>NZ_CP019038.1:0-4800000 GCF_001941825.1 Massilia putida
GGACGCTCTCTGTTCGTCGATAGGGGAGACCTTGCCGGCACCAACGCGAAGGTGTGCGACGCGTTCAGTCTGCACTGCCAGTTCCCGCCGTTGATCCGCTATCCTGAGACGCCGTTCGCTTGCCGCGACGGCAATGAACGCCTGGGTTATTTTTAACGTCAGGTCTGCTTTGGCGACGGCAACACCAATTTGTGCCGCCGACTGCTCGGCTTGTGCGACCCGAGTGCGGGAACTACGTTTCCCGCCAAGTTCCAGCGGCATCGCGACAGAGTAGGTCGTTTCGCTTCCGCCGAACCGTGCATAACGACCTGTGCCAAGAATGTTTTCAGCTTCCACGGATAATGTCGGGTTTGGAAGCAATCGTGCGGCCTGCACTGCAGCGTCGGCACTATCGACCGCGGCCTTGGCGCCCTGAACCCCAGGTGCACTTTCCTGAGCGCGTGCAACAGCTTCCCGCAATGTGAATGCCTGTCCAGTCGCAAATACTGTTTCAGCATGAAGCGGCTGTGCCGTCGACAAGACATTGGATAGTATCGCTATGAAGAGGAATTTCGATATGTTATGAGAGCAGTTCGCCATGCAGAACCTTTACGTACGGATATTCGCTATTTATAAACTCTGCAGTTACTGGAGGGTCAAGCACTTTCTGCGTTCAAGTTTTTTCTAGAGCGCAGATTGTATGTAACGGAAATAATTACGACGGCGACGAGCAGCAGTTGGGCTGTCAAGGTCTGCAAAGACGGGTAAATACCAAGAATCTCGATGTGCGGAGCGCTAACCGCCGTGTTCTCGAATATCCCCACTTTTTGCAGAGCGGCCACTCCCTTTCCGATCAATACCGTGGCGAGCACCGCAACCAGGGCTGAGCTGAATGCGAAGAACTGGCTTATCGGCAGACGCGCAGACGACCGCAGCAGGACGACTGCGATCGCGCTTAAAATCGCGATTCCGCACCCCAGACCTGCGAGCATGTACGGACCGTTCCCATCGCTCCACAGAGCCGCGTAGAACAGTACTGTTTCGAAGACTTCACGATAGACGGTCACAAAAGACAAGGTAAACAGCATTAATGCCGAGCTCTTTGTCAGTGCCGAAGATAGCTTGTCGCGCACATACGCCTGCCAGCGGCCGGCAAGACTCTTCTGGTGCATCCAGATTCCCACCGTGAGCAGGACAATAGCGGCAAACACGGCGGAGAAGCCCTCTGTCATTTCGCGGCTGGCGCCAGACACATCTACAAGATAGGTGGCCACTCCCCAGGTCGCGGCGCCGGCAGTCAATGCGGCGACCCAGCCCGCGTGAATGTACGGCAGAACATCGCGACGATCAGCCTTCTTCAGGAAAGCGATCATTGCAACTACCACCAGCAACGCTTCTATGCCCTCCCGCAGCAGGATCGTCAGTGCACCGATGAAGGTCGAGAGTGGATCGCTGGCTCCGCCAAGCGCCGCCTGGGCTTCGGTCAACAGGTCCTGAAGGCGCTGCTCGATAACCCGCGCTTCGGCTGGTTTTCCCGACGTGATAGCGCTTCGAAACGCGCCCATCGTCGTTTCGATGTGGTTGAACAAAGATTCATCCTTTGCCGCAAGTGCAGGTTCTACCGGCTCGAATCCATCGAGATAGGCAGACAGTGCCAGCCGCGATGCGCCTTGCATATCGCCTTTGTCGATAGCCGCCACGCTCTCTCGCAGCTTCGCCTTCGCCAATGGCAAGGTGTCTACGGTAGCGGCGCCTGCCGACGCCGGGGTTGACCGCAGGTACGCTACTAGCGGGCGAGCCACGTCAGCGCCAACGGTCGACACGAGGTTCGCTTCGGAGAGTTGGCTTAGCTTGGCTAAATCCGGCACGGCGGCGTGTAGATTCGGGCGCGACGCCCAAAGCGCTGCACCGGCCTGGCGGTCGTTGTCGCTGTACGAAAGTGATGAAGCGAAGTAGGCGAGTGCCCATCGGTCGTCATCGGACAGTTGGGCAAAACTGGGCATGGACGTACCTTGCACCCCATGCGTGATGATCTGCTGTAGTGCGAAGACACTTCGTTCCCGCGCCCTCGTATGGTCGGCGAGGACAATCGGCGGTGGACTCAGTGTCACTGACAGCGGCCCGTCGGAACGGCCAGACACGCCATGACATGCCGCACAGTTCGACTGATACAGTTCTGCGCCACGCTTCAGGTCGGGCAGCCGAACCGGGGCCATTGGGATTGGATAGATTGTGACGAGAGCAGCGGCTAAGGCGCGTGCTTGCGCCGAAACCACCTCGGCACTTGCTTTCTGGTCAATAGCGAGTCGAAGCTTATGAGCATTGGCAACCAGATCCTGCGACGGTGGCGGAGCCAATTCACCTAGTTGGCGCTCGGCGGCAGTGGCGAACTCCTGCATCTCGGCATACTCGGCGGCGCTCGAAACCGTGCCATCCTTAACCGCCTTTCTATAGTCGACGGCTAGATAGTCCAGTAGTTGCCAGATCTGCTTGGCCTTCGTCTGTGTCGACTGTTCGTCGGCATTGGCCATCGAAACGGATAAGAACAGCCAGGAGACGGCAATAACAAAATTACGAATCAAGTACATAAAATTTACGAAAAAATTGCTGCTTATTGGATGGGGGCGGGACCGCGGACAACTGATCTGATCACTGAAGCGAGACCAGGAAGTTGCTTAAGGAATAAGGGGACAGACAAGCCTAGATATACCCAGGCCAATATGGTCAATGAAGCGATAACCTTTCCTTCGTCGTGCTGAAACACGAACGCGATCGCAATCTGAGCGGCAAACAGCAGGATCAGAACCATCCCGCTCCATAGCGAGAAGCGAAGGCGTAAAAGCAGTGAAAGCGCAAAAATTGACTGCGCAGCGGTCAAGAAAAACTCCTCGTGCTGTCGCCCGTCCAGGCGCAACCCGATGACATCGCCGGCACCGAAGCTCATAGCAAGGGGAAGCATCCCAACCAAGAGGGTCCACTGATTAATTTTGTCGCTGATCATGGTTGTCAGCGCATTGGCAGCACGTCGGGAAAGCACAAAGAGGATGGCGATTGAAATCGATGGGGCCTCACTGGCGATCGGCGCGATCCATTGAATGAGCAAAAACTCGTCGATGCCGATTTGCCGTCCGGATGCGACAATAGCTTCGGCGAAGGGTTCAGCTGACATCAGGATGGCGAATGCCGCGAACAACCCGAGGCCTGCCATCCAGGCCCACTGGGCGCAAAGCGGCAGTGCCGACAGCGCAGCGGCGGGTCCTGGCTCCTCATCCTCTTCGGCCGCTTCGCTGTTCTCTGCTTTTGGAATGCGGCCCACCTGCCATATATAGCATGCGAACACGGCGAACAAGACGGCAAAATCGATCAGATCGATCCGGTTTTTGAAAAGGATTACAAAGCCATACACGCTTGCGAGCAGCAGGAAACCAATTTCGAGCCTGTTCGCGGAGCCGAGCACGATGTGCCGCTCTCGATTACGCCACCAGTGCAGCAACATGATCGTAGGCCAGGCAAGACCGACGAGCATGCGATTGGCCCCGGTCATATTGGCGGCAGCATAATGGACGTAACTGGACTCTGGAGCTTTACCCGCCTGAAACGCGTAGTACATATCGACAGCGTATTCGGGCAACACGGTGACCAGAGCAACTGCCGCGAGAATCAAGCCTTGGGAAATGTGCTTCTCAGCCGTCTCCGCTCCCCACGAGAGCATGAACCCGGCGGCTACCACTGCAATACCGAAAGTCGAGGCAGCAGCAAGAGGTGACAGCTTCCACCCTGTCATTCGGACGAAAAGCGCGGGAACAATAGCGGCGAACGCGATGCCAACAAGCATCAAAAATCGTTTCATCTGTGAACTCCTGTCTTGCCACATGCGGGGTAACGACACAATTTGGTAAGTGCCTGACCAGACTCGTCGGCGTTGCCGAAGTAACTGATGCTGCGACCGTTCACGAAGCGGGCTTCAATATCTGGATTACTTGTGGCACCGTGCCATCCTTGCAGAATGGCGGTGAGATCTCGACCTTGTCGTGGACATGGAGTTTTATCGAAGCAGGGACCAACGCACTTACATATCGATAAGAGCGAAAGTGAGACACCGAAATTTCGGCATATCGGTTTTCTGCTATTTGCTCGGCGCTGAGCCCGGCAAGACACTTGGGGCGATCTTGCTGCAGTTTCTCCACAGTATAAAACTCGGTTACCCACCCGGTTTTACTGTTTGGCCCCAGTCGTGGATCAGCACACCCCGCCAAACCAATCAGCGTAACCAGTCCAAGGGCGTGAATTGTTATGTTTGTCATCATTGTTCCTTCATCGATCGGCGTTCCACCGTGCGTCATGTACAAACGCACGGCAGTACAGGTGATGTCACGCATGGTGACAACCTGACGGTACCTAGCAAGGAATTAAAACGACTAGGTCAGCGAGATCTCTCGCACGAGCCTTGAAAGAGCGTAGAAGAAGGCACGCCGTCAGCTCAGCTGACGTGACGCCACTGGGGCCGGATTGGCCCGTCTGGAATGTATGATCGATACTCGAGGAACGTCGATGGGAGGAGTATCGATACCTGAGCAGGCGAAGGTGCGACACCGAGCGTGCTCACCGGAAGCGGTGCGGCAAAGTGACAGAACACGTGGCATCCGGCACAGCAGCCCATCTTGTACTTGCTATCCTCACCCGTGAATGACGCAGGTAACTCAGACGCCGTCGAGGCACTCAGCGCTGGGGACGATGCAGTGCTGAACTCAGCCAGTTCACGCACGCCTGCCACCGCTGCCCACGTAGTGTGAAGCGGTATCAATGCCATCAGCAGGATGAGTAAAAGGCGTTTCATACAAAGCGATTATACACAAGCACACCCAAGATGCCCGGAGTGGACTTCCGCCCACTGCGCTAAACATTCCTTGCCCCTAGCAAAATTTCGCCGAGCCAACAATCTTCATAACTTCGCCGATTTTCCTTGACTCTGAGGTCGCTACAGGGTGTTAACTCCAAGCTTATGGTAGACATGGCTGCGGCCAAGTCTGGATTCAGTCGTGGTATTGCTTTTCAAATTTGAGACGCTTATGAGTGAACTTAGCCGAACTACTTGTGACGCCGCTGGCAAGGCATGCGGATGCTCGGAATCTGCCTTTGTCCCTGGTGCGGTCCCGGTCGCCGAAGGGACCACCGTCACTTATCGTATTGCCAACATGGACTGTCCGTCGGAAGAAGGACTGATCCGCCGTAGGCTTCACGGCATGGACGGAATTCTTGACTTGCGCTTCAACCTGATGGGGCGTTCGCTGGACGTCGTGCACGATTTGCGATCCGTACAGCCGATAACCGAAGCACTGCACGGCATCGGCATGAAAGCGGTTGTCGTGGATGAGAGTGCACCAGCGCCCGTCGTCGCAGAGGAGGCAGCACTCAGCCCTTTACAGAAGGTGGGACTGGGAGTGGCTGGTTTATGCGCCGTCGCGGCCGAAGTCCTTGCGTGGCAAGGAGCGGCAGAATCTTCCCCGCCTGTAATCGCCTTGTCCCTGATTTCCATCCTCACGGCAGGCATCCCAACGCTGCGCAAAGGGTGGGTAGCGCTCAAGACGTTCACCCTCAACATCAACTTCCTGATGTGCCTGGCAGTTGTCGGCGCCGTTCTTATTGGGCAGTGGCCGGAAGCGGCCATGGTGATTTTCCTGTTCGCGATTGCCGAATTGATCGAGGCTTTGTCCCTCGACCGTGCCCGGGGAACGGTCCATGGCCTGTTGCGCCTGGCGCCGGATGAGGCCAATGTGCGCGACGCGCAAGGACAATGGCAGGTAATCGAGGCCGATCGAATCAATGTCGGGGCGATCGTACTAGTCAAGCCGGGCGAGCGGATCGCGGTAGACGGCGAAGTCGTCGAAGGGGAGTCGTCGGTGAACCAGGCTCCCATCACGGGCGAAAGCATGCCAGTACGGAAAAAGCCCGGCGACGCCGTCTACGCCGGCACGATCAACGAGCACGGCCTGCTCGAAGTGCGGGTCACGACGCAGCGCCGCAACAGTACGCTCGCCAAGATCGTATGCGTCATCGAAGAGACGCAGCAGAACCAGGCACCGACGCAGCGGTTCGTCGATACCTTCGCCAAGTACTACACGCCGGCGGTCGTCGTGGCCGCGCTCCTGGTCGCCATTTTGCCGCCGTTGCTTTGGCATCAGCCGGTACACGAATGGTTGTACAAGGCGCTGGTGATGCTGGTGATCGCCTGCCCATGTGCATTAGTGATTTCGACGCCGGTCACCGTGGTCAGCGGGCTGACAGCTGCAGCCAAGCGGGGCATCCTCATCAAAGGCGGACAGTTTCTCGAAGCCGGCTACAAGATCAAGGCGATCGCTCTCGACAAGACCGGTACGTTGACGCAAGGTCGGCCAGCAGTGGTCGCCGTTGCCCCGGTGTCCACTCATTCGCGCGATGAAGTCTTGAACATCGCCGCGAGCCTCGACGCGAATTCCGATCATCCGCTGGCTCGAGCCGTCGTGGCCGCGGTCACGCCAGGTACGCAGTTGCAGCGCGTGCAGGGGTTCGAAGCTGTAGCCGGGCGCGGCGTGCGCGGCGTGATCGACGGACTCCAGTACTACTTGGGAAACCAGCGCCTGATGACCGAGCATGGAGTTAATTTCGATGCGGTGCGCGACGACCTGGCGGAACAGGAAGCAGTCGGACGTACCGCCGTGATGCTGGCCAATGACAATGGCCTGATGGGCATCATTGCGATCGCGGATGTCTTGCGCGACAGCGCTATCCCCGCGGTCGAGCGGCTGAAGGCGCTCGGCGTTACGCCTGTCATGCTCACCGGCGACAACCTCGCGACAGCACAGCAGATCGGGTACCAGGTGGGAATCGACCAGATTCACGCTGACCTACTACCCGAGCAGAAGCTCGGCGCTGTCGAGGTCCTGGAATCGAAATATGGCGTGGTTGGCATGATCGGGGACGGCATCAATGATGCCCCTGCACTGGCCCGCGCAAAGGTTGGGTTCGCCATGGGCGCGGCCGGCAGCGATACCGCGATCGAAACAGCCGACGTTGCCCTGATGGATGACGACCTGCGAAAGCTGCCGGTCTTCGTCAGCCTGAGCAGGCAGACGCGCCGGATCCTGGTGCAGAACATTGTTCTTGCACTTGGGATCAAAGTAGTTTTCTTTGCGCTCGCCCTGTCGGGGCTTGCCACGCTCTGGATGGCGGTCTTTGCAGACGTCGGTGCGAGTTTGCTGGTCGTATTCAACGGACTCAGGCTACTGAGGTTCGATCAGGCTGCAGCCACGAACAAGAGGGTCTGAACGCAATGGTATATCGGATGGCGAGTAGCAGCGGTGTACGAACTGGCCTGCGGAAGAAGGGCCATCCATGCTATATTTCGCGGATGACTCGCCGCTTCGTCTACATCCTTCTCGCTGTCATTGCGCTCCAGTTCAGCTGGTCGGCGGTGGCTGCGTATTGCATGCACGAGACAGGCCGCGCCGCACAACATTTCGGGCACCACCAGCATGTCGAGGACGGTGACGAGTTTCCTGTTGCCAATAAAGATACGCCTGCCGTAGTCAAGAAGTTCTCTGTGCACTCACACTGTGCATCGTGTCATCACGCTACGGTAGCGATCGACACATTCCACGTTCCGCTGTATTTGCATGTGGCTGCCGCCGCTCCGGACACGGAAATTGTCCCGCTGTCGTCTGTCTACATCCCTCCGCCTGAACGGCCTCAATGGAACTCCGCTGCGTAGATCCGGCGGAACCATACTTTTCTCAAAGTTAGTACCTTTGCTTGAGGGCTCGATGCAGCCCTGACTTTGCTATGGCGCCGCCGGATGACCTTCGTTTTCATTTTCGGAGTTATCCATGCAAACCAGACTTATCATGCTGGGAGTTGCGGCTTTGTCCATGCCGCTGCTCGCAGTAGCTGCACAGCAAAGTGGTCAGCAAACAGTTTTAGTGGCCGAGCGCCCGCATACGTCGGCACCCACGACCACGGGCACGATCATTACGCTGGACGAGGCAATACGCCTGGCTTTGGCGTCGAATCCGACATTGCGTTCTGCTACGCAAAGTGTCGCGATTGCCGATGCAACCAAGTCGCAGGCCGGTCTCATCGTCAATCCCGAGCTCTCCGTTCTACGCGAGGGCATGGATCGGGCGAACCGGACACAAACCGTCCAGATCAACCAGCGCCTCGAACTGGGCGGCAAACGCTCGGCGCGGGTCGACGTGGCTGAACGTGAGCGGCAGATGGCTCTTCAGGACGTCGCGGTCGCGCAAGCGCAGTTGCGTGCCGATGTGACTACCGCCTATTTCGAAGCGCTCATTGCCCAGGAGCGCCTGGAGCTCGCACAGGCATCGGTGCAGGTCGCCGAAAAGGCCACGCTAGCTGCGTCCAAGCGCGTCACTGCGGGCCGTATCTCACCCATTGAAGAATCGCGGTCAAAGGTCGCGGAAGCGGGTGTGCGGCTCGAGTTGGCGCAAGCGTTGTCCGAGCTAAGCCTGGCCAAGCAGCGGCTTGGCGCACTCTGGGGCCGCATCGACGCAGGGCCGCTGTCGCTGGAGCGGCCTGCCGGCGACGGCACGGCGTTGCCGCCTTTTGACATGCTGCGCCAGCAGCTTGAAGCGGGGCCCCAACTGCGCCGCGCCCGGAACCAGGTTGAGCGGGAAGAGGCCCAGGTACGGCTCGAACGCGCCCAGCGTGTACCGGATCTCACGGTCACCGTTGGCAGTCAGCGCGACAACCAGATCGGCCATAACCAGGCTGTCGTCGGCGTATCGTTCCCACTGCCGCTGTTCAACCGTAACCAGGGCAACATGCTGGCCGCGCTGCGCCGTACCGACAAAGCGCGCAGCGATCTCGACGCAGAACGCCTGCGTGTGAGCCAGGCGCTGAGCGAGGCCTATCAGCGTGCCCAGTTGGCGCAGCAGGAAATCGCCAGCATTACGACCGACATCCTTCCAGTCGCGCAAACGACCTATAACGCCGCGGTAACAGGCTTCGAAGCCGGCAAATTCAGCTTCCTCGATGTGCTCGATGCCCAGCGGACCCTGTTCCAGACGCGTGCCCAATATTTGCGAGCGCTGTCCGATCGCTACCGCTCGGTAGCCGACCTCGGGCGCTATGTCCAGCTCAGGCCGGACCAGAGCAAGTAATTACACAGGAATCTCAACATGAAGTTCAATATCGATAAGAAGTCCCGGAAGTCCATTCTGGGCGTCGTACTCGTCGGCATTCTGCTCGGCGCCGCCATCATTTTCTGGAAGAAAGACGGGCAGACCGAAGGCGTGCAGGAAGCGCATAGCGAACAGGCGAGTTCGTCGAAAGAGGAAAAGGGAGAGGAGCACGCGGAAGCCAGTAACGGCCTCATCGTGCTGTCCGAGCAGCAGATCCGTACTGCCGGCATCGCCACCGCCAAAGCGGCGCCTGCAACCATCGGTGCGGTTGTCCAGCTGCCAGGCGAAGTACGTTTCAACGAAGATCGTACGGCCCATGTGGTGCCTCGGGTAGCTGGTGTGGCCGAGTCCGTTTCTGCCGACCTCGGACAGACTGTCAGGAAGGGACAGGTCCTGGCCGTCATCTCGAGCCCGGAACTGGCCGATCTGCGCAGCACGGCCCTGGCGGCACAAAAGCGCCTAGGCCTGGCGAAAGTGACTTACGAACGTGAAAAGAAGCTGTGGGAGGACAAGATCTCGGCCGAGCAGGATTACCTGCAGGCCCAACAGGCTCTTCGCGAAGCAGAAATCGCTGCCCAGACGGCGAACTCGAAGCTCACCGCTCTGGGCGCCAATGGACCAAGCGGTCCACTCAACCGATATGTTTTGCGCGCTCCCTTCGACGGCGTCGTCGTCGAGAAGCACATTACACAAGGCGAAATGGTGAAAGAGGACGCCAATGTTTTCCTCCTGTCCGATCTGTCCACGGTGTGGGTCAATATCGTGGTGACGGCAAAGGACCTGGAAGCGATCCGCGTTGGCGAGACCGCCACCGTGAAATCGACAGCATCGGACTCGTCGGCGACCGGCAAGGTTAGCTACGTGGGTGCGCTGCTGGGTGAGGAAACCCGCTCTGCCAATGCGCGCGTCGTTCTACCTAACCCCAAGCTGGCGTGGCGCCCGGGGCTCTTCGTCAACGTCAACATGACCCGCGGGACGCGTGAGGTTCCCGTTGCAGTCGCCGCGGACGCAGTGCAGACGGAAAATGGCAAGTCGAACGTCTACGTGCGTGTTCCCCAGGGCTTTCAGGAGAAAAGCGTGAGCCTGGGTGCGAGCGACGGCAAGTTTGTCGAGATTGTCTCCGGGCTTGAGCCCGGAGCTGTGTATGCCACGGCCGGCAGCTTCGTATTGAAAGCTGAGCAGGGCAAGGGCAGCGCCGAGCATGAAGACTGACAGGAGGCTGCCCCATGTTTGATCGCATTATTCGCTTCGCCATCGAGCACCGCTGGCTTGTCATGCTGGCCGTGTTCGGCATGGCCGCAATCGGGGTCTACAGTTACCAGAAGCTGCCCATCGATGCAGTCCCTGATATCACCAACGTCCAGGTCCAGATTAACACGTCGGCGTCCGGTTATTCGCCGCTCGAGGTCGAGCAGCGCGTCACCTTCCCGATCGAGACCGTGATGGCCGGCCTGCCGGGGCTGGAGCAGACCCGATCGCTCTCGCGTTATGGCCTGTCCCAAGTGACCGTAATTTTCAAGGATGGCACGGACATCTATTTTGCTCGCCAGTTGGTCAACCAGCGCATCCAGGAGGCCAGGGAAAACCTGCCGGCCGGTGTCTCGCCGATGATGGGGCCGATATCGACCGGCCTGGGTGAGATCTATCTGTGGACGGTCGAAAGCGAACCGGGCGCGAAGAAGCCGGACGGGACACCGTACACGCCAACCGACCTGCGCGAAGTCCAGGACTGGATCATCAAGCCGCAGCTGCGCCAGGTCCCGGGCGTCACCGAGATCAACTCCATCGGCGGCTTCGCCAAGGAGTATCACATCACGCCGGATCCTGCGAAGCTGAGTTCCTACGGCCTGACGCTCAAGGACGTCGTCGCGGCCATCGAGCAGAACAATGGCAATGTCGGCGCGGGTTACATCGAGCGCAGCGGCGAGCAGCTCCTGATTCGCGCCCCCGGCCAGGTGCGTACCCTCGACGACATCCGCAACACGATACTGCACAACGTTCGCGGTGTGCCGATCCGCGTGCGCGACGTCGCCGAAGTAGGCCTGGGCGCGGAACTGCGCACCGGTGCTGCGACCGAGAATGGGCGCGAGGTCGTGCTGGGCACGGTGTTCATGCTGATCGGCGAAAACAGCCGGGTTGTCGCGCAGGCAGTCGCGAACAAAATGGTACAGGTCAATCGCACGCTGCCTGCAGGTATCCATGCGGTCCCGGTGTATGACCGGACCGTACTCGTCGACAAGGCGATCGCCACGGTGAAGAAGAACCTGCTCGAAGGCGCCGTGCTGGTCATCGTCATCCTGTTCCTTTTCCTTGGCAACTTCCGCGCGGCGCTGATTACTGCGATGGTCATTCCATTGGCCATGCTGTTCACCTTTACCGGCATGGTCACGTACAAGGTCAGTGCAAACCTCATGAGTCTTGGCGCGCTGGACTTCGGCATCATCATCGATGGCGCCGTGGTCATCGTCGAGAACTGCGTGCGCCGCCTGGCGCATGCTCAGGAACACCATCGGCGCGAATTGACGCTGCGGGAGCGTTTCCATGAGGTGTTTGCGGCGGCCGGCGAGTCGCGCCGTCCGCTGTTGTTCGGACAGTTGATCATCATGGTCGTCTATCTTCCGATCTTTGCGTTGTCCGGCGTGGAAGGCAAGATGTTCCACCCGATGGCCTTCGCCGTCGTGGCGGCGCTGCTGGGGGCGATGATCCTGTCGATCACCTTCGTGCCCGCCGCGGTTGCACTCTTCATCGGAAAGCGCGTGGCGGAGAAGGAAAACCGGCTGATGGGCTGGGCGCGCCAGGGCTATGCACCGATGCTGGAGAGGGTGCTGGGGAACGGCGCACTGGTTGTCACGAGCGCGATCGTGCTCGTCGTGCTGTCGGGTTTACTGGCGGTGCGGCTGGGCAGCGAGTTCGTGCCCAGCTTGAACGAAGGTGATATCGCGTTGCAGTCGCTGCGCATTCCGGCGACCAGCCTTACGCAGTCGCTTGATATGCAGAAGCGCCTCGAGGCCGGGCTGAAAGCGAAGTTCCCGGAGATCGACCGAGTCTTTGCGCGAACAGGTACGGCGGAGATCGCATCGGACCCGATGCCTCAGAATATTTCGGACGGCTACGTCATGCTCAAGCCGGAAGACAAGTGGCCGGCGCCAAAGAAGAGCCGCAACGAGCTGATTGCCGCAATCAAGGAAGAGGCCGAGAAGTATCCAGGAAACGGCTATGAATTCTCGCAGCCGATTCAGCTCCGCTTCAATGAGCTGATCTCGGGCGTTCGCAGCGACGTGGCGGTCAAGGTGTTCGGCGACGATATGGATGTGCTGGCCGAAACGGGGCAGCGGATCGCCGAGGTGCTCGGGCGCGTGCCGGGCGCAACCGAAGTCAAGGTCGAGCAGACGGGGGGCCTGCCTATGTTGACCGTCCAGATCGATCGCGAGAAGACGGCCAGGTACGGCCTGAACATCAACGATGTCCAGGAAACGCTCGCCATTGCCACCGGAGGCCGTGAAGCCGGCACCGTGTTCGAGGGCGACCGTCGCTTCGACATCACGGTTCGCCTGCCGGAAACGCTGCGCGCCGACCTCGATGCGCTCAAGCGGCTGCCGATCTCGCGTCCGCCAAGCTCGCCTGAAGGCACGGCTTCCTTCATCCCGCTGGGTGAGGTCGCCACACTGTCGTTTGCCCCGGGGCCGAACCAGATCAGCCGCGAAAACGGCAAGCGCCGGGTGGTCGTCAGCGCGAACGTGCAGGGCCGCGACATTGGTAGCTTTGTGCCGGAGGCAGAGGCCGCGATTCAAAAGAACGTGAAGATCCCGTCCGGCTACTGGACGACCTGGGGCGGCACGTTCGAGCAGTTGCAGTCGGCAACGCGCCGCCTGCAGGTCGTGGTGCCTTTGGCGCTGTTCCTGGTCTTCACGCTTCTCTTCGTCATGTTCAACAACGTCAAGGACGGCCTGCTAGTGTTCACCGGCATTCCGTTCGCGCTGACCGGCGGTGTTCTTGCATTGACCTTACGGGGCATACCGATGTCGATTTCGGCGGCAGTCGGCTTTATCGCGCTGTCCGGGGTCGCAGTGCTCAACGGCCTGGTGATGATCTCGTACATCAGGTCACTGCGAGAGAGCGGCATGCCGCTGGAGGAGGCGATTCGCCACGGTGCGCTGACCAGGCTGAGGCCAGTATTGATGACAGCCCTGGTCGCGTCGCTTGGCTTCGTACCGATGGCTCTGGCCACCGGCACCGGTGCTGAAGTGCAGCGTCCTCTGGCTACGGTCGTTATCGGCGGCATCCTGTCCTCGACCGCGCTGACGCTGCTGGTGTTGCCGCTCTTGTACCGGCTGACGCACCGAAGCGATGACCTGGCGGACATCAAGTCGGAGCCGGTCCGGGTGCCTGTGTAAAGGCAGACGGAGCGTGCGCCACTGGCTCCTTGCTTGTGGCGTACGATTCCAACAGTAGAGAGGTCGGGTGACAACCGCGGCCCATCGTTCAACTTCAGAGGAAACACAGTATGGATCCGCACGCGGATTTTCATGGCCTGACGATTGTTATTGCGATTGCAGTGGCAATTTGCGGTGTGTTGGCATTGCTGATTTTCTTTTTTTGGATTGAACGCCACAGCAAGCGCGGTTCCAGAACCGGCGCCGATCGCGGAAAAGTAGTACGGTCAGCACGCAAGAAAAAGCGAAAGTAACAGACCTGGTTTCAATACAAGTAGACGCGGCCTGCGCAGGTCACTCGGCAACAAATTCCCAAGTGACGCCCCGGTCGTTGCTGCGAATCAATTTGCCATTGATGGCCCCATACAGCCGGCTGGACGGCGTGCTGGCGAGTGCGGTAATCGGTGCAACTGGTGACCGCATCCGGATCCAATGGTCGCCGCCATCCTGGCTAATGAAGAATCCTTCACGCGCCGTGGCGTACACACGTTCCCGCCACCCGGTATCGCTGGCCACAACCTGGAAGTTCAGCTGGACTTCGCCGGCCTTACGCCATCCACAAAAACAATCCATAGCGCGACGAACACCTTTGGGTGTCGCCGCGAACAGCCATCCGGTTCCGATTTCACCTGGCATCCTCGAGTGTGCAAGTTGCACGACTGACTCGCTGGGGCCGTGATTTACGAAGCTCCAGCTTGCGCCGGCATCCCGGCTACGGAAAATCCCTTTCCCAAACACGTAGGCATACACGGTTCGGGCTTGGGTAGCGTGCGCGGCCAATGCCACAACGCCGCTGTTGGTCAGTCCTCGATTGCGCGACAGCCAGGTGCGTCCGCCATCGTGGCTGTGTAACACGCCTGAGCCGACGACTGCGACATAGATCGTTTTCGGGCGGCCCGCCGAGATCGTGAGCGAGGCGATATTGCCTTGCGCTGCGGCTGGCAGAGCCACGGACTTCCATGTCCGCCCCTCGTCATGGCTATGAGCAAGCGATCGGGAGGTCGCCTTCCAGAGCTTGCCGCTGGCATCGTCGAACTCGAGGGCAACAATCGGTGGAGCGGAGGGCGAGGGCGCCGCCTTTACCGCGCCAGGTAGCCCCGCCAGTCCAATCGAAACCGTTATGTTGCCAAGCGCCCATATGACTTGATCGCGTTGTTGCAGCAGTCTCATTGCGTTTCTCCGCGTTGAGTCAGTTAGGTGCCATCGCCCACCAAATAATCGCCATGACGAACACACAGTAACGTAAACATTACAAGCTCAAGCGCGACAGTATGAAGTGTCGCCTGATGTGATTCATGAGTACGATTCGGTGCGCTTCTGCACGGACCAGGCAGGAGCTGGACTCCATACTGCTCGCGTCGAGGAAAGGAACTATATGAAAACCGCCGAGCGAGTCCGACTGGAACTGCCTTTGGTACTCCCAGAGATAGACGACCCGAACGACCCATGCATCGATCGGCTGATCGGTCTACTTGAGGGGCGCCCGGGCGTCGAGCACGTCCATATGAAAACGCTTGAGAATGCCCAACCTGTACTCTGTCTGCATTACGATCCCGCAGTGATCAACGTGTCGAGGTTACGTGACCTGGTGAGGGCGATTGGAGCGCGCTTGACGGAACAGTTTGCACATTACATCGGGCGCACGCCAGTGCCGCTGCATGCCCGGAGTGCCAGGGTGTTCGCTGATCGGCTGCGCCGGACCTCGGGTGTGTTGGAAGCAGAAGTATCACCGTCGGGAGCCATTCGCATCGAGTACGAGCGCTCTGCGATCACGCAGCGGGAGTTGGAGGAACAGATACGGTCGCTCGGCGCGGCGCTCGCGAACGACGCTTCTCCTGCCGAAAAACTCACTGAATCGACTGCCGCTACCGAGCAGCCCACGCATGGTCGCCATCAACACGAGCACGACAACCATGCCGGCCACGGTCACAAGCATGACGAAAAAGAAGGGAAAGCACATGCTCATGAGGACCGGGATGGCCACGCGGGACATGCACATTCCCACGGTGGGATATTCGGCGAACACACCGAATTAATTTTTGCTGTCCTTGCTGGTGTTTTCGTCCTGGCCGGCTGGCTGGTCGATCGGAGCGAATCTGCTCCTGACTGGGTATCGCTAGCGCTATATATCGGGGCTTACCTGTGCGGGGGCTTTTTTACTGCAAAAGAAGCCATCGAAAACATCCGTGAGCGCCGCTTCGAAATCGATACGCTGATGCTCGTGGCGGCAGTCGGCGCGGCGGCCCTGGGTAAATGGGCAGAAGGGGGCCTGCTTTTATTCCTGTTCAGTCTCGGTCACTCCCTGGAACACTTCGCCATGGGACGCGCACGCCGCGCAATCGAGGCGTTGGCGGAGCTCGCTCCCGAGAAGGCGCTGGTCAAGCGTGGCGACGGCACAGAGGAGGTTGCGGTCGAAACCCTCAAACCCGGTGACGTCGTGCTGGTGAAACCGAACGAACGGCTGCCGGCGGATGGTGTCGTGGTGAAGGGTACGTCCAGCGTGAATCAGGCGCCGGTAACCGGTGAAAGCGTTCCGGTCGATAAAGTCGCTGTGAAGGATGGTCAGGCGGCGATCGCTGCATTCGACCGCGTAGACGCAAGTAACAGGGTGTTTGCCGGCACCATAAACGGGGCTGGGGCGATCGAAGTCATGGTGGCGCGCCTGGCGTCACAGTCGACCATGGCGCGGGTCGTCCAAATGGTTGCCGAAGCCGAAGCCCAGCGCTCGCCCACCCAGCAGTTTACCGACAAATTCGAGCGCATTTTCGTCCCCGTCGTCCTCGCGCTGGTAGCGCTGCTGATGCTTGCGTTTCTCGTCGTCGACGAATCCTTTTCGGACAGCTTTTATCGCGCGATGGCGGTGCTGGTGGCGGCGAGCCCGTGTGCGCTCGCGATCTCTGTACCGAGTGCCGTTCTTTCCGGCGTCGCGAGAGCTGGGCGCAGCGGTGTCCTGGTGAAGGGTGGCGGTCCTCTGGAAAATCTCGGCAGTCTCAGTTCGATCGCCTTCGACAAGACCGGGACTCTTACCGAGGGGCGTCCCAAGCTCACCGATGTGACGACGGCTGGCGGTGTCAGCGAAGCCGAGTTGCTATCCGTCGTCGTGGCCGTCGAATCACATAGTGACCACCCCCTGGCTACGGCACTGGTGGAGGGCGGACGGCAACGGCTGCAGGCTGGCGGCCAAGTTGTACAAGCCGAAGACGTCCGCAGCATCACCGGCAGGGGTGTCCAGGCGATGGTCGATGGCGAGAAGACGTACATCGCCAAGCCGGTGTTTTTCAGCGAAATGGATGGCATGAAGATGCCACCCGAGCTAATCGACGCCAACGACAGCTTGGTCAAGTCCGGACGGACCACGATGGTTGTGCGAAAAGGGGACCGATTCCTCGGTGTGATCGGCGTAATGGATACGCCGCGTCCGGCTGCAACGGCAGTAATGGCCCAGCTACGTGAGCTGGGAATCGAACGGCTGGTAATGATCTCGGGTGATAACCAGCAGGTTGCCGATGCCGTCGCACGTACGGTTGGCCTGACCGAGGCCAAAGGCGACCTGATGCCGGAGCAAAAGGTCGAGACCATCAAGGCCTTGCGCGAGCGCCACGGCAAGGTTGCGATGGTTGGCGATGGCGTCAACGACGCCCCGGCAATGGCGAACGCAACTGTCGGCATCGCCATGGGCGCAGCCGGTTCGGACGTCGCGCTCGAGGCGGCCGACGTCGCACTCATGGGCGATGACCTCAGCCAGTTGCCATTTGCGGTCGGGCTCTCGAGGCGTACCAGACGGGTGATCAAACAAAACCTTTGGGTGAGCCTTGGCGTTGTCGCGGTATTGATCCCCGCGACGAGCTTCGGCCTAAACATCGGCACCGCGGTTCTGTTTCATGAGGGGTCGACCTTGCTTGTCGTGATCAATGCGCTACGCCTGCTGGCTTATCCAGGAACGCCTAAAGCAAGCGAGGGGCAGGAACCTGCTGCACGGGCTGGGAAAGATGCGGACATCTCTGTTGCCACGAAGTCGCCAGAGCCACCAAAGGTTTCGTCATGACTAGCCTGCTACCGAAGGTATTGACGTATGCAGCGTTTCCGGCTGTCGCCATAGTGGTCGGCTCCCTTATCGCAGCCATACGTGAGCCTGGCGCAGGCTTACGCAGTGGTGTTCAGCATTTTGCTGCCGGCACGGTGTTCAGTGTTCTCGCGGTCGAACTGCTTCCCGATCTGATGCATCGCCGGATGCCGTGGCCTACCTTGATTGGATTCTCGCTTGGCGTGGCATTGATGCTGACGCTGAAATGGATTGGCGACCGAGCGGAAAAGGCGGAAGGTGAGCGCAGTACACGCGGCCTGGTCACAGCCATGGGCGTGGATGTCGGCCTCGACGGCACATTGATTGGCTTATCCTTTGCGGCCGGAGCGAAACAGGGATTGCTGCTGACAGTGGGGCTGGTCCTTGAGCTGCTTTTCCTTGGGGTTTCCTGCGCGACCTCGCTTCGCAGTGCGGGAAGGGCCAGGTCCGTGATCATCCGAACGACCGCGATGCTTGTTGTCGCACTACTGGTCGGCGCTGCAGCCGGCGCAATTCTATTAAGTTCCGTCACGCCGGTCTATGTAGACGCCATGCTCGCTTTTGGCGTGGCCGCATTGCTGTATTTGGTGACTGAGGAACTGCTGGTCGAGGCTCACGAGGAAATCGAGACACCGGTGCAGACTGCAATGTTCTTTTTGGGGTTCATCCTGCTGTTTATCATAGACATGCTGATATGACGTTGCCACGAACTTCCGTCGAACTACTCGTCGGCAGAATTCACTGCGACGTCTCGCTGCGGCAAGGAATGCATCGGTCCGATTCGACCGCGAAGCATGGCCAAGCGAACGGCACCGCCAATAGCAAATACCGAGGAAAAGCAATGATAGACTACATCAAGGGCAATCTCGTCGAGGCACGTGTGACAAACCGAGATTATGTTTGTCAAACCGCAGATTCTGTTTGTCAAATTGCGTTGAATAAACCTTGGCGGCGCCCAAACTGGGTGCCGCATTGCCTGACTGCCGGCAACTTATACGTTGAGACTGCTTGGACTCTGCAGATCAGAGCTCGCGCCAATCCAGCAGTGCGACCGATTTCACTTGCACCCATAATGTTCGGCCGACGGCAACGTCGAGCGACGCGATCGCCCGTTTGGTGAGCCTTGCCAGCAACACTGACTCGCCGACACGCACGCGCACTAGGGCCGTGCCGGGGTGCTCATCATCTCCGATTGCCTCGACATGTCCGCGCAGCACGTTCTGGATGCTGCTGGCCCCAGGATGTTCAGCCAGGCTAACGTCGCGGGCCAAAATGCGCACGCGAACTTTGTGCCCGACCCCCAGGCCGGCATCCCTGGTCCACAGGTGCCCGCCCTGAAAATCGACACGCGCCAGATGCCAATCGCGATCCACCATGCCGACCGCTGCCTCCACAATCACACCGGCGTCCTCGCCCATGCGGATCGGCAGGTCGAAACTGGCGAGGATCTTGGCAAGGGGGCCATCGGCCAACACCTGGCCTTCTTCCATGACCACCAGATGATCAGCCAGGCGCGTTACTTCGTCGGGTGAGTGGCTGACGTAGAGGACTGGAATGTCCAGCTCGTCATGCAGCCGTTCCAGGTAGGGCAGTATTTCCCGCTTGCGTTTGACATCCAGCGCAGCCAACGGCTCGTCCATCAGCAGCAGGCGTGGTGCGACAGCCAGCGCGCGGGCAATGCCCACCCGCTGCCGTTCGCCGCCGGAAAGGCGCTCAGGCTTGCGATCCAGAAGATGGCCGATGCCGAGCAGTTCGATTGCCTGATCCAGGCCGATCGGCTGCGCCTTGGTGTTTCGCTTCATGCCGTAGCGCAGGTTGCCCACGACGGTCAAATGGGGGAACAGGCTGACCTCCTGGAACACGTACCCGATAGGACGCCGGTAGGGTGGCAGCCACGTGCCGGCGTCTTGCCAGACCTCGTCCTCGACAATGAGCCGACCCAGCGCAGGCTGCTCGAGACCGGCGATACATCGAAGGAGCGTCGTCTTGCCGGAACCGGATGTTCCGAACAAGGCGGTCACGCCCCGTCCAGGCAGCTTGATATCCACGTCGAGTATGAATTCTCTTCGGACGAGGCGGAAACGCGCTTCGATGGCGGTCACTTCATGTGCCCTTTCGGGAATGCGGCCGCCAGACGTACAAAGCCAGAAGTACGACGAACGAAAAGATGAGCATGACAATTGCGAGCCGGTGCGCTCGCATGTACTCCAGTGCTTCGACGTGGTCGTAGATAGCGACGGAAGCGACTCGCGTTTCACCCGGCAGATTGCCGCCGATCATAAGCACAACGCCAAATTCTCCGACCGTATGGGCAAAAGTCAGGATAAAGGCAGTGAGGAAGCCGGGTGCAGCCAGCGGTACCGCAATGGTGAAGAATGCATCCAGTGGTGAAGCGCGCAAGGTGGCCGCCACTTCCAGGGGCCGGTCTCCGACGGCCTCGAACGCCGTCTGTAGCGGCTGCACCATGAAAGGCATCGAATAGAAGACGGATGCCACGACCAGGCCCCAAAACGTGAACGGCAGCGGTGCCAACCCCAAGGCCCCCGTGAGTCGTCCGACAGGGCCGTTCGGCCCCATCGCCAGCAGAAGATAAAATCCGAGTACCGACGGCGGTAACACCAGCGGCAACGCGACAATGGCGCCGATCGGGCCTTTCCACCAGGTCCTGGTACGTGCGAGCCACCACGCGATCGGCGTACCGATCAGCAAAAGAATGCACGTTACCGTGGCGGCCAAGCGCACAGTAAGCCAGATAGCCTGCAGATCGCCTTGGGTAAGCATCCCATCATTTTCCGGTAGTCTCGCCAGGCAAGGCAAATCCGTAGCGGACCATGATGGCCCGTGCCGTCTTGCTGCCCATGTCATCGGAAAAACCGCGAGCCAGGGCGTTGTTTTCCGCGCGTTTGGTGACAATGAAGCCTTGCTCCAGCGGTTGATGCAGATTGTTGGGGATTAAGGCGTAGCCTCCACGTTTGGCCAGTTCAGGATTGACCGCCAACGACAAGGCGATGATACCGACCTGTGCGTTGCCCGTTTGTACGATCTGGGCCGTTTGGGCGATATTTTCGCCATACACGAGCTTGGGTTCGACCTTCTGCCAGAGGCCGGCGCCGCGCATCGCTTCCTCGGCGCGTGCGCCGTAAGGCGCGTGTTTGGGATTGGCAATCGCGATGCGGGTGATCGCAGGATCGGTCAGGGCCGCCAATGTCATTTTGGTCGCGTCCTGGGTCACGCTCCACAGCACGATACGGCCAACGGCATAGGGCTTGACGTCCGTGGCCGCGAGGCCGGCCTTGACAAGGGCTCGCGCGAAATCGATATCCGCCGAGAAGTAGAGATCGTAAGGTGCGCCTTGTTCGATCTGGGTGCGGAATTTTCCAGACGAACCGTAGATGACTTCCACCACATCGCCCGGGTGCGTCTTTCTGAAGGTCGAGGCGATCTCGTCCATTGCAAACTTGAGATCGGCCGCAGCTGCGATAGTAATCTTCTCGGCATGGGCCACTGATGCCATCAATACTAAAGAGGCGACCGAAATAAGTTGTGTGAGTTTCATTCTAGAAATTCTGTTTCTTTATCGCAAAATCACCAAGGATCGATGACGGTGAACCGTTAAGTCAAAATTGACATAACGCTTAGCATAATCGGATTTCGCCAGCAAAAACAGGAATGTTGAACAAAGCGAAGGCGCTCGTTCCCAAGGCAGCCCTTGGCAGCGGCTTTTCGAATTGACCCTTCGGGCCTCGGTCCTGCTACAATCCAGTCAGGAGATGGCATTCCTCCTTTAACCGCCCTTGGGGCTGATGATGCCTGCACAGATTCCCGGATTGGGAAGGTGTAGGTTCACGTCTGATCAGCCTTCTCCATGTCCGGGTTTGTGACCACACAAACAACAGGACATGCATGAAACCTTCTAAACGCCCCGAGCAGATAGACCTGCTGCCCTACATGGGCAAGTGGCTCTTGCTGGCCAGCGCAGTCGCCACGCTTGCCGGATCCGCCTCCGCGTTTTTCCTTTTCGCTCTCGAATGGGCTACCGCGATACGGGTTGGCCATCGCTGGCTGATCTGGCTGTTGCCGCTTGCTGGATTTGCAGTCGGGTTGCTGTACTTGCGCTTTGGCCAGCATGTCGAAGCGGGCAACAACTTGCTGATCGACGAGATTCACGATCCAAAGAAGGTCATTCCGCTGCGCATGGCTCCCCTAGTTCTGGGCGGCACAGTCGTTTCCCATCTCTTTGGCGCATCGGTAGGACGTGAAGGAACGGCGGTACAAATGGGGGGAGCGTTGGCTGACCAGTTCACCCATGTGTTCAAGCTGAAGCACGAAGACCGTCGCATCATCCTCATGGCGGGGATCAGCGCCGGGTTCGCATCCGTGTTCGGCACGCCATTGGCGGGGGCTATCTTTGGGTTGGAAGTCCTGGCGATTGGCCGGCTGCGCTATGACGCCATCCTGCCTTGCATGGTGGCGGCGATCGTCGCCGACCAGGTAGGGCTCCTCTGGGGTGTCCACCATACCCACTATGCCATCACTTCGATTCCGCCAATCTCTGCATGGCTTTTGGTAGCCATGATTGTCGCCGGAGCCATTTTTGGTCTGACTGGCAAGGTGTTCGCCGATGCCACGCACGCCTTGAGCGCCTGGGTCAAGAAACGGGTACGCTACGCACCGCTGCGGCCTGTGCTGGGCGGTCTTCTGGTGGCGAGCATTGCCTGGTTCTTTGGAGCGGATCGCTATATCGGCCTGGGCATTCCAACCATTGTCGAGGCGTTTCGTCAGCCGTTGGCCCCTTACGATTTTTTGGGCAAGATGGCATTCACGGTCGTGTCACTGGGTACCGGATTCAAAGGCGGCGAAGTGACTCCGCTGTTCTACATCGGGGCAACCTTGGGTAATGCCCTTGGTCCTCTCATGAACGTACCGATTCCATTGATGGCTGGCGTCGGCTTCGTTGCCGTGTTTGCAGGCGCCGCCAACACGCCGATTGCGTCGACCTTGATGGCGATGGAATTGTTTGGTGCCGAAGCAGGCGTTTACGCTGCGGTAGCGTGCGTCGTGAGCTATCTCTTCTCTGGGCATACTGGCATCTACCGTTCGCAGCGTGTCGGCCACGCCAAGCATCGTCACGCGCCCGAGGGTATCAAGCTGGGTGAGCTGCCTGTTTACCGGAAGGCGCAGTTCGAAAAAGCCCCGGCCGATACCGCTGAACCTTGAGGATCTGTTATGCATGACATGACCGCCCTACGCCTGTACTTTCCCCACTCGGCACGTGCCAAACCGACTCGCTTCTGGCATCGGCTTTCCGCCCCACAGTTAAGCACTTATCTGCTCAGCGCGGCGCGCCGAGACGGTATCCAGCAGGCCCTGCTGCATGGCGTCCAAGCAGGCTACCTGCCGGGCAACAAGCTCAGCCGCCACCACATCGAGTCCACACCCTCGCATCACCCACTTTGCATCGAATTGATCGATGCGGAGGATCGGCTTCGAAAGTTTCTTCATGCACACGCGGAAGAGTTGCGGCACGTTCGCGCCGTCTTGTTCCGCTGCGAACTGGCAATCTGAGAAGGGGCTTGCCATGATCCGCTCTTTGCTTGCGATATCGATCGGCGCTTCGTTGGGCGCCATCTCGCGTTGGGGCTTGGGCACGGCATTCAACGCCTTGTTTCCTACGATCCCACCCGGCACGTGGCTGGCGAACGTACTTGGCGGTTACCTGATGGGCGTCTCGCTCGCTTACTTTGGTCAGCATGCGAGCCTGGCGCCCGAGTGGCGACTGCTCGTTATCACAGGCTTTCTCGGGGGACTGACGACCTTTTCGACATTTTCTGGAGAGGTCACCGCATTGATCCAGCAAGGGCGCATGCTATGGGCTAGCGCCGCCGTCGTTGCGCATGTAGCCGGCTCCTTGGTGATGACGCTTCTCGGGTTGGCAACCGTCGCTGTTCTTAAACCTATGACGTAAAGGAGTCTGCCATGCAAGGCTATCAAATTACGTTCTTCACGCAGCAAGACCGCAAGCATGGGCATATATGCCTTGGCGATTGGCTGGTCAAGGAAGCGCGCAAGCTCGGGGTCGGCGGGGCGACACTAATCGCGGCATCCGAAGGATTCGGTCACGACCACAGGCTGCATTCGGCACATTTCATCGATCTGGCAGACCAACCGATCGAAGTCACGATGGCACTGAGTGCCGAGGATGTGGAGCGTTTATTTCAGCGCCTGCACGAGGAGCGAATCGATGTGTTCTATGTCAAGACGCCGATCGAATTCGGCATGACCAGCGACGTATAGGGGGCTCAGGATGACCTCCGGGAGCTGGTTTTATTGGGCGATCTTGTCCGCGTTTTTTGCGGCATTGACCGCTATTTTTGCGAAAATCGGCATCCAAGAGGTGGACTCCGATTTGGCCACCTTGATACGGACGGCGATCATCATCGTCGTTTTGTCGGCCTTCGTTGTTTGGGCCGGTAAATGGGCGAATCCCTTCGCGCTGTCCCGCAAAACCTGGCTATTTCTCGGATTGTCCGGCCTGGCCACGGGCGGATCATGGGTGTGCTATTTTCGGGCACTCAAAATCGGGGATGCGTCCAAGGTCGCGCCTGTAGACAAATTCAGCCTTGTCCTGGTTGCCATTTTCGCCTTCACGTTTCTCGGGGAACGGCCTTCGTTTCGCGAGTGGTCCGGGATTGCAATGATAGCGGGCGGTGTGCTCCTGCTTGCCCTCAAGCGATAAAGCAGGCATGTCTTAAGGCAATGAGGTTTCACGCTAACGGGAAGGGGTGCCGGCCAGTTCGCACAATGCTTTTAGTTCCGCTGCCGCCTCAGCGTTGAGACGTTGCTCCAGCGTGTCATACGCGGCGATTAGCTTCTTTCCCAATTCGGTCAAGGATGCGCCGCCGCCGCCTCTTCCACCTGTCGCGGTGTCCATGACCGTGCTCGCCAAGCTCTTGTTCAGGGAGTCGATGAGGAGCCAGGCACGCTTGTAGGGAACGTCGAGCGAGCGGGCCGCGGCTGAGATCGAACGGGACGCACCGACCGCCCGCAGCAGATCGATTTTGCCTGGACCGATCGCGATACTGTCCCCGATGTAGATGCGTGGACGAAGAAGAACGGCATGGGGAAGAACGGGTTCTTTGGTCATCGTTGTTCGTAAGCGAGACATTTCGGGCAGGCCGACTCCGTTGGCCTGAGTATCGTTTCCGGTGGCGTATGCTGCTCCTCACCTCATGGCTAGGGGGCGCGCCCCCAGCCGACGACGATTACCGTCATGCCGAACAAGGCGATCGCCGCGCCAATCCAGTCATACGTCGATAGCTTAACGCCGTCCACGAAACGCATCCACACGAGTGCAGTCGCGACATAAGCGCCGCCGTAGGCCGCGTACACTCTGCCACTGGCTGCTGGATGCAAGGTTAGCAGCCAGACAAAAAGTACCAGACTTGCGACGGCGGGAACTAACAACCAGGTTGAGCCTCCTTTACGCAGCCAGAGATACGGCAGAAAACAGCCGATGATCTCGGCAAGTGCTGTGACAAGGAACAGCAGGATAGTTTTCGACAGCATCGTTTCTCATGTCTACACGGACGATTCTGGATGATAACTGCCGTTCTACCGTCATGCAAACGGGTGTTCCTGCGAATACATCCAACGGAAATGAGGCAATTCTTATCCGCGTGAGATGACCAGAAGACCGGTCACGATCAGCAATCCGCCGAGCATCTTCGGCAGCGTGATTGCCTCATGAAGAATCCAATAAGAAAGAGCCAAGGCGATCACGACGCTGCCCTTATCGATCAGCGCGACTGTCGAGACGTTACCGGCCTTGATGGCTTTATAGTAGAAAATCCAGGACGCAGTGGTCGTGACGGCCGATGCACCCAGCCAGATCACATTCCTCCACGTCAGCAACTGCAGATCCTGTAGCGGCACCGTCAGGCTGGCAAAACACAGCATGAATACAAACACGAAGCAGGTTCGGACGGTGAGCCCGAGATCGCCGGAAATGCCAGCCAGTCCGAGTTTCGCGATGACTGAAGTGAACCCGGCGAATGCCATCGAGACGAAAGCATAGATGATCCAACGTTCCATATTTTCCATTCCGTATAGAGTAGACAAGATATAGTCCGTTACTGCTGGCCATCAGTATTCACGGTGCCGATTCATGACAGGCTCCGTGACTCGCCAGAAACGGAAGTTTGCGAGCACGTTATAATTTTTCGATCTGTCGATCGATCGCCTTGCGGGCACGCTCGTTGCGCTCGCTATAGCGGTCCGTCAGATAGTCGCTACGACCACGCATCAGCAGCGTCATCTTGTAGAGTTCTTCCATCACGTCGACGACGCGGTCGTAGTAGGCTGAAGGCCGCATGCGGCCGGCGTCGTCGAATTCCTTGTAGGCCATCGGCACCGAGGACTGGTTCGGGATCGTGAACATGCGCATCCAGCGTCCAAGCAGGCGCAGCGTGTTTACCACGTTGAATGATTGCGAGCCGCCGCAGACCTGCATGACGGCCAGCGTGCGTCCTTGGCTAGGCCGGATCGCGCCCATCTCCAACGGAATCCAGTCGATCTGGTTTTTCATCACCGCCGTGATCGCGCCATGGCGCTCGGGACTGCACCATACCTGGCCTTCGGACCATAGGCACAGTTCGCGCAGCTCGACCACCTTCGGGTGCGTCTCGGCCACGCTGCCGGCCATCGGCAGTTCCATTGGATCAAAGATTTTTACCTCGGCGCCGAAGTGCTCCAGGATGCGCGCCGCCTCCTCGGTAAGAAAGCGGCTGAAGGAGCGTTCGCGCAGCGAGCCGTACAGCATCAGGATGCGCGGCGGGTGGTTCAGATCGTCTACCGGTTCGAGCTTCTCGATGGTCGGCTGGTCCAACAGCTCCGGCTTGATGTTTGGGAGATTCGGAATATTAGTCATTTAATTCGCTTTCCTTCTGCATCGACAACAGGTTCGCCGTCCTCTTTCGTAAAGGCGCCGCGCTGCGGTACAGGCAGGATATCCAGCACGACCTCGGACGGACGGCACAGCCGTACGCCGGCTGGCGTGACCACGAATGGGCGGTTGATCAGGATTGGGTGGGCAAGCATGGCGTCAATCAACTGCTCATCCGTGGTCGCTGGATTGTCCAGGCCCAGCTCGAGGTAAGGCGTGCCTTTCTCGCGCACTGCGCCGCGCACCGCCAAGCCAGAGCGCTGAATCAGATCGACCAGCGTGATGTGGTCCGGCGGTTGCTGCAGGTATTCGATGACGGTGGGTTCGATACCGGCATTGCGGATCAGCCCAAGCGTATTGCGCGACGTGCCGCAATCGGGGTTGTGGTAGATCGTCACTTCCATTTTGGGTCCTTTCTTAGCTCAGGCGTATAGCCAGCGCGCTTAGGGTTACCAGGAGAATCGGCAGCGTCAGCAGGATGCCGATACGGAAGTAGTAGCCCCAGGAGATCTGGATGTTCTTGGCCGACAGCACATGCAGCCACAACAGGGTGGCAAGACTACCAATCGGCGTGATCTTCGGGCCGAGGTCGGCACCAATGATGTTCGCGTACACCATCGCTTCACGAACCACGCCTTGGGCCGTGGTGGCATCGATGGCAAGGGCGCCGACCAGCACGGTCGGCATGTTGTTCATGATGGAGGACAGGATGGCCGTGATAAACCCGGTTCCCAATGCTGCGCCCCAGATGCCGTGCTCGGCGCAGCGGTTGAGCAAGGCGGTCAGGTAATCGGTGAGGCCAGCGTTGCGCAGACCATAGACCACCAGGTACATACCCAACGAGAACACAACCACCTGCCACGGCGCCCCGCGCAGCACTTCGCGGGTCGAGATCCGGTGGCCGCGTGCCGCGACGGCGAGCAGAAGCACGGCGCCCACCGCGGCCACGGCGCTGATCGGGATGCCGACTTTGTCAAGTCCGAAGAAGCCGACGAGCAGCATCGCTAGCACCCACCAGCCGGTCACGAAGGTCGCACGGTCGTGGATCGCTTCCTCCGGGCGCTTGAGCTGGGCCAGATCATAGTCGGCGGGGATGTCCTTCTTGAAGAACCAGACCAGCGCAGCCAGGGTAGCGGCCACCGACACCAGATTCACCGGCACCATCACCGCGGCATAGCGTGCGAAGCCGATGTCGAAGTAATCGGCCGAGACGATGTTGACGAGGTTCGACACGACCAGCGGCAGGCTGGCGGTGTCGGCGATGAAGCCCGCCGCCATCACGAAGGCAAGCGTGGCTTTCGGCGAAAACCGCAATGCGACCAGCATGGCGATGACGATGGGCGTTAGGATCAGTGCCGCGCCATCGTTGGCGAACAGCGCGGCCACGGCCGCACCAAGCAAGACGAGAAGCACAAACAGGCGTCGACCGTTGCCGCCACCCCAGCGCGCCACGTGCAATGCGGCCCATTCGAAGAAGCCAGCCTTGTCGAGAAGCAGGCTGATGATGATCACGGCGACGAAGGCGCCGGTGGCGTTCCAAACGATGTGCCAGACAATCGGGATGTCGCTGACGTGGATGACGCCGGCCAGCAGGGCAACAATGGCGCCGGCTGATGCGCTCCAGCCGATGCCCAGCCCACGCGGCTGCCAGATGACAAAAGTAAGGGTGGCCAGGAAAATGAGAAATGCGGTAAGCACGAAAATCCTTCAGGCTGTCGTGGGCAGGGGCTCACGAAAAAGGCCGGGATCGTCGCCCCGGCCGTCGATGGTAATGTGGCGGTAGATCAGGCTTCGATATGGCCGATGCGGTCGAGCTCGGTCTTGAGCTTCGCGCGGTCGCCTTTCAGCTCGTCCAGCGGCAAGGCCAGGAACGCCTCGATACGTGCGCGCAAGATCGCATAGGCCTTCTCGAAAGCGGCGCTGATCTCTTCCTCGGTGCCGACGACATGGCTCGGATCTTCCACACCCCAGTGCGTGCGCAGGACCGGGCCAAGATACGCCGGGCAGGTTTCGCCCGCGGCGCTCGCGCAGACAGTTACCACGATGTCCGGCGTCACCGGCAGCTTGTCCCAAGACTTGCTGTAATAGTCCTCGGTCGAGATGCCTTTGCTGGCCAGCAGGGCCAAGGCCCGTTCGTTAAGCTTACCGGTGGGCTGGCTGCCAGCACTGATCGCATGCCAGCCAGCCGGCGCCAAATGATTGAAAACTGCTTCACTAATGAGCGAACGGCAGGAATTGCCAGTGCAAAGGAAAAGGACGTTCATAGGTCTCCTTGGACAGTAACGTGCGGCGAAGCTGACAGCTTAACCGCGAAGAAATAGGTGAGTAGAGTGACAGGCGCTTTAGGGCTTACGTTGAGAGCGCCTCAACTTCGCATGAATGGTCACACGCGGTCGTCTCGCAATGCTGGCCGCTGCAGCAGTTTTCAGTCAGGAAAGCCATCAGGGCGTTCATCGTGTTGAACTGCGCGGTATAGATGACGAACCTGCCCTCCTGGCGAGGTATGACCAGTTCGGCGTGGGTCAGCTCCTTGAGGTGAAAAGATAGGGAGGATGGTGGGATCCCGAGCGTTTCAGCAATCTTGCTGGCCGGTACGCCGTTATCAGGCCCGGCTTGCACTAAAAGTCGAAACACTGCGAGGCGAGAATCCTGAGCAAGAGCTGCCAGGGCAGCGAGCGCATTTTTGGTTTCCATTGTGTTTTAGCGAAAAAACAGCTTTTCATTGACGATGATTCCATTATAATCGAATCCTCGAAACACTGAAAGAAACCATTGAAGTACCTCTACCTTCGTCGACGCACGGTGGAGAAGATAGCTGCGTATGTGTACCTGGTCGCATTTGTCATTTTAATCACGCTTTACGAACTGGGCCTGCTCTAGTAGCTGCTGTCATCACCCCGTCATAAATTTATAATAAAATTCCATATTTCCACAACAATGGAAATATGGAATCTTTTCAAAAAGGGATGTTTATGAAATCTACTTCACGGTTTGCACTCGCCATCGCAACTTCCATTTTCGCACTGTGCGCGCATGCAGAGGAAATTACCGGGGCCGGCTCGACCTTCGTCTACCCCATCCTTTCCAAGTGGTCGGCAGACTACAGCGCGAAGACTGGCGTCAAGATCAATTACCAGTCGATCGGGTCGGGGGGCGGAATTGCCCAAATCAAGGCCGCCACAGTTGACTTCGGCGCATCCGACATGCCCATGAAGCCCGATGAGCTCGATAAGGTCGGACTGACGCAATTCCCAGTGATTATTGGTGGCGTCGTCCCAGTGGTAAACATGCCCGGCGTTGCGACCGATCAACTAAAACTTACGGGTCCTGTCCTTGCCGACATCTTCTTGGGCAAGATCAAGCGCTGGAACGATCCCGCGATTTCGTCCCTCAATCCAGGCGTCAAGTTGCCTGACGCGATGATCACTGTCGTGCATCGTTCGGACGGCTCGGGGACCACGTTCAACTGGGTCAACTACCTATCCAAAGTCAGCCCCGAGTGGCAGACCAAGGTTGGTGAAGGCACGTCCGTTCAGTGGCCGGCCGGCGTCGGCGGCAAGGGCAACGAGGGCGTCGCTGCTTACGTCAAGCAGATCAAGAATTCGATCGGCTACGTCGAGCTCGCTTACGCGATGCAAAACAAAATGACGACTACCCAGGTCAAGAACCGTGAAGGCAAATTCGTTTCACCGAGCCTGGAATCGTTCCAGGCTGCCGCAGCGAACGCTGAATGGGCCAAGGCCAAAGACTTCTATCTCGTGATCACTGACGCCCCGGGTCAAGCCTCGTGGCCCATCGCTGCGACCACGTTTGTGATGATGTACAAGATCCCGAAAAACGCCAAACAGAGCAAGTCTGCGCTGGACTTCTTCAAGTGGTCCCTCGAGCAAGGTCAATCACAGGCAAAGCAACTTGACTACGTCGCACTTCCCGATTCCCTGGTCAAGCAGATCGAGGCTTCCTGGAAGGCGGAAATCAAATAATCACCGGATCGACGCCGCAGCTTGATTCGCGGCGTCATATTGGAATCGCGATCAACATGAACACCTCTGTCACTAACGCGACAACGGCAGCCGCGCCCACGCAAGAAGCAGTCAAGGACGATGCGCGAGGCGACCGCATCTTCGGCTGGGCAGTCACCTTCGCAGCCGCTTTCGTCATGTTGCTGCTCTTGGCTGTCGCAGCCGCGATGGCTTGGGGCGGCCACCTCGCATTCCAGACATTTGGCTTGCGATTCCTGGTCAATGGCGAATGGGACGCGGTAGGCAAACAATTCGGCGCCATGGTGCCAATCATGGGCACGTTGATAAGCTCGGCAATCGCAATGTTGATCGCGGTTCCAGTCAGCTTCGGCATCGCTTTTTACCTGACCGAGATTGCGCCGACCTGGCTACGTGGGCCGGTCTCGACTGCAGTGGAACTCCTTGCAGGCATCCCATCCATTATCTATGGGATGTGGGGCCTGTTCGTGTTCGTGCCTTTCATGAGCGAGCACGTCCTGCCATGGCTGAACGACAAAGTCGGCTCTCTACCGGTCGTAGGTCCTCTGTTCGAGGGGCCGCCGCTGGGAATCGGCATGCTCACAGCCGGCATTGTGCTTGCCATTATGGTCATCCCCTTCATCTCGTCAATTATGCGCGATGTTTTCCGCACTGTGCCGTCAAGCTTGAAGGAGTCGTCATATGCGCTTGGCGCGACGACTTGGGAAGTGGTCTGGCACGTCGTGTTGCCTTATTGCCGATCAGCTGTCGTCGGCGGCATCTTCCTGGGTCTCGGCCGTGCCCTTGGCGAAACCATGGCAGTAACCTTCGTCCTTGGCAATTCGCACCAGTTGTCCTGGTCTCTGCTTATGCCGGGTAACTCGATCGCCGCCACGATTGCCAACGAATTTACTGAAGCGGATTCCGACATTTACCTCTCTTCTTTGATCGCGCTTGGTCTCATCCTCTTCGTGGTGACATTCATTGTGTTGGCTGTCGCTCGGCTAATGCTCGCCAATCTGCGCCGTAAGGAGGGAGCAGCATGAGTTTCCAAGTGATCCGTTACCGCCGCCGCACGGCTATCGACTTCGTGGCGAAAGTGCTCGGCACTGCCGCGACACTGTTTGGCTTGTTCTGGCTGGTCTGGATTCTGTTTACCACCGTGCGCTTCGGCATTTCTGCGCTGCGGCCGGAAATCTTTTACGAGATGACGCCCCCGCCCGGCGCCGACGGCGGCTTGGCCAACGCCTTCTTCGGCAGTTTGGTCATGAGCGGCATCGCCTTAATGATCGGCGCACCGATTGGTGTCGCAGCCGGTACATACCTTGCGGAGTACGCGCGTTCGAAGACCTGGCGCGAATCCATCCGGTTTGTGAACGATATATTGCTGTCGGCGCCGTCGATTGTACTCGGCCTCTTCATCTACGAGTTGGTGGTTCGGCAGCAGGGCCATTTTTCTGGCTGGGCTGGCGCACTGACCCTGGCCCTGATCGTCTTGCCGGTCGTGGTGCGCACGACCGACGAGATGCTCCGCCTGGTACCGCATGCGATGCGCGAAGCGGCCCTCGCACTCGGCATACCGCAATGGAAAGTCACTCTCCAGATCCTGTACCGCGCGGCACTTCCTGGTATCACGACCGGGATTTTGTTGGCACTGGCAAGGATCTCGGGCGAGACCGCACCTTTACTTTTCACGGCGCTGAACAATCAATATTGGACGAACAGCCTGAATTCGCCAACGGCCAGCGTGCCAGTCGTCATTTTTCAGTACGCAATGAGCCCATATGACGCTTGGCATTCCTTGGCCTGGGCAGGAGCGTTCGTCGTCACCATCTTCGTCCTGCTGTTGAGCATCGGATCGCGCTACATCTTGAAGAAGGCGCAAGGAGGTCAACATGGGTGAGCCCGGCAATGTCACGCAGTTCGCAATCGCAGCAACGAAGAAGGATCGGCAAAAACACATGACATCGACCAAGATCGCGGTGAAAAGCCTGAATTTCTACTACGGCACCAGCCACTCGTTGAAGGACGTGACATTGAGTTTCCCGCAGATGAACGTGACCGCTATTATCGGCCCTTCCGGCTGCGGAAAATCCACGCTGCTACGCGTCCTGAATCGGATGTACGCGACCTACCCCGGTCAGCGGGCGACGGGCGAAGTCATCCTTGATGGTGAAAATGTCCTGGATAAAAGCTATTCACTCAACCGATTGCGCAAAAAGGTCGGGATGGTTTTCCAGAAGCCGGTACCCTTTCCGATGTCGATCTACGAAAACATCGCTTATGGCCTGCGACACCACGAAGCGCTCAGCAAGTCGGAGCTCGATTTCAGGGTAGAGGAGGCACTTCGCGGCGCGGCATTATGGGATGAAGTCAAGGACAAGCTGAAGTCGAGCGGTCTTTCCCTATCCGGCGGCCAGCAGCAGCGCCTGTGTATTGCCCGCTCTCTGGCTGTGCGGCCTGAGGTGCTGCTGCTCGACGAACCGACTTCCGCGCTCGACCCGATTTCGACCGGCAAGATCGAGGAACTCATCGCGCAATTACGTGACCAGTACACGATCGTGATCGTCACCCACAACATGCAACAGGCGGCTCGCTGCTCGGACTTCACTGCCTACATGTATCTTGGCGAACTGATCGAGTTCGGCGAGACGGACGATCTCTTCATGCATCCAGTCAAACGGGAAACCCAGGACTATATCACCGGCCGTTTCGGTTGATGCTTGATACCTGACGGAGAACGTAATATGCAAGGTGAGCACTCCTCCAAGCAATATGATGCAGAGCTGGAGTCGATTCGCTCGGACGTCTTGATGATGGGTGGCATCGTCGAAGCCCAGCTCAGCGACGCGATGTGCAGCTTCAGGACAGGCAATCTGGTTCTGGCCGACGCGGTCATTCAGGCCGACTCAAACGTCAATCGCCTGGAAGTCCTGCTTGACGACGCCTGTAGCCACCTGATCGTCAAGCGTCAGCCGGCCGCGAACGACCTGCGCGCCGTGATCGGAACGGTCAAACTCATCACCGACCTGGAACGCATTGGCGATGAGGCAAGCAAAATTGCGCGGACAGCACAGCGTCTTCATCGGGACGCACACCGCGGCAGCTTCGATTACTATGCCCATATCCGTACACTGGGCGAAGGCGCCGCCAGAATGGTGAATCGCGCTCTGGACGCGTTCGCGCGTTTGGACCAGGAGCAGGCTCGAACGATCATCACAGATGATGAAGCTGTCAATTTCGAGTTCCGGACGGTCGCGCGCACTACGATCACATACATGATGGAGGATCCACGACTGATTTCCGGCGCGCTGGACGTCCTTTGGGTCGCCAAAGCGCTAGAGCGCATTGCGGACCATGCCAAGGGCATCGCCGAATACGTCGTGTATATCGTCGAAGGGAAGGATATTCGTCATATCGGCGGCACCCATGCAGAGCGAATCCAATCTTGACGCGACCCGAGCCATACCAACGGTACTTGTCCTGGGTACCGACCTGCATTTCCCTAGACAGCTGACCTCGTCTTTCGCAGCGGCCGGACTGGAACCCATTGAGGCACGCTCGGTCGTGGAATGCCGCGGGCATGCATTGCGGTTTAACCCAACTGTCATCCTGCTGGCAGGCTCGGCGGCGGATCCATGCTGTCTCGGTTTCCTGTCATCGGTACGAAGTGATAGCGCTTTGCGCGAGCTTCCTGTCGCGATTGTATGTCATCGATGTCCGCAACCGCTGCGACTGGCTGCGCTTGAGCGCGGCGCGGACCTATGTCTTGCCGATACGACCTCTGATAGGGAAATGACAGCGTGGGTAAACGCGCTACTGCGAGCGCCGTCGCTAACTCAATCCAATGCAGAGAAGATCGTACGGGGTCGGTTATCGCTGGACCCTATTAACTACATCACGATGTTCGATCAACGCGTCCTGAAAATTGGCCGGGCTGAGTTCAAGCTCCTCCTGTTCTTCGTGGAGCACCCGAATAAACCGTTTAGCCGAGAACAATTGCTCAAGTCAGTATGGGGACAGCAAGTTGCAATTGATGAGCGTACCGTCGACGTAAGCATCATGCGTCTTCGAAAAGCTTTTACAGGAGTACCAAACGGACTCCGAACCATACGCGGCATCGGCTACCAGTTCGAACCCGAAGAGCTACAGGCTTGATAGTCTAAGTCCGCAGCCGATTGCAAGGTCGGCATACCAGTCGGAAGAGCCGCTTAAGAAGCACCTTTATAGCTTCATTGTAGCGATCGCTCTAACCGCTTCGGTCCTGGCCTCCCAGTCGTCCATCCAATCCAACGGGAGCATGACGAGCTGCTCGACACGCTTGCGGATCTGCAGGAAGGTCCGGGAAAAGGCGGCGCGCTTCTCATCGTCCGTTCCTTTCACCTGGACTGGATCGGCATATCCCCAATGTGCGGTTGTCGGATGACCAGGCCAATGCGGGCAAGCTTCTCCTGCCGCGTTGTCACATACCGTGATGATGAAATCCATCTGGGGCGCCTTAGGTAACGAAAATTCGAACCAGCTCTTGCTGTTCATCTGCTCGGTCGGAAACCTTGGATCAAACTGCTTGATCTGCTCGATCGCGAAGGGGTTGACGGTTCCCGTGTGGTGGCTGCCGGCCGAATATCCTTTGAAACGTCCTCTGCTCAGAATGGTGACCAGCGCTTCGGACATGATGCTGCGAGCGGAGTTACCGGTGCAAAGGAAGAGGACGTTGTAGGGCTTCTTTGTCATCCGTCATCCACATCAAACAGTATCGGCAGAGCGAGACGAAGACTGACCGATGACGCTCAGCTCCTTCTGGATCGCCAGGCGGGACAGCTTCTCGAGAGGCAGCATCGAAAACATGTCGAGCCGATTCTTGATCTCGCGGCAGACCCGGGTGAAGTGTTGGCGTTGGGCTTGGTCATCGCCTTGAAGGGAAGCGGGATCCTCAAAACTCCAGTGTGCGGAAATAGGATGGCCAGGCCATCGTGGGCACACCTCTCCGGCTGCCTTGTCGCAGACCGTGATCACGAAGTCCATATGAGGAGCATCCGCTGTGGCGAACTCGTCCCAGCTTTTGCTGCGTAGGTCCTCGGTCGAGAAGCCGAACCGATCAATCTGCTCGATCGCCAGCGGGTGGACTACGCCGGTTGGATGGCTTCCGGCGCTGAATGCTCGGAACCGATGCGTGCTGGTTCCATTGAGCAGCGCCTCGGCAATGATGCTGCGGGAGGAGTTCCCGGTGCAAAGAAAAAGTACGTTGAAGATATGGTCATCGGTCATGGCGGCCTCCAGCGAAGTCGGAAATATATTGCGACACTTCTAATTATATCGAAATATCTTGACAGCTTGATGACACACGAATATTCTTCATTCGTCGAACAACGAATAAAAGCGGTTTCTCATAGCGCCAAGTACCCTTTGTGTGCTCCAGACCAAATGCCGGAATCAAATTCGTTATTCGGGCGAACAAGGAATTCGGAGCCGACGAGTGCTTTGGCTTAACTCATACAACGTCCAGAACAAGATAGGAGAGCGAACATGAACGAAGAAACTAAAAATGCCGCAAGAGTGGCAGTGCTCGGTGCCGGTCCAGTCGGCCTCGCTGCAGCCTCACACCTGCTTGAACGCGGCCTGACCCCACTGGTATTGGAGGCCGGACCCAGTGTCGGCGCCAACCTCGCGACCTACCGGCACGTGCGTCTTTTCTCGCCATGGCAGTACAATGTCGACAAGGCGGCCCGGCGCCTGCTGGAAGCTCATGGCTGGAAGGCCCCGGCCGATGACTCCCTGCCGACCGCCGGCGAACTGCTCGACGACTATCTGGCGCCGCTGGCCGGGACGCCCGGGATTGCGGCCAATCTGCGGCTCGGCCATCGCGTTACCGCCATCACCCGCATCGGCTTTGACAAGGTCAAGACGAAGGGCCGCGAAGGCGCTCCCTTCCTCATCCGCGCCGAGACGGCCGAGGGCCCGCGCGAGTACCTAGCCAGCGCGGTGATCGACGCCACTGGCACCTGGTCGCACCCGAACCCGCTGGGCGCAGATGGTATTCCGGCGCTGGGCGAAGCCGCGCTGGCTGCGCGCATCGATTACGGCATGCCCGACGTGCTTGGCGCCGCACGGGAGCGCTTTGCAGGGCGGCGCGTACTGGTCGTGGGCGCCGGACACTCCGCGGCCGGCACGCTGCTCGCGCTTGCCCAGCTGGTCCAGGACCATCCTGGGACCAGCATCGTGTGGGCGACGCGCGGCAGCCAGCTGGCCCGAGTGTTCGGTGGCGGCGAAGCCGATGGCCTGCAGGCGCGCGGCCAGTTGGGGATGCGCCTGAAAGCTTTACGGGATGCAGGCGGCCTGGAGCTCCACCAGAATTTCCGTATCCAGGAGCTGGTCGAGGTCGACGGAAGGGTTCGTGTCAACGGAGATCCGGTCGGCGGCTCGGTACCGGTGATCGACGGGATCGACCGCATCGTCTGCTCGGCAGGCGCCCGGCCCGATCTCGCGCTGACCCGGGAACTGCGCGTACGCCATGACCCGTGGCTCGAAAGCACCGATGCCCTGGCACCGCTGATCGACCCGAACGAACACAGCTGCGGCACCGTCCGCCCACACGGGCACCGCGAGCTGGCGCACCCGGAGCACGGCTTTTACGCCGTCGGCGCAAAGAGCTATGGCCGTGCGCCGAACTTCCTGCTGGCAACCGGGTACGAACAGGTCCGTTCGGTGGTCGCAGCCCTAGTGGGCGACATGACGGCGGCTGACGATGTGCAGCTTGACCTTCCGGAAACGGGCGTCTGCAATACGCGCCTGGCGTACGAGGATGTTGCGGTCGAGCCGATCACCTCCTGCTGCAACGTGCCTGCCGCAACTGCCGCTGCCTGCTGCGTGCCCGCTCCAATGACGACCGGCGCCTGTGGCTGCAGCAAGCCCAAGGAAACGAGCTGCTGCGCTTGATTTGAACGCAATTTGAACGACCTGCCGCCGGCGCGTGCTGGCGGCGTCATCCTGGAGTTGATCGTGCATCAGCCATCGAAAACCGTCGGCATTCTTGCCGTTACCCAGATCATTTCCTGGGGATCGCTTTTCTACGCCTTCAGCATCGTTGCGCCCGATATCCAGCGAGACCTTACCCTTGGGCCGGAACTGGTATTCGGCGCCTTTTCCTGGGCACTACTTGCTGCGGGGCTGGTCGCGACACCGGCCGGGATCATGCTGGACCGCTACGGTGGCCGTTACGTCATGGCGACCGGTTCGCTCCTGAGCTTCCTCGGATTGGTCTGGCTCAGCCGGTGCGAAGATGCCGCCTCTTACTATCTCGCCTGGTCGCTGATCGGCGTGGCGATGGCTCTGACGCTCTATGAGGCCGCTTTTGCAACGATTAACCGCAAGCTCGAGACCGGCTCAAGGCAGGCGATTTCTACCCTGACGCTGTTCGCCGGCTTTGCCAGCACCTTGTTCTGGCCCTTGACCGCCAAACTCCATACGATGCTCGGCTGGCGTGATACCTACCTGTGGTATGGGGTTGCGCAGCTTGTCGTGTGCATGCCGCTGCATCTCCTGCTTGGCACAGATCGCGCTCGCTCCACTGGAAAGCAGCATGCCAGCATGGGCCGGAGTCATACCCTGGCGGAAGCCTTGCGGCATCCCGCATTCTGGCTGCTCGCGGCCGCATTCTCGGCCAACCAATTCATCTTTTCGGCAATGGCCGCCCACCTCATCCCGTTGCTTGAGCGTCTGGGCCAGTCGACGGCAGTGGCAGTGTTACTGGCTGCGCTGGTCGGCCCGATGCAGGTGGCAGGCCGTGTCGGGGAAATGACGCTTGCACGTGACACGCCGCCGCAAACGGTGGGCAAGCTGACCTTTGCCATGCTGCCTGGCGCCTTGCTCGTGCTCCTGCTTTTCGGTTCGGCAGGATGGGCGGTCGCCGTATTTTGTGTCCTCTATGGCCTGAGCAACGGCATCCTGACGATCGTGCGCGGTTCGATTCCACAGGTAATGTTCGGGCGCGAGAACTATGGTGCGATCTCCGGCGCCATGGCCGGACCTTCACTGCTGTCGAAGGCGGCCGGGCCGTTGGTCGCAGCGGCGGTCCTTCGCCAGGGCGGCGGTCCTGTGGTGTTGCTGTCCGCGCTGCTGGCGGTTTCGCTCGCCTCGCTCGCGTTTTACCTGCGTGCAGTTACGGCCGAACGGGATTTGCAATCCGCAAAGCCTTTTGACAAGAGCACGGTCTAAGGTCTATTCTGCGTTCGGCAAACAACGAATGAGCTACATGTCAAAGTCCTGCTGTCCACCGGTAACCCCTCGCGAGCGCGCTACGGAAATCGACGTCGATGACCTGGCGCGCATGTGCAAAGCACTCGCACATCCTGCCCGTTTGCAGTTGCTCCGGCACCTGATCGATCACGGCGAGTGCTACTTTGGGAGTCTGGCTGACGTGCTGCCCTTGGCGCCGTCGACGATCTCCCAGCACGTCTCGATCCTGAAGGAGGCGGGTCTGATCGAAGGTTCCTCGGATGTGCAGAGGGTTTGCTATTGCGTCAACCAAGAGCGCCTACGACAGCTCAAACTTGCGATTGAAGATCTCTAGCCGATAGCGTTGAATAATCGCTAGACTGCATCGGCTTTGTTGAGCAAATCGAGCGAAGGCCGAGCTGACGCTATTTGTAGTTCGTTTTATAACACTGGGACCGTAATCGGCGTACCCAGCCGAGTAAAGCGGTTCAGCACGGCAGCTCGCACCTGCAGTTCGGCGACCTGACGGTCGAAGTCGCGTGCCATGACACGTTCGCCCAGCAGCTTGAAGCAGCGCATCTTGGTTTCAACAAGGCTGCGCCGGTGGTAGCCGCTCCATCGCTTCCATATTGCCCGTCCCACCCTTTTTGTCGTCCGCAGGATATTGTTACGTGCATCGGCACCGCAGCGGTTTGCCTTCCAAGGCTTGGCGTTCTTGCGGGTCGGGATGATGGCATGCGCGGCGCGCAACGCGATGGCTTCATGACAGTCCTTGGTGTCGTAGGCACCATCGCCACTGACGCTGGCAATCTTCTCGTCTGCAGGAATCTGATTCAGCAGCACTGGAAGGACAGGCGCGTCGACGATACTGTTGTCGGTCACCTCGATGGCCCGGATTTCAAGCGTGGACGCGTCAATCCCGAGGTGCACCTTGCGCCATTGGCGACGATAGTCCGCACCATGCTTCTTCGTCTTCCATTCGCCTTCGCCCAGCATCTTAATGCCCGTGCTGTCCACCAGCAGATGCAAACCCGTCGTGGTCGGTACAGCGCCGATGGCCACCTGCAGCGTCTTCTGCCGACGGCTTACCGTGCTGTAGTCCGGCACCGGCCAGTCAAGTCCCGCCAGGCGCAGCAGGCTTTGCGTCATGCCCATGGCCTGGCGCAGCGGCAAATTGAACATGCACTTGATGCTCAGGCAGAACTGGATAGCCTGATCGCTGAATGTCTCGCTGCGTCCGCGCTTGCCGCTCGGCTGACCATGCCAGTTCATCTTCGGATCAAGCCAGATGAGCAGCGAGCCACGTGCCTTGAGAGCTTCGTTATACGTCTTCCAGTTGGTAGTACGGTACTTCTGTGGAGCCGGTTTCATCCGCTTAGGCTACCAGACCTACCGGTTCTACGCCGGCCGAGCCTGATTTGCGCAACAAAGCCGCCATGACGGTCCAGCTGCCCTATCGGACGAGCACTATGCTCCCTGTGCTGGTTCTTACTTTAGGTCGCGCAGTGGTTGGGCACAAGGGTGCGTTCGACTGGTGGTACTGGTATCGGCCACTGATGGTCGCCGACTACTGTTCTGAGCGGTTGCATGCCTTAACTTGACAAACATTGACGGCACGTCAACAGGGCACCGGACCACCGCAGAGCGAAATTTGACAAACATTGACGAACCAGTAACATGCCTAAGCTGTTGATTTTACAGGCGCAGATTTGACAAACATAATTTGATCTATTCAACGTGATGCGCTGGAACGCCTCATCAATAACAGTGCGCAACTGGGCAATATTGAGGCAAGCGCAAGCCTTCTAATCGAAGCGCTGGAACGTGGACGCCGCGTTATTTCGTGTGGGAACGGCGGCTCGATGTGCGACGCCATGCACTTGGCGGAAGAGTTATCCGGGCGTTTTCGTGATGATCGTCCTGCAATGGCGGCAGTCGCGATCAGCGATCCAAGCTATATCAGTTGCGTTGCCAACGACTACGGCTATGAGCAAGTTTTTGCTCGTTTCGTTCAAGGTAACGGTAGTGCGGAAGATATTCTTTTTGCCATCAGTACGAGCGGTAATAGTCCTTCGGTGGTCCTTGCTGCCCAGGCGGCGAGAGCTAAGGGGATGAGGGTAATTGGTCTGACTGGACGCCCCCATTCGCAATTGGAACTCCATGCCGATATTTGCATTTGCACCAGCGCGGGCCAATACGCTGACCGTGTGCAAGAGCTTCATATTAAGGTTATCCACATTCTGATTGAGCTTGTAGAACGTGCTTTGCAACCAAAAAATTATGAGAATGAATCGCCACGAGTTTAGTTGATGGGTGTTACGAATGCCTGGCAGGCCGACGAGGAGTGCGATACCCCCAGCCGGAATCGGCCCGGCCCTAGCTAGTGCCACCGTCCTCGCCTTTAAGCCTAGAGTCAGTTAGGACAGCGTACCATGAACAAATTCCTGAAAATGAACGTGGCGGCGAGCGCGAGGCCGCCGCCTATTCGCTGATCGGCATGGCGAAAGTGACTGGCGTGGGTTCTGAGACATGGTTGCGCCATGTGCTTGCCATATTGCCGACCATCCGGTGAATCGCATCGACGAGTTTTTGCCGCCGGATTGCGCGGAAGTGCTGTCGTCAGCAATAGCGAAGCTCCAAGGAACGTACGTTAGCCACAGCAGGGACGCTCCAGTTGAATCGGCGGGCACTTCACCGTACCGTATGAGCAAAAGACACAGCAGTCACCGGCCTTTGGCCGCAGCACGACGGCACAGCCTTCGCACTCGTAGTAGAACTGGCATGCATCAGTCGGCATGGTTTCCAGTTTGCTCAGCCCGCAATGCGGACAGGTCAGGGTCGACTCTAAAATTGCCTCGGTCATCGCATCACTTCCTGACGGTCGAAGGGAAGCCTGCGTCAGCGGTCGCTTTGGTCAGCATGGAGACGTTGGCTTTGTCCGTATCCAGGTGCACGGTGGCCGTCTTGTGCACGAAGTCGATGCTCACCTCGCTCACGCCAGGAACGTGTTCAAGCGCCTTCTTGACCGTGATCGGGCATCCGGCACAGGTCATGTTTTGCACGTTAAGGGTAAGCGTTTCTGAGGTGCCGGCGAAGGCTGATCCGCTCAGTAACACGGACACGATTAATGTAGAAATACGCATCGGGAAATCCTTTTAATAGAACAGCGGGGCGTACAAGGGAAACGTCAGCAGTAGTACGGAGGGGACGGCAACGAACCAGAACATGATGCGCTGGTTCCTGAGGACACGGTCAACGGCGCAGGCGTCGCCAAGCGCGCAGGCGCGCCGGCGCAGGTACAAGTTGTGGAAGGCGGCTCCTAAAAATAGCACCGTCAGCGCGGTGAAGTAGGGGCTGTAGGGTTCGAACGCAATCAGGTGAGATGCCCATCCGCCGCTAATGCCGAGCAGCAGGAGGATGAGCGGACCGGCGCAACATGCTGAGGCGCCAAGCGCCGCCAACGCGCCTGCGACCAAGGATCCCTTCGTTCCGATTGCCATGCTCGCTCCAAACAGCTTTTATGGTGAAACAGGATAAACTCCGTACACATATACGGAGTAAAGTACATGACAGAGAAAATGACCATCAGCCGCTTGGCCAGCGCCGCCGGCGTGAATGTGGAGACGGTCCGGTTCTATCAACGAAGTGGACTGATCGATGAGCCGGCGCGGCCGTACAGCGGCTACCGCACCTATGCGGGCGAGGATGTACGCCGGATTCGCTTCATCAAGCGGGCACAACACCTTGGCTTTACGCTCGATGAAATCGCGAGTCTTCTCAAGCTGGAAGGCTCGCAGACCTGTGCCAGCACCCGCGACCTGGCAGCGAAGAAGCTCGCCATGGTAGAGGCTAAATTAAGCGATCTGCTTGCAATGAAGACAGCGCTCGCAACGATGGTATCGCGCTGTGATAGCGAGCATCCTGGTGCCGGTTGCCCAATAATCCAGGCACTGATCGATGACTGATTTCTTTCACGTCCTTGCCAGTGGCCGGCCAGTCGCAGCGGCAAACAAGGTGTTAACGGTTCGCATCTTACCTGCAAGAGCGTTCTCAAGGTATTAATCGACTCTCAGAGGAGAAAACAAGCCGGAGGTGGCGCGTCCTTCGTGCCTGTTCATCGGCCTGGTCGCGCTCGGACAGTGCTTCCAGTGCCTGGAGTAGGAACTCGGCAATTTGCCAGTCCTTCTCCCTGCACGCGCGTCCGAATGCCGCTGTGATGTCATCAGATAACGTGGTCGATTCGCTCATGGCGATCACCGTTGAGGCGGCTCACGCCGCCAGCGATGGAATGATGAAGAAATAGGCGTTCAGCATGTATAGCCCCGCCGCGATCAGCGCGATGCCACCGATGACTTCGAACGTTTTCGAGTATTTGGAAAATGGCTTCAAGTTCTCCAGCCAGCCTATAGCCCACGCCCCCAAGCCAACAGGGATCGAGCGCCCGATCGCGAATGCCAACAGCAACGCAGCGCCCAGTAGTGGCGAGCCGGCCGAAGCGGCCCCTCCCAACAGGACCAGCAAGGCTGGCGTGCAAAATGGGCAGACCGCTACCGAGAAGACCATGCCCAACGTGAAGGCGCCCCAAACGCCGGTAACACGCCGCGCGCGAACGGACACGGTCGGGAGCGGCAATCGAAGCCAGCCCGGCCAGATCAGACCGAGGAGAATCAGGAACGGCCCAAGCACGAGTCCCCATTGGCGCCCGAGCAGGCGCGCGACCCAAAGTCCGCTCAGGCCGGCCAGCAACCCGAGCAGCACGTGCATCGCGAGCATGCCAAGAATGAACATGCTTCCAAAGGTGATGGACTCGCTCCGGTCCCGCGCCTTTGTGACGTAAGCGAGCGACACCGGGATCGCCGCGACGGCCACGGGATTCAGGCTGAAGAAGAGACCGGTCAGAAACCCTACGCCAACAGCAGCGAAACCGGCATGCTGGACGGCTTGCCCCAGCGCTGAGGGATCCATGATCATGACCTTTCCACGCTGGCCGCCTTACGAGCGATGGCAGCGGCAAACTGCTTCACGTTTGGCAGCGCCGGGAACTCGAGCACTCCCTCGATGGCGATGGCCGGCAAGGTAAGCACCCCAAGTTCGACGGCATATTCCATATGCTCGAGCACGTTCAACTCGCACCACTCGACGTCAGGGATGCACTGGCTGGCAGCTGCCTTGAGATTCTCACGATTGGCAGCGCATTTGTCGCAGCCTGGTGCGTAGAACAGTTCAATCTTCACGTTTTTCCTTCGTTGTCGGAAGATGTGCTTGCCTTCTCGAGAGCCGCCAGGATCGGGCAGCCGTTGATAGGGTGGGTTTCATTGGCACAGTCAGCGATCAAATGGTCCAGCGCCTTGGACATGGCCGAGAGTGCCCGTATCTTTCCCTCCACCTGCAGCTTCTTTTCGATCGCCCGCTGCCGGACATCGCCACAGCAGGCCTCGCTCTGGCCGCGCAACACCAGCAACTGCTGGATTTCGCCCAGCGTGAAGCCGCAGTCCCGCGCCTGTTTGATGAACCGGAGCCGGACGACCGAATCCTCATCATAGAGCCGGTAACCGCCTTCGCTCTTGCTCGCCGGAGCGAGTAGGCCCTCGCGCTCATAAAACCGCAGCGTATCGACCGTCACGCCCGACAATGTTGCCAGTTTTCCTATCGTTATCACTTGCACCTCCGATTGCATTCTAAACCCTGGAGGTAGGTCCAGAGTCAAGCCCTGTCTTGCGAGCGAAAAGGCCTTGACCCTTGACTATGCTCCAGCCTTCAGAATGGCGGCATTCGACAACTTCGGACCAACTCATGAGCACGGCTGAAAGCACTCTGGAGGCTTCTTCTAATCTGGAAAGCCCTATGTGGACACAGGAACCAGGTAGCCACCCCGACCGGATGCGCATGCGAGCGCGGGTCGCCGGGATGCACTGCTCACTTTGCACGGGCACGATTGAAAAGGCGCTGCGCCAGCACCCGGGCGTCGACGCCGTGGCCGTCAGCCTTACGCACGAGCAGGCGCTGGTGGAGTACGACCCGGCCAAGGTTCGGCCACAGGTACTGCTGGAGACTCTGCGCCAGATGGGCTACAGCATTTCGGATCCACGCAAGCTAAAGCCCTTTGAAGAGGATGAACGCGATCTGGTACATGGAGCAAGGCGGTTTCTTTGGGCGACGTTCTTCAGCCTGGGGTCGCTGACGCTGGTCGCGCGGCCGGGGGATTTCTGGTACGCACTACTCGAAGCGTTTGTCGCCGTATCGCTCATTGCGGCGGTGTTCCTCGTATTGCGCCCGCGCGGCTGGGCGCAAGCGACTGCAGGAACACTCCTTGCGCTGGTCGAAGTCATTGGCCTGACATGGCTGCGGCAAAGCGGGCGGATGGGGGGCCACGAAGCTTGGCTCGCTGCCGTTCTTGCCGTGGTAGTCGTCTTCGTGCTCGCGCGGCAAATCCTTTACATCGCCTGGCAATCGCTGCGACGCCGGATCATCAACCAGCACGTCTTGCTGGAAGGAGCGGCGTTTGCGGGCCTGGCCGGCGGCGTGTACGGCATCGTTGCCGGCGGCCCGACCTTTCCGGCAGCCCCCTTCTTCTGTGTGGCTGTCATGGTCTGCAATTACCACATCTTTTCGGAGTGGCTATCGCTAATCGTGAAGACGCGCAGCTCACAAGCGGTGCGGCGCTTGCTTGATCTGCAGCCCGACACCGCGTACGTGCTGCGTAATGGCCAGGAACAAGAGCTTCCGATCGAACAGGTCGTTATCGGCGACCTGGTGCGTGTCCGTCCTGGCCAGCGTATCCCGGTCGACGGCGTCGTGGCCGACGGCCATTCGTCCGTCGACGTCTCGCTGGTCACCGGCGAGCCGCTTCCGGTCGAGTGCAGGGCCGGCGGCACTGTCGTCGGGGGATCGATGAACGGACTGGGTACATTACTTGTTCGCGTGACCGCGGTCGGAGCAAGCAGTTTTCTGCAGCGCGTAGTGCAAGAGGTCGAGGATGCCCGCGCCTTGAAGCCCGGAATGCTGCACCTGGTCGACAAGGTGCTGAAGCTCTACGCTCCTGCCGTGCTGTCGCTGTCCGCACTTTCCTTTCTCGCCTGGTGGATTCTCCCTTTGCTGACCGGCAACAGCCCGGGCATCGAGCGTGCCGTGTTTGCAGGCCTTACGGTTCTCGTGATGGGCTACCCTTGCGCCCTCGGCATCTCGGCGCCGCTGGCGATCGTTCGCGGTGCTGGCGAAGCTGCGGAGCGCGGCATACTGATGCGCACGGGCGAAGCCTTCCAGGGGTTGCGGCTGGTGACACACATCGTGTTCGACAAGACGGGGACGCTTACCGAAGGCAAGCCGGATCTGCTTGAACTGGAAGCTGTGAGCGACACGGAAGACGAATTACTTGGCGTGGCGGCCGCGGTGGAAACGGCTTCGGAGCACCCGCTGGCAAAAGCCGTAATGACTGCAGCGCTGGAACGCGGGATTGGACTGCCGCCGCTCGACCACTTTGAAGCGGTGCCGGGCCGGGGCGTGCGGGCGACGCTGAAGAATCAAATGGTCCTGGTCGGAAATATTGTGTTTTTCAAAGAGCAGGCAGTGCCCTTGGGGGACATCGAGTCGCGGGTACGAACGCTGGAAGAAAAAGGCAGGACCGTCGTTCTCGTAGCGCGCGAGAACGCAGTTCTCGGGTTGCTCGCCTTCGGTGATGCCGTTCGGCCGAACGCCAAATATACGATAGACCGGCTACGCCAGGCAGGAATACGCACGATCCTGATGAGTGGCGATAACAGGGCTGCCGTCGAGCGTGTAGGAAACGAGGTCGGGGTCGATGAGGTTCATGCAGGCTTGCTTCCGCAGGAGAAGGCAAGCCTGATCAGGACGATGCAGCAAGCCGGAAGTGTCGCGATGGTCGGCGATGGGATCAACGACTCGGTCGCCCTGATGCAGGCAAACGTCGGAATCGCGATGGGGAATGGCGCCGACATCGCGATTGATGCGGCGGACATCATCATCTTGAACAACCGCCTGGAAGCGGTTCTGGATGCCCGCGAGATCAGCCGCTGGAGCTACCGCAAGATGTTGCAGAACGTCTGTCTGGCCATCATGTTCAACGGGATCGGGATCCCGCTTGCTGCGACCGGCCTGGTCTACCCCATCTGGGCGATGGCGGCAATGGCGTTCAGCGTCACCGCCATTTTTTCGAACTCGCTACGCGGTCGGCCCCGCCTCTTCTTCGATGCGATTTTGAGCGTCGGACGCGCGGCGGAGCCGGTCAGGATTTGAACTGTTATAGGAAAGGATATCAACATGATTGCCAAGGTCGATTTCGAGGTGATTGGCGAGGAGAAGATGCATTGCGGTGGCTGCGAGACCCGGGTCCGTTTTTCGCTGGGACGGATGCCCGGCGTTCAAGAAGTGGTTGCCAGCGCGAAGACACAGCGCATCGCTGTTGTCATCACCCCCGAACTGGTGACAGCTGAACAAATATTGGCGACCCTGAAGATTGCGGGCTTCGAAGCCAGGATCTTGAGCTGATTGCGAGACGATTGACGACTGAAGTGCGCGGCGAGCATTCAACGTAAGTACATTTTGCCGCCATCCGCCAAGCGGGTTCAAGACACCGTCAGCTTGTCCTTGATGAAGAAGCAGCCGCCGCCGAATGATCACTATTTCCCGAAACGAGAATATTAACAATGACCTCAACGACCATTGATATGAACCGACAGCGCGAAGCGCTGCTACGCGTGCTCGCTGCCGCAACGTTCATCATCTTCTTTCAGGCCTTCATGGTGGCCCCCATCATTCCCCAGCTAGCGGCCACATTCGCGGTCTCGCCGCACGAAACCGGGTTCATCGTCCCTGCGTATCTCATTCCATACGGTGCGGCAACGCTCGCCTACGGTTTGTTGGCCGACCGCATCGGCATCTGGCGGATCATGGCCGCCTCGCTGTGCGCGTTTGCGCTGCTGACGTCCTTGACAGCTACGGCACAGTCGATCACGCAACTCGCGTTTTGGCGCCTGATGACCGGCCTCGGCGCAAGTGGCGTCGTGCCGCTGGCCCTTGTCCTGATCGGCCGGTTATTCCCTTATGAGCGGCGAGGGCGCCCCCTGGGCTGGCTGTTTGGCGCCATGGCCGGCGGTATGGCTTTCGGTTCCACCATCGGCGCCGTTCTGGAGCCGTACACTGGATGGCGCATCATCTTCATCGGCGTCGGCATCGCGGGGGCTGGCATCTTGGCCGTTCTGCTTCCGTATCGGAATCTGATCGCAGACGCGACCCAGTCCATCCAGGGCGGCTGGAGCATGCTATTTCAAGCATATCGCGGTCTGATCACATCGGCACGGGGCCAGCGTACTTATCTCTTTGTGTTGCTCAATTCGATTTTCCACTCGGGCGTCTTCACATGGCTCGGCTTGTATTTCGAGCGGCAGTATGGCCTGGGCCCCGTCGGTATCGGCTTGGCATTGCTCGGTTACGGCGTCCCCGGCTTTTTGTTCGGACCCTTGATCGGACGCGCCGCAGATCGCTTCGGCCGCGGGCGCATTGTGCCACTCGGCCTGGGCCTCGGCGCACTGGCCGCTGCAGCGCTGCTCTCGCATACATCGTTGCTGGTCGCAGCGCTTGCGGTAACTGTGTTGTCGCTGGGTTATGACATGACCCAGCCGCTGTTCGCCGGCATCGTGACATCCCTCGGGGGCCAGCGCCCAGGACAAGCGATGGGCCTGAACGTATTTATGTTATTCATCGGTTTCGGGCTGGGCAGTCTCATCTTCGGGGAGGTGCTGAGCTTATTTGACTTCGGAAAGGCATTGACCCTTTTTGCCGTGGTGGAAGCGGTACTTTGTTTACTCGCGTTTAGGCTTTTCCGTGAGGAAACCGCGTCCTGAACGGAAAGATGGATTAGGGGCGAACAGGGAAAACGGAAAAAATCGGGCGCTAAGCCCTATCACCGCTCCTTGAAGTCCCGCAGCGGCCGGTATTTCCCCTCATCGACCTTCCGGTTCTGCCTCCAGACGTAATCCCCGGTCAGGTTGATGTGCTCCCAGCCCAAGGGCGACAAGAATTGCAGCAGGCGGGCATCGGGGAGCTTGCCCGACTCGCGCAAGGCCTGCGTTGCCCTCTCCAGATAGACCGTATTCCACAGCACGATGGCGGCTGTCACCAGGTTCAGGCCGCTGGCGCGGTACCGTTGTTGCTCGAATGTCCGGTCGCGGATTTCGCCCAACCGATGAATGAAGACCGCCCTGGCCAGCGCGTTGCGCGCCTCCCCTTTGTTCAAACCGGCGTGCACGCGGCGGCGCAGCTCGACGTTCTGGAGCCAGTCCAAGATGAACAACGTGCGTTCGATCCTGCCCAGCTCGCGCAGCGCGATCGCCAAGCCATTTTGCCGCGGGTAGCTGCCGAGCTTGCGCAGCATGAGGGAGGCCGTGACGGTCCCATGCTTGATCGAGGCGGCCAGGCGCAGCACGTCGTCCCAATGAGCGCGCAGGTGCTTGATGTTCAAACTACCGCCGATCATGGAGCGGAGTGCCGGGTGGTCCGCTACCTTGCCGGGCACGTACAGCTTGGTGTCGCCCAGGTCGCGGATGCGTGGCGCGAAGCGGAACCCGAGCAAGTGCATCAGCGCGAACACGTGGTCCGTGAACCCGGCAGTGTCAGTGTAGTGCTCCTCAATGCGCAGATCCGATTCATGGTACAGCAGGCCGTCCAGCACATAGGTTGAATCGCGAACGCCGACGTTGACCACCCTGGTGCTGAAAGGGGCGTATTGGTCCGAGATGTGGGTGTAGAACAGCTTGCCCGGCTCGGCGCCGTATTTCGGGTTGATGTGGCCCGTACTCTCCGCCCGTCCGCCGGCGCGGAAGCGCTGGCCGTCCGACGAGGACGTCGTGCCGTCGCCCCAGTTCTCAGCGAACGCATGCTTGAACTGGGCGTTGACGAGATCGGCCAGGCCCGCCGAATATGTCTCGTCCCGGATGTGCCAGGCCTGCAACCAGGACAGCTTCGCATAGGTCGCCCCCGGGCTGGATTCCGCCATCTTGGTCAGGCCGAGATTGATCGCGTCGGCCAGGATCGCCGACAACAGCAGCGTGCGGTCTTTGGCCTGTTCGCCGCTCTTGAGGTGGACGAAATGGCGGGTGAATCCGGTCCAGTCGTCCACGTCCATCAGCAGCTCCGTGATCTTGATACGAGGCAGCAGGCCGCCGGTGATGTCGATCAGCGCCTGGGCCTCTTCCGGAACCACGGCATCCTGCGGGCTGATCCGCAGTCCGGTTTCGGTGATAATCGCGTCGGGCAGTTCATTGGTCAGCGCCAGGTGGTTGACCTTGGCCAGTTGCTGTTCGAGCAGCAACAAGCGGTTATGCAGGTATTGGTCACAGTCCTGGTTGACCGCGATCGGCAGTTCGCACGCTGTCTTCATGGCGCCGAATTTCGCCGTCGGCAGCAGGTATTCCTCGAAGTCGCGGAACTGGCGCGATCCCTGGACCCAGATATCGCCGGACCGCAGCGAATTCTTCAACTCCGACAGCACGCAGATTTCGTAGAAACGGCGGTCAAGCCCCTCGTCGGTAATGACGAGCGGCTTCCAGCGCGCCTTGACGAAAGTGATTGGTGCGTCGTCGGGCACCTTGCGCGCGCCGGTCATATTCATTTCGCGCAGCACGTCGATTGCGTCGAGCACCGCTTGCGCGGCCGGCGCCGCCTTCAGCTTGAGCCCATCCAGGAACTCGGGTGTATAGCGGCGCAGCGTGCTGTATTGGTCGCCGACCAGCGACAGGTGGTCGAACGACTCGGGCTGCGCCAGCTGGCCGGCCTCGGTGACGCTCAGCGCGAACTCAGACCATGGAAGGATCGCCTCGATCGCGGCGTATGGGTCGCCGCCCGATTCCTTGGCTTCAACCAGTGCTCGGCCGACCTTCGAATACAGCCGCACCTTGTCGTTGATCGCCTTGCCCTGCTTCTGGAAGTCCTGCTGATGCTTGTTCTTGGCGGCGCTGAACAGCTTGATCATGATTCGGTCGTGCAGGTCGACCAGTTCGTCCGTCACGGTGGCCATGCCCTCGATGGCCAGCGCCGCCAGCGTCGCGTAGCGTCGCTCATCCTCGAACTTGGCCAGGTCGCGCGGCGTCATCTGCGCGCCTTCGCGGGCCATCTTCAGCAGCCGGTTCTGGTGGATTTGGCGGCCCAGCCCGTCCGGCAGGGCGAGCGACTGGAACACTTTGAGGCGTTCGATGTGCTCGCGCATGTAGCGGGAATTGGGCTTGAGCGGCGACTGGCGGAGCCACACGAGCCAGGTAATGCTCATGTCAGGCGCGACGTTGAGCAGGTTGTCCAGGGAGCGCTTGTGGTGGCGCTCCAGCGGCTCGATCAACGTGCGATAGAGCCGCCGGTTCGCCCTCGTCACGGCCTCGGCGCAGGCGCGCTCGATGACGGTCAACGCCGGCAGAATGATGCGCTTCTGGCGCAGCGTTTCGAGGGAATGCGCAGCCAGGATCATGGCCTTGTCGGTCTGCATGGCGAGGTCAGCCAGGCTGTGTACCAGCTTGCGGAAATCAGGCAGGCCAAACACGGACAGCCCGAGGTAAGCGCGCAGCTCGTGCAGGTGCTCGTTGCGCGTTTTCTCCCGTCCGCCATATTCCGGCCAGGCGCCGGCGTCGCCGCGCACCTGCTTGGCAACCCAATGGATCACAGGATCTGGCAGCATGGTGTCGCTGGCCAACGCGTAGCCAGGGTAGCGCAGCAGGCACATCTGCACGGCGAAGCCGAGGCGGTTTGCGGCGCCACGGCGTTGCCGGATCAACGCCAGGTCGGCGTCCGTGAAGCTATATTGTTGGATCAGATCATCCTGACTTTCGGGCAACACGAGCAGGCTGTCGCGTTCAGTATCGGAAAGCAGTGAGCGGCGTGGCATTTGTTCGATTTCTTGGAAATCTGATGAAAGAGAAGCACATGGAGCAGAGAATCCGGGCTCAGGGCTGTCCGATCATGAGTGCATGAACGTTCATACGGTGCGCGTTTTTAGGTACTGGTAGAGGGTTTCTCGACTGATGCCAAGGTCGCGGGCCACGACCGCTTTCGGCTCGCCGGCGGCGACCCGAGTGCGTAGCTCAGTCACACGCTCGGGCGCGAGCGCTTTTTTGCGGCCACGGTAGGCCCCACGTTGCTTGGCCAGCGCGATCCCCTCGCGCTGCCGTTCACGGATCAGGGCGCGCTCGAACTCGGCAAAGGCGCCCATGACCGACAGCATCAGGTTCGCCATTGGCGAGTCCTCACCGGTAAAGGCCAAACACTCCTTGGCGAACTCGATGCGTACGCCGCGCCTGGTCAGGCTCTGCACAAGGCGCCGGAGGTCATCCAGGTTGCGGGCCAAGCGGTCCATACTGTGCACGACCACGGTATCCCCCTCGCGCACGAAGCCCAGCAGCGCTTCCAGCTGCGGCCGTTGAGTGTCTTTGCCCGATGCCTTGTCGGTGAATACCCTGTCGACTTGTGCATGTTCGAGCTGCCGGTCCGGGTTCTGGTCGAAACTACTGACCCTGACGTAACCGATTCGTTGGCCCTTCAAGGAACCTCCTTGTTGTGAATGTCAGGCTGAAATCTATGAGCCTTCCGGTCAGGTGTCAATAAAATGTTTATATGACTCTATCCTGACGCATTTTGCAGGGCCCTCCTGACGCCTAATTGGGGTGTAGCCTAAGCTCACATGCTTAGGTGACGGCGAAAATGCGAACGGGGTTTCTTAATGCTGTTCTACGAACGAGTGATTCTCTGGCCAAGAGAGCCAGCAGGAGCATATGGGTTGTGTTATCGATCGTTTCCTCTACAGTGATTTAAAAGTCATCATTGCAGCGACCCCGAGACATATCACCCCGAAAGCAGCTTTCAGATACTTTTGCGGAAGCCGCGAGGTGAGCACACTGCCGACTCCCATCCCGACTATGCTTCCTGCTGCGAACGGGAGCGCGACACCAAGGGGAAATTTTCCTGTAGATAGGCTGGCCGCTACGCCAGTTAGCGAAACAAGTGCGATAACACCGAGCGAGGTAGCGACGACCGATTGCACCGCTAAATCCGTGAAACGCTGCAAGGCCGGCACCATGACGAACCCGCCGCCTACCCCGAGCAAACCGGACAGAATGCCCGCAATGGCACCTGCGATCGATAAGGCGCCGGCGCACTTGCTCGTCCAGATAAACCGTCCACTCATGTCGTCCCGAATGCAGGGTCGATCCAGAGTAAGAGAGGTGGACTCGACACTGCGGCCGACGATTTCACGGAAGGTTTTATATGCGACCCAGGCGAGAATAGCGGCAAACAACAGGCTGAGCAGTCGCGTGTCCAAACGGTGAGCCAACCATACACCGAGTGGCGCGAGCAGGATGCCAGTGCCGGCAATGAGCACGGTCGCGCGGTAGCGCACAATCCCAGCCTTTAAGCCCATCAAAGCACCTGCTGCGGCAGAAACACCGACGGCGAGCAGGCCAACGGGGCCGGCTTCGGCGATCGTTAAGTGCATGCCGGAGACAAGAAGTGGGACCGCGAGAATGCCTCCCCCAGCTCCTGTCAGACCCATGACAATACCTACCACCGCCCCCAAGAGAAGACCCGTAATCATCACAGCCCCGGTTACGCGGCCGGTGATGCGGCTTTGGCTTTTGCTCGTTCGAGCAGTTCAAACAACGCCATTCCGACCAGCATGGCGATGAAGAACAGCAAGGGTTTGGCGCCGCCTTGTGCGAGCGATGCGAGCGCAGGACCGGGACAATAGCCGGCCAGGCCCCAGCCGACGCCGAACGCGAGTCCGCCGAGCACGAGACGGCGGTCAATTTGCGTAGCCGTCGGCAAGCGCATGGCGTCGCCCAGGATCGATCTCGGACGTTTGGCCGCGAACGGAAACACCAGCGCGCCGACGACTACAGCGCCGCCCATCACGAACGCAAGCGACGGGTCCCAGTTTCCGGCCAGGTCCAAAAAGCCGAGCACCTTCGCGGGGTCGCTCATGCCGGACAAAATAAGCCCCAAGCCGAACAACAGGCCGACCAACAGCGACATGAAGATTTTCATTTTTGCTCCCTTAGCCGACAAGATGGCGAACAACGTAGACGGTCACGAATCCGGCGGACATAAAGGCTACGGTAGCCACCATCGAACGCGGGGAGCGACGCGACAGCCCGCACACGCCATGTCCGCTAGTGCAGCCCGAACCGTAACGGGTACCGATCCCTACCAGCAGTCCGGCCAGGATCAAGACCGGGTAACCGGCCTCGATGTGCACTTGGGGCAGGGGAGCGATGCTTGAAAACACGAGAGGAGAAAGCACTAGGCCGCCCACGAACGCAAGACGCCAGGCGATATCGCCCCTTGCGGGCGTTAACAGGCCACCCACGATGCCACTGATGCCCGCAATTCTTCCGTTAAATACCAAGAACAGTGCCGTGGCTATTCCGATCATCAGCCCACCCGCCAGCGACGTCCAGGGCGTGAAATTGTTCCAGTCAATCATCATTACAGCCTCCTATTACGTTGGGCAGTAAAGTTGGTACAACACCTGTAGCACTGCCAGTGCCTCACTACTGGAGATGCTGTAGAAGATCTGCTTGCCCTCACGGCGCGTATTCACTAGTCGCTCTTCGCGGAGCACGGTCAGCTGCTGTGAAAGCGTAGGCTGCAAGATCCCAGTGATGGTTTCCAGCTCTTTGACCGAGAACTCGCCCTGCGTCATCTGGCATAGCAAGAGCATACGGTCGGGGTTGGACAGTACCTTCAGAAGCTTGCTAGCCTCCCCAGCTGCGGCATGCAGTTTCACTAAATCAATTTGCTTTGGCATGGCCACGTAGATCCGTTTAAAAGTAACACTTTACACGAACATTATACCATAACATAATATATTAAACGTAGAGACGATGATCCATGTGTCGAACTCTGATCACGACGACTATTAAGGAGCGCCCATGATTTTTAGACAACTGTACGAACCCCTGTCGAGCACTTATACCTATCTGCTGGGGGACGAGGACACGGGACAGGCAGTCCTCATCGATCCCGTGATTGCGACCATGGATCGGGATCTGGCCGAGGTGCACAGGTTAGGTCTGACCTTGGCTTACACGGTCGATACCCATATCCATGCCGACCACATCACCGCAGCTTTGGAAATGAAGCGTGCCGTGGGTAGCAAGATTGCCGCGCCTGCCTACGATCAGTTGTCATGTGCCGATGTCGGCATCGAAGAAGGCAGGCCATTTCAGGTCGGGGGTATTACTTTGCAGCCCCTGCATACCCCCGGCCATACCGACGGGCACTTTGCCTATCTTTTAAATGACCGCGTATTCACAGGCGACGCCTTACTTATCGAGGGGTGTGGCAGGACTGACTTTCAAAACGGTGATGCCGATGCGCTCTACAAAAGCGTGCGAGAGAAGCTGTTTGCTTTGCCCGACGAAACCTTGGTCTACCCGGCGCACGACTACCAGCAGCGTTTTGTCTCCTCGATCGCGCAGGAAAAGAAGCGTAATCCCCGCCTGGGCGGGGAAAAGACGCTCGAAGAGTTCAGGGACATCATGGCCAAGCTGAACCTTCCATACCCTAAGTTCATTGACTACGCTGTCCCGGGGAATAAGCAATGTGGCGTCTGTCCCCCAGACCTGCCAGAGAACTTGGCCAGCTATTGCCGCCAGATGACCCAGAGCCCGCAGGGCTGACGTGCCGCTAACCAACGGAGAAATTGAAATGACAAACTTCAAGCAAATAGGGGATGGCCTGTTCATCGGTCCCCAGCCTTCGGGGCAGGATTTGGTGGAGGCGAAGCAGCAAGGCATTCACACCGTAATTGACATGCGTACGCCTGGGGAAACGGCCACCTCGAACGCCGAGTTGGTCAGGAACAGTGGACTGGATTACTTCAATGTACCAGTCAACAAGACAGCCCTGTCAGAGCAGCAGATTGACGAGTTAAGTCAAGTAATGCAGAGAACACAAGGGCCGCATTTACTGCATTGCGCCACTGGCACGAGGGCCGCGTTGCTGCTCGCGCTTAGTCGTGCAAAGCAGAATGGGTGGACAGCGGAACGCACGTTCGAGGAAGCGCAAACCATGGGGTTCAACCTTCAGGGTTCCGCTGATTTCGCCAGCTTCGTCAGGCAAGTCACGGCCAAATAGATGTTCATTCGCAACTAGAACTGCAAGTTAAAGTTCACAAATTTCGATTCAGGGAGCCACTTTTTGGATGCTGTACGATTTGGGCCGCTCGTCGTCCCTGTACAAGTAGCACTACTCTTAGCAGGCATAACGCTTGCCCATTCTGTTGCCGCGTGGTTCCGCACGAGGCGCGGTGTCGATCCGGGCCCCGTTCTTTGGAAGATGATCGTGTTCGGTTTCCTCGCCGGACGCTCGATCTTCGTATTAAGACATCATGAGATTTATTCCAATGCTCCATTGTCGATCATCGACTTTCGTGATGGAGGCTTCGACAACCTGGCCGGTTTCGCGACGGCCGTTTTGGTTGGCATGGAATTGTCACGGCGCTCGACGACACTACGTAGGCCGCTTCTGACTGCAACCTTGACGGGTTGCTTTGTCTTTTTCGGAGGAAGTGCGCTGAATCATGCCCTTACGCCGGTGGGTGTGCCTGTCCCGACAATTGAGGTACGCCGCCTCGACAACACAACTGTGCCGCTCAGTGCCTTTGTGGGCCGCCCCTTGATTATCAATCTTTGGGCAACTTGGTGTCCGCCGTGCCGACGTGAGATGCCTGTATTAAAGGCTGCACAGCTAGCCCATCCAGAAATCCACTTCGTGTTTGCGAATCAAGGAGAATCAGCAGCAACCGTACAAAGCTACCTCGACGCGAATGGGTTACAAATGCCAAATATCGTTCTCGATCCGGCCAAGCAGGTAAGTGCCCGAACTGGTTCGTCTGGTTACCCCACAACGCTGTTCTATGATGCTCAAGGCCGGCTATACAAGCGGCATATGGGTGAGCTTTCGCGCGCAACACTAACCGAGAAAATCGACAGCTTCTTCGGCTCTCGCTGAGCACTGGGATACCGCTGCTGTTTTATGTCAGCTCTGATGTTCGAGATGATGACATGGCCAGGCTGCCGCCGTTACTGCATGAGCACATCAACATGCTTGGCCAGTATTCCTACTCTGTGTTGGAAGCAGTAGCCAAGGGCTGGCTGCGGCCACTGCATAACCCAGCAAGCAACGAAAAAGTCAGGAGTGGCCTTAACCTGGTTTGCCGTTCCGCTGCACCTCGACCCCTCATTATGTCTTAGCGCCTGATTTTTTCCGTTTTCCCTCTTCACCCCTACTTGGCCGCAATGGCTCTTGCGTCGCTTCCTCATTCTGAAATGCGGCCAACTGCCTTGGCGCTTAACGTCCTAGTGTAGATTATCGACACCGATGTCGATCCGCAGCGTGCTATCCTGCCGTAACCCCCGTTACAAGCCCGACCGCGAGCAACACAGCCATGGCCACCCCCGAACCCGCCGACAACGGCGCCGAAAATAACGATGCACACCCAGCGTCGGCGCTGCACTCTGCCGTTACAGCTGTGGACGCCGTGCTCGCAGCCCAGCACCGCGCCGTCCTGGCCGCCGCCACGGCCGACAACACGCGCCGGGCGTACCGGTCCGCCGTAAACCACTACCTGGCGTGGGGCGGCGTGTTGCCGGCCGACGAAGCGGCGATCATCCGATACCTGCTCACCTACGCGCCGACCCTCAATCCCCGCACCTTGGCGTTGCGCCTGACGGCACTGTCGCAGTGGCACGTCCACCTGGGCTTCCCCAATCCGGCTTCGACACCGACCGTGCGCAAGACACTGACGGGGATCGCACGCACGCACGGCCGCCCGAAGAAGAGGGCCAAGGCCCTTCCAATCGAGGACCTGGAACGTATCGTGGTGCAGCTGGTCAGCGCCGGCACGTTGAAGGCGACGCGCGACAACGCACTTTTGCAGATCGGTTTTTTCGGCGGATTGCGGCGCAGCGAGCTGGTCGCCATCGAGGTCGGACATATTGGCTGGACACCCGAGGGCATCGAAATCATGCTGCCGCGCTCGAAGACTGACCAACTGGGCGAAGGGATCATCAAGGCGATCCCGTACAGCGACGGCCCTTGCTGCCCGGCGGCGGCGTTGCGCGCCTGGCTCGACGCCGCCGACATCATGGCCGGACCGGTGTTTCGGTCTATCAGCAAGTGGGGGACGGTGGCCAGCGCCGCTCTGGGCGTGGGCAGCGTGAATACGATCCTGGAGGATTGCGCGACACTGGTCAAACTCGACTACGTGCTAGACCTGTCTAGTCACAGTCTGCGGCGTGGCATGGCCACCAGCGCGCACCGCGCCGGCGCCGACTTCCGCGACATCAAGAAGCAAGGAGGCTGGCGCCACGACGGCACGGTCCATGGCTACATTGAGGAGGCCAGCCGGTTCGAGGATAACGCGGCCGGCAGTCTGTTGCGTAAGCGGGTCAAACCGGCCTGATTTGTCTCAGCGCCCGCTTGCCCGTTGTTGAAAAGCAGCACCGGCCGGCCCCCGGCTGTGCCGGGGCGAGCGACGGCATGGCGCGAAGCACGTCCCCGGCGGGCATGCTCAGTAAAGGCGTCTACAGGAAGGGGATGGCATCAAATTCATTGCGCCAGGACATAATGCGCCAAGGCCATCGCTTCGCCCTCGCTCAGTTGGGAGAAAGCTGGCATCGGTACAGGCCCCCATTTGCCAGCGCCGCCCGCTCGAATATTCCTCGCCACCAGTGATACCGCGTCTGCCTTGCCCTTGTACTTTGCCACCACTTCCTTGAATGCCGGCCCGACGACCTTTTTGTCGATCGAATGACATCCCATGCAAGCATTTGCGGCAAGCAACGCTTTCGTATCGATTGCTGCGGTGGCGCCGGCCTTCGGTGCAACTGCAGCTGGCTTTATCGCCGCGTTCGCAATCGGCACTGCGTTACTGCGTTCGGCACCGTAGGTCTTGACCAGGTAATCGACCATGTCCGGGATATCCGCGTCTGAGAATTGCGCACCGAACGGTTTCTTCATCTTTCTCACGGTGGCATCCCAGTAGCCGCGCGGCGATGTCGTGGGCTGCGACTGGATGTAATGGACCGAGTGACATGTCATGCAGTTGCGCTGGGCCAGCGCATATCCCGGCAACTCGCTGGGTTTGAAGACAGCAGTTTCAGGCGGAAGCTGAATGTCGAGGGCGAAAGCTGGGGCCGCAGCCATCAGACTGATGGTGAACAGAGAGCAAATCAGTGGATGTTTCAATGTGGTTCCCCTTATACCGCGACGACGCGCGTCGATTCGACCACATTGCGCATGTAGCCGGCAGGGTTCCACAGGGCGCTCGCGGGTTGGCCTTGACCGATCCGGTTGCCCGCCCGAACCAGCAGTTCGTGGTTTCCTTTTTGTTTCGGCGTGAACGCCGCGCTCCACTCTCGAAAAGAGTAGCGCCCCAGGTCCTTGCCCAGTTGTGCGGCTTGCCAGTTCTTGCCACCGTCGGATGAAAACGCCACCTCATTCACGCCGTAGCCGCCGTCGAACGCAATCCCGCGCACCACCGTCTGGCGCCCGACCTTGACGTGCATGCCGTCGGTCAGGCTGGTCACGAACGAGCGCACGTTGAGGCGATTGATCGGGACGGTCTTGGTCGGCGCCTTTCCCGGCTCGGTACAGGCGCACTGATTGTCGGGGATGCGATAGGCCGTGCTCATCCAAAATCCGTCGAATACCTTGTCGGTCACGGTAATGTCGGACAGATGCTTGACCCAATAGGTGCCGTAGTAGCCGGGCACCACCAGGCGCAGTGGGTAGCCATTCAACATCGGCAGATCGGCACCGTTCATTTGCCAGGCCAACATGACTTCGCCGTCGAGCGCATGGTCGATATTGAGCGCCTTCATGAAATCGGGCCCGTCGCCAACGGGCGGCGTGTCAAGGCCGTTGAACGAGACCTGTACCGACCCGGCCTTGACGCCGGCCTTTTCCAGCACCTTGCGTAGCGGCACGCCAGTCCAGCGTGCGTTGCCCATGGCACCATTCGATAGCTGGCCGCCGTTGGCGCGCGGCGACAGGTGGCCGCGGCTGTTACCGGAACACTGGTTCACGGCAACCAGTTCGGTGGCGTCAGCCATTTGCTTGAGGTCGGCGAGCGAGAGCTCCAGCGGCGTATTAACATTGCCGCCGACTTTGAGACGGTATGTTTGCGCATCGATCGCGGTGGGAATGCCGCTCCAGTGATATCGGACGAAAAACGCATCGTTCGGCGTAATCACCGATTCGTTGAACACACTGAACGGAGTTTCCAGCTGCGGCGGACGGGCGGTCAGCAGGATCAGCGGCCGCTTTTGAGGATACACGACCAGTTCGCGCTCGCCGTTTTCAAACGGCAGCGTGACGTGGCCTGCCTCCGCCGCGAGCGCGCTCAATACCGGACTGCCGAACACGCCGGCGGCACCGAGCGTGCCGGCCTGCCTCATAAAGGAACGGCGCCGCAACGCCTCCGCCGTCAATATCAACGAGTTCTTCGCCATACTGGTCTCCGTTATTATTGTGAAATCGGTTAGCTCGATACTGCCACAGTATTGTCGTGATTTGCTTACTGCACGCTACTCAATACGGCTTTTTGTGGATCGACGGCCACGTCCCCTTCCATCACCAGGATGCGACTCGCCGTCGCGGCCTTGTCGTTGAGGCCGTTGCTCACGGCGCGCATCGGTCCGATCGCAGTGCCGTTCGCCATCCCCATCGGATTCGTCTTGAAACTGGCCACCGGCGCGGCCTGGCCGGTGACGTACACGCTGTACGCGGTCTGCGGCTTGAGTTTGAACAGCGACACTTCCAGCGCGTCCACCACGCCCAGGTTACGGGCCACAACGAATCCCTTGGCCTCGCCGGCAGCGGGTTTAAGCGCAATGTTGATTGGCTCGCTGTTGGCGCGCGGGACCAGGTTGGTCATGCCGTCGCCGTGCGGCACGGCGTTCGAAACGTACACCAGTGCCTGCGGCGCCTGGCCGACCGGTGCGCGCGCAATCACCTTGTTGGTGGCGCTGTCGATGACATCGACCGCGTCGCCGTTTTCAAGTCCCACATACAGACGTGTGCCGTCGTCGGAGGTCCAGATGCCGTGGGGCAACGCGCCGGTAGGGATCGTCGCAACCAGCGTCGGCGTGGCGTCGGTGGTGTACACCTTGACGACATTCTCACCGCCGATCGTTACGTAAGCACGGGTGCCAGCCGCAGTCTTCGCGAACGCCAAGTGGTTGGTAATGAAGCCGGTATCGATGACGCCCTTTACTTCCAGGCTGGCAGTATCGATGCGCGTCACTTTGCCGGCATCCTTGTGCGTCATCCACATTTCCTTGAAATCAGGGGTGAACTGAAGGAACGGCGAGAACGGGCTGACGACCTTAATGTGCTTGATGACCTTGTGCGACTTCATGTCGATCACGTCGACCACGGGATTGAAGCTGGAGACGACGAACGCCAGCTTGCCGTTCGGCAGGAACTGCACCATGCCGGGGCCGGCGGTCGTCTCGATCCGCTTTTTCTCCTTGAAGGTGACCGGGTCGATCACCGAGATGTAGTCTTCGCCGCGCACCACCGCCCAGACTTCGCGGCCGTCGGCAGTGAAAAACCCTTCATGGGGCGAGCGACCGATATAGGTGATTCCTTTGACCTTGTTGGTCGCCGTGTCGATGAATGCCACCGAGTTAGAGCCGTTTGAAATGGCAATCAGGGTCTTGTGGTCGGGCGAAAAGCCCAGGCCGTGCACATTGATCTCGCCCTTGTATAGCGGCGACAACACGTCGGGACGCTGGTTGCCCAGTTTGATCTGGCCGAGCAGCAAATTGGTCGCCGGGTTGATCACTGAAACGGTATTGGTATTCTGGTCAGCGGTGTAGACGCGGTCTTGCGCGCCAGGAGCGGCAAACGCGGAGGCGGTGAGCAGGCTGCTGACGGTCAACGAGAAAACGCAGTGACGGAGTTGCATGATTTATTCTTTCTTGGTGATCGAAGTGGGAGCAACTTTTGCCTGAGCCGATTGGTAGCGCTGCAACCAGGCCTGCATAATGTTGATTTCGTTTTGCTGTTCCGTGATGATGCCTTGGGCGACGTTGCGCAATTCAGGATCCTTGGTGGTGAGCAGGAGCGCTTTCGCCATGTCGATGGCGCCCTGGTGGTGCGGAATCATCATCGTCACGAAATCATGTTCCGCAACGCCATTCATTGGCGCGCGCTTCATGCCGTCATCCATGACGGCCATGGCATCGTCCGTCAGCGCGGCAAACGGCTTGGCCGTGCTGGCGATAAATACGGGGGGCTTTGCCGCTGGCGACTGGCCATGATGGTGGGCCATGGCCTGTCCGAGAGCACTAGCGCCAATCAGGGCGGCAACGGCGAACGTGGCCAAGCGTCGAAGGTACAAGGGACGGTTCATTAAGGTCATGACGGTTTCTCCAGTTGGTCGTACACGGCGGTGGCAACGCGCGCCAGTTCGGCCTTGTTAATTCCAGCCGACAGCGCATAGCCGAATTTGCCGTCGATCCAATAAAACACATTCACCGGTCCCTCCTGGGCGAAGCGAAAACCTGTGTCCTTGTTGTGCGCCTGGTCGGTCGACACGTACAAGGTGAGGCGCTGCCCGGTCGCGTCGTGGTACATGAACTGCGCCACCGCGCCTTGGGCGCCAGGGAGCAGGCGACCACCGATCAGCTCGTAGCCGAGTTTGCCCAGCCGGGGTGGCCGAATTGCCGTGCCGAGGCGTTTGGACAGCCATGCCACTAGCTGCTCTTCCTGGTCAGCCCCGATTTCCACCGGCCGCTTGACATCCGGGCTATAGACAACGTGGGCGATTGCGGCCTGATGGGCCAAGCCGGCAACGTACAGCGCCGGCCTGGCCTGCATGGAATCACCTTGGGCGTACTGAATCTCGCCTGCCTGCTGGCCATGCAGCAGCCACCCTGTCGTGCCGCTGAACAGGGCGATGGCAAGACCGGCTACCAGCCGCTGCCATTGCCACTGGCGCGGTCGCGCTGCGCTTAAGCGCTCCGGCACCGCTTCGTCGAGCACGGGATTGAAAAGCGCGCGCAGTTCATCGTTTTGCGCTGTATAGGCGCGCAGTCGCTCCGCCTCTTCCGGGCGCTGCGCCAGATAGGCGTCGACCTCGAGTCGGCGCGCGGCAGGCAGCTTGCCGTCGACGAAGGCGTGCAAGTCGGCTTCCGTGATGGGTAGGGTATTCATTTGACCACCTTCAAGGGTGCGATGTACGCTCTCCCTTCCATATTCGCGCGCATTTTTTCACGCGCGCGCGACAGGCGCGACATGACCGTACCGATGGGAATCTTGAGCGTTTGCGCGACGTCGTCGTAACTCATTTCTTCCAAGGCCACCAGCAGCAGGATTTCACGCTGTTCCTCTGGCAGCGCACGCAAGGCCGTTTCCATGTCGCGCAGTTCGAGTCCGCTTGAAGGACTGCCAGGTGCTAGTGCCATCGATGTCTCCTCGTTGAGCGCTTCCGTCGGCACTGAAGGCCGCCGCGCCTGGTCGATACGCAGGTTGTGCATGATGCTGAACAACCATGCGCGCATATCGCTACCACCCTCCCATGACGCCAGTCTCCCCCATCCGCGCTCGACCGTGTCCTGCACCAGGTCGTCGGCGCCGGCCCGATCGCCGACCAATGCCCGCGCATAGCGGCGCAGACGGGGAATGCAGGCCAGCAGCTGGTCGCGCGAATTGGGCATGGATGTCACTGGAGTATCGGTCGATTAATCAATAAGCTGCTGCGGTCAGTTTCGGATCGATCTGCCAGGTTTCGTTGACCAGCTTGCCATCGCGGTAGGTCAGCACATAGCGCACATTGACCTGTGCCTTGCCTTCGAACTGCACCTTGGCGACGATCGTCGCACCCTTTGGGTTCGCCGATTCCTCCAGAGCAAGCACAGTCACGCGCGCCGGCCCGACAGCCTTGCCGAACTTTTCCCAGGTGGCGCGAATGGCATCGGAACCGGCGTACATGCCGTCAAGCGGCCCGCCGACCCATGTCAGCTGGGCGTTGTCGGCATAGCCACGCATGATGACGGACGTGTCACCGGCGCCAATGGCGCTAAAGTGAATCTGCGCGGCATCGCTCATCGGGCTGGCGACAGCGCTGCCGATCGAAGCAATAGCGAGGATGACGGCGAAGATCGCTTGTTTCATGAAATTCTCCCTGGTTGGGTCAGTCGGACGGAAAAAACCGGTGTTATCGAGGTGAACGGATCTGCGGATGATTTATTCCATCTATTTCAAATTAATTTTCGCAGGCGTTTCGTCGCGCGCTATTTGGGAGAGGCGGATCATCGCTTCCAGCGCCAGAGATGCCTTTGTCTTGTACCGTTCGGGATGGCGCAACATGTAGAACGCGCGCTCCGGCAAGTCGATGTTTGCTTTCGCCAGCAAACCTGCCCGCAGATGCGAGGCTACTACCAGTTCCGACATGGCGGTGGCGAACTTGCCGGCCATCACAGCGGAGCGGACCGCTTCGTTGGACGGCAATGTGAGTGCGATATCGAGTGCATCGAAGTCGACATGCATCGCCTGAAGTGCGCACTCGAGCGCCGAGCGCGTGCCGGACCCCTTTTCGCGCAAGATCCACTGTGCCTCAAGAAGATCCGCGTGCAGCAGCCTCCTCCCTGAAGCCCATGGATGGTGCGCTGCGACTACAGCGACGATCTGGTCGGATGCGATGGCATCGACCGATAGTGTCGGCTCGTCGATGGCGCCCTCGACAAAGCCAAGGTCGGCGCCCCCCTGAAGCACTGCTTGGGCGACATTATGGGTGTTATCGATGGTCACGCTCAGTGCGATCGCCGGATGCGCTTGGCGAAATTGCACGAGGTACTCGGGTAGCCAATAGCTGGCGATAGTCTGACTCGCATGAATGGTCAGCGTGCCACGTTTCATTCCACCCAGCTCGGCCAATGTCAGTTCGGCGGCGCGCGCGCTGGCGATCGTGCGGCGTGCTTCTATCAGGAAAATACGGCCCGCTTCGCTGATCTCGATGCCGCGGCCGACGCGATTGAATAGGGCAGTACCATAGCGTTCTTCCAGCACCTTGATCGAAGCACTTACCGCTGAAGGGGTGAGCGCCAACACTGCGGCGGCCTGGGTCAAATGCTGTCGCTCGGCGACTTCAACAAAAATCCGCAATTGTTCTAGTGTCATCTGATTGTTCAATTCTATTGAACGATATATTCGATATTGTAAGATGGACATAACAATCTGTCGACTTGATAATCGTTCTATTGAGTTCGAGAATCAGGAGCGGCAAATGGTCAAGCAACCACTAAAACTCGTTCGCAACGCGCTGCCAGGCTTGGCACTTTGCGCTGTGGTTACTGCGATAGCTTACGCAATGGAAAACATCGAAAGCGCTTTATTTGGCCACGCATGGCTCGAAAGCCTGGTGCTGGCCATTCTTCTAGGCACCGCCGTGCGGACGGTGCATCGGCTCGATACTCGCTTCGAAGACGGCATCCAAGTCGGTGCGAAATTATTGCTGGAAATCGCGGTCGTGCTGCTGGGCGCTTCGGTCAGCGCCGGTGCGCTGCTCGAAAACGGCATCGGTCTGATGAGCGGCATCGCGGCAGTGGTCGCCATCGCGATTGCGCTCAGCTTTGCCCTTGGCCGTGCTTTTGGTCTGCCGCGCAAGATGGCCATCTTGATTGCCTGCGGCAATTCGATTTGCGGTAACTCTGCCATTGCCGCGGTGGCCCCGGTTATCGATGCGGATGGAAAGGACGTCGCTGCGGCGATCGCCTTCACTGCCGTGCTTGGCGTTGTCGTGGTGCTGGTGCTGCCGCTAATGGTGTCACTGTTGTCGTTTTCACCAACGCAGTTCGGTGTCTTTGCCGGGCTGACCGTCTACGCGGTGCCCCAGGTGCTGGCCGCGACCTCATCGATATCGCTTAGCAGCGTCCACATCGGCACCCTGGTGAAACTGGTGCGGGTGCTGATGCTGGGCCCAGTCGTGCTGGTACTGTCGCTGATTGGTCGGCGCGAAGGTGGTCGTCGTCCTGCGCTGTCGCATATGGTCCCGTGGTTCATCGTCGGCTTTTTGCTACTGCTGACCTTGCGCTCGTTCGGCGCCATTCCAGAGGCGGCAATTGCGCCGATGCACGTGACGGCGAATTTCCTCACCATTATGTCGATGGCCGCACTCGGACTCGGCGTCGATGCGCGCTCAGTCATGCGGGCCGGTTGCCGGGTCGCCGCAGTTGTCGTGTTGTCGCTGCTGGCGTTGGCAGTCATCAGTTTTTTCCTGATAAAAATGCTCGGCATCGTTTGAAGCACTGCCCGATTAGCGGCTACCGTTAGAAATCGAGGATCTGTATTTTTTAATACGAGAAACTTGGTGGTATTGCAGAAAGTTACAGTCTGATACGCTTGGCAAGCAGTCGCGCAATGCGCTTGCCAGAGCGGTCTTGATTCATCGCTTAGGTGATATGTGCGACCGCGGCTTAAACCTGGTGACGGGCGCCATCGTTCTTTGCATGCGGTGTTTCTGGAGCGGGCGACACAGGTTGCGCGCGGTCCTGGCAGCTCCCCGACGCCAGTATGCTGCAGTTTCGTGTCCTCGTTGGCCTGGGAGCACATCTACGGGACCGGATATTACATTTGAAGGAAGAGCAAGAAGGTTGATGAGAAAAATATCGGCCGCTGCGGACTTCAAGAATCGGTAACAGGGCTTAGCGCCCGATTTTTTCCGTTTTCCCTATTCTCCCCATCCAGGCCGAGCTCCAGGAATGGCGTGCCTTTCTCGCGTACGGCGCCGCGAACCTGCAGGCCTGCGCGCTGAATCAGGTTGACCAGTGTTGCGCGGTCGGGCGGGTTCTTAAGGTATTCGATCACGGTCGGCTCGATGCCGGCATTCCGGATGAGGCCCAGCGTGTTGCGGGAGGTGCCGCAATCGGGGTTGTGATAGATCGTGACGTCCAGTGCCTTGTTCATGTTCGGTCCTTTCTCAGCTCAAGCGCAGGGCAAGCGCGCTCAGGGTCACCAGCAGGATCGGCAGGGTCAGGAGAATACCGATCCGGAAGTAGTAGCCCCAAGAGATCTGGATATTCTTCGCCGAAAGCACGTGCAGCCACAACAGCGTGGCGAGGCTGCCAATCGGCGTGATCTTCGGGCCGAGGTCAGCACCAATCACGTTCGCGTACACCATCGCTTCGCGCACAACACCCTGTGCCGTGGTGGCGTCGATTGCCAGCGCGCCCACGAGTACGGTCGGCATATTATTCATGATCGACGACAGGATGGCAGTGATGAAGCCGGTGCCGAGCGCTGCGCCCCACACGCCATGCTCGGCGCACCGGTTGAGCAGGGCAGTGAGGTAGTCCGTCAACCCGGCATTGCGCAGGCCATAGACCACCAGGTACATCCCCAGCGAGAATACGACCACCTGCCATGGGGCGCCGCGCAGCACCTCGCGGGTCGAGATCCGGTGCCCGCGCGCAGCGACAGCCAGCAGCAGCACTGCGCCAACCGCGGCCACGGCACTGATCGGGATGCCGGCAGCGTCGAGCCAGAAGAAGCCGACCAGCAGCATGCCCAGCACCCACCAGCCGGTGACGAAGGTGGCGCGGTCATGGATGGCCTCCTCGGGGCGTTTCAGTTGTGTCACGTCGTAGTTGGCCGGGATGTCCTTGCGGAAAAACCAGACCAGCGCGGCAAGCGTCGCGGCCACCGACACCAGGTTCACCGGCACCATCACTGCGGCGTAGCGCGCAAAGCCGATATTGAAATAGTCGGCCGAGACGATATTCACGAGGTTCGACACGACCAGCGGCAGGCTGGCAGTGTCGGCGATGAAACCGGCCGCCATTACGAAGGCCAGCGTGGCTTTCGGCGAAAATCGCAAGGCGACCAGCATGGCGATGACGATGGGCGTCAGGATCAGCGCCGCGCCATCGTTGGCGAACAGCGCGGCCACGGCCGCACCCAGCAAGACAAGAAGCACAAACAGGCGCCGGCCGCTGCCGCCGCCCCAACGCGCCACGTGCAACGCAGCCCACTCGAAGAAGCCGGCCTTGTCGAGCAGGAGGCTGATGATGATGACGGCCACGAACGCACCGGTGGCATTCCAGACGATATGCCAGACGGTGGGAATGTCACTGACGTGGATGACGCCCGCGAGCAAGGCCACGGCGGCGCCCGCGGCGGCGCTCCAGCCGATACCGAGGCCGCGAGGCTGCCAGATGACGAAGGTGAGGGTTATCAGGAAGATGAGAAATGCGATCAGCACGGAAGTCTTTCAGGGAGCTACGGGCACATGGACAAGCCGGGCAATGGCCCGGCTGACGTAACGGAAGGTGGCGTTCAGGCGCCGATATGGCCGATGCGGTCGAGTTCGGTCTTGAACTTCGCGCGGTCGGATTTCAACTTCTCGAGCGGCAGGGCGAGGAAGGCTTCGATACGTGCGCGGAGGATGGCGTAGGCCTTTTCGAAGGCGGCGTCGATTTCCTCTTCGGTACCGACGACGTGGCTTGGGTCTTCGACACCCCAATGCGTACGAAGCACCGGACCGAGGTAGGCCGGGCAGGTTTCACCGGCAGCGCTGGCACACACCGTTACCACGAGGTCAGGGGTGACGGGCAAATTGTCCCAGGACTTGCTGTAGTAGCCCTCGGTGGAAATGCCTTTGCTGGCGAGCAGGGCGAGCGCCTTGTCGTTCAACTTGCCGGTCGGTTGGCTGCCTGCGCTGATGGCGTGCCAGCCAGTTGGAGCCAGATGATTGAAGACGGCTTCACTGATGAGCGAGCGGCACGAATTGCCGGTGCAAAGAAAAAGTACGTTCACGGTAGACCTTAGGTTGAGAGGAAATAAGCGCAGAAATTAGCTTGTTTGGCTGGAAGCGATGGGCTCACATCCCGAGCCATTCGTTGGCGAACAAGGATTGCCGCCACAGCAGTTCTCGGTCAGGAAGCCCAGCAGCTGATTCATCGTGTCGAAGTTCGCTGCGTAAATGATGAAACGGCCTTCCTGGCGCGGAATCACCAGGTTGGCGTGGGTAAGTTCTTTCAGATGAAAGGACAGCGATGAGGGAGGCGTGCCGAGTGCCTCGGCAATCTTGGTTGCGGAAAGTCCTGCAGGGCCAGCCTGCACGAGCAAGCGAAAGGTTGCCAGCCTTGATTCCTGGGCGAGGGCGGCAAGCGCGGCAAGTGCGGGTTTCGTGTCCATGATCTCGTCCAAATATTCGATAGTTCCAGTATAGTGGAAGTGACGCCTGTGCGGCAAGCCCTCACAGGAGCGGCACGTCCGAACGGCCGATGGCGGCCAGTTCCTTTTGGATAGCCAGGCGCGACAGCGTCGCAAACGGAAGCATGGAAAAGATGTCGAGGCGATTCTTGATCTCGCGGCATGTGCGGGCAAAGACCTGGCGATGCTCCCGGTCGCTGCCCACGAATGCTGCTGGATCTTCGAAGCTCCAATGCGCCGTGATCGGGTGCCCTGGCCAGCGGGGACACGCCTCGCCAGCGGCCTTGTCGCATACCGTGATCACGAAGTCCATGTGCGGAGCATCGGCAACTGCGTACTCATCCCAGCTTTTGCTGCGCAGGCCCTGGACGGGGAAGCCGAGCCGTTCGATCTGTTCGATCGCAAAGGGATGCACCGAGCTGCCTGGATGGCTTCCTGCGCTGTAGGCGCGAAACCGGCCAGCGCTGGTGGCGTTGAGGATGGCCTCGGCAATAATGCTGCGCGAGGAGTTGCCGGTGCAAAGAAATAGTACGTTGAAAATCCTGTTGTCAGTCATGGCGGTCTCGACCTGTTCGGTTGGTTGATACGACACTTCCAAATATATCGAAACATCTTGACCGTTTGATGACAACGACGATATTCTATATTCGTCGATTAACGAATAACCGGTTCAGGCGCGCGTCCGGGTCTATCGCTGCGCCCATGCATTCGTAATTCGACGAAATAGGAAATGCCGAGGTTTGGCTGCGGACCAACAGAACTTTGCCTGACTAGACGAGGAGAGCAAGAATGAATAGCAACAAAAAACTGCCGGTGGCGGTGCTTGGAGCTGGGCCTGTAGGCCTTGCGGCGGCTGCGCACCTGATCGAGCGGGGCCTAACGCCGCTCATTCTCGAAGCTGGCCCCAAGGTAGGCGCCAACCTGGCCACCTACCGCCACGTGCGCCTGTTCTCGCCCTGGCAATACAACGTCGACAAGGCGGCCCGCCGCCTCCTGCAGCAGCACGGTTGGACTTCGCCGCCGGACGACGGGCTGCCGACCGCGGGCGAACTACTCGACGCTTACCTTACTCCGCTCGCAGCGACGCCTGCAATTGCGGCCAACCTGCTGCTCGGGCAGCGGGTCATTGCCATCACGCGCGTCGGTTTCGACAAGGTAAAGACCATGGGCCGCGAGGCCGCACCCTTCCTGATCCGCACCGAAACGGCGGAAGGGACTCGGCAGTACCTGGCCAGTGACGTGATTGACGCTACCGGCACCTGGTCGCATCAGAATCCGTTGGGTGCCGATGGCATCCCTGCGCTTGGCGAAGTGGTACTGGCGGCGCGCATCGACTATGGCATGCCTGATGTCCTTGGAAGCGCGCGTGAACGCTTTGCGGGCCGGCGAGTGCTGGTCGTGGGAGCAGGGCACTCCGCAGCCGGAAGCCTGCTCGCGCTCGCGCAACTAGCCGAGGCATATCCGAAGACCAGCATCGTCTGGGCAACCCGCGGCAGCAACCTGACCCGGGTGTTCGGCGGCGGCGAAGCCGATGGCCTGCAGGCACGCGGCCAGCTCGGAATACGCCTGAAGGCCCTGCGTGACTCTGGTGGACTGGAATTGCGCCAGAACTTCCGGATCGAGCAACTGGAAGAAGTCGACGGCCGGATCCGCGTGACCGGAGAGCCGATCAGCGGCGCCACGCCGGTGATCGACGGGATCGACCGTATTATTTGCGCGGCCGGGGCGCGGCCCGACCTTGCGCTGACGCGCGAACTGCGCGTGCGCCATGACCCGTGGCTCGAGAGCACCGACGCGCTGGCGCCCCTGATCGATCCGAACGAGCACAGCTGCGGCACCGTCCGTCCGCACGGACATAACGAGCTGGCCCACCCTGAAGCCGGCTACTACGCCGTGGGCGCAAAGAGCTATGGCCGCGCACCTAATTTCTTGATGGCGACAGGGTACGAGCAGGTGCGCTCAGTGGTCGCAGCTCTTGTGGGCGATATGGCTGCGGCCGACGACGTGCAGCTCGACCTGCCGAAAACGGGCGTGTGCAATACTCGGCTGGCTTACGACGATGCTGCATCCGAGCCGGTGGTTTCCTGTTGCGGAGTCCCGGCGGCCCAGGCTGCGAGCTGCTGCGTTCCAGCACCGTCTCCGTTCGGCGCTTGCGGCTGCAGTGCGCCGGCCAAGACCAGCTGCTGCGCCTGATTGAATGAACTGCCGTCGGCGCGAGCCGGCGGTGCCAACCTGGAGCCTCGCGTGCAACGGCCATCGAAGACCATTGGCATCCTCGCCGTCACCCAGATCCTGTCCTGGGGATCGCTTTACTATGCCTTCACCATCGTGGCCCCCGATATCGAGCGTGATCTGGCGCTCGCGCCGGAACTGGTGTTCGGCGCCTTTTCATGGGCCTTGCTCGTTGCAGGATTGGCTTCTACGCCAACGGGCATCCTGCTGGACCGCTACGGCGGGCGCTACGTGATGGCGACAGGTTCGTTGCTATGTACTCTTGGGCTGGTTTGGCTCAGCCGCTGCACCAGCGTCGCATCCTATTATTTTGCCTGGACGCTCATTGGCGTTGCGATGGCACTCACGCTGTACGAGGCCGCTTTCGCAACCATCAACCGCAAGCTCGAGATTGGCTCCAGAAAAGCGATTTCGACCTTGACGCTGTTCGGCGGTTTTGCCAGCACGGTGTTCTGGCCATTGACCGCCAAATTGCATACGATGCTAGGCTGGCGCGACACCTACCTTTTGTACGGGCTCATACAGCTTCTGATCTGTGTGCCGCTACATCTCTGGCTAGGCACCGATCCGGCCGGCAGCAAGTTGAGGGATCCAGCCGGTGCGCCCCGGAGCCACACCCTGGCGGAAGCTTTGCGGCACCAGGCGTTCTGGATGCTGGCACTGGCATTCTCGGCCAATGCATTCATTTTCTCGGCGATGTCGGTCCACCTGATCCCGTTGCTCGGGCACTTGGGCGCATCCGCGACGCTGGCGGTCATGCTGGCCACGTTGATCGGCCCAATGCAGGTTGCGGGGCGTATTGGAGAGATGACGCTCGGGCGGAATACGCCGCCGCAAACGGTCGGCAAGCTGACGTTCTCGATGCTCCCGGCAGCCTTGCTCGTCCTTGTACTATTTGGTTCGCAGGCTTGGGCGGCGGCTTCTTTCTGCGTGCTTTACGGGTTGAGTAACGGCATCTTGACTATCGTGCGTGGTTCGGTCCCTCAGGCGCTGTTCGGCCGCGAAAACTATGGCGCAATCTCCGGTGCGATGGCAGGCCCGTCGCTCCTTTCGAAGGCGGCCGGGCCGCTGGCAGCGGCAGCAATCCTGCGATACGACAGAGGTCCTTTGGTATTGCTGTTCGTGCTGCTCGCCATGTCTGTCGCTTCGCTTGCCTTCTACCTTCGAGCGGTCGCCGCTGAACCATCGCGGCAGTACGTCAAAGCTTTTGACAAGAGTGTCTCCTGAGGCCTATTCTGCGTTCGCCAAACAACGAACAAACCTATGTCCAAATCCTGCTGTCCTCCAACTACGCCTCGCATGCGTGATACGGAAATCGATGCCGATGACCTGGCACGCATGTGCAAGGCACTCGCGCATCCTGCACGTATCCAGCTGCTCCGTCACCTGATCGATTATGGCGAGTGCTACTTCGGGAAGCTAACGGATGTCTTGCCGCTGGCGCCGTCGACGATTTCGCAGCATGTCTCGATCCTGAAGGAAGCAGGACTGATCGAGGGGTCGTCGGATGTGCAGCGGGTCTGCTACTGCGTCAACCAGGAGCGGCTGCGAGAGTTGAAGCAGGCGATTGGAGCGCTTTAGCGTTCGTGCAATCCGACGCCGGCTTCTTTCGCCAAAACGATCCCGCCAATGACGAGGTGCAGCTCACGTTTTCGCAGCTCGTCCCGCAGAGTCTAGTTTCCTGTCCCTAGCTTGCGCTGTATGTTCTGCGCCGTTCTCATGACAGCAGCAATCCGCGATTTTGCCTCTGGCTTGCGGCCGGCATCGACTTCGAGACAAGTTAGGTTGGCCTCGAATGGCGTTCAGACACTGTCCCTTATGGAGAGCCGGAATCCGATCCACGGTCTTTGATAATCTCCTATTATCAAAGACCGTATTCTTTGTACCGAAGATGCGCTATCCCCCATCCCAACAGATTTGCCTAAGCGTAGCAAGTAGCGTCAAGCGACCTTGAGTGGACACCGTCCCGGACCGTCGGCGGCGCCCAACGTCGAGGAGTTCAAGGAGGTGTGAACCGGGGGAAGGCTGTCGATCACCTCGGCAAACATTGACGACTTTACCCCTCAAGGACGACGTCAGTTCCAAGTGTCTGCTGAAAGGATCCTGCCTCCGACCGCGATTGTGTCGAGGTAGACCTTATGGCTTCCGGGCGATGATCATCTGGGAGCGACTCGTTGCTAACCGTAATCCACTGCCATTTTTAGATTTCCTGAGTCTCAGAAGCATGGGGAGGGACGGAATAAAAACGCCGGGCTTCGCCTTATTCGTTGTATGATTTATCTCGTACTACTATCAGTTTTTGCCCCCAATTTTGTTAGCGCCTCAAGTTCTGTTTTCCCTTTCGAAATCCGGTGTTCAACCAATGCGAGTTCTTGCTTCTTTGCCTTCAGCATCTGATCGATCGTTACCAAATCGTCATGTCCGGAAAGTCTTTGATATCTTTTCTTTAGGATGGTGACGTAGTCTCTTATACTATCCACGTTCCGATGTCCCGCACGTTCTGCGACTTTTCTTATAATAAGTTCCCAATCAATATCTTTAAACGTTCCGCCGTTTGAAATCAAAAGAGCTGTCGCAGCGTCTATTTCGGAGTGGAGGAGATTGGTGAGGTAGTGAGCGCGAATCCGATGCCCATGTCCCTCGACTTTAGCTTTTCCGAAAAATGCAGTAAATAGGTTGCTCATGGTTGTCAACGTCAAGGCTGCACCGGTCTTTGCCGAAATAAAAATTTCTTTTGGCTCCTTATAGGTCGAGATTTTTCTCCTGAATCGCTCGACGATATCTGCTCGTGGGCCCTCTATCCACTCCCGAGTTCGTTCCAGTAAGCTTGGTAGCACGCCTATATGTCTTGGCCTACCACCCTTGGTCTTAACGATACGCAATTCGCAGATATACCCGTCTCGGCGTAGATCATCAATTACAGACCACTCTGGAATTTGATCGACAGTCAAATTCTGCGCCTCGATCCGACGAACGCCCGTTTGGCCATACCAATCGATAAGCAGATGGTTGCGGTCCGTCAGGCTTGGGTTCTTCGGATTATCGGCTGCAATATACAATTTTGTCAGGTCTTCATTGGTGGGAGTAGGCTGAACACTATTGGCGTCATTCGCCCTCGGACGCACACCTGAAACCACCCCAAATCGTGAAGGACGAAATTTGCCAGGACGAGCACGCTTACTGGATAGCAGCGGCTCGAAATTTTGCCCATCGTTATGTCCGGGTATGCGTACGATGTCTTTTACATACCCGTTTACTTCAAGCCAACAGTACATGTCGAAAATTGCGTCGCATCGAGCTGTGGCCACATAAATTTTATTATCGCGATTTCTCTGTTGGTTCAACCATGTAAGAAGTTGCTTATCTGTTACCTCAGCGTAGTTCGCTCCTTCTCCTTCCAAGTAGTTCCAGAAAAGCTGAATATATTGGGCGTAGGTCTTGACTGAGCTGGTCTCAAGTTGTTCGTGTATAACGAGGTTACGTAAGTAGTCACACACCGGCGCCACGAAATGAAACAGAGAGTCCACGAGCAGGGGTATGCCAGGATAGGGTCTGTCAGCATAGACAAACCGATCGCTAGTGTATTCGAGATGACATTCCATAGTTAATGTCGATCGCTATCGTCGTGTGAACGTCGAACGGACCGGAGTGGTGTCACCTTTTGGTCGTAGTCCTTCATCCTATTAAGTTGAAGCAGAAGACGAGCTATTTCCTTATCCTTCTCCTGTAGCTCAGCTCTCGCGGCAGTATAATCATCCACATAGGATTGAATCCTCCTTTCTGCCGTTTTGAGTTGTTCACGCAAATTGCTGATCTCGCTTTCTTTTTTAGATTTACTTTGCCTTTTCTTTGCCAATCGTTCGAGAAGATGTTCCATTTTCTCGTGAAGTGCAGTGTATTCCACATCTGTTTCGTAGAGGGCGTTTCTGGAAAACCTTTCGATGCCAAGTGTCTCGTCTATCCATGCGACAAACGTCGCGGGGCGCATATTCTTTGGAATCGACTCAATAGCATTGGTCTCCAGTAGTTCCTCTAATTTCTTAAGCTTGAAAACATACTTCTTGATTGCGTCGTTCCGCCGCTTCAACGCAATAGCTGGTTTATTTGCTCGCGGTGTACCGGCATCGTTCATATTAGTCATCAGGGTCTCCCTGTGGTAAAGGGCATTGCGTTTCCGCCAAGGCAGCAATAAGCTTCTGATGAATCGCCCGGCTGGCTTCGCGGAGGATTGCCGGAGAGTCTTCAGATTCGGCAGTCTCTTGATGAAACTTGATGGCGTTAATCAAGGAGCTCTGCGCAGATGGCGTTACCATGCTAAACGCGCAGCCGGTGCAGGTAATTTCGCTGGCTTGACCGTGATCCGGTTCCGAGGAACTCGTGCAGTTACAGGGACGCTTCTTGTGTGCCTTTCGAAGCACACAGTATCCCCAAGGGAATCCTGTCAATGAGACGCCCGTACGCTCGACTAGTCGCTCAAGTTTCTGCTTGTACTTGCGAGGCGAAACAACATCTGTATGTTTTGCCATCTGAGCATGAAGTCGTTGCGCAACTTGTTTTAATCGCGTGCCTTCCGAACCGCCGATATAAGTCAATCCTAGGGCCGCGCTGGCAAGAATGTTTGCGGTGTGCTCCTTGTCGACTTGAGCGATGATTTGCCCGATTTCGTTCTCCGAGGCGTAGCGACGGGTCATTTCACTGGTGAAGTGTCTCAGATGATACTGCAATGCGCCCCAATCGCCCTTATCGTAAATCCAGATATAAAGAATCGCGAAGAATCGCCGGAACTGATGCGGCTTGAACGTCCATGGTGTGCCATCTTCCAGTCGAGGAACGTCTACGAAATATCCAAATTTGCGCAAATTTTCGGCTAGGCGAAAAACCGGAAAATTCATCTCGCTTATTCCGTAGGTTCTATCAGATCCTGGGACATTGTACTGGAAGACATAGGGTTCATCAGTGAGCCGCCTGGCTCGCTCGCTCAATTTTTCAAGAACGTTTACCGCGGCCACCACTACCTCTGGAACTGGAATGCGTGATTCGGTCTTCAAAGTCTTATGGATGAAGCATTCAAGCCAAGGTTGACCAGAGTCATCAATATGAACACAACCTGCTTTGAGACCTATAATCTCCGAGGCGCGCCTGGCACTAAAGGCAGCGATAACCACGGCGCAGGCAGTCATTAAAAATAGAATGGCAGAGTGGAGACTCATCCCATCACGCAGCGATTCGGCACGGGATTGTTCGTTCGAGGATTCTCCGGTGTCGCTAATCCGAGTCGGTACTATAGGAAACGGACTGGCGGGACCCGTCGGCCAAGTTCGAAACGAGTCTAGATGCTCAGCATATTTAACGGCGGCGCGACCCGGGTCCGCCTCATATACGATCTCAGCGTGGCTGTATAACGCTAGCAGGGTCGGAGCATAGTCGAGAACCCACCGTACAGAGCGCTCAATAAGACATGTTGCTTGCGCGACTGGAATAGTTCCGGTACGACCGACTTCCCGGCCGAGTTTCTGTGCTTCGGCTCGCGCAGATGTCGAAAAGAACGGAGCGCTAGTTAATGCATCTTCCAGATACCGTCGGTGATCGTAAAGGTATTGGAACGACATGAGAAATCGACGGAGGTGTTCTTCGGATACGGGCTTGTCGTCATAATCGTCCTTCGATTGCGCTAGCGCCGCCTCTGTTTGATCCGGTTGCTTTATTTCACTTAAGGTATTGGCCTTACCCTGACGTGGTACTCTCCGATTGTCCGTTTTAGTTGCTCCGGCTTGGTCAATGTATTGGTTGCTGGAAGTGTCCCGATCGATGATGACTGAATCGACGCTGTTATTCGCGTTTCCCTGCCCTAAAAATTCGGGTTCCGGGTTATTATTCACTTCTTTGCTCTGCGATTTCTTTGTTCTTGCTTTTATGAAGCCTGGCTGGTATAGCATGCACAGTGCTTCGGTTTCGTCTAAAAGCGTTATCAGGACACCAGACCGGCCGTTTGCTGCAAATGTGCCGAGCCCTGCATCGCTGAGAATAGCCATCCTGTCGAGAACTGCAGAGTTGATACTTTGGTTTGCTTTTTTTCGTACGGGGAAAACACGCATTGCTTTCCACCGACGCGTTTCAAGATCGTCATCAGCATGAAAGTTTGCTTCTGCAATTAGATTCTCAAGGTGTCGTTCCAAAATCGATTCAGTATTTAAGACGTTGTGGACACCATAGACCGCAGCACAGGCGTATTCCTCGCGGTCAGCCTTAGTGAGATCGGAGAAACGCTTTATGCCGCGGCTTATCATCCAACACGCGAGTGTGGTCAGGTTGCTTACGATTGTTGCTTGAACATCTGCACTTTCGACTTCGGCGAGGGGGCCAGTGCGGACGCCGTACGCGATGCGTTTAACCGATTCGTAGAGATTGGGGTAGTCAGAAAGAACTCCTCCATTAGGTATCTTCACGTTGAATGTCAGCACCCTGGGAGGCTTATTGCCAATATTCCGAACTGTCCAATCATGGGCGCTGTAAGGGCCAATCAACATCCATTCTGGTGAATAGCCCTTATCGCTGTGGAGAATAGGCGGTATAGTGCTGTCAACCGCTCTTGATTGAACCAACTGTGCATGCACCATGGCTAGAATAACTTGAATGGTCTATAAGTAGGACGACGAGCGTTTGCCTTTTCTGTCGCCTGTAAAAATGCAGACGCAGTGTCGCCTAGTGCGAACTTAGCAAGCGCTACTTCTGCCAATGCAAGCCACGGAAGCCACCGTGTCTCCCAGGCTTCTGGATGCGCTTTCGTAGCCTCGGCTTCCTGGGACTTCAGATATTCCTCGAAAAGGATCAAATCGGTTATGTTATCTACAGTCCCAACAAGGTAGCGCATTTCGCAGTTTGGGCACGCGTCGAGTCTCGTGCAACTCTCTCCTCTACGTGTGCCAGGTTGGACACCCGCCTTTGGATTCAAACATGCTATCCCGAGGCCTGATCTCGCAGCGTCTGAAAATAGCGCTTCCGCCTCCTCTGGGGAAATACCAAGTTTCTCCGCGGCACCTTCGATCGAAGCAATAATTACAGATTGAAATAGTCGGGTGAATTCGCGTACTTTCTGAACATAAACGAGCTTCGTATGCGTTCGATGCGTGTAGTTATTACCTGTTGTTGAAGATAACACGTGGTCCGCAATCGCCTGAGCGGACTCTGTACTTACTGCTGGATCTTCATGCTGCACCTTTAGCAAATACGATGGTCTTATGAACGATGGGCGTATAGGAAGATCTCTTAGCTCAGCATGATCTTGTAGGAATTCTTTAAAATCGTCCCGAGCCCGAAATTCTGTAATCCCAATAATATCGTTCTGGCGTGTGTCAAGGAATAGTAGCTCTGCTACTTCCCCATTCGCAATCTTGCGGTTGCGGGAAGACATGATTTCGTAATGCTGAATAGCCTGTACGGCCGAGAGCTCGTGGCCAGGCTGAGGTTGAATCGGAAGACAGTCATTAATGCGCTTATATCCGGCCCGCGCTTTCAATCCGAAAGACACGATCATGTGGTTGGGATCTTCCGATTTTCGAAGACACGCAAGCGGCATCTCACGCACCACCTCACAGTTCGCTCCCGTATCTATGAGAATGATGGTCCACAACGCGACCGTTGCTCGCTTATGAGGATGAAGATATGCATGTAGGGCTTCGTTGCCACCCCACTGTCGTTTAATATGATGGTATCGGCCACTGATACCATTGGCATTGCCGCCTAGTGCTCCGATTAAGAGATTCAGAGCGTTGCCTAAATGGCAATCCGTCTTGCCTGATATGAGCCTCGTCCTATTGCGACTGCGCTCTGAAACTGATCGCTCCGGTCGGTCCAGCAAATCTACCATTTCTTCTGGCGAATGTGACGCATTCGCCAGTGCATGCTGTCCCTTATTCCAATGTTCGAACCAATGAAGAAAGTCTTTCTCTGCGCAACGACGAATCGCCTCCAGGCGGTTTGCGTTAAGCCGCGCAATCTCCACAACCAAGGCGTCTAAAGTTAACGCTCGTACTTTGGCGGGAGGTAAATTTGCGCAAAGAGCATTGATGAATTCACGCGCTTCTTCCTTATCGCTCTCGTCGAAATATTGGCTGATCTTATGTGTTGCGGCATGTAGTTCTATGGCGCTTTCGTCTAACAGTGCAGTTTTCGCGGAGCTGAGTTGCGCGAGCGAGGGTCGATTCTTCGTTTTTAATGTCGACTTTGCGCCTTTTATTCCCTTTAGTTTCACGGCAGGCACCAGTAGGCTATCGGCAAGTGCAGCCCATAGCCGATTCATTGCCTGTATCTTCATGTGCTTTGTGATGTCTAGTACGTGCTTCGCCGGGCTAGAATTAATAAGGTGGTCCCGCCACTCATAAAGCATCTTTTCCCACCGCGTGGAATCTAGACTTGCGTATTCATGTGTTGCAAGAGTTGAGAAAAATTCCGCTTCGAAGCCGCTCTGTTTATGTTGCTCAAGGAAGAGCAGAAGCGAGGTGAAGACGTGGTGGTAGTCTTTCGCTTGCGTTTCTGAGCCGGCCCCATAAAACCTATAGAGTATAGGTATTGCCCTTAGTAAAAATATCGAGCTAGAGGTTGGAATGTCCTGTAGTCATACGGCATTTTCCTTTTGTGTTTTTCAATCAAAAAAGCGAAAGGAGATAAGGGCACCGCCTCCGCTCCTTCATCGGGATCGGCTTTCCGGGTGACGTTTGCGGTTCCTGAGGCAGCTCGCTTTCGTCCCTTGGGAGAAACTATTTCGAATTTCTTCGGGAGTAAGCCTGCAACTGCCATATGCGCCATCAGATTGTTCGTACATAGACGATGTCGATCCTTCGTCTTCGGCGAGAGTAAGTCTCCTGTCCGATCCGAAACTTGATCCGCAAGAATTAGATTCCCTAGTCGCTCCACAAATTGCCGCCAGTCTTCTTCACTGAGCGCTTGAGCCGACACATAGCCTTCTTCGACAAAAAAAGCATAGAGGCTTCGGATAAAATGATCAAAGCGACTAGCATAATTGGCGAGCCAAGTTCTTTCTTCTACGCCTGCCGTTTGTCGCAAATTCTTTACAAGAGTACAAGCGGATTCCAAAAAATCCCTTCCGATTATGTCTGCGATATCGGTGTAGTCGTACGTGACCGCATTTCCCCCCTTCCAAGGGGTAGTCTGCAAAACATGGTACGGCCCATCTTTCGACAGAACCTTTGGATCAAAACGCATGGGGATCAAGCCCGCCTTAGCATATCGTGTTAGCGTTCCAAGGTAGCGACTCTTGAGCTGTTTTTTTCTTACGTCGGATTTTTTTTGGTCGCTTTCGATACGGCTAATTAACCGAGTGGTGAATTCGTTCCAGTCGGCTATCTCCATAGCGTTGGCAGTGGCAATGTTCTTTTTATTCAGAACAGACTCTATGGTGGTGAAGACTAACTGCAGATGTGAAACATACGCCTCTACGCAATACTCGGTCGTGTAGCCCTTTGACTGCGCCATGGCGAACTCGTGCTTGGCCAGGGCGCAAATCTTCTCAACGAAGTTGGGCCCGAGTCGGTTCGCAAACGAAGAATATTCATGCGAAACAGGTTTGTCTCGTACCTTCGTCTGCACGACTAAGTAAGGGTGGGTCAGGTCAGGGTCTGCAGGTTTCATTCCAGTGTCGCCGCTAACGAATCAGTAATATTGCCCAGCGAGAACAATCGGCCTGAGTCAACGCATTATAGCGAGCCCATTCAAACTTTACTTGTGCGTCGACGTTTCGCTAAGTTCCTGCGAAGTCGAATTCAGATGCGAATCACTTAGCGATCGGAGCAGGAATGTGCGGATGCGGGTCGTAATTTATAACTTCGAAATCCTCGAACTTGTAATCGAAAATTGAGGCTGGCTTGCGCTTGATTACTAGTTTTGGCAATGGTCGTGGCTCGCGGGTAAGTTGTAGGCGTGCCTGCTCTAAGTGATTGGAATAGAGATGCAAATCTCCGATCGAATGGATAATTTCTCCCACTTCAAGGTCGCACTGTTGTGCAATCATATGAGTAAGGAATGATACGCTCGTACAGTTGAACGGGATGCCCAAGTACAAATCACCTGAGCGTTGCGTTAGATGCGTCGAAAGGCGCCCGTTAGCAACGTAGAACTGATACATGATGTGGCAGGGCGGCAAAGCCATTTTGCCTTCAAGCGCATTGAGTTCAGGTGCTTTTGACTCGTCAGGCAAATATGCGACATTCCAAGCATTGATAATATGACGCCGACTGTCAGGGCGCTTTTTTATGCCATCGATCAAGGCTGCAATCTGGTCGTAGGTTTCTCCGTTCGGGCCTTTCCAAAACCGCCATTGTGCACCGTAGACTGGACCGAGTTCGCCTTCCGGAGTTGCCCACTCATTCCAGATTGAAACGCCATTATCGTTTAGGTACTTGATGTTTGTATCGCCCCGTAGGAACCACAGGAGTTCGTGCAGGATGGACTTAATATGAAGTTTCTTGGTCGTGAGCAACGGAAAGCCGTCGCTCAGATCGTGTCGATACATGCGACCGAAGACCGACAGGGTGCCGGTGCCCGTTCGATCGCCTTTATGGACCCCGTTGTCAAGTACGTCACGCAGCAGGCTAAGGTATTGCTTGTCCATCGTATGTGGTCTTTCATGGCTTGTTGAGATGCCTGCCTCGCTATGCCGGCGGGGCGCCCAGATTCATCCGGATTATCCGAACTCGAACGTTGTATAGCGTAACACAAATTCTGACGCTAGTATAGGTACTGTACCTATAGATGGAGGGTGCGTAAGTACTTGATTATAAATGGTTTTATCTATGGGTACAGTCGGGGCATGTGGCAAAGGAACGGGACGCCGAGGAAGATGTCGGCGCTGCGCTGGTACAGCTGGCACGAGAGCTTGCCGTCCGCGACGTAGAACTGGAACAGCGCATGGCACGGCGGCAGCTTCATCTTCGGGATGTCGGCGACGTTCCACGCCGAGACGATCATGCGGCGTGAGTCCGGGTTGTTCTTGATCTGGTCCATGACTTGCGTGATCTGGTCGATGTGCTCGCCGGATGGCGTCGGCCAGCTGCGCCACTGGTAACCGTAGATCGGACCGAGGTCACCGTTCGCGTCGGCCCACTCGTCCCAGATCGAGACGCCGTTGTCCTTGAGGTATGCGATGTTCGTGGAGCCGGCCAGGAACCAGATCAGTTCATGGATGATCGACTTCAGGTGCAGCTTCTTCGTGGTCACCAGCGGGAAGCCCTGCTGCAGGTCGAAGCGCATCTGGTGGCCGAACACGGAGCGGGTGCCGGTGCCGGTGCGGTCGGTTTTGACCGTGCCATGGTCCAGCACATGGCGCATCAGGTCGAGATATGGACGCATCGGTGTGGCTCGCATTGAAAGGTTGAAAACCCGCGCATTTTAACCGATGCCGCGCTCCACCGCCGCCGCCAGCAGCGCGACGGCTTCGCGCACGCGGCCGTCCGGCGTGTCCAGCAGATTGTCGCCGACGTAGATCTCGAAGAACGAGGTCTCCGGCAGCATGCCGTGGTTGACGCGGTTGAATGGCCAGATGCCGTGGTCGCGCGCCAGTTCGCGGCGGATTTCCAGTGCGCGCTCGCGGCCGACGGGCAGGTGGAGGTGCAGCATGTTCGCCTGCGGTTCGGCCGGGTTCACGCGCAGCACCGGGTGGTCGCGCAGGACGTCGAACAGGAACCGCGTGCGCTCGAAACAGGCGGGCATGGCGGCAAGGCGCTGTTCGAACTGCATTGCGGCCGCGACCACGTAAGGCGAGCGGTGGATCACGTTGCCGCCCTGGCGCTTGAACCATTCGGCGGCCTGCGCGACGAATTCGTGGCTGCCGGCCAGCATCGCGCCACCGAGGCCGCCGATGCCCTTGTACAGGGAGGTGTAGACGGTGTCGAAGCCGGCCGCGATCTCGGCCACGGAGCGGCCATAACCGGCCGCCGCTTCCCACAGGCGCGCGCCGTCCATGTGCAGGTGGATGCCGTCCGCGCGGCAGTGCGCCTTGATGGTCCGCAGGTCGTCCCAGGAAGGCAGCTGGCCGCCGATCTCGCGCATGGGAATCTCCAGCGCGACGGCGGACAGGCGGTCGGGGACGTTCACGATGTCGGCGGCCGACCACGGACGATACGGGTCGCCGACGCGCAGCGCGTCGAAATGCCCCAGCAGCTGGTAGTTCGAACGTTCGTGGACGAAGATGTGCGCGGTCGGATGCAGTGCGACCGGGGCGCGGCCGCGGGCGTCGGCCGCGAGGCGCAGCGCGGTCACCTGTGCGAGCGTACCGCTGATGCAGAACACGGCCGCTTCGAAACCGAGCAGTTCGGCCACGCGCCGCTCGAAACCCTGGATCAGGGCGCCGTCGCCGTATGTGTCGTGGGCGATGCCGTTGGCGTCGCACCACGCGGACATCGCGGCGAACATTTCCGCCGGCGTGCGGGCGCGGTGGCCGGGGAGGACGGTGGTGCAGCGGGCGAGCAGTTCGGTGTCGGTCAAGGGTAGCTCCAGTGCGGGGTCGAGCTACTCTACACCGAAGCAGGCGGAGGAGGAAGGGTGCCCAGCAAGCCGTCGTTCGCGCGCAGGCGGGAACCCGTTCCGAGTGTCCTGTTCGGCTCAGTATGGATCCCCGCCTGCGCGGGGATGACGGATCAATATTGCGCAAGCGCCGGCCGTGCGTCGGCCAGCTGTTGGTCCAGCTTGAACAATCGGACGGAACGCGCCAGCTGGTCGGCCTGTTCCTGCATGGCCTGGGCGGCGGCGCTGGCTTCCTCGACGAGGGCGGCGTTCTGCTGGGTGACCTGGTCCATCTCGCCGATCGAGCGGTTGATATGCTCGATGCCGGCGCTCTGCGCCGCGTTCGCGGTGCTGATGCGGGCCATGATCGCGGTGACCTTTTCGGCGCTGGCCAGCACGTCGTTCATCGTCACGCCCGCGTCCTGCACGATGCGGCTGCCGGCATCCACTTCGGCCGTCGACGCGACGATCAGGCCCTTGATCTCCTTCGCGGCGGCCGCGCTGCGCTGTGCAAGGTTGCGCACCTCGGTCGCGACGACGGCGAAGCCGCGGCCTTGTTCGCCCGCACGGGCCGCCTCGACGGCCGCGTTCAGCGCGAGGATGTTGGTCTGGAAGGCGATGCCGTCGATGACGCCGATGATGTCGCCGATCTTGCCGGACGACGCCTTGATCGTGTCCATCGTCGCGATCACTTCGCGCACCATGCGGCCGCCTTCCTGCGCGACCAGCGACGTGTTCAAGGCCAGCTGGTTCGCTTCTTGCGCGTCGCCCGCGTTGCGGCGCACGGTCTCGGTCAGGTCCTGCATCGAATTCACGGTCGACGCGAGGTTGGCGGCCTGCTGTTCGGTGCGCGAGCACAGGTCCAGGTTGCCGCTCGAGATCTCGCCGGACGCGCCCGCGATCTGCTCGGCGCCGTTCCGCACCTGGCCCACCACGTTCGAGAGGCTGCTGCTGATATTGTTCATGGCCTCGGCCAGCAGGCCGATCTCGTCGTTGCGGTCGACGGGCATGCGCACGGTCAGGTCGCCCTCGGCGATGCGGACGGCGGCGTCGCGCGCCCGCACGAGCGGCCGGGTGACGGTGCGCTTCATGACGGTGTGCAGGATGGCGGCGAAGATCGCCAGCGCGACGAGGCCGATGACGATGTAGCGGTTGCGCAGGCTGGCCGCTTCCTTGGTGATCTCGTCTTCGTACGTGCCGCCGGCGATCAGCCAGTTCCAGTCCTTGAACAGCGTATAGGCGGCGACCTTCATGCGCGGCGCCTTCTCGCCGGCTTCGGCGTTCTGCCACGGATACGTCATCAGGCCGTGCTGCGTCTCGAGCATCTCCTTGATGAATTCGCGGCCGCCGGCGTCGCGGCTGCCCAGGATGTTCTTGCCTTCCTTGACCGGGTGGACGATCAGGTCGCCGTAGGTCTTGCCCTGGTTCGCGTCCAGCACGAAGTAATAGCCCGTCTCGCCGACCTTCATCTTCTTGATGCGCTCGCGCAGGGCGCCGATATTGCCCTCGACGTCGAGGCCGATGTAGAGGATGCCGATCACCTTGCCGGATGCGTCGCGGATCGGTTCGTAGTCGGTGATGAACTGCTTGCCGAACAGCTTGACGATGCCGATATAAGGCTTGCCGTCGCGGACGGCGGCATACGCGGGGCTGGCGTGGTCGAGGATCGTGCCCACGGCGCGGTCGCCGTTTTCCTTCTTGACCGAGGTGCTGACGCGGACGAAGTCGTCGCCACTGGCGGCGAAGATCGTCGCATTGCCGCCCGTCTGGCGCGTGAAGCGGTCGGGCGGCGTGAAGTCGAGGTTCAGGGGCTTGCCGGCGATTTTCAACGTCGGCACCTGCTTGTCGCCGACGGCGACCATGGCGCTCGTGTCGAGCGTGAATTCGCCCTCGAACTGGGTGGCGAAGATGCGGCCGAAGCTCATGGCCTGGCTCTTCATCACCTTGTCGAACATCTCGACCGCGTTGACGACGCTCTGCAATTCCGACTCGACGTTGGAGATGGCGCGCGCATGCAGCATCGACGACGTGGTCCAGGTGATGGTGAACACGAGACCGGCGAGAATGGCGCTGACGAGAGCGAACGTGAATGCCGTGATCTTGGACCCGACGGTCCAGTTGGCGACGCGGAACGATTGTGTGTTCATGGCGGATCCGTGGAGGCTGGCGTTGCTCCATGGTACGCCAGCTATCCTCATGGCAACAAAAGCATGTCCCTTTTCGACGCGTTCATGCAACAAATGCTTGCCGTTCGGGCACGATTTGTGACTGAACCGCCGCCGGCTTATCTGGCCGCCAACTCAATGCTCGACGTGCACGTTATGGAACTGTAAAGCCGCCAGGTTGGCGTAGATGCCACCCAGGGCCACGAGCGACGCGTGCGTGCCCGTCTCCACGATGCGCCCGTCCTCCATCACGATGATGCGGTCGGCCCGCTGCACGGTGGCCAGGCGGTGCGCGATGATCAGCGTCGTACGGCCCTCCATCGCCGCTTCCAGTGCGCGTTGCACCAGGCGCTCCGATTCCGCGTCCAGCGCGCTGGTCGCCTCGTCCAGCAGGAGCAGCGGCGGATTCTTGAGCAGGGCGCGCGCGATCGCGATGCGCTGGCGCTGTCCGCCCGACAGGCGCACGCCGCGCTCGCCCAGGTACGATTGATAGCCTTGCGGCAGGCGCTCGATGAATTCGTGGGCGGCGGCCAGCTTCGCCGCCGCGATCACTTCCTCATCGGTCGCGTCGGCCCGGCCGTAGCGGATGTTTTCCAGCGCGTTGGCCGAGAAGATCACGGTGTCCTGCGGGACGATGCCGATCGCGCCGCGCAGCACGTGCAGGTCGAGGTCGCGGATGTCGATGCCGTCGAGCCGGATCGCGCCCGACTGCGGGTCGTAGAAGCGCAGCAGCAGCTGGAACAGGGTCGTCTTGCCGGCGCCGGACGGGCCGACGACGGCCACGGTCTCGCCGGGCTTGACGTCCAGGCTCACGTGGTCCAGCGCAGCGGTCTCCGGGCGCGACGGATACGAGAACTGCAGCTGCGCCAGGGAGAGCGCGGCGCCGCCGGCCGTGCGCGCGGGCAGCGGCGTCGGGTGGGACGGACTGCGGATGCTTGACCTGACGGCCAGCAATTCCAGCAGGCGTTCGGCGGCGCCGGCCGCGCGCTGGGCCTCGCCCATCACTTCCGACAGCGCGCCGATCGCGCCGGAGACGATGGACGCGTACAGGATGAACTGACCGAGGTCGCCGCCGGTCATGCTGCCTTCCAGCACGGCGTGCGCGCCCAGCCACAGCACGAACACGATCGCGCCGAACACGAGCGCGATCGCGAGCATCGTGAGGATGGCGCGGGCGCGGATGCGCCGCATCGCGGTCGTGAACGCGCCCTCGACAGATGTGCCGAAGCGCTGCGCCTCGATCCGTTCGTACGTGAACGCCTGCACCGTCGGCATGGCGTTGAGGATCTCGCCGGCCAGGGCCGACGCGTCGGCGATGCGGTCCTGCGAATCGCGCGACAGCTTGCGTACGCGCCGACCGAACAGCACGATCGGCACGACGACCAGCACCAGCAGGCCGAGGATGATGGACGTGAGCTTCGCGCTCGTCACGAACAGCATCACGAGGCCGCCCGCGAACAGCAGCGTGTTGCGCAGCGCGAGCGAGATGCTGGTGCCGACGACGGTCTGGATCAGGGTCGTGTCCGTCGTCAGGCGCGACAGCACTTCGCCGGTGCGCGTCGTCTCGAAGAACTCCGGACTCTGTTCCACGACGTGGCGGTAGACGGCGCTGCGGATGTCCGCCGTCACACGCTCGCCCAGCCACGACACCGTGTAATAGCGCGCGGCCGTCGCGACCGCGAGCACCGCGGCCACGCCGAACAGCGCGAGGAAGGTGTTATTGACGCTCGCGGCGCTGGCCATGCCGCCTTTGGCGCCGAAGCCGTGGTCGATCATCTGCTTGAAGGCGTACGGGATCGCGAGCGTGGCGCCGGCCGCGACGAGCAGGGCGATGCCGGCGAACAGGAACTGGCGGCGGTACGGGCGCAGGAAGGGCAGCAGGCCTTTCAAGGCGACGAGGGTGCCCTTGCGCGTTGCGGGGGCGGGTGCGGTAGCGTATGTGTCGGTGGTGGAACCGTTGCTCATGTCGTTCTTCGTTATTCGTGGTGGTGCGGATGCTTGCGTGTTCATAGCTTCATGGCGGATACATAGCCCGTCAGTTCGAGATAGCCGCGCCCGGCGGGCCGGCCGTCGCGCTGCACGGTGACGGCGCCTTCCCAGTACACGGCCCCGGTCGACCGGCGCGAATCGAGTTCCTGGTCCGGCTGCAAAGGCTCGATGCGCCATGCGGTCGCGCCCGTCGTCAACAGCGTCGCGACCGGGTAGGCGGCGTTCGTGCGGGGCGAGGTCCAGGTCCGTTGCGGCGCGAAGCGCACCTGGTCCGGGCCGTACTGCGTCACACGGCCGGCGCCGTCGCGCCAGGTCGCGTGGGCCCACAGTGTACTCCCATCCCTGGCGCGGATCCGGAAGGCCATCAGGGCGCCGCCGTCATCCAGGTTGATGCCGGTCCAGTCCCAGCCGGCGGCGTTCACGTCCAGCACCTGGCTGGACCATTCGTGGTCGAGCCACGCGGTGCCCGTCACGGCCTGCTTGCGGCCCCCACGTACGATCTCGCCGTCCACCTGGAGGTGCGGCTCGCTGTAGTAATAACTGGCGTGGCCGGCCTGCGGGCCCTTTTGCGAATAACCGGACTCGCCCTGCAGCAGCATGGGTTGCGTGGGCGCGAGACGCAAGGTGAACGACAGCTCGCCGGCGCGCACGACGACCCGGTAGCGGCCGTCGGGGTCGCGGCGCATGCTCCAGTCGTCCAGCTTGACGTCCGTCGTGCCGGTATACGCATAGGCGAGGCCGAAGCCGGCGCGTGCGCTTCTCTGGTCGTGCACGAGGTGTCCCAGGGCCGGGTCGGACAGCGCGGCGTGGCCGATGATCAGCTGCTTGGGCGCGAACGCGCTCGGGTTGGCGGGATCCGTCTCCGTGCGGCTGCGGAAGAACGTGACCTGGAAGCCGAGTGGCTTGCCGTCCGGCGTGTTCAGCCAGCCGGTCGCGTACCACCATTCCGTACGGTAGTCCGGATGGGCGCCATAGTCGGCCGGGAACGTCAAGGCGCGGCTGGGGGCGACCGTCGCGAAGACGGGCGGCGCGGCATGGACGCACGCGGCGGCGAGCCACAGGAGCAGCATGCGAACGAACGACATCACCAGTCCTCCCGCACGGCGCGCACCGGCCCGCCGGACAGCGCGTAGCGGCCCGACACGAGCGCCGTCGCGACGGATGCCGCCACCAGCACGGCCGCGACGCCGCCCAGCAAAGGCCACGGCAGGTGCAGCTGCATCGTCCAGTGGAACGATTGCGGGTTGACGACGTAGACGAGAATCAGGCTGATGACGAGGCCCAGCACGAACCCGGTCAGGACGCCCAGCGCCGTGAGCGCGCCGCCTTCGACCGCGAGGATGCCCAGCACCTGCCCGCGCGTGACGCCGACGTGGCGCAGCATGCCGAATTCCTTCGCGCGCGCCAGGGTCTGCGCGGAGAACGTGGCCGCCACGTCGGAGAGGCCGATGGCGATCGCGATCGCTTCCAGCAGATAGGTCACGGCGAAGCTGCGGTCGAAGATTCTCAGGCTCATGGCGCGGATGTCGCCGGGGCGCGCCATCTGCAGCGCGGCGCCGAACGGCAGCCGCCGCAACGCGCCCTCGATGTGCGCGACGTCCGCGCCGGGTGCGGCCCACAGCGCCGCGTCCGTGACCGTCGTGTCGCCCGTCAGTGCGCGGTAGTCGGCCAGGCGCACGACGGCGGAACCGGTCTGGTTGGCGTAGTCGCGCCACACGCCGGCGATGAAGAACGGTTGCGGGCGGCCGCCCAGCGGCAGGGTCAATGTCTGGCCGACTTTCAATCGGTACAGGTCCGTCATCGCTTCCGAGATCCACACGGGGCGGCGGCCGGCAGGCACCGGCGCCGCGTCGCCGACGAGGGCAAGCAGGCGGCCCGGATCGCCGGCGTCGATGTCGCGCGCGACGAGCACGATGTTCGGGCGCGCCGGATCGAGAGACAAGGGCCGCGTGCGCAGGAAAGCGCTGCGCGCGACACCCGGCACGGCGGCCATCGCGGCCTGTTCCTGCGGCCCGAAGCCGCCCGTGTTGCCGCCGGCGCTGCTGCGCACGTACAGGTCGGCGGGCAGGATGTGCAGTATCCAGTCGTCGACGGAGACGCGGAAGCTGGCGACCATGATGCCCATCGCGACCATCAGGCTGAAGCTCGCCAGCACGCCGCCCAGCGCGATCGATGCCTGGCCGGGCGCGTTCGCGAGGCGCGCCAGTGTCAGCGCCAGCACGGGAGAATGGTTTTCGCGCCGCAGCAACAGGTGGTCCAGCAGGCGGAACGCGGAGGCGGCGAGCCGCGGCATCAGGCCGATGCCGCCCACCAGCAGCAGCGCGACGGCGAAATAGCCGAACAGCGGCAGCCCGAACACGGGCGGCGCGAACGCGCACGCGGCGGCCAGCAGCAGGCAGACAAGCGCGGGCCAGATACGGTTCAGGCGCTCCAGTGCCGTCTCGTCGTTGCCCGATTTGAGCGCGATGGCGGGCCGGGCGCGCGCCGCTTCCAGGGCCGGTGCCGCGCAGCCGAGCAGCGCGACGCCGAGGCCCAGGCCGAAGTAGACGATGGCGGCGCCGGGCGCGAATTGCACGTGCGGCTTCACGCCGGGGAAGTAGCCGGCGCCGAGGTCGCCGCCGAACAGCGCCAACGCGGCCGCCGCGAGGCCGTAGCCTGCGGCGATGCCGAGCAGGGCGCCGAGCACGCCGAGCGTCCCACCTTCCAGCAGCACTTGCCGCAGCAGGGCGCGCCGCGGGAGGCCGAGCACGCGCAGCAGCGCGAACTGGCCGCGCCGGCGCAGCACCGACAGCGCCTGCGTGGAAAACACGAGGAAGGCGCCGGTGAACAGCGCGACGAGCGCCAGCACCGTGAGGTTCACGCGGTAGGCGCGGCTCAGGTTATTGCTGCGGCTTTCCTGGTTGGCGTCGCCGGGCCGGCCGACCGTGAAGCGGCCGGGATAGTCGCGGTCCAGCTCCGCCGCCAGCGCGCGTTCGAACGTGGCGCGGTCGACGCCGTCGCGCAGCTTCAGGTCGACGCGCGACAGTTTGCCCGTGAGCTGAAACCGCCACTGCAGCGCGCCGATGTCCATCACGCCGAGCCGCTGCCCGCTGCGCGCACGCAAGATCGGACCCGCCACGCGCAAGTGGAGGTCGCGCGTGCCGGCGCGTACGGCGACGACGTCGCCGCGCGCCTTGCCGAGCCAGGCCTGCGCCGCCGGGGAGAGAAACACGGCATCGTCGGCGAGGACGTCGTACGGGTGGGACGCATCCGGCACGCCCATCAGGTCGGGCGCGATGTAGCCGGCGCGGAAGGCGTCGAGGCCGACGATCTTCAGCGAACCCTGTCCGTCCGCGCGGGCCGCGTCCACTTCCAGCACGGGCGACGCGATGGCGACGCCCGCATGCGTGGCCAGGCGCGGATAGATGCCTTCGTCGAACAGGGCTTCGCGTCCCGCCACCTGGATGTCGGCCTGGCCGGACAGGCTTTGCACGGCCGCGTTGAATTCGTTGAAGGCGGCCGCGTTGATCAGGTGGATGGCGAAACCCATCGCGACGCCGACGGCGATGGCGACGACGGCCAGCACGGCGCGCATCGGGTGCGCGCGCCATTCGCCGAACAGCAGCCAGCGCGACAGCTGGCTCACGCCGGACATTCCACCGCCAGCGCTTCCCGCGCCCGCGTCGACCTGCGCTGCGCCGCGATGCGGGCGCGGCCCGCCAGCCGCGCGGCGTCTTCGTCGGCCCAGCGCTTGCGCAGGTGCAGGCGTTCGCACTGCTTGCGGCGCGCGGCGGCGGCGCGGGCCGTGCGCGCGTCGGCCTTGTCGACGCGCTGCTGTTCCTTCTCGCGTGCGATGCGCAGCTTTTCCAGTTCGACGAGCGTGCGCGCGTCGCGCGTGGCGACCGTCTCCGCGCCTTCGGGCCGTATGCCGGCCGGTGGCGGCAGCTCGACCGATCGGCCGGCGGCGCAAGGCCGGTCCGCGTAAACCGTCTTGCCGTCCTGCGTGCACTTGTAGACGGGTTGGGCGAGGGCGCCGGACACCATGCAGGCCGCCAGCAGGGGAAATAAGCGCGTCATCGAGAGCTCCCGGTCAAAGGATTTTACCGGGGTTCATGATGCCGAGCGGGTCCAGGGCGGCCTTGATGGCACGCATGAGGTTCAGTTCGATCGGTGATTTGTAGCGCGGCAGCTCGTCCCGCTTCAGCGCGCCGACGCCGTGCTCCGCCGAGATCGAGCCGCCGTGCGCCATCACGCTGTCGTGCACGATGCGGTTGATGGGCCCTTGCTGCGCGAGGAAGTCGTCGTGATGGATGCCGTCCGGCGGCGCGATGTTGTAGTGCAGGTTGCCGTCGCCCAGGTGGCCGAAGCAGACGACCTGCACGCCCGGATAATCCGCTTCCAGCTGGGCGTCCGTCGTCTCGATGAAGTCGGCGATGCGCGAGATGGGCACGGAGATGTCGTGCTTGATGTTCTTGCCGGCCGCCGCCTGGGCGAGCGGGATGTGCTCGCGGATGGCCCACAGCGCGCGCGACTGGGCGATCGACGTCGCGACGACGGCGTCCCGCGCGAGGCCGTCTTCCAGCGCCCGTTCGATGGCGCGCTCCAGCAGCGCGACGCCGTGCTCCTCCGATTCGTGGCTGGACAATTCCAGCAACGCGTATTGCGGATAGCGTTCCGGGAACGGCTTCGGCAGGTCGGGAAAGTGGCTGGCGACGAGGCGCAGGCTGACGTCGCTCATCAATTCATAGCCCGTCAGCGTCGGGCCGCACTCCGCTTCGACGAGCTTCAGGAGCGCCAGCGCATCGCGCGGACTGGCCAGCGCGACAAGGGCCGTGATCGCCGCCTTCGGTTGCGGAAACAGCTTCAGTACGGCCGCCGTGATGATGCCCAGCGTGCCTTCCGCGCCGATGTACAGGTCGCGCAGGTCGTAGCCCGTGTTGTCCTTGCGCAGGCCGCGCAGCGCGTCCCACACTTCGCCTTGCGCCGTGACCACTTCCAGGCCGAGGCACAACTCCCGTGTGTTCCCGTAGCGCAGGACGCCCGTGCCGCCCGCATTGGTCGACAGGTTGCCGCCGATCGTGCAGCTGCCTTCGGCCGCGAGCGACAGCGGGAACAGCATGCCGTGTTCGCTCGCCGCCTGCTGGATGTCCTGCAGGATGCAGCCGGCGTCCACCGTCATCGTGCGGTTGAACGTGTCGACGGACCGGATGCGGTTCAGGCGCCGCAGCGACAGCACGACGGCGTCGCCCGTCGCATCCGGCACGCTGCCCAGCACCAGGCCCGTGCGGCCGCCCTGCGGGACGATCGGCACGCGCAGATCTAAGCACAGGCGCACGACGGCGGCCACTTCCGCCGTGCCCGCGGGACGGACGACGGCGCGGGCCCGTCCGGTGAAGCGGCCGCGCCAGTCGGTCAGGTACGGGGCGGTGTCTTGGTCGTCGACGAGGACATTGGACGCGCCGACGATGGCGCTGCAGCGCGCAAGAAAACCATCAGTCATGCGGCACTTTGACCTTGTCGAGCAATTCCTTGGCGAGCTTCTGCGCCTGCTTCTTGTACGGCCGCAGGTACAGCAGCGCGAACAGGAAGTACGAGACCACGAGCAGGGCCTCGCCGAGGGCCATCATGCGCGAGATGTCCGTGCGGTCGCTCCAGGCGCGCACGATGCCTTCGACCAGGTAGATCAGGATCACCATCGACGACCATTGCAGCGTGTACAGGTCGCGTTTGAGGACGCCGCGCAGCGGCAGCAGCAGCGGCAGGGCCTTGAGCGCCAGCAGCGAGCCGCCCGGATGGAGCGGCGCGACGACGATCTCCCAGGCCAGCAGCCAGGCGAACAGCAGGACCAGGCTGGTCACCGCGCCCGTATGAAACACCCTTAGCACTTGCATTACTTAATCCGTCCCCTGCAGTTTGCGGCTTGCTTGTGCGAGGCGCCGGCCGAGCGCGATCGCAAGCCGCTTCTCGTCTTCGGTCACCGGGCGGTTGCCGTCCACGCCCGACCAGTGGGTCGCGCCGTAGGGACTGCCGCCGCTGGCGGTGGTCATCAGTTCCGGCTCGGTGTAGGGCAGGCCCATCACCATCATGCCGTGGTGCAGCAGCGGGATCATCATCGACAGCAGCGTCGATTCCTGGCCGCCGTGCAGGCTGCCCGTCGACGTGAACACCGCGGCGGGCTTGCCGGCCAGGGTGCCGGACAGCCATTGCGCGGAGGTGCCGTCGAGGAAATATTTCATGGGTGCCGCCATATTGCCGAACCGCGTGGGCGAGCCCAGGGCCAGCCCGGCGCATTCGGCCAGATCCTCGAGCTCGACGTAGGGCGCGCCGGCACGCGGGATGTCGGGTTCGGTCGCTTCGGCCACCGTCGATACCGCGGGGACAGTCCGCAGCCGGGCTTCCATGCCCGGCACGCTGTCGATGCCCTGGCCGATCAGTTCGGCCAGCCGGCGGGTTTTGCCATGACGCGAGTAGTACAACACGAGGATAATCTGATTGGTTGGGTTCATCGTTGGTATTATAGGGCGCTTTACAAGATGACACGCTCGCCATCGGCGCTTTTTCGATGCTTTCCAAGACCGTCACCAATCTTTCCCGCAGCACGACCGAGATGATCAATACGGGCGTCGACCGGGTGCGCGGGCTGACGTGGGACGAGGCGCGCGACCTCGTGCGCTTCGCGCGTCGCCGCCTGACCGAGGAAAAACTCCCCCAGGTGGCGGGCAGCCTCACGTTCACGACGACCCTGGCCATCGTGCCTTTGCTGACCATCGTGCTGGCCATCTTCACGACGTTCCCGATGTTCGGCAAGCTGCGCACGGCGCTCGACAATTATTTTGTCCAGATGCTGATGCCCAAGGCGATCGCGAACACGATCACGTCGAACCTGACGCAGTTCGCCAGCAAGGCGACGGGATTGTCGGCCGTGGGCGGTATCGCGCTCGTGTTCACGTCCGTCGCGTTGATCAGCACGATCGAGCGGGCCTTCAACCAGATCTGGAAAGTCCGCCGGCCGCGGCCCCTCGTGCAGCGGGTGCTCGTGTACTGGGCGCTCGTCACCCTGGGGCCGCTCGCGTTCGGTATCTCGCTCACCCTCACGTCGCAGCTGTTTTCCGCCACCAATGGCCTGATGAGCCTCGTGCCGTTCCTCGGTGCCGTGTTTTACACGGTGGTGTCGGTCGCGCTGACGACGGCCGCGTACGTCCTGCTGTACATGACGGTGCCGAACCGCGACGTCGACTGGCGCGACGCCGTCTGGGGCGGCCTCGTCGCCGCCATCGCGTTCGAGGTGGCGAAACGCGTGTTCGCGATCTTCATCCGCCAGTTCCCGACCTACGCCATCATCTACGGCGCGCTGGCGGCGTTGCCGCTGTTCCTCGTCTGGATGTACCTGTCGTGGATGATCACGCTCGTGGGCGCGCTGCTGACGGCCGCGCTGCCGATCGTCAAGTACGAGCGCTGGTGGTACGAACCGGTGCCGGGCGGCGCGTTCGTCGACGCGATGGCCGTCCTGAAGGTGCTGCAGGGCGGTGCGCGGTTGACGGGGACGGCGATGGTGTCGAACGCCCAGATCCGCGCCTGCACGCGCATCGGCTACGACGAGATGACGTCGCTGCTGGAACAGATGGTGGCGGCCGGCTGGGTCGGCCGGGTGCAGGCCGAGACCCAGGTGCCGCTGCGCTGGAGTATGGGAAAAAGCGGAGGAGCACGCGCCGGCACCCAGTGCTGGGTGCTGCTCGTCGATCCGCGCCTCATCCGCCTGGCGGACGTCTACCGGCTGTTCGTGTTCGGCGGCGTCAAGAGCGAGGCCGGGCCGGCGGGCGATGCGGCGACGTCGCCGCTGGCGTTGGACACGGCCGCGCTGGCGCGCCAGGTCGAAGCCGCCGTCGAACGGGGCCTGGACGAGACGCTGGCCGAGCATTTCGAGCGCACGGGCCCGGCTTCCGTTACCAGCTGAGCTTGCCCGTCAGCATCTGCCAGTACATCACCCAGTCGGCGCGGAACGAATACCAGGGGTGGTCGAACGTGGCCGGCCGGTTCTTCTCGAAAAAGAAGTGGCCGATCCACGCGCCGCCGTAGCCCGTCACGACCGCGACGAGCAACCACCACGGATTCAGGCTGTCGATGTATTGCGCGATGCCCGCGATGGCCGACGACGTCCCGAGGAAGTGGGCGCGCCGGCACAGCTGGTTCTCGTGCTGGGCCAGGTAATAGGGATAGAACTGCGCGAAGCTGTCGTAGCGGACGGCGGCCATGCCTGTTCTCCTGATCGTTGCCCCACTGCCCAGTGTAGATCAATTCAGGCCGCGCACGAAGTCCGCCAGCGTGTTTGTCACGGCTTCCGGCTGTTCCGTCATCAGGGAATGCCCGCAATCGAGGGCGACCACGCGCGCGTGCGGGATCGCGGCCACGAGCGCCTGCGCGGAGCGGGGCGGCGTCATGACGTCGCGCCGGCCCTGCACGAACAAGGTCGGACACGCGACGGCCCGCGCCGCCGCGTCGCCGTTGGCGTACGTATTGCACGCGACGAAGTCCGTATGAAACAGCTGCGCGGGGTTCAGTTGCGACAGGCGCTGCATCAGCCGGCGCGAGGCGCCCGGCACCCAGAAGCCTTGCGGGCTGCCTGCCGCCGCCGGTGCGATGCTCGCGTGCGACCACAGGTTCACCATGTCGATGGCGGTGGCTTCGTCCGTGCGCGCGGTTTCCAGCAGGGCGTCCGACACCTTCATCGGCCACGTGCTGCCGGCGAGGGCAAGCGCGCGCACGCGGGCCGGAGCCTGGAATGCGGCCTCCAGCGCGATCAGCGATCCCATGCTGTGGCCGGCCAGCACGGCGTGGGTTATGCCGGCCGCGTCCAGCAGGGCGAGCAGCCAGGTTGCCATCGCTTCCACCGTCGCCAGCGCGGGACCGGCGCTGCGGCCGTGGCCGGGCAGGTCGACGGCCAGCACGGGGTGGCCCTGCCGCGCCAGGGCGCGGGCCTGGGCCGTCCAGACGGAATGGTCGTTCTGGGCGCCGTGGACGAATACGATGGCGGGGCGGTCCGGCACGGGGGCGGTGCCGGCGGTATAGGCGTAGGCGGTGTCGCCGTTCACGTCGATCAGCATGTCAGGCTCCTTTTTGCGCCAGTTTGAGGGCGCGGGCGATGTCGTCGAGCAGGTCATCCGCGTCTTCCAGGCCGATCGCGAGGCGGACCGTGCCCGCGGCGGCCGATGCGGCATGCGAGCGGGCGCCGCCGCTGGCGCCCTCCCGGCCGACCAGTTTCAATCCGTCGAGGAAGCGCGCGGCGGCGGCGGGACCGCCCAGCAGCGCGAACGGGACGATGGCGCCGCAGCCGCGCGGCAGCAGGCGGCGGGCAATGGCGTGGTCCGGGTGGCTGTCCAGGTCCGGATACGCGACACTCGCGACGGCCGGGTGGGCCGCGAGGGCTTCGGCGACCCGGCGCGCGCCCGCGACGTGGCGCTCCATGCGCACGCCCAGCGTCTCGAGGCCGTTCAACATGACGGCCGCATCGTATGCGCCGGGCGTGGCGCCGAAATCGCGCAGGCCCGCATGGCGCGCGCGCAGGGCGAAGGCGCCCACCGTCGACTCCTCCGCGAACACGCGGCCGTCGCAGCCCGGGTCCGGCTCGCACAGTCCGGCGAAACGGCCCGTGCGCGCATGGGCCGCGTGCCAGTCGAACGTACCGCCGTCGACGAGCAGGCCCCCCGTGGCGCCGGCTTTGCCGGACAGGAAGGCCGCGTCATGGATGACGAGGTCGGCGCCGTGGTCGAACGGCATCAGGAGCCACGGCGTCGCGAGCGACGCGTCGACCAGCAGCGGCAGGTCGTGCTCGTGCGCGATGGCGGCCACCTGCGGGATGTCGAGCACGTCCAGGTCGGCGTGGCCGAGGGCGGCGCCGGCCAGCAGCCGCGTTTCGGGCCGGATGGCACTGCGCCAGGCGTGCGGGTCGCGCGGGTCGACGAAGGTCGTGGCCACGCCGAAGCGCGCGAGGCCGTGCGCCAGCAGCGCCGCGTGTTCCCCGCGCAGGTTGTGCGCGGCGACGACGTGGTCGCCGGCGCCCGCAAGCGTGGCCAGCGCGAGGTGCAGCGCGGCCTGGCTGCTCGCCGTGGCGAGGCCGGCCACGCCCCCTTCGAGGGCGGCGATGCGTTCTTCCAACGTGGCGACGGCCGTGGGCGCCGCTTGCGGGCTTGTGGCCGTGTGCAGCGCGAGGGTGGTGAAACCGGGATACCTGGGTCCGCTCATGGCGTGCTATTCCTGAATGACGAAGACGGCGCATGCTAGCATTCGATAGCGCTAACCGTTACATTTAATCATCAAGATGGTGCGTCTTGCACGGTTGCAGGGCATAAAGCTGGATTTTTCGAGGAGCTTAGGCTAGAGTCAATTTATGAGTTATACAACGCAGCAAGCATCTCCAATCAAGGGGGTCCAAATGAAGGTATCGGAAATCCTGCAGGTCAAGGGCGACATCCTGTACACGGTCTCGCCCGACACCGACCTGGCCAACGCCGCCGCCACCATGGCCGAGCGCGACATCGGTTCGCTCGTCGTGATGGAATACGGCGACCTGGTCGGCATGCTGACCTTCCGCGAGGTCATCAAGGCCTTGCATGCGCATGGCGGCTCGCTCGAGCACGCGGGCACCGTGCGCAAGCACATGGACGACAGCCCGATCACCGTCACACCGGACACCGAAGTCAACGAAGTGCGCCGCATCATGCTGGAAAAGCACGCGCGCTACCTGCCCGTCATGAACGCGCGCACGCTGCTGGGCGTGATCTCGTTCTACGACGTCGCGAAGGCCGTGCTGGAAGCGCAGAGCTTCGAGAACCGCATGCTCAAGGCCTATATCCGCGACTGGCCGGCGGAGCAGATGGCCGAGGACTGATCGCGGATCACGCGGCGCGTGTCAGCGCGTCGCTCCCGAGCCACTCGATGAGTGCCTCGGGCGCCAGCGGCCGCGCGAACAGGTAGCCCTGCGCCAGCGGGCACCCGAGGGTCTGCAGGATCTGCGCCTGGCGCTCGTCTTCGACGCCCTCGGCGATGATCGACAGGCCCAGGTTGCGCCCCAGCTCGATGATCATCTCGGCGATGCTGCTGCCGCGCGCCGCGTCCGTGATTTCCGTCACGAACGCGCGGTCGATCTTCAGGCGGTCCACGCGCAGCCGCTGCAGGTAGGACAGCGACGAGAAACCCGTGCCGAAATCGTCGATGGCGATGGACACGCCCGTGCGCTTGATCTCGGCCAGGCGTTCGATCAGCAGGTCGGGCTCCTCCATCGCCATCGATTCCGTGATTTCCAGTTCGACGCGCTCCGGCGGCGCGCCCGTGTCGGACAGCGCCTGGCGCAGCATGTCGATGAAATGCGGATGGCGGAACTGCACCTGCGAAACATTGATCGACATCGTGAAGTCGAGGTGGCCGGCCGCGCGCACGCGCATGAGTTCCGCGCAGGCTTCGCGCAGCACCCACGCACCGATGTCGATGATCAGGCCCGAGTATTCCGCGATGGGGATGAAGCGGTCGGGCGGCACGAAGCGGCCGTCCTCCGTGCGCCAGCGCAGCAGGGCTTCGGCGCCGAACGCGCGCCGCGCGGCCAGTTCGACCTGGGGCTGGTAGGCGAGGAACAGTTCGCCGCGCGCGAAGCCGCCGCGCAGGTCGTGCATGAGGCGCACGCGTTCGCGGATCTCCACGCCCATGCCGCGCGAAAAATAGAAATGGCCGCCGCGCCGCAGGCTCTTGGCGCGCTTGAGGGCGATGTCGGCATCCTTGAGCGCGTCGGCCGCGTTGGCGTCGTGTTCGCGCAGGCGCACGAGGCCCAGCGTGGCCGACACCTGCACGTCCTGGCCTTCGATCGAGAACGGTGCCGCGAACAGGCCCTGGATGGCGGCCGGTTCGATCAGGTCGGCCTGGCCCAGCAGGCAGAAGGTGTCGCCGCCGATGCGGGCCAGTGCCAGGCGGCCGTCCAGTTGGAGGCGCAGGCGTTGCGCCACCGCGCCGAGCAGCGCGTCGCCGAACTGGTGGCCGAGGGCGTCGTTCGTTTCGGCGAACTGGTCGATGTCGACGAGGCACAAGGTGGCATCGGCGCCGGTCTGCAGGCTGTCGTCGACGAGTTCGATCAGGCGCGTGCGGTTCGGCAGGCCCGTCAACGCGTCGTAGAACGCGGCGCGGTGCAGGTCGGTCATCAGCGCGACGTTGTCCAGGCCGACGGCGATGCTGCTCGTGAAGACGTCGATGAGGCCGCGGCGCAGTTCGTCCAGCGGGCGCGCAAGGCGCACCCAGGCGGCGAAGTCGCAATGCGCCTTGCCGCTGAAGTAGAGGGCGAGGTGGTCGTCGCGGTACAGGTTGCGGCGCTCGGCCAGTGCTGCCGCGATGGCCGCTGCCGGTCCGTGCGCGCCCGCCGCGAGCATGCCGTCGCGCGCGAAGTCCGCGGCGGGGCCGCAGCTGGCCAGCACCTGCCAGCCGCTGGCGGCGGTGCCCGGCGGGCAGCCGCACAACAGGCCGTCGGCCGGCTGGCCGGCGAGGGCGGCCACTTCACGCAGGATGCCCAGGGTCATCTCGGCGACCGAATGCAGCGCCATCAGCTCGGTGTTCGCCCGCACGACTTCGGCCAGGCCCGTGCGGCTGTCTTCCAGCGCGTGGATCTGCTGGTAGGCGCGGATCGCCGCCGCCACGCTCGTGTAGAGCTTTGTGCGGGTGAGTTCGGACTTGGTGCGGTAATCGTTGATGTCGTAGCCGCGGATGGCATCCATCTCGGGCGCATAGCCGGGCTGGCCCGTGCGCAGGATGATGCGCACGTCGTGGCGGCCCAGCGTGTCGCGCACGTGGCGCACGAGGTGCAGGCCGGCGTCGGCCTGTTCCATCACCACGTCGAGCAGGATCACGGCGATGTCGTGCTCGCGCTCCAGCACCGCCATGCCCTGGGCGGCGGAATAGGCATGCAGGAATGTCAGCGGCCGGCCATGCATCTCGAGACTGCCCAGCGCGAACGTCGTCGTCGAGTGGACGTCGGCATCGTCGTCGACGATCAGCACGCGCCACGCGCCGCCGCCATGGGGGGCGACTACCGGCGTCTCGTCTGCGAACACCAGGTCGTCGTCCTGCGCGTCGCCCGAGGGCGTGTGCGGTGCGGGCATCTGCTACGTCTCCAGGTTGGGCTCGGTGATTGCAAGCTAGTATATATGGGATGGTATCAATTCAGGCAAGAAAATTCCGCACGGAAACATTTTTGTTGATCTGAATAGCATTCCCCCGCCCGCATGTCCGTGCTGGTAAAATCTTTCATTCCATTCGCACAACCCAACGAGAATCCATGTCCGGCAACACATTTGGCAAGCTGTTTTCCGTAACCACTTTCGGCGAGTCGCACGGTCCCGCGATCGGCTGCGTGATCGATGGCTGTCCGCCGGGGCTGGCGCTGTCCGAGGCCGACATCCAGCCGGAGCTGGACCGGCGCAAGCCGGGCACGTCGCGTCACGTGACGCAGCGCCAGGAAGCCGACCAGGTCAAGATCCTGTCCGGCGTCTACGAGGGCGTCACGACGGGCACCCCGATCGCGCTGCTGATCGAAAACACGGACCAGCGCAGCAAGGACTACGGCAATATCGTCGAGATGTTCCGCCCGGGTCACGCGGACTACACTTACTGGCACAAATACGGCGTGCGCGATCCGCGCGGCGGCGGCCGCTCGTCCGCGCGCCTGACCGCGCCCGTCGTCGGCGCCGGCGCCATCGCCAAGAAATGGCTGCGCGAAAAATACGGCACCGAATTCATGGGCTGCATGAGCCAGCTCGGCGACATCGCCGTGCCGTTCCAGGATTTCAAGCACGTGCACGACAATCCATTCTTCGCTGCGACGTCGGACGCCGATCTGATCGCGCGCATGGAGGCGGCGATGGATGACCTGCGCCGCGCCGGCGACTCGATCGGCGCCCGCATCGACGTGGTGGCGAAGAATGTGCCTGTCGGCCTCGGCCAGCCGATCTACGACAAGCTCGACGCGGATATCGCGTATGCCATGATGGGCATCAATGCCGTCAAGGGCGTGGAGATCGGCGCCGGTTTCGACTCGGTGGCGCAGAAGGGTTCCGAGCACGGCGACGAGCTGACCCCCGAGGGCTTCGTCGGCAATAACGCCGGCGGTGTGCTGGGCGGTATTTCGACGGGCCAGGACATCATGGTGTCCATCGCCATCAAGCCGACGTCGTCGATCCGCACGCCGCGCCGCTCGATCGACAAGCAGGGCAATCCGGTGACCGTCGAGACCTTCGGCCGCCACGATCCGTGCGTGGGCATCCGCGCGACGCCGATCGCGGAAGCGATGCTGGCGCTGGTGCTGATCGACCACGCGCTGATGAACCGCGCGCAGTGCGGCGACGTGCACGTGGATACGCCGCGGCTGCGTTAACGCCGTCGTCCCCGCGAAAGCGGGGAGCCGTACCGCGTGTTCGAAGGCGGGTATTTATAGAGCTGAAGTGTGGCAGGCATACGGAATCCCGGCGCTCGGCATGGCGGGAATAATGCCGGGGGCATTATTCCCGCTTGCGCGGGCATGACGTCAGGCCCGGCTTGCCGCCGCTTCCACCGGCTGGCGCCGCTCGACGCTCTTCACCACGAGGCCGCGCAACTCGTTCAGCAACGAGAATTCCGTCTGGCTCAGGTAGACGGACGGGAAGCGGTCGTCCCAGTCGCCGTAGATGAAGCCGACCGGCTCGCCGTGCGTGCATAACGGGATGATCACGAAGCAGCGCGCTTCCTGCAGCGTGTCTTTCCACCACGTCGGCAGTTTGCTCGAGAATTTCGGGTCGCGTGCGTTCTCGATGAAGATCACGCGGTCGCTGCCGAGGGCGGCGAAGAACACGTTCGGTTCGTAGCTGTCGTCGAAGGCGAGCTTGGGGACGAGCGTCTTGGCGTTGTCGCCCAGGCCGATCTTGGCCGTGTAGCGGCCGTCGCGGCGGTTGCGCAGGAAGCCGAAGGCGCGTGTGAACGACAGGCCATGGTAGGCGGTCTCGATCGCCATCGACACCATCTGGCCAGGCGTTGCCTGGGCAGCGGCGTCGCGCATGTCGGCCACGCCGTTCAGGAGGATCTTGTTGCCGGCCTCGCGCATGCGCGTGACGGCGGCGGCGCGGGCGCGCTTCTCCGGCGGATTCGCGAGCGGCGCGATCGACAGGTCGGCGGCCGCTTCGACCTTGGCTTTTTCGATGGCGCCGACGATGTTGTCCGGCTCGATGCCGATCAGCGGCGCAAAGCCGGCCGCCAGCAGTTTGACCTGCTCGGCGCCCGCTTCGTCGCCATGCCACAGGCTCTCGGCGCACTGGCTCGACATGGTGCCGAGGGCGGCGAGCCAGTCGTCGTGGTTGAAGTCGGCGGCGCGCTCGCCCGGCTCGACGCGGCGCATGCCGGCGATCAGGTTGTGGGGCAGGCCCCAGTGCTCGGCGGTCGCGCGGCCGATCTGTTCGAGCGAGAGACCCAGCTGGGCGATGGACGCCGCGTCGATGTCCCCGGCACCCGCGGCCTGCTGCATCATCATCCAGTGTTCGGGCAGGTAGAACGTGACCATCATCCGGCCCAACGAGTGCAGGATCGAGCACACGACGGCTTCTTCGGGATCGCGCGTGGCCGCTTCGCTCGCGACCTGATGCGCCACCATCCCTGCCAGCACGGCCTTTTCCATCTCGATGTGGGCCTGCAGCGAATCGGGCGTGGACTTGGAGAGTTCCTCGATGAGTTTCAGGCCCAGCGCCAGGTGGCCGATGGCTTCCGTGCCCAGCACGAGGATCGCTTTCGAGACAGTGTTGACACGCTGGCCGAAGGCCGAGTACATGCCGCTGTTCGCGAGGCGCAGCACTTTCTGGGTGAGCACGGGATCGGACAGCACCGTCTGGGTCATGGAAAAGTCGCGCTCGTCCTCGCCGCGCATGGACGCGAGGATGGCGTTGATGGCCTTCGTGAAGCCCGGCATGTCGCCGCGCCGGCGGATCCGCTCCCACAGCAGGGAAAGGGTCGCGTCGGCTTTCGGCGATCGTTCGATGGTAGCAGTCTGGTTCATGTGAGGCCCGCCCGTAATTCGCCCGGCAGCAGTTCCGTGTACAGGTTTTCCTTGAGCGCGGCCATGGCCACGTGGGCTGGCATCGGCTTGCCGGTGAGGTAGCCTTGTACGTAGTCGCATCCGCGCGACTCGACGTAGGTCAGTTGTTCTTCGGTCTCGACGCCTTCGGCCACGACCGACAGATCGAGGTGTTGGGCCAGCGAGAGTACGGCGTTGCAGATCGCCGCGTCCTTGGTCGAGGCGGGCAAGTCCTTGATGAAGGCGCGGTCGATCTTGAGCACCGAGATCGGGAAACGCTTCAGGTAGGCCAGGCTCGAATAGCCCGTGCCGAAGTCGTCGATCGCGATGCGCGCATTGCGTTCGGCCATCTTGGTGAGGATGGCCTCCGCATGGACCGGGTCGATCATCAGCGTGCCCTCGGTGATCTCGAGGACCAGCTTGTCGCCCGGCGTGCCCGAAAAGGCGAGGGCGTCGTCCAGCACGCCCAGGAAGCGGTCGTTGCGGAACTGGCGCGGGCTGATGTTGACCGAGATGTACAGGTCGCGCTTGGCCACGTCTTCGAACTGGCGCAGCTGCACCAGGGCCGCCTTGAGCGCCCAGGCGCCCAGCAGGTTGATGAGGCCATTGGTCTCGGCGATCGGGATGAAGCGCACGGGCGGCACCATGCCGAGGGTCGGGTGCTTCCAGCGCATCAGCGTCTCGAAGCCTTCGATTTGGCGCGTGCGGCTGGAGACGATCGGCTGGTAGTACAGCAGGAATTCGCCTTCGCGCACGGCCTGGAACATCGCGGCTTCGAGCGAGATGTCGTGCTGCGGCGGTCCGCTTTCGCGCACGCTGTAGACGACCGTGCGGCCCTTGCCCGTTTCCTTGGCGCGGCCCATGGCGGCATCGGCAAGGGCGATCAGCCGGATCTCGTCCTCGGCGTGGTCGGGGTAGATCGACACGCCGACGGACGCGCCCAGGTACACCGTATGCCCGTCGACTTCGAACGCCGATTGCAGCGCCGCGAGCAGGCGGCCGCTGACCAGCTTGATCTGGTCCGGCGTGAAGGTGCCCGGCAGGACCGCGACGAATTCGTCGCCGCCGACGCGGGCCAGCGTATCGCTGTCGCGCAGCGTCTTGCGCAGGCGGCCCGCGGCTTGGCGCAGCACGGCGTCGCCGACCGGGTGGCCGAGGCCGTCGTTGACTTTCTTGAAGCCGTCCAGGCCGATCGTGGCGATGCAGAAGCCCTGGCCGGAACGGCGCGCGTTGGCGATCACCATGCGGATGCGGTCGGACAGCAGCAGCCGGTTCGGGAGTTCCGTCAGGGCGTCGTGCGTCGCCATATGGCGCAGACGCTGCTCGGTGGCACGCTGGGCCGACATGTCGCGGCCGACGGCCAGCAATTCATGCCCGCCGGGGAGAACCGCAATGCGCAGTTCGTACCAATTTTCCTTGCCGGCGCAGCGCATCCGCACTTCAACGAGCACCGGGTCGCTGGCCGTGCCGGCATCGACGAGGGCATTGCGCAGGGCCGCTTGGTCGGCGTCGACGGCGAGGGACGTCAATAGGGTGCCGGCGAGGGGTTGCGTGCCGAACGCACGCTGGGCGCGCTGGCTCGCGTGACGGATCAGGCCGGAAGGATCGAGGCGGAACGCGACGTCGCCCACCGCTTCCATGTAGCCGTCCGGGCTCGCCGGGGCCGCATGGCGCGGATCGTTCGGTACGGCGGGTGAACTGGCGCGCATTGTCGAAATTTCTGCTTTCTAATCTTGGCAGCAAGGCCGGGGTAATGCTGGAGTGTACCAAATCAACAAGCAATGTATCACCGAAAGATGCCAGCGAGCACTAAAAAGCACAATGCCCCGCGTCTTTCTGTCTTTGCTTGATGCGTCGCAGTTCCTGGATCGGATGGGTCGCGCTTGCCCGGCACAAGGCTTTACGCTAGCCTTGTTGCTTAACCGATAACCCGGAGCTGCAATGCCAGGGAATATTGTCGCCGATATAGTGCAAATAGGAAACTTTTACTCCAAAAATATGATGCTCAACTGCAACAGCTGAGCGTGCGGACCACGCCGGAGGAGGCGCCATGAACCGTTTCGATACCCACGAGGTTTTCAACCAGGCGCCGCCGTTCGGCGACGTCAACCTGTTCCACTGCGATGCCGCGCTGCGGGAAGGCGTGACCCGCGAGGGCGCCGAGTGGGCGGACGCCGGCCTGGAGCGGCTGGGCGCGGAACTGGGCCGCGCCGGCGTGCTCGACCTGGGCCGTCTGGCCAACGAGTTCCCGCCGCGCCTCGTGAATTTCGACCGGGGCGGCCACCGCGTGGACGAGGTCGAGTTCCATCCGGCGTGGCATGAATTGATGCGTCTCCTGATCGAGAACGGCGCGCATTCCCTGCCATGGGAAGCGCCCCGGCCCGGCGCCCAGGTCGCGCGCGCGGCCGCCTACCTCATGTTCGGCCAGGTCGAGAACGGTTCGCAATGCCCGGTGACGATGACGTACGCGGCGGTGCCGGCGCTGCGCCAGCACGCGGGCATCGCGGCGCGCTGGCTGCCGACGATTCTGTCGCGCGCTTACGATCCCCGTTCGCTGCCCATCGAGCAAAAGCGGGGCGCCCTGATCGGCATGGGCATGACGGAAAAGCAGGGCGGCACGGACGTGCGCGCCAACACGACACGGGCCACGCGCATGAGCCCGGCCGTTGCCGAAAGCCGTTTCGGCGCGGATTGGAAAGAGGCATGGAGCCTCGTCGGCCACAAGTGGTTCTTTTCGGCCCCGCAATCGGACGCCCACCTCGTCCTGGCTCAGGCCGACGAGGGCGGCAGCGCCGGCGAAGCGTCGCCCGGACTCTCCTGCTTCTTCGTGCCCCGCTACCTGCCGGACGGGACCCGCAACGCGATCCGCGTGCAGCGCCTGAAGAACAAACTGGGGAACAAGTCGAACGCCTCGTCCGAAGTTGAGTTCTGCGATGCGGTCGGCTGGATGATCGGGAAGGAGGGGCGGGGCATCCCGACGATCCTCGAGATGGGCAGCCACACCCGGCTCGATTGCGTGACGGGTTCGGCCGGCATCATGCGCGCCGCCCTGTGCCATGCGCTGCATCACGCGCGCGCGCGCAGCGCGTTCGGCCGCCGGCTGGCCGAGCAGCCCCTGATGCAAAACGTATTGGCCGACCTGGCGCTGGAATCGGAAGCGGCCACCGCGTTCGCGTTGCGGCTCGCACGCTGCTTCGACGTCGGTGCGGACGGCGCCGTCGACCCGCGCGAGGCGCTGCTGGGCCGCCTCCTGACGCCGGCCGGCAAGTACTGGCTGTGCAAGCGCGGACCCGCGTTCGGCGCCGAGGCGATGGAAGTCATGGGCGGCAACGGATATGTGGAGGACGGCCCGCTGGCGCGCCTGTACCGCGAATTTCCCGTCAACTCGATCTGGGAAGGGTCCGGCAACGTGATGTGCCTGGACGTGTTGCGCGCGTTCGCCAAAGGACCGGAAACGCGCGACGCCCTGGCCGCGGAGCTGGCGCTGGGAGCCGGCCGCGATGCCCGTTTCGACGCGTGTTGCGCACGTCTGCTGGATGACCTGGGCACCCTGGCGGCCGACGAATTCGGCGCGCGCCGCCTCGCCGAACGACTCGTCGTGGCCGTGCAGGCCGGCCTGTTGCTGCGCCATGCGCCGCCTTTCGTGGCCGAGGCCTTCGTGGCGTCGCGCATCGCGGTGGACGTCGGCGGCGCGTTCGGCCGGCTGCCGGACGGCGTCGATTGCGCGGCGATCCTGGACCGGGCCCTCGTTGAATGAAGGTCGCCATAAAACTTCGACAAAGGACGGGACAAACGGGCGCGCGGCTGGGATAATGTTTGCCATTTACCAAAACACCACGCCGTTGCCACAAGCGACGGCTTTCGTATCGATTCCCGCTCATGAAACAAGACCCGCGCTTCCCGAACCTGTTCATCCTGAACCATCCCCTGATCCAGCATAAGCTGTCCCACATGCGCGACCGCGGCACGTCCACGCGCACGTTCCGCGAACTGCTGCGCGAAATCACGCTGTTGATGGGTTACGAGATCACGCGCGACCTGCCGCTGACGACGCGCACCATCGACACGCCGCTGATGACCATCGACGCCCCCGTCATCGCCGGCAAGAAACTGGCCATCGTGCCGATCCTGCGTGCCGGCGTCGGCATGAGCGACGGCCTGCTGGAACTGGTGCCGTCGGCGCGCGTGGGCCACATCGGCGTGTTCCGCGACCCGGACACGCATCTGCCCGTCGAATACCTCGTGCGCCTGCCGGACACGACCGACCGCACGTTCATCCTGTGCGATCCGATGGTGGCGACGGGCAACTCGGCCGTGTACGCTGTCGACGTGCTGAAAAAGCGCGGCGTGCCGGACGACCAGATCCTGTTCCTGGCCCTCGTCGCGGCGCCGGAAGGCGTCGAGGTGTTCCACCAGGCCCATCCGGACGTGAAACTGTACGTCGCGTCGCTCGACGACAACTTGAATGACCACGCCTACATCGTGCCGGGACTGGGCGATGCGGGCGACCGCATCTTCGGCACCAAATGAGCAACAGCGCGGATGCCGAGTTCTTCGCGCGTCTCGGCGAACTGAACGATAAATTCGCGGCGAGCCTGCCGCAGACGCTCGGCCGCCTGTCGGCCGCGCGCAACGAGTTCGACACGCAGCATCCGCCGCTGGCGCTGATCGAGCAAATGCATGCCGTTCTGCATACGTTGGCGGGCTCGTCCGCCACATTCGGTTTCCGCATCCTCGGTCAACAGGCGCGCATGCTGGAACAGCGCCTGCGCGTGCTGATGACGTTCGACGGCGTCGCGCCGCAGGAATGGGAAGCGTGGCTGGCCGAGCTGGACGTGTTCGTGGCCTGGGGCACCATCGACCCGAAAGCCGCTTATCCCAACGACGACTCAGCCGTTTAACCTTACAGCAAAGCACCTGTCAGGAAATCGTTTGATTTAGGACAAACTTTATCTGCTTCCATGCCCTATATTTTGCGTAGTGCCGACGCATACGGGATCGGTAAAGGTTGGCGATAGGAATTGTTACGGATCCCGGTTTTATTTTGCGAAAACCGTGTACATGCGGGTTTATTCGGTATAATTAGGGATCGTTGGATTCGCGGTAGCAGTGCAGTTAGTCTGTCATTTGTTTCTTGCTTCTTCAAACGATCGTAAACGGACTTCGGTCCACTTCAACTGAAATAGGAAATTGTAATGGCAACTGGCATCGTAAAATGGTTCAATGACTCCAAAGGCTTCGGGTTCATCACCCCGGACGAAGGCGGCGAAGACCTGTTCGCGCACTTCTCGGCGATCCAAACTCAAGGCTTCAAGTCGCTGCAAGAGAACCAGCGCGTTTCTTTCGACGTGACCTCTGGTCCGAAAGGCAAACAAGCATCGAACATCCAGCCGCTGTAATTCGCTGAATGTCTGATAAAAAATCCTCGGAATCTCCGGGGATTTTTTTTGCCAAGCCGCAAGGCGTTGCGGCCTGGCTGTTATCAGCCCGTCATATTCCGGCGCCAGTACTCCGGCTGAGAATAGGCGTGGCGCAGGAAATCGACGAATACGCGGATGCGCAGCGGCAAGTGGCGGCGTTGCGCGAATACGGCATAGATATCGCTGCCGGGCGCCGCGTACTGCTCCAATACCGGCACCAGCAGGCCCGCCTCGATTTCCGAACTCACTTCCCACATCGACCGCCACGCCAGGCCGCGTCCGGCCATCGCCCAGTCGTGCAGCACGGCGCCGTCGTTGCATACCATATTGCCGCCCACTTTCACTGTGACGATCTTGCCGTGGTCGCGGAAGGTCCAGCCCCGCTGGCTGCCCTGGCTGCTGATCGCCAGGCAGTTGTGCTTGCCGAGGTCGTCGAGGGTTTGCGGCGTGCCATAACGTTTCAGATAGCCCGGCGTGGCGACGACCACCCGGTGATTGTCGGCCAGTTTCACGCCGACCAGATTCGAGTCCGTCAGGCTGGCGATGCGGATCGCGATATCGACGCCTTCGCCGATGACGTCGACCACGCGGTCGGAGAGGTTCAGGTTGACGCTCACCTCGCGGTGCTCGGCGAGGAAGGAGGGCACCAGCGGCGCCACGTGCTGGCGGCCGAAGCCGGCCGGCGCGGAGACGACGAGGTGTCCCGTCGCGCGCGCACTCCGTTCGGACACGGCCGCTTCCGCCTCTTCCAGCTCGGCCAGGATCCGCTGGCAATCATCGAGGAACGCCGCCCCTTCGTCCGTCAACGCCAGCTTGCGCGTGGTACGCTGTAACAGCTTGACGCCCAGGCGCGCTTCGAGCGCGTCCAAGCGGCGGCCGATCATGGCCGGCGCGATGCCTTCGGCACGTGCCGCGGCCGACAGGCTGCCGCGGGCGATCACTTCGACGAAGGTCGATATCTGACGAAAATGGTCCAAAGAATCCTCGATGCTTGCTTTGATCTGTGACAAAAACGCACAAATGAATATATTTTTTGTCTCGTTTAGGCGAGTAATAGTGAATATACTTGAAGCAATATCAAACGCCAAGCCGGCTTGTGCCAGGACGTGCGGCACAAACCGAATTTCATACCAGAACAGGAGAACGCAATGACCATCGCCACCCCAGCCGGAATGGAAATCCGGGCCGAGATCAAACCCGGCTACGAACAGATCCTGACGCCGGAAGCACTCGCGCTGGTCGCGAAACTGAGCCGCGAATTCGAACCGCGCCGTCAGCAACTGCTGGCCGCCCGCGTGGAGCGCGCCAAGCGCCTGGACGCCGGCGAGCGCCCGGACTTCCTGGCCGAGACGGCCCACATCCGCAACGGCGACTGGAAGATCGCGCCGATTCCGAAGGCGCTCGAATGCCGCCGCGTGGAAATCACGGGCCCGGTCGAGCGCAAGATGGTCATCAACGCGCTGAACTCCGGTGCGGACAGCTATATGACCGACTTCGAGGATTCGAATACGCCGAACTGGGACAACCAGATCACCGGCCAGATCAATATGCGCGACGCCGTGCGTAAAACGATCTCGCTGGAACAGAACGGCAAGCAATACAAGCTGAACGACAAGGTCGCGACCCTGGTCGTCCGTCCGCGCGGCTGGCACCTGGACGAGAAGCACGTTCTCGTCGACGGCAAGCGCATCTCGGGCGGCATCTTCGACTTCGCCTTGTTCATGGTCCACAACGCCAAGGAACAGCTGGCCCGTGGCGCCGGCCCGTATTTCTATCTGCCGAAGATGGAATCGCACCTGGAAGCGCGCCTGTGGAACGACATCTTCGTCATGACGCAGAACGAACTGGGCCTGCCGCAGGGCACCATCAAGGCGACCGTGCTGATCGAGACGATCGTCGCCGCCTTCGAGATGGACGAGATCCTGTACGAACTGCGCGAGCACAGCGCGGGCCTGAACGCCGGCCGTTGGGACTACATCTTCTCCTGCATCAAGAAGTTCAAGCTGGACAAGGACTTCTGCCTGGCCGACCGTCCGAAGGTCACGATGACGGCGCCGTTCATGCGCGCCTATGCGCTGCTGCTGCTGAAGACCTGTCACAAGCGGAATGCCCCGGCGATCGGCGGCATGTCGGCTCTGATTCCGATCAAGAACGATCCGGAAAAGAACGAAATCGCGATGGGCGGCGTGCGCAGCGACAAGGCGCGCGACGCGACCGACGGCTACGACGGCGGCTGGGTCGCGCACCCGGGCCTCGTCGACCTGGCGATGACGGAATTCAAGAAGGTGCTGGGCGACCGTCCGAACCAGATCGACAAGCAGCGTCCGGACGTCGAAGTGACGGCCAAGGACCTGCTGGACTTCCGTCCGGAGACCCCGATCACGGAGGCGGGCCTGCGCTACAACATCAACGTCGGTATCCACTACCTGGGTGCCTGGCTGGCCGGCAACGGCTGCGTGCCGATCCACAACCTGATGGAAGACGCCGCCACCGCCGAGATCAGCCGTTCGCAGGTGTGGCAGTGGATCCGTTCGCCGAAGGGTGTGCTGGAAGATGGCCGCAAGGTTACGGCCGAGATGGTGCGTGCGATGATTCCGGAAGAGCTGGCCAACGCGAAAGCGGCCGCCCCGAACGGCGACAGCCCGACCTATGACCGCGCCGCCCAGATCTTCGAGCAGATGTCGACCTCGGAAGACTTCGCCGAGTTCCTGACGCTGCCGCTGTACGAAGAAATCTAAGTTGGACCTCGACGCAGCCGCCATCGACCGGCGGTTGCGTCGTTACCACTGCCGTTGCGCCGCCGGCTATCCGCCGGGAAGCGCGCAACCCGTCTTCATCGATCCCGTTGCCCTGCAACCGCCAGGGCAAGGCATCGATCCGGGCCTCGCCTCTTCCCGCCTCACGTTCAGAACACGTTCTTCCATTCGCGCAGCGCCGCGAACACGGCCACCGGGTCCGCACCGGACGGCAGGCGGCCGGCCGCCGCCAGGCTCTCGATGATCGTCGGCTCGCGCGTACGCAGGAAGGGGTTCGTCGCTTTTTCGATGGCGATCGTCGATGGAATCGTCGGCAGGTGCGTGCCGCGCAGTTGGCTGTCGTTGGCGATGCGCATATGCAGCGCCCGGTTGCCCGGCTCCAGTGCTTCGGCAAAGCGCAGGTTCGCTAGCGTATATTCGTGGGCGCAATAGACCAGCGTATCGTCGGGAAGGGCGGCCAGTTTCGCGAGCGATGCCGCCATCTGTGCGGGCGTGCCTTCGAACAGGCGGCCGCAGCCGCCGCCGAACAGCGTGTCGCCGCAGAACAGCCAGTGGCCGCCGTCGTCTTCGCGCACGTACGCGATGTGGCCGTTCGTGTGACCGGGCACGTCCAGCACGGCGAGTTCGAGGGCCAGCCCCGGCACCCGGACGCGGTCGCCTTCGCCCAGCGGATGGTTGACCGTGACGATGCCGTCGTTGCGCGGTCCATACACGGGCACGTTGCTGTGTTCCAGCAGGGGCATCACGCCGCCAATGTGGTCAGCATGGTGATGGGTGAGTAGAATGGCGGTCAGGGTGAGACCATTCGCCTGCAGGGCCGCGAGGATCGGTTCGGCGTCCCCCGGGTCGACCACTGCCGCATGGACGCCGTCATGGATGAGCCACAGGTAATTATCCTTGAACGCGGGCACGGTCAGTACGGTCGGTTCAGTGGGCGCAGGAGTCATTGGGGTTTGAATAAAGGTTGGGCATGGACAGCGCGGCATCCGAAAAATCCATTATAGCGCTCGACCGCTGGCTGCAATCGCCGGCGGGCGCGTACGTGCGCGCCTGGGAGCAGGCATGCCTGGACGAGTTGACGGTCGATATCTTCGGCTTCAACGCGATCCAGATCGGCGTGCCCCAGATCGACGCGCTGGCCGCGAACCGCATGCCTAATAAATGGCAGGCGGCCACGCGCACCTCCACGGCCGACGAGCTGGCCTTCGCGGCGAAGAGCAAGCAGATCGCGGTGGCGCTCGACTTCGCCGAGCTGCCGTTCGCGTCGCAAAGCCTGGACCTCGTCGTGCTGCCGCACGTGCTCGAGTTCGCGGCCGAGCCGCACCAGGTGCTGCGCGAGGTGGAGCGCGTGCTGATCCCCGAAGGCCAGGTGATCATCTGCGGCTTCAACCCGGCGAGCCTGTGGGGCGTGCGCCAGGGCATGGGACGCATCACGAGCAGCGACTACCTGCCGGCCGCGGGCGAGTTCATCTCTATGCCCCGTTTGAAAGACTGGTTAAAATTGTTGAATCTCGGCGTCACGCGCAGCCATTTCGGCTGTTACGCGCCGCCGTTCCGGACCGCGCAGTGGCTCAACCGCTTCGCCTTCGTCGAAGGCGCGGGGCGCCGCTGGTGGCCTTATCTCGGCGCCGTGTACATGGTGCACGCGATCAAGCGGGTGAAGGGCATGCACATCATCGGCCCGGCCTGGAACAAGAAGACGGCCAAGGCGCCGCAGGCGGTGCCGGCGACGAACCGCAACGAACATCACAAGTAATACGCACAAAGGAAGAAAACGCAGCATGACCAAAGTTGAGATTTTTACCGACGGTGCCTGCAAGGGAAATCCGGGCACCGGCGGCTGGGGCGCGCTGCTCGTGGCCGATGGCGGCCACGAAAAGGAAATCTTCGGCGGCGAGCCGAACACGACCAACAACCGGATGGAACTCCGCGCCGTGATCGAGGCACTGACCACGCTCAACCGCCCATGCCAGGTCGTGCTGCACACGGACAGCCAATATGTGCAGAAGGGGATTTCGGAATGGATCCACGGCTGGAAGGCGCGCGGCTGGAAGACGTCGACCAAGGAACCCGTCAAGAACGACGACCTGTGGAAAGCGCTGGACGCCGCCCAGCAGCAGCACGCCGTCGAATGGCGCTGGGTGCGCGGCCATAACGGCCACCCGGGCAACGAACGCGCCGACGCGCTGGCGAATCTGGGTGCGGCTTCGGTAAAGCGCTGATTTTGCTATACTAATTGGTTTTCCCTAACGCTTTTTGAGTCTTCACGCGCATGCGCCAAATCGTGATCTTCTATATAGGAAGCAGGAGTGTAAACGGTCAGTGAGTGACCCCATTCTCTTCTGTGATGCAGCTCTTCTAAAACCTCTTGTTGGTCAAATGTCGAGTAAAGTGTAAACCTAGAGCCGTTTTGCCCCCTCTCTGTTTACACTTCATGATGCCGTCCTGTTTGCAGTGGGTACTCAGCAATAACCGGTGAACGTTCGTCCTGATGCACGACCCAGTCTCTTCCTACACTTGCAAACGGTAACCCACGCGATCCAGCCCGTCTCGCTTGGGATGCCGTAATGCACGACAAGGCTTCTTCTCGCACGTCGTTCTAATACGATGCTTCTGCTTTTCTGTCTCTGCTTCGCAGCCTGATCTGAAATGAGGATCGCTTCAGGATCTGGGTGGGCTAGGAAGAAGTAAATTTTTGCAGCTAAAATAGTGGCAAATATTCATCGCACAAATATTATGAAAAGCGGTCGAGCATGCGACAGTTGTGCCGCTCACGTCCAGTTTGGCGTTGAAGGATCTTGTAACTCCTGCGAACAGGTCAGATGCAGGTAACGGGGACATGCTTTAGGGCCTAGATCGGTCGCGAATAGCGAAGTCGTTAATTCCTGTCACGAGTACGGTAACAAATTCAGAGGCATTCCGACTGCTTCACAAACGGTTGACGTCAGCGTCGAGGACGAAAGCATAGCTATGAATCAAGACTGGATCCTTCAACAAAGAGAAACTCGACGAGCGTTCTCAAACTCAACTTGGGTGCCCTTGAGGGAAAGCAGCACGGATGAGCAGGGTAATGTTCGTGCTGTGGGTTATGTCAGCGAAGTATTCGCATGCGGATCTGTTGCCTTTCCGCCGGAGCATCGCGGCTTTGCGGAAGGACTTAGCTGGAGTGAAATCGGGATTGGACGCAGTGCGCAACCATATGCCTACGAGGACGGCTATTATTCATCTATCGAGCAGTATCAATATCACGATAAAGAACCAATAGGAGTCAATCTAGTCTTTGAACACCCCCAGCCTGTTGTAGGCGGAAAGCTGTGGATTTTAAATCCTGATCTAGTTGTCGCGCTGCATCTAATAAAGGAGGGGGGCGAGTGGGTCAGGCCAGAAGAAAACTTCGCGGTAGTGGCACGCGAAGTTGTTGACGAAAAAGGGAATTATCGTCGCATTGAAATTAAGCGAGAGTTCCTGATGGATTACTTGGCCGCAAGGAATCTGTCGCTCCGACTGTCCTATTACCGTCAACGAGTAGAGAATGTGGCTACTTTGGAAAACAGTCCGTACTCGAATCTGGTAGACCTACAGGAACAGCGGGACGGGGGGCGATTTGAGCTTCGAGTTCGCACTTTGGATACTATTTTTGGGGGGAGTTGGGCTTCGTTTCGCATGTGGCGAACGGACGTCGATGAAGATGATGACGCGCCGGTAATGGGGCCAGAGAACAATGATAACGTCGAGACCGAGAGCTCCGAAGGATATCGTGGTGGTTACAAAGGCGTGCGCGTAGAAGGGGAGTTTTGGCGAGACGAATGGATCGAGCACCAAGGGCTGAGTGTGCGTGTGCGAGGAGATGCCGACAAGAATCTTCCTCAATTCATTGTGGAGACCGATGGGGCACGAATTGCATCTGTAGATTTAGATAATGAAGATATTGGCCGATGGCTTTGGTTCCGCCCAAGCATAGTCAACGAGCTTCTTAAGTATCGTGGTTTTTCATTAGATTGGTATACCGCAGAAACCGGCGCTATACACTCAACATCCGGTTACGTAACTCCTTTCGGTGTCAACGGTTCTGACCTTGTAACCGTCTATGCTTATGATATCGCGCGTCTAGACGGCTGGGAACAGCACATTTGGGCTGCACATAATGTTGTCCCCGATGGAAAAGTCTCTAGCGAATTATTAGCTGCACAGGTAAGAGCTGAACCAGCCGGCACTTATGCTGTTGAGTTTTTGCTCTTCCAAACTATGCGCCAATTAGAGCAAGGCTTCCGTGATAGATTCGGCGTATCGTTATATACCCATGACATTGACGATGCAGCAGTTATGCAGCATATGTCTCGTTTTGCAAGTACAGATCAGGCCTCATTGTTGAGACTGGCGAAAGAACTCGTGCGCGTGTTTTCGGATCGACTTAATGTCACTGTACTTCGTAAGCTTGCGGCTCATGCGGAAAAGGAAAAGCTAGGCTCGAACAAACTTCTACAGGATATTTTGGCACAGAAGGTGGGTGCTGATAGAGCACGCCAAGTGCTTAGTGTCATTGCTGGTGCATACGATATGCGAGTAGGTGACGCACATCCGACAGGTTCTAAAATCCGTGATGCTATAAAACTCGCAGGAGTTGATGAAAGCTTGTCGTATCTGCAGCAGGGCGAGCAACTAATTTCGAATTTTGGAGAGGCAGTCTGGTGGATCGGAAGATTGCTTTTCGGGCCGCCTGAAGGCGATGGGTCAAAAACCATTGGCTGACTATGATTTTTTCGTAGTGAGCCGACGCGTGTCCACCCTACCGAGGTTACACTTGGGATCAGTTCGATTTTGTGACGTACCGGCGGTGCCAGGCTTGGCGCCTGAAGTGAAAGACGTCGCGCGAAGCCGATAGACGGTCGTACGTGAGATTGTCCTCTTTTTTGATTTATTGATCGCCTTCTGTCGACGGCTATTGCTTGTGTTCTCCCAAAAAATATGAAAAATCGAAGAAAAATAGGCGAAGTCAAACGAGAGATTCTCGATGGATGTGAATACGGGTTACTCAGAGCGGAACGAGTCTCCTCCATTAGATATATTGCTAGGTATCCCGATTTGTTCATGTACAACGGAGGTGCCATAGCTCATTATACCGATTTGGCTGGCTTTATTGGAATCTTGTCCAATAAAGGCTTTTGGCTATCGGATGCTCGATATCTGAATGATGAAGAAGAGTTGCACAACGGGCTGAACCTTGCACAAAGTTTGCTGCAAAGGCTTATCGCGAAAAATAGATGCACATTCTTTACGGATGTGCTCGATGGGGTGGCTAGAAAACTGTCAATCGATCCGCTCCGCGATACATACGTGTGTTCGTTTTCAACAAACTCCGACATGCTAGAGCAGTGGCGAGCATATGCTAGAAATGGGACAGGCATTTCTATTGAGTTCGATCTTGCAAGAACGACTCATTACCCACACTTCGGTTTGCCTCCACAATACTTTACTATGAAGGTGGTCTACGACGACGAGGTAAAGATCTGGATTTTGCTTTCTGTTATATCGACGTATCGACAGGGTTTCTTGTTTGACTTGGCGCGGCATCCGAATGAATGCAAAGATTATATCGATGACTATATTCGAAGCTTGGCATTTCGCCTATCGTCGCTATTTGTGAACTTCAAACACTCGTCGTTTCGCTCGGAGCAGGAGGTGCGGCTTGTTGATGCGTCTCGAAAATTTGATTTTTACAATGGGAAGCGCTATAGAGCATCCAATGGCATCATTGTGCCTTACGTTTGCACATATGACACGAAACTAAAAAACGATAATGGTGAACCTATGGAGCTCGATAATCTGCCAGTTCGTAAAGTCATGGTGGGACCTGCGGCTCATCAAAAGGCAATGATAAGTAGTATAAAAAATTTTCTCGAAGATTTTGGATACGGTGGCGCTATCCCGGTAGCGAAGTCATGTATTCCTTACAGGGGTTGATCCGCATTAGTGGGAAGGGCCCTGTAGAAGGACTTGCCGGCCTATCTGCGGCGCCCCCAAACAATGCGTTACTCATCCACCACAGAAGGTGACAATCACGGCAGAATTACCACACCGTATGGGTTAATCGCGCTGGCCGGGTTTTCGGGCGAGTTTGGCGTAATCATGCTGCTGTACCTAAAGCATGCTTGGGAACCCCAGTTCGCTGCCGGCGAATCCGGCGAGGTCGACCTGTCAATGCGATCTGCGAGGGTGCCGTCCTGCGTGTGCGGCCGAAGGCGATGACGATGGCCGTGATCATCGCCGGTCTTCTGCCAGCCATTGCGGTTTCCGGGACGGGGTCGGAGATCATGCAGAGATCGCGGCGCCGATGGTGCATCGGATGATCACGGCGCTGCTGCTTTCAATGTTCGTGGTGCCGGTGGTACCTCTTGTTGCGGCGTTGGCGGTTGAGGACGCAGCCGCCTACCACCAATACGATTTCGAAATCGGCCTGAAGTGGGACACTACCAGGTGAGCAGTGCTATCGTTTGGTGTACGTGCGATCGGCGATGCCATCAAGACCAGTAGAACATCACTACTCAAAACGCTCATCGCTGATTCGATCGCGCGCGGTTTCGAATTCTCGCTCTCTGGCCACTTCTTGCGCGCACTGGGCCTTGGCCGCCATTGCGAGCGGGCCAAGGGGTGGGATCAAAGGCGCGATGCTGTCCAATAGCCGAGCGTTTGCCTCCATGAGTGCGGCGCGCGACCCGCTCCAACTCATGGGCCGGAACCGTGCAATGAATGTTGCGAGCACTGCCTCGGGATTAGGAGCACCCATAAGTAGTGCCACAGCTTGTTCGGACCATGCGTGCGCTACATTTGCTTCCGCGGGCCGATCAAACGTTATGATCGCAGCCGCAAGTGGGTAGCGAACCTCAGCGTCTAAGTTGCACCAAGCGATGAGTGTAGCGGGGGGAATCGAATCCATCGGGTTAGCTCGATGGTCTCCCGAATCGTCAAATACCCGCACACCAACCCGACGGTCTTCTTCGTCACCCGAGAATAGAGCATTTAATACTGGAACAGGTTGTACTTGTAATAGGGCTGTAAGCAGTTCCTGATTCTCGAACGAGTGAGCCTCGTAGTTCGCTATGGCCTGCCGTAGTTGAATGGCAACTTCAGCTGCAATCGGGCCTGCGGCGCTTGCAGTCAGGCACGCCTTCGCAACCTCCGCAAGATGGTATGTTTTGCTCGAATCGATGGTCCGGAAGTCGATACGACGTAACAGCTCTTGCCCTGCCAAAACAAGCTCTGGCTCATGGTCCCGCTTGTCGGAACGGTCCGAGTAGAAACGCATGTCTAGGATTTCCAGCGCAACATCAAACCCGTCGGGCTGGCCGGCAATCAACAAGAGCAGCTTTTTGAAGGGACCGGGGGGCATATGATCCGTGACGCGGCCGAACGTAAGGTATCGGAACGCCAGGATCGGGACTTGGGCGTGCAGTGCGCGCTCAAGTCTGGCTACGCCGCGCGCATCGATCTCTACGGCTGTTTGTAATAACGGCGAAAGCTGGAGCAAGCTTGGGGTTTCGAGCGCGGCATCAAGTAGGTCTTGTGCGAGGGGTCTGTCTCGCTCCCAGACAGCTGCCAGAAAGCCCCTGAGAACTTGAACATCATGGTGCTCCGACGGTACTTGCCCAAGACCGTCGGCGAGTTTTTCCCAAGTGGCGAGAGCCTGGGGTAACGCTGTCGCCAACCCCTGACCAAACGCCCATGTTCGGGCCCCACTGAACCGCCCCGGGTTTTGTAGAGGCTCCATTGTTTGAGAAAATGGAGCTATGAAGAAGCAACCCAAGTATTCCCCAGAAGTCATCGAGCGCGCCGTGCGCATGGTCAGCGAGGCCGCCAGCGAGTACAACTCGCAGTGGGCAGCCATCGAATCGATCGCAGCCAAGATCGGCTGCACACCTGAAACCCTACGTCGCTGGGTACGCCAGCAGGAGCGCGATACCGGCCAGCGTCCAGGGCCGACCACCGCCGAGGAGGAGCGCATCAAGGCGCTGGAGCGTGAAGTGCGCGAGCTGCGCAAGGCAAACGAGATCCTGCGTCTGGCGAGTGCGTTTTTCGCCCAGGCGGAGCTCGACCGCCGCTTCAAATCGTGAGGGCATTCATCGACCAGTACCGCCATGCTTACGGTGTCGAGCCGATCTGCCGGGTGATGCAGGTCGCGCCGTCGGGCTACTGGCGACACGCGGCGCAGCAGCGCAATCCGGCACTGCGCTGTTCACGAGTCCAGCGCGACGACGTGCTGAGCGTCGAGATCGAACGGGTCTGGCAGGCGAACCTGCAGGTCTACGGGGCCGACAAAGTGTGGCGCCAACTGCGGCGTGAGGGAACCGATGTGGCCCGCTGTACGGTGGAGCGCTTGATGCGCAAGGCCGGCCTGCGAGGCGTCATGCGCGGCAAGGTCGTGCGCACCACGGTAGCGGATGCGAAGGCGCCATGCCCGCTCGACCGGGTCAACCGCCAATTCAAGGCGCAGCGGCCGAACCAGCTGTGGGTCAGCGATTTCACTTATGTCTCGACCTGGCAGGGCTTCGTCTACGTAGCTTTCGTCATCGACGTCTTTGCCCGGCGCATCGTCGGCTGGCGTGTCAGCAGCTCGATGCGGACAGACTTCGTCCTCGACGCCTTGGAGCAGGCCTTGTACGCGCGTCAGCCGGAACGAAACGCGTTGGTACACCATAGCGACCGCGGCTCGCAATACGTGTCGATTCGGTACAGCGAGCGTCTGGCAGAAGCCGGCATTGAGCCGTCTGTGGGCAGCAAGGGCGACAGCTACGACAACGCTTTGGCCGAGACCATCAACGGACTCTACAAGGCTGAGTTGATCCACCGCCGCGCTCCTTGGAAGACGCGTGAGGCCGTCGAACTGGCCACGCTGGAATGGGTGTCCTGGTTTAACCACCACCGCCTGCTTGAGCCACTCGGCTATATACCGCCGGCCGAAGCTGAGGCAAACTATTACAAGCAACTGAGCAGTCAAGCCATCCCGGCCTGACTCACACTAACCGGCCTCCACGAAAGCCGGGGCGGTTCACTATGGAGGTAGTGAAATGGACAACAAACCGCACTTAGCATCTGAACCAATTTGCGAAGAGCAGTATGCGCAAGTTCCGGCGGACTTCCCGCGCCCAGTACACCTCAGTGCAGTTTCAGGCGCGCAGCCAAAGCTCTTGATGACGGAGTACAAAGGACGCTTTTACAGTCCAGGCTGCACACCGCCGGAAATTTTCGCCAAATGGGATATGTGCGAGGACCTTGCTAGACAGATGTCAGCGAAATCTCTTGAGTCGAAAGCCGGGAAGCGCTCTCACATGTCCGAGCTTGAGATTCTCGACCAGTACCTTGCCCGACTGATTGCCACGCGGTGGACTTCCGAAGACGAGGCGCGGTGGGTAATCCGTCGTGTAGCCGCGATGCTCGATTGGCCCGTACCACCTACGGCGGAAGGGCATGGCGGGCCTGATTCTTCGCTTAGCGCTAAAGCTTAATCGTGTTGCCCCCCGGGAGCGTACATGCACTTCAAGAACAACGGGAGCGTGAATGTGCCGCGGCCTACTTTGTATCCATGAACACGACGATACAAAATACTGCGACTCGCCATTGGCGTTTTTCTGTGGCGTCGCACCATTTTTATCCCGCTCAGTGCCATTTCAGAGGTTCTTGGGCCACCTGTTCACGCCTATAAAGCCTGCGACCAGTGTAAGCGCTGCCGTGCGGTCACCTGCCAGTCTTGTGCTTGGCTTCGGTTTCGGCCTGGCACACGTCGTCTGACGACTGCAAGCAGGTGCTGGTTGTGCTGCTCGACTCATGCTTGAGCTTATGGCGCGCATGACGCAGCTCGATAGAAAGTAGTTCAGCAGAATCTAGTGTCTTGCAGGAAATTATTCGACTTTATTTAGCCTTCAATAAAACCTAATAAAGACCGCACTTCCCCTAGAGCATAGGCCGTAAACGCGATCGAACTTGCCAATCCTAGCGTGACTGTAGAAAAAGGCACATGAGCAATAAAGCCTCTCACCAGGGCTAGGGGCGGCTGTTCGATCACCAGCCAATCCTATGCTTGACTTCAATTCCGGCGTGGCGGGCATCGTCTAACGAAAGTAAGCGGCCTGTCGCCGACCGTACACTGAACAGCCAAGTGCCGCCGAAAGTAGATAATGATGGGATAGACGCCCCACCCATAACGGCATCGATGTGCCAAAGTGGAAGTATCGAGCAGCCACTTGAACCAAGGGGGCAGCATCATGTAGATCACGACAGTTGGTATCGACCTGTCAAAGAACTACGTGGTGCGGTGGTGCACGATGGAGCCGCCGCGTGCGGTTAGAGACACCGACGGGGCATACGGCAAATCTCTCAGTCGTGCACAGAACGTATAAATCCGGGACTTTATCCTTTTTCCTTTTTCGGGAGGGGCGCCATAAGCCTTTCACGTGAAAGGCCAGCAGCAGAGGCGTTGTGAATAAAGCGATTCGCGATTTCCGCCAGCTTCTGCATCTCTGCTTTCAGCAGGTCATTCTCCTCCTGCAGCTTAGCGATCCGTTCGATTGCGTCGAGCATGCTTTGTGGGCGAGCGACTTTTTTCAACGTCGCTACTGCAGTCCGCAACTGCTGGCGCTTTGATTCGTAGGCGGACATGAGCACCGGCTTCTTGTGGAGGGCCTGCCGGGTTGGTTCATAACCCAATATGCTCTTTGCGCCCAAACAAATTGTCTCCCATTTGAAGGGCTGGCCCTTTGGCCATTCCCGGATCATCTCTGCGATTAACTTAACGTCGCTTGGCGTGATTGCCTTAGGCATTCCGTTCCCCCCTTAGTTCATCTAGACATGCAAGCAGATCACTACCATACTCGAGGACCAGTTCTTTTCGTGGCACGATTTTGATATTGGCGTGCTCAGCCTTCTCGTTAATCAGCGTCTGTTCGTGGTTAAAGTCAGTGCCGGCGAGCTCGATCGGACTGCCGTCTTCGATCGTTGGATCGTTTAGGATGGCCAGTAGTTGGTTCAAGCGGAGAATTTGCGGCCTCGCCACCCTTAGCCAACGGCTCGCTGACCTCTCTCCACGTACAATGGCTTCCTGGGCGGCTTTGTACGTTTTCACCAAATTTTCCCGGTCTAAAGCAACAATCTGGGCTGCGACCTTATCGCCTTTGCACATCAGGAGTTCTGAACAGTTTAAGCAGTCGCCAAACTTGTTGCATGCACCAGCTCGCCAACTGCGACGACATAGACCGTACCGGCTACGGTGAATGGGTCCTTGTCCGTAGATTTCTGCCTCTTCGCTGGTGACCGGATCCTTCGCGCTTTGGTCACTACTCATGCCCATCAACTTGGAGGCAGTTGTAGCAGCTTCACCTTGATCGTTTTCGAGGTAGGTAAGCGTTTGACGATAAGACGAACGGCTACTCCAGGCTGTAATCGTCTCTATCGAGACTCCACTTTGTTTTGCCAATCTGTTCAGCATATGACGGATGCCGTGAGACTTAAGCTTGATTGACTCGAAACCGTGACGATCAAAGAAACACATCACAAGTCGATTCCTGTGACTCTGTCCTAAAGGAGCACCTAACCGCTTAGCGTAATAGTCTCGATGGAATGGTGCCAGGAGAACCGGACTAGCGCTCCAGTCGCTCGAGAATTGATAGCGACGAGTGCACAGTAAAGACTCCGACATTTTTGGTGGCAGCACGGCCGTGCCCTCAATGGACTCTTGATATGGAAAGTACGGATTTGACTGCTGATGATCCTTAAGTACAATTGCCCACAGAGAATTCAATGTGAAGCCAGTAAGTTTTCGTGCCCCCGTCCATTTCTTAATGTAGTCTTCGACAGACTTTCGACTTGCGAAACCTAGCGCGCGAGCTACTTCTTCGCGCGTCAGGATTTGGTCGTCTGGGACACGCGGACAGTCCGCGTGGCGGTAGAAGGTTGTGGGATTGGTCTCGAAATAGCGAGCGAGACGTCGTCCTTCTTCGGTGATTTGCTTCAGCCGTTTGATGGCTTCTAGCGCGCTTTCGGCCATCACTTTGGGGATTGGCTTCCTCACATATTCTTTAATTTTCGGGACCCAGTATCTCAGGTAATACTGAACATCGCCGTCTTTGTCCTGGTCGCTACTCAAGCACTCAGTTCTAAACCTGATCACTTCGCCGACACGGCTCGGAGCGCTTAACAGAACGGCGGTGAGACTAGTAATGAGATGATCTTGGTCGCTTAGTGGCTCAATGTATCCGCGGCTAAAAACGTCGCCGATTGCTAGTAAGGCATCCTGATCCGCAACTTTGTTATCTTTTATGATCTTCGGGGCTTGCGATCCGTTTGTTCTGTCCCAGCTTAACTTCCCAACGTAGGGATGCGTCCAGTATTGAGCGGTGTTCGTGACGATACCGTACGCCGCCAGATTCCTCAAAATCCGCAAGAGCTCAGCTGCAAGGAATGGAGCTGCTTTCAAGCGACCGAGAACTGCAATCGCCTCGTCGAAATGTCTCAGTTTGACTTTGGTAATATCTGGCACCTCCATGTTTTTTCGAAGAACAAATTCCAAGGCGCGAAATGCAGTCATTTCGCGGGCGATGTTTTTGTGTGGCGCTTCGTGATGGCGATAGCGTATATAAGCCTTTGCCACCTCCACAAATCGTGGATGCATTAGTTGATCAACTCGCGGTTCGATGGTGTGATGTAGCGAGCAACTTTCCTCGTTCACAAATCTAACCGAACGGTAAGTTGTCTTCCACTCGGACGCTTCCCAAACAAACCCTTCAATTGCGGACCAAGTCGTCAAAATATCCCTGGAGAGGGTAATAAAGGCTTCCAGATTGCGCTGGGCAGAAAGCTCTTTGCGTGGCGTAAACTGAATGATATCGACCATATTAATTTTCGAGTTCTTGCTTTCGAGCGTTGCAGCGCTCGATGCAAGCACGTACAGCCCTGATATCTGCTGACAGGTCAATTGGAGTGAGCAACTTCCGGTTTCCGCCAATCCTGATCATCGCTCTTTCTTCGTCTTGCCTCTTCAACAGAGCTTGCAGAACCTCGTCATGGGGTGCATAAACTAACGGCTCGAAATGCTTACACCGGTAGCATGGCACAGGCACAGATGTCGTTGCGCAAAAGGAGTATTTGCCGCAGTTTCCTACGGTCTCTAAACGCCCTTCGTTAGCAAACTCCAGTCTGCTTTCAGGAACGTCGGCCCGCGATGCTTGTGACTCGTCATCGATCAGGTTCCCTGTGAATGCCAGCGCCAGGGGAACTAGGGCAGAACCCATTGACTCGTTAATTTTCCTCGCTTCTTCCGCGGGATCGTTGTAGTAAGCATCAAGGGAGCAGTCTTTTGTGTGTCCCAACCAGAACGAAAGCACATGTTTCGGTACTCCTAGACGAGCAAGCTGTCGAGCACGGGTATGGCGCAAACGAGTAGCGGTCACCGAGATAGGATTGCCTGTACGATGACTAATCGGAGGCGTTATCGATAGTCGCGAATTGCCTCGCCCCGCCTGATGACTACTCCAATCGAGAATATGATAGGTAGCGGAGCGACTCAGATGAAATAAGCGATGATCCAAATGATCTTTCCAGTCCAAACCATAGTGAACGGTGAGGACACTCACAGCTTTTTCAATCTGGTAGGCAGCAGAAAACAGTGGCAACCTAACAGTGTCGGCCTCAGATAGCTTGATTTCAAGACGATTTTCAAAAAGCTCCTTAATTTCGTTCTTCTGAAGCTCGAACAGGTTCCACAAATGATCGGCGACTGGATGCACTTCGACCTTGCTGTCGCGGAAATGGTGCTCGGCATTTATATCCTTTGCTCCCGGAAACAGTATCCTTCGTCCGCTATCCACCGTCCCGTCAACCCCGTCTTCCACAAAATCAGAGATCTTAAGTCCTGCGATTTGGATGGGCCGGCGAGCGTATTGCATCGATAGCAGTCTTAAAAGAGTAGACTGCGTGCTGAGGTTGCCCTCATCGTAATTCATCCAAATGCATCTCAACAACGCCTCGTATTCATCCTCAGTGAGCCAGCTCTTTTCGGGGTCGTCTGACAGTACATTTCGATTATGGACGAGCGGTCGCCTAGTCTTTGCTATGATTTGCAGCGCTTCTGGTTTTATGGCTTTTCTGAAACGTTCGATCCAATAAAGGAAAAATAATTCAGATATTGCTCTCACCTTAGCGAAGGTGTCATTGGTCAGTGCCTTACGTACCCACGTCTCATCAAACTCTTTAGTAGGATAGGTTGCGAGCATATGACGAAGAGATTCTATCCACTGCACAAACGTATTATTTGATATCTGCTTCTGTTCGTTTGCGAATTGCAATATATGTTTTCGCAGTGACTGGGCAATTTCGTTATCTAAACATTTGAACGCGGAACAGTTGGTCCTGCGCATTCCGACAAAATCAAACCATATCCCGTCCCAGCGGAAATCACCGTTTCGTGAGTAAGGACGGGCTGTTTGCTCTAGATTAGAGGAAAGGTCGCTGTCAATTGACGGAGCGGCCAAGGCGGTGCTTCTCATCGCGTCTTTCTAGTATTTAAAATCTTCGTTGCGGTCGGCGAGTCCAATTCACATGAATTTCTCACGAGGTTTCAACTTGGGGAGGGAGGTCTCTTTTCGTATCGCTTGCTACTATCAGACCTAACTCCAAAGATTCTTCCTGAGTATGACGCATATTGTAGAGCAACGCCATTTCAGAGTTCTCAGTCCAGCCCATTAAAATCGAGCGAAGCTCCCGTTCTTTGTGCGGATCCAGTCCCTTTTTATCGGCTTCGGATGAAAACCGGTAATTCCAATCGTGCCTGAGGAGGTGGGGGTGAACGTGACGTATGGCTGGGAAAGCCTTTTTCAAGCTTTGAAGGGCTTGATCAAAGGTGGCGATCTGGATCGGGGCCCCTTGTTCGCGACCGGCACGGTGCGTCACAAAGATAAAATCGTCATCGGAAAAACCGACGCCAGGAACCTCGGCGCGATGGCTAACTATATACTCTAGTAGTTGCTCCTCTAATTCGTCGGTGATCGGCACAATCCGGCCTCTCGTTTTCGCTACCGGCTGATGCACCCGCGTATCGTATTCGTCGTGGTGATTTCTCTCTATCACCAATTGTGCCGTTTCGCCTCCTGTCGCGTGCGCAAATTGCCCTAGCTTAAGACTCAACAGTTCGCCCCGCCGCATGCCGGTTTCGTAGAGTACTCGAAGCATGACTACGTTTCGTATCCTAGGTCCGGTATCTGCAGGGCGATAAAGCTTATCCAGAGGGTTTTCCCATAAATGAAATAAATGTGTTCTTGCTTCTTCAGACAATCGCTTGCCTAAGATTCTCTGCATTTTTGCCGAATTCGAGCCGGCTTTTTTGCTATCTGTCCTTTGAGCTTCCTGTCCTGGTGAATAATTGCTTCCCTAACTGCGGTATCATACGAGTCAGTAATGACCTCGTCAGCAAGCCATTGGATGTAGTGCGCCACATAATTGATATAGGTGTTCGCTTTGGCCGTACTGATTGTTTCACCAGGCTTTCCTCGGCGTGCAGATCGCATCCACGTTGCTAACTCATGAATTTCATGGGGAAGTAGGAACTCTCTTTTTGAAAGCGAACCGTTAGGCTAACTCCTTTCTGGACTTCCCACTCGCAGAGCCGTTTGATAGCTGCCAGATAAACTTTTTGGGTTTCATGTTCGGTCTCGAGGCGCTTGGATCGGGCGATATACGCGGTGGGGTAAAAAAGTGGAAAACCACCTTCGTCATCGTAGATTTGTGAGAAGCGCTCGCCATCCGATGCGATGAAGGATTTGATCTGAAAGGCCATTGTTGTACGCTGTTTACACTGTGCATTACTTGTTCGGTAGAGTAAGCGCTGTTTACACTGTGAGCAAGTGTTGTTTAGAAAAATTTGCTTTTTTTAGTGTGGTATCATCACTTTCCCGCTACGTAGCCGCTTCCGCACAATAAAATGAGTTTACAAACACGCACTAACCGTATGGTAGTCCTCGATACCGAAACCACAGGCCTGAATCCGCGCACCGGCGACCGCATCATCGAAGTCGGTTGCGTCGAAATCTTCAACCGCAAGCTGACCGGCAATAATTTTCACCGCTACATCAATCCCGAGCGCGACTCGGACGAAGCGGCACTGGCGGTCCACGGCCTGACGACCGAGTTCCTCAGCGATAAACCGAAGTTCCACGAGATCGCCCACGAGCTGCGCGAATTCGTGCAGGGCGCCGAGATCATCATCCACAACGCGCCGTTCGACCTCGCATTCCTGAACCATGAATTCGAACGCATTGGTTTGCCGCCATTCGTCGAACATTGCTCCAACGTGATCGACACCCTCGTGCACGCGAAGGAATTGCACCCCGGCAAGCGCAACTCCCTGGATGCGTTGTGCGACCGCTACGGCATCTCGAACGCGCACCGCAAGCTGCACGGCGCGTTGCTCGACTCGGAGCTGCTGGCCGACGTTTACCTGGCCATGACGCGCGGCCAGAACACGCTGTCGATGGACGTCGAGGTCGAGTCGGGCGGCGGCGGCCTCGTGCTGGAAGCGGGTCCGCTGGGCGATATCCTCGTGCTGCCGGCCAGCGCCGACGAGCTGGCCGAGCACGAGAACGTCCTCGGCGCGCTCGACAAGGGCGTGAAGGGAGAATGTGTTTGGAGAAAATATTCTCTGCAGGGGTGACAAAACGCAAAACGCCCCCTATAATGCTCGTCATTGCAGCGACGCAATCGCAGCAAAGCAGTAAAAAGTAGGGCGGTTAGCTCAGGGGTAGAGCACAGCATTCACACTGCTGGGGTCGCAAGTTCGAAACTTGCACCGCCCACCAGAATTCAGCAAAAAGGCCAGCGCAAAGCTGGCCTTTTTGTTTTGGTTTCACGGAATCGCCGCGATCACCTGGCGGCAGCCCCCGTCCGGTCTCTTAGCACTTTTGCCGGCATCAATGGAAATTTCTGCATTCTGATAGAAATGCTGGCTTTGGCATTAGGTGCTGTCCACGACGACACGTGAATCTTTGCTGTCATGACTTCCTGGGCCGCCGGAGATCGGTGTGCGGTGCCGTCCCGGTTAATTAATATGCAAGATTTCTACAGGAAGGCGCTGCTCGCGCTCATTCTCCTTCTCGTTGCGGATGCGCTGATCGCCTGTTTTTGCATCTATCGAAGCTACCCGTCCTTGCCGCTCTTTGCGCCTGGGAGAGGCGGTGTGCGCTGGCACCTTGCGACCTCCACGGACGCCACCTACGGCGGCACGTCGACGATTCGTGTTCGGGATGCGCGCCAGCGATCGCTCAGCTTTGATTTCAAGCTCACGAGGGCGGTGACCTATCCAGGCGTGTCGGTCGCATTGGTGATGGAGGACGGGGATGGGAAGCCGGCACAGGTGGATTTGTCGAGGTACACCACCGTCACCTTCCTGGCCAAGTGCGCGCCTGCCGATTCGCTGATATTCACGCTGTCCACATTCGACGAGAGTATCTCGAAGGCGGGCGACGGTATGACTTACCCGTCACCCATGACGTTTTTTTCCTGCAATGAGAAGGGCGTGTCCGTCTCGCTGGATCTCACGCGTCTCACCATTCCACAATGGTGGTTCGACGCCGTCAACGTCGACCTGTCGCGACAGTCCTATAAGTTGGACCATGTCGCGTCCTTCGAATTCAGAGCGAGCCAGCGAAGCCGGTTCGACGTTGTATCCCATGTCGAGATCGGTGAGCTCATGCTGCACGGCCGCGATTATCGGTATATCGCCGGACTGGCGGCCATCCTGGCGATTGGCTGGAGCGCATTCGGCATCTGGTTCTTCCGGGCTTATTCCCGCGCACTGACCGCGAGCCTGGGCTCCCGGCTAAGAAAAGACTTGCCCTTCGTGGCATACCGGCAACTGACCCTGGAGCCGTTCAAGGACAAGGAAAAGGCTGCCATCCTGCGGTTCATCGCCTCCAATTACACAAACCCGGAACTCGACCTGGAGGGCGTCGTCGCAGGGACGGCGGCGAACCGCCGTAAGATCAATGAGGTGTTGAAAACGGAACTCGGCATGACGTTCATCAGTTACCTCAATAAATTAAGGCTGACGGAAGCCGCCAGATTGCTCACCGATAAAGCCGGCGCGACCATGGCGGAAATCGCCTATTCGGTCGGCTACGCCAACCCCTCGTACTTCAATAAGCTGTTCAAGGAAGAATACGGCTGCACGCCCAAGGCATTCAGAAGCCTGGCAACCCAACGAGCCGTGCCCTCCGAGTGCGATCCTGCCGCACCGGCGACACAACCGGTCGACGCAATCTGCTAGCCAAGTCGTTTCAACACGCGCCAGACGGGCTGGATATCCCGGCCCTCGCCCTCTGCGAAGTTTCTTCGTCTCATTCCCCCTCGACGAGCCGGTGGCCCGCGATGCACCCCGGATGTCTGCGCGCGCGTTCAGCCGGCACCGCTCAACAAAACGGACAATTTATAGCAATTTCTGTTCGCTGATAGGAATTTTCCCATTGGCGTTAACGCGGACCAAGGCCTAGCCCGTACTGTAGTGCTGAAAAGAGCGACCTCGGCCGAAAGCACTTCAAGTTCCGATCATTCACATATCACGACGAACGGATCTATGTCTCCAGTCCCGGCTGCAGCCTGCTCTACAGCAACCGGCCAGCGCCCCCCGAGAGGAAACGCGCTGCTTTCTTTTCACTGGGCCGGACGACGTCCGGCACGGCGGCCGGGCCAGCGCCGCGGCGCTGGTCGTCCTAGCTGCACATGCAAACCACGATCCATTAGAGGAGGAGATAATCTTGAACAGGAAGCACAACAGTCATGTCGTCGTCCCGGCCCTGCTGGCCGCGCTTCTGGCCGGCTGCGGAGGCAGTGGCACGGACAACGGCGCGACGACCGTCAGCCTCGCCCCGCGTCAGCTCGCCGACATCCGCGTGGTGTCGTCCACGACGGCCGCCACCTGGAACAGCGTGAAGTTCGGCGGCGGCGGTTACGTCACCGGCCTTGTTTTCCATCCCACGTCGCCGCACGTCCTGTACGCGCGCACCGACATTGGCGGCGCATACCGCTGGGACCAGAAGACGTCGTCGTGGACGGCCATTACCGACGGCCTGGGCTTCGGTGCGGCCGAGAGCAGATTCCATGGCGTCGAAAGCCTCGCCGTCGATCCGACCAACGACCAGGTCGTCTACATGGCCACGGGCATGTACACGTTCGAAGGCAACGGCCGCCTGTATATCTCCAGCGACCGTGGTACCACGTGGACGCACGTCGACCTGCCGTTCCCGGTGGGCGGCAACAATGCCGGCCGCGCGATGGGCGAACGCCTGATGGTCGACCCGAATCTGCCGTCGACGCTGTTCTACGGTTCGCGCACGGCCGGCCTGTGGAAGAGCACGGACTCGGGTCAAACGTGGGCCCAGGTCACGTCGCTGTCGACCGCCACGATGAGCCAGGAACAGGTCAATGCCGTGGGCGGCAGCGCCATGGGCGTCGAGCTGGTCGTGTACGACGCCGACATCAGGGGCCCGCACAAGGAAAAGAAGCACCCGAAGGATGCGGGGACCGCAACCCAGACCATCTACGCCGCCATCGCCCCGGACTACGTGGCCGCGGCAGGCCTGGCGTCGAACATGGTCAAGTCCACCGACGGCGGCGCCACGTGGGCCCCGGTTGCGACCCCTGTGTCCGGCTACCACATCCCGCACATGGTGCGCGCCGACGACGGCATGTTCTACGTGGTGTTCACCAAGGGCGCCGGTCCAGGTGCCGGCGGACCGGCCCGGCTCTACAAGTTCGACGGCACCAACTGGACCCTGCTCAAGAGCGAAGAGCCGGCCCAGTGGTTGAACTTCGGCATGGGCGGACTGTCCGTCTCCGGCACCGGCGCGACCACCCGCATCGCATTGGGCGTGTCCAACTCCTGGGGCAACTTCAGCGGCCAGCAGATCGTTCAGTTGTCCGACGACGACGGCCAGACCTGGCGCGAAATCGAAGCGATGACGCCAGGCGAAGTCGCTCCAGGCTGGGTCGACGACGTCGAGATCGATCCGTCCAACCCCGACCACATCATGCACATCCACGGCGGCGGCATCGTCGAGACCTGGAACGCCTCCGCCGCCACGCCGACCTGGAACAGCACGCTCAACGGCATCGAGGAAACCGCCGCCATCGCCATCGCCACGCCGCCGGCCGGAGCGCCCTACAAGTTCATCAACAGCTCCGGCGACGTCGGCGCCTGGGTGGATACCGACCTGGCAACGAAGCCGACACTGGGTCCCGGCCTGGGTTGGAGCAGCGGCAACGCCGCCGACATGGCGTGGTCCGATCCGCTCTACATCGCCAGCGTCGGCGTCGTCAACTCGAGCGGCGCCGCCTATGGTGACTGGTCGGGCGACGGCGGCAAGAGCTGGACGTCGTTCGCCAGCCTGCCGCAAGGCGCGCAAAACACGAGCGGCGAATCGAATATCGTGGTCAGCGCGCGCAACAAGGCGGTCTGGGCACCGGCCAACTCGGTGTCGTCCTATACCACCGATAACGGCGCGACATGGATCCGGACCAATCTGCCCGCGCTTTCCAGCGTCGGCATCAATCGCGGCTACCGCCTGGCCGCGGACCGCAGGAACCCGAACAAGGTCTACGCATACGATTCGGGCGGCGCATGGTGGAACCAGTGGTCGGATACGGCGCACTTCTGGTACTCGACGGACGGCGGCCACACGTTTACGGAGAGCACCGCGTTCAAGGGCACCAGCCCGATGGTGACCGCCTTCGGCAATACGTCCGTCGCGGTGAACCCGAACGTGGAAGGCGATATCTGGCTGGCCGACGGCAACGCGATGTACCACTCGACGGATTCGGGCGCGACCTGGACGAAGCTCACCAACTTCACCTCGTTCTGGGGCACCCACGGTACGTGGTCCTGGCCTGAAATGCAGGGCGCCACCTTGGTAGCGCTGGGCAAGGCGGCTCCCGGCGCCTCGTACCCGGCCGCGGTCTACGTGGTGGGCGTGATGAACGGGCAGTGGGGCGTGTACCGCTCCGATGACGGCGGCGCCACCTGGACGCGCTTCAACGACGATGCGCACCAGTTCGGCGGTATCGGCGTGATGGCGGCAGACCAGAACATCTACGGACGGATCTACGTCTCCGGCACCGGACGCGGCTTGTTGTACAGCAACTGATCGGCATGAAGAGCACGGCGGGCCAGCCCCCCGAAGACGGCCCCCGTGCTCCGCCGAACACCCCGGCGAAGATCCACTGCGTTTGCGGATCCGGGTTGTCTATGCAAGCCGAGTTGCGCGCCGATTTACTTTAGGTTTAAAGTATCTCCCGGTAAGCACCGACTGACCTTTTCTCCGGGGGCGCTTCATGACGAGCTGGTCCGCTGCAGAGTCAAGTTCCTCGGCCCACGTCGACACATTCGCGCGGGATCACCTCCCGCCCGCCGACTTGTGGCCGGACCTCGTGTTCGACCTGCCGGAGCTCCGCTATCCGGCGCGCCTGAATTGCGTGGCCGAACTGCTCGACCGCCACGTCGACGCCGGGCGCGGCGCGCGCACCGCCGTCCTCGGCGAGAAGGTGACGTGGACGTATGCCCAGCTGCGCGACCAGGTCGACCGCATCGCCCACGTGCTGTGCGCCGACATGGGTCTCGTGCCGGGCAACCGCGTGCTGCTGCGCGGCGCGAACTGCCCGATGATGGCGGCCGCGATCCTCGCCGTGTTCAAGGCCGGCCTCGTCGCCGTGCCGACCATGCCGCTGCTGCGGGCGCGTGAACTGTCCGTCATCCTCGACAAGGCGCGGGTCAACGCGGTGCTGTGCGCCCGGTCGCTGGCGGACGAACTCGAACAGGCCGATGTCCATCCGCCCGTCTACTATTTCCAGGGCGGCGGACAACCGGACGGGCTGGAAACGCGCATGGCGCGCCACGCTGCGCCTTTCGAAGCGGTCGACACCGCGGCCGACGACGTCTGCCTCATCAGCTTCACGTCCGGCACGACCGGCGTCCCCAAGGGCACGATGCACTTCCACCGCGACATCCTGGCGATCTGCGACTGCTTCCCGCGCCACACGCTCGGCGCGCGCGCGGACGACGTCTTCATCGGCACGCCGCCGCTGGCCTTCACGTTCGGCCTGGGCGGACTGCTGCTGTTCCCCATGCGCGTGGGCGCGGCCGGCGTGCTGCTCGAAAAGCTCACGCCGGAGGGCTTGTTGGCGGCGATCGAGCGCTTCAAGGCCACCGTCTGCTTCACGGCGCCGACGTTCTATCGCCAGATGACGCCCCTCGTCCCGCATTACGATCTGCGCTCGCTGCAGAAATGCGTGTCCGCCGGCGAAGCGCTGCCGCTCGCGACGCGCGAAGGCTGGCAGGCGGCCACCGGCATCGCCATGATCGACGGGATCGGCGCCACCGAGATCCTGCACATCTTCATTTCCGCCAGCGGCGCGGACATCCGTCCCGGCGCGACCGGCAAGCCGGTCCCCGGCTACCGCGCTTGCGTGCTCGACGACGACGGCCATCCCGTGGGCCCCGGCGTGATCGGGCGCCTTGCCGTCAAAGGCCCGACGGGATGCCGCTACCTCGCCGACGAGCGCCAGCGCGACTATGTGCTGGACGGCTGGAACCTGACGGGCGACAGCTACGAGACGGACGCGGACGGCTATTTCTACTACCGCTCCCGCACGGACGACATGATCATCTCGGCCGGTTACAACATCGCCGGCGCCGAGGTGGAAGAGGCGCTGCTGCGGCATCCGGCGGTGGCGGAGTGCGGCGTCGTCGGGCGGGCGGACGAGGAGCGCAGCCAGATCGTGGAAGCGCACGTCGTGCTCAAGCCCGGCCACGAACCGACGCCCGGGATGGCCCATGCGCTGCAGGATTTCGTCAAGGCGCAGATCGCCCCGTACAAATACCCGCGCGCCGTGCGCTTCACCGACAAGCTGCCGCGCACGGAGACGGGCAAGCTGCAGCGCTTCAAACTGCGACAATCATGAACATCGTCTGCATCGGCGGCGGACCCGCCGGCCTGTACGCCGCCCTGCTGATGAAGAAGCGGGACCCAGGGCACCGCATCGTCGTCGTCGAACGCAACCGGCCGTACGACACGTTCGGCTGGGGCGTCGTGTTCTCGGACCAGACGCTGGGCAACCTCGTCGCGGCCGACGAGCCGACGGCGCGCAGCATCCTGCAGGCGTTCAACCACTGGGACGACATCGACGTCTTCTTCAAGGGCGAGCGGATCACGTCGGGCGGCCACGGCTTCTGCGGCATCGGCCGCAAGCGGCTGCTGAACATCCTGCAGCGGCGCTGCGAGGAACTCGGCGTAACGCTCGTGTTCGAGACGGACGTGCAGGACGACCAGGCCGTCGCCCGGCGCTACGGCGCCGATCTCGTGATCGCCGCCGATGGCCTGAACAGCCGCATCCGGACCCGTTACGCGCACACGTTCCAGCCGTCGATCGAGACGCGCCGCTGCCGCTTCGTGTGGCTGGGCACGAAGAAAAAATTCGATGCCTTCACGTTCATCTTCAAGGAGACCGCGTTCGGCTGGTTCCAGGCCCACGTCTACCAGTTCGACGGCGACACCTCGACGTTCATCGTCGAGACGCTTGACGATGTCTGGCGCCGCGCCGGCCTGGCGGACATGCCGCAGGAAGCGGGCATCGCGTTCTGCGAGCGCCTGTTCGCGGACCACCTGGACGGACATCCGCTGCTGTCGAACGCCGCCCACCTGAGGGGCGCCGCCATCTGGATCGCGTTCCCGCGCATCGTCTGCGGGCGGTGGGTCCATTGGAATGGCGACGTGCCCGTGGTGCTGATGGGCGACGCTGCGCATACGGCCCACTTCTCGATCGGTTCCGGCACCAAGCTGGCGCTGGAAGATGCGATCGAGCTGGCCCGCGCTATCGGCACACACGACGGCGATCTGCGCGCCGCGCTCGACGCCTACCAGGCCAGCCGTTCGGTGGAAGTGCTCAAGATCCAGTCGGCGGCCCGCAATTCGATGGAATGGTTCGAGAACGTGGAGCGCTACACGGCGCTCGACGCCGAGCAGTTCGCGTACTCGATGCTCACGCGCAGCCAGCGCATCTCGCACGAGAATCTGCGCCTGCGCGACCCGGGCTATGTCGCGCACTTCGAGGACTGGTTCGCGCGGCGCGCGTGTGCGCTGGCGGGCGTGGATCTGCCCGCGAACACGCACGTACCGCCGATGTTCACGCCGCTGCGCGTGCGCGACGTGTTCCTCAAGAACCGCATCGTCGTCTCGCCGATGGCGCAGTATTCGGCCGTCGACGGCGTGCCGGGCGACTATCACCTTGTCCACCTCGGCGCGCGGGCGCAGGGCGGGGCGGCGCTCGTGATGGCGGAGATGACCTGCGTCTCGGCCGACGCGCGCATCACGCCGGCCTGTCCGGGCATGTATGCGCCGGCGCACACGGCCGCGTGGAAGCGCATCGTCGACTTCGTGCACGGCCACACAGATGCGCGCATCGGCCTCCAGCTCGGCCACGCCGGCCCGAAAGGCTCGACGCGCCCCATGTGGGACGGCATCGACCAGCCGCTCCCGGACCACAACTGGCCACTGATCGCCGCCTCGGAACAGCAGTACCTGCCGGGCATCTCGCAAGTCGCGCGGGCCGCGACCGACGACGATCTCGCGCGCATCGAAGCCGACTTCGTGCGCGCGGCGCTGGCGGCCGACGCCGCCGGCTTCGACTGGCTCGAACTGCACTGCGCGCACGGCTACCTGCTGTCGTCGTTCATCTCGCCGCTGACCAACCGCCGCACGGACGATTACGGCGGCAGCCTGGAAAACCGCTGCCGCTATCCGCTGCGTGTGTTCCGCGCGATGCGCGCGGTCTGGCCGGCGGGAAAACCGGTGAGCGTGCGCATCTCGGCCCACGACTGGGTCGACGGCGGCATCACGCCCGCAGACGCGGTGCACATCGCGCGGCTGTTCAAGGAGGCCGGAGCGGACATGATCGATTGCTCGTCCGGCCAGGTGAGCAAGGCGGAACAGCCGCAGTTCGGGCGCATGTACCAGACACCGTTCGCGGACCGCATCCGCAACGAGGCCGGCATCCCGACGATCGCCGTGGGCGCCATCTTCGAGGCGGATCACGCCAACAGCATCATCGCGGCGGGCCGCGCGGACCTGTGCGCGGTGGGCCGGCCGCATCTGGCGAATCCCGCCTGGACGCTGGCGGAAGCCGCAAGGATCGGCTACACGGCCGTCGCGTGGCCGAAGCAGTACCTCGCCGGCAAGGCCCAGCTGGAGCGCAACCTGGAACGCGAGCGCCAGCTGGCGGCGGCAAACACGGGCCTCACGCCGCAGCAGATCGCGGCGCGGCTGCTGGAGGGTTGATGGACACATTGAGCGGAAAGCATGCCGTGGTGACGGGCGCCAGCCGGGGCATCGGCCTGGCCATCGCACGCGCATTGCGCGACCACGGCGCGCGCGTGACCCTGATGGCACGCGATGCGGCCGCACTGGCAGCGGCGGCGGCCGACCTGGGCGGCGGCACGGCATGGCAGACGGCGGACGTCACCGATGCCGCGAGCGTGGACGACGCGTTCGCGCGTGCCGGCGCGGTGGACATCCTCGTCAACAATGCGGGCCAGGCCGCATCGGCACCGTTCAGCCGCACCGACGCCGCGCTGTGGCAGCGCATGCTGGACGCGAACCTGAGCGGCGCCTACCACTGCATCCAGGCGGCCCTGCCGGGCATGCTCGACGCGGGCTGGGGACGCATCGTCAACGTCGCGTCCACGGCCGGGCTCACGGGCTACCGCTATGTGGCGGCGTATTGCGCGGCCAAGCACGGCCTCGTCGGGCTCACGCGCGCGCTGGCGCTGGAGGTGGCCGTGAAAGGCGTCACCGTGAATGCCGTGTGTCCGGGATTTACCGAGACGGATATCGTCCTGGATGCCGTCGCCACCATCGTGCGCAAGACGGGCCGCTCGGAGGAGCAGGCACGCACGGAACTGGCCGCCGCCAATCCACAGGGACGGCTCGTGCGGCCGGACGAGGTGGCGCACGCCGTGGCGTGGCTGTGCATGCCGGCTGCTTCGGCCATGAACGGCCAGGCGGTCGCCGTCGCGGGCGGGGAGGTGATGTGAAGCCCGACCTGACGGCGCGCCTGACGGGCGAGCATCACCAGGCGCTCAAGCTGTGGCTGCGCATGCTGGCCTGCACGACGCGCGTCGAGAACACGATCCGCGGCCGCCTGCGCGCCGCCTTCGGCATCACGTTGCCGCGCTTCGACCTGATGGCCCAGCTGGAGCGCCATCCGGAGGGCTTACGGATGGGCGAGCTGTCGCAGCGGATGATGGTCACGGGCGGCAACGTCACGGGCATCGCGGACCAGCTCGAGCGCGAACGGCTGGTCGTGCGCGTGCCCGATCCGCAGGACGGGCGCGCATTCATGGTCAAGCTCACGCCCCTCGGCCGCACGACCTTCGCCGAGATGGCGGCCGTGCACGAAGGCTGGGTGGCGGACCTGTTCCGCGACATTCCCGCCGCCGACAAGGCGCACATGATCGCGCTGCTCGACACGATGAAACGGCACTTGAACGACAACGACGACCAGGACTAGGACTAGGAGCACACCATGCGTTACCTGCAGGGCGAACCGCATGCGCTGCCGCGCAGCCGCACCACGCTGTCCGACTACCGCGCGGAGCACTTCCTCTACGAGGCGCGCGACGGCGTCGCCACTATCACGTTGAACCGCCCGGAGCGCAAGAACCCGCTGACGTTCGACGCCTACGCCGAGCTGCGCGACCTGTTCCGCGCGCTGGCCTACGCCGACGACGTGAAGGCCGTCGTCCTCGCGGGCGCGGGCGGCAATTTCTGCTCCGGCGGCGACGTCCATGAGATCATCGGGCCGCTCACGCGGCTGGACATGCCCGGCCTGCTGGCTTTTACGCGCATGACGGGCGACCTGGTGAAGGCGATGCTGGCCTGTCCGCAGCCCATCGTGGCGGCCGTCGACGGCGTGTGCGCGGGGGCGGGTGCGATCCTGGCGATGGCGTCCGACCTGCGGCTGGGCAGCACGCGGGCGCGGACGGCGTTCCTGTTCGCGAAGGTCGGCCTGGCCGGCTGCGACATGGGGGCGTGCGCCATCCTGCCGCGCCTGATCGGCCAGGGGCGGGCCGCCGAGCTGCTGTACACGGGTCGCGCGATGTCGGCCGAGGAGGGCGAACGCTGGGGCTTCTTCAACCGCCTGTGCGCCCCCGACGAGGTCCTGGGCGAGGCCTTGCTGCTGGCACGCAGCCTGGCGGAGGGCCCGACCTTCGCGCACGGCATGACGAAAAAAATGCTGCAACAGGCGTGGAGCATGGGTATCCATGAAGCCCTCGAGGCCGAAGCCCAGGCGCAGGCGATCTGCATGGCGACGAACGACTTCCACCGCGCCTATCACGCCTTCGCGGCGAAGACGACGCCCGGTTTCGAAGGAGACTGACATGGCGGACAAGCGTTATCTCGCGTGGCCGTTCTTCGAAGCCCGGCACGCCGAGCTGGAAGCGACGCTCGATGCGTGGGCCAGGGAACACGTGCGCGGCGGGCACGGCGCCGATGTCGACGGCGCGTGCCGGCACCTCGTCCGCCTGCTGGGGCAGGGTGGCTGGCTGCAGCATGCGATCGGTGCGGAAGGCGCGGCTATCGACACCCGCACCATCTGCCTGATCCGCGAGACGCTGGCGCGCCACGACGGCCTCGCCGATTTCGCCTTCGCCATGCAGGGCCTCGGCGCCGGCGCGATCAGCCTGTTCGGAACGACGACGCAACGCGAGCGCTACCTGCCGCGCGTGGCGCGCGGGGAGGCCATCGCGGCGTTCGCGCTGTCGGAGCCGGACGCCGGGTCGGACGTCGCCGCCATGCGCTGCGCCGCGCGCGCGGACGGCGAGGCGTACGTCCTCGATGGCGAGAAGACGTGGATCTCGAACGGCGGCATCGCGGATTTCTACGTCGTCTTCGCGCGCACGGGCGAGGCGCCGGGCGCGCGCGGCATCAGCGCGTTCGTCGTCGATGCCGACACGCCGGGCTTCGCCGTCGCCGAGCGCATCGACGTGATCGCCCCGCACCCGCTGGCGCGCATCCGCTTCGACGCATGCCGGGTGCCGGCCGCGCAGCGCATCGGCGCGGCCGGGCAGGGCTTCAAGGTGGCGATGGCGACGCTCGACGTGTTCCGCACCTCGGTCGCGGCGGCGGCGCTCGGCTTTGCGCGCCGTGCCTTCGACGAGGCGCTGGCGCATGCGACGCGCCGGCAGATGTTCGGCCAGACGCTGGCCGACTTCCAGCTGACGCAGGCGAGGCTCGCGCAGATGGCCACCGCCATCGACGCCAGCGCACTGCTGACGTACCGCGCGGCGTGGCAGCGCGACCAGGGCGGCAGCGTGACGAAGGAAGCGGCGATGGCCAAGATGACGGCGACGGAATCCGCGCAGCAGGTGATCGACGCGGCGGTGCAGATGTTCGGCGGGCTGGGCGTCACCAGCGGCCATCCGGCCGAGCGGCTGTATCGCGAGATCCGCGCCCTGCGCATCTACGAGGGCGCCACCGAAGTGCAGCAACTGATCATCGCGCGCGAACTGCTGCGCGCGGCGAAGGAAGGAACGTGATGGAGATCCTGCAGCCACCGGGCTGGCCGCGCCCGCGCGGATACGCGAACGGTATCGCGGCGCGCGGCCGTTTCGTGTTCGTGAGCGGCATGATCGGCTGGGATGCGGAAGGGCGCTTCCCAAGCGACGACTTCGCGGCCCAGGCGCGCCAGGCCTTGTCCAACGCGGTCGCCGTGCTGCGCGAGGCCGGGGCGCGCCCCGAACACATCGTGCGCATGACCTGGTACGTGGTCGACAAGCGCGAGTACCTGGCCGCGTCCGGCGCGCTGGGCGCGGCCTACCGCGAGATCATCGGCGCGCACTATCCGGCGATGACGGCCGTCGCGGTGAGCGCCCTCATCGAAGACCGCGCGCGGGTCGAGATCGAAGTGACGGCGGTCGTGCCGGAGGAATGACCGGGCGCCGGCCGGGCCGCCCGTCCCGCGATCAGCTGGATGCGATCAGCGCCGCGATGTCCGTCGCGCCGAGGGCGCCGCGATAGATGCGGAACTCGTCGATCTTCCCGTTGAAGTAGGGGTCGCCCGAGTACTGCGAGCGGCCGATCCAGTTCTGGCTCGTCCCGCCCAGCTGCCACGGCGGCAGGAACTCCGCGCTGTTGGTGCCGACCGCCGTGCCGTTCACGTACAAGGTGGCGTTCTGTCCCGACAGCGTGACGGCCACGTGCACCCATTGCGCCGTCGGCAGGGCGGCCGTTCCGGTGACGGCCTGCTCGCCATGGCCGCCGTCGACCGTGATGGCGAAGCGCACGACGCCGCTGCCGGAGCGCGGCGTCAGGAACATGTAGCGGCCCGTGCCCGATCCGAAATCGAAGATCCGTTCCCAGTTGCGCGACGCGTTCCAATACACCCAGCAGGCCACCGTGAAGTCCGTCAGGTCCGTCACCAGGTTGGCCGGCAGGCTCACATAATCGGTGCTGCCGTTCAGCGCGAGGGCGCTGCCCGACTTGCCCGCACCCCACGCGGCGCTGCCCGTCAGCGTACCGGCGTGGCCCTGGCCGCTGGCGTCGGACACCACCGTGCCCGTGCCCTCGTCGCAGGCGAGGTAGGTGTGCAAGACCTTGCCCACCTTGGCCGTGGCCCGGTTCGAATCGGCCGTCTCGCCGGCCGGCGTGATGGCGGAGACGACGTAGTACCACGTGCCCGCGCCCGGATTGTCGGTGTACGTCAGCAGATCGCTGATGCCGCTCGCGATGACGGTCCATGGGCCGCTGGTGGACGTCGCGCGCTTGACGTTGTAGCTGGTGGCGTAGGCGCTGCCCCACCACGACAGCTCCACCTGCCCGGCCGGCGTGCGCGCCTTGAGGCCGCTGGGCGAAACGCCGGCGGCGATCGGATCGCGCGTGCAGGTGAGGGTGCCGTAGCCCAGCTGGTCGTAGCCGCCGCTCGTCGAGCCGTAGTTGCCGCCGCCGCCTTCCGGCTGGATCTGCAGCGCGAACATCTTCGAATACGGCGCCGCGAGGCCCTTGCGGTTCACGTAATGGTTGTACACCAGTGCCCAGCATGGGCGGACATTGCCCTGGCTACTGGTCGAGAAGACCGTCTGGTTGACGTTGTCGACGTTGTTGTACGGAACGTAGGGCACCGTGTAATACGTCGTGCCGGATTGGATCAGGTTGGCCTTGGCCACGTATTCCGCGCCCATCAGGAAGCGGTTGTTGTCGTAGCCGTACAGGTCCACGCCCTGGTTCCAGGCCATCTCGCACATCGCGCCCATCAGTGCGATGCCGAGCGTGTTGTGGCCCTGGTCGCGGCCCGATTCCTGCCATTGGCCCAGGAAGCCCGGGTGGATGTAGTACACGGCCTGCGCCACCGCGCGGTTGCCGGCGCCCGACTGGAAGTAGGTGACGGCTTCGTCGAACAGGGACTGGTCGTCGCACAGGACGCCGATGGCGAGGATGGACGCCATATTGCACAGGTCCCAGTTGGCCCAGTAATGCGTGACGTCGGTGTTGTTGTGGCGGATGAGGAAGTCGTGGTTGATGGGATAGAACACGTTCTTCATCATGTTCTGAAAGCTCGTGAAATCCGCCGTGGCCCAGCCGCTGTACGTGCGCATGATCTCGCCGGCGTTGGCGAACTCGTAGCCGTAGATGCCGGCGGCCAGGTCGGCGTCCGTCGTGCCCGAGATGCCGGTGAGCGTGGAGGACCACGCATTCATGATCTGGACGGCCTTGTCGGCGTAGGCCGTGTCGCCCGAAATCTTCCAGCGCAGGGCGCAGGCGTAGGCGGCGGCGACGTCGTTGAACAGGGTGCTGTAGTTCTCCGGATGGACGCCGTCGTAGCCGCGGTACACGATGGTCTGCGGATGCGGCGTGTACGTCAGGCTCGCATGCGAATTATTGATCAAGAGGTTCCAGCTGCCGGACCACGGGGACGTCGTGTATTTCGCCTTCATGCGGTCGAAATCGGCCTGCGTGTGCAGCAGGCCCGGGTGGACGAAGGCGGCGGTCGCGGCGGCGGTCGCGCTCATCGTGCCGGTGGAAAGCAGGCGGGTGGCGGGGCTGTCGCCGCCGCCCGCGCCGCAGCCGGCGAGCGCGAGGGCGCCCAGGCTCAGCAGGAAGCTGCGGCGTCCCAGTTCGGCACGCGACACGTCGTCTGGAGCTTCCGCGGAGCTCAAGGCGGGGCGGGCGGCGGTGTCGTTACGGTCGTTCGGTTCCATTCGTTTCATTGGCGTCTCCATGCCGTGCAGGCGTGAGTTGGACTGCGATCGAAGGGTGCTGCCGTACTGCCGCGGCGATGCTAGCACGGATCATCTATCTTTTGTTATCGTTAACGAAAGCGTGCGCCGAAGCGCTCTGCCATGTGCAAAACATATCCATTTCGATAAAAAACATATGGCTCGCGGTCGTCGCGCCACGCTATGATTAGCAATGAGCATCAGCCCGACCTGTCCGGATGCGGGCGAAGGCTGTGACTTCCGCATTTGCTGCGATATAACGATAACGATTGCTGTTATCGATACCAACAAGGCTGGGCGTTTCCCGATCCAGCTACGACTACACAAGAGCCCGGCGGCGGCGCAATCCGCACGCAAGGGCGGAGGAGACGATGTTCTTGTCCACGTTACGCACGTTCGTGCGCCGATGTGCCGCGCCGCTGGCCATCCTTGGCGCCTGCTTGTCCGCATCCGGTGCACATGCCGCCGAAAACCGGTTGCAGGTGCACCCGTTCCCGAACCCCATCCGCTATTCGCATCACAACGACGACTACACGGTGCGCGTGCGCGTTCCCGGCGGCGCCTGGCAAGACCTGTACGAATACAACGTCAAGGTGGACCTCGACAAGCCCCAGGACGCCTCGATGGTCTACTTCAATTTCGACGGCACCGTCGAGGTGGCGGTCCAGAAGAACAACGGCATGTTTTCCAAGGTGACCGTACGGCCGGACGCGAAGGGCGTCAAGCCCGCGGTCCGCGACGGCATCGTCTATCTCACCTTGCGCCGTCCGGAGAACCTCAGCGTCGAATTCGACGACGACCACCTGCACAACCTGCACGTGTTCACCCATGCGATCCGGGCCGACATGCCGGCCGTGCCCGCGAACCTGTCTTCCTATGACGTGGGCACCGGCACCACGCCCGACCTGACGCGGCCCGTCGTGTTCTTCGGGCCCGGCATCCACAGCGGCGACTTCCGCCTGCGCTCGCACACCAAGGTCTATATCCACGGCGCCGCCATGCTGAAAAGCCCGCTCGTCATCGATGGCGTCGAGGACGTCAAGGTGATCAGCGACGGCCTGTTCGACGGCGCCGACGTGGCGACCATCCGGAATTCGCGCAACATCGAGATCGACGGCCCGATCGCCATCAACCAGCCGCACGGCACGATGCGCTGCATCTTGTCGCAGGACCTCGTGGAAAAGAGCATCCGCACGATCGGCGCCGGCCAGTGGTCGGACGGCCTCGGACACTTCGCCTGCGAACGCGTGGCGATCGCGGACAGTTTTGTCCGCACGTCGGACGACTGCCTCACGTTCTACAACCACCGCTGGGACATCTGGGGCAACACGCGCGACGTCGTGGTGAAGGACACGACCCTGTGGGCCGACATCGCGCATGCCGTGCTGATCGGCATCCACGGCAACACGCCGACCCCGGCCCATCCGCAAAGCGAGGTGCTGGAACGGCTGCGCTTTTCCAATATCGACATCCTCGACCACGACGAGGACGAGCCGGAGTACGAGGGAGCGCTCGGCATCATGGCCGGCGACGACAACCTGGTGCGTGACGTCGTGTTCGAGGACATCCGCGTCGACCGCATCGAAGAGGGCAAGCTCTTCAACCTCAAGATCGCGTACACGGCCAAGTACAACACGAGCCCGGGCCTCGGCATCGAGAACGTCACCCTCCGCAACATCCATTACACGGGCAAGGGATCGCCGAGTGCGTCGGCCATCACGGGCCGCGATGCCGCGCGCAAGGTCAGGAACGTCACGATCGAGAACGTGACGGTGGGCGGCAAGCGCCTGACGGGACCGGAGGCGGGACTGCTCGAGGTGAACGAATTCGTCGACGGCCTGCGCTTCCGCTAAAGGACCCGACCGACATGCACGTACAACGAGACAAGGGCAGGCGGTTCATGCGGACGTGCGCTGGTTCCGCTCGACGGGCGCCGACGGCGCCGGCATCCGCGTGGGCGCCGACACGCCGTTCGCGTTCAACGCGCCGGCATTCCCGTGCGAAGACCTCCTGTATCTGCGGTCGCGCGGCACGTGGAAGAGTTCCGAGATCGCGCCGCACGGCGACGGCACGGTGCTCGTCGACATGGCGCAGGCGGGCGTGGGCGGCGACACCGGCTGGAGCCTGGCCGGCCGCACGTGAAGTACCGCATCCCGCTCGCACCCGCCAGCTATCGCTTCGTGCTCGCCCCCGTGCGTGCGGAGCGGGTGGCGGAGAAGTGATCGATACCCAGCGGCATGCGCACCCCGGCGTCGCGTAAACACCACGTGGAACATGTTATTTCATGAAGGCATTAATACAAGGAAGGATGGCACCCATAACTCAAGGCTGCGTTGTTATCGATACCTAAAACGCCGGACATCGAAGCCGGCACACCCATGCCAGATGGACTACAGAGGAGAAGCACATGAAGCAGAATCGCAACATCGGACCCAGGATGTCGGTCGTCGCCTTGGCGCTGGCGCAAGCCTTCGCGGTCACCGCGTACGCGCAGCAGGCTGACAGCAACACCGTCGTCGTGACGGGTATCCGCGCCAGCGCGCAGTCGGCCGCCACCATCAAGCGCGACGCCATGGAAGTCGTGGATTCGATCACGGCCGACGACATCGGCAAGCTGCCCGACCCGAACGTCACCGAAACGATGACCCGCATCCCCGGCGTACAGGGCTACCGCTACGGCGGCCAGGGCGCATCGCCCGTGGGGCAGGGCTCCGGCGTGACGATCCGCGGCTTGTCCAACCTGACCGCGTCCACGGTCAACGGCCGCTCGTACTTCACGGCCGGCAGCCGCGAGTTCAACCTGGAAGGCGCCATCCCCAGCATGATCGCCGGCATCGACGTGTACAAGAATCCGTCGGCCGAGCACGTCGAGGGCGCCATCGGCGGCCTGGTGAATCTCCGCACCCGCAACCCGAGCGACTTCAAGGGCTTCACGGGCGCGCTGAACATCGGGGCGAAATACGATGACCTGGACAAGAAGTCGACGCCGGACGTCTTCGGCATGCTGGCCAACCGCTCGAACCTGTCCGGCGGCGGCCGCATCGGCGTGCTGGCGGCGGCGACCTTCTCGTCGGGCATCGGCCGTTCGGACAACAACCCGGCCAACGGCGGCGCCAACTACAAGCGCGCGATACGCGCCGACAGCGCCGAATACGCGGCGATGGCCAATGCCAACGCGTCGAACAGCCCCTTGCAGCCGATGTCGCAATATATCGGCCGCACCGATGTCTCGTACCTGGCCAACGTGGCCACGCTGCCGGCGTCGGCGACCGTCGGCCCCAATACGCCCAATCTGGCGGGCCTCACGCCCGACCAGATCAGGAACATCATAGCGGCGCCCACGGTTTCCAACAACGTGTTCGAGGAAACGATCAAGTTCCAGCGCCGCGGCTTCAACCTCGCGGCCGACTGGCGCGTCGACAACACGCTGCGCTTCTACGTCGACGGCAACTACACGTACTACTTGTACCACCAAAATTATCGCGGCCTGAACTCGGTGGATGGCGGCAACGTGCAGAACCTGCAGACGACGCCGTTCAACCTGACGGAGGGCCTGGCGAACCGCAACAAGAACGGCGGCAGCGACGACGTCCTGACGACCCGGCGCCTGCTCGGCGGCTCCTTCCTGAATTCGCGCACGACCACCCTGGGCGGCGACGAGCACCGTCCGTACACGACGTGGATCGCGGCCGGTGGCGTCGAATGGAACCCGACGCCGGCCCTGTACTTCAAGGCCGACCTGTCCTACCTGAAGGCGAACCAGTCGCAGGACAACCGCTCGGTGCAACTGTATTCGAAGCCTGGCCTGTTCTGGACGACCAATCGCCTGCTCGACGGCGCCCCGCACCAGACCACCTTCACGGGCCCGAGCCTGAGCGACCCGTCCAACTACTTGGTGCAGAACTATAACAACGGCACGAACCAGACCTTTCACGACACCGGCAGCGCGCTGGCGCTGGACGGGCGCTTCGTGCCTGACGAGGGCTGGTTCTTCAGCAGCATCAAGTTCGGCACGCGCTTCACGAAGAAGACCGATCGCTACAAGGACTATCGTTTCGGGGTCAACCTGACCACGGACGGCAAGGGCCTGGACACGGCCACGGGCGCCAACGGCATCTCGGCCGCGACCGGCCACTACACGGAATCGGCGCCGGACAACTTCATGTACGGCCGCGCGGGCTATTCCGGCGGTTACGTGGTGTACGCGCCGGACAACCTGCTGGGCAATCAGGTGCGCACCGCGTTCCCGAACCTGGGCATCCTGCCGGACAACGCACTGGCCGAGAACATCAACAACCGCCACAGCATCGACGAAAAGACCCAGGCCGGGTACCTGATGGGCGAGTTCTCGCTGCTGGACGACCGTCTCAAGGGCAGCGCCGGCGTGCGCCTCGTGCATACCCAAGGTACGTCGAGTTTCCGTGCGATCGATACCAGCAGCGGCACCCCCACCCCGCGCGACGTGACGCAGAGCATGTCGTACACCAATGCGCTGCCGTCGCTCAACGCAACCTATGAGTTGAGCAAGGACTTCCTGGCCCGCTTCGGCTACGGCCGCGGCATGACGCGTCCGGACCTGGGCGACCTGAACCCGGTCGTCAGCGTGAACCCCAACGACGGCACCGGCGGCGCGGGCAACGCGCAGCTGCATGCGCTGACGGCCCACAGCTACGACATCTCGCTGGAACGCTATTTCAGCAAGACCAACTACGTGGCCGCCGCGCTGTTCGACAAGGAGATCAACGGCTTCATCAACACCCTGGCCCAGTGCGCGACCGTGCCGACGGCGCCCCTCTACAAGGGCGTGGTCCCGAACGGCTGCCCGAACGGCCAGTGGATGATCGGGCGCAAGTTGAACGCCGAGAAGGGTTATGCCCGCGGCGTCGAGTTGTCGGGCCAGTACTTCTTCGGCAGCGAGGCCGGCTGGCTGAAGAACTTCGGTGTGTCGGGTTCCTACACCTACGTCAAGACGGCAAACCCGGTCAACATGGGTACGGCCGCGGCGCCGAACGTCGTCCAGACCCAGCAGCCGATGCAGTCGAAGAACAGCTACAGCCTGAGCGGCCTGTACGAGGACAACAAGCTGTCCGCGCGCGTGGTCTATACGTGGCGTTCGCCGGCGATCTTCAATTCCTTGCAGGTCAATCCGATCGACGGCCGCTACATTGTCGCCTACGGCATCCTGGACGCGTCCGTCAACTACCAGCTCACCGACCAGCTGACCCTGTCGATCAACGGTTCGAACCTGACCAACAAGACGCTCAACCGCAACGTGGGCGAGCCGGGCGCGTACGAGACCAGCCTGGAACGCCAGCACTACGAGAACGGCCGCTTCTACGGGGTCGGCCTGCGCTACAAGTTCGGCAATATCTGATCGCGTTGCGATCAATGCGGGACGCTGTCCCGCTTTGAACCCACCGCCGGCAAGCACCGGCGGTGGCTTTTTCATGGTGGCTGTGTTCGGGCTGATCCGGTACATGGCCGCCTGGCTGAGTTGGACCGCAGCGGGCCTCGTTGCCTGCGCCACGATAGTCTCATGCGGGAAACTCTCGTAACGATTCTGCTTTCAGAGAAGAGGCGCATCACTATAATGCAAGGACATCGTGGCAATCACCCTTGTGTGCCCCGACGTGTCGCCTTACGACCATAGATTGATGGGGGGCTATATGCAGCGAGCTGACCTCACGCCGCAAAGGCATACGGTAAGGGAGGGCCTGGAAGAAAATTCCCTGGGCTTTGGCGAGTCGGTCGTGATGGAGGGTGTAAATAATATTGTGTAAACGGTCATTTGGCAGGACACTGCCGCCATTAGGAGAAACGATGACCGTTGTAAAGCGTAACAAGCGGGCCAAGCCCGATCCGGAACTGCTCAAACTTGCCGACGGCCTGCTGGCAAACTACCAGAAGCCCGAGGACCTGATCGGCGAAAATGGGCTGCTCAAGCAGCTCACCAAGATGCTGGTCGAGCGCGCGCTGGAAGTCGAGATGACCGACCACCTGGGCCACGACAAAAGCGGCGAGGTGACCAACAGCACTGCCAACACCCGCAACGGCCATAGCATCAAGACGCTCAAGGGCGATTTCGGCGCGCTGCCGCTTGACGTTCCTCGCGACCGCCAGGGCACGTTCGAGCCGCAGATCGTCGTCAAGCATCAGACACGCTGGACCGGCTTCGACGACAAAATCATCTCGCTCTACGCGCGTGGCCTGAGCGTGCGGGAGATCCAAAGCCATCTGGAAGAGATGTACGGCACCGAGGTGTCACCGACCCTCATTTCCAACGTCACGGACGCTGTCAGCGAGGATGTGAAGCTCTGGCAGGCCCGCCCGCTCGACGCCGTGTACCCGATCCTCTATCTCGACTGCATTCACGTCAAGGTGCGCGACAACGGCGCGGTGCGTACCAAGGCGGTCTACCTGGCCATCGGCGTCAACATGGATGGCCACAAGGAGGTGCTGGGCCTGTGGATCTCCCAAACTGAAGGCGCGAAGTTCTGGCTGCAGGTCGTGACCGAGCTAAAAAATCGTGGCGTGCAGGACATATTCATCGCCTGCGTCGACGGCCTGAAAGGCTTCCCGGACGCCATCGAGGCGGTCTACCCGCAGACCTCGGTTCAGCTGTGCATCGTTCACATGGTGCGCAACAGCCTGAATTTCGTGCCCTGGAAAGCGCAGAAGGAAGTCGCCGCCGATCTGAAGTTGATTTACAGTGCAGCCACTACCGACGAGGCTGAACTCAGGCTTGCCGAATTCGAAGATAAATGGGATAAACAGTATAAACCGATAAGTCAGTCCTGGCGCCGTAACTGGGCGCGCGTCATACCGTTCTTCGACTACCCGCCGGAAATCCGAAAGGTGATATACACCACGAACGCTATTGAATCGATTAACATGAGCCTGCGAAAAGTGACCAAGGCCCGCAGTTCCTTTCCGACCGATGAAGCTGTCAGCAAGCTGTTTTATCTTGCCCTGAACAACATCAGCAAGAAGTGGACGATGCCGATACGGGACTGGAAAGCTGCGTTAAACCGCTTCGCCATCCAGTTTGAAGACCGGGTGCCGCAGACTTAAACGAAGAATCGTTTACACAGAATCTGGTACACCCCCTCGTGATGGGCGTGGCGGGTACGGCGCCGGCATACAGTATCGAGATCACCACGTCGACGATCATCGCAACAGCAGGAGTCTTCTCGCCTGCGAGCATTCTGACGTGCGGACTGATCATGTTCGGCATTACGTTCGCATTCATCAACCTCAACAAAGCGATCGCCAGTGCGGGAACCTCCTATGCTTGGGTGAGCCTCGTCTTTGGAAAAACCTTGGGATTCTTCGCGGGATGGGCGCTGCTCGTTCTTTGCTGCGTCTTCATGGTATCCGCGATGATCCCGGTCGCAAACGCCACGCTCCTCATCTTCAAGCCGGAGCTCATGAATAATGTGCACTTCGTGACCATTATTGCGGCGCTATGGCTCACCGTGATCAGTGCGGTCATCGTCAGGGGCATCAAGCTCACCAGCTACGTGCAGGTGTTCATGACGATCATCGAAGGGATTATTCTTCTCGCGATCATCGTGATGAGTTTCATCGTCTTCCCGCGCGCACCGGAGCATGCCTTTTCGTGGAGTTGGTTCTCTCCGTTCAATTTCTCTCCGCGGCTCTTTGCCAATGGCGCTTTAGTGGCAATATTTTTCTACTACGGATGGGACGTCACGATGAACTTGAGTGAAGAAACGAAGGATCCGAACCGCACTCCCGGTCGAGCGGCGTTCTGGGCGATGATCTTTCTTATGGCTTTTTTTGTCATCTTCATTGTCATCACGCTACTTGGACTCTCTGATGCAGAGATCCGACATTACAACACGAATGTTATCTTTGCGATCGCGGAGAAACTTTTCGGAGCAACGTGGGGGTATATCGCGATCATCGCAGTGCTGCTCAGTACGGTGGGGACGGTGGAGACGCAGATGCTCCAATTTACGCGCACACTTTTCGCCAAGGCACGTGACGCAGCGATTCATCCGCGGTATTCCAAGCTCCACCCGAAGTGGCGAACCCCTTACATCGCCATCTTCTTTATTTGGATCGCGGGGCTGATGCTTCTTATTGCTTCGTCATTTCTCCCGACGATCAACGTTATCCTGCGAGACTCGATCACCGCGATTGGTTTTCAGATCTGCTTCTACCTCGGGCTTACCGGACTTGCCTGCGCATGGTACTACCGCACCATGATCGCAAGCGGGACGTGGTCATCGCTTACCCACGTAATCTGGCCCGCGTTGAGCGGACTCTTCCTCTTTTTCATTGCACTCTACAGCATTCCGACATTTGACCTGACCACTAACATCGTCGGGATCGGCGGCATTGCGATCGGAGTCGTACCGCTACTCCTCAATCGCAAGGACATTTGGCGGGCCCAAGCGTGATGGCGCGAACGCGGCGATCAAGGATTTCTATGCCGTTGGGGACGTTCAGAATTATGGGCTTGGGACAGCTTTTTGGTATCGAGCTTGACGTTCAGCGATCGGCGACGGGAGACCTTCAACCGAAAGGCCAACTGATAATTAGCGCGAACACCGCCTTCATGGTCAGAGAATGTCAGTACGGTCCGACGTCCGGCGCCGTCAGGTTGAAATAGTCCGCTTCCAGAAACGACGGCTGCGCGCGCGCCCGCGAACCGACGCTGAACAGGCCCACCTGCGCGCCCACCCACGTGCCGCGCGTGACGGGGAACGCGTCGCCCGCGGGCTTGAACGTGCGGCCGTCCAGGCTGTACGAAAAGCCGACGAACGCGCCTTCGTTCATCGACATGCGCAGGTAAAGCGCGTCCGGCGCATCGGCCAGGACGACGGTCGACTCCTCGCGGCAGCGCGGTCCGAACGGGCCGCACACGGTGCGCACGAGTTCCGTTTTGGCACCGCTGCGGCGCAGGCCGACCCACGTGTACTGCATCGCGTTGACGATCAGGCCCGCGCGGTCGCCGTCGACCGCGCCTTCCAGCCGCACATGCGTGTCGACGATGAAGCGCGACGCGGGGGCCTTCTGCGTGAGGATGGCGCCGGCCGCGCGCACGAAGCCGTCCGCCTCCGGGACGACCTGTGTGGCCAGGCGCAGGTGACCCGGGTTGTCGGTCAATGAATACCAGCCGGGTGCCGGATTCGCGCCCCACTGCCATTGAGGGCCGAGGTCGGCACCGTCGAAGGCGTCGCTCGTCGCCGGCGCAGCCGGGCCGTAGCCCTGGACCGGTTTCGTGTACGTGATCACGGGTTCGCCCGTGCCCTGCGTGCGTCCGGGTGCGCCGATGACCGGCCAGCCGTCTTCCCAGCGCATCGGCTGCAGGTGCACGACGCGGCCGTACGCGCCCTTGTCCTGGAAGTGTACGAACCAGTTCTTGCCGTCCGGGGCATCGACCCACGCGCCCTGGTGCGGGCCGTTGACGGGCGTGTCGCCCTGGTCCAGCACACGGCGCACTTCGTACGGGCCGTCGATCGAGCGCGAGCGGAACACGGCCTGCCAGCCCATCTCCACGCCGCCCGCGGGTGCGAACACGTAGTAATAGCCGTTCGCCTTGTAGAATTTCGGACCCTCGACCGTGTGATAGCCGGGGTAGCGCGAGCCGTCGATGACGATCTTGCCCCCGTCGTCCAGCATGCGCGTCGCCTCGCGGTCCATGTGGCGCAGGGTCAGCACGTTGTTGATGCCTGCGCGGCTCTTCGCCCACGCGTGCAGCAGGTAGGCGTTGCCGTCGTCGTCCCATAGCGGCGCGGGATCGATGATGCCGCGTCCGGGCAGCAGCAGCCGCGGCGTACTCCAGGGCCCGGAAAAGCGTGCGGCGGTCGTCACATACACCCCGTGATCGGGATCGGGATAAAAGATCCAGAAGCGGCCGTCGTGCCAGCGCAGGCACGGCGCCCACACGCCCTTGCCGTATTGCGGACGGTCGAACTCGGCTGCAGGAAGAAGGCGGGGCAGCCCGTGGCCGACGAGCGTCCAGTTCACGAGGTCGGGGGATTCCAGCAGCGGCAGGCCGGGTGCGTTGTTGAAGCTGGATGCCGTCATGTAGAACTTGTCGCCGACCCGGATCGCGTCCGGATCGGAATAGTCGGCATGCAGCACCGGATTGCGGTAACGGCCGTCGCCGAGGTCGGCGATCCAGGGCGGGGCCGCGGTGTCGTCGGCGGCGGGCGCGGGCTGCGCGACGGTGCGGCATCCCGCGGCGGCGGTCAGGGCGAGCAGCATAGCGGCCGCGATCCGCGTGCGCGCGGCCGGGTGTCGAAGGTGCGTGGCGGGCACGTGGGGTCTCCAACTTGGGGTTGTTATCGATCTCATGGTAGCATTGTCGAATAGACGCAATCAAGGCAATTCCTGCCGCACAGCGCGGGCTCGGAAAGGCCGCGTTCGCCATGACTGATTGTCAGAAGTGGCGTATCCTCTGGCCCGGCGGTATCATGTGATGGAGAACGCATTGTTTGAAATCGATAACAAAACCGGGCCGGCAGACTACAGGACAATAATTCAATGAGTAGTGAATCCAAGCAGGGCGACCGCTCGACGGGCGGTGCGACGGTATGGGACGTGGCTCAAAAGGCCGGCGTCTCCGCGATGACCGTCTCGCGTGTCATCAACGGCAACGCCAGCGTCAGCGACAAGACGCGGGAAAAGGTGAACCGCGCGATCCAGGAATTGAACTACCAGGTCAACGTGGCGGCGCGCGCGGCGCGCATCGGCACCTTGCGCGTGGGCCTCTTGTACAGCAACCCCAGCGCGGCGTTCCTCAGCGCGTTCCTGGTCGGCGCCCTCGGCGAGTGCAGCCAGACGGGCGCCCACCTGATCCTCGAGAACTGCGACAACCTGCGCAGCCAGCGCAAGGCGATCGACCGGCTGATCGCGGACGGCGCCGACGGCATCCTCGTGCCGCCGCCGCTGTGCGACAACAAGGCCGCCCTGAAACAGTTGGGGGAACTGGGCATCCCGTCCGTGGCGGTGGCCACCGCGAAGCCGTCGCCGCAGATGTCGGCCGTGCGCATCGACGACTACGAAGGCGCGCTGACGATGACGAAGCACCTGCTCGCGCTCGGCCACACGGACATCGGCTTCATCAAGGGCGACCCGGAACACACGCCGGCCCAGCTGCGCTACCAGGCGTTCATCGAGGCCATGCGCGAAGCCGGTCACCACGTGCCCGCCGAGCGCGTGGCGCAGGGCATGTTCACTTACCGGTCCGGGCTGCTGGCGGCGCGCGAGCTCCTGGCCCAGCCGACGCGGCCGACCGCGATCTTCGCCAGCAACGACGACATGGCGGCGGCCGTCATCGCCGTCGCGCACGGGATGCATCTGCAGGTGCCGGACGATATCGCCGTCTGCGGCTTCGACGACACGCCCGTCGCGACGACCGTCTGGCCGGAGCTGACCACCATTCACCAACCGATCACCGAGATGGCGCGCAACGCCGTGGCGCTGCTGGTGGAACACATCCGCTCGCGCCGTGCCGGCCAGTCGTACATGCCGCAGCATCGCCTGATGCCGTACACGCTCGTCGAGCGCGAGTCGACGCAGCCGGTCGAGTGATCATTACCAGTATGGGCGCCACGTGCGCGTGAGCCGGACGAGCGCCTCCAGGTAAAAGTAATCGCCCCAGATACAGGCCTCGTCCACGCCGACGCCGTTCGGCTTGTGATACACGCCGTGCTTCAACAGGCCGGCGCCGGGCCTGCCGCTCGTGTCGGCGTAGTCCGCGGCCAGCGTGGCCGCCATACCGGCGGCCACGCGTTCGTAGCGGGCGCGCAGCGGGTCGGCCAGCGGCAGGTGCCGCGCCAGTTCCAGCAGCCCGCACGCGGCGATCGCGGCGCCCGAGCTGTCGCGCGGCTCCGGGCCGGACGTGAAGACGAGGTCCCAATAGCAGATGCCGTCCTGCGGCAAGCGGTTCAGGAAGTAGTTCGCCAGGACCTTCGCCAGGTCGACGAGGCGTCCGTCGCCATTGTGGCGGTAGACGAGCGGGAAGCCCGCGATGCCCCAGGCCTGGCCCCGCGCCCAGCAGGAATCGTCCGCATGGCCCTGGTGCGTCTTGCCGTGCAGCGGTGCGCCGCTGGCCGGGTCGAAGAAGAAGGTGTGGAACGTCGAGCCGTCGGCGCGGACGATGTGGCGGGCCGCCGCGTCGATGTGGCGGTCGGCGGCGGTGCGGAACGCGGGGTCGCCCGAGTGGTCGCTGGCCCAGTACAGCAGCGGCAGGTTCAGGTTGCAGTCGATGATCATGCGCCCGCGCTGGGCCGGGTCGGAGAGTTCGCCCCACGCCTGGATGATGCCGGCACCCGGCAGGTAGCGTTCCAGCAGCAGCCGCGCCGCGCTGAGGGCGGCCTGCGCCGCCAGCGGGTCGCCCGTCAGCTGCCAGCCGGCCACGCACGACAGGCTGTACAGGAAGCCGAGGTCGTGGTGGTCGACGTTGATGCGCTGCCGCTGGCGCGCGTGGAAGCCCGCCACGTGCCGCAGGGCCGCGTCGCGGTAGCGCGCCGCGCCGGTCAGTTCGTAGGCGAGCCACAGCATGCCGGTCCAGAAGCCGTTCGTCCATTCCGTATTGTCCATCGCGGCGTATACGCCCTGTTTCGACGACGGCGTCGGGAACGCATCGCCGAAATGGGCGAGGTTGCGGTCGACGGATGCCAGCGCGCGCGCGATCGCCCGGTCGATGACGGCCTTGTCGACATCGGTGTTCCAGTGGGCCGGCAGCGCGCCGGTGTTCAGCGGCTCCGGCGGGGCCGGGTTCAGGGGTTGGGACACGCGGATTCTCCTTGATGTTTCAGGGTGTCGGCGGCGACGGCGCGGCGGCCCGTCTCCGGCGGCGTCGGCAGCAGGAAGAAGGCCGACAGGACAAGGAAGACGAGGCCCAGGCCCGCGATCGACATGTACGTGACGGGGAAGCCGAGCAGGTCGTAGCCGTGGCCGGCAAGGCGCGACAGCGCGGCCACGCCCAGCGAGTGGCCGAAGCTCACGCCGACCATGTACACGGTCGACGCGAAGCGGTTGTCGAAGTGGCACGCGATGTAGCGGAAGATGGAGACGGCGAGGATCGGCAGTTCCACCGAATGCAGCAGCTTCATCGCCGAGATCGAGACGGGGCCGGCGGCGAGCCCGGAACCGGCGATCCGCACGAGCATGATGGTCCCGGCCAGCATCAGTCCATGCTTGGCGCCGATGCGGCGCACCAGCAGCGGCGCGAGGAACAGCCCGGCCGCCTCGAGGAAGATCTGCACCGAATTCAGGTAGCCGAACATCGCGACGCCGGTCTGCGCGTCCGGGAACAGCGACGCGAAATACCGTGGGAACTGCTGGTCGAACACCTGGTAGAGGTTCGTCACGCCCAGGATGAACACCATGAAGCGCCAGAATCCCGGCATGCGCAGCAGCGCGAGCGCCTCGCCGAGCCGGACGCCTTCCTTGGCGCGGACGTCGGCGCCGGTGGGGCCTGCGCGCCACGCGGCCAGCAGCATCACCATCAGCAGGCCCGCGATGGACGCGAGGGCGAAGTTGATGCCCGGGTCGACGTTGTAGATCCGGCCGCTGAACGCGGCGGCGCTGGCGAAGCCGAGCGACCCCCACAGTCTCACGCGGCTGTATTCGAAGCCGTCGCGCCGGCCGATGCGGTCGACGTAGGACTCGATGGCATAGCTGCCCGCGATGAACGTGATGCCCAGGTACAGCCCGCCCACGGCCGCGCCCAGCAGGACGTTCGTCTTCAGCAGCGGGGCATAGACCAGCGGGAAGAACAGGCCGGACAGCGCGACGAGCGCTGCCACCGTCCACAAGATGTTGCGGCGCGTCCCCACGCGGTCGGACACGAAACCGTACAGGGGCTGCGAGCACATCGCGGCGATGGAATTGGCCGCGAAGACGGTGCCCGTCTCGGTGCCGGACAGTCGCAAGGTCGAGTGCAGCCACACGGCGAGCAGCGAGATGCTCATCGCCTGCGCAAAAAAGTAAATGAAGATGAAGCCGCACAGGAAGCGGAAGTGCGTTTGTCGCGTTGCCATGTTTGTCTCCTTGCGATCGTCGTCGCTATCGTTATTGCGCCGGCCACGGCCATCGTCGCCAGATACTGTTTGCCGGGCGCCGGGAAGTCAAGGGCGGTCTCGACCCGCCTCCAGCGCGCGCAGTACGTCGTAGCAGGCGCCCATCGTGTGATAGTCGGTCTTTCCGGCCGGGCTTTTTTCGTCGGAGCGCTTGCGGTTGTCCTGGCTGAGGATGCGGTACCAGGCGCCGTGCTCGTGGTCGACGGAGTGCTGCCAGCTGTACGCCCGGATGCGGTCGTACCAGTCCCAGTAGGCTGGATTCCCGGTGCGCACGGCGAGCAGCGCGGCGGCCGCCAAGCTTTCGGCCTGCACCCAGAAATACTTGTCCGCGGTAGGTGTCCGGCGTCGACCCATCCGCACTGGCCTGGTCGGCGTACAAGCCATGGTCGGGCAACCAGAAACGCGCCTCCATCGGCCCCAAGGTCTCGGCGAGGTACTCGCGCGCTTCGGGCACGCCGGCCTGCAGCGCGTGCGCATACGCCAGCACGACGAAGGCGAGGCCGTAGCAATGGTTGCCGCCGTCCAGGACGTCCTTGCGTGTTCCATTCCACGCGAGCTGCCACGCGTAGCCGCCCGTGTGCGCGTCGCGGTGGACGTCGCGCAGGAAGGCGACGCCGTGGCGCACGGCCTCGAGGTATTCCGGATCGCCGCACCGCCGGTACGCCATCTCATAGTCGAAGACGAAGCGCGTGCCGCTGACGAGGTGGCGCGTCGTGCGGTCGTACACCGTGCCGTCGTCGCGGAAGACGTGATAGAAGCCGCCGCCCCGGTCGATGCAGCGCGGATGATAGAACCGCATCGTGGCGGCGATGTGGCCCTGCGGGAAAGCGGAGGAGCGGAAGTCGGGTGCCATGGCGTGGTGTTCAGTCGGGATTGGTGGAAGCCGCCTGGGGCCAGGCAGCAATGCGGTAGCGGGTCTCCCACGGCGCGTCCGGCGCGATCGCGATGCCCAGCCGGTCCGCCAGCGGGTGGCCGGCGGGTGCCGTGGCGACGCGGCCCAGGTCGAACAGGCTGTTGACCGGCTCGGCGCCCAGCGCCAGGTGGTTGCTCATCCAGGGAAAGTGGATGCGCCCGCCGTTGCTCACCCAGAGCAGGAGGTCGGGCAACTGCGCCGTGTCCCACCATAGGCCGACGCACGCGTCGTAGTCGAGGTAGTGCAGGGTGAGCGGCGCGGCTGCGCCGGCGCAGCCGATGGCGCGCACCTGCAACAGTTCCTCGGCCGGGACGGCGAGCGGCAGGTACGCCAGGTCGACGGCGCCGTCCACGCCGGCCAGCTTGGCCAGCGACGCCGACCGCGTGTCGGCCAGCAGGCGCGAGATGGCGCCCGTGGGCTGCGCCGGATAGCTGAAAATGCCGTCGTGGGACCCGAGGATCACCCGCACCCGGCCCGCCGCCGGCGGCAGGCGGAACGTCGGGTGCAGGCCCGCGGGCAGCAAGGCGGGGCGGCGCGCCCAGATGCGCAGCACGACGTCGACGGCCGGGGCGTGTGCATCGGCCGCGATCTCGCGCTCCATGTATTCGATCGGAGAACCCGGCGGGTAATCGATGGCGAGCTTGATGCGCCGGTCGTCTGCGGACACGCAACGCCAGTGATGGTTCGCCGCGTAGCCGTGGGTCCATCCATCGCCGGGCGCATGCGTGCGCCACGCGGCGGGCAGGCCTTGGGGTGGCTCCGTGCAGCCGAACGGCACGCAGGGCCACTCGCCGCGCAGGCGGCGCATGAGGCCCGGCAGGCTGCCGGCCCGCGTCATGCCGGCCCACGGCGCGACGTGCATGATGTCCAGCTCGCGCTCGTCGCCGAGGGACAGGCGCAGGGGCCCGAGCATCGCGCCCAGCGACTGCACTTCCGCGCTCCCGTGGTCCCACATGAGGCGCCAGCTACCGGTCACGCGTGCCTCCGCTCCGCCCGCGCGAGGCCGGCGTCGCCCGTGACCGCATGTTGCAGCGCCGCGGCGGCCAGCGCGAATCCGGCGGTGTCGGCCGGTGCCATGCCGGTTTGCAGCCCGTGCAGCACCCCGGCCGCGAAAGCGTCGCCCGTGCCGACGCGGTCGACGACGCCCGACAGCCGGTAGCTGCCGCCGGTAACGGCGTTCGTGCGCGTGTGCAGGACGGCGGTCAACTCGTGTTCGCCGGCGCCGTGCCGGATCGTCCGCGTCCAGGCGAGGAGCGCCAGATTCGGGAATGCGGCGAATGCGGTGCGTGCCACGTCGGTTTCGCGTGCCGGATCGGCGAGTTCGGGGCGTCCCAGGACGAGGGCGATGTCGCGCGGGCCGGCGAACAGGACGTCCGCCTGGCGCATGGCGTCCAGCAGCGGCGGCGCGCCGTCCCGGCCCCGTTCCGCCCACTGCGGCGCGTGGTACGTGCCGTCGAACGCGACGCGCACGCCGCGCGCGCGGTGCACATCGCGGCCAGCACGGCCTGCGCGGGTCCGTCGCCGACGGCCGGCGCGATGCCGGATGCGTGCAGCCACGCGGCGCCGTCCAGCAGCGCGGGCCAGTCGTACAGGTCGGGGTCTGCCAGCGCGTAGGCCGAGCCGGCGCGGTCGTAGATGATGTCGGCCGGGCGCGCGGCGGCGCCGGATTCGAGGAAATACAGGCCCATGCGGCCCGGCTGCAGCCGGATGCCGGACGTGTCGACGCCGTGGTCGGACAGGCTCTCGAACGCGGCCCGGCCGAGCGCATTGTCCGGCAGGACGCTGACCATCGCGGCGCGGTGGCCGAGCAGCGCGAGCGCGACGGCGACGTTCGCTTCCGCGCCGCCCGTGCCGGCGTCGACGGTGGCCGCGCCTGGCGGCTGGCCCGGCGGCGCGGCGAGCCGCAGCAGGATCTCGCCGAAGCAGACGATGCGCTCCGCCATGTCGGGTGCGGCGCTCATCGGGCGAGCCAGCCGCCGTCGACGGGCAGCACGATACCGTGGACGTAGTCGCTGGCGCGGCTGGCCAGGAACACGGCGGCGCCGGCCAGGTCCCGCGGCTCACCCCAGCGGCCGGCCGGGATGCGGGCGAGGATCGCCGGCGCGCGGACCGGGTCCGCGCGCAGGTTCGCCGTGTTGTTCGTGTCGAAGTAGCCAGGCGCGATGGCATTCACGTTGATGCCTTGCTGCGCCCATTCGTTGGCCAGCGCCCGCGTGAGCCCCGCGACCGCGCTCTTGCTCGCCGCGTAGGCCGGCACGCGGATGCCGCCCTGGAACGACAGCAGCGATGCGAGGTTGACGATCTTGCCGCCGCCGTGCGCCGCCATGTGGCGCGCCGCGGCCTGCGATAGGAAGAACACGGATTTCAGGTTGGTGTCGACCACGGCATCCCAGTCCGCCTCCTCGACGTCGAGACTGTCGGCGCGCAAGATGATGCCGGCATTGTTGACGACGATGTCGAGCCGGCCGTTCAGCCCGATCGCGGCGTCGACGACGTCGCGCACTGGACCCGTGGTCGACAGGTCCGCCCGCACGTCCAGGAAGCGGCGGCCGAGGGCCGTCACGCGCGCGCCCGTCTCAGCCGCGGCGCTGCGGCCCGCCGTCACGATGTCGGCACCGGCCTCGGCCAGCGCGACCGCGATGCCCTGGCCGAGGCCCGTGTTGGCGCCGGTCACGAGCGCCGTGCGCCCGGCGAGGTTGAACAGGTCATGCATGGGAATCCTTATTTGAGCTGGCAGATGTCCAGGACGTTCATGTCCGTGTAGTCGAGGTTCTCGCCGCCCATCGCCCAGATGAAGGCATAGTTCGCGGTGCCGGACCCCATGTGGATCGACCACGGCGGCGACACGACGGCCTGTTCGTTGGCGACGACGATGTGGCGCGCGGCATCCGGTTCGCCCATGAAGTGGAACACGCGCTGGTCGTCCCGCAGGTCGAAATAAAAGTAGACCTCGGAGCGGCGCTCGTGCACGTGCGGCGGCATCGTATTCCAGACGCTGCCCGTCTTGAGGATCGTGAGACCCAGCAGCAGCTGCGCCGACTTGCACACGCCCGGGATCACGTACTGGTAGATCGTCCGTTCGTTCGACGACGCGGGGCTGCCGCGCTCCAGCGGGATCGCCTGCGCATGCGTGATCTTGGCGAGCTCGCAGCGCACGTGGGCCGGCGTCGACGCGAGGTAGAAACGGGCCGGGTTGACGGCGTCCGGCGATTCGAACACGACGTCGCCGCTCCCCATCGGGACATACAGTCCGTCGCGCGGCGCGAGCTCGAACGCGTGGCCGTCGACGGTGACGCGGCCCGTGCCGGCGGCCACGTTGATGATGCCCAGCTCGCGGCGCGCGAGGAACGGCTGGCCCGCGGCGGACGGCGGTTGGGTAGGGGCGGGCAGGGCAAGTGGCGCGTCGAGGGGCGCGGCGCCGCCGATGACGAAGCGCTCGTCGTGACAATAGTTCAGGGTGACGGCCCCGGGGGCGAACATGCGGTCGATCAGATAGCGCTGGCGCAGCTCCTCGTTGCTGGTGCCGGCCATCATGTCGGGGTGCGTGGCGTAATACGTTTTTTCGAACACCGGGGTCTCCTCATTGCTTGGGGCAGTTATCGATAACAATCATATCAGGCTATTTCGGAAAGTCAAACCTCCGGGCGCGTGGTGACTGGGCTCCCCGGCAAAAAAAACCTGCCCCGTCTGACGAGGCAGGTCGAATACGGGCTTGGAACGTACCCGCAGGGAGATCGCCGTGACGGCATCGACGTCACGGCGAACGTTAACGATAACAAATGACGTCGAATTGCTCAAGATGTTTGGCATCGGCCGGTTCCGGATGCTCGAGATGCCCCATGCATAAGCGCATGGGTCGCAATGACAGCAGTCAGAGGTAATGATAACAACCCTGCTCCAGACTTCCTGTTGCCGTGCTAAGCTCGGGATGAGATCGATAACATGACAGTGGAGGCAAAGGCGGTGTCGTCGACGGCATCACATCGATTTGGTGAGCAAACGATAAGGACAACCATGCATAACCATTCACATCCGAGGTCGAACGCGTTGCGCCGCAACGCGGGCGCATACATCGTGGCGATGGCATAGACGGGGGCGCTGGCGTTGCCAAGCGGTAGCGCCCACGCGGTGCCGTTCGTCGCCACGCCGATGGCGCAGTATCACCACGTGGACATCGGCACGTCCGCGCTGGGCACCGGCACCGCTTACCTGGGGCTCGATTTCCTCGGCGTCGGCGGCGCCACGCCCGCCAGCGCGACCGTCGGCAACCTGGCCGGCGCGCTGCTGGGGAGCGCCGCGGCGACTGAGTCCGTGACGGTCGGCCCGGCGGGCGCTCTGACGTTCACGAGCGCTGCCGGCGGCGGCGACTGGTACGAGGCGATCCAGCTGGGCGGCCGCTTCGGCTTCGACGTCGGGTTCCTGTCCGGCGCGCGCCGACGGCAGCACGTTCAGCTGGTCGCTGTTCGACGACACGCACTATCAGCGTGGACGGCAACCTGGGCACCATCGACCTGCATCCCGACGCGCCGGCGGACAGTCGCCTGACCGTCTCCGTCGCCAACGCGTTCAGCGCGGTGATCGCTGTGCCCGAGCCGTCCACGCTGCTGCCGATGGCGGTGGCCGGCGACGGCCTGATGGCGGCACGGCGCGGCCGGCCACGGGCCTGAGGCGGCGGCTCCGCTAGTGGCCGCGCGCCTTGGCGCTGCTGCCCGCGGGCGCCGGCGGACTGCCGAGCACCTTGCGCAAGGCGTCCGCCTGGGCGTTGGTCTCGGTGCTGTCGATCGCCTGCAGCGCCGTCATCGGCTTGCCGTAATACGCCTCCGTCAGGCGCTGGTTGTAGCGGACGTCGTTGACGCCGACCGTGGCCGCATTGCCGAACAGGCCTTTGTTGCCGGACCACACGACGACGTCGCCCGCCGTCGACCCCTGGGCCATGCGGGCGAAGTTGACGACGGTGAGGCCGGCGTCCGCGCTGAGGGAGAAATTGTTGCGGTTGCGGAAGCTGTCCAGGGCCTTCTGGTTCAGCAGCACGAAGGCCAGCGGCCCGCCTTCCGCGCCGGCCTGCAAGCCGATGCTGAGGCCGCCGATGTCGAAGAACGCGGGATTGCCCCAGGTGCCGTCCGCGCGCCGGGCCATCAGCACTCCGGCGCCGCCGGCGCCGCCGACGCCCAGCGCGGCGCGGCCGTAGGTGGGCACGATGAAGACGCCGCGCGCCCGGCCCAGCAACGCGGGCATGCCGGTCTCGTTGCTCATCGTGTGCACGACGCCGACGGCGTCGCTGATGTGCTTGACGGCCGTCTGCTGGCGCCGTGTCGCGGTATCGCTGTCCGTCGTGCGGCCGGTCTGGCCGGCTGCCGCCGTGGCGGCCGCGGTCGCCGGCAGCGCCCAGGCGAGCATGAGCAGGGTGGCGATGCCGGCCAGGGTATGGCGCAGGGCGGACCGGTGTCGGCCGGTGGGCGGCGTCGGGCGTGTTGCGCGTTGCGTCATGGCGATCTCCTCGGTGCGGCCGGATGGCAGTCCGGCGATCCAGTGGAGCTTAGGGGCGCACCCGGATATGCATTTGAGATGAATCAGACGTGCGCACGTCGTATCATCGGGCCATGGGCTATCAATTTCTGGCCGCCACGGTACTGTTGCTGCATCTCGGCTTCAGCGCATTCGTCGTCGCGGGCGCGGTCCTCGTCGTGCGGCGGCGCCGGCTGTTGCCGCTGCATCTCGCTGCCGTCGCGTGGGGCATCGCGGTCGAGGTCACGGGCGCCGCCTGTCCGTTGACGGCGCTCGAGAACCGCCTGCGCCTGCTGGCCGGGACGGCGGGCTACGCGGGCGGCTTCGTCGACCATTATCTGGTGGCGCTGATCTATCCCGCCGGGCTCACGCGCGGCATGCAGGCGCTGCTGGCCGCCAGCGTGCTGGCGGTGAACGCCGTGCTGTATGCGCACATCCTGCGTGGGACATGGTTGCACCGGAATTGACGCAGGTCTGCCCGCCGCGCGGAACCGCCGACCCGTCGCGCCATCCAACCGCACGACGGCCGCCATGTCGGCCTGGGAGACCCTTATGGAAAGCATTTTTTTGCGTTCATGGTGGGTGCCGGCGTTGCGCGGGCTGCTCGGCATCCTGTTCGCCGTGCTGGCCATTGCCTGGCCGGGGCTGACCCTGCTGTCGCTGGTCGCGCTGTTCGCCGCGTATGCGATACTGGGCGGCGTCGCCTCGCTCGCCGGGGCTCTGCGCCACCGGAATGGCGGGGAGACGCGCTGGGATGCCGTCATCCTCGGCCTGGTCAGCATCGGCGCCGGCCTCGTGGCGGCCTACCACCCGGCCGCGACGGCGCTCGTGCTCGTGTTGATCATGGGCGCGAACGCGCTCGTGGTCGGCGTGCTCGACATGCTTGCCGCGATCCGGCTGCGGCGATCGGTCGCGGGAGAATGGATGCTGGCCCTGGCCGGCATCGCGTCGCTCGTGTTCGGCGCGCTCGTGTTCGCCCGGCCGGGCGCCGGGGCGCTGGCGCTCGTGTGGTTCGTGAGCCTGTACGCCTTCGCCACCGGTGTGCTGTTGCTGGCGCTCGGCCTGCGCATGCGCGCGCTGGCGCGGGCCGGCGGCGCGGCGCACGACAGGCGGGTGTTGCCCGACCGGCGCATGGCGCCCGCGCGCTAGCGGTCCGGACCTGGTAGCATGCGTCCGTATCGTTCCACGACGGGAGACGCCATGCCGACAACCATGAAGACGCCGGGCCCCGACCATCCGATCACCATCGCCCCGGCCGGCGGCCGCGTCACCGTCCGCGCCGGCGGCGCCGTGATCGCCAGCAGCGACCGCGCGCTGGCGTTGCGCGAAGCGGCTTATCCGCCCGTGCTGTACTTCCCCCGCGAGGACGTCGCCATGGACCGCCTGCAGCGGACCGACCGGCACACGTATTGTCCCTACAAGGGCGAGTGCGCCTATTTCTCCGTCACGGCGGCCGGCCCGCAGGGGGAGAATGCGGCGTGGAGCTACGAGTCGCCGTATCCGGCCGTGGCGGGAATCCGCGGGTACCTGGCCATCTATCCCGACCGCGTCGATGCGATCGAGACGCGCTGAACACGGTGCTCGCGCCCGATGAGCGGCAAACCGTTCGACGAGTTCGCGCTGACGGGCCGCGCGCGGTCGCACGTGCGCCAGTACGTCCAGCCGCGTTTCGCGTCCCGGCCGGAAGTCGCCGCCGCGTTCCTCGCGATGCGGGCGGCGGCCGCGCACGACGGCATCGACATGCTGCCGATCGCGTCGTGGCGCCCGTTCGAGGCGCAGGCGCGCAACTGGAACCGCAAGTTCTCGGGACAGGCCACGCTGTACGATTGCCAAGGCCGGCCGACCGATCACCGGGCGCTGGCGCCGCCCGACATCGTCCGCGCGATCCTCAACTGGACCGGCCTGCCGGGCGCGACGCGGCGTCACTGGGGGACGGACATCGACGTCTTCGACCGCGCAGCGCAGCCGCCCGGCTACCGGACCCGGTTGTTGCCGGACGAGGCCCGGCCGGACGGCGTGTATGCGCACCTGCACGCGTGGCTCGATGTGCATGCCGCCCGCTTCGGTTTCTTCCGGCCCTATCGCACGCGCCGTCGTGGCATGTGTCCGGAACCGTGGCACCTCAGTTATGCGCCGTCGGCCGCGGCGGCGCTGGCCGCGCTGGACATCGACATGGTGGCGCGCGCGGTCCGCGCGTCCGACCTGCTCGGGCGCGACCTCGTGCTGGACATGCTGCCGGCGATCTTCCGCGACCACGTTCTCGATGTGGACGGGCCTTAGACGTCCGCGCGGCCGAGGCGATGCACGCCGCCTGCGTCGGCCCGGCCCGCGTGCGTGGCCGGCGGGGTCAGGTGCAGGGTGGTGCGGGCCAGCGCGTCCATGCGTACGCCGAGGGGGCGGCGCGTCGGGCCCGGTTCCAGGCGCGTGGCGAATATCCACAGCACGGGGTAGTCGAGCGTCGCCGGGACGGCCACGTTGAGGAGCATGGCGAGCTGCCAGTCGGCACTCTGCAGGTCGTCGATGCAGATGAGCAGCGGCCGGCGGCCGCCATTGTGCCGGACGCGGTGCTGGATCAGCGCGCACAGGGCGGCCGTCTGCAGCAGTTGGGTCGCGGGCAGGGGCCATTCCGGCGCGGCGTCGATGAGGCTGACGCAGGCGTCGATGTGGACCGCGGGCAGGGCCAGCGCGGCGCAGCACTCGCGCACGCGGTCGGCCAGCCGGGCGTCGTCCGCGGCGCGGTCCAGGCCCAGCAGGGCGAGCATCAGGTGCGCGGCCGTGTGGGCCACCGGGGCGGCGGCGCCGCCTTCGAGCACGACGCAGGCGTAGCCGCGGGCGCGGGCGTCGCTGGCGCAGAATGTGACCAGGCGCGACTTGCCGGCGCCGGCCACACCCTGCACGTCGATGATCCGGCCTTGTCCGGCCACGTGCACCGCGTCGATGACGGCCCGGCATTGCAGGCGTTCGACATCCGTCGGGTCCGGCGCCGGCCGTGCCGGCCATGCGCGCTGCGCCTGACGCTGTGGCTCGGCATCGATCAGCGACTCGACGCCGATGCCGTAGAACGCGGCCAGGTGGCGCACGGTGCGGTAGGGGACGGGTTTGCCGGACTCGGCCCGCTTGATGGCGGCCCGCGTGAGACATTGGCGGCGCTCATGGAACTGTTCGGACAGCGCCTCGCGGCCACCGCGGCGCTGGCGCAGGGCTTTCAGGTTGTGCACGTCGAGCATGACGCGGGCGTCAACGGGCAGGATGGGCGAGGAGGCGCAGTTGAATGTCATGGCACGTTCGGTAAAGGGCACCGCCCCGATGGCGGCAGTACACGTAGTGCAAGCGGCGTGCCACCCCGATGCAAGGCGGTTCCGGCAGGCGCGGCTTCGTTTTCAGCCCTCCGGAGTTTCTGCGTGTAAAATTGCCATGTTGTTTTACATGTAAAGCGTGCAATCCTTGACGTACCGCAGATGAGCGATTCCACCGAATACACCCAGACATTGCAGTTGTCCGCCCAAGGCCTCCCGGCGCGGCCACTGCTCGCGCTGACGATCCTGTGGCATCCGGACCCGGCGCGCATCGGCGAACAGTTCGTCGGCGACCCCGGCGTGCTGGAAGTGAACCGTTATGCGCCGCTGTTCTACCGTCCGGGCCAGGCCGGCCTGCCGCTGGGCCACGGCACGATCTCGCGCGATCCCGTGCGGATCGTGCGCGAAGGCGAGGGCGTCACGCTGCACCTGCCCGCCACGCGCATGCCGGTCGAGCTGAACGGCCGGGCGGTGGCCGGCCAGGTGCGGTTCGACGCGGCCGAGGTCGCGCGCGGACAAGTGCTGATGCTGGGCCGCGCCGTCGTGCTGTGCCTGCACTGGATGAATTGCCTCCCGAAGCACAATCCCGTACCCGGCCTCGTCGGCGTGGGGGCGGCCGCGATCGCCCTGCGCGACCAGATCCGCATGGTGGCGCCGACGGACATTCCCGTGCTGCTGCTGGGCGAGACGGGCACCGGCAAGGAAATCGCGGCGCGCGCCATCCACGCGCTCGGCCAGCGGGCGCACACGCGGCTGGTGGCGGTGAACATGGCGGCGTTGAACGAGTCGCTGGCGGCGGCCGAGCTGTTCGGCGCCGCGCGCGGGGCGTACACGGGCGCGCAGGAACGCGGCGGCCTGTTCGCCGAAGCGGACGGCGGCACGCTGTTCCTCGACGAGATCGGCAATGCGCCGCCCAGCGTCCAGCCGATGCTGCTGCGCGTGCTGGAAGGCGGCGACTACCGCCCGCTGGGCGCGAGCCAGGACCGCAAGTCGAGCGCGCGCCTGATCGCCGCGACCGACCAGGACCTGGACGCGGCCGCGTTCAACCAGGCCTTGCTGCGCCGACTGGAAGGATTCGCGCTCCAGCTGCCGCCGCTGCGCGAGCGGCGCGAAGATATCGGCGTGTTGATCTTGCACCTGCTGCAGGCGCATGGCGCCCAGCCGGTATTGCCGGTGGAACTGGTGGTGGAGCTTGCGTGCTACGACTGGCCCGGCAACATCCGCCAGCTGGGCCATACGCTCCGGCGTGCCGCGCTGCTGGTGCAGCATGGCGGCGCGCCGCAGCTCGAGCAGCTGGTGCGGCTGACGCCGGCGCCGTCCGGCAGCGCGGCGAGGTTGATGCCTGCCGTGGAAGCCGCACCCGCGCCCGCGGCGGTTGCGGCTGAGCCGCCGCGCCGCAAGCCGTCCGAGCTGACGGATGCGGACGTGCTCGACGCGATGGCCGGCAACGGGTGGAACATCCAGGCGGCCGCGCGCGCCCTCGGCATCTCGCGGCCGACCATGTACAAGCTGCTCGACGCCCACGGCGAGATCCGCTGGGCGGAGCGCATTCCGCCTGCGGAGATCGAGGGGGCGCTGGCAGCGTGCGACGGCGACGTGGCGCGCTGCGCGGTCGTGCTCAAGACGCCGACGGAGTCGTTGCGGCGGGAAGTGCGGCGGTTGCGGGAGAGTGTCTGATCAGTCGCAAGGACGCGAGCCGACGACCACCTCGGGATCGGACAGATAGTAGAACGCGGTCGAGTCGTCGCCATTGTAGGCGGAGATGGATATCGTGAACCCCCACTTGCCAGAGTACTTCCCGATGGTCACGGTGGAGTTCGCTTTCAGGTTGATGCGGTTGCCTTCAGTAAATGGCGACGAACCGTGACAGTGAGGTTGCATTTGGCCACTGATCAGTACGCACTCGGCGACGTCGCCAGGGCCATTAAACTCGAAAGTGACCTTGTCGCCCGGCAGAACATCGAAGGAACCGCCATCCTCTTGCGGCGTGCCGTCCAGACTCCAGGTGGCGAGCGTCTGGCCCTGCGTGTAGGTAACGGTAAGTTGATAGGTTTGAGACATGGTGCTCCTTTCGGTTGGACTGCGGAATAGTTGGGGACTCGGCGTCAATCTGCGTGATAGTTCGGATCGCGGCGTAGGGCGACGAGATCCGGCTCGGCTTCGACGTACTTGCGCGGATAGCCCAGGTGGAGGGCCCTGGCGATTGCGTCAAGCGCGAGCTTCCGCTTGCCCAGAAGTTCGTAGGAAAGGCCGGCGCGGAATAGCACGTCTGCACTATCGGGAGAGAGGGCAACGGCACGGGCCGCGAGTTCGAGAGCGCGAGGTGTGTCTCCCGCGCGCGCGGAATACAAGCCCATGCGGGATACCAGCAGGACGTCATGCGGTGCACGTTCGAGGCGCGGAGCGAGCAGGCGACGTGCTTTCTCGTAGGCTTGTCGCGCCTCCGGTAACCGACCTGGAATCCAGAGGAGAGTGTCGCCAAGATTGGCCCAGTTGAGGTAGGAGCCCGGGTCGCCGTGGTCAGGTGAGACGGCGTTCTTGAACGCATCGGCAGCGCCGAGATAATCACCACGCAGAAATAGGACATTGCCCAAGTTCACGTATAGGTATGTGTTCGGACGCAACTGTAGACCTTGTTGCAGCACTCGCGCGGCTTCGTCTGCCCGGTTTTCACGTAACAGGGTGGCTGCCAAGTTGGTGTACGCCATCACGGCGTCAGGTTCAAGGGCGATACTGCGCCGGAAAAGCCGCTCGGCTGCAGCGTCATTGCCCTGTTCGTACTCGACGCTACCAAGCTCGTCAAGGAATACATGCTCGCGTGGAAAGCGCTTCGATGCCTCGATCAGCGTAGTGCGCGCTTCCGGATAACGGCGCGCTCGCCTCAGTGTCTCTGCCTTGATGTACCAAGCGAAGTCATTGGCCGGATCAAGGCGCAATGCCCGGTCGCACGCTGCGATGGCGTCGTCGAAGCGACCCTGTCCTTCGCGGACTGCGGCTCGCGCGACGTACGCCAGGGCAAGCTGGTCGTTCAGCCGGAGGGCCTGCTGTGCGCTCGCATCAGCTTTTTGCAGCCATGTCTCGTCGTCACGGTCGCTGCTACCATAACGCGCACTATGAACGAGCGAAATACCGGCGGCCGCTGCAGCATTGTCCGGCGTACGTGCCAAGACATGCTCGAAATGGCTCTGTGCCGTATCCAGTGCGCCAGGACGGTCGAACAACCTGAGCGCGGCAAGTCCTTGCTCCATTTCGACGGCCTCAGAATACGGGGTCAGCGCCTGATGCACCGTTGTCCTCAGAGTCACCAGATGAGGCAAGCCCTGCCATGATGCGATGCCGCCAACCGTGACAGCAAGCAATGCCCCAGCAGCGAGTTTTGCCGCGCGCGGCAGCGGGCGCCGGCGCGCTGCGGAGGTCGGCGGCTTAGTACCTCGCGACACCTCATTGTCCGCCAACTCGGCCAGACGGCGCGCCACCTCGTTCATGCCTTCGATGCGCAGCTCCGGTTGCCGCGCCGTCATCGCGCGAATCAAGGCGATCAGCGGAGTGTCCAGGCTGTCTGGATAGTCCCATCCATCGGACGAAGTTTGGACAAGAGCAGCAGCGAGCGCAAGGCCGTGCAAGGCCGCGAACGGCCGCTTGCCGCAGGCCAGTTCGTACAGGATGACGCCCAGCGCGTACACGTCCGCACGTGGATCGGGTGTGGCGCCCTGCAGTCGTTCGGGCGCCATGTACGCGATCGTGCCTTGGGGATCCGTCTGGCCTGCGGACACTGTCGAGCCCAGCGACACGGTCTCGGTCGCTAACGCATCGTGGCGCAAGGCCAGCCCGAAATCGAGAATGCGCACACGGCCGTCGTCTTCGACCATGAGGTTGGACGGTTTGATGTCGCCGTGTACAAGGCCGGACGCATGCGCGTCCCGCATCGCTTCCGCAATTTGTCCTACCCAGTCGAGTGCAGTCGAGAGTGATACGGAATCGTCTTGAAGGGCTTGTTTGAGGGTGCGCCCATGCACCAGTTCCATGACGATGAACTGGCCATCGCTGTCTTCCTCGACAGCGTAGACTTTGACGAACGCGGCGTGCCGCAGCGATGCCGCGAGCCGCGCTTCGCGCACGAGATCCACGCCGGCCGAACCGCCGTGGCGGATGGTCTTGATCGCAACACTGCGCTGCAGCCGCGTGTCCCAGGCTTCGTAGACTTCGCCGAAGCCGCCTTCGCCGAGGCGTTGGCGATACTCGTATTGTTCGGGGTGACGACGTTCACGACTGACGTCCGGTGCCCCGGTCGTTTCAGGAGGGATAGTAGCCACCATGACCGAAAAATGTGATTTACAGCAACATTATAGCGACAGTGCAACTATATGGAAGCGATTTCGCGGTTGATTCAGCAACTATTTTCGAGGGTGTCGTATCGTGCCGCCGGCACCCGGCAGGAAAGCGTCTGTGCGCCGACGGCAGTGGTGGAGTGGTGTTATACCAAGTGGGTAGACGCGCGGAAATCAGGGAGCGGTGTCTGCCGTATCCACGCTTTCAGGTTCGGCGACGACACTGTCGACGGTATTCACCGACGTCGGGGCTACGATCGGAGGCAGGGTTCCAACCTGCATTTCCGGCAGTGCTGACGCCGTGCCACTCAAACCCATACCAAGCAACGTAGCAACCAGAGCCAGCGCGACACTGGCTTTCTTGTTTTGGACCATTTGCATTCCTTTTATTGGTTCGCACAGCTTTGTGCTGAGACGAGAATTGATCAGTTAGATGCGGAGTCTGAAGCTACGTTGGCCGCAACCTGATCGGCTTCGTCGTCAGCCGTTGCCTGGGCCGGGTCGATTGACTGCGTTTGCGCATCCACAGTCGATGCATCCTGGACCAAGTGGGAGCCAACGACCACTTCCGGCAGCGCGGACGCCGTCCCGCTCACACCCATGCCAAACAGCGCAGCAACCAGCGCCAGTCCTGCACCCACTCCCTTGTTTTGGACCATTTGCATTCCTCTCATTAATTTGAACAATCGTCGTGGCATCCGAATTTACCGAATTGCCACTAAAAAATTGTACAGCAGATAATGAACGCATGCCCAGCAAGACACCGGATAGCTATCAACCCCGCGCCGCCCGCTCCGGCGCCACGAACGCCAGCGCCTCCTCGAACGAGCGCAACACGATGTCCACATGCTCCTCGACCATCGGCTGCGGCACGGTCGACTGGTCGAACGGCAGTTTGACCGTGGCCAGCAGTGCGTCCGGCAAATGGGTCCGCATGTCGGTGACCGCGTTCAGCCAGTCGCCCAGCCGGTCTTCCACGGGGTAGGGCAGGATCACCGTCGAGATCAGCTCGGCCTTTTCCGGTCCCGGACGGTCGGCCGAACCCAGCAGCACGCTGCGCGCGTCGATGCTCGCGTCGCGCAAGGCGGAGACGAGCAGTTCGCTGAGCAGTTCGTCGCGTTCGACCGCGAGGGCGGCGCACAGCACGACCGAGTGGGCCGGCACGTCGAGCGAGCCTTGCCAGCGGCCCTGGCGCGTCTCGCGCATCTGGCGCAAATAGGCGCCCAGATTGGCGTCGAGCAGGGAGACGTCGCGGCGGCGCCGCGTGCGCGCGGGCGTGCGGCCCTCCGGGTTCAGCGTGGCGGCCACGCGGCCCATGGCGGCGCGCATGGTTTCCATCTGGCCCGCGTCGATGCGGCCCGCGCGCATGTCGGCGCCGGCCAGCGCGAGGCCCGGCAGCAGCACCTTGTCGCAATAGCGCGCGAAGCTGGCGCGCCGCAGGTAGGCGTTGGCGTCGCGCACGATGGTGTCGCTGTCGGCGGTCAGCAGGCGCTGGTACAGGCGCTGGGCGCCGGAGACGTTCGGGGCGTCGCCCAGCAGGATCGTCACCGGTTCCAGCCCGCGCACGTGGCGGCCGGCGACGACGAAGCACAGGGTCAGCGGCGTCGACAGCAACAGGCCGACGGGGCCCCACATCGCGCCCCAGAACACGGCCGAGATGATCACGGCCAGCGGCGACAGGCCCGAGCTGTGGCCATAGACTTTCGGTTCGACGACGTTGGCGACGAACAGTTCGAGCGCGACGAACAGGGCGATGCACGACAGCGCCAGCTGCCAGCCGGGGTCGATCGCCGCGACGAACACGGCGATGACGGCGCCGGCCGCCATCACGCCCAGGTAGGGCACGAAGCGCAGCATGCCGGACAGCGCGCCCCACAGGCCCGCGTGCGGCACGCCGGCGAGCCACAGCAGCACGCCGATCAGGGTGCCGAACGTCAGGTTGACGGTGAACTGCGACAGGAAGAAGCGCGACACGCCCTGGGCCGCGTCGCCGAGCGTGCGGATCGTGCGGTTGATTTCGGTTTGGCCGGCGAGGCGGATCAGGCGGTCGCGCAGCGATTCGTGTTCGAGCGAGATGAAGACCAGCAGCACGAGCACGAGGCCGGCCTCGCCCAGCGGCCCCCACGCCATCGCGAACAGGCGCGCGAGCGAGTCGCGCGTCGTCAGGCGCGGCGGGCGGATCTCGACGGGCAGCGGCTGCGTGGGGCTGACCGTCACCGTGTTGATGCCGCGCCGGCTGCTCACGGTGCCGCTTTGCTGCGACTGCGGCTGCACGGCGCTGATCTCGGCCTCGATGCGGGCGAACGGCCGTTCCGTCAGTTCGCGCACGGCCGCGACCTTGGTGCGGATCGCGGCGCGGTATTTCGGCAGGTCGCCCGTGACGGCCACGAGCTGGAAGGCGAGGACGATGCCCAGGCCGACGACGCACGTGCCGACCATCAGCACCGACAGCATCGTGGACGGCACCTGGCCCAGGCCGATGCGGCGCAGGGTGCGGATCAGCGGCGCGATGACGAGGCTCAGGATGACCGCCAGCGCGAGCGGTTCGAGGACCTCGCGCCCGAAGTACAGCAGACCGAGCACGCAACAGGCGGCGACGATCGAACTCGAGGTCAGGTGCTTGAACAGGGTGGAATCGCGCATTCGCGGCCGGCAAAACCGCCAATGTAGCAAAAAAACAGGCTGCTGATCAAATTTCGTAGCGGAAATTTTTTATCACGTCCCCTAGGTGCCGGGCGATAAAAAGATGATGGCGACGATCGCAAGCGCCAGCACGAGGCCGGCGCGGGCTTCGACGAACAGTACGCGGGTGACGACCTGCAGGTCCGACGCCCCCATCGCTCGCGCCGCTTCGATCACGCCGCGCGGCACCGCGCGCAGGGCTTGTTCGACGAGGCGCGCGAACAACGGGACGGCGGCGATGGTTAGCGGCACGATCGAACCGCCGGCGGCCTGCCGCGTGAGCGGCACGAGGACGACGAGCAGGATGATGAACGGGACGGAGCGGATCGCGTCGACGGTCCGGCCCGGCGGCCGGCCGTCGCCCGACAGGAACAGCAGGACCCCGAGCGGGCCGCCCAGCGCGACGGCGACGGCGAATCCGATGCCGGGCATGGCGAGGCAGTGGCCGAGGGCCGCGAACAGCTCGGGCAGCACGTCGACGCGACGTTCAAGCATGGAGCACGCCGGGATGGAACGGCGCGCCGGCCTCGCTGCCGTGGAACGCCAGTTCGCGGCCGAGCGCCGTGAGGCGGGGCGCGGCCGTGTCGGCGGGGGCGAACGTCTCGGCCACGGTGCCGTCCTCGATGACGGCCGCGCGATTGCACAGGGCGCCCAGCGCCGGCAGGTCGTGGCTGACGATGACGATCGTGACGCCCAGGTCCGCGTTCGCGCCGCGCAGCGTATCGAACAGCGCGCGTGCCGCCTCCGGGTCGAGCGCGGACGTGGGTTCGTCGCACAGCAGGATCGCGGGCCCGCTCGCGAGCGCCCGCGCGACCGCCACGCGCTGCTGCTGTCCGCCGGACAGGCGCGCCGGATACGCGTCCAACTCGGCCGCGAGGCCGACCCGGTCCAGGCAGTCGAGCACGCGCCGGCGCAGGCGCGGCGGGTTCAGCAGGGCGTGCAGGCGCAGGGGGAACGCCACGTTGTCGAACACGGTCAGGTTCTGCAGCAGGCTGGGATGCCGGAAGACCATGCCGATGTTCTGGCGCGCGGCGCGCAGGTCGCGTTGGGACAGGCGCGTGAGATCGCGCCCCGCGACGACGACGGCGCCGCTGTCGGGCGCCGCGAGCAGGTTGATCGTGCGGAGCAAGGTCGACTTGCCGGCGCCGTTCCGCCCGGCGATGCCGAAGACGTCGCCGCGCCGCACGTGCAGCGTGACGTCGCGCAGGACCGTGCGACCGCCGACGGATGTCGTCGCGCGCTCGATGCGGATCAGCGGCGGTTCGGCGGACGGGATTGCCATCGCAGACCTCCCGTTCACGAATAGGCGGTCGGTTCCGGCAGCGTGCCGTCGAGGGCGTGGCGGCCGATGTCGCGCAGCGTGTAGTCGACCGGGTCGTGCAAGGTCTGCACGCGGGCGTTGCGCCAGAACCGGTCGAAGCCGTGGCGCGCGGCCGTGGAGCGCGCGCCCGTCAGCTCGAACATCTGGCTGCCGATCTCGATGGCGGCCTTGTGCGCCAGGACCTTCGCCTCGGCGACGGCCAGCGCGACCTCGCCCCGTTCGCGCACCGTGAGGTGGGCGCCGCGGGCGAAGGCGTCGTCCAGTTCGGCCGCCGCCGCGTCCGCGAGCGCCTGCGCCGGGCGCACGAGCAGCCGGAACTGGCCGAAGCGGTGCTGCACGTACGGATCGTCCGTGGCGCCCGCGACGTCAAGGCTGGACGCGAACCACGGCCGCGCGTCGGTGCGCAGATAGCCGCGCGCTGCCTCGAACGCGCCTTCGGCCAGGCCGAGGTATACATTCGTCATGACCAGTTGCGCCACTTGCGATCGCAGCGTCGCCCGCGGCGTGGGGACGCGGCCGGCCGGTTGCAGCACGTCGTCCTCGGCCAGGTGCACGTTCGCGAACGTCACGGTGCCGCTGTCCGTCTGGCGCTGGCCGAACGCGTCCCAATCGGCCTGCACGGCGATGCCCGGGTGGTTCGTGGGCAGCACGGCGACGAGGGCGGCGCTCGCGAGCGGGTCCCAGGCGCAGACCCGGTCGGACCCGGTGGCGCCCGAGGCGAAGCCCTTGGCGCCGGCGAGGATGTAGCCGCCGGCCGTGGGCGTGGCGACGAGGCGCTTGTCGAGCGGATTGACGGCATTGCCCCAGAAGAGGCGGCGTTCGGCGGTGTCCGTGAGCAGCCGGCGCTGCTGGCGCGCGCTGCCGAGCAGCCGCACGGTGGCGACCTGCAGATGGTGGAACCCGAGCAGGTGGGCGAGGGCGCCGTCGGCCCGGGCGACGATGCGCACGACGTCGGCGATCGTCTTCCAGTCGGCGCCCTGGCCGCCGAACTCGCGCGGCACGGACAGCGCCAGCAGGCCGGCGGCGCCGATGGATGCGCGTTCGCTTGCCGCATGGCCGCCTGCGCGGTCGCGCTCGACGGCGGTGGCGCGCAGCCGCGCGGCCAGATCGGTGGCGGCGGCGATGGGGTCGTAGCGGCCGGCGGCAGGGGCCTCGTGGGCGGGGCTCGCCGGCGATGCGGGGACTGGGTGCAGTGCCAGATGCATGGTCGATATCCTTCAGCTAAGTCGGCCCAGTATCGCAAACGGGGGACCCGGCGTGAACGAAGATATTCGCCTTTCGATATGCGCCGAACGTCGAAGCGGAAGGCGGCTATGCACCCATGAGGCGGCGGTCAGCGGGAGACGATCAGCCGCAGCCCCAGCGCGATGAAGATGGTGCCGGCGACGCGGTCGAGCCATTGCCCCGCCTTCGGACGGCGTGCCAGCCACTGGCCGATGGCGCCGGAAAAGAAGCCGAGGAGGCCGAACAGCACGACGGCTTGCAGCGTGAACGTGAGGCCCAGCAGCGCCGTCTGCAGGTTGGCGTCGCCGCGCTGCGCCACGACGAATTGCGGCAGGAACGACAGGAAGAACAGGGCGACCTTGGGATTGATCGCGTTGGCCACGAGGCCTTTGACGAACAGCGTGCGGGCCGGATCTGCCGAGGCGCCAGCCGTGTCGATGCGGGCGCCGCCACGGCTGCGGATCGCGTGCCAGCCCATCCAGGCCAGGTACAGGCCGCCGCATACCTTCAGCGTCGTGAACGCCAGCGGCGACGCCGCGATGAGGGCGGAGACGCCGATGACGGCCAGCAGCGTGTGGCTCAGGCAGCCAAAGGCGCAGCCGAGCCCGAACGCGATGCCCCGCACGCGGCCCTTCGACACACCCACGCTCAAGACCATCATATTGTCGGGCCCCGGCGACAGGGTGAGCAGGATGGCGGCGGCGAGGAAGGCGAAGAATTGGTCGGGTGTCAGCATGGCGGTTCCTGTCGAAAAGACAATGTTACCGTGGCTTGAGCGATTGCACCAGTGTGTGGGCTGGGGCGACAGTGGGCGTGGCAATCGTGTACAGTGCGATTTTCGCACGCCTTTTCCGCATGTCCAGGCACAAGCACCGACGTCCGATCCGGAATGCCACCGAACGCGTCCTGAACACCGTTCTCCTGAAGGGCCGGCTGGCCGGGATGAGCTATCGGCTCGGCGGGCTGGGCCGAGTGCGCGTGACTTATCAGGATGTCGAGCTGGGGCCCGAACGGGGGCTGCCGCAGCCGTTGCGCATCGGTTTCGCGTCCGATTTCCACGCCGGGCCGACGACGCACCCGGCCCTGTTCGACGATCTGTTGGCGGCGATCCGCGCCGAATGCCCGGACGTGCTGCTGCTGGGCGGCGACTACGTGTCGTTCGACGCGCACAACGTCGCCGCGCTGCGCACCTTCCTCGAGGGCGCGCGGGCGCCGCTGGGTACGTATGCGGTCGTGGGCAACCACGACATCTGGAACGGCCGCGACGTCGTCGAGGATGCCTTGCGCGCGGCCGGCGTGGCGGTACTCGTGAACCGCAACGTCGCCTTGCCGGCGCCGTTCGGCCAGGTCAGCGTGTGCGGCATCGACGACCCGTGGACGGGAAAACCATCCGCCGGCGCCACGTTCGCCGGCGCCGGCACCGTGCGCATCTACCTGATGCATTCCCCCGACGGCCTGTTCCGCCTCGAGCGCCAGCGCTTCGACATCGGGTTCGCCGGCCATACCCACGGCGGGCAGATCGCGCGCACGGATGGTGCACCGTTGTTCCGTCCCAGCGGCCCGTGTTCCCGCGAATACACCTACGGCCGCTACGATTTGCCGGACAACGGCCCACTGATCGTCAGCCGCGGCGTCGGGTGTTCCGGTATTCCATTGCGGCTGAATGCCGATCCGGAACTCGTGATCTGCACGCTGCGTTAGGGTTTTTGCGGATTCCCATGCCCCATGCATGGAAATATTGAGTATTTCCTTTGATTCTGGATAACAGAATGGAGATAATGTCACGCCGCTAAGCGACTGACCGGCATTGTTTTTGCATGTCAGGCAGCTTCGCAGTCCGAGCCCAAGAGGAGACCGCCTCAAGCGTATGCATGTGCAGGCCAACCGCCTGCCCGCCGCCCGCACAACAATCAGGGACCGGGATCTATCTACTATCGATTGGAGAAAGCAGTGAGTCTTTTCAGAACCAAGAATCTCGACAACATGGTCGCAGCCTCCCGTACCCCGGGCGGGCTGAAGAAAGTGCTGGGGCCAACCGACCTCATCCTCATGGGCATCGGGGCGATCGTCGGCACCGGTATTTTCGTGCTGACCGGTACCGGCGCCTTGACGGCCGGTCCCGCGCTGACGGTGTCGTTCATCGTCGCCGCCATCGCCTGCGGCTTCGCGGCCATGTGTTATGCGGAATTCGCGTCCACCGTGCCGATCGCCGGTTCGATCTACACCTACAGCTATGTCGTGCTGGGCGAGCTCGTCGCCTGGATGATCGGCTGGGACCTGCTGCTCGAATACGGTCTGGCGACGTCGGCGGTGGCCGTCGGCTGGTCCGGCTATTTCCAGTCGCTTCTGAGCGGCTTCGGCATCACGATTCCCGAAGCGCTCACCGCCGCGCCGGGCGCACTGCCGGGCGTGCACACCCTCATCAACCTGCCCGCGCTGTGCATCATGCTCGTGCTGACCGCGATGCTGTCGTGGGGCGTGCGTGAATCCGCCCGCGTCAACAACGTCATGGTCGTCATCAAGATGGTCGTCGTGCTGCTGTTCATCGCCGTCGGCGTCAAGCACGTGAGCCCGGCCAACTGGCATCCGTTCGCACCGTTCGGCGGTACCGGCATCATGAGCGCCGCCGCCGTCGTGTTCTTTGCCTTCATCGGTTTCGATGCCGTCACGTCGGCCGCCGAGGAAGTCAAGCGTCCGGAACGCGACCTTCCCATCGGCATCATCGGCTCGCTGACCATCTGCACGATCCTGTACGTCATCGTGGCCGCCATCATGACCGGCATCGTGCCGTTCCAGATGTTCAAGGGTATCGACCACCCGGTTTCCCTGGCCCTGCAGCACGCGGGCGAAAACTGGTTCGCCGGCTGGATCGACCTGGGCGCCATCCTCGGCATGACCACCGTGATCCTGGTGATGGCCTATGGCCAGACCCGCATCATCTACGCGATGTCGCGCGACGGCCTGCTGCCGGCCAAGCTGTCGACCGTCCACCCGAAGTTCGGCACGCCGTTCTTCGCGACCTGGATGGTCGGCATCATGTTCGGCCTGATCGCCGCGTTCGTGCCGCTGAACGTGCTGGCCGAGCTGGTCAACATCGGCACGCTGGCCGCGTTCTGCCTGGTGTCCGTCGCGGTCATCGTGCTGCGCAAGAAGCGCCCGGACCTCAAGCGCGCGTTCCGCTGCCCGGGCGTGCCCATCGTGCCGGGCATCGCCGTCGTGTTCTGCCTGGCGCTGATGTCGTTCCTGTCCGCGATCACGTGGATGGCCTTCGGCATCTGGCTGGTGCTGGGCCTGCTGGTCTACTTCGGCTATGCCCGGGCCCGTTCCCTGCTGAACGTCGCGGCCCAGTCGTAATCGCCATCGGACGGCCCGTGCCGTCCGCGCTTCCAGGCGGCGCTGCGGCGCCGCTTTTCTTTGGCGAAACGATACAATTTTTGTAATCCTCGTCCGACATTCTGGAGGGAAGCGTACCGATTACGCCATCAGCGCCGGGTCCGCATAATCTTGGTAAAACATTTACCAAAAGATTCTGTTATGACTTCCACTCTTGTCGCCGACAACCAGGAACGCGCCACCGCGCGCGACGCCCGTCCCGCCCAGGTGCCGGCCGCCAAAGCGCTGTATTTTTCCCTGCTGGACAACCCATCCGGATGCCGCGAGGCGGCGCGGGCGTATCTGGCAGCGCAGATCGCGCTGGCGCGCGCGGAACCCTGCGAATTGCCGGACGCCGTCTGGCAGCTGCAGGGCTGGATCCAGGGCCGCGCCGAGACCGTCGGCATCGCGTACCGCGAATACCTCGCGGCCCGCAAGAACGGCGCCGCGCGCCGCTATTTCACGAGCAAGTCGCACGCGCTCTACTTCCTCAAGGGCGTCGCCCCCACGAAGCTCGTCGACGGCGCCTGGCTGTACGGCACCTTGTCGCGCTGGGACAATCCCGACTTCCACCCGCTGATCAAGACCTATCTCGAAGAGCTGGGCGACGGCGTGCCGGACAAGAACCACGTCACGCTGTACCGCCGCCTGCTCGCGGCGCACGGCTGCGAGCATTGGGAGACGCTGCCCGAGGACCACTTCGTCCAGGGCGCGATCCAGCTGGCGCTCGCGCACCACGCGGACGACTTCCTGCCCGAGCTGGTCGGCTACAACCTCGGCTACGAACAGTTGCCGCTGCACCTGTTGATCACGTCGTACGAGTTGAATGAACTGGGCATCGATCCGTATTACTTCACCCTGCACGTCACGGTGGACAACGCCGGCAGCGGCCATGCGCACAAGGCCGTGCAGGCGCTGCGCAACCTGATGGCGCAGTCGGGCGACCCGGCCGCGTTCTTCCGGCGCGTGCTGGACGGCTACCGCCTGAACGACCTGGGCGCATGCACGACATCCGTCATCGGCGCGTTCGACCTGGAAGCGGAGCTGGTGGAGATCCTTGGCGCCAAGGCGACGGTGGGCAAGAACATGCACTCGGACTACTGCCGCGTGGCCGGCCGCTCCGTCAACGACTGGCTTGCGGACCCGCAACAGATCCCGGCATTCCTGACCGCGCTGGAAGACGCCGGCTGGATCCAGCGCGGCGCGGAGGTGGAACACAGCCGCTTCTGGCGCCTGATCCAGGGCGAGCGCGCCGAGATGTTCGGCGTGTTTTCCAGCTATGAGCAGCAGGTGCTGCGCGACTGGATCGTCACGCCGCGCGACGCGTCTGCTGGCGCGCGCACCGGCCGCGTGCTGAGCCACCGCGCCCGCCAGCGCGCCCTCGACAGCCTCACGCAGCATGCGCAGCGCAGCGGCTATCCGGAGCGGGGCCTGATCCGGCGCCGTACCGCAGGCAGCAGCGGCGACACGGAACTGCACCAGCTGGAAGAACGCGTGGCCAATGCCGCCGGCAAGCCGGAGGCGATGGCCATGCTGGCGCGCCTGATGTCGCCATCCGTGCATCATACGGCCATCGGCCTGATGGCCACGCGGATGTATTCGCGGCTGCTCGACGCGTAAGCGGTACCCCAGCGGCGCGCAGCATTCCGCACGCCGCGACGACTTAGAAACAAGGATATCCTGTGCAGATACTCGAACAACGCTTCCTGCGTGGACCGAACATCCATGCCGCCACCCCATGCCTGTTGTCCGTGCTCGACCTGGACGATTTGTACGGCGTCTCCACCCGCGACCTCCCGCAATTCAACGACGCGCTGCTGGCGCTGTTGCCATCGCTGGCCGACTATCTCGTGCCCACCGGCCAGCCGGGCGGCTTCGCCCAGCGCCTGCGCGAGGGTACGTATCTCGCCCGCGTGATCGAGCACGTGACCCTGGGCCTGCAATGCCTCGCGGGTGCGCCGGCGGCGTTCGGGCGCACGCGCCCCGTGACGGGCAAGCCGGGCCAGTTCCGCATCGTCTGCGCCTACCAGCTGGAAAAGGTGGCGCAGCCGGCATTCTCTCTGGCGGTGGACATCGTCGACGCCCTGGCGCATGGCCGCCCGTTCGACCTGGCGCCGCGCCTTGCCGAGCTGCGCGGCCTGGCGGAGCACTACGCCATCGGCACTAGCACGGCCGCGGTGCTGGCGGCCGCGCAGGAGCGGGGCATTCCCGTCATGCGCATCGCGGAAGACGCCAACCTGTTCCAATTGGGGTGGGGCGTGAAGCAGAAGCGCATCCAGGACACGATCACGGGCGACACCGGCACCATCGCCGTGCGCATCGCCGGCGACAAGCAGCTGACCAGGCAGCTCCTGAGCGAGGCGGGCGTGCCCGTGCCGAAGGGCGACATCGACGGCCTTGACTACCGCGTGCTGGTCGCGGGCGGCAAGGTGGCGGCGGCGTCGCTGCGCCGGCCCGCGGATGCCGGCGGCGACGCCGCGGCCGAAGACGTGACCGACCTGCTGCCGGAATCCACGCGCCGCCTGTGCGTGCGCGCGGCCGCAAAGATCGGCCTGGACGTCGCAGGCATCGACATCGTCTGCCGCGACATCGCCGTCCCGCTGGCCGACCAGGGCGGCGCCGTCATCGGCGTCGACGCGTCACCCGGCATCGGCATGCACCTGCATCCCGGCAGCGGTGCGCCACGCGACGCGGGCGACGCCATCGTGACGAGCCTGATGGGCGATTCCGACGGCCGCATCCCGGTGATCGCGTGCACGGGCACGAACGGCAAGACGACCACCACCTTGCTGATGGCGCACACGGTGCGGCTGACGGGCCGCGTCACGGGCGTGACGTCGACGCACGGCGTCACCATCGGCGGCAAGGAAGTCACGAAGGGCGATTGCACGGGCTACTGGTCGGCGCGGACCGTGCTGTCGTCGCCGGACGTCGAGTTCGCGGTGCTGGAGACGGCGCGCGGCGGCATCCTCAAGCGCGGCCTCGCGTTCGACCGCTGCGATATCGGCATGGTGCTGAACGTTTCGCCGGACCATCTGGGCCTGGACGGCGTCGACACCATCGAAGACCTCGCGCAGGTGAAAGCCGTCGTGCCGCTGGCGGCCACACGCGCCGTCGTGCTGAACGCGGAAGACCCGCTGTGCGTGGCGATGGCGCGCCGGGTGCACCCGGACGTGGAAATCGTCTACTTCGCGATGGAGGCCGACAACCCGGTCCTGTTGCGCCACCTGGAGGAGGGCGGCCGCGCAGTCTACTTCCAGGACAATTCGATCGTCGTGGCCGACGCCACCTATCACCAGGAATTGCTGCGGGTGGAAGCGATGCCGATCGCGTTCGGCGGGCGCGCGCGCTACAACATCGCCAACGGTCTCGCCGCGACGGCCGGCCTGATGGCGGCGGGGTTGTCCAATCTGCAGATCGCGACGGGACTGTCGACGTTCGTCAGCGACGGCAAGACGAACCCGCTGCGCACGAACGTGTTCGACGTGCGCGGGGTGACGGTCATCGTCGACTATGCCCACAACCCGGCGGCCTATGCCGCGCTGGCGGAGATGGCGCGCGCGCTGCTGCCCGGCCAGCTGGTGGGCATCGTGACGGCGCCCGGCGACCGCCGCGATGCCGACCTGCTCGACGTCGGCCGCGTTTGCGCCGGACGCTTCGACGAACTGGTCGTGTACGAATCGTCCAGCCGCGGGCGCACCTATGGCGGCGCCGTCGACCTGATCCTGCGGGGCGCCGAGGATGTCGTGGGCAAGACGGATACCTTGCACCGCGAACCGGACGTCGGCGCGGCGATCCGCCTGGGCCTGTCGCTGTGCCGGCGCGGGGACGTGCTCGTGTTCGCGTGCGGGTCGTCGCTGGACGTGTTCGTGGAGGCGATCCGCCAGACGGATCCGGAGAGCGCGGCGCGGATCGCGGCCCAGGCGGGATGAGCGGTGCGCCCGTCAGTCGTGCGTCGCGGCGGCGGGCGCCACCTCCGACAGCACCCGCCGCAACGCCGTCATGTCGATCGGCTTCACGAAATAGTGCTGGAATCCGGCGGCCTTGGCGAGGACCCTGTCGTGTGCCTGTCCATAGCCCGTCAGCGCGATGAACAGCGCGTCCCGGGTGCCGTCCATGCCGTGCAGCCGCCGCGACAGCTCGTAGCCGTCCATGTCGGGCAGGCCGATGTCCAGGATGAGGGCGTCGGGACGCGCCGACCGCGCCGCGTCGAGCGCGCTCTGCGCGTCGTGGCGGATCGTCACGGTATGGCCTTGCGTCTGCAGCAGGGCCGCGAGCGAGTCGGCCGCGTCGGCGTTGTCGTCGACGATCAGGATCGTCAACGGTTGCACTGCCTGGCTGTCCGGGGCGGGCGCCGCGGACCGGCGGGCGGCGTCGTGTCCGTGACGGAGTACCGGCATCGACAACGTGAACGTGCTCCCCTTGCCGGGGCCTTCGCTGTTGGCCGTCACGTTCCCGCCATGCAGCGACATGATGCTGCGGACGAGCGCAAGGCCGAGCCCGAGCCCGCCCTGCGACCGGTCCGGGGTACGCTCGGCCTGCGTGAACAGGTCGAACACGTGCGGCAGGAACGCGGCATCCATGCCGATGCCGTCGTCGGCGATGCTGATGGAGACACACGGGCCGTCGACTTCCATTCGCAGGTCGATGTGGCCGCCGAGCGGCGTGTATTTCGCCGCGTTGTTCAACAAATTCGTCAACACCTGGATCAGGCGCGTGCGGTCGCCCAGCACCACTGCGGGCGCCGGCGCGAGGCGGACGGAGAGAGCATGGCCGCGCGACTCGATCAGCGGTTTCGATTGCTCGATCGCGCTCTGGACCGCGTCCCTGATGTCAAGCTCCGCCTTCTCGACGGACACGAGGCCGCGCGTCACGCGCGACACGTCGAGCAAATCTTCGACCAGGTCGGTCATATGCCTGACCTGGCGGGTGATGATCGCGCTGTATTGTTTGACGACGTCCTTGTCGGCGCCGGCCCGTCCCAGAAGCTCCGCAGCGGTGCTGATCGGCGCCAGGGGATTGCGCAGTTCGTGCGCGAGCATGGCGAGAAATTTGTCCTTGCGCCGGTTGGCCAGTTCCAGCGCCTCTTCCGCTTCGCGCTGGATCGTGATGTCGGTATTCGTGCCGAACCAGCGGACGATCTGCCCATTCCGGTCGCGGATCGGAACGGCCCTCGACAGGAACCAGCGATATTCCCCGTTGGCGCTGCGTAGCGGAAACAGGTCTTCCCACGCAATCTGCTGGACGACGATCTCGTCGTAATACTTGGCCTTCACGGCTTCCACGAAGTCGGGATGGTGCACCTTTTCCCATCCCCATCCTTGCATGTCCTCGAGCGTCGTGCCGGTATATTCGAACCAGCGGTTGTTGTACCAGAAGATCCAGCCGTCGCTGTTCGCCATCCAGGCCAATTGCGGAATGTTTTCCGCCAGGGTGCGGAACTGGACCTCGCTTTCCTTGAGCGCCGCCTGGGCCTTTTTGGATTCGCTGATGTCGAGGATATAGGCGATGCCTTCGTCCTTGGTGCCTTTGTAACTGGCCGCGCCGATATACACGGGCAGGCGGCTGCCGTCTTTGCGGAAGTATTCTTTCTCGTAGGCCTCCACGCTGCCGGTGGATTGCAGGGTTTCCAGGCTCTTCCGGTCGGCCTCCGCCCACTCGGGAGGCGTCAGCTGGCGCCAGGATAATCCGGTCAGTTCGAATTCTTCGCGCGTGTACCCGAGCATCCTCAGCAGAGCGTCATTCGCCTTGATCAGGGTGCCGTCGTAACGGTATTGCATGATCCCGATGACGTTCGATTCGGCGATCGTCCTGAACTGGAATTCGGTCCGCAGCCGCGCTTCTTCCGCGAGTTTCTGCTGCGTGATGTCCAGGATCACGCCCGGCATCCAGACCGGCTTGCCGCTGTGCGGATCGATATCGATCTTGCCGCGCGCATGGACATACCGGATGCTGCCGTCCCGATGACGTAGGCGGAAATAGTATTGATACGGCTTGCCGGTGGCGAGCGATTCCGCGATATTGGCGTCGACGCCGGCTCTGTCGTCGGGATGGACCGCATCGAGATAGGCCTTGAGCGGGCCGCCGTTGGCATCCGCGTCGGAAACGTGGAACATTTTCGCGAAATTGCGGTCCGCATAGACGCGGTCGGCCTGGACATCCCAGGTCCAGGTGCCGATTTCCGCTGCGGTCAACGTGCCTTCCAGTCGCGATTGCGCATTCTGCAATTCCGCCTGCATGATTTTCTGGTCGTTGATATCGGTGCAGGTGCCCATCCACCGTTCGATCTCGCCGGCCTCGTTCCGGATCGGCAAGGCGCGCGCCAGCATCCAGTGATATTCCCCCGAGTGATGCCGCAACCGGTATTCGATCTTGTACGGTTCGCCGGTCGCGAGGCAATGCGTCCAGGCCTTTTCCGTGCGCGCCAGATCGTCCGGGTGGATGATCGCGCCCCAGTTCTGGCCGATGGTTTCATCCCGCGACACGCCGGCGAATTCATAATGCCGCCGGTTGTAATAATCGTGATATCCATCAGGCAATGCCGACCAGACCATCTGGGGCATGGCATCGGCAATTTGCCGGAACCGGGCTTCGCCTGCCTCGGCCGCCTGCTGCCGCAATACCTGTTCCGTGACGTCTTCCACGGTGTGGATGATAAAGACGAGGTCGCCCGCCGCATCGAGCACCGGTGTATTGAGCGGTTTCCAATACCGTACTTCGAATTCGCCCGCGGCCGAACCGTGCTTGGGGATATCGTATTTCTGGATCGGCATGACGTCGGGCTGCCTGTTTTGCAGCACGCGCATCAGGGAAGCGCGCAGGTTCGTGGTGCCGGTGGCGCCGGGATCCGCGGGATTATCCGGGAATACCTCGAACAGATTTCTCCCGAGAATCTGTTCGCGCGTCGTCATGGTGGCGCGCAAGCGTGCTTCATTCGCGGCCACCATGGTGAAGTCGGGCCTCAGAACCAGATAAGGAATCGGTGTCGCATCGAATAAGAGACGGAAATCGAGGCCCAGACCATCGGGCGGTTCAGCAGGCGCGGCCATATCACAAGTCCCGGGTTGCCAAGTGATACGATGATAAGTCGAAGCGGCAAAAACCGTCGCGCCTACACCGTTTCCGCTTCGATCCGGCTCGCCGTCGCCGGCGACGTGGGCCGGATCGCCTCCGTCAGCTCCGTGATCGACGAGCCGCAGCCGAAGACGAGCACGTCGCCCGGCTCGCAGCGCGCGAGGCCGGCGCGGATCGCCTCGTGCACGTTCAGCTCGACCTGAAGATGGTCTCCTTCGAATTTGCCGAGGCGCGCGCCCTGCACGAGCAGCGCCGCCACGTCGCCCGCCGCGCGGCCGCGGTTTTCCGTCTCGTACACGACCAGGTCGTCGAAGCCGGCCGCGCACGTCTCGCCGATGGCGACGAGGTCTTCGTCGCGGCGGTCGCCCGGTGCCGCGACGACGCCCACGAGGCGGCCCGGCGTCAGGGCGCGTGCCGTCTCGGCCAGCGCGGCATAGGCGGCCGTGTTGTGCGCGTAGTCGAAGATGACGGTCACGCCGTCGACATCGAACACGTTCGAGCGCAGCGGGTTGTGCTTCCAGTCGGAGACGAAGGTGCGCAGGCCGGCCGCGATCTCCAAGTTGCCGAAACCCGTCACGGCCAGGGCGGCGGCCGCCGCGAGCCCGTTGGCGATGTTGTAGCGCGCGGCGCCCTTCATCGTGCACGGCATCGTGCGCACGTCCAGCAGCGCCTCGTGGCGCGCGCCGGTCGCCAGCACCATGACATTGTCTTCGAGGTAGACGGCGCGGCCCCCGTTTTCCAGGTGGCGCAGCAGGATGGGATTGTCGGGGTCCAGCGAGAAATACAGGATTTCCACGGCGTGCCGCAGCGCGTCGGACATCGCGACGCAATGATCGTCCTCCGCGTTCAGCACGACGGCGCGGCGCGCGCGCTCCGCGATGACGCGTTTGACGCGCGCCAGTTCCTCGACCGTGTCGATGCCGTCCAGGCCCAGGTGGTCGGCGGAGACGTTCAGCACGATCGCGACGTCGCAGTGGTCGAACGCGAGCCCGCGTTTCAGGAGGCCGCCGCGCGCCGTCTCCAGCACGGCGAAATCGACGTCAGGCGACGCGAGCACGGTGCGCGCCGAGCGGTAGCCCGTGCAATCGCCCTTGACGATGCGCGCGCCGTCGATGTACACGCCTTCCGTCGTCGTCACGCCCGTGGTGAGGCCGGCGAGACGCGTCGCGTGGGCGATCAGGAGGCTCGTCGTCGTCTTGCCGTTCGTGCCCGTCACGGCAACGACGGGAATGCGGCCGTCGTCTTCGCCGAACAGCGCATCGACGATGGCTGCGCCGGCGTCGCGCGGCGTGCCGCGGCTGGGGTACTGGTGCATGCGGATGCCCGGCGCCGCATTGACTTCGATGATGCCGCCTTTCTGCCCGCGCAGCGGCCGCGCGATGTCCTGGCAGACGATGTCGATGCCGGCGACGTCCAGGCCGATCGTGCGCGCGGCGCGGATGCAGATGTCGCGCGTTTCTTCCGGCAGCAGGTCCGTCACGTCTTCGGCGGTACCGCCCGTCGACAGGTTCGCATTGCCGCGCAGGTCGACCACGCGGCCTTCCGGCGGCACCGCATCCAGGTCGTAGCCCTGCTGTGCGAGCACCTGCAGCGCGAGGTCGTCCAGCGGGATCTTCGTGAGGATGTTCGCATGGCCGTCGCCGCGCGCGGGGTTGCGGTTCTCGATCGCCACGAGTGCGCGGATCGTCGACACGCCGTCGCCCGTCACGTGCGGCGGCCGGCGCCACGAGGCGGCGGCCACCTTGCGGCCCGTGACGAGCACGCGGTAGTCGCGGCCCTGCAGGTGTTCTTCGACGATGACGCGGGGGCCGTACTTGCGGGCGAAGTCGAACGCCCGCGCGATGTCCTCGCGCGTCGCGCACGCGACCGTCACGCCCTTGCCCTGGTTCGCGTCGAGCGGTTTCACGGTGACGGGGCCGCCGAGGCGGCGCGCCACGCGCAGCGCGTCTTCCAGCGTCGATACCGTGGCGCCCGCGGGCACGGGCACGCCGGCCTGGTCGAGCAGGGTCTTCGTCAGCTGCTTGTCGCTGGCGATGCCGACAGCCACATGGTTGGTCGCGCCCGTGATGGTCGCCTGCAGGCGCTTCTGGCGGCTGCCCCAGCCCAGCTGGAACAAGTTCGCTTCCTCGGTCAGGCGAAGGCTCGGGATGCCGCGCCGGTGCGCGGCCGCCAGCACGGCCGCCGTGCTCGTGCCGATGGCATGGCGGCGGGTCGTGTCGCGCAGCGCGTCCAGGTCGAACGCCTGCTGGCGTTCGCATGCCGTGATCAGGGCGGCGGCCGTGCGCAGCGCCTGCGCCGCCACCTGTTCGACCGTGTAGCCGCACACGACGCGCACGCGCTGCGGCCGGGCGGCATCACACCGCGTCAGGCTGAACGTGCCGGGCGCGCCGGCCAGGCGCTGCAGCTCCATCACGACGGGTTCGAGGGCTTCGTGCGCGGCCTTGCAGTCGGACAGGCGCGCGGCCGCTTCGGCGGAGATCGCGGGCAGCGCGGCCAGCAGGCGCGTGCCGAGGCCCGCGGCGTGCCGCTCCCCCGCGATGTCGAGGACGGCTAGCAGGCAGGGCGACGCGGCGTACAGGTTCGGGCCGCGCAGGATGCGTTGTTCTGCGATGTTCATGAGATCGGATTCCGTTTCGTGAGGTTTTCCAGAAATTCAAGCAGTGGGGGAGGGATGCGTCTCGTGTCGTCGTCGTCCGTGCCCGGCAGGCTGTATCGGCTGCCGGCCGGCAGCAGGTGCAGGCGCACGTCGATCAGTTCCGGGGTTTCGTGGTTGGCGATCTCCGCGACGTTCGTCGACATCGCGCGGCCGTCCACGACGGTGACGGCGCCTTGGCCCACCACTTCGATGCCGACGCCGCGTTCGACGACGAGGGCGGTGTCCTCGTCGATGCCGATGCCCTGCAAATACGGGTTCTGGGCGACGACGGACAACAGGCGCGACAGGCGCTGGCGCTCGGAGAAGTGCTGGTCGATGACGACTTTGTGCAGGAAGCCGAGGCCCGCGCCCAGGCTCACGGAACCCTTCTCGGGATGCAGTTCCGCGCGGCCTTGCGCCAGCATGTGGCCGGACATCGCCGACGCACCGGCGCTGGTGCCGCCGATGCAGGCGCCGCGCAGCTTGAGGGCGGCGTGCATCTCCGCGTCGAGCTTCGTGCCGCCGACGATGGCGAGCAGGCGTTTCTGGTCGCCCCCGGTCATGAAGATGCCGTCGGCGTCGCGCACGTCGCGGATGCGGAGTTCGTCGTTCGCGTCCTGGCGGCTGTCCAGATGCAGGTGCAGGTGGCGCGTGACGCCGAGGTCGGCGAATGCGCGTTCATAGGTTTCCCACATGCTATCCATCACGGCGCTGGCGGCCGTGATGACGACGATCTTGGCGGACGGGCCGCCGGAGAGTTCGACGAAGCGCTTGAGGATCGCCATGTCGTGCTGCTTGTCCTCGCCGCCGCCGATGATCACGAGGTGGCCGTGGCTCTTGGCGACCCGCTCCGCCTGTTCGGCCTGGGCGATGGCGTTCTTGTCTTGTACGGTCATGATGCGACGATCCTTGCGTGGGGCATATCCTGGTTGCTGTGGGAGCCTGCCTCCGTGCGGCTGACGGCGATCAGGCCGACGGGGACCTTCGGGTCGAACAGGTCGACGCCGCGCTTGAGGGCCTGTTCGAGCGGCATGCCGCCCTCGATCCAGCCGTAGACGGTGCGCGCCAGCAGGTGTCGCACGATCTGCTCGCCGATGCCGGTGGCGGCCACGGCGCCCTCGGGACCCGCGTAGAAGCCGCTGCCGATGATGGGCGTGTCGCCCACGCGGCCCAGCAGCGACGGCGCCGAACCGCCCGTGGACAGCGCCACGGCGAAATGGCCGTCGGGTCCGCGCACGACGGCGCCGACCGTGTCGCAGGCCGCGTGGGCGGGCAGGTCGAGCGGCGTCTGGTAATTCCAGAAGCGCAGGAACGCTTTCGCCTCGTCGGAGATACCCGGCATCGACGGCACGCGGCCGGCCAGCTCGCGGATGACTTTTTCGTGGGCCGCGCGCTGGTGGTCGGAGATCGTCGTGTGGGCCGGGTGGCCGATGGCCGCGGCGAAACGGCTCGCGCCGTCGCCCGCCAGCAGCCAGTGCGGCGTCTCGGCGACGGCCCGCGCCAGCAGCACGGGATTCTTGACGCCCTGCACGCAGGCGACGGCGCCGAGGCGGCCGCGGGTGTCCATGACGGACGCGTCCATCTCGACCGTTGCGCCGTCCAGGCACAGCACCGAGCCGCTGCCGGCATTGAAGCGGCCATCGTCTTCCATCGACACGACGGCCGCGATGGCGGCCTCGAGCGCGTCAGCGCTGATGTCGAGCTCCTCGACCGCCCGCTGCGCCGCGCGTTCGCATCCGTCGTCGTACGCGCGCGGGCTGCCGGCCCCGCCATGCACGACGATTGCATAGCCTTCCATTACTTTCATATTGTTCTTCTCTCCTCGCATAACCGGTGCAATGCGCGCGCCGATGCGGCGCGGCAAAGCGGATACCGCATTATGCAAAACATAAAAAAATAGAAACATCGGTACCGTAGCCGTGTGGTTGTCAGACGCGGCTTACACGGATCAGTCAGGCGGAATGGGAGGGGATATTGTTTCTCTAGCGCATCGCGGACACGCTGCGCAGCGCCTGGCGCAGCTCGCGGGCCACCTGGCGGCGCCGCGAATCGTCGACGAAGCGGCCGATCTCGACCTTCACGCCGCGCGATTCAAGCTGGATGAGCGTGCGCGGGCGCTCATCCGGGACGACGACGCGGGTCCACAACGGATCGAGCCGGATCAGCTCGCGCTTTTCGGCTTGCACGCACGTGACGAGCAGGCCCGATTCGGACAGCGCGATGCGCTCGTGGTCCGTCGCATGGCGCGCATAGACGAGCATGGCGAGCCCGACGAGGGCCAGTTCGAGCAGGGAAAACCCGAGCACGAACCAGATGCCGTGGACCAGGAAGCCGAGCGCGACAGCAAGTGAGCCGATGCACAGGATGGCATAGGCGCGCGCGGCCTGGCGCGGGGACAGGGAGCAGTTGCGCCGCAATGTCCATTCCTGCGTCATGGCGGCACCCGCGGGGTCACTTGACCAGGGGCGGCGTCTCGAACGTGTGGAAGGGCGCCGGGCTCGGCACGGTCCATTCGAGGCCCTCCGCCCCCTCCCACGGCTTGGCCGGCGCGGGCGGGCCGCCGCGGATGTTCGGGATCACGACCCAAAAGAGCCAGTACACCTGGGATAGACCGAACAGGAAGGCGCCGGCCGACGTCAGGGCGTGGAAGTCGGTGAACTGGACGGGATAGTCCGCGTAGCGGCGCGGCATGCCGGCCAGGCCGAGGAAGTGCATGGGGAAGAAGGTCACGTTGACCCACACGAGCGAATTCCAGAAGTGGAATTTTCCGCGGCGTTCGTCGATCATGTGTCCGGTCCATTTGGGCGCCCAGTAGTAATAGCCGGCGAACAAGGCGAACAGCGACCCCGCCACCAGCACGTAATGGAAGTGCGCGACCACGTAGTAAGTATCCTGCATCTGGATATCGATGGGCGCCACGGAGAGGATGAGCCCGGTGAAGCCGCCGATCGTGAAGACCCAGATGAACCCGACGGCGAACAGCATCGGCGTTTCGAAGCTGAGCGAGCCCCGCCACATCGTCGCCACCCAGTTGAACACTTTGACGCCGGTCGGGACGGCCACGAGCATCGTCGCGTACATGAAGAACAGCTGGCCCGTGACGGGCATGCCCGTCGTGAACATGTGGTGCGCCCACACGACGAACGAGATGATGGCGATGGCCGCCGTCGCGTACACCATCGACGCATAGCCGAACAGGGGCTTGCGCGCGAACGCCGGGATCACCTGGGAGATGATGCCGAAGCCGGGCAGGATCATGATGTAGACCTCCGGATGGCCGAAGAACCAGAAGATGTGCTGGAACATCACCGGGTCGCCGCCGCCGGCCGCGTTGAAGAACGTGGTGCCGAAGTGGCGGTCGGTGAGGATCATCGTGACGGCCGTCGCCAGCACGGGCATCACGGCGATCAGGAGGTAGGCCGTGATCAGCCACGTCCAGCAGAACATCGGCATCTTCATCAGCGACATCCCGGGCGCGCGCAGGTTCAGGATCGTCGTGATGATGTTGATGGCGCCCATGATCGACGACACGCCCATCAGGTGGACGGCGAAGATGGTCATGTCCATGCCGGGGCCCATCTGGACCGACAGCGGCGGGTACATGGTCCACCCGGCCGCGTTCGCGCCGCCGGCGACGAAGAAGGAGCCGAGCAGCAGCGCGGCGGCGGGCGGGAGCAGCCAGAACGAGAAATTGTTCATGCGGGCGAACGCCATGTCGGACGCGCCCACCTGCAGCGGGATCATCCAGTTGGCGAAGCCGACGAAGGCCGGCATGATGGCGCCGAAGATCATCACGAGGCCGTGCTGGGTGACGAACTGGTTGTACAGCTCGGGCCGGAAGAATTGCAGGCCCGGCTGGAACAGCTCCAGCCGGATCAGGAGGGCCAGCACGCCGCCGGCCATGAACATGGCGAGGGCGAACCACAGGTAGAGCGTGCCGATGTCCTTGTGGTTGGTGGCGAACAGCCAGCGCCGCCAGCCGTGGGGGTGGGCGTGCTCGCCGGCGTGGGTGCCGGGCGCGAAATCGGAACTGCCTGCCGTGGTCGACATGTGTCCTCCGTAAGGCGTGGTGTCCATGAGACAGGCCGGTCCGGCGTTGGTTCCGCGCCCGGAATCTGGTAACATCTCGCCCCTTTAAATCGAAAGACTTCCATGGCGAACGCTTGCGGCGTCGATTTCGGCACATCCAACTCCACCGTCGGCTGGGTGCGCCCCGGCCAGCCCACGTTGCTGCCTCTCGAGGATGGCAAGGCGACCCTGCCGTCCGTCGTGTTTTTCAACGCGGACGACGAGCAGGTCCGCTATGGCCGCGCCGCGCTGGCGGACTACCTGGAAGGCTATGAGGGACGCCTGATGCGCTCGCTGAAGAGCCTGCTGGGCACGAGCCTGATGGACGGCCAGACGGAAGTCGCGGGGCGCGCATTGCCGTTCCGTCAATTGCTGGGACACTTCATCGGCGAGATCAAGCGCCGCGCCGAGCGCGAGGCCGGGCGGGCGTTCGACTGCGCCGTGTTCGGCCGCCCCGTGTACTTCGTCGACGACGATCCGGACGCGGACCGCCTCGCCGAGGACACGCTGGCCGGCATCGCCCGTTCGGTGGGTTTTCGCGACATCGGCTTCCAGTACGAGCCGATCGCCGCCGCGTTCGACTACGAATCGCGGATCGAGCGCGAGGAACTCGTCCTGATCGCCGACATCGGCGGCGGCACGTCCGACTTCTCGCTCGTGCGCCTGGGTCCGGACCGGACCGCCCGCACGGACCGCCGCGACGACATCCTCGCGACGGGCGGCGTGCACATCGGCGGCACGGACTTCGACAAATACCTGAGCCTCGCGTCCGTGATGCCGCTGCTGGGCCACGGCAGCGCGCTGCTGTCGGGTGCGGCGGTGCCGTCGAGTTATTACTTCAACCTGGCGACGTGGCATACGATCAACCAGGCCTATACGCGCAAGAGCATCGCCCAGCTGGCCGACCTCGTGCGCGACGCGGCCGAGCCCGACAAGCTCAAGCGCCTGCAGCGCCTGATCGACGACCGCGCCGGCCACTGGCTCGCGATGCGCGTGGAAGAGGCCAAGATCGGCCTGTCCGACGTGCCCGAGGTGGAACTGGACCTCGACCGCATCGATCCGCCGGAGGTGCTGCGCGTGGGCCGGGACCTGTTCACCACGTCGATCGGCGGCCTGGTCGACGGCGTCGGCGCGACCGTGCAGCGCCTGCTCGACGAAGCCGGCATCGCGCCGGAGCGCGTCGACACCGTGTTCTTCACGGGCGGTTCCAGCGGCGTGGCGAGCCTGCGTGAGCGGATCGCCGCCATCGTCCCCGATGCGCGCCGCGTCGAGGGCGACCTGTTCGGCAGCATCGGCGCCGGCCTGGCCATCGACGCGGCCCGCAAGTTCGGCTGAGCCAACCATCATCGCAAAGGAAGCACCGTGTTCGAACGCCCCATCGTCATGCTCGACTTCGAGACCACCGGCCTGTCGCCCGACGGCGGCGACCGCATCACCGAGGTGGCCGCCCTGCGCATCGCGGACGGGCAGATCGTCGAGCGCTACGTCTCGCTCGTGAACTGTGGCGTGCGGGTGCCGTCGTTCATCACCCAGCTGACGGGCATCACGCAGGCGATGGTCGACGGCGCACCGCCCGCAGCCGACGTCGTGCCGGCCCTCATCGACTTCATCGGCGACGACGTGCTGGCCGCGCACAATGCCAGCTTCGACGAAAAATTCCTCAAGGCGGAGGGCGCGCGGCTGGGCCACGCCTGCCGTCATGGCGGGCTCGTGTGCTCGCTGAAGCTGTCGCGCCGCGTCTTCCCGGGCCAGCCGAGCTACAAGCTGGGGCAGTTGTCGCGCGTCCTCGGCATCGCGTTCAACAGCCGCGCCCACCGTGCCGAGGCCGATGCCGAAGTCGCGGCGCAGCTGCTGCTGCATATCGGCCGCCACCTCGGCGCCGCCTATGGCCTCGCGGGCGTCGATCCGGACCTGCTCGTGTCGCTCAACCGCGTGGCCGCGGCCAAAGTCGATGCGTTCATGGGCGTGTACGCGGCGGGACGGCGCGTGCCCGCTTAATTCCTCCCGGCACCAAGTCGTCGTTGCGTGGCGGCGGCCACGTCGGCCGACCCGTGGCGACGGCGTCGTTTTCGCGTCCGTCCATCCCCCGCACGTTGGCGCAAGTCAAATCCGTGATGTATCGCATCATTACACTTTTGGCAATTCTTCGACTCCGTCAGGAGCATCGCATGCACAGTCAAGAGTCCATCCCGCGCGCCGGCGCGCTCGCCTGGTTCGCCCGCGCGGCCGCGCGCGGGAATGCCTATGCGCAGTTCAACCTCGGGATGATGTACAAGGAGGGCGACGGCGTGCCGCAGGACGACGTCGCGGCCTGCCGCTGGCTGGAACGGGCCGCCCGCAAAGGTCTCGCGTTCGCGCAGAACCACCTGGGCAGCATGTATTTCCAGGGGCGGGGCGTGGCGCAGTCCGATGACGAGGCGGCCTGCTGGTTCCGCCTGGCCGCCGCCCAGGGCGATGCGTCGGCGCAGCAGAACCTGGGCGACCTGTACCGGACCGGGCGCGGGGTCGCGCGCGATCCCGCACTGGCCGTCGCCTGGTATTACAAGGCGGCCGAGCAGGACCTGCCCAGCGCCCAGCGGCTGCTCGGCGCCTGTTACCTCGACGGCGCGGGCGTCGCGCGCAGCCATCCGCTCGCGATGGCATGGTTCCGCAAGGCGGCGCTGCTGGACGATGCCGAGGCCGAGGTCTGCCTGGGCCTGATGTACCGGCGCGGCCAGGGCGTGGCCCCGAGCGAGGCGGAGGCGATGTACTGGTTCCGCCGCGCCGCCGCGCGTGGCCATGCACCCGCGCAGCGGCTGCTGGGGCTGTCGTACCTGACGGGCCACGGCGTGCCGCCCGATATGCTCGGCGCCAAGGCCTGGCTCGAGTGCGCCGCCGAGCAGGGCGATGCGGAAGCGCAATTCAGCCTGGCCCAGCTGCTGGCCGGGGCCGATGCGGACGAGCACGCGGATGGGCATGACGGCGCGCATTGCGGCGGGGCGGCGCTGGCCTGGACGCTGGCGGCTGCCGAGCAGGGCCACGTGCCGGCCCAGGTCGACCTCGGCAACCGGTACGCCCAGGGCCGGGGCGTGGCGCGCGACCCCGAGCGGGCGCTGCACTGGTACCGGCGCGCGGCCGAGCAGGGCGCCGCCAAGGCCCAGTTCATGCTCGGCGTGATGTATGCCAACGGGCAAGGCGTCTGCCGCGACGATGCCATGGCCGCCGCGTGGTATCGCCGTGCGGCCGAGCAGGGCGACGCGAGCGCCCAGAACAACCTCGGCGTCATGGTTGCGAACGGCCAGGGCGTCCCCAGGACGACCGGCAGGCCGTGCACTGGTACCGCCTGGCGGCCGAGCAAGGCCATGCGCTGGCGCAGTACAACCTCGGCGGCATGTACAACAGCGGCCGCGGCGTGGCGCGCGATACCGTGCGTTCCTACATGTGGATGCTGCTGGCGGCGGACGCCGGCGACCCGCCCGCCGGCAAGGCCATCGTCGCGCGCCGGCTGTCGCAGGAACAGATCGAGACCGTCATCGGCCTGCGGCGCCGGCGGCAGAACGGCCGGCGGTACGCGGGACCGGAGCGGCGTGCCGCGTGATATAAGCCGCAGTGATTCCCGTTGCCGTCGACCGCGATATCACGGTGACAGAAATCATGAAAACGTATTGCCGTGATCGTAAATGGAAATTGGATTTATATCTGGTGCAGGGATAAAGTTCCGTGATCACTGAACGAATTGACGACGGAGCTGACATGAACGCCTATACCACGACCTCGACCCCCATCGCCACCGAGAGCAAGCTTGCCCGCCTGTTCCGGGCGTTCTGCGTGGAAGCGCGCCGCGCGATCGAAATCGTCGGGGCGGCGTACCAGAACGGTTTGCACCCGCCGCTGTAAGCGCCGCACGATCCGACCCCATGACGACCCCCGCCACGTGCGGGGGTTTTTGCTTTCTCAGCGGTGCACCACCACGAGCAACGCCTTCGCCTCCGTCTTGCCGGCATTCCGGATAGCATGATTCTGGTCGGCCGGATAACGCGCCGTCGCGCCGTGCTTGATTTTTCGCTTCTCGGCCCCGACCTCCAGTTCAACCGTCCCGGTGACTACGGTCAAGTGTTCGTTGGTACCAGGATCGTGGGCCTGCGACGCCAGTTCGCCGCCCGGCTGCAAGGTCAGTTCATACCATTCGTACTTGCCGGCAAGGTCCATCGGTCCGAGGATGCGCAGCGAGTAGCCCGCGTGGCTGCCGGGCAAGGTGGGGATTTCGTGGGCGTCGACGACACGGATCAGGTCGACCGCGCGCACCTCGGACGATAGCAGCTCGCCGATCTGCACGCCGAGCGCATTGGCCAGGCGCCACGTGATGGCGATGGTGGGGTTGGCCTTTTCTCGTTCGATCTGCGACAGCATCGATTTCGAGACGCCGGCGATGCGCGACAGGTCTTCCAGGGTGAGGCCGCGCGCGAGGCGCAGCCGCTGCAGGGTGGCCCCGACTTCGGGAGGGGCGCTGGTGGTGACCGCTTTGTTCATGGAGCTTGCTTGCCAAGTTCAATGGCTGGGGGTAAGATTCAATATATTGAAATTCTGTTCGAAATATAGAACAAGTTCCATACATCGAACGAACCGACACTATACCATTCGCCAACCGACAAGGACGAGGAAACATGAGCGACCCAGCATTCTATAGCGACCTCCAGCAGAAACTCGACACGCTCAAGACCGAAGGCCTGTTCAAGCCCGAGCGCGTGCTCGCCTCGCGCCAGGGCGCGGAAGTGGTCGCCGACGACGGCCGCACCTTGATCAATATGTGCGCCAACAACTACCTCGGCCTGTCGGGCGACCTCGAGACGCAGAAGGCGGCCGAAGCGGCGCTGCAGAAATACGGCTACGGCCTGTCGTCCGTGCGCTTCATTTGCGGCACGCAGACGGTGCACAAGGAGCTGGAGAAGAAGCTGTCAGAGTTCCTCGGCACGGAAGACACCATCCTGTACGCCGCCGCGTTCGACGCCAACGGCGGCGTGTTCGAGCCGCTGTTCGACGAGAACGACGCCATCATCTCGGACGCCCTGAACCACGCCTCGATCATCGACGGCGTCCGCCTGTGCAAGGCCGCGCGCTACCGCTATGCCAACAACGACATGGCCGATCTCGAAAAGCAGCTGCAGGCCGCGACGGAAGCCGGCAAGCGCCACAAGATCATCGTCACGGACGGCGTATTCTCGATGGACGGCACGATCGCGCAGCTGGACAAGATCGTGGCGCTGGCCGAGAAGTACGGCGCGCTGACGATGATCGACGAGTCGCACGCCTCCGGCTTCATGGGCAAGACGGGCCGCGGCACGCACGAGCACTGCGGCGTGCTCGGCAAGATCGACATCATCACGGGCACCCTCGGCAAGGCGCTGGGCGGCGCGATGGGCGGCTTTACGTCCGGCCGCAAGGAAGTCATCGAGACGCTGCGCCAGAAATCGCGTCCCTACCTGTTCTCCAACACGCTGGCGCCGATGATCGCCGGCGCGTCGCTGGCCGTGCTGGACCGCATCAGCAAGTCGACCGAACTGCGCGACCGGTTGCACGAAAACACCGCATACTTCCGCCGCGAGATCGAGCGTATCGGTTTCACCATCAAGCCGGGCACGCACCCGGTGGTGCCGGTGATGCTGTTCGACGCGCCCGTCGCGCAGAAATTCGCGGCGCGCATGTTCGAACTGGGCGTGCTGCTGTCGGGCTTCTTCTACCCGGTGGTGCCGATGGGCCAGGCGCGCGTGCGCGTCCAGCTGTCGGCGGCGCACACCCGCGCGCAGCTGGACACGGTGCTCGCCGCCTTCGAACAGGCCGGGCGCGAACTGGGCATCATCAAGGCCGCCTGACCGGGGCGGGACGGATCACCGATCGGCCGGATGGCGCCGCCCACGAAGCGGCGCGCCGGGAACATGGAGGAGCTTCGAAAGACCGCCGCGGGCCGCCGCAACGGCGTCCCAGACGCGCAGCTGTACGAGAGTACGACGCGCAAAGCAGGACGCCAGTGCAACGCGAAGCAGGTTTTCGACGCTCATACGGCTCACGAAGCCGGAACAAGAAGGAAACAAGCATGGAACGCATCCTCATCATCGGCGCCAACGGCCAGATCGGCAGTGAACTGGTGACCGCCCTCGCGCAGCAGCACGGCGCCGCCAACGTGATCGCCTCCGACATCGGCGCGGACAATGTGTACGGCGCGGCACGCTATGTGCGCGTCGACGTGCTCGACCAGGACGCGGTGGCGCAGCTGATCGCCGACGAAGACATCACCCAGGTCTACCAGCTGGCCGCGCTGCTGTCGGCCACGGGCGAGAAGGCGCCTTTGAAGGCATGGAAGCTGAACATGGACGGGCTGTTGAACATCCTCGAGATCGCGCGCGAGCGGGGAGAAGCGGGCAAGCCGCTGAAGGTGTTCTGGCCGTCGTCGATCGCCGCGTTCGGCCCGAACACGCCGAGCGAGCACACGCCGCAGTACGCGGTCATGGACCCGACGTCGATCTACGGCATCAGCAAGCTGGCCGGCGAGCGCCTGTGCGAGTACTACCATGCGAAATACGGCGTGGACGTGCGCAGCATCCGCTACCCGGGCATCATCAGCTACAAGTCGCCGCCGGGCGGCGGCACGACGGACTACGCGATCGCGATCTTCCACGCGGCGCTGCGCGGCGAGACCTATGAATGCTTCCTCGGCGCGGAAACGACGCTGCCGATGATCTACATGCCGGACGCGATCCGCGCCACCATCGAACTGATGGACGCGCCGGCCGATAAGGTCGTGATCCGTTCGTCGTACAACGTGGCCGGCGTCTCGTTCAATCCGCGCGAGCTGGCTGCCGCCATCCAGAAGAAACTGCCGGCCTTCCGTATCGCCTACCAGCCGGACAGCCGCCAGCAGATCGCCGACTCCTGGCCGAAGAGTCTCGACGACAGCCGCGCGGCCGCGGACTGGGGCTGGCAGGCGCGCATCGGCGTCGACGAGATGGTTGCCGACATGCTGGCCAATGTCGACGTCGGGATGAGCAAGGCGGCCTGATGACAATGAACGTATGTGTCGATCCACCATAAGTGGACAACATAGGTACTCCGTCATTCCCGCGCACGCGGGAGTCCATGCTGAGCTGGATGTTGCTGGTTCAGGATGGATTCCCGCTTCCGCGGGAATGACGTTTTGAGGGTGGCGTCCCCAAGAGGGACGCGCAGCCCGTCACATAAACAAAACTGGAGACAGCTCATGGACATGAGCGTATTTGACTTATTCAAGATCGGCATCGGCCCATCCAGCTCGCACACGGTCGGCCCGATGGTGGCCGCGCGCCGCTTCCTCGTCGAATGTGGTCCGCTGGACGCGGCGGTGGGCGTCGAAGCCCATCTGTATGGTTCCCTCGCGCTGACGGGCGTCGGCCACGCCACAGACAAGGCCGTGATCCTCGGCCTGATGGGCGAGACCCCGCAGGACGTCGACCCGGACACCGTCGAGGACAAGCTCGCGGAAGCGGAGCTGGACGGCGTGCTGAACCTGCTGGGCACGAAGCCCGTGCCGTTTTCGCGCAGCACGGGCCTCGTCTGGCACAAGCAGTCGACCCTGCCCGGGCACCCGAACGGCATGCGCTTCGTCCTGAAGCTCGCGGACGGCAGCGTCATCGAACGCATTTATTATTCGATCGGCGGCGGCTTCATCACGGCGCCCGGCGAAACCCAGGCGGCGCGCGAGACGATCGCGGTGCCGTTCCCGTTCTCCACGATGCGCGAGTTGCTGGAGCAGGGCGCCCGCGCCGGGCTGACGATCCCCGCCATGCTGCGCGCCAACGAGTGCGCGCGCATGACGAACGACGAACTCGACGCCGGCCTCGATCGGATCTGGGACGTGATGCGCGGCTGTATCGCGCACGGCCTCGTCACGGAAGGCGAGCTGCCGGGCGGATTGAACGTCAAGCGCCGCGCCGCGAAACTGTGGCGCCAGGAACAGGCCGCGCGCAGCGCGACGAACCACTTGCCGCACGACGCCGTCAACCAGGTCAGCCTGTACGCGATGGCCGTGAACGAAGAAAACGCGGCGGGCGGGCGCGTCGTGACGGCGCCGACGAATGGCGCGGCCGGCATCATCCCGGCCGTGCTGCGCTACTACGCCGAGGATTGCCGCCCGAGCGACGCGCGGCGCGGCATCCACGATTTCCTGCTGACGGCGGCCGCGATCGGCATGCTGTGCAAGAAGAACGCGTCCATTTCCGGCGCCGAGATCGGTTGCCAGGGCGAGGTCGGCGTCGCGTGCGCGATGGCGGCGGCGGGCCTCGTGGCGGCGCTGGGCGGGTCCAACGGCCAGATCGAAAACGCGGCCGAGATCGGCATCGAACACCATCTGGGCATGACGTGCGACCCGATCGGCGGCCTCGTGCAGATCCCGTGCATCGAGCGCAACGGCATGGGCGCCATCAAGGCCATCACGGCGGCGTCGCTGGCGCTGAAGGGCGACGGCACACACTTCGTCAGCCTGGACGAGGTCATCGAGACGATGCGCCAGACGGGGTTCGACATGCAGGCCAAGTACAAGGAAACGTCGCTGGGCGGTTTGGCGATCCACGTGGTCACCGTCAACCACGCCGCATGTTGAATATTCGACGCAGACGGTATTCGCCCGTCGCACGGCGGGCGCCCGGTGCCCGCCACGCCGCACCGCACCATCATCTGTCGGAATAACGAAACAATATTCGGTAAAAAGACAATATTGCTCTGTCCGGACTATAATAAATATCCAACGCCAGCCAACTCCGATCTTTTCTACCGTATGCAATATGTGTCCACCCGCGCGACGAGCGCGTCCGCAGCACGTAATCCCCAACAATTTTCCGACATCCTGCTGGGCGGCCTGGCGCCGGACGGCGGCTTGTACCTGCCCGCGGAATACCCGCAGGTGACCGGCGCCGAGCTCGACGCCTGGCGCAAGCTGTCGTATGCCGAACTGGCCTACGAAATCCTGCGCAAGTTCGCCACCGACATTCCGGACGCCGACCTGAAGGCCCTGACGGCGAAGACCTACACGCCGGAGGTCTACAGGAACGCCCGCGCCGACGAGTCGGCCGCCGAGATCACGCCGCTGCGCGTGCTGGAACAATCGCCCGAACGGACGCTGATCCTGCAAGGCCTGTCGAACGGTCCGACCTTGGCCTTCAAGGACATGGCGATGCAGTTGCTGGGCAATCTGTTCGAATATGCGCTGGCGAAGAATGGCGACGAGCTGAACATCTTCGGCGCCACGTCCGGCGACACGGGCAGCGCGGCGGAATACGCGATGCGCGGCAAGCGCGGCATCCGCGTGTTCATGCTGTCGCCGCACAACAAGATGAGCGCGTTCCAGACCGCGCAGATGTTCAGCCTGCAGGACCCGAACATCTTCAACATCGCCGTCGAAGGCGTGTTCGACGATTGCCAGGACATGGTCAAGGCCGTCTCGAACGACCTCGAATTCAAGGTGCGCCACAAGATCGGCACCGTCAATTCGATCAACTGGGCGCGCGTCGTGGCGCAGGTCGTGTACTACTTCCGCGGCTATCTGAGGGCGACGACGTCGAACGACCAGAAAGTCTCGTTCACGGTCCCGTCGGGTAACTTCGGCAATATCTGCGCCGGCCACATCGCCCGCATGATGGGCCTGCCGATCGCGAAGCTGGTCGTCGCGACGAACGAGAACAACGTGCTGGACGAATTCTTCCGCACCGGCGTGTACCGCGTGCGCAAATCGTCCGAGACGTACCACACGTCGAGCCCGTCGATGGACATCTCGAAGGCGTCGAACTTCGAACGCTTCGTGTACGACCTCGTCGGTCGCGACGCCGACCGCACGCACGCGCTGTTCCGCAAGGTCGACACGCACGGCGGGTTCGACCTGTCGGGCGCGCCAGGCAGCGACGGCGACGAGTTCAAGCTGGTGGCCGGCTACGGCTTCCAGTCCGGCTGCTCGACGCATGAAGACCGGCTCGCGACGATCCGCGACGTGTTCGACGACTACGGCATCACCATCGACACGCACACGGCCGACGGCATCAAGGTCGCGCGCGAGCACGTCGAGCCGGGCATCCCGATGATCGTGCTGGAGACGGCGCTGGCCGCCAAGTTCAACGAGACCATCCTGGAAGCGCTGGGCACCGACGCCGCGCGTCCGGCCGGCTTCGAGGACATCGAGACGCTGCCGCAGCGCTTCGTCGTGATGCATGCGAACGTCGCCCAGATGAAGGAATTCATCGCGGCGCACACGGGGCTGGCGAAGTGAATCCGCAGTCTGCCGGCCCTGCGCGCAAGCCCTTGATGCCGGTGCGCGAGGCGCTCGACGTCCTGCTGGCCGCGGCGCGCGTCGTCGACGGCGTCGAGGAGGTCGACACCCTGGCGGCCAACGGCCGCGTGCTGGCGGCCGACCAGGTGTCGGGCTTGAACGTGCCGGCCGCTGACAACACGCAGATGGATGGCTACGCCGTCCGTGCGGCCGACTGCGCGAGCGGATCGGCCACGCTGCGGGTCGCCCAGCGCATCCCGGCGGGCACCGTCGGCCAGCCGCTCGAGCCGGGCACCGCGGCGCGCATCTTCACGGGCGCGCTGATTCCCGCAGGCGCGGACGCCGTCGTCATGCAGGAACAGTGCGAGGCGGACGGCGACCAGGTGACCGTGAAGCATGCGCCGCAGCCAGGCGAGTGGATCCGCCGCGTAGGCGAAGACATCGTGGCGGGCTCCGTCATCCTGCCGGCCGGTACGCGGCTGCGCGGCCAGGAACTGGGTCTCGCGGCCTCGGTCGGCCTCGCGCGCCTGCCCGTGCGCCGGCGCGTGCGCGTGGCCGTGTTCTTCACCGGCGACGAACTGGCGATGCCGGGCGAACCGCTGGCCCCGGGCGCCATCTACAACTCGAACCGTTTCACCTTGCGCGGCCTGCTGGAAAACCTCGGCTGCGACATCAGCGACTACGGCATCGTGCCCGACTCGCTGCAGGCCACGCGCGACACCTTGCGCGCGGCCGCTGCGCAGCACGACCTGATCATTACGTCGGGTGGCGTGTCCGTCGGCGAGGAAGACCACATCAAGCCGGCCGTGGAAGCGGAAGGGCGGCTGAACATGTGGCAGATCGCCGTCAAGCCGGGCAAGCCGCTGGCGTTCGGCGAGGTCGACCGGGCGGACGGCAGTGCTTTCTTTTTGGGGTTGCCGGGCAATCCGGTGTCGAGCTTCATCACCTTTTTGCTGTTCGTGCGGCCGTTCCTGCTGCGCCTGCAAGGGGTAGCGGGCGCGGTGGCGCCCCGTGCGATCCCGCTGCGCGCCGATTTCGACTGGGGCAAGCCGGACCGCCGCAACGAATTCCTGCGCGCCCGCATCAACGACGCGGGCGGTCTCGACCTGTTCCCCAACCAGGGTTCGGGCGTGCTGACGTCGACCGTGTGGGCGGACGGCCTGATCGACAATCCGCCGGGCCAGGCGATCGCGAAGGGCGACATCGTGCGCTTCATCCCGTTCGCCGCGCTGCAGTACTGAGAGAAGCTTTATGAAGATTACTCTGCGATTCTTTGCCAGCGTGCGCGAAGCCCTGGGCAGTTCGGGCGAGTCCGTGGACTTGCCACCAGGCGTGGCCACCGTGGGCGCCGTGCGCGACTTCCTGATCGCACGCGGCGGCGCATGGGCCGACGCCCTCGCGCACGAGCGCGCGCTGCGCATGGCATTCAATCACGTGATGTGCGAGCCGGGGATGGCGATTGCCGAGGGTGGCGAAGTGGCGTTTTTCCCGCCGGTTACCGGCGGCTGAACGTCGTTCCCGCGAAAGCGGGAACCCATGCTGAACTTCCGGTGACTGCATCCGTCGACTGCATCCGTCGGTCAGTCCGCAGCAGCTTCGGAAGCTGTGTATGGATTCCCGCGTGCGCGCGAAGTCATTCACGGCAGCGCCGTGAATGACGGCAAGCGTCAGACGATCGTCTTCTCCGCCAACGCCAGCAGCCTCGCGCAATTCGCATTGCGCTCGCCGTAGTCGCGCCACGCGGTCGCGCGCGCGAGGTCCTGCCACTTGCGCAGCGAGTCGGCGTTCAGGTCGACCGTGCGGCCGCCGGCGCCCTGGAACAGCGCGGCGACGGCCGCATCGTCCATCTGGGCCGACTTGCGCGCGAACGCTTCCAGGTCGGCGCCCACCGACAGCAGCACGGCCTGCTGGTCGCGCGGCAGGCGGTCGAAGGCGGCACGGGACATAATCAGCGGTTCCAGCATGAACCAGTACGTGCCGCCGCGCGCCGTCGTGACCGACTTGCTCACTTCGTCCAGGCGGAACGAGATCATCGACGACGACGACGTCATGGCCGCGTCGAGCTGGCCCTTTTCCATCGCGCCGCGGATATCGTTCGACGGCATCGAGACGACATTGGCGCCCGCTTCCTTGAGGATCATGTCCATCTCGGGCGAGCCGCCGCGCACCTTGAGGCCGGCTGCGTCTTCCGGATCGACGATCGGTTTGCCGCGCGACGCCATGCCACCCGCTTGCCAGATCCAGCTCAGCAGAATGAGGCCTTTTTCGGCCAGCACGCGGTTGAATTCCTTGCCGATTTCTTCGTTCTTCCAGGAATAGCCTTGCTCGTACGACGTGACGAGGCCCGGCATCAGGCCGATGTTCACTTCGGGCAGGTCGGCGCCGGCATACGACAGCGGCACGAGCGAGATGTCCAGCGCGCCCTTGGCCAGCGCCGGGATCTGTGCGTCGCTCTTCATCAGCGAGGAGTGAGGATAGATCGAGAATTTGATGCGTCCCTTGGTCCGCCGTTCGGCCTCGGCCGCGAACATGCGGCACAGGCGGTCACGGAAATCACCTTCGGCGACACTGCCGCCGGGGAATTGATGGGAAATCTTGAGGTTCGTGGGCTGGGCCCATGCAGCATGTAGCAAGAGCGGACTGGCCGCAATTCCGACCAGCAATGTCCTACGCGTCAAAACCGACATAAACATCCTCCAAGATGATATTACGGACTACCGGACGAATCGTGGACCCCTCTGGACGACCGCCTGAGGCGTACATCGTTCGTTTATTTAACTTTTATGGTGCGTATAAGAATAGGCTCAGCCGTAGGCATGTCAAGAATTTATTGCATTAAAAAACCATGCGTCGCAGCATAAAAAAATGCTGGATGGATGAAGCGGACACGAGGCAGTATCGCGCGCCAGAGCCGGCGCTACTTGCGCTGGATCTGAAGTGCGACGTGCTGCGGCGCCGCGAACGGGAATACGGTTGCCGGATGGTTGTCGGCGTTTTTTGACAGATCATGCAGGGCGGGAGACGCACCCGGCATGCGCCCCGCATGACGGCGGGGCGCGGTGCGGTCAGCGCGCGGGGACGGGATAGGTGGCCGGGCTGACGTTGCCGTCCTTGTCGACGGCCTGTACGCCGAACAGCAGGTTGTCCTTCGACAGGTCGAGACGGACATTCGTCACGTTGCCGACGAAGGTTGCGCCTTGCCATTGCGGCGCCGTCGTGTCGCGCCAGACGATGCGGTAGCCGGCCAGGTCCGGTTCCGTGTTCGCCTTCCAGACGAGGTCCGTGCCGTTGTCCAGGTTGGCGGTCTTGACCTTGACGTCCTGCGGCGCGGCGGGCGCCAGCGCCAGCGAGGCGAGCGACGCGGCGTTCACGCGCGCGACCTGCGCGACGTAGTCCGGATCCACGTACTCGACGAGGTCGCCGATCTTCCTGGCGTTCTCGGTGCGCAGGTCCTGGTGCTGGTGGTTGAAGTCCTCGTGCGGTTCGGTGAAGCGCACGGCCGCGTAGCCGGCGTCGAGGAACGGGCTGTGGTCGCCGCCGCGCAGGTAGCGGTCGCGCCGGTAGATGATGTTCACCTTGAAGCCGGGAACGTAGCGCTCGCCGGTCTCCTTGACGTGGCGCGCGAGCTGGCGCGTGATCGAGTCGTTCTCGCCGCCCGTCTGCAGCAGCGTGCGCAGTGCCGGCGTCGTTTCCTTCACGGGCGGGACGCCTTCCGCGAACAGGCGCACTTCCGTGTTGTCCAGCTTCCCGTGCTCGTCGTGCGAACTGCCGATGATGTCGTTGTTGAGCATGCCCGCGATGTTCATGCCCGCCGCTTTCGCCTTCGCCGCGTAGTCGCCGGAGCCGTACAGGCCTTGCTCTTCCGCCGCGACCGTCATGAACACGAGCGACGCGTCGAATTTGTGGCGCGACATCACGCAGGCCAGCTCCATGACGGCGGCCGTCCCGGACGCGTCGTCGTTGGCGCCCGGCGCGTCGGCCGTGTAGTTCATCACGTCCGTCACGCGCGAATCGTAATGGCCGCTGACGATGTAGTAGCGGTCCTTGGCCGCCGCCTGGGTGCCCGGCAGGGTGGCCACCACGTTGACGATTTCCGTCGGCTTCGAGATGCGGGTCGCGACCGGGTGCACATGGCTCTGGAACTGCACGTCCAGCCTGCCTGCGCCGCAGCGTTCCAGTTCCGCCTTGATCCAGCGCCGCGCCGCGCCGATGCCGCGCGTGTCCGACTCGGTCTCGGACATCGTGTGGCGCGTGCCGAAGCTCACGAGTTTTTCGACGTAGGCGTGGATGCGCTGCGGCGAGATCTCGCGCACGATCGCGTCGATGTCGGCCTGGCGCGCGGGCAGCATTGCTTCCGTGAGCGGGGCCGCGTGCGCGCCGGCGCCGGCCAGCAGCAGGATGGGGAGAGTGGTCTTGATAAGCGGGTGCATGGGACTCCTTGGCTGACGAAGCGGCGCCGCGGATCGCGCGGTCCGGCTGTTTTTTGTACGTGGGGCGCGGGCGGGATGCGCGCCGCCCGCCGGCATGCACTGTACCCGACGGCGGCGGCCCGGGGAAGCTTTACAGCGTGCCGAGGAAGGTGCGGATCGCGGCGATGATGGCCTGCGGCTGGTCGAACATCGCGAAATGGCGGGCCGGGGCGACCGTCACCACTTGCAGCCTGGGCGTGCCTTCCATCAGCGCGCGGTAGTAATCGGCCTTGGCGGCCGGCGTGAGGCCTTGCTGGGCGCTGTCCAGGTCGAGGTAGGGCACGATGGTCAGCACCGGCGCCTGGATCGTTTTCAGGCCGGGCCGCAAGTCCAAGGTCAGCACGTCCGCCGCCCAGGCGCCGACCGAGGTCGGATCGCTGCGCGCCGTCAGCTGGGCCAGCGCGTCGGCCTTCGCCATGTCCAGCACGCCGATCGTCCGCATGTACGCCTGCTGCTGTTGCGCGAACAGCGCGGGCGGCTGCTTGCCGATCTGGAGCCGCGTCCGGTCGGCGAACTGCGCCCGTTGTTCGGGTGGCAGTTCTTCCGTGCCGGGCATCACGGGCAGGCCGTCGATGCTGACCACGCCGCCGAGTGTGGATGGCTTGTCCTCGGCGACGGCGAGGGCCAGGATGCCGCCCAGGCTGTGGCCCACGATGACGGGCTTGTCGAGGTGGCGGCTCGCGATGAGTTCCTCGACGGCAGCGCGCGCGGCGGCGAACGGCGCCGGGCCGGCCGGCGGGCGGCCGTCGAAGCCGGGCAAGGTCAGCACGTAGACGGCGTGGTCGGGTGCGAACGCGCGCACCGTGTCCTGCCACACCCAGCTGCCGCTGGCGAGGCCGGGGATCAGGATCAGCGGGCGGCCGCGGCCGCCGTGGCGTTCGACCAGCACGCCATGCACTTCAAAGCGCTCGGCCGGCGCGATCGTGGCGGCGTAGCGGTTCGGTTCCGGTGCGGCATCGGCCGCGCGGCCCGGGCGGGCGGCGCCCATGCAGAGCGTGACGAAAACGGCGGCAAGCAGGGCCTTGTGGCGAAAGATGTTCATGCGGTCTCCTGGTCGGGGAAAAAGATGGTTTCGATCGGTTGTCCGAACAGCCTGGCCAGCGCGAAGGCCAGCGGCAGGCTCGGGTCGTAGCGTCCCGTCTCGATGGCGATGACGGTCTGGCGCGAGACGTCCAGCAGCTCGGCCAGGTGCGCCTGGCTCCAGCCGCGCGCCGCGCGCAACGTGCGGATGTCGTTCTTCATGGTTCGACGGTACGGCCGGCGACGATGCCGCGCACGAGACACACGAGGCCCCAGCTGGCGCCCATCACGATCCACACGCTGAACATCGACAGCTTGGGGAACCCGGCCGTCTCGAGGAAGCCGTAGCTGAACGTGACGGCGCCCGTGATCGCGAAGGCGAGGGCGATGCCTTCCAGCAGGCGCAGGCGCTGGTACTCGTCGATGCGGGCGACGTGACGCGCGACGGCGCGGATCATCAGGCCGAACCCGATCATGGGCAGCAGCAGGACGGCCGTCCGCAGCGGGCCGTCGGCCAGCGGCCGGCCAAAGCGGATGGAACCGGTCAGCAGTACGGCATACACGGCGATCGCCGTCCACAACTCGATGCGGTAGGCCCGCGCGACACGTTTCTCATGCATTGCACACCTCCTGGATAAAGAACATCATGTAAAGTATGCTTTACATCGTAGGCGCGCTTGCGGCCGATGTCAAGCTTCCTTTACATCCTTTTTTGGCGCGCGTTCGACTACAATGCTCGCCTCCGTTTTCGCTCCATACCGCCGCCATGTCCGAGTCCTCTGCCGCCGCACGTCCCCGCCACGCCATCGTCATCGGCGGCGGCCCCGCCGGCCTGATGGCGGCCGAAGTGCTGGCCGCGGGCGGCGCGCGGGTCGACGTGTACGACGCGATGCCGTCCGCCGGCCGCAAATTCCTCCTGGCCGGCAAGGGCGGCATGAACATCACGCACGCGGAGCCCTACGACGCGTTCGTGGGCCGCTACGGCGCCCGCGCAACTGCCGTCCGCGCGTGGCTGGACGCGTTCCCGCCCGAGCAGGTGCGCGCATGGATCCACGATCTCGGGATCGACACGTTCGTCGGCACGTCCGGCCGCGTGTTCCCGACCGAGATGAAGGCGGCGCCGCTGCTGCGCGCGTGGCTGCACCGGCTGCGCGAGGCCGGCGTCGCGTTCCACATGCGGCACCGCTGGGTGGGCTGGCGCGACGGCGCGCTCGTCTTCGCCACGCCCGACGGCGAACATCTGGTGGATACGACCGGCGCCGCCACCGTGCTGGCGCTGGGCGGCGCGAGCTGGGCGCGGCTCGGTTCCGACGGCGCGTGGGTCCCGCTGCTGGCGGAGCGGGATGTCGACATCGCGCCCCTCGTGCCGGCGAACTGCGGCTTCGACGCCGACTGGAGCGAACATTTCGCGGACCGCCATGCCGGCGCGCCCTTGACCACCGTCGCGCTGGCGCTGGACGACGGCCTGTTCCGCAAGGGGCAGTTCGTCGTGACGAAGACCGGCATCGAGGGCAGTCTCGTGTATGCCCTGTCCGCGCCCATCCGCGACCGCATCGCCCGCGACGGCCAGGCGACCGTCCTGCTGGACCTGCTGCCCGACCACGATGCTGAGCGCGTGCTCGACGAAGTCGCGCGCCCGCGCGGCACGCGCTCGATGGCGAGCCACCTGCAGAGCCGTCTCGGGATCAAGGGCGTGAAATCGGGCCTGCTGCACGAGTGCCTGAGCAAGGCTGACTACGCCAACCCGGTGAAGGTGGCGCGCGCCTTGAAGGCCTTGCCGCTCGTTTTGAAACGTCCGCGCCCGATCGATGAAGCGATCAGCAGCGCGGGCGGCGTGCGTTTCGAAGCCTTGGAGCGCGGCACGATGCTGCGCGACGCGCCCGGGGTGTTCGTCGCCGGCGAGATGGTCGACTGGGAAGCGCCGACGGGCGGCTATCTGCTGACGGCGTGCTTCGGCAGCGGCCGCGCGGCCGGGCGCGCGGCGCTGGACTGGCTGATCAATCCTTGTCGTCGAAACTGACGGTCCCGCTGCCGTTGCGGCTGACGGACCGTTCGTCCGGATTGCCGAACACGCGCACCTCGCCGCTGCCGGACAGTTCGGCATGCAGGCGCTTGCTGGCATAGACGGCGCTCTCGCCCGAACCCTTCTGCATCAAGGCGACCTCCTCGGCGCGCAGGTGGCGCGCATCCAGGTCGCCGGAGCCGCGCATTTCCGCATGCAGCGCGCGGCAGGAGCCCACCAGCGTGAGCCGGCCCGTGCCGACGACGGCGGCGTCGACGGTGTCGCTCGTGCCGCCCGTCAGTTCCAAGTCGCCGCTGCCGTGCACGGCGGCCATGATTTCGCGGTAGCGGCCGTTGAAACGCATGCTGCCGGAGCCGTCCAGCGCCACGTCCAGGTGGTCGCCGGCAAAGCCGCTGACGGTGTGTTCGCCGCTGCCGTTGACGCTCAGCGATTCCAGCGTCGGCAACGTGACCGTCACCTCGATCGGCGTGCGGTGGCGCAGCAGGATGCCGCGCGGGCCGATGCGCAGGACGTCGCCGTCGATGCTCGTGTCGATGTTGGCCAGCAGCCGCTGCTCGCCGCGTACTTCGAGCGACTGGGTCGCACCCTGGCGCAGGGTGAGATTGACGGGGCCGGCGAGGTCGACCTTGGCGACGGCCTTGTCGAGCGGGCGGCGTTCGGTGGCGACGAGGCGGCCGCCGGGGCTGGACGGGCCGTTCGTGCCGTGCGCCCGCAGCATGCTGTACGAGACGCCGATCAGCAGGAACGCCAGGACCAGCAGGCTGAATCCGACTTTGAGTAAAGCGCGCATGGTGGCCTCAACTGCCCTTGAGCAGGGAACGGTTCATCTGGAGATAGCGCTTGAGGCCGACCAGGGTGTAGCGCGTGACGACGAGCGAGAGCAGGAACAGCGCGATCCCGCCCAGCACGAGGCCGAAGCCGAACAGGGTCTGCGTGGTGCGCGATTCCGCATCCATGTCGGTGCTGATGCGCAGCGTGCTGTCGGCCAGCGCCTCGGCGCTGCGCAGGGCGCGCGAGCGCTCGATGCGGCTGTCGCGGTCGGGATCGCTGTCCGGGTCGGCCTTGTCTTCGGGCGGCAACGGGGCGGCGACGCGCGGGCGCTCCTGGCGGACGATGATGCCGTTGCTGCCGATGTCGACGCGCATCTGCCGTCCGCGCCCGTCGTCGTCGATGGTGACGAAGCGGCTCGGCCAGTCAAGGACGAGTTCGTTGGCGCCGGCCAGGCCGCTGGCGGTCGTCGCGATGCCGGCCAGGTAAAACGTCAGCGCGCAGGCGTACAGGCAGAGCAGCAGTGCCGAATAGACGAGCGCCGGCACGATCATGAACAGATTAAAAATGGCCAACCCGACGGCCGACACCATCAGGCGCAGCAGGTTGGCCGGGTGCTTCTTTTCGTTGAAGGCATCCAGGTGCGCGCTCGCGCGCAGGGTCATGGCGATCTTGGTCGGATCGTCGAGTTCGCGCGCCACGTCCGGTTCGCCCCGCCCGGCCGCGGTGCCGTCGACGAAACGCTGCTCGTAATAGGCCAGCGTCTTGGCCTGGACGTCGGGCGGCAGGCCGAGCATGGCCCGCTTGAGCGCATCGAGGTATTCCAGTTTGCCCATCAGGACTCCTTCCAGGTCGCCCGGGATGCCACCGCTATCAGCTGCGGCCGAGCAACAACATGGCGGTCAGCGCCGGATCCGGCGCCGTACCGGGGTGGACGAGGATGATCGTCGCGGCCGCCACGACGGCCAGCAGGGCAAGGGTACGCACGCCGAGAGGGATGTTCATTTGCATTTCCGCCAACACTCGTTTCGATGATGCCACTGTACGGATCCCGGACGGCGCGCGCCACCGATGTGCGACAGGCTGCGGATTTCGTGGAGCAGGGCGTCATAGCGCGGGATGACCAGTTTCCCCGGCACGTCGTTCCCGCGCAGGCGGGATAGCGCCCCGCGGCGCCATCCTCCCGATTTCCTCGGCCTCGGAAGCAAAGCGTGGATCCCCGCCTGCGCCGGGATGACGGTTGCCGGGATGACGGTTTCGCGGTCGACTGTAACAGCAAGCTCATCGCTTTTCACCCGTAATGACGCCGCTTGCGGCCACCCCGCTGCGTACGGCCGCCTCCAGCGTGGCGGGGTAATCGCACGCCGTGTAGTCGCCCGCCAGCGCGAGGCCGGGCAGCCGCGCAGCGTTGGCGGGGCGATCGAGTCCCGGCGTGCACGCGAACGTGGCGCGCTTTTCCGTGATCGCGCGGGTCCACAGCGGCGCGGCCAGCGCCGGCTGCCCGAACGCGGCCGCCAGCTGGGCCGCGAGGGCAGCCGCCAGCGCGTCCTGGCCGATGGCTCCGGCCGGGTCGGCGCCGCTGATCACGACGGCCAGCAAGCCATCCTGGCCCGGATCGAGCTGGCCGCGGTCGAACACGAACTGGCCCCAGCGGTTGTCGGCGGGCGCATCGACGAGCGCGCAGAACGGCAGCGGCAGGCGCGTTCCGGTCTCGTATTGCAGGTAGACGGTGGCGATGGGTTCGTACGCGAGGGCGTCCAGCTGCGCCACGATGGCGGCGGCACCAATCAGGGGCCGCAGCAGCGCGGCCGCCTGCCACGGCGGGGCCGCGAGGACGACCGCGTCGAACGGGTGGATACCGGTCCCCGCGTGCAGGTGCCAGGCACCGTCAACGGGTTCCAGCGCGTCGATGCGGCAGCCCGTCCGCACCAGGGCGCCGCGGCCTTCCAGGTGGCGGCGCGCCGCTTCCGGGAACAGGGCGTCGAGCAGCACGCGCGGGATCAGCATGTCGGAGGCGGCCCGTTTCGCCCCCAGGCTGTCGCGCAGCACCGCCAGGAAGACCTGCGCCGACGCGCGCTCGGGCGGCGTATTCAGCGCGGCCAGGCACAGGGGGCGCCACATCAGGCGGATGAGGCGTTCGGTCTGGTCGAAGCGGGCCAGCAGTTCGGCCACGCTGCAATCCGTGTATAGCTGCCAGCCCATCCAGCGCGCGCTCGTCGTGAAGCGGGCCAGCGCGAGCTTGTCGGCGCGGTCCAGGCCGCGCGCGCGCAGCAGGGCCACGAGCATGTGCAACGGCGCGGGCAGGCGCGGGGCGACGAAGTCCATGCCGGCGTCGAGCTTCGGATAGCGCATCTGCAGCGGCAGGCGCAGCAGGGCCTTGTCCGGATCGACGCCGACGCGGCGCATCAGGCGCAGCGTGTCGGCATAGGCGCCCAGCATGATGTGCTGGCCGTTGTCGAGCAGCCGGCCGCTCGTCTCGATCGCGCGGGCGCGGCCGCCCAGGGTGCGCGCGGCTTCGAACAGCGTCACGTCGGCGCCCGCGTCCAGCAGCGCGACGGCCGCCGCGCAACCGGCCCAGCCGCCGCCGACGACGGCGACGCGACGGCCGGCGCTCCAGGGCTTGTCAGCCGCGGACATAGGTCTTCCAGGCCAGCCACAGCTTGCGCAGCGGCGTCAGGGAGATCTTCTGGTTGAGGACGTGGAAGCCGTCGCGCTGGATTTCATCGAGCAGCGTGCGGTAGATGGCGGCCATCATGAGGCCGGGACGCTGCGCGCGGCGGTCTTCTGGCGGCAGCAGCGCGAACGCTTCGTCGTACAAGCCCTGGGCGCGCTCGGCCTGGAATCTCATCAGCGCTTCGAACTTGTCGCTGTGGCGCGCGTTCAGCAGGTCGGCCGCCGTCACGTTGAACTGCTGCAGTTCGCTGATGGGCAGGTAGATGCGGCCCTTGCGCGCGTCTTCGCCCACGTCGCGGATGATGTTCGTGAGTTGGAACGCGAGGCCCAGCGTCTCCGCATATTTCAAGGTCTGCGGATTCGTCACGCCGAAGATGCTGGCCGACAGGATCCCGACGGCGCCCGCCACGTGCCAGCAGTATTTTTTGAGATTCGGGTAGTCGAGGTAGCGCGACTGGTCCAGGTCCATCTCCATGCCGTCGATGATGGCCTGCAGGTGTTCCTGTTTCAGGTCGTACGGCTTCACATGGGGCTGCAGCGCCAGCATCACGGGGTGCGTGGGCGTGCCCGAATACATCAATGCGACCTCGTTGCGCCACCACGCGAGCTTGATGCGCGCGACGGATTGGTCGGTCGTCTCGTCGACGGTGTCGTCGACTTCCCGGCAGAACGCGTACAGCGCCGTGATCGCGCGCCGGCGTTCCGGCGGCAGGAACAGGAAGCTGTAGTAGAAGCTGGAGCCGCTTTGCGCGGTCTTTTGTTGGCAGTATTCGTCGGGGGACATATAAAAAGTGTGATTGCACGGAGCAAGTCCGCTATCTTAGCCGATGAGGCATTACATTCCGCATTACATCCTTAACGCGCGCCAGCCGATGACGAGCCAGTCGAGGCGCTTCAGGCGCGGGCGGCGCCGGAATACGTCGTAGTCCACGCGCTCGATCGCTTCCAGGATGCGCAGGCCGCCCTGCACGACCATCCGCAATTCCCAGCCGATGCGGCCCGGCAGACGCGTGGCGAGCGGGGCGCCTTCGAGCATCAGCGCGCGCGCCCGCTCCACCTCGAAGCGCATCAGCGCGCGCCAGTTCGGCCCCATGCTGCCCTGTTCGATGGCGTCCTGCGTCACGCCGAAGCGCGCGAGATCGTCCAGCGGCAGGTAGATGCGGCCCTTGGCGATGTCGATGGCGACGTCCTGCCAGAAATTGATGAGCTGCAGCGCCGTGCAGATCGCGTCCGACTCGCGCAGGCTCGTCTCGTCGCCGACCCGGTACAGCGCCAGCATCAACCGTCCGACAGGATTGGCGGATCGTCGGCAATAATCCAGCACGCGCGGGAAATCGGGGTAGCGGGTCGTGACGACGTCCTGCTTGAATGCCGAGAGCAGGTCGCGCAGCGGTTGCAGCGGCAGCTCGAACGTCGCGAGGACCAGGGCCAGACGCCGGAACAGCGGATCGTCCTGCGGCGCGCCCGCTTCGATGGCGTCCAGCGCCGCGTCGTAGGCCTGCAGCGCCGCCAGGCGTTCGGCCGGGGCGGCATCGCCCTCGTCGGCGAGGTCGTCGGCGCTGCGGGCGAACGCATAGATCGCCTCCACCGCGGGCACGAGACGGCGCGGCAGGAGGATCGAGGCGACAGGAAAGTTTTCGTAATGGTCGACGGCCAAGGATAGATTGCTGACTCTAAAGTCATTTACTGACGATAATTGCATGATTATAATTGCTAGGTTAAATCCACGACAGTGCTTCGCCGTCCCGGCGGGGCCGCAATGAGGAAACCAATGCGCGCTTTTCCGTCCGCTCGTCCTTCGATCCTGGTTCTGTTGACGGCCTTGTTGGCCGCGAGCCTGGCCGGCTGTTCACGCAACGAGGCGCCTCCCGAGGACGTCCGTCCCGTGCGCGCGCTCACGCTGGCGACGGGCACGCTCGGATCGACGGCCGAGTTTTCCGGTGACGTCCGGCCCCGCTACGAATCGCGCCTGGGCTTTCGCGTCGGCGGCAAGATCAGCGCGCGCAAGGTCGACGTGGGCACCGTCGTCAAGCGCGGCCAGGTGCTGATGCAGCTCGATCCGCAAGACCTGCGCCTCGGCCAGGCCCAGGCCCAGGCGAACCTGCGCGCGGCGCAGACGAATTACGATCTGGCGCGCGCCGACCTCAAGCGCTACCAGGACCTGCGCAGCCAGAACTTCGTCGCCCAGGCGGTGCTCGACCAGAAGCTGGCCGCCGCGCATTCGGCCCAGGCCACCGTCGAGGCGGCCCGTGCCGCGTCGCGCGAGCAGGCCAACCAGACCGGCTACGCCAATCTCGAATCGGACACCGACGGCGTCGTCACCGGCATCGATGCGGAGGTCGGGCAGGTCGTCCAGGCCGGCACGCCGGTCGTGCGCGTGGCGCGGACCGACGAGAAGGAAGTGGTGATCGGCGTGCCGGAAGACCAGGTCGACGAGCTGCGCAAGGTGAGCGGGGTGCAAGTGCGGCTGTGGGCGGATCCGAACCGCAGCATCGCGGGCAAGATCCGCGAGATCTCGCCGGTGGCCGATCCCGCCACGCGGACCTACACGGTGAAGGTGGCGATTCCGCCCCAGGACGACGTGCGCCTCGGCATGACGGCCGTCGTGCAGCTGGCCCATGCCGGTGTCGGTTCCGCGATCAAGGTGCCCCTGTCGGCGCTGTACCAGAACAAGGGCGTGACGTCGGTCTGGGTGATCGAGAACGGCGCCGTGCGCCTCGTGCCCGTGCAGGTGGGCGGCGTGTCCGGCAACGAGGTGCTGCTGGCCGGCGGCGTCAAGCCCGGCCAGACGATCGTGACGGCCGGCGTGAACCTGCTCAAGCCGGGCCAGAAAGTCAAGGTGCTGGCGGCCGACGTGGCGCGCCGCGGCGATGCGGAGGCCGAAGCGAGTGGTAAGCCGGCGACGGCAGGGGCGGGCAAATGAAGGGTTTCAATCTGTCGCGCTGGGCGCTGGAAAACATCCCGCTGACCCGCTACCTGATCGCCGCGCTGCTCATCGGGGGCATCATCAGCTACGGCAAGCTGGGGCAGGACGAGGACCCGCCGTTCACCTTCCGCGCGATGGTGATCACCGCGTACTGGCCGGGCGCCACCGCCGTGCAGATGGCCCAGCAGGTCGCCGACAAACTGGAGCGCAAGCTGCAGGAGACGCCATACGTCGACAAGCTGCGCAGCTTTTCCAAGCCCGGCGAGACGACCATCATCCTCGAGCTGCGCGAATCGTCGCCGCCGAAGGACGTGCCGGGCATCTGGTACCAGGTGCGCAAGAAGGTCGGCGACATCGCGGGCACGCTGCCGCCCGGCGTGATCGGGCCGTTCTTCAACGACGAATTCGGCGACACGTACGGCTCCATCTTCGCGCTGTCCGGCGACGGCTTCACGTATGCCGAGATGCGCGACTACGCCGACTTCGTGCGCCAGCAGCTGCTGGCGGTGCCGCTCGTCGCGAAGGTCGAGCAGTTCGGCGTGCAGGAAGAGAAGGTCAACATCCTGTTCTCGCAGCAGAAGTTCGCGCAGCTGGGCGTGCCGTTCGAGCAGATCGTGAACCAGATCGCCACGCAGAACGGCATCGAATCGGCGGGTGTCCTGGTCACGCCGCAGGAAAACCTGCAGGTGCGTGTGACGGGCGGCCTGAAAACCATGAAGCAGCTGGAAGACCTCAGCCTGCGCGCCGGGACTACGACGTTCCGCCTCGGCGACTTCGCGACCGTGCAGCGCGCGTACGAGGACCCGCCGCACGACAAGATGCGCTTCAACGGCAAGGAAGTCATCGGCCTGGGCGTGTCGATGGAAAAGGGCGGCAACATCATCGCACTGGGCAAGGGCCTGGAAAAGACGGTGGAGCACATCAAGAGCCAGCTCCCCGTCGGCATCGAACTGGAACGCGTGTCGAACCAGCCCGCGGCCGTCAAGGCGTCCGTCGGCGAATTCATGCGCAGCCTGATCGAGGCGATCGTCATCGTGCTGGGCGTGTCGTTCGTCGCGCTCGGCCTGCATCAGAAGCCGAAGCTGCGCCTGGACGTGCGGCCCGGCCTGGTGGTGGCGCTGACGATTCCGCTCGTGCTCGCGATCACGTTCCTGTTCATGCGCGTGTTCGACATCTCGCTGCACAAGATCTCGCTGGGCGCGCTGATCATCGCGCTGGGCCTCCTCGTCGACGATGCCATCATCGCCGTCGAAATGATGGTGCGGAAGATGGAGGAGGGCATGTCGCGCTTCGAGGCCGCCACGTTCGCCTACACGTCGACGGCCTTCCCGATGCTGACGGGCACCCTGATCACGGCGGCGGGCTTCTTGCCGATCGGTCTCGCGAAATCGGCGGCCGGCGAATACACGTTCGCGATGTTTTCCGTGAACGCGATCGCGCTGGTCGTGTCGTGGGTCGTCGCCGTCACGTTCACGCCCTACATCGGCTTCATCCTGCTGCGCGTCCAGCCGCACGGCGGCGGCCACCACGACGTGTACGACACGCCGGCATACACGCGCTTCCGCCGCCTCGTCGACCGCTGCGTGGAATGGCGCAAGACGACGATCGCGCTGTCGCTGGCCGTGTTCTTCCTCGGCGTGTTCGGCTTCAAGTTCATCGAGAAGCAGTTCTTCCCCGATTCCAGCCGCCCCGAGCTGATGGTCGAGATGTGGACGCCGGAAGGCACGAGCTTCGCCGTCAACGAGACGCTGGCGAAGAAATTCGAGGCGTTCGCGCGCGCGCAGCCGGAGACGGACAGCGTGACGTCGTACATCGGCACGGGCAGCCCGCGCTTCTACCTGCCGCTGGACCAGATCTTCCCCGCGTCGAACGTGTCGCAATTCGTCGTGCTGCCGAAGAATGTGCGCCAGCGCGAAGCCCTGCGCCGCAAGATCGAGAACCTGTTCAAGACCGACTTTCCGGAGGTGCGCGGGCGCGTGAAGCTGCTGCCGAACGGGCCGCCCGTGCCGTATCCCGTGCAGTTCCAGGTGATGGGTCCGGACATCGGCGTCGTGCGCAAGGTGGCCGACCAGGTGAAGGAAATCATGATCGCCAATCCGAACACGGTGGGCGTCAACGACAACTGGAACGAGTCCGTCAAGGTGCTGCGCCTCGACCTCGACCAGGACAAGATGCGCGCGCTGGGCGTCACGTCGCAGGCCGTGCGCCGCACGATCGCGACCGTGCTGTCGGGGACGACGGTGGGCCAGTTCCGCGAAAGTAACCGCCTGATCGACATCGTCGTGCGCCAGCCGCTGGACGAGCGGTCGAGCATGTCCGTCCTCGCGAACACGAACGTGCCGACGCCGTCCGGCAAGGCGGTGCCGCTGTCGCAGCTGGCGCACATCGAATTCGTGTGGGAGCCCGGCGTCGTGCAGCGCTACGGGCGCGAGTGGGCGATCATGGTCCAGTCGGACGTCGTCGAGGGTGTGCAGGGGCCGACCGTGTCCGACCAGGTGGGCGCGAAGCTGGAAGCGGTGCGCGCGAAGCTGCCGGCGGGCTACCGCATCAAGCTGGAGGGCGCGGCCGCGAACAGTTCGACGGCGGAGGAATCGATCTCGGCCAACGTGCCGCTCGTGCTGTTCATCGTGTTCACCCTGTTGATGCTGCAGCTGCACAGCTTCTCGCGTGCCGTGATGGTGTTCCTGACGGGGCCGCTGGGCGTGGCCGGCGCGGCGATGGCGCTGCTGTTGTTCCACGAACCGTTCGGCTTCGTCGCCAACCTCGGCGTGATCGCGCTGTTCGGCATGGTGGTGCGCAATTCGGTGATTCTCGTCGACCAAATCGAGAAGGATATTGCGGCCGGGCATGCGCCGTGGGATGCGATCGTCGAGAGCGCCGTGCGGCGCTGCCGGCCGATCCTGCTGACGGCCGCCGCCGCCGCGCTCGCGATGATCCCGCTGTCGCGCTCGGTATTCTGGGGTCCGATGGCCGTGGCGATCATGGGCGGCCTGCTGGTCGCGACGGCGCTGACCCTGCTGTTCCTGCCGGCGCTGTACGCGGCGTGGTTCCGCGTCAAGCGGCCCGTCCGCGAGCGTGTAACGGCCGGGTAGGGTGGAAGGGTTCTCGGTCCACGCGTTCAACCGGCGCGAGAGCGTGCGGCAACGCACGCCGTGGTCGAACGCGTGGGCGGCACGCCGTCCACCCTGCGTAAATCGTTGAATTTTCGAATGATTTAATTGCCGGGTTAATGATGGAGGGCGTCGGGGCACGCGTGGATTAAATTGTGCCCAATCGTGTCAGAAAATCCAGTAAAATATCGGGTTGAAGTTGTAGCCCCTAGACATTGGATGCAGGGCGGCCGGTTTCATTGTCGGGCGCCCTTTGTTTTTGTGGCAAGATCAGCAATCCTGCGCGAGGATGGCGAAATTGGTAGACGCACCAGGTTTAGGTCCTGACGCCAGCAATGGTGTGGGGGTTCGAGTCCCCCTCCTCGCACCACGAATAATTAATTTTTTTGGACGATTTTTACAATGGCAACTGCTGTCGAAAACCTGGGTAAACTCGAGCGTCGCTTGACGATCTCTTTTCCGCTGAGCGACGTACGTACGGAAGTTGAAAAGCGCCTCAAGAAGCAGGCCAAGACCGCTCGCGCTCCGGGCTTCCGTCCGGGCAAGGTGCCGCTGAAGATGGTCGCCGCCCAGTACGGCTACCAGATCGAATCGGACGTGCTGAACGACAAGGTCGGCCAGGCCTTCAGCAGCGCCGCCGACGAAGCCCAGCTGCGCGTTGCCGGCATGCCGAAAATCGAGCCGAAGCAGGACGCACCGGAAGGCATGCTGGCCTTCGACGCGACGTTCGAAGTCTACCCGGAAGTCACGCTGCCGGCCCTGGCCGACATCGAGATCGAAACGGTCAAGACCGACGTCACCGACGCCGAAATCGACAAGACCATCGACATCCTGCGCAAGCAGCGCGTGCACTACCACACCAAGGGCGAAGCCGGCGAGCACGGTGACGGCGGCGAGCCGGTCGCGGCGAACGGCGACCGCGTGACCGTCGACTTCGTCGGCGTCATCGACGGCGTCGAATTCCCTGGCGGCAAAGCCGAAGACTACGCGTTCGTGCTGGGCGAAGGCCGCATGCTGCCGGAATTCGAAGCCGCGACCGTCGGCCTGAAAGTGGGCGAGAGCAAGACCTTCCCGCTGGCTTTCCCGGAAGACTATCATGGCAAGGACGTGGCCGGTAAAACCGCCGAGTTCACCATCACGCTGAAGAAGCTGGAATGGGCGCACCTGCCGGAAGTCGACGCCGAGTTCGCCAAGTCGCTGGGCATCGAAGACGGCAGCATCGAGAAGATGCGCGAAGACATCAAGGTCAACCTGGAGCGTGAAGTCAACGCCCGCATCAAGGCCCGCAACAAGGAAGCCGTGATGGACGCCCTGGTCAAGCACACCGAGATGGATGTGCCGAAGGTCATGATCGAGCAGGATTCGCAGCGCCTGGCCGAGCAGACCCGCCAGGACATGGCCCAGCGCGGCATGGACGTCAAGAGCCTGCCGTTCCCGGCCGACCTGTTCGCCACGAAGGCCGAGCGCCGCGTGCGCCTGGGTCTGATCCTGTCGCAACTGGTGCAGGAAAACAATCTGCAAGCCACGCAAGAGCAGGTGAAGGCCCAGATCGAAGACTTCTCGCAGAGCTACGAAGACCCGAAGGAAGTCCTGAAGTACTACTACAGCGACCGTCGCCGCCTGGGCGAAGTCGAAGCTCTTGTATTGGAAGAAAACGTCGTTAACTATGTGCTCGGCAAGGCAAAGGTGACGACCAAGGACATCGCCTTTGATGAACTGATGGGAAGCGCCGCCGCTCAGGCTTAACTTCCTTGATGGGGCCACAGTGTCTCGTGGCCCCGCAGGGGGCTCGAGAACCGTCGCGAGCGCAGGGAGTTTTGGCCGAGAAGCGCAGCCGTCCAGGTGTACGGCGGGCGTCGGAGGCCAAAAATCCGAGGCGCAGCAGGTTTATCGCGCCCCCTTAACTTCTCGAAAGGAATTGACAGGTATGAATCGTAATCCGGCATTGGATACCCAAGCCCTCGGCCTCGTGCCGATGGTGATCGAGCAGAGCGGCCGCGGCGAGCGCGCCTACGACATCTACTCGCGCCTGCTGAAGGAGCGCGTAATTTTCCTGGTCGGTCCTGTCAACGACCAGATGGCCAACCTCATCGTGGCCCAGCTGCTGTTCCTGGAGAGCGAGAATCCGGACAAGGACATCTCGCTGTACATCAACTCGCCGGGTGGCTCCGTGTCGGCCGGCCTCGCCATCTTCGATACGATGAACTTCATCAAGCCCGACGTGTCGACGCTGTGCACCGGCCTGGCCGCCTCGATGGGCGCGTTCCTGCTGGCCGCAGGCGCCAAGGGCAAGCGCTTCTCGCTGCCGAACTCCCGTGTCATGATCCACCAGCCGTCCGGTGGCTCGCAGGGCATGGCGTCGGACATCGAGATCCAGGCCAAGGAAATCCTGTACCTGCGCGAACGCCTGGCCCGCATCATGGCGGACAACACCGGCCAGACGATCGAGCAGATCCACAAGGATACCGACCGCGACCGTTTCATGTCGAGCGAAGAGGCCGTGGAATATGGCCTTATCGACAAGGTTCTCACGAACCGCGGCTGAGGTCATTCCACGCGATTTTCGAGATCGCGTGGGCTACTGGACAACTGTTGCTCAAATACGCCCGGACGCCTCAGCGCTTCGGGCGTTTTGTTTTCAAATCGGGTAGCATGGTGTCGTGCGCACTTGTTGCGCCCTCGTATTAGCGTTATATTCATAGCAATTCAACAGAAACCTGCCCCATGTCAGACAAAAAATCCTCTAGCGGCGAAAAACTCCTGTACTGCTCGTTCTGCGGCAAGAGCCAGCACGAGGTCAAGAAGCTCATCGCGGGACCTTCGGTCTTCATTTGCGACGAGTGCATCGACTTGTGCAATGACATCATCCGCGATGAGACCTCGAACGTGGAATCGGTGGCGGGCGCCAAGTCCGACCTGCCGACGCCGCACGAGATCGCCGAGCTGCTCGATCAATATGTCATCGGCCAGCAGACCGCGAAGCGCATCTTGTCGGTGGCGGTGTACAACCATTACAAGCGCCTGAAGCACCTGGGCAAGAAGGACGACGTCGAACTGGCGAAGAGCAACATCCTGCTCGTCGGTCCCACCGGTTCCGGCAAGACCCTGCTGGCCCAGACGCTGGCACGCATGCTGAACGTCCCGTTCGTGATCGCCGACGCGACCACGCTGACGGAGGCCGGCTATGTCGGCGAGGACGTCGAGAACATCATCCAGAAGCTGCTGCAGAGCTGCAATTACGAAGTCGAGAAAGCCCAGCGCGGCATCGTCTACATCGACGAGATCGACAAGATCTCGCGCAAGTCGGACAATCCGTCCATCACCCGCGACGTGTCGGGCGAGGGCGTGCAGCAGGCGCTGCTGAAGCTGATCGAGGGCACGATGGCCTCCGTGCCCCCGCAAGGCGGCCGCAAGCATCCGAACCAGGATTTCGTGCAGATCGACACGACCAACATCATGTTCATCTGCGGCGGCGCATTCGACGGCCTGGACAAGATCATCCAGAACCGTTCGGAAAAGAGCGGCATCGGCTTCGCGGCCAGCGTCAAGAGCCAGACCCAGCGTTCCGTCAGCGACATCCTGCTGGAAGCGGAACCGGAAGACCTGATCAAGTTCGGCCTCATCCCGGAACTCGTCGGCCGCCTGCCGGTCGTGGCGACCCTGAGCGAGCTCACGGAAGAAGCGTTGATCCAGATCCTGGTCGAGCCGAAAAACGCCCTCATCAAGCAGTATTCGAAACTGCTCGATATGGAAGGCGCCGAACTCGAAATCCGCCCGGCGGCCCTGCATGCGATTGCCAAGAAGGCATTGGCGCGCAAGACCGGTGCGCGCGGCCTGCGTTCCATTCTGGAGCACGCCTTGCTCGACGTGATGTATGAATTGCCGAGCCAGCAAAATGTCGTGAAAGTCGTGATCGATGAAAATACGATCACGAATGGCGCGAAACCTTTGCTGATTTACAGCGAATCGCCCAAGGCTGCGGGCGAAAACTGAAAAATTTCCGGGCGCAAACACAACAAAGGTATTGAATCGCTGAGTTGAGACGGTACAATCAATCTCAACAAAAGACGGCTTCAATCGAAAAGCCACTCGCGGCCGCCGCTGTGAAGTGGCTTTTTTATTTGAATCTTGCGCTTTTGTAGAAACGGCTATTATTCGTATCAAGTTAAAGTTTTTTTACTTGTAGAAAATATTTATTGGGCCGGTCTTGTGTTTAGAGGGTGTGCTCCCACATCGTCAACACGCTTTCTATAAGGTATGCCATGACAACTTCCAAATTGACCGAGCAAATGACGCTGCCCCTGCTGCCCCTGCGCGACGTGGTGGTGTTCCCGCATATGGTGATACCGCTGTTCGTCGGCCGCCCGAAATCCATCAAGGCGCTCGAGGCCGCAATGGAACAGGGTAAGAGCATCATGCTCGCAGCCCAAAAGGCCGCTGCCAAGGACGAACCTTCGGCTGCAGACATCTACGAGATCGGGTGCGTGGCCAATATTCTCCAGATGCTGAAGCTGCCGGACGGCACCGTGAAGGTCCTCGTCGAAGGTGCGCAGCGTGCCCGTATCAATCACATCAACGACGCGCCGAGCCATTTCATCGCCGAGCTGACCCCGATCAATTCGGAAGTCGGCGACGACTCCGAAGTCGAGGCGATGCGCCGCGCGATCGTCCAGCAGTTCGACCAGTACGTCAAACTGAACAAAAAGATTCCGCCCGAGATCCTGGCATCGCTGGCCGGTATCGACGACGCCGGCCGCCTGGCCGATACCGTCGCCGCCCACCTGCCGCTGAAACTCGAGCAGAAACAAGTCATCCTGGAAATCTTCAACGTCGCCAAGCGCCTTGAGCACCTGCTCGGCCAGCTGGAAGGCGAGCTGGATATCCTGCAGGTCGAAAAGCGCATCCGCGGCCGCGTCAAGCGCCAGATGGAGAAATCGCAGCGCGAGTACTACCTGAACGAACAGGTCAAGGCCATCCAGAAGGAACTGGGCGAAGGCGAAGAGGGTGCCGACATCGAGGAACTCGAGAAGAAGGTCATCGCCGCCAAGATGCCGAAGGAAGCCCTGGAAAAGGCCCAGGCCGAGATCAAGAAGCTCAAGCTGATGTCGCCGATGTCGGCCGAAGCCACCGTCGTGCGCAATTACATCGACACGCTGGTGTCGCTGCCGTGGAAAAAGAAATCCAAGGTCACGATCGACCTGGAAAAGGCCCAGGAAGTGCTGGAAGCCGACCACTACGGCCTCGACAAGATCAAGGAACGCATCCTCGAATACCTCGCGGTGCAACAGCGCGTCGATAAGCTGAAGGCCCCGATCCTGTGCTTCGTCGGTCCTCCGGGCGTCGGCAAGACGTCGCTGGGCGAGTCGATCGCCCGCGCGACGAACCGCAAGTACGTCCGCATGGCGCTGGGCGGCGTGCGCGACGAGGCCGAGATCCGCGGTCACCGCCGTACGTACATCGGCTCGATGCCGGGCAAGGTGCTGCAATCGCTGGCGAAGGTCGGCGTGCGCAACCCGCTGTTCCTGCTGGACGAGATCGACAAGATGGGCGCGGACTTCCGCGGCGACCCGTCGTCGGCCCTGCTCGAAGTGCTGGATCCGGCGCAGAACCACACGTTCTCGGACCACTACGTCGAGGTGGACTTCGACCTGTCGGACGTGATGTTCGTGGCGACGTCGAACTCGTTCAACATCCCGCCGGCCCTGCTGGACCGGATGGAAGTGATCCGCCTGTCGGGTTACACCGAGGATGAAAAGACGAGCATCGCGCAGCGCTACCTGCTGCCGAAGCAGATCAAGGCGAACGGCCTGAAGGACGAAGAGATCAAGGTCGACGAGGCCGCGATCCGCGACATCATCCGCTACTACACCCGCGAAGCCGGCGTGCGTTCGCTCGAGCGCGAAATCTCGAAGATCTGCCGCAAGGTCGTCAAGATGCTGCTGCTCAAGAAGGACAACAAGCGCGTGATCGTGTCGTCGAAGAACCTGGATAAATTCCTGGGCGTGCGCCGCTACGACTTCGGCGTGGCCGAGAAGGAAAACCAGATCGGCCAGGTGGTCGGCCTCGCATGGACGGAAGTCGGTGGCGACCTGCTGACGATCGAAGCCGTGCAGGTGCCGGGCAAAGGCGCGGTCATCCGCACCGGTACGCTGGGCGACGTGATGAAGGAATCGATCGAAGCCGCCCGCACCGTCGTGCGCAGCCGCGCGCCGCGCCTGGGCATCAAGGGCGAGGTGTTCGAGAAGACCGACATCCACATCCACGTGCCGGAAGGCGCGACGCCGAAGGACGGTCCGTCCGCCGGTATCGCGATGACGACGGCGCTGGTCTCGGTCTTCACCGGCATCCCGGTCCGCGCCGACGTGGCGATGACGGGCGAGATCACGCTGCGCGGCGAAGTCCTGCCGATCGGCGGCCTGAAGGAAAAACTGCTGGCGGCCCAGCGCGGCGGCATCAAGACCGTCTTGATTCCCGAGCAGAACGTGAAGGACCTGGCCGACATTCCGGACAACGTCAAGAACAAGCTCGAGATCGTTCCGGTGCGCTGGATCGAGAAGGTCTTGGAAGTGGCGCTGGAGCGCCAGCCGGAAGCGATTGTCGAGGTGCCCGCGGTGGCGGCGGCGTCCTCGTCGGTTGCGACCGCGTCGACCGACGGGCAGGGCGGCGTCGTCAAGCACTAAGCCTGCGTTACCTCCCAAAAGCGGCACCTGCGGGTGCCGTTTTTTTATGTCCGCGCTGTTGCTCGTGCGTTACTTGACACAACGCATTGTCGGCTTGTTTAATACGCGCTTGCGGTTTTTTTGCCGAGGGTCAATCCGATCCGGGGGCGCCGGCCGTGTCCAGAACGCACAACGAGGGAAGATAGTGAACAAAACTGAACTGATCGAAGAAATCGCGAAGTCCGCGGACCTGACCAAAGCCTCTGCGGCGCGCGCCCTCGATGCCATGATCGTCGCCGTGACGAACACCCTGAAGAACAACGACAGCGTGACGCTGGTCGGCTTCGGCACTTTCACCGTGGGCGAACGCGCCGCACGCACGGGCCGCGATCCGCGCACGAAGGAAGCCATCAAGATCAAGGCGGCCAAGGTCCCGAAATTTAAGGCTGGTAAAGCACTGAAAGATGCAGTAAACTAATGCCTCCGCTGCGCTGACACGCAGCAGGAGCAGGTGATTGCCGGGCCTCTAGGTCACTCAGTCAGTTGCGCAGTACCCAGTATTTCGTGGAGCGGTAGTTCAGTTGGTTAGAATACCGGCCTGTCACGCCGGGGGTCGCGGGTTCGAGCCCCGTCCGCTCCGCCACGAATCGCCTGCCATGTCGGCCTTCGGTTCCGCGGTTGCGAAATACACGAATTTGGAGCGGTAGTTCAGTTGGTTAGAATACCGGCCTGTCACGCCGGGGGTCGCGGGTTCGAGCCCCGTCCGCTCCGCCAGATTATTTGGAGTAAAGAGTGTCGCCCCTGCGGGCGACACGGGCTGGGGCTCGAAGGGAGCCGCTTGCAAGCGGCTCCGCGGCCTGCGGAACGTAGGCGAGCCCCGTCCGCTCCGCCAGATACTGAAAAAGAGGCGAACCTTGGTTCGCCTTTTTTTTGAGTTTTTTAATAACGCATTTTCAACCTTGATTGGCTGACCATGTTTGAATTTATCCGTAATCACCAGCGCCTGATGCAGTTCCTGCTGTTGCTGTTGATCCTGCCGTCGTTCGTGCTGGTGGGCGTAAGCAGCTACAACAGCCGCAGCGGCGGCAACGACGGCGTGGCGACCGTGGACGGGAAAACGATCACGCAGCAGGAATGGGAGTCGGCGCAGCGCCGCCAGCTCGATCAGGCCCGCCAGATGATGGGTGAGCGGTTCGACCAGAAGCTGTTCGACACGCCGGAAGCGAAGCAGGCCGTGCTGGACCAGCTCGTGGCCGAGCGAGCCATCAACGCCGAGATCGTGCGCAACCACCTGACCGTGACCGACGCCGCGCTGCAGAAGGCGATCCTCGAGATCCAGGCCTTCCGCAAGGATGACGGCACGTTCGACATGGACCGCTACAAGGCCGCGCTGGCCGCCCAGGGCATGACCCCGGAAATGTTCGACCAGCGCATGCGCCACGACCTGGCCGTGCAGCAGCTCGTCGGCTCCGTCCAGCAGACCGCGTTCGCGCCGCGCGCCGTCGCCAACCGCCTGTCGGACATCAACGACGAGGAACGCGAGGTGCAGGAGATCCAATTCCCGGCCGCTGCCTATGTCTCGCAGGTCAAGGTCACGGATGACATGATCAAGGCGTATTACGACAAGAACGCGGCCCAGTTCCAGGTGCCGGAGTCGGTCAAGGCCGAATACGTCGTGTTCGATGCATCCGCCGTCGAAAAGCAGGTCAACGTCTCGGACGCCGAAGTCGCCGATGCGTACAACAAGAACAAGGCACGCTTCACGACGCCGGAGAAGCGCACCGCGAGTCACATCCTGATCAACGTGAAGAAGGGCGCTTCGGCCGCCGAGGACGCCGCCGCGAAGGCGAAGGCGCAAGCCGTCCTGGACGAAGTGCGCAAGAACCCGAACGATTTCGCCAAGATCGCCAAGGCGCAATCGCAGGACCCGGGCTCGGCCGAGCTGGGCGGCGACCTGGGCGTCGTGCAGAAGGGCGTGTTCGTGAAGCCCGTCGAAGATGCGATCTACGGGTTGAAGGAAGGCGAAGTCAGCGGCCTCGTGCGTTCGGAATTCGGCTACCACATCATCAAGGTCACGAAGGTGGTGCCGGAGACGCAAAAGTCGCTGGAAGACGCCAAGCCGGAAATCGTCGCCGAACTGAAGAAGGCCAAGATGTCGGCCAAGTATTCGGAACTGGCCGAGACGTTCACGAACACCGTGTACGAGCAGGCGGACAGCCTGAAACCGGTCGCGGACAAGCTGGGCCTCACCATCCAGACCGTCGACGGCCTGACCCGTACGCCGAACCCGGCACTGGGCAACTCGCCGGTGAATAACGAGAAGTTCTTGAAGGCGATCTTCTCGAACGACGCGCTGACCAACAAGCGCAACACGGAAGCCGTCGAAGTCGCGCCGAGCACGCTGGTGGCGGGCCGTGTCGTGCAATTCAAGCCGGCGACCAAGCGTCCGCTGGCCGAGGTCGAAGGCGTCATCCGCCAGCGCGTCACGCAGGAAGAGGCGGCCAAGCTGGCGCGCCAGGCCGGCGAGGCGAAACTGGCCGCGGCCAAGGCGGGCGACACGGCCGGCTTCGGCGACACGAGGACCGTTTCGCGCACGAAGCAGCCGCCGATCAACGAGACCGCCGCGATCGCGGTGCTGAAGGCCGACACCAGCAAGCTGCCGGCGTATGTGGGCGTCGAGATCCCGGGCCAGGGTTATGGCGTGTACCGCATCGTCAAGGTCGGCCAGCCGGCGCAGCCGGACGTCGCGCGCCGCAAGCAGGAAGCGGAACAGATCGGCCGCGCCGTCGGCAATGCCGAGACCTTCGGCTTCGTCGAAGCGCTGAAACACAAGGCCAAGGCAAAGATCAACGTCAAGGCGGCGGACCTGGGCGCCAAGTCCGAATAAGCCGAACGCATCACGATAAAGCCCGGCCGCGCGAGCGGGCCGGGCTTTTTTCTTTGCGGCGCCATTACAATTGCGGCTCGATCAACAAGGTGAGGATTTCATGACCATAGTCTGGAGTGATGCGCTCGACACCGTCGACTGGACCGAACTCTCCGACCTGTACCGCAAGGCGCCGCTGGGCGACAAGTCGCCGGAGCGCCTCAGGACGGTGTTCTCGAACAGCATGTTCCGCCGCTTCGCCTATGAAGACGGCGTCCTCGTCGCGGCGGGGCGCGCGCTGGCCGACGGCCTCGATTGTTCCTACATCTGCGACGTCGCGATCCTGCCCAGCCACCAGGGGCGGGGACTGGGCAACGACCTGATCGCGCAACTGGTCGAGCTGTCGCGCGGGCACGCGAAGATCATCCTGTACGCGGTGCCGGGCAAGGAGGGCTTTTATGCGCGCCACGGCTTCCGGCGCATGACCACGGCGATGGCCGTGTTCCAGGATCCGGAAGCGGCATTGGCGCGGGGTTATCTGGCGGAGGATTGACCTCAATACTGCTTGTAAGGCAGGAATTTGCCCGACAGCACAACATTGACCCGGTCGCCCTTCGGGTCGGGCTCGCGCACGATGTCCATGCTGAAGTCGATGGCGCTCATGATGCCGTCGCCGAACTCTTCGTGGATCAGCTCCTTGATCGTCGTGCCGTAGACGTTGACGATTTCGTACCAGCGGTAGATCAACGGATCGGTCGGGACCGCCGTCGGCAGCGAGCCCTTGTAGGGGACCACCTGCAGCCACTTGCACTCTTCGTCGGTGAGGCCGAAGATCTCGCCGAGGATGCCGGCCTGCTCGGCCGAGGCGGTCATCTGTCCGAGGCACAGTGCCGTCGTCCATGCCTTGGATTGGCCGATCCTGCCGGCCACGTCTTCCCACTTGATGCCCCTGGATACCTTGGCGCTGACGATTTTCTCGGTGACTTCCATGCGGTTCATAGCGTACCTATCACGTGTGCGGGTTAAGGAAAGGAAGAGTCAATGTAACCGCACGCGCGCTGGCGGACGCGATGCACGTCAGCGGTGCGCGCGGCGCCAACAAGGTGCGCCCCGTGAGGTATGTCGACATTGCCTCTATCCACCCGTTGCCGCAGCAAAAGGCGTGCCTGTCCTACGCGTGGAGATGCCGCGCCGCCGCGATGAAATCGTCCTTCGAGATCCCGGGCAGCGTGAGCACTTCCGCCTGCGGATACTGTGCGAAATTGCGGTCGATCGAGCGCAGGTACGCCGGGTCGTAATGCTCGACGAGCAGCTGGTCCACGAGTTCCGGCATGCGTCCCGTATTCGCGAGCTCGTGCCACGCATCGATGCGCGCGCGCCCGTGCAGCTGCGCGAGGTGGTCCAGCTGCGCGTTCAGCGTGGCCGGGTCGGCGCAGAAGTGGTGGTAGTCTTCCATCAGCAGCTGCACGCGCAGCGGACGGTCCAGCTGCAACGACACGCACCGGGCCGCGCGCATGCGTTCCATGACGGCCTCCGGCACGCGCAGATTGCCCACCTTCTTGCTTTCCGATTCGACGAACACGGGTCTGGAAGGGTCGAAGCGGCGCAGTTTGTCCCACACGCGCGTCTCGAACATCTTCTGGCTCGGTTGCGGCTCGCCCGGCAGGTGGCCGAGGACGGAGCCGCGGTGCGCGGCCAGGCGTTCCAGGTCGAGCACCTGCGCGCCGATGGATTCGAGCGTCTCCAGCAGACGGCTCTTGCCGCTGCCGGTGGTGCCGCAGATGACGCGGAAATCGAGCAGCGGCGGGTTGTCCAGCGCCGCGGCGACGTAGGCGCGGTAGGCCTTGTAGCCGCCGTCGAGCTGCACGACGGGCCAGCCGATCTTGGCGAAGATCAGCGCCATCGAGCCGCTGCGGTTGCCGCCGCGCCAGCAGTACACGAGCGGCTTCCAATCCTTCGGTTTGTCGGCGAACTGCGTCTCGATGTAGCGCGCGATGTTCTGCGCGACGAGCGGGGCGCCGATCTTCTTGGCTTCGAACGCGCCCACCTGCTTGTAGGTGGTGCCGACGAGGACGCGCTGCGCGTCGTCCAGGGTCGGGCAGTTGATGGCGCCGGGAATGCGGTCGAGCGCGAACTCGGACTCGCTGCGCGCGTCGATGATGGTGTCGAACTGGTCGAGCATGGGCAGGACGTCGTCGACGCCGAGGACAGCGGGGTATTTCATTATCGTTTCACGAGGGGCGCGAATTGCGGCCAGATGTTGTTGAGGATGGTCGGGTGCGCCGTCGCCAGCGGATGCAGGCGGTCGGCCTGGAAGTTCGCCGGGTCTTGCGCGACGCCGTCCAGCATGAACGGCACCAGCGGGACTTTATACGCGCCGGCGAGGTCCTTGTACATCCCGGCGAAGCGCTCCGTGTAGGCGCGGCCGTAGTTGGGCGGCATGCGCATGCCGACGAGCAGGACCTTCGCCTTGTTCTGCTGCGACAGCTGGATCATCGTGCGCAGATTGTCTTCGGCGGCCGTCACCGGCAGGCCGCGCAAGCCGTCGTTGGCGCCCAGTTCCAGTACGACGACGTCCGGCTTGTGCTGCCGGAGCAGCGCGGGCAGGCGGGTGCGGCCGCCGCTGGTCGTCTCGCCGCTGATGCTGGCGTTGACGATGTGCGCGTCGATTTTCTCGAGCTTCATGCGCTGCTCGAGCAACGCGACCCAGCCCGTGCCGCGCGCGAGGCCGTATTCGGCCGACAGGCTGTCGCCCACCACGAGCACGGTTTTTGGGGCAGAATAGGCGCTCCCCGACGCGGCAACCGCGATGACCGCGACGGCACCGATCGTCCATTTCCTGAGTAGAGCAAGCATGCGTGATATTCCCGAGGCGTCAAATGGCAGTGCAGGACAGGCCGGAGCCGGCCGACCCGCGATCGAAGTCCGGGGGCTTTCCAAGCGCGTGGCGGACGCCAGCGGCGAACTCACCATCCTGCACGACGTGGATTTTACCGTGCAACCGGCCGAGACGCTTGCCCTCGTCGGCGCCTCCGGTTCCGGCAAGTCCACGTTGCTCGGCCTGCTGGCGGGTCTCGACACGCCGTCCTCGGGCCAGGTCGTGCTCGACGGGACCGACATCTTCGCCCTCGACGAGGATGGCCGCGCCGCGTTCCGCAAGGCCAGGCTCGGCTTCGTGTTCCAGTCCTTCCAGCTGCTCGCGCACCTGAACGCGCTGGAAAACGTGATGCTGCCGCTGGAGTTGCGGGGCGAGGTCGACGCGCGCGCGAAGGCCGAGGCGATGCTCGGCCGCGTGGGGCTGTCGAGCCGTCTGCGTCACTATCCCAAGTATCTGTCCGGCGGCGAGCAGCAGCGCGTGGCGCTCGCGCGCGCCTTTGTCACGGAGCCGCCGCTGCTGTTCGCGGACGAGCCCACGGGCAGCCTCGACGCCGCCACCGGCGAAGCCGTCATCCGCCTGATGTTCGACCTGAACCGCGAACGGGGTTCCACGCTGGTGCTCGTCACCCACGATCCCGCCATGGCCGCACGCTGCGGCCGCACGCTCACGATCGCCGCCGGCCGGCTGGCCGCCTGATCGCCTTCACGCCCGGTCCGCGTCCAGCACGAGCGCATTGAGCTCGGCGCGGATGGCGCGCGGCAGCTCGCCCGCCGTGAGGCCGATCGGACCGACGCCGCTCGCCACGAGGCGGTCCGCCGCCGCGCCGTGCAGCCACACGCCCGCCAGCGCCGCTTCCCAGGCGGGCCAGCCCTGGCCCAGCAAGGTGCCGATCAGGCCCGCGAGCACGTCGCCCGTGCCGCCCGTGGCGAGGCCGGGATTGCCGGTCGTGTTGATCGCCACTTCGCCGTCCGGTCGCGCGATGACGCTGCCGGCGCCTTTGAGCACGACGACGGCGTCCAGGCGCTGCGCCAGTTCGCGCGCGTTCTCCAGGCGGTCGGCCTGCACGATGGCGGCCGTCACGCCCAGCAGGCGGGCGGCTTCCAACGGATGCGGCGTGAGCACGGTCGCGCCGCCGCGCGCGGCCAGGCGCGCCGCCAGGTCCGGGCTGGCCGCACACAGGTTCAGCGCGTCGGCGTCGACGAGCAGCGGCCCGGTGCCGTCGATGACCTTGGAGAGAAGATGCACGGCAGCCGCCGAGTCGCCCAGGCCGGGGCCGGCGACGACCGTGCGGCCGTCGAACGCGAAGCCGGCGCCGTCGCGGAACATGATCTCCGGCTGCATCGGATCGAGGCCCGGCCCCGGGTCGACCGCGGCCACGAACACGCGGCCCGCGCCCGCGTACAGCGCGGCGCGCGCGGCCAGGACGCCGGCGCCGGTCATGCCGCGCGCGCCGCCCAGTACGGCGACGTCGCCGTACGTGCCTTTGTGGGAATTGCGCCGGCGCGGCGCCAGCAGGCCGGCAAACAGCGCCGGCGCGTTCAGCCGCGCGTGCGCGTCCGCCGTGTGCAGGCCGGCCGCATCGAGGCGGTTCACGTGCACGCGGCCCGCGTGGTCGCAGCCGTCGCCCGTGTGCAGGCCCGGTTTGTCGCCGAGGAAGGTGATCGTGTGCGTGGCGCGCACGGCCACGCCGTCCGGACCGATGATGGCGCCCGTGTCCGCATCGAGGCCGCTCGGCACGTCCAGCGCGAGCACGGGACACGCCAGCGCCAGCGTGCGTTCGACGAGTTCGCGCGCGCGTCCCGCGAGCGGGCGCGCGAGGCCGATGCCGAACAGGCCGTCGACGACGAGGCAGCAGCCGGGTTCCCCGCCGATGTCGTCGATGAAACGGGCGCGGCTGGCCCGGGCGCGTTCGAGGGCGCGCTGCGTCTCCGGCGACGGCGCGGCGCCCGCGAGGTGCACGACGTCGACGTTGGCGCCGAGGCCCGCCAGGTTCGCCGCGACCTCCAGTGCGTCGCCGCCGTTGTTGCCGGGGCCGGCCAGCACGAGGATGCGCCCCGCCGGCACGCCGCCCAGCAGGTCGAGCGCATACGTGGAGGCGGCCTCGCCCGCACGGTGCATGAGCGTGCCGGGCGGCAGCTGCGCCTGCGCGGCCTGTTCGATGGCGCGGATTTGCGCGACGCTGTAGAGCGGGTTGTCCATACGAGTCCAAAAGGTGGCGGTGACGAAAGCCGGCATTGTGCCAAAATCGCGGCGGCGCGCGACTACAATAGCCGCTGGCTTGACTATACGAGGAAAAACGATGGACTGGCAGTTCTGGATCGACCGCGGCGGTACCTTCACGGACATCGTGGCGCGCCGGCCCGACGGCAGCCTGGCGACGCACAAGCTGCTGTCGGAAAACCCGGAGCAATACCGCGACGCGGCCGTCGCCGGCATCCGCCACCTGCTCGGCGCGGCGATCCCGGCGGGGAAGATCGAGGCGGTCAAGATGGGCACGACGGTCGCCACGAATGCGCTGCTGGAGCGCAAGGGCGAACCGACCGTGCTCGCGATCACCAAGGGCTTCCGCGACGCCCTGCGCATCGCCTACCAGAACCGTCCGCGCCTGTTCGACCGCCACATCGTGCTGCCCGAGCTGTTGTACGGCCGCGTCGTCGAGGTCGAGGAACGCATGGGCGCGCACGGCGATGTCGTGACAACGCTCGACGAGGCCGCGGCCCGGCGCGACCTGCAAGCCGCCTACGACGACGGCATCCGCGCGCTGGCCATCGTGTTCATGCACGGCTACCGTTACCACGCGCACGAGGATGCGGTGGCGCGGATCGCCCGCGACATCGGCTTCACGCAGATCTCCGTCTCGCACGCAGTCAGTCCGCTGATGAAGCTCGTCGCGCGGGGCGACACGACGGTGGTCGACGCGTATCTGTCGCCGATCCTGCGCCGCTACGTCGACCAGGTGGCGGGCGAGCTGCCGGGCGTGAACCTGCAATTCATGCAGTCCAGCGGCGGTCTGACGGATGCGCGCGCGTTCCAGGGCAAGGACAGCATCCTGTCCGGCCCCGCCGGCGGCATCGTCGGCATGGTGCGCGCGAGCCGCCTCGCCGGGTTCGAGCGGATCATCGGCTTCGACATGGGCGGCACGTCGACGGACGTGTCGCACTTCGCCGGCGACTTCGAGCGCGTGTTCGAGACGCAGGTCGCGGGCGTGCGCATGCGCTCGCCCATGATGAGCATCCACACCGTCGCGGCGGGCGGCGGCTCGGTCCTGCACTTCGACGGCAGCCGCTACCGCGTGGGGCCCGACAGCGCCGGCGCGAACCCGGGCCCGGCCAGCTACCGGCGCGGCGGGCCGCTGGCCGTCACGGACTGCAACGTCATGCTCGGCAAGATCCAGCCCCGGCATTTTCCGCATCTGTTCGGTCCCGACGCGGACCAGCCGCTCGATCCCGATGCCGTCCGCGCGGGCTTCGACGCGCTGGCCGACGACGTCGAGCGCGCGACCGGGACGCGGCCCGCGCCCGAAGCCGTCGCCGAAGGTTTCATCCGTATCGCCGTGGGCAATATGGCCAACGCGATCAAGCAGATCTCCGTACAGCGCGGCCACGACGTGACGGATTACACGCTCACGAGTTTCGGCGGCGCGGGCGGCCAGCACGCCTGTCTCGTCGCGGACGCGCTGGGCATGAAGACGGTGTTCATCCACTCGCTGGCGGGCGTGCTGTCCGCGTACGGCATGGGTCTCGCGGACCAGAGCGCGATGAGCGAACGGGCCGTCGAGCGCCGGCTGGACGACGTCGAGGCGGACGTGCTGGCCGCCGGACTCGATGCGCTGGCCGAGGCGGCGCGCGCGGACCTGCTCGCGCAGGGCGTGGCCGCCGACCGTATCGACGTCCTGCGGCGCGTGCATCTGCGCTACGAAGGCACGGATTCCGCCATCGTCGTGATGGACGGCGACCGCGCGCAGCTGCAGGCGCAATTCGAACAGGCGTACCGCCGGCGTTTTTCCTTCCTCATGCCGGGCAAGGCGCTCGTGGTGGAGGCCGTGTCGGTGGAAGCGCTGGGCCGCTCCGATGCGCCGCCCGAGCAGCCCGTCGACGCCAGCCCGCGCGGCGGCGGCCGCGACGGTGTCCCGTCGCCGTGCGAGACGGTGTCGACGTATTTTGATGGCGCCTGGCGCGACACGAGCGTGTTCCGCCGCCAGGACATCGCGCCGGGCGACACGATCAACGGCCCGGCCATTATCGCGGAAGCGAATGCGACGACCGTCGTCGAACCGGGCTGGCGCGCCGAGGTCACGGCGTACAACCACCTCGTGCTGCGCCGTGTGGAAGCACTGCCGCAGCGCCATGCGATCGGCACGACGGTCGACCCGGTGATGCTGGAGATCTTCAACAACCTGTTCATGTCCATCGCCGAGCAGATGGGCCTGCGCCTGCAGAACACGGCGTACTCCGTCAACATCAAGGAGCGCCTGGACTTCAGCTGCGCGATCTTCGATGCGGACGGCAACCTCGTCGCCAATGCGCCGCACATGCCGGTGCACCTTGGGTCGATGGGCGAGAGCATCAAGGCCGTGATGCGCAAGAACGCCGGCACGATGAAGGCGGGCGACGTCTACGTGCTGAACGACCCGTACAACGGCGGCACGCACCTGCCCGACGTGACGGTGATCTCGCCCGTGTTCGACGAGGCGGGTTCGGACATCCTGTTCTATGTGGGGTCGCGCGGCCACCACGCGGACATCGGCGGCACGACGCCGGGCTCGATGCCGCCGGACTCCGTGCACATCGAGGAAGAGGGTGTCCTGATCGACAACTTCAAACTGGTCGACGGCGCGGACGGCGTGCTGCGCGACGCGGAGGCACGCGCGTTGCTCGCCGCCGCACGCTGGCCGGCGCGCAACCCGGACCAGAACATGGCCGACCTGCGGGCCCAGGTCGCGGCGAACCAGAAGGGCGTCGACGAGCTGCGCAAGATGGTCGCGCACTTCGGGCTCGACGTCGTGCGGGCGTATATGGGACACGTGCAGGACAATGCCGAGGAAGCCGTGCGGCGCGTCATCACTGCCTTGCAGGACGGCCACTTCGTCAACGAACTCGATAACGGCGCGCGCATCGAAGTGGCGATCCGCGTCGACCGCGCAGCGCGCAGCGCGGAGATCGATTTTACGGGGACCTCAGGCCAGCTCCCGAACAACTTCAACGCGCCGTCCGCCGTGTGCATGGCGGCCGTGCTGTACGTGTTCCGCACGCTCGTCGACGACGAGATCCCGCTGAACGCGGGCTGTTTGAAACCGCTGAAGGTGATCATCCCGCCGGGCTCCATGCTCAATCCGCATTATCCGGCGTCGGTCGTGTCCGGGAATGTGGAGACGTCGACGAGCATCACGAACGCGCTGTACGGCGCGCTGGGTGTGATGGCGGCGGCGCAGGGCACCATGAACAACTTCACGTTCGGGAATGCGCGCTACCAGTATTACGAGACCATCTCCGGCGGTTCCGGCGCGGGGCCGGGCTTCGACGGCACGGACGTCGTGCAGACCAACATGACGAACTCGCGTCTGACCGATCCGGAGATCCTTGAATTCCGCTTCCCCGTGCGGCTGGAAAGTTATGCGATCCGCGCGGGTTCGGGCGGGGCCGGGCGCTGGCACGGCGGAAACGGCGGCGTGCGGCGTATCCGCTTCCTGGAGCCGATGACGGCGGCGATCCTGTCGAACAACCGCGTGCACGCGCCGTTCGGCATGGCGGGCGGCGCGCCCGGGGCGCGCGGTCGCAATCTCGTCGAGCGGGTCGACGGGCGCGTCGAGGAACTGGGGCATATCGGCAAGGTGGAGATGGGCGTCGGGGACGTGTTCGTGATCGAGACGCCGGGCGGGGGCGGGTATGGGGATGTGTAAAACGGGGTAAAGACGCGGGAGGCGGCGGCGTGCGCGGCGCCGGCCTGCCTATAATTTCCGGGAGCCCTTCTTTGTCACGCCACCCCGCGAGGTCGCATGAAAGTCGAACACGTCCCCAGGATCGATGGCTTGTTCTGGCTTCTCCTGGTCCTCGCCAGCGTGTTTGGCGCGAACGCCGCCGATTTCTGTTCCGACGTCTTCGGTCTCGGCCATTCGGGCGCGCTGCCGTTGCTGCTGCTGTGCTTCGCTTGCGTATGCATCGGCGCGCGCGTTTGGCCGGGGCGCCATCCGGCCGGCTTCTGGGTGGCTGCCGCCCTGGTACGCGCGGCCGGCGCCGCTGCCGCGGACGTGCTGCACGATCTGCGCTGGAGCGTCCTGCTGGCGGCGCTGGCCTGCGCGACGCTGTTCGCGGGGAGCCGGCGGTCCAGCCGTCCCGGCGCCGCCGGCGGGTTGTGGTGGTGGACGCTGTTCGTCGCCGGCGGGGCCGGCAGTGCCCTGGGCGATGCCGTCGCGACCGGCCTGGGCCTCGGCTTCTGGCGCGCGAGCCTCGTGCTGGGCGCAAGCGCCGCGTCGTTTGTCCTGCTCGCACGTCGCCACGGGCCGGTCATGCCCGGCCTGTTCTGGCTGACGGTCCTCGCCATCGCCGCTGCGGCCGGCACTGTCGGCGACGCCATCGCGCAGCGTGTGCTCGGGCTCGAACTCAGCACCTTCGCGTTCGGCGTCGGCTTCGGCCTCGTGCTGACGGCGCTGCGCATCCTCGCGGACGGCGACCTGCCGTCGGGCCGGCCGCGCGCCTAGGTCGAGATACCGTACTTGCGCTTGGCCGCCGCCAGTTCCGCATCGAGCGCGGCCAGGCGCGGGTGCGCGGGATCGATCGCGCGGATGTGTTCCAGCTGCTCTTCCGACAGCGCGGCGAGCGGATGGTCCCAGCCCATCTCCATGATCTGGCGAAGCACGCCGCCGACGACGGCGATCATCACCTGCAGATTGTTGGGCGCCATGTGCAGCGCTTCCAGCAGGGTCTGGACGGCGCCGCGCACGTCGCCCATATTGCGCTTCTCGTCCGCAACGCCCAGCAGGATCTGCGCCTGGGCGCGCAATTGCTTGCCCATGCCGTCCGCCAGATCCGGACGGCCGGCGCGGACGAACACGTTCAGCGCCTGCTGCGCGGACAGCGCGTCGTCGCCGCCGTTCAGCGTGCCCAGCATGACTTCCGACGCCTCGTCGTCCATGCGGTGCGTGAGGCAGGATTGCGCGAGGCCCACCCGCATGTTCGGCGACAGCACGCCGCCCGCGCGCACCGCGTCGACCGCAAGCTTGAGTTCCTTGACGGCGGCCGCGCCGTTGCCCGCCGCGTCGTGCAGCAGCGCCACCGAGATCGCCTTGCAGGCGTCGGCCGCCGGCGTGCCGCGCAGCGAGCGTTCGAGGTCGCGGATGACCGTCGACGCGCCGGCCGGATCGCCCTTGACGACGAGCGCCCGGACCAGGTTGACGTGGTCTTCGGGATTGCGGAATTCGGAGTAGCGCGAGCGCGTGACGACCTGCCGGAACGATTTTTCCGCGCCGTCCGCGTCGCCCGTCTCCAGCGCCACCTCGCCCAGCCGGCGCAGGCGGCGCACGACGTACGGCGAGATCGCGACGGCGTCTTCCAGCGTCTTCTTGGCCAGGGCGGCGTCGCCGCGCTCCTGCTGGCAGCGTGCGAGCAGGTCGTAGGCGGCCATCAGGCGCGGGTTGTCGGCGACGAGGTGTTCGAGCACGGGAATCGCCTCGTCGGTGCGGCCTTGCGCGGCGACGGCGCGCGCGAGCCCGAGCCGCGCCCAGCCCAGCGGTTTCGTGGTCAGCACGTCGCGGTACACCGCTTCGGCCAGCTCGTGTTCCTTGAGCGACGCGTGCAGTTCCGCGCGCAGCCGCGCGAAGTCGAGCGCGTACGCCGGCCGCGTGCGCCCCGACTCGATCGCCGCTTCGATCGCCTCGCGGGGACGTGCCTGGGCGAGCAGCTGGTAGACGGGAAGCAGGGCGGCGCGGCGCGCGACGGCTTTCTGGATCCGTTCGTGCAGCACCTGGACCGTGAAGGGTTTCAGGATGTAGTCGGTGGGCGTGAGCTCGGCCGCGCTGACCACCTTGCCGTACGTGCCTTCCGCCGTCAGCATGATGAAGATGGCCCAGGGCGGGATGATGCGGTGGTGGCGCAGGTCTTCCAGCAGCTGCTGGCCGTCCTGGCCTTCGCCGCTCGTGGTCCCGCTGCCGAGGTCATACTCGCACAGGATGATGTCGAACGACTTGCGGCCGAGCGCCTTGATCGCCGTGCCGGCGTTCATCGCGGACTCGATGCGCGTGATGCCCGACTGGTTGAGCATGTTCTGCAGGTTCGCGCGGATGCCGGGGTTCGGGTCGACGATCAGCACGCTCAGTTGAGCATTCATCTGGCTGTTCAGCTGAGCGGTCGCCGGCGTGCCGGTCTGGCTGGATGGGCTGTTTTCTGGCATGCGTGTCGGTATCCGTCGGGCCTTTTTCAGCACTACGATACCGGTAAGCTGCAAGGTCGGCAACTTTTCGCCATCCGTGCGGCCACGGCGGCCGACGGAGAGGGGGCCGACGCTGTATAATAGCGGGCTTCTTTCACCCGCAGCCACGCTGCATCAACCGACTTCCAAGCCATGTTGATTCTGCCGGGTTCCAACGCCCTCTCTGCTTTCCGTAGCCAACGCCTCCTCACGCAACTGCAAGCCGTCGCCCCGACGGTGGCCGACGTGTCGGCGCGTTACTACCACTTCATCGACGCAAGCGCCCCCCTCACCACGGAGGATACGGAGCGCTTGAGCGCCATGCTCACCTATGGCGAGCCTGTGCCGGAAACGCAGTACGAGGGCGTGATCGAGGAATTCTTCGTGATCCCGCGCCTGGGGACGATCTCGCCGTGGGCCTCGAAGGCCACCGACATCGCCCACAATTGCGGCATGGCCCACATCCACCGCGTCGAGCGCGGCGTCGCGTTCAAGGTCGTCCTGAAGAGCGGCATCCTCGGCACCGGTTTCGGTGCGCCGAAAAAGCTGGCGGACAACGAGGTCCAGGCCGTCGCCGCGCTGCTGCACGACCGCATGACGGAAACGGTGCTGCGCAGTGCCGACCAGGCGCAGGCCCTGTTCACGGACCTGGAAAGCCGTCCGCTGGAACAGATCGACGTGCTGGGCCAGGGTCGCGCGGCCCTCGTCGACGCGAATGCGAACATGGGCCTGGCGCTTGCCGAGGACGAGATCGACTACCTGTTCGACGCCTTCTCCCGCGTCCAGCGCAACCCGACGGACGTCGAGCTGATGATGTTCGCGCAGGCGAACTCGGAGCACTGCCGCCACAAGATCTTCAACGCCGAGTGGACCATCGACGGCGCGAAACAGGACAAGTCCCTGTTCCAGATGATCAAGAATACGCACCAGCTGCAGCCGAAGGGCACGATCGTCGCGTACAGCGACAACTCGGCCATCATGGAAGGCGCCGAGGCGCTGCGCTTCTACCCGCAGGCCGGCAGCCAGGTCTACGCGCCGGTCACGCAGCTGACGCATACGCTGATGAAGGTCGAGACCCATAACCACCCGACGGCGATCTCCCCGTTCCCGGGCGCCTCGACGGGCGCCGGCGGCGAGATCCGCGACGAGGGCGCGACGGGCCGCGGCGCCAAGCCGAAGGCGGGCCTGACCGGCTTCACCGTGTCGAACCTGTACCTGCCGGATGCCGTGCGGCCGTGGGAAAACGCGGCCAACGTGAACTCGGCCGACAAGGCAGGCAGCGATAAAGTCTACGGCAAGCCGGAACGCATCGCGTCGCCGCTGCAGATCATGGTCGACGGCCCGCTGGGCGGTGCCGCCTTCAACAACGAATTCGGCCGGCCGAACCTCGGCGGCTACTTCCGCACCTACGAACAGAACGTGGGCCCGACCGCTATCAACGGCAACACCGTGTTCGGCTACCACAAGCCGATCATGATCGCGGGCGGCATCGGCAACATCTCGGACGCCCACACGCACAAGAACGACATCCCGGTCGGCAGCCTGCTGCTGCAGCTGGGCGGCCCAGGCATGCGCATCGGCATGGCCGGCGCCGCGGCGTCGTCGATGGCGACCGGCACCAACACGGCCGACCTGGACTTCGACTCGGTCCAGCGCGGCAACCCGGAGATGGAGCGGCGCGCGCAGGAAGTCATCAACAGCTGCTGGCAGCTGGGCGACGCGAATCCGATCATCTCGATCCACGACGTGGGCGCGGGCGGCATCTCGAACGCCTTCCCGGAAATCACCAACGACGCCAAGCGCGGCGCCACATTCGACCTGCGCAAGGTGCCGCTGGAAGAAAGCGGCATGTCGCCCAAGGAAATCTGGAGCAACGAGTCGCAGGAGCGCTACGTACTGGCGATTTCGCCCGACGACCTGCCGCGCTTCGCCGCCATCTGCGAACGTGAGCGTTGCCCGTTCGCGGCCGTCGGCGTCGCCACGGAAGAGCGCCAGCTGCGCCTGATCGACCCGATCACGAACACGTCGCCGGTCGACATGCCGATGGACGTCCTGCTCGGCAAACCGCCGAAGATGCACCGCAACGTCGAGCACGTGAAGAACGAATTCGCGCCGGTCGACGTGACGGGCCTGGACCTGGAAGACGTCGCGCGCCGCGTGCTGCTGCTGCCGACCGTCGCGGATAAATCGTTCCTGATCACCATCGGCGACCGCACCGTCGGCGGCATGAGCGTGCGCGACCAGATGGTCGGACCGTGGCAGGTGCCGGTCGCCGACTGCGCCGTCACGACCTTGAGCTTCGAAGGCTATAAGGGCGAGGCGATGGCGATGGGCGAGCGTACGCCCCTCGCCGTCATCGACGCCGCCGCGTCGGGCCGCATGGCCGTGGGCGAATCGATCACGAACATCGCCGCCGCGCCGATCGCCGATATCTCGGCGATCAAGCTGTCCGCCAACTGGATGGCCGCATGCGGTCAGCCGGGCCAGGACGCCGCGCTGTTCGACACCGTCAAAGCCGTGGGCATGGAGCTGTGCCCGGCGCTGGGCGTGTCGATCCCGGTCGGCAAGGATTCGCTGTCGATGCGTACCACGTGGACGGAAAATGGCGCCGGGGGTAAGGTCGAGTCTAAGGCCGTCGTGTCGCCGGTGTCGCTGATCGTGTCGAGCTTCGCGCCCGTCACCGACGTGCGCAAGACGCTGACCCCGCAACTGCGCACGGACCTCGGCGACACGTCGCTGATCCTCATCGACCTGGGCCGCGGCAAGAACCGCCTGGGCGCCTCCGCGCTGGCGCAGGTCACGCAGCAGCTGGGCAACGACGTGCCGGACGTCGACAACCCGGCCGACCTGAAAGCCTTCTTCGCCGCGATCCAGCAGCTGAACAACGACGGCAAGCTGCTCGCCTACCACGACCGTTCGGACGGCGGCCTGTACGCCACGCTGTGCGAGATGGCCTTCGCGGGGCGCGCCGGCGTGTCCGTCAACCTCGACATCCTGACGATGGAAGGCGAGCACGCGTCCGACCACGGCGACGCCAAGAACTGGGCGGCGCAAGTGGGCGAACGCCGCAACGACCTGACCTTGCGTGCGCTGTTCAACGAAGAGCTGGGCGCCGTCGTGCAGGTGAAGACCGCCGAGAAATCGGACGTGATGAACGTCCTGCGCTCGTTCGACCTGGGCGCTTGCAGCCACATCATCGGCAAGGTGAACGACCGCGGCGTCGTCGAATTCACGCGCGACACGAAGGTCATCTACAACAAGCGCCGCAGCGAACTGCACCGCCTGTGGAGCGAGACGAGCTGGCGCATCGCGCGCCTGCGCGACAACCCCGCCTGCGTCGACCAGGAATACGACCGCCTGCTGGACGAGCAGGACCCGGGCTTCACGCCCAAGCTGGTGCACGACACCAATGTAAACATCGCCGCGCCGTTCATCGCGACGGGCGCCCGCCCGACGGTCGCGATCCTGCGCGAGCAGGGCGTCAACTCGCACATCGAAACGGCATGGGCGATGCACCAGGCGGGCTTTACGGCCGTCGACGTGCACATGAGCGACCTGATCGCCGGCCGCGCGAAGCTGGACGACTTCAAGGGCCTGATCGCTGTGGGCGGCTTCTCGTACGGCGACGTGCTGGGGGCCGGCGAAGGCTGGGCCAAGACGATCCTGTTCAATCCGGACCTGAAGGCGGCCTTCGCCGAGTTCTTCGGCCGGGGCGACACGTTCGGCCTGGGCGTCTGCAACGGCTGCCAGATGATGAGCAACCTGAAGTCCATCATCCCGGGCGCCGAGGCGTGGCCGAAATTCACCCGCAACAAGTCGGAACAGTTCGAGGCGCGCTTCGGCATGGTCGAGGTGATGGACTCGCCGTCGATCTTCTTCCAGGACCTCGCGGGCACGCACGCCCCGCTGGCGATCGCGCACGGCGAAGGCTATGCGGACTTCTCGCAGACCGGCGACATCGCGAAGGTCGTGAAGGCGCTGCGCTACATCGACAACCGCGGTGCCGCGACCGAGGCGTATCCGTTCAACCCGAACGGCTCGCCGGAAGGCCTGACGGCGGTCACGACGCCGGATGGACGCTTCACCGTCATGATGCCGCACGCGGAGCGCGTGGCGCGCACCGTCACCATGTCGTGGCATCCGGATGGCTGGGGCGAGGATTCGCCGTGGGCGCGCATGTTCCAGAATGCGCGGAAGTGGGTGGGTTGATCACCGGTCTTCCTGCATGCGAAAAGCGCTCCCGTGGGGGCGCTTTTTTTTACCGGATTCGAACGCGGGAGGTGTCGATGGACAAGAGCCAGCGCAAGGCGATGATCGTCGTGGCTTTGATTGCCGTTCTTGCCTTGCCCGTTTATCTGATCGTCGGCGTCGTCACGGCGCCGTTCGGGATCGGGTTGCTCATGCTGATGAACAACCATCCGTGGATATTGAATCTGTACCCGTTCCTGTTCGCGTACCTGGGGGACGGGCAGGGCCCGGCACACTACATCGACAATGCGATCAGCCTGCCGCTGACCGTCATGCAATGGATCGCCATTGCCTGGATTGCCGGGATGATATCGCGCAAGCGGGAATTCCGCGTCATCCTGCTTTACACCGTCGGGACGGTTGTCGCCTTTGGCGTCGTGACAGCCGCGCTGTTGGCGGCGTTCGGCGTCACGCTGTACACCCAGGCGGCCCACACGTGATCAGGCCGGTGGCGCCCGCGCGTCAAGCCGCGAGCCACGCGATGAGCGCCAGCCCCGCCGGCGCGGTCTGCACGGCGAGGATGCGCCGCGACACGGTCGCGGCGCCCCACACGCCCGCGATGGCGACGCACACAAGGCCGAAGACCACGAACGCGCGGCCGATATGCGCGTCCGGATGCAGCAAGCCCACCGCCAGCATGGCCGCCAGGAACCCGTTGTAACACCCCTGGTTCGACATCAGCGGCGCCAGCGCATCCACCTGGCCTTCCTTGATCCGGAACACCTTCCTGCCGCGGGTGCGGAACAGGACGGTCTCGATCAGCACGATGTAGACGTGGATGGCGATGACGACGGCGGTGAGGAGGGCGGCGATCAGCAACATGTTTATTCCGGTCAATGGATGTGTACATACTGTACCGTATCCGCCGCCGTCCGCGGTGCCGATCAGCGCATCAAGCGGTCCAGCTCGGGCTGCATCTCGCGCTGCCAGATCTTGTAGCCTTCGGCGTTCGGGTGCAGCAGGTCAGGCATGATATCCTTCGACAGCGTGCCGTCCGAGGCCAGGAAGGCCTTGTTCATGTTGAGGAAGAAGACGTGCTTGCCGTCCGCCAGCGTCGGCAGCATCGCGTTGACCTTCTCGTTCAACACGCGCAGGGTGTCGTCCGGCTTTTCGCCGCGCGGGAAGATCCCCAGCAGCAGGATCTTCGTGTGTGGCAAGTGCTTGCGGATTTCCTGGATGTCGCGCCGGATGCCGGCGTAGAGCAGTTCCGGAGGTTCCTGGCGGAAGCCGGTATTGTTCGTGCCGATCATCAGGACGGCCACCTTCGGGTCGATGCCGTCGATTTCGCCATGCTGCAGGCGCCACAGGACGTTCTCCGTGCGGTCGCCGCCATAGCCCAGGTCCAGCGCGTTGTACTTGCCGTAGAACGCTTTGAACAGCTCCGGCTGTTCCTTTTCCCAGTGGTGCGTGATGGAGTCGCCGATGAAGACGAGCTCGGTGCGCTCGCCGGCGGCCTTGCGGCGCGCGATCTCGGCCAGCTTTTCCTCGTGGCGCGGCATCCACCAGTCGAGCGACCAAGACTCGTTCAGCGGCGACGGCGTCACGCTGACCGTGCGGTAGTCCGGGCACGTCTGGTTCGGTTTGCCGGCCTTGTCGATGCGGATGTTGGCGATCTCGACGTCGCCCTTGCCCGTGCCGTCCAGCGCGAACGGTGTCGTCACGGCGCTGAAGTCGTCTCCTTTGCGGTAAAAGCACGACAGCGCATAGCTCAGGTGCTGCCAGCCTTTGCCCTGGGCGGCGCGCGCCGGGATCACGTCGCTGACCTTGCGCTCGCAATCCTTGCCGCAGTCGACACGGAAGTTCAGGCCGCCGCCGGCCAGCTCATTCACTTTCAGGTCGAACGAGACCGTGCCCTTCGCCAGGTAGGGACGCAGGTCGAGCGGGGCGCTCTGCACGCGCAGGGTCGAGAACCAGGCGTCCTTCCAGCTCAGGCCGAGGGCGTCGCCGGGCGTCTCCCTGGTCGTGCGGCGCGCCTCGACGACGGCGTTCGGCTGCTTGGGATCGTTGTCCATGCGGCCAGTCTCGGCCGTCAACGGTTGCTGGACGTCGAAGTCGCCGAACATCACGCTGCTCCCCGCGAGCGGCTGGGCGACGTACAGGGGCAGGGTGGACGCGGGCGGCGCGGCCGTCGCGACGGTGGCGGCCAGGGCGGACAGGACGAGAGTGGCGGAATGGTGGAGTTTCATGCGTGTCTCAAGTTTGTTGTTTGGTCGAACAAATTGGTCAAAAAAAAGCGCCCCGACGGAGCGCTTTCTCTTGCCGAGCCAGCTTACTGGATCTTGGCTTTCTTCATCAGCTCTTCGCGGAACGCAGCCAGCTTGCGCTGCTGCAGCGATTCCGCGACCTGCTGCTTGACTTCTTCCAGCGGCGGCACCTTGGCCGGACGGACGTCTTCCAGCTTGATCACGTGCCAGCCGAACTGGGTGTGCACCGGGGTCTCGGTGATCTGACCTTTTTGCAGCGAGGTCATGGCCTTCGAGAATTCAGGCACGAACGAGGCCGGGCTAGCCCAGTCCAGGTCGCCGCCGTTCGGTGCCGAGCCCGGGTCTTTCGACTGCTTGGCCAGGTCTTCGAACTTGGCGCCGCCTTTCAGCTTGGCGATGATCTGCTTGGCTTCGTCTTCCGTGCCGACCAGGATGTGACGGGCGTGGTATTCCTTGTCGCCGACCTGGGCCTTGTACTTGTCGTACTCGGCCTTGATGTCCGCATCCTTGACCGGATTCTTCTTGATGTAATCGGCCAGCATCGCATTGATGATGATGCTCTGGCGGGCGTTGTCGATTGCGTTCTTGACGTCCGGGCGGGTACCGACGCCTTGCTTGTCGGCTTCCTGGATCAGGACTTCGCGGCCGATCAGATCCTTCTTGATTGCCTCGCGCAGTTGCGGGGAATCGGTTGCCTTGCCCTGGGCGACGACCTGCTTGACCACCTGGTCAACCTTGGCCGCGGGGATGGGCTTGCCATTGACGGTCGCAACGTTCTGCGCGAACGACGGCAGGGCTACCATCGCGGTCATGGCTAACAACAGGCGGGCTGGCTTCACAATCATTTATTCGATCCTATCTAAAACCGGTGGTGGTCCGGTCAACACGAAAAGTCGCCAGGGCGACGAAAACCGGCGGCCAGGGCCGCCGGCGCTGCAATGTTACTGTACCTTTGCTTTTTTGACCATTTCTTCCTGGTACGCAGCCAGCTTTTGCTGGGTCAGCGCTTCGGAGATCTGCGGCTTGACTTCGTCCAGCGACGGCAGCTTGGCGGGGCGGACGTCGTCCAGCTTGATCACGTGATAGCCCACCTGGGTCTTGACCGGGGTGTCGGTGATCGCGCCTTTCTGCAGATTGGTGAAGCCGGCAGCGAATTCCGGCGGGAACGACGACGGGCTCGCCCAATCCAGGTCGCCGCCGTTGTTGGCGGTGCCGGTGTCTTTCGATTGCTTGGCCAGGTCTTCGAACTTGGCGCCGCCTTTCAGCTTGGCGATCGCCGCCTTCGCTTCGTCTTCCGTCGCGAACAGGATATGACGCACGTGGTATTCCTTGTCGCCCGTCTGTTTCGCGAAGCGGTCGTATTCGGCTTTGACTTCGGCATCGGTAACCGGGTGCTTCGTGATGTAGTCGCGCGCGAGGGCGTTGATCACGATGGTCTGGCGGGCGTTCTCCAATGCCGCCTTGACTTCCGGATTCTTGTCGTAGCCCTGCTTGATCGCTTCCTGCATCATCACTTCGCGCGAGATCAGGTCCTTCTTGATCGCCTCACGCAGTTGCGGGCTGTCGGTGCCCTGGCCTTGTGCAACGACCTGCTTGACGATGGCATCCGCACGCGACGACGGGATGGCCTTGCCATTCACCACGGCAAGGTTCTGAGCGAACGAAGGCGAGTATGCGAAGGATGCGGCGATAGCGATCAGGGCTAACAGCAGCCGTGCTGGCTTAAAAGTCATTTTGTTTCCTGTGAGGGGGTTGCTTGGACGAAGATTTGATTAGTTTTTGTATTGCGTAGCAGATTCTGGAGCAGCTTACTTAAAACTCCCTGAAGCCGCGCCGTCACGACTGTTCGGACGGTGCGAGGGCGGTGATCGCCAGGGCATGTATGTCGGAGTGCATCATACCTTGCACGGCATCATATACCAGTCGATGACGCATGACCAGCCTCAGTCCCTCGAAGCGTTCCGAAACGATTTTCACTCTGTAGTGACCCCCGCCGGAGGCCGCGCCGGCATGGCCCGCGTGCAGGTGCGAGTCGTCGCCGACTTCCAGTACGGACGGGCTCAACGCGGCAGAAAGAAGCTCGCGGATGCGTTCCACGCGGTCGACCATCACGCGTCTCCTTTGCCGGGCTGTTCCTGCTCTTCGATGTACTTCGACAGCATCAGCGTCTGGACGACGATGAACGCGAAGAAGATGCCCGTGATGCCGAACAGCTTGAAGTTCACCCACGCGCCGGTATTGCCCTTGAAGACGATGAACGCCATGACGAGGTTCAGCACGCCGATCGCGGCGAAGAACGTCATCCATGCGTAACCGACCTTGGCCCAGACGGCGTCCGGCAGCCTGATCTGCGCTTCCATCACCTTGCGCATCAGGTTGTTGCGGAAGCCGACCTGCGCGACGAACAGCGCGAGCGCGAAGGCCCAGTACAGGATCGTCGGCTTCCACTTGATGAAGCTTTCGTCGTGGAAGTAGATCGTGGCGCCGCCCGTCACGATGATGACGCCGAGGGACAGCCACAGCATGCCATCCACCTTGCGCCCGCGCGCCAGCAGGTACAGGATCTGCAGGACCGTCGCGACGATGCCCACAAGCGAGGCCAGCATGATCGGCGCCTGCTCGGGCGTGACGTTGCCGCCCGAGATCAGGCCCCCCATGTACTGGACCGCGAGCGCGTGCGCCGCGTCCTGGTGGCCCTCCGCGAACTTGTAGACGATGAAAAAGAGAATGACCGGGAACAGGTCGAACAGGAATTTCATAGGCGGGCGTAGTCCTCGTTCAGACCGGCTCGAAGCGGAGCGCGGCCGAGTTGATGCAATAGCGCAGGCCGGTCGGCGGCGGGCCGTCCGGGAACACGTGGCCCAGGTGGGCGTCGCAGACGGCGCAGATGATTTCCGTGCGGACCATGCCGTGGCTGCGGTCGACTTTCTCGATCACATTGTCCGGATCGAGGGCGCGGAAATAGCTGGGCCAGCCGCATCCGGAGTCGAACTTGGCGTCCGATTCGAACAGCGGCGTATCGCAGCAGACGCAGCGGTAGATGCCGTGTTCGTGGTGGTCCCAGTACTTGCCCGTGAACGCGCGTTCGGTGGCCGCGTGGCGGGTCACCTGGTATTCCATCGGGTCGAGCTGGGCGCGCCATTCGGCGTCGGTCTTCGTTACTTTGTCGGTCATGATTTTTCTGTCGTCATGGAATCAGGAAGAGCAGCTCACTTCGAGGTGGGATGCCCAGTCCGGCGGCAATGCCGCATAGGCTTCGTGTTCGGGCTGCTCGTCGAACGGACGCTCGAGCACCGCAAGCAGCCTGCGCACTTCTTCGAAATCGCCATTCTGCGCCTTTTCGATGGCCACTTGGGCGAGATAATTGCGCAGCACATATTTGGGGTTGACGGCGTGCATCGCAACCCGGCGCTCGGCATCCACGCTGCCTTCCTGGCGCAGCCGCGCGCGGTATTGCGCGGCCCAGGCGTCGAAGGCGGGACGGTCGAGGAACAGGTCGCGCAGCGGCGCGTCGTCCCCGTCCAGCGTCAGATCGCCCAGGCGGCGGAAGAATAGTGTGAAGTCGACGTGGTTTTCCTGCATGAGCTTGAACATATCGTCGGCCAGCACGCGGTCGTTCTCGTGCACGGATTTGAGGCCAAGCTTGGCATGGATGAGTTCATCGAACTTTTCGCCATAAGCGTCGACATACACCTCGAGCGCGGCCTGGGCCGCTTCCGTGTCCCCGATCAGCGGCAGCAGGGCGTTCGCCAGCGCGTAGCAGTTCCAGTGGCCGACGGGCACCTGGTTCGCGTACGAATAGCGGCCGCCCTGGTCGGTATGGTTGCAGATGTGGTCGACGTCGAACGCTTCCATGAAGCCGAACGGGCCGTAATCGAGGGTGATCCCCAGGATCGACATATTGTCCGTGTTCATCACGCCATGCATGAAGCCGACGGCCTGCCAATGCGCGATCATGCGCGCCGTGCGGCGCGTGACTTCCTCGAGCAGGGCGAGATACCGGTTCGGGCTGCCTGCCAGTTCCGGATAAAACGTGTCGATGACGTAATCGGCCAGCGTGCGCAGCTCTTCCGGCTTGTCGCGGTAGCGCCAGTGTTCGAAGGACCCGAAGCGCACGAAGCTGGGCGCCATGCGGGTGACGACGGCGGCCGTCTCCATCGTCTCGCGGATCACGCCCTTGTTCGAGCCGGTCACCATCAGCGCGCGCGTCGTCGGGATGCCGAGGGCGGCCATCGCTTCCGAGCACAGGAATTCGCGGATCGACGAGCGCAGCACGGCACGGCCGTCGCCCATGCGGGAGTACGGCGTCATGCCGGCGCCCTTGAGCTGCAACTCCATCCGGCCTTCGGGACCGGCGAGGTCGCCCAGCAGGATCGCGCGGCCGTCGCCCAACTGGCCCGCCCAGTGACCGAACTGGTGGCCGGAATACACGGCGGCCAGCGGCTGCGAGCGGGGCGGTACCTGGTTGCCCGTGAAGACGGCGACGAAGTCGTCGTGTGTGAGGTCGGCGCCATCGAGCCCGACGAGCCGGGCCGCCGGCCCGCTGGCCGCGACGAAGTACGGCGCGGGCAGGGGCGTCGGCATCAGGCGCGTGTAGAACGCGGGCGGCAATTCGGCAAAGGAATTGTCGAACGGCAGGTCGTCGGCGGTACGGGGGCTGATAACGCTTCCTTGGTTACATGGTTGTTGTTGCGCGGATTTTACCGCACACGCGCGGATTCTATGGGCCGCAGGCGTGCGCGAACCATGCGGGTTACATTCCGTAACTCTTTTGTCATGTCGAGCTGGCGGTATTGCTGCATCGCAGCATCGATTTTCGTTGACGTTATCCGCACGATCGTTCGAAACTGAATATTCCGACAAGATATCCGAGGAGACCGATGACGAACGTTCAGCCGCCGCTCATGGGCGCGATGATGGACCAGCCCCTGCTGATCTCCAGCATCATCCGGTTCGCCGCGCGGCATTACGGCGGCAGCGAGATCGTCTCGCGCCGCGTCGAGGGCGACGTGCACCGCTACACGGTCCGCGACTGCGAAGCGCGGGCGCGCCGGCTCGCCAACGTGCTGCAATCGCAGCAAATCGCGCCGGGCGACCGCGTCGGCACCCTGGCCTGGAACGGTTACCGGCACCTCGAGCTGTACTACGCCGTGTCCGGCTCGGGCGCCGTGCTGCACACGATCAATCCGCGCCTCCATCCGGACCAGATCGCGTACATCGTCAACCACGCCGAAGACCAGCTGCTGTTCTTCGACCTGACCTTCCTGCCGCTGATCGAGGCGATCGCGCCGCAGTGCCCGACCGTGAAAGCGTTCGTGCTGATGAGCGACCGCGCGCACATGCCGGCAAACAGCAAGATCGGCAACCTGCTGTGCTACGAAGACCTGATCGATGCGGCGTCCCCTGACTACGCCTGGCCGGAGTTCGACGAGCGCGCGGCCGCGTCGCTGTGCTACACGTCCGGCACGACGGGCAATCCGAAAGGCGCGCTGTACTCGCATCGCTCGACCGTGCTGCACGCGTACGCGTCAAGCGTGCCCAATGCGCTGGACGTCGGGGCGGCCGACGTCGTCCTGCCCGTCGTGCCGATGTTTCATGTGAACGCCTGGGGCTTGCCGTATTCCGTGCTGCTGTCCGGCGCCAAGCTGGTGCTGCCCGGCGCGGCACTCGACGGCAAGTCGCTGTACGAGCTGTTCGAGGCCGAGGGCGTGACGTTCTCCGCCGGCGTGCCGACCGTGTGGCTCGGCCTGATCAACTACGTGCTGCAGAACGGCCTCGCGTTCTCGACGTTCCGGCGCACGGTGATCGGCGGCGCCGCGTGCCCGCCCGCGATGATGGACACGCTGATCGACCGCCTGGACGTCAAGGTCATCCACGCCTGGGGCATGACGGAGATGTCGCCCATCGGCACGACGGGCGGCCTGCTGGCGAAGCACCGCGACCTCCCCGTCGCCGAGCAGCGGGCCATCCTGCGCAAACAGGGCCATGCGGTCTACGGTGTGGACATGAAGATCGTCGACGACGACGGCCGCGAACTCCCGTGGGACGGCCACACGTTCGGGCACCTGCTCGTGAAAGGCCCGTGGATCATCTCGCGCTACTTCCGCGACGAAGGCGGCGACGTCTTGCGGGACGGCTGGTTCCCGACGGGCGACGTGGCCACGATCGACCCGGACGGCTTCATGCAGATCACGGACCGCAGCAAGGACGTGATCAAGTCGGGCGGCGAGTGGATCGGGTCGATCGACATCGAGAACATCGCGATGGCGCATCCGGCCGTGCTGCAGGCGGCGTGCATCGGCGTGCGCCATCCGAAATGGGACGAGCGTCCCGTGCTCGTGGTCGTGCGGCGCCCGGAAGCCGAGCTGACGCGCGACGAGATGCTGCGCTTCTTCGAGGGGAAGATCGCGAAGTTCTGGATGCCGGACGACGTCCTGTTCGTGGACGCGTTGCCGACCGGGGCGACGGGCAAGATCCAGAAGAACCGGCTGCGCGAACAGTTCCGGGATTACCGGCTGCCCGGCGTAAACGACGGCGCGTGCTAAAAATAACACGACCGTTCTTTTGCGGGTTATATTGTCGCCACCCTCAATCACACAACACGCAAGGAGACCCATGAGCGCCGACTACCAGGTCATCGACGACGTCGCCGTCATCACGCTGAACAACCCGCCCGTCAACGGCCTCGGCCTGGCGACGCGCACCGCCGCCGTCCAAGGCTTGCAGCGCGCGGCCGCCGATCCGGCCGTAAAGGCCATCGTCATCACGGGCGCCGGCAAGGCGTTTTCCGGCGGCGCGGACATCCGCGAATTCAATTCGCCGAAGGCGCTCACGGAACCGACGCTGCACACCTTGATCCGCACGGTCGAGAATTCGGACAAGCCGACCGTCGCGGCCATCCACACCGTGTGCATGGGCGGCGGCCTGGAACTGGCGCTGGGCGCCAACTACCGCGTCGCCTTGCCGGGCGCGCAGATCGCGCTGCCGGAAGTCAAACTGGGCCTGCTGCCGGGCGCCGGCGGCACGCAGCGCCTGCCGCGCGTCGTGGGCCTGGAAGCCGCGCTGAACATGATCGTGACGGGCACGCCCGTGCCGTCCGAAAAACTGGCCGGCACCCTGCTGTTCGATGAATTGCTGCCGGCGGAGAGCGACCTCGTGGCCGGCGCCGTCGCCTTCGCGCGCCGCGTCGCCGACGTGCGTCCGCTGCCCAAGGTGCGCGAGCGCCGAGTCGACCATCCGGATGCGGCAGCCTTCCTCGCGGCCGCGCGGGCGCGCGTGAAGGCCGAGGCGGGTCCGTTCCCGGCGCCTGTCGAATGCGTGGAGACGGTGGCCGCGTCCGTCGAAAAGCCGTTCGAGGACGGCCTGGCGTTCGAGCGCGAGCGCTTCATCCACCTCACGCAGACGACGGAATCGAAGGCGCTGCGCCACGCGTTCTTCGCCGAGCGCGCCGCCAGCAAGGTGCCGGACGTGCCGGTCGACACGCCCGTGCGCGCCATCCGCAGCGCGGCCGTTGTCGGCGCCGGCACGATGGGCGGCGGCATCGCGATGAACTTCGCGAACGCGGGCATCCCCGTCGCGATCCTGGAGACGAAGCAGGACGCGCTGGACAAGGGCCTGGCCACCATCCGCAAGAACTACGAGAACACCGTCAAGAAGGGCAAGCTGGCGCCGGAGAAGGCCGAGCAGCGCCTCGGCCTGAGCCGCGGCACGCTGGACTATGCCGACATCGCCCAGGCCGACATCGTCATCGAAGCCGTATTCGAAGACATGGGCGTCAAAGAAACCGTGTTCCGCAAGCTGGACGAGGTGATGAAGCCGGGCGCGATCCTCGCGTCGAACACGTCGACCTTGGACCTGAACCGCATCGCGTCGTTCACGGCGCGCCCGCAGGACGTCATCGGCCTGCACTTCTTCAGTCCCGCCAACGTGATGAAACTGCTGGAGATCGTGCGCGGGGCGGCGACGGGCAAGGACGTGCTGGCGACGGCGCTGGCGCTGTCGAAGAAGATCAAGAAGACCGGCGTCGTGTCGGGCGTGTGCGACGGTTTCATCGGCAACCGCATGGTCGAGCAGTACGTCCGCCAGGCCGGCTTCCTGCTGGACGAGGGCGCGCTGCCGCAGCAGGTCGACCAGGCGATCGAACGGTTCGGCTTCGCCATGGGCCCGTTCCGCATGGGCGACCTGGCCGGCAACGACGTCGGCTGGTACATCCGCAAGCGCCGCGCCGTCGAGTCGCCCGACCTGAAGTACTCGAAGACGCCCGACCTGTTGTGCGAACAGGGCCGCTTCGGCCAGAAGACGGGCGCCGGCTGGTACGACTACCAGGCGGGCGACCGCACGCCGCGGCCCTCAAGCTGGGTCGACGAGATGATCGTCAAGCACTCGCAGGACCTGGGCATCGCCCGCCGCGCGATCTCCGACGACGAGATCGTCGAGCGCCTCGTCTACGCGCTTGTCAACGAGGGCGCGCGGATCCTGGAGGAGGGCATCGCGCTGCGCGCCTCGGACATCGACATGGTCTATCTGTCCGGCTACGGCTTCCCGCTGTTCCGCGGCGGCCCGATGTTCTACGCGGACACCGTCGGCCTGGCGAAGGTCCTGGAAGCCGTCGAGAAATATGCGCGCGGTTACCACGGCGAGGCGTGGACGCCGGCGCCGCTGCTCGTCCGGTTGGCGCAGGAAGGCAAGACCTTCAACGGCTGAAGAATACCCTTGCTGCAAGGAGGGTGCGACCCATGCTAGGCTAGCCGTCAACACGACGACCGAGCCGACATGAAGAACGCCCTGCTGATCGCGACCGCCTGCCTGCTCGGACTCTTGTCCACGACGGGCGCGTCGCTGCCTTATCCCATCCTGCCGCCGCTGTTCGTGAACGGCGCACCGGACAGCCTGACGCACTTCCTCGGCCTGCCGCCGAAACTGTTGTTCGCGCTGGCGCTGATGGTCAATCCGGTCGGGTTGTTGCTGGGCACCGCGGTGCTCGGGTCGCTGTCCGACCGCTACGGCCGGCGTCCGCTGCTGCTCGTCACGGCCGTCGGCGCCGCCGTCGGCCACGTGCTCACCGCATGGGCGCTGGCGAGCCGCTCGTATCCGCTGTTCCTCGTCGCGCGCTTCGGCACGGGCCTGCTGGAAGGCCATAGTGCGATCGTGCGCGCGATGCTCGCGGACCGGCTGCAAGGTCCGCTGCGCAATCACGCGCTGTCGTGGCTGAACGGTTCGCTGCACCTGGGCTGGTTGTTCGGTCCATTGCTGGCCGGGTTCACGATCGCGTGGGGCGTGACGGTGCCGTTCTATATCGCGGCCGGCGCGTTGCTGCTGGGCGCGATCCTCGTCGGCGTGGCGCTGGAGCGCAAGCCGCGCGCGGCGGGGCCGTCGTGGTGGAGCGTCGCGCGCGAACGGCATGCGTTCAACCTGCTGCGTCACGACGGCCTGCGTGCGCTGTTCGGCGTGCAGCTGGCCTACACCTGCGGCGTCACGGCGTTCTACGAGTTCTATCCGCTCTGGCTCGTCGAAGTGGGGCACTACGATACGCGCGCGATCGCCCTCGTCAACGTCGGCATGTGCGGCCTGATGACGTGTTCCGCGCTGTTCGCGGGCCGCGCCAGCCGCACGGAACCGATGCGCCGCGCCGCGTGGCTGGCCGCCTGCGTGGCGCTCGCGATCGGGTCGCTGGGCGTGGGGCACCTGTGGGTGGGGCTCGTCGGCATCATGGCTTTCGGCCTGCCGCATGCGTTCTACAACGCCGTCGTGCAGGCATGGGCCGCGGAGCGCTTCGGCGGCGGCCATGGACAGGGTGCCGTCATGGGACTGCTGTCGACGACGTTCTGCCTCGCGAACATCCTGATGGCGGCGGCGGGCGCCGTACTGACGCTCATCGACACGCGGCTCGTCCTGCTGACCGGCGCGATCCTCACGGCGTGGGCGGCGAACCGCATGCGGACGTGGGGCACCCGGGCCATCGCGGAAGCAGCGGTGGAGCGCGTCAAGTCTCCTTGAGCCGCGGCGTCGCCTGCGGGTCGGCCGCTCAGTCGCCGGCGTAGATATTGGTGTCCTTCGTCTCGCGCACGAACAGCACGCCGATGACGACGGTCGCGATGGCGATCACGATGGGATACCACAGCCCGTAATAAATATTGCCGTTGGCCGCGACGAGGGCGAACGCGGTGGTTGGCAGCAGCCCGCCGAACCAGCCGTTGCCGATATGGTAGGGCAGCGACATCGACGTGTAGCGGATGCGGGTCGGGAACATTTCGACGAGCATCGCGGCCACGGGGCCGTACACCATCGTCACGTACAGCACGAGCACGAACAGCAGCAGCACGAGCATCGGCTTGTTGATCTGCGTCGGATCGGCCTTGGCGGGGTAGCCGGCGGCCTTGATGGCGGCGCCCAGGCTCTTCTTCAGCGCGGCTTCCTGGTCCTTGCTGGCCTGGTCGAAGTTCAGGCCATCGGGCGTCATGGTGGCGTTGAACGACGGGTAGACCTTGTCGCCGACCTTGATGCTGGCGATGGTGCCCGCCGGCGCGTCCTGGCGCGTGTAGCTGACGGAAGCGGCCGTCAGCTGTGCGGTGGCGATGTCGCACGACGACGGGAATTTCTTCGTGCCCGTGGCGTTGAACTGGAAGTGGCACGAGTCCGGATCGGCCACGACGACGACGGGCGAATTGTTCAGCGCCGTCTCCAGCGCCGGGTTGCCGAAGTGCGTGAGGCCCTTGAAGATCGGGAAGTACGTGAGCGCGGCGATCAGGCAGCCGGCCATGATGATGGTCTTGCGGCCGATGCGGTCCGACAGCGCGCCGCAGATGATGAAGAACGGCGTGGCCAGCGCCAGGGCGACGGCGATCAATACGTTGGCGGTGGCGTCGTCGATCTTGAGCGTCTTGGTGAGGAAGTACAGGGCGTAGAACTGGCTCGTGTACCAGACGACGGCCTGGCCCATCACGACGCCCAGCAGCGCGAGCAGCGCGATCTTGCCGTTCTTCCAGGTCAGGAACGCTTCGCTGAGCGGCGCCTTCGACGTCCTGCCCTGGGCCTTCATGCGCGCGAACGCGGGTGATTCCGCCATCGACATCCGGATCCACACCGAGACCGCGAGCAGCAGCACCGACACGAGGAACGGAATCCGCCAGCCCCACGCGTCGAAGGCGGCGGCGTCCATGCCGGCGCGCACGCCCGTGATCACGAGCAGCGACAGGAACAGGCCGAGCGTGGCCGTCGTCTGGATCCACGACGTGAAGTAGCCGCGCCGGCCGTCGGGCGCGTGCTCGGCGACGTAGGTGGCGGCGCCGCCGTATTCGCCGCCGAGCGCGAGGCCCTGCAGGATGCGCAGGGTGACGAGGACGATGGGCGCGACGATGCCGATCGCCGCGTAACCCGGCAACAGGCCGACGATGAACGTGGAGCCGCCCATGATCAGGATGGTGACGAGGAAGGTGTGCTTACGGCCGATCATGTCGCCCAGGCGTCCGAACACGAGCGCGCCGAACGGCCGCACGATGAAGCCGGCCGCGAAGGCAAGCAGGGCGAAGATGAACGACGTGGTGGCGTCGCCGATGAAGAACTGCTTGGCGATGACGGTCGCCAGCGACCCGTACAGATAAAAATCGTACCACTCGAAGACGGTGCCGAGCGACGACGCGAAGATGACCTTGCGTTCTTCCTTCGTCAGCCCGACGCCCGATGGCGTGGATTTGCCGCCCGCAGCCATGCCGGGTGTGAGTGCCATGGTGGTCTCCTGTCGTATTTATTGTGGTGCGCGGCCCGATGGCGCAGGCTACCGTCGACTGTGCGCCGGGAAGCTTACGGGACGCTTGCTGCAAACTTACGTGGCGCTTACGTCGCCGCCCGCATCGTCTTCCGGCGGCTCGTGCAGACGCGCATACCGGTAGGCCTCCGTCGACCGTTCCAGCGCCAGGCCCAGCGCCGCCGTCAGCTCGCTGCGCGGCACGCCTTGCTCCAGTTGGTGGACGGCGAAGCTGTTGCGCAGCGTGCGTCCGCCCGCGCGTGCGACAGCGATGCCGGCCCGTTCGAACGTCGCGCGCGTCTGGCGGTAGACGGTCGCCTTGTGCAGCGGCTCGCCTTCCAGATTCGCGGGGAATACGAGGTCGCCGGGGATCTTGAGTTCCTCCCGTTCCTTGAGCCACGCCGTCAGCTCGACGACGCCGGCGCGCGGCAGGATCGTCGTATGTTCGTAGCTCGTGCGGTGCTTGGCTTCCGGCGTGATGTTCAATGCGATGCCGCCCTCGATGTCGGGCTGGCGGCCGACTTCCTCGACGAGCAGGCCGATGGCTTCCGCCACGCGCAGGCCGGACAGCGCCATCACGATCTGCATCGCGCGGTCGCGGCGGCGCTTCCAGCCCGCGTGGCCTTCCGTGTCGTCACTGCGGCCGGCGGGGAGGGCGGCCAGGAAGCGCTGCAGGTCGGAGGCAGCGAGCGCCGTCATCGGGGCATCCTCGGCCAGGTGGGCGCGATCCGTCGCGACGATCGCCTGCCGGGCCGGGTTCGGCGCGCGGCCCAGGTAGTCGAAGCAGCGCTCCAGCAGGCGCAGATAGCGGTAGGCGATCTTGCTGTTGAGGTCGCGCTGGCCGTCTTTCGACAGCTCGATGAAGCGGCGCAGGTCCGCCGCGTTCACCGTGGACATCCTGAGGCCGTGCTCGAGCATCCAGGTGGCGAACTTGCCGAACATGAATTTGTAGATCGTCGCGGACTCCGCCGAGATAGGCAGGGGCACGGGGTCGCTCTGGCGGCTGGACGTCAGGACGAATTCGGGCGTCACGACGAACGCGGCGAAGGCATCGAAGGGACGCGTGTCCCATTCGGAGATGGCAGGTGGCTGGCGCATGGCAGTGGCGGAGTCGGTCGTTCTCATCATACTGCAACTAACCGATCAAGTTGGTCAAGGGTGCGACGGGCGGCCGTCGTTGTGGCATTATTTTGCAACTAACCGACAGGCGGCGCCAAAACAACCAAAACCGGCCACCAACCGGTCAGGGCACCCGCGCCTTATCGCTCTTATAATAGCCAACGCAGTCCATCAAACTTACCAAGGAAATCCATGCTCAAGCACATCGTCATGTGGAAACTGAAAGACCACGCCGAAGGCGCCGACCGCGCCGCCAACGCCATCGAGATGAAACGCCGCCTGGACGAGTGCGCCAACATCGTCCCCGGCCAGATCAAGTTCGAAGTCGTCATCGCCCAGCCCGGCCTGGAAGCCACGTACGACGTCGTGCTGTATTCCGAGTTCGAAGACAAGGCCGCGCTCGAGGCGTACGTGAAACATCCGGTGCACCAGGCGGTCATCCCGTTCATCGGCGCGATCCGCGAGGGGCGTCAGTGCATGGACTACATCGTCTGACGAGCGGGGAGGCCGCCATGCATACAGTACAGGAATTGTTCTCGCTGCAAGGCCGCACCGCCATCGTCACGGGCGGCTCACGCGGCCTCGGCCTGCAGATGGCCGAGGCTCTCGGCGAGCTGGGCGCGCGCGTGCTCGTGGCGGCACGCAAGCGCGACGAGCTCGATGCCGCCGTGGCGCACCTGGCGACGCGCGACATCGAGGCCGTCGGCGTGACGGTCGACCTGGCCGACGAGGCGGTGATCGCGCCGTTCGTCGACGAGGCGCTGGCACGGCTGGGCCGGATCGACGTCCTCGTCAACAATGCCGGTGCGACCTGGGGCGCGCCGGCCGAGGACTATCCGCTGGACGCGTGGGACAAGGTCATGAACCTGAACGTGCGCAGCGTGTTCCTGCTGGCGCAGGCCGTCGGCAAGCGCGCGATGATTCCCGCACGGTCGGGTCGCATCGTCAACATCGCGTCGATCGCCGGTCTGGCCGGCAATCCGCCCGGGACGATGCAGACCGTCGCGTACAACACGTCCAAGGCGGCCGTGATCAACCTCACGCGCACGCTCGCGGGCGAGTGGGGCCGCTACGGGATCACGGTCAACGCCATCGAGCCCGGTTTCTTCCCGTCGAAGATGACGAAGGGCCTGCTGGACGCGATCGGCGCCGACCGTCTCGCCAAGGACGCGCCGCTGGGGCGCCTGGGCGACGACGAAGACCTGAAAGGCGCTGTCGCGCTGTTCGCCTCGAGCGCCGGCAAACACATCACCGGCCAGGTGCTGGCCGTGGACGGCGGGGTGTCCGCCGTCTGAACCCAACAACGTCCACAGGAGGACGCCATGGAGAATTTTGCGGGACGGGTGGCCGTCATCACGGGCGCCGGCAGCGGATTCGGACGCGAGTTCGCCAATGAGGCGGCCAGGCTCGGCATGAAGCTGGTCCTGGCCGACGTCGACGCGCACGCGCTCGAACAGGTCAGCAGCGCCTTGCAGGCGGCAGGCGCCGACGTGCTGGCGATGGTCTGCGACGTGCGGAAGGCGGCGCACGTGGAAGAACTGGCGGACGCCGCAATGATCCGCTTCCATGGCGTGCACCTGCTGTTCAACAATGCCGGCGTCGGTTCGGCAGGGCTGATCTGGGAAAGCACCGAGGCCGACTGGGACTGGGTGCTGGGCGTGAACCTGTGGGGCGTGATCCACGGCGTGCGTGTGTTCACCCCGCTGATGCTCGACGCCGCGCGGAACGACCCGGGCTACGAAGGCCATATCGTGAACACGGCGTCGATGGCCGGGCTCCTCGCGCCGCCGGCGATGGGCGTCTACAACGCATCGAAGCATGCCGTCGTGGCCTTGTCGGAGACGCTGTATCACGACCTGCGCCTCGTCGGCACCCCGCTGAAGGCTTCCGTGCTGTGCCCGTATTTCGTCCCGACCGGCATCGCGCATGCGGAAGAACACCGCCCCGCCGAAGTCCGCCACGACGCGGCGCCGACGCCCAGCCAGCGGGCGGCCCAGGCGCTGCTCGAGCAGGCCGTCGCGTCCGGCAAGCTGACGGCGGCGGACGTCGCCCGCATCACGTTCGACGGCATCCGGCGCGGCGACTTCTACATCTACACCCATCCGCAGGCGTTGCAGGCCGTCGCCGACCGCATGGATGCCGTCCTGCACGGCAAGCCGCCGGCCGACGCCTATGCGGCGACGCCGCAGTTCACGGACATGCTGAAGGCGGCCGTTCAGGGCTCGGGAAAGTAAGGCGGCACGTTCGCCGCGATGTGCGCGAATTCCGCGGGCGACAGCGGCAGCTTCCGGAACGCGGCCCACGATTCGCGCGGCCGCAGGTTGGCGCCTTGCGCGGAATCCGTCCCGTACAGCACGCGGCCGACGCCGACCTGGCGGATGAACTTGGTCACCAGAGCCGCCGTCGCAGGACCGATGTCGCGATCGACGATGGACGCGACGTCGAACCACAGATTGCCCGCGTGCGGATCGTGGTCCTCGACGGCGTCGGCCAGCACGGCCATCGCCGCCTGCGCGGCCGGATCGTCGTAGCCGGGACCGGAACCGGCGAAATGCGCGATCTGCACCGGCACGTCCGGCGCAGCGGGCATCACCTGGTCGAGGAAGATGCGGGCCTGCGCGGCGCCGTACGGCCGCTTCCTGCCGATATTGGCGCGCAGGTGGACGACGATGGCCATGCCGTGCGCGTTCGCGGCGGCGAACACCTGGCGCAGGCGCGCGACGTGGGTCGGGTCGTCGAGCCGCACGTCCGAGTTCCCGAAATGCAGTTTGATCCCGTGGTCCAGTCCCGGCTTGCCCGCGCACCGTTCGAGTTCCGTGAGCGCGTAGTCCTTGAGCGGATTGAAGCTGCAAAAGGCGATCAGCCGGCCCGGATGGCGCGCGGCCTGCGCCGCCGTCCAATCGTTTTCCATCCGCACCTTCGCGTATTCGTCGTCGACCGCGCGCGCCGGGCTGCCGAACATGTAGGCGACGGACAGCAGCACGGCCTTGCGGATGCCGGCCGCGTCGAGCAAGGCGAGCAGCTGGTCGGCGTCCAGCGCGACGAGGCCGGACGACGGGCCGGCGAGTGCGATGTCGGCCGCACTGAACACGTGCTGGTGGAAGTCGCCCGCGGGGACGGTCTGGGCGTGCGCCGCCCCCGCGAACAACAGGGCGGCAATGGCGGCGCGGAGGGCAGGCATACGGGTCCCTTCAGGCATGGAACCGGCCCAGTGTACATCAACGGCTCGCGCACCATCCCGCGTCGTCATTGGTGCCGCCGGCCGCCCGATCGCGGTTCCGGCCGGGTCCCGCCGGGTGCATGGTGGTCGCGTCGTCGTGTACTTGCCGTTCCACAGGCAGGTCAATGTCCCCTCGACGTCCGGCACGTCGACGGTCCAGCCGGCCACCTTCACGGCCCCGCGGGAGGGGGTATCCGATCAGGCCGGGACCGGGTCGCAGGGCTTGAGGATGCGTTCGTGCAGTTCCGGCTCGGCGTCGCTGTACAGCTTGACGACGGTCGACGTACGGGTGCCGTAGCCGGGAATCTCGATGCAGACGGCGGACAGCTGGCGTTCCAGGTCGAGGGGCACGCCGGTGTCGGGCAAGCGCATGTCCGGCGCGCGCGTCGTGTCGGCCAGCATCTCGAAATACGCTTCTTCCGGCGCGCCTTGCAGCAGCAGGCTTGCGAACGTGGCTTTGGTGCGGACGACCTTCGGCCAGGGCGCATCGAGCAGGCCGTTGGAAACGCCATAAATGCCGGGTTCGAGCGCCTTGCCGTTGCGCGGGTCGGCGCCGGCGCGGTTCGAGAACCAGTACATCCCGGCGGCGTCGCCCAGGATCAGGTTGAAGCCGTTGTACGCGTCGGCATCCGGTGCGATGCGTGCCAGGTAGGCCGGCGCATCGACGTCGTCCTTGAGGAAGTCGGCGACGAGGGCGCCGCGCGTGGGCGCGTCCGTGCGCCAGTCGCTGGGGGCGCGGATGTTTGTGAGCGCGGCGAATTTCGGTCCGTGCGGACCGGTCTTCGTCACGCCCATCCAGCTGCCGCCGCCGCGCAGGTCGCGGCCGGCGATGATGTGGGGCGCGTCCGGCCACGGGCCGGCCGGGGTGGCGGGACGGTCGTAGTACTCGTCGCGGTTGGCGCAGGCGACCAGCGGCAGACCGGGGATCACGCGCCAGGCAAAAACGATCAGGCACATGTTGGGAGATCCGTAAAGATTTCGGCGCGGCGGGGGCCGACGATCAGGGCTTCCAGGCCGGCGGCGCGGGCGGCATCAATCAGCCGCGCGGGAAAACCGTCGTCCACGCCGGGATAGACTTCCATCCAGGTCTGCAGGCCGGCGCTGGCGTCGGGCCGGCGTTTCAACTGCGACGGCACGCCGATGCCCGCCTGCAGTGCCCGCACGCGCGGCGCCAGCGCGGCGGCGTCAAGCTCGCGCACCTTGTAATAGACGTACAGGTCGATCATGCTTCGAGCGCGTCGAGCGGATACGGCAGCGGCAGGAAGTCGAGCTTCGTGCCGCCGGCGGAGCCGTGGCGGACCTCGCCGTCCAGCGCGGCGAGCTTGATCTCGACGAGCGCGTCGGCGCCGCCGGCGCCGTTCGGCGCCGCGTTGACGATCATGCCGGACGGCTGGTCCGGATCGGCGACGGAATAGACTTCATCGCCGGGACGCGCGGCCGCGTCAAGCAGCGTGGCCAGCGCCATGCGGCGCTTCAACTTGCCGAGGTACTGGCTGCGGGCAACGATTTCCTGGCCCGGATAGCAGCCCTTCTTGAAATTGACGCCGCCGAGCAGCTCGTAGTTGATCATCTGCGGGACGAACTGTTCCTGCGTGGCCTGCCCGATCTGCGGCACGCCCGCGTGGATCGACGCGAGGTGCCACGCGGCGTTGCCGCCCAGCGCGAGCGTCGCGCGCAATGCGGGCAGGGCCTTGATGGCATCGTCGGCCGTCGTCAGCCACAGGTAGCGGGGCTGGTTGAAGGCGTCGGCCAGGCGGATCACGGTGCCGAAATCGCCGTCGATCTTCGCATACGGCGCATCGGGCAGCGTGCCGACGTGCGTACGCAGGGCCTCGCCCGCCGCGGCCCCGCCCAGCCCGAGGACGGCCGCGTAGCGCGCCTCGTCGGTGGCATCGCGCAGCTTCGCTTTCGAACGCAGCACGAACATCGAGAGTCGCTTCTGCAGCGGCGCCTGGATGGCGCGCGGCAGCTGCAGGTAGACCGCTTCCGCATCGCGCCACATCAGGAAGGTGGCCTGCAGGCGGCCTTTCGGCGTGCAATAACCGGCCAGGCGCGCTTCCGTGGTCCCGAGGTGCGCGACGTCGTTGGTGAGCTGGTTGTGCAGGAAGCTGGCGGCGTCCTCGCCGGCGACGGCGATCAGGCCCAGGTCGGTGACGGCGGCGACGAAGCCCTGTTCGAGGGCGGTCGTGCCGAGCACGCGGCCGAAGTCGTCGACCTGCGTCGGGCTATCGGGGTGGAAACGGGCGCCCAGGGTGGCGAGATGTTCGATCCAATGGTTCATCACGAATTATTTCCGGTTTAGCAGTATCGGCTTTATGATTACGGCCTCATTATAAGTTCGCCTTCAAAAACGCGCCGACGACGGCGAAAAACCGAAACCAGCATGGCATTGATAAGAAAACTCATCGTCACGGGCGTCATCGCGCTTGCCGCCGCCGGCAGCGCCTTCCAGTGGTGGAGCAAGCAGCCGATCACGCCGAAGGATGCTGCCGTCATCCCGTTCGCCATCGCGCAGGGCAGCGGTGTGGCCGGCGCGGCGCAGCAGATGGCGACGTCCGGCGTGCCCGTCAACCCTTTCCTGTTCGGCGTGCTCGCGCGCATTACGGGCAAGGCCGGACAGATCAAGGCGGGCAGCTACGAGCTCAAACCGGATACCAGCCCGCGGCGCCTCCTGTCCCAGCTCGTGCGCGGCGAGTTCGCGCAGGAATCGCTGACGATCATCGAAGGCTGGACGTTCCGCCAGATGCGCCAGGCGGTCGACGCCGCGCCGAACCTGAAGCACGACACGGCCAAGCTGTCCGACCGGGAACTGCTGGCGAAGGTGGCGCCCGAGTACAAGGCGCCGGAAGGCCTGTTCTTCCCCGATACGTATTTGTTCGCGAAGGGCGCGAGCGACTTGTCGATCTATAAGCAGGCGCACGAGATGATGATGAAGCGCCTCAAGGCCGCGTGGGAGAAGCGCGACCCCGGCCTGCCGTACACCGATCCGTACCAGGCCTTGATCATGGCGTCGCTGGTGGAAAAGGAAACGGGCCAGAAGAGCGAGCGCGCCATGATCGCCGGGGTGTTCGTGAACCGTTTGAAAGCCGGCATGCTGCTGCAGACCGACCCCACCGTCATCTACGGCATGGGCGACAAATACGACGGCAAGATCCGCAAGAAGGACCTCGAGACCGACACCCCGTACAATACGTATACGCGCGCCGGCCTGCCGCCGACGCCGATCGCACTGCCGGGCGTGCAATCGCTCGCCGCCGCGACGGCGCCCGCGAAGACGGACGCCCTGTATTTCGTCTCGCGCGGCGACGGCACGAGCCACTTCTCGGTCAACCTGAACGAGCATAACAAGGCCGTCAACCAGTACCAGCGCAACCAGGCGTCCCAGTAAATACGAATGAATGCAATGAATCATAACGATGCCGCCCGCGGGCGCTTCATCACCTTCGAAGGCATCGACGGTGCGGGCAAGTCGACGCACATCGGCTACGTCACCTCGCTGCTGAAAGGCGCGGGCAAGACGGTCGTCTCGACCCGCGAGCCGGGCGGCACGCCGCTGGGCGAAAAGGTGCGCGACCTGGTGCTGCACGAAAAAATGGACCTGGAGACGGAAGCGCTGCTGATGTTCGCCAGCCGGCGCGAGCACGTGGCGCAGGTCATCGAACCGGCGATCGCGCGCGGCGACTGGGTCCTGTCCGATCGTTTCACGGACGCGAGCTTCGCCTACCAGGGCGGCGGCCGCGGTCTCGATCGCGCCAAGCTCGAAGCGCTGGAACGATGGGTGCATCCGCACCTGCAGCCCGACCTGACCCTGTTGTTCGACGTCCCGCTGGACGTCGCGCGCGCGCGCCTGTCCGCGACGCGCACCCTCGACAAATTCGAGATGGAACGCTCCGATTTCTTCGCGCGCGTACGCGACGAATACCTGCGCCGCGCCGCGGAATCGGACGGGCGCATCGTCGTCATCGATTCCACGCAATCGATCGACGGCGTGCGCGCGGCGCTGCAAGCCGCACTGGAGCCATGGCTGTGAGCATGTATCCCTGGCAGCAGGACGCGTGGACGCGGCTGCAGGCGATGCGCGCCCGCCTGCCGCACGCGATTCTCTTCTACGGCCCGGCCGGCATCGGCAAGGCCGACTTCATCGAAGCGTTTGCCCAGGCGCTGCTGTGCGAAAACGTGAAGCCGGACGGCCATGCCTGCGGCGCATGCGCGTCGTGCGGCTGGTTTGCGCAAGGTAACCACCCCGACTACCGCCGCGTGCGTCCGGAAGCGCTGGAAGACGACGTGCCGGCTGCCGAAGGCGAGGACGCGCCGGCCGAGGAAAAGAAGTCCAAGTCGAAGACGGCGTCGAAAGACATCAAGATCGAGCAGGTGCGCGCGCTGGCCGACTTCATGAACATCTCGACGCACCGTCAGGGCTTGCGCGTCGTCGTGCTGTATCCGGCGGAAAGCCTGAACATGCCGGCGTCCAACGCGCTGCTGAAGACGCTCGAGGAACCGCCGCCGGGCACCGTGTTCCTGCTGGCATCGAACGGCCTGGACCGACTGCTGCCCACGATCCTGTCGCGCTGCCGCAAGTTTGCGATGCCCATGCCGGAACACGCCGAGGCCCTCGCCTGGCTGGAGGCGCAGGGGGTGACGGACGCCGACGGCTGGCTGCGGGAGCAGGGCGGCGCGCCGCTGGCGGCGCTGACCCAGGCCGAGACGGGCAGCCGCGAAGAACTCGACGGCCTGCTGCAAGTGCTGGCCCAGCCGAGCGTGGACGCCGCGTTGCGCAGTGCCGACAAATTGAGCAAGGCGCCGCTGGCATCCCTCGTCGCGTGGCAGCAGCGGTGGCTGTATGACGTGTTTTCGTACAAGCTGTCCGGCGTGATCCGGTATTATCCAAGGTATCAACGGGAATTGGCGGCCCTTGCCGGGCGTGTGCACGTGGCTAATTTGATGCAGGCAATCAAGTCCACGAACGAGCGCCGCGCGGTGGCCGATCACCCCCTGTCTCCGAAATTATTTGTCGAAGACATGTTGCTTGATTACACTGCCCGCTGCGGCCCATGATGAAAGGACGATGATGAGTGTTTCGCAGAACGGACCGATCAGTGGCCTGCCCACCGATCCGAACGCGCCGCAGCCCGCGCGGCCGTCCGTGCTGTCGCTCGCCATCAAGGAAAAAGCCGCGCTGTACGCGGCCTACATGCCGTTCCTGAAAAACGGCGGCATGTTCGTGCCGACCAATAAGCCGTACAAGATCGGCGACGAGATCTATCTGATCCTGTCGCTGATGGACGATCCGAACAAATACCCGATTGCCGGCAAGGTCGCGTGGATCACGCCGGCCGGCGCGAACAACAACAAGGCGCAGGGCATCGGCGTGCACTTCCCGGCCGATGAAACGGGCCAGCGCGCCCGCCTGCGCATCGAAGAAATCCTCGGCGCCGCGCTGCGCTCCTCGCGCGCGACCCATACTTTGTAATCATTCAGTGTCAAGCATGCCGTCCTACGTACACCGCCTCGCCCGCATCGAAGATCTGCCCGTCATCGTCGACATCTACAATTCCACCATCGCCTCGCGCGAAGTCACGGCCGACACGGAACCGGTCACCGTCGCGTCGCGCGAAGGCTGGTTCCACGAGCACACGCCGGAACGCCGGCCGCTGTGGGTGATCCACGATGCGGCGGACACGTCGGACAATCCGGCGGTGATCGGCTGGTGCTCGTACTCGAACTTCTATGGCCGCCCGGCGTATTCCGGTACGGCCGAGCTGTCGATCTATATCGCGGAAAGCTGGCGCGGCAAGGGTGTGGGGCGTTACTGCCTGGAACAGGCGATGGCGTTCGCGCCGAACGTCAAGGTACATACCTTGCTCGGGTTTATCTTCGGACACAATGCGCCGAGCCTGGCCTTGTTCCGCAAGTACGGGTTCGAGACGTGGGCGAATTTTCCGCGTGTGGCCAATCTGGATGGGATCGAGCGCGACCTGATCATTCTCGGCAAGCGCGTCGCGTAAATGCCGTCATTCCCGCTTCCGCGGGAATGACGGCAGGTGGCAGCGTCGGCGCCCGCTTCACGCCTCGCGTACAATATCGGGATGTACATCGATTCCCACTGCCATATCAATTTCCCCGAGCTTGCCGCCCGCATGCCGGAGATCCTGGCCAACATGGCCGAGAACAAGGTCTCGCACGCGCTGTGCGTGTCCGTCGACCTGCCTGACTTCCCCAGCGTGCTCGCCCTGGCCGAGCAATACCCGCACATCTATGCCTCCGTCGGCGTGCACCCCGACTACGAGGACACACCGGAACCCACCGTCGCGCAACTGGTCGAACTGGCCGATCACCCGAAGGTCATCGCGATCGGTGAGACGGGCCTCGATTATTACCGACTGGAAGGCGACCTGGAATGGCAGCGCGAGCGCTTCCGCACGCACATCCGCGCGTCGCGCGAGACCCGCAAGCCGCTGATCATCCACACGCGCGCCGCCAGCGCGGACACGATCCGCATCATGCAGGAAGAGGGCGCCGGCACGGACAAGGGCGGCGTCGCCGGTGTGATGCACTGCTTCACGGAGTCGCTGGAAGTGGCCCTGGCCGCCATCGAGATGGGCTTCTACATCTCGTTTTCCGGCATCGTCACGTTCAAGAGCGCGAAGGATTTGCAGGCGGTGGCGCAGGCGCTGCCGCTGGACCGCATCCTCATCGAGACGGATTCGCCCTACCTGGCGCCCGTGCCTTACCGCGGCAAGATGAACGAGCCCGGTTATGTGCCGCACGTGGCCGAATTCCTGGCGACGCTCAAGGGCGTGCCGTTGCGCGAGATCGCCGACCGCACCACCGACAATTTCTTCAACCTGTTCAAGGCCGCGAGGACCTGACCCATGATGCCTGCCAGCCCGTTGCGCCGTACCGTTCTCCGTTCGTTCGTGCTCGCCGCCGCGATGGCGGCCGCGGCCGGCATGCATCCCGCGCAAGCCGCGCCCACGCCGGCGCAGATCGCCGATTTCTTCCGCGCCGTGCAGATGGACGATGCCGGCACGGTGCGCTCGCTGCTGGGCAAGGTCGATCCCAATGACGTCAATCCGATCGGCGGCGAACCGGCCCTGGTGCTCGCCGTGCGCGAAGGGTCGATGCAGGTGTTCGACGCGCTGCTGCGCTACCCCGGTACCAACGTCGATACGCCCGCGATGAACGGCAACACGGCGCTGATGATGGCCGCGTTCAAGCACAACCAGCCCGCCGCCGAGGCCCTGATCGCGAAAGGCGCGGCCGTGAACCGGCCCGGCTGGACGCCGCTGCACTACGCGGCCGCCAGCGGCGACAATGACATCGCGCGCCTGCTTCTGGCGCACGGCGCCCGCGTCGACGCGCAGTCGCCGCCGGCCAGCGGCAAGTACACGCCGCTCATGATGGCGGCGCGCGAAGGCCATCAGGACAGTGCGCTGTTCCTGCTTAGCCAGGGCGCCGATCCGCAGCTGAAGAATAGCGAAGGACTGACGGCGGCCCAGATCGCGCAGCGGGCCGACCACGGCGCCATCGCGGCGGCGATCGAACAGCGCGTCAAGTCCGGCCGCTGACCGGACCGGCGCCGTTCGCGCCGCACTTTTGCGCGCGCTTTTTCGCATACATGCGTGCGTCCGCATGCATCAGCAGCGTCTCGACCTGGTCCGCATGTTCCGGGAACAATGCGATGCCGACGCTGACGCTGATGACCAGCGGCGCGCACTGCGTCGGCACCGGCTGCGCCAGCGCGGCGCGGATCTTGTCGGCGCACCGGTCGGCGTCCTCGGGCGACTGCAGGTCTTCCAGCAGCAGGACGAATTCGTCGCCGCCGAGGCGCGCCACCGTGTCGGTCTGGCGCGCGCACTCCACCAGCCGCGCCGCCACCTCGCGCAACAGCGTGTCGCCGGTGGCATGGCCATGGCGGTCGTTGACCTGCTTGAAGTCGTCGACGTCCACGTACAGCAGGCCGAGCCGCGACTGGCTGCGGCGTGCCCGGGCGACAGCGGTGCGGATGCGGTCGAAGAACAGGCGCCGGTTCGGCAATCCCGTCAACTCGTCGTGACAGGCCGAGCGCATCAGGTCCTCGTGCAGGCGCTTGCGTTCCAGCGCCAGCCCGACCTGGGCCGCGACGAAGTGCAGCAGGCCGCGGTCGGCGGGGGAATAGCCGGTGCCGGCCCGGTCGCGCAGCAGCAGCGCGCCGATCGTGCCGGCCGGGCCCCCCAGTTCGAGCATGAGCCAGGTGTTCAGACGGCTGCCGGCGACGTGGCGGACGGCGTCGGGCGCGAGCGCGTCCGGATTCGACGCGCTCCCGCGCCAGCGCGCGAGGCAGGCGCGCGACGGCAAACGGCTTTTTTCGCCGTGATCGCGCTGGTAGACGACCTTGAAACCCTGTTGCGGCGTCGGGTCCGTGACGACGACCATGCCGGGCGCGCCGACCAGCCGGTCGAGGATGCCGTGGATGACCTGGCACAGTCCCGCCAGGTCGCCGGACTGGAAGGCAGCCTCGGAAATGGCGTAGGTCGCGGCCTGGCGCCGCTCGGCGCGTTTGCGCAGGCTGATGTCCCGCGCGACGCTCAGGCGCAGGCCCTGGTCGGCGATCCAGCGCGCCGACCACATGAGGTCGATCGAGCGGCCGTCCTTGTGCAGGTAGCGGTTCTCGAAGCCGATGCGGTCCTGGCCGGCCAGGACGCGCGCCCCTTCGGCGAGGGTCATGTCGCGGTCTTCGGGGACGACGAAATCGAGCATGTATTGCCCGATCAGCTCGGTCGCGCGGTAGCCGAGCATGCGTTCGCACCCGGCGCTGACGTCGACGATAATGCCGCGCCGGTCCACCAGGAAAAGCACGTCCAATAACAGATCGGCAATATTCGCCGAAAGGGAACGGATCGAATGAACCATGGCGGCCAGGTGCGGTGGCGGACGATGGGAAAATCCTAACATTCCCTTACGGCAAACAGCCAATGTTATTTATCGACTGGGCCGCGATGTTCCATCGATCCGACAAACTGGCCGGCAAATCCCTATCAGCTCGACGCATCAGTTGCTTCTCGGCATGGACATAATTCAACCTGAGATCAACCATGGCGCCGGCAGGACCGCGGGCCCGACAACGAGGACAGAATGCTGAACGAACGCGAAATCGAGAGCTGCTACCTGGGGCAGTTCATCCCGGTCCACTACCACCACAATATGCTGATGGACCACAATCGCATGCACAGCTTCAAGTCGGCGATCTACCACGCCGTCAAGCCTGGTATGAAGGTGCTGGAACTGGGTGGCGGCACCGGCGTCCTGTCGTTCTTCGCGGCGCAGAATGCGGCGCAAGTCTATTGCGTCGAGTTCAATCCGGACATGGTGCGCGAGGCGCGCCGCTTCCTCGCCATGAATCCGAACGGCCACAAGGTCGAGGTCGTGCATGCGGACGCGTTCGACTACTTGCCGCCGGAACCGGTCGACATCGTCATCTGCGAAATGATCCACGTGGGCATGCTGCGCGAAAAGCAGGTCGAGGTGATCGAATCGTTCAAGCGCCGCTACCTGGCCCGTTTCGGCGGTCCGCTGCCGATCTTCATGCCGGAAGCCGTCATCATGGCCGCGCAGCCGCTGCAGCTGGAGTACGACTTCGAAGGCTTTTATGCGCCGATCGTCCAGTTCCAGCCGACCAATGTGATCTATCCGGGCACCATCGAACTGGCGCAGCCGGGCGTGTATTCGATCATGGACTTCAGCCAACCCGTGGGCGACGCGATCGCGTGGGAAGGCCAGTTCCGCATGGAGCAGGGCGGCCGCCTGAACGCGCTGCGCTTCATCACCAAGAACGTGCTGACCATCATCGAGGAGCGCGGCACGACCATCGACTGGCTGAACCATTACATGATGCTGCCGCTGGCCACGCCGCTGGACGTGCAGGCGGGCGATATCGTGCAGGTGAGCTTCGCCTACCGCGCGGGCGGGTCGATCCCGTCGCTGGAAGCGTCGATGCGGGCCGAGGTCGTCGTGCGCGCGGGCGAGCCGATGCACGTGCGCGAGACCGCGCTGGCCTGACCGTCGCGCAAGAACGTCATTCCCGCGCAGGCGGGCACCCATACCGAGCTTCCGGAGTTCGTCCGTCCGGAATCCGGTTACTCGGTATGGGCCCCGCTGTCGCGAAGGCGACCGCTTGAACCCTCCCATTCACCTCCGCTTTTCCCCCGTCCATCCGCCCGCGCCCGCCGTCCATCGCAGAAACATTGCGCATTGGCGTCCATACAACTACAGTCACATCATCTCGGACCGATGGAGCTGGCGATGCTGGGTTTTCTCATGTGGTTGCTGTTACTATTCCTGTGCTGGCCGCTCGCGCTGCTGGCGCTCGTGATGTATCCGCTCGTCTGGCTCGTGCTGCTGCCGTTCCGGCTGCTCGGAGTCGGCGTGGAGGCGGTGTTCGAGCTCTTGCGCGCGGTCGTCATGCTGCCGGCGCGCGTGCTCGGGGGCGGGGCCGGGCGCTGAACATGGGCGGGAGGGCAGTGTGCGCCGATTAACAGACGGACACGAACCGTTCGCCTATCGTCCCATACTGATGGCTTTCATCCGACAGCCATGCTTTTAAAGGATATGACTATGCGCCTGGACATCTACCGCAGAGCCGAACACGACGGCAAGTTTTCCTACCTGGCCGTCCCCGAGACCCGTAACATCCCCGAGGAAGCCACGAATACCGACTGGGAAGTCGAAGCACGGGCCTTCGAAGTCGACGACGAAGCCGGCGACCTGCCGGACTATGATATCCAGAACCTGACCGGCCAGCTGGCCGAAAAAGGATACGCCGTCACGTCGTCGATGCACTGACCGTCGCGCTGTCGCGACACGTCGATCGACATTCGCGGCCGTACGCCATCCGTCCCGACCAGCCGGGGTGGATGGCGTACGGCCGCGTATCGCATATGGTATCCTTGCGCCTCGTTTTGTCGGAGGCGTCATGAAGTGGTTCGTTGTCGGTTTTCTCGTGCTGTCGGTCCTGCACATCCATTTCCGCGGCAAGGTGCGGCTGCCGTTCGGCCGCCAGCTGTTCGACCATTCGTCGTTCATGGCGCCGATCAATATGTTCATGCACCTGTTCTCAAAGGTGCCGAGCACGCCGTACATCCCCGTGCGCGAATTCCCCGAACTGTCCGTGCTGCAGGAAAACTGGCCGACGATCCGCGAAGAAGGCCTGCGCCTCATCGAGCTTAAAAAGATCAAGGCCTCCGAGCAGAACAACGACGCCGGCTTCAATTCCTTCTTCAAGACGGGCTGGAAGCGTTTTTACCTCAAGTGGTACGACGCGAGCCACCCGTCGGCCGAACGCATGTGCCCCAAGACCTACGCGCTGCTGCAGGGCATCCCGTCCGTTAAGGCCGCGATGTTCGCCGAGCTGCCGCCGGGCGCCAAGCTGAACCCGCACCGCGACCCGTTCGCCGGCTCGATGCGTTACCACCTCGGCCTGGCGACGCCGAACGACGACCGCTGCTTCATCGAAGTCGACGGCCAGCGCTACAGCTGGCGCGACGGCCAGGGCGTCATCTTCGACGAGACCTATATCCACTGGGCCGAAAACGCGAGCGACAGCGACCGCCTGATCCTGTTCTGCGACGTCGAGCGCCCGATGCGCTTCCGCTGGATGCAGGCCGTCAACCGCTGGCTGGGCCGCACGATGATGACGGCGGCCGCGTCGCCGAACGAGAGCGGCGACCAGACGGGTCTCGTCAGCAAGCTGTTCCGCATCTCTTACGTGATGGGTCAGTACCGCCGCCGCTACAAGGCCTGGAACAAGACGGCGTACAAGGCGACAAAGGTCGCGCTGATCGTGGCGCTGGCGGCGCTGGTGTATTACATCTGACCCGGATGGCCGCGCGGGCCCGGGGAGTCCGCCGGACCGGCCGCGCCGGACAAAAAAGGGCCGCAAGTGCGGCCCTTTTCGTTGAGCCGCGCCTTGCGGCCAAAGGGGATGCTCAGAAAGTGAAGGGCATCCTGACCATCAGCGTGACGTCCGGCGTGTCGCGTGTGAGGCCGGCGCCGACGGAGACGCTCAGCGTGCGGTTGTTCTTCATCCGGTAGGAGTAGCCCAGCAGGAGGGTGCCGAGCTGCACCCGGACCGAGCCGGGGATCACGACGCCGTTCTGGTGCATGCGCCCGACGGAGTTGTGGTCGTAGCCGATGCTGAACGACGCCCGCTCGTTCAGCGCCAGTCCCATGCCGAAGTTGAAGCCGAACACGTCGCCCGGATCGACCTGCCCCAGAAATTCCCGTCCGCCGTTCAGCACCGTCCGGTAGATGTTGTTGCGCTTGAAGTTCTTCGTGTAGCTGAAGCCGCCGAAGAAGATCGCGGGGTCGGACGGCAACAGCCAGGTCACGCTCGGCTGGATCGAGTAGAAGCCGGAGCCGGTGGGCAGGTCGAGCGGCAGGCCGGTGCCCGTCACGTTCTGGCCCACGCAGCGGGTCTGGCAATCGGTGACGACCTGGAACGGGTCGCGGCCCGTGCGTGACTTGAAGCGCAGGCCGGCGATGTAGTACGGTGTGTCGACGCCGCCGTCGTTCAGCTGGTAGCGCCATCCCAGCTCGATGTCGCCGATGCCCTTGCCGCTCGTCTCGAACGCGCGCTCGGCCGCCGTGCCGGTGAACAGCTCGCGGCTGACGGTCGAGTCGCTGCGGTAGACGTAGGGGATCTTCGCTTCCAGTTCGAGACGGTTGTCGAAGCCGTAGCGGAACGTGGCGGTGCCCGTCGTCGTGTTGCGTTTGACCTCGCGCACGTCCAGCAGGCCGATCAGCAGGGCCGGGATCACCGTGTAGCCGACCAGTGCCACGCGGTTGCTGGACGAATAGCCATACTGGACGGACGGTTCGAACACGAGTTTGCCCCGCGGCGTCAGCACGCCCGGGGTCTCGAAGATCGGCGCCACTTCCGGTGCGCGCGGCGCGGGCGGACGGCCGACGGCATCGCCGGCGGATGTCTGGCCCGCGTCGGCGAGTGCGCCGCCCGTGCCGCGCAGCGGGGCCAGGCGGCCCGGATACACGGGTTGCGCGAGCGGAACCGCGGGCGCGGCCTGGACCTGGAGCGGATCCTGCGGCTGCGGCGCCGACAGATTGCCGGTCCCGCGCATCTTGTCGAGCTGCGCCGGCGCCGCCGCGACGCCGCTCGCGCGCAACTGGCGTTCGAGTTCGTCGACGCGCGCCCGCTGCTCTTCCAGCTGTTGTCGCATGATCTTGAGCTGCTCGAGGAGGTCAGGACCGGACTGGGCGCCGGCCGGGATGGCCGCCAGGGCCACGCTGACACCAATCACGCTGTACAGCGCTGGAATTTTTTGCATAAGTTTTCTCCAGGTTAAAAATCCGTCACCTGCCGGTGGCGGCGGTATTGAGCGCGTTCGCCAGGCTGGACTGGAAATTCATGGCTTGCAGCAGTCCGCGCGCGTTCACGCTTGCATTGATGATGGTCTGGTTGTTGATCAACTGGTTGTTCAGGCTGTTCTGGATGACGGTGCCGCCCAGCGTGGTGTCGCCCATCTGGACGTTGAACGTGCCGCCGCCATTCTGGATCAGGCGGACCTGATTCGCCGTGTCGGCGGTCAACGAGCTCTGGCCGCTCGTCAGGCGGCCGAGGTCGCCGAAGTCGAGCTGGCTGCGTTCCGCCACATTGCCATTGATCGTGACGATGCGCTCGATGCCGAGCGACACCGCGAGGCCGTTGTCGGTGACGAAACCGCCGCGGTAGGCGTCCAGCTCGCTCGACGCCACGGCGTTGTCGCTGCTGAACGGATTGTCCGGGCCGCCGGCGAAGCCCTGCGTCGCGATCGCGGCGCTGGCCAGCACGAGGCCGATCTGGACGGGAATGCGCATGGGGTCTCCTGTCAAAAATCTCCGGGACCGAATTTCGGCAGCGTCGTCATGTCGATCGCGGTCCGGGTGACGCCCTCGGCCAGCGGCGCGCGCGGTGCGGCCGCCCAGTCGAGTTCGGCATTGAACGAAGGCTTGCCCGGTGCGTCGTGGATCACGAACAGCAGCCGGGTCGGCCAGATGGATTCGAAGTGCTCGCGCGTGATCGACCGGGTGCCACTGGACGGATCGCCCAGCAGGATGCGCCCGTCGTCCGCGCCCTTGATGACGACGAAGTGGTTATAGCCTTTTTCCGAGATCAGCACGATGGCGGGCAGTTTGCTGTCGAACAGTTTCTGCAACGGCACCTGGAAGCCGTCCGCCTTGAAGCCGATCTTGGCGAGGTAGCGCTGCATGTCGAGCAGCGAAAAGCCTTCGCGACGGATCTTGGCCTGGTCGCCGATCTCCCACATTTCCTTGAACGCGTCGGTTTCGCTGACCGGGTGGCCGTAGTGATAGGTCAGCAGCGTCGCCACCGCGGCCGAGCCGCAGCTGAAGTCGTATTGCTGGCGGGTCGTCGAGGTGAAGCGGAGCTCCCGCATGCTCTTGACCGGCACGTTGAAGCGGGCGCCGCCCGCGATCGGCAGGTCGGCCGCTTGTGCGCAGGCGGCGCCCAGCAAGGTGCCGAGCAATGAGCACAGGAGGGGCAGGGCGCCGTACTTCATTTGAACTGCAGGTTGACGATGGTGGCGTTCTGGATCAGGACGTTCGCGCCGCTGTTCTGGATCACCACCGGTATGCCCGACATGTTGGCGAACGCCCCGGCGTCGATCGTGTTCGACCCTGTGACGACGCTTACCGCGCTGTTGCCGGTCACGACGCCGCTGAGATTCGCGTTGTTATTGGTCGTGAACGTGTCCGTACCGCCGCGCGAATGTTCCAGCTTGCCCAGGTCGGCGGCCGGCCCGAATCCGAGCGCGTCCGGCTTTGCCGCCTTGTCCGCACCCGTGACCGGCTGGCCGGCCGGCGCGTTGTCCTGGACGGGGACCGCGAGTTCCGGTCCTGCTAGGGCCGCGGATGCGCAGGCCGCGAGCACAGCGAAGCTGCACACGCGGCGGCTAGCATGACTCTTGAGTGATGACTGCATTGTCTACCCCCGGTTGCTTCGTAAAACCGCCGTGCCCGCGGGCACGGCGGTACGCCGCCTTACTTGCCGACAGCCAGATTGCTCTGGACGTTCACGCTCTGCTGGATCAGCGAGGAGAAGCCGTTGTTCTGGCTGACCACCATCACGCCCGCAGCCGACTGGCCGACACCGCTCATGGTGTTGGACATGTCGAAGGTGCCGGCATTGACGGTGTTCGTGCCGCCGGCGCCGCCGGTGCCGGCGCCGCCCATGCCGCCGGTACCGATGCCTGCCGTGACGTTGGCGAGAGCGCCGCCGGCGCCGCCGGTGGTCGAGCCGCCGTTGCCGCCATTGCCGCCGTTGCCGGCCGTTGCGTTACCCACGGTGGCCGCACCGGTCGTCGCCGCACCGCTGGTGGCCGCGCCGGTGGTGGCGCCGCCGCTGGTGGCTGCACCGCCGGCCGCGCCTGCGCCGCCCGTGTTCGATGCCATACCGCTGGCTGCACCCGCACCGCCCGCTGCGCCGGCACCTGCCGCGCCCGAGCTTGCCGTACCTGCGGCGCCGGCACCGCCCGCGCCCGAGCTTGCCGTACCTGCCGCACCCGCGCCGCCCGCGCCGCCTGCGCCGCCCGTGTTGGCCGCGCCGCTACCCGCCGTCGAGGTCAGGGCACCGCCGGCACCGCCGGCTGCGCCGGTCGCGGCACCACCTGCTGCGCCGGCACCGCCGGTGTTCGAGGCCATGGCGCCCGCGCCGCCAGCACCGCCAGCCGCGCCGGCCGCACCCGAGCCGCCTGCACCGCCTGCCGCGCCGGCCGCACCCGAACCGCCCGCGCCGCCAGCCGCACCGGCGGCGCCAGCGCCGCCGGCGCCGCCAGTGCCGAGGCCGGCGGTCGAGGTCGAGCCGGCGCCCGTCGTCGCGCCGCTCGTGGCCGTCGACGTGCCCGCGTTGGCGCTGCCGCTGCCGCTGAGGCCACCGGCACCGGACGTGGCCGTGTGGGTGCCGTTGCTGTCCGAGCTGCCGGCGGTCGGGCTGGTCGCCGACGAGCTGCCACCGGTACCTGCGCCGGCCAGGCCGCCTGCGCCGCCAAAGCCGCCGGCGCCGCCCGCTGCACCGGCACCGCCCGCACCGCCGGCCGCACCCGCTGCACCCGCGCCGCCTGCGCCGCCGGCCGCACCCGCGCCGCCTGCGCCACCGGTGGCTGCACCCGTGCCGCCGCCCATGCCGCCCATGCCGGCGGTGGTGGGGCCGCTGGCGCCGCCGTTACCGCCGGTCGTGGCGCCCGTGGCGCCGCCGTTGCCGCCCGAAGCCAGGCCGCCTGCGCCGCCGGCCGCGCCCGCACCGCCCGCTGCGGTCGCGCCACCGCTCAAGCCGCCTGCGCCGCCTGCGGCGCTGGCCGTGCCGGTGGAGCCGCCGAAGCCGCCTGCGGCGCCCGCGCCGCCGGCACCACTCGACGCACCCGAGGCAATGCCGCCCGCGCCGCCCGCGCCGGCGGTCGCGCCGCCGGTGGTTGCCGCACCGGCGCTGGCGGCGCCGGTGGTGGCGGCGCCTGCGCTGGCGCTGCCGTTGGTGGCCGTACCGCCCGCGGCGCCCGCGGCGCCGTGTGCACTGCCGGAGCCGCCGCCCGCGCCGGTGCTGGCCGTGACGCTGCCGCCCGTGCCTGCAGCGCCGGCGCCGGCCGTACCGGCAGCGCCGTTGGCGCCACCGCTATTGGTGGCCACGTTGCCGATGCCCGAGATCGTGTTGCCGGAGACGCTGCCGCTCAGGTTCGCGGTGGCGTTGGCCGTCGAGTTGTTGAAGCTGTTCGAGAAGGTCGACGTGGCCGTGCCGCCATTGTTGGCCGCGACGCCGCCGACGGCGGATGCGGTTGCATCGCCGGAGCTGCGGTTGCTGTTGTCCGTGCTCGTGGTGGTATTCGTGGTGGTACTCGTGGTCGTATTGGTGCTGCGGTTGCTGCTGTCGTGGGTGCTGTTGTCCGTGTTCGTGGTCGTGCTGACGCTGCGGTTGCTGCTGTCGTGGGTGCTGTTGTCCGTGTTCGTCGTATTCGTCGTGTTGTTCGTCGTCGCGGTGCTGTTATTCGTGCTGCGGTTGCTGTTGTCGTGCGTGCTGTTGTCCGTCGTACGGGTCGTGGTCTGCGTGGCCGTGCTGCCGCCGCCCGCGCTGTTCGTATCCTGGGCTTGTGCGCTCAACGAGAAAGCCAGCGAAATTGCCGTCACGAGCAAGGTCTTGTTCATTCGAGTTCCCCTCGGGTTTGATGGTTGGTGATGGGTCGGCTGTAGCGCCGACTTCCATCTCTTTGCACTTTCAGTGCCAGCCATACTGTCGAGTTCGCTAACCCATTGTTTTTGTTGACTTTGTGCGGATTTTCCTACACGGTCGTCAGTGAAAATCCGGCACGATTTACCGAAAATATCGAAAAAGTGTTTCACTTCCGGTACAACTGTGTCCACGCTTGTGCCGAAACACACAAAAAAAAGTGGACACCTTGTCCACTTCTGCACCACCCCGCGCGCGCGCTCACTCGCGCATGCCGTGCTTGCTCAGCAAGCGGTACATCGTCGTGCGCGAGACGCCCAGGTCGCGCGCGGCCCGGCTCACGTTGTGGCCGCTGCGGTCCAGGCACTCGCGCAGGGCGCGCCGCTCGGAGCGCATGCGCGTGTCGTCCAGCGCAGCCGGCGTCGGGGCCGCGATGCCCCGCACCAGACCCAGGTCTTCCGGCATGATCAGGCGCCCGTCCGACATGACGAGCGCGCGCCGCACCCGGTTGATCAATTCACGCACATTGCCCGGCCAGTCGTGGTCGAGGATCGCTTCGATCGCCCGGTTCGAAAATCCCTTCAGGCGCGGCGATTTTTCGCTCGCGTACATGTGGAAGAAATGCTCGGCCAAGGTGATCAGATCGTCGCGCCGTTCGCGCAGCGGCGGCACGGTCACGGGCAGCACGGCAAGGCGGTAGTACAAGTCCTCGCGGAACGCGCCGCTGGACACCGCCTGCTGCAGCTGGACGTGCGACGCGGCGATCACGCGCACGTCGACGCGGATGTTGCGCGTGCTGCCCAGGCGGCAGATGGTCTTCTCCTGCAAAAAGCGCAGCAGGTTCGCCTGCAGGTCCTTGGGCAGGTCGCCGATCTCGTCGAGGAATAGCGTGCCGCCGTCCGCCGACTCGATCAGGCCCGCCTTGCCGCGCGTCGCGCCCGTGAAGGCGCCCCGCTCGTAGCCGAACAGCTCGGAGTGGATCAGGCTGGGCGCGATGGCACCGCAGTTGATGGGGACGAACGGCCCGGCGGCCCGGTCGGACTGGGCGTGGATCGCCTGGGCCGTCAACTCCTTGCCGCTTCCGCTTTCGCCCCAGATGAGGACGGGCGCCGCGACCTTGGCCACGCGCGAGACCTGGGCGCGCAGGCGCGCGATCGCGTCGCAGGTGCCGATCAGCGGCGACGCCGGATCGTTCCCGGCCACCTCGAACGCATCCGGACGCCGGCGCAGCATCGCCCAGCCATGCGCGTGGCCCAGGGTATGGGCCAGCCGCACCGGGTCGACGGGGGCCGTGTGGTAATCGCATAGGTGTTCCACGACGAGATCGCGGCAGGGTGCCGATTCGAGATCGCGCGGATTGAACACGCCGACCCACTGCATATGGCTGTGGCGGCGCAGGAAGGTATCGACTTCGGCCGGCCGGTGCTGCTCGCGGTCGTGCATGAGCAGGCCGACCAGGTAGCGGTCATTGCGCAGTTCGCGTCCGGCATCGCCGAGATTGCTGACACTGCGGATTTCCCAGTCGTGCATCGCTTCGTCCAGCATGGCGCGGGCGCCATTGTCGTCCGGGGCAATGCACAGCAGGCGCTTTCGGGTCATCCATCCTCCATCGGGTAATCGGCCGGTCCTCGCTATGGCGGCAGACGAATGGGAGAACCGGCATGTATCTCTTGACAAGTGTAACGGTACGTAACCTCGGCTGCTGTTCTGTAGCCTGTTAGCAATTCCACACTGTAAGTTAATCTTTGTTTAACATTATGCCGCCCGCAGAAGATTTGTGGCGGACGATAGCGTATCGGCCGTCGGTTACAATTAGTCACAATCCTGTAACCATTCTTCATAAGGGTCAAGCGAATACGGGTGCCCGTGTGGCTTTTTGCTGATTCGGGCGCGCGAACACCCCACCGGTGGGGAATCGCGATGCGCGGAGGGTAGGCAGAAACACGGTGGGGATCGTGCCGGCGATAATGCCGGCACGCCCCGTATTGGAAGACGGCTTTTGCTTCAGAAAGCGAACGGCACCCGCACGGTCAGCGTGACGTCGGGCGTGTCGCGCGTGAGCCCGGCGCCCACCGACACGTTCACGGTGCGGCCCCGGTCGAGCCGGTACGATGCGCCGATCAGCAGCGTGCCCAATTGGATGCGCACGGAGCCCGGGATCACCTGGCCGTTCTGGCGCGTACGGTCGACGGCGCTGTGGTCGTAGCCGATGCTCAGCGACGCCTTGTCGTTCAGGGCGAGCCCCATGCCGAGATTGAATCCGAACACGTCGCCCGCCTTGATCGTGCCCAGCGGCTCGCGTTTGCCGTCGAGGACGGTGCGGTAGACGTTGCGCCGTTCCGTATTGCGCGTGTAGCTGAAGCTGCCGAAGAACACGGCCGGGTCGGACGGCAGCAGCCACGTCAGGCTGGGCTGCAGCGAGCGGAACCCGGAACCCGTGGGCAGCGACAGCGGCAGGCCGGTGCCCGTGACGTTCTCGCCCACGCACCGGGTCTGGCAGTCGGTGACGACCTCGAACGGGTCGCGCCCCGTGCGCGACTTGTAGCGCAGGCCCGCGATCCAGTATGCACGGTCGGGGCCGCCGTCGTTGAGCTGGTAGCGCATGGCGGCCTCGACGTCGCCGATCGCCTTGCCGCTCGTGTCGAACGCGCGCTCGGACGCGGTGCCGGTAAAAATTTCCCGGCTGACCGTCGAGTCGGTGCGGTACACATACGGGATCTTCGCTTCCACTTCCAGGCGGTTGCCGACGCCATAACGGAACGCGGCGGCGGCCGTCGTCGTGTTGCGTTTCACCTCGCGCACGTCCAGCAGGCCGATCAGCAGCGCGGGGATCACCGTATAGCCGACCAGCGCCACGCGGTTGCTGGACGAGTAGCCGTACTGGACGGACGGCTCGAAGACGAAGCGCCCGCGCGGCGTCAGCACGCCCGGGCTCTCGAAGAGGGGCGCCACCTCCGGCGCCTTCGCGGGCGCTTGCGGCGCCGGCCCGACCGCGACCGGGGCAGGGTCGGCGGCGGGCCCCCGCCCGCGCAGGTCGTCCAGGCGGGACGGCGCCGCCCCGAGTTGCCGTTCGAGCGCGTCGATGCGGGCGCGTTGCTGGTCAAGTTGTTGCCGCATGGCCTGCAGCTGCGTTATCAGATCGGCGCCGGAGTCGGCCGTCGCCGGGGTGCAGGACAGCGCCAGGCCGAGGCTGAGCGCGCCGGGCAGTATTCGCTTCATGGGGTCTCCGCGGTGGGTCGTCATTTGCCGGTGGCGGCCGCGTTGAGCGCGTTCGCCAGCGTCGTCTGGAAATGCATGGCTTGCATCAGGCCCTGTGTGCCCACGCTGGCCTGGATGATCGTGGCGGTGCTTATCGTCCGGTCGTTCAGCCCGTTCTGGACGACGGTGCCGCCCGTCAGCTGCGCCAGCTGGCCGGCCGCCTGCGCGGACAGGTGCGACGTGCCGCCGACGAGCCCGCCGAGGTCGCCCAAGCGCAGTTCGCTGCGCGCGGCGACCTGGCCGTCGACCGTCACGATGCGTTCGATGCCCAGGGACACGACGAGCCCGGACGTCGTCGTGAAGCCCCCGCGGCAGCCGTCCAGCACGGCGGGGGCGACGGCAGCGGAAGGTGTGAACGGCGGCGCAGCCTGCACGCTCGTCCCGGCGAGGGCGAGGGTCAACGTCAAAGGCGTCAAAGATAATCGCATGGGGTCTCCTTCAAAAATCGCCCGGGCCGAATTTGGGCAGGTCGACGCCGCCTCGCGCCGTCCGCGCCACCGCGTCGGCCAGCGGCGCGTGCGGCGCCGCGCGCCAGTCGTCGGCCAGGTTGAACATGGGTTGCGTGGGCGCCGTGTGGATCACGAACAGCAGCCGCGTCGGCCACAGGGCTTCGAAACGCTCGCGGGACAGCGAGCGTGTGCCGCTGGACGGGTCGCCGAGCAGGATGCGGCCATCGGCTGCGCCCTTGATGACGACGAAGTGGTTGTAGCCGGCCTCCGTGATGAGGACGATGGCCGGCAGCCCGGCCTCCACGAGCTTGTCCAGCGGCAGCCGGAAGCCGTCGGCCTGGAAGCCGATCGACGCGAGGTAGCGCTGCATGTCGAGCAGCGAAAAGCCTTCGCGCCGGATCTTGGGCTGGTCGCCCTGCGCCCACATGGCGGCGAACACCGTGCTCTCGCTGACGGGGTAGCCGTAGTGATGAGTCAGCAGTGTGGCGAGCGCGGCCGAGCCGCAGCTGAAGTCGTACTGCTGGCGCAGCGTCGAGGCGAAGCGCAACGTCTTCATGCTGCGCACGGCCACGTTGTATGTGCCGCCGCCCGCGACCGGAAAGTCGGCCGCGCCGACGGTACCGGCCGCCAGCGCGGTCGCCAGGAAAACAGGCAGGCGTTTCATTTGAACTGCAGGTTGATGATGGTGGCGTTCTGGATCAGCACGTTCGCGCCGCTGTTCTGGATCACGACCGGGATGCCGGCCATATTGGCGAACGAGCCGGCATCGATGCTGTTGTTGCCGGTGACGACGTGAACGGCCGTGTTGGCGGCCACCGCGCCGTCGATGCGCGCGTCGTTGCGGGTGTCCGTGCCGCCGCGCTGCCGCGCGAGGTCCGCCGGCCCGGGGACCCGCGCACCGATCGCATTCTCGGGCCGGAACAGCGCCCGGGCGGCGGCGCGCGTGTCCGCGTCCGGGCCGGCCCACGCCGCCGACGCGACGGATGCCAGCGCGGCCATGGCGCACGCGCGCAGGATGATGATGCGAATGAAGGGGTGCATGCTCGACTCCGCTCGTGGCAGAGCTGCCGTGCCCGCGGGCACGGCAGCCCCGTCGATCAGTGACCCAGCGCCAGGTTGGCCTGGACGTTCACGCTCTGCTGCACGAGCGACGAGAGACCGGAGTTCTGGCTGATCACCAGCACGCCGGCGGCCGATTGGCCCGTGCCGCTCATGTTGTTCGACATGTCGAACGTGCCGGCATGGACGGTGTTCGTGCCGCCGTTGCCGCCGGTGCCGTTGCCGCCCGCGCCGCCGACGCCGTAGCCGGCCGTGATCGACGCCAGCGAGCCGCCGGCGCCGCCGGTGTTCGCGCCGCCGCTGCCGCCCTTGCCGCCCGCACCGCCGGTCGCGTCGCCGACGGTGGCCGGGCCGTTCGAGGCCGCACCCGCCGTCGCGGCGCCGCCATAGGCACCGTCGCCGGCGTAGTTGTTCGCATTGCCGCTGGCACCGCCCTTGCCGCCCGCGCCGCCATAGCCGCCGCCGCCGCTGGTCGCGGTGCCTGCGCCGCCGCTGCCGCCACCGCCACCCGCGCCGCCAGTGTTCGACGCGCCATTACCCGCGGTGCTGGTCAGGGTGCCGCCGTTGCCGGCGTGGCTGCCGCTGGCACCGCCTCCGTAGGCGCCGTTGCCCGCCTTCGTGCTAGCGCTGGCACCGGCGCCGCCGGCGCCGCCGATGCCGAGGATGCCGTCACCGCCGCTGCCGCCCGCGCCGCCCGTGGCCGGGCCGCCGGTGCCGCCCGATCCGCCGATGCCCCCGAACGTGCCGCCGCCGGGCCCCCCGTTCGCGCCCGTCTGCGTGCCGCCAGCGCCGCCGTTGCCGCCCGAGGCATTGCCGCCGGCGCCGCCAAGGCCGCCGGCGCCGCCCGCGGACGCCGCCACGCTCGCGCCGCCCGCAGCGCCTGCGCCGCCTGCGCCGCCTGGGCCGCTGGCGGCACCGGCCGCGATGCCGCCCGAACCGCCGGCGCCGCCCGTCGCGAAGCCACCGAATGCCGGGCCGTTGCCGGCACTGCCGTTGGTCGCGTTGCCGCCCGCCGCGCCGGCCGCCCCGTTGGCGCCGGCGGCCGTGCCGCCGAAGCCGCCCACCGCGGTCACCGAGCCGCCGGTGCCGTTGCCGCCGTTGCCGCCCGTACCGGCCGCGCCGTCGGCGCTACCGATGTTGGCGGCCGAGTTGCCGACACCGAGGATGGTGTTGCCGCTGACGCTGCCGCTCAGCGAGCTGATGGCGTTGGCCGTCGAAATGTTCGTCGTGGTGTTCGTGGTCGAGGAGAAATGCAGGCTGTCGTCGTTTTGGGTGACGGTCGATGTGGAGTGGTCGTACGTCGTGTTCGTGCTCGTGTTGGGCCCGGCGTATGCGCTCAGGGAGAAGGCGAGCGACAGGGCGCTGGCAATCAAAGTCTTCTTCATTCGGTGTTCCTCTTTGGTTTTGGGTCGGTGACGTGCCGGTGTGTGGACCGGTACCCATCCATTCGCAGGAACGGTGCCAGGCCCCGGACTCGCGGCCTAAGCCATTGATTTTTGTTGGGCCTGTAGTAACTTTCTGAAGGGCTCATCGGAATCCTGGTCAGGGCGGCTGGCGCCGCCTGCCGATAGGCTGTGCCTCGTGCGTTACAGGTGCGTCACCCGACCGTTTGCCACGCACGAGGCCGTGTGGACACCGTCCTGCGCCGGCAGGGGCGCGGGCGCTCACCGCTGCATGCCGTGCTTGCTCAGGAGCCGGTACATGGTGGTCCGCGACACGCCCAGGTCGCGCGCGGCGCGGCTGACGTTCTGCCCGTTGCGCTGGAGGCATTCGCGCAGGGCCAGCCGTTCGGTACGGGCGCGCACGTCGTCGAGGGCGGCCGTCGCGGCGAGCGGCGCGTCGAGGCCGAGGTCCTGCGGGGTGATCAGGCGCCCGTCCGCCATCACGAGCGCGCGTCGCACCCGGTTGATGAGTTCGCGCACATTGCCCGGCCAGTCATGGTCGAGCAGGGCCGCGACGGCGCGGCTGGAAAACCCCGTCAGCCGCGGCGACCGCTCGTCGGCGTACAGGTGGTAGAAGTGCTCCGCCAGCGTGACGACGTCGTCGCGCCGTTCGCGCAGCGCCGGCACGGTCACGGGCAGCACGGCGAGCCGGTAGTACAGGTCTTCGCGGAAGGTGCCGGCGGCAACGGCACGCTGCAGTTGCACGTGCGACGCGGCGATCACGCGCACGTCGACGTGGATGTCGCGCGTGCTGCCCACGCGGCAGATCGTCTTTTCCTGCAAAAAGCGCAGCAGGTTCGCCTGCAGGTCGCGGGGCAGGTCGCCGATCTCGTCCAGGAATAGCGTGCCGCCGTGCGCCGATTCGATCAGGCCGGCTTTGGCGCGCGTGGCGCCCGTGAAGGCGCCCCGTTCATGACCGAACAGTTCGGACTGGATCAGGTTGGGCGGGATCGCGCCGCAATTGATCGGCACGAAACGCCGGCTCGCGCGCGGCGATTGCGCGTGAATGGACTGGGCCGTCAACTCCTTCCCGCTGCCGCTCTCGCCCCAGATCAGCACGGGCGCGTCGACCCGCGCCACGCGCCCGACCTGCGCGCGCAGGCGGACCATGGCGTCGGCCCGGCCGACCAGCAGGCTCGCGCCAGGTTCGGCGTCGGCGGGTGTGGCTGGACGGCGCAGCATTGCCCAGCCATGCGCGTGGCCGAGCGTGTACGCCAGCCGGCGCGGATCGACGGGGTCGGTGTGGTAGTCGCACAAGTGTTCCACGACGAGGTCGCGGCAGGCCCTGTTGTCGAGGTCGTGCGGGCGGAATACGCCGATCCATTGCGTGTCGCGGTGGCGGCGCAGGAAGCCGTCGAGATCGGTGGTCCGGTGCAGGGCCCGCGCCCGCATCAGGAGGCCGACCCGGTAGCCGCCGCTGCGCAGCTCGCGTGCCGCATCGCCGAGGCCGGACACGCAACAGAGCTCCCAGTCGCGCATCGCGTCGTTCATGAGCGCGACGGGATAGGCGTCGTCGGGGGCGATGCAAAGCAGGCGTTTGCGCATGTCCGTCTCCAGGAGGGAGTGGTCGCACGGCGCGCGAGCGGCGCGCCGCTCATGTCTCCTGTGCGGCATGTCGGTGTACTGCCGCCGCTGAACCCATCTTATCCGGACTGCCGCGCGCACCGCAGGCGGGCGCATCGCGGAAGCAACAATTCGTCAAAGCGGCTCAGCGGATGCGGCGGACCTTCGGCGATGCGTTGGTGCCCTCGATTTCCAGGAACATCGTGCCGAACAGATTGCGCACGATTCTCACCGGCGGATCGTTCACGGGCTGCAGGTCGGCCTGGCTGCCGTCGACGATTTTCCACACCTGGCCGTTGGCGAGCGTGACGAGCGTGGCCGGGCCCCAGCCGGAGAAGGTGCCGACGATGTTGCTCTGGACGGATGCGGGCGGCGCCTCCGGTTTCTTCTGCTCGAGACCGAAGGATTGCTCGCGCGCGCCGGCAGGAATCGCATCGTAGCAGGCCAGGCGGGCGGCGGATTCCGTCAGTGCGCGGCAGGCCAGCAGGGCGGCGTCGTCGGCCAGCGCGGCGCCTGCCGCGCCCAGCAGCAGCGCGGAAAGCAAGGTGGCGCGGACGGTCATCGGGTCAGGCGCGCGGACGCTGGCGGTGGAAGACCAGCGGGCTGTACGGAATGGCGGACGGCGGCGGCGAATTCAGGATGCCGGGCTTCATCGCGCCGATCACGTGCATCTCGCACGGCTTGCAGTCGAATTTCAGCGTGTAGCGTTCGTCGCCGCTGACGAGGGTCATCGGCTCGGCGCGGACCTGGCCCTGCACGCCCTGCACACCCTTCGCTTGTTTCGGACACAGGTTAAACGAGAAACGCAGACAGTGCTTGGTGATCATCAGCGACACTTCGCCCGGCTCTTCATGCGACTCGTACGCGGCCGCGATCAGTTGCACGCCATGCTTGTGATAGAACGCCCGCGCCTTGTCGTTGTAGACGTTCGCCAGGTAGCTGAGCTGCGTCTCCGGATACGCGGCCGGCGGTTCCACCGCTCGCGCGCGCTGCGGACGCTGCCAGGCGGCCAGGCGCGCCGCTTCCTGGGCGGCGACGGCGTCGCGGCGCAGGCCGTTGATCGCGCTGGCCGGCACGAACCACGGCTGCGACAGGGCGACGTCGATCGTGCCCGCCGCGAACATCGTGTTCCCGAGCTTGCCCAGGCTTGCGCGCAGGCCCGCGACCGCCTGCTCGGCTTGCTGGGCCGGCTGCAGGGCCAGCGCCGCCTCGGTCGTCGTCGTGATGCCGTCTTCGTCCGTGACGGTGAGGCGCAGGCCGCCTTCGACGTCTTCCAGGCGCAGGTCCGCGCGCACCTTGCGTTCAGACGATTTCTTCGTGAGCGCGGCTTCCCACTGGTGGTCGCGGTTGCGGTGGATGACGGTGCCGACTTTCAGGCCGGCCAGCGTGCCGACCGCCTCGTTCGGAAACACGCGCCAGCGCTGGCCGTCCGCGTCCTCGCCGAGCTTTTGCACGGTATTGGCCTGGATGCCGACCGTGTCGCGCTTGTGCATGTAGTTCAAGCCGTCGCCGTTGGCCATCGCGTCGTGCGTGAGGAGATCGAAATTGTCGCCGCCGATGCGCACGACCGTGCCCAGTTCCACGCCGACGTACTTCGGCGAGTCGAAGGCGCCGATGGTCTGCTGGCGGCCCTGGGCAAAATAATCCGTGTGGCCGCGGTGGAAATTCTTGTCGACGTCCGGCGTGAACATGATCTCGGTCCGGCCGCTCGACGCGCGCGCCAGTTCCGGACGGCGTTCCAGGATCTCGTCCAGCAGCAGGCGGTAGTGGGCCGTGATGTTCTTCACGTACCCCATGTCCTTGTAGCGGCCTTCGATCTTGAAGGAGCGGATGCCGGCGTCGACGAGCGCTTCCAGGTTCCGGCTCTGGTCGTTGTCCTTCATCGACAGCAGGTGCTTTTCGTAGGCGACGACGCGGCCCTGGCCGTCCGACAGCGTGTACGGCAGGCGGCATGCCTGCGAGCAGTCGCCGCGGTTGGCGCTGCGGCCCGTGTCCGCGTGCGAGATATAGCACTGGCCGGAGAACGCGACGCACAGCGCGCCGTGGACGAAGTATTCGAGCGGGGTGTCGACCTGGGCGCGGATCGCGCGGATCTGTTCGATGGTCAGCTCGCGCGCCAGCACCAACTGCGAAAAGCCCACCTGCGACAGGAATTTCGCCTTCGGGACCGTGCGGATGTCGCACTGCGTGCTGGCGTGCAGCTGGATCGGCGGCAGGTCCATTTCCAGCATCGCCATGTCCTGGACGATCAGCGCGTCGACGCCGGCGTCGTACAGTTGATGGATCTGGCTGCGGGCCGTTTCCAGCTCTGCGTCGTGCAGGATCGTGTTCATCGTCACGAAAATGCGCGCGCGGTAGCGGTGCGCGAATTCGACGAGGCCCGCGATGTCTTCCAGCGTATTGCTCGCGTTATGGCGCGCGCCGAACGCGGGGCCGCCGATGTAAACCGCGTCGGCGCCGTGCAGGATGGCTTCGCGGCCGATCTCGGCGGTTTTGGCGGGGGACAGCAGTTCGAGCTGGTGGGCGAGCAGTGACATGGCGGTAATTCCTGGCTGGCGAAGGAGGGCATGAGAAAACCGTCGCGAGCGCCAGCGCAACGCGCAGCAGGTATTCTCGTCCCCGAAAGGCCGAAATTATAGCCAGATCAAGGGTTTATGTCACCGCTCCGCGTACGCCTCGCCATGCAGGGCCGCTTCGACGGCGGCCCGCAGCGCGTCCGGCGCGACCGGTTTCGGCAGTACCGGGATGTCCTCCGGCAATCCCATCGCCCGGATCGTCGCCGGATCGAGTCCGCTGATCACGACGATGGCCATGTCCCGGTACGCCGGACTCGCGCGCAACGTGCGGATCATGCGCAGGCCGTCCACGCCTGGCATGCTGAGGTCGCCCACGAGCAGGTGCGGCCGCGTTTCGCCGATGCGGAGCAATGCCTCGAAGCCGTTGCCGGCCCGGACGACGTCGAGCGGCATGTCCCGGCCGGAGATCGCCGCCTCGTACAGCGCCAGCATCGCCGCGTCGTCGTCCACGAGCAACACCTTGTAGCGGGCCGGCGCCGCCCGGTTGACCATCGCCTGGTGGCGGCGCGCGATGTGGCGTTCGATCGACGCGAGGGCGATGCGGCGGTGTCCGCCGGCCGTTTTCCACGCCTCGAGCGTGCCGCTTTCCACCCACAGTTGCACGGTGCGGTGCGATACGCCGAGCAGGGCCGCCGCCTGCCGGGTGGAGCAGTATGCGGCGGCATCGAAATCCTGGTCGGCAAAGGTTGGGCTGTGGGGTGATGTCATGGCTGTCGTCACGTTGCGATGATTGATTCTCGTGATGCATGCAGGAATCTATCAAATAATCACAACGTGTGACAGCAATATTTACGAAACGCTATGTGATCAGTGCAGCGGCCGCTTCGGACCGCCCGTGCGTTCGATGCGGATGGCGATCGATTTCGCGGCCGGCACCTTGCTTTCCTTCGCGTAGTGCCACAGCGGGATCAGCGGATTGCACTCCGGGTAATAGCCCGCAACGCAGCCTTGCGGCACGCCGTATTCCATCACGGTCAAGCCCTCCACCTTGCGCTCGATGCCGTCGTCCACGGCCGTGCTGGCCGTCACGACGTCGCCGTCGGCGAGGCCCATGCGGGCCATGTCGGCGCCGGCCATCAGCAGGACCATGCGATCGCGCGTGCCGCGGAAGCGGTCTTCCAGACTGTAGATCGTCGTATTGAACTGGCCGTCGCTGCGTACCGTGAACAGGCGCAGGGCGTCGGCCGGGACGGGCATGTCCGGATCGGTCGACAAGGTGTCCGGCACCGTGAAATTGGCCTTGCCGGTCGGCGTCTTCCACTCGCGTTTCGATGCGGCCACGGGCTTGCGGAAGCCGCCCGGCGTCCACATGCGCGCATCGAAGTCGTGGAAGATCTCCGGGTACGTCGCGGCGATGGCCTCGCGCACCTTGGCGTAGTCGGCCACCCAGGCATCCCAGTCGACTTTCGGATTCGCATCCAGCGTCGCCTTGGCGATGCGGGCCACGATGGCCGGTTCCGACAGCAGCGTGTCCGCCGCCGGCTCCGCGCGCCCGCGCGAGCCGTGCATGCACCCGGTCGAATCCTCCATCGACACCGATTGCTCGCCGCTTGCCTGGCGGTCGATCTCGATGCGGCCCAGGCACGGCAGGATGTACGCCGTCCGGCCATGTACGAGATGGCTGCGGTTCAGCTTGGTCGAGATCTGGACGGTGAGAGGGATCTTGCGCCAAGCGGCGTCCATCAGGCCGTGTTCCGGCACGGCACGCACGAGATTGCCGCCAAGGCTGATCAGCGCCTGCACCTTGCCGTCGCGGATCGCCTCGCAGGCCTCGACCGTGTTCATGCCCTTGTCGCGCGGCGGCTCGAACCCGTACAACGCCTTCAGTTTGTCCAGCGGCGCCAGTTCCGGCTTTTCCGTGATGCCGACCGTGCGCTGGCCCTGCACGTTCGAGTGGCCGCGCACGGGACAGATGCCCGCGCCCGGCTTGCCGATATTCCCGCGCAGCAGGAGCAGGTTCACGAGCATCTGCACGTTCTGCACGCCGTTGCGGTGCTGCGTGAGGCCCATGCCGTACACGCCGATGACGGTCTTCGCGTGGATGTACGTGCCGGCCGCCTGTTCGATCTGGCCGCGCGTCAGGCCCGCTTCGCGCTCGATCTCGTCCCAGCCGCACGCGCGCACGGCGGCCGCGAATTCGTCGAAGCCGTGGCAGTGCTCGGCGATGAACGCGGCGTCGATCGCGCGCGGACCGCCTTCCTTGACGGCGCGGTCGTCCGCTTCTAGCACGGCCTTGCACAGGCCCATCAGCGCGGCCGTGTCGCCGCCGGCTTTGACCTGGTGGTACTGGGTGCTGATCACCGTCTCGTGGCCGCTCAGCATTTCGGTGGGCGATTGCGGGTTGACGAAGCTGACGAGGCCCCGCTCGCGCAGCGGATTGAACGTGACGATGGGCACGCCGCGCTTGCGCGCCTCCTGCAACTGGTGCAGCATGCGCGGGCTGTTCACGCCCACGTTCTGGCCGAAGAAGAACAGGCAGTCGGTCTGGTCGAAGTCGTCCAGCACGACGGTCCCGATCGGCACGCCGATGGTCTTGGGCAGCGCCACCGACGTGCTTTCGTGGCACATGTTCGAGCTGTCCGGCAGATTGTTGTTGCCATACATGCGCGCCAGCAACTGGTACATGTACGACGTCTCCAGCGAGGCCCGGCCGGAGCTGTAGAACACGACGCTTTTCGGGTCCATCTTGCGCAGCTCGGCACCGATTTCGGCGAAGGCACGGTCCCAGGTGATTTCCACGTAGCGGTCGAGGGCGCCGTCGTAGCGCATGGGGACGGTCAGCCGGCCCGCTTGTTCCAGTTCGTGGTCGTGCCAGCCCTCCAGCTCGCGCAAGGTGTGGCGCTTGAAGAAGTCCGCGCCGATCTGCTTGCTCGTCACTTCCCACGCCGTCGCCTTGGCGCCGCTCTCGCAGAACTCGGCCGGGTGCGGATGCGCGGGCTTGGCCCAGGAGCAGCTGACGCACATGAAACCGTCCGGCTTGTTCTGGTGCACCAGCAATTGCGCCCCCTCGAACGGGACACGTTCCTTGAGCAGGATCGTGCTGACCTCCTTCAGCGAGCCCCAGCCGCCGGCCGGGATCTGCGGTTCATTGGGTTCGCCGGTCTGGCCGGGGGCCTTGCCGCCTTGCTTGCTCATATCATGACTCCGTGTCGTTCAAGAGACGTATTGGCTCAATAGTTTTTAGCTTGATCCCGGCATGCGGCCGTGTCTGTTCGACAGCGCACACGCGGTTCCGGCAAATCCCGGCGGCTTGCAGGGTCTGATATGATCGGCCATCGCTTTTTCCGCATGGCTAGAATCGATGACCGCCCCAGATAGTCCGGACGACACCGTCTTACCCCCGCCGGCGCAAAGCCGCCACGTGCTGCGCATGCGCGCGGGCGCGCTCGCGCGGGTGGACGACATGCTCGTCGACGAGGTGCCGATCGCGCTCGTCTACAACGGCATCTCGCACGCCGTCATGATGGCCACGCCCACCCACCTGGAAGAATTCGCCCTCGGCTTTTCGCTGTCCGAAGGGATCATTACGGGACCGGCCCAATGCTACGGGATCGAAGCCGGGCGGGACGCCGGCGGCATCGCCGTCCAGATCGACATCGCGAGCGGCGCCTTCATGGCGCTCAAGGAGCGGCGCCGCAGCCTGGCCGGGCGCACGGGGTGCGGGCTGTGCGGCGTCGACAGCCTCGACCAGGTTTGCCGTCCCTTGCCGACGCTCGCGCCGGCGCAAGGTTTTCACGCGGCCGGCGTGCGCCGCGCGCTGGGTGCGATCGGCGCCGAACAGGCACTCACCCGCATGACGGGCGCCGCCCACGCGGCCGCCTGGTGCGGCATGGACGGGACCATCGCCATCGTGCGCGAGGACGTCGGCCGCCACAATGCGCTCGACAAGGTGGTCGGCGCGATGGCGCGCGGCGGGATCGACCCCGCCGCCGGCTTCCTCTTGATTACCAGCCGGGTCAGTTTCGAGATGGCGCAGAAGGCGGCAGTCGCCGGCGTGCCGGCGCTGGTCGGCATGTCGGCGCCGACCCTGGCGGCGGTCGACCTGGCCGAGCAGGCCGGCATGACCCTGCTCGCCTTCGCGCGCGGGCAGGACTTCGTCTGCTACACCCACGCCGACCGGCTGGAACTCGATTAGCCGGTGGATCAGCCGGAGACGAGCGCGAGCAGCGCCGCGCGGTCCGCCGCCTGCTGGCGCTGGGCCGTGACGCGGTCCCACAGCAGGAACATGCCGTACGCCCACTGCGTCACCAATTCCGCCTCCCCGGCCGGCCGCGCCGCGGCGCCGCCCAGCAGGCGTTCGATTTCCGCGCGGGCGAGCGCCGTCACCTGGTCATAGTTCCAGGCGCCTTTCGGCAACATCTTCTGGCGCGCACGGTAGCGGCGGGCCCGCTCCGCGTCGCTCATCTTGTCGTCCTTGGGCGGACGGCCGCGTTTTTTCGCCAGCGCCGCATCCAGCGGCAATTCGATCGTGCTGAGGTCTTCCGGTTGCTTCATGGTGCGGTCGAGAGTGGGCCTGCCGCCATTATTCGTGACGCATTTCAATAAAGCAATAGAAAGCAAATGCGATCCGATGCCGGCCCAGCCGGGAACCTGCCGGGCCGCCTCCTGCCTAAGGGTGCGGGAGGCATCAACGCGGCCGTCAAGGAGGTCATATGGCAACGAACCACATCGCAATCGCCTGCCAGGGCGGCGGCAGCCACGCCGCCTACACGGGCGGCGTCCTTCCCGTCCTGCTGGAAGAATTCGACAACCTGCCGCCGGCCCGTGCCGACGACGAGCTCGGCACCGACCGCAAGGCGCTGGTCGCCATCAGCGGGACGTCGGGCGGGGCCATCAGCGCGCTGCTCGGCTGGTATGGCTTCATCACGGGCGGCGCGCCCGAGGCCGGACGCCGGCTGGACGCCTTTTGGAAGGGCAATTCCGCGCTCGGCGTCGTCGAGGCGTCCGTCAACCAATTCTGCCGCGGCCTGGCCGACCTGGCATCGATGGGCGGCTGGGACATCAAGTCGAGCCCGTACGTGCTGCCGCTGGCCGGCATCGAATGGTGGAACGCGACCGTCTGGCCTGCCGTCGCCCGCCTGTTCGGGCCGGACAACGCATGGATGCGTCCCGATTTCTTTTCCCTGCCGGCGCAGCTCGCGCCCGGCGTGGACTGGCCGCTCGTCGCCTTGCTGGGCGAGTTCGCCAGCATCCCGCTCGAGGTCGAACGGTGGCTGCGCAGCGATCTGGAAGCGGCCATGTTCCCGCCCGGCGCGCCGTGCCAGGGGCGTTACCGCGCCGAGCGCGAGACCGTCGAAAGCCGGATCATGGACAAGCTCGGCGCCGCGGACCGCCTGCGCGCGCGCATGGCCAATCTGGGCATCGCCGAGGGCACGCTGCTGCACGCGGCGGTGGACGGCTGGCATCCGCCCGCCCTGCGCTTCGACGCGGACGCGCTGGGCCAGCTGGCCGACAGCGTGCGCCAGGCCTTGCGGCCGATTCCGCGCCTGTTGCTGGGTGCCGTGGAATTGCACGAGGGCGAATTCGTCGCGTTCAGCTCCGAGCGGGCGCCGGGCGACGGCGGCATTTCGATGGATGCCGTGCTGGCCTCGGCCGCCGTGCCCTGGCTGTTTCGCGCGCACGAGATGCGCGGCACCGACGAATCGACCTTGGCGCCGCGCCAACTGACCTTGTGGGACGGCCTGTTCTCGCAGAATCCGCCGATCCGTAACTTTCTGTCGGGCGTGACGGACGACGAGCGCAAGCCGGACGAGATCTGGGTCGTGCAGATCAATCCGACCCAGGCCAAGTCAGAGGCGGGCGGGCCGAACGCGCTGTCCCGCATCGCATTCTCGGGCAGCGACATCTGGGATTTGCGCAATGCGCTGGCGGGCAATCTCGCGCTGAACCAGGAACTGGGCTTCGTCGATGCGATCAACCGCCGCATGGAGACGGCGCGCGGCGGCGACGACGCGCCGGCCAGCGCGGCCGCCCAGCGGCGCGACAAGCTCGTCCAGGTCGACCGCATCGTCATGGACGGCAATGCCGTCGAGGCCGCGGCTCGCATGCCGCTGGGGGCGAATTCCAAGCTGGACCGCGACCCCGGCCTGCGCATCGCCCTGTGGGAGCACGGCGTCGTGCAGGCGCGCCGCTACCTGGCGCTGCGCCGCGACGTCGACAAGCTGTTCGCCGGCCTGGACGGTGCCTTGGCGGGCGCCTGCGCCTGTACCGGCGGACTGCCGCCGGACGACGCGGGTGGCGGTTTCCGGCCGGACGGCGCGGCCCGGCTCGGCGAACTCGTCGTCGATGGGGCCACCCTGCACGGCGTCTCGCCGTACGACCCGGGCGTGCCGCAGGCGCTCGTGCAATGGCGCTCGGCGCATACCCGCATCAACGGCCGGCCCGTGCGCATCGAAGGCCGGACGGAGCTCGCCATGGGCGACGGCGTTGATGCCGGCTGGCACTTGAAGGACGTGCAAATCACCGCTGTCGTGCCGACCGTGCCCGCGCAACCGGCGCCGACGCCGGCTCGCGTGCGGGCACGCCGCCAGGCCGGGCAGCCCGTGCCGGTGCGGCCGCCGTCGGAGGTGCGGCATTGAGCATGCATCGGTAGGCATGTCGCGACGATAGGGCTAGAATGACAAGATTGCGTCTTCGTTAATTCTTGCCGCGAGTCCGGAATCGTGGCGTTACCATTCAACAGGACGGCGGCGGCCATCGCCGCCGTCTGCTTGCTGGCGGGCGCCGCCTGCGTGGCGCAGGAGGCGGGTCCGCAGAGTATCGTCGTTACGGGCCAGCGCGGCACATCGTCGTGGATACGGGCCGAGAGCGCCCACGTGATCGTCCTGTCCGACGCGCCGCGCCAGGACGTCGGCCGGCTCGTCGAGCACCTCGAACGCCTCGACAACCTGCTGCGCGTCTACACCGACGATTATCGGGCGGCGGGCGCGGAATCGAAACTGCACCTGGTCTATCTGAACGATGTGCGCGACCTGGACCGCGTCGGCGCGGACCGGCCGGCGGACGGCATCGCGCTGTTCCGCGACTGCGCGGACGGCGGCCAGGGTTTCCTGGTGCGCACGGCGCCGCTGGCAGCCATCGAGGACGACACACTGGCCAAGGCGCCGTTGGACGAGGGCCTGTCGTACGTGTCCGAAGCCTACGCGCGCCACTTCCTGTACCGGCACACGGACGTCCGCGGTCCGTCGGCCTGGATCGAAGGCTTCGCGAATTATTTCGCGGGCGTGCGGTTCGGCGCCACGCAGATGGCAATCGGCCGTACGCCGCCCGGCGTCGGCCGTTACTTCGCCTACCTCGACCAGGGCCATCGCCACCACCTCGACTACAACGACGTCCTGGGACCGCGCCCGCTGGGGAATTTCTCCGGGTCGCGCGCCGTGGCGGCGGGCATGGAATTCCAGGCGCGCTCGTGGATCCTCGCGCACTACATTCTCGGTGCCGGTGAACGGCGCCAGCGGCTCGGGACGTTCCTGAACGCCGTGCACAAGGGGGGCGACCCCGCCGCCGCGCTGCACGACGTCTTCGGCCTGGACGCGGGCGAGGCGTCGATGGCGCTGTGGCGCTACCGGTTGCGCGCGGCCGAGGTCATGCGCGTGGAGCAGCCGCCGGGCCCGCGGCCGGAGATCGCCTTCACGACCATGTCCGCGACGTCCGGCGGCTTCCTGCTGGCCGACGCCACGCTCAAGGCCTGTCCCACGCGGGCCCAGGGGGAAGGGCTGCTGCGCACGTTGACCACGGAGGCCGGCGCGTTGCCGAACGTCGACGCCGCCCAACTGGCGCTGAGCCGCGCCCGCGTCGACTGGGGCGATCCGGCCGCCGCGCTGCCCTGGCTCGGGCGCGTGGCGCGCGGCGCGGACGCCGGCGCCGACGTGCTCCTGCTGCTGGCGCGGGCCAACCTGAAACTGGCCGCCCGGATGGATGCCGGCGCGCGCGGGCCTTACCTCGACGCCGCGCGCGCCAGCCTCGCGCGGGCGCGCGGGCGCGACCCCGGCTCGGGCGCCGTCGCGCTGGCGCAGCTCGACTTGTCCCTGCTGGCGGACGGCGCACCCAGCCGCGCCGCCCTGGACGACGTGCTGGCCGCCTGGCGCACGGCGCGCGATTCGGCGGCGCTGGCGCGGGCCGCGGTCCTGGCGTACTGCTACCTCGTCGATGCGCCTCACGCCGAACACATCCGCGCACGCTGGCGAACGATACCCGCGATCCGGCCACGGCCGCGTGGGCCGCGCAATTCCAGCGGCGCCTGGACCGCGGCCTCACGCTCGCCGACATCCAGGCGGAGATGCGCGTCGTCTCGTCCGGCGCCGGCGTCAGCGAATGGACGATGGACCAGCTGAGCGTGATGCGCGACGTCGAATACAATGCCGGGCTGGAGGACGCCCAGGGCATCATCAACGGGCTGATGCAGAATCCCGACGCGGCGAAGGCGCTGACGAATGCGCCTGTGCGCAGGTGACGGTGAAGAAGCTGGAACTTTAACGGGGTGTCGCGGGAATACCGGTGAAGCACCCGGCATTCACGACAACCCGATTCCACCGATGATTCTTACTACGTACGCCGCCCGCGATGCGCTGGCGCTGAAAGTCCTGCCCGCATTACTCCTGAGTTGTTTCGCCGCGCAGCCGCTGTTCGCGCAGACGGCCGCGCCTGCTCCCACGGACCGCCCGGCGGCGACAGGCGCCGGGGCCGGCGACGGCGTCGCGACCGTGGAAGTGGTCGCGTCTCGTCCGACCAACAAGGTCGACCGCGACGTGTACGATCTCAAGAACGACATCAGCGTCAGCAATGCGTCCGCCGCCGATATCTTGAACAACGTCCCGTCCGTCACCGTCGACCAGGACGGCAACGTGGCGCTGCGCGGCAACCAGAACGTGCAGATCATGGTCAACGGCAAGCGCGACGCGCAATTCCAGGGTCAGAACCGCGGCGACGCGTTGAACGCGTTCCCGGCGGAGGCCATCGAATCCGTCGAAGTGATCAACGTGCCGGGCGCCGAATTCGGCAACGAGGGCGGCAACGGCCCGATCATCAACCTGGTCCTCAAGCGCAACCGCAAGGCCGGTTCGCGCGCCAATCTCAGCGCCAACAAGGGAACGGAAGGGCGCGGCAACGCCTTCCTCAACGGCGAGCATGCGGAGGGCCCGTATTCAATCAGCGGCAACGTCGGCGTGGCCGAGCGGGTGCGCAACAGCGACAGCGAGTCGCGGCGCCAGGACCTCGACCCCGCGACGGGCGCCGTCAGGGACGCGCAGAACACGGTGGGCAACCGGCAGATCCGCTCGAAGTCGCTGAACATGTCGTCGACGTTCACGTACAACGTCGGCGAACGGGACCAGGCTGGCGCGACGGCCAGCTATTCGCGGATCAGGAACGAGACGGACGGTACCGCCTCGACGCAGCGCTACGCCGCGGACATGGCGCCGCTGGCCGATTACACGAGCCGCTCGCGCAGCCGGTCGCCGGCCGAGAACTTCGGCATCGGCGCGTCGTACGACCACAAGAGCGGCGCACCGGGCGAAGACCTCAAGTTCGACCTGCGCTACACGGGCCAGAACAGCAGTCCCGATTCCGACGTCGTCTACGATTACCGGCTGCGCCCGACGTCGTTCATCGCGAACAGCCGGCGCTCGTCCGACCCGCGCAACCGCATCCTCGACATCTCCGTCGACTATGAGCGCAATCTGTGGGACACCTGGCACCTGAAGGCCGGGGCCAAGGTCGCGGACAGCAAGAACAGCAACCCCACCGATTACCTCGCCCAGGACCCCGTGACCGGCGACTACGTGCCGGTGGCGAGCCGCATCAGCGATTTCGAGTCGAACGACCGCAACGCGGCCCTCTACGGCATCCTGAGCACCAAGCTGTTCACGAACCTCAGCCTGCAGGGCGGCCTGCGCGGCGAGTACACGGCGCTCGACGTGCGCCAGCCGCTGCTGAACGAGGACGACAAGTATCACTACATGAACTGGCTGCCGAGCTTTTACGCGACCCGCGACATCGGCAAGGACGGCATGCTGCAGCTGCGCGCGGCGCGGCGCATCGCGCGGCCGAACGAGCGCGACCTGAACCCGAACCTCGTCTACCTGAACGACGTCAGCGCGCGCCAGGGCAATCCGCATCTGCAGCCCGTGAACAACGACCTCGTCGAGCTGGCGTAACGCGACCGCCTCTTCGGCGTCGACAGCAGCTTCGTGCTGTTCAAGCGGCGCGAGTCGCCCGTGATCGGCAACCGCAGTTATGCGCTGGCTTCCGATCCGAACGTGATCGTCACGTCGCCCATCAACTTCGGCGCCAACGACTCGGTGGGCGTCGACCTGAATTTCAACGTGCGGCAGCTGTTCCTGCCCGGCCTGTCCGCGAATCTGGGCGCGACGCTCGCGAACGAACAACGCCAGCGCATCTCCAATTTCACGTCCGGCGCGACGGGCGTGCAATCGAACCACCGGGAAAACGTCAAATTGCGGCTCGCCTACCAGGTGGGCATGGAAGCGCTGCAGCTGAGCGTGAACCGCAACGGCGCGTCGTTGAACGGGCAGGGCATCAACAGCGCTGTCACGATGACGAATTTCACGTGGCGCCACAACATCAGCCAGCGCCTGTCGCTGAACCTGAACGTGAACAACGTGTTCCACACCGGGAATATGGAAAGCGACGTCGAGAACGAGGTGCTGCGCCTGCACACGCTGAACGCCGGCCAGCCGCGCGTCGTGCAGATCGGCCTGCGCTATCAATGGGGCGGCGTGACGGGCGACGACCGCATCCGCAACGGCGGGCGCGGCATGTTCCGCGGCGGCCAGGGCGAGCGGGGCGAAGGTGGCGGCGGCTTCGGCAATCGCGGAGGCGCGGGCGGCTTCTGATGTCATGCGCCGGCGCCATGCGGGGCGGCCGCCGCCGGGCGCGCCGCGAGCAGCATGTACGCGCCGGCGATGATGACGGCGCCCGCGACGTAGGGCGCGGCCGGATGGCGCTCGTACAGGTACGCGGCACACAGGGGCGCGAGCACGCGTCCGACGGCTTGCCGGCCCTGGTTCGCCCCTTGCACCTGTCCACGCTCCCGTTCGGGGGCAGCGTTTGCGATCATGCCGCTCATGGCGGGCTGGAACAGTCCATCGCCAAGCGTGAAGACCGCGATCGCGGCGAACAGGAAAGCGATGGACGGCACGAACGGAATGGCCGCGATCATCAGGAAGCCGCATGCGTTGAGCGCCAGGCCTGCGCGCGCGAGCCCGTGTTCGCCCATCCTTGGGAGCAGCAGGCGGGTGGCGATCCCCTGGCTCAGGACATCCATGACGCCGACCGCGAACAGCACCATGCCGATATGCGCCGGGTCGAATTGTTTGACGTCCTTGAGAAACACGGACACGTTCGCCTGCAGCATGGTGCCCGCAAGGTAGAACAGCAGCGTCGTGGCCAGCGCCCGGCGTAGCGCCGGGGCGCCGCGTGCACGCGGGGCGGATGCGGCGTGGCCGATGCCGCCGGCCTGGGGATCACGCGGTCTGCCTGCACCGCGACGACCACCCACGCCGCGTTCGTCAACGCCAGTGCGGCCGCGAGAAACAATGGCGCGCGCGGCGACCACGACGTGGCCGTGCCGCCGATGACGGGACCGAGCATGAAGCCCAGGCCGCCCGCCGCGCCGAGCAAGCCGTACACCCGGCTGCGCTCGCCCGGTGGCGTGACGTCGGCCGCATACGCGCACATCGTTCCGACGCCGCCCGCCGTCAGTCCGCCGAGGATTCGCCCGAGCCACAGTGTCGGCAACGAGTCGCCGAGCCCGACGACGAGATACCCGAGCGCGGCGCCCACCAGGGACGCCAGCAGGACGGGCCGCCGCCCGTAGCGGTCGCTCCACGCGCCGAGTACGGGAGCCGCCACGCATTCGCACAGCGAGTAGGCCGACATGATGAGACCAACGGCGAGGGCGACCCCGGCATCGCCCGTGTAGCGGCTGACGAGAAACGGCATGACCGGATCGATCAGGGTGAAGCCTGCGGCATTCAGGAAGACGGAAACGAACAGCCCGCCGATGCGGACATGCGATGACGTGAGAGGTGAGACGCGACGGCCCGTGGTATCCATGCGGTGGCTCCGATCCTTCAATGAGGATTCATCCGGAGCGGCGTTTTCACGAGCACCACGGACGAATCCAGACGCGATTGCGACGGAATCGTCGGGGGATCTCATGCATGGCACGGAACAGAACTTCCTGAGCGGAAGGGCTTGGGCCTACCCAGACCAAGCCTGCCTTTTTCGACCTGCGGAGTATGGAAGGGCGTCCTCGGGTTTGTCAAGGATGCTATGGCGACGGCCGCAGCGCGATGCCGTGTTCGAACAGGCAGCCACGCTTGTTCGAACAGCCGGCGAAAGCCGAGATTCGTCGGATGTATTTCGTTGGGCCAGTCACCTATTGTGCACTGGCCGGCATCACGGCGGCGCATCGATGTGCCACGAGCTTTTATTTTTGTGATGCGTCACGGGATCGATCCGACCAGCGCCAACGGCGACTATTTGTTGTATTAATGCGAATCATTCTCATTCTGATTTACGACAAAATTGACCTGCGGTAAGATTCGGGTTTTCTTTCTACTAACATTCAATGATGGTTTTCCGTAAGAAGACGGTTGTCCTCGCCGTAGGCATGTGTTTTGGCCTGTCGGTCGACGCGCAGGACATGGCCGAAAGCACCGCGACGCCCGCGATGACGGTGGGCGTGGTGAAGGTGGTGGGGCGGACGACGGGGCCGCTCGGCACGCGCAACGTGCTGACGTCGGTCGATGTCCTGGATGAGAGCAGGATCGCGACTCAGGCCGTGAACCACAACTGGCAGCTGTTCGGCCAGCTCCCTGGCGTCATGCTGACGCAATATGGTCAGGGCACGACGTCCGGCAAGATTTCGATCCGCGGCTTCACCGGCGAAGGCGAGATCAATGCCGTCAAGCTGTTGATCGACGGGGTGCCCAGCAACAGCAATGACGGGATGATGCCGTACCTCGACCTGGTGCCGCTGCTGGACATACGCGCCGTCGAGCTCGTACGCGGCACGAACGATCCGCGCTACGGCCTGCACAACATCGCCGGCAACGCGAACGTCATGACCAAGGTCGGCGGCAATTACGGGGCGGCCCGCTTCGGCTACGGCAGCTTCGACACGCGCGATGCACAGGCGGCGCTGGGTATCGACCGGAACGGCTTTTCCCAGAACTATGCCGTCGGCTATCAACAGACCGGGGGCTACCGCGCCCACTCGGATGCGGAGAAGTCCAGCTTCTCCGGGAAATGGTTTTATTCGCCCGACAATGGTACGAGCCGATACGGCTTGATCGTCCGGCATCATGAGGTCCGCGCCGACGAACCGGGCTTTCTGACGTATGCGCAAGCCCGCGCGAACCGGGAACAGTCGATGCCGCACAATGCCACCGACGGCGGCACCCGCCGGATGAACCAGGCCGCCTTGCAGGCCGAGACTGATCTCGGCAGCCAAGTGTTCTGGACCGCGCAGATCTATCGCAATGAACTGAACGACCACCGCTACGTGACGTTTTCCGCCGCGGTGCGCCAGCAGGAACGGACGATCGTGGAAAACCACACCGGCGCGTCCACGACATTGACGTGGCGTCCGGCGGCAACGCCGATCGGCCAGTTGAGAGTGGTAGGCGGATTGGACACGGAACGCCAGGACAACGCGAGCCAGCGCTACTTCACGTTGAACCGGGCGCGGCAATCGCAAACCCGGGACCAGCAATTCGACCTGAACACCGCAGGCGGCTTCGTCCAGGCGATCTACAAGCCGTTTGCCGACCTGACCATTACGCCGGCTTTACGCGTCGACAAGCTGTCCGGCAGCTACACCAACTTGCTGAACGGTCGTGTCTACGGCATCAATCATTACGGATTGATCCGGCAACCGAAACTGTCCGCCGTATATCGGCTCGACGACGCATACTCGGTTTATGGCAACTTCGGCCGCACGTTCCAGGTCGGTATCGGCACCGCGACCTATAAAGTCAACCAGAGCAGCGACCTCGCGCCCTCGATCAACGACGGCTGGGAGACTGGCGTCAAATTCCGGCCGGTGCACGGCATCGAAGGGCGCGTGGCGGTGTGGCAGCAGTATGCGTCGAACGAAGCCCGGCGAAAGATGAACGATCCGGGCAACGACGCGGAGAATATCGGAGAAACGCGGCGCCGCGGCGTGGACCTGCAAGTGAACATGCAGCCGACGTCGCGTCTGGGCGTCTGGATGGGCGCCGCCGTCCAACGCGCGCTCATCGTCAAGGCCGACGCCGCGTCGCTTGCCACGCAGGGGAACGAGATCGATCATACGCCCCATTTGTTGTACAACGTCGGCGCCGATTACACGGCCAGCGACGTGCTGCGGCTGTCCGGATCGATCAACGGCCAGAGCAGCTATTTTCTGGACCGGACCAACACGACCGGGAAGTTCGGCGCGCATTCGATCGTGAACGTCTCGGCCACGTACAGTGTCGGGAAACATCTGGATGTCGAGCTTCAGGTGCGCAACCTGGCGAACCGATACTACGAATACGTGTGGCACGACGGAACGCAGTCGCTTCATGCACCCGGCAATCCGCGTAGCGTCGACCTCATGCTGACCAGCCGCTTCTAGGCAGAGCATGCGCTCTCGGAAGTCATGTTGTTAGACGCGTACATGGGACCTCATCGGAGATGCAACGTCTAGGTGCGCTGCATCCAACGGTTTTACTTCCGGAATGTGTAAGCAAAACTGTCGGATGGCAGTCATTCAAGCGAATCTGTTACTTCGGTGGGGAAGGATGCACGTGGGACGGTGCCCGACCTTGGCGCGCACGCTGGCCATGGCCTTCTTCCTTCGGCGGACCCGAATCAAGCGCCGTTTCTATCGTGCAATCCATATCGATGGGATTTGATATCGTGCTCATCAGTACGCGGGAGGGTGAACCGGGCGGAACGGGTCTGCCTGGCCTGCCTGCGCGCCACAGGAGAAAACGTGATGAGAACGAAGTGGTCTGTTTTGCCGCTGACCCTGGCGGTGCTGTACTCCGGGCTGCCCGGCCTCGCCGGCGCGGCGACGCCGGCGGCGGGCACGGTCACCGACCGTAACACGTCGACGACGTACGCGGCCGGTCCTTTCCTGGTGCCGAATACCAGCGGTCTGGCCGGCCCCGTCACTTGCAACGCCGTCCTGCCTTGCGACGACTTCAAGCTGACGGTGGACGTCCCGGCCGCGTACGCGGCGGACCATAACCTGACCGTGCGCGTGCAATGGGCCAACAGCACCGCCGACTTCGATCTCTATGTGCTGGACGAGGGCGGCAACGTCGTCGGCTCGGCCGCGTCGTCGAGCGATCCCGAGGTGGCCGTGCTGCCCGCGATCGCCGGCACCTACACCGTGCGCGTGGTCCCGTACGCCCCTCTGGGCGACAGCATCGCCGCCGCCATCGAACTCACGCCGAAGCCCGTGCCGGCCACGCCGGGCAGCGGCACGCCTCCCAGCTATACGAGCTACCAGCCGCCGGCCGGCAGCGGCCTCGGAACGACGGCGGGCGAACCTTCCATCGGCGCGAACTGGAAGAGCGGCAAGGTGATGTTCCAGTCGAACACCCAGACCTTGCGCGTCACGTTCAACGATAGCGTCAGTCCGGCCAGCGCCGTCTGGGAAGCCAAGAGCGCCGCACCGCCCGCGTGCACGGCGGTCACCGGACTCGACCCGATCCTGTGGACGGACTCCAAGCTGGGACGCACCATCGAATCCCAGCTGCTGGCCAACCCGCTGGTCAACAGCCTGTCCTGCTATACCGACGACGACGCCGAAACATGGACCCCGACCCAGGGTGGCGGCGTGGGACAGGGCGTCGACCACCAGAGCATCGGCGGCGGCCCCTACGTGAGCGGCATGGCGCCGGTGCTGGCCACCTTCCCGCACGCGGTCTATTACTGCTCGCAAAGCATCGCGCTGGCGACCTGCGCGCGCAGCGACAACGGCGGCCTGACCTATGGTCCGTCGATGCCCGTCTACACGATCGAGCAATGCGGCGGCCTGCACGGCCACGTCAAGGTGGCGCCGGACGGCACGGTCTACCTGCCGAACAAGAGCTGCGGCGGGCGCCAGGGCGTCGCCGTGTCGACCGACAACGGCATGATCTGGACCCTGCGCACGATCCCGAACAGCACGGCGGGCGAAAGCGACCCATCGGTCGGCATCGGCAGTGACGGCACCGTTTATTTCGGCTACCAGAACGGCGACGGCCATCCGCGCGTCGCGGTGTCGCGCGACCGCGGTGCCACGTGGACGGACGACCAGGACATCAGCGCCCCATTCGGCGTGCAGAACGTCGCCTTCCCGGCCGTGGTGGCGGGCGACGGCGACCGCGCCGCGTTCGCCTACTTGGGCACCACGACCGCGGGCAATTACCAGGACGCCGGCTTCAGCGGTCTTTGGCACCTGTATGTCGCCCATACCTACGATGGCGGCAAGAGCTGGATCACCACGGACGCCACGCCATCCGATCCGGTGCAGGCGGGCTGCATTTGGCTGGGCGGCGGCTCGAACCCCTGCCGTAACCTGCTCGACTTCATGGACGCCACCGTGGACGCCCAGGGCAGGGTGCTGGTCGGCTATGCGGACGGCTGCACGCAGGCTTGCGCCACCAACCCGTCGCCCAACGACGATCCGGCGAACGGCTATCACTCGGAACTGGCCACGATCGCCCGCCAAGCGGACGGCAAGCGGATGTTCGCACGCTTCGACCAGCCCGACCTCGTCGTGACGAGCGTTCGGTCGAGCCAGCTGAACTCGAAGGCGATCCTGAGCGCGACCGTGGCCAACAAAGGCACGAGCGCGGCCAACGGCACCGTCGTGCAGTTCATGGAAGACACCTCGATCGTCGGCAGCAGTGCGCCGGTGAACCTGGAGCCTGGCGCCAGCACCGAGGTCAGCATCGTCTGGCCGACGACGCGCACCCGCGGCACCCACGTGATCACGGCGATCGCGGACCCGGGCAACACGGTGTCCGAGTCGGACGAGTCGAACAACAAGACCCAGGCCAGCGTCTACTTCAAGTAAGTGCCCGGGTGACGCCGCGGCCCTGCGCAAGCGCTGGCGGCATTCCGTGACGGGTCACGAAATGGCCGGCGCCGCCATGCGCGCGCCGGCCATTTTTTTTATTTCCGCTTGCAGTGGCAGCACGATCGGTGCGGGAGGCAGGTGATCACCTTGATCTCGAAGTCGCATCCGTAGAGCCATGTGACGCCGACCGCCGTGACGTTCGGGCAAGGCGCCTCACCCCAGTACTTCTGGGCCACGCTCGTCTCAGCCGCCAGGCGAGCGATGGAACGTAGGCCCATGGCGGGTAGATCGCGATCTGCGCAATGCCGACCGGACCTGCAGGGAAAACTGCGTGGCAAAGTTCATGGATGCCGCCGGCCTCAAGGTCAGGCATAACCGGCACCGCGCACCCGGGCAATTGGAGTGCGTGTCGTTTCGGCGCATGGAGTGACATCAAGCCTGCGCGGCGCTCGAGAGCTTACTGCGCTCGTCTGTATGCGAAAAACTGTTCCTCGTCGCTTACCTCCGTAGGCGGCTAAGTTTGGAACAAAATCACGCGTAGATCGTGTACGTAAATTTGTGTCCGAACCGACGGACCTCACCCTGGTGCACCAGCTGGACGCTTTCGCGTGAAGTCGCGCCGTGGATGAACCGTCACGACCGACCGCTTCGACCCCGGGCGGTCTGTCATGTGCATACGGTACTTGGGGGTAGCTTATGAAAACGGCCCGGTCCTCAGGGCGCTGCTACCAACTTGCCGTCCTTGACGATCTGTACGATCGCGCCGTAGTAGGGCTTGCGGTTGGTCTGGTTCCACAGGCCCGAGCCGCCGAGGATGGGCACGTCGCGCAGCTTGAAGTAGGCGTCACGAACCTTTTCGCGTGTCGGGTTTGGACCCGCTTCGCGCAAGGTGGCGAGGGCGACTTGCGCCAAAGTGTAGCCAGTCGCGGCCCACGAGTCAGGCTCGACGCCATAGCGGGCCTTGTAGGCTGCCTCGAACGATTTGTTCAGTGGGCGGTTGATTCCCGGCATATAGTCGCCGACAGTAATCGTGCCTTCAGCCGCCTTGCCGGCCAGGGAAATGAACTTAGGCGATGCCAGCGTGATGGTGCCGATGAAGCGCACCGATTCGGGAACGCCTGCCTGGCGCAGCTGCTGGATGATGTTGGCGGCCTGATCGGTATAGGTGCCCAGATAGACGGCATCCACTTGCTGCGCCTTGAGCTTGGTGGCCAGCGGCAGGAAGTTGGAGTCGCTGCTGACGACAGCCTCCTCGGAGGTGATGACGCCGCCGCCGGCCTTGAACGGGTCGCGGAAAAAGGTCTTGGACTCGATCAGAGCCTCGTTGGTGCGGTCGAAGACGATGGCTACCCGTTTGATGCGCGTCTTTTCCAGTACGTACTTGGCGATCAGCGGATTGATGACCGAAGGTGACTGCTGCATCTTGAGGGACCAGGGGCCAGCGTTGAGTACCGCATCCGAAGTGGCAAAGCTCAAGTTGGGTGTCTTCCGATCGTTAAAGATCGGCGCGCTCGCAACGGCATTGGCGGTGGAGGAGGGGCCAAGCACCAGTACCGCGCGATCGCGGTCGACAGCCTGGTTGGCAAGGTTGATCGTCTGGCCCTTGTCGCTCGCATCGTCGCGCTCCATCAGCTTGATTTTTTGGCCTTGGACGCCGCCCTTGGCGTTGAATTCATCCACTGCCAAGCGGATCGCGTTTTGATAAGCGACGCCGGAGAATGCCCCAACGCCGGTTGCGTGTTGAATGGACGAGACAGGAATGTCCTGCGCCTGGGCCTCGGTTCCAAGCGACAGAAGCATCGCTGCTAAAAAAACGAGGGGGTGTTTGATTAGTTTCATGGATGTCTCCCTTTAAGAATGAGTGGATCACGGCGCCTTGACGAGCGCGTCGTCGTTTATATAGACCACGAGTCCACCAACATTCGGACTGCGATCAGCGACTTTAAAGCTCGGTGCCAACGATAACTGGTAAGCCATGCAGCTTCTGGTGGGTGTCACGATCTTTTGCCCCGGGTCGCGCCCCCTCTTTGATTGTCGTAAGTGCCGCTTGGACCAGCGAGCGACGTTGGCGGTCGATAATCGGGATGATGTACGTAATGATCTTTTCTGGTTATGCGGAACAAATCAGCCCGCACGTATTCGGATAATCGCGGAAGGCCGCTTTGACTCGAATTCAAAACAGGAAAACGTTCCTGTCACCGGACTGGGCGCCCAACGTGCGGTAGGTCCGCTCGGTCTGTTCCAGCTTTCGGTGGTCGGTACACACCTTGTTCATTTCCGCGCCGTGGTCGGCTATGAAGGTGAACCGGATCTTGCCTTCGATGAAGGGCTTAATGTACTTTTCCTTTTGTGCTCGCGTGCCAAACTTGGCGATATTCATCGCAGTAAAAGTGGGGACAAGGATGGCAGCAGCAAAGTCGAAGCCAAACTTTCCCAAGCCTTCGGCCATCAGTGTGTAGTCAAAAATATTGCCGCCGGCGCCGCCTTCTTCTTCACTGAACAGCAGTCCCAACCAGCCTTGCTTGGCTATCTTTTCATAAGCTTCGTAAGGATAGTCGCGATTCATGTCGCATTTACGGATGTACTCGACGGTAATTTCGTTATCCATGTACCGGTTCACGCTATCGAGCCACATCTGCTGCGATTCATTCAGGAAATTTGCCATATTAGATTACTCCAGGTTGCGGTGAGTGCGCCTGTCAGTCGGCGCGTGTTGGATATCACAGGTTGGTAGATTATGGAAAGCCGATGCACAATCCAAGTCGGAAATTTCGAAATCCGAGTTCGAAGAAGGCGAAGTTCAGTCGTTCCCTATCCGATTCGGTGTTCGCGAATCCCGACTTCGGAAATTTGCAGCTAGACGTATTCAAGGGTCCGGTAAAATTGGGCGCAGGCGAATCGATGGCCGGCTTGATTGTCCGCGAGCTGAATTACACAAGTAGAGGTATTCCATGAGCGAAAAAGAAATCGCGGGCGAATCCACGCCGGAGAATGACAGTAAGACGTTCGACGGCGGAGTGACACGCGAAGAACTTCACGTCCGCCAAATCGAGTTCCGTGGCTTTCGACGCAGTGATGGCCTGTTTGAAATTGAGAGCCAACTGGCGGACCGCAAGACGCATGACTTCACCCCCCCAGCGGTGGGCGGTCGGTCGCGGCCGGCGCAGCTATCCATGACCTTGCCTTACGCGTGGTTTTTGATGACGCGATGATCATTCGCGCGATCCACACCAGCATTCGCGCATATCCGTATGCGCAGTGCGTGCGCGGCGGGGAGTCACTCCAGGCCTTGGTCGGTCTACGTATTGGCCCGGGCTGGAGCAGCGAACTGCGCAAGCGCCTCCCGCCGGGCGATACCTGCACCCATCTGAAAGAAGTGATGGTTCCCCTGGCGAGCGCCGCTTTTCAAACCGTATATTCCGTGAGCACACTGCGCGTAGCCGAGGTGGATGCGAGCGGCAAGCCGCGAAAGATCGATAGTTGCTACGCCTATGGCGCGTCGCGAGAATTGGTACGGATACACTGGCCGTCGTTCCATCGGCCGGAATAACATTCAATTAGGGGGAAGACATGCACGACAAGAAGCGGGGCCCCTTGGCCGGCGTTAAGATTGTTGAATTGGGCGGTATTGGCCCGGGACCGTTTTGTTGCATGCTGTTGGCGGATATGGGAGCGGAAATCATTCGCATCGATCGCCCGCCTGGGCACGATGGCGGCGCTCCGATCGATCCACGCTTTGAGCTGCTCAATCGCAGTCGCCAAAGCGCGATGATGGACCTGAAAAAGCCTGAGGCCGTTGCTGCCGTGTTGCGTCTGGTCGGGCAGGCTGACGCATTGATCGAAGGATTCCGGCCCGGCGTAACAGAGCGTCTCGGGCTGGGCCCGTTGGAGTGCATGGCAGTCAATCCGCGTCTGGTGTATGGCCGCATGACTGGCTGGGGCCAGACCGGGCCGTTGGCGCAAATGCCGGGACACGACATCAACTACATCTCACTTTCCGGTGTTCTCAATTCGGTAGGCCGCGCAGGTGAGGCGCCAGCCATTCCTCTGAACCTCGCCGGTGACTTTGGCGGCGGCTCGCTCTACCTCGCGCTCGGGGTCGTCAGCGCGATCCTGGAAGCACGTGGTAGCGGTCTGGGTCAGGTCGTGGATGCCGCCATGGTCGATGGCTCGGCTTCACTGATGACGCTGTTCTACGGTTTTCGCGCCGCCGGGTACTGGAACGATGCGCGTGGCACGAATCGCCTCGATTCCGGCGCGCCATGGTACAACGTCTATCCAACCAAAGACGGCAAATACATCAGCATTGCCGCCAATGAACGGCGTTTCTACCGTGCCGCGCTGGAAGTCATGGGGTTGCAGGCTGCTCCATTGACGGAACAGCATGACCAAAGTGGCTGGGTTGCCATGCGTGAGCAATTCGCCGCTGTATTTCGTACCCGAACGCGCGATGAATGGGTCGCGGCGGCGGCAAATACGGAATCTTGCATCACGCCGGTTCTTTCGATGAGCGAGGCCCCACAACATCCGCATTTGAAGGAACGCGATACTTTCGTGGAAATCGAAGGCGTTGTACAACCGGCACCGGCGCCACGTTTCAGCCGGACTCCTGCGGCTATTCAAAGTCCGGCGGCGCGGCCTGGTCAGCACACCCGCGAAGCCTTACGAAATTGGGGCTTTTCCGACGCCGATGTTAATGCCCTACATGCTGCAGGCGCGGCTCACTCCCCCGACGCTGCTTCATGACGCCGCCGGCTTCACGCAAGAGCGCGTCGGCGATGTGATGAACGATCGAGCCGACCCGCTGTATCGCGCGCGCTCGTCGAACGGCAGCGCGGCCGCAGCCTGATCGTCTACGACCCGAACGTGCGGCTGACGATCGAGCCCGACGTCGAGAAATGGCGCGATGCCCTGCGCTGGGTGCAGCGCCACAGCGACGGGCTCAAGGTCAGCGGGGAAGACATCCAGGCGCTGTATCCGGGCATGCGCGTCGACATGTTCATCGACGAGTCGCTGGAAGCGGGCGTGGCGCTGGTCGTCGTGACGTGGCGCGAGCGGGGCATGGGCGCGGTCACGCGGTCGCAGCTGGGGGTGGAAGTGCCGGCTGTTCCCGTCACGGTCGTGGACACGGTCGGCGCGGGCGCCACCTTCGAGGCCGGCTTAGCTGGCCTGGCCGCAGCGCGCCAGCAAGCTCACGCGGCACGCGGTGGAAGGCCTGGTCCAGGACGACCTGGTGGAGGCGTTGCGCTTCGCTGTGCGTGCACCGCCATCGCAGAAGGTCATCACACACAGCACAGTGCCCTGTGCAGAATGGCATGGTGCAGCGCGTGACCCGAACGCTGCAGGAGCAATGCGTGCATCGCCACCGCGTTGAGACCTTCGAACACGCCAGCCGGAATGTTGGCGGTTGGATTAGGTTTTACAACAACCAGCGTCCGCACCAAGCACTGGGCGGGGAACCACCCATTGAAGTGTCTAGATTTGCAGCCCAACTTGAGCAGGAATCGCTCCGTCAAGACATGCCGATAATGTCGCAGGCGACTTAGGCAATAGGCGAATCGAAACGAAGTCGATTTTTTCGAGGCAGGCTTTCTGTCTTGCGGGACAAGACGGCCATTTCATTTCACGAAATCCGAAGTGTTGATTCAAGGCTTTTCAGTTGATGCAGCGCTGACGCGTTCCTAATATATGCCGAATTGCTCTCCACCTGAAAGTCCGCTAACGGCCATTGATGCGCGCGACCGGCAACAGGAATACACACTTACTCGTGTCATCAAGTCAGGCGCTCAAGCGCATGGCTTGGTGTCGGCGCCATGGAAAGACCAAGCTACGTGTACAACTTACTTAATTACCTGCGCATCGTCGAATGCGCGTCTTTTATTGCTGGCCCCTCGTGTGCCCTTCATCTACATCAGTTCGGCGCCGAAGTGATCCGTATTGACCCGATTGGTGGCGGCCCCGACTTCAAGCGCTGGCCGCTCTCTCCAGAAGGAGACAGTTTTTATTGGGAAGGCCTGAACAAGGGAAAGCGCTCCGTAGCAATTGATCTCACCAAGCCGCAAGGCCGGGAGCTCGCTACGGAAATTATCACTGCTTCCGGGCCGGAACGCGGCTTGTTCGTCACGAATTTTCCAAAGAATGGATTCCTAGCGCACCATGCTTTGAGCAAGTTGCGTCCGGACCTGATCACCGTGCGCGTTGCCGGCTGGGCTGACGGTTCGTCGGCCCTGGATTACACAGTCAATGCGGCCATCGGCTTGCCTTATATGACGGGGCCAACGGAAACGCCGGATCAACCGGTGAACCACGTGCTTCCTGCCTGGGATCTGCTGACCGGCGCTTATGCCGCGTTCGCAACTCTGGCCGCCGAGCGGCATCGGCGCATGACCGGCATTGGTCAGGAAGTCACCGTGCCCTTGTCCAACATGGCGATGGCGTCGTTAGGTCACATGGGGCAGATTGCCGAGGTCCTGACCGGCGGCGACCGCCCCCGCATGGGGAATGCGCTGTTCGGTGCGTTTGGCCGCGATTTTGTAACCGCGGACGGCGAGCGCGTGATGGTCGTGGCGATCACCGCCAAACAGTGGTCCGGGCTACTGGAGGCGCTGCAACTGCACGCGCAAATCGCACAGATTGAAGCCACCTACAATGTATCGTTTGCACGCGATGAAGGCGTGCGCTTCAAGTTTCGTACCGTGCTGTTTCCTGTCTTTGAGCGCGCAATTGAGGTGCTGACGCTGCCGGCGTTGAAATCCGTATTTGAACCGAATGGCGTATGTTGGGGCGCTTACCAGTCGTTGAGCCGCAGTTTGCGGGAGGACCCGCGGCTTTCCTTGCAAAATCCGTTGTTCCAGATGCTCGACCATCCCAGCGGGCACGAATATCCTGCGCCAGGTGCGGCTGCGTCGCTGAACGGCTCGCAGCGCTGCGCCGTGCGGCGTGCACCGAGGCTGGGGGAACACACTGACGAAGTGCTGGCCGAAGTGCTGTCCATGAGTGATGCGCAAATCGGCGCATTGCACGACGCGGGTATTGTCGCCAATGCGTAACTTGGCAACATTGTGTGGGTGCGCGTTCCATTGGAAACGGTGATGAATACAATGGATAACGTGGTGGGGCGACAGCGGTTTTCTTGAGCGTATAGTGCTGGGTGGAAAGCGCTTCAAATGCAAGGTTTTCAAGGTTTGCGTCAAGGAAGGCTTTCCACAGGACAGTACCTCATGACCTTCAAGGACAACGTATCATGACTTTCAATCGCGTACACCTTATTCGGCAGGTAGACCTCTTTACACTCAGGCTTTACCTGTCTGCAGTGGAAGAACAGCAGATCGGTCGCGCGGCGATCCGCGAGAATATTGCCGCTTCCACGGCGACGAAGCGAATTCAGGATCTCGAGGAAATTGCCGGCATGCCCTTGCTGGCTCGCACGCCTAAAGGCGTGGCGCCGACACCGGCCGGTGAAGTACTGGCGCGCTATGTGCGCGCGATCCTTGGAAACCTCGATGATTTGCGTTCCGAGTTCGCAGAGTTCTCGGAGGGCATGCGGGGGGAATTGACCATTGCATCGGCCCGTTCAATCATCTCGCCATTCCTGGCGCGCGAGCTGGGAAGCTTCGCAGACGACTACCCATTGGTGGACCTGGTCGTGCGTGAGTTGGAAAACGCCGACATTGTCCCGGCGGTGGCGCAGGGCGAGGCGGATATCGGAGTATTTGCCGTGGCACGGGACATCGACCTGAGTGGAGTCGACACTGTCGCCTATCGCAATGACCGGATCGTTGCGCTGGTCCCAAACCGGCACCGCCTGAGCCAACGAGCCACTGTTTCTTTTGATGATCTGTTACCGGAAAACCTGATTGCCATTGGCTCTCTTAATGTCGTGTTGGCAAACGCCGCCAAAAAGCTCGGCAAGGACTATAAACCGAAATACAGCGTGCGGACTTCCGGTGTGGCCATCAGTCTCGTGCAGGCGGGCTTGGGGGTAACCGTTCAACCCGAGTGTCTGGTGGGGCGTGAGGTGCTTGATGATATTACGATGATAGAACTGACCGAATCGTGGGCCAATCGTGTGATTCAGATCGCCACGCCGCGTAATCGGGCCCCTTCGCCAGTGGCAAAGGCACTGATGAAACAGCTGTTGGAGCGTCCGGCAATGCAAGGGTTGCAGGCCTTCAAGGAAGCAAAGCAAGTCGATATGTGACGTTGGTTGAAATCCAAACGAACCTCAGACGGGCGCACACTGGACCATCACACGCGCCAGGGTATGCGCCAACAGGTGATCAAAGCGGCGCGTGACGGGCAAACGGCGGCCGATGTGGCCGCCGCGTTTGGCATGAATGTCAACATGATTCCGGTGGCTGGACCAATTTTCGCCTGATTGTCAGCCTGCTCCGCTGGCTAAGCTCGTTTCAGGGCCGTCCCCCAAGATCGGCGACGAGGAAATGCACTGGATTTCCAGGGGAGGCCAGACGGCGCAACAGTTCAATTTTCGATGTGGTGTGTGAACGTTGTCGGTGTTATACGAATTCTCATTAAGCAATAGCCTGCCAACCTCGACGGCCCACTCAAACTGCTCTGCCTGCTTCTCGACTTGCCGCATCTTAATCCTGCCGAACAGGTCAGAGTGCGGTGGAGCAGGAGGTCAGCAAGCAGTCTTTATAAATGAGCAAGACATGAAGTAACCGCACTTGGGGCTTGCGCCGTATTCAAAAACCGCCGGCGATGGTCAAGCCATTTTTTCGCCAACAAGGTCGTTGCTGCGCTGCTTAATTAATAGCTTCATTTTCTTGATGTTAGTGCCAAGGCAGTGAACTCGGACATCTTATCCCGGTTGCCTGATAGGGCGCTATTTGGACGCACGCTGATGGGGACCGGAGCAATTTTGACGGGCAGGGGGGATTCTTGTATATCGCGTTTCTGAGTTAATCTTATGAGTTTCTTGTCACTGGATTTGAACCTGTTGAAGGTGTTTGACGCGATTATGAGCGAGCAAAACCTCACCCGTGCTGCCGATCGTCTAAGCATGACACAGCCGGCAGCATCGAATGCGTTGCGCCGGCTGCGAGCCGCGTTGGATGATGAACTATTTATACGCGGTCAGCACGGCCTAAAGCCCACAACGTACGCGGAATTGCTGTGGCCCGCAGTGCGCCAGGCCTTGACTACCCTCGAAGTCGCACTGACACCACGACAATTATCTGCATCGGAAGCGCACGCAACATATCGCTTGATGATGGCTGATTCGGCCGCGGCGCTTTTGATGCCGCCATTAATGCACGCCATCCGGCAAGAGGCGCCGGGATTGGATGTTCGCATGTTGCCATTGACGACGCGCGATCCGCGGCCATTGTTATTGCAGAACGATATTGATATCGCTATCGGGTCGTATCCGGGTGTCGTTCTGCAACTGAACGTCGAACAAGGTGAGCTGTCGCCAATTCGTCATCAACAGTTGTATAGCGGGGAATATCGATGCATTATGCGGAAGAATCACCCGCTGGCTCGTGGCGAATTAACCCTGGACAGTTATTGCGATGCCCTGCATGTATTGATGAGTGTGTCCGGGCGCGCCCACGGTGCTGCCAATGTCGAGCTGGCGAAGCTCGGACGAACCCGGCGCGTTGCGCTGACGGTGAATCAGTTTTCAACCGTCGGTCGGATTGTCGCGCAAACAGACCTGATTTCCATTGTGCCACAGCATGTGATTGCGTCGATTGGCATGGCCGATGTGTTGGCAGTTAAAGCTGTGCCATTCGAATTGCCGACTGTGCAAGTGGATCTACTCTGGCACGATCGTGACCGGCGTAATCCATCGCATAGATGGATGCGTGAAACACTGAGCGTACTGTCCAACGAACAGTCACCCTCCGGCAACCACACGAAATCTTTGCACACCATGCCATTGTCGCCGGCACCGTAGTTTCGTAAATAGTGACTGTTCCTGGAACTCTCTCCTTTTGTAACGAGGTATTCGCGTGAGATTACCCGTTTCAACGCGCTGGCCTTGTCTTCGATCGATAGCATGTTCGCCCTCGTTCTCCAACGCCAGCTTCGACACCGAAATTCAGCAGCGTCGCGAACACCGGTCCGGTGTTCAAGGAGAACGGCGATAGACGATAAGGCCGACTAATCCTTGGAGCGCCTGCGAGGCGCCTGCACGGGCTCAAGGGAGTCAGAACAGTGAAAGTGACGCAAACCGGTTATTTGGCCGGCAGTGCGCCATTTGCATACAGGGCCATCGGACAAACAAGGCTAGGAACGAGCTGTTCAGAGCACGAAGCTATCGCTAAAAAGCGCAATTTGGCGCACGGGCTCTGTTAGAGCACTTGCTGAGCCGGTCCGCAGACGCGGAACCGGCAGGCTGAACAAGCTGCGGTATCCGCTCGGGCGCCGCCTGACTGCAGCAGATCTTCGATTTCGTCCTGGCCGAAACCATACTCACGCAGCAGCTCCTGCGTGTGCTCACCCAAGCGCGGGGCTGGGTGCCGCAGCGTGGCCGGGGTCTCGCTCCATTGCTGTGGGATGCCGATGGTGCGGATCGTGCCTTCGCTCGGGTGCTGCTGCTCGCTAAAGAAGCCCACGGCCCGCCAGCAGCAGCGAGGCATACGGGCCCATGAAGTTGGATGTCAGGTCGAGGATACGCAGGCCTGCGAGAGGGCCGTTCATGTGGTCTCCTGGTGTCAATGGATGGTGAGGCCGCCGGTTGGGCTGATGACAGTGCCGGTGAGGTAGGCCGCATCATCGGAGGCGAAGAATGCCACGACCTTGCCGATGTCCGCCGGACTGGCCACGCCCAGCGGGCTGCGCGCCACGATTTTTTCGTACTGCTTGCGGTGCATGTCCGAGACCGTGCTGTCGGGGGAGAACACCGCCTCCCACGAGGGGGTGTCGCGCACCACCGTCACGCAGACGCAGTTCACACGGATGCGCTCCCGCGCCAGGTCCTTGGCCAGCACCTTGCTCGCGGCGATCAGTCCACCTGAGAAACTGGCGATGGCCGTCTGCCCCGGTGTGGGGGTGCGTCCGCCCTCGGAGATGACGAACACCACGCTGCCGCCGCCACGCTCGCGCATCGCGGGCACGGCGGCCTGTACCACCAGCAGCTTGGCCGCGAGGGCTTGGTCGACGAAATGGGTCACGCGCTGCAGGTCGACGTCGGCGAACGGGCCGCGTACTTCGGGCGAGCGCGCCTCGTCGTCGTTGCCGCCCGCATTGGGCACGACGATATCCACACCGCCGAACTGGCGTACCGCCTCAGCCACCACGGCCTGCATGTCGGCGCGGGACCGCACATCGCCCGGGGCGAAGCACGCCTGGCTCCCGTCGGCGCGTATCTCGCCGAGCACGGCCTGGGCTTTGTCCGCGCTCCTGCCGTTGATGACGACATGCGCGCCGCGCGCGGCCAGGTGCAGCGCCACGCCCTTGCCGATGCCTCCCGTACCGCCAGTAACGATGGCGACCTTGCCATGCAATGAGTCGATGGCCGATAGTGTTGACATATTGCATTTCTCCTCTTGACATCGAATGCAGTGTAGGTGGCCCGCCATGTGGGCTCAAGTGCGGATTCTCGAAGAGCAGATTGCCGAAAACGAAAGCCAACTAATCGAGGAGAAAGGCAGCGCATCGCAATCTGCAAACCGAATTGCAGCGCCTGCTTCGACACTTGTTGCAAATAGAGCGCATCTGCGGTTGCGAAGAACTAGTTCGACAGATAGGAGACAAACATGCCGCAATTTTGTGGAAAGCATTTGGCATCGACCGCTCGATGACCAAGCTATTTGCGGCCGTCAGAAAGGCCAGTCGCGTCGATATCATTTATTATGAACGGAACCAAGCTCGGACTTGCTTTCGCATACGCCAGAGTTTCCCGAACGATGTCTCGCCGCGAACGGGCTGCGTGCCAGAGTGACGCCGGGGAAGGGCGCCTTTTCGGGGCAGCGAAAAAAATAAAATCGCAAAATGACCTGAATCGCCTATCTTGATTGGTTGTTGACGAGCTACGGAACAAACGGAAGCAGATAACGAAATTTCCGTGACGCGACGACAAATTCCACGGCGAGAAGCATGAGCGCTGTCGCCGAGTGGCCTACAGACGAGTGTCCCGGCATCTGGCCAATCTAACAAGGTACGCTCCTGGAAATCGAAATTACATGCATGGTTGCAACGACGCTTTATAGGCCGTTCGGAGCACGCAAGCTGAGTCAGCGTGCGTCGACGGAAAGGTAGCTCTGGAAATCGTCTAGCGGTCGTCACAACAGATTCGTTTGCTGTTAGCGCAGCTCAGACATTGAACGATGAGCGGTGCCGAAAAATGCGGTGTCGTAGGTGAGCACGGTTGCCTCATCGCCAGTGCCTCGATTTTTCGAGTCTGCTAACTACCGATGTACGGACGGATCGGCAAAGATAACAGTCGATCATGCAGACCTGCCGAATGAACTGCAGGTCGCAGCGGGCGAGACGGTGGCGGCGCTCTGGACGTCGGCGCAGACGAGGTCGTGGGACGCACTGACCGAACTCGGCATGGAATCAGTGGCGGCTGTGGACGCTGCAAAAGCTATCGAAACGCAGCGCCGAACTGCGTACGCGGCGCACTCGAAGATCTCAAGCAAGCCCGAGCGAGTAAATCAGGAGATCGTTGATCAAATGCGTCGCGAGCTTGTAGCTGCGATCGCGACAAATGTTGGCATTGAAGGCGATTGTATGACGTTCGGCAACAGTTTTACACAAACAATCTGCGCTTTTTCGTGACACGTTACACCAGCGATCCTCTTTCGCATAATTTATATTATGTCAAATACCATGTTTGTTGTCGGGCGGGCTCGTGCTTCCCTGGCGGGGTAAACGGTTAGCCGACCGTGTCGGCTTGTTTATCCCGGCCTTCTCCTGCGCCGCTGTTTCGACGCGCTGGCCTTTATCGCAACGCCGGGTTCGGTCCCGCGCCCAGGATGAGTCGGCAGTGTCCATGCAAGGCTGTAACGGTAGCCTCCCACGTCGCAGATCGCAAGCGCGAGGCGTGTCGACGCGAATCGGAGCATTCGTGCGCTGCCAGTCGTCCGGGCGTTCGTCGTCCGGTTGGCTGATCGATGCGCCAGCCGGGCCGCAGGCGGACGCGCACGGTCCTCGCCGCCTGCGACGCGGGCGGCTGCGTTCGTCGAGGACGTGTCGTTTGTCCGGGTTTTGTGGAAGCTACATTCGCCTGACGGACATCGCGCTCTTGCATTGGCTCGATATTGGGTCCAACCAGAGCCGGCCAATCCGTATTCAGATCGCCTGCGCCGCAGGCGTCATGCGTTCGTCGAAGACGTGCCGTTTGTCAGGGCTTTGTGGAAGCTACATTCACTTGACGAGCATCGCGCTCTTGCATTGGCTCGATATTGGGTCTACACAGAGCCGGCTAATCCGTATTCAGATCGCCGCGCCGCACGCGTGGCCGGTGCCATGCGTGCGGCGCGGACTTGCCGTCTGTCAGGGTTTTGTGGAAGCTATACTCGCCTGAAGAACAGCGTGCTCTTGCATTGGCTCGACATTGCGCTTGAACCGGAGCCGGCTAATCCGGATTCAGATTCAAATGGCCATCCTGGTGAAATTCCGGAATGGCGCGACAGAGAAGCTTATCCATAAAAAGAGGCTTATCCGTAAAATTCAAACACACCTTTTGGCCCCAGATAAACCACGCGGCGACGTTTTATAAACTCGACATTACACTTCATAATGTCGATTTAACTAAAATTCGGGCTTGGCGCCATAGTCCGCCAATAAAGATCCTCAGAATCGGCACGTTAGGAGCCGATCCGCCACGTTTTCACGCCCGAGTCTACAGGTTTTGCTAACAAAACGTCTCCATTTGCGCCCGCGAAATAGTCTTTCGCGTGCTTGCGCTACATCACGCCAACCCCTCCCTTTCAAAAACGGCGCTTTCCCTGCTGATTTCCCGCCCTGACCCCTGTCAAGAACGTCGAGCCCGTTTATAACGATAGTGGATGCGCGGAATTCAGAGCAGGACGATTGTTCCAGCGCCGCAAGCCATTTCAATGGAAAGGAAAAATGCCGTGAAACATTCTTCAATCGAAGTCGGGGCCCAGCTCGAGGCCGCGGCGCCGCAGTTCAGGACTGTGGAGACCATGCTGCAGGACATGCAAAACAACGTCTCACCTTCTCCCCGCGCTGTCGCGCAAGGAAAATCGAAGCCCTTCCTGCCCACCATGCCTGCCGATCAGTACGAAGAGCTCAAGACGCAATTGCGGGCGCAAGGTCCGGCCGCCGAAAAGCACGTCGCCGCCGAATTCGAGGCGGAAGCGCTGCCGCATGCGCCGGTCACCCTCACCGGGCCGAACGTTCCCGGCGCGACGGATGTGGATGGACTGATTCCGCCCGATACGCACGGCGCGGTGGGGCTCGATCATTTTGTCGAAGTCACCAATTCACACATCGACATTTTCGTCCGGACGAATCCGAGCCAACGCACCAGTATTTCGCTGGCGGCCTTTTTCGGCTATACGACGCGCGTACTGTTCGATCCACGCGCGGTCTATGACAGCGTCTGGAATCGCTGGGTCATCACCGCCGATGCGTTCCAGGAATCGACGACCCGCCAACTGTATTTCGTCGCCATTTCCACGACGTCGAACCCGCTCGGCGCGTATTTCATCTACGCGCTGAACGTCACCTTCAACGCCGGCGATTTCTGGGATTATCCGCAATTGGGAATGGACCAGGACTCGGTCATCTTCACAGCCAACGTGTTCACCTCGTCGGGCGGATTCCGCGGCGCCGATATGTTCGCAGTCGCAAAGGCGCGTCTGTACAACGGGCTCGGATTTTCCGTGCCGGTCTTCACGGGCCTGCGCGCGACGCTGGCCCCGCCGATCGTACTGGACCAGAACGCGCGGACGTTCCTGATCGCCGCGTCGGGCGGCAGCAGCCTGTCCCTTTACACGCTCACCAATTCGAGCCGGCCGAACGGCATCCAGCTGACGGGGCCGGTGAACGTCTCGGTGCCGTCGTACACCGCTCCGCCCGACGCCCCGCAGCCGGGCACCAATGCCGTGCTCGACACGCTCGACGGCCGCTTCGTCAACGCCAGCACGCAGACCGGCGACTTCCTGTGGCAGGTCCATACCGTGAATCTGGTCGGGTATGCGGCGCCGAAGTTCTACCAGATCAACACGGCCACCAATTCGCTCGTGCAGAGCGCATTCTTCTTCGGGACGTCGACGTCGTTCGATTTCAACGCGTCGATCGCGGCCAACAGCGCCAACGACATCTTCGTGACGTGGACGCTGACCGATCCGCCGCGCGGCACCAACGCCCAGGTGCGGTTCTCCGGCTTCGACCACAACGACGGTGCCAAGTATGTCCTGAGCCCGGGCATGGCGGCCTTCACGAGTCCGACGTGGTTCGGCGGCGGCCGCTGGGGCGATTACTCCGCGGTGACGGTGGATCCGAGGAACACCCGGCGCGCATGGCTGGTCAACGAGGATATCCTGTCGAACCACGACTGGGGCAGCCGGATCGTCGGCATCGGCTTCGCGTGATGCACCGGCGAAGGGCAGGCAAGCTTGACCGCCCTGCCCTGCGTCACGTTTAACGCATACCGCTGTCGTAGACGATATGGACCGGCGTGACGTGGTCTTTGACCACGGTCACCGTTTGCGGCGCAGCGTGCGGGTAAATGGCCTCCGATTGCGGATGCAGGACATAAGTGCCGGGCTCGAGAATGATCTCGAACCGGCCGTCCGGTCCGCTGCGCACTTCGGCGACGGCCTGCCCTGCTTGGTTCGTCACGCCGATCAACGCCTGATAAGGACGTTGGTTGATCGAGCCGGGCCGTTCGATCGGGCTGACCGGCCGTAGCACCACGTCCCCCGCTATGCCGCTGGCGATGTCGTGAGCTTGCATCATGATGTCACACGATCCCGCGCCGGTTCGCCGACGCCATGATTTCATCATAGCGCTCATTGTCCGTCTTGTGCAGGTAGGCCGCCGTTGTCGCGATGTTCGCGTGGCCGGCGGTGTCCTGCAGGGTCTTGAGCTGGACGCCGTTGTTCGCGTGGTTCGTCAGCATGCTGTGACGCAGCCAGTGGGCCGAGGCCTGGCGCAATGTGGCGGCCGTGTCGGTGTCGCCACGGGCCTCCGCGACGTGCGCGGCATCGGCGAAGACCGCCTTGATCGCTTCCGAGGCCGCTTCGTCGGTGATGCGCGCGAGACCGCGGCTGCGGCTCGACAGGACCAGCGGCGTGCGGTCGGTGCGGCTCGTCTGCGGCAGCAGTTCGAATGCCTGGCGGTAGCTGCGGAACGCATCCAGCATGTCGGGCGGAACCGGCAGGCGGCGCGGCTTGTTGCCTTTGCCGACGACGTCCAGCCACCAGCGGCCGTTGCCTTCCGTGTAGATGGAGCCCATTGCCGCGCCGACGATTTCATTCAGGCGTGCGCCCGTGTGCGCGAACGCGACGAGCAGGAAGCGGTCGCGCGCGCGCCGTTTGACCGCGGCCGGCGTGTCGGCCGGGCGCGCCGCGACGGTGTCCATGGCGAGCGCGATCGCGCCCTGGGTCAGGTAGCGCGTGATGCGGCTGGCCGACGGCGCCCGCACGTTGCGCACGAGCGCGGCCGGATTGCGGCGCAGATAGCCCGTCTGTTCCGCGAATCCCAGCAGCCCCTTCACGGCGATCATGGCCTGGCGCCGGCTCGGGTCGGACAGCGGGCCCGTGAACGGCCGGTAGCGCGGGTCGGTGCGCGGCCACTTCGTCGTGGACACCCATTCGGGTGGCGGATTCTTGAGGAATTCCTTGTACGCGTTCAGATCGGCGACGTTCAGCTGGCCCAGCGTCTTGCGGGCCTCCTCGCGGCACCAGGTCAGGAAGCGGAACAATTCCTTCTGCGTGTTCTGGATCGATTTTGCGCTGAGTTCGCCGTGCGCGATGAATTCGCGCGCCAGTTCGATGTCGGTCGTCGCCTCCGTGATCGCGTCGTCGGCCTGGCGGTACAACTTGACGTGCAGCCGGCCGCTCGCGCCGGTCGAGATCTCTTCCGGAAGGGCTGGACCAAGGTCGATGGGCGTAAAGTTCGGCATGGTGGGACTGATGTCACTGTGTTTTTATACAGTATATCATCCCGGCCGGTTCCCGGACCACCCTTTGCATCAATCCGTAAGCCCTTGCCGCGCCGCCGCCAGGATCTCGTCGCCGAGGGCCGCGTCGTCCACCGCGCGGGCGAGAACGACCGCCCCGACCATCGCGCTCAGCGCCAGCATGGCCTCCGCCCGCGCGTCCTTCGCCCCGCGGCGCTTGCCGGGCAGCGCATGCACGAGACGGTCGATCGCGCCCTTCACATGGGACGTGAACGCGGACCGGGTCGCCGGCTCCTTGCCGGCGTCGGGCGCGAGCGCCGTCATCAGGCAGCCGGCACCGGCGTGGTCGACGTGGCGCCGGCTCAGGTACAGGTCCAGGTAGGCGCCGATCCCCTCCTCCGCCACGATGCGGTCGAAATCAGCGTGCGTCTTGCGCGACAGGTCGGCCAAGGCCTCGGCCATCAGCGCTTCCTTCGACGCGAAATGGTTGTAGAACGGGCCGTGGGTGAGGCCGGTCGCCTTCATGATCTCGCTGACGCTCACGCCGGCGAAGCCGCGTTCGCGGAACAGCCGGCCCGCCTCTTCCAGGATACGGCGGTGCTTTTCGGCGGTCTCTTCAGGTGGATAGCGCATGACTATCGCCTCCTTAGAAATTGTTGGGTTGACGTCAAACATTATATCCATCATGCTTCTTGCGTCCAAACATGACATCCATCATGTTTGATGGCCAACCCCCACGACAACCATCAAGGAGCACATCATGAGCAAAGCACAGCAAGGCACCGCCATCGTCACGGGCGCCTCCGCAGGCCTCGGTAAGATCTATGCGGACCGCCTTGCGCGGCGCGGGTACGACCTCGTCCTCGTCGCCCGCCGCGGCGACAAACTGGCCGCGCTGGCCGATACGCTGCGCGCGACGTATGGCGTGCAGGCCCGGCCATTCGTCGCCGACCTGAGCCAGGCTGCCGACGTCGAGCGCCTGGCCGCCCTGATCCGCGAAGACGACGGCATCACGATGCTCGTCAACAATGCGGGCGTGTCCGTGATGGGCACGACGGCGACCGCCGACCCGGCGAAACTGGTGTGGCAGCAGGCGATCAACGTGGATGCCGTGACCAGGCTGAGTCTGGCGGCGCTGCCGACATTTATCGAACGCGATCGCGGCACGCTCGTGAACGTGTCGTCGGTACTGGGCTTCGGCTTCCTGCCGCCGAGCGCGTTCTACAGTGCCGGCAAGGGCCACGTGGCGAATCTCACGCGCGCCCTGCAGAACGAGGTACAGGGTACGAACGTGCGCGTGCAACTGGTGGCGCCGTCGGCGACGGCGACCGACATCTGGGACGCGGCAGGTATCCCGCTGAGCACGATGGATCCGCAGATCGTGATGAACGCCGAGGATTGCGTCGACGCGGCGCTGGCCGGCCTCGACCTGGGCGAACAGGTCACCTTCCCCTCCGTCGAGGACGGGCAGCTGTGGAAGAATTTCGAAGAGGCGGCCGCGAAACTGTTCCAGGGCGCGATGCGCGGCAAGCCGGCATCGCGCTACCGGGTCGGCTGATCCGGCGGGCGCGCCGCCGCGCACGCTTGAACCGTGTTTGCAGTGCGGCCGCGCCTACGGGACAATGGCCACAACGAACTGCCAACCGAAAGGAGCATGCATGAGCATCACCGTGAAAAACACGACGCCCGACACGACGAAGGTGACGCTGTTCGGCGAACTGCGCGACGGTAGTTTCGACGCGAAGATCATGGCCGAGACCGACGTGCCCTATACCCGCTGCTGGGATGACGAGATCGAGCAGCGCATCGTCTACATCCAGCCCGATCCGGAGCAATTGAAAGCCATCCTGGCCGCCCTCAACGAGCGCCGCCTGTCGATCGAACAGTTGCAGGAGTTCGGCAGCGTGAGCGGCGGCACGTCCGAGATCCCCATCTGACATCAGGAGACCACATGAACGCACAATCGACCAGCGCGGGCGGCAAAGGCCAGCAGAACGAGCAATCGTCCACCATCGGCGTCGGCAACCCCACGAGTGGCGAAGAAGGCAGTACGCTCACCCACGAGACGATGGCCGAGACGGGCGGTAGCGGCACGCAGCCGCGTGCCGAGGAAATCCCGCCGTCGCCGCGCCAAGCCGGCAAGGAAGGCAACCGTCAGGGACCGCTCGACGCCGACGCGGAAGGCGCCGACACGGCCGCGACGGCCATCAACCGCGGCTACCAGGATACGCGCAGCCGTCAGGCGAGCCCCGGCTCGACCGGGTTGGGTGCGCCGGAAACAGGCGGCAACCAGACCGAAGACGACCTGGCGCCGCCGCGGCGGGACTGACCGCTCAGGCGGCCATGCGCCGGCACGCGTCGGCGCACGCGCGGCAGGCCTGGGCGCATGCCTGGCAGTGGTCCATCGGATGTTTGCCGCACTCGTCGCCGCACGCGGTGCAGATGGTCGCGCACAACCGGCACAGGTCGCGGGCGACATCGCTGCCGCGCGCCATGAAGGCGGCTGCCGTCCGGCAGATCTGGGCGCAATCCATGTCCAGCGCGATGCAGCGCGCCATCATCTTGACGTCGTCTTCCTGCAGGCAGGCGGTCGAACAGCGGTCGCAGGCGGCCGCGCAGGCATGGCAGGCGTCGATACAGGCCGTGAAATCGTCGAAAGACATCGCGTTCCTCCCGGTGGATGTTACGTGCCCCCGGCGTTCCGCTGACGACCTGGCCGGGGCCGCCTAATTTGTCACCGTATTCCGGACGATGGCGCCACCCTTCATGACGAAGTTCACGCGGGTCAGTTCGGCCGGATCGGCCAACGGATCGCCGGCGACGGCCACCACGTCCGCGTACTTGCCCGGCGTGATCGAACCGACGCGGTCCTTCCACCCCAGCAGGTCGGCGCCGTTGATGGTGGCGGCCTGGATCGCCTGCATCGGTGTCATGCCGTATTTGACCATGTAGAAGAACTGCTTCGCGTTGTCGCCGTGCGGGTAGACGCCGGCATCGGTGCCGAACGCCATTTTCGCGCCGGCCTTGTATGCCTTGCGGAAGTTGTCGCGTTGCAGTTGCCCGACCATGCGTTCCTTCTCCAGCGATTCCGGCAGCATGCCGGCCTTGGCGCCTTCCTGCAGGATGAAGTCGTCGTTATAGATTTTACGGACAAACACTTCGCTGTGTCAGATGAAGCGTGTCGGCATTGCCTTAGCCGCATGCCCGTCAATGCCATTTTGCAAACCGTTTTTGCAGGGTTGAGTATTCTGAACGGTTATTCTTCCGCCGCACAGCTGGCGTAGCCACTCTCTTGGTAAACCGGTTTTGGATGTTTGGTTAGTCTGAGCCGTCACTCTTCAACCGCGCAGCTACTGTCCCTGTGATCCGGTTTTGGACGGTTTAACATCTTAAGCAGTCACTCTGGCCTTCCCCCATGGATACGGACACTTCCGTTAGGCGCATTGTAGATTTTCAAACTGTACTGGGCTAATGTAGGCGAGAGTGGAATGACGCCGGCGTGGATTGTAGAACCTTTCAATGTAGTCGAACACGTCGGCGCGTAAATCATCCCTGGTCCGATAATGCTTTTTGCTCAGGCGCTCAGTCTTGAGCGTCGAGAAGAAGCTCTCCATTGCAGCGTTGTCCCAGCAGTTGCCACGACGGCTCATGCTGCAAACGATGCCATGCGATTCGAGCAGGCGCTGAAAGTCCTCGCTCGTGTATTGCGAACCCTGGTCGGAGTGATGCAACACAGCGCGGGGCCGGCCACGACGGAAAATAGCCATCAATAGGGCATCCATGACGAGTTGCGCCGTCATCGTCGGTTGCATCGACCAGCCCACCACACGTCGTGAGTACAGGTCCAGGACGACAGCGACGAATAGCCAGCCTTCGCCGGTCCAAACGTAGGTAAAGTCCGCAGCCCATTTCTGATTCGGTCCTGTGGCTTCAAACTGCCGGTCCAGCAGATTCGGCGCGATCGCGTGGATTGGAGAGTCAAGCTGGCCTGGCGCCCGACGCCGCTTGTGACGGGCCTTGATGCCGGCTGCTTTCATCAATCGCGCTACGCGGTTCTCGCTGCAGGAAAAACCAGCGTCGATAAGGTCTCCCACTACGCGCGGCGAACCAAATGTGCCGTCGCTGGCTTCGTGGCTGTGCTTGATTGCCTTGAGGAGCTCGGCATTTTCGCGTTCGTGAGCACTCGCCGGCCGTCCAAGCCAATCATAAAAACCACTGCTCGATACGCCGAGTACACGGCACATCGTTCGCGTTGGTCAGATGGTTCGATATTTGGCGATGAAGCCGTATTTCACTTGAGGTCGGCTGCGAAGTAACCCAATCCGGACGTTCGCTGCAAACCACCTACCTTATCGTGCAGCGGTAAGCATTGCCACGCCTCAAGCATACTAACCGTGCGCCTTTGTTGTGCCTTTACCCATACCCTAATTGAGCAAAATGACGGGCCGTGCTCTGAGCCATAGATGCTACTTCTGGAAATTGTGCTATGCCGGCACTACCTTGTTCGATAACGCTTCGCTGCATTTCCGGGAAGAAGTTTTCTGGGCATAACGGAGCTATACCACTCTCAACAATTTAAAGGAACACAATGCGTATAAAATCGATTCTGTTGCCAGCAGGTGTGCTGCTTATGACGGCAGGCCTAGCGTACGCACAAACTAGCAAATCCCCGGAGCCACCAAAGGCTGACCCACAGATGCAAAAGGTGTTGGATGCGCTAAAGTCGCTCGGCGTCAAACCAATCGAGAAACTGTCTCCGGAGGAAGCACGCAAGCAGCCAACACCTGCAGACGCAGTCAAGAAAGTGCTCAAGGAGCAAGGCAAGAGCACTGAGCCCGATCCTGGCGTGACCGTAAAGGACATGAGCATACCTGGTCCGCATGGTGACATTCCAATCCATGTGTTCACGCCAGAGGGCAATGGTCCATTTCCTGTCATGTTGTATTACCACGGTGGTGGCTTTGTAATCGCCGATACAAAGACCTACGAAGCGTCTCCGCGTGCGCTGGCAAAAGGGGCCAAAGCGATTATGGTGTCGGTCGATTATCATCAAGCCCCAGAACATAAATTCCCTGCAGCTGCAGATGATGTGAACCGCCCCGGGTTTTGTAGAGGCTCCATTGTTTGAGAAAATGGAGCTATGAAGAAGCAACCCAAGTATTCCCCAGAAGTCATCGAGCGCGCCGTGCGCATGGTCAGCGAGGCCGCCAGCGAGTACAACTCGCAGTGGGCAGCCATCGAATCGATCGCAGCCAAGATCGGCTGCACACCTGAAACCCTACGTCGCTGGGTACGCCAGCAGGAGCGCGATACCGGCCAGCGTCCAGGGCCGACCACCGCCGAGGAGGAGCGCATCAAGGCGCTGGAGCGTGAAGTGCGCGAGCTGCGCAAGGCAAACGAGATCCTGCGTCTGGCGAGTGCGTTTTTCGCCCAGGCGGAGCTCGACCGCCGCTTCAAATCGTGAGGGCATTCATCGACCAGTACCGCCATGCTTACGGTGTCGAGCCGATCTGCCGGGTGATGCAGGTCGCGCCGTCGGGCTACTGGCGACACGCGGCGCAGCAGCGCAATCCGGCACTGCGCTGTTCACGAGTCCAGCGCGACGACGTGCTGAGCGTCGAGATCGAACGGGTCTGGCAGGCGAACCTGCAGGTCTACGGGGCCGACAAAGTGTGGCGCCAACTGCGGCGTGAGGGAACCGATGTGGCCCGCTGTACGGTGGAGCGCTTGATGCGCAAGGCCGGCCTGCGAGGCGTCATGCGCGGCAAGGTCGTGCGCACCACGGTAGCGGATGCGAAGGCGCCATGCCCGCTCGACCGGGTCAACCGCCAATTCAAGGCGCAGCGGCCGAACCAGCTGTGGGTCAGCGATTTCACTTATGTCTCGACCTGGCAGGGCTTCGTCTACGTAGCTTTCGTCATCGACGTCTTTGCCCGGCGCATCGTCGGCTGGCGTGTCAGCAGCTCGATGCGGACAGACTTCGTCCTCGACGCCTTGGAGCAGGCCTTGTACGCGCGTCAGCCGGAACGAAACGCGTTGGTACACCATAGCGACCGCGGCTCGCAATACGTGTCGATTCGGTACAGCGAGCGTCTGGCAGAAGCCGGCATTGAGCCGTCTGTGGGCAGCAAGGGCGACAGCTACGACAACGCTTTGGCCGAGACCATCAACGGACTCTACAAGGCTGAGTTGATCCACCGCCGCGCTCCTTGGAAGACGCGTGAGGCCGTCGAACTGGCCACGCTGGAATGGGTGTCCTGGTTTAACCACCACCGCCTGCTTGAGCCACTCGGCTATATACCGCCGGCCGAAGCTGAGGCAAACTATTACAAGCAACTGAGCAGTCAAGCCATCCCGGCCTGACTCACACTAACCGGCCTCCACGAAAGCCGGGGCGGTTCAATGCGTATACGGCGTATACATGGGTGCTCCAGCATGCAAGTGAAATCAATGGCGATCCGAAACGTGTCGCGGTTGGTGGTGAAAGCGCCGGCGGCAACTTAGCCGCAGTCGTATCGCAGATGGCTCGTGATAAGGGGGCTACCCTTCCGGTCCACCAGCTACTTGTCTACCCGATGGCCGGACACGACTTCAACACGCCCTCCTATAAACGCAATGCTGAAGCCAAGCCGCTGAACAAGCCGATGATGGAATGGTTTTATAAGCACTACCTCGGCAAGCCACAAGACGCGAACAATCCTTACGCGGTACCGCTGGCCGCTAAATCGCTTAAAGGCTTGCCGCCTGCCACCGTCATAGCTGCTGAAATCGATCCATTGCTATTCGAAGGCAAGACCTATGCTGACCGATTGAAAAACGATGGCGTCAAAGTAACTTACAAGGAATATCCTGGCGTCACGCACGAGTTCTTCGGCATGGGCAAAGTTGTCGATAAAGCAAAGGATGCCGAAGATCTGGCAGCACGCGAATTACGTCAAGCCTTTGGCAACCAATAAGCTGCTGGCGACCTGTCCGGCTGGCAGCGACCGGCCGGAATTAGAAGTGCTTGGGCCATGTGATCAGTCCGTCTGCGAACACGGCCGCCGTTTTAGTTTCAGAACTATGGTCGTGTACGTCACTATCGACCGATTGCAGACGTTCGGACTGGCGCAGTGTACGGGCACACGGCTCTCATAATTAAGATTCTGTTCGGCACTCTAAGCTGGATGTCGCGTCAGTTCGATGGCAAAAAAGTCAGAAACGATGTGCGAGTGTCAGTCGCAAAGATCGAGGCTCGACCGGATGAAAATGGATATCGTTTACGCCGTCCGGACCTTCGCCAGTCAAGCGCGACTGATAGTAGTAATCGATGTCGCTGGCCTTTTTGTCGAACAGGTTGAAGATGTCGAGGCTGAGACTGGTATTCCGTCTCAGCCGATAGCCCGCGCGTAGATTGACCAGCGTGGTCGAGGCGGACGAGACGCTGCCGTCTTCGATGAGCGGACGCGGGCCGAAATGCCGCAGCTCGACGGCGGCCAACCACGGCCCGGGCGCGTCCAGCGTCACGCCGAAGGACGCAACGCGGTCGAGGGAACCGGGAATGGCGTCGCCCGCCGGGTCAACCCGGGTGTAGCGGGCGCGTGAAGCGGCCAGGTCCAGGTCGAGCAGGAGTCCCGGCCTGACGATGTAGTGGTTGTTCCACTCGATGCCCGTGCGCCGGCTCGCGCGGCTCGGCGCCGTCTCGCCGGCGTCGCCGACGAACACCAGCTCCGAATCGATATCGAGACGCCACAGCGCGAGCGAGCTTTGCAGGCCCGGGATGGCTTCGCTGCGGACACCCAGCTCGCCGCCCCGGGTCGGCACCAGCGGCGTCACCGGCGAGGACGGGCCGCCGTCGGGCAGGCGCGTCTGGGTCGTCCCGCGCGCGTCGTTGCTGTGGAAGCCCCGCCCCACGTTGACAAAATATTCGGTCTTGTTCCAGGGGCCGAACACCAGCGACAGCTTGGGCGAGACGATATGGTCGCGCGCCCTGCCGCTGTCGCCGGCGATGCTGCTGGCGATGCGGAAGCGATAGGCGTCGTAGCGCACGCCCACGGCGCTGCGCAGCCAGGCATTCCAGCGCACCGCGCTCTCCGCGTACAAGCCGGCGCTCGCCTCGCGCACTTGGTCTTCGCGGACGGTGGCCGTGCGCGTGCGCGCGGCGGTGACGTGGATGGCGACCGGCGCCAGGCGGTCGTAGCGTGTCTGCAGGCCGACCTTGTTGCGCATCTCGAAGCCGCCCAGGGTCGCGCTCCAGGACTGCGCGGCATCCAGGCCTGCCATCGTGCGCCGTTCGCTCTGCTCGAACTGGTCGCCGCGCTCTGGGTCGGCGAGGAAGTAGGTGAAGTCGCTGAACAGGTCCAGCGTCGAATGCAGCACGTAGGCATTCAGCTCGAGCTGCCCGTCACCGTCGCGCTTGCGCATGCCGTAGGCCAGGCTGTAGCGCGCGCTGTCGCCGCCGTCGGTCGGATCGAGATTGCCGAAGCGGCCCACCTGCCCCGACTCGACCGCGCGCAGCGGGATCTGGTCGGTGGCGTTCCAGCGATTGCGATAGGCCATCGCGGTGAGGTCGAAGCCGTCGTCGCGCGATCCCTGGCTGTAGCGCAGTTCGCCGGCGTACTTGCGCACGCGCTCGGGCAAGTCCCACGGCCCATCGTTGCGGTTCAGTTCCAGACCGTACAGCAGGGTGCCGTTCGCGGCCTTGACCGAGTCGGCCAGGACGCCGCGCAGGTAGCCGTAGCTGCCCAGCGACAGGCTCGCCAGCCCTTGCGGCAGGCTGTTCGCCAGCCGGATGTGCGCCGCCCCGGCCGAGGCGAAGTCGCCCTCGTCGGCGAAATACGTCCCTTTCTTGTAATCGATGCGCTGCACCAGTTCCGGGATCAGGCAGTTCAGGTCGGAATAGCCCTGGCCATGCGCGTGCGTGCGCATGTTGACCGGAATGGCATCGACGTAAGTCGCGAAATCGGTGCCGTGGTCCAGGTTGAAGCCGCGCAGGAAATACTGGTTCGCCTTGCCGTCGCCGCTGTGCTGGGTGACGATCATGCCGGGCACGAATTCGAGGATCTCGCCGGTACGCAGCGCCGGGCGGTTGGCGATCAGGTCGGCCGTGATCGTGCCCTGGCTGGCGGCGTCGGAGGTGCCCACGGCGTTGTCGTAGTGGCCGCCGACCCTGACCACCGCGGCCTCCGGCACCTCGGGTTCCTCCGCGTGGCAGGGCCGCGCCAGCGCCAGCGCGCCCGCCAGCGCGGCCAGAATCGGCTTGACCCTCATGCCAGCAGCTTGATGTCCAGGCCGCGCTCGGCCAGCCAGACCAGCGCCAGCAAGGCGATGGCGAGCGAGCCAGCGCCGAGCACGCCCCTGCGATACACCATCGAATGACGCGCCAAAAAGGCCAGCGGCAGGAACAAGGCCACGATCGTGATCTGCCCGATCTCCACGCCGAGGTTGAAACCCAGCAGCGATAGCGCCAGCGCCGCCTTCGGCAGGCCGAGGTCGAGCAGCACGCTGGCGAAACCGAAGCCGTGGATCAGGCCGAAGGCGAAGGCCACCAGCGCGCGCCGGCCATGAAAGATCGGCCACAAGTTGTTCAGTGCCGCCAGCACGACCGAGGCCGCGATCGCCGATTCCACCAGGCGCGAGGGCAAGGCCACGACGCCGAGTGTGGCAAGGGTCAGCGTGATCGAGTGCGCCAGCGTGAACGCCGTGACGATCTTCAGCACGTCGAACGCGGCCGAGCGGAAGGTGGGACGGCTCTGCCAGGCGCGCGCGTGGTACACCAGCACCGCCGGCAGCAGCAGCGAGAGCAGGAACAGGATGTGGTCGAAGCCGATCCAGATATGCCAGATGCCGTGCCGCACGTAGTCGCCGAACTGCTGCCAGCCGGATGCGCCCTGTACGCGCACGCTTTGGTGCGCGCTGTCCGGCGCAAAAATCGCCGTGCTGACCTGGCCGTCGTGGCGCAGCTGCAGCAGGCCTTTGTGCTGGGGGTCGATGTCGAACAGCAGGCCGTAATCCAGGTCGAGCAGCGCAACGTCCGCGGCGCAATCGCCGCTCAGGCGCAGGACCGCGTAGGCGCCGTCGCTGTGGTCGTCCAGCAGCTGCCCGGTGACGCGCAGGGAACAAGGCTGGCCGCCGCTGGCGACCCGCAGCCGCGACAGCGCATAGGCCGCGATGGCCGGATGGCGGGCGCGCACCTCGTTCCAGGTCAGCTCGCCATTGCCATCCTGATCCAGGCCGATCGCCATGTCGAGGTCGCGCAACGCGATGTCCCACTGGCCGTCGATGTGCTTGCCGCGCACGTCGAGCGTCAGGTAGCTGTCGCTCGGCTTGTGCGCCCAGGCCGGGGCGACCGACAGCAGGGCCAGCGCCAGCAGGAAGACCACGCGTGCGATGCGCCTCATGCGGCCACCTTCAGTCTGGCCACGCTGGCGGCGATCGTCCTGTCTTCGATGTGCGAGCTGCGCAGCCAGTCGCGCACCAGCGCGGTGGCCTCGGCGTCGCCGCTGGCGGCCGCCGCTTCCGCCAGGATGCGCAGGTCGCCCGGTTCCTTCTGCACGGCCCAATTGGCCTTGGCCAGGCTGACCGCGGCCTTCGGGTTCTTGCGCAGGACGAGTTCGAAGCGCGCCTGCTCGCGCCGATGCACCGAATCGCCGCGCAGCATGGCGGCCTCGAAACGGTCGCGCAGTACGTCGGCCTCGGCGCCGGCTTCGGGCGAGCCGGTGGCCTGCAGCGCCAGGGCGTAGCGCAGCAGCAGCGCGTCGACCCGGGTCTTGTCCTTCAGCAGGCGCACGACTTCGGGCGCGCGTCCGTGGTCGAGCAGGAAGTCGGCATAGGCGCCCAGCAGGTAGCCATCCGGGTCGCCCAGCGCCAGCGCCTGGCGGAAATGGGACTCGGCCTCGGCGTCGGCGCCGGCGCGTGCGGCCATCTCGGCCAGCAGGGTCTCGACCCAGACCCGGACCGCCGGGTCGGCGAGCGGATGGCGCGCCTGCGCATCGAGCAGCTGGCGGTAGCTGGCCCCGAGCTGGCCGCTGACGCTGCCGACATTCGACAAACAGGTCTGCACGACGAGGACCGGCGCGCGCGAGTACAGGCGCACGCAGCTCGCGCGCGCGGCGGCGAAGTTGCCGGTGACCGTCTGCACGGTGGCGCGGGTCAGCCAGGCTTGCACGTTGTCGCTGTCGCGCTTGACCGCCTGGTCGAGGTCGGCCAGCGCGGCCGGGAACTGGTGCGTGCTCTGGCGCAGGGTGGCGCGCAGGACCAGCACCGGTTCGGGCGGCGCCGGCTGCTTCCACCAGGGCGCCAGCGCCGCCTCGGCGTAGCCCAGGTAGCGCGGGTCGCCCTCGATCCGCGCCCGCTCGATGTAGCGCCGCGCCAGGTCGCTGGCCAGGTTCAGGTCATTGGGCGCGGCGTTCAGCGCACCGCGCAAGCGCCGCAGGTCGCGCTGGACCGGATCGGCGCGGCTGGGCAGGCGCTCGACGACCTGGTTGCCGTCGGCCGGGATGTAGGGCGCCGCGCACGCCGGCCCTAGCCACGACAGGAGCGGCAGCGCGGCCGCGCACAGCCAGCGCATGGACACGATGCGCGCGGCCATCAGGGCCCGGTCAGCGCGATCGGCTCGACGTCTTCCGGCGTCGTCACGGTGACGCCGTCGGTCGCCGCCGGCTCCGTCGTATCGCTCTGGGTCGCCACCACCTGGCTCACGTAGCTGACGAAGGCATCGGTCACGGCCGGCGGCGGCGTGTTGCCGGTCGGCGGCGGCATGCTGCTGTTGTTGTTGTCGTCGTCATGATGATGACAGGCCGCCACCAGGGCCGCTGCCGCCAGGATGACGATCACGGACCGCTTTCGTGCAATGGAATAGGTCATGATATTCCCCCATGTTTATTGGTTGCCCGGCAGCGGCGTGTTCAGGTAGGGGAAGGCCGCCTTGAAGTCGTTCGCGGTCTTGCGCACGCCATCGGTCAGCTTGAGCCCGCCGGCCGGCGCATCGCTCGGCTTGCAACCCACGCCCAGGGCGTCGCCGGTGCCGGTCAACACGCACAGGGCGCCCATCGCCACCCGCAGCGACACGTCGACCACGTCGTCACCCGGCCGGCGGCCGTTCGGGAAGCCGGCGTTGTCGCCACCCGCCACGCCGAGAGGATTTTGCGAGGCTTGCGGCGTCGGCGGCGTGCTGGTGTTCAGGCGCAGCATTTCGGACGGCACCACGTTCTTCGGCTGGTTGACGCCCGGCAGACCCTTGAGGAAGACGGTGACCAGGTCGTTACGCGGGAAGTTGGTCGGCGCCTTGGCGGACGGGAACAGGGTCTCGACCACGGTCGGCAGGACCGGATTGGTCACGTAGTTGATGAATTGCGCGTCGTCTTTCGGCTTGGAGGTGTTGAAGCGGTCCTTGTCGTCCATGCCGATGACGACTTCGTTCACCAGCGGCATGCCGACGCGCGACACCTGCGCCCACGGGCCGCCTTCCTTGGTCGCGGTGTTGATGCCCGAGGCCGGCGCCGGGTTCAGCAACCGGCCCTGGCGCAGGCTGGCCGTCGCGTAGGCGCCGATGACCGGTTCGCCTGCCGCGGTCAGGCAGGCGATCGGCACTTCGAGCGCGATGCTGCTGACATTCTTGCCTTCCAGGTCGTTCTTGTTGCCGCTGACTTCAGGGCCGAGCGGGTCGAGGTTGAACAGGTCGAAGATCTTGCCGACCGCGATGTAGAAGGGTTCCTTGCGCTGGCCGACGAATACGCGCCCGGTACCGCAGCCTGGGATGTTGATGCTGTACATATGCTGGTTCGCATAGGTCTCGTAGCCGCTGGTGCCACCGAAGGTCTTGTCGCCGATGTTGTCGACCGGCTTGTCGAACGTAGTGTTGCCGTTTGCGGCGGCAAGGCGGGTCCGGGTACCTGCGCGGCGATCACCCTTGACCATGTCGATCGTGTAGGTCTCGCGCACGTTCAGCGAGGCAGGATTGACGCCTTGAATCGTCGAGGAATTGATCAAGGGGATCATCACCTGCTTGCCGCCTACGGTCAGCGCCGTATGTTTCGACGTGTTCGTGAAGCGAAACTGGAAGGTGATCTCTTCCTTGGCATCGCCATTGTTGTCGATGTGGATCTCGTAAAGCGCATTCTGGTCGAACTGGTAGAAGTTCGGGCCGCCTTGCGGATCCTGGAAGGGGATGAAGTTGGCGATAAGCGTCACATAATCCTGACGCCCAGATTCATAACTGCGGAACATGTAGAAGTCGGTACCGTCGACCTTCGGGTTATTGGTCAGGAATGGCGCTTCGCGGTGGCTGGATGCCTGGACCGGTCCGAAAGCTGCCGTAAGCACGAGCGCGGCTAGGCATACGGTTGGACGTAATGCTTTCTGCTTGTTAAACATAACTCTCCTCCTCCAAAATTGGTAGATTTGCTTACATTTGTATTTATTACACATAGATTGTGCGGCAATGCGCAGTCCGCACGATTGGATTTGACAGAAATATTTACAACGGCGGCGACGCGTTTGCCTGCGGCTTGTTCGCGTCGGCCTCCGCTACTCACCTCGGCATCAGTACCCGGTCGATGACTTGGATCACGCCGTTCGACTGGTACACGTGGCTCTGTTGCACAAATAAAGAAAAGGCGAGTTTGGTTGTCGGTCGACGCACTTATGGCATAGAGACCGTAACGGGCGTGCCGAGGCGCGTAAAGCGATTCAGCACTGCAGCGCGCACTTGCAGCTCAGCGACCTGACGATCGAAGTCTCGCGCCATGATGCGTTCACCGAGCAGCTTGAAGCAACGCATTTTGGTCTCAACCAAACTTCGTCGGTGGTAGCCGCTCCACTTTTTCCATATGGCCCGCCCAAGGCGACGCGTCGCCCGCAGGATCTCGTTTCGCGCCTCGGCACCGCGGCGGTTTGTCTTCCAGGGTTTGGCATTCCTCCTGGTCGGGATGACGGCCTGAGCCAAGCGCTCGGCAATGGCTTCATGACAGGCTTTGGTGTCGTACGCCCCGTCACCGCTGACGGCAGAGATCTGCTCGTCGATAGGGATCTGATCCAGTAGATCCGGCAGCACAGGCGCGTCGCCAATACTGTTGTCCGTCACTTCCATCGCCCGAATCTCGAGCGTGGCCGCATCAATCCCCAGATGCACCTTACGCCATTGGCGGCGATAGTCGGCGCCATGCTTCTTTGTCTTCCATTCGCCTTCGCCCAGCATCTTGATGCCTGTGCTGTCCACCAGCAGATGCAAGCCCGTTGTGGTCGGGGCGACTTCGATCGTCACCTGCAGCGTCTTCTGCCGACGGCTTACCGTGCTGTAGTCTGGCACCGGCCAGTCAAGCCCTGCCAGATGCAAAAGGCTTTCTGTCATCCCCATGGCCTGACGTAACGGTAAGTTGAACAAGCATTTGATGCTCAGACAGAATTGAATAGCTTGGTCACTGAAGGTCGGACTACGTCCACGCTTGCCACTTGCCTGGCCGTGCCAGTTCATCGTTGGGTCGAGCCAGATGAGTAGTGAGCCGCGTGACTTCAGCGCTGCGTTGTACGCCTTCCAGTTCGTTGTTCGGTACTTCCGAGGAGCGGGTTTCATGCACCAAGGCTACCTGACTCTCTGATGCCATGTCGTCTCACTGGATTTATGTAACAGAGCCCCGGCAAAGCGTAAACGATGTTTTCCGGTTGCGCTTAGCCTCCGAGACGACGCGAATTACGAACGTCTCATGCATTTCCCGATACTGTCGCAACGTTTTGCTGGCGTCAAACCTCAGTGCATCCTTCTCTTACCCGTTGGTGGCTCCCATATTCCGGCATTCCTGGGCGCAGCGGTGGCAAACCGACGCGCATTCCTGGCAGTGCTGTGCCTGGTGTTTGGCGCACTCGTCCGCGCAAGCTTCGCAGATCTCAGCGCACAGCTGGCAAATTTGCATGGCGTGCTCGCTGGACCGGCTCATGAGCTGGGCGGCCAGGCGGCATACTGCCGCGCATTCATCGTCCAGTTCAATGCAGCGCGCCATCATCTTCGGATCCGGCTCATGCAGGCAGGCTGCGACGCAGGTGTCGCAAGCCTGGGCACACTGGTAACAAGCCTGGATGCACGATTGGAACTGATTTTGATTCATGATCTTTCTCCTTGAAGGTTGGTTGACAGGTCACCTCATTCAGGACTTCGCACGCCTCGTGACGTGTCGCGTGTTTGCGGATGTCGATAGTGTCCGTAGGCGCCGCCGCGCTGCGGCGGCACCATTCGCGACGGACGATGCCGAGTACGGTCCATCCGTCGTGCCTGCGGCGCTTACTTCACCGCCGCAATAACGTACTTGCCATCTTGCTGCACGATCTCGACGTCGACTTTCTTGCCGACCGAAAGCTTGTCGAACAGAGCATTGTCTTTCACGGCAAAGCCCATCGTCATGGCCGGCCAGTTCAGGCTTTTGACCGGACCATGCGCGAGCGTCACAGTTCCCTCGGTCGGGTCGGCCGATTTCACCGTACCGATGGCCTCATGGCGGGTCGTCTTTGCATCGTTGGCTGCCTGCTGCGTGTTCATGCTCTTCATCATGTCCGGACACGACTTGGCATCCGTGTTGTGCATGTCCATGCCCTTCATATTCATGCCTTTCATGTCCATGCCCTTCATCATGTTATGGCACGATTTCTTGCTCATGCCGGTTTGGCTCGGCTGTGCTTGTGCTGCGCTTAGGCTAGATACGGAAACGGCGAGCATCGTCGCGATCAAGGTGTGATATTTCATCATATTTCCTTTCAAATATCAGTTGAGGTGAGAGTAAGGTCGCAGACCCAGCTGCGCAGATGCCGCATGCCCGCCGCACTATTTCGCATGAGTCGTTCGCTCCTCCGTTGCAGGTGCCTGGCGCCTCGCGTGCATGCGCCGTGCCTGGCGGCGGCGCAGCAGCAGGTAAGCCGCAGGCACCACGAACATCGACAACAGCGGTGCCGTCACCATACCGCCAACCATCGGCGCGGCGATTCGCTGCATGACTTCGGATCCGGTCCCGGCGCCGATCATGATCGGCACGAGACCCGCGACGATGACCGCGACCGTCATCGCCTTCGGCCGCACGCGCAGGACGGCGCCTTCGCGGATCGCGTCGACCAGGTCGGCTTCGCTGTCGCGTCCCGCCGCGACGCGTGCCTCCCACGCTTGCTTCAGGTACAGCAGCATGATTACGCCGAATTCGGCCGCCACGCCGGCCAGGGCAATGAAGCCGACGCCGCTTGGCACTGAAAGGTTGTGCCCGAGGAGCCACAGCAGCCACACGCCGCCGGCCAGCGCGAACGGCAGGGTGGCCATGATGAGAGCGGCTTCGTCGAAGCGATTAAAGGTGAAATAGAGCAGCACGAAGATGATCGCCAGCGTGACCGGAACCACGATCTTCAGCTTCGCCGTCGCGCGCTCCAGGTACTCGAACTGGCCGGACCACGATACCGAATAGCCGGGCGGCAGCTTGACTTCGCTGGCGACGACCTGTTGCATGTCGCGCACTGCGGAACTGAGGTCGCGGCCGCGAATGTCGACGTAGACCCAGCCCGACAGGCGCGCGTTCTCGCTCTTGAGCATCGGTGGTCCATCGTCGATCCGGATGGCCGCGACATCCCCGAGCCGGATCTGCGCGCCGCGTTCGGTCAGGACGGGCAGCTCGCGCAGCTTCTCGACCGAATCGCGCACCTCGCGCGGATATCGGACGCTGATCGGAAAACGCTGCAGACCCTCGACCGTCTCACCGATGTTGTCTCCGCCGATCGCGGACGACACAACGCTTTGGACGTCGGCGATGCTCAGGCCGTAGCGCGCGGCGGTCTCCCGGTCGATCTTCACGTCGATGTAGCGTCCTCCGTTAAGACGCTCGGCCAGTGCCGATGACACGCCCGGCACTTTTTTCACGGCACGCTCAATCTCGCCGGTGATGCGGTCGATGACTTTCAGATCGGTACCGGCAACTTTGACGCCGACTGGACTCTTGATGCCGGTGGCGAGCATGTCGATGCGATTGCGGATGGGCGGCACCCAGACATTCGACAGGCCCGGGACCTTGACGATGCTGTCCAGTTCCTCGACCAGCTTGTCAGGAGTGATGCCAGGGCGCCACTGGTCGCGTGGCTTGAGCTGTATCGTCGTCTCGAACATTTCCAGCGGCGCCGGATCGGTGGCCGATTCCGCGCGGCCGGCCTTGCCGAATACGCTCTGTACTTCGGGAACCGTCTTGATTAGGCGATCGGTCTGCTGCAAGAGTTCGGCCGCCTTGCCGATCCCGAGACCTGGCAGGGCCGAGGGCATGTACAGCAGGTCGCCTTCGTCGAGCGCCGGCATGAATTCGCCACCCAGGCGCGACAGCGGCCAGGCAGTCGCAGCAGCGATCAGACCCGCGACAACGAGGACGGTCTTCGGACGCCGCAAGACGCGTTCGAGCAGCGGACGATACAACCGGATCAGGCCGCGGTTGAGCGGATTGCTCTGCTCGTCCGGGATGCGGCCGCGGATCAAGTAGCCCATCAACACCGGAATCAGCGTCACGGCCAGGCCTGCTGCTGCGGCCATCGCATAGGTCTTGGTGAACGCCAGCGGCGAGAACAGCTTGCCTTCCTGCGCTTCGAGCGTGAACACCGGCACGAACGACAGCACGATGATCAGCAGCGAGAAGAACAATGCCGGACCGACCTCGGCCGCCGCATCGCCGATCACACGCCAGTGGTCGTCGCCGGCGAGCTTTTCGCCGGGATGGGCATGATTCCACGCTTCGATATGCTTGTGCGCATTTTCGATCATGACCACGGCCGCATCGACCATCGCGCCGATCGCGATCGCAATCCCGCCGAGCGACATGATGTTCGCATTCACATCCTGGTAGTACATGACGAGGTAAGACGCGAGGATGCCGATCGGCAGCGACACGATCGCCACCAGCGCCGACCGCAGATGAAACAGGAAGATCGCGCAGACCAGTGCGACCACGATGAATTCCTCGATCAGCTTGTGTTCGAGGTTGGCGACGGCGCGCTTGATGAGGCTCGACCGGTCGTAGGTCGGCACGATCTGGACACCCGGTGGCAGGCTCGACTTGAGTTTCTCGAGCTTCGCCTTGACCGCGTCGATTGTCTCGAGCGCATTCTTCCCGGAGCGCATGACGATCACTCCGCCTGCCACTTCGCCTTCGCCATTCAGTTCCGCGATGCCGCGCCGCATCTCCGGGCCGATCTGGATTCGGGCGACGTCACCGAGCCGTACCGGCACACCGGCCTCGCTGGTCCTCAGGGGAATCTTGCGAAAATCGTCGAGCGATTGCAGATAGCCGGACGCGCGCACCATGTATTCGGTTTCGCCCAGTTCCAGTACCGAGCCACCGGTTTCCTGGTTCGCCTTCTGCACGGCGTCGATGATCCTGGCGTGTGAAATATTGAAGGCGCGCATTTTGTCAGGATCGAGCTGGATTTGGTACTGCTTGACCATGCCGCCGATGCTGGCGACTTCCGACACGTTCGGCACCGCCTTCAGCTCGTATTTCAGGAACCAGTCCTGCAGGGCGCGTAATTCTGACAGGTCGAGCTTGCCGCTCTTGTCGACGAGTGCGTATTCGTACACCCAGCCCACCCCGGTGGCGTCCGGCCCGAGCGATGGTTTCGCTTGCGGCGGCAGGCGCGACTGCACCTGATTGAGGTATTCGAGAACCCGCGAACGCGCCCAGTAGGGATCGGTGCCGTCGTCGAACAGGATGTAGACGAACGAGTCGCCGAAAAAGGAATAGCCGCGTACCGTCTTCGCTCCCGGCACGGACAGCATGGTCGTCGTCAATGGATACGTGACCTGGTTCTCGACGATCTGCGGCGCCTGGCCCGGATAGGTGGTGCGGATGATCACCTGCGTATCCGACAAGTCCGGGATGGCGTCGAGTGGCGTTTTCGACAAGGCACAGACACCCCAGCCTGTCAGGCCGACAGTGGCAAGCAAGACCAGGAAGCGGTTGACGATGGACCAGCGGATTAATTTTTCAATCATTTGCCGTCTCCGCTACCAGCATGCTTGTAGGCTGGCGTGATCTTCACGATCTGGTAGTCTCCTGCCGGCGTCTGGCGAATCTCGAACGTGACTTGGCTGCCAACTGCGATATCGCGCGGCAAATCACCCCGCGGGAGCTTGAACGGCATCGTCATCGGTCCCCATTGCAGCGTCGGGATCGCCTCGTGCGACAGTGTGATACTGTCGGGATCGATCTTCTCGACGCGGCCGCGGCCGTGGTGCGTCGGGGCGGCAGCCGGTTTAGCGGCATCGGCGTCACCCGCATCACCCATGCGCGCGGTCGCGCCCTTGAGACTGGCTTCCGAGTCGACCAGGAACTGCCCGGATGCGACGACCTTCTGGCCGGACGACAGGCCACTGCGGATCTCGGTCTGGCCATTGGCTTCGCTTCCCGTTTCCACCTCGACCGGAGCGAACTTCCCATTCTCGCTCGCAACGAACACGACGCTGCGCGTGCCGGTCTGGATCACGGCCTCGCTCGGCACAAGCAAGACGGCCTTGCGCGCGGCCGGAGTCAGGCTCACGGTCGCGAACATGCCGGGCACCAGCCGGCCTTGCGGGTTGGCGAGCTCGATGCGCGCCTTCAATGTGCGCGTGGTCGGATCGATTTCAGGCAGGATCGCGCCGACCTTGCCTTGGAACGTCATACCCGGCCAGGCGGCGGCGCGTGCCTCGACGGCGCTGCCAGGACGTACCTGGGCGGCTGCGGCTTCAGGAATCTCGGCATTCACCCAGACGGTGGACAGACCATTGATGCGGTAGAGCGGAGCACCGGACATGATTGTCATGCCCTCGCGCACGGCAAGCTCGGCCACCACGCCGGACACTGGCGCTGTGATCGTCAAACGTGGATGTACCCTGCCACTTTTCTCGATTTGACGGATCTGCTCCTCCGTCATGCCGGCCAGGCGCATGCGCTGGCGCGCCGCGTCGGCCAGATCCGCCGACATGCGGCGCGCTGCCAGGTAATCTTCCTGCGCCGCCACCCAGTCTGGGACGTAGATATCGGCCAGCGCCTGGCCCTTGCGGACACGGTCGAGTGGCGCCCGTACGTAGAGGCGTTCGACATATCCGTTGGCACGGGTCTGCACAAGGTAGAGATCGCGTTCGTTCCAGGCCACGCTGCCCACCGATTCAACGGTAGTAGCAAGGCTGCCTTCCCTGACTTCGGCCGTCCGGATGCCGAGGTTTTGCTGTACGCGCGGACTGATTGCGACTTTGCCGTCGTCGCCGGCTTCGTCGGCATACACCGGCACGAGCTGCATGTCCATGAAGGGCGACTTGCCCGGCTTGTCGAATTTCTGGCCGGGCACCATCGGGTCGTGCCAGTACAGCACCTTCCTGCCGCCCTGCCCTGCCTGCACGCTGCCGCCACCGGCCGCAACGGATGCCGTGGACGACGCATTCCGACTGCCCCTGACCAACCCGACGCGATAGGTGCCGTAACCGACGACAGCGGCAAGTACGATCCCGCCGATCGCCGGCAACATCGTCTGGCGCCTCATTGCGCGCCCCCTTCCGGGTTCATCTGCACGGTCTGCTGGCTGGACGGATACAGGAAATTAAGTTGCGCCCACAGCCTGGCCGTGCTGGCTTCGAGCTGCAGTGCCTGCAAATGGACTTCCAGCTGGTTGCGGCGTGCCGCGAGAACCTCGCCGAGCGTCGCCTTGGCGCCGCGGTAGGCGGCCAGCGTTGCGGTACTTCTGTCGCCGGCAAGCGGCAACAGCTCGCGCCGGTAGCGCAGCAGCCGCTCGCGCCCGTTTTGCCACTCGTCGAGCATGACGCGGGTTTCGGCGACGTGTGCCCGCAGCATTTCCTCGCGGTCGTCGCGCGCTTGGTCGGCCAGTGCGAGCTTGGCGGCCAGCTCGCGGTCCTGCCGGTTCTTCCTGTCCCACTGCAGCGGGACCGATAGCCCGACCGATACCATGTCCGAAAAGGCCGGGCCGCGGTGCTGCAGCGCCACCTCGACAGTCCAGTCGGGCGTGCGGTTCGCCCGTGCCAACTGGGCCTCGGTGCGCGCGATGTCCTGTTGCCGGTCGAGCACGGCAATGTCCGGATGATGCGCCAGCATGGTGTCGAGCGTGGCGGGATCAAGCCGCACGTGATCGACGTCCGGCAAATCGCCCAGGGCCGCGCCCGCGACCGGGCCGGTCCAGCGGGCCAGCACCGTTTGCGCCGTGCTTACCCGCCGGTCGTAGTCGCTGGCCCGGTCCTGCGCGAGGGCGACCGCGCTGCGGGCTTCGAAGACATCGGCCTGGCTGCGCTTTCCACCCCGGTATGCCGCCTCGGCCGCCTGCAGGTCCAGTTCGGACAGGCCGATCTGGTCGTGCACGAGTTCCGCCATCCGCGACGCATAGTACAGGTCCAGCCAGGCCAGCGCGGTGTCGCGTTCGATCTGCGCGGTGGCGACGCGCTTATCCGCGGACGCCTTGTCCGCGGCGCGCTCGTACTGGGCGGCGCGCAGCCGCAGTTTGTCGGATCGGGTGAGCTCCTGCATCAGGCCGATCCTGCGCATGGTCATGAAATCGCTACCGATGTTGAAGCGCGCCGGCCCGGTGATCGGAAGACTGTCGACGCCTGCCTTCAGGACCGGGTCGGGACGTTGTCCGGCTGCGATCGCCATGTCGCGCGCGGCGGCGATTGCCGCGTCCTTCGACGGCAACTGGCGGGAACGGGCAAGCGCCCGGTGCTGCGCTTCGGCGAGAGACAGGCTGACTGGCTCCGCCTTGGCATTGGGGGCGAAGATTTGCAATGCGAGCAGCATTGCGAAAGCGAGTGAATAGCGGAATGGGTCGCCGAGGCGAACGCCATTCCTGCCACTATGGGGTAACGACTGCATGTAAGAGCTCCAGATTGCGATGAACGACGCCGGCGCGCGAAACACGCGGCGGCGCTATGACGAGGCAATCTGGATGGCTATAGACGGAAGCAGCAGTGGCGGATGGCGATTGGTGGGGCAGTGCCGGAGGCAAGCAGGAATGAGGCTGGAATACTGACGCTGGTGGGGATGGCTTCGTCTGACGCCTCGATCAAGGCGACGAGACTCATCGGCACGAAGGGCTGGACGGGCGGAGGTTCCGCCTTATCGAGCGACTGCGGCGTCTTGTCAGCGTGCGCTTGGCACAGGCTCGGGCTCTGCTTGTCGATTTCGGAACAATCTGCCATCGGCTGGCCCGACGCCTGCATCATCACGGCTGGCGGCTCGACCGGTGTCAGTTTCGGACAGGCATAGGACGCTACTGCCAGCTGCATGAACAGCAGGCTGAACATTGTGACGATTGCAGTCACGAATTTTGTGCGGCGCGGGTATCTCATCGGTGAGCCTGTTTTCCCACTTGATTATAGCGCAATCGCATCCGGCTCACCTCTGGCCCGCAGGCTGTCAGCGGCGGCTCCTCCGGATCACTGCGCCGGCGGTCAGGGCGACCGTACCCAGCGCCGCGACGGTACGCCATTTGGGGGGCAAGGGGCGGTACAAGTCCGCCAGCCATGCAATCGCGGCCATGGGCGGGGCGGCACGCCACAGGTCGCGCTTGGCGCGGGGGCCCGCGAGGTTCGTCATCTCTCCCATCTTCCCGATCCCCATGGCCATCGCTGAAAACCTGCTGCTGCTGTCTTGCCTCGGCGGCTTCACATCACGGACCGCCGCGTCCAGAGCCTGGACCAGTCCGCTTTCATCGCCCACCCATAAACCGCGGTAAACGATCATGCCGTCGCGGTCGGCAAGCCAGACCGCATTCGGCTTCTTGTCGAGGGCTCGGTGGACGCTGCCATCCACGTCATCGATGGCGATGGGGAAAGGCAGCCGGTCACGCGCCTGCAATGCCTTCGCGTGCTCCAGCTTTTGATCGTAGGTACGCGGCTGCTCGATGCGTTCGCCTGGATGGGCTTCGCGCACGATCACCATGACAAAATCGACGTCCTGGCCGAATTCCTCGTACATCTCCTTTATCATGGGGTTCGAACTAGCCGTCATCGGACAGGAAAGCGACCCCGTCATCAAGAGCAGTGGCTTACGTCTGGGGAACGCGGTCGAGCCGATCCGGCCTCCGTCCAGCAAGGGAAGGTCGAATTGCGGAATGCGCTCGCCAGGTCGGGGGGCGTCATCGCCGAACGCCATATCTTCCATCATGACTTTGGTCGTTACATGGTCGTACGTGTAATCACTCGGCGTGGTCATTGAACGTTCTCCTGGAGTGCGTGGTTGGATGCCTGTGCCAGCAGCTCATCGATAGCAGCCGCGACGATATCAGGGTAGTCCTCGGGGGTGAAATGCTTGCCGCCGGGGATCCTGTAGAGCGGCGCCTTGAGGTCGCGCGACAAGCGCTCGCCATACTCGATTTTTTGAAGCTGGTCAGCTTCTCCCCACACGACACGTACCGGTACGGTCAAACCGGACAACTGCCCGGCGACAGCAAGCGTATCGTGCGTATCGAGGGATTGGACCTGTCGGACAAATGCATCCGGCCCGAATCGTGAGGAATACATCGCCCAGTGCACACGGAGCGCTTCCAATGCTTTCTCCTTGGAGACATGCCCACGGAGAAACATCATGCGCAAAATCATCTTGAGCGCGGCTGGCGGCAGGTGGCGGACGAGACCGCCCGATGTCGCTAGCGCCTTCACGCTAGGAATCGGCCACGAGTCATAGGCAATCGCGTTGGTGAGCATCAGGCCGGCGCACAAGTCCGGGCGGCGCACGGCGAGGATCTGGACCACCCCCCCGCCCAGGTCATGTCCCGCGAACACGGCGCGCGAAATTCCGAGGGCATCCACGAATGCGGCAAGATAGTCTGCCTGCCTGGCCACGGAGATGTCGCGTCCCCTGCCCTGCACGCGCGACGAGCCGTAGCCCACCATTTCCCAGGCGATGCAACGCGCACCCGGCAGTCTTGGGGTTACGTGGCGCCACAATGCTGGCGAAGTCGGTATGCCATGGACCAGGACCACGGGGAATCCACTCCCGCTTTCGACCCACGACATACGCGTATTTTCCACAGTAATCGTCTGTTCCATGTAGTCCTTTCGGCAGCGTCATTTTCTGCGTGCACTTTTCAACAATTTTTCGTGTTTTTTTAAAGCTCAGCGATTATCCGTCACCGCATATAAATCCGGCGCCGCTATGGAGTCTTAGTGAGCAGAAGCAGTTCGCCCCTGGGACATGAGCAGCCTTCCGTACGTCCACCCCAGTACCGCGCCAAAAATCAGGTGTAACACCAGGGTCATCATCGGTGCCATGATCCCCATGTTCATTCCGAACAAGCCGGCGCCAGCCATCGGCATCAGTGCGACCATCATGATCAGCCACCCTATAAACGACAGAAGCAGACCTTGCGCAACGAGTGACTTGCCTGTCGTGGATCTCGCGATCAACGCCATCGCGAACCCGTAGCCAAGTGTTCCGATCATGAAGTGGACGATCCAGCCAATGATCGGGCTGTTGGGCGCACCCATCATCCCGGCGATCATTTTCGGCAAGTCGAGCTCCGGCATGATTCCCATGACCGACTTCATCACCATCAGGATCGACAGTACGACCGTTGCGGCAAGTCCAGCTTGAAATCCTTTTGCGATTTGCATGGTTCGGCTCCTTTTTGAACGCAGGCCGGCGAAATGCCAACCAAAGACAGATAGTCGGAACGACATCACGTTTTCTTACATGGCTCGTGTAAAAAAAATTCGGCTTGCCTGACATTGTGTTGACGCGAGAAAATAGTAGCCGCGATGTAAGAACTTCTATCGGATTCCGTCTTACCTCGGGGATGCGACATTTATGTCAAACGGTCGAGCGCCTTATCGACATCAAATATAATTTCACATGAGTATTCCTAGTCGACAAGTTCGGGTTACTTTGTTACTGCTGCCGGTCGTCTATCTGAGTGGTCTTGCCAAGGTGGCCGACTTCACTGGGGTGATTTATCTGCTGTTTCCAGAATTGGCAGCGCTTGCCTACGACATATTGTCCAGGCCGAATGGGACTTGGGCCAGATCGCCAGCCATGGTCGCGGTTACCCCTGTGTTCACCGCCATGTGTGGGATTGTAATTGCACGCCTGCTGCCCTACGGACCGTGGTCAGTTGCGCTGTGTATCGCAAGCGCGATCTTAACGATTCATGTGCTGCGATCCCCGGTTGCACCAGCGATCTCTGCAGCCCTGCTTCCCCTATCCTTGGGCGTGACGAGTTGGTGGTATCCGCCATCGATTGCCATGGGCACGGCCGGATTGGCCTGTCTGTCGATACTGACCAGGCGTATCGGGACAACCATGGCTGAAGCGACGCCGCCCACGCCATCTGACGAACTGGACGATGAAATGGAGGAACCGCCCCGGGACTATCGTTGGATGGGCGTCTTTGTCGCGTTCTTGGTAAGTGCCTACATGCTTGGACAAGTAACGGGCCTGCGGCTGATCCTATTTCCGCCTTTGATCGTGATTGCGTTCGAAATGTTGGCGCATGTCGATGGATGCCCTTGGGCACAGCGGCCGCTTGCGGTGCCACTCGCTTGCACGATCGCGGCGGCATCCGGAGTGGCCGCCTTGTGCCTGTCGGGACCCGGGCCGGTATCGGTTGCGCTCTCGATGGCGGCTGGCATTGCCGCGGTACGCGCGCTGCGCGTGCATGTCCCTCCTGCGCTTGCCGTCAGCCTGCTGCCGCAAGTAATCGACCAACCGGACTGGCGCTTCGTCCTGGCAGTTGCGATCGGCAGTACGCTGTTGACGACCATGTTTCTTGCTGTTCGGGTGGCCCGGCCGGTCATGATGCGGATGTCTAGCGTGCGGCTGCCATAGCCGCGCCTTGTCGAGGAGCGGAGCCATGCCGACCACGCTAGCGCCATGAGACGCCTGATACTGGCCGGCGCCGGCCACGCACATGCGCGTGTTCTACTGGAACTGGCCCTGCGCCCCGTTACCGACGTCGAGGTCATTCTTGTCTCGCCGGTCGCGCAAGCGCCCTATTCCGGAATGGTGCCGGGATGGATGGCGGGCCATTATCGTTGGGAAGAATGCTGTGTCGACTTCGAGCGCCTGTGCGAGCGCGCAGGGGCCAGGCTGTATGTGTCAAGCTTGACAGGAATCGACGTGATGCGCTCCCAGGTCGTGCTTGATGACGCAGAACAGCTTTCTTTCGACTGGCTATCGCTGGATATCGGCTCCACCTTGCAGCCGCCGGCAAGTAAGCGGCTCGATATCTTGCCTATGCGTCCACTGGCTACACTGAACACTCGCTGGAATGCATTGCTGGAGCGCGTGGCGCGCCTCGGCAACGGCAGCCGCTTCCGCGTGCTCATGGCGGGCGGTGGGGCAGCCGGCGTCGAAAGCGTTCTCGCTGCTTGGAAGGGGCTGAGGCAGGCTGCTCCGACAGTCAATTTTACGATGACGCTGGCGACGCAAGGCAGCAAGATCGTCCCGGCCATGGCGGCCGGAGCCAGCCATCGGCTCGAGCGTCATCTTTCCCGCAGGGGCATCGCGGTTGTCCGCAACTTTTCCGCGAGTCATATCGACGGCGATGCCGTGATGGCCGCCGACGGGCGACGTTTGCACGCCGACGTCGCGCTATGGGCGACCGGCGCCCAGGCCCATGCATGGCCGGCCCGGTCCGGACTTCCGGTCGACGAGCATGGCTTCATACGCATCGATCGGTGCCTGCGCGTGATCGGCATCGCAAACATCTTTGCCAGCGGAGATTGCGCATCGTGGCAGCCGCCCTTGCCAAAAGCGGGTGTCTTTGCGGTGCGGATGGGACCGGTGCTCGCGCATAATCTTCGCGCGCTCATCCAAGGCACAGCGTTACGCTCGTATCATCCGCAGCGGCGCCACCTGGTCCTGCTGGGAACCTGCAGCCGGCATGCGGTGGCGTCATGGGGCCCCCTGTCCTGCGAAGGCGACTGGGTCTGGGACTGGAAGGAGCGCATCGACCGACGTTTCCTTGCGCGCTACAACAGCACCTAGAGGGCGACCGCGCTCGCGACGCCAGCTTGCACTCTCACGCCGCGGCGTGGCCGCTTATCCGAACCGGCCAGCAAACACGGTAAACGCGAGAAGGAACACGATACCGATCATGCTGAAAAGCGCAGCGAAAAAGTAGCGTGTCGCCCGCTCGCTCAGGCGTCCTTGCAAGCGCGTTCCGATCGCAGCGCCGATGATCGCTCCGGGAACGCCCCACACGATCAAGTTCCATGGAATCGCTGCCCAGCCACCCTGCCGGCCGAGCAGGACGCCGTGCGCCAGGGACGCCGCCACCACCGTTCCTGCAACCACGAAGGTGGATGTTGCAGCGGCAACCGGTACTGGCACCCGTCCCTTGCGCACCAGCGCCGGCAAAGTCGCTTCACCTACCCCGGTCGAGATCAGCCCGGCGAGGAACGCGCCGATAACGGAGACAACCCGCTGCCCCTTCTCGAAATGCGCACACCAGTCATAGGTTTTCCCGTCTGCCGCGGCCAGATGACGCTGCCGTCCAGACGGGCAATGCTCGTCTTTCGACGAGCATTCGGATTCGCACACGATGCAGGGACAAGCGACTTCCGGTCGCCGGACCGGTGTATCGCCGCAGCGCCCCAGCATCCACGCCACGCCGAGCGTGGCCACACCGTAGACGATGTGCAGCAACGTCGCGGGCGCCTGGTGGGCCAGCAAGGCGCCGACGATGGCAGACGGCCCGGTGACGGCAATCAGCGAGCGGGCGCGAGGCGTATCGACGAGTCGCATCCGCAGGTAGTGGTATACGCCGGCGCCAAAACCGGCGGTTTCGAGGAACAGCGCCGCACCGATCGCCTGGACCGTGGTCATGCGCGGAACGTGCAGGAGTGGAAAAACAAGAAGGAACATTGGCGTCATGAGCGCTGCCCCGCTGATGCCGCTGAACGTGGCCGTCCCGGCAATGACGATACAAGCCGGCAGCATAAACCAGTACACAGTCCAATCCATGCTCGCTCCTCCACAACGATGACGGTATGATCTTGGGAACTCACTACTTCCGCCGCGTGTTTGAAACCTGGTCAGCGATCCTTGCGATGATCGAAGAAGAGGTATTTCACCAGGGCTGCCAGGAGGAGCACCAGGATCACAATTCCAAGCAACCAGCCCAGTCCCATCCAGATCATCATTTGATTCATCATGGCTTGCCTCCGCGAGCGATCAAAAAAGCCAGGTTGGCGGACGTCGGCCGGGCCGCCGTATGGATTTGTTTCACGCTGCCAGCCCGGGCACCAGCAAAAGATAAGCGTTTAGCATATACAGGCCGGTGAGCATGAGTAGTACGCCTCCAACCATTTCGAAAGCTTTGTGAAATCGCCTCAGCCCCGACAAATTTTCCAGCCATCCCACGGCAATCGCCCCAAGCAGGATCGGGATCGCACGCCCCGACGCGAAGGCCAGCAGGAGCAAGGTCCCGAACCCGGGCGAGCCAATGCCGGCGGTCACGCCCAGCAACACCACCAGCGCGGGCGTGCAGAATGGGCAAATCGCCACCGAGAACGGGATGCCCAGTGCAAAAGCACCCCACGCCCCTGTCACCGGCCTGGCCCTCGACTTCAATGCCGGTAGCGGCAAGCGCAGCCATCCAGGCCAGATCAGGCCGAGCAGGAACAGCAGCGGCCCGAGGACAAGGCCCCATGCACGGCCGAGCAGATGCTGGACCCACACGCCTCCCAGCCCTGCCACCAAGCCAAGAGCGACATGCGTCAGGATCATGCCGAGCACAAACAGCCCTCCGTAGCGAACGGCCTGGCGCGGACTGCGCGACCTCGTCACGTAGGCGAGCGACACGGGAATCGCCGCCAGCGCGACCGGATTGAAGCTGAACAAAAAACCGGTGATGAAACCGATCGACAGCGCCGCGAGGCCCGCTTGCTCAACCGCCATGCGCAGTGCTCCAACGTCCATTACGAATGCTCCAGGCTGCTCAACATCGCGCGGAACCGCTCAGGGGTCGGCAGCGACGAAAACTTCAGCTCGCCGTTCACGGCGATGGCGGGCATGCTCAGAACGCCCAGCGATACCGCGTAATCGAGCTCTTCGAGTACGTTGACCTCGCGCCAGACGACCGCATCCTCGCCGAGCATCGTGGTCGCGATCGCGTGCAACTTGGCTTGCGCAACAGCGCATTTGCCGCAACCCGGCGCGGCGATGAGTTCAATCCGGACGCTCATCTCGCCACCACGGAAAGGCCGTTTTCCAGCGCTGCCAGGATGGGACAATCCTCGGTCGCTGCTGCGCCTCCGGCGCAGCGCTCGATCAGTTCATCCAGCGCTTTCGACATCGCCTGCAGCGCCTGCAGCTTGTGCGCGATGCGCAGCTTCTTTTCGATGGCGACGCTGCGCACGTCGGCGCAGCAGGCGCTGTCGGCCTGCTTGAGCGTCATTAACTCGTGAATCTCCGCCAGCGCGAAGCCGCAGTGCTGCGCGGTCTTGATGAAATGGATCCGGCGCAGGGCCTCGTCATCGTACAGGCGGTAGCCCGCTCCGGTTTTCGACGCCGGCATGACCAGCCGTTCTTTCTCGTAGTAGCGCAGCGTATCGGGAGTGACTCCCGACAGCGCGGCCGCCTCACCTATCGTGTGCATGGTACTCCCCAGTCGATATCCGCAGAATAAACCCTGGAGCGAGCACCAAGGTCAATGGGGTAGGCAGAGAAGACGGAAAAAAATGCACGTTAAGCACTGGGTGAATGAAGAGGTTCCACATCATCACTGAGGGTGATGGGGCCTGGACATAATCGGTCTCATGGCTAATTTTAAGCGCGGTCTGTAATCTGTTTAGCGTACGATTTTTGCCGCGTTCTGTTGTTCTTATCGTAATTGCTCAAAAATCCGGTGCGTGCTACTGCACCCGGCCACCGCCTGCGCGATCGCTGCCTACCTTGAAGTGGCTGGCCACGGCGACGACAAGCCCGGACTGAATCGTCCCGTGAGCAAAAATGCGCGTGGCGCCCGTGCGATCACGCTCGACGGCGTCTACAAAGTACTTCTCGAATATGCTGTCACGGTCGGGATCGACGTCGAGGGCTTCGGGCCGCACGCGCTGCGCGCCACTGTCGCCACCGATGCGCTCGAACACGACGCCGACATGTACGACCGGCTTCAGACGCGCGCCGAGGACAGCCGGACGTTCAAGGTGGTTTATTGAAATTGAAGAGAGAAAACAGAAAAATCCAGATGCTAAGCTGACTGGCGAATTGCGTTTTCAAATCCTCGTCCAAGGGCGAGGGCGAGGTCCAGCGTGCGAAATGCGACTTTCACTCTGCGCTCTTCAAATAACGACTGCCACTGATGATCAAGACGGCGGCCAGCACACTGAACAAGGCGCCCGCATAGAACGTCGCCTCCGCACCAAATTGTTCCCAAAGTAGTCCGGCGACGACACTCGCCACAAGCATGGCCATGCCACTTACCAAATTGGAAAAGCCAAACGCCGTGCCTTTTAGGTTGGCCGGCGCCGTGTGCGCCACCATCACGGCCAACAAGCCCTGAGTCATGCCCATGTGCAGCCCCCATAGGCTTACCCCGAGCAGGACCGCCGGCCATGCACTGCTTTGCGCCAGCATCACGTCCGCGCAGACGAGAAACCCCAGCCCGATGACGAGCAGGCGCATATGGCTCATCGCGTCCGCGAGCTTCCCGAAGGGATAGGCGGACAACGTGTAGACCACGTTCATGGCCACCATCACGAGCGGCACTAGGGCCGGCTTCATGCCGCCCTGCATGGCGCGCAATACGAGAAAGGCTTCGCTGAACCACGCCAGCGTGAACACGGCGCCGATGGCGACGACCCACCAGTAGGATGCGGAAAGCTGGCGCAAGCTCTCCCGGCGAATAGGATTGACGCCTTTCGGAGACGACAAGTGTGCCGGCTCTTGTACCCCGAGCGCAAGCAGCAGAACGGCTAGTGTGCCAGGAACGAGGGCAATCCAGAAAATGCGCCGGTAGTCATTCGCCCACAAGAACATCAGTCCGACCGCGATCAAGGGGCCGGTGAATGCGCCGATCGTATCCAGCGACTGCCGCAAGCCAAACGCCGCGCCTCGATATTCTGCCGGAGCGATATCGGCAACCAGCGCGTCCCGTGGCGCGCCGCGTATGCCCTTGCCGATGCGGTCGGCAAAGCGCGCCGCCAGCACGACTTCCGCCGACGCCGCGATGGCGAAGAACGGCTTGCTTACCGCGCCCAGCGCATAGCCAGCCACGGCGAGCCATTTTCGGTTGCCCAGGTAGTCACTAAGACTGCCAGAGAAGACCTTGACGATCGGCGACGCCGCCTCGGCAATCCCTTCGATCAAGCCGACCGTCGCCACGCTCGCGCCCAAGCCGGAAACCAGGAACATCGGTAGGAGGCTGTGGACGATCTCGGAGGAGATATCCATCAGCATGCTCACGAAGCCCAGCACCCAAATCGCACGCGGGATCCGGCGCAGCGTAGAAAACCTCGCGTTGGTCATCTCTTTATCTCCTTATATTCTAGATGAGCGTGCCTGCGCGCGGCACGGTGCCCCCGATAGGTATGCAAGCCTGTCATGCAGAACGCCAGCCAGGTGACGCCCTCGGCCATGCCACCCAATACGTCGCTCAGGTAATGGACCCCCAGGGCCATCCGGCTGAACGCCACGGTCAGGACGATCGTCAGCGCGACAAGCAAGGCCGCGATGCGCCACGACCATGAGCTGATCTTGCCGACGACGATGCAGACCAGGACGCCGAAAAACAAGGTTGCCCCCGCAGCGTGCCCACTCGGGAAGCCATAGGTTGCCAGCGACAGCAGCGGATGCTCGAAGCTCGGACGCGCCCTGTGGAAAGCCAGCTGTATCAGGGTGTTGATGAGCATGCCGCTCGGAACAGTCAGCAGGAGCGCCGCGAGCCAGTGCCATTCGCGCCTGACCATCAGGTAGAGCGCCGTCATCAGGACATAAGCAGTAATCGCGAGCGGCCCGGTTGCCGTACCGATGCCGATCATGACATTTGCCATGCCTGGCGTGACCTGGGCGTGCAGCCAATGCGCAACCAGCACGTCGACTTTGGTGAGCGGGTCGTTGGTCGCGACGTCTTCTGCGATACCGCCGAACAGCCAGCCGGCAGCCAGCAGGAAAGCCGCACCAATGCTCAAGCTCAGGCCGAGATAGCTGTTGGGCGACAGCCTGGCTTGCAGGAAGGCGATTTGCGGCGCGAACTTCCCGCGAATCTTCGTGAACAGGGGACTGCCCAGAATGCGATGCCAACCTCGCTGGAGGTGCTGCTGATGCCCGCTGACGATCCGGTGCAACCACACCAACACGATGCAAAACACGATGAACCCGCCAAGGACCAGACTGGCCGCTCCCACCCACCGTGCGGCATGCTGCCAACTGGCGCCGAGAAAATAGCCGAGCAGGACCAGGACCGACGACCAGATACCCGCGCCCAGTACATTAAAGGGGAAAAAGACGCGGTAGCGCATTCGGGTCGATCCTGCCAGGAAGGGCACGATGGCCCGGGCGAAGCCAATGAATCGGCCAAGGAAAACAGATTTGCCACCGTGCCTTTGAAAGAAGGCGTCGGCCTTGTCAACACGCTCCTCCGTCAATCCCACATGGCGACCGTAGCGGATCAGGGTGGCGCGGTCGAGGCGCCGCCCGAGCTCATAGCCCAAGCTGTCGCCGGCAAAGGCGCCGAGCGTGATCGTCCAGATCGACACGTCGAGATCGAGCGTTCCTTGCGCGGCCAGGAAGCCGGTCACTAGTACCAGGCTTTCCCCCGGAATGAACAATCCCAGGAACGCCGCCGATTCGAGAGCCGCCGCCAGGAAGATGACCAGGTAGCCCCAGTGCCCCATTCGATTGATGACGCTGATCAGGTACTCGAGCATGTCAGCAGTCCGCCGATGGTTGGCGATAGATGAACGCCAGTCCGCTGGCGGCGTCGGACCGGATGTTGCGCAGGGTGACCGTCCCGCCGAGGCGCGCCGCCGCCGCGCGGACAATGGCCAAACCCAGGCCGCTGCCGGGCTGGCCGGATCCAGGAATCCTGAAGAATGGATCGAACACACGCGATAACTGCTCCGGTGGGATGCCCGGCCCCGTGTCGTCGACTTGGAACACGGCGTCATCGCCGTCTGGGTAGAGGCGCACATCGACCTTGCCGCCGGACGGCGTGTACAAGACTGCGTTTTCGATCGCGTTTCTCGCCAGTGCTCGGAAATCGTACTCGCTGCCCAGCAAGGTCAGTTCGTCACCAACGACGAGACCGAGGTCGACGCCTTTCGCATCGGCGACAGGAAAGACTTCGGCGATCGCCTCAACGACAACGGGGCGTCCGTCGAATCGCACAGGTGCATGCACAGAAGGAGCTTGCATGCCGGCGAGCGAGAGCAACTGTTCGACGACCATCCGCATGCGTTCCAGTCCTGCACCAATCGGAGAGAGGGTCGCCTGCAGGGCGGGAGAAGCTTCAGGGCCGCCCAAGGCATTTTCCAAGTGCAGTGTCATGGCCGTGACTGGCGAGCGCAATTCGTGCGCGGCTGAGGCGACAAATTGCCGGTGCTTCGACACCGCGCCGTCGACGCGTTCCAGCAGGCGGTTCGTCGCGGCGACGAAGGGAATGATTTCAGCCGGCACCGCCGTCATTTCCAGCGGCTCGAAATCGCCATTGCCCTTCTGGTCCACCTGGTGGGCGACCTCGCCGACCTTCTCCAGCAGCACCCGGACCAGGATCGCGGTCAGCAGCACGAGTATCGGAATCACGATGAGAAAAGGCACGAGGGTTCGCAAGGCACTGTCGCGCGCGATCTCGTCGCGCGCAGACGTACGCTGCGCCACCGCGAGGCCATGTTCACTGTCGATCGTCCTGGCGTACAAGCGCCAGGATTCCCCTCGCGACTGCACTGTGTGCAAGCCATCGGTCAGGCTGGCCGGCAGGGTCAGCACCAGGTCGGGCGTCCTGACCAGCGTCCCGCCCTTGAACGTGCGGATGACCCAGATCCGCATTTCCAGCTCATCGTTGGCCGAAGGCTGTGCCTCGGACGAAACGACGGTTCTGTTCTTCAGTTGGACGAGCTGGGCGATCTCCCGCAATTCGTCATCTTGTAAATCCTTGGCCTCGTCGAAAGCAAATTGGAACGACACGAAAGCGCCTATGATTCCGACCACGAGGATGGCGCTGCAGATGGACGCGGACAGCATCCAGCGCAGGGAGCGAGAGCGCGTCACGGTTCTTTTGGAATCATCCATCCTACCCCCTGACATTCTTGATGACGCTGCTGTCGAGTTTTCGGCGCAGGTTATGGATCAGGAATTCGATCGCATTGCTCTCGACTTCCTCGTTCCAGCCGTAGATCCGCTGTTCCAGCTCACCACGCGACAGAATCATGCCGGGCCGTCGCAGAAACTCGTGCAGGACGGCGAATTCGCGCGGTGACAGCTGGCGCGCTTCGCCGCCGTAGGTCACCTCGTAGCGGGACGGGTCCAACGTCAGGCGCCCGTTGCGCAATACCGTCTGGACGTCGGATCCCAGCCGGCGCACCTGCGCGCGCACGCGGGCGAGCAGTTCGCCCACATGGAAGGGTTTTACCAGATAGTCGTCGGCACCTGCATCAAGGCCGTCGATACGTTCCTCGACAGCGGCGCGGGCCGTCATCACCAGGACCGGCACCGCATTGCGGCTGGCTCGCAAGCCTCGCAATACGTCGAGTCCATCCCTACCGGGCAGGGTCAGGTCTAGCAGGATCAGCGCGTACTTCTCCACCGTAGCCGCCGTCAGTGCGGCATTGCCTTCCTGGACCCAGTCGACTGTATAGCCGGCATTGCACAGCGCCTTCTCGACGGCGCTACCGATGGACAGGTCATCTTCGACCAACAACACCCGCATATCGCTCCTTCTTGAATTTTGTCGGCCGAGATTGTCATTGCAGACTTAGTAAATACTTAGCGTGCTAAGGGTTTGCTAAGTCTGGGACGTTATTTTCTCGGCATCTCACGATTTCGATGCTCCATGCCAGAGACACCGCCATCTTCCCCCTGCCCGCGCAGCGTCATGCTGCCGCTCGTCCTATGCATGTTGCTTTCCGGATGCGCGGTCCAACGCTTCGTCGCAATGCCGTTGGACGCGGGGACGAGCGCTAAGGCACTGGCAAATCGCTCTCTGGACGCAGAAGACCTGCGGCAGTATATCCAGGCCGGGCATCAGGGCAGCCTGCCACTCGAATGGCCGCCGCGCCAGTGGACACTGGACCTGTTGACGCAGGTAGCCTTTCACTTCAATCCCGACCTGGAGGCGGCACGGGCTAAACTGGCCGCAGCGGAAGCGGCAGTGACCACGGCCAGACAGGTCCCCAATCCAACCTTGCAGGTGCCTCTGCAATATGCGCTGAACCCCAAGGATGGCGAATCGTCATGGACGTTGGGCCTGGCGTTGGATGTGCCGATCGAAACCCACGGCAAACGAGGGTTTCGTGAGGCCGTTGCGTCCCATCAAGCCACTGCCGCGCGCTTGCAGCTGGCAAGCACGGGATGGGATGTGCGCAGCCGCTTGCGGCAGCAGCTTCTGGTGTTGTGGGCGAGTACAGAGAAAGCGCGGCTGCTCCAACAGCAGGTCGAGCTAGACCAGTCGCTGGTTGCCCTGCTCCAGCGGCGGCTGCGCGAAGGATATATCTCGGCCCGTGAAGTGAACCAGCAGCAGCTCGCGCTGATCCAGTCGAACACCGACCTGCTGAACGCCCGCAAGGAAGCTCGCGGCGCACGCATCGAAGTGGCGGGCCTGCTCGGACTGAACTCGCATGCCCTGGATGGAATCGAGCTGGACCTGGACGAGTTCGTGCAGCCGGATCCTCCGCTTCCGGCTGCCGAACTAAAGACCCTGGCCTTGCAAAACCGTGCGGATGTGAGGGCGGCGCTGGAAGGCTACGAGGCGAGCCAGTCGGCCCTGCAGCTCGAAGTCGCCAAACAATACCCGGACATCCACCTCGGCCCTGGCTACACTTTCGACCAGGGAGTCAGGAAGCCCGGATTCGATTTTACCGGCCTTGAACTTCCGCTGTTCAACCGGAACGAAGGACCGATCGCGGAAGCCAGTGCACGACGGCAGGAAGCAGCGGCCGGCGTCCGGCAGGCGCAAACCAAGGCGTGGACCGAGCTGGATGGCGCTATGACGGCCTACCGCATCGCACGCGACGCCCTGCGCGAGGCCGACCAGCAATTCCTCGTCCAGCAGGACCAACTGGCAGGTACAAGACGCGCTTTCAAGTTGGGTGAGGACGATCGCGTATCGCTGGAAGCGAACCGAAAGACGGAACTCTCTGCCCGCCTTGCCTTGTTCGACGCATCCCTCCAGGTACAACAGGCGCTGGGGCGAATCGAAGATGCAATCCAACGTCCTCTGGCATCCGAATCGAAGAAATGACATATGCCCAAGATTAAACTCGCCAAGGTTTTGTTTTTGATATCGCCAACGATTCTGGCGCTCGCGCTAGTGTCAGCCCATTGGATCAGCAAGAAGGAGCGATCAAGCGAGGCCGAGCGCGAAGCACCGATCCACAAGACGTTCGCGATCGAGGTCGACGATGGATTGACGACGCTGACCGTGGACGAAGCTGCCCAGGCGCATAGCGGCATTCAGACGGCCGCGCTGGCGGCCGCGCAGGCGACGGACGGCCCCGTCCTCTACGGCACCGTGATCGACTTGCAGCCCCTGTTCGACCTCGCCACCCGCTATGCGGCCGGCGCGGCAGACTTGCGCGCGGCGCAGGCGGAACTCGCGCAACGCGAAGCGGAACTGAAACGCGTACAGGCCCTGTATGACGACAAGCAGAACGTCTCGCGCAAAGCCCTGGATGCGGCGCACGCCGATGCCGAGGCGTCGAAAGCTAAGGCCAGCGCTGCGCAGATCGCCGTCACTGCCGTAGGAACGGCCCTACGGCAGCAATTCGGGCCGCGCGTCGCCGCCTGGGCTATGGCGCCGGCATCGCTCGAGCTAACCACCTTAACGAACAGGACGGCGGTCCTGGTGCGTGTCGTGCTCTCGTCCCCAAAGGACGTAGCGCCACAGCGCTTGACGCTGTCGGTCGATATGAGCGCCCCAGTGGAAGCCCGCTTGATCTCCACATCGCCGCAGACGGATCCGGCCATGCAGGGCCAAGCCTGGCTGTATCGGGCGGATGCGCCATTGGCGGTCGGCGCCCGCCTGGCTGGCCGTAGCGGCGCGCAACAGCGGTCGGGCGTGCGAATTCCTAGTGAAGCGGTCGTGTGGTACGGCGGCCAGCCTTGGGCCTACGTGCGCAAGAGCGCGAAGGAGTTCGAGCGGCGTCCGATTGTCCAGGCGACGCCCTCGAGTGGCTCGCTCGTGGCTCTCAAGGGCTTCGATGCCGGCGAAGCAGTCGTGGTGCAGGGGGCGCAACTGTTGCTATCGGAAGAGAGCCGCGCCTTGCTCAGCAGCGACTGACAGGCGTCCCACTATGCTCACACCCATCATCGAATTTTCCGTACGCCTGCGCGGCGTGATCTTTACCCTGGCTTGCCTAGTCGCGGGCTACGGCGTATACGCGCTGTCCCAGTCGCGCCAGGACGTGTTCCCCGAGTTCGCGCCGCCGCTCGTCAGCATCCAGACCGAGGCCCCGGGTCTGTCGGCCGAGCAGGTCGAGCAACTGGTGACGCAGCGCGTCGAGAACGTGCTCGGCGGATCGATCGGCCTGCAATCGATGCGCTCGCAATCGATCCAGGGGGTCTCGGTGGTCAACCTCATCTTTGACGACACGGTCGACATCCAGCGCGCGCGCCAGACGGCGGCCGAACAAGTCTCAACGCTGGCCGGCAGCCTGCCCGCCGGCGTAGCGGTACCCAAGATGACGCCGCTGAGTTCCTCGACCAGCGTGACGCTGGCTATCGGGTTGACCTCGTCCAAGCGCTCGCTAATGGACCTACGCAGCTTTGCCGAATGGACCTTGAAACCAAGACTGCTGGCCAGTCCCGGCGTTTCCGACATCGGTATCTACGGCGGCGAGATTAAGCAGTATCAGATCCAGGCCGATCCGGCGAAGCTGGTGCGCTACGGGCTGTCTCTCCAGGACGTTATTGCCGCCGCCAGGCGGGCGACCGGCATCCTCGGTTCGGGCGTCATCGATACGGCCAACCAGCGCCTAGTGTTGGACACGGTAGGCCAGCTTACAAACGCGGAGCGACTGGGCCAGGTGGTCCTGTTGCAGAAGAACGGGGCCGTTGTGCGCCTGGCCGACGTCGGCAAGGTCGTGGCCGGGCAGGAAACGCCAGTCAGCGGCGCGACCATCCAGGGCCGGCCTGGCGTCATCCTCATGGTCAGCAACCAGTACGGCTCGGACATCGTCAGCGTCACTAGGAACGTAGAAAGCCGCCTGGCCGCCATGAAGCAAGTGTTCGCTTCCGAGGGCATTGACTTGCATCCCAGCCTGTTTCGTCCTGCCGATTTCATTGCCACATCGACCACCCACCTGCGCAATGCCTTGCTGGTCGGTGCGGCGCTAGTCGTCATCGTATTGTTCCTATTCCTGTTCAACGTGCGCACGGCGCTGATCTCGGTGACGGCCATTCCGTTGTCCCTCCTCACGGCGCTTATCGTGCTGTACCACTTCAAGGTACCGCTGAACACGATGACGTTGGGCGGCTTGGCTATCGCGCTGGGCGAGGTTGTCGACGACGCCATCATCGACGTGGAAAACATCTACCGCCGCCTACGGGAAAATCGCCATCTGCCGCAGCCACATCCAGTTGCCGACGTGGTCATCGCGGCGTCCACCGAAGTGCGCGGCGCCGTCATCTATGCCACGTTCACCGTGGCGGCAATCTTCCTACCAGTGCTGACCCTGTCTGGCGTGTCCGGCAAGCTGTTCGCGCCTCTCGGCATGGCCTATATCTTGGCTATCATGGCGTCGTTGCTGGTGGCACTGACGTTGACCCCAGCGCTGTGCTACGCGCTGCTTGCGGGACAGACCGAGGACAAGGCAGAGCCGCGCGCCTACCGCTGGCTGAGGACGCGCTACGTGACCGTCCTGGGCCAGGTCGAGGCCCATTGGGGCGTCGCCTTGACGGTGTTTGGTGGCTTCCTTCTCGCGGCGCTCATCGCTCTGCCATTCTTCACCCGCGAATACCTGCCGGAACTGCGTGAAGGTCATTTTATCCTGCACATGCAGGCAGCTCCGGGCACCTCGATTCGGGAATCGATGCGCGTGGGCGAACGCGTCAGCCATGCATTGCTGGCAGTGCCGAATGTCCGCACGGTGGCCCAGCGGGTCGGCAGGACCGCCCAAGGCATCGACGTATTTGGACCACAGTACAGCGAATTCGAGGTCGGCCTCGCTCAGGGGCTGGGCGCGGAAGAACAGGAACAGGCGCAGGCCGCCCTCCGCGCGAAGCTGGCGGATTTTCCCGGGCTCGTCTTCACCGTCGAGACCTTCCTGACCGAACGCGTGCAGGAAACGATCTCGGGATATACGGCGCCCGTCATCGTCAACATTTATGGTCCCGACCTGGACGTGCTGGACCGGCTGGGTGCACAGGTAACGAAAGCCTTGAACGCCGTGCCGGGTGCGGCGGGCGTGACCCTGCAGGCGCCGGCGGCCCTGCCGGCGCTATCCATCCGATTGCGTCACGACCAGCTCGCGCGCTGGGGACTAGCGCCCGTTGATGTGATGGAGGCCATCCAGACTGCCTACCAGGGGACCGAAGTCGCCCAGGTCTACGACGCCAACGCCGTGTATGGGGTCGTCGTTATCCTGGCAGACGAGGCGCGCCGCAGCCCTGCACAGATCGGCGAACTTCCGTTGAGGACGTCCGATGGGGTCGTCGTGCCGCTCGGTAGCCTGGCCGATATCCGCCAGACCGGCGGACGGTCACTGATCCTCCACGACAGCGCCCAGCGCCTGCAAACGGTCACTGCCCAGGTCAACGGCAAGCCGGTCGGCCAGTTCGTCGACGAGGCAAGGCGCAAGGTCGCTGCCGAGGTCAAGCTGCCCCAGGGTTACAGCACAGCCTTCGAGGGCGAGGCCCAGGCCCAGGCAAGCGCGCAGCGCGACCTCCTAATATACTTCGCGGTATCGGCGGTCGTCATTTGCCTGCTGGTCTTCCTCGCACTGCGTGATGCCCGTGGCCTCGTCCTCGTGATGACAAACCTGCCGTTCGCTCTTGTCGGCGGCGCGCTGACCGTGTTCGCGACCGGTGGCGTTATGACGCTCGGTTCGATGGTCGGGTTCGTAACGCTGTTCGGCATCACACTGCGCAACTCTATCATGCTGATCTCTCATTATCAGCACCTCGTGCACCAGGAAGGCCATCGGTGGAACGCGGAAACGGCGACGCTGGGCGCCTCGGAGCGCCTGGCCCCGATCCTGATGACAGCGCTGGTGACGGGCCTAGGCCTGTTGCCTCTGGCGATCATGAGCGGCGAGCCGGGCAACGAGATCGAAGGGCCGATGGCCGTGGTCATCCTGGGTGGACTGTTCACGTCGACGCTGCTCAACCTGCTCGTATTGCCAGCCCTTGCATTGCGGTTTGGCCGGTTCACGCCGCCAGCACAGACGGCACGCTAAATGCTCATCGAGCATAAGGCCAGTCTGAGGCCCTGGAGAAAAGGCTGATTCGTGCGCAAAAAAATGGAGTTGAGATGGAAAAGCCGTCAGGTGAAGAGAATTCACGTTATCAAGAACGCCGTAAAGGCGGCAAAACAGAGCAACGTAAGTCTGACAGAAAATGGTCAACTTTTTTAACTTGTGTCGTTGCCGTACTAATCACAATCTACGTGCTTGTTTACATTATTCAAATACACACATTTTTAGACTAATCCGCCCGAGACTGCCCCAGCATCAGCCAGCCGGATTCACTGCGGCATTGACGCGGTCGACAGCCGTACCTGCGTTAGGGCCGCACGGACCGGAAGGGAGTGAATAGGGAAACCGGAAAAAAATTGAGCGCTAAGCGGGCGTTGAAGCTGGCACCCAGCGATAGAGGGTAGGGATTGAGACGCCGAGATTTTTTGCCACGTCCCTTGGCGGCACCCCACTAGCGAGGAGTTTCTTGGCAGAGGCAATTTTGCTGTCGGTCATTTTCGGCTTGCGGCCGCCTTTGCGGCCAAGTTGTCTTGCGACTTCAAGTCCCGCACGTGTGCGCTCGACGGTCAGTTCGCGCTCCATCTCCGCCAGGCTTGCCATGACGTGAAAGAAAAAGCGACCGGACGGCGTGCCGGTGTCGATGGCGTCGGTCAGACTCCGGAAATGGACGCCTTGCTTGTGAAGCTCGCCGACCAGGTCGACCAGCTGCTTGACGCTGCGACCCAGACGATCCAGCTTCCACACCACAAGGGTATCGCCTTCGCGCAGCAATTCGAAAGCCTTCGCCAAGCCGGGGCGGTTGGCGCGCGAGCCGCTCACTTTGTCCTCGAAGATCTTTTGGCACCCGAGCTTGGCCAAGGCTTCGCGCTGAAGCTCCAGATTCTGATCCTGCGTCGAGACCCGGGCATATCCAATCAACATGGCTTGACTCACCGACGCTTGATTGCAACAACCTGTATCGCCGGCGCCCGCAACGCCTGCAACGACTGCCACAGCACACCGAAAGCGGAGTGCAGGAACAACACGGCGATGACGCTGCCGACAACGATGTCGGGCCAGCGAGAGGACCATAGGTAGCTGCTGCCGGCGGCGAGCAGAACCCCGAGGTTTGCGATCAGGTCGTTGCGCGAGCACAGCCAGGTCGAACTCATGTTGAGGTTATCGCTACGGTACCGGTACAGCAAGAAAAAGCATACGAGGTTAGCGCACAGTGCGAGAGTGCCGATAACACCCATCGTTGCAACGCCCGGCATCACTGGGGTAAGCATCTTATAAAATGCTTCCGCCAGCACGCCAAGTCCGAAGACCAGCATGAATACCCCTTTGGCCAGCGCGGCGCCGGCCTGCCATCGCGCGGAACGTGCAAGCACAAGAAGACTGAACCCATAAATGAGGGCATCACCGAACATATCAAGCGCATCGGCCAGCAGCGACGTGGAGTTGGCCAGAAGGCCGGCCACACCCTCGACCAGGAACATCGCGGCATTGATCACGAGCACGGCCCACAGTACGCGGCTGTGATTTGCGCGCATTGCCGTCACTTCGCAGCTCTTATTTTCACAGCACCCGGTCATGGCGTCATTCCATTGTCATCGCAGTTTTCGTCCACATCCCGACGTACGGCAGGCAGTTGTTGCAGCAACTGCGGCAGCCACTCTTGTACCGTCTCCCACACCACATCGAGGTTGATATCGAAATAGCCGTGGGCCATGCGATTGCGCATGTTGCGCATGCTGCGCCAAGGTACTTCCGGTTGCGCTTGGGTGAACTCGGCGTAACCATCCATCACTTTTGTGGCGGCTTCGCCAATGATGATGAGGCTCATGATAACGGCCTGCTGGGTGCGCTTATCGACCAGGAAGTCGGCCTTGGCCAAGCCGTCGACGAAGCTGCGCGCATCGGTGGCGGCCTGCTGTATGTGGTCGAGGTAATCGGGCAGTCGGTTTTCGCTCATACCGGTTGTGCCTCGGCGAGCACCTTGGCGCGGAACTTCGGGGGCAGATCACCAGGCGTCAGCAGATCAACGTCAACGCCGAGCAGCGATTTCAGCTCCTCCTCCAAATCGCCCAAGTCCAGCAACGTGGCACCGGGCAGCGCATCGACCAGCAGATCGAGGTCGCTGCCATCCCGGTCGGTGCCATGCAGCACCGAGCCGAAAACGCGCGGGTTAGCAGTGCGAAAGCGGCTCACCGCTTCACGGACGGCGCTCCGCTTCATGTCGAGCACAACGGAAGGTCGCATGGGTATCCCTTTTTATCGAAACTCGTTGAGATGGTATGCAATCAAGAATAGAATTTCAAGAACTATTTTCGAGAATCGCAACCCCTTGATTGCCGTGCCCATGCCGGTTGCCATGGCGAGCATTCATAAACCTACGTTTTCAAGAAGAAGGGAACGCATGCCCCGCCGTGTACTACTTTCCGAGACCGAACGAGACAGCTTGCTGATATTGCCAGAAAGCGAAGATGATCTGATTCAGCAGTACAGCTTCACGGACGCCGACCTGGCGTTGATCCGGCAACGCCGTGGCGCCGCAAACCGCCTCGGCTTCGCAGTGCAGATGTGCCTGCTACGCTACCCCGGCAACGCGCTGGCCAGCGACACCGTACTGCCAGATCCGGTGCTCCATTGGATTGCCAAACAGGTGCGCAGCGACGCCGGCGCCTGGCCCGAATACGGCGAGCGAGAGAAAACGCGCAACGAGCATCTGCATGAACTGCGTGCCTACTTGGGGTTGTCCGTGTTCGGCCTGCCTGATTTCCGCAAGTTGGTGCACAGCCTAGCCGACCTCGCCATGCAGACAGATAAGGCCATGATCCTTGCAGCGTACTCCCTCGATACGCTGCGCCAGAAGCGCATCATCCTTCCGGCGCTGACCGTCATCGAACGGGCCTGCGCCGAGGCCGTAATTAGGGCGAACCGGCGAATCTATCGCACGCTGATCGAGCCGCTGGAGTGCCACCACAGGCGCTCCCTGGACAACCTGCTCAACGTCGCGCCCGACATGAGCATCACTTGGCTCGTGTGGCTGCGTCAGTCGCCGCTCAAGCCCAATTCCCGCTACATGCGCGAGCACATCGAACGCCTCAAGGTGTTTCAGTCGCTCGCGCTGCCGGAGGGGCTGGGCCGCCAGATCCACCAGAACCGGCTGCTGAAGATGGCTCGCGAGGGTGCGCAAATGACGCCGCGCGACCTGGCCAAGTTCGAGGACGAGCGACGGTATGCCACCCTGGCGGCGCTGGCCATCGAAGGCATGGCCACCGTGACGGACGAATTGGTCGACCTGCACGACCGCATCATGATCAAGTTGTTTAGCGTCGCCAAGAACAAGCATCAACAGGACTTCCAGAAGCAGGGCAAGGCGATCAACGACAAGATGCGCCTGTATTCGAAGGTCGGCCGCGTGCTGGTCGAGGCCAAGGAATCGGGCGGCGACCCGTTCGCCGCGATCGAGGCAATCCTGCCATGGTCGGACTTCGCACAGAGCGTCACCGAGGCCGGGCAGCTGGCACAGCCCGAGTCGTTCGACCACCTGTCTCTGATCGGCGAACAATACAGCACGCTGCGCCGTTACACGCCCGAGTTCCTCGACGTGCTCAAGCTAAAGGCGGCGCCGGCCGCGCAAGCGGTCCTCGACGCGATCGACGTGCTGCGCGAAATGAACATGACCGGCGCGCGCAAGGTGCCCGACGACGCGCCAGTCGCTTTCGTCAAGGCGCGCTGGAAGCCGCTCGTCATCACCGACGAGGGGCTTGACCGCCGCTTCTACGAAATCTGCGTGCTGTCGGAGCTGAAGAATACGCTTCGGTCCGGCGATATCTGGGTGCAGGGATCGCGGCAGTTCCGCGACTTCGAAGAATACCTCCTGCCGGCGGCCAGATTCGGTGCGATGAAGACGGCGCGCGAGCTACCGATCGCGGTCAACCAGGACTGCGACCAATACCTGCATGACCGCTTGCTGCTGCTCGAACAGCAGCTGGCCAAAGTCAACCGCCTGGCGCTGACCAATGAACTGCCCGACGCGATCATCACCGAAACCGGGCTGAGGATCAGCCCGCAGGATGCCGTGGTGCCGGACGCGGCGCAGATGCTGATCGACCTTACCAGTGGCCTGCTACCCCGCATCAAAATCACGGAACTGCTGATGGACGTGGACGACTGGACCGGATTCACGCGCCATTTCGTCCACCTCAAACACGGCGAGGAGGCCAAGGACCGCACGCTATTACTATCGGCGATTCTAGCCGACGCGATCAACCTCGGGCTGACCAAGATGGCGGAATCGAGCCCCGGCGCCACCTACGCGAAACTGTCCTGGTTACAGGCTTGGCACATCCGGGACGAAACGTACTCGGCCGGCCTGGCCGAACTCGTCAACGCCCAGCTCACGCACTCGTTCGCGGGGCACTGGGGCGACGGCACCACATCGTCATCGGACGGCCAGCGCTTCCGCGCCGGCGGCCGGGCGGAGAGCACAGGGCATATCAACCCGAAATACGGCGCCGAGCCGGGCAAGCTGTTCTACACCCACATCTCCGACCAGTACGCACCGTTCAGCACCAAAGTCGTCAATGTCGGGGTGCGCGATTCAACCTACGTGCTGGACGGCCTGCTGTACCACGAATCGGACTTGCGCATCGAGGAGCACTACACCGACACGGCCGGCTTTACTGACCACGTGTTCGCGCTGATGCATCTGCTGGGGTTCCGGTTTGCGCCACGTATCCGCGACTTGGGCGACACCAAGCTGTACGTGCCCGGCAAGGTGGGGGACCACCCGGCGCTGCGATCGATGATCGGTGGCACCCTGAAAATAAAGCACCTGCGCGAGCACTGGGACGATGTTCTGCGCGTGGCTTCTTCCATCAAACACGGCACGGTCACCGCGTCCCTCATGCTCCGCAAGCTCAGCAGCTACCCGCGACAGAACGGCCTGGCCATCGCGCTGCGCGAGCTGGGCCGCATCGAGCGCACACTGTTCATCCTGGACTGGTTGCAAAACATTGAGCTGCGCCGGCGGGTGCACGCGGGGCTGAACAAGGGGGAAGCCCGAAACGCACTGGCCAGGGCGGTCTTCATCCACAGGCTGGGCGAGATCCGCGACCGGACGTTCGAGCAGCAGCGATACCGGGCCAGCGGTCTGAACCTGGTGACGGCCGCCATCGTCCTGTGGAACACCGTGTATCTGGAGCGCTCAACGCAAGCCCTGCGCAAGGCCGGCAAGCTGGTCAATGACGACATGCTGCAATTCCTGTCGCCGTTAGGATGGGAGCACATTAACCTGACCGGGGATTACGTCTGGCGGCAAAGCAGGAGGGTCGACGAGGGCAAATATCGGCCTCTGCGGGACTTCAAGGATCGGTAACAGGGCTTTAGCGCCCGATTTTTCCCGTTTTCCCTCTTCACCCCTCAATGGCTGATTCACAAATTTTGCTGACATGACCTCGACAGGAACCGCTTCCTGCCGAGGTCCTCGCTTACGCCTGGCCGAGTCCGGCAGTGCGCAGCGCCTGCTCATCGACGCCTGTGCCGCGACAGCACGATGCGAGCTGGCCGTTGATGGCGACCGCCGGTACGGTGCGCACGCCGAGATCACGGGCACGTTTCGCGACATTTATGTCGGTCATGTCGAGGATGGAAACATCGCATGAACCACATGCAATGCGATTGACGAGTTCGATGGCGTCCTGGCAGAGGGAACAGCCTGCGCTGAAGACTTCGACTTTACGTTTGGCATTCATGACGTTACTCCGGTTGGTAGGTAAAGGTAGTGGTGCGCGAGATGTTCGCCTCATCGGTTTTCCATCACACACATCGTTACGATAGACCCAGGACCCTGCTCCAAGGTCAAGTAATTTCTGCAGGGCCGTGCCGCATTGACTGCAGAGACTTCATCAGCCCGGCCGGGCCGGGATGGTCGTCATGCGCTCGGGAATACGTCCGAGGTGGCGTACAATCACTTCCGTAGCTAGGTACGGAGTGCTCGAATGAGAATGAACAGTGCAGGTAGCCTGACCATTGGCGCTTTCGCCAAGGCGGCCGAGGTGAATGTGGAAACGATCCGGTTCTATCAGCGCAAGGGATTGCTGCCTGAGCCCGACAAGCCGTACGGAAGCATTCGGCGCTATGGAGAACAGGATGTCGCTCGGGTAAAATTCATCAGGTCGGCCCAACGGCTCGGCTTCAGCCTGGACGAAATCGCTGAATTGCTCAGGCTGGAAGACGGAACCCATTGCGAAGAAGCCAGCAGCCTTGCCGAGCACAAGCTTCAGGACGTGCGCCAGAAATTGTCGGATCTGACACGCATCGAATCCGTGCTGTCGCGCCTGGTATGCGCCTGCCACACCCGGCACGGCCAAATTTCTTGTCCGCTGATTGCCTCCCTGCAAGCTGGCGAAGCAGTCGGGGAAGGAAGTTAGCCCGACGAAACCCGAAGCACTCATTGGATGTGCAAGTTAGCGCGCGGTCTTGAGCAGCCACTGAATCTGCCGATCGATGTCGATGTCAATGCTCGACAATATTTCGACCGACTCGTCCTCGAGCAATCCAGATGCAATGCGATCGCAGGCCAGCTCGAGCAGTCTCCGGTCACGTTCGATCAGCAACTGCTCGACCTGGGGCTGGAGCAAGTGCAAGAGCGCTTGCAGCCAGTTGGTGATAAGCCGATACCGCTCGGATCGTACGTGAAAACCGACAACCAGTCTTCGCGTCGCCGCAGCACTTGCAAGATGGTCACCGGTAACCCAGCGATTAACGGTAAAGAGCCTCTTTGGCAAACCTTTCGCATCGAGAGCGACACACAGCAGGTTAATGGTTCGGGCTTCTGCCGGTTCCTCGCCATTAAGCTGAGATAAAAAATCGGTTTCAGTATCGCTCTCGATTGCCTTCGCATGCACATCCGTACGCGCGAACACATGAAGATGCCCGTGCTCCATCAACGCATCCCAATCGCCCGGGGAATGGGAATGATAGTAAAACTGGTATCCACTGACGGCATCGACCACGTCGTCGTGTGGATAATGTTTCCACTAGCGAGGCGAGCTGCCGTCGAGTATTTCGGCAAGCACATGCGTGCCGGTAGCCGACAGTTCGACATAACACTGAAGTAGGCTTTCCGCTGCGTCCTCCATGCGTTCCAGGGTGGATGCGCTCATCCGGTTCATTATCGATGACGTGTTTGCGATATTCATTTCGAAGGCCGGGTTGAATCCACAAGCAATAGGCGAACGCCGGCCGGAGATCCCTGCCGGCGCCGCTCCCGGTTTATTTGTTATTCGGACCGCATTTCGGACCGCATTTCGGACCGCACTTCGCGCCGCACTACGCGGCGGCAAGGGCTCCGCTATTGGCACCGCATTTGGTCGATTTCTTGCTCGCTTTGGCAGTCTTCGCGGGCGCGCACTTCGCGCCGCACTGGCTGCCACTCGACGGTTCGTTCGCTGCTGCGGCCGGCAGGGCAAACGAGGCTGCGGTCAACGCAGCAACAGAGAAACTCAGAATGGATTTGTTCATGATGACTCTTTCAGGACGGATGGAAAAATTAATAAAAAGTAAAAACAACGCAAGCGGATAGCACCAGCTCTGCAGTGTGTACCGGCATTGCTGGGGATATAGTCGAGCGAAGCCATGGTTTTCTTACATGGCGCTAAAGAAATATTTTTTAAGCCCGCGTGCCACTCGCCCGAATGGCGCATTCCACTGGTTTTCACCTTCCCGTCGGTAAGATTTCGCGGTCCGGGTGTAAGAAATCGACGGCTCGTCCGACTATGCCAATACCAGGCGGTGCGAAGTTTTCAATTTTTACTGATCACGCCGTCTGTCGATCGGGAACGTCCGTTGGTCGTTTCCCTCTTATACAAACAGGAGATCCACATGAACCAGGTAACAACGATTCACCAAGCCACGGCAGCGGCACTTGCGCTCGCTTTCACCACGGCGCTCACGATGTCCACTCCTGCGGCAGCCGCGCCAGGCGACAACATGGATAATCAGGAAAAATGCTTCGGCGTTGCACTGAAGGGCAAGAACGATTGCAAGGCAGGGGCCGGCACTACCTGCGCCGGCACTTCGAAGATCGATGACCAGGGCAACGCCTGGAAAATGGTCCCGAAAGGCACTTGCGAGAAAACCGTGTCGAAGACCTCGCCGACCGGCTTCGGCCAGCTAAAGGCCTTCGAGGAAAAGAAAGCCTGATCGGCAGCGATAGGAAGCGGAGCGTCATTGTGAAGTCGACTGCATCTCCCGGGGCGCTGGACAGTGGCGTTTCCGCCCCTGCTCTAGCGCTTGCCTTGCCGCGCCGCGCCGGCATCGGATTGAAGCCCGAGCATTTCCAGCACATCCTCGCGATCCAGCCCGACATAGGTTTCTTTGAAATCCATGCCGAGAATTACATGGTCGATGGCGGACCTCTGCACCACTACCTGAGCCTTATCCGGGAGTGCTATCCGCTCTCGATCCACGGAGTCGGTTTATCGCTGGGGGGAGAAGCGCCGCCCGATGTCGCTCACCTGGACCGCCTGAAGATGCTGATCGAACGGTACGCTCCGCAATCCTTCTCGGAGCATCTGGCGTGGACCAGCCACGGCAATGTATTTTTCAACGACTTGCTGCCAGTCGCCTACGATCGGCAGACATTGCAGCGGGTATGCAGCCACATCGATCAGGTGCAGGCGCATCTCGATCGAAAAATTTTACTGGAAAATCCAGCCACCTATGTGGAGTTCGCCACATCGACAATGACGGAAGCCGAATTCATCGGCGAGATTCTGGTCCGCACCGGCTGCGGGCTGCTGTTGGATGTAAACAACCTGTACGTCTCGTCCATTAACCACGATTTCAACCCGTATGCGGCAGTCCGTGCCTTGCCGCTCGAGGAGGTGGGCGAAATCCATATTGCCGGATTCGAGCGCGACCTGGATGGCAACGGTGACGAGCTATTGATCGATAGCCATGGTGCACCTGTCACGCCGGCGGTCTGGCAGCTCTATAAGTACGTGCTTGATCGAGCCGGCCCGGTGCCCACCTTGCTGGAGCGCGACAACAATATCCCTTCTTTCGATGTTCTCCTCAACGAAAGCCGGATGGCAGAGCTGCTGCTGCTGGCCGCCGAACGGGTGAATCTCCACCAAGGGGCGGGAGCATGACGGGGCATCGAGAATTTTCAGCAGCCTTGCTCGATCCCGAACGGACCATCCCCGATGGGATCACGACCTGGAACGGATCGGATCCGGCGGCCCGGTTCGCGGTCCACCGGAACAACGTTGCCGCTTCGCTCGTCGACGCGCTTGCCGACACGTTCCCGGTCACCCAGGAACTGGTCGGGGAGGCTTTTTTCCGGGCCATGGCAGTGCTGTTCGTACGCAAGGAGCCGCCGCGTTCGTGCGTGCTTGCCCATTACGGCGCGTCATTCCCCTCGTTCATCGAGCATTTTCCACCAGCGGCATCGCTCCCTTACCTGGGTGATGTTGCTCGGCTCGAGATCTTACGGATAACTGCATTGCACGCACGCGATGCTGACGAACTACCGACGTGCGCCCTTGCATCCGCCATGGCGGATATCGACGTCCTTCCGGAGCTGCGGGTCCTGTTCAATCCCTCGGTCGGACTCTTGCGATCCAGGTATGCGGTCGCATCGCTCTGGGCGGCCCATCAGGGACTCGTCGATATCGCGACAGTCGATCCTTACGTTGCGCAGGATATGCTGGTCGTACGGCCCGATCTGGAGGTTGAGGTGATTCCTCTCTCGGATGGCGCCGCTGACTTCATTGATTACCTGTTGCAAGCGGGCAGCCTGGGCGGTGCGCTCGAACTGGCCAGCCGGGCACATCCCCGGTTCGACCTCGCCGGCATCCTGAGCCAGCTCGTCCGGGCACGCGCCATTTCATCCTTGACATCCCAAGCGAGTACATCTCATGAATTCGACCTATGACGTACCGTCCGCCGCTGCTGTGAGCACACGCAAGCCGATCCAGATTTTCCAGCGTCTTGGCTCGCTGTTCGGACGCATACCAGATTCCCTGATCGCGGCGCTTGGCCGGTTTTCGATTGCCGCCGTCTTCTGGAAATCCGGCCAGACCAAAGTCGAGGGTCTTGCGATCGACCTGATCGATGGCGAATTCCATCTCGGCTGGCCGCATTTGTCCGATACCGCCATTGCCTTGTTTCGCGGGGAATACCGCCTGCCCCTGATCCCGCCCGAATTGGCGGCGCCAATTGCGGCCTTTGCGGAACATGTCTTTCCGATCTTCCTATTGCTGGGCTTGGCAACCCGGTTCTCTGCGCTGGCCCTGCTCGGCATGACCCTGACGATCGAAATCTTCGTGTACCCGGACGCCTATCCAACGCATGGCGTGTGGGCGACCGTACTGTTATTCCTGATCGCCAAAGGCCCGGGAAAGTTATCGGTAGGTTATTGGCTTGCACCTCGGGCGGGTTTGCTGCCGCGGAGGATTTAGCCGCATCGACGCGCCGTCCGGGCCGGTGGCATCTCGCCACCGACCGGCGCCGGACTACAGCATGTATCCGATGTCCGACGCCCCGGTGGGATAGGCGAACATCGTTGTCTTGAGCTGTTCGGCCGTAAGATCATGGCGTATTGCGAGAGCAAAGATGTTGATCACCTCGTCAGCATGCGGACCCAGCAGATGTGCGCCGAGCACCCGGTCGGTTTCCTCGTCGACCATCACCTTGAATGCATAGGTCGGTTCCTCGGCCTGGCGCGCCGTAAACCAGTCGGATGCCTTTTCGCTCCGCACGCGGAACTTGTAGCCTTGCCGGTGCGCCTCGGCTTCACTCAGCCCCGCGGCGGCAAGCGGCGGGATCGTGAAGACGACGCTCGGCACCCCGGTGTAGTTCGGCTCCTGCTTGTTCCCGTTCAACAAATTCGACGCGACCACCTTTGCGTCATGGCTCGACACCGGCGTCAGCGGTGGCCCCATGAGCGCGGCATCGCCGGCTGCATACACCGCCGGATTGGAAGTGCTCTGCAGGAACTTGTTGAGCTTGAGCCGCCCGCGCTCGTGCGCCACCCCGGCTGCGTCCAGGTCGAGCGCGCCAAGCGCGGGCACGCGCCCTGCGCCGTGTACGACGAGGTCGGCCTTGAAGATTCCGGCATGGCCGTTCGCAGTTGCGTGAACGGTGAAGCCGTCACTGTCCCGCGCGATGGACTCGACGGCGGTTCCAGTGTGGATTTCAATGCCGAGATCGCGGGACTTCTCCGCCAGCCATTCGACAAGGTCCGGATCGAATGGTCCAAGCACGCGCTCGCCCTGCTCGAGTATCGTGACGTCGGCACCGGCGCGGCGCGCGACGTGTGCGAATTCAAAGGCGATGAAGCCCCCGCCAACGATGACGATCCGGCCCGGCAGTGCCTCCATTTCGAGGAATTCTTCGTGGGTGACCAGGTGCTCTTCACCCGCGATGCCGAGCTTCATCGACTCGGCGCCGGAAGCAATCAGGATGTGGTCGGCCTCCAGGGACTCGCCGTCGATATCCAGCGTTTGCCGGCCGACGAAGCGGGCCAGCCCATGAAAAGCATCGATGCCCTTCCCCATGTAACGCTGCTGGTTCTTTTCAGGAATCGGATCGGTGAAGGTCCGCTTGAAGGCGATCAGGGCGGGCCAATCGATATCCGTCTCGCCGACGATGCCTTTGCCGTGCATGCGCCGGGCGTGGTCGGCTGCGCTGGCGCCGCTTACGAGCATTTTCTTGGGATCGCAGCCGCGCAGCGCGCATGTGCCACCGAAGGGACGGTTGTCAATTACCGCAACAGTCCATCCGGCAGACCGTACGCGCATCGCGGCAACCATCGCTGCCGTCCCGGTGCCAATGATGGCGAGATTGTATCGTTTCATCATTACCTCCTGATTGGATGAGATATCTACTCCAGACCTTCTACCTGCATGGGGTTGGGCCACGAAGCTCGGTCACCCGGCACAGCACGACAGCTGTGCCACATCCTTGCTGAACGTCTGCGCGGCCAGTTTCAAGCCCTCCACCATCGTCAGATAGGGGAACAGCTGGTCCGCCAGTTCCTGCGCTGTCATCCTCGCCCGGATGGCGAGCGCGGCTGTTTGGATCAGTTCGCCTGCTTCCGGCGCCACGGCCTGGACCCCCATCAGCCGGCCGCTGCCCTGCTCGACGACCAGCTTGATGAAGCCGCGCGTGTCGAAATTGGCCAGCGCGCGCGGCACGTGCTCGAGCGCCAGGGTGCGGCTGTCCGTGTCGATACCGGCTCGCCGCGCATCGGCCTCGCTATGGCCCACGGTAGCCACCTGCGGATCGGTGAACACCACGCCAGGCATCGCGGTGAGGTCGAGCGCTGCTTCGCCGCCGGTCATATTGATGGCTGCGCGCGTACCGGCCGCTGCAGCCACATACACGAACTGCGGCTGGTCGGTGCAGTCGCCGGCCGCGTAGATGTGCCGGTTGCTCGTGCGCATGCCCTTATCGATGACGATCGCCCCTTGCGCCCCGAGCGCGACCCCTGCAGCCTGCAGGGCCAGGCCGCGCGTATTCGGAACCCGGCCGCTGGCGACCAGCAGCTGGTCGGCGTACAACTCGCCGTGCCGCGTGGTCAGCATAAATTCGCCACACAGATGGGCCACCTGGCTGACTTGCGTGTGTTCCCGTACCTCGATGCCTTCGACGAGGAAGACTGCCTTGATGGCTTCGCCGATGGCCGGGTCTTCATGTGAAAGCAGCGTGCTGCGCGCCAGGATCGTCACCTTGCTGCCGAGCCGCGCAAAGGCCTGCGCCAGTTCCAGCGCAACCACCGACGCGCCGATCACGGCCAGGCGTGCGGGAATCGTGTCGCTGGCCAGCGCTTCGGTGGAGTTCCAGTAGGGCGATCCGTGCAAGCCCGGAATCGGCGGCACGGCCGGGCTGGCGCCGGTGGCGACCAGGCAGCGGTCGAACGGCACGAGCCGCTCACCGCCACCGTTCAGCGAAACGAGGAGGCTCCTGCCGTCCTTGAAACGCGCTTCACCGCGCAGGACAGTGATGGCCGGATTACCATCCAGGCTGCTTTCGTACTTGGCGTGACGCAGCTCGTCGACGCGGGCTTGTTGCTGGGCAAGCAGCCTGCGGCGATCGATCGCGGGCCTGGCCGCCGCGATGCCATCGTCGAATGGGCTCGTCTGGCGAAGGTGCGCGACGTGGGCGGCGCGGATCATGATCTTGGACGGCACGCAGCCGACATTTACGCAGGTGCCGCCGATGGTGCCGCGCTCGATCAGCGTGACGTGAGCGCCCTGCTCGACCGCTTTCAGCATTGCCGCCATCGCGGCGCCACCGCTGCCAATGATGGCGATATGCAACCGGGTCCTGCTCTCGTTGCCTGCCGCGGTGTCACCGAAAGCGCCTCGATAGCCCAGGCCTGTGATCGCGGCCAGCATTTGACCACGGTCGGCATCCGCCTGCGCGAGTACCTGCGCCCGGTTCTCGGGATAGGAAACCGACACCTTGCTTACGCCGCGAACCTGTTCCAGGGCATTTTTGACATCCGTGGCGCATGACGTGCACGTCATGCCATCTATCTTGATCTCGATCATTTTCATTTTTCAGTTCTGGTCGGTTGGCAGCACGCGTCGGCTTTCTGCTTGCGCTGGATTGCATAGATGGTCAAGCCGATGAATACAAGGAGCGCAGGCAGCAGAACATAGTCCAGATAGCCGGTCAGGCCGGCCAGGCCGACCACGCCGAGCAGGACCACCAGGATCGGCGTAAAGCAGCACAGGGCTACCAGGACCGTGCCGATCAGGCCTGCCCTCAGCATCGTCTTCGGGTTCGCCACGTTCATTTCCTGGCCGACGATGGATAGCCGGCGTCCGTGGTCGCGCGGGTCAGCTGCTCCACGCTGGCCTTGGCATCGTCGAAGGTGACGACGGCCTGGCGCTTCTCGTAGCCCACCTCGACTTTGCTGACGCCTTCGACCTTGGAAAGCGCTTTCTTGACGGTAATTGGACATGCCGAGCAGGTCATTCCCGGCACCGAAAGAGTAACGGTCCGGGTAGCGGCCCACGCAGGGACCACAAGGGCGGAGACAGCGAGGAAGACGAACAGTCTTTTCATGGAGGACTCCTATGATCAATAAAAAAATGGCACGACATACGGAAATCCAAGCGCGACCAGTACTAGCACCCCGACGACCCAGAAAATGACCCTGTATGTCGTCTGTACATGAGGCATCGCACATACCTCGCCCGGCTTGCAGGCCGCGGCCCGGTGGAACAGACGATGCCATGCGAGCAACATCGCGATCAGTGCAACACCGATGAAAATCGGGCGATACGGCTCGAGCACGGTCAGGTTGCCGATCCAGGCGCCACTGAAGCCGAGGGCGACGAGCAACAGCGGTCCCAGACAGCACGCGGAAGCGAGGATCGCCGCCAGCCCGCCGGCCAGAAGCGCACCGCGCCCGTTCTGTGATTCAGACATGCAGTTCCTTTCAAGGTGGATTGGATGGCATCACTTTACTTCCGTAGTCATGTACGGAGTCAAGCGACTTGGGGCCGCAGCGGGTGCATGTGATTCTTTCGATAGCGCACGAGCCTGCCGCAGAGTGTGTCCCGGAGGCCCTGGGCAGTACGCCATCTTCCAGAGCTTGACCTTCCCACCGTAGGAACCCATATATTGGGCGCTCATTTCGCAAAGGAGAACGAACCATGTACGAACTACAAGTAGAAGGCATGACCTGTGGCGGCTGCGTCAAGAGCGTGACCAGATCTGTGCAGTTGGTCGACAGCAATGCCAGGGTCGATGTCGACTTGCCGGGCAAGCGCGTGCGCGTCGATACGCAGGCCAGCCTGGACGCCATCAAGTCGGCAATCAGCGACGCGGGTTATTCGGTCACCGCCAGCCAGTCCCAGCAATGATGACTAGGCAGAGCGGCCCTGCCGCTCTGCCTTATTTATCCGTTCACTCCCTCAAGCACCTATGCGCCGATCCCGGTGAGCGCAAGCTCGTCGAGAATCGGACATTCCGGGCGCTCGTTTCCTCCGCAGGTATCGGCGAGGTGCTGCAATTGATTTCGAATGGATTGCAGCCTCGCGATATCCGCGTCGAGCTCGGCAATATATTGGCGAGCCAGGGTCCGCACTTCCGAACTTCGTCGCCCACGGTCTTCCCATAGTTCGAGCAGCGTTTTGATACGCTCGATCGAAAATCCCAGCTCGCGTGCGCGCTTGATGAAGCGCAGCGTCTGCACGTCGACCCGGTCATACTGTCGGTATCCGGATCCGGTCCGGCTGGCGGCGCTAATCAATTCGATGCTTTCGTAGTACCGGATCATCTTTGCCGTCACGCCAGACGCTTCTGCTGCCTGTCCAATATTCACGACTGTCCTCCGTCCGCGTTTTCCGGCTTCCAGCGACGCAGCAGCAAGGCATTCGACACCACGCTGACGCTGCTGAAGGCCATCGCCGCACCCGCAATCACCGGATTCAGATAGCCGAGGGCCGCCAACGGAATCCCGATGACGTTGTAGAGGAACGCCCAGACAAGGTTCTGCTGGATCTTGCGGTAGGTCTTTTTCGAGATATCGATGGCGTCCGCCACCAGCGCCGGATCGCCACGCATCAAGGTAATGCCGGCGGTGTGCATGGCGACGTCCGTACCGGTGGACATCGCAATGCCGACGTCGGCTGCGGCGAGCGCCGGGGCGTCGTTGATACCATCCCCGACCATGGCCACTTTCCCGCCATGGCGTTTCAGCGAGGTCACGACGTTCGCTTTGTCGGCAGGAAGTACCTCGGCCTGGAAATCGCCGACACCGACGGCAGTGGCGACGGCCTGTGCGCTTCCCCGGTTGTCGCCTGTCAGCATCACCGAGTGCACGCCCATGTCTTCCAGGCGCGACACGGCTGCCTTCGCCGACGCCTTCAGCGTGTCGCCGAAGGCCAGCAACCCGGCAAGCCGGACACCGCTCCCGGTCTGGACCGCGAGCCAGGACACCGTCCGCCCCTGGTCTTCATGATTCCTGGCGACAGTTTCCATCGAAGTCACCGGAACACCGATTTCCTCCATCAGGCGCTTGTTCCCCAGGTAGACAGTGGTTCCCTGGACGTCGGCCTGGACGCCGCGGCCGGGCAGCGCCTTTGCAGCGGAGGCCGGGCGCAGTTCGGCCCCGATCGCCAACGCTGCAACTTCGACCGCTTTTGCGAGCGGGTGGTCACTGTACTGCTGAACGGCCCGGGCGAGCGCCAACAATTCGCTGTCTGGCCGGTCTGCCGCCTCGACCGCGACGACGGCCGGCTTGCCCTCGGTGAGCGTGCCGGTCTTGTCGAAGGCAACCGTCGTGACCGCATGAGCGGTTTCCAGCGCCTCGGCATCCTTGATGAGGATGCCATATTTTGCGGCCGCACCGGTACCGGCCATGATCGAAGTCGGCGTCGCCAGGCCAAGCGCGCACGGACAGGCGATGACCTGGACGGCAACCGCGTTCAGCAAGGCTTGCTGCCAGTCTCCCGTCCACAATCCCCAACCGAGCAGGGTCACCATCGAAATCAACAGGACGACGGGAACGAACACTGCGCTCACCTTGTCCACCAGGCGCTGGATGGGCGCCTTGACCGCTTGCGCATCTTCGACCAGCTTGATGATCTGCGAGAGCATGGTGGCCCCGCCCACCGCCGTGGCACGGAGCACGAGCAGGCCGTCGGCGTTCACCGCGCCTCCCGTCACCGGGTCGCCCACTGCCTTGGACACCGGCAGGCTCTCGCCCGTCAACAGCGACTCGTCCAGATGGCTATTTCCTTCGATGACGACGCCGTCGACCGGAACGCGGTCTCCCGGGCGGACGATCACCGTGTCGCCTACCCGGACGGTGGCGACCGGCACCTCGCTATCCCGGCCATCGCGGCGCACGATCGCCACGGTCGAACGCAGGGATTCCAGCGCACGCAAGGCGGTAACCGTCTGGTGCTTGGCCCGCGCTTCCAGCCATTTACCGAGCAGGATCAGCGTGATGACCACGGCGGACGATTCGAAATACAGGTGATGCGCAGCGCCATGGCCCGTCTGCATGACCAGCAGATACACCGACAGGCCATAGGCGGCGCTGGTTCCGATGGCAACGAGCAAGTCCATATTGCCCGATCCTGCCCGCAGCGCCTTCCAGCCAGCCTTGTAGAAGCGGGCACCAAGCCAGAACTGCACCGGCGTCGCCAGCAAGAGTTGCAGCCAACCGGGCAGCATCCAGTCGCTGCCGAACAGCATTCCGAGCATCGGCGCGACCAGCGGCACGCTGAGCAAGGCCGACACCGCCACCGGCCACCAGGTCGGCAGTCCCCTGGCGGCGGCGGGAACGGGTGCGCCTGCGACCACGACGTTCGCATCGTAGCCGGCTCTCTGGACGGCAGCGATAAGGACATCCACCGGCACCCCGCTCGCGCGAATCTGCGCCTTTTCGGTCGCGAGATTCACGCTCGCTTCGGTCACGCCCGGAACCTTTCCGAGGACCTTCTCCAGGCGCGCTACACAAGACGCGCAGGTCATGCCGGATATCGACAGGGAGATCTGCTCGCCCGGTACGTCATAACCGGCTTTTTCCACTGCTTGCGACAGGGCTTCGAAAGTCACGGTCGGCGCTGCATGCACGGTGGCCTTCTCGGTGGCCGGATTGACTGACGCACTCTCGACCCCGGGCACTGCATTGAGCGCTTTTTCCACGCGCGATACGCACGACGCGCAGGTCATGCCATCTACGTTGAAGCTCAGTTCAGCGGTGTCACTTTTTTCTTTAAAAGCAGTATCCATAAAACCTCCTGTCCATACCCCCAAGATAAAGCTTACAGCGATGGGAAGGTCAAGGGGAATTTGCGCTGCCCGTGATGCACTGAATGGCGTAGATCGGCCCGGCTACAACATGGAAGCGATGTCGGACGCACCCGTCGGATACGCAAACATGGTCGCCTTGAGTTGGTCGGCAGTCAGATCATGGCGGATCGCCAGGGAAAACAGATTGATCAGCTCATCTGCGTGTGGCCCTACGAGATGCGCTCCCAGGATCTTGCCTGTGTCTTTCTCGACTAGTATCTTGTAGCCGTATACCTGTTGCGCCTCTGCACGCGCGCTGAACCAGGCTGACGCGTCCTGGCAGCGGATGTCGAAGGCCAGCTGCAATTCACTTGCCTGATGCCCGCTCAATCCAACCGAAGCGATCGGTGGAATGGTAAAGGCGACGCTCGGCACCGCCCGGTAGTCGGGCTTCCTGTGATTCCCCTTAAGGATATTATCGGCGACGACAGCACCGTCATGGGCGGCGACGGGCGTCAGCGGCGGCCCCATGCCGGCGGCGTCGCCCGCAGCGTACACGGCCGTATTCGACGCGCTCTGCAGGTATTCGTTCAGCTTCAGCCGTCCGTGATCGAGGTCGATCCCGGCCGCCTGAAGGTTCATGCTGTCGAAATCGGGGCGGCGTCCGGCGCCGTGCACCACGGCGTCGACCTCGAAAGTGACCGACCTCTCCTTGTGCAGGGCGTGTACCAGCAGGGCTCGGTCTTGCCGTTCGATTCCGATCACTTGGGTAGCGGTATGGATCGCGATCCCGGCCGCGTCGAAAGCGTCCCGCAGCCACCCGACCAGTTCGGCCGCAAAATGCTCGAGAATGTGTTCGCCCTCATGCACGATGGTCACCTGGGCACCGGCCCGCGCCGCGATGTGGGAAAGTTCTGCCGCGATATAGCCTCCGCCGACGATAAGCATGCGGCGCGGCAGGAGGTCCAGGGCGAGAACACTCTCGATCGTCAGGACCATATCTTCGCCAGGAATGCCCAGCGGGACAGGCTCCGCGCCAGCCGCGATCAGGATCCGGTCCGCATCGATCTGGCGGCCGTCGACATCCAGCGATCGTTCGCCGATGAAGCTGGCGTGGCCGTGAATTGTAGCTATCCCCTGCTTCGCGAACAGTTCTTCCTTAGCCTGCGGAACCGGATCCGTGAATGTGCGCTTGAACGCGAGCAGGTCCGCCCAGTCGAGGCAAGCCTGGCCCTGAATACCTTTGCCGGTGGCACGCCTGACGTGGTCGAGCGCACCCGCGGTGGCAACCATGACTTTTTTCGGGTCGCAACCCCGTAGCGCGCAGGTACCGCCCAAGCGCCGGACATCGATGACGGTGACGCGCAGCCCGGCCTTCGCCACCGCCAGCGCGCAGGTCGTCGCGGCGGTACCGCTACCGATGATCGCAAGATCGTAATGTGTCCTCATGGTGGATTGCCTCCATCCGGTAGGTCGCGCGGCTTGATCTGCGTGTGGCTACCGAGGATGGGCAAGCGTCCGCCGTCCGCAGTCACGACCGAACCGCTGATGAACGCGGCCCGCGCACTGACTAGGAACAGCGCGATTTCGGCAATTTCTTCCGGTGTAGCGACTTCGGACCTTTCCACCTGTTCAGTGCCCGCTTTCACCTGTGGGTTGTCGCGCAACATATCCGTATCGACTGCGCCCAGCCGCAGTGCATTTACGCGGATCCGGCGCGGAAAACACTCGAGCGCGAGCGCGCGGGTGAACGTCTCGAGACCGCCCTTGCTGGTCGAGTACGCGGTACTGCAGGCATCGGTTGCGATCGAGTGCACCGACGAGATATTCAGGATGGCGCCATGCGCGGGCATCGAGGGAATGGCATGCTTGGACAGCAGGAACGGACCGCGCAGGTTGACCGCCATGGTCAGGTCCCAGTCCTCGTCCTCCATGTCCACGAGCGACGCCATTTTCATGACCGCGGCGTTATTGACGAGGATATGAATCTGGTGCCACTTCCCGACCACCGCCGCGATCGCATCGCGCACCTGCGTGCTATCGCTGACGTCGGCATGGAGGTACATGCACTCCGCGATGGCGTGCCGCTTGGCCAGATCCTGCAACTCGGCCTCGACTCTCCTGCCTTCGTCGTCGGCGTGGCCAAGCACGGCAACCTTCGCACCCTCCTGGACCAGACGAGTGGCTATCGCCTTGCCGATACCCGAGCTCCCCCCAGTCACGATCGCTACCCGATCCTGCAGTTCCATTCCCCCTCCTATCGCAGGCAATACAGGCCGTTACCGACCTTGCCCGACCATGCCTGAACCAAGTCACGATAGGCCTTCCCGACCGGTCGGATTTTCCGGTCGAGGTCGAACAGCCCGTAGTGATTGACCCTTTGATTGACTTCCGCGAGCGCGCTGTCCCAATCGACCTGGTCGAGCAGGCTGTACCACGTGAACCCGAGGATGGGCACGCCGTCCTGCTTCAACCTGAGCAGGTTCGACCATTGCTGTTCGAGCCATCGGCGCGGGTCCTTCTCCGCACTTCCCGCGTCGCGGTTATTGGTTTCCGTGTGCATCACCGGAAGCCGGTAACGGTCGTAATACTGCTTGGTGATGACGTAATAACCGAACATCTCGCAGATATACGTCTGCCCATCGGGATACACGATGTGCTCATTCGTCGCGTAGTAGTCATTCCCCATGATGCACAGCGATTTCACGTTGCGCTCAAGGAAAAAATGATACTCCTCGCGGGTCATGCCGTTATCCATCAGGTATTCGTACATCGTCGCGCAGACATCAAACCCGTAATTCAGGTCGAGCGCCAGGAAACGCAGCTGGTTCAGGTGGGACGCCAGTTTCATCGCTTCGGGGCCGACCGGGTGAAAATATTCGGACGACTCGCTCTGGACGAACTTGGCGCCAGGGTTCTGACTGGCGATCGCTTCGGTTGATCCGCTTGGATTCCCTGGACACTTTGAAGACAAAATTTTGGTCTGTTTGATCCGCTTGGATTCCCTGGACACTTTGAAGACAAAATTTTGGTCTGTTGAGATCCGTTTTTATGCACCTCCAGCCCCGGTCTCCCGGGCGAAAGCGGCCGGTGTCAGGTTTTTGAGAGCTGTGTGAGGACGGCTCTCATTGTAGTCCCGGCGCCAGGCTTCCACGACGGCCTGAGTCTCGGTCAGTGAAGCGAACCAATGAATGTTCAGGCATTCGTCGCGTAGCGATCCATTGAATGTCTCGATGAAACAGTTATCGGTTGGCTTGCCGGGCCGGCTGAAGTCGATTTTCGTCTGGTGGTGGTACGCCCATAGGTCGAGCAATTGTCCCGAGAACTCGCTGCCGTTGTCGACGAACAGACATTTCGGTGCCGGACGTCTTTCGGCAATGCGGTTAAGCGCCGCGACGACATCGTCGCCGCGCAGGCGATGACCGACGACGATCGCCAGCGATTCCCGACTGTAGATATCGATGATCGTCAGCAGCCGGATCTTTGTCCCGTCGGCCAATTGGTCGGCTACGAAGTCCATGCTCCAGGCGTCGTTGATGTGGAGCGCCTGCATGCGCGCCTGCCGGAGCATGGTCGTCTTGCTGCGCTTTTTGCGCCAGGACCGCAGTTGCAGCTCTTCAAGGCGATACCAGCGATAGGTCTGGTTGACACCAAGCTGGAAACCTTCGCGCTTCAGGAGGATGTGCAGGCGCCGGTAGCCCCACCTCAGGCGCACCTGTGCCAGCTCTTTCAAACGCTGCCGCAACGGCAGCTTCGGATCCTTCCGACTGTGCAGGTATTGTGTGCTGCGCACCTGTTTCATCAGTCTGCAGGCCCGCGCTAGCTTCAGGCCGTAGTGGCTCACGATGTACTTCACCACTTCCCTTTTCAGCGCGGGCCGTTCCACTTTTTTGAGGCGACGTCCTGCAGGATCGCCTTGTCCAGGCTCAGCTCGGCGACCAGCTTTTTCAACCGCGCGTTTTCTTCCTGCAGGATCTTCAGCTCGCGCACACCTTCGACCTGCATGCCCGCGTACTGCTTCTTCCAGCGATAGAACGTCTGCTCCGAAATGCCAAGCTGGCGCACGATATCACCTACTGCCATCCCCAGCTCTGCCTGCCGGAGAATCGAGACAATCTGCTCTGCTGAGTACCGTTTCCGTTTCATGGCCGCACTCCTTCTCGAAGGAAAAAGTTGGACCAAAACTCATCCAGGAAGTTGTCCAGTTTTGCCGGGGCAGATCACGGTCGCCAGAATGTTCGCCTTGACCAGGTGCTTGGTTGCGGTGACAAATGCGCGGTCCGACGCAAGCCGCTCGTTCCACAATCCGAGCTGGGCGGAAAATTTTGCGGCGACGTACATTTCGTTGACCGGCGTGTAGAACTCGACCCAGGGAAAACGTTGGGCAAACGCCTGTGCGTACTCGGCAAAGAAGGCCGGCAACTCTGGGTTCTGGAAACTCCCGAGCCAGTCAGGCACGCCAAAATGGCAGAGATCGACGATCGGCCTGATGCCCAGACGGCGTATTTCGTCGAATACCTGGTCGGTAAATTCCCAGTCGTAGCGCCCTGGTCCGGCATGTACACGGTAGTAAGGCGCCCCATAGCGCAGCACCTTGATCCCTAGCGTATCGAGCAATTGCAGATCGGTGCGCCAGTGCTGGTAGTGCCCGGTCAACTCCATTTCGTCGACGCGGTGCAGGCGACCGTCGGGCAAGGCGATTACCGGGTAACTGTTCTCGATCCCGGTGGCGAACAGGAAATCCTCCATGACGACCCCGATCCGGACCGTTCAAGTGGCCGCAGGCGCGGCGCCCAGCCTTCTTGCCAGGTCGCCCAGGTCGAGGGCTTCGATCTCGGGCGTCGGCGCGGGCGAAAAGGTCTGCACACCGACCCTGGCCAGGAAAGCTGCCCGCATACTGGCCCAAGCGGCGCCCGCGACGTCCCAGGGGTGCGCGGCCACGAGCATGCAGTCGGCCGGCTGCACCTGCATCTGTTCGGCGGCCCAGAGGTACACGTCCCTGTGGGGCTTGTACTTCTTGACCGTTTCCACGCTGAGCTGACGTTCGAAGAACCCTGCTATCCCCGCGCTATCGAGTTGGGCCTTCGAGCCCTCGCACGTCGAGTTGGTCAGGGTCGCCATCCGAAAACCCGCACCGCGCAACGCGGCAAGGGCTGCCGGTACATCGGCGTGCGCCGGTGCGCTCTTCATGGGTTCGAGGGCTTTGCTGGCATCCTCGTCGCTGAGCATGACGTCACGATTCCTGGCCATCATCTGCAGCACCGCGGCACCAATCTCGGGAAAGGGACGGTATTGGCCGCTCACGGTCAGCACCAGCGAATAGTGGAGCATATTGCTGAACCATAGTTTGGCAGCATTATTTTCCAACAGCACCTTATTCACGCTTTCTTCCACGGATGCGAGATTCAGCAAGGTTTCATTCACGTCGAACAGCAGAACTTTCGGGGCACTGATCGGTGGTACGCTCATCGTTTTTCTCCACGGCGCTAATTAATCGGATGATCCCGGGTCAGCTCATGATAGGGCGAGCCGAAAAACCGACGAGCACGGATCGCGTTCCGACCCGCCAAGTTCTCTAGGCCGGGTGTGCACCAGCCGACAAACAGGACATCGACTTTGATATTGAGTAGTCGGACTGACAGGGCGTTCCTTACATCCATCGCGGAAAATTTCTGCGTCAATTTATAATCACGCCGGTTTTAAGTAAAACCTTACAGACGCCGATCTGGTCGATATGTGTTATCTGAGGTCATGGACAATTTATCGCTGCTGCTGAACCGCTTCACCCTGAGTGCCGGTATCTTTTATACGGGAAACATCTGCGGCATGCACGACTTCCCGGAAGACGCGATGGAAGGACATTTGCATCTCGTCAAGCGGGGCCCGGTCGAGGTGACTGGCCTGCAGAAGGACGTGCTTCACATTACCAATCCGAGCTTGATGTTCCTCGCGAGACCGAAGGCCCACCGCCTGGTTGCCGACGAGCGCAACGGCGCGGATGTCATATGCGGTTCGGTTCGGTTCGGGGGTGGCGGAAGCAATCCGATTTCTGATTCGCTTCCGGACACGGTTTTGGTGACGCTCGCCAGCCTTCCCGGCGTGGAGGCCTTGTTGCAGCTTATGCTAGACGAAGCATTCTCCAGCCTGTATGGCGGCCAGGCTGCACTCGACCGGTTGTGCGAAGTCCTGATGATCCGCCTGCTCCGGCACTGCGTCGCGAGCGGCCTGACGCAGGGGGGGACGCTTGCGGGGCTGGCGGACGAGCGCCTGGCAAAAGCCCTGCTCGCAATCCACGAGGATCCGGCACGTGACTGGCAGCTTGCGGACATGGCAGCGCTGGCCGGCATGTCGCGCGCCCGCTTCGCCCTGCATTTCCGTGATACCGTCGGCACGCCCCCTGCAAGCTATCTTGCGTCGTGGCGGATCATGGCAGCGCAGCGGCTCTTGCGGCAGGGCTTGCAGCCAAAGCAGGTCGCCTATGACGTCGGTTATGGCAGCGCCAGCGCACTGAGCCGCGCCTTTGTTCGCCAGTTGGGCTGTCCTCCTTTGGAATGGCTGAATGGAACAGCAGGCGTAGAGATGAGCGAGACGTAGGCTGCGAGACGCCGGGACAGCGAAACGAGACGCCCGGTTCCCACCGACAATGAGGCGTGTTTAAGATTGCCACTCACGTAATGAGGCTGCGGGATCTTCCCGGCGGCACCAGCTCATTCGCTTATCAGGAGCAACGTTCATGGCAAACAAAATCATTCATCACATCCCCCCGGTCGATCACGCGACGGCCCAGGGCAAGCAAAAAGAGGTTCTGGACGTCGCGCTCAAGCAGGTCGGGTTCATTCCCAACATGTATGCCAACATGGCCAATGCACCCGGCGTACTGAGCACCTACCTGCACGGCTACGATTTGTTCCGCAAGGAGTCCGGACTATCACCGGCTGAGCAGGAAGTGGTATTCTTATCGATTAGCCAATATAATGGCTGCACCTACTGCACCGCGGCGCACAGCATGATCGCGGACAAGATGTCGCATGTACCGAAAGACGTCCTCCAGGCCATTCGTGCACGAGAACCCATCCCCGATGCCAAGCTCGCCGTGCTGGCAGCCATGGCGGTGGAGATGGTCGCAAAGCACGGCCAGCCTTCCCCCGACGTCGTCAAGCGCTTCCTCGACGCCGGCTACCGGGAGCGGGATCTGCTGTACATCGTGCTTGCGGCTGCCGTAAAAACGCTCAGCAACTACAGCAACCAGGCCTTCGGTACCGAGCTTGACGAGGCTTTTTCCGCCTATAGGGTGGGCTGACAGGATAGGCATACGAGGCGGGCCAGTGTGAGCCGTCACGCTCGCCTTCTGCCGGACACTTGGTGTAACGATCATCGAAAGATACCCGCCCCTTATGGCATCGACAATTTCTGGCCCCACTTCCGACGACCACGTTCCCCTGTGGGACGATGCCGGCCTGACGCAGCTGCGCCGCGATATGCTGCGTTTTGCCAGACTACAGCTCCGCAACCAGGAAATGGCCGAGGATGTGGTTCAGGAGGCTTTGGCGGCCGCATGTGCCGCCAGCGCACGGTTCGAGCACCGCGCCTCGGTCAAGACCTGGATGTTCACCATTCTGAAGAACAAGATCGTCGATTTGCTGCGCGACCGATGGCAAAAGAACCGGATCGACATCGGAGAGGCCTGCGACGAATCCGATCTCGACGTGCTGTTCAAGGCCAACGAACGTTGGCAGCGCGACGAACTGCCCTCGTCCTGGGGCGATCCGGAGCAAAGCTTTTCGAACCGGCAATTCTGGGATGTGTTCGAAGCCTGCATGCAGAACCTTCCCGATGCGACGGCGAGGGTATTCGCGATGCGTGAGTTTCTCGGCCTGGAGGCCGCCGACATTTGTAAGGAACTGGGCATCACCTCGTCTAATTGCTGGGTGATACTGCATCGTGCGCGGATGCAGTTGCGTATTTGCCTACAGCAGCGCTGGTTTGGAAAGGATGAGCTCACATGATGTCATGCAAACTGGCGACACATTTGTTGTCGCAACAACTGGATCGCAAGCTGAGCAGGCGCGAGACCATGTCACTGAATTTTCACTTGATGATGTGCAGGGGCTGCACCAACTTCAAGGAAAACATGGCCTTCTTGCGCGAGGCGTGCGAATTTGTCGCCGGCGAAGCCGCGATCGAGAAAATCTAGACGAAAGGTTCAATTATGCTGGCAATCATCGGCGGCACCGGCGTCTACCAACTCGACGGCATCGAAAGTTTGGAAACACTGCAGGTCACGACGCCGTTCGGGCCGCCCTCGTCCGCGATCCTGCGCGGGCGCTTCGGCCGGCACCCGGTCCTGTTTCTGGCTCGGCACGGCGAGCAACACCAACTCCTGCCCCATGAAGTGAACTATCGCGCGAACGTCTATGCGCTCAAGGCGCTTGGTGCGACGCAGATCGTCGGCATCTCCGCCGTCGGCAGCCTGCGCGAGGAGATCGCGCCCGGCGAGCTGGCGCTACCGGCCCAGTATTTCGACTGGACGCGCGGCCGCCGCGCTTCGACCTTTTTCGGAGAAGGCGTCGCCGCGCACGTGTCGACTGCCAACCCAGTGAGCGGTGAACTCGTCCGCTGGATAGCCGCGCACGCCCGGCGCCTCGGTATTTCGCTTCACACCGGCGCGACCTATGCCTGCGTCGAAGGGCCGCGCTTGGGTACCCGCGCCGAGAGCCAGTTCCTGCGTCAGGCGGGATGTGATCTCGTCGGCATGACGAACGTTCCGGAAGCCTTCCTCGCGCGCGAAGCCCAGATCTGCTACGCGACGATTGGCATCGCCACGGATTATGACTGCTGGATGGAGGATCCATCGAAGCACGTCACTGTCAGCGCCATTTTCACGCTGTACCGGGAAAGCCTAAAGAAAGTCAGGCTTCTGCTGGAATCGATGCTGGCCGACGAGCTGCCGGCGGAAGAACCGGAAATCCGCGGTGCGCTATCGCACGCCATGCTGACGCCGGAAGCGGCGCTGAGCGATGCGCACAAGGAGTGGCTGGAAGTCCTGAGGCGCTGAATGGGCGCTGTGCTTTTCTCTTTTCGTAATCCCGTGTAAGAAATTGGTGGCAGCTTTCGTCTAAGGATTACCCTTTGTTCAAGAGACAACGTCATGCATGCCACTCTACCCCTCCTGCGCGCAACGGACTTCCCTGCGCTTCGCCGGAAAACTCTCGACGCCCTGCAGGTCAACCTCGGTTACCGATGCAACCAGACTTGCCAGCACTGTCATGTCAACGCCGGTCCAAACCGCAAGGAAATGATGGACGGCGACACCGTCGACCTGGTGCTGCAGGTGTTGCGTGCACGTCGTTTGAGTACGCTCGACCTGACCGGCGGGGCGCCGGAAATGAACGAACATTTCCGGCGCCTGGTGCGCGGCGCGCGTGGACTCGGCGTTCGCGTGATCGACCGTTGCAACCTGACGATCCTGTCGGAGCCCGGACATGAGGACCTCGCGGAATTCCTGGCCGGGCAGCAAGTTGAGGTGACCGCGTCTCTACCCTGCTATTCGCAGGCCAACGTCGACAAACAGCGCGGCGATGGTGTCTTCGAGCGCAGTATCGGCGCCTTGCAGCGCCTGAACTCCCTGGGCTACGCACGTGCGGGAAGCGGCCTGATTCTCAACCTGGTCTATAACCCCCAGGGTCCGGCCCTGCCGCCGGGGCAGCACCAACTGGAAGCCGATTACAAGCGCGAGCTCGACAGTCATTTCGGGATCGAATTCAACCAGCTCTTTGTACTCGCCAACATGCCAATCCAGCGCTTCGGCAGCATGCTGATCTCGAAGGGCCAGTTTTCGGCCTACATGCGCCTGCTCAAGGACAACTACAGCGCGGCGAACGTGGGCGCGGTGATGTGCCGCACCCTCGTCAGCGTCGACTGGCAGGGCTACCTGTACGACTGCGATTTCAACCAGATGCTGAACCTGCCGCTCCGGCTCGACGACAGCATGCGCCCGCATCTGCGCGACCTGCTCGGGCACGATGTCGACGGCCAGCCCATCGTCGTTGCCGACCATTGCTACGGATGCACGGCCGGCCAGGGCAGCAGCTGCGGCGGCGCCCTGGCTGCCTGAGCGGCCAAAGCTCGCAAGGACGCCACAATGAAAACAAACAGGATCGCCATCCTGCTGCTGATCGCCGCGGCCGTTGCCGCCTATTTCATCTTCGATCTTGGGCGCTATGCCAACCTTGGTTTCCTGAAATCCAGCCAGGACGCCTTACGCGCCAGCTACGATGCCCATCCCATGCAGAGCATCGCGGCCTTTGCCGCGCTCTACATCCTCGCCACTGCCCTTTCCGTACCCGGTGCAGCGCTCATGACGCTGGCTGGCGGGGCCATTTTCGGCCTCGGTCTGGGTGCACTGATTGTCTCGTTCGCCGCCAGCATCGGCGCTACCCTCGCCTTCCTGGCGTCACGCCATCTGCTGCGTGACTGGGTTCGGGCCCGCTTTGGGCGCAAACTCGATACGATCGACCACGGTGTCGAGCGCGACGGCCCATTCTACCTGTTCACGCTGCGGCTGGTTCCGCTGTTCCCTTTCTTCGCGATCAACCTGCTGATGGGGCTGACGCCGCTTCGCACCTGGACCTATTATTGGGTCAGCCAACTTGGCATGCTGCCCGGCACGCTCCTTTACGTCAACGCCGGCACCCAGCTCGCTCGCGTGAGAAGCGTGCACGACATCCTGTCGCCCACGCTGCTTGGCTCTCTGGTGCTGATCGGATTGCTCCCGCTCATGGCAAATAAGGTCTTGCAAGCATCGAAAGCACGCAAAATCTACCGGAAATGGACCAGGCCACGCAGCTTCGACCGCAACCTGGTCGTGATCGGTGCCGGCGCGGCCGGCCTGGTGACAGCCTATATCGCGGCGGCGGTCAAGGCCAGGGTAACGCTGGTCGAAAGCGGCAAGATGGGCGGTGACTGCCTCAATTACGGCTGCGTCCCTTCAAAAGCCCTGATCCGTTCGGCCCGGTTCGTGCACCAGGCCCGGCAGGCGCCCTCGCTCGGTATCGCCAGCGCCGATCTCGAGGTCGATTTTGCGGACATCATGGCCCGCGTACAGCGCGTCATCCGGACGATAGCACCGCACGATTCGGTCGAGCGCTACCAACAGCTGGGCGTCGATGTCATGCGCGGCCACGCCAGGATCGTTTCGCCATGGGAAGTCGAGATTGACGGCAAGGTGCTGACGACCCGCGCCATCGTCATTGCTACTGGCGCGCGTCCCATTGTGCCGCCCATCCCCGGTCTAGACGACGTCGGCTACCTGACCTCGGACACGCTGTGGACCTTGACCACGCTGCCAAAACGCCTTGTCGTGCTTGGGGGCGGCCCGATCGGCTGCGAACTGGCGCAGGCATTCGCTCGCCTCGGAAGCCAGGTAACGCAAGTCGAAAAATCCGCTCGCTTGCTCGCGAGGGAAGATCCGGAAGTATCCGCACTGGTCGAGCGGGCGCTGACAGCCGACGGTGTCACGGTATTGACCGGCTACCAGGCCGTGCGGTGCCAGCGCGAGCCGGATGGCGGCAAGACGCTGCTTGTCGAGCGCGCGGACAGTGAAGGCAAGGGCGAGACGGCGACCGCAATCGGTTTCGACGTCCTGCTCTGCGCCGTGGGCCGCGTCGCCCGCACCGAAGGTTTCGGGCTGGAAGAACTGGGAATCCCGACCACGCAGAAGAAGACGATCGAGACCGACGCCTGGCTGCAGACCCTCTTCCCCAACATTTATGCCTGCGGCGACGTCGCCGGTCCCTACCAGTTCACCCACACAGCCGCGCATCAGGCCTGGTACGCGGCCGTCAACGCCCTGTTTGGCGGCATCAAGCGATTCAAGAGCGACTACTCGGTCATCCCATGGTGCACGTTCACCGATCCGGAAGTCGCACGCGTCGGCCTATCGGAAACCGAGGCGAGGGAGCAGCAGGTGGAGTACGAAGTCACCCGCTTCGATCTCGCTGAACTCGACCGCGCCGTCGCCGAGGAAGCGCCGCGCGGCTTTGTGAAGGTACTCACGGTGCCGGGCAAGGACAAGATTCTCGGCGCCACCATCGTTGGCGAACACGCAGGCGACCTGATGGCCGAATACGTTCTGGCGATGAAGCACGGTATCGGCCTGAACAAGATCCTCGGCACCATCCACATCTATCCGACCCTGGCCGAAGCGAACAATTATGCGGCGGGCGAATGGAAACGCGCCCACGCCCCCCAGCGGCTGCTTGCTTGGGCCGCCCGCTTCCATGCCTGGCGCCGCCGGGCCAACATGTCGCTCGAGAACCCATGAAACTGTCAATTATCGTTCCTGTCCTCGACGAGGCGCGCCAGATGCCTGCCTTGCTCGAGTCCCTGGCCCCGTTCCGGTCAAGGAACGTCCAGGTGGTACTCGTCGACGGCGGCAGCGCTGATGGCTCGGCCGAACTGGCCGAGCGCGCCGGTTTTCATGTCGTCCGCTCGGCCAAGGGGCGCGCCCTGCAGATGAATGCCGGTGCCGCTGCCGCAAGTGGCGACGTATTTTTGTTCCTGCATGCCGACACGCGCCTGCCGGCCTGCGCCGACGCGCTCGTCCTTAAGGCCATCATGGCATCCACCCGAGCTTGGGGGCGCTTCGACGTGCAGATCGACGGGCGCCCGGCGATGCTCGCGTTGGTCGGCTTCATGATGAACTGGCGCTCGCGCCTGACAGGCGTCGCTACCGGCGACCAGGCCATGTTCGTCCGGCGCGACACATTCCGCGAAGTAGGCGGATTTCCGCTGCAACCGCTGATGGAAGACATCGAGCTGTCGCGCCGTCTGAAGCGCATTTCCACGCCGCTGTGCCTGCGCGCGTGCGTAAAGACCTCGGGGCTGCGCTGGGAAACGCGCGGCGTCTGGCCGACCATCCTCCTGATGTGCACTTTGCGCCTGCGCTACTGGCTCGGGGCGCCAGCCGAACGGCTCGCGAAGGCATACCGATGAATTCCTCATGTGCATTGATCGTGTTCGCCAAGGCGCCGATTCCCGGATACGCGAAGACCCGACTGGCGCGCGTCATCGGCAACGAAGCGGCGGCACGCCTGGCGGGACGCATGCTTGTCGAAACCGTCAACAATGCGGTCGCGGCCGATGTCGGTCCGGTCGAGCTGTGCTGTGCGCCTGACGAGAGCCATCCAGCCTTTCTCGGCGCAGCCGCCACGCACGGCCTTGCATTGACGCCGCAAGGGACCGGCGACCTCGGCGTTCGCATGCACCGGGCGCTGGAGCGTACACTGCGCGCGTATCCGCGCGCGCTGCTGATCGGCACGGACGCCCCCGGACTGGGCCCACAGCAGTTGCGCGATGCGGCGCGACTGCTGCGGTCGCACCAAGCGGTGTTCGGGCCCGCGGCCGACGGCGGCTACGTGCTGGTCGGGCTGTCGGCGCCCCATCCGGGCCTGTTCGAAGAAATTGAGTGGAGCACGCCACGCGTAATGGCGCAGACCCGCGAGCGTGCAGCCCAGCTTGGCCTCGCATTGGGCGAGCTGCCGACCCTGGCCGATGTCGACGAACCGGCAGACCTGATTCACGTTCCAAAGGAATGGTTGGAATGAACACAATGTACAAGAACATCATCGTTGCCATCGGATTGTCCGTCGCCTCCGCTGCGGGGGCGTCCGGACTGGCACTTCCCGCTTTCTCGACGATGGCCGTGGGTGGCGCAATCGATGGCTGGCAACTGGTCAGGCCGGCGCCGAAGGCGAACGATACCCGCTACAGCTTGACATCGGACGCGGGCGTCGCTGTCTTGAAGGCCGAGGCCGACCACTCGATGTCCGGCCTGATCCATTCGGTGCGCGTCGACGTTCGCCAGACGCCGCTGCTGCGCTGGCGCTGGAAAATCGGCGCGCCGGTCAGGACCGCCGACATGCGCCAGAAAAACGGCGACGACTACGCGGCGCGGATCTATGTACTGTTCGACTACCCAGCCGAGAAGCTGCCGTTCGGCACGCGCGCGAAGCTGAAGCTGGCTGAAACATTGTATGGCCAGAAAATCCCGACCGCGGCCCTCAACTACGTTTGGGATAACCGCTATCCAGTCGGCACCATCCAACCAAACGCCTACACCGACCGGGCTCGCATGGTCGTGGTCGAGACCGGCAGTGCACGGGCCGGGGAGTGGATAACGGAAACGCGCGACTTGGCGGCCGACTTTCGCGCCGCGTTCGGCGAAGAGGCGCCGGACGTCGTCGCCATCGCGCTGGCCACCGATACCGACAACACCGGCGAAAGCGCAGTTGCCTGGTACGGGGACATCGAGCTCTTGCCGCGCAAATAATTGTAAGAAAGGCCTCATGCCGTTCGTCTACGGCAGGTAAAGCAAAGCCGCTTCCACCCACCGGAGATTTTTCGTCATGCACGACCTTGTCCAGGACTATTATGGCCGCCAACTGCAAAGCTCGGCCGACCTGAAGACCACCGCCTGCTGCGACATCAGCCAGGTTCCAGCCTGGCTGAAGCCGCTTCTTGCGCGCATCCACCCGGAAGTCCTGTCGCGATATTACGGCTGTGGCCTGGTGTGCCCTCCCCTCTTGCGGGGTTGTCGCGTGCTCGACCTCGGTTGCGGTTCTGGACGCGACGTGTATGCGCTGGCCCAACTGGTGGGGCCCGAGGGCGAAGTGGTCGGTGTCGACATGACGAAGGCCCAGCTCGAGGTCGCCGAGCGCCACCATGCACATCAACATGCCGCGTTTGGCTTCGACAACGTACGGTTCATTCACGGCTATATCGAACGGCTCGACGAACTTGGCCTGGAGCCGGGCAGCTTCGATGTGATCGTGTCGAACTGTGTCGTGAATTTGTCGCCGGACAAGGATGCGGTGTTTGCCGGGGTGCACCGCTTACTCAAGCAGGGAGGCGAATTCTATTTCTCGGATGTGTACGCGGACCGGCGCGTGCCACCTGCAGTGCGTAACGATCCGGTGCTGTATGGCGAATGCCTCGGCGGCGCACTGTACTGGAACGATTTCCTGCGCCTGGCGCAGTCCCATGGTTTAGCCGACCCGCGCCTGGTCGACGACCGTCCATTGGCAGTGGCCGATAGCGAGCTGGCTGCGCGGACCGGCAATATCCGATTCTTTTCTGCTACCTACCGGCTGTTCAAGCTGGACGGGCTGGAAAGCGCGTGCGAGGACTATGGCCAAGCCGTCGTCTACCGCGGCGGCATCCCCGATTACGAGCACCGCTTCGTGCTCGACAAGCACCACGACATCGAAGCTGGCCGCGTATTTCCCGTCTGCGGCAACACTTGGCGCATGCTGCATGACACGCGCTTTCGCGCCCATTTCGATTTCATCGGCGACTTCAGCCGCCATCACGGCTTGTTCACGGGCTGCGGCGGAGGCCAGCCATTCGACGACAGTGTCGCAAGCACATCCGGCGCCTGCTGTTGAGAAATAAGGAGCCCGGACGATGGCAATCATATTGATGGTCGCGCTGTGTTTGGCTTTCTGGAACGGCGCAAACGATAATTTCAAGGGCTTCGCGACGGCGTGGGGCTCGGAAACCCTGAGCTATCGTAAGGCCCTCCTCATGGCGACGCTTGCCACCGTGGGTGGCAGCCTGATGTCGATGGTGTTGGCGCATGAGCTTGCGCAGCAATTTTCGGGCAAGGGCCTGCTGCCGGATGCCATCGTTAGTGGCCCGCGATTTCTGTTGAGTGTCGGTATCGGCGCCGCTCTCACGGTCGTGATTGCCACGCGCGCCGGCCTGCCGATTTCGACCACACATGCGCTGATCGGGGGCCTGGTCGGCGCAGGACTAGCCGCAAGTCCCAATCAAGTGCAATTCGGCAGGCTGTGGAATACGTTTCTGCTGCCCTTGCTGTTCAGCCCGATCGTCGCGGCCTTGATGGGCATGCTTGCGTACCGCCTTATACTTAGGCCGCTTCAACAGGAGTGCGTTTGCGTGCAAATGCCGCAGCCTGAACTGAGCACCACCGGTGAGGCCGCGCTTAGCGTAACGGAGTCTTTCCTGGTCATCGACAAGGAAGTCGTCTGCGATGCCCTGCCTGCGCCGGTGATCAGGTGGTCGATTGCTCGATTTCTCGATCACCTGCACAGCGCGTCGGCAGCACTGATCTGTTTCGCGCGCGGCGTCAACGACACGCCCAAGCTTGCCGCGCTGCTCATCGCAGCAAACCTGTCCGGCGTCCGGCTTTCCGTGACCGCGATCGCAATCGCCATGGCGGTCGGCGGCCTGCTGTTCGCCAGGCGCGTGGCCGAAACGATGAGCCGCCGCGTCACGCGCATGAACCATACGCAGGGAGTCGCTGCGAACCTGATCACCGCTGTCCTGGTGCTCGGCGCGAGCCAGTTGGGCTGGCCGGTTTCGACAACTCACGTCTCGGTGGGTTCCATCGCTGGCGTGGGCGCCGGGGCGCATACCCTGAATTGGGAGACGCTACGCAACATTCTTTTGTCGTGGATCGCAACGTTGCCGCTGGCTGCGGGGACGGCCTGGGTTGCAATGACCTTGTTTTAGCACGGATTAGCTGCTTGCTGTCTGAGCGCTGGGCGCTCTGGATGTAGCCTCCAGACGAGCTGTTCGCGCACTTCTTTTGCTAGCACCGCAATTCCCGCGTAACGGGATTGAGCGGGCTTGGCTGTGTGCGAACGTTCGCTAGATTGAATCCTAGCACCTATAATTGGAAGGCTGCATGAAGCTCGTGACGGTCGCACCCGCGATGCTGGCAACGCGTTTACGGCAGTAGCTTTCCGGATTACATGCGGAGCTTCTACGGTTCGCGGGAGGCGTCGGCACCCCGCGCTCTGCATGAGCGAATGTACGTCCTATCGTGGTTTGAAAGCTTGCGGTCTCGGTGGCGCTTAAGCCGCCGCTAGGTGCGTGCGCCCGCGAGAATTTTCCCAGCATTCCCTACTACAGCTGCATAGAAACACACTCTTCGTCTGAAAGCGCGGCGCAAGACATTATTCCCATAATGTCGAATCGGCGGCGCGACGTTAGTTTGCTTGTGGCCTGACTAGTCGGTATCGCTGCAGGGCGATCCATGCAACATGCCCTATCAGTCCATGACCGACGCCCGCAGATGACCTGCGCCGCGAGTCTCAGGCCAGGCAAGGGCTCCAGTCCGTCCGAGATAAGCTGCTGACCGTGGGACCCGCGCGCAAAATACCGCCGGGTCCTGCTCGCTGCCCGAGCTTAGCAGCAGGAAGAAGACGGCGCCGCCGATGTAGGCGGCAATCGCCTTATTCGGGCCCAGCGGTCCACCAGGCAGCCTACCACCAGCGTGCCGACGGTGCCGCCGAGCTGGAACAGTGCGGTGATGCTCGCTACACGCTCGATCGACAGGCCGGCGTCCATGATCAGGATTGGCAGCCAACCGGAGAGCAGGTAGGTGACCATCAGGCCCATGAAGTAAGTCGCCCACAGCGACAGGTTAATCCCGCGGAAAGCCCGCGTCAGCGGGGTCTGCGCCTTGGTCTTGCTTTGCACTTTCTGCTCGCTGACCGTGTAACGGGTAGCTGCGCTGAAGGGTTCGTCGACGCCGACCACGCGCGACAGGGTCTTGGCGATGCGCCTAGCTGGATAGTCGTTCACCACCAGGAAGCGCACTGATCCCGGCACGAAGGCCAGATAAAACGGGGGTGTACCAGATTCTGTGTAAACGATTCTTCGTTTAAGTCTGCGGCACCCGGTCTTCAAACTGGATGGCGAAGCGGTTTAACGCAGCTTTCCAGTCCCGTATCGGCATCGTCCACTTCTTGCTGATGTTGTTCAGGGCAAGATAAAACAGCTTGCTGACAGCTTCATCGGTCGGAAAGGAACTGCGGGCCTTGGTCACTTTTCGCAGGCTCATGTTAATCGATTCAATAGCGTTCGTGGTGTATATCACCTTTCGGATTTCCGGCGGGTAGTCGAAGAACGGTATGACGCGCGCCCAGTTACGGCGCCAGGACTGACTTATCGGTTTATACTGTTTATCCCATTTATCTTCGAATTCGGCAAGCCTGAGTTCAGCCTCGTCGGTAGTGGCTGCACTGTAAATCAACTTCAGATCGGCGGCGACTTCCTTCTGCGCTTTCCAGGGCACGAAATTCAGGCTGTTGCGCACCATGTGAACGATGCACAGCTGAACCGAGGTCTGCGGGTAGACCGCCTCGATGGCGTCCGGGAAGCCTTTCAGGCCGTCGACGCAGGCGATGAATATGTCCTGCACGCCACGATTTTTTAGCTCGGTCACGACCTGCAGCCAGAACTTCGCGCCTTCAGTTTGGGAGATCCACAGGCCCAGCACCTCCTTGTGGCCATCCATGTTGACGCCGATGGCCAGGTAGACCGCCTTGGTACGCACCGCGCCGTTGTCGCGCACCTTGACGTGAATGCAGTCGAGATAGAGGATCGGGTACACGGCGTCGAGCGGGCGGGCCTGCCAGAGCTTCACATCCTCGCTGACAGCGTCCGTGACGTTGGAAATGAGGGTCGGTGACACCTCGGTGCCGTACATCTCTTCCAGATGGCTTTGGATCTCCCGCACGCTCAGGCCACGCGCGTAGAGCGAGATGATTTTGTCGTCGAAGCCGGTCCAGCGTGTCTGATGCTTGACGACGATCTGCGGCTCGAACGTGCCCTGGCGGTCGCGAGGAACGTCAAGCGGCAGCGCGCCGAAATCGCCCTTGAGCGTCTTGATGCTATGGCCGTTGCGGGTGTTGGCAGTGCTGTTGGTCACCTCGCCGCTTTTGTCGTGGCCCAGGTGGTCGGTCATCTCGACTTCCAGCGCGCGCTCGACCAGCATCTTGGTGAGCTGCTTGAGCAGCCCATTTTCGCCGATCAGGTCCTCGGGCTTCTGGTAGTTTGCCAGCAGGCCGTCGGCAAGTTTGAGCAGTTCCGGATCGGGCTTGGCCCGCTTGTTACGCTTTACAACGGTCATCGTTTCTCCTAATGGCGGCAGTGTCCTGCCAAATGACCGTTTACACAATATTATTTACACCCTCGATAAAACGGCATTAACCCTTCCACCTGTTCGCGCCGTCAGTCCACCCACCCACGAATGTGACACTTCTGGCAGATGCCCTGGTGCTCCTGCCCAGACTCTCGCTTGATTTGCGAGATCTCGTCACGCAGTGCACTGGCAAATGCGCGGTACATTACCCTTCTTGTCAGGTATAAACGCCGTACTCCAGCCTTATCAGAAGTTCCTGTACTAATGTCACGTCACCGCCCAATACTAAGTCGGCTGGACGCTTTCCGTTCAGCGCGAGAGCCGGGGTGACGTACCAGCTCCATGCAGCCGGACCATCATTGCCGAAAAGTCGAAGTAAGTTAGGTTTGATTAAATGCCAGTTTTTGGCATCTTCAGCAATGGCTATCTTTGCGGCCAGCGTATTCCGAGCAGATGACCGGAACAGTCGTCGATAAAGCATTTTTTTACGAGATCTCGCATCCATGCTCGTCATCCTCACCGTTGGGTCGCCAGCGAATTGAACGTGCGGCTCGAAAGCTTAGGTAGAGGCGGCCGGCGGCACCGGCCACCCCAGTATTTGACTCATCCTTCGGATCATCCACTTTGCCTCATCCTCGGAGAGCCATGACTTCCTAAAAATTCTGAGATGCTGTTCCAGCATCTCAGTTTCGGTCCTAAGCGTAACGTTAGCCGCCTTGTCTAGCCTTAATTCTGACGCAAATTGTCGCGCAAGTTCTTCGCAATTTTGCCACCGCTCGTAGATCTCAGGAGGCGTGCCTTCTGGTGGATAAAATTTGCCTTTATACTCAGTTACTATGATCTTGGGCTGAGCACCTGGCAGCGCTCCCAATGATGCTGGGCGAGGAAAGTCCGAGGGTATGTCTGCAAATTTACCTTCATTGCGTATTCCAGACCAAACTGGACACCCATTCCACGGCAAACTGGACACTGATTCCGCGGCAAACTGGACACCCGTTCCAGCGCAAACTGGACACTGATTCCGCTCCAAACTGGACAGTTTGAAGCGGGCCGAAGGGGCTGGCGGCAAGGGATAACTGTGGCACTCTCGCGGATTTTTCCGGGAGGGTTGCTTGACCAACAAAAGGTTATCCATGCGCAAAATCCATGAAGTCCTGCGGCTGCATTTCGAGCACGGCCGCTCCAAGCGGGAGATCGCCCGCATCATCAACGCCTCGCCGACCACCGTGTCGGACTACCTGGCCCGCGCCAAGGTGGCAGGCTTGCCGTATCCGATGCCGGCGGATCTTGACGACGCCGCGCTTGAGTGGCGGCTGTTTCCGCCGAGCGAGCCATCGTCAGTGAAGCGTCCGGCGCCGAACTGGCTGACGGTGCACAACGAGCTGCGCCGCAAGGGCGTCACGCTCGAGCTGCTGTGGCAGGAGTACAAGGTCGAGCAGGCCGACGGCCTGCAGTACAGCGCCTTCTGCGACCACTACCGCCGCTGGCGCCAGCAGCTGACGCTGTCGATGCGCCAGACCCACACGCCGGGCGAACGGCTGTTCGTCGACTATGCCGGCCAGACCGTCGGCGTCACCGACGGCGCCACCGGCGAAATCCGCGACGCGCAGATCTTTGTCGCCGTACTGGGCGCGTCGAACTACACCTATCTCGAAGCCACCTGGAGCCAGCAGCTGCCTGACTGGATTGGCAGCCACGTGCGCGCGCTCGAGTTCTTCGGCGGCTGCACGGAGCTGTGGGTACCGGACAACCTGCGCAGCGGCGTGACCAAGGCGTCGCGCTACGAGCCGGACCTCAACCCGACCTACCACGACCTGGCGGAGCACTACGGCGTGGCCGTGCTGCCGGCACGTGCCCGACGTCCGAAAGATAAAGCGAAGGTCGAGAACGGCGTGCTGGTGATCACCCGTTGGGTGCTGGCGCGGCTGCGCCACCAGCGCTTCTTCAGCCTCAACGAGCTCAATCGCGCACTGCGGACCCTGCTGGCCGATGTGAACCAGCGGCCCTTCAAGAAGCTGCCGGGCTGCCGCGCCAGCGCCTTTGCGGAGATGGACCAGCCGGCCCTGCGTCCGCTGCCGCAACGGCGCTACGAGTACGCCGAATGGAAGGTGGCCCGGGTGGGCATCGACTATCACGTCGAGATCGACGGGCACTACTACTCGGTACCATGCCAGCACGCGCGCGCCCAGGTGGACGTGCGCGTCACCAAGATGACCGTCGAAATCTTCCAGCGCGGCCAGCGCATCGCCAGCCACGCCTACTGCACCGTCAAGGGCCGCCATACGACGATCGACGCGCACATGCCCGCGGCGCACCGTGAAGTCGCCGGCTGGAACGCCACCACGCTGACGACGCGGGCCGCTGCGATCGGGCCGCGTTGCGCGGTGCTGGTTGAGCGGCTGCTGCATCAGCGGCGTCATCCCCAGCAGGCTTACCGCAGCTGCCTCGGCGTGCTGTCGTTGGGCCAGCGATATGGCGTCGAACGCCTGGAGGCGGCCTGCGCCCACGCCCTCAAGCACGGTGCGGTGAGCTGGAAGAGCGTGCAGGCCATCCTCAAGAACGGACTCGACCAGCAACCGCAGGGCGTGCAGCGCACGCTCGACTTGCCCGAGCACGAGAACCTGCGCGGCGCCGCCTACTACCAATCGCATCAGCTGCACTGACATCGCGAATAAACGATATAAACAATTTATGCATTGAACGCGGAAGCTGCGCCCCCCCGGGCGCGCTCTGCAACCATGAAAGGACGTACCATGTTGCATCATCCCACCCACGACAAACTGACGCGCCTGAAGCTGTTTGGAATGGCGCGCGCCTTTGCCGAGCAGAGCGCACTGGACCTGGACCATCTGACTTTCGAAGAGCGTCTCGGCCTGCTGGTAGACCATGAAGTGACCGAGCGCGACGGGAAGGCACTGGCCCTGCGCCTACAGCGCGCCAGGCTCAAACCCAACACAGCCGCCGAGGACATCGACTACCGCCACCCGCGTGGCCTCGACAAGGCGCTGTTTCAGCGCTTGCTGGCCGGGCAATGGCTGACTGACAGGCAGAACGTGCTGCTGACCGGCCCCACCGGCGTGGGCAAGACCTGGCTCGCATGCGCGCTGGCACACCAGGCCTGCCGCCAGGGCTACAGCGCGTACTACGTGCGCTTGCCGCGCCTGCTCGACGAACTGGGCATTGGCCGTGCCGACGGGCGCTATGGCAAGCTGCTCAAGCAACTGGCCAGGATCGACACGCTCGTGATCGACGACTGGGGCCTGGCTGTGCTCGACGATGCCCACCGGCGCGACCTGCTGGAAGTGCTCGACGACCGCCACGGAACCCGCTCGACCATCGTGACCAGCCAGCTGCCCATCGAGCACTGGCATCCCGCCATCGGCGACCCGACCCTGGCCGACGCCATCCTTGACCGGCTCGTCCACAACGCCCACCAGCTCAACTTGAAAGGAGATTCCCTGCGAAAAAAACGGGCCAATTTGACAAGACCAGCTCATCAGGAGTAAAACCCGAACCTCGACCCCGTGCCGTCACGCCCCGAGTGTCCAGTTTGGCCTGGAACAGGTGTCCAGTTTGCGCTGGAATGCGTGTCCAGTTTGCGGCGGAACGGGTGTCCAGTTTCGGCGGAATACGCACCTTCATCATCGTTAATCATCTTCATTTCCATTTTTTGGTATAAGAACATCCAATTTTCACTGAAGGCGCTTAACGCGCCCGACTCCTGCTTCAAGATCGCTGTGTCCGGCCGCCCAACTCATTGCCCGGCCACCTACTCCGTGCAGGACGTCGTCCACGACCGAACATTTGGCGTGTCTGGGCGGTACGGTTAGCTCACAAACAAGGTCTGCAGTCTGGCCGACGCAAGTCGCGCCTTGGGAATGGGCATCCCCCTCCGACGTACCATCGCTTTAGCGGTCGCCCTCATGTTGAGTGCCTACGGCGACCGCCGCTCCTCGCACCAACCGAAAACCCTCATGCTCGCACTACAGTATCTGTAAAAAAGGGCGCAGCGCTTCGATCCTCCTGTTGATATCGTATAAGGTATTTCCGCCAACTTTGGGATCACACGTTGATGTCTGGTTCCACCCAGAGCGAGGACGTTCGGACGATATCAGCCTGACTTAAATCGTTCAAACTGCCTATCTCAATCGAACCGTCGGAGCATGAAAATACGTACGCGACTTCGCCGTTGCTGGCAACTCCACGAGCGATTTCGATTACACGCTTGAGCTGGTAATCCCATTTATTCTTTCTTCGGGTCTGGACGTGGATCCGAAATTCTTGAATTTTTTCGAAGGCGGCAAATGCGAAAATATTTTCGACCCCGTCGAAAACAAACCGCTGCCACCTGCTTTGGTCGGCAACCGGCGCCACGTCAACATGAAACAGGTGAGTGTTCAGAGGAATTTCGACGAAAGTGTAACTATGCACCCCGGGATGCTGGGATACCGTTCGCAAGCGGTCTATCTCGTCGACATCCTCTGCATTTTCGTAAACGTGAAACATTGTTGGTCCTTGCGTGATCAAAACAAATGCGTCAGTCGACAAAACTCGAGCTGAACCAAGCAACCGCAAGATGTCGTAACCCATCGCACACTGCGTGGCGCGCTGCGTCAAACGTGGCAGCGCGCCACATATATGACGACTATACACGACATAGCTTTGAAGTGTATACCATACAAAGGTATGACGTGTATGGTATGTCGCACATCGGGCGCGCTACAGGCATCATTCGATACATGACACCCACGCCAGAACACGAGTCCACAACAAAAAATCCGGTTTTTACGTCGATCGGCCAAAATTTGAAGAAAATCCGCATTGCTGCCGGAATGAGTCAGGCTGAACTGGCGTTTGCGGCGGAGATCAACCGAACGTTTGTCTCGAGCATCGAACGTGGCCTATCCAATCCTTCCTTACTCACACTCGCCATCCTCTGCGATGTGCTTAAGGTGACGATGCCTGAACTCGTCACTGGGGTCCCGTCCTGTCCACCAGGTACGATCGAGGGTCGCAGAGGCAATGCGGCCAAGCCAAAACGGCCGACACTTAACAGACGGCTCCGATAGCCGAACACGAGGTATCATAGAATCACTGCGACACCGCGTGCGCAGGTACCAGACCTGTACCGCCGTGCCACTGACACGGCCCAAAACTACGTTGGGCTCGGCAGTTGTCTGTCCTCGAACCTGGTGGATGCGCTGCTTATTGTGTCGGCATTACTGCTCAAGAAATTGCAGAGTGGCTTAGCCACCCAACACTTTCAAGGATGTGAAAGGTGTGATCAGCGGTGGTCGATATCGACGAAGAGCCTGCGTGCACTACCTGGCCGGTCATGCTCCCAGCAAACGGGGCCTTTCATGCTTTACGCGATGGGCCGCGCAGGGCGCTATGGCTGGGCTGGCATCTTACGGATGGTCAGCCATCACGACTTATTGCCTGCTCTCCTAGGAAGCCCCCTTCCCAACAGAGTACCCGCCGCGTTGTCAGCGAAGCGCTCCGCCCTAGATGTACCCGTGAACGGTACCATCGTGACGCCAGCCGCCCTGCTTATTGATGTCTTGAAATTTTGCGCCAGCCCGACGCGCGCTGGTCGCCATTCCTCGGCGTAAAACTGTGGCTTTACAGCGAAAGGGCATACTCGAGCCCTGCCTCCCTAGCAGCGGACCCCAAATTTCGTTAACGCTCGCTGCATGAAGCCCCGCAGGGTGAATATGCCCCCAGCGTGAGGTAGAACGGAACGCCGCTCCCTCCGTCAGGACGGCGCCCTCGAGCCACAGCCGAAGTGCCGTTACAGGGCAACCCATTCCGCTACCATATGGCAGCGCTTTGATGATCCCCTCAGCAATCTGATCCGTTTAGGAACGCGGCAAAGTGATCGTGATCCCTCCTATTCCAACTGATCAACACATTGTAGAATCATGTCATGCCGCTGCGATATCGCTCGTGCCCGAATCTAATATCGTACGAAGTTTCAACGATACCTCTTGAATAACCTTTTTTGTCGCTAGCGGAGCCTTCTTTACATTTAGTTCACGTATCAATTCCAGTAATTCATCATGCAAGCGGTCGGCTGCATGCAACCGGTTAATTGCCTTATCCACTCCTCCCCAAACATCAATTTCCTCCCATGCTAAGTCGATATAATTCCACAAACTTGCAATAGAACCATGCCCCGTCTTAGATGCGATCCGCTTTAAGACAGATGCATTATCAGACTTGGTCATCATTTGTCGGCCTTTCCCGCTTCCTGCCATGAACTCTTTGAGATGTACAATGACCTCGTAAGTAATAAATCTGTGACGGAACATGCTTAGGCACGTCCGAATGCTATGAAACCCAGCGGCATGAACTAGACGAGAAAACTCTCGCTCCAATGATGACTTCTTGATCGCTTCACCTTTTACACCGACAAAGAGCGCATTTGGATTAGCAAGTTCCAACCCGTTTCGGTTTAACACCGCAACATATCTCATGCGTGCTGTCATATATCGATGAAAAACGGCCGCATCTTTCAGTGTTATTGGAAAACTTCTTACCGGTGCGGTTGTGCGTCTTCGCTTGCGGGTTGGAATTATAATTCGCTTAGATTGAAGGATATCAGCGTGCTGATCTAGATCAACATCGACCATTTCGCTAGGGCGTAATCCGGTTCTTTTCATTATCCAAATCATGAAGTGACGTCGACTACGAATATAGGCGAGTTGAGCTAACATAAGGTCTGGCTGATTTTGATATCGCCGAACGAAACCTCTAGATTGGACTTCAGCGTTTGCCAAAAGATCTATGGTGCTCTCGATACCCTCGATAACAGACAGAGCAATGGGGCGCTTCGCCTCCAGGCTTTCCGGTGGGGGCATCGATCTATGGGTGTAATAAAATTCACACCATCTCTTCGCGGGTCCGGCAGTCTTTCTACGCTGCACAATAATACTCGGTGAGGAATCAGCCTCTCCGATCAACGGACACGATAATGCCGATACAAATCTGGACTGATACCAAAAAGAAAATTAATAATGTAACTCAGTATCCTGCGAACTGTATTGTGATTTCTCTTGAACCGATCTAGGCCTGTGCCCGACTTTTCGTTCTGTAGCCTCTCCGAAATTTCAAGCATATCCGTATCCGTAAGGTCCGGGAAGCCGCAATTTTTATCCCAACAGTATCTGATCAGGTGGCTAAGAGTAGAAGCGATGGTTACTAGTGATCCGCCAGTGAGGGAGTCTGCTATGTTCAAGAAATACATATTCATAGCATCGCATGGCCTTCCCCCTGGCCAATATATAAAAGGAAACGATTCGATTGTTTGTGATGAAATTTGGGCCCCGTCGACGGAGTTCATTATTGAATATGGTATATCGACTGAGCGAACCTTGAATAATTGCGATGTCATCATGGAACTCCACGCAACGGTAAGTGAACTAGCACAGCGCCTCCGTCGGAAACGGTAGCGACACTTGGATTGAATAGGTGTCCATAAATCGCGTGATGATCGGAGAGTAGCTTCAGCAGCCGCAATTTTGTCTGATCTTCTATCTCCCCACCTTTAACAAGTTTTTCGATTTTGGAAAATATATCTAAATAAGCTTTAGAGCGCAGCACGTTCTGTAGTTCTACTGCATCAAGGCGGGCTGCAGCAGCGTTTGACTCTTGCTCGGATCTCTCAGCCTTTGCTTTGACGGACCTTCCGCTTGGAATAACCTCGACCAATCTGTTTAGACGGCCTCGCATCGCGTCCATGTAGGCGAACCCATCGCCGTTAGCCTCGGCTTCAGAAGAATACAGTTCGCGAGCAAGTGCTTTAAACGTGTTTAACGATATTGGTTCAATATCTGTGTTGGGTAGTGCCAACGAACAAAACATGCGCTGCCCACATAAAGTCTTTGCGATAGATTTCTTAATTGCTTCGGGTGACTTTAAGCCCTCATCTAGTAACGCGTAACGAGCCTTCAGGTTTCTAAGATTTCGCTCTTTTTTCTTGTAAGCGCCGCGATTGTTCACTGTCAATTTTCTCTCATAACGAAACTTATGTTAATTCCAACAACCTCGCTGGCATCTGTTTCGGAAAATATAGAATGCGGCTCCAACGAAAATCCTTCGCTCTCGCGCAGACTCATTACAAAATCTTCCCAGTCAGAATCGGGCACTAAAGAAAGCGCACTTGCCTTGAAATGGTTAAGGACGACATCATACAACTTGTCTAGACCGGACTCCGCTCTTACCTTGTCGCCGCCGGCAGCTTCTATTGCTCGCAAGCGATCGATGGCGTATTCGGCCTCTAATTTCGGCAGTTCCTCACCTGGGAATTCCTGTTCGATATACGCATACACATGTGAGGAATCGGTATGGCCTGCCATCCATCGGGCCGCGTCCAAGACGTCATACTTTCCCGACCAGAACAGTAGCAACAGGAACCATTTCCTCATTTCATGAATGCGGACATACCAACGTCGTCCTAGATAGTCGGTATCCAGGCCCACATAATCACAGAAAATGTCGAGATGACTATTCAAAAGTTTAGCAGCAGCTTTAAGCGCCCCATCACCACGCTCGTTGGGCAAATAAAACAAGTTGTCGGATATCTTTCGATTGTCCTTAAATATATCTACGAGCCCTAGCCCAAGTTTTTGCATAAGCTGAATCGCTTTTGCGGTGATTACCGGAATTGGTCGATCAAGTTCCTGGTAAGTCTCTCTTGCATTACTTTTTCCTAGCTTAAAGCGAAAATAAAATCCATCGCCATTATGTTGAAGACAATTGCGCTTTAGATGTGTCAGTTCGTCTTCCCTCGAAGGCTTCATCAACGCAATACACACGACGCAAGCTCCAATCAATACGCGTAATGCCTCGTCTAGGGTCGGGTTCATTCGCAGAAGGTCATAGTCAACAGACGAGCTAGCTCTGCGAAATTCACTGATTCCGAGGATAGATCCGATAGGCAATTCCTTTCCGTCGACAGACACCTTGAATTGTTGGAATAGCGAATTTCCGAGGAGCTCAGTCGGAATTGACGGGCAAACATTCGCTTGTCCGACTGCGGTTTTGTCAGCGAGGATCGTGAGATAACATTCTACAAGAGCGTCACCGTACTGATGCACGAAGCGCATCGCATTGTTTAAGTAAGCTAACCCAATCTCGATTGGGATGAACGGGTTGTGCCCGGAATGGCGTGTGAGTGTCAACGCACTCCTATACGCGTCGCGTATCGAAACTAAAGCAGGCTCTGGAACAAATTCGGGTGTGTGACGATGGGCCGACAGAATAGTACTCAGTCCGGCCGCGACAGAGTTGAGAGTATTTACCGCAGCGCCAGTCAACACAACTTCCTTTATTTCCTTCGTTCTATGATCTGGTTTTTCCGTATCCTGAAATATGCTACCAAGAAGCGTTCCGATTTGCAGGTCGGGCTCAAATTGTCGGCAAAAGGCGTTCAGTTTGGCACTTGTTTTCATAGACTCAGTGGTGCCCCCTATCTCCTCTGCCAGACGCTCTCTTTTCAAGTATGACTTTCCTTTATTCACCCCTCTCGCGACAGTCCCATAGAAGTCGTTATTGGTTAACCATGTCGAGATCTTGGCTAGTACCGGGCTTGGCAGACTATAAATCGCATCTCGAACAGTTTTCGGACACGATACATTTAATGCGTTCTCATAAAATTTAGCGAGAAGCCTATGCGGGATCTGCTGGGCCTCAGCCCAACCGCCTTGTGCTAAGGATCGCAGCAGGTGGTTTAGCGAAAATTGGTCTACCAGTTTATATCCGTATTCCTGTGGTTGAAACTGCGATTCGTGCAAAACAACCCAACGTGTAAATTGGAGCAAGACCGAAACAATCGCTTTCCAGGTCACCGGAGCAGTTATGTTGCTAACATGTCCAGAACGAATGAGAAATGCTATCTGCTTATTGAGCTTCAAAAGTTTCCGATACATTGGGTCCGTCAAACACCTGCCGTTTGGCAGCCGTATAGCCCAGTTGATATCGACCGTATTGCGCCAGACTCCATTTATCAATTCTTCCCGGCCGCGATTCGTTGTTTTCCACTCATTCGCGTCGAAATCAATGAGAAGCCAAGGCGCCTTGTATTCTCCACTGTATGGGCGTGCGCGCTGCTTCGCCGCCGAAATCGCGAGCAGCAAAGCATCCCTCTCGGACTCGCTAAAATATGTAGGAAATTCGGGAGTCCCCATATCATCGATCAATGTTGCCAACTTAGGCATCGGAACGCTCCCATTGTTTAACGATCGACAATTTCCCAAAACGGTCTGAAAGTGCTGCTTGCCTGACTAGGGCATCCTTATGCAGTTTACGTAGCCGGGAAAGGTCTAATATTTCACTTAGGTCGGGGGCTACCAGTTCGTTTTCGCAGGCATGTCGAATAAGCCGTGCGAGGTCCACAAACTGCGCAGGCGCTAAGTTTGACTGCGGATCGACCTGGGTAAGGGCCTCCTCAGTAAGTTCGTTCATTGCGAAATCACTAAAGGCATACAGATAGCTTAAGCTAGTCGGCGACAAGCGAATGTTTAGCAAACCGTCAGGTACGCCCATATCATCGCCGATACGACCTTCAAAAATCACAGATCCGAGACGCTCCTGTACTTCTTTTGCTAGCGGGCTTGAAGTGCCAGGGAACTCAATTACAAGCTGTGCAACGAAATGCTGCAGATCGGCGACCGATGTGAAATCGGTAACGTCGAGTAAGTAGTCCTCGTCGTGGGCAGCTAGAACAATGAGTGTGTTCTGGAAACGCCGAATAATGCGAGTGTTCCATGCATGTAAAAGCGCGGGTGGAAGGTAATGTTCGAGCACAACACGGGTAGTGTTGCCCAATCTCCGGCTCATTTCTCGGATTGAGCCAGTTTCAAACCATTTAAGAACACCCATCGTAGCTCTAATACGTCGGTAATCAAACGTGCCAGGTCCAAGATCGTAGTCACGCAACTTTGGGTATAAACGCGCAAGACTGTTCGTGTTATCCACATTATTTAAAAAACGACTGGTTGGCTCCAATAATCCTAACCGTCCCGCTCCTCCATAGCCTAAGAATAGATATCGATAGTTTTTGTCCCCTGCTCTCTTGAGTACTGCTCTGACAGGGGAAGTCATTGCAATAATTTCGCTTACTAGTTTTTGTGCGAGCGGTGTCAACGCAACGCTCTTTCGACTCCCAGCACGTGGCTTATCCAGACTAAGTATTGAAGACTCGTCGCTGTCTGTTAATAGTAAATAGGACTTGTCCCTTGAATTTAGCAACTTCGCACTTTGTAATGCGTCGGAAGTAAACTGCGGATGTTCGATAGTCAATAAACAACAAACAACCGCAGCGTCCAACGAAGACAAAATTCCCGCAAACCGGTAATATTGATCAAGCGAGGTAAGCTGCTCGAATGCTTCGATGGGCATTGCAGTGTGGTTCGCCAAGACCGAATAGTAACTCGCCCCACAAAAGGAGTTGTTTTTGAAGAAAGGCGATGACCGATGAGCGTGAGTTGAAACGCAATTTCGGTCAACGCCTGTTTGTAAAAAGTGTTTTGTAATTGCCAAGGCCCAGACGTGACCATTTGGATGGCGCGGACTAGCGAGTGGCGTGAGACTTCCGCCTCTAATCCGCTGAGCATATCGTCCAGATTCGACCGCGGCTGTGATATCAGAGGGGCACAGAGACGCCGAAAAAATTCTGCCTGTTTCGCAATCCGCCATCCGCGCATTCCAATGTGCTAAGCAAACCTCTTTTATTATATCGATTTTCATATGGCAGGCTTTCTCAATTTTTTCTAAATAATCCGCTTCACGATCGGCGAAATCAATGCTCACCAATATTTTTTGCGGAGGTTCCGCTATCCGTATTGGGGTAGGCTTACGTTCACCTAGCAGTTGCTGACTTTTTGCCTCGGACTGGACATTTTTCATTCGTATTGATGGGATGTTTACATCAGTGGGCAATATTTTCTCCTCGCCCCAAAATCGAAATATTGATGTGACTAATGTGTTCCAATTACTCATCCGAATGGTGGCGCTCGCTGCCGACCATGTCGTATCGCTCAAAAAAAACTGGAAGAAAAACAGAAGGAACACTTGCCACTCGTCCGACGTTCTTGGGAGCTCAGCCCCTGTCGATTGACAGTACGCGAGGAACGGTTTCAGGAAATAGTTTAAGTAGTTCCGCTGGGATCCCAAAGCATGTCCTCGACACTGTCGAGTAAGTGCAGTGCAAATCCGAGCAAGATCCATGTCGGTTAATGGTGTCCGAGCACACGAAATCATCGCTTGCGATGGCGCCTCTCTTTTAGGATTGTCGAGAAAAAATGTAATTGTGGGATGGGCGATTTCGTAGCGCATCAGATTACACGACCTATCAAGGCATTCTGTTCGATGATTTTTATTAAATCAGTATTCATTAACTTTCCTTCGCTCTCGAAATATACCGTTGCGACTCAGGCGGCAGTTTGCAAGCAGCCTATCACCAGAGAAAAGGAGTAGCAAGGCCGCAGGAATTCGTAAAACGAGTGTGGTTACCGGAAATTCTTAAAAAAATACACGCGATTTACAAAAAAAATGAATGTTTGAACGATCAAACGCTCAAGTGTTTAGAATTCAATATGGGTAGAATAGTATTGGATTAAGGCGAGCGACTATTAGTTTCTCGGCTATTTCAGCAGAAACCATTACATTAGTTGCTATTCTGAAATACTGGTGAGCTCTTCACGTTCGCGATCAACGACGCGTAAACTCCAAGGAAATGGCGTAGCGCGCAACGCATAATCGACGATATTTTATTTTCAGGCACATAATTCTATGCCGATAAATAAAACATATAACGCGAGCTGCAAGTTGAGATTAAGTGGTGTTGGGTCAGCGTTTACCGTCAACGCCACCCCAAGTGCGGGTGCACCGGCGCTTACCGTATCAATTGAATGAGATCAAGTGAGGTCAACTTGATCGATTAGCACTTGATGCTGTAATCAGCAGAGGGAGTGGACTTATATCGCCTAGCGACACATGAACCGTCGAACCCGGTATGGCACCAGAGGAGCAATGCCTGCACTTGCAAGTGCAGATAAGGAAGGCGCTCTCCGACGGATTGCCCGATGTAGGGACAAATGTGGTCGTTAGCCGCCTCGATTTGCTGCACTAATATTGGTTTGCCGTTCGACTTTTTAAGATAAGGCAGTAAGTCTCTGGGTCGCGATACATGCGGCGGGAACAGTTGGGACGGCGTACAAGTTGCTACTAGCTCGCCCCTAGATTGCGGAATTGCGCCGCGTACTAAAAATCCGTTGAAAGGCAGGTGTACTGCGAAGGGTCGAGCAGACCGTGGCAGTGTAGGCCACAGATGGTTGGCAGCCAGCATGATAGCTACCGAACAGTACCAGAACTATTTCAGTTTGACCGTAATCGATGAGATGTTGGAACCAAGCGTATTGGGCCGAAATGTCAACTGTTGGGTGTCACTTGAACTGCGTCAAATGGACTTTTTTAGTTCGATCATGTAGAGACGGAGCTCTTCATTCAAACAACTGACACTATTCTGTCAGTCCGCAAAATCGAAATGTCCATGACGAGGTACGTCCCTTTTTCGCGCGCCAGGCGGATGCCTTCGTCGTCGATCAGGCTCGCGTGCTCGACGGAGTCGACGCCGGCGAGGATCGCGTCGCGGATGCTGCTCGCGCCGTGCGCGTGGGCGGCCACGCGGCGTCCCAGCTTGTGCGCTTCCTCGACGATGGCCTTCATCTCTTCCAGCGTCAGTTGCTGGGCCCCGGCCTCGTCGCCTTTCGAAAGGACGCCGCCGGACGCGCAGATCTTGATGGTGTCGGCGCCGAATTTCGCCATCTCGCGGACTTTCGCGCGCGCGGCCCACGGACCGTCGGCCACGCCGTTTTCCGTGTAATGGAAATCGTGCGGCAGCAGGTTGTTGTCGCAGTGTCCGCCCTGGATGCCGATGGCGTAGCCCGCCACGCGCATGCGCGGGCCCGGCAGTTCGCCCTCGTTGATGGCGTCGCGCAGCGCCACGTCGCCGAAGCCGCTTGCCCCCACGTTGCGGACCGTCGTGAAGCCGGCGTCGAGCGTGCGGCGCGCCGCGTAGGCGCCGTACATGGCGGCGCGGATGTCGGACACGCCCAGCGAACGGTAACCATGCAGGTTTGGATCGCCCGTCAGGTGCACGTGCGCGTCGATCAGGCCCGGCAGCACCGTCTCGTGCGACAGGTCGATCACCTGGGCGCCGGCCGGCACGCTCGTCGTGGCGGTGGGCCCCACCGCGGTGATGCGTTCGCCGCTGACGAGGACGGTCTGGTCCTGCAGCACCTTCCCGCTCACGACGTCGACGAGCTTGCCGGCGCGGATGGCGACGACCTGTTCGGCGCCCGCGGCGGACAAGGTGAAGGCGAGCATGGCCAGCGCGGCCGCGAGCGGTTTCATATTCATGGTCGGGAACTTTCGGAAGACAAGGGAACGGATGGGGCGGCGGCCCGAGCATGTTTGGCGGACGCCGCCCGATGTTGCGCAACCAGTTTGTGCCAGGTGCGCCAGGAAACGATGGCATTGACCCAGAAGCCGGCGTACAGCACGGCGGTCAGGACGAGACCGCGGCTGAAATACAGCGGCGCGGCGATGGTGTTGACGAGCAGCCAGAAGGCCCAGTTCTCGACCCGGCGCTGCATCATGAGGATCTGGCCGATGATCGAAAAGACGAGCACGGCAGAATCGAGGAAAGGCGCGTAGGCGTTCGTCGTGAAGTGCAGCAGCGTGCCGTAGGCGGCCGTGGCGACGACGCCCAGCGGCACGGTCCACGCCAGGTTCGCGAGACTCACATGCGTGATCGGCAATGGTTCGCCGTGGTCGCCGCGCACCCATTTCCACCAGCCGACGACACTGGTGGCGACAAAGAAGGCCTGGAGCGCGACGTCGGCGTAGAGCCGGTTCTGCGCGAACAGGATGCCGAACAGCGTGCAGCCGACGATGCCCGTCCACCACGTATGGACGTTGTTGCGGCCGGCCAGCAGGATGGCCAGGGCGGTCAGGCCGTTCGCCGCCAATTCCAGCGGCGCTATCATGGCGCCGCGCCCTGCCCGTCCGGTTTCATCCACGCTCCTTCGAAGAAGCGTGTACTGTACGCCAGCCCCTCTGATTATTGCAAGAGAGGAATTCCGTGTGGCGCCACGATCTTACAGCTTCATCGTGCGGTGTTCCGCGTCCATGTCCGGCCGCGTACCGGTCATGGCCGCCTTGGCGATGGCGAACAGGCGCACCATCTTGCTGTCGTGGGAATCCCAGTACTCGGCCGAGTGCGGCTCGACGCGGATCAGCACGGCGTGTTCGTCGTCCGGACCGGCCGGGAACCATGCCTGGACGCCCGCATTCCACATCGCGCGGATGCGCTCGCGGTCGACCACCCGCTCCGCAAGACCGCTGACGGAGACGAACAGGCTGTCTTCCGGCTTCGCGAACGACAGGTTGACCTGCGGCCGGTGGCCGATGCAATCCCACAGGGCCGTCTGCGTGGAGGTGAAGAACCAGATGCCGCCGCCGTCGTCGACTTCTTCCTGCGTCATCGGCTGGCTCAGCAGATGGCCATGCTCGTCCTGCCACGTCAACATGGGGAAGCGGACTGCCCTGATCTTCGATTTCAGGTCGGCGATGTCTTTCGTGTCGTGTGTGCTCATGCTGAATCCTCGTGCGGATGGAAGCGCCATCCTAGCGTGCGCCCGGCCACCGTTCGGTGCGGCGGCGTACGGATGGCCCACCCGTGCCTGCGGTTGGACAGGCCCCGGCGCACCTTGCTGCACGTATCGGACGCTTTCTTGAGACGAGTCAATGGTGCCGGAAAGGGAAAAAAACGCCGCGTTGCAGCGCAATATAATGCGCTGAGCGCCGGTCGAAGGCACCGGGCGCGACCGTCAACGAGCGTGGAGCTGCCGCCATGAAGCATCCCGAGGGGGTGTCCCTGTGCGAGCCGGACGAGCGTCCGCGTCTCGTCGTCCACGTCGTCGACGCGCTCGACACGGCGCAGGCCGATCTCAGCCTGCTGAACCTGATCCGGCATTTGCCGCAGGAGCGCTACCGCCATGCCATCGTCTGCCTCGGCGACAGCGGTGGCTGCCAGGACGCGATGCACGACCACGGGGTCGACATCGTCCACCTGCACAAGCGCGCCGGGCGCGATCCGCTCCATTATCTGCGCATGTTCGGCGTGCTGCGGGCGCTGCGGCCCGATCTCATCCACACCCGCAACGCCACGAGCCTGCCGGCGCAGGTCGTCGCCGCCCTCGCCGGGGTCAAGTTGCGCGTGCACGCGGAACACGGGCACACGGTGGCGGGGGGCGGTCTGCTGTGCCGGATGCTGTGTCCGTTGATCGACCATTTCATCGCCGTCAGCAGCGACCTCGAACAATGGCTCGTCGAGTCGGTCGGTGCGGAACCGGCGCGCGTGTCGCACATCGCCAACGGCATCGACAGCGTGCAATTCCACCCCCGGCTGGGGCCGTCCGCCGCCGTCGGCCCGCCCGGTTTCATGGACGACGGCGTGTTCGTGGTGGGTTCCGCCGGCCGCATGGACGACGCGGGCAACCACACGACTCTGGTCGAGGCGTTCCTGCGCCTCATCGCGTCGCCGCATCCGGCCCACCGGCGGCTGCGGCTGCTGCTCGTGGGCGACGGGCCCGCGCGCGCGGAATGCCAGGCGCTGCTGCAACGGGCCGGCGCCGCCGCGCGCGCGTGGCTCCCGGGTGCCCGCGCCGACCTGCCGCAATTGCTGCGCGCGATGGACCTGTTCGTGCTGCCTTCGCTGGCCGAAGACCGCTCGAACACGATCCTGCAGGCGATGGCGACGGGTCTGCCGGTCGTGGCCTCCGCCGTGGGCGGGAACACGGAACTCGTTCACCCGGGTTTTACGGGCATCCTCGTGCCGCCGATGTCGACGGAGCTGCTGGCGTCCGCGATCGCCGATTACTGCCGCATCCCCGACATGGCGACACGCCACGGCGCGCGGGCGCGCAGCCAGGTCATCGCGCGCCACAGCATGCCGGCGATGGCGCGCGATTACCTGGCCGTCTACGATGCCCTCACGCGCAGCGACGCGGCGGACGGCCTGCGGCGGCTCCGCTGATGCGCGTCCTGCACGTGCTCGACGCGGCCTGCGCGCGGCCGACCGATTACGGCCGCCGCGCGCAGGCCCTGCTGACGGCGCTGCGGTCGCAGGGCGTACAGACGGTGCACCTGAGCGCGCCGGCCCCGCCCGGGGCGGACAGCCGCGATGACTGGCCTCACCACACGTGGCACCTGTACCGCACGCCGGCGCCCCGAACGCCGCGGTGGCTGCCGGAAGCCTGCCTGGGCGCGGCGCACACGGCGGCGCTGGCCCTGCGTCTGGGCCGGATCGCGCGCCTCACGCGGCCCGACCTGATTCACGTCCACACGCCCAGCGCGCACGCATCCGCCGCCTGGCCCGTGGCGCGTCTGGGACATTTGCCGCTCGTCGTCGATGCCGACCGCCGCGCCGCCGACCCGGGTGCATGCCGCCCATTCGAGCGCTTCGCCTGCGCGCGCGCCGATGCGCTGGCCGCGCCCAGTATCGAGATGCGGGCGGCGCTGCGGGCCGGCGGGATCCGGCCGCGCCGCATCGCCGTGCTGCCGCCGGCGGCCGACGTGCCGGCGGCGCCGTGCGCCAGGCCGCTCGATACGCTCGACGCGCCGCTGCTCGCCTATGCCGGCGACCTCGACGCCGCCGCCGGCCTCGACCTGCTGCTGGCCGCGCTGCGCGACCTGCGCCGCAGCCGCCGCACGCTGCGCCTGCTCGTCGCCGGCGGTGGTCCGCAAACGGAAGCGCTCGAAGCACGGATCGCGGCGGCGGGATTGAACGGCTATGTGCGCGTCACCGGGAGGCTGATGGGACGGCGTGCGGCCGACGTCCTGGCCCGGGCCGACGTCGCCGTCTTCCCGGCGCTGGCGGACGGCGGTCCGCTCGCGCCCTCGCGCCATCTGCTGAATGCGATGGCGCAGGGCTGCGCCGTCGTCGCGTCGGATCTCGCCTGCCACCGCGAACTGCTGGTGCATGGCCACACGGGGATGCTGTTCGAGGCGGGCAGCCGCAAGTCGCTCGTGGAGGTGCTGGCGCCATTGCTCGACCAGCCGTGGCGCCGGCGGCCGCTCGGACAGGCGGCCGTGCAGTGCATCGCCAGCGCGCATCACTGGACGGCGGCCGCCGCCGGCTATCGCCGGCTGTACGAATCCGTCCTCGCGGATGCCCGCGGCCGATGTTGAACAATCCCATCTCCGACAAAGCCGCGCTAAATCGTCTATAGTGATGCCTCTTTACAAAAGCAAAACCAAGAGAACGCGATGAAATTTGACGTAGCCATCGTCGGCAGCGGCCTGGCCGGCCTGTCGGTCGCCTTGCACCTGGCGCAGACGCGCAAGGTCGCCATCATCTCCAAGCGCGAACTGCTCGACGGCGCCAGCAACTGGGCCCAGGGCGGCATCGCGGCCGTGCTGGACTCCGGAGACAGTCACGACCAGCACATCGCCGACACCCTCGTCGCCGGCGCCGGCCTGTGCGACGAAGCGGCCACCCGCTACATCGTCGAGCATGGGCGCGAAGCGATCGAGTGGCTGATCGAGCAAGGCGTGCCCTTCACCCGCGACGAGACGGCGGAACTGGGCTTCCACCTGACCCGCGAAGGCGGCCATAGCCAGCGCCGCATCATCCACGCCGCCGACGCCACCGGCCACGCCGTGCAGGTGACGCTGGAGCAGAAGGTGCGCGCGCATCCGAACATCTCGCTGTTCGAGCATCATTGCGCGATCGACGTGATCACGTCCGACAAGCTGCAACCGGGCGGCGTGCATGCCGGTCCCGCGCTCGTCGGCCAGCCGCGCTGCCACGGCCTGTACGTGCAGGACGAAAAAAGCGGCAAGGTGCAGACGTTCGAGGCGGAGCACACGGTGCTGGCCACGGGCGGCGCCGGCAAGGTGTACCTGTACACGACGAATCCCGACACGGCGACGGGCGACGGCATCGCGATGGCGTGGCGCGCCGGGTGCCGCGTGTCGAACATGGAATTCATCCAGTTCCACCCGACCTGCCTGTACCACCCGTTCGCGAAATCGTTCCTGATCACCGAGGCCGTGCGCGGTGAAGGCGGCCTGCTGAAACTGCCGCCCGAAGCGGGCGCGGCGGCCGGCACCCGCTTCATGCCGGCGCACGACGAACGGGGCGAACTGGCCCCGCGCGACGTGGTGGCGCGCGCCATCGACTTCGAGATGAAGAAACGCGGCCTCGACTACGTCCACCTGGACATCACGCACCAGAGCCCGGAATTCATCAAGGAACACTTCCCGACGATCTACGCGCGCTGCCTCGAACTGGGCATCGACATCACGAAGGAACCCATCCCGGTCGTGCCGGCCGTGCACTTCACGTGCGGGGGCGTCGTGACGGACATGGCGGGACGCACCGACATCCCGGGCCTGTACGCGGTCGGCGAGACGGCTTACACGGGTCTGCACGGCGCGAACCGCCTGGCCAGCAACTCGCTGCTGGAATGCCTCGTGGTCGGCCGCGCCTGCGCGCACCAGATCGCCGCCGCGCCGCCCGTCGACCTGCCGGTACTGCCCGCGTGGGACGAGAGCCGCGTTACGAACGCGGACGAGGAAGTCGTTATCGCGCACAACTGGGACGAGCTGCGCCGCTTCATGTGGAACTACGTCGGCATCGTGCGCACCACCAAGCGCCTGGAACGCGCGAAGCACCGCATCAAGCTGCTGAAGGAAGAGATCGACGAGTACTACCGCAACTTCCGCGTCTCGAACGACCTGCTGGAGTTGCGCAACCTCGTCGAAGTGGCGGAGCTGATCGTGCGCAGCGCGCTGTCGCGCCGCGAAAGCCGGGGCCTGCATTACTCGCGCGATTATCCCGACACGCTGCCCAAGGCGCTCCCCAGCGTGCTGACGCCGCGCCGGCGCTGATCGGCACTTGCCGGTTCGATGAACCAGAAACTCACGCCCTCCACCGTCCTGCTGTTGACCGTCCCGCCGCTGCTGTGGGCCGGTAACGCCATCGTCGGACGGCTGGTGCGCACGGCCGTTCCGCCGATGACGCTGAACCTGCTGCGCTGGGCAATCGCACTGGCCGTGTTGCTGCCGCTGGGTTGGGCGACGCTGCGTAAGGCAGGCGTGCTGGATGCCATCCGCGTCCGCTGGCGCCGCTACGCCTTGCTGGGGCTGCTGGGCATCGGCATGTACAACTCGCTGCAATACCTGGCGCTGCAAAGCTCCACGCCCATCAACGTCACGCTCGTCGCCTCCGGCATGCCCGTGTGGATGATGCTCGTCGGCCGTCTGTTCTATGGCATGGCCGTGCGCACGCGCCAGGTGGTCGGGGCATTGCTGTCGATCGTCGGCGTGCTTGTCGTCCTGTGCCGCGGCGACGTCGACCAGTTGCTGGCCCTGCGCCTCGTCGCGGGCGACCTGTACATGATTCTCGCGACGATCGCGTGGTCGTTCTACAGCTGGATGCTGCTGCAGCCGCAGGACGACCCCGCGCTGCGTGCCGACTGGGCCGCGTTCCTCGGCACGCAGGTCGCGTACGGCCTGCTGTGGTCGGGCGCCTTTGCCGGCGTCGAATGGGCGGTGGGCGCGCCCGCCATCGCCTGGAGCTGGCCCGTCGCGGCCGCGCTGCTGTTCGTCGCCGTCGGCCCGGCCGTCCTCGCGTTCGCGCTGTGGGGCGCCGGCATCCGGCGCGCCGGGCCGGGCATCGGCGCGTTCTTCGTCAACCTGACGCCGCTGTTCACGGCGCTGCTGTCGTCCGCCTTCCTGGGCGAGCTGCCGCATGCGTATCACGTGCTGGCGTTCCTGTTGATCGTGGGCGGGATCGTCGTGTCCGCCAAGCGCTGATGCTGCGCGGCAGCGATGGCTGCCGGAATCGTGTTTCCGTGCGAGCATCGGGGATGTTACGATCCCAAGCGGAAGGAGCACATCGATGGCGGAAGCCTTTACCATCCACGACCACGCGGCGCGGATCGCCGCATTTCTGGATCGCCACCCGCGCGCCCTCGTGCTGACGGGCGCCGGCCTGTCGACCGCATCCGGCATTCCCGATTACCGCGATCGCGACGGCACCCGGTGCGGCAAGCCGCCCATCCACGGCCCGGATTTCCGCAAGTCCGAGGCCGTGCAGCGGCGTTATTGGGCGCGCAGCATGATCGGCTGGCCCGTGCTCGCGCAGGCCAGGCCCAACCGCGGTCATCAATCCATTGCCGGACTGGAGCGGATCGGACGCATCGGCTCCGTGCTGACGCAGAACGTCGACGGCCTACATGGCCAGGCCGGCAGCCATGGCGTGCTGGAGTTGCACGGCAATATCCATACGGTCGTGTGCCTGGAATGCTCGGCGGTCTTTCCGCGCGCGTTCGTGCAGGCCCAGCTGGAAGATTTCAATCCGCAGATGACGGGCGCGAACGCGACCCCGCTGCCCGATGGCGATGCGTCCATCGAGCCGGCGGAACTGGCTGCGTTCCGGCTGCCGTATTGCACGTGCTGCGGCGGCACCTTGATGCCGAACGTCGTCTTTTTCGGCGATAACGTCCCGCCGGCACGCACGGCCATCGCACTGGAACAGATGGAACGGGCGGATGCGCTGCTCGTGGTCGGATCGTCGCTGATGGTCTACTCGGGCTTCCGCTTTTGCCGCATGGCGCGGGCGGCCGGCAAGCCGATCGCTGCCATCAACCTCGGCCGCACGCGCGCCGACGACCTGCTCGACATCAAGATCGAGGAAACGGCCGAGCGCGTGCTGCCGCTCGCGCTGGAACTGCTCATGCAAGGTTCGGAACACACTGGAAGAGACACACCATCCATACCACTCGACGGGGGAATACTGTGACGAAAACCTTACGCAGCACCGGTGTCAAACCCTGGCAGGCCGGCGCGCTGGCCGCCGGCATCGGCCTCGCGGCCTCTTATTTTTATGTGCGTTCCAAGACGAAACAGGCCGAGGCGGACAACCCGCCCCAGGGCCGGTTCGTGAAAGTCGACGGCGTGCGCCTGCACTACCTGGAGCGCGGTACCGGTCCCGCACTCGTGCTGCTGCACGGGAATGGCGTGCTGGCCAGCGATTTCCAGACCAGCGGGCTGATGGACAAGGCGGCCGAGCACTATCGCGTGATCGCTTTCGACCGTCCCGGCTTCGGCTACAGCGAACGGCCGCGCAGCAAGGTGTGGACGCCGCAAGCCCAGGCGCGCCTGCTGCACCATGCGCTGCAGGAGATCGGTGTCGATTCGGCCATCGTGCTGGGGCACTCGTGGGGCACGCTCGTCGCGTTGTCGATGGCGCTGGAAGTCCCCGATTTCGTGCGCGGCCTCGTGCTGATGTCGGGCTATTACTACCCCAGCTTGCGGGCGGACGTGCCGTTGCTGTCCAGTCCCGCGATTCCGCTCGTGGGCGACTTGATGCGCTACACGGTGTCGCCGCTGATCACGCGCATGCTGTGGCGGCCGCTGACGAAGCGGGTGTTCTCGCCGCAGCCGGTCGATGCCCGCTTCCGCGAATTGCCGGTGTGGATGCTGCTGCGGCCGAGCCAGCTGCGCGCCAGCGCGGCGGAGACGGCGATGATGGTCCCGGCGGCGGTGGCGCTGGCCAAGCGTTATCCGGAACTGAAGGTGCCGGCCGTGATCATGGCCGGCACGCAGGACAAGATCGTCGACTTCGGCCACAACTCGGAGCGCCTGGGCGAGCGCTTGCCGGACAGCGAGCTGCGGTTGCAGCCCGGCGTCGGGCATATGACGCATTATGCGCATCCGGAGAAGGTCTTGGCCGCGATCGAGGAGATCGCGGGCCGGGTCGGAGAGTCCGTCTACCGCAGGAATCCGCAGGCGGAGGCGCTGGCCCGCGCCAGCGAGAGCGGCACGTAGAAAGAAGCGCGGAACGTAAAGATACCGTCGTTCCCGCGCAGGCGGAACAGCGCCACTGGCGCTATTCCCCTATTTTTGTGACGGATCACGTAAAACGTGGGTTCCCGCCTCCGCGGGAACGGCGTTCATAGGCGAGTTAGCCGACGATACGCAGCGAGTAATCGGTCGCCTTGACGTCCTTGGTCAGGCTGCCGATCGAGATGCGGTCGACACCCGTCTCCGCGATCGCCCGCACCGTCTGCATATTGATTCCGCCGGACGCTTCCAGCAACGCGCGTCCTTCGTTGATGCGGACCGCGTCGCGCATCATGCCCAGGTCAAAATTGTCGAGCAGGATAGACGTCGCACCGGCAGCCAGCGCCTCTTCCAGTTCGGCGATCGACTCGACCTCGATCTGGATCGACACGCCGGCATGCAGCGCGGTCGCCGCCTGCAGCGCCGGCGTGATGCCGCCCGCGGCCGCGATGTGGTTTTCCTTGATCAGGATGCCGTCGTACAGCGCCATGCGCTGGTTCGCGCCGCCGCCCACGCGCACGGCGTATTTCTGCGCCAGGCGCAGGCCCGGCAGCGTCTTGCGCGTGTCGAGGATCTTCCCCTTCGTGCCGGCGATGACGTCCACATAAGTGCGCGTGGCCGTCGCGACGCCGGACAGCAGTTGCAGGAAGTTCAGCGCCGCGCGCTCCGCCGTCAGCAGCGAACGGGGCGACCCTTCGATCGTGCAGACGATGCTGTCGGCCGCCATCACGTCGCCCTCGGCATACTTCCAGTCGATCTCGATGTCCTGGTCGACGGCCAGCATGACGCCTTCGAACCAGGGGGCGCCGCACAGGACGGCCTGCTCGCGCACGAGCACGCGTGCCTTCGCGCGGGGTTCTTCCGGTACGAGCTTGCCCGTGAGGTCGCCGCTGCCGACGTCTTCCAGCAGCGCGGCCAGCAGGTTCTGTTCGAAAGCGGCTTGCAGTTTCTCGTCGAACTGGCCTTCGGTGGCGAATGGGTTGCGCAGGTTGCTCATGCCGGTCCGATTCCTTTGAAGAGGTTGCCTTCCTGTTCCAGCGAGCCGGTCGGCAGCGCCTTCGCCTTCTTCGCGGCGGCGAAGTCGAGCATGCGGTCGATGGCGCGCTTGGCCTGCTTGCCGATCTCCGGATCGACGAAGATTTCGTTCTTGCCGTCGGTCGCTTCCAGCACGTCGGCCAGGTTCTGCAGGCCGTTCATGGCCATCCACGGGCAGTGCGCGCAGCTCTTGCAGGTGGCGCTGTTGCCGGCCGTCGGGGCTTCGATCAGCGTCTTGCCCGGCGCGGCCATGCGCATCTTGTGCAGGATGCCGTTGTCGGTCGCGACGATGAAATGCGTCGCATCTATCGTCTGGGCCGCATTGATCAGCTGCGTGGTCGAGCCGACGACGTCCGCCTGGGCGACGACGGCTTCCGGCGATTCCGGGTGCACGAGGACTTTCGCGTGCGGGTATTCGGCGCGCAGCAGGTCCAGTTCGATGCCCTTGAACTCATCGTGCACGAGGCAGGAACCCTGCCACAGCAGCATGTCCGCGCCCGTCTGCTTCTGGATGTACGAACCGAGGTGGCGGTCCGGCGCCCACAGGATCTTCTTGCCCTGGTCGTGCAGGTATTTGACGATGTCCAGGCCGATCGACGACGTGACCATCCAGTCCGCGCGCGCTTTCACGGCGGCGGACGTGTTCGCGTAGACGACGACCGTGCGGTCCGGGTGTTGATCGCAGAACGCGGCGAACTCGTCGGTCGGGCAGCCGAGGTCCAGCGAGCAGGTCGCGTCCAGGTCCGGCATCAGGATCGTCTTTTCCGGGCTCAGGATCTTCGCGGTCTCGCCCATGAAGCGCACGCCGGCCACGACGAGCGTCTTGGCCGGGTGATCGCGGCCGAAGCGCGCCATCTCCAGCGAGTCCGACACGCAGCCGCCCGTTTCCTCGGCGAGGTCCTGCAGGTCGGCATCGACATAGTAGTGGGCGACGAGAACGGCTTCGCGTTCCTTCAGCAGGCGGCGGATGCGGTCCTTCAGCGCGGTCTTTTCCGCGATTTCCAGCGGCGACGGGGTGCGCGCCCAGGCCTCGGCGGTCGAGCAGACGCCGCCGATGGGCCGGTCGTATTCGAAGATCTTAACGGGGGCAGTGGTATTCATAAGCAATATGATCGCACGGCGGGCGAAAACATGCCGACGCTCGGCCGGGATGCCGCCGATTGTATTCCTTTATAGAGTGTAGGGTGGTCACCCTGTGCCCACGGGTAACGTCAGCAAATTGCAAACGTCACACGTGGGCTCGGAGAGCCCACCCTACGAATCACGCGATATGACGTGTCGCGTCACGACATCAGATCAGTCGAGGCCTTGGCTCTTCAGGTAATCCTCGTAATTGCCCTGGAAGTCGATGACGCGGTCTTCCTTGATCTCGAGGATGCGGGTCGCCAGCGACGACACGAATTCGCGGTCGTGCGAGACGAAGATCAGCGTGCCGGCATATTTGTCCAGCGCGATGTTCAGCGACTCGATCGATTCCATGTCCATGTGGTTGGTCGGTTCGTCGAGCAGCAGCACGTTGTGACGGCCCAGCATCAGCTTGCCGTACATCATGCGACCCTTCTCGCCGCCGGACAGCACGCGCACGGACTTCTTGACCTCGTCGCCGCCGAACAGCAGGCGGCCCAGGATGGAGCGCACGGCCTGGTCGTCGTCGCCCTCTTTCGTCCACTGGCCCATCCAGTCGGTCAGGTTGAGGTCGGTAGCGAACTCTTCCGTCGGATCCTGCGGCATATAGCCCGGGTTGGCGTTCTCGGCCCACTTCACGCGGCCCGTGTCGGCGTCCAGCCCCGTGATCGGCGCGCTGCCGATGCAACGCAGCAAGGTGGTCTTGCCGGCACCGTTGGCGCCGATGATCGCGATGCGCTCGCCGGCCTCGACCATGATCGAGAAATCCTTGAACAGCTGGCGGTCGTAGGACTTCGACAAGCCTTCCGTCTCCACGGCCAGGCGGTGCAGCTTCTTTTCGCCTTCGAAGCGGACGAACGGATAGGCACGCGAGGACGGCTTGAATTCCTCGATCTTGATCTTTTCGATCTGCTTGGCGCGCGACGTGGCCTGGCGCGCCTTCGACTTGTTCGCCGAGAAGCGGCGCACGAAGTCCTGCAGCTCGGCGACCTTTTCTTTCGCTTTCGCGTTGTTGGCCAACTGCTGGTTGCGGGCCTGCGTCGACGCTTCCATGTAGTCGTCGTAATTGCCCGGGTAGACCTTCAGCGTGCCGTAGTCCATGTCGGCGACGTGCGTGCAGACCGAGTTCAGGAAGTGGCGGTCGTGCGAGATGATGATCATCGTCGAGTTGCGCTGGTTCAGCATGTCCGCCAGCCAGCTGATCGTGTGGATGTCCAGGTTGTTGGTCGGTTCGTCGAGGAGCAGGATGTCCGGATCCGAGAACAGGGCCTGCGCCAGCAGCACGCGCAGCTTCCAGCCCGGCGCCACGGCGCTCATCGGGCCCTGGTGCAGGGAGGTAGAGATGCCCAGGCCCAGCAGCAGTTCGCCGGCGCGCGCTTCGGCCGAGTAGCCGTCGTATTCGGCGACCTTGCCCTCCAGTTCGGCGGCTTTCATGTAATCCTCGTCGGTCGCTTCCGGATTCGCGTAGATGGCGTCGCGTTCCTGGATGGCGTTCCACAGTTCCGTGTGGCCCATCATGACGACGTCGAGCACGCGCACGTCTTCGTACGCGAACTGGTCCTGGCGGAGTTTGCCGAGGCGCTCGTTCGGGTCGAGGCTGACGTTGCCGGCGGACGGCTCGAGGTCGCCGCCGAGGATCTTCATGAAGGTCGACTTGCCGCAGCCGTTCGCGCCGATCAGGCCGTAACGGTTGCCGTCGCCGAACTTGACGGAAATGTTTTCGAACAGCGGCTTGGCGCCGAACTGCATCGTGATGTTGGCTGTACTGAGCACTGGGAAACCTTATTGCGTGGGTTTTCGATTAACCGCACATTTTACCACTGCGGGAGTGGCCGCGTCAGGCGCGCTGAAGTGTCGGGTACCCGGACATGGTCAGCGTCCACTGCTCGCCGTCGCACTCCAGGCGCCCCCGGGCACCGAACGGAATCGTCACCCGGCGCGGGATATGGCCGAACGCCAGCCCCGTCAGCACGGGCACGGGCAATGTCGCGCGCACATACGTCAGCATTTCGTCGAAGTTATAGCCGTTATCTGCGGGCGCAAGGCGGTAGCCGGAAAAATCGCCCAGGACCACGGCCCGCTGTTTCGCCAGGACGCCCGTATGCATCAGCTGCAGCAGCATGCGCTCGACCCGGTACGGGTGCTCGGCAATGTCTTCCAGGTACAGGATGCCCCCGCCGATGTGCGGGAAATACGGCGTGCCGACCACGGACATGATCATCGCGAGATTGCCGCCCCACACGGTGCCGGTCACATCCAGGCGCGGGTTCGCGGCGCCGTGGCCGGACACGGTGTGGACGGGGCCGGCCAGGCAGCGCCAGAAATCGTCCAGCGTGAAGTCGACCGGTTCGACGGCGCCGAAGTCGCCGGCGAACATCGGGCCCGCATAGCTCAGCGCGCCCGTCTTCGCGTACAGGCCCATCTGGAAGGCCGTGATGTCCGAGTAACCGACGAAGATCTTGCCGCTGGCCGCCATGCGTTCGAAGTCGATGTCGGGCAGCAGCCGGGTCATGCCGTACTGGCCGCGGATGGCCATCACGATCTGCACGTCCGGATCGGCCGCGGCCGCTTCCAGCTGGGCGAGGCGCTCGGCGTCCGTCGCGCCGAAGCGCTGGTGGCGTTCTTCGTGCTTGTAGTAATTGTGGACCAGGAAGCCCTGGGCTTCGAGACGCGCGATGCCGCGCGGGATGGCGTCCGGCTCGGGCGCATAGCCGCCCGGCGCGACGAGGGCAACGCCCGGTTTGGAAGTGATCACTGTTTGACGAAGAGCCTTGGAGTCGAGTCGGGCGCCATCTTACCGTGGGCATGGGCGTCGATCAAGGCGAGGAGCCGTTCCAGCAGCTGGGTAGGCAGGTCGTGGCCCATGCCTTCGATGACTTCGAGGCGGGCGCCGGGAATGGCCTGCGCGGTGTCGACGCCGCACGCGAGCGGCACGAGCGGATCGGCGGCGCCGTGGATCACGAGCGTGGGCGCGGCGATCGTCTGCAGCTGCGGGGTGCGGTCGCCGGAGGCCGTCACGGCCAGCATCTGCCGCACGACGCCGCCCGGGCAGCAGTTGCGGCGCAGCGCGCGGGCGACGCGGCGGCGCAGGTGTTTTTCCGGTGTCGGATACGCGGGGCTGCCGATCGCCTGCAGCAGTTGGACGTTGTAGTCGACGGCGCTGTCGATGTCGCCGGCGTTGTGCCAGCCGCGCGGGCGGCGCAGCAATGCGCGGCGGGCGGCCGGTGTCGGGCCCGGCAGGCCGCGGCGGCCGCTGGTGGACATGATCGAGGTCAGGCTGAGCACGCGCGATGGGAATTTGGCCGCCATCAGCTGGCCGATCATGGCGCCCAGCGACATCCCGACCACGTGCGCCCGCGCGACGCCCAGCGCGGACAGCACGCCGATGGCGTCGTCCGCCATGTCTTCCAGGCGGTATGGCGGATGCAAAGGCAGGCGCAGCGCCGATTTCAGCCACGCCAGCGTGAGGCTGGGCGTGCCCGCGTGCTCGAACTTGGTGGACAGGCCGCTGTCGCGATTATCGAAACGGATCACGTAAAAGCCCAGATCGGCGAGACCCTCGACGAATTCGTCGGGCCACGACGTCAGTTGCAGGCCGAGGCCGGCAATCAGCAGCAGGGGCACGGATTTCGGATCGCCCGCGGTGTCGAAGGCGATGCGGATCCCGTTGGCGTTCAGACTAGGCATGGCGTCGCCGGCACCGGGTCGACCGGATCAGGTAGGGGTGCCGAAATGTGATCATGTGGTCCAAGGAATACTCCACTGAGCTCCCCTGCGGTGCAGCAGAAGCAGCGTGAAACCAGCATACCATTTTCGGCAAAGCGGTGGCGTCGGCGAGACGCGCGGGATCAATCCGGGGCCGTCGGCGCGCGCCGGGCCGCGCGGCGTTCGGCGAAGAATGCCTTCAGCATCGCGCTCGCTTCCTCCGCCAGCACGCCGCCGACGACGTCGGTGTGGTGGTTCAGCCGGTCGAGCGCGAACAGGTCGAGGATGGAGCCGCACACGCCCGTCTTCGGGTCCGGCGCGGCATACACGACGCGCGCCAGGCGCGCATGCATCATCGCGCCCGAGCACATCGCGCACGGTTCGAGCGTCACAAACAGTTCGCAGCCCGGCAGCCGGTAGTTGCCGAGCTTTTCCGCAGCCGCGCGCAGGGCGACGATCTCGGCGTGCGCCGTCGGATCGTGGCGGCCGATGGGCTGGTTGAAGCCGGCGGCGACGACTTCGCCGTCGCGCACGACGACGGCGCCCACGGGCACCTCGCCCGCCGCCCAGGCCTTGCGCGCTTCCTGCAGCGCCAGACCCATATAGGTGGCGTCGGCGTCAGACATCCGTGATTTCGGCCCAGCAGTTCGGCGTTTCGTGCAGCACGAGTTTTTGCAGGCGCAGGCCGGTGCCGTAGCGGTCCTTGTAGGCGGCCTTGAGGATGTTCCACGCCACTTGCGCGAGGTTCTCGACGGTCGGGATGCGGTCGATCACGACGGTCTTGTGGTTCGGCAGGCTCGCCAGGAAGCCGCGTACCGCCTCGTCCTTCTCGTAGACCAGGAAGGCGTGGTCCCAGACATCGACGAGGTGCGCCTTGGCGAGCGCCTTGATGTCCGAGAAGTCCATGATCATCCCGTTGTCGGAATTGCCTTCGACGTCGATGACGGCGCCCGTCAGCGTGATTTCCAGGGTGTAGCGGTGGCCGTGCAGGTTACGGCACTGGCTTTTATGGTCGGGAATGCGGTGGCCGGCGTCGAATTCCAGCTTGCGGGTAATGGTCAGCATTGTGCTCAGGGGATATTCAGGAGTTTATGGGTCTGGAGGCTGAGCTTCCACTTCGGGTTGCGGCGGCAGGTATCGATGGCCAGTTGCGTGTTGAACTGGGCCAGCGGACCATCCATCGGCTGGACGAAGAAATTGTCGAAATCCAGGTGTTCATAGGCGGACAAGTCCTGGCCCGTCTGCGGAATGACGACCTTGATCTCGTTGCCTTTCCCGACTACCAGCGTCGATCCCATCTTGGGGCTCACGCAGATCCAGTCCACGCCGGGCGGGACGGGCAAGGTGCCGTTCGTTTCGATGGCGATCGTGAAGCCGGCCGCATGCATGGCATCGATCAGCGCCCCGTCCAGCTGCAGCAGCGGTTCGCCGCCGGTGAACACGACGTATTTGCTGGCCGGATAAGTGTCCGGCCACAAACCATCGATCTCGGCCGCCAGGCTGGCGGCGTCCTTGAACTTGCCGCCGCGTTCGCCATCCGTACCGACGAAATCCGTGTCGCAGAATTGGCAGACGGCCGTGGCACGGTCGCTTTCGCGTCCCGTCCACAGATTGCAGCCGGAAAAGCGGCAGAATACGGCCGGGCGGCCGGCATGGGCGCCCTCGCCCTGCAGGGTGTAGAAGATTTCTTTGATGCTGTAAGTCACGGTAAAGATCCGGGGAAGCTCGCGTCAACCTTCCATTATACCGCGACAAGCCAGGGCGGCAGAAGCGGCCCCGTTTTTGACCGCCGTGGCTGCAGAGACTGCAAAGTTGACCATGAGCAAAAACGCGTCGTTCAGAAAGTCGTACCTTTGAGTACGGAAAGTTCCTACCCGCGTCATCCTAGTCCTCGTCGAGGAGAACAACATGAAAACCGTGCTGCTCCAGTCGCTGCGCGCCTCGCTCGGTGCCTTGCTCTTGCTGGGACTGTGGATCGGCTTCTCCGACCACGCCCGCCTGCTCGCCCTGCCCGACCGGTTGCAGGTAGGCGTGCTGGTGCTCGTCACGATGGCGGTCACGTTCGCCACGCTGTTCCGGCGCGTGCGCAGCGAGGACCGGATCGCGCGCCTGGAGGCGGCCCTGTGCCGCGAACAAAAAGCGCGCAGCCAGGCCGACCAGGCGCTGGCCGAGTCGGACATGCTGCTGGGACGGCTGACGGTCGGCGCGGAAGGCCGCCGCGGCAGTCTCGACCCGCTCGCGCAGCTCGTCGCGATCCAATCCGAACTGCTGCAGGTGCGCCGCCAGTATGCCCTCGAAGATCCGTTGCTGGCCTCGCGCATCGATTTGTTGTGTACCCGTGTGGACCGGGTCGCCCAGGCCATCGTCGCCCCGCACGCTGCCGAGCCGGGGTGACCACCGCTCCTCTCTCTTGTTGAAGATCAATGGGCGCTATTGTCCGCGGCGCACAATCGATTCTCGTCAGCAAGTAATTGCTCAACAGAACCGAAGGACGGCTCATGACAAGCACAACAACAATACAGCGCCTCATCGATTCCTCGGGCGCGACCGGTTCGGATCGCGCCTTTTCCCACCAGCTGATGGAGACGCTGGCCATTCCCATCTTTGTCCTGGACACGACATCCCGCGTGATGCTGTGGAATCGCGCGTGCGAACGCCTGACGGGCGTGCCCGCCCGCGAGACCATCGGTACGCGCGACCATTGGCGCAGCTTTTTCGAGGAACGCCGCCCGACTCTCGCCGACTTGCTGATCGAGGACCGCGCCGGGGAAGCGGGCCGGATCCAGCCGCGCCAGGGACTGCCCGACGAGCAGCACCTGTCGGCCGAGAGTTGGTGCGACATGCCGCGCGTGGGCCGCCGGCGCTACCTCGCGGCGGACGCCAGCCCGATCTACGACGACCGGGGCCGGCTGGCGGCCGTCGTCGAGACGCTGCGCGACATGACGGACGAAAAGCTCGCGCAAATCGCCCTCGAGCAGCTGGCCACGCGCGACGGCCTGACGGGCCTGGCCAACCGCCGCTGCTTCGACGAGACCCTGCACGCAGAATGGACGCGCGCGTTGCGCCAGCGCCAGCCGCTGTCCCTGCTGATGGTGGACGTCGACAATTTCAAAGCATATAACGACGCGAACGGCCACCTGGGCGGCGACGAATGCCTCAAGCGCATCGCCACGGCCGTGGCCAGCGAAATGCGCGCGAACGACCTCGTCGCCCGCTACGGCGGCGAGGAATTCGCCGTCATCCTGCCGAACCAGTCCTTGAAAGGTGCGGCCAGCGTGGCCGAGCGCATCCGCACCCGCGTCGAACAGCTGCAGGTGCCGAACCGCCTGACGCCCGGCCAGCGCGTCACGGTGTCGATCGGCGCCGCCACCGCCATCGCCTCGCCGGACAACAGCGCCAGCGAACTGGTCGCCATCGCCGACGCGGCGTTGTACCGCGCCAAACACATGGGCAGGAACCGGATCAGCCTGCCGTTGACCGAGCTGGCCTGAATCCTCGTCGTCCTCGCGAAAGCGGAGGGGGCATACTGAGCTGGCCAGGACGCTCAGCACGGGCGGACAGCCCCGCGGGCTGCTCCGCCTGCGCGGGAACGACGTTGGTGCACTACAGCGTCGCCCGATCCCAGCCGTGGCGCACGGCCGCCTTCATCTTCTCCCAGGTCGACGCCCCATCCTTGCCGTAGCGCGCCTCCCAGTCGGCGCGCAGATCGTTCTCGACGTCGGACCAGTCGCGGTTGCGGTACCGGACGTCGCTGCGCATATGGGCGCCGTAGCGGTAGGCGGGTGCCGTCTCGTCGAAGCTCGTGCCGCTGGACGAATACGTGTTCGTCCAGTGGGTGCGGTAGTAGCTGTCGTCGTCCGTGGCGGAGGTCTCGCCCGTCATCTTGTCCCAGCCGTGACGGACGGCCGCCTTGATGCGTTCCCAGGCGGACGGCTCGTCATGCGCGCCGTACTTGCTGTGCCAGTCTTTCTTGAGGTCGCCCTCGACGTCGTCCCACGAGCGGTCGCGGTACGTGTCGCTATTGCGCATCTCGTTGCCGTAGCGGTAGGCCGGCGCCACGTCGTCGAAGTCCGCCCCGCTGCCGGCATAGGTCGATTCGTAGTGCTCGTGGTAATAGGTCGACTCGTCGACGTCCGGCGTGATCTTGTTCCAGCCATGGCGCACGGCGTCCTTGAATTTCTCCCACGTGGACGGGCCGGTCGTGTAGCGCGATTCCCAGTCGGCCTTGAGGTCGGACTCGGCATCGTCCCAATGGCGGCTGCGGTATTTCTGCAGGCGGCGCGCCTCGTCGCCGTAGCGGTAGGCCGGCAGATAGTCGTCGTAGCGGTCGTTCGCGTTCGAGTACTTCGCGTTCCAGTGGCTGCGGTAATAGCTGTCGTTGTCGATGTCCGGCGTGATCTTGTCCCAGCCGCGGCGTACGGCGGCCTTGAACTTGTCCCACGTCGATTCGCCCGGATGGCGGGCCTCCCAATCGGTGCGCAGGTCGGATTCGACCTCGTCCCACGAGCGGTCGCGGTATTTGGCGCTCGTGCGCACCTCGGTGCCGTAGCGGTAGGCCGGCTCGTAGTCGTCGTAGCTGCCGCCCAGGCTCGAATAGTTATCGTTCCAATGGCTGCGATAATGGTCGTCCGAGTCCGGCGTGATCTTGTCCCAGCCGCGGCGCACGGCGGCCTTGAACTTGTCCCACGTCGACTCGCCCGGATGGCGGGCCTCCCAATCGGTGCGCAGCGTCTGTTCGACGTCGGTCCAGTCACGGTCGCGGTATTTCTCGCCGCGCCGCATCTCGCTGCCGAAGCGGTAGGCCGGCGCATAGTCGTCGTAGCTGCCGCCCAGGCTGGCGTAATTCGTCTGCCAGTCGCTGCGGAAGTCGTCGTCGTACGTATCGCCCGTGCCGGCGTCATGCGAGAACACGCGCACATTGCCGCGCGAACCCAGGTCGCGCTGCTGCGAGCCCGACTGGCTCGTATCGCGCTGCAGCGAGCCGGACTGGTTGCCCATCCGCGCGGTGCCGCCCAGCGACGTGTCGTCCGAGCCGGGGATCGACGCCGTGCCTTGCAGCGTGGAGCCGCTCTGGTTCAGCGAGCCGGATTGCGACGACTGGAGCGACGAGCCCGTGGCCGGATTCTGCGCCGAGCTCTGCGTGCCGCTCAGCGTATTGCCGCCCGTGGCGCTGTCCATCGACCCGCCCGACTGTTCCGAGGCGCCCAGCGGTTCCTCGTAGGTCTGGCCCTTGGGGACCGGATCGTTGATGTTCTGCGTGCCGAAGAAGTTGCGGTCGTCGTGGCCCGTGAACTGCAGCGAGCCCGGCTCCGTCCCCGGCGGCGTGCCCTGGTACGAGCCACCGGACGACGACCCCGCGCCGGACGACGACCCCATGTCGCCGGATTGCGCCGACATGCTGCCCGACTGCTGCATGCCGGATGGCGAGGCGCCTGTGCCGAGCGTGCCCGCGCCGCGCGTCCATTCGTCGTGGCGTTCGTCGATGTCGACGGGGCCGAAGCGCTCGATGATGTCGGCGGCGCGCTCCACTTCCGGTTCCGACTCCGTGGTGAGGGTCAGGACGTGGTGGCCGCGCGTGACGGCATACGAGTACTTCATCGCGTGTTCGTTCGTGTCGGACCCGAACAGGCCCGTGAAGAAGTGCTTGATGGAGGCGCCGATGCCTTCCTCGTGCTCGCCCTCCAGCCGCTCGTTGCTGCCGGTGACGCTGTCGGACTGGCCGGTGGGATCGGCGCCGGAGAGGCTCGCATCGGTGCGCGAGAAGCCCGATGCCAGCAATTCGTCCAGGGCGTTCTGGGCATCGCTTCGGTTATCGAAGACTGCTATTAGGGTATGTCGCATGATGTTCCTCCGCTTGCGTCTATGGTAGGTTGCCGGCCCTGTCGAAGCGCGCCACGCCGATCTGCTCGCCGCCGAGCATGACGTTTTCCGCGTGGAGATCCTCGCGCCGGTACCAGTCGAGAGTACTCCAAAGCGGTTGCGTTGCGCGCACCATTGACCGGGTACAACTCATGCATTCCGCGCGAGCCGCGCACCCATGAAAAACGGGCCTCTCGGCCCGTGTGATCGATGCATCGGTGCGCGCGTTCCGGCTGCGGTCAGCCGAACGGATTGGCGACCTTGTGCACCTCCGGCGGCGGCAGGTGATCCGGCAAGTCCTTCGCTTCCAGGCCGGCGACGATGCGGCCCAGCAGGTCGTGCAGCAGGCGCGCCTTGGCCAGGCCGTCCTTGTCGGCCGTGAGGTCGACGTCGCCGGAGACGGTGATCCGGTCGAGCCGGTTCTCCAGCATCAGGTTGCCGACCTCGACGACGTCGGCCTCGTTGTCGTACGGGGCGAATTTCGGTGTGCTGCTCATGGTTTCCTCTTCAGTGGCGCTTGGTGGCTCAGTGGCGATTACGGCTGCGGGACGGCTTCTCATGGATCTCCGGCAGCGCCAGCACGCGCTCCTTCTCCGCGTCGGACAGCGCGGGCAGCAGGTTGATGCCGATGATGCGTTCGAGTTCCGGGATCGGGACCACGTTCGCCTTGGCGTCCGCCGTGTTCTCGACGAACCAGGCGGCGCCGGCGCGCTGGCGCGGGCTGTACACGAGTTTATACAAATGGGTCGGGACGAGCACGTTGCCGATCTTCTTCAGGTCCGAGCCGAGGAAGGCCGGCCCGGTCACGACGTACAGGTCGCCCTCCTTCTTCGCCATCCTGCGCACGGCGCCCTCGATGCCCGCCCACAGGTTGCGGTTGTTCTCGCCGTCCTGCGGCACGATGTTGGCGAGACTGAAGCTGTCGCGCTGGCTGTCGCGGTCCGGCATGTCGCCGTTCGGCGCCATGTGCCCGCGGTCGTAGCCGCTGCGCGCATAGTCCGCCAGTTCCGCGCGCTCGTTCGAGGGCAGGCGCGGCTCTGGATGGAAGGAGTTTTCGCGCGACAATTCCTGCGCCGCGGCGATATTCTGCGCCTGCAGGTGTTCGGCCGACCACAGCGGCGTGCGCGTAATGCCGGAGTGCAGCACGCTGAACACATTGAAGCACAGCGTTTCCGTGGCCTTGTCCAGCTTGGGATTCGTGATGCGCGGCGCCTGGCCGTCGACGAAATGGTCGGCGCACGATTGCGGCCGCGGCGCGCCGGCGCCGCTGGATGCTTCGGCATGCGGCTGCGCGGCCGGCGGGTTCGTGGATCCGCGCTGGCAGGCGCCCAGCGACAACAGGGACGCGAGCACAAGCGCTGGCGTGAACAACTTCTTGAACATGATGAGTCGGCGAGATCAAAGATTGCGACATTTTAGCCGACGCGCGCTTGCGCTTCCTCATGCGTTTTCATATTGCATACCCGCGCACGGTTGCACGCACGCGCATGCATTTCCTACTGGAATGCTATAGAATCCCGGTTTCAAAAAGTTAAGTACATTTGTCCAAATTAAATGGCGATGGATAAGCCCTCCATACCCGAGGACCTCCGGCGCTTTGTGCTGACCAGCATTCCCTCGGTCCCCTTCCTGGAAGCGCTGCTGCTGATGCGCGCCGATCCGGACCAGGCATGGCGCCGCGAGACGCTCGCGCGCCGGCTGTACGTGCGCGAAAAGACCGCGGAAGACCTGCTGGCCGAGCTGTGCACGGCAAGGATCGCCGTTGCCTGCCCCGCTGCCGGCGCCGGCGGCTACCGCTATGCGCCGGCCGACGCCGGCCTGCGCGACCGCATCGACCGACTGGCCGACCTGTATGCGACCCACCTGGTCGAAGTCACCCACCTGATCCACTCATCCCTCGACCGCAAGGCCCAGCAATTTGCGGACGCCTTCAAATGGCGAAAGGATTCATGATGGCGATTACCATTTATGCGCTGTGCACCCTGACGTCGCTCGCCTGCGCGTGGCTGCTGCTGGGCAGCTACCGGCGCACCGGGCACCGCCTCCTGTTCTGGAGCGGCGCCTCGTTCGTGGCGATGACCGTGAATAACGTGTTCCTGGTGCTGGACAAGGTCGTGTTCCCCGACGTCTACCTGTTGCCCGTGCGGCAGGTGTCGGCCCTCGTGTCCGTGCTGCTGCTGCTGTACGGCCTGATCTACGAGAAGGAATGATATGCAAAATGAATTGAGCGACCTGTTCGCCGGCGCCATCGCGATGGCCTCGTTCGTCATCGCGCTGTTCTTCCTGCGTTTCTGGCGCAGTTCGCGCGACCGCTTCTTCCTGTACTTCGCGCTGTCGTTCGGCATCGAAGGCGTGCACCGGATCGTGTCCGCGCTCACCTTCGACGACAACGAGGACTCGCCGCTGCACTACCTGGTGCGGTTGCTGGCCTATGGCCTCATCCTGTGGGCGATCCTGGAAAAGAACCTGCCGGCGCGCCGCGCGCAGGGCGCCGACGACCGTTAGCGTGCGCCTGGCCGCCCTGCCCTGCGCCATAATCGGCCGCCACACCACTATCGGGAGGACAGCATGACGGAACAGGACAAACGCAAGGACGAGGCGTCGCAGAACATCCAGCGCGCCGACCCGGGGCCTTCGCAGCGCGCGCACGACCGCTCGGAAAACCTGCTGCCGGACGACGACACCGAGGACGGCCGCTACGACGTGGCCGAGGAAGTGAACCTCGACCAGCAGTCGGATCAGCTGCGCCGCGTGGGCAAGGCGCCGAAGGACATCCCTAAGCCGTAACGCCCATGCGCAGGCCCTCGATCGTGTGGGCCTGCTCGATGTTTTCCAGCGCCGGCACGATGCGGCAGCGCAGGTGGTCACGCACCTCGGCCGGCAGCGCATCCCAGTAACCTTGCGTCACCTGCAGGTCGTGCTTCTCGGCGTTGCGGCCGTCCGGCGCGTCGACGCCCAGCACGAGCACGGGCCGCGATTGCCGGCTGCGGTTGGCCGTGCCGCGGTGGATCGTCAGGGCCGACCGCGCCGAGATGTCGCCCACTTGCGGCAGCTTGCGCTGGGCGCGCGCCTCGTAGCGCGGGTACAGCGATTTATCGGGGAACATCAGGTCGCCGCCGGTGAGATCGTCCCATTGCGTGCCCGGCGCGATCTCGAACGGGCCGATCTCTTCCGTCACATCGACCGTCGTGAGGTTGAAGGCGAGCGAATTCAGGCGGCGCCCGACGAGCGTCTCGGGCGGCGACGGGAAGTCGCGGTGCCACGGCTGGTGCATGGCGCCCGGGAACGGAATGTCGAAGCCCACTTCCACGATCTTGTAGTCCGGCCCCAGCACGGCCCGGCACACGGCGACGACCCACGGATGCGTCGCCAGGTCGACGAAGCCGCGCAGCCGCTCCGGATGCACCTCCACGTAGTAGCGGCACGGGCCGCGTTCCAGCGCCCCGTTCGGCCGCGCGCGCGCCTCGGCGAACAGGGTTTCGATGTCTTCCTTGACCTGCGCGACCCAGGCCGCGCTGAAGGCGCCCTTGCAGGCGATGATACCGTCGCCGTACAGGCCACCCATGATGGCGCCCACCTCGTAACCGGCGCCCTCGTTCGATACTTGCATGCTGTTCTCCTTGCGGGGTTTTTCCCGCCCTCGCGGGCACATCCTACCGATCTTCCACGGCGGGCGGCGCCCGGCTGTCCGCTGAGCAGTTGACAGCCGGGCGCGCAACTTCTACAGTCGAAGCACGATGAATTTACCATCTTGCGCATGCATTCCGCGGTGACGATGCAGGGACGGGTGCTGTTCCTGTGCGACCGTCCCGTGTCCGATCCCGCCGTCGGCACCGTGGCCGCCGAGATGGGCTATGACCTCGTGCGCGCCCGTACGCTCGACGAGGCGCTCGCGCATACCGGACATGGCGACGACGTACCGGGCTTCGCGCTCGTCCTGGCCGGTTATTCCGGCGATGCCGCGGCGCTGTTCGACAGCGTCCGCCGCCTGCGCGCCGCGCTGCCGCACACGCCCGTGATCGCGCACGGCATCCCCGCGGCGCCCACGTTCACGCTCGAGTCGCTGTACGATGCCGGCGCGCTCGCCGTGCTGCACGAGCCGGTCTCGATCCCGATCCTGAAGGCCAAGGCGCGCTTCTTCCTGGAAGCGTATGCGACGGCGGCCGAGCGGCGCCGGGCCGAAGCCGCGCTGCAGGATACCCGTGCGCGCCTCGAAGCCACCATCGCCGCCGCCGAGGTGGCCGTGTGGTCGCTCGACATCGCCAGCGGCCGGGTCAGCGCGGATGCCCGCATGATCGAGATGTTCGGACTGCGCCCCGAGGACGCGGCCGGCGTGGACCTGGCGGCGTACTTCGCCGTCATCCATCCGGACGACGTGCCGCCCACGCAGGCGCTGCTCGGCCGCGCGATGGAATCGGGGGCGCGGTACGAGGCCACGTTCCGCGTCCGCACGCCGGTCGGGGCCTGGCGCTGGGTCCTGGCGCGCGGCCAGCTGGACCGCGCCGCCGGCGCGCGCGGGATGATGCGGGGCGTCGTGATCGATGCCTCGCTGCGCAAACAAACCGAAGAGCAGCTGCAGGCCAGCGAGGAGCGTTACCGTACGCTGTTCGAGGCCATCGACCAGGGCGTGTGCGTCATCGAAATGCTGTACGACGCGGTTGGCCGCCCGTGCGACTACCGCTTCCTCGAGGTCAACCCGGCATTCGTCCGGGCCACCGGGCTCGAGGACGCCGTCGGGCGCACCATGCGGTCGATGGCGCCGGACCACCAGCCGCGCTGGCTCGAGGTCTACGGCAAGGTCGCGGCCACGGGCGAACCGGTCCATTTCGTCGACGAGGCCGCGCAGCTCGGGCGCTGGTACGACGTGGTCGCGGCGCGCGTCGGGCCCGTGGGCAGCCGCAAGGTGGTCGTACTGTTCACCGACATCACGCAGCGCCGCCGCACGGAAGTCGAATTGCGCCGCCTCGCCGACGACCTGGCCGCGCAGGACCGCCGCAAGACCGAATTCCTCGCCACGCTCGCGCACGAGCTGCGCAACCCGCTGGCGCCGATCCGCAGCGGCCTGCAGCTGATGCGCAGGGCGCGCTCCGATCCGGCCGCCCTGGCGCGCGTGCAGGACATCATGGACCGCCAGCTGGACCATCTCGTGCACCTCGTCGACGACCTGCTCGACGTGGCCCGCATCACGCGCGGCCAGGTCGAGCTCAAGCCGGCGCTGGTCGCGCTCGCCGACGTGCTGAACTCGGCGGTGGAGACGAGCCTGCCGCTGATCGAGGCCGCGCGCCACCGGCTCGACGTGCGCCTGCCGCACGAGCCCCTGACCTTGTACGCGGACGCCACGCGCATCACGCAGGTCGTCAGCAACCTGCTGAACAACGCGGCCAAGTACACCCCGCGCGGCGGTCACATCGTGCTGGCCGCGGAACGCGACGGCGACCAGGCGCTGATCGCGGTATCGGACAACGGCATCGGCATCCCGTCCGAATCGATTCACGAGGTCTTCCGGATGTTCACCCAGGCGGCCCACGCCGCGCGCCACGTGCCGGGCGGACTGGGCATCGGGCTGTCGCTCGTGAAGAGCCTCGTCGAACTGCACGGCGGGACGATCCAGGCGGCGAGCGCGGGGTCGGGTACGGGCAGCGTCTTCACAGTGCGCCTGCCGCTGGCCCGGCGCGGCGCGGACGAGAATGCCGCGCCGCAGGCGCTCGATCCCGACGCGGGCGCCATTGCCGCCCTGCGCCTGCTGGTCGTGGACGACAACCGCGACGCGGCCGATACGCTGGCCGCGCTGTTGTCCGTCATGGGCCACGACGTCGTGGTGGCGCACGACGGCCATCAGGCGCTGCGCATGCTGGACGGCCTGCATCCGAACGCCGTCTTCCTCGACATCGGCATGCGCGGCCTGTCCGGCTACGAAGTCGCCCGGGCCGTGCGCCAGGAACCGCGCCACGACGGCATCATGCTCGTCGCGCTCACCGGCTGGGGCGGCGCCGACGACCGGGCGCGCACCGCGCAGGCCGGATTCGATGCCCATCTCACCAAGCCGGCGACGATCGCGGCGATCGAATCGGTGCTGCGCGCCGTCGCGGTGCGCGGCGGGCGCTCACCAGCCGATCGCTAGCAGGCGCGCCGCCATGCGCGGCCAGCATAGCGTTGCGACCTCGTCGCGCGTGGCCCAGCGCCAGGCATCCATCTCGGGCGTCGGCGCGCCCGTGACGTGGTGGGCATACATGCTCGTGCAGTTCAGGTGGGTCAGGTCCGGCATGGACGCGCCCACGTCCACCCGGAACAGGTGCAGCGCCTTGTCGCGGCGGTAGTCGAAGCGGCCCAGGTCGCGGAACGCCTCCGGCGCGAACGCCAGCCCCGTCTCTTCCCGCAGCTCGCGCATGGCCGCTTCCAGCAGCAATTCCCCCGGGTCCTGCAAGCCTTTCGGGATGTCCCAGCGCGGCGTATGCGTCACGTGGCCCAGCAACAGGCGGCCCCCGGCGTCGACGACGAGGGTGCCGCAGGAGACGGCGACGGTCTTCATCGCAGCGTGCGCGCGGCCGCGGCCAGCGCCTGTTCCAGCGCCTCCAGGCTGACCGGCTTGGTCAAATGCTGGTCGAAGCCCGCCTCGTGCGACTGCGCCTGGTCGCTCTGGGCGCCCCACCCCGTCAGCGCGATGAGCACGATCTGGCGCACGCCCTGGCTCTTGCGGATCGCGCGCGCCACTTCATAACCGCTCATGCCGGGCAGGCCGATGTCGAGCAGCACGAGGTCCGGGTGCACGTCGAGCGCCGTCTGCAGGCCGCGCGGTCCGTCGCGCGCGACCCACGTCGTGTGGCCGAGCGCTTCCAGCAGCGCGACGAGGCTGTCGGCCGCATCGGCATTGTCGTCGACCACGAGCACGCGCAACGCCGTCGGCGCTTGCGGGGCGGCGGCGGCCGTGCCGGCCGGACGGGCGTGCGGCGAACCCGGATGCAGCGGCAGGCGTACGGTGAAAGTGCTGCCGTGGCCGCGTCCGGCGGAAAACGCGCTGACGCGGCCGCCGTGCAGTTCGACGAGGCGGCGCACGAGCGACAGCCCGATGCCCAGCCCACCCTGGGCCCGATCGAGGCTGCCGCGCACCTGCGTGAACATTTCGAAGACGGAACCGATCGCGTCAGGCGGGATGCCGATGCCCGTGTCGGACACGGCGACGGCGGCGTGCCCGTCCTCGCGCCACGCCGTCAGCAGGACGCGGCCGCCGGCCGGTGTGTACTTGGCGGCGTTGTTGAGGAGATTCGACAGCACCTGCACCATGCGCGTGACGTCCGCCTCCAGCGGCAGCGGCTCGGCCGGCAGGTCGACGTCGAGCCGGTGGCCGTGGCTCTCGATCAGCGCGGCGCTCGTCTCCAGCGCCATCTGCACGATCACCTTGAGGTCGACGGCTTCCCGTTTGAGTTCGATCTTGCCGCGCGTGATGCGGGCGATGTCCAGCAGGTCGTCGACGAGGTGGATCAGGTGCCCCAGCTGGCGGTCCATCATCGCGTGCACGCGCGCCGTGGCCTCCGCGTCGCGCGGCGCCATGCGCAGCAGGTCCAGGCCCGTCCGGATCGGCGCCAGCGGGTTGCGCAGCTCGTGCGCCAGCGTCGCGAGGAATTCGCTCTTGCGGTGGTCCGCTTCCGACAGGTCGGCCGCGACGCGGCGCAGCTCGTCCTCGGACCGCTTTTGCGCCGTGATGTCGCGCGTGATCGTCGCGAGGCCGATGTTGTGGCCGTCCGCGTCGCGCACCGCGAAGCCCTTGAAATAGACGGGGATCGGTTCGCGCCCGTCGGGCTGGTCGAGCCGCAGTTCGCCTTCCCACTGGGCCGCGCTCCCCGTGAGCGCCGCCATCACGTGGTCGCGCACGAACGGCCGGTCTTCGCGCGGAAAGAAGTCGATCATGCGCCAGGCCGCGATATTGGTGCGGGCGTCGAGGCCGGCCATGCGGCACCCTGCCGGGTTCAGATAGATGCCGCCGTCATCGGGCGTGAAGATGCCGATGAAGTCGGACGACTGCTCCGCCACCGCGGCCAGGCGGTGGATACCCTCCTCGGCCCGGCGGCGGTCGGTCTCGTCGCGGAAGTACAGCGCGAGCCCGCCGGCGTCGGCGCCCGACGCCTCCATCGGAAACGAGTTGATCTCGAACCAGCGGTTCTGGGCGTCGTCGTAGGCTTCGATGCGGCTGCGCGTGCGTTCTTGAGCCGTGCGCCGCAGCGCTTGCTCCTGCGGGGTGCCGCGCATGCGCGCGAACAGGTCCCAGAACTGCGCCCCGACCAGTTCCGCGCGCTGCCTTCCCGTGACGGCTTCCGCGGCGCCGTTCGCGTACGTGATGCGCCACGCCGGATCGAGGGCGATGAAGCCGTCGCTCATGCTCTCCAGGATCGCGCGCGAGCGGTGTTCGGCCGCCTGGCGTTCGGCGGCCTCGTGGCGCTGGCCGATCACGAGCGAGGCCGTGTTGGCGAGCAGCGCCAGCGCCGCTTCTTCCTGCGGGCCGGGCAGGCGCCGTTCGCGGTAGTACAGGGTGAACGTGCCGAGGACGGCCCCGGACGGGGCCAGTATCGGCAGCGCACGCGCCGCGCGCAGCCCGTGCGCCTGCGCGGGCGCCAGGTGCTGCCGCCACAGCGGGTCGGCGTCGATGTCGGCGCTGACGATCGGCTCGCCGCGCCACGCGGCACTGCCCGCCGCGCCGGCCACCGGGCCGATGGGCACCGCGTCGATCGCATGCTGGAAGTCGGCGGGCAGCGACGGCGCCGCCGCGTGGTGCAGGCGGCCGTCGGGCGCGGCCAGCTGCACGGACGCGAGGGCCGCACCGCCGCTGTAGTCTTCCGCCGTGCGCGCCAGCACGTCGAGCACGTCGCCCAGCGGCGCGTCGGTGACGGCCAGCTCCAGCGCGCCGCGCTGGCCGATGGCGAGCAGGTTGGCGCGCGTCCGCTCCGTCACGTCGACGCCGTGCAGCAGCACGCCCGAGATGCTGCCGTCCGGGTCGCGCAACGCCATGCAGACGAAGTCGAGGAAGTGCTCTTCCAGTCCGGGGTGCGCATCGTCGTCCCGGCCTTGCAGAAGCAGGCGGACATTATGGCCTTCGATAGCCTCGCCGCTGCCGTAGACGCGGTCGAGCACGTCGATGAAGCCCTGCCCCGCCAGTTCCGGCAGCGCGGCACGCACGGGCCGCTGCGCGAGCGGCCGGTTGGCGGCCAGTTCCAGGTAGCGCTGGTTGGCCATCTCGATCACGTGCTCCGGGCCGCTCATCACGCACATGATGGCGGGCGCGCGGTGGAAGATGTCGCGCATGCGGTCGCTGGCCGCCTGCAGCTCGCGCAGCAGGCGTTCGCGCTCGGCCTCGGCCTGGCGCCGGCTCTCTTCCAGCCGCTGCTCGCTCTCGGCCAGGCGCTCGGCAGCCAGCTTTTCCGTCGTGGCGTCGCGGATGATCTTGGCGAAGCCGACGTGGACGCCCGCCTCGTCGCGCAGCGGCACCATCACCCCGTCGGCGAAGAAGCGCGTGCCGTCGCGCCGCACGTGCCAGCGGCGGTCCTCGGCGCGGCCGTGGTCGAGGGCGCGCCGGGCCTCCTGCTCGGGCTGGCCGTGCGCCATGTCGTCCGGCGTGAACAGCAGGTCGGCGCTGCGGCCGATCACGCTGCCGGGGTCCCACCCCGTGATCGCGGCGGCGCCGCCTTCCCATTCGGTCACGACGCGGTCGACGTCGGTGCCGATGAAGGCATAGTCGCGGATGTTGTCGAGAATGAGGCGCAGCCTTGTGTCGCGCGAGCGCAGCTGGGCGCGGTGGCGTTCTTCCTCGATGCGCGCCAGTTCCGCGTTCTTGCGGTACAGGTCGATGAAGACGGCGACCTTGGCGCGCAGGACCACGGGATTGAAGGGTTTGGTGAGGTAGTCGACCGCGCCCAGCGCGTACGCGCGCTCGAGCGGGAATTCGTCGGCGTCGCCGGCGGTGAGAAAGATGATGGGCAGGCTGTGCGTTCGCGGATGCTCGCGGATCAGCTCGGCCAGCTCGAAACCGTTCATCGTCGGCATCCGCACGTCCAGCAGCACGACGGCGAAATCGCGGGCGAGCACTTCGCGCAAGGCGGCTTCGCCCGACGTCACCGACACGAGCGCCTGGCCCAGGTCCGCCAGGATGGCTTCCAGCACCGCCAGGTTGGCCGGCTGGTCATCGACGAGCAGGATCTTGGTGGTCTGGTCGGAGGCCATCAGTTGTCTGGCGAAAGAATTGATGCAAATAATGCAATGTATTCCGGCCCCTGCTGAAAGTCAATTGTGCGCGGCCTGACGCCGCCCGCCTCCAAACTAGCGGCTGGCTTTCGGCGGAACTGGAGTTTGTTTTGATGACGTTTCCCTTCCTGTCCCGGACAGGGCAGTTTTCCTTCCTTAACAATCCTTTCGAAGCATGGGCGGCGGCATTGGCGGTGACGGCCGGCACCGCCATCGGCATGGTGTTCGTGCGCGCCTTCGTGCTGCGCCGCATGGAGACACTGTCGCGCCGCACGGGCACCCGGCTGGACGACTTCGTCACGCGGATGTTGTCGCAAACCTATCTGTTGTTCATCGTCGTGTTCGCGATGTACTTCGGCAGCACCTTCCTCGACCTCACGGACAAGCAGGACAAGTTCGTCACGCGCATCGCGATCGCGTCGCTGCTGCTGCAGGCGGCCATCTGGGGCGACACGGGGCTGCGCGCCTGGCGCGACCAGTTCAGCATCGGTCCCGTCGACGGCGAACGGCGCGCGTCCAGCAGCGTGCTGTGCTTCATCTCGCGGCTGCTGCTGTGGGTGGTCGTCACCTTGATGATCCTCGACAATTTCGGGATCAATATCACGACGCTGGTCGCCAGCCTGGGCATCGGCGGCGTGGCCGTCGCGCTCGCGACGCAGAACATCCTGGGCGACCTGTTCGCGTCGCTCTCGATCATGCTGGACAAGCCGTTCGAGGTCGGCGATTTCATCATCGTCGGCGACGTGCTCGGCTCCGTCGAGCACATCGGCCTCAAGACGACGCGCGTGCGCGGGCTCGGCGGCGAACAGGTCGTGTTCTCGAACGGCGAACTGCTGAAAAGCCGCATCCACAACCACAAGCGCATGCAGACGCGGCGGGTGGCGTTCGTGCTGCGCGTGGCGTACGGCATGCCCGAGGAACTGCTGTGCCGCATCCCGCACATCATCCGCGACATCGTCGCGAGCAAACCGAATATCGATTTCGAACGGGCCCACTTCTTCAGCTGGGGGCAATGGTCGCTCGACTTCGAGGTCGTGTACCACTACCGGAGCCCCGACTACATCCTGCACATGGATGCGCAGCAGGACATCTTCTTGGAGATCTACCGGCGCTTCCAGCAGGAGGGCATCGAGTTCGCGCATCCGCTGTCGATCGTGCGCCTCGCCGATCCCAAGCTGGCCGACAGCTTCCGCCGTGGCGGCGACGCGGCTCCGCCGCCGGGGCCGTCCTTTCACTAGATTTGTTGCAATGCATTAGCCAGACTCATCCTACAAGCCAGCTATAACCAGTCCTATTCCTCATGCATAACGTGCGCCTTACCATGGTTTCACCTCTTCCCGATCGGACGTCGTGAGACGCTGATCCGGCAGGGGGATTACATTGCACGTAACCAACTCAAGGAGAACGATCATGGCATCGAACAACCAACAAGGCGGTAACAAGGGCAACAACCAGAGCGGCGACACCAGCAACCGCGGTTTCGCATCGATGGACCCGCAGAAGCAGCGCGAAATCGCCTCGGAAGGCGGCAAGGCTGCCCACGCTTCGGGCAACGCCCACGAGTTCACGTCGGAAGAGGCACGCCGTGCCGGCTCGATGAGCCACAAGAACGACGGCGGCAGCCAGCAGAGCCAGGGCGGCGGCAGCCAGCAGAGCGGCAACAGCACCCGCGGCGGCACGCCGGAGCAGCATGCCAAGGCCGGCTCGCAGAGTCACAAGAACGACAACAAACGCTGATCCAGGCGTCTTGTCGACCGCAAACCGCTGGCTACGGCCGGCGGTTTTTTTATTTTCGTGACGCGTCCTGAAAATCCGTTCGTGCGCTGCCGCCATCGCATTGACGAGTGCGCCTTATCTTCGTGCACATCCAATTGTGCGGGGCAAAACGGTCGAGGGGTGATATATTTTTGGCACTATATTTCACATTCCTATTGTTCTGTAACCGTAAGTCATTACGGCATTTACCGCGGAACTGTGGGTCCGCCGCGACGGCAGAGATCACTATCGAACAGGATTAACGAATGAAAAAAAATATCGCCATTGTCGGTGCTGGATTTTCCGGAGCTGTCATCGCCAACCAGTTGGCCCACGCAGGCTACAACGTCGAGATCTTCGAGGCGCGCGACCATATCGCGGGCAATTGCCATTCGGAACGTGACAGCGAAACCGGGGTCATGGTCCACGTCTATGGTCCGCACATTTTTCACACCGATAACGAACGGGCTTGGGAATTCGTGAACCGCTTCGCCGAGTTCAAGCCCTATGTGAATCGCGTGAAGGCGATCACGAACAATCGCGTGTTCACCCTGCCGATCAACCTGCTGACGATCAACCAGTTCTTCGGCAAGACGTTCCGCCCGGCGGAAGCGCAGGCATTCATCCAGTCGCTGGGCGACAAATCGATCGAGAACCCGACGACGTTCGAGGAACAGGCGCTGCGCTTCGTCGGCCGCGAGCTGTACGAAGCGTTCTTCAAGACCTATACCATGAAGCAGTGGGGCCTGCATCCGAGCGAACTGCCGGCGAGCATCCTGAAACGCCTGCCCGTGCGCTTCAATTACGACGACAACTACTTCAACCACAAATACCAGGGCATGCCCGCGGACGGCTATACGGCGCTGGTGGAAAACGTCCTCAAGGTACCGGGCATCACCGTGCACCTGAGCACGCGTTTCGATCCGGCGTCCAAGTCCGACTACGACCACGTGTTCTACAGCGGCCCGATCGACGCGTGGTTCAATCACGTGGAAGGCCGCCTGCCCTACCGCACGCTGGATTTCGAAGTGTTCCGCGACGTCGGCGATTATCAGGGCAATGCCGTCATCAATTACTGCGACGATTCGAAATCCTATACCCGCATCACCGAACACAAGCATTTTTCGCCGTGGGAACAGCACGAGCGCACGGTCTGCTACATGGAATACAGCCGCCAGTGCGAGGAAAACGATACGCCGTACTACCCGATCCGCCAGGCGCGCGAAAAGGCCCAGCTGGAAAAATACGTGAACCTGGCGCGCACCGAGACGAACGTCACGTTCGTGGGCCGTCTCGGCACGTACCGCTACCTCGACATGGACGTGACGATCCACGAGGCCCTGCAGACCTCGGACAAATTCCTCGAGGCCGCGCGCGAGAACGTGCCGATGCCCGCGTTCGCGATCGATCCGCTGGCTTGAATCAGCGTGGCTCGATGATCACCGCCGCGCCGCCCGCCGCCGCCAGTTGCAGCGTCAGGGCGTCGCGCGCCGTGACCTCTATGTCGCGCACCTTGACGTTGTTCGGCGTGGCGCCGTCTTCCCAGATCGTGGCCTTGTAACGGCCGGCCGGCAGGAAGCCCAGCCTGACCTGCTTCGTGGTCGCGGCGTCATCCGCCGACATCGCGCCGACATACCAGTCGTTGCCGAGGCGGCGTGCGAGCACGATGTCCCGGCCCGGTTCGCCGGACAGAAAACGCGTCTCGTCCCAGGCGGTCGGCACGCGGCGGATGAAATCGAAGCCTTCGGCATCGCGATACGCGTCCGGGTCGTCCGACACCATTTGCAGCGGACTGTCGTACACCACGTACTTCGCCAGCTCCTGGCTGCGGCTGTTCTGGGTGAACGGCAGCACGTCGCGCACCTGAAAGGTCGCGGGTGTGCCGTTGCGGAAACCGCCCGGCGTGTAATCGATCGGACCGGCCAGCATGCGCGTGTAGGGCAGCATCAGGTTGTGCTCGGGCGTGACCTTCTTCTGCATCTTGTTCCACTCGGCGCCCATCACACCTTCCTGCGTGATGAAGTTCGGATACGTGCGCTGCAGGCCGGCCGGGACGTAGGCGCCGTGCAGGTCCAGCAGCAGATGGCGCCGGGCCGTGGCGGCCGCGACACGGTGGTAGAAGTCGACGACCTCCTGGTCGTCGCGGTTCATGAAGTCGATCTTGACGCCCTTGATGCCCCAGCGCGCGTACGTGTCGAGCACCTCGTCCATGCGGTTCCGCACATGTTCCCAGTGGGCCCACAGGATCAGCCCGACGCCCTTCTCCGCCGCGTACTGCACCAGGGCGGGCATGTCGATGCCCTCGGCGGCGCGGGTGATGTCCGTCGTCGGCAGCGCCTCGCAGCACCCGCTGCTGCCCAGCGCCCAGCCGGCGTCGATCAGGTAATACGGGAACCCGGATGCGGCGGCGAAGTCGATGAAGCGGCGGTAGGCGGCCATGTCCGGCTTCATGCCGGCCAACGGGCCCGACCACCAGTCCCAGGCGGCCTTGCCGGGCTTGACCCAGCTGAAATCGCCCTGCGGCGGCGGGTTCAGGTTCCCGACCAGGTTCGATGCGATCAGGTCGCCGGCCCGGTTGCCCAGCATCACGACGCGCCAGGCCGTCCGCAGCCCGGCGCGCGACTCGTACACGGGCGCGGCGCGGCCCGCCGCGGCCTGCCCCGGCGCCCCGGACAGATGCACGCGCAGGCCAGTGCCTTCGCGCCACAGCGACGCGCCCGTGTACCCTTCGAGCTGCGACTGGGTGATCGCATAGGCGGTCCGGCCCGACGGCGTGGTGCATACGACCGGAACGTCGTAGCCCTGGTTATCGCGCAGCTGGGACACTTTCTGGCGCGTGAACGGCACTTCGTGCGCGCCATCCACGACCGAGATCAGGCAAACCGGATCGCCGGCCGGCACGAAGGCCGTCTTTTCGCCGCGCAGGCGGACCGGCGCGTCGCCATCGATGCGGTAGCGGAATGCGACGCCGTCGTCGTAGGCGCGCACGTCGACGAGCAGGCGGCGCGTGCGGTCGGCGCGGTCGCGGAACACCAGCGTCGCGGCGCGGTAATGGTCGCGCGCGGCGGACGTTTTCGTGGCAACCAGGGGAATCTCGCGGTCCGTGGCCGTCCGGGTGACTTTTTCCAATGCGAGGGCGCCGAACTCGGGCGCGCCGTCGAATTCGAGGCCCAGGGGCGAGGTTGCGATCACCGTTTCGGAGCCACGCGTCACGGCGTAGCTGCCGCCATCCCGTGCGATCCTGATCGCGGCCCGGCCGTCCGGCGACGTCACCGTGACTTGTCCCGCGGGCGCCGCGCACGCGGCCCCGCTCGAGGCGGCCAGCACCGCTGCCGCCAGCGTATGCAATCGTATGTTCATGTCAGAATCCGATCTTGAAGCTGGATGCGATTGCCGTCGGCAGGTTCGCCGGCAATTCGATCACGAGCGCGTCGTCCTGCTGCCTCCAGCGCACCGGCTCGCTTGCGCCCACGAGCGACACCGACTTGACGGGCCGCGTCTCCAGTCCGGCCTGCGCGCCGAGCGACGCGATGCGCACCTGCCCCTTCGGCTCGCCCAGCGTGATGGCGTACAGCGCCCCGCCCTTCGTGGTGAAGCGGATGTCGCTCGCCGTGTAGGCGGCGTTTTCCTTGAAGGCGCCGGCCTCGAGGTTGGTCGGGCCTTCGCCGAACGTCGTCCAGGGCCGCGTCCCGTAGATGGCTTCGCCGTTGACCTTGATCCAGGCCGCCATCTCGTCGAGGAATTGACGCGACTCGGGCGGCAGGCTGCCGTCCGGATACTGCACCACGTTGAGGAGCAGGTTGCCGTTCTTGCTGACGATGTCCGCCAGCATATACACGACGTCCCGCGTCGTCTTGTACTTGTAGCCCTCGCTGTAGAACCAGTCGCCCATCGAGGTATCGGTCTGCCACGGCAGCGGCTGGATACCCTTCATGACGCCGCGTTCGACGTCCTGCACGCCGGCCTTGCAGAGAAATTCGCCGGAGCCGATGTCCTTGTGGTTGTACACGGCTTCCAGCTTGCCGTGCGTCTTGATGTTCGCGTTGTAGAAATTGGCGACCATGGTCCTGCCCGTCGCACCGAACGGGATGCCGCCGTCGGTGTACAGCAGGTCCGGCTTGTAGCGCGTCACGAGGTCGGTCACGCGGTTGTACCATTCCTGGTGAAACGCGGTGTTCTTGGTGTACCACATCGGCCCGCCGCCGAAGAGCTCATCGTGTTTCGGGTGGTACAGGTCGGCGTACTGCGGATCGGCGCCGTCATAGGGCTTGCCAAGGTGCGGGAAGACCTCATCGTGCCCATGGCTCGTGCCGAACCAGCCGTAGCTCGCGCCCAGGTGCTCGGACACGCCGAAACGCAGGCCGGCCTTGACGGCCGCCTTCTGCCAGTCGCCGACGATGTCGCGGTGCGGTCCCATCTTGACGGCGTTCCAGCGGTGGTACTTCGAATCCCACAGGTCGAAATTGTCGTGGTGGACGCCCATGCTGACGAAATACTTCGCGCCGGCCTTGACGTACAGCGCCATCAACGCGTCCGGATCGAACTTCTCGGCCTTCCACAGCGGGATGATGTCCTTGTAGCCCGACTTGGTCGGGTGGCCGTACGTCTTGAGGTGATGCTCGTACTGCGGCGTGCCGTAGACGTACATATTGCGCGCGTACCAGTCGCCGGCACGCGGCACCGCCTGCGGTCCCCAGTGGGACCAGATGCCGAACTTGGCGTCGCGGAACCATTCCGGGGTCTCGTACTTCTCCAGCGAGGCCGGGTCCGCGCTGAACGGGCCCGCGACGCGGGTGAGTTTCACGGGCGCGCCGGCCGGCTCGGCCGCGGGTGCCAGCGAACAGGTGAACAGGCCGCACAGGGCCAACGTGGAAGTCAGGGTGTGACGCAACATCGGGTCTCCTCGGTTTTTAATCTATAATATACCCGCGAGATTATAGATAGGGCCAAAGAGCCCCGCAACAGATTTATTCCCGCCGCGTGACGAGATAGGTCTTGCCCCCTTCGAGCGGCAGCTCGTAGCGGCGTTCGCCCACCTTGCGGATCGTGCCGCCGTCGCTGCGCGGCGCGGTCGCGCTCGTGAACCGCAGCACGCCCTGGCCGAGGATGCCGGTCACCCGGATCGTCGCCGCGTCGGCATACACGGCGATGTCCCCGTGGGGCGTCGGCACCTTCCCGGTTATCCACTTCAAGCCGCCCAGGTCCGGCTCGACGACGTAGGCCGCGTAGCCGGGCTGCGTCGGTTTGACGCCCAGGTAGTATTTGCCGAGCAGGTACAGCGGACTTGCGCCCCAGGCGTGGCACAGGCTCATGCCGAACGGCTTGCCGTACATGGCGTAGCGCGCGGCGCCGTCCACGTTCGGGTCGTACTGCTCCCAGAAGCACGTGGCGCCCGCGCGCAGCATGCCGCCCCAGTAGTCCTTGATCTGTCCCGTGACGTAGCGCTGCTGCCCGCTTTCCGCCAGCGCCGCCAGTTCGTAGAACCGCATGTACGGCGTCGTGATCTTCGGCACCGCGTCGTTCGTGAGGACGTTGCGACGCACGGCGGCCGCCTGCGCGTCGTCGAGGTAGCCGAACATCAGCGCGAACATGTTCGGATGGCGCGTGACGAGCGGGTTCGTGTTGCCGTCCTTGCGACCGTGGATGAAGAGCTGGCGCTGCGGATCCCAGAAGGCCGCCATGATCCTCGTCTTCAGGTCCGCGCCCAGTTGGCGGTACGTGGCGGCCTTCGCGTCGTCGTGCGCGAGCGCCGCGCAGTCGGCCATCGCTTCCAGGCTGCGCGCGAACAGCAGCTGGATGACGGCCAGTTCGCCGTCCTTCGGCATGTCGGCCCAGTCGACGAACACCCAGTCGCCCGGCAAGCCTTCCAGCATGCCGTTGCCGTCGCGCCGCGCCAGCACGAAATCCATCAGCGACACCATGCGCGGGTAGACGCTTCTCACGAAGTCCGCGTCGCCCGTGTACTGGTAATAGTCGCGGATGCCGATGAACCAGTACAGGGAATAGTCCAGGATCGTGTTGATGTGCATGTCGACGGGGTCCGCGCCGCGCAGCGCCCACGTCGTGCGCTTGACCGCGTCGCCGTCGAAGAACGTGTAATAGTTCATCAGGTAGGTCTGGACGGCGTCGCCGGACCAGACCCAGTGGTCGCGCTTGGCGCCGTCGATGAAGAACTCGCGCGTGTTCAGTTCGAGCGTGCGCTGCGCGACGTCCCAGATCCGGTTCAACTCGTCGTCGGAGCTCTTGAACTCGCCGCGGTGCGCGACCGGGAGGTATTCGTACGCCAGCGCCACATCTCCGACACGCAGGCCGGCGTCGAAGCGGATGTTCACATAGCGCATGGCGCGCGACGTGAGTGCCATGTAGTCGCCATGGTGGCCGGCGAGCGTGAAGCGGTCGAGCGTCTCGGCACCCGCTTCGGACAGGGCTTCCTCTTTCGACTCGCCGTAGTACAGCGTGACTTGTCCGCTGCCCGCGAGATTCTTCAGCGTGACGAATCCCGTCGTCTCCCGGCCGAAATCCACGAGGACAGTGCCGTTGCCGCGCGTGACGGCGGCGGGCAGGATCTCGCGGGTCGGCAGGCGGAAGCGGGATGGCGGATTGTCCGGTGTGTCGAAGTTCCAATGGCCGGCCGCGCCGGCGGGCGCGCCCGGACGCGGGCCGGCCGTCCACGACGCATCGGACCGGATCGTCCGGCCCTGCACGAAAACGGCCGGCGGCGAGGCCGCGTTATAGACCTGGATGTTGAGCGTGTGCCTGCCGGCAGGGATGCGGATATGGCGCTGGTCGCCGTGCACGAACCGGCCGTCGATGGCGACGTTGTAGATGCCTTCGGCGGCGACGTCGATGTCTTCCGGCCCGGCCAGGTCGACCTGCCGCATGAAGTTCACCTGCGGCTGGTGGCCGTACAGGCGCCAGAACGGCGGCCAGGCGACGTCGCGCTCGACGCGCTGCGCCTGCATCCGGTTGCTCAGCCAGATCTCGAAATCGCCCGGCGACCAGATCCAGGTCGCCGTGCCCTGTGCGCCCGCCAGGCCGCACGCGAGCGCCAGCAGGAGGCCGATGAAGTAGGAATGTATTCGCATGCGCGAATTGTATTCATGAACTTCACCGACCTTGACCGCGTGCGCGAATCAATCGCCCGGTTGAGCGATTCCTGAATGACGCGCGTGACGCGTCACGGAAAGTGCGGTCAGCCCGCGGCCTTCGCCATGCCGTCCTTCGGCGTCATGCGCGCGGCCAGTGCGGCGATCGGCAGCGGATTGACGTTCTCGGCGTTGACCACGTCGTCGAAGTCCGCTTCTTCCGCGCGGGCGATGAAGCGCTGGGCCTTGTTGCTCGGGGCGGTCGTCTCGATCAGGTGGTGCATGCTGGCGGCCGTCTTGTCCCACGACGTGTTCGCGACGATGGCGCGCATGCGTTCCTTCAGTGCCGTCTGCTGCTCGTCGTTCATCGCGAGCATGCGCTCGCAGGCCGCGATGAATTTCTCCGGCGTGTCGGCGATGGCGACGACGTCGCCGTACGGCACCTTCACGTCCGTGATCGGGGTGCTGACGGACGGCAGTTCGGCCGCCATGTATTCCAGCACCTTGGTCGGGCTGATGAACTTGGTCGACTCGTTCAGCGCGAACGGCAGCAGGCAGACGTCCCAGCCAGCCAGGAACTGCGGCAGCTGGTCGTACGTGCGCTGGCCCATGTAATGGATGTTGTCGGCGCGCGGCAGGTTGGCCGGGTCGATCTTCACCACCGGACCCACGAGCACGATCTGCCATTCGGGATGGGCTTCGGCGACCTGGCGTACGAGGTCGGTGTCGAAGCGCTCGTCGATGACGCCGTAGAAGCCCAGGCGCGGACGCGCGACATGGGCCTGGTCGGGGTGGCTGTCGTTGCGGTCGAGCGCCTTCTGGAAGTGTTTCGCGTCGACGCTGCTCGAGAAGCAGTGCGCATTGGCGTGGCGCTCGCGCTTGGACTGGTACAGGCTCGGACCGCCCGTGAAGCACAGGTCGGCGATGTTCAGCAGCGCATTCTCGCGCTGCAGCAGTTGTTTCGGGGCGTTCTTGAAGGCGGCCAGTTCGTCCATGCAGTCGTAGATGACGAGTGCGGGATCGAAGCCTTGCAGCAGCGGCAGCGCCATCGGCGTGTAGAACCAGACGACGGGGCGCTCGCCTTCCGGGACGAGATCGGCCAGCAGCGTCTGCAGCGTGGGGATCTGGTCGTCGTGGAAGCCGGGCGCCTGGATGCCGGTATGCGGCTGGCACACCGTGATGTTCGGCGCGACGGCCGTCTTCTGCAGGTGCGCCTTGCCCTCGTCATACACCGGCTCCTCGACAAACAGGATTCGGTAGTGTTCCGCCAGGCGAGTCATGAGGTGCTGGGGGCGCTGAAAGACGAAGTCCCAGCGCAGATGGCAAAACACGATCAGGGTCGGCATGTTGATTTCCTTTCGCCTCGGGGCGTTCTAGTTGATCTGGATTCAAGGCCCGCCACTGATGCGTCGATGCTGTGAAAACACCGACAGATCAGGTGCCGGACCAGTGAATCGTATCATGCAACTTTCTTAATATTTTCATTTATGCATTGCAACATTTGCATCAGGAAACATGCGGAAAGCCGTCCCGACCCGGTCTCCCTGGGAGAGCTCGGCAGAGTGTCCAATCGTGTAGGTTCCCTCCTACGCAGACGCAGGAAAAAACACTACGAATTTGCATCATCTGCGCTTGCGGAACGACGAGTATCCGGGCGTTACGCGCCGCGAAAACAGGGGGTTTTCAGAGGGAGAAGACCGCGCCGGGCGGCGCGGCCGGGAAGATAAACGGGGAGGCGTCACGCCGGGACGGCCGTGCGGAACGGCTCAGGCCGAAAGATAGGGTTCCGCATCTTCCGGTTCGCCGGCGGCATCGAAGCCGCGCGCCAGCAGCACGCCGTCCAGGCCGATCGTGCCCAGTGCGTCGCACAGGTCCGCCAGCTCCGATTCGAGGTCGGCGGCCAGGTCCAGCGGCTTGTCGACGGTGGCCAGTGGCGCGCCGCCGCTCAGCGGGTAGAGATTGATGCGCAGGACCGGCTCGCCGTTCGCCTCGACGGGCGCGACGACGGCCTTGATGCGCTCCGGCGCGCGCTGTTGCTCGTCCAGGCGCTGGTTGACTTCGGCCAGGGTGGCCAGCATCGACAGCTCGGCCACGCCCTGCTCCTTGGCGCCGAAGAACAGGTCCTGGTAGAGGAAATTCAGCTCGAGCTCCGCCGGATGGCTGGACAGGCAGCGCTGCAGCAGCGGCGCGACGCTGCCCGCCCACATCCGGTAGCGGGCCATGCGGCCTTCGAAATACGCGTCCGCGGCCGCCTCGTCGGAAGGCACGTGGTAGAACGGGTCGTCGGCCGGCTTCAGCGCGAAACCGAGCAGGAAGCGCAGTTCCATCGCCTCGTCGTCCGGCTCGTAGTCGCCGCCGATCCAGGGCCGCATGCTGGCCTCGATGGCGGGCGTGGGCACGAGCTTGCGCGAGCGCAGCGCGTGCGCGGCTTCCCGCAGCATCTCCTGCAGGTCGCTGTAGCGGACGCGGTCCACGCCGTCCAGGTCGTACACATGGCGCACGAGGACGATGCGGGTGGCCGGGCTGGCGAGGCCGGACTTGCGGAAGCTGTCCATCAGGGCTTCGAAATCGGCGTCGTCGCGGAACACGTCGTCCTGCTTGAGCCCGCCGGTGCTGTGCACGAACAGCGGAATCATGAACGCGTCGATCTCGAGTTCCCCACCGTTGGTCTCATCCTTGTCGTCGCCGCGCACGTGCAACGTGGCCGCCTCTTCTTCGATGCGTTCGCGCAGCAGGCGGCAGCAGTCGGCATCGGTGTAGCGCGCCACTTCGATGGCGCCGACCAGCACGTCGTCGTGCTTGCGCCGCAGCAGCCGCCGGATCAGCACCGTCAGGTCTTGCCGCCGGGCGGCGAGCATGGCGGCGTCGGCGGACTCGCGCTCGGTGATCTCGAGCGCCAGGTCGACGAGGTTCTGGGCGAGCTCGTCGGGATCCGCTTCCACCGGTTTGACCGACTTGGTCGACTTTTTCGGCTTGGCCGATCCGCGGTTGGGTTGGGCCGACGGGCCCTTGGCCGGGCGCTTGTTGTTGGGCATGGCAGACTTCATAAGAGTGAACGAGTCGCCATGGTAGCAAATCGGTCGTCCGTCCAGGCGACACCTTAGCGCGCGGGCCGGGTGTCGAGGTGGGTCGTGAAGAATTCCGGCCGCAGCTTGCGGGTGATTTCCAGTACCGGCATCACGTGATCGAGGTGTTCGCGCATGGCGGCGACGGCGCGGGCCGGATCGCGCGCCTCGATGGCGTCGACGACGGCGCGGTGCTCTTCCAGCACCCCGGCCATGCGGCCTTCCAGCGGCAACGTCAGCTGGCGGTAGCGGTCCATCTGCGTCTTGGCCTGCTGGATGATGGGCCACACGCCCGGATAGCCGGACAGCTCGGCCAGCAGCGCGTGGAAGCGCTCGTCGGTGCGGTGGAAGGTGCCGAAATCGTTGGCCGTGATGGCTGCCTCCTGCTCGGCCAGGATGGCGCGCAGCCGCCCCGCGTCCTCGGGACCGACGCGCGCCGCCGCCTTTTCGATGATCGCCGTCTCCAGCGCGTGCCGCACGAGGTTGGCCTCTTCCAGGGCGTCGAGCGGAATGCGGGCGACGAAGGTGCCGGAACGCGGCACGATTTCGATCAGGCCCTCGTCGGCCAGGCGCTGCACGGCTTCGTGCACGGGCGTGCGGCTCGTGCCGAACTCCTCGGCGATGTCGCGCTCCACGACGCGCGCGCCCGGCAGCATCTTCATTTCGACGATGCGCCGGCGCAGGCACAGGTAGACGCGGCGCGACGCGCTCAGGCCGCTCTCGGCCTCGATCTCTTGAGTGGGTGGGACTGGGTTGTTCATGGTCGCAAGTGTAACGCCTCTTCAGCCGGCGGGCATCGCCTCGCGCGGGATGATCGCGCCGCGGTGGCGGATCACGGTCCCGGCCAGCCGGTGCCCGGCGCGCGCGGCGTCGTCCGGGCCCTTCCCGCTCAAACGGGCCGCCATGTACGCCGCGCCGAACGAATCGCCGGCGGCCGTCGTGTCGACCACGTCCTTCACCGGTTGCGGCGCCACTTCGTGCAGGCGCCCGTCGTGCCAGACGACGCACGGCGCGCCGCCGCATTTGACGACGACTTCGCCCACGCCCAGGGCGCGCGTGCGTTCGATGACGTCGGCCGCGTCGGCTTGGCCGTACAGCGCGACCTCGTCGTCCAGCGTGAGCAACGCGATGTCCGCATGCGCGAGCGCGCGGCCGTAGACGTCGCGCGCCGTCTCCGCGTCTTCCCACAGGCGTGGGCGGTAGTTGTTGTCGAACACGACGCTGCCGCCGGCCGCGCGGCACCGGGCCAGCGTGGCGATCAGCAGGTCGCGGTCGCTTGGCGCCAGGATCGCCAGGCTGATCCCCGACAGATAGACCATGCGCGCCGACGCCAGCGCCTCGAGCACCGTGCCCGCGCCGGGGGCCGCGAGCCAGTGCCGCGCGGCGGCATCCTTGCGCCAGTAATGGAAGCGGCGTTCGCCATCCGGATCCGTTTCGATCATGTAGAGGCCCGGCAGGCGGTCCGGCAGGCGCTGCACGCAGGACGTTTCGATGCCTTCGCGCTCCCACGCGGCCAGCATCTCGGCGGACATGCCGTCCGTGCCGAGACCCGTCACGTAGGCGACGTTCACATGCGCCGGGTCGAGCAGGCGCGCCATGTACACGGCCGTGTTCAGCGTGTCGCCGCCGAAGCGGTAATCCATCGTGCCACCCTGCCCGTGCACGCTCTTCTGCAGTTCGATCATGCATTCGCCGATCGCGTAGACGGTGTGTGCTGCCATCGTGTGTCCTCGTCGTCCTTGTGTGTTGTCGGGGCCGGAAAGTTTAACGGATGCCGGCCATGGCCGGGGCATCCGTTTTCAGGGGCGGCCGCGGACCGGTCTCGCGGACCAGCGTCCAGACGACGATCGCCGCCAGCACGTCGAACACGGCCAGCACGACGAACATCGGGCTGTAGCCCACGTGCGCGACCACGAGGCCGAACAACAGCGTGAACAAGGTCGCCCCCAGATAGCCCGACATGCCGGCCAGGCCCGTGGCGGTCGCCACCTCGTGCTTGCCGAAGACGTCGGACGTGATCGCATACAGCGCGCCGGACAGCGTCTGGTGCGCGAATCCGCCGATGCACAGCAGGAAGATCGCTGTGTACGGGCTCGCCACGAGGCCGATGCATCCCGGAGCGATCATGCACAGGGAGCCGAACGCCATCACCCATTTACGCGACGCGAACAAGGAGACCTTGAAGTGCCGGTGCACGAAGGGCTGCAGATAGCCGCCCAGCACGCAGCCGATGTCCGCGGCCAGGAACGGCAGCCACGCGAACGCGGCGATCTCCTTCAGGTCCATATGGCGTTCCGTCGCCATGTACAGCGGGATCCACGCGTTGAACGTCTGCCAGGCCGGCTCCGACAGGAAGCGCGGGATCGCGATGGACCAGAAATTCCGGCTGCGGCCGATCTCGCGCCACGACGCCCTCGACGTGCCGTCCTGGCGTTTCGCTTCCTGGCCCGACAGGATGCGGTCGCGCTCCGCGTCCGACAGCAGCTTCTGGTCGCGCGGGTGCTTGTAGAACACGGTCCACAGCAGGGTCCACGCGATGCCCAGCATGCCGACGATGACGAAGGCCCACTGCCAGCCCGCGTGCAGGATCGCCCACACGACGAGCGGCGGCGCGCACAGGGCGCCGATCGACGAACCGATGTTGAACCAGCCGATGGCGACCGAGCGCTCCTTCGCGGGGAACCATTCCGTCGTCGCCTTGATGCCGGCCGGGATGCCCGCCGCTTCCGTGAGGCCCAGCAGGCCGCGGAACAAGGCCATGCTCTGCCAGCCGGACGCCAGCGCCGCGCAGGCGCACGCCAGCGACCACGCGAACGCGAACACGGCGAAGCCGATCTTGGTGCCGATGGCGTCCAGCACGAAGCCGGCCACCGGTTGCATGACGGCGTAACAAACCTGCCACGCGACGACGATGTACGAATATTGCTTCGTATCGATGTGCAGGTCCGCCATCATGGTCGGCGCCGCGACGGACAGGGTGTTGCGGGCCAGGTAGTTGACGATCAGGCCGAGCGTGACCAGCCCCACCATCCACCAGCGCATGCCTCTCATTGTCTTCATGTTGTCTCCTCAGGCGCTTTCCATGTCAAAAAATGCGCGCAAGATCCCGGGCCGCCCGGCGCGGATGCGCCGGCGGTCTCTCTCGATCGGTTGTCGTTCGTGCTTACGCGAGCAGCGCGCGGATGCCCTGCTCTTCGATGTCTCGCAGGTTCGCGGCCAGTTGCGCCGCCAGCCCCGGAACGAGGTTCAAGTCCCTGCCCCACAGCGCGGCGTGCGCGAGCCAGCCATGGGCCAGGTCGTCCAGCGTCCACGCCTTGGCCGCCACCTTGTCCCAGCCGGCGCGGAACCACGCCAGGGTGGCCGCATCGTCGGCCAGGTCGATGACGCCGCCGCGGTACAGCACCATCGTCGCGGCCATCGCCAGCACCAGGCGGCGCGGCAGGCGGCCGTCGTTGAGGTCCGCGTAGCGCAGCAGTTGCGGCATCACGCGCGCGGCGAACTTGCTCCAGCTGTTCAACGCGATCGATGCGAGCCGGTGGTGGATCGCCGGGTTGCGGAAGCGGCGCAGCACGTCCTCCGCGAAGGCCTCCAGCTCGGCGCGGTCCATTTCCAGCGCCGGGATGATCTCTTCATCGATCGCCGCGCGCAGGAACGTTCCGACCTGCGCGTCGTCGACGGCCGGGCCGACCGCTTCCAGGCCGGCCAGCAGCGCGACCGGCACGAGGGTCGTGTGGCCGCCGTTCAGGATGCCCACCTTGCGCTTTTTGTACGGCGTGATGTCGTCGACGAGCTTCACGTTCAAGCCGCTGCCCGCCAGTTTCAGTTCCTCGCCCACCGAGGCCGGGCCCTGGATCACGAACAGGTAGTAGTATTCGGCGGCGACCAGGAACGGATCGGCGTACCCGAGTTCGCGTTCGATCTGTCCGGCGTCCGCGGCCGGATAGCCGGTGACGATGCGGTCAACGAGCGTATTGCAGAACGTGCAGGCGTCGCCGATCCAGGCCGCGAAGCCGGTCGGCAGCTGCCACAGGCGGGCATAGTGCAGCACGGCCTCCTTGAGCGCCGCGCCGTTCCTGTCGATCAGTTCGCACGGCAGCAGCACGAGGCCCTTGTCCTGTGCGCCTTCGAATGCGGTGTAGCGCGCGAACAGCAATTGCGTGAGCTTGGCCGGGAACGTGACGGGCGGCGCGTCGTCGAAGCGGTCGGTGTCGTTGACGGCGATGCCCGCTTCCGTCGTGTTGGAGACGACGAAGCGGAGAACCGGGTTCGCGGCCTGCGCCAGATAGTCGCCGTACATCGTGGCCGGGTCGATCTCGCGCTGCACGCATTCGACGGTACGATATTGCTTCACCGGCTGGCCGGCTTCATCGAGCCCGCGTACGAGGACGGTGAACAGGCCGTCCTGCACGTCCAGCAGCGGCACGTTCGAACCCCCGCGCGGGCGCACGACGACGACGCCGGCGTCGAGGCCCGTGCGTTCGTTGAGCAGGTCGACCTGCCAGTCGAAGAAGCCGCGCATGAAGTTCCCCTGGCCGAATTGCAGGATCTTGACGGGCAGCGCGAACGGGGCGGTGCGGCGGAGTGCGGTCATGGTCGGTTCCATTCAAAGCGAGATATCGCGTTTCCAGAAGATGAAGTCGTATTGCTGCAAGCGGTCGGCCTTGCACTTGTAGCGGCCACCCGCGGTGTCCACCACCATGTCGAACAGGCCCTTCGCCACGTCGGGCAGCGCCTTGCCTTCGATGATAGGACCGCAGTCGTAGTCGATCAGGTCCGCCAGTTTCGCGGCCACGCGGCTGTTGCTGGAGATTTTCAGCACGGGGACGATCGGATTGCCGGTCGGCGTGCCGAGGCCCGTCGAGAACAGCACGACGTTCGCACCCGACGCCACGATGCCCGTCACGGATTCGACGTCGCCGCCCGGGGTGCACAGCAGCGCGAGGCCCGGTTTGTCGGTCTGCTCGCCGTAGTCCAGCACGGAGACGATGGGCGACGTGCCGCCCTTCTTCGCGGCGCCGGCCGATTTCATCGCGTCCGTGATCAAGCCGTCGCGGATATTGCCGGGGCTCGGGTTGTCGGCGAAATGCGTGCCGACCGCGAGCGCGCGCTGTTCGAAGTCGCGCATCATGCCAAGGAAGCGGCGCTTGTCGTCGTCCTCGACGCAGCGCTCGATCAGGCTCGCTTCCACGCCGCACAGTTCCGGGAACTCGGCGAGGATCGACGAGCCGCCGACGGCGACCACCATGTCGGACACATAGCCCATCGCGGGATTGGCGGAGATGCCGGAAAAGCCGTCGGAGCCGCCGCACTTCACCCCGATCTTCAGGTGCGACAGCGGTACCGGTCGGCGCCGGACCTTGTTGGCTTCCTTCAGATGCGTGAGCGTATCCTGCAGCACCGCCTTCATCATTTTTTCTTCGCTGTCCCACTGCTGCTGTTCGTAGATCAGCACGGGCTTGTCGAAGTTCGGGTTCTGCTTCGCGAGGGCATCGTTGAACATGGCGATCTGCGCGTTCTGGCAGCCCAGGGAAAACACGGTGATGCCGGCCACGTTCGGGTGGTCGGCATACGCGGCCAGGATCTTGCACAGCGAGCGCGCGTCCGCGCGGGTGCCGCCGCAGCCGCCGTTGTGCGTGATGACGCGCACGCCGTCCACGTTCGGGAACGGCCGCACGACCGGCTTCGGCGCGTCCATGTCTTCGCCCAGCAGCTGGAACGTGAGCGAGGCGAGATCGTTGGTCGCGTAACCGAGCGGCCCTTCCAGCGCATTGCGCAGGTGCTCGACGTTGCGGTTTTCGCAGAACACGAGCGGGAAGATCAGCCAGTAGTTCGCCGTGCCCACGCGGCCGTCCGCGCGCACGACGCCGTCGAACGTCGCTTCTTTCAGGTCGCCGACGTCCGGCGGGGTCCACGTATAAGGCTCTGTTTTCCCGCCCTTGTCGCCGATTTCCACTTCCGACGCGTAGTGAGTAAGATTGTCGGTCGTGACGGCTTCGCCCTTGCGGATCGGCTGCGTGGCCTTGCCGACGACGACGCCGTACATGCTCAAGAGGTCGCCCTCGGCGAAGGCGCGGCGCGCCAGCTTGTGCTTGGTCCTGACCGGCGTCGATACGAGGATGTTCTCCCCGTTCCACGTCACGACGTCACCCGGCGCCAGGTCGGTCAGGGCGACCAGCATGCTGTCGTCCGGGTGAATGCAGATCACTTTTTGCATGGTTGCCCAATCAGAGCTTGAAATAGTTCTTGGCGTTTTCGTAGCAGATGCCGCGCACGATCGTGGCCAGCGCATCGTAGTCTTCCGGGTACTCGCCGGCCGCGACCCATTCGCCCAGCTGGCGGCACACGAGGCGGCGGAAGTAGTCGTGCCGCGGGTAGGACGCGAAGCTGCGCGAGTCCGTCACCATGCCCACAAAAATGCCCAGCACGGAGTGGTTGCCGAACGCGAGGATCTGGTTCAGGTTGCCGAGTTTGTGGTCGTTGAACCACCAGGCCGGGCCGAACTGCACCTTGCCGGCGACGCTGCCGTCCTGGAAGTTACCGATCATCGTCGACAGCACGTCGTTCATCGCCGGATTCAGGTTGAACAGCATTGTCTTCGGCAGCTGCTTGTGCGCGTCCAGCGCGGACAGCAGCGCGACGAGGCCGTTACTGGTCGTCATGTCCGAGATCGAATCGAAGCCGGTGTCCGGTCCCAGCGTCTCCAGCATACGCTGGTTATTGTTGCGCATGGCGCCGATGTGGAAGCACATCGTCCAGTCGAATTTCGCGTACACCGCGCCGATGGCGCCAAGCAGGCCGCGCAGGTACTGGCCCTGTTCGAGGTCGCCCAGCAGCTCGCCGCGCATGCGCTTGGCGAACAGGCTTTCCAGCTGTTCGGCCGTCGCGGCCACGGCCGGCAGCGGGATGTCGATGGCGTGGTCGGAAATGCGGCCGCCGCGCGCATGGAAGTATTCGACGCGGTTGGCCAGGGCGGCGATCATCGATGCGAACGAGTCGATCTTCACGCCGGCCACCTCGGACAGGCGCGCCACGTACTCATTGAAACCGGGGTGATTGATGCGCATGGCCTTGTCCGGACGGTAGGCCGGCAGCACGCGCGTCTTCAGCGCCGACTTCGCGATCTCGGCGTGCTGCAGCAGGTCGTCGGCCGGATCGTCCGTCGTGCAGGCGATTTCCACGTTGGCCTGTTCCAGGAACGTCCAGGTATCCATCGTCGCCAGCTTGGCGTTTGCCTGTTCCCAGATCGCCTCGGCGTTTTTTTCGTTGATGATCAGGTCGATGCCGAAGATGCGGCGCAGCTCCAGGTGGCTCCAGTGGTAGATCGGGTTGCCGATCGCGAGCGGCAGCACCTTGCAGAAGGCCAGGAATTTTTCCTTGTCCGGGCAGTCGCCCGTGCAGTATTCCTCGGGCACGCCCGCCGTGCGCATCAAGCGCCATTTGTAATGGTCGCCGCCCAGCCACAGTTCGGCGATGTTGCGGAAGGTCTTGCGCTCGGCGATCTCGCCCTGCTGCAGGTGCGAGTGGTAATCGATCACCGGCAGGTCGGCCGCGACCTCGTGGTACAGCTTGCGGGCCACGTCTGTCGTGAGGAGGAAATCCTGGTCCATGAAGGCGGTCATGTCGTGTAGCTCCTTGGGTGTCTGATCTGATATATCAGGATGGTATGCCTAATATATTACGGTGGCAAGCACTTTGTTGCCCGTTGTCCGGGTGTTATGCTTCGGTCATCGGACTTGCGATGCATATATGCAATAACCTGTCCGCAACCACCCTCCCCTGGAGACGACATGCTCGAACAATTATTCAAACTACGCCAGAGCGGCACCGACGTCCGGACGGAAGTCCTGGCAGGCCTGACCACCTTCCTGACGATGGCGTACATCATCTTTGTCAACCCGTCCATCCTCGGCGACGCCGGCATGCCCAAAGATGCCGTGTTCGTCGCCACCTGCCTCGTGGCCGCGCTGGGCAGCCTCGTCATGGGCCTGTACGCCAACTATCCGATCGCGATGGCGCCGGGCATGGGCCTGAACGCGTATTTCGCCTACGCCGTCGTGCTGGGCATGAAGGTGCCCTGGCAGGCGGCGCTGGGCGCCGTGTTCGTGTCGGGCTGCCTGTTCATCCTCGTGTCCGTGTTCGGACTGCGCGCGATGATCGTGAACGGCATCTCGCGCTCGCTGCGCGTCGCCATCACGGTGGGCCTGGGGATGTTTCTTGCCCTGATCGCGCTGAAGAGCGCCGGCATCGTCGTCGCCAGCCCGGCGACGCTCGTGCAGGCCGGCGACCTGCACAAGCCCGAGGCCATCATGGCCGTCGTCGGTTTCCTGCTGATCGTCACGCTGGACCGCCTGAAGGTGCGCGGCGCGATCCTGATCGGCATCGTCGTCGTGACGATCTTGAGCTTCTTCTTCGGCGGGAACACGTTCCACGGCCTCGTGTCGGCGCCGCCGTCGATCGCCCCCACGCTGCTGCACCTGGACGTCAAGGGTGCTTTAGGGGGCGGCATCCTGAACGTGGTCCTCGTGTTCTTCCTCGTGGAGTTGTTCGATGCGACCGGCACGCTGATGGGCGTCGCCAGCCGCGCGGGCTTGCTCGTGGAAGGCAAGATGGAACGCCTGAACAAGGCGCTGCTGGCCGACAGCGCGGCCATCGTGGCCGGCTCCGTGCTGGGCACGTCGAGCACGACCGCGTACATCGAAAGCGCGGCCGGCGTGCAGGCCGGCGGCCGCACGGGCCTGACCGCGCTGACGGTGGCCGTGCTGTTCCTCGCCTGCCTGTTCATCGCGCCGCTGGCCGGCGTGGTGCCCGCCTACGCGACGGCGCCCGCGCTGCTGTTCGTCGCCTGCCTGATGCTGCGCGACCTCGGCGACATCGAATGGAACGACACGACCGAGGCCGTGCCGGCCGCGATCACGGCCCTCGTGATCCCGTTCACGTATTCGATCGCCGAAGGCATCGCGTTCGGGTTCATCACGTATGCGGCGCTGAAGCTGACGACGGGCCGCGCGCGCGAAGTGAAGCCGATCATCTGGGTGATCGCCGCCCTATTCGCCTTCAAGATCGTCTACATCGGCACCTGACCGGCCGCCAGCATCGCCGCGAACTTCTCCGCCGGCACCGCAGGGCTGTACAGCCAGCCCTGCACGAGGTCGCACCCGAGCCCGGCCAGCAGATCGAACTGGCCCTGGGTTTCCACCCCTTCCGCCACGACCTGCAGCCGGAGGCCGTGGGCCATCGCGATGACGGCCCGCGCGATCGCCAGGTCGTCGGCGTCCGTCTCCAGGTCGTGCACGAACGTGCGGTCCAGTTTCAGGCAGTCGACGGGGAAGCGTTTGAGGTAGTTGAGGTTCGAATAGCCGGTGCCGAAATCGTCGATGGCGAGCCGGATCCCGATCTCCTTCAATTGGGCCAGCAGGGTGAAACTCTTGCCGGCGTCGGCCATCGAGGCACTCTCGGTCAACTCCAGCTCCAGCAGGCCCGGTTCCAGCGTGCTGTCTTCCAGCACGCGCCGCACGGTGCCGAGGATCTGTTCGTTGAACTGGTGCGCCGACAGGTTCACGGCCACCGGCACGACGGGCAGGCCCGCCTGGCGCCACGCGCTCAACTGGCGGCATACCTGTTGCAGCACCCATCGGCCGATTTCCAGGATCAGGCCCGACTCTTCCGCGAGCGGGATGAACAGGGACGGCGGGACGATGCCGCGCTCCGGATGGCGCCAGCGCAGCAGCGCCTCGGCGCTGGCGATGGCGCCGCCCTGCACGGCGATCTGCGGCTGGTAGTGCAGTTCCAGTTCGCCCCGCTCGAGGGCGCGGCGCAAGCCGTTTTCCAGCTTGAAGCGGTCGTTGGCGCCCTGGTTCAGCTCCGGGCGGTAGAACGCATAGCGCTGGCCGACGTTGTCCGCCGCCTGGCGCAGCGCCGTTTCCGCGCCTTTGGCCAGGGTTTCGTAGGTCACGCCGTCGTTCGGATAGATCGCGATGCCGAGCGCGGGATCGAGATGGAATTCCTCGTGCTCGAACTTGTACGGCGCGGCGAGGGCGGCCAGCACGCGGCGCGCGCCGGCCGCGAGTTCGTCGGCGTCCGCACGCACCAGGACCAGGCCGAACGCGCCTTCGGAAAAGCGCGCCACGAAGTCGTGCGCGCCCACGTCGCGCAGGCGCGCCGCCGCTTCCTGCAGGATCGCCTGTTCGGCGCCGGGGCCGAGCGCTTCGCGGATCAGCGCCATGCGCCCGAAACGCAGCAGCATGAAGCCGAGGACGCGGCCGTCGGCCTTGGCCTGCGCCTTCATCCGGCGCAGGCGCTCGCGCAGCAGGTCGCGGTTGGGCAGGCCCGTGGCGGCATCGTAGTTGCTGGCATAGTGCAGGCGCAGTTCGGCGCCGCGCAGTTCGGTGACGTCGATGCCGGTGGCGAGGACGAATTCCACGCTGCCGTCTTCGCGCCGCAGCAGGGTATGCGTCCAGACGATGCTGCGCGTGCGCCCGTCGGGCGTGCGCCAGTCGCCCTGCAGCCGCTGCGGCGGCGGAGCGCTGGCCAGGCCGGCGAACAGGTGGCGCACGATGTCCGGCTCGTCGGCCCCGCGCACCACTTCCCAGCAGCGCCGTCCAAGCGCTTGTTCGGCGCGCCAGCCCAGCGATTCCTCGCAGGCCCGGTTGAACGTCACGATGCGCCCGTCCGGGTCGGCCAGCAGCACGAGGGTGCCGGCCGTTTCGACGACGGCCGACAGCCGGTTGCGTTCCGAACGCAGGGCTTCGGTCCGTTCGACGACGAGCGCCTCGGCCTGCGTGTACAGGCGCGCGCGCTCGAGCGCGAGGGCGACCTGCCGCGCCACGCCCTCGAGCAGCTTGCGCTCCTCGTCGCCGAACGCGTCCGGCCGCGCGCGCGCATGCAGCAGCCCCACGCGGCGCTCGCCCGCGAGCAGCGGCACGCACACGGCCTCCGGGTCGTGCGGCACGCGGCCGTCGCCGCATGCGCAGACGGTGGCGTCGAGCGGCTCGCCGCGCTGCGCCAGCAGGGACACCGCGCCGTCGGGTGCGACGGTACTGATGGCGGCGCCCGCGAGCGCTGGGATGTGCAGCAGGTGGTCCAGCGCCGCCTCGGCCACGTCTGGCTCGCTGACGGCCTCGCTCAGCGCGGCGGCGATCCTGCCGAGCAGCCCCAGGGAATCGACCATCCGCGCGAGCTCGCGGCGCTGGGCCTCCAGCTCGGCGTTCAGGCTCAGGGCCTGGTCGTGGGTCGCGACCAGCAGTTCATAGATGTGCCGCCGTTCGTCCGCCATCACTTCCAGCGGCCGCGCGGTGTCGCCCGCGTCGCGTCCGGTCAGGATGCGGCGCACGCGCTCGCGCAACTGGCCGGCGTCGTGGGGCTTGCGCAGGAAGCCGTCGGCGCCCGCCTCCAGGCTCCGTACGATGTCCTGCAGACTGGTCAGCCGGGTCAGCAGCAGGACCGGAACCGCAGCCAGCGCCGGGTCGTCCTTGAGGGCGCGACACAGCGCGTAGCCGTCCATGCGGGGCATGGCGATGTCGCTGATGACCAGGTCGGGCGTCCGTGCGTGCGCGGCGTCCAGGGCGTCGCGGCCGTCGGCCGCCAGGCGCACGCGAAACTCGGGCTCCTGTTCCAGCAGCCGGGCAATGTGCTCGGCCTGAGTGGGGCTGTCCTCGGCCAGAAGGATGTCGTAGGACCGGCCGGACCGATCTCTCTCGTGCGTTGTTGTCATCGTGTCGTTGATCGAATGCAATCGGTGGCCGGTGCAGCGCACACCCCGGCCGTCAAATCTTGTCGTGATGGTAGCGAAGATGGCTAACCATTAACATTCGTCATTGACCGTGCGACAACATCCGGCCGTCTTTACTTCTGCAGAGCCCGCATGTAGTTTCACACGAAATTAACGGTTCCGGGGCCTTCACGCCCCGAGGAAGACACAATTCGAACGCAAAACACTGTCACGAATTTTATGACAGCCAATCTTTTACTTTGTTGCCGAAAGGTAACAACGTGTCCGGGCCCGCTCAACCGGCCAGGCCGTGTTGAAGCGCATAGCGGATCAGGGCCGCGTTCGTGGACAGGCCCATCTTGCGGAAGATGCGGGTGCGGTAGGTGTTGACGGAACTGATGCTGATCCCGAGCTTGGCCGCGACCTGTTTGATCTGCAATCCGGAGCCGATGAGCGCGACGATTTCCGCTTCGCGGGGCGTGAGGGTGTAATGCGGCGGCCGTCCGCCCGGGCGCGCCTCGTGCGCCAGCAGCATGCCGACGCGCGGCCCCAGCCAGGTACCGCCGTCCGCCGCGCGCCGTACGGCGTCGACCAGTTCGGACGATGCCATGGCCTTGGAAACATAGCCAAGCGCACCGGTCCGCAGCGCGGCCAGTGCGTAACGTTCCTCAGGATGCATGCTGAGGATCACGACCCGGAGATCGGGAAAATGACGCCGCAATTCGGCGAGGCCTTCGAGCCCGTCGTAATCGGGCAATGTCAAGTCCAGGATCACGACGTCTGGGTGAACCTGGGTGATGAGGGCGATCGCTTGCTTCAAGTCTGCGGCTTCACCGACGATTTTTAGGTCGGTGCAGGGCCGGACGATCTTTTTGATCCCTTCGCGGATCAATTCATGATCGTCGGCGATGACGAGCCTGATCACTATGCTTCCTTCAATACATTCACGCCGGTATGTCGGCAAAGCAAGCATTCTAGGCAACGTTGGCTCAGAATTGCAAACACAATCAATCGAAACTTAACAATTGCATATTATCTTTACACGTTTCTGGTAGCCAATATGTAAAATTTCCGCACGAAAGTATTTCGGCCGGCGCTTTCGGCTACAATGTCGCCTCCCGCCGCCGGGCTCGCCCCGGACGGACGATTCCGTGAACGACAGGCTGTGCATCGCTCCCGATGGCGACGGCAGGCAGCCGTACAGATGCCTATGAAATCTCTGATGCTTTGCGTGCTGGCGCTGTCCAGCGCGGGAGCGGCGATGGCCGCTCCGGACGACCTCGCCAGCAGCGTGCCGTCGCCCAGTTACTTCACCCAGGCGCCCACGACGGCGATACCGGAAGGCAGCAGCTGGTACACATCGGCCGAGCTTGGCGCCATCACGACGTCGGGCAATACCGAAGGGACTTCCGTGACCGGCAAGGTCGATGCCCGCCACGAAATGGCCAACTGGAGCAACGAATACATCGTCAGCGGTTATTTCAAGGAAGACGTCAACCACAACAGCAACGGCTCGACGACGCGCACCCGTTCGGCGGAGCGCTATTCGGTGTCGGCCAAGGCCGCGTTCAAGCTGCTGGAAGACGGCAACCGCGCCTTCCTGCTGGGCTCGCACGTGAACGATAAATTCGGCGCCTACACCCGCTATTCATCGGTCGGCGTCGGTTACGGCACCCAATTGCTCAAACGCGACAACGAGACGATCGACGTCGAGGTGGGTCCGGGTTATTTTCACGGCGAAAACGCGGCGGGCAGCAGCGAAGCGGGCGTGACCGTGCGCGGCGCGGCGCAGCTGCGCTGGCGCGTGAGCCCGTCCGCCGCCTTTTCGCAGAGCGTGAGCGTGGAACGGGGCACGTCGAACATGCACTCGATCGCCGAGACGGCGCTCTCCACCAAGATCAACGGGACGATGCAGATGAAGGCCGCGTTCAGCGCGCGCAACGACACGAACGTGCCGGTCAACAAGAAAAACACGGATACGCAGACGTCACTGACGCTCGTCTATTCGTTCTGAATCCGCATCGCAAAAACGGCCGGGATGTCCCGGCCGTTTTTTTTCGTGTGTACGGATTACTTCGCCAGGATCCGGCCCGACAGCTGGATCGTGCCCTGCCCCGTCACCATATCCTCGCTACCCGTCATATCGCCGCCGCCGGTCGCCTTGGCGTAGCGGCCCGTGCCGCCCGTGATCTGGAACGTGGCGCCCGAGAACACGTACTTCGCGCCTTCGCCCGTCGGCACGAACTGGCCGCTGTAGTTAGCGTAGATCAGTTCGCCTGTCAGGGTCGTGATCAGGAATTTACCGTCGCTGAAGGTGTAGGTGGCGCCGTTCGGCGTGATGCAGTCGGTGGCCAAGAACGTGACCTTGTCGCCGATTCCGGTGCTGGTGCCGAAACCAAGGATCGTGCCGCCGAAATTCGAAGCGCAGCGTGCGGACGGGCCGGGCATTTCCTGCAGCACGCCGGACACTTTGAAGTCCCTGTAGACGGCCGGGTCGGCTGAGGCGCACAGCGCGGCGGACATCAGGACGGCACCGGTGGCAAGACGCAGGACAGACTTGAACATGAAGTTCTCCGTGTAAATTGATAGAACTTCATTTTATAGTTTTGCTATCGTTTCGTGCGCACAATTGTGTAGTTTATTGTAATTGTTTGGCGAAAACGACAAAGTGTGTGTCATCCACGTCAAGATTCGGCGCCCTCATTGCGTGTGCGCGGATAACGTGGCAATGAATCCGCCAGGTGCAGCCAGCGGACCCGCTGCTCGTAATACGTGTGGTCGGCCGGCGGAAGCGCGTCGGGGTCGTCCAGGCTGCACGTGGTGACGTCGATCTCGTCCGGCCCGCTGTCGCTGTGCCACGTCAATTGTGTGCCGCAGCGGCCGCAGAACAGGCGTTCGACGCCGGGACTGGACGGATTGCGCGCGGGCGTGCCGCGGGTCCAGCGCAGCGCGGCCGTGCGTACGCTGAACCATGCGAGGGCAGGCGCACCGCTGGCGCGGCGGCAATCGACGCAGTGGCACAACGTCAGGTGGAACGGTTCTCCTGACGCCTCGTAGCGCACCGCGCCGCACATGCATCCGCCCTGCAATCCCATTGCATCTCCTCCGTCTCCTAACGCGCCGCGGCCGGCGTCGCGCGGGGCGCCGGCGCCGTCAACAGCAGTGCCACGAGGCTGATGATGGATGCCGCGCTCAGGTACCAGCCCACCGTCTGCAGGCCATAATGGGTCGCGAGCCATGTTGCCACATACGGCGCCAGCGAGGCGCCCAGGATGCCGGCCAGGTTGAAGGTGAGCGATGCGCCCGTGTAGCGCACCTCGGGCGGGAACATTTCCGACAGCAAGGTGCCTAGCGGTCCGTATGTCATGCCGATCAGGCACTGGCCCAGCGCGAGGAACAGCGCGACGAGCGTCAGGCTGCCGGACCCGAACAGCGGTCCGAACAGCAGACCGAACAGCGCGAGGCCGACGGACACGAGAATCATCGCCGCGCGCCGGCCGTAGCGGTCGGCCAGCACGGCGGCGACGGGAATCGTCAGGCCGAAGAAGACGATGGCGCCCAGCTGCAGCAGCAGGAAGGTCTGGCGCGAATAGCCCAGCGCGGATGTGCCCCAGCTGAGGGCGAACACGGTCATCAGGTAGAACACGACGAACGTCGCGAGCGCGGCCAGCGTGCCCAGCACGAGCGCGCGCGCGTGACTCGCGAACACGGCCGCGACGGGCAGCCGGACGCGCTCGTTGCGGTCGAGGACGGCCTGGAAGTCGGGCGTTTCCGTGATTTTCAGGCGCACGTACAGGCCCACGAGCACGAGCAGACTGCTGGCCAGGAATGGGATCCGCCAGCCGTAGCGCAGGAATTCGGCGTCGGAAAGCGTGCCCGACAGCAGCAGGAACACGCCGCTCGACAGGAAGAAACCGAGCGGTGCGCCCAGCTGCGGGAACATGCCGTACCAGGCGCGCTTGCCCGGCGGCGCGTTTTCCGTCGCCAGCAGCACGGCGCCGCCCCACTCCCCGCCCAGGCCGAGGCCCTGGCCGAAGCGGCACAGCGCGAGCAGCAGCGGGGCCAGCGTGCCGATGCTGGCATAGGTCGGCAGCAGGCCGATCACGACCGTCGACAGGCCCATCGTCAGCAGCGCGGCCACGAGCGTGGCTTTACGGCCGACGCGGTCGCCGAAGTGGCCGAACACGGCCGAGCCCACGGGCCGCGCGAAGAAGGCGATGGCAAACGTCGCCAGCGATTGCAGGGTGGCCGCGGCGGCGTCCCCGGCCGGGAAGAACAGCTTGGGAAACACGAGCACGGCGGCCGTGGCGTAGATGTAAAAGTCGAAGAACTCGATGGTCGTGCCGATGAGGCTCGCGAACAGGACGGTCGCCGGCCGGTTCAGCGGGGGACGGGTGGGCGTGGCGGTGCCGGTCATGCGGCACCGGCCTTCGACAGGGCGTCGGCCAGCTCGCGGCTGTCGACCGGACGCACGACGCGCGCGACTTCCTGGCCATCCTTGAGCACGACGACGGTGGGCCACAGCTTCACCTTGAACGAGCGGCCCAGTTTGCGGCCCGGGCCGTCCTCGACCTTGATGTGCTGCACGCCGGCATGCGGTGCCAGCGCCTCGTCGATGTGGCTGGCCGCGGCCTGGCAATAGCCGCACCAGTTCGTGCCGAAATCGAGGGCGACCACGCCGGGCAGCGCGTCGATGGCGCTGCGCTCGGGCTGCGCGGTGTCGTAAGGCTTCGTCATGCGAATCTCCTGGTTGTCAATCACGCTAGCCTACAACAAAATACCCTCCCGCCGTAAGTCCGCCCGCTTTTCAAGCGCCCGCAACGTGAAACACCGAACGGAATACGGCCGCGCCCGGTGGCATGCTGCGTTCATACCGACCGTTCAAGGAGACCGACATGTCCGATAATCTGCACAACCGCGGCCCGCAGGACCGTTCGCGCATCAATCTGCACGAGAAATGGGAAGTCCAGTACTGGACGAAGGAACTGGGCGTCACCGAGGATGAGCTGGCGCAGGCCGTCAAGGCGGCAGGCAGCAGCGCGCAAGCCGTGCGCGAGCACCTGAGCAGCACGCGTCACTGAGCCGTTCCCCCGGGCGGCGCCCGTCGCCCGCGCCATCCCTGCCGGCCAAGGGACGGGCCGTCGCGCCCGCCGCATCTTCCTCCCGCCTTCCCAACAAGGAGCCCAATGACTATCCGCGGCTATTTCTCCAATCTCGACATCGGCTGGGCCAACGCGGCCGTCGCTCTCGGCGCGGCCATCGTCAGCTTCGTCGCCATCCACGGCGCCGTGCACCTGTTCCGCAAACGCTTGGACCGGCTGGACGGCGAGCGCGCCCATAAGCCCATCGTGGAAGTGCTGCGCCACACGCTGGCCCGCACGAGCAATCTCGCCATCGTCGCCACGTCGCTGCTGATCGGCGCTTCGCTGCTCGACCTGCCGCCGCCCTGGGACCGGCGCATCGGCCACCTGTGGTTCATCACGCTGGGCGCCCAGCTGGCCGTATACCTGCACCACGCCATCGCCGTCACGGCGCGGCGCTATTTCCGCGTGCACGGCAAAGGCCTCGAAGACGACCAGGTGACCGTGGCGCACACGCTCGTGATCTGGGCGCTGCAATGGAGCGTGTGGACCGTGTTCCTGCTGGCGATGCTGTCCAACCTCGGCATCAACGTCACGACGTTCGTCGCGAGCCTCGGCATCGGCGGCGTGGCCGTCGCGCTGGCCGTGCAGAACATCCTGGGCGACCTGTTCGCGTCGCTGGCCATCGCCACCGACAAACCGTTCGAAGTGGGCGACGCGATTTCCGTGCCGGAATTCTTCGGCACCATCGAGCATGTGGGCCTCAAGACGACCCGCATCCGCTCGCTGTCCGGCGAGCAGATCGTCATCGCGAACGCCGAGCTGCTGCGCAAGACGGTGCACAATTTCAAGCGCCAGAACACGCGCCGCGTGCAGTACACCTTGCGCGTGAACCCGGCCACGCCGCCCGAGCTGGTGGCCAAGGTGCCGGAGCGGCTGGGCGCCATCATCGCCGCGAAGGAACAGGTGAAGCTGGACCACGTCAACCTGACGACGATGGACCAGAATTTCCTGGAGTTCGACATCGTGTACAACCTCGCCGCGGCCGACTACGGCCTGTATCTGCGCACCCAGCAGGCCGTGCTGCTGGAGACGATGCAGATGCTGCGCGAGCTGGGCATCTCAACGGCGCCGCGCGCGCAGGAGCTCCTGCTGCAGGAGCCGGCGGCGAACGACGCGGGCGCCGTACGCCGCCCCGACGGCCGGGGCACGCCGCAGGCGCGCCCTATCCATTGATCAGCGGAAGCGGACGCCGCGTCCGGGCGTGGACGCCTAGAATCCGAGCCTCCACGTTCGCAAGGAGGCCGCGATGCCCGACCAGAAGCAGCAGCACCAACCCGCGCAGCAACAGACCCCGCCCGGCCATGAAGCCCTGCTGGAACCCAAGGCCGACCACGGCGAGACGAGCTATGTCGGCCACGGCAGGCTCGCCGGCAAGGCGACCGTCATCACGGGCGGCGACAGCGGCATCGGCCGCGCCGTCGCCCTCGCCTATGCGCGCGAAGGCGCCGATGTACTGATCTCCTATCTCGATGAACACGACGACGCGCGCGAGACCGAGCGCCTCGTGCGCGACGCCGGCCGCAAGGCGGTGCTCGTGCCGGGCGACATCGCCGACCCGGCCCACTGCCGCGCCATCGTCGACCGCGCCGTCCGGGAGTTCGGCCGGATCGACGTGCTGGTCAATAATGCCGCGTTCCAGATGACGCGCGCCTCGCTGGAAGAGATCCCGGACGAGGAATGGGACCGCACGTTCGCCGTCAATATCTCGGCCATGTTCCACATCTGCAAGGCGGCCGTGAAGCACATGAAGCCGGGCGCCAGCATCATCAACACGTCGTCCGTCAATTCGGACAATCCCAAGCCCACCCTGCTGCCCTACGCCACCACGAAGGGCGCGATCGCCAACTTCTCGGCCGGCCTCGCGCAGCTGCTGGCGGACAAGGGCATCCGCGTGAACTCCGTGGCGCCGGGCCCGATCTGGACGCCGCTCATTCCGTCGACGATGCCGCCCGACCAGGTGGCGAGCTTCGGGCAGCAAGTGCCGATGAAGCGGCCGGGCCAGCCGGTGGAGGTGGCGCCCGTGTACGTGCTGCTGGCATCGGATGAAGCGAGCTACATCTCCGGGGCGCGCGTCGCCGTCACGGGCGGGACGCCGATTTTGTGATCACCCGTCGTTCGGCTGGACCGCCCCGCCCTCCGTGGGCTGGTCCGGTTGCGGCGGCGCGGGCGGTTCGTTGTCCGGCGGCTGCGGCGTGTCGGCCGGCGGGCCGCCTTCCTGCTGCATGTCGCCGCCCTCCTCCATGTCTTCCTCAGGCGGTTCCTCGTGGCGGATCACCGGTTCCGGCTTGTGTCCGCCCGGGAACAGTGCGTCGGCGCTGATCTTGCCGGAACCCAGCGCCGACTTGAAGAAGTCGCCCACGAGCAGGATCGCGCTGTGGCCGCCCTGCCCCCAGTAGTTCGAGCGCATCGTGACGCGGTTGTCGTTGAAGCCCACCCACGCGCCCGCGACGAGGTTCGGGTGCATCATGATGAACCAGGCGTCCGCATTGTTCTGCGTGGTGCCGGTCTTGCCCGCCACGTCGGCCGTGATGCCGAAGCGGTAGCGGATACCGGTGCCCGTGCCGCGGTTGATCACGCCGCGCATCATGTCGATGAGCGTGACGGCCGACTCCTGCGACAGCACGCGCTGCGGCGTCTGTGAGGCAAAATCGGCGATCACCTGGCCGTTGCGGTCGGTGATGCGGCGCACGAACACCGGCTTGCGGTACTCGCCCTGCGCGGCGATCGTGGAATAGGCGTTGACCATTTCGAGCAGCGTGACGGGGCTCGTGCCCAGCGCGATGGACGGCACCTGCGCCAGCTTGCTCGTGCGCACGCCCAGGTCCTGCGCGAGTTTCACCACGGGCGCCACGCCGATGTCGCGCACGACCTGCGCCGTGATCGTGTTCTTCGAGTAGACCAGGCCGTCGCGCAAGGTCAGCTGGCGGCCCGTCGTGCCGCTGTTGTCGGTCGGGCGCCAGACGGTGCCGTCGTTGAAGCGGATCGTCGTGACGGCGTCCAGGTACGGATGCTCGGGCGCGATGCCCTTTTCCAGCGCGGCCGCATACACGATCGGCTTGAACGTGGACCCGGGCTGGCGCGCGGCCTGCACGACGTGGTCGTACTGCTCGCGCTCGAAATCGCGGCTGCCGATCCACGCCTTGATCTCGCCCGTCGCCGGATCCATCGCGAGGAAGCCCGCTTCCAGGCGCGACTTTGCGGTCTTCAGCTGGCGCATGAAGTCGCGGTCCGCCTTGAGGCGCTTGAGGGCCGCGACCGGATTCTCGCCCCCATCCACGGCCTTGCGGTATTCAGGCGATTCGCGGATGAACGTCTCCAGCAGGTCGCCGTGCGATTGCCAGTAATATTCAAACGGGTTCACCCCGCTGCGCATGTCGACATAGGTCTGGGTCGACGTCGCGTTGACCGGCCAGGAATGGGCCCAGTCGACATCGGCGATGGCCTGCAGCGCGCCCGCCTCGCGCTGCACGGCCTGCAATGCGGCCTGCTGCAGGTCGTAGTCGAGCGTCGTCTGGACGACGAGGCCGTCCTGCTGCAGGTCGGCGTCGTTCTTGTCGGCCCAGTCCAGGAGCCAGCGCCGCACGTAGGCCGTGAAATGGTCGTCCTTGCCCGTGCGCTCGGCGAGCCGCGCGAAATGCACGCGCAGCGGACGTTTCACCAGCTGGCGGTACTTCGCCTCGTCGAACACGCCCGCCTTGAGCATCTGCCCCAGAACGACGTTGCGCCGGGCCAGCGAGCGCTCCGGATTCGTCACGGGATTGTAGTACGCGGTCCCTTTGAGCATGCCGACCAGCGTGGCGGCCTCCGTTTCGTTCAGCTGCGCGGCCGGCTTGTTGAAGTAGGTATGCGCCGCCGCCTCGATGCCGTAGGTGTTGTACAGGAACGGGACCGTGTTCAGGTACGCTTCCAGGATCTCCGGCTTGCTGTACGTGTTCTCGATCTTGAAGGCGGTGATGAGTTCCTTCAGCTTGCGGTTGATGTTGCGCGCGCGGCCGATCTCGTCGCGGAACATGTTGCGGGCCAGCTGCTGCGTGATCGTCGAGCCGCCTTGCGCGTCGCCCTTGAGATTGGCGACGAAGGCGCCGGCGATGCGCGTGAAATCGACGCCGTGGTGGTCGTAGAAACGGTGGTCTTCGGTCGCGATGAGGGCATTGACGACGTGCGGCGAGATCTGCGACAGCGGCACCTTCATCTGGATGCCCTGCTCGAAGCTCGCGAGCTGGCGGCCGTCGGCCGACACGACGACCGTGGGCCGCGCGACGCGCGCCTGCTTGACGTCCTCGATGCCGGGCGTGAGCGGGAACAGCAGCGCGACCCAGACGGCGAACAGGGCCACCATCAACAGCGCGGCGCCGGCCACGATGTACAACCAGCGCAGGTGCGGCGGCTTGGTCATCAGGTGGCCGTGCGCGCGCGCATAGGCTTCCCTGGCGCGGGCACCGGCGCGGTCGATCATCCTGCGTTCGCGTCCGTCCCAGCGCTTGCCGTCGTTATGGTCATCCACTTCGTTTCCTGTCAGCTTCCTCGTGATGGCCGCAAGTATAGCCGACGGCAAACGGAGTTTCGGTTAGCGCACGCTCATACGGTGGCGTTATGCGGCAGCATGTGCCGCCCCGTGCGCAGCAGGCGCTCGACGTCGGCGCCGGATGCCGCCTGTGCATACACATGGCCCTGTACCTCGTCGCAGCCGCGCCGGCGCAGGTAGTCGAGCTGCGCTTCCGTCTCCACGCCCTCGGCGATCACGCGCATGCGCAGGCCGCGCGCCAGTTCGATGATCGCGGCGACCAGGGCCGCGTCGTCCTCGTCGAACGGGATGTCGCGCACGAAGCTGCGGTCGATCTTGAGCACGTCGACCGGAAAGCGGCGCAGGTATGAGAGGCTCGAGTACCCGGTGCCGAAGTCGTCGATCGACAGCTGCACCCCCATCTGTTTCAGTTCGCGCATCGTGCGGATCGCGCTCTCGACGTCGCCCATCACGAGGCTTTCCGTGATCTCCACTTCCAGGCAGGCCGCGGACAGCCCCGTCTCTTCCAGCACGCGGGCGATCTCGCGCACGAGGTTCGGTTCGGCGAACTGGCGCGCCGACAGGTTCACGGCGATGCGCAGCGGACCGAGGCCGGCATGCTGCCACGCGCGGCTCTGGCGGCACGCCGTGCGCAGCACCCACGCGCCGATGGGGACGATGAGGCCGGTCTCCTCGGCCAGGTTGATGAAGCGGTCGGGACGCACCATGCCCATGCTCGGGTGGCGCCAGCGGATCAGCGCTTCCAGCCCGACGACGTGGCCCGATTCCAGGTCGACCTGCGGCTGGTAATACAACTCGAACTCGTCGTGCGTCAGCGCGCTGCGCAGCGCGCCCTCCAGCGCGAGCCGTTCGCGGGCCCGCGCGTTCATCGTCGGCATGTAGAACTGCACCATGTTGCGGCCCAGTTCCTTGGAGCGGTACATTGCCACTTCCGCGTGCTGGATGAGCGTCGCGGCGTCGCTGCCGTCGACCGGATACGCGGCGAGGCCCGCGCTGCCCGTCAGCACGAGTTCCTGGCCGTTCAGCGCGAGCGGATGCGCGAGCGCCTCCAGCACGGCGCGGACGGTGGCCGCCGCTTCCGACTCGTTGTCGCGGCCCGGCAGCACCAGTACGAACTCGTCGCCGCCGGTGCGGGCCACCGTGTCCGACCGTTCGACGGCGGTGCTGATGCGCTGCGCGGCCGCCTTCAGCAACTCGTCGCCGGCGTCGTGGCCGAGGGTGTCGTTGACGAACTTGAAGTGGTCGAGGTCGAGCGCCGCCACCCACACGGCGCCGCGTCCGGCCGCGAGGTTGATCGCGTTCTCGATGCGGTCGTGCAGCAGCGCGCGGTTGGCCAGGCCCGTGAGCGTGTCGAAGCGCGTGCGCGCCTCCAGTTCGGCCTCGTAGCGCTTGGCCATCGTCACGTCGTATTGCGTCATCACGAAGTGCGTCGTCACGCCGTCCTCGTTGTTGACGGGGGCGATGTAGACCTCGGCGTACATCTCGCGGCCGTCGCCGCAGTTCAGGCGCATCGACACATGTCCTTCGCGCCGTTCGCGGATGGCGGCGCGCAATTCGGCTACCGCGGCCTGGTCCGGCTCACGCGAGCCGACGTCCAGCAGGCCGCGCCCGACCGCCTGCGCCCGCGTGTAGCCGCGGATGCGCTCGAACGCGGGGTTCACGTATTCGATCGGGTAGCCGGGCCGCGTCGCGCTGACGAGGATGATGGCGTTCGCGCTGGCGTCGATGGCGCGCCGGTACAGCCGCAGCGAATCCAGGGCTTCGTGCAGGTCGGCCGTGCGGCTCTCGACGAGCGCCTCGATGCGGCGCGTGCGTTTCACGCGGGTTTGCACGTAGGCGGACGTGGCCAGGCTCACGAGGCAGCCGAGGACGAACGCGACGAGCGGCCCGGCGCCGGCCGCCATCGCGCTCGCGCGTCCGGTGATGCGCAGCTCCCAGGGCATGCCGGCCACGTCGAATGCATGGCGGTTCGTGAACAACGCATCCCCGAGCCACGCGTGCCAGGACGGCACGGTCGCGCGGTCCAGCGTGTCGTAGAAATAGGCGCGCTGCGGTCCGTCCAGGCCCGGGCCGAACAACTCGATCCTGAGGCCGTTGCGCATCAACAGATTCGACTTCGCGAGGTTCGAGCCGACGAGCGCGTTCACGTCGATGACGACGGCGGTGTCGCCGAGCGCGGCGGCGCTGCGTGCGGCCGCGTTGTCGAGCGGCGCGTCGCGCCGGTACACGGGCTGGATCATGACGAAGCCGGGGCGGTCGTCGCGCTGCAGCAGCGGCAGCAGGAAGCTGGATGCGACCTGGCCCGTGTCGATGGCGCGCATGAACGTCGAGCCTTGCGGCGGAAAGGAAAACGCATCGTAGCCGAGCGTGACTTCATTGCCGGCCAGCGGCTCGACATAGTCCGTGACGAGGTAGCGCGGCCGCTTTGCCGCGCGCACCAGCGCGACCGTATTGCCCGTCACCCGCCGCTCGCGGATCTCGAAGCCGGGACGGTAGCGCTGGTTCTCGGCCTCGAACGCCGCACGCTCGGCGCTGTTCACCATGCGGTGGAACACGACGGCCTGCAGATACGGATGGCTGGCCAGCAGCGGCCTGGCGAAGGCGCCGAACTCGTCGCGCGTGGCGATGCCGACGGAGGCGAACAGCGCGTTCGCGGCCTGCAGCACGTCGAGCGCGTCACCGAAGCTGCGGGTCACGGTCGCGTTGCGGATTTCGGCGCGCTGCAGGAATTCGGAGCGGGCCCGCTCGCGCTCGGCGTCGACCAGGCCGACGGCCATCGCGGCAGTAAGACCCAGCCCCGCCAGCAGTGTGAGCACCGCGGCAGGGGTCGGAGACCGCGCGGGGGCGCGGCCGAGGCGCACTTTCCGTGTCAGCATGCCCCATCCTAGCAAATTTGCACACACCGGGACCAGAAGTTGCCGTACCGCTTCAGTCTGTCGTCGGGGGTTGTGCCCGCGCCACGGTCGGCGCGGGGATCCGTTCCAGTTGCAGCTTCGCGAGGGTCGGATACAGCGCCGGACTGATGAGGCGGGCGACGGCGAACGCGATCAGGGCGCAGGCCATCAGGCTCAGCACCATCACATGGCCGTCGACCATTTCCATCACGATGATGAAGGCCGTCAGCGGCGCCTGCGTCGCGGCGGCAAGAAAACCCACCATGCCCAGCGCGATGAGGGCCGGAACCTGCGCGCCGTACAACAGCAAGGCGACGTCGTTGCCGAACGCGGCGCCGATGGCGAGGGACGGCGCGAAGATCCCGGCCGGTACGCCGGACCACGACGTCAGCCACGTCGCGAGGAATTTGAAGGGGGCGTAAGCGAACGGCATCGCGGCGCTGCCGTCCACCATGTGGCGCGTGCTCGCATAGCCGGAGCCGAACGCGGCGCCGCCCGTCGCGACGCCGATCAGCGCGACGCCGAGCCCGCACGCGGCCGCGAACAGCACGGGCCGGCGCGCGCGCCAGCGGGTCGCACGGTCGGGGCTCGTGCCGGACAGCGATGCGATCGTCAGCCGGGAGAACAGGCCGCCGGCCAGCCCCGACAGGATCGCGACGAGCAGGCCCGGCAACAGCAGATGCAGACCGATCGCGGGCGCGTGGATGACGCCGAAGTAGGCGCTGTCGCCGTGCGCGGACACGCCGACGAGGCCGGCCAGCACGATGCCGGCGATGAGCAGGCCGCTGGAGCGCTGTTCCGGCGCGCGCGCCAGCTCTTCGATGGCGAACATCACGCCGCCCAGCGGCGTGTTGAACGCGGCCGCGATGCCGGCCGCGCCGCCGGCGACGAGCAGCCCATGGATGCCGACCGCGCTGCCGGCCGGGATCAGCCGGCGCGCCTGCAGCATCACGCCGGCCGCGATCTGTACGGACGGCCCCTCGCGTCCCAGCGACAGGCCGCCCAGCAGGCCGCCGGCCGTCAGCAGGATCTTGGCGATCGACAGGCGCAGCGACACGAACAACCCGCGCTCGGCCTCGCCGACCGTCGTGTCGAGGGTGGCCATCACCTGCGGAATGCCGGAACCGGCCGCGCCCGGCGCGAAGCGGCGCGTGCACCAGACGACGAATGCCGTGCAGGCCGGGGTCCAGATCAGGGGGCTCCACCAGGCGAGGCCGCGCAGCGCGGCGAAGCGGTCGTAGGCCACATCGGCCAGCCACGAGAAGCCGACGACCGTGAGGCCGGCCAGCGCGGAGAGAAGGATGACGATGGCGCGCACGGTCCACACGCGCCAGTCGCCCAGTTCGCGGCGCAGATCGGGGGCCGGTGTCATGCGAATCGTTTCCTGAATGACATTATTCGACGCCGTGCCGGTATTTCCGCTATCATTCTTGCATGTCCTCGTCTTCTCAATCCAACGCGGCCAACGAGCCGTCCACGCCGCTGGCGCCATCCACTCGTGTGCTGCGCCAGTTCCGCGTCGTTTTCAATTCTGTCAAAACCCATTTCCGGCAGGTCGAGCGCGAAGCCGGCGTCGGCGGCGCCCAGTTGTGGGCCTTGTCCGTCATCGACCGCCGTCCCGGCATTGGCGTGACGGAGCTCGCGCGCGAACTGGATATCCACCAGTCGACGGCCAGCAACCTGATCAAGAGCCTCGTGGAACGCGGCCTCGTCGCGACGAGCCGCGAAGGCACCGACCGCCGCAGCGTGTCGCTGCGCATCCAGCCGGCCGGCGCCGACGTCTTGCGCACCGCGCCCCTGCCCTTTGCCGGCGTGCTGCCGGATGCGCTGTCCGCGCTGGACGCGGACACATTGGAGCGCCTGGAACAAGACCTTGCAAAATTGATCGCCCTGCTCGAGGCGGACGAAGCCAGTGGCAATGTGCTGCTGGCCCAGATGTAACACGCTACCGGCCTGGAAAAAAGCTCCCGGCGGGCCGGGAGCACAAGCGATACAAGGTATCCTCATCGTTGCTCGCGAGACGGCGGAACGCTGCCCCGCTCACATGTTTATTGTGTCACAGGACATGTGTGGGAAGCAATCACTTTTGTGCCAATATATTTCTGATGCTTCAGACCTGGGGCACTGCACAGGTCGAACGGCGGCCTTGCACGGTGCAGGTATTGCGCGTCTTGCCGTCGCGGTCGTGGACGACGACGTGCCACGTGTCCGGCCCGGTGCGCTCCATCGTCATGAAGCCGAAACCATCGATCCATGAACTCATCGCGTCCAGCGTGGCGCCCGGCGCGGGCGACTGGCCGGCGGGTGGCGTTTTCGGCAGCGGTACGATGTCTTCCGCCGTGCCGGCGAAGCCCGCCACGAACTGGGTCGGGTGATCCGTCGCGAAGCTGGTCTGCTCCCACAAGTGCACGTGGCCGGACAACAGCATGTCGACCGTGGACGGCAGCAGGCGCGGGTCGAGCGCGCCGAATACCTGCGTCAGGCCGGCGTCGCCGCCGAACAGCGTGACGGCGCCCGTCTGCGCGTCCCGGGTGGCGCCGAACGCGTACAGCGGATGATGGTCGACGGCGATGTTGTAGCGCTGCCGGCGCGCGAGCAGGTCGATCTTGCGCCATGTGTCGGCGTAGCGTTCGACGCGCACGTCGCCCGGCTTGAAACCCTTCCAGTTCGTGTTCGCGCTGTCGAACACGATCAGCTGCGCATCGCCGCCCAGCGGCACCGCATACGGGTCGGTATAGTCCGCGCGCTCGTCCGCGGAGGGGTCGTCGCAGTTCGCGGCCGGGTCGTAGCGATGGGCGTCGAGGAAGCGCCACCAGCCCTGCCCGCCGCGCGCGCACGTTTCGTGGTTGCCGCGCGCGAGGACCCACGGCGCGGCCGCGAGCAACGCTTGCCCGGGCGCGAAGAAATCGGCGTTCCACGCATCCCAGCCGTAGCCGTACGGACTGCCGGCGCAGCCCGGGCGGTCGGCCGGGCATGGATCTTCGCGGTAGTGGAAGTCGCCCACGTGCACGACGAGGTCCGGTTTCCATGCGGCCGCGCTGGCGGCCACGCGCGCGAACGGGTACGCCTGCGGGTCGTTACAGTCCTGGAATTCCTTGCCCTTCAGGCGGCAGCCCGTGTCGCCGATCACGACGATGCGCTTCACGTCGGCCCTGGGCAGCGGCAGTGGCCGGCCCGCGACGTCGACCCGCGTGCTGCCCGCGGGGAGCGCCGTCTCGCACGACAGCACCGGGGTCGACTTCGCGTCCGGATGATAGCCGGCACTGTGGTCCTTGCCGCGCAGCGGAATCGCGCCGAACGGCGCCCGTACGGCCATCGTCGTCGTGCGGCCGTCGATGGTGATCGATGGGCAGGCGGGCGCCGTCGTGATGGCGCGCGCCGCAGGTGCCCCGTCCTCGCCCAGCACGACGAAGGCGGCGGCGGGCGGACGCTGGGGCCCGAGGCTGGCGCAGCCTGCCAGCAGGATCGTCGATACGAGCGCGCCGGCGCGGGTCTGCAGATGCGGATGGGTCATGGGTCTTCCGGGCAAAGTCGCGAATCTACCACACGCTGACCCCCCTTTAACCACCGCGTGCGCTTCGTTCAACGCGAGCGATTTGATTAATCTCAAGCTTTGCACATTAGCCGTTTGCGAAAAGCCATTCGCTTGGCTAGCATGAAGATCAGATTGCTCGCGGTCAATTAAATTCTGGCAAAAACCAGGCCATGACTTCGCCGGGTCGACGGGGAGGAGACGCTGCCATGTACCTCATCAGCAGGATAGCAAAAAGTCCGATGTCCGTAGCCGCGGCGGCGGCAGGCATCTGGATCCGCGCCCCGTTCCGCTGCGACGAAACGGAGACGCGAATGTGGTACGGCCTCCTGGCGACCGCGCCGGCCTATCGGTCGGCGCAACGCGCTCTGCATTCCGCCGACAGATTGTGGCTGATGCAGTACTGAATCATGTCGCTCAGGCTTTTACATCGCAGCTTGACCATGGCCCGGGCCTTATGGGTGCTGATCGTCTTGATGCTCAAGTGGAGCGCTGCCGCGATGGAAGTGACGCTCCGGCCGCACACCAGCATGGCAAACACGAGATATTCGCGGTCGCTGAGCGTTTCATGCAGGGACATCGCCTTTCCCTCCCACGTGTTGAGCGCGACCTCCTCGGCAAGCGCTTCGCTCATATGGACTTTGCCCGCGCTGACCCGGCTGGCCGCGGCCAATAGCTCATCCGCCGGACGGCTTTTCATGACATAGCCTTTCGCGCCGCACCGGATGGCGCGCATGCCGAAATGCAGTTCGTCGAGCTCGGTATAGACCAGGACATTCGAGCGCGGCGCGGTTGCCCGGATCTGGCGCAGGAAATTTTCTTCGTGTCCCGCCGCCAGCACCGGGTCGACGAGGATCAGGTTGTAGTGGTCGACTTCGAGTTTGGCGATGACGTCGGCGCGGTTGGCCGCCTCTTGTATCACGACATTCCCGGGATGTTTATTGAAGAGCGCGCAGACGCCAAGCCGCATCGTCTCACTTCGGTCCGCAACCATCATCTGGATCATGCTGCCTCCTATTGTTGAGGGTGTTGGGAAGTAGAAAAGTCCCAAATGATACGGTTGACTTTAACTTTTAGTCACTTGTTTTCAAATTAATTGGTGTAAATCCAACACTCACATAATTTCACTGTTGTGTGTTTGCTGCGCCGCCGCGAGCTTATTCATGCAATTCGGGTAATCACTGGGCGAGTTTGAGGAAAATCAACTGCTGCGTTGCACCACGAGACTAAGCTCAGCTTGTCCGGTTTCAAACATCAACTGCAAGGTTCTTGCGCTATGTCAAGACATCCACTCCCTCGCTCGGCTACCGATCATCCTGAAGTGATCGCAATCGGGCTGGAAGTCACGCTCGACCCCAGCCGCCGCCGCCATTACTCGGCGCTGGTCCTGGCGCTCGCGGATGCCGCGATGCGGAATTTGCTCGATAAAGTCGCGGCTGCGGGCGCGTATATTCCGCCGGCGGAGCCGGACGCGAAGGACGTTTAGCTGTCACAAATCGACTTTTGGTTACAGACAACGGTTCTGTCCGCTGTGAAAGTATCGTCACCGATCTGCTGCGCCGCCCACGCGCAGTCCCACGCGCAGGAGATAACCGCAAATGATGTCCTGGCTCTGGAATGCATTCGTCCGGAATGCGGAACGTTTATCTGCATCGCCCCTCACGCATTCCGTTTTCTTCTTGAGGACGCCGAAGACCATGACCCATCATGACGGCCTCCGTCGCGACATGATCGAGCGGCGAATGGACGCGACGAGCGCGGATATCGTGCAAGTCGGGGTCTATTTCATGCGCGTGTTCGGGCGCAACAACGCGGAAGCGTATTTTCATTGCACGGAGATCGATCCCGCCGTGTATCGCCGGGTGATCTCGGGCCGGTTCCGCACGCCGTCATCGGGACGCGGCCCCGAATCGGAACCGGTGCCGGCCTGATGCCGGGGCCCGACACTCGGCGCGCCGGCGGAAATGTCAGGGAACGACGACGAACTGCGGCATTTCCTCGGCGTCGATCGCCGCAAGGATCACGCCACGGCCGACCTGATCGAGGTCGGGCTCGTCTTCATGCGGGTATTCGGCCGCGAGAAAGGATGGGCGTTTTTCAGCGGTACGGTCATCGAACCGGAAGTCTGCTGGCGGGTCATCCGGGACAGAACGCGCGGATCGCCGCCCGACGTGAATCCGGAGCAAACGGGAGATTTGCACCGCAGTCCGCGCTGACGCGGTGCCGACCCCATGCGTGGGGAAACCGGGCGGATGCGCGTGCCGGCGCCGCGCCGGCCAGCCTGGACGCTTGATCACTTCACGCGCTGCTTTTCCAGCTTGCGCGCCAGCGTGCGCCGGTGCATGCCGAGCCGGCGCGCCGCTTCCGAGATATTGAAATCGGTCTCGGCCAGCACGGCGTGGATGCGCTCCCATTCCAGCGTCTTGATCGACGTGGAGCGGTTCGTCAGCTCCAGGTCGGTGTTACCGGCGACGTGGCCGAAGGCGGCCTCGATGTCGTCCGTGTTCGACGGCTTGGCGAGGTATTGGCAGGCGCCCAGCTTGATCGCTTCGACGGCCGTGCCGATGCTGGCGAAGCCCGTCAGCACGACGATCTGCATGTCCGGGTCGTGCGCATGCAGCATCTGCACGCAGGCCAGGCCCGAGCTGTTCCCCTTGAGTTTCAGGTCGACGACGGCATAGCCCGGCGAGTGTTCCTTCAGGAGTTCCTGCGCCTCGTCCAGGCCGGGCGCCTGCAGCACCTGGTAGCCGCGCCGTTCGAACGAGCGGCCCAGCGTGCGGGCGAAGGCGTCGTCGTCTTCGATGATCAAGAGGAGGCGGTGCATTTCGTCTTTCTTGTCGTCTTCAGTGGACATGCAGGGGTTCCTTGTCGAGCGCGATCGCGGACAGCGGCAGCGTCAGCGTGACGGCGGCGCCGCCGCCCGTCCGGTTCACCGCCTGCACCGTGCCGCCCAGCGTGCGGGCCACGTTCACGACGAGGAACAGGCCCAGGCCGCCGCCGGGACGGCCCTTGCTGGACTGGTACGGCTTGCCGAACTGCGCCAGCATCCCCGGGGCGAAGCCGGGGCCGTGATCGAGCACGGTCAGCACGAGCGTGCCGTCCTCGACGCCGGCTTCGACGCCGACCCAGTCCGGCGAGGCTTCGAGGGCGTTGTCCAGCACGTTGTCGATCATCTGTTTGAGGGCGGAATCGAAGGCGACCGGCAGGTCGTGTTCGATCCGGTTGCGGTAGTCCACCTCGCGCACGGGGCGGCTGAGCTTCCACTCGTCGACGAGCTTGTCCAGGAAGCCGCGGATCGTCGTGCGCGCGGCCGATTCGCCGCGCGCCTCGCCGGCCGACAGCAGGATGCCGCTGACGATGGCCTTGCAGCGCTTGAGCTGCGTCTCCATCTCCGTGATCTCTTCCAGCAGGTCCGGGTTGGCCTTGAATTCGCGCATGCGCTTCCAGTCGCCGAGGATCACGGACAAGGTCGCGAGCGGCGTCCCCAGCTCGTGCGCCGCGCCCGACGCGAGTAGGCCCATGCGCACGATGTGCTCTTCCTCGGCCGCGCGCTGGCGCAGGTCCGCGAGCTGGGCCGCCTTGGCCTTCAGCGTGTTCGTGATGCGCATGATGAACACGACGAGCAGCGCCGCGTTCAGGACGAAGCAGATCAGCATGCCCTGCACGTACAGGCTCGAGATGCCGCGCGCATGGTCGAACGGCAGTGCGAGCGGCTTGGCGAACACGGACAGGCCCGCGAGGCAGGCGAGCGTGATGGCGACGATGGTCCACGTCGACCACGCTTCCAGCAGCACGGCCGACAGGATCACCTGCAGCAGGTAGAGGAAGGCGAACGGGTTCGTCGTGCCGCCCGACAGGTACAGCTGCATCGTGAGGCTGGCCACGTCGACGAGGAGCGCGAGAAACAGTTCGCTGTTGGTGACGGGCCGGTGTTCGTGCCAGCGCAGGTGGCTGGCGATGTTGAAGGCGATCAGGCAGGCCAGCACCTCGAGCATCTGCACGAGCGGCAGGCGCACGTCGAACACGAGGATCGCGCCGGCGATCGTCGTGATCTGGCCGATGACGGCGATCCAGCGCAGCTCGATCAGCTGCAGCATGTTCTTGTGGCCGGCCACGTATTCGACGGCGGCGACATTGTCGGCGCCCCGCTCGAATACGCGTTTCAGCAAATCAGTCGTGTCGTTCATCGTCGTCATGGTCCTGGCCGCGGCGGGCCACCCACCACCAGGCGCCGGCCACCATCAAGGCAAGAGCATACCAAGTGATCGCATACACGAGGTGGCTGTTCGGGAATGTCACGACCGTCAGGCCGCCGACCGGCCGGTCGGGACTGCCGGGCGGGTTCTGGTTCGCGGCGGCGTCGACGAAGAACGGCGCCGTCGTCAGGCCGCGCGCGGCGGCGATGGCGGCCACGTCGCGGGTATACCAGCGGCCTGCGCCCGGATCGTTGGTGCGCGTAAAAGCGCCCTGATGCTCGCTCGTGCGCAGCAGCCCGGTGACGTCGACCGCGGGACCGGCGCCGGCGCACGGATCGCCCGCCGCGCGCCGCGGCGCGTAGCGCGTGCGTGCGCCGAGTTCGGCCGGAATGAAGCCGCGGTTGACGAGAATGATGCCGTCCTGCGTGCACAGCGGCGTGAGCAGCCAGTAGCCGCTACCCTCTTCCGTGAGAGCCTGGACGGGCGTGGTGAGATCGTAGAGATACGTGCCGTGCAGTGTGACGCGGCGGTACTCGTCGGAGCCGGGGGTGATGCCGGCCCAGCGCGCGCGCGGTGGCGGCGGTGCCGGGGCGGCGTGCACGCGTGCATCCACGCGTGCGATGAGGTCCAGTTTCCATTGCAGGCGATAGACCTGCCAGGTGCCCAGACCGGCGAACAGGACGATCAGCAACAGCGCCGCGCTCGCCAGCAGCGGGGAAAAACCCCGGCGGCCGGGAACGGGCGAGGCTGCGCGATCGTCTCTCGCCATTACTGCATGTCGTGCATGCCGTGTACCGAACTGCCGTCATTGCCCATATTGGGCATCATGTTGGCGTTCATGTGGTACATGACCCAGATGGAGCCGGTCAGCACGATGAACAGCAGGATGATGGTCAGCAGCATGGCCATCATGTTCCAGCCGCCTTCCGACTTCGAGTTCATGTGCAGGAAATACACCATGTGCACGACGAACTGCACGGCGGCGAAACCGATGATCAGGGCTTTGGTCGCGCCCGGCGCCACCTGGTGCGTCATCACCAGCCAGAACGGGATGGCCGTCAGGATCACGGACAGGATGAAGCCGATCGTGTAATCCTTGAAGCTGCCGTGGGCATGCAGGTGGTCATCGTCGTGATGACCGTGGCCGTGGTCGTGGCCATGGCCGTGGGCGTGATGCAGGTCGCTCATGGCAGGACTCCCATCAGATAGACAAAGGTGAACACGCCGATCCAGACGACGTCCAGGAAGTGCCAGAACATCGACAGGCAGGCGAGGCGGCGGTAGTTGGCGGCGTTGATGCCGTGCTTACCGAGCTGGAACATCAGCGTGACGAGCCACACGATACCGAAGGTCACGTGCAGGCCGTGCGTCCCGACCAGCGAGAAGAACGAGGTCAGGAAGCCCGAACGCCACGGGCCGTTGCCTTCGTGGATCAGCGTCGCGAATTCCTGCAGTTCCAGGAACAGGAAGCAGGCGCCCAGGATGCCCGTGATGGCCAGCCAGATCTGCGTGCCCTTCACGTTCTTCTTCTGGGCGGTCAGCATGGCGAAGCCGTACGTGATCGACGACACCAGCAGGAACGCCGTGTTCAGCGCGACGGTCGGCAGCTCGAAGATCTCGGCGCCCGACGGGCCGCCCGCGTAGTTGCGGCCCAGGACTGCATAGGCGGCGAACAGGCAGGCGAAGATGAGGCAGTCGCTCATCAGGTAGATCCAGAAACCGAGCAGCGTGCCGTTTTCCGGATGGTGCTCGCGCACGTAGTAGCGCGAGCTCGGGTCGGCGCTCGCGGCGCCGGCGTGGGTTACGTTAATTTCAGACATGGGCTTCCAGCAGACGGGTGCGCTCTTCTTCCGTGCGGGTCACTTCGTCCGCCGGGATGTAGAAGTCGCGTTTGTAATCGAACGTGTGGTAGATGGCGACGGCGATCATGCCGAGGAACGTCACGCCGACCAGCAGCCACATGTGCCAGATGATGCCGAACGCCATCAGGAACGAGATGCCCGGGATGACCGGACCGGCCCACGTGTTCTTCGGCATGTGGATCGCGACGAAGTCCCTCAGCGGACGCTTGTAGCCGTGCTTCTTCATGTCGGCCCAGGCGTCGTTATCGTGCACGACCGGGGTGAACGCGAAGTTGTAGTCCGGCGGCGGCGACGAGGTGGCCCACTCCAGGGTACGGCCGTTCCACGGGTCGCCGGTGACGTCGGCCAGTTCCTTGCGGTTGATGATCGAGACGGCGATCTGCATCAGCATGCAGCCGATGCCGGCGGCGATCATCAGCGTGCCGAGCAGCGACACCTGGAACAGCCAGTGGATCGACGGGTCGTCGAAGTGGCTCATGCGGCGGGTCACGCCCATGAAGCCCAGGATGTACGGCGGGGTGAAGGCGACCCAGAAGCCGATCGACCACAGCCAGAACGAGTACACGCCCCACTTGCGGTTCAGGCGGAAGCCGAACATCTTCGGCCACCAGTAGTTGACGCCCGCGAACAGGCCGAACAGCACGCCGCCGATGATGACGTTGTGGAAGTGGGCGATCAGGAACAGCGAGTTGTGCAGCACGAAGTCGGCCGACGGCACCGCCAGCATCACGCCGGTCATGCCGCCGATGATGAAGGTGATCATGAACGACACGGTCCACATCATCGGCAGTTCATAGCGGATGCGGCCTTTGTACATGGTGAACAGCCAGTTGAAGATCTTGGCGCCGGTCGGGATCGAGATGATCATCGTGGTGATGCCGAAGAACGAGTTCACGCTCGCGCCCGAACCCATCGTGAAGAAGTGGTGCAGCCACACGAGGTAGGACAGGACCATGATCACGACGGTCGCATAGACCATCGACGAGTAGCCGAACAGGCGCTTGTTGCAGAACGTCGCGACGACTTCCGAATAGATGCCGAAGGCCGGCAGTACCAGGATGTAGACCTCGGGGTGGCCCCAGATCCAGATCAGGTTCACGTACATCATGGCGTTGCCGCCCAGTTCGTTCGTGAAGAAGTGGGTGTCGAACAGACGGTCCAGGCCCAGCATCGCCAGGGTGACGGTCAGGATCGGGAAGGCCATCACGATCAGGATGTTGGTGCACAGGGCGGTCCAGGTGAACACCGGCATCTTCATCAGGTCCATGCCCGGGGCGCGCATCTTGATGATGGTGACGACCAGGTTCACGCCTGACAGCAATGTGCCGACACCCGCCACCTGCAATGACCAGATGTAGTAGTCGACGCCGACGTCCGGGCTCGCCAGGATGCCGGACAGCGGCGGATACGCCAGCCAGCCGGTACGGGCGAATTCACCGACGAACAGCGAGGCCATCACGAGGATCGCGCCGGCGGTCGTCATCCAGAACGAGAAGTTGTTCAGGAACGGGAACGCCACGTCGCGCGCGCCGATCTGCAGGGGCACGACGTAGTTCATCAGGCCAGTCACGAACGGCATCGCCACGAAGAAGATCATGATCACGCCGTGGGCGGTGAAGACCTGGTCGTAGTGGTGCGGCGGCAGGAAGCCGTGCGAATCGCCGAACGAGAATGCCTGCTGGGCGCGCATCATCAGCGCGTCGGCGAAGCCGCGCAAGAACATGATCAGACCGAGGATCATGTACATGATGCCGATCTTCTTGTGGTCGATACTGGTGAACCACTCGTTCCAGAGATAGCCCCACAGTTTGAACTTGGTGAGGACGGCCAGGAGAGCCAGGCCGCCCAGCGCCACCATGATAAAGGTACCGATCAGGATCGGCTCGTGGTAGGGAATCGCTTCCCAGCTGAGCCGACCGAAGATCAACTTCGCTAAGTCAAATTGCTCGTGCATGATTACTTCTTCTTCACAGGATCGTTGGGCGTGGTGCAGACCTCGCCGTTGGCCTGGGCCAGGCGGGTCGCTGCCGCTTGTTGTGGCATGTTACGCATAGCCATTTCGCGGGCCTTCTTGGCGTCCTCGTTCATCATCTTGTCCTGGCAGACGACGCCGTCGGCGACGCAGCGGTTCAGGACGCGGTAGAACAGGTCGTTGTCGACGGCCGCATAGCGGTGCACCGGTTCCTTGATGCTCGGCTTTTCGAGCGTCAGGTAGTTCGCGCGGTCGAGCTTGGCCTCGCCGGCGGACTTGACCGACTGGACCCAGGCATCGAAGTCGCCCTGCGGCACGCCGCGGTAGCCGAAGCGCATGTCCGAGTAACCCGCGCCGCTGTAGTTGGAGGAGAAGCCCACCGACTGGATCGGCTTGTTCTGGACGGCGTTCAGCGTCGTTTCCATGGCCGGCATCGCGTAGACCATGCCCGCCAGCTCAGGAACGTAGAACGCATTCATGACCGACGTCGCGCTGATCTTGAAGCGCACCGGCACGTCGACCGGGACGACCAGTTCGTTGACGGTCGCGATGCCCTGCTCCGGATAGATGAACAGCCATTTCCAGTCCATCGCCACGGCCTGGATGACCAGCGGCTTGGCCGTCGCGGGCACCGGACGGCCCTCGGCGATGCGGTCCAGCGGGCGGTACGGGTCGAGCTTGTGCGTCGAGATCCAGGTCACGAGGCCCAGGACGATGATGATCAGGAGGGGGGCGCCCCAGATGACCAGTTCCAGCTTGGTCGAGTGGTCCCAGTCCGGCTCGTAGGCCGCCTCGGTATTGCTCGCCCGGTATTTGCGGGCGAACCAGATGATCAGGATCATCACGGGAACGATAATCAGCAGCATCAGGATCACCGAAACGACGATCAGATCCGCCTCTTGCTTGGCTATGTCACCGGTAGGGTTCATCACCACCGTATTGCAGCCCGCGAGGGCCGCCATCAGGGGGGAGAGGAACACTCCGCGACGGAGGGTCTTTGGAATCATGCTTGTGTTTTACGTTACATGGGAAAAATAACATGCTAATGTAACGCCAACGGCGTGCGTTTGGCGATTGGACGTTTTGTCCTACCCTTTTCCGTTCTGCAGCATTTGAGGGTCCCGCGGGCCGTTGGATGACATAAGGAGACGAAGACATGCAAGGCACCCCGAATACGTACGGCGGCGCAGGAGCCGCTCCCATCACAGCACCCCACTCCGGGGCCCGGAACATCAACACCCGCGACACGAAAATTGCCCCGGGCGAGATCGCGGTCGGCGTCGTCATCGGCCGCGCTTCCGAATACTTCGACTTCTTCGTTTACGCGATCGCTTCGGTGCTCGTCTTTCCCGCCGTGTTCTTCCCGTTCGCCGACCGGCTGGAAGGCACGCTCTACTCGTTCGCCATCTTCGCGCTGGCCTATGTGGCACGGCCCATCGCGTCACTCTTCTTCATGATCATCCAGCGGCATTTCAGCCGGGAGATCAAACTGACCATCGCCCTGTTCCTGATGGGCTCCGCGACGGTCGCCATCTCGATGCTGCCCACCTATTCCCGTTGGGGCGAGTGGTCGATCGTGTCCCTTGCCATCCTGCGCATCGGCCAGGGCGTCGCCCAGGGCGGGTCGTGGGACGGGCTGCCTTCGCTGCTCGCGCTCAACGCCCCCGAGAACAAGCGAGGATGGTACGCCATGTTGGGACAACTTGGCGCACCGACGGGATTCATCATCGCGGCCGGCTTGTTTTCGTATCTGATGGCCCAGCTGTCGCAGGACGATTTCCTCGTATGGGGCTGGCGTTATCCGTTCTATGTCGCCTTCGCAATCAACGTCGTCGCGCTGTTCGCCCGCCTGCGCCTCGTGTCGACCCCGGACTATACCCACCTGCTCGACGAGCATGAGCTCGACCCGGCTCCGGCGCGCGAAGTGATCGGCAAGCAGGGCACGAACATCGTCATCGGCGCCCTCGCCGCCCTGTGCAGCTATGCGCTGTTCCACCTGGTGACCGTGTTCCCGCTGTCGTGGATCCAGCTGTACGACACCCGCTCGATGTCCGAATTCCTCCAGATCCAGATGATGGGCGCGGGCCTCGGCATCGTCGGCGTGCTGGCCTCGGGCCTCATCGCGGACAAATTCGGCCGCCGCAACACGCTGGGCACGCTGGCCGCGCTGATCGCCCTGTTCTCCGGCTTCATCCCGACCTTGATGGACGGCGGCGTGACCGGCCAGAACACGTTCATCCTCGTCGGCTTCCTGCTGCTGGGCCTGTCGTACGGCCAGGCCGCCGGCGCCGTGACGTCGAACTTCCTGCCGCAGTACCGCTACACGGGTGCCGCCCTCACCTCCGACCTCGCCTGGCTCGTCGGCGCCGCCTTCGCCCCGCTCGTCGCGCTGGGCCTGGCCGCCAACTTCGGCCTCGGCTACGTCAGCCTGTACCTGCTGTCCGGCGCCGTCGGCTCGCTGGCCGCGCTGAGCCTCAACCGGGCGCTGGAAATCAGGAACTGAGTCTTCAAGAGCAGAGCTTAGGCCCCGGTCCCGCCGGGGCATTTTTTTTGCCAAGCAATCCGTGGCCGGAGCGCATTTTCGATCAACATCTCAACATGCATCGACATCTCTCCATACCGGACGCATGACGTGGTCATGGCCTCGCGCGGATGAGCGGACCGGCCGGGCAAGCCGCAAAGCCCGCGTTGACGATCATGCCTGCTTTGAAGATCATGGCCGAAAAAGTGCTCCGGCCCGAATCGTCACCGTCCGGGTCCCAGCCCCAGCGCGCGACGAGGCGCGTCGGGCGCGTCCGGGGCCTGCGGAGCCGCGGCCGACGCGAGCGGCAGGTCGACGACGAACGTGCTGCCGCGGCCCGGGCCCGGACTGTCCGCGGCGACGGTCCCGCCGTGCAGCGCCGTCATCTGGCGCACGAGATGCAGGCCGATGCCCAGGCCGCCCGATTCCTGCTCGCGATGGCGTCCCACCTGCGCGAACATGTCGAAGATCCGCGCCAGCGATTCGCGCGGAATGCCGATGCCGCTGTCGGCGACCTCGACGCGCACCCGGTCGCCGTTGCGCCGCACGCCCAGGCCGATGCTGCCGCCTTCCGGCGTGTACTTGGCCGCGTTGGTCAACAGATTGCCGACGACCTGCGCGAGCCGCGTCGCGTCCGCGAGCACGTGCAGCGGGTCGTCGCCCACGTCGACATGGAAGTCGTGGCGCTTGGCCTCGATCACGGGCAGCGTCATTTCGATGGCGCGCAGCACGATGTCCTTCAGCGGCACGACGGTCATCTTCAGTTCCACCTTGCCGCTGCTGATGCGGGCGACGTCGAGCAGGTCGTCGACGAGGTGCACGAGGTGGTTGACCTGGCGTTCCATCATCGGCCGCACACGGGCCAGCACGTCCGGCTTGTCGGCCCCGATGCGCAGCAGGTCGAGACCCGTGCGCACGGGGGCCAGCGGATTGCGCAGCTCGTGCGCCAGGGTGGCGAGGAATTCGGACTGGCGCCGGTTCGCTTCCCCGAGCGTGTCGGCCAGCTCGCGCAAGGTCTCGCGGCGCGCCCGCTCCTCGGTGATATCGCGCAGGAACACGGCCACGTGGTGGCTGTCATCGTCGCCCAGCCGGGCCGCGTACACGTCCAGCCAGCGCCCGAGGTTCGCCGCGTGCTGCTCGATGCGCACGGGCAGGCCCGTCTTTGCCACGCGGCCGTAGATGCGCGACCAGCGCACATCGTGTTCCGGCACGAGTTCGCGGATCCGCTTTCCCGCCGCGTCCGCGAGGCCCGTGTGGCGCACGAAGGCCGGGTTGGTTTCGACGATGCGGTAGTCGTACGGTTCGCCGGCGGCATCGAAGATCATCTCGATGATGCAGAAGCCCACGTCGATGGATTTCAATACCGTGTGGTAACGCTGCTCGCCCGCGCGCCGCGCCGATTCGCTGGACCGCAGCCGCGCTTCCGCCGCGGCCTGGCGCGAGATGTCGAACACGACGCCCGACATGCGCACGGGCGTGCCGGCGGCATCGAGCTCGACCCGGCCGCGCGTGTGGACCGTCCGTTCGACGCCGGCGCGGTCGCGCACGCGGTACGCGAGCTGGTGGGGCTCGCCGTTCGCCAGCGCGCGGTCCAGGCTGGCGCGCACGGCTGCCGTATCGTCCGGGTGGATCGCACGGACATAATCGTCCAGCGCGATGCCGCCGTCGCCGCCGGCCGCCACGCCGAACATGGCGGCGACATTGGCGTCCGCGTGGACGCGGCCGGCCGCGATGTCCCACGTCCACGTGCCGATCTCGCCCGCTTCGAGAATCGTTTCGAGGCGCGCACGCGAGGCCCGCGCCGCGTTTTCCGTGTGCAGCTGACGCGTGACGTCGATGATTGCCGTGACGGAGCCGGCGACGGCGCCGCCCGCATCGAGCACGGGCGCCGCGCGGATGATCACGGTGCGGCGCCGGCCCGGCGTGTGGAACGGCTCGATGTCGATCACGTCGCCGTCGGCGTGTTCCCCGCGCAGCGCCCGCGCCTGCGCCCATTCGTCCGGTGCGACGGGACGGCCGTGGCGTTCCGAGTGATCGGCCCACCACCCTTTCCATTCGGCGTAGTCGGCCACGCTGGACGTGCGCGGATATTCGCCCCACAGCCGTTCCAGCTCGTCGTTGCACATGACGAGTTTGCCGGTGCGGTCGGCGTAGCTGATGCCCACCGGCGCCGCGGCCAGCAAGGCGTCGAGGCGGCTGCGCAGGCCGCGCGCCAGCTCGCGGGCCTCGTCCAGTTCCGCGCGGGTGCGGCGCAGCGCCTGTTCGGCCGCATGCCGTTCGCGCTCGGCGCGGCGCAGTTCCAGCAGGGTCATGACCTGGTCGCCGAGCGTGCGCAGCGCGAGCCGCTGCTGCACGCTGATGCCTTGCGGGCGCGCGCGCAGGTCGAGGACGCACAAGGTGCCGAGCGCGATCCCTTCGGGCGTGCGCAGCAGCGCGCCGGCATAAAAGCGCAGGCCGGGCGCGCCCGTGACGAGGGGATTGCAGGCGAAGCGGACGTCGCTGGCCGTGTCCGGCACGACCATCAGACTCTCTTCCAACAGCGCGTGCTTGCAGATGGAATCGTCGAGCGGCATCTGGCGCACGCCGAGGCCGATCTCGGACTTGAACCACTGGCGACCGCCGGCAATCAGGTTGACCGCGGCGATCGGCGCGTCCAGCAGGTCGGCCACCAGGCGTACGATGGCGTCGAAGGCCGCTTCCGTCGGGGTGTCGAGGATGCCGTAGCGGTCGAGCGCGGCGAGGCGCGCCGCCTCGGTCCAGGCGGCGGATTGAAGGTGTGCTGTGGTCATGTAGGTGCCATGCGGGTTGACAAGAATGTACCACAGCGGCGACGGCGCACGTCATACATATGCGCCCTCTTCCCTCTCGTTTACCTGCCGGCGACTCCTGCGGATTGCTGCACGGGCGTGATGGCGATTTCGGAATCGGAATCAGGAGAGGCGTCGTTCCCGCGCGGGCGGGAACGACGGGTCGGCGCCTCAGTGCAGCTTCGGCGCCCCGGGGCTGGGCTGCGCACCCGGGCTCACGGTCATGCCGTCAGCCAGCGTCTGGTTCCCCATGCCCAGTTCGGCACCGGTCGGCGGGTCGATGGACGGGTCGGACATCGTGCGGTCGGCCATCTGCTTCAGGAGGTCGATGTCCTTGGCCGCCAGCTTGACTTCCGCCTCGCCCGAGCCGCCGTCGACGGCCATCTGCTTCTCGCGGTCGGAGATGAAGTCCCAGTTCTCGCCCTGGTTCCAGGGGCCGCGCACCTCACCCGCGCCCTGCGACATATTGAAATAAGTGTTGGCGAAGCGCGGGTCGCCGGGCATTTTTCCCGGAGGGAAGTTCGGTGCGATCGTGTACAGCGCCTTTTCGAACGACTTCTGGTGCGCGATCTCCCGCGTCATCAGGAAACCCAACGCCTCCTTCACGCCCGGGTCGTCCGTCAGCGCAATCAGGCGCTCGTACACGATTTTCGCACGCGCTTCGGCGGCGATGTTGGAGCGCAGGTCGGCGGTCGGCTCGCCGATCGTGTCGATATAGGCCGCGGTCCACGGCACGCCGGCCGAGTTGACGAGCGCCGGACCGCCGCCGTACAACACCTGCGTGACGTGGCTGTCGTTGCCGGCGCCCTGGATCTTGCGGTACAGCTCGGCCTCGCTGTCGACGGCTTCCGCCAGCTCGCCCTTCGCCCCCTTGTTGAGCATGGCGACGATGTGGCCGATGACCTCGAGGTGGCTCAGCTCCTCGGTGGCGATGTCGAACAACATGTCCTTCCGGCCCGCATCGTCCTCGCCGACGGCCTGGGTGAAGTAGCGCATGGCCGCGGCCAGCTCGCCCTGCGGGCCGCCGAACTGTTCGAGCATCAGGTTGGCCAGCCCCGGATTCGGTTCACTGACGCGCACGGTGTACTGCAAGCGCTTGTTGTGTGCAAACATGCGATTCCTCCAGTGTGTGATTGGATGGCCCGCGCGGAACGCGACCTGCGTTACCGTGCGGACAAACGGATGCGCCGAAGCGCATCCGGTTGTCCCATCTTCGCAGCGTTGCAGTGAACGGCAATCGGAAACGAAGCCGTGTCTGTGTAGGAATCGAAGCGACAGTCTGTCGCGTCCGTATCGTGCGTCATCGTAAAACCGTGTCACGCTAATATTTAACAAAAACCGGAGCAACGATGCATATGGCAACCCTCGCGACGGGCACCGCAGCTGGCGGCGCACCCGGCGGCGCTGCCGAGGCCTGCCTGGACCGGCCGCTGCGCCTGCTGCTACTCGACGATTCCCATTTCGACACGGTGTTGCTGGAAGATAGGCTGCAACGCGACGGCCTGTGCTATGCATTGCGCCGCGTCTGGGACGAACCCGGCTTCCGCCGGGCGCTGGCCGACCCCTGGGACGTCGTCCTGTCGGACCTGGACCTGCACCAGATCGACGCGCGGGCGGCGCTGGCCATCCTCGCGCAGGTCGCGCCGGACACGCCGCTGATCATCCTCACCGCCAATGCCGACGAGCACGCGCTGCGCGCGGCGCTGGCGGCCGGCGCCGTCGACTACATCTTGAAATCGCGGCTGGGACGGCTCACCCAGGCGCTGCGTCTCGTCGTCGAACGCGCGGGCCTGATCTGCAGGTTGGAAAGGAAGCGGGTCGTCATGGCGCGCCTCTCGCTGGATCTCGTCAACGCGCAGGAGGCGGAACGCCGCTCCCTCGCGCGCGAGTTGCACGACGAGCTGGGCCAGCGCCTCACCGCCCTGAACCTGTTGCTGCACCGCGCCCTGCCATGGCTCGGGGACGAGGAAGGCCTGGCGTTGTGGCGCACGGCCGAGCACGAGATGACCCAGCTGGTCGGGATGGTGCGCGACCTGTCGACGTCGCTGCGGCCGCCGGGTCTCGACCTGTTCGGTCTCGAGGCGACGCTCAGGCAGTTGCTCGCGCACCGGTTCGAGGACGGCCCGACGTGGGTGTTCGAGTACGCGGGCCTGCCGCTGCGCCTCGCACCCGTCGTCGAGATCAGCGTGTACCGCATCGTCCAGGAGAGCGTCACCAACATCATGCGCCATGCGCACGCGCGCCACGTCGTCGTCGAGATCAACGGCGGCGCCCAGGGCGACGAGCTGGAGCTGATCGTCCGCGACGACGGCGTCGGCTTCGACGCCCCGCACTGGCGGGAACATGCGGCCTCCTCGCGGCGCGTCGGCCTGGCCGGCATGGCCGAGCGCGTCCAGCTGCTGGGCGGTACGTTCGACATCCACAGCAGTCCCGGCCGCGGCACGCGCGTCACGGCGGTGATTCCCTTACAGCCCGAGGAGCCACACCATGAACGTCGTCCTGGTGGATGATCACGCGCTGGTCCGCGCCGGGATCCGCACCCTGATCGACCAGATCGCGGACTTCGTCGTCGTCGGCGAGGCGAGCGACGTGGTCGACGCGATGGAACTCGTGCGGCAGGTGCGGCCGCACATCGTCGTCACCGACATCGGGCTGGGCGAGGAAAACGGGCTCGAGCTGGTGCCGCGCATCCGTGCCGAAAGCCCGCGCTCGCGCGTCGTCATCCTCAGCATGCATGCGTCGGAGGAACTCGTGGCGGAAGCGCTGCGCTTGGGCGCCTCGGCCTATCTCCTCAAGGAATCCGCACCGAACGAGCTGGAGATTGCAATGCGCGCCGTGGCGCGTGACGAAAATTACCTGAGCCCGTCCGTGTCCAAAAAAATGATCGACCGCTTCGTGCGCCCGGCCGCTGTCGCGGACAAGCAACTGGACATATTGACGCCCAGGCAACAACAAATCCTCGCGTTGTTCGCCAGCCGCAAGTCGACTAAGGAAATTGCCTACGAACTCGACCTGAGCGAAAAGACCATCGCCGCGCACCGCGCGCAGATCATGGAACGTACGGGCGTGAGGGATCTGGTGGGTCTCGTGTTGTGGGCAATGAAACACGGTCTCGTCAAACCGGCCGACTGAACGACCGTTCGCACTCGGTACGCCTAGGAAATCGCCTAGGCTCATCTAAGAAACACTCTCATGTCGGCTTATGTTGCCTCGTGGATACACTGCGCTGTCCGTAATTACGGCCCAGTGAACAATCTTTCAGGAGGCGCAGATGGCGCTCGTCAAGAACATCACCAACACCCCTTACGACAACGGCGCCAACGCCAAGGTCGCGTCGTCGGCCACCCGCCTGGCCGATGTCCAGCGTAAGAAGGCCCGCACGCTCGCCAAGCAGCAGCAGGCCGCCGAACGCATCGCCGCCGCCGCCGCCCAGCTGGCGGCGGGCATCAACGAAGCGGCGTCCGCCGCCGAGGAACTGAAGCGCGCCTCCGACCAGATCGCGACGGGCGCCCAGCAGGCGTCGTCGGCGTCGCAGGAATCGCTGGCCGCGTTCCAGCAGGTGGAGGTCGCCATCGGCCGCCAGCTCGAGAATGCCGATGCCAGCCAGGCCCGCATGGACGCGGCCCAGAACCTGGTCGCCCGCACGGGCGCCGAGATCGCCGCGCTGGTCGGCAACGTGAGCGTGGCCGCCGAACGCCAGGCCGCCTCCGTCACGATGGTCGCGGAGCTGGAAAAGCAGGCCGCCAACATCGGCGACATCGTCAAGGCCGTGGCCCGCATCGCCGACCAGACCAACCTGCTCGCGCTGAACGCCGCCATCGAGGCGGCACGCGCGGGCAAGCACGGCAAGGGCTTTGCCGTCGTCGCGGACGAAGTGCGCACGCTGGCCGAGACGTCGGAGAAGAGCGCGAAGCAGATCCAGGAGCTCGTCGGCCAGATCCAGGGCGAAGTGAAGGTCGTGGCGGAAGGCATCGGCGCGTCCGCCCGCACCGTGCTGGGCGAAGTCGAGAACGGCAAGACCATCTCGGCACAGCTGGAGCAGATCCGCCTGGATGCGGCCGAGATCGTCGCCGGCGTGCGCGAGATCGCCGTGGGCGCGCAGCAGTCGGCCGCCGCCGCACAGCAGGCCCTGAAGGGCTCGCAGGAAATCGCCGCCGCGGCCGAGGAGCAGTCGGCCGCCGCCGAGGAGTCGGCCAAGACCGTCGCCGAGCAGAGCCAGGCGCTTGCCGAATGCGAGGCCGCGTCGGCGTCGCTGTCCGAACTGGCCGAGGACCTCAAGAATTCCACCGACGTCGCCAAAAGCGCCGAGGAAGTGGCATCCTCCGCCGAGGAACTCTCGTCGGCCGTGCAGGAAATCAGCCGCGCCGGCGGCCAGATCATGTCCGCCATCGAGCAGATCCGCAAGGGCGCGCAGGTCCAGTCGGTCGCCAGCGAGGAATCGTCCGCCGCCATCAACCAGATCGAAAAAGGCCTGCAGATCGCGCAGGCCCGCGCCACCGCGAGCGGCGACAAGGTAGGTGTCATCCGTACCGTCCTGGGCCGCAACAAGGACGCCGTCGACAGCCTCGTCAGGGGGATCTCGACGTCGGTCGAAGCGTCGCGCGCCTCGCTCCGCCAGATCAAGGAACTGGCCCTCGTGTCGCGCCGCATCGACAAGATCGTCGATGCGATCACGACCGTTTCGATCCAGACCAACATGCTCGCGGTGAACGGTTCGATCGAAGCGGCGCGCGCCGGCGAGTTCGGCAAGGGCTTCGTCGTCGTCGCGACGGACATCCGCAACCTCGCGCACGATTCGGCCGAAAACGCCGACAACATCAAGGACCTCGTCAAGAACGTGCAGGACCAGATCGCCGTCGTCGGCCGCGACCTCGACGAGATCGCCGCCACCGCGCTGGCCGAAGCCGAGAAGGCGAAGGCCATCACCACCGCGCTCGTGACAATCGAGAGCGACATCGGCGTCGTCGACAAGGGCACGAACGAGATCCTCGCCGCCGCCAACGACATCTCGGCCGCCATCGTGCAGGTCAAGACGGCGACCGACCAGATCGCGGCCGCCGCCCAGGAAGCGGAAAAGGCGTCGGCCGAGGCGGCGGCCGCGGCGAAGCAGCAATCGCAGGAGGCGGACGAGCTGGCCAGTGCCGTCGAGGAAGTGGCGTCGCTGGCCGACGAACTGCAGAGCGCGTAACGGTCCCGGAGAACCCATGAGAGACGACTCCAATCCGGCCGACCTGGCCGCCGACACCGACGTCCGCCAGTTCGTGACCTTCGTCGCGGGCGACGAGGTGTTCGCGGTCGACATGGCGCCGGTCCAGGAAATCATCCGCGTGCCCGACGTCGTGCGCGTGCCGCTGGCCCCGGCCACGCTGGAAGGCCTGGCCAACCTGCGCGGCAAGGTCCTGCCCATCATCAGCCTGCGCCGTGTGTTCGGCTACCCCGAACGGGCCCACGACGACGCCAGCCGCGCCGTCGTGATCGACCTCGGGCAGCCCCTCGGCTTCGTCGTGGACCGCGTCGCGAGCGTCGTCGGCGTGGACGTGCGCCAGATCGAGGACGCGTCCTGCATCGCCGCGACCGCGCGCAGCGACCTCGTGTCCGGCCTGCTGAAGAACGTGGGCGGCTACGCGATGATCATGGTGCTCGATTTCGAACGCCTGATCGCTAGCGAATTTGCCCAGGTGGCGGCCGGCGTCCGCGCCGGCGGCCACTCGTTCGCGGCCGCCGGACACGACACCGAGGAAGAGACCGCGAGCGACGAACTGCAGCTGGTGAGCTTCGACGTCGCCGCGCAGGAGTACGCGGTCGCCATCGAAGACGTGCAGGAAATCGTGCAGATGCCGGACGAGGTCGTCCAGGTGCCGCACGCGGAAGCGCACGTGCTCGGGCTCATGACGCTGCGCCAGCGCCTGCTGCCGCTCGTGTCGCTGCGCCGCATGTTCGGGTTGCCGGCGCGCGCCGCGGACGAGCAGAGCCGCATCGTCGTCGTGTCGCCGGGCGCCGGGCGCACGGTCGGCGTTGTCATGGACAGCGTGAACGAAGTGCTGCGCGTGGCCCGGACCGAAGTGGAGCCCGTGCCGCCGCTGCTGGCGCGCGACCAGGCCGGCATGGCCGACATCGCGCACATCTGCCGCCTGGACGGCGGGCGCCGGCTCGTGTCGATCATCGACGCGGCCAGCCTGTTCCACCAGCCGGCCGTCAAGGACATTCTGGAGAGCACGGACATGATGCAGGCGACCGACAACGACGCCGACGACGCCCTGGACAACGGCGGCGACGAGGAGGAACAGCTGGTCGTGTTCCGTCTCGGCCAGGAAGAATTCGGCGTGCCTATCGACAGCGTACAGGAAATCGTGCGCGTACCGGAGCTGCTCACGCACGTACCGAAGGCCCCCGCCTTTGTCGAAGGCGTGATCAACCTGCGCGGCAGCGTGCTGCCGGTGATCGACCTGCGCCGCCGGCTCGGCCTGGACGCCGCCGCGCGCAGCGACCGCGAGCGCATCATGGTGTTCCTGATCGAGCGCGTGTGCACCGGCTTCATCGTCGATTCCGTCGCCGAAGTGCTGAAGGTGGAGCGCCGCGCGATCGAACCGGCGCCGCGCCTGTCCGGCGAGCAGTCGCTGCTGCTGGCCCGCATGGCCAACCTGGAGAAGCAGAAGCGCATGGTGCAACTGCTGGATCCGCGCCACCTCGTGGCCGAGGGCGACCTCGCGCGGCTGTCGGAACTGGCGGACTGAGGGCGGCATGAAACTGTTGATCGTGGACGACTCGGCGCTGATGCGGCGCCAGCTCGGCAGCCTGTTCGAGGAGGCGGGCGGATTCCAGCTCGCCTTCGCACGCAATGGGCGCGAGGCATTGGCCATGAACGTCGAGTTTCAGCCGGACGTGGTCACCCTTGACGTCAACATGCCGGAGATGGACGGCCTGTCCGCCCTCGCGCAAATGATGATCGAGCGGCCTGTCCCCACCGTCATGCTGTCGTCGCTGACGGAACGCGGCGCCCTTGCCACGTTCGAGGCGCTCAACCTGGGCGCCGTCGACTACGTGGCCAAGCCCGGCGGGACGATCTCGCTGGGCCTGGACGCCATCCGCGCCGATCTGCTCGCGAAGGTACGCGGCGCGGCGCGGGCGCGTGTGCGCCGTGCGCCGGCCGCCGCTGTCCAAGCGCCGGCGCCCGCGGCGGACATCCCGGCGCGGCCCCCGGCGGCCGCGGCGCCGGCCCGCGCGCGCGGCATCGTGCTGGTCGGCGTATCCACCGGCGGCCCGCGCACGCTGGAACGCATCCTGCCGCAACTGCCGGCCGCCTTCCCGTGGCCGGTCGTCGTAGCCCAGCACATGCCGGCCACATTCACGGCGCCGTTCGCGGCACGCATGGACAGCCTGTGCGCGCTGCGCGTCGTCGAGGCGGCGCGGCCGATGCCGCTGGAACCCGGCACGGCCTATATCTGCAAGGGCGGCGCGGACGTGCTCGTGGTTGCGCGCGGCGGCGCGCCCGCGCTCGTGGCCCGGCCCGAGAGCGCGGGCCACCTGTGGCACCCGTCCGTGGAATTGCTGGGCCGCAGCGCGCTGGAGCACTACGCACCTTCCGATATCGTGGCCGTGATGCTGACGGGCATGGGCCACGACGGCGCCGACGCCTTCGCGGAGATCGCCCTGCGCGGCGGCCGCACGATCGCGGAGAGCCAGGACTCGGCCGTCGTCTTCGGCATGCCCGCCGAGCTCATCCGCCGCGGCGGCGCCCGCCAGGTGCTGGCCGCGGATCAAGTGGCGGCGCAACTCGTCGACTGGGTCGCGCCGCCGCTCCGCAACTAGAACAGGAAACCTATGCCCTTCGTAAAAAACCGACCCGCCGGCGCCGCCGGATACCTAGATGCTCCCACGGCCGCCAGGTGCCTGCGCGACGCCAACGCGGCCGTGCGCCGCGCCGCCGCCCAGGCGCTGGCGAGCGTACCGGACGCGTCCCGGGCCTGCTGGCCGCGCTCGACGCGGAAACCGACCTCGCCGCGCGCAGCGCGATCCTCGGCACGCTGGCCGCGATCGGCAGCGAGGAAGCCGTCGCGGGCCTGGCCGACTGCATGCGCAGCGAGGATGCGGGCTTGCGCAACGCCGCCATCGACGTGCTGCGTGGCCTGCCGGCGCAGGTCGCGCCCGTGCTCGCGCACCTGATCGTCGACCCGGACCGCGACGTGCGCGTTCTCGCCGTCGGCATCCTCGAGGCACTACGCCATCCGCAGGTCGAGGAATGGCTGCTGCACCTGATCGAGGCCGATTCCGACATGAACGTGTGCGGCGCGGCGCTCGACGTGCTGGCCGATATCGCGACGCCGGTCGCCGCCGGTCCTGTCGAGCGCCTGCTCGCCCGGTTCGAGGACGAGCCCTACATCTGGTTCGCGGGACGGTTCGTGCTGTCGCGCATCGCGCAAGGCTGAATGATGCTTGACACGACCATCAGCGCCGACGACTTCCAGCGCTTCCGCGAGTACTTTTATCGCAAGACCGGCATCCAGTTCGAGCCGTCCAAGCGCTATTTCGTCGACAAGCGCCTGGTCGAGCGCATCCAGGCCACGGGCTGCACCGGATTCCCCGACTATTTCGCCATGCTGCGCTTCGGCGCCGCCGGCCGCGAATGGCAGCAGCTCGTCAACGACATGACCGTCAACGAGACGTACTTCATGCGCGAGGATTACCAGTTCGGCTGCCTCGTGCAGTCGCTGCTGCCGGAGCTCGTGAAGACCAAGCCGCGCGGCGAGCCGCTGCGCATCTGGGTGATGCCGTCGTCCTCGGGCGAGGAAGCGTACACGATCGCGATGTTCCTGCTGGAGCGCTGGCCGCAGCTGGCGCATTGGGACGTGGAGATCGTGTCGTCCGATATCGACACGCGCATCCTGCACCGGGCCCAGGAAGGACTGTACGGCAAGCGCGCCGTGCAGCACCTGCCGGCCGCCTGGCTGCAAAAGTACTTCACGCGCGAAGGCGAGGAGTGGCGCATCAGCAGCGCCCTGCGCGATGCCGTCGCGTTCACGCGCGTGAACCTGAACGACCGCGCCGAGGTGGCGGCCTACCGCGACTTCGACGTCGTGTTCTGCCGCAACCTGCTGATCTACTTCGACGACGCGTCGCGCCGCCAGGCGGCCGAGTCGTTCTACGACGTGCTGCGCCCGGGCGGATTCATCTGCCTGGGCCACTCGGAGTCGATGAGCCGGATCTCGGCCCTTTTCAAGATACGCAAATTCCCGCAGGCGATCGTATACCAGAAGCCGCAGGAGGAACAATGAAACAGATACTCATCGTGGACGATGCCGCCACCGTGCGCATGTACCACCGCGCCATCGTCGAGGGCGCGGGCTACGGCGTTACGGAAGCCGTGAACGGCGTCGAGGCGCTGGAGCGGGCACTGGACGCGGCGTTCGACCTGTACATCGTCGACGTCAACATGCCGCAGATGGACGGCTACGCATTCCTGCGCGCGCTGCGCGGGCAGGACATGCCGCAGGCCCCGGCCATCATGGTCAGCACCGAAGGCGAGGACGGCGACCGCCGGCAGGCGCTCGCGGCCGGCGCCAACCTGTACCTCGTCAAGCCGGCGCGCCCGGAAGGCCTGCTGCGCCACGTCCGCCTGCTGCTGGGAGAGCCCGCATGACGACGCTCGCATCGAATCCCGTGCTGCAGCAATTCCTGCAGGAGTCGCGCGAGGGCCTGGAGGGCATCGCCGCCAGCCTGCTCGCTCTGGAACGTGCGCCGGACGACGGCGCGCGCATGGACGAGTTGTTCCGCGTCGTGCACACCCTCAAGGGGAACTGCGGCCTGTTCGACTTTCCGGACATGTTCCGCGTGATCCACGCGGCCGAAGATCTCATGAGTGCGGTGCGCGCGGGCCAGATCGCGTTCGGCGGCGGCATGGCCGACGCGCTGCTCGACGCGATGGACTTCGTCGCCCAGCAGATGGACGACATCGACGTGGCCGGCCGGCCGGGCAACGGCCACACGGCGGCGGCGGCATTGACGGCGCGGCTGCGCGCCCTCGTGCCCGCGGCAGCCGCCGGCGCGGGCGACATGCGTACTCCCGTCGAGGCCGCAGCCCCGCAATCGGCCCGCATGGCGGCGGCGCTCACGCTCGCCGAGCCGGCGGTGCGCGCCGCCTGCGCCGATCCGGCTGCCGCGGGCGCCGCACCGCTGTGGGTGGAATATGCGCCGGAACCGGAATGCTTCTTCAAGGGCGAGGACCCGCTCTATCAGGCGCTGCAGCTGCCCGGCGTCGTGTGGCGCCGCGTGACCACGGCCGACGCCTGGCCCGCGGCGGCGCAACTGGACCCCTATCGCTGCAACCTGCTGTTCCAGGCCGTGACCACCGCGCCGCGGGCGGCCGTGGAGGAACATTTCCGCTATGTGCCGGAACAGGTGTGGATCGCACCGGTGGAGCCGCCTGCCGCACCGTGCGCCGATCCGGAACGCGCGGCCGAGGCATTCGCCATCGTGCGCGCGCAGGGCGAGGCATTGGCGCCGGACGATGGCGCGCCGTGGGTCCCGGGACGCGTGCTCGCGGCGCTGGCCACGATCCGCGGCTGCCTGCGTGCGATCGGCCGCGCGGACCTGCTCGACGACCTGGAGGTCTGCGTCGCCGCGGCGCTGGAAGACGCCGCGGCGACGCCGCTGCTCGCGTGGATCGAACGCCATACGCAGGGCGCGGCCGCAGCGCCGCCGCCGCCGGTGCCGGTCGCGCAGCCCGAGGCGGAGCCGAAGTTCGGCCGCCGCGCCGACGACCAGCCCGCCGGCCGGATCCTGAAGGTCGAGCAGGCGAAGGTGGACCGGCTGATGAACCTGATCGGCGAAATGGTCGTCGCCCGCAATGGCCTGCCCTACCTCGCCGGCCGCGCGGAAAACCAGTATGGCGCGCGCGAACTGGCGCGCGAGATCAAGGCGCAGCATGCCGTCATCAACCGCATCGTGGATGAGATGCAGGACGCGATCATGCAGGTGCGGATGACGCCGATGTCGTTCGTGTTCCAGCGCTTCCCGCGCCTCGTGCGCGACATCGCGCGCCGCCTCGGCAAGGAGGTCGAGCTGGTGCTCGAAGGCGAAACGACGGAGGCGGACAAGAACGTCATCGAGGCGCTCGCCGACCCGCTGGTCCACATCGTGCGCAATGCGCTCGACCACGGCATGGAGCAGCCGGACGAGCGCCGCGCCGCCGGCAAGCCGGCCGCCGGCCGCCTCGTCCTGGCCGCGCGCCAGGAAGCGGACCGGGTCGTCATCGAAGTGGCCGACGACGGCCGCGGCATCGACCCGGCGCGCATCCGGCAGAAGGCGCACGCCAAAGGTCTCGTCGACGAGGCCCAGCTGGGGCGGATGTCCGACCAGGAAGCCGTCAACCTCGTGTTCCTGCCGGGTTTTTCCACGGCGGAAGCGGTGTCGGACCTTTCCGGCCGCGGCGTCGGCATGGACGCCGTGCGCAGCGCGGTCGACGGCCTCAACGGTACCGTGCAGTTGACGAGCGTGGCCGGCCGAGGCACCCGCCTGCAGCTAACGCTGCCGCTGTCGATGGCCGTGTCGAGCGTGATGATCGTCGAATCGGGCGGCGCGCGCTACGGCGTGCCGATGGACCTCGTCGTCGAGACGGTCCGCGTCCCGGCCGGCGCGGTGCACGCCATCGGGCAGCGCGAGGCGGCGGTGCTGCGCGGCCGCATCGTACCGCTGCGCGGGCTGAACGAGTTGCTGTTGCTGCCCGACACGCAGCGCCGCAACGACGCGGACGAACTGGCCGTGCTCGTGCTGCGCGTGCAAGGCCAGAATCTCGGCCTCGTGATCGACGACTTCTGCGGCGTGATGGAAGTCATCCTGAAGCCGATGGCCGGGATCCTCGGCAGCCTGGCCACGTACGCCGGCTCCGCCCTGCTGGGCGACGGGTCCGTCCTCATGGTCATCAACCCCAAGGAGCTGCTGCAATGACGCACACATTCGACGAGGGCGTCCTCGTCTGCGCCGGCACGCTGGCGGTCGACGACGCCGAACCGCTGTTGCAGGCGCTGGCGGACCGGCCCGGCGCGGCCGTCGACCTCGCGGGCTGCGGGCACGTGCATGGCGCCTGCCTGCAGGTGCTGATGGCCACGCGCGTCGACGTCCGCGCCTGGCCCTCCGGGCCGCAACTGGCGGCGTGGCTGCGCGCGGCGCTCGCCCCCCAACAAGACTAACCCAACCGAAAGAGAGAACGACATGGCAAAAACCATCCTCGTCGTGGACGATTCCGGCACCATGGTGCTGAGCCTGAAAAACAACCTGGAGATCGCGGGCTTTTCCGTCCTCACGGCCGGCGACGGCGTGAAGGGCCTGGAGCGCTTGAAAGACGGGCCGAAGCCGGACCTGATCATCACCGACATCAACATGCCGAACATGGGCGGCATCGAATTCATCGGCAAGGCGCGCGCCACGCCGGGCTTCCGCTTCACGCCCATCCTCGTGCTCACGACGGAAAGCCAGCAGGCGCGCCGCGACGAAGCCAAACGGGCCGGCGCCACGGGCTGGATGGTCAAGCCCGTCGGCGGCGCCGACCTGCTGAAGATCGTCCGGCAAGTCCTGCCGGGAGCGTGACCGTGCGCGTGCTGCGTTCCCTGGCCACCCGCGTGGCCCGCGCATTCGGCACACCGGCCGCCCCGCCCGATTACGGTGCCGCCGTCGCCGCCAGCCTCCGCCTCGACCACGAGGTGGGGGTGAAGCTCAACGACGCCGTCGGACGCACGGAAGCGTCCGCGCTGGCCATCATGGAACAGGTGCGCGGCCTGTGCGACCGCTCGGCCGCCCTTTCCGTGCGGCTGCACGACGCCTCCGCCCAGGCGGACGCGTTCGAGACCGACGCGCAGGCGCACACGGGCGACCTGGTCGCCATGGCGGACTTCCTCGCACGCCTGCCGGAACGGCTGGAGCGCGACCGCGCCAGTATCCGCCGCATCGAAGCCGAGATCCGCGGCCTGTCCGATCTCGCGGCAAGCGTGCAGGGCATCAGCATTCAGTCGCACATGCTGTCCATTAATGCAGCGATCGAGGCGAGCCGTGCCGGGCAGCACGGACAGTCGTTCAAGGTGGTGGCCGAGGAGATGCGGGCCCTCGCCGCGAATTCCCACGGTGCCGCGGCCCGTATCGGCAAGAGTCTCGGCGCCATCCGGGGCATGCTGAGCGAAGGCCTGCAACGGAATGCCGAGCGCTCGTCCGAAGATGTCGCCCGCATCGCCGAGACCGCCGAGGCCGTGAGCCGGCTGCAGGGGAGCTTCGAACGCGTACGCGGCACCTACCGCGCCGGGTTCGCGGAAATGCTGGCGCATGGCGAGGCGTTGTCGGCCGGCACGGCCGAGGTGCTCGGCCAACTGCAATACCAGGACGTCGTGCGCCAATGCGTCGAACGGCTGCGGCAGGCGGTCGACCGCCGCAACGGCGTGCTGGAACGGGAAATGGCGACGGCGCTGCCGGCGCCGGATCGCCTGGCGGCCCTCATCGGGGACATCGTCGAGGACTACCTCGCGGCAGAGTCGCTGCATGGCGGCGGCGCCGACGAGTCGGGCATGCAGATGATCGAATTGTTCTGAGCACAAGGTTGGCAAAATGCCAGCCTGGACCGGGCGTCCCGTGCGACATCGGCCGACATGACCGTGCGGCGCCCTCCTACGTGGCTGCTCTAGCGGCGGCACTAACATGCATCTACCAATCCTACTGTCCACAGGAGAAGATCATGTTTTCCCTGAAAAAACTCAGTCCGTCCATCACCGACATGATCCGCTTCGATCACTCGCACGTGTTGGTGACGTTTCACCAATACACCCGCGACAAGCGTCCGAGCGTCAAGAAGGCACTGGCGGAAACGATCTGTGACGCGCTGGAAATCCACGCGACGCTCGAGGAAGAAGTCTTTTATCCCGTCATGCGCCCGCGCGCCCGCGACCAGAAGGTCATGGACAAGAGCGAGCCGGAACACGACGAGATGCGCGCCGTCATCGCCGAACTGCGCCGCACCGACCCGAAATCGCCGCGCCACGACGACCTCGTGTTCCAGCTGATGCGCGACGTCCAGCACCATGTGGCCGACGAGGAAACCGTGCTGCTGCCCGAGGCCGAGGAGTTGCTGAGCCGCGACCGCCTGTCCGAACTGGGCGCCCAGATGACCAAGCGGCGCCTGGAACTGGTGACGCCGAAAGCCGGCAAGATCGCCGCCAACACGGCCATCGGCTTTTCCGGCAGCACGGCCGCCATCGTCGTCGGCGTCGCGAGCGCACTGTTCGCGGCCCGCGCCATCACGCGCAAGCCGGTCTGACACCGTGGTTTTCCGCAGCGGCGCCAGCCGCCTGCGCTCCCCCGGCATGGCGTGACCTCGCGCCTGCCACCCGCCCGCAATCGCGTCCGCACGCGGTTGCGGGCTTCTTATTGTCCCATCCAGCCGAGCAGCAGCGGCACGAGCCACGGCGCCAGTAACGCCGTCAGCACGCCGTTCATCCCCATTCCCAGACCGGCGTACGCGCCCATCTCGGGACTGACCTGGAACGCGCGCGCCGTGCCGATGCCGTGCGACGCGACGCCCAGCGCGAGGCCGCGCGCGGCATGCGACTCGATGCGCAGGGCGTTCATCAGGAAGCGCGCCGTGACGGCGCCGAAGATGCCCGTGCAGATCACGAGGACGGCCGTCAGCGCGGGTACGCCGCCCAGGTGTTCGGACACGGCCATGGCGATGGGCGTCGTGGCCGATTTCGGTCCCAGCGAGCGCGCCAGCTCGGGCGATGCGCCCATCAGCACGGCGATGCCGACGGCGCTGACGATCGCGGTCACGCAGCCGGACAGCAGCGCGCACGCGAGGGGAAACAGGCCGCGGCGCAAGCGCGGCACCTGGCGCGCGAGCGGCACCGCGAGGGCGACGGTCGCGGGGCCGAGCAGGAAGTGAACGAACTGCGCGCCGGCGAAATAGCGCTGATACGACATGCCGCTGGCCGCCAGCACGAGGCTCACGAGCGCGATCGCGATGGCGACGGGGTTCGCCAGCGGCGAAAAGCCGCAGCGCGCATACACCCATTGCGCGAACACGTAGGCGCACAACGTGATCGTGAGGCCCAGCAGCGGCGACGCGGACAGGTAGACCCAGAAGTGGGTGAGTTCTTCGAAGTTAAACATCGCCGCCCTCCTTCTTCTCGTGCGCGGGCGTGAGCGCCTGCAGCACGAGCGCCGTGACGGCCAGGGTCAGCACCGTGCTGCCGACGACGGCCGCGCAGATCGCCAGCCAGTGCCCGCTGCCGCTGGCCGCCGCCACGATGATGCCGACGCCGGCCGGCACGAACAGCAGCGACAAATGCTTCAGCAACTCGTTCGCGCCCGCCTCCACCGTCTCGTGCAGGCGCGGGAACGCGACGAGCGCCGCGAGCAGCAACAGCATGCCGGCGACGGGTCCGGGCACCGGCACCCCGAACAGGAACACGAGACCTTCCCCGAGACACTGGAAGACGAGTAATACGGCAAGCGCGAGCAGCAAGAGACCTCCGACGAATGGCATGCGGCCACGAGCGGGCCGCGAGACCGAAGGATAACAGTTATGGCTTGCCCCGCGTCGGCTGCACGAGGGCGTGGGCGGCCGGTACCGGCTCGCCCGGGGCCACGTTCCGGCCGTCAGGCTTTCGTAGCCGCAGCGCTCAAGCCGCCGCCAGGACCTTCAGCGGCGCCGGCGCGGCGATGGCCGGACGCACCGGCGCCGCGGCCGCGCCGTCCAGGCGGAACTGGCCCACGAGGGACACGAGCAGGTCGGCCTGGCGGTGCAGGCTGTCGGCCGCGGCGGCCGCCTCTTCGACGAGGGCGGCGTTCTGCTGCGTCGTTCCGTCCATTTGCGAGATGGTCTGGTTGATCTGGCCGATGCCCGTGCTCTGCTCCACGCTGGCCGCGGTGATCTCGGCCACGATGTCGCTCACGCGGCGCACGCTGGCGACGACGTCGGCCATCGTGCGGCCCGCATCCTGCACGAGCGCGCTGCCCGCCTCCACCTTGCCGGACGCGTCGCCGATCAGGGACTTGATCTCCTTCGCGGCCGCGGCGCTGCGCTGCGCCAGGCCGCGCACCTCGGAAGCGACGACGGCGAAGCCGCGTCCCTGTTCGCCGGCGCGCGCCGCTTCGACGGCCGCGTTGAGCGCGAGGATATTGGTCTGGAACGCGATGCTGTCGATCACGCCGATGATGTCGACGACCTTGCGCGACGCCGTGTCGATCGCGGCCATCGTCTCGACGACTTCGGCCACGACGGTGCCGCCGCGGCGGGCGGTCTCCGACGCGGACAGCGCGAGCTGGTTGGCCTGGCGCGCGTTGTCGGCGTTCTGCCTGACGGTGGACGTCAGTTCCTCCATCGACGCCGCCGTCTCTTCCAGCGAACCGGCCTGCTGCTCCGTGCGGCTCGACAGGTTCATATTGCCGTGGCTGATCTCGACGCTCGCTGCGGCGACGCTGCCCGCGCTCTCGCGCACCTGCACGAGCACGTCCTGGATCTTGGTGACGAAGCCGTTGAAGCCGGCGGCGATCATCGCCAGTTCGTCGCGGCCGCGCGCGTCGAGGCGGGCGTTCAGGTCGGCGTTGCCGCTGGCGAGGTCCGTCATCGCGGCGCCGAGGATGCGCAGCGGACGCGTGAGGCGGCGCTGCACCGCGACCATCACGACGGCCGCGAGGATGGCGCAGATCAGCGACGCGGACAACGAATAGCCGATCAGCTGGCGCGCGCTGGCCGTCGCCACGCTATGCGGGAACGAGAGTTTGACGGCCCACGGCGCGATGTCGGGATGCAGGCGCAGCGGCTGGATCAGGTGTTCGATGCCGGCGGCGTCGACGTATTCATAGGTCTGCCCCGCGCGCACGGCCGCCAGCGCCGCCGGCGGCAGGTCGTCGGCCTTCTTGCCGTTCTTCGCCGCGTCCGGATGGCTCGCATACAGGCCGCCGTTCGAGATCAGCGCCAGCCGGCCGCCGTCGAGCACCTTGATGGCGCCGAGGATCTCGCCCAGGTGCGTCAGCTGGAAGTCGGCGCTGGCCGTGCCGCGGAACTCGCCCTTGACGAGGATGGGCGCGACGAGCGACGCCATCATGATGTCCTTGCCGTTGACGGGATACGAATACGGCTCCGTGAAGAACGCCTTGCGCGTGTTTTTCGGCACGTCGTACCAGTCGTTGGCACCGGGCGTGGTGGGCCACACGATCGGTTCCACGTGCATGGTGCCGTCGGCGTTGCGGGTGTAGTAAGGCATGTAGCGGCCGGTGGCGTCGTACTCCGGCGCCTTGCCGGCATAGTCGGCATCGTTGCCGTCCAGCGCGTTCGGCTCCCACGTCACGGCGCCGCCGATGAAGTCGTTCGACGTACGCACCGTCGCCTGGGTCATGGCGGCGATCTGCGGGCGGGCGGGCGCGATGTCCGCCTCGCGCAGCGCGCTCAGGGCGGCGGCGAGGTTCGTCACGGCGCCGAGCTTCGATCCGAGCTGCGCCTGCACGGCGGCGGCGGCTTCGCGCGCGGACGTGCGCGCCAGGCGCATGCTCGCGTCTTCGGCGTTGGCGCTGCTGCGCACGGCGATGACGCCGGACGTGACCGCGAGGCTCAGCACGACGAGCGTGGTGGCCGTCGCGCAGATCTTCGCCGTCAGGGACAGCGACGACAGGGGGTTACGACTCATGGAAGCTCCTCGGGTCAGAATTTGCGGGTCAGCGACAGCACGACGGCGCGGCGCGCCACGTTGGACACGGCCAGGCGGCCGTCGGCGCGCGGCACGCCCGTCGTGTAGCGGTCGTAGACGCCCGTCGCGCCGATCGCGCGGGTGTAGTTCAGGGCGGCGGTCCAGCCGTCTTCGAGCTGGTGCGTCAGGCCGGCCTTGAGGTCGCGCCAGTCCCAGATGCCGTTGCCGCTGCCGGCGACGCGGCCGTCGCCGGCGTGCAGGTTCAGGGTGAGGCTCCTGGTCAGCGGCTGGTCGGCGCCGACGTCCAGGTAGCCCGTGCCGCGCGCGTCCTGGATGCCGAAGAAGTCGCGGCTGAACGTGTAGTTGTAGCGGGCGTACAGTGTCTTCCAGGTGATGCCGGCGGACAGTTCGCCGTAGTCGAACGCCGTATCCGTCGCGCTGACGCGGGCGCCGGGGTATTTGTACCAGTAGACCATCGTGGACCAGCCGACCGGCCCGGCCGCGCCGGTATAGCCGCCGTACAGATCCCATTCGACGGTGCCGTTCTCGATGAAGCGGTCGCTGACGTTGATGACGGAGGTGCCCGCCGACCAGCCGCTCGGGTGGACATAGTCGATGGCGGCCATCGCGGCCGGCCTGCCCCACGTCTGGCGGATGCCGCGCGAGACGTATTGCGAGCTGACGGACACGGTCTTGCTGAACGGGTTGTCCGCCACGGGCGCCTCCGCCGTCAGCGGTGCGTCGGACACGGCGTCAACGGCATGCGCGAACGGGGCGGCGGCCAGCAGCAGGAGGGGCAACGGGGCAAGGCGCCGGGTCGGCCACACGGCCGGTCGGTGTCGGGTGCTCATGGTCTCAGGAATCGGTTGTAACCGGCGGTCGCCATCGCGCGGATGGGACTGCCCTGGTCGGTGGTTGAATGGCGGTCGGTTTTGATGCCGTACGGAAATTCTAGTGCCGACTCAGCTGCTTTTGGTTACAAATCGAAGGGAAATTCTGCGGGAAACCCGAGAGTGAGACATGCACGCAACACTCGGATATCAGTCTGGAAATGAAGCGCACGGGCGTGCGGGAAAATCTCTTAACACCTTGAAAATAATGAGGTTTCTTCGATGCGCCTGGCGGGCTCGGAGAGCGCGCCCTACGGCGGCGATACGTGGGATGGCCACCGTGCCGGTCACAATCGGGAATGCATAGGGTGGGCACTCTGTGCCCACCATGCCGGTCAAAATTACGCCGCGGTTTTCAGTGCCCCGCGTTTCAACTGGTCACGTTCGATCGACTCGAACAGCGCCTTGAAGTTACCTTCGCCAAAGCCCTCGTCACCCTTGCGCTGGATAAATTCGAAGAACACGGGCCCGAGCTGGGTCTCCGAGAAGATCTGCAGCAGCAGCCGCTGGTTGCCGTCGTCGGTCGTGCCATCGACGAGAATGCCGCGCGCCTTCAGCGCTTCGATGTCCTGGCCGTGGCCCGGGATACGGCCTTCCAGCATCTCGTAGTACGTGGCCGGCGGTGCGCTCATCAGCGGGACGCCGGCGGCGCGCAGGCCGTCGACCGTCGCGAAGATGTCGTCCGTCAGCAGCGCGATGTGCTGGATGCCTTCGCCGTTGTACTTGAGCAGGAATTCCTCGATCTGGCCGCCGCCCGCCTTGCCTTCCTCGTTCAGCGGGATGCGGATCTTGCCGTCCGGCGCCGTCATCGCCTTCGACGTCAGGCCCGTGTACTCGCCCTTGATGTCGAAGTAGCGGATCTCGCGGAAGTTGAACAGCTTCTCGTAGAACCCGGCCCAGTAACTCATGCGGCCGCGGTAGACGTTGTGCGTCAGGTGGTCGATGATCTTCAGGCCGTGGCCCTGCGGATGGCGTTCGGTGCCCTCGATCCATTCGAAGTCGATGTCGTAGATGGACTTGCCGTCCTCGAAACGGTCGATCAGGTACAGCGGCGCGCCGCCGATGCCCTTGATGGCGGGCAGGCGGAGTTCCATGGGACCGGTCGGAATGTCCATCGGCTGGGCGCCCAGTTCCAGCGCGCGCGCATAGGCCTTGTGCGCGTTCTGGACGCGGAAGGCCATGCCGCAGGCCGACGGGCCGTGCTCGGCGGCGAAATAGTAGGCCGCGCTCTTGGGCTCGTTGTTGACGATGAAGTTGATGTCGCCCTGGCGGTACAGTACGACGTCCTTCGAGCGGTGCACGGCCACTTTCGTGAAGCCCAGCGTCTCGAACACGGGTTCCAGCACACCTGGCGTGGGCGATGCGAACTCCACGAATTCGAAGCCCATCAGCCCCATCGGATTGTCAAACAGGTCGGCCATTGTCTATTCCTCTTTTCATTAAAATGTTCGCTCCTCCAGGCGTGCCCGCCTGTCTACTCGGCGAACACGTCGGCAATCAGTCCCCGCAGCCACTGGATGCCGGGATCGTGGTTGAAGCGCCGGTGCCAGAAGACGTTGGTCTGCAACGTCGGCAGGGCGAGCGGCGGCTCGATCCACTTGAGGCCGAAGGGACTTGCTGCGCTTTCGGCCAGTTTCTGCGGCACCGTCACCACCAGCTCGCTCGTGCTGACGATGTAGGGCACCGCGGTGAAATGCGGGACCCTGAACCGGGCACCGGCCGTCACCCCGGCCTTTTCCAGTAATCCATTGATGCGGTCGTAAGGACTCTGGGCCGCATCGACGATCAGGTGCGGCGCCGCCACGAAGCGCGCCAGGTCCACCTTGCCCTTCGCCAGCGGATGGTCCTTGCGGAACATGCTCACGAAGCGCTGCCGGAACAACGCCCTGTGATACAGCGCTTCCGACACATCCTCGAACGCGCCGATGGCGAGATCGACCCTGCCCGTCTCCATGTCGTCCTTCAACGTCAGCCCGTTCGCGCGGATCGAGGCGATTTCCACGTTGGGCGCGTTTGATCGGCAACGCTCGATCAGCACCGGCATGAAATACACCTCGCCCACGTCCGTCATCGCCAAAGTAAAACGGCGGCCGCTCGTGGCCGGGTCGAAACGGCTGCGCTGCGACAAGGCCAGTGCCACCTGGGCCATCGCGGCGCCGATCGGCTCGGCCATCTGCTGCGCGAGCGGCGTGGGCTGCATGCCGTGCGCCGTGCGCACGAACAGCTCGTCGCCGAAGGTGCGCCGCAGGCGCGCCAGCGCATTGCTCACGGCCGATTGCGTCAGGCCCAGACGCCTTGCGGCGGCCGAGATCTGGCGTTCGCGGTAGACCTCCTGAAATACGGACAACAGATTCAGGTCGATGCTAGAGGGTTCGATCATGCACGAGATAGTGTTATTGATACTCTAAATAGTCTACATTTTTGTATTCATCTCGTAAAACTGCACGCACTCCTCTACAGTGTCGTAAACACCACGGATTCTGGAGACACCCTTGACTGCTTCAACTGACGGCTACATGTCCGGCTTCGGCAACGAGTTCGCGACGGAGGCCCTGCCCGGCGCCCTGCCGGCGCACCGCAATTCGCCGCAGCGCGTCGCCTACGGTCTGTATGCCGAGCAACTCTCCGGGACGGCGTTCACGGCCCCGCGCGGCCACAACCGCCGCTCCTGGCTGTACCGCATCCGGCCGGCCGCGATGCACGGCGCGTTCGAACCGATGGGCAACGGCCGCATTGCCGCCGGCTTCGAGGGCGTCGCGCCGTCGCCCAACCAGATGCGGTGGAGCCCGCTACCCATGCCCGACGCGCCCACCGACTTCATCGACGGTCTCGTGACGATGGCGGGCAACGGCGCGCCGGGCGCGATGTCCGGCTGCGCGATCCACGTGTACGCCGCGAACCGGGCCATGCGCGGCCGCTATTTTTACTCCGCCGACGGTGAGATGCTGATCGTGCCGCAGCAGGGGCGCCTGGGCCTGGCGACGGAATTCGGCCGCGTCGACGTGGCGCCGCACGAGATCGCCGTGATCCCGCGCGGCGTGCGTTTCGCCGTCGACCTGCCGGATGGAGAAGCGCGCGGCTATGTCTGCGAAAATTTCGGCGCCCTGCTCCGCCTGCCGGACCTCGGCCCGATCGGCTCGAACGGCCTGGCCAACCCGCGCGATTTCCTCACGCCCGTGGCACGCTATGAAGACGTCGAAGGCGATTTTGAACTGGTCGCGAAATTCGGCGGCAACCTGTGGCGGGCGGGCATTTCGCACTCGCCGCTGGACGTGGTCGCCTGGCACGGCAACTATGCGCCGTACAAATACGACCTGCGCCACTTCAACACGATCGGTTCGATCAGCTACGACCACCCGGACCCGTCGATCTTCCTCGTGTTGCAGGCGCCGTCCGACACACCGGGTGTGGACACGCTCGATTTCGTCATCTTCCCGCCCCGCTGGCTGGTTGGCGAGGATACGTTCCGTCCGCCCTGGTTCCACCGCAATGTCGCGAGCGAATTCATGGGCCTCGTGCATGGTGCCTACGATGCAAAGGCGGAAGGCTTCGTGCCGGGCGGCGCCAGCCTGCACAACTGCATGAGCGGCCACGGCCCGGACGCGGCCACCTTCGACAAGGCCACCAGCGCCGACACGAGCCGGCCGCACAAGGTCACGGACACGATGGCGTTCATGTTCGAGACGCGCACGCCGCTGGTCGCGACGCCGTATGCGCTGCGGTCGCCCCAGCTGCAGGGCGATTACCAGGCGTGCTGGGCGGGGATTGCGAAGCATTTCAATCCGGCACAGCGATAACGTCATTCCCGCGAACGCGGGAATAATGCCCCCGGCATTATTCCCTCCATACTGCGCCGCAGAATTCGGAACAGTTCTGCAACGCTTCACGATATGGGCTTCGGTGAATCGGCATGGGTTCCCGCTTTCGCGGCGACGACGGTGCCTTGTCTCGTGCGACCAACCCCGAATCCCTCATGCGATCATCAACCCGCCGGCTGGCGGCGCGGGCCGTCCCGGCAGAGTCCGGGACACGCATGGTCGACGTCGTCATCATCCTCGCCCTCATCCTGCTCAACGGCGTGTTCGCCATGTCCGAGCTCGCCATCGTCTCGGCCAAGCGGCTGCGGCTGGACAAGATGAAGGCCGAGGGCAGCGCGGGCGCCGGCAGCGCGCTCGACCTGCACGAAGACCCGAGCCGGTTCCTGTCCACGGTGCAGGTCGGCATCACCCTCATCAGCATCTTCAACGGCGCATTCGGCGAGGCGTCGCTGACCGCGCGCCTGACGCCCCGGCTGGCCGCGCTCGGCGTGGCGGGCGGCTATGCGCGGCCCGTGTCGCTTGCCATCGTCGTGTTCGGCATCACCTTCGTCTCGATCGTGCTGGGCGAACTGGTGCCCAAGCGCATCGCGATCCTGTACCCGGAACAGCTGGCGGCGGCGACCGCGCGTCCGCTGCACATCCTGTCGCGCCTCGCGCACCCGTTCGTGCGGCTGCTCGCGGTGACGACGGACGGCATCATGCGCCTGCTCGGCATGCGCCACCAGAAGGACGAGACGCCGACCGAGGAGGAAGTGACGGGCATGATCAAGGAAAGCGCGGACGCCGGCGTGTTCGAGAAGGCGGAATACGACATCGCCGCGCGCGCTCTGCGTCTCGACGACTGGCACCTGCGCGCGCTGATGACGCCGCGCGTCGACCTGGAATTTCTCGACCTCGACCAGCCCCTCGAACGCAATCTGGCGCGCATCGCGGAGTCGCCGTACAGCCGCTTCCCCGTCTACCGGGGCGACCGCTCGCAGGTGCTCGGCATCGTGCGCGCGCGCAATCTGTTCGGCCAGGCCATCCGCGGGCAGTCGCTGGAAGGCATCGACATCGGCGCGGCCGTGGAACCGATCCTGTACGTGCCGGAATCGAGCAGTGCCATCGACCTGCTGGAACAGCTCAAGCAGAGCCGCGCGGAACTGGCCATGATCGTCGACGAATACGGCGACATCCAGGGCATGGTCACGCTGACGGACGTGATGAGCGCCCTCGTCGGCGACGTCACGCCGCCCGTGGACCACGGCCAGCCGGACGCCGTGCGGCGCGAGGACGGCAGCTGGTTCGTGGACGGCGGCATGGTCCTCGACCGCTTCCGCCACCTCACCGGCACCGCCATCCGCTTCCCGGACGAGGACAGCGGCGTCTACCACACGCTGGCCGGCTTCATGCTGTACCAGCTCGCCGTGATCCCCCGTGCGGGCGACCGGCTCGAGTGGGAGGGCTGGCGGTTCGAAGTCGTCGACATGGACGGCAACCGCATAGACCGCCTGCTCGTCAGCCGCGCCTGATGGCGGCGGAACCTCGGGTGCGCGGCGCGTGCCCACCACATCAAAGGAGGAATCATGATCATTCACCGTATCTGCGCCGGCCTCGCCTGCTTCCTGCTGGCCTCGGGCGTCGCCGCCCAGCACACGCGACCGGAAACCACGCCCGCCGGCCAGCCGAAGGCGCCCGACACGCGCGCGCTCGAGGTCGGCGCGAAGATTTTGCAGGGCAATGCGCCGTTGGCCGGCTTCGACATCTACCTGAACGGTTTTCACCCGATGAAAGACCATCCGGACATGCAGGTCGAGGCGCACCACTTCTGCCGTCAGGTCAACGAAGACCTCGCACAATGCGCGCTGTTCGACGGCAATACGCGCACGGCGAACCTGACCGGCATCGAATACATCATCTCGGAAAAGCTGTTCGGCACGCTGCCGGCCGGGGAGCGGCAGTACTGGCACCCGCACAACGGCGAAATCCTCAGCGGCCAGCTGGTCGCGCCGGGCCTGCCCGAAGCGGCGGAACACGCGCTGATGAAGAAAAAGATCAACAGCTACGGCAAGACCTGGCACCTGTGGAACACGGGCTTCAACGGCAAGCCGGGCGACAGCCTGCCGCTGGGCCCGCCGATGCTGGCCTGGTCATTCAGCCGCGACGGCGAGCTGCTGCCCAGCTTGCTGGACGAGCGCGATACCCGCATGAAGGTGCACACGGGCGCCAGGCGCAAGGCGCGGGCCGACCTCAAGCCCCTGACGCATCCCCAGGCCGGCGTCGACGCGCTGAAGGGCAAATTCCCGCAGGCGACGCAAGACATCCCCGGCGTCGTCGACAGCGCTGCGCCATCGCGGTAGATTGGGGGTGCCAAGGAGGACACATCATGCGCATCGACTGGCTCCACTTCACGCCCTGGGCGTCAACCGCGGGCGGCATTCTCATCGGCCTCGCGACGGCCCTGCTGCTGCTCGCGAACGGCCGCGTCGCGGGCATCAGCGGCATCCTCGGCGGCTTGCTGCGGCCCGCGCGCGGCGACGTCGCGTGGCGCGTGGCCTTCATCGCCGGGTTGTTCCTCGCGCCCATCGTCTGGCTGACCATGCGCGCGATGCCGCCGGCGCAGATCGACCATTCGCCCGCGCTGCTCGCCGCCGGCGGCCTGCTCGTCGGGATCGGCACCCGCTTCGGTTCCGGCTGCACGAGCGGCCACGGCGTGTGCGGCATCGCGCGGTTGTCGCCGCGGTCGCTGCTGGCCACGGCATGCTTCATGGCGGCCGGCTTCGTCACCGTCTTCGTCGTGCGCCACGTGCTGGGGAGCGCGCCATGAACGTCGTCACCGCCTTTCTCGCCGGGCTGCTGTTCGGCGCCGGGCTGATCCTGTCCGGCATGAGCAATCCGGCCAAGGTGCTCGCCTTCCTCGACGTGGCCGGCACCTGGGACCCGTCGCTGCTGTTCGTGATGGTGGGCGCGATCGTCATTGCCGCCCTCGCCTTCCGCTTCGCGCGCACGCGCGTGCGGCCCCTGTTCGGCAGTGCGATCCACGTGCCGGGCGCGGGCCGCATCGACATGCCGCTGGTGCTGGGCAGCGTGACGTTCGGCGTGGGCTGGGGACTCGTCGGATATTGCCCCGGCCCGGCGCTGACGGCACTCGCCGTCGGCGGCCGCTCGACGCTGCTGTTCGTTGCGGCAATGGTGGCCGGTATGGCAATATTCGAGGTGGCCGAGCGTATCCGCGCCGGCATCGGGGCACATCGCGGCGCTACCCGCGCCACGACCGGCCCGCCAGGAGACTGAATGCAAACCAATCCGATCCAGCTGTTCGACACGGAATCATCGACCTATACCTACATCGTCGCGGGCCCGGGCAGCGATGCCGCCGTCATCATCGACCCGGTCGACCACCATTGCGAACGCGACCTCGCCCACATCGCGCGCCTGGGACTGCGGCTCGCCTACATCCTCGAGACGCACGTGCACGCCGACCACGTGACGTCGGCCGGGCGCCTGCGCCAGCTGACCGGTGCCCACACGGCCGTGCCGCGCGGATGCGACGTGCCGCCGGCCGAAGTGCAGCTCCAAGATGGCGACGTCATCCGCTTCGGCGACGGCGAGACGATCGCCGTGATGCACACGCCGGGCCACACGGCCGGCCACATGTCCTACGTCTGGCGCGGCAACGTGTTCACGGGCGATACGCTCCTCATCGACGGCTGCGGCCGCACCGATTTCCAGGGCGGCAGTTCGGCCGCGCTGTACGACAGCATCACGCAAAAGCTGTTCGCGCTGCCCGATGCGACGCGCGTATGGCCCGCGCACGACTACAAGGGCCAGGCCGTGTCGACCATCCGCTGGGAAAAGGCGCATAACGCGCGGGTCGTCGGACGCAGCCGGGAGGAATTCATCGCATTGATGGACAACCTGCACCTGCCGCAGCCGAAGCTGATCGACATCGCCGTGCCCGCGAACCGCAATCTCGGCTTGCCGCACGGCGGCTGAGGCGGTCGGATTCGCCGCGCCGCCGTTGCCGGCGCCGTTCCTGACGCAAAGTAAAGTCGCCCGGACGGTCACAGCCACGGCCGTTTCCATTAAAATCCTTGTCTTTTAGCAAGCGGACACCATGGCCTCCGACCAGACCCAACTCCACCGCGGCCTCAAGAGCCGGCACATCCAGCTGATGGCCCTCGGCGGCGCCATCGGCACGGGCCTCTTCCTCGGCGTCGCGGAGACGGTCCGCCTGGCCGGTCCATCCGTGCTGCTCGGTTACGCGATCGCGGGCCTGGTCGCGTTCCTGATCATGCGCCAGCTGTCCGAGATGATGGTCGACGAACCTGTCGCCGGCTCGTTCGGCCATTTCGCCGACAAATATTGCGGCCGCTTCGCCGGCTTCGTCTCCGGCTGGAATTACTGGGTGCTGTACGTGCTCGTCAGCATGGCCGAGCTGTCCGCCGTCGGCATCTATGTGCAGTACTGGTTCCCGAACGTGCCGACGTGGGTGTCGGCGCTCGGCTGCTTCCTGCTCGCGAACGGCATCAGCCTCATCAACGTGCGCGCGTTCGGCGAGAGCGAGTTCTGGTTTTCCGTGATCAAGGTGGCGGCCATCGTCGCGATGATCGTCTACGGCGTGTTCCTGCTCGCGAGCGGCGGCGCGGGACCGCAGGCGTCCGTCGCCAACCTGTGGACGCACGGCGGCTTCTTCGCCCACGGCATCCAGGGCCTCGTGATGTCGATGGCCATCATCATGTTTTCGTTCGGCGGGCTGGAAGTCATCGGCATCACGGCGGCCGAGGCGGCCGATCCGTCCCGGTCGATTCCGCGCGCGACGAACCAGACGCTGTGGCGCATCCTCGTCTTCTACGTCGGCTCGCTGGCCGTGCTGCTGTCGCTGTACCCGTGGGACAAGATCGTGCCCGGCGCGAGCCCGTTCGTCCTGATCTTCAAGGCGCTGGACGCCGGCGTCGTCGCGCACGTGCTGAATCTCGTCGTGCTGACGGCCGCGCTGTCGGTCTACAACAGCTGCGTGTATTCCAACAGCCGCATGCTGTACGGCCTCGCCGTGCAGGGTCATGCGCCGCGCGCGCTGCTGCGCGTGAACGCGCGCGGGGTGCCGCTGGCGTCGCTGGCCGTGTCGGCCGTCGCCACCGCGCTGTGCGTGGGCGTCAACTATGCCGTGCCGGGCAAGGCGCTGGGCCTGTTGATGGGGCTTGCCGTGGCCGGCATGCTGATCAACTGGGCCATGATCAGCTGGTCGCACCTGCGCTTCCGCGCCGCCAAGCAGGCGGGCGGCCAGCCGACGGCCTTCCCGAGCCCGCTTTACCCGCTCACGAACTGGGCCTGCCTGCTGTATCTCGGCGGGATCGTGGCGATCATGTACGCGACGCCGGAGCTGCGCGTGTCCGTGTGGATGATCCCCGCGTGGCTGGTCGTGCTGGCCGTCGGTTACCGCCTGGCCGAGGGCCGGCGCGCGCGCCTCGCCCGCGTCGTTTCCTGACGCCTTTCATGGATGCTACACTCGGCCCATTGCCAAAGCGACGACTTGCGAGCCGAGCATGGAACAACAAGAATTTCTCGACACCCTCAGGGCGGAAGGCTATGCGGAGCCGGTGCTGGTCCGGCGCGAACCGGACGGCCGCCTCGACGACCACGCGCATCCGTTCGAAGCGAAGGCGCTGATCCTGAAAGGCGAGATCCGCATCCACGCGGGCGGCGAAATCAAGATCTACCGCGCCGGCGACGTGTTCCACCTGCGCCGCGACGAACCGCACCGCGAGAGCTACGGGCCGGACGGCGTCGACTATCTGTCCGGCCGCCGCTAGGCGCCGGCACGCCCCTCCGCCAGCACCAGCACGGGTTGCGCGCCGGGCGCGCGGAACACGATGGCGAAGCAGTCGAACCAGTCCTGCGGATCGGGGCAGCCGTCGGTCAGCATGGCGCGGTAGTCGTCTTCCGATTCATAGGAATACAGCACGATGACCTCGCCGGCCACGGGGCCGAACCACGCTTCGTCGTCCGCGCGCGGGCGCACGCCGTCGCCGTGGTGGCCGTTCCAGCCGTGCTGCGCCGGATCGAACAACAGCACCTCGCGCCCGCACACGGGACACGCGGCATGGACGGGCGCGACGGGCGCCGCCACCGTCTTGCGCCCGAACAGGCCGCGCCGTTCCTGGCGCCGCGCGGTGCGCAGCCTCAGTTCCCAACTGCCGCACGGGCAGCCGAGCCGGCGCGCGAGGAAGTCCGGGCCGTGCCGCAGCCCGCGCACGGCGGGTACCGCGACGTTGGCCAGCATGAACGGCGCCAGGTTGGCGGGGATGCGTGCACCGAGCAGGGCGAGCAGGTCGGACACCGCAGCCTCCGGGTTCAGAAGTACTTGGATAGATAGTACACGCCGGAGTCCGGAAACACAGTGGCCACACGCTTGCCCGCGAGCCGCGGCAGCAGCTGCGCGATGCCGGCCGCGACGCAGCCGCTCGATCCGCCGGCCAGGATCCCCTCTTTCGCCGCGAGGCGCCGGCACCAGTCCAGCGCATCGTCGTCCGCGACCTGCACGACATCGTCCACGACGCCCGGGTCGAAGCTGCGCGCCGCCTGGCGCTTGCCCACGCCTTCGACGATGGTCGCGAACGGTCCGTCGGCGGGCTTGTCGGTGACGACCCTGCGATACGCGGAGTTGCGGGGCTCGACGCCCAGCACGATCAGATCCGGCTTCTGCTCCTTGAGGTAGCGGCCGATGCCGGAGATGGTGCCGCCCGAGCCGATGCCGCACACGAACACGTCGATCTGCCCGGCCATCTGCCGCCACAGCTCCGGCCCGGTGTCGCGATAGTGCGCCTCGCGGTTCAGCGCCGAACGGTACTGGTCGAGGTGGTGCACGTTGTCGCCCTGGGCCAGGCGCTCGGCCACGGCGTGGTACCCGTCGGCGGGGTTCAGGCCGTCGTCCGGCGCGCACAGATGCACCTCGGCCCCGTAGGCGCGGATGCGCTTGATCTTTTCGACGCTCGTCGTCCGCGGGACGGTCACATCGCATTGCAGGCCGAGCACGGCGCTGGCCATCGCGAGCGCGGCGCCGGTGTTGCCGGATGAGCTTTCGACGACGCGCGCCGTGTCCGGCGGCAGGCTGTTCAGCATGTACCGCACCATGCGGTCCTTGATGCTGCCGCCCGGGTTCATGTACTCCAGCTTCGCCACCACGTCCATGCCGGGGAAAAGGCGGCCCAGCCTGACCACGGGGGTGTTGCCGATCGCGTCCATCACGGAAGATTTGACTTGGGATTCCACGCCGCTCCTTTCACTGAGATTGCCGCTGAGAAAGACTAGCACAACAATCCATTCGATGGCGTCGGATTGGAGCGTGCTTATGCGGCCCGGGTGAGCTACCTACCTTAACCGGGTAGCGGCCGTTACTGCAAGACATCCCGACGTGCGTGTTGGTTCATGACCGCAACCGTGGTCCTTGTGACAATGTGCGTATTTACCCTGCATACGAGATGGTGCGCAACCGCGCGGCCGCGCCCGAACAGCGCTTCGCCGAAGCCGTCGCCGACGCGCTCTACGAAAGCCATCCGTACGAACTGCGCGCGCCGAACGAGAAAGACCTGAACAAGATCGACCTGGACCGCAGTCTCGCCGTGTACCGCCGGCGCTTCGCCAGCGCCAAGGGCATGACGTTCATCGTCGTCGGCGATTTCGATCCGGCGGTGGCCGACGTGCAGAAGACGGCACGGCGGTATCTCGACAAGGACAACTATGTCCAGGTCGTGCTGGTACCGGAAGCGAAGCTGAAGACGGCCGGCAAGTGAGCCAAAAGCCGTGATAACTGCATTTCAAATGCAGCTTTGGTAGAATGGCGGGCATGTCCTCCCCCGCCATCACCGAATCGTCGATCATCCAGCTGGTCGACACGTTTTATGCGCGCGTGCGCGACGACGCCGTGCTGTCCCCCGTGTTCGAAGCGAAACTCGCGGGCCGCTGGCACGAGCACATGCCGCGCATGTACGCGTTCTGGACCAAGGTCTTGCTGGGCACGGGCGAATTCAACGGCAATGTGTTCGGCAAGCACATGGCGCTGTCGGGCATCGAGACCGAACACTTCATCCGCTGGCTCACGCTGTTCCGGTTGACGGCCGTCGACGTGTTCGGCGTGGACGGCGCGGGCGAAGCGCTGGCGGTCGCGCAGCGCATCGCCTCCAGCCTGCAACTCGGCTTCTTCGGCGATATCCGCGTCTGATTCAAGCCTGCTTTACGTGGTCGCGGCGGTCAGCCACGGCGGCCAGCAGCGCCTGTTTCAGCTGCAGGTCGGTGAACGGCTTCGTCAGCACGCGGGCCGTCACGTCCGCCATGCCCGCCACCAGATTGCCGTAGCCGGACGCGAACACGATGGCGACGTCCGGATGGTCGGCGACGATGCGCCGCGCCAGCGTCAGGCCGTCCTGGTCGGGCAGGCTGTAGTCGACGACGGCGGCGTCATAGCGGTCGCGCGCCAGCATGTCGATCGCGTCGCGTGCCGTCGGGGCCTCGTCGGTCAGGAACCCGGCCGCCACGAGGATCGCGCGATACAGTTCGCGGGCCTGGGCATCGTCTTCCACGAGCAGTACGCGCAGGCCGCCCGTCTGGCGGGCTTCCGGCACGACGACCGCCGGCACGGGCGCCTGCGCGGGCGCCTGTCCGGCGAGTAGTTGGCGCACCTTGCCCGCCAGTTTTTCGCGCCGGTAGGGCTTGGACAGCAGCTCCACGCCCGGATCGAGGCGGCCGCCGTGGATGATCGCGTTCTGCGTGTAGCCGGACGTGTACAGCACCTTCAGGTCGGGCAGCAACGCCTTGGCCTGGCGCACCATCTCCGTGCTTTTGAGTTTGCCGGGCATGACGACGTCCGTGAACAGCAGGTCGCAGCGCACGCCCGCCTTCAGCACGGCCAGCGCCATCTCCGCATTGTCGGCACGCAGCACCTGGTAGCCCAGTTCGGACAGCATGCCGACGACGGTGGCCTGGACGTTCGGGTCGTCCTCGACGACGAGGATCGTCTCCGTGCCGCCGCGGACCTCGCCCGCCACCGGCTCGGGCAGCGTCTGTTCGGCTTCCAGCGTACGCGGGAAATAGGCCTTGATCGTCGTCCCGTGCCCCAGTTCGCTGTAGATGCGGAAATGGCCGCCGCTCTGCTTGACGAAGCCGAACGCCATCGACAGGCCCAGGCCCGTGCCCTGCCCTTCGCCCTTGGTCGTGAAGAACGGCTCGATGGCACGCTCGCGCACCTCGGGCGACATGCCCGTGCCCGTGTCCGAGATCGCGAGCAGCACGTACTGGCCCGGCGGCACCTCGTGCGCCGCGCTCACATACGTATCGTCGAGCATGGTGTTGGACAGTTCGACCGTCAGCTTGCCGCCGCCCGGCATCGCGTCGCGCGCATTGATGGCGAGGTTCAGCACCACGTTTTCCAGCTGGTGCGGATCGAGCGTCGCGTTCCACAGCGAGGCCGAGACGACGGTCTCCACCTCGACGTGCTCGCCGACGGCGCGCCGCACGAGCTCCTCCACGTTGCGCACGATGCGGCCCGGGTTCAGCACGTAGGGCTGCAGCGGCTGGCGGCGCGCGAACGCCAGCAACTGCGACGACAGCTTGGCGCCGCGGTCGACGGCGCCCAGGGCCATCTGCAGATGGCGCTGGGCGGTCGGCATGCCGATGATGGCGCCGCCCAGCAGTTGCAGGCTGCCGCCGATGACCTGCAGGATGTTGTTGAAGTCGTGGGCGACGCCGCCCGTCAGCTTGCCGACGGCTTCCAGCCGCTGCGCGTGCTGCAGCGCGTGGCGCGCCTCTTCCAGTTGCACGCGCTGGGTGACGTCGCGCGTGATTTTCGCAAAGCCGACCAGGCGGCCGTCGGCGTCGCGGATCGCATCCACGACGACGTCGGCGTGGAAGCGCGAGCCGTCCTTGCGCACGCGCACGCCCTCGCCGTGGTAGCGGCCGTGCTCGCGCGCGGTCGCCAGCACGTGGTCCGGCAGGCCGGCGTGCCGGTCTTCCTCGGTATAGAAACGGCTGAAGTGGGTGCCGACCACCTCGTCCGCCGTAAATCCCTTGATGTTGCGCGCCCCCGCGTTCCAGGTGGTGACGAGGCCTTCCGGCGACAGCATGTAGATGGCGTAGTCGATCACGCTGTCGACCAGCATCCGGAATTGCTCCTCGCTGCGCCGCAGCGCTTCGCGCGCGAGCTTCTTGTCGCTGATGTCGCGCGTGATCTTGGCGAAGCCGAGCAGCCGGCCGTCGTCGTCGAGGATCGTGTCGATGACCACCGATGCCCAGAAATGGCTGCCGTCCTTGCGCACGCGCCACCCCTCCGATTCGTACCGTCCGGTTTCCAATGCCGTGGCGAGCGCGCGTTCCGGCAGGCCCGCGGCGCGGTCCGCGGGCGTGTAGAACCGCGAAAAGTGCTCGCCGAGGATCTCGGCTTCCGTGTAACCCTTGAAGCGGCGGGCACCGGCGTTCCAGCTGGCAACGGTGCCGTCCGGGTTGAGCATGTAGATCGCGTAGTCCGCGACGCGCTCGATCAGCAATTGCATCCGGCGCTGGGTGGTGAAATCGGTCATGAGGGCCAAAGGTCAAATTCGGGTTGTGTTCAGTATAACATTGTGGAAATTTTCATGCACCATATGAAACGTTTATAGCTGAGCTGACAACGTTGCATGTCCATCATGACTTGCCGGAGCGGCAATCCCGCGGGTCCGCTACAATCCCGATGTCGACGATCACCATGGAGAACGCTATGTCGGGTTACAGCATCAATATCGAAGAACGTACGCTAGCCGGAAACAATTTCCGTGAAGTGCTTTACACGACACAGCGCAGCCAGCTGGTCATCATGACCCTGCAACCCGGCGAAGAGATCGGCCTCGAGAAGCACGAAGGCCACGATCAGTTCATCCGGGTGGAGGCGGGACAGGGCGTCGCCATCCTGGACGGCGACAAGCACCCGCTCGAAGACGGCGTGGCCGTCGTCATCCCGGCCGGCACGGAGCACAACGTCATCAACACGTCCGCCAGCGAACCCATGCGCCTGTACACGCTGTACACGCCGCCCGAGCATCCCGACGGCATCGTCCACGCGACCAAGGCCGAGGCCGACGAGTACGAACGGCAGCACGGCCACTGACAGCCCGCGCGCTACCCCTTGCAGGCCAGGCCGTAGCGCGTCATCGTACACGCGCGCTCGATACACTGGCGCTCGTCGTAGCCGTGGGCGCGGCATTGCATCAGCGTTTCCTCGCGGCGCTGGCGCGGCGACGGCGTGGCGGCGACGGGTGGCTCCTCCCGCGCCTGCGCGCGGCGGGCCTTCGCCGCGGCGCGCTTGCGCGCGGACGATGCCGGACGGGACGTGCGCCGGGGCGGATTGACGTCGACCGGCACCACGGTCCTGCTGGCGTCGTCGGGCGGTGGCGTCTCCGCGGCCGGCGCGGGCGCGGGCACTGCCGCTGCGGCGATTTCCGGTTCAGGCAGCGGCTTCACGGTCTCGGCCGCGACGGGCGCTGTCGGCGCCGGCGCCGCCGGCACGGCGGCCGCGGAGCCCGTGGGGAATGCCTGCGCGCCGCTCGCCGCAACCGGTGCCGGCGATGTGTTCGCCACGACGACGAGCGCGCCGTCGACACGGTTTTCTTCATACAGCCACAAGCCGCCCGCCGCGATGGCCGCCAGCAGGCCCCCGGCGATACTCCACGTCACGAGGCGGCGTTTCCACACGCTACCCCACGCCGGCGTGCCGTCGCGGGCCGCGTCGTCGCGCAGGCGCGCGGCCAGCCAGTCGGCTTCGGCTTCGGCCTCGGGCCGGCCCGGACGCGGGATCGTACCCGGGCCGGATCCGGGATCGATACGTGACTCGGGGGCGGCAGGGCCGGAAGGACGCGGCGGCGGCACGTGACGGGGGCGCGCCTGCTCGCCGGGCACCGTCGCCTCGTCGGTGGGCGGCGGAGCTGGTGGCCGCTGCTGCGGCGGCGTCGGACGATGTTGCGCCGCCCGCTCGGCCCAGGCTTCGATCGCGACGCCGAGGCCGCGCGCCGGCGTGTCCGGGGCGCGCTGCATGGCGCCCGGATCGGCCCGTTGTACGGCGGCGCCGGCCAGGTCCCGCCGGGCGCCGGGACCATGCCAGACGGCCGGTCGCGGCGGCCGGGCGGGCGCCGGCGGCGGATCCGCTGACTTCGGCGCCGCCTCCGCGGGCTTCGGCGCCGCCTCGGCCGAGCCGCTTTCCTGGAAGTCTTGCAACAGTTGGGTCTTCATGGTGCGGTGCGCAATCCGGGTAACCGGATGGGCAGTGTACCGAATCCCGACCGAGCGCGGAGCGCGCCTGAACCTACAGGGTCACGGCGACCTTCAACTCCGCCTCCCGCACGGCCGGCAGCGGGACGTCCAGCACGCGGCGCTTGGCGTCCCAGCGGAACGCCACCGGCTTGCCGCCGGCCCAAACGGCGCGCGGACGCGCACCGACATTGTGCACCTTGAGGTCGAAGGTGCGGGCCGTGGGCGCCGCGGCGGCGCCCGTCTCGGGCGCGATCGTCAGGTCGAGCCGGCCGTCGGCCAGGCGGCTCGAGAAGCGCACCAGTTCGTACCTGCCCGACTCGTAGGCGTGCGCCGTGCGGCCGTCGTCGTCGTACAGATGGCCTTCCGACCTGGCGACGCCCGCATCGTGCCAGTAGTGCAGATCGAGCTTCGCCGTCGAATAATCGCGCGTGCTCTGCACCGGCTGCGCGAGCGGGATGAAGGCGCCGGCGCGCACGAACGTCGGGATGCGGTCCGGGCGCGTGGCCACCGTCTCGACGATGCCGCCGCGGTGCGGTTCGTCCGTATAAAAATCGAACCAGACGCTGCCCCTGCGGGGGAACACGACTTCCTTGCGCGCGGCGCCCGGCTCCGTGACGGGCGCGACGAGGAAGTCCGGGCCCCACAGATAGGTCGACGCCACGCCGCTCGTGGGCAGCATGTCGTCGTCCGGATCCTCGAACAGGACGGGCCGCATCATCGGCATGCCCGTGCGGCTGTCGTCGAAGGCGGCCGTGTAGTTATACGGCAGCATCGCGTAGCGCAGCCGGATCGCGTCGCGCGCCAGCGCCTTCACGGCCGGCGTGCGGAACACGGCTTCGGACGGCACCTCTTCCTGCGCGTGCGGACGGAAGATGGGCTGGAACACGCCGTACTGCAGCCAGCGCACGTACAACTCGTCGTCCAGCACGGGGCTCGCGAAGCCGCCCAGGTCGGAGTGCATGTACGCCTGGCCCTGCATGCCCATCTGCAGCGCGATCTCCATCTGCGATTGCAGGCCGTCCCACCCGCGGTGCACGTCGCCCGACCACGGGATCATGCCGAAGCGCTGCGACCCCGAGTAGCCCGAGCGCATCAGGATGAACGGCCGCTCCTGCGGATAGTCGCGCGCATAGCCGTCCGCGATCAGGTGCGCCCATTCGTGGCCGTAGATATTGTGGACCTGGTCCGCGGTCCCGGTCGCATGATGCGCGCCGGACGGATGCATTTCCGGCTCGCCCAGATCGCCCCACCAGCCGGCGACGCCGCCCGCCTTGAGGTCCTTGTAGATGTTCCAGAACCAGTCGCGCGCCTGCGGCTTGAAGACATCGACGAGCCCCGTGTTCCCGAAGAAGAAATCGAACGTGAACGGCTTGCCGGCGGCATCGGTCGCGAGCACGCCCTGCTGCACGGCCTCCTGCCAGCGTTTGGACGTCGTCAGTACGAACGGTTCCGTGATCACGACGGTGTTGACGCCCTTCTTTCGAAAGTCGGCCATCATCGCCTCCGGGTGCGGGAAGCTGTCGCGGTCCCACGCGAGATTGCCCATCGTGCCCTTGACCGTCTTGCCGAACCAGTACAGGTCGAGCACGACGGCGTCCAGCGGGATGCCGTCCGCGATGAACTTGTCGACGACGGCCCGCGTCTCGCTTTCCGTGTGGTAGCCGAAGCGGCTGGCGAAATTGCCGAATGCCCAGCGTGGGGGCAGCGGCTGGCGGCCCGTCAGACGGGTCGTCCCGTCCATCACCTGCGCCCAGTCGTCGCCCGCGATCACCTGATAGGTCTTGCGGCCCCCCATCACCTCGTAGCGCAGGGTGCCGTCCTTGCGGCTGTCGAAATCGAGCCAGCCGGCCTGCGGATTATCGAAGTGCAGCGCGTATTTGTGCGACGACAGCGCCATCGGGATGCCGTACCCCATCTGGTCGGCGTGGTTGCCGAAGCCGTACGACGCCTTGTTGTACAGGCGCAGGCGCTGGCCGCGGCGGTTCATGCCGACGGCGCGTGATCCGGCGCCGTACAGCGCTTCATCGCCCTCCAGCGCGAATTCGATACTGTCCAGGTCCCCTACGTGGCCGTAACCGTGCTTTTCCGCGACGAGCGGCTTGCCCTTGTACTCGTAACGGATGCGGAACGGCGACTTCTCGACCGTCACCGTGATGCCGTCCGTGACGAGCCGGATGCGGCCGTCCGCTTCCTGCACCGTGGCTATCACCTGGCCGGGCTTCAGCACGACGGCGTGCGAGGCCGGGTCGAACGACTCGCCGCGCGGCACGAAACTCGTCTCGACGATGTTGGCGTCGTACGGGCGGATGAGGTAGCGGCCGTCGCTGGTGGCGATGTCCAGCGTGCCGTTGTCGTTGCGGTAGCCGAGGAAGGCGCGGTCGGCATTCTGCGCGTGGGCCGGCAAGCCGGCGATCAGACACAGGGCGAGCACGGCGTGGCGGATGGGTTTCATGGTCTCCCGTCGTTGTCATTGTTGGAATGAAGGAATTTTAACCTGTTCACGTAGAAAAGCTACAACCAACCGAACAAAACGCCGGGATGGCCCGATATTGCGTGTAGTTTGACTACTTTGGCACTGCCGTGCGGCGGCCGCGACATTCTGGCGTCAGAATAGCGGGAACGACAACCCATGAGAGACCCCATGCGCATCGCCACCTTCAACGTCAACGGCATCAACAGCCGTCTCCCCGCCCTGCTGCAATGGCTGGAAGAAACGCAGCCGGACGTCGCCTGCCTGCAGGAACTCAAGGCACCGCAGGACAAATTTCCGGAGATGGAGATCCGCGCGGCCGGCTATTGCCCTATTTGGCACGGCCAGAAAAGCTGGAACGGCGTGGCGATCCTCGCGCGCGGCGTGGAGCCGCAGGAGATGCAGCGCGGCCTGCCGGGCGATCCCGACGACGAGCAGAGCCGCTACATCGAAGCGGTGGTGAACGGCATCCTCGTCGTCTGCCTGTATCTGCCGAACGGGAACCCGGCGCCCGGTCCCAAATTCGAGTACAAGCTGCGCTGGTTCGAGCGCCTGCACGTGCGCGCGCAAGCGTTGATCGCGACGGGCGCGCCGGTCGTCATCGCGGGCGACTACAACGTGATGCCGACGGAACTCGACGTCTACAAGCCCGAGCGCTGGCTCGACGACGCGCTGTTCCGCCCGGAGACGCGGGCAGCGTACCGGCGCCTGCTCGACCAGGGCTGGACGGATGCCGTGCGCGCCATGCATCCGGACGAAGTCATCTACACGTTCTGGGATTATTTCCGTGACGCGTACGGCCGCAACGCCGGCCTGCGCATCGACCACCTGCTCTTGAGCCCGGCACTGGCGCCGAAGCTGCGGGCGGCGGGGGTCGACCGCGACGTGCGCGGGCGTCCGAAACCGAGCGACCACGCACCCACGTGGATCGAACTGGACTGGCCGGAACTGGCGTGACCGTCAGGCCGTCTTGCGGCGTACGGGCGCCCGGCCCAGCACCATGCCGAGGCGCAGCGCGCTGTCGGTGACGATCTCGATGTCGGGCGTGTACCCGTCCTCGATCCAGCGCAGCGCGATGTGGATCACCCCGCCGACGATGCCCGCTTCCAGCAACGGATCGGCCGGCACGCCGGGCGGCACGACGAGCTTGCCGACCTGTTCGCCGATGGCGCGCAAGGCGCTGTCGAACGCCTTGTCGACGGCCCGGCTGACGCCGCGTATCTCGACGAGGAACACACGCGCCGAGCGCGGTTCGCGCTGCAGCGCCGCGAAATAGGTGTGCAGCATGGCGCGGGCCCGCGCGACGCGGCTGCGGCCGGCCTGGCGTGCCGCTTCCGTGATCTCGCCCAGCACGCTGTACGTGACGGCGTTGAACGACGCGATCAGCAGTTCTTCGCTGTTGGCGAACGATTCGTAAAAATACCGTTCGGTGAGTCCGGCCGATTCGCAGACGGCCTTGACGGTGGAGTGGCGATAGCCGCGCTCGCCATAGACGGCGACGGCCGCCGCGATCAACTGGGAACGCCGCTGGGCGCGCCGTTCGTCCTGCGGAATACCACGATAGGGTCGGGCAGATTGTAAAGATTCTGGAGGCATTCTTCTATTTTCTCACAGAACATTCCGCACTGAATTGTGACAATATTAGGTGTCAATATTAAATCAAAAACCCGACCCGACACCGAAAAAGCGACCAAGCGATGATCTACGTCCTGTCCATCCTGGCCGTCGTGGCCGTGCTCGTGCTGCTGACTTTCCTGTTCACCGTCTACATGGCGCGCAAGGTCGAAGCGCTGCTGCCGCCGACGGGCCGCTTCGTCGACGTGCCCGGCGCGCGCCTGCACGTGCGCGAATTCGGCAGCGGCGATCCCGGCGCGCCCGCCATCCTGCTCGTGCACGGCCTCGCGGCCCAGCTCGAGCACTTCACGTACGGCGTGACGTGCCGCCTCTCCAGCCGGTACCGGATCGTCGCGGTCGACCGGCCGGGTTCCGGTTTCTCGACGCGCGGGCCGGGCACGGCGGCCGACCTGAATACGCAGGCCCGCATTCTCGCCGCGCTGATCGACCGGCTGCAACTGGAGCGGCCGCTCGTCGTCGGCCATTCGCTGGGCGGCGCGCTGGCCCTCGCGCTCGCGCTGGACCATCCGCACCGCGTAGGCGCACTGGCCCTGATCGCGCCGCTGACGCACATGCAGGAACACGTGCCGCCCGTATTCGAGGGCCTGACGATCCTGTCGCCCGTGTGGCGCAACTTCGTCGCCTGGACCTTGGCGGTTCCCGCCTTGATCAAGAACAGCCGTGCGACGTTGGACCAGGTGTTCGGGCCGGAGCCCGTGCCGCACGATTTCGCCACGCGCGGCGGCGGCCTCCTCGGCCTGCGGCCGGGCGCCTTCCTGTCCGCGTCGGACGATTTGCGCTCCCTGCCCGACTGCCTGCCCGCGCAGCAGGCGCGCTACGGCGAACTGGAGATGCCCGTGACCATCCTGTACGGCAAGGACGACCGCATCCTCGACCCGCGCGCGCACGGCCAGGCGCTCGCCGACAAGGTGCGCGGCGCGCGCCTGGAACTGATCGAGGGCGGCCACATGCTGCCGGTGACGAACCCGGAGGCGACCGCCGCCTTCATCATGGCTCCCGCGGACGGTCAGACGGCCAGCACCGCCATCAGCGCGGCGAGGTCGTAGGGCTTGCGCAGCACGAGGGCGTCGGGCCAGTTGTTGACTTCCCCGCTGCCCGTCGCGAACACGATGCGGATGCCGGGCGCCAGGGTGCGCGCCTGCGCGGCCAGCAGGTCGCCCGACATGCCCGGCAGCTGCACGTCCGTGATGAGCATGTCGGATGCCGCCGAGACCAGCGCCAGCCCCTGCTCCGCGTCGACGGCTTCGAGCACGTCGTGCCCCAGGTGGCGCAGCAGCGCGGCCGTCGAATCGCGGATCTCGTCCTCGTCTTCCACCAGCACGATGCGCAGCCGGCCGCCGTCGCGCGATCCCGCCGGCGCCGGCACGGCCGGCGCGTCGTCGGCGTGGACGCGGTTGCGCTGGTTCGCCAGCACCTGGCGGATGCGCCGCGCGAGGCTTTCGCGCGTGTACGGCTTGCCCAGCAATTCGACGCCGGGATCGAGGCGGCCGCCGTGCACGATGGCGTTTTCCGTGTACCCGGACGTGAACAGCACGGCCAGGTTCGGCAGGCGTTCGCGCGCCATGCGCGCCAGCTCCGGGCTGCGCAACGTGCCGGGCATGACGACGTCCGTGAACAGCACGTCGATAGGCACGCCCGATTCCACGACGGCCAGGGCGCTCGCCGCATCGGACGCCTTCAGCACGCGGTAGCCGAGCGCCGTCAGCATCTCGACGACGGTGGTGCGTACGGCTTCGTCGTCCTCCGCCACCAGGATCGTCTCGGTGCCGCCGACGGCCGGCTGCTGCGCGTCCGTCGGTCCCAGGAATTCCTCGGCCGCCGTCGTGCGCGGCAGGTACAGCTTGACGGTCGTGCCCTGCCCCGGTTCGCTGTAGATCTTGACGTGGCCGCCGGACTGCTTCACGAAGCCGTACACCATCGACAGGCCGAGGCCCGTCCCCTTGCCTTCGGCCTTCGTCGAAAAGAACGGTTCGAACGCCTGGCGCAGCACGTCGGGCGTCATGCCGGCGCCGGTGTCCGTCACGGCCAGCATCACGTACTGGCCCGGCGCCACGTCCGCATGCGTGCGGCAATACAGGTCGTCCAGGATCGCGTTGTGGGCTTCGATCGTCAGCTTGCCCGCGCCATGCATCGCGTCGCGCGCATTGATCGCGAGATTGAGCACCGCGTTCTCGACCTGTGCGACGTCGACGGCGGTGTTCCACAAGCCGCCCGAGATCACGAGCTCCACCTCGATCTCTTCGCCAAGCGCGCGCCGCAGCATGTCTTCCATGCCCGTCACGACGCGGCTGACCTTGACGACTTTCGGCTCCAGCGGCTGGCGGCGGCCGAACGCGAGCAGGTAGCTGGCCAGCTTCGCGCCCTTTTCCACGGCGGAGCGCGCGTTGCCGATCCAGCGTTGCGGTTCCGCGCCGCCGGTGTGCATTTCGAGCAGTTGCAGGTTGCCCGAGATGATCTGCAGGAGATTGTTGAAATCGTGCGCGACGCCGCCCGTCAGCTTGCCGATCGTCTCCATCTTCTGCGACTGCTGCAACGCCAGTTCCGTGCGGCGGATCTGCTCCGCCTGTTCGCGGTCGGCCGTGATGTCGCGCCCGATCGCGTGGATGAACTCGGCGTCCGGCGCGGCCGTCCACGACAACACGCACCAGCTGCCGTCCTTGCGCCGGTAACGGTTCTCGAACTTGTAGACGTAGCAGCCTTCGCCCAGCGACGCCATCTGCGCTTTGGTCGCGGCCTGGTCGTCCGGGTGGACCAGCTGCAGGAAGTTCTTGCCGACGATGTCGTGCTCGGACCAGCCCAGCAGTGACCCGAACGACGGACTCACGGCTTCGATGACGCCGTCGAAACCGGCGACCAGCATGACGTCGCGCGACAGCCGCCACATGCGGTCGCGCTCCTTCGTCCGCCGCGCGACCGTCGATTCCAGGTCGGCGTTGAGGCTCGCGAGGCGCTCGGCGTTGACCTTCTGGTCTTCGATGTCGACGCTGGTACCAATCCAGCGCACGACCTCGCCGTCCGCATCGCGCAGCGGCACCGCGCGCGACAGGTGCCAGCGGTACGCGCCGTCCGCGCGGCGCAGGCGGAATTCCGCATCGTAGCCGGTCCCGGACGCCACGGCGGCGCCCCAGCGCGCCTGCACGGCCGCCAAATCGTCGGGATGCACGGTGGACGTCCACCCGGCACCCGCCAGGCCGTGGTGATCCACGCCGCTGTACGCGTACACGTGGGCGTTGAACCAATCCAGCTGGCCGCACCGCGTGGCCGTCCACACCTGGTTCGGCATCGCCTCGGCGAACGTACGGAATTTTTCCTCGCTGTCGCGCAGCGCGCGCTCGGCCTCGACGCGCTCGGTGACGTCGCTGCCCTGCACGAATATGCCGAACACCGAACCGTCCTCGCGCTTGACGGGCTGGTAGACGAAGTCGACGTAGTGCAGCCTGCGGTCGCCGTCCGCCGCGGCAAGCCACAAGGGACTGGCCGTCGCCGAGTACGCCTTCCCGGTGAGATAGACCTGGTCGAGGATCGCGATCACGCCCTGCGGCACCGTTTCCGGCATCGCCTCGCGGATCGGCTTGCCGATCAGTTCGCGCTGCGCGGCCAGCGTGCGGTAAGCGCCATTCGCGGACTGGATGACGTGATCGAAGCCCGCCAGCTGGGCCATGAAGCCGGGCGCCTGCTCGAACATGGCCTGCAGCCGGCCATGCTCGCCGCTGAGCCAGCGCTCGGCGCGCACCTTGGCGGTCGTCTCGACGACGATGGCGATGACGCCCACGACGACGCCGCCGGCGTCGACGATGGGCGAGTAATCGAGGTTCATCCACACCTGCTCCGGCTTGCCGCTGCGGTGCAGGGTGAGTTCCTGGTCGCGGTACGACAAGGTGCCGCCGGCCAGGCCGACTTTCATCACGTTGTCGTTGAACTCGGCCACCTCGGGCCAGCCTTCGCGCACCCGCGAGCCGAGCAGGCGCGGATGGCGGCCGCCGGCGAAGCCCGAGTAGGCATCGTTGTAGATCATGACGCCGTCCTCGCCCCACAAGGTAACGATGGGTACCGGCGAGCGCAGGATCAGTTCGACGGTCGTGCGCAGCACATCGGGCCAGCGCTCGATGGCGCCGAGGCTCGTGGCGCTCCAGTCGTGGCCGTCGATGATCGCGCCCAGCAGGCCGCCGCCCGCGCTAAATGTCCTGACCGCAGCCGCCTGGTTCAACATCTTGTCAATATGTCCACTTGGGTTATCGAGCCCGCAATTCTAATCGCGTTCGCATTCCTGGTGGAACACGATTCGCGAGGGGCGCCCCGCTTGTCCGAATCGGCCCCCGTTCGCTGCGCCGCATGCTAAGGTCCGGGCCTGATGCGGCAAAGCCCGCGCGCGGCGATCCCGCGCCGGCATGCTGCAAGGCAGCACGAAAATTCCTCGCGCAAGCTGTCGTGCGCTGTCTTGGCGGAATTATCATGTTGCTGCCGCACACACCTTACCAAGGGGGAAGCGTTTATGAGCCAGAGTCAACCTCTGTCGCTGCATGTCCCGGAGCCTACCGGCCGCCCGGGTTGCAAGACCGATTTTTCGTACCTCGACATCCACCCGGCCGGGTCGACGCCCCGGCCACCGGTCGACGTCCGCTACCAGGACACCGCGGAGCTCGCCGCCGGCATGATCCGCGTGCTGGACGACGACGATGACGCCGTGGGTCCCTGGGACCCGGGACTGGGCCGGGACACCCTGCGCTTCGGCCTGCGCACGATGATGAAGACGCGTATCTTCGATGCGCGCATGGTCATCGCGCAGCGCCAGAAGAAGCTCTCGTTCTACATGACGTCGCTCGGTGAGGAAGCCATCGGCAGCGCCCATGCCCTCGCGCTGCGGGATGGCGACATGTGCTTTCCGACCTACCGCCAGCAAAGCCTCCTGATGGCGCGCGAATACCCGCTCGTCGACATGGTGTGCCAGCTGCTGTCGAACGAAGCGGACCCGATGAAGGGACGCCAGCTGCCCGTCATGTATTCCGTGAAGGCGAAGGGGTTCTTCACCATCTCGGGCAACCTGGCCACGCAGATCCCGCAGGCCGTCGGCTGGGCCATGGCGTCCGCGATCAAGGGCGACACGAAGATCGCGTCCGGCTGGATCGGCGACGGCGCCACGGCCGAAAGCGATTTTCACACCGGCCTCACGTTCGCCCACGTGTACCGGGCGCCCGTGATCCTCAACGTCGTGAACAACCAGTGGGCGATCTCCACGTTCCAGGCCATCGCGGGCGGCGAGAGCGTCAGCTTCGCCGCGCGCGGCGTCGGCGCCGGCATCGCGTCGCTGCGCGTGGACGGCAACGACTTCCTCGCGGTGTATGCGGCGTCCTGCTGGGCGGCGGAACGGGCGCGCAACAACCTCGGTCCGACACTCATCGAATGGGTGACGTACCGCGCCGGCCCGCACTCGACGTCGGACGACCCGTCGCGCTACCGCCCCGCCGACGAATGGACCTACTTCCCGCTGGGCGACCCGATCGCGCGCCTGCGCCGCCACCTGACCAAGAAAGGATGGTGGTCGGACGCGGAACACGAGGCCCTGCAGGCCGAGCTGGAAGCGGAAGTCGTGGCCGCGCAGAAGGAGGCGGAACGCCACGGCACGCTGATCGACGGCCGCGTGCCGAGCGCCGCGTCGATGTTCGAGGACGTCTACAAGGAGATGCCCGAACACCTGCGCCGTCAACGCCAACAACTGGGGGTGTAGCGTGAAACGAGACATCGACAACGACATCACCACGACCCCGATGACCATGATCCAGGCCCTCCGTTCGGCCATGGACGTCATGCTCGGGCGCGACGACAACGTCGTCATCTACGGCCAGGACGTCGGCTATTTCGGCGGCGTGTTCCGCGTCACCGACGGCCTGCAGGCGAAGTACGGCACGAACCGCTGCTTCGATGCGCCGATCTCGGAAGGCGGCATCGTGGGCACGGCCGTCGGCATGGCGGCGTACGGCCTGCGGCCCGTCGTCGAAATCCAGTTCGCCGACTACTTTTATCCGGCCACCGACCAGATCGTGTCGGAGGCGGCGCGCCTGCGCTACCGCTCCGCCGGCGATTTCACGGCACCGCTGACGATCCGCATGCCTTGCGGCGGCGGCATCTACGGCGGCCAGACGCACAGCCAGAGCCCGGAAGCGTTCTTCACGCACGTGTGCGGCCTGCGCACGGTGATGCCGTCGAACCCGTACGATGCGAAGGGCCTCTTGATCGCGGCGATCGAGAACGACGACCCGGTCATCTTCCTGGAACCGAAGCGGCTGTACAACGGCCCGTTCGACGGCCGCCACGACCGCCCCGTCGTATCGTGGTCCAAGCATCCGAAGGGCGAAGTCCCGGAAGGCTATTACACGGTCCCGCTGGACAAGGCCGCGGTGTTCCGCGCAGGCAGCGACCTCACGGTGCTCACGTACGGCACCATGGTATGGGTGTCGGAAGCGGCCGCCATGGAAACCGGCATCGACGCCGAGATCATCGACCTGCGCACCCTGTGGCCGCTGGACCTGGAGACGGTGGTGGCATCCGTCAGGAAGACGGGCCGCTGCGTGGTCGTGCACGAGGCGACGCGCACGAGCGGCTTCGGCGCGGAGCTGGCCGCGCTCGTGCAGGAGCACTGCTTCTACCACCTGGAGGCGCCCATCGAACGCGTGACCGGCTGGGACACGCCGTATCCGCACGCGCAGGAATGGGCGTATTTTCCGGGGCCAAGCCGCGTGGGCGCGGCATTCAAGCGAGCGATGGAGGCCTGAGGATGGGACATCATGTGATCAAGATGCCGGACCTGGGCGAAGGCATCGCGGAAGTGGAAGTCGTCGCGTGGCGCGTGCAGCCGGGCGACACCGTCGTCGAGGACCAGGTCCTGGCCGACGTCATGACGGACAAGGCGACCGTCGAGATTCCGTCGCCGGTGCACGGCACGGTCGTGGCCCTCGGCGGCAAGGTCGGCGAATCGCTGGCCGTCGGGGCGGAGCTGATCCGGCTCGACGTCGAAGGCGCGGGCAACGCGCCGGCGGCCGCGCAACCGGCGCCCGCGGCCGACGAACCGGCCGACGTGCCGCACGGCTTCGTGCCGGAGCCGCCGCGCGTGGCGGAAGCGGCGGCGAGCGTCGCGGAGGCGCCGGCCGTCGCGGCGCCCCCGCAGCGCCCCGCACCCGCACCCGCACCCGCACGAACACCGGCGCCTGCCCCGCGTCCGCCCGGTGAAAAACCGCTGGCCGCGCCCGCCGTGCGCAAGCGTGCCTGGGACCTCGGCATCGAACTGCAATACGTGGCCGGCAGCGGTCCGGCGGGACGCATCACGCACGCCGATCTGGATGCGTACCTCGCCGGCCATCGCCGCGGCCACGCGGCGGCCGCGGACGAACGCTATGCGCAACTGGAGGGCGAGGAAGCGATTCCCCTGATCGGCCTGCGCCGCAAGATCGCCGAGAAGATGCAGCTGGCGAAGCGCCGGATACCGCACTTCACGTATGTCGAGGAAGTCGACGTGACGGAGCTGGAGGCCTTGCGCGGCCAGCTGAACGCGCGCTATGGCGAGGAACGGGGCAAGCTCACGTTGCTGCCGCTCTTGATGCGCGCCGTCGTCCTCGCCGTGCGCAAGTTCCCGGAAGTGAACGCGCGCTACGACGACGAGGCGAACGTGGTCACGCGGTATCAACCCGTCCACATCGGCATCGCGACGCAGACGGACGCCGGCCTGATGGTGCCCGTCGTGCACCATGCGGAGGCGCGCGATCCGTGGTCCAGCGCGACCGAGATCGCGCGCCTGGCCGACGCGGCCCGCCACGGCAAGGCGGCGCGCGACGAGCTGTCCGGCTCGACGATCACGATCACGAGCCTCGGCGCGCTGGGCGGCATCGTCAGCACGCCGGTCATCAACCATCCGGAAGTGGCCATCGTGGGCGTGAACCGCATCGTCGACCGGCCCGTCATCCGGAACGGCGGCATGGTGGCGCGCAAGCTGATGAATCTGTCGTCGTCGTTCGACCACCGCGTCATCGACGGGATGGTGGCGGCCGAATTCATCCAGACGATCCGCGGCTACCTCGAGTCGCCGGCTACCCTGTTCGTGGAGTGAACGCATGGCGATCAATATCGAAAACACGACGCTGCTCGTCATCGGCGGCGGCCCGGGCGGCTATGTCGCGGCGATCCGCGCCGGCCAGCTCGGCATTCCGACCGTGCTCGTCGAAGGGGCGGACCTGGGCGGCACGTGCCTGAACATCGGCTGCATCCCGTCCAAGGCCCTGATTCACGCGGCGGACGCGTTCCACCAGGCCGCGAGTCATGCGCACGACTCGCCGCTCGGCATCCGCGCGGGCGCGCCGACCATCGACATCAACCGCACGGTCGCGTGGAAGGACGGCATCGTCAAACGGCTGACGGGCGGCGTCGGCGCGCTGCTGAAAAAGAACGGCGTGAAGGTCGTGCAAGGCTGGGCGCGCATCGTGGACGGCAAGACGGTCGAAGTGGGCGATCTGCGCATCCGCTGCGAGCACCTGCTGCTGGCGACCGGATCGGCGCCCGTGGAACTGCCGTTCCTGCCGTTCGGCGGTCATGTCGTGTCGTCGACGGAAGCGCTGGCCCCGGCGACGCTGCCCGAACACCTGGTGGTCGTCGGTGCGGGCTATATCGGACTGGAACTCGGCATCGCCTACCGCAAGCTGGGCGCGCGCGTGACGGTCGTGGAAGCGGCCGGCCGCGTGCTGCCCGCCTACGACGATGAACTCGTGAAGCCCGTCGCGACGAGCCTCGAGCGTCTGGGCATCGACGTCCACCTGGAGGCCAGCGTGATGGGCCTGACGGACGACGGCAGCGGTGTGCGCATGAAGAACGGCGGCGGTGACGAGGCCGTGCTGGCGGCGGACCGCGTGCTCGTCGCCGTCGGCCGCCGTCCGCGCACGGAAGGGTATGGCCTGGAAAGCCTGCTGCTCGACATGAACGGGCGTTTCGTACGCATCGACAACCAGTGCCGCACGTCGATGCGCAACGTGTGGGCGATCGGCGACCTGACGGGCGAACCGATGCTCGCGCACCGTGCCATGGCCCAGGGCGAGATGGTGGCCGAACTCATTGCCGGCAAGCGCCGCCACTTCGCGCCGGCCGCAATTCCCGCCGTCTGCTTCACGGATCCGGAAGTGGTCGTCGTCGGCATGACGCCGCAGGAGGCCGCCGACCTGGGGAGCGACTGCATCGCGGCGAGCTTCCCGTTCGCCGCGAACGGCCGCGCGATGACGCTCGCGTCGACGGATGGTTTCGTGCGTGTCGTCGCGCGCAAGGACAACCACGTCATCGTCGGCTGGCAGGCCGTGGGCGGCGCCGTGTCCGAGCTGTCGACGGCGTTCGTGCAATCCATCGAGATGGGCGCGCAGCTCGAGGACGTGGCGGGCACCATCCACGCGCATCCGACCTTGGGCGAAGCCGTGCAGGAAGCGGCGCTGCGCGCGCTGGGACAGGCGCTGCACATTTGAATGATGGCACGAGCCCACACGACCTGATGAATAGACGCACGGGCGAAACCGCGTCGCCCCCGACGCGATGCCGCCCGTGCCGCGCACCAGGCCGCTGGCACGCCCCCGATCCCGGACCAGGCCCGGGCCTTGCTACTTCGTTACCTGCGCTTGGTGGCGCCGCCCTGCTCCGCGTCGCTGTCCGACTGGCGGCTGCCCGCGTTGCCGGTGCTTAAGCTGCCGATGCCGCCGAGCCCCGTCTGCAGTTCGCCCGCTTCCTCGCCGACATAGCCTTCGCCGTCGCGTTCCGCGTCGTTGCTCAGCAGGTCGTCCGTGCGGCCTTTTTGCAGATTGCCGCCCGTATCCGATTGCGCATTGGTGCCCGTGCCGCCGACGCCCAGCGTGCCGGCCGCGCTCGAGCCGTCCTTCGTCACCTGATCGTAGTTGCGCCCTTTGGCGTCCTTGCCTTCGCTCTGCATGGACATGGGATTCTCCATTCGTTCGCGTTGACGACCATCTTAATCCTCTGGATCCTCCGGGCTATAGGCATGCACGCGGCTGGCTTGTAGGACATGTCGGGCGAGAATGCGTGCAGGATATGCTATAAAAGTGTGTTGCAATCATTAAAAGACGCATGAACGAACCGAACATCCTGGTGGTCTTCGCCCACCCGGCGCCGCACCGCTCGCCGGTCCACCGAAGCCTGGCCGAGACGGCGCGCGCGCTGCCCGGCGTCGAGTTGCGCGACCTGTACGAGCTGTATCCCGACTTCGACATCGACGGCGAGCGCGAACGCGAATTGCTGCGCGCGGCCCACCTGCTCGTCTTCCTGCACCCGTTCCGCTGGTACGGCATGCCTGCGCTCGTGAAAGAATGGATGGACGTCCTGCTGCAGCCGGGCTGGGCATATAACGACGACAACCACACGGGCGAATGCGCGCTGCGCGGCAAAAGCTTCTGGCTCGTCACGACGACGGGCAGCGGGCCGGACGCTTACCAGCCCGGCGGCCTGCACGGCCGCCCGTTCACGGACTTTCTCGCGCCGTACGAGGCGACGGCCGCGCTGTGCGGCATGGACTGGATCGCGCCGCTCGTCATGCACGGATCGGCCCAGGCGACGCCGGAAGCCGTCGACGCCCTCGCGGCCGAGTTCCGGCGCCGCCTCGAAGGATACGCGGGTCTGGCGAACGCCGCCGCGGAGGAGCGTGCGCATGGAACATAACCTCCTGCAAAACGCGGTCGTCTACCTCGGCGCCGCCGTGCTGGTCGTGCCGCTGGCGAAACGCCTGGGCATGGGCGCCGTGCTGGGCTACCTGGTGGCCGGCATCCTGATCGGGCCCTTCGGCCTGCGCTTCGTCGCGGACGGCGAAGACGCCCTGCACTTCGCCGAATTCGGCGTCGTGCTGCTGCTGTTCCTGATCGGCCTCGAACTGGAGCCGAGCCGGCTGTGGGCGCTGCGGCGCCCGATCTTCGGCTGGGGCGGCGCGCAGGTCGCGGGCGTCGCGGCCGGCCTGTTCGGCGCGGCGCTGCTGGCCGGGATCGATTGGAAAGTCGCGCTGATCGCGGGCCTCGGCCTGTCGTTGTCGTCGACGGCGATCGCCCTCGCCTCGCTGGAGGAACGCAACCTGATGCCGACGCCGGCCGGCCAGGCCGGCTTCGCGATATTGCTGTTCCAGGACATCGCCGCGATCCCGATGATCGCCATCGTGCCGCTGCTGGGCGTGCCGGAATCGGCGGGCGGCGGAGGCAATGCGTGGATCGCCGCGCTGAAAGTCGCGGGCGTCCTCGCAGGCCTCGTCGTCGCGGGCCGGTTCCTCATCCGCCCGCTGCTGCGCATCATCGCGAAGACCGACACGCGCGAGATCTTCACGGCATTCGCGCTGCTGCTCGTCATCGCGATCTCGCTGCTGATGCAGTGGGTGGGCATGTCGATGGCCCTCGGCGCCTTCATGGCCGGCGTGCTGCTCGCCGATTCCGAATACCGCCACGCGCTCGAGACCGACCTGGAACCGTTCAAGGGCCTGCTGCTCGGGCTGTTCTTCATCGCGGTCGGCATGTCGGTCGACTTCGCCGTGTTCCTTGCCCAACCGGGCCTCGTGCTGGGCCTCGTCGCCGCCTTCCTCGTGATCAAGGTCGCGGTGCTGTACGGCCTGTCGCGCGGCCTGGACATCGCGCGCGGCCAGCACCTGCAGTTCGCGCTGCTGCTCGCCCAGGGCGGCGAATTCGCGTTCGTCGTGTTCGGCGCCGCGGCCACCGCGCGCGTCTTCTCGCCGGACGTCGCGTCCATCCTCGTGGTGGTCGTCGCACTGTCGATGGTCGTGACGCCGCTCGCGCTGATGGCCTTCGACCGCCTCGCGGCCGCGCGCGAATGCGCGGGCGGCAAGCGCGAGGCCGACCGCATCGAGCCGAACGAAGACCACGTGATCGTCGCCGGTTTCGGCCGCTTCGGCCAGATCGTCGGCCGCTTCCTGCATGCGAACCACGTGCGTCTGACGGTGCTCGACCACGACCCGGACCAGATCGAGGTGCTGCGCCATTTCGGCTTCAAGGTCTTTTACGGCGACGCGACGCGGCCCGACCTGCTACGCGCGGCGGGCGCCGCGAAGGCGCGCGCCGTCGTCGTCGCCATCGACGATATCGAGGACAGCTTGAAACTCGTCGACGCCGTGCGCCGCGAGTATCCCGACCTGCCCGTGTTTGCCCGCGCCCGCAACGTGACGCATTACTACCAGCTGATGGACCGCGGCGTGGAGCTCATCGAACGCGAGACGTTCGAGGCGGCGCTGCGGCTGGGCCGCTCCGTGATGACGGCGGGCCTCGGCCAGAGCGCGTACGCGACGCGCCAGGCGGCCCTGAAGTTCAGGCGCTACAATAAGCAGACGCTCGACGCGGTCTACCCGTATTACAAGGACCGGGAGGCGTTCGTGTCGATGGCCAAGCGGGCGCGCGAAGAGCTGGAAGCGATGATTTCGCGGGACCGCAAGGCGTTCGACGAAGAAACCGGCAGCGACTGGGATTGATGCAGGGTGGGCGGCTCCGCCGTTCACGCATTCGAACCACGTATGAATCGCCGCGCGGGCTTACATGCGACGCCTGGGCGCGTGGACGGACGAGCCGTCCACCCTACGGGGCTGCCTGATCGGTCCACGTCGGGCCGGGCGTGGATGGCGTGTCGCCGTTCCAATCCAGCCGGTCGATGCACATGCGCCGCGCCGTCTGCGCCAGATCCCAAGCGTGGTACACGATCCACGTCGTGCTGCCGTCGGGCGACACGGTGAACGAGTTATGGCCCGGCCCCAGCAGGGTGCCGCCCTTCGGCGTGCGCATCAGCAGGGCTTCGTGGCCGCCCTCGGGCCGCGCGTACGGTCCCAGCGGATGGTCCGCGACGACCCAGCTGACGCCGTAATTGTCGCGCTCCCACGCGCCGCCGCTGTAGAAGCAGTAGCAGCGGCCGTCGTGCTGCAGCACGGCCGCGCCCTCCACCGTGTGCCAGTCGTACACGGCCCCGTACATGTTGCGGCCCTTGCGGAACACATGCCAGTCCTCGTGCGGGCGCACGACGACGCGCGGCTCGCCCGCGAGGGTCGTCATGTCGACGAGGCGGTCGACGACGATGCCCGTGCCGACGCGGTAATCGCCTTCCGTTTCGAGAAAGTCGACGCAATAGAACAGATACCACTGGCCGTCGTCCGCACGGAACGGGTGGGCGTCGATGGCGAATGGCCGGTCGGGCACGAGCAGCTTGCCGCTGTCGGCGAACGGCCCGGCCGGGTGGTTTGCCACGGCCACGCGCAGCTTCTGGTCCGTGCCCTCCGCGGCCGAGCCGGCCGAGTAATACATGTAGACCCGTCCGTCGTGGCTCGCCACTTCCGGGGCCCAGTAATGGGATTCGCCGATCGGCAGCAGCGCGTGGCCCAGCGGTTCCCAATCGACGAGATCCGCCGAGCGCAGCACCGGCACCTGCAGCCCGTCCGGCGCGCCCGGCCCCGTGCCATACGCGTAGTAGATGCCGTCGTGACGGAGCACGAACGGGTCCGCGAACACGTCGGGATACACCGGGTTGCGGTACGTCTTCATCGTCATAACGAGAACCGCAGGCCGAGACCGTACGTGGTCGGGTTGTAGCGGATGTCGCGCGGGATCATCGGCGACTGCAGGTAGCTCTCGTACTTCTCGTGCGTCAGGTTGATCGCGTCTAACTGCAGCGACACGTTCTTGCTGAAGGCGTACGACACGCTCAGGTCGACATACGTGCTGGCCTTGACGATGCGGTCCATATTGAAGCGCGGCTCGGCGATCTGCTCGACGTAGTCGCCGCGGTGCGTGGCCGTCAAGCGTCCCGTGATGCCGTTCCCCTCGTACAGCAGCGCGAAGTTGTAGTTCTTCTTCGCGACGTTCGTCAGCGCCGTCGTGCGGTATGCGGTGCTCGTGGGCGAAACGAGCGTCTGGTTGTCGCCGTCGATCCAGGTGTAGTTGAACTGGGCGCCGAGATTGCTCCACGGGCCGGGCAGGAAGTCGAAGAATTTCTGGACGCCGAATTCGGCGCCGCGCAAGGTGCCCGTGCCGGAATTTTGCGGACGCGTCACGCGATAATTCTGTCCGCCGATGACTTCGTTCGATTCCATGTTCTGCAGATAGCCATTGATATCGCGGTGGAACAGCGCGATCTGCGCGTAGCCGTTTTTCGGGAAGTAGTATTCGAGCGTGGCGTCCGTGTTGATGGAGCGCGTGGGCCGCAGGTTCGGGTTGCCGGCCGAGCCGGTGCCCGGCGCGTTGACGGTCGGCGGAATCAAGGACAGGGCCGGGTTCAGCGACACGAAGTCGGGCCGCGTGATCGTCTTGCCGACGGAAAGGTGCGATTGCAGGTTCTCGCGCCAGCCGGCGACGGCAGCAAAGCTCGGCAGGAAGTTGTTCTCCGTCGAGCTGACCGCGATCGGTGTCACCACGTCGCCGATGCGGCTGTTGCCGTTCAGGTTGCGGGCCACGCGGACATAGCGCCCGCCGACCGTGCCGGACAGGTCCACGTCGCCCGCCTTCGTCTTCCAGCGCGCGGCCAGGTAGACGGTATTCGTGCTTTCGCGCTGTTCGAAGGTGCGGGTCGGATCGATCGCCACGCGGCCCGGCGCGGCGCCGTAGAACGCGCGCACGGCGTCGGCCTGGTCGATCAGGAAGTCGCGCGACGGCGTGAGCCACGGGCCGCCCAGGCGGTCCAGGCCCGGCACCATCGCTTCGAAACCGGGGCCGAACGCGTCGACGGGATTGGCGCGCACCGCGCCCGAGATATCGCTGTGGCCTTCCGCGCCGTGGAAGCTGGCCAGGTGGTTCGACAGGCGCAGGCCGGCGTCGATGCCCGAGAAGAAACCGTCGCCCAGCCGGTACGACGCGTCGCCGCGCCACTGCACCTGCTCGCCCTTCGAAATGCCCCAGTTCTGCACCATCCCGCGCAGCACGAACGCGCGCGGGTCGCGCAAGGCGTTGGGGCTCGCGGGCGTGCTCACGCTCGCATAGCCGCCGTGGCCGTCGGCGCCATAGGTGTAGACGCCGACGCTGGCGCCCGGGATTTGCTGGTCGACGATCACCGTGTCGTTCACGAAGGTCGACTTCGTCCAGCCGAAGTTTGAGCTGGCCTTCCACGGACCCTCGCGATAATTCAGGCCCAGGTTCAGGAAGTGCGTCGTCGTGTGTTCCTTCACGCCCCACGTCGACGTGGCCGTGTACGGGTCCCAGTCGTACGGCCCGCCGAACTGCTTGGCTTGCGCGTACGCCGACTGGATCGGGCACACCACGCCTTCCGGCGTGTTGCAGTAAGCGCCTTGCGGCGCCATCTGCACGTTGTACAGCGTCGGCGTCCACGTCGTGATGGCGAGGATGTAGTCGACCGCGCTGCGCGCGCGGTAGCCCGTGCCGAGGTATTGCACGTTCGCTTCCAGGGTTGGATTCACCTTCCATTGCAGGGCGCCGTGGATGCTGCCCCGGTCGCGGTCGCCCGCGTTGTAGATGCCGCCGACGTTCGGCAGTTCGCCCAGGCGGGCGCCCGGCGTGAGCGGCGCGAGAGGGCCGTCGTTCAAGCGGGTGCCGACGCCGTTCGCATCGACGGAGTGGACACGGTCGGGCCGGTCCACCCACTGCACCGGATAGCCCCAGTGCTCGCGGTTGAACGCGACGTCGAACAGGGCACCGATCTCGCCATAGCTCGTGTTCCAGCGGTTGCTGACCGAGAAGCCGCCGCCCGGATTGTTCTTCGTGCCCGTCGCACTGGACCCCGTCACCTTCTGGCGGCGGTCTTCCACATAACCCGTCAGGCTCAAGCCCTTCAGGTCGAACGGCTGGCGCAGCCGGACGTCGATGCCGCCCGCGATGCCGCCTTCCAGCTGGTTCGGCGTCGCCGTCTTGTACACGTCCAGGCCGCCGATCGATTGCACCGGCAGGTCCTGGTACTGCAGCCGGCGGCCGTTCCCCGTGAAGTACTCCATGCCGTTCAACGTCGTCGTGACGTCCGGGAGGCCGCGGATGATGACCTGGCTCGTCTCGCCGCGGTCGCGACCGACCTGCACGCCCGCGATGCGCTGCAGGGCGTCGCCAGCGGCGCGGTCCGGGAATTTGCCGATGTCTTCCGCGTTGATCGAGTCGACGACCTGCACGGAATCGCGCTTGATCGCCTCGGCGCTGCGGATGCTGCTGCGCAGGCCGGTGACGGTGACCTGCTGGACCTGGGTCGCCGGCGTTGCCTGATCGTCATTGGTCTGCGCTTGGACGGCGTGTGCGCACAGCGCAAGGATGCCCGCGCACACGGGCCGGAGCTGGAACGTGGTCATGCGTATCTCCTCATTATTAGTAATAAGTTTTATCAGGAAGCTAACGCAAAAAACGGCGGACCGACGCACGCTTGAACCCGCTTTTCGGGGCGTTTCAGATCCGTGGCGGAGCGACGGAATCCCGCGCCACCAGAGGGCATTCCATCTTGATGACGGGTCTGGAGGTGAGATTCGTGCGCACTTGCGCGATGAGAGAATCGGCCGCCCAGCGGCCCATTTCGTAGTTTGGTAACAACACTGTGGTCAGCGGCGGGCGCGTGTAGCGTGCGATATCCTGGTCGTCATAGCCGACGATGGACAGGTCGCGCGGCACCGTCAGGTTGCGTTCCCGGGCGGCATCCAGCGCGCCGATCGCCATCAGGTCGTTGGCGCAGAACAACGCGGTGGGGCGCTGCGGCAAGTCGAGCAGGCCCAGCGCGTGTTCGTAGCCGGCCGCCACCTGCCAGTCGCCGGCGCGGACGAGGACGGGGTCGAACGGGATGTCCGCCGTCGACAGCGCCTGCCGGTACCCCTTCAGGCGCTCGGCCGCCGCCTCGATCCAGTGCTCGCCGTTGATGAAGCCGATGCGGCTGTGGCCGTTTTCGATCAGGTGCATCGTCGCCGTGTAGCCGCCCAGCAGCTCGCTGGGCACGACGGACGCGCGGGCGCGGTCGCGCGTGTGGCAGTTCAGCAGGACGACGGGCGTGCCGGACAGCGCCGCCGGCACCGTCACGGCGCGCGTGAAAATCGTGGAATAGATCACGCCCAGCAGCCCGGGATGGCCGAGCATGCGGGCGAACACGGCCGCTTCCAGCTCGGGATCGCCGCGCGTGGCGAACACGGCGACGAGGCAGTCATGCTCCCAGGCGGCGTCCTTGGCGCCGTCGATGGTCTGCATGGCGTGCGGACTCGTCGTCAATTCGTCCGTCAGGTAGACGATCAGGTTGCGCGTTTGCGCCACGCTTGCTCCCTGGTGCGCGTGGCGCTCGACCGGGTAGCCGAGCTCGCGCGCGATCCGCAGCACGGTGTCCCGCGTGACCTTCGACACCTTCGCGCCGCTCATGTGATTGATGACCAGCGAGACCGTCGACTGCGACACGCCGGCCAGCTTGGCGATGTCGGTCATCGTGGGACGGCGGGTGCGGGGCGGCCGGGTCATGGGCGATCTTGTTGGCAAATTTATATCGACAGCACAACATTATCACTAATTATTACCGGCCGCCAGCACGGCGCGGCCGCTAGTCCGTGACCTCGAAGGCGACGTCGAGCACGTCGAGTTTGTACGGCCGATCGCCGCCGGCCCCGCCATGCCCGGCCGCGCCCTGTTCGAGCCGCGCCCGCACCTGCGCAAGGTAGTCGGCGCGCGCCTTGCGCAAGACGTAATCGCGGAAGTTGGCCTGCTCGAGTTCGCGCCAGGCCGCTTGCCGGGCGGTGTCCGAACGCGCCCGGGCCGCCTCGAACGAGGCATCGGTGATGACGGCGTCCGCCGCCGTCATCAATTCATAGCCATACGTGCGCATGTAGTCGCGCGCCAGCGTTTCGATCACGCGGATGTCGTCGAGGCTCAGCTGCTGCTTGAATTTATCCGCGTTGGCCGGGATCGGCGCGAAGCAGTTCGACGCCCACAGGGCCGACAACCTGGAAATCTTGCGCGCTTCCGGCGAATGCGCCACGTCGAGCATCTCCGGCAGAAACTCGATGCCGATGAAACCGCACACGCTTTTCAAGGTCGCCTCCTGGTCGCCCAGGAAATCCTCATAGCGGATCGTCAGGACCCGGTCCGGATAACGCGCCAGCAGGCTCGCCGCCGCGTCGTGGGCCTGGACCCAGGTACGGGCGTTGAGCGTGCTGTCGAAGTCGTGGATGATCGCGCGGTTCATCGATGCCACCTGGCCGCGCGGATCGCGCACGACGTTCAGGAACAGCATGTCCGGGAACAGGCGCATCAATTCGTCGGCGTAGTGGACGCTGTCGAGCGACTTGTCCATGACGATCTTCGCGCCCGTCCGCTCGCCCGCGCGCAGCAGCAGTTCCCATACGATGCGGTGCACGCTGCGCGGCTCGTGCCGCAGCTGCTCGAAGATCTCGACCGGGTCGTACACCATGTCCGGCCATTTGACCATGCTGACCGCCTGCAGCCCGACCACGTCGACGACCAGCCTGAAATAGGCGCGGTCGTCCTCCAGGTCGCCGTACAGGGGCACCAGCGGCATGAAGTCGACGATGTGCAACGGATACGGCGAGTGAAATTCGGGATTGAAGTTCATCCGCAGCCGCAGCGCGTGGCTGCCGCAGCGGCGCAGCGGCATCATCAGCAGCGGGCGGGGCCGCTTATTCACGTTTGCCGTGTTCGAATCCATGCTATCTCCTCAGAGTAGAAAAAAACCGATCGCGCCGCACAGCGGCACGACCCAGAATGCTTCGATGCGCCAGCGCAGCATCAGCGCGAGCGCCAGCGCGAACAACACGGGCGACAGCCAGACCGGCGCCGCCATCCTCCCGATGGCGAATGCCGCCGCGATCACCATGCCGGCGCCGGCCGCGCGCACGCCGCGCAGCGCCGACCGGACCGCGCCCGACGCGCAGCAGCGCTGCAGCCCGTGTGCGCAACCGACCATCAGCACCGCCGTCGGCGTGAACACGCCCACGGTCGCCGCGACCGCGCCGGCCGGGCCGCCCACCTTCAGGCCGATGAACGCGGCAGCGATCAGCACCGGACCCGGCGTAAGCTGCGTCAGCGCGATCGCGTCGGCGAATTCGCGCGCCGTTACCCAGCCATAGGTGTCGACCACGGCATGCTGCAGGACGGGAATGGAGACGTACCCGCCACCGAACATCAGCAGGCTCATGCCGCCGAAGGCCGCCAGCAACTTGACCGGCACGGCGGCCTGCGCGGCGAACAAGGGCACGAGCACCACCGGCGTCGCGAGCAGGACGCCGGCCCCGCCGCGCGCGCCCGGGGTCGCGGGCGCACCGCCGGCTTCGCGGAACCAGAGGCGCCCGATCAGCGCCGAGGCTACGACCACGGCCAGCGTCGCCGACAGGCCGGGCCACGTCAGCAGCAGGATGAGCGCGCCCGCGGCCAGCAACGCCTCGCGCCAGCCGGCCACCGCGGCGCGGCACATGCGCCAGCCGGCGGCCAGGACGACGGCGGCGACGGCGGGCATGATCCCCATGAACAGCCGGTCCGCCTGCGGCAGCCGGCCCCAGCGAAAATACAAGGTCGCCAGCAACACCATGAACGCGAAGGCCGGCAGCACGGCGGCGCACACGCTGACGCATGCGCCCGCCGCGCCGCGCAGGCGGTAGCCGACATACGCGACCGTGTTGATCGCCACCGGACCGGGCAGGACCGAAGCGAGCGTGACGCCGTCGAGCACGTCCTGGTCCGTCAGCAGGCCGCGTCGTGTCACGACGGCGTGCTGCAGCGCCGACACCATCGACATATAGCCGCCGAAGCTGGTGCAGCCCACCCGCAGGAACAGCGCGCACAAGGACGCGAGCGACGGCGCACCCGCCTCAGCCCGCATGCGCCCGCCGTCCGCAGCCGGCGAAATAATCGGCGAACGCGTGCACGAAACGGTCGACGTCGGCCGCGGGCAGCCGGTTGATGCCGGCGGCCGCGCGGCGCCCGCCGCCGGCGAAACGCTCGCACAGTACGTGCGCCGCGTGCGTCGCCGGCTCGCCCGACCGCACGCTGACGACGTACGTCCCGTCCGGGCATGGCGTCAGCACGGCGAACGCGCTCTCGCCGCCCGTGGCCGCGAGCCGGTTGGCGAAGGTCCCCGACACCCGCCGCGACCAGCAGGCATCGGGCAATACATAGACTGCGCCGCAGGGCCACTGCGCGTATGGCCGCAGGTCGTCCATGCGCGCGGCGTCGTCGCGATAGCCCTCGACCAGCATGCGGTACTGGTCGGAGGCGTCGATGAACTCGAACGGGTCCGCGTATGGGCGCAGCGCCAGGTACAGGGCGTCCGGCGCCAGGTGCAGGTCGTCGACGCACTCCCCGTAGGCGTTATAGTTCAGGACCGTGCCCAGTTCCGCGATGGCCGCGATCTGCGCCTCGCACCAGCCCATGGCCTGTGCCAGGCTGCGCGCCGGCCCCGCCAGGTTGTCGCCGAAAGCGGCGGCGATTGCCCACGGCCGGTAGCGGCCCGCGAGATGGCGGTCGACCAGCAGGCTGGTGCACACGGTCGGCGCGTCGTCCCAATACACGCACAGGCGCGGATGGGCGAACGCCTGGCGGGCGGAGTGGTGGTCGAACCAGGTCACGTGGGCGCCGGCGTCGAGGAGGCGCCGCAGAGGCGCCGCGTTCGCATCGATGGCGATGTCGAACACCGTCACCTCGGCGCCGGCGCCGCAGGCGATCCTCTCCAGCAACGCCACGTCCCGCTTGACGCCGGTGACGAGGGTGCTCTCGCCCGGATGGGCCAGGCGCCATTGATGCTGGGCGCAGATGCCGTCGGCATCGCCGTTGAAAACGTCGAAACGCGCGATCCCCATGGCTACCCCAGGCGCCGGGCAAGGTGGTCGTACAGCGCGCGCGTCGCTTCTTCGATCGACATCCGGCTTGTGTCGACCGTGATATCGGGATGTTCGGGCGGTTCGTAGGGCGCGGACACGCCGGTGAAATTCGCGATCTCGCCGGCGCGCGCGCGCGCATACAGGCCCTTGGGGTCGCGCGCCTCGCACACCGTCATGGAGGTGCTGACGTGGGCCTCCACGAAGCGGTCCGGGCCGATGATCTCGCGCGCCGCCTGGCGGTCCGCGCACAACGGCGAGATGAACGCGGTCACGACGAACAGGCCGGCTTCGTTCATCAGGCGGGCCACCTCGGCCGTACGGCGGATATTCTCGCGCCGGTCGTGGGCCGAAAAGCCCAGGTCGCGGTTGAGACGGTGCCGCACGTTGTCGCCGTCGAGCACGAAACTCGGGTGTCCCCGCTCCAGCAGCAGATGTTCCAGTTCGTAGGCCAGCGTCGACTTGCCTGCCCCGGACAAGCCGGTCAACCAGATCGTCGCCGGCTCCTGGCCGAAATACCGCCGCCGATGCACCGCGGTCACTTTGCCGGGATGCCAGTAAATATGCGGCGTCGCCAGTCCGTGCCCGCCCTTCACTTCTGCCTCGTGTACCGCCACCTCATTGCTCATCACCACTCCTGTGAATTGCCGATCTCAGGCTGCCAGAAACTTCTCAGTCGATCGCCACGCGATGCGCGGCACCGTCCGGCCGGCTTAACCGACCTTCCTGCGCTCGCTGCGCCGCACCGGGTGCACCGCGGCGCCGCGGCTGGACGGCAGTCGCACCACCGGCGCAAGCGGCGGTTCGGCGCGCGTCGTCACGCCATGCGCGGCACCGCGCTCGGCGGCGGAAAGCAGGAATACACTGACCACGTGGGCCAGGTGGTCGGCCTGCTCCGTCATCGACTGGGCGGCGGCGGCCGCCTCTTCGACCAGGGAGGCGTTCTGCTGGGTGACGGTGTCCATCTGCGTGATGGCCTGGTTGACCTGGTCGATGCCCGACGCCTGCTCGTCGCTCGCCGCCACGATCTCGGACATGATGTCGGTCACGCGCTTGATGCTGTCCACCACTTCATGCATGGTCGCGCCGGCCTCCTCGACGAGTTTGTTGCCGGAATCGACCTTGTCGACCGAGTCGGAAATCAGGGCCTTGATTTCCTTGGCGGCCGCCGCGGAACGCTGGGCAAGGTTGCGCACCTCGGTCGCGACGACGGCGAAACCGCGCCCCTGTTCGCCGGCCCGTGCCGCCTCGACGGCGGCATTCAGGGCCAGGATATTGGTCTGGAACGCGATGCCGTCGATGACGCCGATGATTTCGACGATCTTCTGCGCCGACTGGTTGATCGCGCCCATCGTGTGGACCACCTGCGACACGACGTTTCCGCCCTTCTCGGCGACGTGGGATGCCGACACCGCCAGGTTGTTCGCCTGACGCGCATTGTCGGCGTTCTGCTTGACGGCCGACGTCATTTCCTCCATCGACGACGCGGTCTCCTCGAGCGAGCTGGCCTGCTGCTCCGTGCGCGCGGACAGGTCCAAGTTGCCGGCTGCGATCTGGGCCGAGGCGGTCGCGATGGTGTCGGTACCGGTGCGCACCTGGCTGACGATACGCGCCAGGCTGTCGCGCATCGACCGCATGGCATACATGAGGCTGGAGTCATCGTGCGGATGGGTGTCGATCTCGACCGCCAGGTCGCCGGCCGCGATCTGGCCGGCGACCCGCACCGCTTCCGTCGGTTCGCCGCCGAGCTGGCGCAGCAGGCCTCGCGAGATCAGCCAGGCCGCCAGGCCGCCGGTCGCCAATGCCAGCACGCCGAACGTGATCATCAAGGTCCGGGCGGATCGATAGGCATTGTCCGCATCGCTCAACGCCACATCGTTCAGTTGTTGCTCGAACGCGGCCAGCTCGCGCAGCAGCGCCCACCACTTCTTTTGCACGGGGCGGAATTCGAAACGCACCAGTTGGTACGCCTCGTCCTTCTTGCCGTCGAGCGCGAGCTGGACGGCGCGCGGATAAAAGGACGCGGCCAGCGCCGCCTGCTCGCCGATCTGCTTCAGCAGTTCCTTCTCCTTGTCCGTCGTGGAGGGAATCGACGAGAACATGGTGTCCAGGTCCCGCGCGGCGTTGGCGTACTTCTTCGACTGTTCGCCGACGCGATCGATCTCCATCTGGACTTCCTTCTTGTTGGCGCTGTCGAGGAGAATGAGATTGCGCAGCGCGAGCGCCCGTTCCGTGACCGTCAGGTCCATCACCGAAGCCAGGCGGGCCTCGACGTTGTTGATCTTGGTGATATCGTCGGCCTGGGACTTGATGAATGCCATCCGGTTCAGGCCAAGCACCGAGACGACGACGAGCAGGACGGACATCAGGCCGAAACCGATGCCGAGGCGGCTGGAGACGCGCAACTGGTTGATGTTCATGCGGCGCCCGCCTTAAAAAAACCTATCGGAAACGCAGCCCTTCCATTGCCTGAATGTCCCAGCATGTGACCTCCTTATGAGTTTTTCGATTTAGCTGATCATATAATTTAATAGTTCCTTTCGGCAATTATTTTGTTCAGTAACTTTGTAATTATGTTGTCGTTGCATCCATACACTCAGAGGCGCTGCGGTCCGCTCCCCTGCTCCGACAACTGGTCCAGCGGATTGCGCAGCTTGCACGCCTCGATCGACAGGCAGCCGCAGCCGATGCAATCGTCCAACTGGTCGCGCAGGCGCGTCAGCTGCGCGATGCGTTCGTCGAGCTCGCGCCGCCACAGACTGGAGAGCCGGGTCCAGTCGGCCTTGGTGGGCGTGCGTTCTTCCGGCAGCGATGCCAGCGCGTTGCCGATCGCCGCCAGCGGGATGCCGATGCGCTGCGCGACCTTGATGACGGCCACGCGGCGCAGCACGTCGCGCGCATAGCGCCGCTGCCCGCCGCTGCTCCGCACGCTCGCGATCAAGCCTTTCGATTCATAGAAATGGAGAGCCGACACGGCCACGCCCGCGCGCCGTGCGACCTCCCCCACCGTCAGATGCCGCCCGATGTCGGCCGGATCCAGTTTTCCCATTCGCCCCCCTTGACCTCAAGTGAAGTTGAGGTTCTACACTGCTTTCCATCGACACGCAAGTGAACGCAACCACGAGGAGAGCCGCATGAACGACACCCTGAGCACCATCGAGACGAACAAGGCATTGGTGAAAACGTTGTACGAGGATTGCATCAACGGGCGCGACCTGGACCGGCTGGAAACGCTGATCGCGCCCGATTTCCTGGGCGCGCGCGGCGAACGGGGCCCGCGCGAATTCCGCGCGACGATTGAAGCCGTGCTGACCGGTTTTCCCGGCGTGCGTTTCGAGTTGCACGACCTGATCGGCGAAGCGGACCGGGTGGCGGCCCGCTGGACCTTCCGCGCCGTGCACGGCGGCCGCTTCGTCGGCATCAAGCCGAGCCTCGCCGAAGTGACGCAGGAAGGGAATGTGATCTACCAGATCCGCGGCGGGAAGATCGTGCGCGCCTGGCTGCAGGCGGATCGGCTGGGCGTGCTGCAGCAGATCGGCGCGGTGCCGCGCACGTTCGCGGAGGCGAGCGGGCAGCGGCCGATCTGAACGTCGTTCCCGCGGAGGCGGGAACCCATACTGACTACCAGAATTCGGTAAATCTGCAGCGTTACGGCGTGCTTTGCAAAACGACTTCGAGAGCTCAGCATGGGGCCCCGCCAAAGCGGACGGCCAGTCCGGGGACGGCGTCTAGGAAGCCGCCACCCGCTCCCGCAGCGCCGGCAACGCCGCCCCGTGCTCGTCGAACAGCCAGGCCCGCGCCGGATCGAAACGCAGCCGCACGGCCGCCCCCGGTGCCGGCAGCGGCACGTCGGGCGGGCACTTGGCCGACACCATGCCCTCCACGCCGTCGACCTGGACATACGCCAGCGTCACGTCGCCCAGGTATTCGACGAGCGCCAGGCGGCCCGGAATGCCTGTGTCCCCGTCCGTCGCGAGGCGCAGGTGTTCGGGCCGCACACCCAGCGTCAGGCGCGCGTCGGCCGCGGCCTGGCTCGCGTCCGACGCCACCTGGGCCATGCCGCCGCCCGGCACGCGCACGGTCGCGAGGCCGCCCGTGTGGCCCGCCAGGGTCGCGGGAAAGGCGTTCATGCGGGGCGAGCCGAGGAAGCCCGCCACGAACAGGTTGGCCGGCCGCTCGTACAGTTCCAGCGGCGTGCCGACCTGCTCGATGCGCCCGCCGTTGAACACGACGATCTTCTGCCCCAGCGTCATGGCCTCGACCTGGTCGTGCGTCACATAGATCATCGTGGCCTGCAATTCCTTGTGCAGACGCGCCAGTTCGACGCGCGTCTGGGCGCGCAGCGCGGCGTCCAGGTTCGACAGCGGTTCGTCGAACAGGAACACCTCGGGCTTGCGCACGATGGCGCGGCCGATCGCGACACGCTGCCGCTGGCCGCCGGACAGCGCCTTCGGCTTGCGGTCCAGCAGGTGATCGATCTGCAGGATCTGCGCCGCGTGCCGCACGCGCTGGGCGATCTCCGGCTTCGGCACCTTCGCGAGCTTCAGGGCGAACCCCATGTTCTCCGCGACCGTCATGTGCGGATACAGCGCATAGCTCTGGAACACCATCGCGATGCCGCGCCGGGCCGGCTCGACGGTATTGCTGACGACGCCCCCGAGTTCCAGGGTGCCGTCCGTGATGTCTTCCAGGCCCGCGATCATGCGCAGCAGCGTCGACTTGCCGCAGCCGGAGGGCCCGACGAAGACGACGAACTGGCCATCCTCGATGTCCAGGTCGACGCCCTTGATGACGGGGTTGTCGCCATACGTCTTGCGGATGCCGCGCAGCCTCACCGATGCCATAACGTCTCCCTGCTCCTTATCCTTTCAATCCGCTCGCCGCGAGGAAGCCCTGCGTCACGCGGCGCTGGAACAGCACGTACGCGAGGGCAACCGGCAAGGCGCCGAGCACCGCCGCCGCCATCAACTGCGCATAGCGTACACCGAACGCGTCGTAGGTCTGCGTCAGTCCGAGAGGGATCGTCATCATGTCGTTCGACGTGACGATGATGAACGGCCAGAGAAAATTATTCCACGCCGCGATGAACGTCACGATCGCCATCGCCCACACGATGTTGCCGGATATCGGCCGATACACGCTCCACAGTACACGCAGCGGGCCCGCGCCGTCCATCACGGCGGCTTCGCGGAAGTCGGCCGGAATCGCGTCGAAGAACTGCTTGAACACATAGATCACGACCGGCGAGACGACCTGCGGCAGCACGATGCCGGCATACGAGTTGACGAGCCCCAGCTGGTGCATCGTGCGGAACAGCGGCACGAGCAGCGCCTCGAACGGCAGGAGGAAGCCCAGCATGGCGATGCCGAAGACGATGCCGCGGCCGCGAAAGCGCAGCTGCGAGAACGCGTATGCGGAGGTCAGGCTGATCGCCATCGTCACGACCGTCACCAGCAGCGCGACGACGAAGCTGTTGAACAGCCAGCGCACGACGTTGCCGGCGCCCAGCGTCTTGCGGTAGGCGTCCAGCGTCCAGTGCTGCGGCAGCCAGTGGAAGCTGGCGGACACGGTCTCCAGCTCCGGCCGCAGCGACGTGGAGAGCGCCCACAGCAGCGGGAATGCCCACAACGCCGCGAGCAGGATGGCGCACAGCGCGCCGGCAATCGTCCAGAACGAGGCCTTCATGCATCCCTCCCCGCCAGCCACTTGACGATCCACGCCTGCAGCAGCGACAGCAGGATGACGATGGCGACGAACGCCATCGCGACGGCCGCCGCATAGCCGGCATCGCTCTGCGTGAACGCCGTCTCGTACATATAGTGCAGTGCGACGCGGGTCGTGTTGAACGGACCGCCGCTCGTGAGGATATAGGTCTGGCCGAAGACTTTCAACGAGGCGATCAGCTGCAGGATCACGGCGGTCGACACCACGGGCCGCAGCGCTGGCCACGTGATCGTGCGGAACAACGTGAAGCCGCGGGCGCCGTCCAGCGCGGCCGCTTCGTACAGCTCGGCCGGGATATTGCGCAGGCCGGCGAGGAACAACAGCATGTTGAAGCCGACCGTCCACCAGATCGTGCCGATGGCGACGGCCGGCAGCGCCAAGTAGGGGTCGGCGAGCCACGCGCGCTGGCCGCCGAGGATGTGGTTGACGACGCCGGACGACGGCTGCAGCATCCAGTCCGCGATCAGGGTCATCACGGAGATCGGCAGCACGAACGGCAGGAAGAACGTGCCCTGCAGCCAGCCCCGCGCGCCGGTGAACCGGTCGACGAGCATGGCCATCAACAGGCCGAGGGCGCACAGCGGGATCACCGTCAGCAGAGAAAAGTAGAACGTGTTGCCGACCGAGTCCCAGAACGACGGGTCGTGCAGCAGGGTGTGATAGTTGTCCAGGCCGACGAAGGCGCTCGTGCGCGTCAGGCTGCTTTCCGTGAGGCTGAGCCAGAACGTTTCCAGCGCAGGCAGGAAGAAAAACAGGCCGAAGGCCACGAGGAATGGTGCCAGCAACAGCCAGGCCGGGAGCGTGTCGTCCCTCGCCGTCGTGGGACGGGTGTCGGGAGCAAGGATGGTATCGTCGCGCTGCATGCGGGCCTCAATAGCGCGGCGGACGCTTGCGCACGAGGCGCGCCGCCTCCGTCTCGAACCGGTGCACGGCCTGCGCCGGCGTCAGGTAGCCGTACAGCGCGGCCGGCAGGAATTTCGACGCGATCGCTTCCAGCGGCCCCGCCGCCCCCATGTACCAGCCGTCCGGGTCGTACACGACGTCGTTCGCGGCTTGTGCATACATCGCGTTCGGCATCAGGCTGCGCGCCCGCTCGGATTCGGCCACCGGCCGATACGCCGGGATGTGGCCGCCCTCCGCCCACCCCAGCGAATGCTTGCTGACGTACGCCACGAAGCGCAGCACGGCCCGCACTTTTTCCGGCGACGGCTCGTGGCCGGGATTCGCGGGCAGCGCGAATCCGTGCGAATCGGCCCACGTCGACGCGTTCGCGTACAGCCGCGGCAGCGGCACGATGCCGTAGTCGAAACCGAGCGTGCCCGCCTTCGTCGCACGCACCAGTTCCGGCACTTCCCACACGCCGTTCAGCATGAACGCGGCGTTGCCTCCCATGAACTGGCTCGTCGATGCGGGGTAGTCGAGGCCCGATTGCGCGTAACCCTTCGTGAACCAGTCGCCGATCCGCGCCAGCGTGGCGGCGCCGGCCGGGCCGTACGTGAAGCGGCCGTCCCTGATGATCGTGACGTTCTGCTGCGCCAGCATCGACAGCCACAAACGCCAGATCGCGTACGAACTCTGGCTGCTTTCCATCGTCAGGCCGCGCCGGCCCGTGCGTTCCGTGGCGGCGCGGAACGCGTCCGTCAGCGCGTCGACGCCTTCGATGGCTTTCAGTTTGCCGTCGGCGTCGAGCAGCCCCGCCTTGCCGGCGAGCGTCTTGTTGTAATACAGGACGAGCGGGTGCACGTCCAGCGGCACGGCGTACGTCCTGCCCTCGTACTGGGCCTTGGCCCACTGGCGCGGCAGGTAGTCGTCGCCGCGCAGGCCCGCGGTCGCCAGCTCGCCGGGCGAGATCGGCCGCAGCACGCCGCCGCCGGCCAGGTTGACGATGCGCGACAGGTGGATGGTCGCCACGTCCGGCCCGGCCCCCACGACGGAGGCCGTGATCAGCTTCGTATAAAAGGGTTCGCCCCACTTGAGGGTCGTGCTGACCACGCGCATGTCGTGCTGGCTGGCGTTGAAGTCGTCGACCAGCGCCCGCATGCGCGCGCCGTCGCCGCCCGAGAGCAGCGTCCACATCCTGACTTCGACCTGCGCCCGCGCGGGCGCGCCTACGCCCGCCAGCACGAGGAACAGGATCGCGACCAGCGCGGCGGCGCGCGGAAATCCGCGTCGCGCCACGTTGTCTCCTTGTCGTTGTACACAGTGTCAATACCCGCAGGGTGGGCACCCTGTGTCCACCCTACAGCGCGGTCAGGCGGCTTTACGCCGGGCGCGCGCTCCGGGAGCGCCCCGCCCGCGCCGTTCGAAGCCCGGAGGACCCGCGGACGGTCCCGGCTCCGTCGGCGGCACTTCCGGCTCCGTCGCTTGCGGGGGCTGGCGCTCTCCCGGATAGGCTAGCACTTCTGCCGTTTCTCCGACGCGCGTCCACTCGACGGGGAAATCGGGCCCGCGCCTGGCGCGCCAGCGCTGGCTGTGGCCGAGCGGGTCGAGCACCCAATCCTGCAGGTGCGCCTGCGGCCCGCGCGTGGCCTGGGCCAGCGCTTCGATGGGTGCTTTCGGAATGCGGTCTTCCGTCAGCAGGCCGTTCTTTTCGAGGAAGGTGTCGGTGAGCTGCGTGTAGCAGAAGCCGGACAGCGGCCGGCAGGCGTGGACGGCCGCCATCAGCTGCTGGTAACGGGCCAGCAATTCCTTGCCGTCCTTGGCGACGGAATATCCCCAGCCCGCCTCCTCGCCGGGTTTCATCATGGCAATGCCGCCGAATTCGGACAGGAACAGCGGACGGCCCAGCCCCGTGTAGCCGTCGATGACGAGGCGGCGCCGGTCGGGCTGCACATGTTCCAGCGTGTAGGCGACGGCGTCGCGGCTGCCGTAGCGTTCCAGCAGCACGGCCGGGTCCTGCTCGTAGTCGTGCACGCAGACGAGGTCCCCGCACGGCATCTCCCAGCCGTCGTTGCCGACGACGGGCCGCGTGCCGTCCAGCGCCCGCGTCATGTGGTACAGGGCGCGCACGAAGTCGACCTGGCGCCGGTCGTTCATCAGTTCCGGCACGCCCCACGATTCATTGGTCGGCACCCACGCGACGATGCACGGGTGCGAGATGTCGCGTTCGACGAGTTCCTTCCACTCTTCCATCACGCCGTGGATCGTCGCGCTGGAAAAACCGTACGCGGACGGCATCTCGCCCCACACGCACAGGCCCAGCACGTCGCACCAGTACAGCCAGCGCGGGTCCTCGGACTTCTGGTGCTTGCGTACGCCGTTGAAGCCGAGGCGCTTGATGAGCAGGACGTCGTGGCGCAGCTGGTCGCTCGACGCCACCATCAGGCTGTCCGGCCAATAACCCTGGTCGAGCACCATGCGCAGGAAGTAAGGCCGGCTGTTGAGCACGAAGCGGTCGCCCTCCACGCTCACCGTGCGCAGCGCCGTGTAGCTCTGCACGCTGTCGATGAGGGTCCCGTCGGCCGCACGGATCTCGATTTCCGCATCGATCAGCTGCGGACTTTCCGGGCTCCACATCCACAGGCCGCGGGCGTCGTCGATGCCGGGGTCGGGCAGCTGGAAGATGCGCGACAGGCGCGGCCCGGTCAGCAGGCAGCGGTCGTTGACGAGCAGCCGCTCGCCCAGCTTGAGCGTGACGTTGGCCATGCCGCCCGCCGGCACGTGGGCGATGTCGGCATCGAGGCGGATCTGCCAGGCGGCGACGTCGGCCGTCCAGCGCAGCTGCGCCACATGGGCGCGCGCGACTTTTTCGATCCACACGGTGCGCCAGATGCCGCTCGTGCGCGGATACCAGATCTTGTGCGGCTCCGCCTCCCAATCCATCTTGCCGCGCGCCTTGTGCATGTCCTGCGGGTCGTCCTCGGCCTGCACGGCGATCTCCAGGATCGAGCCGTCCAGGTGGCGCGTGACGTCGAGCGAAAACGGGCTGTGGCCGCCGCGGTGCTCGACGGCGAAGCGGCCGTTGACCCAGACGCGGGCGCGGTAGTTGACGGCGCCGAAGTGCAGCATCAGCCGTTCCTCGGGCCCCGGGACGAGGCCGGGGTCCAGCGAAATCTGGCGCTTGTACCAGATGCGCCGGCGGAAGCCGCGGTCGTGCAGGCCGCTGGCGCGCGCTTCGGGTGGATACGGGACGACGATCGTGCGGTCGAATGGCACCTCGGCCGGGTCGACATACGCCGCGGCATCGTCGAGCATGGCCTGCCAGGGGCCGTCGAGGCTGCGCCAGGCGGCGCGCCGCAATTGTGGGCGGGGATATTCCACGTTTGCGCTCCTTCTTCTGCTTACGACCTACTCTATGAGCCGTCGATCGCGCTGGCAAGGGCTTTCACGCGCCGTTACAAAGCGCTTACAAAGGCGTCGCGTCAGTGAGACAAGCGGGACACGGACACCCGCCCGAACACCGCGCGATGTCCGGCGCCGCCCATGGCCACCAGGCCCAGGCGCGCCTCGCGGCCGAGGCGGTGCGTCCACGTCCCGCCGCCGACCCACACCTGGCCGTCGCGGCTCGAATATGCCGTATAACGTTCTTCCCCCCCGACCCGGTGGACATCGAGCCGCAGCCACGTCGTCGCGCCCGGCGTGCCCACGACCGTGTTGCCATAGCGCGGATAGTCCGCCGGCACGGGCGCCAGTTCTTTCGCGAATTCGACCTGGTGCAGGCCGCCGTGCGCCATCTCGACCAGCTTCACGTAATTGTCGTCGTCGCGCATCACCACGAAACCGGCCTGCACGGCGGTGGCGCAGCAATCGTCCGGGACGTCGAGCTTCACCACGGCCTCGATCCGGTAGTCGCCATCGGGCAGCGGCGCCTGCAGGACGCTCGCCGTGTTCGTGTCCACGTGCAGGTCGGCGGCCGCCGTCGCCAGCGTCAGGCCCCGCGGGCCGGGCGACCAGGCGTCCGCGGCGGGCGGGCGCAGCCACGTCCAGCGCTCGTCCAGCTTCGTGCCGGCGAACGTATCCGTCCACAGCGGCCGCGCCGGTTCCGCCGGCGGCGGCGCGAGGGCCGGCAGGCGCGGATGCGCATCCATGGTCGTGGACGGCGCGGGACGCGGCTCGTCGCTGGGGGCCCCGCGGGCCACGGGCCAGCCGTCCACCCAGTCGATGCGGTCAAGCAGCGCGAGGCGCCGCGTCAGCTTGTCGCGCGCGCTGAAGAACGGTTCCTTCACGTCGATGCCGTGGTAGATCGTCCACCACTGCCCGGCCGCGTCGGGAAAGACGGTGTTGTGGCCCACGCCGACCCAGCGGTTGCCGTTCTGGAACAAGACAGGGGTGCCGCCCGCGCGGCTCGCCGCCATGTCCTGGCCGAGGCGGTCGAGGAACGGCCCGGCCGGCGTCCGCGCCCGGCCCGCGTACACGGCGTAACCCGTCAGGGGGCCGTTGCAGCAATCCGTCGTGGAGGCGAACAGATACCACCACCCGCCATGCTTGACGACTTCCGCGCCTTCGTAGCGCCCGGCGGCGCCCACCTTGCGCGGCGTGCCCTCGGCGGCCAGGCCGTCGCGGCGCAACGGCTGCACCCACACGCCGCCGCCGTAGCTGCCGTAATAAATCCATTTGCGGCCGCCGTCCTCGACGACCTTGGGATCGAACGTCCACTGGAAATCGCAGCCCGGCCCGGCGCGGCGCGGCGGCACGACCGGCGTCGCCGCCGGGACCCAAGGCCCGGCCGGACTCTCGGCCACGGCCACGCCGATGGCGCTGTCCTTGTCACAGCCGGCTTGCGGACTGTGCGCGTCGGCCACGTCCGTCACCGTGAAATACAGGAAGTAATGGCCGTCCATGTATTCCGGTTCCGGGGCCCACAGGCCGGATGTCGGCGCCGCCAGGCCGGCCGGGCGGTCGGCGAACGCGTCGCCCACATAGTTCCAGTGCACGAGGTCCGTCGAGCGGTAGATGGCGATCATGTGGAAGTGCCACCGGCCCTTCTCGCCGTCCTGCGGCCGCTCGTTCTTGCTGACGGGGTCGCTCGTACAATACAGATACCACGTCGGTATTTTCGCGCGCGGGTCGCGCAGCACGGCCGGGTCGGCGCAGTTCTGGGCGGGCTCGCCGTTCGCCAGCTGGACGGGCAGCGGGTTACGATAGGTCGGCGCGGCCCATGCCGTCGCGGCCAGCCAGAGCGTGACGGCCAGCGTCCCGAGATTCCGTCGCAATCCCATCGTCCCCTCCTCGATTTTTGGCGCCGAGCTTACCCCAAGCCGCTCCGGCGGGCTGCACGGTTGACGATCAGTGTCCGGCCGTCTTCGAGAACAGATTCATCACGAGCACGCCGGCGAGGATCAGCGCGATGCCGGCCAGCGCGGCCCCGTCGAGTTTTTGCTCGTACAAGATCCAGCCGGCCGCCGTGATCAGGACGATGCCGACGCCCGACCAGACCGCATACGCGACCCCGAGCGGGATCGTGCGCAGCGTGAGCGACAGAAAATAGAACGCGAGGCCGTAGCCGACGACGACGACGGCGGCGGGCCCGGGTCGGGTGAAGCCGGCGCTGGCCTTCAGCGCCGTGGTGGCGACGGTTTCCGACAAAATGGCGATGCCCAAGCAAATCCAGTTATTCATTTGATCTCCTTGCCCCGGATTATGAACATGGCCGTCGCTTCGTGCCAACTGGAACTGCCTGCCCCGGGCACCGGAACGTGCGCTCTGGTATCATGACGCCTGTTTCCGCTTCGAGATCCGCACGCATACGATGCATATCAGGATGTCCATCCGCACGGCCGCAATCCTGGCCAGCGCACTGTTGAGCACGGGCGTGGCCGAAGCGAAGGACGCGACCTTGCGCCCCTGGACCGCAGCCCAACCGACGCCGGCCCTCCAACTCACGGGCCTGGACGGCCAGCCGTGGGCTCTCGCAAGGCTGCGCGGCAAGATCGTCGTCGTGAATTTCTGGGCCACCTGGTGCGGACCCTGCGTCGACGAATTGCCCGTGCTGGGTGCGCTGGCCGGGCGCGACGGCGTCGCGGTCGTCGGCGTGAATTACAAGGAACCGCTGGACACGATCGAACGTTTCACGACCGCCCATCCGCTGCCGTATCCCGTGCTGCGCGATCGCACGGGCGAGGCGTTCAAGCGCTGGACGCCGGGCGTGATGCCGACGACGATCCTCGTCGACCGCGCGGGCCGCGCGCGCTGGCGCACGGTGGGCGAGATTCCGGCCGACGACACCCGGCTGCGCGCCGCCATCGACGGCCTGCTGGCCGAACCGCAGACGAAACGAACGAACAAACGAGACTAGAGACCGAGGGATACACGCCATGCAAGACACCAGCCTGAAAACCGCCCGCCGCGCGCTGCTGAAAGCGGCCGGCGGCCTCGCACTGACTGCCGCCCTGCCCCGCACCTTGCTGGCGGCGGAAGAGCAGGAACGCCATTTCGACCCGCGTCCGGGCGACTGGAAAAGTTACGAGGTGGTGACGAAGGTGGCCCTGCAGCGCGCGGCCGGTCCGTCGACCGTGTGGATTCCGCTGCCGTCCATCGACACCGACTGGCAGCGCAGCCTGTCGAACAACTGGTCCGGCAACGCCACCCGCGCCCACGTCGACAGCGACCCGCACTACGGCGCGCGCTTCCTCGTCGCCGAATTCGACGGCAATGCGCCGCCGGTGCTGGAAGTCGTGTCGCGCATCCAGACCCGCGACCGCGCGGAAAACTGGAAAACCCGCACGCCGGGCAAGGAGGACGCCGACGACCTGCGCGTGTGGCTGCAGCCGACCGACCTGCTGCCGCTGGACGGCATCGTCAAGAAGACGTCGCTGACGATCACCAAGGGCGCGCGCACGGACGAAGAAAAGGTCCAGCGCATCTACGACTGGATCGTACTGAACACGTTCCGCGAGCCGAAAGTGAAAGGCTGCGGCACGGGCGACATCAAGACCATGCTGGAGACGGGTAACTTCGGCGGCAAGTGCGCCGACCTGAACGGCCTGTTCGTGGGCCTGTGCCGCGCGTCAGGCGTGCCGGCGCGCGACGTCTACGGCATCCGCATCGCGCCGAGCAGCTTCGGCTACAAGGAACTGGGCGGCAAGCCGCAATCGCTGCAGGGCGCCCAGCACTGCCGTTCGGAGGTCTACCTGAAGCAGCACGGCTGGGTCGCGATGGACCCGGCGGACGTGGCCAAGGTCATGCGCCAGGAAACGCCGAACTGGATCAAGGACCCGGACAACCCCGTCGTCGCCCCCGTCAAGCGCGCGCTGTTCGGCGGCTGGGAAGGCAACTGGATGGGCTATAACTTCGCCCACGACGTGCGCCTGCCCGGCTCCGTCGCGGGCAAGGTCGGCTTCCTGATGTACCCGCAGGCGCAGTGCCGCGGGGAAGCGTACGATTCGCTCGATCCGGAAGCGTTCAAGTACACCATCACGTCGCGCGCGATCTGACCCTCTATGCCCACGCTCGCCCGTCAACCTCTCGAACCCGCGGAACGCAAGGCCGGCCGGCTGATCGCCGTCGCCGTGCTGGCATCGCTGCTCGCGTCCACGTGCTGCGTGGTGCCGCTCGTGCTCGTGCTGGTCGGCGTGACGGGTGCGTGGATGGCCAATCTGCAGGCCTTGAAACCGGTCACGCCGTATGCGATCGCGCTGACGCTCGGCGCGCTGGCGTGGGCCGGCTGGCTCGTGTTCCGCCCGGCCCGCGCCTGCGACATCGCGGACGGCGACTGCGCCACGACGCGTCCGCTGATGCGCCGCGTGTTCATCGCCTGCGCCCTGTTCGTCGCGCTGTTGCTCGGCTTTCCGCTGATCGCCCCATTGTTCTATTGAGGACCGCCACCATGACACTCACCCGCACCCTCGCCCTTCTTGCAATGGCCGCCGCCGCGCCGCTGGCGTTGGCCAAGCAGCAGACCGTATCGCTCAACGTCCCGACGATGGACTGCGCCACCTGCCCCATCACCATCAAGACGGCGCTGGCCAAGGTGCCGGGCGTGTCGAAGGTGAAGGTCAGCTACGAGAAGCGCGAAGCCGTCATCGTCTACGACGACGCGCAGGCCACCGTCGCCGATCTGAAGAAGGCGACGGAGGACGTCGGCTATCCGGCGATGCTCAAGACCTCGAAGTGCCCCCCCGGGGCTCGGTGAGGAACACCAGCAGCACCGCCCCGATCAATCCCATCCCCACGGCGCACGCGGCATGCCAGCCGCCGTGCGCGAAGCTCCACGCGCCCAGCGCCGACCCCGTCGCGCCGCCCAGGAAGAACGTCGCCATGTACAAGCCGTTGACGCGGCCGCGCACCTCGGCGCCCAGCGCGTAGATCGCCCGCTGGCCCAGCACGAGATTGCCCGACACGGCGAAGTCCAGCGCGATGGCGGCCGCCACCAGCAGGCCCAGACTCAGCTTGCCTCCGCCCGCCGCACCCAGCGTCGGCACGAAGGACAGCAGGCCGAGGAGCATGCAGAACGCCGTCGCGGGGCGGGTCCAGCCGCGGTCCGCCACGCGGCCCGAGATGGGCGCCGCGATCGTGCCCGCGACGCCGGCCAGCGCGAACCAGGCGATGTCGCGCTGGTTCATGCCGTAGGCCGGGCTGGCCAGCAGCAGAGGCACGACGGTCCAGAACACGCTGAACGCGCCGAACATGCCGGCCTGGTAGATCGCGCGGCGGCGCAGCACCGGCAGGTCGCGCACGAGGCCCCGCATCGATGCCAGCAGGGCCACATATCCCAAGGTCGAATGCGGGCGGCGCGTGGGCAGCAGCATGCGCAGCACGATCCCCAGCACCACCATCAGCACGGCAGACAGCGCGTACACGCCCTGCCACGACCACACGTGGGTGATGAAACTGGCGACCGGACGCGCCAGCATGATGCCGAACATCAGGCCGCTGACGATATTGCCGACCACGCGGCCGCGCACGTGTTCGGGCGCCATGTGCGACGCGTACGGCACGAGCACCTGCACGGCGACGGCCGCGAAGCCGATCAGCAGCGAACACGCGAGGAACGCGGGCACCGGATGACCGAGGCCCGGGACGATGGGTGCCGCCACGAGCGCCACCACCAGCACGGCGACGAGCGCCAGCACGAGCCGGCGGTTTTCCAGCAGGTCGCCCAGCGGCACGACGAGCAGCAGGCCGGCGCAATAGCCGAGCTGCGTGAGCGTGACGAGCAGGCCCGCGGCGCCGGCCGGCAAGCCGATGGCCTCGCGGATCGGGCCGACGAGCGGCTGGACGTAATACAGGTTCGCGACGATCAGGCCGCAGGCGGCCGCGATCAGGAGCATCAGCCACGTCGGCATATCGGCATGGGGCGCGCCGTCATGGCGCGCGCCGTCATGCCGCGGACGGTCGCGCACCTGGGTGGGCAAAGGCGGTGGGGTCAAACTCGTGCTCCGGTCAAAGCGACAAGTGTAACGCGCGGCGGCGATCCTTGCCGGACGGGGCTCAGGGTGCATCCATCCAGTCAAATTCCCAGCTCCACGGCATGTCGTCGGGACCGAGCGCCTGCCGCCCCAGCTCCGGATACAGGCGCTCCGCGCGCACGTCGTTCGACAGCATCACGACACAACGCTGGCCGGTCTCCAGGCACAGCACGAAGTCGGCCGTCGTGTCGTCGTGGCCGCCCTTGAACCAGCCGGGGCCCGACCGGTCCTCGAACGTGACGACGCCCAGGCCCGCCGCCAGCTTCTGCGGCCACTCGGTCTCAAAGCCGGCCAGCGTGGGGAACTGGTGGCGCGACGTGATCGGCAGCCAGCCCGTCGAGAACGCGGCGCGCGTGTCCGGACGGAGGCCGTCGCCGCGCATGATGCCGGCCCACAGCTTCGCCTGGTCGGCGATCGTCGTGTCCATCGAGCCGGCCGCGCGCACCCGGTAGCGCCGTTCGTGCGGCTGCATCACGCCGTCGAAGCCATAGCCGTCCGCCACGTTCTCCGCGAACTCGGGGCGCCAGTGCATGCTCGTGTGGCGCATGCCGAAGCGGTCGAACACGCGGCGCTGCATCTCTTCCCCGACATCCAGCCCGAGCCCGCGTTCGACGATCAGCTGCAGCAGCATATAGCCCTCGCCCGAATAGGCGTAGCGCGTGCCCGGATCGAAGTGGATGCGCAGACGGCCGTCCGGTTCCAGCCAGCGGAAGTTGGCGAAGCCGCCGCCATGCGCGAGCAGCATGCGCGGCGTGATCGCCTGCCAGCGCGGATCGCCCGCCAGGTCGGAGAAGTCGAAGGGACGCTCGTGGTACGCGGGCAGCGGATGCGGGAGCAGCCTCGCGACGGGCGCATCCAGGTCCAGTTTTCCTTCATCCGCCAGCTGCAGCAGCATGTAGGCGAACGCCGTCTTCGTGAGCGACGCGCCGGTCATCACCGTGTCGGGCGCCAGCGGCTGGCCGAGGGCGGCGTTGCGCGTGCCGTACACCTTCACTTTCGCGACCTGCCCGTTCTCGATGGTCGCCAGCGCCAGGCCTTGCACCTGTTCGCGCCGCATGATGCGCTGGATCTCGGGATCGGACAGCGACTGCAGCGGCCGCAGCGGCGGCGCGCAGCCCGCCATCGTCAACACCGTCACACCCGCCGCCAACCACGTCCCGAACCGCATGCGTCGCTCCACTCCCTGTCCGGCACCGCCCCGCGCGGCGCCGCAGCCCGCCATCATGCCATGGGAGCGCTAACTTCGTCATGACAATATGTATATGAGGATCAACGCGCGCGCTTGTACACGCGCACGTAGTCGACGAGCATCTGCTGCGGGAACGACGTCGTGGCGTCCGGATTGCCGGGCCAGCCGCCGCCCACGGCCAGGTTGAGGATCACGAAGAACGGATGTTCGAACACCCAGTCGCCGGTGGCGGTGTCGGCCCGCGCCGTGTGGTACAGGATGCCGTCGCGGTACCAGCGGATCTCGCGCGGCTCCCATTCGACGGCGTAAATATGGAAGTCGTCGGCGTAGGTGCCTTTGTCGAGCACCTGCGGCTTGCCGATGGCCTTGTCGCCGCTGTAGCCGGGGCCGTGCAGGGTGCCGTGGACGATAGCCGGCTCGCGGCCGATGTTTTCCATGATGTCGATCTCGCCGCAGCGCGGCCAGCCGACCTGGCCGACGTTCGCGCCGAGCAGCCAGAACGCGGGCCACATGCCCTGCCCGCGCGGTATCCTGATGCGGGCCTCGTAGCGCCCGTACATGCGCTCGATTCTGCCCGCCGTCTTGATGCGCGCGGACGTGTAATGCCGCCCGCCGTAGTCCTCGCGGCGCGCCTCGATGACGAGGTTGCCGCCGTCGACGCGCACGTTTTCCGGCCGCGCCGTATAAAACTCCAGTTCCTGGTTGCCCCAGCCGTTGCCGCCCGTCTCGGCGACCCATTTGGATTTGTCCAGCACGGGGCCGTCGAATTCGTCGCTCCAGTCCAGTACCCAGCCGGGCGGCTGCGTGGGCAGTTGCGTGGGCGCCTGCGCGGCGGCCGGATTCGAGAGGCACAGGCAGGCGGACAGGATTGTCGCGATCCGGAGCATGGCCATCGGTTCTCCTTCGACAAGTGTATGCAGCTTGGAAACGGTTCCAGCCAGTTTCCAATATAGCACCGCCGATTTTTCGATGTCAAACGGGCGCCGCTGCGTAGTGTGCTGTTTCGGCCACGAACTACTGAATATTCCGTTGACAATTGTTTTTCTGAACATAAGATTCCAGCACAATATGGAAACGTTTCCACGCAAATGGAAAACAAGGAGGAGCGACGGATTGGAAGACAGCCAGTGCAGAAGCGGTGAATAACAGAGAGAAAAACAGAGGAGATCCAATGCATTACCCCAAGGCAAACCAAAGACTGATGAGCCTGGCTGTGGCGAGCGCCTGCGCCGCCCTCGTCCCGGCCCATGCCCAGACCACAGCGGCCGACGACACCCGCGGCGGCGACATCCCCACCACGGCCGTCCAGCAAGTCGTCGTGACCGGCCTGCGCCAGTCGCTGGCCTCGTCGCTGAACCTGAAGCGCCAGTCGGACGGTATCGTCGACGGCATCGTCGCCGAGGATATCGGCAAATTCCCCGACACGAACCTGGCCGAATCGCTGCAGCGCATCTCCGGCGTCTCGATCGACCGCGTGAACGGCGAAGGCCAGAAGATCACCGTGCGCGGCGTGGGCCCCGACTTCAACATGGTGCTGCTGAACGGCCGGCAGATGCCGACGTCGAACCTGGGCGACCTGAACGGCCGCTCGTTCGACTTCTCGAACCTGGCGTCGGAAGCGATCTCGCAGCTGCAGGTCTACAAGACGAGCCGCGCCGAGACCCCGACGGGCGGCATCGGCGCCACCGTCAACGTGATCACGGCGCGTCCGCTGGACAAGCTGGGCACGTATTCCAGCATCGGCATCAAGGCCGTGCACGACACGTCCAACAACAACCTGCCGGGCGACGTCAAGGCCAGCAGCTCGACGACGCCGGAATTCTCGGGCATCTATTCGACGACGTCGAAGGACGGCCACTGGGGCCTGGGCGTGTCGGCCAGCTACCAGGAGCGCAATCTGGGCTTCAACCAGGCGTCCGTCGGTAACGGCTGGCGCGGTCCGTTCCGCGGCGACGAGAACAACTGGGGCACGATCCCGAACGCCGGCACCGCGGGCGCGGCCAACGTCGTCAACCACCCGAAGGCCACCGACATCTACGAAGTCCCGCAGAACCTGAACTACAGCATGACGGGCGTGAAGCGCCAGCGCACCAACGGCCAGCTGACCTTGCAGTGGGCGCCGGTCAAGGAACTGACGACCACCCTCGACTACACGTACTCGGAAAACAAGCTGCAGACGAAGCGCAACGACGTCTCGGCATGGTTCAACTTCGGCCCGTCGGCGTCGACGTGGACCAACGGCCCGGTCGCCGCGCCGCTCGTCTACACGGAATTCATCCCCGCCGGGAACAGCGACATCGCGATGGGCGGCGCCAATTTCGCCACCAAGACCCAGAACAAGTCGATCGGGTTCAACACCCAGTGGCGCGCGACGAAGGACCTGAAATTCGAACTGGACGCGCACCATTCGACCGCGGAATCGAAGGCGGACAGCCCGTTCGGCTCCAGCAATACGCTCGGCACCGCGAGCTTTTCCCGCGGCGACACGACGGCCGACTTTTCGCAGGAATTCCCCGTCCTGTCGATCAAGGGCGCGGACTTCGTGAACGCGCCGCAGCAGGTCACGGGCTCCGTGTTCCAGAACGGCTACATGAAGGGTGAAGTGTCGCAGGCCCAGTTCAAGGGCCGCCTGCGCATGCTGGATTCGTCGAACCTGAACTTCGGCCTGGGCGCCATCAACGTCAAGAACCGCTCCGCGTTCTCGACCCAGCAGCGCGACGCGTGGACCGGCGCGACGAAGCCGTCCGACTACCCGAGCAGCCTGTGGCACGCCGACACCGTGCGCCAGTATTTCGACCAGCTGGCCGGCAGCCAGAACCCGAACCTGTTCAACCGCTTCTACACGTTCAACTTCGCCCAGGTGCGGGACGTCGTGTCCAAGGCTTCGGGCATGCCCGAGATGTACCTGCCGAAGAACACGTTCGACACCGACCAGCGCACCGAGGAAAAGTCGAAGAACCTGTACCTGCAGTTCAACACGGACTGGGACACGGCGATGCCGATGCACACCGCGATCGGCGTGCGCTACGAAAAGACGGACGTCGTCTCCACGGCACTCGTGCCCACGGCGACCTCGATCACGATGGTGTCCGCGAACGAATTCCCCGTGCAGTTCGGCGCGCCGTCGTTCACGACGCTGACCGGCAAGTACCACAACCTGCTGCCGTCGATCGACTGGGACATGGACCTGCGCGACGACATGAAGGTGCGCGCGAGCTATGGCGAGACGATCGGCCGTCCGCGCTACGACCAGATCGCCGGCGGCCAGATCCTGAATACGCTGGCGCGCGTCGACGGCGGCACGGGCTCCCAGGGCAACCCGGCGCTGAAGCCCGTCAAGTCGAAGAACTTCGACCTGTCGTGGGAGTGGTACTACGGGAAGGACAGCTTCTTCTCGGTCAACGCCTTCTATAAAGACCTGGAAAACTACGCGGGCCAGTCGAAGCTCGACGCCACGCCGTTCAACCTGCACACGCCCGTCGGCGGCGCGCTGTGGAACGAGGCGGCGGCATCCGGCTGCGGCGCCGACACCGCCTGCATCCGCAACTACATCTTCACGCACCATCCGACGGCGCCGGGCGTGACGGTGACGGGCAAGGACAGCAGCGGCAACCCGACCGGCTCCATCGTCGGCCAGCCGGGCGACCCGATCGCGCACTTCCAGATCACGTCGTTCTCGAACCAGAAGAAGGCGAGCCTGAACGGCCTGGAACTCAACCTCCAGCACATGTTCGGCAGCACCGGCTTCGGCATCTCGGCGAACTATACGTACGTGCACTCGGGTCTGCGCTACGACAACGCCAGCGTGGGCGAGCAGTTCGCACTGGTCGGCCTGTCGAACTCCGCCAACCTCGTCGGCATCTACGAGAACGACAAGTGGAACGTGCGCGCGGCCTACAACTGGCGCGGCGAGTTCCTGTCCTCGACGTTCGACGGGGCCGGTCCGAACCCGAACTACGTGGAGCCGTACGGTCAGCTCGACCTGTCGGTGGGCTACAATCTGACGTCGAAACTGAGCCTGCAGTTCGAAGGCATCAACCTGACGAACGAGACGAGCCGCGTCCACGGCCGCACCTCGCATCAGGCGTTGTATGTGACGCAGTCGGGGCCGCGTTATATGCTGGGCGCGCGCTACAAGTTCTAAAATAACCGTCGTTCCCGCGCAGGCGGGAACCCATGCTGATATATCGAAGCCGACTCGCAGAGACATCGCGGTATCTCCAGAGTACGGAATCTTTGCCTCGGTATGGGTTCCCGCTTTCACGGGAACGACGTACGGCCAGCCTTCCGTAATCGGTTTCAGCGGATAAAAAGTTGTTCCAAATACAGCGCTTCAGGTAGACTCATGCGGCCCACCGGAAAAAAGGAAGCTGTGATGAGTAAACCCATCGAACACGTCGTGGTGGTCGGCGGCGGCTCCGCCGGCTGGCTGACGGCGGCCGTCCTCGCCGCCGAACATCCACGCCTTTCCGTCACCCTCGTCGAATCGCCGGGCGTGCCGCCCATCGGTGTCGGCGAAGGCACGTGGCCGTCCATGCGCGACACCCTGCAGCGCATCGGCGTGTCCGAAGCCGCGTTCTTCCGCGAATGCGACGCCGCCTTCAAGCAGGGTTCGCGCTTCGACCGCTGGGTCGACGGCAGCGACGATGACGTCTATTTCCACCCGTTTTCCCTCCCCCAGGGCTATGGCGAGGCCAATCTGGCGGCGGCGTGGCAGCACGGCCACCATGACATCCCGTTCGCGGATCTCGTGAGCTACCAGCCGCACCTGTGCGTGCAAGGCCGCGCGCCGAAACAGCCGCAGACGCCGGAATACGCGGGCGTGGCCAACTACGGCTACCACCTGGACGCCGGCAAATTCGGCGTCTTTTTGCAAAAACACTGCATCGACAACCTGCGCGTGCGCCACGTGCCGGCCCACGTCGACGACATCGTGGCGACGAGCGACGGCGACATCGCGGCGTTGCGCACGCGCGAGGCCGGCGCGATCGAAGGCGATCTGTTCGTCGATTGCACCGGCATGGCGTCGCTGCTGCTGGGCCGCCACTACGGCGTGCCGTTCGTGTCGCGGCGCGACGTGCTGTTCAACGACCGCGCGCTGGCCGTGCAAGTGCCCTACCCCGCACCCGACACGCCGATCGCGTCGCAGACCACGTCCACGGCGCAGGCCTGCGGCTGGATCTGGGACATCGGCCTGCCGTCGCGGCGCGGCGTCGGCCACGTGTATTCCAGCGCCCATTGCAGCGACGACGAGGCGGAAGCGGCGCTGCGCGCCTACCTGGGCGACACGGAGATCCCGGCGCCGCGCAAGATCGCGTTCGACCCTGGCTACCGCGCCCGCTTCTGGGAACGCAACGTCGTCGCCATCGGGTTGTCCGCGGGGTTCATCGAGCCGCTGGAAGCGTCCGCGCTCGCGCTGGTGGAACTGTCCGCGGCCTGGCTGGCCGACGACCTGCCCGCCACGCGCGCGCAGATGGCCCCGATCGCCGCACGCTTCAACGAGGCCTTTACCTACCGTTGGGAACGCATCATCGACTTCCTCAAGCTGCACTACGTGCTGTCGAAGCGCACCGATTCCGGCTACTGGCTGGATCACCGCGCCGGGCACACGCAGCCGGCGCGCCTGCGCGAACTGCTCGCGCTGTGGCGCACGCGCACGCCGTCGCGGCGCGATTTTCCGCGCATCGAGGAGATCTTCCCGTCGGCCAGCTGGCAGTACGTCCTGTACGGGATGGGCTTCCGGCCCGAATTGACGGCGCGCGCCTCCGATCTGCCTGCGGCTGCGTCCCAATATTTCCGCGAGGCCGCGCGGCTGACCGCCCGCATGCTGCCGCTGCTGCCCGCGAACCGCGAGATGCTCGACCACATCCGCCAGTACGGCATGCCGCGCTGACCGCTGCGCCGGCACGCACCCGACAATAACGACAAACGAGAGACAAGCAAAGATGCCCAACCATGCCCCCCTGAACAACGTCGACCACAAGAACCTGCGCATCGTCACCACCCGCGGCGCGGCCTATGGCGACGCCGTGATGTCCGCACTGACCTTCCCGGCCGAATTCCGGGACCTGGCCGCGTGCTACCCCATCGTCTTCGCGCAGGACGGCAACGGCGGCTACGATGCCATCGCCCTGCTCGGGTTCGAACAAGGCGAGAACCTGTTCCTGGGCCCGGACGGCTGGGACGCGCCGACGATTCCGCTGACCGTCGAGCGCCAGCCCTTCATGATCGGCCGCGGCGGCGAGGAGCTGTCCGTCCACATCGACCTGGACAGCCCGCGCGTGCGCGACGGCGGCATCGAGGGCGAGGCGCTGTTCCTCACCTACGGCGGCACGAGCGAGTACCTGGAGCGCATCACCTCCGTGCTGCGCACCATCCACGAAGGCCTGGCGGCGTCGCGCGCGTTCGTCGCGGCGCTCGTCGAACTGGAACTGATCGAATCGTTCGTGCTCGACGTGGAACTGGACGACGGCTCGCAGAACCGCCTGGCCGGCTTCTACACGATCAATGAAGACCGCCTGGCGCAGCTGTCGGCCGACCAGCTCGCGCGCCTGCACCGCGACGGCTATCTGCAGGCGATCTATATGGCGGTGGCGTCGCTGTCCCAGTTCCGCGGCCTGATCCAACGGAAGAACCGCGCCAATGACAGCCAGCGTTAAATACGTGCGCGAAGTGGCGGCGGTCGACGGCCGCCTGCCGGACGAGATGCTGCGCGCGACGCGCCCTTACATCGTGCGCGGCCTCGCGGCTGGCTGGCCGCTCGTGCGCGCCGGCCGCGCATCGGCGGAAAGCGCGGAAGCCTATCTGCGCGGGTTTTATCGTGACGCGACCGTGAATGCGATGCTTGGTCCGCCGCAGATCGGCGGCCGCTTCTTCTACAACGACACGATCACCGGCTTCAACTTCCACAACGTGCGCGCCCGGCTCGACCAGGTGCTCGACGAACTGGCCGCCCATCGCGCGCGGCCGGACCCCGGCGCGATCTATGTCGGCTCGACGTCGATCGACGGCGCCCTGCCCGGCCTGCGCGCCGCCAACGACGTCGACCTGGACGGCCGCGACGCGCTCGCCAGCATCTGGATCGGCAACCGCACGGTCGTCGCCACGCACTACGACCTGCCGGACAACCTGGCCGTCGTGGCCGTCGGCGAGCGCCGCTTCACGCTGTTCCCGCCGGACCAGCTGAAGAACCTCTACGTCGGCCCGCTCGATTTCAACCCGGCCGGCCAGGCCATCAGCCTCGTCGACGTGCGCAACCCGGACCTCGACCGCTTTCCACGCTATGCCGAAGCGATGCAGCACGCCGAAGTGGCCGAAATGGGGCCGGGCGACGCGCTGTTCATTCCGTCGATGTGGTGGCACCACGTGGAAGCGCTGTCCGCGTTCAACGTGCTCGTGAACTACTGGTGGCGCCAGTCGCCGGACTACATGGACACGCCGACGAACGCGCTGATGCTCGCGATCCTGACGATGCGCGAACTGCCGCCCGAGCAGCGCCGCGCGTGGCAGGAAATCTTCCGCCACTACATCTTCGAGCCGGATCCCGCGAACCTCGCGCACCTGCCGGAGAATGCGCGCTATGCGCTGTCGCCGCTCGACGACGACGGGGCGCGCGTGCTGCGCGGCCAGCTGCTGCGCCGCATTAACAGGTAAATAAGCGATAAAGCCAGGAGGAGACATGGACAACAATAACCAACAGGACCGCGGCCGCCCGATCCGCCGCGTCGTGATCGCCGGCGGCGGCACCGCCGGCTGGATGGCCGCGGCGGCGCTGTCGCGCACCCTCGGCAAGGTCCTCGACATCAAGCTCGTCGAATCCGACGACATCGGCACCGTCGGCGTGGGCGAAGCGACGATTCCCAGCCTCGTGCACTTCCACCGCCTGCTGGACATCGGCGAACAGGAATTCATGGCCGCCACACAGGCCACCTTTAAATTGGGCATCAGCTTCGAAGGCTGGCGCGCGCGCGGCGAGGATTACATCCACTCGTTCGGCATGACGGGCACGGACCACTGGACGGCCGGCTTCCAGCACTTCTGGCTCAAGGGCCGCGACCGCGGCCTGGCCGGCGACTACGGCGACTACTGCCTGGAACTGGTCGCGTCGCGGGAGCATCGCTTCGGCCACCTGCCCAACCAGGGCATCAACTACGCCTACCACCTGGACGCGACGCGCTACGCCCGCTACCTGCGCCGCTTCTCCGAACATTTTGGCACGCAGCGCATCGAAGCGAAGATCGCCAGCGTCGACACCGATCCCGCCACGGGCCACATCACCGCGCTCGTACTGGACTCGGGCACGCGCATCGAGGGCGACCTGTTCATCGACTGCACCGGCTTCCGCTCGCTGCTGCTCGGCCAGACGATGGGCGTCGAGTACGAGGACTGGTCGCAATGGCTGTTCAACGACAGCGCGATCGCCGTGCAGACGGAATCGACCGGTCCGGCCATCCCGCTGACGCGTTCCATGGCCCACGACTGGGGCTGGCAATGGCGCATCCCGCTGCAGCACCGCACCGGCAACGGCATCGTGTTCTCCAGCCGCCACATCGGCGAAGACATGGCGCGCGCGGCGCTGCTCGGCAACGTCGAAGGAAAAGTCCTGACGGAGCCGCGCGTGATCCGCTTCAAGCCCGGCCAGCGCAAGCAGGTCTGGGCCGGCAACTGCATCGGCCTCGGTCTGGCGAGCGGCTTCCTGGAACCGATCGAGTCGACCAGTATCCACCTGATCCAGCGCGGTATCGTGCGCCTCTTGCAGGCGTTCCCGTCGCACGGCATCCAGCAGTCCGACATCGACGAGTTCAACGCCCAGAGCGCGGACGACATCCGCACGATCCGCGACTTCATCATCCTGCACTACAAAGTCACCAACCGCCGCGACTCGCCCTACTGGATCGACGCCGCGTTGATGCCCGTGCCGGACAGCCTGCAGCACCGCATCGACCTGTTCCGCGACGGCGGCCGCGTGTTCCGCGACGGGAACGAGCTGTTCGCGGAGAACTCGTGGGTGCAGGTGATGCTGGGCCAGGGCCTCACGCCCGAGCGCTGGCACCCGAGCGCGGACCTGATGGGCATTGAGGAACTGCGCGGCTTCCTGGACGGCATCCGGAACGGCGTGCGCCGCACTGTGTCGCAGCTGCCGCCGCACCAGCAATACGTGGAGCGCTACTGCCCGGCCGGCAAGCCATAATCCTGCAGGCCCCCGCCGGCCTGGCGCCGGCGGCCGCGCACGAGCGTGCGCAAATCGAATAGATAACGCTCGCAACCTTGCCACTTTGAGAATTTCTTTCTCAAAGGTCTAACCAGACTGTCACAGCCGTTTCACAGATCGTTGCTCGACAGCATCAGTCGGAACCTCGCCGCAGGATTCATCGTGACAACTGCGGAGGCTCGTCGCTAAGATTTAGAACGTTTCCAGCGGGCAAATCGGTCAATCCCGAAGCGCGCTGTGCGTTCCCGGCCGCCCCGTGCGCAACAGTTTCAGGGCCTGAACCTGAGTCTGCCGATGAGCCCGAACGGTTACTTCGTGACGGCCAAGAACCCGAACTCGCAATACCTCGTCGAGGCGAATCGCTGTTCGGCGCCGGCAACAGCTCGGTCGGTTTCGGACTATCTCACCACGCTCCTGAACATTAACCCCGATAAGCAAATCAAGCGCCCGGGCGACGCCAACTACGAGGCGAAACTCGGGCGCGATCCACGCCCGACGTGACGACGGCGGCCGGGCAACCGGCCGCCGTTTCGTTATGCGTCCCGGTATCAGCCGTGCCCCATGTGCTCGTACAGGATCAGGCAACCGATCGCGATCAGCACGACGCCGCCGGCGAGTTCCGCGCGCTTGCCCACCAGCTTGCCCAGGACGCGTCCCACCATCACGCCCAGCGTCACCATGATGAACGTCGAGAAGCCAATGGCGCCGGCGACCGTGAGGATGTTCGCGTCGATGAACGCCAGGCCCACGCCCACGGCCAGCGCATCGATGCTGGGGTAAATAGGGAAATCGGAAAAAATCGGGCGCTAAGCGTGCCACCCGAGTGGATTAAGCGACATGTCCAGTTAGGCTATACCCTAACCTGATGTCAGCTAAACTTACCGATTGACGTCAGGATAGGATGGTTAACTAAATTAGTTGACATATGCCTTCAACGGTCATAGAGTCTTTCCTGACACATCTTTGTTCAGGAGGCTTATTTTGCCAGGTCAACGCATCGGTTATGTCCGGGTCAGTAGTTTCGATCAAAACGCGGAGCGTCAGCTTGATCAGGTCCAGGTCGACAAGCTCTTCACGGACAAAGCCTCGGGCAAGGACACGCATCGGCCGCAACTGGAAGCACTTCTGTCGTTCGCACGCGAAGGCGACACGGTAGTCGTGCATAGCATGGACCGCTTGGCGCGCAACCTGGACGATCTACGCCGGCTAGTACAGACGTTGACCAAGCGCGGAATCCGAATCGAATTCGTCAAAGAATGCCTGAGCTTTACCGGCGAAGACTCCCCGATGGCAAACTTGCTGCTGTCAGTCATGGGAGCGTTTGCGGAGTTCGAGCGCGCCTTGATCGGCGAGCGGCAACGGGAAGGTATCGCTCTAGCCAAGCAACGTGGCGCGTATCGCGGCCGCAAAAAGGCGCTAGCAGCCGAACAGGTTGTCGAGCTGCGTCGTCGCGTCGGCGCCGGCGAGCAAAAAGCAACGGTCGCGCGCGCGTTCGGCATCAGCCGTGAGACGCTGTACCAATATCTGAAAGTGGCAATGCCGCCGGCTTAACCCGGCTCTCCCTGTTCCACTGCACCTCAAACCCAATATTGCAGCCGCCCTTGCTATGACAACACGTTTATCAAATTCCGCACAGGGGGGCAACGCAGGTTCGCCGATCTCTGGCAATGCTGTAATACGGCCCCTCCAGACGTCAGAAGCTCTTTTAGCGTCAGCGCTCGACACAATAGATCTGTGTGTCGCCATCCTCATCGGGCCCGAGTTGCGCTACCTTCACACCAATCAAGCATACCGGCAACTGGCTCCCACAGAAGACATGCTTGGGCGCCAGTTACGTGAAGTATTTGCCGACGTCGTTTCCAACGGTGTAGAGGCGGGAATGCAAGAAGTACTGAAGACCGGAAAGCCGTGGCATATTGCCCAGTTCTCGATGCCGGTGCCCGACGATGCGGATGCGGTTTGGGTCGGCCGCGTGGAGCGACTTCCTTTGCAGCCGGAATTCCCTGCGGCGATCACAGTATGGATGCAAAACGTGACGCGCAGCGTGCAAACAGAAATGGCGTTGCGCCAGGATGTCGCACTGATGCGCGCAATCAGCGAGACATCGACCGATGTGATGTTCGCAAAGGATTGCCATGGACGCATGCGGTTTGCCAACCCCGCCGCGCTGGAGCTGATCGGCAAGCCCCTCGACCGTGTACTGGGCCGAACCGATGCGGAGTTCTTGGAAGACCAGTTCGCCGCGCAGTCGGTCATGAACAATGATCGGCGCGTCATGGATAGCAACATGGCCGAAGAGGTCGAGGAAGAGGTGCCGCTTCCCGATGGTACCAAGCGCGTGTGGCTCTCGCAAAAGCGGCCTTATCACGACGAGTCCGGACGTGTTACCGGGTTGCTGGGAATCTCGCGTGACATCACTGAGCGCAAGCAAGCGGAAGCCAAACTGCAGGAGGCCCACGATACGTTGCAGGGCGTCCTGAACAGCATCAGCGATGGGCTGGCGATTCTGGACCGGAACTGGTGTTACACCTATTTGAGCGAAACTGGCGCCAAAATGCTCGGCATAAAAGCCGAAGACCTGCTGGGCAAATGCCTTTGGAATCTCTACCCGCACGCGGGGAATTCTTTATTCGGCCGGGAATGCCGCCGTGCGATGAACACGGGTGTGGCAACCCATTTCGAAGAGTACTATCCCGAGCCGCTGAACATGTGGGTGGAGTGTCACTGCTATCCCTCGCCCGCCGGCCTGTCCGTCTATTTTCGGGACGTGACGGACCGCCGCCGCGCGCAGGACGCTGCTGCCGAAAGCGAGCGGCGGATCAATGCGCTGTTGGAAGCCAGTCCGGTAGGTTTGGCGTATAGCGCTCCGGGCGGAAAAGTCTTGGTTATGAATAGCGAAGCACAGCGCATCTGGGGTAATCCTCCAATGCCCGAGCGTATCGACGACTATGCACAGTGGAAGGGCTGGTTCGCCGATGACTCAGCGCGCCTCGGAGAGCCGGTGGGGCCACACGAGTGGCCAACCGCGCGGGCGCTGGCAGGCGAGACGGTGATCGATGAAGTGCTGGAGATTGAACCGTTTGACCCGCCCGGTACACGCCGCACGATCATGTTCCGATCGGCGCCGATCCATGGGGTTGACGGCGCAGTGACCGGAGCAGTCACCGCACAAATGGATATCACCGAACAAGTTTCCATTCGCACTGCCGTTGCTGAAGCCGACCGCCGCATACGACAACTGGCAAATACCATTCCCCAGCTGGCATGGATGGCCAACGCAGATGGATACATCCATTGGTACAACGAGCGTTGGTATGCCTATACCGGCACGACCCCGGCCGAGATGGAAGGGTGGGGCTGGCAAAGCGTACACGACCCCGTTGGATTGCCGAAGGTCATCGAACTGTGGACGCACTCCATTGCAACCGGCATACGGTTCGAAATGACGTTTCCGCTCAGAGGTCACGACGGCGTTTACCGGCCGTTCTATACCTTGGTCGAACCGCTGCGGGACGCGAGCGGCACGGTTGTGCAGTGGTTCGGTACGAATACTGACGTCTCGGCGCTGCAAAAAACCCAGGAAGAGCTGCAGGAAGCAAATCGACGCAAAGATGAATTTCTTGCGATGCTGGCACACGAACTGCGCAATCCGCTGGCACCAATCAGCACGGCGGCACAACTACTGCGGCTCAAAGCAGACGATCCCAAGCGCGTCGCCTTATCCTGCGAGATCATCGGGCGACAAGTCCATCACATGACAGAGTTGATTGATGACCTACTTGACGTATCGCGGGTAACTCGAGGATTGATTGAACTGGACAAACAGCCGGTCGATATCAAATCGGTCATCGGTAACGCAGTGGAACAAACGAGACCATTGATCGAGTCGCGCGAACACACACTCTCTATTCAGTTGGGCTCGCTTCATGCGACGGTACTGGGAGACCCCGTTCGTTTGGTCCAGGTGATATCGAATGTCATGAACAACGCGGCCAAGTACACGTCTCAAGGGGGCGGATTGCCCTGAGAGTTGCAGCCAGTGACACGGAAGTCGAGATTACCGTCGAAGATAACGGTATCGGAATAGAACCCCGACTCCTGCCCCAGATCTTTGAGCTGTTTACGCAGGGACAACGTACGCCAGACCGTGCGCAAGGCGGACTCGGCCTGGGCTTGTCCCTTGTCAGAAGTTTGGTCGAGCTGCACGGCGGCCGCGTCACAGCCCACAGCGATGGCCCAGGCTGCGGCAGCACCTTCAAAATTAGACTGCCAATCAGTCATGAAAAAATCGCCCGAAAAGGCGAGCACGTTCCGCATCCGGCAATTGCAAGTCGGCCACTCACCGTCATGATCGTCGACGACAACACCGATGCGGCCCTATTGCTACGTGAAGTGCTCGCCGCGGATGGTCATCAGGTAGCGATGTTTGGGGAGCCAACTACCGCACTGGAGTATGCACTTGTCCATAAACCGAAGGCATGCATTCTAGATATTGGACTGCCTGGAATGGACGGGTATGAGCTGGCGCGACGACTGCGTGCTATTTCCACGATGGCTGGTGCTACGTTGGTCGCGCTGACTGGATATGGCCAGTCGCATGACAAGGTCCTGTCGGAGGCGGCTGGCTTCGACTACCACTTCGTCAAGCCAGTGGATATCAGTGAACTCAAGGCCGTTTTTAGCCGAATTCGATAGTACCCTGCCAAGGTGAGCGGCGTTGTGGAATGGAAAACATACGCCGCTCAGGAGTCGCTATCGATAAGCCGGTGAGGGCGTTATCGTACAGTCGAAATGTCGGAACGGCTTGGTTAAGTTCAGTGCGTCATCCTGAGTTTGGCCACTGCTGCGAGCGGTTTGCGCAATGTTGCAGCGTCGGCCGAGGAGGCGGCCGCCAAATACCCGTGTGCGTAAGCGGCTTGGCGCGCGACCTGAGCATTGCTTCCATTAAACTGGTCGAGCAGATGTTCTGCGACCGCTATGTCGTTGAGTAAACCTAGGCGATCCTGAAGCTTGGAAAGATGCGTCACGTAGGGTTTAACATGTTTTCGAGGTAGCAACTCCTCGAAGAACTCTGCTGCGTAACGTGCCTTCTTGGCAGCGATGCGTGTGCTATGTCGGGCATGCGGGTCCGCTGTGTCCAACGCCTTGATCCGTTTGGCGAGGCGTTTTTCAGCCTTGCGCAGAAGTGGTGAGGCAGCTTTTTTCACGCGCTCACCGAGTGGTGATTCATGAGGAAGCGCGCCCTTGATCCGCCATTGCTGGCCATACAGCCAACCGTTGAGTTCAAGCATAACGCGGGTGAATTGAGGCGAACGCAATGCTTTGACGAGAAGCTTGTGCGCTTCGGTGCTTTTTGTCTTCGCTGCTTCGCGTAGCGCGTCAGCATCGAAACCAGGAATATGGTTCAGTGTCGAGTCCGCCAAAACGTCCCAGTCCCGAGTCGTGCCGAGTTCGCCGGCAAGCCAGTCGACGTCATCACGGAGTGCTGGCGGCAGAGGCGCAAGTTCCTCGAACATGTTCAGGAGCGCCCGCAGGCGCCGCAAACCTACTCGCATCTGATGCAAGCTTTCAACATTCTGTTTCAAAACGCCCGGCAAGTTCGTCTCGATCTGCTGAAGGCAGTTCAAGGCGATGGCTTGGAAGGCATCTTCAAGCGTCATTTTCTGGAACAGGTGTACTGGGGCTGCCTTGTAGATCCGTATTGCTTCGTTGTCGAGCATGGCATAGCCAAGCGCGGCCTTGCTATCGTTCGACATCTGCAATGGCACGTCGTGGTGGAGCTCCAGTGCCAAGTCAAAGAGCCGTGCGGGGTTCCCATCCTTGAGCTCGAGCTCGAGCTCCGAGATGGCCGTATGCTGCTTTCCACAAGCAATATCGCCGGCGTCAAGTGCACACTCCAGTTGTTCCCCGGTCGGCAGCGCAATGTTCCAGGTCGTACGGTGCGTAGTGTTCTGGAACACCGGTTGCAAGTGCTGCGTGACTTCTTTCGACGCCAGCAGTTTCGCGATGCGCGCCTGCTTTATCTGGCGGACAAGAAGACCTGGATTTGGCGCCCCGTCGGGCAGCTCGCATTCCCACTCGCCACGCTCATGCAGAGCGGCCGACGCGGTCGCGGCAGTTTTGACGGTTTGTATCCATTTTTCGTTATCTCTACGTACACGGAGCATCAGTCCGTGCTTCCACAGGTTGCGTTGCGGTGTATCGTAATAGGTATCGATCAGATGATGCTCCACAGGTGCTTCGCGCGAGTGCGCCTGGAGCATCGGGTGACTGCGCAGGCGTTCCAGGTCCGCCGCAGGGACTTTTAGCTTGAGTTCGGTTTCCATCGTAGCTCCTTTCTACTCAATAAAACATAATGAGAGAAGAAACGGCGCACGGTCGGTCTGCGCGCACACAAAAGGGCGCATTTGTTGCTCTATGCCTCGCTACTAATGTACTTTCGAATCGGCGCGAACGAAACTCTTAGTGCCTCAGTTCCGGCGGCTCATTCGAGTCGGCTTGCAGCTGCTGGCTGATCTGCTCAATCGCAGCAATGAGATTGTTATCGATCTGGAAGTGCAGCAAGCCCGACTCTGCGGATAACGCATGGCCATTGAGAAAGCTACCGATAGGAGCCCCTTCCAGGGACGGCATGCGCCAATGTGCCACATCGACTTCTTCCAGCGCGTTCATGACGTCGCGGTCGGACACACCGTGCCAGACCGCGTCTGCCGTTTCGGTGCTCAGCGCACTGATGAGCTCGGAAAGCGGAATCATGGTCGCGTGGCCACGCAGAGCGACAGGTGTCGCCCAAATGAGCGTTACTACCAGATGCCTGGTGCGCGCGGTTAAGCGGGCATCTTCGGCCAGCAGGTGTAACGCGCGCATGCAATACTTGTTTTCCATTGCAGTTTTCCTTCTACGCCGATTGCTGGCGATGCGCCAACGCCAGATCTCTCAGCATCGCCTGTTTTTTCGCTTGATGGGCCTGCATCCGCTTCAAAATATCGTCGAGCGTCCTGAGCGCGGCAACGATATGAGGCCCCTTGTTGAGCATGACGCATTCGGCGCGATCACTCATCGCGGCGTCAGTGATTTCAGCCCGTGACGGCCTGCCTTCCTTCGCCAGGGATTCGAGCACTTGTGTAGCCCAAATGACTGGCACATGGGATGCTTCGGATATCCAAAGTATCTCTTCCTGGATTTCAGCCAAGCGTTCGAAACCGGTCTCCACAGCTAGGTCGCCCCTGGCAATCATCACGCCGCAACTGGACGAATGCATGGCGGTCAGCAGCATGTCCGGCAAGTTCTCGAAGCCACGGCGGGTCTCGATCTTCAGCACAATGGCAGGCTGTCGATCGCCTAGTTTCGCCAGGTGGTTCTGCAGTTCTTCCACATCGCTTGCCCGGTTCGCAAACGACAGCTCGACAATGTCAGCATGCTCTGCAATGAAGGGCAGGTCGTCAATGTCCTTTGACGTCAAGGCCGCAAGCTTCAACTCGCTGTCGGGCAAGTTGATCCCTTTGTCGGCACGCAGCTTTTCTCCACCCGGCCGAGCGCATTTGATGCGCACGACCATGGCGTCCTTTTCGACCTTTTCGATGATCCCGCCGATCTTGCCGTCGTCAAACCAGATCGTCTCTCCAGCTCGTACATCGTCGAAGACCGCCGGCAGCGTGCAGCCGATCCTTGCCGGAACGCTGCATTGTCCCATGCTGTCGACGCTGGCGGGACGCCCGGGGATCAGTTCGCGCGTCAGCATTAGCACGTCGCCGTCGCGCAAGCGAATCACTTGTTCTGTAGAGGGCAATGCGCCGACCCGGGCGGTCTTCGCCTTGCCTTTATGACCCTTGCGGCGGTGTCGCAAGATGGTTTCTGGAACGATATACACCGTCTTGTCTGATTCGAGCCAGCAACCCATGTCGGTAACCTCGGCGACTATCAAGAAACGCCGCGCGCCACGCGCATCGGTTAGCGTGACGTGGTCGTCCTTGTGAAGCCCGGCCAGCCACTTCTCCGGCACGTCCACGCATGCGTCTGCGTCGGCAGGTGCTTTTCGGGCGTCGACATTCGCAGCGATCCAGAGCCGAGCAGGGGCCACGACGCGTCCCAGGACATCGCGTTCCGGACGTATGCGCAGCACCTGCGGCCCGGGCTCCACGGGACCGGTCCGAAGTTTCGGGCCGGCCAAGTCCATCGCAACCTTGCAGGTGCGCCCCAAAGCCTTTTCGGCACGTCGCAGGTTGTCGATGATGCGCGACCAGGTCGCTGTGTCGTCGTATGCGCAGTTAATGCGGATGCAGCCCATGCCCTGCTCGAGCAATTGATGGACAAGTTCAGCGTCGTCCGCCGCCGTGCTGGGCATGGTGACCATGATGCGAACGTTGCGGCCATTCGGACGTGGACCCAGAAGCTGGTCGGCATGTTCGTCGAGGATGCGACTGCCGGCAGAAAATTCAATGTAGTGGTCGCTCTCCGGGACGGGCTCGGCAGAGTGCATGAGACGCCGCAACAAGCTCAGAACGGCGTCGACTGTCGCCAGCACATGCGCTTCCGCCCGGCCCAGGGATGACAGGCCAAGCGTTGCAAGCCGTTGCTGCAGCGGACGCAGGTCGCGCCGGCGCAGAGCCAGGTAATGCAGCAAGTTGCGTGCGCTGGCCTGGTAATGAGGCTGGACTTCGGCGATCCGGTGCTGGGCGTGAAGAGTTTCAGCGACGATGTCCGCGCGGATCGACTCCAGCTCCCTCAGGAGGACGGCGACGGCCTCGCCGCTGCCGGCACGTTCAATATCGTCGTCAGCCAAACCCACCCCCTCTGCCTGTGCGCACCTGGACTACGCGCAAGCCTTCAATATTGGTGCCAGTGCTCGCGCCGACCGGACTATGGCTGTCGCAACACCGTCTTGGCGCTGCAGACGGCAGGTATGCTAGTTCGGCTTTGTGACCTTGGCATGACGCGCTTGTGCGCGTGTATCCAGCCGCTCCGCTAGTGGGAGCACTGTCCCGACACCGGAGATGCACATGCTTCCCGATCCTCTGCACGCACACTTCCGTCTGACAGAACCCGAGTGATGACGGCACCGCTCATGCCTCGTGCTTTGAGGTATTCGATCGCACCGACCGTTCCCAGGGATGTCTGTAAGCGAATGCTTTCTTTAACGATATCTTTTCGTTGTGGTTGCCGCGGCGGGGCCGACGTCGTACGGCGTTCCATTTGCAATGTTTCCATAACACCCTCTCAAGAGTTGAATTTCGCTTGGTGGTAGCTGGGGCAAAGCTTGCGGCGAAGCGCAAGTGTTGCCCGCTAATCTAACAGCAAGCGGAAAGAGTTGAAACAGGGTGCAGCTTGTTGATGGCTAGGAAAAGACCTACGTTTGAATCTGCCAGCGATAGCGCGGCAATAGTAAGCGATCACGCGGCGGCGCGTGTACGTAGCCCGCTAATGTCATGCAGACCAGACCGCAGCGGATCATCCGCAAACATTCCCTTCCAGACCCGTGGCGTGAGCTGATGCACCAATGACGCCGGATGCTGGCCGACACGCTGCAGCACGTCCACGAAATAGTCGTAAGGATTGATATCGTGTAGCCGGCAGGTCGCCAGCAGGCTTTGAACGATGCCGACGTGCTTGGCGCCCAGCTCGGTCCAGCTGAACAGCCAGTTCTTCTTCCCCATCGGGATAACTCTCAGGGCGCGCTCGAGGTGGTTCGTGTCGATCGATACCTCCGGGTCATCCAGGTAGACCGACAGGCCGACCCGGCGCTCACGGATATACGCCAGCGCACCGAGAAAGGGACTGCTCGGCAGGAATCCCTGTTTGTCGAACTGTTCGTCGATCCAGGTGAAGAAGCGCTCGAGGACAGGTTTCGACTGTTTCTGTCGGCGTGTGAGCTTGGCTTGTCCCGTCAGGCCATCGTCGCGAATGTGCTGTTCGACCTTGTAGAGACCGGCGATCGCATGCAGTGCCTGGTCGGCCTGCACCGGCTCGATATCCTTGGCATCAAAGATTTTACGGCGTGCGTGTGCCCAGCACTGCGCGTGTGTGATCCCGGTCTTCTTCGCGTAATGCTCATAGGCGCTGTAGCCATCGCTTTGCAAGACGGCGCCATTTGGCCGCTGCAGGCCAAGCGTGGTCTCGACGTGCTTGGCCGCCCGGCTGGGGTAGTACAGGAAGCAGATTTCATCCTGCTCGCCCACGACGGGCCAGAAATACGCTGCCTTCATCTTTCCTGGGCCGGCACGCCCCGCCTTGATCGGCGTTTCGTCCATCGCGATCACGCGCGAGCGCCGCACCGACTCCAGCTGGGCGTTGAAGATCGGCTCGATCAGCGATACCGCGGCCGGCATCAGCTTCGTGATCCATGCACGGCTGACGTTGATGCCCGAATCCTGCAGTTTGACGTGCTGGCGGTACAGCGGCTGGTGATAGGCGAACTTATCGATGATCATGCCGGCGATGAAGCTGACGTCGGCGCGGCAACCGTCCAGTACGCCGACCGGAGCCAGAGAGCACGACAGCGCTCCATCAGCACGAAGCTTGATGACCGGGCGCACGTACTTGAGGATGACGTAGCTGCCGGGACGCTGGGCCAGGCGGTAGCTGACCTTTTCGCCGATCACCTCGAAGTCTGCCGGGTCCAGTCCTGCCGTCTCGTCATTGGCAACGGCGATGACCTGGACCGGCACCTTCGACTCGTCAAAGAACAGGGCCGCGTCATCGGTGCCATCGATGAGATTGCTGTTCTTCTTCCCGGGTACGCGCTCGTGCGCCGCGATCCTGGTCTTTTTGGCCGGCGCCGCCGCGTCATCGGGAACGACGTCGAACGCCTCTCCCAGAGTGCCCTGGACGCCGTCCGGTTCCGGCATCCGACGCTCGCTCTTCTGCCCGAAGATCTGCCGCTGAAACCACGCCACCTGACGGCGCAGCCGGATGATTTCACGCTCTTTCGCGTCGAGCAAAGCGCTCATCTGCGGCATGGTCAACCCCACTGCTGAACTGGCAGTGTCAGAGGCGGGATGTTGGTCGGAGGGCATAGCAATATTATAAAGTTTTCGCAGGGTGAACTCGCTGGTTTTGGGTGCCGGTGCCAGGCTTTTTGTAGCGCTTACGCACCTGTTTCGGCTCGATCCCTTCGAGCAGTAACTTCAGTCCCGTCCAGTCCATTTCGCAGCTTTTAACGTCGGCCCAGTTGCTGACCAGACGGCCTTGCTCGAGACGCTTGGCCCACACGCACAGGCCGCTGCGGTCGAAGTACAGGACGCGGATCTGGGTCGCTCGGCGGTTGATGAACGCGAACAGGTTTCCGGAGAGCGGATCCTGATGCATGACATGTTTCGCCAGCGCGTAGAGACCGTCGAATGACAGGCGCATGTTGACCGGCTGCCCGTATAGGAATACCCGTACCTGGCCTTCCGGGAAGAACATCAGCGCCTCGTGATCGTTAGGACGGTGCCGCCGCCGAGATCGATTCTGATGTCGATTCCAGCAGTCGGCGTCGACACCGATGCAGGCGGATGTACCATAGCCGTGACACCGGACGTGTTCGCGATGGTACCGAGGTCAATGAATGCTGCTGGCTGTCCGGGAGTGGCCGCGTGCCTGCTGGCGGCGGCCAGCTTTGACCGCCAGATATGGAAGCTGGCCGTCGACACCGATTCATCCCGGCAGAACGCAGCGATGGTCTTGCCGCTTTGCGCATGCCGAAGCAATCGGCTACGCCAGGCGGCTTCCTTCGAGATGTGAGACTCCAGCTTGTCCATGTCCGGCTCCGTGTTGTTGAACTCGGAGGGGATTGTGCCGGCTTGAGAAATCGGAAGATATAACGCCGCTCAGGAACCGCTTACCTGCCAAGTTCCCAAATGCCGACTGTGCGAGATGCGTGAGCGGACGTTCGAGCAACGGCGGTGGCACGTTCGCGGAGTTCGAGCCGGCCCGGCTAGTTCCCAAAGCCAAGCTCGCCCGAGGACTCGACGCCTTTCGGGAGACCGCATATCAGTGTGTTTCAAGGCGGTGGCATTTTCTTAACCCGGGCTTCCGTTCCACTGCACCTCAACCTTCAAATATCGGGCTCTGCGTGACTCCAACTATGAGCAATAGTGCTTAGCGCCCGATTTTTTCCGATTTCCCTAATTACCCCATGCTGGTCGCGACGCCCGTCACGGCGAGCAGCCAGAACGAGTGGGAGGTCGGTTTGTCGTCCTCGTCGTCGTCCGCGCCGGACAAGCCTTCGCGCATCATGCGCAGGCCCAGGAGTCCCAGCAACGTGAACGCGATCCAGTGGTCCCACGCTTCGACGTACGGCGCGGCCCAATGGCCGAGGGCCCAGCCGATCACGGGCGTGATGCCTTCGATGACGCCGAAGATCGCGCCCGTGCGCAGGGCCTCGCGAAGATGGGGACGTTGCAGCGCGGCGCCCTTGCCGACGGCGACGGCGAATGCGTCGGTGGACATGGCAAGTGCGAGTGCGGCGGTGGCGAGGAAATTCATTACGGTTCCAGTCGGGCGGATGACGATGGCATGCCGGCGCGGCCCGATGAACGCGCAGACATACCAAAGGTCTTGCCAACCGAAACGGCTACCCGTACCACGACGGCGAACGGCACCTGGCCGATGATCGTCGAGTGTGTTGATACGGGATCTTCCGCGCGGGCGGAAGCAGGCTACTCCCCAATGGGATGCCGGCATTCTACCGAAAATGTGGCCGGAAGGCCAGCGTCAGGCCGGGCCGCCGGCCTGGCGATGCAGGTTGGCGTATCGGAGCCCGAAGAACAAAATGAAGCCGTAGCACGCGGCCGGCACGAAGAACGACGGCTGGACGCCGATGCGGTCCGCCAGCATGCCCTGCAAGAACGGCACGATCGCGCCGCCCACGATGGCCATGCAGAGGATGCCGGAGCCCTGTCCCGTGTGGCGTCCCAAGCCGTGCAAGGCCATGCTGAAGATCGTGGGGAACATGATCGAGTTGCACAGGCCGACGGCGAGGATCGCCCACATCGCGGCCCGGCCTTCGCCGAGGATGGCCGCCAGCACGAGCACGATGGCGGCGAGCGCATTGAACGCGAGCGCCTTGCCCGGGCTGACGACACGCATCACGCCGAAGCCGATGAAGCGCCCGATCAGCGCTCCGCCCCAGTACACGCTGACGTAGCCGGCCGCCTGCGCCGCCGGCATCCCGGCGACCCGCGCTTCGCCCAGGAAGTTGACGAGGAAGCTGCCGATACTGACTTCTCCGCCCACGTACAGGAAAATCGCAACCGCGCCCAGCACGAGGTGGCGGTAGGCGAGCGCCGAACCGGAGGCCGCAGCCGTGTCGCCCTCCGCATGGTCGATGCGCGGCAGCCGGGCCAGCGCGAACAGCACGGCCAGGATCGCGAGCGCCGCCGCCAGCGCCAGGTAGGGGCCCTGTACCGTGGCCGCTTCTTGCGCGCGGTGCGCGGCCCGTCCGGCCGCGTCCAGCTTTGCCACCTGGTCGGCCGTCAGGCTGCCGGCCCCGGCCAGGATCAACGCGCCGCCGACCAGCGGGCCGACCGTCGTGCCGAGCGAGTTGAGGGCTTGCGTGAACGTCAGGCGGCTCGACGCCGTGGCCGGGGGACCGAGCACCGTCACGTATGGATTCGCGGCCACCTGCAGGATCGTGATGCCGGCCGCGAGCACGAAGAACGCGAACAGGAACAGCCCGTAGCCGCCCTGCGCGGCCGGATAGAACAGCGCGCAGCCGGCGGCCGCGATCAGGAGGCCCGTGACGGCGCCCTTCTGGTAGCCGAGGCGGCGGATCAGCGCGCCGGCCGGCAGCGACACGATGAAATAGGCGCCGAAGAAGCAGAACTGCACGAGCATCGCCTGCAGATAATTCAGCGTATAGATCGCCTTCAGATGCGGGATCAGCACGTCGTTCAGCGATGTGAGCAGGCCCCACATGAAGAACAGGATCGTGACGATGACGAGCGGTCCGGTGTTCGCCGCCGCGGCGGCGGGTGCGGCCGCCAGCGGCGCGGTGCCGGGCGTATTGGGTGCGGATGCCATGGTGTCTCCTCGTTATGGTTGTCGTGTCGCGGCGTCGAGCATGACGGCGCCGCCGCGCAGCGCGGGATAGGGTTCGGTGACGAGCCAGGTCGGAATGCGTGCCAGGTAGGGCCGCAGCCGGCCCTTGCCTTCGAAGCGGGCGCGGAATGCGGACGCGTGGAACAGGGACCCCAGCCGCGGCACGATGCCGCCGCCGATATACATGCCGCCCGTCGCGCCCAACGTCAACGCGACGTTGCCCGCCACGCTGCCCAGCATTGCGCAGAATACGTCGACCGTGGCGCGGCAGGCCGCGCTCGTGCCGTCCAGCGCCCGCGCCGTGATCGCGGCGGCGGCCAGGCGCTCGCCGGACAGGACGCGGTGGATCGCTTCCAGGCCCGGCCCGGACAACAGGCGTTCGGCCGACACATGGCCGTGTTCTTCCCACAACGCGTCCAGGACGTCCACCTCCTGGCGCGTGACGGGCGCGAAGCTGGCGTGGCCGCCCTCGCCCGCCAGCGCGATCCAGCGCGTGCCGCCGGGTCCCGGCGCGGGGACGACGCCGGACACACCGAGACCGGTGCCGGGGCCGATCAGGCCGATGGGCCGGCCGGGCGTCGCGGCGATGTCGCCGCCGATTCGCTCGCGTCCGGCCTCGTCGAGATGCGGCAAAGCCATCGCCAGCGCGGCGAAATCGTTCACGACCAGGAGCGTGTCGAGCGCCCGCGCGTCGCGCAGCGCCGCAATCGAAAAGCACCAGTGGTGATTCGTCATCCGCACGAAGTCGCCTTCGACCGGGTTGGCGATGGCGACGGCCGCATGGCGGATGGCGTCCGTCGCATGGCCGCGTGCCCCGGCCCGGGCCAGGTACGCATCCATCGCGGCGCCGATGTCGTCGTAATCGCGGCACGCCAGGACCTCGACGTCCGCGAAGTCGCTGCCTTCGGCCTGCAGCGCGAAGCGGGCATTGGTGCCGCCGATATCGGCCAGCAGCCGGTAAGCGGTCATTGCAGTTCCTCGCACGCGATGGCGTCGGCCGCGGTCGTCACGTCGATGTTGCCGAAGGCGGCGGCGAACGGAGCGTCGCTCGTCACGCTGAACGGCGTATCGACGTGTGCCAGGTCGGCGCGGAAGCACGCGAGCGGAATCGCCACCGATTGCCGGCCTTTTCCGGCCAGGCGCGCAAACAACCTGGTCGCATCGAGCGGCGTGCCGCACGCATTTGCGCCGCAGGCCAGCGCGATCGTCACCTTGCCGGCGGGTGCCTGCTGAACGACCGTATCGAAACGCAGGCCCCCCTTGACCGCCAGCGCGGCCGGCAGCGCAAGCGGCTTGGCGCCGTGCGCCTCGAACGTCGCGGGGCCCGTCCACGTGACGAGTTTCGCGTCCTGCTGCGTCTTGATCTGGGCGGTGCCGACCGCGATCCCGGGCAGCCGCGTCGTCGCATTCAGGTCGGCGCCGAGCGGCTGCACCGCCGTGCCGCTGCGGATGCGCATGGGGAAGCTGGCCCGGTCCGCGTGCCCGAAGATGGGGACAATGCGCGGGACCGTGTCGGCGGCGCTGCAGCCGCCGGCGGGGTAACTCGCGTCCAGCAGGCCGATGTGCGAACGCTCGCCGCGCCTGAGGCCATAGCCGTAGGCGAACAGCGGCGCATAACCGGCGTCCCCCACGTTCAGCGGCGTCTGGCACACGGACTTCGGCCACGAGAACGACAGCTTGCCCGTGAAGTCATAGGGCTTTGCTCCCTCGCCGGCGACGAGCAGGTCGGACACGCCCTTCCCTTCCGTGCCCGGCAGCCAGGCCGCGATGAACGTGTCGGACAGGTTCAGCAAATCGTTGACCCACAGCGGGCGACCGGACAGGAACACGGTCACGACCGGCTTGCCCTTGCCGTGCACTTTCTGCAGCACGGCGAGGTCCTCCGGGTAGCGGCTGGAATGACGCAACGTCCCCGATGGCACGATATCGCCGTCCCCTTCCGCATACGGGCCCTCGCCGATCACGGCGATCACGATATCGAATTGGGACGGATCGACATGCGCCGCGTCCGCGCTGTACGTGACGTTCGCGCCGGCCGCCTTCAGGCCCGCGAGGATCGTGTCGGCCTTCGGAAAATCGGCATTCGTGTTCGCGGTGCCCTGCCACGTCAGCGCCCAGCCGCCCGTCTGGTTGGCCATGCTGTCGGCGGCCTTGCCGACGACCAGAATGCGTCGGGGCGCGCCCGCCTTGGACACCGCCAGCGGCAGCGCCGGCCCCTCGTTCTTGAGCAGCACGAGCGATTCGCGCACGGCCCGGCGTCCAAGTTCTTTCGCCAGCAGCGCGTCGTCCTTGCCGGCCCACGCGGACTGCGACAGCCGCTTGCCGAACACGCCGGCCCGCAGCTTCACGCGCACGATGCGGCTGACGGCATCGTCGATGCGCGCCATCGGAATCCGGCCCGCTTCGACGTCCTGGATCGTGTTGGCGATGAACGCCTTCCAATCGTTCGGCACCATCACCATGTCGATGCCGGCATTGATGGCCTGGGCGCAGGCGTCGTTGCGGCAGCCCGGCACTTCGCCGATGCCGTTCCAGTCCGTGACGACGAAGCCGTCGAAGCCCATCTTGTCCTTGAGGATATCGGTGAGCATGTACCGGCTGCCGTGCACCTTGCCGTAGTCGCGGCCTGCCGCGACGTCGTTCCAGGAATTGAACGATGCCATGACGGTCTGCGCGCCGGCCTCGATCCCGGCGTAGTACCCCTGCGCGTGGATGTTCATCATGTCGCGCTCGCCGACCTTCGCGACGCCCGTGTTGACGCCGAATTCCGTGCCGCCGTCCGCCATGTAGTGCTTGATGCTGGCGATGACGTTGGCGTCGTCCGTAAGCTGCCCCTGCAGCCCCGTCACGTACGGCCCGGCCAGGCGTTTCACCAGTTGCGGGTCCTCCGAAAAGCTTTCGTAGGTGCGGCCCCAGCGATCGTCGCGCACGACGGCGACGGTGGGCCCGAACACCCACGCGATGCCGGTCGCACGTACGGCCTTGCCCGTCGCCGCGCCGATGGCTTGCACCAGTCCCGCATCGCGCGTGGCGCCCAGGCCGATATTGTGCGGGAACATGGTGGCGCCGTAGACGTTGTTGTGACCGTGGACGGCGTCCGTGCCCCAGATCATCGGCACCTTGATCGCCATGTCGGTCGCCATCGACGCGTCGTAGAACTCGTCCACCAGCTTCAGCCAGTCCGCAGCATGCGCGTGCTTGTCGTTGTGCGGCCAGCTGCCGCCGCCGTTCAGCACGGAGCCGAGGTAGTACGACCGTACGTCGTCGGGCGTCACCGATTTGATTTCGGCCTGCGTCATCTGGCCGATCTTTTGCGCGAGCGTCATCTTGCCGACGATCTCGCGCACGCGCGCCTCGAGCACGGGATCCGGCGCGATCGCGCTTCGCAGGTGTGGCCACGATTCCAGTTGCGGTGCGTCCGGTGCCGCTGCGGTGCCGCCGGCGGCCAGCGCCAACGCGCAGGCGACGGCCAGGCGCATGGTGCGGTTGATGTTCATGCGGGTGTCTCCAGGGGTCATGTCGTTATGGTGAAAGTGCGATTGGAAAGGTTTCCAATCGCGTCCGCAGATATTGAATGCAAACGACCGCGCTGTCAATCACCCGTTTGCGTTCAGGCGCCGTGCAGGAACTTCCGATACCATTTCGCGCTGTCCTTCAGCCGCCGCTGCTGCGTGGCGTAGTCCACGTGCACGAGGCCGAAGCGGCGCAGATAGCCTTCCGCCCATTCGAAATTGTCCAGCAGGCTCCACGCGAAATAGCCTTTCACCGGCACGCCGTCGTCCACGGCCTGGCGCAGTGCGGCCAGGTGGCGCATCAGGTAGCGGCGCCGTTCGACGTCGCGCACCTCGCCATCGCCTTCTACGACGTCGTCGTAGCACGAGCCGTTCTCCGTCACGTACAACGGCCCCGGGCGGTAATCGCCGGCGATCCGCGCGAGCAGCTCCGACAGGCCCTGCGGCGCCACCGGCCAGCCCATCGCCGTCGTCTCGCCTCGCGCCGGCAGGATGCGCGTGCCGAGCGGCCCGTGGCCGGGGTCGTCCGCGACGGTCTCCGGGAAGTAGTAATTCACGCCGAGGAAGTCGGTCGGCGCGGCGATGGCCTCGAGGTCGCCCGGCAGCACGACGGGCGCCGCATTTCCCACCTGCGCCAGCGTGGCCGCCGGATACCCGCGGCCATACAGCGGATCGAGGAACCAGCGGTAGCGCAGGCCGTCGTGGCGCTCCATCGCGGCGACGTCGCGCGCCGCATCGCTGGCGGGCCGCAGCGGGTGCAGGCTGAGGGATATGCCGACCTGCGCATCCGGCACGTTGGCGCGGATGACGGGCACCGCCTTGCCGTGCGACAGCAGCACGTGGTGCGCCACCTGCAGCGCGGTGCCCAGGTCCTGGATGCCCGGCGCGTGCCAGCCTTCGTAATTGCCGATGATGGCCGTACACCACGGCTCGTTATGGGTGATCCAGTGCTTCACGCGGTCGCCCAGGCGGCGCGTCATCGCGTCGGCCAGTTCGAGGAAGGCGTCGACCGTGCCGCGGTCGGCCCAGCCGCCGCGGTCCTGCAGCCATTGCGGCAGGTCCCAGTGGTAGAGCGTGGCCCACGGCTGCAGGCCCCTTTCCAGCATGCCGTCGACAAGGCGCGTATAAAAGTCGAGCCCCTTCTCGTTCGGCCGCTTGCCCGTGCCGTCGAAGATGCGCGGCCACGCGATCGAGAAGCGGTAGGCGTTCAGGCCCAGGTCGCGGCCGATGTCCAGGTCTTCCGGCCAGCGGTGGTAATGGTCGCAGGCCACCTGCCCTGACGAGCCGTCGCGGATCTTGCCGGGCGTGGCGGCGAAACGGTCCCAGATCGACTCGACCCGGCCGTCGGCGCTGCCGGCGCCCTCGATCTGGTACGACGAGGTGGCACAGCCCCACAGGAAATCGGGGCCGAAGTCGGCGCGCTTCGGTGCATGCGGCTCGGGGCCGTCGCCGGCCGGTGAAAAGTCGTTGGTGGTCATTGTCCTCTGTCTCGTTCTCAGTGAAATTGGAAAGCTTTCCAGCGTCGCCGCAAAAAAAGGCGCGCAAACGGCGGCGCGCCGGTCGTCATCGGTTCGGTGTCATGCGGCCTTGCGCCTCCTGCCGGAGGCCGTCGCCAGCGACGCGCGCAAGGTGACGCTGACGGGGAATTCGCGCGTGACGGGACGGCGCATGTCGTAGCACAGATTGAGCAAGGCATTGATGCCGTTCTGCGTCATCTCGCGCCACGGCATGTGCACGGACGTCAGGCGCGGCGCGGAGAAGGCGGCGCTGGGCGTATCGTCGTAGCCGAGCACGGACAGGTCGTGCGGCACGCGGATGCCCGCCTCCTGGAAGTACGACAGCGCGCCGACCGCCATCTCGTCGTTCGCGCAGAACAGCGCCGTGCACGGATGGCTTGAATCGAGCAGCTGCTTGGCCGCGGCCCAGCCGCCCGCGGGCGAAAAGTCGCTCTCCAGCCGCCACACTTTCGCGGGATCGATGCCGTTGTCGCGCAGCTCGCTCATGAAGCCGTCGATGCGGGCGCGGTTGTCCTCCAGCTGGCGCGGGCCTTCGACGACGGCGATCTTGCGATGCTTGTGGTCCAGCAGCGCGCGCGCCGCGAGACGGCCGCCGAGCGTATGGTCGACGGTGAAGCACTGGTCCGGCATCGATTCGAAATGGTGGTTCAGCGCGACCAGCTGTCCCGCCTTGGCACCCAGCGCGGCGAGGTCGTCCTCCAGCAACGCGCTCGTCATCACGACGAGGCCGTCGCACCCGCGCTCGACGAGGAAGTCGATGCCCTCGATGGCCTGGCGGCGCTCGTCGCCGAGGCCCACGCCGAACGCGAGCACCATGTGCACGCCGGCGGCGCGCAGTTCCGTGTCGATGATCTGCAGGATGGGCGTGTAGAACGTCCCGCTCAGCACGGGGATGTACACGCCGACCATGCGGCTCGTGCCGGACAGCAGCGCGCGCGCCGCATGCGACGGCCGGAAACCCAGCTCGTCGATCGCCTTTTTCACGCGCGCCAGCGTCGCCGGGGACACCGAGCCCTTCCCGCTCACCACGCGCGATGCGGTGCCGAGGCCCACGCCGGCCAGCTTCGCTACGTCCTTGATAGTCGCCACAACCTCTTCCTCAATACTTAGTGAACGTCGAAAAACCTACTGCGCGTTGCGGATTTGACTTGCGCCGCTCGCTGTACGCCCGTACAGCTGCGTTTCCCGATCAAATCTGCTGCCGTTCGCGACGGTTTTTCGAGGCCACTGATGTTTCGCCGGTGCCGCCGGAGCGGCGCGGCCTAAGGATACTGTATTTGCGCCCGTCACAGGCGATTTCCCGACTGCGGGTCGAACAGCGACACCCGCGCCGCGTCGATGGCGAACGACACCCGGTCGCCGGGCGCCCAGCGGCGCGCGTCGTGCACGAGGCTGGCCAGCAGCGCCTTCCCGCAGCGCAGCCAGACCACCTGGTGGTTGCCCATCGGTTCGACGAGCGTCACCTCGCCCGCCAGGCCGCCGTCCGCGCGGATGTCGATGTGCTCGGGCCGTACGCCCAGCACCGCCGGCTGCGCGGCCGGACGCGCCTCGTGCGCGGGCGCGAGCTCGATGCCGTCGGCGCGGAAGCGCCCGTCCGCATCGAGTACACCGTCCACGAACGCCATCGCCGGCGCGCCCAGGAAGCCCGCGACGAAACGATTCGCCGGGCGCTCGTACACGTCCAGCGGCGTGCCGATCTGCTGGATCGTGCCTTTCTCCATCACGACGATGCGGCTCGCGAGCGTCATCGCCTCCACCTGGTCGTGCGTCACGTAGATCATCGTCGACCCGAGGGTCTGGTGCAGCAGTTTCAGTTCGCGCCTCAGCTCCGCGCGCAGCTTGGCGTCCAGGTTCGACAGCGGTTCGTCGAACAGGAACACCTGCGCTTCGCGCACGAGCGCTCGCCCGATCGCGACGCGCTGGCGCTGCCCGCCGGACAGCTGCGCGGGCTTGCGGCGCAGGAGCGCATCCAGCTGCAGCATGGCGGCGGCACGGTCCACGCGGCGGCGGATTTCCGCTTTCGGCGTGCCGGCGATACGCAGGCCGAACGACATATTGTCCTCGACCGTCATCGTCGGATACAGCGCGTACGACTGGAACACCATGCCGATGCCGCGCTCGCTCGGATCGAGATCCGTCATGTCGCGCCCGCCGATCTCGATGGCGCCGGACTCGCTGTCGACGAGGCCCGCGATGCTGTGCAACAGCGTGGACTTGCCGCAGCCCGAGGGCCCGAGCAGGACCAGGAATTCGCCCGGCTCAACGCACAGGTCGAGGTCGCGGATGATGGGCTTGCCGCCCAGGACGATGTTCAGTTTGCGCAGCGAGACGTTGGCCATCCCTTATCCTTTCACGGCGCCGGCAGCGATGCCGCGCACGAACCAGCGGCCCGAGAAAAAGTACAGTGCAAGCGGCACGAGCGCCGTCAGGATCGTCGCCGCCATGTTCACGTTGTACTGCCGGGTGCCGGTCGTCGTGTTGATCACGTTGTTCAGCTGGACCATCATCGGCATGTTGTCGCGTCCCGCGAACACGAGGCCGAGGATGTAGTCGTTCCACACGCCCGTCACCTGCATGATCGCGGCGACGACGAGCACCGGCAGCGACATCGGCAGCATCACCTGCAAAAAGATGCGCCAGAACCCGCCGCCGTCGATGCGCGCGGCCTGGAACAGCTCGTGCGGCACGTTGCAGTAGTAATTCCGGAACAGCAGCGTCATGACGGGCATGCCGAAGACCAGGTGCACGAGCACGATCGCGGGAAGCGAGCCGAAGATGCCGGCCAGCGCCATCACGCGCACGAGCGGGTAGATCATCACCTGGACGGGAACGAACGCGCCGGCCATCAGGATCCCGAACAGGACGTTCGCGCCGCGCGGGCGCCAGAACGACAGCGCGTAACCGTTCACGGCGCCCAGCAGGATGGGCAGCACGGTCGAAGGCACGGTGATCGCGACGGAATTCCAGAAGCCCGTGCGCACGCCGTCGCACGCGGCGCCCGTGCACACGCCGCTCCACGCGAGGCGCCACGGTTCGAGCGTGAGCGCATGCGGCAGCGCGAAGATGCCGCCCTGGCGGATCTCGTCCATCGTCTTCAGCGACGTCACGATCATCACGTACAGCGGCAGCAGGAAGAACAGCGCGGCACCGAGCAGGAACACGTACAAACCGATGCGCGCGGGCGTCGAACGGCGGCGCGCGCGCCGGGCCGACGCCGGGTGCGCGGCGGCGGGCGTGGTGGCCGGGAGCGGCGGGACGATCGTCTGCGGATTCATGCGGCCTCCTTGCGGCTGCGGGCATAGGCATACGGCGCCAGCAGCGCCAGCACCGGGACGAGCAGCACGATCGCGCCCGCCGAAGCGAGGCCCACGTTCGAGCGCAGGAACAGGTGATCCATGATGAACTTGGCCGGCACTTCGCTGGCGATGCCGGGACCGCCCTGCGTCATCGCGACGACGGCGTCGTACAGCTTCGCCACGGCGGTCGCGAGCAGCAGCAGGACGGTGGCAACGGTCGGCCACAGCATCGGCAGGATGATCTGGGCGTACACGCGCCACGCGGGAATGCCGTCCAGCCGGGCCGCCTTCCAGATCTCCGGGTCGACGCCGCGCAGGCCGGCCAGCATCAGCGCCATGACGAGCCCGGAGGCCTGCCACACGGTGGCGATGACGACCGTGTAGATCGCATGGTCCTGTGACACGATCCAGTCGAGGCGGAAGTGTTCGAAGCCGAGCGCGCGGATGGCGCCATCGAGGCCGTCGCCCGGTGTGAGCAGCCATTGCCAGACGAGGCCCGTCGCGACGAACGACATCGCGTAGGGGTACAGGAAAATCGTGCGGAACACGCCCTCGCCTTTCACATGCTGGTCGATGAACACGGCCAGCAGAAAGCCGATCGCGAGGCTCGCGAGCACGAACAAGGCACCGTACGCCGCCAGGTTGTGCAGCGACAGCATCCAGCGCTCGTTGTCGAACAGGCGGTGGTATTGCGCGAGGCCGATGAAATGCCCGGACGGGAACGTGCGCGAACCGGTCAGCGAGATATAAAACGTCCACAGGCCGGCGCCGAGATAGCCGAGGCTTGCTACGACCGCCATCGGCAGCAGCGCGGCATATGGTGTGACCCTGGATCGGGAGCGGATCGTCATGTCAGTAGCGCAGCGCCGATGCGATGCTGTTCTGTGCCCGTTCGACAGGCATGTTCGTGTTCCAGAAGGCGGTCAGCACGTCCTGCAGCGCGCCGTTCTGGTCCGGCGTGAGATAGACCTCGGCGACGCCGACCGGCCGTTGCGGATCGCGCAGGATCGCCATGCCCTTACGCGCGCACGCGTCGAAGCGGCTGTCGTCCGCATCCAGCCGCACGGGAATCGATCCTTTCAGCTTGTTGAACGCGAGCTGCACGGCGGACCGGTCGACGACGTCGGCCAGCAGCTTCTGGGCGCGCAGCGCCGCCGGGTCGTCCGTTTTCGGGAACACGAAGACGTCGCCCTGGATCAGGTAAGGACTGTCGGCACCGAGTCCCGGCAGGCAGCCGAACTGGCGGCCCGGGGACTGCCCGGCCGCGATGAATTCTCCCTTGGCCCAGTCGCCCATGATCTGCACGCCCGCCTTGCCGCTGATGACCAGCGCCGTCGCGTCGTTCCAGTTGCGGCCCGGCGACGCCGGGTCGACGTAAGCCTGCAGGCGCTTGTATGCGACCAGCACCTTGCGGAACGAGTCGGAGCGGATGGCGCCCTGGTCGCGGTCGCGGATCACTTTCAAGTACAGGTCCCGGCCGCCGACGTTCGACAGCACCATCGAGAACAGCAGGATCTCCTGCCACGCCTGGCCGCCGTGCGCGAGCGGGATCAGTCCCGCCGCCTTGAGCTTGTCGAGGTCGGCGAACAGCTCGTCCATGCTGGCCGGCTCGCGCGCGATGCCGGCCTTGGCGAAGGCGGATTTCGAGTACCAGATCCACGTCTGCATGTGGATGTTCATCGGCACGGCGTACCAGTGGCCGCGCACCTTGATCACGTCGATGATGGGCGCCGGCAGCACCTGGTCCCAGTGGTCGCGCCGGGCGATGTCGTCGACGGGATTGAGCAGGTCTTCCTCGATGATGTCGAGGAACTGCTTGGACGTGTTGAACTGCGCCGCGGTGGGCGGATTGCCGCCGATGATGCGGTTGATGGTGACGGCGCGCGACTGGTCGCCGCCGGCGATCGCGGAGTCGACCCAGGTGCCGCCGGCGGCGCGGTAGGCCTGCTCGACCTGCTTCACGGCGGCCGATTCGCCGCCGGACGTCCACCAGTGGATCACCTCGGCCCTGGGACCGGCGTGCGCGGCTACCGCGGACGCGCACAACCAGGCGCCGAGCAGCCACCTGCGGGTTCCGTACATGCTGTCTCCGTTATGGCGTCCTGGCGGGGCCGGCGCCTGTTTTATACGGTCATGCCTTCGTGTGGAAACGTTCCCATGGCCGTTGCCCGACTATAGCACCCGGGAAAAATCACTGTCAAACACAACGCGAGAATTGTCCTACAGGCGCGGGGTCCCGGCGAGGGGATTTGTAATAAAACAACGCGCGTTCAGCTGCCGTCCTCGCACCGGACCAACGCTTCCCTCAGCATCTCGAACAATGTGCGCGCCGCCGGCGCCATGCTGTGATTGCGCTTGCTGATCAGGCCCAGGGTCCGGTGAATGGCCGGGTTCACGAGCGGCACGCCGACGATCGTGTCCGGCCGTCCGGGCAGCACGGACAATCCCGGCACTGCCGCCACGCCCATGCCCGCCTCGACGAGAGCAAGGACGCCGGACACGTGGTTCACCTCGCACAGGATGGCCGGATGCTTTTCGACGCCGGCCAGCGCGGCGTCGATGACGCTGCGGTTGCCGCTCGACTTGGCCACCGAGATATAGCGTTCGTTGATCGTCTCTTTCCAGCTCAGTGACGCGCGCCCCGCCAGCGGATGGTCGCTCCGCATCGCCAGCACGTAGTTCTCAACGTAGATCGGTTCGAACACGATGTCCGGGTCGGCCGCGCCCGTGAAATTGATGCCGAAGTCCGCCTCCCCGGCCAGCACCAGGTTCAGCACGTCCTGCGCGCTCTCGTCGTGCACGCGCACGCGGATGCGCGGGAAGCGTTCGCTGAAGCGGGTCAGCACCTCGGGCAGGAAATGCCAGACGGCGGACGGCACGCAGGCCAGCGTCACCGAGCCGGTGCGCAGCAGGGCGAGGTCGGCGACACCCAGCACGGCGTCTTCCAGGCCGTCGAGCGCCGTGCGGACATTCACGAGGAACGCCTGCCCCACGTTGGTCAGCTGCACGCGGCGCGTGGTGCGCTCGAACAGTTTGACGCCCAGGCCCTCTTCCAGCTTGTCGATGCGGCGGCTCAGCGCCGATTGGGACAGGAACAGGTCGGCGGCCGCCTGGCGGAAACTGGCGCGTTCGGCGACGGCGACGAACGCCTGCAAGTCGTGCAGGTCGTAATTGATGCGCATCGTGCATTAATACGCTGGAAAATTGCAATTATCAAATTATGCCATTTGTTGGATCATGCATCCACTTCACCCATTGCCTCGTCAAGAAGGCATCCCATAAGGAGACAACGTGCGCCATTCCTGCGCCCTCACCGCATTGCTCGTCGCGAGCGGCACCTGCCCGGCCCAGACCGGCATCGACCTGTACGGCATCGTCGACGTCGGCCTGCGCGCCGCCGGCGGCCTCAACGCCAACAACGCACCAACCCCATCGGGCCACACCATCGCCGTCAACAGCGGCATCGACCAGACCAGCCGCTGGGGCATCAAGGGCCAGGAATCGCTGGGCGGGGCATGGCGCGCCGTGTTCCGGCTCGAAGGCGGCATCAACGCGGATACCGGCGCCCAGGCCAAGAGCGACCGCCTGTTCGACCGCCTGGCCTGGGCCGGCCTTGATTCCCCGTACGGCCAGCTCGCGCTCGGCCGCCAGCCCAACCTCCTGTCCGACGCGCTCATCACCGTCGACCCGCTCGGCAAACGCTTCGCGTCCTTCAACCCGAACATCAACGTCGCGGGATTGAGCAACACCGCGTTCGGCACGCATGCATTCGGACGGCAATACGGCCCGAGCGGCTACGCGGACAATTTCTACCGCCTCGACAACACGGTCAAGTACACCGCGAACGCCGGCCCCTGGCAGGCACGCGCCGCGTACTCGGCGGGCGAAGTGGCGGGCGATTCGTCGGCCTCGAGCAGCCACGGCGTCGCGCTGGCCTACCAGCAGCCCGACTGGGTCGTCTCGGGCGCGACCTCGCAGTTCCGCAGCCGCGACGGCCTGCCGCTCGATGCGTGGACGCTCGGCGCGGCTGCGAAGGCGGGCGCCTGGCAGTTCAAGGCCAACGCGGCCCGCAACAAGGCCGACACGGGGCCCGGCAAGACGGTCACCCAGCGCGTGCTGTCCGCCGGCGTGAGCCGCCAGGCCGCGCGCGACGTGCTCGTCACCACCGCGTTGTACAGCGTGCGGCGCGAGGCGACGGGTTTCGTCGACGACGGCTTCGACCGCGCCTTCCTGTTCGTCGAAAAGATGCTGGCGCCGCGCACGACCGCCTATGCCGAAGCCGATGTCACGGCCTGGCGCGGCGACGCCGCCGGCAAGACCGCGTCCCGCGCGAACGACCGCCACGGCACCGGCCTCACGCTCGGCCTGATGCAAAAATTCTGACTACACAAGGAGACCACATGCGACCACTTCCCCCGAACATCAAGGCACTGGCGGCCTGCGCCGCCCTCATGCTGGCCGCCTCGGCCCACGCCGCCGACCTGCGGGTCGTCAGCTCGGGCGGCTTCGCCCAGGCCTACAAGGACCTGTCCGGCCAATACGAACGCGCCAGCGGCGACCACCTGGTTTCCGCATGGGGCCCGTCGATGGGCGCCACGAAGAACGCCATTCCCGCCCGCCTTGCGCGCGGCGAACCGATCGACGTCGTCATCATGGTGGGCGACGCGCTCGACAAGCTGATGGCCGAGGGGCGCCTGGAACCGGGCAGCAAGGTGGTCCTCGCCAACTCCCCGATCGCCTGCGCCGTCCGCCACGGGGCCCCGCTGCCCGACATCAGCACCGTCGACGGCCTGCGCCAGGCCTTCCTGCACGCGAACCACGTGGCGTATTCGGACAGCGCAAGCGGCGAATACATCCGGCGCCAGCTGCTGGACAAACTCGGCATCCGCCAGCAGATGGAAGGCAAGGCGGCGCAGATCCCCGCGACGCCGGTGGGCGAGATCATCGCGCACGGGGAAGCCGATTTCGGCTGCCAGCAACGGAGCGAACTGAAACCGGTGCGGGGCATCGACATCGTCGGCCTGATCCCGCAGGAAGTCCAGCTCAAGACGCAGTTTTCCGGCGCCGTCGTACGCGGCGCCGCCCACGCGGACGCGGGACGCGCGCTGCTGCGTTTCCTGGCGGCGCCCGCCAACGCGGCCGCCATCGAGGCGACCGGCCTGGAACCGGTCACGGCTCCGCACTGATCCACATACTCCCTTGAGGTCATCATGACTATTCACTCCACCGCCTCCGCGGCCCCCGCGACGCCCGCCGCCTCCCCGGCAGGACGCGCCCAGTCCAAGCTCGGCACCGTCATCCGTGTCACGAGCGGGAACTTCATCGAAATGTATGATTTTTTCCTGTTCGGCTTTTACGCCCACCAGATCGCGGCCGCGTTCTTCCCGACGACGAGCGAATACGCCGCGCTGATGATGACCTTTGCGACCTTCGGCGCCGGCTTTTTCATGCGGCCGCTGGGCGCCATCTTTCTGGGCAGCTATATCGACCGCATCGGCCGCCGCAAGGGCCTCGTGCTGACGCTGGGGATCATGGCGTCGGGCACGGCGCTGATCGCGTTCGTGCCCGGCTATGCGACCATCGGCCTCGCGGCACCGCTGCTCGTGCTGATCGGCCGCTTGCTGCAGGGCTTTTCCGCGGGCGTGGAACTGGGCGGCGTCTCGGTCTACCTGTCTGAGATGGCCACGCCGGGCAACAAGGGGTTTTACGTGAGCTGGCAATCGGCCAGCCAGCAGCTCGCCGTCATCTTCTCCGCGGCGCTCGGCTATGGCCTCAATCACGCGATGTCCAAGGACGTCATCGCCGACTGGGGCTGGCGCATCCCGTTCTTCATCGGCTGCTCGATCATTCCCGTGGTGTTCTACATCCGCCGCTCGCTGCAGGAGACGCAAGCGTACCTGGCGCAGAAGTCCCACCCGACGTTCCGCCAGATGATGCGCACGATGGCCGCGAACTGGCCCCTCGTCGTGGTCGGCGCGATGCTGGTGGTGATGACGACGGTCGCGTTCTACCTGATCACGGTGTACACGCCCACGTTCGGCAAGAGCGTGCTCAAACTGAGCACCGAGGACAGCCTGCTCGTCACCTTGATCATCGGACTGTCGAACTTCATCTGGCTGCCCGTCATGGGCGCCGTCTCTGACCGCATCGGCCGCTGGCCCGTGATGGCCGTCTGCTCGGCGCTGGCGGCGGTGACGGCGTATCCGGCCCTGTCCTGGCTGATCGCGCATCCGAGCTTCGGCAACATGGTGCTGATCGAGCTGTGGCTGTCCTTCCTGTACGGCAGCTATAACGGCGCCACCATCGTCGCGCTGACGGAGATCATTCCGGTCCAGGTGCGCACCACCGGGTTCTCGCTGGCCTACAGCCTCGCGACCGCGCTGTTCGGCGGCATGACGCCCCTGCTGTCCACGTGGCTCATCGAGGCCACCGGCGACAAGGCGGCCCCCGGCTACTGGATGGCCTGTGCCGGCGCGATCAGCCTCGTGGCCACATTCCTGGTGTACCGCGGCATCGTCAAGGAGCGTGTCCCGGCCGGCGCCTGAACGTATAATGCCGCGGTGATCCCTACCGCAACCCCCTCTCCCGCGCCGGCGGCACAGCCGGACGACCGTGCACGGAAAGCCGCCGCCGTGCGCGGCGTCGCGTCGGTCGCCGCGATGCGCGACGCGATCCGTGACGCGTCACGGAAACTGACAATCCCATCCGCCGTCGCGCGATTCAAGACGCTCGACCGCGCCGCATTCCGGGCACAGGCTGAACGCGGCCTGCCGTTCATGATCACGGGGCTGGTCGGCCGCTGGCCCCTTTGCACCGTCACCCCGGGCATGCTGCGCGAGCGCTTCGGCGACGTCGGCGTGCGCGCCCGCGTGGGCGACTACATCAACACGGCATTCGCTCCCGACCGCGCGATGCGCGACATGGCGATGCGCGACTATCTCGACCTGGTGGCGGCCGGCACGGACGCGCTGCCGCCCTACGTCGGCAACCTGGAAATCAACGAGTTGAACGGGATGTGCCACTGGCCCGGCTATTTCAGCAAGATGGGCCCGCCCCGCTTCTGGCTCGGTCCCGCGGGCACGGTGACGCCTCTGCATTGCGACTACGACGACAATATCTTCGCGCAGGTGTGGGGCGCGAAGCGGATCTTCCTGGCGCCGGCCCACCACGACGAATTCCTGTACACGCGCGAGGCCAACCCGGTGCTGCATGGCTCGCCGTTCGACCCCGAGCACCCGGATTTCGACACCTACCCCCTCGCGCGCCGGGCGACGCTCATCGAATGCACCGTGAACCCGGGCGAGATGCTGTATGTGCCCGCCGGCTGGTATCACCAGGTGCGGGCGCTGACGTTTTCCTTGTCCGTCAACCGCTGGGCCAGGGCGATGCCGCTCGCCTTGAAGGGCGATCCGGGGCTCAGGGCTGCAGGCGATACCCCACCGCCGTCTCCGTGAGCAGGTGGCGCGGCTGCGCCGGATCGTCTTCCAGCTTCTGGCGCAGATGCCCCATGTAGATGCGCACGTAATGGCCGTTGTCCGCGTTCGACGGCCCCCACACTTCGCGCAGCAGCTGCGGCGCCGTGACGACGCGGCCCAGGTTCGCGAGCAGCACCGACAGTAGCTTGTATTCCGTCGGCGTCAGGTGCACGGCCTGGCCGTCGCGCTGGACCGTGCGCTTGTGCAGGTCCACTTCGACCTTCCCGAACACGATGCGCGCCGACGGCTCGCCGCCGGCCTTGTGCTGGCGCCGCAGCGCCGCGCGCACGCGCGCGAGCAGTTCGCCGATGCCGAACGGCTTCGTCAGGTAGTCGTCGGCGCCGGCGTCCAGCGCCGTGATCTTGTCCGCCTCGTCGATGCGCGCGGACAGCACGATGATCGGGACCGGGCTCCAGCCGCGCACGTCGCGAATCAGCTGCAGGCCGTCGCCGTCGGGCAGGCCGAGGTCGAGGATGATGAGGTCGGGCGTGCGCGTGCCGGCGTCGATCAGGCCGCGCTTGAGGGTCTCGGACTGGTGCACTTGCCAGCCCTCGCCTTCCAGGGCCATGCGGACGAAGCGGCGGATTTGCGGTTCGTCCTCGACGATGAGGGCGACGGGTGCGGCGGATTCAATGCTCATGCTGGCGGGTAGGGGTGTCGTGGGATTCGGGGTCGAGATGTTCGAGCTCGCCTTCAAGCAGCGGCGGCGGTTCGCCCAGCGGCAGGCTGAATTCGAAGCAGGCGCCGGCGTGTTCCTGGTTCCAGGCCCGCATCCGGCCGCCGTGGGCGTCGACGATGGCGCGGCAGATGGCCAGGCCCAGGCCGACGCCGGAGATCGACGATTCCTGCTGGCCGCGCACGAATTTTTCGAACAGCGCGTCCTCCTGCCCGGCCGGCAGACCGGGGCCGTCGTCGCACACCGCGACGCGCAGCTCGCCGTCTTCCGTGCGCGCCGCGATCGTCACCGTCGCATGCGGCGCCGTGTACTTGCCCGCGTTTTCCAGCAGATTGCACAGCACGCGTTCGAGCAGCGTGGCGTCGAAGCGGACCAGCGGCAGGCCGCGCGGGATGCGCGTCTCGACCGTGCGCGTCCCCAGCTGCCAGCGGCAGGCGCGCAGCGCGCTGCCGATCGTCTCCTCGACGAGCTGCCACTGCAGATTGAGCTTCACGCCGCCGCTCTGGATGCGCGCCATGTCGAGCAGGTTGGCCACGAGGGTGCTCATGCGCCTGGCCTCGTCGCGCAAGGCATTCGCGAGTTCCATCTGCGCGGCGCCCAAGGACGGGCGGGACAGCGTCAGCGATTCGGACAGGCCCACGAGCCCCGTCAACGGCGTGCGCAGGTCGTGCGACAGCGCGGCCAGCAGCGAGTTGCGCAGGCGTTCGCCCTCCATGCGCACGACGGCGTCCTGCGCCACGTCCACATAATGCACACGCTCCAGTGCGATGGCGGCCAACGCCGCGAACGCGTCCAGCAGCTCGCGCCGCTCCGGCACGAGCAGCGCTGCGACGTCGGGCACCCGCACGGCCAGCACGCCGCGCGAACGCATCGGCGCCAGCAGCGGCAGGTAGAGGAATGGATTGCTGGGCAGCGTGGCCGTGCCCACGCCGGCGGGCGCCGCATGATCGAACGCCCACTGCGCCGCCGCCATGTCCAGCACGCTCAACACGGGCGCGCGCGGTTCCTCGCCGGCGGGAGGCTCGGGCCAGCGCAGGCGCCCGGCGTCGTCCGGCAGCAGGATCGCGGCGCGGGCGTCGAAGCTGCGCGCGAGGAAACGGCGGGTGATCTCGAACACCTGCTCCGTCTGCAGCGCGACGGACAGCGCACGGGCGAATTCGTACAGCGCGCGGGTACGGGCCTCGCGCCCGATGGCGGCCTGCGCCTGCTCGCGCAGGTCCGACGTCAGGCGCGCCGTGATCCAGCCGACAGCCAGCATCACGGTCAACGCGACGGTGTATTTGAATTCGCTGACGTCGTATTGGCGGCGCGGCGCCGCCAATACGAGGGCGCAAAAACCGACGAGCGTCGCCGTGATCGCCGGTCCGCGTCCGAGCCGGATGGCGACGAGCACCACCGTCAGCAGGAACAACATCGCGACGTTGGCGACGTCCAGCAGCGGCAGCAACGGCAGCGCGACGAGCGCCGTGCCCAGGCTGGCGCCGGCGGCGGCCAGGTAGCGGCGCGGCGCCGGCGCGCCGTCCGGGTGCACATCCGGAACGGGGCCCGCGGACGGTGCGGCCGAGCCTGACGCCGGCACCGCGACGTCGACGAGATCCAATCGAGGGGCCGCCTGCGTCAAGCGGCGCGCATAAGCGGCGACGGCGATGGCCGCGTCGCGCCCTTCCAGCACGGCCGTGACGGCGCCCTGGGCGTGCGCCTGGCGCAGCAATTCGAGCGTGCGCAGACGCGCCGACTCGCCGCGGCGCCGCGTCTGCGCGTTTTCGACGAGCACAGCGTGCCATGGCGCCTTGGCGAGCGCCGCCAGCCGCGCCGCCGCGGCGACGGTGCGCTCGTCGGAGGCATCAGCGCGGAGCACGGCGCACATGGCGCCACAGCCGGATGATGTCGTCGATTCGGAACTCTGCATGCCTGGATGGTAAGCGATCGCCCGTAAAAGCGGCATAAAAATCGAACGCATTTACGCCGCGTTTACACGGGCCGGGGGAGCATTTACGACAATTTTCGGTGCGCCGGCCTATCGTGACAACCTCGTTCCACCACCTGCACGCATCCATGGCATCCACACTTTCGAACTTGCGCACCGCCCTGCTCGGCCGGCCCCTCGACCCGCTGCGCCAGGACACCCGCCACTCCCTCACGCTCGCCGCCTTCCTCGCCTGGGTCGGCCTCGGTGCCGACGGCCTGTCGTCGTCGGCGTACGGCCCGGAGGAAGCCTTCAAGGCGCTGGGCGGCCACGCCCACTTCGGCCTGTATCTCGCGCTGGCCACGGCGGCCACCGTGTTCGTCATCGCGTTCGCCTACAACCAGGTGATCGAACTGTTCCCGACCGGTGGCGGCGGCTACCGCATCGCCACCGTCCTGCTCGGACCGCATGCCGGCCTCGTTTCCGGCGCCGCCCTCGTCGTCGACTACGTGCTGACGGTCGCGATCTCCATCGCGGGCGGCGTCGACGCGCTGTTTTCGCTGCTGCCGCTGGCGTTCCAGGGCTGGAAGCTGGGGACGGAGCTGGGCCTCGTCGTCGTCCTGCTGTGGCTGAACCTGCGCGGCGTGAAGGAATCGATCCGGGTGCTGCTGCCGATCTTCCTCGGCTTCGTCGCCACGCACTTCATCTTGATCGTGTACGGCGTGGGCGTGCAGTCCGGGCATATCCCGGTCCTGCTGCCGGACACGCTGCACGAGACGACGAGCCTCGCCGGCCAGACGTCGTGGGTCTTCACGCTGGCCCTCCTGCTGAAGGCGTATTCGCTGGGCGGCGGGACGTACACGGGCATCGAAGCCGTGTCGAACAACGTGAACTCGCTCGCCGAGCCGCGCGTGCGCACGGGCCGCATGACGATGCTGTACATGGCGTGCAGCCTGGCCTTCACGGCCGGCGGCATCATCCTGCTGTACCTGTTGTGGAACGCGACGCCGCAGGACGGCCAGACGCTGAACGCCGTCGCGTTCCGCGCCATCCTCCAGCATGCCGGCCTCGATGGCACCGCGCTCGGCGTGGTGCTGGGCGCGACCCTGGCCTGCGAGGCGGGCCTGCTCCTCGTCGCCGCGAACACCGGCTTCCTGGGCGGCCCGGCCGTGCTGGCCAACATGGCGCAGGATTCGTGGGTGCCGCACCAGTTCCGTTACCTGTCCAGCCGCCTCGTCACGCAGAACGGCGTGCTGCTGCTCGGCGTGGCGGCCGCGCTCGTGCTGCTGGCCAGCGGCGGCCGGGTGGACCTGATCGTCGTCCTGTACAGCATCAACGTGTTCCTCACGTTCAGCCTGTCGCTGCTGGGCCTGTGCCGCTACTGGCTGCGCCACCGCGGCGACACGGGCTGGCTGCGCCGCCTGCTGCTGTCGCTGTGCGGCCTCGCCGTCACCGCCAGCATCCTGATCGTCACGATCGTCGAAAAATTCACGGAAGGCGGCTGGGTGACGATCGTGCTCACCGGCCTGGTCGTCGCGCTGTGCCTCGCCGTGCGCGGCCATTACGCGGACACGCGCAAGCGCATCGACGACGTCGACCGCGTGTTCGCCGCCCAGCCGCAGGGCTCGTGCACTGACACGCCGGCGCCGCACCCGGCGGCGCCGACGGCCGTGTTCATCGTCGGCAGTTCGCGCGGCGGCGGCCTGCATGCGCTGCTGTGGGTGCAACGCATGTTCCCCGGCCATTTCAAGAACGTCGTGTTCGTGTCGGCCCGCACCGTCGACGCGCACGCCTACGGCGGCGACGGCGAGATCGACATCCTGAAAGCGAAGGCCGAGGCCACCCTCGACGATTTCGTGGCGTTCTGCCGCAGCCACGGCATCCCGGCCACGTCGCGCGTCGGTTTCGGGACGGACGCCGTCGCGACGTTGACGGACATGTGCCGCGACCTGGCCCGCGAATTCCCGCACGCCGTGTTCTTCACGAGCCGCCTGGTGTTCCAGCGCGATAACCTGTTCACCAGGCTGCTGCACAACCAGGCGGCACTGGCCATCCAGCGCCGCCTGCATTTCGACGGCCTGCAGATGATCATCCTGCCGATGAAAGTGTAGGGCGGGCACCGTCATTCAGGCCCCGGCCCGAATGAACCCGCGCCTCACGCCGGCGCCGGGTTGGCGTCTCAGCCGAACAGCTTCAGCGCCGTCTTCGCCACCAGCTCGCCCTGGTGGCGCGCGCCGTCCAGCTCATTCTTGCTGGGCTGGCGCTGGCCCTGGCCGCCCGCGATCGTGCTGGCGCCGTACGGGCTGCAGCCGGTGATCTCGTCCAGGGTCATCTGGCCCGCGAAGCTGTACGGCAGGCCCACGACGACCATCCCGAAGTGCAGCAGGTTCGTGACGATCGAGAACAGGGTCGTCTCCTGGCCGCCGTGCTGCGTGGCCGACGACGTGAACGCGGCGCCCACCTTGCCGTTCAACGCGCCCTTCGCCCACAGCCCGCCCGTCTGGTCGAGGAACGCCGCCATCTGCGACGGCATGCGGCCGTAGCGCGTGGGCGCGCCGATCACGATGGCGTCGTAGTCCGCCAGTTCGTTCACGGTGGCGACGGGAGCCGGCTGGTCCAGTTTGAAGTGACCGTTGCGCGCGACCTCGTCCGGCACCGTCTCCGGCACCCGCTTGACGTCGACGGTCGCGCCGGCCGCGCGCGCGCCCTCCGCCAGTGCGTTCGCCATCTGTTCGATGTGTCCATACGTCGAGTAATACAGCACGAGTACTTTTGCCATGCCCGCTCCTTCCGTGGTCAAACGCGGCGCCAACGGCTGGCGCCCTGCCGTCCCTTGCCGGTCCGGCAAGGACCCGGACATGCTACCGCAACACGGCCGATCGCGCGCTTCATGCGCACGCGTGCTCGTCCAGCAGGCGGTAGGGCGACGCGCGCGCCCAGTCGAGCAGCTGGGCGGCCGGCATCGGCGCGGCCACATAAAAGCCTTGCGCCTCGTCGCAGCCCAGCGCCTGCAGCGCATCCCAGATGCGGGCATTGCTGACGCCTTCCGCCACGACGCGCATCCCGAGGTCGTGCGCCAGGTGCACGGTGGACTTGACGATGGACGCCGCGCGGCCGTCCTCGATCATCTGCATCGTGAAGCCGTGGTCGATCTTGATGACGTCCACGGGCAAACGGCTCAGGTAACTCAGCGACGAATAGCCGGTGCCGAAATCGTCGATGTAGAGCTTGAAACCCATGCCGGACAGGCGTTCCAGTTCGGCGATGCTCTCGGCCGGATTCTGCATCAGGCTGCTCTCCGTCATTTCCAGTCCGATCAGCCCCGCGCACGAGCCGTGCAGCTCGAGCAGCTCGCGCAGGTGTTCGGACAGCGACAGCGCCGCGATGTCGCGCGCCGACAGGTTCACGGCGATGGGCAGCCGTACGCCCAGCGCGCGCCACGCCTCGCACTGCGTGACCGCGGTCGCCAACATGTGCTGGGTCAGCAAGTGGATCAGGTCCGTGGCCTCGATCAGCGGCATGAAGGTCTCCGGCCCGATGCACCCCTTCTCCGGGTGGACCCAGCGCACGAGCGCCTCCGCGCCGACGATCTCGCCCCCGTCCATCGTCACCTTCGGCTGGCAGAACAGCTGGATCTGGCCGGACTCGATGGCGGCGCGGAAGTCGCCGATCAGCGACAGGCGGTCGGGCGTGTGCGGGTCGTCCTCGGCCACGTACACGGCCACGTTGCGCGCCATGCCGGCCGCCTGGTACAGCGCGATATCGGCCTTGCGCAACAGCGTGTGGTAGTCGAGCCCTTGCAGCGGCGCGAACGCGATGCCGATGCGCGCGCCGATCTCGTACGAGATGCCGGCGACGGCGAACGGCGCCTCCAGCGCGCGCAACAGGTGCTGCGCCCAGCGCCGCGCCTCTTCCTCGTCCGCGCCGTCCAGCACGATCGGGAAGCGCGAATCGCAGCGCGCCACGACTCCCGCCTGGCCGATGACGGCGGCCAGGCGGTCCGCGACGAGCGCCAGCAGCACGTCGCCATACATATGCGTGAGCGCGTAATTGACGTCCCTGAAGCGCACGAGGTCGACGATCAGGCAGGCCAGCCGCGCCGGGCTGCGCCCGCGTCCGGCGCCGCGCCGCAGCTGGACCAGCCGATCCTCGACCTCGCTCTCGAACAGATTCATGTTGGGCAGGCCCGTCACCGTGTCGTAATAGGCCAGGCGCCGCACATTGTCCTCGGCGCGGCGGCGCTCCGTGACGTCCTGCACGAGGCCCAGCATCTTGACGGCGCGCCCGCACGCGTCGCGCCGCACCTCGGCGACGGAGTGCAGCCAGCGCACCTCGCCGTCGGGGCGAATCAGCCGGAACTCGACGTCGTACTTGTAGCCAGGATCGTGTAGCGCCCGTTCGCGCGCCTGCTCGGCCAAGGCGCGGTCGTCGGGGTGGATGCGCGCGTAGATCTCGGCCGTCGACACGGGCGCCTCCTCCGGCCGGAAGCCCAGGATACGGCAGCCTTCCGGCGACGTCGACACGTGCGAATCGCTGGCGGCGTCCCAGATCCAGTTGCCGATCATGGCCAGCGCCTGGGCGCGGTGCAGCTCGTTCTGGGTCTCGCGCAGCTGGACCTCGGCTTCGACATGGCGCGTGACGTCCTGCAGGACGACGAGCACGGCATCGCGTCCGCCGTATTCGATGGCGGTGCGCTGCAGGATCGCATGGTGGTCGTTTCCATCGGCGCCGGCGACGCGCCGCACATGCGAGTGCAGCTGGCACGTCTCGGGGCCGAGGCCGTCGTCGCGTTCCTGTCCGCCGCGCGCGTACAGGTCGGGCAGGCGCATGCTCAGCATCTGGTCGCGCGTGTAGCCGAGCAGGTGGAGGATGGCGTCGTTGACGTCGAGGATTTCCTGCGACACCGGGTCGCAGACCAGCATCGACAACTGGGTCCCTTCGAACAGGGGCCGGCACCAGGCGCTCTCATCCGCGCGCGGGGACTCTGCAGCCATGGCTCACCCTTTCTTGCAATAAAGGACCACTTCGAAGTATAACGCAATCATCGATAGCAAAATGTTATCAATGACCTGTCAATATAGACAGGTGGCCCGCTTTTCGGTCACCCTCCGGAATGGCCGGTCCCGGCTTTGCCCTCACCCTTTTTCGATGGAGATCACATGACCAACACCGTACGCTGGGGTATCCTCGGCACCGGCAGGATCGCCCGCGATTTCGCGAAGGCCCTGCGCGCCACGCCCGGCGCCGCGATCGCCGCCGTCGCCTCGCGCGAACGCGCGACGGCCGTCGAATTCGCCGACGAGTTCAACATCCCGCTGCGCCTGGCCGGCTACGACGGCCTTGCCGCATGCGACGACGTCGACCTCGTCTACATCGGCACCCCGCACGCCATGCATGCGGAAAACGCGCTCGCGATGCTCGCCGGCGGCAAGGGCGTGCTGTGCGAAAAACCGTTCGCGCTGAACCGTCCCCAGGCCGAGCAGGTCGTCGCGCTCGCGCGCAGCCGCCGCGTCTTCCTGATGGAAGCGATGTGGACGCGCTTCATGCCCGCCTTCGATGAAGTCAGGCGCATCCTCGCATCGGGCGTGCTGGGGGAAGTGTCGCAAGCCAGCGCCGATTTCGGCTTCGCGGCGACGGGTGGCCCGGAAGCCCGCCTGTTCAATCCGGCCCTCGGCGGCGGCGCGCTGCTCGACGTCGGCATCTATCCGCTGTCGATCACCGCCTACCTGCTGGGCGATGTGGAAGCCGTGCGCGCGCAGGCGGAACTGGGGCCGACCGGCGTCGACCTGCAGACCGTGTTCACGCTGCGCCACGCGGGCGGCGCGCTGTCCACGTGCGCCTGCTCGCTGAAGGCGCGCACGCCGGGCCTGTTGACCTTGTCCGGCCGCCACGGCCAGCTGCGCCTGGACGCGCCGTTCCACCGCCCGCCCACCCTCACCCTGATGCTGGCCGACGAAGCGCCGCGCACGATCCCGACGCCCTATCTCGGCAACGGTTATGTGCACGAGGCGATCGAAGCGCAGCGCTGCTGGAACGACGGCCTCATCGAAAGCCCGTTCATGACACACGAGCAGACGCTGCACCTGATGGGCGTGCTGGACGAGATCCGCAAGCAGACCGGTGTGAAGTACCCGGGCGACTGATCTTTTGGACGTGACCGCACCATGCGCAAACGCGTTTCGCTCGATCGATGGTCCGGCATCGATCGTCGGGCGGTTGACATGATTTCGCGACGGCGGCATACTCGCCGCTGTTAGCGCTATCAACCCAGGCAGGCGAAGAACTGTCCCTAACAATCACCGGAGACGCAGATGGCCTGCCCGACCGCTTTCCCTCATCCTGCCGCGCCGGACGGAGCGGACCGATGACGGCCGCCCTCCCCCGCACCGCCGTCGGCGCCGGCGCCGCGCACGCACCGTTGCCTTGGCGCGAAAAGCTCGCGTACGGCGTGGCGGACATGGGGTTCAATTTTTACTGGACCAATGTCGCCACCTTCTTGCTGATCTTCTATACCGACACCTTCGGGATCTCGGCCGCCGCCGCGGCCACGATGATGTCCGCCATCAAAATCGTCAATGCGTTCAGCGACCCGCTGATCGGCGCGGCCGCCGACCGCACGGACACGCGCTTCGGCAAATTCCGTCCCTGGCTCGTGTGGATGTGCGTCCCGCTGGGCGGTGCCGCCGTGCTCACGTACACGACCCCTGGCCTCGCGGGCGATGCGAAACTCGCGTGGGCCTATGGCACGTACCTGTCGATGATGGTGTGCTACACGTGCGTGAACATCCCGTACAACGCGTTATCCGGCGTGATGTCGGCCGATCCGCAGCAGCGCTCCACGATCAACGGCCTGCGCTTCATCTTCGCGTTCGCCGGCAGCACGCTCGTGACGGCCGCCACGCCCGACATGGTGCGCTGGCTCGGCGGCGGGAACGATGCGCGCGGCTGGCAGTTGACGATGCTGGCCTGGGCAGTCGCGGCGTCGCTGCTGTTCACGCTGACGTTCGCGGGTACGCGCGAACGCATCGCGCCGCCGCCGGGCCAAAAGAACGCGGTGTGGCGCGACGTGCGCGACCTGGCCGGCAACCGGCCCTGGATGGTGCTGTTCTTCCTCGCCTTGATCATCATGGTGACGATCACGCTGCGTACGGCCAGCGCGGCGTACTACTTCAAGTACGTCGTCGGCCGCCCCGACCTGATGCGCACGTTCGTACCGACCTATATGATCGCGGCCGCCGTCGGCGCCGCGCTCACGCCGCTGCTGACGCGCCTGGCCGACAAGAAGACGCTGATGATCGTGCTGATGAGCGCGACCGCCGCGCTGTCGGCCGCGTTCTACGTCGTGCCCCCTGGACAGGTGGGGCTGATGTTCGCACTGCAGGCGGGGCTCGGGCTCGTGCTCGGACCGAAATCGCCGCTGGCGTTCTCGATGTATGCCGACACCGCCGACTACAACGAATGGCGCACGGGCCGGCGCGCCACGGCGATGACGTTCGCCGCGGCGACCTTCTCGCAAAAGCTGGGCACCGCGGTCGCGGTCGCGGTGATCGGCTCCGTGTTCACATCGCTCGGCTACGTGCCGAACGCCGTGCAGGCCAGCGGGTCGCGCGAAGGCATCGTCTGGCTCATGTCGTTCATCCCGGCGGCATTCGCCGTGGCCGCCGTGGCCGTCATGTGCTTCTACAACCTGAATGCCAAGCAGTTGGCGCGCATCCAGGCAGACCTGGCGGCGCGCAAGGCCGCCCCCTGAAACAACGATAAGGAAACACCATGCTGCAACCGACCGAGAACGGCGCACGCTACGATCTCGCCAGCCCGACCGCCATGCCGAACGCCGGCGCCTTCCTGTGGAACCGCCGGATGATGATCCAGGTGACGTGCCGCGGCTACGCCACTGCCCAGTTCATGCAGCCGGAACCGGCCAAGTATTCGCACGCGCCCAATCTCGAAGCGAAGACCTTCATGCAGCCGGAGCAGGCGTATTACGCGCACCACCCCGGCCGCTTCTTCTACGTGAAGGACGAGGAGACGGGCGAGATCTTCTCGGCCCCGCACGAACCCGTGCGCGCGGCGCCGGACCGTTTTACCTTCTCCGTCGGCCGCGACGATATCGCGTGGACCGTGGAAAAGCTGGGCATCCGCATCGACCTGCGCCTCGGCCTCCCGGTCGACGACGTGGCCGAACTGTGGACGCTCACCGTCACCAACGTGAGCGGGCGCCCGCGCAGGATCAGCGTGTATCCCTATTTCACCATCGGCTACATGTCGTGGATGAACCAGTCGGCCGAATACCGCGCGGACCTGCAAGGCATCGTCGCGTCGAGCGTGACGCCTTACCAGAAGCTGCAGGACTACTTCAAGAACAAGAATTTCAAGGACAAGACGTTCCTCGCGTGCGAGACGGCGCCGGACGCGTGGGAGACGAACCAGGGCCAGTTCGAAGGCGAAGGCGGCCTGCATGCGCCGGATGCGCTGCGCGCGGACCGGCTCGCGGGCGGCGACGCACGCTACGAGACGCCGGTGGGCGCCGTGCAATACCGCCTCGCGCTCGCCGCCGATGCGACCGTCACGCGCCGTTTCCTGTTCGGGCCCGCGCGCGACGACGCCGAGATCGTGGCGCTGCGCACGCGCTACCTGAGTGCGGAAGGCTTCGCGGTGGCCGCGCGCGACTACGCGGCGTATGCCGACCAGGGCGCCGGCTGCGTGCAGGTCGAGACGCCGGACGCGGACTTCGACAACTTCGTCAACCGCTGGCTCGCGCGCCAGGTGTTTTATCACGGCGACGTGAATCGCCTCAGCACCGACCCGCAGACCCGCAACTACCTGCAGGACAATATGGGCATGGCCTTCGTCAAGCCCGCCGTGGCGCGCGCCGCCTTCCTGCACGCGCTGTCGCAGCAGGGGTCGAACGGCGCGATGCCGGACGGGATCCTGCTGTTCGAAGGCGCGGAACTCAAGTACATCAACCAGGTGCCGCACACTGACCACTGCGTGTGGCTGCCCGTCTGCCTGCAGGCTTATCTCGACGAGACGGGCGACCTTGCCATCCTGGACGAACCGGTCGCTGGCATGGATGGCATGGTACTCACCGCCTACGAACGCATCTCGCTCGCGATGGACTGGCTGCTGCACAAGCGCGACCACCGCGGCCTGTCATACATCGAGCAGGGCGACTGGTGCGATCCGATGAACATGGTGGGCTACAAGGGGCGCGGCGTGTCCGGCTGGCTGACGGTGGCCGCCGCGTACGCGCTGCACCTGTGGGCCGATGTATGCGCGGCGCGCGGCGACGACTGGCGGACGGACCACTTCCGGGCCGGCGCCGACGACATGAACACGTCCGCCAACCTGTACCTGTGGGACGGCGCCTGGTACGCGCGCGGCATCACGGACGACAACGTCAGCTTCGGCGTGAGCGACGACGCCGAGGGCCGCATCTACCTGAATCCGCAAAGCTGGGCATTCCTGAGCGGCGCCCCGGACGCGCGCCAGCGCGGCGCGATGCTGGCCGAGATCGACGCCCAGCTCGACACCCCGTATGGCGTGCAGATGTTCGCCCCGCCGTACAGCGCCATGCGCGAGGATGTGGGACGCGTCACGCAAAAGCACCCGGGATCGGCCGAGAACGGCGCCGTCTACAATCACGCGTCCGTGTTCTACATCTACAGCCTGTACACGATCGCCGAACCGGACCGCGCCTGGGACGCGCTGCGCAAGATGATTCCCGGGCCGGGCGAGGACGACTATCTGCGGCGCGGCCAGCTGCCCGTGTTCATCCCGAATTACTATCGCGGCGCATGGAAGGAATACCCGCGCACGGCCGGCCGTTCGAGCCAGTTGTTCAATACCGGCACCGTGTCGTGGGTCTACCGGTCCATCGTGGAGGGCCTGTGCGGCCTCAAGGGCGATGCGACGGGCCTCGTCGTGCATCCGCAACTGCCGTCGCACTGGCCGTCGATGCGCGTGCGCCGGGTCTTCCGGGGCGCCACGTTCGACGTCAGCTTGACGCGCGGCGGGGTCGCGCGCACGACGGTTGTCTGCGATGGAAAGCGGCTGGCGGACGCGCACATTGCCGGCATCGAGGCCGGCCGCACGTATCGCGTCGAGGTGACGGTGCCCTGACCGGGCGCGCTCAGCCCGGGAAACCCGGAAGGCTGCTGCGCGCGAACGGAAATGCCGGTTTGCGCAGCAGCGGATGGATGTCCTTCTTGAGGAAGCCGGCCGCGATCGGATCGGCTTCGAAACGCAGTTTTTCATAAAAACCGCGCGAGTCGTCGCGCGATTGCAGCACGACCCGGGCGATGCCGCGTGCGAGGCAGAAGCGCTCGATCTGCTCCATGAACCACTCTCCCACGCCCTGGCCGCGGTGCTCGCCCAGGATCACCAGTTCCGACAGATAGCAGAATTGCGGCGGCGCGAGCTCGAGGCGCACGATCCCGATCGTCTTCTTGCCGGACAGGACGGCGGCCCACTGCACGGCGCTGCCGGGCGCGAAGGCACCGTTCAACGCGGCATCGCCGGCTTCGCGCCACCCTGCGTCCTTGCGGAACGACTTCAGCACTTTCGGCGTCGGGGCGACGGGGAGCGGGACGAACGTCAGGATGGAATGCATTGGTAGGAATCTTTGTGCCAACTTCAGGAGCTTAGCGAGTCGGCGACCGGGAGGCCAGCGCGGATACGTAACGAAACACGTCCTAATGTAACAATTTGTATCCGAAGTTGATTGGTAGGAGCGTTGGGCGATCAAGGACTGATCGAAAGACTGGGGGTTCGAGCGAACACAGTTAAAAAAAATGAGCCGGGAGCACAGCTGCGCCCAGCTCTAAGAGGAGATATATGAAGAGTGCGCAGCCCCCCGCGCACCCGCACTACTGTCGGCGCATCCGGTTGGTAGCGCTAACAAGCAATACGGTAAGTGTAACGTTTCCACAGAAAATGTAAAGGTCAACCGGATGATTATTTCGCGGCCGTCAGGCCGCGGCAGATCACGTGCTCTCGCGCTCGCGCAACGTGAACCCCAGGTCGATACGGCGCTCGCGGGGCTCCTTCCCGGCGATCACGTCCAGCAGCAGCGACGCCGCCTCGTAGCCGATGCGGTAGCGCGGCGTGTCGATGGTCGTCAGCGACGGCACCATCCACGCCGAAGCCGGCAGGTCGTTGAAGCCGGCGATGGCGACGTCCTGCGGCACGCGGATGCTGTGGCGCTGGCAGTAATAAATGGCGCCGTGCGCAAGGTCGTCGTTGCAGAAGAACACGGCGTCGCAGTCCGGCAACGTCTCCAGCGCCTGGCGCATCAATTCGGCACCGAGGGCGATGGTGGACGGGTCGGATACCATGATCTCGAGCCGCGGGTCCGCGAGCCCGGCCGCCTGCATCGCCTGCCGGTAGCCATCGGCGCGGCGCAAGGTGCGCTCGTCCAGCTGGGCGCCCACGAAGGCGATGCGCCGGTAGCCGCGCTCGAGCAGGTGGCTCGTGATGGCGTTGCCCGCGTCGTGCTGCGAAAAGCCGACCGACAACTCGCCCGGGCCGTCGGCGAGGTCCATCATCGACACGACCGGCATGCGCGATCCCGCCAACATGCGCTCGACTTGCGGACTGTGCGTGAGGCCGGACAGCAGGATGCCGTCCGGATTCGACTGCAGATAGGTGCGCAGCAGCTTTTCTTCCTCGGCGTCGGAATAGCGCGTGTTGCCGATGAGGAGTTGGTATTGCCCATGCTCGATCGCATCGTGGATGCCGTCCAGCACGGCCGTGAACACGACGTTCGACAACGACGGCACCAGAGCCACGATCACGCGCGACTGCGCCGACGCGAGCGCGCGGGCGGCGCGATTGGGCACATAACCCAGCTCGGCCACGGCCTGTTCCACCTTGGTCCGCGTCGACTCCGACACCAGTTGCGGCTGGCTGAGCGCGCGCGATGCCGTCATCGTCGATACGCCCGCATGCGCCGCCACCTCTTCCAGCGTAGTCCGCCCGGTGCCCCTTACCTTACCTGTACTGCTTCTGCTCATTGTCTTTTTTGTATTTACTGGCCGCCGCGCGTGCCGACCCTGGATTCCGCCACGGATTGAATATTTTGTCAATGTTTGACATGCTTTCTTGCCTGTCTTGTGCGACTGGTCCTACAGCCTTTTGACCCGTATTCCGATTGCCGGCTCCGTCAAGCGGCCTACCATGGGGACTCATATATCGATCAAGGAGACGATTATGGCTAGCAACCAGGGGGCCAAGGGCAAGGGCAGGAAAGACCAGGGCAATCAGAAAAACGCCGACCTGGCGAGCGGTCCGGGCGACAACGCGCAGCGCGGCGATTGGGCCAGCCAGCAGAGCGGCAGGCAAAGCCAGGGCAGCCAGTCGCAATCCGACCTGGCCAGCGGTCCGGGTGATCATTCCCAGCGCAGCGATCAAGGACAAAGCCGCCAAAGCGGCAATCTGAACCGGAGCCGGCAGGGCGGCAACCTGAACCAGAACGAGCAGAGCGACAACCAGGCCGGCAACATGCAGAGCGGCGGCCAGGGCAGCCGCACCAGCCGGAACCAGTTGGACCGGGACGGCCTCGACTCGGACGATACGCTGGAACCCTGACGCGGGCTGAACAGCGCGCCCGATCTTCCACTTCAACCGGCCTGCCGCCCGTGCGGCGGGCCGGGAGGCAGCGCGGCCGCGGCGGCGCCTGCCGGCGCCACCTCTTCCTCCTGATCCGGCACGAGCAGCGCGAGCCGGCCATCGAGGGCCTCGAACCGCAGCGGCAAGGCCATCCGGCAAACCTCCCCGTCCGTCGCGACCTTGAGCCGCCGCCGGCCCGACAGCAGCGGTCGGCGCACCGTCATGCGGCGGAACGCGAACGCATCGACATCCGGCGCCGCGCCCAGCCGCCCGAGCGCGCCGCGCACGAGCAATCCCAGCATCCGCAGCCGACCGACCGGACGCGGCGCGATCGCCACCAGGCGGCCCGCGTCCAGCGCGTGGTCGAGCGGCCGCATGCCCACCTGTTCCATCTGCAGACGGTTGTTGCCGACGAAAAGCGTGGGCGTGCGCAGGTGCCGCGTCCGGCCGTCCAGTTCCAGCGCGATGCGCAGGCTGCGATGGCCGCGCAGCGCCGTCTTCGCGGCCGACAGCAGGGCCACGATGCGCGAACGGCCATACCGGCGCTCGTCGTACTCACGCTCTTCCAGCAGTCGCGGATACATGCCCACGCTCGCGTTGACGAGGAAGATGCGGTCGTTCACCAGCCCGATCTGCACGGGCCGCACGCGCGCGTGCAGCAGCGCGCGCACGGCGTCGGCCAGGTCTTCCGGGATGCCGTGCGTCCGGGCGAAATAATTAAAAGTCCCTTGCGGCAGGACGCCGAACACGCAGCCATACATGACGGCCGCATGCGCCACCGTGTTCAGGGTGCCGTCGCCGCCGGCCGCGACGAGGATCGCGCCGTCGCGCGCGGCCCGCTCGGCCATGCGCCGCGCCGTGTCGTCGAGGTGCGCGGCGTCGTGCACGACGGCGAGCTCGCAGTCGCGGCCCGCCGCGTTCAACACGTTGCGTATCGTCGCGCAGCGGAGGTTGGCCTCGACGCGGCCGGCGCTCGCGTTGAGCACGATGTAGAACGGCGCATCCATGGCGCGCAGGATAGCAGCATTCGAAAAACGGGGCCGTCAGCGGCAAACGCAATGTAACTTCGAGTCGCATGCACCAGGTTGGCGCAGCCCCGTCCGGTCGCAGCGCGCGTGGCATTGTCAACAATATTGCGACCCGCAACAGGGGGGCTAACGCGTTATACTCACAATCATAATTCCATCATACGGAAACGCGACGACCGCCAGGCACCGCGCTCCTGGCACGATTAGTACAGCATGAGAATCAGCAAAGAGAAGGCAGCCGACAACCGCACTGCACTGATACGCGCAGCGAGCAAGCTGTTTCGCGAACGCGGCATCGACGGCGTCGGCGTGGCGGAGATCAGCAAGGAAGCGGGTCTCACGCACGGTGCCCTGTATGCCCATTTCCGCTCGAAGGAAGAGCTGGCCCTGGAAGCCCTGTCGTATGGCCTCGACCAGGCCAATTCACGCATGTACTCGGCGACGTCGAACGGCATGCCCGACCTGTCGCGCTTCCTCGACCGCTACCTGGCGCTGGAGACGCGCGACGACTACGGCGACCGCTGCGCGATGGCGGCGTCGGCCAGCGAGATCGGCCGCCAGGACAAGGCCATCAGCGCCCGCTTCGCGGAAGGCTATATGGTGATGGTGCGCGCGTTCGAACGCCAGATCGCGCAGAACGAGCCCGGCAGCGATGCGCTGGGCCGGGCGATGGTCGTCGTGGCCACCATGATCGGCAGCCTCGCCGTCGCCCGCGGCGCAGCGAAAGGTAACCCGGCCGTCTCCGAACAGGTGCTGCAGGCCGCGCGCCGCCACCTCGACGAGCTCATGCTCGAGCCCGCGCCGTCGCGCGTGGACGACCGGCCCGCGGCGTGATGCGACGTCATCCCCGCCTGCGCGGGGACGACGAATCGTACTTGATCGTACTTACTTGGTGACGCCGATCGGCGTGCGGTGGCCACCCTTGAAGGTGTACAGCGTGAGCACGCCGTCGCGGATGTCGCCGTGGGCATCGAACGCGATGGTGCCGGTGACGCCGGGATAGCGCACCTTCGCCAGCTCGGGCAGGTATTTGGCCGGCGCGCTGGAACCCGCCTTGTCCATTGCCGCCGCGATCGCCAGCACGGCGTCGTACGAATACGGCGCGATGATCTGCACGTCGATGCCGTAGCGCTTCTTGTAGTCGGCGCGGAACTTGTCCATGCCGGCCTTGCCCTTCTCTTCCACGCCGCCCGCCTCCGCGCACACGACCTGGCCGTCCGTCATCGTATTGCCCGACAGCGGCTGCATCGCGTCCGAGCAGATGCCGTCGCCGCCCATCATCTTCGCGTTGATGCCGAGCTGCTTCATCTGGCGCAGCATCGGGCCGGCCACCGCGTTCATGCCGCCGAAGAACACGAGGTCAGGATTGCTGGCGCGGATGCGCGTCAGGATCGCGGCGAAGTCCGTCGCCTTGTCGTTCGTGAATTCGCGCGCGACCGGATTCACGCCCTGCTGGCGCAGGCTGTTCGCGAATTCCGTCACGAGGCCCTGGCCGTACGCGGTGCGGTCGTCGATGACGGCGATGCGCTTGGCACCCATCGTCTTGACGGCGTAGCGGCCCAGTGCGCGCCCAAGCTGGATGTCGTTCGCGACGACGCGGAACGCCGTGTTGTAGCCCAGCTGCGTGTATTTCGGATTCGTGGCCGACGGCGAGATCTGCGGGATGCCCGCGTCGTTATAGATCTTCGCCGCGGGAATCGTCGTGCCCGACGTCTCGTGGCCGATCACGGCGTTCACTTTCGCGTCCGCCAGCTTTTGCGCCGCGGCCGTCGCTTCCTTCGGGTCGCCGCCGTCGTCTTCCGGCACGAGCACCCATTTGACCTTCTTGCCGCCGATGGTCGCGCCGCGCGCGTTCAGCGCGTCGATCGCCATGCGCGCGCCGTTTTCGCTGTCCTTGCCGAAATGGGCCACCGGGCCCGTGATGGCGGCCGCATGGCCGATCTTCACGGTCTCCTGGGCCGTGGCGACACCTGCGGCGGACAACGCCAACATCAACAACGCTTGCTTCTTCATTCCATCCTCATCTAAAACTTCGGCTCTTTATACCAAATCAATAGGGTAACGCGGATGAGCCGAATTCACAAGTCCCCCGAACCCAGGCACAATGGGGTTTTGGACTTCGAAGTTCCTGATGAACGCCGACTCTCCGTCACCGCTTCCCCGGCTGGGCGCCGCCATGCTCCTGCGCGCCCTGTTCAAACACCCGCGCCGCCTGAATGGCGTACCGACACCCCGCACCGCCTACATCCTCGACCGCATCGACCCCAACCAGCTGCGGCGCTACCGCCAGGCCCTGGGGTTCGGCGACGAGGGGATCCCCCTCACCTATTACTATCTGCTGGCTCAGCGCGCCCACGTGGCGACCATGCTGGACGATGCCTTCCCGTTCCGCCTGCCCGGCACGGTTCACACGGAAAACGCGCTGCGCGCGCGGGCCGAGCCGCGCCGCGACGTGCCGCTGGTCCTGTCGACGACGGTGACCATCCGCCCCCCGGCCGAGAACGGCGCCGTCGTGGCCGAACTGGACACGGTCGCCCGCCAGGAAGGCGTCGACATCTTCACGTGCCGCAGCACCTATCTCGTCGTGCGCGGCCAGAAAGGTCCGCGGCGCGGCCGCCAGGATGCGAAAGACCTGCCCGTGCTGACGGGCTGGCGCCTCCCGCGCAACACCGGACGGGCCTATGCCCGCATCTCGGGCGACTGGAATCCGATCCACCTGTGGACGTGGTCTGCGCGCCTGATGGGCATGAAGCGGCCGATCATCCACGGCATGCACACGCTCGCGCGCGCCTGCGCCGAGCTGGAACAGGCGTGCGGCCGGCGCGTCCTCGCGCTGGAAGGCCGTTTTCGGGCCCCCGCCCCGCTCGGCAGCGAACTGGTGCTGGGGGCCGACCTGTCGGCGGGCAGCTTCGCCGTCGGCGGCGGCGGGCGCGTCGTGGCCGAAGGCAGCTTCCGCACGGTTTGATCTAGATCAAAGAATTCACATCGCATAGTGGCCATCCTGGGACCGTCCACCGGACGCTCAGGAGAACGCCATGTATGACCGCATCCTCGTGCCCACGGACGGCTCCGATACCTCCGCCGCCGCCGAACGGGCCGCCATCGACTTCGCGCGCGCGCACGGCAGCGAGATCGTCGTGCTCGCCGTCGGGCAGCCGCAACCGCCCATCGCCACCGCGGAAGCGGCGATGGCCGTCGCCCCGGGCATCGACGACGAGACGCTGCTCGCCGCCGCCAACGAGCACGCGCGCCGCGTGGCCGCCGCCGCGCATGCGGCCGGCGTGCGCTGCTCCGCCCACGCCGTGCTCGATTATTCGCCCGCCGACGCGATCGTCGCGACGGCCGAGAGCCGCGACTGCGACCTCATCTTCATGGGCTCGCACGGCCGGCGCGGGCTGTCGCGGCTGCTCGCCGGCAGCGTCACGCAAAAGGTGCTGGCGGACGCGCAGGTGCCGGTGCTCGTGATGCGGCCGAAGGCGAAGTGATCATGTACCAGCGTATCCTCGTGCCCGTCGACGGCACGGAGCGGTCGGCCAGCGCGCTCGGCGCCGCGCTGGGCCTGGCCAAGCTGGCCGGCGGCACGATCGTCGGCGTGCACGTGGCCGGCGAAACGCCGGTGCTGGCGACGGGCGACGTGGGCGGCCCGTTCTACGACGCCTGGCGCGACGAGGCCGACCGTCTCGGCCGCGAGGCGCTCGACTACGTCGTCCGGCGCGCCACGGAAGCGGGCGTGCCGTGCGAAACGGTGCTCGCGCCGCCCGGCCCGGCGTGGGACGGCATCATCGCGACCGCGCGCGAGCGCGGCTGCGACCTGATCGTGATGGCGTCGCACGGCCGCCACGGCCTGGCCGCGCGGCTGCTGGGCAGCGAGACGCAGCGGGTGCTGCTCCACTGCGACCTCCCCGTGCTCGTCGTGCGCTGAACCGCACGGCGCAGCCTCAGCCCGGCAGCAGCCGCAGGTCGAACAGGCGCTCGCCGAGCTCGTCGTGCGCTGAACCGCACGGCGCAGCCTCAGCCCGGCAGCAGCCGCAGGTCGAACAGGCGCTCGCCGAGCCACGCGGCGGCGACGAGCATGATCAGGCTGGAACCGCCCACGAGCACGACGCGCTGATAAAACCACGACGCCCGCAAGGCCCAGGCGACCGGCATGACGGCGAACACGATGGCCAGCTGGCCGAGTTCCACGCCGACGTTGAATCCGACGAGCGACCGCGCGAGCGCGCCCGGCTGCAGTCCCAGGTCGGCGAGCACGTTGGCGAAACCGAATCCGTGCACGAGCCCGAACAGGAACGCGGCCGCCCAGCGCCGTCGGTGCGCCACCGGCAGCACGTTGTTCAACGCCGCGAGCAGGACCGACAACGCGATCGCCGCCTCCACCCAGCGCGACGGCAAGGTGACGATGCCCAGCGCGGCCGCCGACAGCGTGATCGAATGCGCCAGCGAGAACGCGGTGACGATCCGGAGCACGTCGGCGAGCGCTGGCCCCGGACGCGCCACCGCCCGCCACCCGGCGCCGGCGCGCGCCAGCACCGCCGGCAGCAGCAGCGACAGCAGGAACAGGATGTGGTCGTAGCCGATCCAGATGTGCCGGATGCCATCGCGCACGAAGCTGGCGAATCCCTGGCCCGCGCCCTCCTCGAACACGGCGGACGGCCGGTCGGCGCCGAGGACCAGCGTGCGGGTCGTGCCGGCCGACCGCAGCCCGATGAGCCCCTTGTGCTGCGGGTCGACGTCGGCGAACAGCCGGTAGCCGACCTGCAACGGACCGGCGGCCGGACAGTCGGCGGCAAAGCGCAGCACGGTGTACGTGCCGTCCGTGTGGCGGTCGACGAGTTGCTCGCCCGCGCGCAGCGTGCACGCCCGGCCGCCGCGCGCGAGCGTCAGGCGCGCGAGCGCGTAGGCAGCAATCGCTCCGTGGCGCGCGCGCACCTCGGCCCAGGTCAGGCGACCGTCGCCGTCGGCGTCCAGGCCGATCGCGTAGTCCAGGTCGCGCAGGGCGATGTCCCACCGGCCCGTCAGGCGAGCGCCGCCGGCGTCCTCGATGTTCAGGTAGCTGTCGCTGGGCTTGTGCGCCTGCGCCGGCAGCGTGCAGCCGAGCAGCAGCAGCGCGGCCAGGAAGACCCTGCGCAGGCCGTTCATGGCTGCGCTCCCGGACGGACGAGCGCCCCGGCCAGGCGGGCGAGCGCCACGTCCTCGACGCCGGCGGTGCGCATCCAGTCCAGGACGGGGCGAGCGGCCGCCGCGGCGCGCGCGGCCCCCGCCGCTTCCAGCAGGATGCGGGCGTCGGCCGGCTCCTTCTGCGCGTCCCAGTTACGGCGCGCGAGGTCCAGGGCGCGCCCGGCGTCGCCGCGCAGCGCGAGCTCGAAACGGGCTTGTTCGCGCAGATGCACGCCGTCCCCGCGTCGCTCCGCGGCCGCGAAGCGCGCGTCGAGCTCGGCGACCGCGGCCGCCAGCGCATCGCGCTGCCCGGCCTGGCGCAACGCCAGCGCGCGGCGCAACAACAGCCCATCCACGCGGTCGTGGCCGGCGAGCAGGTCCGCCACCTCCGGCGTGCGGTCCCGGTCGAGCAGGAAATCCGCGTAGGCGCCCAGCAGATATACGTCGCGCGGGGCTTGCCCGAGGGCGCGCCGGAACCATGCGTCGGCGCGCGCCGCATCGCCGCGCCGCGCCGCCATCTCGGCCAGGCTCGTCATGGCCCACGCGTCGACGTCCGGCGCGACGCCCGCGTCGCGCGCCACGACACGCTCGAGCAGCCGCTCGCTCGCGGCCAGGCGGCCGTTGACCGCGCCGACGTTGGCGATGCATGTCGCCGTCACGAGTTCGTCGGCCACGTTCGACAGCCGTCCGCAACTGCGCGTCGCGGCCAGGTAGTCGGCACGGACCGTCTCGATGCCGGCGCGGGTCAGCCACGCCTGCGCATTGCCGGGATCGCGCGCCGTGACGGCATCGAGGTCGGCCAGCGCCTCGGGAAAGCGGTGCACGCTCTGCAGCAACGTCGCCCGCAGCAGGCGCACCCGGGGCGGCGGGTCGGCCTGCCGCCACCACGGCGCCAGCGCGGCCTGGGCGTAGCCGAAGTAGCGCGGGTCGGCTTCGCGCCGGCCCGCCTCGATGTAGCGCCGGGCGACGTCGGTGGCCCGGTCGAGGTCACCGGGTGCGCGGGCCAGCTCGGCCCGCAGGCCGCGCAGTTCGGCCTGGCGCGGATCGGCGCGCCAGGGCAGGACTTCGAGCACCTCGGCGCCGTCGGCCGGGATGCGCGGCGCGGCCTGCGCGTGGGCGCACGCGGCCAGGGCCAGCGCCGCCGTCCAGGCATGCAAGACGACGGCGCACTTCATGGCGTCACCGGTCCGGGCTCGGTGTCGTCGGGCACGGAGGGCGGACCGTCGTCGAGCAGCGCCGCTTCCGCGTCGTCGGACGAGGTCGCGACGACGCTCGCCACCTGCGCGGCGAACTTGTCGGGGCCGGCGCTGCCGCCGGGCGTGGGCATGGGCGCGGGCGCCTGCGCCGCGACGGGAGGCTGCGCGTCGTCGTGGCCGCCGCCGCAGGCCGACACGAGGCCCAGCACCAGGCTCATGGTAAATATGCGTTTCATGTCGGCCTCCTCATTGCTGCGGCGAACCCGCCAGCGGGGTCTTCAGGTAGGGGAAGGCGTTCGTGAAAAAGCTGTCGTCCAGATACGCCCCATCCGTGAAATGGATACCGCCGGCCGGCGCGTCGGACGGGGCGCAGCCGAGATTCAACGTGCACAGCTTGCCCATCACGACCCGCAGCGCGATGTCGACGACGTCGTCGCCCGGGCGGCGCCCGTTCGGAAAGCCGGCATTGTCCCCGTCGATCACGCCGAGCCGCTTCTGCGCGCCCATCGCCACCGGTACGATGGACGTGTTCAACCTCAGCATCTCGGACGGCGTGACCTTGGCCGGCTGGTTCAGGCCCTTCACACCGGTCAGGAAGGCGGCGACGAGGTCGTTGCGCGGGAAATTGGTCGGCGCCTTCGCGCCGGCATTGCCATACAGGACTTCGATGAGCGCGGGCAGCGTCGGATTGGTCACGTAGTCCGCGAACTGGGCATCGGCCGACGGCTTGCCGTGGTTGAAGCGGTCCTTGTCCTTCAGGCCGATCACGACCTCGTTCACGAGCGGCATGCCGAGGCGCGACACCTGCGTCCATGGACCGCCCTCTTTCGACGCGCCGACGCCCGTTCCGCTGCCCGGCAGCGGATTCAGCAGGCGGCCCTGGCGCAGGCTCGCCGTCGTCCAGCCGCCGATCACGGGATCGTTGCCGGCCGTGAGGCACGATGCCGCCACCTCGAGTTCGATGCTCGTCACGTTCTTGCCCGCCAGGTCGTCGCGCGCCGCCTTCTCGGCGCCCGCCGCGAACTCGGTCGCCGGCACCTTGATGTTGATGAGGTCGAAGGTTTCGCCCAGGTTGACGACGAACGGATCCTTGCGCTGGCCCACGAACATGCGCGCCGGCGTACCGCAGCCCGGGATGTTCACGTCGTAGACATGCTTGGCGGCATAGGCGGCGTAGTTCGGGATGCTCTTGTTGCCGATATTGTCGAGCGGCTTGTCGAACGTCGTCCCGCCGCCCGCGGCGTTCGTCACGGCCGCGCGCTGGCCGCCCCGCCGGTCGCCGCGCACGACGCTGACCGTGTAGGTCTCGCGTACGTTGGCGCCGGGCGCGTTCGGGTCGGCGATGGCGCCGCCGTTGATCACGAGCGGGATCGACACCTTCTTGCCCCCGACCGTCAGCTGGGCATCCTTGTTCGCGTTCTGGAACCGGAACTGGAAGGTGATGTCTTCCTTCGCATCGCCGTTGTTGTCGATGTGGATTTCATACAAGGCGTCCGGGTCCATCTCGAAATAGTTGGGGCCGGCCTGCGGATCCTGCAGCGGCACGTAGTTCGCAATCAACGTCACGAAACCCGCGCGGCCCGGCTCGTAGCTGCGGAACATATAGAAGTCGGTCGCATCGACCTTGGGCTGGCGCGTGATGAAGGGCGCCTCGCGGTGGCTCGACGCCACGGCCGGCTGCACCAGGGTGCCAAGGGACAGCGCGGCGGCCATCAGACGCAGCTTGGTACCCTTCGATAGATTTTGTTTGTAAGACATTTCTCCCTCCTGTATCGAGCGTCAATATTGATCGGAATGCATGGTCTGCATCGCTTATACGGAGGGTGGGATGAAACGGATTCAAAAAAATCCGATATTTTTTTAGAAGGTCAGTCGAGTCCGGGCCTGCGCCCGGCGCGTCGGCGCCTACCAGCGGCGGTACAGCGCGAACGTCATGCCGCGCTGGTCGGCGGCGCCGGCGGCGCGCGAGAAGGTCGCGCCGACACGGGTGCCCCATGCCGGCGTCCAATAGCGCACCCATGTGGCGCTGCCGCCGCCGGAACGGCTGCGGCCGCCGACGAGACTCAACGGATCGTCGCTGCGGCCGCTGTTGACGGCGACCTCGGCATACGTGTCGGCGTCGCCCGCGTAATACCAGCGCGCCAGCAGACGTTCGCCCGTGCCGCGGGAGCCGGCGGAGACGATGTTCTGGTGACGCAGCTGCAGATACCAGTCGCCCGTGTACTTCGCGATGGCGACCCCGTAGATGTTCACGCGCGCCGCGTAGCCGAGAACGTCGTCGCTGACGGACGCCTCCCAGCCGTTGCCCAGCGACTGGTACAACTCGGCGCGGCCGGCATTCTCCGGGAACAGCCGCGCCGCGGCGGCGCGCTGGTAACGCATATTGGCGTAGGCGCCGGACCACAGGTTGACGTAGCCGTCCAGCGCCCAGGCACGATCCTGCCGGCCGAAGCGGTGCGCGCGCAGCGTCTCGAACGCGAGCGAGCCTGACTTCGTGTAATGGCGCACGCTGATGGTCTGATCGTTCCAGCGCGGGCCGGCGCCGGCGTCCGTCCAACTGGACGACAGCCCCGCGGCCCAGGAGTAGCCGGCCGCGATCGCCGCGTCGGGATTGCCGGGGCGGGGTTGCAGCGCCGTGGACAACGCATCGAATGCGTCGCCCGCGGCGCCGAGGGCGCGCGCCTGGTCCAGGTCGGCGCGCGCCTCGGCATTGCGGCCCAAGGCGCGCAAGGCCCGCCCGCGCCCGACGTACGCGGCGGCGTCGCCCGGCCGCAGCGCGATCAGGCGGCGATAGGCATCGGCGGCTTTGTCCGGCCGGTCGCTCCACAGATACATGTCGCCGAGGGCCGACCACACGTCCGCGTACGTGGGCGACGCGGCGGCGGCGGCGCGCAGGTCGCGCTCGGACTCTTGCCAGCGGCCCAGGCGGGCGTGGACGATGCCGCGGCCGAGCAGCACATCGACGTTGCCCGGCGAACGGGCCAGCAAGGCGTCGTAGGCGGACAGCGCCAGGTCGGGCTGGCCCGCGTTGGCGAGGGCGCGCGCGCTGGCATAGGCGTCATCGAAAGTGGGCGCGGCGGCCGCCTGGGCCGGGACGGAAACGGAAGGTGGCGAGGGAGGCAGCTGGGCAGCGACGGGCATCGGAAAGCGGAAAAGTGGCGGAATCGGGCGCATTGTTAAATGCTGCCCTGCCGAAACTTTGCCGTGTCCGGCCGGGTGCGTCAAGGAGAGCACGACTGCCGCCGGTTCAGGCGGCCGACCCTCCCAGGCGGCACAGGTGGTCGCGCCACATCGCGACCCGCTCCGCCGACAATGCGTGGGCGCGCCCGATCAGGGTCGTGCGCACGGGCCGGATGCCGGCCCGGCCGAGGATCTGGCGCCGCATCATCCGCACGCCATAGCCGCCATACCCCCACCGGTAGATGACGGCCGGCATCCCCATGCTGACGACCAGCCGCGCGCTGCGCCCGCCGAGCAGGCCGGCGCCGAACGACCGCTGAGGGTCGTCCATGAAGACGCCGGGCCGCGTCACGTGCTCCATGAAACCGCGCATCAACGCCGGCATGTCACCCATCCACAGGGGATAGACGAACACGAGGTGGTCCGCGTGCTGGATTGCATCCTGGACGGCCGCGAGTTGAGGCGGGGGCGAACCATGCCACCATTCCGACGGACAGGTGAGCAGTGGAAAACTCATCCGCGCCGGTTCCACGACCTCGACCTCATGGCCGGCGGCGTGCGCACCGTCCACATAGGCCTGGGCAAGCGCATGGCACAGATGCGGGCGATGGCAATCCGGATGGCCCTGGATCAATAGTATGCGTGCCCCCATCAATGGCCGCCATGCTCACGTTCGACTTGTCCGACACTCATTTCTCTCTTTCAATATGTATTCCGTCAACTAGGCTAACTGAACACAACGGTGCTACGTTGCGAGATATCAAAGGTCAGGGATTTTTTCGTGCTACCGAAAGTCTAAGAATATTCCGACTTTTGGACGACACCACAGCAAGAGGACTGAATGCCTTCCAGCCGTGCCAGCCCGCACCGCCCGCGCGCCATTTGCGCCGCGCTGCGGCACGGGCGCAAGATGCTATGCCGGCGCATCGCCGAGATCGCGGCCGGTCCCGACGACATGGTCGCCCACGGCTTCGCCACGCTGGTGGCGGCCGTCGAGGCGGCGTTCCGCCATGAAGAACTGATCATGGAAACGCTGGGCTACGCGCACCTGCACGAACACCGCGAGGAGAACGCCGTCGTGCTGTCGGCCCTGCACCGCGTGCTGCCGGACGTCGAGCAGGGCGACCACGTGCTGGGCCGCCAGGTGCTCGCCGCACTGGACGAGGTGCTCGCGCTGCACCGGCTCAGCGGCGAGCTGGCGCTGACCGTGGCGGCCGAACCGCCGGAGCCGAGGGGCGCGCGGGGTCGCGCGGCGCGCGCCACGCTGCACGTCGCCACGCGCCGCGCGCGCGCCGGCGGCGCCGGTTGAGGGGCCGGGTTCGCGTCACAGGCGCCGCGTCATGTAGAGGGCCTCCGGCGGATACGTCGCCAGGACGCCGGCAGCGCCGGGCGCACACGCATAGCCGAGGCTTTCCCAGAACCGCCGCGAATCCTGCACGGACACGAGCGCGGAGTGAAGCAGCCCGCGGCCGGTCGCATGCGCCAGCAGACGGGCGACGAGGCGGCGCGCGACACCCCGCCCGGCCGCACGCGGCGCCACGGCCAGGTCGTGCAGGTACAGCGTGTCGGGTTCGGGAGGCGGCGCGAACGCACCGCCGAGGGGCGTCACCGTGCCGAGCCGCGACGGGTACGCGAACAGATAGGCGCACACGCCCTGCGCATCGCGCGCGACCAGCGCCGTGTCGGGACTGGCGCGAAGGCGCGCCAGCACGACCCCGGCCGCTTCCCGCATCGCGGGCGGATAGCATGCCGCTTGCACGTCCAGCACGGCGGCGAGGTCGCCCTCTTCCATCGGTTGCAGACGCATCAGGCACCTGCCGGCGCGGCGGTCGGGATCATGCGTTGGGGGCGTATCGGTCATCGTGTTTAGTCGTGGTAGGGCCGGGTGGGCATTATGCAGGAAACACGCATACGCTCCGGTTGCCGTTTTCAAAAGTTTCGCGTTATGGTTCGGGTTCGCAAGACCGGGCCATCCCCGGCACACCTGGAGACACTATGCGTTCCCGCTTCATCGGCAAGGCTACCCTGCCCCTTGCCATCGCCGCGCTGTGCGCGGGTTCCTCCGCCCACGCGGCCAGCCGCACCGACAACGTCGACGTCTTCATCGGCACGGGCGGCGACGGCCACACCTTCCCCGGCGCGACCCGCCCCTTCGGGATGGTGCAACTGAGTCCCGACACGCAGGTCCGCCACTTCCGCCAGAGCTATCCGTGGGCGGCGGGCTACCGCTACGAAGACGACTCCATCCTCGGCTTCTCGCACACGCATTTCTCCGGCGCCGGCCACTCGGACCTGGGCGACGTCCTCCTGATGCCGACGAGCGGCGAAGTGAAACTGGAACCGGGCTATCCCGAGCGCCCGTTCAGCGGCTACCGCTCGCGCTTCTCGCACAAGGACGAGCATGCGGAACCGGGCTATTACGCCGTCAAGCTGCTCGATAACGACGTCGACGTCGAACTGACGGCCGGCGAGCGCGTGGGCCTGCACCGCTACCGCTTCAAGCCGGGGCTCGCTGCGAACGTCATTCTCGACCTGCGCTCGAGCATCTACGACTGGTCCGGCAAGAACCTGTGGTCGCGCCTGCGCCTGCGCGGCGACGATACCGTCACGGGCATGCGCGAGACGCGCGGCTGGGCGCCCGGCCGCCAGCTGTACTTCGCGATCCGGTTCTCGCGCCCCATCGTCGACCACCAGTTGTTGAATCGCGAGGAAGGCGTCGAATACAAGGGCTTCGCGGCGCCGGGCAAGACCTCGGCCGAGAAAGTCCTCGTCGAGGGCAAGGCACTGGAAGGGACGTTCGGCTTCGGGCAGCCTGCCGACGGCACCGTGCTCGTGAAGGTGGCCGTGTCGGCCGTCAGCGAGGATGGCGCGCTGGCCAACCTCGCCGAGTTGCCGGGCTGGGACTTCGACGCCGAGCGCCGGCGCGCGCACGACGCGTGGGAGAACGCGCTGGCCGCCGTCGACGTCGACGCGCCGCGGCCGATGAAGCGCATGGTCTACACCAGCCTGTACCACGCCATGCTGGCCCCGAGCCTGTTCATGGACGCGGACGGCAAGTACCGCGGCCCGGACAACCAGGTGCACGAAGCGAAAGGCTTCCACTTCCACTCCACGTTCTCGCTGTGGGACACGTACCGCGCGCTGCATCCGCTGCTGACCCTCATCCAGCCGGAACGGCGCAACGTCGACTTCGTGCGCTCGCTGATCGAATCGCAGAAGGCCAGCCCCTACGGCATCCTGCCCGTGTGGCAGTTCGCCGGCCAGGAGACGTGGTGCATGATCGGCTACCACGCGGTGCCCGTGATCGCCGACGCGTACCTGAAGGGCTTGAAGGGATTCGACGCCGACGAGGCGCTGCGCGCGATGACGGCCAGCGCCGAGTACGGGCAGTACGGCGGACTGCAACACTATATGAAGCTGGGCTATGTGCCGATCGACCTGGAGCCGGAAGCGGCGTCGAAGACCGTCGAATACGCGTTCGACGACTGGACCATCGCGCGCATGGCGGAACGCATGGGCCGGAAGGATGTCGCGCAGCGTTACTACGAGCGCGCGCAGAACTGGCGCAACGTGTTCGATCCGCAGACGGGCTTCGTGCGCGCGAAAAAATCGGACGGCCAATTCCGCACGCCGTTCGATCCGGTGCGGTCGAACTTCGGCAGCGATTACACCGAGGGCAGCGCGTGGCAGTACTCGTGGTATATGCCGCACGATAACGCGGGCCTCGTGAAGATGCTGGGCGGCGACGCGGGCCTCGTCGGCAAGATCGACCAGGTGTTCGACGCGCAGGTCGACCCGGCCGTCTATGCGCACATGGAAGACATCTCGGGCCTGATCGGCCACTACGCCCACGGCAACGAGCCGTCGCACCATGTGGCGTACCTGTACAACTTCGCGGGCGCGCCGTGGAAGACGCAGGCGCGCCTCGCGCAGATCGTCGCGAGCCAGTACCGCGATGCGCCCGACGGCCTCGCGGGCAACGACGATCTGGGCCAGATGTCGGCCTGGCTCGCGTTCACGGCGCTGGGCTTTTATCCGGTGGCACCAGGCAGCAACGAGTACGTGATCGGCCGGCCGTTCGTCGAACGGGCGACCTTGAACCTGCCGAACGGCAAGCGCTTCACGGTGCGCACCGAAGGGCTGGCGGATGCGAACCCGTACGTCGGCAGCGTGACGTTGAACGGCAAGCCGCTCGCGCGCAGCGTGCTGCGGCACGAGGAGATCGTGGCGGGCGGCGAGCTCGTGTTCCGGATGCAGGCGACGCCGAACAAGGAATGGGGCAAGGCGGCAAGCGCCCGTCCCTACACGCAGACGGCGTATTGATTATAGAGTGGACAGCTTGCTGTCCACGCGTTCAGCCGGCGCATGTCGAACGCGTGGACCGCAAAGCCCTCCACCCTGCCTGTCAACGCCGGCGCATGCTGGCGACGGCGACGCCGCCGAGGATGATCGCGAACCCCGCCGCATGGTACGGATGCGGCGGCTCCTTCAGCAACGGCCACGCCGCCAGGGTCGCGAACAGCGGAATCAGGTACACGGTCAGGCTCGCGCGCGCCGGACCGGCCGCCGCCACGAGGCGGTCGAAGAAGAAGTAGGCGCCCAGGCTCGGCACGACGGCGAGGAAGGCCAGCGCCGCGTACAGGCGGCCGTCCGCGAAGTCCGCCACGTTGCCGGTGGCCGCTTCGAGCGCGGCGAACGGTGCCAGCACGAGCGCACCGCCGCCGATCAGGGCGGCCAGTTTGATGGGGCCCGGCAGCGGTGGCAGCGGCAGGCGCTTGTTGAAGACCGTATAGAACGACCAGCCGCAAGCCGCCAGCACGACCCACAGATCGCCGCGGCCGAATTCCAGCTGTCCCAGCGCGGCGACGTTCCCCTTCGACAGCACGACGAGCACGCCGAGGATCGCGAGGAACAGGCCGCCCGCCTGACGGCGCGACAACGGCGCCTTCCAGACGAGCGTTTCGATCATCGTCACGAGCGCCGGACACGCGGCGAAGATGATGCCCACGTTCGCCGCGCTCGTGTGGCGCGCGCCGACGTATTGCGGCGCGGTCGCGAGACCCATGCCCAGGCCGGCCAGCAGCAGGATGCGCCGCCAGTTCGCGCGCAGCGTGTGACGCAGGGCCCACAGGCGCGGACCGCACGACGGCATCAGGATCAGGAACGCCAGCATCCAGCGCCCGAATGCGAGGAAGACCGGGGGGATACCGGCGCCCTGCGCCCAGCGGGCGACGACGAGGTTGGCCGCGAACAGCGCGGGGGTGATCAGCATGAGCGGCAGTTCGGCTGCGAAGGGACCTTCCCGGTAGCCGGCGCCGGCCCGTGATACTGCATTCGACACGAGGACTCCTGAACGAAAGGCGGCTGGCGCAGCACGCCCGGGTCGGGAATGGTGCGCCGCAAAAAAGCTGGTAAGCGAGCCGCAATGTTAAGGGAGCACGCGCAGAATGTGCTTCTATTCGATAGCGATAACACAGCCACTTTTAGAAGAATCCTCTGGCTCTCCATCGAAAGGGCGATAGAATCTCCACGCTCACATGGAAACCACGAAGGAAGCCCTGCAATGAAAGACGGCCAGCTGGACGAGATCGACCGCCAGATCCTGCGCACCCTCAGCCGCGACGGACGCATCAGCAACCAGAAACTGGCGGAAACGGTGCATTTGTCGCCGACGCCATGCTGGCACCGTGTCAAGACGCTGGAGGAAGCCGGCTTCATCACGGGCTACGTCGCGATGCTGGACCAGCGCGCGCTGGGGATGCCGGACACGGTGATCATCGAGGTGACGGTCGACCGCCACGACGACGAGATCTTCACGGCGTTCCAGGACGCGCTGGCCGACCTGCCGGAAGTGATGGAGGCGTATCTGCTGTCGGGGGAATACGACTACCTGATCAAGGTGGCCGTATCGGGGACGGAAGGGTATGAGCGCTTTTTGCGCCAGAAGCTGTACAAGCTGCCGGGGGTGACGCGCACGCGCTCGACGTTCACGTTGCGTTGCCTGAAACGCGCGCCGTCCGTCACCCCTTGACGGGGAGGTTTACTTCTTCGATTTCAGCTCGGTCAGTTCGGCGCGCAGCTTGCTGCGCTCCGCCGCCGACTTGTCCAGCTTCGCGCGCAGGTCGTCCAATTCGGCGGAGAGGCTGTCGCGCGCCGTCGTGGCGCCCACCAGCTCCATCTCGGCGCGCAGGCGCGCATCCGATTCGGCCGCCATGTCCGCCACCTTGCGCTCCAGTTCCTGGCGCAGCTGCGCCAGCTGCTGTTCCTTGCCGTCGATGGCCAGCTGGTCCTTCGCCTTGCTGACGAGGGCATCCATCGCGACCTGGCGCGCGTTCTTCAATTCCGCATTCAGGCGTTCGATGGTTTCGTCGCGCTCGGCGATGGCTTCTTCCGACGCCGCCGTGACGCTGGCCACCTCTTCGCGCAGGGCGTCGCGTTCGCCTTCGAGGGCTTCGCCCGCTTCGCGCAGGGCTTCGATGTCCGCTTCGTTACGCGCCAGCGCTTCACGGTCGCCGGCGCCGGACTGTTCCGCGAATTTCAGTGCCCAGTCGGCCAGACCGGCCAGCAATTCCTGCGGCAGCTCGGCCTTCGGGGGCACGGGCGGCTTGACGTTCGCCGCACGCCACGCGGCCAGATGCTTGAAGATGGCGTTCGGCGAACCTTCGCCGAGGAAGTCCTGCACCGCTTCGATGGTGACCGCTTCGCCATCCTCCTGCAAACTCTCGGCTGCGCGCGCAACGTCGTCGAATGTGACTTCTTGGCCTGCCATAAACGCTTTACCCCTGGATCAAAGAAATTTCGGAGTGCGTATGATACTTCCCGTAGAGAAATTTCGCAGGCTTCCCAGCGCAAGTGTTGCGCGCCGGACGCGTCGCAGGCCGTTTCATTTCACGATTGATCACATCAGCCCGTTTGCGCAACCCGTTCGGGCAGCGGCCGGATCTGGTTGCGGCCGCCTTCTTTCGCTTCGTATAACATGGCATCGGCCCGCAGGAACAACTCGTTTTCGCTGCGGTAGGCCGGATACGCGGCCAGGCCGCCGCTGAACGAGAAGTGGCGCACCTCCCCCGGCTTGACTTCGAACGCGTTGGCGCCGAACGCCTGGCGCATCCCATCCAGCCGGCGCCAGCCCTCCTCCAGCGTGCAATCCCAGAACACCACGACGAATTCCTCGCCGCCGAAGCGGCTCAGCAGGTCGCCTTCTTCCATGCGCGGCACCAGCGTCAGCGACAGGCGCTTGATGACGATGTCGCCGAAGTAATGGCCCCAGGTATCGTTGATCGTCTTGAACTTGTCGATGTCGATGACGCCCAGGCACAGCGGCTTGCCCTCCAGCGCGGCGCGGCAGATAAGCGATTGGGTCTTTTGCTGCAGGCCGATCTTGTTCAGCAGGCCCGTCGCGCGGTCCTTGCCGATCAGGTCGCGGCTGATGCGGATCTTGTCGGCCCGGTTGAGCAATTGACGGGCAAGCAAATCCGGGTCGTCCATCGTGAGCAGCGCGTCGAAGCCGCTGTCGAGCGCGCGCCGGGCCTGCGCCGCGTCGGGACCGCGTTGCAGCAGCGTGATCTCGCGCACCGGGTCCGCTTCAATATTGCGCTTGAGCACACGCACGACCGCTTCCGTCCGCTCGTATTCCACGTCCGTGACGAGGACGATGTCGGGTTGCAGGTCCCTGACGCGCAGATGCAGCGTCTGTGGGTCGGTGTGATAAACGATGTCCAGGCGCTGCGCCTGCAGCGCGGCCTCGTCCCAGCCGGGCGGCGCGCCGAGCATGACCACGCGCACGAGGTCGCCGCGCTTCTGTTGCGCAAACAGGTTGAACAGCTTGTCGACGAGGACGTCGTTCGCGATCGGCTTTTCCGCATACGCCAGACAATTGTTGTCGACGAGACGCTGTTGCAGCAGGAACCGGCTGCCCTGGCGCACCGTTTGCAGATAGACATAACGGTGGTTGGCCGGCAGGCGCTGCAGCAACTCGCGCAGCAGCAAGGTCTTGCGCGCCGCCTGCATGTCGGACTGCATGTTGTACAGCGCGTCGAGGTCGATCAGGTACAGGCTGTCGGCGCTGTCACGCTCGACGGCGGCCACGAAATCGCTGACCTCGTGGAAAAAATCGATCTCGAAGTCGTATTTATGGGCGTGCAACCGCAATTCGTCCTGGTTGTCCTTGATGAAGAAGCGTTGCGACAAGAACAACACATGATTTTTATACAAAGCAAAATCACCTGCCATGTGTTACACGCCTTCCAAGTAGTTGACCGTCGATCGCATTGCGACAACCGCCAGCATACCTTTGTTTGCGCCATGCATAAGCACGAATAATGGTTTTTTTTCACCAAGGCGCCACGATGTGCGTGTTATCAGGAAAATATGTTGCGCCGGGACAAAATATTAACGTTCAGGACATGGACCGGGGCCGGAGGCGGGCCAGACCGCCGAGCTTGTCGGGGTTGCGCACGACATAAATGGCGGCGATGCGGCCGTCCTCGATATGGATCGACGTGATCGCATCGGGCACGCCATTGCGCCACGTCAAGATACCCGGGGCGCCGTTGACGGCGACGATGTCGTGGCGGGTGTCGCTGCCCGACCACTTGCGTTCGATGCCCGCGACCAGACGGCCGACCCGGTCGGCGCCGCAGACGCGCCTGACGGCCGTCTTGGCCTTGCCGCCGCCATCGCCCGTGAACGTGGCGTCGGGCGCCAGCAGCGCCTGCACCTGGGCCGGATCGGCCGAGCGCGACGCCTGCACGAAACGCCCCAGCAATGCCAGATGCAGTTCGCGGTCGACGGCGAACCGGGACCGCTCCGCACGCACGCGTTCGCGCGCCCGCTGCAACACCTTGCGGCAGGCCGCTTCCGTCTTGCCGACCATCGCGGCGACCTCGTCGTAACCGAAGTCGAAAACCTGGTGCAGCAGGAACACGGCGCGCTCCTCGGGCGCCAGCCGCTCCAGCATCAACAGGAAGGCCGTCGAAATGTCGCCGGCCGCTTCCAGCGCGCTCTCCGGTGACGCCACCGTGTCTTCCACGAGCGGTTCAGGCAGCCACGGACCGACATACTGTTCCCGTTCCGTCATCGCGCCGCGCAGGCGGTCGATCGACAGGCGCGTGACGACGGTGACGAGCCAGGCCTCCGGCGTGCGCGCGTCAAGGCTGCCGCCGTTCTGCCAGCGCAGCCACGCTTCCTGGACGAAGTCCTCGGCGTCGGCGCGGATGCCGAGCATGCGGTAGGCGATCCCGAACAGGCGCGGGCGCAGGCGGACGAAGGTGTCGAGCGACGGGTCGGGGGCGGTCAGGGTATCCATATCCATTAGACGGACGGGCGCCGTGTCTTGTGACAGCCCCCTCCACGGATTGTACGCCGTGCCGGACGGTGCGCTACCTGGCAGGACGGACGTCTTGGGATGGCCCCGTCAGCTGGTCCCGCACGCGGCGTCCGAGCGCGCGCGGGCATGCGACTTTCCCGGCCGCACCCGCATCGGCGCCCGCGGCGCGTCGAGCCGCACCGGCGTGAGCTTGCCGGCATAGGGCGGCATATCGGGCTCGATCTCGACCGTGCTGCCATCCACCGGCGCGCCCGCGAGGAAGGCGCCGATGGCGATGCGGACGATCATCCGGTTGCCCGGCTCCGCCTTCAGACTCAGCTTTTTATTGAAGTAGAGGAAGGTACACGACACGCCCTCGGCTGTCGTAATGTCGACTTTCTTCGGCAGGGAAAACCCGTAGCGGCCCGTCGCCCACAGCTTGACGACACAGGTCCCGTGCTCCGATGACGAAAAAGTAAAGTTCATACGGCAATCCTAAACGCCGTAGGTCATCCGTACGTTTCAAATTTGTGCCAAACCGTAACGACCGGAACACTTCTTTCCGCATCACATCTTCATCTCGACGTTCACACCGACCCGCGTCGCGCCCTGCTGCCAGCTGGCCTGGCGCGACAGGCCGTTCGCATCCTCATAAGCGTTTTCCGACGCATTGTCCATGCCGAGGATATTGTTGAGCGTGAAACGCAGCTGCAGATGCTCGTCCAGCTTCCACGCCGCATAGGCATCGACGTCGCGCCGCGTATGCTGGCGGCGGCTCTGCGCGTCGGATATGCGCACCCAGCCCCCCTCCTGGTACGCCATGCTGGCGCCGACGCTGAGCTTGTCCTTGCGGTAGTCGAGGCCCACGTTCGCCGACATCGGCGTCTGGCCGTCGAGACGGTTGCCGGGACCGGGCACGGTGGTCACTTCCGACCAGTTGCGCGTGACGCTGGCGCGCATGTCGAAGCCCGCCGCCGCGGTGCTCACCATGCGCAGCGGGAGCTTGAGCTCGGCCTCGAGCGAACGCACGCGCGCGCCGCCGTCGTTCAGCGGCCGGTAGATCCAGCGGCCGTCCGGATCGAGGTCCAGGCGCGTGCGGATATAGTCTGTGACGAGGCGCTGCGTGCCGCTCACGGCCACCATCCCACCTTCGGGCCAGTACTGTTCGAACGCGACGTCGATCCCGTTCGCCAGTTCCGGCTTCAACGCCGGGTTGCCGCTGGAATCAGGGCTGAAGCGCGTGTTCAGGGCCGCCAGGTATCGGCGCGCCGTCAGCTGGTCGACCGTCGGCGCCTTGTACGTGCGCGTGAGCGCCAGGCGCACCTGGCGACCGCTCTTGTCCGGGAATTTGTACAAGGTCTGGGCGACGGGACTCAGCACGTGGCTGCGCGACGTGGTCTCCGCCATGCCCGTGGCGCCGCTACCCGTGCGGACGCCTTCCCACCGGCCGCCCAGGTAGACGGACAGCTGCTTGTCGATGCTCCACTCGTCCTGCACGAAGGCGGCGAGGCGCGCGACTTCCGGCTGGTAGCCCTCGACGACATGGGTTTCCGGCGCGTCGTCCTGCTGGTCGCGGCGGTCGCGCGTGTCGTCGTTGCGCTGGCGGCTGGCGTCGACGCCCGTCACGAGCGAATGGCCGTCGAACAGCGTGCGCGCGAACTTGCCGCGGAACGACGCCCGGCGCGGACGATACACCGTGTCCCAGTCGCGCAGCAGGTGATGCGCGCGGCCGGCCGAAAAATAGTCGCTGGCGTTGTCGTTGTCGTCGCGGCTGCGCTCGCCCGACAGGCTCACATCGAGCTTGCCGCCGCCGACCTTCGCGATCCAGCCGATCTCGCCCCGCATCATCCACTGCTCGCCCGACGACCGCCCCGGCATGTCGATCCAGTCCGGCGCGCCGAACGCGCCCACGAGGTTGTCGTTGTGCGAGAAGCCCGACCACGCGTGGCTGCTGGCCTGCATGCCGGCCGACAGATTCAGTTCGTTCGCGTCGTCGATCTTCCAGTTCAGGCGCGGGAACACGACGATGCCGCGGTACGCCCCGCCGCCCCGGTAATTCGACGTGCGCGCTTGCGAGACCGTCCCGTCGGGCAGCGTGAGCCGGTCGGCGCCGCGCGAATGAAATTCGTTGTGGCCGCCGAACGCCGATCCGTTCACGAAGTACGACAGATCGCCCACCTTCTCGCCCCACGTGCCGCCCACCGTGCAGCCGTGCTGCAGCGGGGAGCGTGTCGCGTTCAGGCGCAGGTCGCGTTGCGGTTTACTGACGACCTTGCGCAGCACGATATTGATGGTGCCCGCGATGGCCTGCATCGAATACTCGGCGCTGGCCGCGCGGATCACCTCGATGCGCTCGATCTGGTCCGGCGTCAGCGCATCCAGCGAAAACCCCGGCGGCGGGCGGTCCCCGTTCACGAGGATCTGCGTATAGCCCGCGCCCAGGCCGCGCATACGGATCGTCTTGTCCGTGACGGTGACGCCGGGCGCGCGTTTCAGCACGTCGAAGATGTTGTCGTCGCCGTATTTGCGGATCTCTTCCGCGGAGAGGACGGTCTTGCCGGCCGTATCGTCACGGCGCGGATCGTAGTTGGCGGCCGCGCCCTTCACTTCCACGCGCTGGATGGTCTTGTCCTTGCCCTTGTCCGCCGGCTTCGCATCCGTCTGCGGCGTGGATTGGGCGGACACGGCGGCGGGTACCATGAACGCGGCGGCGATGGCGAGGCGGAGTGCGGTGGAAGGCATCGTGATGGTGGAAGGATTGCGTCAATACGCCGTGCGTTGGCAGCGGATGCGGTTATTAGTGCGTTGTGCGGACAAATTATGCTGAACCATGCCGGTCCCCGTCAAACGAATCCGGCCGGCCGCCGCCCCGCGCACTCTTGATTTAGCGAAATATCCGTTCCACCAAGATATAATCGGGCGGCCATGCTCCTGCGCCGCTTTCACTATTTATTGCTTGCCCTGATGCTGTTCGCGGCAGGCGGCGCCGCATCCGCCGCCACCACCTACACGTTCGGCGGCGGTACGATCGCCGGCTGCACGCTGTCGGGCACCACGTACACGTGCGCCAGCCTGCCGCTGACGGGCGGGAACGACAGTATGGTGATCGCCAGCGGCTTCACGGTGAAGATCACGTCGAACGTGAGTTTCGGCAATAACCAAAGTCTCACAATGAGCGGCAACGCGGTCCTCGCGAGCACCGGCGACATCGATATCGGCGTCGGCAACGGAAGCAGCGTGCAGATCAACGGGGGTACGCTGGTCGCCGCGAACATCGTCAGCGTGGGCCAAAAGCAGCCGCTGACGGCCAATATACAGGCCGCTACCGTGAACGCGGACCAGTTCGCGGAAGTGTACGGCGACATCGTCGCGACAAAGTCATTCACACTCGGCGACCATGGCATGGTCAAGGGCAACGTCACCGCGCCCATCGTCAGCCTGTCCAACCAGTCGGACGTGATGGGCAACGTCACCGCCAAGGTGTCGGCGGAACTCGGTAACCACGTGTCCGTCACGGGCAACGTCGCCGCCGGCACGCTCACCCTGGATAACGCGTTTGCCATCATCGACGGCAGTGCGACCGTCGACAGCGCCGTGCTGGGCACGAAAGGGCGCGTCACCAACACCATCCACTGCAACGGCGGCACGACGGCCGGCAAGTGCGACTGCGTGACCAACAACAGCGGCTACGCGGTGAACACGAACAACGGGCCGCACTGCACGGGCAACACGACGGCGCTGGACCACTTCCTGATCCGCTACGACCCGACAGGCAGTGTCTGCGCGCCGTCGACCGTGACGATCACCGCGTGCGCCAATGCCGACTGCACGAGCACGTACGGCGGCGGCGCGGCCGTCACCCTCGCGCCGACCGGCCAGTCGGTGCCGATTCCGTCCTCCGGATCCGTGCAGGCGAGCGTGACCTGGCCGCAAAGCGGCACGAACACGCTCGGCGTGTCCGGCGCGACGACGGTCGGCCCGACGGCATGCTGGAGCAACAGCGACGCCGGCCCGGGCGCCAGCTGCCAGGTCAAGGTGGCGAGTGCCGCCTATACGCTGAGCCTCGGCACGGCGGCCGGATTCACGTCCGACACGCCGCAGACCCTCACGATCAATGCCCTGCAGCAGACCGGCAACGGCAGCTGTGTCCCCTTGTTCAAAAACGTCAAGCGCACCGCGTCGTTTTCGTGCTCGTACTCGAACCCCTCGGCCGGTACCGCCCCCGTGCTCCTGAACGGCGCCGTCCTGCGCGGCCAATCCACCGGTTCGGCATGCGATGGGGGCGGTCCTTCGATGTCGGTGTCGTTCGACGCCAACGGCACGGCCACGCTGCCGCTGCAGTACGCCGACGCCGGCCAGGTGAAGGTGACAATCAACGACACCGGCACCGGCAGCCCCGGCACGGCCAGCGTCACGCCGACGTTCGTGCCCGCGAAATTCCAGATCGCGCTGCCGGGCGGCCCCTATGTGGCGGGCAACGATTTCTATCCGAAAGTCACGGCCCTGAACAGCAATAACAACCCGACGCCCAATTTCGGCCGGGAGTCGCCGGCCCAGAGCGCCAGCCTGTCCCCCGTCCCCTGCCAGCCGAACAATAACAACGGCCTGCTCACGTCCGCCGTGTCGTCGCTCGCCAACGGCGTGCAGACGTTCAAGGCGTCGTGGAGCGAAGTCGGGAACATCGACCTGGTCGCCAGCCTCACGGGCGCGAATTATCTCGGCACCCAGATGGCGCCCGCCGCGGCGACGACCAACGCCGCCACTCCCGGCTGCTCCGGCGCGGCCGGCCCGTTCAGCCCCGCGTATTTCACGTTCGACGTGGATGCCGCCTGGAAGCGCACGGCGACCACCCCGGCCGGCACGACGCTGCAATACTATTCGGGCGAACCCGCGATCCAGCTGACGGTCACGGCGCGCAACGCGCAGAACGGCGTGACGCAGAACTACGCCGGCGCGATCGCGCACGACCTGGTGTTCAGCGCCATCGACCCGACCGGCGCTGCGCTCACGGGCGCCGGCGGCAAATTCAGCCGCTCGACGGGTTATCCGGCCTCGGACCTCACCGGCACCGCGCAGATCCGCGCCCTCGACTTCGGCGCCAACAACGCGGCGCCAGGCACGGCCAGGTGGACCGGCAGCTACACGTTCGCAGCAATGCCGACGGCGCCGACGCTCCTGCGCGTGCGCGTGTCCGAACTGCCCTCCCTTCCGAACCCGGCCAGTTCGGCCGCGATTCCGGCCACGGTGACCGCCGGCGTCGAGCCCACGCTGATGATCCGCAGCGGCCGCGTGCGCATGCCCAGCCGCTTCGGCAGCGCCGCCACGCTGCTCAAGATTCCCGTCTCGCTCGAATACTACACGGGCCAGACCTGGGTATTGAACGCCGAGGACTCGACGACGCTCATTCCCGCCGGCGCCGTGTCGGTCGGGACAAGCATGGGCGCGGTCACGACCGGGCTCGGCGCGTTCGCGAAAGGCACCGCGACACTCAGCCTGACGCCGCCGGCAACGTCCGGCCGCGGCAGCATTCCGTTCGCGCTCAACCTGGGCACGGCGACCGCCAACACGTCGTGCTTCGGCGCGAAGCAGGCCATGACGCCCACCACGGGCGCCGGCCTGGCGTTCCTGCGCAGCGCCGATCCGTCGTGTTCCGCGGCGGGCGCCGTGGATCCCTCCGCCATGGCCACCTTCGGCGTCTACGCGCCAGAAAACAAGCGCATCATCCACGTCCGCGAGGTGTTCCGATGACGATGCGTCCCGGCGCGGCCGGCTTCACGATGGTCGAACTGGTGGTCGTCATGATCCTCATCGGCGTGCTGGCCGCCATCGGCATCCCGCGCCTGATGGGCGACAAGAACATGGAGGCTGCCGTGTTCGGCGACCAGGTCGTCAGCGGCCTGCGGCGCGCGCAAAAGATCGCGACGGGACATCGGCGCGTCGTGTGCGCGAGCGTCGGTCCCAAGGCCGTGATCGTGCGGCTGAACGCCTGCGGCGGCGCCGGCCTTGCGGTGACCGGTCTCGGCGACGGCGACTACGCGACGACGGACAGCGTCCTGACGGTCAAGACGACGACCCTGTTCTTCCAGCCGGACGGCCGCATCACGACGGACGCCGCGGGTACGACGGCCGTCGCCAACGGCGCCATCGACATCACCGGCAACGTCAACGGCCAGAACACGACGTTCCGCACCATCCGCGTCGAAGGGACCACCGGCTATGTTGAATAGGTTCAGGCGCGGCGCCGGCGTCACGCTGGTCGAACTGATCGTCGCCCTCGTCATCATGGGCGTCGCGCTGGCGGGCATGGTCGCGGTGTACACGGCCACGACGCGTGCCAGCGTCGATCCCGTCATCGTGCAGCAGATGCAGGCCATTGCCGACAATATGATGGAGGAGATCTTGATGAAGCCGTTCTCGCCGCCGGCCGGATCGACGGTGACGGTGGCGTCGGGACGGGTCAACTTCGACCAGGTGGCCCTCTACAATGACTACGGCAAGAACGTCACCGGCATCCGCGACGTCGAGGGCAACCCGATTCCGGGCCTGGAGCGGTACACGGTCCTCGTGAAGGTCGAGCCGGTCGCGCTGGGCGGCATCACGAACCCGGACCCGCTGCGCCCGAATGCGCTGCGCATCACCGTCACCGTCGCCATCTCCGGCAACAACCCGGCCTACCCGCCACCCATCGTCCTGACCGGCTGGAGGACCAACCCATCATGACGCGCCAACGCGGCTTCACCCTCGTCGAACTGATCGTCGTGATGGTCCTGGTCGGCATCATCGCCGGCATCCTCGTCCTGCAGATCCGGCCGGCCATGCAGTCCTACCTCGCGATCCGCCAGCGCGCCAATCTCACGAGCCAGGCCGACGCGGCGCTGCGGCGCATCATCGCGGAGGTGCACGCGGCCGTGCCGAATTCGCTGCGCTACACCTGGGCGTCGGCGCAGGCCCAATGCATCGAATTCGTGCCGACCAAAGACGGCGGGCGGTTCAGGACGGACATCGATCCCACGAACGGAAAAGGCAACCCGCTGGTGCCCGGCGCGGCCACGCTGTCGTTCGACGTGCTGACGGACCTGGACCCGGCCGACGCCACGGGCGACTTCATCGTCGTCGGCAACGTCAACCGGGACGACGCCTACGACCCGACGAAGGTCGGCATCATCAACAAGATCGACGCCGCGGACCCGGTCGTGGCCACGAAGACGATCACCCTGGCGGCGGCGACCGCTTTCCCCGCCGGCTACGAAGGCGGCCGCTTCGTCGTCGTCCCCTCGAACGAACGGGCCGTGACCTACACGTGCACGAATGCCGGCACGGACACCTCGGGCGCGGGCACCGGCACGATCTATCGCGTGACCGGCTACACGCCCGGCGCCGCGCCCTGGCCGAGTTGCCCGACCGGGCCGGCCGTTCTCGTCACCAAGGTCAGCGACTGCAATATCCTGTATCACGAAAACGAAGGCGCCACGCAGCAGAGCGGCTACCTGCAACTGCGCCTCGGCCTCTCGGACGGCGGCGAATCCGCCAAGCTGACCATGGGCGCCCACGTGGAGAACGCGCCATGACGGCCCGGCGCGCGGGCGGGTTCGCGTACATCGCGGCCATCGTGTTCCTCGTCGTGCTGGCGGGTTTCGCGCTCGCGGCGCTGCGCTTGTCCGGAACGGCGCAGGCCACGGTCGACCAGGCCTTGCTGGGCGCGCGCGCCGGCCAGGCGGCGCGCGCGGGTCTCGAATGGGCATTCTTCCGCCTCAAGACCCCGGACGCCGACTGCGCGGTCGTGACGAGCGGCCCGGACTTCGTCGCCGAAACCGGCTACCGGGTGAAACTGACATGCAAGAAGACGCCGTATGGCGAAGGCCAGACACCCACCGGCGACCCGCTGGTGAAGAACATCTACCAGATCACCGCGACGGCCTGCAACGGCGCCACGTGCCCGGCCACCGACAACGCCACCGTCGCGGGTCCGGACTACATCGAGCGTGTGCGCAGCGCCTCGATCTGCATCACCAAGGCCGGCGACGCCTGCTACTGACGGGGATCCCGTGACCGGCCCGACCTCGCCCGATCCGCGCCGCATGATCTTCTCGCTGAGCGCATTCGACGCCCTGCTGACGGACGGCCGTTCGCGCCGCATCGAAGGCTGGCGCCGCGGCGCCGTGGAATTCCTGTGGTTCGGCATCAAGGAAGCGCGGGCGTGCCTGTTCGCCGGGCTGTTTTTCGCGAGCGTCCTGCTGGTGCCGCGCGCGGGCCTGCTGGGCGTGCCCCGCTACGACGTGCTGCTGGTGGCGGCGCTGGCGATCCAGCTGTGGATGATCAAAAGCGGCCTGGAGACGCGCGACGAGTTGATGGCCATCTGCCTGTTCCACGCGCTCGGCTTCGCGCTTGAAGCGTACAAGACGTCCAGCGGCGTGCGGTCGTGGAGCTATCCCGATTTCGCGTACACGAAAGTCGCGGGCGTGCCGCTGTTCTCGGGTTTCATGTACGCGGCCGTGGGCAGCTACATCATCCAGGCATGGCGCCTGCTCGATCTGCGCGTGCGCCATCATCCGCCGTACTGGATGGCGGCGCTCGTGGCGGTGCTGATTTATCTGAATTTTTTCACGCACCACGCGCTGGGCGACGCGCGCTGGTACCTGGCGGCCGTCGCGCTCGGGCTCTACGCGCGCACGACGGTCAGCTTCCGCCCGCTGGACCGCGAGCGGCGCATGCCGTTATTGCTGGGGTTCGTGCTGACCGGATTCTTCATCTGGCTCGCAGAGAACGTCAGCACGTTCTGGGGTTTATGGCGTTATCCGAACCAGCTGGGGGCCTGGTCGGCGGTCCACGTGAGCAAGTGGAGTTCGTGGTCGTTGCTGGTGATTATGACGTTCACCATCGTGGCGAACCTCAAGCACGTCAAAGCGCGGATACATGTACCAGAGTCGTGACCCCGGTCTTGGCCAGCGCCATCGCGACGGGCAAGGCGCACAGCACGATCATGACACCGATACGAACGCGACGGGCGCGCTGCCTTTGTTCCTCAAGCCGGGAAACGCGGAATCCTGCATCTTTGCTCATGGAAGTCCTTTCATTCGATATGAATTAGCCAATCATAATATGGAGCTTGGGAAACCCGCGACACGAATGGATTTCCTGTCGTAACCGATGCCACCGACACAAGCTAAATTGCGTGTGGGTAAAAGATCAGATTACACCCCTTGGCTATGCAAATCTATGAGCCAGATCTAGACAAACGCAAATTCCGCAAAATCGTCTGATTTTTCCCACGGTCGCGACGTCAAGCACACCGTCGCGCCGCCAGGCCCTCCCGACGCACCGGCAGCGCGGGGATGGCGTTACGTGGCGATCACACAACCGCCCAGCAGCGCGGCACGGCACGCGGTTTTCCAGTCTCCCGGCGTCATCGAACATTGCAGGAGGTAAAACTCTTACCGTACCCCGGCGGGCGGGCCGTATTTCTCGCGAATGGTCACGCGGTCAGCTGCGGTCGACGACGAGCGCCAGCTGCCCGTCGCGCACGACGAACTCCGATTCACCGCGCAGCGCCAGCCGGGTCCCGGCCGCGGGACCGCCGGGGACGTCGACCGCGAGCTGGCCGCGCCAGGCGATTGCCGCGACGAGCGTGTCGCCGCGGGGCGCGAGCGCCGTCACGCGCTGCTCACGTTCGGCGAACATCGTCTTCGCCTGTTCGGCCAGCACACGAAAGGCGTCGCGGCCGTCGCTCGACGCCGTCAGCTGGCCGCCCGACCAGTTCTCGAAGCGGACGTCCGGGCTCAAGGTCTCGAGCATGCCGTCGACGTCGAAGGCGTTGTAGGCGGCCACGTAGCGCTCGATCAGGGCCAGGGCTGCGGGGGCGATGGTCTGGTGGGGCATGCGGGTCTCCTTGTCGTGGTTCAGGCGAAGCGCCAGGCGATGGCGGAAGCGTCGTCGGCCGACTTGGCCGCGAGTCCGGCGGCCTCCTTGCCGGCCTCGAAGGCGCGCAATTCGTCGAGCAGCGCATCCAGCCCGCGCGCGCGGCAGGCATCGAGCAGGCTGGCGTCGCCGTGCAGGCCGTACGTGTCGACGAGGCGATATAAACCGTCGCTGAGGAGCAGCAGCAGCGCACCCGGCGGCGCGGCGGCCCGCGCGGTGCGCGCCTGGAACGGGCCGCGCGGATCGAGGCACAGGACGGCCGGCCGGTCCGCCGTGTTCTGTTCGTGGCGGCGCGCGCGCAGCATGGGCAGGAGCCGCGTCCAGCGCTCGGCCGGATCATTGACCCCTTCCGAGACGAGCGCGGCGACGGCCGCCTGGGTCGCCTGTTCCTGCGGATTCTCGAACGGATCGAGATCGCGCACGGCGCCGTCGGGGCACAGCAAGAGGACCTTGCTGTCGCCCAGGCAGAACAGGTCCAGCGCGTGGTTGCCTTCGGCGTCGGGATCGTACACGCGCACCCAGGCGAGCGTCGCGATGGGCCAAGCGTACGGCGGCACGTCCGCGCTGCCGCCGGCGGCGCGGAATGCGGCGCGCGTGTGGTCCAGCGCTTCGAGCACGAGCGCTTCCTGGCTGGCGCCGGCGCGCAGCACGCGGCCCAGGTCCTGCGCGAAGCGGCGCACGAACCACGCCGGATCGCTGGCGCCGGCCGCCACGCAGCGGTCGCCCGTGAGCGGCGTCGCGCCATCCATCAGCACGAGGTCCGTCCAGCCGTCACGCTCATACACGACGGCGAGGTCTTCGTTGATCCGGCCCTTGCCGGCCGAGGACACGAGGCTGTACCGCATGCGTTCTCCAGAAGTGTTGTCGTCGTTACTATAAGCGATCCCGGTGACACACGGATGACGTTGCGTGAGGTGTCGGCTTACAGCAACCGGATCCCCGGCAAGTTCCGCAACGACGTCTCGCGCATCACCTGCACGAAATCCTCCAGGTAGGCGTCGTCGCGGCCCGCGTCCGTTCGCGCCTGGCGCGTGACCGCGTACAAGCGTCCCGTCAGCCCGCTTTGCCCGATACGCTGCTGGGCCACGTAGCCGCGCTGGAGGTAGGTCTGCACCGCCCACAGCGGCAGCGCCGCGAAGCCCCGTCCGCTCGCCACCAGCTGCAGCATCGCCACCGTCAGCTCGGTCGTACGCCGCGGCGGCTCCACGCCCGCCGGACGCAGCACCTGGCGCACGAGGTCGAGCATCTCGTCCGGCACCGGGTACGTGATCAGCGTCTGGCCCGCGAAATCCCGCGCCTCCAGATGATCGCGCTCCAGCAGCGGGTGCCCCAGCGGCAGGATGGCGACGATGTCGAACTCGAACAACGGGTGAACCGCGACGTCGCGCTCGTCGGCGTCGACCTCGGACACGATCGCGACGTCGGCCCGGTCCTGGTGCAGCAGGCCGACGGGGTCGGACTGGAAGCCGGACACGATGTCCTGCTCGACCTCCGGCCAGCGCAGCCGCAGCGCGTCCATCGACGGCATCAGCCAGTCGAAGCACGTATGGCATTCGACGGCGATGCGCAATTTGCCGGCGCCGTGGCCACCGAGACGGGCGATGTCGCGCTCGGCCTTTTCCACGGCCGGGATCACGGCTTCCGCCAGTTCCAGCAGGCGCCGCCCGGCCGGCGTGAACGCGACGGGCGCCGACTTGCGCTCGAACAGCGTCAATCCGTAAAACTCTTCCAGCGCCTTGAGCTGGTGCGACAGCGCGGATTGCGTGACGTTCTGCAGCGCCGCCGCGCGCGACACGCTCCCCGATTCAAGCAGGGCCAGCAGGGTGCGCAGGTGGCGCAGGTCGAGGATCGAGGTCGGCATGAGCGGAATTCATCTGGACAGAAAAATAATTCGTTTGAATTATGCCCCTTGCTCATCGATGATGACAAGACTTATTCATCCAGATTGGGCAACAACATGATCAAAACTCATATTCTCGGTTATCCCCGCATCGGCGCCCGGCGCGAACTGAAATTCGCCCTGGAGCGCCACTGGCGCGGCGAGATCGGCGAGGCGGCCCTGGAAACCGTCGCCGCCGAGCTGCGCGCCCGTCACTGGGCCGAGCAGCGCGCGGCCGGGCTGGACTACGTCAGCGCGGGCGATTTCGCGTTCTACGACCAGGTGCTTGAGCACGTGCTGCTGTTCGGCTGCGCGCCCGCCCGCTTCGGTTTCACCGGCACGGAGACGCCGCTGCAGCAACTGTTCACCCTGGCGCGCGGCGTGGCGACGGAAGCGCATGACGATTGCGGCTGCGGGCACGGGAACGAAATGGCGGGCAAGCCCGCGCTGGAAATGACCAAGTGGTTCGACACGAACTACCACTACCTCGTGCCGGAATTCGACGCCGCCACCCGCTTCGCCCTCGCGCCCGAGCGCCTGCTGGACCAGGTGGCGCAGGCACGCGCGCTGGGCCATCCCGTCAAGGTGACGCTGACCGGGCCCCTGTCCTTCCTGTGGCTCGGCAAGGCGAAGGACGGCATCGACCGCCTTTCGCTGTTGGACACCCTGCTGCCGCATTACTGCGACCTGCTGTGCCGCCTGAAAGCGGCCGGCGCCGAATGGGTGCAGCTGGACGAACCGATCCTCGGCCTCGACCTGCCGGGCGCCTGGTCGCTCGCGTTCGAACGCGCCTACCACCTGCTGCACGGCGCCGGCGTGCCGCTGCTACTGGCCACCTATTTCTCGCCGCTGCAGGAAAATCTCAGCCTCGCGTGCAAGCTGCCGGTCGCGGGCCTGCACGTGGACGGCGTGCGCGCGCCGGAAGAGCTGCGTCCCGTCGCGGACTGGCTGCCGGCGCACAAGGTGCTGTCGGTAGGCATCGTCGACGGCCGCAACATCTGGCGCGCCGATCTCGACGACTGCCTCGCGCGCCTGCAGCCCGTGTTCGAGCGCCGCGCCGGCCACCTGTGGCTCGCGCCATCGTGTTCGCTCCTGCATGTGCCGTTCACGCTGGCGCAGGACGCGGCCCTCGATGCCGAATTGCGCACATGGCTCGCCGGCGCCCGCGAAAAACTGGACGAACTACGCATCCTGAAGCTGGCGCTGGCCGGGCAGGATCCCGCCACGGAACTGGCCGCCGCACGCGCCGCGCTGGCCGCCCGCCGCGCCAGCCCGCGCGTCTCGCGGCCGATTGTGGCCGCCGCGCTGGCCGCCTTGCCGGCCGACGCGGACCGCCGCACCTCCCCGTTCGCGCAGCGCCGGGCCGTGCAGCGCGCCCGCTTCGGCCTGCCCGCCTATCCGACGACGACGATCGGCTCGTTCCCGCAGACCGCGGCGATCCGCGCGGCCCGTGCCGCCTGGCGCCGCGGCGACCTTCCGGACGCCGAGTATGACGCCGCCATGCGCACCGAGATCGCCCATGCCGTGCGCGTGCAGGAAGACCTCGGCCTGGACGTGCTCGTGCACGGGGAGGCGGAGCGCAACGACATGGTCGAGTACTTCGGCGAGCAGCTGGACGGCTTCGCGTTCAGCGCCAACGGCTGGGTGCAGTCGTACGGCTCGCGCTGCGTGAAGCCGCCCGTCCTGTACGGCGACGTGGCCCGCCCCGCAGCGATGACGGTGGCGTGGACGGCGTACGCGCAAAGCCTCACCAGGCGGCCGATGAAGGGCATGCTGACCGGGCCGGTCACGATCCTGCAATGGTCGTTCGTGCGCGACGACCAGCCGCGCGCCCTCACCTGCGCCCAGATCGCACTGGCGATCCGCGCCGAAGTCGCCGACCTGGAACGCGCCGGCATCGGCATCGTGCAGATCGACGAGCCGGCGCTGCGCGAAGGCCTGCCGCTGCGCCGCGCGGCCCGCGACGCGTACTTGGCCTGGGCCGGCCGCGCATTCCGCATCGCCGCGGGCGGCGCCGGGGATGCGACGCAGATCCACACCCATATGTGCTATGCGGAGTTCAACGACATCCTGCCGGCCATCGCCGCGCTGGACGCGGACGTCATCACGATCGAGACGAGCCGCTCGGACATGGAACTGCTCGACGGCTTCGGCGCGTTCGCGTACCCGAACGAGATCGGGCCGGGCGTGTACGACATCCACTCGCCGCGCGTGCCGGCGACGGGCGACATGATGCGCCTGCTGCGCAAGGCGGGCGCCGTCGTCCCGGCCGACCGGCTGTGGGTGAACCCGGACTGCGGCCTTAAGACGCGGGCCTGGGCGGAGACGGAAGCGGCGCTGCGCAATATGGTGGCGGCCGCGCGACAACTGAGGGCCGCGTAGGGTGGGCACCATGCCCACGCGTAACGCCGCGTAGACGCAAACGTCACGCGTGGGCGGAGGGCCGCCCACCCTACGCCGGATGAATGCCGCGCGTCGTGAAATACGCCTCCAGCGTGTCGCGATCGCCCGCGCGGTCCACCAGTGCCACGTAGGTGTCCGGCCGGATGAGGTAGGCCGCGTCGCGCGCGAGGCCGGCCGCCTGGCAGGCGTCGCACCAGTCGTAGCGGTACAGCGCGATGCCGCGCCCGGCGCACCACGCTTCCAACGCCGGCCGCACGTTGCCGTACACGTGCACCTGCCACGCGATCGCCGACAACGGCGCATGGTTGTCCGGGCCGCCGTAGCCCGTCCACGGCAACCGGTCGCCGCCGCGCACGTGCCCCACGTGGCCCGACGACAGCGGACTGTCGGGATAATGGATGCCCATCTGCGACAGTACGCGGAACATGAAGGAACGGACCGGGTCGATGCCGTACGCGGCCGACGCGAACAACGGCGCGATGTGCGTGCGCACGAAGTCGGCGAACCTGCCCTCGGCGACGACGAACGAGAACGCGCGGTCCGTCGTCTCGACCAGCTTGCGGGCGAACGCCTTGCGCTCGGCCTCATAGCTGTCGATCAGGGTGTCCGGCGCGTGGCCCCGCAGCACGTGCGCGAGTTTCCACGCCAGGTTCACGGCATCGCCGATCCCCGTGTTCATGCCCTGGCCGCCGGCCGGACTGTGCACATGGGCCGCGTCGCCCAGGAGCAGTGCGCGGCCGACACGGTAATGGCCCGTGACGCGGTGGTGCACGCGGTAGGTGGAGAACCAGTTGACGCGCTCGATCCTCAAGCCCAGGCTGGAAATGGCGCGCTGGCGCACGTCGTCGAACACGAGTTCGTGCCCTTCCCTGAGCGCCTCGTCGCGCACGGCCCCGATCAGGCGCGCGCTGCCGTGCTGGTCGTACGCGAACAGGGCGGCGAAATCGCCGTCTTCCAGCGACACGTGGATCTCGCCGTTCGCCGACGGCCCGGTCACGTCGACGTCGGCCACATAGAAGGTATGTTCGTACGTGCCGCCTTCGAAGCCGGTGCCCAGTTGGTGCCGCACGATGGAATGGGCGCCGTCGCAGCCGGCCAGCCAGGCGGCCTTGCACGCCGTCTCGCCCGCGGGCCCGCGCAGGCGCGCGACGACGCCGTCGGCGGCCTGCTCGAAGCCGAGCAGTTCGGTATTGCGCTCGACCCGCACGCCCGCCTCTTCCAGCCGGCGCACGAGCACCCGTTCATGGCGGTCCTGCGGATAGATCAGCACGAACGGATACGGCGTCAGCTCGCGCCCCGCGTCGCGGAACGACAGGCGCGCGCGCTTTTCTCCCTTCACCCACATGTTGATGGCCGGGTTGCGCAGGCCACCCGCCACGATCTCGTCCACGAGGTCGAGCTGGCGGTACAGCTCCAGCGTGCGCGCCTGCACGGCCATCGCCCGGGAACTCGTGCCGGGTGCCGCGCTGCGGTCCACGATGCGCACCTTGATCCCCTGGCGCACGAGCCACAGGGCCAGCACGAGGCCGGTCGGTCCCGCGCCCGCGATCAATACTTCGGTCTCGTCCACAATCACCCCCGTATCACAGAGTTGAAGACAGGAAAGCGCCACAGGAACGTGTCACGACATGCGGCGCACGGCAACGATACAGTATGTTACGCGGGTCCCGCTTGAACGCGCTTATCGGGCCCGGTTAGCGCAAGAGAGCCTCGGCCAAATTGACGCAAGCCGGCGCACGGGTTCGCGGGCGAGCCGCGACCGGGCTGGTCCCCGGGCGCACGCGTCATTTGCGCGAAAGTGGGAATAGTGCCACCGGCACTATTCCCACCATATGAAGCAACAGAATTCGGTATATAAATTATCCCGTCGGTCTTCCTGGAGGCTGACTGCGGCGCGCCAGCATGGGTTCCCGCCTGCGCGGGAACGACGTCTGGCACTGCGGGACTTCAGCCGCCCGCCTTCAACCGCGCCGACAGCTTGCGCACGTCGTCCGCCTGGGCGAAGCGCATGTCGCCCGCCAGCAGGCTGTCCAGCTCCTTGCGGGCCCCGTCCTTGTCGCCGCTGGCCGCGAGCGTGGCCGCCAGGTGGTAGCGGATGTCGCGCGCCTTCGGTGCCAGCGCGTGCGCCTCGCGCAGCAAGGTCAAGGCGCGCGCGGCGTCGCCCTTGCCGACGAGGATCCAGGCCAGCGTATCCATCACATCCGGGCGTTTCGGCGCTTGTTTCAGCGCCGCTTCGGCCGTGGCCTGGGCGCGCGCGTCGCCCAGCGCCTGGTAGCTCAGGGCGAGGTTGTTCAGCACAGCCACGTTGTCCGGCTGGCGCCGCGCGACCGCTTCCAGCTGCGCCGCGGCGCGCTTGTAGTCGCCCGCGCCGATCCACGTCTGGGCGCGGTAGGCCTGCGCGCGCAGGTCGTCCGGATGCGCCGCCAGCCATTTGGTCAGGCGCGCTTCCGCGTCCGCCACGCGGCCGGCCTCGCGCAGCGCGTTGTCGATCTTGATCGCGAGTTCGTTCGTCGCATGGAAGCCATAAGCGCGCTCGAACGCGGCCAACGCCGGCACCGGCTGGTGCTTGGCCATCAGGATGTCGCCCTGCAGCTGGAAGCCGGCCGCGCCCTGCGGATGCTGGCGCTGCATGCGGTCGGCGATCATGAGCGCCAGGTCGGGCGACCCCTTGCGCACGTACAGCGCGGCCAGTTCCAGCTGGGCCGACGGGAAGTCGGGCTGGATCGCGAGGACGCTCTTCAGGTCGTCCTCGGCCTGGGTCGTGTTGTTCGACATGAGGCGCAGTGCCGCCACCTGCATCCGCGCGGGGGCGGAGCGCGGCAGCGCCTGCGCCAGCTGCTTGTACGATTCCAGCGCGGCCGGCAGGTCGCCGCCCGCCAGCTGCGCCTTGCCCAGCAGGTCGAGCAGGTCAGGATCTTCCGGATGGCTGACCTGCAGGCGGCGCGCCAGCTCCAGCGCCTTGTCGGTCTGGCGCGTGCGCAGGTATTGCGCGCACAGCTCGACGCCGGGACCGATCGCATGTGGATCGACGGCCGCGGCCTGCTCGAGCCAGTGCGTGACCTGGGCCGCGTCGTGCGTCCGGTCGGCCAGCGCCGCGAGGCCGGCCATGGCGTCGACGCTGGTCTTGTTCCGGCCGAGGAAATCCACCAGGACCTGGCGCGCCTGCGCCGGCTGTCGCGCGTCGAGCGCCAGCTGCGACAGGCCGGCCGCGGCGCGGTAGTAGGCCGGATCGAGCTGCAGCGCGCGCGCGAAGCTGGCGCGGGATGCGTCAAGCTTGCCCTGCGCCGCCAGCACCTGGCCCTTGAGCGCGTGCGCCAGCGGTTTGTCGGGCTGGGCACGTTCCAGCGCCAACGCCGCGTCGAGGGCGGCGTCGCGCCGGCCCAGCCTGAGGTTGGCCTGCACCAGCGCCTCGGTGGCCTCGGGCGCATTCTTGTTCAGCGTGGTCGCGGCCTGCAGCTGACGCACGGCGTCGTCCGTCGCGCCTTCGCCGAGGCGCGACAGGCCCAGTCCCGTGCGCAGCGACGCCGACGTCGCATCGAGCGCCGTGGCGCGGGCGAACAACTCGGCAGCCTGGCCGAAGCGGCGCGCCTGCAGATTGGCGTCGGCGGCCAGGCCGAGCACCTGGGCGTCGGCCTGGCGCGCGTCCAGGATCGGTTCCAGCACCGTGCGCGCCTCGTCCGCGTGGCCCGAGCCGATCAACGCCTGCGCCAGCATCTTGCGCGCGTACACATTGGCGGGATTGCGCTCGAGATAGCGGCGGAAATACTGCTCGCTCTGGTAATACGATCCGAGCCGCAGATTGACGGCGCCGGCCAGCAGCACGCTGGGCATGTGGTCGGGCACCGCCTTCAGCACTTTATACAGCACGTCGCGCGCGGCATCCGGCTTGTCCGTCGAATAATCGAGCAGCGCCTGCGTATAGCCCACCAGCAGGCTGCCCGGCGCCCCCTTCGCAGCGAGGTCCAGTTCCGCCTGCGCCAGATCCATCCGGTGCAGTCCGATCGCCAGATAGGCTTTTTCCACGTGCGCCGTGCGGTGCTGCGGGCTCACGGCCAGCACGCGGTCGTACAACGCCAGCGCGTCGTCCGGGTGCTCGCCGGCGCGCACCAGGTCGGCCTTGAACATCAGCGCGTCGAGATTGCGCGGATCGCGCGCCAGAACCCGGTCCGCGTAACCGTGCGCGACGTCGGCATGGCCCTCGACGATCGCGAGCCGGCCCAGGCCCACGAGCGCCGCCGGATCGTCCGGATGCCGTGCCAGCGCGTGCTCGTAGGCCGCGCGCGCCTCGTCGTTCCTGCCCAGCGCCAGCCAGGCATCGCCGCGCGCGGCGGCAAGCAGCGGCTCGTCCGGTCCGCCCTTCGTGTCCTCCAGCGCTTTCTGATGCTGGCCTTCCATCACGAGTGCCGCCGCCAGCGCCGCCAGGGCGGGACCGCGCGCATAACCGCGGTCCAGCGCCTGCCGGGCTTCCTTTTCCGCCGTGGTGCTGTCGCCCAGGTCGAGATAGGTCCGGGCCAGCAGGTAGCGCGTCTCCGCGCTGGACGGTTCCGCATCCAGCGCATTCTTGAGATTGAAGAGCGCGCCCTTGAAATCCCCCTGGCTCCGCATTTGCACGGCCTGGGCGCGCTGCTGGGCGGCCGTCGGCCGGTCGCAGGCGGCCAGCGAAGTAGCAACGGCGGCAACCACCAGGACGGTACGCAAGACTGCGGAAGATCGAGTCGGCATCGGTGATCTTGTTATAGATTAAACGGCTATTTTCGTGGTGCAAGCCGGGATTAGGCAAGCAAAAACCGCCTCGCATGGCCGCGATACCACGGCGCGACTTTTGGTTGTAAAAAGATCACGCCCTTTATTGATATTAAATAATTTATTTACAAGTTAAGTTTATCTGTGGCATGATCCTGTCTGATACTGGTGAACGTGCGAATATTCGAGGAGAGTCTGTGAAAAAACCGATCAAGCTGGCCGTTGCGGCCGCGTGTGTCCTTGGCATCGGCCAGGTCGGCGCGGCGACGATCCTCGATTCCGGGACGACCGCCTACTACGGCGCGGACAACAAAGGCCCCGCCGACGTCATCGGCGGCAGCACGTACGATATTTCGCAGGCCGCGATCGCGCGCGCCGGCAACGTCCTGACCATCACGATCACCACCGCCTTCGCCGGCAACGCCGGCATGAACGCGTCGTGGGGCAAGGATCCGCTCACGGGCGCGACCGGCAAGGGCATCGGCTACGGCGACGTCTTCCTGTCGGATACGTGGAACGCGGCCGGCGACGCCACGAACCACTACGCCACCGACAGCGCGACCACCGGCACCGTGTGGGATTACGGCTTCTCGCTCAACAACCGCTGGAACAACGGGGGCGGCACGTTCAAGCTGTACGCGCTGAACGGGGCGACCAATGCCCAGAACATTCTCAACTCCGACAGCTACATCAGTTGCGGCATCTCGTGCAACTACCGCGAGAACCAGGAAACGGCGGTCAATACCAAATCGGCCACGGTCAAGGACACCGGACTCGCCGGCACCTGGTCCGTCACCGTCAACAAGACCGTGCCGGCGCAGAGCTACCTCACCTTCAAGATCGACCTGAGCGGCTCCGAACTGCTGGACTACAGCTCGTTCGCGATGCACTGGGGCGAAACCTGCCAGAACGACGTCATCGAAGGATTGGCCAAGGGCGTGCACGTGCCGCTGCCGGGCACCGCCGCACTGCTGTTCCTCGGCCTGGGCGCCTTGGGCGTCGCGCGCCGCCGCCGCGGCCACCCGTCCCTGCCGTCCGCCGCCTGACCCTCCGCCGTCTCAGCCGGCGCTGCCGGCGATCCGGTTGCGCCCGGCCGCCTTGGCGCGGTACAGGCGCGCATCCGCCAGGTCGATCAACGCCCCCGGCGTGTCCTGGCTGCCCGGCACGATCGTCGCGACTCCCATACTGCACGTCACCACCTCGGCCACGTTGGATGCCGCATGCGGCAACGCCGCTCGTGCCAGTTGCTGGGCGCAGCGCCGCGCCACGGCCAGCGCCGCCGCTTCGTCCGTCGCAGGCAGCACCAGCGCGAATTCTTCGCCGCCAAGGCGCGCGCACAGATCGCGGGTGCGCGCCGCCGCGCGATCGAGCACGCGCGCGACCTCCTTCAGGCAGGCGTCGCCCTGGGGATGGCCGTAGCGGTCGTTGTACTGCTTGAAGAAGTCGATGTCCACGATCACGAGCGACAGCGGCTGGGCCAGCGCACGCGCCTTGCCCCATTCGACGTCGAGGATGCGGTCGAACATGCGGCGGTTCGCGACGCCGGTGAGCGCATCGCGGTACGACAGCGCTTCCAGTTCCTTCTGCAGCTGCAGGATCTTGTCCTCGGCGCGTTTGCGCTCGCTGATGTCGAACATGAAGCCGACCAGGCAATCGACGCTGCCGTCGGCATGGCGGATCACGTGCACGACGTCGCGGATCCACACATAGTCGCCGTCGGCCGTCAGTGCGCGGTAGTCCGCCTCGTGGTCGACGCCCTCGAGCGACTGGCTCACGCAGCAGTCGACCGTCTTCTGGCGGTCTTCCGGGTGGATGCGCGTGGCCCAGTCGTCCACCGTCTGCCAGCTGCCCTGGGGCCAGCCCAGCACCCGCTCGATCTGCGGGCCGATATAGGTGAAGCGCGCCGACGCCCAGTCGATCCGCCACGGGATCGCCTGCGTGGATTCGAGCAAGGTGCGGTAGACGCCGGCGTCGTCGTGGTCGGGCTGGAGTGTGCTGGACATCCCGCCATATTAGCGGAACGGCGCGGCCGTGGGCAATCATCCTGGTCTTTGGATCAGTACGCCACCCGCATCTGGGTCACGCTGGAGTATGCGCGGCGCGCGCCGGTGCTGTGCATGGCCGACGACGGCGGCCGCGTCCCGGAACCCGTGCGGCGCGACGGCGCGCGCAACGGACACCGGGGCCTCGTCGGCATGCGCGAACGGGCCGCGCGCACCGGCGCCCGGCTGGACATCGCGAGCGGCCCGCGCGAGGGCACGGCGGTCACGCTCGCCGTGCCGGGCGCGCACGCCTACGGCGCGCACTGAGTCCGCAGATAGTCTTCGAGCCCGGCCACGAGCGCATCGAACGCGATGCGGCAGCGCGGGCTGGCGCGCAGGTCCTCGTGCATCGTGACCCACGTGTCGAGCCGGAACGTGAACGCGTCCGCCAGCACGCGCACGAGTGTCGGCGCGCGGGCCGCGAGCGGTACCTGGCACACGCCGATCCCGGCGCCGGCGCGGATCAGCGCCAGCTGGGCCACGTCGCTGTCGGTGCGCAGCGTGAAGCGGTCGCGCGCATAGGCCGGCAGCCCCTTCGCGGCCTGGCGCACGAACGGCGTGGGCCGGTCGTAGCCGATCAGCGCGTGCGACGCCAAGTCATCCAGCGTGGCGGGCGTGCCGCGCCGTTCGAGATAACCGGGGTGCGCATGAAATCCCAGTTCGATCGCGCCGACGCGGCGCGCCACCAGCTGTTCCTGGCGCGGCGCGGTCATGCGGACGGCGATGTCGGCCTCGCGCTGCAACAGGTCGTGCACGCGGTTCGACAGCACCAGTTCGACCTTCAGCGCCGGATGGGCCGCGGCCAAGCCGGCCACGACGGCCGGCATCACTTCCACGCCCACGACCTCGCTGACGCTGATCCGGACCGTGCCGGCCGCCGCTTCCAAGCCGTCGCGCAGGCCGGAGGCCGCCCGTTCCAGCGCGGCGGCCGTGCTTTCCATCGCTTCCGCGTGCGGGCGCAGCGCGAACGCGGCTTCCGTCGGCAGCAGGCCCGTTTGCGAGCGGGTGAACAGCACGAGCCCGAGCGCCGCCTCCAGCGCCGCCACATGGCGCCCGACCGTGGGCTGCGCGACGCCCAGCGCCCGCGCAGCCCCGGACAGCGAGCCTTCACGCAATACGCCGAGCAAGGCCCGGTACAGTTCCCATTCGATGTCCGACCCCATGGTGTTCTACAAAAATGTATAGCAGTTGGTATATGTGATGCAATTCCATTGAGCCAGACGTGACGTTACGCTGTCAACACTTTCAACACGCGGAGGACGGCATGAACGGATCGAACGAACGGAATACGGCATTGGTACTGGGCGCCAGCGGCGGCATCGGCGGCGAGGTGGCGCGGCGGCTCACGCGGGAAGGCTGGCGCGTGCGCGGCCTCAAGCGTGGCCTGGCCGCGGAAACGGTCGACGCCGACGGCATCGCATGGATGGCCGGCGATGCACTCGAGCGTGCGGACGTGATGCGCGCGGCGCAGGGCTGCGCCGTCATCGTGCACGCGGTGAACCCGCCCGGCTACCGCGACTGGGGCCAGCTCGTGCTGCCCATGCTGGACAACACCATCGCGGCGGCGACCGCCAACAATGCGCTCGTCGTGCTGCCGGGCACCGTGTACAACTACGGGCAGGGGGCATTTCCCGTCATCGCCGAAGACGCGCCCCAGCATCCGGCCACGCGCAAGGGCGGGCTACGCGTGCAAATGGAAGCGGCGCTGGAGGCGCACGCGGCGCGCGGCGGCCGCGTGCTGATCGTGCGCGCCGGCGATTTTTTCGGTCCCCGCGCCGGCAACAACTGGTTCGCGCAAGGCCTCGTCAAACCGGGCAAGCCGGTCGGTCGCATCGCCAACCCGTCCGCTCCCGGCGTCGGCCACCAGTGGGCCTATTTGCCCGACGTGGCCGCGACGATGGTCGCGCTGATCGGACGCCGCGCCGCGCTCGAACCGTTCGCGCGCTTCCACATGGAAGGCCACTGGGATCCGGACGGCACCGTCCTGTGCGACACCATCCGCCGGGTCGTCGCGCGCCGCGGCGGCGCAGCATCCGTCGGCGCGTTCCCGTGGTGGCTCGTGCGGCTGGCGACGCCGTTCAACGAAACGCTGCGCGAGCTGTGGGAAATGCGTTACCTGTGGCGGCAGCCGGTACGCCTGGATAACCGCCGTCTCGTGGACCTGCTGGGCGCGGAACCGCGCACGCCGCTCGATCAAGCCGTCGAGCGCACGCTGGAGGGCCTCGGCTGTGTGCCGGCTACGCGCCCAGCCGCTGCCCCTTCCCGTACATCCGGCACTCGGCCGCCAGCGCCAGCAGATTGGGATCGCGCTCGCGGCTCTTCGAGATGAGCAGGCTGATGGTCTGGTGCGACGCATAGCGCGCATCGAGCGGAATGAGCTGGATCCGCGTGCTGAATTCGGCCACCCGGCCCGGCAGCAGGCTGTAGCCCATGCCGCCGCTCACCAGATTGATGAGCGAGAAAATGTCGGAAACGCGCATGATCGTCTCCGGGGTGAAGCCGGCCTGGCGGAACGCGTGGTCGAAGCTGTCGGACGTGACGAAGCCGCCGCCCAGGGTAATGAATTTTTCCCCTTGCAGGTCGCGCAGGTCGACGTGGGCGCGGCCGGCGTACGGGGAGCCGAGCGGCGCGGCCAGGTGCACCTCGTCCTCGAACAGCGGGACGGCCAACAGCTGCGCATCGTCGATGGGCGCCTGCAGGCCGATGACGATGGCGTCCAGCCGCCCCTCGTCGAGGCCGCGCAGCAATTCCTGGTTCGAGCCCAGCGTCAGGTCGATCTGCAGCTCCGGCCGGCGCAGCTTCACGCCCATCAGCAGTTGCGGGATGCAGCGCAAGGTCAGCGAATACAGCGATCCGATCTTCAGTCGGCCGCCCGCGAATCCGGCCAGTTCGCGCACCTTGCGCACGCCCTCCTCAGTTTCGCTGACGGCGCGCTGCGCGTGCTTGGCAAACGCATAGGCGGCCGGCAGCGGCGCCAGGTTGCGGCCTTCGCGCCGGAACAGCGGGCAGCGCAAGCCCTCTTCGAGCGAGTGCAGCGCACGGTGGACGCTGACCGTACTGCTCCCCAGCTCTTCCGACACGCGCGCCAGGCTGTGCAGCCGCATGAAGGCCAGGAAAACCTCTAGTTTCTTTAAAGTAATCTCTTCATCGATCATCGCGCCGCTCCTGGGCGGAGCATACCTGAATCATTAACCTGAGAGTAAACAATCGCGCGCCGCGTTGATTGAAGGCCACCCGTCTCCTTTCTATGCTGACCCTACCTTCCATACAAAGGAGACAACATGGAAAGCAACACGCCCGCCCCGCGCCAGTGGGACACCCGGCGCCGCGAAAAAGCGCGCCGGATGGCGGCGGCCAGCCACCTGGCCGACGGTCCCGTGCTGGAGCCCGAGCGCATCGTCGAGGCACTGCAGCTGCTGCTGGCCAGCGGCGACCGCATCGTCCTCGAGGGGAATAACCAGAAACAGGCGGACTTCCTCGCCCGCTCGCTCGTGCAGGTCGACCCGGACCGGGTGAATCACCTGCACATGATCATGCCCAGCGTGAGCCTGCCGGAGCACCTCGACCTGTTCGAACGCGGCATCGCCAGCAAACTCGATTTCGCCTACGCCGGCGCGCAAAGCCTGCGCATCTCGCAGTTCCTGCAGGAGGGCACCCTGCAAGTGGGCGCCCTGCACACCTATATCGAGCTGTACGCCCGCCTGTACGTGGACCTGGCGCCGAACGTCGTGATGGTGGCCGGCTACAAGGCCGACCGCCAGGGCAATCTGTACACGGGGCCGAGCACGGAAGACACGCCGGCCCTCGTCGAGGCGGCCGCCTTCCGCGACGGCATCGTGATCGCCCAGGTGAACGAGATCGTCGACGACCCGAAAGACCTGCCTCGCGTGGACATTCCCGGCTCGTGGGTCGATTACGTGGTCCGCTCCGACAAGCCGTTCTACATCGAACCGCTGTTCACGCGCGACCCACGCCTCGTCAAGCCCGTCCACATCCTGATGGGGATGATGGCGATCCGCGGCGTGTACGAGCGCCACAACGTGCAGTCGCTGAACCACGGCATCGGCTTCAACACGGCCGCCATCGAACTGCTGCTGCCGACCTACGGCGAACAGCTCGGCCTGAAAGGCAAGATCTGCCGCAACTGGACCTTGAACCCGCATCCGACCTTGATCCCCGCGATCGAATCGGGCTGGGTCGAGAGCGTGCACTGCTTCGGCGCCGAGCTGGGCATGGAAAAGTACACGGCCGCGCGTCCCGACGTGTTCTTCATCGGCCGCGACGGCTCCATGCGCTCGAACCGCGCGTTCTGCCAGCTCGCGGGCCAGTACGCCGTCGACCTGTTCATCGGCTCGACCTTGCAGATGGATGGCCTGGCCAATTCGTCGACCGTCACCCACGGCCGCCTGACCGGCTTCGGCGGCGCGCCGAACATGGGACACGATCCGCACGGCCGCCGCCACCCGACGCCCGCCTGGCTCGACCTCGTCGAGACCGAAGACCCTCTGGCACGCGGCAAGAAGCTCGTCGTGCAGATGGTCGAGACCTTCCAGGACGGCAGCCAGCCGACCATCGTCGAATCGCTGGACGCCGTCGACGTGGGCAAGGCGTCCGGCATGCCGCTGGCACCCGTGATGATCTACGGCGACGACGTCACCCACGTGCTGACCGAGGAAGGCATCGCCTACCTGTACAAGGCGAAGTCGCTGGAAGAACGGAAAGCCATGCTGGCGGCCGTGGCCGGCGTCACGCCGATCGGCCTCACGCACGACCCGAAGCAGACCGCGCGCATGCGTTCGGAAGGCTTGATCGCGCTGCCGGAAGACATGGGCGTGCGCCGCGCCGACGCCACCCGCTCGCTGCTGGCCGCCAAGAGCATCGCGGAGCTGGTCGACTGGTCCGGCGGCCTGTACGAACCGCCCGCCAAATTCAGGAGCTGGTGATGACGGCGCGCGACCCCATCCTCATCCCCGCCTTTGCCGCACCCGCCCTGGCCCAGGGTGTAGCGACCGAGCTCGCGGATCACGCCGTCGCGGCACTGGTCGACGAAGCGATGTTGACGCCGAAGCCGGGCCTCGTCGACCTGCGCGGCGGCGGCAGCCACCGCGACCTCTCCTGGCCGCTGATGTGCGCGTCGGCGTGCGCGCTGCGGCCGGCGTTCATCCGGATGGCGTTGGCCGGCCTGCTCATCGCCGACGACGACGCACTGCTGCGCCGGCGCATCGGCGCCATCGGCCGCGAAGGCGAAGCGGCGATGATGGCGGTGTCCAAAGGCGTCAACACGCACCGCGGCGCGATCTGGGCCCTCGGCCTGCTCGTTACGGCGGCCGCAGTGGCGCCCGAACGCGACGCCCCGAGCATCGCCGCCCGCGCCGGCCGCCTGGCCCGCATCGCCGACCCCGGCGCGCCTGTGCTGACGGGCCACAAGGGCGAGCGCGCGTGCATCGAGCACGGCGTCGGCGGCGCGCGCGGCCAGGCAGGTGCCGGCTTCCCGCACGTGATCGAGCACGCGCTGCCGATGCTGAAGCTGGCCCGCGCCCGCGGCGACGCCGAACACCTCGCGCGTGTAAACGCCCTGCTGGCCGTGATGGCGACGCTGGACGACACCTGCCTGCTGGCGCGCGGCGGCCGCAAGGCCTTGAGTGCCGCGCAGCAGGGTGCGCGCCGCGTGCTGGCGGCGGGCGGCATCGCCACGCCGAACGGCAGGCGCGCCTTCGACGAACTGGAAGAGCGCCTGCGCCGGCTGCACGTCTCGCCCGGCGGCGCCGCCGACCTGCTGGCGGCCGCGCTGCTGCTGGACCGAATCGAACGAGGAGAGTAAGACAATGGAGAGACTGGACTACACATTCGCCGCCGGCCAACCGGCGCCGGGTCGCACCGTCAGCGGTGTCGTGAGCTCCGGCGACCTGGAAGTGCTGCTGGAGCCGGCCGCCGCCGGCCGCACGACGGTCGCCGTGCAGACATCGGTCGACGGCTATGGCGCGACGTGGAAGGCGTTGCTTACGCGCGTGTTCGGCGCCGGCGACCTGCCCGCGGCGCGCATCGAGATCAACGACAACGGCGCCACGCCCGGCGTCGTGCGCATGCGCATCGAGCAGGCGTACGAGCAGGCGGCCAACAACGGAGGCACACCATGAGTATCGACAGCCTGTTGAAGCGCGACAGCTTCATCGAACGGGGCGCCCGCAGCCGCGCCCAGGCGCTGCTCGACCCGGGCACGTTCCGCGAACTGGCGGGGCCGTTCGAGCGCCTGCACTCGCCGTGGCTCGCGATGCAGAACCTCGTGACGCAGGCCGACGACGGCGTGGTCGTCGCCAAGGGCAAGCTGGCGGGCCGGCCCACCGTCGTGCTCGCGATCGAGGGCGCGTTCCAGGGCGGCAGCATGGGCGAAATCGGCAGCGCCAAGATCGCCGGCGCGCTGGAACTGGCGGTCAGCGACAACGAACGGGGCATCCCGACGCAGGCCGTGATCGTGTTCGAGACGGGCGGCGTGCGCCTGCAGGAAGCGAATCTGGGCCTGGCGGGCATCGCCGAGATCCAGTCCGCCATCGTCGCCCTGCGCCGCCACCGTCCCGTCATCGGCATCAGCGCCGGTACGGTGGGCTGCTACGGCGGCATGTCGATCGCGGCCGGGTTGTGCTCATACTTCGTGATGACGCGCGAGGCGCGCCTGGGCCTCAACGGCCCGCAGGTGATCGAGCAGGAAGCCGGCGTCGCGGAATTCGATGCGCGCCAGCGCGCCCTCATCTGGGGCCTGACGGGCGGCGAGCAGCGCGCGGCCACGCACCTGGCCGACGCCTGCGTGGACGACGACACGGCGGCAATGCGCGATACCGTGATCGCCCTGTTCGCGCAGGGCGTTCCGCTTGTTCCCCGCAGCGACCGGGCGCAAGACTTCCTCACCGGCCTGGAACGGGTCGACACGTCCCGCCAGGCGACGCCGCAGGACGTGCGCCGGATTTATTCGAAAGGACTGGCACAATGAGCCCCCACACCAACCACGCATCGCGCGGCGCCATGTGGCTGCGCCTGCTCACGGGCGGCGCGCATCCCGTCCACGACTGGACCACGGTGCACGCCTGCGACGCCATCCTCGCCGGCCGGCCCGCGCGCTACGTCGCCGTCGTGCCCGACCCCGACAACGCCTTTCCCCGCGCCCGCAACGGCGAAGTGGGTCTCGTCGAAGGCTGGCGGCTGGCGCAAGCCGTGCGCGAGGTCATCGACATGGACCGCGACTCGGCCGCCAAGCGCCCGATTATCGCCGTCATCGACGTGCCGAGCCAGGCCTACGGCCGGCGCGAGGAAGCCTACGGCATCCACCAGGCCTTGGCCGGTGCCGTGGCCGCGTATGCCGATGCGCGCCAGGCGGGCCATCCGGTCATCGGCCTGATCGTCGGCCTCGCGATGTCCGGCGCCTTCCTCGCCCACGGCTACCAGGCCAACCGCCTGATCGCGCTGGACGATCCCGCTGTCGCGGTGCACGCGATGGGCAAGGCGTCCGCCGCGCGCGTCACGCTGCGCTCCGTCGAAGCGCTGGAAAAGCTGGCGGCCAGCGTGCCGCCGATGGCTTACGACATCAAGAGCTTCGCGTCGCTCGGCATCCTGCACGAGGTGCTGCAGTTGACGAACCTCGCGTTGCCGGACGAGCAGGACATCGCCCTCGTCCACGGCGCGCTGGAGGCGGCGCTGGCCGACATCCTGGAAGACCCGCGGCGCGATCTTTCCAGCCGTCTGCGTGGCGAACACCGTGGCGCATCGCGTAAAGTGCGTGCGCTGCTCGCATCGGAATGGGAGGCCGCCGACTGAACACCCGCAGCAGCACCCGGCCGCCAACAATAATACCCACGGCCGGTCCACCTTTTTTTGGACGAAGAGGAGACACACATGATTATCTATGGAACCGCATTGCTGGCTGTTTGCCACCTGCTCGGCATCTTTCTGGGCGACCTGCTTGGGGCATTGCTGGGCGCTAAGACCAATGTCGGCGGGGTCGGCATTGCCATGATCCTGCTGATTTGCGCCCGCCTGTGGCTGCACAAGCGCGGCCTGATGCCCGCGCAGACCGAGATGGGCGTCGGTTTCTGGGGCGCGATGTACATCCCCGTCGTCGTCGCCATGGCTGCGCAGCAGAACGTCGTCTCGGCCTTGCGCGGCGGCCCCGTCGCCCTGCTCGCCGCCTTCGCCTCGGTCCTCGTGTGCGCCGGCTGCGTCTCCCTGATCAACCGCGGCGAGCGCCCGGCCCCGGAATCGGATGCCGACGCAGAAGCCCGCGTCGCCACCCAACGCGCCTGAAGAGGATCATCATGCTCGAACTGCTGGAAAAGACCGCAAAACATAATGGCCTCGTGCTGGCCTTCGCCCTCGTGGGCCTCGTGATGATCGTGTCGATGCAGCTGTCGCGCCGCGTCACGTTCGGCCGCGTGCACGGTTCCGCCATCGCCATCCTCATCGGCCTGGGCCTCGCCTACTGGGGCGGCATCCAGACGGGCGGCCAGAAAGGCCTCGCGGACGTGACGCTGTTCGCCGGCGTCGGCCTGATGGGCGGGGCCATGCTGCGCGACTTCGCCATCGTCGCCACCGCGTTCGAAGTGCAGGTCGTCGAAGCGAAGAAGGCGGGCCTCGTGGGCGTCGTCGCGCTGATGCTCGGCACGGTGCTGCCGTTCATCGTCGGCGCCTGCGTGGCGTGGGCGTTCGGCTACCGCGACGCCGTCAGCATCACGACCATCGGCGCGGGTGCCGTCACCTACATCGTCGGTCCGGTGACGGGCGCCGCGATCGGTGCCAGTTCGGAGGTCATGGCGCTCTCCATCGCCACGGGCCTCGTCAAGGCGATCATGGTGATGGTCGGCACGCCGATGGCCGCGCGTTTCCTGCGCCTGTCCACGCCGCGCTCGGCGATGGTGTTCGGCGGTCTGGCGGGCACCGTCAGCGGCGTCTCGGCGGGCCTGGCCGCCACCGACCGCAGGCTCGTGCCGTACGGCGCCCTCGTCGCGACGTTCCACACGGGCCTCGGCTGCCTCCTCGGGCCGTCGCTGCTGTTCTTCACCACCCGCGCGCTGGTGGGCTGACATGACGGCGCCCCGTCCGCACGACCTGCTGTTCGCGCTCCGCCCCGACGCGTTCGCGGTCGACGGTGCGCGGCCGGACTGGCTGGATGCGCGGGCGCCGCTGGTCGTGCGGCGGGAGTCCACCGCAGCCGGCATCGTCCCCGTCGGCGCGCGCGGGCTGCAACGCAACGAGCGCTGCAAGGGCTATCTCACGCTCGACGCGGTCGCTTCCGTCATCACGCTGCGCATACTGGCGACACGCGCACACGGGGCCGACGGCGCCCTGCCCTGCATCGCCGCCCTGCGTGGACTGGCCCCGCGGCTCGACGCGCTCGATATCGAATGGGGCCCGGTGGGCGGCGCCGGCTACTGGCTCGCCTGCGGCCTGCCGGTGCTGCGCGCGACGAGCGACCTCGATCTGCTCGTGCGCCTGCCGCGCCGTCCCGCGGCCGGCGTACTGAAGACATTGACGGCGCTGCACGACGGCCAGCCATGCCGCATCGATATCCAGATCGACACCGGCGTGGGCGGCTTCGCGCTGGCGGAATTCGCGCGGGGCGGCCGCGTGCTGCTCAAGACGGACGCCGGCCCGCGCCTCGTCGACGATCCCTGGGAGGCCGCATGAGCGTCCTGTTCACCTTCCCCGGCCAGGGGGCGCAAAAGCCCGGCATGCTGCGCACGCTGCCGGCACATCCGGAGACGACACGCACGCTCGACGAGTCGGCCGAGGCGCTGGGGCGCGACGTCCTCGCGCTGGACAGCGCCGACGCGCTGCGCTCCACGGTTGCCCTGCAGCTGGCGCTGCTGGTCGCGGGCGTCGCGATGGCGCGTGTGCTGGCGGCGCATGGCGCGGTGCCGCGGATGGTGGCCGGTTTGTCGATCGGCGCGTGGCCGGCGGCCGTCATCGCCGGCGTGCTCGATCTTGCCGACGCCGTGCGCCTGGTCGAATTGCGGGCCCGGCTGATGGAGGATGCCTACCCTTCCGGCTACGGCATGACGGCGGTCGGCGGCCTCACGCGCCGGCAGCTGGAACCGTTGCTCGCGCAAGTCCACAAGCCGGACACGCCTGTTTACCTGGCCAACCTGAACGCGCCGCGCCAACTCGTCGTCGCGGGCCGCGACACCGCGCTGGACGCCGTCGCCGCGCTCGCGCTGGCCAATGGCGCCACCCGGGCTGAACGCCTGGCCGTGCCGGTGCCGTCGCACTGCCCGCTGCTGGACGAGCAGGCACGCACGCTCGCCCGCGCCGCCGCGCGCGTGCAAAGCCGGCGTCCCCATATCACCTACATCAGCGGGAGCGCGGCCCGGGCATTATTCGACGGCGGGCGCATCGTCGCCGACCTCGCCGCGAACATGGCGCGCCCCGTGCTGTGGGCCGACACGCTGCGCCACGCCTGGGAACGGGGCGCCCGCGTGGCGCTGGAGATGCCCAGCGGGTCCGTGCTGACGCGGCTCGCGCAGGACGCGGACTTCGGCGCCGGCATCGCGCTGTGCGCCGACGGCAACCGGCTCGACACGCTCGTGCAGGCCGCACGCGAGGGTCAGTAGCCGGCGCAGTCCAGCGCCTCGTTGACGGCGTCGACGACGGCCTGCGGCTTGTCGGCCTGGATGATGTGGGCGGCGCCCGCGACCACGTGCAGGCTGGAGCGGATCGACAACGCGGCCATCTCCTTCTGGATCGCCAGGTTTTCCGCTTCCACCGCCTTGTTCAAGGCACTCTGCGGCTTGCCCGGCACGGCATACGGACTCACACCGCGCACGAGCACGACGAGCGGCAGGTCGCCGAAGCTGCGGCGCGCGGCGCGCAGTTCCGCGTCGCCGGCATCGCTGGCCTTGATGCCGGCGACCAGGCCGTCCCAGTACGCCGGCTGGCTGACCATCGCCAGGCGCGCCGCCGCCAGTTCGCGGCCGTACTCTTCGCCCGTGCCGCCCGTGCAGGCCGCGAACAGGTCGCTGCCCAGCGCGAACCCTTTGTGCGCGGCCTCGGCGCATTGGCCGATGAATTGTTCCTGCCCCGCGTTCAACTGTTTCAGCTTGCCCTGCGACGCCTTGTTGATCCGTTCCTCCTCGTCCTCGTGGCCCGCTTCGACGAGCACGAGCGCCTTCACATCCTGCGGATAGCGGTACGCATACAGCTGGGTGACCGCCCCGCCGAACGAATTCCCGACGAGGACATACGGCGGCGCGATGCCGGCCTTGGCGAGCAGCGCATGCAGGTCGGTCGCGGCGTTGCCGACGGTGGGCGGCAGCGGCGACGGATCGCTGAAGCCGCGCGCCGCGCGGTCGTACACGCAGGCGCGCGTGCGCATGGCCACTTTCGGCTGCACGCCGTGCCACGTCCAACCACCGTCGCCCGACGGCGCGTCGAACACGACGGTCACCGGCCCGCTTCCGCTGCAATACAGGTTCAGACGGCGCCCGCCGATGTCGACCATCTGGTGCGGCCGGGCGAATTCCCGGTCCGCATCATTGACGGCAGCAGCGGCGGCGCCGGCCGACACGCCGGCCAGCAACAGGGAAAGCAGGATGGGACGTGGCATGGGATCTCCGAGGTGACAAGGAAACCGCCATGCTAACGCACGCCGGCGCCGTCAATACTCTCAAATTTCCACTACATCACTGCGGCAGCGAATTCACGTCCACCGCCGGCGGCGTACCCGTCGCCGGCCGCGTGAAGGTCTGGTTGATGTTCACGTAGTCCGCAAAGAAGCCGCCGTTACGCAGATAGAACTGGCCGCCGTCGACGCCGCCCGCGTAGTCCATGCGCTGGCCGTTCGCGGCCGTCGCATCGCCCGTGAAGCGCGCGGTCGCGATCTCGGTCCACTTGCCGGCCGTGTCGCGGGCCCACTGGTTGCCGAAGCGGACGCTCCGTCCCAGATAACCGTTCGTGTCGATGAAGTTCTCGAGGAACGAGTACACACCGACCTGGTACGTGGTCGTCTGCGGCCGCTTCCACGTCGCGATCAGGCGCCATTTGCCGCCGCCCTCCGGTGCCTGGAACCAGGCGCTGAAGTCCGTGTTACCGGCACCGTCGGGACGGGCGCGCATCAGGAAGCGGTAGGTGTGGCCCGCGATCCAGTTGTAGACGAGGTACGATTGGCCTCCGGTGCCTTCGCCGCCGAAGCCGTTGTCGACGACCTCCGGCCCCTTGCTCACAAGCGTCGTCTTTGCGCCGCCGGGCGCATCCCACACGGAGAACAGCACGCGGCGTTCGTGGGCACCGTTGACCTGGATGCCGAGATAGCCGGCATTGAAGCCGTTCGCCATGAAGTAGGAACCGATCTTGTCCTGGCCCGGCGCCACGGTCACCTCGTTGTAGAAGTACTCCGTATTCGCCGGCACCCTGTAGCCCAGGTGGACCGAGGGCCCGCGCCGCGACCAGTAGTAATTCTCCGCGTCGTTCGCATAATGCAGCGGCGCGTCCGTCGACACGCGCAGCGCGGACACGTCGCCGAAATAGCCGCCGTCCTTGTTCACGCCCTTCAGGTCGACGCGCACATAGCCCGGCGCCGCCACCGCGATGGTGCCGATCGGGTAGGTCTTCGCATCGGCGCCGGACAGCGTCAGGTCGTAGTCCTTGCCGGCCACCGTCGCGCGGACGCGGCTCGTGGAACTGCCGGCCAGGCGCGCGTCGAGCGCCAGCGCCGCGCTGCCGGCGGCATCCATGCGGAACCAGATGCTCGTCACGGTCGCGGGACTCGTCCAGTTGGCGAGGCCGTTGTCGTTGATCTCTTCCGTCGCGTTGGCGGGCGCCTGCGTGACGAACGCATTGCCCGCGAGTGCGACGCGGTAGTCCGCGGCGCCGGCCGCCCCGGGCACGGCGGCGGTCGCGGCCAGCACGGCGAGGGTGCGCAGCATGAAGCTTCTTCGTTTCATCGTCGATTCCTTCATCATCTTGATCAGCCGGCTGGTGGATCGCGGCCGCGCGCCGGCACGGCGGCCGCGGGACGTCAGAAGTTGTACTCGGCCGTCAGGCGCACGGAACGCGGCGCGGCGCGATTGGCGACCTGCAGGTAGTAACGGTTGATGGCGCCGGCATCCTCGCGCGTCTCGTTGTAGCGCGTGACGGTCTGGCGGTCGAACACATTGAACACGTCGGCACGGAACGTCAGCCCTTTGACGCGCGCCGGGCTCCAGGCCGCGTTCAGGTCCAGCTGCATCTGCCAGGGCAGGCGGCCCTGGCTGCCGCGCGGCGCGCTCTGGCCGTTGCAGTAGAAGTAGGCGTCGCCGTAGTCGCCATCGAAGCGCAGGTTGTCCGGGAGCGCGCCGATGCAGTTGCGCGGCGCGCCCGAAATCAGCGCCAGGTTGCCGCCCACCGTCACCTCCGGCAGCACCTGGGCGAAGCCGTAGGCCTTGATCTGGTGACGGTGGTCGCTCGGCAGGTAGCCGTAGGCGTTGTACATCAGTTCCTTGTGGTCGTCGCTGACGGTCAGCGCCACGTCGCCGCCGCCGATCGTGTCCGTCTGGCCTTCCATATTGCCCTTCAGCGCCGACAGCGTGTACGTGACCTTGCCATACCAGCCGTTGCCATACGGGTGCTCGAGGAACAAGGTGACTGCCTTGTACGTGCGCTCCGGCAGCGGATTGCCCCACTCGGCGGCCGTGATGTCGACGCGGCGCAGACCCTTGCCGTCGTTGAAGTCGATCATCAGGCTGTTGTCGCGGCCCGGATTCATGATGGCGCATTGGAAGCCGCCCCAGTGGCTCTCGTCGACATGGTTGCGCGCCGCCCACGCGTCGATGGGACGCTGGTCGCAGGTGTCGTCGTTCGTGTCGTTCAGCCGCCGGTACAGCAGGCTCCCGCCGACGACGATCTGGCGGGTCAGCGCCTTTTCGAAGCCGAACGAGAACTCGTCCTGCGACAGCGGCTTCAGGCCGATGGCCGTCACTTCGCGCGCGTTGCGGCCCTTGCCGTAGAAGTTGTTGGCCGAGTACGCATTGCTGATCGGGTGCAGCCCCGTCGGCGCGCCCGTGGCCGGGTCGACACCCGTGTAGGTGTAGAACTGGCTCGTCGACAGCAGCGGGCTCGCCATATTGCTGGACAGGTTGGACGGTACCGGAAGGTGGTAGCGACCGGCGTTGGCGAACACCTTGAGCGAGCTGTCGCTGTTCACGTCCCACGTCGCGCCGACGCGAGGCGCAATCATGTTCCGCTGCGAGATGAAGGCGTCGCCGTTCGTCGTATAGTTGGTAAACTGCTCGCGGCGCAGGCCCAGGTCGAGCAGCACGCGCTCCGCCACCTGCCAGTGGTCCTGGAGGTACTGCGCCGACTGCACGCTCGTCGGGCGGGCGAGGTTGTCGTTGATATCGCGGCTGACGTAATAGCCTCGCGGGCCGTAGCCGCCGCCCTGCGCCGGGGTCTCGAACGCGCCGTTGATCGGGCGGTTCGGATCGCTGGCCTTGCGATACGTCCAGCGGTATCCGCCCGCCAGCGTCTGGCCGACGAGCGATGCGACCTCGATCCGGTCTATACCGCCGCGCAGGCCGTGGTTCCCCAATTTGTACTCGACGTCCAGGCGCAGCGCCTTCTGGCGGTCTTCCGAACGCGGGTCGACGAGGCTGCCCGTCACGGTCTGCGGGTTGTTGTAGACGAGGCCCGGCACCTGCGTGGACACCGTCGACGACGTCTGCGCGAGCGCGGGATTGTAGCCGTCCGGGATGCGCTGGTGCGTCGTGCGCGAATCGCCGTACAGCGCGGTCACCGTCAGGTCGTCGCGCAGATAGCCCGTGTACTTGACGATGTCCGCGTTCGCGCCCGGTGCAGAGCCGGCGCCGCAGCAGTTGATCGTCTCCTGCCCCGCACCGCGCGGCACATGGTTGCGGCTCAGCGTCGCATAATCGAAACCGGACGCCTGGCTGCGGCTCACGGTGCGGTCGTACAGCTTCGTGTATTCGAAGTGGTGGTCGTCCGTCAGGTTGTAATCCAGCTTCGCCAGGTAGCGGTTGACGGTCGTGTGCGCGCTGCTCCATCCGGTCGGCGACGACGTCCCGGCGCTACTGGCGGCGGCGATCGCTTCGCTGTCCGTCACGGTGCGCTCCAGCGCGACGAAGGCGAACAGTTTGTTGCGGATGAGCGGACCGCCGCCGTACAGGCCCGCCACCCGGCTGCGCGTCGTATTGTCGTGGTTCCAGTACAGCAGCTTGCCGTCCGTGTCCGGGTAGGCGCCCGTCTGCGGATAGGAGGTGTTCTCGGGCGCAGCGCGCAGGCGGGCCGGCAGGTATTGCAGCTTGCCGCCGAATTCGAACTTGTTCCCGCCGCTCTTCGTCGTCACGTTGATGACGCCACCCGTCGACCGGCCGAACTCCGCGCCGTACCCGCCCGACAGCACCTGCATGTTGGCGATGGCGCCGAACGGCAGCTCGGACGCGCCCACCTGCGTGAGGATGTTCGTGACGGGGAAGCCGTTCACGTAGAACGCGTTCTCGGATTGGCCGGATCCGGAGATCTGCGGCGCGTTGCCGTACTGGCTGTTGGTGCCGCGGTTGACGCCCGGCGTCAGCTGCACGACGGACGCCACGTCGTTCGCCACCGGCAGCGCCTTGAGCTCCTTCGCCGTGAACACCACGCCGTTGTTCGTGTTGGAGACGTCGATAGTGTTCCGGCTCGCCGACACGACCACGGTCTGCATGGCCGCCGTCCCGAAACTGGCTTCCACGCCCGAGCCGACGACCGCTTCCACTTCGCGGCTCGCCTCGACGGCGCCGCCGCGCAGCACCTTCACCGCGTAGCGCCCCGGCGGCATCGACGTCGCGGCATAGCGGCCCGACGCATCCGGGCTTACCGTGCGCTGCACGCCCGTGGCCAGGTTCTCGATGACGACGGTCGTTCCCGCCGGCGCGCGCACCTCGCCGAAGATCGTCGTGGTGGCATTCGACTGCGCCCAGGCCTGGCCGCCGCTCGCGGCCAAGGCGATCAGGACGGCGGTGGCATGCCGGATGGCGTCGTGCCGCAGTGTGAAGCGCTTGCTGTTCATGCTTGTCTCCTTGTTGACGGATGCAGCAGTCCCTCCCTGTTCGGGACAGGGGCCGTGCTTCCTTGTTGTGATGGGTATGGGTGGCGCGGTCAGCGCGGCGCGGCGGTGGCCCCTGGACTGCCCGTCAGGCGCGCATTGGCCCAGTTGGCGCAGACCTTGCCCGGACTCGCGCCGCGCGCCCCCAGCGTGCGCAGGCTCAGTTCGCGCAGGCCGCGCACGTCGATCTCGGGCTTCACGACGGCGGGCGGCGTCACGAGCCCGCTGTCGTACAGCAGCCTGGTGCCGCTCCACACCTGGAACTGCAGGCCGCCGTTGCCCCGGCAACTGTCGTCGACGCCAAGGTCGGCACGCAGCAGATCCCAGTCGCCGCCGAGCGCCAGGTCGATGCGGCTGGCCGGACCGACGCCGACGCCCTTGCGGAACCTGAGGCCGTTCATGCGCATCTCGGCCGCCTTGCCGGCCGGCTTGTCGCGCGCCGCCGACTTGGGCAGCGCGAGATCGGACAGATAGACCTGTTTCTCGGGACCTTCGGCGATGCGGTGTTCGAGCACGTGGAATTCCGACACCGTGATCGGCGGGACATCGGCCGGCAGCGCCGCGTCGTAAGCCTTTGCCGGCGCCGGTCCTTGCGCGGCCGTCACCATGGGATCGAGCGCGCTGGCGCCGTCGCCGTCGGGGTTATGCACGCTCAGTACGCGGAAGCGCAGCAGGCGGCCGGCCGTGGCCGGGAAGGTGATCGTCTGCGTGCCCTGCATCAGTTGCAGCCGGCCGCGCGCCACCGGCTGGCCCCAGTCGCCGTTGGTGTCGCCGACATAGACTTCGTAATCGCGCACCTGGCCGCTCTTCCAGTGCTGGTCGTTGCGCGGCGCGATCTCGATGCCGTCGACCAGCCGGCGCTCCGCGAACCCCAGAACCCATTCATGCGGACCGCTGCGCACGGCCTGGCTGCGCACGGTGCGAAACCACGTATCCGGCTTGCCATCGAACGCGCGCTCCAGGCCCTGGCCCGGCTCTTCCGCCGGACGGTTGACGACGACGATGGCGTCAGCCGGAATTGCCCGACCGGTCTCCGGCGCGGCCGGGAAGGCGTCGTCCGCCCGCGCCGCCAGCCCGCCCAGCACGGCGATCCGCAACGGCGTACGGATGTCACGCGCGGCCGTCTTCACGTGCAGCGTGCCGCGCCGGTCGGCGGTGTCGAAGAACCAGCCGTCGTCGCTGGCGTCAAGCGCCGCCAGACTGGCGCGGACCGGCAGCGCGCGGCCATCGGCCTGTACCGCATCCGGCGCCTTCGCGGTCAGCATGCGCAGGCTGTAGGCCCGCTTGTCCAACTGGCCGCCATAGATGCCGTCTACCGCACCGATATCGACGATCGCATCGCCACCGCTCGCCGTCATGCGGATCGTCTGGCGGCTCGACTCGCCCTGTTGATAACGGCGCGTGTTGCCGTCGTCCTCGTACAGCGTGAAGCCGGACTCGCCGCTGACGGGATACACGTCGAACGTCACGCGGTCCTTCGGCTTCTGGCCGTCGTACAGCACTTCCGGATACATCGGCAGGATCGCGCCGGCCCGCACGAACACCGGCAGCTTGTCCAGCGCGACCTGCAGGTCGACGTCGCGTCCGTCCGCGCCGGCCGTGGCCTGGTGGCCGTCCCAGTAGTCGAACCACGTGCCCTGAGGCAGGTGGATGCCCTTGCGCCAGCCGCCGCTCGCCGCCTGGCTGCGGTACACGGGCGCCACGAGCAGGTCGCGGCCCAGCAGGAACTGGTATTTATATTTCTCGGTCCACGCGGACGGATCGCGCGGATAGTCCCACATCAGGCCGCGCACGAGCGGCGCGCCGCTGTCTTCGGCCTCGCGCGCCAGCGTGTACATGTACGGCGTAAGGCGCAGCTTGAGTTTCAGGTAGCGGCGGTTGATGTCGCGGTAAGGTTCGTCGAACCACCACGGATGCTTGCGCTCCGCCGCCGACCAGCCGGACATCCCCATCAGCACGGGCGTGAAACTCTTCCACTGCAGGTCGCGGGTGTAGGTCTCCGGACTGCCGCCGAAGATGCCGTCGACGTCGCCCGTGGCATACGCCTGGCCGGACAGGCCGGATCCGATGAGGGTCGGCACGTGCCAGCGGATATAGTCCCAGCTGGCGCTCTGGTCGCCCGTCCACGTGACGGCGTAGCGCTGCGTGCCGGCCCAGCCCATCACGGTCCAGATGAAGGGACGGCTGTCGGAATTTTTCAGGATGCCATCGTACGCGGCCTTGTTCGCATCGAGCGAGAACTGATAGCCCTTGCCCGTCCACGCGACGTCCAGCTTTTGCACGCGGGTGCCGGCCTGGCCGACTTCCCACGCGATCTTGTCGACGCCGTTTTCCGTCCACAGCCCCGTGCGGAAGCCGTAGCCCGCCAGGCCCTTCACCGTCTCCGGCAAATTGGTGTAGCCGCAGCCGTAGCCGTCGTTCGGCAGGATCCAGCCGCCGGGCATGTCGTGCTCGCGGTAGCGCTTCGCCACGGTGGTGGCGACGTCCGGCGTCTTGCCGGTCGGGCCGTCGCTCCATCCCGGCGGCACCGTGCCCGGCTTCTTGACGTTGTCGCCGTCGTTGTAGCAGTCGGCGTCGCCGAATTCCAGCGCCCAGCGGGGCAGCAGGCGCGCGCGGCCCGTCCATTCGGTGTAACGGGCCAGCGCGCCGCGCATGTCCGGCGCGACGAAATAATAGGCGTCGAAGCGACCTTCCGCATGCTGCAGCGCGATCTGATCGTCGCCGCGCAGGTCGTAGCTCCCGTCCGACCACGTGTTGCGCAGCATGGCCCAGCCCTTGGAACTGAGGAGGAACGGCGCCGGGTTCGGACGGTCGCCCTCTTCCCAGCCGCCCGAATACGACACCGCCAGTTCGCGCCCCTTGAATTCATAGCGCCCGTTCTGCTGGCCGCCGCCGTAGAAACGCTCGGCCGCATCTGTCGACAGCACCTGGACGGCCTGCTTCGCCTCGATGTCCAGCGGCTGCAGTTCGCGCCACAGCGGCGCCGCCTCTCCCGCGCGGTACAGCGTGAAGCGCAGCGGCTTGCGGTCGATGCGCAGCGCCAGGGCCGCCGTCTTCAACAGGATATGGTCGGGCTGCTCCTCCAGCTTGTAGACGGCGCTGTCCGGCGTGCCGACGACGATGGGCGCGGCCTTGTCGCCCGGCCCCGTCAGCTGCGCGGTGGGGCCGGCCAGGATGTGCAGCACGTCGGGACGCGGCAGGCCGATTTGCACGTGGGCGCCGCGGTCGGTCACGATATCCCAGGTGTGGCCGTCCGCGGCGGCACTGATGGAGCGCAACTGGCCCAGCGGCGCGGCGCCGGCAGGGACTGCGGCACACATCCAGGTCAGGGCCAGGGCGGCGGCGACGGGACGAAAACGAAAAGGTCTCTTTGTCATGGTAGCGATCGAAAATTACGTTTTTGTTTCGCTTACTGTAGAAACAAAAACAAGCAAGGTCAACAAAAAGTCGACGAAACGATCGAAAACCACCGCGAAAGACCTACCTCGGGCGTCATATTCTTTCGTTTGCCATTTTGCGCACGCCATTAACTTTCGATGTGTGGCGAAATTTGCACACGCACCGCGGATTTCGCCGCCCCTCTCCATCGTTGTCTGGAAAAATGGCGGCATGCCTGCGGTTGTGCTTTCGTTTTAACTTTCGTGTTTGACATTTCGAAAAATATTCTCTAATCTTGACCTACCCGAACCTTTCGAACACCACGATGACCACCTTACTCGAACGCGATGCGCAATCCTGGCGCGACCTCGGCGGCCTGGCCACCGCGGAGGAAATCGTCCACCAGCCCGCCGTCTGGCGCGCCCTTGGCGGCGTGCTGGCCAGCGAGGGCGCGCGCGTCGCGGACTTCCTGGGCGCGTGCCTCGACGATCCGCGCCAGCGCGTGATCCTGACGGGCGCCGGCAGCTCGGCCTACGTGGGCGAGATCGCCGCGGCCGAACTGAACGCGGGCTGCGCCGCCGACGTGCGCGCGCTCGCCACCACCAGCCTGCTCACGCACCACGAACTCTATCTCGACCCGGCCGCGCCGACGCTGCTCGTGTCGTTCGCCCGCAGCGGCGACAGCCCGGAGAGCCTCGCTGCCGTCAACCTCGTGCGCCAGGTCGTGCCGGGCGCGCGCTTCCTCCATATCACCTGCAACGCGGCCGGCAGCCTGGCGACGCAGGCCGCCGGCGATCCCGCGGCCTGCGTGCTGCTGATGCCGCCCGCAAGCTGCGACCGCGGCTTCGCGATGACCAGCAGCTTCACCAGCATGCTGCTGGCCGCCTTGTCCGTGCTCGGCCGCCAGCTCGAGCCCGCCGCACGGCTGGCTCGCCTTGCGCAACTGGGCGAACGGGCCCTCGCCGACTGGTCCGCGCCGGTGGCGCGGCTCGCGCAGCGGCCCGCGCAGCGCGTCGTCTACCTGGGCAGTGGGCCGCTCGAAGCGCTGGCGAAAGAAGCCGCGCTGAAGATCCTGGAACTGACGGGCGGCCGCATCCTGGCCCTGGCCGAATCGCCGCTGGGCTTCCGCCACGGCCCCAAATCCGTGCTGGACGAGACCTCGCAAGTGATCGTGTTCGCCAGCAGCAAGCCGCTGGCGCGCCGCTACGACAACGATCTGCTGGACGAACTGCGCCGCGACGGCATCGCCGCCGACGTGCTGACGGTGGGTGCCGGCGGCGACTTCGCCGCCGATGCGCCGGCATGGTCCGACGCGTGGCTCGCCCCGCTGTGGCTCCTGATGGCCCAGCAATACGCGCTGCAGCAATCGATCCGCTTGCAGCTGCGGCCCGACAATCCGTTCGCCAGCGGCACCGTGAACCGCGTCGTCCAGGGAGTGACCATCTATGACCACGCTGCCTGACGGCTGCCACGGCATCGACATCGGCGGCACGAAGATCGAGATCGTCTCGTTCGACGCCGCCATGTGCGAAGTGCACCGCGAGCGCGTGGCCACGCCCGGCCAGGACATCGTCGCGTTTTCCCAGGCCATCCATACGCTCGTGCGCAACGCCGATGCCGCCCTCGGCGCGCGCGCGCCCGTGGGCATTGGCCTGCCGGGCATCACGGACACGTTCACGGGTCGCCAGCTCAGCACCAACGTGCCGGCATTGAACGGGCGCCAGGCGCACCGGCTGCTGCAGCACACGCTCGAACGCCCGCTCGTCATCGGTAACGACTGCCAGTGTTTCGCGCTGTGCGAAGCGGCCGGCGGCGCGGCGGACGGCTTGCCGACCATGTTCGGCGCCATCCTCGGCACCGGCGCCGGCGGCGGCTATTGCGCGGACGGCAAGTTGATGCGGGGCCTGAACGGCATCGCCGGCGAATGGGGCCACTGGTCCCTGCCCGCGGCGCTGCTCGCGCGCCACGCCCTGCCGCTGATCGACTGCCCGTGCGGCAAGGTCGGCTGCACGGAGCGCTATGTGTCCGGCCCCGGCATGAGCGCGCTGCACCGCCACTTCGGCGGCGACGCCGCCGAGCCGATCGCGCTGGCCGCCCGCGCGAACGCCGGCGACGTCCTCGCGGCGCGCACGCTGGCCGTCCACCTGGACCTGCTCGGCCATGCGCTGGCGAACATCGTCCTCGCCTTCGATCCGCACGCGATCGTGCTGGGCGGCGGCCTGTCGAATCTTCCGCACCTGTACGAGCGTCTGCCGGAAGCCGTCCAGCGCCACCTGCTGCGCGGCGTCCAGGCGCCCGCTATCCTGCCTCCGCGCTTCGGCGACGCAGGGGGCGCCCGCGGCGCGGCGTTGCTGCTGCGCCAGCAACTCGACACGATCCCGCATCCATGAACACGCAACCTTCTCCGATCCAGCAAGTGATCCAGGCGCACCGGCGCGGCGAACGCGTCGGCCTGGCCAGCATCTGCTGCAGCCACCCGGCCGTGCTGCGCGCCGCCATGCGCGTGGCGCTAGCCCACGGCAGCCTCCTGCTGGTGGAAGCGACGTCCAACCAGGTCGACCAGTCCGGCGGCTACACGGGCATGACGCCGGCCGTCTACCGCGACTACGTCCTGCACCTGGCGCGCGAACTCGGCTTCCCGGTGGAGCGCCTCGTGCTGGGCGGCGACCATCTCGGCCCCAACGCGTGGCAACACCTGGACGCGGCCACCGCGATGGCGCACGCGGAGACGCTGGTCGCCGCGTATGCCGGCGCCGGCTTCCACAAGATCCACCTCGATTGCAGCATGCGCTGCGCCGACGACCCGCCCGTGCTGCCGGACGAGATCGTGGCCGAGCGTTCGGCGCGTCTCGCCCGCGTGGCCGAGGATGCGGCGTATGCAGCCGGCTTGCCGCCGCCCGTGTATGTGATCGGGACCGAGGTGCCGGTGCCCGGCGGCGAGGCCGCACTGGAAGACGCAGGCGCCCCCACGTCGCCCGCCGCCGCGCAGCGCACGCTGGACGTGCATTGCCGCGCCTTCCTCGGCGCGGGCCTGCATGCCGCGTGGCGCCGCGTCGTGGCGATGGTCGTGCAGCCCGGCGTCGACTTCGACACGAGCCGCATCCTCCATTACGACGCCCCTCGCGCCGCCGCGCTGTCCGCCTTCATCGCCGGCCACCCGGGCCTCGTGTTCGAAGCGCATTCCACGGACTACCAGCGCGAAGCGGCCCTGCACGAGATGGTGCGCGATCACTTCGCGATCCTGAAAGTCGGCCCGGCCGCCACGTTCGCCCTGCGCGAGGCGCTGCTCGCGCTGTGCCAGATCGAGGACGAGCTGGTCCCGGCAACCCAGGCGTCGCACCTGATGCGGGTGCTGGACGACGTGATGCTCGCGAAGCCCGACCACTGGCGCCGCCATTACCGCGGCAGCAGCGACGAACAGCGCCTGCTGCGCCGCTATGCCTTGAGCGACCGGTGCCGCTATTACTGGGGCGAGCCGCCCGTGGCGGCCGCGCTGGAACGGCTGTATGCGAACCTGGAAGCCGTCGCGATTCCGCTGCCTTTACTCAGCCAGCACCTGCCGGACCAGTATGCGGACGTCGTGGACGGCAAGCTCGAGCCGAAGCCGCGCTCGCTCGTGGAACACAAGATCGCGCGCCTGCTGTCTCAGTATACAAGGGCTTGTTCGCGCAACACGGCGGAACCGGTCGGCAACGCGGCCGCGATCTGTTAAGCTCGGCCTTTTCCGACCGACCGCACCGCTCGACCATGCGAAACACCAGCCAACGCCGCGAAACGATCCTGCAAACGCTCGCCCGCCAGGGTTCGGTCCAGGTGACCGACTTGGTCGACCAACTCGGCGTCTCCGCCGTCACCATCCGCAGCGACCTGTCCGCGCTGGAGAGCCAGGGCCTGGTCACGCGCAGTCATGGCGGCGCGGTCCTCGTGCGCACGCCGCCGCCGGAACAGAGCATCCGCCAGAAGGACGCGCTGCATCACGAAGAGAAGGAGCGCATCGGCGCGTTCGCCGCATCGCTCGTCGAACCGGGCGACAACATCGTCATCGACTCGGGCACGACGACGATCTCGCTGGCGCGCCATCTGCGCGACGCGCAGGACGTGACGGTGGCGACGAATGGCCTCAACATCGCGTGGGAACTCGCGGATTCGCCGGGCGTGGACCTGATCCTCACGGGCGGCCTGCTGCGTAAGCAGTCGCTGTCGTTCCAGGGCAGCCAGGCCGAGGCCTGCCTGCAGGTCTACAACTTCGACAAGCTGTTCCTCGGCGTCGACGGCCTGGACCTGCAGTTCGGCGTGACGACGCACAACGAGGCCGAAGCGAGTCTGAACCGCAAGATGGTCGAGCGGGCCAAGCGCATCATCGTGCTGACCGACGCGTCCAAGTTCGGCCGCGTGAGCCTGCACCGCATCGCGCAGCTCGACCGCGTCCACACCGTCATCACCGACGCCGGCATCAGCCCCGAGTACCGCGAGGGCCTGCAAAAGCTGGGCGTCGAAGTCCTCGTCGCGGATTGACATGCTCGCCGGCCGGATCCTCGCACCCGACGGCTGGATCGCCGGACGCCTGACGTTCGGCCGGCGCATCGAGGCCATCGAGGCCGATCCCGCCGCCGCGGCCGGCCCGCTGATCGTGCCCGGCTTCGTCGACCTGCACGTGCACGGCGCGGCCGGCGTCGACATCATGCAGGGTGGCGGCGCCGGCGCCAAGGTGGCGCGGGCGCACGCCCGCCACGGCACGACGAGCATGCTGGGCACGACGATGACGGCGCATCCGGACGCCATCGAGCGTGCCCTGGCGGGACTGGCGCCGTGCATCGCCGAACGGCCGCAAGGCGCCGCGCGCATGCTGGGCGTGCACCTAGAAGGGCCGTTCATCAGCCCGCACAAGCTGGGGGCCCAGCCGCCCGAGACGCTGCCCGCGAGCCTGGACCTCGTGCGCGCCTGGCAGCTGCTTGCTCCGGTGCGCGTGCTGACGCTGGCGCCGGAAATCCCGGGCCACCTGGACCTGATCCCGCAACTGGCGGCGCTCGGCATCCGCGTGCAACTGGGCCACAGCGCCGGCACGTACGACGACGGCGTGGTGGCGCTGAACGCCGGCGCGGCGGGCTTCACGCACCTGTTCAACGGCATGAGCGGCTTTGCCCACCGCGCACCCGGCATCGCGGGCGCCGCCCTCGCCCACGCCGAATACGCCGAGATCATCCCCGATCTCGAACACGTGGCGCCGGGCGCGATCCATGCGGCGCTGCGCGCCATCCCGAAACTGTACGGCGTCACGGATGCGACGGCCGCCACCGGCATGCCGGACGGCGAATATGCCCTCGGCAGCCAGCGCGTCTACAAATGCCTCGGGTGCGTGCGCCTCGCCACGGGGTCGCTCGCGGGCAGCGCCCTCACGATGGACCAGGCGCTGCGCAACTTCGTCGCCATCGGGCTGTCCGTGGCCGACGCGTCGCGCCGCCTGTCGCAGTATCCCGCCAACTACCTCGGCGAGCGGGAACGCGGCCGCATCACACCCGGCGCCTGGGCCGACCTCGTCGTGCTGGATGCGGAACTGCGTCCGAGCGCGGTGTACGTCGAAGGCGAACCGATAGTCCTATAAAAAATCGCAAGGAGACGACATGACAGCAGCCCTACCACGATCCCCCGCCTGGTCCACCCGCTACCTGCTGTTCATTGCCGGCATGGGCGGGCTGCTGTACGGGATCGACGTCGGCATCATCGCCGGCGCCCTGCCGTACCTGGAATCGACGGCCGCGCTGGCGTGGAAGCTGAATGCCCAGCAGCTGTCGTTCGTCGTGGCCGCCGTGCTGCTCGGCTCCGTGCTGTCGTCGCTGTTCGCCGGGCTGCTCGCCGACATCGTCGGGCGGCGCCCCGCAATGGTGATCTCGGGCGCCCTGTTCGTCGCCAGCATCCCGCTGATCGCGCTCGCCGACGGCTATGTCCCGCTGCTCGCCGGGCGCCTGCTGCAGGGCGTCAGCGGAGGCCTCATCGGCGTGATCGTGCCCCTGTACCTGGCCGAATGCCTGGACGCGCGCCGGCGCGGACGGGGCGCCGCCCTGTTCCAGCTGCTGCTGACGGTGGGCCTCGTCGCCGCCGCGCTGATCGGCCTCGTGCAGGCGCGCAGCGTGCAGACCGCGACCGATGCCGCTAGCGCCCTCCCGGAAGCGGCCCGCGCCGCCGCCGTCCTCGCGGCCAAGGACCGCGCATGGCGGGGCATCTTCTGGATGTGCCTCACGCCGGGCGTCGTCTTCACCCTGGGGTCCCTGCTGCTGGCGGAATCGCCCCGCTGGCTCGCCCGGCGCGGCCGCCTCGACGCCGCGCGCGCCGTGCTGCTGCGCACCCGTAGCCCCGACGTCGCGGCGCGCGAACTGGACGAGATTGCGCGGCCGCAGGCCGCCGCCGCCCGCGCGGCGGACCCGCTGCTGTCGCGCCGCTACGTGCTGCCGTTCCTGCTCGCCTGCCTGATCCTCGCGTGCAACCAGGCCACGGGCATCAATTCCGTGCTGGCCTACGTCGTCAACATCCTGAACCGGGCGGGCCTGTCGGGCGCCAGCGCCAACCTGGCGGACGTGCTGCTGAAAGTGCTGAACGCCCTGATGACGATCGTCGCCGTACTGCTCGTCGACCGCAAGGGCCGCCGGTTCCTGCTGATGGTGGGCACCGCGGGCATCGTCGTCTCGCTGTTCGCGGTCGGCCTGCTGTTCCGCGCCAACGAAACCCAGCAGCGCGACGTGCTCGCGCAGGTGACGCAACGCGCGCACGACGACGGCCTGTCCGTACGCCTCGATGCGCCCACCTTGCGCGCGCTCGGCGCCGATCCGGACGGTCCGCCGCAAGTGCTGACGGTCGCCTATGCGTACGGTCCGTTCACGAACGTGGCCAGCATACGCAGCGACGATCCCGCGCTGACGCCCCTGGTCGCGAACCGCGCCGACACCGTCCAGCCGGACAGCGTGATCGGCGCCGCGTTCCGCCGCGCGCACCTGAACCCGTTCCCCGATCCGGCCTCGGGCGCAGGCAGTCCGCTCGTCGTCGAGACGGCGCAGGTCGGACCGCTGCCGACGGCCAGCCACGGCTGGCTCGTGGCGCTGGCGATCTGCCTGTTCGTCGCCAGCTTCGCCGTCGGGCCGGGCGTGTGCGTGTGGCTCGCGTTGTCGGAACTGATGCCGACGCGCATACGCTCGAACGGCATGAGCATCGCCCTGTTGATCAACCAGTTCGTGTCGACGTCGATCGCGGCCGTGTTCCTGCCGACGGTCGGCCGCCACGGCTATTCCACGATCTTCTTCTTCGGCGCCGCCTGCACCGTCGTATACTTCCTCGCCTCGGCCTTCCTGCTGCCCGAGACGCGCGGCAAGACGCTGGAAGAGATCGAAGCGTTTTTTGCGCGGCCGGCGACGAAATGAACCGGCGCCGGACCTGATCCGGCAGATTGGCCACGTCCCGCAAAACCGTCGTTCCCGGCACTGCCGGAAACGACTTCCCGCGCGGGCGCGGCAGCCGATTTGCGCGCGTTATCGCAATACAAACACTGCTCGGGTTCCCGTCTGCGCGGGAACCATGTAATGCCTATGAAGCGCCCGCCCGGCGCGCGATCTGCGCATCGAGCACCGCGAGGATGTCGGCTGCCATCACCGGCTTGACGAAATGCCGGTCGAAGCCGGCGGCCAGCGCACGGTCGCGGTCGTGCGCCTGGCCGTAGCCGCTGACCGCCACCAGCGGCACGTCCGCCATGCCCGGCAGCGCGCGCAGCCGGCGCGCCAGCTCGTGGCCGTCGAATTCCGGCAGGCCGATGTCGAGCACGCACACGTCGGGCCGGTTGCCGGCCGCGTACGCGAGCGCCTTGCCCGGGCTGTGCCAGACCGTGGCGCGGTGGCCGACCGCCTCGATGTACATGGCGAGGATCTGGGCCGCGTCGACATTGTCGTCCACGATCAGCACGTCCAGCGCCTCCGCCGGCGCCGCTGTCCCCGTCGCCACCGGCTCGTCGAGTCCCTCGTCGCCCACGCTGCGCAGGCGCGGCAACACGACGGTGAAGCGGCTGCCCAGTCCCGGGCCGCCGCTGTGCGCCGCTACACTGCCGTCGTGCAGTTCCACGAGGCTCTTCACGAGCGCGAGCCCGATCCCCAGGCCGCCCTGCGACCGGTCGGCGCTGCGCTCGGCCTGCGAAAACAGGTCGAACGCGCGCGCCGCCAGGTCTTGTGTCATGCCGATGCCGTTGTCCACCACGTCGACGACCGCGCTGTCCGGCTCCAGGCGGACATGCAGGTCGATGCGTCCGCCGTCCGCCGTATATTTGGCCGCGTTGCCGAGGATGTTGGCGAACACCTGCACGAGCCGCTTGCGGTCGCCCTCCACCTGCGCGTCGTCGGACGGCAGGTGCAGTTCCAGATGGTGGTTCTTCGCCTTGACCTGCGGCCGCACCTGTTCGACGGCTTCGACGATCACCCCCGCCAGCGCGACGGATGTGCGCTCCAGGGTGATCAGGCCGCGCGTGACGCGCGAGACGTCGAGCAAGTCGTCGATCAGCCCCGTCATGTGGCGCGCCTGGCGGCCGATGATCGTCGTCACCTGGCGCACCCGGTCCTCGTCCGGCCGGCCGACCTTGAGGAAATCGGCGGCCGCCGTGATCGGCGCGAGCGGATTGCGCAGCTCGTGCGCCAGCATCGCCAGGAATTCGTCCTTGCGCCGGTCGGCCTCGTGCAGCACGCGCTGCGCTTCCTTGATCGGCGTGACGTCGACCATCACGGCAAGGCCCTCCGTGGGCGGGTCGTCCAGCGTGACGGCGCCGATCTGGACGCTCACGCGGCTGCCGTCCTTGCGGAAGTATTCCTTGACGAGGTTTTCCATGCGCCCCGTCGTGCGCAGCCGATCCATCGCGCCGGCCGTGGCGCCCGCCCACTCGGGCGGCGTCATCGTGCTCGAACGGAGGCCGTCGCGCTCGAATTCCTCGCGGGTATAGCCGAGCATGTCGAGGAAGGCCTGGTTGGCGTCGATGACGGAGCCGTCCATGCGGTAGCGCACGATGCCGACGACGTTCGACTCGGCCAGGCGCACGAACCGCGTCTCGCTCGCGCGCAGCGCTTCCTCGGCGCGCTTCTGGCGGCTGATGTCGAGGACGACGCCCGGCAGCCACGCGGGACGGCCCGCCGCATCGCGCGTCACCTTGCCGCGCGCGAGCACATGGCGCCACGCACCGTCCGCGCCGCGCACGCGGTAGGTGCACTCGAAGCCGCTGCAGGCGCCGATGGCTTCGGCGATGCAGCAGCGGGCACGCGCGATGTCGTCCGGGTGCACGGCCGCGAGGAAGTCGGCCAGCGGCGCGCCGACCGCGGCGCCCGCGTCCACGCCGTAGATGTCGGCCAGGTTGCGGTCGGCGTACACGCGGTCGTGCTCGAGGTCATAGGTCCACGTACCGATGTCGGCCGCCGCGAGCGCCGCCGACAGCCGCATGCGCGCGTCCTGCAGGGCTTCCTCGTTGCGCTTTTGCTGGTGGATATCCGTGCATGTGCCCATCCAGCGCACGATGCGTCCGTGCGCGTCGCGCACCGGCAGCGCGCGTCCCAGCAGCCAGCGGTACTCGCCGCTGTGGTGGCGCAGCCGGTATTCGATCTCGTACGGGATGCCGGTCTCCAGCGACGCCTGCCACGTCTCCCAGGTGCGCACGCGGTCGTCCGGATGCAGCATCTCGCTCCAGCCCACGCCATCCGTTCCGCCCACGGCAACGCCGGTGAAGTCGTACCAGCGCTGGTTATAGTATTCGTGATAGCCGTCGGGCCGCGTCATCCATACCATCTGCGGCATGGCGTCGGTGAACACGCGGAAGGCGGCCTCGGTCGCGCGCTGCCGGGTCGTCTCGACGACCGCGCAGGAAAAGCCGTGGACGGCGCCCTCGAGATCGCGCAGCGGCGCGAACGACAGGTTGAGCCACGGCGGCGCATCCGGGTCGTCGGCCAGCGCGTGCGCCGGCAGCTCGACCTGGAACGCCGCGCCCGCCAGCACCCGCGCGACATGGGGCTGCAGTTCGGCCCACGCTTCCGGCCACTCGTGCAGGCTGGCGCCGAAAATCGACGGATGACGTCCGCGCAGGACTGGAATCGACGCATCGTTGTACAGCATGCCCAACGCATCGCCCCAGGCCAGGAACGTCGGCGCGGCGGCGTCGAGCATGAAGCGCGCCGCATGGGCCAGCGCGGGCGGCCAGGCGGACGGCGCGCCCAGGGGTGAATCGGACCAGTCCCGCTCGCGCAGGCACTGCTCGGCGCCGGCCACGTGGGCGCCGCCGGAAAAGTCGTTCATGATATCCAGTCAAGGGCGGGCGGAAAGCCGCATCCGCCATTCTAACGCGTCATACGACCATGGGCATGCCCGGCAGGAGTTTGTCGAGCGTGACGGGATAATCGCGCACGCGCACGCCGGTGGCGTTGTAGATCGCGTTCGCCACCGCCGCCGCCACGCCGCAGATGCCCAGCTCCCCGACCCCTTTCGCCTTCATCGGCGACGACATCGGGTCGGTCTCCTCGAGGAAGATCACGTCCTGGTGCGGGATGTCGGCGTGGACGGGTCGTCGCCTTGTTGCGCAGCTGGGCCGACGCGCCCGCGAGCAGCGCGCGCGACAGCACAGCGTAGTTCCGCCGCACGCGCATGTCGGCCGCCAGGTCCGTGTTGCGCACGAGGGCGCCCACGCGCAGGCCGCCGTCAGGCAATGGTTCGATCTTGTCGAGGCCCAGGCCGTTGACATCGACGAGGTGGGCCGGCGTCTCGATCTCCAGCTTCATCAAGTCCAGCAGATTCGTGCCGCCGGCGATGAAGCGCGATCCCGGATGCTGGAGCGCGGCCGCCGCCGCTTCGGCCGGGGTACGGGCGCGCTGGTAGGTGAACGCTTTCATGCGTTCGCTCCTTTGCCGGCGGTACCGGCAACTTCCGTGATCGCGTCGATGATGTTGGAATAGGCCCCGCAGCGGCAAATGTTCCCGCTCATGCGCTCGCGCAGCTCGGCCGCCGACGGCAGCGGCTGCGCGGTCAAGTCGCCGCTCACGTGGCTCGGGACGCCGCGCCGGATCTCGTCCAGCGCCGCGACGGCCGAACAGGTCTGGCCCGGCGTGCAGTAGCCGCACTGGTAGCCGTCGTGCTTCGCGAATGCCGCCTGCAGCGGATGCAGCTTCTCCGGCGTACCGAGGCCTTCGATGGTCGTGATGTCGGCGCCTTCGTGCATGACGGCGAGGCTGAGGCAGGAATTGATGCGGCGGCCGTCGACGATCACCGTGCAGGCGCCGCACTGGCCCTGGTCGCAGCCCTTCTTGGTGCCCGTCAGGCGCAGGTGCTCGCGCAGCATGTCGAGCAAGGTCGTGCGCGTGTCCAGGTCCATCTCGTAGCGCTGGCCGTTGACGCGCAGCGCCACGTTCGCCGTCACCGGCGCGGGCGTCGTCGCGGCCTGGCCGGTGTCGGGGCCCTGCGCGCAGGCCATCGGGGGCAGCGCCGCGGCCGTGGCGGTCAGCGCGCCGCCGATCAGCAGTTCGCGCCTGGTCTGGTTGATGTCGCTGGAGTCGATCATTGCGCTTCCTCCTGTGGGTCGACGTCGACGAGCGCTCCTCGTCGTCAGATTGCGCATATTAAAACTGTTTCGGCGCGGACCCGTGCACGGTACGCACGAGCGCGGGCCGCCACGAGTATCGCAACACGCTACCGTACGGCGCACGTCGCGCACCCGCCGCGGGACGGCATTGGCCCGGCGCGGCCCGGGGTGCATGATGGCGCCACATGTCAACCACGGAGCCACCATGAAACACCTGCTGCTTGCAACCCTGCTCGGCCTGGCCTGCGCCAGCGCCTCCGCCGCCGACGCGTCGGCCCCGTCGAAGGCCATCAGCGAAGCCACGGGCAGCGTCGTGCTCGGATCGATCGCGGTCGTCGGCGTGACCGGCAGCGTCGTCGTCGACAGCGTCAGCGCCGTCGGCGACGGCATCGACGTCGTGCTGGAGGGCGCCGGCCAGGCCAGCCGGGCGACCGTGCGCCTGTCGGGCGAGGCCGCGCGCGGCCTGTCCATCGGCGCCGGCACCGTGCTGCAGGTCGTCGCCATGTCCGCCGGCCATGCGCTCGTCCTGTCGGGCAAGGTGATCGCCTTCATCCCGAACGAAATCGGCCAGGCGTTGCTGCACCATGCGCGCGCGTCCTGAGCACCTCGTCGCCGCGCTGGCCCTGGCCGCCGCGCTGCCCGCGCACGCGGGCCAGGGCTGCCGCGACGAGCCGCTGAGCGTGGACGAAGTGCGCCGGTCGATGGCGCTCGCCCAGCGTACGTACGCGGCCCTCGACGCGAGCGGCGCCGCCGTCGCCATCGTCGCGCGCGCCGGCCAGGACCTCAGCCGATACGGGCTGGACTACTCGCACATGGGGATCGTGGTGCGCGACCACCCGGCCGGCCGCTGGACCGTCGTGCACGAACTGAACACGTGCGGCACGGCGGACTCCGACCTGTATACGGACGGCGTCGGCGACTTCTTCCTCACGGATCTGTACCGCTACCGCGCCCAGGTCGTGATCCCCGGGCCGGACGTGCAGTCGCGCGTGGCCGCGCTGCTCGCAGGCCGCACCGCGCGCAGGCTGCACGAACCGCACTACAATATGCTGAGTTACGTGTATTCGACGCGCTACCAGAACTCGAACCAATGGGTGCTGGAGACCCTGGCCGCTGCCAGCGCGCCGCCGGGCGCCGTCGAGACCCGGACGGAGGCCCAGTCGTGGCTGAGAAGCCAGGGCTACCGCGTGCCGACGGTGCAGATCCCGGCCGTCGTGCGTCTCGGCGCGCGCATGTTCCGCGCCAACGTGGCGTTCGACGACCATCCGTTCGACCGGCGCATGGCCGGGCAGATCGATACCGTGTCGACGGAGGCCGTCGTCGATTTCGTGCGCGGGCCGGATGGGCGGGCGCGGGTGCTCGTCGTCGAATGAAGGTAGTCCACCACCATGGAGAATCGTCGCATGTTTCAGTTCCGCCGCTTTCTTGCCGTCGTCGCCGTCGCCATCCACATCGCGGCCCCCGCACATGCCGAGGACAGCGGGCCATCGCCATCCGTCACCGCATTCGTGCACGTCAATGTCGTGACGATGGACGACCAGGAGGTCTTGCGCGACCGGACCGTGCTCGTGCAGGACGGAACGATCGCGGCGATCGGCACGGCGCTCCCGGTGCCTGCCGGCGCCCGCGTCGTCGACGGCGGCGGCACCGCCTACCTGTCGCCCGGACTGGCCGACATGCACACGCATTCGACGACGAAGCAGGACATGGCGGTGTACCTCGCGAACGGCGTGACGACGGTGCTCAACATGGGGGATGCCACGCAGGAGTTCGTCGCACAGATCCGGCCGGCGATCGAAAGCGGCCGCATCCCCGGTCCGCACGTGGTGGTGGCGTGGCGCGTCGACGGTACGCAGCGCTACGGAGGTCTGGTGCTGACGACACCCGACGACGCGCGGGCGCTGGTCCGCTTGGCGCAGACGAACGGCTATGCCTTCGTCAAGGTCTACAACGACCTGTCGAAGGACGTGTTCGAAGCGCTCATCGACGAAGGCCGGCGCCGGCACGTGCCCGTGGTCGGCCATGGCGTCACCAGCGTCGGCATCCTGCGCCAGCTCGCGGACGGCCAGGTGCTGGTCGCGCATACCGAAGAGTTCCTGTATACCGCCTTTTCGCAGGCGCCCGCGGCACACCCGAACCAGGCCCCTGCCGATGCCGAGATTCCGGCCATGGTCCGCAGCGTCCTCGCCACGCATGCCTACGTGACGGCGGACCTGAATACGTACGCGACCATCGCCCGCCAGTGGGGGAAGCCGGCGGTCATCGACGCCTTTCTTGCGGCGCCGACGACGCGCTACCTGTCGCCGGACCGCCGGCTCGGTTGGCGCAACGACGATTACATCCGGCGCAAGGGCGAACTGGATACGCGCCTGGCCTTCCTGGCCCGCTTCACAAAGGCGCTGGCCGACGGCGGCGTACCGCTCGTCGTCGGCACGGATGCGCCGAGCATTCCCGGCCTCGCGCCGGGATTCTCGGTGCACGATGCGCTCGACCGGCTCGTCGCCGCGGGCTTGACGCGCCGGCAGGCATTGGCGGCAGCGACGCGCACGCCCGGCGAATTTTTTGCCAGGTATGTGCCCGGCACGCAGCCGGCCGGCGTGCTACGGGCGGGCAACCGCGCCGACATGCTGCTCAGCAGCGGCAATCCGCTCGACGATCTGGCCACCTTGCGCAAGCCGCTCGGCGTCATGGTGTCGGGCCGGTGGTATGCGCGGCCGGAACTGGATGCGCTGCTCGCCAACGTTGCCGCGCAATACGACAGCGTCAGCGGCATGCCTGCCCGGTGATCTGCCCGCACCTTGTGACAAAGGTTGAATATTCGACCACGTATCGCCTGCTATCCTTGCTCACATCAAATGTTACATGCAAGGACTCGCCATGTTCACACCATCCCATCCACGCCGGCGTGGCGGCGCCGCCCTGATCACCCTCGCGTTTGCCCTGGCCGCCTGCGGCGGCGGTGGTGGCGGGAACACGCCTGTCGCCGGCGCCGGCAACACCGGCGGGTCGGCGCCGACGCCGCCCGCCGCGGCCGGCCCGGCGATCACGGCACAGCCCGTGTCGCAGACGGTCGTCGCGGGCCAGGCCGTCACGTTCGCCGTCGCGGCCGACAGCACGACGCTGAGCTACCAGTGGCAGCGCGACGGCAAGGATATTCCGGGCGCGACCGGCCTGACCTACACGCTGGCCAATCCGAAGCCTGCGGACAACGGCAGCAAGTTCACGGCCGTCGCGACCGGCGCGCGGGGCAGCACGACGAGCAGCGCGGCCGTCCTCAACGTATCGGTGCCGAAAGGCCTCGCGCTGGTGGCCGGCACGCCCGGCGGACCCGGCAACCTGGACGGCACGGACGGCGAGGTCGCGCTGTACGGCCTGCTCGCCCTCCAGCCGTCGGGGGCGCTGTTTCTCGTCGACGGCGTGGACGGTTTCCGATTCGCGTCCGGCCTGCGCGCCATCGACCTGGCCACGGGCGCCCTCACGACCGTGGAGCGCGACCCGGCGCTTCACGACGTGGCGGCCATCGCCGTCGACCCGGCCGGCAATCTCTACGACGCGCCGCAGGCGCCGGCGACGGCCGTGTACCGCACGCCGCCGGGCGGCAAGCGCGCGGTGTTCGCCGGCGCGGCCGACCAGGCAGGCAGCGCGGACGGCGCGGCGGCGACGGCGCGGTTCACCAGCGTGAACGGCTTCGCCATGGACGCCGCGGGCAACCTGTACGTCAACGACGGCCGCAAGAAGATCCGCAAGGTGGCACGGGACGGCAGCGTCGTCACCCTGGCCGGCGGCGGCGCCGGCGACATGGTGGACGGCACCGGCACCCAGGCGGCATTCCGGCAGATCGGCGCCATGGCGGCCGGCCGCGACGGCAGCCTGACGGTGATCGACGACGGGGTACTGCGCAGCGTGTCGCAGGCCGGCGTCGTGACGACCCGCAAGGTCGGCACCGTGGACGGCGGCCCGCTGTACCTGGCCGGCTTGAGCCTCACCGTTGACGGTGCCGGCAACGCCTATGTGCAGGATTGGTCGTACCCGCCCAAGATCCGCCGGATCGCCCCGGACGGCACGGTGACGGCCGTGGCCACCCTGCCCGCGTCCGGATCGAGCGGCACCCGTTACACCAACCTCGTGGCCGATGCCGCCGGCAACCTGTACGTGGGCGACGACAGCAGCCAGGTCATCCGCCGCATCACGCCGGCCGGCGTCGTGACCGATTTCGCCGGACGCGCCGTCAACCAGAGCAATGTCGACGGGACCGGACCGGCGGCGCGGTTTTCGCTGGCCGATACGCGCGCGTACGACACCCACTACGACCTCGCCACCGATGCCCAGGGCAACGTCTATGTGGGCCAGATCGACCGCATCCGCAAGGTGACCCCGGCCGGCGTGGTCGCCACGTTGCCCCTGCCACTCGGGAACCTCACGACCAGTTACTACCCGGCCAGCGAGGCCATCGACGGCAGCGTGCTGGCGGTGTCGAACGGCGTCATCTCGCGCATCGACGCCGCGGGCGTGTCCCATTTCATCGCCGGCCAGGCCGGGGTGAAAGGCGTCGCGGACGGCGTGGGTGCGAAGGCGACCTTCTCGAGTCCGACGCGGCTGATCGTGGACGGACTCGGCAACATCTACCTCAGCGATACCGTGACCGGTTCGATGACGGACGTGGGCGTCAAGACCTATCTGCGCAAGATCGCGCCGGACGGCACGGTCACCACGCTCCCCGACAGCATGTCGGGGCAACTCATCAGCAACTGCGCGCCGGACAAGGACGGCAAGTTCTGGAGCCTCGATACCCAATCGAATGTGCTGAGAATCGGTCCCGACGGCACGCGCACCGTCGTCCGGCCGGCGCACGACATCGCCGAGGGCGTGGACGGCGCCACCTGCGACCGCGCCGGCAACCTGTTCCTGGCCATGCACAGCGGGGCAAGCCTGTATTCGGTGCACAAGATCACGCCGGCGGGCACCGAGAGCGTCATCGCGGGCAATCCGGGCACCGAAGGCGTGCGCGCGGGCACGCCGGGCAGCCTCGCGCCCATCAACGCCGTCACGGTCGCACCCGACGGCACGGTGTACGTGATGAGCCAGGACGCGCTGGTGCGCATCCTGCAGTAGCGCCGCCGACCGCTCAGGAAGCCGGGCCGAGGTCCATCTCCCACGTCTCGTTGACCATGTCCTGGCCGAAGGCGTGCACGGGCTCCTCGGCCACCAGCGCATAGCCCTTGTTGCAGTAGATCCGGCGCGCTTCCTTCTGCTGGTCCGTGGTCCACAGGCGCATCTTGCGATAGCCGGCCGCGCGGGCGAAGCGGTGGCATTCGTCCACGAGGCGCGAACCGAGGCCGTAGCCGCGCGCCCGTTCCTCCACCAGCAGCAGGCGCAGCTTCCCCACACCCTCTTCGCCGTCGCGTGCCAGCGCGATGGAGCCGACCCGCTGGCCGTCCATCTCGGCGATCCAGCAATGTTCGCGGGCCGGATCGAAGTCGCGCTCGAACGCCGCACAGATCTCGCCGACCAGCGTTTCGAAGGAATCGTCCCAGCCGTTCTGCTGCGCATACAGGGCACCGTGGCGGCGCACGATCCAGTCCATGTCGCCGGCGCGGTGGGAACGCAGGACGAACGGCTGCGCGTACTTCATGCCGGCCTGGCCGTCGAGGAGTGAGCGGATGGTGTCCATCGCCGCCAGCATGCGCAGCTGGTCGCGTTCGTCGAAGCGCACCAGCATGTCGCCCACTTCGTCGCGCGAGCGGCGGTCGAGCGGTTCGTAGACGGCCCGGCCGTGCGCCGTCATGCGCAGTACCTTGGCCCGGCCGTCCGTGGCCGACGCCACCTTGGCGACCAGTCCCGCGCCCTCGAACCGGGCGACGATGCGGCTCAGGTACCCCCGGTCGAGGCCGAGATTGCGGCACAGCGCGGCCGGCTGCTGGTCGCCGTGGTGGGCCAGCTCGTACAGCACGCGCATTTCCGTCAGCGTGAATTCGCTGTGCAGCAGTCCTTCGCGCAGGACGCCGATCTGGCGCGTGAAAAAGCGGTTGAACGAACGGACGGCCGCGACGCGGTCGTCGGGAACAGGGGCAGCCATGGACGCTCCGGCAATCAGGATCGCCGGATTGTGCGCCAGATTGCTGACTAAGTCAACGATCTCGTATCCGCGCCCGGTCCAGCGGCAGGTCGCGCAGCCGCAAGCCGCACGCATCGAAGATGGCATTCGCGAGCGCCGCCGCGGCAGGGCCCTGCGCCGCCTCGCCCGTGCCGAGGAAAGGCTGACCCGGCCGGTCGAGCAGGCGCACGTCGAGCCGCTCGGGCACCTGGTCGAAGCGCAGGATCGGATAGCCGGCCCAGTCGCGCGTGAGGATGTCGCGCGCGTCGTACCGTACGCGTTCCAGCAAGGTCCAGCTGGCCGACTGGATGATGCCGCCCTCGATCTGGTTGCGCACGCCGTCCGGATTGACGATCTCGCCGCAATCGACTGCGGCCTGCACGCACACGATGCGTACGAAGCCGGTCTCGCGCGCCACCTCGACCTCCACCGCCAGGGCGCAATACGCGGCCAGGTTCTTGTAGCGGGCGAACGCGAACCCGCGCCCGTGCCGGGCCCGCGGCCGCCACGCGTTCCAGCCGAAGCCCTGCGCGGCCGCGCGCACGACGTCGGCCGCGCGCGGGTCGTCCAGATGGCGCAGGCGGAACGCGACCGGGTCCGTGCCGTCCGCGCGCGCCAGCTCATCCATGAAGCTCTCGATGGCGAACACGTTGCAGTACGCGCCCAGCGCGCGCAGGGCCGACGTGCGCAGCGGGGCCGCGCTCTGGAAGTGGTGAACGACGTGCGCATCCGGCAGCGCATAATAGGGAATCGCATTGCGGTCGCCGCCGCCCTCCGGTTGCGGGATCGGCTTCGCCGGCGGCGGCGCGAACGGCCGCGCGAGATGCGTGGCCGCCAGCAGGTTGCCGGCCTTGCCCGGCCGCGCATTGTGCGGCGGGCTCCAGACGTCGTAGCGCCAGCGCGCGATCTTCCCGTCCGCATCGAGCGCGGCCTCGACCTCGGCCAGCATCGGCGGTCCGAAGGGCTCCCAGCCATGTTCGTCCTCGCGCATCCATTGCACGCGCACGGGACGGCCGGGATAGGCGCGCGCCAGCAGCGCCGCGTCGGCCGCCACGTCGTCGGCCGCGTTGTGGCCATAGCAGCCGGCGCCCTCCACGTGGATGCAATGGACGGCGTCCTCCGCCACGCCCAGCATTTCCGCCAGCGCCGCGCGCAGCGGGTACACGCCTTGCGAGTGGGTCCAGACCGTGTAGCGCCCGTCGTCCAGGCGCGCGACGGCGCACGACGGTCCGATCGACGCGTGCAGCTGGAACGGCCGCGAATACGCCGCGCGCAGCGTCCGGCCGCCAGTGCTGCCGGCCCCCCGGTCGAGGATCGTCGTGGACTGCGCCGGCAGGCGGCGCACGAGATCGGCCGGTGTCAGGTCCGCCGGCAGATCGGCCGGCAGGGTCCAGCGCGCATTCTGCGCCAGCGCGGCGGCCGCCTTCACGGCGCGGTATTCGCGGTCGGCAATCACGGCCAGGAAGCGGCCGTCGCGCACCACCTTCAACACGCCCGGCAGATCCGTGAGTGGCCCCTCGTCGACGCCGTCCAGCCGCGCGCTGGGCGATGGCGGACGCACGACGCGGCCATGCACCATGCCGGGCAGGCGCAGGTCCTGGACGTAGGCGGGCCCGCCGGCGACCTTGGCCGGAATATCCACGCGCGCCAGGTTCCGTCCCGAGATGGTGTGCGAGGCCGGATCGCGCGGCGCCGCCTGGCCGTCCGCGCGCAGGTGCAAGGTCTGGCCGGCCAGCAGTGCGCCGTAGGTGGCGCTGCGGCCGTCCGGTGCGCGCATCGCGCCGTCGGCCGCGGTGATGGCCGAGACATCGGTGCCGAAACGGCGCGCGGCCAGCCCGGCCAGGATCGTGCGCACCTGCGCGGCCGCGTGGCGCAGCGCCGTGCCGCTGTCCTGCATCGAGTGGCTGCCGGCCGTGTAGCCCTCGTTGGGCGTGCGCGCCGTGTCGGCGGTCACCATCGCGATGCGCGCGGGGCTGACGACGAGTTCCTCCGCCGCCACCTGCAGCAGGGCCGTGCGGATGCCCTGCCCCAGTTCCGCCTTGCCGGTGAAGACCGTGATGCGGTTGCCGGCGTCGATGCGGATCCAGGCGTCCAGCCACGGCGTCTTGTCCAGGCTTCCCGGCAGCTTGTCCGCGCTCCACGCGGGACGGAACGCGAACGCCAGCGTGAGCGAACCGCCGGCGGCGAGGAAGCGCCGGCGCGCCACGCTGTGCGGCATGGCCCGCGTCACGGCTTGCCCTTCGCCAGCATGGCGGCCGCGCGCCGCACGGCACGCAGGATGCGCATATGCGTGCCGCAGCGGCACAGGTTGGGCATCATGTGGCGGCGGATCTCGGCTTCGGACGGCGCCGGCGTGTGCGCGAGCAGGCTGCTGGCCCGCATGATCATCCCGGCGATGCAGTAGCCGCATTGCGCGGCCTGCTCGTCGATGAAGGCTTGCTGCAACACGCCCGGCGCGTCCGGCCGCCCCAGGCCCTCGACGGTGCCGACGACGCGCCCGCCGACGGCCGACACGGGCACGAGGCAGGACATGACGGCAGCCCCGCCGAGCGTCACGGTGCAGGCGCCGCACTGACCGAGGCCGCAGCCGAACTTGGCGCCGCACAGGCCCAGGTCGTCGCGCAGCACGTACAGCAGCGGCGTGTCCGGCTCGGTGTCCACCGTATGCGTGCGGCCATTGACGTGCAGTCGATAGGTGGTCATGGCTGCCGCGCTTTCCGGACGCTGTCCTCGAGGTCGGGCCACGCCGGCCTGGCCGCACCGTAGCGGCGCAGGTAGGCGGCCAGCGCCGCGGCCTGGCCGTCGTCCAGGATCCCAGCGAACGCGGGCATCCAGCGCGCCGGTGCGCCGCCCGGCGGCGCGATCCCGTCGCGCACGATGTGCAGCAGGCTGCGCGGATCGGGATCGTACAGCGCCACGGCCTGCTGCAGCGGCAGCGCGGTGCCGGACGTGGCCGCGCGGCCGGCCTCGTGGCAGCGCGCGCAGGCGCCGGCGTACACGTCGTAGCCCTGCTTCAGCTGGTCGGGGTCGGCGGCGGCCGGCGCAGGCAACGCGCCCGGCCGCGCCGCGTTCGTCGCGCGCGCCGGCGCCTGCTGCAAATAGCTGTGGAGCCAGGTGGCCAGCGCGTCGACGTCGGCCGGATCCGCGCGGCCCAGATTCTCCACCACGCCCTGCATCGGACCGCCGGCGACGGCGTGCTCCGGAGCGATCCCGGTGCGCAGGTAGGCGACCAGCTGTTCGTGCGTCCACGGCAGCGGCGACGGCGAGTTCGCGTTCAGCGAGGGCGCATACCAGTCCTCGGCCTCGCCACCGTCCAGGAAGCGCATGCGGTCCTCGCCGCCCAGCCGCGTGCGCGGCGAATGGCACGCGCTGCAATGGGCCAGCGCGTCCGCCACGTAGGCCCCGCGGTTCCACGCGGCGCTTCGGCGCGGGTCCGGCATCCAGGGTTCGCGCTTCAGGTACAGCGTGTTCCAGACACCGACGAGAGGCCGGAAATTGAACGGGAACCGCAAGTCGTTGGGATGCGCGGGCGCGTCCAGCGGCGGGCGCGTCATGAAGTAGGCGTACAGCGCGCGGATGTCGTCCTGGGTCAGGCGCGTGTAGTGGTCGTACGGGAAGGCGGGATACAGCAGGTGTCCGTCGCGGGCCACGCCCTCGCGCAGCGCGCGCGTGAACGCGGCCTCGCTGTAGCGGCCGATGCCCGTGTCGGCGGCCGGCGTGATGTTGGTGCTGTAGACGGTGCCGAACGGCGTCGCAACGCCCACGCCGCCGGCATAGGGCCGCGCCGGATCGGCCGTGTGGCAGGCCGCGCAATTGCCGAGCGCCGCCAGCCGTTCGCCGCTCGCGACCGTGGCGGCATCGAACACGGGCACATGCGCCTGCGGTTCGAGCGCCGGCCGCCACATCGTTGCGCATCCGGCCACCGCGGACGCAGCCAGCAGCGCGCCCGCGCCGGCGGCGAACCGGCGGCGGCCTGCCTGCGTGCGGCGGGATGGCTCGAGCATGCGTACTCCCCGATGATGCCGTGATGATGCAGGACGCCATCGTCGGCTTCTGTACGCCAGCGCTCATAAGACATGTTAAGTTTTTCCCAACAGATTTATACTGCACATTTGCTCACCCATCACCAAGGAAGTCATGACCCGTCACTCCCTGCCCGCACGCCTGCCCCTGCTTACCCTGCTGGTGGCGCTCGCGTGCTCCGCCCTGCCCCCAACCCCCGCGCAAGCGGCGGAAGACGCCAAGCTCGCGCCGCGCGACCTGCGCGAGACGTACACGAAGTACGAATACCGCATCCCGATGCGCGACGGGACGAAGCTCTTCACCGTCGTGTACGTACCGAAGGATGCCTCGAAGTCCTACCCGTTCCTGGTCAACCGCACGCCGTACGGCGCGGGCGTCCAGGCCGAGGGCGAGCTGCACTACGGCGAGGACTGGTATCCGAAGCAGATTGGACCGTCGAAGGAATTCGAGGACGCGGGCTATATCTTCGTCAAGCAGGACGTGCGCGGCCGCTATATGTCCGAGGGCAAGTGGCAGGAGATGACGCCGCACGTGAACCCGCAGCGCGCGGCCGGCGAAGGCCAGGAAAGCCAGGACATGTACGACACGATGGAATGGCTCCTCAAGAACGTCCCGAACAACAACGGCAAGGCCGGCATCCTCGGCATCAGCTACCCCGGCTTCTACACGTCGGCCAGCATCATCGATTCGCACCCGGCCATCAAGGCCGCGTCACCGCAGGCGCCCGTGACGGATCTGTACATGGGCGACGACTCCTACCACGGCGGCGCCTTCATGCTGGCCGCGAACTTCGGCTTCTACGCCTCGTTCACCGAGCAGCAGAACCCGACGCCGCTGCCCAAGACCTGGGCCGACTTCGACTACGGCGCGGCCGACGCCTACGACTTCTTCCTCAAGCACCGCACGCTGGCGAACATCCTCGGCACGCTGACGGACAAGCAGCGTGCCCTGCTCGCACCCACGATCGAACACGACACGTACGATGCGTTCTGGCAGACGCGCGCCATCGCGCCGCACTTGAAAAACGTGAAGGCGGCCGTGCTCACCGTCGGCGGCTGGTTCGACGCCGAAGACCCGCAAGGGCCGTTCACGACCTACCACGCCATCAAAAAGTACAACCCGAACACCTTCAACGGCCTGGTGATCGGCCCGTGGGTGCACGGCGGGTGGGCGCGCTACGACGGCAAGCAGTTGGGGCGCGTATCGTTCGACAGCAAGACGGGCGAATACTTCCGCCAGCACATCCAGTTCCCGTTCTTCGAGCAGCACCTCAAGGGCGTGAAGCCCGCGCAGCCCATCGCGGAAGTGACGGCCTTCGAGACGGGCAGCAACGTCTGGCGCCGCTACACCGCATGGCCGCCCGTGCAGGCGAAGGCACGCACCTTGTATTTCGGTCCGCACGGCACGCTGTCGTGGCAGCAGCCGGCGCCGGGGGCCGGGTACGACGAGTACGTGTCCGATCCGAACAAGCCCGTGCCTTACGTCGGCTACCCGGCGACGTCGGTGCCGCAGGAATACATGGTGTCGGACCAGCGTTTCGCGGCCACGCGACCCGACGTGCTGGTGTACCAGAGCGACGTGCTGGAAGAGGACGTCACCGTCGCCGGCCCCGTGACGCCCAAGCTGTTCGTGTCGACGACGGGCACGGATTCGGACTGGGTCGTGAAGCTCATCGACGTCTACCCGGCCGACTATCCCGCGGGCGAGCAACCGGCGCGGGGCAACGACGTGGCGCCCCCGCGCGGCGCCATGGCCGGCTACCAGCAACTCGTGCGCGGCAATCCGCTGCGCGGCAAATTCCGCAACGGATTCGAGAAGCCGGAGCCTTTCGTGCCGGGCAAGGTGGAGGCGATCGGCTACCACCTGGGCGATGTCGACCACACGTTCCGCCGCGGCCACCGCATCATGGTCCAGGTGCAGAGCTCCTGGTTCCCGCTGGTGGACCTGAATCCGCAGACCTTCGTCACCATCCCGAAAGCGAAGCCGGAAGACTTCAAGGCCGCCACGCAGCGCGTCTACCACGCGGCGCAGACGCCCTCCGGCGTGCAGCTGCTCGTGATGCCGGCGCACTGACGCCGGGCAGGGCGGGCATCCCGTGCCCACGCGTAACGCCGACTGATGGCGAACGTCCGCGTGGGCTCGGTGAGCCCACTCTACCGATTACCGATGATCAGGCACCGGCCGGCACGATACGCGCGCTGCGCGTGACGCTGCCCGTGCAGTCCGCCGCGTCCAGATAGGCGCAGCGGCGGCCGTCCTGCTTGCCCCGGTACAGGGCCTGGTCGGCCAGCGCCAGCGCGTGCTGCCAGTCGATCGCGGCATCGCTGCCGGCAGGGACCGACAGCGCGCCCGCCGTGATCGTGACCTGGATCCGCCGCCCCTCCGCCGTCGTCACGGGATCGCGCGCGACGGCGGCCAGCAGCGCGCGCACGAGCTCCGCGTGGTCCGCGGGATCGCCCCCGTCCGCGTGGACGAGGAATTCCTCGCCGCCCCAGCGCAGCAGCAGCCCGCGCGTGCCCACGCAGACGCGCAGCCGGCGCGCGACCTCCACGAGCACCTCGTCGCCGGCCGCGTGGCCGAGACGGTCGTTGATCGACTTGAAGTGGTCGATGTCGAGCAGGATGAAGCAGCGGCTGCCGCCGGGCGTGCGGGCCGCCATCGCGTCGCGGAACGACCGGCGGTTCAGGAGGCCGGTCAGCGCGTCGTGCGTGGAATGGAATGCCAGTTCCTCGTTCAATTCGCGCAACCGGCGGCTCGTGCGCATGGAACGGCGGTACAGCACCCAGACGAAGCCGCACAGCAGCAGGGCCACGGCGGCGCCGGTCGAGGCGATCAGCTGCCACACGCGGCGCTTGCGGATCTGCGCATCCTTCAAGCCGTTCTCACGGCGCAGGCTTTCGATCTGGATCGCGCGGCGCTGGGCCTCGAACTGCTCCTGCAGCACGCGGGCCGTGTTCTCGTGTTCCGCCGCGACGAGCTTCGCCGCGACCTCCCGCTGTTCCTGCAATGCCTGCAGCGCCTGGCGCACGAGGCCCGCCTTGTCCAGCATGCGGCTTTTTTCGAGCAGCACGTTCGCCAGGTCCGGCAGCGCGCCGTCCGCGCGCAGCTCGGCCAACATGAGGTCGATATGCGCGAGGCCTTCCGTCACATGCCCTTGTCCGGCCAGCGCGAACCCGAGGTTGACTTCGGCGATGCGCCGCGTGGCCGGGTCGGCCGCCTTGGCCGCCAGCGGCAACGCCGCCCGCGCGGCGCGCTCGGCCTCGACGTAGTTGCCGTCCTCCAGCCAGCTGTCGGCGATGTTGCCGAGGGCGTTCGCTTCGAACAGCGAAAGGCCGTGCGCATGCGCGACGGCGAGGCCCTTGTAATACGCGACGCGCCCCTGGTCCGGGTGGCCCTGCATGACGTGGGCAATGCCTTCGAGGACATAGCGGCGCACGGCCGACGGCGGCGACAGCGTGCCGCCGTCCGGACCGACCGTGGCCAGCGTGGCAAGCACCTTGTCCGGCGCGCGGGTGTACACGTAGACCTTCGCGACCGCCAGCCGCAACTCGTTCACGGTCGGTTCGTGGAACTCGGGATACCGGCGCGCGATCTCGAGCGCTTTCAGGTAATGGCTGTGCGCGAAGTCGAACTGGCCCAGCTGCAGGTAGGCATCCCCATACGCCTGCTGCAGCGCGGCCATGAATGCCGGGTCGCGCAGGTCGGCGTGGCGGACGTCGATGTCGTTCACCGCGGCGAGCGCCGCGGTCTTCCCGTGGCCGGCCGCCCCGCCGAGCCGCGCCAGCATGCCGAGCGCGGTATCCAGCGCGTCGCCCTGCGCCCGCGCGGTCCGCACGATCCGCTCCGCGGCCTGCTCCGCGCCAACCGTGTCGCCGTGGTCGGCATAGGCGCGGCGCAGCAGCTTGAGGTAGGCGATGCGGTCGGCGTAATCACCGGCCATGACCTCGTTCTGCGCTGCCAGCAGAGCCGGAAGCGCGCCCGCGTCCGCCGTCCGCACCAGGCCCTCGAGCCGCTCCAGCGTCGTGCCGTCGTTGTCCGCGCGCGCACCGGCCGCCGCGAGACAACACGCCAGCAGCGCGGCCCTGCCGGCCGCAGCGCGCTTCATGCGCCCTCCTCCGGCGGCACGTCCACGGTGAAGTGCGCGTCGAGCGGACACTCCGCGGCCGCGACGGGCCGGCCGAAATGAAATCCCTGCATCTCGAAGCAGCCGTCGGCCATGAGCAGGCGCGCCTGGCCGGGCTGCTCGATGCCTTCGGCGATCACGTCCAGGCCCAGGCAGCGCACTGCCGTCACGATGGCGCGCACGATGGCGCGCACGATGGCGCGCGACTCCGCGCTCTGTTCCAGGTCGGAGACGAACGCACGGTCGATCTTGACCTTGTCGATCGGCAGGCGCTTCAGATAGGCGAGGCTCGAATAGCCGGTGCCGAAGTCGTCGATGCTGAGCACGACGCCCGCGTCCTTGAGCTCCTTCATGATCGTGATACTGCGCCCGACATCGTGCATCGACGTCGACTCCGTCAGTTCCAGCTCCAGCGCGCCGCGCGGCACGCCGTGGCGCTCCAGCGTGCGCACGACGCGCGCCGCGACCTCGTCGTCGAGGAACTGGCGCGCCGACAGGTTCACCGCGACGCTCAAGCCCGCATGGCCCGCGTCGTGCCAGGCGCGCAGCTGGGCGCAGGCCTGGTCCAGCACCCACTGGCCGATCGGGATGATCAAGCCGCTTTCTTCGGCCACCGGGATGAAGTCGCACGGCGGCACCATGCCGAACACGGGATGCTGCCAGCGCAGCAGGGCCTCGACGCCGACGACGCGGCCGCTGCGCAGGTCGACCTTGGGCTGGTACGCCAGCGCCAGCTCGTCGCGTGCGAGCGCGCCGCGCAGGTCGTGCTCCAGGACGCGCGGTTCGGTACGGCGGTGCGCCGGCTCGAACGCGCGCGCAAGGCCGTGGCCCTGCGACTTGGCATGGCGCAGCGCGGCCTGGGCGCGCACGAGCAGCGTCTCGGCATCGAGGCCGTCCGGCCCGAAACGGCTGTGGCCCATCGTCACGCTGCCATGGATCACCCGGCCGGCCACCTGGACGGGACCATTCAGGGCACGGTGCAGCGCCTCGGCACGTGCGGCGCAATCGTCGGCGTCGGACTGGAGCCACACCAGGAAAGTGCTGCCGCCGATGCGGGCCGCCACGTCGCCGGGGCCGGCCTGGTGCCGCAGGCGGCGGGCCATCGCCACGAGCACCGCGTCGCCGTCCGCGTGGCTGCCCGCCTCATTGACGGCGGCGAGATTGTCGACGTCGACGACGGCCAGCACCGCGCAAGCGCCCGCCGGCCCCCGTACCGCGTGGCGCGCGATCGCGTCTTCCACGACCAGGCGGTTCGGCAAGCCCGTCAGCGGATCGCGCAGGAATTGCTGGCGCAGCCGCGCGCCCGTCCCACCGTCCAGCAACGGCCGGCCGCCCCAGTCGTTCAGGCTTTGCACGGCGCCCAGCGCGGCCGAGCGCAGTTCGATCAGGTCCTCGACCATGCGCGCCAGCTGTTTCAAGACCAGCAGGTCCTGCGGCGTCAGCGTGCGCGGCATGTGGTCGATGGCGCACAGCGACCCGATGCGCCGCCCGCCACTGCGCAGCGGCACCCCGGCATAGAAGCGCATGAACGGCGCTCCGCTGACGAGGGGGTTGTCCGCGAAGCGCGGGTCCAGCAGAGCGTCGCCGACGACGAGCGGCTCGTCGTCCAGCACGGCCCACGCGCAGAACGACACGTTGCGCGCCGTCTCGCCCGCTTCCATGCCGCAGCGGGCCTTGAACCACTGCCGGTCGCTGTCGACGAGGGAGACGAGGCTGATCGGCACGTTCAAGCTCGTGCAGACGATGCGCACGATGCGGTCGAACAGCTCGTCGGGTTCGCTGTCGAGCAGCTGCGTCGCGCGCAAGGCCTCGACGCGCGCCGTCTCGTCCGGCGGCAGCGGCGCCCCGGCTGGGCCGGGTTCGTCCGGGACCGGCGCCGCGCCGCCATCGAAGAACACGGCCGTGTTGGCGCCCTGCCTGCGCGCCGCGTGCATGGCCGTTTGCGCCCGCGCCAGCAGCGCGTCGCCGCCATTGACGCCCTCGGCGAACGCGATGCCGACGCTGGCGCGCGCGTCCGCGGCCAGCACCTTGGCGGCGAGCGCCGGCACGACGGCGACCGGGTCGGCGAGGTGCGTCAACAGCACGCCGAACACACCGTCGCCGAGCACGCCCGTCACGTCGGTGCGGCGCACGGACGCGCGCAGCCGGGTGGCGAACGCACGCAGCGCGCCGTCCTCCCCGGCGCCGTCGAGGCCGACGCACAGCAGCGCGGTGCCCGCGCCCGTGCGGCCGGCCGCGGCCAGGGCGCGTTCGAGGCGGCTCATGAATTCGTCGTGGTTCGGCAGCCCGGTGGCGGCATCGTGCGTCGCCTCGCGATGCATGCGCCGGGCGCGGGCGCGCGCCGCGGCGACCGCGTTCGCGCGGCGGACGACGGCGTGGTTCGGATGGGATGAGCTCATGATCGTTCGGTCTGGACGGGTGCGCGCGGGTAGGCCGCTGCTTGCTGGCGGGATTGGGCCCGAAAATCGTGTGCGGGGCTGGGCCATCCCACTATAGCACCGGCACCGTACGATGCTTTACGCATGGAAACTTTTTTTCACCTTTTGTCGGCGAATCCAACACATTATTGCCAAACATGCATGCACGAACGTGCAATTAGCATGCAACAGTCATCATTTTCGTCACTTAACGCTTGAGCGCCGCGATTTCATTGAGGCAAAATGACGTCACCGCGGCGCCCGCCGCACGCTGCCGAGGAGCGCCAGTGCTGGTGACCGACACCCTTCCATCCCACCCTCCCTCCGGTGCGGCCGATCCCGGCCTGCGCTGGCTTGCCGTCGTCATCCTGCTGATCGTGGCCGGCCTGGCCGCGCTGCCCTTCAACAGCGGCCGCGAGGCCGACGCCACGGTGACTGCATTGAAGGTCGTGTCGGACAAGGCGCGCGCCTACGACCACCTGCTCGACCTGCTCAAGGATGCGGAGACCGGCCAGCGCGGCTATATCATCACCGGCGACGCGGCCTACCTCGCGCCATACGACGCGGCCGTGGCCGAGCTGCCGGACGCCTTGCGCAAGCTGAAACCGCTGGTCGCGGACGCGGAAGAGCGGGCGACGCTGAACGACATCGAGCGGATCTCGCGGCTGAAGCTGGACGAACTGGCCGCCACCATCCGGCTGCGCCGCGACGCCGGCTTCGGCCCCGCCGCCGCCGTCGTCGCGGATCACAGCGGCAAGCAGCAGATGGACCGGCTGCGCGCCCTCATCGGCGACCGCGTGGATGCGATGGAGCGCGACCGCCACACGCTGCGCGACCGCCTGCGCACGACGCTCGGCTACAACACGGTGCTCGGCGTCGCGGCCAGCGCCGCGAGCGCCCTCATCATCGGCATCGCGCTGTATGCGGTGACGCGCAGCCTGCGCGAGCGGTCCCGGGCCGCCGAACAGGCGCACCAGATGGCCGAGGCCCAGGCCGACCAGGCCCGCCAAAGCCACGCGCGCAGCCGGCGCCTGGCCGTCACCGCGCAGATGCTGCAGGCGATGGACAGCCTGACCCGCGCCGACGAACTGCGCGACGTGCTGCCGGCCTTCCTCCCCAAGCTGCTGCCCGGCAGCGATGGCGCCGTCTACCTGTACCGCCATTCGCGCGATTTCCTGCAGCGGGCCGCCACGTGGGGCGGGGCCGACCACCACCCCGACCTCATCGGCACCGGCCAATGCTGGGGCCTGCGCTTCGGCCGCACCCACGCGGCCCAGGCCGGCGACGGCATGCATTGCGCCCACTGCGGTCCGCCGCCGGCACCCGACCGCACCAACGTGTGCGTGCCGATGATTTCGCAGGGCGAGGTCCTGGGCCTGCTGGTGACGAGCCTCCCCGCCGGTCCGGAGGCGGCGCTCGACGAGGCGACCGCCGCCGCGATCAGCGAACAGCTGGCGCTCGGCACCAGCAACATCAACCTGCGCGAAGTCTTGCGGCGCCAGTCCACCATCGACGAGCTCACGGGCCTGTACAACCGCCGCTACTTCGACGAGACCCTGCGCCGCGAACTGTTCCGCGCCGAACGCAAGCGCGCCGCGCTGGCCGTCGTGATGATCGACCTGGACCACTTCAAGCACATGAACGACACGTACGGCCACGAAGCGGGCGACTTCGTGCTGCGCGCGGTCGGACGCGCCCTGCGCGACGGCGTGCGCCGCAGCGACGTCGCCTGCCGCTACGGCGGCGAGGAACTCGTGCTCGTGCTGCCCGAATGCGACAGCGCGGCGGCCGTACGCTGCGCCGAGACGATCCGCGCGTCCATCGCCGCCCTCGAACTGAACCTCGGCGACGTCCTGCTGCCGGAGGTGACGGCGTCGTTCGGCGTCGCCGTGTGGCCGGCCCACGGCCTCGACGCCACGACGCTGCTGCAGGCGGCCGACCGCGCGCTGTACGCGGCCAAGCATGGGGGCCGCAACCGGGTTTGCACGGCGTGACCGGGCCGTGCTAGGCTTGTCGCTTCGTTATCGATGAAGAGGCCCGCCTTGAAAAGCACCGTCGTTGCCACCCTCCTGCTGGCGCTCGCCGGCACCGCCGCCGCCCAATCCGCGGCCCCGCTCAAGACCCAGGTCGCCGGCCGCGTCGACGGCATGTACCCGTGGCTGGATGGCGTCTACAAGGATCTGCACGCGCATCCCGAGATCGCGTTCCAGGAAACGCGCACCGCCGGCAAGCTGGCGGCCGAGATGCGCAAGCTGGGCTTCGAGGTGACGGAAAAGGTCGGGCGCACGGGCCTCGTCGCCATCCTGCGCAACGGCGCCGGGCCGACGGTCCTCGTGCGCACGGAGCTGGACGGGCTGCCGATGGAAGAAAAGACCGGCCTGCCCTACGCCAGCCACGAGCGCACGCACGACGGCGCGACGTTCACCACGCACAGCTGCGGCCACGACGTCCACATGGCCGCGTGGCTCGGCGCCGCGCGCACGCTCGCCGAGCTGAAATCCCAGTGGCAGGGCACGCTGATGTTCATCGCCCAGCCGGCCGAGGAAACGGTGTCGGGCGCGCGCGCCATGCTGGACGACGGTCTCTTCAAACGCTTTCCGAAACCGGATGTCGCGTTCGGCCTCCATTCGTGGCCGCTCGCGTACGGCACCGTCGGTTACGAAAGCGGCCCGGTGTCGTCCAACTCGGACGCGCTGGACATCCAGTTCAAGGGCCGCGGCGGCCACGGCTCCGCGCCGGACAAGGCCATCGACCCCATCGCCATCGCCGCCCGCTTCATCGTCGACGTGCAGACCGTCGTCAGCCGCGAGAAGGATCCCAAGGAATTCGGCGTGGTGACGATCGGCGCGATCCAGGGCGGGACGGTCGGGAACATCATCCCGGACACCGTGCAGGTGCGCGGCACGATCCGCTCGTACAGTCCGGAAGTGCGGGCGAAGCTGCTGGACGGCGTGCGCCGCGTGGCGAACGCCTCGGCCGCGATGGCCGACGCGCCGGCGCCGGACGTGCGATTGACCCCGGGCGGCGCCGCCATCGTCAACGACGACGCGCTCGTGCGCCGCACCGAAGCCGTGTTCCGCGACGCGTTCGGCCCGCAGAACGCGCACCGCATGCCCGCCATGACAGCCAGCGAAGACTTTTCCGCTTACGCCAACGAGGGCATTCCATCGATGTTCTTCTTCACGGGCGTGTACGCGCCCGAGGAAGTGGCGGCGGCGCAGCGCCCCGGCGGCAAGCCGCTCGCGTTCAACCACTCGCCGTTCTATGCGCCCGTGCCGGAACCGTCGATCAAGACGGCCGCGCAGGCCATGAGCCTCGCGGTGCTGGGCGTGCTGGCGAAGCGCTGAGCCGCCGCCGTCCGCGCGCGGACGGGAACGGCGTACGATTCTTGGCCCTAGCGCTTCGCAAGCGTCGCGCGCGCCTGCTGCCACGGCGTGCCGGCGAGCGCTTTATCGCATTCGGCGCAGGGCTCGAACGGGTTGCAGGCGTGGGCCAGATCGATATAGTTGGCGCCGACGACGAGCTTTGCCGCCGCCGAGTCGACGCGGCCGCCGCCGCCACTGCCGCCCTCCTTGAGCCACTTCTGGAAGGGTTCAAGCGCGACCCCGTCCGGCACATACCAGCGCTTGCGGCCGGGATTCCAGCGTGCGCCGAGGGCGCGGGCTTCGTCTTTTTCTGCGTAGGGAACGTTCAGGAAAGTCATCGTGCGTCTTCATGAGGCCGCGCGCGGCGGGCGCCGGCGCGGGATGCCGATCCTAACCGATCCCGCGCGCGCGCGCAAACGGGCGTCACGCCAGGCGTGCCAGCAGCGCGCGCAGATCGTCGAGCCGGTACGGCTTGGCCACGACCTCGTACGCGAACCCGAGCGCGCCGCGGTCCGGCGCGCCGTAGCCGGACGCGAACACGACGTGCAGCTGCGGCAGCAATGCGCGCGCCTGCCGCGCCAGGTCGATGCCGGACCGGCCGGCCAGGTCGATGTCGGTGAACAGCACGTCGCATGCGCTCTCGTTCAACAGCGCCAGGGCGCCATCCACGCTGGCGGCGCCGCGGGTTTCCTGGCCCAGCGCGTCGAACAGGCTGCACGCCATCTCGAGCAATTCGGGATTGTCTTCCGCGATCAGGATGCGCGCACGCCGCGGTGCCGAGGGCACGGCGGCCGGCGGCGGCGTCACCTGGCCGGGCCGGTTGGCCAGCAGGTGCCGCACCTTGCGCGCCAGCTGGTCGCGGCCATAGGGCTTCGACAGCAGCTCGACGCCCGGGTCGAGCCGGCCGCCGTGCACGATGGCGTTCTGGGTGTAGCCCGACGTGAACAGGACGGCGAGGTTCGGCAGCAGCGTCTTGGCCTGGCGCGCCAGTTCCGGGCTGCGCATCGGCCCCGGCATCACGACATCGGTGAACAGCAGGTCGATCGGCAGGCCGCTCTTGATGATGCCGTACGCGTCGGTCGCATTGTCGGCCTTCAGCACGCGGTACCCGAGGCTGCCCAGCATCTCGACGACGGTGCCCTGCACGGCCGGATCGTCCTCGACGACCAGGATCGTCTCGCTGCCGCCCTGCGGGGCGACGTCGGACAGGCGCGTCGTCGCATCCTCGACCTCGAACGTGCGCGGGAAATACATCCTCACCGTCGTGCCCTCCCCGACCTCGCTGTAGATGCGGAAGTGGCCGCCCGTCTGCTTGACGAAGCCGTAGGCCATCGACAGGCCCAGGCCCGTGCCCACGCCTTCCGGTTTCGTCGTGAAGAACGGTTCGCACGCGCGTTCGAGCACGTCGCGCGGCATGCCGCAGCCGGTGTCCGACACGGCGATCATCACGTACTGGCCCGGCCTGACGTCCGGCTCGGCCGCCACGCAGTCGTCGTCCAGCATGGCATTGGCGATCTCGATGGTGAGGCGGCCGCCCCCGGACATCGCGTCGCGCGCATTGATGGCGAGATTCAGGATCACGTTTTCCAGCTGGTTGGGGTCGACCACCGTGTTCCACAGGCCGCCCGCGCGCACGGTCTCGATCTGGATCGTCTCGCCGAGCGCGCGCCGCAGCAGGTCGTCCATGTCCGCCACGACGCGGGCCGGGTTCACGACGACGGGCTGCAGCGGCTGGCGGCGCGCGAACGCGAGCAGCTGCGAACACAGCTTGCCGCCGCGCTGGACGGCGTGCAGCGCCACCTGCAGGATGTTCTGCACGGCGGCGTCGCCGCCACGGCGCTGCAGCAGTTCCAGATTGCCGCCGACGACCTGCAGGATGTTGTTGAAGTCGTGCGCCACGCCGCCCGTCAGCTTGCCGATGGCTTCCAGCTTCTGCGAGCGCTGCAGCGCTTCCTGCGCCACCGTCAGTTCGGCCGTGCGTTCGGAGACGAGCGATTCCAGCTCGGTCTGATGGCGGCTCAGCGCATCCTGCGCGTGCTTCTGCTCCGTCACGTCGCTGCCCTGCACGAAGATGCCGATCACCTGGCCCGTCGGATCGACGACCGGCTGGTAGATGAAATCGAGGTAGCGCAGCTCCGGCCCCTGCGCGGGATCGTTGTTCAGCTCCACCGGCGCGGCGCGCCCGACATACGACCTGCCGGTGCGGTACACGGTGTCGAGCAGGTCGCCGAAGCCCTGGCGCTCGACTTCCGGCAGCACGGCGCGCAGCGGCATGCCGATCAGTTCACGACCGCCGATCAGGCGCCGGTACGCGGCGTTCGCCAGTTCGTACACGTGGTCCGGCCCGCGCAGCACGCAGATGAAGCCGGGCGCCTGCTCGAACAGGCGCTGCAGGTGCATCTTGTCGCCTTGCAGTTCGTTGGCCAGCTTGAGGGCGGCGTGCGCATCGGCCAAAGCGCGCGTGCGTTCCTCGACCATGCGTTCCAGTTCTTCCTGCTTGCGCCGCAGCTGTTCCTCGGCCTGCACGCGCTCGGTGACGTCGTTCCCCTGCGAGAAAATCCCGAGCACGACGCCGCCGTCGTCGACGATCGGCTGGTACACGAAGTCGATGTAGCGCAGCGTCGCCGCGCCCCCGCTGGCCGGCGCCACGGAAAGCGGCAGCGCCTGGCCGACGAACGCCTGGCCGCTGGCGAACACCTGGTCGAGCAGCTCGAAGAATTGCTGGCCCTCGAGCTCCGGCAACGCCTCGCGCACCGGCTTGCCGATGATGTCGCGGAAGCCGGCCAGCCGGTGATGCGCGTGGTTCTGCAATTCGTAGACGTGCTGCGGGCCGCGGAAGAAACACACGAAGCCCGGCGCCTGCTCGAACAAGCGCAACAACTCGCGGTACGGACGGCTCGACTTGACCTGCTCGACCGAGGACAGGTCGGACGCGTTCGGGGATGGGTTCATGCGGGTGGGAGCGCAGGGGGAAACGCGAAATCTTACCCTCCGCCCCGGCACATTGACAACATGTTTACGCTTATCGTGCGCGACCGTTGTCAGCGTTGCATGCCCCAGCGCCTTACCGTCAGGCGTTCCGCCGACTGGAACACGAGGTGTTCGAACAGGAGACCGATCGCGATGACGGCCGCGAGTCCCGCGAACACACGGTCCGTGAACAACTCGTTACGGCTCTGGTAGATGTACCAGCCGAGGCCTCCCTTGCCGGACGTCGTGCCGAACACGAGTTCCGCCGCGATCAGCGTGCGCCATGCGAACGCCCAGCCGATCTTGAGTCCGGACAGGATCGCCGGCAGCGCGGCCGGGACGAGGATCTGCGCGACCAGCGCGAGCGGTCCGAGACCGTAATTGCGGCCCGCCATGCGCAGCGTTTCCGGCACGGCGCGGAAGCCCGCATACGTCGCCAGCGCCAATGGCCACAGCACCGAGTGCATCAGCACGAACACGAGACTGCCCTGCCCCAGCCCGAACCACAGCAACGCGAGGGGCAGCAGCGCGATCGCGGGCAAGGGATTCAGCATGGCCGTCAAGGTCTCCAGCACGTCGCGGCCGATGCGGGTGGACATCGCCAGGGTCGTGAGATGGGCTGGCCGTTCTCGCGGATGTTCGACACGACGAGCACCTCCGGCTGCGACGGCAGCTGGAATTGGCGCAGCACGTGGATCTGCAGCGGGCCCCAGAGGCGGCTGAACGCCACCTGCCGGGCGGGCGTGATGTGCTGTTCGCGGAATACGAGGACGTGGTGCGCGAGATGCGCCCTGTGCAGGTGGGCGAAATCGCCGGCGGCTAGCGGCAGGGACAGGTCGAGGCCGACGACTTCGGCGCCCAGCGGCGCGTCGAACGGATGGATGTCGAATTGCTGGCGGGTTTGCAGTACTGCGGACATGAGATGCATCCCTGAGTTGGCGATGCCCCAAGCTTAGGGCCGCACGCGGGACGCGGCAACGAAGCTTTTCGAGCTTGCTCATGCGGAAATCCATTATGATCGTCGTTCCCCATCACCGGACCACGCCATGCCCGCTATCCGCACTCTGCACCCCGACGACTGGCCCGTCTACCGCGACCTGCGCCTGCGCGCGCTGGCCGAGGCGCCCTACGCCTTCTGCAGCACCTTTGCCGAGGAATCGCAACGCACGGACGATGCCTGGGCCGCGCGCCTCGCCGCGCCCGCGCTGGGCGCGTACCAGCAAGGCTGGCCGTTCGCCGCCGAGCTGGACGGCACGCCGGTCGGCCTGTCGTGGGTGAAGATGGAAGGCGCCGGCGCCAGCCTGTATCAGGTATGGGTGGCGCCCGAAGCACGCGGCCGGGGTGTCGGCGCAGCGTTGCTCGACGCCGCCATCGCGTGGGCGCGTGCACGACGCGCGCAAGCGCTGCACCTGGGGGTGACAGCGGGCGACGGCGCGGCCGCGCGGCTGTACCGGCGCGCCGGCTTCGTCGACGTGGGCGCGCCGGAGCCGCGGCCGGGCACCGCGTTGTTCGAGCAGGCGATGGTGCTGACGCTGCTGGACTAGTCCTTCTGCCGGCGCCCGACCGTCCCTGGCGACAGCTCCCGCAGGCCGTCGTCAACCACGGCGGCCTTCCGGCGCTTCGCGCAGCGCGGGTTCGGCGCTGGCCGTTTCATCCTTCAATTCGCGGCTGAGGAAGTAGTTCAGCGCCGTCCGGATCACGGCGATGGCGGCCAGCTTGCCGATGCGGTCCCACGTGGGCGCGATCGACGTCGACAGGATGTCCGCCGCCAGCTGCAGTTCCAGCGCGAGGGTCAGGTAGCGGGCGAACGCGAGCCGGATGGGCACGAAACTCCCGCCGCCGCCGGACGCCACATAGCGCACCAGCGCGACGATCACGATGACGATGCCCGCCGCGATCACGAGCGCACCCAGCGCTTCCACCAGCAGGCGCAGCCACTCGACCCACGCTCGGACTTGTTGCTCCGTCTGTTCGAACACACTTTTCCTTTCTTATTGGCTGTACAGATAGGCGGCCATGTCGCGCGCCTCGGCCTCGCTCACGCCCAGTTCCGGCATCGCCGTGCCCGGGACGACCTGGCGCGGATGCCGGATCCATTTGATGAGGTTATCCGTGTCGTGCGGCAGGACGCCGGCGATGTAGCCGCGCGAGCGGATCGCGTCGAGCGGCGGGCCGACCTGGCTGTCCGCATGGGCGATGCCCTTGATCTTGTGGCAGCTCGCGCAGCCGTAACGGGCCAGAAGCGCGCGGCCGGCGCGCGGGTCGCCGCCCGTGATCGGCTCCGGCGTCGAAGGCGTCTTCGAGCAGGCGGCCAGCGCCAACGCGCACATCAGCATGATGGACAGGCGACCGGTCATGGCCGCAGCTCCGCAACGCGCGTGGCCGGCCCCGGGCGCAGCCAGCGCGCACACAGGACGAGGCCCGCGACGAGGTAGGCCAGGCCGCCGGGAATCCACATGATCAGGCCGCCCAGCTGCTGGTCCTCCAGCGGCGTCAAGCCGAACAGCTGCGCGCGGTTGGCGTACAGCGGATACCAGACCGTGCCCGACATCGTGAACAATGCGCCGAGCGCGCCCGTGTGCATCATCGTCGTGAACAGGTAGACGATGGCGCCGCCGCGGCCGTGCGCCCCGCCCTCGCGCCCCAGCACGGCCCACCAGAACAGCAGCGCGCTGGCGAGGAAGCTCGTGTGCTGCAGCGCGTGCATGGCATTGTCCGCCAGCGCCAGCTGGAAGCACGCCGGCACATGCCACATCCACAGCGCGGCGAAATGCAGCAGCCATGCATTCAGCGGCGCCGTCAGCGCGCCCCATGCGGCGCGCACGCCCGGCCTGCGCGTGCCGTCCGCGATCGCGAGGCGCGCGTGGCGACCGAACGCCCACAACCACAGTGCGAGCGGGCGGCCCAGCACGAGCAGCGGCGCCGCGACGATCATCAGCATCTCGTGCTGCACCATGTGCGCGGAAAACGCATAGGCGCCGGCACCGTCCAGCGGCGACGCCAGCGCCAGCACGAGCATCGCCCAGCCCGCGCCGAACCAGGCGGCCTGGCGCGCCAGTGGCCGGCGGGCTCCCCGGGCGCGCGGCCACAGGCGCGCCAGGCCCGCCGCGTACAAGATCAGGGACGACGCCAGCAGCGCCAGCACCCACCATTCGGCGCCCCAGCCGAGGATTGGTCCGGCCGCCAGCTCGGCCTCCACGTCGTGCGCGCGGGCCGCCGCGGGCACCAGCATCGGTGCGATGAGGATCAGTTTGCGCATGGCGACAGCACCCATTGCGGAAACCATTGCGCCAGCACGGCGAGGCAGGACAGCGCGCCGACCATGCTTGCCACGAGTGCGACGAACGGCGGCCGGTCCGGCACGTGGTCGCGCGCGGCCTCACGGCCCATGCTGCGGCCGGCCTTCCAGTTGCGCCACGCGGCCCAGCTCATCCAGGCGCACACGATCAGCACGACGGCCGACACGACGTTCGGCGCCGCCATCGACTGGCGCGAGCACGCGGGCGTCACGAGCGCATACGTGATGGACAGATTGGTCAGCGCCAGCGTGGGCGCGAGCAGCAAAGCCGGCCAGTTTCCCATGGATTCTCCCGCTAGACGCGCGCTCCCCAATAAATGACGGCATAGATCGGGAGCCAGCTGAGCACGACGAAATACCAGTAGCCCGCGTTTTCGCTGACGTCCACGAAGCGCTTGCCTTCCAGCGGCCCCGTGAACATCAGCGCCGTCAGCACGAGCGAATCGTAGGCGTCCGTGATGAGGTGCGTCGTGTGCAGGCCGAGCAGCATCCAGACGACGGAGCCGTAGGCGTCGCTGTCCCAGCGCGTGTTCAGCGCGCCGAACTCGAATGCGCGCACGGCCAGGAAAGCCACCGAGAACAGCATGCACACCGTCATCCACAGACGCACGCCGTGGATGTCCAGCCGTTCGGCCGCCTGCTTGGCCTTCTGGTTCGGCCACAGGCTGGCCAGCAGGATGACCGTGTTCAGACTGCCCCACAGGAGGTCGGGCGGGAAGCGGCTCATCGGCCACACGTTCGCGTGGCTGCGCAGGTAGAAATAGGTCATCACCGTCAGCGCGAACACCGTGCTCTCGACAGCGACGAGGCCCATCGTGCCCCACCACATGGGGCTGCGCGTGCCGAACGCGAACGTGGGCATGCCGGACACGTCGAGCGCCGCGCCGCACGGCTTCCTTGCCCGACGCGCGGTTTTCGCGCGTGGCGCTCACGGCCGGACCTCCGAACGGACACGCTCCCGAACGATGGCGCGCCTGGGCCAGAACCACAGCGTGGCCGTCACGGCGACGGGCGCGGCGGCCCACACGACGGCCCACGGCGTGAAGATGGAGCCGATGAACAGGACCGTCGTCGCCAGCGCCGACAGGAACGGCCAGATCGACGGCGACGGCATCGACAGGCGGTGGTCCGGCTCCGCATCGGCCACGGTCGTGACCAGGACTTCGCGCCAGTCGTTCGACATGCCCTCCACGTGCGTGGGCTCGAGCTGCGGTTGCCACAGCGGATAGCGGCCGTGCACGACCGGGATCACCTCGAAATTGCCCATCGGCGGCGGCGACGCGACGCTCCATTCCAACGTACCGGCGCCCCACGGATCGGGCCCCGCGACTCTGCCTGCGCGCAGGCTGCGCGCCACGTTCACGAGGAACAGCAGCACGCTCAGCCCGATCATCGCCGCGCCGATGCTCGCCACCAGGTTCATGTCGCCCCATCCCATCTCGGCCGGATACGTGTAGACGCGGCGCGGCATGCCCCACAACCCGAGCAGGTGCATCGGGAAGAACGTGACGTTGAAGCCGATGAAGAACAGCCAGAAATTCCAGCGGCCCAGGCGCTCGCCCAGCATGCGTCCCGTGAATTTGGGGAACCAGAAATAGAACGCCCCGAACAGGGGAAACACGGCGCCGCCCATCAGCACATAGTGCAGGTGCGCGACGACGAAGAAGCTGTCGTGCAGCTGCGTGTCGAGCGACACCGACGCCAGCATCAGGCCCGTCAGCCCGCCCATCACGAGGATGAAGAAGAACGCCAGCACGAACAGCAGCGGCGTCTTGAAGTGGATGCGGCCGCTGCCCAGGGTCGCGATCCAGCAGAAGATCTGCACGGCGGTGGGCACGGCGATGATCAGGCTCGCGGCCGTGAAAAACGTCTTGCCCAGGTCCGGCAGGTTGGTCGCGAACATATGGTGCACCCAGAGGCCGAACGCAAGGAACGCCGTGGTCACGAGCGCGAGGATCATCGCGGGATAGCCGACGACGGGCCGGCGCGCGAACGCGGCGACGATGCTGGAGATGAAGCCCAGCGGCGGGATGAAGATCAGGTAGACCTCGGGGTGGCCGAAGAACCAGAACAGGTGTTGCCACAGCAAAGCGTCGCCGCCTTTGTCCGGGTTGTAGAACTGCGTATCGACGAGGCGGTCCGTGATCAGCGCGGTACTGGCCAGCATGACGGCGGGCAGCGCGAACAGCACCATGAACGACGTCACGAGCATGGCCCACACGTACAGCCGCATGCGGTTCAGGCTCATGCCGGGCGCGCGCAGCTTCAGGATCGTCGTGATGATGACGATCGCCTCCATCAGGCCGGACAGCTCCGTGAACGTGATCATCTGTGCCCAGAAGTCCACGCGCTTGCCGGGCGAGTACTGGGGGCCGGACAGCGGCACGTAGGCGAACCAGCCGGCATCCGGCCCGGCGTTCACGAAGAACGCGGCGTACAGCATGATGCCGCCCATCGTGAAGATCCAGTACGCGTACGCGTTCAGCCGTGGGAACGCGAGGGTGCGCGCGCCGACCATCAGGGGGATCAGGTACGCGGCGACGGCCTGCATGATGGGCACGGCGAACAGGAACATCATCGTCGAGCCGTGCATCGTGAAGATCTGGTTGTACATGTCCGGCCCGATGATGCCGGCGTTCGGCTGCGCCAGCTGCAGGCGGATCAGCAGGGCCAGCACGCCGCCGGCCAGGAAGAACAGCATCGTCGTGACGATGAAGCGGATGCTGATCGTCTTGTGGTTGATCGCGGCGAACCAGCCGTAGACGCCCGGCGGGTCGCGCCACGTGCGCTCGAGCGCCGTGGCGGCGGCCGGCTCGGCGCGCGGCGTCAGGCGCTCCGTCGTGTCGTGACGTGGGTCGGATACTGTCATCGCAGGGTCTCCAGGTAGGTCAGCAGCGCCTGCAGGTCGTCGGGGGGCAAGGTGTTGGCCGGCATGTTCACCCCGGGCTTGAGCGCCTGCGGATCGGCGATCCAGCCCGCGAGGTGGCCACGGTTGTTGGGGAAGATGCCGGCGGCGATCGTCCGGCGCGACGCCAGGTGCGTGAGGTCCGGCCCCATGCGCCCCTGCGCGGGCGTGCCGGCCACCGCGTGGCACTTCGCGCAGCTCGCGCCGAGGAACACGTCGCGGCCGCGGCGCGCGGCGGCGTCCGCGGGATCGCGCGCGTTCCCCCGTTGGTTCGCGGCCCAGGCCTCGTAGTCGGAGGTCGGCACGGCATGCACGAGCAGCGCCATCAGCGCGTGTTCCAGGCCGCAGAATTCGGCGCACTGGCCGCGGTAGGTGCCGGCGCGGTCCGCGCGCAGTTGCAGGGTCGCCGTGCGGCCCGGGATCAGGTCCTTCTTGCCCCCCAGATTCGGCACCCACAGCGAGTGGATCACGTCATCGGCGCGCAAGGTGACGATGACGGGCCGGCCGACGGGAATCGTCAGCTCGTTCGCCGTCGTGAATTCGCGCGACGCGTCGGCGTCGAGATAGCGCGCCTCCCACCACCACTGGTGCCCGACCAGTTCGATGTTGACGGCGTCCCGCAGCGGCAGGCGGGCCAGCGCGCGGCTCGTGAACACGTCGCCGGCGAGCAGCACGAGCAGACCGGCAACGGAGGTCCCCGTCGCCCAGCCGATGCGGCACCAGATCCGGTGCTCAGGGCCATCCAGCGACGATGTGTCGGGCCGCGTCGCGGCATCGGCCCGCGGGGCGCACCAGACGGCGATGATCGTCGCGACAACGATAGCCACGAACACGAACGTGCACAGGGCCAGCGTGCCGTTCCACAGGTCGCCGATGTGCCCGGCCTGGGCGCCGGCGGCGCGCAGGGCATCCTGCATGCTGGTGACGCCCGGCACCCGCGCGTGTTCCATGTCCCCCCTCGCAAAACCAGTCGACGGCCTGAAGTGCCAGAATTGAAACTATATGGTAGGTATAGCTCATTTTCGGCCATGCCGACGCACGACAGGGGGACCGCCGCTAGCGCATCAGCGGCACAGCGCGTCCAGATTCCCGACCGGTTCGACCTCCGGGAGCCCGGACAGGTCGATGCCCGCGTCCTGTGCGCGGCGCTCCATCAGCGCGCCGTTGCCCGCGCGCGGGCCGGGCATGCGGTACGCCGCGTCCGACTGCGCGCGGTCCAGCGTCACGTAATGCGCGCCCGCCGCATCCATGCGCTTCATCACCTCTGGCAAGGTCACGGTGCTCCACCCGCCCATGTGCGTGAGCAGCACCTGCGGAATCATGCGGCCGTACACGCGCTGCGACATGGCCTTCGTGCGCGCCAGCTGCTGGTCGACGCGGCGGTAGTAGCTCGCCTTCATGCCGTCGATCGCGGCCTGGTCCCCTTTCGCGACGCAGCGCGCATACGTGTCCGTGTACGCCCAGTCGTCGAAGCCGAGGCTGACGTCGGCGATGCGGTAGCCGCGCTTCGTCAGCCAGTCCAATGCGCCGTCGTGGCGCGCGCCGACGCCGCCCGCGTCGAGGAAGGGGTAGCGCAGCACGTGCCAGTCATGGCCGGCCATATGCTTTTCCAGCGCGGGCTCGTTCGCGCGCACATCCGCTTCCCAGGCCTCCAGCGACGGCGCCTGCGACAGCCCCATGTGGGTGTAGGCATGGTTGCCGAGCGGGTAGCCGGCGCGGCGCCAGACGTCCAGCGCCGCCTCGCTGTCCGCTTCCTTGCCGAGGGCCGCGGCATTGACGAAGCCCCATGCTTCCGGCACGCCGTGTGTCTTCAGCGTGTCGACGTGCGCCTGGGCGATGCCGACCCGGGTCATGCCGGCCGGCAGTGCGCCATGGGACGGCAGGTCGTCGGCCGTGAAGGCGACGTCGAAACGATCGCCAGCGAAGGCGCCGGATGCGCCGGCGAACAGCAGAGCGCACAACAAGATACGTGGTTTCAAGGAGTCCTCTCGGTGGCGATCCCGCCAATTAGTTCGACGGATGCAATTATTGACCGGATCGCGGGCCGAGGCAATGGGCGCGGAACGTTTTATGATGGCGGCGTTCGACGACCACGCCATGAAAGGAACCCGCATGCAGATACGCTTCGATGCCGCCCTCCTCGCCGCCGTCCTTGCCGCCCCGGCCTTCGCCGCGGCGCCGCCCACGCCACCGATACCACGCGCCGTCGTCGCCGATCCGCCGCGCTATGCCGCCCACCCGGCGCGCAACCGCCAGGTGCTGATCCTCTCGCACGGCGAAGGCATGAATGCACTGTTCATGCTGGCCGCGGGCGCCGGGCCGAAGCCGACGATGCTGCTGCTGCACGGCCTGCCCGGCAACGAACAGAACCTCGACCTCGCCCAGGCCGCGCGCCGCGCCGGCTGGAACGTCCTGACCCTGCACTACCGCGGCAGTTGGGGATCGCCCGGCCGCTTCACCCTCGCCGGCGCCGGCGAGGACGTCGACGCCGCGATGGCTTTCCTGCGCCAGCCCGGCACGGTCGCGCAGTACGGCATCGATACGCGCCGCGTCGTCATCGCGGGCCACAGCATGGGCGCCTTCTTCGCCGCGCGCTACGCGGCCGCGCACGACGACGTCGCGGGCGTCGTGCTGATCGATCCGTGGAACGTGGGCGCGTCCGGCAAGCAGGTGGCGGCGCACCCGGAAACGCGCCAGGACGCCATCGCGGCCATGGGGGACGATTTCGGCAACAGCCTGGCCGGCACCGATGCCGCCCGCCTGATGACGGAAGTGGAACGCCATGCGAACGACTGGGAGCTGGCCGACGCGGTGCCCGCGCTGGCACGCAAGCCCGTACTGATCGTCGCCGCGGAATACGGCAACGCGGCCCAGGTGGCGCCGCTCACGGCCGCGCTCAAGGCGCAGCGTGGCGCCCGGGTGCGGGCCGTCACGCTGCCCAGCGATCACGCGTTCGCCGACCGGCGCATCGGCCTGGCCGGCGTCGCCGTCGACTGGCTCGACCGACTGCGCGCGGCATCGCCGAAATGAACGGCGCCCGTATTGACGGGCGTTCTTCGACGCAGCGATTGACGCCGCGTGCGCCGGCGCGGTACTATGAAATCGATTACAACACATACCACCACTGGAGACCTCATGTATCGTCCCACCCTGCTCGCCGGCGCCGCATTCCTCGCGGCCGGCGCCGCGCACGCCGCCGCCGGCATCGAAGTGAATCAGTTGGGCTTCCTGCCCGCGGCGCAGAAGCTGGCCGTCGTCCCGGCCGGCGCGAACGACCGCTTCAAAGTCGTCGACGCGGCGAGCGGCAAGGCCGTGTTCGAGGGCACGCTCGGTCCCGCCGCGACCTGGGACGCGTCCGGCGAAGCCGTGCGCATTGCCGATTTTTCCGGGCTGCGCACGGCGGGCGCCTACCGCGTCGCCGTGTCCGGCCAGCCGGATTCGCCCGTGTTCACGATCGGTGCGGACGCGTATCGCGCGCTGGACGTGGGCGCCATCCGCGCATACACGCTGCAGCGCGCCAGCATCGCGCTGGACGCGCGCATCGCCGGCCCGTACGCGCGGCCGCTGGGCCATCCGGACGACAAGGTGCTCGTGCACGAATCGGCGGCATCGGGTACGCGCCCGGCCGGCACCGTGATCAAGAGCCCGAAAGGCTGGTACGACGCGGGCGACTACAACAAATACATCGTCAACTCCGGCATCAGCACCTACACGCTGCTGGCCGCGTACGAACACTTCCCGGCATGGTTCGACAAACTCGCGTTGAACGTGCCGGAAACGGGGAACGGGGTGCCGGACATCCTCAACGAGGTGCTGTGGAACCTCGACTGGATGGCCACGATGCAGGACCCGGAGGACGGCGGCGTATACCATAAGCTGACGAACAAGAGTTTCGACGGAATGGTGATGCCGGACCGCGCGACCGCGCCGCGCTACGTCGTGCAGAAGACAACGGCGGCGGCCCTCGATTTCGCGGCCGTGATGGCGACCGCCAGCCGCGTGCTGGCACCGTTCGACACGAAGGCGCCAGGCCGCTCGCAGCGCTACCTGGCAGCAAGCGAACGGGCGTGGCGCTGGGCGGTGAACAATCCGGCCGCGTTGTACCGCCAGCCGGCCGACATCCGGACGGGTACCTATGGCGACGAGAAGGTCGACGACGAGTTTTCCTGGGCCGCTTCGGAACTGTATATCGCGACCGGCAAGGACGAATACCGTACCCGCGCCCTCGCCGCCGCGCCTGGCGTGCAGACGGAACCCGGCTGGGCCGATGTCCGTCCGCTCGGCTGGATCTCGCTCGCGCAACAGCGCGCGCGTTTGAAGAAGCCCGACGACGCCGACGAAGCCCGCCGCCAGATCCTCGCCGCGGCCGACAAGCTGCTGGCGCGCTGGCAGGCATCGCCGGCCCGCCTGTCCCTGGCGAAGTCCGACTTCGTCTGGGGCAGCAACGCCGTGGTGCTGAACCAGGCCATGATGCTCGTGCAGGCCTACCGGCTCACGCACAAGGCCGACTATCTGAACGCGGCGCAATCGGCGCTCGACTACACGCTGGGCCGCAATCCGCTCGGCATGAGTTATGTGACGGGCTTCGGCGCGCACCCGGCCATGCATCCGCACCACCGGCCGTCGGAAGCGGACGGCATTGCCGCGCCGGTGCCGGGCTGGCTCGTGGGCGGACCGAACCCGGGCCAGCAGGACGCCAAGGATTGCCGCGTCGCGTACGCGTCGAAGCTGCCGGCCCTGTCCTACCTCGACATTGCGTGCAGCTACGCCAGCAACGAAGTCGCCATCAACTGGAACGCGCCGCTCGTGTATGTGGCGGCGGCGCTGCAGTCGCTGGAGCGCTGAGTACACCGGCGCTTCGGTAACAGCACGGGCAACAAACAACGTCATCTCCGCGAAGGCGGGGATCCAAGTACAGCCAGCGTTACGTCAGAGGACGCGAAATCGGGGGGATAGCGCCAGTAGCGCTATCCCCGCCACCGCGGGAACGACACTACCAGTTCATCTTCTTCCTGATGAACGCCGTCAGAATCTCGGCATTGTCGCGCTGGTGCTTCAGGCGCGGATGCTGGCCATAGCCGGTGAACGGAAAGAACACGGTATCGATGCGCGCGTCCCCATTCTTGCGCATGTCCGCCACGGCCGACTTGATATAGCCCGGCCACTGCGAACCCGGCTTCGTCGCATCCATGCTGCCCAGCGCGCAGACGATATAGGCCTTGGGGTACAGCTGGCGGATGCGCTTGACGAAGGTTTCGTAAGCCGCCACGCGACCGGCGTCGTCCGGTTCCGGCTGCAGCTGGTGCCGGTCGCCGATCAGCCAGCGGTCGTTCTGCAGCAGGTTGATGACGACGACGTCCGGCGTCCAGCTGGCGAAATCCCAGTGCGTGTCGTTGTTGCCGACGGCGCTCAGCTGGTCGTAGAAGTCCGGCATCGTGAACGGGAACCAGCTGATCATGACGCCGATGCCGCTCTGCGACGTCTGGTGCAGTTCCGCATGCAGGTTGCGCGCCGTGATGCCGGCATAGGACAGATAGCTGTTCTTGTCGCGGCCCACGTCGTCGCGGCCGTTCATCGGCGCCTCGTCACCCATCCCGCTTGTGATGGAATCGCCGAAGAATTCGATGCGGCGCCTGGGGCGGGCCGGCGGCGCCAGCATCTTGCCGCCGTCCGCGAGCTCGAGCCCCTGGAACACGGTCGCGCCCTCTTCGCCTTCCGTGCGCTTGGTGATCAGGAAGCTGTGCTTGCCCGGCGCGAGGCCGGCCGCCACGTCGTAGGTCTTCGCACCCTGGGCCGCTTCGATGATCAAGGGACTCGCGGTGTCGCCGTCGAGGAAAACGTTGAAGTAGTTCTTGCCCTTCTCGTCGTCGAGCGTCACGGACAGCGACGTGCCCGTGAAGTTGCCCGCGATCGCCGTGTTGGGCCAGGTGATGACGGGTGCGTCGGGCTTGGAAAAATCGATGCGGCCCGTATAGAGGAGGTGCTTGTCGCTTGGCGCGACGGCCACGCCGGCGCATGCGAGGCCGGCTTGCAGCAGGCCGGTGAGAAGCAAGGTCGTAGTAAGTCGTTTCATCGGGGAGCTTTCAGGAATGCGGGCAGTTTGTCGAGGGTGATCACGTCCGGGTGGTGATACACCTCCGCCTTGTGCGCCGCCGTGTTGTAATAATCGCCGGTCCAGAAATTGTCCTTGTCGGCCGTGCCGGGCGGTGCGCGGCCGTCGTTCCACGTCAGGAACCACAGCCAGTGCGCACCGTCCCGCCGTATCTTGTCCGGATCGGGGATGTAGCTGTTCTCGCTCATCGCCACCGGCTTCATCGCCGGGCCGATGGCGACCATGCGGCGGTACGTGTCGATCTGCGACTTGTACGTCCGGGCGTCGCTGTCGTCGTACACATCGTAGCCGACGATGTCGACGACGTCGTCGCCCGGATACCAGGCCGCGTCCTGGCCGTTCCACACCCAGATCAGATTGTGCAGGCCGTGCCCGTTCACGAGGCGATCGAACAGATGGCGGTACAGCAGCACGTATGCCTCGGCGTTCGGCACGCCGTCCGTGCGCTTGCGGCCCCACCAGAACCAGCCGTCGCCGCCGCTGCCCGACGCTTCGTGCAGCGGCCGCCACAGCACCGTCACGCCGGCCGCCTGCAGCTTCGCGAGTTCCAGCGCGAGGCGGTCGATGTCCGCGTCGATCTGCCGTCCCGCGCCGCTGGCTGTGTCGAGCCGGCCGTCGCGCACGGGAATCGTGAACGCCGTGTTCTTGCGCGCATCCGGCTCGCGCGCATAAAAATTGCCCTGCACGCCCGGCGGCGCGGACGGATCGCGCCAGTGCCAGCAGAACGTCACGAGGCCGCCGCGGCGCGCCCACGCGATCGCTTCGTCGACCTGGTGCGCGCCGTCGCCCTTCGTCCACGTGTTCATGAAGTCGAAGCTCATCAGCGCGGGATACTTGCCCGTGTCGTCGAACACGCGCTGCGCCATGTCCACGCCGTCGTTCCACGTCAGGTCCTGCTGGCCGGCGATCGTCTGCCGGCCCCAGGTCTGCAGCAGCCACGCGTATTCCGCGCGGGTGCGCGGATCCGCCTGCGCGTCCACGGGTGCCGTGCGCAGGGGCGCCGCGCCGCTCGACGCGGCCAGCGCCAGCAGCAGCACCGCCGCGATGCGCCGCTTCACAGCTTCACGGTGACGGGCTGGCCGTCGTAGGTCACGGTCTTATCGAACGCGTCCATGTTGGCGCTCGTCGCGACGCCGGCACGCAGCACGCGCACCTTGATCTGGCGCGTCTGCGGCATGCCCTTGTACCGGCCGCTGCGCGCGCCGATGGTGACGGTGCCGGTCTTGTCGTCGTACGTGAACGGGATGCGGCTGAACTCACCGCGCTCGTACGCGTTCGTCACGCCGTCGTCCTCGTACAGGCTCGCCTGGCCATCGGCGCCTGCGTACACTTGCAGCACGAGCGGTGCGTCCGGCTTCTCGTCGACGTATTGCGTGACCGGTCCGGTCGGGACCACGGCACCCGCGCGCACGAACACGGGAATGCGGTTCAGCGGTGCGGGAACCGTCGCGCTGGTGCCGCCCGCGTAGCGCTTGCCGGTATCGAAGTCGTACCAGTCGGCGCCCGCCGGGAAATAGACGGTCCGCTCGCGCGCGCCATACGACGTGACCGGTGCCACCATCAGCGCGTGGCCGAACAGGTACTGGTCGCGGATATTCTTGACCTTGTCGTCCCTCGGGAAGTCCATGACGAGGCCGCGCATCATCGTGCCGCTGGCGTAGTGCGTGTCGGCCGCCATCGAGTAAATATACGGCATCAGGCGGTAGCGCAGCTTCAGGTAGCCCACCATCGAGTCGCGCATCGCGTCGTCGCCGGCCGTGATGTTGTAGATCTCGCGCTTGACCACTTCGCCGTGCGAACGGAACAGCGGCGAGAACGCGCCGAACTGGAACCAGCGCAGGTTCAGCTCGCGCCATTCCTTCATGTCTTCCGGCTTGGCCTGATGGCCGGACGTGGTACGGTTTTCCTGCGCCGAGCCCACGTCGCCGTACTGGAAGCGGTTCTCTTGCGCATAGCCGCCGATATCGTGCGTCCAGTTCGGGATGCCCGACATCGAGAAGTTCACGCCCGCCGCGATCTGGTCGTACAGATTGTTCCAGCGGCCCGCCGTATCGCCGCTCCACACCGCGACCGAATTGCGCTGGATGCCAGCGAAGCCCGATCGCGACAGGATGAACTGGCGCTTGTCCGGCTGGTCGCGGCGCAGGCCCTCCACCATGCCGCCGGAGTGCACGAGGCTGTACGGATTGAACGTGATCTCACCGGGACCGTAGACGGTCGGGCCGATCAGCTTCTTGAAATCCTCCAGGCGCGAGTTCGACAGGACATCCGGCTCCGTGTTGTCCATCCACCAGGCGTCGAAGCCCTTGTCGACCAGCTTGTGCTGCATCTGGCGGTAATAGATGTCGCGCGCTTCCTGCGTGTACGGGTCGTAGTGGCTGTTCTTGTAGCCCTTGCCGACCCAGTCCAGCGCGCCGTCCTCGACGTTCTTGGTCCACATATGGCCCTTCGACGCCAGCTCCTTGTAGTTGTCGGTATTCGAATAGAACTTGCCCCAGATGGAGATCATGATGTGCGCGTGCTGCTTGTGCACCGCGTCGACCATGCCCTGCGGATCGGGGAAGCGGACCTTGTCGAAGTCGTGCGAACCCCAGCCGTCTTCCGGCCAGTAGAACCAGTCCTGCACGATGTTATCGAGCGGCCAGCCGCGCTTGCGATATGCCGCGACGGTGTCCAGCAATTGCTGCTGCGTCTCGTAGCGCTGGCGCGATTGCCAGAAGCCGTACGCCCACTTCGGCATCATCGGCTGCTGGCCCGTCAACGTGCGATAACCGCCGATGACGTTGTCCATGCTGTCGCCGCTGATAACGTAATAGTTCACGGCTTCCGCGATCTCCGACGACATCGTGAGCGAATGGCGGGCCAAGGCGGGCAGCGGATCGTTGTGCGTCATCGCGACCATGCCGCCCGACGGCTTCCATTCCAGGTGCAGCTTGACCGGCTTGTTCGCCGCGAACTTCACCTCGAAATTGTGATACCACGGATTCCAGCCCTGGCGCCACACGTCCATGACCTGCTGGTCATCCACCGTCAACGTCGCGTAATCCGACGCGTACAGCTGCATCTTGTGCACGCCCACTTTCGGGCTCGCCATCGCGCCATCCCATACGACCTTGACGACCTTGCCGGCCAACGCCTTCATCGGCGGAAGTTCTTTCGGCCAGTTCTCGGCAACGTCCTTCAGGTATTGGTAGGCGATGTCCTTTTCCTGGCGGGTCAGCGCCAGCTTGCCGTCGATGTAGTAGCGGGCCGTGAGGCCGCCCGGCTTGCCCTGTTCGTCGGTCAGCTTGAGGTCGCGCGACAGCCATGCGTACGGCCTCGCATCGCCGAAGCGCGTGATCGCATTGTTATCCCACAGCAGGCCATAGTTCTTGTCCGAGACGACGAACGGCACCGACGCGATCATATTGTGCTGCTGCAGCACGACGTCTTCGCCGTTATAGTTCATCTGCGCGTTCTGGTGCTGGCCCAGGCCATAGAACGCGTCCTTCGTCCCGTAGTTGAAGCCTTCCTTGATCGCGAGGAAGGGCTTGCCGCCGACCTGGATCGGCGTGATGGTTTCCGCGGCCTGCGTCAGGAAAGGCTTGCCGGCGGCGTCGAAGAAGCGGACCTGGCCATCCTTCAGCGATACCTGCGCCGAGATCTTTTGCGCCTTCAACGTGACGGCATCCTTGCCGTCGGCGACCGTGAAGCTGCAGCCGCACGGCTTCGCGACCGTCATCAGCGACGGCGTGAGTCGTTTGTCCGCGGTGTCCAGCTTGACGACGTGGACGATGTTGTCGGCCATGAGCTCCAGGCGCACGAGCTTCGCCGGCCCCGCGTCCGGACGCACGTCGATGCCGGCGGCGGTCTGCTGGACGGTGCCCGCTCCGGCCTGGGTGCCGGTCGCGAGCAGCAGGGCCGCGGCGGCGATTCGGGTGAATTGCATGGTTGTCTCCTAGTTATCAGGCACATGTGCCCTGTTCCGTCGTTCCCGCGTGCGCGGGAAGTCATTCGCGGCAGTGCCGCGGATGACGTGGCGGCTTCAATACGTCCCCATCCTCACCTTCAACACGGTCGGCACAGCGGGCAGATTCAGCCCGTAGTCGGTCTGGTCGCCATTCCAGTTGCGTTCCATGACCCATTTGCCGTCGGCGTCGAAGTGCCCCTCTTCGACCCGGGCGAACATCGCGGGCTTGCCGGCGTTGGCGCCGTTGCCGGACAGCTTGACGCGGATCTGCTGGCCCACGATGACGAATTCATCGGGTCCGATCTGGGCGATCGCCGCGCCGCCGGACGGCTGCTCGGTGCCATCGGCATACTCGACCTTGTCTTTCATCCATTCGCGCTCGCCGAACTGGAGTTCGCGGAACGACAGGCGCGCATCCCAGCCGTTCATCGCGACGGTCTGCGGCTTGCGGTCGTCGCCTTCCGCGACGCCGTACGTGCGGCCCTCGAACGCCCACTTGGCCCACACGCGCTGCATCGGCGCGAACACGTCGTAGACCTTGGCGAACGGCTCGATCATGCGGCGGTCGGTGAATTTCGAACCGAGCGGGTAATTGCTGTACATGGCGTAGTCGAGCCCGAACGGCGCCACACCCAGCGCACCCTTGCCGATGATCTGGTAGACGTAGCGCGCATAGCCGGCCGCATTGCCCATCTCCGGTACCATCAACGGATTGTCCGGACGCTGGAACAGTTGCAAGGTCGCGGCGACCTTGTCCGACTCCGGCATATAAATGTCCGGACCGGCGAAATCGATGTGCGGCGCGGCCGCCTTGTAGATGCCGATCACGTCGTAGGTCGGCCCGCCGCTGGCGAAATCGGCCTTCCACGGCGGCGCCGGTTCGTTGACGTGCGGCTCGCGCAGGGCGTTGTTCACGTACATCGGCAGGTCGTACACGGCGCGGCCGGCCCTGGCGATGTCTTCGATATAGCTGGCGATGGCCCACGTGTGGAAATACTGCTCGGCGTAGTCGCCGTACACTTCGCTCCACGTGCCCTGCTTCGGACGGCCCGCGGGCGGCGGCTGGTGCGCGAGGACGGCGGCCGGCACCGGCTGCTGGAACGCGGCCTGGGCGCGCGCCGCGTAGTCGCGCGCGACGCCATAGGTGCCTACTTCGTTCTCGACCTGCACCATGATCACGGTACGCTTGTCAAAGTCGATCTTCCTGATGTGCTCCATCAGGGCCACGAAAGCCCGCTTGTCCGCCGCCAGCGTGGCTTCGCCGAACGGCGACAGACAATAGCTCGTCTTGCCGTCTTTATCGATCATGCGCGGGAAGCGCCCGTTGTCAAACTTGACCCATTCCGGCGCATAGGCCGGGCCGGTATTCTTCCAGGTGCCGAACCACAGCAGCACGAGCCGCATCTTGTGCTCGCGCGCCTGCGCCACCAGCTTGTCGACGTAGCCGAAGTCGAACGTGCCTTCCTTCGGCTCGATCTGTTCCCACGCGACGGGGATCTCCAGCGTGTTCGCATGCGCATCCTTGAGCGCGGCCCAGACCTTGGGCAACGCGGCCGGGTAGTTGCTGGAATTCTGGGCCTGCCCGCCCAGCACGAGGAACGGCGCGCCGTCCACCATCAAGGCGTAGCGGCCGCCCTTGCTCACGATGCGGGGCAGTTCGGGGGCGGGCGCCGCCGCATGGGCGGTGTGAAAGGCAAGCAGCAGGCTTGTCGCCAGCAGGCGGAAGGATACGGTTTTCATGCGCGAACGGGTCTCCAGTCGTTGGTATCGTTAAAAAACGGGCGGGTCGTCAGGCCGGTCGATTGCCGCATCGGCCGTCGATATGTGGCGTTGGTCGGATGTCGTGCGTCCACGTCCAGCGACGGGTTCTCGCTGACATCGTAGAAGACGAAGTGCGGTCGATTGCGATGCCGCCTCCAGCTTGCAGCTCTCGCCGGGCCGCAGCTTCACCGCGACGGTGCCCTCGCCGTAGCGCACGTTCGCGGCGCCGCCGCCGGCCATCGCCCGCACGGTCGCATCGACAAGGCGGCCGCGCGCCCAGCGCATGTCCACCTCGAATCCGCCGCGCGCGCGCAAGCCTTGCACCTCCCCGTCGGGCCACGCGGACGGGAGCGCCGGCAGCAGGTGGATCGTGCCGGCCTGCGACTGCAGCAGCATTTCCGCGATGCCGGCCGTGGCGCCGAAATTGCCGTCGATCTGGAACGGCGGGTGCGCGTCGAGCAGGTTCGGATACGTGCCGCCGGCATTGTTGTGCTCCGAGCCGGGACCGGCCTGCTGGGCCGCGCGCGCGCCGGGGCTGGCCAGCACGCCGCGCAGCATGCGGTAGGCGTGATCGCCGTCGTACAGGCGGGCCCAGAACGCCATCTTCCACGCCATCGACCAGCCCGTGCCCGCGTCGCCGCGCGCCTCGAGCGTGCGCTTCGCGGCCGCTGCCAGCAGAGGCGTGCGCGCGGGGCTGATCTGGCGGCCCGGGTACAACGCGAACAGGTGGGAGACATGGCGGTGCGTGTCGCCCGGCGTGTCGAGTACCGGATCCTTTTTCTCCTCCAGCCACTCGAGCAGCTGGCCCCAGCTGCCGACCTTGGGCGCCGCGAGCTTGTCGCGCATCGTCGCGAGCTTGGCGCGCAGCGGCTTGTCGACGCCGAGGATGCTGGCCGCTTCCACCGTATTGTTGAACAGGTCCCAGACGATCTCCTGGTCGTACGTGACGCCATCCTCGACGGGGCCATGCTCGGGCGACCAGCCCTGCGGCGCGACGAGGCGTCCGTCCGGCAGCGCCTTCAGATAGTCCTGCCAGAACGCGCTCGCCTCCTTCATCACCGGATAGGCCACGTCACGCAGGAAGGTCTTGTCCTGCGTGAACGCGTAGTGTTCCCAGAAATGCTGGGCGTACCAGGCGTTCGCCGTCTTGTTCCACGTGTAGCCCATGCCGCCGAACGGATTGGACTCCGTGCGCAGGGTCCAGCCCCGTACCGGCCTGCCGCTGCTCGTCTTGAATTCGAGCGCCGTCGCCTGGCGCCACACGGGCGCCGCGCTGGTCACGAAGACGAAGAACGGCCTGGCCATCTCGGACAGGTTCGTCACCTCGGCCGGCCAGTAATTCATCTGGACGTTGATGTTCGTGTGGTAGTCGGAGCGCCACGGCGGCGTGAGGCTGTTGTTCCACAGGCCCTGCAGGTTGGCGGGCAGCGCACCGCGCGAGCTGGACGCCAGCAGGTAGCGCCCGTACTGGAAGTACTGCGCTTCCAGTTCCGGGTCGTCGCCATCCTTGGTGTACGCCAGCACGCGCGCGTCCGTCGGCAGCGCGCGGCGTGCGGACGCGCTCGTGCCGAGGTCCAGCCGCACGCGGCCGAGCAGGCCGGCCACGTCGCGTTCGTGCTCGCTGCGCAGCTGTTCGAACGGCCGCGCCGCCGCGTCCGCGACCTGCGCCGTCACGCGCGCCAGCGGATGCTCGCCCTGGAAGCGCTTCGCCGCATCGGCGACGTAGCTGGTGCCGGCCCCCACGATCACGGTCAGCGCGTCGCAGCCGGAGAACACGATGCGGCCGTTCTCGACGGCCACCTTGCCGCCCTCGTTCACGACCCGCACCTGGCTCGCGTAGTCCAGAGCGTTCGTCGTGGGCGCCTCGTTCGGCAGCGTCCAGCCGGCCAGCGTGCCCGTTGCGTACAGGCTTTGCGAAGCCGCGGCCAGGTGCGCGCCGTGGCGGTCGGACAGCGCGATCGAGCCGGTGTACCGGCCCGGCTTGTCCGCCGTCAGGCGCAGCACGAGCACCTGGGCCGGATGGCTGGCCCATGCCTCGCGCAAGAACTGCACGCCGCCGCGCGTGTACGTGACGGCGTGGATGGCGTGCGCGAGATCGAGCGTGCGCCGGTAGTCGCGGGCATCCGCGTCGTGGCCCGGCAGATCGACGACGACATCGCCGAACGGCTGGAAGGCGCCCATCTCCTTCGCGTCGCCGGACCACAAGGTGATGTCGTTGAACTGCAGGTGTTCGCGCGCGAGTCCGCCGAATAGCATGGCGCCGATACGGCCGTTGCCGATCGGGAGCGCTTCCTTTTCCCAGCCCTGGTCGTTGTCCTGGGCCGGACGATCGTAACGCAAGACGAGATCCGGCGCCGCCACCGCCGTGCAAGCGATGGCCGCCACCGCGAGCGCGAGAGCCGTCTGTCGTACGACGGCGCCAAGCGGATTGGGCATCATGTGATGAAATCGATTACAACGAAAGTCCATAAAGTTCGCTTTCCAGGCGCCGTCAGTTCGTTGCGGGTCTGCCGAAGACGATGCCGCGTCCGGCAGTGCTCATGTAGACGACGCCGTAGCGGTTCATGTCGCCCACGATGAACTGGCCGTCGCCCGGTCCGCCGTACTGGTGCGTATCGTCATTGATGCGGGTCCAGGTGGCGCCGGCGTCGACCGACCGGTGGATGCCGCGCACGCCCCCGACGTCGCCCCAGATATACACCGCGGGGTAGTCGTGCCCGTCCGCGGCCTTGCCGAAACCGACGGCGCCGCAATAGCGTACCGGCGCCAGCGCGGCGACATGCTTGCCGCCGTCGACGGAGCGCGCCAGGCCGCCGTTCTTGAGCGCGATCCACACATCCCCCGCCCGGCCGGGCGCCACGCGCACGAGGTGCGATCCGCCCGCCGGCAGGCGCGCGCGCGGGGCGAACGTCGCGCCGCCGTCCGTGCTGACGAGCAGCGCGGTGTCGTCGTAGGTGTAGAAGACATCGGGGTCGACTGGGTCGCCCACGGGACGCAGGTTCGGCTTCGCGAGGCCCGCGACCGCCGTCCACGTGGCGCCGCCGTCGGCCGAGCGCCAGACCTCCTTCGCCTTTTCCGGCGCATGCAGGATGACGGCGCCGTCGGCCGACATGGCGACCTGCCCGCGCCGGCCCTTGATCGCGGCCGTCCTGCTCCACGTGGCGCCGCCGTCGTGCGTGACGAGCATGCTGTCGCCGACGCGCACCATCGTCTTCGTATCCGTGGCCGCGACGGCGAGGCCGGTCGTCGTGCCGATCTGCGGATCGTGGATGCGGCCGTGCCGTGCCGGGTCGTCGTGCACGAAGCCGTCGATATCGCCGATGGCCGACACGAGCGGGCCGCCCGGGATGCTAACGAGGGCCAGCGGGACGGTTTCTTCCAGGCCGTCCACGGTGAACGTCCACGTGGCGGGCGCCGCCTCGATATTCGCCGTACGGAACACGCCGTTGCCGGACGTGACCCACACCGCGTGCGGATCGGCCGGATCGAATTCGACGGAACCGGTCCAATGGATCCCATGCCCTTTCAGCCACGGCACGCCGGCCGCGTCGCGCACGAAGCCGCGCGCGATCACGTCGGTCCAGGACGCGCCGCCGTCGTGCGACAGGAAGATGCGGTCGCCCTTTGCGTCGCCCTGCGGCAGGAAGGTGTTGATGGTCGAGACGACGAGGCGTTGCGGATTCTTCGGATCGGCGCTGATGCCGGCGAACGGGCGCGTCCAGCCGGCCGGCGTGATGTTCGTCCAGGCGCCGCTGGCGATCGCATACTTCCACACCTGGCCGCGGTCCATCGGCTCGCGGCCACCACGGTCGGGATGCGGTCCGGCGCCGTTCGCGAACGTGACGATCAGGTTCCCCGCCCCATCCGGCACGGCGCGCTGCGGCATCAGGTCCACCGGCGCGCCGGCCACGGGCTCGAACGTGGCGCCCGCGTCGTCGCTGCGGTAAAGATTCGGTCCGACCGCGCCGAAGCGCGACACGCCGACGAACACGCGGCGCGCCTGGCCGTCGCGCACGCTGGCCGGATCGGGCACGACGAAATCGATGCCGACGTCGTTCGGCGTGGACGTCACCGGCAGGCCCGCCACGCGGGTCCACGTGCGGCCGGCGTCCACGCTTTTGAACAGGCCGTCGCGGCGCGTGCCGACGTACAGCAGCTTGCCGTTGCCGGGATCGACGACGAGGCGCTCCCCATCCTGCCGGCCCATGCCGTTGCCGTGGGTCTTGAACTGGCTCGTGACGTCGACGATGGCGAACGTCTTGCCCCCATCGGTCGAATGCAGGATCGCGGTGCGGCCGCCGTTCAGGTAGGCGATGCCGGCGAGGAGCCAGATATGGTCGGCCTCGCGGGGGTCGACGGCCAGCGCATCGATGCCAAGCAAGCCGGTCTGGTCTTCCGCCACCCAGTCGAGCAGCGGGAACCAGCGGTGCCGGCGCGGGTCCCAGCGGTAGGCGCCGCCCACGTCCGTGCGCGCGTACGCGACGCCGGGCGCGGCGCGGCTCGGCACGACGGCCGTCACGAAGCCGCCGCCGCCAATGGCCACGCTGTCCCATACGTACGGGACCTGCTGCGCACCCGCGCGTCCCGCCAGCAATGCCAGCGCAAGGCCCACCGCAGCCACCAGCTTCATCGACCTCATCGGAGCGTCTCCATCAGATATATTTTTCTAGCAGTACTTATCGCTATGCTAAGCGATGCGATGTTCGCGGCGCAAGGATAATGTTCGCGATAACATATGCTCACACCCCGATGCCCGGCGTTTAGTGTGTTGCGTGACTTCCCTACGATACGCCACGAAACGCCGTCAAAAGATACCGCTGTCACGACACGGGTGTTGTATTTCTCATACGTCAGAAAAATATTTTTGCCAGCCATGAAATCGATTGCGTATAACATCGAATCGTGATCTTACTGCTGGGCACGGCTGTAATACGCTAACACGAATACCAGCTGAGAATTGCCGTTTTCACTCGGAATATCAGAGGCTTGCCGAACGTCGTCGGAACACGCTTCGGTCCGCGCGACGGCAGCCGAGAAGTCGCTGGCGGCAGCCGTTTTTCCCACCGTGGACGCACAACGTCCTGTTGCGTTGTCACAAAACTTACACGCACGTAAGCAACCGGGAAAAATTTATGGTAGCGTATAACAACCAGTGTTAGACATCACATTGACCTGGCTTTGTTAGAGCTTGTTATAAAAAACACTACCTGATCATCGGGGGAGACAATGAGGAAGTTTCAGAAGACCGCAATTGCTGCAGCGGTTGCGCACGTAGCCGTCCTTTCCAGCGCCGCAGCATGGGCCCAGACGACCGGCGATGCCAGCGCCGGCAGCGCCCCTGCCGTCGTCCACGTGAGCGGCCAGCGCGCCGCTTTGCAGTCGGCGCAAAAACTCAAGCAGGACTCCGACGAGGTCGTCGACTCGATCGTCGCCGAAGACATCGGCAAGCTGCCGGACCGTTCGGTCACCGAGGTGCTGCAGCGTATCGCCGGCGTCACCATCGACCGCAACATGGCGGGCGACCCGAACCGCCAGTCCGTCGAAGGCTCGGGCGTGTCGGTGCGCGGCCTGACCTACGTGCGTTCGGAAATCAACGGCCGCGACGCGTTCTCGGCCGGTGGCGGCCGCTCGCTCGGCTTCGCCGACGTGGCGCCGGAGCTGATGGCCGGCGTCGACGTCTACAAGAATCCGTCCGCGGAACAGATCGAAGGCGCCGTCGCGGGCCTGGTCAATCTGCGCACGGCCATGCCGTTCGACTACAAGGGCTTCAAGGGCTCGCTGGGCGTGTCGGAATCGTATTCCACGCTGCGCAAGGGCGCGCCGTCCCCGACCGGCACGATCCTGCTGTCGAACCGCTGGAACACGTCGCTCGGCGAATTCGGCGCGCTGGTCGACTTCGCCAAGGCAAAAAGCCCGACCCGCTCGGACGGCGTGGGCGTCGACCCGTATTTCCCGCACGTGAATTCCACGGATCCGGCCAAGTACGACCGCTCCAAGACGCAGTGGATTCCGCTGGGCGTGGGCTACCGCTCGCAGGACTTCGAACGCACCCGCCGCGGCGACTATGCCGCGTTCCAGTGGCGTCCGAGCCGCGACCTCACGGCCGCGCTGACCTACTTCAAGACGAAGTACAAGGAAGACCTGGACGAGCACGTCGTCTCCTCGGCCGAGGACAAGTGGTACCAGCAGGTCGCCAGCGCCAACTCGGTCTTCGACAGCAACGGCGCGTTCCAGAGCGGCACGATCTCGAACCCGACCTATGGCGGTTCGCCGTTCAACAGCTCGCAGCGCATCAACACGCGTGAATCGAGCACACGCGACACCTCGCTGAACGTGCAATGGCGCGTGACGCCGGACCTGACCTGGACCAACGACTTCCAGCATGTCCATTCGACGACCGAAGGCTTCGACGCCGACGTGTCGACGGGCTTCATCCTGCCGAACCAGACGATGGACATGCGCGGCAGCGTCCCGCAGATCGGCCTGGGTTCGCCGGCCTATATGGCGGATCCAAACAACTACTACTGGGCCTACACCCAGGAAGCGCTGGACCACGCGGTCGCCACCCAGAAGGCATGGAAGTCCGACTTCAAGTTCCAGTTCGACGACCCGGTCCTGCGCGACGTCCGCTTCGGCTTCCGCATGGCGAACCGCGAAGGCGTCAATAACAAGGCCCAGAAGTTCTACAACTGGCAGGCAATCACGTTCCCGTGGATGGAAGGCTGGCAGATCCCGCACGTTGCCCGCCTGGGCGATCCGCGTTTCGCCGGCGGCGCCTCGCTGCAGAAGATCGACAACTTCTTCGACGGCAAATACAACCTGCCGCCGATGCTGTTCGCCGACGAGGCCGTGGTGCGCGGGTTCCCGAACGAGTGGGCCAAGATCCACGCCTACCACGATGTCCTGTGCAAGGAACAGGGTTCGAGCTGCACGCCGTGGGCCCCGGCGACGTTCAACGATCCGGCCGCCACCAACACACAGTCCGAGAAAACCCGGGCCGCCTACACGCAGCTGCGCTTCGGCTGGGACAACCTGAAGTACCCGATCGACGGTAACATCGGCGTCCGCTACGTGAAGACGAACGGCGCAGGCAGCGGCTACGTGTCGTTCACGCCGCCGCCGCCCATCACGATCGGCAACGGCGTCGCCGTGTCGGGCCAGGAAAAGCTGATCAGCATCGCCCCGATCGCGCAGGCGCAATCGTTCGAGAACTCGTACCACAACTGGCTGCCGAGCCTGAACCTGCGCATGAAGTACAGCGACAAGCTGCAGTTCCGCTTCGCCGTCGCCAAGGCGATGGCGCGGCCGGACTTCAACCAGCTCCAGGTCCAGACGACGCTGTCCGCCCAGAACCTGCAGACGACCTACAAGGACGCCACCGGCAAGACGACCGCGGTCCAGTTCAACGGCACCAGCCTGACCGGCAACAGCGACGGCAACCCGCTGCTGAAGCCGACGACGTCCACCAACGTCGACCTGACCGCGGAATGGTACTTCGCCAAGGCCGGTTCGCTGACGTTCTCGGCGTTCAACAAGGACATCAAGGACATCGTCATCACGAAGAATTACTCGTACACGGCGATGGACGTCAGCGGCAAGCCGCAGGCGTTCGTGGTGACCGGTCCGGTCAACGGCGCCAAGGGCTTCGCCCGCGGTTTCGAGATCGCCCACCAGCAGTACTACGACTTCGTGCCCGACTGGCTGCGCGGCATCGGCACCCAGGCCAGCTGGACCTATGTGTCGAGCGAGCGCAAGCTGAACGATCCGGTGTTCGAGGCATGGTGCTCGGGTAACGACGCGTCGTCGAACTTCAACCTGTTCATCAACGGCTGCGATACCGACGCCCGCGCCTTCGGCAAGACTCCGCTGCAGGGCCTGTCGCGCCACACGGTCAACTTCGCGGTCATGTACGAACAGCACGGCCTGTCGATGCGCCTGGCGTACAACTGGCGTTCGCGTTACCTGCTGGGCGTGACCCAGTGGGGCAGCCGCGGCAACAACGGCCTGAACACGAATCCGGCCGCCGATCCGAGCAGGTACCTGATCCCGACGACGAACAACGACCAGGCGTTCGGCCTGCCGCTGTACCAGGCACCGTACGGCCAGCTGGACGGCTCGATCTTCTACGACTTCACGGACAAGTTCCGTGTGGGCCTGGAAGCCACGAACCTGACCAACTCGTACACGCGCCAGATCATGGAGCAGCACGCGGGCAACTTCACCCGCCAGGTCTTCATGAGCGGTCCGCGCTACACGCTGCTGGCACAGTACTCGTTCTGATAGTCTGATAAGCAGGCCTCCGCACCGACTGGAATCCGCATGATTCGATACAATCGCTGATCCGATCCATGCGCACCGCCGCCGCGCCCTTTCCGGGTCGCGGCGGCGCTTTTTTTAACGTATCCGATAAGGAGCCCACATGAACATCCAAGGCGAAATGATCATCGGCAAGCGCGCCGTGCGCGGCAGCGCCGCGCTGCTGCGCGCCTACAACCCGGCCACGCACGCCGAGATGGAGCCCGAATTCGGCGCCGCCACCATGGACGACCTGGCTGCCGCCTGCCTGCTCGCCGAACAGGCGTTCGACGCCTACCGCGCCACGTCGCTCGAGCAGCGCGCGCGCTTCCTGGAAACCATCGCCGAGCGCATCATGGACATCGGGCCGCTGCTCATCGAGCGCGCCTCCGCCGAGTCGGGCCTGCCGGCCGCGCGGCTGGAAGGCGAGCGCGGACGCACCTGCAACCAGCTGCGCCTGTTCGCCAAGGTCGTGCGCGACGGGCACTTCCTGGAAGCGACGCTGGATTCCGCCCTGCCCCAGCGCACGCCGCCGCGTCCGGACCTCCGCATGCGCAAGATCGGCCTGGGCCCCGTCGCCGTGTTCGGCGCCTCGAACTTCCCGCTCGCGTTCTCCGTCGCCGGCGGCGACACCGCGTCCGCGCTGGCGGCCGGCTGTCCCGTCGTCGTGAAAGCCCACAACGCCCACCTTGGCACGTCGGAACTGGTCGCCAAGGCGATCCGCCAGGCCGTGGAAGATTGCGGCATGCCGGAAGGGACGTTCTCCATGCTGATCGGAACGGGCTTCGAGATCGGCCAGGCGCTCGTATCGCACCCCGCGATCAAGGCCGTCGGCTTCACCGGCTCGCGCGCGGGCGGCCTCGCGCTCGTGAACGCGGCCAACGCGCGCAAGGAACCGATCCCGGTCTATGCCGAGATGAGCAGCATTAACCCGTTCTTCCTGCTGCCGGGCGCACTGGCCGCCGGCGGCAAGAAGCTGGCGCAAGGCTTCGTCGATTCGCTGACGATGGGCGTGGGCCAGTTCTGCACGAACCCGGGCCTCGTGATCGGTCTCGCCGGCGCCGACCTGGACGCGTTCCGCACGGCCGCCACCGAAGCGCTTGGTGCCAAGGGCGCGGGCACGATGCTCACGGCCGGCATCCACCAGACCTATTTGGACGCCGTGGCGCGCCGCTCCGGGATCGACGGCGTGGAACTGGTCGCGCAAGGCAGCTCGGAAGGCTGCGGCTGCGCCGGGCAGGCCATGCTGTACCAGACGGATGCCGCCACGTTCCTGTCGAACAGCCTGCTGGAAGAAGAGATCTTCGGCCCGACCTCGCTGATGGTCACCTGCAAGGACGAGAGCGAGCTGCTCGAAGTGGCACGCCGCGTCGAGGGCCAGCTGACGGCCACGATCCACGCCACGGCGGCCGACCGCGAGCTGGCCGGCAAACTGATGCCGACCCTGGAACGCAAGGCCGGCCGCATCCTGTTCAACGGCTTCCCGACCGGCGTCGAGGTGTGCCATGCGATGGTCCACGGCGGCCCGTTCCCTGCCACGTCGGACAGCCGCACGACGTCCGTCGGCGCCACCGCCATCGAGCGCTTCCTGCGTCCGGTGTGCTACCAGGACGTGCCGGCGGAGCTGCTGCCGGAAGCGCTGCGCGATGACAATCCGCTGGGGCTCACGCGGATGGTGGACGGGACGTTGCAGTAATCGTAGGGTGGGCGGCCCTCCGCCCACGTGTGACGTTCGCAAATCGCATACGCCACCCTACGGCGTCAATGTCCAATCGACGCTGTCGACCGAGGGGCCTGCCTGCACCTCGATGCGATTGCTGCCCGGCGCCAGGCGCACCGGCCACCGGGCGATGCGGCCTTCCACAGGCCTTTCGCCCAGGTCGACGCCATTCACGCGCAGCCGCACCGCCGGCTGATTGCTGTACACCTTGACCTCGGCATCCGCCGCGGTCCGCCGCACCGCGCGCCGCGACGCGATGTGGACCATCGGCTTCTTCGACCAGTTGGCCTGGTACCAGTAATACGCATCCTTGCGCACCCGGCGGTCCATGCTGACGAGGCCCTTGTCGTTGATGCCCGGCGCATCGCCTTCGCTGCGGCCGCTCGACGCGAAATCGAAGCCGGTCCACACGAAGCTCGCCCACAGCCAGGGCGCCGCCTCGATCTGGCGCCACGCCGCTTCGTGGTACAGGGCCTGGTACTGCTCCGGATGCCAGCCACTCTTCGCCTCCGGACGGCGCGGCGGGTCTTCCTGCTGCAGTGCGCTCGCCCCCGCGCCGTACTCGCTCAGCGCCTGCGGCGTCTGCGGCCGCAGCGTGCGGTTCGCCGCCAGGAACGGGCCGAGATCCGCGAACTCCTTGTCGTACCAGCCGAAATACACGTTCGACGCGATCACGTCCGTGTGCATCGCCTGCGGTCCGTCGAGCGGCGCGCAGCAGTTCGCGTACGCGGTCGGTCGGCTCGCGTCCTCCTCGTGCACCAGGCGCTGCATCGCGTCGAGCACATGGCTGCTGACGTCATCCACCTTGTAGATCTCGTTGCCCAATCCCCAGACGAGCACGGACGGGCGGTTGACGTTCTGGCGCACGAGTTCGCGCGCCTGCTGGGCCGCGTTGGCCGCGAACGCGTCGCTGGCGCCCACTTCCGACGTCAGCGGCAGCTCCGTCCAGACCAGGAAGCCATAACGGTCGGCCAGCGCGTAGCTGTGGGCGTTGTGCTGATAGTGGGCGAAGCGCAGGCCCGTCACGCCCAGCTCTTGCAGGATGCGGTAGTCGGCATCGATGTCGGCATCCGACACCGCCGTGCCCTTGCCCGGCACAGACGTCAGGTGGACGTTGACGCCATGGACGCGGTACGGACGGCCGTTCAGCAGCAGACCCCGTTCCGGGTCGAGCCGCACGGTGCGCACGCCGACCTCGTCGTCGACGCGGTCGACCGTCGCCCCCGCCCGCGCCACCGTCACGTCGCTCTTGTACAAATAGGGATCGTCGACGCCCTGCCACAGGTGCGGCGCCGCCAGTACGGCGTCCAGCTCGACCGGGACGACGGCCCGCGCCGGCAGCGCCGCGGTTTGCCGCGCGGTCGCCACCACCCTGCCCGCCGCGTCGCGCAGGCGCGCCGTCACGAGCACGCGTCCGGAACGCGCGCGCTCGTTCGCGACGCGCACGCGCCAGTGCAGCCGGGCCGCCTTGTCCGTCACGGCCGGCGTGCTGAAATAGACGCCGGGTCCGCCGGCGTCCAGCATATCGATGTGCACGTCGGACGTCGTCACGAGCCTGACGCTGCGATACAGGCCGCCGTACAGCGTGTAATCGCCGCCCAGCGGCGCGACGTCCGGCTGGCGCGCGTTGTCGACACGGACGCGCAATTCGTTGGCGCCCGGCTTCAACCGGTCCGTGACGTCGAAGCGGAAACGCGCGAAGCCGCCCTCGTGGCGCCCGACGTGTGCGCCGTTCAGCCAGACGTCCGTCGACAGCGCGGCGCCGTCGAATTCGAGATAGACGCGGCCGCGGCCCGCGGACGGTGCGGCGAGCGTGCGCCGATACCAGGCGGGCCCGCGGTACGGATGCGGCGTCGTGGCGTCGTCCGCATTGAACGTGTGGGGCAGCCGCACGGGCGTCCACGCTGCCTGGTCGGGCGCGTCGCCCTTGACGAAGGACCAGCCGTCGTCAAGGGCAACGGTGGCGCGTGGTGCGGCCTGGGCGGCGGTGATACAGCTCAGCGCGAGGACGAGCATTCCGCAGATGCGATAGGCAAGACGACCCATGCATGACTCCGATGAGAGGAACCCCAAATGCGTCGTCCCCGCGCAGACGTGGACCCACGTTCCGCTCGCGTTTCGACAACGCGTGCGAAATGAGGGCCGGCGCCTGCGCCGGGAATCGTTTCCGGCAATGCCGGGAACGACGACTCCGTGGCAACTCAGTGGTTATGACGCGGCATGTCGTGCCCCACGCCGCGGTACGGCAGCGCGAGTTCCATGCAGGCGCCCGTGTGCAACTGGCCGACGGTGGCGCGGTAGATCTGCTGCCACGGCGTCTGGTTCGGCGGGATCGCCGGCGGCGCATCCTTGCGGCGCTTGTCCAGTTCGGCGTCGGAAATCAGCACGTCGCAGCGGCCCATGTTCAGGTCCACGCGCACGACGTCGCCCGTGCGCAGCAGCGCCAGGTTGCCGCCCGCCGCGCTTTCCGGCGACGCATTCAGGATCGACGGGCTGTCCGACGTTCCGGACTGGCGGCCGTCGCCCAGCGTCGGCAGCGCCGTGATGCCCTTCTTGATCAGCGCATCGGGCGGTTGCATGTTGACGACTTCCGCCGAGCCGGGCCAGCCCACCGGGCCCGAACCGCGGATCACGAGCATCGTGCGCTCGTCGATATTCAGGGCCGGATCGTTGATGCGGTGGTGGTAATCGTCCGAACCGTCGAACACGACGACACGGCATTCGAACGCGTTCTCCGAACCCGGCGCCGACAGATAGCGCTGCCGGAACGATTCCGAGATCACGCTCGTCTTCATGATCGCGAAGTCGAACAGGTTGCCCTTCAGGACCATGAAGCCGGCCTTTTCCTTCAGCGGCGCATCGAACGAGTAGATCATTTCGCGATCGATGCTTTCGCGGCCGACGAGGTTTTCCGCCATCGTCCTGCCGGTGACGGTCGGACGGTTCGAACGCAGCAGGCCTTTCTGCTCCAGCTCCCACATGATGGCGGGCGTGCCGCCGGCGCGGTGGTAACGCTCGCCGAGGTATTTGCCCGCCGGCTGCATGTTCAACAGCAGCGGCACGTCGTAGCCGTATTCCATCCAGTCTTCGGGGGTGATCTCGACGCCGGCGTGACGGGCCATCGCCACGATGTGCGGCTGCGCGTTGCTGGAACCGCCGATCGCGGCGTTGACGACGATGGCGTCGATGAACGCATCGCGCGTGAGGATCTGCGACGGGCGCAGGTCCTCGAACGCCATGCCGACGATGCGCTGGCCCGTCTCGTAGGCCATCTGGCCGCGCTCGCGGTACGGCGCGGGAATGGCCGAGCAGCCGGTCAGCGACATGCCGAGCGCTTCCGCGACGGCATTCATCGTCGACGCGGTGCCCATCGTGTTGCAGTGGCCGGCGGACGGCGCGGAGGCCGTCGCGATGTCGATGAATTTCTGCTCGTCGATCTCGCCCGCGGCCAGGCGGCGGCGGCCCTTCCAGATCGCGGCGCCCGAGCCGACCAGTTCACCTTCGAACCAGCCGTCCAGCATCGGACCGCCCGACAGCACGATCGCCGGAATGTCGACGGTGGCGGCGGCCATCAGCTGGGCCGGCGTCGTCTTGTCGCAGCCGGTCGTCAGCACGACGGCGTCGATCGGATAACCATGCAGGATCTCGACGAGGCCCAGGTAGGCCAGGTTGCGGTCCAGCGCCGCGGTCGGGCGGCGGCAGTTCTCGAAGATCGGGTGCAGCGGGAATTCCATCGGGATGCCGCCCGCGTCGCGGATGCCGTCGCGCACGCGCTTGGCCAGGTCCAGGTGGATGCGGTTGCATGGCGAGATGTCGCTGCCGCTCTGGGCGATACCGATGATCGGTTTGCCGGAGCGGAGCTCTTCCGGGGTGATGCCGTAGTTCATGAAGCGCTCGAGGTACAGCGCCGTCATGTCGATGCGCTCCTCGTTGTCGAACCAGTCCTGCGACCGGAAGCGCTTCGGTTTGCTGTTCTGTTGTGTCATTCCGTATTACTCCTGCAGCGCCAGCACGTGGTGCGGCAATCCGGCCGTCTCGGCGCGGAAAGTGAACAGCGCGCCCGCGAGCGGCTGCTGGGCCAGTTCCTCGGCCGACAGGCCCTTGCGGGCCGACGTCGCGTACACGGTGCGCAGATCGTCGCCGGCAAAGGCCAGCTTGGTGATGTTCGAGCAGGGGAAGCGCACTTCGCCCACCTTGCGGCCGCTTGGGGTGCGGCGCTCGATGCGCCAGCCCCTGAACACCGCGATCCAGACATGCCCTTCGGCGTCGACCGCCATCCCGTCCGGCCAGCCGCCGTCCGTGATTTCCGCGAACAGGCGCTTGTTCGACAGGCTGCCGTCTTCCGCCAGGTCGAAAGCATACACCCGTTTATCCAGCGTGTCGGTGTGGTACAGCGTGCGCCCGTCCGGACTCACGGCCGGGCCGTTCGTGATGATGTAGCCCTCGTCCATGCGGACGACGCTCTTGCCGTCGAAACGGTACAGGACACCCGTCGGTTCGGCCTCGCCGTCGTCCATCGACCCGAACCACAGGCGTCCTTGCGGATCCACGTGGCCGTCGTTGAAGCGGTTGCCCGCCACGTCCGCCTCGACTTTCACGAACGGGACGAATGCGCCCGTCGCTTCAACGAAGCGGTACAGGCCGTCCTCCAGCGAGACGACGAGGCCGCCGTCCGTGGCGCGCACGACGAAGCTCACCTGGCCCGGCGCGGCCCAGCTCTTCCGATCGGTGCCGTCGGCCGCGCAGCGGTGCAGGCGGCGCCCCTTGATGTCGACGAACCAGACCTGCCGGTTGCCGGCATCCCACAGGACACCCTCGCCCAGCGTGGCCTCGACTTCCCACAGCGGGATCGGTGCGGAGGCGATGGCGCAGTCGGTCTCCATGTTATGCGCCATACCAGCCCGCGTCGACGAAGTATTCGCGGCCGCTGATGTGGCGCGCGTTGTTCGATGCGAGGAACAGCGCCAGCGCCGCCACGTCTTCCATCTCGACGCGCTCGGGGATGCACTGGCCGGCCAGGATGCGGGCTTCTTCGTCCGGGTTGTGCCACAGCGCCTTCTGGCGCGGCGTCACGACCGCGCCCGGGACGACGGTGTTGGCGCGGATGCCGTGCGGGCCGAATTCGCGCGCCTGGCTGCGGGTCATGCCTTCGATGGCGGCCTTCGCCATCATGTACAGGCCGAGCTGCGTGTGCGGCAGGTGCCACGAGATCGAACCGAAGTTCAGCAGCACGCCGTATTTGCGTTCCTTCATGCCCGGGATGACGGCCTGCGCGCAGAAGTACTGGTGGCGCAGGTTGACGTTCATGCGGCTTTCCCAGTACGCCGGCGTGACGTTCTCGATGTCGTGGCGATCGTCGTTGGCGGCGTTGTTCAGCAGGATGTCGACGCCGCCCGCCTCTTCCTCGATGCTTGCGAAGGTGGCTTTCAGCTCATCGATGTCGGTCAGGTCGCACTTGATGAACTTGGGCGCGTGGCGCGAGGCCGCCAGCGACGCTTCCAGCGCGCGCGAGGCTTCCTCGGCGATGTCGAGGAAGTACACGCGGGCGCCCTGCTTGACGAAGGCGGCGGTCAGTTCGCTGCCGATCCCGCTGCCGCCGCCGGTGATGACGACCCGCTTGTCGGCGAGGTCCGGATACGTCGCGTAGACGAATGCTTGGTTTTGTTCAGACATGTAGTTCTCGTTATATTCAGTTCACAGCAGGCCGCGTCGGGCCAGGTTGGCGTACAGTGCCCGTACGCCGAAGGTCCACGGTGCGATCGCATCGCTGCGCTGGACCGTGTTGACCAGCGTGCCGAGGGACGGCGTGGAGATGCTCACGCGGTCGCCCGCATGGTGGGTGAAGCCGCCGCCTTGCGCATCGCGGTCCTTGATCGGCGAGAACATCGTGCCGAGGAAGAGCATGAAGCCGTCGGGGTACTGGTGATGCTTGCCGCAGGTCTGGCTGACCAGGTCCAGCGGGTCGCGGCTGATTTCGCGCATGAAGCTGGCGCCCGCCAGTTCGAAGCCGTCGTCGACGCCTTCGATCAGCATGCGCACTTCCGCGTTGCGCAGCGTGTCGACATTGAAATCGCCGTCGAACAGGCGGATGAACGGGCCGATGGCGCAGGAGCCGTTGTTGTCCTTGGCTTTACCCAGCAGCAGCGCGCTGCGGCCCTCGATGTCGCGCAGGTTGACGTCGTTGCCGAGGGTCGCGCCGACCACTTGCGCGCGGCTGTTCACGGCGAGGACGATTTCCGGTTCCGGATTGTTCCAGTGCGACGACGGGTGCAGGCCGACGGCCGCGCCGTGCCCGACCGCCGACATCGGCTGCGACTTCGTGAACACTTCCGCGTCCGGGCCGATGCCCACTTCCATGTACTGCGACCACATGCCGCGTGCCGACAGGTCGGCCTTCAGGCGCATGGCGGCCTCGCCGCCCGGTTCCAGCTCCGACAGGTTGGTGCCGATCGTCGCCTGCAGTTGCGCGCGCAGCGCGTTGGCACGGCCCGGATCGCCCTTGGCCTGTTCCTCGATCACGCGTTCCAGCAGGCTGACGGCGAACGTGACGCCGCAGGCCTTGATCGCCTGCAGGTCGCACGGTGCCAGCAGGCGCACCGGGGCACGCTCGTCGCCGGCCAGCGCGGCGGCGACGAGCGCGTTCACGTCGCCCAAGTCCTCGCCTTCCGCGCCGCGCACGATGGCGACCAGGTCGTCGCGCTCGAACAGTTCGGACACGGTCGGGGCGTGGCGCGTGATGTCGACCACGCGGCCCTTGCGCACCGCGACGACCGCGGGACCATTGGTGGGGGCGGAACGCCAGACGCGACCGACCATCAAGGCCTGGTCGAGGTCCTGGGGCAGCGGATTGGCTTGGATAGCTGTCATGTTTGTCTCTCTTGGTTTATGCCACCGTCAGCGTGGCCTTCTTCAGGTCGACGCTGTTCGGTCCTGCGAAAATGGTGAACGTCCCGGGCTCGACGACGCGTTTCATGTCGGCGTTGTAGAACCACAGGTCGGACGGTTTGATGTCGAACGTGACGGTGCGCTTTTCGCCCGGCTCCAGGGTGACGCGCCGGAAACCCTTCAGTTCGAGCAGCGGGCGGGTGACGGAGCTGACGTCGTCGCGGATGTACATCTGCACGACCTCGTCGCCGCGCACGGCGCCGGTGTTCTGCACGTCGACCTGCACCTGGGTCGTGCCGTTCGTCGCGATCCGGTCCTTCGCGAGGCGCGGCGCGGAGATGTCGAAGCGCGTGTACGACAGGCCGTAGCCGAACGGGTACAGCGGCGTCGTCACGCCGTCGATGTAGCCGCGGCGGCTGCTCGGCTTGCGGTTGTAGAACATCGGCAGCTGGCCGACGTTGCGCGCGATGGTCACGGGCAGCTTGCCGCCCGGGTTCGCGCGGCCGAAGATCAGGTCGGCGACGGCGTTCCCCGTCTCCTGCCCCATGTACCAGCATTCCATCAGCGCATCGGCGCGCTCGGCCAGGTAATTCACGGACAGCGGACGGCCGTTCAGCAGCAGCACGACGGTCGGCTTGTTCAGCGCGAAGATGGCGCGTGCGAGGTCGTTCTGCTGGCCGACCAGGTCGAGCGTGGTGCGGTCGCCCAGGTGGTTGTCGGCCCACGCTTCGCGCGCCGTCTGTTCGTTATCGCCCAGGACCATGACGATGGTGTCGGCCTTCTTCGCGGCTTCCACCGCCTCAAGGATCAGGCGCGCATTGACCTCGGGCTTGGTCCACACGATCTCGTCCTGGCCCCACACATGGCCTTCCGTCAGGCGCACGCCTTCCGAATAGTCCAGCGCGAAGCCGTGGGCCTGCGCTTCCTTCTGCAACGCCTCGTGGATGGAGACGACATGGCGCGGCTTGTCCGAATAGCCGCCGATCGGGGTGTCCTTCGCATGCGTGCCGACCAGCAGCAGCTTGCCGACCTTCTGCGGCGCGAGCGGCAACAGTCCTTTGTCGTTTTTCAGCAGCACCGCTGTACGCTGGGCCGCTTTGCGCGCGAGGGCGATCGCCTCCGGCGTGGCCGTGCGGGCCTCGGCCTGGGCGGCGTCGGCGTACGGGTTCTCGAACAGGCCCGCCTCGAACTTCAGGCGCAGGATGCGGCGCACGACGGTATCGATCTCGCGCTGCGCGATCTTGCCTTCCTTGACCAGTTCCGCCAGCACCGCATAGCCCGCCGGGTCCGGCGTCTCGATGTCGACGCCCGCCTTGAACGCGGCGAGGCCCCCTTCCTTCACGGAGCCGACGAGGTGGTGGCGGCTGCCCAATTCGGCCACCGCCATGTAGTCGGACACGGTCAGGCCCTGGAAACCCCACTCGCGGCGCAATACGTCCGTCAGCAGCCAGCGGTTGGCGTGCGACGGGATGCCGTCGATCTCGTTATACGACGGCATCACGGCCGCGATCTTCGTCTCCTTGATGATCTTTTCGAAGGGCGGGAAGAACTCTTCGCGCAGCGCGCGCTCGCCCACGTTGGCGGGGCCGATGTTGGTGCCGCTCTCCGGCTGGCCGTGGCCCGTCATGTGCTTCAGCGTCGCGTAGACCTTGTCCTTGGCCAGCGGCAGCGAGTCGCCCGAGAAGCCCAGCACCGCGGCCTTGCCCATCGCGCCGCACACGTGCGGGTCTTCGCCGTAGGTCTCTTCGATGCGGCCCCAGCGCGGCTCGCGCGCCACGTCGACGACGGGCGCCAGCGCCAGGTTGGCGCCGCGCGCACGCATTTCCTTTGCCGCGAACGAAAAGACCTGCTGGACCAGTTCCGGGTCGAACGTGGACGCCAGGCCGATCGCCTGCGGGAAGCTGGTCGCGTCGGGCGCCACGTAGCCGTGCAGCGATTCCTCGTGCATGAAGACGGGGATGCCCAGGCGCGTCTGTTCCATTGCCCACTTCTGCACGGCGTTCACGTATTCCGCCGTTTCCTTGGGGCCGCGGTTGCCGACGGCACCCGAGTTGCCCGCGTTGTTGTCGGCGCCGATCTGGCGGTCGGACGGACGCGCGAACATGCCCATGCCGTTCGGGTGCACGCGCCTGGCCTTCTCGCTCGAGAAGCTCGTGTCGGCGTTCTGCAGATCCTTTTTGGAGAGCCAGACGCACTGCAGCTGCGCGATCTTTTCATCGAGCGTCATGCGCCCCAGCAGATCTTCCACGCGCGCCGCGACGGGCGCACCTGCCTGCTTATACACCGGCGCGCCGCCCTTGACGGCCTTGGCCGCCATTGCGCCCGGCACGACGGCCATACCGGCCGCGCCGCTGACCGTGGCCAGAAATTCCCTGCGTTTGATACCCATCGACTCGTGTCTCCTGCTTGTTTTTGTATGTGCCGCCGTGTCGCCGGCGGATGGATCTGGCTGGCATGTGACCAACATTCCAATAACAGAAATGTTACCGCAACCATTCCAGTCTAATCGGCCCATTTGGCCCTTGTCAATCAATTATTCGGAAGATGTCCGGCGGAGGCGACGCAACGCGTGCCGGACGCGCGTAGAAGAGCCCACGCAATGGCGGGACCGGCTGGGAAAGCGGAAAAGCGGGATGTTAGCGTGAACAAACTGCCACACCCGGACGGGTGCGGCAGGTCATGTGGAAAGGGTACGGACGGTGCCGGCCGGACGGCGCCGGCCGGGGAGTATCAGCCGGCGCGCTTGCCGGCCGCCAGCGGCAGCAGTGCGGAAGGACGGGTGCGCGGCGCGGCGTCGGACTGGCGGCGCACCAGTTCGAAGTCCATGCGTACCTGTTCCGGTTCCGCGGCCTCGCCCTCGCGCAGCGCACGCACGCGGCGCACAAGCGATTGCACGGCTTCGCGCGCCATGCCGGCGATGGGCTGGCGCACGGTCGTCAGCTCCGGCCAGATGGTGGTGGCGAGCGCCGTGTCGTCGAAACCGGTGACCGTCAGGTCGCCCGGCACGTCCAGGCCGAGCCGGTGCGCGACGGCGACGGCGGCCGCCGCCATGTCGTCGTTGCTGGCGAAGATCGCGGTGGGACGCTCTTCCAGCGCCAGCAGGTGTTCGGCGGCGTCCAGGCCGGAGCGGTACGTGAACATGCCTTGCACGACGAGTTCGGGGGACGCGTCGGCGCCGAGTTCCGCGATCGCGGCGCGATACCCTTCGAGGCGGCGCGCGCTGGCCGTCTGGTTCGGATGACCGACGACGAAGCCGATGCGGTGGTGCCCCAGGTTGACCAGGTGGCGCGTCATCGCGTACGCGGCTTGGTAGTCGTCGATGCTGACCGCGCCCACGTGGCTGTCCGGCAGCCCGCACGCCACGACGACGGCCGGGATGTTCGCCTCCGCGATGGCGGCGAGCACTTCTTCGCTGTCGCACAGCGGCGGCGGCAGGATGATGCCGTCCAGGCCATTGTCGACGAGGCGCCGCGTCTGCTCGGCCTCGTGCTCGCCGGCCTCGCATTTTTCCACGAACAGCTGGACGTTGTTCAGGCCGGACTGGCTCAGGAGACCGACGAGGAATTCGCTCAGGTAGGCCGCGCTCGGGTTACTGTACAAGAAGCCGACGCGGATCGGCTTCGAGCCCGCGAGGTTGCGCGCTTCCTGGTTGGGCGTGTAATTCAGTGCCGCCACGGCTTCCGCGACCTTGCGCCGCGTGCTGTCGCGCACGAGGCCCTTGCCGTTCATGACGCGCGATACGGTCATCGCGGACACGCCCGCGAGCTTGGCGACGTCGGCCATCGTCGGCTGGCCCCGGCGCTCCACCTCTTCCTGGACGGACTCTACTTTGGCTTTGGTCATGTTCTCCCGATTCCCCATCGACTTTTGTTTGCGCTATCTTAACACTTGAGGGGCATGCAAAGATAGCCATAAAAATGGACGTAAACACCCAGAAATCGATTTCGCATTTTCAAAGTTTGCGCTAACATTCCTGCGCCGGGCGGGCCGCCGTATCCGGCGCCCATATAAATACAACGGAGACTACGATGGAACGATTTCTGCGGCACGCCCCTGCGCGGCTGATGGCGGCGCTCGCGCTGCACGTCCTGCTGGGGCTTGCCGGCACCGGACTTGCCCACGCCGCGCTTGACGACGGCTACGACCTCTGGCTGCGTTACCGGCCCCTCCCCGCCTCTCAACGCGCCGCGCTGCGATCCGGCGTCACCGGCATCGCAACGCCGGACGATACGCCGACCGTGCACGCCGCCAGCGCGGAACTGAAGCGCGGCCTCGCGGGCCTGCTGGGACGCGCGGAGAACGCCATCCCGTCCCTCGCCCAGCCCCGTGCCGGCAGCATCGTCCTGTCCCGCGCCGAGCTGCCGGCCGGCCTGCTCGACGCCGACGCCGTGCGCCGCGGCCTCGCCACGGCGGGCAACGACGGCTTTGTCGTGCGCCGCACGCGCATCAAGGGCGACCCGGTCACGCTCATCGCCGCCAACACGGACATCGGCCTCCTGTACGGCAGCTTCGCGTGGCTGCGCCAGTTGCAACTGGGCGCGGCACCGGACCAGATCGCGCTTCTCGACAAGCCCGCGCTGCCGCTGCGCGTGCTGAACCACTGGGACAATCTCGACCGCACCGTGGAACGCGGCTATGCGGGCGAATCGATCTGGAACTGGTGGGAGCTCCCGAACATCATCGATCCGCGTTACACGGATTATGCGCGCGCCAATGCGTCGCTGGGTATCAACGGCACGGTCCTGAACAACGTCAACGCGAAGGCCGAGGTACTGAGCCCGTCCTTCATCGCCAAGGCCGCGGCCATCGCGAACGTGCTGCGCCCGTACGGCATGCGCGTGTTCCTGTCGGTCCGCTGGTCGACGCCGCTGGAGCTGAAGGAGACGAAGACGGCCGACCCGCTCGATCCGCTCGTGGCCGCGTGGTGGGCGCGCAAGGCGGACGAGATCTACCGCAGCATCCCCGACTTCGGCGGCTTCCTCGTGAAAGCCAATTCGGAAGGCCAGCCGGGCCCGCAGGACTATGGCCGCAACCACGCGGACGGCGCCAACATGCTGGCGCGCGCGCTCGCGCCGCACCAGGGCGTCGTGATATGGCGCGCCTTCGTCTACAGCCCGCCGGCGCATCCGGATCAGGTCAGCGACCGCGCGGCCCAGGCCTACGACCAGTTCAAGCCGCTGGACGGCAAATTCGACAAGAACGTGCTCGTGCAGGTGAAGAACGGCGCCATCGACTTCCAGCCGCGCGAGCCCGCGCACCCGCTGTTCGGCGCGATGCCGGACACGCCGCTGATGATGGAATTCCAGGTGACGAAGGAATACCTCGGCTTCGCCACGCACCTCGTCTATCTCGGCCCGCTGTTCCAGGAAACGCTGCGCTTCGACACCCGCGCCGGTAACCAGTCGATGACGGTGGCGCGCGTGCTGGAAGGGGCACAGGATGGTCATGTGGGCGGCATCGCCGGCGTCGCGAACATCGGCAGCAGCCGCAACTGGACCGGCTCCACGTTCGACCAGGCCAACTGGTACGCCTTCGGCCGCCTTGCATGGAACCCGGACCTGGACAGCCGCGCCGTCGCCCGCGAATGGGCGGCCCAGACTTTCGCGCCGGATGCGCGCGTGGTCGACCCGGTCGTCGACATGATGATGCGTTCGCGCGAGGCCGCCGTCGACTACATGACGCCCCTCGGCCTGCACCACATCATGGGCACTGGCCACCACCACGGGCCGGCGCCGTGGGTCGACGACCTGGGACGCGCGGACTGGAACCCGGTGTATTACCACCGCGCGGGCAAGGACGGCATCGGCTTCGACCGCACGGCCACGGGCAGCAATGCCGTGGCCCAGTACGCGCCCGAAGTCGCGCGCCGCTTCGCCGACCCGGCCACGACACCGCCCGAATTCCTGCTGTGGTTCCACCACCTGCCGTGGGACTACCGCATGCCGGACGGCCGCACGCTGTGGACCGACCTGGTCAACCACTACGATCACGGCGTGGCCGAAGTGGAGGCGATGCAGGCCGAGTGGCAGCGCGTGCGCCCGTTCGTCGACGCGCGCCGCTTCGATGACGTGGCCCAGCGCCTCGCCCAGCAGCGCCGCGAAGCCCAGTGGTGGCGCGACGCCTGCATCGCCTATTTCCAGCACCGGGCCGGGCTGCCGCTGCCCGCCGGCGTGCGCCCGCCCGCGCAATCGCTCGATGACTACCGGAAGCTGACGTTCCCGTTCGCGCCGGGTCACGGCTGAATGTTTTACCCCACCACGTAAAAGAGAAGGACAATAGAATGACATCGAGACGAGACCTCATCAAAGCCCTTGCCGGCGCCGCCCTGCTGCCGGGCGTCGCGCCGTTCGCGCGCGCCCAGGGCCCCGCGGGCGAACCGCTCAAGGACATCGCGGCCCGCAAGGGCATGCGCTTCGGCACCGCCATCAGCGCCGGCCGCAACCAGTTCGGCGATGCCGCCTACCGCGCGCTCGTGGAACGAGAGTGCAACCTGATCGTGCTCGAAAACGAAATGAAATGGCAGGCGATCGAGCCGGCGCCGGGCAAGCCGAACTTCGGCCCGGCCGACGAGGTGGCCGCCTGGGCGAAGGACAAAGGCATCGCCGTGCGCGGCCACAACCTGTTCTGGCAGGCGGAGAAATGGCTCCCGGCCTGGGTCGCCAAGCAGAGTTTCGGCCCGCAGCCGGCCAAGGCCGTCGAACACCTGATGCGCACACACGTCAGCACCGTCTGCGGCCACTTCGGCAAGGCAATCGGCAGCTGGGACGTCGTCAACGAAGCCGTCGACCCGGCCGACGGCAAGCTGCGCCAGAACGCCCTCACGCGGCCGCTGGGCGCCGTCGAACAGATCGACCTCGCGTTCCGCCTCGCGCACGAGTACGCGCCGCACGCGCAGCTGGTCTACAACGACTACATGCGCGGCGACGCCGGCAGCGCGCGCCACCGCGCCGGCGTCCTGTCCCTGCTCGCCGACCTCAAAAAGCACGGCACGCCCATCCATGCGCTGGGCCTGCAAAGCCACATCGGCTCCTGGGACGAGACGGACAAGGGCCGCGCGGACCTGATCGAATGGCGTAAATTCCTCGACGAGGTGACGGGCATGGGCTACGACCTCCTGATCACGGAACTGGACGTGAACGACCGCCGCCTGCCCGGCGACATCGCCAAACGGGACGCCGGCGTGGCCGCGGCGACGCGCGACTACCTGGACGTGACCCTGGCGTACCCGCGCCTGCGCGACATCCTCGTGTGGGGCCTCGCCGACAACATCAGCTGGCTCCAGACCTGGGACGAGGCGCCGCGCACGGACAAGCTGCCGATGCGCCCCACGCCGTTCGACGCCCAGCTGAAAGCGAAGCCGATGCGCCAGGCCATCGCCGACGCCATCAAGGCGGCGCCGGCACGCCAGGCTTGAGGCTTCCGATATCGATTCGGGTATCGGTCGGCGCCCACAAGTGATTGGCGCGCCGGCCGATCGGTCTCTATACTCGCGCGACCTCCTTCCACTACCGCCTTCGACATGGATTCGAACCGCCGCCGCCTCCTGGCCGCCTCCCTCGCCACCGCTGCCGCAGCCGGCATGCCCTCGTTCGCCGGTGCCGCGGCGCAGAAACGGCGCGCGTCCGCGCCGGTCGCCGGCCTGGCGCCGACGCCGCCCATGGGCTGGAACAGCTGGAACTCGTTCGCGACGACGATCACCGAAGCGCAGACGCTGGAGACCGCCGACATCATGGCCGCGAAGCTGCTCCCGTTCGGGTACGACATCCTCACGGTGGACATCCAGTGGTACGAGCCGAACGCGAACAGCTATGAATACCGCAAGGATGCGGAGCTGACGATGGACCAGCACGGCCGCCTGCTGCCGGCCCCGAACCGGTTTCCGTCGGCGGCGGACGGCGCCGGCTTCAAGAAGCTCGCCGACCAGATCCATGCCCGCGGCATGAAGTTCGGTATCCACGTCATGCGCGGCATCCCGCGCCAGGCCGTGCGCCGGAACACCCCAATCCTCGGCACGAACCTCCACGCGCGCGACATCGCCGACACGGAATCGGTCTGCACGTGGAACGGCGACATGTACGGCGTCGACATGACGAAGCCCGGCGCGCAAGCCTATTACGACTCGGTCTTCAAGCAGTATGCGGCGTGGGGCGTCGACTTCGTCAAGATGGACGACATGTCGCGCCCGTATGAAAAGAACTGGCGCGAGATCGAGGGCGCGCACAAGGCCATCGCGGCCAGCGGCCGCCCCATCGTCCTGAGCCTTTCGCCGGGCGAGACCGACCTGCGCTGGGCCGACCACGTGCCGCATTACGCGCAGATGTGGCGCATCTCCGACGACTTCTGGGACGAGTGGCGCCTGCTCGCCGAACAATTCCAGCGCCTGGAAAACTGGAACCCGACCATGCGCGACAACGCGTGGCCCGACGCCGACATGCTGCCCCTTGGCCGCCTCGCGCTGGGCGCGCGCGACACCAGGTTCACACCCGACGAACAGCAGACCCTGATGACCTTGTGGAGCATCGCGCGCTCGCCGCTGATCATGGGCGGCGACCTGCGCCACCTGGATGCGAAGACGCTCGCGCTGCTGACGAACCCGGAGGTGCTCGCCGTGAACCAGCGCGGCCGCGACAACCGTCCGCACCGGGCCGATGCCGGCATGCGCATCTGGAGCGCCCGCCCGACGGACAAGCGCGGCGTGCAATACCTGGCGCTGTTCAACACGTCCGACGCGCCGGCCGGCATCGTGTTCGACCTGTCGCGCCTTGACCTGGGCGACCGCGCCGTGGCGGTACGCGATCTGTGGGCCCGGCGCGACCAGGGCACGGCCCGCGGCGCGATCCGCGCCACGCTGCCGCCGCACGGCTCGGCGCTGCTGGGCCTCACCGCCTGAGCGAAGCGCCGGCGTGACAAAGGGTGACTATTCGAAGCGCATACCCTGGCAGTATGGCGACGGTATAAAAATTAGAACATGATGGCTGTAATGGGCTCCGTCCCTGATAAGATCACACAGCCATCACGTTCCGTCTGTCGACTTCATGAGAATCCACCCGCTCACCGGCGAGTTCGCGCAGCCCGCGAACGAAACCGCCTTCCTCGTCCAGAAGCTGCCGCAGACGCGGGCGCTGCTCGGCTTCACGCTCGTATTCTGCACGCTGTTCTATCTGGCGTTCTCCGTCTCGGACCTGGCCGCGCTGGGCTATGGGACGACGTACCTGCAGCTGTGCGCGGCGCGCACGGTCGTCGCCGCGACGGCCGGCACGTGCGCCTGGCTCGCCTACCACAAGCCGCTCACCGTCGGCGCGACGCGCGTCGTTGCCTGCGTCGCGGAAGTGGTCGCGCTCGCGTGCTTCATGTTCATCGCCGTGCACCGGCCGGACGAGTTCCACTGGCACGCGATGTCGCTGGGAATCATGCTCATCGTAATCTACCTGTACATCCCGAACAGTTTCGCCAACGCGCTGCTGCTGGCGTCCGGCGCGACCGTCGTGTTTCTCGCGCTGACCTTGAAGTTCGGCCGGCTGTCGGCGGCCGACGACGTCACGATGGTCATGCTGCTGGTGCTGGCGAACGCCTTCGGCGCGCTCGCGGCGCGGCGCTTCAACCAGGTGTCGCGCGAGGAATACCTGGCGCGCGCGCAGCTCCAGCACACGGCGGCGCGCGACCACCTCACCGGCTGCTTCAACCGGCGCTACCTGCACGAGAACCTGATGCGTCCCGGCCAGGTGCGCGCGCCCGACAACGGCGGGCTGCTGACGGTGGTCCTGTGCGACATCGACCACTTCAAGCGCATCAACGACACGTACGGCCACGCCAGCGGCGACGCCGTGCTGCGCAGCTTCGCGGATCTGCTGCAACGCATGACGCGCGACGGCGTCGACAGCGTGGTGCGCTACGGCGGCGAGGAATTCCTCGCCATCCTGCCCGGCACGGACCTCGACGGCGGGGTCAGGCTGGCCGAACGCCTGCGCACGCGCTTTGCCGACACGAGCGTCATGGCCGACGACGGCACGGAGCACGTGCGCACGACGGCCAGCTTCGGCGTCGCGTGCGCCGACTTCACGGCCGGCGCCGGCGACCACGTGCTGCGTGACCTGATCGCCGTGGCCGACAAGCTGATGTACGACGCCAAGCGCGGAGGACGCGACCGCGTCCACGCGCGCTGCGCCTGCGATCACGATGCGGCCGGGCGCCGCGTCCCCGGATTGGTCAATAGGCGGTGACGGAGAAGTTGCGCGCGGCGAAATCCATGCCGCCCGACGACGACGTGATCTCGAACCCGTACTGGACGTCGCCGACGGTCACATTGCCCATCCAGCCGAGGTTCTGCAGATAGCGCATGATGGCGAGAATGTCGACCGTCGCGTTGTTGGTCTTCGACGTGCGCAGGAACGAGAACACCATGTTGCCGCCGTTATTGCCGCGATAGACGTTCCACGCGGCCCCGCCGACGTTCACGTTCGTGTACACTGGGATCGCGCAGCCCTGCGCCGTCCAGTTGTACGAAATCGGCTTGACGTTGCCGCAGCCGGCCGACGTGCCCGTGTAGTTCAGCCACAGCATGATCTCGTTGGCGTGGTTCGTGTCCCAGATATCGTAGGTCGATTCCCAGGCACCGCCGGCCGGCGTCGTGGCCGACACGACGGACGTCACGCGCGACAAGGCACTCAGCGACTTGCCGACGTAGAAGCTGATGTGCGGGTACGACTTGATGCCGCCGGTATTCGGCTGGTCCGACCACACGCCCCAGTCGGTGGGCGAATTGGCCCACAGCGTCTGGGGGCCCGCGCCCGAACCCCACACATCGTTGTTGAAGCTGTATGCGCCCATCGTGGTCGACCCGTACTGCGCAGTGGTCGACCAGGTTGCCGCCTGCGCCGGGGCGGCGAGACTTGCTGCAAGTGCCACTGCGGTCATGCCAAGTGCCTGCTTCATATCGTCTCCTTGATATTCGCCCCGCTTCGGGCGGACCAGCCTGCCGGGATCCGCAGGCGGCATCCGGGGCGCAAACGCCGCATTCTTATGATATCGATTTCATCGTAAGGAAACGGGCGGATGGAGTCAATCGAGCGGACAACCGTACGAGGCGCTTTCGCGCCGACATGCCATCTTCGTATGGCAAATGTGGATTTCGATATAGGTGGATCGTTACTCGCGCACTTTGCCGCGCATGGCCTTCACCTGCCCGCTGCGCGACTTGGCCTCGAGCCGGCGCCGCTGCGAGCCGAGCGTAGGGCGCGTCGGCCTGCGCACGGGCGCCACCGCGGTGGCGGCATCGACGAGGGCCTGCAGCCGCGCAAGCGCGTCTTCCCGGTTGCGCTCCAGGCTGCGCCAGCGCTGGGCCTTGATGACGATGACGCCCTCGCGCGTGATGCGCGCGTCCGCCAGCGCGCGCAGCCGGTCCTTCACGTACGGCGGCAGCGTGGATGCGCCGATGTCGAAGCGCGCCTGCACGGCGTTCGACACCTTGTTCACGTTCTGGCCGCCCGGCCCCTGGGCACGGATCGCGCTGAACTCGACGTCAGCAGGATCGATCGCGATGGCCATGCCCCGGTCCCGCGCGTCAGCGCACCTGGCTGCCCAGGATCGCCCCGTTCGCCGTGCCGTAGACGTAGGGACCGTTCAGCGACGAGCCGTCGGGATACGTCCGGGCGCTCTGCTGCGACCAGTCCGACAGGTCGAACGCCGCCTGCACCTTGAAGCTGTACTGCGGGGCGGACGGATACGGCGACGGCTGCGTCGGCTGGGCGCTCAGGCGGTACACCTGGATGCCGCTGGTGTCGTTCAGCGGCAGCTTGCTGGCGCATTGCGACGGCGTGCGCACGATCTTCGCGAAATAGGCGGAATTCTGCGGCGTGTACAGCGCGGTCGTGTTCTCCGCGTTGTACGGATTGGCGACCAGCTGCGCCTTCGCGCTCCCCCGTGGCCCCGATACCAGCACGGCCGTCTCTTCGTCGATACCGATGCCCAGCACCGATCCGAACGCCTCCACGCCGCCCGGACACCCGCTGCCGATGCGGGCGACGAAGCCGAACAGCCGGCCCAGGCGGTCGCGCGTATTGAAATGGTCGTCCGTGATCGTCTTTTCCAAGGTCGGGATGGCCAGGAAGCTGCCGGTCTGGACGAATTTCTTCGACGATGTGTTGAGGGGATCGATCGTCATGTATTTGTTGAACGGGTCGGCCAGCGCCTGGTCCGACGTGACGCTGCCGTTCAACGCGGCGAACGCATACTGGCCCAGCATCGCATTGCCGGCACTCGTCCCGCCGACCGGGATGCCGGCATCGACCGCATGTTGCAGCGCGGTGTCCAGCGGGGTGCCTTGCCACTCGTTGTAGTAGTCGGCCTGGTCGCCGCCGGCGATGAAGATCGCGCTGGCCTTGGCGATCACGCCCAGCACGAACGGATCCTCGGCGGCCTTGCGCGTCGGGATGATGAGCGTTTCGACGGACGTCACGCCCAGGTCGACGCCGCCGACCGTTTCGTAGTTGCGCGGCGTCGTCGTGTCGACCTGCGCGAGGCGGCTGTAGATGTACGGGTTGTACGCGTCGGTGCCCGTCGCGCGGATGATCACGAAGCGGCCGCCGGTGGCGCGCGTGATGCCCGCCTGCGCGATCATCCAGCGGAACGCCTCCGCCACGTCATAGCCGCCGCCCATCAGGACGACGGACGGCGTGCAGGCCGTGCCCCAGCACGATACCGGCTTCGCGCTCACGGGCGCGGACGGATTGCCGGCATAGCTGTAGGTATAGTTCGAACCGGCCAGCGCGGGCTGGATGGCAAGGAACGGCATGGCGGCGAGCAATGCCCGGGCTGCCTTCGTGCTGAGTGTGGATGTCATGCTGGCTCCGTATGGTTGGCAGGCTCAGCATATTAGCTTTTTTATACCGTTGGAACCAGCGTTTCGATGTATCGTCACGGTTGTCCACTTTTCACCGAAAGCATGCACGATGAGTTACGACCTGATGGTATTCGACCCGGACGCCGCACCGGCCAAGCGCCCCGCCTTCCTCGACTGGTATGACGAGCAGACGGACTGGGGCGACGATCTCGCCTATGACGACCCCGCCGTCGCCGCGCCCGCGCTGCAGGCGTTCTACGCCGACCTGGCCGCAGAATTCCCGCCCGTCCCCGACGACGGCACCGAAGGCGAAGGTGCGGCGGATTACACGATCACCCCTGCCCTGATCTACATGACCTTCGTCGACTGGGACCGGGTCGACGCGGCGTGGGAAGCCGTGCACCGCCTCGCCGCGAAGCACGAACTGGGCTTCTTCGACGTCAGTTCCGACCTCGCCGAAGCGTGGCTGCCCGACCGCAAGGGCGGGCTGCGTATCGCACACTCCGACTAGTTCGCCCCGATGCGCGGGCTCTCCTGCGGACCGAGGTAGCTCGGCTTCAGGCCGCCCGCATCGATCACGACGCGCTGCAGGACGAGGCCCGGATCGAGCGCCCAGAACTTGAGCGTGTGCGGTCCCGCCGCCTTCACCGCATGGGCCGTCGTAAACTGCGCGACGCCGTCCGACACGATCCGTTCCCAGTGCTGGAGCGATGCGTCGGCATGGACGTCGACGACCTGCGGCGCCTCGTCGTCGATCGAGACGGCATAACGCAAGCCGGCGCCCGGGCGGAATTTCAGCGTCGGCGCCAAGGTCGCCTGCACGTTCACCTTGCCCGGCTCGAACAGATAGACGTCGTACTCCAGATGCATGCCGTCCGCCGGCGCGAGGGCCGGGGCATCCACCGGCAAGGTCGTCATGCCGGACAGCGTGCGGCCCAGGCCCGGCACGCGCAGCCATTCGCGGCCGTGCGGCGCGAACGCGCGGCTGTAGTGCTCCGCCTCGATGGCGACCGTGCCGCCCGTCTCGACGAAACCGGAGACCGCCGCGTTGCGCTGGTCCGCGTGACGCAGCGGGACGTCGACGGTGGCCACCTGCCCGTCCGGACCGCTCACGAGCACGCGGCCGCCCGTCGTCCCGGGGGGCACCTGGTCCCAGCGCACGTCGACCGTGAGCCGCTTCGTCTTGTCCGTCGTCCCGGCGGACTCGCTCAGCACGATCCAGGGCTGGTCCGCGCGCGCGCTCCACGCCAGCCGCGCCGCGCCGCGGTCGAACACGTCGATGAAGCGCGCCGACTTGTCGAAGGGCTCGAAGGCCGGCAGGCGCAGACTGGTGGCGGCGGGCCACGCGGCCTCGCTGCCCTCCACCGCGACACCCAGCGCAGGCGCGGCGGGCAGCGCGATCTCGCGCACGTCCGGCATGATGTTCGTCGCCGGATCGCGCCAGCTCGTGTAGCCGATGTGCGTCTGCGCCATCATGTGGTTCCACTTGCCGCCATTGATGGCGTGGTACTCGCGCGAGATCGCGGCGTCCTGCGCGAACAGGTCGCGCGCACGCGCGGCCAGATCGTTCGTGTCCGCGCGGCCCTGGCTGGCGTGGATGCGGTTGGCCTGCACCGTCGCATACAGTTCGCCCAGCGCGCCGGCCGCGCGCACGGGATGTTCGACGAGCTGGAAGAACGCGTCGCGCTGCGCCGGCGCCAGCTTCGCTTTCACACGCGCCGCGCGCGCGGCCAGGTCGCGCCAGTCGGCGGCGATACGCTCGGACTCGCGGTAATTGGTCGCGCTGTACGTGCCGGGTTCCAGCTGTTCCGGTTTGCGGCGCCCGTTGTAGCGGGCGTACGTCTCCACGATATCGGCGATTTCCGCGGCATTCTCGGCGCCGAACTCGCGCGTCGCCCACAGTGTCAAATAATCCGGCAGGCGCGCCGCCGGCCATGCGGCCGGATTCCATGCGTAGGTGAGGAAGAACTCCGTCGGCACTTCCATCGGTTTCAAGTCGCCGACGTTCACGACCCACAGCCGGTCCGCGCCCAGGCGCCACGCGAGGTGCATCTGCTCCCACAGCTTCGGCAGCGGCGTCACGTTGATCCACTTGTACGAGCGGGGGCCGCCCACGTAATCGAAGTGGTAGTAGACGCCGGCGCCGCCGCTGCGCTTGCGCTCGTCGAGCGTCGGCAGGCGGCGGATATTGCCCCAGTTGTCGTCGCACCAGAGCAAGGTGACGTCGTCGGGCACGCGCATGCCCTTCTCGTAATACTCCTGCACTTCCTTGTACAGGGCCCAGACCTGCGGCACCTCGGGCAGCGGTTTGCCCAGCGTCTTGGCGATCATCGCGCGCTGGTCGGCCACGATCCGCTGCAGCAGCGCGACGTTGGACTCTTCCGACATCGGCTCGTCGCCGTCGCCGCGCATGCCGAGCGTGATGACCTTCTCGTAGTCCTTCGACCGGTCCAGGCCCTGCTGCCAGAATTCGCGCAGCACCAGGGCGTTGCGGCTGTAGTCCCACGGGCCCTTGCCGTACTTGGCCCATTCCGCGTGGGCGCGCATCAGGGGTTCGTGGTGCGACGTGCCCATCACGATGCCCATCTCGTCGGCCAGCGGACCGTTTTCCGGGTCGTCGTCGTAGAACGCGTTGCCCCACATCGCGGGCCACAGGTAGTTGCCGCGCATGCGCAGGATCAGCTCGAACAGCTTCCCGTAGAATTTATGATTGAAGCCGCCGAATTTCTCCTTGGCCCAGCCGGACAGCGCCGGCGCCTCGTCGTTCAGGAAGATGCCGCGGTAGCGCACGACGGGCGCATCGGCCACGCGCGTGCCGGCCGCCACCGCCAATACGTCATGGTGCGGTGCCGGCACGTCGGCCCACCAGTTCCACGGCGAGACGCCGATCTGCTCCGACACCGTGTACAGCCCGAAGATCGTGCCCCGCTTGTCGCTGCCCGCCACGACCAGCGCGCGCGCGATGCCCGGCAGCGGGTCGCGCACGGTCTGGACGAGATAGCCTTCCCACTTGCCGCGCAGGCCCTTCGCATCGATCTTGTTGTCGCGCGCGAGGCGGTCGATCAGCGCGCTTTTGCCGAGCGTGCCGACGATGACGACGTCCGACCCGCGCGGCACCGGGCCGCCGGCCTCCAGCAGCGCGGGCCGCGTGCCGGACACGCGTTCCACGTCGGCCTGCAGGTCGGCCGCCGCGCGGCGCACCCCGGCGTGGTCGTTGCGGTCGACGACGATGCGCGCGGCCTGGCCGGCACGCGCCAGCACGACGGCGTCCTTGCCTGCATCGAACGTCACGAACGGACGCTCTCCCAACGCCCATGCCTGCGGCGATGCCGCGAGCGTGAGCACGGCGGCGGCGACGAGTGATTTCATAAGTCTCCTGATGTTGTAGGTATGCTTGCGCGACTCAGTGCGCGGCGATCCGGCACGTCCTCAGTTGTTCCAGCGGGACGGCCTCGGCCATCGCCCGGTAGCCGGCCGGCGACGACGGATGCAGGCCGTCGTTGTCCAGTGCCTTCAGCAGATGATCGGGACGGGCCGGATCGCGCAGCGCCGCATCGAAGTCGACGACGCCGTCGACCACGCCCGCCGTGCGGATCCACTGGTTGTAGGAGAGACGGTCGGCCTCGTTGTCCGGGCCCGGCGCGTAATAGCCGCTGCCGCCGTACGGCCCGATGGTGCCGCCCAGGACGCACACGCCCTGCGCGTGCGCGCGGGCGACGATCTGGCGGTAAGCCTGTTTCAGGTCGTCCAGCAGGCGCGCGCGCTCCGCGGGGCAGTCTTCCTTGTTCCGGTGCTGCACGCCGAAGTCGTTCACGCCGATCATGACGATGGCGTGCGACACGCCCGGCCGCGCGAGCACGTCGCGTTCGAAGCGCGCGACGAGGTTCGGGCCCAGGCCGTCGCGCAGCATGCGGCCGCCGCCGATGCCCGCGTTGACGACGCCGATGTCCGTCATGCCGGCGCCGCGCAGGCGCGTGGCGAGACCGTCGGTCCAGCGCGCATACGTGTCGGGCTGGACGCCGTAGCCGTCCGTGATCGAATCGCCGATCGCGACGACGGTGTGCGCATCGGCGCCTCCGAGCACCTCGACGCCCGCGATCTGGTACCAGCGCGTGAACGTGTCGGCCTGCGGCCAGCTGGCGGCCGCGACCCCGTTGCCGGCGACGCGGAAGCTCGTCGCGCGGGCGCCCGGGTGGCCCGTCTGGCGCGCGGGGGCCTGGGCGAAGTGCAGCGAAATCGCGAGATCGGCGCCGGCCGCATGCGGCAGGTCGACCGGATCGCTCAGGTATTCGGCGCCGGCCGGAATCGTGACGGCCGCCGCGCCGCCGAAGCGCAGCATGCGCAGGCTGGCCGCGTCGACGTCGGCGCGGCCGGGAGCCAGTGCCAGCGCGACGCTGCCGGCGTCGATCGTGAGCGGCGCCGTGCCGAACACGTTGCTGAGTTTGACGCGCAACGTTCGTCCGCCGAGCGAGACGCGCACGATCTGGCGCAGGCTCGCGTCCTGCCATTGGGCGGCCGGCAGCTCGTTCTGGCCCTCCGGCACGAGTTGCGCACTGCCCCAGGAGGCGACCCAGTGCTCGCCTGCGGACGGCCCGGAGGCCGTTCCGCCGGGGATGGCGGCACAGCCGCCGAGGGACAAGGACAGGAGGCTGGCAGCCAGAATCGATTGACGGGGCATCGTTATTCCTTCACACTGAAACCAAATGGTTGCGCTACCATTTTAGTTTATATAAATGTTACCGGCAACCGGAACTATTTTTTTCGCATGCCCGACATCACCAGGAGACCGATATGCCCCTCATCCAGCGCGCCGCCAGCCCGATCATCACCGAGATGCAGGTGATCCCCGTGGCCGGGCGCGACAGCATGCTGCTGAACCTGTGCGGCGCCCACGCGCCCTACTTCACCCGTATCCTCGTCCTCCTCAAGGACAACGCCGGCAACACCGGCATGGGCGAAGTGCCCGGCTCGAACGGCATCCTGCGCGCGCTGGAAAACCTCGTGCCGCTCGTCACGGGCACGGAGGTCGCGCGCCACAACCGCACGCTGAACGTGCTGCGCGCCGCGATTTCCGGCGTCAGCCACCGGGTCACGTCGAGCGCCGAGGAAGCCGTCATGAAGCAGCCGCACGAGATCAACCTGCGGCTGGAGAACGTCGTGACGGCCGTCGAAGCGGCGCTGCTCGACCTGCTGGGCCAGCACCTGGGCGTGCCGCTGTGCGAACTGCTCGGCAACGGCCAGCAGCGCACGCACGTGACGATGCTGGCGTACCTGTTCTACATCGGCGACCGCACGCGCACCGATCTGCCATATGACGCAAACGAGGACGGCGCCTCGGCCAAGGACGGCTGGTACGAGGTGCGCAACGAGGAAACGTTGACGCCGGAGCGTATCGCCGACCTGGCATCGAGCGCCGTCGACAAATACGGCTTCCGCGACTTCAAGCTCAAGGGCGGCGTGATGCGGCCCGAGGACGAAGTGGCCGCCGTCGCGGCGATCAAGCGGCGTTTCCCGGATGTGCGCGCGACGCTCGATCCGAACGGCGCCTGGTCGCTGGAACAAGCCATTGCGGCCTGCAAGGGCCAGGGCCACGTGCTGGCGTATGCGGAAGACCCGTGCGGACCGGAAAACGGTTATTCGGGCCGCGAGATCATGGCGGAATTCAAGCGCGCCACCGGCATCCGCACCGCGACGAACATGGTGGCCACCGACTGGCGCCAGATGGCCCATTCACACCTGCTGGGCGCCGTCGACATCCCGCTCGCCGACCCGCACTTCTGGACGATGCAGGGCTCCGTGCGCCTGGCGCAGCTGTGCCACGACTGGGGCCTGACCTGGGGCTCGCATTCGAACAACCACTTCGACGTGTCGCTGGCGATGTTCACGCACTGCGCCGCCGCCGCGCCGGGCGACATCACGGCCATCGACACCCACTGGATCTGGCAGGAAGGCCGCGAGCGTCTCACCAAGGAACCGCTGCGGATCATCGATGGGCAGGTCGCCGTGCCGGACGCGCCGGGCCTGGGCATCGCGCCCGACATGGCGCGCATCGAGGAAGCGCACGCGCTGTACAAGAAAGTCGCGGCCGGCGCGCGCGACGACGCGATGGCGATGCGCTACCTCGTGCCCGGCTGGACCTACGATCCGAAGAAGCCGAGCTACGCCCGCTGAGTCTCCTCGGCCGGCCCGCCCGCGCACACGTCGAATACCCAGCGCCGCAGCCAGCGGTGCGCCGGATCGGCTTCCATGCGCGGGTGCCACATCATCGACACGGTGAGCAGCGGCGTCGCCACCGGCAGCTCGAACGTGTGCATGCCGTCGCGCAGCCGGGCCGTGTGGCGCTCGGGGACGTTCGCGACGAGGTCGGACGCGCGCGCCAGCGCGAGGGCCGTGGCGAACGAGCCGACCAGTACCGCCACCGGCCGCTCCAGGCCCAGCGGCGCCAGCGCCGCGTCGATGGCGCCCCGCTCGCGGCCGCGGCGCGACACGGACACGTGGCGGCACGCCGCATACCGCGCCGGCGTGATGTCGCCGGCGGCGAGCGGATGCCCGGCCCGCACGGCGCCCACGAAGCGGTCGCGGAACAGCGCGCGCGTGCGGATCTCCGGCCCCGTCTCCTCGCCGATCACGCCGATCTCCAGGTCGATGAGCCCCTCGCGCAGCGGCGCGCTGTCCTTGTTCACCTTTTGCACGAAGCGCAGACGCGCGCCGGGCGCGTCGCGGTCCAGGCGCGCGAGCAGCGCCGGCCCATAGTTTTCCACGAAGCCGTCCGTGACGCGCAGCGCGAACACGCGCGCGATCGTCGCCGGGTCGAGGTCATCGCAAGGACGCAGCATGCGCGTCGCTTCCTGCACGAGGCGGCCGGCCTCGTCGCGCAAGGCCAGCGCGCGCGGCGTGAGCACGAGGCCGCGGCCCGCGCGCACGAGCAGCGGGTCGCCGGTGACCTCGCGCAGCCGGGCCAGCGCGCGGCTCATCGCCGACGGGCTCAGTTTCAAGCGCCGCGCGGCGCCGGCCACGCTGCCTTCGGCCAGCAGCACGTCGAGGGTCACGAGCAGGTTCAGGTCGGGCATCGTCATCCGCGCACGATAGCACAGCCGCATGCCGCCCGCGCGGGCAGCGCCGGCATGGCGCCGCGTGCACGGTGTCATTGCGTCCGGCGCGCCTTCCGCCGGCGCGGCGCATGGCCTAGTCTTCACGACATACCAGACCAGGAGCCGCCATGCCGACGAAAGCCGCCACGCTGTCCCATCCCGTTCCCGCGCGCACGGCGTTGCCCGGCCTCGCCCTGTGCGTGCTGCTGTCGTCGTTCGGCGCCAGCAGCGCCAACGTGGCGCTGCCCGCGCTGCAGCGCGCGTTCGGCGCGGGCTTCGCGGCCGTCCAATGGATCGTGCTGGCCTATCTGCTGGCCGCGACGGCCGCCGCCGTGGGCGCGGGCCGCCTGGGCGACATGATCGGCCGGCGCCGCGTGCTGCTGGGCGGGATCGCACTGTTCGCGGCGGCGTCCGGCCTGTGCGCGCTGGCGCCCACGCTGCCGCTGCTCGCGGCCGGCCGCGCGCTGCAGGGGCTCGGCGCCGCCGTGATGCTCGCCCTCGGCATGGCGCTCGCCGCCGGCGGCCTGCAGCGGGGCGGAACGGGCAGCGCGATGGGCCTCCTGGGCAGCATGTCGGCCGTCGGCACGGCGCTCGGGCCGGCGCTGGGCGGGCTGTTGCTCGCGGGCCCGGGCTGGCGCGCGGTCTTCGCGGCGACGCTGCCGGCGGCGCTCGCCGCGTTCGTCCTCGTGCGGCGCGTGCCGGACGATGCGCCGGTCCCCACGGCGCGGCCGCCGTTCGACGCCGTGGGACTGCTGCTGCTGGTCGCCACGCTGCTCGCGTTCGCGCTGGCGGCCACCGGTGCGTCCGGGCGCGGCTGGCTGTCCGGCGCGGCCGTGGCGGGCGCCGTGCTGTTCGTGCGGATCGAGGCGCGGGTCGCAGCGCCGCTGGTGCCGCTCGTCCTGCTGCGCGACCGTGTGCTGGCCGGCGGCTTCGCCACGAGCGCGCTGGCGATGGCGCTGATGATGACGACGATGCTCGTCGGCCCGTTTTATCTCGGGCGTGCGCTGGGACTGACGCCGGGACAAGCCGGTCTTGCACTGGCGTGCGGTCCGCTCGTCGCGGCGCTGGCGGGCGTGCCGGCCGGGCGTCTCGTGGACCGGCGCGGCGCGCGCACGGCCGCGGCAAGCGGTCTCGCGGCGATGGCGTCGGGGTCCGGTGTGCTGGCGCTCGTGCCGGTACGGATGGGCGTCGCGGGCTGGATCGCGCCGCTGGCCGTGCTGACCGCCGGCTACGCCCTGTTCCAGGCGGCGAACAACACGGCCGTGATGGAGGCGGTAGGCAGCACGCGGCGCGGCGTGGCCGCGGGGTTGCTGAACCTCGCGCGGCATGTCGGGCTGATCGCCGGGTCCGCGCTGCTGGGCGCCGCGTTCGCGGCCCACCCGCGCGGGACGGCGGCGGAGGTCGCGGCAGCAACCCATGCGACGTTCGCGCTCGCGACCTTGCTGCCGTTGCTGGCGCTGGGTGCGGCGCGCCGCTAGCGCATCAGACGGCCATCGAGCTCGGCACCTCGCATTGGAGGAATTTGTCGAACTCCGGCAAGGCCATCGGGCGGGCGAACAGATAGCCCTGCGCTTCGTCGCAGCGGCAGTCGCGCAGCGTCTCCATCACCTCTTCCGTCTCGATGCCTTCCGCGACCACCTTCAGGCCGAGCGCATGCGCCATGTGGACCAGCGCGCCGACGAAGGCGTCGCCGTTCGCATCGAGGGACTGTTCGAGGAAGAACGAGCGGTCCAGCTTGAGCACGTCGACGGGAAAGCGCTTCAGGTACGACAGGCTCGAATAGCCCGTGCCGAAATCGTCCAGCGCGAGCTTCACGTCGAGCCGCTTGAGGCGCCGGAGCACGTCCACGGATTGTTCGGTGTCCTCGATCAGCGCGCTCTCCGTCAGCTCCAGTTCCAGCGCGCGCGCCGGGAAGCCGGACTCGCGCAGCGCCTGCTCCACCTCGGCGACGAGACCGGCCGTGCGCAGCTGGCGGGCCGACACGTTCACGGACACGTGCAGCGTCATCCCGTACTTGTCGCTCAGGTGCCTGCCCACGCGGCAGGCTTCGAACAGCACCCAGCGGCCGATCGCCTCGATGTGGCCGCGCTCCTCCGCGATCGGGATGAATTCGAAGGGCGACACCTGGCCGAGGTCCGGATGCTTCCAGCGCAGCAGCACTTCCACGCCGCGCAGGCGCAAGGTGCGCACGTCAACGCGGGGCTGGTAGTGGAGCTCGAACTGCCCGAGCTCCAGCGCGCGCCGCAGCGCCGCCTCGATCTGCAGCCGGCGCCGCGCTTCCACGCTCATCTCCGGCTCGAAGAACTGGTACGAGCTTTCGCCCAGCGCCTTCGCCTTGTACATCGCGGTGTCCGCGTTCTGGAACAACAGGTCGGCCGTCGCGGCGTCCTGGCCGGACAGGCTGATGCCGATGGAGGCGCCCACGCACATCTCCAGGCCGTCGATGTAGAACGGGACGGTCAACGTCTTGAGCAGCCGTTGCGCGATGCCGGCGGCGGCGGCGCGGCCCGTGCAGTGGGCCGCGACGACGAATTCGTCGCCCCCCAGCCGCGCCACGACGTCGCCCGGCCGCATACACGACTGCAGCCGCTGGCCCACCTGCTGCAGCAGCACGTCGCCGGCCGCGTGGCCCAGCGAATCGTTGACTTCCTTGAAGCGGTTCAGGTCGATGAACATCACGGTCGTCGCGGCCTGGCTGCGCGCCTGCGCGAGCATCGCCTTCAGGTGGTCGTTGAGCCATGCGCGGTTGGGCAGGCCCGTCAGATCGTCGCGCGTGGCCAGCTGTTCGAGGCGCTCCTCGGCGAGCTTGCGGTCGGAGATGTCGTGGAAGAACACCGACAGGCCGTCCTCGCGCGCATACACCCGGAGGCTGAGCCAGACGCCGGCCGGATCGTAGAACGCCTCGAACGACGCGTTCTCGCGCCGTTCCATGGCACGCCGGTAGACCCCGGCGATCTCCGTGCCGGCCAGCCCGGGCGCGATGTCCCACAACACATGGCCCGTCGACGTGCCCGGCTCGACGCCGGCAAACACCTCCGCCAGCGTGTTGGCGTAAGTGATCTCCCATTTCCGGTTGACCGAGAAGAAGCCGTCCTCGATGCTTTCCAGGATCGTGCGCACGTGCGCATGCGCATGCTCGACCCGGTGCAGCATCTCCCGTTCGCGCGTGATGTCGCGCGACACGAGCACGGCGCCGAACACGGCGCCGGTGACGGGGTCCGCGACCTTGCGGACCTTCGTGCCGAGCGAGATGTAATGGCCGTCGCGATGCTGTTTGCGGACCTCGATGACCTCGTCGATGTCTTCGCCGGCCAGGATGCGCGCGAGCACCACCGACGCCGCCACCTGGTCGTCCGGATGCAGGAAGCAGACGGCCGGCTGTCCCACCATCTCCGCCGCGGCGCGGCCAAGCACGGTCTCGTACGACGCCGACAAATGGATGTAGCGGCCGTCGATGCCGCAGTGCGCGATCAGGTCCATGCTGTGATCGACGATCAGGCGGTGCTCGGCCTCGCTCCTCAGTGCGCGGTCGAGCGTGGCCCTTTGTTCGGTGACGTCGGCGAAGGCGCCGCTGTAGCCGTCGCGGTGCGGCAGGCCGGACACGACGAGACGGCGCACGCCGGCAGCGCCGCATCCGATCTGGACCTCATGATGAAACGGCGCGTGCCGTGCCATTGCATCCGCGACGCAGTGCGCGACGTCCGCCCCGTCGGCGGCGGCCCAACGGTGCAGCCAGTCCGGCAGGGACGATCCGCTCGTGAAAGGCGGCAGCAGATCCGGCCCATGGTCGACCGCGGACTTGCAGATGCCCTGCGTATCCGTGGTCCAGATGCTCGCGATGAACGATGTGGGCTGATGCATGGGGTCTCGAAAAGTGGGAACCGAAGGTGTCTGCCGTCATTATGCGGCGAGACTATTGCCGTAGGAAAACTCCTACGTGTATTTGACGGGATTTGTTGCCCAGCTACAACTGAACCAGACGTGAGGGCGGTGCGGCGTGCGAGGAGGAAGAGGACGTGAGCGCGGGCCGGCCGCGTGGACCGGCCCGCGCGGGGAAGCGGGTTACTGGCGCAGCAGCGTGCGCAGCGTGCGCGACAAGTCCTCGGCCGAGAACTTGGCGACGTAGGCGTCGGCGCGCACGTTCTTGACGTGTTCCTCGTTCGTCGTGCCGGACAGCGAGGAGTGGATCACGACCGGCATGTTGCCGAAGCGGGCGTTGGACTTGATGTTGCGGGTGAGCGTGAAGCCGTCCATTTCCGGCATTTCGAGGTCGGTCAGCACCAGCGCGACCTTGTCGTGCACCGTCTTGCCCTCGGCCTCCGCGGCTTCGGCGATGTGGTTCAGCTGGTCCCAGCACTCCTTGCCGCTCTTGGTCATCACGAACGGCAGGCCCATGGCGTCCAGGCCCTGCTCGATCAGCGCGCGCGCCACGACCGAATCGTCGGCCGCGAGAATCACGGCGCCCGGCTTGAGTTTCATCTTGTTGCCGACGGCCTGTTCGATGTTCTCGGTGTGCGCGTCGGGGTTCAGGTTGCGCAGGATCGTCTCGACGTCCAGCACCTGGGCCAGGCGGGCCGGCTGGCCGTCCGCCGCTTCCAGGCGCGCGATGCTCGTGACCATGCCGCTGCCGGCGCTCTTTTCGGCCGACATCACCTGCGTCCAGTCGAGGCGCACGATTTCTTCCACGCTCTCGACGGCGAATGCCTGCGTGGTGCGCGCGAATTCCGTCACCAGCATGATGTTCAGACCGGTCTTGGGCGTGACGCCGGCGATGCCCGGCAAGTCGAGGACCTGGATGATCTGGCCACGCAGATTGACCACGCCGAGGACGTGATCGGGCGCGCCGGCCACCTTGGTGATCGTCGGCATGGCGACGATCTCGCGAATTTTAAAGACGTTGATGCCGAACAGCTCGCTGTGCTCGCCGCTGGCGTCGCCGCCGAGACGGAAGAGCAACAGCTCGAATTTGTTCGTGCCCGTGAGGTTGCTGCGCTCGTCGACTTCTTGCTGAACCGATTTCATGTCCCATCCCAAAAGGTTGATTCTTTTGGGAAATTCTAGTCGTGAACCGTGTATCGGTGTAAAGACCAGCATGAATCTCCGTCACTTTTTGGCGATTTCGCACAAAAAAACCACACCCGTTTGACGAAATCGTAACGCCCCGCCGGACCGCCAGCCGCTTTTCGCTCAGTGTCCCGTGTAAGGCAGACAACTGGTGCCGTTCTCCCTGGTGCCGACGAGGGCCGCGACGTTTTCCGGGCTGTCGCTGAACTTGACGGGCATGTGCGCGACGGTGGCCAGGTGCCGGTCCAGCACGGCCCTCAGAATGCGTGCCCGGTCGCGTCGGGCTCGCGGTGCGGGATGTCGACGTAGAACAGGTGGACCAATCCCGCCGGGGGTTGCCTTGATCAATCGTCACGCCCGGTCCGCGCGTACCGCTTACCGCGATTGTCACATCAACGGCCCCGCAAACTTTCACACTTTGTCGCGTGGCGCCCCGGCGGCACCGGCCGCATCGACCTCGCGCAGCGCCTGCCGCGCCATCTCGAGAATCCCTTCGAACGATTTGGCCGCCGCGATGAAGCGCCCGTTGTGGCAAAAGCCCGCGTCCGGCACGCCGGTGACGGCCGCCAGGTCGGCATCGCGCAGGCCGGCCCAGGCCGCGGGCAGGTCGGCGCGCGCATCGAAACTCTCGGCACTGACCGGCACCGTGTGGATCATGTGGCGCTGCTCGGCCAGGCTGTAGCTGATGACGAACAGGACTTTCGGCATTTCCTTGCGCACGACGGCCGTCCACGGCAGCGCCGCGTTCTTGAGGAACAGCACGCGGCCGCCCTCGAGCACCTCGGCGCGGCGCACCTGATCGACGGCGAGCTGCGCGCCCACGCGGTATTTGACGGCGTTGATCATCAGGTCCGTCAGCAAATCCAGCACGCGGCGGAACTGCGCGTCGCGATAGGCTTCCGCCGCCGGGCCATAGCCCAGCCGCTGCTCGTCCATCCAGTTCGGGTTGAAGCCGGATACGATGGCGGACAGGCCATAGCTGCCCGGCGCGTTGCGGGCCGCGCCGACGTCGGACAGGTCGAGGTATTGCACGACGTCGGCATCGATCGCGTAGGCCATCTGCTGGGCGGCCTCGTCCGTCAGCTTGTAGCCCGCGTGCCGCTCGGCCAGCAGCGCGACGCAGCGCGCGCCGTATTCCCGCCACACGAGGCCGGCACTGGCATACGGCACCCCGCTGGCGCGGGCGCCGTCGAAACCCTTCTGGTGGTGGTCGAAGCGGCCTTGCGCCGGATCCCACACGCCGCCCACGTCGATGGCGACGTCGGCCTTGGCGATTGACGCCGGGTCACGCGTGCGCACGAGGTCCGCCTCCGGGTACAACAACATCAGGACGGCCACCGCCCACGCATCGTCCGCGTGGAATTTGCCGCCATGGGTCACGATCAACATGCTTGCTCCAGTCTGAATATGCAAGCCCGATGATACCGGCTTTGGCGGCAACGCCGGGCACGGGTATCATGATGGGTGTTCCCAGCCGCCTCACACGACCTCGAAGGAAACGCCATGCCGATCCGCTTCCCCGCCCTGCCCCTCGCTTTCGTGCTGAGCCTCGGCCTGGCACCGGCCGCCGCGCGCACGGACGCGCAGGCGAGCGCGGGCGCGGCGAAGGGCTCGCTCGTGATCGCCGGCGGCGCGCTGCGGGCCGACAACGCCCCGGTGTGGAAAAAGATCGTGGAACTGGCCGGCGGTCCGGGCGCGCGCATCGCCGTGTTCCCGACGGCGGCCGGCAATCCGGAGCGCTCCGGCCGCGCGACGGCCGAGATCCTGGCGAGCTACGGCGCCCGTCCCTTCGTCGTGCCGCTGTCGGCGCACCTGGCCGGCACCGACGTGCACCGCGCCGCCGACGACCCGCAGCTGGCCGCCAGCGTGCGCGCGGCCGGCGGCGCGTTCTTCACCGGCGGCGACCAGGGCCGCATCACGGCCGCGCTGCGCCACGCGGACGGCGGCAACAGCGCCGTGCTGGACGCCCTGTGGGATCTGTACCGGCGCGGCGGCGTGATCGCCGGCACCAGTGCGGGCGCCGCCATCATGAGCAAGACAATGTTCTACGAAGGCCGCGCGCCGCTGCCCACGCTGCGCGACGGCATCACGGACGGCCGCGACGTCGCGCCGGGCCTCGGCTTCATCGGCGACGACGTCTTCGTCGACCAGCACCTGCTCATCCGCGGCCGCTTCGCGCGCATGCTGCCCGCCATGCTGGCCAAACATTACCGGCTGGGCCTGGGCATCGACGAGAACACGGCGGCCGTCGTCGCGCCGGACCGGTCGATCGCCGTCGTCGGCTACAAGGGCGCGCTGCTGCTCGACCTGGGCCAGGCCAGCGTGGACGCGGCGCGCGCCGGCTTCAACGTGGCGGGCGCCCGCATCAGCTATCTGGACAGCGGCGACCGCTACGACCCGGCCAGCGGCCGTTTTACCCCCGGTCCCGACAAGGAAAAGGTCGATCCCGCCGATCCGACCTATCGCGGCACGCTGTTCGCCCCGGACATCCTCGGCAACACCGCCGTCGTCGACCTCCTGATGAAGCTGTGCGACAGCGACCAGACCCGCGCCACCGGCATCGCGTTCGGCGACCCGGCCGGCGCCGCGGCGGACCGCGGTTTCGAATTCATCTTCACGCGCACGGCCGAGAGCGAGGGTTGGGAATCGAACCGGGCCGACACCTATTCCGTGTACCGCGTGCGCATGGACGTGCGGCCGGTGCGGCTGACGTTGCCGCTGTACCACGTCGAGTGAAGCTCAGCGGGCGATCGACACCGCCAGCGTCTCCTTGACCTCTTCCATCACGACATAACTCTTCGACTGGCCGCCATCGGCCACGTGCAGGATCTCGCCCAGCAGCCGGCGGTATTCCGTCATCTCCGGGATGCGCGCCTTGATCAGGTAGTCGAAATCGCCCGACACGAGGTGGCATTCCATCACCTCTGGAATCGCCAGCATCGCGCGGCGGAAACGTTCGAACGCTTGCTCGGACTTCTGGCGCAGCGTGATCTCCACGAACACGAGCACCTGCAGCCCGAGCGAGCGCGGTGTCACGCGCGCGTGGTAGCCGGCGATGACGCCGTCGCGCTCCATCCGCTTAACCCGCTCGATGCAGGGCGTCAGCGACAGGCCGACGCGCTCGGCCAGGTCCTTCATCACGATGCGGCCGTCTTCTTGCAGAATGGAGAGGATGTGCAGGTCGATGCGGTCCAGCACACGGTTCGAGTCTTTTTGCACGCGCATGATTGTTTACTAAAAAGTAAGTCGAAAACAGAAACTATTATGGCAGACCCACAACTAAAATGAAAACAATTTCTAATTCCTAAATAACCAGAGACACAGGGAAAAGCTATGCGCGTCATCGTACTCGGCAGCGGCGTGGTGGGCGTGACCACCGCTTATTACTTGGCCAGGGCCGGCCACGAGGTGTCCGTCATCGACCGTCAACCCGGTCCGGCCCTCGAGACCAGCTTCGCCAACGCGGGCCAGATCTCGCCGGGCTACGCCTCGCCGTGGGCGGCGCCGGGCATTCCGCTGAAAGCCTTCAAATGGCTGTTCCAGCGCCACGCGCCGCTGGCCATCCAGCCCGACGGTTCCCTCTTCCAGCTGCAATGGATGTGGGAAATGTATAAGAACTGCGACGCCGACCGCTATGCCATCAACAAGGAACGTATGGTACGCCTCGCCGAGTACAGCCGCGATTGCATCCGTGCGCTGCGTGCCGAGACGGGCATCGCGTACGAGGGCCGCCAGCAAGGCACCCTGCAGCTGTTCCGCACGCAGGCGCAGTTCGACGGCGCCGCCAAGGATATCGAGGTGCTGAAGGAAGCCGGCGTGCCGTTCGAGGTGCTCACGCGCGCGCAGCTGGCCAGTGCCGAGCCGGCGCTGGCCCACGTGCGCGAGAAACTGGTCGGCGGCCTGCGCCTGCCGAACGACGAGACGGGCGACTGCCAGCTGTTCACGACGCGCCTCGCGCAGATGGCGCGCGAACTCGGCGTCCGCTTCCAGTTCGACACCGCCATCGAGCGCCTGGACATCGCGAACGGCCAGGTGGTCGGCGTGCATACCGACAAGGGCCGCGTGACGGCCGACCGCTACGTGCTCGCGCTGGGCAGCTATTCGCGCCTGCTGCTGCAAGACCAGTTCCGCGTGCCCGTCTACCCGCTCAAGGGGTATTCGATCACCGTGCCGATCGTCGACGCCGCCAGGGCGCCCGTGTCCACCATCCTCGACGAGACCTATAAAATCGCCGTCACCCGCTTCGACGACCGCATCCGCGTGGGCGGCATGGCGGAGATCGCGGGCTACAGCAAGGCGTTGAATCCGCGCCGCCGCGAGACCTTGGAACTGGTCGTGAACGACCTGTTCCCGGGCGGCGGCGACGTGTCGCGCGCGACGTTCTGGACCGGACTGCGCCCGATGACGCCGGACAGCACGCCGATCGTCGGCGCCACGCCGCTGAAGAACCTGTTCCTCAACACGGGCCACGGCACCTTGGGCTGGACGATGGCATGCGGCTCGGCCAGCGTCATCGCGGATCTCGTCAGCGGCAAGGTCCCGGCGATCCACGCCGACGACCTGGCCGTGTTCCGCTACGCCGGCACGCGCCCCGCCGCCATGCGTCCTGCGCTGGCCAAGGCATGAACGCGGCCGCCCGTCCTTCCCACGTGGCGCAGGCCGCGCGCAACGGCGCCGTGCTGACGGTCGACCTGGACGCCATCGCCGCGAATTACCGCCTCCTGGTGGAGCGTGCCGGCGGCGCCGCCGTCGCCGGCGTGATGAAAGCCGACGCGTATGGCCTCGGCATGGCGCGCGTCGCGCCGGCGCTCGTGCGCGCGGGCTGCCGCGTGTTCTTCACGGCCCATGTGGACGAAGGCATCCGCCTGCGTGACATCGTCCCTGCGGATAGCGCCATTTATGTGCTCCATGGCCCGCCGCCGGGCACCGCCGCCGACTTCGTCGGGCACGGTTTGATCCCGGTGCTGAACGATCCGGGCCAGGTGCGCGAATGGAACGCCTTGTGCGCACGACTCGGCCGCCGCCTCGCGTGCGCGGTGCAGGTCGACAGCGGCATGTCGCGCATGGGGCTTTCTTCCGCCGACCTGGCGGCGCTGGGCGAGGCGCGCGACTGGCTGGCCGCGTGCGAGCCGGTCCTGTTGATGAGCCACCTGGCCTGCGCGGACATGCCCGGCCATCCGCTGAACGCACGCCAGCGCGCACGCTTCGACGCCATCCGCGCGCGGTTCCCGGCCATGCCGGCGAGCCTCGCGAATTCGTCGGCCGTCTTCCTCGGTCCGGACTTCCGCTACGACCTCGTGCGCCCGGGCGCCGCGCTGTACGGCATCAATCCGCAGCCGGACGCGCCCAATCCGCTGCGCCAGGCCGTCTCGCTCGACGCCCGCATCGTGCAGGTGCGGACGATCGAGGCCGGCGACGCCGTCGGCTACGGCGCCCGCTACGTGGCGGACGGCACGCGCCGCATCGCCACCATCGCCGTCGGCTACGCGGACGGCTGGCTGCGCGCGCTGTCGGGCCGGGGCTGCGCCTACGTCGACGGCGTGCGCGTGCCCATCGCCGGCACCGTGTCGATGGACAGCATCACGCTGGACGTCACCGGCATTCCGGAAGCGCGCCTGCAGCCCGGCATGACCGTCGAGCTGCTCGGGCCGCACCAGCATGTCGACCAGGTCGCGGCCGAAGCGGGGACGATCGGGTACGAGGTCCTGACGCGGTTGGGCGCGCGTTTCGAGCGGCGGTACGTGCACGAACGGTGACAATGTGCGTACCTGTGCCGATGGCGAACTGATATCGTTAACCCTCGTCCACAACGCATCGAAGGAATGTCGCCATGGAAGCCTTTTCCGTAGCCGTTTCGCTGGCCATGTTGACCGCGCATGCGCCGGCGTGCCCGCTGACGCAGTCCCTGGTCGACCGCTACGGCATCTCGTTCTCGGGTTTCACGAAGGCGATTCCCGCCAGTCCGGCGCCCGACACGGCGCATGGCGGGCCGTTCGCGCGGCTCGTGATCCCGGACGACAGCAAGGTTGCCGACGGCTTCCGCCACACGGTCGTCGTCGACACGAGAACGAAGAAGGCCTGGATTCTCCGCACCGGCGGCTTCGTCGGCGTGGTCGAGTGGTATGGGCCCGTCGACGCCGGCGACGCATCGGTCGCCGGCTGCCGGCTCGAGCCGAAGGCTTGATCCCATGCGCATCCTGTTGACCGGCTCCTCGGGCTGGCTCGGCCGCTTCCTCGCGCCGCTGCTGTGGCAGGCCGGGCACGATCCGTTCGGGCTCGACGTCGCCCCCGGCCGGCACACGCACCGGGTGGGCAGCGTCACCGACGCGGCCCTGGTCCGGCGCCTGTTCGCCGAACACCGCTTCGACGGCGTGATCCACGCGGCCGCGCTGCACAAGCCGGACATCGCGCGCTACCCCCGCCGGGCCTTCATCGACGTGAACGTGACCGGCACCCTGAACCTGCTGGAAGCGGCCGTCGCGCACGGGGCGAGCCGGTTCGTCTTGACCTCGACGACGTCGCTGATGATCACACAGGCCATCCGCGACGAGACCGCCCCCGCGGCCGTGTGGCTGGACGAGACCAGCGGACCGCTCCTGCCCCGCAACATCTACGGCGTGACCAAGCGCGGCGCCGAGGAGCTGGCGCGGCTCTTCCATGCGGACCACGGCCTCCCGGTGGTGGTGCTGCGGACCGCCCGCTTCTTCCCCGAGGACGACGACACGCACCGCGCGCTCGCCGGCGAGAACATGAAGGCCAACGAGTTCCTGCACCGCCGCCTGACCGTGGAAGACTGCGCCCGGGCGCACGTCGCCGCGTTCGACCGGGCGCCGGCGCTCGGCTTCGGCCTGTACATCGTGTCCGCGCCGACGCCGTTCGGCCGCGCCGACGCCGCCCAGCTCAAGGCCGATGCGCCGGCCGTGATCGCCAAATACTTCCCCGACGCCGCCGCGCTGTACGCCGCCCGGGGCTGGACGCTGCCGGCGCGCATCGGCCGCGTGTACGATGCGGCCGCGATCGAGCGCGACCTCGGCTTCCGCTGCCGGACCGACTTCGCCGCCGTGCTTGCCGCGTTGCGCGACGGCGGGCCGCTGCCCTTCGCGCACGATCCGGCCTACACCTCACCCAACGATCATTTCTTGCGATGAAGCAGGCGGGCGCTGACCGGCCTGCCCGCCACGTATTCGATGAACTCGATATGGTTGATGTCGTACACCAACGGAAAACTGATCCTGACTTCCTCGCCCGGGCTGCCGCAGCTGCCGGGGCCGAGTGTCAGCAGATACGTCGGCATGCTGCCCGGGGCGCCGGCGACGAATTTCCTGCCGCGGCCATCCCGGTACACCGTGCCGGGGCGTTCTTTCTTCTGCACGAATTCGCGGACACACGCGGGCGCCGATTTGTTCGGTTCGCGCCAGGAGATGGTCGCGTCCTTGATCGTCAGGCCCGCATAGGGGGCGTCCTGGTTCTCGTCCACCAGCCAGCGTCCGTGGAACGTCAACGGCTCGGCCATCGATGACGGGCCGCAGCCGAGGCCGAGGAAGAATGCAAGCAGGCGCGCGCGCAAAACAAGTTTCATGAAAATTGACCGGTGATCGCAAATACCGAAATACAAATGGAGAAAATCTCGCTACATATTTTGCACATTATCGGGGCTATAGTGGTGAAATCGGTTTTTCCAACAATAGGAGAGTCACCAACATGATGAAACACCTCTTGATTGCCGCCGGTGCCGCCTGTCTTCTGAGCGCCTGCGCCCAGGACCCGGCCGCCGGCGGGCAACAACCTTCGCGCGAAGACCGGGAGGCACCGACCGGTAGCATGATCCCTCGCCGCCACGCACCGGGCGGCCCCCAGGTCATCAACAAGGACCAGATCGACACGAACCAGATCTTGAATCCAGGCGCCACCCAGCCGCACGTGAAACCCTGGCCATGCGCACGCGGCGGGCGTGAATCTTGAACAAAAACCTGTTATCGTGACAACGTAATACCAAGCTACTCCACGAAACAGTTCGAGAAACACCGGAGGCCGCATGTCTGCATTCCGTTTCTCAGTCGCGGCGGCGCTCGTCCTCGCCGCCGGCGTCCATGCGCAGGTGTTGGACGGGCCGCCGGCGGTGGACGTCATGACCGCCGTTCCCGCGCCGCCCTTCAAGATCGAGACCCTGCCGCGCACCTACATGGGCAATGTCGCGGACACGGGCGAGACGCGCATCTTCGACAACGGCAGCGCCTTCGGCGTCTACCGCACCGATCCGAGACTGGTCGCCGGCATCAACCTCACGCGCCACGTCGCCATCGAGACGGGGTACACGAACCTGGTGAACCGCGGCCCCTACCTGGCCGATTACACCCGTCCGGACGATGTCGGCGGCGCGCTCGGTGTCAAGGGTTTCCACAGCTATCTGGCCACGAGACTGGAGGTGCCGCTCGACGAGCGGCTCCAGTTGATCGGCAAGCTGGGCGTGGCCCACAGCGAGTTCAACCGCCCTGTCCTGCGCAGTGCGTCGGCACGCGAGATCGACATCGGGGCCTATGTCAGCCTGGGCCTGCAATACCGGCTGGGCAGCAATGCAACGCTGGTCAGCGCCTGGGAACGATACGGCACGACCGCACAACGCTGGGGCGTCAACACCAACAACAATGGCTTCAGCATCAAGCTGAACATGGATTTCTGAGACACAATGGCCGGAGGTATGGTTCGGCGGCGGCCGAAGCGTCCCGGCGCGCGGCGCGCTAGCATGCGGGCATGGAACTCATCGATTACCTGAACACCCATTTCGTGACCCGCGCGCACCTGCTCGCGGCCTGCGCCACCGACAGTGCGCGGCTTGACGCCTGCACGCGCGCCGGCACGATGCCCGCACCGTCGTACCGGCTGAAAGTCCGGATCGACTGCGCGTCATTCTTCGGCGACCACGTCGAAGACCACGCGATCGACTGGTATGCCCGCGGCTATGTGGACTGGCTGCGCATGCTGTTGGACGGCGCGGACGATCCGTACGCCGTGTTCGCGGCGCGCTACCGGGCCGCGCTGGAGGCACAGCCTTTGCGCCACGCACTGCCGGCGCCGGAACTGGCCGCCGATGCGCATGTGCAAAGCGAGTGGCGGCACTTCATCGCCGGCACCTACGGCCTGTGCACGCGCACCGGCCTGCCCGAGGACGTCGCGGCGAAGGAACTGGCGATCCGCGTCATCCGCGCGCTGACGGACGACGGCAGGCAGCTCGACGGCGCCGGGCGCGAACGGCTGGCGGCGGCCATCGACCTGCTCGACCGTGCCAGCAGCCCGTTCGCGCCGCACGAGCGCGCGCGCAGTTCGCGCGGCCGCTACGTCGATGCGCTGCGGCCGTGAAAATGGCGCCGGACCTGTCACAAACCGGCGCACCGCCCCGTCTAATGAATAGAAGGCTGCATTCCGCAGCCTCGTTCATCGAAAGGACACATCATGTCGCACGCCGCCCGCATCAACCTGTTCACCTTGGCCCCGTCCGCCCTGAAAGCCATGATCAACCTGTCGCAGACCGTCAAACAGGGCGCGCTGGGCCCGCGCCTCGTCGAACTGGTCAACCTGCGCGTGTCGCAGCAGAACGGCTGCGGCGTCTGCGTGGACATGCACTGGCGCGACCTGATCAAGCAGGGTGCCGACCCGCGCCACCTGAACAGCGTGGCCGCGTGGCGCGAATCGCCGTTCTTCAGCGAGCGCGAACGCGCGGCGCTGGCCTGGGCCGACGCCGTCAACGCCCTGCCCCACCGCGACGACACGGACGCCGCCTGGCCTCTGGTCCGCGAGCATTTCAGCGAGTCCGAGATCGCGGAGCTGGGCTACACGATCGCCGTCATCCGCGGCTGGAACGCGATCAATCTGTCGCTGCGCAATCCGATCCCCGTCGAACCGCCGGCAGGCATGTGATCAGCATACGGCGGCCGGGTCGAACAGCGGATTCTCGATGAGCCCCAGGACGTTGCCGAACGGGTCCTTCAATTCCGCCACCTTGATGCCTTCGCCCACTTCCTGGACGGCTGCATGGACGGTCGCACCGAGGCCGACGACGCGCGCGACCTCGGCCGCGATGTCGTCCACGCCCCAAAAGGCCGTCGAGCCGTTCGTACCCGGCGTGCCGTCCGGAACGAGGCCCAGCTCGAAACCGCCCACGGCAAAGCCGACGTAGAACGGCTGGTCGAAATACGGCTGGACGCCGAACACGTCGGCGAACCAGGCTTTGGCGCGGCCGAGGTCGGCCACGGGATAGGTCACGGTGCGCAATCCTTTGATCATGGAAGTCTCCTGTCGAAAACCGACATGATGCCCGTTCCGCGCCGCCGTGGATTGGAAAAATGGAAGCCTAGCTGAACGGCAGAGCGCCCAGCAGGCCGACCAGGGTGCGCGCGTATGTCCCGTCCGGATCGAGGTCGGGATCGAACACGGTCACCGTCATGCCGGCGCAGCGCGGGTCGGGCACGAGGCCGGACAGGATGATCGCCAGGTCGGCCGGTGCGATGCCCGGCGATCCCGGGCTATCGACGGCAGGCATCACGGCCTCGTCGAGCACGTCCACGTCCAGGTGCACCCAGAAGCGCTGGCCAGGGGTCGCGCCGAGCGTGCGTCGGATGCGCTCCAGCACGGCGTGCGGCCCCATGTCGTTTGCGGCGAACACGTCGATGCGGTCGATGGCCGTGTCGTTCACGTCCGGCCAGGCGAAGTCGGGATTCCGTCCTTCCCGTTCGCCGATCTGGACGACGTGGCGGTCGTGCACGAGCGGCGACGTGACGTCCGGCCAGTCCGTCATCAGCGCCTCGCCGCGGCCCGTGGCCAGCGCGAGGTCCATGCCGGCCACGGCGCCGAGCGTCGCCGCGGGGTCGTAGTTGCCCGGATGGCGGAAGTCGCTGTGGCCGTCGATGTGGACGAGGGACAGCGGCCCGGTGCGCCGCGCGCCCGCCAATGCCCCCAGCAGGATCGAACAGTCGCCCCCGACGACGAGTGCGAATTCGCCGCGCGCGCAGACCGGCGCCACGTGGCCGGCCAGCGCCAGGTTGAAGTCGCGCATTGCCAGGCCGTTGCGTAGGCGCGTGCCCGGATCGGGGCCGGGTTTCCAGGCCGGCCGCGCCATGATGACCGGGTCGCGGGCGCCGACGGCATCCAGCAGGCCCGCCGCGAACAGGGCGGCCGGTGCGCACCAGGTACCGGGTTCGTGGCCGGGACGCAGCGGGCGCAGGCCGAGATTCGGGGGAGCGGCGATGACGATCATGGTGGGGCGGGTACGAAGGATTGCGGGGTCGCATCCGCGAACTGGCGGAACGCGTGAATGAGATGGGACTGGTCGTAGTAGCCGCAGTCGACCGCGACGCGCGCCCAGTCGACGTCGCCGGACCGGTGGCGCAGCGCGGCATGCGCACGGCGAAAGCGGCACACCATGGCGAACGTCTTCGCGGGCAAGCCGACGCGTTCGCGGAACAGCAGCGCCAGGTGCTGGCGCGAAACGCCGAGATCGGACGCCAGGTCCTCGATGCGGACGGCGCCGCCGCCCGCCTCCACCCGTGCGACGGCCGCCCACACCAGCGCGTCCGCGCGCACCGGCTCGCGCGTGCGCAGGCGCGCGAGCAAAGCGCGTTCGATGATGGCGCAACGGGCCGTCGTCGTCAGGTCGCGGGCCCACAACGATTCCGCCAGCGCCTCCGCCTGCGCGCGTGGCCACAAGTCGGCCAGCGCCGGGTGGCCATCCTGCAGTTCGCACAGGGGCAGGTCGAAAAAGGCGCGCGCGGCGCCGGGCAGGAAGCGCACCGCGACCGTCAGCACCGGCGCGGCCGTCTCCACATGGTGGGGGCGCGACATCATGCCCGCGACCTTGCCCAGCGGCGCGCAATCCTGCCACAGGATGTCGATGCAATTGTCGGGCAGTACGCGCGTGCGCACGGGCGCGCCGTCCGGGACGGCGTGGCTCGTCCACAGGCACGCCACATGAGCCGCCAGCGCGGGATGCGGCGGGAATTCGCGGTACAGGTGCATGGTGGCGTCAGTATAGCCGGCGCGGCGCCGTTCGCGGCACCACCCGATCCCGAATCGGATGCCGCCACGGCTTTGAGCGACACGAACACCCGTACGATGCGCGGGCGCGAGCTCGTACCGCCCGGCCAAGGGGCAGCCCGAGCGCGTCAACGCGCAACAGCATATGCCGGGCGTGACGCGCCTTCGCATCACTGCATCGTATAGGTCTGCAGCGCCGTGTCGACGGCGTAGTTGCGCGCCGTGTCCCAGTACGTGAAGCTGTAGCGCACGACGTCGCCGATCTTCAGGCCGCCCGCGATATACGTGTTCGTCGTGCCGTCGAGGCGCATGCGCACGTTCTGCTGGGTGCCGTTGTTCACGGTGTAGTGGACGTCGGCCCAGCTGCCGGTGGTCGCCGTGAACTGCAGGGTCGTCGCGGAAGTCTGCGTCACGTACGTCGGGCCGGACGGCGGCGGTGGCGTCGTCGTGCCCGAATCCCACACGATGTCGTCGATCGCGAACTGGAACGTGGATGCCGGCAGGTTGTTCGCGTCGCTGGAGATCATGAAGACGTCGAACAGGGACTGCAGCGCCACCTTGGTCCCGATCAGCGTGGACACGGGGATGCTCCCCTGCGCCCAGTCGCCGTTGCGCACGAGGCCATAGGCCGTCGTATTGGCCGGGAAGTTCACCCAGTTCTGGTTCGTGTACGTATCGCCCACGCCGATGTTGAACGAGACGTTCGCCGGAATCTTGATACGGAATTTCATGGTCCCGTTGCGGTAGTTCGTCAGGTCGCGGGCCTCGCGCGCCTGCACGCCGCCGCCGAACCACTGGCCGGGAGCGTTGTAGCTCCAGGCGATGACGTTGGCGCCCTCATACGGCGGCGTGTTGCCGGCGCCGGACGATGCGCTGTTCCACAGGAAGATGTCGGAACTCGTGCCGGCCACCAGCTTGTTGTTCACGGGCGTGTTGTCCGTGAACACGCCGAACTTGCCCGCCACTTCCGGGACGGTCTGGTTGCCCAGCTTGACCGACCCCTTGCCGTCCAGCTGATACACACGGATATAGTCGACGTACATCGTGCCGGGCAGCGGGGCCGTCACCTGGCCAGGGGTTGCGGCGTCCGTGAAATTGCCGCCGACGGCGAGGTTCAGCAGCAGGTAGAACGGCGCCTGCAGCGACGTCGAATTCACGGGCAGCGGCGCGTCGTACATATCGTGCTCGATCCCGTTGTCGACGGTGGTGAAACGCATTGCGCTCTCGGTCCAGTACAGCCGGTAGGTCACGAAGCGGTTCGCCAGCGACGTCGCCGGGACATACCAGTTCTTCGTCTGCCACGCGGTCGAGGCGGCGCAGCTCTCGTTGCCGGGTACGCAGGCGGCCTGCTGCCAAGTGATCACGTTCGAGCCGACGAAGTTGTTGGCCGACGGCGACCCGGCCGCCGCCCGCACGGACGCCTTGTGGCCCATCTCCATGATGTCGATCTCGCCGTTGCGCGGCCACGTCTGCGGGCTCGTGCCCAGCATCCACGCGGCCGGCCACAGGCCCGTCGCGATGTTGGGGGTGCTTATGCGGATTTCGATCATCCCGTACTGCACCTGCACCTTCCCGTGGCTGTCGATCTTCCCGGACGTGAAGACATTGCTGCCCACCGTCTGGTTCTGCGCGCGGATCGCGAGCGCGCGCGTACCCGGCTCGAACGGCACGTCGGCGATCGAGACGTTGTTCGGGCTGTAGTACTCCAGTTCCTGATTGCCGTAGCCGCACAAATTGATCTGGCAGCCGTTGCCGTCCGTGGCGGTCCAGCGCGATGCGTCCAGGCCTGGCCCGTTGAATTCCTCGGACCACAGCAGCTGGCCGATGGCCGGGCTGGTGACGCTGGCTTGCGCGTACAGGCTGCACGCCAGCAGGCCGGCGGCCGCCGCCGCGTGGAAAGCTTTCCATTTCAAGTGATGTTTCTGGTTGTCGTTATTCACTTCGACTCCTCTGTTTCACTGCACAGAATTGTGGACGTCCTTGCGGAACGTACCACGCCGGGCCGGCTCGGTTGCCGGTCTTGTTGGATTCTTGTGAAGACTGGAATTGGAAACGTTTCCAACGCGGAGACGAAAATATAGCCCGGTTTCGCCGGTGCGTCAAATCGAATCGTGCGCGACTTTGCGCGTGCCGCCCGCCGGCCGACACAGGCGAAAGACAGCTGCTACACTCACGCGATTGACCCGTCACCGACACTTGAACCGACCATGAAGCGTGCAAACAGCGGCCTCGTATATTCCACCGACGGGGGACGCATGTGCCCCGAATGCCGGCGTCCCGTCGCCTCGTGCACGTGCAAGGCCGCGGCCGTGCCCGCGGGCGACGGCGTCGTGCGCGTATCGCGCCAGACCAAGGGCCGCGGCGGCAAGAGCGTCACGCTCGTCAAGGGCCTCGCCCTCGATGCCGCCGCCCTGGCGTCGCTGGGCAAGCACTTGCGCACGGCATGCGGTTGCGGCGGCACCGTGAAGGATGGCGTGATCGAGGTGCAGGGCGACCACTGCGACCTCGTCATGGAAGTGCTCGAGAAACACGGCCATCGTGCGAAGCGCGCCGGCGGGTGAGCCGGCTCAGAACAACGCCCCCTGCGGACTGGTCAACCGGGCAAAACTGTCATCCAAAAACGGCAGGATGCCATCCGCGACGGGTTCCAGCTGCTTCGTCAGATAATGCTCGTAGTCGATGGGCGTGCGGCGCGTGTCCAGCGTGTCCAGCGGTTCCGGGCCGGCCGTCGTCATCACGTAGCGGATCCAGCCACCGTTGCGGTATTGCGCCGGCCGGCCCTGGCGCATGTGGAATTCGTCGGCCGCGCGCGCCGCGCGCACGTGCGGCGGCACGTTGCGCTCGTACTCGACCAGCGGCCGGCGCAGGCGCTTGCGGTACACGAGCTGCTCGTCGAATTCCCCGCGCAACGTACGCGCCACGTAGTCGCGCACATAGTCCTCGTACGGCTCGCCGCGGAACACGCGGCCGTACAGCTCCTGCTGGAAGGTCTGCGCCAGCGGCGTCCAGTCCGTGCGCACCGTCTCCAGGCCCTTGAAGATCATCTCCTCGCTGCCGTCCGCGCGGCGCACGAGGCCCGCGTAGCGCTTCTTGCTGCCCTCCTCCGAACCGCGCACGGTCGGCATCAGGAAGCGGCGGAAATGCGTCTCGTATTCCAGCTCCAGCGCGCTCTCGAGCTTCAGCTCGGCCAGCAGATGGTCGCGCCACCAGCCGTTGACGTGGTCGACGAGCGCGCGGCCGATGCGCTCCGCCTCGTCCTCGTCGTGCGCGCGGCCGAGCCACACGAACGTCGAATCGGTGTCGCCGTAGATCACCTGATAGCCGCGTGCCTCGATCAGCTCGCGCGTGCGGTGCATGATCTGGTGACCGCGCATCGTGATCGACGACGCCAGGCGCGGATCGAAGAAGCGGCAGCCCGTCGTGCCCAGCACGCCGTACATCGAGTTCATGATGATCTTCAGCGCCTGCGACAGCGGCGCGTTGCGTGCGCGCTTGGCGGCATCCCTGCCCTGCCACACGCGCGTGACGATGCCGGGCAGGCAGTGCTGCGTGCGCGAAAAACGCGCGCCGCGGAAGCCCGGCACCGTGTCCTCTTCCGGTTCCTCGAGACCGGCGACGAGGCCCACCGGATCGATCAGGAACGTGCGGATGATGGACGGGTACAGGCTTTTGTAGTCCAGCACGAGGACGGAATCGTACAGGCCGGAACGCGAATCCATCACGAAGCCGCCCGGGCTGTCCGCCCCCGGCACGTCGCCGATGTTCGGCGCCACGCGCCCGAGCCGGTGCATCAGCGGGATGTACGCGTGCTCGAACGCGGCCACGGAACCGCCGCTGCGGTCGGCCGCCAGGCCCGTCACGCTGGCCCGCTCCAGCAGGAAGGTCATCAGGCCGGACTTCTCGAAGATGCGCGTGACGAGCACGCAGTCCTGCAGATTGTAGGTGGCCAGAGCCGGCTTGTCCTCGTCGAACATGCGGTCGATTTCCGCCATGCGGTCGTACGGGTTGTCGATGGACTTGCCTTCGCCCAGCAGGCTTTGCGCCACGTGCTCCAGCGAGAACGACGGGAAGCTCCACGTGGCCGAACGCAGGGCCTCGATGCCGTCGATGACGAGCCGCCCGGCGATCCCGGCGAACCAGTGTTCCTGCCGCCCGCCGTGCTCGCGCCATTCGATGGCGCTGCCGTCGCGGCCCAGGCGCAGCGGGCGCTGCATCTGCTGCGCATGCTGTTGCAGGATGCGCAGGTCGAACTGCACGAGGTTCCAGCCGATGATGGCGTCCGGGTCGTAACGGCGGATCCAGTCTTCGAGACGGTCGAGCAGGTCGCGGCGCGTGGCGCACACCTCGTAGTCGAAATCGAGTGCGGACGCGTCGCCGTTCGCGGGGCCCAGCATGTACACCTGGCGCTGGCCGCAGCCTTCCAGCGCGATCGAGCGCAGCTCGCCCTGCATGGTCGTCTCGATGTCGAGCGAGACCGTCGACAGCACGGGGCGATAATCCTGCACGGGTTTCAACTGCGCGTCGACGAGCAGCAGCGGGTCGGCCGCATTGGGCGTGCCCGCGAACGCGACGGGCGCCGTGATGAAGCGCTCCATCAGGTAGCGTTCGGGAGGTCGCACATCCGCCTCGTAGACGTCGATGCCGTGCTCGCGCAGGCGCTTCTCCAGGCGCAGCAGGTGGCGGTACTGCGTGCAGTACAGGCCAAGCACGGGACGGTGGCGGAAGTCGCACAGCGACAGGTCGCGCAGCTCGGCGCCCCGTTCGCGCTGCAGCAGCAGGCGCGCCGTATCGCCCAGCTCCGCCGGGATGAAGGCGACGGCCGGCTGCGGCGCGATGCGCACGCGCCGCGGCCCGCCTGGGGTCGCGAGCCAGAACTCGACCTCGACGCCGGCGTCCGTGTCACGCCAGTGACGCGTCAGCAGAAAGCCTTGCGTGTCCATGATGTCAGGCAGTCGCGAAGCGTGCCAGCTCCGCTTCCGTGAAACCGGCCCGGCGGCGCGCCTCGACGTTGAAGGGTCCCTTGAGCACCGGAGCCTTGTACTGCACCGTCAGCGCGTCGTACGTCGCCACCGGTTCCAGGCCGCGCTGCGCGCACAGGTGGAAATACCAGCGGTTGCCGATCTCCACGTGACCCACTTCGTCGCGCAGCAGCACGTCGAGGATGCGCGCGGCCGCTTCGTCGCCGGCCTGCGCCAGCTTGGCGCGCAGCGGCGGGATGGCGTCCAGGCCGCGCGCCTCCATCGTGCGCGGCACGAGGGCCATGCGCGCGAGGACGTCGCCGCTCGTCTTGGCGACCATCTCCCACAGGCTGTCGTGGCCGGAAAAATCGCCGTACGCGCAGCCGAGCGTGCGCAGGTGCGCCGCCAGCAAGGTGAAATGATGGGCTTCTTCAAACGCCACGCGCAGCCAGTCGGTGTAGTAGGCGTGGGGCATGCCGGGGAAGCGCCAGACGGCGTCCAGCGCGAGGTTCACGGCATTGAATTCGATGTGGGCCAGCGCGTGGACGAGCATCGCGCGGCCTTCCGTTGTGGCCATCGAGCGGCGGCCGACGAGGCGCGGCGGCACCAGTTCCGGCCGCGCGGGACGGCCCGGGATCGCGGCGGCGCCGGCATCGAGGGCCGCGGCCGTGTCCAGCGCACAGACCCCGGCGCGGCTTGCCTCGGCAAGCGCCGCGACGCCCCGCGTCTTGGCGACCGGGTCGGTCTCGATCAATAACTCGAGCGCGCGTACGCGCAGCTCTGGCGGGAGCGCCATCGTGGTCCTCTGCGACAAAAGCCGGCAGTTTACCATCTGGCGCCCCCTGGCGCGGGTGCGCCCTTACTGCTGCTGGACCGGCGTCGTGCTCTGCGGCGGCTGGTTGGGCGCCTGCATGTCCGACTGGTCCGCGCGCGGCGGCGGCAGGCCGCTCGTCTGGCCGGTGGTCGGCGCGACGGCGTCGTCCTTGCCGGTGACGGTCCCCGCACCCGAGCCGGTGGCGCCGGTGCTCGAGCTGCCGTAGGCGGTGGCGCCCGGCTGGGTGGCGGTGGCCGGCGCGGCGGGCGTCGTCGAGACGACGCGTTCCGTCACCTCGCCGCGCGGGGCCGCGGCCAACAGCTGCGGCGCATGCGCCATGTCGTGCTGGTAGATCTGGCGCGCCTGTTTCAGGCAGGCGGCGCGGTTGCCGGACGCCTGATGCTTGCACGCCGCCTGCTGCTCGGCGTACGCGGCGCTGATTTCCTTCTTCAGCGTGGCCATGCGCTGGGCCTTCGTCTTGTCGCCCTGCGTCCACCGCGCCGGATCTTTCACGGCCTTGGGGTGATTCTCGGCCAGTGCGGGCACGCTGGCCGCGCACAGCGCGCACGCGATCCATGCGCCGCGCAGGATACTGGATGCTTTACTCATCACGACCTCCTGATACCGTAGAAAAGGCGACGCCACCCGGCGTCAGCCAAAACCCCGTCGAAATGACGGGCACGGGCTCAGTATAGTGCCACCGAGCGGATGACCTGCGTTCCTTTCCCCTTGTCAAATAAACAGCGGAAGTTTCACTTCTGAAAACGCCGCCATACGAATATTTCATAGGTGACGCGAAAAATGGATGGGGTCGCGGCCCCGTTTCCTGCCTAGAATCCGGAACTTGGTCGCTTGACAATAACAATACGGAAACCGATGAAGCAAACTTCTTTCGCCCTGGCGGCCGTTCCGGCCCCGGGTTTTACCCTCGCGAATGGCGCCTGAAGCGCGGAAACACGCGCGATTCTCTACCGAGACAACCTCATGAACCTGATCTCCCGCCTAGACTCCATCGTCTTCCTCATCTACTTCGTCGTGGTCGCCGGCTATGGCCTGTGGGTCTACCGCCGCAAGAATTTCGGCAAACACGGGGCGAACACCTCCGCCTCGCACGACTACTTCCTGGCCGAAGGCTCGCTCACGTGGTGGGCCATCGGCGCCTCGCTGATCGCGTCCAACATCTCGGCCGAGCAGTTCATCGGCATGAGCGGCTCGGGCTTTCGCATCGGCATGGCCATTGCCGTATACGAACTGATGGCCGCCGCCACCCTCGTCATCGTCGCCGTGTTCTTCATGCCGGTCTATTTGAAGAACCACATCTACACGATGCCCCAGTTCCTCGAGCAGCGCTACGGCAAGGCCGTCGCCACGACGATGGCGCTGTTCTGGCTCGGCCTGTACGTCGTCGTCAACCTGACCTCGATCCTGTACCTGGGCGCGCTGGCCATCGGCAGCGTCACCGGCATCGGGGTGCTGCCCTGCATGCTGTTCCTGGCCGTGTTCGCCGCCATCATCACGCTGGGCGGCATGAAGGTCATCGGCTACACCGACGTCATCCAGGTCACCTGCCTCGTCATCGGCGGCCTCGTGACCACGTGGCTGGCGCTGGACCTGGTCGCGAAACTGGGCAACGGCCACGGCGCGCTGCAGGGCTTCTCGACGCTGTACGACACGACCCGCGACCACTTCGAAATGGTGCTGGGCCGCGACAACAAGAACTACATGGACCTGCCGGGCCTGTCGACGCTGATCGGCGGCATGTGGATCGTGAACCTGAACTACTGGGGCTGCAACCAGTACATCACGCAGCGCGCCCTCGGCGCCGACCTGCCGACCGCGCGCAAGGGCCTGCTGTTCGCCGCGTTCCTGAAGCTGTTGATGCCGATGATCGTCGTCATGCCCGGCATCGCCGCGTTCGCGCTGGACCGTGCCGGCGTGCTGGGCGACGCGATGCGCGTGGGCGGCGAACTGAATCCGGACCGCGCGTATCCGACCCTGCTGGCGCTGCTGCCGTCGGGCCTGAAAGGCATCGCGTTCGCCGCGCTGACCGCCGCCGTCGTCGCCTCGCTGGCCGGCAAGGCCAACTCGATCGCCACCATCTTCACCCTCGACATCTACCAGAAGCGCTTCCACCCGGACGTCGGCGAGAAGAAGATGGTGTGGATCGGCCGCATGACCGTCATCGTGTCGATGCTGCTGGCCGTCGTGATCGCCCCGCTGATGGGCATCGACAAGAAGGGCGGCTTCCAGTACATCCAGGAATACACGGGCTTCGTCTCGCCGGGCATCCTGGCCATGTTCCTGCTGGGCTTCTTCTGGAAAAAGACGACGTCCAGCGCGGCGATGTTCGCCACCATCGGCGGCCTGGTGTTCTCGATCATCCTGAAATTCCTGCCGGCGATGATGGACCTGTCCTTCCTCGCGCCGATCGGCTTCGCCCACGACAACGGCGCGGGCGTGTACGAGATCCCGTTCCTGGACCGCATGTTCATCGTGTTCTGGCTGGTCGTGGCCGGCATGGTCCTGCTCTCCACCGTCTTCGCCCGCGGCAAGGTCAAGGCGCTGATCGTCGATACCAAGCTGTTCAAGGTCGACGGCGCGTTCGCCCTCGGCTCGGCCGTCATCTGCGTGGTGCTGGCGACGATCTACGGCATGTGGTGGTAAGCACCTCCACGTAAAAACGCTCGGTCGACGAGATCCTCGCGATCGGCGAGCGCGAGGGCTGGCGTGCCGTGCCCTGCTCGCGCGGCGGCGTGTTCGACATGGTCGAGCTGTGGCTCGAGAACAGCCTGATGTTCGAGGTGCTCACGCCGGAAATGCGGCACGATTACCGGACCGGGTGACCATGGACATGTGGCGCCTCAAGCGCCACGCGGAGCCGCTGCCGGCCTGATTCTGCGGATTGCCGGGACGCCGGCCGCGCGCCCCAGTTGCACGTGATCGAAGCGCTCGCCCGCCACGTCGTCCAGCACGACGGGCGGCCGGGCATCCGGCGCGGCGGTGCGCAAGTCGGCATGGTGCACCTCGACGTTGCGCGCATGGCGCACGTACAGGCCGTACGCGGGCGTGACGCCGAACATGCTGGGTTCCGGATAATGGTCCGGCTGCTCGGGCGGCGCCCGCCTCGCATCCGCAGCCGTGCCGCCGCCGCCGTACACGATGGTGATGTTAGCCAGCCTCACGTCCTCGACGGGCGCTTCCGGCAGGCCCGCCACGATGGACGCATACGGCGCGTTCGCCTGCGACACGACGACATTGCTGATGTTGATCCTGCGGATCGCACCGACGGGCGAGCCGGCGGGGGCGCGCAGGCGCCGGCCGAGGCGGATGAACAGCGGCGCCGTCGTCAGGTCGCGCATCGCGAGGTTGTCGACGGTGACGTCCTCGATGACGGCGCCGTCCACGCTTTCGATGGCCAGGCCGCGGCAGTGCTCGAACACGCAGTTCGCGATCGCGATATTACGGAAGCCGCCGTTCGATTCCGTGCCCAGCTTGATGCGGCCGCACACGCCCTCCTCGTCCGGCGCCTTCACCTGCGTGGTCTTGAACGTGCCGTCCAGCAGCGATCCGAGGTCGAAGCCGGACACCTGGCACCCCGTGATGGCGACGTGCTCCGTGAAGCGCGCGCGGCCCAATGCGTAGGAACTCTTCAGGCAGATCGCGTCGTCGTTCGGCGTGTTGACCGCGCAGTCGCTGATGCGCACGTTGCGGCAGCAATCGATGTCGAAGCCGTCGCGCTCCGTGTCGACGGTGACGTTCGCGATCGTCAGGTTGTCGACGCCGGTCGCCAGCAGCGCGAAGTGGCCGCACTTGAGCATGGACACGTCGCGCAGCAGCACGTTGCGGCAGTTCTTCAGCGCGATCGCCTTGTTGCCCTTGCCGTCCATCTCCGCGCCGAACACCGTGCCGGCGCGTGCGCGCTCGCCCATCGGATCCTTGTCGCCGAGCGAGGACGGCATGTCGCCCGCCTTCGACGGCCGGTTCGCGCCGGGCCCCGAACGCGTGAGGCCCCGGCCCCAGATGCGGCCGGGGCCGAGGATGGCGATGCCTTCCAGATTCTCGCCCCAGATCAGCGAGTTGTGCCAGTGGCTGTGGCCGAAGTCCTGGTAGGCGTCGTATGCGTTCGGCTCGGCGGCGTCGTAGCGGCCCGGGTCCCGCGCCGGATCGGCCGCGACGATGACGCTGCCCGCATCGAGGTACAGCGCGACGCGGCTTTGCAGGCGGATCGAAAAGCTCAGGTAGCGGCCCGCCGGAAAGCGCACCGTGCCGCCGCCGGCGGCGCCGGCGGCCGCGATGGCGGCGTTGATGGCGTCCGTGTCGAGCGTCATGCCGTCGCCGCGCGCGCCGAATGCGCGCACGTCGACGTCGGTGGACGACGCGCCAGCATACGCGGGACGCAGCGCGTTGGCGCAGGCGCCCGCGCCGAGGGCGAGCAGAAGGCGGCGCCGGGCCGTGCCGGCGGCTGTCATCGGATAGTCACGGTTCATGATACGCACCACCATAACACCGCCGCGCCACGCCGACTGCGCAAGTTGCTGATCGGTTGGATGGGTAATTTTCTTCAATACCGGCCCGGCGCCGCCCGCTATCGTCTGCCGCATCCCTCAACATGAAAGGAAACGCAGATGAGCATGTTCGCCTCGATGGCCGCTTTCGCCCTCGCCACCTCCATCTCTCCCGGTCCCGTCAACGTCGTCGCCCTCGGCAGCGGTGCCCGCCACGGCTTCGGGGCCAGCCTGGCCCACGTGACCGGCGCGACGGCCGGCTTCTGCCTGCTGCTCGTGCTGGCAGGGCTCGGCCTGCACGAAGTGGTCAGCGCCTGGCCCCAGGTGACGGCCGTCGTGCGCTGGGCCGGTGTCGTTTTTCTGCTCTACATGGCGTGGAAACTGGCCGCCGATGGGGGCGAACTGGGCGCGTCGCACACGCCGGCGCGGCCGTCGATGCTGCAAGGCGCCGCCATGCAGTGGCTGAGTCCCAAGGCCTGGCTGGCCGCGCTGGCGGGCATGGGCACGTATGCGTCCGACGGCGACGCGGCGGCCGTCTGGCTGTTCGCGGCGATTTATTTCGTCGTGTGCTGGCTGTCGGTCGCCGCCTGGGCCTGGGCCGGCAGCCGCCTGCAGGCGTGCCTGGACACGCCGCACCGGGTCCGGTTCTTCAACCGCACCATGGCGGGCATGCTCGTGATGAGCGTCGTCTACCTGGCGGCGGCGTGACGATCAGTCCCGGTACTGGCCCGGGGTCGCGGCCGTCATCCGCTTGAAGACGCGCTGGAAATGGGCCTGGTCGGAAAAGCCGACGTCCAGCGCCACCTGGGCGATCGGCGCGCCCGCACGCAGCCGCGCCTTCGCGTACTGGATGCGGCGGTTCGTCTGGTATTCGTGCGGCGCGACGCCGTAGCGCTTCTTGAACGCGCGGATCAGGTAGGAGCCGGACAGGTGCGCGGCATCGCATAAGTCCTGCAAAGGCAGGGCGTTCGCGAAATGCGCGTCGATATATTCCGCGACCCGCTCCACCTTTTGCGTCACGGCTTCCGGATGGCGTCCCGGCGCGAGTTCGCCGTCCAATAGCGCCACGAAGTCGACGACGGCGGCCTCGCGTTCGGCCACGCCGCGCCGCGCATCCGTCAGCACGCCGAACAGCCGCACGCCCGCGTCCACCACGTGCGGCGCGCGCAGCGCGGCCTGGTCGTACGGACGAAACGCGGGATCGGACTCGCCGCGCAGGCGCGCCTGGACGCGTCCCAGCCAGACAGCATCAAGGTAAAACATCACATACGACCACGGCGCATCGCCCACCGGATTGCAGCCGTGGACGTCCCCCGGATTGACGACGACGACAGCCCCCTGCTCCACCACTTCCGCATGCGTCCCGTTGACGTACGTGCTGCGGCCGCCCGTGATGACGCCGATGGAATGCGTCTCGTGCCAGTGGCGCCCGTAGTGCAGGCCGCGTCCGTCCGCGACGCGGCGGGCTTCGATGAACGGCAAGGCGGGGTCGCGCCAGAAGGTCTGCTGCGCGCGGTGTCGGTCGGGTCGGGTCATGACCTATTCTAACCAAAAAAAAGCGCCCCGCAGGGCGCCAAAGTGCCGAAACCCGTCATGTCCGTCAGGCGCGCCAGGCCTGTGCGAACGCCGCGGCGCGCTGCGCCAGTTCGTCCAGCGTCACGCCGGGCGTGAACAGCTGGCTGCCGATTCCCGCGCCCGTGGCCCCCGCCGCCCTCCACGCGGGGATCCGCCCGGGCGTCACGCCGCCCACGGGCCACAAGGGCGTTGCGGCGGGCAGCACGGACTTCATCGCCTTGAGGCCGGCGGGGCCGATGGACTCGGCCGGGAACAGTTTCAATGCGTGCGCGCCCGCGTCCAGCGCGGCGAAGGCTTCCGTCGGCGTGGCGACACCCGGCGCGCACAACATGCCGGCCGCGCGCGCGTGCGCGATCACGGCCGGGTTGCAGTTCGGTGACACGAACAGCCGGCCGCCGGCCTGCGCGACGGCATCGACGTCGGCGACGCTCAGCATCGTGCCGCCCCCCACGATGGCGTCGGGCGGCGCCATGTCGACGAGGATGCGCATGGCGTCCAGCGCGCCCGGCCGGTTCAGCGGCACTTCGAGCATGCGCCAGCCGGCGTCGAACAGCACGCGGCCCACCGCGGCGGCGTCGCCGGGGTCGAGGCCGCGCAGGATGGCGACGAAGGGCAGATCGGGGAGATTCATGGGGACATCCGGTCCAGGAAGCGCGCCAGCGCGGCGCAATACACGCGGTCCGGATCGAGGCCGGAGAGCGTCATGCCGAAATGAGCGGCGGCGCGCGCGTAGCGGCCCCGCAATGCGTCTGATCCGATGCAGGTCAGCGGCGCGTCGCCGCCGGCCGCGACGAATTCGGCGCCGACGAGCAGGCCGCTGACGAACGACCGCGCGTGCGCGGCCGGCATGCCGCCCGTGACGACGCGGGCGCGCACGCCGAACAGCGCGTTCGACAGCGGCGCGCCGCGGCGGGCTTCATCCAGGCCGGCGGCGAAGGCGCCATCGTCGCCGCCGTCTTGCGCCATCAGCGGCGCCAGCGTGCCGTGCGCGGCCAGGGTCGCGAACAGTTCGCCCGTCATGAACGTGGCGATGCGCCGGACAACGCCATCGGCCAGGAGCACCCATTTGCTGTGCGTCCCCGGCAGCACGAACCAACCGTCGCGGCGACCCAGCGCGACGGCGCCCAGCAGCTGGGTCTCTTCGCCGCGCATCACGTCCACGTGTCCGCCGCGCTGGGCGTAGCCGGGAACGACCAGGCAGGGGCGTGGGGCACGTGGATCGTCGATGCGGGACACGTGGTCCGGCAGCGCCTCCAGCGGCACGTTGACGTCGAGATAAGGGACTTCGCGCCAGCCCTGGGCGCTGCCCACCATGCCGGAAGCCACGACGGGAATACCCGGGCCCACGTCCAGCGCGGCCAGCAGTTGTGCGAACGATCCCGCGAAATCGGGGCGGGCGGCCAGCATGCCCTGGTCGTCGGCCCGTTCGGCCAGGCAGGTGCCGGCCGCGTCGACGAGGTAGGCGCGGCGGTTGCTCGTGCCCCAGTCAATGCCGAGCAGGCGCGGGGCGGTAGGTGGCGCGGACGTATCCATCCCGCCATGCTACCCGCACCACGGCCCGTCCACCCATCGCGTGTGTGCGCGCTGCTATCCGGATTTGATATAGGTGACGCGCGCCGTCGGCTTGGGCCGCGTCGCCGTCTCGCGCAGCGCGCCCAGCATGGCTTCCGCCGCCGGCGACAGCTGGTGGTGGCGGCGCGTGATGATGCCGTAGACGTCCATGCGCAGATTCAATTCGTACGGCAGCACGGCCAGCAAGCCGCTGTCCAGGTAGGGTTTCACGAGTTCCACCGACATCGGCGCGACCATGTCGCTGCCCAGCAGCAGCGTCGTCACGACGGGGAGCTCGGCCGTCGACACGGTCTCCGCCGGCTGCTCCAGGCCCTGCGTGAGGAACAGCGCCGCGATCCGGTCGCGCACCATGCTGCCGGCCGGCGGCACGATCCACGCCTGCCGCGCCAGGTCGGCCAGGTCCAGGCCGCGCGCGCCCAGCAGCGGGTGGCCGGCCCGCACGATCAGGCAGTGCGGCTCGTCGGTGATGGGCTCGAAATGGAATTCGTCGGCGATGGCGCCGTCGACGATGCGGCCGATGACGATGTCCAGGTCGCCCGCGCGCAGGCGCTCGACCAGCTGCTTGCTGCTGTCCACTTCGATCGACACGTTCAGCCGCGCATGGCGCGACTTGAGCAGGGTGACGGCGGCGGGCACCAAGGTCGTCGACGGCGTCAGGATCGCGCCGACCGCGACGCGACCGCGCAGGCCGGACATCAGTTCCATCACTTCCTGGTAGGCCGCGTCCATCTCGGCCAGAGAAGCGCCGGCGCGGCGGATCAGCACCTTGCCGTACCAGGTCGGCTCGACCCCGCGCGGCAAGCGCTCGAACAAGGTGACGCCCAGCGCGTGTTCCAGCTCGCCGAGCAGCTTCGACGCCGCCGGCTGCGTCAGGTTCGCGGCCTGGGCGGCCTGCATGATCGATCCGTGCCGGCCGAGTTCCACGAGCAGGACGAGGTGGCGCGTCTTGAGGTAGGCGCGGACGAAGCGGTCGGAACGTGGATCGGACATGGCTGTGCGGCGTGAGCCTGGAAAGTTTCCATAATGATAGTTGCCCATCCGTTCAGGGTCAAACCCCGGGCGGGTGGGCCGTATCCGGAATAACACTTAGTACGCCGGACAAACCTGCCGGTTGTCCCTGAGGTACCAAGGTCGTACACTGGGCACTTCCGACCGGGCATCTCGACATGACAAAGTTTCTTATCTCGTTCCCTGCAAGTGCGATGGATGTTCCTGCCGAAGACATGCCTGCGGTGAGTGATGCGTCGCATGCGGTCATCCGGGAAGCAAAGGCTGCCGGGGTCTACGTGTTTGGCGGCGGCATCAACAGCGAGGTCGCGCCGGTCGTCGTTGCCGCGGACGGGAGCCGCACCACCGGGACATACCCGCAGACCAGGGAGTTCGACGGCGGCTTTTGCGTGCTCGAGCTTCCGTCCAGGGCAGATGCCGTGCAATGGGCGGCCAGGCTCGCTGCGGCCTGCCGCTGTGCCCAGGAGCTGCGCGAGTTCTACTACGATCCTGACAGCTGACATCGGCCGCTGCCGATTCAGTCGTGATAAACCTGGCTCCTGCCCCCATCCACCAGCAGATCCGTCGCGTTCACGAACCGCGCCTCGTCGCTGGCGAGGAACAGCGCCGCGTTGGCCACGTCCTCCGGCTCCCCGATCCAGCCGCACGGCAGCAGTGCCGCCTGCCGGCTGCGTTCCGCTTCGGGGTCGGGGCAACTGGCCAGCCAGGCCTCGATCCGCTCCGTCATGATCAGGCCAGGCGAGATCGAATTCACGCGGATGCCCCGCGCCGCGTACTCGACGCCGAGCGAGCGCGTCAGCCCGATCAGCCCGTGCTTCGCGACGGGATAGGCAAAACAACCCTTGATCACCTTGTGGCCGTGCACGGACGCGATGTTGACGATGCTGCCTCTGCCTTCCGCCAGCATCGCCGGCAGCACGGCGCGGCAGGCGTTCCAGGCGCCGTCCAGGTCGAGCGACATGCAGCGCCGCCAGCCCTCCGCGTCCAGTTCGAGCGGATCGGCGAACACGTTGACGCCCGCATTGTTGACGAGGATGTCGATGCGGCCGAAACGCTCCAGCGCCAGTTCCGCCAGGCGCTCCGTCGCGCCGGGGTCGGTGATGTCGGCCTGGACGAACAGGCTGCGCATACCGCCCAGCTCCCCGCTCAGCGCCTGCGCGGCGGCATCCATGACGTGGCTGTTGATGACCACGCGCGCGCCTTCGCGCACGAACCGGCGCGCCACGGCGGCGCCGATACCCATGGTGGAACCGGTGACGATCGCCACCTTCCCTTCGAGTCGTCCGTTCATCTGTTCCTGCCGCTTCCCTGGTGTTGCATGTTTTTATATACCATGCATCGTACACCACGGACCGGAAGGCTTGCCATTACCACTCGGCCACGCTGCCGTCGGCGTGGCGCCAGACCGGATTGCGCCAGTCGGACGCCTCGCGGCTCGCCTCGATCACGCGTTCCTCGTCGATCTCCACGCCGAGGCCGGGCCCCGGCAGCGGCCGGATCCAGCCGGCGCTCAGGCGGAAATCGTCCTTGTTCTTCACATAATCCAGCAACTCGGCGCCCTGGTTGTAGTGGATGCCCATGCTCTGCTCCTGCAGCACGGCGTTGTGGGCGACGAAGTCGACCTGCAGGCACGACGCCAGCGCCACCGGTCCGAGCGGGCAATGGGGCGCGAGCGCGATGTCGTGCGCTTCCGCCATCGCGGCGATCTTGACGCATTCCGTGATGCCGCCCGCGTGCGACAGGTCCGGCTGCACGATGGCGAGCCCGCCCCGCTCGAACACCCGCTTGAAGTCGAAGCGCGAGTACATGCGCTCGCCGGCCGCCAGCGGAATCGACGTGGCGTCGGCCAACGCGCGGTAGTATTCGTCCTGCTCGGCCAGCACCGGTTCCTCGACGAACAGCGGCCGGTACGGCTCCAGCTCGCGCAGCAGCACCTTCGCCATCGGTGCCGACACGCGGCCGTGGAAGTCGACCCCGAACTCGATCTCGAAGCCGAATTTCGAACGCACCTCGGCCACGCGGGCGACGGCCTGGTCGACCTTGCGCGCGCTGTCGACGATGCCCAGCTCCTCGGTGCCGTTCATCTTGAACGTGTCGAAGCCGGCCTCGCGCAGCGCGGCGATGCCGGCGATCAGCTCGGCCGGACGGTCGCCGCCCACCCAGCTGTACGTCTTCATCCGGTCGCGCACCAGGCCGCCCAGCAGTTCGTACACCGGCCGGCCCAGCACCTTGCCCTTGATGTCCCACAGCGCCTGGTCGATGCCGGCGATGGCGCTCATCAGGATCGGGCCGCCGCGATAAAAGCCGGCACGGTACATCGTCTGCCACAGATCGTTGATCCGGCCAGGATCCCTGCCGACCAGGTAATCGGACAGTTCATGCACCGCCGCCTCGACCGTGCGCGCGCGGCCCTCGATGACGGGTTCGCCCCAGCCGGTGACGCCCTCGTCGGTCTCGATCTTGAGCAGCATCCAGCGCGGCGGGACGCGATAGGTGGTGAGTCGGATGATTTTCATGGCGGCCAGTGTAGCCGCGCGCGGCGGCGTCGATGCATGCGCAATCGCGGGCGAGCTATACCGTTACGATATAGACTCAGACCTTGAACTCGTCCAGCGACCGGCCGCTCGCCAGCGCCTCCGCGATCCAGCGCGGCTGGCGTCCCCGCCCCGTCCAGGTCTGGCCGCTGTCGGCCGGGTTGCGGTAGCGCGGCAACGCCTTCTGCACGAGCGCATCCAGCGGGATGCCGGCGGTGGCCGCGAGCGCGTGGATGCGGGCGCGCGCGCGCTCGCGCTCGTCGCGGCCGCGGCGCTTGATTTCCTGCTCGATGTCGAAATCCAAACCTTTCAGTTCGGCCAAGTCATAACCGCTGAGATCGATCGGCGCCATGGTTCGGGGTCCTTTGCCAGGAAGGGAACGCGGGCCTCCATTCTACTATGCCGGCGCCATCTGATATGTGAACTGCAACGTCGCCGCCGCGCCACATTCCACACATCGTAATACTTTCCGTAGGGAATTGCATGTTACGATTCTTCATCGGCGCCGACCCCAGTCCCCGGCGACGTCTTCTTTTGCGGCCCCTGCCTCGCCGCCGTTCACGCGACTGGTACGGCCATGCTGATGACCTCGACGATACCCGAAACTTCACGCCTCGCGGCCCTGACCGCGCTCGACCTGCTCGACACCCGGCCGGAGCCCCGCTTCGACCGCTTCACGCGCCTGGCCGCGATGACCTTCGGGGTCCCGATCGCGCTCATCTCGCTCGTGGACGAGCAGCGCCAGTGGTTCAAGTCGCGCTGCGGCCTGGACGTCGAACAGACGCCCCGCTCCATCGCGTTCTGCAGCCGCGCGATCGCGCAGCGCGAGATGCTCGTCGTCGAGGACACGGCGCTCGATCCCCGCTTCGCCGACAATCCGCTCGTGAAGGGCGACCCGCACATCCGGTTTTACGCCGGGCAGCCGGTCTATTGCGACGGCCACGCCGTGGGCACGCTGTGCCTCATCGACCGCAACCCGCGCCGCTTCGACCCGCCGCAGCGCCAGGCCCTGCGCGACCTGGCCGACCTCGTCGAGGTGGAACTGAACCAGGCGCGCGTCACGACGGCCCGCGTGATGGCCGAACAGGCGCTCAAGTCGCTCAACGCGGAACTGGAACAGCGGGTCGCGCAGCGCACGGCCGAACTGGAAGCGCGCCTCGTCGAACTGTCGGCGGAAGCCGCCCAGCGCAAGGCCGCCGAGCTGCTGCTCCGCGACGCGGAAAGCTGGAACCGCACGATCGTCGCGACCTCGTACAGCGCCTTCGTCGGCGCCGACTCCGAGGGCCGCATCGTCGAATGGAACCCGGCGGCGGAGCGCATCTTCGGCTGGAACCGGACCGATGCCCTCGGCCGCCCGCTGGCGGACCTGATCGTGCCGGAAGAACTGCGCGCCGCGCACGTGGCCGGCATGCGCCGCTACGTGGCGACGGGCTCCAGCAAGATCGTCGACCACCAGGTCGAACTGCCGGCGCTGACGGCGAGCGGCCGCCGCATCACGGTGGAGATGAAAGTCGGTGCCTACGAATGGCAGGGCCGGCGCTGCATCGGCGCCTTCCTCGACGACGTCTCCGAACGCAACCGCACGCGCCAACAGCTCGAGGAAAAGCAGGAACTGCTGGACGCCGTGCTGGAATCGATCGACGTCGCCGTCGTCGCCTGCGACGCGGAGGGCAATCTCACGCTGTTCAACAAGAAGGCCCGCAAGCTGCACGGCCTCGATCGCGAGTGCGTGAAATCGACCGACTGGTCCACGCACTATTCCCTGTACGAAGCCGACGGCCACACGCCGCTGGCCGCCGACGAGGTACCGCTGGTGCGCGTGCTGCGCGGCGAGGTGGTGCGCGAGCAGGCGTTGACGGTCGCGCCCGCGGGCCTGCCCGCCGCCAAGCTGCTGGCCAGCGGACGCCCGCTGCGCAGCAAGAACGGCCGCACGCTCGGCGCCGTCGTCGCCCTGCAGGACATCACGGAACGCAACGCCGCCCGCGAACAGCTGGAAGCGAGCGAGCGCCGCCTGCGCGCCGTCACGGAAAACCTGCCGGCGCTGATCGGCAAGGTCAACGCGGCCGGGAAGTTCGTGTTCCTGAACGGCCGCGCCATCCAGTTCTACGGCAAGCCGGCCGCGGCGCTCATCGGCCACGACGTACGCGACGCGTATTCGGAACAGGAATACGCCAAGCTCGAACCGCATATCCGCCGCGTCCATGCCGGCGAACGCAGCGCGTTCGAAGACGTGATCGAGGTCGGCGGCCGCCAGCTGTACTACCAGTGCGTGTTCGTGCCGCAGCGCGCGCCGGACGGCACGCCGGACGGTTATTACGCGATGGCGTTCGACATGACGGCCCGCAAGCTCAGCGAGCTGCGCCAGGCCGAGAGCGAGGAGCGGCTGCGCACCATCACCGACAACGTGCCCGTGCTGATCGCCTACCTCGACGCGGACCGCCGCTATGCGTTCGCCAACGCCGTGCACGCGTCGTGGCTGGGCGTGCGTCCGGCCCAGGTCATCGGGCTCACCGTCGAGGAAGCGTTCGGCCCCGCCTTCCACGCACCGCAGGCCAAGGCGCTGGAACAGGCCTGGATCGGCAACGCGTCGCAGTGCGAGCACGAGATCGTACGCAAGAACCACACCCGCATCGCCCACTCGACCTTCCTGCCGCAGATGCGCGACGGCCGCGTCGTCGGCGTGTACATCCTGACGACGGATGCGACGGCGTCGCGCATGCACGAGCGCAGCCTGCACGCGCTGGCGCATACCGACCCGCTCACGCAGCTGCCGAACCGGCGCCGCTTCGAGCAGGCCCTGGAAGGCGCCACCAGCCGCTCGCGCCAGGGCGACCGCGACTGCGCCCTGCTGTACCTGGACATCGACTTCTTCAAGCAGATCAACGACCGCTACGGCCACGCGACGGGCGACGACGTGCTCGTCGAATTCGCGCGCCGGCTGCGCGCCGGCGTGCGCTCGTCCGACCTCGTCGCGCGCCTGGCCGGCGACGAATTCACGGTCCTGCTGCACGACGTGCGCAGCGAGGCCGACGTCGTGCGCGTGGCCCGCAAGATCCTGGACGCCGTCGCCGAGCCATTCGTGCTGGGCACGCAGACGCTCACGGTCGGCACCACGATCGGCGTCGGGCTGGCGTCCGGGGGCACCCTCGACCCGCGCGCGCTGATGGAAACGGCCGACCGCGCGCTGTACGCGGCCAAGAAGGCCGGACGCCACACCTACGCCATCTTGCACACGGGCGAATACGCCTGAGGCGCTACGGGCGGTCGGCCCGAGCGTCCTCCGCCTTGTCTTCGCTGTCGACGCGGCGTCGCCAGATGACCTCCCCGTCGCGCAAGACCTCGCGCACGCGGTGGTAGGGAATCATGCGCGCCACGCCGTCGCGTCCGACGACGTCGAACGAGAAACGGCTGCCCTCCCCCAGCACGACGCGCTCGAACGGAATGCGCACGATGCGTTCGCGCCGGCGGTCGCGGTAGCCGATGACGAAGCTGCCGCCGCCGAATCCGGGGTCCCAGACGATGCGGTGCAGGATGTCCTGGATCGGGACCATCGCCGCTACATCACGAGGCGGGCGTCGCGCCGCAGCATGTCCCGCAGCCCGTCCTGCGCGACGGCGGCGCTGAAATAATAGCCCTGCATCTGGTCGCAGTCGTGGTCGCGCAGGAACGTCAGCTGTTCGCGCGTCTCGACGCCCTCCGCGATCACCTGCAGCTTGAGGTTGTGGCCGAGCGCGATGATGGCGCGCGTGATGACGGCGTGGCCGTCGTGCGTGTCCGTCGCACCACCGAGGAAGGAGCGGTCGATCTTGATGCAGTCGACGGGGAATTTCTGGAGGTGGCTGAGGCTCGAATAGCCGGTGCCGAAATCGTCGATCGACAGACGCACGCCCAGCAGCTTCAGCTGGGCCAGTGCCTCGCGTGCCTCGTCCGGGTGGTCCATCAGCTGGCTTTCCGTCACTTCCAGTTCCAGCCGGTGCGCCGGCACGCCGTGCCGGGCCAGCGTGTCCGCGAGGCGGTGCGCGAAGCGGCGCTGGCGCAGCTGGCGCGCCGACAGGTTCACCGCGATCGTGAAATCGTCGATACCCAGCGCGCCGAGCGCGCGCAGGGTGGCGCAGGCTTCGTCGATCACCCAGTCGCCCAGCGGCACGATGAGCCCCGTCTGTTCGGCCACGGGAATGAACACGTCGGGCGGGATGATGCCGTCGACCGGATGCTGCCAGCGCACGAGCGCCTCGGCCCCGACCACCTTGCCGGTCCGCAGATCGACCTTCGGCTGGTAGCCGAGCACCAACTCGCGATGGCGGATCGCGCGCGCCAGGCTCGCTTCGAACAGCAGGTGCTGGTGCACGACCTGGTTCAGCTCCTCCGAATAGAACTGCACGTTGTTGCGGCCCAGCGTCTTGGCGTGGTACATCGCGGCGTCGGCCGCGCGCATCACCTGGTCGACCGTGCGGCCATCCTGCGGAAACAGGCTGACGCCGATGCTCGTGCCGGGCAGGATCTCCGTGCCGGCCACGACGATCGGCGCCGACACGCTTTGCCGGATGCGTTCCACGAGGCAGGCCAGCTGGGCCAGGTCGGGCTGCTCGCCGATCACCAGCACGAACTCGTCGCCGCCCAGGCGCGCCACCGTGTCTTCGTCGCGCATGCTGTCGCGCAGGCGGGCCGCGACCTCACGCAGGACGGCGTCGCCGGCCTCATGGCCGAAGGTGTCGTTGATGTGCTTGAAGTTGTCGAGGTCGAGGAAAGCGAGCGCACCCTGCTTGTGGTTGGCCGCGGCGGTCTCGATCGCGACCTTGAGGCGTTCCTGCAGCAAGGTCCGGTTGGCCAGGCCCGTGAGTCCGTCGTGGTGGGCCAGGTGCTGCAGCCGGCGCTCGTAGTGCCGCGCTTCAGTGATGTCGCTGATCACGGCGACGAAGTGCGTGACCTCGCCGTCGATGCTGGCGACCGGGTCGATGCGCAGGTCGTTCCAGAAGATCTCGCCGTTCTTGCGCCGGTTGCGCAGGACGGCGCGCACGCTTTCCTGGCGCACCAGCGCGTCGTGGATGCGCTGGCGCTCGCCCACGTCGCAATCGTCGACCCGCAGGAAGCGCGGATTCCTGCCCTTGACCTCGGCCAGCGTATAGCCCGTGATCTGTTCGAACGCGGGATTCACGTACTCGATGACGTTGTCGGCGTTGTCGGCGCAGCACGTGATGACGATGGCGTTGACGCTCGCATACATCGCCCGCTCGCGCACGCGCAGGCCGTGTTCGGCTTCCTTGCGCGCCGTGATGTCGAGTCCGGTGCCGAACACGACGGGCAGGCTGCCCAGGTTAGCCCGGGAACAATGAAACAGGAACGCCGTACGCTTGCCCTCCCGCCCGATCAGCTCCGCCTCGTGGGACGACGAGCCGCGCTCGAACGCTTCCAGGATCTTTTGCACGATCGACGCCCGCGCGCTGACGTCGAAGAAGTTTTTGACGTTAAACGTCGGCAACTCTTCGCTCGTCATCTGGAGCGCTTCCTCGAGCTGGTGGTTCCACAACAGGAGATGCCCGCTCTGGTCGATCACGTAAAAAACACAGGGCAATTCCTCGATGATGTCGGCGATGGGCAGGTCCTGGATCAGCGCATAGCGCGTCGGCGCGAGGCCGGAGCGCGGCACGACGATCACGCTGAAGGCGCCGGGCTGGTCGGGATCGAGCGATTGCGGCGCCACCGTCACGCGCACAGGGACACGGTGTCCGTCCGCACAGATGATCTCACCCGTCGAGTCGGCATTGACGCGGTCCCGGATGGCGGTGACGGCGGCGGCGTCGTCGAACGCGACGATCGTGTCCAGCCTGCGGTCGCGGATATCGGCCGCGCCATAGCCCGCCAGCTTTTCGCAGGCGCGGTTCCAGCTCGTGATGGCGCCCGTCGCATCGACGACGAACACCGCGAGGGGCAAAGGCGATAGGTTCACGGGTTCCTCCTGAGAACCTGCCGGGCTTGCTCAGATGTCAGGTCCGGCGGGCAAACATCATAGCGCAGTCCCGATGCCGGGGGCGCCATTTTAATGTCGTATGGCGTCGCGCCCCCTGTCCGGGCCTGGTGGCTCGGTATTGGGTTGGTGTGCGGCATCTGTCGGTTAGTTCCATATTGTCCGCACGGACCGGGTCCGTGAACTTGGCGCCGTTTAGCGCGATGCCTGCGGCTCGGCCAGCCGCTCGCCACCCGCCTCCACCTGCGCGACGGCCGCGTCGTCCGGCACGGCATCCCGGCGCCGCAACGCGTACCGGTTCAGTCCCGCCATGTGGACGCGGCACAGATAGTCTTCCCAGTCGATCAGGCGCGCATCCACCGGATACAACGTGCGCCCCTCTTCCCCGAAGCGCGCGGCCAGCGCCAGCAACCCGGCATTGTGGAAACGGTAGCGCGGGTGCGCGTAAAACGCGAACGTCAACGCCAGCGTGCGCGTGGTGCGCAGCTTTTCCAGCGCGCGCGGGGCGCCGGGCGCGCCCGCGAGGCGGCGCAGCCCGTTCCACACGGTCGCGCCGAGCCCGAAGGCGCCGAGTACGAAGCGGAACGTGCCCTCGCCGACCGTGCGGAAATCGTGCTTCGGCGCGGCGTGGAACAGCCGGTCGTACTTGTGCCAGTTGCGTTTCGACTCCGTCTGCAGCAGGTGGATCAGGTCACCCAGCGCGAGCGGATTCGTCGACCCGCTGCAGCACTGGTAGATGCGCCGGCGCGGCTCGCCGGACAGCGCCTCCGCACCCGCCAGCACGATCGCGTTGGCGACCAGGTCGACGGGGACGATGTCGATGATGCCCTCGCGCCGCGCCGGGAAGAAGCTCGTCTTGCCGCGCGCATAGGCGAGGATGACGGCGTCCGCCACCTTGACGCCCTCGATCCATCCCGGCGCCGGCTCGCGCAGCGTGCTTTCGATGATCGCCGGCCGCACGATCGTCAGCATGCGCCCGTGCATGGCGCGCAGCGCGACCTGCTCGCCCAGCCATTTCGTGAACGTGTAGGTGTCGTTCCAGCCGTGGCGCTGGGCCTCGTTGACGCCGAGGTCGGTGAGGCGCCGGCGCAGCCGTTCCGGATCGTGGCAGGCGGCCCGCACCCGCTCGATCTTGCGCTGCAGCGACGCGATCAGCGCATCGACGTCGTACCAGCCGTCGCGGTGGCGCGGGATCGCCGCGCGTGCCGCGCCGGCCGGCGCCACGATCTCCTCGCGCATCTCGCCGCGGTTGTAGCCGTTCACGTAGCACGTCGACACATGCACGAGCGGCGCACCCGCCACGCGCGCGAACGCCGTCACGTGGCGCAGGCTGAGCGTGTTGATGGCCAGGGCCTGGTCGAGCGGCTCGCGGAAGTCCACGCTGGCGGCCGCGTTCACGACGATGTCCACGCCGCGCGCGAGCGCCGCGAACCGCTCGGGCGGCAGGCCGAAGCCGGGTTCCGTGATCTCGCCCGTCACGCATTCCACGCGCTCGGCCAGGAAGCGTTCCAGCCAGGCCGGCCGCACGGCGCGCAGGTGGTCGAACACGGACGATGCCGCGATCTCGCGCGTAAAGCGCGCGCGTGCGTCGCCGTGTTCGCCGGCGCGGACGAGCAGCACGATGCGGTCCAGGTCGGGCATGGTGCGGATCAGCTTTTCCAGCAAGACCTTCGCGACGAAACCCGTCGCGCCCGTGAGGAGGATGCGCTTGCCTGCGAAGGCGTTGCGCACGTCCGGCATCCCGGCGGGCGCCTCCACCCCGGCCGCATCCGCGGCCGTCTCGTTGATCGATGTCGTCATGGTGTCTCCGTTGGATGATGGGCCTAGATGATCCGCGTCAGGCGGAACATGGCCGTCATGGCGAGGGCCGGCAGCGCGTGCCGGTGGCAGCAATACGTCTTCTCGACGCGCCCCTGGAAGCGCGACTTGGCGAATTCCAGCCCCTTGAAGTTGTACAGGAAGTCCATCCGCTCGCGGATCACGGACAGGGTCGTGCGCAGCAGGCGCGATTCCTGCGGCTCGATCTCGTCGGCCAGCATCAGCGGCGTCAGGCCCAGGTCGATGAACGGCACGCCTTCTTCCTGGAAGCGCGCCATCGCATGCGCCATCAGCGCGTACCACAGCCCTTGGCGGAAGTTGGCGGACGAGCGCGAGATGTTCGGCACGTAGCCGACGAGGCGCCCGTCGCGGTAGAGCGGATCGAAGAACACGAAGCCGACCGCATCGACGCCGCGATAGGCATAGAAGTAGCGCGTGCCTTCGCGGTAATCGACGATCATCGGCCGGATCAGGAAGCGGATCTCGTTGTTCTTGCACCGGCGCGTGCGGATCCACGCGTCGGAAATACGGCGCACGTCGTGGTCGAAGCCGCTCTCGCGGATCTCGATGCCGCCTTCCCGCGCCGCGTTGATGGCGGTGCGGATGACCTGCTTGCGCGCGCCGCGCAGCGACCAGCCGTCGAGGTCGATGCGCGCCTCGCTGCCGAACTGCGTGCCGTAATAGCCATGGCGCGCATGCAGGTGGTCGACGACGTCCTTGCCCACCTGGACGAAGACGGCGTCCGGATGGCGCTCGAGGAACGCGTCGAGCATGGCGTCGCGCAGGTGCGGCGGGCACACGGGCTCGCCCAGCGCGAAGCGCATGCCCCAGTACTTCGCGTACGCGATATAGCCGACGCCGGGTACTTCGAAATACGACATCCCCGGCTGCATGGTGCAGAACGACAGCGCATGGCTGCCGTACTGGCGCAGGCAGGCGGCGCGTCGCGCCGTGTCGTGATGGGACAGGTCGGCGGCGATACGCCGGTCCAGCGCAACAGCGTTTTGGCTCATGTGGGCTCCGGTGGATTCGATGCACCGTCGTTCCCGCGGACGCGGACATCCATACCGAGTGGGCCGGGGCCGCTCGGCATGGATTTCCGCCTGCGCGGGAATGACGGCTCAGGGCCTCAGGCCGGCTTGCGGCCGAGGACGGACCAGTAGCAGTCGAGCAGCAGCAGCTTGTAGTGCTTCTGTTCGCTGACCTGCAGGCCGAATTTCTTCATCCACTCCGGATAGTTGTAGATGTTATGGAAGGCGTTCCCGGCGAATAGCCAGAAGAAGCCGACGGCCCCGTACCAGTACAGGGTCTTGATGACGCGGCTGAACACGTTCCCGCTCGGGAACGAGAAATCGCCGACGACGATGTGGGCGCCCGGGCGGCCCAGGCGGATCAGGTGCGCCAGCACGCGCAGCATCATCTCCTGGCTGAACACGTTCAGGAAGAAGTTCGCCACGACCATGTCGTACTGCTCGAATTCCTCGACGAGCATGATGTCGCTGTGCACCTGGCGGATGCGCACCGTGACGCCTTCGCGGTCGAGGTTCGCCTGGAACTTCTTCAGCATGGTGGCCGACAGGTCGACCACGGTCACGTCGGCGCCCAGGCGCGCCGCATGGACCGCGTCGCGGCCGTGGCCGACGCCGGCGAACAGCACCCGGTCGCCCGGACGCAGCTTGTCCAGCATCGCGACCTTGCAGCGGTGGATCGATTTGCCGCTGTAGAAAGCGCTGAGCCAGTCGTAGATCGGCCCTACGAGCTTGTACTTGTCTCTCATGTTTGCCCTTCCGGTCTTTCCGACCTTGATATGTGTCTCCTCTACCCCGTCCACGTTGCATGAACGGCAAGCACCATTAGAGTAATTGAAAGCACGCGCCCGCCAGGGTCCGGCGCTCTGTCCTTGGAAGCCAAAACACTGGCTTTGCGGGTCACGCCGTCCATACCGTCCGCTCAACGCGCTGATTAAATGCGGCGCGACGCCGCCCGTTCGTTGACACCTCTGCCATCCCGAATCGATACTCGGCGGGCATGCTCCCGAGATCCCTCAACCGCCGCAATCGAACGAACGATGAACCTTCCCGCACATCGCCGCCTGTCGCTGTTCGCCCTCGCCGCCGTCGCCACCGCCGCCCCGGCGGCCGAACGCCTGACCATCACCGTCGCCCAGGACCTGTCCATCGCGCGCCCGTCCGAGACCATCGCCGTGCCGTGGAAGAGCGTCAACGACGCGCTGCCGCACGCCGGCATCCAGCACATCGTCGTGAGGGACGCTAGCGGCCGCGTGCTGCCGCACCAGGTGACGAACGTGGCGCCGGAAGCGAAGGACCCGCAACGCAACGGCGTGGCGTACGGCGACCTGCTGTTCCAGCATGACTTCGCGCCCGGCGAAAAGAGCGCCACGTTCACGGTCGAGAAGAGCGACGCCGTCGTGCCGCCGTTCCCGACCAAGGTCTCGGCCCGCATCGTGCCCGAGCGCCTGGACGACTTCGCGTGGGAAAACGACAAGATCGCGCACCGCACCTACGGTCCCGCCCTCGCCGCGCCGGCGCCGGCCGGCTCCGACAAGGAGGTACTCAAGACGAGCGGCCTCGATATCTGGTTCAAGCGCGTGCCCTACCCGATCGTCGACCGCTGGTACAACATCGGCCACGACCACTACCACCACGACGAGGGCGAAGGCATCGACATGTACAACGTCGGCACGACCCTCGGCGCCGGCGGCACCGGCATCTGGGCCGGCGGCAAGCTGTACTCGGGCATCAACTTCACGCACTGGAAGGTGCTCGCCAACGGGCCCGTGCGCGCCATCTTCGAGCTCACGTACGACGGCTGGGACGCGGCCGGCACGCAAGTCTCGGAAGTCAAGCGCTTCACCGTCGACGCCGGCCACTACTTCGACCGCATCGACAGCACCTTCATGTTCGCCGGCGGACATCCGCTGCAGGTGGCCGTGGGCCTGAACAAGGACCCGGCCGACAAGGGCGAGGAAGCGCGGGCCACGCTCGCCGAGGACAAGGCGTCGAAGGCGCTCGTGCAATGGGTCGCGCAGAAGAAGATGGGTGATTTCGGCGTGGCCGTGATCGTGCCGTCGGCCGCGCAGTCCCCGAATTCGCCCGCGTACGGATCCGACGCCCGCAACGCGTTCATGCTGGCCCCCGTCACTTCCGGCCAGCCGCTGCGCTACTACGTGGGCGCCGCGTGGACGCGCGCCGGCGAGATTACGTCCGAGCAGCAGTGGAAGCGCTATGTGTCCGACGAGGCGGCGCGCGTCGCGTCGCCCGTGCGCGTGAGCCTGTCCGCGCGCTGACGATGGACGGCCGGACACCAGACCCATGGGTCAGCACGAACGAGACGGCGCAGTGGGGCCTCGCCGCCATCCAGAACCTGGCGCTCATCGGCGACGCTCTGCCCCGCATCTAGGAGATCATCTTGCTGAATCGTTTCATCGGCGCGGCGGCCTGCGTTGCGGCCTTCCCGGCCTGCGCCGCGACCTATTATGTGGCACCGGCGGGCAGCGACGCCGCGGCCGGCACCGAGGCCGCGCCCTGGCAATCGTTCGCGCACGCGCAGGCCGTCGCGCAGCCCGGCGACACCGTCTACTTCCGCGGCGGCCGCTACGTCTACACGCATGCGACGGCGGGCTGCGCGTCGCGCCGCGCGACCGTGTCCGGCATCGTCCTCGACAAGAGCGGCACGGAGAACCGGCCGATCCGCTACTGGGCCTATCCGGGCGAGACGCCCGTGTTCGATTTCGCCGGCATGAAGGACGATTGCCGCGTGAAGGGCATCGAGGTCGTCGCCGACTGGATTCATTTGAAAGGCCTGGAGATCACGGGCGCGCCGCAGCAGCCGGAGAATCGCCTGAACCACGAATCGTGGGGCGTGTGGATCAACGGGAACCACGATGTCTTCGAACAGCTCGATCTGCACCACAATATGGGGCCCGGCCTGTTCATCAAGGACGGCGGCTGGAACCTCGTGCTGAACAGCGACTCGCACCACAACTACGACCCGTACACGTCGAACGGTGCGGGCCAGAGCGCGGACGGCTTCGGCGCCCACGTCAGCGCGGGCCATCCGGGCAACGTCTTCCGCGGCTGCCGCGCGTGGGCCAACACGGACGACGGCTTCGACCTGATCAACGCGTATTCTCCCGTGACGGTCGAGTATTCCTGGGCCTGGCAGCACGGCTATCTGCCGGGCACGCACACGCCTTTGGACGCGGGCAACGGCAACGGCATCAAGGCCGGCGGCTACGGCGGCAAATATGTCCCCGACGGCGTGGTTCACGTCGTGCGCTATTCGGTCGCCTTCGACAACAAGGTATCCGGCTTCTATGCGAACCATCACCCGCTGGCGCTGGACTTCTTCCACAACACGGCGTTCGGCAATGCCGTCGACTTCAATATGCTGGGCGTCGCGCCGGACGGCAGTCCGGTCTACCTGGGCCGGCTGCGCGACAACCTCGCCTACCCGTCGGGCGCCCGGTTGAAGGTGGCGGGCGCGGACAGCGCGGACAATTCCTGGGACCTGGGCCTGGCCTTGACGCCGGCGGATTTCGAGAGCGTCGCGACGACCGGCTGGGACGCGCCGCGCAAGCCGGACGGCAGCCTGCCCGACGTGCCCATGTTCCATCCGACAGCGTGCAGCGCGGCCGCCGGCCTGGGCGCGTTCCCGGCCGGCGTCCGGCGATTCGCGTTCGGCCCCGGCCCGGCGCCGGCCGGCTACACGCGCGTCGACGGCGTGTACACGGCCGCACGCGGCTACGGCTTCGAGCCCGGCAGCCGGCCGGACGGCGCCCGTCCGTACTACTTCTCGGTCGCTCTCCCGGAAGGCAATTACGCGGTGACGGTCACGCTGGGCGACGACAACGCCGCCGCCACGACGACCGTGAAATCCGAGCTGCGCCGCCTGATGCTGGAAAACGTGCAGACGCGACCCGGCGAGATCGTGACCAAGACGTTCGACGTCAACGTGCGCACACCGGCGATCGCCGCCGTGGATGGCGTCGCGGCCGGCGAGGTAAAACTGAAGGCGCCGCGCGAAACGGTCGAGGAAGCGTGGAACTGGGATGCTCACCTGACGCTGGAAATCAACGGCACGCGCCCGGCCGTGCGTACGATCGCGATTGCGCCCGCCGCCGTGCCGACGTTATTCCTGCTGGGCGATTCGACGGTGTGCGACCAGCCGGCGGAGCCCTACAACAGCTGGGGCCAGATGCTGCCGCGCTTCTTCAAGCCGGGCATCGCCGTCGCCAACCACGGCGAATCGGGCGAGACCTACCGCGACTCGCTCGCGCGCCGGCGCCTCGACAAGATTCTCAGCGTGATGAAGCCGGGCGACATGGTCGTCATGCAGTTCGGCCACAACGACCAGAAGCAGATCAAGGATGGCAAGGGCGGACCGTTCACGACGTACAAGGCGGAGATCAAGGCGCACGTGGCCGCCATCCGCGCGCACGGCGGCCTGCCCGTGATCGTCTCGCCGATGGAGCGCCGCGGCTTCGACGCGGGCGGCCACGTGATCCCGTCGCTCAAGGATTATGCGGACGCCGCGCGGCAGTCCGCGCACGAGCTGGGCGTGCCGTTCATCGACCTGAACGCGATGAGCAAGACACTCTATGAAGCCCTCGGGCCGGAAGGTTCGACAGCCGCGTTCGCGGAACCGGCGCCGGGCCGGCTGGACAACACCCACCACGACAGCTACGGCAGCTACGAGCTGGCGCGGGCCGTCGTGCTGGGCCTGCGCCAGGCACGCGTGCCGGCGGCCGCGTTCATCGTCGACGGTTTCGATTTCGATCCCGCCCATCCGGACCCGGTCGCGACCTTCGCCGTGCCCCCGAGCCCGCACCGCACCGAACGGCGCCCGCTCGGCGACGAGGGGCACAACGAGGGGAGCGAATGAGGCGGCGCGCGGCGTTGGCCGCGCTCGCGGCAGGCGCGCTGGCAGGCTGCGCGAGCCGCGCGCCGGCACGCTCCGGCGACGCCTACCTCTTCGCCTACTTCATCGGCAACGGCGAAGACGGCCTGCACCTGGCCGGCAGCCGCGACGGCTACCGCTGGGACGCGCTGAACGGCGGCCGCAGCTTCCTCGTGCCCACGGTCGGCAAGGCGCAGCTGTTGCGCGACCCGTGCATCCTGCGCGGCCCGGACGGGATCTACCGCATGGTGTGGACGAGCGGGTGGAACGAGACAGGCATCGGCTACGCGTCATCGCACGACCTCGTGCACTGGTCGCCGCAGCGCGAACTGCCCGTGATGGCGCACGAACCGACGACGCTGAACGCATGGGCGCCGGAAATCGCCTGGGACGACCGGCGCGGCGAATACCTGATCTTCTGGTCGTCGACGATCCCCGGCCGCTTTCCGGCGTCCGAGGCCGCCGGCGACAGCACGGCTGACGGCGGGGGCGCGAACAAGTACAACCACCGCATCTACGCGACGACGACGCGCGACTTCGTCACGTTCACGCCCACGCGCCTGTTCTACGATCCGGGCTTTTCCGTCATCGACGCCACGTTCGTCCGCACGACACGGGGCGACTGGCTGCTCGTGAAGGACGAGACCCGCCACCCGCCCCGCAAATACCTGCAGCTGGCGCGCGCAGCCGGCCTGCAGGGGCCGTTCGCGCCGCCGGGCGCGCCGATCACGCCCGCGGACCTGTGGACGGAAGGGCCGACGGCGCTGCAGGTGGGCGACGACGTCATCGTGTACTACGACGCTTACACGGCGAAGCACTACGGCGCGCTGCGCTCGCGCGACCTCGTGCATTGGGAAGACGTGACGGCGCGGATGCGGTTCCCGGACGAAGGCACGGCAAGGCGCATGCGGCACGGGACGGCGCTGCGGGTGCCGGCCGACCTGCTCGACGTGCTGCGCGCACGCTGACGCCGCGATCCTCGGCCGCTTGTTGAAGGGCAACGGTGCGCGGACAGTCGGCCGGTTGGAGTACGCTCGTCCTTCCATGTCGTGATCCCGGAGGCCGACCGTGTCGATGAACCCATCAGAACCCGATCAGGAAAAACAGGAGCTCGTGCGGGTTCCCGTTGTCCGCGAGGAGGCGTGGGTCGAGAAACGGATCGTCGATACGGGACGCGGCGTACGCATCCATAAGACCGTCGCCGAACATCCGTGCCGGATCGACGAGCGCCTGCTGCGCGACGATGTACAGGTCAACCATGTGCCGGTGGACCGCATCGTCCCGCTCGACCAGGCCCCCGCGACCCGCTACGAAGGGGATACGCTCGTGATACCGATCCTCGAGGAAGTGCTGGTCGTCGAACGGCGCCTGCGCATCAAGGAAGAGCTCCACATCACCCGCACCCGCCACGAAGAACGCCACGTCGACACCGTCGTGCTCAAGTCCGAGCAGGTCAGCGTGGAACGCTTCGACGAGCGCGGCGACACCACACCCACGTGACAATCACCGGAGGACGCATCATGCAACATACCCTAGTCGCGGTTTTCGACAACCGCACCGATGCCCAGAGCGCGATGGACGAACTGCTGGCGTCGGGCTTCACACGCGACAACGTCAACCTGTCCAGCGCCGACCTGGCCGGCACCACGACCACCACCGGCGCGACGCTCGGCACGACCCATGAGGCCCATGAAGAAGGCGTCGGCGCCTCGATCAAGCACTTCTTCGAAAACCTGTTCGGCGCCGACCACGACGAACACGCCACCCGTTATTCGAACGCCGTCACGGGCGGCCAGCACGTGCTGACCCTCACCACCGATTCCGAACCGGAAGTGGAACGCGCGGCCGACCTGATCGAGCGCTTCGGCCCGGTCGACATCGACGAGCGCCACGACCTGTCGGGCAATGCCGCCTCGCTCGGTGCGGGCGCCTACCAGCCGGCCACGTCGCCGTCCGTTTCGACCGGATCGATGCAGTCCGGCACGCAAGCCGGCAACCTGTCGGGCAACCTGTCGGGCAACCTGTCGGACAACCCGTCGGGTAACCTGTCGGGTAACCTGTCCGACAGCCGCACCGATTCGCTGCAGCGCGAGACGGCCGCCCAACCGACCGGCAACGCCGCCATCCCGGTCGTCCGCGAAGAAGTCCAGGTCGGCAAGCGACTGGTCGAACGGGGCGGCGTGCGCGTGTTCTCGCGCGTCGTCGAGACGCCCGTCAACGAAACGGTGAACCTGCGCGAGGAACACGTCAGCGTCGAGCGCCGGCCCGTGGACCAGCCGATCAACCCGGCCGACGCCACCGCGTTCAACGACAAGACGATCGAGCTGCGCGAAACGGCCGAGGAAGCCGTCGTGCAGAAAACCGCGCGCGTCGTGGAGGAAGTCGTCGTCGGCAAGGAAGTCAGCCAGCGCCAGCAGCAGATCCAGGACACGGTGCGCCATACGGAAGTCGACGTGCAGCCGCTGCAGGGCGCGGCCACCGATGACGACACCTACTACCGCAACGACTGGCAGACGAATTACGCGCGCCTCGGCGGCACCTACGACGACTACGCGCCGGCCTACCGCTACGGCAACGAGATGCGCCGCGACGCCCGCTACCAGGGCCGCAACTGGGACGACGTGGAATCCGACCTGCGCAGCGACTGGGATACGCGCTACGGCAGCAGCGGCACGTCGACGTGGGAGCGCATGAAAGCGGCCGTGCGCTCGGGGTGGGATCGGATGACGTCGTAATACACGCGTGCCGGCCGGACATGAGCGGTACAATGCCGCCATGTCCGCTCCCCCCTCCTCCTTCGACGTCGCCGTGGCCGGCACCGGCCCCGGCGGCGCCAGCGTCGCGCGCGAACTCGCGCGGGCCGGCGCGCGCGTGCTGATGCTGGAAGCGGGCGGCGCCGCGCCGCTCGCGGGCACGCTCGCGCAGATGGCCGGCATGGCGGCCGTGCCCGGCCAGGGCGCGTTCCTGCACCGCGACCTGTCGCTGCTCGTGTGCGCGCTGACGACGGGCGGCACATCGACGATCAACTTCGCCACCGCCGCGCCGCCGCCGGCCGCCATGTTCGCCGCCCACGGCATCGACCTGGCGCCGGCGCTGGCCGCCTGGCGCGCGGAGCTGCCGATGGCGCCGCTGCCGGACGACCTCGTCGGACCGATGGCCGCGCGCATCATGGCGGCGGCGCAGGCGCGCGGCCTCGCCTGGCACAAGCTGGACAAGATGATCCGCCCGGCCGGCTGCCGCCCGGGATGCTGGCGCTGCGTCTACGGCTGTCCGTTCGGCGCCAAGTGGTCGGCGCGCGAGCTGGTCGACGACGCCCGCGCGCACGGCGCCACGCTGCTGACGGATGCGCGCGTGACGCGCGTCGTGCTGGAAGGCGGGCGCGCAACCGGGGTCGAAGCCGTCATCAAAGGCCGGACGAAGACGTTCCGCGCCGGCCATGTCGTGGTCGCCGCCGGCGGCATCGGCAGTCCGCGCATCCTGCGGGCGTCCGGGCTGCTCACCGGTCGCGTCCCGTTCTTCAGCGATCCCGTCGTGGCCGTGATGGGCACGGTCGACGGCATCGCAGGGGGCGGCGCCGAGGTGCCGATGGCGGCCGGCGTCGGCATGCCTGCCGCCGGCATCACGCTGTCCGACCTCACGCTGCCCCGCCCCATGTACCAGGCGTTCGCGGCGCAGGCGGGCCGCGTCGATCGCCTGTTTGCCCATGACCGCACGCTGACGATCATGGTCAAGATCCGCGACGAGATCCGGGGCAACGTCGGGCCCCGCTGGGTCGACAAGACGCTGCATGCCGACGACCGCCGCCGCCTCGACGACGGCATCGCCATCGCGCGCGGGGTCCTGGAGCAGGCCGGCGCGCGCCACATCTTCGCCAGCCACCACTTCGCCGCGCATCCGGGCGGTACGGTGCGTATCGGCGATGCGCTGGATGCCGACCTGCGCACGTCCACACCCGGCCTGTCCGTCTGCGACGCGTCCGTGATCCCCGCGCCGTGGGGCCTGCCGCCGACGCTGACCCTGCTGTGCCTGGGCTGGCGCCTCGGCCGCCATCTGGCGCGCGCGACGGCCCGTCCGACACATCCAGCCGGCACCGTGAATGCATCGGCCGTCCCCGCGCAGGCGAGCACCTAGATGCCGAGCTTGGGAGGATAGCGCCGGTGGCGCTATCCCGCCTGCGCGGGAACGACGTTTTTTACGCGACAGGACCAACGTGCCAGACCAGGTCACGCATCCTTTCGCTTCGGCCAGACAGACCCTAGCGCCCTACCGGCAATGTCGTCGTCAGCTTGATGTCGGCCGACGACTCGCCGACCATCAGCTTCACGGGCACCGTCTCCACGTCGAATCGTCCTGCCTGGGTGTTCCAGTAAGCGAGGCGCCGCGCCGCGAGCGGGATGCGCGCGGTACGCGTCTCGCCAGGTTTCAGGTTCACGCGCGCAAAGCCGACGAGGACCTGGCGCGGCCGCTCCACCTGCGACTTGGGCCAAGCCGCGTACAGCTCGACGACGCTGTCGCCCGCCACCCTGCCGGTGTTCGTCACGTCGACGTCGACGGTGACGCTGCCGCTTGCGGCCAGCGCCGGGGCGCTCGTGCGCAGCTTCGCGTACTTGAACGTCGTATACGAGAGCCCGTGCCCGAACGGGAACAGCGGCTGTCCCTTGAAGTACATGTAGGTGCGGCCGTGGCGGATATCGTAGTCCATCATGGGGGGTAGCTGCGATTCCGCCGCCGGCCACGTCGCCACGAGCTTGCCGCCGGGGTTGTAGTCGCCGAACAGCACCTGCGCCAGCGCCGTGCCCTGGTCCTGCGAGGAATGCGCCATCTGCACGATCGCGGGCACGTGCTCTTTCGCCCAGTTGATCGTGTACGGGGAGCTCGACACCAGCACCATCACCGTGCGCCGATTCGCCGCCAGCACCTGTTTCACGAGACCTTCCTGCGCGAGCGCCAGCGTCTCGCGGTCGCGGCCCTCGCGGCCGTCGCCGGGATCGGCGCAGGGTTTCGTGCCGGCGTCCGTCCAGTCGTGCGCCATGTTCGGGCCGCAGGTCGGGTCGTTGCCGACGACGACGATGGCCACGTCCGCGTCGCGCGCCGCCTTCACGGCCGCGTCGCCGGCGTTGTCGGCGGCAAAAGTCACCTTCACGCCCGGGCCGACGGCGGCCTTGATGCCGTCCAGCGCCGTCACCTTGTACGGCGGCAGGCCGCCATACCAGTCCCAGTGTACGCTGTCCGCATGGGGGCCGATCACGGCGATGCGCTTGACGCGGTCCTTCGCGAGCGGCAGCGCATGGCCGTCGTTCTTCATCAGCACGATGGATTCCAGCGCCATGCGCAGCGACACGGCCTTGTGCGCCGTCCCGTCCCACGGGGCCGGGCCGTCCTTGATGGCGGCGTAGGGGTTGCCGGCCGGCGGGTCGATGAGACCGAGCTTGACCGTCGTGCGGAATTTGCGGGCCAGCGCCTCGTCGAGGTCGGCCACGGTGATGGTGCCCTCCTTCAGCGCGGCGCGCAGCTCGTCCTGGTATTTGTCGAGGTACTGGTTGATGCCGGCCTTCAGGGCCGCCACGGCCGCCGTCTTCTGGTCCGGATACCGTTTATACAGTTTCACCAGGTTGCCGATGGCGCCGCCGTCGCTCGAGATCACGTCCGCGCCCCACCGGTCGATGACGAGGCTGCGCAGCACGGGATGTACGCCCATCGGCGTGCCGTTCCACGCGTTGTACGATGCCATCAGGGCGCGCGCGCCGCCGTCCTCGAACGCCATGCGGAACGGCGCCGCATAGTATTCGTGGAACAGGCGCTCGTCGAAGTCGGACGACGAGTTGCCGCGCCCGTTCTCGTTGCTGTTGGCGAGGAAGTGCTTCAGCAATGCGGCGCCGCGCCAATACTTCGGATCGTCGCCCTGGATGCCGCGCGTGAACGCCGTCGCCATCGTCCCGACGAGGAACGGGTCTTCGCCATACACCTCTTCGCTGCGGCCCCAGCGCGGGTCGCGCGCGAGGTCGGACTGCGGGCCCCATTGCATCAGCATCGGATGCTTGTATCTGCCGCTTTGCGTGATGTAGCGGGCCTCCGTCGACTGCACGGCGCCGGCCTCGCGCACGAGGTCCGGATCCCAGCTGGCGCCCATGCCGGGCGGCTGCGAGAACTGCGTCGTCGTGATGGGCTCGCGCTGGCGCTTCGATTCGCCCCGCTGGACGACCCCGTGGATGCCCTCGGTGCTGCCGAAGCTGGGAACGCCGAGGCGCGCCACGCCGGAATCCGTCGACAGCGCATCGATCTTCTCGTCGGGCGTCATCAACGACAGGATATTGGCGATGCGCTGCCGCAGGGGCAGGTTCGGGTCCTGGAACGGGTACGTGGCGGCCCGCGCCGGCATGGCCGCGGCGGCGCACAGCGCGCCCGCCAGGGCCGTGGCGCGGATGATGTTCGTCTGCATGCTTGTCTCCATGTGTGAACGTTTGTTGTTAGCGCGAACATCAGCATGATAACCCAGTAATGAAACCGTTTTCACAACCTCAGTTCAAATCTCCATGTCATACGCTAAAAGTTTCTTGCATGCCGTAAAGACATCGGTACAATCAGCATGCATACAAGAGGAGACAGCATGACTTACGAACGCATCGTGGTCCTCGGCGGCGGCACGGCCGGCTGGATGACCGCAGCGGCCCTGGCCACGGGCCTCAAGGGCAAGACGGTGGAACTGGTGGAGTCGGAGGACATCGGCACGGTCGGTGTCGGCGAAGCCACGTTCCCATCGATCCGCGCCTACCACCAGATCCTCGGCATCTCCGAGGCCGACTTCCTGCGCGCCACGAACGGCACGTTCAAGCTGGGGATCAAGTTCCGCGACTGGCGCGTGCGCGGCGAAGACTACTATCACACGTTCGGCGATTTCGGCCAGTTGAGCGGGGCCGAGGCGCTGTGGGGCCAGTACCGCCGCCACGTGAACGCGGGCCTGGCCACGTTCGGCGAGCAATGCCTGCCGACCGTGATGGCGATGCACGACCGCTTCTGCGCGCCCGGCAAGGACGCCGCCGGTTTCAACTACGCCTACCACTTCGACGCCAGCCTGTACGCCCGCTTCCTGCGCGACCACGCGATGGCACGCGGCGTGCGCCGCACCGAGGGCAAGGTCGTCGACGTGGCGCGCAGGCCCGACGGCGGCGTCGCATCCCTTACGCTGCACGACGGCCGCGTCATCAAGGGGGATCTGTTCATCGACTGCTCCGGCTTCGCCTCGCTGCTGCTGGGCCGCACGCTGGGCGAACCGTTCGTGGATTTCAGCCGCTGGCTGCCCGTCGACCGCGCCTGGGCGGTGCCGTCCGCGCGCGTCGGCGAAGGCCTGACGCCCTACACCCGCGCGACGGCGCTCAGCGCCGGCTGGGCGTGGCGCATCCCGCTGCAGGACCGCACGGGCAACGGCCACGTGTTCTCCACCCGCTTCATCGACGAGGACGCGGCGCGCGAAGAGCTGCTGCGGCAGCTGGATGGCGAACCCCTTGCGGAGCCGCGCCTGCTGCGCTTCACGACGGGTCACCGCGCGCGCTTCTGGTCGCACAACGTCGTCGGCATTGGCCTCGCGACGGGCTTCCTGGAACCGCTGGAATCGACCAGCATCTACCTCGTGCAGGTCGGGGTCGGCCGCCTCATGACGTTGCTGCAGCGGGGCGGCACGGTCCCCGAGGCGCTCATCGACGCCTATAACACGGGCCTCGTGCGCCAGTTCGAACGCATCCGCGACTTCATCCTGCTGCACTACTGCCTGACCGCGCGCCGCGACACGCCGTTCTGGAACGCGATGGCGGCCACCGAACTGCCCGAGACGCTGGCGTACAAGCTGCACGCGTGGCGCCAGACCGGCGCACTGCACCAGTACGACGAGGAAGGATTCGACGGCCACAGCTGGCTCGCGATCCACGCGGGCATGCACCACTGGCCGGAACGCAGCGACCCGACGCACGCACAGATTCCCCTCGAGAAGTCGCTAGAATGGGTGCGCGAGCGCCAGCAACAGCTGGCCGGGGCGGTCGCGTCGGTGTCCACGCACGAAGAGTACCTCGCGCACATCCTCGGGCGCTGAACGTACCGCGGACGTCACGCGCGGGCACGGGGGCCGGCGCTGGCGGCGTGCCAGACCGTAGGGTGGGGTCATTGACGCCTCGGGCGTCCATCACGTGCCCGCGCGGACGTTCGCATCGCGCCTGCGTTGCGCGTCCGCTCTTGTGAAAAAAGCCATTGTCAATAAAGGCAATACAGTTTTCGTTATAGTGCCTATTCACAGGTCGCATGACCTGCCGGTCGACTTCGGCTCTAAGCTTCCTATCTCATAATGACGAGACACCCGGCGAAGCGCCCGCACGGCGTAGTAGACGGGCCATAACACAGGAGCAGACGCCATGTCCCAGCCTCAAGTCCAGCGCGTAGAACGCGTGGATACCTTCACGTCCTCACAGCCCGCCACCGGCAAAATCGACCAGTATTTCGAGATCACGGCGCGCGGCAGCACGCAGCGCCGCGAAGTCATCGCCGGCATCACGACCTTCCTCGCGATGGTGTATTCCGTCTTCGTCGTGCCGGGCATGCTGGGCCAGGCCGGCTTCGACGTCAGCGCCGTGTTCGTCGCGGTGTGCCTCACCGCGGCCTTCGGTTCGCTGGCGATGGGCCTGTGGGCACGGCTCCCCATCGCGGTCGGCTGCGCCATTTCGCTGACCGCCTTCACCGCCTTCGGCCTCGTGCTGGGCAAAGGTCTCTCGCCCGCCATCGCACTGGGCGCCGTGTTCCTGATGGGCGTGATCTTCACGGCGATCTCCGTCACCGGCCTGCGCTCGTGGATCCTGCAAAACCTCCCCGCCGGCGTCGCGCACGGCACCGGCGTGGGCATCGGTCTGTTCCTCTTGATGATCGCGTCCAGCGAAGTGGGCTTGATCGTCAAGAATGCGTCGCCCGGCCTGCCGGTGGCGCTGGGCCAGATCACCTCGTTCCCGGTCGTGATGAGCATCCTGGGCCTGGCCGCCATCTTCGGCCTGGAACAGCGCAAGGTGCCGGGCGGTATCCTGCTGGTCGTGATCGCCGTGTCCATCCTCGGCCTGGCGTTCGATCCCAAGGTGCACTTCACCGGCGTGTTCTCGTGGCCGCAGCTGAGCGCACCGGGCCACGCATCGCTGATCGGCGCGATGGACATCAAGGGCGCGCTGAGCATGGCCGTGCTGCCGAGCGTCCTGGCCCTCGTCATGACCGCCGTGTTCGACGCCACCGGCACCATCCGCGCCGTCGCCGGCCAGGCGGGCCAGGTCGACGCGAAGGGTTACATCCACAACGGCGGCAAGGCCCTGACGGCCGACTCGCTGAGCTCCATCTTTTCCAGCCTCGTGGGCGGCGCGCCTGCCGCGGCCTACATCGAATCCGGCGTCGGCACCGCCGCCGGCGCCCGGACCGGCCTGACCGCGGTCGTCGTCGGCCTGCTGTTCCTCGTCCTGATCTTCTTCTCGCCGCTGGCCGGCCTGGTGCCGTCGTATGCCACCGCACCGGCGCTGATGTACGTCGGCCTGCTGATGCTGAGCAGCGTGGCGCACATGAAGATGGACGACAAGCTGGATGCGCTGGCCGGCCTGGTGTGCGCCGTGTTCATCCTGCTGAGCTGCAATATCGTCACCGGCATCATGCTGGGCTTCTGCACCCTTGTGATCGGCCGCCTGCTGGCCGGTGAATGGCGCAAGCTGAACTTCGGCACCGTCAGCATCGCCGTCGCGCTGGCCGTGTTCTACGCCGGCGGCTGGGCAATCTGACCCGGCCTAGAACATCCCGTCCCGGTTCGCCATCGGGACGGGCGCCGCCTGGGCGATGTCCCACATCTCGGCGATACGTCCCTCCTCGAAGCGCAGGATGTGGACGATCGCCAGCTCCATACCTCCCTCTTCCATCACGGCACGCGAATGCACGGCCACCAGCGGGCCCTCGGCGATCGCGCGCTGCACCTCGAACACCATGTGCGGGAAGCGTCCCGCATTCTCCTTCATCGCCGCCCGCAACGTGTCCGCATCGGCACCGACATGCGGATTGTGGTGCCGGAAACCCGGCGCCGTGTAGCGCGCGAACGCCTCGTCGACTTGTCCGCGCGCGGTCAACCGCAGGAAGTCGGTTGCCGTTTCTTTCAGTGTGATCGTGTCGCTCATGCCGGTCTCCTTGTCGTGATCGATCCGGCATGATGCCGGCCCAACCGTATCGTACGCCGCATCTTTACGAAATTGTGTAATCTAAGTGACAACTACTTACAGGAGAACATCATGAAAGCCACCACCATTTCGAGCATCATGCTTGCCGTCGCCGTCCTCGTCACCGGTTGCCACAAGGCCCAGGACAAGAACGGCATGGGTCCGGCCCAGTCGGCCGGCAAGACCATCGACGACGCCGGCGCCAAGGCCGCCGCCGAGTCGAAGGAAGCCGCCGCCAACGCCAATGCCGCCGCCCAGCAGGCCGGCGCGAACGCGAAGGAAGCGGCCCACGAGGCCAACGAAAACGCCAAGGTCGCGGTCGACAAGGCCAACGACAAGATGCACCAGGCCGGCGCCGAAGTCCGCCAGGACACGCACGAAGCCGCCCAGAACGTGAAGGAAGGCGCGAAGGATGCGACGGCCGCCACGGGCCGCGGCCTGGAACGTGCCGGCGAGAAAATGCAGAACGCGGCCGGCAAGTAAGGCACATCACCGGATGCGCGCGGCGGAGTGACACCGGAGACGGTATACTCCGGCGATGCGCATCCAGCTCTTTTCCGACCTTCACCTCGAACGCGACCCCGGGTTCCAGCCGACGATCTTCGCCGACACGGACGTCGTCGTCCTTGCCGGCGACATCGGCTCATACCAGGCCCGTTCGCGCCTGGCCACGGACGACTTCGGGCTCGCCCGTTTCGCACCGGGCCACACGGGCGCCGCCGCGCGCGTGCTGTACGTGCCCGGCAACCATGAATTCGATGGCCTCGACTTCGCCGAGACGCAGGCGCGCCTGCGCGCGACGTGCGCCGCGCTGGACATCACGTGGCTCGACCGCGCAACCGTCACCATCGGCGACGTGCGCTTCATCGGCACCACGTTATGGGCCGATTTCGATGCGCTCGCGTCCAGCGAAACCGACATCGCGCGCCAGCTCAAGCAGCGCGAAAAAGCCTTCCGCGCCGCGAACTACTACCTGAGCGGCAACACGACGCTCGTGGACGGGGTGCCGCTGCTGGCCGAGGGCCAGCGCGAGCTGTCGTTCGCATGCCAGGCGTGGCTGCGGGACGCGCTGGCCACGCCGTTCGAAGGCACCACCATCGCCGTCACCCACTACGCCCCGAGCCTGCGCAGCGCCGACCCGCGCTACGGCATCACGCCCGGCACGGCGGGCTTCTGCAACGCCATGGACGACCTGCTGCCGTTCGCCGACATCTGGATGCACGGGCACCTGCATTGCGCCAACGACTACGTGGTCGAAGGCGCGGGCTGGCGCTGCCGCGTCGTGGCGAATCCGCTCGGATATGCGAGCAAGGGGGAGCAGGCGGCGTTCCGGGAAGATCTCGTGATCGAGGTCTGAGGCCACGACCGCGGGAATGACGCTGGCTTTCGTGCGCCGTCATGTCGGCACGGCGGCTACCCCTATTCCCGCACACCCTGGTACATCAAGGCACTGTCGTTCATCCCGAACTTGAATCTGCGGTTCATCGCGATGATCTCGGCGCCCGCCAGCAGCGTGGGCCCGTAGCCGTGCGCCGCCTTCACGCTCGTCGGACGATAGGCGTAGAACGCGGGATCGAAGGCCATGCCCGTGCCCACGCAGATGCCTTCGATCTGCCCGTTCGGCAGCACCTTGCTCGCGACCGCATTCCACGCCAGGTTCGCCATCGGCCCGTAGGCCTGCGCATCGACATAGCCCCGGTTGACGGCGCGCGCGATGGCGTAGGCGTAGATCGCCGTCGCCGACGTTTCCTGGTACGTGTCGTCGCGGTCGATGAGCTGGTGCCAGAAGCCATCGTTCGTCTGGTAGCTGGCAAGCCCCTTGATATGGGCACGCAGCTGTTGCAGCACGGCCTTGTAATCCTTGTGATCCTTCGGCAGCACTTCCAGCACCTCGACCATGGACATCACGGCCCAGCCGTTGGCACGCGCCCAGTGCATCTCGGGATGATCGCGCAAGCCTTCCACATAGCCGTGCATATAGATGCCCAGGCGCGGATTGAACATGCGCTTCGAGAACTGCAGCACCTGGCGCGCCGCGTCGTCGTAGTGCTTGCGGTCGCCCGTCGCCTTGCCCAGCCAGGCGATGGTCGGCACGCCCATGAACATATCGTCCAGCCACAGCGTATCCGGCAACGGACGCATCTTCACGCCGCCTTGACCGTCCGGGCCGCCCCGCGCGAGCGTGCCGTCCTTCAGCCGGTATTCCTTGTTCGTGACGAAGTCGCCGCAGATGTCGATCATCTGCGTGTAGTCCACCGGCGAGCCGGCCAGCTTCGCCTCGATGAAGCTCTGGCACAACGCACCGGCGTCGTCCAGCGCGTGCGGGTTCAGGAAACTCTTGATCGGGGCCGCCGCGTGTTCGCGGTCGGCCTGCACCAGCGGCAGATACGTCTTCGTCAGCCCGGCAAGCAACCGGTGCCGCCGGATCGTGTAATCCGTGAAGCGCCGGTCGCCCGTGGCGGCGCCCGCGGCCAGCATCCCGGTGTACGTCACGCCCCATTCATAACTCGTCAGGCGGAAGTCGCCCGGCTTCAGGACCGCATTCGGATCCGGTGTCGACAAGTCCGTGATGGGCGCGCCCGTCCGCTGGTCGATCACCTCCGCGGGCGTGGCCTTGTCCAGGTAATCGAACACGCGGTCCAGCACGGCCTTGACCTCGGCCGCGTCCATCGCGTAATAAGGCGTCGGGTAGTGGACTTCCAGCGCGTGCAGCATCGCATCGGCCGCGACCGTTCCCTTTCCCTGCGGGGCCGGCGCCTGCTGCGCGTGCGCGTCCAGCGCGAAGGCTGCGGCCAGGGCCAGCGCGCACCGCGACATCGATCGTTTCATCAACCTGTCTCTTGTCATTCGAGTCTTCGTATCGTGAGATCGTCCACCGTCTGGCGCGACCAGGTCGTGCGCAACCCCAGGTGGCCGCGCGTGAGCGGATGCGGATCGCGGTAGGTGAACCATGTGTCGCCGTCCACGCGCACGCGCGTGCAGCCGTCGTAGACCGCGATCTCGATCCGGTAATCGCGGTTCGGCGCCAGCAGGTGCGCGGCGTCGGTGTATTCGCCGACGAGCGCCCGCCGGCCGTCGCCATAGCGGCGCAGGCGCGTCGTCGTGTTGCGGTTGCCGCCGATGCCCACGTAGTACATCGACAGATCGTCGTAGTCCCCGAACTTGCCGCTGCGCGTGAACAGGTTCTCGCGTTCGGGATCGTGCGCCATCCAGAACACGTTCAGGTCGGACAGCCGGTCGTGCTGGGAGCCGGCGACGACGACGCGGCGCGTGAAGCTGATCAGGATGTTCCCGGACAGCGGCTTGTCCAGCCACATGGTGGCGCCGCCGGCGACGTCCATCAGCAGCCGGCCGCCGCGGTTTCCCACCACGTTGCCGGGCTTGCGCGCATACCCGGCGACCCAGCCGGTGAGCGGTCCGCTGAAATCGTCCCGGACCAGCACCGCGCCCGGCCTGCCCCACTCCGTGCACGCCGCGGGTTCGGCTGCCCCGGCCGGCGCGGCGGCGGCGGACTGTGCGGCCAGCGCCGCCAGCACGGCAAACGCGAGCCTCATTGCGCCGCCACCGTCCTGTCGGCAAAGTAGGCGCCGAGCGGATTGCCCGGCAGCGCTTTCAACCCCGCCACGACGCGCTCCGCGTTGAACTCGGCCCCGAGCGCATTCGTGTGCGTGCGCGCATCCGCGAACATGGTGTCGACCCGCTCCGCGCCGATCCGCTTGTAGCCGTCGGCCACGAGCACCGTCAAGTCCATGAACAGCGCGCCGTTCGCGTCGGCGACCTGGCGGTCCCAGTCGGCGAACGTCGCGAAATCGCGGCCTTCCTGCCAGCGGTCGCGGTGCGGCACCGGCGCCACGAGGACGACGGTCGCGCCCTTCGCCTTCGCATCCACGACGTAGCGCGCCATATACCAGCCGAAGCTGTGCACCTGCTCCTTCGTGCCGTCGGGACGCGTGTCGTCGACCGTCTCCGGCCCGATGCCCGGCCTTGATGCGCGGTTCTTCATCGCCGGGTCGCCGATGCGGCCGCCGTCGTTGTGGCCGAACTGGATCAGCACGACGTCGCCGCGCTTCAACTGGTCGCGCACCTTGTCCCAGCGGCCTTCCGTGAAGTACGTGCGGCTGCTGCGGCCGCCGATGGCGGCGTTCACCACATTGATCTTGCGGGCGTCGAAGTAGGGCGCGATGCGCTCGCCCCAGCCGATGGCGCCGTTCACGCCGCCGCTGTTCACCGTCGAATCGCCGACGAGGTACAGGGTCGGCAGGCCCGCATTGCGCGGCGTCTCGTCGCGGAGCGTAGCGGCGTCGACGACGGGACGCGCATCGTCACGCGCAGGCGGCTGCGGGTTCTCCGGCGCCTGCGGTTTCAGCCACGCGGCGATGCGCGGATCGCCCAGCGCCTTGAGCCCGTCGACGACGACCTGCGCGTTCAGTACGGCGCCGGCCCAGTTGGTGTGCGTGTGCTCGTCCGGCGTCGTGTGCGGGAACAGCTGCACGACCGCCGCCATGCCCAGCGCGTCGTAGCGGCGCGCGACGCCCTCGTTCAGGTCGATGAAGCCGACGCCTTCCGCTCGCGCGACCGCCGCGGCCCAGCCGCCATACGTGTCGCGGTCGCGCTTCGCGTGGCCTTGCGCGTCCCACTGCTTGTGCGGGATCGGTGAGCAGATGACGGGGGTGGCGCCCTTTGCGCGGATGTCGGCCACGTAGTTGCGCAGATACCAGCCGTAGCTGTGCACCACCTCGTGCTTGTGCGTGAGGAGGTTGTTGATCTCCTCCGTCTCGTCCCCCACGCCGCGGATCGTCCCGCGCGCCCGGCTCGTGTCGTTGAAGGCGCCCGCGTCGTTATGGCCGAACTGCATGACGACGATATCGCCCCGCTTGACGAAGGCGAGCGTCCGTTCCCAGTGTCCGCTCGTGATGTAGGTGCGGCTGGACAGCCCGCCGACGGCGCGGTTCACGACGTTCACCCGCGCCGGATCGAACCACGCGGTGAGCGGATTCCCCCATCCCCACTGGCCCGCCGCGCCCTTCCCCTGGCCGTCGTCGCGGCCGTTGCGGACCGTCGAATCGCCGATCAGGATCAAGGAAGGCAGCTGCGGATTCGCGGGTTCCGGCAGCGTGACCTGCGCACGCGCCGGGTCGGTATTGACGGCGGACGGCAGTGTCTGGGCGTGGGCATGGGCGACGGCCAGGAGGATAAGCGCGACGGCGGCGCGCATCAGGCGGGAAAGCGGCGGCATGGCGGTGTTCCGGTCTCGTTGTTCTGTTCCGCGTCGATTCTATGCGAGCCGCGTCGCCCCTCGAGACCCATCCTGTTAAAGAATCAGGAAAATGATCGGTTGACGACCGCCGCCGCTGCAACAATGGCTGGATTCGCACGACAAGGAGAGCACCCGATGCGTCCACCCGCCGCAGCTTCGACGCCGTTACAAACGCTCGACGCGCAGGTTGCGCAACTCGTACGGCGTGCCCTCGAGCTGGAAGCCGATGCGGCCCGTGGCCGGCTGCGCGATCGTGACGCCGTTCTGTTTGACGCCGTTGATCGTCACGTCGATGCAGCCGCCGCGCACCAGCACGTCCATGCTGTTCCACTCGCCCGGCGCGCGCTCGCTGTCGGCCGCCGTGCGCGCCTTGATCGGCGGATAGGCGCCGGGGGCGGTCGTCAGCGGCTCGTTGAACGTGGCGCCCGCCATCGGCAGCAGGTCGCCGGCCGAGCCGTGCTTCGTCTGCACCTGGATGCTGAGCGGCCACACGCCGTCCTTGGGACCGGACGCCACGTGCAGCAGCACGCCGCCGTTGCCCGGCTTGCCGGGCCAGCGCCATTCCACATGCAGACGATAATCCGTGTACGTGTCGCGCGTCGCGATGAACCCGGACGGCTTGCCCGCCACCGCGATGACGCCGTCGGGACGCGCCTGCCAGACGCCGTCCAGCTCGGCGTACGGCGTCGTCACGATATCCAGCGCGCCCAGCGCCGAACCGGCCGGCGCCTGCGGCGCCGACGCGCATCCCCCCAGGCTCGCGCACAACAGCGCGCCGCCCAACCACCCAAGCTTTACCATGTCAGGACCTCATGATGAATCGTTCGAATGAAAACAGGAGACTTTGCATGAAACTCGTCGCCGGCGCCCTGCTCGCCGGTTCCGCCGGTTCGATATCCGCCGCGCCTCAGCTCCCCGCCGCCGCCGTGATCCCGCTGTGGCCCGAGGGCGTGCCCGATGCGAAACCGGGACTCGGCCCCGAGCACGTCGACGACGGCCGCACGTCCAACGTCAGCGAACCGACATTGACCGTGTACGGCCCCGCCGTCGACCGCCCGAACGGCACGGCCGTCATCGTCTGCCCGGGCGGCGGCTACGTGCGGCTGTCCACGCAGCGCGAGGGCGAACAGTACGCGGCGTGGCTCGGCACGCTCGGCATCACGAGCTTCGTCCTCAAATACCGCATGCAGGAATTCGGCCACCCGGCCCCGCTGCGCGACGTGCTGCGCGCCGTGCGCATCGTCCGTTCGCAAGCGGCACGGTACCACATCCGCCCGGACCGCATCGGCGTGATGGGCAGCTCGGCCGGCGGCCACGTGGCAGCGAGCGCCGGCACCCTGTTCGACCATCCGCTGGGCCGCACCGGCGCGGAGCTCGACAAGGTGAGCGCCCGTCCCGACTTCCTCATGCTGATGTACCCCGTCATCACGATGGAGGCCCCGGCCGCGCACGCGGGCTCGCGCAAGGCGCTGCTGGGTGCGAACCCGGCGGCGGCGGACGTCCAGCTGATGTCGCTCGAGAAGCAGGCGACGTCCGCCACGCCGCCCACGCTGCTGATCCACACGCAGGAAGACCAGACGGTGCCCGTCGAGAACAGCATCCTGTTCTACCAGGCGCTCACGCGGGCGAAGGTGCCGGCCGAGATGTATTTGTTCGAGCACGGGTCGCACGGCATGGGGATGCGGGCCGGCCTCGGGACGGCATCCGATTGGCCGAAACGGGCGGAGGAATGGTTGAAGGCGCGGGGGTTGCTCGACCCTGCAACATAGAACACCATTCCCGAGGAAGCGGGAATCCATGCGTCGCGTGCTCATCGCTTCAGTATGGATTCCCGCCCTCGCGGGAAGTCATGTCCGGCAGTGCCGCAAATGACGGCTCTAAGGTTCACTCGAGATAAAACACCCGCTTCAACGCCCTCTCCCTCGGCCGGTTCCCCGGCTCCACCTCCATCAGCGGCGCCATGTGATCCCACCAGCGCCGCATGACCGGATGGTCCGGCAGCGCGGCGACCGTGTGGCCGGGCCGCAGCTTCAGCACCGCGAACAACTGCAGCGTATCCTCGTCAAGGAAAATCGAATAATCGTGGATGCCGGAGTCACGCAGCAGGTCGGCCAGCTCCGGCCAGATGGCGTCATGGCGGCGCTTGTATTCGTCGACATGGCCCGCCTTGAGCTGCATGATGAACGCACGCGTGGTCGCTGCGCTCATCGCACGCCGCCCTGCGCCATGCGCTTGAGTTCCGCCGCGGCCAGCATGAACCCGCCGACGCCGTAGTCGTAGCTGGATGTGGGCCGGTAGAACGCCGGCTCGGCGCCCGTCTGCTGGATGTTGCCGACGCGGCCGTCCGCATACACGTTCTTCAGGATCCCGGCCCACGCCTTCGCGATCACGGGCCGGTATGTCGCGCCGTCGAGCAGGCCGTGGTTCACGCCGTAGGCCATGCCGTACACGAACAGCGCGGAGCCCGAGATCTCCGGCAGCGGGTACGCCTTCGGGTCGAGCAGGCCTGCGTGCCACAGGCCGTCCGCCCCCTGCAGCGACGCGATTCTCTCCGACATCTCGCGCAGCTGCTGCACGTAGAAGCCGCGCTGCGGATCGTCCGCCGGCACATAGTCCAGCACGCGCGCAAGACCCCCCATCACCCAGCCTTCGCCGCGCGACCAGAAGATCTTCTTGCCGTTCGCCTCGCGCTTGTCCTTGTAGCTCGCGTCGCGCGCGTACAGGTGCTCGTCCTTGTCGTACAGGAGGTCGGTCGTGCGCTTCCAGTTCAGGTGCATGTAGTCGAGGTATTTACGCTCGCCCGTCGCCTTGAACATCTTCGCCCACACGGGCGGCGCCATGAACAGGGCGTCGCACCACCACCACGGGATGCGCGGATCGCCCGGTTTCAGCGTCGCCAGCGGCAGCAGGTCTTCCATTTCCGCCTTCGTCAGGCGCAGCATGCCGGGGTTCTTCTCCTGGAAGTACAGGTCGAGATAGGTCTGGGCGATGGAGAGGTCGTCCGCGTTCGGCAGGCGGTCGCGTTCCTGGAAATCGAAGTGGCGCGCCATCGCGAGCATCGCGTCGCGATATCTCGCATCGCCGGTCGCCTCGGAGGCGGCCATGAATCCCGTGTACATCACGCTCTCCGTCCAGATGCGCGAGAAATACGGTTGCGAGCGTGCCAGCTGCCAGTCGGCCACCTTGCGCAACGCCTTGTCGATGGCGGCCGGCGTCAGCTCGGGCGACAGGTCCGTCGCGAGGGGGCCCGCATCGATGGGCGCGTCGCCGAAATGGCGGGCGATGTCCTTGTCGATGACGGCTTGCATCGCCGGCGTCGGTTGCGGATGGTTGGACGCGGTCTGCGCGAAGGCGGGCAGCGCCAGCGCGATGGCCGCGGCCAGCAGGGAAAGTCGTCGGTTCATATCGTTCTTGTCCTGTTCCGTGTTGATCATCGGGCGCCCTCGCCCAACAGCTTGACGGGTCCCAGCAGGCCTGCCGGCTGCGGCGCGATCAGCGCCGTGTCCTGCAGGACGAAGCGCTGGCCGTAGCGGGCGGACAGCAGGCGGTAGTCCGGCAACGCGTGTCCCGCGAGCGCGTTCAGCGCGAGATTGCCGACACGGACCTCGATGCGGTTGCGGCCCGGCTGCAGGAATCCCGTGACGTCCACGGCATACGGCGGGTGCCAGACGGCGCCCGCGTAGCGGCCGTTCACATACACCTGCGCCGCTTCGCGCACGGGACTGTCGAACATCGCGCGCATCCCGGCGGGGACGGCGGGCGTCGTCGCGAGCGGCCTGCCCGGGCCGAAATCGAGCACGAGGCGAGGCGACGCGAGTTGCGCGGCCGTGAACTCGACGTCCTTGTCGTACGTGGCGACGCCCGAGAAATAGCGGGTCGCGTCGAAGTCGGTCCAGGAACGCAGCGCGTCGAGACGCAGCGCCTGCGGCCGGCCGGGAAAGCGCAGCGTCCAGTCCCGGCCCAAGTCCGCGATCTCCATCGTGGCCGCGGCGGGCGCCGGCGCGGCCGGCAACGCATCGGCCAGCACGAGCACGCGCGATTCGTACGGCGCCAAGTCCAGCCGGGCCGGCAGCGTGGCCGCCGTCATGCGGCCGCTGTCCGGCGCGATCCACACGGCCGCGCGCCGCACCGATGCGAAGGTGGCCTCGGCATGCACCGCGCGGTTGCTCGTATTCGCGATGAAATAGATATCGGCATCGCGCAGCCTGCGGCGCACGAACCCGACGTCGGACACCTGTACAGCCACATTCGTCGACAGCTTCATGTCCGGCGCCAGCACCGCCTGCAGCGCGGCGCCGACCGCGTCGTCGTCCGCCACGACGCGTACGTTCGCCTGCGCGAACAGCGCCTTCGCTTTCGCCGCGACGGTCGCGGACACGCGCGCCGCATCCTGAAACCCTGGCGCCAGCGACGGCGCACCACCCACCGCCACGATCTTCCCGCCGCCGCGCACGTAGTCCGCGAGCTTGTCGATCACCTCGGGCGCCAGCCGCGTCACGTGCGGCATCACGAGCACGGGATACTTGACCCCCAGCGCGAGGATCGCCTCGGCGTCGATGTAGTCGAGGTTCTGGCCCGCGTCCAGGATCTGGCCGGTGAGCGCCGGCGTCACATATCGATGCATCTCGGCCGACAGCGACACCTTGCCCGGCACGAGCGCCGCGTACACGTCGTCGTTCGGCAGCAGCACGGCGACCTGGTTCGCGGGTTCGCCCTGGCGCATCAGCCAGCTCAACCGCGTGAGGTAGGCCGTCACGTCGGGCATCACGTTCCACCACGGGTTGTGGTCGTTGAACACGGCGGCCGCGTAGAACGCGTACCCCGGTTCGAGCGTGCCCGGCGGCGTGTACGGCCAGCCGTGGCCGACGAACTGGTTGACGCCTTCGAGCAGCATGCGGTCCGCTTCCGCCTTCATGTCCAGCGGCGTCGCGGCGAACGCGGGCGAGTGCAGCCACGTCCACGTCTCGGCCGAGATCACGGGACGGCCATACAAATGCCCCGCCGACGTTGCAAGACGCGTGAACGAGAATTCGCGGAATTGCGGCCCCTCGCCTTCCGGCAGCGCGACGAGGCGGTTGCTGGACAGCGACACGGCCGGCTCGCCATAGGTCTGCGAACGGAATCGCGTGCCGTGCTTCCTGGCCCAGTCGTCGATCGGCACGAGATAGCGCTCGTTCACGAGCTCCGTCTGCGTCAGCGCCCAGTCGTGCCGCACGGCCGCCGCATCCGGTCCCTGCCCCGTGAATATGGCCGGCAGGTGCGGCACGATGTCGTACCCGCGCCGCTTCCTGAATTCGGCGGCGAAATCACTCGTCCAATCCGTGTTGTAGACCTCGAGGCTGTCCGAGAACACGGCATACGGCGGGGCGTCGCCGAACGCCTTCATCAGCGGTTCGGCGACGGTGGCCAGGTGATGGTCGACGGCCTTGCGGCTCAGGTGGTCGAGCACGAACCCTTCCGCCCCCAGCGCCGCGCGCTTGACCTGCTGGCCCGTGCGGCTGGCGATGTAGGCGACGACCTTGCGCGGATCGCTTGCCGGCGCGATGCGCGCGCGGCCGTCGGCGCCCTCCTGCGCCTGCAGCGGCTTCAATGCGGCGGGGTCCACGCTCGCGCCGACGAAGGTCGCGATCAGTGTCTCGCCGCTCATCACGGCCGGCAGCGCGAAGCTGGACGCGCCGGCCGGCACGTCGACGACGGCCTGGCGCAGGCGCGACGCGGCCTCGTCGACCGTGACGTGCGGTCCGCCGTACGGCCAGCCGCTGGCCAGGGTCATGTCGACACGTAAGCCGTTGGCGCGGCCCGTGCGGTTGGCGAAGCTGACGGCGTCGAGGAATTCGGGCGACAGATACGGCACGTTATGGATACCGCGCGCGGCATCGTCCAGCTCCATCGGATACACGGGCTGGATCTCGAAGCCGCCGATCCCGCCGGCCTTCATCGCGAGGATTTCGCGTTCCAGCTCGGGTTTCTGGACGGCGGGGCCGAACCACCACCAGCGCATCATCGGACGCGCGTCCGGCGGTGGCTCCGATAGGCGTGCGGCGACGTCGGCGAACGTGGCCGACGGGCCGGCGGCATGCGCGGCGCAGGCGCACGACAGCACGGCGGCCAATACAGGCTTGCGCGGGGAGCGCTTGCTCATGCGGGGACTCCTGGCGAGTGAACGGTGACCACCGTCATTCCCGCGGAAGCGGAAATGACGGCCTTGAGCGTGTACCGGTACTGCTCAGACAATCCCGCTGCCGCTCGCCCCGGCCTTGGCCGGCCGGGCGCTGGCAACACGATCACGATACCCGCTCGCCCGATAGCACGCCACCGGATCCGCCGCGCCGCCCGCACGCACGCGCGCCATCGCGAGGATGGGCGACACGTCCGTCCGGAACGCCGCCTTGAGCGCCTGGGCCGACTGCAGCGCGTCGTTCGCTTCCTGCAGCGCCGCCAGCTGCGCGCGGTTGACGAGCGCCGCCTGTACGTACGCGCGCTGCACTTCGACCGCGCTGTTCATCAGGCTCTCGATCGGATCGGTCACGTTGTGCGACTGGTCCAGCATGTACGCCGGCGCGAACGACGGGCCCTCGCGCAGCGCCGCGTCGGCCAGTTCGTTGAAGACCAGGAACAGCTGGAACGGATTGATCGAACCGGAATCCAGGTCGTCGTCGCCGTATTTGCTGTCGTTGAAGTGGAAGCCGCCCAGCTTGCCGAACTGCGCGAGGCGAGCGACGATCATCTCGATGTTCGTGTTCGGCGCATGGTGGCCCAGGTCGACGAGGCATTTCGCCTTCGGGCCAAGTTCGGTGGCGCACGCGAAGCTGGTGCCCCAGTCGGCGATGGTGGTCGCGTAGAACGCCGGCTCGAACAGCTTGTGTTCGATGAAGACGCTCCAGTCGTCCGGCAGCGCGGCGTAGATGCTGCGCATGCTCTCCAGGTAGCGCTCCAGCGCGCCGCGCAGATTGTGCTGGCCGGGGAAGTTGGCGCCGTCGCCGACCCACACCGTCAGCGCCTTCGACCCGAGCTCGCGGCCCAGTTCGATGCAATCGATGTTGTGCGCGACGGCCTGCGCGCGCGTCGCCGCGCTATTGGCCGTCAGGCTGCCGTATTTATACGTGTGTTCCTGGCCCTGCTGGTCCTGGAAGGTGTTCGAGTTGACGGCATCGAACGCGAGGCCCAGCGCATCGGCGTGCTGGCGCAGCTCCTTCGCATCGGTGGGCCGGTCCCACGGGAAGTGCGGCGACACGGCCGGCGTCGCGCGCGTGAGCTGGTTGATCACGCCGCAGTCGTCGAGCTTTTCGAACACGTTGCGCGGCTCGCCGCGGCCCGGGAAGCGCGCGAAGCGGGTGCCGCCCGTGCCCACGCCCCAGCTGGGCACGGCCACGGCGAAGCGCTGCGCGAGCGCCGTCAAGTCTTCGATATCGCGGCCGCGGCGCGCCAGCATGCCGCCTAACGCGTCATAGTCGGCCTGCAGCTGGGATGCGGTCTTGGCGTTGTGGTCGGCCACAAATCCGGCATCGATAAGGGTCGTCATTCCTGTCTCCTGGTCGTCGGCGGCACCGCACGGCGGGGCCGCTCATATTCTGGGTTTGAATTATCGCGTGAAAGCGGCCGCGTTGCCCGCATCGACGTTCAGCACGTTGCCCGTGCTCTTGCCGGATTTTTCGCTGGCGAAGAAGTACACGGCTTCCGCGATATCTTCCGGGAACACGCTCTTCTTCAGCATGCTGCGCTTGCGGTAGAACTCCTCGACGTCGTCGGCGTCGATCTTGTTCGATGCGGCGCGCTCTTCCTTCCACTTGCCGTCCCAGATGCGCGAGCCGCGGATGACGGCGTCCGGGTTGACGACGTTGACGCGGATGCCGTGCTCCGCGCCTTCCAGCGCGATGCAGCGGGCCAGGTGGATCTCGGCCGCCTTCGCCGTGCAATAGGCCGACGCGCCGCTTGAGGCCACGAGGCCGTTCTTGCTGCCGACGAAGATCATGCTGCCGCCCAGCTTTTGCCGCTTCATGATCTGGAACGCGTCGCGCGAGACGAGGAAGTAGCCGGTGACGAGGATGTCCTGGTTGCGCTTCCAGACCTCCAGCGACGTTTCGTCCAGCGGCGCGGCCGACGCGATACCCGCGTTGGACACGAGCAGGTCCACGCCGCCGAAGCGCAACGCGGTGGCGGACAGGATGCCCCCCACGTCGTCCTCGATCGTGATGTTCGCCTGCACGGCCGCCACGTTGTCCTTGCCCGCGGCCTTGACGAGATTCTGCCTGGCGCCTTCCAGCGCTTCGGCATCGATATCGGTCAGCATCACGCACGCGCCTTCCTGCAGCAGCTGGCGCGCCACGGCCTGGCCGATGCCGCCGGCGCCGCCCGTGACGACGGCGATGCGGCCCGCGAGGCTTTTCGGCTTCGGCATGCGCTGCAGCTTCGCTTCTTCCAGCAGCCAGTATTCGATGTCGAACGCTTCCTGTTCCGGCAGGCCGACGTATTCGTCGACGCCGTTCGCGCCGCGCATCACGTTGATCGCGTTGACGTAGAACTCGCCGGCGATGCGCGCCGTCGCCTTGTCCTTCGCGAACGACAGCATGCCCACGCCCGGGATCAGGTAGATGATCGGGTTGGCATCGCGGATCGCCGGCGACGTGTCGCGCTTGCAGCGCTCGTAATACGCGGTGTAGTCGGCGCGGTAATCGCTCAGGGCCTGATCGAGACCGCTCACCAACTGATCGAACGCGCGATCGGCATCGGGGGCGGCGGAGTCGAAATCGAGCACCAGCGGGCGGATCTTCGTGCGCAGGAAGTGGTCCGGGCACGAGGTGCCCAGCGCGGCCAACGGCGCGAGGTCGGCGCTGCACACGAATTCCAGCACGGCGTCGGAATCGTCGAAGTGACCGAGCTTGTATTCCTGCTGGCTGATCTTCCCGCGCAGCAGCGGCATCAGGCGGGCGGCGAGGGCCGCGCGCGCATCCGCCGGCAGCGGATCGGCGACCCGGCCGCCGAACACGGGCTGCCTGACGTTCGCGGCCAGCCATTCCTCGGCGCGCTTGATCATCGCCAGCGTCGTCTCGTAGCACGACCTGGCCGTGTCGCCCCAGGTGAACAGGCCGTGGCCTTCCAGGATGATGCCCTTCAGCTGCGGCTGTTCCTGCGACAGCTTTTCCAGTTTCAGACCGAGGTCGTAGCCGGGACGCTGCCACGGCAGCCACCCCAGCTCGCCCTCGAAGATTTTCTCGGTCAGCGCGCGGCTGTTCTTGCACGCGGCGATCGCGATGACCGCATCCGGGTGCATGTGGTCGACGTGTTTACGGGCGATATAGGCATGCAGCGGCGTGTCGATCGACGCGGCGCGCGGGTTCAGGTTGAACGTGCAGTGCGGCAGGTAGCCGACCATCTCGTCCTCGTGTTCCAGGCCGCGGTAGCGGGCTTTCAGGGCCTGCAGCTTGTCCATGTACAGCGTCGAGAAGCCATCCAGCTTGATGGAACCCAGGTCGCCGCCCGAGCCCTTCACCCACAGCACCTCGACCTGTTCGCCGCTGAGCGGATCCGTCATCGCGACCTTGGCCGACGTGTTGCCACCGCCGAAGTTCGTGATGCGCAGGTCGGAACCGAGCAGATTGGAACGGTACAGCAGCAGTTCCGGCTCGCTCAGCGTGGCGGCGTGCTGGTCGTCCCAGCGCGACGTGATCGGTTCCTTGTGCTTCGTGTCGCTCGTTGCGCCCATTCAAAAATCTCCATGTATATGCGTTGTCTGTCGTCGCTCGACGGCGATCCCGTCTTCTTCACCCGCCCCGTAACGACGTACGGTCGCGGCATCCGGGCACAGTAGAATTCAGCGGGCCAAGCAGTGTCAACGCGGAATCGATCAACATCGTGAGCAAGAACGATTTAATCATCCGGTTGATCGAAACGCGCGTTTCGCGCCGTTCCGGCGGCCAAATAATCAATTGTTTGATCATTTAACGATTGACGGCCTTTCGACTCCTCATTACTCTTTTTCCCAGACAACGCGACCTCTGCGTCGACGCTGTCCCGCCGAATCACAAAAACAGACCGGACATCGCAACACCCTCGCAACGGGTCGTTCGACGTCCGGGACGGCAACAGGAGGAGACAATGGTGAATCACAAACGCCGCAAGCGTTTGCTGAAACTGCTCGCCGAGCACCAGACGGCGACGGTCCAGCAGCTCGTCGAATGGCTCAATGCGTCCCCGGCGACGGTCCGGCGCGACATCAGCTGGCTCGCAGCCCGCAACCTGCTCACCCGCACCCGCGGCGGCGCGGAGAACCTGCTGCCCAAGAAGCGCCAGTTCCCGCTGTCGAGCGAAACGTTCCAGAACAATATCCAGTGTTACGCGGCGCGCAAGCGGGCCATCGCGCGGCACGCGGCCGGCATGTGCACGGACGGCGAAACGATCATCATCAACGGCGGCACGACGACGTTCATGATGGCCGAATTCCTGGCCGATAAGCACCTCAAGATCCTGACCAATTCCTTCCTGATGGCCGAGCGCCTGCTCGTCTCCAGCGAGAACGAGATCATCGTCCCCGGCGGGAAGGTCTACCGCGAGCAGAACGTGATCCTCTCGCCGTTCGACAACGACATCACCCAGCACCACTACGCCGGCAAGATGTTCATGAGCGTCTACGGCCTGTCGCTGCTCGGCCTGATGGAAGCGGACCCGCTGCTGATCCAGGCCGAGAAGCGCCTGATCAGCCAGGCCGAGGAACTGATCGTCCTGGCCGACAGTTCCAAGTTCGCGCGCAAGGCGGGCCTGATCCTGTGCGGCCTCGATCGCGTCTCCACCGTCATCACGGACACGGGCGCCTCCGACAAGGCCGTGCAGACGCTCGAGCAATACGGCGTCAAGGTCGTCACCGTCGAACCGGACGAAGTGGCACCGAACGTCGGTGCGCCTTTTTTTAATCCGCAGTTCGACCTGCAGTCCGCCGCGCTGTTCCACCTGGACGCGCAGCTCGATCCGCGGCTGGATTCGCAACTGGAGGCAGCGCATTGAAAGCCAAACACCTGTTACTCGCGCTGGCGGCCGTCGGCATCGTGGCCGGCACGGCCGGCTGCGGGCAGAAGAAGCCTGAAAAGACGCGCATCGCGATGGTCGTGAAAAACCTCGGCAACGGCTTCTTCGACGCGGCCCACACGGGCGCCGACGAAGCCGCGAAGCAGCTCGGCGACGTCGAAGTGATCTATACGGGTCCGACGACGCCCAGCGCCGAAGGCCAGATCGAGATCATCAACTCGCTGATCAGCCAGAAGGTGGACGCCATCGTCATCTCCGCCAACGATCCGAACGCGCTGGTGCCGATCGCGAAGAAGGCCATGCAGCGCGGGATCAAGGTCGTCTCGTTCGACAGTGGCATCGCGCCCGAGGGCCGCCAGATGCAGCTCAATCCGTCGAACGCGGAACTGATCGGCGAAAAGCAGATCCAGATGGCGGCCGACGAGATCGGGGGCGCGGGCGAGGTCGCGATCCTGTCCGCGTCGGCACAGGCCACGAACCAGAACATCTGGATCGGCGTGATGAAGAAGGTGCTGGCCAAGCCGGAATATTCGAAGATCAAGCTGGTCGCCACCGTGTACGGCGACGACCAGTCGGACAAAAGCTACCGCGAGGCGATCGGCCTGCTGCGCAGCCATCCGGACCTCAAGGCGATCATCGCCCCGACGACGGTGGGCATCGTCGCCGCCAGCAAGGCCGTCTCCGACGAGCACCTGGTCGGCAAGGTCCACGTGACGGGCCTCGGCCTGCCGTCCGAAATGGCCGGCCACGTGAAGAGCGGCGCCGTGAAGGAATTCGCGATCTGGAACCCGATCGACCTGGGCTACGCGGCCACGTACGCGGCCGACCAGTTCGTGAAGGGCAAGGCCGAGGCGAAGCCGGGCGCCAGCGTGTCCGTGGGGCGCCTGGGGAACGTGACGCTCGATGCGAATCGCGAAGCGGCGCTCGGGCCGCCGTTCACGTACGACGCCGGGAACGTGGACAAGTTCGCGAAGTTGTTCTAAGCCGTTACCTTTCGACGTCGTTCCCGCGAAAAGGGAGGTCCATACTGAGCGGCCAGAGTCGACTCAGCATGGATTCCCGCATGCGCGGGAATGACGGTGCTTATGCTAACTAGTCAGCAAGACCCTATGCCAGCCACTCAACACCAACGCCCGCAAGCGCACGCCACCCCGGTCCTGCAACTGACCGGCATCAGCAAACGCTTCAACGGCATCCATGCCCTGAACGACGTGAACATCACGATCCGTGCCGGCGAATGCATGGCCCTGATCGGCGAGAACGGCGCCGGCAAGTCCACGCTCGTGAAGACCCTGACCGGCATCTACCGCCCGGATGCCGGCATCATGGCGCTGGACGGCCGTCCCGTCACGTTCGCGAGCCCGCAGGAAGCGATGGCCGCCGGGATCACGGCCGTGCACCAGGAGACCGTGATGTTCGACGAACTGTCGGTGGCCGAAAACATCTACGTCGGCCGCCAGCCCGTGCGTGCGGGCCGCATCGACTGGGCGCGGATCGAGCGCGAGGCGGAAGCCCTGTTCGCGCGCCTGGAAGTCGCGCTGCCCGTCAAGGCGCGCGTGAAAGACCTGTCGGTGGCCCAGCGCCACTTCGTCGAGATCGCCCGCGCCCTCGCCCAGGATGCCCGCGTCGTCATCATGGACGAACCGACGGCCGCGCTGTCGCAGCGCGAGATCCGCGAACTGTACCGCATCATCGGACAGCTGAAGGCCACCGGCACGGCCGTCATCTTCATCTCGCACAAATTCGACGAGATCTTCGAAGTGGCCGACCGCTACACGGTGCTGCGCGACGGCCAGTTCGTCGCAAAAGGCCGCCTGGCCGACATCACCGAGCAGGAACTGGTCGCGCTGATGGTCGGCCGCGCCGTGCACCAGGCCTATCCGAAACCGGATGCCGAGATCGGCGAGCCGCTGCTCGTCGTGCAAAACCTGTCGCACCCCACCGAGTTCGACGACGTCAGTTTCACCTTGCGCCGCGGCGAGATCCTCGGCTTCTACGGCCTGGTCGGCGCCGGCCGCTCGGAAGTGATGCAGGCCCTGTTCGGCCTGACGTCCCAGCTGAGCGGCTGCGTCACGCTCGACGGCAAGCCGGTGATGGCGCGCTCGCCCGGCGAAGCGATCGGCCTCGGCATCGCCTACGTGCCGGAAGACCGCCAGCACCACGGCGCGCACCTCACGATGCCGATCCAACAGAACATCACACTGCCCATCCTGTCGCGCTTCGGCTTCTTCCTGCGCGGCCGGCGCAGCCAGGAGACCGCCATCGCCCGCCATTTCGCGGAACAGCTCGAACTGAAGGCGAGCCACCTCACGCAGCACGTGGCCGAGCTCTCGGGCGGCAACCAGCAGAAGGTCGTCCTCGGCAAATGGCTCGCCACGGATCCGAAAGTGATCATCCTCGACGAACCGACGAAGGGCATCGACATCGGCTCGAAGGCGGCCGTGCACCGCTTCATCGGCCAGCTCGTGGCGCGCGGCCTGTCCGTGATCCTCGTCTCGTCCGAGCTGCCGGAAGTGCTGGGGATGGCGGACCGCATCGTCGTCATGCACCACGGCCGCGTGCAGCGCGAATTCCTGCGCGAGGAAGCGACGCCGGAATCGGTGGTCGCCGCCGCATCCGGCCTCGCGCTCGATACCGTCACCGCGACGGAGGCCGCATGACTCTGTTCAAACAACGCGAACCGCTGCTGGCCGCGATGGTCGTCCTGCTGATCATGGCGGTCGGGCTCAAGGAACCCGCGTTCCTGTCCGCCGGCTCGCTGGCCAACGTCGTCACGGACAGTACCCTGCTCGTGATGCTGGCGCTGACGCAAATGCTCGTCATCGTGACGCGCGGCGTCGATCTGTCCGTCGCGTCGAACCTGGCGCTGTCGGGCATGGTCGCCGCGATGCTCGGCGCCAACGTGCCCGGCCTGCCGCTGCCGCTGATCGTGCTGACGGCCGTCGCCGTCGGCCTGCTGCTTGGCCTCGTCAACGGCTGGCTGATCGGGTACCTTGAACTGCCGCCCATCGTCGTCACCCTGGGCACGATGAGCGTCTACCGCGGCGCCGTGTTCGTGCTGTCGGGCGGCGCGTGGGTGTCCGCACACCAGATGCCCGCGCCCTTCATCGCCTTCCCGCTCGAGCGCCTTCTGGGCCTGCCGCACCTCGTGTGGATCGCGGCCGCCACGCTGGCGCTCATGGCCTGGGTGGCGCGCGACACGCGCTTCGGACGCGACCTGTACGCCATCGGCAACGCCCCGCAATGCGCGGGCTATATCGGCATCGCCAGCCACAAGCGCCTGCTGTGGACGTACGCGCTGTCGGGCGCCGTCGCCGGCCTGTGCGGCTACCTGTGGGTCGCGCGCTATGCCGTCGCCTATACCGAGATCGCCTACGGCTTCGAGTTCACCGTGATCGCCGCGTGCGTGATCGGCGGCGTGTCCATCGGCGGCGGCGTGGGCACGGTGCTCGGTGCCGCCTTGGGCGCCCTCTTCCTCACCGTGATCGGCAATGCGCTGCCCGTGCTGCAGGTGTCGCCGTTCTGGCAAAGCGCCCTCACCGGCCTCGTGATCCTCGTCGCCGTCCTGATCAACGCCCGCGGCACCGGCCGCCGCAGCCGCCAGATCCTGCCGCTGCACGGCCTCGACGCCAAACCTCACCGGAGCGCCGCGTGAACCCCACCACCGCAATGCAAACAGAATCCAAGACGTCGCCGTCGCGCTACACGATCCTCGACCGCGAAACCCCGCGCCTGAAGACCCTGCTCGGGCGCTGGGAAAGCCTGCTGGCGATGCTGTTCATCGTCGTCTTCGCGGCCAACAGCATCGCGCTGCCGCACTTCCTCGACCTCTACAACCTGCTGGACGGCACCCAGAACTTCAGCGAGAAAGCGCTGATCGCGCTGCCGATGGCGCTCTTGATCATCTGCCGCGAGATCGACATCTCCGTCGCCGGCGCGCTCGCGCTGTCGTCCGTCGCGATGGGTGCCGCGATGGGCGCGGGCTTCCCGGCCGAAAGCCTGCCCCTCGTCGCGCTGGCGACAGGCACCGCCTGCGGCTTCCTGAACGGCGTGCTCGTCACGCGCTTCGCGCTGCCGTCGATCGTCGTCACCATCGGCACCGTCTCGCTGTACCGCGGCCTGGCCAGCGTCGTCCTCGGCGACAACGCGTTCACGGGCTATCCGCAACTGATGGCCGACTGGGGCCAGGGCTACTTCTTCGGCATCGTGCCGCGCGAATTCGTCGTGTTGCTCGTGTGCGCCGCGCTGTTCGCCGTCCTGCTGCACACCACGAGCTGGGGCCGCCGCATCTACGCCATCGGCAACAACCCGGAAGCGGCGCGCTTTTCCGGCATCGCCGTCGACCGCTACCGCCTCGCCCTGTTCATGCTGACCGGCGCGATGGCCGGCCTGGCCGCCTTCCTGCTGACGGGCCGCATCGGCAGCACGCGGCCCAACATCGCCACCGGCTGGGAACTGGAAGTGATCACGATGGTGATCCTGGGCGGCGTGTCCATCGCGGGCGGCGCCGGCACCATCGCCGGCGTGATGCTCGCCGTGCTCACGATGGGCACCGTCACGTACGGGCTGTCCCTCGCCAACATCCCCGGCATCTACATGACGATCGTCGTCGGCGTGCTGCTGCTCGCGACCATCGCGCTGCCGAAACTCCTGCGCATGCGGCGCGCACGATGAGCACCATGAACGACGCCCTCATCGTCCTCGACATCGGCAAGACGAACGCCAAGCTGGCGCTGATCGATGCGGCCGGCCGTGTGCTCGCCGAGCAGCGCCGCCCGAACGCCGTGCTGACCGACGGGCCTTACGCCCATCACGACACGGACGGCTTGTGGGACTGGATACGGGCGACCAGCCGCTCGTTCGCGACGCAGGCGCGCGTGTCGGCCATCGTACCGGTCACGCACGGCGCGACGGCCGCGCTGGTCGACGACGACGGCCTCGTGCTGCCCGTGCTCGACTACGAAGCGGAGCTGCCCGGCCTCGACTACGCCGCGCTGCGCCCGCCGTACGACGAGACGCTGTCCCCCGACCTGCCCGCGGGCCTGAACCTGGGCCGGCAGCTGGCGTGGCTGCAGGCCCGCTTCCCGGCCGACTTCGGGCGCGCGCGCCGCATCCTCATGTATCCGCAGTACTGGGCGTGGCGCCTGTGCGGCGCGGCCGCGTCGGAAGCGACCTCGCTGGGCTGCCATACCGACTTGTGGGATCCGCGCGCACAGACGTATTCGAGCCTCGTCGCCGGCATGGGCTGGACTTCCCTGATGCCGCCGCTGGCCCCGGCCCATGCGGCGCTGGGCACGCTGCGCCCCGAGGTCGCTGCGGCCACCGGCCTGCCGGCGGATTGCGAAGTCCTGTGCGGCATCCACGACAGCAATGCGTCGCTGCTGCGCTACCTGGGCAATGACAACGGCACGGTACTGTCGACGGGCACGTGGATGATCGCCACCGCATTCGGCGCGCCGCTTGCCGGCTTGCGCGAGGATGCCGACATGCTGGCCAACACGAACGCGCTGGGCCGGCCCGTGGCGTGCATGCGCTTCATGGGCGGGCGCGAATTCGGCGAGCTGGCCGGCGCCGCACCCGTGACGTGCGGCTTCGACGACATCGAGCGTCTCGTCGCGCGCGGCACGTTCGCGCTGCCATGCTTCGCCGCGACGGGCGGCCCGTTCGCCGACCGCGCAGGCAGCATCGAAGGTCCGCCGCCTCTCGACGCGCGCGAACGCTATGCGCTGGCCACGCTGTACTGCGTGCTGATGACGGATTACTGCCTGGATGCGCTGGACGCCACCGGCCCGCTGGCCGTCGAAGGCAGTTTTACCGCGAACCCGTGGTTCGGCCCCTTGCTGGCCGCGCTGCGGCCGGCGCAGCCGGTGTCGTATTCGATTGACGCGAGCGGCACCACCTGCGGCGGCTGGATGCTGCGCTACCGCGACGCCGCGCCGCCCGGCACCGGCACGGCAATCGCGGCGCGCGCGCCGTCGGGTCTCGGCGCGTACCGGGCCCGCTGGCGCGCCGCATTATCTTGAAGCCGATGGTAGACTGGACGGATTACACGCCACGGACACCACGATGAGCCTCGCCTCCGTCACCGCCTTCTTCGCCACCCACGCGCCCGACATCGCGATCGAGCGCTATGCCACCAGCACCGCGACCGTCGCCCTCGCCGCCCAGGCGCTGGGCGTGGCGCCGGGGCAGATCGCCAAGACGCTGTCGCTGCGTCTGGACGACGAGGTCGTGCTGCTCGTCGCGCGCGGCGACGCCCGCCTGGACAACCGCAAATACAAGGAGCGCTTCGGCCAGAAGGCCAAGCTGCTGAACCTCGACGAGGTGGAGATCGAAACGGGCCACCCGGTCGGCGGCGTATGCCCGTTCGGCCTGGCGCGGCCGCTGCGCGTGTTCTGCGATGTGTCGCTGCGCGCGTTCGGCGAGGTGTTTCCCGCCGCCGGCGCGCCCGATGCGGCCGTACGCATCACGCCCGAGCGTCTTGCTGTGCTGACGCACGCGGAATGGGTCGACGTCGCGCAGGACGTGGCCGTCACGGCCTGAGCGGCGTTACGCCTTGCGCGCCAAGCGCGCAATCAGGTCCGCCAGCGGCAACGGCCGGCAATACAGATAGCCCTGCATGCACGGCCGCCCGTTCTCCGCCAGGAAGCGCGCCTGCGCTTCCGTCTCGATGCCTTCCGCGACGACCCGCAGGCCTAGGTGGTCGGCCATCGCGAGGATCGTCTGCACGATTGCCGTGCCGTTCGCGTCGTGCGGCGTGTCGCGCATGAAGCTCTTGTCGATCTTGAGTTCGTACAGCGGCATCTTCTTCAGGTAGCCGAGGCTCGAATAGCCGGTGCCGAAATCGTCGATCGAGAAGCGGATACCCAGCGCCGCGAGTTCGCGCATCTTCGCCGTGATGGCGTCGAAGTCTTCCACGAGCAGGCCCTCCGTCACTTCGAACACGAATGCGTGCGGCGACACGCCCGTCTGGTCGAACGCGGCGCGCACCTGCGCGACGAAGTCCGCCTGGCGGAACTGGCGCGGGCTGACGTTGATGGACAGCTGCAGCGGATGCCCGGCCTGCTCCAGCGCCAGGCGCGCTTCGCAGGCCTGGCGCAGCACCCACTGGCCGAGGGGAACGATGAGACCCGTCGTTTCCGCCACGGGGATGAAGACGTCGGGCGGAACGAACGTGCCGTCGCCGCGGCGCCAGCGCATCAGCATCTCGGCGCCCACCGGCTGGCCCGCGTGGTCGACCTGCAGCTGCAGGTGCATGGACAGTTCGCCGTTGTCGAGTGCCGCGGACAGGTCGCGGCCCAGCGTGAGCTGGCGTTCGGCCGCGGCCAGCATGGGCGTCTCGAACACGGACACGCCGTTGCGCCCCGCCGCCTTCGCATGGTACATGGCGAGGTCGGCGTCGCGCAGCAGGTCGGCGACGGACTGGCCCGGCCGGGTCGGCAGCGCGACGCCGATGCTGGCCGTCGAGTGGTAGGTCTGGTCGTCGATCACGACGTCGTTGGACAACGCCGCGCGGATCTTGTCCGACACGCACAGCGCGGCGTTCGTCGCGGCGGCGGCATCCGGTCCCAGGCCGTCGAGCAGCACGACGAATTCGTCGCCGCCCAGGCGCGCCACCGTGTCGCCCTTGCGCACCACCTGGGCAAGAGTCTTCGCCGCGTGCTTGAGGAGCGCGTCGCCCGTCGCGTGGCCGCGCGCGTCGTTCACGTGCTTGAAGTTGTCCAGGTCGATGTACAGCACGGCGCCGAGCCCGCGTCCGGCGTTCGCCGCCGCGACCATCGCGTCCAGCCGCTCCGTCATCAGGCGCCGGTTGGGCAGGCCCGTGAGGACGTCGTAGTATGCGAGGCGGTGGATCGCATCGGCCGAGTGGCGGCGCTCGGTGATGTCGCGTCCCACGACGACCCAGTGGCTGATCCGGCCCGCGTCGTCCGTGAACGGCATCATTTCCATCTCGACCCAGTACGGGTCGCCGGACTTGGTGTAGTTGACCAGTTCCGCCGTCGCCCGCTGGCCGTTGCGCATCGACTCGACGATGCGGTCCACGACGGCCGGATCCGTGCCCGGCCCGTGCAGCACGCGCATGCTGCGGCCGACGATGTCGGCGTCGCCGTACCCCGTGCGGCGCTGGAACGCTTCGTTGGAAAAGATGATGGGCTGCTCGCGCTCGGGCGAGTCCACCGCCTTCGCGATCAGCACCATGTCGTTCAGGCGGGACAGCGCGGCCGACGTCAGGCGCAGTTCGGCGTTCAGCGCCTGCAGCGCGTCCTGCCCTCTCTCCAGCGACTTGGCGAAGCCGCGCACCTCGTCCAGCGATCGCGAGAGCCCCTTCAGCAAGGTGCTGCAGGTGAGCGTCAGCAGCGCGCCCACGCAGGTGAAATTGAGCGCGACGAGCAGCGATGTCACCAGCGGGTCGTGTCCCATGTCCACCAGCGCGGACTGGAAGTGGCCGATCCCGAGGATGAGGATCGTGGCGCTGGCGACGAGAGCCGCCAGCGCCGGCGCCGTCCCGAGCAGGATCGCCGCCAGCACGGGCGGCGCCATCAGGTAATTCTGGCTGAACGGTCCCACTTTGAACATCAGGCAGATGGCCACCATGTAGATGATGACCAGGAAGTTCAACACGCGGAAGGTGTATGGCAGGCGCTCCAGCCGCCACAGGACGAACAGCCAGGTCAGTGCGATGCCGTCCATCGCGGCCACGATCCATACGCCGTGGCGCACCACGACCGCCATGCTGGGAATGGCGGCGATCGTACCGAGGACGAGCACTATCCACAACAGGCGCGAGAAGATCCGCGCGCGCCATTGTGAAATGTCGTCTAACCCTAGCATCAACTGTATCCTCGGCCCGGCCAATGTTCTCGTAAGGAAACATTGTAAGGGGCAGACCGAGGATCTGTCACGTTCTTTACCGCAAGGTGTTGCAACAGCGTGACTGATAGTTCAATAACTCGGTCCGGGCTGACCGCTTCCCGCATCGCCGGCCACCCCGCCGCGGACGGCGCGCAACACCACCAGGCGCACGGGCTCCAGCGCGTTGGCGGGCTTGCCGTCCGTCGTCACGGCGAGGGCGATCGTATTGTCGCCGTTCGGGTCCAGGATGCCCGGCGGGATCACGAACACGCGCTGCGGCCCGACGTGGGCGATGAACTGCCCCATGTTCCAGCCGTTGACGAAGATGAGGGCGCGGTTGTCGCGGTCCGAGCGGGGCCGGGTCGTGTCGCCGAACGCGAGGCCCAGCTGCACGTCATGCCCGCGCGGCAGGTCCAGCTTCACATGCGCGCGCAGCCAGTAGGTGCCGGGTCCCGGCGGCGCGTCGCCGGGGCGCGCCGTCGACCAGCCCGCTCCCGGTGCGCCCGGCAGGTGCCAGAGCGCGCGCTCGCCGTACAAGCCGCCGTTGTTGAGCGGGCCGCGCATGCGGTCGGCGATGTCCTCGCCGCCGCTGTTGCCCTGGATGCGCCAGCGGATCGGCACCGCGAACCGCCGGCCGCCATGCGCCGTCAGCGACGCCGCGATCAACCCGCGCGCCTCGCGGTGGGCATCGTCCGCCATCAGGTCCCAGTTGTGCGAATCGTTGCGCACCATGACGGCGACGACGTGCGGCCCCGGCGCGAGCTTGCCGAGATCGAAGCGCACGCTGTCCGTCGTCTCCGGAAACGAGCGGCCCGTGTCCAGCTCGTGCTGGCCGAGGAAGCGCCCGTCGATCCACGCCTGCAGCATGCCCGCGCCCCCGCCGCCGTAGAAGAGTTCCAGCCGGTTCGCGGCCGCGTCGAGCGCGTCGAAACGGCCGCGATACCACACGTCGCCGTGATGAAAACCGTAGTCGCTCATCGCCAGCGTCGGCTGGCCGCGTTCCGGCAGCGTCCACGTCTGCGCGGCGGACGGGCGCCCGTCCGCCTGCACCCAGTCGCGGTCGTCGAAGCGGGGGCGCGCCTCGGGGCTGTCCATGCGCCGCGTCCACGCCAGCGTGCGCAGGTCCGGCACGGCGACGCGGTCCGGTCCCGCCAGGGTGCCCGCGCGCAGGCTGCCGTCAGGCTGGCGCGTCAGGCGCAGCGCCGCACCGTTGAACGAAGCCGCCGCGATGCCCGCAGGTCCCCAGATCTCGAGCCGGCTGTCGCTGTCCGTGTCGCCCGTCAGATGCAGGCGGCCGCCGTCGACGCGCGCGGTCCGGACCAGCGCCGGCGTCAGTTCGAGCACGCGGCCAGCCGGCGTGTCCTGCGTCCAGAAGCGCTGCGACGTGGCCTCGTCCGCGATCAAGAGCAGCAGCGGCGCCCGACCGCCGCCCGTGATGCGCACGCGCGCCAGGCCCGCATGCGCATACGCGAGCGTCAGGTCGCCCCGCGCCGCGTCGAACGTCGCACTGACGCTGCCCGCCAGCACCTCGACCCGCGGCGCCGACGCGTAGCGCAGCACGGTGTCGCCGTTCTCGCCGGCGCGGCCGTGCAGCAGCGCGACGTCGCGCGCAGTACCGTTCTCCTCGTCGCGGAAATGCGCCTGCAGCTCGGATGTGGAATACACGAGGTGCTGGCGCTCCATGTCGTACGCGGCCAGCAGCATTTTCGCGTCCTGCCCGCGCAGGCACGACGCGATCGTGTAGCGGCCGTCGCGCGTCTCCAGCTCGAACGAGAAGGCGTCATCCGTCAGCCGGTCGGACGGGCCGTGGACGGCGAACAGCACGTGCGTGCCGAGCTCCTGGTTGACGTTGTGGTACAGGCGAACAAGCGGCGACGTCGTCTTGATCTCCGGTCCCTTGTCCATGCGCGCCAGCACGGCGCCGGCCGCCTGCACGAACATGCCTTGCTGCTTCAGGGCCAGCGCCTTCGGTCGCAGCCCGCGGTCTTCCGCGATCGGCGCCCCGTAATCGTAGGATGTGTAGACGATGGGACCCGGCAGCCAGCCCCACGAGGTGCCGCCGAACGCCATATAGATGTTGTGGATCGTGATGCGGTTGATGAGGTTCGTCCCGTAGAACACGCGCTGGTAGCCCTTGCCCTGGCGTTCGGCCGTGCAGCCGTATGTCCCGTTCGAGCCCCAGTAATCGAACCAGCCGCCGCCGACTTCCGCCGCGAAGCCGGGCGTGTCCGGTGAGGACGGCGCGCCGGCCTTGGGACCGGGTGCCGCATAGATGCCCCAGTCGGGCGCCTTGTTCGGGCCCGTAGGATCCGCATGGACATCGCAGGCGCCGCCCGGGTAGCCGTCGAACGCATACAGGTCCGTCGGTCCAGGATTCGCCCACGGTGCGCTCGACGTTGGCGGCGTCCAGTCGGGCAGACGGCCGGCCGCGTTGTGGAAGAACGGGACCGTGATGCCGTCCGCGCGCGCCTTCGCGGCCAGGTGGGCCATCTGGCGCGCGTGCTTGGGCTCCACCTTCCCCAGTTCATTCTCGATCTGGTACGCGATGACGGTGCCGCCGCCCGTCGTCACCTGGTGGCGCGCGACGATGGCGTCGATCTGCGTCATCCATTCGTCGACGGCCGCGAGATAGGCCGGATCGTCCGTGCGGGCTTCCGCGCGGTTGCGGAACATCCAGCCCGGGAAGCCGCCGCCGGACAACTCGGCGTTGACGTACGGCCCCGTGCGCGCGATCACGTACATCCCCTCTTCTGCCGCGATCTCGAGTGCCCGCTCGACGTTGCGCACGCCGGAAAAGTCGTACACGCCGGGGGCCGGCGAGTGATACGCCCAGTCGAAATAGAACGATACGCCGTTGAAGCCGAGCGCCTTCATCTTCTGGATCACGTCGCGCCACTGCGCGGGATCCGGCAGGCGGAACGGGTGGATCTCGCCCGACCACACGACGACGCGCTTGCCGCCGACGGTCAAGGAGTACTGGTCCCAGCCGACTTGTTGCGGCGCGCGTGCCGGCTTGACGGCGGCGACGTCGCCCGCCCGCTCGGCCAGCACGGCCGGCGATCGCACGCCCGCCGCGACGCCGGTCAGGGCCCGCTTCGGCGTCCACGTCTGCAAGCCGTCGTCGCTGTCCGCCCGCCACGCGTGGCCGGCCGCATCGGCGAAGACGGCGCGCCAATGCCCGTCGGGCAGGCGCACGAGGCTGGCGCCGGCGGCCGCCGGTCCCCAGGCGTCGACGGCGCGTTCCACGGTCCACGGACCGCCGACGTCGCGCGCCCGCGCCAGCGCGAGGAGGCCGTCGGCGCGCCGGCGCACGAGAGCCACATAACCGTCGCCATCGACGACGATGGCCGCATCGTCGTGCGTGTCCTGCAAGCCTGCCAAGGGACGCGGCGCCGGCCAGCGGGCCAGGCCGGCGTCGGGCGCCAGCAGCACCGGCCGATACGGCGCCGCACCACCGTGGGACAACGCCACGACGAGCGTCAAGCTGCCGTCGCGCGCGCGCAGCCAGCGCGGCGTGCGCACGGGCCCCGGCATCGGCACGGACCGCACGTACGTCCAGTGTTTGAGGTCGGGCGAGCGCGCCAGGCCGATCCCGCTGCCGTCGCCGTCCGCATACGCGACCCAGTACGCGCCGTCGTGGCGCGCGATCGCCGGGTCGCGCAGCACGCCGCGCGGCGGCGCGTACGCTTCCGACGCCTGCGTGACGAATCGCGTCCCGTCGTCCGAGCGGAACACGCTCAACCGGTCCGGCAGGCCCGGCGCGACGGCGGCCATCAGCCACACGGTATCCGCCGCCTGCCGGCGGTCCTGCGCCGGGGCCGCCGTGCCGGACGATTGCGGAATGCCCAGTTCCTGCGCGGCGGCCGCCATGCCGACGATGGCCGCGCACAGGCCGGCGAGAATGTGCGCCGCGACGCCGACGCGCCACGCGGCGCGGTCGCGGCAGCACTTCACGGCGACGGCAAGGCCGGCGCGCGGCGGCGCGCGCCGTGGGATGGAACTGGGCACCGGTTGTCTCCTTTGATTGTGCAGCGCGCACGCGATGAGCGCGGATGCGTGCCGCCGTCCATATTGTGCCGCCTGCGCGAGCGCCGTTGTCGGTTCGCCATGCAAGCGCTCAATAACGTGATTATTGCCGCGATCCGGCCGGAAGACCGGTTCGCGGCGCGATCCTTGGCGCTACCATGCCCCCGTCAATATGACCCTACGAGAAGTCGATAACAACATGGAGACAACAACGATGCGTTCACCTTCCCACTCCCGGGCCCTTCATCCTCTGGCACGCCGCACCGGCGTCAGCCTCGGCGTGCTGGCCATGCTCGCCTCGCTGCACGCGCACGGCCAGGAGACGGCGGCCGCCGCCGACGCCGCCCCGGCCGCGACGACAACCGCCGACGGCAAATCGACGGACAGCGTCGTCGTCGTGACGGGCTTTCGCGCAAGCCTGAACAGCGCCCTGAACACGAAGAAGAACAGCGACGGCATCGTCGACGTCATCAAGGCCGAGGACATCGCCAAGTTCCCCGACGCGAACCTGGCCGAATCGCTGCAGCGCGTGCCCGGCGTGGCGCTGGCGCGCGGCGACGGCGGCGAAGGCAAGCAGATCACCGTGCGCGGCCTGAACGCGGGCTTCACGCGCGTGCGCATCAACGGCATCGAGGGCGTGGCGGCGACGGGCGCGTCCGACATCAACGGCAGCACCAACCGCGGCCGCGGCTTCGACTTTTCCGTGTTCGCGTCCGAACTGTTCAACAGCCTGGAAGTGCGCAAGACGTCGGAAGCGGACATCGAGGAAGGCTCGCTGGGCGCCACGGTCGACCTGCGCACGGCGCGCCCGTTCGACTTCAAGGGCCGCACGTTCAGCATCGGCGGCCAGGAAAGCCACAACTCCCTGTCCGGAAAGACGCAACCGCGCGTGACGGCGCTGCTGTCGGACCGCTGGGACACCGGCTACGGCAAGGTCGGCGCGCTGCTGTCGGCCGCGTACTCGAAACGCCGCGCCACCGAGGAAGGCTACGAGGCCGTGGAACTGCTTTCCGCGAGCAATGACGGCGGCTTCTGTTCGCCGGTCGGGGTGACGCCGCAGAACCCGGGCAACGACGCCGTCAAGGGCATCACGGCGACGACGTGCGGCACCGGCATGCCGCGCACGCTTGACCCGACCGCGTACAACAACGTCATGGGCCGCAAGGACAATTACGGCGGCACGGTCGCGAATCCGGCCCCCGGCTCGGGCGCGTTCGCCCCGCGCATCCCGCGCTACCGCCGCTCGCAGACGGACTACGAGCGCACCGGCATCACCAACTCCTACCAGTGGCGCAATGCGGACAGCGAATTGAATCTGGACCTCATGTACGGCAAGTTCGCGAACAAGCGCTACGACAACTACATCGAGGCGATCTCGTTCGGCCGCAACCTGGGATCGAACGGCAAGCCGCAGACGTCGATCCTCGACGCCCACTTCGACCAGAACGGCAGCTGGGACTACGGCAAGTTCAACGGCGTCGACGTGCGCACGGAAGGCCTGCTCGACGTCTTCACGACCAAGTTCCGCCAGCACGTGCTGTCCGGCAGCCACAAATTCAGCGACACCGTGAAGGCCGACTTCATGGCCGGCAACTCGAACTCGAACCTGAACGAGCCGATGCGCGCCACCGTGCAGTTCGACGCGCCAAACGTGAACGGCTTCGCCTGGGACTTCCGCGACAACCGCAACGTCCCGACGCTCAACTTCGGCATCGACGTGGCGAATCCGGCCAACTTCCAGTTCGCCCCGCAGGACGCCGCCGGCAACGTGCGCGGCATGTTCGTGGGCCGCTACCTGGACACGACCAACAAGCTGCAGACGCAGGCCGCCAACCTGCACTGGGAAATCAACGACCACCTGACGAGCCACGTCGGCATCTCCAGCCGCAAGAACATCTGGACCAACTACGAGATCGGCGACAGCGCCAACGCCGTGGCGCTGCCGGCGGGCGTGTCGATGGCCGACATCTCGCGCCAGATCAGCGGCTTCGGTTCCGGCCTTGGCGGAACCGGCGTGCCGTCGTCGTGGGCCGCGGTCGACCTGCCGAAATTCCTCGGCGTCGTCAACACCGAGTGCCACTGCGACGCGGTCCCGGGTTCGCAGTACAACTACCTGAACCAGACCAACCGCCGCGTCGAGGAAAAGATCGACGCGTTGTACGGCATGGTCGACTTCAACTACGACTTCGCCAACATCACCTGGCGCGGCAACGTCGGCGTGCGCGGCGCGGAAACCACCGCCACCTCGACGGCGATGATCAACGTGCAGGGCAAGCTGCAGCCGAATACGGGCACGAAGAAATACCGCGACTGGCTGCCCGCGTTCAACCTGACGGCGCAGCTGCCGAAGGACGTGTTCCTGCGCTTCTCGGCCGGCAGGACACTGTCGCGCCCCGAGTACACGGACCTGGCCCCGAACGCCACCGTGTCGCCGATCTCGCAATCGGTCTCGATCGGCAACCCGAACCTCGACCCGATCCGCGCCAACACCTACGACCTGCAGGCCGAGTGGTATTACGCGAAGAACGCGATGATCTCGCTCGGGCACTTCCGCAAGGACATCAAGAGCTTCATCCAGAGCGTCAACGAGCGCGTGCCCTACAACACGCTCGGCCTGCCCAACGAACTCCTGATCCTGAACGGCTGCTCGCTGACGGGCGCCCCGATCTGCCAGACCTTGCCCACGACGGAAGTCAACGTGAGCCGCAAGGTCAACACCGCGGGCGGTCCGCTCAAGGGCTACGAATTCAACCTGCAGGCGCCGTTCAGCTTCCTGCCCGGCCTCTGGAGCAATTTCGGCCTGCTCGCGAACGCGACGCGCGTGAAGTCGCGCATCACGTACATCACGCGCGTGGACAACCCGGCCACGCCGCAGAACGAGCAGCTGACGCAGGTCGCGGACTTCACGGGCCTGTCGCCGCGCACGCACAACCTCACCCTGTACTACGAGGATGCGAAGTTCAGCGCGCGCGTGTCGGCGGCGCACCGCTCCAGCTACATCTACGCGGTGCTGGGCGACGTGGCCGGCCACGACTACACGATGGTGGACGGCTCGACCAATATCGACATGAGTGTGTCGTACAACATCACGCCGCAGTTGCGCCTGTCGCTGGAAGGCCAGAACCTGAACGACACGCCGCTGCGCTACGGCCGCGACACGCAGCGCAACGACACGCTGCTGTACGTGCACTCGGGCCGCTCGTTCGTGCTGGGGCTGAACTACAAGTACTGATCGCCCCCGGCCAGGCGCTTTCCCGCGGCCCCGCCGCGGGAAAGCGCGAACCTTGGCGCGCGGCGATCTGGTATGCTCTCCGTTTTCCGACATCGCTTGCGCGTCATGTATACCCTGTCCCGCGTCACCCCCGTCCTGCGCATCTTCGACGAAGCGAAGGCGCGCGAATTCTATATCGATTTCCTCGGCTTCAAGGTCGATTGGGAGCACCGCTTCGAGGGCGGCGACTACCCCGTCTACATGCAGGTCTCGCTGGGCGACTGCGTACTGCACCTGTCCGAGCACTACGGCGACGGCAGCCCGGGCGCGTCGATCCGCGTCGCCGTGCGCGACCTCGACGGCTATCACGCCACGCTGCTGGCCAAGGAATTCAAGTATTCGCGCCCCGGCATCCAGACGATGCCGTGGGGGACGCGCGAGATGACGATCCGCGATCCGTCGCATAACCGCCTGTCGTTCGAAGAACCGGTAACGCCCGAGGCTTGACGCCCGACCGGTACAGTTTGCGCCGGACCGGCGATACAGTGCCGGTCACATTTCGCCGACTGTTCCTGTCCCCGCACGGCGCCGCCACGTAGACTCGTCGCATCTTCACACCGCGAGATCCCCATGGCACGCCACCCGTTCAAAACCGTCGACGTCTTCACCGCCATCCCGTTCCAGGGCAATCCGCTCGCCGTCGTCTTCGATGCGGACGACCTCTCGACCGCGCAGATGCAACGGATCGCCAACTGGACGAACCTGTCCGAAACGACGTTCGTGCTGCGGCCGACACAGGCCGGCGCCGACTACCGCGTGCGCATCTTCACGCCCGGCGCCGAGCTGCCGTTCGCCGGCCATCCCACGATCGGCACCGCGCACGCGCTGCTGGAAGCGGGCGCGATCGCCCCGCGCGGCGGCCGCATCCATCAGGAATGCGCGGCGGGCCTGGTCCGGCTGGACATCCGGCATGCGATCGACGGCGCGCGCTGGCTGTCGTTCGAGCTGCCGCCGCACACCATCACGCCGCTGGACGACGCCGCCGCCGCCGAACTGGCGCAGATCCTCGGCACGCCGCTGGTGGCGCCGCCCCGCCTCGTCGACGCCGGTGCGCGCTGGGTCGTCGCGCAGCTGCCGGATGCCGCCGCCGTGCTGGCCGCCACGCCGGACCTTTACCGCATGAAGGCCCGCGACAAGGACAGCGGGAACACCGGCGTGATCGTCTTCGGCCCGCACGCCGCCGGCAGCGCCGCACGCATCGAAGTGCGCGCCTTCGCCCCCGCGCACGGCATCGACGAGGATCCCGTCTGCGGCAGCGGCAACGGCGCCGTCGCGGCCTACCTGCGCCATACGGGCCAGGTCGACGCGTTCGGATCGGACTTCCTGTCCAGCCAGGGCGCGGCGCTCGGACGGGCCGGCATCGTGCGCCTGACCATCGGCGCCGCTGCGATCGGCGTCGGCGGCAATGCGGTCACCTGCGTGGACGGCCATCTGGCCTTTTGATCGGCCTTTTGATCGCGCTTGATCGGGCGCCGCGTTCCGGCTACGCTGGCGGCTTCGCTCACGACATCGAAGGACGAACATGGCAACGGATCGCAGCTTCATCGACTATGTCGCGGAAGTGGTGGGACTGGGCGCGCGGCTGACGCACAGGAAGATGTTCGGCGAATATGCGCTGTACGTGGACGACAAGGTGGTCGCCTTCGCCTGCGACGGCAGCCTGTTCGTCAAGCCGTCCGAGGCCGCTGCACGCCTCGCGCCCGACCTGCCGCAAGGGCCGCCCTACCCCGGCGCGAAGGATTATCCGGTCGCCGACGAATTGCTCGACGATCCGGAAGCGTTGCGCCGGCTGCTGCTGGAAACGGCGGCGGCCATGCCCCCGCCCAAGCCGAAAAAGCCTGCTGGCACCCGCACCAAACGGGCGCCGCGATGAATGTTAGTTATCGATATCATTTCGTACGGAAGCTGTGCTAGCATGACGAACTTTCCACTTCATCCACGACACCGATGCGCGTTCCAGTCCGTTACCTTGCCGCCCTGATTCCCGCCTTGTCGATCGCGTGCGCCGCGCAGGCGACGACGCCGCCGGTGGGCCGTCCCATCTCGTCCCGTTTCAACGCCGACCCGTCGCCCCACTGGTTCCCCGCCGCGAAAGGCTTTTATCTGTATGCGACGGACGACGCGTCGAACTCCGGCAAATACTGGGATTCCGTGACGTGGCGGCTGTACACGTCGCCGGACATGACGACGTGGCGCGACGCCGGCGCGCCGCTCGCCGTCACCGTGTTCAAATGGGCGCGGCCGGGCGCCAAGGCCTGGGCTCCGGAGGCTGCGTACCGCAACGGGAAGTATTATTTCTATGCGCCCGTCGGCGGCGACAAGATCGGCGTCGCCGTGTCCGACCGGCCCGACGGCGGCTTCGTCGACGCCCGCAACGATCCGCTCGTCGATCGCGAGCGCGACGTGAATGCGGGCGACGAGCCGATCGATCCGGCCGTGTTCGTCGACAAGGACGGGCAGGCGTATATGTATTTCGGCACGCGCGTGCCGAAGGTCGTGAAGCTGAAGCCCGACATGATCTCGCTGGACGGCCCGATCCGGATCGTCAAGATCGACGGCCTGCCCGCGTCGGACCCGAGGAAGAAATACGGCGAGGCGCCATTCATGCACGAGCATGACGGCACCTATTACTTCACGTTTTCGTCCGGCTGGCCGGGCCAGATCCTGTACGCGACGGCCAGTTCCCCGCTCGGCCCCTTCACCTACCGGGGCGTCGTCATCGACTACCTGAAGATCTCGACGAACCACCAGGCCATCCTCGAACACGACGGCAAGAGCTGGGTGTTCTACCACGACGCCCTGCTGCCGGGCGGCGGCGGCTACCGCCGTTCGATCGCCATCGCGCCGCTGGAATACGGCGCGGACGGCTCGATCAAACAGGTGGCGGTGACGCCCGGCCAGCCGAACGACTGACCGGGTCCGGCGCGTCAGGCGGCTGTCTTGCCGGACAGGCGCTTGAGGCGCTCCAGCGCGCTCTCGCCGGCGGTCTCCGGCTGGCTCACGGACTTGCGGATCGCATCGAGTTCCGCCTGCTGGTCCAGCGGCTTCTGGCCGATGTCGGCGACGATGCGCAGGCCCGACGCCTCGTTCGTCACGGCCTGGGCGCGGCGCGTCAGGGCGGAGAGGGCCGTCGAGTTGCCGTGCATGCTCGTCAGGCCGTTCAACTGTTCCTGGCGCTCGATGCGCAGTTCCTGCAAGTCCTTCTGGGCCTTGGCCGCGGCCAGCGCCTGCATCGCCTTTTTCGCCTGGGCGTCGAATTCGGCCAGCTGCCTGGACAGCGCGTCGACGATCTTCTGCAGCTCGTCCATATAGGCCTTCGCATCCGCTTCTTCCTGGATTTCCTGCGGCAGGCGCGCCTTGTTCGCTTCCAGCTCGTCGCAGAACATCGTCACGGTCGCTTCCGAGATCGTGCCGGCAGCCAGGCGCTCGGCCAGCTTTTCGGCGGCCCGTTCATCGCCCGCGATCAGGTTCTGCAGGTTCACGACGTCGCCGTGTTCCTTGTCGAACGACGCGCGCGCCGTCGCCAGCAGTTGCGCGGTCTCGCGCAGCGTGGCGACCAGGCGGTCGCGGTCCGCCTCGGTCGCGGTCTCGGGGTCGAAGTTGGCGATGACTTCGGCGATGCGGTTGCCTAAAGCGCCGAAATGCTTCGTGACCAGCCGTGCGGTCAGGCCCCATCCACTAGCGTTGCTCATTGTTGTTCCTTTCGTGCCTGATGAAAACGTTCTAAAAGTCAGGAACCTCGAAAAACCGTCGCGAGCGACAGCAGTGTTGCCTGAGAAGCGCAGCTGTACGAGGAGTACAGCGGGCATCGCAAGGCGACAATGCAACGCGCAGCAGGTTTTCCGACGTTCCCTACTGGATGACGATGCGTTCCTGCTCCACCGGGATGCCGATGACGAAGTCGACATGGATGCCGCGCTTGCCCGCGTCGCCGTCGACGCTCTCCACGATCTCCGTCGTGATCAATAAATATTCGCGGCTGCCGTCCGCCAACTGGCGCACGTACGGCATGAAATACATCTCCTGGCGCAGGCCGCGCATGCCCCCGGCGTCGTCGATGCGCGTCTCACGGCCATGGAACGGGGCGACGAATTGCGCGTCGGGGGCGCCGGCGTCGCAGGTGTAATCCAGGCGGTCTGCGGTACCGAAGACGGTTTCCAGTCCGGCCGCGTCCAGCATGTCGGCCAGCTGTTCGCGCCACAGCGTATAGCCCGCGTCACCCAGCCCGTAGCCCGCGGTGCCCATGTACGCGTCCTGGTCGTCGGCCGTCTCGGGAATCACGCGCGCCAGCTGCGTGCAGTACAAGACCTCGGCCACCTTGCCGTCGTCGCCGCAGAACACTTGCAGGAATTTTTCCTTCGCGTCGCCCTCGCCCTTGTCAAGGTAGAGGCGGTACAGTTCCGTGTCGGGCTCGAGGCGGATCTGCGACACCGCGAGGATGCGCGTGTCGGCGGCCGACGGCTGCGCGATCAGCGAGCCGTTCGTCTGCGCGCGGATGACCGGCGACATTTGAAGCTGCACGACGCTGCCGATGCGCGCGCCCAGCGGCACGCCGTCGTCGGCGTGATGTTCGTCCTGCGTCACCCCCTTGTCGGCCGCGACGGCACGCACGTAGCTGAAGACATCCTTCCAGGCCATCGTCTCAATTCCTTTCGAACGAATAATTCGGTTTCTTGGCTTCGCGGCCGCGGCGCAGGCGGCGCCACGCGAAATACAGCCCCCAGCCGGCGAGCGCCAGCACGCACAAGGTCACGAACACGCCGAGGAACGACGTGCCGCCGCCGTGCGCGGGCGCCGATCCGCCGCCCGGCGTGGTCGGATACCCGCCGGGATACCCGTTGTTGTTCGCATGCGCGCCGCGCACGGCGTTCGCCAGCACGGCGCCCGCGATCACGTGACCGAGGCCGCTGTCCTGGCGGACGATGATCGGCGCCTGCGGCTGCTGAGGTGGCGCAGGCTGCGGTGGAGGTGCATACGTCGGCGCGGGCTGGGACGAAGCCCCGCGTTCGTAACCCGGCACCGGCCGCGTATCGCGCGCCGCATCGGACTGCGCCTGGCGCCGCGCATCCAGCGTGCGCAGCGCATTCGCTTCCGCTGCGTTCCTGTTCAGGTTTTGCGACAGCGCGGAATCGGATTTCTGCGGTGCGGCCGCCGCGCCGCCGAACGAGCCGAATCCGCCCGGCGACCGGGCCGGCGCCGCCGGCTGCGCCGGGGCATCGGTCGGCGACGACCGCCGGCCGAACGAGCCGAAGCTGCCCGGCTTCGCCGACGAATACGACGGCGTGGGCGATGCCGGATGCTGCGACGAGAAGCCGCTCTTGAAGGAACCCGACGACGTCGCCGGCCTGGCGCCGGCGTCGCCGACGTGGGCCAGCGGCAGCGACAGCGACAGCGACAGGACGAATGCGACTGGATAAGTCTTCAGCATGGTCAGGAAGGCGATCGAAAGTTAGAATAAGCTTAACGACCGGATGGTCGCACGCAACGGTAAAATTAGCAAAGGATTACCATGACCCGCCGTTACCTCGACATGAACCAGCACGACGCGCTCTATACGGTAGCGCGCAAATATCCGGGCGGTATTGATGCGCTCGCGCGCGAGCTGGGGATGTCGGCCAACGTCCTGCGCAACAAGCTGTCGCCGACGATCGCGTCGCACTACCCGTCGTTCGAGGAGGTGTCGCTGATCGTCGAGTGCTGCCACAAGGCGGGCGTGCCGGACGCGCACCTGCCGCTGCACGCGCTGCTGGTGCGCCACGGGATGGCGGCCTTCGTCGTGCCGCAGCCGGACGCGGCGCGCCAGGACGACCTGTCACAGACCGTCTGCCGCGTGATGAGCGATGTGGGCGCCGTGGCCGAGGCGGTGTCCGCCGCCCTGCTCGACGGCATCGTCACCCCGGCCGAGGCCGACCTGATCGAACGTAAATTTCAAGCCGCGCTGTCGGCGCTGGGCGCCTGGCGCGCGCGTCTGCGCCAGGAGACCGGGGCGGGAATCCGCTGATCAGGAACGCAGGCGGCGTGCGGGCGCCGCCTCGTCGTCGCGGGCGGCGCTGCGCAGCGAGCGCAAAGACAGCCCGCGGCCGCCGAACGCCAGCGCGAGGATGCCGATGAGTTCAAACGCCGACATCGTGCGCAGCAATATGTTCACGGACGCGATCGCGCCGAACACGAGGCACGCGAACGCGCCGACCGACGGGAGCCAGCCCGGCGCGCTCTTGGCGTCATGGAAGATCATCGCGATGCCGATCGCGAGGGGAACCAGGACGATCCCGCCCGTGATGCCATAGCCGCCCACCCCGAACAGGCGCGTGCCGAGGCCGAAGCTGGCGCTCACCACGACGCTGTTCAGCAGCAGATAGAAGCCGCCGCACATCAGGATCAGGCCGAGGAAAAACTGGCCCGTGCCGCCGCTCGTTCCGCCCGCACCGTTCATGGTGTCCTCCGTCTTTGGTGTTGCGACGGCGACAACGAGACCAGACGTTCCGGTCACATTGCCAGTGGGCCGGACGGTAAACCCAATGATCTATTACCGGGGCATATCCGCGACCGGTTCGCCAAAATCCGGCATGCCGTCCGGCCGCCAGCGGATGGCCTGCGCGCGCGTGTGGCGGTTCGGGTCGTGCAGCGAGTCGCCCTGGATCTCGCGGTAGTTGCGCGCGTGGTAGACCAGCACGTCGGTCTTGCCGTCCGGCGTCGTCGTGAACGCATTGTGGCCCGGGCCCCACTGGCCGTTCTTCTCGCTGCTCTTGAAGACGGGTTCCGGCAGCTTGGTCCACGATTTCTGGTCGAGCAGGTCGGCGTCCGCCGGCGCGCTGATCATGCCGAGGCAGTAGTTCGCATCCGTGGCGCTCGCGGAGAATGTGATGAACACGCGGCCGTGGCTGACCAGCACGGCGGGCCCCTCGTCGACGGCGAACTTCACCTTCTCCCATGCATATTCCGGTTTCGACAGCAGCACGGCCGGGCCCTTGATCGACAGCGGCGTGTCCATCTTCGCGATGTAGATGTTGGTGCCGGGGCTGGAGTCGGGCGCCGTCTGCGTCCACACGAGGTAGCGCTGGCCGCGGTGTTCGAACGTGGTGGCGTCCAGCGAGAACGACTCCCAGCCCGTCTTGACCTGGCCGCGCTCGACCCACTCGCCCTGGAACGGATCGGCGGACGCGTTTTCCAGCGCGTACAGGCGGATTTCCCACGGATGTTCCGCGCTGCCGGCCGTGAAATAGATATACCACTTGCCGTCGATGCGGTGCATTTCCGGCGCCCAGATATGCGCGCCCATCACGCCGGTCGCATGCTTGCGCCACACGGTCTGCGCCGGCGCCGCGCCCAGGTCGTCGAGCGATCGGGCGCGGCGGATCTCGATGCGGTCGTATTCCGGCACGGTTGCCGTGAAGTAGTACCAGCCGTCCGGCTGCAGGCTGACCTGCGGATCGGCGCGCTGCAGCACCAGCGGGTTGTGGAACACGGGTTGCGCGGCGCGGGCGGGCGACAACGCGGCGGAAAGGCACAAGGCCAGCGCCGGCAAGGCGCGGACGGTAAAGCGAGACATCGATACTCCCGATAAGGTCAGCTTCGCGATGATAGCCCCGAGGCGGACGAGCGGCCAATGAATTTTTTCGCGCCACCGATACTTTTTATGTGCGGCGGCCTCACTGCGCCGGTTGCCGTCCCCGCCGCGGCTTGTCGTCCATGCCCGCCTCGTCGACGTCGGCCGACGTCGAGCGCGAGCGCTTGTATTCCAGTTCTCCCGCTTCCTCGGGCAGCGCGGGACCGGTGTACAGGACCGCCACGTCGGCCAGCGCGCTGACGCGGTCCTCGCCGAAGCCGGACAAGGACGTCAGCCGCAGCCAGCGTGCCGTCACGGTCCGGCCGAAACGCACGGTCTGCGGGTCGAAAGTCGAACCCAACACCGGCCGCGCGACGTCGCGCCAGACCTGCCCGTCGTCGCTCGCCTGGATCAACCATTCGCGCACGTCGCCCTCGTGGTCGCGGTGGTTCTGGCGCGGCATCAGCACCAGGCCGTCGAACGGCACGGGCTGCGCGAAGGCGATCGTCAGCGCCGGCTGCGGCCGCGGTCCAGCGCCCTTCACCACGACAAGGCTGACCGTGTTCGGATCGCCGTCGACGGCGTTCGCGGCGTCCGGCCAGCCGCTGGCGACGGCACCCAGCTTTTTCATCACGCGCGTGTCGAACAGGCGCGCGCGCAGCGCGGCCGGGTCGATGGACGTCGCCGGCTGGAAGCGCGCGCCCGCCATATAGTCCAGCAGCGAGCGGCGCAGCTGGCGCGCGGCCGGGCGCTCGTCGAGCCGGCTCTCCAGGTCGAACGTCGACACGACGAGCCGGCCGCCGCCCACCTTCGCCTCGAACACCGCGCCGAGCCGGTAGTTGCGGTTCCAGTCGTCGATGGGCTGGACGATGGGCCGCAGGCCGGCCGGCAGGCGCTCCAGGTTGAAGGCGCGGGCGCCCGCCACCAGTTCGCTCCACTGCCAGTCCATGTGATCAAGCGTGGGAAAGCCCGCCAGCGCCGGGTGGGCCCGGTCGACCCACAGGCCCAGCATGCGCGACCATCCCGGATTCATCAGGCGGTTCCAGAATACGGGCACGTCGGCGAGCGGCGGCGACGTCCAGTCCAGGTCCGCCTTGCGCGGCAGGTACAGCACGCTGCCGCCCTGCGCCAGGCGCGCCTCGGCGTCACGCCACGCATGCGTCACGAGCACGCCGGCGGGAACGGCCGGGTCGACCTTGTCCGGATACAGCCAGAAGTTCCAGTCGTTCGCAACGGACGTCCCGTCGAGCCCCACGACGAGCTTGTAGTGCGCGGGTGCCGGCAGCCTGGCGAGATCGACCTGCACGCGGCCCAGCGGGATGTTCTTGCCGATCGCGATGTCGCGCACGGCGAAGCGCCCTGCCGCGACGGCCCGTCCGCCGTCGTCCTCGATACGCCACCAGGGCCTGCTGCCTGCCAGCGGCTGCGCGCCGTAATGCGCGATCTCGACCGGGACGTCGAACGTGTCGCGCGTCGTCAGGACCGTGCGCGTGAGCCGGGCCAGCGGCACGGTCGCGCCGTTGAAGCGCCGGAAGGCTTCCGGCGTCGCATATCCCTTCGACTCCCAGAAGGTATCGAGAATGCCCACGAGCGCCGTGCCCTGGCCGAGGTAGTCGTGCAGGTCCAGCAGCTGGTAGCCGCTCATGCCCGGTGTGCGCATCGCCGCCTCGATCTCTTCCTTGTAGCACGCGAGCTGCCAGCGGCCCGACGCGAGCGCGAAGTCGCGGTTGCGATCCAGCACGCCATGGCGGCGGGCCGACTCGCGGAAGATCTCGTAATTCCCGGGCCGCAGATAGCCGGTGAATTTGTCGATGATAGCGAAATCCGGATACGCGACCCATTGCCCCATCTCGTGCGCGACGACGGGTACCTTAATGCCGTCCAGCGACGCCGCGTAGTCGCGCCCGAACCAGCCCGTCTTGTTGCGCAACGGCTTCGGGCCGATGCGCTGCACGGCGAGATAGTCCGTGTCCTGGTCGAGGTCCGGCACGACGGGCTCCGTGTGGCCCGTGCCGTTCGTGTACAGGCGGCGCGGGTCTTCGGCGCGGAAGCGCGCGATCCACTTCGCGAACACCTCCTTCCAGCGGCCGGACGGCTCGTTGCTGGGGCTCAGCAACAGGAACGACGGGTGATTGCCGTAAGCGCGGATCAGGCGTTCCGTCTCGTCATACAACGCCGCCTCGATGGGGGAGCCGGGCTCGAAGCGGTTCCACATGCCGGGCTCCGGCTGCAGGTAGATGCCTGTTTCGTCCGCCGCCTGGAACGCGGCTTCCGGCGGCGTAAACGAGTGGAAGCGGATGTGGTTGATGCCCCACGCCTTGTTGATGGCGAAGATCGTCTTCCAGTACGCGACGTCCGTCGGCGGGTAACCCGTGAGCGGAAAATCGCCGCCGTGGTGCGTCCCGCGCAGGAAGACGGGGCGGCCGTTGACGAGGATGTCGGGGCCATGCGCCGCGATCTGCACGAAGCCGAACGACACCGTGCGCGCGTCGTCCGCACCCGGGCCTTGCAAACTCAGTTTCAGCGACTGCAGGACGGGGTGGAATTCGTCCCACGTCGCCGCATCCTTCGGGTACCGCACGCGCAATTCGGCGCTGCCGCCGTCCGCGGTCCACCGCACCGGCACCTGGCGGCCGTTGGCGGCGAGGGTCCCTGCCCCGGCCTTGCCGCCGTCGTTGCCGACCTTGATCTTCACGACCACGCTGCGGCTGGCCACGTCTGGAAAGACCTGCGCATCGTCGATGTACACGGGCGACGTCGCGCGCAGCCCGGCCTTGCCGACGATGCCGTTCCAGCTCATGCCGAGCGAATCGGAGATGCTGTGCGAGTCCGGCCGGTACGCCATCAACACGCGCGAATCGACGCGCACCGTCACGCGGTGCCTGCCCGGCGCCAGCATGCCCACGTCGTAGTCGTGCGGCGCCACGAGGCTCAGGTTCGAACCGAGCGCGCGGCCGTCGATCCACGCACTGGAACCCCAGCGCGGCCGTTCCAGGTGCAGGACGACGCGCTTGCCGCGCCAGCCACGCGGCACCTCGACGTCGCGCTGGTACCACGCCGCGCCCAGGTAGTGGCGCGGCGGCTGGCTCAGGAACGGCACCTTCACCTGGCCCGGCGTCGTGAACGGTTTGTAGTCCTCGCGCAGGTTCCAGTGTTTGTCGTACAGCGACAGCACCCAGGGCGTCTGCGCCGTGATCTCGTCGCCATGGCCCTGCGCGTTCACGATGCCGGGGATACGGATGCGGTCCGGCAGCGCGCGCGCGTCCCAATGCTCGGCCACGCCGACGTCGTCGCGGTCGAGCGCGAAGCGCCAGTCGCCGGCAAGGTCGATCGTCTCGGCCGCGCCGGCCGAGACGGCCCAGGCCAGCGCGGCGGCGCACGACAGGCTCTTCATGCATCAACCGCCGAAGCGGAAGTCCGCGCCCACCATGATGCGGCGGCCGGCGTAGCTGTAGTCCAGGATGCTCGGGGTGCCGTTCGAGAACGGCACGTAGGAACCCTGGCTGTTGCTGGTCGCGGCATTGCCCAGGTTGCGGCCTTCGATGAAGACGTCGATCTGCGGCGTGATGCGGTATTGGATCTTGGCGTCGACGTAGCGCGTCGCGTCGCGGAAGTTCGGCGAACCCGGGTTGTACGCCGGCGGACGGGTGTTGCCGCTGGCGTTCGGATAGTTGTTCAGGTAATTGCTGCTCGAACCCGCGATGTTGTTGAAGAAGCTGGCCACGCCCTGCACCGCGACGCGCGCCAGCAGGCGGCCGTCGTCGTACCAGAGCGCCCAGTTGTACTGGAACTTCGACTCGCGCAGCGGCGGCAGCGGCGTGCCGGTCAGCAGGTCCACGATGTTCTGCGTCGACGTAACCGAGGCCAGCTTCGTGTAGTTGCCGTCGAAGCCCAGATAGCGCAGGCGCCACGGCAGGAACGTGAACGCGGTCTTGGTGTTGAACTCCCAGCCCTTGCGGGTGGTCGGCACGCCGTTCTCGTAGGTCGGGAACGAGAACGGCAGCTCGGCCAGCGACTTGCCGGTGGTCGGGTCGACCAGGGCCAGGCCGAGCGTACCGTTCTCGGTCTGCACGAGCGACGGGCCGACGATGCCGCGCTGGTTGAAGTAGGACAGCGAGAACATCGTGTCCTTGCTCGGATAGTATTCCGCGCTCCAGTTCTGATTCAGGTTCTTCTGGGCCTGCAGGGCCGGATTGCCGACGGTCTTCGTGCAGGTCTGGGTGCCCTGGACGTCGAGGCGCTCGTCGTAGCGGCACAGGCCCGACGGCAGGAGGTTGGTGACCGGCGGACGGGCCACGGTGCGGGCGCGGTTGTAGCGCACCACGAACTTGTCCGGCACGAGCCACGCGGCGAGGTTGTAGATCGGCAGGAAGTCGTGCGTCGTGGCGTCCACGGCGGTGTTGGTGGACACCGTCACGTCGTTGATGCCGCCGGCCGCGTTCGGGTTGGCCGGATCGAAGGTGGCGGTGCGGGTGATCGACTCGAACTGCATGTTGCCGACACCGTGCACCTTGGTGCGGACGTAGCGGTAGCCCAGATTGCCTTCCAGCGCCCAGTCGAACGGCAGCGAACGCGTGGTGAACGGGATCCGGTCGATATTGAAATCCCCCATCACGTACAGGGCTTCGGAGCGCTCGCTCATCCGCGTCACCGGGGCCTCGTAGATCTTGCCGTCGGTCCCCTTGCAGCTGTCGATGCAATCGAGGTTCGCGTTCGTGATGCCGGCCAGCTTGAACACCTTCTGCACATCGATGTTCGGCCAGTTGGCGACGGCGCCGCCGAACTGCCCGTTGGCGCCGTTGAAGAACCGGGTCTTCGTGATATCCCCGTTGAGCGACTGGGCGACGATGTCCTGGAACTGCTGCGGCGTCACCGTCACGGTGCCCGAGCTCTGGCTGTCCCAGCGGTTGCTCGGCACGTAGCCGTACTGGCACTTGTTGCCGCCGGCGCCCAGCGAACCCGCCGTGTCCTGGCAGCCCACGAGGGTGCTGCGCACGAGGCCCGGGATCGCATAGACGATCGGGTTCGTGCTCACCTGGTAGCCGTTGCCGCCGCGGGTATCGAAGCGGGTATCGCGGAAATTGAAGCCGGTCTTGAAGCGGGTGAAGAACGGGATGGTTTCCGGCACCTGGAACGTGAAGTCCGCCTTGGCCGTGCGCTCCTCGGTGGCGGTCTTCGTCGGCGTATAGGTCAGCTGCGGCTGCGAATACGTCAGCAGCGGCTGCTGGGCCTGCGTATACGCCGGCACGTTGTTGATGTAAGTGGTCCCGCTGGTGACGGCCGCCGCCGCGCCCGGCTGTACGAGGCGCGCGTAATTGGCCGGGTTGTACAGGTCGAAGCTCGACCCCTGCGGGAAGCTGTACGCCCACAGGCCGGTCGGCGTCACCGACAGCTGCGCGGCGCCATAGTACGACGCGAACGACGTGCGGAAAAATTCGGTCGTGTAGTCCGACTTGGCGTCGCCGATCATCCACTCGGCCTTCACCCCGTCGTGATTCCATTCGCCGCCGGTCTGGAAGTACTTGGTGATGATGTCGGACTTCTGGAAGATCTGGTCCACGCCGGCGGCGCCGTCGCTGATGCCGAAGCTGGTCACGTGGTGGCTCGCGTCCACGGTGACCGTCGACGGGTCGACGTTGGCGACGGCGCCCTGCACGGCCGGACCGCCGCTCAGGAAGCTGGCCGTGGTCGGGTACAGATAGTAGCCCGCGCCGTTCGCGCCCGGGGCGACCGCACGCACGCCGTTCGTGTCCGTGAACGTCTTGGCCGTGTTGACGTTCAGGCCGCCCAGGTTCAGGTAGGACGTGTTGTTGTCGGTGTGGCGCTTCGAATAGCTGCCCTTGGCGTACACGGTCAGCTCGCGGTTGACCTTGAAGTCGGCGCGCAGGTCCAGGTCCTGGCGGCGGTCGATCTCGGTCTGGATCTTGTTGCGGATCAGCGAAGGCGTGTAGTCGTTCCACTGGTTCAGGCAGCTGATCAGTTCATTCTGGCGCTCGTTCACCGCGTTGGTACGGTTGGTCGCGCTCAGGTTTTTCAGCGAGGCGTCGGCGGCCGCCAGCTGCGGGAAGGCCGAATAGCATGCCGCCTTGGTCTGGGCGGCGGCCGACTTGGTCAGGATTTCGTACGGCGTGTAGGTGTTGTAGTTGCCGGTGCCGTTCGTGTACGGATAGATGCCCGTGGAACCGGCCACGGGCGCCGCCGGCGTCGTCGACGCCGGATCCGCCATGTTCAGCGTGGCCGGGTTGTACGTGAAGGTCTTGTCCGGCGAGTTGTCGAAGTCGATCAGGCGCGCGTAGCCGGCGGCCGCGCTGGTCGCGACCTGCATCTGGTGCTGCTCGTTGGCGGTCGTCGACTTCGACGCATTCAGGATGACACCCAAGCGGTCGTCGAAGAATTTGCGCGACAGGATGACGTTGGTGTCGGGCTCCCACTTCTTGTTCAGGTTATTCGTGGTGCCGGCGACGCGCACCGACACGAACGGCTCCTTGAAATCCAGGCCGGTGCGGGTCTTGATGATGATGCCGCCGCCCAGCGAGCCCTCGACCATGTCGGCGGTCGAGCCCTTGACCACGTCCACGCTCTTGATCAGGTCCGCCGACAGCTGACGGAATTCGCTGCCGCGGCCGCCGGCGGCGTTATTGGCCGACTGCACGGCCTGGCCGTCGATCTCGACTCGGGTGAGGTCCGGGCCGTTGCCACGCACCGCGACGGTGACGCCCTCGCCGAAGTCGCCGCGGTCCAGCGCGATGCCGGCCATGCGCGAGATCGCCTCGCCGATGTTCCGGTCGGGCAGCGAGCCGACGTCCTCGGCCACGATCGAATCGAGCGCGGTGGCCGCGTTCTTCTTGCGGGCGATCGACGATTGCTGCGACTTGCGGGTCGAGACGACGACGGTCGCGATGCCGCTCGCGATCTCGTTGTTGCCCTGCGGGGCCGCGCTTGCGCCGGTGCCGGCGGCCGGCGCCGGCGCGTTGGTGGCGTCCTGCGGCGCCGGCGTGTCCTGCGCCAGCGCGGCGTGGCCCGCCACCAGCGAGGCGAGCGCCAGCGAGACGGCGTACGCGAGGCGTGTCGGACGGATGACGGTTCGGATGTTCTGCATGGCTGTCTCCTAGGTGGACCGCGGCGAGCGGCCTGTCTTTTTTCGAGGTGACGCCGCCGTTCCGGCGCTGCGGTCGTCGACTCGTCGGCTTGGGAAACAGTGTAGGGTTGCTCACCCGCGCTGTGATATATCACAGGAAAATACTCATCGGCGTGAGCGAAGTGCGTGCGCAATCGACACGGGTTCCGCTCAAATTCGCGATTGCGATGTCGCTTTCGCGCGGATCTGCGGTTCCGGCGCGCCGGCGGTTATCGCGGCGCGTAAGTATGCGCCACCGTGACGTCCGAACGATCACCCCGTGATCGATCCGGACCGACACTCCGCGCGCGCGTCGCTCACGGCCGTTCGTAGAACTCCGCCTCGACGATGGACAGGGTAGCCGTCGACAAGCCCGTCGATCCCGTCGCCGTATTCGCCTGGTCGGCGACTTCCGTCAGCCGCATGCCGCCACCCTCTTGCAAGCCTGGCATCGGCGGCGCCGCCGTCGGCCTGGGCATCCTGCGCGACAACCTCGCGTGGCAGGGTACGCCCGTGATGAACATGGCGGGCGCGGACGTCGCCAACAACAGCCGGAATCGCGCCGGCGTGCCCGTCGCGAGCGCGGACTTCCAGAGCACGTCATTGGACGGCTGGGACGCCCCGCGCCTGCCGGACGGCAGCCTGCCCGCGCTGCCTTAGCTCCCGACGTACCACGTGGCCATCGACACGCACGGCTACGCCGGCCAGTCCGGCCACCTCGACTTCCTGATCCCCGGCCAGGCCGCCAGTCCGGTGCACGCGACGCTGACCGGCTTTTCCGGCATCGACGACGACGACAGCGCGCCGCAGATCGCCCCGGCGACGTGAGCGGATCGACGGCGTCCGGCATCGATCTCGGCAACGGCACGGGCTGGAACGAATCCGGGCAATGGACGCGCCTTGGCGGTCATCTCGCGTTTCTTGTCACCCTTGACGTCGCGTTCGACATCGGTCAAACGCCCGGCGCGGGCAGCACGCTGGAAGTGGCGCTGCTCGACGCCGGCCAGAACCATCCGGGCGCCGGCGGGGACGTGCCGACGTTCGCGGCGCTGCCCGGCATGGAGCCGGTCGTAACGGCGACGGACGCCGTGCGCCTGCCCGAGGGGCCCGCCCCGGCGCCGTGCCTGACGGGCCTCGCGCTGCTCGGGCTGAGCCGCCGCCGTAGGCGCGGTTGAACCGGACGGACTGGCCAACGGCACGGGAACGCTGTTAGCATGGCGGCACGCGGACGCGCCGCGTGTCCGCCTTTCCTTTCCCGTACCAATGTAACCAACGATGACGAAACCATTCAAACGCATCCTGTTCACCGGCGCCGCCGGTAACCTGGGCCGCCGCCTGCGCGAGCGCCTGCACGAATTCGCCGACATCGTGCGCCTGTCCGACGTGGCCGATTTCGGCCCGGCCGCGCAGCACGAGGAAATCGTCCTGTGCGACCTGGGCGACCGCGACGCCGTCATGCGCATGTGCGAAGGCGTCGACGCCATCCTGCACTTCGGCGGCATCTCCACCGAAGAGGAATGGGCGCCGATCATGCAGGCCAACATCCTCGGCATGGTCAATCTGTACGAGGCCGTGCACAAACTCGGCATCCGCCGCGTGGTCTTCGCCAGCACGAACCACACGATGGGCATGTACAAGACGACCGACCTCGTCGACGCCACGATGCCGCCGCGCGCGGACGGCTATTACGGCGTGTCGAAGGTGTTCGGCGAGACGCTGTCGCGCTATTACTGGGACCGTTTCGGCGTGGAGACCGTGTGCATCCGCATCGGCTACTGCTGGCCGGAAGCGACGAACTACCGCCAGATGGTGACGTGGCTCTCCCTCGACGACCTCGTGCAGCTGCTGCACCGCTCCCTCGTCACGCCGCGCGTGGGCCACACGATCGCGTTCGGCATCTCGGACAACGAGGGCCGCTGGTGGGACGACCGCCACGCCGCGTTCCTGCGCTACAAGCCGAAAGACAGCTCGCAGCAATTCGCGCACAAGCTGCCGCAGACGGTGGAATATCCGCCCGCCGACGACATCACGACGTTCTACCAGGGCGGCGTGTTCCTGCACAACGGGCCGAAGTACAAGCCCTGAACGGCCCGTAAAACGCGCTTCGGCACGCCGGATGTCGTCTGACGTCCGACCTGATATGTCATCCCGGCATTGCCGGAAACGACTTCCGGCGAAAGCAGAAACCCGTACCGAGGCCCAGGATTCGGTGAGTCCCCGAAACTCGGGGCCCTCGACGAGTCGACGTCGGCACTTCGGTATGGGTTCCCGCCTTCGCAGGAACGACGGATCATTCGCAATTTTTTTGCAAAGTTGTCAGACAAGCGAGTCCGCCCCGCTATAATCGTGGCCTGGACCCACTGTTTACCACGCCCGCATGAACTCGCCGACCGCCCTGCTGCCCGCCCGCAAGAAATACCGCAACCTCGCCCAGGGCGTGGTGGAAGAACTGAGCGCGCGCATCCGCCGCTCCGAATTCAACCCCGGCGACAAGCTGCCGCCGGAAGCGGCGATCATGGAAGAGTACGGCGTCAGCCGCACGGTGGTGCGCGAGGCGATCTCGCAGCTGCAGGCGAGCGGCCTCGTGCAGACGCGCCACGGCATCGGCACCTTCGTGCTGGAACCGCCCGCGACGACGCTCGGCATCGGCACGGACAGCGTCGTGACCGTGCGCGACGTGCTCGCGATCCTCGAACTGCGCATCAGCATGGAGACCGAGGCCGCCTGGCTGGCGGCGTCGCGCCGCACCGACGAACAGGTGGCGCGCATGGGCGAGGCGCTGAACGAGATGCAGCGCGCGCTGGTGAACGGGCACACGTCCGTGGAGGCCGACGTGCGCTTCCACCAGCTGATCGCGGAAGCGACCGACAACCGCTATTTCGTCGAGCTGCTGGGCCAACTGGGCAGCGCCATCATCCCGCGCGCGCGCCTGAACACGCCGGGCTTCGGCGAGGACAAGCCAGCCGACTACCTGGAACGCGTCAACCGCGAACACGAAGACATCTACAAGGCGATCCTGCGGCGCGATCCGGAAGCGGCGCGCGCCGCCATGCGCACCCATTTGTCGAACAGCCGCGAGAGGCTCCGCGAGGCGCAGCAGCGCCTGCAGGAACGCCCGGCGGGATAAGAACCCGTAGGGTGGGCACGCCGTGCCCACGCGTGACGTGTGCGGCTACGCGGCGTTCCGCGCGGGCGGAGGTCCGCCCACCCTACGGCGGATCAGCGGTATTGCAGGGCGACAGGCCGCACGACGGTCAGCTTCGGGCGCGCGCGTGGCGCCCCGGTGCGCTCCAGCGTGAAGATCCCGACGGCCTGCAGCAGCGCCTGCGCCTGCTTCTTCAGGCTTTCGGCCGCCGCCGCCGCTTCTTCCACGAGCGCCGCGTTCTGCTGCGTGATGCCGTCCATCTGATGCACCGCGGTGCTCACGTCGGCGATGCCGTGGCCCTGCTCGGCGCTGGCGCGCGCGATGTCGGCCAGGATGCCGGACACCTGGCGGATCGCGTCCATGATCTCGTTCATGGTATTGCCGGCCTGGTCGACGAGGCGGCTGCCCGTCTCGACGCTCTGCACGGAATCGCTGATCAGGCCCTTGATTTCCTTGGCGGCGCCCGCGCTGCGCTGGGCCAGGGCGCGCACTTCCGACGCCACCACCGCGAAGCCGCGTCCCTGCTCGCCGGCTCTGGCCGCTTCCACGGCCGCGTTCAACGCGAGGATATTCGTCTGGAAGGCGATGCTGTCGATGACGCCGATGATGTCGCTGATGCGCGCCGAGCCGTCCTTGATCCGCCCCATCGTCGACACCACCTGCGTCATCACGTCCTCGCCCTTGCCCGCCACGGTGGTGGCGCGCGCCGCGAGCTCGTTGGCGCTCTGCGCGTTGGCGGCGTTGCGCTGCACGGTCTGCGTCAACGTCTCCATCGCGCTGGCGCTCTCCTGCAGCGAACCGGCCGCCGCTTCCGTGCGCGCCGACAGATCGGCGTTGCCCGTCGCGATTTCGTCCGTCGCCGTCGCCATGTTTTCCGTGCTCGCGCGGATCTTGGCCAGCATGTCGTGCAGGTTGCCGTTGATGGTGGCGATGGCCGCCATCAGCCGCCCCACTTCGTCGTCGAATTCGACGGCGACCTCGCCGGACAGGTCGCCGCCGGCGATGCGGTCGGCGGCGTCGACCGCCTTGTTCAGGTTGCGCATGATGTAGCGGTACACCATGTACAGCGCGGTCGTCGTCAGCACGAGCGACACGATCATCAGCACGATGGCCGCCGCCATCGCGGTGCGCGTGCCCTGCCCAGCTTCCGCGACGGCCTTGCCCGTGCGCTCGTCCAGCAGGCGCAGGAACTCGTTCAACGGCACCATGATGCGCGCCTTGTTCTGGTGGTAGGCCGCGTCGTGCATGATGGTCCGCGCGAATTCGGGATTCGGTTCGGCCTTGCGCGTGAAGCCGCCGTGGCCGTCGTCGAACAGGCCCTTCACGGCATTCATCGCGACGACTTCCGTCTTGACGAGCGCGTCGGATACATCCTGCGCCTCCTTCAGCTTCGCGAACTCCTGGTCGGAAAAGCCGGCCTGACGCATGAGCTGCTGCAACGGGACCGCCTGCCCGCTGGACGGCGGCACCGGCACGCCGCCGGCGACGAGGTCCCAGTAGATCCGTTCGTAGTGTTCGGGCCGCGGCTTGGTGCCGTTGCGGATGGCGAGAATGCCCATGTACTGCTCTTCGTAGCGCGCGTCGCCCGTGACGACGTAGGTGCGGGCGAGGCGCGTGAGATCGTCGGAACTCTGGCGCAGCTCGTCGGCCAGCAGATAGGAACGGTAGCGGGCGTCGCTCGCGTCCGTCGCGCGGCTTTGCGCAGCCGAGAGGCGCAGCAGCGCCACCAGCATGAGGCCGGCCATGAGCAAGGTCAGGGCCAGCAGGGTGATGAACGTCTGTTTGATCGTAAGATGCCGCATGGTTGTCTCCTCCTCGACATCTACAATCTATCCAAATCTATCCGTCTACAATAGCCGGGATGGCATAAATAATCGGAAAATGTTTTTTACGCGCAACAGTATTTACTTTTCTGAAATTTTCATAAACAGCCCGGGGCGACGGGCGGCCCCGGGCGCTTCCGTCAGAAGCTCATGCGCACGCCGGCCCGGTACGTCCGGCCGATCACGTCGTAGATGGCGGGGTTGATACCGATGCTCAGGTTCGTTTGCGGGACGAGCACTGGCCCGCGGTCGGCCAGGTTGTCGATCTTAAAGTACAGCATCGAGTCCTTGGCGAAGTTGTACGTCGCGCCGAAGTCGACGTAGGTGGCGCCCGCCAGATGGTTGTCGTAGATGGTCGGATGCGCGGCCGTCGGCAGCGGGCAGTTGGTCTGGCATTCGATGAATTCGTTGCTGAACACACCGGCGCTGACCCAGCGCTCCGTCAGGCTGACGCCCAGCTTGCCGTTCTCCCACGACTCGGTCACGAGCGCTTTCCACTTGGGCGTACTGCCCGCCATATTGCCCGCGCCTTCGCTCGGCGTGGTGCCGGGCACGCCGGGGTCGGACACGGCGTGGATCGTCCGCGTGGCCATGCCGCGCAGCGTGAACGCACCCGGCAGCCCGTAGCCGCGCAGGTTCGTGCGGTACGCCGTCTCGATGTCGACGCCCTTCGTGTGCAGCGACGCGAAATTGAAGCTCTGGGCCAGCACGTAGTTCGTGCCGGCCGGACCGTTGATCGACACCGCGCCGCACACGTTCTGGTAGCCGGCGTAGCACAGGTCCACTTCCTGCTGGGGCCCGAGCGAGTTGATCACGTTTTTGACCTTGATGTCGTAATAGTCGACGGACAGGTTGAAGCCGCGCGCCCAGCCGGGCTGGCTCAGCACGATGCCGAACGAATTGTTGCGGGCGACTTCCGGCTTCAGTTCAGGATTGCCGACATTGCGCTGCTGGATCTGCACCGAGGAGCCCTGAGAATTGTTCACGGCCTGGTTGGTCACCGTCATGGCCGCGTACAGCTCGGACAGGTTCGGCGCGCGCACGTCCTTCGAACTGACGGCGCGCAGGCGCAGGCCGTCGACCGGCGTCTTCCACGTCGCGCCGATCTTCCAGGCATTGGCATTGCCCGCCGTGCTGTATTTTTCCTGGCGGTCGGCGATGTTCAGGTTGGCCTCGCCCAAGGCCGCCGATTTGAGGAACGGGATATTGAATTCGACGTAGGCTTCCTTCACGTTGAACGCGCCGCGGCCGTTGTGGTAGTTCCCGGCGAACCAGTTGTCGCCGCCCGTCGACAGGGTCGTGTCGAGCGGATAGTCCGGCCCGTAGCGCGACTGCAGGTCCACGCCGGCGCCGTACGGGTCGCCGTGCACCGAGTAGTCTTCGCGGCGCCACTCGGCACCGGCCGCCATCGAGACCGGACCCGCCCAGCCTTCCATGACGTCGCCGTGCACGTTCGCGCTGACCACGTTCTGGCTCGAATCGGTGTGCTGCATCGGACTGTTTTGCGGCGCGATGTACGACCACCCCGCCATATTGATCGGCACGTCGCCGAAGATGTCGATCGGCTGGCAGCCGTTGGCGCGCGCGGCGGCGTCGCGGCAGACGATGTTGCCGCTCGCGTCGCGGACCGCATCGATCGCATAGTTGTAGCGGCGGTTCAGCGTGATGTCCCGCACGTGGATCACGGTCGTGTTCTCGCCATGCTCCGCGTACGCATCGTACGACCAGTCCTTGCCGAACAGCGCGAAGCGGCCGTCGGCGCCGACGACGGCACGGCGCTGGGTGCGCGTCGGATGCACGGTGATATTGGCCGGGAATTCCGCGTTCGCGGTGCCGACCTGCATCACGCCGCTCGGATAACCGGACGCGCAGCCCGCGGCGATGGATGCCGGCAGATACGCGTTGTCGCACTTGATGCCGAGGTTGCCCTGCTTGGCCGCGCCCGGGTTCGGCGAGAACACGGACGTCACCTGCGCCCAGTTGCCGGTGACGTAGATCTCGTTGTCCGCGTCGAGATCCCACGACACGCGCGTGTAGGCGACCTGGCGCTTGAAGTTCATCGCGAGGTTCGTACCCGCGCCCACGCTGCCGGACAGGTCGCCGCCCACGCAGAAATTGCCGACGCAATTCGTCCCGTACTGGTACGGATGCGGCGTGCCGCCCGGGCCGAACGCCGTGCCTTTGAGCGGGCCGTCCGTGATCAGGCCGTATTTCGCATACTGGATGTGCTGCGCGTGCAGGATGCTTTTATAACGCGGCGCGCCCGCGGCCTGCATCGCCTTCGTCGATTCCTGCAAGGCCGGATTCTTGTACCAGCTGCGGCCGTTCGCGCCCACTTCGCCGAAGCCCGGCGAATCGATGCCGTTCTCCTTCGTGAACTCGCCGCTCACTTCGACGTGCAGCCGGTCGTCCGCGAAGCCGCGGCCCCATGCCGCCTGCAGCGTGCCGTTCTTGTCGTCGTGGTAGCGCGTCATGCCGCCTTCGGCATTGAACTTGAACCCGTTGAACTTCTTGTCGGTGATGAAGTTGACGACGCCGCCCACCGCGTCCGAGCCATACGACGCCGACGCGCCGCCCGTCACGACGTCCACGCGCTTGACGAGCAGTTGCGGGAACTGGCTCACGTCCGTGACGCCGGTGACGTTGGCGCCGACGACGCGCTGGCCGTCCAGCAGGGTCAGCGTGCGGATCGTGCCGAGGCCGCGCAGCGACAGCGACGACAAGCCCTGGACGCCGCTCGACGTACTGTACGTGAACGTCGTGCGGCCCGTGCTGCCTTGCAGGGCAGGCAGTTCGGTGAGCGTCTCGAACAGGTTGGGCTTGGCGGCCTTGGCCAGGTCTTCCGCCGTCAGCGTCGTCGTCGGCGTCGGCTGGCTGAAGCCGCGCGCGGCGATGCGCGAGCCGGATACGACGACGGTGCTCACGCCGTCCGGCGCGGCCGCGGGGGGTGCCTGGGTCTCCTGCGCATGACCCGTGATGGCGGGAACGCCGCAGGCGCTTGCAACGGCAAGGTGAATCAAGGTTTTGCGAAACTGCGTTGGCATACTGTCTCCGTTTTTTATTGTGTCGGTGTGGTTCGCGTGCGAACCGCGATGCCCGGACCGGTGTTTGCCAGTGCATCCGGTTCGCTGCCTCTGCTGCTGTTTCTTTGCTATGCTATGTTAGTGATACCGCTACCTGTTACCGCTACCATTGCATGATTTGAATTGGAACCGATCTGTAAATATCCGTCCAATAAATTTTATTCATCGAGTGATACCAGGATCGATATCACAAGCGATGTCTTCCGCGCCGGGCGAATTTTCCACTTGCCCTTTTGGCGACGCACTTGTACGATGACTGACAATTGTAGAGAGATTATCTCGTCGAACCGCCCCCCATCATTGGAGCTTCCATGAACCCGCAAGAACTCAAACAGGTCATTTCGTCCGGCCTGCTGTCCTTCCCCATCACCGACTTCGACGCCGAAGGCAACTTCCGTCCCAGCACCTATATCGAACGCCTGGAATGGCTCGCCCCGTACGGCGCCACCGCCCTGTTCGCGGCCGGCGGCACGGGCGAATTCTTCTCGCTGACGCACGACGACTATTCGCAAGTGATCAAAACTGCGGTCGACACCTGCGCCGGCAAGGTGCCCATCCTCGCAGGCGCCGGCGGCCCGACCCGCAGCGCCATCGCGTTCGCCCAGGAAGCCGAACGCCTCGGCGCCAAGGGCGTGCTGCTGCTGCCGCACTACCTGACGGAAGCGAGCCAGGACGGCCTCGTCGCCCACGTGGAACAAGTCTGCAAATCGGTGAATATCGGCGTCGTCGTGTACAACCGCGCGCAATGCCGCCTGACGCCGGATTCGCTGGAGAAGCTGGCCGACCGCTGCCCCAACCTGATCGGCTTCAAGGACGGCATCGGCGACATCGAACTGATGGTGTCGATCTGGCGCCGCATGGGCGACCGCTTCAGTTACCTGGGCGGCCTGCCGACGGCGGAAGTCTATGCCGCCGCGTATAAAGCGCTGGGCGTGCCCGTGTATTCGTCGGCCGTGTTCAACTTCATGCCGCAACTGGCGATGGATTTTTATCACGCGATCGCGAAAGACGACCACGCGACGACGAACCGGCTGCTGGACGAATTCTTCCTGCCCTACCTCGCGATCCGCAACCGCAAGGCCGGCTACGCCGTGTCGATCGTCAAGGCCGGCGCCCGCCTCGTGGGCCACGACGGCGGCCCGGTGCGCGCGCCGCTGACCGACCTGACGGCCGAGGAGTGCGACATGCTGCACAAACTGATCGTCGCGCAAGGCGCGCAATAACCAGCGGTATCGGAGACCACCACATGACCATCCAAGGTGAAATGATCATCGGCCGCCGCACCGTGCGCGGCGCCGCCGGCACGACGCGTGCCTTCAACCCGGCGACCCGCAGCAATATGGAGCCGGAATTCGGCCTCGCGACCGAGCAGGACGTCGCGGCCGCGTGCGAGCTCGCCGAACAGGCGTTCGACGCCTACCGCGCCACGTCGCTCGAGCAGCGCGCGCGCTTCCTGGAAACCATCGCCGACCGCATCATGGACATCGGCCCGCTGCTCATCGAGCGCGCCTGCGCCGAGTCGGGCCTGCCCACGGCCCGCCTGGAAGGCGAGCGCGGACGCACCTGCAACCAGCTGCGCCTGTTCGCCAAGGTCGTGCGCGACGGGTACTTCCTCGACGCGACACTGGATTCGGCCCTGCCGCAGCGCACCCCGCCCCGTTCCGACCTGCGCATGCGCAAGATCCCGCTGGGCCCCGTCGCCGTGTTCGGCGCATCGAACTTCCCGCTCGCGTTCTCCGTGGCCGGCGGCGACACCGCGTCCGCGCTGGCGGCCGGCTGCCCCGTCGTGGTGAAGGCGCACAGCGCCCACCTGGGCACGTCGGAACTGGTCGGCAAGGCCGTGCGCCAGGCGGCCGCAGATTGCGACATGCCGGACGGCGTGTTCTCGATGCTGATCGGCGAAGGCCGCGTGGCCGGCCAGGCGCTGGCCGCGCATCCCGCCATCAAGGCCGTCGGTTTCACCGGTTCGCGCCAGGGCGGCCTCGCCCTCGTGCGCACGGCGAACGCGCGCCACGAACCGATCCCGGTCTACGCCGAAATGAGCAGCATCAATCCGGTGTTCCTGCTGCCGGGCGCCCTCGCCGCGGGCGGCGCGAAGCTGGCCAGCGCCTTCGTCGATTCGCTGACGCTGGGCGTCGGCCAGTTCTGCACCAATCCCGGCCTCGTCATCGGCCTGGCCGGCAAAGAACTGGACGCGTTCCGCGCCTCCGCCGCCGAAGCACTGGCGGCCAAGGGCGCGGGCACGATGCTCACGGCCGGCATCCACCAGGCTTACGTCGACGCCGTCGGCCGCCGCGCCGGCATCGACGGCGTGGAACTGGTCGCACAGGGCAGCGCGGAAGGCACCGGCTGCGCCGCGCAGGCCGCGCTGTACGCCACCGACGCCGCCACGTACATGGCCAGCCCGGCGCTGGACGAGGAGATCTTCGGCCCGGCATCGCTGCTGATCGCCTGCCGCGACGAGGCGGAGATGCAGGCCGTCGCGCGCCACCTGGAAGGCCAGCTGACGGCCACCGTGCACGCGACCTCGCTTGATCGGGACCTGGCCGCCGGCCTGCTGCCGACGCTGGAGCGCAAGGCGGGCCGCGTGCTGTTCAACGGCTTCCCGACCGGTGTCGAAGTGTCGCACGCGATGGTGCACGGCGGCCCGTTCCCGGCCACGTCGGACAGCCGTTCGACGTCCGTCGGCGCCACCGCCATCGACCGCTTCCTGCGTCCGGTGTGCTACCAGGACGTGCCGGCCGACCTCTTGCCGGCCGAGCTGCGCGACGACAATCCGCTACGCCTCGCGCGCATGGTGGACGGCGCCCTGCTGAGCGCGAAATAATCAATTTGTAGACATTTAGCAGCATCGGGTGGCTGGTACCATGTGCCGGTCGCCCGCCGCAGCCGCCCACGCGGCGGCTGCGGCAACGGCCGGGGGAGACACCGGCCGCGCACAAGTCGGCACAACCAAATACAAGGCCTGACCATGACTCACAATCGCACGAGCGACGCCGCGGCTCACGCCGGCGGCAACTTCCGGTGGACCATCTGCGCCCTGCTGTTCTTCGCCACCACCGTCAACTACCTCGACCGCCAGGTGCTGAGCCTTCTCGCACCGTCACTGTCGAAGGAGTTCGGCTGGTCGAACACGGACTATGCCAACATCGCCGCCGCCTTCCAGTTCATGTATGCCATCGCCCTGCTGTTCGCGGGCCGCATCGTCGACCGCCTCGGCACCAAGACCGCGTACACGCTCGCCATCGTCATCTGGTCCGGCGGCGCCATCGCCCACGCGTACTCGATCGAACTGGGCGCCGGCGTCAAGGCCATGCTGGGCCTCGCCGTGCCGGCCTCCGTCGTCGGCTTCATCGTCGCGCGCACGATCCTGGCGATCGGCGAAGCGGGCAACTTCCCCGCCGCGATCCGCGCGACCGCCGAATACTTTCCCAAGTCCGAGCGCTCGTTCGCGACCGGCATCTTCAATTCCGGCGCCAACATCGGCGCGATCCTGGCCCCGCTGACCGTGCCCGTGCTGGCCGCGATCTGGGGCTGGCAGGCGGCGTTCATCTGGATCGGCGCCATCGGCTTCTTGTGGGTCGTGTTCTGGGCCTTCCTGTTCGACGAACCGGCACGCCAGCGGCGCCTGTCGCAGGCCGAACTCTCGTACATCCGCAGCGACGACCTGGGCGCCGCGCCGGTGGCCTTCACCGGCCCCGCGCCCGGCTGGCGCACCCTGCTCGGCCTGCGCCAGACGTGGGCGTTCGTCGTCGGCAAATTCCTGACCGACGGCGTATGGTGGTTCTTCCTCTTCTGGCTGCCCAAATACCTGACCGACAAATACGGCATGGCGACCTCGAGCCTCGTGTTGCCGCTGGCCGTCCTGTACAGCATGACCATGGTCGGCAGCATCGGCGGCGGCGCGCTGCCGTCGCGCTTCATGCGCCACGGCCACGCGCCATACGACAGCCGCATGAAGGCCATGCTGCTGATCGCGTTCTTCCCGCTCGTCGTGCTGCTGGCGCAGCCGCTGGGCCACCTCGGCTACTGGGTGCCCGTGATCCTGATCGGCATCGGCGCCTCCGCGCACCAGGCGTGGTCGGCCAACCTGCTGACGATCACGTCCGACCTGTTCCCCCGTCATTGCGTCGCGTCCGTCGTCGGCATCGGCGGCCTGGCCGGCGGCATCGGCGGCGTGCTCGTCACGAAGGTGGGCGGCAGGCTGTTCGACTATTACGGGGCCCAAGGCCAGATCCAGACCGGCTATATGATCATGTTCGCGTTCTGCGCGCTGGCATACCTGCTGGCCTGGGCCATCATGAAGACGCTCGTGCCGGCGCAAGCGACGGCCCGGCTGCCGGAGGAGCTGGCGCATGCTTGAGGCCGTCGTCGAACACGTCCGCGGCGTGCGCTGCGCCGTGGGCGAGAGCCCCGTGTGGCACGCGCTCGAACAGGCCTGGTACTGGGTCGACATCCCCGCGCGCCGCATCTGGCGCCTGGATCACGCGACCGGCGCGACGCGCCACTGGACGGCGGCCGAGATGGTGGCCTGTATCGCGCCGCGCGCCCAGGGCGGCCTGATCGCCGGCATGGAGACGGGCATCTTCGCCGTCGACCTGCAGGATGACGGCACCGTGCGCGCCAAGCGGCTGGCCGCGCCGCCCGAACTGGCGCCCGGCATGCGCTTCAACGACGGCCGTACCGACCGCCAGGGCCGCTTCTGGAGCGGCACGATGTGGATGGACATGGCCGCGGCGCTGCCCATCGGGCGCCTGTACCGCTACGACACGGACGGCCTGTCGGCGCCGCTCGTTTCCGGCCTCGTCACGCAAAACGGCCTCGCGTGGTCGCCGGACGGGCGCACGATGTACCTGTCCGACTCGCATCCGACGCGCCGGCGCGTGTGGGCGTTCGATTACGACGTCGACGCGGGCGTGCCGCACGACCGGCGCCTGTTCGTCGACATGGCCGCGTACGCGGGCCGGCCGGATGGCGCGGCGATGGACAGCGACGGTTGCTACTGGGTCGCCGGGAACGACGGTTCCAGCCTGCTGCGGTTCACGCCGGACGGGAAGCCGGACCGGGAGCTGGCGCTGCCTGTCGCGAAGCCGTCCATGCCGTGCTTCGGGGGGGCGGAGCTGGATACCTTGCTCGTGACGTCGATCGTGCAGCCGGGGCGCGAGGACGACGCGCTGGCGGGGGCGGTGTTGCTGGTGCGGCCGGGGGCGCGTGGGGTCGCCGAGGTGGCGTTTGCCGGCTGATCATACGGTGGTTGAACGCGTGGACGGCAGCGCCGTCCACCCTACACGCGACGGCACATGTCGGTTAGTTGCATAATGATGCAAGACGGCCTGTCCGGCAACGCGGCCCGCGCCGATGCGGTATCGTGTCGCCGATGAACGACCACATCCATTTCTACGAACCGCGCGCCGGCCACGGCCTGCCGCACGATCCCTTCAATGCCATCGTCGGCCCCCGCCCCATCGGCTGGATCTCGTCGCGCAGCCGCGCCGGCATCCTCAACCTGGCGCCGTACAGCTTCTTCAACGCGTTCAACTACACGCCGCCGATCGTCGGTTTCGCCAGCATCGGCTACAAGGACACCGTCCGCAACGTCGAGGAAACGGGCGCGTTCTGCTGGAACCTGGCCACGCGCGCCCTCGCCGACCGCATGAACGCCACGTGCGCGGCCGTGCCGCCCGACGTCGACGAGTTCGCGCTGGCCGGCCTCACGCCCGCCGCGTCGCGCCTCGTCGACGTGCCGCGCGTGGCCGAGGCGCCGGTCTCGTTCGAATGCCGGCTCACCCAGGTCGTGCGCCTGCACGGCGCGGACGGGCAGCCGGCGCCGAGCTGGCTCGTGCTGGGCGAAGTCGTCGGCGTGCACATCGCCCGGGCCATGCTCAGGGACGGCGTCTACGACACGGCGCGCGCGGGCCACATCCTGCGCGGCGGCGGGCCGGCCGACTATTTCGAGGTCGGGCCGGACCAGCTCTTCCGCATGTTCAGGCCGCAGTGATATACCGAATATCTGGCGAGCTAAGCAACAACCGCCGCGATCACGTATGATCGCGTATCGCCGTCGACGACGGTGCCCCCGTTCGCGCCAGCGCCAGAAGCGCGCGCAGTGCCCCGGCCATCCACACCGCGCGGGCCGGATTCGGAATGCGGCGCACGTCCCGGCACACGTCCCCCGCGCGGTCCCTGCCGCGCTGCGGGACACCAGCATCGAATACATAACATCGTCCGCACAGCGGCATAGGAGAAACAATGACTACCGAAAGCAGCCTGAACGAGGCTAAAGACACCCAGTTGCGCGCCGACGCGCTCGAATACCACCGCAGCCCCGTGCGCGGCAAGATCGAGGTCGTGGCGACGAAACCCCTGTCGAACCAGCGCGACCTGTCGCTCGCCTATTCGCCCGGCGTCGCCTACGCCTGCGAGGAAATCGCCGCCGATCCGGCCACCGCCGCCGATTACACGTCGCGCGCCAACCTGGTCGCCGTGATCTCGAACGGCACCGCCGTCCTGGGCCTGGGCAATATCGGCCCGCTGGCCTCCAAGCCCGTCATGGAAGGCAAAGGCTGCCTGTTCAAGAAATTCGCCGGCGTCGACGTGTTCGACCTGGAACTGGCCGAGAACGATCCCGATAAACTCATCGACGCGATCGCGATGCTCGAGCCGACCGTCGGCGGCATCAACCTGGAAGACATCAAGGCGCCGGAATGCTTCTACATCGAGAAGAAGCTGTCCGAGCGCATGAACATCCCCGTCTTCCACGACGACCAGCACGGCACCGCCATCATCTCCAGCGCCGCGCTGCTGAACGCGCTGAAGGTCGTCGGCAAGGACATCGGCACCGTCAAGCTGGTGGCGTCGGGCGCCGGCGCGGCGGCCATCGCCTGCCTCGACATGATGGTGAGCCTGGGCGTCAAGCGCGAGAACGTCTACGTCACCGACTCGAAGGGCGTGATCTGGCAGGGCCGCGAAGCGAACATGGAAGCCAACAAGGCCAGGTACGCGCAGGACACGAGCGCACGCACGCTGGCCGACATCGTCAACGGCGCCGACGTGTTCCTCGGCTGCTCGACCGCGGGCGTGCTGACGGGCGAGATGGTCAAGACGATGGCCGACCGCCCCGTCATCCTGGCGCTCGCGAACCCGGAACCGGAAATCCGGCCGGAAGTGGCGAAGGCCGCCCGTCCGGACTGCATCGTCGCGACCGGCCGTTCGGACTATCCGAACCAGGTCAACAACGTACTGTGCTTCCCGTACATCTTCCGCGGCGCGCTCGATTGCGGCGCCACGCGCATCACGACCGAGATGAAGCTCGCCTGCGTGAGCGCGATCGCCGAACTGGCCGAAGCGGAAGCGAACGACGCCGTCGCCGCCGCGTACGCCGGCCAGGACCTGAACTTCGGTCCCGACTACATCATCCCGAAACCGTTCGACCCGCGCCTGATGGCCGCCATCGCGCCGGCCGTCGCCAAGGCCGCGGAAGCGTCGGGCGTCGCCACGCGTCCGATCGCCGACATGGATGCCTACCGCGACAAGCTGGGCGAGATGATCTACCACACCGGCTTCTTCATGAAGCCCGTGTTCGCCAAGGCCAAGGCCGCGCCGAAGCGCGTCGCCTACGCGGACGGCAGCGAGCCGCGCGTCCTGCGCGCCGTGCAGACCGTCGTCGACGAGGGCCTCGCGAAGCCCGTGCTGATCGGCCGCGCGGCGGAAGTCGAAAAAGCGATCAAGCAGTCCGGCCTGCGCCTGAAGGCGGGCGTCGACTACACGCTGGTGGAAGCGGAAGGCGACACCACGCTGCAAGGTGCGCGCCTGCTGAACGCGGGTGAAGTGGATTCCCTGATCTGCGGCATGCAGGGCAGCTACGACAGCCACCTGGCGCACGTCAAGAACGAGATCGGTCTCGCGCCGGGCGCCGAGGTGCTGGCTGCGATGAACGCGCTGGTGCTCGACAAGATGACCCTGTTCATCACCGACACCTACGTCAACGACAACCCGTCGGCGCAGGAACTGGCGGCGATCACGAAGCTGGCCGCGACGGAGATGCGCCATTTCGGCCTCGAGCCGAAGGCGGCGCTCGTGTCGCACTCGATCTTCGGCTCGTCGCAGCGCCCGTCCGCGCAGCGCATGCGCGACGCGCGCGCCCTGCTCGCGCAAACGGCGCCGGAACTGCCGGTGCTGGGCGAAGTGCACGGTGACGCCGCGCTGTCGGAAGACATCCGGAGCATCTACCGGCAGAAGAATGAGATGCGGGACGATTTCGGCGGCAGCGCCAACCTGCTCGTGATGCCGTCGCTGGATGCCGCCAACATCCTGTTCAACGTGCTGAAGGTCACGTCGGGCAAGGGCGTGACGGTCGGCCCGATCCTGCTGGGCGCCGCGAAGTCGGTGCACATCCTGAGCCCCAGCGCGACGGTGCGCCGGATCGTCAACATGACGGCGCTGGCTGTCGCCGAAGCCTGACCGGCGATGGCCTTCGCTCCGACCGGCCGGCTGCGCGCCGCCATCAACCTGGGCAACCCGATCCTGGCGCACGCGGTCGGTGACGGCGGCGCGGGCGGCGTCTCCGTCGACCTCGCCCGCGAGTTCGCGCGGCGGCTCGGCGTGGAACTGGACCTCGTCGTCGTCGACACCGCCGGCAAATCGGTGGATGCCGTCGCAAACGAGCGCGCGGACATCGGCTTCTTCGCCATCGACCCCGCGCGCGGCGCCGACATCGCGTTCACGGCGCCGTACGTGCTGATCGAGGGCAGCTACCTCGTGCGGGACGATTCGCCCATCCGCGCCAACGACGACGTCGACCAGGCGGCGCACCGCGTCGTCGTCGGCAAGGGCAGCGCCTACGACCTGTTCCTGACCCGGCACCTCCGGCACGCGCAGATCGTGCGCGCGCCCTCCTCGCCCGCCGTCGTGCCGGTCTTCCTCGAGCAAGACGCGGACGTGGCGGCGGGCGTACGCCAGCAACTGGAAGCGGATGCGCGAGGCCGAGCCGGCCTGCGCCTCCTCGATGGCCGCTTCATGGTCATCCGCCAGGCGATGGGCGTGCCGAAGTCACGCGGCGAGCAAGCGGCTGCCTTCCTCGCCGCGTTCGTCGAGGAGATGAAGGCGAGCGGCTTCGTGGCGGCCGCGCTGGCCCGCCATGGAATCGAAGGCGCATCCGTCGCCCCGCCCGGGTGAATCTTTGCTAAGCTGTCGGTCTGAAACCGATTTCACAAGACCCGACAGCTTATGCCCACTCCAACCCGAACCGCTACGGCGCTGGCCCTGTCCTGCGCTCTCTCGGCCGCCGCACAGGCGGCCGATCTCCCCCTCCTCACCCTCGACAACGGCACCGTGCGCGCGACCCTCACCGACGCCATCGGCGGGCGGTTGCTGTCGTTCGCGCTGGCGGGAAAATCCAGCTTTCTCAAGCTCGATACGAACGCCGGCGATCCCGACGCGCCCGTCACTGCCACGACGGACAACGTCGGCTGGCTCGGCCACGAGATCTGGGTCGGCCCGCAGAAGGAATGGTGGTCGCACCAGGACGTGAACCCGGCGCGCGCCGGCCTGCCCTGGCCGCCCGACCCGTGGCTGAGCCTCGCCCGCTACAAGGTCGAGGACAAGCGCGGCGACGCGGTCACGCTCGCGAGCCCGGCCAGCCCCGTCAACGGCCTGCAGCTCGTCAAGCGCTACAGCCTCGTCCCGGGCAAGCCGCACAGCCTGCGCCTGGATGTCGACGCGGCCAACGTGCGCAAGGCACAGGTGGCGTGGGACATCTGGTTCAACACGCGCGCCCACGGGGACACGCGCGTGTACGTACCCGTCGCGCGCAGTGAGGACGTGCGCCAGCAGGCCATCGAACCGAAGCCGGACATGGTGCCGCTGACGTGGACGCTGGCGGACGGCCTGTTCTCGCTCGACGCCTACCCGGCCGGCAAAGGCCGGCCGCACCGCAACGGCAAGATGCTGCTGCAGCCATCGAGCGGCTGGATGGCGGGCTTCCACAAGGGCCAGGTGCTGGTGATCCAGTTCGCGCACCAGCCGCGCGCGGCCATCCATCCGGACCAGGGCCAGATCGAGCTGTACAACGACTGGCAGCCGGAGGCACCGGAGAAGGGATTGATGGAGATGGAAGTGCACGCGCCGTACGTGACGCTGGCGCCGGGGCGGCACATGCAGGCGTCCGAGCTGTGGACCCTGCTGCCCTACGATGGGCCGGATACGCGGGCCGCGCAGGTGGCGTTCCTGCGCTCGCATGCGAAGGAGTTGGGGTTGGAGGGCATCTAAAACGCCATCCCCCGCGCGGGCGGGATAGCGCCACCGGCGCGACCCCGCCATGCTGAGTTTCCAATGCCGGGGCACCAGCAGTATCGCGGTGCCCCGACATACGGATTCTGCGGCTCGGTATGGGTCCCCGCTTTCGCGGGGACGACGTGGTCTGCTTAGAAGCTGTAGCGGATCTTGGCCGTATAACGCGGACCCGACACGAACCATGCGCGGCCCTTGAACCCGATACCCTGCTGCATCAGCTGGCGGGCCTTGGAATCGGTCAGGTTCTGCGCTTCCAGGCCCAACGACAGGTTAGGCGTGAAGTTGTAGAACAGCGACGCATCCAGCTGGCCGTAGCCGTCCGCCCACGTCGGCAGCGCCCAGGCCACGTTGTGCTGGCCGAAGGTCGGGCTGTTCGGGTTGGTATCGGTACCGTCCGTGCCCTGCGTGCCGTTGACGTTCACGTTCTGCAGGTTCTTCGAGCGCCAGTTCCACGCCAGGCGCGCCGACAGCGGGCCCTTGTCGTACAGGAGCGCCAGATTGTACGACTGGCGCGACAGGCCGATCAGCGGCAGATCGCCGAACGTCTTGCCGTCCACGTCGCAACCGTTCAGGTTCAGGTTGAAGTTGTCGGCCGTATTGCCGCCCGAGCAGTACACGGCGTGCACCGGCCGGTGCAGGTCCGTCTTGCTGTCCACGTACGTGTAGTTCGCCTGAACGCCGAAGCCCGACAACCAGCCCGGCAGCTTGTCGAAGTATTGCTGGTACGCGATCTCGGCACCGCGCGCATGGCCGTCCGCGCCGTTCACCGGACCGGTCACGGTGTACGTGTACGCCTTCCCGGTCGTGTCCGCGACGTCATAGCCGTACGACTGCTTGATGATCACGTCCTTCAGCTGCTTGTTGAAAAGCGCCAGCGTGAGCGAGCCGGTCGGGGCGAAGTACCATTCGCCCGTCAGGTCGAACTGGTGCGAACGGATGGGGCGCAGGTTCGGATTGCCCGTGCCGGTACCCGTGTAGGTGACCTGGCCGGTGTTCTTGTCCACGTTCTGCGACAGCGTCGTGTAGCCCTGCAGGTCGGTGAAGTCCGGACGCGAGATACCGGTGGCCATCGCGAGGCGGAACTGCAGCTTGTCGGACGCCTTCATGCGCAGATTCAGGCTCGGCAACACGTTGTTGTAGTCGTTGCTGAAGTCCTGCTTCTTGGCGAACGCCGTGAACACCGGGACGCCGGCCGGCGTCTGCGTGGCCGGGGTGAACGTCGTGTAGCCGTGCGCCGTCATTTGCGTCTTCACGTAGCGCAGGCCGACATTGCCGTCGATCGGATACTTCAGGTCGTCGAAGCCGAAGCGCAGCTGCGTGAAGGCGGCACCCGTGCGTTCCTTCTGGTCGTTCGTGCCGGCAGGATCGGTGCCGAAGGTCGCCGGTTTCCAGGCCGCGCAGTTGCCGTTCGGGCCGTTCTGCTCATGGCACAGGATGTCGTGATAACTGTGCAGCGTCGCGTACGTGCCCGGGTAGCCGGTGGTCAGCGCCACGTTCGGGAACACCAGCGCCGGCACCGACGTGTTGTTGTTGAAGAAGTTGTTGAACGAGTGGACCTGGATGCCGTTCGCGAAGCGCGGATCGCCCAGGTAGGCGAGCTTGCTGATATCCCAGCCCAATTGCCACGGCTGCGACACGGCGGCCCAGTTGTAGCTCGGGTTCGAGTTCTGCGTCACCGCATTGCGGTCGGTGAAGCGCACGCCGAAGCGGATGTCGCGCAGGACCGGATGGTCGAACGTGAACCTGGCATCCTGCTTGAAGGCCCATTCGCCGGCATGGCTGCGGTCCTGGTGCTCCATCGTGAACGCCCAGTAGTAATTGGCCGGGTTGGCCAGGTAGGCGCGCTGCGCGTCGGTGAACGACAGCGTCGGCACGTCGCCGCGCAGATCGATGGTCTCGGACGGCATCTGGATGCCGGTCGCCACCGTCGAGTCGAAGCTCGAAGTCGTCGCGCGGATGTGCTGGATGTCGGTGTCGAACGCCCAGTCGCTGTTCGGACGCCAGCTGATGTGCCAGGCCACGTCGGTGGTGTCGGACTTGCGGTCCGCGGAACGGGTGTCGGCGCCGAAATTGATGCCGTTGTCGGCCGGATCGGTCAGCGTGCCAGTCAGCAGCGCACCCTTCGAATCGAAGGTGGCGTCGGGACTCACCTTGATGTTGTAGGGGCTGGACTGGGCGAAGATCGCCTGCTCGTCCCAATGCATCTTGTAGCGCGACTTGAAGAACGTCAGCGAGGAGCTCAGCGTCGCATCCTTCTTCCATTGCAGGGCGCCGTAGGCACCTTCGCGCTTGCGGTTGAATTCCAGCGTACGCCACTGCGACCCCTTCGGGATCCACACGGTCTTGCCGGACACCACCTCGCTGCGCGGATAATACGGCTCGACCTGGAACGCGTCCGTACGGGTGCCGCTTTCCGAATACGCGAGGTCGATCAGGGCACCGAATTCGCCGAAGCCCGTCTTCCAACGGTTCGAGAACATGACCGAGCCGGACGGCGACGTCTTGCCCTTCTTGAGCTCCGAGTAGGTTTTGTCCAGCGACACAGCAAACTTGCGGCCCGAGAAATCGAAAGGCAGCGCGGTACGCAGGTTCACCAGGCCGCCGACGGCGCCTTCGATCTGTTCCGCCGACGGATTCTTGTAGACGTCGACGCCTGCCATCAGTTCCGGCGGCACGTCTTCGAAGTTCAGCGAGCGGCCGCCGTTCGCGGAGAACGAATCGCGACCGTTCAGCTCCGAACGCACATAGGACAGGCCGCGCACGTTCACGCCCGAGCCCTCGACCGAATAGTGCTCGGGGTCGCCCTTGGACATCGTGCGGTCGATCGTGATGCCGACCACGCGCTGCAGCACTTCCGTCACCGAGCGGTCCGGCAGCTTGCCGATGTCGTCGGCGACGATCGAATCGACCACCTCGTCGGCGTTCTGCTTGAGTTTCTGCGCCGACTGCAGGGCTGCGCGCTGGCCCGTCACGACGACGACGTTGGCGCCGGACGCGTTCTGACCGGCGTCGGTCTGCGCCAGCGCGGCACCGCCGGCGAGCAGTGCGATCTGGCCGGCTGCCACGGCGATCGCGGTTCTCTTGAATCGAATCATGGTGTCTCCTGTGCTCTGTTTGAGGCGCCCCGCTTCAACGGGCGGGGCTGGTTACGACTGCTGCTGAATACGGCCCCAATACGGCGGCCGCGAAATCGTTCAATACGAAAGATGGCGTCGCGATTGAAATAAACGGGGAATAAACGGATGGGTCCGCATGTTTGTCTCCACGCTATATTTATTGCCCTCGCGTCGTAGTCGTTAGGGCTATGTAATCGTTTTCATGAGTGTAGTTATTTAGCGTGATTTTTGTCAAACCTCATAACATCACTGTTGTACGCTAACATCGTACGTATATATATATTTTGAAAAAAACTATGCTGAAAATTTATAGGTCGACAATTCGTCCGGAAACCGCCAACGCGTGAGATCGGCGTGCGGACTCGATGCGGAACGCGGAAAGGGCAATTGAATGGGACACGACCGAAACAACCGATCCGGCAGAGCCGTACGACGGCGCGGGAGGCGGCTGCGACGGCGCCGACAGGCGTGGTTGCGGCAAGATCGCAGCGGTTCGCAGGCGTTCGTTACGTTACCTCAGGCAAACGAACTGAGCGTAATCGTGATAGCGCTAGCACGCCGATACGTGATATCCGATATTGGCGCCGTTTCTCCAATAAGACGACATTCGACGGCGAGCCAAATTCGAAACACTCATTTGGTAGCGCAATCAATTAAATCTGAGCATAAATCGGGAAACGATTTAGGCTTCCGGCGAGCATTTGCGGAAAAATGAAATGGTATCTTGTCGCTACGCATGAGACGACGTAGAGTCCAATTGATTCATTTCGATACGCGATCCCATCCAAATAGGAGAGCGCAATAAAAGACATGACAAATTTTCAGAATCTCGGGAATGACCCGCCGGCGGAGCCACCCAAGCGCACACGCCGCACGAAAGGCGGCCTCACGCTCGTGGACGTGGCGCGCGTCGCGGGCGTCGCGCCGATCACGGTGTCGCGCGTGCTGAACTCCCCGGAGAAGGTCTCGCCCGACCTCGTGCAGAAAGTGCGCTCCGCGATCGAACGCACGGGTTACGTGCCGAACCTGCTGGCGGGCAGCCTGGCGTCGACGAAGAGCCGCATGGTCGCGGCGATCCTGCCGACCATCGCGGGCTCCGTGTTCATCGATACCGTCCAGGCGCTGACGGAGAGCCTCGCCGCCGCCGGGTATCAGCTGATCCTGGGCCAGTCGGGCTACGAGAATTCACGCGAGGACGAGTTGCTGGAAGCGATCATCGGGCGCCGGCCGGACGGCATCGTCCTCGCCGGCATCATGCGCTCCGCGCAGGGGCGGCGCCGGCTGCAGGCGAGCGCGATCCCCCTCGTCGAGACATGGGACCTGACGCCCACGCCGGCCGACATGCTGGTCGGCTTTTCGCACGAGGATATCGGCCAGGCGGTGGCCGAATTCCTGTCCCAGCGCGGACGGCGCCGCGTGGCCGTGATCAGCGCCTCGGACGAGCGCGCCCAGCGCCGCAACCGCGCCTTCGCGCAGGCGGCCGTACGCCTGGACATGCAGGGCCCGGACGGCACCGTCCCCTTCCACACGATCCCCGCGCCCGGCACGGCGGCGGGAGGCCGGGCGGGTCTGCGCGCATTGCTGGCGGCCGATCCCGGCATCGACGCCGTATTCTGCAGCTCCGACATGGTGGCGCTGGGGGTGCTCACGGAAGCGCACAAGCTCGGCATCGAGGTTCCCGGCCGGCTCGCGGTCGTCGGCCTCGGCGACCAGGCGTTCGCGGCCGAGATGTACCCGGCCCTCACGACGGTCCACCTGGACGGCCGCAGGATGGGCCAGATCGCGGCGCAGTTCCTCATCGACCGCATCGCGGGCACGCCCGTTACCGACGTCGTGCGCGATATCGGCTTCACCATCGTCGAGCGGGACAGCGCGTAATAAAATTACCTCGACCTTGACACCCGCTCGTTTAAAGCAAAGCTTTACTTGGCTGCATTTAAGTAGTTAAATTACGTCCTTGGCGTACCAACGACAAGGACAACCATGGATGTGCGATTTCGCGCCGCCCCGAACGTCGAACCGCGCGGCGTGCGCTATACGTTCGATGCCGCGCGCGGCACCCGCAGCGGCGCGCAGGCAGGCGCATCGGGCGGCTGGGCGGAGGACGTCGGCATGACGGAACGCGCATCGCCCACGGACCGGCACCGAAAAAAAAGGGCGCCACGAGGGCGCCCTGAAGTGATATCGAGAGTAAGTAAGTCGAGGCCGTGCTGATGGCCACCACGCCACCGCACGAGTCACCATGTTAATGCGCCGCCGCATGCACCGCCCATCATTTATTCGCCATTTGTTATCACATTTTGATATAGCCAGCGCGGGGCCGGCCAGCCCGCGCAGCCCCTTGCCGGCAACCACGCCGGCCCGGTGTACAATCGTCTGTTCCAGGACACAGGCGCCCCCATCCCGCCCGACCGCGGCGTCGCCGCCCGGCCATAAGCCGGCCCGCAACGTCCGCCGCCGCACGCTGGCCGCCCCGACACACGGGTCCGCAGCGGGTTGCATCCGTCATGCCCTGCCCGGCAATGCGTCCCCGCCGGGACCGTAATGCGTACCGGGCAACCACCTCAACTTCGAAGATTCAGAACAACATGCAGACCCACTCGACAGAAGCAGACAACGGCCTCCCCCTCGACATGATCATCTTCGGCGGCATGGGCGACCTTGCGATGCGCAAGCTCCTGCCGGCCCTGTATATGGCCTTCCTGCACGGCAATCTGGCGCCGACGACGCGCATCCTGTCCACCGGGCGCCAGGACTTCGACCGCGAAGCCTATCTCGCCCACATCGAGGCGAATTCGCGCTCGTTCATCGCCGCCAGCAATTTCAACGAGAAGACCTGGGACGGCTTCCTCAAACTGCTCGAGTACGTGCGCCTGGACGTGCAGGCCGCGTCCGATTTCTCCGCGCTGGCCCGCGCCTCGCGCGCCGGCGCCCAGCGCGTGTTCTACCTGTCGACGGCACCTTCGCTGTTCACCACCATCTGCGACAAGCTGGCCGCGAGCAACCTCGTCGACGCCCATGCCCGCGTCGTGCTGGAAAAGCCCCTCGGCACGGACCTCGCGTCCGCGATCGCCATCAACGAAGACGTCGGCCGCCACTTCGCCGAATCGCAGATCTACCGCATCGACCACTACCTGGGCAAGGAAACCGTGCAGAACCTGATGGTGCTGCGCTTCGGTAACTCGATCCTGGAACCGCTGTGGCGCGCGCCGAACATTTCCAGCGTGCAGATCACCGTCGCCGAGGAAGTCGGTGTCGGCAGCCGCGCCGGCTTCTACGACGGCGCCGGCGCGATGCGCGACATGGTCCAGAACCACTTGCTGCAGCTGCTGTGCATCGTCGCGATGGAACCGCCGACGTCGCTGTCGCCGGACGCCGTGCGCGACGAAAAACTGAAAGTGCTGCGCTCGCTGCGCCGCATGACCCTGGCCGACATCGCGCGCGACACGATCCGCGGCCAGTACATCCGCGGCGTCTCCGGCAACCAGGAAGTGCCCGGCTACCACGAAGAGAAGAACGTCCCGCAGGACAGCAAGACGGAAACCTTCGTCGCCCTGCGCGCCTTCATCGACACGTGGCGCTGGTCCAAGGTCCCGTTCTACCTGCGTACCGGCAAGCGCATGGCGCGCCGCTCGTCGAAGATCGTCGTCGAGTTCGCGAATCCGCCGTTCCCGCTGTTCCCCCAGACGGCCGGCGCCATCGCCAACCGCCTCGTCATCGAACTGCAGCCGGAAGAAGCGATCAAGCTGCAGATCATGGCCAAGCAGCCCGGCAGCGGTATGGAGATGCAGCAGGTCGCGCTGAACCTCGACCTGCAATCCGCGTTCCAGCAGCGCCGCGCCGAAGCGTATGAACGCCTCCTGATCGACGTCGTGCGCGGCCGCCTGACCCACTTCATGCGCCGCGACGAACTGGAAGCCGCGTGGGAATGGGCCGATCCGATCATCGCGGGCTGGCAGACGCTGGACGAGAAGCCGCATCCGTACGCGGCCGGCTCGTGGGGTCCGGCCGAGTCGTTCGCGCTGCTCGCGCGCGACGGCCACAGCTGGGTCGAGTAAGCACGACCTGGGCGGCGGACGTGCGCCGCCGCCTGTGTGAATCGTGCACAATAGCCTGCAAGCATCGACCACGCCGTTGTTTTAATGCTTCGCAAACGCAAGCAGTATTCCATTCGCGCGCGATTGGAGCCGGCGGGCAGGTGGCGTAAAGTGCGATGTCTTCCACTCTGACCTCGGACGAATCGCCATGCAGGCAAGCAACTGGAACGCTACGATGGGCACGCTCGGCGCGCAAGCCCTCAAGAATATGGACCGCAGCCGCCGGGCGCGCGGCGACATGCTGGAACGGGCCGGCTACGGCCCGCAGCAGACGCCCTCGACGGTCCTGCACACGGAACCCGGCCTGAACGTGCGCCGCTACGGCGCGCCGGCCGACATTACCGCGAACGGCGGCCCGGCCGTGCTTATCGTGCCGGCGCCCATCAAGCGCCCCTACATCTGGGACCTCGCGCCCGAGGTCAGCGTCGTGCGGCGCTGGCTGGAGCACGGCTACCGGGTCTACCTGGCCGAATGGGTGGCGCTGCCCGACACCCACGACCATTTCGGCCTGGACGACTACGGCGACCACCTGCTGGCCGCCTGCCGCCGCGCCATCGCGGCCGACGGCGGGCCGGACCAGGTCGTCCTCGCCGGCCATTCGCTGGGCGGCATCCTGACCGCCATCCACAGCTGCCTGCACCCGGATGCCGTGCGCGCGACGATCCTGCTGGAATCGCCGCTGCACTTCACGCCGGCGTCGAGCTGCTTCGCGCGCCTGATCGACGCGACGCCGCACGCCCGCCCCATCGCCGACACGTTCCGCCAGGTGCCCGGCGTCTTCCTCAACATGATGAGCGCGATGGCCGAGCCGCAGGCGTTCCAGTGGGAGCGCTGGACCGACCGCTGGCTGTCGATGACGGACCCGAAAGCCATGGTCACGCACATGCGCGTGGAGCGCTGGACGCACGACGAATTCCCGCTGCCCGGCCGGCTGTTCACCGAGATCGTCGAATCGCTGTACCGCCACGACGCCTTCATGCAGGGCAAGCTCGCGATCGGCAACCGCACGATCGGCCCGTGCGACCTGACGTCGCCGCTGGTCTCCGTGGTCGACCCGCGCAGCAAGCTGATTCCGCCTGACGCCCTGATCCCGTTCCACGACGCGACGTCGAGCCCGCGCAAGCAGGTGCTGGACTACGAGGGCGACGTCGGCGTCAACCTGCAGCACGTGGGCGTGCTGGTGGGGCGCAACGCGCATGCGCGCATCTGGCCTCGGATTTTCGATTGGCTGGACGGGAACGACGTCCCCGCCGCGTGAATCACACCCGCTCGATCGCCACCGCGATCCCCTGCCCCACGCCGATGCACATGGTACACAGGGCAAACCGCCCGCCGGTCCGCTGCAACTGGTACGTGGCGGCCGTGACGAGCCGCGCCCCGCTCATTCCGAGCGGATGCCCGAGGGCGATCGCGCCGCCGTTCGGATTGACGCGCGGATCGTTGTCGGCGATGCCCAGCAGCCGCAGCACGGCCAGGCCCTGCGACGCGAACGCCTCGTTCAACTCGATCACGTCGAACTGATCCAGGGTCATGCCGGTCTGGCGCAGCAGCTTCTGCACGGCGGGCGCCGGGCCGATGCCCATGACGCGCGGCGGCACGCCGGCCGTCGCCATGCCGATGATGCGGGCGCGCGGCGTGAGGCCGTATTGCGACGCCGCCTCGGCGTTCGCCAGCAGCAGTGCGCACGCGCCATCGTTCACGCCCGACGCATTGCCGGCGGTGACCGTGCCGTCCGCCCGCACCACGGGTTTCAGCTTCGCCAGCGCTTCCAGGCTCGTCTCGCGCGGATGCTCGTCCTTCGCGAACCGGACCGGATCGCCTTTTTTCTGGGGGATCAAGACCGGCACGATCTCGGCTTCGTACGTGCCGTCGTGCTGCGCACGCGCGGCCTTCGCCTGGCTCGCCAGCGCGAACGCATCCTGGTCGGCCCGCGAGATCTTGTAGTCGTCCGCGACGTTCTCCGCCGTCGCCGGCATCGCATCCGTGCCGTACAGCTTGTGCATCAGCGGGTTCGGGAAGCGCCAGCCGATCGTCGTGTCGTAGATGTTCGCGTTACGGGAGAACGCGGATTCCGCCTTGCCCATCACGAACGGCGCGCGCGTCATCGATTCGACGCCGCCCGCGATCATCAGGCGCGCCTCGCCGCTCTTGATGGCGCGCGCGGCGATGCCCACCGCGTCCAGGCCCGAGCCGCACAGGCGGTTGACGGTGGACCCCGGCACCTCTTGCGGCAGGCCGGCCAGCAGCGCCGACATGCGCGCGACGTTGCGGTTGTCCTCGCCGGCCTGGTTCGCGCAGCCGTAGATGACGTCGTCGATGTCGGACCAGTCGACGTCCGGGTTGCGGCGCATGAGTTCGCGGATGGGGATGGCGCCCAGGTCGTCCGCGCGCACGTCCTTCAGCGCGCCGCCGTAGCGGCCGATGGGGGTGCGGATGGCGTCGACGATGAATGCGTCGGTCATGTTCGTTCTCCAGTCTTAATCGTTCGTGGGCGCCAGCAGCGGCGCGGCGGTGACGGCCTGCAGGTCGGCCAGCGTGAGCCCCGGCGCCATCTCGCGCACGCGCAGGCCCTGCGGGGTGACGTCGAGCACGGCCAGGTCGGTATAGATGCGGCTCACGCACCCGATGCCCGTCAGCGGATACGTGCAGCGCTCGACGATCTTGCTGTCTCCCGTCTTGGTCTGGTGCTCCATCATGACGAACACCTGCTTGGCGCCGATCGCGAGGTCCATGGCGCCGCCGACGGCGGGAATCGAGTCCGGCGCGCCCGTGTGCCAGTTGGCCAGGTCGCCCGTGTGCGACACCTGGAAGGCGCCGAGCACGCAGATGTCCAGGTGGCCGCCGCGCATCATCGCGAACGAGTCGGCGTGGTGGAAGTACGCTCCGCCCGTCAGCAGGGTCACCGGCTGCTTGCCGGCGTTGATCAGGTCTTCGTCTTCCTCGCCGGGCGCCGGCGCGGGGCCCATGCCCAGCAGGCCGTTCTCGCTGTGCAGGAACACTTCGCGTTCACGCGGCAGGTAGTTGGCGACCTTCGTGGGCAGGCCGATGCCCAGGTTGACGTAGGCGCCCTCCGGGATGTCCTGGGCGACGCGAGCGGCCATCTGGTCGCGGGTATAACGGGTGGTACTCATGCTGCCTCCTTGACGACGCGCTGGACGAAGATCCCGGGAGTGACGATCGCTTCCGGATCGAGCTCGCCGAGCGGCACGATGTCGACGACCTGCGCGATGGTGGTCTTCGCGGCCATGGCCATGATCGGGCCGAAGTTGCGGGCCGTCTTGCGGTACACGAGATTGCCCCAGCGGTCGCCGCGCAGCGCCTTGATCAGCGCGAAGTCGGCGTGGATCGGCGTTTCGAACACATAGTTCTTGCCATCGATGACGCGCGTCTCCTTGCCCTCCGCCAGCAGCGTGCCATAGCCGGTCGGGGTGAAAAAGCCGCCGATGCCGGCGCCGGCCGCGCGGATGCGTTCGGCCAGATTGCCCTGCGGCGTCAATTCCAGCTCGATCTCGCCCGCGCGGTACAGCGCGTCGAAATGCCAGGAGTCGGACTGGCGCGGGAACGAGCAGACGATCTTGCGCACGCGCTTTTCCTTGATGAGGGCGGCCAGGCCCGTGTCGCCGTTGCCGGCATTGTTGTTCACGATGGTGAGTTCGCGCGCGCCGTGGGCGATCAGCGCGTCGATGAGGGCGGAGGGCATGCCCGCATTGCCGAAGCCGCCGATCATGACGGTGGCGCCATCGTGGATGTCGGCCACGGCCCGCTCCAGCGATTCACAGGTTTTGTCGATCATGGGTTTTACCTTTTGGCTCAGATGTGCGATTATCGAACAAGTGCTCGTCTACCGCACAAAAAGTGTACGCCCGCCCCGCGCCGCCCGTCAAGCGCTTCCTGGCGCCCCACCGCCATCGATTACAATTCCGACATGTCATCCAACACAGCAACCCCAGCCGGCCCGCGCAGCATTGCCGAAGAAATCGACGCCCTCGCCGATCCGGACTTCATGACGTCGCTCGCCCGCGGCCTGGCCGTGCTGCGCGCGTTCGCGGACTCGCGCAAGCCCCAGACCATCGCCCAGATCAGCCAGCAGACGGGCATCCCGCGCGCGGCCGTGCGCCGCTGCCTGCACACGCTCAGGCAGCTCGGTTACGTCGACGCGGAACTGAACAACTTCAGCCTGCGGCCGAAAGTGCTGACGCTGGGATACTCGTACCTGTCGTCGACGCCGCTGACGGCCGCCGCGCAGCCCTGCCTGAACGGCGTCAGCAAGGCGCTGGGCGAATCGAGTTCGCTGGCCGTGCTCGAAGAAGACCAGGTGCTGTACGTGGCGCGCGCGGCGACGTCGCGCGTGATGTCGGTGTCGCTGACCGCCGGCAGCCGCCTGCCCGCGTATTGCAGCTCGCTGGGCCGCGTGCTGCTGGCGCACCTGCCGCAGGACGAGCTGGACGCCTACCTGGCGCGCACGACCTTGACGCCCATGACGGAGCGCACCGTGACGGATCCGGCCCGGCTGCGCGAGATCCTGGCGCAGGTGCGCCGCGACGGTTATGCCGTCAACAACGAGGAACTGGAACTGGGATTGCGCTCGATCGCCGTGCCGGTGCGCGGCGCCTCGGGCCGCGTGCTGGCGGCGCTGAACGTGGGCGCGCACGCGGCGCGCGTGACGCCGGAGCGCATGGTGGACGAATTCCTGCCGGTCCTGCGCCAGGGCGCGCAGGAACTGGCGATGCTGCTGCCCTGACGGGGCTATCAGAAGCCGTCGACGGCGGCCGCGAAGTGGCTGACGACGGGCGCGCCGTCGAAGCAGTGCCCGACGAGACGGCGCCATTCCTGGAAATCGTCGCTCTCGCGGAAGTGGACCATGTGGTCCTCGACCGTCTCCCAGTCCACGAGCAGGCGATAGGCGCGCGGATTTTCCACGCCGCGTTGCAGGCGCATGCCCTGACAGCCGCGCGCCCGTCGGAACAGCGGGCCTGCCGCCCGCACGCCCGCTTCGAATTGTTCTTCCATGCCGGCCTTGACCAGGATTTCCGCGCTTTCCACGACCATCGTGTTTCCTTTCGTTAGAGTTCGACGTGGCCGATTATGCCACCGACAGCCCGGTGACGCCGCGCCCCGTCTCGATCGAATTGAAACTGAACGGCGCCATCGGCAGCTCGGCATTCGTCGGCAGGCCGCGTGCGACCTCCAGCATGATCCCGCGCAGCCAGATATGGCAAGGATCGTTTTCCTGGAAGCGGTGCCATTGCAGGCATTCGGCCAGCGGCGGCAGATCATACGGCAGCGGCAGCACGCGGATCGGCAGGCGGCGCGCGCACGCGAGCGCGAGGCGCGTGTGCATCGTCGCGACGAGGTCCGTGCCGACGAGCGCCGTCGCCATGCTGTAGAAATCGCTGGTGATCACGCGGATGCGGCGCTTGACGTTCTGCGCCTGCAGCAGCAGTTCTTCCATCGTCGGCGAGCGCGGACGGCCTAGCATCGGCGCGATGTGCGACAGGCGTTCGTACGTGGCGGCGTCGAGGACGTCCCCCACGTGCGTGTTGCCTTCCCAGATCACGGCGCAGTAGTGGTCTTCGAACAGCGTGCGCTGCGGATGCTCGGGATCGAGGAAGTTGCGCGGGATGATCAGAAAATCGTTCTCGCCGCGGCGCAGCTTCTCCGCCGCGTCGTCCGCGAGGGGCACCAGTTCCAACGTCATATTGGGCGCGTCGCGCAGCACGCGCGCCACCACCTGGTTCAGGAACACTTCGGTGGCGTAGTCCGACACCATGATCTTCATGCAGCGCGTCTCGCGCGCCGGGTCGAACGTCACGCGGATGCCGACCGTCGCATGCACGTGCAGGATCAGGTCGCGCACGGGGCCGACCAGCTGCTTGCCGAGGACCGTCAGCTCCATGTTGCGGCCGACCGCAGCGAGCAGGTCGTCCTCGAAGAATTCGCGCAGGCGCGCCAGCATGCCGCTCATGGCGGACTGGCTGACGTTCACGCGCGCCGCCGCGCGGGTGATGTTCTGTTCCTCCAGCAGCGCGTCGAGCGCCAGCAGCAGGTTCAGGTCCAGGCGGTTGAATCGCATCGGTTGTCTCCTTGTTATCGTGTGGCCCGGGCAGCCGTTTTATCCTTCACTGTATGGAGTTTTCATGCGACTGTCATCCAAAAAAAGCGCTGGCTACGCTCGCGGTGCGCGCACGAAGGCCAGCAGAGGACCGGCCAGCGCGTCGTCGCCGCTGTTGATCGCATATACCTGGCTCAGATGATTGTGATTCGCGATCACGCCAATGCGCGGCGCGAAACCGTGGCGCGTGACGAGCCGCGCGAACAATTCGCCGGCCTGCGCCTGCATCTGCACCGGGTCCAGTTCCGCATACGTGAGCGCGAGCGGGAACGGCGCGGCGTCGATCAGCGCCACCGTCGACATCGTGCGATAGCGTTCGAAGTCGGTGCCGAAATAGGCCTCGTTGCGCGGATCCGGCGTCGCGATCCCAAGCTGCGCGCGCGCCAGCAATTCCAGTTCCGCGTTGTACACACCCGACGCGAGGAAGGCGCCTGCGATCTTCAGCCCTTCGGCCGGATGGAAGCGCTTGATCAGCGTGGCGGCCGCGACATGGGCCGCGCCGGCCGATTCACCCGCGAGCACGATGTGATCCGGATCGCCGCCATGCGCCGCCACGTTGGCGCGCGCCCACGCCAGCACGCTAGCCACGTCTTGCGCGCCCGCGGGCCAGCGATGGCGCGGTCCGAGCCGGTAATTCGGCAGCACGGCGAGCACGCCGTGGCGCGAAAAATAATGGCCGACGGCTTCCCGGTCCGATTTGTCGCCGCGGATGAAGCCGCCGCCGTGCAGGAACACGACGACGGGCGTCCTGCCCGCCGCGTCGACGGGCGGGTACACGTCCAGGCGATGCCGTTCATCGGCGCCGTAGGCGATGTCGCGCAGCGGTTCGCGGCCGCGCGGCATGTCGGCCAGCAGCGGCGCGTACAGCGCCTTGGCGGCCGGCGGGTCGATCACGGGGCCGGCCGCGCGGACGGCGCGCAGGATCTCCGCATGCTTGTCAGTCAGCGTCATCGCTTCTCCTTACAGCGCGGCCAGCGCCGGGTCCTTGTGGAAGCGCCCGTCCTTCATGATGGCGCGCAGGCGCTTGCGGTCCTGCAGCACCGTCACGTCGAGCGTCGGGTCCCCGTCGACGAGCAGGAGGTCGGCAAGGAAGCCTTGCTTCACCTGTCCCAGTTCGTCGCCCATGCCCATCAGTTCCCCGCCCTGCAAGGTCGCGGCGGACAGCGCCTCCTCGGGCGTGAAGCCCAGCAGATCGACGAACAGTTCGAGGTCGCGCGCGTTGCGGCCGTTCGGATTGAACGGAAAGCCGTAGTCGCCGCCCGGCAGCACGCGCAGGCCGCGCCGGCGCAATTCCGGCACGAGCTTCTTCTGCAGGTCCAGCACCTCTGCCGCGCTCTTCTTCATGTGGCTCATGTCGAAGTGCGGCGGCGGCGCCGCGTCCAGCGTGGCCTGGATGATGCCGATGGCCGGCGCGATGAAGATCTCGTCGCGCTTCGCTTCCAGCAGGTCCAGCGCTTCCTCGTCCGCGTACGTGCAGTGGTACAGCACGCGGAAGCCCGCGCGCAAGCCCATCTTGACGGCGCTTGAGGCCTGCGCGTGGCACGCGAGCCAGACGCCCGATTCGCGTGCCTGTTCGCCGGCGGCGTCGGCCTCTTCCTGCGTGTACATCAACTGTTGCGACGCGCCCGGCATCAGCGCATCCTCGCCCGACAGCAGGAACTTGACCGACTTGGCGCCGATCGCCGCGCACTCTTTCACGAACGCGCGCACGGCAGCGGGACCGCGGCCATGCTCGGCCACCTTGCCCGGATCGAGTTCCTCGATGCTCACCGGCTCGCGCTCGATCGACGACGCGACCAGGCGCGGCCCCGGCATGCCGCCGCTCGTGATGAAGGTGTTCAGCACCGTCTCTACGGATTTGCTCAGCGCGCCGGCCGAATACGCGCTCGTGAAGCCGTGGTCGAGCAGGATGCGCGCGTTGCGGGCCGTCGTCAGCACGAGGTCTTCCGGCGGCAGCGCCATGCCGGGCACGAAGCGTTCGACGGAACTGGGCCACGACAGATGCGCATGGGCTTCGACGAGGCCCGGCATCAACGTGCCGCCCTGGCCGTCGATGACGCGGTCGCCCGCCAGCGCCGCGATGCCGCGCGCACCGATCGCCACCTCGGCGATGCGGTTGCCCTCCACGCGCACCGCGCCGGTCCCCTGGCGCATCTGGCTGCCGTCGAAGATCCTTACGTTTTCAAAAATGATACCGCCCACGTTGTGTCTCCCTGTTGTTCGTTCAGATAGGGTCAGCTTATCGGCTGAAATGGTCCGACCAAAGCCTATTTTGGCGATACCTGCTATCGCCGCTTCATGCCGCGCTGCCGTTCCCCTGCGCGATCTTCCCGAGCACGCGCGCGCTCGGCTTGACGGTACGCTTCATCGTCGCGCGGTCGACCGCGATCAGGCCGTAGTGCGGGCCGAATCCGAAGATCCACTCGAAGTTGTCGAGCAGCGACCAGTGGATATAGCTCTTCACGGGGATGCCGTCCTTCAGGCAGTTGGCGACGCCGTCCACGGCCGTGCGGATGTACGCGATGCGCTGGGTATCGTCGTCAGTCGATATACCGTTTTCCGTCACGTACACCGGCAGCTTCACGCGATGCGCGGTGTAGCGGATCGTCGCCTCCAGCGCCTGCGGGTAGTACTCCATGTGCGCCGACGTGAACCTGGCGTCCTTCGGCGGGGGACGCACGCCGTCCGGCCCGATCAATTCGCGCGTATAGGTCTGCACGCCGATGAAATCGCCGTGTTCGGAAATCGCCCGGAACCACGGCTCGTACGCGATGGCGCGCTTGCGCGCGACCATCGCCTCGCCGCCGTCGACGGCCTGGTCGTCCGCGATCGCGATCGAAAAGCCGACCGGCAATTGCGGGCGCACGGCCTTGATGGCCTGGAAGCCGGCGGCATGTGCCCGCAGCAGGCCCGCTTCGATCTTCGCGAAGTCGCCGAAGATCCACGACGACCATCTGCCGGTACCGGCCAGCCGGCCCGCCTTCGCGAGCATCTCTTTCATGCGCGGGTTGTCGGCCATGCCGGACAGCGGTCCCGGAATGCCGAACAACAGGCGCGGCAGGTTCGGTTCGTTGAACGTCGTCGCCACATCGATCAAGTCGCCCAGGTGACGCGCCACCTTGTCGCAGTAGCGCGCGTACAGCTGCGCCAAATCGTCCGATTCCCAGCCGCCGCGTGCCGCGAACCAGGCCGGCGTGACGAAGTGGTTGAAGCTGACCATCGCCTTGACCCGATGCTTGCGGCAGGACAGCAGCACGTCGCGGTAATGCTCCAGCGCGGCCACCGAGAACATGCCCTCCACGGGTTCCACGCGCGCCCACTCGATCGAGAAGCGGAAGGTGTTGAGGCCCAGCGATGCGAGCGTCGCGATGTCCTGGTCGTACAGGCGGTAGTGGTCGACGGCCGATCCGGACGGCTCCTTGAATTCCGTCGGCTGGATGTTTTCCAGCAGCCAGGCGTCGCTCGCGACATTGTCGCCTTCGGCCTGATGGCCCGCGATCGCGGCGCCCCACAGGAAGCCTTGCGGGAACGGACCGCGCGCGGCGGCGGCACGCGCGGCGCCCGCCGGCAGCAGTGCGGCGCCGGCCAGCGCCGTGCCCAATCCCAGCAAGGTGCGGCGGCGGGCATCGTGTTCTTGGTGATCCATGGTGTCTCCTTAGTGATGTTGTTATGTTGATGACAGCGTATAGGCTAAACGCGCGGCGAGGCCGTACAGCGCAGGACCATCGTCGGCCTCGCCGTAGACGTCGTGGCCGGGACGGACGACGGCCGCGCGGGATCGCGTGGGCGTGCACCTCGAGACCGCAAGCGCGGCCGGGGCGGTGCATGGCGCTCATGCGGCACCAGTCCCGCCGCGCTCACGCCGGCCGTGCGGATCGCCTCGTCCTGCGCGCCCGCGCCGCCGCGAGGGCTGCCTCGATGATCGCGTTGGCCTGCCCCAGGGTGAGGTTGATGGGTTCGTACATGGTGACCTCCTTCATTGACGGGTGGGCGCGGCCGCCGGCGCCTGCGCGGTAGCACGGCGCGCCACGAAGGCGAAGCACAGCGTGGCGGCGGTGCCGACGACCACGGCCAGCAGCGCCTGACCGCCGAAGCCCGCGCGCATCGCGACCGAGCCGGCCAGCGCGGAACCGATCGCGGAGCCGGTCATCATCATCGCCGGCGTCGACGCCAGCGCGCGGCCGCTCGGGTCCAGCCGGGCGATCAGGCCGAACAGAAATGTGTGCGTAAAAATCAGCACGGCGGGATACACGGCGCCGGCGAGCGCATACGGCAGGAAGTCGGCGGACAGCGTGACGGTCAACGCCAGCGCCGCCTGCACAGGCGCCGCGACGAGCGCCACCCGCACGGGATTCAGGCGCTGCTGCAGGAGGCCCGCGACGGCGGCGGGCAGCAGGTTGACGAGGCCGCACACGACGAGCAGGCCGTTGACCCGGTCCTGGCCGAAGCCGCGCAGCACGCCGATGCGGTCCAGCATGCTGAACGTGAGCGCCTGGTTCAGCGCCATGCACGCCACGCCCAGGATCGCGCACCATGCCGCACGCGGCAGCGGGGCCGCCGCGGCCCGCTCACGACCGCCGGTCGCTACCCGCGGGAAACCGACGGTGCAGGCCAGCGCCGCCGCGCCCATCAGGCCGGCGAACACGAGGAACAGAAACGAGCCGCCATACGCGGCCACGACGGGCGGCACGGCACCATAGAAGATCACCGCGCCGATACCCAGCGACGTCCCGGCCATGGCGAACAGGCGGTGCGGGTTGGCGCTGCGACCGATCGTACCGTGCGTGACCGACAATGCGGTGCCCGTCGCGATGCCGGCCACGAGGTGCAGCGGCACGAGCGCGCCGAAGCCGGACACGTGCGACGCGGCCAGGAACGCCAGCGCCGCGATGCCATAGCCCCCGAAGGCGCAGGCGGCGCGTGGCAGCCTGTTATACAGCGGCGCCGCCGCGAGGCTCGCGGCAACCGCTCCCGACAGGAATGCGGTGACGATCATGCCGGCGTGCTCCAGGTCGTAGCCGTAGTGCTGGGCCAGCGTGCCGACCCAGACGGGCAGCGCGACCAGGTCGACCATACCGGCGACATGGCAAAGCATGAGCGTGGCGCGGCCGCGCCCCGTCTCCGGGGTGATGTGCATGGATGTCTCCTTCGTGTTTTTTGAAAACGATAGCAGCGCGTCCCGCAATCGCTAAGGCCAGAGTTTCGATAGGACGTATCAGCGATTCCGATCGATCAGCCGGTTGATCATGACCCGCGAACGTCGATAGCAGGTATCACGGAATACGGCTTTGGAATGGATGAGGTGCGTACCTATACTCGACTCGCATCGAGACAACAGGCCGGCACCGACCGGCCCGACCATGCCGGTCCGGTGACCGGCAAACATCAGGAGACAATATGCAAGCACCCCGTACCCCGTCGACGCTCGGTTCGCTGACCGTCCTGTCCATGAGCCTCGCCGCGATCTGGAACCCCGCCCTCGCCCAGAGCGCCGACAGCGGCGCCGGCCTCGATGCGACCGCGAAGATCGAAAAGGGCATCGAGACCGTCGTCGTCACCGCGCAAAAGCGCAGCCAGAGCATCAAGGAAGTCCCCGTCGCCATCACGGTCGTCAACGCCGCGCAGCTGGAACGCGCCGGCGTCAAGGACATCGGCGACCTCGCCAAGACGGCGGCGTCGCTCGAATTCGGCGACCAGTCGACCGGCGGCGCCGGCGGCAGCGCATCGATCCGCGGCATCGGCACGGCGGTGTTCACGCAATCGGCGGAAAGCTCGGTCGGCGTGGTCGTCGACGGCGTGCCGCAGGGTGCGACCGCAAGCGGCTTGATGTTCGACCTCGCCCGCGTCGAAGTGCTGCGCGGGCCGCAGGGCACGCTGTTCGGCAAGAACGCCTCGGCAGGCGTTCTGAATATGGCGACGCAGGAACCGATCATCGGCGACCGTGGCGGCAATGTGCAGGTCGAATTCAAGGGCGACCATGGCGAAGCCGTGCGCGCCACCGGCAACGTCCCGCTGAACGACATGTCGGCACTGCGCATCGCCGCCGTGGCCGAGCGCAACAAGGGCGTCTATCACAACGTCCTGACCGACAAGGACAGTGTGACGAACAACGGCGGCGCGCGCCTGCGCTACCTGCTCAAGCCGAACCGCGACGTCAGCGTCAACCTGATCGCGGACGCGTCGAACCAGCGCAACGAGAACGCCGTGTTCTTCGCGCCATCGGTGGCGTATGCGACCAACGCCGCCGGCAACCATCATCCGGCGGCGGAATTCGCATCGTGCGGCGTCACGGTCTCGAAGACCAACAACCAGGTGTGCTCGGATGGTCCGGAAATCCAGCATTCGAAGGTGCGCGGCCTGTCCGGCCAGGTCGACTGGACGCTCGGCAGCGGCGACACGCTGACGTCGATCACCGCCTACCGCACGCGCAAGCAGGGCCCGGACAGCGTCAACATCGGCATGTCGAACACGTACGACAAGGTCTACAACTTCAATCCGCACCAGGACGCGCGCCAGTTCTCGCAGGAGCTGCGGATCGCCTCGCCGGGCAAGCAAGCGCTCGACTACGTCGGCGGCCTGTTCTACGCCGACTCGCACAACGACAAGGATTCCACCACGACGATCCTGCCGAGCACCTTCCTGCCTTCGCCGCCCGTGCCGCGCTCGATCGCGACCGACGCGATCCAGCACGCCCGGCTCACCACGAAGGCGCTGTTCGGTCAGGCGACGTACCACGTGACCGACGCCACCGGCATCATCGCCGGCCTGCGCTACACCCGCGACACCGTCACGGCCGACGAGTCGCAATCCAGCGTCGTCGCGTTCGACGGCTTCGCCTTGCCGGCCTCCGTCAAGGCGGCCAGCGGCAGCGCGAACCAGTCCAACGTCTCGGGCAAGATCGGCCTGCAGCACACGGTCTCGAAGAACGTCAACGTCTACGCCACGCTCAGCCGCGGCTACAAGGGCCCGCAGATCGACAACGATACGCCGATCAATGCCGCCTCCGCAGCCGGCAACTTCGCCGGCAACATCGTCAAGCCCGAGCTGCCGACCAGCGTGGAAATCGGTTCCAAGATGTCGTTCCTGAACCGCCGCCTGGACGTCGACGTGGCCGCGTTCCACACGAAGATCAAGGATTTCCAGGAGCAGAACTGTACGCTGACGGCCGTCGGCGCACTCTCCTGCATTCCGCTGAACGTGCCGAACGTGACGAGCAAGGGCATCGAGGCCGACGTGCGCGCCCGCCCGCTGCCGGAACTGCAGCTGGGGCTGTCCGTCGCGATGATCCTCGACACCGCCTACCCGGCCGGCTTCACGTTCGACAACGCCAACGTCGGCGGCCAGCGCCTGCTGTACTCGCCCCGCAACAAGGCCACGCTGAACGGCGACTACAGCTGGTCGCTGCCGGGCGACTATGAACTGAAACTGGGTGGCGACATCGTCTACAAGAGCCGCGTCCGGTTCTGCAACACGTTCGATACGGAATGCGGCTACGGCGGCCATTCCGTCGCCTCGCTGCGTCTTGCGCTGCGTTCGCCGGACGACAAATGGGGCGTGGAGCTGTACGACCGCAACCTGGGCGACAAGCGCGTGCCGAACGCCATCATCTATCCGCTGCCCGGCAAGGGCGCCGGTTCGGGCTTCGCGTACAGCCTGGGCGAGAATTCGTTCCGTCGCATCGGCGTGACGCTGGACTACCGCTTCTGACCATGGCAGCGCACATCCACGCGATGCGCCGCATCGCCCTGGCCGCCGCCCTCGCCTGCCTGTCCGCACCCGCCTGGGCGGGCGATCCGATCGCGTCCGGCTTCGCGCAGCCCCCGCAAAGCGCCCGTCCCCGCGTCTGGTGGCATTGGCTGAACGGGAACATCACGAAGGAAGGCATCGACAAGGACATCGCCTGGATGGCCCGCTCGGGCCTCGGCGGCCTGCAGAACTTCGACGCCGAGATGATGACGCCGCAGCTGGTGCCCAAGCGGCTGCCGTACATGAGTCCCGGCTGGGCCGACGCGTTCCGCTTCGCCGCACAGCAGGCGGAACGGAACGGCCTGGAATTCGGCATCGCGGCGTCGCCCGGCTGGAGCGAGACGGGCGGGCCGTGGGTGCGGCCGGAGGACGGCATGAAGAAAGTCGTGTGGAGCGAGACGACCGTCGAGGGCGGCCAGGCGGTGACGCTGCCCGCCGTCCCGCGCACGACCGGGCCGTTCCAGGACCTGTTCGTCCAGCCCGATATCATGGGCCAGCGTCCGGGCCGGGACAAGCTCGCGCGCACTGGTGGCGAGATCGCCGTCTACGCGTATCCCGCCACGCGCGCCGCGCTGCCGGCGCCGGCGGTCCATGCGGGCGCGCAATCGCTCGATGCGTACAGGCTGGCAACGCTCGGTGAAGACGCGGTCGCCGACCTCGCCGCGCCGGCGGCCGACCGCCCCGTCGTCATCACGCTGGATTACCCGACACCGCAGACCATCCGCTCCGCCACGATCTTCGCGCCCGGCGCGGCCTCGATGTTCGACGGCGCCGGTTATGCGGCTGCCCTGGAAGCGAGCGACGACGCCACGATGTGGCGCAAGGTGGTCGACCTGCCGCTGGCCCTTGTGCCCGCGAGCGCCGGTTTCGCGCCCGTGACGGCCGCACACTTCCGCGTCGTCGTCAGCGCGCGGCCGGCCGCGCCGAATCCGCAGTTCATGCCCGTGCCGGGCGCCGACACGGGCGCGTTCGGGTCCATCGGGCAGGCCAAGGAACTGCGCCTGGCGACACTGCTCCTGTCGGCCGAACCGAAGGTCAACCAGTTCGAGACCAAGGCCGGCTTCGCGACGGCCGACGATTACTACGCGCTGGACGCCGGGCTCGATCCGCGCGAACCCGGCGTCGACCCGGACGCCATCGTCGACCTGACGGACAAGCTGCGCGTGGACGGCACGCTCGCGTGGACACCGCCCGCCGGCACGTGGAAAATCGTCCGCCTCGGCTGGTCGCTGACCGGCACGGAAAACCATCCGGCCACGCCGGAAGCGACGGGCCTGGAGGTCGACAAATACGATGGCAAGGCCGTCCGCACCTACCTGGAAACCTATCTGGCGAAGTACGAGCAGGCGGCCGGCCGTGACCTGATCGGCGCGCATGGCGTACGTGCCCTCGTCACGGACAGCATCGAAGTGGGATCGTCCAACTGGACGCCGCGCCTGCTCGAACAGTTCCAGCGGCTGCGCGGCTACGACGCGCGTCCATGGCTGCCTGCACTGACGGGCGTGGTCATCGGCAATCGCGCCCGCACGGACGCCTTCCTGTACGACTACCGCCGCACCCTCGCCGACCTGTTGGCGAGCGAGCACTATGGCACGGTGGCGACGGTGGCGCGCGAGCATGGCCTGAAGGTGTACGGCGAGGCGCTGGAAAGCGCCCGCGTCACGCTCGGCGACGACATGGCGATGCGCAGCCACGCGAACGTGCCGATGGCGGCGATGTGGACGTACCGCCCCGAATTCGGGCCGAACCCGATGGCCATCGCGGACATGCGCGGCGCCGCCTCCGTCGCGCATGTGTACGGTCAAAATCTCGTCGCAGCCGAATCCTTGACGAGCGCCATGGCCCCGTGGGCATTCGCGCCCGCCGACCTGCGGCCCATGATCGACATGGAATTCGCCAGCGGCGTGAACCTGCCCGTCATCCACACGTCGGTGCACCAGCCGCTGGACGACGACAAGAAGCCCGGGCTGTCGCTGGCGATCTTCGGCCAGTACTTCAACCGCAACGAGACGTGGGCCGGCATGGCGCGGCCGTGGGTCGATTACATGGCGCGGAGCGCTTATCTGCTGCAGCAGGGTCGCTTCTATGCCGACGTCGCGTATTTCTACGGCGAGGAGGCGCCCCTCGTCGCCCTGTACAAGCACGGCCAGCCGGCGGACGCGCCGCGCCGCTACGCCTACGACTTCGTCAACGCGGACGCCGTGCTGCACCGGCTGTCCGTCAAGGATGGGGACCTGGTGGCGGCCGGCGGCGCGCGCTATCGCGTGCTGTACCTCGGCGGATCGAGCAGCCGCATGACGCTGGCCACGCTGCGCCGCGTGCGCGCGCTGGCTGCCGACGGCGCGACGATCGTCGGACCGGCACCCGTCGCCGCACCCGGCCTGGCCGACGACCCGGCCGCGTTCGCGGCACTCGTCAGGACGATGTGGAGCGGCGCGCCCGTCACCCGTATCGGCAAGGGCCGCGTCATCGCCGGCCGCGACGTGGAAGCGGCGCTGTCCCGGGTCGGCCAGGCGCCGGACTTCAGCCATGCGGCGGCCGGCGACGCGCCGCTGCCGTTCGTGCATCGGCGGCTGGCTGACGGCGACCTGTACTTCGTCGCCAACCGCTCCGCGCAGCCAATGCACACGGAAGCCCGCTTCAACGTGCGCGGCAAGGCGGCCGAGTTCTGGCACGCGGACACGGGACGCGCCGAGCCGGCCAGCTACCGCACGGACCAGGACGGGACGGTGGTGCCGCTGGCGCTGGGCGCGAACGAATCCGTGTTCGTCGTGTTCCGCCGGCCGGCCACCGCACGCGCCGTGACGGTCACGCCTACGACCTGGTCGCCCGTCGCCACGCTGGCGGGGAACTGGACGATCCGGTTCGACGGCCTCGGCGCGCCCGGTGCCATCGCGCACGGCGCGCCGGGGTCCCTGGCCGCGAGCGGCGACCCGCAGGTCCGGTATTTTTCGGGGATCTCCGTGTACCGGACGACGTTCACGCTGCCGTCCGGCGTCAAGCCCGGCGCGCCGCTCAAGCTGGATCTCGGCCAGGTCGGCGACGTGGCCGACGTCATCGTCAACGGCAAGCCGGCCGGTATCGCGTGGAAGCCGCCGTATGCCGTCGACGTGGACGCCCTCGTCGTCGCCGGCACGAACACGGTGGAGGTCAGGGTCGCCAACCTGTGGGTGAACCGCCTGATCGGCGACGCGCAACCGGGCGCCGCCAAGGTCGCGTTCACGGCCGCGCCCACGTACAAGGCGGACGCGCCGCTGCGGCCGTCCGGCCTGATCGGCCCCGTCACGCTCGAGGTGCCCCGGTGAGGCGGCGCCACCTGCTGGGCTGTCTCGCGGCGCTGCCCCTGGCGCATGCGCCGGGCCGCCCTGCCGGCATCGTCCAGCGCCCGCTGGCCCGCGTGATCGTTGACAACGATTTCGCGGGCGATCCGGACGGCCTCGTCGCGCTGGCGCACCAATTGCTGGCACCGACGACGCGCACCGTGCTCGTCACGACGTCCCCGCTCGACGCGAAGCTGGCGGCGCTGGCCGGCTTGGACGCCGGCCGCACGGCGGCTGCCGGCGCGCGCCTTGCCGGCGAATTGCTGCGCTTCGTGCGGCCGGCCGCACGGCCGCCCATCGTCGCGGGCGACGACGCGGGCGCGGCGCGGGCGATTGTCGCGGAAGCCCTGCGCGACGACCCGCTACCCCTCGTCCTGACGTGCGGCGGGCCCTTGACGAACGTCGCCGCCGCGCTGCGCCTGCGGCCCGACATCGCGACGCGCATGCGGCTCGTGTGGATCGGCGGGTCGGCGGCCGACGATGCGGGTACCGAGTACAACCTCATGACCGACCTCGCGGCGGCCCGCTACGTGTTCGAGGACACGCGCATCCCCATCCTGCAGATTCCAGTCGAAGAATACCGGCGCTTCCAGGTCTCCGTCGCGGAGCTGGACGCCGGCTTCCGAGCCGCGTCGCCGCTCGCGCGCTGGCTCTACGACCGGTACCGCCACCTGCCGCCGTTCGTGCAGCCGGGCGGCACGCTGACGTTCGGCGACAGCCCCCTCGTCACCGCAACGGCATTCGACCCGGCGGCGACGCCCTTCACGGTGCGCCGCGTCAAGGAGCGCGAGGTCCGCATGGCGCATTCGCTCGATCCGCGCCTGAACTACGCGGACCTCGTCGCGCTGCTGCGCCTGGATCAGAAGGCGCCGACGTAGTTCTCCGCCAGCGCGGTCGCCAGCGCGCGCGAGTTCGCGACGTTCTCGAGTTCCGCGCGCTGCACCTCGCGCTGGAACGGCGACGCGTCGGCGAACGTGTGGAGCATGCTCGTCATCCACCACGAGAAGTACTCGGCGCGCCAGATGCGTTTCAGCGCGTCGTCCGTATAGCGGTCCAGGCGCGCCGTCTCGCCCCGGCGGTAGAAGGCGTCCAGGCCCGCCGCCAGCAGGCGCACGTCGGACACGGCCAGGTTCATGCCCTTCGCACCCGTCGGGGGCACGATGTGGGCGGCGTCGCCCGCGAGGAAGAGGCGGCCCGACTGCATCGGCGTCGAGACGAAGCTGCGCATCGCGACGATGTTCTTCTGGAAGATCTTCCCTTCCGTGACCCGCCAGCCGTCGCGATTCTCCAGCCGCGCGTGCAGCTCGGCCCAGATGCGGTCGTCCGACCAGTTGTCGACACTGTCCTTCGGGTCGCACTGGAAGTACATGCGCTGCACGGTCGGGGAGCGCGTGCTGACGAGGGCGAAGCCGCGGTCGTGGCGCGCATAGATCAGTTCCGGCGCCGACGGCGGCGCTTCCACGAGAATGCCGAACCACCCGAACGGATACACACGCTGGTAATCGTTGCGGCCCTGCTGCGGCAGCGCGGGACGCGTGACGCCATGGAAGCCGTCGCAGCCCGCGACGAAGTCGGCGTCGATGCGCTGCGCCTCGGCGTCCTGCGTGAACGTGACATAAGGTCGATCGGTCTCGACGCCGTGCACGGCGACGTCGCGCACGCCGAACAGCATCTGCGCGCCGGCCGCGTCGCGCGCCGCGACGAGGTCCTTGATGACTTCATGCTGGGCATACACGGTGATCGACTTGCCCGTCAGTTCGGTCAGGTCGATGCGGTGGCGGCGGCCGTCGAACGCGAGCTCGAAGCCGTGGTGCAGCGCGCCCTCGGCACGCATGCGGGCGCCGACGCCCGTCTCGTTGAGGATGTCCATCGTGCCCTGCTCCAGCACGCCGGCACGGATCGTCGATTCGATCTCGTCGCGACTGCGGGTCTCGAGCACGATCGACTCGATGCCCTGCCGGTGCAACAGATGGGACAGCAACAGTCCGGCCGGGCCGGCGCCGATGATGGCGACCTGGGTACGCATATTCGTCTCCTTGAAAAATAGTTGTCGACATCCATGCTAGTGGCGGCGTGCCGTGATTAGAATGGATGAAATTATCGATTTCTTGTACTTTTTTGACATGGCCTTGTTTCCCCGCTTCGCCCTGTACGGCGAGCAGACGCCGGCGGAAGCCGTACACATCGAACTGATCGAGACGCGCAGCCGCCTGCACGACTGGCACATCGGGCGCCACACGCATCCGGGCCTGTTCCAGGTACTTTTTCTACTCAAGGGCAGCGTGCGCGCGGCGATCGAGGAAGCCGTATGGGAACGCAAGGGCCCGGTCGCGATCACCGTGCACCCGTCCGTCGTGCATGGCTTCGACTTCGCGGAAGGGGCGCAGGGTTATGTGCTGACGGTGGACCAGAACGTGCTCTTCGCCACGCCCGACCACCACGACGAACTGTTCTCGCCGCTGTTCGTCGAACCGCTGTCGCTCGCGCTGGCGCGCCAGCCGCGCGCGCGCATCGAGGCGCTGCTGAAGAATATGGTCGAGGAGGCGGCGTGGCCGCAGCAGGGCAATGCGCTGATGCTGGAATGGCTCGCGCGCAGCGTATTGTTGCTGCTGGCGCGCACGTATGCCGAACAGAGTGTGGCCAGCCAGTCGGGCCACGGCGAATTCCGCCTGTTCGCGGCGTTCCGCGCGGCCGTCGAGCAGCACTACAAGGACGCGGCGCCGGTCGCGCACTATGCCGACCTGCTGCGCGTCACGCCCGTGCGGCTGAACCGCCTGTGCCTGAAGCTGGCGGGCAAGTCCGCGTTCGACATCGTGCAGGACCGCCTGATGCTGGAAGCCTGCCGCAAGCTGACCTACGCCCCGTCGAGCGTGGCCAGCATTGCCTACGAATTGGGCTTCCAGGACCCGGCGTACTTCAGCCGCGCGTTCAAGCGCCACGCGGGGATGACGCCGAAGGCATACCGCGAACGCCGTCAGAAGTGATGGCGCAGGCCGGCCATGAAGCCGTTCTGCGTCTTGCCCGTGCCGACGCTGCCGCTGGCGTCGAGCGGCACGGCCGAGGTGCCGTCGTTCGCCATGCGGCCGACGCCCGTGTACACGTACGTCCGCTTCGACAACGCGTACGTCAGCCGGGCGACGAGCATCGTCGCGTCCGCCTCCGCATGGCGGATCACGCGCTTCGCCCACTGCCCGTCGACGACGAACGCGCCGAACGGGTAGCTGGCACCAAGGTAATACAAGTCGGATTCCGTGCGGCCCGCGGCGGCCTTCGTGTCGCGGTCGATGACGCCGGCGCCGATCTTCGTCGCGCCCAGCATCGCGTAGCCGTTGAGGGTCATGCGCGTATCCGTGTTGCCGCTACCCGTCAGGCCGCCCGCCGCGCCGGTATTGCCGTGCATGCGGTCGTACGATGTATTCACGCCCCAGGCCTTCGTCTCGTAGCCGACAAGACCGGTGTACTGACGGCAGGCCTGCGCATTGCCGGGCACCTCGCCCGCGCAATTGGTGGCGGGCGGTCCGCCCGCGTTCGACGCGTCGCGTCCCAGGCTGTACGTGGCGCCGATGACGACGGGGCCGAAGTTCCCCATGTAGCCGATCGCGTTGTCGCTGCGCGCATTCGGCAGGTACGGGTCGATGCTGCCGAGCGCGAACAGGCTGGGGCCGAGGACATCGGCCTTTTGCGGCGCGATATACGTCATGTTCTGCTGGCGGCCCAGCGTCAGCGTGCCCCACGCGCCTTTCAACCCCACGTTGGCGGCGCGGCCGAACAGGCGGTTGCCCTGCCCCGTCATGCCGGTATCGAGCGACAGGCCGTTCTCCAGCACGAAGAACGCCTGCAGGCCGTTCCCGAGGTCCTCCATGCCGCGGAAGCCGATACGCGACGGTAGCTCGCCAGTGACGGAATTCATCTTCGTCACGGCGTGGCCCGCCGCGTCGACGTTCGTCAGGTAGGACAAGCTGGTGTCGACGACGCCGTAGATCTGCACGGTCGTCTGTGCGAAAGCGGCCGGCGCGGCCAGGATGCAGACAAGTACCGTCGCTGCATGGATGGGATTGCGTTTCATATTGTCTCCTCGGTGTTCAAATTGTCGTTATTGGCAGGTGAAGCTCGCGGCCTGTTCCACGTCGCCGGATCCCTTGTACTTCGCGACTTTCGGATAGGCGCACAGCGGCCGCGTGCGCGACGCCGACCACGACGCCGGCACATCGGCGTTCACCCCGCCCGCGTTGCCCGCCCCGCGTGCACCGGCCTGCAGGGCGTCCGGCGCCTGGCCCTTTTCGACCCAGGCCACGAGCGGCGTCAGTGCGTCGAACTGGTCGGTCGACGGACCGCCCGCGCAGTGGTTCATGCCGGGAATGCGGAAGAAGCGCGCGAAGCTCGATGCGTCGGCGCCGTTGGCCGCGCGCAGGGCGTCGTACCACGCCGTCGTGTCGTCGCTGGAAAAGATCGGATCGCTCGTGCCGTGGTAGACGAGCAACTTGGCGCCGCGGTTTTTCAGCTTCGCGAGGTTCGTCGCGTCGGGCGGCAGCATGAACGACAACGCGGACTCCGGATACGTGGCGCTCGTCGCGCCCACGCGCGCGAGCATGGTGTCCAGGTTGCCCTTCAGGGCGAACGCCGGACCGTCGAACGTCGCGGGATTCTCCGGCGGGACGGACCAGATCAGGCCGACGGCGCCCGCGTCGCGGGTCAGCGGCGAACTGAATTTCCAGCTCGCCCAGCCGTCGGTGGCCAGGCCCGCGTCCCACGGGAAGCTGCTGTAGATCTTCGCGCCCGTTTCCGTCTTCGCGCCGGCGAACAGGCCGGCGATGGCGCTCTTCTGCGCGGCGCTCAGGCAGGTGCCGTCGCGCGCGCCGCTGCATGTCGGGACGTCGCGTGCGATATCGAACGCGGCTTGGCACGCGCCTGTGTCCTGCACGAGGCCATCCGCCACGCCTTCCGGCGCATCGCATTTGGCCAGCACGGCGTTCGAGACGAGCTTGCGTTCGGCGAGCGTGAAGCCCGAGCCCAGGTCGCCCGGCGTGCTCGCGAGCGTCGCGTACATCTTGGCGCCGGCGATGTTCGCGATGGCGGCCAGCGGCAGCCGGAAGCCAGGGTCGCCGACGAGGAAGCCGTCGTATTGGTCCGCATAGCGCGCCGCCGCGACCATCGTGTGGCGCCCGCCGTTCGAGCAGCCGCCGATGTACGAACGGTCCGGCGCCTTGCCGTAGGCCGTCCGGATCACCGCCTTGGCCATCGGCGTCAGCTTGCCGACGGCCTGGTAACCGTAGTCGAGGCGGGCCTGCGGGTCGATGCCGAAGTCCGGCGTGGGGCCGGCGTGGCCCGCGTCCGAGCTGAGGACGGCGAAGCCCTGGTTCAGCGCGTTGTCGAGCGGACCGCCGCCGCCGACCGGGCCCGTGGCCGTGACGACGCTGCCGTCGATGCCGCCGTTGGCCTGGTAAAAGAAGCGGCCGTTCCAGGCGACGGGCAGGCGCATCTCGAAGCCGATCGCGTAGCCCTTCCCATCGGCGCCCGTGCGGCGCAGCATCTCGCCCTTCACCTGGCAATGCGCCGGCACGGGCTTGCCGCCCACGGTCAGGACGCCGGCCGCGATGGCGTTCGCCGCCGTGATCGTGGTGTCGGGATAGACGATGCGGGCCGCCAGCTCGGCGCAGCCGGTCAAGGTGCCGCCGGTCGCCTGGGTCAGTTGCGGCAGCAGCTGCGCCGCCGGTGGGTTGGTGTCGTGGCTCGTGCCGCAGCCGGCCAGGCCGAGGGCGGCCAGCAAGGCGGCCGTATGGTGTCGGTTCATCGTGTGCTCCTGAATGCTTTGCGAAACGTGGGGACGAGCGGACCCGGCACAGTCCATGGCCGGACTGCGCGCACCGCTCGCTACGGATGAATCAGAGGTGGCTCAGTGCGTGCCGACCGCCTGCGCGGCGCCCGCCTGCGGGTCGGCGCGGCGCGACAGCTTCCATGCACACAGGGACGCCACGACCAGACCGGGGGCGGCGGACAACATCACACCCGCCGCGCCGGCGCCGGTCGCCAGCACCTGCCCGGCCACCAGCGGGCCGGCAATGGCACCCAGGCGGCCGATGGAGATCGACGCGCCCACGCCGGTGGCGCGGATGCCCGTTCCGTACAGGGCCGGGGCGCGGGCGTACAGCACGGCCTGGGCACCGATGGCGCAGTACCCGGCCGCGAAGCCGGCGGCCATCGTCAGGCCGAAACTGCCGGACAAGCCGAGGCCCGCCAGCGACAACAGCATGCCCGCATACGTGATCGCGACGGCGAGGCCGGGACGGTCGCGGTCGACGAGGCGCCCGCTCAACACGGAACCGGCCGCCCCGCCGATATTGAAGAGGATTTGCACGACGCCGGCCTGGGGACGCGTGTAGCCCTGCCCGATCAGCAGCGACGGCAGCCAGTTGAGCAACATGTACAGGACGGTCAGCGTGAAGAAGCATGCGACCCACAGCAGCAGGGTCGAGCCGAGGGCGCTGCCGGCGAACAGCGCGCCGATGCGGCGGTCGGCCGGCGCGTGGTTCGCGGCCTGGTGGCGGAAGCTGGCGGATTCGGTCAGCAGCAGCACGAGCAGCAGCGCCACGCCGACCGGCACGAGGCCGCCGACATAGAAGATGGTGCGCCAGCCCGCCTCGAACTTCGTCATGCCGATGACGGACGCGATGGCGCCGCCCAGCGGCACGCCGCAATAGGTCAGGCTGACGGCGGTGCTGCGCATCGCCGGGTCGGCCGCTTCGGAGGTCAGCGCGATCAGCAGCGGCAGCGCGGCGCCGAGGCCGAGCCCCGTGAACACGCGCGCCGCGAGCAGGCTGTGGAAGTCCCGCACATGCGCGGTCGCGAAGGAAAACACGCCGAACAGCAGCACCGCGCCGACGAGCACGCGCTTGCGCCCGATGCGGTCCGCGAGCCAGCCGCCGACGAAGGCGCCCGGCAGCAGGCCGACGAGGCCAGCGCTGAACACCCAGCCCATCATGGCGGGCGCCAGTTTGAATTCGGCGCCGATGCCCGGCGCGGCGATGCCGGTCGACTGCAGGTCGAGCCCTTCCAGTAATGCGGTGATAAAGCACAGCGCGATCGTCGCCGCACCGCGCGGCAGATAGCCTCGGTGGTTCATGATGTGTCTCCTCTAAAGCGATTTATCGTTTTGGTGTTCGCTGATGGATCGTCGGGTCGTCAGGTCGTCAGGTCGTCGTGCGCGCCCCTCCTGCGCCGGCGCGGATGGCGAGTTGCGCGCGGTCCGCATACAGGTCGTCGACCAGGGCCGCGCGCCGCGCCAGCACGGCCGCCTGGTTGATCGAGCCCTTGTCGGCCAATTCCCGGTGGTCGATCGAAGGCGGTTCGGTCAGCGGCAGCAGGCGTTCGATTCGCATCGACGAGCCGCTCGCGCCCGCGTTCAGGTCGTCGAGCAGCCGTGCGAACATGGCGCGTACCGGGGCGCTGGCCAACACCTGCGCCGCCTCGGCATCCGCCGGCAGATCGGCCAGCGCACGGCAATGCTCCATGCGCGGGAACACGAGCAGGCCGACGGTCTCGCGGTTCAGGCCGGTGACGACGGCATCCAGCACGTACGGCGCGCCCAGGCTGACGACGCGCGCCCGCAGCGGCCCGACGCTGACGAACGTCCCGGTCGACAGCTTGAAGTCTTCCGCGATGCGGCCGTCGAACACGAACCCGAGCTCCGGGCGCGCCGCATCGTAGAAGCGCAGCGCGTCGCCCGTGCGGTAGAAACCCTCGTCGTCGAACGCTTCCGTCGTGAGATGCGGCGCGCGCCAATAGCCCGGCATCACGTGCGGGCCGGCGAAGCGGGCTTCGAACTTGCTGTCCACCGGCACCAGCTTCACGCGGCACCCCGGCGCCGGCACGCCGACGTAGCCCGCCTGCACGACGTCGCCCGTGCCGAACGTGCAGGACGGCGACGTTTCCGTCATGCCGAGGCCCGTCATGATGCGGATCGCTTCGCCGCAGTGCGCAACCGCGACGGCGTCGAGCCGGTCCCACGCCGCCTGCGACAGTCCCGCGCCCGCGCAAAAGAACAGTTTGACGCGCGAGAAGAAGGTCGCGCGCAGACCGGCGTCGCGCTCCAATGCCTCCGTCAGCATCTCGAAGCCTTTCGGCACGTTGAAGTAGACGGTGGGCGCGATCTCGCGCAAATTGTCCAGCGTCTGCCCGAATTCCCTCGGCGTCGGCTTGCCGTCGTCCAGGTACAAGGTGCCGCCGTTGTACAACGCGATGCCGACGTTGTGGCTGCCGCCGAAGCAGTGGTTCCACGGCAGCCAGTCGACGAGCACGGGCGGCTCCTCGGCCAGGAACGCGAAGGTTTGCAACAGCATCTGCTGGTTCGCGGCGAGCATGCCGTGCGTCGTGACGACGGCCTTCGGCTTCTTCGTCGATCCGGACGTGAACAGGAATTTCAGGATCGTGTCCGGCCCGACGGCGGCGTTGGCCGCGTCGACGTCGCGAACCGGCGTGTCGAGCAGGCTGCCGAAGCGGGTCCAGGAACGCTCGGCGTAGTCGCCGCTGCCGACGATCAGCTCCGCATCGCCGGGCAACACCGCGTCGAGTGCCTTTGCGTACGCGCCGCCATCCGCGACGTAGACGGCCCCCGGCGTCAGCTGGGCTATCAGGTCGCGCAGCTTGCCGTAGTCGGTGGCGACGAGCGAGTACGCGGGCGAGACCGGCGCGAACGGAATGCCCGCGTACGCGGCGCCCAGCGCCAGCTGGTAGTGTTCGAGGTCGTTCCCGGACAGGATCGCGAGCGGCCGCTCGGCCGACAAGCCGCGGTCCAGCAGCGCCTGGCCGATGTGGCGCGCGCGGCGCAGCATGTCGGCATAGCCGATGCGGATCCAGCCGCCGTCCGGCCCGCGCCGGGCGACCAGCGTGCGTTCCGGATGCGCGGCCGCGCCGCTGACGAGGCGGTCCGTCCAGCGACGTGGCACGGGGCCGAGCGGCGTGACGGCGTCGACGTGCCAGACGTCGCCGTCGCGCCACGCGCGGATTTCCGGGTTCCCGAGGAGGACGGGACGGCGCCGTCCTTCCGACTGCATAGGATGCATGCCGGTCTCCTCAGATCGGGTAGTGGCGCGGGCCGGTCTGCACGGTGATCCAGCGCAGGTCGGTGAATTCCGCGATGGCCGCCTTGCCCCCGAAGCGCCCGTAACCGCTGCCCTTGACGCCGCCGAACGGCATCTGCGCCTCGTCCGTGCACGGTCGGGCCGTTGATGTGGCAGATGCCCGATTCGATGCGCTGCGCCACCGCCATGGCGCGGCCGATGTCGCGCGAGAACACGGCTGCCGACAAGCCGTATTCGCTGTCGTTGGCGAGCCGGATCGCTTCCTCGTCCGTGTCGAAGCGCAGCACCGAGACGATGGGGCCGAACGACTCTTCCCGGTACACGCGCATGGCGGGCGTGACGCCGTCCACGATTGCGGGCTGCAGCACATTGCCTTCCAGGCCGCCGGACTGGATGATGGTGGCGCCACGCTCGCGCGCGTCCGCCAGCATGGCGTCCACGCGGCTTGCGGCGGCCGGATCGATCATGCCGGCCAGCGGCGCGTCCGCGTGGGCGGCGCGCAGGGTCGCCGTCTTCGCGGCCAGCTTCTCGATGAAGCCTGGCGCGATCTTGCGGTCGACGAGGATGCGGTCGGCGGACATGCAGATCTGGCCCTGGTTGAAGAAGGCGCTGAACGCGGCGGCATCGACGGCCGCGTCGAGGTCGGCGTCGTCCAGCACGACGACCGGGTTCTTGCCGCCCAGTTCCAGCAGCACGGGTTTCAGGTGCTCGGCGGCCAGCTTCGCGATGATGCGGCCCACGCGGGTCGATCCGGTGAAGTTGATGCGCCGGACCGCCGGGTGCGCGACGAGGCGCTCGACGATCCACGGCGCGTCGTCGGGCGCGTTCGAGATGAAGTTGACGACCCCGGGCGGGAAGCCGGCGTCGGCGAATGCCTGCGCGATCAGCCGGTGCACGGCCGGGCACAGCTCGGACGCCTTGAGGATCACGGTATTGCCGCAGGCGAGCGGCATGGCGACGGCGCGCGTGCCAAGGATCACGGGCGCGTTCCACGGCGCGATGCCGACGACGACGCCGCACGGCTGGCGCACGCCCAGCGCGAGCGAGCCCGGGACGTCGGACGGAATGACTTCGCCGGCGATCTGGGTCGTCATCGATGCCGCTTCGCGCAGCATGTTGGCGGCGAGCGTCACGTTGAACTGGTACCAGACGGGCGCACCGCCCGCTTCGCGGATGGCGGCCTCCACGATGCGCGGGCGCAGCGCTTCCATCGCGTCGGCCGCGGCGAGCAGCAAGGCGCGGCGCGCGCCCGGCTGCACGGCGGACCAGGCCGGGAAAGCGTCGCGCGCCGCGGCGACGGCGGCATCGACGTCGTCGAGAGTGGCCGCGGCGGCGCGCGTGGCGACGGTGCCGCTGGCTGGATCGCGCCGCTCGTACGCAGCGCCGTTGGATGCCGGGCGGGCCTGCCCGGCGATCAGCAGATCGGTGTCGAACATCAGAGGTCTCCTTTGTCGTCTCTGATTAGGGGGGCTTCGGTTCGGGCGGAACGCGTCTTACGCGCGCTTGTAGCTCTGCAGGCCAGGCTTGATCGTCTTATCGTCCAGGAACTGCTTCAGGCCTTCCTTGCGGCCCTTTTCCGGGTCGCGGTAATTCGACTGGTCGGTCTTCGCGTACAGGTAATCCTCATTCTGGTCCCACGTCAGTTCGCGGCAGCGCTTGAAGCCCTGCTTCGCGTAGCGCAGCACGACCGGGTTCTTTTCCAGCAGATTCTGCGCCAGTTTCGTCACTTCTTCGCGCAGCTGGGCCTTCGGTACCGCCTTGTTGACGAGGCCCATCTCGGCGGCCTGGCTGCCCGTGAACGTCTCGCCCGTCATGATGTAGTACAGCGCCTGGCGGTGGCCCATCGTATCCGCGACGGCTTTCGACACCAGATTGCCCGGCGGGATACCCCAGTTCACTTCCGACAGGCCGAACACGGCGTCGTCGGCGGCGATGGCGAGGTCGCAGGCGACGAGCGGCGAGAACGCGCCGCCGAAGCACCAGCCGTTCACCATCGCGATCGTCGACTTGCTGTACATGCGCAGCAGCTTCCACTGCCATTGCGAACAGTCGCGGCGGATGCGCTCCTGTGTGATCTCGGGCTTGCCGTCGGTCTCGCGGAAGTATTCCTTCAGGTCCATGCCGGCGGTCCAGGCGTCGCCGGCGCCGGTCAGCACGATCACTTCCGCGTCGTCGTCCAGCTCCAGCGTCTCGAGCACGTCGATCATCTCGCGGTTCAGCGTCGGGCTCATCGCATTGCGCTTTTCCGGGCGGTTCAGGGTGATCCAGCCGATGCGGTTCTCGACGTCGACCTTCACGGTCTGCCAACGGCCTTCGTATTTGGACATACAATGTCTCCTAGTGTGTGTGGAATGTATCAGGTAACCTGATATGAGATTTATACTAGACCTGCCTGCACGCTTTGACAAGAAAAATTTTCATGCCATCGAAAAAACCAGTCGCGGCCGCCCAGGCCGACAACAAGCCCACGGGCCTGGCCTACATCGTCGGCCGGCTCGACCACGTCCTCAACAAGCGCCTGCGCGACGGCCTCGCGCCGCTGGGCATGACGGTGCCCCACTACACGGCGCTGTCCGTGTTCCGCGTGCTCGGCACGCTGTCGAACGCCCAGCTGGCGGAACGCACGATGATGTCGCCGCAATCGGCGAACGAAATGGTGAAGGCGATGGAGGCGAAGGGATGGATCGCGCGCACGCCCGATCCGGACCACGGCCGCATCATCCGCATCAGCCTGACGGACGACGGCGTGGCCGTTCTGGGGCGCTGCGACGAGGTGGTGAAGCAGGTCGAGGACACCATGTTCCCGGACCTCGCCGCCGACGAGCGCGCGTGGCTGCATGCGCAGCTGCGCAGTGCCGTGAAGGCGCTCAGCCTGCACGGCATCTGACGTCACCTACAACAGTGCGTTGAGCTCGACCTGGTACTTGATGAGGGTCGGCAGGCAGCGCTCGACCATCTGCTCCACGCTCATGCGGCCCGCGTGCACGCTGATGTTCATCGCGGCCACCACGTCGCCGCGGAAGTTCTTGACCGGGACCGCGATCGTGCGCAGGCCCAATTCCAGCTCCTGGTCGACCACGGCATAGCCGCGCTCGCGGGCCCGCGCGATCTCCTCGCCGAGCCGCGCGCGGTCGACGATCGTGTGCGACGTGATGGGTTCCGGCGCCGCGCGCGCGAGAAAGCGTTCGACCTGATCGTGCGCCAGGCTCGCGAGCAGCATGCGCCCGTTCGCCGTGCAGTACGCGGGCACGCGCGTGCCCGGCTGCAGCGTGGCCGAGATCAGTTGGCCCGCGCTGACGGCCGCCACGCAGACGAGGTCGTCGTGGTCGAGCACCCCGACCGACGCCGCCTCGCCGAGCGCGTACGCGAGCCGGTACAGCAGCGGCTGCGCGATGCGCGGCAGCCGCGCCGAATGCAGGTACGACTGCCCGAGGCGCAGGATCTTGGGCGTCAACGTGAACTGCTTGTTCTCGTGCCGCATATAGCCGAGCGCCGTCAAGGTCAGCAGATAGCGCCGCGCGGCCGCGCGCGTGAGGCCCGTGCGCTCGGCCACCTCGGCGATCGTCAGGCGCGAACGCTCCTGGTCGAATGCCTCGATCACCTGCAGGCCCTTGTCGAGGCCTGCCACCATGTCGCGTTTCGCGGGTGCGGGAAAGTCGTCGTCCTGGTCCATTGTGCAGAAAAATGGGATTTTGAGCGAGTATCGCACACAGCGTGCGAATAGCGGAAGTCCGGCGACAGCGCCGTCTTGCCGGGCACGGGCCGTTTTTCTACGATGGATCGGCTCGCACAACCCTTCCGACATCAGGAGACAACGTGAAATTCGACGACGTGCAACCCGGCGTGTGGCCGGAGCTCATCTACCCCGCCTACAAATCGACGGTGAAGCGCGGCCCGCTGCAACCCGCCCTGCGCATCGACGCGCGGGTACCGGTCAGCCGCAACATCGATCCGGCGCCGCGCATCCTCCTTCCGCACGACACGGACCTGACGCGCCGCGGCGAGAAAGCCCCGCTGGGCGAAAAGATCGTCGTCACGGGCCGTGTCGTCGACGAGGACGGCAAGCCGGTGCGCAATTCGCTGATCGAAGTGTGGCAGGCCAATTCGGCGGGCCGCTACTGGCACCAGCGCGACAACCACGACGCCCCGCTCGACCCGAACTTCTTCGGCTTCGGCAAGATGATGACGGACGACGACGGCCGCTACCGCTTCGTCTCCATCAAGCCGGGCCCGTACCCGTGGAAGAACCACGACAAGGCGTGGCGCCCCGCGCACATCCACTTCTCGCTGTTCGGGAACGTGTACGCGCAGCGCCTCGTCACGCAGATGTACTTCCCGAGCGATCCGCTGTTCCCGTACGACCCGATCTTCAACAGCATCCCGGACGAAGCGGCACGCCAGCGCCTGATCGCGCGCTTCTCGCTCGACCACACGGTGGGCGACGAGATGCTGGGCTATGAATTCGACATCGTCCTGCGCGGCCGTGGCGCCACGCCGTTCGGACTCTGAAGGAGCAAACATGAGCAACACGGATTACCAAATCACGACCTCCCAGACCATCGGCCCGTTCTCGCACGAAGGCTGGCAATGGGCGGTGGACTTCTGCGCCCCCGCGCGCCTGGAGACGAGCGCGCCGACCGTCGTCGTGCACGGCGTCCTGTACGACGGCGACGGCAATCCCATCGACGACGCCCAGATCGAAGCCTGGCTGCCCGAAGCGGCGGCCGTGGAGGCGTCCCAGGAAATCCCGGGCTTCCGCCGCACGCCGACCGGCAAGGCCGGTGAATTCAGCCTGCGCCTGTCGATGCCCGAACGTCCGGCGGGCGAACCCGCGGCCTACGTGACCGTGTTCGCGCGCGGGCTGACCAAGCATCAGTTCACGGCGGTCTTCCTCGAGGACGATGCCACGCTGGCGCAATCGGCTATCCTGGCGCAGGTGCCGGCCGAACGGCGCGACACGCTCGTCGCGCGCAAGGACGGCGACGGCCGGTATCGTTGGGATATCTGGATGCAGACGGACAAAGAGACGGTGTTCTTCGACTATCGTTGACCGGAGGGTGGGCACCCGAGGCCGGGGCCTCGGACGACACGTGCCCACACGTTCGACGGTCGCCGGCACCGGCGCGACGTGCTTCACGGCGCGCATCACCGCGTGGGCTCGGCGAGCCCATCCTACAAAAACGGAGACACCTTGGCTGTATCACTTTTCGACACCCTGCTGAGCACCCCCGACATGATCGCCGCCTTCGACGACGCGGCGTTCATCCAGGCAATGCTCGATTTCGAAGCGGCGCTGGCCGCGGCGCAGGCGGACGAAGGCCTGCTGCCGCGCGCCGCCGCGCAGGCCATCGCGGCCGCCTGCCGGGCCGACCGCATCGACACCGCCTCCCTCGTCGCGGCCGGCCGCCGTTCCGGCACGCTGGCCGTGCCGCTCGTGAAGGAACTGACGCGCCTCGTCGCGGAAAGCGACAAGGACGCGTCCACGCTCGTCCACTGGGGCAGCACGAGCCAGGACGTGCAGGACAGCGCGATGGTGCTCGTCACGCGCACGGCGCTGCGCCTGCTCGACGACGACCTGGCCGTGCTGTGCGCGCACCTGCTGAAGCTGGGCGAGGCCCACCTGGCCACGCCCGTGCTGGCACGCACCTTGCTGCAGCCGGCCCAGGTGATGGGCTTCGGCTTCAAGGTCGCCGGCTGGCTCGCGCCGCTCGTGCGCGCCCGCGCGCGCCTGCGCGACGCCGCCCTCGACGCGCTGCAGTTGCAGCTGGGCGGGGCCGTCGGCACGCTGGCCGTGATGGGCGAACGCGGTCCCGCCGTCGCGCACCGGATGGCGCAGGCGCTCGGCCTCAAGACGCCGGCCGCCACGTGGCACACGCAGCGCGACGAATGGGTGCGCCTGGGACTGGAAGTCGCGCTGCTGACGGGCAGTCTCGGCAAGATCGCGGCGGACCTCGCGCTGATGGCGCAGGGCGAAGTCGGCGAGCTGGCGGAACCGTCGGGCGGCGGCCGCGGCGGCTCGTCCGCGATGCCGCACAAGAGAAACCCGGTCTCGTCGATGATCGCCCTGGCCGCCGCCACGCGCACGCCGCATCACGCGGCCACGCTCCTTGCCGCGATGGGCCAGCAGCACGAGCGCGGCCTGGGCAACTGGCAGGCGGAGCTGGCCGAGTGGCCGACGCCGTTCCTGTCCGCCCACGGCGCGCTGCGGGCGCTGAACGACGCCTTCGACGGCCTGACGGTGGATACCGTCCGCATGCGCGCCAACATCGACGCGCTGCACGGCCTCGTCTCGGCCGAGGCGCTGTCGATCTGGCTCGCGGGCGCCATCGGGCGTCCCGCCGCCCACGCGGCGGTCGAAAAGATGACGCAGACCGCCGTCGCCGAAGGCCGCCATCTGCGCGACGTCGCCCGCGCGGCCATCGCCGCCGATCCGGCGCTCGCGCACCTGGACGCCACGCAGCTGGACGCCATCTTCGACCCGGTCGCCGCCACCGCACCGGCCCAACGCCTCGCGCGCCAACGCCTGGCCGCACTCAAGCAGGACACACCATGAGCTTCGATCCCCTCAACCATGACCTGATCCGCGGCCTCGAACAGCGCCGCGCCGTCCTCGGCGACGCCTGGGTCGAGCGTTCCCTGGCGAACGCCAACACCTTCACCGCCGACTTCCAGAACTTCATCACGCGCTATGCGTGGCACGACATCTGGGACCGTCCGGGCCTGGAGCGCAAGACGCGCCGCACGATCGTCCTCGCCATCACCATCGCGCTCGGCCGCTGGGAAGAATACGAGCTGCACGTGCGCGCCGCGCTGCTGGGCGACGCCGACAGCCGGCTCACGCCGGACGAGTTGAAGGAAGTGCTGATGCAGTCGGCGATCTACGCCGGCGTCCCGGCCGCGAACACGGCGTTCGCGCACGCGACGGCGATCCTGCGCGAGGTCGGACCGCAGATCGGCTACGCACTAGAACCGGCATCGCCGCTGGATGCCGTGCATCCCGGCGTGGGCCGCGAAGGCCGTACCGCCGGCTTGCCCGCCCTGCACTACAGCGTACGCGAACCGCGCAGCGGCAAGCGGCCGCGCCACACGGTCGTGCTGAGCCATGCGCTCGGCTGCGACCTGACGATGTGGGACGCCCTCGCCAACCTGCTGGCCGGCGACTGCCGCGTGATCGCCTACGACCATCGCGGCCACGGCAGCTCCGACGCGCCGGCCGGTCCGTACGGGATGGCCGACCTGGCCGACGACGCCGCGCGCCTGCTGCGCGAACTGGACACGGGCCCCGTCGTGTGGGTCGGCCTGTCGATGGGCGGCATGGTGGGCCAGGAGCTGGCGCTGCGCCACCCGTCCCTGGTCGGCGCGCTCGTGCTGGCGCATACGACGTCGGGCTATCCCGATGCGGCGCGCGACGTCTGGCGCCAGCGCATCGTCACCGTCCGCGAGCACGGCATCGAGGCGATCGCGGACGCCGTCATGGGCCGTTACTTCCATGAAGGCTTCCGCACCGCGCATCCGGCCACGGTCGCCCGCTTCCGCCAGCGCCTCGTCACCACCGATGCCGAAGGTTATGCCGGCTGCTGCGCGGCCGTGGGCGGCGTCGACACGACGGCGCGCCTGCCGCAGATCGCCGTGCCGACGCTCGTACTGGCCGGTGAACTGGACCAGGGCACGCCGGTCGAGATGGCGCAAACGCTCGCAAGCGGTATTCCGGATGCGCGCCTGCAGGTGCTGGCCGAGGCATCGCATCTGGGCGCGATCGAACGGCCGGCGGCGTTCGCACAGGCGGTGACGGCATTCGTCGACGCGCTGTAACCGGCGCGGCCGGCAGTCGCCGGCTCGCCATCCACCCTTCGGTCAGCCGTCCCCGGTGCCCGGGCTGGCCAGCGGCACGCGGCTCTGCGCGTTGTTGCCGTCCACGAGCTTGGTCAAGAGGGCCATGAACTTGCGCCGCTCGGCGGGCGCCAGGGGTGCCAGCAGGCGGTCGCGCAGGCGCTGGGCCCCCGCTTCCAGCTCCGCCAGCAGGCGGACGCCGGCCGGCGTGATCGTCAGCGCGCGCTGGCGCCGGTTATGCGGAATCACCTTCCGCTCCAACAGTCCCTTTTCCTCGAGCCGCACGCAGACCGTGGCGCCGGTCGACGTATCGATCGCGGCAAGCCCCGCCAGCGACACCTGGTCGATGCCGGGATGCTCGGCGAGCCGGCTCAGGATCGCATACTGCACCGGCGTCAGTTCGGTGCCCAGCTCGTCGTAGAACAGCGCCACCGAAATCTGCTGGGCGCGGCGCAGCAAATGGCCCGGATGCTGGTAGAGGTCGAGATGGTCGGGGATGGGTTCGGTGGTCATGGGTGCGGCGTGAAGAGTGAAACCGCAGTTTACTTCTTCACGCAAAAGGATGATACTTTCCCACACATTCAGTACACTGAATATCAACAACCGAGACAGGAGACGACCGATGTTCCCGAAAAACGCGTGGTACGTGGCATGTACGCCCGATGAAATCGCGGAGAAGCCACTGGGCCGGCAGATCTGCGGCGAAAAGATCGTGTTCTACCGCGGCCAAGGCGGCAAGGTCGCCGCGGTCGAGGATTTCTGCCCGCACCGCGGCGCCCCGCTGTCGCTGGGCTTCGTCCGCGACGGCAACCTCGTGTGCGGCTACCACGGCCTGGAGATGGGCTGCGAAGGCCGGGCCGTCGCGATGCCCGGACAGCGTGTGCGCGGCTTTCCCTGGATCCGCAGCTACGCGGTCGAGGAGCGCCACGGTTTCATCTGGGTCTGGCCCGGTGACCGGGAACAGGCCGACCCGGCCGCCATCCACCACCTCGAATGGGCGGACAATCCGGAATGGGCCTATGGCGGCGGGCTGTATCACATCGCTTGCGACTACCGGCTGATGGTCGACAACCTGATGGACCTGACCCACGAGACCTATGTGCACGCGTCGAGCATCGGACAAAAGGAGATCGACGAGGCGCCCGTGACGACGAAGGTCGACGGCGAGCAGGTGATCACGAGCCGCTTCATGGAGAACATCATGGCCCCGCCGTTCTGGCGCGCCGCGCTGCGCGGCAACGGCCTGCCCGATGACGTGCCGGTCGACCGCTGGCAGATCTGCCGCTTCAACCCGCCCAGCCACGTGATGATCGAGGTGGGCGTGGCCCACGCCGGCAAGGGCGGCTACCATGCGGCCCCGGAACACAAGGCGTCCAGCATCGTCGTCGATTTCATCACCCCGGAGACCGAGACGTCGCACTGGTATTTCTGGGGCATGGCGCGCAATTTCAGGCCGCACGACACAGCGCTCACGGACACGATCCGCGACGGCCAGGGCAAGATTTTCAGCGAGGACCGCGCCATGCTCGAACTGCAGCAGCAGAACATCCTGCGCCATCCCGAGCGCAAGCTCTTGATGCTGAACATCGACGCCGGGGGCGTCCAGTCGCGCCGCATCATCGACCGGTGGCTGGCCCGCGAACAGCATGGGGAGCAGACGGCATGAGCACCATCGACGTCATCGTCGCCGCCCGCACGCGCGAGGCCGACGGCATCTTCAGCTACGAACTGGTGCGGGTCGACGGCGGTGCGCTGCCGGCGTTCGAGGCCGGGGCCCACATCGACGTGCATCTGGGCGATGGGCTGGTGCGCCAGTATTCGCTGTGCAATCCGCCGTCCGAAACGCACCGCTACCTGATCGGCGTCCTGCGCGACGCCGCGTCGCGCGGCGGCTCGCAGGCCATGCACGAGCGCGTGCACGCTGGCACCCGGTTGGCGATCAGCGCGCCGAAAAACCACTTCCCGCTCGTGCCGGCGCCGCGCACGCTGTTGCTGGCGGGCGGCATCGGCATCACACCCCTCCTCGCGATGGCGGAAACGTTGGCGGCGCGCGACGCGGCGTTCGAGCTGCATTACTGCGCCCGCTCGGCCGCGCGGGCCGCGTTCCGGGAGCGCATCCTGTCGTCCGGTTTCGCCGACCGCGCGCATTTCCACTTCGACGACGCGCCGAGCGGGCAGCTCGATGCGGCCACCCTGCTGGCGCAACCGGACGCGAACGCCCGTCTCTACGTGTGCGGGCCGGCGGGCTTCATCGAGCATGTGCTGGCGACCGCGCGGGCGCAGGGCTGGACGCAGTCGCAGCTGCACGTGGAGTATTTCGCGGGCGCGGCCGTCGACACGAGCCGTGATGGGGCGTTCGACGTCGAGCTGGCATCCAGCGGCAAGGTGGTGACGGTACCGGCCGGCCGCACGGTCATCCAGGTCCTGGCCGAGCATGGCGTCGACATCCCGTATTCATGCCAAGAAGGCATGTGCGGCACGTGCCTGACACGCGTCCTGGACGGCAGGCCCGACCACCGCGACATGTACCTGACCGACGAGGAACACGCCGCCAACGACCAGTTCACGCCGTGCTGCTCGCGCGCCAGGAGCGCAAGGCTCGTCCTCGATCTTTGAGACGGTACGTGCGCGCCCGGCCCGGATCGGACCTGACGGCGCATGCCTGGTTCTATCTGCCTGCGTTCGGTGCGGCATCCCGCCGTCGTCCCCGCCAAGGGGACGCCTAGTGCGGGAACGACGGCGATTGCGACACCTTCACAGTTCCGCAATGCCTGGCGAACTGAAAAAATCCGGTGCGGGCGCTTGCGCGCCAGGCACCGGCGAAGAGACAACGTGAAAGGTCAGGCGCGCACGACCCGCTGGTCGATGACGCCGAACGGCGAGTCGCCATCCGCGCCGCGTGCGCACATGCGCACGCGGTCGCCGAAGCGCATGAAGCCCGTCCTCGGTTCGCCATGGTCGATGATCTCGATGACGCGGCGCTCCGCGATGCAGGCCGAGCCCGCGGCGCGGTCCGCGTTCGACACGGTGCCGGAACCGACGATCGTGCCCGCGCCCAGCCTGCGCGTGCGCGCCGCGTGCGCGACCAGCTCGCCGAAGCCGAAATTCATCTCGCGGCCGTTCGGGCGCCCGAACGGCTGTCCATTCCATTCGACCTCGAGGTCGAGGTGCACGCGGCCATCGCGCCACGCGTCGCCCAGTTCGTCCGGCGTGACGGCGACGGGCGCGAAGCTCGTCGACGGCTTCGCCTGCAGGAAGCCGAAGCCGCTCTTCATCTCGCGCGGGCCCAGCGCGCGCAGGCTCCAGTCGTTCAGTTGCACCACCAGGCGTACGGCCGATAACGCCTGCGCGGGCGTGGCGCCCATCGCCGCGCGGTCGACGACGACGCCGAACTCGCCCTCGAAGTCGATGCCCAGCGCCTCGTCCGGCAGCGGCACGTCGTCGCACGGGCCGAGGAAATCGTCGGACGCCCCCTGGTACATCACGGGCACCGTGTCGAAATCGGGAATCGGCGGTGTATTGAACGCGCGCTCCATCAGACGGCCGTGGTTCAGGAAGGCGGAGGCGTCGCACCACTGGAACGTGCGCGGCAGCGGGGCCATGCAGCGGGCCGGTTCGAACACGAAGCTGGCGGGCGCCGCGCCCTCGTTCAGCATGTCCGACAGCCGCTGCAGGGCCGTAGCGGCGCTGTCCCAGCGCTCCAGCGCCATCAACAGGTTCGGTGCGATCGTGCCGGCGTCGGCGGCGCGGCGCAGGTCGCGCGAGACGACGAGCAGGCGGCCGTCGGGCGAACCGTCGCGATAGGTGGCCAGTTTCATGCGGTCTCCTTCAGCGGCGCGGCAACGCGAGCAGGGCGTCGTCGACGATAGCCACGGCGCGTGTCCAGCCGGCCGATCCCGCGCGCACCTTGTGCGGGAAGCAGGAAACATAAAAACCGTGCCCCGGCAGCGCTTCCAGGTTGTGCAGCTTCTCCAGGTGGCAGTAGCCGATGTCGCGGCCGGCCTTGTGCCCTTCCCAGATCAGCGACACATCGCCCGTCTCGGCGATCTTCTTCGCCGTGTACGAGAACGGCGCGTCCCAGCTCCACGCGTCCGTCCCGGTCAGGCGCACGCCCCGCTCCAGCAGATACATCGTCGCTTCGTAGCCCATGCCGCAGCCGGCCGACACGTAATCGTTGTGGCCGTAGCGACTGCCGGCGCGGGTGTTGACCATGACGATGTCCAGCGGCTGCAGGTCGTGGCCGATGCGCTTCAGTTCCGCTTCCACGTCGGCCGCGGTGGCGACGTAGCCGTCCGGGAAGTGACGGAAATCCAGCTTCACGCCGGGCTGGAAACACCACTCGAGCGGCACTTCGTCGATGGTGATCGAGCGCTTCTTCTCCCCCGTCTTCGCGTCCATCGTCGAGTGGAAGTGGTACGGGGCGTCCAGGTGCGTGCCGCTGTGCGTCGTCATCGTGACCCATTCCGCGGCCGCCGCTTCGCCGTCCGGATAGTCCGCAGGCGTGGTACCGGGGATCATGGCCATGAATTCGTGCAGCGTGTCCTGATGCTTCTGGTACGTGATCTTCGGCGCCAGCGGCGGCGGATCGGACAGGACTTCGTTTTCCAGATAGATCGACAAGTCGATGAAGTGGCGGGGCATGTTGTCTCCTCAGATGGGTGCCGCGAGCGCGGCCAGCGTCGCGCGCATGATGCGGGCATGTTCTTCCTTGTCGCCGCCGGCGATCTCGATCTCGCCCAGCCGGCCCGAATTCTGCACGACCAGGCGGCAACGTTCCCAGCGCCGCGCCAGGTAGCGGTCGAGCGCCTGGTCGATGCTACCGGCCCGCGCCAGTTCGTCGGCCAGCACGAGCGCATCCTCGATGCCGATGCAGGCACCGGACGCCATGTGCGGCGTCGTCGCGTGCACGGTATCGCCGATCAGCACGACGCGGCCCTTGTACCAGGGGCTCGGCATCAAGAGGCTTTCCAGCGGGCGGTAGATGATCTGCGAATCGTCGTTCAGCTGGTCGCGCACGCGCTGCAGCCGGGGGTCGGGGAACGGCGCCAGCAGCGCTTTTACGCGCGCCAGGAATTCTGACGGGTCGATGAAATCGTTCGTCGCGCGGTCTTCCGTCACGAACAAATACATGGCGTCCTTCGACACCGGATTCAGACCCGGCTTGATCTTCGGTCCGAGCCACATCATCGTGCCGTTCACGTCGACAGGCCGCGGCAGCACGGCGCGCCAGACGCCCTGGCCGCTGTAGGCGGGCCTGGGCGCGTCCGGGAACACGGTCTCGCGCACTTTCGAGTAGAGGCCGTCGGCGCCGATCACGAGGTCGTAGCGGCCCGTGGTGCCGTCGGTGAACGTCACGTCGACGCCTGCGCCGTCCTGCTCGATCTTCGTGAACGTGCAGCCCAGGCGCACGTTGGCGCCGGACGCGCGGGTGGCATCGGCCAGGATGCGCGCCAGCGCGGGCCGCATGATGGCGCCGTTGCCCGGAATGTCGGGACCCGCCAGGCGGGGCGTCGGCAGCTCGGCGACCTTCTGCCCCGTCGGGATGTGGATCTCGACCCCGTCCGACGCCGCGCCCTCGGCCAAAAAGGCATGGATCACGCCCAGTTGCACGAGCGCGCGCATCGTCGCGCCGCCCAGGCTGATGCCGGCGCCGTAGGAACGCCAGCCCGGATCGATCTCGACCAGGTCGACGTCGACGTCCCGCTTGCGCAATTCGATGGCGGCGGCCATGCCGGAAAAACCGCCGCCGATGATCAGAACTTTGTTGACTGGCGCTGCCATGTCATGTCTCCCGAATGTGAATCTCGTCGTCGCGGACCTCCAGTCCGACCGGCTGCAGGCGCTGGCCGAGGCACGGCCCGAGCGTGCAGACGCCGGTCCCGATGTCGAACCGGGCGCCGTGGGCCGCGCACACGATGCGGTCGCGCGCGGCGTTCAGGTAGGCGTCCTTGCGCCAGGCCATCGGCGTGCCGCCGTGGTGCGGGCAGGCGTCGCGCCAGCCTTAGACGACATCGGCGCGGCGCACCACCAGCACGGTGTCCTGGCCGGTCCGTCCCGGATCGAAGCCGCGCGCGTCTCCGTCCGGCAGGTCGTCGAGCCGGCACAGGAACACGTCAATGCCTTTCGCCGGCACCGGCCGCACCGGGCGGCGGTCCTCCCGGCGCCCATTTATCTCTCTGCTGGAACAGGAACAGCTGCGAGGCATCGGCGCTCATCGGCACGGCGCGCGCCATCCACGATGTGTCGTGCAAGTCCATGTCGGCGTCGTACTCGACGTGGCAACCGAGTGGGCTGTTGAAGTACCAGAACCAGTTCGAACCCATCTTGTGACGGCCCGGCCCCCAGAACGACTGGTAGCCCTTGTTCACGAAGCGCGTGCCCGCCTGCAGGACTTCCGTCGGCCCGCCCAGGTGGAACGTGAAGTGTTCGCAGCCTTTCATGAACGGCGGCGTCTGGATCAGGAACAGCGTGTGGTGATCGGGTGTGCCGGCCGGCTTCAGGAACGGCCCCGCGCCCAGCAGGCGGTCGGTGCATGCGAAGCCCAGGCGTTCGACATAGAACGCTTCGGCCTTGGCTGCGTCCGGCACGAAGTAGACGACGTGCGACAGGGTGCGCGGCAGCGCGGGCGCGTTCTCGTCGACGGCCGTGTGGTTGATGGGACGGTTGTAGGCACCGGGCGCATTCACGGCTTCCGCCGGCAGGTCCAGCGGACGGCGCACCGTCACCTGGAAGCCGAGCACGAAGCCCATATCGTCCGTGGTTTCGAGGCTGCCGTCGGCCAGCGTGTGCACGTCGCGGTCGCGGCCCAGTTCCACCGCGATGGCGGACAGCGCCTGCGCGTCGGCCACGCCGTAGACCGTCTTGCGCAGCATACTGGCCGTGCCGAGCCCCGCGGGCAGCGACGTGTCGTCCTTGTGCTTCACGACGATCGCCGTGCCGTCGAGCGCCTCGAAGCGCCCTTCGCCCACCGGGGTGAGGCCGTAGTCGGTCAGGTATTGCGTGCACGCCGCGACGTCGTCGACGCCGAAGACCAGCGCGTCGGGTCCGATGATATTCATGTGATTCTCTCTGTCGTATCAATGTTCAGAGGGCGGTGCGGCCGCCCAGGGTTTCGGCCACCCAGTCGGCGATGTACGCACCGGCATTGGCCGAGTTGTCGAAGCTGGAGTGCTGCACGCCGCCTTCGCGCTCCGTGAATACCTTCAGTTCGCGCTTCGGGCTGTTGACCAGCTGCTCGTACGTGCGCTCGGCCCAGTGCAGCGGAATCTGGGAATCCTTCTGGCCGTGCGTGACGAGGAACGGCACCTTGATGCGGTCGAGGATACCGTCCAGGTGCACGTTCTCGGCGATGCGCATGAAGTCGTCCTGGTCCCTGGCCCCCCACACCCAGCGCACGTGTTCCCAGTAGTGCGGCACGGGAAAGCTGCCCTCTTTCGCCAGGCGCTTCTTCTGCACGTCGCGCCAGTCGTGGTTCGCCCCCCAGACGACACCCATCGCGAACCGCGGCTCGAACGCCACGGCGCGCGGGCAGTAATAGCCGCCCAGCGACACGCCTTCCAGGCCGATGCGCTTCGGGTCGACATCGGCGCGCGTCTCGAGCCAGTCGATAACCTTGCTGGCCCAGCGCTCGCTGTCGTACACGGCGTGCATGCCGTGCAGCCGCAGCGCTTCGCCGGTGCCCGGCTGGTCGATCACGAGCGAGGACACGCCGCGCTTCGCCAGCCAGGCCGGCAGGCCCACGCGGTACTTCATTTCCTTGGTCGAGTCGAGGCCGTTGACCTGGACGAGGATCGGCGCCGGGCCGGTGACACTTTCGGCCCGTACGTACAAGCCCGGGATGTGCGCATCGCCATACGGGATTTCGACGCGCTCGCAGTTCTCGCCCGACAGCTTCACGCCGCGGGCGAACACGTCGAGGAACTGTCGGTACAGTTCGACCCGGCCCGGCGCGCCATGCGCTTGCAGCCGTTCGGCGGTCAGCAGGTAGATCGCGGCGCGGTTGTACTTGTCGCCGGCGGAGATCAGCCGGCCGCGCGCCTCGTCCTCTTCCGCGAGGCCGCACAGCTTGTCGGCCATGCGCGACCAGGTTTCGCGGAAGGCCCTCGTGCCGGCGGCGTCGGGCTGCTTCGCCGCTTCCTGCAACGGCGCGCACATGGCCTCGATCTCGCCGATCCGGGCTCCCATCTCGATCGCGAGATCGACCGAAAGGTTCCAGACGTAATTGGTGGGAAAATACTTGAACATGCTCGATACCTGGCTTTAGATCAGAAGTTGTATCCGACACGCGCGCCGTAAGTGCGCGGATCGCTGACGAAGAAGCCGCCCGGTACCCGGCTCTCGATCTTGATCGTGTCCTCGATGTTGCGGACGTAGGCCTGCACGGTCCAGTGGCCGCCACCGTCCGTGTAGGTGACCGACGCGTCCGATTTATGGGTGGCCGGCTGGCGGTAGCGCACGTTCGCGGCCAGGTCGCTGATCAGGTAGGCGCCCATGAAATGCGTGCCGATCGTGGCGGCGACGTCGCCGCCGCTGGCGACCGCGAAGTGGTGCGTGTACGCCAGGTTCGCGGTGGAGGTCGGCGCGCGATCCAGGTGCTGGCCCGAGTCGTCGACGGTCGCCGACGGCTTGTAGTTCTTGAACTGGGCATCCGTGAGCGACAGCGAGGCGCGCACTTCGCCGTCGTCGCCGACGCGCATTTTGCCTTCCAGCTCGACGCCGTCGACCTTGGAGTTCGCCGCGTTCACCGTGTACGAATCGCAGGTGCTCGGGTCGTTCGTCCGGCACGACGTCGTCGTCAGTTGCTGGTCCTTGTAGTCGTAGTGGAAGACGTTGGCGGACAGCTGCAGCGTGTTCTCGAGGAAGCGGCCCTTGATGCCGGCCTCGTAGGCGCGCAGCGTCTCCGGCTTGTAGCTGCCGGCCGCCTTGGCGCTGTTGAAGCCGCCGGCCTTGTAGCCCGTCGACACGTTCGCGTACACCATGATGTTGCGCATCAGGTCGTGGTCGAGGCCCACCTTCCAGCTGGTGTTCCGGAAGCGCACGTCCGCCGTATAGGCCTGGTCGCTCGTCGTGGCGCCCGGCTTGGCCGGCGCGCCGCCGAGCGGGTCTTCGCCCGTCTTGCGGTCGCGGGTGCCGCGCAGTCCCAAGGTCAGGCGCGTGTCCGGGCGCAGGTCGTACGTCAGCTGGCCGAACGCCGCGTTCGACTTGTTCGTGATGACGGAATTGAACGGCTGGGTGACGGTGAAGCTGCCGAACGGCGCGGTGATGTACGTGTTGTACGAGGAATCGCGGTGGATCGTCTCGTTGAAGTAGTACAGCCCCGCGACCCAGCGCAGGGGACCGGTGCCCATCGAATTGAAACGCAATTCGTGCGAGATCGCGCGGCTGTCGCCCGTGAGCGGATTGGTGAACGGGAAGCCGAAGTAGATACCGTTGTTCACCTGGTCCAGGTACAGGTTCATGCTGGCGACCTGGTACGTCATGTCGACAGCGCTCAGGCGCGTCTTGAACTCGCCGCGGAAGGAATCGGCGCGGTTGTCGCGGTGCGCGTTCGCGTCCTGCTTGAACGGCGCGCCAGTCGTGCGCTGCGTGTCCGAGCCGCGGTCCACGTACACCGGGTTCTGGATGTTGTTGCCGGTACCCGGCGGCGAGAACGGCAGGTTCTCGACCAGCGTGCCCGCGAAGAAGTTCGTGTTCGGCACCGGCGCCGGCGGACCGCCCTGGATCTTGCTCGATTCCGCCGTCAGCAGCAGGCTGGTGTCGGCGTTGAACCTGCCGAGCAGGTGGACGCGGCCGGACTTGTCGTCCTGGCTCTCCAGCGGAACCTTGTTCGGACCCGGCTTGAGGTAGGTGTCGTGCTTGTTCGTATTGACGGCGGCGCGCAGGGCCCACATCGAATTGATCGGGACGTTGATCACGCCATCGATGCGGCGGGTGTTGTAGTTGCCGATGTCGACGCCCACGCTGCCTTCCAGCTTGTTGGTCGGCTTGTTGGTGATCAGGTTGATGGCGCCGGCCGTCGCGTTGCGGCCGTACAGCGTGCCCTGCGGCCCGCGCAGGACTTCGATGCGATCGAGGTCGAAGAACGCGGCCGTCTGCGCCTCGTAGCGCGGCACGTAGGCGCCGTCGATGTGGAACGCGGCGGACGGGTCGCCCTTTTCCGTCATGTCCAGGCTCGTCACGCCCCGGATCGCCACCTGCAGCATGCCGCTCTCCTTCGAGATCTCCACATTCGGCAGCATCTCGGCCATCGAACGGGCGTCGGTCACGCCGGCGTCCTTCAGGTCTTCGCCGGACATCACGGACAGCGCGACGGGCGTCTTGCTGGCCGGCTGGGCGACTTTCTGCGCGGTGATGATGACTTCCGCGATGCCTTTGGATTTCGGTGCGGCCTCGGTTTTCACTTCGTCGGTCTGCGCGAATGCGGCGCTCGACGCGGACAGGTAACCGGCCGCGAACAGGGATTGCGCGAGGACGGACAGCGTGGGGCTCTTCATGGTGGGTCTCCAATTAATCCGGCAGTTCTGATGGCTGCCGTGGGCTGATGTCATGCGAAAAATGGTATGTGTTTTGCCCGGTTTTCCCAATCCGATAATTTGGATTCGAGCTATCGATGCCGTGGATATGCAAACGTGAACGGATCGATGACACGGCGGGGAAACCTGTCCCGTCGGGACGCGCGGACCCGCCGGGTGCGCGGGCGCCCGTCCGGATCCGTGTGACTACGTTCGATGCTTATTGCGCAGGAAGCGGCAGCCAGGCGCCGCCTTCGCACGACGACGCCTGCACCGTCTCGATGAACAGGACGCCGCGCAGGCCGTCGGCGATGGTCGGGAACCATGCCTCGCCGAGGTCAGGTTGCGCGGAACCGCCGCGCCGTGCCAGCAGATGCCGCGCCACCTCCGCGTACAGCGCCGCGAACGCGTCGATATAGCCTTCCGTGTGGCCGGCCGGCACGCGACTCAGGCGCCGCGCGGCGGGATAAGTGCCCGGACCGCCCCGTTCGAGAATGCGGGTGGGCTCACCCAGCGGTGTCCACAGCAATTCGTTCGGCTGCTGCTGGCGCCACTCGATGCCGCCTTTGCTGCCGAACACGCGTATGCGCAGGTCGTTCGCGTGACCCGGCGCCACCTGGCTGGCCCACAGTATGCCGCGCGCGCCGCCGGCATACCGCAGCAGCACCTGCACGTCGTCATCGATGGCGCGGCCGGGCACGAAGGTGTTCAGCTGGGCGCACAGCGATTCGACCGGCACGCCGACGATGGTATCGGCCAGGTGCCAGGCATGCGAGCCGATGTCGCCGATGGCGCCGCCGCCGGCGCGTGCCGGATCCGTGCGCCAGGCGGCCTGCTTCTGGCCGGTCTGTTCCAGCGGCTCCGCGAGCCAGTCCTGGGCGTATTCGACCTGCACGACGCGGATGTCGCCGAGCTGGCCCTCCCTCACCATCGCGCGGGCCTGGCGCACCATCGGGTACGCCGAGTAGTTATGGGTGACGGCGAAGATCAGGCCGCGCTCTTCGGCAAGGGCCTGCAGCGCGCGGGCGTCGCCGCTATTCGTCGTCACCGGCTTGTCGCAGATGACGTGGATGCCCGCTTCCAGGAACGCGCGGGCCACCGGCGCATGCATGTGGTTCGGTGTGACGATGCTGACAGCCTCGATGCCATCGTCGCGCCGGGCTTCCTCGCGCGCCATCTGCGCATAATCCGCATAGACGCGCGCCGGGTCGAGCCCGAGCGCCGCGCCCGAGCGGCGCGACGTGTCGGCGTTCGACGAGAACGCGCCGGCCACCAGTTCATACCGGTTGTCGAGCCATGCGGCGTGGCGGTGCACGGCGCCGATGAATGCGCCCTCGCCGCCGCCGACCATGCCGAGGCGGATGCGGCCGGCCGTCATCGCGCACCTCCCGCGATGCCCAGCAGGCGTGCGTTGCGCTCCGCGTCGGAGGCGGCGCCCGCGAAATCGTCGAACGCCTTGTCCGTCACGCGGATGATGTGGTCGCGGATGAAGCGCGCGCCCTCTTCCGCGCCCTGCTCCGGATGCTTCAGGCAGCATTCCCATTCGAGCACGGCCCAGCCGGGAAAGTCGTACTGCGCCAGCTTGCTGAAGATGGCCTTGAAATCGACCTGGCCGTCGCCGAGTGACCGGAAGCGGCCGGCCCGGTCGGCCCACGGCTGGTAGCCGGAATACACGCCCTGGCGCGCGTCGGGACGGAACTCGGCATCCTTCACGTGCACGACCTTGATGCGCTCGTGGTAACGGTCGATGAAGCCCAGATAGTCCAGCTGCTGCAGCAGGAAATGCGACGGGTCGTACGCGATGTTCAGGCGCGGATGTCGGCCGACGCGCTCCAGCAGCATCTCGAACGTGGCGCCGTCGAACAGGTCTTCGCCCGGGTGCAGCTCGAACGCGAGGTCCACGCCGGCGTCGTCGTAGGCGTCGAGGATCGGGCGCCAGCGCCGCGCCAGTTCGTCGAACGCGGTCTCGATCAGGCCTGCCGGGCGCTGCGGCCACGGATAGACGAACGGCCAGGCCAGCGCGCCGGAAAAGCTGATCGATGCCGCGAGGCCCAGATTCGCCGACGCCCTCGCGGCCAGCAGCATCTGCTCCACGGCCCAGCGCTGGCGCGCCGCCGGGTTGCCGCGCAGGTCCGCGGGCGCGAAGCCGTCGAACGCTTCGTCGTAGGCCGGATGCACGGCCACCAGCTGGCCCTGCAAGTGGGTGCTCAGCTCCGTGATCGCGACGCCGCTTTCCGCCGCGATGCCGGCGACCTCGTCGCAATACGTTTTACTTTCCGCCGCGCGGGCGAGATCGAACAGACGGCGGTCGTTCGACGGCACCTGCACGCCCTTGTAGCCAAGGCTGCCGGCCCAGCGCGTGATCGCCGCCCAGTCGTTGAACGGCGCGGCGTCGCCGGCGAACTGCGCGAGGAAGATGGCCGGACCTTTGATCGTCGTGCTCATGCGCCGCCTCCCGTTACGCTGCGATGGACAATTCGGTCGTGCAGGACGTCACCGGGCTCCAGGGCAGGTACGAGATCCGCAACTGCACGGCGGCCGTGACACTGTGCTTGCCCGGCGCGAGGCCGCCGGCCTGGCGCACGGACACGTCGGCCACTTCGCCGAATTCCCAGCGCTCGTCGTAGGTCGTTTCCAGTTCGTCCAGCGTCCACGTCTTGCCGCGCACGGTGAAGCGTACGTCGTCGCGCGGCACCTTGTGGCCGTCGACGGCGAGCGCGATGTCTTCCACGGCCGACAGCACCTGGCCGCGGTAGTAAGGCAGGCGTACGCCGATGCGCCAGCCGTCGCCGTCGTTGCGCAGCGAATCGGGGTAAATGATGTGTTTGTCGTACATGCTGCGCTCCTCGTTATGCCGCTTCGCCCAACAGGCGCTTGAACATCTCTTGCTGGCGCCGCACCTGCTCGCGGCCATCCACCTCGAACGCGTCCTCGATGTGACGCTGGCCCTCGTATTCGCTCGACAGGTGGCCGTCGTAGCCGCCCTCGATCAGCACGGGGATGATCTCGTCGTACGGGATCGCGGGCTCGTTGCCGGTGTCGTCGATCTCGTAGAACTTGGCGTGGATGTGGAAGATCCACGGCATGAATTCGAGCATGCGGCGCGGATTGCTCCAGATGTTGTGGCGCAGCGTCTCGGCCATCTGCAGGTCGACCGGATTGCCGCCCAGCTTGCGCACATCCATGATCACATAGTCCGGCAGCACGCGCGCCTCGTGCGCCTGCAGGATGAATTCGACGATCTTCGGGGTCGCGCCCATGCGCAGGAAGCGGTCGCGGAAGACGGGCGGGTAGTGTTTGATGTACATCCCCATGTCCGGCACGTAGCCCACGTGGTTCGAGCCCGTGGCGCGCGTGATCTCCGTATAACGCAGGATCCACGGGTGGTCGAAGTGGAACGGCGAGTGCACCTCGATACCCATGCGGATGTCCAGCTTTTCCGCCAGCGGCACGCAGGCGACGACCACTTCCGGCGGCGTGTTGACGATGATGCGCACCGTCGGGCAACCGATGCGCTTGGCGAAGTGCAGGTCGCGCTCCAGCGACGCGACCATCTCGTCGAAGTTCAGGCGACGGTCCTTGTACAGCTTGATGTCCATGAACATGTCGTGACATTGGGCGTAGGCGCCGTGGCGGTCGAGCGATGCGAACCAGTTGGCGATTTGCGCCTCCGGGACGTCCGGAAAGCCGGTGAACGATTGTTCGCTGACGACTTCGATGCCGCGCGCTCCGAGGCCGGCGGCGTGGGCGATGCAGTCGTCGAGCGTCATCTTGCGCAGGAAGGTCTCGTACTGGTAGCTGTACAGCGAGACGCCTCGCTTGATGCGATGCTGGGTAGTCATGGGGTCCTCGATTGCTGGCGTGGAAAAAGTGGCTTACATGCCCGGTTGCGGGCGGGCGGAACGCGACGCCCGGTAATGCAGCAGGCAGGCCCCGACGGCGCATGCCGCCGCGATGAGGCCGAACGCCAGGAAGGCGCCCTGCAGGTTGCCGACCGACGCGCGCATCACATTGACGACGGCCGGCGACAGGAATTGCGCGACGAAGAACGAGCTCGCCCACCAGCCCATGCCGCGGCCGCGGTGCTCGAACGAGAACTTGCTTTGCGCCCAGGCGATCAGCGCCGGCACGATCAGGCCGTTGGCCAGTTGCTGCACGAAGGCGAACGCCAGCGCCACCTTGTAGTCCGGCGCCAGGCCGATGCCGGCGAGCCCGATCGCATAGCCGAGGAATACGAGGAAGATCTGGGTACCGGCACCGAAGCGCGTCGTCATCTTGAAGAGAATCGCGCCCAGCGGCACGCCGATGCTGGGCAGCGCCATCGACAGGCCGATCGACTTGGGATCGGTGACGCCGAGGTCCTTCAGCAGCACGGAAAAGTTGATGACCTGGACGTAGTAGATGGTCGAGAGCAGCACGGTCACGCCGGTCACCATCAGCGCGACGGCGTACGGGAACCGGGTCGCCGCGGGCTGCGTGGCACCGGCCTGCTTGCGGCGCGGTTCCGGTTCGAACAGGAATGCGAGGCTGGCCAGCAGGATCGGGATCGCGACGCCGTACACGAGGAACGGATATTGCCAGCCCCGCGCGGCCAGGAAGCCCGATCCGGCGATGGTGACGGTGCCCAGCACGGACCCGACCACGCCCTGGATCATCAGCCAGCGGTGGCGTTCCTTCTCTTCGAAGTAGTCGGCCAGCAGCGTGTTCACGACCGTGAGCACGCCCGCCTCGCCGAAGCCGATGACGAAGCGGCCGGCGACGACGGCCCAGAAGTTATCGATGAAGAACGGTACGAGGCCGCCGGCGCCGTAGAACGCCATGGACCACAGCAGCAGCGGGCGGCGGCCGAAGCGGTCCGCGATGACGCCGGCGCCGGGCGCGAACAGCGCGATGCAGGCGCTGGGCGCGGTGATCAACAGGGGCACCATCAGGGACGGGTTGGGCACGTTGCGGAAGTGACCCAGCAGGGTGGGCAGGGTGGGCGCCAGCGCGATGATCGCCATCACGGGCAGGAAGCCGGAGATCACGAGGATCCAGCCCTGGCGCCAGTCGGCCTGGCGCTTGGTGGGAACGGCCGCGGAGGACCGTGGGGGGTTGCTGCGCATCGTGTGTCTCCTTGTCGTTATCCTGTCTTGCGCAGGAAATAGAACCAGAATTATGATATCGACTTATTCCCGTTTTCCCAAGTGAAAAATTGCGGGTGTCGGGCGATTGTTTGGATAGCTGCTATCGACCCCGTGGATAGGCGTCCATCGCGCGTACGAGTCGCGCCGCGCCGAACGCGCCCGCCCCCAGCAAGCCGAGCAACAGGGGCAGCACGTGCAGATAGGCGCGCCGGCACCCCTCGGCCGCCGTCGCATCCAGGCCGTGGAAGAACACGAGCCCGGCCAGCGCCACGCCGAACGCGGCCGCGACCTGCTGCACGGTCGTCAGCAACCCCGCCGCGACGCCCGCGGACGACACGGGCACGTCACGCAACGTGGCGTACGACAGCTGCGGCCCGCACAGGCCCAGGCCGATACCCATGCCGAATTGCGCCGCCACGAGCAGCGGCCAGGACAGGCCGCCGCGCAAGGCCAGCGCGCACAGGATGAGACTCGTCGCGGACACCGCGATCCCGGCCAGCAGCGTGCGCACGCCGATGCGCCGGTTCAGCCGGGGTCCCAGCAGCGTGATCCCGGTCATCGCGCCGAACGCGATCGGCGCGCAGGCATAGACCATCTGCGACGCCGACAGGCCCCTGCCCGTCTGCAGCACGAACGTCATCACGAGCAGGTAGCCCGGCATGATCGGGTTCACGCACAGGGTGCACAGCAGCCCGAGTCCGACCTTCCGCAGCCGGAACAGCGCGGGGTCGACGAGCGCGTCGCCGTGGCGGGCCTGGCGCGCGGCCAGGTGGCGCCACGTGATCCAGCCCAGCGGCACGGCGCCCAGCAGCAGCGCGGTCAAGGCCGGCGGCCAGCCGCGCGCCGGTCCTTCGATCAGGGGCGTCAGCAGCGCGAACAGCACCAGTACGGACAGCAAGGCGCCGCGCACGTCGACGGCGACCGGATGCACGCCGCGGCCCGGCGGCAGCAGCAGCGCGCCCGCGACGAGGCTGACGAGTCCCAGCGGCAGGTTGATGAGGAACGTGAGGCGCCAGCCCAGGCCGAGCCAGTCGGCATCGATCAGCAGGCCCCCCACGATGGGTCCCAGCGCGGCCGAGAAGCCGCCGAGGAAGCCGAACACGGTATAGACCTTGTAGCGCTCCTCCGGCGGATACATCACCTGCACGAGAGCCATCACCTGCGGCACCATCAGCGCGGCGGCGGCGCCCTGCAGCAGGCGCCCGACCTGCAGGCTCAGGGTGTCCGGCGCCAGGCCGCAGGCGACGGACGTCGTCGTGAACGTGGCGATCCCGAGCAGGAACATGCGGCGGTAGCCGTGGCTGTCGCCGAGCCGGCCGCCGACGATCAGCAGCACGGCGAACGCCGTGGCATAGCCGGCCACGATCCACTCCAGCGCCGCCTTCGGTGCGTGCAGTGTCGTGCCGATGGACGGGACGGCGACGTTGACGATGGTCGTGTCGAGCAGGTCGATCACGAACGCGAGGGCAACGGCGATCAGCGCCAGCGTGCGCCGGCGGTGGCTGTACTGCGCGGCGGCATGGTGAGCGCTGCCCTCCGCGCTGGAAACGGATTCGATCATTCCGGGACTCTTAATAAGGTTAGACGTCGCGGGCGACGTCGACGAACAGGTCGCGCAGCCAGCGGATGGCCGGGTCGTTGTTGCGATGGCGGTGCCATTGCAGCGACTGGACGAGGCGCGGGATGCGCGGCGGCGGTTCCCACACCCTGATCGGCAGCGATTCCAGCGCGCGCAGCGCGATGCGGCGGTGCACGGTAGCGATGCGGTCGGTGCCGACGACGAGCGACGGCAGCCCGGTCATCGTCGGCGCCGTGACTTCCACGCGGCGCTTGACGTCGTAGCTTTCGATGAACCAGCCGTCCAGCGTCGGCAACGGGTTGGCGCTCGCGAACGTGGGGATGACGTGACCGCAGGACAGGTAGTCGTCGAACGTCAGGCTGTGCTGGATGCGGCTGTGGCCTTCCCAGGTCACGCACAGATAGTCTTCCTCGAACAGTACGGCGGACGGGTGTTCCTTCGCGAGGTATTGCGACGGGATCACGAGGAAGTCGGCGTCGCCCTGCTCCAGCACGTCCGCCGGCTGGCGGTCGTACTGGTGGCGCAGGCTTACGCGCACGCCGGGCGCCTGGCGGTACAGCGCTTCCAGCAGCGGCGGCACCAGCACGGCCATCGTGTAGTCGGAGACGAGGATCGTGAACGTCCGCGTCTCGGTGGCCGGCTCGAACTGGGGCTGCGTGGCGATGGTGCTGTCGATCCGCATCAGCACTTCGCGCACCGGCTCGACGAGTTCCTTCGCGCGCGGCGTCAGCGCCAGCTGGCGCCCCGAGCTGACGAGCAGCTCGTCGTTGAAATAGTCGCGCAGACGGGCGAGCGCGCTGCTCGTCGCCGACTGGCTCAGGAAGATCTTCTCCGCCGCGCGGCTGATGTTGCACTCGGTGAGGAGCGCGTTCAGGACGACGAGCAGGTTCAGGTCGAGCTTATTGAAGCGCATCGCGTGCCGCCTTCCCGGGTTACGCCAGGCCCAGCGCGCGCCGGCTGAGCGCCAGCGATTCCGCGTCGCCGGCGCCGGGAAAGTATTCCAGGCCGATGGCGCCCGCGTAGCCCTTCTCGCGCAGCACGCCCATCACGGCGGGCCAGGCGATGGTGCCGGTGCCCGGCTCGTGGCGGCCTGGCGTGTCGGCCACCTGCACGTGCGCGATATGGCGCATGCGGTCGCCGATGGCCGCAGCCAGGTCTTCATTCGTCTGCGCGGCATGATAGACGTCGGCCAGCAGGCGCAGGCCCGGGCTGTCGACGGCCGCGACGATATCCAGACCGCGCGCGATGGTGTCCACGAACATGCGCTGGCCGTTCAGCAGCATGTGGACGGCTTCCAGCCACAGCACGACCCCGGCGTCATGCGCCATAGCGGCCGCGCGGCGCAGCACGGCGACGGCGGCGTCGAGCTGGTCCTGCGCGGGCACGTCCGGCCGCGTGAAGCCGGACGCCACCACCATGCCGGCGCCGGCGAAGCGCTGCGCGACGGGGATCGCATCGGCGACGGCGGCCAGCACCTTGTCGTGCTCCAGCGGGTCGACGAGGCTGCAGCGGGGCTCGACGCAGAAGCTGACCAGCCGTACGCCGGTCTCGTTCAACGCCTTCTCGATCGCGTCGAGGTCCTTCTCGCGCCACAGGTGGAACTCCACGCCCGGCACGCCGGCCGCGTGGGCGGCGCGGATGCGCGACGCGAGGTCGGCGTTCCCGTTGGCGAACATCCATTCGATACAAGCTGCGAATTGCATATTGGTCTTTCTTCTTTAAGTCATTGAGTGAGCGGGTGCCGCGCCGCCGTTGACGCGGCCAGAACCACGGCGGCGATCAGACAGATCGTGCCGACGACGGCGACGCTGGCCAGGAACGTGCCGGCCGCGCCCTGGACCAGGGTCATCAGCGGCGCGCTGAGGAACTGCCCGAGGAAGAACGAGCCACCCCACAGTCCCATGCCGCGGCCGCGGTGCTCGAACCGGTAGTGCGTGAGCGCCCACGCGATCAGTGCCGGCAGCAGCAGGCCGCCGCCGACCTGGCCCAGCGCGTCGAGCGGCAGGCCGACCGAGGGATTCGGCGCCCACGCCACGCCGACGTAGCACACGCCGTACAAGGCCAGGCTGATCGCGAGACGCAGCGGAACGGACACGCCGCCGAGGCGCTTGAACAGATAGCCGCCGGCGACCGTGCCCAGGCTGGCGATGGTCACGAGCACGCTGATGCGCTCGGGCGATGCGACGCCCATGTCGCCGAAGATGCGTCCGTGCTGCACGGCCTGCACGAAGAACACCATCGAGAACAGCACGGTGACGCCGCACACGAACAGCGTGGAGCGCCAAGGGAAAGCCGCGGCGGCGGAGCCCTGCGCGGGCGCCGCATGGTCGCGTTCCGGCTCCCAGCACGCGAACCACGCCAGCGCAAACACGGCCAGTCCGACGAGGTACAGCAGGAACGGGTAGCGCCAGTGCACGCCCGCCAGCAGGCCGCCCGACAGGATGATGGCGGAACCGATCAGCGGCGACAGCATGTTCTGGTAGCCGAGCCACTTCTCGCGCTGCGCGCCCTCGAAGTAATCGCCCATCAGCGCATTGCCGACCGTGAGGATCGCGGCTTCCGCCACGCCCACGATCACGCGGCTGGCGACGATCAACGGCAGGCTGTCGAACATCAGCGGCGCCAGGCCCAGCAGCGAGAACGCGAGCAGCGCGACCAGCAGCAGGTTGCGGCGCCCGAAGCGGTCCGCCAGCATGCCCGTGAAGCCCGACATCAGCGCCACGCACAGCGACGGCACCGTGATGATCATCGGGACGAGCAGCTGGAAGTGCGGCACGTTCGAGAAGTGCTGGAACAGCAGGGGCAGGCCCGGCACCAGCGCGGACAGCGCCAGCGACGGCATGTTCACGATGGCCATCAGCGCGATGCCCTGCGCGAGACCGCCGTGACGGCGCGGCGTGGCGCCCGTGGGCAGCGCCGGCATGGCGGCGGAAGACGTCAGTTCAACGGGATTCACGGCGATCCTTTCTCGGCGGGTCAGTCCAGGCAGCGGTCCAGCACGCGCTGTTTGTACCAGCTGTTGAGCATCATGCCGGTCGCGATCGGCGCCGGCCCCTTGTCGCTTTCGACGATGACCCAGCCGGCGTAACCCAGTTCGCGCATGACGGCCAGCAGCGCGGGGAAGTCGACGAGTCCCGTGCCCATCTCGCCGAACCAACGCTCGATCTCGCGTTCGCCGCCGGCCGCGATCAGCGCCCGCTCGGCGTTCGGCAGCTTGTACTCCTCGAGCGTATCCGTCGCCAGCGCATCCTTGAACTGGAAGTGCCACACGCGCTCGTGGAAGCGGCGGTACAGCGCGACGACGTCGTGGCCGGCGATCGTCAGTTCGGCCGTGTCGAAGCACAGGCCGACGTTGGCGCGGTCGCACAGGGACATCAGGCGCTCCAGCTCCTCGACCGTGCGCAGCGCGGACAGCGCGTCCACGTGCAGCACCGTCTTCAGGCCCAGTTCCGCCGTCATCGCGCCGACCGCGTTCCAGCAATCGGCCGCCGCGGCGATGCGTTCGGCGTTCAATCCCCCCTCCTTCCACCACGAAGGGAACGGCCGCACGACGAGGCAATCGCCTTTCAGCTCGGCCAGCAGTTCCGCATGCACGCGCGCCTGGGCGAGGATGCGCGGATGGTCGGCGGGCTGGGTGCTATTCAAACCGAAGTGCAGTTCCTCGAAGCTCATCACGGTCGGATCGAAGAAGGTGCTCGCGACCCGGCGGATGCCCCAGTCCTTCAGCTTCAGGCGGAAGTGGTCGCTGGAGCCGAAATTGACGGTGATGTTTTCCGGACGGCCGATCGGGTCCCAGCGGCCGCTGCCCGCGTTCAGTTCCACGGCGTCGAAGCCGCAGGCGGCCGTCACCTTGAAGGCGCGCTCGATTTCTTCCATGCGCGCGAAGCTCGTGAAGCCGGCCTTCCACTGGTTCAGGGCGTAGCCCCATTTGATCTGTTTCTGCATGCTGGTCTTCCGTTCAGGCGTAGATGTTTTTCAGGACGTGCTGGATATACCAGGCGGAGAGCGCCGTGCTTTCTGGGTAGTTGCCGCCGCCGACGTCGGCCTTGTCGTGCTCCACGCCGACCCAGCCCTCGTAGCCGCACTCCTTCATCGCCGCCATCAGCGCGGGAAAGTCGACGAGGCCGCCCGGTGTGCCCATCTCGTGGAACCAGCGCGGCGTCGTCGGCGCCATCACTTCGGCGTCCGGGCGGCGGCGGTAGTCGCCCGTCAGGTCCACGTTCAGCGTGTCCTTCATGTGGAAGCCGCCGCAGCGGTCGTGCAGTTTGAGGTACAGGTCGACCGGGTCGACACCCGCGATCACATGCTGCGCCGTGTCGCAATAGAAGAACACGTAGCGCGGATCGGTCCACTCGTAGAACTTGCGCAGCTGTTCGGCGGTGCGGATCCCGCAGAAGAACTCGTGGTGGCAGCACGTTTTGACGCCGTATTTCTGCGTCATCTCGCCAACGCGGTTCCACAGCTCGGCGCACGCGCGGATCTTGTCGTCCGTGACCGGCTCGACGTCGTAGTACAGCCCCGCCGGCATGACGATGAAGTTTTCGACGCCCAGGCCCTGGCTGGAGCGCATGATGTGTTCCGCGTAGCCCACGATATGGTCGTGCGTCGAGCGGACGTGCGGCGCGCTCTGGCGCTCGTCATACATCACGGCGTGAAACAGGCTCAGGACCTTGTCGATGCCGCGCGACTGCATGAAGGCGCGCGCGTTTTCCAGGCTCCCGAACAGTTCGCGCAGCGGTCCGAGGTGGAAGTCGAAGGTCTCGATCGCCTCGTAGCCGATGGCCGCGATCTGCTTGAGGAAATCGTCGAAGCGCTGCACCGACGTGTATTGCGACAGCTGCCCCTGCGGCGTGTCGATGCGCCAGTGATCCATATAGGCCCAGCGGAGTTTATTGGTCGTCATATATGTAATTAGAATTCTGGTTATGTTCAATATCAAAAAGATGGCGGCAACAAGCCGCCCTCGTTCAACGTTCCGGCACGAACAGCAGGTAGGCCAGCATCATGTCGCTCAGGTCTTCCAGCAATTCGCGCCAGCCGCGCGCTTCTCCCTTGCCGCCGAAGCTGTCCAGGCCGAGGAAACGGGCCTGGGTCGCATAGATCAGCAGCATGCTCGCCTCGATCGCGCGCGCCGGATTCGGATGCCGGATCTCGGCGCTGCACGCTTCGACGAGGCGGCTGAACTTGGCGTGGTTCTCGTGCGCGGATTTCTTGCCGGCCGCGCCGATGACTTCATCCGCAGCGCCGCGCAGCATGAAGGAGCGCAGCACGCTGGCGTTCTCCTTCAGCAGGTTGCCGAGGCCCGCCACGACGGCCGGCACGACCTGCGCGAGACCGTGCGCCTCGACCGAGATGCGCTGCGCCTCCGCCGTGAACGCCGCGTCCAGGCGCTCGAAGAACCGCACCTGCACGGCACGCAGCAGTTCGTCCTTGCCGGTGACGCGGCCATACAGCGCCCCGGTCGAGACGCCCGCAAGCTGGCAGATCTCCGCCAGCGTGATCTGGTCGTAAGGCCGTTCGCGCAGCAGGTCGATGGTCGCCTCGATGATGCGATCGAACGATTGCCGGCTGCGGCCCTGCTTGGGCGCCCTGGCGTGGGCGGTTGAGGTCTCCATGGGTATCGTCAATTCGTCGTGTTAGAGTAAAGGCGGATTCTAGCCGAAATCACAGCGCGCCCGCCTTCAGTTGCGCCACGGCGTAATCGGCCGCGCGCGCCGTCAGCGCCATGTACGTCAGCGACGGATTCACGGTGCCGGACGACGCCATCGCGGCACCGTCCGTGACGAACAGGTTCGGTACGCCGTGCACCTGGTTGTGCGCGTTCAGCACCGATTCCGCCGGGTCGTGGCCCATGCGCGCGCCGCCCATCTCGTGGATCGACACGCCGGGTATCGCCCGCACGGGAATCGTCACGACGTGCTTGGCGCCCGCCGCGACGAGCATCTGCTCCGCCTGTTTCGCCGCATCGAGCTTCATGCGGCGCTCGTTCTCGCCGTACGCGACGTCGAAACTAAGCTGCGGCAGGCCGAAGCCGCCCCGCTTGTTCTCGTTCAGGACGACGCGGTTGTCCTTCTGCGGCAGCTGTTCGCAGAAGGCGCCGAGGAACGCGATCCACTTGCCTGGTCGCGCGATCTGGTGCTTCATGTCCGCGCCGAAGCCGTCGGTCTGGGCCGCCGTGTTCGTCCAGTCGTCGCGCATCGCGCCGCCCTGGAAGCCGTAGCCGCGCGTGAAATCGGCGTCCGCATCCTGGCCGCCGATATTGCGGAAGCGCGGCACGAGGATGCCGGTCGGCCGCCGGCCCTCGTAATTGCGGTCCTCGAAACCGGGGATCTCGGCGAACACGCCGACGCCCGCGTGATCGACGAGGTAGCGCCCCAGCACGTCGCTGTGGTTGCCGATGCCGTTCGGATGCGCCGCGCTCCTCGACTGCAGCAGCACCTGCAAGGTACCGTACGTCGACGCATTCAGGAAGATCACCTTCGCGCCAAAGCGCAAGCGCTCGCCCGACTTGGCGTCGATGACCCGCACGCCGGTCGCCTTTTTTGTGGCAGGATCGACGTCGATCGCTTCCACGACGCTGTCCGTGCGGATCGTCAGCAGGCCCGTTTTCTGCGCGGCCGGCAAGGTGGAACTGAGCGAGCTGAAATACGCGCCGAACGAGCAGCCGCGGTTGCAGATGGCGCGGCGCTGGCACGGGCCACGGCCTTCATGGGCTTCCGTCAAGTTAGCCACGCGGCCGATCGTCACGCGGCGGTCCGTCCACTTCGCCTCGACGGTGCGCTTGAGGTGTTTTTCCAGCGCCGTCATTTCGAACGGCGGCAGGTAGTGCCCGTCCGGGAAATTCTCCAGCCCTTCCGGCGCGCCGCTCACGCCGATGAATTTTTCCACGTGCGTGTACCACGGTTCCAGGTCGGTGTAGCGGATCGGCCAGTCGTTGCCGTGGCCGTCGCGCTTGTTCTGCAGGAAGTCGTCGGGCCCCCAGCGGTAGGACTGGCGGCCCCACGTCAGCGAGCGGCCGCCCAGCACGTCGGTGCGGTGCCAGCGGAACGGTTTCACCTGCTCGTACGGGTTCTTGCGGTCGTTGATCCAGTAGTGGCGGTTCGCCCAGCTGAACGCGCCGCGCTCGATCTTGCTCTGGATTTCGTAGTCGCGCGCGTCGAGCTGGCGGTCCGGCAGGCCTTGCATCGGCGCCTGCCACGGCGCGGTGAATTCGTGGATATAGCCCTTCTGGTGTTCGAGCGGCTTGCCGCGTTCAAGCACGAGCACCTTCAGGCCCTTCTCCGTGAGTTCCTTGGCGGCCCAGCCGCCGGTGATCCCGGAGCCGATGACGATGGCGTCGAATTCGGTCGTTTGATTCATGATGTCCTTTCGCGCGCGGTCAGATGACGTTCTGGTACGGCCACGTCTTGATGTCGACGTCGCCGTCGAAACGCCCCGGCACGGCCACGTAGCGCAACTCCTTCGTGCTGCCGATCTCCGAGGTGAAATAGCCGTAGACGACCAGGTCGCGCAGGCGCAGGTAGAACGGCGATTGCGGGTCCTCGATGCGGGCGGCCAGCTCGAACGTATGGCCCTCGTACGGGCTCGATGCGCGCAGCGCCTGCAGGATCTCCGTGGCCTGGGCTTGTGTGCACGCCGCGAAGCCCTTCTTGTAGCGCTGGCGCGCGCTCGCGTCGAGGCTTGCCAGGCCGGTGCGGAACTGCGCCAGTTCGGCAGGCAGCATCCAGTGTTTCGCCAGCGCGTCGATGAAGTGCGGGACGCCGGCCGCGATGGCGCCCGGCGTGTCGGTGACGGGCACGATGGCGTCGGCGGCCACCGTCAGTATCTTGAGTTCGGGCTGCGTGAACCCGGGGTTGCGCGGCGTCGCGGCCGCGCCGGCATGCTGCAGCGCGGCGGCGGCCGAGGCGCTGGTCCAGGCGCCAGCCGTGGCGGCACCTACCAGCAATGCGCCCAGCATGGTGCGGCGGGACGGGCTCGCCGGGCGCGCCTCGCGTACGATATCGATCTTCATCTTTGTCTGTCTCCGAGTGGATCGTTTTTTTTAGGATAGCACAGGTTTCATAACAATAATTCTGATTTTTTATTACCTCGTGCAAGCACGCCGGCCGGGTTGACGACCTGCTCCGCCAGCAGCTTCAGACTGGCCGTGACCTGCGCGTCCAGGCACTGTCCCTGCGCGTCGAACAGCTTCACGCCGGCCGTGTTCAGGGTCACGCCCAGCGGCGTGGGCCAGCCGCGCAGCGCGTGCACGATCGAGCGCAGCGCGCCGAGGGTCGTGTTGCAGCCCTGCCAGCCGGCGGCCGTGACGATGCAGCCGACCGGCATGCCGTCCAGGTACACGCGCTCGTCCGCGCGCAGGTCTTCCAGCAGGTCGATGGCGTTTTTCACCAGGCCTGAGACGCCGCCGTGGTAGCCGGGCGACGCGAAGATGACGGCGTCGGCCCTGCGCACGGCGTCGACGATGGCGCGCTGCGCGGGGCTGCGCTCGCGCTGCTCGGGCGAATACACCTCGAGCGTACTGAGGGCTTCGCCGCCGAACAGCTGCGTGCGCGCGCCCAGCTCTTCGGCGAAGTGCAGCGCCGTGCGCAGCGCGCTTTCCGTGCTGGAGCCGGGACGGGTCGTGCCGCCGATGCCGACGATGAAGGGACGTTCCCGGTCGGCGAAATTGGTGTCGATGGCGTTCATGGTATCTCCTGTTGGGTGCAGCAATCAGTTCACATTCACTTGTACGGCGAGCGGCAGGTCGGCGCTGGAGCGGCCCACGAGCAGGTCGACGGTGCCCGGAAGATCGGTCCAGCCGCCCTCCCACACCTGCAGCCGGCGGCGGTCGATGGCGACGCGTAACGTGCGTGCCTCGCCCGGCGCGAGCGTGACCTTGTCGAAGCCGACGAGCGTCAGTTCGGGCACCGTGCGGTAGACCTGCGCCACTTCGGCGCCGGTGCGCGTGCCCGTGTTGCGCACGGTGACGGTGACCGTCCAGCCATCGGCGCCATCCGGCTCGACCGCGGCGCCGCTAAGTGCAAACGTCGTGTAGCCGAAGCCCGCGCCGAAGGCCTGCCGCGGTGCGACGCCGCGCGCCGCCAGGCCGCGATAGCCGATCCGCGTACCTTCGTCGTAGCGCAGGTCGCCGTTCACATCGGGCTGCAGCGACAGCGCGGGATAGTCGGTGTCCGTGCAAGCGATCGTCACGGGCATGCGTCCACCCGGTTCGCGGTCGCCCGCCAGGACGTGCGCCAGCGCGCGGCCGAATTCCTCGCCCGGATACCAGCAGTGCAGCACGGCCTTCGCCTGCGTCTCCCAGCGCGTGTCGAACGCGTGGCCGACGTTGGTGACGATCACCGTGTTCGCGTTGGCCGCGCACACCCGGTCGATCAGCGCGAGCTGCTCGACCGGCAGGCGCGTATCGATGCGGTCGCGGCTTTCGACGCTGGCGTCCGACGTCTCGCCCACCACCAGCACGACGGCATCCGCCGCGCGGGCGGCCGCGACGGCGCGGGCCATCATCGCCTCATTGCTGTCCGGACCGCGCACGCCGTACCAGAGGCCCTGGCAGCGGGCAGCCGTGTAACGCAACTCCACGACGACGTCGACTTCCTGCCCGGCGCGGAGGTCGACGGTCACGCAGTCGGCGTCGCCGCTTTTCAATCGGCCCATGACGTCGCCGGGCGCCAATTGCTCGTCGCGGCGGAAGACTTCCATGTCGCCGACGACGAGGCGCAGCGCGCCCGTGCCGCCCACATAGAAGCGGTGCGGGCCGTCTGCCGTCGCCGTGACGACGCCGCTGGCGCGCGTCGCCGCGGCCCGCTGCAGCGCGCCGGCCGCGTGCACGCCGTGGAACCACGTGAGCGAATTCGTGTCGCGGGTCTCGCTCAGCAGCGGGCTGCCTTCGCAGTCCGCGTTGTCGAAATAATCGAGCGTCATGCCGCGCGTGCAGCCGTCATCGAGGTCGCGCGCGGGACGGGCGGGCATGCGCGGCAGCCTCGGTTGCGGATCGACGCCCGGCTCGTAGTCCACGATGGCGTCGCCGAGGCGTGCGCGCAGCGCGTCGATGGGCAGCAGCGCGTCGGGGCGCACCGCGATCTTGGCGAATGTGCCGCCCTGGAAGCACGGCGCGCTCGCGTTCGGACCGATGACGGCGATCCGAGGGAATCGCGCCGGGTCCAGCGGCAGGATCGCGTCCTCGTTGCGCACGAGCGTGAAACCGGCGGCGGCCGCCTCGACGAGCAGCGCGCCGGCCTCCAGCGCCGGCAGCGGCTGGCCTTTCCCGGCGCCGAACCGGCGCGCCGTGGCGGCGACGCGTTCGGCCGCGTCGCGCAGGCGTGCCGCGTCAACCTGGCCCTCGGCGACAGCGGCTGCGCTCTTCGCGCCGAGGAAGCGCGCGGGGCTCGGCATTTCCAGGTCGAGACCACCGTTCAAGGAACCGCGCGTGGAATGCGTGCCGAACCAGTCGCTCATGAACACGCCGTCGAACTTCCACTCGGCCTTGGCGACGTCGCGCACGATCTGTCCCGCTTCCGCGCACCACGCGCCGTTCACCTTGTTGTACGCCGTGAGCATGCCCGCGCATCCGGCCTTGGCGGCCATCTCGAACGGCTGCAGATACACTTCGCGCAAGGTGCGCGCGTCGACGACGGCGTTCATGCTGTCGCGCGCCGTCTCGCTGTCGTTGCAGACGAGGTGCTTCGCGACGGCGCCGGTGCCGACGGACTGGCAGCCCTGGATCCACGCTGCGCCCAGCACGCCGCACAGCAGCGGGTCTTCGGAAAAATATTCGAACGCACGCCCCGCCAGCGGGCTGCGCGCCAGGTTCAGGTTCGGCGCCAGCATCAGGTCGACCTTGCGCCGGATCGCTTCCCCGCCGACGAGGCGCCCTATCTTCCGTACGAGTTCCTTGTCCCAGCTGGCGCCCAGCGCGACGGGCGCGGGCGTCAGCAGCGAGACGTCGCGTTCGTCCACGCGCGGGCCGGCCACGCCCATCGGGCCGTCGGCCATCGCGAGCGATGGAATGCCGGCGTGCGGGATGGCGGCCGTGGCCCACATCGACGCGCCCGCCGTCAGCGTCGCCATCTCGTCCACGGTCAGTTCGGTCATGGCTTTCATTGGAACGCCGGGAACACGTGTTCGGCCAGCAGGCGCAGGGTCTGGTCCGCATAGGCGAGGCGCTTCGCCGTCAGGGGACCGGTCACGGTGCCGCACAGGATATTGCCGATGCCGACGGCCTGATACGCGCGCAGCTTGTCGATCACGGTCGCCGGGCTGCCGTACAGGCACCACGTGGCCATCCATTCTTCGGTCAGCGCGCTGCCGGTGCGGTCGGTCTTCTTGTTCGCCTCGTCGCTTTCCGCCTTGGCGTTGAACGCGGCTTCACGGTCGATGGCTTCCTGGTACGACGCCAGGATCTCCAGCACTTCCGCGCGCGCCTGCTCGTCGGTCGGCGCCAGGTGCACGCACTGGTAGCTGTGCGTCGTCCACGACAGCGCGTCGGCCACCGTCTCGGCCGGATGCCCCGCGGCCAGCAGCTGCTCGTGGTATTTGGCGAAGTATTTTTTCACGTGCGACAGCGGTTCCAGGCCGCCGATCTGCGGCGGCGTGAACGCGGGGATGAAGGCCGGCCAGCCATTGACGGCGGCGCGCGCGATGCTCGCATCCTTCATCGCCACCGGCATCAGGCGCGCATGCTTGACGCCATACGGGCTCGGGGCGATGCGCTGCAGCACGCGGCCCTTGTGGAAGCCGTCCAGTTCGATCGCCTCGTCTTCCATCCGCTTGTTCCACAGGGCTTCCGCGGCCGTCAGGTTCTCGTCCGCGATGCGGCCCGCGTCCTTGTAGTTCACGCCGAAGCCGATCATCTCTTCCGGCGTCGTGCCCGACCCCACGCCCACCAGCAGCTTGCCCTTCGTGAGATGGTCGAGGATATTGATGCGCTCGACGAAACGCACCGGATGATGCAGCGGCACGGTCGTGACGGAAAAGCCGAAATGCATGTCCGGCAGCTTGGCCGCGAGGTACGACGCGAACATGAAGCTGTCGCTGGCGACGGGCATGTAGCCGTTGAAATGGTGGTCCGGCAGGAAAATGGCATCGAAGCCGAGCTTGCCCGCCAACAAGGCGTGCTGCTCCAGGTCGACGATGAGCTGGCGGTCGGCGTCCGGCGTCATGGTGCGGGCGTTGAGGAAGACGGAAAAGCGCATACAAATCCCTTCTGGGTGGGTCGAGGAATCGCCGGATTGGCTACCGGCGTGAAACAATAATCGTAATTATGATTATGGTAGATGGGGAAATCGGCTTCGTCAATCTCTTTTATTCGATGGCGCAAGCGGCTAAGATCGGGCTGCGCACACGGCGCTCATCGCTCAACTGACGAGGAAACGGACATGGACCTGATTCTGTGGCGTCACGCCGAAGCCGAAGACACCGAGCCGGACCTGACACGCAACCTGACCGACAAGGGCCGCAACCAGGCGCGGAGCATAGCGCAATGGCTGCATGGCTTCCTCCCCGGTCAGGTGCGCATCGTGTGCAGTCCGGCCAACCGCACGCGGCAGACGGCGGATGCCCTCGGGCTGCCCTACGACATCCGCAACGATATCGCGCCAGGCGCCTCCTGGGACGATCTGCTGAAAGCCACGGGCTGGCCCAGGGGCGACGGCGTCGTCATGCTCGTCGGCCACAACCCGGCCATCAGCGAGCTGGCCACACGGCTGCTGGCCGGCAAGCCGTTTCCGATGTCGCTGTGCAAAGCCGGCGTGGTGTGGCTGGGCACCGGCACGCGCGACGACGAGCCGGGCGTCATCCTGAAAGCCGCGATGGTGCCGGCCATGCTGAAGCCGCGTTGACGATGCGCCCGCGACAAAAAACGCATATCCATAGAACCCTCGCCGGGATATGAATATCGCGACTTAATCGTTCTGCATTCGCGTGTCCCTTCGTAAGATGCCCTCACTCATCCATTACGAAAGGGACATCATGACCGCCAGCACAGGACGCCGCCAGGCCCGCCTCTCCCATCGACAGCAACAGGCACGCCGCCTGCAAACCTGCGTCCTGCTGGCCCTGTGCATGTTGCCGGTGGCGGCCGCCTTCGCGGCGCCCAGCGTGTTCCCGACGGGCGTCACCCGCTACGAACCGCGCAACGCGTGGAACGGTTACGTGCTGTTCTCGGGCCAGGACAAGAAGACGCACCTGATCGACATGAACGGCAATGAGGTGCACCGGTGGACGCAGGAAGGCTTCCCGCCCGTGCTGCCGGCGCCGGACAAGACGGGCGGTGCGCGCGGCCACGTGCTGCTGCAGCTGGCGCAGCTGCCGGGCGTGCACGCCGCCGGCAATGGCCTGGGCAATGCCGCGGTCGGCGAGCTCGATTGAGACGGCAACTCCGTCCGGCGCTGGGCGCCGCCGCGCGCCGGCCCGTGTCGATTTCCAAGCACGGCACCACCATGAGCGAACCCGATTGGACACGCCGCGCCGACAGAGGCCTCCCGCCCTCGCGGTCGCACCGCAAACCTGCCCGCGGCAGACAGGAAGAGTCAGCCGGACATCGTCCTCATCCTCGCGGGCGGCGTGGGGTACGCCGACCGCGCGTCTACGTCGACGACAATACGGATTTCGCCACGCATCAACGGCAACGAATCTGTTCGATGTGGCGACGGACCAGCGCGGGCGCGCCAACCCGGCACACCGTCATCCGGACGCGTTCAGCCGTCTGGAAAGGGAATGGGAAGCCTGGAGCGCGAGCATGCTGCCGATCACCCCGGACGTGCGCACGCACGGGGTCAACGGGAAGGTGCAAGCCGACCACTACCACGCGGACGGCACGGACTGAGGGAAGTCCGGCGCGCCGCGCTCACTCTTCCGGCGCGTCGTCCTTCTCGTCGCGGCCCAGCAGCTCGCTGGACCACTCCTGCCAGCTGCAGTTGGGGCAGCGGCGCCACAGCAGGATCAGGAAAAACGTCGCGCAGCCGCCCGCGAGCACGACGGCGTGCAAGGACAGATCCGGTTCGAGGCCGTAGAGGAAATCCAGCATGGGGCACCTACCTTCCCGGCGGCATCATTCATGGCGATACCGCATGATTCCACTGTAGACCAAGCCGGGGACGGTGTCCAGCGCACGGCCGGCACGTGTATCAGATCGGCTTTAGGAACAGCCCGACCGTCAACGCGATACCGATGCCGACGATCGCCACACGCAGCGCCTTCTCGTTGACGCGGTGCAGCGCCCACGCGCCCAGCAGCCCCCCGATAATGGCCCCGGCCGCCAGCACGGCGCATTGCAACCAGTGCAGCTGCGGCGACGTCAGGAACAGCACGACGGCCGACGCGTTCATCACGCCGGCCAGCACGTTTTTCGTCGCGCCCGCGTTGCGCGCGGCGAGACCGGCCATCGTCAGCGCGGCCAGCATCAGGATACCGATGCCACCGCCGAAATAGCCGCCATAGACGGCGATCAGGAATTGCGCGGCGCCCGTCGCGACAGGCCCCAGGTGCACGGCACCGGCCGCGCCGGGCTTGCGGAAGAAACTCCCCCACGTGAACACGGCCGTCGCGAACAGCACGAGCCACGGCACGAGCCGCGCGAACACGGCCGGCGACGTGTGCAGCAACAGCAGCCCGCCCGCCGCGCCGCCGGCGATGCTCAGCACGAACAACGCCCAGAACGGCAGCTCGCCTGCGCCGCTGACCAGCTTGCGCCCGGCGAACCCGGACGTGACCTGCGCGGGGAACAACGCGACGGTCGACGTGATGTTCGCGGCGAGCGGCGTCATGCCGGACAATATCAACGCGGGCAAGGTGACGAACGACCCCCCGCCCGCCAGCGCGTTCTGCACGCCGGCCCATAGCCCGGCCAGGAAGACGAGCAGCAGCATCATGGCGCTGCTCCGTATTGACGAACGATGGCGAAGACTGGGCGGTGGGGTGTCGGCATGGCGCGGCGGTGAGCAAGGGGATGCTCATCTTACACCGCCGCGCCGGGGGCCGGGTTCAGTGGCCGCCCGGCTCGCCGTGATTGTGGCCTTTATCGCCCCCCTTGTCCGCGCCGTGCGCCGGTGCCGGCGGGGCCGCATGCGGCTGCGGATGCGGCGGCTCGTGCGGTGCCGGAGGCGGTGGCGGATGCGGCGCGGGCGGAGGCGGTGCCTCGTGCGGCGCCGGTTGTGGATGCGGCGCGGGCGGGGGCGCGGCGTGCATCACCGGCTGCGGATGCGGCGCCTCGTGCGGCGCCATCTGCGGATGCGGCGCAGGCGGCGCGGCATGCATCACCGGCTGCGGATGGGGTGCCTCGTGCGGCGCCGGCTGCGGATGCGGTGCCTCGTGCGGCACCGGTTGCGGATGCGGTGCCGGCGGCGGCGCATTCATCGCTGGCTGCGGACGCGTTGCCTCGTGCATCGCCATCTGCGGACGCGGCGCAGGCGGCGGCGCGGCATGCATCGCCGGCTGCGGATGGAGTGCCTCGCGCGGCGCCGGTTGCGGATGCGGTACCGGCGGCGGCGCGGCATTCATCGCTGGCTGCGGACGCGTTGCCTCGTGCATCGCCATCTGCGGATGCGGCCCCGGCTGCGGCGCGGCGTGCACGCCCGGCTGCGGATGTGGCGCCGGCGCAGCCGGGTGCGGTTGCGGAAGCGGCGCGGGAGCGTGCGGCGCCGCGGCGGCGTTCCATTGCGGTGCCTGTGCGCGTACGGCGGCGTCATGCGCCAGCTGCGGTGCGGCGCTGGGATTGTCGCCCGGCCGCGGCGGCGCGCCCGATGCCTGCGCCTGCGTGTGCGCCATCCCGCCTTGCGCGGCGAAACGCGGACCTTGCTGGGGCTGGAATGCCGGCCCGCTCACGCCATGCGGCGCCGCGACGACGGGCGGCGACCCATGCTGCGCGAGGCTCTCCAGCTGACGGGCCGCCTGAGGACGCCCGCCCGGCTGCATCGCCATCGGCACGGCCGGTGCGCCCGGTTGCGACACGAGCGGCGCGGACATCTGCGGCGCGGAATGCGGTCCGCGCGCGCCCGGCGCCATCGCGGGCCCGGCGACTGCCTGCGGCGCCACAGCCGGAGGACCGGCCCGCAGGTCGCGCTGCCCGGGGAGCGGCATCGCACCGTGCACGGCACGCCCCGGCGGTGCAAGCGGCGGCATGACGGGCCGGCCAACTTGCACGACCTGGCGCCCGGCGGGATCGGCGCCCGGCATCGGTCCGCGCGCCGGTTGCGGCGTCACGGGTTTGCCGATGGCCGGCCGCAGCACGCGCAGCGGCGGCACCGGACCATGGGCGGCGAGTTGCGCACCGGGGCCCGCCGGCGCGGGCGTGCCGTGTAAGGCATGCGCGCCCGCGGCGGCACCCGCCAGCGCGAACGCGGCGGGTGGCAGCGCGCGCGTCACGGCCACGCGCTGCACGACGGGCGCCGGCGGCAGCCGGCCGGCGGGCGCCGTGCCGACACGGCTTTCCGGCAGCGGCCGGGCCTGCGGTGCGGCCAGCACGGGCACCGCGCGCGCCACGCCCGGCGGCAGCAACATCGCGGCGCGGCGCGTCGGCGCGGCTTGCGCGAACTGCTGCGCGGGCATCGCCACCATCGCGCCCGGCACGTTGCGGTTCACGTAGCGGATATTGGTGATGTTGTTGATGTTGTTGATGTTGTTGACGATGTTCGTCTGGTTGATCACCGTGTTGGTCACGTTGACCTTCGTGATGTACGTCGGGCTCGCCTGGTACGGCGGCCGGTAAGGCTCGTGCGGCGCGAGCGGGAACCATCCCACGCCCGGGTCCGACCGCCCGCCGAACGTCAGCACCGCGCCGACGAACGCCACCAGCGCGGGCGCGTAGACGGGCCGGGCCTCCACCGGCGCCGGCACCCAGGCCCAGGTGTCCGGCGTGCGCACCCAGCGTCCGTAGTGCGACACGGCGTAGCCGTACGGCTGGTCGTCGATCCAGGTCCAGCCCCACGGATCGACCCACGCCCAGTGTCCGTCGTGGTACGGCGCCCAGTCGCGCGGTGCGCGGTCGGGCACCCACACGGTGCCGTAGTCGGGCATGCTGCGCCAGCTGCCGTAATCGTCGAGGTCCTCCGCGCCGACGACGCCCTGCGGCACGTAGCGGCGCGCGACGGCGCGCTCGTAGCGCCGGTCGCGTCCCAGCGCCCAGCGGTCGAAGTCGTCCGGCGGCATCGGCTGCAACAGCACGTAATTGTTCAGGTCCTGGCCACCGAAGCGGTAGCCCTGCCCCGGCGCGAGCGCGAGCGACGTGCCGTCGCCATACACGTCGCCGGCGCCGCGCAGCACCGTGACATCCGTCGTGCCGCCGTCCGGCGCCACATTGATGCGGTAATCGCCCGGCTGGCGCGCGACGAAGGCGAGATTGGGCGTGTCCACCTCCACCGTTTCGCCGTCCGCGAGGCCGCGCACGTGGAGGTCGATGCGTCCCTGCGACACCTGCAGCTGGGTGGTGCGGTCGTCGGCGCCGAGCACCGTCAGCAAGGTGCCCGCATCCATGCGCGCGATGGCGGACCCGAACTGGGCCTCGTCGCGCGCGCCGGCGTCGGTCCAGAGGCGGTCGCCGGCGACGAGCGGACGGTTGAGCGGCGCCTGCGCCCAGTCGGCGGCGCCGGCGGGCGAAAAGCTGACGGGGCCCGCCAGATAGGCGATGCGGCCAACGCGCGCGGGCGGGTCCTGCGCGAGCGCGGGGAAACTGGCGACGGCCAGCGCGAGGCCGAGGCCCACCGGCCATGAGAAGGTGCGTGCGGTCATGATCGTCTATGAACCAGAAGATGATGACCGATCATAGTCCCGGCGCCTCGCGCGCACGGTACGGTGTCACACCGTGTTACAGAAGTTTCATGTCAGTGCGTCAGGGCCGGATAGGTGAACGCGATGAAGTGGGCCGCGTTCAGTGCGAAGTGGGTGAGGATCGCGCCCTCGATGCGTCCCGACCGCAGGTACGCCGCGGCATTCCCGAGGCCCGCCAAGGTGGCGAACACCACGAGCAGGGGTCCGCCGGGCCAGTGCACGAGGCCGAACAGCACGGTCGACACGACGACGGCGACGGCCGTGCCGTAGCGCCACCGTGCCATGCCGTGCGCCATCCCGCCGAGCAGGAAGCCGCGGAAGAACGCCTCCTCCGTCACGCACGTGATCAAGAGGTTGTTGGCGAGGAACCAGGGCGTCAGCGCCGTCCATTTGACATCCGGCCGCACGACGCCGAGCGCCATCCCCGCGCCGAGCACGACGACGAGCGTCGCCAGCAGCACCGGCAGCGCGCGGCGCAGCATGGGCAGCCAGTCGGCGCGCATGCGGATCGGCGCGCAGAACACGCCCATCAGCACGATGCCGGCGACGGCCTTGTCGAAGTTCGCGTACAGCGTGAACGGGATCGCGCCGGCCGACACCTGCACGTGGTCCGCCAGCACCGGGTTGTAAAAGCCGGGCAGACGGTGCAGCGCCAGCAGCAAGGCAAACACGCCCGTCAGCACGAGCAGCGGGATGCGCAGCCACGCCCGTTCGCTCGTCCCGGCGCCGAACGCCAGCGCGAGGTAGAAGAAGATGGCGGCGAGGCCGCGCCCGTCGAGCACATCGGACGCCTTGCCGACAGCGCAAGCGACGAGCAGCCCCGCCACCCATGCCCAGTCGCGGTTGCCGCGCACGGCCGGCGCGGGGCACCACAGCAGCAGGACGGCCAGCGCCAGCGCGCCGAACGCCGGCGCAACGTGCGGGTCGAGCAGCACGTTCAGTGTCCGCGCTTGTGCATCTGCTTGTGCATGCGGCGCAGGCCGAGCCACACGACGCCCGCCACCACGGGCACCAGCGCGCCCGTGAGCATGTCCGGATTGACCGGCAGGCCGATGCTTTTCAAGCCCTTGCCGGCATACCCGAGCAGGCCCACGACGTAGTACGAGATCGCCGCGACGGACAGGCCCTCCACGGCCTGCTGCAGCCGCAGCTGCTGGGCCGCGCGGCGGTCCATCGATTGCAGGATTTGCCGGTTCTGGTTTTCCTGGACGATGGAAACGCGCGTGCGCAGCAGGTCGTTGACGTTGGCGATGCGGCGCGCCAGCGCTTCCTGGCGCGCGGCCGTCGCGTCGCACGTGTTCATCGCGGGCGTGAGGCGGCGGTCCATGAATTCCTCGACGGTCGGCACGCCTTCGATGCGCGCCTCGCGCAATTCCTCGATGCGCGCCTTCACGAGGCGGTAATACGCTTTCGACGCGGAAAAGCGGTAGCCGTTGTCGAGCGAGAGCTTTTCCAGGCGCGCGGCCAGGCGCGTGATCTGCTCCAGCAGGTCCTGGTCGCCGGCCACCGCTTCGCCGTCGACCATGCGTTCGGCCAGCGTCGCCAGTTCGGCCTCGATGTCGTCCAGCGCGGCGGACACCGTGCGCGCGGCCGGCAGGCCGAGGAGCGCCATCATGCGGTACGTGTCGATCTCCAGCACCCGCTGCGCCAGGCGCCCCGCCTGCTGCGCGCGCATCTCGACGTCGCGCAGCACGAAGCGCGAGAAGCCGTCCGACTGGATCGCGAAATCCGTCCACACCTCCCCGCCCTGCATGACGCGCGAGCCGACCAGGTTGTTGCCTGTGAAGCTTTCCTGCAGCACGGCCGGGTCGGCGGCGCCACGCTCCAGCAGCACGTGGGCGGCGGACATCAGGCGGCCGTGCAGGCTCAGGATCCACGCCTGCGGCAGGTGCGCGAGCGGCATGCGCGCAAAAGCGTCCGCCAGCGACTGGCCGGGCGCGATCTTTTCCGTGAACGTGTAGGTCGCGAACTCCGTGTGGCACTCCCATTTGAGGCGGAAGCGGCCGAAGTCGTGGTAGAAGTGATTGGCCGTCACGTTGGGCGCGGCCACGCCGAAATGCCCGCACAGCGCGGCCAGCAGCGCGTGCTGGTTCGGACCGTGCGCGCTGCGCGAGCCGGACTCGCTGGCGCGGTACACGGCCAGATGGGTGATGGCTTCGGGCGCTTCCAGCCGGAGGAAGGGACGCGAATGGATTTCGGCGGCGAGCGGGATGCGCTGGGCATGGCTCAGGCTCGGATAGGCGGTCGTCATGGTTCGGTTCATCGGCTGTCGGGGTGGTGCCGCGCCCATAGTCGGCATGGCAATATTTCCATTGTACATGCGTATGCACGCGGGCGTGGGCATCGGGGGCCGACCTGGGCTGTTTTGCCACGACGCGATCAGCCCAAATGACCAATTTGGTCCGACCACTTGCAACAATATCGGGACCAAACTAAGATGCGACCTTGGCAATCGCCTCCACATTTTCCTGGACTGCACACAATGAGAAAAATGCCCGCGCCACCCGATGCGATTGCGACCGAACCGCGACTGTATCGCGTGGTGTCGAGCCGGATCGAAGCGCTGATCCGGGAAGAAAACATCAAGCCGGGCGAACGCCTGCCGGCGGAGCGCGACCTCGCGACGAAGCTGGGCGTGTCGCGCACGTCGCTGCGCGAAGCGCTGATCGCGCTCGAACTGGGCGGCGTCGTCGAAGTGCGCGGCGGGTCCGGCGTCTACGTCAGCGAACAGGCGGCGCCCAGATCGGCGCGGCCGGCGGCGGGCCCCGGCCCGTTCGAAGTACTGGCGGCGCGCCGGCTGATCGAGGTCGAAGTCGCGGCGCTGGCCGCGAAGAACGCGACGCCGGCGGCCGTGGACGCGATCCTCGTCGCGGTCGAACAGATGGAGCAGAACCAGGACAACCTGGGCGAGAACGAATCGGCCGACCGCAACTTCCACCTCGCGATCGCGCGCGCGGCCGGCAACAGCGCCCTCGAAGGCGTCATCGAATACCTGTGGAACCAGCGCGGCAGCCTGTGGCACAAGCTGACGGAGCACTTCCAGACCGAGGAACTGCGCCAGCTGACGCTCCTCGACCACCGCGCCATCCTGGCCGCCATCGCCTCGCACGACGTGGCCGGCGCGCGCCAGGCGATGCGCGCGCACCTGGACCGTGTCACGCGCACGTTCTCGCGCGGGTAACGTCATGGACATCTGGGTCGACGCCGACGCCTGCCCGGGCGTCATCAAGGACATCCTGTTCCGCGTGGCCGACCGCCTGCAGATCAACGTCACGTTGGTCGCCAACCAGTTGATCCGCGTGCCCGGCTCGCGCTTCATCCGCGCGCTGCAAGTGCCGGCCGGCGCGGACGCGGCCGACGCCGAAATCGTCGCGCGCGTGCAGGCCGGCGACATCGTCGTGACCGGCGACATTCCCCTCGCCGCCCTCGTGCTGGACAAAGGCGGATTGCCGCTCAATCCGCGCGGCGAGTGGTACACGAAGGACACCATCGCGCAGCAGCTCACGATGCGCGCGTTCATGGAAGAATTGCGCGGCAGCGGCGTCGATACGGGCGGGCCGGCGGCGTTCAGCCAGGCCGACCGGCAGCGGTTCGCGAATGCGCTGGATCGCGAACTGGCGCGCGCAAGGAATCGGCCTGGGCTTCGTTAGGGTCTCGTCAATTTGTTCGCCCTCCCCGCGCAGGCGGCGAGCCAGGTCAAGTTGCGCGCGCTGTCGCAGGGCCTGCCGAGATCGGGTTCCAGCCTTCGCGGGAACGATGGTCCGGAAACCGTCGCTCAAACCCGGCGCGACCGGTTGTAAGCCGTTGCCCGCAGAATGGGCCAGGCGAAAAGTGCGCGGATTTTCACCGGCGGGCATACCTGGGCGGCGTCGCGCGCAGGTTCGCGGTACGTCTCAGCACGGCTTTTCCGCTCACGCTACGACGTTTACCCCAACACTGTTACATTTCGATGCATTTCTTCTTGGAAATTAATTGCCGTACGGATATATTTAGGGTTCCCCGGCAGCGCGCTGCTGCCCAGCCACAGGAGAACCCATGAGCACCACCAACGATTCGACCGTCAACGCGTTTTACGTTGCCTTCTACGGCCGTCCGGCCGACCCTGCTGGCCTGGCGTACTGGTCGCAGCAGCTCGCCCAGGCGGGCGGCGACCTCAGCGCCATCAAGGAAGCGTTCGCCAACTCGCAGGAAGCCACCGTCCGCTTCAGCTCGACCACCGCGTCCGACCGCATTACCGAAATCTACCAGCAGCTGTTCAACCGCGCCCCGGATGCCGCCGGCCTGTCTTACTGGGTTGACGCCGTGAGCAAGGGCCACGCGAGCATGGCCGACGTGGCGATCAACGTACTGCAGGGTGCACTCGGCAGCGACGCGTCCCTGGTCGACCTGCGCCAGAAGGCGGCGGCGGAATTCACCGCGCATGTGGCCGCGACAGGCACCTCGTACGACGGCTATGAGGCCATCCAGGCCGGCCAGCTGCTGGTCAAGTCCGTCAACTCGACCACCACCGGCACGGACATCGACAACATGGTCGCCGCCGCCAGCAGCCTGGCAAGCACCGCCAAGGACGCGCCGAGCGTGATCGACTCGCTGGCCGGCAGCGGTACTTCGCTTGCCGACCTGGCCGACACGTCGCAGGGCAAGGCCGATCCGGTCACGCTGCTGCAGGCACTGGCCGAGGCGGCCAAGCACGGCGCAACCGACCCGGCCAGCATGGCGCAGCTGCTGCGTGGCGCCGGCATGGGCCAGGTGCTCAAGACCATGCCGCCGGGGACCAGCCTGCCTGACCTGATCAAGGCGCTGGACAGCGGCGGCATGCCGGCCGCCACCGACCTGGTTTACCGTGGCCATGCGCCGCAGGGTGGTGATACCACCGCGCCGACGGTCAAGTCGATTGCGTATGGCGACAACGACGGCAGCCTTGCCGTTGGCGACAAGGTGACCTTCAGCGTGAAGTTCAGCGAAGCGGTCCAGGTCAAGGGCGAGCCGCACCTGCTGTTGAATAACGAAGGCGTGGCGCATTACGTCAGCGGCAGCGGCACCGATACCCTGGTGTTCAGCTACACGGTGGGCGACGACGACCAGAACACCACCGACCTGGCAACCTCCGCCTCGCACGCGCTGGGCGGCTCGATCCGCGACCTGGCCGGCAACGCGCTGGTCGCCACCGGAGCCGATAACGTCAACCCGGACGGCAAGCTGGCCGTGGTGGCCCACCCGGCCACGACCGGCGGCAACACGTCGGGCAGCACGCTGACGATTGTCGCCGACGCTGCAGGTTTGCACATCTCCGGCGTGAACTCCGGCGACATCAGCCTGGTCGATCCGGTCACCAAGACCGCGACGCACGTCGGCACCATCAGCGCTGGTCAGGCGACGCTGGGCGAACAGGCCCAAGTGGTGAGCGGCACCGTGTCGGTGACCACCTCGGCCGCCTCGACCGGCACCGCCGGCACCACCGGCACCGGAACCACCGTGACCGACAGCAGCGGCACTGTCTACACGCTGGGCACGGCATCCGGCGATACCGTCAGCGGTACCCACGTCTGGGGCTTCGGCGGCAATGACACCATCACCGGCACCACCGGCGCCGACACGATCTCGGGCGGCGCGGGCGCGGACCACATCGACCTGGGCGTTGACAAAGTCGTCGACGTGCTCCTGTACGGCAAGGGCGACACGGATACGCATGTCTTCACCGACGGCGGTTCGATCTCGGCCATGGACGTGATCGTCAACGCGGGCCTGAACGACGTCATCCGGGTGGCCGCAGGCACCTTCACCGGCACCGCGGCCGGTCACACGACGTACCTCGCGAACGCGACCGCCAACAACTACGCCATCGTCCAGGGTTCGGACGCCGGCGGCGTGTTCAAGGCCGGCACGGCAACGACCAGCGACGACTACATGATCCAGTGGTCGGACGGCACCTCCGTCAACAGCATCGTGGTCGAGAATTTTGGCCCGACCGCCCCGACGCTGCATGTCGATCCGACCACCGGCACGATCACGCTGGCGGCGACCGCCGCCGTCGCCGTGGTGGGTACCGCTGCGCCGGTGCACGGTTAATCCTGAATGCGTGCCCGGCAGCCGCTGCCGGGTGACCCGAACCCCGGCGCCGCAATGGCCCGGGGCTTTGTTGCGCTCCAGCCTGCACAGCGCCAAGCATGACAGCAGCACGGCCTTGCGGATACCCGCGTAAGTCGCCCGCCACGTCTCGCCATGGTGGCCTGAGACGTTGACGTACAAGTATCGCGGCGTTCTGCTGAGACAAAAGCGGAGTTGAGCTGCTTGATAACGGCAGCAACTGATCTGTCGATATCGTCGTCCGAATATTTGAATTCCCGCAAATTGTCACAGCCGATGCCTGGGCCGGACGAGTGTGCCGCTTTCCCTGCCCGGAACGCGTAAAAACGACAAGACCGGCCACTTGCCCGCGTTTAACCTTGCGTGACGCTTGCAACGACAACAGCACACATGAAAAAGATCGCGATCATCGATTCCCATACAGGCGGCGAGCCGACCCGGCTCATCGTCGACGGTGGTCCGGACCTGGGCGACGGGCCCTTGTCCGGACGGCTGGCGCGCATGCGCGACGAGTACGACCACATCCGCACGGGCACCGTCTGCGAACCGCGCGGGTCAAGCGTCCTCGTGGGTGCGCTGCTGTGCGAACCCCATGCGCCAGGGTGCGTTGCGGGCGTTATCTTTTTCAACAACGTCGGCTATCTGGGCATGTGCGGACACGGCACCATCGGCCTGATCGTGTCGCTGGCCCATCTGGGACGCATCGCTGCCGGCCGGCACCGCATCGACACGCCCGTCGGCGTCGTGACGGCCGAACTGCATGCCGACGGTTCCGTCAGCATCGAGAACGTCGCGGCATACCGCGCGCACAAAGACGTCGCCGTCGCCGTCGACGGTTACGGCACCGTGCGGGGCGACGTCGCGTGGGGCGGCAACTGGTTCTTCCTCGTCGAGCGCCACGGCTTCGACGTCGACCCGTCCAATCTCCCCGCGCTGACGGCGTTCGCGGAAGCCGTCATGGCGGCCCTGCGCGCGCAGTGCATCACCGGGACGGGGGGCGCGGTCATCGATCACGTGGAGTTGTTTGCCGAGTCGGAGTCGGCGGACAGCCGGAACTTCGTGCTCTGCCCCGGCAAGGCGTACGACCGCTCGCCCTGCGGCACCGGAACCAGCGCGAAACTGGCTTGCCTCGCGGACGACGGCAAGCTGGCGGAAGGCGCCGTCTGGCGCCAGGAAAGCGTCATCGGCAGCGTGTTCGAAGGTAGCTACCGGCGCGACGGCGACGGCATCGTGCCCACGATCCGCGGCACCGCCTGGGTCAGCGGCGAGGCCACGCTGCTGTTCGACGACACCGATCCGTTCGCATGGGGCATCCCGGGCGGGGCCTAGCCTCATGCGCTTTTCTTGACGTGCAGGCCGTATTCGGTCGGGCTCATCCCCACGTACGATTTGAACTGGCGGCTGAAGGCGCTGTGGTCCGTGTAGCCGCATTCATACGCGATCTCCGCGATCTTCGCCGCCGGGTCCTGCTCGATGAGCGTGCGCGCGGCGGACAGCCGGCATTGCACGAGCAGCTGGCGCGGCGAGTGCTGGAACACTTTCTGGAACAGCCGCTCCACCCGCGACAATGACAAGCCCGCCTCGTCCGCCAGCGCCTTGAGCGAGATGTTTTCCCGATAATTCTCGCTGATGTGCTGCGCGATCCGCGCGATCTGGCGGTAGGCGGGATGCAGGTCGTCGAGCAGGCCGAGATCCTGCGACGTGCCGATCAGGCCGACCACCTCGCCGCCCTTGCCGAACAGCGGCATCTTCTTCGTGATGCACCACCCGCGGCTGCGGCCCGGATAGATGTGCAGTTCCAGCTGCTTGTCGATGGGCGTACCCTGGTCGATGACCAGCCGGTCCTGCGCCAGATAGGTTTCCGCCAGCGCGCGCGGGAAGAGTTCCAGCGCGGTTTTCCCCAGCACGTCCTTCTTGTGCCGAACTCCGCAGCGCCGCACCATCGTGCGATTGATGCTGAGATAGCGGCCGTCGCGGTCCTTGACGAAAAACGCGACGTCGTTCAGCGCGTCGAAGATCGCCTCGACGGCTTCCATGCCGATAGTGTCGAATGCCCGGACAGTTGATGCGTCAATCATGATTTCCTCCGGACGGAGAATATAGGCCTGTTCCGCCGGCATGGCAAACGGCGCCCCGGCATTGTGCCGATTTCGGCCTGCCGGCCGCCAGCTTCACGCAAGACCTCGTCCCCGATACGGCCTAGCATGGATGCTTTCAATCGCCGCGCGCAAAGGAGACAGACAATATGTGGCAAGGTGTTCTTCCCGCCGTCACCACCAAGTTCAAGGATGACGGTTCGCTGGACCATGACGAAATGCTCCGATGCTTCGAGCTCCAGATGGACGCCGGCGTCGACGGCCTCATCGCCTGCGGCTCGCTGGGCGAAGGCCCGATGTTGTCGCACGACGAACGCATCGAAGTCTTTAAACTGTGCAAGCAGGTGAGCGGCACCAAGCCGGCGCTGCTGACCGTGGCCGAAGCGGCGACGCGCGATGCGTGCGCGCTGGCCAAAAAGGCCGCGCAAGCCGGTGCCGACGGCCTGATGGTCGTGCCCAGCACGATCTATCACACGGACCCGCGCGAGACGGTGGCCACGCTGACAGCCATCGCGGAGGCGGCCGACCTGCCGATCATGATCTATTCGAACCGCCTCGCCTACCGTGTCGACGTGACGATCGAGATCATGGAAGAACTGGCCGGCGATGCGCGTTTCGTCGCCGTGAAGGAATCGTCGGACGACATCCGCCGCAGCATCGACATCATCAACCGTTTCGGCGACCGCTTCGACCTGCTGACGGGCGTGGACAACCTCGCGTTCGAAGCGCTCACCGTCGGCGCGGTCGGCTGGGTGGCCGGCGTGGGCCTCGCGTTCCCCAGGGAGACGGTCGCCATCTACCGCCTCGTGCAGGCCAAGCGCTACGACGAAGCACTGGCCATCTACCGCTGGTTCCGGCCGCTGCTCGATCTGGACGTGTCGACCTACCTGGTCCAGAACATCAAGCTGGCCGAGACGCTGGTCATCGGCTCGAACGAGCGCGTGCGCGCACCGCGCCTGCCGCTCGCCGGGGAGCGCCGCGCGGAAGTCGAACAGACGATCCGCACCGCCCTCGCCTGCCGTCCCGCGCTGCCCGCCCTCGCGTGAAACAGCCGGACGCGATCGTCGTCGGCGCCGGCATCGTCGGCGCCGCCTGTGCCGTGGAATTGCAGGCGCGCGGGCTGGCCGTGCTGCTCGTCGACGCGCGCCATCCCGGCGCGGGCGTCACGTCAGCCGGCATGGGGCACCTCGTCGCGCTCGACGAGACGGACGATGAACTCGACCTGTGCCTGCTGTCGCTCGGCCGCTGGGACCATTATCTGTCCACGCAGGCCGGCCTGGCGGAACACGTCCGCTGCGGCACGCTGTGGGTCGCGGAAGACGACGGGCAGATGGCCCACGCGCTGGCCCGCGCGGAACGCCTCAGCCGGCGCGGATGGCAGGCGGACGCGCTGTCCGGCGCGGACCTGGCCCGGGCGGAACCCGCGCTGCGCGCCGGGCTGGCGGGCGGCGTACGGGTCGCGCGGGACGGCGTGGTGTACCCGCCCGCCGTCGCGCGCGACCTGGCGGCACGCCTCGTCGGGCTCGGGGGGCAGGCGATGTTCGGCGCGGCGGTCGAGCGTATCGATGCCGGCACCGTCACGCTGGCATCCGGCGAGCGCCTCGCCGCCGGCGCCGTCGTCATCGCGGCGGGCAACGCCGTCCCGCATCTGCTGCCCGACGTCCCCGTGTTCCCGCGCAAGGGCCACCTCGCCATCACCGCCCGCTATCCGCGCCGCCTGTCGCACCAGGTGGTCAGCATGGGATACGGCCAGACGGAAGCGGGCAGCGATGCGCTGGCCGTGGCCGCGAACGTCCAGCCCCGCATCACGGGCCAATGGCTGATCGGGTCGTGTCGCCAGGACGGGATCCTTGATACGGACGTCGATCCGCGCGTGCTCGCGCACGTGCTGCGCTCGGCCATCGCGCTCTTGCCCTGCCTCGCCGACATGACGATCATCCGCAGCTGGACCGGCCTGCGTCCCGCCACGCGCGACGGACGTCCCGTCATCGGGCGCCATCCGGGGCTGGACCGCGTCTGGCTCGCCGCCGGCCACGAAGGCCTGGGCGTGACGACGGCGTTCGGCACCGCGCAACTGCTGGCCGACCTGATGCTGGAGCGCCCGCCCGCCATCGACGCCGGCCCTTATTCACCCTCGAGGTTCGCCTATGCTCACGCCTGACTCCATCCGCAATGTGACCGTCGACGGCGTCGCGGTCGCCGTTTCCGCAGGCAGCACGATGGTCGCGGCCATCGCGGCGTCCGGCTCGCTGTGCACGCGCCGGTCCGTCACGGGCCAGCGCCGGTTCGCGTTCTGCGGCATCGGCCAGTGCCAGGAATGCCGCGTGACGATCGACGGTGCCGTCCACCGGCTCGCCTGCCGGACCCTGTGCCGGGACGGCATGACCATCGTAACGGGAGACGAATCGTGAAGCCGGCCAAACTGCTGCACATCGTGGGAAGCGGCCCGGCTGGCCTGGCCGCCGCACAGACGGCGCTGGACGCCGGCGCCCGTGTCTGCCTCATCGACGACAACCCGGCGCCGGGCGGCCAGATCTGGCGCGGCGGGCCGGCCGCCTGGCTTGAGCCGCGCGCGGTCCGCATGTGGCGGACGCTGCACGGCCACCCGAATTTCACGCACATGCAGGGTGCCCAGGTCATCGGCTGCGTCGACGCGAACACGCTGTTGCTGGAGACCGGCTACCAGGGCAAGACCGTCGCCTTCGAGCGCCTCGTGATCTGCGCCGGCGCGCGCGAACTGAGTCTGCCGTTTCCCGGCTGGACGCTCCCCGGCGTCACGGGCGCGGGCGGCCTGCAGGCGCTGATCAAGGGCGGCATGCCGGTGCGGGACCGGGCCGTCGTCGTCGCCGGTACCGGCCCGCTGCTGCTGGCGGCGGCGCTGACGGCGCTGCAGGCGGGCGCGCACGTGTCCGCCATCGTCGAGTATCAGCGGTGGCCGCGGTTGTCGACATTCGGCCTCGGGCTGCTGGCGCGGCACAGGGCCAAGCTGTGGCAGGCCGTGTCGCTGTTCGCGGCGCTGCGCGCGATTCCCTACCGGACGGGCGCGCGGATCGTCGCCGCGCGGGGAGACGCGCAGGTGCACGCGCAGGGATACGCGCAGGGACACGATATACTGCGCGACGTCGTCGTCGCGACGTGCGCCGGCGAGACGACGTACCCCTGCGACTTCCTGGGCGCCGGTTTCGGCCTCGTCCCGAACACGGACCTCGCCCGCGCGCTGCGCTGCGAGACGGCCGACGGCGCGGTCGTCGTCGATGGCGCGCAAAGAACGAGCCGCGAGGACATCTGGGCCGCCGGCGAATGCACCGGCATCGGCGGCGTGGACAAGGCGGTGGCCGAGGGCAGGCTCGCGGCCCTCGCCGCGCTGGACCTGCGTCCGTCCGCGCGCGACCTGCCCAGGCTCCGCGCATCGCGGGCTTTCGCCGCGCTGCTCGACCGCACGTTCGCGCCCGACGACGCCCTGAAAGCGATGTGCCGGCCCGAGACGATCGTCTGCCGCTGCGAGGACGTCTCGGCGGCCAGCCTGCTGCCGCACCGCGACTGGCGCGAAGCGAAGCTGGCGACCCGCGTCGGCATGGGCGCCTGCCAGGGCAAGACCTGCGGCCCGGCGTGCGGCTTCCTGTTCGGCTGGACGCAGCCGGAGGCCCGGATACCGATTCAACCCGCCAGCGCGCGGGCCCTATCGCAGATCGAATGAACGAAGGAGAACCATGACTATCGGTGGAAAGACCAAACAGGCGGCGCTGGACGCGCTGTCCGACATGACGGCCGGCGCGCAGCCCATCCAGCTTCCCGAGCACCGCGCCCGCATCGAACGCGTCCGGGCCTTCATGGCGGAACAAGGCATCGCCGCCCTCTATCTGAATGCGGGCAGCAACCTGACGTACTTCACGGGCACGAAGTGGAACCCCAGCGAACGCATGGTGGGCGCCGTCCTGCCGGCGCGGGGCGACCTGGTGTACATCGCGCCCGCGTTCGAGGAAAACACGATCCGCAATTTCATGCTGGTCGAAGGCGACATCGCCTGCTGGGACGAGCACGAGCAGCCCGCCGTCCTGTTGCGCGCCGTGCTGGAGCGGCTCGGCGTCGACGCCGGCGCGACGCTCGCCATCGACGAGAGCACGCCGCTGTTCCTGTTCGACGCCATCCGCGCCGCGACGCCGGGCTATGTCTTGCAGAACGCGCATCCGGTTTGCTCCCATTGCCGCGCGCGCAAATCCGATGCGGAGATCGCGCTGATCCAGCGCGCGATGGACATGACGATGGCCGTGCACGTGGCGGCGGCGTCCATTCTGTACGAGGGCATCACGACGTCGGAGGTGGAGGAATTCATCCACCTCGCGCACCGCAAGGTCGGGGCGAGCGGCTCTTATTTCTGCATCGTGCTGTTCGGCGAGGCGTCGTCGTATCCGCATGGCGTCAACTACGTGCAGACGCTCAAACCGGGCGATACGGTGCTGATCGACACCGGCTGCAAGGTCCACAACTACATCTCGGACATCACCCGCACCTATGCGTTCGGCGAACTGTCCGAACGCCAGCGCGTCGTCTGGAACGCGGAAAAGGCGGCGCAGCGCGCGGCGTTCGAGGCCGCCCAGCTGGGCGTGCCGTGCGAAGACGTCGACAAGGCCGCGCGCCGTTCGCTCGAAGCCAACGGTTTCGGGCCGGGCTACAAGCTGCCCGGCCTCCCGCACCGGACGGGCCACGGCATCGGCCTCGACATCCACGAGGGCCCGTACCTGGTCGGTGGCGAACGCCGCCCGCTCGAACCGGGCATGTGCTTTTCGAACGAACCGATGATCGTCGTGCCGGGCGAATTCGGCATCCGCCTCGAAGACCATTTCTATATGACGACGACCGGGCCGAAGTGGTTCACGCAGCCGGCGGCGAGCCTGGAGAACCCGTTCGCGGCGGCATGACCGTCCGCAGGAAGGCGTCCGTAGCCTCCACCGTGGGGGCCAGCCACGGATCGAACAGCCAGAAGCTGTGCGGCGTGTCCGGCACGGGCACGACCCGGCTGGCCACGCCAAGGGCCCGCATCTTCGCGACCATCTCTTCCCGTCCCAGGCTGAAACGCCGCTGCGCGCTGACGATGAAAAGCGTCGGCGGCGTACTAGGCGCCACATGGAACAGCGGCGACGCGTCGCGCCACAGGGCGGGTTGCTGCGCATACCGGCCGCCGAACCAGGCGCCCGCCGCCGACGGCTGCTTGGCCGGGTCGTCCTCGTATTTGCGCGCCTCCTCCGACGTGAAATCGGACAGGCCGTCGATGTTCACGATCGCCTGCACCTTGGAGGGCACCGCGCCGGGCGCGCCGTCCGGATCGAAACGCGCCTCGTCGTTCGTCACACCCGTCAACGCCGCGATCTGGCCCCCGGCCGAGCCGCCCGCGATGGCGATGCGGTCCGGATCGATGCCGTAATCCGCCGCGTGCGCGCGCACCCAGCGCACGGCCGCCTTGGCGTCGTGGATGGCTGCCGGATACGGCGCTTCCGGCGACAGGCGGTAATCGATGGTGGCGGCCACATAATCCCTTTCGGCCATCCGGATGGCCATCGGCGCGAAATTGGCACGGACGCCCGTGCGCCAGCCACCGCCGTGCACGAACACGATGGCCGGGTGCGGCGGCGTACCGCGGTCCGCCGGCATATACAGATCGAGCTTGAGGTCATGCGCGCCGCGCCGTACGTACGCGATGTCCCTGACGGCGCGCACCGATGCGGGCACGGTGCTGCCGGCAATGCGGATGAACGGATACTTGGGCGCCAGCTTGGCATACGTGGTCGCCGCCGTGTAACTCTCGGGCGCCGGCCCCTTCGCCTGCTGCCCCGCGCATGCCGCGAGCGCCATCGCCGCGCCCGCCCACCACCACATCCTCGCCATCATCGCGCCCGCCTCCGTTTCGTCGGACCAGTATGGCACGGAACGCCACATCGCGGCTAGTCCACCTTGCAAAAGTGGCCAGACCAACCTAGAATGGTCCGACCAGATAAGAACGGCCCGGCCGCCAGGCACGTGGACCGTCCATCCGATAAGAACGACTGGAGACTACGTTGCAACCGCCAACCAGATTGCTTGCCATCCTGGCCGCCGTCGCGTGCCTGGCCGCGCCCGCGCACGCGGACGGGACCTACCGCAACCCCGACAACAAGAATCCCGGCGACCCCGGCGAGGGCACGTATCCGGTGCCGTACAAGAAGCCCGTCGCGGCGGAGATCGCGGCGTCGCTGCAGCGCATCCGCGGGTATATCGACAGCCAGACGCCGACCCGCATCGTGCACAAGGCCGGCGGCGCCCCCGTCGCCGACTTGCGCGAGCCGGTGGTCGACGCCGTGGTCGAGACGAAGGACGCGGACTTCGGCCTGCAGGCCTATGAGATGGGCGTCGTGCACGCGGGCCTGATCAAGGCCGCCGCCGTCACCGGTGACAAGAGCTACACCGCGCTCACCGAACGCCACTTCCGGTTCTTCGCCGACCGCCTGCCGTACTTCCGCGCCCAGGAGCAGCGCTTCCACCTGGAACGCGCCAACAGCTTCGCCCACTTCCTCGATCCGCGCGCGCTCGACGACGCCGGCGCCATGTGCGCCGCGATGATGCGCGCGCGCAGTCAAGGCATCGGTCCGGACCTCGCCGGCCCGATCCGCGTGTGTGGCGACTGGGTCGCCAGGCGCCAGTTCCGCCTGCCCGACGGCACCCTCGCGCGCCAGCGCCCGCAAGCCGTGTCTCTGTGGGCCGACGATATGTATATGGGGATTCCCGCGCTGGCGGAGCTGGGCCGCATGACGGGCAACCGTGCCTACTTCGACGACGCGGTGAGGAACGTCCTGCAGATGACCGGTTATCTGTTCGATCCGCAGACGAATCTGTACACACACGGCTGGAACGCGAACAACCCGGACGCGCCGCGCTTCTACTGGGCGCGCGCGAACGGGTGGGCGGTGCTGTCCATGTCCGACGTGCTCGACGTGCTGCCCAAGGACCATCCGGGCTATCCGAAAGTGCTGGCGCAATTGAAGAAGACCTTGCGCGGCATCGCCGAACGCCAGTCCGGCGCCGGCTTGTGGCACCAGATGATCGACCGCGACGATTCCTACCTCGAGACGTCCGCCAGCGCCATGTTCGTCTACGTGCTGGCGCACGCCGTCAACGAGGGGTGGATCAGCCCGACCACGTACGGCTCGATCGCGCAGGCCGGCTGGAACGCGCTGTCCGCCCGCATCGACGCGCAAGGCCGCGTGGAGGGCACCTGCGTGGGCACGACGTTCGCGAGCGACCAGGTCTATTACTACAACCGCCCCACGAGCACCGCCGCGCTGCACGGCTACGGTCCGATGCTGCTGGCCGGCGCCGAGATGATCCGCCTGTTGAACAACCCGGCGTTCGAGATCCAGTACCGCGTCCGCACCTACCACTACGTGCCCAAGGACGGCGGCCAGACCAGCTACCGCGAACATCCTTGAATCCTCCCACGATGGAAACGCCCACCATGCAAGCGAAAACCCTGTTATGCGCGGCTAGCGTCCTGCTGTGCGCGAACGCCGGCGCGTGCGACCGCCTCACCGTCACCGCGCGCCACGACCTCGACGCGGCGCGCCCGTCGGAAACGATCGCCGTCCCGTGGAAGGATGTCAACGCCGCGCTGCCCGGCGCGCTGATCCAGCATCTCGTCGTGAAGGACGCCGCCGGCCATGTGCTGCCCTACCAGGTGACGAACGTCGCGCCGCAGGCGAAGGATCCGGACGGGGTCGGCATCGCATACGGCGAACTGCTGTTCCAGCACGACTTCGCGCCCGGCGAAAAGACGGCGACGTTCGTCGTCGAAAAGAGCGACGCGCTCACGCCGCCGTTCGCGCCCAAGGCGTTCGCGCGCTACGTTCCCGAACGCCTCGACGATTTCGCGTGGGAGAACGACGTCATCGGCCACCGCACCTACGGCCCCGCCCTCGCCGCGCCGGCACCCGCGGGCAGCGGCAAGGAGGTGCTGGAGACGAGCGGCCTCGATATCTGGTTCAAGCGCGTGGATTATCCGATCGTCGACCGCTGGTACAACAAGGGCCACGACCACTACCACAAGGACGAGGGCGAAGGCATGGACATGTACAACGTCGGCCACTCGCGCGGGGCCGGCGGCACGGGCGTGTGGGATGGCGCGCGCCTGTACACGAGCGGGAATTACGCCGGCTGGAAGGTGCTGGCCAACGGCCCGGTGCGCGCCGTGTTCGAACTCACCTACGACGCCTGGGATGCCGCCGGCGTCAAAGTCACGGAAGTGAAGCGCTTCACCGTCGACGCCGGCCACCAGCTGGACCGGATCGACAGCACCTTCACCTTCGCCGGCCCGTCCGCGCTGACGGTGGCCGTGGGCCTGAACAAGACGCCGGCGGACAAGAAGCAGGAAGCGCGCATCGCGCTCGTGCGCGATGGCGCCGATCATGCGCTGCTGCAATGGGTCGAGCAGGCGACGAACGGCGCGTTCGGCGCGGCGATCATCGTGCCCACCGCCAGCGGCTATGCGGAGGACGCGCTGAACGACCTCGTCCTGGCCAAGGTGGAATCGGGCAAGCTGCTCCGCTACTGGGTCGGCGCCGCGTGGGACCGCGCGGGCCGCATCACGTCGAAATCGGCGTGGCAGGCCTATGTCGCGGCCGAAGCCCGGCGCATCGCACACCCGGTGCAGATCACCCTCGCCGCCGGCGCGAACTGATGCCCGTCCATCGGGCGTGTTGAATTCCCAACACATTATCCCGCAAATGTGGTCTGACCACATTGATATTGCGGTCAGACCACTTTAGAATGATCCCACCAACGGGCCCCACGCAAAGTACGTGCGGGTTCAACCTCGCCAGGCTTGGTTTTGCAAGAAGCACACATCGGCGCCACATCGCCCCGTGGATGCCGAAACGTCATCGATAAAAAACAGGAGACAGCTTCATGAAACACCCCCGCAGCATCCCGCCCCGTCCAACCTCCCGCCAATTCGTTCTGTCCTCGATCGCGCTCGCCGTGCTGAGCCTCGCCCAGCAGGCGCAGGCGCAGCAGGCGGACGCGCCGATGCAGCGCGTCGAGGTCACCGGCTCCAGCATCAAGCGCCTCGCCGCCGAGGAAGCCCTGCCCGTCACGACGATCAAGGCCGACGAACTGGTCAAGCAAGGCATGACCACGCTGGCCGACGTCATGATGGCGCTGCCCCAATCGGCATCGCTGCAGCCGTCGAACGCCGGCTCCGGCACGAACATCAACCTGCGCGGCCTCGGCGTGAACCGCACCCTCGTGCTGCTGAACGGCCGCCGCCTCGCCAACGAGGCCATCGCCGACGGCTACGCCAACCTCGACACCATCCCGATCAGCGCCCTGCAGCGCGTCGAGGTGCTGCGCGACGGCGCCTCGTCGATCTACGGCTCGGACGCCATCGGCGGCGTCGTCAACTTCATCACCAAGCGCGAAGTCGAGGGCGGCAACGTCACCGTGCAGCTGGTGCATCCGCAGCGCCGCGGCGGCGGCGACGAGCAGCGCATCCAGGCCACCTTCGGCAAGGGCAACCTGGAACGCGACAGCTGGAACGTCTACGGCACCGTCGACTTCCACCAGCGCAGCCGCCTGCTGCTGTCCGACCGCGCCGGCTTCGTCCCGGACGCGGCCGCGATGACGGCCATCGGCCTGCCGCCGGGCGCGGCCAGCGGCGGTTACGCGACGCCGGCCAACTTCACCAGCGCCGCCAACAAGAATGCCGCGAACCCGTACTATGCGAGCGGCTGCCTGAGCCCGTATTCGATCCAGGGCGCAAAGAACACCTGCGTGCTGAACAACGACACGTACGGCACGGCGCTGTACCCGAACAAGCAGCTGACGATGTACGCCAAGGTGACGAGGAAGATCGACGCCGACAACACGGTCACCGTGGAATACACGCGCGGCGACGAATCGATCTTCGCGTCCAAGACCCCGACGCAGGCGCTGGCCGTCGGCGCGCGCACCCCGATCCTGCCGTCGACCAGCAAGTGGTACCCGGGCAAGAGCGGCGGCGTGCCGGCCGTGCCGGGCATCACCAACCAGCCGCTGACCGTGAGCTGGGCCGTGGCCGACTTCGGCCCGGCCGTCACGCGCGACAACCAGATCAACCAGCGCCTGCTGCTGTCCGCGGACGGCCACCTGGGCAACTGGGATTACAAGGCCGGCATGAGCTATGGCCTGTCGCTGCGCAAGGGCTATTACAAGTCCGGCTATTTCTCGGGCATCGGCTTGATCAACGGCCTGGCGAACGGCGTGCTGAACCCGTTCGGCCTGCAGGACCAGGCCGGCCGCGACTACCTCGAATCGATCGCCGCCGACGGCATGCAGAACCGCAGTTCGAAGAGCGCCTACTACGGCTTCGACGGCACCGTCAGCCGCTCGCTCATGGCGCTGGCCGGCGGCGACCTCGCGTTCGCGCTCGGCGCCGACCTGCACCGCGACACCAACGAAGACACGAAGCTGGCGCAGGCCGCCGACATCACGTACGCCAAGAGCGTGCCCGCGCACGGCGAAAGCGCGCGCAACGTGGCCGGCATCTACACCGAGATCGACGCGCCCGTCACCAAGACCCTGGACCTGAACGGCGCCCTGCGCATCGACAAGTACAGCGACGTCGGCTCGACCGTCACGCCGAAGATCAGCTTCCGCTGGCAGCCGACCAAGACCATCATGTTCCGCGGCTCCGCCAACACCGGCTTCCGCGCGCCGACCTTGTTCGACCGCTACGGCTACCGCACCACCGTCGCCAACACGACGACGGCCGCGCGCTGGGACGACCCGGTCCTGTGCCCGGGGCCGACGCCGGCGATCCCCGGCACCGGCACGGCCGTCGCCGGCGCCAACGCGGCCGACGTCTGCAACGCGAAGCTGAACAAGCTGACGGGCTCCAACAACGCGCTGCAGCCGGAACGCTCGAAAGGCGGCACGCTGGGCGTCGTGTTCGAACCGAGCCGTTCGTTCACCGCGTCGTTCGACTACTGGCAGGTCAACATGAAGGACATGCTGGCCAACCCGCCGGAAAACGTCTACTTCACGAACTACGCCGACTACAAGAACCTGTTCGTGCGTAACCCCGACGGCTCGCTCGCCTACATCAACAACACGACGATGAACCTGGGCGGCCAGATCGCCGGCGGCGTCGACGTGTCGGCCAACTGGGAGATCGCGCGCAACACCTACGGCACGTTCGGCGCGGCCATCGACGGCACCTACCTGACGCACTTCGACAACCAGCTCGTGCCGAACGGCCCGTGGATGTCGAACGTCGGCCAGTTCGGCTGGGCCAGCAACGGCACCACGTCGAGCTTCCCGATCATCACCTTCCGCTGGAAGCACAACCTGCGCCTGACGTGGCAGAGCGGCGACTACTCGGCCCAGCTGACCAACAACTTCAACAGCCACTATCGCGACGCCAACACGGCCGTCACGTCGCAGTACTACCGCGATATCCCGTCGTACTCGACGTGGAACCTGACCGGGTCGGTCCGCGTGCAGAAGCAGGTCCGCATCACGGCCGGCGTGACGAACCTGTTCGACAAGGCCCCGCCGATCACCAACAACACGATCTACAGCAGCGGTTACCTGAGCAGCGTGGCGAATCCGACGGGCCGCACCTGGAACCTGCGCGTCAGCTACGATTTCGACTGATCGCCGCACGCGGCGCATCCGGTCCGCCGGATGCGCCCTTTCCAACGAGAGGAGAACGATGCTCATTCAACGTATCGCATTGGCCGCGCTCGTGCTGGCCGGCCACGCCAGCGCCGCCGAGGCGCCGATCCGCGTCATCCTCGTCGGCGATTCGACGATGGCCACGAAGAGCGGCTACGGCGACGCCCTGTGCGCGCGCTTCACACCCGACGTCACGTGCGTGAACCTCGCGCGCGGCGGCCGCAGCACCGGCAGCTTCCGGGCAGAGGGCCGCTGGGACGAGGTCGAGCGCATGCTCAAGAACGGCGCCGGTTTCAAGGCCACCTATGTCCTCGTGCAGTTCGGGCACAACGACCAGCCGGGCAAACCGGGACGCTCGACGGACCTCGTCACCCAGTTCCCCGCCAACATGGCGCGTTATGCGCAGGAGACGCGCGCACTCGGTGGTGTGCCGGTGCTGGTGACGCCGCTCGCGCGCCGCACGTTCAAGGGCACTTATCTCGCCAACGACCTCGCGCCCTGGGCCGAGGCCACGCGCCGCGCGGCCGCGCAGGAACACGCCGTGCTGCTCGACCTGAACAAGGACAGCGTGGCCGCCGTCCAGGCCATGGGCCAGGACGAAGCGGACACGCTGGCCGTCGTCCCGCGTCCGGCCGGCTACGGCCTCCCCGCCGATCCGAACAAGACCGAGCCGGCCGGCGCCGCCAGGTCGGCGTTCGACCGCACACACCTCGGCGCCAAGGGCGCCGAGTTCTTCGCGCGCATGGTCGAGCGGGAACTGGTGGCCGCGCGGCCCGAGACGGCGCCTTACTTCAAGGACGGGGGCAAGCCTTGAAGCGGATCGTCGTGCTCGCGTGCGCGCTCGCCGGCGCGGGCGCATACGCGCAGGACAGCCGCACCGTGCGCGAGCCCGTCGTGCCGCCCGCGTGCGCGGTGCTGATCGGAGACACCACCCTCGCCGGCCGCGACGACGCGGCGCGCATCCAGGCCGCCATCGACAAGTGCGCGCCCGGCCACGCCGTCGTCCTCGCGGCCAGCAACGACAGCCGCAGCTTCGTTTCCGGTCCGCTGCAGCTGCGCGACGGCGTGACCTTGCTCGTCGACCGCGGCGCGACACTCTACGCCAGCACCGACCCGCGCCTGTTCGACCGCGGCGCCGGCACCTGCGGCACGAACGACGCCTCGGGCCGGGGCTGCCGTCCGTTCATCGCGCTCGACCACGTGCGCGGCGCCGGCATCATGGGCTTTGGCACCATCGACGGCCAGGGCGGACAGCCCATCCTCGGCAAGAGCGAGACGTGGTGGCAGATCGCGCGCCGCGCGCAAAAGGAAAAGAGCCGGCAAAACGTGCCGCGCCTGATCCAGGCCGACCAGGCCCGTGACGTCACGCTGTACCGCATCCGGCTTACGAACTCGCCGAACTTCCACGTCACGCTGAACGACGTCGACGGTTTCACGGCGTGGGGCGTCGTCATCGACACACCGCACGACGCGCGCAACACGGACGGCATCGACCCGATTTCGTCGCGCAACGTGACCATTGCCCACAGCATCATCCGCACGGGTGACGACAACGTCGCCATCAAGGCCGGCAACCTCGGCCCGACGGAAAACGTGAGTATCCTGCACAACCGTTTCTACAGTGGCCACGGCATGTCGATCGGCAGCGAGACGAACGGCGGCGTGCACAAGGTACTCGTCGACGACCTCACGATGGACGGCACCACGTCGGGCTTGCGCATCAAGAGCAACGACATGCGCGGCGGCCGCGTCGACGGCATCGTCTACCGCGACGTCTGCCTGCGCGGCATCCGCTCGCCCATCGAGATCACGACGCACTACGAGCAACCCGCGCAGCCGGGCAAGCTCGTGCCCGACTATGCCGGCATCCGCATGGAACGGGTGCGCAGCACGACGCCGGGCCGGATCCTGCTGCAGGGCTACGACGACGCGCATCCGCTCGTGCTGGCATTGCAGGACGTGTCCGTCGCCGCCGGGTCGGACATCAGACAGGAATATGCACGCGTTGACGGTGCGTTCGGCACGGCCGCCGATTGCGCCGGCCGCTTCCCGCCGTTCCCCGAGCCGGCCATGCGCGATCCACGCCCGCGACTGACGGCCGAACAGGCCCGCGCGTACGATTACCGCGAGGTGCTCAAGTATGTGGGGCCGGTCGGCAATGAAAGGGTCGAGCCGTGGGATCCGCTGGCCGATCCGCTCGCGACGAAGGCCGACCTGCCAGCCGACTACACCGTCGCCACGGACGGCACGGCCACATTTGCCACCGTGCAGGCCGCCGTCGACCGTGCCGTGGCGGCGGGCGGCACGCGGCGCGTCGTCATCCGCATCGCGCCCGGCACCTACCGTGAACTGGTCTACGTGCTGCCCGGCGCGCCGCCGATCACGCTGGTCGGCGCCGGCAACGATCCGCAGGCCGTGCGCATCAGCGCGTCGCTGGACGCGTCGACGACGGGCGCCGCCTACCGCAGCCGCTACGCCGCCGAATTCGAGCACGCGGCGCCGGGCGTGCGCGCCATGTACGACGCGCTGAAGGACCTGCCCGCGCTGCAGACGACGGGTTCCGCGACCGTGTGGGTGCGTGCGGACGGCTTCCAGGCCCGCAACCTGACCATCGAGAACGCGTACAACCGCGACGGCGCCGTGACGCATCCCGAGTGCGGCGGCGACAACTGCCCCGACACGACAGGCGGCAGCCGCGTGCACCACCAGGCCGTCGCACTGCGCGTGGATGGCGCGGACAAGGTGCAATTCGAGCGCGTGCGGCTGCTCGGCCTGCAGGACACGCTGTTCCTCAGCTCGAAGGACGGCAGCGCGACGGTGCGGAGCTTCTTCCACGATACGCACATCGAGGGCGACGTCGACTTCATCTTCGGCGACACGATCGCCGTCTTCAAGGATTGCGACATCCACGCGGTCAAAGGGCGCTCGGCATCGTACGTGGCGGCGCCGGACACGAACCGCCGCGCGAAATATGGCTTCGTGTTCGACGGCTGCCGTTTCACGAGCGACGCGCCGGGCCAGGCACGCACCCGGTTCTACTTCGCCCGCCAATGGTTTCATAACGAGCGCTGCACGCCGTACGGTTTCATCCCGGTCGACGGCTACACGTGCAAACCGGGCGATGTCGATGTCTACAAGGCGCCGCAAGGCACGATCCGCAAGCGCACGCTGGAGACCGTCGGCAAGGCCGTGATCCTCCGTTCGCGCATCGGGCCCCATTTCGAGAAGACGACGCCGTGGTCGGAATGGAACCGCAACGGCACGCTGGCGCACCGCCCGGCGCAATTCAGTTCCGACGATTACTGGGACAACCTGGCCGGCACGGCCTTCGATCCGGCGACGACGCTGGGCGACGGTCCCCGCCCGGTCCCCGCCGACATCTATCTCGGCGAATACGACAACACCATTGAATGACGGAGTCACCATGAAGCAATCATCCGACCGCCGCGGCTTCTTGAAAACCGCTGCTGTCGCCGGCCTCGCGCTGTCCGGCCCCGCGCACGCGCTGGCCGCCGCCCGCCAAGCCGCGCGCGCCGGCGATCCGTGGCAGGAAGCCGCGCGCATCGCCCAGCGTCTCGCCAACCCCGTCACGTTCCGCAAGGCGGATTACCTCGTCGCGGACTTCGGTGCCGCGCCGTGCCGGCTCGTGCCGGTGCAAGCCTGGGTGTCGTTCGAGGACCAGGCCACGTTGCAGACGCCGGCGCCGGGGTCTCATGATTGCTACGCCGCGATCAAGGCCGCCATCGAGAAATGCCACGCCGAGGGCGGCGGCCGCGTCGTGATCCCGAAAGGCGACTGGTACTGCGCGGGACCCATCGTGCTGCTGTCGAACGTGAACGTGCACCTCGCGGGCGGCGCGCACGTCTACTTCAGCAACGACCCGGCCGACTACGCGAAATACGGCGACGTCGATTGCGGCCCGAACGGCAAGCTGGTCGTGTCGCGCTGGCAGAGCAACGACTGCCTGAATTTTTCGTCCATGATCTATGCCCGCAACCAGGACAATATCGCGCTGACCGGCGACGACTGGACCGCGATCCTCGACGGCCAGGGCGGCGTACCGTTCCCGGGGCGCCTTGACTGCTGGTGGACGTGGAAGGGCAAGAACGGGACGATCAATTCGGTCGCCCAGGACAAGTCGCCGAACTATGTGCCCGGCAAGCTGGCGCAGAACCAGGTCAACGCGCTGAATCCGAAGTCGCTGGCCGACGGCGCACCCAGCCTCTCCGAAGAGAAACGCCTGCTGATCCAGGGCGAAGGCGACAAGTGGCGCGCGGACGACGCGTACCTGCCGGCGCTGTCGGAAGCGGGCGTGCCGGTCGAGAAGCGCGTGTTCGGCCTGGGCCATTACCTGCGCCCGCCGATGATCCAGCTGATCGGGTGCACCAACGTGCTGCTGGAAGGCTACCAGGTGATGCACACCCCGTTCTGGCAGCATCACCCGGTCGCGTGCCGCAACCTCGCGATCCGCAGGGTGCATGCGAACAGCCTGGGGCCGAACAGCGACGGTTTCGATCCGGAAAGCTGTGACACGGTGCTCGTCGAAGGCTGCCAGTTCAACACGGGCGACGACTGCATCGCCATCAAGGCCGGCAAGAACCTCGACACGCAATACGGTCCGTCGCAGAACATCGTCATCCAGAAGTGCACGATGCAGAGCGGCCACGGCGCCGTCACCTTGGGCAGCGAGATGGCGGGCGGCATCCGGAACGTGTACGCGCAAGACCTCGTGTTCGAGAACATGAACTGGGCGACCAATCCGCTGAACACGGCGATCCGCCTGAAAACGAACATGAACCGCGGCGGCTACCTGCGCAATTTTTATGTGCGCAACGTGAGCATCCCGAATGGCGTGCAGACGAGTCCCTCGTTCTATGCGTCGCTGCCGGGGTCGCCGATCGCGTCGAAGACGGTCGCCACCGCCGCCGGCGCCGTCGTCACGTTCGACTGCGACTACACGCCGCGCGCGGACAATGTGCGCGTGCGCCTGCCGGAGGTGCGCAACGTGCACATTTCCAAGGTCAAGGTGGGCGATGTGAAGACGAAGAATGGCACGCAGGCGTCGTGCTTCCAGGCGTTCGTCATCCTGGGGCCCGTCGCTTCCGACTACAACGGCCCGGCCCCGGCGCCCGCCGTTTTGCCGGTGCGCGACGTGACGATCGCGGACTGCGACTTCGGCACGCCGGTCAACCGCGAGCAGCCGTGGTACACGTACAATGTGCGCGGGCTGAAGCTGGCCAATGTGACGATCGGCGGGAAGCGCTACGACACGACGTTGTCGGCGTAGGATGAACGTCGTTCCCGGCATTGCCGGGAACGGCTTCCCGCAAAGGCGGGAACCCATGCTGACTTTCCGAATTCGGATGCAGTGCGCCGAAAGCGCCGTGACAGGATTCCGAAGCGCAGTATGGATTCCCGCCTGCGCGGGGATGACGTAGCGAGCTTGCTCTACAATGCCGTCACCTCTGGTCTGCATGGGATGGATGATGGCGACACCGGCGTACAACTACGGCTCCGACGTCTCGGGGCTCGTCTGGGGCTTCATGATGGAAGGCGGTGCGCAAGCGGTGCCCGTCGATGCGCAGCTTGCCGCGGACTGGTTGCGCGCCCCCGTCCCCGGGCAGTTCCTCTGGCTGCACTTCAATCTCTCGAACGCGGCCAGCGAGCGCTGGCTGCGCGCCCACGCCGGCCTGCCCGACGAATTCTACGAGACCCTGCACCAGGGCTCGCGCTCCACCCGCATCGAGATCGCCGACGACGCCCTGATCGCCGTCGTCAACGACGTGCTGCATAATTTTTCCGTCGACGCGGCCGAGATCTCCACCTTGTGGGTCCACGCGACCCCGCGCGGCGTGATCACGGCCCGCCGCAAGCCGCTGGAATCCATCGAACGCCTGCGCCAGGACGTGTTGCAGGGTACGCCGCTGCGCTCCAGCGTCGAATTGCTCGTGCACCTGCTGCGCGACCAGGCCGACGTCCTCGTCAACATCGTACGCGACGCCGTGGCGCGGGTCGACGCCACCGAAGACCAGTTGCTGGCCGGCCGCCTGACGCGCCGGCGCGAAGACCTGGGCGCCCTGCGCCGCGTGCTCGTCCGCCTGCAACGGCTGCTGGCGCCGGAGCCGGCCGCCCTCTTCCGCCTGCTGCAACGGCCGCCGGCCTGGGTCGCCCCGGACGACCGCCAGGAGCTGCGCCAGTCGACCGAGGAATTCACGGTCGTCCTGTCCGACCTCGCCGCGGTGCAGGAGCGCATCAAGCTGCTGCAGGAAGAGATCGCGGCGCGGGTCAACGAGGACAACAACCGCAGCCTGTTCCTGTTGACCATCGTCACGGTGATGGCGCTCCCCATCAACCTGATCGCGGGCCTGCTGGGCATGAACGTGGGCGGCGTGCCCCTGTCCCAGCATCCGCACGGCTTCTGGGTCGTGCTGGGCTTTACCGCCCTCGTGACGGGCGCCATCGCCTGGTTGTTGCTGCGATTGCAACGCCCCCGCTGAGCCGTAACATGTCTTTACCATATGAAAACAAGATATATGCCCTTGCATTGGGCATAACTCGTTTTCCGGCGTCACGCTAAGCTTCTTGCCACAGGAAAAGTCCGCACGCCAGGCAGCCGTGCGCGGCGCCGCCGACGGTAGAATGGCCCCAAACACCGGCGCCAGCCTCTGCTTCCACCGGTACGCGCGCCGCGCCTCCCGCGGCTTTTCGTCCATCCGAATCGCAGAAGAAGACCATGTTCAATCCATCCGACCATCCGCACCGCCGTTACAACCCGCTTCAGGGAGACTGGGTCCTCGTGTCGCCGCACCGCGCCAAGCGTCCGTGGCAGGGGCAGCAGGAAGCCGTCGACCGCTCGGCCAAGCCCTCGCACGACCCGACCTGCTATCTGTGCCCGGGCAATACCCGCGTCAACGGCGAAAAAAACCCCGACTACACGGGCACGTACGTGTTCGAGAACGACTTCGCCGCGCTGATGCCGGACACCCCGGAAGCCGCGCCGGGCGCCGATCCGTTGTTCCAGACGATGAGCGCGCGCGGCACGAGCCGCGTGATCTGCTTCTCGCCCGACCATGCGAAATCCCTGCCGCAGCTGTCGGTGCCGGCCATCGAGGGCGTCATCGACACGTGGTGCGCGCAGGCCGCCGAACTGGGCGCCACATACCGCTGGGTGCAGGTATTCGAGAACAAGGGCGCCGTGATGGGCTGCTCGAACCCGCACCCGCACGGCCAGATCTGGGCCACGAGCTATGTCCCGAACCTGCCGGCCCTTGAACACCGCCAGCAGAACGCCTACCACGCGGAACACGGCCGCCGCCTGCTGCTGGACGTGGCCGAGCGCGAGATCGCCGCGGGCGAGCGCGTCGTCGTGCAAACCGAGCACTGGGTCGCCATCGTCCCGTACTGGGCCGCGTGGCCGTTCGAGACGCTGGTCCTGCCACGCTTCGCCGTGCGCCGCCTGGAAGACCTGCAGCCGGCGCAGCGCGCCGACCTGGCCGTGCTGCTGAAACGCCTCACGACCCGCTACGACAACCTGTTCCAGACGTCGTTCCCGTACTCGATGGGCTGGCACGGCGCGCCGTACCCGGTCCAGGGCGCGAGCACGGAAGACGGCGAAGGCTGGCAGCTGCACGCTCACTTCTACCCGCCGCTGCTGCGTTCCGCATCGGTGCGCAAGTTCATGGTCGGTTTCGAGATGCTGGCCGAAGCCCAGCGCGACCTGACCCCGGAACAGGCGGCCGACCGCCTGCGCGCGCAATCCGAAGTGCACTACCTCGAAACCGAATCTGATCAAACCACCTGACATGACCGACTCCCGTCTCTCCCGTACCGCCGCCGCGTTCGAAACCGCCTTCGGCGCCGCGCCCACGCTGTTCGTCCAGGCCCCGGGCCGCGTCAACCTGATCGGCGAGCACACCGATTACAACGACGGCCTCGTGCTCCCCTGCGCCATCGACTACCGCACCGCCATCGCGGCGAAACCGCGCAGCGACCGCAAGGTGCGCGTGGTGGCGGCCGATTACGCCGACGCGCTCGACGAGTACGACCTCGACGCCCCGATCGGCCGCGTGGACCAGCCGATGTGGGCCAACTACGTGCGCGGCGTCGTCGACCAGTTCGTGCAGCGCGGCCTGCCCGTGCAGGGCATGGACCTGGCCATCGCGGGCGACGTGCCGCAGGGCGCGGGCCTGTCGTCGTCGGCATCGCTGTCGGTGGCCGTCGGCCGCCTGTTCGCCACGCTGCCCGGCGTCGATGGGCTGTCGCCAGTCGACATCGCCCTGATCGCGCAGGCGTCGGAAAACGACTTCGTCGGCACCAAGTGCGGCAATATGGACCAGATCAGCTCCGCCTGCGGCGTCGCCGGCCACGCGCTGCTGATCGACTGCCGCTCGCTGGACGTCAAGCCGGTGCCGGTGCCGGACAACGCCGCCATCATGATCTTCAACTCCAACGTGACGCGCGGCCTCGTCGACAGCGCCTACAACGTGCGCCGCGAGCAGTGCGAGGCGGCCGCGCGCCACTTCGGCCTGCCCGCCCTGCGCGACCTCGACCTCGCCACGCTGGAAGAGCGCGCGGGTGAGCTCGACCCGGTCGTGCTGCGCCGCGCGCGCCACGTCGTGACGGAAGACGACCGCGTGCTGGCCGCCGCCGACGCGCTGGCGTCCGGCGACCTGGAACGCCTGGGCGGGCTGATGGCCGCGTCGCACGCGTCGATGCGCGACGATTTCGAAATCACCGTGCCCGCGATCGACAACCTCGTCGACATCGTCAAGGGCGTGATCGGGACGCAGGGCGGCGTGCGCATGACGGGCGGCGGTTTCGGCGGCTGCGTGGTGGCCGTCGTGCCGCACGCGCTGGTCGACGCGGCTAGAGCCGCCGTCGAGCGGGCGTACCGCTCGCCGGACGGCAAGACGGCCACCATTTACGTATGCAAGCCGGCGGCGGGCGCCGGGAAAGTGCATCCATGATGTGGGAGGCGGCGGCCGGACGCTATGGTTCGATGCCTTACCCGCATTGCGGCCGCAGCGGCCTGCGGCTGTCCGCCGTGTCGCTGGGGTTGTGGCACAACTTCGGCGGGCTGGATGACTTCGAACGCCAGCGCGAGATCGTGCACACGGCGTTCGACCACGGCATCACGTGCTTCGACCTCGCGAACAACTACGGCCCGCCGCCGGGGTCGGCCGAAACGAACTTCGGCCGCATCCTCGCGCACGACCTGAAACCGTACCGCGACGAGATCGTCGTGTGCACCAAGGCCGGCTACACGATGTGGCCCGGCCCCTACGGCGACTGGGGCAGCCGCAAATACCTCGTCGCGAGCCTGGACCAGAGCCTCAAGCGCATGGGGCTGGACTACGTCGACATCTTTTATCACCACCGCCCCGATCCCGACACGCCGCTCGAGGAAACGATGGCGGCGCTCGATTACATCGTGCGCAGCGGGCGCGCGCTGTATGCCGGCATCTCCAACTACGACGGCGAGCGCACCGCCGCCGCGGCGGCGGAACTGCGCCGCCTGGGCACGCCGTTCGTCATCCACCAGATGCGCTACAGCATGCTGGCGCGCCAGCCCGAGGCGGACCTGTTCCCGGTGCTCGAACGGGAAGGCATCGGCGGCATCGCGTTTTCTCCGCTGGCGCAGGGCCTGCTGACGGACCGCTATCTCGGCGGCGCGCTGCCGGCCGATTCGCGCGCGGCGGGCAAGGTCGGCTTCCTGAAGCCGGAGCACATCACGCCGGAGCGCCTCGCGATGATAGCGGCGCTGAACGAGGTCGCGCGCGCGGGCGGACGCACGCTCGCGCAGCTGGCGCTCGCGTGGGTGCGGCGGCAGCCGGCCATCGCGTCCGTGCTGATCGGCGCCAGCAGGCCGCAGCAGGTGCTGGATGCCGTGCAGGCCGTGCAGATGGCGCCGCTGGCGGGGGATGAGATCGCGGCGGTGGAGGCGATCCTGGCGGCGCAATAGCGCGTTTCAGCACCGGTCCTTGTCCGGCTTCATGTCGAGCCGGTGCGCCGCGTGCCGGCCGTGTCGTCCCTGCGCGCAAACCAGGTGGCCAGCGCGGAACCGGACAGGTTGTGCCACACGCTGAACAGCGCGCTCGGCACGGCCGCCAGCGGACTGAAATGCGCGGCGGCCAGCGCGGCGCCGAGTCCGGAATTCTGCATCCCCGTCTCGAACATCACCGCCTTGCGCTTGGCGAGGTTCATGCCGAACAGCCGCGCAAACACATAGCCCAGCGCGAAGCCGAGCAGGTTGTGGAGGATGACCGCGGCGAACATCAGCAGGCCGTTCGTCAGCAGTTTCGACTGGTTCAGCGCGACGATGATCGCGATGATCAGCACGATCGCCACCGTGGACACCAGCGGCAGCGCCTTGACGCTGGCCGCCGCCTGCTTGCGGAACAGCGTCTTGGCGACGATGCCGAGCGCGATCGGCAGGATCACGACCTGCACGATGTCCATGAACAGCGACGCCGTATTAATGTGCATCCACGCGCCCGCGAGCAGCGACACGAGGGCCGGCGTCGCGAACGGCGCGATCAGGGTCGACACCGATCCGATCGAGACCCCGAGCGCCACGTCGCCCCTGGACAGGAACGTCATGACGTTGGATGCGGTCCCGCTCGGGCAGCAGCCGACGAGGATCACGCCGACGGCGATCTCGGGCGGCAGGCGCAGCGCGACGGCCAGCACGTAGGCGATGCCGGGCATGATGAGGTAGTGCCCGACGACGCCGATGGCCACGTCCTTCGGCCGCCGGAAGACCTCGCGAAAATCCTCCGCCGACAGCGTGAGGCCCATGCCGAACATGACGATGCCGAGCAGCGGCGCGATCCAGGTCTTGTAGCCGGTGAACAGCGGCGGCGCGAAGAATCCCAGGGCGGCGAACAGGAGGACCCACACCGAAAAGGTTTTGCCGACGAAGGCGCTGGCTTTTTCTACTGCGTTCACGCGTGTGTTCTCCCTGGTCTCGATTTGCCTGCGTGCCACATTATAAGTCGGCAACCCCCAAGTTTTCGCGGATGCGGACCGGCGCAAACCGCGTTAGCATCTCGCCATCATGACCGATACCGTCTCCTCACCCGTCCGCCTGCCCATCGGCTCGATTGACGCCGTCGAGTTCGACGTCGTCGCCTGGGGCCCGGCCCACGCCGACGTCGACTTCAGCGTGGCCTGCATGTTCGAGCACGAGCTGGGCGCCGGCATGGCCGGCGGACTGCTGGCGCTGGACCAGGCGCTCGGCGGTGCATTGTCGCGCCTGCGCGCGGCGGGCGCGTTCCGCGCGCAGCCGATGGAAACGCTGCTCGTCACGACGCCGCCGCCGGGCGTGACGCCCCGTGCGGTGCTGGTGATCGGGATGGGCGATCCGGCGCTGCTCGACGGCGACGTGCTGCGGCGCGCGTGCCGCGTCGCGCTGCGCGAGGCGATCCGCTACGGCGCGGAATCGATGGCGTTCGCGCCCAGCGTGCTCGATGCCGGCCACACCGACAACGCGGCGCTGAACATGCAGGAGGTCATGCTGGACGGGATGATGGAAGCCTTGCGGGCCGAGCACATGGTGGCGGAGGCCGGCCTCGCGCGGGCGCCCGTGCTGCGGCATTGTACGTTCGATGTCGGGGCGCCGCGCCTGCAGGCGGCCGGGCGCGCGTTCGCGGAAGCGTTTGCGCGGCTCACGGCGGCGCAACAGGCGGCGTCTGGCGCCCGAGCATAAGCGTCAGCACCTGATCCGCGAGACGGCCGAACGGAGCATGCAACAGGCGCGGCAAGCTCCAGCGCCCCTGGACATACACGCCCTTGGCATGACTCATCGCCCGGAATCCCTCGATGCCGTGGTAGGCCCCCATCCCGCTCGGTCCGACGCCGCCGAACGGCAGGTCGTCCTGCGCCACGTGCATCAGCGTGTTATTGATGCCGACATTTCCCGATGTCGTACGCGCCAGCAGCAGCTCGCTGTCCGCGTCGCGCGGTCCGAAATAATAGAGCGCGAGCGGGCGGGGTCGCGCGTTCACGTACCCGATCACTTGCGCCATCGTGCGGTAGGTCCGGACCGGAAGGATCGGACCAAAAATCTCTTCCTGCATGATCGCCATCCCGTCGTCGACGTCGACCACCAGCGCCGGCGCGAGCGTGCGGACACGCCGCGTGGCGTTCGCGGGAGCATGTCCGACGTCGAGCACGCGCGCCCCTTTGCGCCTGGCATCGTCCAGCAGGCCGGTCAGCCGGTCGTAATGGCGCTCGCTGATGATGGACGCGTAGTCCGGATCGGTGGGACCGTTCGGATAGAACGCGCGGACGGTCTCCTGGTAGAGGGATATGAACTGCTCAAGGTCGTCTTCGTGCACCAATGCATAATCCGGCGCCACGCAGGTCTGGCCCGCATTGGACAGCTTGCCATACACGAGGCTTGTCATCGTGCGGGCATGGGCATGACCGCGCGCGACGATGGCCGGACTCTTGCCGCCGAGTTCCAGCGTGACCGGTACGAGGTTCTCGCTGGCGGCCTTCATCACCTTTCGTCCGACCTGGGTGCTGCCGATGAACAGGAGATGATCGAACGCCAGCGCACTGAATGCGGCACCGACGTCGGCCCCGCCCGTCACGACCGCGACTTCGTCCTCGGAGAACGCGCTCGCGAGCATGCGCTGGATCACCGCACTGGTGCGCGGCGTGAGCTCCGACGGCTTGATCATCGCCCGGTTGCCGGCGGCGAATGCCGTCGCCAGCGGGATCAGCGTCAGCGACAACGGGTAATTCCAGGGCGCCATGATGCCGATGACGCCCAGCGGCTGGTATTCCACGTACGCCCGTCCTGTGCGGTAAGCGAGACCGACGTGTCGCCGCTCGCGCCGCATGAAGCGGCGCAGTTTGCGGTCGAGATAGCCGATCGACTGGACGACGCCCATCAGTTCCATGAGATCTGTCTCGTACCGCGACCGGTTGCCGAAATCGGCGCAGACCGCGCCTTCCAGTTCCGTGCGATGGGCAAGTACCACCGTGCGCAGGCGCCGTAAGCGATTCCTGCGCACGCCCGCGGCCGGGAAACCGTCGTCGAGGAACGCCTGCCGCTGCCGGCGCAGCGTCGTACCCATCTGTTCTTCGTAAGGGATATCGAGCGAAACCGTCATCGGATACTCCTTGGTCAGGTTGCCTGCCGGCCCATCCAGCGCCGATAACGCCGCGTCTTGATCGTCGTGTCGAGCTGCTGCTCCAGGAACGCGCACAGCGGCGCGACGGCCGGATTCGGTCCCCTGCCCCGGCTCAGCCTCCGCAGCTGGTGCTTCACCATCGACATGTAGGCGATCGACGCCAGCACCTTGTTCTTCCACGTGATCGGACGCAGCATGGGCGCGCTCGCCGCACCCGCTTTCCACTCGCGCGGCAGATCGGGATTCAGCGCCAGGGCCGTGCCGATGCCGACCATGTCGATGCCGCTGCCCAGCACCTGCTCGGCGACCGGCAGGCGGCGGATGCCGCCGGTGACCATCATCGGCATCGCGGCGACGGACGCGATGTCCTGCGCGAATTCGAGAAAGTAGGCTTCGCGCGCCAGGGTCCGTCCGTCCCGCGCCTGTCCGTGCATCGCGGGCGCCTCGTAGCTGCCGCCGGACAGCTCAAGCAGGTCGATGTTCAACGGGTTCAGCATGGCCACCACCGCTTTCGCGTCGTCCGCGCTGAAGCCGCCGCGCTGGAAGTCGGCGGAGTTGAGCTTGACCGACACGCTGAACGTGGAACCGACGCGCGCCTGCACTTCTTTCACGACCTCGACCAGGAGGCGCGCCCGGTTTTCGATCGGACCGCCCCAGCGATCCGTCCGCTTGTTCGTCAGCGGCGACAGGAATTGGCTGATCAGGTAGCCGTGCGCGGCGTGGATCTGGACGCCGTTGAAACGGAAGGTTTCCGCCAGCACGGCGGTCTCGACGAAGCGGCGCTTGACCTCCAGGATCTCGGCCTCGGTCATTTCCTTCGGCGGCGTGAATTGCTTGGAAAACTTCCCCATGTCCATCGCCACGGCCGACGGCGCGATGGTTTCCTGGCCCAGCGCTGCGGGCATCTGGCGGCCGGGATGGTTAACCTGCATCCAGACCTGCGCCCCGCGGCTGCGGGCGGCCGCGGCCCATTGTTCGAAGCGCGCACGATGCTGTCCGGATTCGAGGACGACGCCGCCCGGCCCCGTCATCGCGCGGCGGTCGACCATGACGTTCCCCGTGATCATCAATCCGACGTCACCCTCCGCCCAGGTCCGGTACAGGCGGATCAGCTCGTCGGAGGGGGCATGGTCGGCATCCGCCAGGTTTTCTTCCATGGCGGCCTTGGCGAAGCGGTTGGGAAGCAGCGTGCCATTCGGCAGGGTCAGCGGGGTGAACGGGTTCATCTGGGACTCCTTGGTGTCGATGGATGGCATCGTAACCTTCAAGTCAACTTGAAGGTCAATAGGCTTTTTGCGATTTTTTCGCGCCGTTGACATTCAAGTTGACTTTAACGTTAGAGTAAGCATCCACGTTACCCGCGAGCGACATATGAAAATTGGCGAACTTGCAAAGCGCACCGGACTCACCGCGTCCGCCATCCGGTTTTATGAATCGAAAGGACTCCTGAAATCGGTCGACCGTCTAGCGAACGGTTACCGCGAATATCCGCCGGAAGCGGCCGCGATCCTGGCCATCATCATCAACGCGCAGCAGACCGGATTCACGCTCGACGAAATCAAAGGCGTCCTGCCCACCAATGCCGCCGGCTGGCACCATGCCGAATTGATGGCGACGCTGCGCAACAAGCTGGCCGACATCGAAGCGATGGAACGTCGGCTGGCGAACAACAAGGCGCATCTGTTGTCGCTGATCGAACTGATCGAGTCGAAGCCGGAAGGCATGGCCTGCGAGGACAACGCGGTCCGCGTGATGGACCAGGTGGGACTGCAGCCCGGGAAAAAAAACCGCGGATGAGTGCTTGACCTTCAAGCCGGCTTGAAACTTAGCATGCCATGCATTCATCACAATCCGGTATCAGAATCCATGGAAATCAAGAACATCACGGCAATGCTCCTGAGTGCGATGGCGCTGGACGCCACTGCCGCAACGACGATCGAGATCGCGGGCCATCCGGTGCCCGTCGTCGCCGGCGGCCTGTACGACCGCTACCGCTCCAATCCGCCCCTGGAGGTCATCCACGCCGAGGCGCCCGACGTCGACCTGAGCTGGTTCCGCACGCTGGGCAAAACGAAGACGGACATCGGCTTCGACACGTATTCGCCGAACTTCTATTACAAGAACAGCAGAATCACCGCCATCTTCACGGCCGACATCGGGACGCTCCGCGCACTGATTCCGCCGGAAGTCGCCAAGCAGGTGCAGCCGTTGCAGGTCTGGCCGGGCCGGGGCGTCGTCGCATTGACCGCGTACGCCTATCACTACTGCGACAACGACAGTTACAACGAGGTCTCGCTGTCCGTCGTGACCAATCAGCCGGGCGCGCCGTCTTTCGGTCCGCTGACCTTGTTCGGCCAGTCGCGCGCGAAGTCGTTCTGGGGTTATGTGCTGAAACTGCCGGTGAATACCGAGCTGGCCAGGGTCAGGGGCGTGGTCGGCTACAATCTGCCGAAATGGCTGACCGGTATCCGGTTCAAGGAAAACGGCGAGGCGGTCACCGTCGAAATCGACGACGAGGTAACCGGCAAGCCCGACGTCGTATTCGAAGGCAGGAAGCTGACCGGCCTTTCACATGACGTCGACCTCGTGACGAACAGTTTCACCAATGTCGATCGTGGCGGGCAGCTCACCTATGGCTACGCGGTCTCGCGCCAGCTCGGCCATGCGTCCAGCACGGACGGCGACGCGGTCAAACTGACGCTCGGGGACGGCAGCTTTGCCAGCTACATCAAGGCCCTGAAACTCGGAAAAATGCTGAAATACGAATACGTCCCGGACTTCCAGAGCGCCTTGTATGCGCCGCGGCCGTTGGCGTCGCTCGGCGGGCGCTAGCGCCGCAACGCCAGATCGGCCACCAGCGCCAGCACCAGAGCGAACGACATCGCCTTCCAGAACAGCAGCGGACTCCTTTCGATCAGCGGCGCCCGCGTCCGTTCGAGGAAGGCACTGTTCGGATGGTGCAGGTCGTACACGAATTCGGACACGTCCTCGTAGCGGCGGCGCGGATCGATCTGCAACGCCTTGCGCAGCGCACTGTCGACCCAGGCGGGTATCGCGGGATCGTGGTCGCGCGCCGGCGTGTACGCGAGCTTGCGCTGCGCCGCGCGCCCGCTGGCGCCGGGAATCCCGACGCCGTACGGCAGTTCGCCCGTCAGCATGAAGTACGTGAGCACGCCCAGCGCGAACACGTCCGAGCGCACCGTCCCTCGCTCGCCCAGGAAATATTCGGGCGCGGCGTACAGGGCGGCGCCCTGCAAGGTCCAGCCGGGCGCGTGCGACGTCATCTCGATCACGCCGGCCACGCTCACGGAACCCAGGTCGATGATCCGGGCCGTGCCGTCGGCGTCGATCATGACGTTTTCCGGACGGACGTCCTGGTGCAGCATGTCGAGCCGGTGCAAGGCGCGCAGGCCTTTCGCCACCTGGTCGACGATGCGCCGCACCGCGTCCAGCCCGGGACGCGGATGGTCGCGCAGCCATTGCGCGAGCGTGACGCCGTCGATGTATTCGGTGGCCAGGTAGACGCAGCTGCGCCGGCGCGCGGGCGCGGCCGGTTTCACGACGTGGGGGCTGCGCACGCGCCCCATGATCCACTCCTCCATCACGAAGCGTTCCATGTAGGCGCGGTCGCCGGCGAGGTCGATGGATGGGGTCTTGAGGATCACGTGCGCGCCGGTGTCCGGGTCGAGCGCCAGGTAGACGTGGCTGCGGCTGCTGCCGTGCACTTCGCGCACGATGCGGTAGCCGTCGATCTCCGCGCGCGGCTCCAGCAGCGGCGGCAGCGGCAGCCCCGCCATCTGGCGCAGCAGCTCGGACGCTTCGCGCGCCTGCAGCGACTCGATGCGGACGATCTGCACGGTGAGGTTGTCCGCGCTGCCGTTGTCGAGCGCGCGCGCCACGAGGCGCCGCGCCGCCTCGTCCAGATCGGACGCGCCCTGCAGCGCGGCGTGCACGTCGGCGCCGCTCACGTGCTCGTACACGCCGTCCGTCGCCAGCATGAACAGATCGCCCGCTTCCAGCGCCACGGCGCGGTAATCGATCTCGATCCTGCCCTCCACGCCCAGCGCGCGGCTCAGGTAGCTGCGCTCGGGCGACACCCAGACGCGGTGGTCGGTCGTGATCTGTTCCAGGCTGGCGCCCTGGCCGCCGAGGTGGATGCGGTAGATGCGCGCGTCGCCGACGTGGAACACGTGGGCCGTGTTCGACTTGATGACCATCGCGGAAAACGTGCAGACATGGCCGCGGTCCTGGTCGTACCGGTCCTGGCTTTGGCGCGTCTGGGCATACAGCCAGGCGTTGACGGCGCCCAGCACGCGTTCGGCGGACGTCCTGACCGACCAGGCGTCCGACGTCGCATAGTAATCCTCGAGAAAGGACGCGACGGCGGTGCTGCTCGCGACCTGGCTCACGGCGCTGCTGCTGATGCCGTCGGCCAGCGCGAGCGCCGCGCCCTTGGTCGAGCGCAGCGGTTCGCGCGGCACGACCATGCCGTGGCTGTCCTGGTTGATGCCCTTGCGGCCCCGGTCCGTATGCTGGCCGACGGACAGCGTCAATGGTGTCGACATGAAGACGCCGGGCCGCGCGTGGTGCCTGAGCCTTAGTTGAAGGAACGCTTCGGCGCGGTCTTCACGTGCGTGGAGTACAGCGTCAGTCCCGTGAACGCGAGGCCGCCGACGAGGTTGCCCAGCACGGTCGGGATCTCGTTCCAGAGCAGGTAGTCGATGAAGGTGAAGTGCGCGCCCGTCAGGATCCCGAACGGGAACAGGAACATATTGACCACGGAGTGCTCGAAGGCCATCGCGAAGATCAGCATCACGGGCATCCACATGGCGATGACCTTGCCGCCGACCGTCGTCGAGATCATGGCGCCGACGACGCCCGTCGACACCATCCAGTTGCACAGCATGCCGCGGATGAACAGCGTGACCATGCCGGCGAAGCCGTACTCCGCATAGCCCAGCGTGCGCTTTTCGCCGATCGTGCCGATGGTCTTGGCCAGCGCGCCGCCGTCGGTGTGGAAGCCGAACGTGAAGATATACGACATCAGCACGGCCACCGTGAACGCGCCGAGGAAGTTACCCGCGAAGACGACGCCCCAGTGCTTGATCACGCGCGGCAGCGTGACGCCGGGGCGCTTGTCGATCAATGCCAGCGGCGTCAGGACGAACACGCCGGTCAGCAGATCGAAGCCGAGCAGGTACAGCATGCAGAAGCCCACCGGGAACAGGAGCGCGCCGATCAGCGGCACGCCGGTGGCCACGGAGCAGCTCACGGCGAACACCGCGGACAGCGCCAGGATCGCACCCGCCATGTAGGCGCGGATCAGCGCGTCGCGCGTGGACATATAGATTTTGGACTCGCCCGCGTCGACCATCTTGGTCACGAATTCTGAAGGCACCAGGTACGCCATGAAACTTCTCCCTCGGGGCCGCGCACGCGCGGCGTGGATTGAACGATGATCCGGCGTCGGTTGCGCCGTCGAAGGGAGTCATGCAAGAAGCGGGCCTGCCCTGGAAGCGTGCATGCGCGGGCGAATCGCCGGCGGCCCGCCGTCCGGTGCACCGCTTCCGTGCCGGCGCCGCCTCGTGGTGCAAGAACGCACCAGATCGGAAGCTTCGATCACGCGCGCGCCCGCAAACGAGGCATGGCGGATCGGGCGATGCACCATGCCGGCCGGCGCGGTCGACGTCACGACCCGGGCGGCGCGGGCGCTCGTGCGGCAGGCGTTGGCGGAGGCCGGCGCGGACGATCGGGGCCGACTCAAGCGCCGAACCAGGCGCCGAGCGCTTCGGCCAAGCCCGCGGCGCCTGCGTCTCCGGCCCACGCCACGTGGCCGTCCGGCCGGATCAGCACCGCGGCCGGCATCGGCACCGCGCCGATGACGGGCAGTTCGCAAACGCCGGCGAACGTCGCATCGACCCGCTTGACGCGGCGTACACCGGCGAAGGCGCCGGGCTGCCCCAGGTTGAGCAGCACGGGCCGCGCCTCGTGCAGCAGCGCGTAGACGCGGGTCGGGCCAATGGCGGTCACGATGTCCAGGTCGGGCATGCGGCGGCCGAGCAGCGGATGGCCGTCGCCAAGGCCGTGGCGGATGTCGAGGCCGGAGATCATCGCGCCGAAGCGCTTGCGCGGCTCGTCCATCGCGAGCATCTCGGCGACGAATTCGCCCAACACCGCGGTGCGCGCGTCCGGTCGCCTCAGCACGCCTTGCGCGATCGTGTTGCGCAGGACGCGCGCCGCGGCGGGGTGGCGCTCGGATTGATAGGTATCGAGCAGCGTGTCGGGCGAGACGCCTTTGACGACCTGCGCCAGCTTCCACCCGAGATTGACCGCGTCCTGGACGCCGAGATTGAGCCCCTGCCCGCCCAGCGGCGGATGGATGTGCGCGGCGTCGCCCGCGAGCAGGATGCGGCCCTCGCGATACGTGTCCGCCTGGCGCGTGGCGTCGGAAAAGCGCGACAGCCACGTGGGCGAGTGAACGCCGAAATCGGTGCCGTAGGCGGCCTTCAGTCCGGCGGCAAGTTCGTCCAGCGTCGGCTCGCCGGCCGCATGCGGGTCGCGTCCCGCGAGGACGACGCCAACCGTCTCGCCGTCCTCCATCACGGACATCGCATGGCGGCCGGACGCATCCTCGCGGAACCCCGGCACCGGCTTCTCCGTCATCCTGACCTCGGCGATGATCCAGCTCGTGGAGGCGTCCCAGCCCGGGAAGCCGATGCCGGCCAGCTTGCGCACCGTGCTGCGTCCACCGTCGCAGCCCACGAGCCACCGGGCGCGCATCGCCCCGCCCTGCGTCGTCGTGACGTCGACGCCGTTCTCGTCGCATGCGATACCGCGTACGTCCCGGCCGCGGTAAATCGGCACGTGCAACTCGTCGGCCCACGCCGCGAGCAGGCGTTCGGTCCGTTCCTGGGGCAGCGCGAGCAGGTAGTTGTGCCGGGTCGGGAAATCGCCGATGTCGAGGGGCACGTGAAAACCGACGCGCGGATGCGTCTTGCCCTGGGCGAGGAACCGGTCGACGATCCCGCGCTGATCGAGCAGTTCGAGCGTGCGCGCATGCAGGCCGCCCGCGCGCGCGCCCACGCGGTCCTGCATCGGCTTGCGCTCGACGATGGCGGCGTCCACGCCGGCGAGTGCCAATTCGGCGGCGAGCATCAGGCCCGTGGGGCCGGCGCCGGCGATGATGACGTCATGTTCGCTGGTGTGCATACGGTCCTCCCGATCGGACGCCTATGCTACATCAGCGGGCTCGAAAACAAAAAAACGGCGCGCCGCCCCAAGGCAAGCGCGCCGGTGGTAACGACTGGACGGCACCGCCGTGCCGCCCCGTCCTACTCGGAAATCAGAAGTGGTATTCGGCTTTCACCATCGGGGTGCTGGCCGACGCGCCCGGGACGCGCTTGCTGTCGTTGCCGAACTTGTTGTGCCAGTACTGGTATTCGAAACCGGCGCGGAAGGTCTTCGGCTTGGCGCCCAGCAGCGGGCCCACGTCGTACAGCAGTTGCATGTCGATGTTCGTTTCCGGCGCCGTCTGGTTGCCGAATTCGTCCTTGCCCTTCGACGCGATCCAGTTCGCGTAGCCTTCCCACGACCAGCCCGTGCCGCCGACCGGGAACGCCCACACGGCGCCCAGCATCGGGTGCGTGTCGTAGCGGTAGCGCGGGGTGGAGACGCCCGTGAACTGGTTGGTCGGCGCGTTGCTCTCCCACAGGCCGTAGATGCCCACGTTCAGCAGGCCCGGGGCCTTGAACGAGAACGTCGGGCCGAGGACCAGCATGCGCTTTTTCGAGTTGTAGCCGGCGTCGTCCTTCGTATTGACGTCGAAGCCGAAGGTCATGCCCACGTCGCTCACGGGACCGTAGGCGAATGCCTTGCCGCTCACCTTGGCCAGCGACACCGTGTTGCGGTACAGGAGGTAGAACTCCTGCGCGCCCGAGCTTGCGCCCGGCGCCGACGGGTCGGTCTTGTTCGACAGCAGGACGTCGAGGTTGAAGAAGTTCGTACCGTACGAATAACCGCTCACGTGGTTGAGGTCGAGGATATCCTTGTGGATGTTCTCGCCGTTGAACGGCTCACGGAAACGGCTGCCGGTACGGTAGCCGATCGAGGTGTCGCTCCACTCTGCGGCTTGGACGGACGTTGCCGCGCACGCGCACAGCGCCATGGTCAGGACGGTTTTTTTCATGCTTTGCTCCCTTGGACGATTGGTTGGTGGTTGTTGGTGGCGCCCGCGTCGCCGTGGCTTTCGGCCGGGACGTCGCGGGTTCCGTTGAAGAAGAGGTTCAGTGCGACCGCGGCGACGGCGGTCAGCAGAATGCCCGACTCCAGCAACGGATGCAGGCTATGGGCCATCTGTTGGGCCCAGCGTGGCGCCACCAGCGGGATCAGGCCGAAGCCGATCGACAGGGCCACAATATACAGGTTGAAGCGGTTGTTCCGGAAGTCCACGCGCGTCAGGATGCGGATGCCCGCTGCGGCAACCATGCCGAACATGACCAGGCCGGCACCGCCCAGCACGAATTGCGGGATCGCTTCCACGAGCGCGGCCATTTTCGGCAGCATGCCCAGCACGATCATGATACAACCGCCGGCCACGCACACCCAGCGGCTCTTCACGCCCGTGACGGCCACCAGGCCCACGTTCTGCGAAAAGCTGGTGTGCGGAAAGGTGTTCAGCAGGCCGCCGATCAGGGTGCCCAGGCCGTCCGTGCGTAGGCCGGCCGCGAGCTGCTTGCGGTCGAGGTCCTTGCCCGTCAGTTCGGACAGCGCGAGGAACATGCCGGCCGATTCGATCATCACGACGATCATGACGACGGAGAACGTGACGATCATGACGAGGTCGAACGTGGGCGCGCCGAACGCCAGCGGCGTCACGAGCTGGAACCAGGCGGCCTTGCCGACCTTGGCGAAGCTCATCTCGCCGAACGCGAACGTCACGACGCAGCCGGCGACGATGCCCAGCAGGACGGAGATATTGGCCAGGAAGCCACGGCAGAACCGGACGAGGCACAGCACGACGGCGAGCACGAAGGCGGCGATGCCCAGGTGGTCCAGCGCGCCGTAGTTCGGGTTCGGCGTCATCGGCACGGGGCCGGCCAGCTTCAGCTCGGGCGCGCCGCTCGCGCGCGCCGCGTCGACCATCGCGGCCAGCTTGACGGTGTCCACGCTCTGCGCCGTGTTCTCCGGGCCGCCCATGGCCCAGCCCACGCCGACGCGCATCAGGGTCACGCCGATGATCAGGATGATCGTGCCCGTGACGACGGGCGGGAAGAAGCGCAGCAGGCGGCTCATCAGGGGCGCGATGAGCAGCGCGACGACACCGGCGCCGATGCCGGCGCCGAAGATCGCGCGCGCCCCGTCGACGCCCGGCACCGCGTTCGCGATGGCCACCATCGGGCCGACGGCCGCGAAAGTCACGCCCATCATCACCGGCAGGCGGATGCCGAACCAGGATGTCAGGCCGAGGGATTGGATCAGGGTCACGATCCCGCAGCAGAACAGGTCTGCCGAGATCAGCATGCTGACCTGTTCGGGCGGGAGTTTGAGGGCACGTCCGACGATCAGCGGCACGGCGATGGCGCCGGCGTACATGACGAGGACGTGCTGCAGGCCGAGCGCGGTGAGGCGCCCGAGGGGCAATCGCTCATCCACCGGGTGGCGAGAGGGTTGGGTCATGCTTGTCTCCTGTACGGGGGTGGTCCCCCTTGGTTTTTGAACTGCCGTACTGCGTACTACGTTCGAAACAAAGGATGCATGCTGCCTCGGGCGCCGGCCGCGCTCGTGACGCGGCCGGCCGGGACGCGGGGCCCTGGGCGATCAGTTGACCGGGGCGCCCTCCTCGTACCAGCGCTTGATCAGGTTGCGCTCGTCGGGGGTGATCTGGGTGGCATTATTCAGCGGCATCAGCTTGAGCACGACGGCCTGCTGGTACATCTGCTGGGCGTGGCGCTTGATCGAATCGGGCGAGTCGAACGAGATGCCCTTGGACGCCATGGCGGCCGAGTGGCACATCGCGCAGCGCTGGGCAACGACGCCCTTCACCTGGTCGAAGCTGACGTTGTGCGCGGTGGCGCCGGCGGCGGCCGCGCTGCCCGCCGGGGCGTTCACCGGTGCCGCCGAAGCGATGGCGGGCAGCTCCGCCTCGGGTTTCGGGGTCAGGTAGACCACGAGGCCCAGCAGCGCGGCGACGCCGAAGCCGGCATATTCCCAAGGCACGCGCTTGCCGTGCACCAGCGCCTTGTGGCGGGCGACGAAGCTCTGGCGGATCAGGGCGCCGGTCAGCATCATGAGGACCAGCACGACCCAGTTGTTCTCGCCCGAATACAGCCAGCCGTAGTGGTTGGATAACATCGCGAACAGCACCGGCAGCGTGAAATACGTGTTGTGGACGCTGCGCTGCTTGGCGCGCCAGCCGTAGATCGGGTCGACCGGCTGGCCGGCCTTGAGTTGCGCGACGACCTTGCGCTGGCCCGGGATGATCCAGAAGAAGACGTTGGCGCTCATCGACGTGGCCAGCATGGCGCCCACCAGCAGGAAGGCGGCGCGGCCCGCGTACAGCTGGCATGCGAGCCAGGCGGCGAACACGACGAACACGAAGACGATCCCGCCGACGATGGCGTCGCCGTTCTTCTTGCGGCCGAACGTGCGGCAGATCGTGTCGTACACGAGCCAGAACGCGACGAGGAAGCCCAGCGCGGTGCCGACGGCGGCGCCAGGGGTCCAGTCGTGCACCTGCTTGTCGACCATGAAGGTGCCGGCATTGAACAGGTACAGCACCGTGAACAGGCCGAAGCCGGACAGCCACGTGGCGTAGCTCTCCCAATAGAACCAGTGCAGGCCTTCGGGCATGGATTTCGGCGCCACGAGGTATTTTTGCGGGTGATAGAAGCCGCCGCCGTGCACGGCCCACAGCTCGCCGTCGACGCCCTTCTCGACGAGGTCGGGCGACGTCGGCTTGGTCAGCGAGTTATCGAGGAAGACGAAGTAGAACGATGCGCCGATCCAGGCGATCGCCGTGATGACGTGGGTCCAGCGCAACAGCAGATTCACCCAGTCGAGCAGATAGGATTCCATAGAGCTTCTCACTAAAGGAAGTACGGCCAAACGTCTGTACGTACTGTCCCATCACCACAGCGGGCTCTGTGAGGGGCAAATCATCGCAACCATCGGCGAAGGGCCAAGCCCTGGAAACCGATGTGCTCCGCGGCGACATCTACAACTGTATACGATCTTGTCGAAAATGGGTAAGGGTTTTTATGACAAGAACAAGCAATGATGCTTAAGAACCACGGTAGGTCGAATACGACCACGGGCTGACGAGCAGCGGCACGTGATAGTGGCCGTTCGCATCGGAAATACCGAACTCGAGCGGCACCGAGTCGAGGAAGGCCGGCTCCGGCAGGCTGACGCCCTTCTCGCGGAAGTAGGCGCCGACCGCGAACGTCAGGCGGTAGCGGCCGACGGCCATCGTTTCCGCGTTCAGCAGCGGACCGCCGTCGTTGCGGCCGTCGCTATTCAGCGTGAGCGTCTTGATCGTGCGCGCGGCGCCGTTGACGTCGAGCGCTTCCAGGGTGACGCGCATGCCGGCGGCCGGGCAGCCGTTCATGGTGTCGAGCACGTGGGTGCTGAGGTGTCCCATCTGTTTTCCTTTCTTGGTTGACTGAAAAATTGCATACACTTTCTGTTTTCTTTTTTTTGAAAAGTGTATACACTTCAAGCACGATGTCAATCCCTTATTGTTTTGAGCGACCATGAGCCGAGCCCGAACGCCCCTGAAGATCGTCACGCCGACAAGCGATGCCCCGGCCGCCCTCGGCGCCGGCGCAAACCATGATACGCCCGCGGGGCTGCCTGCCGGCAGCGCCACGCAGCGCATCGTCGACTCCATCACCCAGGCCATCGCCGAGCGCCGCCTGATGCCGGGCACCAAACTGTCCGAGCAGAAGATCGGCGACATCTTCAAGGTGTCGCGCACCGTCGTGCGCCAGGCGTTCAACCAGCTGTCGCGCGACCGCCTCGTCGTGCTGGAACCGGCGCGCGGCGCCTTCGTCGCCACCCCCACGGCCGAGGAAGCGAACGACGTGTTCGAAGTGCGCGCCATCCTCGAGACGGCCGTGACGAAGCAGCTGTGCGCGACGATCACCGACACGCAGGTCAAGCAGCTGCGCGAACACCTGCAGCTGGAACGCGAGGCCGTCGCCAACGCCGAAGTCCCGGGCCGCACCCGCCTGCTGGGCGACTTCCACCTCGTGCTGGCGCAGATGCTCGGCAACCAGGTGCTCGTGCAGATGCTCTCCGAACTGCTGACGCGCTCCTCGCTGATCGCGCTGATGCGCCAGTCGTCGCAGTCGGCGGAAGAATCGCTGGACGAGCACGTGGCCATCGTCGACGCCTTCGAGAAGCGCGACGTCAAGGCGGCCGTGCGCCTCGTCTCCAAACACCTGGCCAACGTGCAGCACAACCTGCACCTCGATCCGCAGCGCGTCGACCTGGCCGACATCCTTCACCCGTGACCCAAGAAACCATCATGACCCGACACTATCCACGTGACCTCGCCGGCTACGGCCGCGAGCAACCGTACGCCGACTGGCCGGGCCGCGCCCGCGTCGCCGTGCAGTTCGTCCTGAACTATGAAGAAGGCGGCGAGAACAGCGTGCTGCACGGCGACGCCGGCAGCGAGCAATTCCTGTCCGAGATGTTCAACCCCGCGTCGTTCCCGACGCGCCACCTGTCGATGGAAAGCATCTACGAATACGGCTCGCGCGTCGGCGTCTGGCGCATCCTGCGCGAATTCGAGAAGCGCGGCCTGCCGTTGACGATCTTCGGCGTCGGCATGGCGCTGGAACGCTCGCCCGACGTGACGGCCGCGTTCAAGGAACTGGGCCACGAGATCGCCTGCCACGGCTGGCGCTGGATCAGCTACCAGAACGTCGACGAAGCGACCGAACGCGCCGACATGGCGCGCGGCATGGAAGCCATCGAACGCCTGACGGGCGAACGGGCGCTGGGCTGGTACACCGGCCGCGACAGCCCGAACACGCGCCGCCTCGTCGCCGACTACGGCGGCTTCGAATACGACAGCGATTACTACGGCGACGACCTGCCGTTCTGGCTCAAGGTGCGCAAGACGGACGGCACGCAGGCGCCGCAGCTCGTCGTGCCTTACACCTTGGACGCGAACGACATGCGCTTCGCCCTGCCGCAAGGCTTCTCGCACGGCGACCCGTTCCTCGCGTATCTGCGCGACGCCTTCGACGTGCACTACCAGGAAGGCGGCGAACGCCCATCGATCCTGTCCATCGGCATGCACTGCCGCCTGCTGGGCCGTCCGGGACGCTTCCGCGCGCTGCAGCGCTTCCTCGACTACATCGAACAACATGACCGCGTCTGGGTCGCGCGCCGCATCGACATCGCACGCCACTGGAAGAGCGTGCATCCCTACAACCCCGATACCGCATTCGCGTGGGAGTAACAACAATGTTGACTTTGGAGACACTCAACGCCGCCGACCAGGCGCAATTCACGGCCCTGCTGGACGGCGTCTACGAACACTCGCCGTGGATCGCGGGCCGCGCCTGGGCCAAGCGTCCGTTCGCGACCTTGGCGCAACTGAAGCGCGGCCTCGTGGAAGCCGTGCGGGACGCCTCGCACGACGAAAAACTGGCCCTGATCCGCGCCCACCCGGAGCTCGCGGGCAAGGCGATGGTCAGCAAATCGCTGACGGCGGAATCGACCAATGAACAGAACAAGGCCGGCCTGACGAATTGCACGCCGGAGGAATTCGCCACCATCCAGAAGCTGAACGCCGATTACAACGCCAAGTTCGGCTTCCCATTCATCCTGGCCGTGCGCGGCCCGCGCGGCGCCGGTTTGCCGAAGGCGGAGATTATCGCCACGTTCGCGCGCCGCCTGGCAAACGGCCCGGACTTCGAGTTCGACGAAGCACTGCGCAACATCCACCGCATCGCCGAGATCCGCCTGGACGACAAGTTCGACCAGCACCCGGTCCTGGGCAACCTCGTATGGGACTGGCACGAGGAACTGGCGGTCCACTCCGAGCCGGGATACGCCGAGCGTGGCGAGCTGTGCGTGACATATCTGACCGACGCGCACCGCGCCACCGCTGCCCAGCTGGCGAAGTGGATGCGCGAGGACTGCGGCTTCGACGATGTCTCGATCGACGCCGTCGGCAACGTGGTCGGCATCTATCACGGCGCCGATCCGGCCGCGAAGCGCCTGCTGACCGGTTCCCACTACGACACCGTGCGCAACGGCGGCAAGTACGACGGGCGCCTGGGCATCCTCGTGCCGATGGCCTGCGTGCGCGAGCTGCACCGCCAGGGCAAGCGTCTCGCCTACGGCATCGAAGTCGTCGGCTTCGCGGAAGAGGAAGGCCAGCGTTATAAAGCCGTGTTCCTGGGCTCGGGCGCCCTGTGCGGCGCATTCGACATGAGCTGGCTCGACCAGAAGGACGCGGACGGCATCACGATGCGCGACGCGATCCGCAACGCGGGCCTCGACGTTGACGCCATCGCCGCCTTGAAACGCGATCCCGCCGACTACCTTGGCTTCGTCGAGACGCACATCGAGCAGGGTCCGGTGCTGAACGACCTCGACCTGCCGCTGGGTGTCGTCACGTCGATCAACGGCAGCGTGCGTTTCGTCGGCGAGATCGTCGGCGTCGCCAGCCATGCCGGCACCACGCCGATGACGATGCGCCGCGATGCCGCCGCGGCTTGCGCCGAACTGGTGCTGTTCGCGGAAAAGCGCGGCGGCGCGGTCCCCGACCTCGTCGCCACGGTCGGCATGCTGGACGTGCCGAACGGTTCCATCAACGTCGTGCCGGGCCGCTGCCGCTTTTCGCTGGACGTGCGCGCCACGACCAACGAGGTGCGCGACGCGGCGGCCGCCGACATCCAGGCGGAACTCGCCGCGATCTGCCGGCGCCGCGGCCTGCAGTACACGCTCGAAGAAACGATGCGCGCCGCCGCCGCGCCGTGCGCCCCGGCATGGCGCCGGCGCTGGGAACAAGCCGTCGAGACGCTCGGCCTGCCCGTGTTCCGCATGCCCAGCGGCGCCGGCCACGACGCGATGAAACTGCACGACATCATGCCGCAAGCCATGCTGTTCCTGCGCGGCCTGAACGCCGGCATCAGCCACAACCCGCTCGAATCCATCACCAACGACGACGCCGAACTGTGCGTCCAGGCTTTCAAAACTCTTCTCGACCAACTCGCCACGGACTTCTAACATGACCACGACCTCGAACAACAACGCCAACTCCACGCCGTACGAAGCGCTGGACGCCTGGATCGACGCCCATTTCGACGAGGAAGTGCGCTTCCTGCAGGAGCTCGTGCGCGTGCCGACCGACACCCCGCCTGGCAACAACGCGCCGCACGCGGAGCGCGCCGCCGACCTGCTGAAGGGGTTCGGCTTCGACGCCGAGAAGCACGCCGTGCCGGCGCCTGCCGTCAAGGCCGCCGGCCTGGAGACGATCACGAACCTGGTCGTGCGCCGCAAATACGGCCCGGGCCGCACCGTCGCGATGAACGCGCACGGCGACGTCGTGCCGCCGGGCGACGGCTGGACCCATGACCCCTACGGCGGCGAAGTCGTCGACGGCCAGCTGTTCGGCCGCGCCGCCGCCGTCAGCAAGTGCGATTTCGCGACCTTCACGTTCGCCACGCGCGCCCTCGAAGCGCTGGGCGCCCCGCTCAAGGGCGGCGTCGAGCTGTACTTCACCTACGACGAGGAATTCGGCGGCGAACTGGGTCCGGGCTGGCTGCTGCAGCAAGGCCTCGTGAAGCCGGACCTGTTGATCGCCGCGGGCTTCAGCTACCAGGTCGTCACCGCGCACAACGGCTGCCTGCAGATGGAAGTGACCGTCAACGGCAAGATGGGTCACGCCGCCGTGCCGGAGACCGGCGTCGACGCGCTGCAGGCCGCAACGCGCATCCTCGTCGCGCTGTACGACCAGAACACGCAGTACAAGAAGGTGAAGAGCCAGGTCAAGGGCATCAACCACCCGTACCTGAACGTGGGCCTGATCGAAGGCGGCACCAACACGAACGTCGTGCCGGGCAAGGTCGTGCTGAAGCTGGACCGCCGCATGATCCCGGAAGAGAATCCGCTCGACGTCGAAGCGACGCTGCACCAGGTCATCAGGAACGCCGTCGCCGACTGCCCGGGCATCACCGTCGAGATCAAGCGCATGCTGCTGGCGAACGCGCTGAAACCGCTGGACGGCAACCAGCCGCTGGTCGACGCCCTGTCGCGCCACGCCACCAGCGTGTTCGGCGAAGAGATCGGCGCGGCCGGCACGCCGCTGTACACGGATGCGCGCCTGTTCGGCGAGGCGGGCGTTCCGGCCGTGCTGTACGGCTGCGGCCCGCGCACGGTCGGCGAGAGCAACGCCAAGCGCGCCGACGAGCACATCGACCTGGAAGACCTGCGCCGCGCCACCAAGGTCGTCGCGCGCACGCTGTTCGACCTGCTCGATTGAGTGTCCCGCGGCGCCCGTCTTCCGTTCGGGCGTCGCGATGCCGGAACCGCAGGGTGGGCACGCCGTGCCCACGCGCGACACGTGCGGTTTGTTGGCGTTACGCGTGGGCGGAGGACCGCCCGACCTACGCACGCCGGGCCGCAAAAGTCTGCAGATAGTTGGCGGGTATCTCGACCGGATACAGTGAGCCCATCAGCGCGGCCACGATCAGGCCCGCGACGACGATGCCGGCCGCGGACGCCAACGCGACGACCGCCCTGCCCCGCCGCAGCGCGCAGCCCAGGTGCACGAACAACGCCACCACCGCGAGAAAATAATAGGGCGTGAAGAACAGCACGAACGGCCACACGTGCAGCCCGGCCGCCGCGAAATAGAAATTCGTATCGAGCCCGCCCGCGATGCGCGCCACCAGCACGGCCCCCACGTGGATGGCGAGGAACAGCGCCAGATACGCACCCGATCCCGCCTGCAGCCACGCCAGGACCGTCCTGCGCCGCCGCCGCCCCGTCCACAGCATGCGCAGGCCGCTCGCCGCCTGCAGCACGACGCACAGCAGCAACACGGCTTCCACGACCGGCTGCCGGTACACGAGGCGCGCCCGCTCCATGAAGCGCACATGCGCCTCGACGGCGGCCAGCGCCGCCAGGTGGTTCGCGATGTGCGCCGTCACGAACACGGCAAGCACCGTACCAATGGCCCGGTGCAGCATGCGCGGGGCGATCATCGGCGTCTGGCCGTCAGCCGCAGGGTCAGCGGCGTCTCCGGCCTCAAGGTGATGTTGAAGACGGGCCGCGGGGCCGCCATCCCGCTCGGCACCGCGACCTCGTAACGCTGCAGGAACAGCGCCGCGAGCAGCGTCATTTCCGCCAGCGCGAGATGCTGGCCCAGGCACACGCGCGGCCCTGTCCCGAACGGCATGAACGCGCCGCGCGGGATCGAAGGCGCGCCGTCGGTAAAGCGCTCGGGGCGGAACGCCTGCGGTTCCGGGAACCAGCGCGCATCGTGGTGCATCAGTTGCAGCGGCACCGAGAAGATCGTCCGCGCCGGCAGCTGCCAGCCGCCCAGCGTGACGGGACGCAGCGCACGGCGCATGATCAGCACCGGCGCGGCCGGATACAGGCGCAGGGTCTCCCGCAGGGTGCGGCCGAGATAATCGAGCACAGGCAAGTCAGCGGCCGTGGGCGCCCGGCCCTGCAGCACCGCATCGACCTCCGCGCGCGCGGCCGCCTGCGCGTCCGGATGCGCGGCCATGCACCACGACCACCACGTCAGCGTCGCGGCCGTCGTCTCGTGCCCGGCCAGGAACGCCGTCATGCATTCGTCGCGCATGGCCTCGAGCGGCCACGTCGCCGGGTCCTCGACGTGCAACGTCAACAGGCGGGTGAGCAGGTCCTGAGGCCACTCCGCCCGCTCCATCCGCATGCGCGCCCGCACGTGGCCGTCGATCAGGCGGTCGAGCGTGGCGAGGGCACGGCGCTTGTTTCTCTTCCACGGCATCCAGTCCGGCCAGCTGGCGGGCCAATACATCTCGGCATTCCCGGCGACGGAGCAGACGTGCACGGCCTGCTCGGCCTCGCGCGCATCGGCCGCGATCCCGCTGGAGAACATCATGCGCACGATCACATCCATGCCCAGCGACGTGAAGGCGCTCTCGATCGGCCACGCATCGTCCGCTTGCGGCCACTGCGCGAACGCGGCGCCGGCCGCCGAGGCGATGGCGGGCGCGAAGGCCTGCACGGCTCTGGGTGTGAACGCGCCCTGCAGCGCCTGGCGCTTCGTGCGCCATGCGGCGCCTTCCGACGTCAGCGTGCTATGCCCGTGCAGCTGCGCAAACACGTCGATGCCGCGCTCCCAGCGGACCAGCGCATCGTGCCGGTCGACGAGCAGCTCGCGCACCAGTTGCGGATCGGTGACCATGACCTGGTGCTCGGGCCAGATCCGCAGGTGCACCATGTCGCCGTATTCGCGCCGCCAACGGGACAAGGTGCCGAGCAGGTCGTCCGACATCTGGCGCAGGAAACGCCAGCCCGTCAGGCCGGCCGGCGGACCCGGGGGCCAGGTGCCGGGTGGATGGGATGCCGGCGGGCTGCTCGCCGCGCCGGCGTGGAAGGGGCAGGATGGGGGCGTGGTCGTTTTCATGCCACGCATTGTCGATCCAGAGCTGGGCGCAGTATTGAACCGAAACGACATAGTTCCATACGGCAACTATGTTTGATAACATGGCATTCCGATCATTTGGCCAAAACACCACATGCGTCATTGGATTGCCATTGCTGCCGCTGCCCTGCTCACGGGGTTCGCCCGGGCGGACGAACCCGCCGCCTGCTACGTCTACAAGGATCCCACCGGCGATTTCGTGCCGCGTAACGTGCAGGCGCTCGGTGCCGATCCGGCGCTCGCCGGACAGATCACGCACCTGATCAACGAGAACAACCGCGCGACCGGCAAATGCATGCAAAGGTTTATCAAACGCGAAGGCGCGTGGCCGAACGGCGCCGGCGTCCTGTACGGCGCGCGTGTCTCACCGGCCGGCAAGGTTACGCAGGTGTCGGTCCTGGCGGTCAACAATCTCAACGACAACATGCTGATGGCCTGCATCGCACGGACGATCTGCGAATGGGAGCTGGAACCGGACGCGGATGGCCGCGAACGCCTGGTCGAGCTGCCGCCCTACGTGCTGGCAGATTACGGGGGGCGGCGTTAAAGGCGGGCGCCGCGATCCGTTCGTCGCGCCGCGTCAGCCGCCAGGCGCCAGAAACCGCAGCGCGATCGCTTCGTATTCCCGCGGCATCTCCACATTCGGCAGGTGCACGGCAGGCAGCATCGCCAGCGCCGCGCCGCGAACCGCCGCCGCAATCTGCCGGCTGTGCTCCGGCAGCGTGACCGTGTCGAAATCGCCGCCGATGACGAGTGTCGGACGGTCGATCAGCGCGATCGTCCGGCGCTGGTCGGCGTCACGCACCGCGGCGAAGGCGCCGGCCAAGCCGTGCGGCGGCGTGCGCAGGATCATCGCGCGGAAACGCCGGATCGTCGGGCCATCTTCTTCCCGCAACGCGGCCGGAAACCAGTTCGCGAGGAAGGTGTCCGCCATCGCGTCCATCGCCGCGTGCTCGCGCAAACCGGCGATCTGCGCGTCGAAATAGCGGGCCGGGCCCAGATGCGGCGCCGTGTTGCTGAGGACGAGCCGGTCGATGCGTTCCGGTGCGTGCACGCCGAGCCACTGGCCGACGAAGCCGCCCAGCGACAGCCCGAGGAAATGCGCGCGCCCGATCCCGAGGTGGTCCATCAATTCCAGCACGTCGCGGCCGAGACGGTCGATCGAATACGCGCCGGCCGGTGCGCCCGAGCCGCCGTGGCCGCGCATGTCGTAGCGCAGCACGCGGAAGTGCCGGGCGAAGGCGTCGACGTTGTCGTCCCACATCGTGTGGTCCGTCGCGATCGAGTTGGACAAAATGAGTACCGGATCGGCCGCACCGCCGTCCAGGCGGTAGGCGAGGGGCGTGCCGTCGCCGAGGGTCATCGTTTGCAGCATGTCGTTCTCCTTGTGGTTGCATCGACATCATCGTAGGGCGACGCGGCATCAAAAGACATTACAATGTTTTGTCAATCTTTGTAGACAGAGTGGACATGCACGACTTCACGCTGCAGAATTGCAAAGCTTCGATGCCGTCGTCGCGCACGGCGGCTTCGAGGCGGCGGCACGCGCCCTGCACCGCTCGCATCCCGCCGTGTTCGCGGCCGTGGCCAAGCTGGAACGCCAGCTGGGCATCGCCCTGCTCGACCGGTCCGCCTACCGCGTGCGGTTGACCGACGCCGGCCGCGCGTTCCACCATAAGGCGCGCACGATCCTGCACGAGATGCAGGGCTTGCGCCGCTATGCCGCCCAACTGGCGATGGGCCAGGAGAGCGAATTGCGCATCGTGCTCGGCGATTTCTGTCCGCCCGCGCCGCTGCTGGCACGCCTCAGCCGATTCTTTGCCGGACATGCCGGCACGCGTCTGCACCTCGCGCTGGAAGCGGTGGGCGGCCCGGTGGAACGGCTGCTCGATGGCGACGCCGACCTGATCGTGCATGGCGTCGACCGGCACGACCCGCGCATCGAGTCCATCGCTCTCGGCAAGGTGGCGTTCGTGCCCGTGATGGCGCCCGGCTTCGTGTCCCCGACGCGCAAGAATCTGCGGCCGGACGACCTGCGCGCGAGCACGCAGGCCATCATCCGCGACACGGCACGCCACACGCCCGCCAAGGATCACTTCATGATCGCGGGCGCCCACCAGTGCACGGTGCCGGACCACGCGACGAAGAAGGAGGTGATCCTGCACGGGCTCGCGTGGGGCCACCTGCCCCGCTTCCTGGTCGAGAAGGAGCTGCGGAGCGGAAAACTGGTGTCGATCGCGGGGCGGCATTTGCCGGGCAGCGTGGAGACGCTCGTGGCGGCGCGCCGGGCCGACGTGCCGCATGGTCCCGTGGCGCAGGCGCTGTGGGAGCACATCGCGGCACAGTGGAAGGCCCTGTGAACAGAATGGCATCGTTGCTATACTTGCACGCCATGATCCCCACCCAGCCCCCGCCCTGTCCCGATCCGCTCGCGCGCGCGCCGCGTGCCGGCGCGCCGACCGACTGGCTGCGCCTGCCCCCGGCTTCGCTGCAGGGTGCGCTCGTCGCCGTGGCCGGACGGGACACGCGCGGCCTGGCGCTGGACGACGTGCAGCGTCTGTCGCATTTCCCGTCGTCGCCGCTCGTCACCCTGTCGTGGTACCGCGATGTCGACATGGGCCAGGTCAGGCAAGGCGCGCGCGGCGTCGAATGGCAACCGTTCGGCGCGTCCTGCGTCGTCTCCGGCACGCAGGCGCATCCCAGCACGACGTGGGCGCCGACGACGGGACACGGCTGCATGGCGTTATTCCGTGCCGACGCCGCGCAAGCCTTGTTCGGGCTGGATCTCGGCGCCATCCAGGACCGGTTCGTGTGCGCCGCCGACGTCATGGGCGCCGAATGGGCGCCGCTCTGGGACGCGCTGCGCGCCAGCGCCGACGCAGATCTGATCGACGTGCTTGAGCTCCACCTCGCGCGCCGCTGGCAGACGCTGCGCGGCCGCGATTCGGACCAGCCCTCGCTGCGCCAGCTCGGACGGCACTGGGTCGAGCGCCTCGCGTGGCAGGCGCACGAGTGGCGGCGCGAGCACAGTCCGCGCCACGTCGAGCGCCGCATCAAGTCGTTCAGCGGACGCTCGCTGCGCGAATGGCAGGCCATCGTGCGCACGGAAGGCCTGTTCTTCGCCGCGCGCGACCGCCACGACGCCGGCCAGCCGTTCGACTGGGCCACCATGGCGCTGGACGAAGGCTTCGCGGACCAGGCCCACATGACGCGCACCGTGCGCCGCATCACGGGTTTCACGCCGGGCGAATTCGCCCGCCGATTCGCCGAGGACGAGTCGTTCTGGATGTACCGGCTGTGGGTGTGAACCTCAGTCGAACGTGTAGCGCAGCCCGACGCGGATCGTGCGCGGTGCGCCCGGCGCGTAAAAGGTCGAATGCATGGGGCGCGCCATGAACGTGCCGTCCGCCGTGAATCCGGCGGCGCCCAGCTGCGCCGCCGTCGCATAGCGGCGGTCGAGCAGATTGTCGACCTGGGCGAACCAGCGCAGGCGCGGCGTCGCCCGCAACGCCGTCCCGAAGTCGAACACCGCGTGGCCCGCGGTCTTGCCGCTGCCGTCCGGGCGATGCAGGCCGTTTTCGTTGCCGCGCGCCGTCGCATCGGACACCGCGAGCATGCCCAGGTCCGCCGACCACGCCGGCGTGATCCGCCACTCGGCGCGCGCCTTGAACACGTGGTGCGGCGTCAAGGGCAGGCGGTCGCCGGGCCGGATCGCGATATTGCCGTCGGCGTCCGCGCTGCTGTTGGCCGGGCTGTTGATGGTCTCGCCGCTTGCGAACGTCGCGTCCAGGTAAGTGTAATGCGCGGACAGCGCGACGGCACCGGCGCGGCCGTCGGCACCCAGCTCGATGCCCTGGCGCCGCGTCCTGCCGAAATTGCGGAAGTAGCCGAAGCCCGCCGCGTTGTCCGCGACGAACAGGATGTCGTGGCCGTTCGTCGCGCGGAACACGCCCGCGTTCCAGTGCACGCCGCCGACCGTCCAGCGCACGCCCGCTTCCCACGTGCGCGTGACGACCTGCTTCAACGGCGGATCGCCCGCCATCGCGTTCGGCAGCTTGCACGGCGTGGCCGGGTCGGCGCAGCCCAGCTCCACGGCCGTCGGCGTGCGGCTGCCTTCGTTGTAGCCGGCATAAGCGTTGATCTGCCGCGACGGTGACCACGTGATGCCGATCGCCGGGTTGAAACGGCCATAGCGATGATCGCCGTCGAGCGAGCCGCGGCCGCCGCCGGGGTCGATGTGGTCGCGGTTGCGGACCGCCGTGCGGTTGTAGCGGCCGGACAGCGTCATGTGCAGGTCGTCGCGCACGGCCACGGTGTCCGTCGCATAGACGCTCCACGTGCGCGCGCGGCCCGTCAGGTCGACCGCCCTGTCGCCGTCGAACGCGTCGGCCGGCGCGATGCGGCGCTCCGGATCGACGTCGCCGAATTGCACGCTCTGGCGGAAATCCGCGCGGTTGGCATCGAACGCCGCGCCGGCGGTCACTCCGAAGACGGACGCTTGTGCGCTCAACCCGGCATTCGTCTGCGTGCTCGCCGAGCGGTTGATGAGGCCTTTTTTCACGTCCTCGTCGAACGCATCGCCGTTCAAGTCGCCGTTGAGGGTCGACGTGCGGATGCGGCGGTAGTACGCGTTCCCCGACAGCAGAAGGTCGTCCGAGACCCGATGGCTGGCCGTGAGATTGAGCAGCACGGCGCGGTTCTTCGTCACGTCGGGCTTCGTATAGACGCTGGCGTAGTCCCGCGCCAGCAGCCGCTGCTCCTGCAAGCCGTTGCCGGCGAGGCTGGCGGACGACAGGGCGGCGCTCAGCGCGACATCGTTCGCCCCGTCGCGCCAACCGGCCTTGCCGAACAGCTGGCCGAGACGCGTGGGCGAATCGTCGCGCCAGCCGCCATCGCGAAAGCCCGTGCCCGTGACGTACCAGTGCAGGCCGCGGCCGTCGTGCCCGCCGTGTTCGAATCCGATCTCCGCGCGGGCGTAGCTGCCGCCCTGGGCCGACACGATGGTGCCCGGGTCATGCTCGCCATCCTTCGTGCGCACGGCCAGCGCACCGCCCAGCGTGTTCAGTCCGAACAGCGGATTCGAGCCCGGCATCAACGTCAGGGACGCGATGGCGGCGCGCGGGATCAAGTCCCAGCTGACGACGTCGCCGAACGGTTGATTCATGCGCACGCCGTCCACGTAGACGGACAAGCCTTGCGGCGTGCCGAGCAAGGGCGACGCCGTGAAGCCGCGGTAATTGACGTCCGGCTGGAATGGATTGCCCTGGATCTCGTTGACGACGACGCTGCCCAGGCGGCGGTTCAACGCGTCCGGCAAGGTGGCGCCGTCCGGCGCGTTGACGGCGGCCTCGTTCAAGGTCTGTACGTTCGCCGGAATCATTTCGCGCGCGACGCCGACGCCCGGCAGCGGCATCGTGCCGACGATTTCGACGATGGCGGGCGGTAAGTTCGTGTAGGGTGCCATGATGGCTATCACTGCACGAACCGTTCCAGGACGCGGTGCCACGACAACCGCGAGGCGCACGCACGACACTGCGCCATTCCGGATCAGACGGGTGTTCCGTTCCGGTACAACTCAGGTCGGCGCGAAGATCCGGTTCAGCTCCGCCGCCGGCGGCGCCTCGTCCGCATACCCGAATGTCCCCTGCCCGAGCACCTCGCGCGCGCCGCGCATGAGCGCCCCGTACGCGGCCCGCGCGAGCGAGGCGCCCAGGCTCACGCGCGCGACGCCGAGCCGCGCCAGTTCGGGCACCGTGAGCTGCATGCCGGGCATGCCCATCATGATGTTGACCGGCCGGTCGACGGACCGCACAACCTCCGCGATGTCCTCCGGCGTGCGCAGGCCGGGCGCGAACAGGACGTCCGCACCCGCTTCCTGGTAAGCCTGCAGGCGGCGGATGGTGTCGCCGAGATTCGGCCTGCCGACGCGGAAGTTTTCGGCGCGGCCCGTGAGCACGAACTTGAAGTCGAGCGAACGCGCCGCCTCGGCCGCCGCGCAGATGCGGTCGGCGGCCAGGCCGATGTCGAACAGGGGATGGTCCGGATCGTCGGTCGCATCCTCGATGGAACCGCCCACGATACCCGTCGCCGCCGCCTCGATGATCGTCCGTGCCGCGTCGTCGGCGGAGGGTCCGAAACCCGATTGCAGGTCGGCCGAGAGCGGCAGGTCCGTCGCCGCCGCCAATTCGGCCAGGTGCGGCAGCATCTCCGCCACGGTGATGGTCGGATCGGTCTTCGCCTTCGAGAACGCGAAGCCGGCACTGGTCCCGGCCAGCGCCTGGAAACCCAGGTGCTGCAGCAGCTTCGCCGATCCCGCATCCCACGGGTTCGGAATGACGAAGCAGTTGCCGTGCCTGTGCAGTTCGGCGAACGCCTGCGATTTTTCCAGCTGGGTCTTCATGCGCATCTCCTGTCGATGTGAGAACGCTACGTTACCAGAGCGGCGCGATCGGAAGATGCGCACAAAGTCACATCGCGGGTTCCTCGCCCACGCGCACGACGTGCAACAGATTCGTGCGGCCCGGGCGGCCGGAGGGGAAGCCGGCCACCACGACGACGTCGTCCCCGACATCGGCCAGACCGCAGCGTTGCGCGGCCGCGACACCGTCCGCCACCATGCGGTCGAAGCCTTCCGCTTCCTCGAACGGCACCGGATGCACGCCCCACACGAGCGCGAGGCGGCGCGCGATGGCGGGCCTCGGCGTCAGCGCGAGGATCGGTGCCGACGGACGCTCGCGGCTCGCGCGCAGGCACGTCGCGCCGCTGGCCGTGTAGGTGACCGTCGCGGCGGGCGCCAGCAGGTTCGTCACGCGGCGCAGCGAACAGCAGATGGCGTCCGCCGTCGTCTTGTCGGCCGGCTTGTGGCTCGCATCGAGGCCCTCGCGCCAGCGCGGGTCCTGCTCCACTTCGCGGATCACGCTGTCCATCACGGTCACCGATTGCACCGGGTACTGGCCCGAGGCCGATTCCGCCGACAGCATCACGGCGTCGGCGCCTTCGTAGATGGCGGTGGCGACGTCGGATACCTCCGCGCGCGTCGGCACGGGTGCCGTCGTCATCGACTCGAGCATCTGCGTGGCGACGACGACCGGGCGGCCGGCCGCGCGGGCCGCGTGCACGATCCGGCGCTGCAGCACGGGCACCTGCTGCGGCGGCAATTCCACGCCGAGGTCGCCGCGCGCGACCATGATGCCGTCGGCGAGCGCCACGATCCCGTCCAGCGCGTCGATCGCGGCCGGCTTTTCCAGCTTGGCCATGATCCAGGCGCGGTCGCCGATGAGGGCACGCGCCTCGACGATGTCTTCCGGCCGCTGCACGAACGACAGCGCGACCCAGTCCACGCCCAGCTCCAGGCCGAACGCGAGGTCGGCGCGGTCCTTCGCCGTCAGCGGCGAGATCGGCAGCACGACGCCGGGCACGTTGACGCCCTTGCGATCGGACAGCGGCCCGCCGGCCATCACGGTCGTCTCGGCGAAGTCGGGGCCGCACGCATCCACGCGCAGGCGCAGCTTGCCGTCGTCCAGCAACAGGTCGGTGCCGGGGCGCAGCGCCGCGAAGATTTCCGGATGCGGCATGCCGGCGCGCGTGGCATCGCCTTCGCTCGGGTCCAGGTCGAGGCGGAAGCGGTTGCCGGTTTCGAGCATCGCGCGGCCGCCGGCCATGCGGCCCACGCGCAGCTTGGGTCCCTGCAGGTCCATCAGGATGCCGATGGGACGGCCGATGTCGCGCTCGACGCTGCGGATGGTGTTGTAGCGCGCGGCGTGGTCGTCGTGGCTGCCGTGGCTGAAATTCAGGCGGAAGACGTCGGCGCCGGCCAATGCCAGCGCATAGATTTGATCGGAGGTGGAACTGGAGGGGCCGAGGGTGGCGAGAATACGGGCACGGCGTTGGCGTAGCATGGATCAATCCTCAATATTCGGAGTCAGCAATATTCGGGGTCGGAGCCCGGTTTTCCGGGTGGGCTCTGACCCCGACTGACTAAGGGGGAATAAAAAAACGGGTACGCCGCCGCCGCAGCGCACCCGCTAAAGGGAAGTCTTTCTCTTTTCTCGGGGTCGGAGCCCGGCGTTCACGGGTGGGCTCTGACCCCGGGTGCTTAGCGGGTCACGTAGATCGCGCGGAAATCGTTCACATTGGTCAGCGTGGGACCGGTGATGAGGGAATCGCCCAACGCACGGAAGAACGTGTGCGCATCGTTGTTGTCGAGGCTCGCGCGCGGCGGCAAGCCGTGTTCCCAGCCGCGGGCCAGCGTGTCGGGCGCGACGAACGCGCCGGCGATTTCCTCGGCGCCGTCGACGCCGTCGGTATCGCCGGCCAGCGCGTGGATGCCGGGCGCGCCGTCCAGCGCGACGGCGAGCGCCAGCAGGAATTCGACGTTGCGGCCGCCACGGCCGTTGCCGCGGATCGTCACCGTCGTTTCGCCGCCGGACAGCAGCACGCACGGTCCCGCCACCGGCTGGCCGTGGCGGCGCGCCTGCAGGGCGATGCCGGCCATGACCTTGGCCACGTCGCGCGCCTCGCCTTCGATGCTGTCGCCCAGGATCAGCGGCGTGACGCCGGCCTTGCGGGCGACGTCGGCGGCCGCCTCCAACGCCATCTGAGGCGAGGCGACGATGTGCGTCGTGACGTTTTCCAGGCGGCGGTTGCCCGGCTTGACGGTCTCGCCGGCGCCCGATTCCAGCAGGCGCCGGCTGCCTTCGGGCAGGTCGATACCGTAGCGGCGCACGACTTCCAGCGCATCCGCGCAGGTCGTCGGGTCGGCCACGGTGGGACCGGAGGCGATGTCCATCGGATTGTCGCCCGGGACGTCGGAAATCAGGAGGTTGACCACGCGCGCCGGATGGCAGGCCGCGGCCAGCCGCCCGCCCTTGATGGCGGACAGGTGCCGGCGCACGCAGTTCATTTCGGTGATGCTGGCGCCGGAAGCGAGCAAGGCGCGGTTGATCGCCTGCTTGTCTTCCAGGGTGACGCCCTCGCCCGGCAGCGGCAGCAGCGAGGAGCCGCCGCCGGAAATCAGGCAGATCACGAGGTCGTCCGCCGACAGGCCGCGCACCGTGCGCAGCATGCGCTGGGCGGCTTCGCGGCCGGCGGCGTCGGGGACCGGGTGGGCGGCTTCGACGATTTCGATGCGTTCGCACGGCACGGCATAGCCGTAGCGCGTGACGACGAGGCCCGACAGCGGACCGGGCCAGCTGCGTTCCAACGCCTGGGCCATCGCGGCCGACGCCTTGCCGGCGCCGATCACCACCGTGCGGCCTTTCGGCGGCGCCGGCAGGTTGCGCGGAATGCACAGCGACGGCTGGGCCGCGTCGACGGCGGCGGTGAACATGCGGGCGAGCAGTTCGCGTGGGGTCATCGTAGTCATCAAAGTCTCCTGGTCGGTTCCCTGTGCCGCCTCGTGCGGGCGGCTTTCGCATGGCGGGCATTTGAGGCCCCCGCCTCAAATGCCCGCCCTACGGCTGTGCGGCTTACGCCTGCTTCTGGCCGATCTCGAAATTCGACATGATCTCCAGCGCGCGCACCATGGCCGAGTGATCCCAGCCGCCGCCTTCGTGCGCGGCGCAAGTGTTGAACAGTTCCTGCGCGGTGGCGGTGTTCGGCAGCGCCACGCCCAGCTGGCGGCCGGTGGTCAGCGCCAGGTTCAGGTCCTTGCGGTGCAGGTCGATGCGGAAGCCCGGCGCGAACGTGCGCTTGACCATCCGGTCGCCATGCACTTCGAGGATCCGCGACGCGGCGAAACCGCCCATCAGCGCTTCGCGGACGCGGGCCGGATCGGCGCCGGCCTTGGCGGCCAGCAGCAGCGCCTCGCCCACGGCTTCGATGGTCAGCGCCACGATGATCTGGTTGGCGACCTTGGTGATCTGGCCGTCGCCGTTGCCGCCGACGAGCGTGATGTTCCTGCCCATCTTCTCGAACAGCGGCTTGACCTTGGCGAACGCCGCTTCGCTGCCGCCGACCATGATGGTCAGGCTGGCGGCCTTGGCGCCCACCTCGCCGCCCGACACCGGCGCATCCAGGTATTCGCAGCCCAGCGCATTGATGCGGCGGGCGAAGTTCTTGGTGGCGACCGGGGAGATCGAGCTCATGTCGACGACGATCTTGCCGGCCTTCAGAGCCGAGGCCACGCCGTTCTCGCCGAACAGGACCTCGTCCACCTGCGGGGTGTCCGGGACCATGATGAAGATGATGTCCGCCTGCGACGCCACTTCGGCGCCGTTCAGGCACACGCGCGCACCCGCTTCGACGAGGGCCGACGGGGTCGGGCCGACGGTATTCGTGAACAGCGTGTGGCCGTCGTTGATGAGGTGACCCGCCATCGGGGCACCCATGATGCCCAGGCCGATGAATCCGATGTTTGCCATGATGTTTCTCCTTACGTGTTTTTCTGATTAACCGGCCAGCTTGGCGATCCAGTCCAGGCCCGCGCGGGTGTCGGCGGCGGGCTTGTATTCGCAGCCGATCCAGCCGTCGTAGCCGATGCGGTCCAGGTGCTTGAACAGCCACGGGTAGTTGATTTCGCCCGTGCCCGGCTCGTTGCGGCCCGGGTTGTCGGCCACCTGGATATGCGCGATGCTGGTCAGGTTGCGTTCGATCGTCTTCGCCAGTTCGCCTTCCGTGCGCTGGGCGTGGTAGACGTCGTACTGAACGAACAGGTTGTCCGCGCCGACCGACTCGATCAGGTCCAGCGCCTGCTTTGTCGTGTTCAGGTAGAAGCCCGGGATGTCGTACGTGTTGATCGGCTCGATCAGCAGGCGGATGCCGGCCTGCTTCAATTGGGTCGCCGCGTAGCGCAGGTTTTCGACGACGGTGCGGCGCAAGGTGCCCGCATCGACGCCCGCCGGGGCGATGCCGACCAGGCAGTTCACCTGGCGGCAGTTCAATGCTTTCGCATACTCGATGGCGCGGGCCACGCCCTCGCGGAACTCGGCCTCGCGGCCGGGCAGCACGGCGATGCCGCGCTCACCCTTGTCCCAGTCGCCGGCCGGCAGGTTGTGCAGGACCTGGGTGAGGCCATACTCCTGCAGGCGTTCCGCCAGCGCTTCCTTTTCGAAGGCGTACGGGAACAGGTACTCGACGCCCTTGAACCCCGCGTCGCGCGCCGCTTCGAAGCGGTCGAGGAACGGCAGTTCATTGAACAGCATCGTCAGGTTGGCTGCAAATCTTGGCATGGTTGTCTCCTGCTATGTATTCACGCGCGAATCGCGGTCGGCGCGTCGCCCGGGTGTTCGGCCAGCGCTTCGAATTCGTTGATCGCGTCGATCTCCGTGCCCATCGAGATGTTGGTCACGCGTTCCAGGATGATCTCGACGACCACCGGCACGCGGTGCTGGGCCATCAGGGCCTTCGCCTCGGCGAACGCCGGCTGGATGTCGTCGACGTTGCGCACCCGGAGCGCCTTGCAGCCCAGGCCTTCGGCGACCGCCACGTGGTCCACGCCGTACGCGCCGAGCTGCGGGGCGTTGATGTTCTCGAACGACAGCTGGACGCAGTAATCCATGTCGAAGCCGCGCTGCGACTGGCGGATCAGGCCGAGGTAGGCGTTGTTCACGACCACGTGCAGGTAAGGCAGCTTGAATTGCGCGCCGACGGCCAGTTCCTCGATCATGAACTGGAAGTCGTAGTCGCCCGAGATCGCGACGACGTCCGTCTTGGCGCCGGATGCGACGACACCCAGTGCCGCCGGCACGGTCCAGCCCAGCGGGCCGGCCTGGCCGCAGTTGATCCAGTTGCGCGGCTTGTACACGTGCAGGAACTGCGCGGCGGCGATCTGCGACAGGCCGATCGTGCTGACGTAGGTCGTGTCCTTGCCGAAGGCGCGGTTCATCTCTTCGTACACGCGCTGCGGCTTGATCGGCGAGTTCTCGAAGTGCGTCTTGCGCAGCATGGTGCGCTTGCGTTCTTGGCATTGCGCGGCCCAGGCGCTGCGGTCCGGCAGGCCGCCGATCGATTTCATGCCGCGGGCGACGTCGATCAAGAGGTCCAGCGCGGCGCCGGCGTCGGAGACGATGCCGTAGTCCGGACCGAACACGCGGCCGATCTGGGTCGGTTCGATGTCGATGTGGACGAACTTGCGGCCTTTCTTGTACACGTCCACGGAGCCGGTGTGGCGGTTGGCCCAGCGGTTGCCGATGCCGATGACGAAGTCCGATTCCAGCATCGTCGCGTTGCCGTAGCGGTGCGACGTCTGCAGGCCGACCATGCCGGCCATCAGCGGGTGGTCGTCGGGGATCGCGCCCCAGCCCATCAAGGTCGGGATCACGGGCACGCCGACGATCTCGGCGAATTCCTGCAGGCGGGCCGCGGCATCCGCGTTGATCACGCCGCCGCCGCAGACGATCAGCGGGCGCTCGGCCGCGTTCAGCATGGCCAGGGCCTTTTCGGCCTGGGCGCGGGTCGCCGCGGGTTTGTAGACCGGCAGCGGTTCGTAGGTGTCGATGTCGAATTCGATCTCGGCCACCTGCACGTCGAACGGCAGGTCGATCAGCACCGGACCCGGACGGCTTGACCGCATCAGGTGGAACGCCTGCTGGACGACGCGCGGCAGCTGGTCCGGCTCGCGCACGGTGACCGCCCACTTGGTGACCGGCTTGGCGATGGTCTCGATGTCGACGGCCTGGAAGTCTTCCTTGTACAGGCGGGCACGCGGTGCCTGACCCGTAATGCATAGGATAGGTATCGAATCGGCCCAGGCGGAATACAGGCCCGTGATCATGTCGGTGCCGGCCGGGCCCGACGTGCCGATGCAGACGCCGATGTTGCCGGCCTTGGCGCGGGTATAGCCCTCGGCCATGTGCGAGGCGCCTTCCACGTGGCGGGCGAGCACGTGCTCGAAGCCGCCGTTCTTCTTCATCGCCGAGTAAAACGGGTTGATCGCGGCGCCGGGCACGCCGAACACCGTGGTCACACCTTCCTTGCGCAGCACTTCCGCCGCAGCGTCGATCGCTCTCATTCGGGCCATGTTCTCCTCCGTTGGTATGGTTGGTTTTGGACTGATGACCCAGCATAACGACAACCCACCGCGAGAAGAATTGCTGCTATTATCGGCTCTGTCGATACTTTAAGTATTGAATGGAAAAGGAAGCATGGATCGGTACACGGAAATACGCAGCTTTGTCCTCATCACGGAGAAAGGCAGTTTCGCCGGCGCGGCCTTGGCCGAAGGCGTGACGCCCGTCGTCATGGGCCGACGCCTGGACGCCCTGGAACAACGCCTCGGCGTGCGCCTGATGCACCGCTCGACGCGGGGCCTGACGCTGACGGCGCTGGGCGAACAATTCATCGAACCGTGCCGCCAGCTGCTGCGCGATTTCGACATCACGGAAAACAGCATCAGCGCGGGCCGCAGCACGGTGCGCGGGCACCTGGTCGTCTCCGCGCCGGCGGCGTTCGGCCGCAAGCACGTGGCGCCGCATGCGCCGGCTTTTCGCGCGATCCACACGGAACTCAAGATGTCGTTCAACTTCACGGACAGCGTCGTCGACCTCGTGCGCGAGGGATACGACATGTCGATCCGCATCGGCGAAGTGACGGACCCGAACTACGTCGCGATTCCGCTGTTCCCGAACCGGCGCGTTGTGTGCGGCACGCCCGACTACTTCGACCGCAACGGCGTGCCGCGCACGCCGGAAGATCTCGCGCGCCATAACTGCCTGGCGTTCAATCTGCAGGGCGGGCAGCAGCGCGGCTGGACGTTCCAGCGCGACGGCAAGCTGTTCGCCGTGCGCGTGGACGGCGACCTCGCCTGCAACGACGGCGAGCTGCTGTTCGACTGGGTGAAACAGGGCCTCGGCATCGGCTGGCGCTCGACGTGGGAAATCCAGGCCCAGCTGAAACGGGGGGAACTGGTGACGGTGCTGGACGAATACGCGGTCGGGAATTACCCGATCCAGGCCGTGTTCCCGCAGCAGCGCTTTCTGCCTGCGAAGATCCGGCACTTCATCGATCACCTCAAGGCGGTCTACAACACGCCGGGGTACTGGGAGCGGCAGCTGGGCGCGGGCTGAGTGTCGGGTTTCCTTACAGCATGCGCCGTAAACACGCGCTGTAACCGGTTAGCGCTTTGAAATCATGACGTTTTTTCCCATTGGCACGGGTTTTGCTGAGGCATGGCTCCAAAACAATCCAAAGGGAAATCGATGAAACTCACGCAAAAACTCGCAGCCGCAGTCGCTCTCGCCGCAGCGTCGTGCGCCGCGCAGGCCACGACGGTCTACACGGACGAAGCCTCGTTCCTCGCAGCCGCCGGCGGCTCGCTGGCGTTCGAAAGTTTCGAGACGGTCCAGTCCAGCACGGCCACGCAGTACAACTTCAACGACGTGTCCTTCTCCTGCGCGGGCACGACCTGGTGCCCCGGCTTCTTCGGCACGTCGCAGCTGTTTGCCCACGATGGCCTGCAGACGGTGTTCTTCGCCTCGCCCGACACGTCGACCTTCACGTTCGCGCATGCCGTCAACGCCTTCGGCATCTGGATCGGCGACGCCGGCACCACGGGGCCGCTCACGCTGAACGTGACACTGGACGGTGCCGGATCGGTGCCGGCGCTCACGAATTACACCGGCCCGTCCCTTGGCTGGCAGTACTTCGGCCTCGTCTCCGATACGCCGTTCACCGCCCTGACCTTCGCCCCGTCGAACACCAACGACGGCATCTACTTCGATGCGCTGCATTATGGCCCGGCCGGCGCAAACGCCGTCCCCGAACCGGGCAGCGTCCTGCTGCTGGGCATCGCCGGCGCCGGCCTGCTGGTCTCGCGCCGCAAGCGCCGCTGACACGACGTGCCGATTCAGCCGCGGACGATCCCCGCGAGCACACGGAACAGCGGATCGATGCGCTCCTCCGGCACCGCCGCATACCCCAGCATCAGCCCGCGCCGCGTATTCGGCGCGTGCGCGTCCGCGTAGTAGGCGGACAGCGGCCGCGTGAGGATTCCCGCCTCGCGCGCGGCCGCGCTGATCGCCACGTCGTCCGCATCGTCCGGCAGCGCCAGCACGAGGTGCAGGCCGGCGTCGCTGCCGAGGATCTCGGCCCCCGTACCGAGATGCGTGCGGATCGCCATCTGCAGCGCTTTCAGGCGCGCCCCGTACAGCTGGCGCATGCGCCGCACGTGCGACGAAAAATGGCCTTCACCGATGAAGTCCGCCAGCACGGCGTGCAGGAAACCCTGGCCGTCGCGGTACATCTCCGCGTTCGCGCGCGCGAAGCTCGCGGCGAGCGGCGGCGGCACCACCATGAAACCGATGCGCAGGCCGGGGAACAGCGTCTTGCTGAACGTGCCGAGATAGATCGTGCGCGCATGCTGGTCCAGGCCCTGCAGCGACGCGAGCGGCGGCCCGCCGTAGCGGAACTCGCTGTCGTAGTCATCCTCCACGATCCAGGCATCGTTCTGCGCCGCGTATTCCAGCAGTAGCCGCCGGCGCGCGAGACTCATCACGGGGCCCAGCGGATACTGGTGCGACGGCGTGACGAAGATGAAGCGCGGCGGCGCGCGCATCGCGTCGTCCGTCACGCACATGCCCTCGCCATCGACGGGAATCGCGACGGGATCGAGGCCGCTCGACCGGATCACGTTGCGCGTGCCCCAATAGCACGGGTCTTCGACCCAGGCGCGGTCGCCGCCCTCCCCCAGCAAGGTCGACACGAGCTGGATCGCCTGGTGCGTCCCCGACGTCATGATCACCTGCTCCGCCGTGCAGTCGACCGAGCGCGCCGTGCGCAGGTGGCTCGCGATCGCCTCGCGCAGCGCCGGGTGACCGGCGCCGTCGCCATACGTCAGCAGCCGCGGTTCCGCATGGCGCCAGTGGCGCTGCTGCAGCTTGTTCCACACATCGTGCGGAAAGCGCGTGACGTCCGGGATGCCCGGCATGAACGCGCCCCATTGCGCGCTGCCTGCACCAATGCCCGACAACAGGCGCCGTCCGCGCGCACTCAGCACATCGCCGCCCGGCTGCGCCGGTGCGGCCACGCGCGTGCGCGCGGGCGCGAGGCGCGCCATGTCCGGTTCCGTGTCCGCCACCCAGGTGCCGTCGCCGACGCGCGCTTCCAGATAGCCCTCGGCCGTCAGCTGGTCGTAGGCGTACGTGATCGTGTTGCGCGACACCCCCAGGTCGGCCGCCAGCGCGCGCGACGGCGGCACGCGCTGGCCCGGTGCGACGGCCCTGGAAAGGATACCGTCGCGCAGCAGCCGGTACAGCTGGCGGTTCATCGGCTGGCGTGATGTCGCGCTTCGGTCCAGGTGGGTCTGCAGGTAGTCGGAAATGGAGACTTCGCTCATCTAAAATTGGCACTATTAGATAGTGCCGAATGGCTCTATTTGATGAGGCCATCATAACCTACGATGCTTCCATTGAGAACTTTTCCCTGGGAGACATCATGAAAAACACCGATCTGCAAGCCCGCAAGAACGCCGCCACCCCGCGCGGCGTGGGCGTCATGTGCGACTTCTACGCCGCCCGCGCACAAAACGCGGAATTGTGGGACGTCGAAGGCCGCCGTTTCATCGACTTCGCCAGCGGCATCGCCGTGCTGAACACGGGACACCGTCATCCAAAGCTCGTCAGCGCGATCCAGGCGCAGCTCGAACAATTCACGCACACGGCGTACCAGATCGTCCCGTACGAAAGCTATGTGGCGCTGGCCGAGCGCATCAACGCGCTGGCGCCGGGCGACTTCCCGAAGAAGACCGCACTGTTCTCGACGGGCGCGGAAGCCGTGGAAAACGCCGTCAAGATCGCCCGCGCCTACACGGGCCGTCCGGGCGTGATCGCTTTCACTGGCGGGTTCCACGGCCGCACGATGATGAGCATGGCGTTGACGGGCAAGGTCGTGCCGTACAAGGTCGGCTTCGGTCCGTTCCCCGGCGAGACTTATCACGCGCCGTTCCCCGTCGAGCTGCACGGCGTGTCGGTGGACGACGCGATCGAGGGCATCCGCAACCTGTTCCGCGCCGACATCGATCCGAAGCGCGTCGCCGCGATCATCCTCGAACCCGTGCAGGGCGAAGGCGGATTCCATGTCGCGCCGCCCGCGCTGATGCGCTACTTACGCGACATCTGCGACGAACACGGCATCCTCCTGATCGCCGACGAGGTGCAGACCGGCTTCGCCCGCACCGGCAAGATCTTCGCGATGGAGCACTACGACGTCGCGCCGGACCTGACGACGATGGCCAAGAGCCTCGCGGGCGGCATGCCGCTGTCCGCCGTGTGCGGCCGCGCCGACGTGATGGACGCGCCGGCCCCGGGCGGCCTGGGCGGCACCTACGCCGGCAACCCGCTGGCCGTCGCGTCGGCCCATGCGGTGCTGGACGTGATCGAGGCGGAAGGCCTCAACGGGCGCGCCATGCAGCTGGGCGAGCGCCTGAAGACGACGCTGAACGGCCTGCGCGCGACGGTGCCGCAGATCGCCGACGTGCGCGGCCTGGGTGCGATGGTCGCCGTCGAATTCAACACGGCAGATGGCAAGAAACCGGATGCGGACTTCGCGAAGAAGGTGCAGCGCGTGGCGCTGGAAAACGGTCTGCTGCTGCTCACCTGCGGGGTGCACGGCAACGTGATCCGCTTCCTGTTCCCGCTGACGATCCAGGACGCCGTGCTGGACGAAGCGCTGGACATCCTCGCCGCCGCCATCAAAGCCTGATAGGACACCGACATGATTCTCATGAAAGACCCGAGCCTGTTCCAGCAGCAGGCCTTTATCGACGGCGTGTTCTGCGACGCCGACGACGGCGGCACGGTCACCGTCACGAATCCCGCCAGCGGCGCCGTCCTGGGCACGGTGCCGGACATGGGCGCGGCCGAAACGGCCCGCGCCATCGCCGCCGCCGACGCCGCCTGGGCCGGCTGGAAGGCGAAGCCCGCCAAGGCGCGCGCCGCCGTGCTGCGCGCCTGGTACGACCTGATCCTCGCGAACGCCGACGATCTCGCGCTGCTGATGACGCTCGAACAGGGCAAGCCGCTAAAGGAAGCCCAGGGCGAGATCGCGTACGCCGCGTCGTTCGTCGAGTGGTTCGCGGAAGAAGCCAAGCGCATCGACGGCGACGTGCTGCAATCGCCGTGGACCGACCGCCGCATCGTCGTCACGAAGGAGCCGGTGGGTGTGTGCGCCGCGATCACGCCGTGGAACTTCCCGGCCGCGATGATCACCCGCAAGGTCGGCCCGGCACTGGCCGCCGGCTGCCCCGTCGTGCTGAAACCGGCCGAGGCGACGCCCTATTCCGCGCTGGCGCTGGCGCTGCTCGCGAAGCGCGCGGGGCTGCCCGCGGGCCTGTTCAACGTCGTCACCGGCAATGCGCGCGCCATCGGCGGCGAGCTGTGTGCGAATCCGATCGTCCGCAAGCTGAGCTTCACGGGATCGACGGAAATCGGCCGGCTGCTGATGCAGCAGTGCGCGCCGACCGTCAAAAAACTGTCGCTGGAACTGGGCGGGAACGCGCCGTTCATCGTGTTCGACGATGCCGATCTCGACGCGGCCGTCGACGGCGCGCTCGCCTCGAAATTCCGCAACGCCGGCCAGACCTGCGTGTGCGCCAACAGGATTTATGTGCAGGACGGCGTGTACGACGCCTTCGCGGCGAAGCTGACGGTCGCCGTCGAGCGCTTCAAGGTCGGCCACGGCGTGGAACCCGGTGTCGACATCGGCCCGCTGATCGACGGCGACGCGGTCGCGAAAGCGCAGCAGCACGTGGCGGACGCCGTGGCGAAAGGCGCGCGCGTGCTGACGGGTGGAGAGCGCCATGCGCTGGGCGGCACGTTCTTCCGGCCGACCGTGCTGGCGGACGTCGACGCGACCATGCTCGTCGCGCGCGAGGAAACGTTCGGCCCCGTGGCGCCGCTGTTCCGCTTCCATGACGAGGCCGAGGTGCTGGCGCTCGCGAACGACACGGAATTCGGCCTCGCGAGCTACTTCTACGCGCGCGACATCGGCCGTGTATGGAGGGTGGCCGAAGGCCTAGAGTCCGGCATGGTCGGCGTGAACACGGGCCTGATCTCGAACGAGGTGGCGCCGTTCGGCGGCGTCAAGCAGTCGGGTCTGGGGCGCGAAGGGTCGAAATACGGCATCGACGACTACCTGGCCGTCAAGTACGTGTGCCTCGGCATCGCCTGAACGCCTTAAACCCCGTCCGCCGCCGATGTAAAGTTCGACAACCCGTTATTTTTCGGGCGCGTCGGCGGCGCTAGACTGGACGTATCCGAATGCAAGCAGGAGTCTGAATTGACGGACGCAATCAAGAAGAGTTTTGAAGACGTGAAGCTGTTCCCGTTCTGGCTGGACAACCCGGCCGCGCCGCAGGTGGAGCGCGAGCTGATCGGCCAGACGACGGCGGACCTCGTGATCGTCGGCGGCGGCTTCACGGGCCTGTGGGCCGCCGTGCAGGCCAAGGAACTGATGCCTTACCTGGACGTCGTCGTGATCGAGGCGGGCAAGGTCGCGTATGGCGCCTCCGGCCGCGCGGGAGGCATCATCTCGACCTCGGTCATGCACGGCCTGCCCAACGCCACCCGCGTGTTTCCGAAGGACCTCGACATCCTCGAGGGCTTTGGCCACGACAACCTGGACGGCTTCAAGGCGACCGTCGCCCGCTACGGCATCGACGCCGACCTCGAATGGAACGGCGAGATGACGGTGGCCGTGGACGAACGCCACCTGGACCATTTGCGCGAAGACTTCGAACTGCACAAGCGCCACGGCCACAACGTCGTGCTGCTCGACCGCGCGGAGGCGCAGGCGCAGCTCGCCTCGCCCTTGTACGCCGGCGCCATGTGGTCGCGCGACCGCAGCGGCATCGTCCATCCGGCCAAGATGGCGTGGGGCCTGAAGGCCGCGGCGCTGAAGCTGGGCGTGCGCCTGTACGAGATGTCGCCGCTCACCCGGCTGGAAGACTGCGGCAAGACGATGCTCGTCCACACGCAGGCCGGCAAGGTACGCACGCCGCGCATCCTGCTCGGCACGGGCACCGCGAACGTCGGCATCAAGGACATCAAGCGGCGCGTGATGCAGGTGCGCGACCATGTGCTCGCGACGCATCCGCTCACGCCGGAGCAGATGGACCGCATCGGCTGGAGGAACCGCCAGGGCGTGTACGACACGCGCACGCAACTGAATTACTATCGCCTGACGAAGGACAACCGCATCATCTTCGGGGGCCTCGTCAGCTATCACTTCGACGGCAACGACAACCCGGCCGCGGACCGCATCGAGGCCACGTACTACAAGCTGGGCGCGGTGTTCCATAAAACGTTCCCGCAGCTCTCCGACGTCGGCTTCTCGCACGCCTGGGGCGGCCCGATCGACTATTGTTCGCGCGGCGCCGTGTTCGCGCGCCGCTACTTCGACGAAAAGGTCGTGTACGTCGCAGGCTACACGGGCTTCGGCGTGGCGGGCAGCCGCTTCGGCGCGCTGATGGGCCTGAACATCCTGTTCGACCGCGACACGCCCGAACGCAAGCTGGACATCTCCACGCAGGGCCCGTCGTGGATCCCGCCCGAGCCGCTGCGCTGGGCCGGCGCCAAGATCACCTTCCACGCCTTCGACGGCGCCGACGAGCAAGGCGGCTGGAAGCGCATGTGGATCGACGGGATCAAGCGACTCGGCTTCCCGATGTGATGCCTCAGCATCGGCACAGCCGATGTGAACATCCCCACTTCACTATTTTTCGATGCGTACCGGCGCGGTAACGTAGCCATACCCGGTACGGGAAGAACGAATACAGGACAACCACGACATGCATAACGAGACGACCTTCAACCAACCCCTGGGCGGCAATGCCATGCCGCGCAGCGGCGGCATCGCGACGATGATGCGCCTGCCGCACGCCCGGTCCGCAGCCGGCCTGGACGCCTGCTTCGTCGGCGTACCGTTCGACCTGGGCACGTCGAACCGCAGCGGCGCACGCCTCGGCCCGCGCCACGTGCGCGCCGAATCCGTGCTGCTGCGCCCCTACAATATGGCGACCCGCGCCGCGCCCTTCGATTCGCTGCAGGTCGCGGACATCGGCGACGTCGCCATCAATCCGTACAACCTCCTGGATTCGATCCGCCGCATCGAAGAGGCGTACGACGGCATCCTCGCCCACGACTGCGTGCCGATCTCGCTGGGCGGCGACCACACGGTCACCCTGCCGATCCTGCGTGCCATCGCCCGCAAGCATGGCCCCGTGGCGCTGGTGCACGTGGACGCCCACGCGGACGTCAACGACACCATGTTCGGCGAAAAGATCGCGCACGGCACGCCGTTCCGCCGCGCCGTCGAGGAAGGCCTGCTGCAGTGCGAGTACGTCACGCAGATCGGCTTGCGCGGCACCGGCTACGAGGCCGAGGACTTCGACTGGTGCCGCCGCCAGGGCTTCACCGTCGTGCAGGTCGAGGAATGCTGGAACCGCTCGCTGGCGCCGCTGGCCGCGCAGATCCGCGAGCGCGTCGGCGACCGCCCCGTCTACGTCAGCTTCGACGTCGACGGCATCGATCCCGCGTTCGCGCCGGGCACCGGCACGCCGGAGATCGGCGGCCTCACCGTCGCCCAGGGCCTGGAAATCGTGCGCGGCCTGCGCGGCCTGAACATCGTCGGGGCCGACGTCGTCGAAGTGGCGCCCGCCTACGACAACGCCGGCGTGACGTCGCTGCTGGCGGCGAACCTCGCCTTCGAGATGCTGTGCGTGCTTCCCGGCGTGAACTACCGATGATCGCCATGGCCACCACCCCAACCGAACTGGCTGCCGCACTGGATAGCGGCGCGGCGCTGGCCCTGCCGGGCGCGCTGATCGACGGCGCCTGCGAGGCCGGCAACGGCGCCCAGCACCTCGTGTTCGATCCGTCGACCGGCACCGCGGTCGGCGAATTCGGCGCCGCCGACGCCTCCCAGGTCGCGCGCGCCGTGGCCGCCGCCCAGGCCGCGCTGCCGGCCTGGCGCGCCCGCAACCGGCTGGAGCGCGCACGCGTGCTGCGCGCCATCGCCGATCGCGTCGAACAAGCGCACGACCTGCTGGCCCGCATCCAGGTCCACAACAACGGCAAGCCCGCGGGCGAGGCCGAGGTCGACGTCCTCGACGTCATCAACACCTTCCGCTATTACGGCGACTTGTGCGCGACGATGAAGACGCTGCAGGTCGAGGACCTCGACGTCGGCGCCGGCGTGGGCGGGTTCGCGGCGCAGATGCATTACGAGCCGTGCGGCGTCGTCGGCCTCGTCACGCCATGGAACTTCCCGATGGTGACGACCGCGTGGAAGCTGGCCGCCGCGCTGGCCGCCGGCTGCGCCGTCGTCCTGAAGCCCAGCGAACTGACTCCGGTCGCCGAGCTGGCGCTGGCCACGCTCGTGCACGAGGCGGGCCTGCCGCCGGGCGTGCTGAATCTCGTGTTCGGCGGCGCCGACACGGGCCGCGCCCTGGTCGACCATCCGATTGTGGCCAAGATCTCGTTCACGGGCAGCACCGCCGTGGGCAGCGCCGTCATGGCCGCCTGCGCAAAGCGGATCGCCCGCGTCAGCCTGGAACTGGGCGGCAAGTCGGCACTGATCGTGTGCGCCGACGCGAACCTGGCGCTGGCCGTGGACCTGGCCGTCGGCGGCGCGTTCTGCAACGCCGGCCAGATGTGCTCCGCCACGTCGCGCATCCTCGTGCACGACGGCGTCCACGCCGAATTCACGGCCCGCCTGCGCGCGGCCGTCGACGCGATCAAGGTCGGCGGCCGCCAGCATCCCGACGCGAACATGGGGCCCGTGATCAGCCGCCGGCAGCAGGAACGCGTGCTGGACTACGTCGCCCGTGCCGAGGCGGACCGCATTCCGCTGGCCGCGCAAGGCAGCGTGCCGCTGGATGCGAACGGCTTCTTCGTCGCGCCGCGCGTGTACACCGACGTCCCGCCCGCGCATCCGCTGTGGACGGAAGAGATCTTCGGCCCCGTCGCCTGCCTGCGCCGTTTCGCGACGAACGAGGAGGCCGTGCGCATCGCGAACGACAGCGATTTCGGCCTCGTCGCCACGATCGTCAGCGAGGACGCGGCGGCGGCGCAATCGATGTCGCAGGGCCTGCAGGCGGGCCTCGTGTGGGTCAATGCGCCGCAGGTCATCTTTCCCGGCACGTCGTGGGGCGGATTCAAGCGCAGCAGCATCGGGCGCGAACTGGGCGTCGCGGGCCTGCGGGCGTACCAGGAAATGAAACAGGTGCTGCGCACCGCCTGAACATAACAACCATCACATCAAGGAGACATCATGACGAAAACCGTCGCAGACATCGTTGCAATCGAGGCCGGCATCGCCGAGTTCCAGCAACTGAACTACGGCATGGACGAAAGCGACTGGCGCGCCGCGGAAGGCCGCAACGGCATCTACGCCGTCGGGCTGTGGGAGGGCAAGGTCGGCGCGCTCGACTTCCCCGCCATGCCGTATGACGAGGCGTGCTGGATCACGCAAGGTCGCATCGCCCTCGTGGACGGCGCGGGCGGCCGCCGCGAATTCGGCGCAGGCCAGGGCTATGTGCTGCCGCGCGGATTCGCCGGCCGCTGGGAGACGCTCGAAGACGCAAAGAAGTTCTACGTCGTGCTCGAGTAAGCACCCGCCAGCCCTTCCCGGGGCAGGACAATCATCCTCCACCATAAGGGGCGCCGTGCGCCCGGGGGATCGTCTTGCCCGCGTTTTGGTTGCATTCACATCGACGAAAGTTTGACATGAAACCCAATACACGATTCCTCGCCGGCGCAATCCTCCTCCTTGCCTGCGGCGCTGCCTCCGCCCAGGAAGAAAAGGTCCTGAACATCTACAACTGGGCCGAATACATTGCCCCGGACACGGTCGCCAACTTCGAAAAGGAAACCGGCATCAAGGTCCGCTACGACATCTACGACACGAACGAAATCCTGCACGCCAAACTGGTCGGCGGCCGCACGGGCTACGATATCGTCGTGCCGTCCTCGATCTGGGCCAAGATGCAGATCGAGGCGGGCCTGATGCAGAAGGTGAACAAGGCCCTGCTCCCCAACCTGGCCAACCTCGACCCGGCCATCCAGGCGCAGATGGCCAAGGTCGATCCGGGCAACCAGTACCTCGTGCCCTGGCTGTGGGGCTATACGACGGTCGGCATCAACGTCGACAAGGTCAAGACGGCGCTGGGCGGCACGCCGATGCCGGCCAACCTCTGGGACCTGATCTACAAGCCGGAATACGTGAGCAAGCTGAAGTCCTGCGGCGTGTCGCTGCTGGACGCCGCGTCCGAGGTGCTGCCGTCCGCGCTGCACGCGATGGGCAAGAACCCGTACAGCAAGAGCCCGGCCGACTACCAGGAAGCGTTCAACATGCTGGAAAAGATCCGGCCGTACGTGACGCTGTTCTCGACGACCGGTTATATCAACGACCTCGCCAACGGTTCCATCTGCGTGGCGCTGGGCTGGTCGGGCGACTTCAACGTGGCCCGCCAGCGCGCCATCGACAACAAGACCGGCCAGAAGATCGAGGCGCTGATCCCCGCGAACGGCGGCCTGCTGACGTTCGAATCGATGGCGATTCCGGCCGACGCGCCCCATCCGCACAACGCCCATCTGTGGATGAACTACATCCTGCGGCCGGAAGTGCATGCGTCGATCACGAACAAGGTCCTGTACGCGAACGCGAACAAGGAATCGCTCAAGTTCATCAAGCCGGCCGTCGCGCAGAACAAGACGCTGTTCCTGTCACCCGAGGACATGAAGAAGATGGTCCCCCCGGAAGCCGTCGGCGCGGACACGCGCCGCCTCATGACGCGCCTGTACACGCGCTTCAAGACGGGACTCTGATGCCCGGTCCCGGCGCGCGCTTCTGCCTGAAGCGCGCGCCGGGGGCACACGCAATCCACGAAGGAGAATCACATGGCCGCACAGAGCCAGGGCAGCCCCTTGCCCAACCAGGAGACATTCCTTTCCATCGAAGGCGTCAGCAAGGTCTTCGACAACGCCGTCACTGCCGTCGACGACATCCACCTCGCCGTCGGCAGGGGCGAGATCTTCGCCCTGCTCGGCAGTTCCGGCTGCGGCAAGTCCACGCTGCTGCGCATGCTCGCCGGTTTCGAGACCCCGAGCAGCGGCCGCATCCGTCTCGCGGGCCGCGACATCACGCCGCTGCCGCCGTACGAGCGTCCCATCAACATGATGTTCCAGTCCTACGCGCTGTTCCCGCACATGACGGTTTGGGACAACATCGCGTTCGGCCTGCGCCGCGACGGCCTGCCGAAGCACCAGGTGCGGGAACGCGTCGAGCAGAACCTGCGCCTCGTCCAGCTGGAAAAATACGCGCGCCGCAAGCCGCATCAACTGTCCGGCGGCCAGCAGCAGCGCGTCGCCCTCGCCCGCTCGCTCGCCAAGCGCCCGCAACTGCTGCTGCTCGACGAGCCGCTCGGGGCGCTGGACAAGAAGCTGCGCGAACAGACCCAGCTCGAACTGGTCGACATCATCCAGCGCGTGGGCGTGACCTGCGTGATGGTCACGCACGACCAGGAAGAAGCGATGACCATGGCGTCGCGTATCGCGATCATGAGCGAAGGCCGCTTCCTGCAGGTCGGCTCGCCCGAGGACATCTATGAATCGCCGAACTGCCGGTTCGTCGCGGATTTCATCGGCAGCGTCAACCTGTTCGAAGGCAGCTTCGCCGAGGTTCACGCCGACCACGCCGTCATCCGCACGCCCAACTGCCCGATCCATGTCGGGCGCGGCGTCGGCGGCGTGCGCGGCAAACCGGCCGGCGTGGCGCTGCGTCCGGAAAAGATCTCGATCTCGCGCACGCCGACCGGCCAGCCGTACAACCAGGTGCAGGGCGCCATCGAAGAGCTGTCGTACACCGGCAACCTGACCGCGTTCCACGTGCGCCTGGCGGACGGCCAGCGCGTGAAGGTCACGCACCTCAACCAGTACCGTCACGACGATCTCGGATTCGACGCGGGCGACCAGGTCTACCTGCACTGGAGCGAGGACGCGATGGTCGTCCTCGCGGAATAGGAGCCACGTCATGTCCACCCTCCGAACCCGGGCCGGCCGCCGCCTGATCATCGGCGTGCCCATGCTGTGGCTCGTCACCTTGACGGCGATCCCGGCCCTCATCATCCTGCAGTTCAGCGTGTCGCAGATGGACGTCGCCACGCTCGTGCGGCCCTGGAAGCTCGCGGACGGCGTCCTGAGCGTGAAGCTCGACTTCAACAAGTTCGTCTTCCTGTTCACCGACCCGCTATACCTGCAGACCTATCTCTCGTCGATCAAGTACGCCGCCGTCAACACGGCGCTGTGCCTCGCGATCGGCTACCCGTTCGCGTGGTTCATGGCCCGCTCGCGCGAGGCCGCGCGTCCGGCGCTGCTGATGGCCGTGATGCTGCCGTTCTGGACCTCCTTCCTGATCCGCATCTACTCGTGGAAGGCCCTTCTCGCGAACAACGGCCTGTTCAACAACGTGATGCTGCACTTCGGCCTGATCCACGAACCGCTGCACATGCTGAACACGCAGTTCTCGCTGTGCCTCGGCATGGTCTACACCTACCTGCCGTTCATGATCCTGCCGTTGTACGCGAACCTGCAGAAGTTCGACGTGCGCCTGCTGGAAGCGGCGGCCGACCTGGGCGCCACGCCGTGGCAGGCGTTCTGGCGCATCACGGTGCCGCTGTCGAAGAACGGCATCGTCGCCGGCAGCATGCTGGTGTTCATCCCGTCCTTGGGCGAATACGTGATCCCGGAACTGCTGGGCGGGCCGGAGACGCTGATGATCGGCCGCGTGCTGTGGGACGAATTCTTCGGCAATAACGACTGGGCGATGGCCTCCGCCGTCGCCGTCGTGATGATCCTCTTGATCCTGGTGCCGATGGCCGTCTTCAACAAGTTCCAGAACGGCGCGGCCGAAGGAGAGAAACGATGATCAAGCTGTTTTCCCGCGCGTGGATGGCCGCGGTGTATGCCTTCCTGTACCTCCCGATCGTGTCGCTCGTCGTCTTTTCGTTCAACGAATCGACGCTCGTGACGGTGTGGTCGCGCTTTTCGCTCAAGTGGTACGAGGCGCTGCTGCGCGACGAGGAACTGCTGGCCGGCTTCACCCTGTCGATCAAGACGGCGTTCCTGTGCGGCCTGCTGTCCGTCGTCCTCGGCACCTTCGGCGGCTATGCGCTCGTGCGCTTCACGCGCTTTCGCGGCCGCATCCTGTTCGGCAGCATGCTGAACCTGCCGCTCGTGATGCCGGAAGTGATCGTCGGCCTGTCGATCATGCTGCTGCTCGTGATGGCGCAGGACCTGCTTGGCTTCGGCCAGCGCGACATGCTGACGATCCTGATCGGCCACACGCAGCTCGGGATGGCGTACGCCGCCGTCGTGATCATGTCGCGGCTGCGCGAACTGAATCCCGCGCTGGAGGAAGCGGCGCAGGACCTGGGCGCCCGTCCGCTGCAGGTGTTCTTTCTGGTCACCCTGCCTCTGATCGCGCCGGCGCTGCTGTCGGCGTTCCTGCTGACCTTCACCCTGTCGTTCGACGACGTCGTGATCTCCGCCTTCCTCGCCGGCCCGGGTGCGACGACGCTCCCCGTCGTGATCTTCTCACGCGCCAAGTTCGGCTTGAACCCCACGGTCAACGCGGTCGCCTCCGTGACGATCCTGGTCGTCACCGTGGGCGTCGTGCTGTCCGCGCTGTACGAAGCCCGGCTGCGCCGGCGGCGTGAGCGCGAGCGGCGCGCCGACTGGGAAGAGCCCAGCAAGCTGTCCAAACCCACAACAACAAACCACGAATGGAAACTCACGGAGGAGACACGATGAACATCACCAGAAAACTCACCCTGGCCGCCTGCCTGCTCGCGGCAGGCGCCGCGACCGCACAGGAGACCGATGTCGAACAGCTCCGCGCCGACGTGCGCAAGCTGCAGCTGAAGCTCGACGCGCTCGAGGATGCACGCGAAGAATCGGGCTTCGAAGGATTAAAAATCAGCGGCATGATGGACCCGACGTATATCGCGAGCAGCAACCGGCGCAGCGCGGGTTTCAACTTCCTGAACAACTTCGACGCCGTCGACCGCGGCGCGGCCGGTCAGGATTCCGCCTATGCCTTCGACAACTCGTTCTTCGGCATGGTGCTGCTGCAGTTCGACAAGGAGCTGCAGAACGGGACGAAATTCCACCTGCAGCTCGTCCCGCACAAGAGTTCCAGCTCCACGTTCAACCTCGGCTCCATCGTGCACGAAGCGACCGTCACGATTCCGCTGGAAGACCAGAACACGCGCCTCGTCGCCGGCCAGTTCGCCGACTTCACGGGCTACGAGTTCTTCCTCGCGCACCAGACGAAACTCGTCACGCACAACCTGCTGTTCGACTTCACCCAGGCCAGCTACTACGCCGGCGCCGGCGTAGAATTCGTGCGCGACGCGTGGACGACCAAGGTCCTTGTCGCCAACATGAACAAGTCGAGCTTCAAGGACCACGAGCACAATCCGATCCTCGTGTTCCGCACGGATTTCGCCAACGGCGAGTACAGCGGCATCGGCGTGACGGGCCAGTTCGGCAAGTATCTCGGCCAGCGCATCGCCATGCTGTCCTCGGACGCGTTCTTCACGCGCGGCACGCTGAACGTGAATGCGCAGGTCAACGCGGGACGCTGGCGCGGCATGGCGTTCAACGGCGGCGACGCGCAGTGGATCGGCGCCTCGCTGCTCGGCACGTACAAGGTCACGCCCCGGCTGGAACTGATCGCCCGCGCCGACCGCCTCGTCAACGACAAGAACGGCGGCGGCACCATCGCGACCCTCTTCACCGGCTGCGCGGATGCCGCGGGCGAAGCGGTCGGCTGCTCGGATGCGGCCGTGGCCGATCCCGGCGCCGGCGACTACCGCAACGGCTTCGGCCCGACGGCCGACGCCCTCGCGCAGGCGCTGGCGCGCGGCACGCCGGGCGCGGTGTCGGGCACGAACCGGTCGGAGCTGACCCTGGGCGGGAATTACACGATCAAGTCGAACGCGATCCTGAAGTTCGAGGCGCGGCGCGACTGGGCCAGCCAGGCCGCGTTCCTGGACGAGTCCACGAACCGCTACCGCAAGCACAACGACCTGCTCGCGACTTCGCTCGTCGTCACGTTCTGACGCATCTGCGACAGCGTCCGTTCCGCGGAATTGACGCTGTCGCCGCCGCTGATGGACAATGCACCCATGCTGACGAACCTTTCCGATCTCGACCTCCGCCTGATCCGCGTCTTCCTGGCGGTCGTCGACGCCGGCGGCCTGTCGCTCGCGCAGGCCATGCTGAACGTGAACCAGTCCACGATCAGCACCCAACTCTCCACGCTGGAGGCCCGCCTGGGCTTCCGCCTGTGCGACCGCGGCCGCAGCGGCTTCCGCCTCACGCCCAAGGGCGAGCGCTTCGCCCAGGCGGCGCGACGCATGCTCGACGTCGTCAACGACTTCTGCGAAGAGGCGCGCAACATCGAAAAGAAGTTGAGCGGCTCGCTGCGCATCGGTCTGATCGGCCACACGGACCCCGTGCAGAACGCCAAGCTGGGACTCGCCATCGCCACGTTCCGCAAGCGCGACGAGGCCGTGCGCTTCCACATCTTCAACCGTTCACCGAACGAGATCGAGGAACAGATGCTGGCCGGCGAACTCGATCTCGGCATCGGCTATTTCTGGCACCAGCTACCCGAGCTGGAATATGTGCCGCTGTACGTGGAGACGCAGATCGCCTACTGCGGCCGCGGCCACTCGCTGTTCGGCACCGCGGACCGCATCGGCACCGTCGATGTGGGCAATTACGAATGGATCGGCCGTAGCTATCCCGTGCCGGAATTCGAGAGCCAGTTCGGCCAGCAAAACTATGGCGCGCGCGCCGACAATATGGAAGCCGTGGCCGTGCTGATCATGTCGGGCCGTTACTGCGGCTTCCTGCCCGCGCACTTCGCCAAGCCGTACGTGAAACTCGGCCTGCTGCAGCCGCTGAACACGGACGAACTGGCGTACCGCGTCACGATCCACACGTGCGTGCGCAAGGCGAGCCGGCGCAGCGACGTCATTGAAGCCTTCATGAGCGACCTGCGCGCGGCGATCGAGCTGCTGTAATCAGGCGGCGCGGGCGAGCGTCGCGTCGGGACCTCGCACGCTCATCAATCCCAGCACGCCGTCGGCGGCCGCCCGTCTTGGCCGCGTACAGGCACAGGTCGGCGAGGTGGACCAACTGCTCCCAATCCGGATCGATCGCGCCCGGGGTCAGGGACTTGGGGCAGAAGCCGATGGAAATCGTCGCGGTGAGTTCGCGGTCGTCGAGCGCGATCGGCGTGCCGCCCACGGCCGCCAGCACGCGCGCGCAGACCTGCCGCGCCTCCTCCGTGCCGATGCCCGGCAGGTAGGCCAGGAATTCCTCGCCGCCCCAGCGGATCAGCACATCCTGTTCGCGCAACGTGGCGCCAAGGCGCGCCGCGACGTTTTTCAGCACGACGTCGCCGGCGCCATGGCCCAGCGTGTCGTTGATCGACTTGAAGCGGTCCACGTCCATCAACAGGAACACGCCGCCCGTGCGGCCCTCCGCGCCGGCGCGCCGGTCGGACGCCGGGCCGGCCTTGCGGTGATGGCGCGGCACGACCTGCTCGTAAAAGTAATGCCGGTTGAAGAGCCCCGTCAGCGAATCGCGCGTGCTTTGCAGGTACAGCTGCTCGTTCTTTTGCTGCAGCGCCTTGTTGGCCTTCGCCACGCGGCGGTACAGCAGTGCGATCAGGACGACGCCGATGCAGGTCGTCGCGCTGAGCGCCACCCACAGGCTGCGCTGGCGCCGGGCGTTCTTCAATTCGGCCGCTTTCAGCACGCTCTCGTGGTGGAGCGCGGCGAGCTCGGTCTGCTTCTTCTGGTTGTCCCAGGCGCGCTGCAGCGCCTCGTAGGACAGCTGCTTTTCCTTGCGCCACGCGGCCAGCGACACGGAACCGGCTTTTTCGTAGATCGTCAGCGCCGCTTCGCCGAAACCGACCTGGCCCAGCGCATGCCCGTAATTGAGCAGCATGCGCACGTACTGGTCGTCGCTGCTCAAGGCGTCGAGCGCCTTGTCCGCCATCGCCCTGCCCTCGGCGATATTGCGGAAGTAGATCTGCGTCAGACCGAGTTCGAACGAGGCGAGCTGGATGCCGTAGTCGTCGCCGACCGCGCGCGAGATGCGCAGCGCCGCCACGGCCGCCCGCTCCGCTTCACCGAAGCGCCGGCTTTGCATGTAGAGCTCCGCCAGATGCGCCAGCGGCACCGCCAGCCGCTCTTGCGCATGGAGTTTCTCGAGGAGCTCCACCGCGGACCGCAGCGCGCTTTCCGCCCGCTTCGGATTGCCCGCGCGCGCGGCCGTCGCGTACTCCGACAGGCGCGCATGCGCGAGTTGGCCGGCGATCCCGCGCGCCCGCGCGACGGCGATCATTTCATCGGTGCGCGCCAGCGCCTCCGTGTATTTGCCGACGCCGGCCAGCAGGCGCGCCTGTTCGCGCAACGCCATTTGCAGGGCGTCCGGATCGTTGCCGGCCCGCGCGGCGTCCGCCGCGCGCGTCACGAGATCGATGCCGCCCGCCGTGTCGCCATCCTCCTCCGCCAGCAGTCCCTGCGTGACGAGTGCCTGCGTTTTCAGATACGGGTCGGACGTCTCGTCCGCGAGCCGGGCGGCACCCTGGATCAGGCGGCGCGCCGCTTCCTGGTCGTGCACGAACTTGGACAACGCATACGCATGGCTCAGCATCGCCTTGGCCAGCAAGTCGTCGTCATGCAGGTCGCGGCCGAGCCGTTCCGCGCCAAGGGCGGCGTCGACGGCCCGGTTCTTGTCCTTGAGCCACCAATAGGCGCGACTCGTCACGACGAGCACCTGGCCCAGTTCGCGGCCCGTGTGCCCCTGCTTCAGCGCCTCGAGCCGGCGCAGCGCCTCGTGCGGCATGACGTAGGATTCTTCCCTGACGATGGTCAGGTCGCGGGTGAAGTCTTCATGCGGGTCGCCGGACCGGGCCACGGCCGCCTGGCAGACGAGTAGCAGGCCCAACAATATCCGGCGTACAACCATGCTTCCTCCAAACGTAGTCCTGAATAGTAACATCAGGAAACGTTAGATTCCACAAATCAAGTTGTAACGTATCAATTGCCCCACGGAAACGTGTCAATCGAGCATCTTTTCCCCGGCCCGCAACGTCAGCACGCGTACACCGTTGCCCGTGACGGCCACGGTATGCTCGAACTGCGCGGACAGCGCGCCGTCGCACGTGACGACCGTCCAGCCGTCGTCTTCCGTGCGCACGGCGTTGCGGCCCGCATTGAGCATCGGCTCGATCGTGAACACCATCCCTTCGCGCAGCACGAGGCCCGTGCGCGGACGGCCCCAGTGCAGCACCTGCGGCGGCTCGTGCATCTCGCGCCCGATGCCGTGGCCGCAGTATTCGCGCACGACGGCGTATCCGTGGCGCCGCGCATGCCGTTCGATGGCATGTCCGACGTCGCCCAGCCGCGCGCCGGGACGCACGGCGCGGATGCCCTTCCACATCGCCTCGTACGTCACCTGCACGAGTCGCTTCGCGGGCGCCGCCACCTCGCCGACGAGATAGGTCTTGCTGGAGTCGGCGATGTAGCCGTTCTTTTCCAGCGTGATGTCGAAATTGACGATGTCGCCGTCCCGCAGGAACTCGGTCGCGGACGGCACCCCGTGGCAGACGACATCGTTGCGCGACGTGTTCATGGCGTAGGCGAAGCCGTATTGCCCCTTGCTGGCCGGGCGCGCGTCCAGCGTGTGCACGATGAAGTCGTCGACCAGGTCGTTCACCTGCAGGGTCGACATGCCGGTCAGGTCCAGCTTGTCCAGGTGCCCGAACACATCGGCCAGCAGCTTGCCGGCCGCCGCCATCAACGCGACTTCCTCCGGCCGCTTCGTCACAACGCCACCTTGAGGGCCTGCGGCACGACGCCCGCCGCCCGCAGTTCGCGCGCCATGATCTCGTTGAAGCTTTGCGTCGGATTCAGCTCGCACAGCATGCCGATGCGGACCCAGAACGCGGCCTGCGCGTTGATCGAGCGGCACGACACGGTGCTCGCCTTGCGGATCTGGTCGTGCAGCTCGTCTTCGATGTTAACGATACCCATCATATACTCCATATACAATCCATATACGAAGTATATATTAACATTCTATTTCCAGGCGATGCTTTCCAGCTCGTCCGAAATGACCTGCTGCCCGTGCTCCACCATGAATTCGTGGAACGACGCGGCCACGGTCGGAATCGCGCGCGCCGCCTTGTGCATCACGTGCCACTCGCCCTGCACGACGACGCCCGGCACCGGCAGCACGCTCAATAAGCGGTTGCGCACTTCCAGCGTGCAGGCGTGGACGGATAAAAAGGCGACGCCGAGGCCCGCCGCCGTCATCTGCTTGATCGCCTCGTTGCTGGACAGCTCGGACCCGATCGCGAGCGCCACGCCCTCTTCCTCGAAGCGGCGCTCGATCGCCGCGCGCGTGCCCGACCCGCGCTCGCGCACGAGCAGGTTGTGCGCGGCGATGTCGGCCAGCGTCACCGGCGCCAAGGCCAGCAGCGGGTGACCGGGCGCGACGAAGAACGCCATCGGGTGGCGCGCGAAGCGGCTGGCGCTCGTCGGGAATTCGCGTGGCGGCGTGCCCATGATGGCGAGGTCGATCTCGTCGCGCGACAGCATGCCGATCACTTCCGGCCGCGAGCCCACCTGCAGCTTGATGCGCACGTGCGGCCGGCCCGTCGTGAAGCGCACGAGCATCGGCGGCAACAGGTGCTCCGCCGTCATCACGGCGCCGATGCGCAGCGTACCGGACGTCACGCCCTTCAATGCCGCGATCTCGTCGCCCGCCTCTTCCCACAGGCCGAGGATGCGCTCCGCATAGCCCACCAGCAGCTCGCCCGCCGCCGTCATCTGGATGTTGCGGCCCTGGCGGCGCGTGAGCGGCACGCCGGCCGCTTCTTCCAGCAGTTTGAGGTGCAGCGACACGGCGGGCTGCGTCACGTGCATCGCTTCCGCCGCGCGCGACACGCTCTGGTGGCGCGCCACCAGCATCAAGGCCTGCAGCTGTTTGAAGCTGGCTGGATACATAAGTTATACCTTATCGAATTTTAAAAATTATTTATTTTTATTTTATCCCGCCCAGCCGTATAGTAAAGATAATTCAAGCGACAACGGCTCACAAAAGGAGATCATCATGACGGCACAAGCGTTCATCTTCGACTTATCCTCTTTCCCTGCGACGGATGCCCCGGCCGACGCCGTGCGCCTGCTCGACCAGGCGATCGAGAACGGCCTGCCGTGCGCCCTGATCTCCGAACTGCCGCACGACCAGGCCGGCGAACAGCTGCGCCGCCGCTTCGGCGACACCGCCCACCACATCTTTTCCGTCGTGCTGACGGGCGCCGATTTCGAAGCGCGCGGCCACAAGGCCCCGTATTCGGTCGTCCTCGGCCAGCTGGGCGTACCGCCGGACGAAGCGCTGGCCGTGACGACGTCGCCGCGCGCCATCGCCGCGGCCCGCACCGCGCAGATCGGCGTACAGGCGCCCAAAGCCGCAGTCGTACCCACCGTCATGCGCAAGGACATGCGCAAGGTAATGATGCAGACCACCACGCACTGAGCAGTCTTCCCGGCATCCGCGGGCGCTGCTCCCGGCGGATGCGCGAATGCAGCGCGGCGCCGGGAGTCCCCCGGTGTCCCATCGATTCGAAAAGAAGGGAGCACACCATGCAGTCCATCGTCATCGTCGGAGGCGGCGTCGCCGGCCTCGAACTCGCCACCCGGCTGGGCCGCCGCCTCGGCGCCCGCCACAAGGATCGCGTGATCCTCATCGACAGCGCGCCCACCCACTTCTGGAAACCCCTGCTGCACGCCGTCGCCGCCGGCACCATCGACCCGGCCGACCACATGATCGATTACGCCCGCCAGGCCATCGACAACCACTTCACGTTCGTGTGCGGCGAAGTCATCGACGTCGACCGCGTCCGCCGCACGCTGACCGTGCGCAGCCGGTTCGACGACGCGCCCGACGCGCACACGCTCATCGACTACGACCGCGTCGTGCTGGCCTACGGCTCCGTGACGAATTTCTTCGGCATCCCCGGCGCGCAGGAACACTGCCTCGCGCTCGACAGCGTCAAGGGCGCCGAAGCGTTCCGCCAGCGCTTCCTGGGCCTGTGCGCCCAGGCGGGACGGCGCCGCAACGCCCGCACGGACGCCGGCGCGCCCTTGCTCGACATCGTCATCGTCGGTGCCGGACCGACCGGCATCGAGCTGGCGGCCGACCTGCGCCACACGGTCGACACGCTGGCCCACTACGGCCTGGCCGGACTGGAATCGCCGCACCAGGTGCACATCCGCATCGTCGAGCGCGGCCCGCAAGTGCTGCCGTCGCTGGATGCGGAGGCGTCGAACCTCGCCGTGCGCAAGCTGCGCGCGATGGGCATCGAGATCTGCACCGACACGGCGATCGCCGAGGTGCGGGAGGACGAAGTCGCGACCACGGACGGCCGCGTGTTCCCCGCTGCGATCACCGTGTGGGCTGCCGGCGTGAAGGGCCCGCGGTTCAGCACGGGCCTGAACGTGGCGCTGAACCGCAACGACCAGGTCGTGGTCGACGGGCGCCTGCGCAGCGTGACCGACCCGGACATCCACGCGATGGGCGATTGCTGCACCTTGCTCAATCCGGACAAGACGGCGATGGCGCCGCCCAGCGCCCAGGCCGCGCGCCAGCAGGCGATCTATCTGGCCAAGCTGCTGACGCACAAGGCGCCGGACACGCTGCCGGGCTTCCAGTACCGCGACTACGGCACGCTCGTGTCGCTGGGCCGCGCGGGCGCCGTCGGCATCCTGCGCCGCGCCATCGGCAACCGCCACCTGCACGTCAAGGGTCCGTTCGCGCTCGCGATGTACGGCCTGACGTACCAGCGCCACGTGATGGGCCACCTCGGCCCGGTGCGGATGTGCGGCAACCTGCTGGCGCGCTGGTTCCGCTCGAAGATGCTGATGCCCGTTCGTTGGCACTGACTCTGTTCGGGCATTCGCGTGGGCCCGTTTCGCGCGGCTACAGGCGCGCCAGCCGCGCGCCGTCGACCCGCAGCGACGTGCCGTCGACGAAGCGTGCCTCGTCCGCGAGCAGGAAGGCGATGGCGGCGGCGATGTCTTCGGGCGCGCCGACGTCGGTCTTGTCGATCACTTCGACGCCCGACTTCACGTTCGGGTTATCCCACAGCATGGGCGTGTCGACGGCGCCCGGCAGCACGGCGTTGACGCGGATGCCTTTCGCCTTCCCTTCCAGCGCCGCCGAGCGCGTGAGCGACAGCAGCGCCGCCTTCGCGGCCGCATACGGTGCGACCAGCGGCTCCGTCTCGACGGCGTGCACGCTGGAGACGTTGACGATGGCCCCGCCGCGGCGCATGCGCAGGAACGCCTGCTTGGTGTAGAAGAAGGCGCCCATCAGGTCGACGTCGAGGATGCCGCGCCAGTCCTGCTCCGTCTGCGCTTCGATCGGCTTGAACAGCATCGTGCCCGCGTTGTTGACGACGAAGTCCCAGGCGCCGAACTGCTTGATGGTCGCGTCCACGGCGGCGATCACCTGGTCTTCGCGCGACACGTCGCACGTGACGACGGCGGTGCGCGCCGGATCGAAGTCCCGATCCAGGTCGGCGCGGAGCGCGTCGAGGCGGTCCTGGCGCAGGTCGGCCAGCATGACGTTGGCGCCGCCCTGCAGCAGGCGCCGCGCGGTGGCCTGGCCGATGCCGCCGGACGCGCCGGTGACGATGGCGATGCGCTGGTCGAACCCCATATTCCCTCCTGTGCGTATCCATGACCCGGCACGACGATACCACGGGCGGCCAGGAGCCCGGCGCATCGGTCATAATCGCGGTCGTCGCCACCGGTTCGTCACAGGAAAACCACCATGTTCGAGATCAGCCAGCTCCGCTGCTTCGTGGCCGTCGCCGAGGAATTGCATTTTAGCCGGGCGGCGGAGCGCCTGAACATGACGCAGCCGCCGCTGAGCCGGCAGATCCGCCTGCTCGAACACCACGTCGGCGCCCAGCTGCTGGAACGCAACAGCCGCACGGTCCGGCTGACGGCCGCCGGCAAGGCGTTCTTTCCGGAAGCGGCGCGCATTCTCCGCATCGCCGAGGAAGCGGCCTTCGTCGCCCGGCGCGCCGCGAAGGGAGAACAAGGCACGCTGGCCATCGGCTTCACGTCGGCGTCCGGCTACAGCCTGTTGCCGGAAGTCGTGCGCCGGCTGCGCGAGCGCGCGCCCGGGATCTCGCTGACGCTCAAGGAACTCGTCAGCACGGCGCAGGTGGAAGCGTTGAATGCGGGCGAACTGGACCTGGGCCTGATGCGCCCGCACCCCGTGAACGGCGAGCTCGACAGTCAGCTGATCGCGACGGAAGCGCTGATGCTGGCCATCCACGAGAACGACGCCGACCAGTGGCCGGAAGCGCCCACGCTGGCCGACCTGCACGGCCGCCCGTTCGTCATGTATTCGCCGTACGAGGCGCGTCCCTTCTACCAGATGCTGAGCGAGCGCTTCGCCCGCACCGGTGTCGTGCCGGACGTCGTGGAGCACGTCGGGCAAGTGCACACGATGCTGGCGCTGGTGCGCGCCGGCGTCGGCGCCGCCCTCATCGCGGAAGGCGCGGGCAGGCTCAAAATCGACGGCATCGTCATGCGCAGGATGGCCACGGAGCCCGTCGAGATGGTCTGCACCTACCGCCGCGACAACGAGAATCCCGTTCTGCACCTATTCCTGCGCGATGTCTTGCCGTCCTTTCACGCAACGGCGTGATTGATTCAATTCCTGAATACTTGGCGTCAGAGTTTGGTTTGATCCTGAATTGATCAAGACATATGATCGTTTCCAGAACAAGAGCTACCCGGTCGGCCGACACGGGTGGGATGAGAAACGACGACAGGAGACTACCGTGGAACAAACACAAGCCGTCAAGGCCGCAAGCAGCGCCGCCGTCCGGACCCGGACGCGCTGGACGATCCTCGCGATGCTGTTCGCGATCACCACGATCAATTACGCGGACCGGGCGACCATCTCGATCGCCGGCCCGGACATCAAGAAGGAACTGGGGCTGTCCGCCGTCCAGATGGGATTCATCTTCTCGGCCTTCGCCTGGTCGTATGTCGTGGCGCAGCTGCCCGGCGGCTGGCTGCTGGACCGCTACGGCTCGAAGATCACCTATTTCTTCAGCATCTTCCTGTGGTCGACATTCACGCTGTTCACGGGCGCGGCCGGCTTCGTGACGGGCGGCGCGGCCGTGGCCCTGCTGTTCGCGCTGCGGCTCCTGGTGGGCGCGGCGGAGGCGCCCTCGTTCCCGGGCAACAGCCGCATCGCGTCGGCCTGGTTCCCCACGCACGAACGGGGCCTGGCGGCCGCCGTGTTCAACTCCGCGCAGTATTTCGCGACCGTGCTGTTCGCGCCGATCATGGGCTGGCTCGTGCACGGCTTCGGCTGGCACAGCGTGTTCTATGTGATGGGCGGCCTGGGCATCCTGATGGCCTTCCTGTGGCTCAAGACGATCCATGGCCCGAAAGACCACCCCTCCGTCAGCAGCAGCGAACTGAAATACATCCAGGAAGGCGGCGCCCTCGTCGATCTCGAAAGCGGCAACCGTGCCGCGCAGCCGCGCCAGGTGAACACGCTCGCCTGCATCAAGGAATTGCTGGGCAACCGCATGCTGCTGGGCGTCTACATCGGCCAGTACTGCATCACGACGCTGACCTATTTCTTCCTCACGTGGTTCCCCGTCTACCTCGTGCAGGAACGCCATATGACGATCCTGAAAGCCGGCTTCGTGGCCTCCCTGCCCGCCATCGCCGGTTTCCTCGGCGGCATCACGGGCGGCTGGATTTCCGACCGCCTCGCGAAGGCCGGCTGCTCGCTGTCCGTGTCGCGCAAGGTGCCGATCGTCGCCGGCATGCTGATGTCGATGAGCATGATCGCCTGCAATTACATCGAGGCGGATACCCTCGTCGTCGCCGTGATGTCGCTCGCGTTCTTCGGCAAGGGCGTCGGCGCGCTGGGCTGGGCCGTCGTGTCCGACACGTCGCCGAAGGAAGCCGGCGGCCTGTCCGGCGCCCTGTTCAACACGTTCGGCAACACGGCGGGCATCACGACGCCGATCGCCATCGGGTATATCGTCCAGGCCACCGGCTCGTTCGCCGGGGCCTTGACCTTCGTCGGCGCCAACGCGGCGCTGGCCATCGCCTGCTACTTGTTCGTCGTCGGCGACATCAAGCGCGTCAAGCTCTCGGCGTCGCTCGTACAAGCATGATCCGTTCAACTCAAACTTACGAAGCCACCATGAACACCAACGTCTCCCGTGCCCCCGTCGTCACCGAACTGCGCGTCGTGCCCGTCGCCGGCCAGGACAGCATGCTGCTGAACCTGTCCGGCGCCCACGGCCCCTGGTTCACCCGCAACATCGTCATCCTCAAGGACAGCGCCGGCAACACGGGTCTGGGCGAAGCGCCGGGTGGCGAGAAGATCCGCCAGACCATCGAGGATGCCAAGCCCCTCGTCGTCGGCAAGACGCTGGGCGAGTACAACAATATCCTGAACGCGATGCGCACCGCCTTCGCCGACCGCGATGCGGGCGGCCGCGGCCAGCAGACGTTCGACCTGCGCACGACCATCCACGCCGTCACGGCCGTGGAATCGGCGCTGCTCGACCTGCTGGGCCAGTTCATGAACGTCCCGGTCGCCGCGCTGCTGGGCGAAGGCATGCAGCGCAATGCCGTCGAGATGCTGGGCTATCTGTTCTACGTGGGCGACCGCACCAAGACGAACCTCGCCTACCGCAGCGAGCCGGATGCCGGCGACGCCTGGCTACGCCTGCGTAACGAGGAAGCGTTGACGCCGGAAGCCGTCGTGCGCCTGTGCGAGGCCGCGCGCGAACGTTACGGCTTCAACGATTTCAAGCTGAAGGGCGGCGTGCTGTCGGCCGATGAGGAAATGGCGGCGATCGTCGCGATGCACGAGCGCTTCCCGGACGCGCGCATCACGCTCGACCCGAACGGCGCGTGGTCGCTGCAGGAAGCGATCCGCGTATGCCGCGACAAGCACGGCATCCTCGCCTATGCCGAAGACCCGTGCGGCGCGGAGAATGGCTTTTCCGGGCGCGAAGTGATGGCGGAATTCCGCCGCGCCACCGGCCTGCCGACGGCGACCAACATGATCGCCACCGACTGGCGCCAGATGGCGCACTCGATCCAGCTGCAGTCCGTCGACATCCCGCTCGCGGACCCGCACTTCTGGACGATGCAGGGTTCCGTGCGCGTCGCGCAGCTGTGCCAGATGTTCGGCCTGACGTGGGGTTCGCACTCGAACAACCACTTCGACATCTCGCTCGCCATGTTCACGCATGTGGGCGCGGCGGCGCCGGGCAAGGTCACCGCGATCGACACGCACTGGATCTGGCAGGACGGCCAGCGCCTGACGAAGGAACCGCTCAAGATCGAGGGTGGCCTGGTGCACATCCCGGCGAAACCGGGTCTGGGCATCGAGCTGGATGAAGCGGAACTGGAAAAGGCCCACCAGGCCTACAAGAACATGGGCCTGGGCGCGCGCGACGACGCCGCCGCCATGCAGTTCCTCGTGCCGAACTGGAAGTTCGACAACAAGCGCCCCTGCCTCGTGCGCTGATGCCGGTGAGCGGACGAGCGGCTCAGCCCTGCGCGCCCGCCGCGTAGGGCTTGCCGTTGACGACAACGTTCTCCAGCACCGGCATGGCCGCGTCCTTCACCTGTAACCGCACGTCGGTTAGTTGCACATCGATGTTCTTCAGCGTCAGGGCCCCGATGTCGGTCTGGCCCGGATTCGGCGCGATCATGCCGAATGCACCGAAGCGCCCGCGGATGCCCTCCAGCGTCACGCCGCGCACGACGGAATGCGGCGGCGCCTCGCCTTTCAGGTCGAAATACTGGCTCCACGGCCGGATCGACACGATCTCACCCTTGCTGGAATCGAGTGTCAGGTCGCGGAAATGGATGTCCTCGTAGCGCTGCGGCGTGTCCGGCCGCAGTTTCAGGTGGGCGACACTGCCCACGTTCTCCACCCTGCAGTGTTCGACGACGACGTCGCGCACGACGGTCGCCTCGCTTCCGCACGTGAACATCGCGTGGCCGCGCCGGAACACGCAGTTGCGCACGCGGATCCGTTCCGTCGGCGGGCTGTCCTTGTCCTCGAGCGCATGCGGGCCCTTCGTGCCCTTGGCCGCGATGCAGTCGTCCGTCACGGAAAAGCGGCAGCCGTCGACGAGGACGTCCTGGCAGCTGTCGATGTCGATGCCGTCCGTGCTCGGGGCCTGCACGTAATCGTCCGGCACCTGGAAGCTGCTGTTCCGCACGGCCACGTCGCGGCAGCGGTACAGGTGCAGGTTCCAGAATTGCGAATCCTTGAACGTGATGCCGTCTATCGTCACGCCGCGCGACGCCTCGATGACGGCCAGGCGCGCGCGCGCCACGTCCAGGTTGCGGAAGTCGCCCTTCTCCTTCGACGCATTGCGCAGCTGCCAGAACCGGTCCCAGATCGGGCGGCCGGCACCGTCCAGCGTGCCGGCGCCCGTGATCTTCAGACCATCGCAGCCCGCCGCGTTGATCAGGCCCGGATTGAACCGCTCCTCGACGTGGCCCTCGATGCGCGTGCGCTGGACGGGGAAATGCCGCATGTCCGTCGAGCAGCGCAGGACGGCGCCCTTGTCGAGGTGGAGATCGACACCGGGCTTGAGGAACAGCGCGCCGCTGACGAACACGCCGGCCGGCACGACGGCCGTGCCGCCGCCCTGCCCGGCCAGCCGGTCGATGGCGGCCTGAATGGCGCGCGTATTGACCGTGCCGCCGTCGGCGACGGCGCCGGTGTCGAGGATGGACAGGTATTTGCCGTCAGGCACCGTGGCCTGCGCCGCGCGGTGCCAGAACGGGAGTGACAGCAGGGACAGTGTGAAACGGCGGCGCGTCGAAAAGGGTACAGGCATGATGTTCCGGATCGAAAGTCGAGATCCGGTTCATGCTAAAGCACCCGCGCGCCCGGCGCGGATCAATCCGCTGATCGATTCACCCGAACAACGATTTGAATGCCCACACGATGGTCTTGGCGACGAATTGCGCGAACGGCAGAGCGAGGAGGATCAGCAGGATGACCTGGCAGACGCGCAGCACGGGTTCGAACGCATGCCAGTCGCGGTGGACGTGGGGCCTGTGGAAATGCGGCCGGTGAATATGCGACAGGTGCAGGTGAGCCTTCATGCGGGCGGGCGCGATTCCGAATTTCATCGTTGTCTCCGTATATGTATATACGATTCCAGCATATGCCTCTGCAACGCGCTCTGCCGATGATTTTTTAGATCGCGCGGCGGTACGATATTGGCAGAATCAATTTGCGATTCCACCGGTCTGAACTAAACTAAAAGGTTCCCCGACGGGCGTTTACAACCGATACGCGGCGTTCGACGGTTTTATTTTCATTTCATCTGACGCCAATCAAACGAATTCCTGATGTTCGCGCTGGCCCGGCATACAGTCATCACTTACGTGCCGGAGCGAACGCCATGATCAAGACCATCCTCGTGCATGTGGACGGCAGCGACGCGCAGGACAGCCGCCTGCGCGCCGCCTGTTTCCTCGCCAATGCCTGCGACGCCCACCTCGTCGGCGGCGCGGACACCGGCATCGGCTGGCTCGACTACGCCCTGCTGACGGGTGCGGTGGCGGCGACGACCGCCGGCCCCGATTTCGAGGTCCTGCGCGCCACCGCCCGCGCGCGCCTGGCCGTCTTCGAAGACGCGGTGCGGCGTGCCGGCGTCGCGTCGTTCGAATCGCGCCTGATCGAGGACGAGGCCCGCTACGCGCTGCTGCTGCAATCGCGCTATGCCGACCTCGTCGTGCTGAGCCGCGGCGCACAGGCCGATCCCGCCCAGCCCATGCGGGCGCGCGCCCTCCCGGACCATCTGGCGCTGCACGGCGCCCGTCCCGTGCTGGTGGTGCCGCCCGATTACGCCGACCAGCCGCTGCCCGGCACCGCCGTCGTCGGGTGGGACGGCAGCATGCAGGCCATCGCCGCCATCGCCGCCGCGCTGCCGCTGCTGGCGCGCGCGGACATCGTGCGGCTGGCCCTCGTCAATCCCGAGGCGCCGGGCGAACTCCACGGCGAGCAGCCCGGCGCCGACATGGCGCTGTACCTGGCCCGCCACGGCGCGCGCGTGGACGTCGTCGTCGAGCGCACGCGCGCCACGGTCGGCGAGGCCTTGATGGGAATGGCGCGCGACTACGGCGCCGGCCTGATGGTGACGGGCGCGTACGGCCACGGCCGCTACCGCGAATGGATGCTCGGCGGGGTCACCCGCGAACTGCTGGAACGGGCCCGCGTCCCCTTATTGATTGCGCATTGACAGTCTGAATCCGCTGCGTTTGAGGTAGATCAAACAACAAACCGCGCGTGGCAAAGACACTCTCGTCACCATCGACGAGATTGAGGCAAATCATGCACTTCCACCATTCAGACGCGGATCCACTCACGGCATGCGCCGCCGTGCGCAACAGCCGCGAACGCCTGTGCGCCCGCATCGCCGCCTTGCAGGCGCAACCGGACGCTGTCTTCGTACAAGATTTTCCCGCCGTCGTGGCGGCGGTCGAAGCGGACTTCCGCCGCGAGGAGGCGCTGCTCGAGCGCCTCGGCGACGCCTGCCTGCATCCGCGCCGCGCCGATTACGCCGTCGTGCTGTGCGCGCTGCACCGCACGCTGCCGCAGATCGAGAGCGGCGACGCCGCGCTGGGCCGCCAGGTCGCGGACGCGCTGGGCGCCGTGCTGTCGGTGCCGTGGGAGGCCGGGGCAGGCCTCGATGCGGCCGTGCCGCGGAACGCAGCCGCGCGCACGCCGCGGGCGCGCCCAGCGCGCGCCGCGGAACCCCTGCACTGAGGGAAGCGGGCCCGGGGGATCAGCGCAGGTTGCCCGTGTGCCCGAGCGAATAGCGGCCCGGCTGCGGCCACACGGTCAGGCCGTGCGGCTCGCCGCCGACCTTCACCTGCTGCATGGCGCCGGTCTTCGTGTCGATGCGATAGACGACGTCGTCATAGCGGCCCGACAGCCACAACCACTTGCCGTCCGCGCTGACGTTGCCCATGTCCGGGCTGCCGCCGCCCGGCACGGGCCAGTTGGCGACGATCTTCCCGGTGGCGAAGTCGAGCACGGCCACGCTGCCCGGTCCCTTGCGCTTGCCGTGGATGCGGTGCGTGCCGCGGCTCGCGATGTACAGGTACTTGCCGTCGCGGCTCGGATACAGGCCGTGCGTGCCGATGCCGACGGGCACGAAGCCGATTTCCTTCAGGTTGTCGCCGTCGACGACGTGCACGCCGTCCGCATCCATGTCCGCGATGTAGAAGCGCTTGCCGTCGGGCGAGATGCGCACGTCCTGCGGCATGCCCTTCTTCGCCGTGCAGATTTCGCTGGCGCCGGGCGCCGTCGGGTCGACGCCTTCGCGGAAGCGCGTCGACGGCATCGACAGTTTCAGGTAGCCCAGCACCTTGCGGCCCACCAGGTCGATCTTCGCGAGGCTGCCGTCGAACTCGCACGTGAACAGCGCGTAGCGGCCGTCGATCGAGAATTCCGCGTGGTTGATGCCGCCGCATTGCGGCACCTCGATCGCGTACTGCATCGCCATCGTGTGCGGATCGCGGAAGTCGAGACGGTGGCGCGCCTCGGCCACGACGATCGCCGACTTGCCGTCCGGCGTGAAGTACATATTGTACGGATCGTCGACGACGACGTTGGGACCCGGCTTGCCCGTGCGCGGATCGATCGGCGTCAGGCTGCCGTCGCCGTGCCGCTCGGCATTATTCGCCACCCACAGGGTACGCAGGTCCCACGACGGGATCACGTGCTGCGGGCTGCGGCCCACCTTGAAACGGTCGACGACCTTCATCGTCGCCGGATCGATGACGCTGACGTCGTTCGAGCGCAGGTTCGGCACGTACACGCGCTCCAGGTCGCCTTTCACGGCCGGACTCAGGTGCGTGGGGCCGATTTCGCTGTACACATTGCCCGGATCGACGACGGGCGGCATGCCGGCCACGGTCGCGACCGTGGCCGGCTTCGCGGCGGGTGCCGGCGCGGACGCATCGACCACGCGCGTGGCGACGACGCCCCCGGCCAGGACGGAGAGTGCCAATACGGCACCGACGGTAGTTTTGAATGACACGATGTCTCTACTTTCGATGGGAAGAATTCGGATGTTGATCGGTCGCCGGCTGGCGGGCGGCGCGGATCGCGGCGACGGAAGCATCGACGATGCGCTCCACGCCGATGCGGCCCAGCTCGGCCGTCGCGCGGGTCGGGTCGCCGTGCACCCCGGCACGCACGCCCCCCTGCGCGCCGGCCGCCACCAGGGCAGGCCGCACGAGCGCGGGATCGACGGCCAGCGACAGCGCCGTGTCGGCCAGGCCCGCGTGCGTGCCGATCTCGGCGTCGGCAAAGCCGCGCTGCTTCAGGTCGGCGTTGAACGTGGACGTGGCGGCATCGTAGTACGCGGCCAACGCGTGGGCACGGCAGCCGGCGGAACGGTTCACCTTCGCGGCGGCGCGTTCCTCGTTCTTCTGGTAACCGCCGTGGTCGCCCAGGAAGAACACGTCGCGGATGCCGTGCCGGCACAGGCTCAGCGCGGTGGCTTCGAGCACCGATTCGAACGCGGCGTCGGGAATCGACAGCGTGCCCGCGAACCGCATGTGCGCGGCCGGCGGGTCGATCGCCCCTTCCGGCACGTAGGCGACCACGGGCGCGACGACGGCGTCGCCCAGCCGGCCGGCGATCCGTCCCGCCAGCACGCGGGCGCGTACATTGTGCTTGCCGAGGACGATGTGCGGACCGCTCTGCTCGGTGCCGCCGATGGGCACGAGGGCCGTCGTGGTGCCGGCCGCGATGCGATCGCGCAGTTCCGGCGACGTCATGTCTTCGAGATACACGCCGGCGGCCGGGGCCGCCCATGCGTGAAGGGGTGCGACGAGGGCCAGGCAGGCGATCCACGGCGCCTTGCGGCGCCACGCATTGTGCAGGTGAAGCATTGATTCGTGTTCCTGATGCTTGCGCGCGCATGGGCACGAACGCCGTCCGCCGCGACCGAGACCCTATTGTAGAGCATAGATGCGCACCGGGCCGGCAGCCGGCCCGGATTTTTTTGCAGTGCGGTGCCCGGTGTCGCGCATCGGCAATGGTCCCGGGCAGTACAATATCATGGGATTACAGCAAGACGGAGACGATATGGCGCGCAGCGGACTTACGAAATCACAGGTCAGGGAGGCCCGCGACCGCCTGCTGGCGGAAGGCCGCCATCCGTCCGTCGACGCCGTGCGCCATGCCCTGGGCGATTCCGGCTCCAAATCGACCATCCACAAACACCTCAAGGAACTGCGCGGCGAAGACGGCGACGGCGACGGCGCGAGCGGCATCCGGCGCGAAGACACCGGCCGCGCCCTGCACGCCCTCGTCGACGCGCTGGCCGACCGCCTGCACGCCGACTTCGACGAGCGGGTGCGCCTGCTCCGCGCCGCCCACGACGAAGCGCTGCGCGCACGCGACCGCGAACTGGCCGCGTTGCAGAGCACCGTCGCCACGCTGACGGCCCGCGTGAAGCAACTGGAGACGGAAGCGCAGTTCGGCGCCGACGACGCGCCCCTGCGCCACTGGCAGGACAGTCCCGGGGGGCCGCGCGGCTTTGGCCACTTCGACAACAGCCTGTTGAATTCACGCTCGTTCGTCGCCGACAGCTCCCCGTTCGACCTGATCCGGGCCGCCGCGCGCTCGTGACCGGCAGCGCCGCATCCACTCTCCTGTCCGCGCGCGGCCTGCGGTCGCCGTTCGGCGGGCCGTTCACCTTCGACGTGCACGCGGGCGAATGCATCGCCATCCAGGGCCCGTCCGGCGCGGGCAAGAGCGTCCTGCTGCGCATGCTGGCCGACCTCGACCCGCACGACGGCGACGCCCTGCTGGACGGCCGCCCCGCCGCGTCGATGCCGGCGCCGGATTGGCGCGCCGCCGTCGTCTACCAGGCCGCCGAACCGGCGTGGTGGGAAGCGACGGCCCGCGCGCACTTCGCGGCCGCGGACCAGGACGTCATCGACGGTACGCTGGCGGCACTGGGCCTGTCGACGAAGCTGCTGGACACGGAAATCGAACGCCTGTCGACGGGCGAGCGGCAGCGGCTCGCCCTCGTCCGCTCGCTGGCCCGGCGCCCGCGCGTGCTGCTGCTCGACGAACCGACGGCCGCGCTCGACCCGGACGCCGTCGCGCGCGTGGAAACCCTGCTGCGCGACTGCCTCGCGCGTGGCATGGCGATTCTGATCGTGACGCATTCGGGCGAGCAGGCGCGCCGCCTCGCGCACCGGACGTTCCGCCTCGAACAGGGCATCTTGACCACGCCATGAATGCGATCCACCTCGGCACCTGGGACCTGCTCGCGGCCGCGCTCCTGATCGTGCTGGAGGCCGCGCTGTCGCTGGCGCTGCGCCTCGGCCTGCACCGCCAAATCCTGGTCGCGGCCGTGCGCATGGTCGTGCAGCTGACGATCGTCGGCCTCGTCCTGCGCCACGTGTTCGCGACGGCGTCCGCGCCGGCCACGCTGGCCGTCGTCCTGTTCATGATCGCGGCGGCCGCGCGCGAAGTCGCGACGCGGCCGAAGCAACGCCTCAAGCGCCACATGAACTACCAGATCAGCGCCGCCGTCGTCTCCTGCGCCGGCTTCGCGACCGTCCTGCTGGCCCTGGCGACGGCCGTGCGCCCGGCGCCCTGGTACGAACCGCGCTACGCGATTCCGCTGATGGGCATCGTGCTCGGCAGCGTGCTGAACGCCGCCAGCCTCGCGCTCGACGGCATCCTCGACGGCGTCGTGCGCGAGCGCGCCCGCATCGAAGCGCGCCTCGCCCTCGGCACCCCGTTCCGCGACGCCATCGCACCGCTGGTCCGCAACGCGACGCGGCGCGGCATGATCCCCGTGGCCAACCAGATGTCGGCCGCCGGCATCATCACGCTGCCCGGCATCATGACGGGCCAGCTGCTGGCCGGCATGGACCCGATGGAAGCGGTGAAATACCAGATCCTGCTGATGTTCCTGCTGGCGGGCGCCAGCGGCCTGGCGGCGGTCGGCGCGGCGATGCTGGCGGTGCGGGCGCTGAGCGACGATCGGCAGCGCTTGCGGGTCGACCGGCTGAACGGCTAGATCGGGCGGGCGGCGATCAGCATGGTGTCGACGGTGAAGCTGCCGTCGTCCCCGATGACGAAGTAATCCTTGACCTCGGCCGATGCGCGCCGCTGCAGCGAACGGATCGCCGCGACGTGGACTTCCGGCGTTTGCATCCGCTCGATCCACGGGCCGAACTCGAGGCGCAGCTTGTACGTCGCGACCTCCGCGATCGCAAAGCCGAGGGATGCCAGCGCCGTTTTCCACTCCTCCAGCGAGGCATTGCGCACGTGGGAGGGATCGCGCAGCAGTTCCAGCGTCTGCAGCCAGGTGTCCAGCAACGGGACGCCGGGCGACACGACGTCCATGAACAGCGCGAGGCCGCCGGGTTTGACGACGCGCCGCATCTGCGCCAGCCCGTCCGTAAAAGCCCCCCAGTGATGCGCGCTGTAGCGGGTGGCCGCGATATCGAACGACGCGTCCGGGCATGACAGCGCCTCGGCCGCGCCCTGCTTCGTGACGAGATTGTCCAGGCCCCTCCGGTGCGCTTCCGCGGCGACCGTCTCCAGCATCGCGGCCGACAGATCGCAGGCGACCACCTTCTTGACCAGAGGCGCCAGGCGGAACGCCACGTGGCCGCCGCCGCACCCCATGTCCAGCGCGACGGCGTCCGGACGGCTGCCGATCAAGGCGGCCATCCGCTCCAGGTCGGCGCCGGCCGCGTGCACGGCACTCGACAGATAGGCCTGGGCGCGGGAATCGTATTGTTCGAGGACGGTTGCGTCGTGGGTGGCGGTATCCATGTTGGCTCCATGTTGAATGTGAGAGCCCATTGTCGAGCATGCATTTTCCTGCTACAAGGAGCCTGTTTATACTGGTATTACGAACACCATGACCGATTCCAACCGGCGCCAGATGCTCGGCGCCTTCATCCGCGCCCACCGCGCACGCCTGACGCCCGCCCGGCCCGGCGCCCGCCGCCGCACCCCCGGCCTGCGCCGCGAGGAGCTGGCCGACGCGGCCGGGCTGGGCGTCACGTGGATCACGTGGCTGGAACAGGGCCGGGACGTCCAGCCGTCCGCCGCCGCGCTGGCGCGCCTGTCCGACGCGCTGCAACTGTCCGCGGCGGAACGCGCATCGCTGTTCGACCTTGCCGGCAAAAAAGACCCGCGCGCGGGTGCCGCGGATGTCGACGCGATGTCTCCCGCCCTGCTGGCGCTGCCGGGACTGATGGCCGCGCCGGCCTACCTGCTCGACCACACATGGACGGCCCGCGCCTGGAACGGCGCCGCGGCCGCGTTGTTCGTCGGCTGGCTGGACCCGGATGCCGCCGACCGCAACCTGCTCCGTTACGTTTTTCTCCGTCCGGCGGCGCGGGAACTGATCGTGGATTGGGAGACGCGGGCACGGCGGTTGGCGGCCGAGTTCCGGGCCGACTTCCACCGGCGGCCGGCGGACGCGGACATGCAAACCCTTGTTGAACAATTGCGCCAGGAAAGCGTGCTATTCGCGCAGTGCTGGGACAAGCAGGATGTGCTGCATCGGGAAGGCGGGGAGCGGCAGTTCAGGCATCCGGTCCGCGGGGAGCTCAGGTTTGTTCAGACGACCTTGCTGGTGGCGTTGCAGATGGAAATCAAGCTGGTATGTCTGGCGGGCGAGCAGTGTGGTCCCGGTCAATCGGACGGATTCGGAAGTGAACCTTGTGCGGAGAGATCGGTCGAGAGGTAAACGAAACGAACTACGAGCACTGCGCACAGGGAGCATGGACAAGGACGCCACGGACCCGTTCGACGTCGCCAGCCTGGTGCCGGACTTCCGGCCGCCGCCGGTAGCGACGCACGCCGGCGGCGCGCAGCTGGCCTTTGCTGACGCGCGCATGCGGCATTGGCGCTACCCGGTCGACGGCCCGCTCGTGCCCGGCTCGGACCGCCATGGCGACGCGACCTGCCGCATGTTCCACGATACCTTCAATCCCTATCGTCCCGCCGTGCTGGACTGGCCCGAGCTGGCACCTGCGACACGCGATCGCATCGTCGCGCTGCCGATCTGGGACATCGCCGTGCAGACGGAAGGCAAGGCGCGCCTGCGCATGGCCGCCTATGCCGGCACCCTGCAAGAGCCCGGCATGCGCCACGCGCTCGCGCTGAACGCGTGGGAGGAACAGCGCCACAAGGAAGTCCTGACGCGCATGGTGGCGGCCTATGGCATCGAACTGGCGCCCGAGCCGCCGCCGCCCCTGCCCCGGGACGCGGAATGGGCATACCTCGTCACCGGCTACAGCGAATGCATCGACAGCTTCTTCGCATTCGGCCTGTTCGAACTGGCGCGGCGTTCCGGCTTGTTTCCGCCGGCCCTCGTCGACACGTTCGAACCCGTGATGCAGGAAGAGTGCCGCCACATCCTGCTGTTCGCCAACTGGGCCGCCTGGCACCGCGCCCGCCTTCCGCTGTGGCGCCGCGCGCGTTTCGAGGCCAAGGTCGCGGCCGTCTGGTGCTTCCTCGCATGGGAGCGGATCGGCCTCGCGCGCGCCGTCGACGCGCATGACACCCCGCACGCGCAGGACAACAATTTCACGCTGCACGGCGCGCAATCGGTGGCGGACAACGGCGTCGGCCTGTGCGACCTGCTCGCGCTCTGCCTTGCCGAAAACGACCGGCGTTTTGCCGGCTACGACGCACGGCTGCTGCGCCCGACGACCGTGCCCCGGCTGGCCGGGCTCGTGCTGCGCCTGGCCGGGGTGTTCGGACGGCGGCGCTGAACCGGCCGGCACCGGATATCGCCGCATCAAGCCGCATCGCGCCACATCGCGCCACATCGCGCCATCAGTCGAGATAGCCCTCGCGTCCGAACCACGCCACCGCCGCCCGGACGCCGTCCATGTACGGCCCGGGCCGGTAGCCGAGCTCCCGCTCCGCCTTGGCCGACGAAAAAAACATCCGGTTACGCGACATCTTCAAACCGTCCACCGTCAGGAACGGCTCCCGGCCGCGCAGGCGCGCCAGTGCCTCGGCCGCGTGCGCCAGCGGCACCAGCGGCGCGGCCGGCAATCGCAGGCGCGGCGGCGGCCGGCCGACGAGTTCCGCGATCCCGCCCAGCAGATCCCGCAGCATCACGTTCTGCCCGCCGAGGATGTAGCGCTCGCCCACGCGCCCATGCGCCAGCGCGAGCATATGCCCATGCGCCACGTCCTCGACGTCGACGACGTTCAACCCCGTCTCCACGTAGGCCGGCATCCGTCCGCGCGCCGCCTCGACGATGATGCGGCCGGTCGGCGTCGGCCGCACGTCGCGCGCGCCGACCGGCGTCGACGGGTTGACGATCACGGCCGGCAAGCCATCGTGCGCGACCATACGCTCGACCAGCCGTTCGGCCGCCACCTTGCTGCGCTTGTACGCGCCGATGGCTTCATTCTCCGCCAGCGGCGCGTCTTCCGTGGCCGCCACGGTCGACGGCCCCACCCGCAGCGTGGCCACGCTGCTGGTCACGACGATGCGCTCGACCCCGGTCGCCAGTGCGGCCCGCATCACGGCCTGCGTGCCGGCGAGGTTGTTGCGCATGATCTCGCCAGGGTCCGGCGCCCACAGCCGGTAATCCGCTGCGACATGCAGCAGGAAGCGTGCACCGTCCAGCGCGCGCCCGATGGCGGCCGGGTCGCGCATGTCGCCTTCGATGAGCTCGGCGTCGAGCCCCACCAGGTTGCGCCGCGGGCTGCCGGCGCGCACCAGAACACGGACGGCATAACCCTGCGCCAGTGCCGCGCGCGCCACGGCGGCCCCGACGAATCCGGCCGCGCCCGTGACCAGCACGAGGTTTCCGCCCATCACCACTCTCACTTTCCCGATCCATCAGCGGCGCATTTTAGGCCCGGCATGCGATCGGCATAAAGCATCCAGATCAAACATATCGGCTGAACTTGTGCGCCCGCGCCCACTCCAATCTGCACGACCGGAAAGCACGGGGAACCGTCATGCATGTGATCCTTGCCCAGCCGCGCGGGTTTTGCGCGGGCGTCGTCCGAGCCATCGAGATCGTCGAGCGCGCACTCGAACGGCACGGCGCGCCTGTGTACGTGCGCCACGAAATCGTCCACAACAAGGCCGTCGTGAACGGGCTGCGCGCCAAGGGCGCCGTGTTCGTCGAAGAGCTCGGCGAGGTGCCGCGGCAGGCCGTGACGATCTTCAGCGCGCACGGCGTGGCCCGCACGGTCGAGGCCGACGCGGAGACGCGCGCCCTGCACGTGCTGGACGCGACCTGTCCGCTCGTCGCCAAGGTCCACATCCAGGGCCGCCAGTACGCGGCCAGCGGGCGCACGGTGATCCTGATCGGCCATCCGGGCCACCCCGAGGTCGAGGGGACCATGGGCCAGATCGACGGCCGCGTCCTGCTCGTGAGTGACGAGCGCGAAGCGGAGGCGCTCGACCTGCCGGCCGACACGCCGGTGGCGTACGTGACGCAGACGACGCTCAGCGTGGACGACACGCGCAACGTCATCGCGGCGCTGCGGCGGCGCTTCACCGACATCGTCGGCCCCGACGTGCGCGACATCTGCTACGCCACGCAAAACCGCCAGCGCGCCGTGCGCGACCTGTGCCGCCGGGTCGACGTGCTGCTCGTCGTCGGCGCGCCGAACAGCTCGAACTCGAACCGGTTGCGCGAGATCGGCGCCGAGACCGGCACCCCGACGTGGCTGCTGGCCGACGGCAGCGAGCTCGATCCCGCCTGGGTCGCGGGCGCGGCCGTGGTCGGCATCACGGCCGGCGCCTCCGCGCCCGAGGCCATGGTCGAGCACGTGATCGACGCCCTGCGCGCGCTCGGGCCCGTCGACGTCTCGACGATGGACGGCATCGAGGAACACATCGAATTCCGGTTGCCGCGCGCGCTCGCGGGCTCCGGCCGAACGGACAAGTAACGAGGAAATGCGGAGGAGACGCGCATGGCGATTCCGTTCCTGCAAAAAGCCCTGGTCGGCGCCTACGTGCTGCGCAAGCACCTGGCCGGCGAGCGCCGCTACCCGCTCGCGCTGATGCTCGAGCCCCTGTTCCGCTGCAACCTGGCCTGCGCGGGATGCGGCAAGATCGATTATCCGGGCGAGATCCTGGACCAGCGCCTGTCGGTGGACGAATGCCTGGACGCCGTCGACGAATGCGGCGCGCCCGTCGTCTCCATCGCGGGCGGCGAGCCGCTGCTGCACAAGGACATGCCCGCGATCGTCGCCGGCATCGTCGCCCGGCATAAATTCGTCTACCTGTGCACCAATGCCCTGCTGATGGACCGACAGCTCGACAAATTCCGTCCGGGCCCGTTCTTCACGTGGTCCGTGCACCTCGACGGCGACGAGGACATGCACGACCGCTCCGTCTGCCGGCCGGGCGTCTACCGGCGCGCGGTCGCCGCGATCGCGCACGCCAAGGCGCTGGGTTTCCGCGTCAACGTCAACTGCACGCTGTTCAACGACGCCCAGCCCGACCGCGTGGCCCGCTTCTTCGACACGTTGAAGGCGATGGAGGTCGACGGCATCACCGTATCGCCCGGCTATGCGTACGAGCGCGCCCCGGAGCAACAGCATTTCCTCGCACGCAGTCGAACCAGGCAATTGTTCCGGGACATATTCGCGCGCGGCGAAGGCGGGCGCCGCTGGGCGTTCAGCCAGTCCAGCCTGTTCCTTGACTTCCTCGCCGGGAACCAGACCTATCACTGCACGCCCTGGGGCAATCCCACCCGTACGGTATTCGGCTGGCAACGCCCCTGCTACCTGCTCGGCGAGGGATATGCCCGCACGTTCCGCGAACTCATGGACGAGACCGACTGGGATGCCTACGGCACGGGTCGCTACGAAAAATGCGCCGACTGCATGGTGCACAGCGGCTACGAGGCAAGCGCCGTCACGGACACCCTCGCCCGTCCCATTGCCGCCGCGAAGGTCGCGCTGCGGGGCGTGACGACGCGCGGACCGATGGCGCCCGACATCCCGCTGGCCGATCAGCGCCCCGCGCAGCACGTGCATGCGCATCAGGTCGCCATCCGGCTGGAAGAGATCCGGGGCCGCAAGGCCGGGATGAACGGGGGCGCGCCGTGATGGCGCCGGCGCTGCCGTCGTTCGCGGCCATTGCCGGCACGGCGCTGACGCTGCTGGCGGCACTGTACGCGCTGGCCGCCCTGCTCTGCCGCGGACGCCCCGCGCGCGGTCCGGAGAACACGCGGGCCCCGACACCCGTCACGGTGCTCAAGCCCCTGTGCGGCGCCGAGCCGCGCCTGGAAGACAACCTCGCCGGCTTGTGCACGCAAACCCATCCGTGTTACCAGCTCGTGTTCGGCGTCCGCGCGCCGGACGACCCGGCCATCGCCGTCGTCGCGCGACTCGCGCACCGTTTCCCCAACGTCGACATGCGCCTCGTCGTCGATCCGCGGGTTCACGGCAGCAATCGCAAGGTGAGCAACCTGATCAACATGATCGGTGCCGCGCGCCATCCGTGGCTGGTACTGGCCGACAGCGACATTGCCGTCGAGCCCGACTACCTCGCGCGCGTGACGGCGCCGCTCGCCTTGCCGGACGTCGGCATCGTCACCTGTCTCTACCACGGACGCCCGGCGGACGGGTTCTGGTCCCGCATCGGCGCGCTCTTCATCGACACGTGGTTCGCACCGTCCGTGCGTGTCGCGAGCAGCGGCGGCGGCAGTGCCTTCGCCTTCGGCGCGACGATCGCCGTGCGGGCGTCGACGCTGCGCGCCATCGGCGGTGTCGAGGTCTTGAAGAACCGCCTGGCCGACGACTACCGACTCGGCGAACTCACCCGCGGCCTGGGCCTCAGGACGGTCCTGTCCGACGTCTGCGTCGCCACCGACGTGACCGAAGACAGCCTGCGCGCGCTGTGGGCACGCGAGCGGCGCTGGATGCAGACCATCCGCTCCCTCAATCCGCTCGGCTATGCCTGCACCTTCATCACCTTCACCCTGCCGATGCTGGCGCTCGGTGTGTCCCTGGCACCGACCGCGTGGAATGCGGCGCTGGCGCTGGCCGGCGGCGCCGCGCGTCTCGGCCTGCATTGGCGGCAGCCGGCGCCCGGCGTGCCGGCACCCGGCCATGCCCGCCATGCCCTGCTGCGCGATTGCCTGCTGTTGGCGGCGTGGCTGAGCGGCTTCACGGGCACGACGGCGCGCTGGCGCGGGCACCGCCTGCCCATCGATACAGGCCGCGCGCCGGCGGACGCCACAACGGAATCGCCATCCAGGCGACAACGCTCATGGACACCACGACGATGACCACGACCCTACTCAAGACCCTGTTTCTGCAGGCGCCCTCGTTCGACGGCTTCGACGGCGGTGCCGGCTCGCGCTACCAGGCGAAGCGTGAGATCCGATCGTTCTGGTATCCGACGTGGCTGGCCCAGCCGGCGGCCCTCGTGCCCGGCAGCCGGCTGCTCGACGCCCCCGCGGACGGCCTCACCGTCGCGCAGACGCTCGACATCGCACGGGATTACGAGCTCGTGATCATCCACACGAGCACACCGTCGTTTCCCGGCGACGTGCGCTTCGCCGGGTTGCTGAAGGAGACGCATCCCCGGATACGCATCGGCATGGTGGGTGCGAAGGTCGCGGTCGATCCGGACGGGTCGCTGCAGGCCTCCGCCGCCATCGATTTCGTCGCGCGCGAAGAATTCGACTACACCTGCCGCGACATCGCGGAAGGCCGGCCGCTGGCGGACATCGACGGCGTCAGCTGGCGCGACCATGGCGGTGCCATCCGCCACAATCCGCCGCGCGCCATCATCGAAGACATGGACGCGCTGCCGTTCGTGGCGCCCGTCTACCGGCGCGACCTGAACATCCGCAACTACTTCATCGGCTACCTGAATTATCCGTACGTCTCGCTGTACACGGGGCGCGGGTGCCGCTCGCGCTGCACGTTCTGCCTGTGGCCGCAGACGGTCGGCGGCCACCGCTACCGCACCCGCTCGGCGGAAAACGTGCTGGCCGAGGTCAGCTGGATCAAGGAAAACATGCCGGAAGTGAAGGAAATCATGTTCGACGACGACACGTTCACGGACTTCCGCCCCCGCGCCGAAGAGATCGCGCGGGGCCTGGGCAAGCTGGGCGTGACGTGGTCGTGCAATGCCAAGGCGAACGTGCCCTACTCGACGCTCAAAGTGATGAAGGAAAACGGTCTGCGACTGCTGCTCGTCGGGTATGAGTCCGGCGACGACCAGATCCTCCTGAACATCAAGAAGGGCTTGCGGACGGACATCGCGCGCCGCTTCGCCGCCGACTGCCGCGCGCTCGGCATCACGGTGCACGGCACCTTCATCCTCGGCCTGCCCGGCGAAACGCGCGAGACGATCGCGAAATCCATAGAATTCGCCAAGGAAATCAATCCGCACACGATCCAGGTCTCGCTGGCCGCCCCGTATCCAGGCACCCGGCTGTACGAACAGGCGCTGGAAAACGACTGGATCCCGCCGCACAAGACCATCCACCTCGTCGACGGGAGCGGCATGCAACTGGCGGCCCTCAGCTATCCGCACCTGTCGCGCGACGAGATCTACCATGGCGTGGAACAGTTTTATCGGAGCTTTTACTTCCGCCCATCGAAGATCTGGGAAATCGTCAGCGAGATGCTGCGCAGCTGGGACATGACCCGCCGCCGCCTGCGCGAAGGTGTCGAATTCTTCCACTTCCTGCGCGCCCACGGCGCGTCGCATTCATGAATCCCGGTACGGCCGGCCTGATCGTGACCGCCGACGACTTCGGCCTGCACCCCAGTGTGAACGAGGCCGTCGAGCGCGCGCATGCGAAAGGCATCCTGACGGCCGCCAGCCTGATGGTGGGCGCGTCCGCGGCCGGGGACGCGATCGCCCGCGCACGCGCCTTGCCGGGGCTGCGCGTCGGGCTGCATCTCGTGCTGGCCGACGGACCATCCGTGTTGCCGCCGCGGGCCATTCCCGATCTCGTCGACGGGAGCGGCCAGTTCGGCGCCCGCATGGTACGCGACGGCATGCGTTATTTCTGCCTGCCGCGCGTGCGCCGCCAGCTCGCAGCGGAGATCCGCGCCCAGTTCGAAGCGTACGCCGCCAGCGGCCTGGCGCTCGACCACGTCAATGCGCACAAGCATTTCCACCTGCATCCGACGATCCTGTCGCTCATCCTCGGTATCGGCCGCGAATTCGGCCTGCGCGCCGTGCGGCTGCCGCGCGAGACGGGACCGCCGCCGTGGCTGCGTCCATGGCTGGCGCTGCTGGCAGCAAGACTGGACGCGGCGGGCATCGCCCACAACGACTACGTGATCGGCATCCGCGAGTCGGGCCGCTTCGACGAGCAGGCCCTGCTGGCCGCGCTGGACCGCCTGCCGGCAGCGGGCATCGTCGACATCTACCTGCATCCGGCGCTCGACCAGGGTGCGGCGATCGCGCCGTCGATGCGCGGCTACCGTCACGCGGACGAATTCGCCGCCCTCGTCTCGCCGCGCGTGCGCGCCAGATGCGACGCGTTGCGCGCGGGAGGCTGGCGTGTCGGCGGGTATGCCGACCTCGTCATCACGGGCCCGTCCGTCGACGCCGCAGACGCCCACGCCGCCGTGCACGGCCGCGCCGGCCCATGAACGGCGCCCGCAGGCTGGGCTGGCTGGCAGCGGCCGCCGGACTCGCGCTGCTTGCCGCGCTCATCGACACCGAAGGCTGGGCGGGCATCGCGGCTGCCGTCGAGCGTGCCGGGTGGGCGCTGCTGCTGATCGTGCCGGCGCGCGTCGTCACGCAGGCGCTCGACACCCGCGCGTGGCGGCTGCTGCTCGATCCGTTCGACCCCGGCCGCGCGGCCGGCCCCGTGTTCCTGCTGTGGGTCGCGTTCGTGCGCGAGGGCGTCAACCGCCTGCTGCCGGTGGCGAACATCGGTGGCGAGGTGGTCGGGGTGCGGCTCGCGCGGCGCCGGATTCCGGACGCGGCGGGCGTGGCGGGCGTGGCGGCCAGCGTCGTCGTCGAAGTGCTGTTGACGATCGTCGTGCTGTACGTGTTCTGCGGTCTCGGCGCCGTGCTGATGTTGCGGCTTGCCGCGGGCCCGGGCCAGGTCGGGATCGTTGTGGCCGCGTTGCTGCTCTCCCTGCCGCTGCCGCTCCTCGCGTGGTGGTGGCTGGCGCGGGGCACGCCGTTCGCACGGGTCGAACGGTGGACGCGGCGCCTGCCCGGCGCGCAACACCTCCCCGACGGCGCGCGGATCGATGCCGCGATCCGGTGTCTGTTCGCACAACCCGGTCTTCTCGCACGCGCGGCGCTGTGGTCGCTGCTGTCGTACGTGCTGGGCACGTTCGAGACGTGGTATGTGCTGGCCCTGCTCGGCCATCCGGTCGGCGTGCAGGCCGCGCTCGCCATCGAGGCGTTGACCCAGGCCGTGCGCCACGCCGGCTTCATGGTGCCCGCCGGCCTGGGCGTGCAGGAAGCGGCCGTGCTGCTGTTCGGCCAGCTGGCCGGCGTCGGCGGCGACGTGGCGCTGGCGCTGGCGCTCGTCAAGCGGATGCGCGAGATCGTCACCGGCGTGCCGGCCCTCGTCTCGTGGCAATGGGCCGAACTGCGCCGCCCGCGGCCTCCGCTCAAGGTCCGCGATTATGAGCCGCCAGGTATTTGATCAAACCGTCGATGCCCCCGGACGCCAGCCGAGGCGCGAACTGCTGGCGGTACACCTGGATCATCCACGCGCCCATCATGTTGATGTCGTAGATCTTCCATCCCGTGGCCGTCCGGTGCATCCGGTAGTCGATCGGCATCGCGTCGCCGCCTGTGATCACGGTCGTCCTGACGACGGCGTCGTTGGCGTTTGCCGCGGGGCGGGCGGCAGGCGCGTAGCGGAATTGCGTGTTCTCCTGCTGGAGCTGCGTCAGCTGGATGGCGTAAGTGCGGGCCAGCAGGGTCTGGAATTCCTGGAACAAGGCGTCACGCTGGGCCGGCGTCGCCTGCGCCCACGCGCTGCCGACGGCGTACTGCGTCGTCAGCATGAAGTCCGTGGCGGGCAGGAAATCGCTGCGGACGATCTGGAGCGTCCGCTCGGGGTCGCCGGCCCGCGCGGCGGGGTCGTTGCGGATGGCGCCCATGACCTTGTCGATGGTGTCCTTGAGCATTTGTTCCGGCCGACGGATGTCCACCTGCTGGGCATAGGCGGCCGGGATGGACAGGACCAGCGTCAGCAAACAGGTTGTCGGCTTCATGGGATCTCCGTTCGACACATGCATAAGACCGTCGGCCTGCCCCAAGTGTTCCCGCCACCGCTGTTCCTTTCGCGAGACGCTCGCGGCAAGAAACACCGTGCGCAGCGCCCATCCGCGCGCACATGCGGCGGATCATAACGTCGATCGCCGGGTTCTCCGGTCTAATGGACGCAGCTCTCCGGTGTTCACCCATGACCAACCCGATCGCCAGGCTCGTTCACCTGTCGTGCCGCCATCCGTGGGCGGTGGTCGGGGCCTTTGCACTGTTGGTGCTTGCCTCTGGGCTCTATGTCGCACGCCATTTCGCGATCAATACGGATGTCGGACAGTTGATCGACGCACAAACGCCATGGGCCCGCCGCGACGCCGCCATCGCCGCCGCGTTCCCGAACCGGGGCGACACGACCCTGGCCGTCGTGCGCGCCCCGGCGCCCGAGTTCGCGGCCCAGGCGGCGCGCGAACTGGCCGACCGCCTGCGCCGCCGGCCCGCCCTGTTCCGCACGGTCGATCTCGGCCCCGGCGACGACTTCTTCCGCCGCGCGGGCCTGCTCTACCTCGACGCGCCGGACGTGGCCGCGCTGGCGCAACGGCTCGCCGACGCCCGCCCGCTGCTGGACGCCCTCGCGCACGACCCGTCGCTGCGCGGCCTGGCGAACCTGCTGTCGGTCACGCTGGGCACGCCGCTGCTCACCGGCCAGGTCACGCTCGCGCACATGGCGCCGCTGCTGGCGCAGAGCGCCGCCACCGTCGAGGCGGTGCTTGCCGGGCGGCCCGCCGCGCTGTCCTGGCAGCGTCTCGTGACGACACCGGCGGCCGCCACGGAGGCCGGCCTGGTGGAAGTCAGGCCCGTGCTCGACTACAACGCCCTGCTGCCGGGCGCCGCGTCCAGCGACGCGATCCGCGCGGCCGCCGCCGACCTGCGCCTGGCCGAGCGCCACGGGGCGCACGTGGCGCTGACGGGGGCCGTGCCGCTGTCCGACGACGAATTCGCGTCGCTGCAGGAAGGCTCGCCGCTGGTCGGGGCCATCCCCGTCGCGATCGTGCTCGTGCTGCTGTGGCGCGCGCTGCGCTCGACACCGCTCGTGCTGGCGCTGTGCGCGACGATGCTGGGCGGTCTCGCGCTGACGGCGGCGCTGGGCCTCATGATGGTGGGCGCGCTGAACCTGATCTCCATCGCGTTCGCCATCCTGTTCGTCGGGCTGGGCATCGACTTCGGCATCCAGTTCGGCATGCGCTTCCGCGAATTGCGGCGCATCCGGCCCGGCACGGGCCCCGCGCTGCTGGCGACGGCGCGCGCGCTCGCGCTGCCGCTCACGCTCGCGGCGACGGCCACCGCGTTCGGCTTCCTCGCATTCCTGCCGACGGCTTACCGCGGCGTGGCAGAGCTGGGACAGATCGCGGGGGTCGGCATCCTGTGCGTCGCCCTGCCCGCCTGCGTGACCGTGCTGCCCGCCCTGATCCGCCTCGCCGATCCGCCGCCGGGCACGGTCGCGCCCGGTTATCCGTGGCTGGCGGGCGTGGACAACGCGCTGCAGACCCATCGCAAGACCGTGCTCGCGGCCACGCTGGCCCTCGTCATCGGCGGCATCCCCCTGCTGTGGCGCCTGACATTCGACTTCGATCCGCTGCACCTGAAGAATCCCGGCAGTGAATCGATGGCGACGCTGACCTCCCTCGCGCAGGGCACCGACATCGGTCTCGACAACGTGCAGGTGCTCGCCCCGTCGCTCGCGCAGGCGGCGGCGCTGGCCGTGCGCCTGGAGCGCCTGCCCGACGTGGCCCATGCGCTGACGGCGGCGAGCCTCGTGCCCGACCGGCAGCCGGAAAAACTGGCCGCCATCGCCGCCGCCGCCGTCCGCCTCGATCCGGCGCTCGACCGGCCGCCGGCCGCGCCGGCGCCCGACCCGCAGCGTGTCGCGGCGCTGCGGACGGCCGCGCTGTCGCTGCACAATGCCGCACTCGACCATCCGGGCCCGGGCGCGGACGCCGCCGCGCGGCTCGCGCAAGCGCTGACCGCATTGGCGCGCGCCGGCCCGGCCACCCGCGACCGCGCCGACCACGCGCTCGCGGGGCCGCTGCGGCTGGCGCTGGACGGCTTGCGCCTTGCGCTGCACCCGGCACCGGTGACGCTCGCGACCTTGCCCGCGCCGCTGCGCCGCAACTGGATCGCACCCGACGGCCGCGCGCTCGTCGACGTGAGTCCCAAACGCCCCGCCGGGACGGGATTCGGCGACGACAGCCGGCTGGGGCGCTTCGCCGACGCCGTGCTGCGCGTCGCGCCGGACGCCACCGGTGGCCCGATCTCCGTGCGCCATGCGGCCGACCTGATCATCGCGGCCTTCGTGCAGGCGGCACTGCTCGCCGTCGGAACGATCGCGCTGCTGTTGTGGATCGCGTTCCGGCGCGTCGGCGACGTGCTGCTGACGATGGTGCCGCTGCTCGTGTCGAGCCTCGCCACGCTCGAGGCGTGCGTGCTGCTGGGCATCCACCTGAATTTCGCGAACATCATCGCGTTGCCGCTGCTGCTGGGCGTCGGCGTGGCCTTCAAGATTTATTACATCATGGCCTGGCGCGCCGGCCAGCCGGCCCGGCTGGAACATCCGCTCACGCAAGCCATCGTCCTCAGCGCGGCGACCACGGGCACCGCGTTCGGCAGCCTGTGGCTGTCGCACCACCCCGGCACCGCCAGCATGGGCAAGCTGCTGGTGCTGGCGCTCGTCTGCACCCTGATCGGCGCCGTGTTCTTCCAGCCCGTCCTGCTGGGGCAGCCCCGCCCGCCGGCCCCTTCTTCCTGAGCGAGAACCGCCATGCCACGCTTAATGTCATGCCTGCCCCTCGTGCTGTTGTGCGGCTGCGCCACCGGCCCGCAACGCGATCCGGCCGATCCGCTGGAACCGCTCAACCGCGCCACGTTCCGCTTCAACGACACGCTCGACCGCCACATCGCCCAACCGGTCGCGCGCACGTACAACCGCGTCGTGCCGCGACCCGTCCGCACCGGCGTGGACAACTTCTTTTCGAACTTGGGTGACGTCACCGTGATGGTCAACGATTTCGCCCAGCTGCGCCTGATGGACGGCATGAACGACCTGATGCGCGTGGCCGTCAACAGCACGCTCGGCCTGCTGGGCGTGCTCGACATCGCCACGCCGGCCGGCATCGCCAAGCGCGACCAGGACTTCGGCCTCACGCTGGGGCACTACGGCGTGCCCGCCGGCCCGTACCTCGTGCTGCCGCTGTTCGGGCCCAGCACGTTCCGCGATGCGACCGGCTTCGGCGTCGACCAGTACGCCGCGCCGGCCAACTGGACCCGCCCGGCCGCGCGCAACACGCTGTGGGGCGTCGACTTCGTCAGCACCCGGGCCCGCTACCTGAATGCGACGAACCTGCTGGAGCAGGCCGCGCTCGACCGCTATCTGTTCGTCCGCGACGCCTATCTGGGACGCCGCCGCGCCCTCCTCGACCAGGGCAAGGAAGCACCCCTGCCGGACTACGGCAAGGACGATGGCAACACGGGCAAATGACGGCGCGTATCACCGCGCCGGCCATCCCAACGCGGCGCCGAGCCGTGCGCGCGCGCGCCGCAGTTCCCGCCGCGCCACCCATGCGTCGCGGGCCAGCGCGCACAACGACGCGAGCTGCCCCGGCTCGCTCGCCAGCGCACGCAGCACGGGCAGCACGGGCGGCGCCGCCCCCGCGGCGTCCATCCCGGCCAGCGCGCACGCGGGCACGCTGCGCCAGGCCGGATCGAGCACCACGCGGCACGCGGCGAACGGCAAGCCGTGCCGGCGCGCGGCCAGCGCGGCGGCATGCGATTCCATGTCGGCGGCGACGGCACCGGACGTGCGCCACAGCTGTGCCTTCGCGGCGCGGGTCGCGAGCGGCGCATCGACCCCGGCCAGCGCCGCCGCATGGGCACCGGGCAGGCGGGCCAGCAGCGCGCCCGTCCAGTCCGGGTCGGCCGCGACGGGGCCGTCCGGCGTCAGCACGCCCACGGCCACGACGCAGCTGCCGCACGGGAGCTGCGGGTCGAGCCCGCCCGCGCAGCCGAAGCTCAGGATGCCGGCCCACCGTCCCGCGGCCGCGTCGTCAAGGACATCGTGCAGCCTCTGCGCGATCCGCCACGGCCCCGGTCCGCACACGGTCACGACGCCGGGCCCGGCCGCGATCGCCGCCTCGAACGGCATCCCGCAGACGGCCAGCACGCGCGTGCCCGCCGCGTCCGCCACGGGTCACATCCCGAACGCCACCCGGCCGCTGCCGCCCGCGCGCAGGTTGCGGTAGCGCGCCAGCGCCCACAGCGGGAAATAGCGGGCGTAGCCGTGGTAGCGCAGGTAGAACACGCGGGGGAAGCCCGTCGCCGTGTGCTGCGGTTCGTCCCACAAGCCGTCCGGCCGTTGACGGTCGACGAGCCAGGCGATGCCGCGCGCGACGGCCGGGGTGTCGACGGCGCCGGCCGCCATCAGACCCAGCAGCGCCCACGCGGTCTGGGATGCCGTCGACGGCGCCCACGCGTGGCGGTCGTAGTCGAGCCAGTAGCTCTCGCCGCCCTCGCCCCAGCCCCCATCCGGATTCTGGACGAACGCCAGCCAGCGGGTGGCGCGCACCACGGGTGGCGCATCGGACGGCAGGCCGGCGGCGGCCAGGGCGCACAACGCGCACCAGGTGCCGTAGACATAGTTCACGCCCCAGCGTCCATACCAGCTGCCGTTCCGTTCCTGCTGGCGCAGGAGCCAGCCCAGTGCGCGCGCGGCCGGCGAACGGCGGTGCGCGCATGCGCCCGGCTCCAGCTGGGCCAGCATCGAAAGGCAGCGTGCCGACACGTCCGCCGTCGGCGGGTCGAGCAGCGCGCCATGGTCGGCGAACGGGATGTGGTTCAGGTAGTGGTGCGTGTTGTCGGCCTCGAACGCGCCCCAGCCGCCCCCGCGGCTCTGCATGCCGACGATCCACTCGCGGGCGCGGGCGACAGCCTCCAGATAGCGGTCCGGCACCGGCCGCGGTTCGAGGTACGCCGCCCGGTGCATCGCCATCGCCACGACGGCCGTGTCGTCGACGTCGGGATAACACGCGTTCTCATACTGGAACGCCCAGCCGCCGGGACGCAAGCCGGGCCGGCGCACCGCCCAGTCGCCGGACGTGTCGAGGATTTGCAACGGCAGCAGCCAGTCGAGCCCGCGGCGCGCCGCATCGACCGCCGCGGGCTCGCCCGTTTCCAGCAGCGCATGGCACATCAGCGCGGTGTCCCACACGGGCGACAGGCAGGGCTGGCAATACGCTTCGTCGCCATGGTCGACGAGCAGCCGGTCGATCGCGCGCCGCGCGGTGGCGGCCTCGGGCGTGTGGCCCAGCACGTCGAGCATCTGCACGGCATTGACCATCGCGGGGAAGATGGCGCCCAGGCCATGCTCGCCGTTCAGGCGCGCGCGCACGAACGCGGCCGCCTGCTCGAGCGCGCGCCGGCGCACGCGCGCCGGCAGGCGCGGCGCGAGCAGGCGCATCTGTGATTCGAGCGTGCGGAACAGCGCGAACCACAGGCGGCCCTGGTGCGGCGCGCGCGGCGCCAGCCCGAGGCCGTCCGGCGGCGCGAGGAAGAGCTCGCTCACACCCAATTCGCGCGGATTCTTGGCGCGCGGCCGCAGCGCGCCCAGCACGAGCAGCGGCGTCAGGACCGTACGCGTCCAGTACGAAACCTTAGCCAGGTGGAACGGCGACCAGCGCGGCAGCAGCGCGATTTCCACCGGCATCACGGGCACGGCAGTCCACGGCATCTCGCCGAACAGCGCCAGCAGCATGCGCGTAAACACATTGCTCCGCTCGGCGCCGCCGTGCGCGCGGATCGCTTCGCGCGCCCGCGCCATATGGGGCGCGTCCGGCGGATCGCCGATCATCTTGAGGGCGAAATAGGCTTTCACGCTGGCGCTCGGGTCGAACGCGCCGCCATGGAACAAGGGCCAGCCGCCGTGTTCGCCCTGCCGGTTACGCAGGTAGCGGGCGATCTTGCGCTCCAGTTCGGCATCCGGTGTTTCGCCCAGGTAGTGGACCATCAGCACGTATTCGGCCGGGATGGTGACGTCCGCTTCCAGTTCGTAGACCCAGTGCCCGTCCGCACGCTGATCGGCCAGCAGGGCCGCGAGCGCCCCGTCGATGGCGGGCTGCAGGCGCGCTCTGGCCGTCCGCGTCCGTTCGGCTTCGATGGCGCCGGCCTGGGCCGCCGCCCGGAAAGTCTCGTACCGCATGTCGCTTCTCCCGTCGCTACAGGACCGTGTGCCGCAGCAGGATGCCGATGCGTTGCAGACGCCCCACCTTCACCCGCGTGCGCGGACAGGCCCAGCCGCGCTTGGCGAGCCGCGCGAGCAGCGCCTCGTAGACGGCGCCCATCAGGCGGGGCGCGCGGCCGCCGGCGCCCCGGTGGCGGCGCAGCACGTAGCCGGCGGCCGCGTAGTGGCGGCGCGCCTGCGCGGCCAGGTCGACGCAGGCCCGGGGCAGCGCCGGATGCAGGGCGATCTCGCCCGCGCCCGCCGCGCACACCCTCGGTTCGACGCCGGCCGCGAGCAAGAGTTCACGCGGCAGATAGGCGCGGCCGATGGCGGCGTCGTCGTCGATGTCGCGCAGGATGTTCGTCAGTTGAAGCGCGCGGCCCAGGTGATGCGCGAGGACCAGGCCGTCGTCGCGCGGCAGACCGAACACGCGCACGGACAGCCGCCCGACGGCGGCGGCCACGCGGTCGCAGTACAGGTCGAGCGTATCCGCCGGCGGCGCGCAGATGGGGCGGTCCTGCGCGTCCATCAGCATGCCGTCGATGACGGCGTGGAAGTCGGCGCGCGCCAGCCCGTAGGCCGCGATGTGCGGCGCCAGGGCGGACAGGCGCGGCGGTGCGGCGCCAGCGCAGGCGGCGTCGACGTCGGCCCGCCAACGTTCAAGGGCGGCGCGGCGATCGGGCGGCGGCGCGGGACCGTCGGCGATGTCGTCGACGGCGCGGCAGAATGCATAAATGGCGAACATCGCCGCGCGCCGGTCCGCCGGCAGGACGCGCATGGCGATGGCGAACGAGCTGGCCGGCGCGTGCACCGGCAAGCTCGCCGCTTGCGTGTCGTCTGGCATGGCGTCCTCGTGTCAGTGGCTGGTGGCGACGAGCAGCGGTGCATCCATCTGATAGCGCTGGCGGATGGCGCCCGCGATGCCGGCCGCGTCCAGCCCCGCGGCGCCGAGCAAGGCGGCCGGATCGCCGTGCTCGACGAAGAGGTCCGGCAAGCCCAGCATCAGCAGCGGGCGATGGATGCCGGCCGCGGCCAGCGTCTCGGCGACGGCGGCCCCGGCCCCGCCCATCACGGTGCCCTCCTCCACCGTCACGAGCTGCGTGTGATCGCGCGCCAGCGCCGCGACGAGTTCCGCATCGAGCGGCTTAATGAAACGCATATTGGCGACGGTCGCCCCGAGTTCCGCGCCCGCGTCGAGGCTCGGCGCCAGCATCGGCCCGAACGCGAGGATGGCGATGCCGGACCCGCGCCGGCGCACCTCGCCCCGGCCGAACGGGAGCGCGTCGAGCTCGGGCGCCGGAACCGCGCCGGGGCCGGCGCCGCGCGGATAACGCACGGCAGCCGGTCCCGGGTGGCGGTAGGCGGTCGTCAGCATGCGCCGGCATTCGGCCTCGTCCGACGCCGCCATCAACACCATGTTCGGCACGCAGCGCAGGTAGGCGATGTCGTAGTTGCCCGCGTGCGTGGCGCCGTCCGCGCCGACGAGGCCGGCGCGGTCGAGCGCGAACGTCACATCCAGGTTTTGCAGCGCCACGTCGTGGATCAACTGGTCGTAGGCACGTTGCAAAAACGTGGAATAGATCGCGACGACGGGCTTCATGCCTTCCACGGCGAGGCCGCCCGCGAACGTCAGCGCGTGCTGTTCGGCGATGCCGACGTCCACGTAGCGGTCGGGGAAGCGCTGGGCGAAGTGCACGAGGCCGGAGCCTTCGCGCATGGCGGGCGTGATGCCGACGAGGCGAACGTCCTGCGCCGCCATGTCGCACAGCCAGTCGCCGAAGATGTCCGTGTACGCGGGCCGGCCGCGCGCCGCGTCGGGCAAGCCTTGCGCCGGGTCGAAGCGGCCCGTGCCGTGGTACAGCGTCGGCGCGGCCTCGGCCCGTACATAGCCCTTCCCCTTGCGCGTGACGACGTGCAGCACCTGCGGGCCCGTGCGCTGCCGCGCCGCTTCCAGCGCGGGGATCAGCGCGTCGAGGTCGTGGCCGTCGACGGGACCGGAATACGCGAAGCCGAACGCGTCGAACAGCGATGCGCCCGGCTCGACGCGGCCCGCGACCAAGTCCGCCAGATGGCGGTTCAAGGCGCCGACGGCCGGAGAGATCGACATGCCGTTGTCGTTCAGGACGACGAGCAGGCGCAGGCCGGGATCGATGCCCGCATTGTTCATCGCCTCGAACGCCATGCCCGCGGACAGCGCGCCGTCGCCGCAGACGGCCACCGCGTGCCGGTCGTCGCCCTGCAGCCGCGCGGCGAGCGCCATGCCGAGCGCGGCGGAGATGGCCGTCGACGAATGCGCCGTGCCGAACGTATCGTGCACGCTTTCGCAACGGCGCGGAAAGCCGGACAGGCCGCCGGCCTGGCGCAACGTGTGCATCTGCGCGCGGCGCCCGGTCAATACCTTGTGTCCGTAGCTCTGGTGGCCGACGTCCCACACGACGCGGTCGCGCGGCGTGTCGAACACGTAGTGCAGCGCGATCGTCAGCTCCACCGTCCCCAGGTTCGACGCGAGATGGCCGCCGGTACGCGCCACCGTGTCGATCAGGAAGCGGCGCAGCTGGTGCGCCAGCGGCGGCAATTGCGCGCGGTTCAATGCACGCAACGCGGCCGGATCGTTGATTGCCTCGAGCAGGTCCATGCGGTCCTCCATGCGGCGTGCGAAGGCACCGCAGGCGAACCATTCTAGAACATCCAGACCATCCGTTCAGATATGCGATTCAACCGTGCGCCACCCTTTATGGAGATATGGTACGCACGCAAAATCCCGCAAGAAATCACCGGCCGTCATCCTTGTAGCGGATCGCATCCAGCACGACGGCCAGCGCCCGCGACGCATGCCGCCGGCTCGGATAGTAGGCGTGCAGGCCGGGGAATTTGGGGCACCAGTCTTCCATCACGCTCACGAGCCGTCCGGCGCGCACATGCGGCAAGGCCACGTCGTCGGTCAGGAACGCGAGGCCGCAGCCGGACAGGGCCGCGCCGAGCATCTGGTAGACGCCGTTGAAGATGAACTGGCCGCGCACGCGCGCCTCGATGGCCTCGCCCTGGTTCCACAGCTCCCACGCGTACAGGCCGCCGCCCGCGAGGCGCAGGCGGATGCAGTCGTGCTTCATGAGGTCGTGCGCGGACGTGGGCACGGGACGGTGCGCGAAGTACGCGGGCGCGCCGACGATCATCGTCTTCGTGTCCGGCGTCAGGCGCACCGCGATCATGTCCTTCTCGACCTGGTCGCCCCAGCGCACGCCGATGTCGTAGCGCTCGGCGGCCACGTCCACCATGCGGTATTCGGCGCTCGTCTCGACCTGGATGTCCGGGTACTGCGGCAGCACGGCGGCCAGGCGCGGCCACAGGACGTTGTCGATCACGTGGTCCGTGGCCGTGATGCGGACCGTGCCCGACGGCCGGGCGCCCAGCTCGCTGACGGCCGCGATCTCGGCGTCGATCTCTTCCAGCCGAGGCGCCACGTTCCGCAGCAGGCGCTCGCCGGCCTCGGTGGGCGACACGCTGCGCGTCGTGCGCGTGAGCAGGCGCACGCCCAGGCGGCTTTCCAGTGCGCGGATCGTGTGGCTGAGCGCGGACTGCGTCATGCCGAGCTTGACGGCCGCGCGCGTGAAGCTGCGTTCGCGCGCGACGGCGAGGAAAACGAGGATGTCGCTGAGGTTGTCGCGTGCCATGCCGTGATTCTAAGCCCGCGCGGCCTTGCCGGCCAGCACGGCGGCGGCGGCGAGCAGCACCGCGCCCAGTCCGAACGCGGCGCGGTAGCCGAAGGCGTCGAACAGCACGCCGCCCAGCGTGGCACCGAGCCCGATCGCCAGCTGGACGACCGCCACGATCAGGCCGCCGCCCGCCTCCGCGTCATGAGGCAGGGTGCGCGCGAGCCACGTCCACCAGCCCGCCGGCGCCGCCGTCCCGACGAGGCCCCACACGGCCAGCAGCACGGCGACGACGGGCGCGGAACCGCCGAAGGCGACGAGTGCCGCCGCCAGCCCGGCCATCACCAGCGGAATCGCGACCAGCGTGCGGTACAGGTGGGCGTCGAGGAAGGCCCCGATGACCGTCGTGCCGATGAAGCCCGCCACGCCGATCGCCAGCAGCATGCCCGTCAACGTGTTCACGCCGACGTGCGTGACGGTTTCGAGGAACGGACGCAGGTAGGTGAACAGCGCAAACTGGCCCATGAAGAACACGCTCACGCCCGCCATGCCGTAGGCGACGGCCGGCCGTTTCAACAGCGCGAACACGTTGCCGGACTTCGCGCCAAGGGTGGCCGGCAGCGCGGGCAGGCTGACGAATTTCCACGCGAACGCCAGTGCCGCGACGGGCACGACGCAGAAGAACGCGCCGCGCCAGCCGACCAGCGCGCCGAGGAAGCTGCCGGCCGGCGCCGCGACGACGGTCGCCAGCGCGTTGCCGCCGTTGACGATCGCCAGCGCGCGCGGCACGGCGTGCTCGGGCACGAGCCGCATCGCCGTCGCCGCCGACATCGACCAGAAACCGCCGATCGCGACGCCGATGAACGCGCGTCCCACGAGGAACAGCGCGTAGTCCGGCGCGAACGCGGCGATGGTGCCCGACACGATCATCGTCAGGCAGAGGCCCAGCAGCAGCACCTTGCGGTCGAGCCGTCCGGCCAGGCGGGCGATGCACAAGCTCGTGACGAGCGCGAACGCGCGCGAGACGGCGATGGCCTGGCCGGCCTGCCCTTCGCTGATGCGCAAGTCGCCGGCGATGGGCGTGAGCAGGCTGACGGGCATGAACTCGGACGCGACGAGCGCGAACGCGGCCAGCGCCAGCGCGAACACGGCGCCCCACGCGGCGGGCGCGGCAGCGGGCACATGCGGCGCCGCGCCGCCCGGCATCGATGAGACCCCGGACTGCATCAGGCGGCCAGGGTCGCGTTGTCGATCACGAAACGGTACCTCACGTCGCCCTTGAGCATGCGTTCGTACGCGGCGTTGATCTCGTCGGCCCGAATCATCTCGATGTCGGCGACGATGCCGTGCGCCGCGCAGAAGTCCAGCATCTCCTGCGTCTCGGGGATCCCGCCGATCATCGAGCCGGCCAGCGCGCGGCGCTTCATGATCAGGTTGAACACTTGCGGCGACGGGTGCGGCGTGGCGGGCGCCCCCACCAGCACCATCGTGCCGTCGCGCTTCAGCAAGGTGAGATACGCGTCCAGGTCGTGCGGGGCGGCGACCGTGTCGACGACCAGGTCCAGGCGCTTGGCCCAAGCGGCCAGCGCTTGCGGATCGCGCGAGACGACCACCTCGTGCGCGCCCAGCGCTTCGGCGTCCCGGCGCTTGGATGCCGACGTCGTGAAGGCCACGACATGGGCGCCCATCGCCCGCGCCAGCTTGATCCCCATGTGCCCCAGGCCGCCGATGCCGACGATGCCCACCGTCTTACCCGGGCCCGCGTTCCAATGGCGCAGCGGAGACCAGGTCGTGATGCCGGCGCACAGCAACGGCGCGACGGCCGCGAGCTGCGCTTCCGGATGGCGCACGCGCAGCACGTAGCGCTCGTGCACGACGATGCGCTCGGCGTAGCCGCCCAGCGTGTGGCCCGGCGCGTCGTTCGTGGCGCCGTTGTACGTGCCGACCATGTGGTCGCAGTAGTTTTCCAGGCCCTCTGCGCAATCGGCGCAGTGGCGGCAGCTGTCGACCATGCAGCCCACGCCGACCAGGTCGCCTGCGCGGAAACCGTGCACGTGCGCGCCGACGGCGGACACGCGGCCGACGATCTCGTGGCCCGGCACGCACGGGTACATGGTGCCGGCCCACTCGGCTTTCACCGTGTGCAGGTCGGAGTGGCACACGCCGCAATAGGCGATCTCGATATGCACGTCGTGCGGCCCCGGCGCGCGGCGGGTGATGTCCAGGGATTCGAGCGGCTTGTCGGCGGCGTGGGCGCCATAGGCTTTGACAGTCATGGGTGATCCTTTCGTGGCGTTGGCGTTGCATCGTTGGGCGACGATGTTAACGGCGAACGCCGGTCGCAGGACCGGCCGGGATTGCTTGACCCTATGAATCCGATTCATGAATCCCGAGCGGAATCATGTCCGCTGCGTCATGAAAGTCAGGGGCGCCGCGACGGTGCGGGCAGCAGGTTCAGCATGCCCTTGAGCGCGTACAGGACGACCATGGCGCCCAGCATGTCGCCGGCCGCCATGACGGCGAAGCCCTGCGCCAGGTCGACGGGGTCGTGGTGGATCCAGAACCACAGGTGGTGCATCAGCGGGCTCGCCACGCCGAACAGGGGCACGAGCAGCAGCAGCCGGCGCGACGTCAGGTTGGCCAGCGACGCCTTCATGCCCAGCACCTGGAGCGCGAACAGGTACACGAGATAAGGCGCGAGGGCCGAGCTGATGCCGCCGGCGAACGAGCGCAGCGGGTCATCGGGATACAGGTGGAAGAAGCACTCGCACCACGAGCCGACCAGCACGCCGACGGCACCGGGCAGGCCCAGCAACAGCGGGCACAGCAGGCGGGCGCCCGCCGGCAGGTAGATCCAGCCCACGCCGCGGATGAACTGGACGTTGGGGAAGACCCAGTCCTGCAGCCGCGCCAGCAGCAGGTAGAACACCGCCGAGCCGACGATGCAGGCGAAGGCGAGCCCGGCCCGTTCGGCCATGCCCTGCCCGGCTTCGTCGCGAGGAATATAAGGGATAGGCATGGCGCGGGATAGTGGATGATGGATGGAGTTAGATAAGCGCTCGCATTATAATCTGCGCATGAGTAAATCAACCCGGCCCGCCGACATCTATCTGCGCTTTCTGCAACTCGCCGAAGCGTTGCGCGGGCTGCCATCCCTGCCCTCCCTCGACCCGCTCGAGGAACGCATCCTCGGCACGGTCGCCCGCGCCATGCAGGATGGCGAACGCCTGTGCGTGCGCGACATGATGGCCAAAAAAGAGCTCGGCGCCCCCGCGACCGTGCACAGCCGCCTGACGTCGATGCGCGAAAAAGGCTGGATCATGCTGACGGATACGGAAGACACGCGGCGCAAGCAGGTCACCCTCACGCAGGCGGCGCTGGCGCACTTCGACAAGCTGTCGAAGTGCATGGTCAAGGCGGTGGAAAAAACCGGCTAAGCTCAGTGAGCGTTTGATACGTCGTCCCCGCGCAGGCGGGAACGACGTGGCCAAGCAGCTTGTCCGGCTCGTGCACTGCCTCAGTGCCCGAGGTAATCCTCGTCACTCACCTTGTCCATCCACACCACGTTGACGCCGTCCAGCGCTTCCTGGATGGCCAGATGCGTCATGGCCGTCGTCGCCGTCGCGCCATGCCAATGCTTGTGGCCGGGCGGGCACCAGACGACATCGCCGGCGCGGATCTCGACCTTGGGCCCGCCCTCGCAACGCGTCCAGCCGCAGCCGGCCGTGACGACGAGCGTCTGGCCGAGGGGGTGCGTGTGCCAGGCCGAGCGCGCGCCCGGTTCGAACGTCACGCTGGCGACGGACACGCGCGCCGGCGGCGGCGGCGCGTTCAACGGATCGATGCGGACGGTACCGGTGAAATACTGCTCGGGGCCTTTGATCGACGGCTGCGCGCCGGGAGGTTTGAGTTCCATGGGATCCTTTCGGTAAAGGGCCCAATATAACGGTCAAGCGCCGGCGCGAATACCCCGCGTCCGTTCAATACCGCTATGAAACGCGTTCATCAATCCCCCGCCGTATAGCTGTACACGCGCTTGCGCTTGGACGTGATCGCCGGGCGGATGCGCTGCGGCGAGATCGCCACGCTGGCCCCGGCGGCCCCGTTGCCGCCCTTCTGCACGGCGCCCAGCACGACGGACACCGCCTTGCCGCCGATCGGCACGCTGCTGGCCTTGACGGGCGACGGCGGCAAGCCGCCGCCCACGAACACGGACGAGCGCGTCCCGCCGCACAGGCCCGGGACGTTGATCGCGCCCGACCCGTTGAACAGGTTGACCCAGTAGCCGCGCGCCTCGCCCAGCGACGTCGAGCAGCTGGCGGCGTCGGGCGGGACCGGACGGTTGGTGCTGAACGTGACCATGCCGCTGGCGATCAGCGCGGACGTGACCACCTGCTCGCCCTGGCCGTACTGGTTCAGGTTCATATACCAGCCCTTCGTGGTCGCATTGGGCAGGATCTTCGTGGTCGAGCAGTCGGTCGCGGTCGTGAAGTCGGTCATCGCGTCCAGATTCGTGGCCGGCGTGCCGGTGGCCGCCGTCAGGTCGTCCAGGTAGACGTAGAACCGGTTCGTCACATTGGCGTACGGGTATTGCGATTGCAGCGGGTGTTCGCGGTCGCCGCTGCCGAGGGCCACATAGACCTTGCCCTGGGTCGCCAGCAGGGCCGGGGCGAACAGGAATTTGCGGCCCGCGCCGGCCGTGTACGCGACCTTGCGATACGTCCACGCGTCGGGCGCGGCCGGGACGCGGCCCGCGTAGCTGCCCACGAAGTCGATCCGGTAGATGTCGCCCCCCGTGTCGGCCGCATAGGCGTAGTCGGGATAGCCGTCGTTGTCGGTGTCGACGAGCGCCACGTCGGCCGCCACCGCGCGGTCGGTCTGGAACGAGCGCAGCACCGCGCCCGTGTTCGCATCGAGCACGTACACGAAACCGCCCTTGCCGGTACTGCACGCAGGGGATGCCGTGTTGGCATCCTCGCAGGCGTCGTAGCCGCCGCCCACGACCAGCACGGGCGTCGTCGTCGAATAGCCTTTGACGAAGGCGACGTTCGGCGTCGACCACGTCTGGCCGACGCCGGACATGCCGGCCGTGCAGCCCGTGTCGTCGCCCAGATCCGGGCAGCCGGCCTTCCACTTGTACACAGGGCGGTCCGGATTGGTGACGTCGATGCCGTACAACATGCGGCCGCCGCGGCGCATCGCCGGGAAGATCCAGACCTTGGAATTGTCGGCGTTCTGGTACAGGCCGATCGAGCCGTCGAAGAAATAGTCCTTGGGCGTAGGCGCGGGCGAGATCGCGGCGGAGAGGTTCGGGTAGCTCACGAGCGGCGCATTGTCCATCAGGCGCTGCAGGCGGCCAAAGAACTCGGGCGCGACGAACGACCAGCTTTCGACGCCGTTGCTGGCGTTCACGGCATGCAGCGCGCCGTCGTTGGCGCCGTAGAACACGCGCACGCCCGTCGTGCCGCCGAAGTTCACGGGCAGCGGGCGCGAGTGGATCACGTCGCCGTGGATCGACGGCCGCGTCGTCGTCGTGCTGCCGGTCCCTTTTTCGTTGTTGACGTCCGCGCCCTGGATGAAGTTCACCAGGTTGGCGCTCAACCCCGTGTTGGCCGTGTTGAACGTGGCCAGCGTGGTGCCCGACAGGGTCAGCATGTTGCGGTTGACGGCCTGGTTCCCGCTCCACGTACCGGCGACGTTCCCCTGGCGCAGGATCTCGGCGGCGCCGCCCTTTTCCACCTGCGGACCGTCCGGCAAGTCCGAATACGGGCTCGCGCCGTTCGGGGCGCAGGCGCCGGCCGGGTCGGGGTTGATGCCCAGGCCGCTCCAGTAACTGCCCGAATCCGACGTCCAGTAGCTCGCCGCGCACGGCGTGACGAAGCCGGTCAGCGTGTTGACGGCGACCTGGCTGTTCACGTCGCCCAGTTCGATGTTGGCGCCGTTGTTGATCAGCTGGTAGCGCTTCAGGTTGCCGAACCAGCGCGGGTGCGCGTCCGGATCGGGGCGGAACATGCCGATGAACACCTGGTTCTCGTTCTGCGAGCGGTTCGTCGCATTGACCGGCAGGCTGGTCGAGGCGAACGTCGTGTTCACGGCCTGGATCTCGATGATGATCTGGCGCAGCGCGTCGAGGATCGCCTGCTCGTTCTTGGCGGCGAAATACTTGCCGCCGCCGGCCTTGGCCATGCTCATCAGCAGAGCCGTCTGCGTGGCGTTCGGCTGGGCGTTGTAGACGTCGATCGTGTACGTCGTCACCGGCGAGCGCACGGCCGATCCGGCGACGGGCACGCCGCGGTCGTGCAACAGGCGCGACCATTCGTCGGCGTTGCGCGGGCCGGTGTCGGTCGTCGTGGTGCCGGTCGGGACGTTGGTCAGCACGGTGCTCGTGCCGACGATGTTGTAGGCGCTCGTGCCGGCCGGGCACGATGCCAGCGTGGTGCTCGTCGGCGTATTGTTGTACGTGCAGCTGATGTTGGTGCCCGAGCACGACGACGCGTAGTCGGACGTCGACGCCGGCGGGCTCGAATAGCACTGCGACGTCATGCCGAGATTCGTCGTGGTCGTGTAGGCCGGCGTCGTCGTGTTGCTGACCGACGTCGGCGTCACGGTCTGCGTGATCGTGTACTGGCGCTTGGCCGTCGCCGCCTGCGTCACGGTCACCTGGCGATAGCCCGAGCCCGTGCAGCCGCTGGCGTTGCTGCTCAGGGCGCCGGAATACGTGCAGCTGCTGTTCGCCGGGCAGGTCAGGCCGCCGAAGTCCGTCGTCGCCGCCGGATTCCAGTTGCCGGACGCCGAGCCGACGCCGGTGTAGCAGCCGGCGCCCTTGCCGTTCGGGTTCTGGTTGGCGGTCGCGCTGCTGGTCGTCGTGCCGGCCGTGCCGACCGGGGCGCCGACCGAATACGTGCAGCTGTAGGTCGTGGTGGTGGTCGTGGTGCCGCTGGTCGTCGTCGAAGTCGACGGGCACGTCAGGTTGCCGTGGTCGCTCGCCGGCACGGCGGCCGCCGTCGCGTAATAGCCCGTCGTCGTACCGGTGGACGTCGTGACGGTGCCCTGCACGGGCTGGCCGGGGCTCGTCGTGGCCGGGTGATAGACGGATTGCGTCACCGTGTACGACAGGCTGCCGGCCGGGCATGCGACGGGCCGCGTGTTGGCCGTCGCGGAACCGATCGAGCAGCCTTCCGTGTAGGGGTCGCACTGCGCCGTGAACGCACTCAGCTCGGCCGCCGCGGCCGTCGGGCTCGCATAGCAGGCGCTCGTGACGCCCACATTGGTCGACGTGGTCGCGTTCTGGGTCGTGAAATTCGGCAGCCCAAGTTGCGTCGTCGGGCTGCCGTTGAGCGCATTGAGCGCCGCCGTGTTGGCCGCGGTATCGCTGGCCGGGCCGCTGGCGTTCGGGTTGCCGATGAAGATGACGAAGCTCTTGCCGCAGGTGTTCGCGGCCGTCAGCGGCGACAGGAACGTCGAGTATGGGGTCGTGTAGCCCGCGCTGTCGGCCAGGCTGGCGATGACGGCGCTGGGCGAAAACGCGTTGGCGCCGGCGAAATAATTGTAGACGTCGTACATCAGGTCGCCGTATGGCGTGTTCGAGTTGCGCTTCTCGTTCGGCGACGTGACGTTGTTGTAGATGGTGCTCAGCTGGCTCGTGAAGTTCGTCTTGGCCGTGGCGTCCAGCGGGCGGATCGCGGAACGGATGAAGCCGCCGTCATCGTTGGCGTTGCCGCCGGTGACGAATTCCATCAGGCCCATGCTGACCGTGCTGTCCAGCGTCGGCAGCAGATTGCTGATCGCGCGCGCTTCCGACTGCCCCTGCTGCAGGCCGCCCGGCCATTGCTGGCTGTGGCGCGACCAGTTCGACGTGTTGTCGAGCACGATCAGGATGCGCGGATTGACGGCGCTGCCGCCGGAGGCGCCGGTGAAGATGTCGATGTCGTCGGCGGCCGCGCCGATCGGCAGGCCGGCAAGGCTCGTGGACAGCGCCAGCGCGAGGGCCGCGGCGGGACGGGAACGGGTCATGGGCTTGCTCCGGGTTGCGGACAGTTGGTGGCGACGTCATCCTTGGCGATACGCACGGACACGCCCTGGACGACTTTGACGGAGGCCTGCGTGGCGGTGTCGGTGGCGACGGCGCTGACGTCCCAGACGCTGTTGTCGCAATCGGAATTGCCGTCGGACGCGCCGGCCACGCCATAGTTCTGGGCGACGCCGACGGCGCAGCCGGCGTCTTCGTTGTCGTTCAGGTTCAGGTCGGAATTCCGGATCGCCTGCACCTTCGTGCAGCTCGGCGGCGGGCTGAGCGTGACCTTGATGTCGGTCTTGCCGTCGCCGTCCGTATCGACGCAGCGCTGGTTCGGGCCGTCGCACGGGTTGGACAGCGCGCTGTTCGGCGTGGTGGTGAACTGGGGCGAACTGATCGTCTCTTCCAGCACGGCGTGGGCGGCGGCGAGCGTCTGGTCGCGCCGCTGCATATTGCCGACCACCTGCAGGTTCGAGTTGCCCAGGTTGACGCTGGTCAGCGCCAGCATCGTGAGCAGCAGGAGCATGATCAGGGCGGTCACCAGCGTGATGCCCTGCTGGCGGCGTGGGATCCTCATGGCTGTTTCCTTCCGACCGGGTTCGCCAGCGTCACGAGCGTCTGGAACACGTGGCGCTTGTAGCCGTCGTTGAACGGGCCGGCCGTGCGCGCGCTGCCGTCGGCGGCGGTGCCCAGGCCATACGTCCTGGCGTCGACATAGCCCGGCGTCGCGCTGGGGCTGCGCGCCAGCACGTGCAGTCGCACGGCGACGACATTGCGCCAGTTGGACACCGCGCAGGCCGCCTGGGCGCAGCCGTTCGCGCCGGCCGGGGCGCTGGTGTACAGGCCGACGGTGCCGTCGTTGTGCGTGTCGATGCCGTATTCGAACTGCAGGTTCTCGACGCCCTCGACCAGCGGCACGATCGTATCGAAGCCCAGCTGGCCGCCCGAGTAGCGCAGCTCGGCGCGTTTCAGCGTGGGGATGCCGTCGCCCGGCCGGTCGTTGTTGGCGACAAAATAGACATGGGTCTGGAAGCGGCGCGTGACCGCCGGCGTGCCCGTGCCGGCCGTCGTCGTGCAATCGCGCTGGTGGCGCGTCAGTTGGGCCGGATCGACGTCCAGCGCATACCAGTCGGCCGGGTTCGCGGACCCAAGCTCGCTCGCGTTGTTGCACAACGATGCCTGGAACAGCGGACCCGCGGGATCGTTGGCGCTGCAGTTCGGATCGCCCGTGACGCAGGCGCGCGTGTGGCGCACGACGATCAGAGCGGTGCCCGGGCGCACGTCCGTGACGCAGGACGGCAGCGTGTCGCCGACGCCGAACCCCTGCACGTGCAGCGGCAGCATGGCCTTGAGGGCGGCCACCGTCGCGGCGCACGGATCCGGTACGGCGGCCGGGTCGGGCAGCAGGGTCGGGTCGAATTCGCCATAGTAGCCGGCGTTGCGCAAGTCGTTGGTGAGCATGTCGACGGCGTACCGGCCGCTTTCGATCTGCTGGTTGGCGCGCTCGATCTCGGCCTGGGCGCGGCTGTTATGGAAGAACAGCGTCACCATCGCGATCACGATGAACAAGCCCATCGTGACGGACACGAGCAGTTCGGGCAGGGAAAAGCCGGCGGTGCGGCGGCGAAGCAAGAGTTGGGCGGCCATCATGGTTCCTAGCTGCAGCTGGGCAGGCCGATCGTCACCTGCACGGCGATCGCGCGCCGGTTGGCGTCCGGACCGTACAGGTCTTTTCCGCACGCCAGGGGCGAGGCGCGGGTTTCGTGCATGCCCTGCCAGGCGACGGTGACACGGTAGATGCCGGGCTGGCAGACGCCGGCCGTCGGGTCGGGCGCCTGCAGCTGCTCCACGCAGCCGCGCGCGCCGATCATGGCGCCGCTGTTCGTGCCGGAGGCAGTCTGTTCGGCGGCGCCCTTGAGTTCCTGGCTCCATTCGCACACGTCGCGCGCGCTGCCGATCGCAAGCGAGGTGCAGTCGGCGGGCTGGGTGTCGCCGGTGCCGAGCGGCGTTGACGTCAGATAGTCGGCGGCGTGGACCGGGTTGCCGAGCACGCGCGCGCGCATGTCGTCCAGCAGCACGACGGCCTGGGCGCGCTGGTACGACTCGATCGAGCCGACCTGCATCTTGGCCTGCAGCGCGGCGATGCCGAGCAGGCCGAAGGCCAGCACGACGACGGTGACGAGGACCTCGACGAGGCTCAGGCCCGCGCTGGCGTGAAGTCGCGGCACGCGTGTCATGTCAGCACCCCGAGGCCTGCATGCGCGGCCGGCCGCTCAGGTCGACCTGCACGCAGCGGTGACTGGACGCGCCGTCGACGGCGATGTCGAACGACGGCGCCGTGTCGCTGGCCACGCGGCCGTTCGGCAGGTACACGACCGCGGTCGGGCCCGTGATCGTCGCGCCCGCTACCTGCCCGTGGTTGGCGACCGGGTGGCCCGTGTCGGTCGGATTCGGAATGGTCCAGCCGGCCTGCCAGCCGCCGGTGAGCGACTGCAAGGTGACCTGGGCGTCGCGCTTGATCGCTTCGCTGCGCGCGAGCGAGAGGGCCGCGTACAGCTCGGTGGCCGTGCTGCGTGCGCGCTGCCCCGCCACCAGGCTCTTGAACGAGGGCGCGGCCATGGCGGAGAGGATCGCGGTGATGGCCACGACGGCCAACAGCTCGACCATCGTGAAGCCGCGGCCGCGGCGCCGGCTCACCATACGCTGGACGGCGTGCGGGCGCCGCTGTTGTTAATGGTAAGCACGCTGTCGCCGGTCTGGCGCGACCCCATCGGCGTGGCCGTGACCGTGAACGACGGCGGCGGGCCGTCGGACGCGTCGATGAAGACCTTATAGTTGGCCGCGACCTGGTCCGGCACCGGCTGGTTGAGCGCGGCCGGCGTGGTGGCATAGCTGTGCGTGTCGGCGAAATACTGCGCCTGCGCCTGCGCGAGCGTCAGCAGATACGCTTCGGCGGCCGCGCGGTTGCCGCGCACGATGTAACTGCCGTACGCCGGCAAGGCGATCGCGGACAGGATGCCGACGATGGCGACGACCGCCATCAATTCGATCAGCGTAAAGCCGCGCGAGCGGGACAATGGAAAACGGTAGGACATGATGAACCTCGTGGCGCCACGGATTGGCGGCAGGATCAACACTACATGTTGCCGCTCGGAAATTCTATCATAATGTCGCAATCTGTCGTATGTGTACGACATAAAGCAAAACATTACGGTGGCGTCATAGTCGTACAAGAGTGTTCCATATTCCCCAGGAGGTCGGTACGATGGCGCGATGAATATTGTCAAACGCATCTTGAAAGCGAACCAGGGCCGCGACCCGGAACGCCTCTCCATGAAATACCGCGCCCTGCGCGACAACCCGTTCTCCTTCCTGCGCGGCACCTGCCACTTATTCTACGACCGCTTGGCCGAGTCCGGCTTCGACGTCGCGGCGCCCGTCGTGTGGTGCTGCGGCGATCTTCACTTGGAGAATTTCGGCAGTTATAAAGGGGACAACCGCCTCGTCTATTTCGACATCAACGATTTCGACGAAGCCGCGCTCGCGCCCGCCTCGTGGGAGCTGGTGCGCCTGGCGGCCAGCGTGCACGTCGGGCTGGAGGCGCAAGGGATTCCCGTCGACCGCGCCACCGCGCTCGTCGAGGAATTGCTCGACCAGTACGCGCGGGCCCTCGCCTGCGGCAAGCCGGCCTGGATCGAGCGCGACACGGCGCGGGGCATGGTGCGCCAGTTGCTGGACCAGTTGCGCGAGCGCAGCCGGGTCGACTGGCTGAACGGCCGCACGCGCCTCGTGCGCCGGCACCGCCGTCTGCTCGTCGACGGCCGCCGCACGCTGCCCGTCACGGCCGCCGAGCGGGACGACGTCACCGCCACGGTGCAGGCGTTCGCGGCCGGCCAGCCGGCCCCGGCGTTCTACCGCGTCCTCGACGTCGCGCGCCGCATCGCCGGCACCGGCAGCCTGGGCGTCGCGCGCTACGTCGTGCTCGTCGAAGGCCGCGGCTCGCCCGACCGCAATTATCTGTTCGACCTCAAGCAGTCCGGGCCCTCCGCGCTGGGCCGCCGGTTCCGCGGCCTGCAGCCGCACTGGCCGGACGACGCCCACCGCATCGCCGGCGTCCAGCAGCGCATGCAGGCCGTGACCGCCGCCTTCCTGCACCCGGTAAAGCACGGCGGCCACCCGTTCGTGCTGCGCGCCCTGCAGCCGAGCGAGGACCGCCTGCCGTTCGAGCGCTTCAAGACCCAGCCGGAACTGTTCGACGGCGCCATCGCCATGCTGGCCCGCTGCGTCGCGTGGGCCCAGTTGCGCAGCGGCGGCCGCCAGGGCGCCGCGATCGCGGACGAGTTGATCGCCTTCGCCGGCAAGAAAAAATGGCGGCGCCAGGTCGCGCTGGCGGCAAGCGACGCGAGCCGGCAGGCGCTCGCCGACTGGCGCGAATTCTCGGCCGCCTACGACGCGGGACAGTGCCCGGCCGCCCCGCCGGGAGCATGAATGGACCACCTGGAAATCCTGCTGCGCCTGACCGCCTCGGTCGTCGTCGGCGGCCTGATCGGCCTGGACCGCAACCTGCACGGCAAGCCGACCGGCATCCGCACGCTGGGACTCGTCTGCCTGGGCGCCTGCGTGCTGACCTTGGCCACGGCCAACCTCCCGGACGGTCACGGCCATGCCGACCCCGCCGCCGCGAGCCGCGTGATTCAGGGCCTGGTGACGGGCATCGGCTTCCTCGGCTCGGGCGTCATCATCCACGAGAACGGCAGCGACCGCGTGCGCGGCCTGACGACAGCCGCGTCGATCTGGATCACCGCGATCCTCGGCATCCTGTGCGGCATGGGCTCATGGCAGATCGCCGCGATCGCCCTCGTCCTCGTGTTCGTCCTGTTCGTGTGCGGCAAGCCGATCGAGCGTACGCTGCACCGGCGCTGGCTGGACAAGCCGGAAAAGGAGAAGCAGGCGATCGACCTGCACGAGGAGTGAGCCGGTCAGCCCTGCTCGGGCGCCGTCGCCGACCCCGGCGGCGTGATCGGCAGGCGGATCGTAAACACCGTGCCGACGCCCGGCTTCGAGGCGACCTCGATGCGGCCGCCGTGCTTGTTGACGATGCTGTACGACAGCGACAGGCCGAGGCCCGTCCCGCTGCCGACCGGCTTGGTCGTGAAGAACGGTTCGAACACGCGCTTGAGGTTTTCCGGCGCGATGCCGCAACCGTTGTCGCTGATCCGCACCCACACCCAGCCCTCCTGGGTGCCCGTCGCGATCGTGATCACGCCGCGGCTCTGGATGGCTTGAGCGGCGTTGACGAGCAGGTTCATGAACACCTGGTTCAGCTGCGACGCCAGGCACTTGATCTCGGGTAGCTTGCCGTAGAGCTTTTCGACCGTGGCCTTGTACTTGATTTCGTTGGCGACGATGTTCAAGGTCGTGTCGAGGCCCGCGTGCACGTCCGCGTACTGCCAGTCCGTGAGGCCGACGTGGGAAAAATCCTTGAGTGCCTGGACGATATCCTTCACGCGCTTGAGGCCGTCCATCGACTCGCTCACCAGGTCGGCGATGTCGTCCTTGAGATAACCGAGGTCGGCCTCGCGGCTGATCGCCTCGATCTCCGCCGCCAGCGCCGAGCCGGGCGCCGCCTTGTTCACCGCCTCGCTGTACGAGTCCACCACCTGCAGCAGCGTGCCGACGTAGTGCTTCAGCGTCCCCATGTTCGAATTGACGAAGCCGATCGGATTGTTGATCTCGTGCGCCACGCCCGCCGCCAGCTGGCCGATCGACGCCATCTTTTCCGATTGCAGCAGCTGGTCGTGCGCCTCGCTCAGGCGCGCGATCAGTTGCTGCTGTTCCTGTTCCATGTGCTTGCGCACGGTGATGTCGGTCAGCGAGCCGATGACCTCGACCGGAGCGCCGCGGTCGTCGCAGATCAGGCGCAGGCGGTCGTGCATCCACAGGAATTCGCCGCTGGCCGTGCGGAACCGGTATTCGTACGTCTTTTCGCCGTCCACGAACAGCTGGGCCAGGCTGGAAAAGATGTTCGGCGCGTCGTCCGGGTGGATGTGGTCGAACCAGAAGTTCGGATCCGCCAGCATCTCTTCCGGCCGATAGCCGAGGACGTTGTACGCATTATTGCTCACGAACGTCATCTTGAAGTCGCCGCTGGGCACGGTGGCGTAGATGATGGCCGGCGTGTTGTCGATCAGGTATTGCAGCCGGACCAGCGGCGACGCGGCATCGCCCGTCGCTGGCGCGGGGCTCGACGACAATGATTCGAAAACTTCAAATTCCATGGCGGTGGCTCGACATAAGGCGGTAGGCCTATTATCCGTAGGAAATGCCTGGAAATGGTGCTTTGTTAAAACTCTTATACGCAAGAGTTTCGGTCACTATCGCCTGATTACAACACTTCCGATGAACCGATGTCGGACGAGCCTCGCCGAACCCGTGCGCGGACGCCGCACGAACGGCGCGCGCGCACGGTGCCGTGCTTACTGCTGCTGGCTGTCCAGGGTGATCCGGGTCGGCGCCAGGCCGTCGGCGCTGGCCGTCAGGGTCAGCTTGCCGGGTTCGCCCGCGCGGGTCTTCACGATGGCCAGCGCGAGGCCGTTGAACGCGCGGCGCTCGGGCGACTGGAACGATTCCAGGTCCGTCGCGTCGCCGTTGTCCGTCGCGACGATCTCGCCCGGTCCGGACAGCTTGAACGTGATCCGGTCGTGCGAGCGCGGCACCGGCCGGCCGTCCTTGTCGGCGATGGTGACGGTCACGAACGACAGATCGTGGCCGTCCGCATGCAGCCTGGCGCGGTCCGCCGATACGAGCAGCCTGGCCGGCTGGCCGGTCGTCGCGACGGTGTCCTCGGCCCAGCGCCTGCCCTTCTTGTAGACGACGGCTTTCAGCGTGCCGGGCTGGTAGACCACGTCGTCCCAGCGCAGGCGGTAGTCGCGCGGGCCCCGTTTCTTCCGGCCGAGCGATTTACCGTTCAGGAACAGCTCCGCCTCGTCGCCGGACGTGTACAGGTGCACCGGCGTCACCTGGCCCACGCGCTCCGGCCAGTTCCAGTGCGGCAGCAGGTGCGCCATCGGCAGGTCCGGGCGCCAGCGGGCCTGGTACAGCCAGAAGCGGTCCTTCTTGAAACCGGCCAGGTCGATGATGCCGAAGTACGAGCTGCGCGACGGCATCGCGATCTTCTTCAGCGTCGCCAGTTCTTGCGCGGCGCGCTGCTGCTGGGCGGGATCGGTGAAGTTCAGCAGGTTCGTCGTGTCGTCGTTGTAGGGCGTCGGCTCGCCCAGGTAGTCGAAGCCGGTCCACACGAATTCGCCGGCGACGGACGGGTTGTCGTCCTGGCCCTTGAATTCGACGTCGGGCGACGTCGCCCACGGCGGTGCAGTGAGGTCGTAGCTGCTGACCTGGAAGTTGGCCGCGCCTTTCGATTTGTCGTCGCTGACGGGGAAGAAGTATTCGCCGCGCGAGCTGATCGTCGATGCCGTCTCGCTGCCGAAGATCGGGATATGCGGCGCGTACGCATGAAACTTGCCGTACTCGCCCGGCTTGTAGTTGTAGCCGAAGAAGTCGACGACGTTCTGGAAGCCGTTATAGCCCGAGTCGACGTGGTTGTACGCGGACGTGACGGCGCGCGTGCGGTCTTCGCCGCGCACGATCTCCGCCAGGTGCGCGGCCAGCTTCCAGCCTTCCGGCTTGCCCTGCTCCGGAATCTCGTTGCCGGTGCTCCAGGCGATCACGCTCGGGTGGTTGCGGTCGCGCCGGACCTGCGCGCGCAGGTCCTTCTCGTGCCATTCGTCGAACGACAGGTGGTAGTCGTTCGGCGTCTTCGCCTCATGCCACATGTCGAATGCCTCGTCCAGCACGACGAAGCCCAAGCGGTCGGCGAGGTCGAGCAATTCGGGCGCCGGCGGATTGTGGCTCGTGCGGATCGCGTTCGTGCCCATCTCGCGCAGCAGTTCCAGCTGGCGTTCCAGCGCGCGCACATTGATGGCCGTGCCCAGCGCGCCCAGGTCGTGGTGCATGCACACGCCGTTCAACGGCACGCGCTGGCCGTTCAGGACGAAGCCGCGCGCCGCATCGAAGACGGCGGTGCGGATGCCGAACGGCGTCTCGACCACGTCGGTGACCTTTCCGTTGTCCGTGACCGTCGTGACGGCCACATAGCGCTGCGGGCTCGCGATGCTCCACAGGCGCGGCTGCGGCACGCTCAAGGTCTGCGTGATCTGGGCCTGGCGGTCGGTCACCACCTTGGCCGGCGCGGACGCCGCCTGGCGCGCGACCGGGCTTGCTCCGCGCTTGCCCGCCGCGTCGAGCAGGTAGATCTCGGTCGCGACTTGGACCTTGGCAGCCTGGCGGTCGCTCTCCACCGTCGTCTGCACCGAGACGGTCGCGGACTGCTTCGACACCTGCGGCGTCGTCACGAACGTGCCGTACTGGGCCACGTGCACGGGCGCCGTCTTGACGAGCCAGACGTTGCGGTAGATGCCGCCGCCCGGATACCAGCGCGACGAATCCGGCGGATTGTCGAGGCGGATCGCCACGACGTTGTCGCCGCCCGGCTTCGCGTACGGCGTCAGGTCGACGCGCCACGACGCGTAACCGTACGGCCACCCGCCCACGTAATGGCCGTTGACCCAGACGGCGGCGTGCGACATCGCGCCGTCGATGTCCAGGTAGACGCGGCGGCCCGCGTCGGCGGCCGGCAACGTGAAGTGCTTGCGGTACCAGCCCACGCCCCACCACGGCAGCTTGCCCGTCTCGCCTGGATACGCCTGCTTGAACGGCCCTTCGATGCCCCAGTCGTGCGGCAGGTCGAGCTTGCGCCAGGCGGCGTCGTCGAAGCCCGGTTGCGCGGCGGGGAGCGCCGTCGCCGGGTTCTTGATGCGCGCGTCGTCGAGCTGGCCGCTGCCGGCGGGATCGCCTTTCGCGAAACGCCAGTCGGCGTCGAACGAAAGACGTTCGCGCACGGGCACGTCGGCCGCTTGCGCCGCGCCACACAGCAAGGCGACGCCGATTGCGATGGTGGAGAGTGAACGGGGGATCAGGGTCATGGTCGCGGGATCGGTCAACGATATCGAACGGGGAAACCTCAAGTATGAGCCACGTCTTCCGCGCCCAGCTATATGAATTGGCCGGGCCGGTATCCAAAAGCGCGATAGCACGCCGTCAGGTCGAGACGGCCCCCGGCTTCGATTCGAATTCGGCGAACGCTTCGCGCACCGCCTCGTCCAGCTCCTCGTCGATCCACGGCTTGGTGAGGAACTTGAAGATCGCGCCCCGGTTCACGGCATCCGTCACCGATTGCAGGTCCGTGTACCCCGACAGCACGATGCGCACCGCGTTCGGATACATCTGCTTCACGCGGGCGAGGAATTCGGTGCCGCTCATGCCGCGCATGCGCTGGTCGCAGACGATGACGCCGACTTCCGTCGTGGCGAGGATCTCGAACGCCTCGCGTGCGCTGCTGGCGACCAGCACGCGGTAGCCGCTCTGGCGCATGGCGCGCCGGACCGCCGCCAGCAGGTTCACTTCATCGTCGACATACAACAGCGTGCGCTGGTAAGGCTGCGGCTGCAGCTTTTCCAGCGCGATCGATTTTTCCTCGCGCAGCATGCGCGCGCAGTCGTCGGCGGGCGCGGGCCGCCCGAACAGATAGCCCTGGATCTCGTCGCAGCCACTCTGCGCCAGCAGCGCCAGCTGCCCTTCCGTCTCCACCCCTTCCGCGATCACGTGGAGCCTGAGGCCATGCCCCATCGCGATCACGGCGCGCGAGATCGCCAGGTCGTCCGGGTCCGACGTCAGGTCGCGCACGAACGACTGGTCGAGCTTGAGCCGGTCGACCGGGAAGCGCTTCAGGTAATTCAGGTTCGAATACCCGGTGCCGAAATCGTCGATGGCCAGGCGCACGCCGATCTCCCGCAGCTTGCACAGGATGTCGACGGTCTTCTGCGGGTCTTCCATCGACGCGCTTTCCGTCAGCTCCAGTTCGAGCAGCTCCGGTTCGAGCCCGGTCTCGGCGAGGATGCGGCCGACCGTGTCCACGACCCGTTCCGAGAACTGGCGCGCCGACAGGTTGACCGAGACCGGCACGCCGCGCAGGCCGGCCTGCTGCCATGCGCGGCATTGTTCGCACGCCTTGCGCAGCACGCGCTCGCCGATCGACAGGATCAGGCCCGTCTCTTCCGCCAGCCCGATGAAGCGGCCCGGCGGAATCAGGCCCTGCTCCGGATGCTGCCAGCGCAGCAGCGCTTCGAACCCGATGATGCGCCCGGTCTTGAGGCTCGCCTGCGGCTGGTAGTAGACGGTCAGCTCGTCGCGCTCGAGCGCGCGCCGCAAGGCGTTCTCGAAGCGGAAGCGCTCGTACACGCCGTCGTTCAGTTCCGGGCGATAGAAGGCGTAGCGCTCGTCCTTGCTGGCCAGGGCGCGCTGCAGCGCGGCCTCGGCATCCTGCGTGAGGCCGTCGTAGTCGTCGGCGTCGTTCGGGAACAGCGCGATGCCGACGCACGGGTCCAGGTGGACTTCCTCGTCCTGGTACATGTAGATCTGGTCCATCCGCTCCAGTACCTGGCGCGCCAGCGCGGCCAGTTCCGCCTCGTTCGCGCGCAACGCGACGAGCGCGAACGTGCGCTCGCCCGTGCGCGCGACGGTGAGGTCGGCGTCGCCGAGTTCGGAGAGGCGGGCCGCCGCCTGGCGCAGCAGCGCCTGTTCGGCTTCCAGCCCGAGGCTGGCCCGGATCACCTGCAGGCGCGTCATGCGCACCAGCATGTAGCCGAGCAGCGGTTTGCCCTCGATGACGCGGGCCTGCATCTGGCGCACGCGGTCGCGCAGCAGCACGTCGTTCGGCAGACCGGTCTCGCGGTCGAAGTTGGAGAGGTAGCGCAGCTTTTCCTCGGCGCGGCGCAGCTCCGTCACGTCCATCCCCGTCGTGACCACGTATTGCACGCTGCCGTCGGCGCGGCGCAGCATCGTCGACGACCAGATCACCGAACGCACGCTGCCGTCGCGGGCGAGCCATTCGCCGCTCTGCTGCACCGGCACGGCGCCGGCCGGCGACGCGTTGAAGTCCACGGGGGCGTTGTCGGTGCGGCGGAACAGGTCGCGGAACGGCCGGCCCAGCACCTCGTCCGCGCGCCAGCCCGAGCTCTGTTCGCAGGCCGGGTTGAACAGGCGGATATTGCCGTCGCCGTCGAACACGCAGACGAGCGCCCCGGACAGATTCACCACGGCCGACAGCAGCGCGCGTTCCGACTCCAGCGCGGCCGTGCGCTCGTCCACCAGCCGCTCCATGTTCCCGTACAGGTGCGCGCGCTCGATGGCGACGGCGATCTGGCTGCCGACCGTCTCCAGCACCTGCCGGTCGTCGTCGGCGAGCGGCCGCTCGCCGAGCGTCAGGCACATCATCCCGCGGCTGCGCACGCCGGTCGACAGCGGCACGCGCAGGCTCGGCTCACCGCGGCACATGGCGCGCGCGACGCCCGCCGGCTGTCCCGGCTCCGCCGTCACGGCGCACTCGCACGGCGCCACCGGGGCGCCGGTGGCGTCGCGCGCGACGGCGAACGCCGGACGGCCGTCGAGCCCGATCAGCCGGATCGTGGCCCCCGTCACGCCCGGCAGATCCAGCACGCGGTCGAGCGCGCGCTCGGCCACGTCCTGCTCGGACAGCACCGGATTGATCGCCTCGGCGACGCGGTACAGGCCTTCGAGCGACTGGTACGAATGCTTGATGCGCTCCTGCTGGGTGCGCAGCTGCTCCGTCATGTGGATCGCTTCTTCGTACGTCGAGATCAGCAGGTCGAAGATCTGCTGCCGTTCCGCCGTGATGAAATGGGTCTGCCCGCCGAGGCTGATCTTCATCCCCAGCTGCACCCGCTCGTTCGAGCGCAGCGCGCGGTTGGCGAGGATGAAGCGGATGCGGCCCAGCAGATAGTCGGCCTCGAACGGCTTGCGGATGAAATTGTCGGCGCCGCAGTCCAGGCCCTTGATCACGTCGTACAGGCTGGAGAGGGACGTGAGCAGGATCACCGGCACGTCGCGCAAGCGCTCGTCCTGCTTGATCGCCTTGCACATCTCGAAGCCGTCCATGCGCGGCATGTTTATGTCGGTCACGACCAGGGTCGGCGGACGCTGTCGGGCTTCCTCCAGGCCCGCGCGCCCGTCGACGGCGATGCGCACGCCATAGCCCGCATTTGCCAACAGTTGCGCCAGCTGGCGGGCCTGGGTGGCGCTGTCCTCCACCACCAGGATCTCGATGTCGTTCTCGTTAGCGGGAGACGTGTTCATGGAGGGTCTCCATTCGTTGAAAAAACCGTGGACGGAAACGGCTCGGCCGGCAGGCGCGCCAGCACCTTGCCGATTTCCGCCGGTTCGAGCACCAGCATCGCAGCATCGAGGCGCAGGGCTTCGCCGGGCATGCCGTACACGACGGCGCTGGCGCGGTCCTGCGCGATCGTGAGCGCGCCCTGCTCGCGCAATACCTTGAGTTCGGCCGCGCCGTCCTTGCCCATGCCGGTCAGGAGGACGGCCGCCGTGGCCGGGCGCAGTTCCGGATCGATGGCGCGGAACAGGTAGGACACGGACGGGCGCATGCCGTGTTCCGGGGGCGCCTGCAGGAGCCGGCCGATCAGCCCCGGCCCCAGCGCCGCCTGCCAGCCCTCGGGCACCAGGTAGGCGCGCCCGCCCGTGAGCGCCGCGCCGTCGTGCAGCACTTCCACCGGGTAGCCGCTGGCATCGGCCAGCCATGTGGCCAGGCCGTCCATGAAGCCGGGCGCGAGGTGCTGGACGATCACCACCGGCAGCGGAAAGCCGGGCGGCAGTTCGGCCAGGATGTCGCGCAGGACGGTCGGCCCGCCCGTCGACGCGCCGATCGCGATCAGGCGCCGCGGCGCCCCCTGCAGCGGCCGCGCCGCGCGCCGCGCATCGCTCCAGCGCCGCACGACGCGCACCTCGGCCATCGCCTTCACGGTGCGCACCAGCTCGCGGGCGCTGTCGGCGTGCAGCGGATGGCCGATGCCGTACGGGCGCCGCACGAGCACCAGCGCGCCCGCCCCGATCGCGCGGAAGCTCGCGTCGACCTCGGCCCGGTCCTCGCTGCCGCTGACGACGACGATGCGCGTGGGGCACGTCTGCATGATGCAGCGGATCGCCTCGTAGCCGTCCATGCGCGGCATCTGCAGGTCCATCGTGATCACGTCCGGCTTGAGTTCGTGCGCCATCCGCACCGCTTCCTCGCCGTCGGCGGCGCACCCGACCACCGCCAGCCCCGGCGCCGTACCGAGGATGTGCACGAGCAGCTCGCGCACCGAATTCGAATCGTCGACCACCAGCACGCGGATCATGGCGCCTCCATCCCGGCGACGCGGCGCACCGTCGCCAGCAGGCGGTCCTGGTCGAAGCTGCCCTTGGTGAAATAGGCGTCGGCGCCGGCGCGCAGGCCGGCCTCGCGCTGTTCCGGCGTCTGCAGCGACGTCACCAGGATCACCGGCAGCTCGGCGGTCGCCGGGTTGGCGCGGATGCTGGCGGTGAGCGCCAGGCCGTCCATATTCGGCATTTCCACGTCGCTCACCACCGCGTCGTAGCGGCCGGCGCGCAGCCGCGACAGCGCGTCCAGACCGTCCTCCGCCGTGTCGACGCTGCAGCCGGCGCCTTCCAGGATGTGCTTGAGCAGCAGGCGCGACGTGACGGAGTCCTCGACGACGAGCACGCGCCGCGGTCCGGGCGCGGCGACAGGCGCGGCGGGTGCGGCGGACGCGCCCGCGAACCCGCGGCCGGCGATGTCCTCCAGCGCCAGCACGGGCGCCAGCGTCCCGTCGCCCAGCTGCGCCGCGCCGCTGAACCAGCGCACCCGGCGCAGCAGCGGGCCGAAACTCTTCGGCAGCAGGTCCTGCTCGGCGACGATGGCGTCGACCAGCATGCCGAACGCCTGCCCGGCCGCGCTCGCGACGAGCACCACGCCCCGCCCCCGCGCCTCGTCCGCCGCCCGGGCCGGTTTCGCCGTGCCGAACAGCGCGGCGAGGCGCACAAGCGGCAGCACGCGCGTCCCGGCCAGCACGGTCTCGCGGCCCTCGACCGTCCGGATGTCGGCCTGGGCTTCGCTGCGCACCGCTTCGAGGCCCGTCAGCGGCACCGCGTAGCGCGCGCCCGCGACCTCCACGACGAGCGCGCGCAGGTTCGCCACGCCGACCGGCAGCAACAGTTCGAACGTGGCGCCGGCCCCCGGCATCGTGGCGACGACGAGCTGCCCGCCGTTGGCCGCCACCTTGTCGGCCACGATGGCCAGCCCCATCCCCCGTCCCGACACGTGGGTGACCTCGGACCGGGTCGACACGCCGGCGCGCAGCGCCAGCTGCAGGCGCTGCTGCTCGCTCATCTGCGCCAGCTCGGCGTCCGGCAGGCCCGTGCGCCGGACCGCCGCCTGTGCCAGGGCCGCCGTATCGATGCCGGCGCCGTCGTCGTCGATCCGCACCGACACCATGCGCGCGTCGCGCTGCGTCACCGCGATCGCGATGCGCCCGGCGGGATCCTTCCCCGCCGCCTTGCGCTGCGCGGGCGTCTCGATGCCGTGGTCGACGGCGTTGGTGACGAGGTGGATGAGCGCTTCGCGCACGACGCCGAGCACGCGGCGGTCGATGTCCACGTCCGCGCCCCGCATCTCGAGCCGCACCTCCTTGCCGTGGCCGCGCGCCAGGTTGCGCACGAGCGCGGGCAATTCGTTCAGCGCGGCGGCGGACGGCACCAGCGCGGTTTCCAGCGCCGCGTCGAACAGGCGCGCGCGCACGCCGTGCAGCTCCCTGCCAGTGTGTTCCAGCGACGAGGCCAGCCGGGTGCACGCCAGCTCGATACGTACGCCGTCGTCGCTGCTGCCGCGTGCCGGGTCTTCGCGCCGGCGCGTCGCGATGTCGGCGGCCAGCGCGCGCAATTCCTCGACGTGGTGGCGCACCTTGAGTTCGACCGGCAACAGCGCCTCCACATGGGTGCGGATCGCATCGATGCAGCGGCCGTCGATGCGGATCCGTTCACCGGTGCCGTCGTCCGCGCCGTCGTCCGGCCCCGCGCCTGGCTCGGGCTCGGGCTCGGGCTCGGGCTCGGGCTGGGACCCGGGGGTCCCGGGCATGGGGAAGCCGGGCGCCGGGGCGGCGTCCGGCGGCGCGGACGCTTGCGCCAGCAGCGCGCGCGCCACGGCATCGACCTGCTCCGCCAGCATGCCCGCCACCTTGCGGCTGCGCAGGCCGGGCGCGTCGACGACCTGGCGCGCGGCGGCGGCGGCCTTGTGCAGCAGGTCGAACTGTTCGGCCGTCGCGTGCACGCCCGACTCGCGCGCGGCGGCCAGCACGCTTTCCAGCGCGTGGCACAGGTATTCCAGTTCGAGCTCGTCGACGGTGCGCGCCGCGCCCTTGAGCGTATGCAGCACCTTCAGGACCCGCTCCAGCAGCGCGTCGCGCTGGGGTTCGGGCGCCTGTTCGAGCGCGACCAGCCCGACGTCGATCTGCGCCAGGTGTTCGCGCGCCTCCTCGTTGAAGATGCCGCGCAATCTTTGCAGGAACTGCTCGTCGGTCATCGCGGTATCAGAGCTGGAAACGTTCCACGGTCTGGCGCAGCGACAGCCCCAGCGCATGCAGGTTGCGGGCCGACGCCTCCGCCTGGCGCGAGCCGGCCGCGTTTTCCGTACTGGCCTGCTGGATGTTTTCCATCGCCAGCGCCACCTGGTCCATGCCGGCCTGCTGCTGCTGGCTCGACACGGCGATCTGCATCGCCGCCTGCGCCGCCTCCGTCATGGTGTCCGACAGCGCGCGGATCGCCTGCCCCGCCTGCGTCGTCTGCTCGACGCCTTGCGCCACCGTCTTCGCGCCCTGCTCCGTGATCATCACGGCCGCGCCGACGCTCTTCTGGATCTCGCCCAGGATCTCGCGTACCTGACGCGTGGCCTGGCGCGACTGCTCCGCCAGGCTCTTGACTTCCTGCGCCACCACGGCGAATCCCTTGCCGTGTTCCCCGGCCTTGGCCGCCTCGATCGCCGCGTTCACGGCCAACAGGTTCGATTGCTCGGCGAGGCTGGCGACGGTCGCCGTGATCTCGCCGATCGCGTGGCTGCGCTCGGAGAGGCGCACGACCGTGCCCGCGATCGCCTCCATTTTTTCCTGGATGGTCTGCATGCCCTTCACGCTCTCTTCCAGCGCGCGGCGGCCGTCGGTGGCGGTCCGCGCCGCCTGCTGCGCCGCCTCGGACACGGCGCGCGATTTTTCCGACGCCAGCAGCGACGTCTGCTTGACCTCCTCGACGGTGGCCGTCGTCTCGCTGACGGCGGCCGCCGTCTCGGCCGTGCTGGCCGCCCCCTGCGCGGTGCTGGACAAGATCTCGCTCGCGGCCGCGGTCAGCGTGGCGACGCCGCGCGCGGTCTCGGCGGCCAGTACCCGCCACGATTGCACCATGCTGTCCAGCGCGCGCATCAGCTGCCCGACCTCGTCGCGGTTGCTCGTCACCGGCACGCCGCCGCGCAGATCGCCGGTCGCGATGCGTTCGGCGACGAGCGTCGCCTCGCGCAGCGGCCTGGCGATCGCACGGTTGAGCCAGTACGTCTTCGCGCAGGCCAGCAGGACGGCCGCCAGGTTCACCAGGATCAGCGCCGCGCCGGCGCTGTCCACGAGCGCCGCGCCGTCGCGCATGCGCGCGCGCGCCTCGTCGAGCTGCTTGGCGCCGATCTCCTCGGCGACGGACCTGAGCCGGTCGAACGTGTTCTGCAGCTGCCCGGTCGCCGCCTCCCCGGCGCTCGCGCGCCGTCCCGCGCGGGCCGACGCGAGCACCTCGTTGTCGCGCACGGCGCCGTACTCGCGGTAGGCGCCGGCCAGGCGCGCGTAATCGGAGGCGAAGTCGCGGTCGGACTGCGCGCGTGCGGCCAGGTCGGCGAGCAGAGCGCGGATCGCGGACTCCTCGACGACTAGCTGGCGTTCGAAGCCCGCCTGCGCTGCGCCGCCGGCGACCAGCGACGACAGCAGGGCCACCCGCTCGCGGTTGATCGCATTGCGCAGTTCCTGCATCTTGAACACGATCACCAGGTCGTCGTTGTACAGCTGTTGCTGCAACGCCCGCTGGCGCGCGAGGCCCTGCCACGACACCATGCTGGTCAGCGCCATCGCCACGACGATCACGCCGAAACCGAGTATCAGTTTCGCGCGGGTGGTAAGGTCGGCAAGCATGCGCATGGAAGTCTCCTATCGTTGTCAGTGGTCCGCATTCACGACGAGCGTCGGATCGGCAAGCAGGCGCCGCGCGTCGAGCAGCGCGGTGCGGTCGGGGGCGACGCCGAGCAGGTAGCTGGCGTCCGGGTCGGCCAGCATGGGCAGGCTGTGCCCCATGTCGGCATGCGCGAAGCGGCGTGTGCCGTCGATCGCGTCGGCCAGGACGGCAAACCGGTTGTCCTCGCCCCGCAGCACGATCAGCGCGCCGGGTTCGGCCAGTTCCGACAACGGCAGGGCAAGCAGCACGCGCAGGTCGACCACGGCCAGCAACTCGCCTTCCCACATCGCGATGCCGGCGACGTGGGAAGGCACGCCCGGGAGCAAGGTCAGGGGCAGCAGCGGCAGCGCGCGCGCGACCCATGCCGAGTCGAACGCATAGCGCTCGCCGCCGCAGCGGAAGGCCAGCACCTCCACGCCGTCGGCCGGCCGTTCGACCGGCGCGGCGGCGGCGGCCAGCGCGGCGGCGCGCTCGGCGAGCAGGCGTTCCTGGGCCGCCGGGTCGGGGCGGTCGAGCGCGGCCAGCGCGGCGCGCGCCGCTTCCAGCCGGCGCGACAAGGCTTCCCAATCGAAGGCGGACGTCATGACGCGCGCTCCATCCATTGCCTGAGGGCGCCGCGCAGTTCGGCGTCGGCACCTGGCGCGAGGCGGCCGAATTCGCGCAGCAGGATGCGCGCGCGCGGCCGCCGGCCCGCGGCGTCCTCGATCAGCGCGGACAGGTAATGGCCGATCGCGCTGTCGGGTTCGAGGTACAGCAGGCGCCGGACGCATTGGCGCGCCAGCGCGCGGTCGTCGTGTTCGAGCGCGAACAGCGCGGCGTCCTGCTGCAGCGGCGCCGACAACGCGTCGGCCTCGACGGCGCGCCGCAGGCCTTGCAGCGCCTCCTCGCGCCGGCCCGCGTCCGCCAGCGCGTGCACGCGCGCCATCGCGTCGTCGCGCCGCGGCGCCGGCGCGGGTGTGGGCGCGAATGCGGGCGCGGGTGCGGGCGCGGGTTCCGGCGCCGGCGTGAAGGCCACCGGCGCGGCGGCAGGCGCCTTGGCCGGCACGTCCGCGGGCGCCGGCAGCGCGCTCTTGCGGAAGAACACCGCGTCCTCCTGGTACACGGGCGTGAAACCGGCGAACAGCGACGTCGACGCTTCGCTCGCGTTGACCACGAGCCAGCCGCCGTCGACGAGGCAATCGCGCATGCGGGCGATCACGCGCCTGGCCTGCTCCTGGCCGAAATACATGAGCACATTGCGGCAGAAAATGACGTCCTGCGCGGGCGTGCCCGTCGCGCTGGACGGATACGCGCCGGACGCGAGATTCAGGCTGGCGAAGCGGACCGCCGCGCGCAGCTGCGGATCGATCTCGAAGCGGCCGTCGCCGAGCGGCCGGAAGAATTCGTCGAGGTCGGCCGGATCGGTGCGACGGAACGACCAGCGCCGGTACCTGCCGGCGCGGGCGAAGTCGAGGAAGGCGTCGTTCAGGTCGGTCGCGAGGATCGTCACGCCGTCGGGAAGGAGCCGGGGCGCGCAGCGGCGCAGCGTCATCGCGATCGAATACGGTTCCTCGCCCGTGCAGCAGCCGGCGCTCCAGATGCGCAGCAACCGGGTCTCGCCGCGCGCCAGGTGCGCGCGCGCGACGTCGCACACCAGGTCGAGGGCGCGCGGCTCGCGGAAGAAATAAGTCTCGCCGATGGTGAGAAAACGCGCGCACAGGGCGCTGCGGGCGGCGTCCCACGGACCGGCCAGCAGCCACGACGCGCACGCCGCCGCGCCGGGCAGGCCGAGCGCCTCGGCCATCCGGCCCAGGGCGGCATCGAACTGCCGGCGCCGGGTACCGGGGAATGTCAGTCCCGTCTCGGCCTCGACGCGCTGTGCGGCCAGCGCCAGCACATCCGTTGCCGGCACGCCCGTGGCCGGCACGCCCGTGGCCGGCACGCCCGTGGCCGGCAAGGTGGGGTCAGTGCCGATCACCGGCAGCTCCCGCCAGCGCCTGCGTCAGTTGCTCCCGTTCATGATCGAACAGGAAGCGGGCCGGCTCGACGATCAGGCACAGTCCGTCTTCCAGATGCAGTGCGCCGTCGACGAATCGGGCCTGGCCCGCCTCGGCCGGCCAAGCGGCGGCAGGCGGCGCAATGCCCGGGCCGACGATGCTGTCGACGACGAGTGCGCACGGGAAACCGTTCGATTCGACGATGAGAAATTGTTGAGAGGGTGTGATGACCGTCGGGCCGCCACACGCGCGGCGGGCGAAATCGAGGACGGTCACGGTCTCGCCGCCCACGTCGAGCACACCGAGGACGATGTCCGATGCTCCCGGCAACGGCACCGGCCGGGCGCTGAGCACGGCCCGCCGCACGGACGCCAGCGGCACGGCGAAACGCTGTCCCCAGCAGATGAACTCGAGGACTTGCAGTCTTGCCTGGGATACATCAACGGCAGCCGCTTCGGGCGCGAAAGCGGAGGAATTCATGGTGCACTCCTGTTCATGCGATATCAGGCGACCGCTGGCATTTGTCACATGAGTCTGATCCTAGCGGACCTTTGCGTCGCCGTCACAGCCGGGCCCGTGTGAGTCGGCGTACGGGACATGCCCCGGATTCACGCGCCGGGCGCGCTATGCTGCGGATTTCACGAAGTTTCCAGCTTTACATCGCAAATGAACGCATATACACGCTTCATAAGCGAAATATTTTGTCACAAATTAAACGACATGCGTTATCGATAAAATGTTGCGCAAAATTGACAGTTCTTGGCTGCAGTTATGATTTTCGTTGGAATCGTTCAGGCTTCCAGGTGGCTCAGCTTGCCCAGGCAGCGGCGCTGGAAGCTGTCCAGGCCATCCGTCACGAGCGCATCGTCCTCGCCGACGACGCCGGCGTCGAGCAGCAGGCGCAGCTTGGCGATCCGGTCGCCCAGGTCGAGCGCCTGCGCCAGGTGGGAGCCGTCCGGATCGCCCGCCTGTTCGATCGCTCCGGTGACCTCCGCCGGAAATTCCCAATGGCGCGCGATGCCGGCCGACATCTGGCGCCCGCAGGCCAGCAATTCGATGCCGAAGTCGGTGGAGCCCGGCACGGTGCCGTTCTGGCACAAACGGTCGGCCAGCCGGAATGCGACGATCAGGCCGACGTTCTGCATCAGGCCGGCCAGATACGCTTCGAACACGTCGGCGGTGAGGCCGGGCGCGACGAGGCTCGCGGCCAGCGCGCAGCGCTCGGACTGGCCCCAGACGTGCGGCGCGGCCTTTTTCGAGAAGCCTTCGGCCTGCATCTTGATGACGGGGCGGAATGCGACGCGGGCCAGCAGCATGCGCAAGCCGTTATGGCCGAGCATCATGATGGCGGCCTCGACCGTTTTTACCTGCGTCATCGGGCGGTAGTACGCGCTGTTGGCTTCGCGGATCACTTCCGCCACGAGCACGACGTCCTGCACGACGAGGCGCGACAGTTCCGAGGCGGAGACGTCTTCCTCGGCCAGGCTTTGCAACAGTTTGGGAATCACTTCCGGCACGCGCGGCACCAGTTCGGCCGCGTCGCCGGGACGGGCCGCCAGCGCGCGGACCTGGTCGAGGATCGCGGTCTCCACCTCGGCCGGCGCGTCGAACCGGGCGGACCCGGTCAACCAGCGGTAGTAGGCGGCGTCGATGTCATGGCTGATGCGCTCCGCCTGCTGTTCCTGCTCCTGGGCACTGGCCGCAGCCACCGCGGCCTGTTTGCCGCCGCCGTCCGCGCCACCCACTAAACGAGAAAAAAAGCCCATGAGATGTCTCCGCGGCGTTTAAAGAAAATTCCCTGATGCAACACATCTTACCCCTCAAACATTGACCTGCCAATGCCCGGACAACAGAATGTGCGGGTAGGAACCGTTAAAACAGGCGGATGTTGCCGTGCTCGTCCCAGTCGACGCGGGTGATGCCCGGCTCGTCCTGTTCGAGCTGGCGCAGCACGTCCTCTTGTCCGCCGGCGGCGGGTCGCGCGGGCGGCACGGCGGCCGTCCCCTGCTTCGCCTGGACCAGGGCGTCCCGGCGCGCGAACGCGTCCTGGACCGTCGCGACCAGTTCTTCCTGCTGCCACGGCTTGGCCAGGTAGCGGAATACCTCGGCCCGGTTCACGGCGTTGACGATGTCCAGCATTTCGGTGGTGGCGCTGACGACGATGCGGACCGCGTCCGGCTGCAGCCCTTTGACGAGCTGGAGCACGTCGGCGCCGTTGAGGCCCGGCATGCGGTAGTCGGAAATGACGACGTCGAAATCCTGCTCGCCGGCACGAAGGACGGCCGCTTCCGGCTCGTCGAAGGCTTCGATCACGACGTCCGCCTGCGGGAATGCCGCGCGCAGCGTGCGGCGCAGGGCATTCAGCACGGACGGTTCGTCGTCAAGAATGAGAATGCGGCGCATCGGCGGTTCCTGATTTCACGAATAGTTGTAATGGATGGCCCGACCGGCGCTCGAATTCGACGAGCTGCTTCAGCATCCGGTCGGACAGGATATGGTCCGCCGACAGCAACAGCGCGCCGTCCGTGGACAGCAGGTCGCGGCTCAGCACCATGCCCGGCTTGAGCTGCGCGACGCCCATGGCGACGTCGGCGATTTCCTCGGCCACGCTGCGGCCCGTCCGGATATCGTAGAACGCTTCGACGACGGCCGGGTCGTACCGTTTGCCGCGGCTCTCCGCCACGAGTTCCGTCGCCTGCGCGGCATCCGCGCGGCGCTGGGCGAGCACGCCCTGCTGCAGCGACTCGAAATCGTGGGCCACGGCCAGGATGCGCGCGCCGAGCGGAATGTCGAAGCCGGCCACGCCTTCCGGGAAACCGGCGCCGTCGAACCGCTCGCGGTGGGCGCGGATGATGCGCGCCGGCTCGCGCAATTCCTCGAGCGGCATGAGCAATTGCTCGCCGAGGTGGGGATATTTGCGGTACAGCCCCAGGTGATCGCCTTTCAGCGTCGACTCCGGCACGCCGATCAGCGTGTCGGGGAACCCGGTCTTGCCGATTTCGTGCAGCAGGCCGGCCACGAAGATGTCCTGCGCTTCGCGCGCCGACAAGCCCATGCGCAGCGCGATGCGGCGCGCCATGTCGGCGACCCGGCGGCCGTGTCCGGCCACGGCGCCGCCGCGCGTTTCGATCAGGCCCGACAGCACCTTGATCAGGGTGAGGAAGTTCGTCTTGAGGCGATCGTGCGACGCCTGCAGCGACTTCTGGGCCAGGCTGAGCTCGGCCGTGCGGTCGCGCACGCGCTGCTCGAGCGTGGCGTTCAGGTCGCGCAGCTGCTCGTTCTGCAGGCGGGTCAGTTCTTCCAGCCGGATCTTTTCGCGCTGCAGCGACTGGCGTTCCAACGCGTCGCGCACGACGAGCAGGATGGCGTCCTCGTTCCACGGCTTCGTGATGTAGCGGTAGACTTCGCCGCGGTTGATCGCGCCGATCGTGGCCTCGTGGTCGGCATGGCCGGTCAGCAGCAGGCGCAATGTGTCCGGCCAGCGCTGGCGTACGCGCTCGAGGAATTCCGTGCCGTTCACTTCCGGCATCTGCATGTCGGAAATGACGATGTCGACGTGCTCCTCTTCCAGCACGGCCCATCCGGCGGCGGCGCTGCCCGCGGTCAAGACTTTGTAGTTTTCCCGGCGAAACAGACGCCGCAACGACGCGAGGATGTTCGGCTCATCGTCGACGCACAGGATCGTGCCCGCGGACGTCTCCGATCTCATGGTGGCGGTCATGTTCATCATCTGATCCTACATTAAAAGCCGGCACGTTTCCTCGAACTGCCCTTCGGTGTCGCGGCATACGGTCAGCAAATGCTCCGGCGTGAGGCCCAGGCTGTCCCAGGCCGCGTCGAGCAGGCGCGGCACGGCGACATGCCGCCCTCCGCCCAGGTCCAGCGCGTGCACCATCGCGTTGGCCACGTGCACCACGCCGGGAAGATCGCCCAGATCGGCGCTGGCCGGTGCGTGATGCTGGCCGATCGCGCGCTGGATCAGCGGCGGAAACTTCCACGCCTCGGCCAGCATCTGTCCGGCGCGCTGGTGATCCAGGCCGAACACGCGCAGCTCGGCCACGTTCACCGGCGTATCGTTGCGCTCGCAATCGCCCTGCACTCTTGCGTACTCGGCGGGAAAACGGGTCGCCAGCACGAGCCGGCCGATGTCGTGCAACAGGCCGGCGATGAACGCGGCCTCCTGGTCGATGCCGGCCTGGCGCGCGAGATTTTTCGCGCACAGCGCCGTCGCGATCGAATGGCGCCAGAATTCCGCCACGTCGACCCGCCGGCCTGCGCCGCCGTGGAGGCTGCCGATGACGTTGCCGGCCACGGCCAGCGCCCGCGCGCTGTCGAACCCGAGCACGACGATCGCCTGCTTGACCGTCTTGACCTTGCCCGCCAGGCCGTAGAACGACGAATTCGCCAGGCGCAGCATCTTCGCGGCCAGGGCCTGGTCGCGCGACATCTTTTCCGCCAGGGCCGTCACGTCGACATCCTCTTGTCCGAGCGTTTGGATCAGGTCGAGAACGATGGACGGCAAGGCCGGCAGGTCGCGCAGGCTCGTCATCACCGGGGCCAGGTTCACCGCCGTCATGGCAATCCCCCCATCCGGTATTGTTCGACGACGGTGCGCAACAGGCCGTTCGCCCGGCCGTCGCCCGCGTGGCGGCACAGCCAGGACAGCCGCTCCTGCACGCGGCGGCGTTCGGCGGACAGCACGTCCGCTGCGGCCGGATGGTTGTCCGCACGGCCTGCGCCGCCGGGCACTTCACGGCAACGTTTGGTCAAGATGCTCTCTGCCATATCGGTCAATCGGTTTCCACGCCGTTAATGGCGATCAGCCAGCCGCGCGACTGGCTGCCGCTTCCCATCGGCCGCACCTCGGCCGTAAACCGTTTGCCGTCCGCACGGTGTTCGAACGAAAACAACTCGCCCTCGGGCAGCCGGTCCGGCATGCCGGGGAACAGCTGGCGGATGTCGCAACCGAGCACCTGCTCGCGGCCGGCGAACAGCTCGGACGCGGCGCGGTTGGCCAGCACGATCATGCCGAGGTCGTCGCTCGCCAGCACCGGCACGGGCACGTTGTCGAGCGCTTCGTGCACGATGTCGAGGCTGATCTCGCCCCGCTCGATTTCGCTCTGCTGCCGCGCCAGGCCCAGCTCGAGCTGGCGGTTCACGGCCGCGAGCTTCTGGTTGGCCGTGCGCACTTCGAGCGTGAGCAGGCGGTTTTCATTGGCCATCGCGCCGTACGCGACGGCTTCCTGGATGTGGCTGCGCAGCTGCTCGTCGTCCCAGGGCTTGGTCAGGAATTTGTAGATCGCGCCGGCGTTCACGGCGTCCGTCACCGTCTGCAGCTCGGTGAAGCCGGACAGCACGATGCGCACGGTGTCCGGATACAGCTGGCGCACGGTGCGCAGGAATTCGACGCCGGTCATCTCCGGCATGCGCTGGTCGGACACGATCACGTCGACGGTATGCTCGGCCAGGATCTTCAGGCCGTCGCTGCCGCTGTTCGCGGTCAGGATGCGGTAGCCGTCGCCCCGCAACAGGCGCTTGAGCGACGACACGATGCTCGTCTCGTCGTCCACCAGCAGCAGCGTGGGCTGCGTGCGGTTGAAGCGCAGCAGCCGCGGCGCCAGGCCGGCGCCGGTCTGCAGCAGGCCGGTCATGGCGTCGGCCGGCAGCGGTTTCGACACGAAGTCGCCCTGCACCTCGTCGCACATGTGGCGCGCCAGGAACTCGCACTGGTTCTCGCGCGCGACGCCGTTGGCGATGACGCGCATGCCCAGGCTGTGCCCCATCGAGACGATCGCATCGACGATCGCCGCGGCGCCGTCCTCGTCGGGCACGCGGCGCAGGAACGAGCCGTCGACCTTGAGCAGGTCGACGGGCAGGCGCTGCAGGTTGATGAGGCTGGAGGAGCCGGTCCCGAAGTCGTCGAGGCATAGCCGGATGCCGAGGTGGCGCAGCGCGAGCAGGCAGTCGACGACGCGGTTCATGTCTTCCATCACCACGTTCTCGGTCAGCCCGAGATCCAGGCACGTCGCCGGCATGTCCGCCTCCGCCAGCGCCCGCACGATGACGTCTTCCAGATCGGACATGGCGAACTGGCGTGCCGACAGATTGACGGCCACGCGCAGCGACGTGAAGCCCATCGCCCGCCACTGCGCGGCCTGCGCGGCGGCGGCCCGCAAGACCCACGCGCCCAGTTCCGCACTGAGGCCGCATTCTTCCGCGACGCCATTCAACGTCGCGGACGACAACGCCTCGTCCGCCTTGTCCAGGCGCACCGAGGCTTCCACGGCGCAGATCTCGCCCGTGACGAGGTCGACGCGCGGCTGGTAGTACACGGACAGGCCGTCGCCCGCCAGCGCTTCGCGCAGCGCGAAGCCCAGCCGGAGGCGCGCGATGCCCGCGTCGTCGGGCAGCGTATCGTCCCAGCGCTGCGTCCCGGCACCCGCTTCCTCCGCGCATGCCAGTGCGCGGTCGGCGGCCAGCAGCAGGCTGTCCGCCGTCTGCCCGCTCAGGGGGAACGCCGCGCCGCCCACGCAGCAGGTCACATAGACGCTGTGGTCTTTGTGCTCGAACGGTTCCGCCACGGCCCGGACCACGTCCTGGATCCGCGCGGCCGCGTTCGGCTGCTGCTCGCCTTCCAGCAGAAGCAGGAATTTGTCGCCGCTGTCGCGTGCGACCGTCACGTCCGGCCCGGCGGCCCGCTCGATGCGGCCGGCCACCTCGCGCAGGATGCGCTCGCCGCCCTGGCGGCCGACCAGCGCGTTGACACGCTTGAACAGGTCGAGGTGCAGGGCCGCCACCTGCAGCGGACGCTGGGCGCGCGCGGCCCGCCGCAACGCGTGTTCGAGCCGGTCGCGGAACAGCGCATGATTCGGCAAGCCCGTCAGCACGTCGTGCGTCAGGCTGAACTGCAGGTCGCGCTCGGACACCGTTTCCATCGTCACGTCGCTGCCCAGGATCAGCAGCGCCCCGCATTCCTCGCCATCGAAGCGCGGAATGGGTTGCGCGATGAAATCGACGTAGCGCAGCTGCGAAGCGCCGCCGTCGACGGCGAGTCGCACCGGACGCGCGCACTGGACCACGCGTTCGCCCGTCTCCAGCGCGGATTTTAATAACGGCAACACTCCCTGCTCGGCCACTTCCGGCAGCGCGACGCGGAACGGCAGGCCGACCAGATCCTCGCGGCCCACGAGGCGTTTGTAGGCGTCGTTCGCATGGGTGAACACGAGATCGGGACCGACGAGGCAGGCGACGAAGCCGGGCGCGTGCTCGAGCCAATCCAGTGCGACATAGCCCCCGGCGTAAGGCGGCACGGCAACTACGCCGGCCATGGCCGGGCGGCATGCGCCACCGTGGTCCGTGGACGCGGCATGTTGTGTTTTGGCTGCAGTCATGGTGGTTGTCTGAAATACACGACGGACACTTAATCGGGATCAAGCGCTACACCCCAGACTATAAAACATTGCCGTACGGAATGTTCTCAAATCTGGGGCGAGTGTGTCGTAACAAAGACACTTTGGCGATATTTCTGGACAACGCCATGTCACATCGGCCATGGCCGGTGTCGTCAGAGGCTCGAAAAGAACTGCGCCGGCTCCGGGCGCTGCCGTGGCGGCTTCGCGACGGCGGCCGTGCCCAGGCCGATGAAGCAGATCGCGCGCTCGTGCGGCTCCAGGCGCAGCAGGCGCCGCATCGCTGGCGCATCCAGCGCCCCGCCGCTCGCGAGGCCGCTGGCGAAGTCCAGCGCCTGCGCGGCCAGCAGCAGGTTCTGGATGGCGCATCCCAGCGACACCAGCTTTTCCGCCGTCGGGATGGGCGTGGCGGGCGCGTCGATGAGGATGGCCACCAGCAGGCAGGGCGCGTGCTGCGCCTTGTCGCGCGCGGCGGCGCGCGCGGCATCGTCGGCGGCCGGGTCGCGCTGTGCCAGCGCGTCCTCGAAGGCGGCGCCCAGGTCGGCGCGCCGGTCTTGCGGAACCAGTACGAACCGCCACGGCCGCAGCAGGCCGTGATCGGGCGCCTGCGCGGCCGCGCGGAGGATGCGTTCCAGGGCGGCGGCATCCGGGCCGGGCGCCAGCAGCCGGCGCAACCCGACGTGCCGGCGCGCCGGCAACAGGTCCCACAAGTGATCGTTCATGGCCGCCATTATAGGCGGCGAAACATGTCAAGGCGTCAGCACGGGGGCGTGGGCGGCGCTGTTGAGCACGACGCGAGGCGGGCCGAGGGCGCCGGCGCGATCCGAAAATAAACGCGCTGTTCGCGTTGCGGGTCTACGTGTCTACTTAACGCAGACAGCGCCAACTAAATCGGGATCGGAGGAATGACGTCACTTGCCCGCCAACGCCCGTTCGACGAACGCCTTGAATATCTCCACCGTGCCGCGCCAATAAAGGTCGAGGTGCCGGTAGATCGTTTCGGTCGGAAATCGCTCCACCGCCAGCCGCAGCGACGTTACGCCCGCCGCGTCCGCGAGGTCGAACGCGATCACGCTGTGGTGTTCGGGCAGATCGGGCAATCCCGAGACCGAACTCAGATGCGTGTACCTGAGCGTCGTTGCGGGCACGACCTCCAGCACGATGCCCGTGTTGCGGAACGGGCCGTGATGAACGCCGGTGATGACGATCGCCGCGCCCGGACGCCAGTCGGTCCGCACGTCGATGCGCATGTCCGGTTCGCCCATCCACGCGCGCATGGCGGCGGGATCCGTCAACGCCTGCCACACGGCGGGCCGCGGCGCGGCGATGACGATGGTTTTGTCGATGCGGTGCATCCAGCTACTGTACAGGCAAAGACGCCCGCCATGTGCTGGCGGGCCGGCGCTCACCAGTTCACGGCGCCGAAACCACGGGCGGGCTGGTACGCATAGTAGAGTCCGACCGTGTCGCGCCGCTGCTGCCGCTCGGGGACGTTCGTGAACGCGAACGTCCGGCGCGACGTGATGTACTTGACCGTGACCGCATGGTGGGCGGCCAGCCGGTACGTCAGCGAGGCGTCGCCACGGAACACGCGGTCGGTGCCCGCCGTCTCCGGACTGGTCAGCCTGCCGTCGAAGAATTCGCGCGCGGCCAGGTCGAGCGAGAGCTTTTCGCCGCCGATCAGGCGCATTTCCACCATCGCCTGTGGCGCGAAGCCGTAGTTGTACTGGCCGCTCGTGCTGGCGCGGACGGTGCCCGTCGACGTATAGCCGACGCCGGCCGACGCATGCCCCTGCAGCGCGATGCCGTCGGCCAGCCACAGCTGCGCATTGCTGCCCACGGTCAGGCCCGTGCTGGCCACGCGGAACAGTTGCGGCGCCAGGTAATCGTAGCTGCCGTACACCCCGAGAATGCCGCGCAGATCGCGGCCGGCCGCGTACGGGGCGCCGAACAGCAGGCCGCGCGACGCCAGGCTTTCGACGCCCTGGATATTCGACAGCCGGACGCGGAACAGGAAGTAATCGAAAGGCCGGTGATACGTGTAGCCGGGCTTGCCGGGCAGGCCGTAGTCGAGCGCGAAGTCGGCCGCGACCTCGTTGCGCCGGTCAGCCAGCGACGGCCCGACGATACTGCGCGAGAGGCCGCCCAAGCCCAGCTGCAGCCGCGCATAGATGGCCGGGTTGTTGCTGTTCCAGATGCCGGAACCGCGGCCGGGACGCACGTGACGGTTGAATCCCAGCGGCGGCGACACCGCCGCGGCCGCCGCTTCGCGCCATGGCGGCGACAGGCCATCGCCCCGCTCCAGCACCAGGTTCGCCATCCGGTACAGCGATTCGCCCAGGAAGCTGCCGCCGAAGCTGGTCGTGATCTGGTCGTTGCGCGACGGCGGGGTCGTCTCGCCGGCGATCTCCCAGACCGCGCTGCCCAGAAACGCGGCGGCCATCGATTCCCAGAACGTCAGCCCGTTGCTGCGGGCCAGCCCGAAGTAGACGGAACCCTGGTACGGATGGCCCAGCTGGTTGATCTCGAACGGATCGCGGTCGACCTCCCAGCTGCTGTGCAGGTTGCGGCGGATCGAACCCACGCTCACGCCATAGTCGTCCGGACGGACGAACGCGTGGTCGACGCGGTTCAACGCGGCCTGGAACGCCACGATCTCGAGCGCGGCCGCGCCGTAACTCTTGTAAGGGCGATCGTCGGGGCCGGTCCGGGCCGGCACATTGTCGTTCAGCGGATCGTCGCCGCCGACCGGCGCGGCCTGAGCGGCGCCGGCGGCCAGCGCCAGCAATACCCCGTAGATGAACCGGTTACTCGATTCCCTCATGTCCTCACACCCATCCAAGCATTCGTCCCGGCGGCTGCCGGTGTTGATTTAAATATAACGAATACGCGGGATGGATGTCGCACGGAACTGTTGAGAGAGAAATAGGCATGGTGAATTGCTGACATCACCACTCATCATTGGACAGTGTTTGTGCGATGCAGCATCATTACACCGTCTCCTCTATTCTCCTCCAAGAAAATAGATTCAGCCCGCCTCCGAGCGGGCTATTTTTTTGCCTGTCCGCACGCCGGCAGCACGACCCGCAACAGGTCGTCGGCGATCTCCTGCAACCCGGCGGCGTCGCCATACACGCGCTCCATGACGACGAGGCCACGCGTCATCGTTACGATGAGACGCGCCGCCGCCGCGGGCGGCAGCGCCAACCGTTCGACGGCATCCGGCTGCGCCAGGCGCTCTTCCAGCAATCGCCGCACGGCGTCGAGCAGGCCGCGCAACGCCGTCCGGATCGCCTCGTCCATCGCCGTCTCGTCCGTCGCCGTCTTGGTGGTGAGGCAGCCGCGCGAGGCGTCGTCGCCGTCCGCCGACGTCAGCGTCTCGATCGAGAACCGCAGATAGCGCGCCAGCGCCTGTTCCGCCGTCGGCGCGGCCAGCGCCGCGCGCACGGCATCGAGGAACCACGCCCGGTAGCGCTCGTAGATCTTCAGGAAGAGCGCCTGCTTGTCGCCATACGCGTGATACAGCGAACCGCGCAGGACGCCCGTCGCCTGCGCGATGTCCTGCATCGACGTCGCGCCGAAACCGCGCCGCCAGAACAGCAGCATGGCGCGGTTCAGCACCTCGTCTTCATCGAATTGTTTTGTGCCAGCCATGGCCGCGATTATCACCATCCTTGACACACCCGTCAAGTTTGACTACCCTGTCAAACATGCGCCGACTGCCATTCCGCGCCGTCGCCTTCGTCACGGACCTGAAATGCATACCTCATCGAACACCGCCGCGACCCGCGCCATCCTGGCCGGCCTGTGCGCCAGCCTGGTCGGCATCGGCCTCGCGCGTTTCGCGTACACGCCGCTGATCCCGGCCCTGATCGAAGCGCACTGGTTCGCCGCCGGCGACGTCGTCTTCCTCGGCGCCGCCAACCTGGTCGGCTACCTGGCCGGCGCGCTGGCGGGCCGCCCGCTGGCGGCACGCATGGGCGCGCGCCGCACGCTGCAGGCGATGATGCTGCTGGCCTCGCTCGCCTTCTTCACCTGCGCCCTGCCCCTGTCCGTCGCCTGGTTCTTCGCCTGGCGTTTCCTGTCGGGTCTCGCCGGCGGCATCATCATGGTGTTGGCCGCGCTGACCATCCTGCCGCAGGTGCCGCCCGAGCGCCGCGGCGTGGCCAGCGGCGCGATCTTCCTCGGCCTCGGCCTGGGCATCGCGGCATCGGGCACCGTCGTGCCGCTGCTGCTGAACGAAGGTCTCGCCGCCACCTGGGCCGGGCTGGGCGTACTGTCCCTGCTGCTGACGCTGGCCAGCTGGCGCTGGTGGCCGCAGGCACCGGCAACCGCGCCCGCCGCACCGGCCCGCGCCGCCGTCCCGGCGCGCACAGGCTTCGCCCTGAACCTGATCTATGGCCAGTACGCGCTGAAAGCCGTCGGCCTCGTGCCGATGATGGTGTTCCTCGTCGACTACATGGCGCGCGGCCTGCACATGAACACGCACACGGCGGCGCTGTTCTGGGTCATCTACGGCGCCGGCGCGACGGCCGGACCGATGCTGTACGGGATGCTGGGCGACCGCCTGGGCATCGGCAACGCGATGCGCGTGGCGCTCGGCGTTCAGGTCGCCGCCGCCGCCGCGCTGGTCGCGGCGCACGGCATCGCCGTGCTGGTGGCGGCGACGTTCGTCATCGGCACGTTCCCGCCCGGCATCGTACCGCTGACGCTGGGCCGCATCCGCCACACGCTCCCGGACGACGTGCCGGCCCAGAGCGCCGCATGGAGCCGCGCGACGACCGTGTTCGCCCTGTTCCAGGCGCTGGCCGGCTACGCGTATTCCTGGCTGTTCAACGCCACCGGCGGCCAGCACAGGGTGCTCATGCTGATCGGTGCCGTCGCGCTGGCGCTGGCCCTGCTGTCCGACCTGGCGCTGGCACGGGTGGCATGGGCGCCCGTGAAGGACGATGGCGTGGCGCGGGTGTGACGGCCGCCCGGAGACGTTTTCATCGCTCCGCCATCCCGGGGGAAAACTGGAACGTCGAGGAAATCGCGTAGTAGTCGTCGCCGACGCGGATCGCATCCAGGTCGCTGTAATCGGCCGGCAGGACGGGATTGCGATAGCGACCGTTGCCGAGGTCGCCCCACTGCGCCCAGTCGCCCCAGGCCGCGCCGTTCCCGGCCAGGCAAAGGCTCGCCACGACCGCGGCCGTCGCCAGGCCCACGCGCGCGACGGCGCAGCGGCGGGAGAAATTCGGTCGGATTCGTTGGTCGATGCGATGGCCGGCATGGTCGTCGTTGCGGAAGTTCTCTACCGGTAAAAATTTGTGCGCGCCCGTTGAAATTAGGTCTACAATTGGATGGTATCGATAACGTACGACCCTGTCCAGTGCCGATCGCGGCGTGATCGTCATGCGGCACGGGGCTGGCGCGGCGCCGTGCCGGACGTGAGCCGATACGCTGTGGATCAAGCGCACTTCGTAGATTGAAAAACCCTGGAGCCCGGTTCGGCGATGCAGTCCGCGCTGCCACGCCCTGCGTTTCCGGTCCGGCTCAGGTCAAAAAATGTTATCGGTAACCTAAACACGAAGAGGTTAACAATGAGGGGACAGACATGAGAGCAATCAGATTCGACCATGCGTTCAGGCGCATCGTCTGCATGGCGATTTCAGTCGGCATCGCGACGACGCTGGTACCTTTGCCGGGCCAGGTCGCGATGGCCGCCGACCCGATCGACACGATGGTGACCAGCTACCAGCCGGTCATCAGCGAGACGATCGATGCGAACGGATTCAAGCATCCCGGCGTCGGATTCACCAAGGACATGCTCGAGAACATGCGGGCCGAGGTCCTGGCGAAAAAAGAACCCTGGAATACGCATTTCAACATGATGCTCAAGTCGGCCAAGGCGTCGCGGACGCCGGGCATCTCGAACGTCAACGGTTCGGACCCGACGAAGCCGCGGATCTACGGGCTGGACTCGCAGGGTGCCGAGGGCATTTTCATCGCCGACGCCCTGACCGCCTACACGCAGGCGATCCTGTACTACGTGACCGGCGATTCGGCCTACCGCGCCAATGCCATGCGGATCATCCGCCTGTACGAGCAGATGGATCCGGCCAGGTACGTGTACTACACCGATTCGCACATCCACACCGGCATCCCGCTCCAGCGGATGACGGGCGCGGCGGAAATCCTGCGCTACACGAGCACCCAGGACCCGGCGCTCGCATGGACGGACGACGATACGCGGCTGTTCTCGACCAACCTGGTCACCCCGGTGATCCAGACCTTCGACAACTGCAACTGCCGCTTCATGAACCAGCATCTGTACACGACCATCGCCAAGATGTCCGGTTCCATCTTCATGGGCGACCGGGACGGGTACAACCAGGCCGTCGAGTGGTTCACCGTCAACAAGGATGCGCCCGACCCGGCATGGACCGGCTCGATCAGGCAATTGTTCCGGCTCGTCACGCGCAACGACGCCACCGGCGAGTCGATTCCGCCCCAGATCCAGCACGTCGAGATGGGCCGCGACCAGGCCCACGGCGCCGGCGACCTCACCAACTCGCAAATCCTGGCGCGCATGATGCTGTCGCAGGGGACCAAGGTCGATCCGGTGACGGGTACGCCGTCCACCGAGTCGAACGCGGTGGGACCGTACGAGTTCCTGGACGACCGCCTGCTGGCCGTCCACGAGCTGTTCGGCACATGGATGGTCGGCTACGACATCCCTTGGGTGCCCGTCGCCATGAGCGTCAATCCGGACGGCAGCATCCGCGCGATGTATAACAACGTGTCCTGGTCGTATCGGGGCCGGCTCACCCAGAACACCTGGGAAGCCTTCTATTACTACAAATACGTGCGCGGCCTCGACGTGGAGCATCTGGTCCCGAACTACACCACGATCTACGCCAAGCGCAAGGCCTACAACTGGGACGGCGCCGACGGCGGCGGCGATTTCTGGATGGCGATCCCGAAGGCGGCCGAGGCTGAAGGCAGCAACTACCTGGGCATCCCCATCATCGATCCGTATCGTGAAGTGGAAGACCGGTTCACGGCGTACGACGGCAATTCGGTCGCGCAGACGGAAGGCACGACCGGGTTTGTGAGAAGCACGGCCACGGCGGAAGGCACGCGCATCGCCGTGTACAGCTACAACGGCGCGGCCGTGCCGAGCATCGGCTTCCGCATCCGGACCAATGGCCAAGCCATGATGGACGTCTACGGCAATTCGCTCGCGTTGCCGAATACGCGGGGCCAGTGGCGTTACGTCGTGGTGCCGATGAACATCCCCGATTTCCTGCCGATCACCCTCACCGGTTCCGGTACGACGGTCGACATCGACCACATCAACGTCCAGTCCAGCACCTTGCTGAGCCCTCCGGTCTTCAAGTCCGGCAGCGGCGACATGACCGCGTACACGTACGCCGGCGCCACCATCCCGGTGACGATCGACCTATCGGCCACCGACCCGGCCGCGGGCGACGTGGTGACCTACAACATGGACAACCTGCCGCCAGGCGCCACGTTCGACACCGGCACCGGCGCATTCTCGTGGAAGCCGACGCAGGCCGGCACCTACACGTTCATCGCCGAAGCCTCGGACGGCACCACGGTGACCACCAAGCGGATCACCATCGTCGTGGGTGCGGACCGGCAGTCGGTGGTGACGGCCGTGACGGCGCCCGTCAAGCCGGACACGCTGTACGTCACGGCCACGAAGACGGTCTATGACAGTGCCTATGCGGACATGCAGAACACGATCGCCTCCGGCACCGACGATACGTACTTCCAGAAGCTGGCGACGTTGCGCAGCGCGGTCTCCGGACTGCGTGAACTGACGCCGCTGCTGAAGGACGGCAGCATGGACTACACGAACCTGTTCTTCAAGTCGAACCTGGCGACGAACTTCGGCGACGCGGCCGCGAACGGGGCCGATAACAATACCGATTCGTTCATCGCCTTCACCATCGCGACCGACAACAATCGCACGATGACGCTGGACTTCGGCCCCGGCTTCAAGGTGGCGGCCACCGCGTTCCAGATCCAGCCGCGCACCAGCTTCCCGGAACGTGTGGGCGGCGTGACCATCTTCGCGTCCAACGACAATCAGAACTGGACGCGGATCACACCCGGCGAGACGCTTGCGATCGAGGGCGTGCAGACGCTGAACGTGCAGGATGACTTGCGCACCCAGCGCTATCGCTTCTTCAAGATCTCGATGATCCATCTGATCTCGTCGTACAACATCCTCGAGCTCGGAGAATTCAGGATATTCGGCACGCGCTACGAAACGGTCAACAAACTGACCAACGTGTCGCTGAGCTCCGACCAGGCGCTGAGGAACCGTGTCGTGGCCGGCAATACGGTCAAGGTGTCGTTCCAGTCGTCCGAGCCCGTCAACAATGTGAGCGCCCTGATCCAGGGCGAGCCCGCGACCGTCACCACCGCCGACAACCTGAACTGGACGGCGACGGCGCTCGTCAAGCCCACCACCGCCCCCGGCCCGGTGAAACTCCTCCTCAACTACAAGACCGCGAACGGCACGGACGCCGAACCGGTCCTGTTCCCGACCGATTCCACGTCCCTGTTCATCGCGGACCAGAAGGATTACATCGGCAACCTGCTCGACATCGCGACCGTGACCGATTCCAACGGCCGCAACGCGACCGATGTGATCACGAACGTCAACCGGCTGTTCGACAGCAATCTGACGACGGCGACCGATTTCCGCCTCAACGGCAGCGGGAACAATGGCTGGGTCGAGTTCGATTTCCGGGCCGGCGGCACGGTGGCGCTGTCCAGGGTCGATCTGATCGCCCTCCAGAACCAGTACACGAGCCGTATCAACGGCACCGTCTTCCAGGGTTCGAACGACAACGTGACCTGGACCAACATCTCGACCTTCGCCGGGAACACGCCGGAGTGGCAGACCCTGAAGATCACCGATCCGACGCCGTACCGTTACATTCGCATGACCAATGCCAACGCATGGTTCGGGAACGTGACCGAGCTGCGCCTGTATGGCGTGGCGACGTCGACCAACCGGATCGCCATGGCGTCGCTCGGCTCGGCCCAGGCGCTGCGCAACAGGGTCGTGGCCGGCAATACCGTGAAACTGAGCTTCACCGCCAAGGAAGCGATCAGCAACGTGTCGGCGACCATCGCCGGCGTGCCCGCCGCGCTCGGCACGACGGACAACATCAACTATGCCGCCAGCGCGACCCTGCCCCAGGGCACGCAGCCGGGCCCGGTGAAGTTCGCCATCAATTACCTCACCAAAGACGGCAAGCAGGGCTACCAGGTCACCGAGACGACGGACACCACCTCGCTGTACTTTGTCGATGAATCCGACGTCGTCCAGAACGTCCCGGCCATCGCGACGCTGATCGATTCGACGACGAACCGCACCGCGGCCACGACGCTGGCGAACGTGCAGGCCCTGTTCGACGCGAACCTCGCCACGGGTTCGGATTTCCGTAACGGCGCCAGCGGTTCGGGAACGGGCGCCTGGGTGGTCTTCGACTTCAAGGACGGCAAGCAGGTCAGCCTGACCAGCACCGAGGTCATCGGCCGGCAAGACCAGTACTACACGCGCGTCAACGGGCTCGTGTTCCAGGGTTCGAACGACAATGCCACCTGGACGACGCTGACCCCGGCGGCGAAGTCCACCGCGGATTGGCAAACGCTGCCGGTCGCCAGCCCTGTTCCATACCGCTATATTCGCGTCTACAACCCGAACACGTGGTTCGGCTCCATCAATGAGGTGCGCCTGCACGGCTCGCTGCACGGCGTGGACGTGACCGCGCCAAGCACCACGGCCGCCGCGCCGCAAGGCACCGTGACGACGGATGCGACAGTCACCTTCACGGCCACGGACAACCAAGGCGGCTCGGGCGTCGCGGCGACCTATTACACGATCGACGGCGGTGCGCAGCAGAAGGGCAACGCGGTCACGCTGAACACGAGCGGCACGCACACGGTGAGCTACTGGAGCACGGACTGGGCAGGCAACAGCGAACAGCCGCACACCGTGTCGGTGTCGATCGATAAATCGGTGGACGTGACGTCGTTCGTGTCGATCGCGCGCTCGGGCCTGACGGTGAACCGCTTCACCAACAAGTACACGGGTACGGTGACGATCACGAATACCGGCGGCCAGACGCTGGCGGGCCCGCTCCATCTGCGCCTGCTGGGCTTGAGCGCCGGCGTCACGCTGGACAACCAGACCGGCGTGCGGAACGGCGTGCCGTATGTGGCGCTGCCCGTCGCCAGCCTGGCACCGGGCCAGAGCGTCACGCTGACGACCACCTTCTCCAATCCGAACAAAGTCGGCATCGCGTACACGCCGGCACTCTTCAGCATCAAGTAAAGGACGTCCTCATGTTCAACTTCAAGCACTTCCTTGCCAACCTCGCACTGGCGGCCGCCATGGTCGGCGCCTGTGGACAGGCGGCGGCCACGCCCCTGGCGTATCGGGTCGACATCGACACCGCGCTACTCGGCACGGGCCCGGCCTTCCTGGACCTGTATTTCCTGGGATTGGCCGGCGCGCCGGATGCGACCGCCACCGTGAACCACCTGACCGGCGCGCTCGACGGCGCCCCGGACCTGACGGGCATGGTCACCGGCGGCGCGGCCGGTCCGTTCGTGTTCAGCAATGCCGGCGGCGGCGGTGAACTGGTCCAGGCCATCCAGCTGGGCGGCACCTTCGGTTTCGACGTCAGCTTCACAATGGCGCCCGGCACCACCGGCACGACCTTCGGCTGGGCGCTGTTCGACACGACGCATTATCTGGGCGCCGATGGCGACCTGGGCGACCTGTTCCTGCAGCCTTTCGCCCCTGGCGAGCAACAGGTCCTGGTGGCGGCGCCGGCGACGCGGGTGACCAGCGTGACCACGATCCCGGAACCGTCGACGGCGGCACTGATGCTGGTCGCCATGCTGGCGATGGTCGCCCGGCGCGGGCCGGGCGCGCGCCGGCGCTGATCCGCCACGCCCTCGAAAGCCGGTGTTCGCCTGTCCGGCTTTCGGGGGCCGCGGTCACACGTCGATGTCCTCCAGCCTCGCCAGCAGCGTGAACAGCTGGTTGGTCGCGCCGATCATCACCGACTGCAAGTCCGCCGACACCTTGCCGAAACCGGCCGCCGCGAAGATGTCGTTCGTGTAGTACAGGATGGGCCAAGGTCAACAAATAAAAGAACGCCGCTGCCCCGTCAGTGCGCGTGCTGGCGGTCCAGCAGCTTCTCGAAGATTTCGCGCGTGACCGCTTGCGAGTAGTAATAGCCCTGGATGTAGTCGCAGCCGATGGCCGCCAGTGCGTCGCGCTGGGCGATGCTCTCGACGCCTTCGGCGATGGCCTCGATCCCGAGACGGTGCGCGAGATCGACGATCGCCTCCGTCAGCGCCTTGTCGCTGCCGTCGCTGACCAGGTTGTTGATGAACGATTTGTCGATCTTCAGGTAATCGATGTCGAAGAGTTTCAGGTAGGACAAGGCAGAGAAACCGGTGCCGAAATCGTCGATCGAGACCTTGGCCCCGGCGGCGTGCAGTTCCTCGAGGCAGTGGATGACCTCTTCCGCGTCATGGATCAGCACGCCTTCGGTGATTTCCACGGTGAGGCTGTTGCGGGGCAGGCCGGAATGCACGACACGGTCGAGCCAGGACAAAGGGCCGCGCTGTTCGAACTGCGTCGGCGAGATGTTCACGCTCAGTTCGACCACGTGGCCGTACATCCGGTGCCAGCGCCGGGCGCTCGCGATCGCCTCGCACAATACCCAGTCGGAGATGTCGTTGATCAGTCCGACCTCTTCCGCCAGCGGGATGAACCGGGCCGGGCTGATGGCGCCATGCATCGGGTGCGCCCAGCGCAGCAATGTCTCGGCTTTGTGGATGTGCCCCGTCGCGACCTCGACGATGGGCTGGTAGACCACCTCCAGTTGCCGGAGCGCCAGTGCCTGGCGCAGGTCGTTGGTCAGCATCAGCTTGGTAAGCGCCTGTTGCTGCAGCGAGGGCGTGAAATACTGGAATTGCCCGCGTCCGGCGCGCTTGGCCAGGTGGACCGCATGTTCGGCGTTCCTGACGAGTTCGTCCGCGTCGGTGGCATCGTCCGGATAGACGCTGATGCCGACACTGGCCGACACGTACGCCGTCTTTGCGCTCCCCAGGTGCAGCGGCGCGGCGATCGCCTTGATCACGGATTCGGCGATGGTGTCCAGGTGCGGACGCCGGTCGAACTCGCTGACCACCAGGGCGAACGTGTCGCCGCCCAGGCGTCCCATCGTGGCATCCGCGGGAACACAGGACGCGACGCGCCGGGTCAGCTCGATCAGGGCGGTGTCGCCGGCGGCGTGGCCGAGGCTGTCGTTGATGTCCTTGAAGCGGTCCAGGTCGAGCAGGAGCACGCCGAGTCCGCCGCCGGCGCCGAGTGCCTTCTTGATGTCCTGTTTCAGGCGGTCGAGGAACAGGCGCCGGTTCGGCAACCCCGTCAGCGAGTCGAAGTTGGTCTGGCGCCAGAGCAGATCGTCCTTTTCCTTTTGCGCGCTGATGTCGTTGAACTGGATCACGTGGCGGTAAATCCGTCCGTCGGGATGGCGGATCACCCGGACGTTCACGAACTTGGCGGTGAACGACCCGTCCTTGTTGCGGTCCGCAATTTCTCCCTGCCAATGATCCTTCGCCGTCAGGTCCTGCCACAAGCGCGCATAGAAACTGCTGTCGTGCATGGTCGAATCGAACAGGTACGGCACGGTGCCGAGCACGTCCCGCAAGGCGTAGCCGGTCTGGCTGGTGAACGCCGGGTTGGCGTCGACGATCCGGTTCGCCCCGTCCGTCACCACGATCGCCTCCGAGCTCGTCTGGTAGATCAGGTTCGCCATGCGCATCGACTCCTCGAGGTTCCGTCGATGGGTGATGTCCTGGACCGTACCGCGCAGCCTCGCGACCCGGTCGTTTTCGAGCACCGGACTGCAGATCAGGCGGATCCATTTGCGGTTGCCGGCATCAGTGACGACCTGCAGCTCCAGGTCGAACAGCTGGCCATGCGCCGCCGCGGCGTCGAGCGCGCGTTCGGCGCGCGCCCGGTCGGCGTCTTCGCAGCACGCGAGGCAGTGCGCGAAAGCGAGCGCCTGCCCCGGCGGGATGTCGTAGATCCTTGCCACCTCGTCGGTCCACTGGAACGCGCCGGTGGCCGGGTCCAGTTCCCAGGCACCGATCTGCGCCAGCGTGCTCATTTCCTTGAGCAGCCGGTCCTGCTCGCGGATCTTCCGTTCATGCGCCTTGCGGTCGGTGATGTCGCGCGCCACGCCGAGCACGCCCAGCACGGTACCGTCCGGCTTGATGATCGGCGTCTTGAGGGTTTCGAACACGCGCGAGTCCGGCATGCCGGGCGCGATCACCCGGTCCTCGACCATGATCGGACGTTTGGCCTGCAATGCGGCCTCGTCGTCGTGCCGGTAGCCCTCCGCGAATGCCGGACCGAACAGATCGATGTCGGTCTTGCCGATGATGTCGCCGCGCGGCCGTCCGAGCACCGCCGCCGTCTGCGCGTTGCAGGCTTGGTAGACACCGGCGGTATCCTTCAGCCAGATCAGGTCCGGGCTGCTTTCCACCAGCGTGTGCAACAGGGTCTTCTCGCGTTCCAGTTCCGCGGTGCGCATCCGTACCGCGCGCCGCACCGACGCCAGCCAGACCAGCAGCAGCGCCACCAGTCCGCCGAGCGCCAGCATGACGTCGCCCATGCGCTGGGAGTAGCGCGCAAATTGCAGCGGCCGGCCCATCCACTTCGCGCGCAGGGCATCCATCTCGGCCGGCGTGATCTGCGCCATGCCGTGCTCGACCAGCGCGAGCGTGGCCGTATCCCCTTTTCTGACCGCGCGGCGCAGTTCGCTGCGCGTGACTTCGAACGCCCTCACATACCGGCGATGCAGGCCGAGCCGGTACAACTGGTACTCGGCCGTGTTTTCGTCGATGCAGAGCAGCTTGACGCTGTGGTTCGCAACGGCGGCGAACAGCGCGCGGACGGTCGGGAAATAGCGCACGCCCGTGACGCCGGCGCGCTGCAGGCGTTCGCCACAGGCGTCGCTGGCCTGCACCGCCACTTCGAAACCCTTCAGGCTTTCCAGGTCGTGAATGCCGCCGATCGACGCATCCGCATAGATCGACGTGTGGAGTGTGGCGTAAGGCCTGGAAAAATCAAAATGGGAAACGCGCGACTCGGTGAGGAAAATATCATCGACCACGTCCGCCTCGCCCCGCTCCAGCAGCGGCTGGGCGTCCGGCCAGTCGACCCCGCGCAGTACGACCTGCACACCCGTCTTTTGCTGCCACAAGCGCCACAGGTCGACCGAATAGCCTTCCAGTTCGCCGCTGGAGTTGCGGAGTGCGAAAGGTGGATAATTCTGGTCCACCACCACGCGCAATGGTGCCGCCGATGCGAGAACGGGCAGGATGAGCAGGACTGCCAGCAGGGCACGGACGAACGCGAACATATCGCCTCTATGACAAACCGGATAGCAGGCGATATGCGCCGCTACACCAGTTGCAATATGAAGATATCACAATACCTCTTGCACCGAATAACATGTCGTGCCCACGTGCACGTCACTCGGAAAAGCGTCCCGAACGGTCCTGCGCCGCCTCCCAACATTACAGAAATGTAATGATAAAGCGAACAAGTGTGTAATTCATGCGCTACGTGATCTGCGATACTGTATGAACAAATGTTGGCATCTGGCCAACACGATATAAAGCCTCATTGCATGAGATCGCCGCACAATCCTTCGCTTGCCAAAATCCTGCTGTTTCACGGTTTGCTGTCGTCGCCGCAAGAGTTCGGGCTGATCGCGCCTTCGATACGTAGCAAAGGTCTGTCACATGAAGCGGTGACGGTTCCCGGTTACACGCTCGCCGGTGGCCTTGCGCCCGATTGGCGGCGCTGGCGTGCGGCAGGGGCCGACGTCATCGACACCCGGGCGCCCGGCGACGCACCGGTGATAGTCGGCGGGCTGTGCATGGGCGGCGTGCTGGCCGCTGCGCTGGCGCTCCAGGCGCCCGACCGGGTCGCGGGGCTGGTCTTGATGTCGCCCAGCTTCGACTTCGACGGGTGGGGCCTGTCGCCCGTTCGTCACTTGCGCCACATCGGCTACTGGACCGGCCTTGACCGTTTTTTCTCCGTGGCCGAGCGTGACCCGTACGGTGTGAAGAACGCGCGCATCCGCGAGTGGATCGCGCGGGAACTGCGTGAACGGAGCCAATCGGCCGCGGGCCCCGCGCGCGTGCCGCTACGCGCATTGCGCGAGGCCGAGCGCATGATGAAGGACGTCAGGGCGCGCTTGCACGAGCTGACCTGTCCGATATTGATGATCCATGCGCGCGAGGACGAAATCAGCAGCCTCGGCAGTGTTGTGCGCCTGTTCGACGCATTGCCGCAGGTCGACAAGGAACTGGTCGTCCTGGAAAACAGTTATCACATGATCACGATCGACAATGAGCGTCAGCAAATCCCCGCGCTGCTCGACCGCTTTTGCCGGCGTATCTCGGCCGGCGCCGTTGCGCCGGACCGTAACGTCATAGCATCCCTTCCAATTTGAATATGAAGACCATAGAACAACTCACGCAGCTGCTTCACGACAAGTTCGACATCGACACGGCGTCGCTGCAGCCCGACCTTCCGCTGGCCGAATATGGGCTGGACTCGCTGGCGCTGGCTGAACTCCTGTTCACGATCGAGGAAGAATTCGATGTCAAGTTTCCGGATCGGCCGGAGAACATCAATACGCTGACAGAACTTGCGGCGGCAATCGACGAACTGCGCTTGCCCCAACAAGCATGAAGCGCAGGGTCGCGATCACCGGTATCGGACTGGTCTCGCCACACGGCGATACCCCGATGGATGTGTTCGACGCCTTGCTTGCCGGCCGCTCGGCGGTCACCCTGTGGAATGAAGGGGACGCCCCGGCGGCCGCCGTGGCACGGGCGCCGTTCGACGCGGCACGCTGGTTCACGCGACTCCAGCTGGCAGGCGTGGACAGGGTCAGCCAGATCGCCGTCGCGGCCGCGCAGATGGCCCGCGAGGACGCGGGCATCGGTGTCCTGGACGCGTCGACCGGCGTGTATGTCGGCACCGGCATGGGTGGCGCCACGGCGGTCGAAGAGTCGTACCGCGGTCATTATGGATCCGGACGGGTGCCGCCCCTGTCCGTGCCCGCCTTCATGCCGAACGCGCCCGCGGCGCACGTGGCCATGCGCGAAAAGCTGCACGGTCCGGTGTACACCTACTCCATCGCCTGCGCGTCGTCCGCCGTGGCGCTTGCCGAAGCGGCCAAGGCGGTGGCGTATGGCGAGATCGATTGCGCGCTTGCCGGCGGCAGCGAAGCGTTGCTGGTGCCGGGCGCGATACGTGCCTGGCACGCCTTGCAGACCCTGGCGCGCGTCGACGACGAACCTTGGCGGGCGAGCCGTCCCTTCAGCGCCGACCGGACCGGCCTCGTCCTCGGCGAGGGCGCGGCGTTCGTGGTGCTCGAGGCCTACGACGCCGCACTTGCCCGGGGCGCACGCATCTATGCCGAATTCGCCGGGAGCGGGGTGTCGTGCGACGCGACCCACCTCACCAAACCCGACGCCGCCGGGCAAGTCAGCGCCCTGACGACCGCTTTGCGCAACAGCGGCCTGACGCCCGGCGATATCGGCTACTGCAATGCGCACGGCACCGCCACGCGCATCGGCGACACCGTGGAATGCGCGGCGCTGGAACGCGTCTGGGGCGAAGCGCTCGGCCAGCTGGCGGTGAGCTCGACGAAGTCCATGCATGGCCACCTGCTGGGCGCGGCGGGCGCGCTCGAGGCGGTCGTCACCATCCTGGCGATCTACCGTGGCGCCATTCCGCCCAATATGCATTGCGACCGGCAGGACGCCGACTGCAAGGTCGCGCTCGTGCGCGATCCCGGCCACGCGGCGCCGGCGCTGCATGCCGCGATCAGCAACTCGTTCGCGTTTGGCGGAACGAACACGACGTTGGTGTTCAAGCGGGCCGGGTAGCGCGGAAGCGCGTCGCCGTCGCGTCAAGTACACCGCGCCGGATACCAGGCCGACGCGTGCGCGGGATCGAGCAGCTGGCACCGGCCCGGCCTGCCGGCCGTGCCGGCCGTGCCGGCGTCCGGCATGGCCTGCTTTTTGTCCAGGATGACGGGTCAGATGGTCGTGTAGTAGACGTTGAGGGCGACGAACGCCTTCTGTTCCAGCGGCACGTTCGCTTCAAAAAAAATCGCGTCCACCGGGCAGACTTCCACGCAATCGGCATGTTTGCAGTTGATGCAGCTTTCGGTGACCACGTACGTCATTACGTTGCTTCCGTCCGCGATCGAACCGGCCAACATCTCGAGGTAGCGGATCATCTGGCGCTGGGCGCGCCGCGCCGCCTCCGCGGGCACGGCTTCGTCGTCATGGAGCAGTACGTGGGAACGCGCGAAACCGGCTGCCAGAAAATACGCACCGGCGTTGATGTCGTTCCTGAGCTTCGGCCGTGACGTGCGCCGCCCCGGGATGAGGCCGATGTGCCGGCCCGCCCCGTCAAGTGGCGATGAATCAAGGACACCCGCAAGTATCCGGAGGCAGTCCGCCAGGCAGCCCTAATGTCTCGGCGTTGACGATGGTCGTCGACTCGGGCAGGCCAAAGGAGAGTGGGATCATCGAGACCAGCGACTGATAGGGAACCGGCGTACACGTCTGGCTTCCGTCCGGCTGGCATATACGAGCCCGCACGAGGCGGATACAGTTACTGCCGTATGGATCTTTCAGGCAATTCGCATAATTTGCTGCCGGACTACTTGGCAGCGAGCCCGTCGGGATTGGCGACATCGTCAACGTGGTTCCGCTCTTTTGAATCGACATATAGTCGATCTTGACGTAATCGTCGGTCACCGGCTGAGCGAACATGAGCAGTCCCGACGATTCCCGGAACACCGCCTGCTGGCGTACCAATTGCATTGCCGAAGTACTGCTGAAATCTGCCGTTGCCGCCAGCGCCGCCCCGCGCCGCGTCACCTCCTGCAAGGTATTGCAGATGTACATCGCGCGCGCAATTTCAACGATGCCGAAGACAAACAGGAAAAAGAGCACGGCGACCAGCGCAAATTCGACCGCTGCGACGCCCTGCTCCCTAGATCGTGCCATCCGGACACGGAACAGTGATTTATTTGCCCGCATAGCTCATCGTCGTGTCGGCAGTCAGGTTCACGCCTTGGCCATTGGTGAAGTCGTCCGTGAACGCGCTGAAGATCCTGTCGCTGATTCTTAGCCGTACCTGAACGCGCACCGTCTGCGGAACGGCCCACCCGCACTGGGACAGATCGCATTGGACGACGATCGACCATGCATCGAACATTGGCTCGGTTTGGGCGATCTCGGCGTCCGCGATGGACTTGGCGAGGATGGCGACCGGTGCGTCACCGCCGGCCGTGACTTGTGTCGTCATCTCGATGCGGGACGCCGTGGCGAGGAAGCGTGTCGCGTCATGGGCCGCCTTCTGGGCCACGCTGTAGAACCAGAAGATCTCGGCAAAAAACAGGGGCACAGCCAGAAATAGAATCAGGATTGTGAGGGAAACTGCCATCTCCACGGCAACACTCCCTCGCTCGGCGTAGCGCCGCGGGACAATGAATAAGGTTCTCATGGGAAGAGCTTTACTTGAGCGCGCAAGGTTTGTTCGTCGACCAGGCCGGCGAACTCGGCGTATAGGTGAGTGCTGTCCGCAGGCACGGTCATGAAGAAGCGTCCGATGCCGCTCACGGTCGCCGAGTTGCCCGAGACCGGGCAGGCAAGCAGCGGAACATTCAGTACCCGCCGATCCGCCAGCCCCGGGTGGGATGGCGATTTCGTATATCCGGTCTTGAAGTACGGGGGCATCGATGGATAGGAACTCGCCGCACTCGGCTGTCCAGGGTTGTACAGGGTCTTCCAGCTCGCCGCACTAAAGACCGTGTAGCCCCCCGGTGGCGGCGAGGCGGCATAGTTGACCGCCTTCGCGTACGACCAGAGCACGCCATATTGGCCCGCCGTCGTTCCGTTCGGCGACGGGTCCGGGCCTGCTACTGTCCAGCGCTTGTTGTCGACCGTGGAAAGCGCCGCGGTCTGACCACTCGGTATCGCCGACATCCACGTGACCGTGTTAAACGTGTAGGCCTTGATATTCGTGTCGGGCGGCGCGGAGTCCGGGCTGCACGGGGCGGTCGCCGCGTTGTATGAGTCGAACCGCGAATTCAGGTGCTGGTACAGGTCGACCAGCGGGAACGGCGACGAGACGCTGACGGCCCCGCCCGTCACTCGTGCGACGGCCATCGTTCCAGTGCAGACAAAAGGCGCGACAGTTGCAATATCGTTCGCAGCGTTTCCTGTTGCGCCCGGACCCAGAAGCGGGTTGACCAGGAACGTCCGCCCAGAGCTCGTAGCCTGGGGATTCAGTTGCATGAGATCGTAAGCGACGCCCCGTCGGAAGCCGTACTCTTCGAGTTCGCCACTACGGTTCCGGCTGGCTTCAGGGCGCATGGTGCAAATTCCCAGCGGCGCCGCCGCGATCCCCACACGTCCAGCGACGGCGCGTGCGCTGACAGAAACTGTCGCCAGGGACGTCGAGACAACCCGCATGAACAGCGTCCGCACTTGCCCGTACGCCGGATCAAGCCCTCCTGTATCGACTTTCACGTAGAGGAGACCATTCGGACCGGATTTTGCTGCCGCGCTGGCGTATGGGATCCATGGCCCGCCGGGAGACCTGCCGAACTCGATCGCGCTATCGGCCCAAGTCATGCTTTGCTTCCCGTATTGATAAGTCAGTTCGCTCGGCGCGGATGCGTTAAACCTGGCCGACGCCTTCTGTTCGGCCCTGTTAATCCCGGCCGGCGTGCCATCGAGTTCGTACGCGGCGGCCACGGCAGCAGTATCGGCCACCGTCTGGAGCTCCATCTTGCGGTTGTAGACCTGGGAAAGCTCCAGTGCCAAGCCGCAGAACCCACAGATGATGATCAAGGCGCCGGCGAGCATTATCGCAATGGCGCCGCTGTCGCGTCCCAGCCGTTGCAAACCTCTTCGGCCGGTAACACATATGCGCGGGCCGAATGTGTTTGTCCTCATGCCGCCTCCCGTGAAAGCTGGTCTGGCTTTAACGCACTTGTCAGAACGATTCTAGCTATGGTTTATCCGGGTTAATTGATTTTGAATAATTTTCGGAAGCATTTTATGGTTGAGCCAAGGACTGACATTGCAGCGGACCGCTGACGAGTTCATGGTGCATTTGAACAGCGCGGAGCAATGACGGCAGCGCGGGATAAGCTTGGACTACCCCGGTCGTAATGGAAGGCCGGCATACCGGCCGGCCAAGAAAGTGGACGTCGCAGCAGAAACGATCTCGGCCCCAGTACCATTCGCGATACCATGCTGAATTCTCGATTCTCGACCCGGCAATCGGAGGCGTTCGAAGGTCACTTTCCTTAAGCGCGTACGTCGTCTCCATCTTGAGCCTTTACCGAAAGAGTGTCGTCCAGGGATGGCAAGACAGATGGAGGCGAGGACTGGATCGAACCCGCACGAACGGCATTGCAGCCATTTCAGCATCTAAGAGTTTGCGAGCAGCTTGAAATCACGCGTTGCACCACATGAGTTCGCTTTAACCCGCGTCCACGATAGCCAGGGCAGTTCAAGTCGACCGGCGCGGTGAATATCGAGATGTTCTACGATCCCGAGCGCCCGATCCCGAGCGCCGGCACAGCTTCAGCAACGGTATGGAACTCGCCGACTACGCAAGACAATATTTTCAACGGCTGTCGAGTCTCTAGAAAGGCCGTGGAGATCCATAGCAGCAATGCCTATCATTTGCGAATTTGGCCCCGGCCGACTCCACTGATGCCAGACGTGGTCTCAGTTAGGAATCAGGCACAAAGTGTCGTATTATCGTCGGCACATTAGCCGCATTGCGATGCCGGTTGAATGGTAACGAAACCGTCATTGGCCGCGTCCCGCAAGGTCACCCGACAGGTTTGTCATGGAAGCGCCCCGCCCTAACGAAATCCCCCCGGCAGATGGCGTGCACTCGGCCTTGATTCCGGACGACGTCGCTGGCGAATCCCTCGAAAGCGTTCTGCGCGAGCGCCGCCTGGACGTGCCGACCTGCCTGCGCCTGGGCAGTGAACTGGCCCGATGGTTGGATGATTTGCACAGTAAGCACCTCATTCACCGCGATCTTCGCCCCGCGAATGTCGTGCTCGACACGCGGCACGAACTACGCTTGCTCCGAGTGAACGGAGATTTGTCTGGGACTGACGCAACAGCCCGGCCGAGCGGCGATTTGCCGCGCGACTGGGCTTACGCGTCGCCCGAGCAAACCGGACGCCTGAATCGCGTATTGGATTACCGCACCGATTTCTACTCGTTGGGGATCGTGCTGTACCGGATGCTTACCGGCCAACTGCCATTTGCCGCAGGCGATCCCGTGGAATGGACGCATTGCCACATCGCATGCAGCCCGCCGGCACCGCAGAGCATCGCGCCGGAAGTCCCGCGAATCGTGGCAGACATCGTGCTGCGGTTGCTCGCCAAGTTGCCGGAAGACCGCTACCAAAGTGCGCACGGGCTACGAGCCGATCTCGACCGTTGTCTGGCGCAATGGCAGACGACGGGGCGGATCGAGCCGTTCCCGCTCGGCTTGGACGACGTATCGGAGCGTTTTCTCATCCCCCATAAATTGTACGGGCGTGACCAGGAGCTGGCGACGCTGTTGGATGCGTTTGACCGCATGGCGACTGGCGGCGTACCAGCGCTGGTGAGCGTGGCGGGATATTCGGGAATCGGTAAGTCGGCATTGGTGCACGAGTTGCAAAGGCCGATCGTGCGCGCCAACGGCTATTTCATTGCCGGGAAGTTCGACCAGCACCAGCGCGACATTCCATACGCTACCGTTACCCAGGCGTTCCGGACCCTGGTTCAGCAGCTGCTGACAGAAAGCGAAGAGCGCATCGCAGACTGGCGCCAGCGGATTGCCGAAGCGGTCGGCAGCAACGGCCAGCTTATCGTGGATGTGCTGCCCCAGGTCGAGCTGATTATCGGAAAACAGGCGCCGGTCCCGCCACTGCCGCCGACCGAGGCGCAACACCGGTTCCGGATGGTGTTCCGACAATTCATTGCGTATTCCAGACCAAACTGGACACCCATTCCACGGCAAACTGGACACTGATTCCGCGGCAAACTGGACACCCGTTCCAGCGCAAACTGGACACTGATTCCGCTCCAAACTGGACAGTTTGAAGCGGGCCGAAGGGGCTGGCGGCAAGGGATAACTGTGGCACTCTCGCGGATTTTTCCGGGAGGGTTGCTTGACCAACAAAAGGTTATCCATGCGCAAAATCCATGAAGTCCTGCGGCTGCATTTCGAGCACGGCCGCTCCAAGCGGGAGATCGCCCGCATCATCAACGCCTCGCCGACCACCGTGTCGGACTACCTGGCCCGCGCCAAGGTGGCAGGCTTGCCGTATCCGATGCCGGCGGATCTTGACGACGCCGCGCTTGAGTGGCGGCTGTTTCCGCCGAGCGAGCCATCGTCAGTGAAGCGTCCGGCGCCGAACTGGCTGACGGTGCACAACGAGCTGCGCCGCAAGGGCGTCACGCTCGAGCTGCTGTGGCAGGAGTACAAGGTCGAGCAGGCCGACGGCCTGCAGTACAGCGCCTTCTGCGACCACTACCGCCGCTGGCGCCAGCAGCTGACGCTGTCGATGCGCCAGACCCACACGCCGGGCGAACGGCTGTTCGTCGACTATGCCGGCCAGACCGTCGGCGTCACCGACGGCGCCACCGGCGAAATCCGCGACGCGCAGATCTTTGTCGCCGTACTGGGCGCGTCGAACTACACCTATCTCGAAGCCACCTGGAGCCAGCAGCTGCCTGACTGGATTGGCAGCCACGTGCGCGCGCTCGAGTTCTTCGGCGGCTGCACGGAGCTGTGGGTACCGGACAACCTGCGCAGCGGCGTGACCAAGGCGTCGCGCTACGAGCCGGACCTCAACCCGACCTACCACGACCTGGCGGAGCACTACGGCGTGGCCGTGCTGCCGGCACGTGCCCGACGTCCGAAAGATAAAGCGAAGGTCGAGAACGGCGTGCTGGTGATCACCCGTTGGGTGCTGGCGCGGCTGCGCCACCAGCGCTTCTTCAGCCTCAACGAGCTCAATCGCGCACTGCGGACCCTGCTGGCCGATGTGAACCAGCGGCCCTTCAAGAAGCTGCCGGGCTGCCGCGCCAGCGCCTTTGCGGAGATGGACCAGCCGGCCCTGCGTCCGCTGCCGCAACGGCGCTACGAGTACGCCGAATGGAAGGTGGCCCGGGTGGGCATCGACTATCACGTCGAGATCGACGGGCACTACTACTCGGTACCATGCCAGCACGCGCGCGCCCAGGTGGACGTGCGCGTCACCAAGATGACCGTCGAAATCTTCCAGCGCGGCCAGCGCATCGCCAGCCACGCCTACTGCACCGTCAAGGGCCGCCATACGACGATCGACGCGCACATGCCCGCGGCGCACCGTGAAGTCGCCGGCTGGAACGCCACCACGCTGACGACGCGGGCCGCTGCGATCGGGCCGCGTTGCGCGGTGCTGGTTGAGCGGCTGCTGCATCAGCGGCGTCATCCCCAGCAGGCTTACCGCAGCTGCCTCGGCGTGCTGTCGTTGGGCCAGCGATATGGCGTCGAACGCCTGGAGGCGGCCTGCGCCCACGCCCTCAAGCACGGTGCGGTGAGCTGGAAGAGCGTGCAGGCCATCCTCAAGAACGGACTCGACCAGCAACCGCAGGGCGTGCAGCGCACGCTCGACTTGCCCGAGCACGAGAACCTGCGCGGCGCCGCCTACTACCAATCGCATCAGCTGCACTGACATCGCGAATAAACGATATAAACAATTTATGCATTGAACGCGGAAGCTGCGCCCCCCGGGCGCGCTCTGCAACCATGAAAGGACGTACCATGTTGCATCATCCCACCCACGACAAACTGACGCGCCTGAAGCTGTTTGGAATGGCGCGCGCCTTTGCCGAGCAGAGCGCACTGGACCTGGACCATCTGACTTTCGAAGAGCGTCTCGGCCTGCTGGTAGACCATGAAGTGACCGAGCGCGACGGGAAGGCACTGGCCCTGCGCCTACAGCGCGCCAGGCTCAAACCCAACACAGCCGCCGAGGACATCGACTACCGCCACCCGCGTGGCCTCGACAAGGCGCTGTTTCAGCGCTTGCTGGCCGGGCAATGGCTGACTGACAGGCAGAACGTGCTGCTGACCGGCCCCACCGGCGTGGGCAAGACCTGGCTCGCATGCGCGCTGGCACACCAGGCCTGCCGCCAGGGCTACAGCGCGTACTACGTGCGCTTGCCGCGCCTGCTCGACGAACTGGGCATTGGCCGTGCCGACGGGCGCTATGGCAAGCTGCTCAAGCAACTGGCCAGGATCGACACGCTCGTGATCGACGACTGGGGCCTGGCTGTGCTCGACGATGCCCACCGGCGCGACCTGCTGGAAGTGCTCGACGACCGCCACGGAACCCGCTCGACCATCGTGACCAGCCAGCTGCCCATCGAGCACTGGCATCCCGCCATCGGCGACCCGACCCTGGCCGACGCCATCCTTGACCGGCTCGTCCACAACGCCCACCAGCTCAACTTGAAAGGAGATTTCCTGCGAAAAAAACGGGCCAATTTGACAAGACCAGCTCATCAGGAGTAAAACCCGAACCTCGACCCCGTGCCGTCACGCCCCGAGTGTCCAGTTTGGCCTGGAACAGGTGTCCAGTTTGCGCTGGAATGCGTGTCCAGTTTGCGGCGGAACGGGTGTCCAGTTTCGGCGGAATACGCAATTCTCTGCGGTTTGGCGGACACATATGGGAAACTGTTCTTGGCGCGCTTTTGTGTGGGCGTAAGCGAGGCCTGCGTTCTTCCGGTTGGCTGGTCATTAATAGCCGATTACTTTTCCTCACGGCGCGCTCCACGCGCCTACAGCATATTCACGCTAGGGCCATTGATCGGCGGCGGCTTTTCACTTTTGGCCGGAAGCCTTGTGATCGCATTTGCGGACAAGGTACGGCTTCATTTTCCAACGCTTGAAGCGCTTGCGACGTGGCAACTGGCATTCGTACTCATCGGAGTACCTGGCTTTTTTCTGGCCGCTGTGCTGTTGTTGACGGTGCGCGAACCTACGCGGAGCCTGATGCGCCAGGACACAGCGAACGATCGGCAATTCACGCTCCGTGAAACCGCAGGATTTCTTTGGGCACGTCGCCAATTTTATGGCCGAATTTATCTCGGCGTAGGAATGCTCGCCGTGGTGGTTCTGGGTATGCCTGCGTGGCTGCCATCGTTCCTTATCCGGTTCCATCGGGTTCCTCCTGCTTTGGTCGGATTCCGCCTTGGCGTTCTCGTCGTGACATTTGGAGCGGCCGGCGTACTGATCGGCCCATCGGTGGCGCGCCTGTTGGAAAGCCGGGGCCACAAGGACGCCGGCATCCGCACCGCCGCATTTTCGATGGTCGGCATGTTTCTTTTCTGCGCCGTGATTCCCTTCGCACCTGGACCTGTGGGTGCGCTCGCCGCTACAGCGGGAGCAATTTTCTTTTTCAGCCTTCCGACAGGCGTCATGGCCGCCGCGATGCAATTTGGTACACCGAGGCGTTTGCGTGGAGTAGTGGCATCGCTGTACACCTTCTCGGCACAATTCATTGGCTATGGAATCGGTCCGACCGCAATCGCACTAGTTACCGACAGAGTCTTCGGAGATCCAAAAATGGTCGGCTATTCGATTGGGATAGTGTGCTGTATCGCCTCAGCCATCGCGTCGTGGTTGATGTTTTCAGCGCTACCTCACTATCGGCGACTGCTTGCCGACGAAAGCGCCGCTTTGCCTCCCGGAGCTTGATTGCATCGCCATGGTTTGTCGATGCGGGGCGGTGGTCTTCGTTGTTTGGCTTGCAGGTAGCCAGTAATGCAACCAAGTCTGAACGCCCGCCTTTTGGAATAGCGGATCCGGCTGACGCACCGGCGTTTCGTCGCGAGTAAGTGCCGCGTTACCTGAGCAACTTTCCCGGCAGGTCACTCAGCCGCGGCGAGCCATGCCGATGTGTCCAGGCCACAAGCCCGGCGTAGGGCACGATGCGGCAGAGACATCGCCGATCGCGACTGCGCATCGGCTTCACCACGACCGTTTCCCCGTACAGCACACGTGCCGCGAGCGGATGGGCGGCGTATGAAGTGTGTCGGCCCATCCAACCGCTTGCTGAAATTGCCACTGATCCTGGCTATTTGAAACCATCAGCGGACTTCGAAATGAATTCCGTCCGGGACGGTTGTGCAAGGCGACCGGCCCGGACGACGTCATAGACCGCTGCGACACGGAACCCACTTGAATCGGTGATTAATGAGGAAGCCGAGCCGCCCCTTGGCACAGCGCCAATTACGCCATCGTCGTGACATCGCATATCTGTTCAATAAATGCCTCCCGGTGTTTTACCAATGTACGGAACGATGCGGGGCCGTAAATTGACACTACCACGTCTAAAGGTTGAATCTGTATATAGCCAAAACAGCGGCCCCGGATATTCAAAGCAATGCCCGCCTCGAGAAACAAATCACAGAAGCGGCGCGCTCGAATACCGACTTAAGGCAAAAGAACGACTATCGGCTAATAAGGAAGATAATGGAGACGAAACAAAATATTCAGCTGCGTAAGCATGGATTAGCTTGCGCATTAACTGCAGCCCTTGGAACGGCGATCTGCCTCCCTGCGTTTGCGAGTGATGACGTTGACGCTTTGAAGCGTGAACTGGCTGAGCAACGAAAACTGATCGAGCAGCTCATGGCTCGACAAGGAGTTCTGGCGCCTCCTGCACAGACCAGCAATCATGCGAGCAGAGCACCTGAGGCACAGCCCAGTATCGCTACGACCCCGCCGCCCGGCAATGTGTCGGTGTATGGCACCGGTGACATCGCGATCATGAACGTTGACAGTGGAAACGGAAGGAAAACTACCGTAAATGGCGGAGGCGGTTGGACGGCATCGCGTATTGGCCTGAAAGCCGAACGAAACCTGCGCGGCGGCGGTTTAAAAGCGGTTGTTGTCGCGGAAGCCGGTGTCCAGTTTGACACCGGCGTGGCTGGCGGTGCGGCCCCGACGAACGGGATTGGGTTGACGCCATCATCAAGTGGCTCCCCGGGGAACGGCAGTCAGTTATTCGCCCGTCAAATGTATGCCGGAATAGAGGGTGATTTCGGCGCGTTGACGGCAGGACGGCAATACACCGGCTCATATTTCCTGCTTGCCTTTCTCTCCACTGCGAGAGGCCAAGGTCTTTTGGGAAATCCCGTTGTATATATGTCGCAGGTTGGTGGTATGCCGACCCGTCTGAATAATTCGGTCAAGTACTTATCACCGAACGTAAAAGGGTTCGAACTGAACATCACTGCCACTGCTGGCAGCGAGAACAATGTAAGAAATTCTACGGCAGTGGGCGCAACGACGACCAACAGCTCGGCAGGAAGAGGTTATGACGCTGCCCTTACCTATGGGGCCGGCAAATTCAAGTTCGGAGTAAGCACCTGGAACCTGAACAACTCGAGCTGGGCAACGCTAGTAGAAACAGGGCTGGCGAAGAAAAAAGGTGCACTGGCCGGCGCCAGTTACGATTTCGGCACCCTGAAGCTTTATGGAAATTACACTTCCGGCTCGATTAAAGGTGGAAATTATGAAAAGGTGACGGGAACGCTTTCGAATGCCGACGCTTGGTCTATCGGCATCTTGGTACCATACGGCAAGCACAGCTTCGTGGCGAGATATTCAACACTAAACGATAAATCGCGCCTGAATCAAGATGCCAAGATTTACGGCTTGGGCTATGGCTACACACTGGATGAAAGCACTCAGCTCTACTGGACTTGGGGCAAAGTCCGCAACAGCCACACGGCAGGATATAGCTTGCTGGACGCTGGCAGTCTGGTGCCACAGACTGTGACTGCAGGCTTTAGCCCATCCGGCGCGATGGTGGGTGCCAATATCAACTTCTGATTGCCACATTGTTTGTTATGCTGCTGAAAAGAACTCTGCAGGGACGTTTTTGACGTGCGGACTGTCCTTGACCGTTTTTCGCTATCTTAGATTTTTCAAGGTAAAACGCAGTCAAGGACAGTTTGTGCGGCTTTCTGAGTTCTAAAATTATCAAAGGCCGTTCTGGATGATGCCGGCCGTTTCCGGTCTCGCTCAAAAGTAGCTTGCCAACGACGGTATCAATCCTGAGGGCGATGACCGAGTTACAGTCCGTACCTACCTCGCCCTTCGTATGCAAGAGCCGGCGCGCGAGCCTATTACGACGTCTTTCGCAGGTCCATCGCGTATCCATGCCACACCTTCGGCATGCCGCCAAAACAGAACTGGAAAAAGTCTACAAGCGGATTGTGGGTAACCGGAAGGTACAGCCGACGCTTATGGGCCCTAAGAATGGCCCCGTACAAAAAATTCCTGACAGGCTCGATCCGCTGGATCGCCTCGTCGCCAATATTGTTATCCGCCACGTCGCCTATTTGCCTTGCTCGCGAGCGGCAGGCGTCGGCTTCGGTTCGTCCTTACCCGACCTGACGCACGTGCAGCTACAGCCGGGCGGTTGCGCAACCGGAAGCATGCCTGCGCTGCAACCTGATAGGATCGTGCAGTTGTTCCGCTGGCGGTTGTACGAAGCCTGGCAGCGCTGCACGGAGTCGTGCGTCGTAAAACGTTCGACGGCTCCGCTACCGGCTTCGACCGGCGCTGCTTGCCGCCAGACCTTGCGTCATGCTGTTCGGCCTGGGGCGCCACCAGTGAGCCGACAGCCAGGCACGCGACCAGCAATCGTGTGATCGTGATATTCATAGTTCCCTCCCCTGATGCGATTTGCTTGCTTGAGATAAGCGGGCTGGATAGCGATTAGAGCGAGCGGCCAGCCCTCATGTCATGTTTAGATATCCAGGTAAGTGACCCCTACGCCCAGGACGGGATACACCTGCTGTGCCGGATTGGTGATTGGCGACTTCGTCGGGCCGCTCGGCGTGAACGAGAAGCTGCTGTCGCTTTGCTGGGACGTTACGGTCGACGTGTAGGTATCCACGCTACCGCCGCCCAGCGAAATGAAGCCAAACAGACTGACGTCGAAGGTTGTGTGGGTCTTTTGCCAGGACTGGAATTCGCTGTAATCACCGTTGGTGACCGTGACACTGATCTCGGGGAAACCGCTGATCACGATGGTGGAAGGGTAGCCGAAGTTGTCGGGAAGCGCGCCGCCGATGAATGCAAAGCCGCTCGGCGCCGCACTGCCGGGCTGGGTATTCTTGTACGCCTGCTCGCGAGCGGATGCGGTCTGTATTTGACGGCGTTGGCCTCAGATAGGCGCTTGCCAACGCGGCCTCGTCCACGACACCGGGTGCCCACCGCCGACCGATGCTTTTCCAGACGCATTTTTCTTGGGATTTCCCCGTCATTTTCCTTGGTCAGTCGTTGTCATCACAAGCGAACCTAATACCCCCTCGCAATGCATTTGACACAGGGACAGAAATCGGCCAGACTCCGCTATATGTTAGCGCTATTTGTTTGATGGTATAAAATGTTATAGATCCACGAGATCCCGATGCGCCCCGTCGCTCCCACTGCTTGCCTACCGTACGACCACGCCGGCGCACTGCCGCTGGGCCGCAGCCCGCGTTTCCATCGCGCCGTCTACCGCACCCGCATCGTCGTGCGGGCCCGCCAATTCCACGAAGTCGGCGACTTCGTGCTCGACATTGACGAGAACACGATGCCGATGATCCGCGGCGGCGGCCCGGACTGCTGGCCAGGATCCGCCGATGTGGTGAACATGTGGCCACGCGACGCGCTGATCAAACATGGCACACACAAGCTGCCGACAGTGGGCGATGGCCGCCGGTGCGAAATCTCGGACAGCCCGTCGATCATGAGCGCTTCGTCGGCGAGCGCGGCACGCGGCGGCCATGCCTGGTTTCGCACTGGCGCCCCCGAAAGCATCGACCTGAACACCGGCGGCTGTAACTTGCTGGCGGACGAGGAGCAACTGGCGCGCCGCCGGCAGCAAGGCGTGCCGCCGGCGCCGCCCAGCCAGACGCCCTGGCGGGAAATCTACTGCCACCGTCGGTGGCGTGGCGCAGAATTTGCCGCGCCACAATCACTGAACCGGCGCCCGCCGCAGATGTAATAACAAACCAAGGAGACCTTTATGAACGGCATTGCGCTCGAGAGCACCAATACCATCCAGGAGGCAGAAAACACCCGCCTCATCGTCCTGATCAGCTGCGTTGCCACCATCGGCGGCTTCCTGTTCGGCTTTGACAGCGGCGTCATCAACGGCACCGTCGACGGCCTGAAGCAGGCCTTCCATTCGACCTCCGCCGAGCTAGGATTCGAAGTCGCGTCGATGTTGCTGGGCTGCGCGCTCGGTGCCTTCTGCGCCGGCCGGCTGGGCGACCTCTGGGGACGCCGCACAGTGCTGCTCATCTCGTCCATGATGTTTCTGCTGTCGGCGTTGGGGGCGGGCTTTGCGACGAGCTCGGTCGTCTTCGTCGCCGCCCGCGTGCTGGGCGGGTTTGCGGTCGGCGCGGCCAGCGTGATGTCGCCGGCCTACATCGCCGAGGTGGCCTCGGCCCGCTACCGGGGCCGGCTGGCGACGGTCCAGCAGATCGCCATCATCAGCGGCCTGTTCTGCGCCTTCTTGAGCAATTATGTCCTGGCGCGGGCGGCCGGCGGGTCGACTGGCGCGCTGTGGCTGGGACAAGAGGCTTGGCGCTGGATGTTCTGGATGATGGCGATTCCCTCTGTGCTGTTCCTGCTGCTGCTGCTGACGATCCCGGAAAGCCCGCGCTTTCTCGTCGTAAAGAAGCGCAAGGACGAGGCGCTGGCCGTGCTGGAACGCCTGTACGGCGCGGCCGCGGCCCGCGCGAAGTTCGACGCGATTGATGTTTCGCTGTCGGCAGACCACCACCGTCCGCGCCTGTCGGACTTGGTCAACAAGGCGACGGGCAAGCTGCGCCCGATCGTTTGGGTCGGCATCGGTCTGGCGACGTTCCAGCAGCTGGTCGGCATCAACGTGGTGTTCTATTACGGCGCGGTGCTGTGGCAGGCCGTGGGTTTTTCCGAGAGCGATGCGTTGCTGATCAACGTCCTGTCGGGTGGCCTGAGCATCGGCGCCTGCATCGTCACGGTGTTCCTGATCGACCGCATCGGCCGCAAGCCCCTGCTGTGGATCGGCTCGGCCGGCATGGCGGTGACGCTCGGACTGGTGACGTTCGCCTTCGCCAGCGCCACGCTCGACGCCGGCGGCAAACTGGCCCTGTCCGGCACGATGGGCGTGGTGGCGCTGGCCGCGGCGAATATTTACGTGATCTTCTTCAACCTGTCCTGGGGTCCGGTGATGTGGGTCATGCTGGGCGAGATGTTCCCCAACCAGATCCGCGGTTCCGGCCTCGCGGTCGCCGGTGCGGCCCAATGGACGTCTAATTTCCTGATTACGGTGACCTTCCCGGTGCTGCTCACCGGCATCGGCCTGGCCGGCGCTTACGGCCTGTACACCCTGGCCGCGCTGGTCTCGATCTACTTCGTGCTGCGCTACGTGCATGAAACGCGCGGCAAGGAATTGGAGCAGATGGAAGGCTGAGGGCGCTCGATACCGCCGCTGCTCACCTTTGCCAGCGCGTACTGCCCTGGCCGCCGACAAAAAGGTCGTTGATGATCAAAATCCGCATCATCAACGACCTTTCGTTTTTTGTCGAGACTATGTCACTTCAGGCTTCGTGATTCCCGCTTCCCGTTGCAAATCACCGGATACCATGCCGAATCATCGATCCTGACCCGGCAATAACGGGCATCAGGCAATAGATCTTCACGATCGCGCCCGTCGTCTTCAACTTGCCCGTTTACCTCATGGTACCGTAAGGGATCGCCTGACAGCCCACCGACGCTGGTCCGAGCTGCGGCGGTAATCTGGCGCAGCTCGTCAAATTTCTGAAAAACCGACTCTGACCACGCGCCGCATCGCCGACGGCGCGGCCGTGCCCGCAAACATGTTGCCGGCCAAGAAATTCCTCATCTATCGACCGGACCACGAGCACCGATAATTTTCGCGTGCTCTATCCGCGTGCGCGCTGCAGGAAAAAGCGCAGCATTTCCCTGCTCGCGTTCGGCCCGCCCTCGTCGGTATAGCTGCCGCGCTGCGTGCCCCCGGACCAAGCATGTCCTGCGCCTGCGATGGACCAGTGCTCGGCCAGAATGCGATCACCCTTGCCCATATGGATATATCTGGTGAATGCACGTCCGCCCGCTATGCCGGTTTCCGTCGAAAAGGAACGATGCCCGGGCTCGTTGGATCGTTTGTTTGGATGACCGGCGATATATTGTTGTACAACGCTGAGGCTATTCTTGGGGTGAACCGTCGAGTCTTGGTCACCATGAAAAGCTATCAACGGCATGCTGACTTTACATGTCCCATCTGACAACTCGTCCGCCTCTACGCCATCTTTCATGGCCTGCATAGCACCGTAATGGTCAATCGCGCTCCTGTGCGCCAGTCCGGAATGGCAACCGACTGCGGCGAACAGCTCCGGATAGGTTCTACCGAGAACGACTGCCATTGCCCCGCCTGCAGAGAAGCCAGCAATATACACGCGCGTCTCATCAATCGAGTAGTCGGCATTGATTTCTTGTATAGCGCCGGCAATCAACGCGGGCTCGCCTTGGCCTCGATGGTGATGGCTTTCCTCGAACCAGTTCCAGCACATGGTCCAGTTGGCTTGCACGGACTGTTCAGGGTACAGGACGAAACAATTATGTTGTTCAGCAAGTTCATTCATGCCTGTGCCGACCGCAAAATCACTGGCATTCTGACCGCCACCATGCAGCATAACGACCAAAGGCAATGGTTCACCAACGTATTCAGTGGGGATGAACAGTCTGCACTGCAACGATCCCTCATCGGAGGCAAAACGTCGCGCAATGAAGTTGTCGTCTTCCGGAGAACGCTCGCGAAACGACCAAGGTAATTGAGCAAAACTCGGCCAAGCACCCAGCATGACATTCAGCATTTCTGCCTCCCGGTATCCATTAGGTCTACAATATCTCATATTGTCCGGCCTATGCTGCATCGCAGCATGCAGATACGGCGCCGTCTTCCTGTAGGACAAACGGCCATGGTGGCGCAAGTGATTGACGTCATCATGACAGCGCCCGGCGCACGCAATGGCAACCTTGTCCTGGCGGCCATCGTCACCTGCATATTTCGCCGCCGGGATTTCTCCGGTCGCGAACAGGTCGGCCACGATGCGCCAATCGCCCTTGTATTTCTCCCGGACGAACAGGCTCTTCGTCTTGAACGGCTTTCCTTCGCGGCGCGCGGAACGACACCCTACGTGGCGCTCGCCGTCATCGGAAGCAGCGCCGCGTTCGCATCGGTACAGGAACCGCACGCGATACTGGCCATCTTCATTTCAATTTGAACATCCGTATCCAGCTCGTCCTGGTTTCCTTCCTGCGCCTGAGGGTAATGCATCCGGACCTCGCCCGTACATGCCCGGCCGGGGCCGGCAAGCCATCCGCGTGCGCAGCCATGGCGTTGGTCGCGCTGGCGATATGGTCGTGCAGCCGGTTGCAGTTGCGGGCGCTCATGTATGTGGCGATGGGATTCGCGGCGGCCGCGGTCTGCGACTGGCTGTGGCCGCAGCCGATCTGGCCCGACGACTTTACTGGTCCAGGCTTGCCAACGCCCAGCACTGAGTCCACGAAAAGATCGCATGCCGCTGCTCATCGCTGACGTCTTCCAAGAGGACCGCGCTCAGAAAATCGGCAACGTTTCTGCGAACGGCACGGGGTAGAAAAGCGGCCGTCGCGACCGACGACTCCATGTCCGGATGAACGCTCGACATCATGATTTGTACGACGAGCTCGGCGTGCTCGGTCCATCCGGCACCATCGACGTAGGCCATGAGCGCGACAACGCTTTCCGGCAGATTCATTGGGTCTCGCATGGACGTGCTCTCGTCGGGGATGTCGAAGTCGTCGAGAATACCGCAGTCGTGTAACGACAGCATGAATTCCGGAACATGCAGGCTCGTAAGTGACAGACGTTGCAACGACAATGTGGCGCGCTTGGTACACCGATGAATCGACCGGCTCGGCACATGATCACATCGCCATCGCCGTTTTGTCCTCGGCGCGGATAGCAACGCCTGACAACATCCGCGGGATCACGGCTGAACCAATCCCACTTGTGGACTTCCCCGAGTTCAGTAGACAAATCCCGGCCTCGCATCGAGGCGCACTCAAAGGCCTCCGGGCTGACATGGCCCAGGTGACTATGGCGCCTGGTTCGATTGTAAAAGACCTCGATGTAATCGAAGATATCGGCCCGGTCATGACCCGGGACATTACTCGGGCTCCCTGGCAAAGTACCGTGCGGCCTTACAGCAGATCGCGCTCTTCTTCCAGGCGGCACATCTGAGATCGCAGCCGTAGGATCTCGCTTTTGCTTCGACCAGCTCTGCGCTTTGTTTCTCGTCCTTCGTCGGCATCACGGCCTTGACCCACTTGTACAAGCTGTGAGCCGATACCCCGAACCGGGCCGCAACTTCCGGGACCGGGTAGCCGCGCTCGACTACTTGCCTGACAGCTTCTTCCTTGAATTCTGGCGTGTAACGCTGTGTACTCATTCATTTCTTCGATACTCGATCATAGGTCTGAAATGTCCACCGGAGTCGGGCAAGTCCATGGTGCCAACTAAGGCCAGAGTCTGCCGGCCCAGGAAAGAAAAAGCCCCTGCAATCAGGGGATTGGATTACATCACATGCTCGACTTGCCTGCTATTGCCAGCGTCGAAATCATTCCACTCGATGATCAATGGCTGAGGTAAACCTATGAATTGCCTAGTAGTTTACAGGCACTGTTGGGCCAGTACCATTCACAATGCGACGCAAAGCTCCTCGACACTTCACCCGGCAACAACGGGCACGACCTCGCCTTTACCCTGCTGATCGGACCGGAACTTGCCGCCGCCACGCTCAGTGGCCGACAATCCGCCTGAACGCGCGGCTGCTCGGGCCCCGCCGGCAAGCAGCGTGGCTCCGCCGTGCTGAACGACGTGGCGTGCTGGCGCGTGCGATGTCGCCGACCATGGCCGTGACAGGGCGCACGCTTGCGACGCCGTCCTCGCGCGTGTCGCGTTCTGCTCCTGCGGAAATACATCAAACGCTGCGGCAGACCGTGATTCGGCCGACCGAGCGCTTGAGTGCCTCATGCCGTGAACAATCATACCGCGGCGTCAGAACCGATCGAGGTCGCGCGCTAGCTTGACGGGCCCGCTGAACGCAGGCGCGATCCCGTTCACATAACCGTCGAGATCGGTTTCACCATCCATGCCGGGAACGACATGGGTCAGCACGACCTCGCCGACGTGCGCCGCCGCAGACAGCTTGCCGATTTCCGCCGGCGTCAGGTGATCTTCTTCCATGTGCCTGATCATATTGGGCAGCATCGCCGGCGGCAGGTCGGACGCACGCTTGAGTATCCGCGCCATCTTGTCCAGGTCGATGACTTCGCTGACCAGCACGTCCGCCCCCGCGGCGAGCCTGGCGAGGTTCCTGGACGGTCCCGTGTCGCCGGTGTACACGTACACCTTGTCAGGTGCCTCGATCCTGAACGAATAGGAGCGCGACACCTGGGCAGCCGCGCTGCCCGGCGCGAAATGATAATGGTCGTTGGTCACTGCCAGGACGCGAATGTTCTCGTCCTTGTAGACCACGGTCGGCTGGTCCATCGCCGGCGCCATGTCTGCGGCATGCACGGTCTTCTCGATGGCGATCTTGCCCTCGCCGCCGACGCTGCCGATCGGCGCCAGTTCGGCCGGGCGCGCCGCCTGCGACAGCGCCCGCACCATGTCGACGGTGCCGGGCGGGCCGATCACGGGCAGCACATTGGTCGCATTGAACATCCAGCGGCTGTTCAGCACCTGGCCGAGGTCGGCGTTGTGGTCGATATGGTGATGCGAGATGAAGACCGCGCGCACGTCGGCGAGGGACAGTCGAGCGCCCACCATCTGGCGTTCGACGCCCGAGCCGGTATCGAACAGGTACACGGTCTTGCCGACGACGATGGCGTTGGCGGGTTCCGAGCGCTCGCGCCGGATGACGGGTCCGCCGCCGGTACCGAGGGTGACGAATGCAGAGCGCGCGGCGACCGGGGCCGCGGGTGCGTCCGACGCGTGGAGCGGCACTGCCGCGCAGGCGGCAAGGAGAGTAGCGAGGATGGTGTTTTTCATGATGTCGGCACGATGGGGCGGTCAATGGATCAGAACTGGTCGAGGTCGTGTGCGACGCGCACTTCGCCGGAGAAGGCCGCGCGCGCGCGCGCGACGAGCGCGGGTGCGATCGCGTCGGTCGGTCCGCTGATGGCCAGGTGTGTGAGCACCAGCCGCGCGGCGCCCGCCTGCGCCGCCAGATCGCCGGCCTGCTGCGGCGTCAGGTGCTGGCTTTTCAGGTGGGCGATCAAGCCGGGCCTGGTTTCGGGCGGCATCGGAGAATGTGGTCCGTTGATGTTCGCGATCGTGCCCTCGAGGTCGATCACTTCGCTGACGACCAGGCCGACGCCCTTGAACAGGCGCGCCACCTGCGGACTCACCCCGGTATCGCCCGTATAGCCCACGGCATTCGCACCGGCGTCGAAGCGGTACGACAGCGACTCGGTTCCCACGTCGGCCGGCACGCCCGGACGCTCGTCGAAATGGGAATTACGCACCGAGCGCACGCGCACGCCGTCGACCGTGAGATCGCTGCCGTCGCGCAGGATGACAACGTTCACTACGTCCTGCGGACGCGGATGCGGCTTGCCCCCTTTCAGCGCAATCGCCACCCTGGCGGAGGGCTGCATCGATTCCACGATACCGCTGACGAGGCGGTCGGTGCCCGGCGGTCCGTACACGGTCAGCACGCCTGGCGCATTGGTCATCCAGCGCAGCCCGATCAGGCCCTGCAGGCCACCTATGTGATCCATGTGCAGGTGGCTGATGAACACTTTGTCGACCTGCGCGGCCAGCCGCTTGGCGGCCGCGAGCCGTTCCACGGCGCCGTCGCCGCAGTCGACCAGCCAGTGGTGCGAACCGGCCGACAGCAGGTTCGCCGATTGCGAGCGCTCCGCGTTGGCGACCGGCCCGCCGGCCGTGCCCAACGTCGTCCAGGCGAGGGCCATGGCTGCCGGATCGTCGGCGGCCATGGCGCCCCCGGTCGCCAGCACGGCAAGGAGCGCGACGGCCGTGCGCGACGACTTGTAGTAGGCATCTCGTACGTTCATGTGGTCATACCTTTCATCGATCGTTCAGAATGCGTGGCGCAACCCGAGCGCCAGTCCGTCGACGGCGCCGTTCGCGGGCACGGCGACGCCATCGCGCCCGCTGGGGGACACGGCGATCGGCCTGCCGTTGAAGCCGCCGTTCCGGTCGGTGACCCGGCCGGCGCGGGCATAGGCCGTCGTCCTTTTCGACAGGTTGTAGTCGGCGCCGACGTTGAGATACCGGTTGATGCCCGTCGCCTTGGCGGCGCCGGTCGCGTACACCCGCCCGTTGTCCGCGGCCGCGCCGACCTCGGCGTTCAGCCGCACCGCTGAGGCGATGCGCCAGGCGCCGCCGAGCGCGCCCGCCGTCACCATGGGCGCGCTACCGTTCGGCAGCGTGTTGCGATGGCGCCAGAGAATCGAGCCGAGCTCGAACGCGTCGAACCGGTAGTTGGCCCCGGCCGTAAGGATCCGCTGCAGCGCCTTGCCGCCGGCGGTGAGGTTTTGCCCGCCGCCCTGGTAGGCGAGCACGGCACCGAATCCGGCGCGGCGGTATTGCAGCATGCCGGCGGAGCCATTCCTCGCTGTGCCCGCGCCCACGATCTGGGGGTTCGCCAGATTCGGCGAGAGGGGGGCTTTCTCCCCCAGCGTGGCGGACCATTGCAACGACAGCCCGCCGACGGCCGGCGACACGTAGCTGACCATGTTGTCCAGGCTGGTCTGTTCGACGTTCGCCAACTGCATGACGAGCGCGGGAGAAAACGGCGAGAAATGGTCGGGGTCGTACTGCGCCAGGGCGGTCTGCATGACCGAGAATTGGCGACCCAGGCGCAACTCGCCATAACGTGCCGATGCGATGCTGACCCAGGCCTGGCGTCCGAACAGCCTGCCGTCCGGCGGCAAGCCTCCTGTGTCGACAAAGATCGGGGCTTCGAGGACGAAGCCGGCACGCAGTCCGTCACCGAGCTCCTCCGTGCCGGCGAAGCCGAGGCGCGACGGGACGTGGCCGGTTTTCATGAGATGGGTAAGACTGGTCCCATTGCTGGAACTCAGGTGCTGCAGGCCGGTGTCGAGCACACCGTAGACGTTCACGGACGATTGCGCGTGCACGACCCCGGCGGCGCCCAGGGCCGCCAAAACGAAACGATACTTCAAGGGTTGTCTCCTATGGTTTTTTTAGATTAGGAGACACCATGATCAACAGTAATGACGAGGCCGCCTATTGGCACTTGGTACAATAGCCTCTGACACACACCCGTAGTACCGTGACCTTTTGCCCGCCGGCGCGCCGCTACGACGTCATGATGTTTTCGCCCCGCCACCTCGCCTGCCGCCTGTTCCTGTTCTCCGCCCTGTGTTGCGCGCTGCAGCCGGGCCGCTGCGCCGCGCCGGCACGAATCCTGCTGCTGACATCGAGCGGCACGACGGCTCCGTGGGCGCTGCAAATGGGAGAAGCGTTGCGCGGCGAGCTGCTGCGGCACCATCCGTCCGCCGAACTCGATCTCGAGGTGATGCAGCAGCCGGTCCCCGCGACGCCACGAATGCCCTTGCCGACCTGGCTGCTCGACAAGTACGCGGGCCGCAGGTACGACGCGATCGTGCCGCTGGTCCCCGATCAGTTGCTGGTCGCGGTCGCGCTGCGCGACCGCCTGTGGCAACAGGCGGCCGTCGTCGCACCGGAGCTCGACGCGACGCGGGCCGCCGCACTGGCGGGCATGCCCCGCATCAGTGGACTGCTCAGGCAAGATCCCGTCGCGCGCAATCTGGCGCTGATGTTCGCGCTGTCGCCACATGCCCGGCACATCGCCGTCGCGAGTGCCCGAATCGACGGCGACCCGATCCGTCCGAACTGGCGCGCTGCGCTCCGACCCTGGCTCCGGCGCGCCGACCTGGTCGACCTGAGTGGACTGGTCCCGGACGACTTGTTGCGGCGCGCCGCCGCCCTGTCTCCCGATACCGTGCTTTACCTCGCCGCCCCCGCCACGGCAAACACCTCCGCCGTCATGACGGCCCACGACATGTTGCGCGCCATCGCGCCCGCCACCCGCGCCCGCATCTTTATCGACGTGAGCACGCTGCTGGGCGTTGGCGCCATCGGCGGCTGGGTTGACTCGCCCGTCGAGCATGCGCATGACATCGCGTCGCAATTGAACCGCGTCCTGGCCGGCGTGCCCCCGGCCGCGATCGGTTTCGAGCCGCATAGCCCGCCTCGCTTGCAGTTCGACTGGCGCGCGCTGCGCCGGGCCGGCATCGACGCGAACGAGCTACCGGCGGGAAGCGAGATCCTGTTCCAGCCGCCGGGACTCTGGGAGGCTTACCGCGACACGGTGCTGGCGGCAGGACTCGTGCTCGTCATGCAGAGCATCCTGATCGGCGCCCTGCTGCTGGAGCGCCGGCGCCGCAAGCACGCCGAACGCCAGACGCGCCAGCATCTCGGCGAACTGGCGCGCCTGGACCGGGTAGGCGCGGTCGGCGTGCTGTCCGCCGCGCTCGCGCACGAGATCAACCAGCCGCTCGGCGCGATCCTCAGCAACGCCGAAACCGCCGAGCTGCTGCTCACGGCCCCGTCGCCACCGCGCGAACAACTGCGCGAACTGCTGGATGCAATCCGCGCGGACAACCAGCGCGCCGCCGACGTGCTGGTCCGCTTGCGCGGCTGGATCGCCGACAGCGCAGCCCAGCAGGAACGTCTCGCCCTGAATCCTTTGCTGCACGAGGTCGCGCGCATCCTGCGCGTCGAAGTGCACATGCGCCGCGCGGTGCTGCTACTGGATCTGACGGAGCCGCTGCCGGACGTCTTTGCCGATAACGTCCAGATCCAGCAGGTGACCGTCAACCTCGTGCTGAACGCGCTTGACGCCCTGGAACAGATCGCACCGGACCAGCGTCGGATCATGGTCAGCAGCAAACGCAACGCCGCTGGCGATGTCGACGTCTGCGTCGCCGACAACGGCCCTGGCTTGTCCGGCGCCGCGGCGCATCGGCTGTTCGAACCCTTTTTCAGTACCAAGCCGGATGGACTTGGGGTCGGCCTGTCGATCAGCCGGAGCATCCTGGCGCGCCACGGCGGCACGCTGCGGGCGGAGCCGGCGCCCGGCGGCGGTGCCCTGTTCCGCTTCACCCTGCCCGCACTGGAGACGCCATGACACACGTCCTGCACCTGGTCGACGACGACACCGGGTTCCGCACCGCACTGGCGCGACTGCTGCGCACGATCGGGCACACGGTGCGGGAATACGAGAGCGCCGAGGCCTTTCTCGCAGCAGGTGCGCCGGCGCCCGGCTGCCTGCTGCTCGACGTCCACATGCCCGGCCTCTCCGGCATCGAACTTCAGGAACACCTGACGGCCCACGCGTCACGCGTCCCGATCATCTTCATCACCGGCCAAGGTGACATTCCGATGAGCGTCCGTGCGATCAAGGCCGGCGCCGAGGATTTCCTGACCAAGCCAGTCGGCCGGGCAGCGCTCGAGGAAGCGATCGCGCGCGCCCTCGAGCGCGTCGTCCGGACCGGGGCCGAGGTGGCGCTGCAGGAGGCGCGCACGCGGCAACTAGCCCTGCTGAGCAATCGGGAGCGGGAAGTCGCGGCATTGCTCGCCGAAGGATGGCTGAACAAAAAAGTGGCCGCCGCCCTCGGCACGACGGAGCGCACGATCAAGGCGCACCGGGCCAGCATCATGGAAAAGTTGGGTATCCGGTCGGTCGTGGAACTGGCACGGCTGCTCGACCCGCGACAGTGAGCGAACGTCCGGCCAAGACGACGCCGCGTCGCGACAGGGCGGTGTCGCGTTACCGGCCGGGACAGCTGTCGTTCCCCGGATGTGCGGAATGCACGCCGGGTTCTCGATCAATGCGGAAGCGCAGATCTACCGATATCGTAGAGCGCGGTTGGCGCGCAACCCATCTACACGGCTTGCAGTCCACTGCATAACTGCTTCGGCGCCATAACACAGACTGCACTGTTGGCACGATAGCGTGCGATTCTCGGTAACGGTCATCATCCCTGATCTGCTCAAATTGCGGACCTTGAGCAGGCTTAAAACAGATCCGGACAAACGATTTATGCTGCGTAAAAAGGCTCGCCTAAGCGAGCCTTTTCAAATCATAAGAGTATAGTTTTCTATGCGAAATCTTACCCACTCGATGATCAATGGCTGAGCTAAGCCTATGAATCGACTAGCATTTTTACGGCACTTCAGCTCAGTACCATTCACGATACCATGCCGAATACATAGTTCGCTGAACTGGCAACACCAACCATTAGCTGGTTTTTACCCTACCACGACCACCTTCCCCGCCGTTAGACCCTACGTACATGGTATCGTGAACAATTGGCCTGCTGCCGATTCCACAGACACCAAGTTAAGGTGGAAAATGGGGTCAGGAGGAATCAATGGCAGCAGCAAGAAGGCAGTTCAGCCGAGAGTTCAAACTTGAGGCGGTGAAGTTGGTCGAAGAACGCGGGGTATCGGTACGCCAAGCTGCTCAAGACCTGGACGTGCACGAAAACGTCCTACGCAAATGGGTACGCGAATTGCGCGAGCAACCCGAGGAAGCATTCCCTGGCAACGGCAAGATGACGGCCCAGGATGCTGAGATTGCGCGGTTGCGCAAAGAAGTCACCAAGCTCAAGATGGAGCGAGACCTGTTGAAAAAAGCCGCGGCCTACTTCGCGAAGGAGTCGATTTGAAGTTCGGCTTCATCGCGAAGCACCGAGGAGTCTGGCCGGTCAATTTGATGTGCGAGGCGCTCGGTGTCTCGAGGGGCGGCTTCTATGGCTGGCTGACGCGTCCGCCGAGCCGGCGCAGCAGGCAAGACAAAAAGCTGGGTGTCCAGGTACGGCAAAGCTTCCTGCGCAGTGACCGGACCTACGGAGCAAGGCGAGTCTGGCGCGACGTTCTTGAGCAAGGCTTGCAGTGTGGGCTGCATCGTATCGAGCGTCTGATGCGAGACCAGGCGTTGCGCGCCCGGCCTCGACGCCGAGGTCTGCCCAAGGACCGCGGAGCGCGCAGCTCCGCGGCAGAGAACCTGCTCGATCGGCAGTTCCAGGCCGAGGCGCCAAATCAGAAATGGGTCGCCGACTTTACGTATATTTGGACTGCCGAGGGATGGCTATACGTTGCCGCCGTGCTGGACCTTTATTCGCGTCGTATCGTTGGCTGGTCGATGCAAGACAGCATGACTTCGCAACTTGTCGTCGATGTGCTGATGATGGCTGTCTGGCGTCGAGGTAAGCCAACTGCGTTGCTCCACCATTCGGATCAGGGCAGCCAATACACCAGCGAGCACTTCCAACAACTGCTCAAGGAACAGGGCATTACCTGCAGCATGAGCCGGGCCGGCGAAGTCTGGGACAACTCGGCAATGGAGAGCTTCTTCAGCTCGCTCAAGACTGAACGAACAGCACGAAAGGTGTACCGTACCCGTGCCCAGGCGCGCTCAGACGTGTTCGACTACATCGAACGCTTCTACAATACTACGCGGCGACATTCGACGCTGGGATACGTCAGCCCAATGCAGTTTGAAGAAGCTAGAAAAGCTTAAAGCGGTGTCACCCGAATCGGCAGCAGGCCACTTGTTCGTATCCGTTTTTCGTGGATTCCCATGACGAACAAAGGACGGCAATCATCGGTTCTTGAACGTCTGAGATCGCTGCAATCAGGTCTTCAAAAGTCGCCAACAGCTTGTCATATCTCGTTATCGAACGGGCCATTTCAGTCTCTGGTGGTTGATGGCGAAGGTCTGCTCCTGGCCGATCTCGGCCGATCGAGCCAGCATATGTTGCGACAACGAAAGTTTCATGGCCTGTCCCGACAGTCCAGACCCGACCTCCTTCCGACAGCAGGGCCCGAATGTATGGATGCTCGCTTACTCTCTGAACCTTTTCTGCAAGCCTAGAAGGACAAGTGCGGCATCGAGCCGCCGACGGGCCGCCCATACCTCCAGCATATTGACCACCGACCAGCCCGTGACCAAACCGAGCAAAATCTTGACCCATTCGGGTGCCTGAAAACTCGCCGCATTGTTGAAAAACATAACAACCGTTATAGGCAACAGTAAGCTCAGGAGCCTGACAGTCGCGGACGCAGGCTGATCTAGGATAGCCTGGGCCTTCGCACGTAGAATTTCATTTTTTAGAATTGAAGCTGCAATTTCTTCATGCATAGAGGGAGCTTGGTATAGGAAAGTTGGTAGTCGGATATAGCCGCTGTTGGCCGAACTCGGCCGTTCATTGTACGGCAGCAGTCGACCCGAAGCAGACATCGGCGATCTTTCAACTTCATATGCGGTTTCTCTTCAAGGAAGAAGACCTTGAACAACGCAACCAGTCGTCGAGAGTTCGCAGCAGGAACGCTCTATTACGCTTCACGACGGCTTGCCTGGGAATTCTGGCGAGGAAGTAGTGCAAGTATCCGTTTGAAAGCGCTAGCTGCCGTTCGGATACCCGGTCGCCAATGACACGGGCTCGTAGCGCCATTAAGTACGTGGTGTTCCAAGCCCACACCGTTCCGCCGTGAACCTCCACCGAGAAATACGCGTCCTCAGGCCAATGGATGACGGAAACGCTGCTACCGCATCTGGTACAGGCTCCCTTGCCCGGCAAGGTTCCTTCAATCGGTGATGAACCGCCCCGGGAATAGTGGAGGCTGGTTGGTTTAAGTTAATGCGGTTTCATCGGCAGCGATCTTGAGCTACCGATAGTAGTTTGCCTCAGCTTCCGCGGGCGGGATATAGCCGATTGGTTCCATCAACCGGTGGTGGTTGAACCAGGCCACCCATTCCAAGGTTGCCAGCTCGACAGATTCCCGAGTTTTCCAGGTTCGGCGGTGAATCAATTCCGTCTTGTACAAGCCGTTGATCGTCTCAGCCAGTGCGTTGTCGTAGCTGTCTCCCCGATTGCCGACCGACGGTTCGATACCTGCTTCGGCCAGGCGTTCGCTGTAGCGAATGCTGAGATATTGCGAGCCCCTATCGGAATGATGGATTAAAGTTCCATTTTCACCGGGCTGGCGAGCATACAATGCCTGTTCAAGCGCATCCAGAACGAAATCAGTGGTCATCGACGAACTGACCCGCCAGCCGACAATGCGCCGGGCGAAAACGTCCACCACGAAGGCTACGTACAGCCAGCCCTGCCACGTCGAAACGTATGTAAAGTCCGACACCCACAGCTGATTTGGACGGTCAGCCCTAAACTGCCGATTCACCCGATCCAGCGGACGTGGGGCGGCAGAATCGGGAATCGTTGTCCGGACTCGCTTGCCGCGCACAGCACCTTGCAAACCCAGCCGCTTCATCAAGCGCTCGACCGTGCAGCGAGCGATGGCGATGCGTTCCCGGTTCATCTGCTTCCAGACCTTGTCGGCTCCGTAGACCTTCATGTTGGCCTGCCAGACCCGGCTGATTTCCGGACACAGAATCTCATCGCGCTTCGCCCGCGCGCATCGCTTCGACGAATCACGAAGCTGTGCCGCATGGCGCCGATAACCCGACGGGGCAATCCGCAAGACCTTGCAGATCGGCTCGACCCCGAAGGTGTCGCGATGCTGATCGATAAAGGCCTTCAGGACTTCAAACGGCGGTCGAGCTCCGCCTGGGCGAAAAACGCGCTTGCCAGCTTCAGGATTTCGTTCGCCCGCCGCAGCTCTTTGTTCTCGCGCTCCAGGGCTTTGAGTCGCTCACGCTCCTCTGTTGTCACTCCTGCGCGCTCTCCCTGGTCAATCTGGTCGCGCTTGACCCATTCATGCAGCGTTTGTGGCGTGCAGCCGATCATCCCTGCAATTGACTCGACCGCCGCCCACAGCGAAGGATGCTCATTACGCTGCTCCCGTACCAGACGGACTGCGCGCTCCCGGACTTCCGGCGAAAATTTGCTTGGCTTCTTGTTCATAGCTCCATTCTCTCAAGAGTTGGAGCCTCCATCAAATCCGGGGCGGTTCAGTCGACGCAACACAGTCATGGAATCGTTGTGCTGGCGTTTGATAGTTGAGGGTTTTCCGTGGACGCTCGTTTAGCCGCCTGGCTACCTCGTCCAAATTCTCCTGGGAATACGTAGACAGGTCTATCCCTTTGGGGAAATACTGACGTAGCAGCCCGTTCGTATTTTCATTTGACCCGCGTTGCCAAGGATGATGGGGATCGCAGAAATGCTTCTTTCGAAACGCGCTCGCCTCATTCATTGCCACCGCGTTTTAGGACAGCCCTCACCTGCAACCCTGTGTCCGTTGATCTGCCCCGGCAAAACTGGACAACTTCCTGGATGAGTTTTGGTCCAACTTTTTCCTTCGAGAAGGAGTGCGGCCATGAAACGGAAACGGTACTCAGCAGAGCAGATTGTCTCGATTCTCCGGCAGGCAGAGCTGGGGATGGCAGTAGGTGATATCGTGCGCCAGCTTGGCATTTCGGAGCAGACGTTCTATCGCTGGAAGAAGCAGTACGCGGGCATGCAGGTCGAAGGTGTGCGCGAGCTGAAGATCCTGCAGGAAGAAAACGCGCGGTTGAAAAAGCTGGTCGCCGAGCTGAGCCTGGACAAGGCGATCCTGCAGGACGTCGCCTCAAAAAAGTGGAACGGCCCGCGCTGAAAAGGGAAGTGGTGAAGTACATCGTGAGCCACTACGGCCTGAAGCTAGCGCGGGCCTGCAGACTGATGAAACAGGTGCGCAGCACACAATACCTGCACAGTCGGAAGGATCCGAAGCTGCCGTTGCGGCAGCGTTTGAAAGAGCTGGCACAGGTGCGCCTGAGGTGGGGCTACCGGCGCCTGCACATCCTCCTGAAGCGCGAAGGTTTCCAGCTTGGTGTCAACCAGACCTATCGCTGGTATCGCCTTGAAGAGCTGCAACTGCGGTCCTGGCGCAAAAAGCGCAGCAAGACGACCATGCTCCGGCAGGCGCGCATGCAGGCGCTCCACATCAACGACGCCTGGAGCATGGACTTCGTAGCCGACCAATTGGCCGACGGGACAAAGATCCGGCTGCTGACGATCATCGATATCTACAGTCGGGAATCGCTGGCGATCGTCGTCGGTCATCGCCTGCGCGGCGACGATGTCGTCGCGGCGCTTAACCGCATTGCCGAAAGACGTCCGGCACCGAAATGTCTGTTCGTCGACAACGGCAGCGAGTTCTCGGGACAATTGCTCGACCTATGGGCGTACCACCACCAGACGAAAATCGACTTCAGCCGGCCCGGCAAGCCAACCGATAACTGTTTCATCGAGACATTCAATGGATCGCTACGCGACGAATGCCTGAACATTCATTGGTTCGCTTCACTGACCGAGACTCAGGCCGTCGTGGAAGCCTGGCGCCGGGACTACAATGAGAGCCGTCCTCACACAGCTCTCAAAAACCTGACACCGGCCGCTTTCGCCCGGGAGACCGGGGCTGGAGGTGCATAAAAACGGATCTCAACAGACCAAAATTTTGTCTTCAAAGTGTCCAGGGAATCCAAGCGGATCACACAACCGCTAGCCAGCCCCTGATTGTGGAGCGTTTTTCGGTTGCAGACATTCAGAAATTGGCGGTCACAGATTGGTAAAACGTCATGCGCTGCTCGACGCCTCAGTCTCGGAGAGGCTCTGGCGGCGGCGATCGTCTGCTCGTTGACATTCTTGTATTTCTGAGCCTCGTGGAGAAGCCTGACATCTGCTCCACGCGTGACTGCGGAGCGAAACGCCTGCAGAACAGGCAGATAATGGAATTCGTAGAATGCGCCCCGCAGGCCAAAGCCCTCGGCAGCACAACCAATAAAACCTGTAATGGCCTCGTACACGTTACGCGATGGTCAGCGCATCTGCTCGGATTCCGGATCATCTTGGTCCGGTGCAGCATCCCTTGCCGCTATCGAAGCGCACTGGCCGAGTAAACCATTTATATGATTTACTTGATTTATGAGAAAACTCCGCTTGCCGCTGATTCGTTCGAAGGGTGAACTCATGTTTTGCGGCCCGCACGGCGACATGGCTGGGCGTCCGACGATGCGGTTGGGGTGCGCGTCACGCTCAGGAAAAACCTTGAACACCTGGCCCGTTTCGGATTTCGCGCTGCCGAAAATTCTGGTATATCGATGGGCGACTCCCCCGGATTTATCTGCCTTGCGCTCGTGATCGATCGGCTCGCCGCTCAAGCCCCCTTGGCTACGACCGTAGGATGCCTCAACGTTGCCGTGGACCGGAGCTCCTGTCGCCGCTACCCTGCATATCCACTTTGGCACTTCGATGCCGTTTCATGAAGGATGCGTCCATCCCATTAAAGCCCACACAGTGTCGTTTTCGCGCACGGGCAAGACGCTGCCCGTTGCCACCGGCTACATATTGACTTAGAATTTCCTTAGGGCAATTTTTAGACCGGTGGGGTTATGTCTGAGACCGATGTCCCGCAACACTCCGAACAGATCAACCAGCCCGATGCACGGTCCGGCGGTACGCACACGCTGCCGGCGGTCGCGGCGCTGGGTGCTTTGTCGCTGGCGGGTTGCGGCGCGGGCAGCGACACCGAGCCACGTGAAACGGTCCTCGCTGCGGAGGTGACGAGTGTCGCCAAGACGGCGATGACCGATGCCGCGGCCGCGCGCTTCCTCGCGCAGGCGTCGATGGGCGCGACGCGCGAGCAGATCAAGCGCGTGCAAACGCTGGGCTACGCCGGCTGGCTCGACGAGCAGTACGCGCTGCCGGCCTCGCCGTCGCGCTGGGATGCGCTGGTCGCCGGCGGGTTCAACGCGGCAGCGAACAAGAATTCCGAGGACGGCTTCGATGCCTGCGCCTGGCGCAAGCTGCTGGCCGCGCCCGATACGCTGCGCCAGCGCGTCACCCTGGCACTGTCTGAAATCCTCGTGATCGGCATCGACGGCCTCGTCGGCGGCGGTTGGCGCCAGTTCACGGCCGCGGCCTACCTCGACCTGCTCGAAGCGAATGCATTCGGCAATTACCGCGGCCTGATGCAAGCCGTGTCGCTGAGCACGGCGATGGGTGAATACCTGACCTTTCGCGGCAACGTCAAGTTCAATCCCAAGACCGGCGCCTTGCCCGACGAGAACTATGCGCGCGAGCTGATGCAGCTGTTCACCATCGGACTCGTGCAGTTAAACCCCGACGGCACGCCGAAATTGGTGCACGGCAAGCCCCAGGAAACCTATGGCCTGGACGACATCACGGGCTTGGCGCGGGTATTCACGGGCTGGGACTACGACCTGTCCGGCACGAGCACCGCCACGCCGGATTTCAAGCGCCGCCCCATGGTCCAGGTCGCGGCGCGCCACGAGACCGGCGCCAAGACCTTCCTCGGGACCACCATCGCGGCCGGCGGCACGGGCGCGAGCGACATGAAGGCGGCGCTCGACACCCTGTTCGCGCACCCGAACGTCGGTCCTTTCATCGGCCGCCAGCTGATCCAGCGGTTGGTCTGCAGCAACCCGTCGCCAGCGTACGTCGCGCGGGTGGCGGCCGCGTTCGACAACGACGGCAACCGGGTCCGCGGCAACCTGAGGGCGGTACTCAAGGCGATCCTGCTGGACGACGAGGCGCGCAGCGCGACGGCCGCCGCCGCGCCCGGCGCCGGCAAGCAGCGCGAGCCGATCCTGCGCCTCGCCGCGTGGGCGCGTGCGTTCAAGGCGAACTCGCCCAGTAGCGCCTGGGCCATCGGCAACACGTCGGACCCGGCCACGCGCCTCGGCCAGAGTCCCCTGCGCTCGCCGAGCGTGTTCAACTTCTTCCGGCCCGGCTACGTACCGCCCGGCAGCGCGATCGCGGGCGCGGGCCTCGTCGCGCCGGAGTTCCAGCTGACGAACGAATCGAGCACGGTCGGCTACCTGAATTTCATGCAGACGGTCGTCAGCAAGGGCATCGGCGACGTCAAGGCCGATTACACCGCCCTGCTACCGCTGGCGAACGATGCCGGCGCGCTGCTCGCGGAGCTGAACACGGTGCTCGCGGCCGGACAGCTGAGCGGACCGACCTTGAACCTGCTGCGTCCGGCCATCAACTCGCTGCCGGCGAACAGCGACGCGGCGCGCCTGAACCGCATCTACGCCGCCGTGCTGCTGGTGCTGGCGGCGCCCGAATTCATCATCCTGCACTAAAAGGAACCGCGATGACCACCGATGCTTCTCGCCGCGCCTTTCTGCGCCGCGCGGGCGCCCTGTCGCTGGCCGGCAGCGCCGCGCCGTGGGCGCTCAACCTCGCGGCCATGGCGGAAGCCGCGGCCGCCAACGCGAGCGACTACAAGGCCCTCGTCTGCATCTTCCTCTACGGCGGCAACGATTACGCGAACACGCTCGTGCCGTACGACAGCGCGAATTATGCGGCCTACCAGCAGCTGCGTCCCACCCTCGCGTACGCGCGCTCGGCGCTGGCCGGCACCGCGCTGACGCCGGCGCAAGTGCCGCTGGACCGCAACGGCATGCAGCACGCCTACGCGCTGGCGCCGGAGCTGGGCAAGCTGGCGCCGCTGTTCGACGCCGGCCAACTGGGCGTCGTCCTGAACGTCGGCCCGCTCGTGCAGCCGACCACGAAGCTCCAGTACCAGAATCGGTCGGCGCCGCTGCCGCCCAAGCTGTTCTCGCACAACGACCAGCAATCGATCTGGCAATCGTCCGCCCCCGAAGGTGCGGGTTCCGGCTGGGGCGGACGCATGGGCGATCTGTTCGAAGCGGGCAACGGCAACGCGACCTTCACGTGCGTGAACGTGTCGGGCAACGCCGTCTACCTCGCCGGCAGGCAGGCGGTGCAATACCAGGTATCGCCGGGCGGTGCGGCCGCGATCAACGCGCTCGCCAAGCCGCTGTTCGGCTCGACCGCGTGCAGCGACGCGCTGCGCGCGCTGATCACGCAGCCGCGCACGCAGCTGCTGGAAGCGGAGTACAACCGCGTCACGAGCCGCGCCATCACCGCCAACAACGCACTCAGCGCGGCGCTCGCCGGCGGCCCCGCCATCACCACGCCGTTCGCCGCCGGAAATGCGCTGGCCGCGCAACTCAAAATGGTGGCGCGCATGATCTCGGTCGCCCCCGCGCTGGGCATCAAGCGCCAGGTCTTCTTCGTGTCGATGGGCGGCTTCGACACGCACGACGGCCTGTTGACCGTCCACCCGAAACTGCTGACCGGCGTGGCCGACGCGATGGCCGCGTTCCACGCCGCGACACAGGAACTGCGCGTCGCCAACGCCGTCACGTCGTTCACCGCGTCGGACTTCGGTCGCACGCTGACCGGCAACAACGACGGTTCCGACCACGGCTGGGGCAGCATGCACTTCGTGCTGGGCGGCGCCGTCAAGGGCAAGACGTTCTACGGCACGGCACCCGTTGTCGCCAGCGACGGCCCGGACGACGTCGGCCAGGGCCGTTTGCTGCCGACCACCTCGGTCGACCAGTATGCGGCTACGCTGGGCCGCTGGCTGGGCATCGCGGACGCCGACCTGCTGCAACTGCTGCCCAACCTGGCCAATTTCAGCCAACGCAACCTCGGCTTCATGGCTTGACGGCGTCGCGCCGGAGTCAGGCCGGCAGCGTAGCGGTGATCGCTCCCTCCACATTCAGTACCTCTAAACAAATCTATGGCCCCCCTCCTTTTGCCAGCTGCTTTTCCTTGTCTATGATGTGAGTAGGCTTGCTCAAATCTATCCGGCGTTTGATGGCGACTTGCTCCGCACCTCGATGAGAGTGGCGCCTGTTGGCCCTAAAAATCGCGGCGGCTTAAGCCATTAGATGCTTACTGTCGTCCAACGTCGGCATAAACGACAGGATCAACGCATTAACCGCATCAGCGTGTTCTTGCTGTATCCAATGTCCTGCATCGTCGATGGTGACGCACCGGCGCAGACGCGGAGCTAGTTTGGCCATGTCAGCAATGATTCTATCCATTCCAGGGATCGATAGTCCCACATCGCGTGAGCCAATGGCGAAAAGCGCCGGCACTTCGACGCGCATTCCTTCAAGACTGGCTTGCAACTGCCAGTTGCGATCCAGGTTGCGATAGTAGTTAAGCCCACCATGGAAGCCGCTCCGCGCGAAAGCAGTAACGTACGCGTTGAGGTCGGCACTGGACAGCCATGAAGGCAGCGTAGCTGGCTCAGGAAGGTCTTGTAGCATTCCGCGTTCGGGCACAACCATACCGAAAGGATTGGGCGTACCGTCTCCAGGTTGGCGCCGTCCTGCCTCGCCCGATGCCGCGTGGTAAATCCTGCGTAACGTGGTTGGCACGTCGCGTTCGAGTTCCCGCTCGGCTAGCCCAGGCTCCTGGAAATACAGGGCGTAGAACAGCGCCTCTTTCGTGCGTGGAAACATCTGTGTAGGAGGCATAGGGGCACGAGCCATCAAAGGCACGCCAAAAGCGACGACGCCGCGAATGCGGTCTGGGCGCATGAGTGACATTTGCCAAGCGACCGAGGCGCCCCAATCGTTGCCTACGATTACGGTACGTTGGATCGAGAGAGCGTCCATCAGGCCGACTAGGTCGCCAACAAGATGAAATATCGTGTACGCATCGGTCGCTTCCGGGCAAGACGACTCGCCATAACCACGCAGGTCTGGGGCAATGACGCGGTAGCCAGCTGCAGCAAGCGCGGGCACTTGCTTGTGCCATGACTTCGACGTTTCGGGAAAGCCATGGCAAAGTAGTATCGCTGGGCCTTCGCCAGCTTCGAGATACGATAACGTGATTCCGTTCACATCAACTGATTTGCGTTGCATATCATCCTCCTGACCTAGAATTCGTAACATCATATGTTGCGCATTTCGAGCGGTCAAGTAGCGTAACATGTAGTGTTACGGGTCTAAAATAACAACGCGAGGTGCGAATGAGACACGACGGTAGGCTGTCGCGCATGCTTCATGTGCTGATACATATGGACAAAAGGGGTGGTAAGACTACTTCCGAGACGATTGCCCTGATGCTGGGCACCAACCCCGTCGTTGTTCGTCGCACTATGGCGCCGTTGAAGCAGGCCGGACTTGTGACCTCTGATGGTGGAGCAGGCGGTGGGTGGGCGCTTGCTCGTGCTATCGACGATGTAACGATCCGCGATGTCTATGAAGCGCTCGGCTCGCCTTCAGCGTTAGCGATCGATGTAGCAATCGATCACAAGACCTGTCCGGTAGAGCAAACCGTAGTCGCTAAACTGGGCGCCGTATTCCAAGATACGGAGAAGTTCATGCTTGAGCGGATGCAAGATGTGACACTTGGAACGCTGGCCGAAGATGTCGACCATATTTAGCCAGACCAGCTGCAGACCGCAGAAAGTAAACGTCTGCTATGGGTTGCGCATTCAATCGGTCGGCACGGCTCAGTGTACTCGGCGGTTGCCTGCTGAGCAACTAGAGGGTTTTGTTAGGCGTACATGGACGCCCCCGGTTTGCCAAGCATTCAATTCATGACGGCATGAAGGTAAAGATTGCACTCGTACATTCGGACTTTATATGCGACGATTTGTCGCGGTCCCTGATGGGATGTGCTGGTCGGTGCCCCCTCGCTCTAACGCACTTCATGTGCCAGCCTAACAGGGGGTGTACCAGATTCTGTGTAAACGATTCTTCGTTTAAGTCTGCGGCACCCGGTCTTCAAACTGGATGGCGAAGCGGTTTAACGCAGCTTTCCAGTCCCGTATCGGCATCGTCCACTTCTTGCTGATGTTGTTCAGGGCAAGATAAAACAGCTTGCTGACAGCTTCATCGGTCGGAAAGGAACTGCGGGCCTTGGTCACTTTTCGCAGGCTCATGTTAATCGATTCAATAGCGTTCGTGGTGTATATCACCTTTCGGATTTCCGGCGGGTAGTCGAAGAACGGTATGACGCGCGCCCAGTTACGGCGCCAGGACTGACTTATCGGTTTATACTGTTTATCCCATTTATCTTCGAATTCGGCAAGCCTGAGTTCAGCCTCGTCGGTAGTGGCTGCACTGTAAATCAACTTCAGATCGGCGGCGACTTCCTTCTGCGCTTTCCAGGGCACGAAATTCAGGCTGTTGCGCACCATGTGAACGATGCACAGCTGAACCGAGGTCTGCGGGTAGACCGCCTCGATGGCGTCCGGGAAGCCTTTCAGGCCGTCGACGCAGGCGATGAATATGTCCTGCACGCCACGATTTTTTAGCTCGGTCACGACCTGCAGCCAGAACTTCGCGCCTTCAGTTTGGGAGATCCACAGGCCCAGCACCTCCTTGTGGCCATCCATGTTGACGCCGATGGCCAGGTAGACCGCCTTGGTACGCACCGCGCCGTTGTCGCGCACCTTGACGTGAATGCAGTCGAGATAGAGGATCGGGTACACGGCGTCGAGCGGGCGGGCCTGCCAGAGCTTCACATCCTCGCTGACAGCGTCCGTGACGTTGGAAATGAGGGTCGGTGACACCTCGGTGCCGTACATCTCTTCCAGATGGCTTTGGATCTCCCGCACGCTCAGGCCACGCGCGTAGAGCGAGATGATTTTGTCGTCGAAGCCGGTCCAGCGTGTCTGATGCTTGACGACGATCTGCGGCTCGAACGTGCCCTGGCGGTCGCGAGGAACGTCAAGCGGCAGCGCGCCGAAATCGCCCTTGAGCGTCTTGATGCTATGGCCGTTGCGGGTGTTGGCAGTGCTGTTGGTCACCTCGCCGCTTTTGTCGTGGCCCAGGTGGTCGGTCATCTCGACTTCCAGCGCGCGCTCGACCAGCATCTTGGTGAGCTGCTTGAGCAGCCCATTTTCGCCGATCAGGTCCTCGGGCTTCTGGTAGTTTGCCAGCAGGCCGTCGGCAAGTTTGAGCAGTTCCGGATCGGGCTTGGCCCGCTTGTTACGCTTTACAACGGTCATCGTTTCTCCTAATGGCGGCAGTGTCCTGCCAAATGACCGTTTACACAATATTATTTACACCCTCGCCTAACAGCGGGCTTTGCCAACCACGGTCTTACCTATCTGCCATCACTGCATGATTGCCTGTGCAATCGGTGGAATGAACAACCTCGTATTGCCATTACCTCTGCCCGATCCGATTACGCAGCAACGTAATCGGATCGGAAGTCCCTGTCGTGTACCAACAGCGCCCACGCGATGCGCGCGTTCTTGTTCGCCAGTGCGACTGCTGCTACGTTCTTGTTGCGTCGGCCAAGCAGGTTGGCCAGCCATCCCTGTACATTGATCTTCCGTTCGAGTTGCCGAATGACCGCTCGAGCACCGTGGATGAGCAGCGTGCGCAGATACGTATCACCACGCTTGCTGATCCCCTGCAAATTCGTCTTTCCTCCGGACGAGTTTTGCTTAGGCACCAGCCCCAACCATGCGGCCAACTGCCGGCCGTTCTCAAAATTCTTCGCATCGCCAACCGAAGCGACCAAAGCACTGGCCGTGATCGGACCAATCCCCGGAATTCTCTCCAGCTTGCGCGACAGGGTATTGGCGCGATGCCAGTATTGGATTTGGTGTTCCACTTCATTCACTTGCCGGTCCAGGTCCTTGAAGTGTTCAAGCAAACGTAGCACAAGCTCTTGGAATGGCCCCGGCAGCTCGTCCTTTGCTTCATCGAGCAACGCCGGTACGCGGCTGGTGATGTGTCCAATCCCTTGAGGCACGATCAAGCCGAATTCGCTCAATAAACCACGGATCTGATTGGCTTGCGCTGTCCTCGCCTTGATCCATCCCTGCCGTACCCGATGCAGCGCCAGTACCGCCTGCTGCTCAACATTTTTGACCGGCACGAACCGCATGTTAGGCCGCTGCACCGCCTCGCAAATCGCTTCCGCATCCGCAGCGTCGTGCTTGTTCGTTTTCACGTAGGGCTTTACGAACTGAGGTGCCATCAGCTTCACCGTGTGCCCAAACGTTTGCAGCCTTCTTGCCCAGTAATGAGCGCTGCCGCAGGCTTCCATCCCGATCAGACAGGCTGGTAGAGTGGCGAAAAACTCCGCCATCTGGCCGCGCTTGAGCTGCTTCCTCAACATAACCTTTCCATGCTGATTTATCGCGTGAACCTGGAACACACTCTTTGCCAGATCGATGCCAACTGTCGTAATCTCCATGATGACGTCCCCCTCGATTCAAGTGGTTGCTCGATACATCCACTTTGGCACATCGATGCCGTTACCGGGCGGGGGCGTCCATTCCATTGTACTAACAGGGCGTAGACGAAATCAACTTTGATAAGCGAGTCTGTTGAGTAGCATACGTGCCTCGGCCAGCCATACCCAGGCGGCCGAGATATCCAGCTTGCGGTCGTGGTGCATCACTGTACGGCGCCAGCGTTCGGTCCACGCGTGAGTTCGTTCGACGACCCAGCGCATTGGCAGGACCACGAATCCTGCATTGATAACTGCGGCTGGCTCAGGTGCCGTCTTGGGATCATGCAGCGTTCCGATCGTGCTGTTACCTGGACGACGAACGACTTCGACACCAATATGATGCGCCTGCTCGATGTCATGCGCGCATTTCCCGCCATACGCGCCGTCGGTGTAAAGCCGTTCTAGCCGAGGGCTCTTGGCGCACGCTTGCGCAACCACGGCTGCGGCAGCATCCCTGTCCTGCACGCTCGCAGCGGTTACCGTGACTGCGATGAGCAGCCCCATCGTATCAACGACGAGATTGCGCTTTCGCCCCTTGACCTTCTTACCCGCATCGAATCCGCTTTCGCCACCTTGCGGCGAGGCGCGAGTGGACTGTGCATCGATCACCGCGGCGCTTGGGGTGCTCGCACGCCCCATGCGCGCGCGCCATTGTTCACGTAGTCGGTCCTGCATTTGCTCGAATACGCCCGCATCAACCCAGCGCGAAAACGCCTTGTAGACCGCCTGCCAAGGCGGGAACGTCTCGGGTAACAGTCGCCAAGCGCAGCCCGTGCGCAGCACATACGAGCATGCATTCACGAGATCGCGGCGGCTGTAATGCACAGGCGTCCCTCGTTGTCCGGGTACGCGCTCGAACAAATCAGCGACCAGTTCCCATTCAGCATCTGTCAGGTTGGTGCTGTACGGCGATATGTCCTCGCGTCGGTGCGCTGCCGTGTAGCCATATCGCTTGGCGCCCTCGGCTCGCTCTGCATACGCTCGACGCACTGGCTTGAGCCGTACGATCCCTTGCGCACGTAGCGCACGGCGAACCGTTGCATCGCATACGCGTAATCCACAACGGTGGTATAGCTCGTCGGCAATCTCTTTCAGGCTGGCCTGAGCGCGCTGCTTCACGATATCGTGCAAAACCGCGATATGCTCAGGCTTCAATGCCGGTGGCCTTCCCCCGACGTTGCTTGACGACTCAACGCCGTCGAGTGGATGTTTCGTTGCCATGGCATGCTCCTTCCACATCGAGACAGCATGCCACAGCTACGTTATTGATTTTGTCTACACCCTCTTAAGTGGTGGCTACAGTCTGCTGCGCCGGAACGACGTCCTGAACAATCGTACCTCGATGCATCACGATAATGCGTTGTGCCATCGAAATCGTTTCTGGCCTGTGTGCAACGATGATACGGGTAAAAGCTAGCTGCTTAATTGCCATGTTAACTTCATACTCGTTGCGTACATCTAAATGACTGGTTGCCTCGTCCAAGACGAGCAATTTAGGGTTTTTATATAATGCACGTGCTAGCAAAATGCGCTGCTTTTGGCCGCCAGAAAGGCCGGTACCGATGTCTCCTACCAAAGTATTATATCCCATAGGCATAGATGCGATGTCTGTATGCACTGACGCAAGCTTGGCGCATGCCTCGATTTCATTCTGTCTCGGCGTCGGGTCAAAGAAACTAATATTGTCACCAACAGAGCCTGAAAATAACGAATCTTCCTGCATGACCGTACCAATCAATTTACGGTAATTTGATAGGCCAAGCTGTTCTATCTTAATGCCACCAATTCGAATCTCCCCTTCGGACGGTTTGAGCAACCCAAGAAGTAATTTGATCAATGTCGTCTTTCCGCTCCCCGAAGATCCAGTAACGGCAATCGATTGTCCCGCGGGAATGGAAAGATTGAGTTCCTTAAGTATGTATGGCTCATTATCTGCGTAGCGGAACGAAAGGTTCCAAATCTCCAACGACGGCGCGATACTCTCGACGTCGACTTCCGCGTCGACCGTGTCTTGTTCTGGCTCTGCGAGCAAAATATCCGCAAGTCGTTCCCCATGGAGCTTCATCATCCGTAGTTCGAAAATTTTATCGATCAGGCTCGAAATACGCTGGCTGAACTGGTCTTTGTAGCTAATAAACGCAAACAGCATGCCCACCGAAAATTCGTTGCTGAGCACCGCAAGCGCTGCGAGCCATATAACTATCACGCGCTCAGCATTGAATAGAAATGCATTTGCCGTTTGGTAGGATACCGATAATTTCGCGATTTGCAAATCCGCATTAAACTGGTCTGCCAATATGTTCATCCAACCGGTGCGCCGCTCGTCCGCGCGGTGGTATAAACGCACGCTTTGAATGCCGCGTACTGATTCAAGAAAGTGCGTTTGTTGTTTGGCCGCATGGATGATCTGCTCGGCAGTAGCTGAACGTAACGCACGAAAAACCGACCATCGCAACAAAATATATAACACCACTGCTAGACACGCCACACCGGCCAACTTCACGCTGTAAAATAACATCATTGCCAGCGTACCCAATACTAGTACGCCATCGATAATGCCCTCGACAAATTGAGTTGTCAGACTTCGTTGAATTGTTTGGATCGAGCCAAACCGTGAAACGATATCACCACTATGTCGATTGCCGAAGTATGACAATGGCAGCTTCATCAAATGGGTAAAGGCGTTGCCGAACCATTGGAAGTTTAGACTGGTAGACAATACTGTGGTAATCCACGAACGCACTGCCGTGATAGCTGTCTGCACACAAACCAGTGCGAGAAAGCCCAAACCCAAGACTGTGATCAGGTCGCGGTCTGAACTTAACAATGCCTCATCGACCATCCACTGCAGATAAAACGGGGCTATTAGCAGACAAACTTGCAATGCCAAGCCCAGTAGTAATATTTGACTCAACCCATGCTTCAAACCTACAACGCGTCCCATCAGCGACAATAAGGTGAAACTTTGCACCTCTTTTTGTTTGCTGAATTGTCGTGCTGGTGCTAGCTCCAGCGCGACACCGGTAAAGTGTTTCGCACACTCATCCAACGATAGCTTACGCTCCCCCACTGCAGGGTCGTGGATTACTACACGCCCAGCTGAAACAGCTCTCAATACGACGAAGTGATTAAGATCCCAGTGTAGTATGCACGGCAGTGTCAGATCCTGCAGGTGCTCCATGTCCAATTTTAACGGCCGCGAACTCAGAGACAAGCCATCTGCGATGGCGATCAGTCCTTTGAGTGTAAGCCCTTTGAGGGACACCGAGAACCGCCTACGCATACTCGTGATGTCGATTTGGTGCCCCCAGTAGCTTGCGACCATACAAAGGCAGGCCAGACCGCATTCGGCTGCCTCGGTCTGAAGCAAAACGGGCAAACGACGCTGTCGCCAGAAAGTAAATTGTGGAGAAGCTAAGGGTTTCATTGCAGAACTATCAGAAAGATTAAATACGGCCGGAAATACTAAATAGTGGTTCTAGGATCCATTCGTACAAGTGGCGGCGCTCGAGAACAATGCTTGCGTCCAACAACATACCCGATTTGAGAGGCATATCTGTGCCGTATGCTTTGACGGTCTGCTTATCGATCTTTAACCGAATACGATACAAGGGCTCGGCTGTCGAACCTGGTGGCAAGGTAGCACCAGGAAGCGTCATTTCTTCCGGACGCAGAGACGTGTTGGCTACCTCCGTTACGGTAGCGCTATGCTGACCAAATTTTTGATAGGGGTAGGCCTGGTACCGTAATAGCACTTGCATCCCGGGCTTCACAAAGCCGACCGAGCGTGATGGGGCATATATTTCAGCCTCCAACAATGAGTGTGCTGGGAGTACCGATGCAATAGACTGAGATGGTGACACGGTTTGGCCCATCTCCGCAGTAATCGCGGTCACTACGCCAGCCCCAGGGCTGCGGACTAAAATCTCGCGCTTTGCTTCGCTATCGGTTAACTCCTCTTCGACCATTGCTATATTGCGCTGCAGCGCAGCGGCATCACGTGCAGCTTGCACGCTCAAGTTACGCAATTCAGCATCGGTCGAATCGACATCGCGTTGACTATTAGCCTTGGCCCGTAACAAATCACTTACGCGCTGACGCTGGTCCAGCAAATCCGCCTGTTTGTCCTGCGATTGGGCGGCCGATATATAATGTAAAGCTTGCAAACCGCTATACCGCTTCCACGCTTGCTCTGACAGCGACACACGCTGTTTCTGTAGTGTGATCTGGTCGTCCAGGTGATGAAGATCGCCCGTAATATCGACCATCCGCCTACGTAGGGCCTCGGCGTGCTGACGAGTTTGCAACTCAAGTTGTTGGAGTTCCGTACGGTAACTGTCGCGCCGCGACGCCAACAAAGATGAAATTGTTTTTTGTGCGTCTCCGGCAATCGCACTGCGTTCACCGCTCAGCACGAACAAGACATCTCCCGCAGCGACAAGCTGGCCTTCCCGAACACGTTTTTCCTTGACGGTTCCAGTTTGTGTCGGGACTACTCGAATGACACCGGAAACTGGCAAGAGTATCCCTTGGCATTGGGCTTTCCTCGTTGTCATAAAACAGAAGAAAAAGACCAAGATCGCCAATGCAATTGTCAGGAATAACCCCGTCAAGAACTGAAAGGTGAGACGTTGGCTTAATATTACGGCTCCGTACTGACGAACCGCGGCATGCTCGACGGCTTGCTGCCGGAATAAGGGCCGGGCGGTTGGGGGAACTACTGGGGGACGAGTTGTCACGTTAAACCTAGTCAATATTGGATGTAGTGCGCTATATAGCTAATTGGGTTTAACTACGATCGACAGCTGCTAATTCAGGAACCTAAGATGTCTAACGAAGGTCGTTTTTACCAGAGCGACTTCACACACCAGCTAAGCATTGATAAAGAGGAATTAAAATATATGACAATAGATCACTGCAAGGACAATTAAAATAAAACCGAAATATCATCATGGCCGAAATTATTTTCAGCAACCGATGAATATGACCCGCATCGTCGAATTTCCAGAAAGATCCCCGCCACAAGTCGTTCTAAGAAATAGAAATAAAAGATTATTCGCAGACCTAAAGTCAAATCCCAGCCCCCTAGCTGCACGTCAATCCCACAAATTGAATGCACTGGCAAACACGACCAAGCCAAGCGGAGTGCGAAGCTTGGATCCGTTTACAACTGAGCAATGCGTCGAGTTTTAAGCATTTATATTAAATCGCGGAACCCAAGCGAATGAAAACGCAAGACTTTAGAAGATTAGATAAACATCTTTTCGGAAAAATAAAAAAATAGAGAGGCAGCCAGTATTATCAATCCTTGTGCAAAAATCACTGGTATTGGCTGACGATCGGATTCAGACAACCCTGCAAGCAGAGAGGATCTCTTCGATAGGTGAACATTAGCTAAAACCGATAAAATAATGGCAGCAACACAAGTCACGGCGACCTTAGCACTATATATTTTGTCCAGCTGAAAGATCGCAAACGTTCCAATGATCGTTGCTATCGCAGGAAAAATCGACGCGATTAGCGCCTTATAGATTTTCAATTTACGTGCGTTAGTTGGCGACATATTCAATAAATCACCAGCCTTTTCGACTCTCGCTATTAACCAACTCATATCGTTAGCCAAGAGAGTGCAGACAAGCATTAACGCGGGACCTAGAAAACTCACCCTAAGGCCATTTCTAGAAAAAAAGGTCAGCGCAATGGCAATGGCGACAAAGATCCGCAAGAACTGAACAAACACGCCAGGATTTCTCAAGACGAGTCTTAGCTCTTTTTTAAAGACTATAAGAAAAAAAGATGCAGAAAAACTCGTGGCCTTTCCGGAAGTTCTGGACTCATATTTTTGCCCCAATGGCCTACTTAGACTCCTGAAGGGTGTGGCGGAAAACTTCGCCGCGACAAGTGGACTTACAATTGCTATGGTGAGAAGAAAAAATGTGGGAACAGGTTTTCCCGACACCCCTGCACCAATCCATCTTAAACATGCCCCCAACTTCCCTTGATACAACCCGAATAGCGAGCTTGGGTCGATTTTTCCAAAGTTGAACGCTAAAAAGAAGAGAATGGTGCAAACGAGACCGACCACTCGCGCACCAGAAATGACAAAACTGCTCCGCAGGAAGGAGTGAAATACGACCAGCAGAGAAACGCAAAACGATGAAGTGATTATTGCTAACGAAAGGATGAAGGGATAAATTAGAAAGCCGCCGAGATAGCCGTGCAGTATGGCGGCATTAAAAAACGGAGTTATAATTAACAGCGGAAACAAACTCGACCTTAAAGCGAGCGCGTAGATCCGCGCCATTAAATACGCTCGCATTGAGAATGGAGAAGTTAATATAAGCGTTAGCGATGGAGCAGCCAGGATAACTTCTCTCGTTGCAGGAATTAGTGATGTTATCAAGAAGCCTATCGCAATTAGGGTTATAATTGCATGCACTAGTTGGTTTTGAAAGAGCTGTATCGGAGCAGAAAACCACATGAATGCACCGACACACAATATTACATATATTGAAAGGAATGTGATTGGACTCAGGACCCTTGAGAAGGCCCCGAATGCAATAGCTTGTCCGCGGGCGGCCAAACGCAATTCTGCTTTAAGTATCCATAATGACTTGGCAAAAAACTTCATCAATACTCCACCATTTTCAAGAAGAGATCTTCGAGAGTATTTGAGTTCGTTTTTTGCAACAGGTATTCGATCGGCCCGTCTGCTACTATTCGTCCGCCATCGATAATTGCCACTTTGTCCGCCAGTTTTTCCGCGACCTCTAAAATATGTGTGGTTAAGATAATGGCAACTCCCTCGCTGGCTTTCTTTCGTAGTACATCCTTGACTTTCTTTGCCGCGAGTGCATCAAGTCCAGTTAATGGCTCGTCTAAAATAATGATAGACGGCTTATGGATCAGGCCGCCTGCCAGTGCGAGCTTTTGTTTCATCCCACGCGAGAAGTTTTTTATGAGTTTGCCTCGGTGCTCCCACAAATCCAACTGCAGTAGAAGGAAATCCGCCTCCTCAGCGGCAAATTTGCGGTCTACGTCCCAGAGTCCAGCAACGAACTCAAGATATTCTAAGGGCTTCAGCAAGTCGTAGAGAAGTGGATCGTCGGGCAAAAAAGCAATATGTGCTCGCGCAAACTGAGACTCATTAGCTATATCGCGCCCATGGACAAGAATCTTCCCTTGGTCAGGACTCTCTAATCCAGCTAGCATTCTCAGCGAAGTTGTTTTCCCGGCGCCATTTTTCCCAAGTAGCACATACAACTGCCCTTGCTCCACTCTTAAAGACAATGCGTCAACTGCCGGTACGTTTGCAAACGTTTTAGTAACTTCGAAAAACTCAACTGCTGGTTTGTTTGCCACTAACACTGTTTTTTCCTTCTATTAGCGGACCTGAAGCGCGGCGCCACGCATCAGGTCCAAAGAGCTCTTAGCTCTGGTAATAACCTACAAACATCATTGCACCGCCAATCAGCAGACCAAACGCACCAGTTGCCGGGCCACCTGCGAAACCGATGCCGATAACAGCCATACCACCGGCAGTGAAGTCACTCATACCGCCGCTGACTGCTTCGATTTCTTCCAGGCTCAGTTCTTGAACAGCGTTCATATCATTTCCTTTTAATAGTGAAGTATGAAACCACAACGCTATAATAAATTTGCAGTTAAGCAACATTTATTTCGTAGCTGAGTCTGATTATACTCGCGCGAAGTGGATGAAAATACGTTAAATGTCACGACACGGGTTTATGGGAAGAAATCACGAACAGATGTGATCCTTGATACATATCTACAACAAACGCGCTAAGCCACGCTGGAGCGGAAGCACGCAATGCGAACTACTTGTTGGGGCAGTACGGTTCGAACTCCACTGCCCGCCCGTCTCACTGGCCTGCTGCCGATTCGGATGACACCGCTTTAAGCTTTTTTAGCTTCTTCAAACTGTACCGGACTAACGTATCCCAAGGTCGAATGACGCCGCGTAGGATTGTAGAAGCGTTCGATGTAGTCGAACACGTCTGAGCGAGCCTGGGTACGGGTACGGTACACCTTTCGTGCCGTTCGTTCGGTCTTGAGCGAGCTGAAGAAGCTTTCCATTGCCGAGTTGTCCCAGACTTCGCCAGCCCGGCTCATGCTGCAGGTAATGCCCTGTTCATTGAGCAGTTGCTGGAAGTGTTCGCTGGTGTATTGGCTGCCCTGGTCCGAATGATGCAACAACGCGCTTGGCTTACCCCGACGCCAGACACCCATCATCAGCGCATCGACGACAAGTTGCGAAGTCATGCTGTCCTGCATCGACCAGCCAACGATACGGCGCGAATAAAGGTCCAGCACGGCGGCAACGTATAGCCATCCCTCGGCAGTCCAGATATACGTGAAGTCGGCGACCCATTTCTGGTTCGGCGCCTCGGCCTGGAACTGCCGATCGAGTAGGTTCTCTGCTACCGCACTGCGCGCTCCACGGTCCTTGGGCAGACCTCGGCGTCGAGGCCGGGCGCGCAACGCCTGGTCCCGCATCAGACGTTCGATACGATGTAGCCCACATGGCAGGCCTTGCTCAAGGACGTCGCGCCAGACTCGCCTTGCTCCATATGTCCGGTCACTGCGCAGGAAGCTTTGCCGTACTTGCACACCCAGCTTTTCGTCTTGCTTGCTACGACGGCTCAGCGGACGCGTCAGCCAAGCATAGAAGCCACCCCTCGAGACACCGAGCGCCTCGCACATCAAATTGACCGGCCAGACTCCTCGGTGCTTCGCGATGAAGCCGAATTTCAAATCGACTCCTTCGCGAAATAGGCTGCGGCTTTTTTCAACAGGTCGCGCTCCATCTTGAGCTTGGTGACTTCCTTGCGCAGCCGCGCAATCTCAGCATCCTGGGCCGTCATCTTGCCATTGCCAGGAAATGCTTCCTCGGGTTGCTCGCGAAGTTCGCGCACCCATTTGCGCAGGACGTTTTCGTGCACGTCCAGGTCTTGAGCGGCCTGGCGTACCGATACCCCGCGTTCCTCCACCAACTTTACCGCCTCAAGTTTGAACTCTCGGCTGAACTGCCTTCTTGCTGCTGCCATTGATTCCTCCTGACCCCATTTTCCACCTTAACTTGGTGTCTGTGGAATCGGCAGCAGGCCACACCGAGCAATTCTAATTACCGAGCTTGAGTGAGCTCAACGATGGAATAGTTGCCAGCGTTAACCTGTAAAAAGCCCGCAAAGAGAAGACGGGCTTTTCGAAGCTTCGATATTTAGTTTCCCGCAGGAAACTTACTCCCACTCCAGCATCAATGGCTGGGCTAAGCCGTTGAATCAACGAGAATTTTTAAACCCTTGGGCTACGTTACCATCATCGATACCATGACGAACGCGCCAGAAGCTTAGATGCCTTGACAGGTCCGTACTGCCGATGGCTGCGCTCTTCCACCCGCTACACGGCAGCGATCTTGAATTCCTCTGTGAACTGTTTGCCACTCAGCTTCCAGCGAAGGGCTGGCCGTGGATCAAGCGGGCGAGCGCGGCCGACATGAACTGGTGAGTGCGGTCAGCGGTGGGCTTGGCCCACGTCACGTCCAACTGGAGTGCACCGTGACCTGCCACGCGATGGCCTGCGCGATTAATGGTCATCGGCGCATACACGACATAGTCCAGCCCTTGCGCTCACGCCGGTTCGACGCTTCGACCCGGGCCCAGCCAAACACCACGCGCAGTAATACAGCAGGCCTGACACAAGCAGTATCACCACAAAGCTGCTCTCATAGCCGCTGATGCCCTGCGTCGCTGGGGGGACGCTGTCGGTGCAGGCGGGGCGTCAGGTGGCGATCGCGCGGCTTGACATGCTGGCAACCTAGTGGAACCATGACGTTTCCATACCGCACTAGAGGCGTTTGCGGCCTCGGCCGTCCTTAACCAGCGAGACCATTTTGCAACGATTTGATCGCCGCCGAGTTCCCGTCCCCGACGTGTTCGGCAGCCCACGAGCCCAGCGCTACCGCAACGACCTGGCGCACTTTTTCCTGACCGATCCGGAAAAACGGGCCCAGACCCGCGCCCCGGCGCCTGGCAGTTGGCTGTATGCGCGTGAGGTGCACGCCTCCTTGAAGCAGCTGTTCAACGGCAAGTGCGCATACTGCGAACTACGCATCTCCACGGAGATGGACCATTTCCGCCCCACCGCCGAGGCGGCGCCCCGGGCCGATGCGGCGACGTCCCACCTGTACTACGCTTGGCTGGCAGGCGCCTGGGATAACCTATATCCCGCCTGCCCCAGCTGCAACCGCATGAAGAGCAATTTCTTTCCAGTGGACGGCAAGCGCATGGGGCTACCGTCTGCGGCTCGGCTCAAGGAGTACGTGGCGCGCCACGATGGCGCGTGGGGCCGTCTCGGCAAGGAGGACAACCTTCTGCTTGATCCATGCCGGGACAGAGACTTTCACGAACATCTAGGGGCGACACCGCATGGCGAACTGGTAGAACGCAGCAAATATGGTCTTCACACGATTAAGACCTTCGGCTTGAACCGCCCGGATCTCGTTAGCCGCCGGGCCGATAGCGTAACCAAGTATGCGACCGCACTGCGCAACACCTCGGGATCGGATTTGGCGCGTTTCGAACGGCGTTCGGAAGTACTCGACTTTCAACAGCTGGAATTCGGCGGGTTCTGGTACCTGCTCGTGCGCGACATGGCAGCCAAGCTCATGGACGAGGACGAGCGGGCGACCATGCTCACACCCGAAAACATCCGCGTGTTCCTCATGGATCGACCGAAACGGGACTACTTGCTGCTGTTCGCGCGCGAGCATGGCGCACGCGTGGTCCGGAAAACACCGACCAGCGCGACCCGGCCTGCACCGCCGGCCCCGGCTCCCCCGGTGAGCGTCCCGCGACGCATCCAGCGCGTCCAGATCAGGAATTTCAAAGCCCTCGACAGCATAGACCTGAATTTGCGGCCAGACCCTGCCGACGCACCCCGCGAACCCGCCCTGCTGATTCTGGGCGAGAACGCCGCTGGGAAGAGCTCGATTCTGGAAGCGGTAGCGCTGGCGTTGTGCGACACGGAGGAGCGCGGCGCGCTGAAGCTCGCCTCCCACGAGCTGATGCTGAACGAGGAATGCATGGGCGGTCCGGAGGACGTCCTGCGCCCAGCGATGGTGTCCGTCGAGTTCGACAGCGGCGACGCGATCACGTTCGAGGCGCAGCGCAAAGGTTTGTCTATCGACAGCTCCTCTCCCGGCATGCCCGTCTTCGCGTACGGCGCGTTTCGCCAGTACTGCGCCAACGAAGAACCATCGAGCGGGGCGAGGCGCATCGTCTCCCTGTTCGACCCGCGCGCCATCCAAGCCAATCCGGAGCGCTGGCTGCTCGGCCTCTCCAAAGACGACTTCTACCAAGTGGCGCGCGCGCTGCGCGAGATCTTTTCGATCCAGCAGGAGTTCGAACTTATCGAGCGCCAGCCGAAGAAGGGTCGCTGCGTGCTGGTCGGCGGTCCGACGAAGAATGCCGGCAGGACGCCCTTGTCGCAGGCCTCCTCGGGCTTTCGTTCAATCCTCGGCATGATCTGCGAAGTGATGCAGGGACTTTTGGAGAAGAAGGCCGAGGACGACAGGCCGAGCCTGGCAACGGCACGCGCCGTCGTGCTGATCGACGAGGTCGAGGCCCATCTACACCCGCGCTGGAAGATGCAGATCATGGCCGGATTGCGCCGGGCGCTGCCCAAGGTTACGTTCATCGCGACTACCCACGACCCGCTCTGCCTGCGCGGCATGGAACAAGGCGAGGCTGTCGTGGTGCGCCGCGTACGCCGTACCGACATGCGCCACCGCGTTCCCGAACACGTCGAGCTGCTGGAAGCCTTGCCGAACCTGACGCAGCTGAGTGTTGAACAGTTGCTGACCTCGGACTTCTTCGGCCTGTTCTCCACCGAAGACCCTGAACTGGAACGCACGCTGGACGAGTACGCCAACCTGCTGACGCAAGGACAGCACACCCGCCTGGCAGTCAAGGCCCGCAGGGTATTGGCACCACTCGAACTGGCGCTGGCCGGCCTGCCCATCGGCGGCACGGCGGCCGAACAGCTCATCGAGCAAACGATCCTGGAATACCTCGTCAACCGCCGCGGCGCCTCGCTGGCCAGGCTGGACGCGCTGACCAGGGCGGCCAAGCAATCCATCGTCAAGGCGCTGGAGGGCATCTGACATGCGCAAGGTCACCCGCAGCCTCCCCGCACCACGCTCGCTCGACAAAGCCAGCGTGCCGCGCACGAAAAAGGCCAAGGGCGGCGCTGCGCCGGCCGCCCCGGCGGTGCCGGCCACTCCTATGAATGAATTGGACCGGGCAAAAAAACACTTCCTGGCCCCACTCCCCGCCAGCGGCAAGCGGCCCGCGTTCGCGTTCAAAGCTTATAAGGCGGACGACGTCCGCACCCAGCTGTTCAAGGACTTCCACGACAAATGCGCGTACTGCGAAAGCCGCTACGCGCCCACCTCGCCCGTCGATATCGAGCACTTTCGACCCAAGGGCCGGGTCAAGAACACGAAGGGCGACGGCTACTGGTGGCTGGCCATGGCCTGGGACAACCTGCTGCCGGCCTGCATTGAATGCAATCGTCACCGCAGGCACCCGACCCCTACGCCGCCGACCAAGGCCGGCAAGACGGCCAAGCGGCTGGGACTGGACGAACGGAAAGGCGTGTTCACCTCGTCAAATGTGCTCACGACCGGCAAGCAGGACGCGTTTCCTATCACCGGCACGCGGCTCGCGGCGCTCACTTACAACTACCAGGCGGAAGGCCCACTGCTGCTCGATCCCTGCCGCGACGAACCGGACCGGCACCTGCACTTTCACATCGATCCCACTGCGCCGCTGGGCTTGGTGCTGCCGAAAGCCACACGGACGCGGACTACGCTCGCGCACCTGACGCCGGTCCCGGACAGCAAGACAGTGGCTGCGATCCGCAAGCACGCGGCCAGCGTCCAGGCGAGCGAGCGCGGCGCCGTCTCCATCCAGACCTATGGCTTGAACCGCCTGCAGTTGGTACGGGAGCGCACGCGCGTCTTGCGGCGCTTGGAATTCTACGAGCAGCTGCTGATCGAAACCGCAGGGATCATCCAGGATCTGCAGGCGCCCACCGCCAACCGTGACGCCCGCAAGCGCAGCGAGCGGGCCATCGCGGGCCTGCAGAAAATGCAGGCGATGATCGCCAGCCAGATCCGCGAACTGGCCCACGAGAACGCGCCTTACTCCGTCATGGTCAAGGCATGGGCGGAAGACTTCCGGCGCCGGGCGGCTCTCATGCCGGCAATGGGTCCGTAAGCCGCCCACGCTGCATTCCAGTCGCTCGACTCGACCGCCTGTCGCACCGACAGAAATCGGGGCTGTACGATCTCATGCAGCCGTTGCCGACTGCCCCGGGAAAAAGTACGAACATCTTCCTGCCTCTGCCACCTGGACGCAGCCAATGCGGGATCTCTGCGTACGTAAGCAAGAGCCAACAGGAGACTGGCGTCTATTTCGCGATAGGGTCGGACTACGAATATGCGGCCGAGATCATGGACGCGCTTGCATTGGAGAAGAATGATTTGGAAGCCGAGATCGGTATCACGCTTCAATGGGGAGCCGCGTGAACACTTTACTACATCGGGTTCTCACTTACATACACATCGCTCGACGAAGCGGCTGAAAGGGGGTGCGTGCTCGGTGCCTTGGTGGCGATAACGAATCGATTCGTGAACGCTTTTCGGCCGCGCATGGAAAAGCTGGGCCAGGGTGACTTCGCATGACCGCCCTATCACTTCGCTACCGCAATGGGATTCACAACGGTCTCCAACCACTAACCCCATACTCGGTCGGGACGGCACACAATTTTAATTACCGAGCTTGAGTGAGCTCAACAATGAAGTAGTTGCGTGAGTTATCCTGTAAAAAAGCCCGCCAACACAAGACGGGCTCTTAAAAGCTTCGAAATTTAGTTTCCCTTAGGAAACTCACTCCCACTCGATCGTCGCCGGCGGCTTACCCGAAATGTCATACACGACACGATTGATACCGCGCACCTCGTTGATGATGCGATTCGATACCTTCCCGAGCAACTCGTGCGGCAGATGCGCCCACTGCGCCGTCATGAAGTCCAGCGTCTGCACGGCGCGCAGCGCCACGACGTATTCGTAGGTGCGGCCGTCGCCCATCACGCCCACCGATTTCACCGGCAGGAACACCGCAAACGCCTGCGAAGTCGCTTCGTACCAGTTCACCGGCGCCTTGCCCGCGTCGATGCCCGGCACGCGCGGCGATTCGAACGGCGTCTTGCGCAGTTCTTCGATGAAGATCGCGTCCGCTTCGCGCAGCAGGTCGGCGAATTCGCGCTTCACTTCGCCGAGGATGCGCACGCCCAGGCCCGGGCCCGGGAACGGGTGGCGGTACACCATGTCGTGCGGCAAGCCCAGGGCGACGCCCAGCTTGCGCACTTCGTCCTTGAACAGTTCGCGCAACGGCTCCAGCAGCTTCAGGTTCAGCGTTTCCGGCAGGCCGCCCACGTTGTGGTGGCTCTTGATCGTCTGGCCCTTCTTGCCCTTGCCGGCCGATTCGATCACGTCCGGGTAGATCGTGCCCTGCGCCAGCCAGCGGGCGCTCGTCAGTTGCTTGGCCTGTTCCTGGAACACTTCGACGAATTCGCGGCCGATGATCTTGCGCTTCTGCTCCGGGTCGTTGACGCCGGCCAGGTGGCCCATGAACTGGTCGGACGCGTCGATGCGCAGCACCTTCACGCCGAGGTTCTTGGAGAACATGTCCATGACCATCTTGCCCTCGTCCTTGCGCAGCAGGCCGTGGTCGACGAAGACGCAGGTCAGCTGGTCGCCGATGGCGCGGTGGATCAGCGCTGCGGCCACGCTCGAGTCGACGCCGCCGGACAGGCCCAGGATCACTTCATCGCTGCCGACCTGGGCGCGGATCTTCTCGACCGCCTCGCCGATATAGTCCGGCATGTTCCAGTCGCTCTTGCAGCCGCAGATCTCGTGCACGAAGCGGCCGATGATGGCTTCGCCCTGCGTCGTGTGCGTCACTTCCGGGTGGAATTGCAGCGCGTAGAAACGGCGCTCTTCGTCGGCCATGGCGGCGATCGGGCAGGAATCCGTTGAGCCCATCAGCTTGAAGCCCTGCGGCATCTCGAGGACCTTATCGCCATGGCTCATCCAGACCTTGAGCATGCCATGGCCTTCGTCGGTGACGAAGTCGTTGATGCCGTTCAGCAGTTTCGTGTGGCCGCGGGCGCGCACTTCGGCGTAACCGAATTCGCGGACTTTGCCGTTCTCGACCTTGCCGCCCAGTTGCGCGGCCATCGTCTGCATGCCGTAGCAGATGCCCAGCACGGGCACGCCGAGCTCAAAGACGGCTTGCGGGGCGCGCGGCGAATCGCCTTCGAGCGTCGAGTTGTGGCTGCCGGACAGGATCACGCCGGAGGCGCCGTAGTTGCGCACGAAGTCGTCGCCGATGTCGTACGGGAAGACCTCGGAGAATACGCCGGCATCGCGCACGCGGCGGGCGATCAGTTGGGTAACCTGGGAACCGAAGTCGAGGATGAGGATTTTGGAGTGCATGTGGTTTTCTAATGACGAATACAAAAACGCGGCCGCTGGCGGCCGCGTTTCGAGGAACGATTATTCCGTACGGTAGTTCGGCGCTTCTTTCGTGATCTGCACGTCGTGCACGTGCGATTCACGCATGCCGGCCGACGTGATCTCGACGAACTCCGCCTTCTCGCGCAGTTCTTCGATCGTCGCGCAACCGCAGTAGCCCATCGACTGGCGCACGCCGCCGACCAGCTGGTAGATGATCGCCAGCACGCTGCCCTTGTAGGCGACGCGGCCTTCGATGCCTTCCGGGACGAACTTGTCGGCCTTGGCCGATGCCTCCTGGAAGTAGCGGTCGGCCGAGCCTTCGGCCATCGCGCCCAGCGAACCCATGCCGCGGTAACCCTTGTAGCTGCGGCCCTGGTACAGGATCACTTCGCCCGGCGCTTCTTCCGTGCCGGCGAACATGGAACCCATCATGACGGTGTGCGCACCGGCTGCCAGTGCCTTCGAGATGTCGCCCGAGTAGCGGATGCCGCCGTCGGCGATGCAGGGCACGCCCGTGCCGGCCAGCGCCTCGGCCACGTTCGAGATCGCGGTGATCTGCGGCACGCCCACGCCGGCCACGATACGCGTCGTGCAGATGGAACCCGGGCCGATGCCGACTTTCACGGCATCCGCGCCCGCTTCCACCAGCGCGCGCGCGGCGGCCGCCGTGGCGATGTTGCCGCCGATGACGTCCACCTGCGGGTACGTGTCCTTGATCCATTTCACGCGATCGAGGATGCCTTGCGAGTGGCCGTGCGCCGTGTCGACCACCAGCACGTCGACGCCGGCTTTCACCAGCAGGTCCACGCGTTCCTTGTCCTTCTCGCCCACGCCGACGGCCGCGCCGACGATCAGCTTACCCTGGGCATCCTTCGATGCGTTCGGGTGTTCGTGCGATTTCAGGATGTCCTTGACGGTGATGAGGCCGCGCAGTTCGAACTCGTCGTTGACGACCAGCACGCGCTCCAGGCGGTGCTTGTTCATCAGGCGCTTGGCTTCTTCGGTGCCGGCGTCTTCCTTGACGTACACGAGCTTGTCGCGCGGGGTCATCTTGGCGCGCGCCTCGGCGTCCAGGTCCTCTTCGAAACGCAGGTCACGGTTGGTGATGATGCCGACCACCTGCTTGCCCTCCACCACCGGGAACCCGCTGATACCATGCTGCTGAGCCAGGGCCAGGACTTCGCGGATCTTCATCGTCGGCGGAATCGTGATCGGGTCGCGCAGCACGCCGGCTTCGAAACGCTTCACGCGCGCGACTTCGCGTGCCTGGTCGCTTGGCCTGAGATTCTTGTGGATGATGCCGATACCACCCTCTTGCGCCATCGCGATCGCGAGGCGGGCTTCGGTCACGGTGTCCATGGCGGCGGACAGCAGCGGAATGTTCAGCGAGATATTCCGGGTCAGCTTGGTACGCAGGGACGTGTTGGCCGGGAGGACGTTGGAGTAGGCCGGAACGAGCAGCACGTCATCGAACGTGAGTGCTTTCTGGAGGAGACGCATAGTTTATTTCCTATAGGCGCAAAAGCGAATTATACAGAAACTCCAGGAAAACGTCGCCAGCCTGGCTAAAAACGACTGGGAATCGTCGATGCCGTCGATTGACAGTGGGCTCCAGTCATGGCGAAATCAGGGACGTGACGCAAGGAAATCAACCAATGAATCTGAACCGCTTCCTCCCGCTGTTGCTGGCCGCGCTCGCCGCCCATGCGCCCGCGCACGCCCAGTACTCGTGGATCGACGACCACGGCACGCGCGTCTTCTCCGACCGCCCGCCGCCGCCCGGCACGCCGCCGTCGCGCATCCTGAAAGCACCGCGTACTTCGGCCGCCGCCGCGCCGTACGCCCCGGACACGCCCGCAGCGCCGGAGCCTGCGAAGCCTGCCCCGCCCTCGCTGGCCGAACGCGACGCTGAGTTCCGCAAGCGCGCGGCCCAGCGCGATGCGGACGAGCGCCAGGCGGCCGAGGAGGCGCGGCGCAAGGCCGACATGGCCGGGCAATGCGCGGCGGCGCGCCGCACCGAAGCGTATTTGAACTCGGGCAGGCGCTTGACGGACCTGGACGACCGGGGCGAACGCGTCGTCGTGACGGACGAGGAAAAGGCACGCCGGCTGGAGCAGGCCCGACGCGTGCTGGCGGATTGCCGCTGACGAAAAACGGTCATTCCCGCGCAAGCGGGAATAGTGCCCCCGGCACTATTCCCTCCGTGCGGAGCAACAGAATTCCGTATCTTGGAAACACGGCAGCGCATGCAGCAAACTGGCTGCGGACATTCAGGACGGGTTCCCGCCTCCGCAGGAACGACGTTGGACAATTTTCTCGATCAGGCCCCTGCCTGCTTCTTGGCCGCACGCTTGCGCCGCGAATCCTTGGGATCGGCCACGAGCGGGCGATAGATCTCGACGCGGTCACGCTCGCGCAGCACGGTCTCCAGCGTCTTCTTCTTGCCGTAGATACCGACCGGCTGCGTCACCAGATTGATGTCCGGGAAGCTGGCCAGCACGCCGCTCTGCTCGATGGCCTGGCCGACGGTCGTGCCGGGTGCCACGCGCAGCGGACGGATGAATTCCTGCTGCGGCAACGCGTACGTCACATAGACTTGCAGTTCCGCCTGCTCAACCATAGATGACCTCGGCGCGCTTGCAGAACGAATCGACCATCGTGTTGGCGATCATGCCGAACACGGGGCCGACGAGCTGCTCGAGGATAATGCTCGAGAACTCGTACTGCATGTCGAAGTCGATCTTGCAGGCGTCGGCACGCAGCGACTTGAAGCTCCACGTGGCTTCCAGCATCTTGAAGGGACCATCGACGAGGTGCATCTTCATCTGCGTCGGACGCTGGTTGTGGTTGGACGTGGTGAAGCTCTGCTTCACACCGTGGAAGTTGATTTGGAGGCAGGCCACCAGCTTCTCGTCGCTGCGCTCGAGCACTTTCACGCCGCTGCACCAGGGAAGGAATTTCGGATAGTCCTCGACTTTAGCGACCAGATCGAACATTTGTTCCGAGCTGTACCCGAGGAAAACTGATTTGTGCACTACTGCCATTGGTCAACCGTTTGTTATGATGTTGGTTACGTTGCATTTTGCGCCTGTATGACATTTCGTCGAAAGCGCGACAACGGTAGTTTAACCGACGCGCGGAAATTAGCGATTTCATGAGTATTATTGACAATAAAAAAGCCTTTTTCGACTACTTCATCGAGGACCGCTACGAGGCCGGCCTCGTACTGGAAGGGTGGGAAGTGAAGGCGATCCGCGACGGCCGCGTGCAGATCAAGGAAGCGTACGTCGTCGTGCGCAACGGCGAGCTGTATCTGTTCGGCGCCCACATCAGCGCGCTCACCACGGCCTCCGCATGGAGCCATCCGGAAGCGCTGCGCACCCGCAAGCTGTTGCTGCACAAGGCGGAAATCGACAAGCTGGTCGGCAAGGTGGAGCGTTCCGGCTACACGCTGGTCCCCCTCAACCTGCACTTCAAGGGCGGCCGCGTGAAATGCGAAGTCGGCCTCGCGAAGGGCAAGAAGCAGCACGACAAGCGCGACACCGAGAAAGACCGCGACGCCAAGCGCGAGGTCGAGAAGGCGATGAAGCAGCATCGCCGCTAGAGGGGTCAGAGCCCGGTGTTGCTGGTTGGGCTCTGACCCCGGTGCTTAGACGCTGCGCTGACCTTGGTGCTTGGACGCGCCGCGGGCCGGAACCGGGGTCAGAGCCCCTAAAAGAAAAACCGGGCTTTGACCCCTACCATCGCTGCCCCTGCCATCGCACTAAAAGAAAAGCCGGGCTCTGATCCCTACCACCGCATTGCCCAGCTGGCATGCGCCGAAGCTGGCGACGAGCCCTACCGTCACGCCGCACGCGAGCTTGAACGCGCTGCCGAACAACAGCGGCGCGACGAGGCCGGAGACGAGCGCGAACGACATCATCTGGATGAACGCGAGCATCGACGACGCGAGGCCGCGGTTGTCCGGGAACAGGCCGAGCGCGCTCACCTGAATCGCGGGCATCGCGACGGCGAGACCGAACGTGTAGACCATCAGCGGCAGCACGGCCCACGGCACGGTGACGGCATCGCCGGCGAATGCCGTATAGCCCACGTTCAGCACGCAGCCGAGCAGCATCGTGGCAAAGCCGATGGCGCGCATGCGCGGCGCCGGAATGCGCGCCGCGCGCTTGCCGCCCCACGCGGAGCCGATCACCATGCCGCTGATCAGGGGATGAACATCCACGCGAACGCCGTCTCGGGCAGATGCAGGATCTCCATCACGAAGTTGGCGGCCGATCCGATGTACAGCGACAGGCCGCCGAACGCGAGGCCCACGGACAGCGACAGCAGCACGAATTGCGGATGCCCCAGCACCTTCAGGTAGTTGCGCGCGATGGCCACGCCGTGGAACGCATGGCGCTTTTCAGCCGGCAGGCTTTCCGGCAGCAGCTTCCAGGTTGCGAGCAGCATCACGGTGCCGAACAGCGCGAGGAAGACGAACGTCGCGCGCCAGCCGAACGTCACGTGCAGCCAGCCGCCCAGCACGGGCGCGATGGCCGGCGCGAGGCCGAACACCATCATGATGTGCGACATGATGCGCTGAGCGTCGGCGCCCGTGAAGCGGTCCTGTACGATGGCCTGGCCGATCACGGAACCGGCGCCGGCCGACATGCCCTGCAACGCGCGGCACAGCAACAGAGCGCCGAACGTGGGCGCCAGCGCGGCGCCGGCGGATGCGAGGGTATAGATCGTCAGCGCGACCATGATCACGGGCCGGCGGCCGAACGAGTCGGACAGCGTCCCGTAGAACAGCATCATGAACGCGAACATGAACAGGAACACCGACAGCGTCTGCTGCACGGCGACGGGCCCCACGTCGAATGCGCGGCCGATGGCGGGGATGGACGGCAAATAGGTGTCGATCGCGAGGGCGCCCACCATGCCGAGGCAGGCCAGGATGACGGTCAGGAGTCTTTGCATATGCATGCCTTGGTTTACACATCGGCACTGCACCATGCGAGCGTCCGAAGGACGAAATTGTAGCCGGAATTGCACGAGCCGTGCCGGCGCGCCGCCGCGCAGAAAGGCGGCGACGCGCAAATACCGAGGGCACGCAGGCGCAGCCAGTGCCGCCTGCGCGCACGCGATCGGAAGATCAATCCGGGCGGTACAGCGACATGCCGAAACGCTCCGTGCGCGGCATCCAGTTGCCCTGGTAGTCGGCGGAGACGAGCACGCGCTCGGCGCGGCCCACGAGCAGCTTGCGCGGCACGAGGCCGATCACGCGCGAGTCGGCGCTGTTGTCGCGGTTATCGCCCAGCATCAGGTATTCGCCCTGCGGCACGGTGACCGGGCCGAAGGTGCGCGGCGCCAGCACGTCCGGCATGATCTGGATGTGGTGGCGCGGCTCGCCGGCCTTGCCGTCCCACGATTCGGCCAGCTGCAACGCGCGCATCGCCGTGCCGCCGACGGAATCGAGCGATTGTTCGACGACACGGTAATCGGCGCCGTGGCCGTTGATGAACAGACGTTCGTCGCGCATCTCGACGACGTCGCCCGGCACCGCGACGACACGCTTGATCAGCAGCGTGCGGTCGCGCGGCGAGCGGAACGTGACGATGTCGCCGCGCTGCGGTTCGCCCAGGTGCGCCAGCACGACATCCGTGAGCGGCACTTTCAGATCGAAGGCGAGGCGGTTCACGAGAACGACGTCGCCCTCGAGCAGATTCGGATGCATCGACGCCGACGGAATCGGATTCCAGTCCGCCACCGCCGAGCGGAACACGCCGAACAGGACGAGAAACGCCAGAAATCCCTTGTTGTTGCGCACCCAGTTCTTCATTCAGGCCCCCGTTCGTGGTTATTGTGCGGATGTTATACGCGGCTTGGCCGGGCACAGGCTTAACAGAGAATTAAAAGGCGCGTATGCATGCCGGCCGCCCGGCTCAATGCGGCGGCCGCGCGGGCCTGAGCGCATGCCACGCGCCCACCAGCACCGGCAGCGCCAGCGCAGTAACGGCGACGAGGTCCCACACGACATCCGCCAGCAGACCCACGACGAGGCCGGCGAGCGTCAGCACGCCCAGCACGACCGGCATCACCCACGCGTGACGGAACGCACTCGTTGGCGGCGTCACCGCGCCTCCCCTTCACGCCCGAGCGCGGGCGCATCGTGCGCGGGCGAGGTGCGCGCGACCGCCCGGCCGCGCCGCAGCCACGGATACAGGCCGCTGCCCAGCACGACAATCGTCGCCGCGTCGAGCAGCGTCCACGCCACCTTGATGCCGGCGCCGCCGTAATCGCCGAAGTGCAGCGGCTGCGACAGCAGCGGCGCCGTCAGATACCACGGCAGGCCGCGGCGGTCCGTGAGGGCGGCCGTCTGCGCGTCGACCAGCACCGGTCGATAGAGCCGCGACGTCAGCGCCGCGCCGCCGTGCAGGTAGATGCCGTGGTGATGCGGGCTCGCGAACGGCGTGCCGGTAAACGCGACGAAGCCGGCGCGCATGCCCGGCACGGCGCCTTCCGCGTGGCGCACCGTCGTCCCGACCGATGCAAGCGTGACAGGTGCCGGCTGGCCCGCATACGGCTTCGTCATCGCCGCGATTTTCCGTGGCCTGCCACACCTTCAGCAGCACGTCGGCCAACGTGTCGACGACGCCCGTCGCGCCGACGACGAGCGCCCACACGAGCGTCACGATGCCCAGCAGGTCGTGCAGGTCGAGCCATGTCAGGCGCGCCGTGCGGCCATGGCGGACCGTCCCGGAATCCAGCTTGCGAATGAACGGCGCGTACAGTGCGACGCCGGACACGGTGGCCTGCGGGCTACGGCTATCTCGTGCTCGGTGCGCCGCGCACGGTGACCGTGTCGGCAACCGTCGGCTTTTAATGGCGGATCAAGTTAATCCGATGTGGATGGCCATGCCCACCCACACGGCGAACGCCGCGGACGCGAGATAGGCGGCGTACGTCATCAACGCGCGTCCGCGCTCCCCGTCGCGACGGCTGCGTACGAGGTAGTAGGGAATCGTCGCCACCGCGCACGCCACGACGGCCACGCTGAGCCAGCGCGACCTTTGAAAACCGCGTGCATCGCTGTCGCCGCGGTACCACAAGAAGCACAGGCAGCTGACGACCGCGCCCACCACCGCATGCAGCTGCGCGGCGGCCTCGGCGTGACCGGCGTCCACCACGCCCGTACCGGCCATCAGAATCATGATCCACAACACGACACGCTGGTGACTCATCGCGGCTCCCGTGCGCCGCCGGCGGAAGGCCCCGCCCCTGTCAGCGCAGTCTGACGTCGACGAACAGCTTACGGAACCCGCTGGATTTGCCGTTGACCGTCATCACAATCACGGCTTTTGCGACTTGACGATCGTGAGGGCCGACGCGATCAAGCCGCTCATGTCCCCCATGTCGGCCGGGACGATGATCGAATTGTTGGTCTTGGCCAGCTTGCCGAACGCGTCGACGTAGTGCTCGGCCACGCGCAGGTTGACGGCATCGATGCCGCCCGGCGACCGGATCGCGTCGCCCACCTGGCGCAGCGCGCTGGCGCTGGCATCGGCCAGCGCGATGATCGCGGCGGCCTCGCCCTGCGCGCGGTTGATGGCGGCCTGCTTCTCGCCTTCCGAGCGGGCGATGGCCGCTTCGCGCTCGCCGCTGGCGAGGTTGATGGCTTCCTGGCGCCGGCCTTCCGACGCGGCGATCAGCGCGCGCTTCTCGCGCTCCGCCGTGATCTGGCGCTGCATCGAATGCAGGATCTCGGCCGGTGGCGTGAGGTCCTTGATCTCGTAGCGCAGCACCTTGACGCCCCAGTTGGCCGCCGATTCGTCGATCGCGTTGACGACCGTCGTGTTGATGTGGTCGCGCTCCTCGAAGGTCTTGTCCAGTTCCATGCGGCCGATCACGGAACGCAGCGTGGTCTGCGCCAGCTGCGTGATGGCGGCGATGTAATTCGACGAGCCGTACGACGCGCGCATGGGGTCCGTCACCTGGAAGTACAGGATGCCGTCCACCTGCAGCTGCGTGTTGTCCTTCGTGATGCAGACCTGCGGCGGCACGTCGAGCGGGATCTCCTTCAGGCTGTGCTTATACGCGATGCGGTCGATGAACGGCACGACGATGTTCAGGCCCGGCGCCAGGGTGGCGTGGTATTTCCCGAGCCGCTCGACCACCCACGCATGCTGCTGCGGCACGACGTTGATGGTCTTGAAGACGAACACCAGGGCGACGATGAAGATCACCAACGCGAAGGTTCCGAACGTGAATTCCATGGGTTTCCTTTCGATGGACGGACAGATCAGAGGTTCGCCACCACGAGGCGGCTGCCCTGCACTTCGACGATACGAAACTCGCCCGCATGGGGCGGGGTGCCCTGCGTGAGCTCGACGTCCCACAGCGCGCCGCGGTACATCACGCGCGCGCGGCCGTTGTCCCAGGCCGGCACGGTCACGCGCTGGCCGATGTCGAGGTTGACGTTGCGGTCGCGCCGCGCATCGGTCTTCGCGGGGTGGCCGAAACGCGAACGGTGCAGCAGGCCGGTCGCGAGCACACCCACGACGGCGGCCGCAATCGCCTGCAGGGGCGTCGATGCGCCGGCCAGCGCGACGATGCCGCCGATCGCGAGGCCGATGGCGATCATCAACAGGTAAAAGGTCCCGGTGAACAGCTCCAGGATCACGAGCACGCCGGCCGTTACGAGCCAGCCCATCCAGTCAGCCATGGTGTCCTCCATGTCGGATCGAACCGATAACAAACCCCCGCCGCCCACTCCGGGTGACGAGGGTTGCAGTGCGTGGGCGGCGCTGCCAGTCTACTGCGTCCGCACGCGGCGTCAACGGCTGGACGCCGGGTTGGCCCCGGACGACGCGGCCGGCGCGGCGCACGCGCGGGTGCAGTGCAGGTACGTGTCGTCGCACTGGCTCGCATGGCGCATCCGGCGCGATTGCGTCCCGGCATTCTCGAGCGCCCGCGACGATACCGCGGGCACCTGCATTTGTGCGCCGCGCGCCAACGGATTTTTTTCCGGCATCTCGAGCAGCGGCGCACCGTCTTCCGCGGCCGATTCCCTTCCGTGCGCGCGGCATTCGCGCTTGTCGGCGTCGCACATCGATTTGCACAAGCCGGGCTCGGCGGCGTGGCCGGCGCCCGCCCCCAGCGTGGCGGCCAGGACCGCAAGCCAAGTTAAAAGTTTCTTCATTTCTACACCGTCGACACGAAAATTTGCCAAAGTGTAACGCTTTTCCGTGACGAGTCAACTTAGGTGTTGCTTAAGATTCAACAAATGGTTAATGTGTTACACTCGGACTTTACAATATGTTAATGTTGCTGTGCCTTAGCCAAGGGTTGCTGCTATCCTGCGCCGACCTCGTTTGACCGATATCGCATCTCGGTCCGGTCACCGGGGAAGATCAATTTCCAAGCGGAAATGAAATTTGATAATGCGCTGTATTGCCCACCTGGAGATTGCCATGTTACAACGCCTGCTCGCCGCTTTCCGCCCCCGCAACCCTGCCGCGCCGGCGCCAGCCACGCACGACGCCATTGCGGCGTATGACGACCAAGGCCGGCAGGTGATGATGCCCAGGGCCGAGTGGCGCGACAAAGTCCTGCATCCGCAACTCAAGCAGCACTGGAACACGCCGGATGCGTTGTACGGCACGATTCAATCCGCGCTGTCGGACGGCTTCGCGCGGGAACTGATGACGGCGGCGGCCCGCCTCGTGGAGATCGACGACCGGCCGGAACGCAGCCACGTCACGCATGGCATCGTCCTGCTGGAAAGCGGACGGCCGGACGAGGCCGAAGCCGTGCTGCAAGCCGGCATCCGGCTCATCGGCGAAACGGCCGCGCTGCTGACCAACCTGGCCAAGGTGACGCACGACCGGGGCGACACGGCGGCGACGTCCGACCTGCTGCGCCGCGCCGTGCGGCTCGATCCCAACTTCGAACATGCCTTGAGCGGCTGGCTCGCCGTCGAGCGCGAGCGCGCGGGCGAGGCCGGGAGCCTGGCCGCGCTGCGCGAGGCATGCGGCATGCCAAACAGCTGGCGCGCGCGGGTCCTGCTGGCCCGGCACCATCTGGCCGCGGGCGACCTGCCGGCGGCTCGCGAACAGTACACGGCCGTGCTGGCGGCGGCCGACGTGGACGGCGGCGCGCTGATGACGATGTCCGCCGACCTGGCCCGGCACGGCCATACGGGCCTGATCGTCATGCTCGTGGGCCCCGTCTACGAACCGGCCAAGCACGGTCCGCAGGCCGGCTTCAACCTGCTGCGCGCCTGCCTGGAAACGGAACGCGTGACCGAAGGCGAGGCACTGCTCGCGCGCCTGCGCCCGCTCGCGCCGCCGTCGTTCACGCGCCATCTGGACGAGTTCCAGCGGGCGTTCCGGCGATTGCACGCCACGGAAGCGCACGCATAAAAAAACCGCTGCCGAGGCAGCGGTTTTCTCATCGAGCGTTCAGCGGCTTATTGCATCGACGCCAGCTTCTGCCACGTATCGATCACCGAGTCCGGATTCAGCGACATCGACTCGATGCCCTGCTCCATCAGCCAGACGGCGAAATCCGGGTTGTCCGAAGGACCCTGGCCGCAGATGCCGATGTACTTGCCCTGCGCGCGGCACGCCTTGATCGCCAGCGACAGCATGGCTTTCACGGCCGGATCGCGCTCGTCGAAGTCCTTGGCCAGCAGCTCCATGCCGGAGTCGCGGTCGAGGCCCAGCGTCAGCTGCGTGAGGTCGTTCGAACCGATCGAGAAGCCGTCGAAGTACTGCAGGAATTGCTCGGCCAGGATCGCGTTGGACGGCACTTCGCACATCATGATGACGCGCAGGCCGTTCTCGCCGCGCTTCAGGCCATACTTCGCCAGCAGGTTGATGACCTTCTCGGCCTGGCCCAGCGTACGCACGAACGGGATCATGATCTCGACGTTCGTCAGGCCCATCTCGTCGCGCACGCGCTTCATCGCCATGCATTCCATCTCGAACGACTCGGCGAAGTCCTCGGCCAGGTAGCGCGCGGCGCCGCGGAAGCCCAGCATCGGGTTCTCCTCGTCCGGCTCGTAGCGCGAACCGCCGATCAGCTTCTTGTACTCGTTCGACTTGAAGTCGGACAGGCGCACGATGACGGGCTTCGGCCAGAACGCGGCGGCGATGGTCGCCACGCCTTCGGCCAGCTTGTCGACGTAGAACGCGCGCGGCGACGCGTGCCCGCGCGCCACCGATTCCACGGCCTTTTTCAGGTCATTGTCGATGTTCGGGTACTCGAGGATCGCCTTCGGGTGCACGCCGATGTTGTTGTTGATGATGAACTCCAGGCGGGCCAGGCCCACGCCGCCGTTCGGGATGGCCTGGAAGTCGAACGCGAGCTGCGGGTTACCGACGTTCATCATGATCTTGACCGGGATCTTCGGCAGCTCGCCGCGCACGGATTCCGTCACTTCGGTTTCCAGCAGGCCGTCGTAGATCTTGCCCTCGTCGCCTTCGGCGCAGGACACGGTCACGAACGTGCCGTCCTTCAGCGTTTCCGTCGCGTCGCCGCAGCCGACGACGGCCGGCACGCCCAGTTCACGGGCGATGATCGCCGCGTGGCAGGTACGGCCGCCGCGGTTCGTGACGATGGCGGAGGCGCGCTTCATGACCGGTTCCCAGTTCGGGTCGGTCATGTCGGCCACGAGCACGTCGCCCGGCTGCACGCGTTCCATTTCGGACGGATCGTGGATGACGCGGACCGGACCGGCGCCGATCTTCTGGCCGATCGCGCGGCCACTCGTCAGCACGGTGCCCGTGCCCTTCAGCTTGAAGCGCTGCTGGGAATCGGTCGCCTTCTGCTGCGACTTCACCGTTTCCGGACGCGCCTGCAGGATGTACAGCTTGCCGTCGCGGCCGTCCTTGCCCCACTCGATGTCCATCGGGCGGCCGTAGTGCTTCTCGATGATGACGGCGTACTTGGCCAGCTCGACGACCTCGTCGTCCGTCAGCGAGTAGCGGTTGCGCTGCTCGACCGGCACGTCGACGGTCTGCACCGAGCGGCCCGCCTTGGCTTCCTTCGTGAATTCCATCTTGATCAGCTTCGAGCCGATGTTCTTGCGGATGACGGGCTTCTTGCCCTGCTCCAGCATCGGCTTGTGCACGTAGAACTCGTCCGGGTTGACGGCGCCCTGCACGACGGTCTCGCCCAGGCCATAGCTGGACGTGACGAACACGACGTCCTTGAAGCCGGATTCCGTGTCGATGGTGAACATGACGCCGGCCGCGCCGGTATCGGAACGGACCATGCGCTGCACGCCGGCCGACAGGGCGACTTCGGCGTGCGTGAAGCCCTTGTGCACGCGGTACGAGATGGCGCGGTCGTTGTACAGCGACGCGAACACGTGCTTCATCGCTTCCAGCACGTTGTCGATACCGACGACGTTCAGGAACGTCTCCTGCTGGCCGGCGAACGAGGCGTCCGGCAGGTCTTCCGCCGTGGCGGACGAACGGACGGCGAACGACACTTCGGTCTCCGAATCGGCGACGAGGCGGTCGTAGAAGCTGCGGATGTCCTGTTCCAGGCGCGGCTGGAACGGGGTGTCGACGATCCACTGGCGGATTTCCGCGCCGGCCGCGGCCAGCGAACGGACGTCGTCGATGTCCAGGCCTTCCAGGCGCTTGGCGATGCGCTCGCCGAGGGAATCGCCGCCGTCGACCGAGTGGTTCAGGAAGTCGCGGAAGGCTTGCGCCGTGGTGGCGAAGCCGCCCGGCACGCGCACGCCGGCTTCGGCCAGCTGGCTGATCATCTCGCCCAGCGACGCGTTCTTGCCGCCGACCGACTCGACGTCGGTCATGCGCAGGTTTTCGAACGACGCGACATACACGCTCGCGTCGGCCGCCGCGGGATCGGGCGCCTTCAGTACTGCATTCGACAGGTTAGTCATGGTAAAACACCTTTTTGATGATGGAAATCTGTACGGCGGAGCGGCCGACGGCCCGATTCCGGACAAGCCTGGCGAGGCAGCGGCGGCGGGCCGGGCGCTTCCGTGCGGACACACGTGCGCTCCTGGCCGGCTTCGCGCGGCAGGCAGGTCGGTTTTCGGGGGATTTCTTGTTATTCTTGGCGTCGTACAGCACAATCTCACAACCCGTTGCCGAGCATTTTACCCCGTGCGACTGGGTTTCACAGCCCTGAGGCTGCAACTTTGTCATTCTCTGTCCAAAAAAACATCATGTCCCTCCCGAGCACCCCCGCCGATCCGAGCGCAGCGCGCACCGTTTTCTTTGTTTCGGACGGCACCGGCATCACGGCGGAAACCTTCGGCCATGCGGTGCTGAGCCAGTTCGAGATGCGCTTCCGGCAGATCCGCCTGCCCTTCATCGACACGATCGAAAAAGCCTACGAGGCCGCCCGCCGCATCAACGATGCGGCCATCGCCGACAACCAGCGCCCGATCGTGTTCTCCACCCTCGTCAAGCACGACCTGTCGAGCGTGATCCGCGCCGCGCAGGGCATGCACATGGATCTGTTCCAGACGTTCGTCGCGCCGCTCGAGCAGGAATTGCGGGTGAAGTCGACGCACACGATCGGCCGCATCCACAACGTCGTCGACACCGAGGAATACAAGAACCGCATCGAGGCCATCAACTTCTCGCTGGCGCACGACGACGGCCAGTCGCACAAGAACCTGGCCGATGCGGACGTGATCCTCGTGGGCGTGTCGCGCTCGGGCAAGACGCCGACGAGCCTCTACCTGGCGATGCAATACGGGATCAAGGCGGCGAACTACCCGCTGATCCCGGACGATTTCGAGCGCAACAAGCTGCCGTCGGCGCTGCCGCCGTTCAAGCACAAGATCTTCGGCCTCACGATCACGCCGGAGCGCCTGTCGGAGATCCGCAACGAGCGGCGCGCGGGGAGCAAGTATGCGTCGCTGGAGAATTGCCGCTACGAGGTGAACGAGGCCGAGCGGCTGATGCAGCGCGAAGGAATCCGGTGGCTGTCGTCGACCACCAAGTCGATCGAGGAGATTTCGACGACGATCCTCCAGGAGATCAAGCCGGACCGCAGGGAGTACTGACGCCTCCGTCCATCGCGGCGCCTACCTGGCGCGCGGCCGCACCACCGCTTCGCACGGCAGCAGGCGTTCCAGATCGTCCTGCTGCTCGGCATGGTGCGTTCCCCATTCGATGAGGGACGCCAGCAGCGGCCGCATGCTCGCGCCGAGCGGGGTGAGCAGGTACTCGACACCCTGACGCTCTCCCCGGCTGGGCCGCCGCATGACCATTCCATGTTCTTCCAGGGTCCGCAACTGCTCGATCAATACCTTTTGCGCGATACCGGCAATACGCTTTTCGAGTTCGCCCGTTCGTTGCGGCCCATCCAGCAGCACATGCAGGATGACTGCTTTCCAGCGCCCCGACAGGACGCCGAGCGCGCGTTCGACCGGCAGTCCGGGCAGCTTCTTGATGATCTTCATTCGTCCACTGACTCATTGGTGTGTAGATCGGGCGACGGTCGAACACTAAGCTCTGGTTTCGTTCCAACCGAACCGACGAGAGCTAATGATAGACCTGTTTGATTCCTTTTTCATGGGCGGGACCGTTCCGCTCAAGAACCGCATCGCGATGGCCCCGATGACGCGCACGCGTACGTCCGACGGCGACATCCCGAATGCGCTGATGGCGACCTACTACGCGCAGCGGGCAAGCGCCGGCCTGATCGTCACCGAAGCGACCGACGTCGCGCCATCCAGCAAAGGCTATGCGATGACGCCCGGTATCCACACCGACGCCCAGCGAGACGGCTGGCGCGAGGTGACCCGACAAGTCCATCGGCACGGCGGCACGATCTTCCTTCAACTGTGGCACGTCGGCAGGATGGCCCATTCATCGCTCATGCCCGACAACGAGGCCCCCTGGGGAGTCACCGCGGAGCGGGCCGATGCCGCCGTCTTCGCCCACCGGCCGGACGGCACGCTGGGCCATATGGCCGCCAGCGCCCCGAGGCGCCTCTCCACGGGTGAAGTCGCGGCCCTGACGGACACCTTCGCCTCGGCCTGCGCTGACGCGCGGCAGGCCGGCTTCGACGGCGTCGAACTGCACGCGGCGAACGGTTACCTGTTCGACCAATTCGTGAACTCGGTGCTCAACACGCGCACCGACCGCTATGGCGGCAGCCGCGTCGAGGACCGGACGCGCTTCCTCCTCGACGTCGCCGCCGCGGCCGTGCGGGAGCTGGGTCCGGGCCGCGTCGGCGTCCGCCTATCGCCATTCGGCCGGTTCAACGCGATGCCCGCCGACCCGCTCGCCGAGCAGACCCTCCTGTACCTGGCCCGGGAGTTGGGCCGCCACGGCGTCGCATACCTGCACCTGGTGTATGAGCTGATGCCTACCGAAAATATGGAGGTCGCCGAATTCACGGCGCGCCACCTCGATCACGCGTTGCTGGCGAAGGTGCGTGACGCGTTCCCCTGGACGATCATCTGGTGCGGCGGATTCACCGACCGTGCGGGCGCGCAGAACGCGCTGGACACGGGCCTCGTCGACGTGATCGCCTTCGGCCGGCCGTACATCGCCAACCCGGACCTGGCCGAGCGCCTGCGCAACGGCTGGCCCCTGGCCGCCGCCGCCAGGTCTGCGTACTACACGCGACGCGACGCGGCCGGCTACACGGACTTCGCCCCCTACGCCAACGACGGCACGACAACACGAGAGGACTTGCAATGAAAAAACGCACCTTCCTGATTTCCGGCGCCAGCAAGGGCATCGGCCGGGCACTGGCCGAACGCCTGGCCCGCGACGGCCACCACGTCGTCGGCCTGGCGCGCAACGCGGACGATCCGCGGTTCCCGGGCACGCTGTTGTCCGTCGACCTTGCGGACGAGGCGGCGACGGCACGCGTCCAGGCGGAGGTTGGCCGGGAACACGCGATCGACGGCGTCGTCAACAACCTCGGCTTCATCCGACTGAACAAACTGGGCGACATCGATCTGGGTGAGCTCGAAGAGAGCCTGCGCCTGAACCTGCGCCCGACCGTCCAGGTGACGCAGGCCATGCTGCCGGGTATGCGCGAGCGCGGCTGGGGACGTATCGTCAACATGTCCAGCCTGGTCGTCCTGGGCATGGCGGAACGTTCGACCTATGCCGCGGCGAAGAGCGCCATGATCAGCTTCACTCGTACATGGGCGCTGGAACTCGCGCAGACCGGCATCACGGTGAACGGCGTCGCGCCCGGGCCGACCGAAACCGAAATGTTTCGTCAAAACACCAAGCCGGGCAGCGATGCGGAGCGCCGCTACCTGACGGCGGTGCCGATGGGCCGCTTCGGCAAACCTGACGAGATCGCCGCTGCCGTGGCGTTCCTGTTGTCCGATGATGCGGCATTCATCACCGGACAAACCCTGTTCGCCGATGGCGGCGCGTCGATCGGCAAGGCGCCGTTCTGATCGGCACCCCGCACATCGTCAGAAGAAATGGCGCCAGTCTTCGAGCCACCCGGGGAATTCATCCGCCGCCATCGGATTGGCGATGTGATACCCCTGCGCGTACGTGCACCCGAGCCCCTGCAGGAAATCCCAGTCCTGCCGGGTCTCCACGCCGACGGCGACCGACATCCGGTCCAGGCTGTGCGCGAGCCCCATGCACGATTTCAGCACGGTGCCCAGCGGCCGCTTCTTCGACGCGCCGTCGACGAACGAGCGGTCGATCTTGAGTTCGGAGAACGGGATGCGCGCCAGGATCTGCAGGTTCGAGCGCCCCGTGCCGTAGTCGTCGATCGCGAGGCCGAAACCCATCATGCGCAAGCGCACGAGGCGTTCGATGAAGTCGACGTCGAAGCTCAGAATCGACGATTCCGTCATCTCGAACGTCAGGTAGTCGGGCAGCACGCCGTGGCGCTGCATCGTCGACGCCACCTGGCGGATGAAGTTCGGATGCGCCAGCGTTTCCGGCGCCAGGTTCAGCGAGATGGAGATCGGGATGCCCTGGTCGTGGTAGCGGCGGCAGCGCTCCACCGACATCTCCAGCATCGTCCAGTCGAGGAAGTCGACCCGGTTGTTCTGCTCCAGCGCCCCGATGAAGGCCGATGGACCCAGCATGCCGTGCTCGGGATGGCGCCAGCGGGCGAACGTCTCCAGGCCTTTCACCTGCCCCGTCGCGAGTTCGATCTTGGGCTGGAAGAACGGTTCGAACTGACGCTTCTGCAGGCCGACGCCCACTTCGGCGAACGAGAAACTGGGGCCGGGCGCCGGCGCCGGCGCGGGGCGCGGGGCCTGGTAATTGTCCAGCAGGCCGCGCAGCTTGGTGCTCGTGACGGGCTTGGCGATCGTCCCGAGCAGGTCGACGCCATGCGCCTGCGCGAGGCTCTCGACGGAAAACAGCACGCTGGCCGGCTGGGCGCCCACGACGATCAGGCGCACGGTCGACTTCAGCGCCGCGATGGCGCGCAGCAGTTCGAGGCCATCCATGCCCCCCAGGTCGAGGTCGATGACGGCGACGTCCACCTTCGGCGTGAAGCTGGCCTGCAGGGTGCGCAGGGCCATCGGGCCGTCCGGCACGTCCGTGACGCGCGTGGCGCCCACCTGGGCGAGCGCCTCGATCAGCGCGCGGCGCTGCACCGGGTCCGCTTCCGCGACCAGGAAATGCAAAGACTGCAACTGCGATTGCCCAATGTCCATCATCACTCCGTCGTTACCTCCACGAAGCGTAACCGAACCGGCAGGTCGCGTCTATGCCCCCTGTTGCTGGCGCAGCTGTTCGAAGAAGCATACGGCCGCGCAGGCGGCCACGTTCAGCGATTCCACCGCGCCCGCGTGCGGGATGACGACGCGGTGCGTGGCGAGGTTCAGGAGCGTGTCCGACACGCCCTTCCCTTCGTGGCCCAGCAGCCAGGCGACGGGACGGGACAGGTCGACGTCGTAGATCCGTTCGCTCGCATAGCCGCTCGTCGCGAGCACGGGCACCCGCGCCGCGCGCACGAGCGCCGCCAGGTCGACGTTCTCGAAGATCTCCAGCACGAAATGGGCGCCCATCGCGGCCCGCAATACCTTCGGCGACCAGATCGACGCCGTGCCGGGGCTGCAATACACCTGCCGGATGCCGGCCGCGCCGGCGCTGCGCAGGATCGAACCGGCATTGCCGGGGTCTTGCACGCCGTCCAGCAGCACGGCCGATTGCACCAGCGCTTCCGGTGTCGCGGGCCGCGGCGTGTCGACGAGGAACAGCAGATGGATGCCGTGTTCGACCTGACTCAGCGCGCCGAACAGCGCATCCGGCAGCGAAATCACGGTCGACTGGGCGGACGCCCGTGCCGCTTCCACGCGGTCGACGATGGCGGCCACTTCGGGATTGGCCAGCGCGCCTTCGGACACGATGCAGTGCAGCGGCTGGCCGATCAGATCGAGGTAGGCCTGGCACAGGTGCACGCCGTCCAGCAGCGAACGCCCCGCCTTGCGCAGCGCGTGGCTGCTGCCGGCGAGGTGCTTCAGTTCTTTATAAAACGGGTTGTCGCGCGAGGTGACACTCTTCATGCGAACTCCCCGAACAGGTCCGGCTCGATCAGCGCCCGCACGGGCGCGAAGCTGCGCCGGTGCACGGGACTCGGGCCATGCTCGCGCAGGCGCGCCAGATGCAGCGCCGTCGAGTAGCCCTTGTGCTGGTCGAACGCGTATTGCGGATAGGTCTCGTGCAGCGCGACCAGAGCGGCGTCGCGCGCCGTCTTCGCGAGGATCGACGCGGCCGAAATCGCATGCACCTTGTCGTCGCCCTCCACCACCGCGTGCGCGCGGATGTGCGGCGCGAACTGCGGGCAGCGGTTGCCGTCGATGAGGGCGATGGTGGGCACGGTCGCCAGCTGCTCGACCGCGCGGCGCATCGCCAGCATCGTCGCCTGCAGGATGTTCAGCGTGTCGATTTCCGTGTGCGAGCATTCGGCGATGGCCCATGCCAACGCGTGCGCCTTGATGAGCGGGGCCAGCTCGTCGCGCCGCGCTTCCGTCAGCTTTTTCGAGTCGCGCAGGCCCTCGATCGGCCGCGCCGGATCGAGGATCACGGCGGCCGCGAACACGGGGCCGGCCAGCGGGCCGCGCCCGGCCTCGTCCACGCCGCAGACGATGTCCTCGAGCGTGAACGGCCGGTTCTTCACGGGCAGGCCTGGGTAGAAATTGACCGCCTTCGTTCTCGTGTTTCTCATGCTTTGCCTATCACCTGCAGCACGGCGCGGGCGCTTTCGCGCGCGCTGTCGCGCAGCAGGCTGTGATGCATTTCGGTGAAGCGCTCGCGCAGCTTCACCCGGTTGTTCTCGTCCTCAAGCTGGAACCAGAGGGCGTCCGCCAGCGCTTCCGGCGTGGCCGCGTGCTGCAGGAATTCCGGCACGACGAAGTCGCGCGCCAGGATGTTCGGCAGCCCGATCCACGGCAGATACCCCATGTTCCGGATGAGCAGCCACTCGGCCTGCAAGACCTTGTACGCGATCACCATCGGCTTCTTGAACAGCGCCACTTCCAGCGTGGCGGTGCCGGATGCGGCCAGCACGGCGTCGGCCGCCGCGATGCACGCATGCGATTCGCCGTCGATGAGCTGCAGCGGGACGTCCTGCAAGCCGGCTTTCGCCACCAGCTCCATAAAATACGCCTTCTGGCGCGCGCCCGCCATCGGCGCGATGAAGCGCACGCTGGAATCGCGCGCCGCCAGCAGCTTCACCGTGCGGACGTACGGCTCCGTCAGGTATTTAATTTCCGACATGCGGCTGCCCGGCATGACGGTCACGACTTTCGCAGTCTCGGGCAGGCCGAGCTGGCGCCGCGCGGCCGCTACGTCCGGCACCAACGGAATCGTCTCCGCCAGCGGATGGCCGATGTACGTGACGGGGACGCCGGCCTTCTGATAAATCTCTTCCTCGAACGGGAAGATCACGAGCATGTGCGACACGGCGCGCTGGATCTTCTTGATGCGGCCGCCCCGCCACGCCCAGATCTGCGGGCCGACGAAGTGCACGGTCGGGATGCCGGCCGCGCGCAGCTGTTCTTCCAGGCCGAGATTGAAGCCGGGGTAGTCGGCGCCGATGAACGCGGCCGGACGTTCGGCCAGCAGGCGGTCGCGCAGGCGGTTCTGGATGCCCTTCAGTTCGCGGTAACGCATCAAGACGGGCAGCAGGCCGCGCACGGTGAGCGTGTCCATCGGGACGTCGGAGACGAGGCCCGCTTCCAGCATCCGCGGGCCGCCGATGCCGGAAAACGATACGCCCGGCAGATGCGGCTTGAGGCCTTCCATCAGGCGCGCGGCCAGCAGGTCGCCGGAGACTTCGCCGGCCACGAGGGCGAGCTTCACGTCAGCGCACGATCCCACGGGTCGTCGTGTCGAGGAACTCGCGCATCGCGCGAATCTGCGGCGCGGCGTCGCCGGCAGTGCCTTCTTCCTCCGCCAGCTTCGCCTTCGCCTCTTCCAGCGTGAGGCCGGAGCGGTAGATGTGCTTGTACGCGCTGCGGATGCCGTTGATCTGCTCGCGCGTGAAGCCGCGGCGCTTGAGGCCTTCGATGTTCACGCCGTGCGCCTCGGCCGGGTTGCCGGAGACGAGGACGAACGGCGGCACGTCCTGCGTGAGGCTCGTGTACATGCCGATGAAGGCGTGGGCGCCGATCTTGCAGAACTGGTGCACGCCGCAGTAGCCGGACAGGATCGCCCAGTCGCCCACGTGCACGTGGCCCGCGAGCTGCGCATTGTTCGAGAAGATCGTGTTGCTGCCGACCTGGCAGTCGTGCGCAAGGTGCGTGTACGCCGACATCCAGTTGTCGCTGCCGAGGCGCGTCACGCCCGCGTCCTGCGCGGTACCGAGGTTGAACGTGCAGAATTCGCGGATCGTGTTGCGGTCGCCGATCTCCAGGCGGGTCGGCTCGCCGGCCCACTTCTTGTCCTGCGGGGCGGCGCCCAGCGACGCGAACTGGAAGATGCGGTTGTCGCGGCCGATCGTCGTGTGGCCTTCGATGACCACGTGCGGCCCCACCACGGTGCCGGCGCCGATGCGCACGTCCGGACCGATGATCGAATACGGGCCGACCTCGACGGAGCTGTCCAGCTCCGCCTTCGGGTCGACGATCGCGCTCGGGTGCACCTTGCTCATCACTGCCCCGCTTTTTCGTTTGCCCGGATGGTGCACATCAGTTCCGCTTCGACGGCGACCTTGCCGTCGACGCTCGCGGTGGCCTTGTACTTCCAGATGCCGCGCGACGTGCGCAGGATCTCGACGTCCATCTTGAGCTGGTCGCCCGGTTCGACGGGGCGCTTGAAGCGCGCGTTGTCGATGCCGACGAAGTACACGACGGAGTTCTCGTCCGGCTTGACGTTCATGGTCATGAACGACAGGATCGCGGCCGTCTGCGCCAGCGCCTCGATCATCAGCACGCCCGGCATCACCGGCTTGTGCGGGAAGTGGCCGTTGAAGAATTCTTCGTTGACGGTCACGTTCTTGATGGCGGTGATGGTCTTGCCCAGTTCATAGTCGACCACACGGTCCACCAGCAGCAGCGGGTAGCGGTGCGGCAGGTATTCCTTGATCTCGTTGATCCCCAGGGTTTTCGCGCTGTTGGCGTTAGTAGCTTCGGTGGTCATTTTTGTTCTGGTGCTTGTGTGAGTTGTTTGATCTGTTTTTCGAGGCTGCGCATCTTCTCGCGCAGCGAGGACAGGTTGCGCACGATGGCGGCGCTCTTTTCCCATTCGGCGTTCTTGGCCAGCGGATAAAAGCCGGTGTACTGCCCCGGTTCCAGCACGGAGCGCGACACCATGCTGCCGGAGGAGATGTGGACGTTGTCCGCGATTTCCAGGTGGCCCAGCACCATGGCCGCGCCGCCGAACGTGCAATTCTTGCCGATCTTCGCGCTGCCGGCTACCCCCACGCAGCCGGCCATCGCCGTGTTCGCGCCGATGCGGCAGTTATGGCCGATCTGGATCTGGTTGTCGAGCTTCACGCCATCCTCGATGACGGTGTCGTCGAGCGCACCGCGGTCGATGGTCGTGTTGGCGCCGATGTCGACGTCGTCGCCCAGCAGCACGCGGCCCGTCTGCGGGATCTTGATGTACACGCCGTTCTCGCGCGCGAAGCCGAAACCGTCGGTGCCGATCACGGCACCCGAATGCAGGATGCCGCGCTTGCCGATCCGGCAGCGCGCATGGAACGTCACGTTCGCGAACAAATGCGTGTCCTCGCCGATCTCGGCGTCGCGGCCGACGAAGGAGCCGGCGTCGATGCGGACGCCCGCTGCGATCACGGCGCCCGCCTCCACCGTCACGTTCGGGCCGATGTGCGCGCTCGGATCGATTCGCGCCGTGTCGTGCACGACGGCGCTGGGGTGGATGCCGGCCGGCGGCACGATCTCGTCCAGCGCCGCGAAATACTGGGCGGCGCGGGCGAAGTAGGCGTAGGGATTGGTGGTGACGATGCGCGCGCCGGCGTAGGTCGTGGCGACGGTGGCGTCGTCGAGCGGCGAGACGATCAGCGCCGCTGCCTGGCTCTGTGCGGCCAGCGCGCGCAATTTACTGTTGCTGAGAAAGCTGATGTGCGAATCGCCGGCGCTATCGAGCGGTGCGATGCCCTGAACCTCGAGGTTCGGGTCACCCACCAGCTGCCCACCGAAGCGTTCGACCAAATCACCCAGTCGAGTGCCCATCGTGGTCGTTCCGTAAAAGAAGTGAAAACTGCCGGCCGCTCATCAAGCCGGCCGGCGTCCAGAGCCGTGTTGGCCTACTTGCTCGCGCGCTTACTTGTCGAGCAGTTTGAGGATGCGATCGGTGATGTCGATGCGCGGACTGGTCCAGATGGCTTCCTGCAGCACGACGTCGAGATGGTCCTGCTCGGCCACCTGTTCGATCAGTTTATAGGCTTTCTGCGCGATGGCGGCGCGCTCCTCGTTCTTCCGCTGGAACAGGTCCTCGTTGTACTCGCGCTGCATGCGCTGCACATCCTTTTCCATGTCAAGCAGTTCGCGCGTGCGCTTGGTGCGGTCGACGTCGGACAATTTCGGCGCCTCGTCGTCGAATTTCTCGCGGCTTTGCTTATAGCGCTGCAGCATGTCGTCGACCTGCTTCTGGCGCTTGGAGAATTCGGCCTGCAGCTTCGCGTCCGCCGCCTTGGCCAGCTTGGACTCGGTCATCAGGCGTTCCGTGTAGACGAATCCGATGCGGCCCGGCGCAGCGGTCTGCGCGGACGTCTGCGCCATCGCGCCGGCACACAGCAGCGCCAGCACCAGGCTACGCGGCAGCGAGGCTAACGATTTTTTCAACATATTCTTCGCAATCCTTGTTCTGGGCGATGGGCGGATCAGAAACCGGTACCCATCTGGAACTGGAAGCGCTCCAGGCGGTCGCCCGGCTTCGCGTTCAAGGGCTTAGCATAACTCAACTTCAGCGGGCCCACCGGGGAAATCCACGACAGGCCGATACCCGCCGAGTAGCGCAGCTGCGACGTGCGGATCGGTTCGTGCTCCTGGAAGACCTGGCCCGTGTCGGCGAAGGTGAACCAGCGCAGCGAGCGGTCCTGGCCGCTGCCCGGGAACGGGAACTGCAGTTCGGCGTTACCGATCACGCGCTTGGCGCCGCCCAGGGCGTCGTACGTGAACGGGTCGACGATACCCAGCGACGAACTTTCGTAGCCGCGCACCGAGCCGATGCCGCCGCCGTAGAAGTTCTTGAAGACCGGGTACGAGTGACCGCCGAGGCCCGCGCCGTAGTCCAGTTCACCCTTCAGCGCCAGCGTCATCCAGCGCGTGATCGGACGGTACCACTCGTGGTCGTAGACGATACGGTAATACTTGGCGTCGCCGAGGAAGTCGACTTCCAGGTTCGCGCGCTGGTAGCGGCCGCGCGTCGGGGTGATGGCGGAATCGCGCGAATCGCGGCCCCATGCCACGGTGAACGGGATCGCGTTCGTCGTCGCGGTGCCGACGCCCGTGCTCTTCGCGACCGCGTCCTTCGAGTTCTGCATCACGAACTGCTTGTACAGGGTGGGCGAGCTCTCGTCCGTTTCGAGACGCGTGCGTTCCACGCCGGCGCCGAAGTAGACGGTGTCGATTTCCGAGAACGGTACGCCGAACGTCAGGTTGCCGCCCTGCTGGCGCACGGTGTACGAACCGATGTTCAGCGCCGGCGGACGCGACGTGCGCAGGTACAGCTGGAACGCGCGCGAGATGCCGTCGTCCGTGAAGTACGGGTTGGTCTGCGCGAACGAGATCGTGCGGTTGTAGCGGCTCGTGTTCAGTTCTACGCCGACGGTATTGCCGCTGCCGGCGAAGTTGGCCTGCGTGACGGATGCCGTGAAGGTGAATTTTTCCGCCTGCGAGAACGCGCCGCCGACCATGAAGTTACCGGTCGGTTTTTCGACGACGGCGATGTTCACGTCCACGGCGTCGTTGGTGCCCTGCGCTTCCGGCGTCTCGACCGTCACGTCCTTGAAGTAGCCGAGGCGGTCGACGCGGTCGCGCGACAGCTTCACCCGGTTCGGGTCGTACCACGAGCTCTCGAACTGGCGGAATTCGCGGCGGATCACTTCGTCGCGGGTGATCGTATTGCCCGAGATGGTCATGTGGCGCACGTACGCGCGCTTGCCCGGGTCGACGAAGAACGTGAAGGCGACTTCGCGCTTCTCGCGGTTGATCTCGGGGTTCGCGGTGACGTTCGCGAACGCGTAGCCGAAGCTCGCGAGGCGGTCGGCGATGCGCTTGTTCGACGCTTCCTGCAGGTCGCCCGAATAGGTCTGGCCCGGCTTCAACAGAATCAGGTTCTTGAGCTCTTCCTCGCGGCCGAACATCTCGCCGTCCATCTTGACGCCGGAGACGGTGTACTTCTCGCCTTCCGTGATGTTGATGGTGAGGTAGATGTCCTTCTTGTCCGGGGTGATCGAGACCTGCGTGGACTCGACGTTCACCTCGAGGTAGCCGTGATTCAGGTACCACGACTTGATCGATTCCAGGTCGCCCGTGAGCTTCTGCTTCGAGTACTGGTCGGCCTTCGAATACCAGGTGAACCAGCCGGACGTGTTCAGCTGCAGCAGCGCGCGCAGCTCCTTGTCGGAGAACGCCTTGTTGCCGACGATGTTGATCTGCTTGATCTTGGCGACGTCGCCCTCGTCCACGTTGAACATGATGTTCACGCGGTTACGCTCGATCGGGGTGACGGTGGTCGTGATCTTGACGCCGTACAGGCCATGCGACAGGTACTGGCGCTTGAGCTCCTGCTCGGCGCGGTCGACCGACGCCTTGTCGAAGATCTTGGTCTCGCCCACGCCGATTTCCTTCAGCGCCTTGACGAGCATGTCCTTTTCGAATTCCTTGGTGCCGGTGAATTCCACCGAGGCGATGGCCGGACGTTCCTCGACCAGCACCACCAGCACGCCGTTTTCTTCTTCCAGGCGGATGTCCTTGAAGAAGCCGGTCGCATACAGCGCCTTGATCGCGGCCGTGCCTTTTTCATCGTCGAAGGTCTCGCCCACGCGCACCGGCAGGTAGCTGAACACCGTGCCTGCCTCGGTCCGCTGGATGCCTTCGACCCGGATGTCCTTCACGACGAAGGGAGCGACGGCGGCAGCGTGGCCGGCGCACAGGGCCAGCACGGCTGCGCCGATCATGCTGCGACGGGAGGGCAAGGCAAAGCGCGATTGGGCAAAACGTTCGGGTTGTAAATTCATCGGTTAGATCAATGGGTCAGTCATTGGACAACGTTACGTATTCTTCGCCGGGGCTTGTACCACCTAAGCCGGACACTCCGATGCCCGCCGCGGGCGCAGCGTAGGTATCGGAGTGCCGTGTGTTCAGAGCAGCCGCACCAGGTCGTTGAAGACGGCAAGCGCCATCAGCATGAACAGCAGGCCCACCCCGGCACGCTGCGCGATCTCGCCGATCCGCGCGGGCAAGGGTCGCCCGGTCAAAACTTCCAGCGAATAATACAGCAAATGGCCACCGTCCAGAACGGGAATTGGTAACAGATTCATTACGCCCAGGCTGATGGAGATGAACGCGATGAACTCCAGGAAGGGCTCCAGCCCCGAGCGGGCGGTCTGTCCGGCGACGTCGGCGATGGTGATCGGACCCGTCACGTTTTTCAGCGAGACCTCGCCCACGATCATCTTGGCGATCATCTTGACCGTCATCGCGCTCGTCTCCCACGTGCGCTGCGCCCCCTTCGCCAGCGCATCGAGCGGGCCCGCCTTCACGGTCACCATCTCCGGCGCCTGCGCGATCATCAGTTTGACCAGCCCCTTGCCCGACTGCGGGTCGCGGTCCGGCGTGAGCGCGAGCATGAGCTGCTGGTCGCCCCGCTGCACCCCGACCTGCAGGGTCTTGCCGGCCGCGCCGCGCACCGCCTCGATGAAGGCGATGCCGTCCGTGATGGCTTTACCGTCGATGGACGTCACGAGGTCGCCCTGGCGCAGGCCCGCGCGCGCGGCGGCGCCGTCCGGCAGCACCTTGTCGATGACGGGCCGCGGGCGCCACAGCTGCATGCCGAGCGCGCCCAGCACGTCGCCGTCGACGTCCAGGCTCGCCATGCGGTCGGCCGGCAGCACGGCGCGGTAAGTGGCCGTGCCCGTCCCGCGCAGGGTCAGTTCGGCCGCGCGCTTGTCGATGGCCGCGCGCACGATTTCCCAGCGCAGCTCCGTCCACGATTGCACGGGGCGGCCGTTGACGGCCGTGACGACGTCGCCGCCGCGCACGCCCGCCATGTACACGGCGGACGTCGGCGCCATGGCGCGCAGGCGCGTGCCCGGCTCCTCTTTCCCGTGCATGAACAGCGCGGCCATCACGAGGATGGCGAGGATGAAGTTGGCGATGGGGCCCGCCGCCACGATGGCGATGCGCTTCCATACGTTCTGGTGCGTGAATTCGCGCGGCAGGTCGCGGTCGTCGGTGGGCGCGGTCGACGGATCGCGCGCGTCGAGCATCTTGACGTAGCCGCCGATGGGCAGCGCGGAGATCGCCCATTCCGTCTGGTCGGGGCCGAAGCGGCGCGACCAGACGATGCGGCCCATGCCGATCGAGAAGCGCAGCACCTTCACGCCGCACAGGCGCGCGACGACGTAGTGGCCCAGCTCGTGGAAGATGATCAGGGGGCCCAGCGCCAGGATGAACGCCAGCAGGGTGTGGATCAGGTTCATGACTTTCTCCCGTCAGGGCCCGCAGGATTTATGCTGACAACGCATGCACGATGCGTCCGGCCGCGGCGCGGGCACGCGCGTCCTGGGCCATCACGGCCTCGATGCTGGAAGCCGCGCCGTGCGGGTTCTCGTCCATCACGCGGCGTACGACGCGGTCGATGGCGCGGAAGCCGATGCGGCGCTCCAGGAAGGCTTGGACCGCGACTTCGTTCGCCGCGTTCAGCAAGGCCGGCGCCGTACCGCCCGCGCGCAACGCGTCGAACGCGAGCGCGAGGCATGGGAAGCGGTCGAAGTCGGGCTTGTGGAAGGCCAGCGCGGCGAGCGTCGTCAGGTCGAGCTGGTCGACGCCGGACGCGATGCGTTCCGGGTAGGCGAGAGCGTGGGCGATGGGCGTGCGCATGTCCGGGTTGCCCAGCTGGGCCAGCACGGAGCCGTCGACGTACGACACCATCGAGTGGATCACGCTTTGCGGGTGGATGACGACGTCGATCCGGTCGGCCGGCGCGCCGAACAGCCAGTGGGCCTCGATCACTTCGAGCCCCTTGTTCATCATCGTGGCCGAGTCGACGGAGATCTTGCGGCCCATCGACCAGTTCGGATGCTTGCAGGCTTCCTCCGGCGTGACGTGTTCCAGCGTCTCGACGGCGCGCTGCAGGAACGGACCGCCCGATGCCGTCAGCAGGATCTTGGCCACGCCCGCCGCGTCCGGCGAACGACCCGCATGACTCGTATAGTTGCCCGGCAGGGACTGGAAAATGGCGTTGTGCTCGGAGTCGATCGGCAGCAAGGTCGCCTTGTGTTCCTTGACGGCGTCCATGAACAGCTGGCCGGACATGACGAGCGCTTCCTTGTTCGCCAGCAGGATCTTCTTGCCCGCGCGCGCGGCCGCGAGCGTGGGCGCGAGGCCGGCGGCGCCGACGATGGCGGCCATCACCGTGTCGGTGTCGGGACTGGACGCGATCTCGCACAGCGCCGCCTCGCCATGCGCGACGTCGATCGCCAGGTCCGCCAGCAGCTCGCGCAGGCGCGCGGCAGCCTCCGGCGAGCCGACGACGGCGCGCTGCGGACGGAACGCGCGGCACTGCGCGGCGAGCGCGTCCACGCGTTCATGCGCGGACAGCGCGTAGACACGGTATTTGTCGGGATGACGCGCGAGCACGTCGAGGGTCGAGACGCCGATCGAACCGGTGGCGCCCAGAATAGTGATGCGTTGCATGTTGCGTTCCATTGTCAAGGTCGCTCCAACATGGGCCGGCGCCGGAGTTGATTTACGCCACGGCGATGAATCATTCTGGCACGGCGGGCGTAGCGACGGCGCCCGCCCGCGTTGGAACGGCCTGGTGTCTTACAGCCGCGCGCCGATCAGGGCGGCGAGAGGCAGCACGGGGACCAGCGCGTCGATGCGGTCCAGCACGCCGCCATGGCCGGGCAGCAGGTTGCTGCTGTCCTTCATGCCGGCGCGCCGCTTGAGCTGGGATTCGAACAGGTCGCCGACGATGCTGGCGGCCACCATCAGCACGAGCACCACGACGAGCGCCGGCCAGCCGTAGTGATGCTGGACGCGCGCGGCGAAGGTGTTCGCAAAGGCGTCGCCGCCGAACTGGACCGAGAGGCCGCCCAGCACGAGCACGGCGATGCCGCCGCCGACCGCGCCTTCCCACGATTTGCCGGGCGAGATCGATGGCGCCAGCTTGTTCTTGCCGAACGCCTTGCCGGAGAAATAGGCGCCGATGTCGGCCACCCACACGATTGCGAGCACGGACAGCAGGAACAGCGGCGAATGCGAGTACAGGTCGACGATGGCGGCGAAGCAGCCGACCACGGCGAACGCATACACGAGGCTCAGCAGCGTATTCGCCGGCGTGCCCAGCGGCGGCAGGCCGATCTTCAGCGACGGCGCGAACCGGGCGATCCACAAGGCCACGCTGAGCGCGGCCCAGAACGACAGGTTCGTATGCCCCGTGAACACGGACATCGCGAAGACGGCCGCCCACACGATGGCGATCACGTGGGCATTGTGCGTGTGCGGATTGAACAGCCGGAAGCATTCCCAGATGGCGGCGCCGAAGAACACCGTCGCCACCACCGCGAATGCCGTGTAGTTGTTGAAGTAAAGGACCGGCAGCAACACTGCCAGCAGGACGACGGCGGTAATGACGCGGGTCTTGAGCATCAGTTTGTCTTGGCCTTGTTTGCGACCTGCTCGCCGGTGCGGCCGAAGCGCCGCTCCCGGCTCTGGTAGGACGCGATCGCCGTGTCGAGCGATTCGGGCGAAAAGTCCGGCCAGAAGGTGTCGGTGAAGTACAGCTCCGAATACGCGAGCTGCCACAGGAGGAAGTTGGAGATGCGCTCCTCGCCGCCGGTGCGGATGAACAGGTCGGGCTCGGGCGCATAGGCCATCGCCAGGTGCGGGGCCAGCATCTCTTCGGTGAATTCCGTCACGCCCGGGTTGGCGGCGACCATCTTGCTTGTCGCCTGCATGATGTCCCAGCGGCCGCCGTAGTTGGCGCAGATGGTGACGGTCAGGCGCGAATTGTTCGCGGTGCGGCGTTCGGCGTTGGCGATCATGTCCTGCAGCTTGGCGTCGAAGCGCGACAGGTCGCCCACGACTTTCAGGCGGATGTTATTCGCATGCATCTTCGCCACTTCGCGCTCGAGCGCGGAGACGAACAGGCCCATCAGGTAGGACACTTCATCGGCCGGGCGGCGCCAGTTTTCCGACGAAAACGCGAACAGCGTCAGGTATTCGACGCCACGCTCCACGCACGCTTCGACGATCTTGCGCACGGCGTCCACGCCCTTGACGTGGCCGGCCACGCGGGGCAGCAGGCGCTTGGTCGCCCAGCGGCCATTGCCATCCATGATGATGGCGACGTGGCGCGGCACCTTGGGCGCTTCCGGGACTGCGGTGGTCGAACTTTTGAAAATCATAAATCTGGCCAAATGGCGGTCAAACGGGCTGCAAAAGGAAAGCAACAAAAGGTGGAACGGACCGGTCAGGCCTTGCCTGCCGGTCCGACGTCCACAACGATACGCGGCACTTGCCAGTGCCGCAATACGGACACGTCGATAAACCTGCTGCGCGTTGCACTGTCGTCCTGCGATGCTCCGCTACGGCGGACCGGCTGTACTGCTCGTACAGCTGCGCTTCTCGACCGACATTGCCGCCGCTCGCGACGGTTTCTCGAGGTGCCCTTGACGATCACACCGTCATGACTTCTTTTTCTTTTTCGGCGACCAGCTTGTCGATGTCGATGACGGCCTTGTCGGTCATCTTCTGGACATCGTCCTGGGCGCGGCGCTCGTCGTCTTCCGAGATCGCCTTGTCCTTGACCAGTTTCTTCAACTGCTCGTTGGCGTCACGGCGCACGTTGCGGACGGCGATCTTCGCGTCTTCCGCTTCCGACTTGCACAGCTTGACCATTTCCTTGCGGCGCTCTTCGGTCAGGGCCGGGGTCGGCACGCGGACGAGATCGCCGAACGTCGACGGGTTCAGGCCCAGGTCGGATTCGCGGATCGCCTTTTCGATGACGTTCAGCATCTTCTTTTCGTAAGGCTGAACGCCGATGGTGCGGGCGTCGATGAGGGTCAGGTTGGCGACCATCGGCAGCGCGGTCGGCGAACCATAGTAATCGACCATCACGTGGTCCAGGATGCCGGTGTGGGCGCGGCCGGTGCGAACCTTGGCCAGATTGCTTCTCAGGGTTTCGATGGACTTGGCCATCTTATCCTGGGCACTTTTTTTAACGTCAGCTACGGACATGCTGCTCTCCTGTGTTTCTAATATTGAGTTAAACGTGTACGAGTGTACCCTCGTCTTCGCCCATGATCACGCGCTTGAGCGCACCCGGCTTGACGATCGAGAACACCTTGATCGGCAGCTTCTGGTCGCGGCACAGGGCGAACGCGGTGGCGTCCATCACCTGCAGGTGCTTGGCGATCGCTTCATCGAACGAAATCTGCTCGTAGCGGGTCGCGTGCGGATCCTTCTTAGGATCGGCAGTATATACGCCATCGACCTTGGTTGCCTTCAACACAATTTCGGCCGAGATTTCCGAGCCCCGCAGCGCGGCGGCGGTGTCGGTGGTGAAGAAGGGGTTGCCGGTACCGGCTGCGAACACGACGACCTTGCCCTCTTCCAGGTATTGCAGCGCCTTCGGGCGCACGTACGGCTCGACCACCTGCTCGATGCCGATGGCCGACATCACGCGCGCGGTGATGCCCTGCTGGCGCATGGCGTCGGCCAGCGCCAGCGCATTCATCACGGTGGCCAGCATGCCCATATAGTCGGCCGTCGCGCGGTCCATGCCCTGCGCACCCGGCGCCACGCCGCGGAAGATGTTACCGCCGCCAATCACCACTGCCAGTTCCACACCCAGCTTCGACACCTCCGCGACGTCGGCAACCATGCGTTCGATGGTGGCGCGGTTGATGCCGAACGGATCGTCGCCCATCAGCGCTTCGCCAGACAGTTTGAGGAGGACTCGTTGATAGGCTGGTTTTGTCATGAATGGGGCTCCTGAGGTCATTGAATGTTTCTGTTTCGGTACTACGCCGGACGGGATCGCCGCCGGTTGTAAAAACGGGCCTTGCGGCCCGTTCTCTTTATTACTGCTTGGCAGCAGCCATCTGGGCCGCCACTTCCGCTGCGAAGTCGTCGACTTTCTTCTCGATGCCTTCGCCGACCACGTACATCGTGAATGCTTTCACGGTGGTGTTGGTGGCCTTCAGCATCTGCTCGATGCTCTGCTTGTCGTTCTTCACGAACGCCTGGTTCAGCAGCGACACTTCCTTCAGATACTTCTGCACCGAACCATCGATACGCTTGGCGACGATCTCGGCCGATTGCGGCTGCTTGCCTTCGGCGACGGCCTTGTCGGCGTCTTCCTGGGCTTTCAGCTGAGCGACCGAACGCTCTTTCTCGATCAGCTCGGCCGGCACTTGCTCTGCCGACAGGGCGACCGGCTTCATCGCGGCGATGTGCATCGCGACGTCTTTACCGACTTGCTCGTCGGCGCCGTCGTAGTCGACGATCACGCCGATGCGGGTGCCGTGCAGGTACGACGCCAGCTTGCCGGTGGTTTCGAAGCGCTGGAAGCGGCGGACGGTCATATTCTCGCCGATTTTGCCGATCAGTGCCGTACGCACGTCGTCGAACGTCTTGCCATCGACCGGCAGAGCGGCCAGCGCGGCGACGTCGGCCGGGTTGTTTTCGGCGACCAGCTTGGCGGCCAGGTTGCACATGGCCAGGAAGTCGTCGTTCTTGGCGACGAAGTCGGTTTCGCTGTTCACTTCGACCAGCGCGCCGACGTTGCCGGCGACGTAAGCGGCAACCACGCCTTCAGCGGTGATACGCGACGCCGCTTTCGAGGCCTTGCCGCCCAGCTTGACGCGCAGGATCTCTTCGGCACGTGCCATATCGCCTTCGGCTTCGTTCAGTGCCTTCTTGCATTCCATCATCGGTGCGTCGGTCTTGGCGCGCAGTTCGCCAACCATCGCTGCAGTAATCGCTGCCATGTCATTTCTCCTAAAGTCGGAGCAAGCCGTCGGTGCGACGTCTTGCAAGATTGTTGATCTGTCCTGGAATTGCTTGCAAAAAGGGGCGCTCGATCTTAGGCTCGGCGCCCCTTTACAGCTCAGCGGGCCGCGGCCCGCCGGGAATTAAGCTTGCTCGGAAACTTCGACGAAGTCGTCAGCCGACTTGACCATCTCGGCGACTTCGTTGGTGGCGTTCGCACGGCCTTCCAGGATCGCATCGGCGACGCCGCGTGCGTACAGGGTGATGGCCTTCGACGAGTCGTCGTTACCCGGGATGACGTGGGTCACGCCTTCGGGCGAGTGGTTGGTGTCGACCACGCCGATGACCGGGATGCCCAGCTTGCCGGCTTCGGTGACGGCGCCCTTGTGGTAGCCGACGTCCACGACGAAGATCGCGTCCGGCACGCCTTGCAGGTCCTTGATGCCGCCGATCGACTTCTGCAGCTTTTCCAGTTCGCGCGAGAACATCAGCGCTTCTTTCTTGCTCATCTTCTCGACTTCGCCCGACTCGATGGCGGCTTCCATGTCCTTCAGGCGCTTGATCGAGGTCTTGATGGTCTTGAAGTTGGTCAGCATGCCGCCCAGCCAGCGCTGGTCGACGTACGGCACACCGGCGCGCTGTGCTTCGGCGGCGATGATGTCGCGGGCCTGGCGCTTCGTGCCCACCAGCAGGATCGTGCCGCGGTTGGCGGCGATCTGCTTGATGGTCTTCATCGCATCCTGGTACATCGCCATGGTCTTTTCCAGGTTGATGATGTGGATCTTGTTGCGATGACCGAAGATGAACGGCGCCATTTTCGGGTTCCAGAAACGGGTCTGGTGGCCGAAGTGAACACCGGCTTCCAGCATTTCGCGCATAGTGACAGACATTGTAATTCTCCAGGGTTGGTTTCTTGAACAACGGCCAGTACACCCTTCCGGGCACCCTTGTCGGCCGCGTTCGCGATTTAAAAAAAGCTCGATTTCACAAGCTTGCCCGATACGAACACGAGCAACCCGAGATTCTAGCGGGATTCGACACGAATTTCAAGCTCGCTCGCGCATGCACCTCCCCGCCGGGGGGCCGCCCCGCGGCCCGACCGGCTGCCGGATCACATATAATGCCCGGTACAGAACATATTGCAGAACGGATCATTATGGCCATCTCCATCAAGTCCCCGGAAGACATCGAAGGCATGCGCATCGCCGGCCGCCTCGGCGCCGAGGTGCTCGACTACATCACGCCCTTCGTCAAACCGGGCGTCACGACCGGCGAACTGGACCGCCTTTGCCATGAATACATGGTCAACGTGCAAGGCACTGTCCCCGCCCCGCTGAACTATGCGCCGCCGGGCTACCCGCCGTTCCCGAAAGCCGTCTGCACCTCCGTCAACGATGTGATCTGCCACGGCATTCCGGGCGACAAGGTCCTGAAAAACGGCGACGTCGTCAACATCGACGTCACCGTCATCACGAAGGACGGTTATCACGGCGACAACAGCCGCATGTTCTTCATCGGCGAACCGTCCAAGCTGGCGCGCCGCCTGACGGAGATCACCTACGAATGCATGTGGCTGGGCATTTCGAAAGTGAAACCGGGCGCGCACCTGGGCGACATCGGCCACGTGATCCAGCAGCACGCGGAAAAGGCGGGTTACTCCGTCGTGCGCGAATTCTGCGGCCACGGCATCGGCAAGGTCTTCCACGAAGAGCCGCAGGTGCTGCACTATGGCCGTCCCGGCACGGGCGAGATGCTTGCAGCCGGCATGATCTTCACGATCGAGCCGATGATCAACGCGGGCCGCCGCGAGATCCGCGAAATGCCGGACGGCTGGACCATCAAGACCAAAGACCGCAGCCTGTCGGCCCAGTGGGAACACATGATCCTCGTGACCGAGACGGGCTATGAGGTGCTGACGACGTCGGCCGGCACCCCGCCGCCGCCCGCCATCATCAAGCCAAAAGACGCCGTCCCAGCCTGATTCCGACACGCTTATGTCCATCGCCACCGCCCCCCTGCAGCCGCTGCAACTGAAGCAGCGCCTCAAGGCCGAGCGCCAGCTCGTCATCGCCGAGTTCCGCGAGAACGGCAAGCCGGAAAAACTGTTGCGCGGCCTGCGCCACGGCGTGGACGCCGTGCTGACCGACGCGTGGCACGCGGCGGGCCTGCCGCAGAACGCCGCCCTCGTCGGCGTAGGCGGCTACGGCCGCGGCGAACTGTTTCCGCAGTCCGACGTCGACCTGCTGATCCTGCTGGGCACCCCGCCCGACGCGCTGGTGCAGGCGAAGCTGGAAAACTTCGTCCAGCTCCTGTGGGACCTGGGGCTGGAGATCGGCCACAGCATCCGCACGGTCGACGAGTGCATGACGGAGTCCGCCGCCGACATCACGGTGCAGACGAGCCTGTTGGAAGCGCGCCTCGTGACGGGCAGCGAGACGGTGTTCAACGAACTGCTGCGCCGCTACGACGAGGCGATGGACGCGCAAGCCTTCTTCCAGGCCAAGACGGCCGAGATGCGGCTGCGCCACGCCAAGTACGAATTCACGCCGTTCTCGCTGGAACCGAACGTCAAGGAAAGCCCGGGTGCCCTGCGCGACCTGCAGGTGATCCTGTGGGTCGCGAAGGCGGCCGGCCTCGCGAATTCCTGGAGCCAGCTCGCGATCCGCGGCCTGATCACGCGCGAGGAAGCGCGCCAGCTGATGGAAAAGGAACGCGCCTTCAAGGACATCCGCATCCGCCTGCACCTGCAGACCAACCGGCGCGAAGACCGCCTCGTGTTCGACGTCCAGACCGCGATCGCGGAAACGTTCGGCCTCACGTCGACGGGCGCGGGCCTGGAGGCGCGCCGCGCCAGCGAATTCCTGATGCAGCGCTACTACTGGGCCGCGAAGACCGTCACCCAGCTGAACACGATCCTGCTGCAGAACATCGAGGCGCATCTGTTCCCCACGCCGTCGCAACCGGTGCCGATCAACCCGCGCTTCAACGAAGTGGGCGGCTTCATCGACATCGCCGCCGACGACACGTTCGAATCGATCCCGTCCGCCGTGCTGGAAATCTTCGTGCTGATGACGGAGCGCCCGGACATCAAGGGCATGACGGCCCGCACGATGCGCGCGCTGTGGCATGCGCGCACCCTCATCGACGACGCCTTTCGCGCCAACCCGCAACACCGCGCGCTGTTCCTGCGCGTGCTGCAGGCGCCGGTCGGTCTCGTGCACGCGCTGCGGCGCATGAACGACATGGGGATCCTCGGCCGCTACCTGCCGAACTTCCGCCGCATCATCGGCCAGATGCAGCACGACCTGTTCCACGTCTACACGGTCGACCAGCACATCATGATGGTGGTGCGGAACATGCGGCGCTTCACGATGACGGAGCATGCGCACGAATACCCGTTCTGCAGCCAGCTGATCGCCAATTTCCGCGACCGCTGGCTGCTGTACGTGGCCGCCCTCTTCCACGACATCGCCAAGGGCCGCGGCGGCGACCACTCCGAGCTGGGCAAGACCGACGCCCTGGAATTCTGCCGCGACCACGCCCTGTCCGAGGAAGACACGGAACTGGTCGTGTTCCTCGTCGAGCACCACCTGACCATGTCGGTCGTGGCGCAGAAGCAGGACCTGTCCGACCCGGACGTGATCCAGTCCTTCGCCCGCCTCGTGCGCGACGAGCGCCACCTGACGGCGCTGTACCTCCTGACGGTGGCCGACATCCGCGGCACGAGCCCGAAAGTGTGGAATGCGTGGAAGGCGAAGCTGCTGGAAGACCTGTACAAGATGACCCTGCGCGTGCTCGGGGGCGAGCCGCCGTCCGCCGACCGCGAACTGCGCGCGCGCCAGCAGGAAGCGCTGGCGACGCTGCGCCTGTTCGGCCTCCCGGCCGACGCGCACGAAGCCTTGTGGAAGCAGCTCGACATGGCGTACTTCCTGCGCCACGACGCGTCCGACATCGCGTGGCAGACGCGCTGCCTGTACGACAAGCTGGGGCGCGACAAGCCCGTCGTGAAATCGCGCCTGGCGCCGATCGGCGAGGGCCTGCAGGTGACGGTGTACGTGAAAGACCAGCCCGACCTGTTCGCGCGCATCTGCAGCTATTTCGACCGCAAGAATTTTTCCATCCTCGACGCCAAGATCCACACGACGAAGGACGGCTACGCGCTCGACACCTTCCTCATCACGGACGAGCACTTCGCCAACAGCTACCGCGACATCATCAACCTGATCGAGCATGAGCTGTGCGAGGTCCTCGTGCACCAGGAGCCTTTGTCCCCGCCGCTGCGGGGCCGGCTGTCGCGCATGTCGCGCAACTTCCCCATCACGCCGACGGTCGACATGCGTCCGGACGAGCGCGGCCAGTTCTGGGTGCTGTCCATCGGCGCCAACGACCGCAACGGTCTGCTGTACTCGATCGCGAGCGTGCTGGCACGCTACCGCATCAACCTGCACACGGCCAAGATCATGACCCTGGGCGAGCGCGTCGAGGACGTGTTCCTCATCGACGGCCAGGCGCTGAACAACCAGCGGGTGCAAGTGCAGTTGGAGACCGAGTTGCTGGATGCTGTGAAAATTTAAGTTGGCACGTCATTCCCGCGCAGGCGGGAATCCATGTTGAGCTACAGGATTCTGTACTTCGGAAGCCACCGTAGCCGCTCGACGGAGTGACTGCGGCACTTCAGCATGGGTTCCCGCCCGCGCGGGAACGATGGTATTTGTTTTCGTAATTTTTTTGAACGACCATGACTGAACCCGTACGCCTCTCCAAACGCATGTCCGAACTTGGCCTCTCGTCCCGCCGCGAGGCCGACGAGTGGATCGCGAAAGGCTGGGTGCGCGTCGACGGCCAGGTGGTGTCCGAGCTCGGCAGCAAAGTCTTGCCGCATCAAAAAATCACGGTCGAACGCCAGGCCGCCGCGCAGCAGGCGAAGCGCGTGACGGTGCTGCTGAACAAGCCGGTCGGCTATGTCAGCGGCCAGGCGGAAGACGGCTACAAGCCGGCCGTCGTGCTCGTGAAGCCGGAAAACCGCTGGGCCGACGATCCCTCGCCGGAACAGTTTCATCCCACCCAGCTGAAATCGCTCGTGCCCGCCGGACGGCTGGACATCGATTCCGTCGGCCTGCTCGTGCTGACGCAGGACGGCCGCATCGCCAAGCAGCTGATCGGCGAAGACACGTCCATCGAGAAAGAATACCTCGTCCGCGTGCAGTACACGAAGCCGGGCCGCCTGCCGGATGCCGACCTCAAGAAGCTGAACCACGGCCTGTGGATGGACGGCAAGCCGCTGCTGCCCGCCAAGGTGCGTTGGCAGAACGATGACCAGCTCAGCTTCACCCTCAAGGAAGGCCGCAAGCGCCAGATCCGCCGCATGTGCGACATGGTCGGCCTCAAGGTCCTGGGCCTCAAGCGCGTACGGATCGGACGCGTGAAGCTCGGCGAATTGCCACCGGGTCAATGGCGTTATCTCGGGGCCGACGAGCGGTTTTAACCGTCAATGCGCATGACGCGTGCTGGTCCATGGATCGAGCACGCGCAACTCGTCCAGCACGGCCCGCGGCCCTTCGACGGTGCCGCCGCTGTCCTGGTCCCACTCCAGCCTCAGCTTCGATCGCCCCCTGCGCAAATCCACCCGCGCATAGTCGACCCACGCATCCTCGGCATCGTATTCGAACGTCTTCAACCAGCCGGTCCGCAGCAGCGCGTCCAATGTTTGGCGCAACGCGAACGGTGGGAGGTCCGAAATCGTCTCCGGATGTAACTGGGGGTCTCTGAAGACGCCCAGGTATCTGACAAATTGTGAAATCCACGCCATCGCTGCCTCCCAACATCGGTTGACGTTGATTTCAGTCTACGCAGGCGACGATGGCATTGACGTTAGCTAACGCACAGAGCGGAACAAAATGCAGGTCGCATATGTCATGAATTTGTAACTTTTTGTTTCAGTGAGCCGACTTGATAACTGTTAAACAAGAATCGAGTGCAAGTCCTCGAGGCTGACGGGCTTCGTGAGGTGATGGGAAAACCCGCGGTTGCGCGTCTGGCGCCGGTCGGCGTCCTGGCCCCAGCCCGTCAGCGCGACAATGCGCAGGCTGGCGAAGCGCTCGTCCTGGCGCAGGCGCCGGGCGACCTCGAAGCCGTCCATGCCGGGCATGCCGAGGTCGAGCAGGACACTGGTCGGCATGAAAGTTTCCGCCATCGCCAGCGCGGCGCGGCCGTCGTACACGACTCTTACCTCGGCCCCGTCCGCCTCCAGCAGCAGGCCCAGCGTATCCGCGGCGTCGCGGTTGTCGTCCACGACGAGGATGCGCTGGCCGTGGAACGGCGCGGCGGGACGCGCCTGCCCCAGCTGCGGCCTTTCCTCTTCCGCGTCGTGGTCCGGCGCGAGCGGCAGCCGCACGATGAATTCGCTGCCCTGGCCCGGCCCGGCGCTGTGTGCTTCCACGGTGCCGTGATGCATCTCGACGAGGCTGCGCACCATCGTCAGACCGATCCCGAGCCCGCCCTGCCCCCGTCCGGCGGACCGGTGCGCCTGGGCGAACATGTCGAATACGCCGGGCAGCGCGTCAGCCGGAATGCCGATCCCGGTATCGCGCACGCTGGCCACGGCCTGGTCGCCCTCGCGCCGCACGTCGAACCAGATGCGGCCGCCCGTGTCCGTGTATTTGGCGGCGTTGTTGAGCAGGTTCGCGAAGACCTGGGTCAGGCGCACACGGTCGGCCTCGAGGCACAGCTTTTGCTCCGGCAGCGCGACGGCGAGCTGGTGGCCGGCCCGGTCGATCATCGGCTGGCTCGTCTCGACGGCGCTGTGGACGATCTCGGCGAACGGCACCCGCTCCAGCTTGAGGTCGATCTTGCCGCGCGTGATGCGCGACACTTCCATCAGGTCGTCCACGAGACGCGCCATCTGCTTCACCTGGCGCCCCACCATCTCGACGACGCGGTCGGACTGGCGCCGGCCGTCCGGACGGCGCATCAGCTGCACGGCGTTGCTGATCGGGGCCAGGGGATTGCGCAGTTCGTGGGCCAGCGTCGCAAGGAACTCGTCCTTGCGACGATCGGCCTCCTTTAGGGCCTCCTCGGCCTGCACGGCCCCCGTGATGTCGAGCGAGATGCCGACGTAGCCACGGTGTTCGCCGTCGCCCGAATGCCAGGGCGACGCATGGGATTCGAACCAGTGCCAGCTGCCGTCCTTGACCATCGTGTGGACCCGCTGGGTAAAGGCGCCGCGCGTGCGGATGCCTTCGTACACGTCGCGCAGGTAGGCATCCATCTTGTCCGGCCGCGCGATGTTCTTCCAGCCGCTCGTGCCATCCCCCGCGGCAACCTCGTCCGTCACGCAGCGCTGGTTCAGGTAGATGACGTTGCCGTCCACGTCGAACTGGTACACGAGGGCGGGCGATGCGTCGGCCAGTGCGCGGAACCGGCCCTCGCTCTCGCGCAGGGCGTCCTCGGCGCGCTTGCGCACGGTGATGTCGTGGAACAGGATCGCCACCCGCGGCACCTGGCGCCCGCCGACGGGATAGACGAAGAAGTCGTACCAGCTGGCCAGCGGCTGCGAGAAGCATTGCGAGCGGCTGGACACGCCCGTGCGCACGACCTGGGCGCAGGCGTCCAGCCAGCAAGGTTCGTGCTCGGGGCGCATGCGCAGCAAGCCCGGTCCCACGTAGGCGATGTTGGCCATGCGCACGGCGGCCGGATTCGCCTCCGCATAATCGAGACCGACGGCCCGCCCCTCGTCGTCGAAGCGCACCGTCGCCAGCAGGAAGCCCTCGTCCATCGCCTCGAACAGCATGCGGTAGCGCCGCTCGCTCTCGGCCAGCGCGGCCTGGGTGCGGCGGCGCTCGTCGACGTCGATATGCATGCCGACCCATTTGCGGACACTGCCGTCGCGGTTGAACAGGGGCGCCGCGCGCGCATTGGTCCAGCGCCAGCCGCCGGACGCCGCCTGCACGCGGAATTCGGCGTTCAGGATCCGCCGCGTACCCACGGCCGCGCGCCATTCGCGCAGCGCATACGCGCGGTCGTCGGGGTGGACGGCCTCGATCCAGCCGACGCCCAGCGACGCCGCTTCCGACTGCCCCGTATAGGCCGTCCAGCTGGGCGACCCGTTGACGATGCGGCCGTGCGCATCCGCCTCCCATACGGTCTGCGCGAAGCCCTCGACCATCGCGCGGAAGCGTTCCTCGCTCTCGGCCAGCCGGGCCTCCGTCTCCTTGTTTTCCGTCACGTCGATCACGAACAGCACACAGCGCGCGTTCGCCCCGCCGCCCGAGATGCGCGCGGGCGCGAACAGGCCCCACCAGCGGGTGCCGTCCTTGCGCGTCATCTGCTTGGTGTACGGCAGCGTGACGCCGTGGTCGATGAGGTCGCGCAGGGCGCGCGCCGACACGTCCCAGAATTCGGGCGGCGTCATCTCGCGCCAGTTCGGCATCGCGCGCAGCTCGGCGCACGTGTAGCCCGTCATCCGCTCGAACGCGGGATTGACGTCGTGGACGGTGCCGTCGATGTCGAAGTACAGCACGCCGACGGTGCTGATGCTGAGGGTGGCGTCGATGAGGGCCTTGTGTTCGCGCAGCGCCCGCTCGGCCGCGCGGCTTTCCTCGACCTCCCGCTCGAGGTGTTCCTTGCTTTCGAGGACGGGCCGCAGGCGCTCCTCGACCTTGCGTTCGATCTCGACGCCCTCGGCGCCCTTGCTGCCGCCGGCCTGGTGGGCGGCCGCGGCGAACGGCGCGCAGGCGCGCAGCAGGCGCAGGTCGTCGGCATCGAAGCGGGCGTTGCCGCCTTCGGTCAGCACGACCGCCAGCGCGCCGAGCGTGCCGCCACGGACCCGCCAGGGCACGCCGAGGAATTCGGTCAGGGGGACGCCGCTGGCGCGCAGCGACGGGAACTGCTCGTTCGGCCGCTCGACCAGGACGGGGCCGTCGGCCCGGATGACGGTGCCGCACGCGCACTCGCCCAGCGACCACTGCCTGCCGCGGTTCCCGTCGAGCGCGCCGGACACGACGCACCAGCGCACCTTGTCCGCAGCGTCCGGCGGCACCGTCCCGGCCCCGTTGCCGGCGCCGTCGAGCACGGCAACGACGACGGCATCGGCCCCGCACAGCGCGCGCACGGCGTCGGCCAGGCGCTGCATGGCGTCCTCGGGGTCGTCGGCCAGCGCCTGCGCCAGCCCGGCCAGCGTGCCCGCTTCCTCCGCCCCGTCGCGCGTGGACAGGTGCGCCGCGCGTTCGCGCAACAGGGTTTCCACGGCTTCGTCGTCGTGGACTCCGATCGATGCGTCAGGTGTCGAGTCGGCCATGGGTATCGATCTATCGATTGTTGGTTGCCTGCGCCCTGCAACCCAAGATTACTTGACAATTCGATCACTGCCAACCGAATTTCAATCGTGTTCACCATGTTTAACAATATTTAAAGAAATAGGACTCGGCGACCGCCGAAACTGTGGCGAAGGCGCCAAATCAGCCTGTTTGGCCGGACAGCATGCTATTTCACGATATAAAAAAGATAGCGATAACAACCGGCTCGCCGGCTAACATGGCGATCGCAATCAAAATGACCGCGTTCAACGCACGGAATCGGGCTCGCCGAGCGCGCGCTCCAGCTCGTCCAGGCGGACGGGCTTTTTCAGGTGCAGATCGAAGCCCGCGGCCAGCGCGCGCCGGACGTCGTCGGGCTGGCCGTAGCCGGTGACGGCCACGAGCCGGATGCCCCCCTGGTGCGCCAGCTGCCGCGCCACCTCGTAGCCGGACATGTCGGGCAGGTCGATGTCGATGAAGGCCACGTCCGGGCGTTGGCGCTCGGCCAGGGCGAGCGCGGCCCGGCCGTCGGGCGCCGTCATCACGGTGCAGCCGCGCGACTGCAGCAGCGCGCACGTCATGTCGCGCAGGTCGTCGTTGTCTTCCGCCAGTAACACGCGCCGGCCCGGCCGCGGCGGCGGCGTATCGCCCGTGCCGTCGGCCGCGGCCCCGATTGCTTCGGTCCCGGCCAGCGGCAGGCGGATCGTGAAGGTGCTGCCCTGCTGCGGCCCTCCGCTTTCGACGGCCACGCTGCCGCGCTGCTGCTCGACGAGCGATTTGACGACGGCCAGGCCGATCCCGAGGCCGCCCTGCGCGCGGCTGAGCACCTTGCCCTGCACGAACACGTCCCAGACGCGCGGCAGCAGGTCGGCGTCGATGCCCTTGCCGTTGTCGGCCACCACCAGCTCGCCCATGCCGGCATGGGCGCGCGTCGACACGCGGATCCGGCCGCCGGCCTGCGTGTACTTGGCGGCGTTCTCGATCAGGTTGCCGAGCACCTGCTGCAGCCGCGTCGGGTCGCAGCTGACCCACACCGGCTCCAGGTCCAGCTCGACCTCGTGCTCCGCCGTCGTGCCCTGCGTCTGCAGGGTCTGCGCCACGTCGCGCACCGCGGCCGCCAGGTCGAGCGGCACGGGCGCGAGCGTCACGCGGCCGCTCAGCACGCGGTTCGCGTCCAGCAACTCGTCGACGAGGTGGGCCAGGTGCCGGCTCTGGCGTCCGATGATCTGGTGCGCGCGCTCGGCCGCCGGGCCGCTGGCACCCATCTGGACGAGGGCGATCGCGGAGCTGATCGCGCCCAGCGGATTGCGCAGCTCGTGGCCCAGCATGGCGAGGAATTCGTCCTTCGCGCGGTTCTGCGCCTCGGCCAGGCTGCGCGCCGCCTCGGCGTCGGCCAGGTGGCGCTGGCGCGCGCTCTCCAGCCGGATCAGCCGGCTGGACACGGCGTGCAGCACCTTCTGCAGCGCGTTCAACTCCGTGATGTGCAGGTCGACCGGCGGCGGCAGCCAGCCGTCGACCATGCCTTCCGTCGCGGTGCTGAGGTATTCGGTGGCGGCCAGCAGGCGCCGCGCGAACAGCAGCGCGCCCAGGCACGCCAGCGCCACGGCGCACAACAGCGTGCCGGCCGTCAGCGAGACGGCGTGCGCGGCCGTCGCCTCCAGTTCCGCGACGGGCACGCCGACGGCGGCCGTCCAGCCGGTCAACGGCGACCGGGCCAGCGCGATATACATCGGCGTGCCCTCGCGGCTCTCGCTGCGCACGATCGTCGCGCCGGCGCGCAGGCCCGCCATCAACTCGGGACGCGGCCTGCCCGTCACATAGTCTTCCCACCGGTGGTTGCGCGCGATGGTTCTGCCTTCGCGGTCGAACACCGAGACCAGCCAGCCGTCCGGCACGTCCCGGGGCAGCTTCTCGTTCAAGTAGCGCGCTTCGATGCGCTGGCCCAGCACCATGCGGCGCCCGTCGCCCAGGGTGACGGGGATCTGGGCCGCGACGACGATCTTGCGCGACAGGTCGCCGACGATCAGGTCGGACACGGCCGGCACGTCGCGCTCGAGCACGGCGCGCACGCGTTGGCGCGTGGCGGCCGAGGGTTCGGCGCCCGGGACGCCGTAAGGACGGGCGGTATTGAACACCTGGTCGCCGTCGGCGCGCAGCAGCACCGTTTCGCGCCCGCCCGCGTTGACGCTCTTCGCCTGGCTGTAGAACGTGGCGAAATCGCCGCGGAACAGGCTCAACGACGTCGTCAGCGCCTGGCCGCTGGCCAGCGCGGCCGTCAACTCCCGGTCCATCGTCAATACGGTGGCACGCGCCATTTCCTGCATGCTGCGCAGCACGGCCTGGCGTTCCGCATCGAGCAACAGGCGGATGGCGATCGCCGATCCGAGGATCACGGGCAGGAAGACGGCGGCGGCCAGCAAGGCCAGATGCGTACGCACTCTCATGGTGTCCGATGTCGCGAATCCGAATCTTTCGATTGTATATTCAGCAAGTTTGAAACGGATCATGCGCAACCAAATAAATGGATACGCCTCGCCGGGCCGGCGCGCACGGACCGGCGCGCGCCGCCTACCCGTTCCGCATACCTCTGATTCTCATCAGAGAGCGACGCGGGAACCCCCCTAAGCTGGCCTCGGAATCCGACAATCCAGGAGGCTAGCATGCGCGCGTCATCGCACATTTCCCGACTGATCCTGTCCGCGGCCCTGGCTCTGCCTGGCGCCGCGGCCGTGGCCGACCCGTTGTACTCGATCACCTTGCTGGGCGGCACGGGCAGCGCAGCCAGCGACATCAACCGCTGGGGCGACGTCGTCGGCAGCATCACGAGCGCCGGCGTCACCCACGGCTTCCTGAATGCCGGCGGCACGTACACGGACCTCGGCACGCTGGGCGGCACGAACAGCAACGCGAACGGCATCAACGACTCCGGCCAGATCGTCGGCGGGTCGGACAACGGCGCGGGCCAGTACCACGCATTCACGTATTCCGGCGGCACGATGAGCGACCTCGGCACGCTGGGCGGCGGCCGCAGCGAGGCGTTCGCCATCAACAACCACGGCATGATCGTGGGCGATTCGCAAAACGGAGACCCGGCGACCTATGGTTTTTCGCAAGCGTTCAGCTATTCGGGCGGCACCATGAGCGCGCTCGGCACCCTGCCCGGCGGCCTGGGCAGTACCGCGTACGCGATCAACACCAAGGGCACGATCGGCGGCTCGTCCTTCGAGGGGCCGCTCACCATGCCGGAATATCCGTTCCACGCCGTCACGTTCGGCGGCGGTACCGCCCATTCGATCGGCGCCCCGGACCTGGGCGACAGCGCGATCCACGGTCTGAACGACCACGACCTGGCTGTCGGCGGCATCCCGACGTCCACGATGATCCACGCGTCGCACGCCTTCCTGTACGACCACGGCACGATCACCGACCTCGGCGTCCTCGATCCCACCCAGGACGACAGCATCGCCTGGGACATCAACAACCTCAAGCAGATCGTCGGCACCTCCGCCGTGACGGTCGACCCCGAGCACTACGGCTACCACGGCTTCCTGTGGACCGGTGCCGGCCTCGTCGACCTGAACACGCTGGTCGATCCATCCTCGGGCTGGGTCATCACGAGCGCCAACGCCATCAACGATGCCCGACAGATCGCCGCGACGGCCTGCCACGGCGGCGTCGCGGGCGACTGCCGCGCGGTGCGCCTCGATCTCATCTCGGCCGTGCCGGAACCGGACAGCTGGGCCATGCTCGCCCTCGGGCTCGGCCTGGCCGGCGTGCTGAGGCGCCGCCGCCCGGCCCGCGGGACGGCGCCCTAAGCGGCGGCGCCGACGCGGCGCTGCCCCAGCGCGTCGAGCAGCGCCGCCAGTTCCGCCGGCGCGGGCGGCTTCACGAGGTGGGCGCAGAAGCCTGCGCTGAGCGAACGGGCGCGGTCTTCCGGCTGGCCGTAGCCGGACAGGGCGATGAAGTCCGTGTCCGCGCAGCCGGGCCGGGCACGCAGCGCGGCCAGCAGTTCGTAACCGTTGAGGCCGGGCAGGCCGATGTCGAGCAAGGCGATGTCGGGCGTGTACTCGTCCGGCAGCGCCAGTGCGGCCTGCGGGTCGCCCAGCGCCGTGACGGCGTGGCCGCCCAGTTCCAGCAGGCCGCGCATGGCCTCCAGCACGTCGGCATTGTCGTCCACGAGCAGCACGCGCAGGCCGTTGCGGCGCCGCGCGGGGCGGGCGCCCGCGTCGCCGGTGCAGGGGTCAAAGCACGCATCGGCCAGCGGCAGGCGCAGCTCGAACACGCTGCCGTGGCCGAGACCGGGGCTGCGCGCCGTGACGGTCCCGCCGTGCAAGGCGACGATTTCCCTGACGATCGCGAGGCCCAGCCCGAGGCCGCCGCGCGATCGGTCGAGGGCCTGCCGTTCCTGCACGAACTTGTCGAACAGGCGCGGCAGCATCCCGGGCGAGATGCCGATGCCGTTGTCCTCGACCTGCAGCACGGCGTGGCTGTCCTCGGCCCAGGCGCGCACGTGGATGCGGCCGCCGGGGTTCGTGTACTTGGCCGCATTCGTCAGCAGGTTCGACAGCACCTGGGTCAGGCGGACCGGATCGCCGTGCAGCGGCAGGCCGCTTGGCGCCACGTCGGTCAGCAGATGGTGGCTGCGCTCGGCCAGCAGCGGCGCGTTCGCCTCGACGGCCAGCGCCACCAGCCGGCCCAGTTCCACGCGTTCCGGCCGCAGCTCGATCTTGCCGCGGGCGATGCGGGCGACGTCGAGCAGGTCGTCGACGAGGCGCACGAGATGCCGCGCCTGGCGCTCCATGATCGCCAGTTCGCGCTCGTGGCCCGGCATGCGGCGCGCGCGGATCAGTTCCAGCGCGATCAGGATCGGCGCCAGCGGGTTGCGCAGCTCGTGCCCCAGCATGGCGAGGAAGTCGTCCTTCGCGCGGTTGGCCACTTCGGCTTCGCGGCGCGCGCGCGCGAGTTCCGTCACCTCGAACGCGACGATGGCGATGGCTTCGACGGCGCCGCGCGCGTCGAGGATAGGCTGGTAGACGAAGTCGAAGAAGCGCTCTTCCGGCGCCGCGCCGCGCGCCAGCATGAAACGCTCCGAGCGGCCGACGTACGGCCGGCCGCTGGCGCGCACGCCGTCCAGCAATTCCTGGATGCCCTGCCCCGCCAGCTCCGGCAACGCCACGAGCAGCGGCTGGTTCAGGATGGGGCGCGGGCCGACGAGACCCTGGTAATGGTCGTTGACGAGCTCGAACACGTGGCGCGGCCCGCGCACGATGGCGATGCCGGCCGGGACCTGGCGGAAGATCGACGCCAGGCGCGCCGCGTGCGCGCGCTCGAGGGCGCGCATGCGTGCCTGCATCACCTGCGATTCGACCCGCGTGATGAGTTCGCGCGCGCCGAACGGCTTCACGAGATAGTCGTTGGCGCCCTTTTCCAGGCCCTCGATGCGCGCTTCCTCGCCGGCGCGCGCGGACACGAGCACGACGGGCGTATCGGCCAGCTCGCGGTCGGCGCGCAGCCGGGCGATCAGGCCGAAGCCGTCCAGGCGCGGCATCATGACGTCCGCCACGACGACGTCCGGCCGTTCGCGCCGCACCATCGCGAGCGCGTCCACGCCGTCGGCCGCCACGCTCACTTCCCAGTGCTGGCCGAGCAGGCGCGCGAGGTAGTCGCGCATGTCGGCATTGTCGTCGGCCACCAGCACGCGGGCCATCGACAGCACGACGGGTTCCTCGGGCCGGCGCGGCGCCGGCGCGGCCGGCGGCGCCGGCAGCCAGCGCCCCGCCTCCTCCGCGAAGGCGGCCAGCACGCGGCCCGTGGGCGGTCCGGACGGCGCGTCGATGTCGCTGTCGCCCGGCCCGTGGTCCGGACCACCGGCGGGCGCGAACGGCAGGGTCACGATGAAGGCGCTGCCGCGGCCCGGCGCGCTCTCGACGGCGATGGTGCCGCCCTGCAGCTCGACGAGGTCGCGCACGAGCGCGAGGCCGATGCCCGATCCCTCGTTGGAGCGCGAACGCGCGCCCTCGATACGCTGGAAGCGTTCGAACACGGCGTCCAGGTGTTCGGGCGCGATGCCGATGCCCGTGTCGCGCACGGTCACGCGCGCCGCGCCGGCGCTGGATTCCACGGTCACCGAAATGGCGCCGTCGAACGTGAACTTGAACGCGTTCGACAACAGGTTCAGCACGATCTTTTCCCACATGCCCACGTCCACCCGCACGGGCCGCGGCAGCGGCGCGCAGCGCACGTCGAAGACGAGGCCGGCGCTTTCGATCACGGAGCGGAAGCCGCTCGCCAGGTCGGCCGTCAGCGCGGCCAGATCGGCCGGCGTGACGTTCGCCTGCATGCGTCCGGCCTGCACGCGCGAGAAATCCAGCAGGGTGTTGACGAGCCGCTCCAGGCGCAACGCGTTGCGCCGCACCAGTTGCAGGCGCTCGCGCTGGGCGTCCGGCAGCGGCTGGTCGGCGTCGGCGAGACTGTCCTCGATCGGTCCCAGCATCAAGGTGAGCGGCGTGCGGAATTCGTGGCTGACGTTGCTGAAGAACGCCGTCTTCGCCCGGTCCAGCTCGGCCAGCATGTCGACGCGGCGGCGCTGTTCCTCGATGGCGCCGGCGTTCTGGATCGCCGCCGTCACCTGGGCCGCGACGAGGTCGAAGAACGTGCGGTACTCGGCATCGAGGCGGCGTACGGGGCTCACGCCGAGCACCAGCGCGCCCAGCACGCCGCCATGGCCGGGCGTGGCGAGCGGCAGCACGAGCGCCTGGCGCAGCGGCTGGCCGGACAGGCCGGCGGGCAGGCCACCGATGCCGTCGAGGTCCACCAGCATGGGCATGCCGTCGCGGCAGGCTTGGGCCACCGGGAACGGGCCGGCATCGGCATCGGCGTCGGGCAGCCCGGCCGTCCCGCGCAGGCGCAGCTTGCCGTCGGCGTCGGCCACGTAGAGCAGCACGAACGGCAGGTCGGCCGGATTGTCGGCCAGGGTGCCGATGGCGGTGGCGCAGGCGCCGGCCACGGTGGGTTCGCGCAGCGCATCGGCCGACAGGCGCGACAAGGTGCCCAGGCGGCGCGCGTTCAGTACGCTCGCGCTGACCTCCGTCGACGGGCAGAACAAGCCGCCGACCCGGCCGTCCTCGCCGAGGATGGGGCTGTACGAAAACGAATACCACGTCTCTTCGAGGAAGTCGCCGCGGCGCATGAACAGCTGGATGGCGTCGATGAACGTGGCTTCGGCGCGCTGGAACACCTTGTCGGCCAGCGGACCGCACACATCCCAGATCTCGCTCCAGACCTCGCTCGCCGGCCGTCCCAGCGCCCACGGATGCTTGGCCGCGCCCAGCACGTCGACGTAGGCGTCGTTGTACAGGAAGGTGGCTTCCTTGCCCCAGCCGATCCACATGGGATGGCGCGCGCCCCGGATCAGGCTGACGGCCGTGCGCAGGCTCTGCGGCCACGCGTCCAGGGGCCCGAGCGGCGTCGCGGCCCAGTCGAACGCCTCGATCAGCCGTCCCAGTTCGCCGGCCGACGCGAGGAAACCGGGTGGCGACCTGTCCGGATGCGGCATCTCGGCCCCCTTTCCCATATGCCCTCCGCAGCGTTGGTTGGAGTGCGACTGTAGCACGACAGTTCAGCCAGCTTGCGGCCGATTGTCGATGATTCTCACCACCATGTCGTAAAGATGATGCAAATCCGACATTAGCAAAAGGTTTCGCGTTGTTGCAAACCAGAAATATGTTATAGTCGCCCGGTCCTGCCGGACGTGCCGCCGGCGCCATGTCGATGACCCCATGCACCGTCTATTCTTCGTCCGCTCCGTTCTCGCCATCGTGGCCGGCCTGCTCGCCGCCGGCGCGGCGTTTGCGGGGGCGGCGGCAGCAGGGACGCCGGCCGCGGGGACGCCCGTCTACAATTTTTCGCCGGTCAATCTATACAACCTGCAGGTGTCGGCCAGCTTCTGGAATCCGATCATTCGCTACGTCTCGCGAAAGAGCGGCATACGCCTGAACCTCAAACTGGGGCGCACCTCGGCCGACACGACCAGTTATGTGCTCGCGCGCGAAGTCGACTTCGCGTACACGAACCACCTGTTCAGTCCGGCCCGCGCCAGGTTGGGCTGGACCGTGTTCGGCCGCCGCAACGCCCCGCCCGTGCGCGCGCAAATCGTCGTGCCGGCCGATTCGCCCATCAAGAGCCTCGCCGAGCTGGCCGGCGGCGCCGTCGCCTTCCCGGGTCCGGAGGCGCCGCTCGCCTACAAGATGACGTATGCCCAGCTGCTGCGCCAGAACATTCCCGTCGACGTCGTCTTCGCCGGCAATACGGATGCCGCGTTCACCCAGCTGTTCGCCGGCAAGGCCCGGGCCGCCGGAGCCAGTTCCGAGCTCGTGGACAACTACCGCGGCCGCGAGCGCAAATCGTTCCGCGTGCTGTGGCGTTCCGAACCGTTCATCGACCTCGCGCTGATGGCCTCGCCGCGGGTGCCGGCCGACCAGGTCCGCGCCGTCGCCCAGGCCTTCTTCGGCATGGACAAGGACCCGGAAGGCCAACGCATCCTCGAGGCGGCGACGGAACTCGTGCACATGGAAACGCCGCTCTCGTTCGTCGCCGCGAGCGACACCGACTTTGCCAATTACCGCGCGTTCCACGCGAGCGCACCGCCGACCGTTCGATGATCCCGAGCCATTCACCTTTCCGCGCGCGCCTGCCGCGCCTGCTGCCGCGTTCCCTCGTCGGCCGCGTGTTCACCGTGTTCAGCCTCACCCTGCTGCTGTCGATCGGCACGGGCCTCGGCCTGTTCTATCGCTACCAGTTCCTGCAACACATCGAGGAGACCCAGGACACCGCGCTGACCCTCGTCGAAGTGGCCACGCAGACGATCGAGGACAGCGTCGTGATCGGCGACTACGACACGGTCAAGCGCACGCTCGGCAAGATGCTGTTCCAGTCGCCGTTCAAGCGCGCCGAATTCATCGACGTGGGCGGCAGCACCGTCCGCGTCGACGCCCCCCGCGTCACGCGCGCGCTGGCGCCCGCGTGGCTGACGACCCTCATCGCCGCCAAGCTGTACGACGTCAACCGCATCGCCAACGTGGGCGGCAAGGACTACGGCGTCGTGCGCCTGCAGTTCGACGAAGGCAAGCTGGCGGCCCAGTTGTGGAGCCTCGTGCTGGACACGGCGGCCGTCGCGCTCGTCGTGTTCGTCGCCAGCCTGGCGCTGATGCGCACCCTCGTGCGCAGCTGGCTCGACAACCTGGGGCGCCTGCGCTCGTTCGAGAACGACGTGGCGGCCGGCCGCGTCACGGCCGAAGCAGCGCTGCTGGCCGATGCGCCGACCGAGATCCAGGAAGCGATCCGCGCCGTCAACCGCAGCACGGCCAGCCTGCGCGACCAGTTCGGCCAGCGCATCGATTCCCTGATGAACTCCCTCATGCAGCACAAGAGCGCGATGGACCAGGCGGCGATCGTGTGCGAGGCCGATGCGGCCGGCGTCATCAACGGCGTGAACGACCTGTTCGTGACGAGCAGCGGCTTCACACGGCCCGAGGTCGTCGGTCAGCGCCTGGCCGACGTCGGCCGCCCCGCCGGCGCGCGCCTGCCGTGGCGGCCGTCGGACCGCGTGTGGAACGGCGAAGTCGTGATCGCCGGGCGCCATGGCCGGCGCCACTGGTACCGCACCATCGTCCCGATGTTCGACGCCGCCGGCAAGGTGGAGCGCTACATCTGCATCGACATCGACATCACGGAGCGCAAGGAATTCGAGCGCACGATCGTCGAGAACGCGCAGCGCCAGACGCTGATCGCGGAACTCGGGCGCAAGGCGCTGGCCGCGAACGGCCTGGACGAGCTGTTCGCGGACGCCGCCGACGCCGCCGCGCGCGGCCTGGGAGCGTCCTGCGCCGGCCTGTTCGAAGCGACGGCGAACGGCATGGTGGTGCGCGCCGGCGCGGGCCGGCTGGCGCGGGCCGCCGGCCAGCAGCTGGGCCACGTGCCGGGCGCGCCGCTCGGCGCGGACGAGCCGGCCGCGCGGCGTTCCTGGTTCGCGCCGCTGGCCGCCGTGCACAATCTCGCGTCGGGCATCGACACCGCGATCATGTGCGGCGAGCGGACGTTCGGCGTGCTCGGCGTGTATGCCGACGGCGCGCGCCGCTTCAGCACCGACGATGCCAACTTCCTGCATGGCGTCGCGAACATCCTGGCGACGGCCGTCGAACGCCACGAGGCGCGCAACCGCCTGACCTGGCTGGCCCAGTACGACCCGCTCACGAACCTGCCGAACCGGCGCCGCCTGTCCCAGTGCCTCGAGGATGCGATCGGCGCGGCCTGCCGCGAAAACGGCCGCGCGGCCGTCATGTTCATCGACCTGGACCGCTTCAAGAACGTCAACGACATGCTGGGCCACGGCGTGGGCGACCAGTTGCTCGTGCAGGCCGCGAAACGCCTCATGGCGTGCGCGCGCGACGCCGACGTCGTGGCGCGGCTGGGCGGCGACGAATTCGCGCTCGTGCTGCCGACGCTGGCCGGCGACGCCGACGCGGCCGCCATCGCCGCCCGCGTCATCGAGGCGCTGGCGCAGCCCTTCTATCTCGAAGGCCAGCAGCTGTTCGTGTCGGCCAGCGTGGGCATCGCCACGTATCCCGAGAACGGCCGCGACGCGGAGTGCCTGCTGAAGAACGCCGACACGGCCATGTACGGCGCCAAGAACGGCGGCCGCAACAACTTCCAGTTCTACGTCGCCGAGATGCACGAGAACGCGACGCAGCGCCTGCAGACGGAAACCCAGCTGCGCCAGGCGCTGGAGCGCGGCGAATTCCTGCTGCACTACCAGCCGAAGCTCGACCTGGCCACCGGCACCATCAGCGGCTTCGAGGCCCTGTTGCGCTGGAACCACCCGCAACGCGGCCTCGTACCGCCGCTGGAATTCATCGCGATCCTGGAAGAGACAGGCCTGATCCTGCCCGTGGGCGAATGGGTGATCGGCGAGGTATGCCGCCAGCTCAAGGCATGGCAGGCGCAGGGCATGACGGTGCCGCACGTGGCGATCAACCTGTCGGCGCGCCAGCTGCAGCAGGCCGACCTGGCCGGCGCCGTCGAGCGCATCGTCGGCCGCGCCGGCGTCGATCCGGCGCTGCTGGAATTCGAATTGACGGAGTCGATGCTGATGGCGAACCCGGAAAGCGCGGTCGAGATCCTCACGCGCATCAAGGCCCTCGGCATGCGCCTGTCGGTGGACGATTTCGGCACCGGCTATTCGAGCCTCGCCTACCTGAAGCGCTTCCCGCTGGACGCCCTGAAGATCGACCGCACCTTCGTGCGCGACCTGCCGGACGATCCGGACGATGCCGCCATCACCAAGGCCGTGATCCGCCTCGCGCACAGCCTGAGCCTGAAGGTCGTGGCCGAGGGCGTGGAGAACGTGGACCAGCTGCGCGAACTGGAACAATACGGTTGCGACGAGATCCAGGGGTACTACGTCGGCCGGCCGCTGCCGGCCCAGGGCTGCCTGGCGCTGCTGGCCGGCGAAGTCGCCGCGGCGCATTTCGGCTAATATAGCGGGATTCCTCCGTTTCAAAAATCCCACCATGCCTCACAATCCCCTCCAGGTGGCGCGCCGCGTCGACGCCATCGAACCCTTCCGCGTGATGGAAATGGTCAAGGCCGCGGCCGCGATGACGCGCGCCGGCCAGGACGTCATCAGCATGAGCGTCGGCGAGCCCGACTTCACGGCACCGGACATGGTCGCGCGCGCCGCCGTCGACGCCATCCAGCGCGGCGCCACGCAATACACCGAATCGCTGGGTCTACCGGCGCTGCGCGAGGCCATCTCGGCCCACTACGCCCGCGCCTATGGCCTCACTGTCTCCCCGCAGCGCGTCGTCGTGACGGCCGGCGCGTCGGCCGGACTGCTGCTGGCCTGCGCGGCGCTCGTGGCCGAGGGCGACGAGGTGCTGATGCCCGATCCGAGCTACCCGTGCAACCGCCACTTCGTCAGCGCGTTCGGCGGCAAGGCCGTCCTCGTGCCGTCCGGCCCCGCCGAACGCTACCAGTTGACGGCGGCCCAGGTGGCCGAACGCTGGACGGAACGCACGCGCGGCGTGATCGTCGCCTCGCCGTCGAACCCCACCGGCACCTCGATGACGCCGGAGCAGACGAAGGGCGTCGTCGCGGCCGTGCGTGCGCGCGGCGGCTTTTCCATCGTCGACGAGATTTACCAGGGTCTGTACTACGGCGAGCGCCCGGGCGACCGCGCGACCAGCGCCCTGTCGTTCGGCGACGACGTCATCACCGTCAACAGCTTCTCCAAGTATTTCAGCATGACGGGCTGGCGCCTGGGCTGGCTGGTGCTGCCGGAATCGCTCGTGCCGGCCGTCGAAAAGCTGGCGCAGAACCTGTTCATCTGCGCGCCCGCGATCGCCCAGCATGCGGCGCTGGCCGCGTTCGATATCGAGGCCATCGCCATCTTCGAAGAGCGCCGCCAGGAATTCCGCCGCCGCCGCGACATCCTCGTACCCGCGCTGCGCGACCTGGGCTTTACGGTGCCCGTGCTGCCGGATGGCGCGTTCTACGTGTATGCCGACATCTCGCAGGTCGGCCACCGCGAGGCGCACGACAGCAGCGCGTTCGGCATGGCCGTGCTGCGCGATGCGCTGGTGGCGATCGTGCCGGGCGACGATTTCGGCTTCGCCGCGCCGAAACAGCATGTGCGGTTTTCCTACGCGACGAAATACGAACGGATCGAACAGGCGGTGGACCGCCTGGCGCGCCTGCTCAGGCGCTGAGGTTTGCGTTTGATGGGGGCGGGTCGGCGAGGTGGGCCTCCGCGACGACGCTCAGCAGCACGGCCGCGCCGACCGGCTTGACGAGATAGCGGTCGAAGCCGGCCGCCAAGCCGCGCGCCGCATCGTCCGGCTGGCCGTAGCCCGTCAGCGCGATCGCGTACGGCCGCGCCCCTTCCTGCTGTGCCCGCAACGCCTGCATCAGCGCGAAGCCGTCGATTTCGGGCAGCCCGATGTCGCACACGATCACGTCCCAGCGTTCGCCCAGCGCGCGCGCCAGTCCTTCGCGGCCGTCCGTGGCGCACGTCACGTCGTGGCCTTCCACGGCGAGGATGTCGGCCAGCGTGGCGCAGGCATCCGGATTGTCTTCCACGAGCAGGATGCGGCGCCGCACCGTCGCCAGCTCCGCCGCGGGCTGCATGGGCGCGGCGGGCAGGCCGGCGGCGCGCGGCAGGCGCACCGCGAAGCGGCTGCCGGCACCGGGACCGTCGCTGTGCGCTTCCACCGTCCCCTGGTGCATGCCGACCAGGTTGCGCACGACGTTCAGACCGACGCCGAGACCGCCCTCCGAGCGTGCCAGCGAGCGCGGGCCCTGCGTGAACAGGTCGAAGATATACGGCAGTACCTCGGGCGCGATGCCGGTGCCGTTGTCTTCGATCGTGACCACGATTTCTTCATGGCCGGCGTGCGCGGCCAGCCGCAGACGCCCGCCGTCGCCCGTGTACTTCGACGCATTGCCGAGCAAATTCGTGAACACCTGGGCGAGGCGCACCTTGTCGCCCTCCACCGCCACCGCTGCCGGCGGCAGTTCGACGTCGAGCGTCTGGGCGCGCTCCGCGATGCGCGGCTGCACGGTCTCGATGGCGTGGCGCAGCACGTCGGCCAGGGACAGCGTTTCGACATCCAGCGTGATCTTGCCGCTGCTGATGCGGGCCGCGTCGAGCAGGTCGTCGAGCAGGCGCGCCATGTGGTCGACCTGGCGCCCGATCACGCGCGCCAGCTTGAGCTGCTGCGGCGCCGCGCCGGGATCGCGTTCCAGCAGCGACGCGGCCATCGCCAGCGGCGACAGCGGATTGCGCAGCTCGTGCGCGAGCATGGCGAGGAATTCGTTCTGGCGGCGGTTGGTCGCCTCGGCGTCCTCGCGCTGGTATTCGGCGTTGACGGTGGCGAGAACGAGGTGCTCGTTGGCTTCGCGCAGCTGGTCCAGCTCGGCCTCCAGCGCATGGATGCGGCGCAGCAGGAAGGCTTCCGGCAGCGTGTCGTCCGCCGCCCTGTGCATGGCGTCTTTACGGGAACGCTGCTCGGAGGCAGGCGGCGGTTGTCGGTACGTTCCCATCGTCGTCCTTTACTTGTGCGGCTCCCGCCGCGTGGGGTAGCCCGTCATCAGGCCGTCGAGGTTCGTCGTGTGCGGGGAGACCTCGATGCCAGCGTCGGTGATGCGGTATTCGCGCAGCTCGTTGCTGTGGCTCGTGCCCCGCACCTTGATGATGGTGAGGAACTTGCAGATATGCCCTTCCACTTCGACGAAGCGCATCGACAGCACGGCGTCGGCCAGGAAGCACAGGTTGTCGATCGAGAAACGCCAATTCGGCTGGTTGTCCTCGTAGCCGACGGTGACGAGCGCGGTGACGCCGCGCCGCGCCAGCAGCGACAAGGTACGGAACACGGACAGCCGCAGGTCGTAGCGGAATTCCGGCGCCAGGTACAGCCCGATCTCGGACAACGAATCGATCACGACGCGGGTCGCGCCCGTGCGCTCGATCGCTTCCGTCAATTGGTCGAGCAGTTCCTCGACCGTGAGCGACAGCGATTGCAGCACGGTCACCTGGCCGTCCTGCACCATCTTGACGAGTTCCGCGTTGTGCAGCCGCGACGTATGCTTTTCGAAGAACACGGCGACGCCCTTCTCGCCCTGCGCCGCCCCGGCCTGCAGGAAGCGCGTGCCGAGGATCGTCTTGCCGATCCCGGTGGGGCCCGACACGAGCATCGTGTGCCCCTGCGGCAAGCCGCCGTGCAGCATCTCGTCCAGGCCCGGAACGCCGGTCTGGACGCGGCGGGGACCGTCGGCGATGGTCTCGTAGGCGTCCGTGACGGGCGTGAGCACGCGCGGATAGACGCGGATGCCGTCGCCCGTGATGCGCAGCGTGTGCGCGCCTGCCATGTGCGCCTGGCCGCGCATCTTGATGATGCGGATCTTGCGCACCACCGAATCCTCGTCCAGGTTGTGCGACAGTGCGATCATGCCGTCGGCGACCGTGATGATCGGATTGGCCTCGACGTCCGCCTGCGTGTACTCGCCGATCAGGAACGTGGTCGCCTGCCACGTCGCCATGCGCGAACCGAGTTCCTGCACGAAGTGCTGCAGGTCCCACAGGCCTTCGTTGCCGCTGCGCGCCGTCTGCACGACGGAGCGGAACGAGTCGACGAACACGAGGCTCGGTGCGAAATCCTCCACTTCGCGCATGATGCGTTCCAGCACGCCGCTGAAATCGCCCGCGCGCAGGTCGTCGGCCAGGTTCACGTAGCGGATGGCCGGACCCACCTTGTCCATGTCGAAGAACGAGAACTGCTGCTGGTAACGCAGCATCTTCAGCGGCGGTTCGCCCAGCACGGTGAAGAACAGCGCGCGCCGCTCGGAGTTCGCGAGCGCGAACATGATCTGGTGCGCGAGCGTCGTCTTGCCGCTGCCGGGCGCGCCGGCGATCAGCGTGAACGAAAATTCCGTCAGACCGCCATCGAGAAGAATATCGAGCCCTGGCACGCCGGTGCACAATTTCTCCAGGGATACTTTTCCGCTCATTGCTTGTGCTCCTCTTGATTCTTTTGCGGCATGCCGTCCGCCCCGGTTTCGGCCAGCAGCCGCGCCGTCAATGTGGGGCCGATGAGGGCACCCAGCTGGCGCACGAACGTGCCCATCAATTCCTCGTGTGCCGCCGCCGCCTCAAGCGGGTCGGCCGCCGCCAGATCGTGCTCGAGGGCGGACAGCAGAAGCGTGCTCGTCCGGCGCGCGGCGTCGATGCTGAGCCAGGGACGCGGCGGCGACAGCAAGCGTGCCGAACGGCTGAACAGCGCGACGAAACCGCCTTCGCCGATCAGCGGCACCAACTGCCGGCCCAGGCGCGACCAGGGCAGGATGAGCGCTTGGACATGGCCGGGATGCGCGATATCGGGCTTCCTGTCGGCGGCATGCGGCGGCGCTCTGTTTTCGTCTTTATCCATGCAGGAGTGGTGTCGGGGTTGTCTTGCCATCGCGACGCAGCCTCGGCAGGCACGTCCATCCCGTGATTATAACGTGAGATGCAAGGTTAAATTATTTAATAGAGCGTCAATACGCACAACGCGCCACGGCCGGTGCTACCATCGCGGGCTTGTACCACTCACGAGCCGTCCACGATGCCGTCTTCCCTGTTCCGTACCTGCGCGTGCGCCGTCCTGCTGGGCGCCGCGAGCGCCGGCGCCCTGGCTCAATCCGCGCCGCCCGTGCTTGAAGCGCCACTGCGCGCCCATCTGTCCTTCCTCGCCGACGACCTGCTGGAAGGCCGCGGCACGGGCCAGCGCGGCGGCGCACTCACCGTGCGCTACCTCGAAACCCAGGCCGCCGTGCTGGGCCTGACGCCCTTGGCCGGCGGCGGCTATCGACAGAAGGTGGAACTGGTCGGCCAGAAGACGCTGCCCGGCAGTACGCTGCGCTTCACGGCCGGCGGCAAGACGCTGCCCGCCACGTTCGGCAAGGACGTCGTGTTCGGGAATGCCAACGGTGCGGCCGACACGCACGTCGCGGCGCCGCTCGTGTTCGTCGGCTACGGCATCGACGCGCCCGACGAGCACTGGAACGATTTCGCGGGCGCCGACGTGAAAGGAAAAGTGATCGTCGCGATGGTGAACGATCCGCAGCCCACCAGCACGGAACCGGGCCGCTTCGGCGGCAAGTCGCTCACGTGGTACGGCCGCTGGGCGTATAAATTCGAGGAAGCCGTGCGCCAGGGCGCGGCGGGCATCCTGCTGATCCACACGACGCCGTCGGCGTCGTATCCGTGGAGCGTCCCCGTCAACAGCTTCTCGCACGAGCAGTTCCACCTGGCCGGCACCGGCAATGCGCTGCAAGGCTGGATCAGCGAAGACATGGCGCGTACCTTGTTCGCGGCGGCCGGCCGGGATCTCGACCAGCTGCGCGCCGCGGCCGAGGTGCGCGGCTTCAAGCCGGTGCCGCTCGACGCCACGATCGCCGCCGACGTGAAGAGTGCCGTACGCACCATCGTCGAGTACAACGTGGTGGGCATCGTGCCGGGCAGCGATCCGAAGCTGCGCGATCAGGCCGTCATCTATTCCGCGCACTGGGACCACCTCGGCATCGACCCGGACAACGGCAAACCGGACCACATCTGGAACGGCGCCATCGACAACGGTTCCGGCACGGCCGCCCTGCTCGCGATGGCCCAGGCGGCCGTCAGGCATCCGGCCAGGCGCACGCAGATCTTCCTGTGGCCCTGCGCGGAAGAACAAGGCCTGCTGGGCAGCCTGGCCTACGTCCGCAATCCGCTCTGGCCGCTGGCGAAGACGGCCGCCGACCTGAACCTCGACAGCATGAACTTCGTCGGCCGCACGCGCGACATGGGCGTGGCCGGCGCCGAGCGCAGCTCGCTGTACGCGACGTCGAAGCAGGTCGCCCAGGCGATGGGCCTGCGCCTGGCCGCCCCCGTGCCCGACCTCGGCGGCGCCTACTTCCGCGCCGACCACTTCAGCTTCGCCAAGGCCGGCGTCCCCGCGTTCAACGTCGGCTCGGCCGTGTTCTCCGGCGACGGCCAGTTCGAGTTCGAGCACGACCAGGCGGCCGAAAGCGCGAAGATGCGCGCCTTCACCAAGGACTACCACCAGGTCAGCGACCAGTACGATCCGTCCTGGGACTTGTCGGGCATGGTGCAGCAGGCGCAGTTCACGTTGAACCTCGGCTATGCGGTCGCGAACGCGCCCGCGATGCCGGCGTGGCGGCCCGGCGAGGCGTACGGCAACGTAAAACGATGAGCAAGACTGGCGTCGGTTGAGGCGGCCCGGTAATATCGTGTGATGAGGCAACACCATGCCTCGCCCCGACACCTCGACCACAGGACCACCATGAAGCAGACCGTGCTTGCCGCCGCCTTTTCCCTTGCCCTGTCGACCCTGATCGCGCCCGCCGGCGCCGTCGCCGCCGCCGCCGCCCCCGCCGCCTCGACGGCCGCGGGCAAGGCCGATGCGCGCGTCAAGGCCATCTACCAGGCCGAGTGGCAATGGCGCGTCAAGCAGCGGCTCGCGTGGGACGAGGACGAGCCGCGCGACGTCCACGATGCCCTGCCCAAGGTCGACGCCGCCACGCAGGCGGCGCGCCTGGCGATGTGGGAAGGCGTGCTGCGCCGGCTGTACGGCGTCCGCGCGGCCGACCTGTCGCCGGCGGAGCGCATCAACTACGCGGTGTACCGCGCGCAGATCGCCGCGTTCGTCGCGGCACAGCGCTTCCGCGAATACGAACAACCCGTCAACGCCGACAGCGCGTTCTGGTCCGACATCGCCTACATCGCGCGCCGTCCGCTCAAGAATGCGGAAGAGTACCGCGCCTACCTCGCCCAGCTGCGCGACCTGCCCCGCTACTTCGGCGAGGAACTGGACAATATGCGGGCCGGCCTCGCGCGCGGCTTCACGCCGCCGCAGGTCACGCTGGCCGGCCGCGACGCGCCCCTGCTGAACATCGCCAATGCGAAAAGCCCGCAAGACACGGTCTGGTACACCCCGTTCAAGGAGATGCCCGCGACGATCCCGGCGGACGAGCAGGCCCGCCTGCGCGCGCAAGGCGTCGCGCTGATCGAGAGCGCCGTGAAACCGACTTATGCGCGTGCCCTGCAATTCTTCCGCGACGAGTACATCCCGAAGGCGCGCACGACGCTCGCGGCCGAGAGCCTGCCGGACGGGAAAGCGTATTACCAGTCGAAGATCGTCGAGTACACGACGACGAACATGTCGGCGCAGCAGATCCACCAGATCGGCCTGGCCGAAATGGCGAAGATCCGCGCCGAGATGCAACGGACGATGGAACAGGCCGGCTTCAAGGGCGACCTGCCCGCGTTCCTCGCCTTCCTGCGCAGCGACCCGCAGTTCTATGCGAAGACGCCGGACGAACTCCTGATGCGGGCGGCGTGGATTTCCAAGAAGTTCGACGCCAAGGCCGACCAGTACTTCGGCTACCTGCCGCGCCGCCGCTTCGCCATCCTCCCGGTGCCGCCCGACCAGGCGCCGTATTACACGTCGGCGCGCGGCGGCCCGGGCGTCTACCTCGTCAACACGTACAACCTGCCGGCGCGCGCCCTGTACAGCCTCCCGGCGCTGACCCTGCACGAATCGGCGCCGGGCCACGCGTTCCAGATGCCGGTGGCGCTGGAACAGCAAGGCGTGCCGCCGTTCCGCCGCGCCTACATCTCCGCGTACGGCGAAGGCTGGGCCTTGTATTGCGAACGCCTGGGCAGCGAGATGGGCATCTACGAGACGCCGTACGAAACGTTCGGCATGCTGAGCTACCAGGCCTGGCGCGCCGCCCGCCTCGTCGTCGACACGGGCATCCATGCGATGGGCTGGACGCGCGAACAGGCGCAGGCGTATATGCACGACAACACGGCCCTGTCCGACCACGAGATCGAGACGGAAGTCGACCGCTACATCTCCTGGCCGGGACAGGCGCTGTCGTACTACCTGGGCGAGATGGCGATCGTGGAGGCGAGGAAGAAGGCCGAGGCGGCGCTGGGCCAGAAGTTCGACATCCGCGCCTTCCACGACACCGTGCTGCAGCTGGGATCCGTGCCGCTGCCGGTGCTGCAGGCGCGGATCGATACGTTCATCGCGGACGGCGGCAAGTCGCCGTATCCGAGTAAATGATGCGCATGGCGGGCACGGGTGCCCGCCCTACGCTGATCGAACCGCAGGGTGGGCGGCCCTCCGGCCGCCATTCAACGCGTGACCATCAATACAATTTGACCTTCAACTGCACGGAGATTCCGCCGTACAAGCGATCCTTGTACGACGGGATCACGCCGACATTGACGCCCGCGCGCTGGTACTCGTAGGTGAACGTGGGGATCACGGCCGGGAACCAGCCGCGGTCGCGCATCTTCGGATACCCGTCGAACGCCGCGATGGCCGCGCCGAGGCGCACGGGTCCCAGCGCATACGGCTGCCACAGCACGCCCGCGTAATTGGAATAGAACCGGTCGCTGTTGACGAAGCGTCCGCCTGCTACCGCCATCGTGCCCGAGAAACGGTACTCGAACCCGATGCCGCGGTTGCCCCCGTTGAGGTTCTTGTCGCGGTCGAAGTGGTACGTGGCGAAGCCGCTGTCGAGCCACAGCTCGCTCTTCGGGTCCGCGTCGAGTTTCGTGAACAGGTCGTCGGCATGCGCGCACGCGCCGGCCAGGGCCAGCGCGCAGGTCGCGAAAAGGTGATGCGGCTTCAATCGTCGGCCTTCGGGTCGAGGTCGGGGAACATCACTTCGGTGAAGCCGAAGCGGGAAAAGTCGCGGATGCGCATCGGGTACAGGATGCCGAGCAGGTGGTCGACCTCGTGCTGCACGACGCGCGCATGGAAGCCGTCGACGTCGCGGCTGATCGCGTGGCCGTACTGGTCGACGCCCTCGTAATGCAGGCGCGTGTAGCGCGGCACGCTGCCGCGCAGGCCCGGCACCGACAGGCAGCCTTCGAAGCCCTCTTCCATCTCTTCCGACAAGGGTTTCAGGATCGGGTTGATCAGTACCGTTTCGGGCACGGCGGGCGCGTCCGGGTAGCGCTGGTTCTTGCCGAAGCCGAAGATCACGAGCTGCAGATTGACCCCGATCTGCGGCGCCGCGAGGCCCGCGCCGTCGACGGCGTGCATCGTCTCGAACATGTCCGCAACCAGCGCGTGCAGCTCGGGCGTGTCGAACTCGCGCACGGGTTCGGCCACGCGCAGCAGACGCGGGTCGCCCATTTTGAGAATCTCGCGGATCGTCATTTCGGCAGGTCGGCGCAAAGGTGCGTGAGGAATTCGCGGTAGCCTTCGGCCGTTTCCGGGTGCTTCATGCCGATGGCGGCCGTGGCCTTCAGGTACCCCAGCTTGGAGCCGCAGTCGTAGCGCGTGCCCGCATAGCGGTACGCCAGGACGCGTTCGCGCGTCATCAGCGACGCGATGCCGTCGGTCAGCTGGATCTCGCCGCCCGCGCCCGTGCCCAGGTTTTCCAGGTGTTCGAAGATCGCGCCCGTCAGCACGTAGCGGCCCACCACGGCCAGCGTGGACGGCGCGTCCTCGGGCTTCGGTTTCTCGACGATGCCCGAGACGAGTTCCAGGTCCGGACGGTAGGGGCGCGCGCTGACGATGCCGTACTGGCGCGTGTTCGCGCGCGGCACGTCCTGCACGGCCAGCACGCTGCACTTCTCGTAGCCGTACAAATCCGTCATCTGTGCGAGCACGGGCTTGTGGCCGTCCGCGGTATCCATGAAGTCGTCGGCGAGCAGCACGGCGAACGGCTCGTTGCCGATCACGGGACGCGCGCACAGCACGGCATGGCCCAGACCGAGCGCGGCCGGCTGGCGGATGTAGATGCAGTTGACGTTCTTCGGAATGACCTGGCGCACGAGCTTCAGCAGCTCCTGCTTGCCGGCCGCTTCCAGTTCCGATTCCAGTTCGTAGGCCTTGTCGAAGTGGTCTTCGATGGCGCGCTTGTTGCGGCCCGTGATGAACACGAGTTCCGTGATGCCGGCGGCCACCGCCTCCTCGACCGCGTACTGGATCAGCGGCTTGTCGACGATGGGCAGCATTTCCTTGGGCTGCGCCTTGGTGGCCGGCAGGAAGCGGCTGCCGAGGCCTGCGACCGGGAAGACGGCTTTCTTAATTGCGGTCATTCTTGCTCCATCCATTCATTATTGAGTTGAATTCTGTGCGCCGCCCAGCAACGCGAGCAGAGCGGCTTCGTCGAGCACGGTCACGCCGAGCGCTTCGGCCTTTTCCAGCTTGCTGCCTGCGTCCGCGCCCGCGACGACGTACGACGTCTTCTTCGACACGGACCCGGACACCTTGCCACCCGCCTGTTCGATCAATGCCTGGGCCGCGTCGCGCGACATCGTGGGCAAGGTCCCTGTCAGCACGAACGTCTTGCCCGTCAGCGGGCCGGCCGCGTCGGCGGCGTCCTGCGGGAGCATCGCGAGCAGCTCGGCACGCAACGCCGCCAGGGCGGCCAGCATGTCGCGGTTGCCCGGCACGGCCATCCATTGTTCGAGCGCCGTGGCGACGGATTCGGGCAAGCCGAACACGCTGAAGATCCTCAGGTGCGCGAGGTCGTCCAGCGTGCGGCCGTCGGCCAGCAGCTGGCGCGCACGGGGCTCCGTCAGTTTCGGGATGCCCAGCGCGGCGAGCAGTGCCACGTCGTCGAGTTTTTCGCGCAGCTGCGCGCGCGGCGGATGCTCGCCCTGCGGCGCCACGCCGGCCGCCAGCAGCGCATCGAGCGCCTGCTGGTTCTTGGGTTCAGCGAAGAAGTCGGCGATGGCTTCCGCGACGGTGCCGCCGATGTCGGGCAGCACGCGCAGCAGCGCGGCCGGCGCGCGGCGCACGAGTGCGAGGCTGCCGAGCCAGTCGGCCAGGGTCTTCGCCGTCGACTCGCCCACGTGGCGGATGCCCAGTGCGAACAGCAGGCGTTCCAGCGGCGGGTTCCTGCTCGCGGCGATGGCGGCCAGCAGATTGTCGGCCCACTTGGTCGCGACCTTGCCATTCTTGACCGTCTCCGGCGTCGTGCCGTCGCGTTTGTCGGCGAGGCGCTTCATCTTGAGCAGATCGCCCTGCGTCAGGCGGTACAGGTCGGCCACGCCATGGATCAAATCCGCTTCGACGAGGCTGTCGATGTAGCGGTCGCCCAGGCCTTCGATGTCCATCATCCGGCGGCCCGCGAAGTGGCGGATCGCTTCCTTGCGCTGCGCGGCGCACGTCAACCCGCCGGAGCAGCGCGCGATGGCCTCGCCTTCTTCGCGCACGACGTGCGAGCCGCACACGGGGCACGTCTTCGGCAGTTCGTACACGGGCGGGACCGGCGTCGGGCGGCGTTCCAGCACGACGGACAGCACTTCGGGAATCACGTCGCCGGCGCGGCGCACGACGACCGTATCGCCCACGCGCACGTCCTTGCGGCGCACCTCGTCCTCGTTGTGCAGCGTGGCGTTGGTGACGGTGACGCCGCCGACGGACACGGGCACGAGGCGCGCCACCGGCGTGATCGCGCCCGTGCGGCCCACCTGCACGTCGATGGCGGAGACGGTGGTCAGCGCTTCCTCGGCCGGGAATTTATGCGCGAGCGCGAAGCGCGGGGCGCGCGAGACGAAGCCCAGTTCGCGCTGGTCCGCGAGGCGGTCGACCTTGTAGACGACGCCGTCGATATTTTCATATGTTTTTTTTCGGGAAACTACGGGCGCCGCGAGCGTTGACGCGCTATTGCGCACCCGATAGTGACCCGTTTCCAAAAGCACTGACCCCTGCATTACGGATAACTTCTTCCAAAGAAATACAACGAAAGGTACGCCAACCGGATCGAACCGCCGAAGGCGGCTCGTTTTGCGAAGCAAAATTCGACCGGAGACAAGCGCCGTATGGCGCGCGTCAGAGCGAACCAACGGCTGTGAACAGATCCACTAGAGCAACGCATTCTATCATCTACTACTTGATGTAAGAAATCATCGAGCAACATCTACAAGCATATTTATTGAGCCCCCGTCCCTATCTTCCCCTCTGATTTAGGTTTTATCATATCGAGCCATTGTTCTTCGGTCAGCACAGTTAATCCGAGTTCTCGCGCCTTTTTCTCTTTAGAACCTGCCCCGGGCCCCGCAATTACTAAATCCGTTTTTTTCGAGATTGAGCCTACTACGTTGGCGCCTAGCGCCTCGGCTTGAGCCTTCGCTTCGCTACGCCCCATGCTTTCTAAGGAACCAGTAAATACTACCGTTTTACCCGACACTGCAGACGATGCTGATGCAGGTGCTATATCTAAAACCGTCACTAATGGGTCTTTATCGCCGATCAGCTTGTTTAGAATTTCTTTATTATGTGGCTCTGCTATAAATCCGAGTATATCATCGACCATGCTGGCTCCTAGACCGTGAATCGAAACTAACTCTTCATAGGCCTCTGACTCAGCTGAAACTGAAGCGTCTTCTAGAGATTGCCTCCAACGCCCGACTGACTTATAGTGTTTTGCAAGGGCATGGGCGGTAGCCTGACCGACCTGATGAATTCCGAGGGAGTAAATAAAGCGATCAAGCGAGATCGACCTCGACCTTTTGATTGACTCAAAAAGTTTTGATGCTGAGATGTCACCCCATCCCGCCCAATCGCTGAGCGATGGGAAATCGCTGCCATTACGTTCTTCCAATGTGAAAATGTCGACAGGCGTCCTTACGACGCTTTTACGGTAGAACAACTCGACATTCTTTTCCCCGAACCCCTCGATATCGAATGCGTTCCTCGACGCAAAATGTCGTAGTCGCTCGATTGCTTGAGCAGAACACACTAGCCCTCCTGTACAGTAGCTATCGGCTTCGTCGGCTTCCCTTATAATGAGACTGTCGCAGACGGGGCAATGGCTGGGGAAACGATACGGCGAACTTTGTTCGGGCCGAAGTTCTCGGACAATAGAGACGATTTGCGGGATCACGTCGCCTGCCCGTTGGACGACAACCGTATCACCTATCCTAACATCTTTTCGCTCAATCTCGTCAGCATTATGCAGTGTTGCGCGTTGAACGATAACTCCACCAACGTTTATCGGTTTCAAGTGAGCGACGGGGGTTACTTTGCCGGAGCGACCTACCTGGCACTCGATATTCTCGACTACCGTTTTCGCTTTTTCTGGCGGAAACTTCCATGCCACTGCCCAGCGAGGCGACCTGCTAACGAATCCTAATCTGCTTTGTAAATCTAAGCGGTTCAACTTTAGGACTGTCCCGTCGATTGAAAACCCAAGCGACGATCGTGTCTGCTCCACCTCCTCATAGTAATCAAATAGATCCTTTAGTGATGCGTCTGTTATTGTGACTAATCTACTCGGTTCGTTTAGCAGAAACCCCCATTGCTTGAACTTGTTACGAGCTTCCCACTGGGTATTTGCGAATGCGTCCGAGACTTCGCCCCAAGTATATGCAAAAAAATGCAGTGGGCGCTCTCTTACGATGGTCGAGTCGAGTAGACGTACGCTCCCTGCCGCCGCGTTCCTAGGATTTGCGAAGACTTTTCCGCCAACGTTTTTCTGTTGCTCATTGAGTTGAAGGAAACCTTGGTCGGTCATGTATATCTCACCTCTGACCTCTAGTACTTCGGGCCAGTCGGTACCTGCTAGCACTTGGGGTATGTCGGCTATTGTCTTGACGTTTTCGGTGATGTCCTCGCCGACTTGGCCATTGCCGCGTGTGGCCGCTGAGATAAGGCGCCCTTGCTCGTACCTAAGTGAACATGACATCCCGTCAATCTTTAATTCGCAGACTACGTCAATTGGAACGTCTGGACTTCTCAGTTCGATAAGGAAGTTACGTAAGCTTTCGACCCATTCCTCGATGTCATTCGTGGTGAAGGCGTTGGCAAGGGATAACATAGCGACGCGGTGGGATACTTTTTTTGCTGTTGCGGCTGGTTCGACGCCGACCTTTTGGGATGGGCTGTCGCTCCGTACGAGCTCCGGGAACCTCGCTTCAATCGCATTGTTGCGATTCCTCAACGCGTCGTATTCAGCGTCTGTGAGCTCAGGATCGTCTGCTTCGTAGTATTTTTGGTCGTGATAAGCAAGCAGCTCTGCGAGCTCTCGTAATTCGCTTACAGCCTCTTCTTCAGTTAATGCGGCCACTGCGCGTTCGTAAAGAGAAGTACGGTCTCTTGCCATTTTTTATTCCTGTTAGCTTTGGTCAGTCTTGGTATTTAGGCGACGTATGCGCTCTCTGATGTTCTGGTTACGTTTTAAACATATAGGGATGCTGGCGATACGAGTCGATAGTCACGTACTAGTACGTGCATTCTTGTTTGTTTGGTTTATCCGGAAATGTCCAAATGTTCGTGGGCATCGAGTAGATCGGGTTCGGTGTCCTGCTGACGTGTCGTGGTGGCGGGAACGAACTGTCGCATATGATACCTTAGACGGTTAACTTCGCCGAATTAGCTAACATATGGCCTAATCCAGCGCACTCAGCATTTCCTACTTTGCGGGGCGTTATCAAACGTCTAACCAAACGCCTTACCTCGGGTATTCGACGTCAAGATGCTTACGCCGAGGCGGTCGGCAACATCGTAAGCCGCATCACCGCATTCGGTCACTTGCTTGACCGGTGCAATGTTGAATTGGTCCGCGTACCTGTTTCCACTCATAATTTCTCCTTAAGCCTAGAATTATGGCTCAGGATTGTCTATGAAACCGTAGTGGATTCAGGACTAGGTATCCAGTGACTCGCTCCACTCACTTCCCAAAACCCAGCTAAGCGCAGACAAACGACCACTTAGCAAACCCCATTCAAAGTCGTTCCAGCCGAGATTTTCCATGTCAAACTTATCTTCAATACGCTTAGCTGCCTTTTTCGCATCAGCTAGGATTTTTTCCTGACCAGGCCGTAGTGCCTCCTCACCTGTCTCAAGCCGGTAAAGCCAGTTCTGGTGACGATTCCACCAAACCTTCTCCCAGAGGTCATTGTATTCGTGAAGAATCGCAGAGTCGTTACGACGAAGAATCATTGGCCAAAAGTCGCCGTCTTCCTCGTCAGAAGGTATCCACTCAACCTTGTCGCCCTCCTCGGTGTAACCAATCCGATGCCCATTCGGACCTGTTTCTCCTGGCTTCACTGGATCAACCGTCTGAGCAGCGTCGCGTTGAATGCCCCGGACAGGGTGCTGGGCCGAAAATTCCTTGTTTAACTCACGCAGTTTTAAAACGAAGTCATGGTCAAATCGAGCGATTTCAATGCCAGCCTCTTGAAGTCGTAGCTCGCCAAGTCCACGAATGGTCTGGTTCGGATCGAGCGTACCGATTACTACCCGCTTCAGCTGACGTGCAATCACCCTATCCGTACATGAAATCTTCGGGTGGTTCCGATGAGTACATGGCTCAAGAGTGGAATACAACGTTGCACCTGTCAGATCCACATCAGCGAGCTTGCGCTCAAGCAACGTATATTCTGCATGCTCACCGCCGTTAAGCTCACCCCGGTAGGCAGTTGCTAACACTATCCCGTCCCGTACTACGACCGCGGCAACCTTTGGCGAAATCTTACCCTCTTCACTTACACACTTGCCGGCAAGTTCAACAGCAAGCTGCATCAAAGCTCGCTCTAGAGACTGACGTACAAAGGTTCCCTCTACCATTTGATTACCCTAGCCCAATCTTTTTCAACCACACAGACGCACCCTCTAGCTGCTGCCAAAACTGCATCAAAGACATTTAGTGGTGGGATTTTACCGTATTGGTGGCGCCGTCACTTTTGTAAGGGAGCACGTCAGGATCGGGACCCCCATTACGAGCGTGCCAAGTAAGCCAATTAGCTTGGGCCAGCTACCTACCGCCAAGCAGTCCGCAGGGGCCAGCGGCAATCCACCGAACTTAAGAGCAGAGGTCATCAGCATGGTTTCTGAGTCATCGATTTGTGCGGCTTTGGTCGCATGAGCCTGGGCCTGGATTTCACGATTCCTGGGCGATGCGAATAGGTCCGGCTGGCGATCAATTGTAGGGCCTGGAGCAGTCGTGCTCCGATGTTGGTGCCGAGCAGCAGCGCGGGCAGCAATGGTTTCAGGATCGAGTGCGCGGCGGCACGGTTGATGCGCCGTGTCGGCGCCAGCGACGCTGCGCGCAGGGCCGATTCCGAGGCCAGGGACTGCAGGTTGTCGCAGACGATTTTCGCCGCGAAATCGTGCATCGCGGCCTGCTGCGACAGGCCGGAGACGTGCTCGAGGTTGAGGCGATGCTTGAGGCGTTTGAAGGCTTCTTCGATACGCCAGCGTTGATGGTAGAGATCGCCGAATTCGGCGCGCGGGAATTCGTCCCGGTCGAGCAGATTGGTCATCAGCACGCGTACCTTGCCGATGCTGGAGACATGCCGGATCAGGCGCACCGTTTGCGCCGTTGCCGGACATTCGTAGTCGATGGCGTCGCGCCGGTCCGGCGCCGCCAGCGCGACGATCCGCTCGTCCTCGCTTGATCGCAGGAAGTCGCGCACGCATGCGAAGCCGGCGTTGCCGGCCTTCTCGACGCGCATGCAGAAACCGATGCCGTGGGCGTTGAGCGCGGACACCAGCCAGCGTGATGGATAGCCGCGATCCATCAGCAGGACGTCCTTGTCGGACAGGCGGTCGAGGTGCTGGAACAGCATCTGGCGCTCGCCTTCGTGGACGCTGTGCAGGGACGCGGCGAGCATCATCTCGGCGCCGGGCAGGTACAGTCCGAAGGCGATCTGGTCGGTGCTGGCGGCGCGCGACGTGGCTGGCGCGGCGCGCGAAACGCAAGGTCGAGGCGTCGGCGGCGACCAGTCGCCGGCCGTGCCAGCGCGGCACGAAGCCATCGGCGTCGGCGCGCTCGACGAGCCAGTCGTTGAGCGCCGGAATGGCCGTCGTGGACAGCTTCGCGCGGGCCTTGGCGAAGGCCTGTTCGGAGACGTGGTGCACGAGTTGAGCCTGTTCCTTGAGGTGGGCGAAGAATTCGTCGAGCTCGGTCTGGACACCCTTGCGCATGCCGCTGAGCATGACGGCGACCAGCGTCGGCAGCGGCAGCTTGCGTCTGCGAACGAAGGCGTCGCCAGCGTCGGCGTGGCAGGCCAGGTTGCGAAATTGTGGCGAGTGCAGGAACAGGGAAAACGCGGAGAATAAGGACGGTAACGACATGGCGGCCAATGAAGATCAAAACGATCTTCATTGGCCGCCGCCCTGCTCGAGAAACCCCTCGCAACCAGGGCGGCGGCCGCGCGAAGCGGCTGTCGTGTCAAGAACTAATTGAAGCCGGCGGCGGCGGAATGAGCCGGACGCTTAAGTTCGGTGGATTGGGGCCAGCGGCGCCGGCGCTCGTGCATGGCAAGAAGGCCAAAAAGCAGGAGCTTGGCTTGACGAGATGATGTCTTGCTCAGCTAAGGCGACTAGGATGTTATCGGGATTGCAACACTGATAGCAAAGGGACCGCATGGAAAACCGTTCGCGCAGGGCGTCAATGTCGGCCCGAATAGCGGCCGTAGTCTGAGCATTGTCGAGCATGGTGGCCTCCCGAGTGCTAACGTAATACTACGTAAAGCGTAGGGACCTGGGCGCCCTGCTCCTGAATTCTGACATTACTTCTATAATGTCAGCTATTCAAAGCTGAGGTCGCCTCTGGCTATCTGGCATCACTCGGCATCGTAATTTTCTCGATGACCGGCCTTAGACCTTTACCGAACGAAGGCAGCATCGCGCTGCACGAAAGGCTGGGATTCCGCAAGGCCGCCCATTTCTCGGAGGTCGGCATGAAGTTCAGGTGCTGGATCGACGTGGGCTACTGGGAGCTCAGGCTCAGCAAGTAAGAGCACGGGGCACGTTCTCCCCTACCCTACAGCTCTCCGATCACAAGCTTCAGTTGCTGCAGCCGCTCCTGATTGACACAGTAGCAGATCCGCTGCACATCCGACGAGCCCTCAATCAACCCTGCTTCCTTCAAGATTGAGACATGCTGGGAAATCGTCGACGGCGCCAGGGGCAATACATCCGTCAGCTTCCCGAAGTAGCATTCGCCATAATCGATCAGGTGGCGGAGCAGCTGAATACGTGCAGGATGCGCGAGTGCCTTGCACATGCGTGCCAGGTCATCGGCATCGATGTCGGTATCACGCACGCGAGGCGTAGTTGGGGGACAGCAGGACTTTGACATAGATTTGTTCGTTGTTTGACGAACGCAGAATAGACCTCAGGAGATACCTTTGTCAAAAGCTTCGACGTACTGCCCCGGTGGTTCAGTGGCCACCGCTCGAAGGTAGAAGGCAAGCGAAGCCACAGACATGGCTAGCAGCACGAACAGCAGTATCAAAGGACCGCTGTCGTAACGCAGGATTGCTGCCGCAGCGAGCGGCCCAGCCGCCTTCGAGAGGAGCGACGGACCTGCGATCGCGCCGGAGATTGCGCCGTAGTTCTCGCGGCCGAACAGCGCCTGAGGGACCGAACCACGCACGATGGTCAGGATGCCGTTGCTCAAGCCGTAAAGCACGCAGAAAGAGGCCGCCGCCCAGGCCTGCGAACCAAACAGCACGAGGACGAGCAGGGCTGCCGGGAGCATGGAAAACGTCAGCTTGCCGACCGTTTGCGGCGGCGTATTCCGCCCGAGCGTCATCTCTCCAATACGCCCCGCAACCTGCATTGGGCCGATCAACGTGGCCAGCATGACCGCCAGCGTCGCAGATGCGCCCAAGTGGCCGAGCAGTGGGATCAGGTGGACCGACATGGCCGAGAAAATGAATGCATTGGCCGAGAATGCCAGTGCCAGCATCCAGAACGCTTGGTGCCGCAAAGCTTCCGCCAGGGTGTGGCTCCGGGGCGCACCGACTGGATCCCTCAACTTGCTGCGGGCCGGATCGGTGCCTAGCCAGAGATGAAGCGGCACACAGATCAGAAGCTGTATGAGCCCGTACAAAAGGTAGGTGTCGCGCCAGCCGAGCATCGTATGCAGTTTGGCGCTTAATGGCCAGAACACCGTGCTGGCAAAACCGCCGAACAGCGTCAAGGTCGAAATCGCTTTTCTGGAGCCAATCTCGAGCTTGCGGTTGATCGTTGCGAAAGCGGCCTCGTACAGCGTGAGTGCCATCGCGACGCCGATGAGCGTCCAGGCGACATAGTAGGACGCGACACTGGTGCAGCGGCTGAGCCAAACCAGCCCAAGAGTACACAGCAACGAACCTGTCGCCATCACGTAGCGCCCGCCGTAGCGGTCCAGCAGGATGCCCGTTGGCGTAGAAGCCAATCCTGCAACGAGCAAGGCCCATGAAAAGGCGCCGAACACCAGTTCCGGCGCGAGCGCCAGATCACGCTCGATATCGGGGGCCACTATGGTGAAGGCATAGTAAAGCGATCCCCAGGACAGGATCTGGGTGACGGCGAGGATGCCAATGGTCTTCGATGGCTGTTGCACGCGAGGCTCCAGGTTCGCACCGCCGGCTCGCACCGGCGGCAGTTCATTCGATCAGGCGCAGCAGCTCGTCTTGGCCGCCGCACTGCAGCCGCAAGCGTCGGACGGAGACTGTGCTGGAACGCAGCAGCTCGCGGCCTGCGCCGCCGGGACTCCGCAACAGGAAACCACCGGCTCGGATGCAGCATCGTCGTAAGCCAGCCGCGTATTGCACACGCCCGTTTCCGGCAGGTCGAGCTGCACGTCGTCGGCCGCGGCCATATCGCCAACAAGAGCTGCGACCACGGACCGCACCTGCTCGTACCCTGTCGCCATCAAGAAATTAGGGGCGCGGCCATAGCTCATCGCACCGACGGCGTAGTAGCCGGGTTCCGGGTGGGCTAGCTCGTTGTGTCCGTGCGGACGAACGGTGCCGCAGCTGTGCTCGTTCGGATCGATCAGGGGCGCCAGCGCATCGGTGCTCTCGAGCCACGGGTCATGGCGCACGCGCAGTTCGCGGGTCAGCGCGAGGTCGGGTCGCGCCCCGGCCGTGCAGACAATGCGGTCGATCGCGTCGATCATCGGCGCGGCTCCGCCGACCGGCTCTCCGGTCACGCGAATACGGCCGTCGACTTCTTCCAGCTGTTCGATCCGGAAGTTCTGGCACAATTCTAGTCCACCGGAGTCACGCAGGGCCTTCAAGCGCAGCCCGAGCTGGCCGCGTGCCTGCAAGCCATCGGCTTCGCCGCCGCCGAACACCCGGGTCAGGTTGCTGCCGCGGGTTGCCCACACGATGCTGGTTTTCGGAGTTTCCTCGGCTAGTTGCGCGAGCGCGAGCAGGCTTCCAGCTGCGGAGTGCCCTGCCCCCACGACCAGCACTCGCCGGCCCGCGAAGCGTTCGCGCGCGCTTCCAAGGACGTCAGGCATGCCGTAGTCAATCCGCGCTGCCAGTGCCGCCTCACCTAACGCGGGGATGCCATCGGCACCCAGGGGATTCTGGTGCGACCAGGTGCCGGTAGCGTCGATCACGGCACTGGCCAGGTACTGCCGTGTCCCGTCCGCCGTTTCTGTGCGGATCAAGAAGGGTGCGGCCTCACGGCGCTTGGTCTTGACCTTGTCGAAGCCGACGCGTGTGACGGCAATGACGCGCTGCCCCAGCAGCAGCTTGGCCGCAATTGCAGGCGTCGCTGCGAGCGGAGCGAGGTAAGCGTCAAGTAGTTCGCCGGCGGTCGGCAGCCCGTCGTCCGGCGGCGCAGTCCAACCGTGCTGCTGCAGGAGGCGGCGGGCCGCCTTGTCGACGTTGTATTGCCAGGGCGAGAACAGGCGCACGTGGCGGTAGGTGGCCAGGTTGGCGCCTACCTCGGAGCCAGCTTCCAGAATGAGCGGCGTCAGGCCTCGCTCGATCAGGTGCGCAGCCGCCGCCAGGCCTACGGGACCGGCTCCGAGCACCGCCACCGGCAGTTGTTGTTCTTCCTTACTATTCATTCTTGCTCTCCTCGTCTAGTCAGGCAAAGTTCTGTTGGGCCGCAGCCAAACCTCGGCATTTCCTATTTCGTCGAATTACGAATGCATGGGCGCAGCGATAAATCCGGACGCGCTCCTCAACCGCTTATTCGTTAATCGACGAATATAGAATATCGTCGTTGTCATCAAACGGTCAAGATGTTTCGATATATTTGGAAGTGTCGTATCAACCAACCGAACAGGTCGAGACCGCCATGACTGACAACAGGGTTTTCAACGTACTATTTCTTTGCACCGGCAACTCCTCGCGCAGCATTATTGCCGAGGCCATTCTCAACGCCACCAGCGCTGGCCGGTTTCGCGCCTACAGCGCAGGAAGCCATCCTGGCAGCTCGGTGCATCCCTTTGCGATCGAACAGATTGAACGGCTCGGCTTCCCCGTCGAGGGCCTGCGCAGCAAAAGCTGGAATGAGTACGCAGTTGCCGATGCTCCGCACATGGACTTCGTGATCACGGTATGCGACAAGGCCGCTGGCGAGGCGTGTCCCCGCTGGCCAGGGCACCCGATCACGGCGCATTGGAGCTTCGAAGATCCAGCAGCATTCGTGGGGAGCGACCAGGAGCATCGCCAAGTCTTTGCCCGCACATGCCGCGAGATCAAGAATCGCCTCGACATCTTTTCGATGCTTCCATTTGCGACCCTGTCGCGCCTGGCGATCCAGAACGAACTGACCGCCATCGGTCGCTCGGACGTCCCGCTCTTGTGAAGGCTTGCCGCCCAGGCATCAATTCCACTATACTGGAATTATCAAATATTTGGATGAGATCATGGATACGAAACCCGCACTTGCCGCGCTTGCCGCCCTCGCCCAGGAATCAAGGCTGGCAACCTTCCGCTTGCTTGTGCAGGCCGGCCCTGCAGGACTTTCAGCAACGAAGATTGCCGAAGCACTCGGCACGCCTCCCTCATCGCTTTCCTTTCATCTGAAAGAACTTACCCACGCCAATCTGGTGATTCCGCGCCAGGAAGGCCGTTTCATCATTTACGCAGCGAACTTCGACACGATGAATCAGTTGCTGGGCTTCCTTACCGAGAACTGCTGTGGCGGCAATCCTTGTTCGCCAACGAATGGCTTGGGATGTGAGCCCATCGCTTCCAGCCAGACAAGCTAATTTCTACGCTTATTTCTTCTCAACCAAAGGTCTACCGTGAACGTACTTTTTCTTTGCACCGGCAATTCGTGCCGCTCGCTCATCAGTGAAGCCGTCTTCAATCATCTGGCGCCCGCCGGCTGGCACGCCATCAGCGCAGGCAGCCAACCGACCGGCAAGTTGAACGACAAGGCGCTCGCCCTGCTCGCCAGCAAAGGCATCTCCACGGAGGGCTATTACAGCAAGTCCTGGGATAAGCTTCCCGTCACTCCTGACCTCGTGGTAACGGTGTGCGCCAGCGCCGCCGGCGAAACCTGCCCGGCCTACCTCGGCCCCGTGCTTCGTACGCATTGGGGTGTCGAAGACCCGAGCCACGTCGTTGGCACCGAAAAGGAAATCGACGCCGCCTTCGAAAAGGCCTACGCGATCCTCCGCGCGCGTATCGAAGCCTTCCTCGCCCTGCCGCTCGAGGAGTTGAAATCCGACCGCGCGAAGTTCAAGACCGAACTCGACCGCATCGGCCATATCGGCGCCTGAACGCCACCTTCCGTTACGTCAGCCGGGCCATTGCCCGGCTTGTCCATGTGCCCGTCGCTCCCTGAAAGACTTCCGTGCTGATCGCATTTCTCATTTTCCTGATAACCCTCACCTTCGTCATCTGGCAGCCTCGCGGCCTCGGTATTGGCTGGAGCGCCGCCGCGGGCGCAGCCGTGGCCCTGCTCGCGGGCGTCATCCACGTCAGCGACATCCCGACCGTCTGGCATATCGTCTGGAATGCCACCGGTGCGTTCGTGGCCGTCATCATCATCAGCCTCCTGCTCGACAAGGCAGGCTTCTTCGAGTGGGCTGCGCTGCACGTGGCGCGTTGGGGCGGCGGCAGCGGCCGGCGCCTGTTTGTGCTTCTTGTCTTGCTGGGCGCGGCCGTGGCCGCGCTGTTCGCCAACGATGGCGCGGCGCTGATCCTGACGCCCATCGTCATCGCCATGCTGGTCGCCTTGCGGTTTTCGCCGAAAGCCACGCTGGCCTTCGTAATGGCGGCCGGTTTCATCGCCGACACTGCCAGCCTGCCGCTGGTCGTGTCGAACCTCGTGAATATCGTCTCGGCCGACTATTTCAATATCGGCTTTGCGCGCTATGCCGCAGTGATGGTGCCAGTCAACCTGGTGTCGGTAGCTGCGACGCTTGCCGCGCTTGTCTGGTTCTTCCGAAAGGACATCCCCGCCGACTACGACCTGGCGCAGCTGAAACGCCCGGAGGAGGCCATCCACGACCGCGCCACCTTCGTCACCGGCTGGTGGGTGCTGGGCATGCTGCTCGTCGGTTTCTTCTGGCTTGACGAAGCCGGCATCCCGATCAGCGCCGTGGCCGCGGTTGGCGCAGTGCTGCTGCTGGCTGTCGCTGCGCGCGGGCACCGGATCTCGACCCGCGAGGTGCTGCGCGGCGCCCCATGGCAGGTCGTCGTGTTCTCGCTAGGGATGTACTTGGTGGTCTACGGACTGCGCAATGCCGGGTTGACGGACTACCTGACCGCCCTGCTCAACCGCTGCGCCGAGCATGGCGTGTGGGGCGCAGCGCTCGGCACCGGCTTCATCACTGCCATCCTGTCGTCGATCATGAATAATATGCCGACCGTGCTAGTGGGCGCGCTGGCAATCGACGCCACCACTGCACAGGGCGTTGTGCGCGAAGCGATGGTGTATGCAAACGTGATTGGCGCTGACCTCGGGCCAAAGATCACGCCCATCGGCAGCCTCGCCACGCTGTTGTGGCTGCACGTGCTGTCGGCAAAGAATATCCAGATCTCCTGGGGCTACTACTTCCGGATCGGTATCCTGCTGACCCTGCCGATCCTTCTGGTGACCCTGAGCGCGCTCGCCCTGCGCCTGAGCTGAGAAAGGACCGAACATGGACAATGCACTGGACGTCACGATCTATCACAACCCCGATTGCGGCACCTCGCGCAACTTGCTGGCACTCATCCGCAATGCCGGCATCGAGCCAACCGTGATCGAATACCTGAAGAACCCGCCCGACCGCGCAACACTGGTGGACCTGATTCAGCGCGCAGGCCTGCAGGTTCGCGGCGCCGTACGCGAGAAAGGCACGCCATTCCTGGAGCTCGGCCTGGATAATCCAGGGACGACGGACGAGCAACTGATCGACGCGATGCTCGCGCATACGATTCTCATCAACAGGCCTTTTGTCGTCACGCCGGTTGGTGTCCGTCTGTGCCGTCCGTCGGAAGTCGTGCTGGACATCCTGCCTGTGCCTCAGCGTGCTGCGTTCTCGAAAGAGGACGGCGAAGCTGTCGTCGACGAACAAGGAAGCCGAATCAAATGAGCAAAATCCCGAATCTCCCCAATATCAAGCCGGAGCTGCTGGACCAGCCTACGCTCGAGAAGCTCGCCCCGGTTGGCGACCTGAGCCACCCTCCTCGCATCCTGATGCTATACGGCTCGCTGCGCGAACGCTCTTTCAGCCGCTTCCTGACCGAGGAGGCGGCGCGCATTCTGGAGCAATTCGGCGCAGAGGTGAAGATCTTCGATCCGATGGAACTACCGATGGTCGGCAGCGTACCCGAGACGCATCCGAAAGTGGTCGAGCTGCGCGAGCTGTGCCTGTGGTCTGAAGGCCAGGTCTGGTGCAGCCCCGAGCGCCATGGCGCGATCACCGCGGTGATGAAGAACCAGATCGACTGGATCCCGCTGGAGATGGGTGCGGTCCGGCCGAGCCAGGGCCGCACGCTGGCGGTGATGCAGGTCTGCGGCGGTTCGCAGTCCTTCAACGTAGTGAACACCCTGCGCCTGCTGGGGCGCTGGATGCGCATGTTCACGATCCCGAACCAGTCCTCGGTGCCGATGGCCTACAAGGAATTCGACGACGAAGGCCGCATGCGGCCGTCCGCATACTACGATCGCGTTGTCGACGTGATGGAGGAGCTCTTTAAAATCACGCTGCTGATGCGGGGCCGCACCGATTACCTGACGGACCGCTACAGCGAGCGGAACGAGCGTGCGCTCAACGCGATCAACCGCCAGATCGAAAAAATTTGAACGGCAGGGCTAGCTTGGCGCCGGCAGAGCTCTTACCGGCGGCGAAGCATCACCCTCTTGACCAGCCGGAGACGATAATCGCCATGCCGCACAAGGCGATCGCTGCGCCGGCCCAGTCCATAGTCGACAGCTTCACGCCGTCGACCACGCGTAGCCATACCAGTGCGGTCGCAACGTAGACGCCGCCATATGCCGCATATACGCGACCGCTGGCTGCCGGGTGCAAAGTAAGCAGCCATACGAAGAGCGCTAGGCTTGCTGCAGCCGGGGCCAGTAGCCAGATCGAGCCGTTCTTACGTAACCATAGATATGGCAGAAAACAGCCGACGATTTCTGCAATTGCTGTGGCAATGAATAACAGGCCGGTCTTCCAAATCATTGATATTTCCTTTCGTTTATCTGGACTCTTCAGCCTTGCATGCCCTGTACTAAGCAAGCTCGCAGTGTCCTTTCAGCAAATGTCGAGCCTCGGCAAAGACGCGTAAGCCTCGCCGCAGCACCGTGGTCGGCTTCCAACTGATTTCAGCAGAAATCAGTCATCGATCAGTGCCTGGATTATTGGGCAACTTGCACCGGGATGCTCACTGTCACAGCGGGATACCATCGTTGCGAGTGCTGTTTTCATTGCAAGTAGATCACTTAATTTAGCTTCTACCATAGCGAGCTTCTTTGCTGCCAGGTCGCGGGTACTGGCACAGGCCTGCGAGCCTTCCAGCTTGAGCAGGCTCGCGATTTCATCGAGCGTAAAGCCAAGGAGCTGTGCCCGTTTGATGAATCGAATCCGGCGTACATCCTCGCTGCCATAGGTGCGGTAGCCGCTGTACGGCCGCGCCGGCTCATCGATCAGTCCACTTCGCTGATAGAACCGGACCGTCTCCACATTCACACCGGCGGCGCCTGCCAATCGGCTGATCGTCATTTTCTCTGTCATGCACTTGACTCCGTATATGTGTACGGAGTTTATCCTGTTTTTTGAGTAAAACCTGTTTGGAGCGAGCATGGCAATTGGAACGAAGGGATCGTTGGCCGCAGGAGTGTTGGCGGCACTTGGCGCCTCGGCATGTTGCGCCGGTCCGCTCATCTTCCTGCTGCTCGGCATCGGCGGCGGCTGGGCATCTAGCCTGATAGCGTTCGAGCCCTATAGCCCCTACCTCACCGCGCTGACAGTAGTTTTTTTAGGAGCTGCCTTCTACAACTTGTACCTGCGTCGGCGCGCTTGCGCACCTGGCGACGCCTGCGCCGCTGACCGTGTCCTCAGGAACCAGCGCATCATGCTCTGGCTCGTTGCCTCCCCCATAGTACTACTGCTGACCTTTCCCCTGTACGCCCCACTGTTCTATTAAAAGGATTTCCCGATGCGTATTTCTACATTCGTCGTGTCCGTGTTGCTGAGCGGAGCGGCTTTCGCCGGCACCTCCGAAATGCTTACCCTTAACGTGCAAAACATGACCTGTGCCGGCTGCCCCATCACGGTCAAGAAAGCGCTTGAACAAGTTCCTGGCGTGAGCGAGGTGAAAATCGATTTCGAGCACAAGACGGCTACCGTGCACATGGATACGGACAAAGCCAACGTCTCTATGCTGACCAAAGCGACGGCTGACGCGGGATTCCCTTCGACTGTCAGGAAGTGATGCAATGAGCGAGGCAATTTTAGAGTCGACGCTGACCTGTCCGCACTGCGGGCACAGCAAACGAGAAACCATGCCGACTGATGCATGCCAGTTCTACTACGAGTGCGAAGACTGTGCCGTCGTTCTGCGGCCAAAGGCTGGTGACTGTTGCGTCTTTTGCTCATACGGCACGGTGAAGTGTCCGCCGATTCAACTGGAGCGCCCCTGCTGTGGCTAACGTACGGCTTTTTGAGCTTCGGTATTGCTGAATTGCAGTACTTTCCTGCAGTTCCGAGTTGGTGCGAGTACGAGCGGGGCTTGCACCAGAATCACCATCAGCCGCGGATTCATCCGGTCGGATAGGATTATGTCGGCGACAAGCGAGGATGCCGCGCTAGGAAAGCCGGCCACACCGGCACCAGGTGCATGATCCCGAAAGTGACAAGCACGTTCACCTTTCACGCTGTGCGGCGCCACAGGTATACGGCGAGCTACTAATCGAGCTCGCCGACGTCGCGCGAGATGGCCGCCTTAGGGCATGTCCAGCCCATCGGCGGCGCCTGTGAAGCTGCAAAGTCAGCAGCCATACGAAGACTGCCGGGCTTGCCGCGGCCGCGAAAAATAGCTAGATCGGGCCATTCTTGCGGAGCCGTAAATATGGCCGAAACAGCCAACGATTTCCACCATAGCTGCGGCAATGAACAACAGGCCGATATTCCAGATCATAAATTATCTTTCGTCTACCAGATTCATCACCTTACATACATGCTCGAACTACGTAGCTGCGTCTTTTGATAAGCATTGACTCAGGAGTTTCTACTGAATTCGTGGCGATCCACTCTCATAATTTTTAGGTTGCAACGCACGTTCTACAAGCTCGATCAGAATGTGGATGACCTTAATATGGAGCTCTTGTACACGGTCGGCGTATTGGCCCGCACTGGTGCATATGCAGATGTCGGCATGGTGTTCCAATTGCGACTGAGTGCGTCCAGTCAAACCAATCACCTTCATCCCCTTGGCTCTCGCCGCCTGGGCCGCAAGGACCACTGAAGGGCTGTTGCCGCTCGTACTGATGGCAAAAAGAATATCTCCCGCGCTACCGTTACCCTGGACGAAACGGGCGAAAACCTGCTCATAGCCGTAGTCGTTGGCAACGCAACTGATATAGCTCGGATCACTGATCGCGACTGCCGCCATTGCAGGACGGTCATCACGGAATCGCCCGGATAACTCTTCCGCCAAGTGCATGGCGTCACACATCGAGCCGCCATTTCCACACGAAATCACGCGGCGTCCATGCTCCAACGCTTCGATCAGAAGGCTGGCGCTGGCCTCGATATTGCCTAGTTGCGTAGTGTTATTGATGAGGCGGTCCAGCGCATCGCGTGCCTCGACGAGATTGCCCTTGATGTAGTCGATCATTCCTTCTCCTTCGGTGTTCGATAGACGTTTCGGGTACCGTCAAATCAGCATGTCGATGATAAACAGTAGGATGAAGCCCAGAAAAAACATTGCAGTCTGCACCGGTGTCTCGATTTCCTCGTGAGCCTCGACCAACAGTTCTTCAGTCACCAAATACAGCAATGCGGCCACGCCAAAAGCGAGCATGGCGTCTACATAGACCGGCGTGACGGAACTTAATAGAATTGCGCCGGCTGCAGCACCGATCAGTAGTGCCACAACGAGCATTGCGGTCGTTCGTATGATCATGGACCTGGCTCTTCCCGCGCTGCGAAGCGAGGTCGCACAGGAGACACCCAAGAAAAGCAGCTCGAGTACCAGCCCCACCGTCAGCAGCAACCCCTGTTTTTCTCCTGCCGCAAAGGATAAGCCAATCAGTGTGCCATCCAAACCGACGTCCACACCCATGGCCGTGACCAGGCCGCGCGTACTGCGCTCGCCTTCCGCCTTTTCCGCGCGGTCGCCAATCCATTTCAGCGTCAGCATCAATGCCACGCCGAGCGAGAAGCCAATCAAGGTTGGCCACGGCATCCGGCGATGCATCAGGTCGGGAAGCAGTTCGACCGCGAGAACACTGAACACCGTGCCGGCTGCAAAATGCTGCACACTACTGCGCAAGCCTGCGCTGGGCTCGCGTATGGCCGCGATGACGGAGCCGACCACGATGGCGACAGCCGGAAACGCTGCATACGTCAACACCTTCAGTAGCAGCCCAGTCATGACGAAACCTTAGGAGATTCCGACGACTTCGTGCCAGGAAAGGTGTCGGCATTTCGCTCGGCGTGTGCCGCGGGTTCCGGCCCATCGCTTGTTTTAGGCGTTCCCGGATAGGCCAGCAGGCGCAGCGCATTGATTACGACGAGCAAGGTCGACCCCTCGTGAAAGAGAACCGCGGTGCCGATGTTAAGGCCGAAAATCGTCGCGGGGATCAATACCGCGACTACGCCAAGGCTCACCCAAAGGTTCTGTTTGATCACCCTTCTTGTACGCCTCGATAGCCCGACAGCGAACGGCAACTGGCTGAGGTCATCGCCCATGAGTGCGACGTCGGCCGCCTCGAGCGCGACGTCCGAACCGGCGGCGCCCATGGCGATGCCGACTGTTGCGTTGGCCATTGCCGGGGCGTCGTTGACGCCATCGCCAACCATCGCGACCTTGCCGTGGCGCTCACGCAAGGCCTTGATGGTCTCGACCTTTTGCTCCGGCATCAGGTCGCCTTTGGCCTCGGTCAGGCCAACCGTGCGTGCGACGGCGTCGGCGACCTGCTGGTTGTCACCGGAGATCATCACCAGGCGTTCGATTCCCAGCTCACGTAGCTGGGCCATCACAGCGGTCGCGGCCGGGCGCGGCGTATCCATTACGCCAATCACACCGAGGAATCGGTCCCCTTTTAGCACAACCATCGTGGTCCGGCCTGACTTGACCAGGCTGTCGTTGGCGTCGACTAGCTCAGTTGGCAATTTCATGCCATCCATTTCGCTGAAAAACACCGGCTTGGCGATGTACGTCTTCTCGCCATCGACCACCGCCTCGACACCCCGGCCGGTGATACTGCGGACGTCGTCGGCTTGTACAACCTGGCCGCCAGCCTGCAGCCGTTGCTGTCCGCCTTCCACCAGTGCCGTGGCCAGTGGGTGGTCACTATGCGATTCGACGGCCACGACCACGGATAGCAACTCGGCTTCGCTCGCCCCACCAGCCGTCGTCACATCGGTGAGCTTGGGACGTCCCTCGGTGAGGGTCCCGGTCTTGTCGAAGGCGATCGAACTAAGACTGCCGAGATTTTCCAGGGGACCGCCACCCTTTACCAGGACACCGCTGCGCCCTGCTCTCGCGACGCCGGACAGGACGGCACTCGGCACCGAGATAGCAAGGGCACACGGACTGGCCGCCACCAGCACCGCCATCGCCCGATAAAAACTGTCCGAAAATGATTCGTCGACGACGAGGAATGCGAGCATCAGCAGCGCTACCAGCGTCAGGACGACGGGGACGAAAATGCGTTCGAACTTGTCGGTAAACTGCTGGGTGGGCGAGCGCTGGGCTTCGGCTTCGGCAACCATCTGGACGACCCGCGCCATGGTCGATTGCGACGCCAGTCGCGCCACCATCACTTCGATCGCGCCGGCCCCATTGATGGTACCGGCAAACACCCTGTTGCTTGCGTCCACGCGGTCGAACGCAGCGATCGCCGCCTGCCCATCCTTTACGGCGACTTTATCGACCGGAACGCTTTCACCGGTTACCGGCGCCTGATTCACGCTGGACGTACCCTTCACCACGACGCCATCCGCCGGCAGCCGTTCGTTTGGCTTTACCAGCACGACGTCACCGGGCTTGAGCGTTTCGACCGGAACCTCCTCAGTGCCTTCGCCACGCTTGACCAGAGCTTTCTCGGGTGCGAGTTCCGCCAAGGCTTCGATTGCGCGGCGCGCACGCCCCATGGCGAAGTGTTCCAGCGAGTGGCCGAGGCTGAACAGGAAGAGCAGTAGGCCACCTTCGGCCCATTTACCCAAGGCCGCCGCGCCGACTGCCGCTACCAGCATCAGCGTATCGATTTCAAAACGGCGCTCACGGATGTTCTCGATGGCTTCTTTCGCGGTAAAAAAGCCTCCGCAGAGGTAGGCCCCGACATACAGCGCCAGCGATACCCAATCCGGAGCGGATCCGCTCCGCTCGACCAGCCAGCCCGCCAGGACGAAGACGCCGGCAAGGACAGCAAAAATTAATTCGGTATGTTCGCCAAATATCCCGCCGTGTGAATGCGCATGTCCCGCGTGTCCATCCTGATCGCCATGAGCATGTCCCTTCCCTTCTTTTTCGTCATGCTCATGATCGTGGCCGGCATGGTCGCCATGCTCGTGTCGATGGCCACCATGCGTGGGCAGTTCGGTAGTGCTATTCGATTGAGTGATTTTTTCGGTAGGTGCAGCGTCGCTGGCCAGCGCCGCGCCGAGCGACCGTATCCGTTCTTCCAACGCCTTCTGCGTGATCGCAGAGCGCTCGTACTCGATACGAACAGCCCCAGACGGAGATACTTCCGCTTCCAACACACCTGATATCCGGCGCAACCGATCAGCGAATAGCCTGGCGCTCCGGGCATGCAGCGGCACTGGTGTGCGACCGATGTAATGCGCAAACTGTTCCGTCAAGCGCGCTCCGATCGCGCTCACCAGTTCGCGTAATCTCGACACGTTGATCACTGCGGGATCGTAATGCAGGCAGAGAACAGGTCGCGCATTCTCAAGCGTTTTCATATGGACGTGCTCGACACCCGGGCGCCCCTCAAGCAGACCGATCAGCCGATCAATGCATGGGTCGTTCGGATCGTCTATCTCTGGGAGTACCAAAGGCAGCTCCAGTCGTACTCGCTCGGCAGTTTTCATATCGTCACCTTTTGTCGATGCTAGAAGTATGGCGTCCAGCTGTTGCCCGGTCCGTGCAGAAGCGCACCCAATCGTACTCATGAATTTGGTCGATGCATTACCTCTTTCCAGGCGGCAGGGATGTCTCTAACTACCGCGCTTGAAGTTGGACGTTTACGTTAATGTGCATTCTTCATGACGATAATTTCGGGGGCAATGACGTCTAGCCTGGCTAAACGCGGGAAAGGCAATGAGACTACTGCGAAAACGCGCTCAAGCTGTATGGGCGCTTGGCAACATAACAGTTGCGATTGGACTGGCAGCGCTACCGGGCGCGGCAAGGTCGGCGCCTCCACCCTCTGCGCCACCGATTATTGCCCTCGCGTTCGATGATGCTAGCGGTGGGCTTTGGAAGGCAACGTCCAGATCTCTTGCTTTTAGCCCGGACGAGGGGCGCACATAGAAGCCTGTGGCTCTGCCAGCTACGGCGCAAGGTAATATCGTCTCACTCACGATTTCGGCGGGCCGCGCCAAAACGATCTATGCCGCAGTCGTGGGTTCGGGTGTGTTCCACAGCCACGATGGCGGACGCACTTGGCTGGCGCGCAATCAAGGGCTGTCCAACGGCGACGTTGCGACCTTGGCCGCGCACTCTACCCAAGCCCGAACCGTATATGCCTACGTTGTTGGGAAAGGCATTTTCACTAGCCGGGATGCCGGCGCAAGCTGGAACCTGGTTGATCACGGCCCCGGCGAATCGGTCGCACAACTTGCACACTCGAGAACGCCAGGCGGAACCGGGACCGGATGGATGTTTGCGGCGACACGCAAGGGAGTGCGTCGCGCGATGGATTGTTTTTGTGGATGGCACAAGGCCGGCAAAGTCGAACTGAACTTCCACCTTGTGGCCAGCGATACTGGCTGGCGGGAACGTGTGTACGCCGCCGCGCGCGAAGGATTTTTCATTAGCCAGGATGGCGGCGACCATTGGATCCGGATGCGGTCACCAGTTGCACCGATTACCGCGCTCGCCAGCACACCGTCCGGCCGGCTGTACGGGGCCATCAACGGTATATTGATCCGAAGCGAAGACCGCGGCGTCACCTGGGAATTTATTGCCAAGTGACCTGCGCAGGCCGCGTTTCCTTGTATTGAACCTACGTCTGTTACTTTCGCCTTTTCTTGCGTACTGGCCGCACTACTTTTCCGCGGCTGCCGCCGGTTCTGGAGCCGCGCTTGTTGCGGCGTTCAATCCAAAGAAAGAAAATCAGCAATGCCAGCACACCGCACAATGAAACTGCAATCGCAATAAGAATCGTCAGGCCATGAAAATCCGCGTGCGGATCCATACTGTGTTTCCTCTACAGGTTCAGCTGAGTTTCAGGAAGCTTGGTTGTGCGCCGCAAGCAAAGAGCCAGCGACGCACACTCTATATGCCCTTACACCGGTACCCGAACCGGCTCCGCCTTGATGTCCGCCACGTCATCACTTCGGTGCGTCAGCCGGTACAAGAGTGGCAGCACCAGAAGCGTCAGCGCGGTCGACGACAGAATGCCGCCGATAACGACTGTAGCCAGAGGACGCTGCACCTCGGCACCGGTACCGGTGGCCAGAGCCATCGGCACGAACCCCAGTGAAGCGACCAAGGCCGTCATCAATACAGGCCTGAGCCTGGTCAGGGCGCCATGGCGAATCGCCTCCTCAAGTGGCATGCCGCCCTCTCGCAGCGACCGGATGAAGGAGATCATCACCAGGCCGTTGAGCACTGCGACTCCGGACAGCGCGATAAATCCAACCGCTGCCGAGATAGACATCGGGATGCCACGTAGCGTCAAAGCAAGCACACCGCCGGTCAGCGCGAACGGAATGCCCGTAAATACCAGCAACCCATCCTTGACGTTATTAAACATAACGAAGAGAAGCGTGAAGACCAGGAACAGCGCCAGGGGCACCACAACCTGAAGGCGTTGCGTGGCCGACTGCAACTGCTCGAACGTACCGCCCCAGGTCGTCCAGTAGCCGGACGGGATCTTCACGCTCTTTTGAATCGCGGCCTCTGCCTCCGGCACAAAGCTGCCAATGTCGCGGCCCTGCACGTTCGCGCTGACCACCACCCGGCGCTTGCCGTTTTCGCGGCTGATCTGGTTCGGTCCCGGGGCAAACGACAGCGTGGCAACCTCGCCCAGCGGGATGAAGGAAGCTGTTCCGTCGGGTGAACTTGACGGACGCGAGATCGGCAGCCGCTTGAGCGCATCGAGGTCGGCGCGCAGCGTTTCCGGCAGGCGCACCGTAATGTCGAAGCGGCGGTCGCCCTCGAATACGGTTCCCGCTTCACGGCCACCGGTGGCAATGGTGAGCGTTTCCTGGACATCGTTGATGTTCAGGCCGTACCTGGCCGTCTTCTCGCGATCGATCTGGACCGTCAGCATCGGCAGGCCTCCGGTCTGCTCGACCTTGACTTCGGTTGCACCCGGCACGCGTCCGAGCACCTCGGCGATCCGCTGACCCGTGTCGGCGAGTACGTCCATGTCGTCGCCGAACACCTTGACAGCCACGTCGCTGCGCACGCCCGAGATCAGCTCATTGAAGCGGAGCTGGATCGGCTGCGAGAACTCATAGCCATTGCCTGGATACTTCTCGGCCTCTTCCTTGATTGCGGCAATCAGCTCGTTGCGGCTCTTCTTCGGCGCCGGCCACTTGTCTTCGGGCTTAAGCATGACGTAGCCGTCCGAAATATTCTGAGGCATCGGGTCCGATGCGATCTCCGCCGTACCTGTTCGCGCAAAGACCCGGTCGATCTCCGGGAACTTGGCTTTCAGCCCAGCCTCGAGGCGCTTCTGCATGTCCAGCGACTGCGTGAGGCTGGTCGCAGGGATGCGCAGCGACTGCAGTGCGATATCGCCTTCGTTCAGGCTAGGCACGAACTCGCTGCCCAGACGCACCGCCAGCAAACCCGACAGCACGACAAGCACGATTGCGCTCGTGACGACCAGGGCGCCGTTGCCCAGCACTCTCTCGAGCATTGGCGCATAGCCTTGGCGCGCCCAACCCATCAGCCGGTTCTCCTTCTCGGCAACGCGTTTGCCGATGAAGAGCGCGACCGCGGCAGGAACGAAGGTAATCGACAGGATCATCGCGCCGAGCAGCGCCGCCACGACGGCGAAAGCCATCGGGTGGAACATCTTGCCTTCCACGCCGGACAGGGCAAAGATCGGCAGGTAGACGACCATGATGATCAGCTGCCCGAACAACAACGGACGGCGCGATTCGCCAGCCGCCGCGAACACCTCATGGAAGCGCTCACTCAGTGTCAATTCGCGCCGATGGTGTTCCTGGGCGTGGGCCAGGCGGCGCACGCAGTTCTCGACGATGACCACGGCGCCATCGATGATGATGCCGAAGTCCAGTGCGCCAAGGCTCATCAGGTTCGCACTCACCTTGTACGTGACCATGCCGGTAAAGGTGAACAGCATCGCCAATGGGATGACCATCGCGGTAATCAGCGCCGCGCGGAAGTTACCGAGGAAAAGGAACAGGATGACGATAACCAGCACCGCACCTTCGAGCAGGTTTTTCTTCACCGTCGCGATCGCCTTGTCGACGAGTACGGTCCGGTCGTACACCGGCACCGCGTGAACGCCCGTCGGCAGTGTGCGGTTGACCTGGACCATCTTGTTCGCAACCGCCTGCGCGACAACCCGGCTGTTCTCGCCGATCAGCATGAACACCGTACCGAGCACGACTTCCCTACCGTTCTCGGTCGCGGCGCCAGTGCGCAGCTCGGCGCCCAGGCCTACCTCGGCGACGTCGCGCACGCGGATCGGCACACCGCGAACGTTGTTCAGTATCGTGTTGCGAATGTCGTCGAGAGTACGCACCTGGCCGGGCGCGCGAATCAGCAGCTGCTCTCCGCTTCGCTCGATATAGCCGGCGCCGACGTTGCCGTTGTTCTGCTCAATGGCCGCGACGACGTCCTTGAGCGTCAGGCCGTAGGAACTCAGCTTCGCAGGATCCGGCGTGATGTGATACTCCTTGGCGAAACCGCCGATGGAGTTGATCTCGGTGACGCCGGGCACCTGGCGCAACTGCGGCTTGATGATCCAGTCCTGGACTTCGCGCAGGTCGGTCGGCGTGTACGGCGTGCCGTCCGGCTTTTTCGCACCCGGTTCACTCTCGACCGTCCACAGATAGATTTCGCCCAGGCCGGTCGAGATCGGTCCCATCATCGGCGAAACACCCTGCGGAAGATTTTCCCTGGCCTCCTGGATGCGCTGGTTGACCAGCTGACGGGCAAAATAGATGTCGGTGCCATCCTTGAAGATTACGGTCACCTGGGACAGGCCGTAGCGCGAGAGCGAACGCGTCTGTTCCAGGCCCGGCAAGCCGGCCATGACGGTTTCGATCGGGAAAGTGACGCGCTGCTCGACCTCGAGCGGCGAATAACCGGACGCCGAGGTGTTGATCTGGACCTGGACGTTGGTGATATCAGGCACTGCGTCGATGGGCAGCTTCTGGTAACTGTAGACGCCGATTGCGGCCATGCCGAACACGCCCAGCATGACAAGCCATCGGTGCTCGATGGCGAAGCGAATAATGCGATCAAACATGGGGCAGCCTCCTGTCAGTCTTCATGCTCGGCGCTGCCCTTGCCCTGCTCAGCTTTCAATACGAAGCTGCCGGTCGTGGCATACTCAGCTCCCGGCTCCAGCCCGGAAACGATCTCGACGAACTTACCGTCGCTGGCGCCCAGGCTCACGTTTTTCTCCTGAAAGCCCTGGGGAACGCGCACGTAGACGATCGATTTGCCATTCTCCGTCTGAACGGCGTCCGCGGCGACTGCCACGGGAACCTCACGCGTGCCGCGTGCCATGTTGACGTTGACGAAGAGTCCCGGACGCCACGCCAGCTTGGGGTTAGGCAGAACCACGCGCGCATTCGCCGAGCGGGTTTCTTCGCCAAGCAGCGCACCAACGTAGCTCACCTTGCCGGTTGCCGAAGAGTCCGATGCGGTCGATTTCACGGTGGCGATTTCGCCAACGCGGATCGCTTCCAGATCCTTTGCCGTCACCACAATGTTGACCCACACCGTGGAGAGGTCGGACAGCAGGAAGACATTGGTATCCTCTTTGACCATTTCCCCTTGCGTGATGTGCTTCTCGACGACGACGCCGTCGAAGGGCGCACGCAGGACATACCGGTTCAGCTGGCCACCCGAATTACCGGCGCCCAGCGCGGTAAGTTTCGAGTTCGCCGTCTGGGCAGCGATTTCCGCTTCGCGAAGAGCCTGTTGAGCCTGCAGGTAATCCTGCTCGGCCGAGATCTTGTCCTCCCACAGCTTCTTTTCGCGCTCGTACGTCACCTTCGCCAGACCGAGGCGCTTTTGCGCCGCCAGCGCGGTGCTGCGCAGATCGGCAAGCTCCGGGCTCGAGATCACGGCCAGTACCTGGCCCTTCCTGACGGTCTGCCCGAGGTCGGCAGAGACAGACTCGGCCACACCTGCCACCCGAGGCACCACGTGTGCCGTCCGGTCTTCATTGAAACGTACTTCGCCAGGCAACTGGACGACGTTGCCGATGGTCGCAGGCGCCGCCTTGGCAGTGGCGACGCCTGCGGTACGAATCTGTTGCTCGGACAGCACGATCAGGCCGCTACTGGCTTCCGCGTGCTCTTCTTTCTTTTCTTCTTTCGAAGCGCCGGCCTGCTCGGTATGCGCTTCCTGCACGCCTTCAGTCTGTCCGTCTTTTTTCCAGAAAATGATGGCGGCGCCGAGCAGAATGCCGACGAGTACGACGCCCAGAATGGACTTCCGGGACTTTTTATCGATATTGAACTTCATGTTGAGATTCCTGTGGAATTACTTGCTCTGGTCCGGCCTGAGCTGGACATAGCGCCCGAGGTCGGCTACCGAGCGGTAGCGATCGGACAGCGCTCGCAAATATTGGGCGCGCGTCTGGAACAGGGTTCGCTGGGCATCGAGCACATCGAGGAAGCTGAATTTGCCGGCCTCGAAGCCTGTTACCGCGGCGTCATAGGTGGTTTGCGCGACTGGAAGGATGTCGGCCGTAATGCTGGCGATTTCCTGCTGCGCCAACTGGGCACGCTGATAGGCCTCGCCTAGCGCCTGGCTCACACGCAGGCGTTCGGCATCAAGATCGCTGCGCGCTTTGTCGGTGCGGCGCAAGGCGGCCAGCATGTTGCCCTGATTACGGTTGAATAGCGGCAGTGGAACCGATACGCCGAGGACGGCCTGGTTATGGCCGATCTGGTTATCGCGCTGGCTGCCAACGGTAACCGTGACATCCGGCACACGCTGGGCGCGTTCAAGCCGCACCTGGGCCTCTTCACGCTCGACCTGCTCCCGGGCCCGGCGCAGTTGCGGTCCTGCTTCAAGCTGCTGGCGTAGCGCGTCCAAGGGTGGCAATGCCTGGACGTCACCAGCCGGCCGCTCCAGCGACAGCTGCCCTGCTTCGGTGCGGCCCCAGAGTGCGCCAAGCCGCTGCTTGGCCAGGCTTAACTCGGATGACGCTTGCGCCAGTTCGAGCCGCACGCCCGCTTCTGCGACCCTTGATCGCGATTCTTCGATGGGTGAAATGCGGCCCGCGGTGACGCGCTTGGACGCAACGAGGGTGGCCTTTTCGGCGACCTGCACCGATGCCCGTGCGAGCTCCCGGCGTTCCTGGGCGATGAGCGCATCGAAATAGGCGGAGGTGACATCGGCACGTAACTGCGCTTGCGCAACCGCGACGTCCTGAAGAGCCACCTGCCGCTCCCGCTCCGCCACATCGACGCGCGCCGAGCGTTTGCCACCCAATTCGAGACGCTGGTTGATCTGAACGGTTTGTGTCCGGTTAGCACGATCCATGCCCTCGCGTAGAACGGAGAGTTCGGGATTGGCGATGAGACCGGCCTGCGACTTGGAAGCGTCCGCGATCGCGACACTTTGCGTAGCAGAACGCAGCGTCGGATTCGACGTCAAAGCCAGGCGTATTGCCTCGTCCAGGGTGGTGACTGTCGCCGTGGCCGATGGCGCCGGCGCATAGGGACGTGCGCTTACTGAAATTGTTTGCTGATCACTTTGCTGTGCAGCAGCTGCGAGCAACGGCATGGACAATGCCGCGGCCCCCAACAGGATGAAACTGGGTCGCATGGATAACTCCGAAAATGAAAACGAAGGTCATCCGGCGGCGGCATGGCAGGACCAGGGCTGCATCAAGCGCCCAAAGTCAGTCTGTCAAATCATGGAAAATATGGCTCCGCCGGATCTACGCGGCGGAATTCCATTGGGGCCGTTCAGGCGGAGAAGTGCAGATGGAGGACAGCGGGACGATATCCGTATCCGGAGGAGCGCTCGCCCATTGCAGATAGAGCGGCGCATCATGCCATGTATCGATCGCTACCGTAGCGTGGTGACACGATGCGCAGTGCGCGTGCACAGCGAACTTTTTCACCACGGATGGAGCATCCTTGGCAGCGACTGGGAACTCGTCACCATCCTCGATGTGCTGGTGGTGGCCGAAGTGCTGCGCTGCGCGGCCTGTCTCGTGCATGCAATACGCAGCCACCGTCGTCCAGCTGAACTGGAGGGCGATAACTGCGGCAATGATGTACACGAGGCGACGGACCATGGCCGGAATATAGCATGGACTGGCAATGGCCTGCCAGCCGGTCCGCGTGCCGCCGTCACGTGTCACCCTGTGCAACATGCTGATTAGGCCCCCTTGGACGAGCCTGCAGCCTGGCGAAACCGCAGCAGCCTGAGCCCGTTGAATACGACTAGCAGACTCGCGCCGACATCGGCAAAAACCGCCATCCACAGCGTAGCCAGCCCGAACAGCGCAAGCGCAAAAAAGACCGCTTTGATCCCAAGCGCAAGAACGATGTTCTGTACCAGGACGTGGCGCGTCTGCTTGCTCAGGCTGACAAAGGCCGGCAGCTTTTGAAGGTTGTCGTCCATCAGCGCGACATCGGCTGTCTCGATCGCGGTATCGCTTCCGGCCGCGCCCATTGCGAATCCGATCTTTGCCCGGGCAAGCGCCGGAGCGTCGTTGATGCCGTCGCCGATCATGCCGACCGCGCCATATTTCGCTTCCAGTGCCTCGACAGCTTCGAGCTTTTGCTCAGGCAGCAAATCAGCATGCACCTGGTCGATTCCCACCTGGCGCCCGATCTGCTGCGCGGTCGCAAGGTTATCGCCAGTGAGCATGACAGGCGTAACCCCGAGCGCCTTCAGCCGCTCGATCGCGGGGATGGCACTGCCGCGCAGGACGTCCGCGATCGCGATCACGCCGATCAGGCCGCTTTCGCTGGCCAGCAGCACGGCGGTGCGCCCGGCAGCTTCCTGTTCCGCCAGGTCCTCGCGCACGGCATCGACATCTACCCCATGCTCGGTCATCAGGCGTTGGTTGCCCAGGTAATACTGGACGCCGCCGATGACCCCGCGCACGCCGCGGCCGCCCACAGATTGGAACCCCTGCACACGATGCAACTGCGTACCTGGCCTGACCGCGGCCACGACGGCCCGCGCCAGCGGATGGTCGGAATTGGCATCGAGACTCGCAGCGATTTCCAAGAGTTCGTCGCGCGAATGGTTGGACACCGTGGCAACGGCGACCACCGCTGGTCGACCTTGTGTCAAGGTACCGGTCTTGTCGAGCGCGATCGCCTTGAGCTTGTAGCCGGCCTCAAGAAACTGTCCGCCCTTGATGAGGATGCCCTGCTTCGCTGCCGCCGTAAGCCCGCTCACCACGGTCACCGGCGTCGAGATCACCAGCGCACACGGACAGGCAATCACGAGCATCACCAGGGCCTTGTACAACCATTCATGTACCGGCTGATGCCACAGCAATGGCGGCAACATGGCGACCAGCAGCGCGGCCACGACGACTGCCGGCGTGTAGTACTTGGCGAAAGTATCGACGAAGCGCTGCGTCGGGGCTTGGTTCTGCTGCGTCTCCTCGATGACGCGAACGATTTTCGCGAGCGTACTGTTGCGGCGCTGCATCGTGACGCGGACTTCGAGCAAGCCGTGCTCGTTGATAGTGCCGGCGTAGACAGCGTCGCCGGGCTTTTTGGCCACTGGCATGCTTTCGCCAGTGATGGGGGCCTGGTTCACCGACGACTCGCCTTCGATGACTTCGCCGTCGACCGCGATCCGCTCGCCCGGCTTGACCAGCACGATGGCGCCCACATCGATGCGATCTGCCTCGGTGAGCCGCCACTGCCCATGCTCGTCGCGTACATTGGCCTCATCCGGTGCCAGGCGTAACAGGCCGTGAACCGTGCCCCGGGCACGATCTAGCGACATGGCCTCGATCAGCTCGGCAATCGCGAACAGGAAAATCACCATCGCCGCTTCCGGCCACTGGCCGATCAGGACGGCGCCGACGACTGCGAGGCACATCAAGAAATTGATGTTGAGGGTAAGCGTCTTGAGCGCTACCCACCCTTTGCGCAGCGTTGGAATGCCTGCCGTGAGGATGGATATCAGGGACAAAGCAATTACAGGCGGGGAGGATTCGGCCGTGCCTTGCCACGCGAGCACCTCCGCCGCGACGGCGCACAGGCCAGCCACTCCCAGTCCCGCCTTCTGCAAAGGACTGAGTGCCGCCTCCTCTGCGACGACCGGCGCCGGCGCGCTCTCATCTACGACAACCGCTTTCATGCCGATGCTGTGTAGAGCTTCGGTAACCGGTTGTACGGATCGCAGTTCGTGCATGACGTCCAGCGAGCGGCCCATCAGGTTAAAACGCAAGTCCAGGATCCCTTGCATGCCGTGCAGCTTTCGGCGGATCAGGCCTTCTTCCGACGGACAGTCCATGTTGGCGATACGGTAGGTGACGGTCTTTCCTTCAGAGGCCGGCACAGCGGACGGCATAGGAGCAGACGGCGAGCATCCGGATGCCTTGCCGGCGGCGTTACATGTCGTTTGGCTAGGTTCACTCATAGGCGTATCAATCAATAAAGCGATATTGCGATCGGATTGGGACATGGCTTCTGCCGCGTCTTCCCTTATGCCTGGCAGTTGACACCCTGTAGCAGCTACAGAGTCAAGGGAAAATTCGTGAAAAACGGTGGGGATGGGTCAATTTGAAAAGCTGATGAAATGCGCTGTTAACCCGGCTTCGACAAAAAGGTCTCTTGCATCAGCTTAGCAAGCCGGAATTTTGATGATATGGTGCTCTACTCCCCTAAGAAACGCTTGGGCTCAGCGGGATAGCTCATTCAACTGCTTCAGGATCTCGCAATCCTTGGCCTCGCGTGCGGAATCGCAGGAACTACGCAAGCTGGAAAGTTGTTGCCGCAAAGATTGCATATCTGCAATCTGGCGATCAACCTCCCGAAGATGTTCATCGACCAAGTCATTAACTCCGTCGCATGATTTTTCCGGATGATCTTGGAAGCCGAGCAGGATCTGCACCTCATCCAAGGACATGCCAAGTGCTCGACAGCGCCGGATGAACTGTAAGCGCTCCGCATGAATGGTATCGTACAGGCGATAGTTTGCCTCCGACCTGATCGGTGCCGGAAGCAGTCCTTTTTGCTCATAGAAGCGTATCGTTTCAGGCTGGCAGCCAGCTCGCCTCGCGAGTTCACCAATTCGCATACCCATTCAGACTCCCGCAAACCTTGTAGTAAGTATAGGCATACTAACTCATACCGCCATTGTGGGTGTCAGACGCAACGGAACGAAAAACTTGGTTAGGGACGGAGGGTGTCAGGTTGAGGTCATAGGTGTGGCTGCAAGGGCGTCAGGAAATTCTCCAATGGATTCTATGCTGACGCTGTTTGAGCGGCATGCCTGACGCCGGGCTGAAGCGTACTTCAACTGGACAATCCAAACCCGGCGATGGCTTAGCGTGCTGTTTTTTCCTTTTTCCGCGCCTTCGCTCTGCCCTTCGTGGGGGTATAAGCCGGAACCGCCGAAAATTCCGTGAGGTAGATTTACGTCGATTTCGAAGTAACGGGAAACCTCTTTCGAAGGTCGGCGCGCCGCTGGGAGCCGTCGAGCTGGTCCCTTTGTAGCCTGGCCGTACCGGCTCATGCGGGGTTCGATTACCCCAGCATGCCGTGAATCCGCCGCAGCCATCCGGACACCTCCCCAGCGGCGTCGATATGCGCGAGCCGCTCCGAGGTCATCCTTGAAGCCGCCTCGCGATTGAGGCGCTTCTTGGCAAGGCCCACCTTTTTGTCAAGCGCCTTCGCGTCGGCTAGGACCTGGGCCCATGGCTTCGTACTTTCGGACGCGAGGTGGACGGCCTCAGCCACTTTCAGGGGAACGTCGCAGGTGTCAGTGAAGGCGATGGCGATCCCGTCCAGTCCTTCCGTGATGGCGTCGGCGTGCAGGTAGTTCTCGAGCTCCCGCTTCGCGGTGATTGCAGCCCATGACCCATCCTTCCGGGCGTTCACCGCGTCACATTCGAGCTGATATTTCGGCGGTACATCGTCGTCGCGGTCGTAGAGATGGACCTCGGGGATGCCTAGCTTGCTCAGGTAGTGTTTGGCCACCCAGTGCTTGAGGGAGCCCCCCCGAGCGGCACGAGAGCCACCCGGTTGTCGGCAGTGAAGTCCACGGCGTCGGGCACGCTGGGCTTGAGCATGGCGCTGACGCGTTCCAGGAACTCGACGTCGTTCGATCCCTCGACGAAGACCAGGGCCTTCACGCGCTGGTCCGGCAGTACGCCCAGCTCGTTGGCGATGGCGGCCAGCTCACTGTCGTCGCACTCGGAAACGGATGCCGTCCCGTCCTCCTGCCTGCGTACGCAACGGAGGCTGTCGCTTGGAAGGAGGCCGGCTAGGCCGGGCGTGTGTGACGTTACCAGAACCTGCGTATTCTCCTCGATGGCGAGTTCCTTGAGCGCTCGGACGAGTAGTCGTTGGTTTTCGGGATGCTGTGAAGTCTCTGGCTCCTCGATGGCGTATATGACGCTCAGCGCCCCCTTCTCCCTCCGCCGCCGCTCCGCTTCGGCTCGGAAGAAGTTGAGCAGGATGAGGCGGCGCACGCCGCTTCCGCGCTTGTTGATCGGGATGCCGTTGTCACCGATGAGGCCGAACTTGAAGGCATTATTCAACTTCGGGTCTGCCTTGAAGAACGGCTTGAGCTCGCTCGCAAGTCGGCTGTCCATCTCGTTGAGCTTCGAGAGCGTTCGGCTTGCCACGTCCTCTGCCCTTGCGCGTACAGCGTTCTCGATCTTCTTGAGGTCGGCCTCCATTTCCTTCAGGGCTTGCGCAATGGCGAAGCCAAGCGGGTTTTGGACTTCTTCGTCCCCGTCCTGGCTCGCCCGGTCGGAACGGAAGAGGGCGTACATCGGCAACTGCGGCTTGATTTGCTCCCATACCTTCTTGGCCTCTTCCTTGTCGAGGGGGACGAGCTTGCGCTCCGGGGCCAACGGGCTGCAGGTATCGCGTATGGCCTGCCGCATACTCCCGTTGACCGAGAGGTTTACGGTCGTATCGCTAATGCCCAGCTTCTTGATGCGAGCCTTTAGGTCAGAATTCTTGAGCGAAAGAATGTCGGCCGCGTCCGCATGGGTCGGATGTAGCGCCGCCGCGAAGACGGCCTCTTTCGGCGTCTTCGCCGATGAGTCCCATACCTTGATGATCTCGAGCTCGCCAGCCTCGTTCAGCAAATGTTCGGCAGCGAGTGAGGTGTTGGCCGCCGAATCAAGGACCAGGGCAGCGGGAAGCTCCGTAAACGCGCAGCCGATGCGAATGTCCGCCGCATTTCCGTGCACGCAGGCGTCGCCCTGTTCGGGCTTCCCGTCGTTGAAGAATATCTCGAGGGCTTCCAGGATGGTCGATTTGCCGGCGTCGTTCTTCCCGATAAACGCGGTCAGGTCCTCGTCGATCTCGATCCTTGTTGGCTGGCAGTAGCCACGGAAGTTCTCAAGAATCACTGCTGCAAGTTTCATGGCACCCCCTTATTTATTTGATATTCCGTAGATTACCGGAATATTGACGAAGTGCAATTACTAAAATGATGCTGCGCCGAGAGACACCCATCGGGAAATCAGGGGAAACGGAAAACTCGGGGCCGGCTTACAACCCTTCATGACTTAACCCGGTTTTGCGCTCCGTTGCACCTGAAACCCCATTGTCTGCGTGAGTTCACCTTGGCCCGTTAGCCAAGGACCACCAGAGGACCTAGCCGGTCCTATTCGCGACGACAAGGCCAACGGCGACGTCGACGCGACAACAATCCGGGCAATCATTGTTCTTCGACAGAAAAGTTAAAGTATAATGATTCTCATTTAGCGTTACTTCCGTTTATACTTATTATGCGTTTGTCTACAAAGTTATTCCGTTGGCTTCTTACGGTGCTAATGGTCGTTGGATCTGGCCTATCGCTAGCAGAAAATGCTCCATCGACGAGCCAAGACCAAGCCAAGCAGATCTGGCAACTGCTCGACTACCTCGCGGTAGACTATGGTAAAGCTGTCCAGAATGGGCAAATCGCCAGCGCAGACGAATACCGAGAAATGCAGGAATTTGCCCGGGAAGCTTCGCGTCAACTGGAAGGCTTACCGCCGACATCGTCGACGAAAGCTTTGCGTGACGGGACTGGGGAGTTACGCACAGCCATTGCGAACAAGGCCCAGGCGAGTGTCGTCGCTGAGCAGGCGCGCCACCTTGCCGATGCTCTATTGCTTGCTTATCCGGTGCAGACGACACCGACGAACACCCCCGACATCAAACTTGGAGGGCGGCTCTACGCAAATCAATGCGCCGCTTGTCACGGCATTAGTGGTCGCGCCGATGGCCCGTTAGCGTCGCAACTGAACCCGCCTCCGATCGCATTCGCGGACCACACCCGTGCCCGCGAGCGCAGCGTCTTCGCTCTGCAGCAAATTATTACCCGCGGCGTTCCCGGTACATCAATGCCCAGTTTTGCAAAACTCACGGATGACGATCGCTGGGCACTTGCCTATTTCGTCTCGACGATGTCGTACACCAAGGCCGACCGTGACGCAGGCGCAAAGCTTTGGGCGGAACAGCCTGCATTGCATGCGGCCGTGCCAACACTTGGCGCCTTGGGCCAAAGTTCGGAAGCGGGACTGGCCAAGCACTTGGGCGATGACACGGCACGTTCCTTGTTGGCCTTTCTGCGCAATTCGCCAGAACTCATGACTGCTTCATCTGCTGATTCCTTAGCACTGGCTAAGGCACACTTGAAGCAAAGCGTTACAGCGCTTGGTGCCGGGAATCGCGCGGAGGCTTCACGGTTGGCATTGTCAGCGTACCTCGACGGCTTCGAACCTGTCGAACCTGCGCTTGCGGCGAAGAACGCAGAACTGTTTCACGAAGTCGAGAACTTGATGGGGCAGTTCCGCAATGCAGCCGCCGCCGGGCAACTGGAGCAAGCCCGTCAGATCGAGTCCAAATTGCAGAACCGACTGGATACCGCCAACGAAGCGCTCTCCGGGACCAATGATCCGATGTCGACGTTCCTCGGTGCCCTGACTATTTTGTTGCGAGAAGGCCTGGAAGCACTGCTGGTCGTAGTCGCGATGCTTGCGTTTCTCAAGAAAGCGAACCGGAAGGACGCCCTACCCTATGTGCACGCTGGCTGGATAACGGCGTTGGCCATGGGTGGATTCACCTGGGCAGTCGCAACCTATCTCGTCAATGTTAGCGGCGCCAGCCGTGAAATGACCGAAGGGTTTTCTGCAATTTTCGCTGCGGTCGTGCTGCTGGCAGTTGGTATCTGGATGCACCAGAAGAGTCTCGCGGGACGGTGGCAAGCCTATGTCCAGCAAAAGCTGTCAGCAGCATTGAACGGAAAATCGATGCTGATGCTATTTTTGCTTGCGTTTGTAACGGTCTATCGCGAGGTTTTCGAAACAGTTCTCTTCTATGCAGCTTTGTGGACGGAGGAAAACGGAGGCTACCTGCTGGCCGGCCTGGGGTTGGGCATTGCCATTTTGGCCGGCATCGCCGCAATCCTGCTGCGTAGTTCAGCCCGGCTCCCAATCAGTCAATTCTTTGCTGCTAGTTCGGCACTTGTCGGCATCCTTGCGGTTGTGTTGATCGGCAAAGGTGCCGCAGCACTGCAAAAGGTCGGCCTGATTCCGGATACGCCGGTATCGCTGCCACGCATCGAGGTACTGGGGGTCTACCCGTCACTGCAGCCTATCGCTGCGCAACTACTCATCCTGGTGGTCATCATTGCCAGCATCACCTACAACCTGAGGTCACAGCCACGCCGTGCTTAAGGGGGCGATCAATTCCGCTTGGATACCAAGTCAACGGTAAGCCCAAGTCTGCACAGTGCGTGGACTGTCTTGATATTCGCCTGACAATTTGCTTGATCTAGGAGCCGCAGGTTGGCCTTCCCCCACCACGACGGACACTTTCGATAGGTATGATGTCCCTATCGGAGGTATTACATGGCACGTGAAAGACGAGTATTTTCAGAAGAGTTCAAGCGCGAAGCAGTCAAGTTGGTAGGCCAGCCTGGTGCGAGCAAGGCGGCAATAGCCCGTGACCTTGGCATCGGCGCCAACTTGCTGGGACGGTGGTGCCGAGATGCTAACGTTGATGTAGAGGTCGCAGTCGGGCACGAGAAGGTATCGGCTCAAGAATACGAGCGTATGCGGCGCGAGCTGGCGAAGGTCAAGACGGAGCGCGACATATTAAAAAAGGCGCTCGGCTACTTCGCAGCCGACCTCAAGTGAAGTACGGCTTCATCGCCAAATATCGAACCATCTGGCCAACGCGAACGATGTGCCGACTATTCGGCGTATCAAGCAGTGGTTTTTACGATTGGCTTGGACGGCCGACGAGTGCTCATGAGCGCGAAAATGCCGAACTCCTCAAGGCAATCAAGGATAGCCACGAAGCCAGCGATGGCACGTATGGTTCGCCGCGCGTAGTGCGGGACCTCATCGATGCTGGTTTCTCCTGCAGTGAGAATCGTGTGGCGCGGCTGATGAAAGCTGCTTTCATCAAGGCCCGTCATAAGCGACGTCGAGCACCAGGACAGCTTGACTCCCCTGTCCACGCCATCGCGCCGAATCTGCTGGACCGGCAGTTTGAAGCCACAGGGCCGAATCAAAAATGGGCCGCGGATTTTACCTACGTGTGGACTGGCGAAGGCTGGTTATTCGTCGCTGTAGTCCTCGACCTGTACTCGCGGCGTGTAGTAGGTTGGTCGATGCAATCGACGATGACGGCGCAGCTCGTAATGGATGCACTGATGATGGCTATTTTCCGTCGCGGCCGTCCTCGTGCCGTGCTGCATCATTCAGACCAGGGAGCGCAATACACCAGCGAAAATTTTCAGCGGCTACTCGAATCCCACGGCATCGTTTGCAGCATGAGCCGTCGCGGTAACTGCTGGGACAACGCTGCAATGGAAAGCTTCTTCTCGACGCTAAAGACCGAGCGCCTTAGCAAAAAGCACTACCAGACCAGAGATGATTTACGGGCAGATGTGTTCGACTACATCGAAAGGTTCTACAATCCACGCCGGCGTCATTCCACTATCGGCTACATCAGCCCGATACAGTTTGAAAATCTAAAATGCGCCTAACGGAAGTGTCCGTGACGATGGGGGAAGGCCAGGTCGAATTCACTTAGGCTTGGACAGAATCTGCTGAATAACCGGAATCTTCCCGTCCTTACAGTCAGCCGGAGAAACTTCGACCTTATCGTGCAGTGCCAGTTTTAGGCCAGGAGGGACGATGGCACTCACATAACGGTAACTCCGATAATGCGAGATCTGGACCTCTACAAAGCCCCCGGTCGAAAGCTGGTCCGGAGGTAGTCCTTTAAGACATTTTGGTGTATCTGCATTCAGCCTCTGAACTGAATAGAGGTCTGTCACGTACCCGGATCTCCCGTCTGGCTTTATCAAAGGCGGAGACGCTGTACAACCGACGACTCCAAACACGAAGATTGGCGCTAGGGACAACAAGGCAAAATTTTGTTTCATGTTTTTCTCCGGTTACGCCTTTATCAATGAAGAAAGCGGTCCCACCTCAGGCATTTCGATGTTCAGCGCAGTTGCAAGATGCGGCGGGCGCCATTTAAAACGAACAGGCCGATGGCAATGCCGATGACCAGGTCTGGATAGGACGAACCAGTCCAATTCACCAGAGCGCCGGCAACGATCACCCCAAGGTTAGCCAGCACATCGTTCGCGGAAAAAAATATAGCTCGCCTTCATATGAGCGCCGCGGTCACGCTTCTTCGCGATGAGTACCAGGCAAGTTACGTTCGCCGCCAGAGCAACCAGACCGATACCCATCATCAGGACGGACTGCGGTTCGCTACCGTAAAAAAAGCGCCGGGCGACTTCGCTGATCGCGCCGATCGCCAGAGCTATCTGCAGCCAGCCAGCGATATGAGCCGAACGGGTCTTCAAATGGGCAGCCCGGCCAACGGCATACAAGGCCAAGCCATAGACGGCCGCGTCAGCGAACATATCGAGTGAGTCGGCGATGAGACCCGTCGACTGCGCGATCAACCCGACCAACAGCTCGACAACAAACATGACGCCATTAATCGCCAACAGCAGGCGCAATGTCCGGGCCTCGGCAGCATCTTCGTCAGTCGACTGCCGTGATTGGCCCCGACCTTCCGTGGCCTGGCTGGTACCGCGCAAGCAGGCTCCCAGCTTGAGTGGCACGAGGCGATTTAGAATCTGATCTGCCGAACCGGTATGCACAACCTTCAGCTCCCTGTTCTGCAAATCGAACGACATCGACTCTACCTGTCCATCATCGCCGAGTGCCATCCGGATCAGGTTCTCTTCCGAGGCGCAGTCCATCTTCGGGATAGAAAAAACGCTTTCCGATCGGGTTTCGTTCGCGGGCGGAGCATCGATACCTACCGATGGCCGGGAATCATGCAGCACAGCCCCCAGGTTCAAGGGCCGCAGGCGACTCAATATCGTGTCCGGCTCCCCTTGGTGGATCACGGTGAGCTTTCGCTTGCCCAGGTCGAACGCCAACGATCGGATTCCGACCACATTGCCGAGAGCCATACGGATCAGGTTCTCTTCGGACGGGCAATCCATCTTAGGAACAGAAAAGGTACTTTCCAGGTTAGGCGTTGTGTTGGTCGACATCGCTTACTCTTCTTTCAACAGGTTATCCTGGGCTCTGAAAATAGAGCCTTATGTGAATGTGCCGCTATCGGTCCGCTCCCGAGGCCATCATTCCTTTTGCGAAATAGCCGGGTTGGACGCTTCCGTCACCGCATGCGCAGCTGCAGGACGGGCAAACCGAGCACAAAGGGCTGGCAAGACGAACAGGGTCAGCAGGGTCGCGGAAACGAGGCCGCCGATCACCACCGTGGCGAGCGGTCGCTGGACCTCCGCGCCTGCCCCGGTGGCCAGTGCCATCGGCACGAACCCGAGGGACGCGACCAGCGCAGTCATCATGACCGGGCGCAGACGCCTTATCGCCCCCTCGCGTACCGCACGGTCCCACGGCATACGTGCCGCAAGGTCATCGATTGCGCTCACCATCACAAGGCCATTCAATACCGCCACGCCCGACAGCGCGATGAAGCCCACCGCAGCCGTGATCGAAAATGGCAGCCCTCGCAGCCACAGCGCGGCCACGCCGCCAACCAGGGCCAGCGGGATCCCTGTGAAGATAATTGCCGTCTTGCGCCAGGAACCGACCGCCGAGTACAGCAGGGCCACGATGAGTGCGAAACAGAGCGGAACGACGACCGCCAGGCGCGAGCGTGCACGTTCGAGGTTTTCGAACTGCCCTCCCCACTCCAGCCAGACCCCTGCCGGAAGACGCACTTTCGATGCGATCCGGGCCTGCGCCTCTTGCACGACGCCAGCGATGTCGCGGCCACGCACGTTGGCCTGGACGACCACGCGGCGCTTGCCGTTCTCGCGGCTGATCTGGTTCGGTCCCTTGGCCGTCACCAGCGATGCGACCGATCCGAGCGGGACGAACCCTCCCGCAGGCGTCGGAATCGGCAGCTGACTCAACGAGTTCAGGTCCTGCCTGGCCGCATCCGGGAGTCTTACGACGACCTCGAAGCGTCGGTCACCTTCATACACCACGCCAGCATCCTGTCCGGCGAGCGCCGCCGACAGCGTGCCATACACGTCCTGGGCGCTCAAGCCAACCCGTGCCATGGCGTCCCGGTCCAGCCTTGCATCCAGAAGCGGAAGGCCGGCGACCTGTTCGACGCGCACATCGGCTGCACCTTGCGTCGCCCTTAGCTGGGCGGCGATCTGCTCGGCGGTTTGCGTCATCGTCGCGAAGTCGTCACCGTACACCTTGATGGCGATGTCGCCGCGGACACCGGCCAGCAGTTCGTTAAAGCGCATCTGGATGGGCTGCGTCAGCTCATAAGTCTGGCCCGGCAGGCTTGCGACGGCGTGTTCGATCTTCTCGACCAGCTCTGCCTTCGGCATGCGCGGGTTCGGCCATTGCGACCGATCCTTCAAGATGATGAAGGTGTCGGTGCCGTTCGGAGGCATCGGGTCGGCGGCCAGTTCGGCGGTGCCGGTCCGGGAAAAGACCAGTTTGACCTCGGGCAGCTTCGCGACCGTCTTCTCGATGGCGAATTGCATCGACTGGCTCTGGTCCAAGGACGTGCCAGGAATACGCCAGGCTTGCAGCAGGACGTCTTTTTCGTCCAGCGTCGGAAGGAATTCCTGCCCGAGGGTCGTGAACAGCAGCAGGGCCAATCCAAACGCGCCAATGCCGACGCCCCCCGTCAGTTTCGGCCGGGCCAAAGCGCGGTCCAGCGAGGACGCATAGCGCGTGGTCGCGGCGGCCACAAACCGGTTTTCCCGCTCTTCGACCTTTTTGGACAGCCATAGCGCGATGACGGCCGGTACAAAGGTCAGAGACAGCACGAATGCAAACGCGAGCGCCAGGATGACGGTCACCGCCATGGGCATGAACATCCGGCCTTCGACACCCTGGAAGGTCAGCAAGGGGACGTACACCAGCATGATGATGGCCTGGCCGTAGACGCTGGGGCGGATCATTTCACGTGCAGCGACAGCGACCGTCTCCAGCCGCTCGGCTTTGTTCAGCACGCGGCCGGCCTGATGCTGCTGCTCGGACAAGCGCCGCAGGGCATTCTCGACAATAATGACTGCGCCGTCGACGATCAGCCCGAAGTCGAGCGCGCCGAGGCTCATCAGGTTCGCGGTCACACCGGCACGCAGCATGCCCATCGAAGTCAGCAGCATCGTCACCGGAATGACTGCCGCCGCGATCAGCGCCGCGCGGATATTGCCGAGCAATGCGAACAGCACCGCGATGACAAGCAGCGCACCTTCGGCCAGGTTGGTCGCGACGGTCGTGATTGTGGCGTCGACGAGCCGCGTTCGGTCGAGGACCGGCCTGACGACCACGTCGGCCGGCAAGGACCGGGCGATCTCCTTGAGACGTGCATCGACTGCAGCGGCGACCGTACGGCTGTTTTCCCCGATGCGCATCACGGCGGTTCCGATCACGACCTCCCGGCCAGCCTCCGAGGCAGAGCCAAAACGTACCGCATGACCGACACCGACCTGCGCGACCTGGGAAACCAGGATGGGCGTGCCGTTGCGTGTGGCGACGACGATCTTGCCCAGTTCTTCGAGCGTGGTTACCCGCGCGTCGGCGCGCACCGTCAACGCCTCGCCGTTACGTTCGACGACGCCAGCGCCCGAGCTGGTATTGTTGCGCTCCAGTGTCTCGGCCAGGGTGCCCAGGTTCAGGCCCGCGGCAGCGAGCCGCTGCGGATCGGGCATAACCACGTACTGCTTCACATAGCCGCCCAGCACATCGACACCAGCGAGGCCCTTGGTTGTCTTGAGCTGCGGTGCCACGATCCAGTCCTGGACCGTTCGCAGATACGTCGCCTTCTCGATGTCGCTGCGCAGCCGCGTTCCCTCTGGCGTCACGTAGCTGCCATCGGCCTGCAAACCGCTCTTGGCTCCCGCCTCATGCTTGTCCGCGAATTCAACGGTCCACATGTAGATGTCTCCAAGGCCAGTGGCCACCGGTCCAATTTGCGGCGATACGCCAGCAGGCAAGTCCCGCTCTGCAGATCGCAAGCGCTCTGCGACTTGCTGCCGGGCGAAGTAGATATCCGTCTTGTCCGCAAACACTGCCGTCACCTGGGCAAAGCCATGGCGCGTCAGCGAGCGGGTCGATTCCAGTCCCGGGATTCCCGCGAGTGCCGTCTCGATCGGGAAGGTCACCTGCCGTTCCACATCGGCAGGCGAAAGCGCCGGCGCAGACGTGTTGATCTGTACCTGGACATTGGTAATGTCGGGCACCGCGTCAATCGGCAGGCGCGTCAGGGCGACCGCGCCGACCAGTGCTGCCAGCAGGGTCGCAAACAGGACCAGCCAGCGGCGGGTGACGGAGAATGTAACGATGCGAGCGATCATTGCAGGCGCTCTCCCCAGGGGTTTGGTGACCTCGTATCAATCGTCATCGCCGGCACCTTCACCCTTGCCCAGCTCCGCCTTCAACACATAGCTGTTAGCCACGGCGACACGCTCCTCCCCGGCCAGCCCGGACAGGACCGTGACGTAGTTGCCGTTGGCAGGACCGAGCACGACATGCTTGACGGCGAAACCTTCGTTCGTGCGCACGAAGACCGAAGGCTTGTCCTCGATCGTCTGGACTGCATTCTGCGGTACGGCAAGCGCAGCTTTACCGCTCGCATGTTTCATTACCACCGACGCACGTACCGTCTCGCCGACACGCCAGACGCCCTGCGGGTTTGGTAATGTCGCCAGGGCTTGTACCTGCCGGGTCGTGGCATCGATCACCCGCGAGACAAAAGCAATGCGCCCGGTGCCATTACGCGTGGAAGTCACGACATCGACCGGCGCACCTACCTGGACACGACTTGCATCGTCGGGAGACAAGGCCAGCTCGACCGACACTTCGGACAGGTCGGCAACCCGGAAGAGTTCGGTATTCGGGCCAACCACATTGCCAAGCGCAGCCTGGCGAGCGATCACGTAACCTTTGATGGGCGAGCGCACGACCAGGCGGTTCAACGGTCCGCTGCCGCTGCCTCCCACAGCCGCCAGGCGCTGCTCAGCAAGGCGCAAGCGCGCCTGCCCATCGGCAGCCGCAGCCTTGGCGGCGATATAGTCCTGCTCCGCCGATACCTTCTCGCGGTACAGGCGCTCTTCACGCTGCAGGGTTGTTCGCGCCAGGTCGCGTTCCCGTCTTGCCGCTTCCAGGTCTGCCTTGAGCTGGGCCGCGTCTCCGCTTTCAATGACCGCGAGCACGTCGCCACGTTGCACCGGCTCCCCGAGATTCCGGTGCAGCGCCGTGATCCGTCCGCCGACCGACACCGCCACCACCTCGGCACGAGACGGGCTGGCTTCAATCGTCGCCGGCACCTCGATCGAATCGGCGAAGATCTGGCGTACCGGTGCGACCTCGATGTTAGATGCGGCGATCTGCGCATTGGACAGGCGCACGACGTCAGACTCGCGTTTCTCACCCGCCTCGCCTTTCTCGGCCTGTTCGCCTTTTTCTGCCGCCTCGTCCTTGCCGGCCGCTTCGGCTTTCTCCGGCTTTTTCTGCCCGCTCGGGCGTTCCGCTTGCGCACGCGGCTCGGCGCGCTCCCGAGGTGCCTCAGGCGTCTTTGAGCAAGCGGTCAGGCATAGCAGGCTGGCGTAAATCAGGGGACGGTAAAACGTGGGCATCAATCAGTCCTTAGAGATGGGGTCGAAGCGGCCGACCAGTCGGGCGAGGCGGGCACGAGCATCATGGAAGGCGGCCAATGCATCGATGGCGGCTTCTTGTGTTTGCGATAATGAGCGCTCAGCCTCGATCAGGTCGAGTTGCGAGAACTTGCCCTCGGCGTAACCGATGCGGGCAATACGCGCAGCTTCACGTGCAGCAGCCAGCTCGGGGCCATTGGCAGAGGCGGCGCTTGCCCTGGCATTGGCGACGTCAGCGCGGGCAGCATCCAGGCTCTCGGCGATTTCCAGCTCAACCGCTTGACGATCGGCTTCTGCCTTTGTCAGCTCGGCGCGGGCACGGGCTACCTCGGCATTGCCGCGGTTGAACAGCGGAAGCGGAACCGACAGCGCGAGCACCGCCGCGGTGTCGTTGGTCTCCTTCAGCCGACGTGCGCCGGCGCTGACCGTCAGGTCGGGAATGCGAGCACGGCGTGCGGCATCCACTCGCGCGTTGGCGGCGGCCACCTGGGCATCGGCTGCGGCCAGAGATAAGGACGCTCCCGACACTTCGCCCCCGGCCTGGGCGCTGGTGTCATCGAACCAAGGCGCCACGACCACCAGCGGCTCTGTCGCACCGATCAGCCGTGCCAGAACAGCTTGCGCCACCTTTGCCGCTCGCTGTGCGCGTTCCGCCTCAACGTCGGCTCTGATCCGCTGGGCGGACGCGCGCTGTTCGTCGATCGGGGAAACCTTGCCGGCGCCGACGCGCAGGCGAGCAACGCGTTCAGCCTGCGCGGCCAAGTCGCGCCGTTCCTCTGCGGCCTTGGCGCGGCGTTCGCCTGCCACCGCAGCGATGAATGCCTGGGTAATTCGTAAGGTCAGATCCACTCTGGCAGCGTTTACCCCAACCCGCGCCGTGGCTTCTTCAGCCTGCGCAACTCGAGTACGGGCCGCGCATTTGCCACCCAGCTCCAGGGGCATCGAGACGGAGAAGGTGGTTTCGCTCTCACCGAATCGAGCGTACCGGCCGGTGCCGAGTACGTTTTCGGCCTCGACCGATAAAGTCGGGTTTGGTAGCAACCGGGCAGCCTGTACCGCCGCCTCGGACGCACCGACGCTGGCTTCCGCGCTACGAAGGCCAGGCGCGGTTTCCAAAGCACGGGCAATCGCTTGGCTTAACGTAAGCGTGCCTGCGGATGTACTCAGTCCGGAAGAATTCTGAGCGTACAACGGCGTTACGGGCGCAAGCGACGCCGTGAAGAGCACTACGGCAGCGAGATAGGCACTGTGTGGAAAGCGGATGGCCATGCAAAACCTTTTGCATACGTGTATCTCCACTTTATAAACGCTGTAGTAGCTAGAAGGTCAAGTGATCCGCCCTAAATCTTCTAGACACCAGACAGCCGTTGAGGTCAGGATTTGTCTAGCGAACTGGAGAATTCCACCCATCAAATCGCTCCCTGAAATATTGAAACGCTCGTTTATCAACAAGACGCTTGACCCTCTCATCATGGAAAGGTTTAGAGTGAAAACTCACTTTATCAGGAGGTAAATTATGTACGAGCTTCAAGTCGAAGGGATGAGCTGCGGCGGTTGCGTTCGGAGCGTGACGAAATCCGTGCAAACGGTAGATGGCAACGCCAAGGTCGAAGTCGACCTTGCAAGTAAAACTGTACGTGTCGACAGCCAAGCGAGTCTCGACGAGGTGAGGTCGGCAATTGCAGATGCTGGTTATCCCGTCAGCGCAAGTGTAGCCATCTAACAGTCAGGCGAGGCGGGCCATTGAGCTCCGCCTCGCCTGAAGCAGCAGGGATAAGCAGTCACGCAGACATGTGCTTGCAAGCCAGATCATCGAGAATCGGGCAATCCGGTCGCTCGTCGCCATGGCAATTGTTGGCGACGTGCCGTAACTGGTCCCGGATCGACTGCAGCTTCCGGATGTCGTCCTCCAACTCGGCAATATATCCCTGCGCCAGCTGCTTCACGTCCGCACTATGCCTGCCGCGGTCCTGCCACAGGCTCAGCAACGTTTTAATTCGCTCTATCGAAAACCCGAGGTCCCGCGAGCGTTTGATGAACCGGAGCGTTTGCACGTCCTTGTCCGTGTATTGCCGATAACCGGAGCCGGTCCTACTCGCGGCGGAGATCAGGTCGATACTCTCGTAGTACCGAATCATCTTCGCGGTCACCCCCGACGCCTCCGCAGCCTGCCCGATATTCATTGCTTTGCTCCCTTTGCAAACGCCGGCTGCCACCGGCGTAGCAATAGCGCGTTCGACACGACAGAGACGCTGGAAAACGCCATCGCGGCGCCGGCAATCACCGGGTTGAGGTATCCCATCGCCGCCAGCGGGATCCCGATCAGGTTGTAGATGAAGGCCCAGCCGAGGTTCTGCTGAATCTTGCGATAGGTCTTCTTCGAGATGTCGATAGCGTCGGCCACGAGCGCGGGATCCCCGCGCATCAACGTGATACCGGCGCTGTGCATCGCCACGTCGGTTCCGGTCGACATTGCGATGCCGACGTCCGCCGAGGCGAGCGCGGGCGCGTCATTAATACCGTCCCCCACCATCGCCACCCTCTTCCCGCCCGCCTTCATCGAAGCGACGATATCCGCCTTGTCCGCCGGGAGCACCTCTGCGTGGAAATCATCGATCCCGACAGCCGCGGCGACCGATCGGGCGCTGCCGGCATTGTCACCCGTCAGCATGACCGCTGAGACACCCATGTCGCGCAGCCGCTGGACGGCTGTCGCGGCAGATGACTTTACGGTGTCGCCGAAGGCCAGCAAACCCATCAATTCGAATGCGGTTCCCTTTTCTACTGCGAGCCAGGAAACCGTGCGGCCCGAATCTTCATGGCGCTTCGCAACGTCCTCCATACCAGTAGTCTGCAGTCCGATTTCTTGTAGTAGTCGTCGGTTACCGAGAAACACGGTTGCCCCATCGACGTCCGCGAACACCCCGCGTCCTGGCAGCGCCTGTGCGCCCGACGCGGCAAGCGGCTGGATGTCCTGACGTTTGGCTTCGGCCTGGACCGCGCGTGCCAGCGGGTGGTCGCTGTACTGCTGGACCGCGCTCGCGAGCGCGAGCACTTCACGCTGGTGCCGCGCGCCAGTCTCAATCGCCACGATGGCTGGCTTTCCTTCCGTGAGCGTACCGGTCTTGTCGAACGCCACGACATCGAGCGCATGGGCGGTCTCGAGTGCTTCAGCGTCCTTGATGAGGATGCCGTAACGTGCCGCGACTCCCGTCCCAGCCATGATCGATGTCGGCGTGGCCAGGCCAAGCGCGCAAGGGCAGGCGATCACTTGGACGGCGACCGCGTTGAGCAAGGCCTGCTGCCAGTCACCGGTCAGCAGTCCCCAGGAGAGGAAAGTCGCCACAGAGATCAACAGCACGACGGGCACGAACACGGCGCTCACCCTGTCGACAAGGCGCTGTATGGGTGCTTTCACAGCCTGTGCGTCCTCGACCAGTTTGATGATATGCGACAGCATCGTGTCGCTGCCGACGGCACTTGCAAGCAGGACGAGCATTCCCTCTGCGTTGACTGCGCCACCGGTGACCACGTCACCGACGGTTTTGGTCACGGGGAGGCTTTCGCCCGTCAACAGTGATTCGTCGAGGTGGCTGCTGCCTTCGACGACGGTGCCGTCGACCGGCACGCGATCGCCCGGCCGCACGACCACTTGGTCGCCAACGCGCACCTGGGCGAGCGGCACGACAAGGTCGCGCCCATCCCTTCTGACGATCGCTTCCGTCGCGCGCAGCGATTCCAGGGCCCGGAGCGCGGCGACCGTCTGGTGTTTAGCGCGCGCTTCCAGCCATTTGCCGAGAAGAACCAAGGTGATGACGACCGCGGAGGATTCGAAATACAAGTGTTCCATGCCGCCGTGGTTGCGATGCGCGACGAGCAGGTAGACCGACAACGCAAAAGCGGCGCTGGTTCCCAAGGCGACCAGCAGGTCCATATTGCCTGACCGGGCGAGCAATGCCCTCCAGCCTGCCTTATAGAAGCGGGCACCGAGCCAGAACTGCACGGGCGTCGCCAGCAGCAGTTGGAGCCAACCCGGCAGGCTCCAGTCGTAGCCGAATGGCATGCCGAACATCGGCACGATCAAAGGGAGACTCAGCAGCGCAGACGCAGCGACGGGCCACCAACCAGGCAACCGGCTGTAGGGCTCTGGCTTGGTTACGGCGATATCATTGAGTAGTGCCGCCTCGTAGCCGGCTTTCGCCACTGCGGCAATGAGGCGATCGGTCGGAACGCCGACGGCCGTCACCTGTGCCCTTTCGGTAGCCAGGTTGACCGAAACCCCTGTTACGCCGGGCACCTTGTTCAGCGCCCGTTCGACCCGGCCCACGCACGAGGCACAGGTCATGTCGGAAATCGAGAGCGATACGGTATCGCTGGGCACCTCGTATCCTGCCTTCTCGACGGCGGCGTACAGCGCAGCGGCGCCGACCTCAGGGGCGGCGCGCACACTCGCCTTTTCGGTCGCTAGGTTGATGGAGGCACTGTCCACACCCGGGACGGACTTCAGCGCCTTCTCGACACGGCCCGCGCACGAGGCGCATGTCATGCCCTCGACCTTGAATGTCATGTCGATAAGGCTGGCCTTTTCTTCGATGCTTGTATTCATCAGGTTTCTCCAGTAGTGAATACAGGATAAACCTTCCAACGATGTCAATGTCAAGCACGATTTTTGACGTTCATGAGCAAGCAAATATTGAGGTGTAGCGTGAGACTGTCCACTTGGCACACCATGTTCAAATCGACAGCTTAATTCTTGCCAATCAGCTTATAAGAACCTCTACCGCGTATTCCTCAAATAGCCTTATCACCAAAAGTGTGGCAAAAAAGCGAACAACTTTTGTACCAATTGGATATTGACAATGTTTAAGATATTCTGGCCGAGCAGTATCTCGATGTATGTATTTTCAATTCGTCTAAATAATGAGAGGGAATTGTTATGCGGAAAAAGATATTCAAGCGCCTGGCACTCGCGGCTACCATCGGCCTAGCAGGTACCTCAATCGCTAATGTCGCATTGGCGAACCATGCGTGGGGCACCTACCACTGGGCGCGCACAACGCCCCAGTTCACGCTGAAGCTCGGCAACAATCTGACGACTACTGCCTGGTCGGCGCGCTTGACGCAAACAGCCAGTGACTGGAACGCGGGCAATACTCCAGTCCTCACAGCGATCGTCGCCGGTAGCACTAGTGCCCGGACTTGCAAAATGGTTGCGGGCACGACCCAAGTCTGCAATGCATCGTACGGTAATAACGGTTGGCTTGGCCTTGCATCGATTAACCTTAGCGGCGACCATATCACGCAAGGTACGGCCAAGATGAACGACACATACTTCAACACGGCTACCTACAACAACGTCAACGAACGCGAGCACGTGATGTGCCAGGAAGTGGCGCACACCTTCGGCTTGGGACACCAGTCTGAGGATGGTAGCTCGCAGAACTCATGTATGGACTATTTCTCCAACACGGGCTCGAATGCCGGCAGCACCGTGAGCACCAAGCCGAACGCTCACGATTTCTCCGTTCTGAACACGATCTACGCCCACCTCGATTCCACTACCACCGTGGCGGCGACACCGGGACCGGTCGTCGCCGCGGCAAAAGGTGGTGTCGACGTAGACATCAGCAACGACCCTGCCAGCTGGGGAGCGCTCATGAAGCAATCCGCCAACGGCCGCAGTTCTATCTATCAACGCTTCAATCAGGACGGGTCGGTTACTCTCACCCACGTGTTCTGGACTAACGAAGCGGCAGCAAACTGTCCAAGTTGCGACCATCGTCGCAATTTCCGGTAATGCGCGTCGATTCTCCGAAGGCCTGAAGCCAAGGTTAGGGTGAGGCTCGCCTTACCCTTTTTTCGTTCGAAAATACGGCGCACTTTTCCACGGCGGAAAGCTAGGACCGTTCGCTGCCGTGAGGTCCTACTTCACCTTCCGTGACGACCAATGGAAGTGTGTGACGACCCACCCATCACCTTTCTTCTCGAGAACGGCAGTCTCTGTTCCAAGCATGTGAATCGCAGCGCCGTTATATGTGCCTTGCGTTTCAGTCTCCTGAATAACGACCGCGAGATCGCCAGCGATATGCTCGTTGCCTTTCAAAACTTTTCTGCTCGCGCCCTTCGCGAAGGCAATATCGGCTGGAAGATGATGCCCCGCGTATTCGTCCTTGGACTGCTCGACATGGCCGCTCTCGAAAATAAGCACCGTCGGGCTGAGCAGCGATAGCGCTTTGGCCGTTTCACCATGCGCGACAGCTGCGTGATACGCGCTGACGACCTCGGTCGGACTGGCAGCGAAGACAGGAAGTGAGACCGCAGCGAAAAAGGCGAGGCAGAACAGCTGGCGCATTAAAGCTCCTTGAAGGGTAGATTGCAGTTGTGACATTACACCAGAGAAGAGGCCGCATCTCAAGCGCTGCGGCTGCCCGTCCCTGTGAATGTAGCGCCTTCACACCGCCAGCCTCCCGCAGACCATCAAGGCCGTACTATGCCAACGCGCGCAAAAAGCTGCGCCTTCAGCCACTGCCGCACGCGAGGCGTGTTCGATTCAAAAGGCAGATAGAACAGGTAAGCGCCCACTACAAGCATCAGATACATTCCGGCGTAGATGAGGTAGTGAAGCATGCTATGAGGCGACAGTTGGCCGATGCCGAACACCGACCGGAGGGCATATCCCATTACAAGGATCATCGGCACATGCAGCACGTACAGGGTGAAGGAGAAGTTTGCGAAGAACCGGCCGGTGCGGTCGATCCGGTCCAGCTTGGGTCCGGCCTGACGTTTGAACTGCATGCTGGACAGGAATAGCACCAAGATCAGGCTAAATAAAAGATAGTCCGGATATTCTTTCAGCGTAAAGTTAGTCGTACCTTGCAACCTGATGAAGACCGCGCTGCCGACAAGCAAGAGCAGCAGAGCCCACCGCCAGACCTGCCCTACTTCGATCCTGACCCGCGAAAACGCAGCACCTAGCAGCCATATCGAAAAGTAGAGCAAGATAGCGCCATGCACCAGCTGAACGATGGCGCCGATCGCCAGCACCGCCACGACGCGTGTCGCGATCGCCTTGGCCCGAAACACCAGGATCAGGAGAGGGAACAGCACGTAGTACCAGGTCTCATTGGCCAGACTCCACAGCGGGAAGTTGGCGCCGAACGGAGGCACGATGATCGTCTGCAAACCTACCATATTGCCGGCGAACGCGCCTGCCGAGTACGGCTCGGTGGCGGAAAACGACACCTGCTTTGTGTCGAGCTCGTCGACCACGGCACCTGCCAGCAGTACAACCACGAAAGTCGGCACAAGCACCACCCACAGCCGTGAGACCCGGTCGATGGCGTAATGCTGGAATGCGCGCTCCGAATTTAATTTGTTGAGAAAGCTTCCGCCGACGAGCCAACCACTGAGCACGAAAAAGACGATCACCGCCAGGTAGGCGAAACCACTGCTGAACGCCAGACCCAAGAACAGCAAGGGAGGCTTTTCGACTGCGGAAAAGCCTGGGTATTGCAGGGCACGTAGGTGCGCTGCGGCCACCTGAAGTGCAGCAAGGCCTCTCAGCAGCGAAATCATCATGGAATGCCAATGGTCCTCCTGCAGATTGGTTTTCTCGAGAATCGTAATCTTCGGCATGACAGCCCTCACTTTGTGAACGGATCCGGGTAACGATATAACCCGGCCGTTAAGGGCATCATGACCAGTCCCAAGCCGGATTGCAGCTACAGTACCGCTTGAGCTCGACCTGTCCGCCAAAGGCAGTGCCTTGATGCACGCTCTTGATTTGCGGTACCATATGAAGATCATGCGTTCACTCTTCCGCCTTCTCCTGTGGCTCTCGATCACGGTGCTGTCCCTTCAGGGCAGCGCCGGGATGGCCGCTGGGAAGCTTGAGCGGCCTGCGCATGAAACGATGGTCATGACCGGTCACCACCACCAAAGCGCCGGGCAGACCGACGCGGAGCATTGCAGTGAGTCCGGCTCAAAGGTGGCCTCGTCACACGCGAAGTGCGCTACTTGCGTAAGCTGCTGCGTTGGCGCCGCTGCGCCGCCAGCTCTGCTGCCGCCTCTCCATGTACCGCCACCCGCTTCTTCGATCCATGCTATTGCGGAAGCCGCGATGACCTCCATCGTCCCCTCGGCCCTCGAGAGACCGCCACGTTTCGATTTCGTCTGATTTTTCGGGCGCGCTAGCGGCGCGCATCCAGGGCTGTTGGTCCGGCCCTCAATTCAATACGAAACAATCCATGAAATTTTCACACCTGCTGCTCCTCGCGGCTGGCGTGCCGCTGCTCGCTTCCGCACAAGCGCAGCAGGCGATGCCGGCCGCAGCGGACGCGAATGCGCCTGTTGCACCCTTGCAGTACCAATCCGTCTTCGCCGGTAGCGTCGGGTCGAAGGAGGCTCCGCAGCCGCCCGAAAAAGGCTGGGTTCGCGCAAACCGCGCGCTCCTCGACGAGGAAGAGACATTCCCCATGTCAGGCGAGCAGTCCACAGCCCCCGTACCGCAGAAGAGCACTAAAACGGTACCAGCGCACGACAAGCACAAACACGAAGGAGTGCACCAATGAACCCAGCTGTACGACCAGGCCTGCGCAGATTGGCCGTTGTGGTTGGCGCCACACTGCTCGCAGGCTGCGCGAGTTTTTCCCAGGATGGCGGACTCGACGACGTCGCCCGGATGACGCAAGAACGCATCGCCCAGTCGGCGCCGCTAAAACGCAACCAAGACGCGAGTGCCGAAGTATCTGCTCTGCTCTCCAAGCCGCTCTCCGCCGATGCCGCAGTACGCATCGCCCTGCTCAACAACCAGGGCTTACAGGCATCTCTGGCCGAGCTCGCAATCAGCGAAGCGGACTTCGTCCAGGCCGGCCGCCTGCCCAACCCTGGTTTCAGTTTCGGCCGAGTGAGTGGCGGCGGCGAAACAGAAATCGAGCGTGGCCTGTTTTTCAACCTGGCTGCGCTCGCTACTTTGCCAGCCCGTAGCCGGATCGAGCGCCAACGCTTCGAACAAGCCAAGCTGCAGGCAGCAATGCAGGCCGTGTCATTGGCCACCGACACGCGTAAGGCGTATTACTCGGCAGTGGCGGCGGCCCAGGCATCGGCCTTCGCAGACAAGGTGCGAGGATCGGCCGAGGCGGCGGCCGAGCTTGCCGCGCGCATGCGGTCCACAGGCAACTGGAGCGCATTGGACGCTGCGCGTGAACGCGCCTTCTACCAGGACGCGCTGACGCAGCAGGCGCAGGCGCATCTGCAGGCGACGACCACACGCGAGGAGCTGATCCGCCTGCTGGGCCTGTGGGGGGCGTCCCTCGACTTCACCTTGCAAGATCGGCTACCCGACCTGCCTCCCCAGCCGCGCCAGCCAGCAAACGCCGAAGCCGATGCGCTGTCGCAGCGTCTCGATGTCCTTATCGCGCGCCAGGATGCACGGGCAACGGCCCAGGCGCTCGGGTTGACCCGTGCGACCGGTTTCATCAATGTTTTCGATGTCGGGTATGCCAACAAGAGTACGACCAGCGCGCCGCGCGAGAAAGGTTATGAGGTGTCACTGGAGCTGCCGCTGTTCGACTGGGGCGGCGCGCGCGTGGCGCGTGCGCAGGCATCTTACATGCAGGCTGTCCACCGTACCGGCGACATTGCTGTCAAAGCTCGATCCGAGGTGCGTCAGGCATATGCCAGCTACCGCACCACCTACGACATCGCCCGCCATTACCGCGACGAGGTCGTCCCCTTGCGAAAGCAGATCGCCGATGATGTACTGCTCCGGTACAACGGCATGCTTGCCAGTACTTTCGAGCTGCTCATCGAGTCACGCGAGCAGCTTGCTGCGGTCAACGCCTCGATCGCAGCGCAGCGCGATTTCTGGATCGCCGAAACTAATCTTCAGTCCGCCATGAATGCTGGCGGCAGTATTGAATCGAGGACAGCACAATGATTTCCCGTCGAGATTTTTTTAAGGGTGCCGGCGCCGTCGCGGTGAGCACCGCCGCAGTCAGCCGTGTGGGCGCAGCTTCGCTGCCCGAGGCGATGGTTATGGACAATGCGAAGACTCATGTGCCGCCATTGCCCGCGACCGGCCGCCCATTCAACCCGGTCGTGACCCTGAACGGATGGTCCCTGCCTTGGCGAATGAACAACGGCGTGAAGGAGTTCCACTTGGTGGCCGAACCGGTCGTGCGCGAGTTCGCTCCCGGCATGAAGGTCAACCTGTGGGGCTACAACGGCCAGTCTCCGGGCCCGACGATCGAAGTGGTCGAGGGTGATCGCGTACGCATTTTCGTGACAAATAAACTGCCGGAGCACACCAGCGTGCACTGGCATGGGCAACGCCTGCCGAATGGGATGGATGGTGTGACCGGGCTCACCCAGCTAGGTATCCCGCCAGGCAAGACCTTCGTCTACGAGTTCGTGGCGAAACGTCCAGGCACCTTCATGTACCACCCGCACGCCGATGAGATGACCCAGATGGCGATGGGCATGATGGGCTTTTGGGTGACCCACCCGAAAGACATCGCGCGCTTTGCCGTCGACCGCGACTTCGTGTTCCTGCTCAGCGCCTACGACGTCGAACCCGGCAGCTATACGCCAAAGGTCAACACCATGCTGGATTTTAATCTCTGGACGTTCAACAGCCGGGTATTTCCAGGCATTGACACCATGCCGGTTCGCCAGGGCGACCGCGTGCGTATCCGGGTGGGAAACCTGACGATGACGAACCATCCTATCCACCTCCACGGCCACGAGTTCGAAGTCACGGGTACCGACGGCGGCTGGACGGCGCCCGGATCACGCTGGCCAGAGGTCACGACCGATGTGGCGGTCGGCCAGATGCGGGCAATCGAGTTTATCGCTACCGATCCTGGCGACTGGGCTTTCCATTGCCACAAGTCGCACCATACGATGAATGCGATGGGCCACAACGTGCCGACGTTGATCGGCGTCGACCATCGCGGCATCGCCGAAAAGATCAACAAGATCGTGCCGGACTATATGGTTATGGGTGACAAGGGCGGCTCGATGGGCGGTATGGAAATGCCGATCCCGGAGAATACCTTACCGATGATGACGGGTGACGGTCCGTTCGGCGGCGTCGAGATGGGCGGCATGTTCACCGTGCTGAAGGTGCGCAAGGACCAGAAGCGTGGTGATTACACCGATCCCGGCTGGTACAAGCACCCGGCTGGAACGGTCGCCTACGAATGGACTGGTCAGCTGCCCGAGCCTGCGCGCAGCAGCAATGCCGGACGCAGTCTGATGCCAGCGACAAGCAAGCCTAACATTGAACTGCAGGTGCGCAAACCCTCTGGGAATATGGAGCACTAAGCAGCACGACGTTGTTTTCGCGTGTACTAGCGGCGTTCCAGTTCCATGGAACGCCTCGTGCTACGGCGCTATTTGGCCAATTGTTTTGCGGCCAAAAGTGATCTTTAGACGTGTTTTTGTTGCAGAGCGACGAATTTCCTTCACGTCCCTGAGCGTCTCAGGTTTTGTTCTGGACTCGACTTCGTCTTTGCCGAGCGAGAATCGGCGGTACACTTAGAGCGTGTAGACAAAATCAACTCTGATAAGCGAGTCTGTTGAGTAGCATGCGCGCCTCTGCCAGCCAAACCCAAGCGGCCGAGACAGCGAGTTTGCAATCGTGATGCATCACCGTACGACGCCAGCGTTCAGTCCACGCGTGGGTTCGTTCGACGACCCAGCACATGGACAGGACCATGAACCCGACTTTGATAACCGCAGTTGGCCCAGGTGCCATCTTGGGATCATGCAGCGTTCCGATCGCGCTGTTATCTAAGAACCTTCCATGATCCACAGCAAGCGGTTATAACGGCCGTCCAAAATAATGCGGTGTCGCTGATCCAGCCAAAGAGATGGGTCAAGGTCGTTCAGGACAACAGCTACTTTGGCCGCTTCTTCGCTATCGGCCGTACAGCTTTTACACGCTTAGTGGCGTTGCGAGACTTGCGCTTTCTCTCCCGTCGAAGCCACAAAAGAAAAATAAGCACCGTCGCCAAAACGCAAGCTGACACAGCTAGTCCAAGAAGAATCGTTAGATTGTCGAAATCCTCCGGCGAGTGCATACTGGTCTCCCTTCTACTTACTTCCACTGCACTTTACAGCGTCGATCGGACGTGATGTAGGGTCACGTCACCAAATGACCTGCGCTGGCACCTAGGCTGCCCCAGTCAAACGATTGTCAGGTCGGCAGCTGCAATTCGAAGGCGGTTTCACCGTCAGCCGACTTGACGCTTGTGCCCCCGCCGTGGGCACGCATGATCGAACGCGTGATCGCCAGTCCCAGTCCGGCCCCTTCCGCGTCCCGCTTACGGGAGGCATCGGCACGGTAAAAGCGTTCAAAGAGGTGTGGCAGATGCTCCGACGGAATGGTCTCGCCGGTATTGCGGACGATAATGCTTGCCACACCTGCTTTCGGCCCAGCCAGTTCAATGGTAACGCGCCCTCCTGCCGGAGTGTGGCGACAAGCATTCGACAACAGGTTGCCGATCGCTCTCCTGAGCATGAGGCGGTCACAGGTCGCGTGCACTGCTCCTTCCACCTCGAGTGCAATTGACTTTTCTTCTGCCAGCGCCCCGTAAAACTCGATGAGCGCCTCCGCCTCCGCACGCAGGTCGACGCGCTCTCGTTCGGGAACCAGCAGGTCGTTGTCAGCCTTTGCCAGGAACAGCATATCGGCAATTGTGCGTGACAGTCGTTCATACTCTTCAGCGTTAGAAGCGAGAACGTCTCGGTAATCGTCACCGCTTCTCGGCTGCGCGAGAACCACCTGGGTCTGGGTTAGGAGATTGCTGACCGGGGTGCGCAGTTCGTGTGCAAGGTCCGATGAGAACTCGGTCAAACGGCGGAAGGAATCTTGTAGCCGCTCCAACATCTGGTTCACTGCTTGTGCGACTTCCGCCAGCTCTACCGGAATAGCGGCGACCGGCACGCGACGGTCCAGGCGCTCCGCCGTAATCTTCGCCGCATCACGACTGATCCTGCGCAGCGGCGCCAGCCCGCTGCGCGCGGCAGCCCAGCCCAGGACGCCGCTGGCAAATGCCGCGATGCCGACTGTGATCCACAGAGCGTCTTGGAATGAAGCCATGAACGCCTGATGGTGGTGCAGGCTGGTAGCGACCTCCACGACGACGCTTGGCCCACCTGCCCCTCCGAGAGCAGCGTGACCTGATAACAGACGCAAAGAGCGTCCATCGCTCCCCGTCACCAGCCGCAGCGCATCCGGCGTGGCGCCGACCGTTCGTTGCCCAAGCAAGTCGGCCTCGTCGCTCCCATACAGGAGCTGGCCATCGGCACTGCTGAGACGGACAATCAGTTCATGCTCCCCGATCAACGCCGCGTCGAGCCGTTGCCGTAGTCCATTCACCTCGGCCGGAGAGCGTATCTCGGCCAGCGCGTGTCTTACAAGTTCAAGTTTCCCGTTGAGCTGTTCCTTGTCCAGCTCAACGAAGTGCTGCTCGACCAAATGGCCAACGACGACGCCGAGGACCAGTAGGACCGCGCCGGAAACGGTCGCGAATAGAAGCGTCAAGCGGAGAGTAAGCGACTTGCTTGCCAAGAGCGTCACGCGTTTGTCTCCAGCACATACCCCATGCCGCGCACAGTACGAATCAGCTTGAGCTCGAACCCATCGTCGACCTTTGCTCGCAGGCGTCGTATCGCGACCTCGATCACGTTGGTGTCGCTGTCGAAGTTCATGTCCCAAACTTGGGAAGCGATCAAGGAACGGGGCAATACTTCGCCCTGCCTGCGCAGCAGCAGCTCGAGGAGCGAAAACTCTTTCGAAGTGAGGTCGATCTTCTGCCCCGCACGCGTGGCGCGCCGGCGCAACAAATCCAGTTCGAGGTCGGCCGCGCGCAGCGCTTCCGCTTCCTTGCCTTTTGCACCGCGCCGAAGCAGCGTGCGGACGCGCGCCAGCAGTTCTGAAAAAGCGAAAGGCTTGACCAGGTAGTCATCGGCGCCCAGCTCGAGCCCCTTGACGCGATCCTCGACGTCGTCCTTTGCGGTTAGAAAGAGCACGGGCATCTCTCTGCCCGCCTGGCGAATGCCATGAATGATCTGCCACCCGTTCATCCTGGGCAGCATCACGTCGAGGATCGCCAGGTCATACGGCTGCGTGAGCGCCAGATGCAGGCCATCCGTTCCGTCTCGCGCAAGGTCAACGACAAAGCCCGCTTCGGTCAGGCCCTGCCGAAGGTAGTCTCCCATTTTCAGCTCGTCTTCGACGATCAAAAGCTTCATTTGAATACCGCATCAGTTAAGGGAATGGCAGTGCATTTTGCCTCCGGCGCGGCGGTCCCTCTGATCCTGACAAAAATGTAATCCGAGCGTCAGGATCAGGTTAGGGGCGCCCACCCCTTGGATTATGGCGCGTCCATTACGAAACTGTAAGGATCCGGTCACCTTGGCGTTGGGTAGGGGGCGATACGATGGCTGCATCTGTTGACGAACCTGGACTTAAACAAAAGGAGTTTGAAATGAAGAAGTTGATCGCCACCGCTGTTCTTGCCACCGTGTCGGCCACGGTTTTCGCATTTGGTCTCGACGGGGTTAAACAGTCAATTCCGCTGAAAGAAGGTTCCACCGTACACGTCTTTGAGAACGGTAAGATGGCGATGGAGGACAAGTTTGGCCGCGCAGTCTATATGGCGGATGGAGAAGTCATGGAAACCAACGATGGCCAGAAGATTACCATGCACGGCAATGAAGTGGCGCGCCTGTACCTGCTGCTGAATGACGACTACCACAATTAAGGGCGGGTTGCCGTCCACATCAGTAATCCGTTGATCGATTTTTTTAAGGAGCTGGAAATGACTCGCTATTTCAATTTGCTTGCTTCGGTTGCCGTTTCCTCGGCGCTCTTCATCGCCGGAGCCAGCGTCAACGCCCAAGCGCAAGAACATGCCGGCCACGACATGGCAAGCGCTACCCCGGATTCCGCCGATACGGCGTTGTCCGCTGGCGAGATCAAGAAAGTCGACAGGGACACCGGGAAACTAACGATCAAGCACGGGGCGCTGACTAACCTGAACATGCCTGGGATGACAATGGCGTTCAAGGTCCAGGACCCCTCGATGCTCGATCAGGTCAAGGCCGGTGACAACATCCACTTCCGTGTAGAAAATCTGAACGGAAGCCTGACCGTAACTGAATCGCCACGACTTCAGTAGACACTCCTGAGCCTATAATTGTAGGTTCAAGGAGAAGGTATGAGCGGCAAGCGGTATCCCGAAGAATTCAAGATCGAAGCAGTGAAGCAGGTAACGGAGCGCGGCCACCCGGCCACGGAGGTCGCCGCGCGGTTGGGCGTGAGCTCGCATAGCCTGTACCAGTGGGTGAAGCGCTACAGCGCGCCGCCGGCCGAGCGACAGAAGGCTGACGACCAGCAGGCGGAAATGAAGCGCCTGAAGGCCGAACTGAAACGCGTTACCGAGGAGCGCGATATCTTAAAAAAGGCTGCCGCGTACTTTGCCAAGATGTCCGGGTAAGGTACGCCTTCATTCGCGATGCTCGCAATGAGCATTCGATCCGAAGGCTTTGCAAAATGATGGCGGTGCACCCCAGCGGTTTTTATGCCTGGTGTGCCGGGCCCGAAAGTCAGCGAGCGCTGGAAGATCGGCGTCTGCTCGGGCATATCAAGCAGTCATGGCTGGAAAGCGGAGCGGTGTACGGCTACAGGAAAGTGTCGGACGACTTGCGGGACCTGGGCGAGCAATGCGGGATCAACCGCGTCCACCGAATCATGCGCGCCGCTGGCCTGCGCTCTCAGACAGGCTATGGCAAGCGTCGATTCAAACGTAGTGGTTCGCCGTCCGTGGTGGCGCCTAATCATCTGCAGCGGCAATTCGATGTGACCGAGCCAAACAAGGTCTGGGTCACGGATATCACGTACGTCCGTACCCATGAGGGTTGGTTGTACCTGGCTGTGGTCCTTGACTTGTTTTCGCGTCAGGTCATCGGATGGTCGATGGGTTCGAGAATGGATCGCGAGCTGGCTTTGAACGCATTGCTGATGGCTGTTTGGCGCCGCCAGCCGAAGCAAACCGTTATGGTGCATTCTGATCAGGGCAGCCAGTTCAGCAGCTACGACTGGCGCGATTTCTTGAAGGCGCACAACCTCGAACAGAGCATGAGCCGTCGCGGCAACTGCCACGACAATGCTGTTGCGGAGAGTTTTTTCCAGCTACTAAAGCGCGAGCGCATCCGCCGCCGAATCTACGCTACCCGCGACGAGGCCAGGCAAGACATCTTCGACTATATCGAGATGTTCTACAATCCGAAGCGCCGGCACAGTTTCAGCAATGACATGTCGCCGGCTGAGTATGAAAAGCAGTATTTCAAGCGGCTCTCGAGTGTCTAGGAAAGTCGTGGCGATTCAAGATCAAGCTGACCGACGCCAGCAATATTGAGGTGCCTTTGGCGGCCGCGAAGGTCGACGGGGCGGATGCCAGAACGATGATGGCCCCGGCACCGGCCCTGCGTGCCGGCGTGTACCACGTCCAATGGTCGACCATGACCCATGACGGTCACAAGGCAAAAGGCGAGTTCGCCTTTACCGTCAAATAACGCTTGCGCTTGACCTGAAATTCTCCGTAGACCTGTATTGTTGGGTCAGGCGAGGCAATTTGCCTCGCCTTTTTGACTCTTCGCCGCGTCTTACTGCAAGTCCGACCGCATAACGCTTGAACTGACCAAGCGCTCCCAACGAAGGGGATTCCACGGTTCGTCGGGCGGCACGAAAACGTTCATTGTGGCCAAAGTTCTGCCTAAGATATAACCGCGTTCCAGTTCCCGTGGCACCGCATGCTTCGCGAACAGCGGCTACTTGCTCGGGTGCTTTTGCAGCCAGGAGTCGAACTTCTGGATGTCCTTCTGTTGCGATGCGATGATTTTCTTCGCTTCCTTGACCATCTCTGGGTTTTTGCCGGATTCAGCTTCCACTTTTGCCATGTCGATGCCAGCCTGATGGTGAGCACGCATCATCATCGCGAAATCGCGGTCGATGTCGCCGGACATCTGCATGTCGTTCATCTTCTTTTGGTTTTCTTGCATAGTCATATGCATTTTCATGGAACTATCAGAAGCCGTCGACTTCATATCGTGTTGCATTCCCGCCATCGATTGAGCAGACGCTGCTGTCGCGCCAGCTAAAGCAGCCGAGGCTACCAGGATGCCGGTAACCAGTGAGCCGATGAGGGAGTTTGTGCGGGAAAAGGGTTTAGTTTTCATGTTGCCTCCGAAGATTGATAAGGAATGGTGCACTACAAACAGAACACGATAGTCCGCGAACTTACCGGCGTACCTAACACAAATCACAACGTGCAATGTCTACAGGATATGTTTACTTGGGCTTTTCGTCTGTGCGGTAGCAACCAGAACCCGAAATGGCACGGTGTCGAGTTTCCTGTGTCTCCACAACATCTCAAGACCATGCCGCGGCAAGCAGTACCGTTTGTCGTTACCGGTGCCTCGTTTTCTCAGAGGTAAAAATGGCGACAACGACGTTGCAGAGGAGGATATTTAACCAGTGGAACTTATCCCGCCTGAAGTTTTAATAATGCCACTCCCGCAGAAAAAGCATTAGTAGGCCGCCAGCGTCTTAGTGCGACATTGTGCGCATCCTCAAATGAAGCAATCGCTGAAGAATTTACAATTTCCTACGCAGCGACGAGTAGATTATTGCGGTTTTCGCGGGCAAAGCTGCGATCCCGACCATCGGGTTAGATGTGATTCGTAAATCACGCGCTCTTGTCAGACGCGGAGACCATGAGGACACTGGTTATGAAGGGCCGGTTCGCCACCTTTTTGCTTTTCTCACAGTGGACAAGTGCCATCATTGCGTTGACATATCACGTCAGGTTTCTGCTGTTTGTCCCGTATGATGCCGTGGAGGCCAAAAACGTTCTCTCAAAGGCCTTTTATTTCATTACTGGACTAGGTCATGAATCGTTCGCGGTTTTTTTTGTTGTCGATGGAATCGTGACCGGACTCATCATGCTCGATAACCGATCAGAGAAAATAATAAACCACGTAGTCGTTCCACACCGGTTAGCTGAAATCTATCGGATTGCCCTGCCCGGCATCATGCTCGGAGCGGTCTTGGACGTAATTGGCTTTCGTTTCTTTAATTGTTCCGCGGTGTACACGAGCTTTCCCCAATTAAGCAAACTATCGCTTACCTACTCTTCAATGCTTGGAAACCTGTTCCTGCTACAACCCTTTATTGTTCCAACCTTTGGAAGCAACAGCATGCTCTACCTGCTGTCCTACCTTTTTTGGTTCATTGTTTTGTTCGTCATTTTTTTATATACAGTACGGCTTCGCAGGCCGTACGCACAATACACGCGCGGATTGCTGTTCGTTGCGACGGTCGCGGTCATGTCCAACAAATTTCTAATCTGGTTTTCTATTTGGCTGCTTGGTATTGCAATTGTCGTGCTAAACGGGGTGCGTCGCTTAAAACCGTCTGTCCTTGGATCGATTGCTTTGTTTCTCGGTGCATTAATCACTTCAAGGCTTATCGTTTTCCATATGGATACGATTCTTCCACCCGGCGCTCACTGGGTCGTTGAATATTCGTACCTTCTTGTCGCTGTAAGTTTCGCTATAGTCGCCTGTGCATTGTATCCCGTGACAAAACAGGAAGAGAATCCAGACGTTTTTTCATCACCGATCATGGCTGGCGGTATCGGCCGGGTCAGAGAAGCAGTTTCATTCACCTTTTTTTTCCATTTTCCAGTAGCCATGCTGCTTGTTGGAGCCTGTACGTCGCTATTCCATATGCCGCTCATGCAGCAGCCGAATTTCCTGCTGTATCTTGAATTCACTGGGCTCATCATTATCTGCGTAGGCGTTATTACGCTAATCTCATGTGGAATATCTGTCGTCACAGCTGTACTCCCATTCAAACGTCGGCGAACGCTTGGGCCGAACTAACACGTGCTGCGTCAGTTCGCCATCGACATCATTTCGTCGTGGACCGGCTCACCTCGTGGAATCGTAATTGCCGATGACTTTTGACTCTGTTAATGTTTGAAAGTCAGCCCTCGCGAATGACATGCGATAACGCCGGGATCCGCGGCTATTTTTCCCCACCATGTTGATGCGCTGTCGACTCACCACCCGTCATTTCTTCGGTAACTGCTGAGTGTTGGGCAGGGGAGCTTTTGGCGTCGTGTTCCATCGATTCCATTTCCTCATCTGGCGGGGCTTTGGCCACGATTTCGCGGTAGGCTTTCGCATCCAGGTCGGGCAATTTGGTCACAAATGCGACTATGCTCCAGATCGTCGCGTCGTCATGACCGGTACCCCAAGCTGGCATTGCACTCATCTTGATCCCATGCTTGGTTACCCAAAAAGCGACGCGTGGATCGATACGAACCTTGGAAAGGTCTGGCGGACGAGGATACAGTCCGGGCCTGATCTCAGAACTGCTATTGCCAGGTGCGAGATGGCACTGCGTGCACATGGCCGCGTACTGACCAGCGCCTTTTAGAATCAGCTGCTGATCGGTAAGGTTGGGCACCTTTATCTCGGCCGCACGCCGCTCGATAGAACGTTCACGCAAAGTTTCGATGACTGCTGTGGTCAAGCTCCAGTGCGGGCGATCTGCACCGATGTTATACCAGCCAGCGTAGATATAGATTGCTGCGATTATGAGGCCGAGTACTGCAGCGCCAACCAACAATGCAATGGGTCGGGCTAAACTTTTCATAGTAATCATAAGTCGATCAGGTATGCTCAATTGCGTTACTTCTGCAATTTTCAGGTTGAGGATAATTACAAATATGGCGCCGGTTTCTAGTCAAACGGCGCCACATGCCTCGCTACTACAGGGCTGGCGGATCAGAAGTCCTGGTCCTTGCGCTTGTCCCCGGTGGCCGGCACGAAGCCGCAGTCCGAATATTTTTTACAGAGCATTTCACGCATGTCATTGATACCATTCTTCTGGGTCACGACGATGTCCTCGCAATAGCGCTGCAGCTCTCCGTGTGAGATGTCGCTCTTCACCTGGCAGGACAAGCTCGGCGACAGCGCGCTAAGGTGATGGTTGCTGAACGAGCGCAGGAAAGTCTGATTGAACTGGGCGCCGGCCGGAGTACTTTCGAGCATCGCAATCATGCGCTGACCGTCAGGTGTCAGCTGAGGCTCGTGCTGCATTCCGTACCACTCGCGCAGCATGCGCTGCGCTTTCATGATCTCTTCCCGCTGGGTACGATTCGCTTGGCGCGACATCGAGCGGATCTGATCGTCGCTAGCCTTGGCCATGGTTGCGGCGTAGCCCGGAGTGGGCGACGTGCCCTCGCCCGGATTGTTGACTGGCGCGTTACGTTGCGTATCCGTCCCGGCCGCCAGTTCGGTCATCCGCAGTGCCGAGTAATGGTGATCGATGATGAAAACGAGATAATTCTTTTCAAACGTGGCGGTCGCGCCGCGGCCCGGGCCGTTGGCGGATGCCGCGCCAGCGATCGCTGCCAGCGCCAAACCGGCGACGGCGCGCGTGGCGAAGGTACGGAAGCGCGAGGCCGGCGCTGCGGCTTGGGTGAAATCCAGATCGTTTCGGTTCATTTTTCTCTCCTGTTTGGTTGTCATGCCAGTTTACGCCACAGTCGTCGTCTGCCGCGATCGCCCGTTGCGTCGCCGTGCCAGTACCGCAATCCCAAGTCCCCCCACCAGCATCGACCAGGTTGCCGGCTCGGGCACCGCAAGTACGACGTTGTTGGCGGTTGCCCAGTACACAGTGCCGTCGTTTTCCATGTTCTGGAAAGACACCGAGCTGAGCGGGTGGTCGGACAGAAACGCGACGAACGAGTTCTGTGAAGCATTCGACAGCGTAAACGTCTCGCTGTCCGCACCCGACACGGCACTCAGCACGACGGTGCGGTCCGGCATGAAGGAGCCGAACGAGTCGGTACCGAAGAAGTTCCCGCCGAAGCCGAAGACGCCGGACGAGAACCCGTTGAAGGTGATGACGTCGCTGGACATCGTCCCGCTCAGCCAGATGTCACTACCAGCTCCCGACGGATAGAAGCCACCATCGCTGGGAGCCGCGCTTACTTGGTAGCCGTAGGCACCCGCCATGCGCTTCAAGGGGCCGGCCGTTTCCGTCATCGTCAGGTCGTCGAAGGTGTCGGTGGCGGAGCCCGACACAGCCTTGAGAAAGGCCGCCCGGTCCGTAAAGACCGTGATGTCTGCGTGTGCGGCGGTTGCCGCCATCGTGACGGCACAACCGGCAACCAGCTTACGTGTGAAGGCTAGTGTGGATTTCATGTTGCAGTTCCTTTCGTATTCGCCATACCCGCTTCCTGCGGGACCGGCGTTGTTATTGCGAACGCAAACTCAACGAGGTTCCTGCCGCGAATGTTCAGGCTGCGGTACCCGCCCCCATTTTCCGGCACTCTTCCGCACAGCGCCGGCATGCGGCGGCACAGTCCTGGCAATGCTGCATCTGGTGTTTGGCGCACTCGTCGCCGCATGCCTGGCAGACTTGGGCGCAGAGCTGGCAAAGTGCGCCGGCAAATTCACTGCCCCGTGCCATGAAGGCGGCAGCCAGACGGCAGATCTGGGCACAGTCCATATCGAGCGCTATGCAGCGTGCCATCATCTTGACGTCGTCTTCCTGCAGGCAGGCCGTGGAACACATATCGCAGGCGTCAGCGCAGGCATTGCAGGCTTCGATACACGATTGATACTGTTGTTGCATGATGTTCTCCTTGAATGGTTTGGAATTGCCCCTTGAAGACACCCTTTGGAAAGCGCAGGACGGATCATGGCCGCCCTGCTTTTTGATCAGAACCAGGCGCGTACGCCAGCGACGATCTGCGTGCTCTTGTTTCGCTCTCCTTGCGCCCGTGCGTAATCAGCGGTGCCGCCGAAATTGCGGGACCAGGTCACGCCAATGTACGGCGCGAACTGGCGCCGGATCTCGTAGCGCAGGCGCAGTCCAAGCTCCATATCGGACAGGCCGCTGCCCAGTCCCCTGGCCGGGTCCGCCTTGCTGTAGAGGTTGGCCTCGATCTCGGGCTCGAGAATCAGCCGTTGTGTGAACAACAGTTCGTATCGAACATCAAAGCGCCCGGCGAGTCTTCCACCGGACCAGTAGGCGGTGGCCGTCGTGTCGAACCAGTAAGGCGCCAGGCCACGGACACCGAAGGCCAGCCAGTTGCGTGAATCGCCGCCGCCGGTGTCATGGCGAACCCCAAGCTGGGTGCTCCAAAAGGTGGCGAAGGTACGGTCCCACAGGGCCTCCGTGCGCATGGACTGCAGCTGGCCGCCACGCCGCTCGCCTTCGGCTTTGAACCATGCCTTGTTATAGTCGTTCCCGTACCATGCTTCGGCATCGAGGTTCTGGCCCTGCTCGCCGTCGCCCTTGGCGTATTCGAACTTGTCGAGCAGGACCCGGCCGAAGGGCATCTCGTCGTGCATTTCGTTGCCGGGCAGGTTCCTGAAGGTCGTTCCTTCGGCATAGGCGTCCGGGTTACGTGCGTCCGGCGGTGGACTGCCTCCCTGCATCGGGCCCATCTTCATGCCCTGATCCGTGCCGCTCATCGAATGCGCCATGCCGGCCATACCCTGTTGAGGCGACGTCGTTGCGCTTTGGGTCGGCTGACCGCTCGCATGGTTCATCTGAGAGTGGTCCATCTGCGACATGTCCATTTGGGGCGGCCCTGCCTTGGGCTGGTTCGTTTGGGTCTGGCCCATCTTCGAATGGTCCATTTGCGCATGGTCCATCTGCGACATGTCCGTTTGAGGCTGCTCCGGCTTCGGCTGGGTCGTTTGAGGCTGGTCCATCTTCGAGTGGTCCATTTGCGAATGGTCCATCTGCGACATGTCCATTTGGGGCGGCCCTGCCTTGGGCTGGTTCGTTTGGGTCTGGCCCATCTTCGAGTGGTCCATTTGCGCATGGTCCATCTGCGACATGTCCATTTGGGCCTGCTCCGCCTTGGACTGCTCCGCTTTGGATTTCGCCTTCTTCGGCTTTTTCGTCTTAGCCTTGTTTGTCTTAGGCTTATCGATCTGGGACTGGTCCATTTGTGAATGTCCCATCTGCGAATGATCCATTCCCTCCATTGACCCGGACTGACTCGTGCTCGATGTTTGGCCAGTCCCAGCATTTTTCGATGGGTCGCTTGCCTGAGCAGACGCAATGCATCCCGTCGCGAGGCTCAGGATTAGCAGCGCGCCGATTGAATGTCTTTTTGTCATTCCGGTTTTCATGAGACGACTACCTCCCTGAACATGCCTGCTTCCATGTGGTACAGCAGATGGCAGTGATACGCCCAGTGACCAGGGGCGTCGGCCGTCACGCGATAGGTAACGCGCTGGGCTGGCTGCACGTTAATGGTGTGCTTGCGGACCAGGAACTCGCCGGTTGGAGATTCGAGCTCGCTCCACATGCCATGGAGATGGATCGGGTGGGTCATCATCGTATCGTTCACCAGCACGATGCGCAGCCGCTCGCCCTGCCGAAAGTGGATGGGCTTCGATTCCGAAAACTTCTGGCCGTCGAACGACCACATGAAACGGTCCATGTTGCCCGTCAGGTGCAGTTCGATGTCGCGCGTCGGCGCCCGGTCGTCGATCGGCCCCCCGATGGTGCGAAGGTCGGCATAGGTGAGCACCCGCCTGCCGTTATTCCGAAGGTTGACCCCTGGATCGTCCAGGTTGGTCCTCGGCATGTCGACGTGCATGTCGACGCCGGGCCCATATTCTGTACGCGCGTGCGTGACCTTGGGCGGCATGCCTTGCGCCATCGGCATAGTACCGGCATCCCCGTGACCAGCGTGCTGCATCGGCATTTGCATTTGTCCACCGTTCATCGAGCCATGGGACATTCCCTGCATGTTCTTCATGCCATCCATCGACTGCATGTCGTGTTGTGACTTTGATTCCTTTCCCTGACCAGATACGGCTGCGCTCTGGTCCATACCGGACATCTGTCCCATGCCCTGCGTATGGCTCATACCCTGCATGTCACCCTGTCCCTGCATTTGGCTCATGTCCATGCCGCCCATGCCCGGCATCGACATCGCGCCCATCATGTCCTGCATGGCCAGCCATTGCGGCGGATCCATTTCCGGCACCGGGGCCGACATGCCCGATCGCGGTGCCAGCGTCGCCCGCACGAAGCCGGAGCGCCCGATCGACTGGGCGAAAATGGTGTACGCCTGGTCCATGGATGGCTCGACCAATACATCGTAGGTCTCGGCGACAGATATCCGGAACTCGTCCACCGCCACCGGCTCGACGTCCTGTCCGTCCGCCGAAATGACCGTCATCTTCAGACCTGGAATCCGCACGTCGAAGATCGTCGTTGCCGCTCCGTTGATGAAGCGAAGCCTGACCTTCTCGCCTGGCCGGAACAGCGCGGTCCAGTTCTTGTCGGCAGGCGCCCCGTTGATCAGGTAAGCCATCGACACGCCCAGGTTGCGGCTTGCGGCGACATCGCTGAAGTCGGTTGGCAACATCCGCATCCGGTTCCACATCTTCCGCTTGTCGACAGCAGCTGCCAGGCCGTTCTGGCGAACGTCGCTGAGGAACTGGTCAACGGTCGGCTGATTGGTGTTGAAGAAGTCGCTCATCTTCTTGAGCTTACGGAAGACCTTGGCTGGGTCGCCATCGACCCAGTCCGACAGCATAACGACGTATTCTCGGTCGGCCTTGACCCGCTCACCATTTTTCGGCTCGATCACAATCGCCCCATACAGGCCGCTCTGCTCCTGGAAGCCGGAATGACTGTGGTACCAGTAAGTGCCGCTCTGCTTCACCGGGAAGCGATAGACAAAAGTCTGCCCAGGAGGAATGCCAGCGAAGTTGATGCCGGGCACCCCGTCCATTTCGTTCGGCACCAGAATACCGTGCCAATGGATCGAACTCGTGACCGGCAATCGGTTCGTCACGCGCAGCGTGACCGTGTCGCCCTCGCGCCAGTACAGGATAGGCGCTGGTACCTGGCCGTTGACGGCGGTAGCGACCTGGTCCGAACCTGTGAAATTGACCGGTGTGGGCCCGATTTCCAGGTCGAATTCGGTGCCGCGTAAAATCGGCTGTGGCGTCTGGCTAGCGGCCAGTAGCCTCGCAGGCGCTAGGCCGCCCAGTGCTGCGGCGGCCCCTGCACCCTGCAAGATCCGCCGTCGCCAGCGATTCACAGCGTTCTCCCCAACAACATATTGCTGCATGAAGTTTCCCCTTTAATGATGTGACGAATTCGTTGCTGCCCTGGTTCGCATGTCAGCTTCCATGCCAACCATAGGGCGTTCTTTTGATGCCTCACTGTCCATTGTTCCCGCGCTCATGGAAAAATCCCCGTAGACGGCGGCGATCAGGATGCCGATGGCCAGCACCAGCAAACTCAAAATGGACACGATGACTTTGCTGCTGGCAGGCACTGGGGGCTGGTGTTCCGACCCACGACCGCTTCCGTGCGTGGGTCCCATGCCAGTATTGCCCGGCGACGTACCCATGCGATGACCCATTGGCATCTGGTCCACGGACGCCTTGTGTTGCGCATGTCCGGCGTGCACCATATCCCGCTCGGCCCCTTCCGGCTCTGGCACAGGTGCGCCGCCGCGGCCGAGTACTCGCTCGGTGCCCATGCCATGTTTCAACCCTTTGCTGACCAGCCACCAGTTGATTGGATAGGCCGGGATCGCGCCGACCAGGGTCGCGAGCGACATGATTCCCCAGAAGCGAATGGAGGTTGGATGCATCGCGGCCATGTCGTGCGACATGAGGATGACCATGGTAGGAATCATGCCCGCCATCACACCATTCATCGACAGCCATTCCGGCAGCACAGTCGCACGCACGGCTCCCCAGTAACTTCCACCCAGCATGTCCTTCATGAACAGCGCCTGGAAAATAAATAGGCCGAAGAAAAAGCCGGCCAGATATTCAACCAGGGAGTCCAGCCACATCGGCGTATGCAGCAGACTCGTGAGGGCCGCCGCGATGATGACGCCGGTCGCGTCTCCTGCCATACAGTGGATGGTTGAACCCACGGTCTGCTTCCACTGCGGCGACACGAATTTTTCATGTGTACCCGGTTCCGGCTCGCGGCAGGAGAACCAATAAACGATAAAGGCGACAGGACCGGTATAAACAGCGACCAGCAGCCAGCCCCACTTCATGACTTTCATCGCTGGCGTGCGGGTGAACAGATCCCACGCGAGGTATGCCATGGTCAGGCCAGTCAGTACGAACCACACGACGAGTAGCTTGTCGACCCCGTCTGAAGATGGGGACTGCATCGTGGCCTCTGCCTGAGCGAACGCAGAAGGGGCAAACGCCGCAAGCATGAAGCCTGATACCGCCAGCGCCCGCCCGGCGGATACTAGGGAAGTGCCGGCATCCTGCAGGCGCCTCTGTCTGTCGGCGGTGTGCGTTGAAAAAACACGCTGGTGCATGAAATCTTCCTCAATGTTGCGACGAAATCCTAACTGTCCACGGATGGCGCGGACGGGGGAACCCGTCAGGCGATCGGTACGCCGCTTGGCTTAGGCGCGTTCGCGTTCCAGGCAGCGCTTTTCAATTCCCGGCGCATGCACGCGACCAAAAGCGAACCGAGTGACCGGCCAGCCCGCATGCACTGCGCTGACGTTAGATTAGATGGAGCGGCTAGCTGGCTTCGCCGACCGCCAACCGCAGCGGCGACGTACCTCAGCCGAGGCGAGGAAAGGCGTTTCGTTCAGCCAGCCTGAGGGTCACAGGCGAGGTGGTCGATCTAGGCGAGACGGAATCCAGCCCGTAATGGAAGGGGGAGGGAAATATAAGCGTACTCGAAGTGCTCCATTGCAGGAGCGGGCACCTCGAACGGCGGCGGCGCTGACGCTCCTACGCAGCAGGCACTGCAGGCCCGGCACGACGGGTGTTTCTGATGCGAGCCCTGATCGCAGGGCATATCCTGATGGGCAACAGCGTTGCTGGCATGCTGGGATGCCCTCGCCATCATCATTGCGGGCTCATCGCAATCGTCCATCACATCGGCGTTCTGACTTGTGATGGAGCTATGCGCCATCGTGCATGGCAATTTGACCGAAGCAGCGCTGCCTTGTAGGGGCAGCGATACGATCAGTATCCACAGCATGATGAGTCGGGCTAGAGGGCGCATGTTGACGAATCTAACATATACAAATAAGGCATGTGCACACGATACAGCTATTCAATACGCTTCGACCCCTTAATGCTTAGGTCACAACAACGCCGAGACTTATTTAAGTCTTAAAGAGGCTTGTCGGGTATGCTCACGGAAACCGTTGCGCATGCTAAAATCAGAGTGTGAAAGCCATTCTGAAAGTCCTGATCGTCTGGATCACGTTGCTAGCGGTGCCGCTCCATGGTTTCGCTTCCTCAACGATGTCCGCATGCGCGCCGCTGCCAGCTGCGGCGCTGCACGATCATGACCACGATGGGATGACCGACAATGGGGGCTCGGCCAATGTCGACGCACATAATGGTCACGCTGCACCGGACGCGCATTCCGACCATGCCCGCTCGGCTCATCATCACGCCGGCAAATGTGCTGCCTGCGCGACATGCGGCTCCTGCGTCGCCATGGCGCCGTCGTTTATTGCCGTGCTGCCTGTATCCGCAGCTCCCTTAATCACCGTGCCGTTCAACCAGCATCTCCTGCAGTCGGTCGATCTTGCGCTGCCAGAGCGACCTCCCCGCGCCTGACCTTCCACACCGCTGAACGCATCGTTCGTGCCTGGCGCGAACATGTCCGGCCATGCCTTGGCCGCTACCAGTTCCGCGCGTGCTGCTAAACGTACCTATAAATGAAATGGACCGCGACAGGCCGACGAGCTGCGTCGCGCGTCCAAAGCATCCAACAATCCTTGATTTTTCTGGAGCCCCAAATGACTCGTTTTTCCACTTTGTTCCGCACCGTCATCGTTTCCGCTGGTCTTTCGCTGGCAGCCGTCAATGCATTCGCACAGACCCACGACCACAGCCACCAGCACGACGCAATGCCTGCGACTTCGCAGGATGATGCCAATGCCCTGGCCGAGGGCGAGGTCAAGAAGGTCGACAAGGAGGCCGGTAAACTGACCGTTCAGCACGGCCCGCTGGTCAACCTCAACATGGCTGGGATGACCATGTCCTTCAAGGTGCAGGATCCGGCGATGCTCGACCAGGTGAAAGCCGGAGACAAGATCCGTCTGCGTGTCGAGCGCGTCAACGGCGCATTTACCGTGACCAAGCTGCAAGCGGCCAACTAAATTGCGGTCGATCCGCACCTTTACCAATCAAGCAAATCAGGAGTAAAAACATGTCCATCAAACGCGTTCTGGCCGTAGCCACCTTTGCCCTCGCAAGTGCCGTCACCTCGTCCGCCTTCGCGCACGCCAAGCTGCAGTCGTCCGACCCCCAAGCCGGCAGCACGCTCGACACTGCACCGAAACAGGTTCGCCTCAAATTCAATGAAGCGCTTGAGCCGGCCTTCAGCAAGATCAAGCTCACCGGTCCGACGAATAACGAAGTTCCCGTGACTGGTACCGCCGTCGACAAGGCAGACTCCACCGTCATAACTGCCCAGCTGCCTCCTCTGCAAGCAGGGGAATATCACGTGGAGTGGTCGACAATGACCCACGACGGGCACAAGGCGAAAGGTGCGTTCTCGTTCAAGGTCAAGTAATGGGCGTGGAACTGCAATCGGCCCAGCACCTTGTCACGGCCCTTCTGAACTTGGCAGTGGCTGTTCTTACAGGTGCAAGCATGGGTCGCCTGTGGCTCGGCCGCGAGCTTTCGGATTGGTCCGAGAGACGCCGAGGGCCTGCGCTCCGGATCGCGCGCGCAGGAGCCATGGCCGCGCTGGCCGCGAATCTCGTGGTCCTGTGGCTTGAGTCCGCCGCGATGGCCGAGGTTCCGTTCATTGAAGCTGGCGGCGCAGTCTTCTCGATGCTGACCTCAACGCATCTTGGATTCGCGTGGATGATCGGGATGGCCGGATTGATCGTGGCCACCTTCGCTGTCTTCCTGGACATGGACCGAAGTGCGGCCCCCCCAATACTGACCTTGATTTCGCTCGCCGTGTTCTGGTACACGCGTAGTATGGTCAGCCACGCGGCAAGCGACGGCGATTTCAGCGTACGCCTGGTGGCTGACTGGGTCCACCTGGGCCTGATCAGCCTGTGGGTGGGTGAGGTGATTCTGGCGGGTGTCGTCACACTAAAAACGTCTGTCAACATGAATGCCCTGGACCGGCGCGCCAGGGCAGCGTATGTCGAATCACTGTCCAGTTCCGCAACCATCGCACTGACTGGGATTTTTATCACTGGTGCCTACGCCGTGTGGCGTAGTCTGGGAAGCCTCGAAAACGTTTTCGGCAATCCATATGGGAACACCTTGATAGCGAAGCTGCTACTTGTAGGCGTCGCTGCTGCACTGGGTGGATACAACCGGTTTTTGGTGATGCCGCCATGGCTGACCTTGGAACGTTCTGGTAATGCTGCCCCTGCAGTCCTGCCAGAGCGTTTCAGGCGCATATTGTGGGTCGAAGCTTTGGTCTTGCTAGTTGTCGTGATGCTTGCCGCGATACTGGCTTCGACGTCGCCACCTGGTGCGGAAATGTGACCGACGTGCTCTGCTGAAGTGTTTAATGCCGGGCGGTTGCGTTATTGTGAACTGCTCGGCTATTTTAAAGAAAGTAAAATGGCGAGGTTGTATAAGTATGTTCACAATGATCGCCGTCGGAAATACCGTTGAGTCGGTACACAGCGTTAAGTGCCGGTTCCTTCATCTAGAAATAGGCAATGAAAGGAAACAAACATGGAAAATGTGAGACGCCCTTCGCTAACCGTAACCGAAGGCTCTAAACTCCAGCCATCAAAGTCGAGCGCGAGTACGTCAAATAGCCGGGCAGCATTTGAAAACGTACTTAATAACCTACCGCCAGCCGAGAATGCTCATGTGTCGACTAGTCAAGTCACGCCGGCCTCGCGTGTTGCCGGGCCAGCAGGGGGATTGTTCGACCTTTTTTCTGGTCAGGCAAAACCCCGTTTCCATGAGCGTGCATTGGGTTTAAGGGCATATCGTCAGGAGTTGCTTGCATCGAACATTGCGAACGCGGACACGCCAGGGTACAAGGCCGTAGACATCGATATTAACGGTGCTATCAAGAACGGGGCTAACGTGGACTCCGGCGTTGAACTCAAATATGAGGTGCAATCGCAAGGCAACATTGACGGTAATACGGTTGATATGGATATCGCAAGGCAGAAATTCGCAGAGAATGCGCTGCTGTACGAGTTTGAAGTGGATCGGGTCAAGGGATTCTACAAGAGTATGGACGATCTATTGAAGAACACACCCTATTGATGACATCACAAGTTTCTATGCCAGTTGAAGAAACCGTGCACTTTTCTTCAGAGGTCGTCTACTTATTTGGAGAAGACTTTAATTTGATGCATAGAAGTCTGCGAGTGAAAGCTGTAGTGAATTACTCCTCAACCTTTTGGAATCGAAAATGTTTAATAAGGCAACTAAAAAACTGGTTTTCGGTGCTTTCCTGATTTTTCCAATGCTCGCCAGCGCCGCAACCCAAGCCGTCGAGGTCTACAAGACAGCCACCTGCGGCTGCTGTGAAGAGTGGGTCAAGCATCTGCAAGCCAAGGGATTCAAGGTCAATGCGCACAATGTCGCCAACCCGTCCGACACGCGCGAGAAAATGGGTATTCCCGACCGGCTCGGTTCATGCCACACCGCGGTCGTCGGCGGCTATGCGCTCGAGGGACACGTACCTGCCGCCGAGATCAAGCGCCTCCTCACTGAGAAGCCCAAGGCGAAAGGTTTGGCTGTGCCTGCCATGCCGCCCGGCTCCCCGGGGATGGAGGGGCTGACGCACATGCCGTACGATGTGCTGCTGGTCCGCAATGACGGGAGTACAGTAGTCTACAAGCACTACAAGTAAGCAATCGAATCAATCTCGCCATTCTTCAAGCGTTCAGGTGAAGCCTTTCGCAACAGGGAGCGAGCGAAGTGCCAATTTTCTGCTTGCCTCAAGCACAGGACCGAGGCCGCAATCGTTCCTGACACTGGCGAGCACGGCAATCATGCGGTCGGCCGGACGGTGTCATGAGTGGTCAATGAGGATTCCGCTTGAAGGCTACTTCCCTGTGCCCCGTAGCCGAAGCGCGTTGGTGATGACAGATACGGAGCTCAGACTCATCGCCAGCGCCGCAATCATCGGTGACAGGAGCCGACCCGAGAACGGATAAAGTAGTCCCGCGGCCAGCGGGATTCCGAGTGCGTTGTAGACAAAGGCAAAGCCGAGGTTCTGCCGCATATTGCGCACCGTTTCCAGCGACAGCAGGCGCGCCCGCGCAATGCCGCGCAGGTCGCCCTTGACCAGGGTAACGTGTGCCGAGTTGATAGCGACATCGGTGCCGGTCCCCATCGCGATGCCGACATTGGCTTTGGCCAGCGCCGGGGAGTCATTGATACCGTCACCGGCCATCGCCACCGTCTTGCCTTGCGCCTGCAGGCGTTCGACCAATGCCAGCTTGTCCTGCGGCTTGACCTCGCCATAGACCTCCGCGATGCCGAGCTTTGCACCGACCGATTTCGCGGTGGTGAGACCGTCGCCGGTCGCCATCACGACCGTGATGCCGGCCTCCTTCAATGTAGCTAACGCTTCCGGGGTGGTCTGCTTGACCGGGTCGGATACCGCGACAAGGCCCAGGAGCTGGCGGTCGGCTGCCAGGTACATGACACTTGCGCCTTCGAGACGCAAGCTTTCCGCCTGTCTTGCAAGCGGCTTCCAGTCGACCTTTTCCATATCCATGAGTGCGGTGTTGCCAAGGGCAATATGCTTGCCATCGACGATGCCGCGCACACCGATACCGCTGGACGACTCGAAGGTCTCGGGCTTGGCCAGGGGCAGACCGCGGCTGCGCGCCTCGGCGACGATCGCGTGGGCCAGCGGGTGCTCGCTGCCCTGGTCGATACTGGCGGCAACTCGCAATACTTCCTGTTCGCTCCCACCCGCCGCCGCCGCGGCAGCCGAATGGAAGGCGGGCTTGCCTTCGGTGAGGGTACCTGTCTTGTCGACGATCAGGGTATCGATCTTGCGCATACCCTCGATGGCCGCTGCATCGCGGAACAGGATCCCCTGCGTGGCGCCACGGCCGGTGGCTGCCATGATGGACATCGGCGTGGCCAGCCCCAGCGCGCACGGACAGGCAATGATCAGTACGGACACGGCATTGACGAATCCGTACACCCAGCTCGGCTCCGGGCCAAGGAAGCCCCAGCCGAGCAGCGTCAGCAATGCGATAGCCACCACGATCGTCACGAAGTAACCGGCAACCACGTCAGCCAGGCGCTGCATCGGCGCACGCGATCGCTGTGCCTGCGCGACCATCTGGACGATCTGCGACAGCATGGTCTGCGCGCCAACCTTTTCCGACCGGACGATCAGGCTGCCGCTGGAATTGATGGTGGCGCCAATGACCTTGTCGCCCGGACGCTTGGTCACGGGAACCGGCTCGCCGGTCAGCATGGATTCGTCGACCGCGCTCTCTCCTTCCAGGACGACGCCGTCGACTGGCACCTTTTCACCGGGGCGCACACGCAGCGCATCGCCGACGTGCACATGGGTCAGCTGGATGTCTTCTTCCGTGCCATCGGCATTGATCCGACGCGCCGCCTTCGGCGCCAGGCCCAACAGCGATTTGATGGCAGCGGATGTCTGTGAGCGGGCACGCAGTTCCAGGATCTGGCCCAGTAGGGTCAGCGAAATGATGACGGCGGCCGCTTCGTAGTACACCCCGATGCGCCCGTGCATGAGAAAGGTTTGCGGAAAGAGGCTGGGCGTAACGGTCGCAACCACGCTGTAGCCGTAGGCTGCGGCGACGCCGAGTCCGATCAGCGTCCACATGTTCGGGCTACGATTCCTGATCGATTGCACGCCGCGTGTGAAGAAAGGCCACCCGGCCCACAATACGACCGGAGTGCTCAGCACGAGCTCGATCCAGCTCTGCCTTGGCAAGCCGCCTGCGAAAATCCGATGCCCTGCCATTGCCAGAACGGTGACGATGACCGTCAAAGGTAGGGTCCACCAGAAACGGTGTTTGAAATCGACCAGTTCCGGGTTTTCCTCTTCTTCCAGCGACGGCAGCATGGGCTCGAGCGTCATCCCGCAGATCGGGCAGTTGCCGGGCTGCGGCTGCCGGATTTCAGGGTGCATCGGGCAGGTGTAGATCGCCCCTTCCGGTGCAGCTGGTGCTGGTTCGGGTTTGCCGCTGTCGACGTACTGCTCGGGTGCCACCCGGAACTTGTCCATGCACTTTGTGCTGCAGAAGTGGTAGATCTCCCCTGCGTACCGGATTTCCTTGGTGGAGTCGGCGCCAACCTTCATTCCACAGACCGGATCGGTGAAGGGCTTGTCGCCGCCCCCGCCCTCTTGATGATGGCCGTGGCCGGTTCCATGGTCGTGATGACGTTCGTGTCCGTCGTGATCGTGATGCGACAGGTCGTGCATATCGGAACCTTTCCTGGACTCGTGAATGGCAGTTTACGTTCATTATCGTACGCCCGAAGTTCGCGATCGATCCGGAACCGTCCTGCCTGGACAAACGCACCGTCGGCGTGTGCCGGCCCTTCTCCGGCACACGCCCTGGTTTAGACTTGCGTTGCCTGTGTCGCCGGATACCCAGCAGACGTGATCGCGTGAGCGATCGCATCCGGTGCTTCCGCACTCTCCACCTTGACCAGACGGTCTTTCAACAGCACCTCAACTTTTGCCTGCGAATCCACTGTCTGGACGGCACGGGTAACCCGGGCGGCACAACCGCCGCAGGACATTTTTTCTACCTTGAGCGTGTACATCGCGTACCTCCTGTTTGATTGCTCTGACGGTACTCTAGCCCTTCCCACTATTGGAAGGTCAAGCCTTGTCTGTGGCGATGTGGGGTAAGCAATTCATGACCAGCCAGATGGCGATTGCCGACAGCTGAAGAGGCGGCTACACTTATCTTTCCATAAAGATATGTGCAGCGTATGAACTCTTTTTCAGCGGCAGTTGTCACCGGCAGCCTGTCCGATCTTATTTCCCAGTACAAGCAGGACGCCGAGTCAGTCTACAACACCTGGTTTATCGGCAGCGACGAGCGCATGAAGGCCTTCCGGTCGATCCGGCGCGGCGTGGGCCACACGGTCAAGGCGATCTCCGATGGCACTTTCGGGAACGATTTCCGGGGCTCGCCTCTTGAAGACGTGCTGTACGCAATCACCGAGCAGAAGCAGATGTTCGAAGGCGCAGCCCATCCGTTCTACTGGAAGCCCAAGCTGCGCATTCCCGACATCTATGAGAGCGAAGCGAACCAGCGCAAGTTCGGCAGCTTCCTGTCGGCCTGCCTGAACGCGACGCGAGAGGAACAGCTGCTTGCCGAGATGAGCCGGCTCGCCGAAGCGGGCATCAAGGGGCTCGGCCCCGCGGCGGCCACGATCCTCTACTTTCTCCACCCTACTCTGGTTCCGCCCTTCAACACGGCGATCATCAACGGGTTCAACGCGCTGTTTGGCACAAAGCTCAAGCTGGGCTGCTGGCACAGCTACCTGGCCATGCGGGAATCGATCGTCCAGGCCAATAATCAGCACCGTTCCTTGCTGTCGAAGGACCTGGGTGCATTTGCCGGGCTCCTGTTCGAGATAGGTTCCGGACGAATCACCACGACCGGCAACGCCGACGCTACCTTGGCCGCACTGCAGGAAAAAGCCGCCAAGGCCAACAAGCGCCGGCACAAACAGGTCCTCGCCGACCAGGCTGGCGCCACCGAACATACCCGAATACAGCATCTTCTGATCCGCCTCGGTCGCGCCCTGAAGTATCGCGTCCATGTCGCTCGCAACGACCGCCACCGTTCCTTTGCGGGCGAGGCATTCACCCTGGCGACCACCGACAAGCTGCCAGACATCGGCGCCCCAGACGACGTCATGAATACGATCGGTCTGATCGACGTGTTGTGGCTGAGTGAGGATGGCAAACACATCGTTTGCGCCTTCGAAATCGAAAAGAGTACATCGATCTACTCGGGCATCCTGAGGATGAAGGATCTGGCGCAGTCACTGCCACAGCAGGCGTGCCACTACTATATCGTTGCGCCCGACAGCCGCGAACAAGAGGTGCTTGCCCAGATCAGCCGGCCATCTTTCAAGCAGGAAGCCGGCGATGTGCCGGTGATGTACATTCCCTTCGGCCTGCTCGACCAGCACTGTGAAGCCCTCTGCATGTTTGGCAGCGATCTGCACGTGTTGCGGAAGATTGCCCGCGGCCGGGCTGTCGTTTGACCCAACATGGCGTTCCAGATTTGCACGGTCTGCCAGCGATAACCTCAAGAGGCGTTGCTTCCTATGCCTCTTGAGGTTATCAAATCTTGAAGTCGTCGTAGGCGATGTTCGTGTCGTCCACAGCAAGACTGCGCAGCATTGCGCGGGTTGCTTCCAGCATCGCCGGCGGGCCACAGACATAAAACTCGAGGGAAGAGATGTCGGGGTGCTTACGCAGGAGGCCATCCAGTACCGCCTCATGCACAAACCTTGGCACTCCAACCGGGCCGCCCTCCTCTGACAGCACGAGGTGCCAGTGGAAGTTGGGATGTAACGCCGCGAACCCGCGCATCTCGTCCACGTAGGGAGCGTCACGCAGGGTACGGGCGCCATACCAGAAATGCAGCGGCTCGCTCGCGTTGTTCGCAAGAAGCTCATGAATCATCGCACGCAGTGGCGCCATTCCGGCGCCACCACCGATAAACACTTTCTCCCTTCCACCGGGCTTCAATGCGAAGTCGCCAAACGGACCGCTGAACCGCACCGCATCGCCGACCTTTAGCGTATACATGTATCCCGATCCCCTGCCCGGCCGTGCCCCTGGCATGAAACGGACAAGAAAGGTCAGCTGCCCGTCCACCCGCTCCACCGGAACCGCGATCGAGTACGAGCGCCGTAAAGCCGCGCTGCTCGAAAGTTCGGTCAGCGGCCCTGCAGCATTCCAATCCGCACGATGGTCAGGCGGAACATCGACGTGGCTCGCCTCACGCACGTAGGCCGGCACATGCACCTGGACATAGGCTCCTGAACGACACTCGAACGGAGCGTCGGGACGTATCGTTATCTCGCGCAGGAATGGCGTAATGGGCTTCACGCCGGTCACCACACCTGCCCGCTCCGACGCTAACGTCAAGGTGTCTCCGACATCGATATCGAGGTTTCGTTTCACGGAAAGACCGCAGGCCAGCCTGAAGCCGGCGTCGAGCTTCTGGGAGGACAGCAGGGCCCTGTCGGCACTGGTCGGTTCCGGAGCCTTGCCAACACAGCGGACTTCACAAAGCCCACAGCTCTGGCCACCACCGCAGTTCGACGGAAGCTGGAGGCCGGAGCGGGCCAGCGCAAGAAAGACGGTGTCGCCCTGCGCCGCATCGATAGAACGCTGCTTCGCCCCCTGCTTGTCGACCAGGTTCACGATACCGCCGCCGCGCCAGCGGCGCGGGACGAACTCCGCGAGGCGGACGCTGGCGAGCAACAGCCAGACACCGGTCAGTGCCATCCATAACCCGCCGATCGCACTGGACACGAGCAAGGGATTGTTGAAGTTGGTCCGCTCGCTGTAGTCCATGATGTGGAGCATCCAGAACAGGTCGAACAGACGCCATGTGCTGTTCCTGTGTTCGAGCACCGCGCCCGACACGCTGGATACGTACACCGAGGTTTCGTCCGCATCGTCGAAGTCGACGCGCCAGACACCTTCCTTGTGCGCGCGTGTTTCGAGCGTGAAGCTCAGCAGGCGCGGCGTGCCGGCGTTGCCGGGTCCGGAATACGAAGCATGAGCGATCTGCGCGGCAACGCCGGCGTTGATCGCAACGGGCCCTCCGTCCATCGCATTCACCAGCCAGCTGCGCTTGTCGTTCTGCAACCGGTATACGGGCCGCCCGAGCAGCCATCCCGACGCGATCGCCATAACGTTATCCGAACTGGCGGCCAGAACGGCGTCCGCAGTCAGCACGCCACGCGGCCATTCGGGCGGTAGCGGCGGCTTGACACGGAATTCGCGGCCATTAACCTTGTTTGCGTCGAGCAGGCTCATGACGACACCGCTCGACATCCACAGGACGAACTGAATCGCCAGAATCAAGCCCACCCATTTATGGAGACGTCGCATCCAGGGACTCATGCTTGCCTCCGACGATTGAAACTATAGATGAGCAGCCAGGCTCCACTGAGGGCGAATACCAGACCGGATATCGCGGCCACGCGCAGCAGCATGTTGTTCACGTTCTCGCGCTCCTCGTAGTCCATGATATGGAACATCCAGAGGAAGTCGAACCACCTCCAGAGTTCGTGGCGCCTTGCAACCAGGTCGCCGGTATAAGGCGAGAAATACAATGTCGTCCGGCCCGGCTCGTCATAGTGAACAGCCCATAAAGGCACCGGCCGCGAACCAACCTCCCGCGGCGCCTTGGTTATCCATTCAACGCCACGGATACTGCCTTCACCCGCATAGGCTGCGTCGGCAAGAGCGACGATGTCCTGGCGATCGAGTGGGCTGATCTTTGCCCCGGTCGTCGCATCCACCAGTGTGGCCTGCGTCCCCTGCTTGATCTCATAGACCTCTTTTCCAAGCAGGCTCTTTATCCGGATGGCAGTGATGCCTGGATAACGCTCATGCAGGTGCGCCTGCGTGATGCGAGTGTTGGTAGGATTCAGTCGTTCGGTCGGGACATGGGCCAGATGGTCGCCATGGATGACCTCCAGCGGCACCACGACCATGTAGAGGCCGCTGATCATCCAGAGCAGCGCCTGCACGCCGATGACGAGCCCGATCCATTTGTGGGCGCGCCGCACCCAGAAAGCTAATTGCATAGTTGTCGTTAATGATGTGAATTACCCGATGCCGGACCGGTCGCTCGCGCGGAAAGACTGGTGGAAAGACCAGTCCGGCACCATCGGACTTAGAACTTGTAGCCTAGGCGAACATGCCAACGTCGACCGAGCAAGTCATAGGTCATCGTGTCGGTGTTGCCGTCCGTCCAGCTCTGGATGTAGGGCGCGCCTTTGTCGAACAAGTTATCGACGCCAAAGGAGACAGTCATCGCCTTGTTGAACGCATACTTCACGCTCGCATTGTGATACGCGATGCCCGGTGCACGCGAGCCGATGTCAGCCGGTGCGGCGTTGATGTCGTCCGCGGAACCGATGTACTGGACCGTCCAGGAACCCGACCATGGCCCGTTGGACGTCGTCAGCGAAGCGGTCGACCTCCACTTGGCGTAGCTACCCCGGCCGCCCGTTATCTTGCCCGCGTATTCGATCGTCTCCCCTCCCGGGAATGGCTGCACGTCGAACCGGTTGAGGCGCGAGACGTCCGCAACGAATGACGAGGCCCACCCGAACACGGTGAAGTCGACCAAAGCGCCAAAGTCCAGCCCACTCACCCGCTGTGTTGCGGCGTTTTCCGGTTGCGACGAAAGGAAGTTAATTTCTCCGGTGCGCGGATCGCGCGTGAAGCTCGAAGGACCGCAGAAGATGTGGCTCAGACCAGGCGAGTTGTAGCAAACCGCCAGCTTGGTCGAACCCGGAACCGTCTCGATCGCGTTATCGATCCGGATGTTGAAGTAGTCGAGGGTCAGCGTCAGCGATTTCGATGGCGTCCACACAGCGCCAACCGTAAAAGTGTCCGCCTCTTCCGGCTTCAAATTGGGGTTGCCGCCGCCGGTCGTCAGGATCGAGGGGCCAAACTGCTTGAAGCCGGCTGGCACGCCGGAGACCTTGCAGTTCTTGTAGACGTTCGAATTCGGATCGAGCGCGTTCCAGTTGTTGCACGGATCGGTCGTGGTCAGGTTACCCTCAGAAACGCCCCCAAACAGTTCGGGAACATTCGGGACGCGGAAGGCCGTCGACCTGTTCGCGCGCATCTTCAGTGCCGGGATCACCTGCCAGTCGAGTCCCAGCTTGTAAGTGGCCTGCGATCCGAACAGGCTGTAGTCGGAATACCGGGCGGCGGCGTTCGCAGTCAGCGATTGCATCATGGGCAGCTTTGCCAACAGAGGCATGGACAGCTCTGCGAATACCTCCCGCGCGCTGTACTGCCCTGCGATCGGATCCTGGGCATTCGTGTTCGCTGCCCCCGACACAATCAGACTGTCCGGGTCGCGCCATCCCTGCTCCCGTCGGTATTCGAAGCCAGAGGCGAAGCCCACTGGACCGGCCGGCAACGAGAACAGTTCACCGCTGATGCTTGCGTTAAAGCTTTTCTGGTCGTTGCCGCCGTTATCACGAGTGGTGAAGTGTATGTATTCCAGGACCGCCGGGCTAAGGTTTCCATAACCGAGATAATTCCCGCACGGTGCAGCGGTCGGACTCGTTCCGCACGTCGCGGCGTTGAGTGTCGCATCTACACGGTCGAGGTTGATAATGTTCGTCATGCCATCGACGCCGGTGTTGCGGCCCCAGTTCAGCGAAGCCGACCAATCCCATTTGTCCCCTAGCGCCCCCTTCAGTCCGGCGACGATGCGGAACGTGTTCGTCTCCTGGAAGAAGTAGCGCGGCCCCACCTCGGCAACCCTGCGACGCTCCAATGTCAGATCCTGCCCGGTCGGATTCGTCGGATGGTTGGCGGCAATCGTGATAGGCCGATAGACGCCGATCGCCCCCGGCGTGGCTAACTGCTCGGACTGACGATTGGTAAACATGAGTTCACTGAACAGGTCAACCTTGTCACTTAACCTCATGTTGCCAAAGGCGCTGACGCCGACGCGCTTTATTGGATTCACCGCGTTTAGGAAGGGATTACTGTTGTAGGCGTGTTTTGCTGCGCTGTAGGTTTCGTAACCACGTGGATTGCCGTTCGGGTCCTGGTTAAAGTTGATCCGTCGTCCATCTGCCAGACGCGCACGGCCGCCGATGGTAGAAGAGCTACCGGAACACACCAATTCGCCATCGTCTTCAAACAATGCGCAAGGTGCACGCGAGGCCAGATTGACCGCATCGCTCTCGGAATAGTTCAACGAAGCCATCAGGCTTCCGCGCTCGCTGCGTGTACCCCAGACGATATCTGCCGACTTCTCGGCGCCATCACCACGCTCGGTCTTTCCGTACCGGACGGAGGCCTCCACGCCGTCGATCGCCTTCTTCGTGATGATGTTGACGACGCCCGCAACCGCGTCCGCCCCGTAGATCGCTGAAGCGCCATCTTTCAACACCTCGATCCGCTCGATCATCGCAACCGGTATCATGTTCAGGTCGACCGAGCTGTTGGCGCCCGTGCCTCCGGAAACCACCCTGCGCCCATTCAACAGGACCAAGGTGCGATCGATCCCGAGACCGCGCAGATTGACTTGCGTCGTGCCGTAGCCATTACTGGTCCAGTACGCACTGGTCTGGTTCCCCGCCGTACCTGCGGACGATGGCAACCGCTGAAGAAGCGTCTCGATGGAGATTGCTCCGGAGCGTTGGATGGTGTCTGCATCGATCACGGTGACCGGCCCGACGCCTGAGACCTGTTCCTGTCGAAGGTTGATGCGACTGCCAGTGATCTGGACCCGCTGCATGTCTGCCGCTTGCGTGTTGTCGCCAGTGGCCGGCTGCTGTGCGTGAGCGCCGGGTTGCAGGGCCATTAATGCGAGCACCGCTGTCGTTGTTGGGATGTACTTGTGAACCATTTACCCTCCAGGTATGTTCTTGTAAGAGCCATGGGACCGAAACCCTTACAGGTTCAGTCCGCAGAGACGCCGACCACGGGACGGTGTGCCGCAGGACGGCGAATGCAAATGTGTACGTGCCTTTCGGCTGGTTCTGCTACCAGCTTCCGGCCATGGTGGCGCGCGAGCACAGGCATCGGCACTGGCCGCAGCCGTCAATCAAGACGCAATTGCGCTGGTAGCTCGTGGAGGACGTTCGATCCGGGCAGGGATATGCCCGATGAACGAGGAGGAAGGAATTTGCTGTACGCCCCATGCCGCTTCATTAAGGACAGTCAGGGCAACGCCAGGGGGTGGTCCAAACGCGCCAATATAGCAGTCTGCACATGTGCCGCAGGCCGATCGTGCCTGAGCATCGGTGCCTTCGCAGTCTGCGTCATCAGAACTGCTACCTTGCTCGGCCACGCCAGTATGCTCATGTTCATGCTCATCTTCATGGGCAGCGCGGCTCATCGTCCCATGCATCGACAAGCCCTCATGCACGGCGTCATCCACGATGAGTGGATGATGCGACATGCCGCACTCGAACTTCGCTACCCCCGCAATGCTTTGCATTGGCAGGGAGGCGATGAGCAGGTAAAGCAAGAAATGTCGTAGCCTATAGGACATATGAACAATGTAGCATGCTCATGCGTATTTTGGATAATTTGTGTATACAAATTCATCCGGATCGGGATTTCTCCAAACTTACTTGGGGATGACGACTGTGCGCTAAGTGGCGGCGTCGCAACAGCAGATAGACCGTTGGCACCACGAACATCGATAGCAGTGGCGCCGTAATCACCCCCCAACCATTGGTGCCGCGATCCGCTGCAGTATGCCGCCAAAGATTAGCTGCACAGCTAATCCTCCGTTTTTAGCTAAGTTAGACGCCTGCGTCATATTAGCTGCGCAGCTAATATAGTACGCATGAATAACGTCGATATTTCCTTGTTGCATGATTTTACCGGTGCGCTCCAGGGTGTTACCGGTTTCTTCGCGGAACATGAAGAGGTAGAAGTGCCATTTGGTGATCACCGTCGAAATGCGCGGCTAGACGCGTTGGTGGAAACAAAGACTCCGGACGGGCGCTCCTGCATATTGGCAGTCGAGATGAAACGCGTAGCCTATCCACGAGATGCCCGTATGGCGATCAACCACCTGATGGAGTATCGAGCCACGGTCCCTCCCGGCACTCACATTGAACTATGTTTGGTCGCCGATACGATCAGTCCAGGTTCGCGCGAGGAACTGCGGAACGCGGGAATCAACTACTATGATCAGAGCGGAACACTGTACTTTAGACATCACACATGGTTAGTCGATATCGAGCGCGCACCTATTCGCCCAGCCCGTAAAAAGGATATCGCGCTGTTTAGCGGGGCACGTGAACAGGTTGTCCATGCCTTGCTCTACCATTGGTATAAAAATCCTGATGACGGGTACATCTCTGGAGGGGAGCTCTCTCTTCTCTCGCATACATCGACCTTTACTGTGTCGAGCATGATGCAGGCCCTTGAGCAACATGACTTCGTCGAATCCAAGGGCAGCGGCCCGAGTCAGCGCCGCCGCCTGCGTGATCCTGCAGCGCTGCTCGACGCATGGGCTGAGGAGTGGATACGGCGGCGGGAAGTTAAAACCCGCTGGTATACGTATGCTCCCAGCGGGCGCATCACCGATCGGATCATTGAAGGATTCGTCAGACATGCACGGCAAGAATGGGCCCTCACCGGAGCCGCTGCTGCCAACGCCATCGTTCCGCGATTAACCAACGTTGATCGTGTGGAAGTCATCGTTCAGCCAGGCGAGGCAGAGCAGCTGGCTTCTGCAATGGATCTGTCTCAAGCGGATAAAGGCTCCAATGTAGTCCTGATCGAACGAACCGGCGCGTCGTTCCTGTTCCTGGACGAGCATCCTGAACGCCCACACTCCCGCTTTGCCAGCCGATTCATACAGTATCTGGATCTTCTCAACGGCTACGGTCGCAACAAAGAGCTCGCGGAAGAGTTCCGCAAACATGCGCTCAAGATAGGAAGCAGCAAATGAACACGAAACATAAGACCGCCGCGGAATACAACACCGATCATACCAAGGCGTGTGAGATCGCACTCATCGCACTGCTGCGAGCATTTGGCTCATTGAAGGATGATTTGCGGCTCGTGGGTGGATTGGTTCCGCGCTATTTGACACCGTCACGGCCGCCGGAAGTCCCGGAGCACGCCGGCACGACCGACGTCGACGTCGTTCTCAACATTACGGTACTCGCCGCGAAAGGAACTGATGCTGGCTATCGCCTATACGATTAGCCAAATCGCCACTTCACATAGACGCGTATTCAGAGCCTTTGGCGCTGACGCGGCGATATGGCTATCGGCAAGTCGACAGCGCCCGTCGAATGTCGAAAAAACGTGGCGATTCAAGCTTTAACAGATCCGGAGTGCGCGCTTTTACTGAGGCCGCCTTCAATATTTTTCGAGCTTTTCGGGAAATGAAGTGTAAAGCTGGTTATACCAGCTTCATCGCTTTCCATCGTCACATGGCCGCCATGAAGTGTCATAATGGCCCTCACGATCGAAAGCCCCAGTCCTGTACCTCCTGAATCCCGTGACCTTGCAGAATCGGTCCTGTAAAATCGGTCGAAAAGCCGTTCGCGGTGTTCGAATGAGATTCGCTCTCCTTTATTCATGACAGTTAGGTCAACTGTTTCGTTTTCGTCTTTTATTCGAATTTCCACGGAGCTGTTCGCTTCGCCGTAGCGTGCGGCATTGGAAAGCAGATTTGTAATTGCTCGTCCAACAAGTGTCCTGTCCGCTAATATCTTACCGTGACCTGATACATGAAAGGAAATGTCGCGTTCATGGGCCAAAAGTTCTACATATTCAGCGCTTTTAATAGCCTCATCTCCAAGCTCTACCGTCGTTGAATTAAGAACTTCCGTGGTATTGTCGGCACGAGCTAAAAAAAGCATGTCTGCGACTACTCGGCCGAGGCGTTCCAATTCGTCGACATTTCCCTCAAGCAACTCTATTAACTCGCCATGTGTGCGCGATTGCGACAACGCTACTTGAGTCCTTCCCAGAAGAATTGAAATTGGTGTTCGCATTTCGTGCGCGAGATCGCCGGAAAATTGAGAGAGCCGGCGAATGCCGTCGTCCAGGCGATCTAACATGGCGTTGAACGCGAGACATAATGTTAGCAATTCTTGCGGCATCTCGTCCGGTGAAATCCGTCCAGACATGTTTTTTGCCGTGACTCGCATCGCTGCAGCGCGGAAGCGACTCAATGGCCTCAATCCAATACTCACAATCGTCCAGGCTCCGAGCGAAACAATCACCAACGCAAATGGAGCAGCGGTAAGTGCTGTAAATAGAAGCTTTGACAGTAATTCTTCGTCGTTGCTCCGGTCCGAGGTTAGCAAGAGCACATATCCCTCGCCGCTGACGACCTCGCTTGACACAACGATCGAGAGCATTGGGGCATCTGACTGTGGCATACGCCAATCAAGGAACGCATCTGCTCCCCACGTGTCGGTATGAAGCCTGCGGACAGATTCCACCCCGATAGGACTGAACGCTACTAGCGCTGTACTGCTACCTGGTCTCGCTACAGCGACGTGCAGTCCCTCATGTCCTGATAACAAGTCCGAAAGTCGATAGGCTGCGCTACTGAGCGCGGCAAGGTTCGTTTCCTTGTCAAGCAGGTGCCGCGCCTCAACTACATTTCCTTTAAGTAAATCTCGCTTTTGCTGGGCCAAGTTCGCCGACATCGTGCTATACGAGAAACCAAGCACTGCAAGGCTTTGGAGCAAGCCAAGTGTCCCGACCAGTAATGCCAGCTTGAGCGCAAGACTACGTATTTTCATGTGCGCAGCTCAAAAACATAGCCGACACCTCGCACGGTGTGAATGAGTTTGACGTCGAAAGGGTCATCAACCTTGGCGCGTAAGCGCTTTATCGCGACATCTATAATGTTCGTATCGGAATCAAAGTTAATATCCCATACCAAGGACGCAATTTGCGTTCGGGAGAGCACTTCTCCGGCTCGCCGCATCAGCAGTACAAGCAACGCAAATTCCTTTGCCGTCAGGTCGATAGGGCTACCGCCGCGTATCGCCCGGTGTCTGACAGAATCGACCTGGAGGTTGCCTACGCACAGGACACTGTCCAATGGCGCGGCATTCCCGCGCTTTACTATCGCGCGTACTCGGGCCAAAAGTTCGGAAAAATCGAATGGCTTGACCAAATAGTCGTCTGCTCCTAAATCGAATCCCCTGATTTTATCGTCCATGCTTCCTCTGGCGGTTAGCATCAGCACTGGCGTTTGCTTTCCGCTTCGTAAGGCAGACAACACGGCAAAGCCATCAAAGCCGGGAAGCATGATATCAAGCAACACCAAGTCATAATCCGTTTCGAGGGCTTTGTGCAGTCCATCAGCGCCGCTAATAGCCGTATCGACAACGTAACCGTGCTCGGACAAACCTTGTCTCAGGTATTCGGCAGCACGCGGCTCATCTTCAATAACGAGAATTTTCATGGCGATGTGATAAAACTGAAACGAAAAAGATGCAATATACACGGGTTGGAAGGACCGGATGTAGGCTGGTCTCAACCGCTTAAGGACGGCTCACTCTAGGACAATGTTGCTTCCCTATTCCGTATGCTGGTGAGGCCACGATCCATCACTCAACCGCCCTGACCGTGCGGTGAGCAGGGGCACGAATGCGTTACCCTGACGCTCCGACGAGCAGTCATCCTTCCGACACCGAGTTTGCAGCGACGAGAAGTGTTTACGCGAGGTGTGCGTTTCTTGGCCACGGTTGGGGACACAACGTCTAGGACGATGGTTACGTTGATACCATACGTCGACCGCGGCTTGAGCTGCCACCGGTGGGATCGCAACGTGCGCCAGACACATGTGGTGAAGTACTTCGCTTGTTCGAGCGGGAATTCGGATTTGCTCTAAAATACGGCCGCCGTCGAAGCGCCGGCGGCGTAGCATGGAGCACAAGTCAGCCCCGGCTTTAGCGACACAAGCTTGCTGGAGAAGCACAAGTGGCACGGGAGGTTTCACAATTTGGACACCTCCCGCCTTCTGCTCTAGCCGACTATTTGAACTTCTCGTGTGTACCCGAGGTAGGGCTTTGCTCAACGGCCGGCGTCATGAAAAGCACACGACGGGCGAGCAAAGTAGCATCGGGCTGGCCGCCGAGTGATACCTCACCGCGGCGCAGCACGAAATTCCGCATACTTACTTAGCAGTTTAACTCCGTTGGCGTCTGTCATACACGCCATCCCTCGTGCCAAAAAATGCCGGACCGAGTACCTCTAAAAAGCTTGGGTCAGCTTTTAATCCTACGGCCCGGCGGTCGCATAAGAACCAGCTGTCGGTCTCCTCTTCAAAGGATAAGCGTGGACCTTATCGCCGTCCACCGTTATCTATTTGCAGCTGCATGTCGAGACGAGCCGTTTCGTTACCGCGCATGATCATTTTCTGGCCATCCTTGGTTTCCATGATCTGACCTGGTTTCATGCCTGTAGGGTGGCCGTACTTGTCCTCCATTGCCATCTTTCCGTCTGCATAGACGTGAAGAGTCTCTCCACTCTTGAGTGGAACCAGTTTTTCGTCCTGTGCTGACGCGAACGAGGCAGCCGAGGCAGCAAACAGCATAGAAGCAACTAACAGTTTTTTCATGACAAATACTCCTTATAACAAATGTTCTGAAAATCAAATCCTTCCCAACTACGCAAACATCTTAATATCTGAGCCGAAACATAAGAATGACAGGGGAGTTACATTTCTGTAATTTTCAGATAGCGCCGCAATTTAGCAGACAGTCAATACTGTTCCGTACCACCAGAGCGCAGTCTAGGGCAAGGGTCATCGCAGCGCTGCCTTAAGCGCCAGGAGCAAGAACGGGATGATGGTTGCTGTACCGTTAAAAAGCGGAGCTCAGCTGGCTAGCGTGGCGGCAAAGTTCCAATGGCTACATGACGCGCTGGATGATGCGTAAGTACAAGCACCTCGCTCGGCATAAAACCCGAGCAGGCCGCGCCCTCCGGCGACTTGCGCGTCAGTTTGAAAGTGCCTTCGTGCACTGGAAATCGGATATGTCCCATCGGCTGGATGATGGAAGCCGGATGAGCTGAGAGGTTCACATCCGGTTCTGAGAGGGGCCGTGGGTGAAATTCCCACGGTCTACTCACCCGTACGTCTCGACGTGGCAGGGCTTCGTCTACGTGACCTTCGTCATCGACGTTTTGCTCGGCGGATCGTTGGCTGGTGGGTGAGCAGCTCGATGCGGACCGATTTCGCCCTCGACGCCCTGGAGCAGGCGCTGTAAGCGCGCCAGCCGGAACGCAACGCAACGCGTTGGTACATCACAGCGACAGCGGGTCGCAATAGGTATCGATAAGGGTAACTGGTACGCTCGATTGCAGCGATTAGGTCGCGGATGCCGACACGCGCGGCGTCGTATTCGACGGTCGCCCGGGCGCTGGCTAAATTGAGCCCGGCGCGCTTCACGCCCAGAATGCCACCGAGCTGCTTTTCCACGCGCCGGGCGCAGGCTTGATCAGGGACAATGGATTCGTCATGGTTTTCTCGTCCATCAATGCTTGTGTTTTCTGTCGCAAGTCCGTGCCAGATGATTAAGAGCGTCGCGCATGGCGACCGCTTGCTCGATGCGACGGTCCAATTCTCCGATGCACGCCTGCACCAGCACGCGGGCCTCCGCTGTTCTTTGCGCCGGATTCGCCAGAGGCGAAAGCAGTTCCCGAATTTCCTCGATCGAAAAGCCGACGTTGCGCGCGCGCCTGAGAAAGCGCAGGATGCGCAAATCGCTCTCGCAATAGATCCGGTAGCCGGACTCCGACCGTTGGCCGCGCTGGACAAGCCCGATGCCTTCGTAGTAGCGAATCATTTTGGCCGACACACCCGAGTGTTTGGCCGCCTCACCAATATTCATCGCATGATCCTGAGAAGCCGTTGAACGTCTTTGCTGCATTCAATGAAGGAAACGGCGTTGGCAAATTAAACACGCGGATCCGTCATACCCTGATTGCTTCGAATAGCCGGCCCCACTCGCCACGACGCGGAAAGAACCGCGGAACCTGCCGCATATACTCCTGGTACGCCGCGCCGAAGCGCGCGATCATGTCTTGTTCCTCCTTGCGCGCGAGCCGGACATACACAAGCACAATTGCAGGAAAGAGCGCCAAGGTAATGACGGTCGGCCAATGCACGATCTGACCGAATACGGCCAGCATGATGCCGGTATATTGCGGATGGCGAACCACGCCATAGAGGCCATCTCTGGCAAAGCGTCCTTCCTGCCTTGCCCGGTACACGCTTCTCCAGCCGACGATCAGCAGCAACAATCCGAACAGGATAAAGACGCCGCCGAGAAGCATTTCAATCATGCCGCCGACCATGCCGTAGCCGAGCAGCGCGCTCCACAGATGTCCGGGCATGGCGTCAAGCGGAATGTCGATACCGAGGAAGCCGGTCAACAGATAGATGGTCAACGGAAAACCGTACATCTCCGCATAGAGTGCGATGATGAACGCCTGGAGCAGGCCGGTGCCGGCCCACTCGCGCCAGCCTCGTGGCGCAGCGAATCGATACAGTATCCAGGACACCGCCACGACGATCACGACGACCAATCCCCAGTGGCCATAGTGGCGGGCAAATCCGTTCATGTCTTCCATGACATCTCCTTCACCGCCTTTGCGGGCGGCACATGGTTGAAGCGTCGGACACTGTCTCCCGATCGCTCACTTCCCGTCGCGCTCCGGTTCCCTTTCTTCCGGCGTATTCTTGTCCTTCATCATGAAGTACATCCCCAGCGGGCATGCCAGTATTAGCAGATACGGCGCCGCAGCCGCGATCAATGCTCGCGATTCCGGAAACAGCAGATATCCGAGGATAAGTAACGCTCCTATCCCGAGCGCGACCTTGACTATGGTCTTTACGCTGCACATGATTGCTACTCCTTTTGTCTGACAGGCAGGGCGACATATGCCGATGACTCTTGCCACCCCTTCGCGGCGCTCGTTACTGCACGGCAGTCACGACGTAGTCCGATCCTTCCTGCTTTCGACCGCTCCTGTTGACCGCGAGCTTGTCGAACAGCGTCAAGTCCTTGACCGAGATGCCCACCGTCATGGCCGGCCACTTTTGATAGCAGTGTTAATGTCGATGTCTACAGTTTTGTACCCCGGCGTGTCAGAATTTTCAATATTCGAAGCAAGCAATTCCTGACGATATGCCCTCAGACCTAATGCGCGCTCATGGAACTTGGGTTTCGCCTGACCAGAAAAAGGTCCAATAATCTCCCTATTGGATTGACTCCTATAATGATTACAAAAATGTTAATTAGAACGCGACAATTGGCGTGAACGTCTTAACCCAGTCTCTCAAGCATTCCTGAAACCTGTACGACTCGTGCTATCCCGTCGTCGTAACTCATGTATTTTCATGAACAGCCTCGTTGGCTTCAGCTTTCCGGACATTCTCTAATTGTAGCTCCCGACGGCGCATCAACATGTACACCACTGGCACCATAAACATCGACAGCAATAGGGCGGATAGCAACTCACCGACCATTGGCGCCGCAATACGCTGCATGATTTCCGATCCTGTGATTTCATCACCCGCCTGCCAGAGCCGCAGGCTCTATATCGGCCGCGCTCTCGGTTCACACAGCGCGGCCGAACCTCACCGCTCAAGATAAATTAACTTTTTGGTAATTCGAGCCCAATAGTCAGCGTCTGGAAGAGGAGGTCTCGGCCTCACGATCACTTTCCATTTACCCGCCAGATCACAGTTCAGCTGAATAAATACGTTCTGTTCTTCGGGCACATGACTATCTGGAAAAATAGCCTCTACGGGACATTCGGGCACACACAGACTGCAATCGATACACGTATCGGGGTCGATCGCAAGGAAATTCGGCCCCTCTCTGAATGCATCCACAGGACAAACCTCAACACAATCAGTGTACTTGCATCTGATGCACGCTTCGGTAACTATGTAGGTCATACGAACCATCCAACATGCTTGCTCCGTGTTCTCTGAGCAATAAGAAACTGCTTTAGCGGCGCCACGCTACCCCGTTGCAATTTTTCTCGTTAATAACTGCTGCAGCGTTGCCGATGTTGATCGCCACCATCTCGACCAGTCTGCCAATTTAACTTCGCTCAGCAACCGAGAACTTGATCTGTGACCTTGGTCACTTTAAATCTTCTTTCAGCACGCTGTGTTGATCCCGATAGCTGCCTGAGCTCCCTCAGCTGCTGCAACGATCACCTGCAAAACATCACGCGATGCATCGCCAGCAACGTAAAGCCCCGGAACAGGCGTCATTTGCTGATCGTTGTCAATTTCACATCCTTTCGGGTCGAACATGTCACAACCAAGGCGCTTTGCCAGATCGGTCGACTGCTGTCGGCCGGTATTGAAAAAGAATGCTGAGCGGCGCAGTGTTGATCCCGACGAAAACACGATATCGAACGAGGCGGAATACGGTGTATTAGCGAGAATTTCTAAACGTAGAATCGGCTCTTCTCGCAGTTCGACACCGTTGGCGATAAGACGCTGACGGAATTGGTTGCTCAGCTCGGAATCGCCGTCGGTGCACAGTACAATGTCTCGACTCCAATGAGTCATCTCAAGTGCAAGACCGCCTCCCTTCTGATCTCCGCGGCCATACACTGCAAGAGGTTGGTCGCGCATCTCCCATCCATCACAATAAGGGCAATGAAACAGCCCTACCCCGTAAAGCTCGCGAAACCCTGGCTGCTGTGGCAGTTCGTCGACAACACCGCCTGCGAGTAGCAGTTTGCGTGCGAAGAAAACTCGGCCATCTCGACTAGTTACTGAAAAACCGATATCCGTACGTATTGCGTCAACTATCCGGTCATCGTCAACCTTAACCGAAGGATATTCTTTTAGCTCTTGCCGGGCTATTGCACGAAGTTCCGACGGGTGAATGCCATCCCGGCTCAAAAAACCATGCAAGGCATGAGATACAGCATTGCGTGGAACACCTTCATCAAACATCAACACTTTTCGCCGACATCTGCCGAGAACCAAGGCGGCGTTCATTCCAGCCGGCCCTCCGCCGACTATAATGACATCCCAAAGTGGAACATTTTCGTTATTGGCGTGCATTCATACCTTTCATCGCTTTGCGTACAATGTGAATTCGATCTATGATGCTAATTTCCGGAAGTGTTGATCTTTCTATAATGCGCAAGCCGTCCAGAAGGACGGCTGTGTTGCAATACGTCGAAACCGAGGCCGTAAATAATTACCGATTCCCAATTGCTTGATTGCTTGATTGCTACCACGCTTTAAAGAAACCTTCACGGTAGTTCCTTCGCATGATTTATCGAATATCTCGGTATTTCGATAACCAAGTCAGTAGTCCTGGCGGCCGCTTGGCATGAGAGCCGGGATGTCGGCTCAAGCCCCCATGCACGGTCGAGCATGTCCTCCTCTTTATCGGTTGCCACGGGAAGCGAACTTGCGCCCGCCCTTACGATCACATGGCATGTCGTACACGCGCCGACTTTACCACAGGCATGTTCAATCTCGATCCCATGCTCGAGGAGCGCATCACACAGCGACTTTCCAGATTGAACTTCGAAAGATGCACCTTCGGGAGCATAGTCTGGATTTGCATAAACTTCTATTTTCGGCATTGCAGGTCCTTCCCATCAGGTAGACATAGTGGTCGTCCTGACGCTTTTTACACGATGACTGCTTCGAAAATTATCACAGAAGAGGCTTAGCCGATGAAGAAAACTGCAGAAGGAACTGCATCAATGTGAAAGCAAGGATGCCCATGCAGGCTTACCGCTTAAATTCACCCAAGGCCGGCTCGCGCTTGTCAATAGACACCAGAGAGGCAGCTTTTTGCTGTTCTGCTTCGCGAGATTCGCATCCTTTACCTCCCATTAGCCTCATTCCCAAGAACATGGAAATAGGACACAGGAGAAAAACAAGTGTAGGCGCAGCCGTAAGAATCAACGACCGTATTTCTGGTACCGATATATACAGGAGACCTGTGATGGCTGACATCATTACACCGATCTTAAGCATGGTTTTTAAGCTACACATTACAAACACCTCCAAATTCACTGACTGTGTACTTCTTGACTAATCGACTTTCAAGAATGGAAGTGCGAAAAATCATGTATGTTCGCTTAAGGCCTATCGTAGACGCTAGAAAGTATAAGAAGAGTGACGAACGGATTACAAAAATGTAATCTTCATTCTGATTAGCGTTGCCTTTTTCGCATCGCGTTTGCGGTGCTCACGCGGCCGGCGGCGAATATGAGCGCCTGAGCTGCACAGTTTTAAATCCTTTCGAGCCATCATGTCTCCAATGGAATCGATTCGTGCGGCCCTTGGGAGCTCTCTGCTGTACGATTTTGCCAACTGATTATGTACACGCCCATGCTGTGAGCCCTATTCGCAGCAGGATGTCAGCGTGTTTCCTCGCACCACGTCGGACGGGAGAACGGAATGCGTGAACAGAGTGTATCGGCCTACGGCATGGCTGGCCTCATCGTGCTCATTGCTGCGGGCATGGGACTCCTGGCGTTCGCGATCTCGGGCAAGAGTCGAGAGCCGCAACGCGAACCCAGTCCGCCAGCTGCCTGGGCCCAATTCCACATCGGCTTTCCCGTGTATGCGCTGATCTTTCTCGCTTTCGATATGGAAATGATCTTCATGTACCCTTGGGCCGTCGTGTTCGCCGACCTCGGCATTTCCGCCTTCCTCGACATGCTGGTTTTTATCGCCTTGCTCTCGACCGGCATCCTGTATGCCTGGGCAATGGGTGGCCTTAAATGGGAATAGCCGGCAAAACCCTTCTGGTCACGTTGGCGCTGCTCGCAGGGGCCTGGGTGAGCGGACGCATTGAACGGGTGCTGATGCGCGGGGAGCCGGGGGCCATGCATCAGGCGGGAACCGCGGCCGTCCACCTGGGTCGACGGGACCGCTGGCTGTATCCGATCGGTCCCGCGGTCGCGCTGGCCGCGGTCTTGCTCGGCGCCGTCGTGATGCCGTTTGGACCGGCACTGGTCGGCGAGGACTTGCAGATTGGCGTGTTTTATTTCATCGTCGTGATCGACTTCGCCGTGCTCGGCATTGCCCTGTCCGGCTGGGGTGCCAACACAGGCCACGCGGTCGAGGCTTGCTATCGCGCGGTGGCCCAGCTCGTGGCTTACGTCGTGCCTCTCGGTATGGCCGTGGTCGGTACGATCATGATGGCAAAGTCCCTGTCCACGACACGCATCGTCGAGGCGCAGCAGGGAGTATGGTTCATCGTACTGCAGCCGCTCGGTTTCGCGCTATACCTCGTGACAGGGCTGATGCAGTGTTATCGGGCACCGTTCCTGGAACCGTTCGCGGATAGCGTGGTAGGTGGCGTGCTCGGCGTCAGCACCGGGCCAGAAGCCTTGATTTGGCGGCTTGCGCTGTCGGGCCTACTGCTGCTGGTAGCCGCCATGGGCGCGGTGCTGTTCCTCGGCGGATGGTCGGGCCCATGGCTTCCGGCCCCATTATGGATGGCGCTGAAGACGCTGGGACTAATGATCCTGATGCTCGCCGGCGGGCGAATGGTCCGGCCCTTGAGTGTGGCCAGAATGCTGGGGCTGTCATGGAAGGTGCTGATTCCCCTGGGCTTGGCAAATGTGCTGCTGGTCGGCGGTCTCATTTTGTTGAAGATCGGACCCACTGGATGAATGTGGAACAGACAGCAGTGCTGGTTGCCTTCGGCTTATGTGCCTTCCTCGCGCTCGCCGGTGCGCTCGGCATGGCGACCACGATGAGCATGTTCCGCAGCGGCATATTCCTGATGGCATCGTTCATTGGCGTGGGCGGCTTATTCATCCTGCTCGCCGCCGACTTGATGGGGCTGCTTCAAATCATGATGTACATCGGCGGCATGCTGGTCATGATCCTGTTCATGGTGCTGTTCATGCACGATCCCGGCGGGTCCATGATGGCGGGCATGCCGGACATGATGAGCCCGATCGAGCGCTTCTTCAGTCGGGGTCTCCAACCGGAGCCGGAGCCGGAGCCGGACGAGAAGGCCGATGACGATACTGGCAGCAGTCTGAAGGAGGACGCGGGTCACGACGCGATGAATCGTGACGAGATGGACCATGCAGACAAGGCGGCCGGCCACGGCTCGCACGGTGGCATGGACCACGCCCATATGGACCATGGCAGTACGTCATGCGGCGACATGGACAAGATGGGGGACATGGGCGGCATGGACATGGACATGTCGATGGTGACGCCGGTGCGCCCCGTCGCCGCTTGGGGTGCGGCGGCCATCGGAATCGGCCTGTTCGCGCTGTTGCTGCTGCGTCCCGACTGGCCGGTGGCAGGGCAACACCCCAATCCCGACTCGGCCCGTGCGGTCGGCATGATGCTGATGCACAAATACATGATCGCGTTCGAGGGCGCCGGCTTCCTGATCCTGCTCGGCATCTTTGGCGCCGTGTTTCTTGCGCGCACCAACCAGCATGCCGAGGCGCCCGGACGCGCACTGCCGGTCGCGCGCCGAGAAGATCCGCCGCCAGCAGAGTCTGGCCCCGCCCCCGGCCACGAGGAAGGAAAGTGGTCATGACAATACCGCTGACTGCCTACCTGCTGGTCAGCGCTGCGCTATTCGCGATCGGCGTATATACCGTGGTCGCACAACGCTCGGCCGTGATGATCCTGATGGGAATCGAGCTGCTGCTCAATGCCGCTGGCCTGAACGTCATCGCATTCTGGCGCTTCGTGCAGCCGGACGACTATTCCGGGCAGATTTTCCTCATCATGCTGGTGACCGTCGGCGCCGTCGAAATGGCTGTCGGCCTGGCGATCATGCTTCTGCTTTACCGCCAGCGCAAGGATGTCCAGGTCGACAGCTATACGGAGCTCAAGGGATGAGCGCGCTGCTCCTGGCGGTGCCGCTGTTGCCGCTGATAGCCAGCCTCGTCGTGTGGTCGCTGCCGCAGGGCGTTGCGCAACACTATCCGCGCTTGCCGCCCATACTCGTGATCGGCGCAACGGGGGCCGCGCTCGGTGCACTGCTGCTTTTGCACGGCACGCGGACCACAGTGCGCGCTGTCTGGTTTAAAAGTGGCGGGCGAGTGCTGCAGGCGGGCCTCGAGCTTGGCGGCCTGAGCTGGTCGATGGCGGTACTGGTGGCTGCGGTCGCGCTCGCGGTGCTGGTCTACGGCGCCGGCTACATGCGCGGTGAGCCCTTGCGCGCGCGCTTCTTTGCCGAACTCGGTCTGTTCGTCGGCGCCATGCTCGCACTGGTGCTGGCCAGTTCCTTCGTCCTGCTGTTTGCGGCATGGGAGCTGGTCGGGGTGGCATCGTGGCTGCTGATCGGCTTCCACCATCGGGAGCCGGGCTCGGCATCAGCAGCCGCCAAGGCCTTCCTGATGACACGCATCGGCGACGTCGGCTTCCTGCTCGGCTGGCTGCTGGTGCTTGACGCTACCGGCACCACGGATATCGCCCGCTTCCTCGAACTGGCCAGTGCCGGGGCCCTGCCGCCGGCGTTCGCCACCTTGCTAGCGCTGCTGTTCTTCAGTGCCGCTGTCGGCAAGAGTGCTCAGCTGCCGCTGTCGCTCTGGCTGCCGGACGCAATGGTCGCGCCAACCCCGGTATCGGCGCTACTGCACTCGGCCACGATGGTAGCGGCTGGCGTCTACCTGATGCTGCGCCTGTACCCGCTGCTGGCAGCGACGGCGGACGCGCGCGCGGTCATTTTCTGGCTCGGCCTCCTGAGCGCCGCCACTGGCGCCCTGCTGGCCACCGCACAGACTGACCTCAAGCGCCTTCTTGCCTGGTCGACCATCTCGCAGCTGGGCGAGATGCTGCTTGCTGTCGGACTCGGGGCGCCGTACGCTGCCGCGTTGCACCTGGTCGCACATGGCCTGTTCAAGTCGACGCTGTTCATGTGCGCTGGCAGCATCGACAAACATGCGGGCACGCGCGACCTGCGCGAGCTCGGCGGGATCTGGCGGGTATTGCCTGTCACTGCGGCCTGTTTTGCCGTCGGCGCGCTGGCACTGGCCGGCATCGAACCCTTGTTCACCGAAACCAGCCACGACGCCATCCTCGGCGCCGCCTGGCGTACGGGCCCGGCTCAAGGGCTTGCTGTGCTGGCGCTGCTGCTGCTGGCCGGCATGTACATCGGCCGCGCCGCGGCGCTGCTTCTGTGGGGACCGACCAGGGCGGGCGAAGGCAATACAGGCGCGGTCGGCCGCACCATGCGACTGGGCATGCTGGGGACGGCATTTGGCGCGGCCCTGATCACGCCGCTTCTCAAGGGTATGGGGCCGCTGTTGCCTTTTTCTCCCGTCGCGTCCTCCTCTCTCGCGGTTCACCTGGGCGCGCTGGGTGCCGGCGCCGGCGGCCTGCTGCTGGGCGCGGCCAGCGCCTGGCGGCGCGGCGCCGCGCCAGTACTCGGGACGGCGGTGTTGAGGCTGCAAAGCCCCCTCGTGGGCCTGGTGAGCGCGGCCTGCGCATTGGTCTGGAATATGGCAGCCGCCGCCGAGACCCTGGAACGCTGGCTGGACGGCGTGGTCCGCCATCTGGTGGCCGCCGCCTACACGATTTCAGGCAGCGGTCGCAGGGGCCTAGCCGGCATTGAGTCCGCACTCGACGCCAGCGCAGGCGGCCTGGCACGAACCGCCCGCTCCCTGGCCGACGGCACCGAACAAGCAGAAAGTTCGGCCTTCGCCGCCGCGGCCGATGCGCTTGCAGGTCTGTTGCAGGCCGGTGGCGGCCGGATGCGCGCCGTGCAGACCGGCAAACTGTACCTGTACACCTTGGGACTTTTCGCCTGGACCATGGTGGTGCTGGTGGCCGCAGCGCTGCTCTACCTCAAATAGCCTGTCATCAACAAAAACAAAGGGTCGTACCATGCTCAGTCTCACCATCTTTCTTCCCTTGTTCAGCGGCCTGGTGCTGCTGGTGCTGCCCGGCTTGCGTCCATCGCTGGTACGCCGCCTCGCGCTGGCAGGAGCGCTTGCGACCCTGGTGCTGGCGGTGCTGCTGTGGTCCGGCTTCGATCCCGCGACGAAGAGCCTGCAGTGGCGCGAGACGTTGCCCTGGATCCCGAGCATCGGCGCCAGCTACGATGTTGCACTGGACGGTATTTCCCTCGCGTTGCTGATGCTCACGGCAGTGCTCCTTGTTGCCGTGATGGTGTACGTCCTTCCTGAACACGGCGAACGGACACGCCTGCACGCCTTCCTGTTCCTGCTGCTGGGGACCGGCCTGATGGGGGTGTTCGCTTCACGCGACCTGCTGCTGTTCTACCTGTTCTTCGAGATCGGCCTGGTGCCGATGTATTTCATTATCGGCATCTGGGGCGGCGAACGCCGGTCCTACGCCGCCATGAAATTTTTCCTATATACCCGTGCGGGTAGCCTGGCGATGCTGCTTGGCTTTCTGGCGCTGTATTTATCGATGACGCCGCATACCTTTTCCCTGCCGGCGATCATCGCGGCCCGGCCCTTGGCCAGCTCACCGGGTGCGGCAGCGGCTGTCTTTTTCGCTCTGCTATTTGGCTTCGGGGTCAAGCTGCCGGCCTTCCCGCTACATAACTGGCTGCCCGACGCCCACGTCGAGGCGCCCACCGAGGGCAGCGTCGTGCTCGCGGGCCTTCAACTGAAGATGGGGGGATATGGCATGCTGGCAATTCTGTTGCCGACAATGCCGGGTACGGTGGCGCGCTTTGCCTGGCTCGTCATTCCGCTGGCGCTGGTCTCGCTTCTGTACGGCTCGCTCGCCGCGCTGGGCCAGCGCGACCTCAAGCGGCTGGTAGCCTACACCTCGGTCAACCACATGGCCTTCGTGCTGCTGGCATTGCCGGTCGCAGGGCTCGGCATAGTCGGCGGCAACCCCGACCTGGCGCACCTCGCCGTGAATGGGGCCGCGGTCCAGATGGTCAGTCACGGCCTGCTGACCGGGGCAATGTTCTTAATGATAGGCATGCTTCAGCATCGCGCCGGCACCCGCGACATCGACCGCTTCGGCGACCTTCTGGGTCGCTTGCCGGGCTACGCCGGGCTGTTTGCCGTACTGTCGTTCGGCTCGCTAGGCCTGCCGGGGCTGTCAGGATTCATCGCCGAGTTCCAGGTGATCGGCGCCACCCTGCTAATAAGTATGTGGATCGGCGCCATCGCCGTGCTGGGCCTGGTCATCACCACCGGCCTCTACCTGCACATGCTCGGCAGGCTGTTATTGGGCAAACCGCCGGAAGCAATGCCGGATCTGCCCCCAATGTCCATGCACGAGTCGTGGAGCGCCGGTACGCTGGCGGCCCTGTCGGTACTGATCGGCGTGCTGCCCGGCACGATCATGCCAATGATCGCGGCCGCGTCCTCCGCCTTGGCGGGCTCCTGATGCGCCTGCCGATGCCAAGCGCCGGCTGCATGGACCTGTGGGCCGTGGTCCCGGAAATGCTGCTGGCTGCGCTTACGCTGGCACTGGTGCCAGTGGCCGGCTTCGCGCGTGGTCGCTGGCGCGGTTTGCCGGCGCTCGTCGCGGGGGCCGGGCTGGTAGCCAGCATGGTGCTCACCGCGCGCACGTGGAACTACCCGGCCGCCGCGGCATTTTGCGGCACCTGGGCCGTGGACCGCTTTGCTGTACTCTACAAGCTCCTGATCGAAGCCGCAGCCTTGCTATCGCTGCTGATGCTGGCGTCCCATTTTCGCGGGCGGCGCGCGCAGGCACAGGTCGCGATGCCACTGCTGTTTGCGACGGTCGGCGGGCTAGGCCTGGTTTCCGGCCTGGACCTGGCGCTGATCGTGCTGTTTCTTGAAATACTCAGCATAGCCTCCTATCTGCTGGCGCTGCTGATGCGCACCGACCTCAAGGCGCAGGAAGCCACCCTCAAGTATTTTATCTACGCCAGCGCCGCGCTGGCGATCATGTCGTATGGCATGACCTTCCTGTATGGCTTGACCGGCAGCCTCGACCTGCCCGGTATCGCGCGCGGCCTCCATCGCGCGGATCCGGTGTGGCTTCTGGTGGCTGCGGGCATTGTGCTGGTCGGCTATGGGTTCGAGATCACCTTGGTGCCGTTCCAGTTCTGGGCACCCGACGTCTACCAGGGCGCCAGCGCGCCGGCCACCGGCTTTATCTCGGTGGTGCCGAAGATTGCCGCCTTCGCCGCGCTACTGCGTTTCCTGCTGGAGGCTTTGCCGGCCTATGCTCCACAGTGGTCGCCGCTGATCGGCGTGCTCGCAGTAGGTACCATGACGCTCGGCAATCTTGCGGCGCTGCGCCAGCAAAGCCTGAAACGGCTCCTGGCCTACTCCAGCATCGCCCAGGCAGGCTATGTGCTGATCGGCGTGGCGGTGGCAAACCGCAGCCCGGGAGGAGTGCCGGCGGCAAGCTTTTACCTGCTGACCTACCTGGCGATGAACCTGGGCGCATTCGCGGTCATCGGCGTGCTGGAGCGCCACACCGGAAGCGACGCGCGCGACGTCGTACGCGGACTGGCACGTCGCGCTCCCTGGCTGGCCGCCGTGCTGACGCTGGCCTTGCTGTCGCTTGCCGGTATCCCACCGCTCGCCGGTTTTGCCGGCAAGATACTGCTGCTGACGCAAGCCATCGACGGCGGCATGGCGTGGCTCGCCATCGCTGGCGCAATTAATATGGCGGTCGGGCTGTATTACTATGCGCTCGTCGTGGCCGACATGTTCATGGAGGCGACGTCGCAGGCCCCCCCGCAGTCAGCCCGCATCCCGGTCGGCGCCGGCTACGCGGCGGCCGCAGCGATCGCCACGGCCGGCACCCTCGCTCTCGGAATTTCGCCCGATAGCGTGTTATCGGCGGTGATGGCAGTGGGATGGCTGCGCTGAACGAAGCCATCGCGCGTCCAAGGCCTACGTAGCGCCTTCATTTAAGGTCTGCGTAATTGACAAAGATATGTGGCGGTTTTAAACTTCACTGTAATTATGAGAATTCCGCGCACATCCCGACTGTTAGCCGCAACAATATTGCTGTTTAGCATATTGTTCATGCAGCTTGCCGTCTCGGCATATGCGTGCCCGGCATTCAACCTGGGGCATGACGACCAGCTGACCTCGTCCATGCAGGCGAAGCCAGCTGACATGAGCTCATGTCACGACGTGGATATGGAACAGCCCAGTCTGTGCCATGCGTCCCACCAGACAGACAAGCAATCGCTCGACAAGCCTGCGACGCCCCCCCTGTCGCCTTTCGTGGCCGTCGGATACGGGCTTCCGATAAGCCTTATCACATTGACCTACCAGCGGCCTCTCGGCTCGCCTATTCCCGCCTTCCTCACCTATGCGACGGCACCGCCTATAGCCATTCGCAACTGCTGTTTCCGCATTTGATTTTCCAGTTTGCTTGATTCCTCATCGCTGCGCCTTTGCGCGAGCGGTGTTACTCAATGCATTCTGGAGGTTCAATGTTGTCCCCAAGTTTCATTGCGCCACGCTTGGCGCATCATTCGGCTGCCCGGTCTTTCCGCGCAATCTTGCTTGTTGTCGTGGTTGCCATTGGCAACCGTGCGTTTGCCGCCGAAACGCCATTGACGCTGGCTGGCGCTCAACAGCTCGCTGTCGAGCGATCGCGAATGGTAGCGGCAAAAGACTACGCAGCCCAATCGTCACGGGAGATGTCAGTCGCTGCCGGTCAGCTCCCCGATCCGGTTTTGAAGGTCGGTATCGATAACCTGCCGATCAATGGGCAAGATCGCTTCAGCCTGACGCGAGATTTCATGACAATGCGACGCATCGGCGTGATGCAAGAGCTGACGCGCTCTGACAAACGTCGCCTGCGTGCCGAACGCTTTGAACGCGAAGCGGAAAAATCCATTGCGGAGAAAGCGGCTACGGCCGCGACAGTCGAACGCGAAACCGCCCTCGCCTGGCTGGACCGTTACTACGCCGAAGCCATGTCGACCGCAATAGCCGAACAGATAGATCAGGCGAAGCTGGAAATCCAGGCGGCCGAGTCCGCGTATCGGGCCGGCCGCGGCAGCCAGGCTGACATCTTCAGTTCGCGCAGCGCACTCGCGGCTTTGGAAGACAAGGCCAGCGATATCGACCGCCGCATCGGGAACGCCAAGATCGCACTGGCGCGCTGGATCGGTGACGCAGCGCAGCAGCCGTTGGGCGCCAAGCCGGCGGTCGATACCATCCGCCTCGACGAAGCCACACTCGACACCCAGCTTAACCACCACCCGGAGCTTGCCGTGCTCGTAAGGCAGGAAGACATCGCAGTCGCAGAAGCCCAACTTGCAAAAGCCAACAAGAAAGCGGACTGGAGCGTTGAGGTCGCAGTGCAACAACGCGGCCCAGGGTATTCGGACATGGTGTCGGTTGGCCTGTCGGTGCCGCTGCAGTGGGACCAGAAAAACCGCCAGGACCGCGAACTGTCTTCCAAGCTGGCTCAAGTCGAACAGGCGAGGGCCGAGCGCGAAGATATGCTGCGTGCCCATGTCGCCGAAGTGCGTGCCATGTTAAACGAGTGGCATACGGACAGACAGCGACAAACCCGGTTTGAGAAAGAACTGACTCCTCTGGCCAACTCGAGAACAACCGCGATCGCTGCCGCCTACCGGGGCGGAAAAGCCACGCTGGCGGACGTCATCGCCGCCCGGCGCAGTGAAATCGACGTGCGCCTGCAGGCATTACAACTCGAGCAGGAAACCGACCGCCTGTGGGCGCAACTGAATTTTCTCTTTCCGCAAAACGGCGGCTACGGCCACTGAAAAGTCGGGCGAACAAGGATTTTAAATGAATGCAAAAAAAGCAACAATTGCCCTGCTGGTGGCTGCTGCACTGGGCGCCGGCGGGTATGGTGTGTACAAGCTCGGCATGCATCGAGGGATGGGGATGTCGACCGTTCCACAAACGGCGTCCTCCACCCACGGAACAGGTGTGAATCAATCCAGCGGACGCAAGGTACTTTACTGGCACGACCCGATGGTCCCGGGCCAGAAATTCGACAAGCCGGGCAAATCACCGTTCATGGACATGGAACTGGTGCCCGTGTATGCGGATGAGGCTGGCGACGAGGGCAAGATCAGCATCAGTCCTCGCGTCGAACAAAACCTGGGCGTGCGTACCGCCGAAGTCACGAAAGCCAGGTTTGCCGCCAACGTGGAAGCTGTCGGCAACGTCGCGTACAACGAGCGTGACGTTGCCGTGGTGCAAGCACGTAGCAACGGCTACGTCGAGCGGCTATTCGTGCGTGCACCGCTCGACCCGGTAAAAAAAGGCCAGCCGCTGGCTGCACTGTATGTGCCCGACTGGGTAGCGGCGCAGGAGGAATACCTCACCGCAAGGAAAATGAACGGTCCCGGGACGGACGGACTGGCGGAAGGGGCGCGACAGCGCATGCGCCTGGCGGGCATGACGGATGCGCAAATCCGTGGCGTCGAGTCCAGCGGCAAGGTGCAGCCCCGCTTGACCGTCAGCTCGCCTATCAATGGCGTGGTCGGAGAACTCACAGTCCGTGAAGGGATGACGATCGCATCGGGCGCGCCTATGTTCCGGATCAATGGGCTCAGCACGGTCTGGGTCAACGCCGAGCTACCTGAAGCCGCGTCGGCCGAGGTACGCCCAGGCACACGGGTGGAAGCCCGTGCACCTGCCCTGCCCGGCACGGTATTGAAGGGCAAGGTCAGCGCGATCCTGCCTGAAGTCGAGGCGGCAACGCGCACATTGAAAGCGCGTGTCGAACTGGCCAATCCCGGACAGCGACTGGTACCGGGCATGTTTGCGACCGTGAACTTTACGCCCGCGGCGAGCGCGGAGACCTTGACGGTGCCGACGGAAGCAGTGATCCAGACCGGTACGCGCAGTGTCGTGATGCTTGAACAAGGCCAGGGCAAATTCATGCCCGTCGATGTCCAGATCGGCCGCGAGAGCAATGGACAGACCGAAATCCTCAAAGGTCTCGACGTCGGGCAAAAAGTTGTTGTCTCAGGCCAGTTCCTGATCGATTCCGAAGCCAGCCTGCGAGGCACCACGAACCGGCTGAGCGGTCCGGCGCCGGCGGGCGGCGCCAAGCAAACCTCGGGGCCGACGACGCATCATGCCCATGGCAAGGTGGAGAATATCAACAAGGATGAAATCACGTTTTCGCACGATCCGATCCCGAGCATGCAGTGGCCGGCAATGACAATGGGCTTCAAGGTCCCGGCAGGAGGTGTGCCGAAAGATCTGGCGGTCGGCGACACGGTGAACTTCGAATTCCAGCAGACCAAGGACGGAGCGTTCCAGATCACCAGCATTTCCCCTGCCGGCCCGGCGATGCAGGGCATGAGTGGAATGGGAGACACCAGGAAATGATCGCCAAACTCATTCGCTGGTCGATCCTCAATCGCTTCCTGGTGCTGCTTGCGACAGTCGGCATCACGGCCTGGGGCATCTACGCGCTGCAGCGTACGCCTCTGGACGCATTGCCCGACTTGTCCGACGTGCAGGTCATCATCCGCACGTCCTATCCTGGCCAGGCGCCGCAAATCGTCGAGAACCAGGTCACCTATCCGCTGACGACGACGATGCTGTCGGTACCCGGCGCGAAAACGGTGCGCGGCTATTCATTCTTTGGCGATTCCTTCGTCTATATCCTGTTCGAGGACGGCACCGACCCTTACTGGGCACGCTCGCGCGTCTTGGAATATTTGAACCAGGTCCAGTCGCGCCTGCCACCACAGGCAAAGACCGCGCTCGGGCCGGACGCCAGTGGCGTTGGCTGGGTGTACGAGTATGCCCTGGTCGACCGCAGCGGCAGGATGGACCTGTCGCAGCTGCGCGCCTTCCAGGACTGGTTCCTCAAGTACGAACTCAAGACGGTGCCCAATGTGTCGGAAGTCGCGAGCCTTGGCGGCATGGTTCGTCAATACCAGATTGTCCTCGATCCTGACAAGCTGCGAGCCTACAACATCCCGCATAACGTGATCATCGATGCCGTACAAAAGGCAAACCAGGAGGCCGGCGGTTCGGTGCTCGAGTTGGGCGAAGCTGAATACATGGTCCGTGCAAGCGGTTATCTGCAATCGCTCGACGACTTCCGCAAGATTCCACTGATGACCTCCCAGGCTGGTGTTCCCGTGCTGCTGGGTGACGTCGCGCGAATCCAGCTGGGGCCGGAAATGCGGCGCGGCATCTCTGAGCTGAATGGCGAAGGCGAAGTGGCCGGTGGCGTCATCGTCATGCGCTCAGGGAAGAATGCACTGGAGACCATCGATGCGGTGAAAGCCAAGCTGACGTCGCTCAAGTCGAGCTTGCCCGCAGGGGTCGAGATCGTCCCGACCTATGACCGCTCGAATCTCATCCAACGGGCTGTCGACAACCTGCGGGATAAGCTGGTCGAGGAATTCATCGTTGTTGCGGTGGTGTGCGCAATCTTCCTGTTCCATCTGCGGTCCGCGCTGGTCGCGATTGTGACATTGCCGATCGGGATTCTGATCGCTTTCATCGTCATGCATTACCAGGGGGTGAATGCGAACATCATGTCGCTCGGCGGTATCGCGATCGCGGTGGGCGCCATGGTGGACGCCGCCGTCGTCATGATCGAGAACGCGCACAAGCATATCGAGGCGTGGAATCACACGCATCCCGGCGCAAGACTCGAGGGAGAAGCGCGCTGGCGGGTCATTGGGGACGCCGCCGCCGAAGTCGGTCCGGCACTGTTCTTTTCGCTGTTGATCATCGTGCTGTCGTTCATTCCGGTGTTCACGCTGGAAGCGCAGGAAGGACGGCTGTTCTCGCCGCTTGCCTTCACCAAGACCTATTCCATGGCAGCGGCCGCGGGGCTGGCCGTGACTTTGATCCCGGTGCTGATGGGTTACCTGATCCGCGGGCGGATTCCCGATGAACAGAAGAATCCACTGAATCGCTTCCTGATCGTCCTGTACCGGCCGTTACTCGATGGCGTGCTGCGCTTTCCCAAGTCGACCCTGGCCGCTGCCGCCGTGATTGCCCTCATCACCGTTTGGCCGATGACCCGGCTCGGCGGAGAATTCATGCCGCCTCTCGACGAAGGCGACCTTCTGTACATGCCCTCGGCGCTACCGGGGCTGTCGGCGGGCAAGGTGTCGCAGCTGCTTCAGCAGACGGACCGCCTGATCAAGACGGTCCCGGAAGTGCAAAGCGTCTTCGGCAAGGCTGGACGGGCCGAGACGGCGACCGATCCTGCTCCACTCGAGATGTTCGAAACCACGATCCAGTTCAAGCCAAGGGATCAATGGCGGCCGGGGATGACCACGGATAAGCTGGTGGAAGAACTGGACCGCGTGGTCAAGGTGCCTGGGCTTTCCAACATCTGGGTGCCACCTATCCGGAACCGCATCGACATGCTGGCCACCGGTATCAAGAGTCCGGTCGGCGTCAAGGTGGCCGGTACCAGCCTGCAGGAGATCGACCGCGTTGCCGGAGAGATTGAACGGATCGTCAAGACAGTGCCAGGCGTGTCTTCGGCACTCGCCGAACGTCTCAACGGTGGACGTTATGTCGACGTCAATATCAACCGTGACCAGGCGGCGCGCTACGGCTTGAATATCGCCGATGTGCAGAGCGTCGTATCGGCGGCAATTGGGGGCGACAACATCGGCGAGACCGTCGAGGGCCTGCAGCGATTCCCGATCAATGTCCGCTATCCGCGCGAGATCAGGGACTCAGTCGAAAACCTCCGTCAATTGCCGGTCCTGACGCCGCGCGGCGCACAGATTCGCTTGGGAGATGTAGCGGCGATCCGCATCAATGACGGCCCGCCCATGCTCAGGAGCGAAAATGCACGCCTGTCCGGCTGGGTGTACGTCGACATCCGGGGGCGCGACATGAGCTCGGTGGTGCGGGACATGCAGCAGGCTGTCGCCAGGCAGGTCAAGCTGCAGCCGGGCTACTCGATTTCCTGGTCCGGTCAGTTCGAATACCTGGAACGCGCCAGCGCGAAGCTCAAGCTTGTCGTACCGGCGACGCTCCTGGTGATCTTTGTCCTGCTCTACCTGACATTCAAGCGCTTTGACGAAGCCATCCTGATCATGGCCACCTTGCCGTTCGCACTGGCTGGCGGCATCTGGCTGCTCTGGATACTCGGACATCACCTGTCTGTCGCCAGCGCGGTCGGCTTCATTGCCCTTGCCGGCGTCGCGGCCGAGTTCGGGGTGATCATGCTGCTCTACCTGAAGCAGGCCTGGGAGGCTCGCGTCACTGTCGGAAAGTCATCCGAGGCCGATTTGTTGGACGCCATTCGGGAAGGGGCGGTACAGCGCGTCCGGCCAAAGGCCATGACCGTGGCGGTGATCATTGCAGGCCTTGTTCCCATCATGATCGCGTCCGGCACCGGCTCGGAAATCATGCAACGTATTGCTGCGCCCATGGTTGGCGGCATGTTGTCCGCGCCGTTGTTGTCCATGTTTGTGGTTCCGGTTGTCTACCTGTTGATGCGCCGTCGTCAGTTAAGAAAGGAGAATTTGCGGAAACCTGTACACCAAGAGGCCAACTATGAAACTACATGAGTTGCCACTGCACGGTGGCTCAAGGGTCCGGCTCTTTTGGCCGGGCCGGAGCGTAGACGGCTTATAACATGCCGCAGGAAGGTTTGGCCGAGTTCGCTTTTTTGCAGTCGTTAAAGGAGTCAATCATGAAAAAATTTCTTTTCACCTTACTCAGCGTAGCGTCATTCGCTACCGCTTTGCCGGCGTTCGCAGGTCCTGATTGGCAAATCATCGAGCATGGACGCAAGGTCAAGGCGGAGCGCATGCGACAGGAACAGGCTCAGCGCGCCCAGGAGGAGCAGCAGAGAAACGTGCAACATCCGGATAACCAAGCCGAAAAGGAACGGATGATGAAGGCGTGCATGGAAATGATGAACAAGTCACAGCAGCAGAGTGATCATTAATGAACCCGTAACGGCTAACTTAGCCACAACGACTTGGCGTCCCGTCGTGGACTCAAGACTTTACTTTTATTCACTTGAGGAGAACTCTCATGAAACGTTTTGCCCAACTGGCCTTTATTTCTGCAGTGACCATTTCGGGAACCGCCTTCGGTCAGACAGGCGATATGAAGGGTATGGAAATGAAAAAGGGTTGCATGGACATGAAGGAGATGAAAGGCATGGACATGAACAATATGAAAGGCATGAATATGGAGGGATGTAAGGATATGATGAAGGAGAACACTGCCGACAGCAAAGTCCAGGGTACCTCCAAGGAAGACACAGTACACAAGACGTCAGCCGTGGTGAAATCGGTAGACCCGACCAATGGCAAGGTGACACTCGCCCATGACCAGGTAAAGTCCCTGAATTGGCCGGCAATGACAATGACTTTCGGCGTCAAGGACAAGTCTTTGCTCGACAAGCTCGCAGTCGGAAAGAAAGTGGACGTTGAGTTCACGCAGCAAGGATCGAACTACGTCGTTTCAGCAGTTAAATAAGCGGAATACGGGTCTTCAGCTCGGGTTCTATTCGTCAGCACAGTGACAATCCGGGTAGCCGCGACGGTAGATCCGCCATCGCCGCTGTGCTGATTCTAATTGCTCGCGAGTTTTAGCTAATAACGCCCCGGAACGCGTAGCGTGTCGTTATTTACAGTTTCTGAAACGCTTCCTTCAATCTGTCGAGAAGTCACACGTTTTCTTCACCGGGCTGCGGTCGCGCACCCCGGTGTCGTGTCGTGGGCGAACTAACTGCCGAGGGAGGCCGGATCGAGCGTGAACTCGTTGATACCCCGAAAGCTCGCAGTCACGACGTCGATATCAAAACCCAACCTAACACGCAGGACAGTTTGCGACGTATTCCGCCGAGTGTCGGACTCGTTTGCCTGTCTTGGCTTGAGGTCAGAGGAAGGTTCTATTCGTCCGCTACCCCACGGCGATCAGCTGAACTGGGCGTCGAACTCCTTGGACGCGATCCTTGGTCCTCTTTGGTCCAGGCCTTGGGCGATAACCCGACAAATCACCGAAGGTCCTGCCCATACTCAACGCCCTGCATTGCTAAAGCCGCTCTTCGCATCAACGGTGCGGCCGAGAGGACATTATTCCCATAATGTCTGGAAAATACGGGCGCAGTGTAAGCGCATCGTTTGGCCTGTACTGCGCCAAGTCCTCAGCAATAAGAGTGGCTCAAGTGGTAAAGTTCGGTTAAAATCAACCATACAGAATTTACCAGTAACGCTATCTTATTGTTTCAAAAGGATTGTAGTGGAAAGCTTCCCGCGAAAAGAACTCGTTAATATTGTGCAGTCCGGCATGACCGGCTCGCGTAGCGCCTTCGCGCTCGCCGTCGGCCGGTTCGCGACCAAGCTGAAACAGACAGACCTAGCCCTGGCGCAGGAAATTGCACAGTTTCTCTCGTCCGAGAACGTCATGCGCGGCGCAGGCGACTTCGTGCCGGCACCTGTCGACGCGGACTCGCGCATGGAGCTGGTCGAGACCGTCTATCCGGTCGTCGTGCCGAAAAGACCGGTCTTCAACGGTACCGTGCAGGACGTGCTCGACGATGTACTCAAGGAATGGCGCAGCCTCGACGTGCTCATCCAGGAAGGACTCGCTCCGGCGCGCATGCTGCTGTTTTGTGGCCAGCCTGGCGTCGGCAAGACCCTGGCCGCGTACTGGCTCGCCCAGGAACTCAAACTTCCCCTGCTTACCCTTAATCTTGCAACCGTCATGAGCAGCTTCCTGGGCAAGACCGGGAACAATGTGCGCGCAGTGTTCGATCACGCCATGTCCAGGCCGTGTGTCCTGCTGCTCGATGAATTCGACGCCATTGCCAAGCGCCGCGACGACGACAGTGATGTGGGCGAATTGAAACGACTGGTCAACGTCTTGCTGCAGGCGCTGGACGACTGGCCGGCCAACGCCCTGCTGATCGCTGCCACTAACCATGGAGAATTGCTCGATCCCGCCGTCTGGCGCCGGTTCGACCACGTCATCCAGTTCGAGCCGCCCTCCGCTGAGCTTATCGAAACCTACCTTGCAGACCTGGCCATGGAAGAGAAGGTTCGTAAGAACTTGGCTGCGCTGCTACACGGGGAATCGTTCAGCGGTATCGGCCAGATCGTGAACGCTTCGCGCAAGACCGCGCTGCTGGAGAAAGCCGAGCTCGTGCCCACACTGGTCAAGAACGCCGTTAGGTTGCGAATAAGTAAAGGAGATATGGCCAAGCCCCATGAGGGCGAGATGTTGCTCATGTACCTGGCCGGTCACTCGCGCAGGGAAATTGCCACAAGCCTGGGCAAGACCCATCCAACAGTCAGCAGTGTCATCAAACGTTACCTCGGGGAGTAATCAGGAATGGCGGCAACGAACATCATCTTGGGCTATGGCGAAACACTGACGCATCCGTTCAAGCTCGATCGCGGTTCGGGTAACAAGAAATACCCGTATCACATCGCAGAGCAGCGAGAGTCGCTCGGCAAGCAGCTCGGAAGGCTCATGGAGGCGCAGCAGTCCCAACCGGCCATCGTCAAGCCGCGCGGCGAGTCCGTTGCCAAGTTCACCCTCCACCCTGCCTTCCTGGCCAAGACGCATCACCCGAACGGCCTACTAAAGGCGAGCGGCCTGCGCTGCGTCGGCAGCCGGTCGGCCTATGTCGTGCCGCGCAAGGTCGCCAGCACCCGCCAGAAGAGCGGTCAGTCGCTCTTCACGGCTGCGCTGTACGTGGCGGGCCCGGATGAAGCCTTCCGACGCCTGACCGACATGCTGTTTTCGACCAAGATCGCACAAACGCACCAGAAGGCGTTTTGCCGCTTTGAACTGATGCAGCCATTTGCAGCCTCCGACAAGAATTTCGTTGACGAGGCTACCCTAAACCAGCCAACACTTGAGGTTGTGCTCCATGCGTCGGCACAGGATGGCGACATCGTCAAGGCGTTTGCCCGCTACGCCGAATCGCTCGGCGGAGTGGCTGACATCGCGCGTGCGTTAAATGTCTCTGGCCTGACCTTTGTGCCGGTGCGCCTGCCGGCGGCGAAAGCGCATGGCTTGTCCGCCTTCCAGTTCGTCCGCGCCGTGCGGGTGATGCCATCGCTACGCATCGGCGGCAGGGAGATGCGCGCCTCGAGCATCGCTGCGCCTGCCTTGCCTGCCTTGCCGGCGATCGACACTTCGCTCAAGGTGGCAGTATTTGACGGCGGGATCGGTCACTCCGACCTGAGTTCCTGGGTTCAGGAGACGGTGATGCCGGGTGCAGAGTCGACATCCGCAGCCTACCTGCATCACGGGAATGGCGTGACCAGTTCAGTCCTGTTCGGGCCGCTCGATGAGGCGGCGGAGACCTTCCCGCGCCCTTACGCGAATGTGCACCACTACCGCTGCATCAGTCCTGCGTTGGCGACGCCCGACGGGATTCCCGACGCAGACCTGTACGACGTCCTTAAACATATCGATAGCGTCCTCAAAAGCGAGCAACCGGAGTTCGTCAACTTGAGCATCGGGCCGTACATGCCTATGAACGATGACGAAGTCCACCCCTGGACTGCCTTGATCGACAGTCACCTGGCCTCGGGGAAGACCCTCGCCGCTGTCGCGGTAGGCAATGACGGCGAAAAGGCATGGCCCGAATCGCGCGTCCAACCCCCTTCCGACATGGTCAACGCCCTGGCGGTGGGCGCGTGCGACGTCACCGAATTAGGCTGGGACCGCTCCCCGTACAGCTCGCACGGGCCAGGACGGAGCCCGGGCATGGTCAAGCCGGACGGTGTCGGCTTCGGAGGATCGGAAAAGCAGCCGTTTGTCGTCTACAACGCGCTCACGGGGCAATACGCCCACACGAGCGGCACGAGCTTCAGCTCGCCCGCGACCCTGCGCACTGCCATTGGCGTGAAGGTGTCCCTCAATTCGCCACTCAGCCTCGTCGCGGTACGGGCGTTGATGTCGCACCACGCGACGCGACCTAAAACCATGCTGATGAGCCATGTTGGGCACGGCCGCTTCCCTCAGAGTGTCGATGAGGTCCTGACCTGCGACGACAACGAAGTACGGGTGATCTACCAGGGCACCTTGCAGGCGGGGCAAAACCTCCGCGCCCTGATTCCCTTCCCGACCCTGCCCCTGAATGGCAGCGTGACGCTACGCGCCACGCTGTGCTTCGCGAGCCACACCGACCCCGAACATGCGGTGAACTACACCCGCGCCGGCTTGACGGTGATGCTGCGGCCGAAAAAATCGCAGAAAAAGACGACCACGTTCTTCTCCTCGTCGAAAATGTACACGAGCGAGCTCGAAGCGCGCATGGACGACCAGAAGTGGGAAACGACGCTCAAGCACGAGCAGCGCTTCAACGCCGACACCCTAGACGACCCCTTGTTCGATATCACTTACGGCGCCCGCGAAGACGGACAAAGCGTCGATAACGAAACACTGCCACCGCTCCCCTACGCCATGGTGGTGACGATTTCGGCCGAAGACACACCAGGCGTCTATAACAATATCAGGCAACGCTACCAGACGCTCCAGCCCGTCGAGGTACGTCAGGAGGTCCGGATCCAGAGCGGCACCGGTCGACCGTGACACGCAAAGGCCTTTGGCAGGGCAATGCATCCGCAACGCTGACAAAGGCCTAGCCGCGCAGCAGGCTTTCCTCGCCCTCGGCGAGCCGCCTGTGGCCAAGGTGTCAGTGCCGATTTCGGTGACGAACTCGTAGAGCGAGGCAATGCTCGGCGCCGTGCTAAATTCTACTGCGCAGTGCACACAGGCCATGCTCGATGGCGACAGACCGCGCCCTGACCATGCCTGATTTACCTATCTCCCTGGAGCACGAACGCGAGGTCGCTCCGATAGAAGCGCTGCACGTGCCTCATGAACTCGATGGCTCACGTGGAACGAACCGCGAGTGGAACGTGCCGCGACAAATCGCAGCCAACACAGACGTCGAGGCTGTGCGCGCATGGCTGGCGAACTTCGTCGGTACCAAGACGACATTCGACGCCTATCGAAAGGAGGCCGAGCGCCTGCTGGTGTGGTCGATATGGGAAGCCGGCAAGCCACTTTCCTCGCTGACCCACGAGGATTGGCTGGTCTACCAGCGCTTCCTGGCATCACCCGGGCCTCGCGAGAAGTGGGTGGCGGACAAGGGGCGCAAGCACCCCCGCAGCGACAACCGCTGGCGGCCCTTTGCTGGCCCACTCTCTACCGCAAGCCAACGACAGGCGGGCGTGATCCTCAATTCGACGTTCGCCTGGCTTGTCAACGCAGGCTACCTTGCTGGCAATCCGCTGTCGCTCTCGCGCCATCGCAAGCCTCGCTAGGCCCCGCGCATTGAGCGCTATCTTGACGAGGACCTGTGGCTACAGGTCAAGACCACAATCGATGCCCTGCCCCGCGAGACCCCGCGTGAACGCGAGCACTATTTCCGCCTGCGCTGGCTCATCACGCTGTGTTACGTCTGCGGCCTGCATATCTCAGAGGTTGCGAAAACAGCATGGGCAATTTCTTTTGCCGGCGCGACCAGGGCGGCACGGAACGCTGGTGGCTCGAGATCCTCGGAAAGGGGAGCAAGGTGCGGATCGTGCCGGCCACGAACGAACTCATGGTAGAGCTTGGCCGTTACCTGCGCGAATTGAGCTACCCGCCTATGCCGGTCCCGGGAGAGTCGACGCCCCTGTTGCTACACATTGGCGGCAACCCAAAGGCCCTCGTCGCTCCACATAGTCATGCCACATATGTCCCTTTTAGATTGCGCGCGGCTTTTATCACGTCATTGGTCCGGTCCAGTGCATCTTTCGGGGCCACAGACACGGCCTCGCTATCTGTTTCTTTCGTGATCCAGCCATTTGGAAAGTGGAACCACGTTGCGATTGACCAGGTATCCGCGCATTCGCCATACGCCTTCAGGATATTCCTGACGACCGGCAAAGGTTGAAACATCGGGTCGAATTGATAACGAGGATAATATTCTTCTCCATTATACAAGACACTGAAGATCCGCCCATGGCGCTTCCAAGCACTCGCTGGAAATGACTTTTTCCGTGGGGGCCTAATTTGTAGCTTGTTGATCTCTTCTGCTGTCAGCCATTCACCATCATCGAACACCTTTTTGACTGTAGCCATCTGATCAATCCGATCTTCAAGCATGATGCCGTCCTCCTTTTCAACACCATATTGATGGCTTTCACGGAAGTGAGTTCCAAGCTAAGCAAATGAGATGCTATCCGTCAGCCTGCCTGCGAACCATATTTTCGATAACCGCCTCAGGCATCGCCCTCACGAGCAAGCCACCAAATTTGCGAAAACTTTAAAGCCTACAAACTTGCTAGCAATCGCAATCAGCATAATTATTCACACTTAGGCTAATGTGCTCGCCACCAATACAACGACCCGAAGTATTAGGAAATTCCTTCGCTATCATTACATACTCCTTTCGCGCGCCGCCAGTATGCCGTAATTACTCATTGATTCTTCCTCATTCTCTTAATATCATGTATAGACACCAAATTCTACTCTAGTTAGATAGTCTAGTAAAATCTGGACGTTTGCAGATTTTGCCAAATCCACAGGGCGTCTGCCACCAAGGCCTATTGCTGGGGCAATAAACCAATTTAAAGCAGACCTTTTATCGCAACCAAGCGCACGAACGATGCTGGGCTCAATAGCATGCCATTCACTCAATAGCCCAAGCATTTTTAAACGCTTTTTTTGACCATTTGGCGCAGAGTAATGAAACGAGTAGCTGTAAAGTTGCGTTTTTCGCGACCTAACTCTCATAATTAAGATTTCTACAAAATAGTTAATTAATTATTTAAAAAATCGTTTTGCAGAGCTAAATCGAAAATTTCTACTTGAGACGACGTAACACTTCCTCATTGATCCATTGCGCTTCAGCCTTCGATATCAGGCCGCCTTCAAAAAATGCGTCGAGATAATGATCCAGTACTTTCTCTTCGCTCAGCCCTACGATTTTTCCTTCCTTGGCAGCGTGCGCCCTTCCCGTCAAGTCGGCCACATATTCTAAGCACATGGTCCAACGTTCATAGATTTCAGGTGGCGTACAGCCGGCCACATAAAATTTTCCTTTGTACTTTGACATTATTAGTTTTGGCTGCGTTCCAGGAATCGTGGCCGGGTAGTCAGGGCGAGGAAAACTCACCGGGACCTTCAAAAATTCATTCTCATCAATCTCGCGCATTTGATTAAACTTTTAATATTTTCGGAAATTCACTTTGGTGCTTTGAAAAGGTCCTGCTGCGTGGCAAATATCAGCAATGAACTGAAAATTTACGAACTTGTTTGAGCGGCCGCTTCAAATTCGGTTGAATACGCAAAATAAAACTTCTTACGAATAAAAAACGACACGGTATTAAAATTTTCGCCAACAACATAAAATCCCGGCGGCCCACAATAACCGGACTCTTCAACAATTTGGCAATCGCCGAATAATAACTAGGTATCAAGGACAACCATTATCGTTCCAATTCAGTAAACGCGCCCATCACATAACTGCATATCATATTTTGAAGTCTGGCTCAGCCCATACCAATGATACCTTCCGCAAATTATCTTTATCGACTTCGTCTAATGCGTTGTGTTCCATTGCCCCATCAGATAGCTCAAATACGTGAACAATATTGCCGTCCGGACTATTGCCAACGAACACTCGCTTAACCGATCTTATTTTATAATCGCGCTCGTCTACCCTCCGCGACTGCAATGATATCTTATAGAATTTTATATTTTCGGATTGAGCAAATAAAAAAACTTTTTCTATCGAATCAAATATGAAACGTTGCCAGCGGCTTTCCATAGAAACAGGCGCTACGTCAACATGAAAAATCTGGCCGTTAAATGGTATTTCAACAAACGAAAAAATATTAATACTTGGTTGATCAAATAACTCACGCAACACATCGATTTGCTCAGAACTATATGAGCTTTGATAGGCATAAAACACTTTTCCGTCCTCAAACGTCAAAAAATGAATGACTGGCTTGAGCAATCAAGCGGCAAAATAGATGGCTAGTAGACGTTAACATAATTCATCGTTACCTTAGCATAATTCATCGTTACCTTAGGAATACATTAGGGCCTGCTGTGCCGACGATTTCATCAATTCAAGCGCTGCAGCGTTACCGGTAAGCTCGACTGTCAAGGCCGAAAATAGTGCCAAATAAAAACTTCGCTTGGGCCAAAGCGCATCTATCGGCACATGAAGCTCTTCGCGATAATTTTCAAAAAAATACCACAAGCCAAAACTCAAATTCCGTCGAATCATATATACCTGACCTCGCAAGGTAAGTGCGAGAACGCTCGGCCGGTCATTCCGTATTGACGAACATTTTTTACAGTCCGCTTCAACTTGATGCAGGCTCTTAAGTAAGCACACAGGCCGACGTGAACCCCATCGCGACGGACACTAACGCGGGTTCAGACTAAGCGAGACCCTGGAACTTTAAGCCGAAAATCATTTTACATCAAGTGAATAGGCATTTTATGTCATTTTCTTCGAACCGCGCGCAGTTGAACATGACGGATTTTCAAGAGGAAACGCATGCCAAGAAAGCCAAAAGCGCCCCGCGGAGCGGCTCTTGGCGCTCAGGTGGGGCGCAACATTAGGACTGCGAGAACCCAGCGCGGAATGACACAAGGGCAGCTAGCCGAGGCTATTGATATCGAAACGGCAACATTATCTCGCATCGAAATTGGCGCCCAACTTCCCTCGCTCGACCGACTTCAGCATATCTCGGAGGTCCTGCAGGTGCACCTGCGATCATTGGTAGCAGAGGAGAACACCCCAAGCCTATTCATCGAATCAATAGCAGAGGCGCTCAGCGGCCTTCCGACACGGGAGCAAGTATTTTTACGCGATTTCGTGCTCAGCTATTCTCTTCACTGGAAGCGTGGTCAGACGAGCTAAGGATAACAAGACCATGCCTTTTACGATCGGAATTGGTGTAAACGCAATTTGACTAACAGGGTGTAGACGAAATCAATAAACATAGCTGTGGCATGCTATCGCGGTGTAGAAGGAGCATGCCATGGCGACGAAACGTTCACTCGACGACTCTACCCCGTCGGTCCACACTGGCGACAGGCCGCCAGCGTCGAACTCTGACCATATCGCAGCTTTGTACGATATCGTGACAGAGCATGCCCGGGCTGGTCTGCAAGAGATTGCTGAGGACTTACATCGCCGCTGTGGCGCACGCGTCTGTGCGGCGACGATTCGTCGCGCGTTACGTGCTCAAGGCATCGTACGACTCAAGCCGGTACGACGGGCGTACGCTGCAACCGCGGCCAAGGGGCCCAAGCGCTATGGCTACACGGCAGCCCATCGCCGCAAGGACGTGTCACCGTACAGTACCAATCTGACGGACGCGGAATGGGATCTGGTCGCCGATTTGTTCGAGCCTGCGCCGGGGCAACAAGGTACGCCTGTGCACTACAGTCGGAGAGAGAGCTCGTGAATGCATGTTCGTACGGACTACGTACAAGCTGCGCCTGGCGGCTCTTACCCGAGACGTTCCCGCTCTGGCAGGCAATCTACAAAGCATTCGCGCGCTGGGTTGGGGCGGGCGTGTTCGAGCAGATACAAGACCGGCTGCGCGAACAATGGCGTGCACCGGTACAACAAAACCGCATTGTCCTGACCAAACGATCATGACGGTAGCGTCACCCTTGCAGATGAAAGAGACTTGAGGGTGGAAGGTGACGGGTAGAGGTCGTGCTTAAACTTTGGCGGGCTCGCACCCCGTACCCAACGTGACCCGCCGAGCTGACTCGCACCCAGGATTGCACCTGCAAGGGCGTACGCTAAATTGGCCGTTGGCGAATTATCACCATCAGGCATCTTCAGTCTCGGCTCCCGCACCTTCCATTTTTGAGTCTAGCTCAAAGGGAGGGGCGATGGAACTGGTGACGATCCATAAAAGCGTGATTGGCCTGGATGTCCATCAGGCGCAGATCACGGCCTGTGCGCTGATTGAAATGCCCGATGGATCAACCCGGGTCGAACAGCGCCAGTTCGGTGGGTTCAAGCGTGATCGACGAGAATTGGCTGAATGGGCGTTGGCCCTCAAGCCAGACGAAGTGGTCATGGAAAGCACGGGCATCTATTGGAAGAGCCCTCATGCAGCGCTTGAAGCGGTCGGCATTCTTGCCAAGGTCGTCAATGCGCGGCATGTTAAAAACGTTCCAGGGCGCAAGACCGACATTGGCGACGCGCAGTGGCTGGCGATGCTGTCACGGGCCGGTTTGCTACGTGGATCATTCATTCCACCCGCTGTCCTGAGGGAGCTGAGGCTGATCGCCCGTCAGCGACAAAAACTGGTCAGCCAGCTCACGGGTGAAAAAAACCGACTCCACAAGATCCTGGCCGATGGCGGCGTGCGTCTGAGCGTTGTGGTCAGCGATCTTCACGGACAGTCCGCGCGGATCCTGGTCAAAGCCATCATCAGAGGATGTTCGCCTCAAGAAGTTCTGGATCAAGCGAGCAAACGCCTTCGCGCCAGTAGAGAAGTGCTCTACGATGCGGTACAGGGGGAATTGACCGATAGCCATCGGTTTGCGTTGGGCGAAATAATGCAGCACATCGAGGAGATCGAAGCGCGCCTTGCGCGCTTCGAGGCCCGTTTGCTCAATGGCCTCCAACCTGAACACAACGCGTTGGCGTTGCTGCAAACGGTACCCGGTATCGACCTTATGGGCGCGGCCATGCTGCTTGTCGAAATCGGCTCTGACATGACTTCATTTGGCAGCGCTGACCGATTGGCATCGTGGATCGGCATTTGTCCGGGCAATCACGAATCTGCGGGCAAGCGTAAATCCGGTCGAGCGCGCAAAGGCAATCCCTACGTGCGTCGGCTGCTTTGCGAGTTTGCACATGCCGCCTGCCGTTCAAACTGTGCCTTTAAACCGAAATTTGATGCCTTGATGCCGCGTCGAGGTTACAAGCGCAGCATCGTTGCAATCGGCCACAGCATCATCCGCACCATCTTTTTCATGCTCCAGCGCCGCGAACATTACCGCGACCGCCTGGTCGGTTACGAAGCCATGGCGGTCAAGCGTAATGCCCCCGATGGATCAAGGCACTGACTAAATTCGGCTACCTCGATTCAGCCAGCGCCTGATCTAACGGCGTCGTCCCCGAGTATGGCTACTCACAGGCCAGGGGTACGCACGTCTCGATGGTTCTCTCTTTCACGCTAAATTCGGCTACCTCGATTCAGCCAGCGCCTGATCTAACGGCGTCGTCCCCGAGTATGGCTACTCACAGGCCAGGGGTACGCACGTCTCGATGGTTCTCTCTTTCACGCTAAGTTTACAGAAAGCCGAGAGAGCTAAGTCTTGCCGTGATAGGTCGCGCGGGCGCTCGCCACGAGCTCGGAAAAATCGAGCTTCCTGACTCGCTGAATGACGCAAAAAGTCGTTTAGCACGCGTAGACCCATTTGGTCTTAAGCGTCTCTACGACAACTTACGCGAGAAGATCGAAGAAGGCAGGATTTCCGAGTTGCTGCCTATGAACCCGAAGGACGCCCCTTCAGGTTTCTATGAATCGCTGTTTGGCCGAATCGTAGAACAGGTGAATGGGGGATCAAGGAAGTTTGGGGCGCTAGCAGGAAGGCTGGCCGTGGACTGGATGAAGGCCATCCCCTACCTCGAGATGTTAGGTCGTTGGATTTCAAGGCAGCGCAAGAGCGAGCGTAAGAAAGCCGAGCAAGCTTTAAATGATGGCATGACTCCTGCGAAGCCCAAAACGCTAGACGCTCTCATACGAGACGCCTTCGACCTTATTGAAGAAATCGTACGTTTCCAATGTTTGCAGCTTGGGAAGGCCTGTCGAGACCTTCTGCTACAGGCACTACGACAAACAGGGAAACGCCGATCTAGTACTAAAGGTGTTCGACTCTGCCCTGGCGCTGGAACTCGGAATTTCATAAAAGGCCGCAACAGCCTATGTTGAACTCGACCTGTCGCGAATAGCTGCGTCCGCCCTCCAGCGTCTTTCGCCTGAGGAAGGCCCTCTCACAACGGAAGCCTCACGGCAACTCCTTCGCGATTTGAAGGTGGAAAGCCTTAACCTAAGCCCAATAATCGTCACCGAGTTGCTTAGACTGGGCCTGAGTAAAGAAGCGAATAATTCATCACCATCCCAGCAAGGCTAGCTAGCCAAATTAATCCTAGGAGCCTACTGCATGCTTTACCCTATGCGACTCGTTTCTTTGCCTAACTAGGGGGTTGTCGTTTTGATACTCTCATTAAATCAGTACAAAGCCTTAAAAAAAGGAAAAACTTCGCTCGTCAGATTCAGTGGCCTACAGATGAGCGATATTACACCAAGAAGTTGGAAACCGAATTAGTTGAAATTGTTTCAGACTTTCCGGCAAAAAAATCGAGCATTTTTATCTCTTCAACCGCTTCAGGCGGCAATCCTTCGTCAATCTGCTGACGATTCCCTGGCAATGCAAAAGGAACTACAATCTCCGCTCTCTTCCGAGTAATGGTTTTGATGTAATGACGTGTCGTCTCAATGGAAACATGCCCGAGCTGAAACTGCAAAAACGTTTGAAACTGGGCTGCCATTCTTTCATCTAACTCAATTCCTTTTAGTCGACAATAGTTCCATAAAAGATGCGTCGCGCCGGTATGGCGTAGGTAGTGAGGTTTAACTTTTAAGCCTGTCTGACGAAATGCCTCTTCCACCATGTATGGTTTTACTGGAACCCCGCTTTCCGTAAGCCAGAGTAACTGTCCCGCTTGTGGTAGCTCAAGCTGCCCCTGACGTAGACTAGCATTTTTGCGAACACTATAACTCTGGTCAAATAGTTTCTTGCGACTCTCGAAACATTTCGATATATAGTCACGGTAAATAGCCTCAACAGTTTCTGGCCAAATATAACACCAAGCGGGCTTGCGTCCTTTAGCGATATGGTGAAACTTAAGAAATTCCGTGTCAGTGGCCCTCATTTCCGGCCATAACATCCAATGCGGATTTAATTTTCCTCGCGATCGAGGCAATTGGCATGCATTACTTACCCGAAGGCAAGTTTGCATCATTGTTTGCGCTAGTACCGCATATACAATGTCAATTTTCGCTAGGCGACGATATAGTTCCCCGTAAGTCGCCATGCTAATTACACGACCGACGTAATCATCAACTATTGGAGTTCTTTTCTGTCCGTCATCTTGGGCATAATGATGAACGTACCTACTATGGACATCACCAACCTCATCACGATGCCCGGCCCGTGTGGCTGCTCGCTTTTCCGGGAAGATCGCCGCATGAGAGATTCCTTTCATGGTTAGAAACTCGAAAAACTCGCGTATCCGAAGGTATTTAGTGTTGTACGTTGAATTACCCCATCCGTGAACGTTCTGCTGCGCATCAAGTAGACGCGTTACCTGCTCATAAGTCACTGACGTAAAATGAAACCCATTTGCAAACAGCGCCTCTAAGAACTGCTTGATGTCATAAGCTATATTTCTTAGTGAACTTACGTCCACAGTCTTCATCCCGACCAAGATACGCGACGGCCAATAGAAGCGATATATCAAAAACTCGCACATCTCCCTTTGCAGAATTCCGTCAACAAAAGGAATAAGCAAGCCTGAGTCAAGATCTTTATACAGTTCTATTTCCATTTGCCCAACAGATGCTTTATTTATCAAACCAAAGCAGATTCCCGGACGAGTAATTGCCGCGCCCGAGCGACCGCCCTCTTCACCAACCTGCTTCCGCACGCAAACAGCGAAACGCGCTATAGCAGAAGTTCTTACATTGTGATTATGACGAGGCGTGTTTGTTTCGCACAACGATCATTTCGTCGATCCAGGTTTCCTTATAAGGATCCGGCAACGTCAACTTTTTATACATTAAATCTAAGTCCTCATAACTAAGCATCTTGCCAGAGGCGTGACGATTGGCGTTCCGTTCCTTTACGATCTCATTTGGTGTATCAAAAAATACGCAACATTTTGTTACATCCTTGGCGCGTTTAGCGTACTGTACTAGATTTTCACGTTCATATCGCGTCAGGTTTGTCGCATCAAATATTACTGAATGGCGATCAGTGTATAGTTGGGCGTTGGCAGCCCAGGTCGACTTGCCCGAACAAGGCAGTCCGACTAATACATAAAGTCGCTTTGGATGCGCTCGGCTTAGTGCCTCATCTAATTCGTCGTAACACTTCAGCCATGCATCATGGCGGGCGCCCTCGTCACTGAATCTGTAAATCGCATTGCCAAACAAATATTTGTCGGGACAGATTACGGTTCTTATCGCACGATCAATTCCAACGACTTGTCCTGAGCCTTGTCCTTTAGTCGACACCGGATCTGATAATTTGGCTTGCAAGAGCAAGATCGTTTTACGCGCTTCGTCAAGTTCTCGCAACCAATTTGACGATACATTTTTGGCGGTTTCCAACTCCATAATAATTGGTCGAACTGATGACTTTACGCGATCTAGTTCTTGTTCCAAATCCGCAATTTCGCTATTCTCATGAACAACAGCCTTGCAATTTTGAAATTCTTCTCGAAAAGCAATGATTTCCACACCGATTTTTCGATAGTCCTCTGCGACACCATTTTCGGCAAATGGCTTATTTCCAGTAAGATAAGATTTAGCGACGCATGCTTTCTCAGCTATTTTTGTGATACTACATTCATTTACTTTATTCATTCTCTTTGCGCGCTCCTTGCACTCTTTGAACGCCTGTCGGATATCTAAGAGTCGTTCCTGATGAGTTCTCGCGTCACGTTTCCTTTTCGAGCCAAAATCAGACTCCATTTCATTCACCCACCAATTCGCTTGGAAATATCTTTTCAATATCCGAGGCATATTGTTTGACAAAAGCTCGCGCTTGAATACGCAACTCCTCTGTAGCAAGAGGTTGTCCGACTCTCGATTCTAAAAATCCGATATACCAATAAAAGGAATCTCGGAGAGCGGTTGACCAAGGGCCAAGCATCGCATGCTCACAGCGTTTACCAACGCACTGCGCAGGGTTTGGTGCCGCTTGCATATAGCGCCACAATTCTTGATCTATCGCATATTGCTTGATGTTGTCTCGCTCAGTTCGTATTGCACATGGTGGAGGAGACGAGTCATGGGGATTCCTCGTACACAGAACACCGAACGGCGTCATCATTGCCAACATTGAACCGCTAACAATTCGCTCTCTAACGCGTTCTTCAAAAGACGTCAATAGCTCTGAATCCGACATTGATTCGGAATTCGCATTTTGAACAGATCGATGAGATTCATAACCCCTAATGAGTTCTTCTCCTCTTCCACCTGCGAGCCGGCCAGTTGACGCCGCTTTACTCATTCTCTTGGCCATTGCGCTTGCAGCTTCCTCAATTGCATCTTTTCTGGCTTTAAGGAAAATAGGATTGTGATGAAGGTAGGCAAGAGGCATCAAGTTGCTACCGTGACCAAACAAACGCCTCACCAAAAGTATCGACAGACTACTTGCGGAGTCTAGCCAACCGGCAACTGTAGCACGGTAACAATGAGCGGTGTATTCATCATCGTCACCATAAGGCGTGACAAAGGGAATGTCGAACCATTGCGCGAATTTCCGTAGCCATCGATTGACCGTGGATTTACAAACCCTTGCCTTATCTAGTTCTTGTATTCGCCTATAGTTTTTCCCGAAAGGAGCTATAACGTAAGGACTATCGTCATTCCATCGCAATTTTTCTAGAATCGAAATAGCATGGTTAGTTTGCTCTGGAACTGGCAGACGGAGGTGTATGGCGGTTTTATTCACATAGGCGTCGACATAGTAGAGCATGTCGGCTCTACCAGAAGGCCTACAACAGCCTGTTCGGACGAAGGTGAGATCAAGGTTTCTTAGTCCAGTAGTTAAGAAAATAATATTAACGCACGCAGCCCTCAACAAATTGACCATCGAGAGAAAGATCTTGAACGGCAGCGGCCCTTCTTTGGAGAAACCCGCGTGATTGCGCGGCGATGAGCACGCAAGTTTTTTTATCGATGTGGCAAACTTGATTCCAGCTTCAGATCGAAGATATGGAGTATAGCTTTCCGAACTCATGGTCACCGCTTCCCGATGAGCCGCTAATATCAACTCGGAATATTCCTCGATTATCCACATTGACCGTTCAATGACGGGCTGGGTGGTTTGTGGAGGCATAGCCAAATATGGCCTCACTTCAAAAGCTGGCTCTTTTAAATTTGCATAACGCTTGTTAATCCATTTCTCAAATGAAGTATCTTTCCATGGATATTCAAATGTAGGCAGAAGAAAATATAAACCGTCCACCGCATGCCGGGGCAAGTCCTTCAGAAGATTCAGGCATGTCGGCAACCTTCTGACTTCTGCACGTAAAACGATCTTCTGATCGATTAAGGGAACAAGCTCATCGGTTCCGATTTCATTGAGTCCAATTAAATATTCTCCGGCACATCCTTGAAGGATGGATTTTTCCTCTAAAGTCTGCTTTAAAAAGCCTAACAACATATTGAGATAACCCGCTACCGTAGATAGGCTAACCCGTTTCAACTCAATATAATTGAGTATAGCAATTTTTAAAAGTAGAACAAACGCAGGACGTTTGTTGGCTGGATCAACCGACATCCAGCGGATACCGGATTGAGGTATTGTCTCATCTCGCCACTCTAGATCCTTAAAAATGTTCGTCGAGCCTGGAATTTTTTTTTCCGAGTACCTATCGGCTAACTGTCGGATACAAATCCACTGTGCGTTTGCCAGATCCGCTAGCTCTTCAAAATTTTTAGACCGCGCTTCAAAAACGATATTTTCCATAGCATCAATGGTGATCCGAACTAAACGTTTATTAAACTTTAGTTTGTATGATTGGAGGCAAGGACACCGCTCCCGATCTCGCGTCCTCCCACGCACGCTGAACTAAAGCCTCACCGTCCCTTGAATTTTTCTTTTTGTACTTATTTAATGCATCGTTAGCAATCAACCAACGATCTTCATATACGGCGTTCCAAGTAACACCCATTATCAGTCGTTGCTCTTCATATTGAAGAATTCTCAAGCAGATGTATGGCAGGTGTTTTTGACAAATGATACTACGCCTACAACCGAGACATAGGTCGTAATAGGTGCATTCTTTTGCGATCGCCATGCCATGGGTAGGGTTAGCTGGATCTTTGCACTCGCACAAGTATAGGGATTTTCGCGCTTCAGGTTTATCCTCCAAAGATACTTCGCCAGCGAATTCCAACGCTTGATTAATATTTTTGGAAGTGATTGTAGCTATAGCAATATCGAGAACAGCTGTGGCGTTTTGCGAACGCATTATATAATTAGATAGAGTAACGTCTAGCGTATTGTGGTCTAGGTCTGATTGAAGCCGGTCCGCAAGCTCCTGAGAATTCACGACACCAGATAGGTGCTCCAACATTTTTGTTGTCGCAAATACCTTTCTGAATCTTTTTGTTTCCAAGCTCTGTAAGAGCTCCCCGTTTTCTAGAGTTACGGGATAACGTTGATTCAAATCCCGACCCCATTGACTTACGACAGTTTCTGCCATTTCAAAGAACGGGCCGTCAAAATTTGTTTTCGCATGCCTTTCATACTCCTCCAACATCTGATATAAAGGACTATCGATCACTATAGCAACGGCAATTGGCTTGTCTTTTGTGAGCGAACCGGTTTTTCTTTTCCATCCGATAATCTCGACTTCTTTAGGCGCACCCTCTTTTCTAACGAACAAGGTGTCGCCTTGGGACAATATGCTTTTCCCATCAATACGCGACGACCAACTTAGCACAACCTCTTTATTGAGCCCAGTATAAATCATTACTATATTAACCAGGCAGAATGCAAGTTGCGATAGAGCCCCCGTTTTATCGTCTTTCACTGAACGTTTAGCATAAAGTCCGAAAACATTATGTCTTGGCGCAGTAGAGTGTAGAAGATGGGTCTTCCTTTCCCAGACTACATATGCCTCATATTTTTTTGCCAAATCAGGACAGTACTTCGCATAACCAAGAATCAGTTTAGTAAATTGCTTCTTTGAATGAAAATTAAGCTTAAACCATAGAAGTTTATGATTTAATATTTTTCCGTAGCCAATCTCGGTCGATAGCCAAAGATGCAAGAAATTATAAATATCGGCCCTTCCGTTACTTGCTCGCCTGGGTTTACGTCCATGGAATATCCAATCTTCGCCAAGAGACTCCAATGTCAACTCTTCATAATGCTTCAAGTAAGCTATCTGGCGCTTGAACCGATAGAGAAATTGCGCTAGCAATTGATACATAATTGCATCGGAATATGCCCCGTCTATATCATCACCGGAATGATTATGCGGCTCAGGAGCATTATTCCGACGTGGATTTGGCCAAGCTATCTTTTGCAAGTTTCCGTCAAAACTCGTCGCATGATATGATGAAAATATAGATCTGGGATCACCGAATGCTCTCTTATAACCTTTGACGTTTCCCGTCTCAAGGAAGCTTCTGTAATCCAGCCAGTCCTGATATTCGATACTGTAAATGTTGAAACCATCTAATTTTTCTAAACGAGAGGTGGAGATGAACTCGATCCAAATCTTCACGCTGGTAACGATATTCGTCAGCGTGCTATATGATTTGTATTTTCCCGTTAGGAAATGAATCATTAGCCGTGCTAATTGGTGGCCGAATCCGGGCGTGATCTTTTGAGAAGCGAAATCGGGGAGTGCAAGTGACGATAAGCCGCGATTACCGCTGTTCCCGCCGATGACATATTTGATGCCATTTGCTTTGGCCGCTATGACCTCTGCAGATGAAGGCGTTTGAAGGTAGAACCGGGTAAGTTTTTGTTCAGAACGACTGCCGCCGTCTGATATATCGATAAACCGCTTGAGCGGCGGTAAACCGTCATCTTGCAACTGGGCGCGATTGGCGTCAGGCAATAACTGAATGTGTACGGGAGGTTTCGACCGACGGCCCATGGTTGTCTTAACACAAAGTTATGTGTCTTGACACTCTACGCCGGAATGCGTGCGTTGTAAACCGATTCTCAGAAGTTAGTAAATTCGATCTCGTACGGCAGCGACTTGCGGCGCGCGCCGATGTCGCGGAAGTAGGCCAGCATGCCCTCGCAGCCCGTCACCACCGCGCGCTCTTTCGACACGGGCAGGCCCAGTCGATCGAGCCAGTCCAGCGCTTTCGAGTGCGATTCCGGCATCGGCGCGCCTTCCAGCAGGCCGATGCCGTAGGCGAAGAAACGCAGCCGGCGCTGCGCCGTGATGCGCGCATCGAGCTGGCGCAGGCTGCCCGCGGCGGCGTTGCGCGGATTCGCGAATTCCTTCTGGCCCGCGTCGCGCTGGCGCTGGTTCAGGCGGTCGAAATCGTCCTTGAACATCAGCACTTCGCCGCGCACTTCCAGCACGTCCGGCAACGCATTTTCGTCGCCTCCGCCATGGAGGCGCAGCGGGATCACGCGCACCGTGCGGATGTTCGCCGTGACGTCCTCGCCCGTGTAGCCGTCGCCGCGCGTGGCGGCCTGCACGAACACGCCGTTTTCGTAGCGCAGGCTGATGGCCAGGCCATCGAATTTCAGTTCCGCCGCATACGCGACGTGCGCATGGCCCAGGCCCTCGCGCACGCGGCGGTCGAAATTGTCGATGTCTTCATCGGAAAAGCCGTTGTTCAGCGAGAGCATCGGCACGGCATGCGTGACCTGCTTGAATTCGGGAATCGGCGCCGCGCCCACGCGCGACGTCGGCGAATCCATCGATACCGCCTGCGGATGTTTTTCTTCCAGCGCCTGCAGTTCGCGGAACAGGCGGTCGTACTCGGCGTCGGGGATCGTCGGCGCGTCCAGCACGTGGTAGTTGTAGATGTGGTGGTTCAGTTCCTTGACCAGCCACGCCATCCGTTCCAGGTCGTCGGGGGAATCGCTCATCGTCACCTCAGCTGAACAGGCGCAGCGCGCGCGTGGAGCCGGCCGCGATGTCGGCCGCGTCCATCTCCTGGTAGAACTCGCGCACCTGGCCCGCGATCTCTTCCAAGGTGGCATCCGTCAGCGGCTGGTCGAAGTCGTCGACGATGGCGGCATCGAGGCGCTGCTCGAGATCCTTCGCGCAGGCGACCATCTTGCCGAAGCCGTCGCGTGCCGGGGCCACGCACGGCACGTCCAGCAGCAAGGTCAGGCGCGACGTGGTGTCGGCGCCCAGCGTGACATTGGTCGACAGCGTGAACAGCGTGCCGCCGCCTTCTTCCTTGTCGGTCATGACGAATTTGCCGTCCGGGCGCACGTCGAAGCCGGCGTTTTCCAGCGCGCCGATCAGCGTGGCCATCGCCCACGGCGCGCCTTTCGACGCCAGGTTCACGCCCAGCTGGGCATCGTGGCCGGCGACGAAGCGGTGCAAGGTCTTCGCTTCGCTCATCACTTCGATCATGTCCGGCACTTCCGGCTCGGCGCCGATCTCGTCGGCGACGGCGCGCAGGCGCGTGACCATCTCCGAGTATTCCAGTTCGTTCAGCGCCGTCGTGCGCGTGGCCAGCTGGACGCCGGCCTGCAGCTTCGTGTACACGCCGCCGTGCACGATCGGCTCCCAGTCGCCATTGACGGCCAGGCCGACGAAGTGCACGGGCTTGTTGCCGACGCGGCGCAGTTTCAACAGCGCGGGCAGGATGCGGTCGCCGCGCAGCGGCCCTTCCGAATTCAGCGGGATGAGGCAATCGATCAGCGGGTCGACGAGGTTTTCGGCAAGTTGCGCGGGCGGCGTGTCCGGTTTCACGGCGGGCAGCCCGGCGACCGGGTCCAGCGACGCAGCCGCGGCCGGGACGGGCGCGGCCGCAGGCACGGCGCCGGGTTCGGCACGCCGCAGCGGCTCGGCGTGGACTGCCGGTTCGGTCAGCACGTCGTGGCCCGGTTCGGGCGCGCCGTCCAGCACGGGCTCATGGCGCATGCGCTCGGGCGCTGCGCCGCCTTTCATCAGCACATCGTCATGGTCATGCGAAAACGCGCGCTCGACGCTCTTGCGGGCCTTGTACTCCTGCCACTTGTTGTAACTAATGACGCCGACGACGAAAACGCCGCCGGCCGCGATCAGGCTCATTTGAAAGTCTGTCATGCTGCTTGTGCCTCAGTAGCGAAATTCGCGGCGGACTCCATGTCCACCGCCACGATGCGCGACACGCCCTGCTCCTGCATCGTCACACCGATCAGTTGGTTGGCCATCTCCATCGCGATCTTGTTGTGCGAGATGAAGAGGAATTGGGTATGGTCCGACATGCGCTTCACCATGCGGCAGAAGCGCTCGGTATTGGCATCGTCCAGCGGCGCGTCGACCTCGTCGAGGAGGCAGAACGGCGCCGGGTTCAGGCGGAACATCGAGAACACGAGCGCGGTCGCCGTCAGCGCCTTCTCGCCGCCGGACAGCAGGTGGATCGTCGCGTTCTTCTTGCCGGGCGGCTGGGCCATCACCTGCACGCCGGCGTCGAGGATTTCCTCGCCCGTCATCACGAGCTTCGCCGTGCCGCCGCCGAACAGGATCGGGAACAGTTCCGAGAAGTTGGCGTTGACGCGGTCGAACGTATCCTGCAGCAGGTCGCGCGATTCGCGGTCGATGCGGGAGATCGCGCCTTCCAGCGTGGCGATCGCCTCCTGCAGGTCGTTGTTCTGCGCGTCGAGGAAGCGCTTTCGCTCCGTCGCCTGCGCCAGTTCCTCGACCGCGGCCAGGTTGACGGCGCCCAGCGCCGCGATGGCATTCGTCAGGCGCGTCACCTCGCCCTGCAGGTAAGCCGGCTTCATCTCGGGGTCGAGCTTTTCGGACAATGCCGCCTCGTCGGCGCCCGTGGCGGCCAGCGCTTCCGCGAACTGTTCCTGGTTCAGGCGCGCGGCCTGCTCCTTCAGTTGCATCTCGGTGATGCGCTCGCGCTGCGGCTGCAGGCCGCGCTCCGCCTGCATGCGGGCTTCCTCGGCCGCGCGCAGCTGCTGCGTGAGCTGGTCCAGTTCGTGGCGCGCGTCCGCGAGCGCCTTTTCCTGCTCCGTGCGGCGCGCCAGCAATTCCTGCAAGCCCTCGGCGGCCGCGCCGGATTCGAGCGCTTCCAGTTCCAGCTTGCCGGCCGCGATGCTCTCCAGGACCTGCGCCGCCTGCTGGTGCGCGGTGGCGATCGTGCGGCGCAATTCCTCGATGCGCGTGCGCTGGGTCTTTTCCGCGAACACGGCTTCCTGGGCCGCGCGCTCCAGGTCGCGCAGGCGCTGGCGCGCCTCGGCCAGCACGCGTTCCTGTTCCTGGAACTCGACCTGCCCATCCTCGTACGCGCCCTGAAGCTCGGCCAGTTCCATGTCCAGCTCTTCGAACTGCGCTTCCGCTTCCGCCTTGGCCTGCCGTTGCTCCGCTTCCTGCGCGGCGATCTCGTCGAGGTCCGCCGCGATCTGGCCGCTGCGCTGGTTGAAGCGCGCCTCGACCTCGGCCTGCTTGACGACCTCGATCTGCAACGCATGCACTTCGCGCTGCAAGGTCGCGACCTTTTGCCGGCCATCCTGCAGGCGGCGCTGCAGCTCGCTCACCGCCGCGTCGGCGCGGGTGGCGCGGGTGCGGGCCTCGTCCAGCAGCAGCGCCTGCGCACGCAGTTGTTTGCCGATGTTGTCGATCTCGTGCTGGCGCGCGAGCACGCCGTCCTGCTCGGCGTCCGCCGCGTAGAAGCGCACGCTCGCGCTCGTGACCATATGGCCTTGCGGCGTGACGAAGCAGCCGCCCTGCGGCAGCTTGCCGCGCAGCGCGAGCGCCGTGCCCGGATCGTCGGCCGCGTAGACCCCGAACAGCCAGTCGTCCAGCAGGCCGCGCAGGCCCGGGTCGTTCAGTTTCAACAGGCTCGCGAACGGCTTCAGCCCGTGATGATCCTGCGCACCGGCGCTGCCGGGTGCGGGCGAATACAACGCGAGGCGGGCCGGCGGCGCGTCGCCGAAGAAGCCGCGCGCCCAGTCGAGGTTCGACACTTCCAGCGCGCCCGTGCGCTCGCGCAGCACGGATTCCAGCGCCGTCTCCCAGCCCGTCTCGATATCGAGCTTCTGCCACAGGCGCGGCAGCTTATCCAGCTCGTGCTTCTGCAGCCACGGCTGGACCTTGCCCTGCGTCTGCACGCGTTCCTGCAGCTGGCGCAGCGCGGAGAGCCGCGCTTCCAGCTTCGCGTTGGATGCGGACTCCTGCTGGACCTGTGCATGCGCGTCGCGCCGCTCCTGCTCGACGGTTTCCTGGCGGCTCGCCGCCTCTTCCAGCATCAGGTTCTGCTCTTCCAGCGCCAGTTGCTTTTCCTCGAGCTGCAGGCGCAGGTTGTCCAGGTGGCCGGCGTCCGGCAGGTTCAGGCCGCCGCGCTCCTGCTGCAGGCGCTCGCGCCGCGTGGCGAGGTTCGCGAGAATGTTCGAGGCATTGCGCTGGTGCGCGGACGACAGCTCGATGCGCTGCTGGATCTGCATGATGCGGGCGCGCGACTCGGTCGACTTGTTCTGCGCCTCGCGCCATGCGGCTTCCAGGTCGGGCAGGCGCTCGTTCTGGGCCTCCGCCGCGATCTGGGCGCCTTCCACGCGCGCGGCCAGTTCCTCCAGACGGAACTCCGCTTCCTCGATCTGCTCCTGGGTTTCGTTCGCCTGGTTCAGCCATTGCTCCCGCTGGGCGGTGAGCGTCCCGATCTGGTTCTGCAGGCGCGTGCGCGACTCGACGACGAACTTGATCTGCGCTTCCAGGCTGCCGATCTCGGAATTGGTCTGGTACAGCGCGCCCTGCGCCACGTGCAGGCGGTCGCCTGTCTCGTAGTGCGCCTGGCGCATGCGCTCCAGTTCCAGCTCGAGGTTGCGCATCTTCGCGTTCTGCTCTTCCAGCCCCGTCTGCGCCTGCTCCATCTCGAGGAACCAGCGCGTCTGCTCGGCCTTCGCCTCGTTGCGGCGCAGGAGCCACAGAAGTTTCTGCTTTTCTTCCTGGTCGGCCTGCAGCTGGTGGAAGCGGTTGGCGACGGCGGCCTGCGCTTCCAGTTTTTCCAGATTGGCGTTCAGTTCGCGCAGGATGTCTTCGACGCGCAGCAGGTTTTCGCGCGTGTCCGACAGGCGGTTTTCCGTCTCGCGCCGGCGCTCCTTGTATTTGGACACGCCCGCCGCTTCCTCGAGGAACACGCGCAGCTCTTCCGGGCGCGATTCGATGATGCGCGAGATCATGCCCTGGCCGATGATGGCATAGGCGCGTGGGCCCAGGCCCGTGCCGAGGAAGATGTCCTGGATGTCGCGCCGGCGCACCGGCTGGCCGTTGATGAAATACGTCGACGTGCCGTCGCGGGTCAAGGTCCGCTTGACGGCGATCTCGGCATACTGGCTCCATTGCCCGGCCGCCTTGCCGGCGCTGTTGTCGAACACGAGTTCGACCGACGCGCGTCCGGCCGGCTTGCGGTTCGTGGAGCCGTTGAAGATGACGTCCTGCATCGACTCCCCGCGCAGCTCGGACGCTTTCGATTCGCCCAGCACCCAGCGTACGGCATCGATGATGTTCGATTTGCCGCATCCGTTCGGGCCGACCACGCCGACCAGCTGTCCCGGCACCTGGAAATTGGTGGGATCGACGAAAGACTTAAATCCCGACAATTTGATGGAGGATAGACGCACGTTCGCTTACGGTTTGGGGAGAAGTCGATAAAGGCTGCATCATACCATCTGCGCCTTGCTTTTCGGCCAAGTTTTGGCTCGCGCGCGCGCCGGTGCGGGGGAAGCTCGAAAAACCGTCGCGGACGCAATGTCGTTTGAGAAGCGCAGCTGCAGGCGCGTACAGCGGGCATCGCAAACGACCGTGCAACGCGCAACCGGTTTGCCGACGTGCCCTCAGGTGCAGAGGACGGCAAAGCGCACCCTGGCGGGCGCGCACGGCGGCACGTACGGCCCTTGGGCGGGCTGCCAGTCGTTGCGCAGGTACACCCGGTCGCGCCCGGACAGCGCCAGCGCGGCGGCCGTCAGCCACTGGTGGGAATACGCGGGATCGGCGCGCGGCAGGAAAATCGTCGCGGCGAGCAGCCCCAGCAGCAGGGGCTGGGGCGAACAGTCCCGCGCGGCACGCGCGCGCGCGAGGAACAGCGCGGCCGCGCCCAGGCCCAGCAAGCAGCCGGACAAGGCTTCGCTGGCGGAATGGGCGCCGACCTGGACCCGCGCCAGCGCCACCGCCACCGCCAGCAGGCCGCCGGCCGCGACCGCGATCAAACGCGCCCGCCGCGGCTGATGCTCGACGAGCAGGAATAACGCGACCGGGAACACGGCGGCGGCGCGCGCCGCGTGACCCGAAAAGCCGGTGAACGACAGCGAGCGGATGCCGATGCCCCAGCCGATGAACGCGATCTGGCTTCCCGCCGCCACGAGCATGGCGCCGCCGAACACGAGGCACCAGACGAGCGCCAGCCGCCAGCAGCGGCTGCCTATGAGCCAGGCCGTCACGCCAAGGGCGAGCAGCGCCGTGACGTTGAGTCCGCCCAGCGCCGAAAGATGGGACCACCAGAGCATATTGGATCGGAGGATGGATTTACGACGGCTCGACTATAACCCGGCCTGCTGACTGATACCAACACGTAGGGTGGCCGGCCGCACACGCTGCGCCTGAATGGTCATGACGATGGCGCCGTCCACGCGCCGATCGTTGTCGCACGAACGTCTGCGCAGGCACCGTTTGAACGCTTGGACGGCAAAGCCGTCCACCCTACGACATCGCGGTCACGATTGACGAGTCGTTGACGGCCCCCTGCGCCATCGCTTCCGACAACACCTGCCCCACGACGCCGTCGATGGCCAGCACCCGCGCGCTGCCCTCGTCGAGGGCGGCCGCCAGCTTGTCGGCCGGCAGCGAGAACGCCTCGCGCCGTCCGGCGCCCGAGAAGATGAACAGCGTGCGCAGCGGACTCACCCACGCCAGCTTGACCTTGCGCTCGCCGTCGCCCGTACGGAATGCCAGCCACATGCCGCGCTCCAGGCCGTCGACGGCCGACACCGCCGCCGCCCGCGCCGCGGCCTGTTCGGCTGCGGCATTTTCCAGCTCGACCCGGCGCAGCGCGTCCTGCTGGGCCGCGAGGGTGGCCAGTTCCAGCTGGCGTTCGGGCGACAGCTCGATGGGCGCACGCACGATCGCCGCATGGTATTCGGCCAGGCGGGCGAAGAATTGCAGGCGCTCCGCGTCCTGCCATTTGATGGCGTCGAGCCATTTATTCAGCGTCGCGAGCAGGCGCGGCAGCCGGGCGATCAAGGCCTTGCGCTGTTCCTGCGTGGCCTTGGGCTTGACGCTCCAGATCAGATCGTCCATGGCGCGGGTGGCGTTGCCGACGGCGCCCGGGCGCGCATCCTCGATCGTGTGGGCGAACGTCAGCACCGTCGTCCAGCGCTGTTCGAGGAAGCCGCTGACGACGTCGACGACGCCCCCGGCCTGCACGCGCAGCGCGACGGCGTCGCGCGCCTGGCGTGCCGCCACCTGGTGCCGTTCCTGCTTGATGGCCGTGGCGACCGGAGCGGCCAGCGCCGCTTCCTGTGCGGACTCGTCGGCCGCGATGCCGGCCTCCAGTTCGGCGACGGCGCTGGCGAACGCATCCGGCTTGGCCTCGCCCGCGCGCGCGACGCTGCGCTGCATGGCCTGGAACAGCGGGTCGTTCGCGTTCTGGCGCTGGTCCCAGCCGACGCGCGACATCAGGTCGACGAGCCGGCGTGCCGGGTGCGCTTCCTCGAAGAAGAAATTCTTGTCGAGCAGCGCCGCCTTGAGCACAGGCACTTGCAGCAACTGCAGCAGCGCGCGCGTACGCGGCGGAATGCTGTCGTCCAGCAGCACGGTCTCGAAGACGCGCGACAGCAGGTCCAGCGTGCGCTCGTCGCCGCGCGGCAAGCTGCCCTGGGGCAGGCTCTGCTTGAAACGCGGCAGATAGAACACATCGGGCGCCTGCGCGCCGGATGCGGCCGCCTGCGGTTCCTGCGCCAGGACCGGCTCGATGCGTGCCAGCAAATCCAGCAGCGGCGCCGCGCCGTGGTTCTGCGCCAGCGCCCCGCGCAGGGCGGCGGACCAACCGGACTGGGGGATGTCGGAAGCGGCCGGCGCGAAGCCTGCCGCGGGCTGTGCAGGGATGCCGGACGGCGCGGCGAATCCGGACGCCGGCCGGGCGCCGGACGCCGCCCGACCCGCCTGCCCTGCCTGCCCCGCCGCAAACGCGCCGGCGCCGCTGGGCCGCCAGCCGCCGGCGCTGGACGGCAGGTCGGGCAGATCCGGAATCAGCGGCACGCCATCCTCGCCGCCATCGTCGCCGAACAGCTTGCGCAATCGATCGGCGAGGGCTGCGCGCTGGCCGGCGCGGGCCGCTTTCGCGGCGGCCGCGTCGTCCGTCTTCTGGATGCGGTAGGCATCGACGGAACCCGGCTGGCCGCCCTTGCGCAGGGCGGCGATGAGGGACTCGAGCAGCGGCCCGAAATCGAACACGACGTCGGGGCGCAGCAGGGTCAGGATGAGGCCGTGGGCATCGGTCTCCGGCTCGAACTCGCGCCATGCTTCTTCGATGGCGCCGAGGAAGACTTCGGGACGGAAAGGATTGCCGTCGGCACGCAGCACGCCGCGTCCGAGCAGCATGCCGAGGCGCACGGCCAGGGTCGCGAGGGCGTCGGAATGGGCGATGTCGAACGGCCGGGCCAGCGCCCCCAATGCGAGCCGGCTGTCCATTTCGTCCAACGGGACGAGACTCAGCGCGGCGGCCGACGGGCGCTTGGATGCGGCCTGTGGCAACAGGCGGTCGAGTTCGCGGCGCAAGGCCAGCTCGATCGCGCCCGACGCCAGGTGGAAAAAGGCGTAGGCGTTGTCCTTGAGCAGGCGGGCCGACTTGACGCGGCGGTACACGTCCTGCGGATCGCCCTGCTGCTGGCCGACGTCGCCCAGCGCCGCGGCCATCCGGGCCGTCATCGCGGTCAGCTGCTCCTTGACGTGGTCGGCCGCGATACCGGCGAGCGCATCCAGCGTCGCCTGTTGCGGCGACGCGGCCTTGCGGGCGGCCGGCGTCTGGTCTTGGCTGGATGACATGGTGGCGATAAAAGCGGAGGCATCCATATTGTGGCACATTATTTCCAAGTGGCAACAGAAATCGATATGCCCAGCGGGTCGCGCAGCGCCGAGATAAAAATGCTTATGCTATTGAAGAGCCAGTCTTGCGACATAAAACGCTATGCTGCACCGCAAGATAACGGTTGCCAGCGAATAAGAATATGCGAATTCCGTGCATACGGAGAAGATTATTGCTTTCGAAATGCGCCTTGTCCTACAACAGTACAAGGGGTGATCCGATACCCGATCAATTGCCGCGCTCGCATCATTGCATTACCGAAATCGCTACCGAATGTCAATGTTCGGCGGCACATCGGTAAGCACGACATCTCCACTATCAGAAAGGAATGATCATGGCTGCGAACAAAAATTCTTCGCGCTCGGGCAACCAGGGCGGCTCCCACGAACAACACGTCAAGGCTGGCCAGCAAAGCCACAAAAACGACGGCAACAAGCAGTCGGGTTCCGGCTCGGGCTCGCGCTCGGGCGGCTCGGGCGGCACCCGCGGCGGCACCCCGGAGCAGCACGCCGAGGCTGGCCGTCAAAGCCACAAGAACGACAACAAGCGCTGATCGCGGCGCACGCCGGACCGATCCGATTTCCGGGTTCGGTCATACACGGTAACGACACAGGAAGTACGGAAAGAGCCTGAAGCGGGACAACCGCTACAGGCTCTGTCTGTGTTTGTGGAACGCACGAACGCCGCCCGTGCGGACGGGCGGCGCGAGACGGCGAATCAGATGTTGCGCAGGTACGAGCCCTTGGGCGGCGCGAAGTCGACGATGTCGTCGATCATCCCTGCCACCTTGGCGTCGCGCGCGTTCAGGTGCAGGTCGCCGTACTGGTGGATCCCCCACTGCTCCGGCGTCAGCTCGATGTGCTTGCGCAGGATCGATTCCGTGCGCGCATCGTCGGCGCGCAAGCCTTCGACGATGATGTTGAGCGCATCCGGACGCGAACCCGGCGACGCCGTCGCATGCGATTTGTGGATCATGAAGCGCGCCGTCTCGCTCGCATAGCGCTGCTTGCCCGCCAGGAACAGGATCACCGCGATCGATGCGACGGCGCCGCCGTTGTACATGACGCAGTTGACGGGCGCATTGGCCAGGAAGTTATACAGGCACAGGCCGTCGCTGACATAGCCGCCGTTCGATTGCAGGAGGATGTGCGCGGTCTCGATGCCGTCCTCGTTCATGCTGGCCACCGCTTCGAAGACGCGATGCACCATGTCGCTGTTCACGTCGCCGGACAGGGTAAAGTACCCTTCCTTCTGTTTTGCTTGATCTTCGCTCATAGTGGTCTCTTCTGTCGCAAGGGTCGTAGAGCAAGTGTAACAAAACACGTCCGCAGGGCCATGTGGCCGCGCTGCAATAGTGCGCACCCTCGCCGGTCGCCCTCGCCCGCCGCCCTCTCCAGATTGACTTCCCGGCACCACTCGCATAGACTTCGCAGTCTTGATCGGGAGAGCGCAGCACAGGCTGCCGCCGAAGGGGCATCACCCAAAAACTCTCAGGCAACCGGACCGGTCGGGGGCTGCTGCGCGATAAGCGCGGCGGACCAACTCTGGAGAGCGGCCTTCACGGCCCACCGAAGGGGCAGGCGATGCGACACGACGCGCCGCTATCTCTCAGGTACCGAGGACAGAGGGGTGTGAGAGCATGCGGATCGCCGCGTGCGCGACCCCATTTTCTGCCGAGGATCCACCCATGACGCTCAAAGCGACCCCGCTCAATTCCGTACACCGCGCCCTCGGCGCCAAGATGGTCGACTTCGGCGGCTGGGACATGCCCGTCAACTACGGCTCCCAGATCGAAGAACACCATGCCGTGCGTGGCGATGCCGGCATGTTCGACGTGTCGCACATGTGCGTGGTCGACGTGCGCGGCGCCAACGTGCGCGCCTTCCTGCGCGGCCTGCTGGCCAATAACGTCGACAAGCTGCAGGCGCCGGGCAAGGCCTTGTACTCGTGCATGCTCAATCCCCAGGGCGGCGTCATCGACGACCTGATCGTCTATTACTTCGCCGAAGACTGGTTCCGCCTCGTCGTGAACGCGGGCACGGCCGAGAAGGACATCGCCTGGATCCGCCAGCAGAACGACGCCACGGGCAGCGGCCTGACCATCACCCCGCGCCGCGCCGACCTGAGCGATGATGGCATCGCCCTCGTCGCCGTGCAGGGTCCGAACGCCCGCGCGAAAGTCTGGCAGGTCGTGCCGCAGACGCAGGCGCCGTCGGAGGGCCTGAAGCCCTTCAACGCCGTCGTCGTGGAAGGCACGCCGTTCGGCGAACTGATGGTCGCGCGCACCGGCTACACGGGCGAAGACGGCTTCGAGATCGGCGTGCCGGCCAGCCAGGTCGAGGCCTTGTGGAACGCCCTCGCCGCCGCCGGCGTCAAACCGGCCGGCCTGGGCGCGCGCGACACGCTGCGCCTGGAAGCGGGCATGAATCTGTACGGCCAGGACATGGACGACAACGTGTCCCCGCTGGACGCGGGCCTCGCCTGGACCGTCGACCTCGTGTCGGAACGCGACTTCATCGGCAAGTCCGCCCTGCAGCAAGCCGGCCAGAAGCAGAACTTCGTCGGCCTGATCCTGCGCGAAAAAGGCGGCATCCTACGCGCCCACCAGAAGGTCGTGGCCGCATCGGGCAATGCCGGCGAGATCACGAGCGGTACGTTCAGCCCGTCGATGCAGCAGGCGATCGCGCTGGCGCGCGTGCCGCTGGACGTGGCGATCGGCGATACCGTCCACGTGGAAATCCGCGACAAGAAACTGGCCGCGTCCGTCGTCAAACTGCCGTTCGTGCGTAACGGCAAGATCCTCGCTTCCTGAACAAACACTTATACTTACCGCACCATCCATCACTACGGAGTTACGCACATGAACATCCCAGCCGACCTGAAGTACACCGAGTCCCACGAGTGGGTCCGCCAGGAGGCCGACGGCACCCTGACCGTGGGCATCACCGAATATGCGCAGGACGCCCTGGGCGACATCGTGTTCGTCGAACTGCCGCAGGTCGGCAAGACCTTCACGGCCGGCGATGACGCCGCCGTCGTGGAATCCGTCAAGGCCGCCAGCGACATCTACGCGCCGGTGTCCGGCACCGTGACCGCCGTGAACCAGGCGACCGCGGACGCGCCGGACTCGATCAACGCGGATGCGTATGCCGCCTGGCTGTTCAAGCTGAAGCCTTCGGATCCGTCCGCCGTCAACAACCTGCTCGACGCGGCTGCCTACGGCAAGACCACCGAAGGTTGATGCTCACCCGTGCGCCTCATCTACGTCGTTCCCGCGCAAGCGGGAACCCATACTGAGCCACCTTCGGCCACTCAGCATGGATTCCCGCTTGCGCGGGAATGACGGCCTGAAGTAGCCCTTCTCGCCGAATCTTTTTCTCGTCCTTATCATGACCCGCACCAGCCTGACCCAACTCGAAGCACGCGATGGCTTCATCCCGCGCCACATCGGCCCGTCCGCATCCGAACAGGCGGCCATGCTGTCCGCGCTCGGCTACGCCACGCGCGCCGAGCTGATCGACGCCGTCGTTCCCGCCAACATCCGCCGCAAGGACAAGCTGGACCTGGGCCAGTTCTTCGAGCCGCTGCCCGAGCAGGCCGCGCTCGCGAAGCTCAAAGGCATCGCGTCGCAGAACAAGGTCATGAAGTCGCTGATCGGCCAGGGCTACTACGGCACGCACACGCCGCCCGTCATCCTGCGCAACATCTTCGAAAACCCGGCCTGGTACACGGCGTACACGCCGTACCAGCCGGAGATCTCGCAGGGCCGCCTGGAAGCCATCCTGAACTTCCAGCAGGTGATCACCGACCTGACCGGCATGGGCATCGCCAACGCGTCGATGCTGGACGAAGGCACGGCCGCCGCCGAAGCGATGACGCTGATCCAGCGCGTGGGCAAATCGTCCTCCAAAGTGTTCTACGTCGCCGACGACGTGCTGCCGCAGACCCTGGAAGTCGTGCAGACGCGCGCCGTGCCGATCGGCGTCGAGGTGCGCACCATCGCAGCCGCCGACATCGGGAACCTGTCCGAAACCTGCTTTGGCGTGCTGCTGCAATACCCGGGCGTGAACGGCGACGTGCGCGATTACCGCGCGGCCGTCGAGAAGCTGCATGCCGCGGGCGCGATGGTCGTCGTCGCGGCCGACCTGCTGTCGCTGGCCGTGCTCACGCCGCCGGGCGAATGGGGTGCGGACGTCGTCGTCGGCAACAGCCAGCGCTTCGGCGTGCCGCTCGGCTTCGGCGGCCCGCACGCGGGCTACCTGGCCACGCGCGACGAATACAAGCGCAGCATGGCGGGCCGCCTGGCCGGCGTCACCATCGACGCCCAGGGCAACCCGGCCTTCCGCCTCGCGCTGCAGACGCGCGAACAGCATATCCGCCGCGAAAAGGCGACGTCGAACATCTGCACCGCGCAGGTGCTGCTGGCCGTGATGGCCTCGATGTACGCCGTCTACCACGGCCCGCAAGGCCTGGCTGGAATCGCCCGCCGCGTGCACCGCTACACCGGCATCCTGGCCACCGCGCTGAAGGGCCTGGGCTTCCAGTTGGCGAACGAGACCTACTTCGACACGCTGACCGTCATCGCCGACAATGCCGACGAGATCCACCGCGTGGCCAACGACAACGGCATCAACCTGCGCCGCATCGATGCGCGCCACGTGGGCATCTCGCTGGACGAGACGATCACCCGCGACGACATCGCGCTGCTGGTAAAAATCTTCGGCGGCGCCGACGTGGACTTCGACGCGCTGGACAACGACGCGGCGGATGCGTATCCGTCCGCGCTGGCCCGCACGAGCGCCTACCTGACGCACCCGACGTTCAACCGCTACCACGCCGAGCACGAGATGCTGCGCTACCTGCGCGCGCTGGCCGACAAGGACCTGGCCCTCGACCGCACGATGATCCCGCTCGGCTCCTGCACGATGAAGCTGAACGCGACGTCCGAGATGATCCCGGTGACGTGGCCGGAGTTCTCGAACATCCACCCGTTCGCGCCCGACGACCAGACGGTCGGCTACCGCGAGATGATCGCCCAGCTGGAAGCAATGCTGTGCGCCGTGACGGGTTATGCGGGCGTGTCGCTGCAGCCGAACGCCGGTTCGCAGGGCGAGTACGCGGGTCTGCTGATCATCCAGAAATACCACCAGTCGCGCGGCGAAGGCCATCGCAACATCTGCCTGATCCCGTCGTCGGCGCACGGCACCAATCCGGCGTCCGCGAACATGGTGGGCATGAAGGTCGTCGTGACGGCGTGCGACGCCAACGGCAACGTGGACCTCGCGGACCTCAAGAAAAAGGCCGAAGAGCACAGCGCCAATCTGGCCTGCGTGATGGTCACTTACCCGTCCACGCACGGCGTGTTCGAGGAAGGCATCAAGGAACTGTGCGAGATCGTGCATGCGCACGGCGGCCAGGTGTATGTCGACGGCGCCAACATGAACGCGCTGGTCGGCGTGGCAGGCCCAGGCCTGTTCGGCGGCGACGTCAGCCACCTGAACCTGCACAAGACGTTCTGCATTCCGCACGGCGGCGGCGGTCCTGGCGTCGGCCCGGTGGCCGTGGCCGAGCACCTCGTGCCGTTCCTGCCGAACCAGGCGTCGACGGGCTACCAGCGTGACGAGCAAGGCATCGGCGCCGTCAGCTCGGCGCCGTACGGCTCGGCGTCGATCCTGCCGATCTCGTGGATGTACATCGCGATGATGGGCGCGGAGGGTCTCACCGCGGCGACGGAAACGGCGATCCTGAACGCCAACTACATCGCGCGCCGCCTGGCCCCGCACTATCCGGTGCTGTACACGGGCCACGACGGCCTCGTCGCGCACGAGTGCATCATCGACCTGCGCCCGCTGCAGGATGCCACCGGCATCAGCAACGAAGACGTGGCGAAACGCCTGATGGACTTCGGCTTCCACGCCCCGACGATGAGCTTCCCGGTGCCGGGCACCTTGATGATCGAGCCGACCGAGTCGGAATCGAAGGCGGAACTGGACCGCTTCATCGAAGCGATGATCTGCATCCACGCCGAGATCGTGAAGGTGGAGCGCGGCGAGTACGACCGCATGGACAATCCGCTGAAGGGCGCGCCGCACACGGCGGAAGTCGTCACTGCGGACGACTGGCAGCACACCTATTCGCGCGAAGTGGCCGCCTTCCCGGTGCCGTCGCTGCGCAAGAAGAAGTACTGGCCGCCGGTCGGCCGCGCGGACAATGCGTATGGCGATCGTAACCTCTTCTGCGGCTGCGCGCCGATCGAAGACTACGAGTAAGATCGAACACGACGGGTAAAGTAGGGCGGACAGCTCCGCTGTCCACGCGTCCAGCCAGCGCATGGTGAACGCGTGGACGGCACAGCCGCCCGCCCTGCGAGTCATCAGCGGTTCTTGCCCCGGCTGGACGCCAGCCGGAGGTAAGGCCTCCCGGCCCTGCCCGGACGCAGCGCATGCGTTCCCGGCGGGGCCGCGTCGTTTGTGCGGTGCACCGCTTCGTCGAGACGGAACGCGGCCACCGCGCGCGCGAGGCCAAGGGCTTGCTGCTGCAGCGAGCGCGCGGCCAGCGCCGCCTCTTCCACCATGCGCGAACCCTGCTGCGTGAGCTCGTCCATGCGCACGATCGCCTGCGCGGCGCCGGCCAGGTCGCGCGCCCGTTCGCCGCTTGCGCTGTCGATGCCGTCGACGATGCGCGCCATCTCCTCCACCGCGCCCGCCAAGCCGGCCATCGCGGCGCCCGCGTCGACGACGCAGGCACCGCCGTCGTCGATGGCCGCCACCGTCTCGCGCGCGAGCGTGCGCGCCTCGCGCGCGGCGTGGGAGGCACGCCGTGCGAGCAGGCGCGCGTCCCGCGCACCGCCGTCCGGATCTTGCGCGACGCCGCCGGCGCGCGCCAGCGTGCCCTCGAGCGCGGCACCGATGCGCTCCATGCGCACAGCGGCGCGGCGCACCTGCGCCATCGTCGCCGCGACGCGGTGCACCGTCCCGCTGCCCGCTTCCGCCGCGCTGCCTGCGCGCGCGGCCAGCGCGTCGGCCGCGCGCGCGCCGGCGGCGCCCTCGCCGAGGGTCGCCGCCAGCGCCTGCATCGATGCCGTCGTGCGTTCCAGCGCCTCGCGCACGTGCGTGCGCGGCGGCATGTCGGCGCGGCCCAGCGTGATTTCGCGCGACGCCGCGCCGATCGAGCGGGCCGAGTCCAGCACGTTGCGCAACTGGCCGTTCAAGCCGCGGATGCCGGTGTTGAGCAACCGCGCCGCCTGGGCGATCTCGTCGTCGCCGCCGATCCGCGCCTGGATCGTCAGGTCGCCGCTCGCCAGGCCGCTGGCGGCCGCGCTGATCGCGCCGATGTCGGCCAGCAGCGCGCGCCGCACCGCCATCGTGATCGCCAGCGATGCCGCGATCGAGGACACGATCACCACCGGCATCAGGATCGCGATCAGGTGGACGTCGTCGGCCGCATTCCTCGAGGCCTGCTCGGACAGCGCCTGCTCACGCCGCGCCAGTGCCGTCAGGCGCTGCGCAACGACGGCGAACGCGCGCTCGGCCTTGACCATGGCGTTGGCGCTGATCGACTGGTCGATGCGGGCGATCTCGATCACGTCGCGCACGGCCGGCACGTATTGCGCCCACGCGGCGCGCGCCTGGTCGATGTCGCGCTGCTCGTCGGGACTGTCGGCCGTCTGGCGCGCCAGTTGGGCGAGGCCGCGGTCGACGGCGGCATGCCGGGCGTGCAGGTCGAGCGCGAGCGGGTCGACGCGGACACGGGGAAAGCTGCCGCTGATCCAGGTCAGCACCTGATAGGCCTGGGCGTGCGCGCTGCGGGCCGACGCCGAGAGGTCGGCGGCGGCGCGCATATTCGCCGCGCGGCGCTGGACGATGCTGTCGAGCGAGGCGTTCTGGCGTACCATCGCGTAATAGCTGCCCGCAGACAGGAGCACGAGCAGCACCAGCACGACAGCGGGCGCCAGCAGCAGTTTGGGGCCGATGCGCAGGCGGGCCAGCATGCTAGGACGTGCTCCGGTGAAGCGGATCGAGGGGGAAAGCTGCTGTCATGGTCTCCTCCTGGCTGAGCTATATTTCCGGCGTGCATTAAGTGAATGTACGCCCACCGAGAGGTTGTCCCTTGTGATGGGTCAACCCCGCAACCGTGACAGGAGATTGGATGAGACGTAAGAACGTGGGCGCGTTGCTGTCGGCCCTGGTGTTTCCCGGCGTGGGCCAGTACTACCTGGGACGGCGCAGGCGCGCCCTGCTGTTCCTGGTGCCGGCCGTCGTGGCGGCGATCCTGTATTTCAATTTCGCGCTCGACGAGGCGAATGCCGTGGCGGACCAGCTGTTGAGCGGCAAGATGGCGGCCGATCCGGCGGCGATCGAGGCGCAGCTCGCGGGCGCGCCGACGCCAGTCAGCGTCATGTTGGCCGAAATCGTGTTCGTAGTGTGTTACGTGGGGAGTATCGTCGAAGCGCTGGTCGTCAAGCCGCGGGGGTGAACGGGTGCGTCCGGCAGGCACGTTTCATTGAGCCCCGGGCGCAAATGCCCACCCCACGATTCGATTGACGCCGTAGGGTGGGCTCCCCGAGCCCACCATGCATGCCGATACCTTAATCCAGCTTCGCGGCGTGCTCGCGCGTCGCGTGGAACTGCAGCTTCGGCCAGCGCTCCTGCGTCAGGCGCAGGTTGACGCCCGACGTGGCGAGATAGGCCATATTGCCGGCCGCATCGTAGGCGACGTTGTGCGCCAGCTGCGTCTCGAAGTCGGACAACGCCTTCTTGTCGTCGCTCGACACCCAGCGCGCGCTGCTGATGCTCGCGCCCTCGAACACGGCGTCGACGCCGTATTCGTTGAGCAGGCGGCTCGCCACCACCTCGAACTGCAGCACGCCGACGGCGCCGAGAATCAGGTCGCTGCCCATCACCGGCTTGAACACCTGCACGGCGCCCTCTTCGCCCAGCTGCTGCAAGCCTTTGTGCAGCTGCTTGGTCTTGAGCGGATTGCGGATGCGCACCGTGCGGAACAGTTCCGGCGCGAAGTACGGGATGCCGGTGAACGTCAGCATCTCGCCTTCCGAAAAGCTGTCGCCGATCTGCATGTTGCCGTGGTTCGGCATGCCGATGATGTCGCCCGCGTAGGCCTCTTCCACCTGTTCGCGGCTCGACGCCATGAACGTCACGACGGACGACAGCTTCACTTCGCGGCCCAGGCGCAGGTGCTTGACCTTCATGCCCTTCTCGAAACGTCCCGAGCACACGCGCAGGAACGCGATGCGGTCGCGGTGGGCCGGGTCCATGTTCGCCTGGATCTTGAAGACGAAGCCAGAGAACGGCTGCTCGTCCGGACGCACGGCGCGCACGGTCGCGTCGCGCTCGCGCGGGGCCGGGGCCCAGTCGATCAGCGCCGACAGGATCTCGCGCACGCCGAAGTTGTTGATGGCGGAGCCGAAGAAGACGGGGGTCTGCACGCCCGACAGGAAGCGTTCGAGGTCGAACGGATGCGAGGCGCCGTGCACCAGCTCCACTTCCATCTTGAGCTGTTCCATCTCGAGCGGGAACATCTCCGCGAGGCGCGGATTGTCGATGCCCTTGATGATCTCGTAGGCGCCGTCGGCCTTCTCTTCGCCGGCCTTGAACAGCATGACTTCGTCGTTCAGCAGGTGATACACGCCGCGGAAGTTCTTGCCCATGCCGATCGGCCAGGTCACGGGCGCGCACTCGATCTTCAGCACCGATTCCACCTCGTCGAGCAGCTCGAGCGGGTCGCGGGTTTCGCGGTCGAGCTTATTCATGAAGGTGACGATCGGCGTGTCGCGCATGCGGCAGACGTCGAGCAGCTTGATGGTCTGTTCTTCCACGCCCTTGGCGGCGTCGATCACCATCAGCGCGGAGTCGACGGCCGTCAGCACGCGGTACGTGTCTTCCGAAAAGTCCTGGTGGCCCGGGGTGTCGAGGAGGTTGATGACGTAGTCGCGGAACTCGAACTGCATCACCGACGACGCCACCGAAATGCCGCGCTGCTTCTCGATGTCCATCCAGTCCGACGTCGCATGGCGGCCGCTCTTGCGGCCCTTGACGGTACCGGCCAGCTGGATCGCGCCCGAGAACAGCAACAGCTTCTCGGTCAACGTCGTCTTACCGGCGTCGGGGTGGGAAATGATGCCGAAGGTGCGGCGGCGCGCGACTTCGCGCGCGATCGTGGCGGCCGGCTTGCTCGTGGCGACAGCTGGCTCTTGGTCGGTGGTGATTGCGTCGGTTTCGTTGGACATGGTCTCGCCCTGGGGCGCTTGCAAAACTCTCGATTTTACCGGGTCCAGCGTACCTTGTGTGAACCAATTCCTGTCGCACCGGAGTGCCGCATGTAGGAGCATTCGGGCGCGGAACGTCGGTTACCGGACAGGTGGCGGCCTCATCGGGCGTGTGGATGTGGCCAAATAGGCCGATACGGCTGAGCGTTCAAACGTTTTAGTGCCGTCAAACCATTATCGGAATGATAAAAAATCCGCTCAACCGAAAGTTTCTCTCTAGTAGGACTGGACTGACAAAACATCATGCACGGAGCCTACATGGGGGCGACAGCTAGTCTTATGTTCGGCAAGAGACTATGGCATTAATGTACACACATCGCGATGAGGAAACCCATCCAAGCAATCGCCCCAGTGATGTATGTCAGAGATAACGAGGACAATATGAATAACGCCCAACTCGGTAGCGCCGCCCAGAAAAAAGCGCAATCGGTGAATCAGATCCCCTCGACCAGCGAAGAAATCAAACTGGCCGCCCGACCGGTTGTCAGCTACAGCGGCACCCAACAAAACGAGTTGCTCGCGGCCCTTCCGCGCCAAGACCTGGAAACCCTGTTTGAGCACCTGGAACTGGTTCCTCTGCCCTTCGGCAAGGAGCTGTTCGAATACGGCAGCAAGCTGGAATACGTGTATTTCCCCACCACCGCCATCGTCTCCCTGCTGTACGTGATGGAAGACGGTGCCACGACGGAAATCGCCGTGGTCGGCCATGAAGGCGCCGTCGGCGTGTCGCTGTTCATGGGCGAACGCGCCACCTGCAGCGCCGTCGTCCAGAGCGCCGGCTACGGCTACCGCCTCAAGACGCAATATCTGCGCGACGCCTTCAACAAGGGCGGCGCCCTGCCCCAGCTCTTGATGCGCTACACGAACGCGCTGTTCGCGCAGATGGCCCAGAACGCCGTCGGCGGCCGCCACAGCTCGATCGAACAGAAACTGTGCCGCTGGCTGCTCGACCGCCTGGACCGTTCGCCGAGCAATGAACTGAAAGTCACCCAGGAACTCATCTCCATCATGCTGGGCGTGCGCCGCGAAAGCATCACGGCCGCTGCCGGCAAGCTGCAGGACGAAGGCCTGATCCAGTACCGCCGCGGCAATATCACCGTGCTGAACCGCCAGGGCCTGGAAGACTATGCGGGCGAGTGCTACAAGGTCGCTAAAAGCGAGTATGACCGTCTGCTGTCGGATGTATCGCGCGCATGAGTGTCGCGGCATCCCGGCCCGCGGTCGCCAGTGGCGACTGGGCTTGGGCAGCTCGTAATTGATTCTGTAATTGATGTGCGGCCAATTCGGCCTGCTCCGTCCCTGCATCGCCCGACGGAGCGCCAGCCGCCGGATCGTCCGATGGCGCCACGGCCAGCGCCGAAATATCCAGGGCACCGCCTGACGCGGTCCCGCCGGCATCAAGACCCGGCACCGTCACTGGGACGACGGCGTGGACAGTGGTGCCGATCCCGTTCACGCCGCGATCCACCCGCAACGTTCCTCCCAGCAGCAGCGCGCGTTCGCGCATCCCCAGTAAACCATGCGATTTCGGACGGCGCATCGCGTCCGGCGGGATGCCGACGCCGTCGTCGCTGACTTCCAGCGTGAACGCCTCGCCTTCGCGTGCAAGGTGCACGACGACGTGGCGGGCCTGGGCATATTTGGCGACGTTGTTCAACGATTCCTGCGCGATGCGGAACAGCGCGATCGCCTGCGTCGGGCCGGCGCCGTCGACGTCGCCCTCGATCAGCGCTTCGCAATCGACGCCCGTCGTGCGGCCGAAATCGTCGCAATAGCTTTGCAGCGCGGCGGCCAAGCCAAGGTTGTCGAGCAGGCTGGGACGCAGCCCCTCGACGATGCGGCGCTTCAGCTCCACCGTTTCGATCAGCGTGGCACGGGCGCGGGCCAGCGTCGCCGCCTGCTCGGGATGCGTCGCCTTCAGCTGGTCGCCGACGGTCGCCAGGTGCATGCCGATGGCCGTCAGGTTGGCGCCCATCTCGTCGTGCAATTCGCGCGCCAGTTTCGCCTTTTCTTCTTCCGACACGCGGATCAGGTGACGCGACAGCACGGACAGCTGTTCGGTGCGCTCCGTCACCAGCGATTCCAGGTGGTCGTTGGTCTGCTGCAGGGCACGCTCGGCATTCAGGCGCGCGCGGAAGCCGCGGCGGATCAGGTTATAGAACAGCACGAGCACGACGAGCGCCGCCAGATTGATGCCGAGGCCGCGCAGCGCGGCCAGCCGGTAGCGGTCGTAGAAGACGGCACTGCGGGCCGCCAGCAATTCGTTCTGTTCGCCCGTCATGATCACCACCTGCAGGCGGATCTCGTCCATGTGGGTCTTGTCTTCCTGGCTCTGCGCGATGGCGACGATGTCGTTCAGGCCGCCGTGGCGATACACGTCCAGGCCCTGGTTCATCAGGTTGACGCGGCGGGTGACGAGCGTTTGCAGCTGGGCCAGGTTCTTCAACTGGGAAGGACTGTCGGCCAGCAGCGTCCTGAGGCTGTTGAACTGTCCATCCAGTTCACGCTCGGCCGTGCGCAGCGGGCCGAGATAGGTGTCGGAGCCGGAAAGGAAATAGCCGCGCAGACCGCTCTCCGCATCGGTGACGAGCAGGTTCAGGTATTGCAGTTTCGCCGTCACACGATCGGCCTGCGCTTGGCGCGCGTTGGCAGTCTTCAGCCCGTCCAGGTTGCGGACCAGGCTTACGCCGTTGAGGACCAGGATCAGGACGCACACGACACACAGCAGGGTCTGGTACAACGGAAGGCTGCGAACCGGCCTGAACTTGGGGTCGGTGGTGAAAAACATCCTCTGTCGTTCCTTTCGCGCAGCTTGGCCTGTCCGAGTCATTATAGACTGGGAAAAGTTGCCACGGAGGTCGATTAGGCGCGCGGACGAGGAAATGTGGCGGGATGACGACGTGAAATTAACAATTCTGCATAGCAAATGACATAAATGCTATTACAGTTGCAGGCTCATCAGCCAGCCGCGCGCATGGCGCGACAACCTGGTGAGCCTGCCCTGCTCAGTCGAGCAGGTTGTTTTTCATGGCGTAATACGTCAGGTCGCTGTTCGACTGCAGCCCCATCTTTTCCATGATGCGAGTACGGTAAGTCGAGACCGTCTTGATCGACAGCGACAGCGCATTGCCGATGTCGGACACGGTCGCCCCCTTCGCCAGGCGCAGGAACACCTGGAATTCGCGGTCCGACAATTCCGTGTGCAGCGCGGTGTTCGGATCGCGATCGAAACTCTGGGCCAGCAGTTCACCGACCTGCGAACTCACGTAGCGGCGGCCCTGGTACACGGTACGCACGGCCGTCTTGAGTTCGTCGGCATCGCATTCCTTGTTCAGGTAGCCGTTGGCCCCCATCTTGAACAGGTTCAGCGCATACTGCTGGGCTGGATAGCCGGACAGGATCAGGACCGGCAGGTTCGGCTGGCCCTGGCGAATGGTGCGCAGGATATCGATGCCGCTCTGATCCGGCATGGCGATATCCAGCAGCAGCACGTCGCAGATCTCGCGGCGTGCGATATCGAGGGCTTCGCGTCCAGTCGCGCCTTCGGCAACGACTTCGAACTCGCCCGACGACGAAAAAATCTGTTTGAAACCTGCTCGAACTATCTGGTGATCGTCACAAATGGCAACGCGTATCATTGTCTTCCCTTAAGTTTTCCCGATACAGGAAAGAGCCGAGGCTGGCCCCTCACGCCTCCGGTCAGGTCATGCGTTTGAGTCAGCAAACTGCAAGTGACATTTTAGCACCTCCAGGGTGCAGAACAACAGGAGCGCACGCCTGAGCTGGCTGCGTCGACGGCTACGCGTACGGCGAGCCCGTCAGGCCGCAGGTGAACCGTGCTGGAGCAGGGCAAGGATCGCGTGCAGCTCGGCACGCAATTGCTCCGGCTCGATGGTCGGCACGGCCGGCGGTGGAGGTTCCGGCAATGCGTCAGCGTCGTGCTGGCTCCGCCCGTCCAGGCGATTGCGCGCACCGCTGATGGTGAAGCCCTGCTCATACAGCAGTTCGCGGATACGCCGGATCAGCAGCACCTCGTGGTGCTGGTAATAACGGCGGTTTCCACGACGTTTGACCGGTTTGAGCTGGGTAAATTCCTGCTCCCAGTAGCGGAGCACATGCGGCTTGACCCCGCACAATTCGCTGACTTCGCCAATCGTGAAATAGCGCTTGGCCGGAATCGGCGGCAGCACGGTCGGTTCCATCTTGTTCGGTCGGTCGTTCATCGTTCACAAGCCGTTACGGCTTTATCAGGCTGCCCGCGCCAGGGAAGGTCGACCCGGGCTGCCCGGACTGCCCGGATTCGCCTCTTCGACCATGCCCTTGAGTTTCTGGCTGGCGTGGAACGTCACGACGCGGCGCGCCGTGATGGGGATTTCTTCCCCGGTTTTCGGGTTACGGCCGGGGCGCTGGGGCTTGTCGCGCAACTGGAAGTTGCCGAAGCCGGACAGCTTGACCGCCTCGCCGCGCTCGAGCGCATTGCGGATTTCATCGAAGAACGTCTCGACCATGTCCTTGGCCTCGCGCTTGTTCAGCCCGACCTGCTCGAACAGCAGCTCGGCCAGCTCCGCCTTGGTCAGAGTCGGCAACTCCTTTTCCGCTTCCTTCCGTACCCGGGCCACCTGCATCGCACGATGCAGGTCAGCGGCCAGCGCTTCCTGGAGCACGGCGGAATCAACGTCGTTGTTGTTAATTTAAGCCACCTTCAAGTTCTGGATTTGGTGGGGCTCGATCAACCGAAGCGGTGTCTCGATGCCCCGATAGGCCTCTGGCCTTTTTTATCAACCACGCAGTTTTGCGCCGTGTTTTTGTTGTGCCGCGGATGCGAGCGCGGCCATGATGGCCTCGACCGCATCGTCCTGCAGCGTCGATTGAGTATCTTGCAAGCCAAAGCGGAAAGCAAGACTTTTTTCATCTTGTTCCAAACCCTTGCCGCGGTATTCATCAAATAAAACAACGGCTTGCACGAGTTTGCCCAAGGCGTTCGACGCCAGTTCCGCGTGGAAAGCGTCGAGCAGCGCCTGGGCCGGGACGTCCTGTTTGACGACCAGCGCCAGGTCGCGCGTGGCGCCCGGGAACTTGGAGATTTCCACGTAGCGCGGGACGTCGCGCGCGCGCAGCGCGTCGGCATCCACCTCGAACAGCACGGGGGCCTGCGGCAGGTCGTATTTCTGCAGCCAGCGCGGGTGCAGTTCGCCGATGATGCCCACGACCTTGCCGTCGACCTCGACCGACGCGCAACGGCCCGGGTGCAGAGCCGGATGCTCCGCCCTGCTGAAACGCACGGCGCGCGGCGCGAACAGCGCTTCCAGGTCGGCCTTGACGTCGAAGAAGTCGACGGCGCGGGTCGGCTGCCCCCACTGCTCGTCCGCGGCCGGGCCATAGGCGATGGCGGCGACGCGCTTGGGCTGGTCGAAGCCGGCGACGGCCAGCGGACCGTCCTGGGCTGCCGGGTTGCGCAGGAACACGCCGCCCACTTCGAACACGCGCACGCGGCCCGCCTTGCGGTTCAGGTTGTAGCGCACATTGGCGACGAGGCTGCCGATCAACGTGGAACGCATCACGCTCAGCTGGCTGGCGATCGGGTTCTGCAGGCGGATCGGGTCGGTATTGTTCGCGAAATCGGCTTCCCACTGCTGCTCGACGAAGCTCATGTTCACCACTTCCTGGTAACCCAGGTCGGCCAGCTGGTGGCGGATGGCGAACAGCGAACGGGTGTTTTCCGGTTCGATCAGCATCGCCGACGGCGCGACGGGCGGCAGCGCCGGGATGTTCTCGAAGCCGTACACGCGCGCCACTTCCTCGATCAGGTCTTCCTCGATCTCGATGTCGAAGCGGTACGACGGCGCCGTCACGTGGAACAGGCCCTGCTCCGCTTCGTACGGCAGGTGCAGGCGCGTGAAGATGTCGGCCACCATCTCGTCCGTGACGGGCACGCCGATGACTTTCGCCGCGCGCGCCGTGCGCAGGGTGACCGGCTTGCGCTGCGGCAGGTTCGGGGCCTGGTCGTCGATCGGACCGACTTTCGTGTCGCCCGTGCCGCAGATCTCGACGATCAGCGACGTCAGGCGCTCGATATGCTCTACGGTCGTCGCGTAATCGACGCCGCGCTCGAAGCGGTGCGCAGCATCCGTCGAGAAGTTGTAGCGGCGCGCGCGGCCCTGGATGGCGTTCGGCCACCAGAACGCGGCTTCCAGGTAGATGTTCGTCGTGTCCAGGGTCACGGCGGTGGAATCGCCGCCCATGATGCCGGCCAGAGACTCGATCTCTTTCTCGTCGGAGATGACGCCGACCCACTCGTCGACCTCGACCGTGTTGCCGTTCAACAGTTTCAGCGATTCGCCCTTGCGGCCCCAGCGCACGTCCATGCCACCGTGGATCTTGTCCAGGTCAAACACGTGCGACGGACGGCCGACTTCCAGCATCACGTAGTTCGAGATGTCGACGAGGGCCGACACGGAACGCTGGCCGCTGCGCTCGAGGCGGCGCTTCATCCATTCCGGCGTCGCCGCTTTCGCGTTCAGGCCGCGGATGACGCGACCGGTGAAGCGGCCGCACAGGTCGGTCGCGGAAATTGTTACGGGGAGCACTTCATCCGTGTTCACCGTCACCGGGCGGAACTGCGGCAGCGACATCGGCACGCCGGTCAGCGCGGAGACTTCGCGCGCCACGCCCAGCACGGACAGGCAGTCCGCCTTGTTCGGCGTGAGCTTGATCGTGAATTTCAGGTCGTTCAGGCCGAGGTAGTCGCGGATGTTCTGGCCGATGGGCGCGTCTTCCGGCAGCTCCATCAAACCACTGCTCTCTTCCGAGATTTTCAGTTCTTTCGCCGAGCACATCATGCCCTGCGATTCGACGCCGCGCAGCTTGCCGACCTTGATCTCGAACGGCTTGCCGTCCGGACCCGGCGGCAACACGGCGCCCGCCTTCGCGCAGATCGCCTTCATGCCGGCGCGCACGTTCGGGGCGCCGCAGACGATGTTCAGCAAGGTGCCGGTGCCGACGTCGACCTGGCACACATTCAGGCGGTCCGCGTTCGGGTGCTTGGCCACTTCCTTGACCTCCGCCACGACGACGTTGGAGAACGGCGGCGCGACCGGTTCGACCTCTTCCACTTCCAGGCCGGACATCGTGAGCAGGTGCGCGAGTTCGTCCGAGCTCATCTTCGGATCGACCATGGAACGGAGCCAGTTTTCAGAGAATTGCATATTCTTTGCCCTACTGATTTTGGTAGTTAGCTTTTAAATGGTTTCAGAAACCGTAGCGAGCGGCGGCAGTTTCGGTCGAGAAGCGCAGCTGTACGCGAGTACAGCGCGCATCGCAGACCGACACTGCAACGCGCAGCAGGTTTATGAATCCATTTAATTAAATTGCTTCAGGAAACGCAGATCGCCCTCGTAGAACAGGCGCAGATCGTTGATCCCGTAACGCAGCATGGTCAGGCGCTCCAGGCCCGAACCGAACGCGAAACCGATGAATTTTTCCGGATCCAGTCCGAAATTGCGGACGACCGTCGGGTGCACCTGGCCGGCGCCCGACACTTCCAGCCAGCGGCCCTTCAGCGGACCGGAACCGAACGCGATGTCGATCTCGGCCGACGGTTCGGTGAACGGGAAGTACGACGGACGGAAGCGGACCTGCAGGTCGTCCGTCTCGAAGAAGGCCTTCACGAAGTTCAGGTACACGCCCTTCAGGTCGGCAAAGCTGATGTCTTCGCCGATCCACAGGCCTTCGACCTGGTGGAACATCGGCGAGTGCGTCGCGTCGCTGTCGACGCGGTACGTGCGGCCCGGCGCGATCACCTTGATCGGCGGCGTATGGGTGCGGGCATAACGCACCTGCATCGGGCTCGTGTGGGTGCGCAGCAGCAGCGGCTTGCCGGTACTGTCGTTGCCTTCGATGTAGAACGTGTCCTGCATCGAGCGTGCCGGGTGGTTTTCCGGGCTGTTCAGCGCGGTGAAATTGGTCCAGTCTGTTTCGATTTCGGGGCCGTCGGCCACGTCGAAACCGATCGAGCGGAAGATCTGTTCGACCCGTTCCCAGGTCCGCATGACAGGGTGGATGCCGCCCATCGAGCGGCCGCGGCCCGGCAGCGTGACGTCGATCGCTTCCGCGTTCAAGCGCGCGAGCAATTGCGCGTTGGCGAGATCTTCGCGGCGGGCCGTCAACGCCTGTTCGATTTTTTCTTTGGCGGCGTTGATCAGGGCGCCCTGCGCCTTGCGCTGCTCGGGGTCGAGCTTGCCGAGGCCCTTCATCAGTTCGGTCACCTGGCCGGTCTTGCCGAGGTATTTCGCTTTTGCGTTTTCCAGCGCTGCTACGTCTTGTGCGCCCCCAAAGTCAGACTGGGCCGAAGTAACGAGTTCTTGAAGCGCGAGTTCTTCCAGCGAGTTCATGCTTGTTGTTTTCCTGTTGATGGCGGGGAACGCCAGAAACAAAAACAGGGCATCGGTCCTTCAACCTTTGCCCCGTCCTTTGCGCATCGGCCACCCTGCGGCGGCGCGATGCTGGTCTTGCGGTCGCTGTCCGAATTAAGCAGCCAGCTTTGCCTTGACGGTGTTCACGATAGCGGCAAAAGCCGGCTTGTCGTTGACAGCCATGTCGGCCAGGACTTTACGGTCCAGTTCAATCGCGGCTTTCTTCAGGCCGTTCATGAATGCGCTGTAGGTCATGCCGTGCGAACGCGAAGCCGCGTTGATACGGGTGATCCACAGTGCGCGGAAAACGCGCTTCTTGTTGCGGCGGTCGCGGTATGCGTACTGGCCGGCACGCATGACTGCTTGCTTGGCAATACGGAATACTTTGCTGCGGCGGCCACGATAGCCTTTGGCAAGCTCAAGAACCTTCTTGTGACGGGCACGTGCAGTAACCCCACGTTTTACTCGAGGCATATTCGCTCCTTAGTGTGAGATTAAACAGCAGACGGCATCATGCGGTAGACGCTTTGGACGTCGGACGCATTGATGTTACGGGTGCCACGCAGCTGGCGCTTGTTCTTGGTGGTTTTCTTGGTCAGGATGTGACGCTTGAACGCCATACCCGATTTGACGGTACCACCCGGGCGCACGCGAAAACGCTTTTTCGCGGAGCTTTTGGTTTTCATTTTCGGCATAGTCTTCTGCCCTCTTACAGGCAGCCTCATATGTAACAGGATTGCAGGTGGCAGCAACGCTGCTCTTGGATGCCTGCTTTCACTTGTCTCTGCAGCGGAAGCGGGCCCACTACAGTCTTGCATTCCCGTTCTTGCGAACATGGGAACCGCAGATTCTAGCACATGTTTTGCGCGCAGGGTGGGTGGCTTGTCATTGAGCCCTGGACACAATGACTCCACGCGTTCAAACAACGCATGCGGACCGATCACAAGCTGGTTGAACGGCAGGCACGGCGTCCCCGCCCCACCCGTGATGCGGCGGTCGACACATAAATGGAATAGGCCAGGCCCGGGCAGCGGGCGAACCCGGGGCCCGGGCCTGGCCCGGCTTTGACGGTCACTGCGAGATCGAACCCGCGTGCAGCAGACGAAGAATTATTTCTTCTTCTTGGGCGCAACCACCATGATCATCTGGCGGCCTTCCAGCTTTGGGAACTGCTCGACCTGGCCATACGGCTCGAGGTCGCCGCGCAGACGCTCCAGCATGCGCGCGCCGATGTCCTGGTGGGCCATCTCGCGGCCGCGGAAGCGCAGCGTGATCTTGGTCTTGTCGCCCTCTTCCAGGAACTTGATCAGGTTACGCAGCTTGATGCTGTAGTCACCCTCGTCCGTACCCGGACGGAATTTGATTTCCTTGACCTGGATGATCTTCTGCTTCAGCTTGGCTTCGTGCGCCTTCTTCTGCTCCGAATACTTGAACTTGCCATAGTCCATCAGGCGGCAGACAGGGGGAACCGCGTTCGGCGCGATTTCCACCAGATCCACGTTCGCTTCTTCGGCCAGACGAAACGCCTCGGCCAGGCTCACAATGCCCAGCGGCTCGTTGTCCACCCCGTTCAGACGCATTTCGGGATAGTTGATTTCGCCATTGATGCGATGTGACGACTTGTCAGTAGCTATGTTGTTTCCTTTGAAAGTAAGAATGGATAGTGCCGTCTCAAGGCGCTTGCTTGATTACTTCGCCTTGGATGCTACCTCGCCTTGGAGGCGTTCCAGCAGCGCATCGACCGACATGACGCCGAGATCGACATTGCCGCGGGCGCGAACGGCCACAGTGTTGGCATCCCGCTCTTTATCGCCGACAACTAGGATGTACGGCAGTTTTTGGACGGAATGCTCCCGAATTTTATAGGTAATCTTCTCGTTCCGCAAATCAGCGTGAACACGCAAACCGGCCGCCTTCAGCTTTGCTTCGACTTGCTTGACGTAATCGGCCTGCGCATCCGAGATGTTCAAGATCGCGACCTGGACCGGCGCCAGCCACAGCGGCAGCGCACCCGCATAGTTCTCGATCAGGATGCCGATGAAGCGTTCCATCGAGCCGACGATCGCGCGGTGCAGCATCACGGGCACCTTGCGGCTGTTGTCTTCCGCGACATATTCGGCGCCCAGGCGGCCCGGCATCGAGAAGTCGACCTGCATCGTGCCGACCTGCCACGGACGGCCGAGGCTGTCCTTCAGGTGATATTCGATCTTGGGACCGTAGAACGCGCCCTCGCCCGGCAGCTCGGTCCAGGTCACGCCGCAGCCGCGCAGCGCGGAACGCAGCGCTTCTTCGGCCTGGTCCCACACCTCGTCGGAACCGATGCGATTTTCCGGACGCAGCGCGATCTTGACGTCGATGTTCTCGAAACCGAAGTCCTCGTACACCTTCATCGCCTGGGCGTGGAAGGCCACCACTTCCGGCGCGATCTGCTCTTCGGTGCAGAACACGTGGCCGTCGTCCTGGGTGAAACCGCGCACGCGCATCAGGCCGTGCAGCGCGCCCGACGATTCGTTGCGGTGGCACTGGCCGAACTCGCCGTAGCGCAGCGGCAGGTCGCGGTACGAACGCAGACCGGCGTTGTAGATCTGCACGTGGCCCGGGCAGTTCATCGGCTTCAGCGCATAGGTGCGGTTTTCCGACTCGGTCGTGAACATGTTTTCACGATAATTGTCCCAGTGACCGGTCTTCTGCCACAGGCTGACGTCGATGATCTGCGGCGCCTTGACCTCGTTGTAGCCGGTGACCTGGTAGGTCTTGCGCATGTATTGCTCGATCTGCTGCCAGATGGTCCAGCCTTTCGGGTGCCAGAAGATCAGGCCCGGCGCCTCGTCCTGGAAGTGGAAGAAGTCCAGCTGCTTGCCCAGCTTGCGGTGGTCGCGCTTCTCGGCCTCTTCCAGCATGTGCAAATATTGCTCCTGGTCTTCCTTCTTCGCCCAGGCGGTGCCGTAGACACGCTGCAGCATCTCGTTCTTCGAATCGCCGCGCCAGTACGCGCCGGCCAGCTTCATCAGCTTGAAGACTTTCAGCTTGCCGGTCGACGGCACGTGCGGACCGCGGCACAGGTCGGTGAACTTGCCTTCGGTGTACAGCGACACGTCCTCGTTCGCCGGGATCGACGCGATGATCTCGGCCTTGTAGTCTTCGCCGATCGATTTGAAGTACGCGACCGCTTCGTCGCGCGGCAACACCTTGCGGGTGACCGGCTCATCCTTCTTGGCGAGCTCGGCCATCTTCTTCTCGATGGCTTGCAGATCGTCCGGCGTGAACGGGCGCTTGTAGGAAAAGTCGTAGTAGAAACCGTTGTCGATCACGGGGCCGATCGTCACTTGCGCTTCCGGGAACAATTCCTTGACGGCATAGGCCAGCAGGTGGGCGGTCGAGTGACGGATGACGTCCAGGCCTTCCGGGTCCTTGTCCGTGACGATGGCCAGGTCGGCATCGCTCTCGATCAGGAACGAGGTGTCGACGACCTTGCCGTTGACCTTGCCGGCCAGCGCGGCCTTGGCCAGGCTCGGGGCGATGCTGGACGCCACCTGGGCGACCGTCACCGGACCTTCGAATTGACGGCTCGAGCCGTCCGGGAGGCGAACATTCAACATTGTGAGCTCCATCGGCGCCATGCGCCCGTTGCGATTGATGAGTCTGAAAATGAATTCTTTGGACGAAAAAAAACGCGCACCAGGCGCGTTTTTTTCAGTGTCGTCGAGCTATTGCGAAAGACAAAAGCACACCGTACCGCGTCTAGCGATTCCCCCACAACCAGGTTGTAGTTCGCGGTGTCATAACCGATTATGCCTTTCTCGCTCTTACTGACGACAAGAGCGGAAAACCGAAGTTCCCCGCGCTTGTCTTTGGTGTTCTGGTGGGCGGTGCAGAATTCGAATCTGCGACCCCTTGGATGTCGACCAAGTATTCTAACCAGCTGAACTAACCGCCCGTATGCCGCCATTATAAGGCGATCGGACACAAATCCGCAAGGACGCCCGGTATACTGCCGCCTGTTTCCTCATTCCCTATCTTTCATGTCCGACCAAGCCGACTCTTCCGCCCACCTCCACGCCCACCTCGACGGCGATGCCCGCCACGCCCACACGATCGAAGGCCGCAGCCAGAAGGCGATGGCCATCGCGCTCGGGCTGACCCTCCTGTATGCGCTCGTCGAGGTCATCAGCGGCTTCCTGTCGAATTCGCTCGCGCTGATCTCGGACGCCGGTCACATGGTCACCGATGCCGCCGCCCTCGGCCTCGCTTTGCTGGCCCAGCTGATCGCGCGCCGACCGCCGTCCGCGCGCCATTCGTTCGGCTTCGTGCGCGCGGAGGCGCTGGCCGCGTTCGTCAACAGCCTCGCCATGCTGCTGCTCGTGGGCTGGATCATGTTCGAGGCCGCCCAGCGCCTCCTGCACCCCGAGTACGTGGCCGGCGGCACGGTCTTCATCGTCGCCGGCATCGGCGCGTGCATCAATATTACCGTCGCCTGGGTGCTGTCGCGCGACGAGCAGAGCATCAACACCCGTGCCGCGCTCGTCAACGTGCTGGGCGATCTGCTCGGCTCGATCGCCGCCATCGCGGCCGGCGCCGTCATCCACTTCACGGGCTGGGTGCGCATCGACCCGATCCTGTCGATCTTCGTGTCGCTGCTGATCCTCAAGTCGACGGTGGGCATCCTGCGCGAGTCCTATCACTTCCTGATGGAAGGCGTGCCGCGCCACATCGATTACCTGCAGATCGGCGCCGACCTCGCGGCCATCGCGGGCGTACGCTCCGTGCACGACCTGCACGTGTGGGACATGTCGCCGGGCGAGCCCGCGCTGATCGGCCACCTCGAGATCGACGACCTGACCGCCTGGCCCGACGTGCTGCGCACCGTGAAGGAGATGCTGCTCGACAAGCACGGCATCGACCACGTCACGCTCCAGCCCGAAACCGTGCACTGATCTGACGCCGTGTAAGCCGGCTCCGACCCGGCCTCGGGGCACACGCCGATAGCCCAGCCGGGGCTACCCTGCGGATAATCGGCGCATGCCTACCCCATCCGACCTTGCCACGGCCCACGTTTACGACACCCTGATCGTCGGCGGCGGCCCGGGCGGTCTCACCGCCGCCATCTACCTGCGCCGGTTCACGCGCAACGTCGCCCTCGTCGACAAGGGCAACAGCCGCCTGCGCCTGATCCCCGTCTCGCACAACTACCCCGGGTTTCCGGAAGGCGTCCCGGGCCACATCCTGCTGGGCAACCTCGCAACGCAGCTGCAGCGCTACGGCGGCTGCGTGATGCCGGGCGAAGTCAACGACCTGCGCATCGAGGACGGCCTGTTCGTCGCGGATTACGTGCCCGAGGGCGAAGACGGCATCGTCACCATCCGCGCCCACACGGTGGTGCTGGCGACGGGCGTCGCCGACGCCGGCCTGCCCATCGAGAACTGGCGCGAAGCCGTGGCCTTCGGGTCCGTGCGCCTGTGCCCCGTGTGCGACGGCTTCGACGTGATCGACAAGCGCATCGCCGTCGCCACCGCCGACGTGAATCCCGTCGGCCACGCGCTGTTCATGCGCACGTTCAGCGCGGACGTGACCCTGTTCGAACGGGGCTCGCCGTCGATGCTGAGCATCGAGGACCGCCGCCGGCTGATTGCGGCCGGCGTGCGCATCGTCGATTCGCCGCTGGTGTCCGTCACGCTCGACGCGTCGATGAAGCCCGTGCTGCACACCGAGGATGGCCAGGAGCATGACGCCGATGTGTTCTATCCGATGCTGGGCGAGAATGCTCGATCGGGACTCGCCGCGAAGCTGGGCGCGCGCACGGCGCAGTGCGACGAGATCGTCGTGGACGACCACCAGCAGACGACGGTGCCGGGCCTCTATGCGATCGGCGACGTGGTCGTGGGCCTGAACCAGATCGCCGTGGCGACGGGCCAGGCCGCGCGCGCGGCCGTGCGCATCCACAACCAGCTGCCGCCCGCGCTGCGTCCCGCGCGGCAGCATCTGGAAGCGGCGCCGGGCACCGGCGCGTAGGCCCGATATAATGGGGCGCATGAAAACGCTCCCGCTCCTCCTGCTGTTCGCCGCCGGCGCCGCCTGCGCCGTCGACGACGCCATCGTGCTGCGCTGCCGCGCCCTCTCCGACCCGGCCGCCCGCCTTGCCTGCTACGAGGCGATGCCGGTGGCGCATGCCGCCCCGGCGCAATCGGCCGAGCAGCGCTTCGGCATCCAGCGGCTCGAAAAGAAGGTCGACGACGAACCGCAGGCGATCCGCGGCACCGTGCGCGGCCACCTGGACGGCTGGCGCTACGGCACGCAGATCCTGCTCGCCAACGGCCAGGTCTGGCGCGTCGTGGACGACGTCGAGGCCGTGCTGCCGGACCTGGCCGATCCGCCCGTGCGCATCGAACGCGGGGCGCTCGGCGCCTATTTCCTTCAGCTGGAAGCCAACAACAGCGCCGCGCGTGTAGTCCGCGTCAAATAAGTTCGCGTCAAATAATCAGCCTTGCGAGGCCAGTTCGATGCGGCGGCGGATGCGTTCCACGGCCGCCGCATCGCCGGCCGCGCGGGCACGCTGTTCCTGCACACCCAGCCACGCCAGCAGTGGACGGCGCCAGCCCTGGCTGGACGCCGTGTCGACGGCCGCCCCGATGTCGGGCGGCGTGATGCGGCCCGCCTTCAGCAGCGCCCCGGCCGCGACGAGGCGCGCCAGCGGATCGGCGACGCCGGCCAGCGAGCCGCTCGTGACGACGGCGCGGTGCTGCTCCGGCAGCAGCGCGGCGTCGAGCCCCTGCCAGCGGCCGTCCAGGTAGGCGGCGTACGCGCGCTGGGCCGCCGTGGCATCGCTGGCGAGCGCCGCGAAGCCTGGACAATCGTAGTCGAGCGCCGCGGCCTTCACGCCGCAGCGTACCAGCTCGGCCTGGGCGACGACGTCGAACCGTCCCGTGCTGGCGCTCGCCCGGCGGGCACGCGCGAACTCGGCGTCGGCGGCCGCCGAATCGCCGCGCAGGAAATCGATCATGAAGCCGTCGAGCGAACTGCGCGCGTCGCCTTCCCACGCCGGCGGCTGCGGCTTGCTGGCGCAGCCGGGCAATACGACGAGCGCGGCGACGGCAACGGCGGCGGCGGCGAGATATGGCTTGGTCATCATGGCAGCTTGATCTCCGTATCGTGCTTGAACGGCCATTTGCGGTTGATCTCGTCGACGAGGCGGTTCACCTTGCGCAGGCTCGCATCGACCTCGCCGCGCAGGTGGCCCAGGTCGTCGGTGGCGGCGTGCGCGTTCTTGGCGACGGCCTGCGCCTCCGCCAGCACGGCATCGGCCTTCTGCAGGGTGCCGCGCGCGTCGGCCAGCAGGCCGTTCAATTCGCGGATCGCGCCCTGCGCGTCGTCCATCACGCCGTTCTTGCCGAACACGCGCCGGTCCGTCTTGGCCAGCAGGGTGTCCACGCGGTGCAGCGTCTGCAGCAGCTTTTCCGCCTCGGCGTCGCCGCCCAGCGCCGTGCCCAGCAGGCCATAGCGGCCGGACAGGCGGCCCGACAGCGCCTCGACGTTGGCCAGCGTGTTGCCGATGTGGGAATCGGCGCGGGTCATGGTCTCCAGGTTTTCCAGCAGCGTGCGCGCCGTCGCGAGCAGGCGCGGGATCTCGGCCGCCGCGTCGCCGCGCAGGACCGGACGCTGGGCGTGGTCGGGCAGCGGCGGATCCGTCAGCACGCCGCTGTACGCGCGCAGCCGGGTCTCGCCGACGACGCTGCGCTCGAGCGTGAACACGCTGGTCGTGCGCAGCCATTTCGCATCGTTTTTCGCGATGTCGACGATGACGTTCACCTTGCCGTCGCGGCCCAGCTCCACCTGGCGCACGCGCCCGATGGGGAAGCCGGCGAAACTCATGTCCATGCCCGGGATCACGCCCTCGGAATCGTCGGCCACCAGCACCAGCTGCTGCGTCTTCTCGAACACGCCGCGCGCGTACATCACGTACAGGAAGAAGGCGACGATCAGCGCGCCGATCAGGACGAGCAGGAACAGCGCCTTCGCTTCCACGTGTTTCGGCTCGTCCGGGGAAATGTCTTTGTCGTTCATCGTTTAAATGTATTTGACGGCCAGCGAACTGGCCTCGATCAGCAGCAGCACGAACAGCAGCCGCAGCGCGCCCGGCTGCACGTTCGTGCGCAGGCGGCGCGGGCGGCGCAGCAGTTCCAGGATGGCGGCGCTCGGGATCACGGCCACCGCGAGCCCGAACAGCACCGTCTTGAACACGAAGCCGAGCGTCACCGTCGGGTCGAACACGCGGCCCACCGTGCGCGTGTAGTCCGGCAGGCCCCACGGCGACAGGCCGTACACGTTCAGGTAGGCCAGCACGAGCACGATGGTGCTGGAGACCATCGCGAGGCTCAGCACGGAAAACGCGTTGGCGATCACCTGCGGCACGAGGTCACGGCGCAGGCGGCGCAAGGTCTCGGCCGTCGCCTCACCGGCCGGCACGCCGCTGCGCGCGAGCCCCATGGCGCTGGCGTCGAACGCCATGCCGGCCCGCAGCGCGGCGAACATCGCGGCCGACAGCGGCAGCAGTTCGAGCACGAGCACCCGCACGACCATCTCCAGCGCATAGCGCGACAGGCCGTAGCTCTGGGCGGTGACGAGCACGATGCGGATGATGACGAGGCTGACGAGCGCCGTCAGCACCGTGAACCACGGCAGCACCTGCCACGTGCTCGCATAGATGTAGCGCGACGTGGCGAGGCGGTTGGCGCGGTGATAGGTGGACGGCGACAGCGCCATCACGAGGGCGACGGCGCCCAGGTGCAGCATGGCCCACCAGCTGGCGGCGTAACGCGCGGCCATGACGCCCCACAGGCGCGGTTTGACGTACAGGAGGGAGGTGATTGGCATATTGACATGATACCGTGTTTGCGACTTGCGGACGCACCACCCACCGCCAACCTGGTGCGGATGTCGCGCGTGGGCGGCGCACACGATGCGGTCGATCTGGCCGCGACGGTGCAGCCGTCCACCCTACGCGCAAGCCCGGCGCACGTCAGGTGCGCCGTGCCTGCTGTACGCCCTTCACCTCGGCGATCGCCGCGAGCGCCTTCTGCAACTGGCCGGTCGAGCTGATCTCCGCCGTGAACACCATCTTAGCCGTGCCCTTGCTGCTCTGGGTATTCACGCCGATCACGTTGATCTTCGAGATGGCCAGCACTTCGGAAATGTCGCGCAACAGGCCTTGGCGGTCGCTCGCGAGGATGAAGATATCGACCGGGAACACCGTCTCCAGGCCCGTCGTGCCCCATTCCGTCTCGAGCACGCGTTCCGGGCTCCGGGCCGCCATCTCGGCGAAATTCTTGCAGCTGGCGCGGTGGATCGACACGCCCTTGCCGCGCGTGACGAAGCCCACGATCGGGTCCGGCGGCGCCGGCTTGCAGCAGCGCGCGAGCTGCGTCATCAGGCCTTCCGTGCCGACGACCAGCACGCCCGACTTGGCGCCCTGCTCCACGCTCGACGCGCGGCTCTTGTTGACGACGGCTTCGTCCGCGGCCGGGGCCGCCGGCGCGCCCGTGTCGTGCAGCGCCGCTTCCACGTGGCGCAGGCTGAATTTTTCCTTGCCGACGGCGATGAACAGGTCGTCGACCTTCGTGAACCCCAGCTTGTGCGCCAGCGTATCCAGGTTGACGGCCGTCTTGCCTTCGCGCTGCAGCGATTTCTCGACGAGCGCGCGGCCGTGCCCCAGGGTCTCGGCCAGTTCCAGCGCGTGGAACCAGGCGCGGATCTTCGAGCGCGTACGGCTCGAGACCGTGTAGCCGGGACTGAGCCAGTCGCGCGACGGCCCCTGGCTGCCGGCCGGGCCCTTCGCCGTGATGACCTCGCACGTCTGGCCGTTCTTCAGCGGCGTGTTCAGCGGGACCATCACGCCGTCGACCTTGGCGCCGCGGCAGCGGTGTCCCACTTCGCTGTGCAGGTGATAGGCGAAGTCGATGGGCGTCGCGCCGACCGGCAGCTCGAGCACGCGCGCCTGCGGCGTCAGCACGAAGATGCGGTCGTCCAGCGTGGTCGATTTCAGCTTCTCGACCCATTCGCGCTGCAGCTCTTCCTGGCCCGTGACGGCGCTCGCGACCTCGGTCTTCCACGCCAGCAGCTGGCGCAGCCACGCGATCTTTTCGTCGTATTCCTGGCTCTTAAAATTCGAGCCGCCTTCTTCCTTGTAGCGCCAGTGCGCGGCCACGCCGTATTCGGCGAAGTTGTGCATCTCGTGGGTGCGGATCTGCACTTCCAGCGGCCGCCCGTCCTCGGCCGTCACGACCGTGTGCAGCGACTGGTAGCCGTTCGCTTTCGGACGCGAGATGTAGTCGTCGAATTCCTTCGGGATCGGCGTCCAGATGTTGTGGACGACGCCCAGCACCGTGTAGCACGTCTTGATGTCGTCGACGATCACGCGGAACGCGCGCACGTCGTACAGCTCGGAGAAATCGAGCTCCTTGCCGCGCATCTTCTTCCAGATGCTGTAGATGTGCTTCGGCCGGCCGAAGACCTCGGCCTTGATGCCGGCGGCCGCGAGCTCCTTCTGCAGGCGCTCGATCGACGACGCCACGAAGCTTTCGCGCAGCATGCGCTTCTCTTCGAGCATCTTGGCGATGCGTTTATACGTGTCCGGCTCCATCATCCGAAACGACAGGTCTTCCAGCTCCCATTTCAGCTGGAAGATGCCGAGGCGGTTGGCGAGCGGCGCGTACAGGTCCAGCACTTCGCGGCCGTAGTTGCGCGTGACGTCGTCGAAGCGCTTGTGCTCCGCGAAGAAGCGCAGCGTGATCACGCACGACGCGAGACGGATCAGCACGACGCGCATGTCGCTGGCCATCGCCAGCAGCATCTTGCGCAAGGTCTCGACCTGCGCCATCGCTTCCTGGGCCGCATTCTTGCCGCGCCCGACGGGGGCCTGGGCCGCCGTCAGGTCGCGCAGGCGGATCAGCTGGTGCACGCCGCGCACCATGTCCGCCACTTCCTTGCCGAAGCGCTCCTCGAGCGCCTCGGCCACGCCCGGCTCCACGATCGCCAGCTCGAACAGCAGGCCGGCGATGCGGGTCTCGGCATCGCTGCCGAGCAGCGCCAGCGTGCCGGCCACGCCCAGCGAGAACTCGAACGCGCTTTGGCCGGTGGCCGCAGCGCGGTCGGCATACGACGCGGCCGCGAAGTCGAGCGCGCCTCTTACGCGCGCACAGTCCTCAGGACCGAGCCCATGGACCAGCTGGGTGGTGGCGTCGCCGAGCGCGACAATCGATACCATCGCGCGTGCTTACGCCTGGGCGGCCACGACGACGACTTCGACCAGGCAGGCCGGATCGGCCAGCTTGGCTTCGACGGTGGCGCGCGGCGGCGTCTGGCCCGGCACGACCCACGCTTCCCACACCGTGTTCATCGCCGGGAAGTTGGCCATGTCGGTGATGTAGATCTGGGTGGAGAGGATACGGCTCTTGTCGCTGCCCGCCTCCGCCAGCAGGCGGTCGATGTGGCCCAGCACTTCGCGCGTCTGGCCGAGGATGTCCTGCTTCGTGTCGCTGGCGATCTGGCCGGCCAGGTACACCGTACCGTTGTGGATGGCGACTTCGGACAGTCGTTTGCCTACGTGCAGTCGTTTGATTTCCATGCTTTTCTCTAAGTCCTAAAACAAGGCCTTGCGGCCGTTTCGCCCGGCCGTGGAGCCGAACACCTCCGGCCTTGCATCAGCCGGTCAAAAATTCCCGCGCGATCGCGATCTGTGCCGGCTGCAGGAACGTGGGCGCATGGCCCACGCCCGCGATCTCCACCAGCCGCGGCTTCGGTCCGCGCCGCGTCATCTCTTCCGCCGTCGCGCGCGACAGCAGGTCGGACAATTCTCCGCGCACGAGCAGCGTAGGACAGCGGATCGCATCGTACGCCGCCCACAGCTGCGCCTCGTCCCGCGCCACCTTCTCCGGCGTCAGCGCCTTGAAGGGCGCGGCCAGGCCGAGGTCGTAGTGGCGCACCCACTGGCCGTCCGGCTGCTGCACGAGCACGTCGCGCGCCAGCTTGTCCCATTCTTCCTCGCTGTGCGGACCGAACGGCGTGGAGGTTGTCCGCACGAACGCGGCGCCTTCCTCGAACGTCTTGAAGCGGAGGGCCTGGCCGATGTAGTCGCCGATGCGCGCCATCGCGGCCGGGTCCAGCACGGGCCCGATGTCGTTCAGCACCATCCGGCGGATCGGGTTACCCGGCAGCGACGCGAGGCCGATGCCGACCAGGCCGCCCATCGACGTGCCGAACCAGTGGACGCCTTCGTCCTCGCTGCCCGCGGTCACGCGCGCGATCAGGGTCACCATGTCGGCCACGTATTGCGGAATGACGTACAGCGCCGGGTCGCGCAGCCGGTCGGAACGGCCGCGCCCCGCGACGTCCGGGCACACCACGCGGTAGCGGTCGCTCATGGCTTGCGCCAGCGCGTCGAAATCGTCCGCCACGCGCGTCACGCCGTGCACGCAGACGAGCACATTCGTGTTGGCGGGATCGCCCCACTCCTTGTACGCCATGCGGTGCAGGCCGGCGGGCGAACTGCACAGCACGGATTTCAGCCTCGGTTCGCTCATGTTCAAAGTTCCGACGATTACCATGCATCCGCCGCGACCATCAAGGGTCCGGGCGGGCGCCAACATTTTACCCGTTGGTGCGATTACAATTCTACCAAGTCTGGCCCGGGTCCACCCGGCACCCCTTAGAAACTGTCCACGAGAAAGAGGAACGAATGAAATCCACCATGTTAAGCGGCAAGACTGCACTCGTCACGGGCTCGACCTCGGGCATCGGTCTCGGCATCGCGCGCGCGCTGGCCGAGCAAGGCGCCAACATCGTCTTCAACGGCTTCGGCGACGCGCAGCAGATCGAAAAGCTGTACACCGACATCGGCCAGGAATTCGGCGTGCAGACCGCTTACCACAACGCCGACATGTCGAAGCCCGACCAGATCGCCGCGATGATGGCGTTCGCGGGCGAGAAATTCGGCGGCGTCGACATCCTCGTCAACAACGCCGGCATCCAGTACGTCGCGAACGTCGAGGACTTCCCCGTCGAGAAATGGGATGCGATCATCGCCATCAACCTCAGCTCGGCCTTCCACACGACCCGCCTCGCCCTCCCCTACATGAAACAAAAGAACTGGGGCCGCATCATCAACCTCGCGTCGGCCCACGGCCTCGTCGCGTCGGCGCAGAAATCGGCGTACGTCGCGGCCAAGCACGGCCTCGTCGGCCTGACGAAATCGACGGCGCTCGAGACCGCACCGACCGGCGTCACCTGCAACGCGATCTGTCCGGGCTGGGTGCTGACCCCGCTCGTGCAAAAGCAGGTCGACGACCGCGCCGCGCGCGAAGGCATCAGCAACGAACAGGCCAAGAAAAACCTGCTGCTGGAAAAGCAGCCGTCGGGCGAGTTCGTCACGCCGGAGGAGCTGGGCGCGCTGGCCGTGTTCTTCTGCAGCCCGGCCGCGAACCAGGTGCGCGGCGTCGCGTGGAATATGGATGGCGGCTGGGTCGCGCAGTAAATGGACGAACCCCTCGAAGGCTCGGGCTTCGACATCGCCGGCCTGCACGACGCCTGCGTGGAACTCGCCCATGTCGTGCTGGCATCCGGGCAGCCGGCCGTGTCGCGCGACATCCTCGAAACGCTGGCCGACCGCTTCGAACGCGAAGCGGCCGACTTCGCGCTGCTCGTCGCCAACGCCGGCCGCGACACGGCGCTGCTGGCCCGCGCCGTCCACTACCTCGTCGACGCCCATGCGCTGCCGCTGATGGGCACCGACATGGAATGGTTCCGCCAGGCCCTCGCCTGCCTCGTCGAACTGGCCGTGCCCGGCATCGCGCTGTCGCCGAAGGGCGCGGCGTTCCTGCACGACGTCGAGACCGGCATCGCGCAGGCCATGCAAGATTTGGAATAAAGGAAGAACGATGCGAACCTGGGCACTCGCTGTTGCCGCTTTCACTTTGCTCAACGGCATAGCCAGCGCCGCCGACCAGCGCCCCGTGCTGCTCACGCCGGACAAAGTCTGGACCGGCGACGGCGTCCCGCACGCAGGCTGGAGCGTGCTCGTGGCGCAGGGCCGCGTCCAGGGCGTGGGACCGGCGTCGACGCTGCCCGTCCCCGCCGACGTCGACCGCATTCCGCTACCCGGCAAGACCCTGATCCCGGGCCTGATCGACCTGCATTCGCACGTCCTGCTGCACCCCTACAACGAGACGACGTGGGACGACCAGGTCCTCAGGGAAGCCCCGGCCTACCGCATCGCGCTGGCCGTGCGCCACGCGGCCGACACGCTGCAAGCCGGCTTCACCACGTTGCGCGACCTCGGCACTGAGGGAGCGGGCTATGCCGACGTCGGCATCAAGCGCGCCATCGACGAAGGTCAAGTGCCGGGCCCGCGGCTGCTCGTCGCCACGCGCGCGATCGTCGCGACGTCCAGCTATGGCCCGGCCGAGCGGTCTTACCGTCCGGACATGGACATTCCGTACGGCGCCCAGCAGGCGACGGGCGTCGACGAGGCGACGAAGGCCGTGCGCGAACAGGCTGCCCACGGCGCCGACTGGATCAAGTTTTACGCGGACTACCGCACGGGCCCCGACGGCGGCACGCGCCCCACATTCACGCTCGACGAGATGAAGGCGATCGTCGCCGCGGCCCACTTGAGCGGCCGGAAAGTGGCCGCGCACGCGAGCAGCGACGACGCGATCCGCCTGGCCGTGCTGGCCGGCGTCGACACGATCGAACACGGCTACGGCGCCAGCGAGGCGACGTTCAGGCTGATGCTCGACCACAAGACCGCCTACGTGCCCACGTTGACGGCGCCGGAAGCCATCGGCGAATACTTCCAGCACCACGTGCGCGGCGGCACGCCGACGCCGGCCATGCAGCAGGCCGAGCGCGCGTTCCGCCTCGCGCGCAAGCTGGGCGTGACCATCGGCAACGGCAGCGACGTCGGCGTGTTCGCCCATGGCACGAACGAGCGCGAGCTGGAGTGGATGGTGCGCCTGGGCATGACCCCGACCGAAGCCCTGCGGGCCGCCACGGTCGTCGCCGCAACCATCCTCGACCGCAAGGACCTGGGCGCCATCCGCACCGGCATGCTGGCGGACGTCGTGGCCGTCGACGGAGACCCGACGGGCGATATCGCGGCACTGCGCAAGGTGGGCTTCGTCATGAAGGGCGGGACGGTCTACCGCAACCAGTAAACATCGGTCATTCACCAGGCCCCGATCTGGATATCTGTGGCGGCGTTGCGGTTTTCCACAATAGCCGACACAGATATTTTGCGTGATGATGACCGTGTTACTAATAGCGCATGACACCTTGCCATGAAAAAACCATTCTATAAAGTCCTTTATGTCCAGGTATTGTTTGCGATTATCGTGGGCGTCCTGTTAGGCATCTACGATCCGGGTATCGCAACCGCGATGAAGCCGCTGGGAGACGGCTTCGTCAAACTGATCAAGATGATCATTGCCCCGGTGATCTTCTGTACCGTCGTCGCCGGTATCGCCGGCATGCAAGACATGAAAAAGGTCGGCCGCGTCGGCGGCAAGGCCCTGATCTACTTCGAAGTCGTCTCGACCTTCGCACTGGCCATCGGCCTGATCGTCGCCAACGTGATCAAGCCGGGCGCCGGCTTCAATGTCAACGCGGCCACGCTGGACACCCACGCGATCGCCCAGTACACCGACAAGACCAAGTCGCTGAACACGGTCGACTTCCTGATGAACATCATCCCGAACACGTTCGTGGATGCGTTCGCCAAAGGGGAAATCCTGCAGGTGCTGCTGATCGCCATCCTGTTCGGCTTCGCGCTGTCGATGCTGGGTGAACGCGGCCGTCCGCTGACCCGCTTCATCGACGACATGTCGCACGCCATCTTCGGCGTCGTGAACATCATCATGAAAGCCGCCCCGATCGGTGCCTTCGGCGCCATGGCCTTCACCATCGGCAAATACGGCGTCAAGTCGCTGATCCCGCTGGCCTCGCTCGTCGGTTCGTTCTACCTGACCTGCTTCCTGTTCGTCGTGATCGTCCTCGGCGTCATCGCCCGCCTGACCGGCTTCTCGATCTTCCGCTACCTCGCCTATATCAAGGAAGAGCTGCTGATCGTGCTGGGCACGAGCTCGTCGGAAAGCGCCCTGCCGGCCCTGATGCGCAAGCTGGAAAAGATGGGCTGCCCGAAATCCGTCGTGGGCCTCGTCGTCCCGACCGGCTACTCGTTCAACCTGGACGGCACCAACATCTACATGACGATGGCCGCCCTGTTCGTCGCCCAGGCCACGAACACCGACCTGACGCTGTCGCAGGAACTCACGATCCTGTTCGTGGCGATGCTGACGTCGAAAGGCGCATCGGGCATCACCGGCGCCGGCTTCATCACGCTGGCCGCGACCCTGGCCGTCGTGCCGACGATCCCGGTGGCCGGCATGACCCTGATCCTGGGCATCGACAAGTTCATGAGCGAATGCCGCGCCCTCACCAACATCATCGGCAACGGCGTCGCCTCGATCGTCGTGTCGAAATGGGAAGGCGAGCTGGACCAGGAGCGCCTGACCGCCGAACTCAAGAATCCGAGCCCGGACGACGTTGCTTCCGACCTGCACCCGGTCCGCGAAGCTGCCTGATCCGTCTCAGACACAAAAACGAACGATTCCTCGTTCAGACGCCGGGTTCGCCCGGCGTTTTTTTTTGCGCTGGCGGTTCATGGCGGCACGCCGCCGGGCGGTGCGACGTCGGGCGTCGCCATGCGCGCCTGGTCCTGGTCGATGCGCTGCTGCAGCAGCCACAGCCGCGCATACACGCCCTTGCGGCGCAACAGTTCCGCATGCGTGCCCCGCTCCACGATGCGGCCCCGCTCCATGACGATGATCGCGTGCGCATGGACGATGGTCGACAGCCGGTGCGCGATGACGAGCGTCGTGCGCCGTTCGGACAACCGGTCGAGTTCGCGCACGATCGCGTGCTCGGACACGGAATCGAGCGCCGACGTGGCCTCGTCGAACACGAGGATCACCGGCTGCTTGAGGATGGCGCGCGCGATGCCGATGCGCTGGCGCTCGCCGCCGGAGAACTTCACGCCGCGTTCGCCGACGGGACTGTCGTAGCCGTCCGGCAGCGCGGCGATCGTCTCGTGCAGCTGCGCGGCCCGCGCCGCCGCCACGATCTCGTCGCGGCCGGCGCCCGCGCGCGCGTAACCGATATTGCTGGCGATGGTGTCGTTGAACAGGGCGGCATCCTGCGGGACGACGCCGATCGCCCGGCGCACGCTGGCCGGACTGCAGTGGCGGATGTCCTGGCCGTCGATGAGGATGCGCCCGCGGTCGGGGTCGTAAAAGCGCAACAGCAGGCGCGCCAGCGTCGACTTGCCGGACCCGCTGCGCCCGACGACGGCCAAGGTCGTGCCGGGCGGGATGCGCAGGCTGACGTCGTCCAGCGCCGGGCGGCCCGGCTCGTAGTCGAAACCGACGTGCTCGAACACGACTTCGCCGGCGCTTGGCACGAGCGCCGGCAGGCCGGGCACCTCCGGCATCTCCGGCCGCTCGCCCAGCAGCGCGAACAGGCGCTCCGCGTTGACCCAGGCATCGCGCGATTCGCGGTAGACGAAGCCGAGGGCGTTCAGCGGCAGGCAGACCTGCAGCGCATACGCATTGATCAGCACGAGGTCGCCCACGCGCATCCGCCCCGCCAGCACGTCCTGCCCGGCCAGCAGCATGATGGCGGCGACGCCGACGGCGATCACCCCGCTCTGCCCCACGTGCAGCAGGAACAGGGCGCGCTGGTTCTTGATGCCGGCGTCCCGCCAGTGGCCCATCGTCGACGAGAATTTGGCCGCCTCGTGCGCCTCGTTGGCGAAATACTTGACGGTGTCGTAGTTCAGCAGGCTGTCCGCCATCTGCCCCTTCGCGCGCGAATCGAGCTTGTTGACGCGCCGCTGGTACATGACGCGGCGCGCCGTGAACACGAGCGTGAAACCCGTGTACAGGAGGAAGGTGACGGCGATGACGGCGGCATAGCCTCCGGGATAGCGGCGCAGCATGATGACGAGCACGAGGCCGATCTCGACGAGCGTCGGCACGATCGTGAACAACCCCACGCCCAGCAGGTAGGCGATGCCGCTGGTGCCGCGGTCGATGTCCGGCAGCAGGCTGCCGACCTGGCGCCGCGCGTGGAAGCGGGGCCCCAGCGCGTGCAGGTGCGCGAACGTCTTGCAGGCGTACGTCGACACCGCGCCCAGCGTGACGCGCGCGAACAGCAGGTCGCGCCATTCATTGAACAGGGTGCTGGCGAAACGCAGCAGCGCATACCCGACCAGCAGATACGCGGGCAGCTGCAGCGGCAGCCGCGGCTGCGAAAAGTCGTCGATGATGCGCTTGAGCAGCAGCGGCACGGCGACTGTCGCCACCTTCGCCGCCAGCAGCAGGACGACGGACGCCGCCACCCGTGTGCGGTGGGCGCGCATCACATCCCACAGCTCGGCCATGAAGCGGCGTCGGGCGGCGCGGTCGTCGGGGGCGTCCGGGTCGGAAGTCATGGAAGCTTGGACCGCCGCGCGGCCGCCGGACTCCCTGTCGACTCCTGTGCTGCCTCAAGCATTCATGCCGGAGGTGTCAGCGTATTCGCCTGGGTGCATTTTCCAGGCGGAAGATCACGTCGACGGGCTGGCGCATCTTGAGCGCGGGGACCGCCAGCAGCTGTTCGCGATCGACGTCCTGGGCACGCGCCTTGTCCGTGCTGCGCGGACGGCGGAAGTCGTCGCGCTCGAGGCCCATCGCCGTGCCCAGGTTTTTCAACGCATCCGGCGTCGCGGCCATCACGCCGCCGACGCGGCGCCCGAACCCGGCCGCCGGCCAGCGGCGCCCAGTTGGCGAGGTTGCGCACATTGATGTGAACGTCGCAACGCAGCTCGTACAGCGGCGCACCATCCGCGGCCCGGTTGTCCTTGCGGATGCCCTGCCGCACTTCGCGTACGACGGCGTCCTCCGGCTCCATGCCCAGCTGACGCACCAGTGCGCGCACCTCGCCCACGCGCGTGTCGAGGACGGCACGGGCCGCGGCCGGCCTCAGACGGCCGACACGTCCAGTTCAGCCGACGTGGCGGCCACGACGTCATCCTTCGTGACGCCCGGTGCCAGCTCCACCAGCTTGAGGCCGGTGTCAGTGACGTCGATGACGCACAGGTCGGTGATGATGCGGTCGACGACGCCGACACCCGTCAGCGGCAGGTCGCATTTCTTGAGGATCTTGTGGCTGACCGTGCCGTCCTTGGCGGTCGCCACGTGTTCCATCACGACGACGACGCGCTTGACGCCGGCCACGAGGTCCATCGCGCCGCCCATGCCCTTGACCATTTTGCCCGGGATCATCCAGTTGGCGAGGTCGCCCTTTTCCGATACCTGCATCGCGCCGAGGATCGCCAGGTTGATCTTGCCGCCGCGGATCATGCCGAAGGAGTCGGCCGAGCTGAAGTAGGCAGCGCCCGGCAGGGCTGTCACGGTCTGCTTGCCGGCGTTGATCAGGTCGGCGTCGACCTCGTCATCCGTCGGGAACGGGCCGATGCCCAGCAAGCCGTTTTCCGACTGCAGGAACACTTCGATGTCCTTCGGGACGTAGTTGGCCACCAGGGTGGGCAGGCCGATGCCCAGGTTCACGTAAAAACCGTCCTGCAGTTCCTTGGCCGCGCGCGCGGCCATTTCATCACGAGTCCATGCCATGTCTGTCTCCCTGGTCTTATGCTTGACGCACGGTGCGCTGTTCGATGCGCTTTTCCGGCGTCGGGTTGTGAACGATGCGGTGCACGAAGATACTCGGGGTATGCACCTGGTCCGGATCGATCTCGCCGATCTCGACCAGCTGCTCGACTTCCACGATGCAGACCTTGCCTGCGGTGGCCACGTTCGGGTTGAAGTTGCGTGCCGTCTTGCGGAACACGAGGTTGCCGGCGCGGTCGGCCTTCCAGGCCTTCACGAGCGACACGTCGGGCGCGAGCGAACGTTCCATCACGTACATCTCGCCATCGAATTCGCGCGTTTCCTTGCCTTCCGCGACGATGGTGCCGTAACCGGTCTTGGTGAAGAAGGCCGGGATACCGGCGCCGCCCGCGCGCAGCTTTTCGGCCAGCGTGCCCTGCGGCGTGAATTCCAATTCCAGTTCGCCGGCCAGGTACTGGCGCGCGAATTCCTTGTTCTCGCCCACGTACGAGGCGATCATCTTCTTGATCTGGCGCGTCTTGAGCAGCTGGCCGAGACCGAAGTCGTCGACGCCGGCGTTGTTCGAGATGGCCGTCAGGTTCTTGACGCCGGAATCGCGCAGCGCGAGGATCAGCGCCTCCGGAATACCGCACAGGCCGAAACCACCCACGGCGATGGTCTGGCCGTCCTCGACGACCCCTTCGAGCGCGGAGCGCGCATCAGGATACACTTTGTTCATACCCGTCCCTTTAGTTATTAACCTTCAAGCGTCGTTAAGCTTCTCTACAGCAGAGTAGAATTCGAGAATAGAATACGCCCCTCCAAAGCACAATACCGTAGAAATACCGGCAAGCGTTTCCTGCGGGGACACTCGACTACCATCAAATGAACGCATCATACGCCATCGATTACGAGATGATTTTCCAGCACGCGCCGGTCGGCATGTGCATCTCGGTGAACCGCGTGATCCAGTCCTGCAACCATGCCCTGGCGGCGATGTTCGGCTACCAGAGGACCCAGCTGGACGGCAAGTCGTTCGCGGTACTGTACCCGACCATGGACGAATTCCTGCGCACGGGCGACCGCATCATCCCGATCATGAATGCGAAGGGCCGCTACTCGGACGAGCGCATCATGCGGCGCGGGAACGGGGAATTGTTCTGGTGCCACGTGACGGGCCGCGCGCTCGACCCGGCCGAGCCGTTGGGCGCCGGCGTGTGGACCTTCGAGGACGTCAGCGAAAAGCGCCCGGTAACGGCCGAGCTGACCCCGCGCGAGCGCGAGATCGCGGCGCTACTCGTCGAAGGCAAGACGAGCAAGGTGATCGCGCGCGAGACCGATCTGTCGCCGCGCACGGTGGAGATGCACCGTGCCAAGCTGATGCGCAAGTTCTCGGCGTCGACGTCGTCGGAACTCGTGCATAAGCTCGTCGGCATGTCGCGCTGATCAGCCGGGGGGCAGCATCTCCCGCAACTGTGCCGGCAACGGCACCGATTTCTCGGCCGCGAAATCGACCCACACGACCTTGCCTCCGCCTTCCGCGTACACGACGTCGGCATTGCCGTCCGCGTCGACCATGCGGATCTCGTGCGTCACTTCGAAGCTGGACCGGCCCGCCGGACCGGCGAACGTGCGGATCTCGATCTCGCCCGGGTACTTCAGCTGCTTGATGAAGGTGCAGTAGGCGGTGACGATCACCGGGCCTTCGCCCTGGACGTCGAGGCCGCCGGCCGCCTGTTCGAGAAAGGCGATGCGCCCGCTCTCCATGTATCGGAAATACACCGTGTTGTTCACGTGTCCGAATGCATCCATGTCGCCCCAGCGGATGGCCTGGCGCATGGCGTGAACCTGCTTCTTGTCGCTCATTGTTGCGTCTACGTGGTTGCCAAAAGCCGGCATGATAGGGCGTCAAGCGCCCGAGCGGCAGTCCCCGTCGTAGAGGATGGACTCGACGATGCGGCAGAAGGTCGCCGGATCTTCCAGCATCATCATGTGGCCCGTCTTCGGCTGGACGCACACCCGGCGCGCCTGCGCCAGCACCCAGTCGGGCACGTCCCAGCCGGCGGCGGACTGTTCCCCGCCGACGAGAAAAAGCGGACTGCCGCGGGACGTGGCGCGCGCCAGCACGCGGCCGACACAACCCAGGTAGTCCGGGGCGCCCGTCGTGTCGAGCACGGATTGCGCCATCTTTTGCACCGTCGTGTACGGTTGGTTGGCGAGGATGTCGCGCGCCCAGGCGACGCGCTCGTCGCTCGCCTCGATGCCGCATTTTTCCAGCCAGGCGGCCGGTGCCGCTTCCATCGCGCCATATTCGGCGGCCCAGTCGGCCTCCGGCAGCGCGGCGATACGGCCCGCCCAGAACGCGTCCTTCAGCGTGAAGTTACCCTCCACGCTGATCAGGCCCCGTACGAGGTCGGGCGCCATGTCCGCCAGCAGCATCGCGACGGCGCCGCCCACGCTGTGGCCCAGCACCCAGGCGGGACCGCAGGCCTCGTCGCGCAGGAAGCGCGCGAGCATGGCGGCCTGTCCGGGCAGCGTGATGCCCGTGTCTTCGCTGCGGCGCTGGCCGTAGCCGACCAGGTCCGGCGTGAAGACCTCGACGCCGGGCAGGTAACGCTGCGGTTCGAAATAGCTCAGCGAGCCCAGCAGGCCGTGGATCAAAAGCAGCCGCGGCCTTGCCTGCGATGTCATTGCGCCGTCATGCCGTCGTCGGCCGTGATGATGGCGCCGTTGATGAAATGGGCTTCCTCGGCGGCGAGCAGCAACAGCAGTCCGTCGAGGTCTTCCGGCTTGCCCGCGCGGCGCCGCGGCAGCATCTCGATCAGTTTCCGGCCCTGCTCCGTGTCGAAATAATCCTCGTTCATCTCGGTCGCGATATAGCCCGGGCAGATGGCGTTCACATTGATGCCGTAGCGCCCCCACTCGACGGCCATCGCCTTCGTCATCTGCACGACGCCGGCCTTGCTCATGCAGTACACGCCGATCTGCGGCAGCACGCGCAGGCCCGCGACGGATGCGATGTTGACGATGCGGTGCTGCTTCTTCGGGTCGCCCTTGGCGCGCTGGATCATGCGCTTCGCGGTCTGCTGGGCCATGAAGAACGCGCCGCGCAGGTTCGTGTCCATCACGTAGCCGTAGTCTTCCTCGCTGACGTCGAGCAGGCGCTGCGTGGTCGACACGCCGGAGTTGTTGACGAGGATGTCGATCGGCCCCGCTTCCGTCTCGGCGTGGGCGATGGCGGATTTGATGCTCGCGAGGTCCGTCACGTCCAGCGCGACGACGTGGGCCGCGCCGCCGTCCGCCTCGATCTCGGCACGCAATTCCTTCAGGCGGTCGATGCGGCGCGACGCGAGCACGACCTGGGCGCCGGCACCGGCCAGGGCTTTGGCAAAACGCGCTCCCAGCCCGCTGGATGCGCCCGTGACCATGGCAATCTTTCCTTCGAAATTGACTTCAATCCCCACGTTACGCCCCCTATCCCCGAACTAAATTCTGTTGCGAAGTCATAATGATTACACACTTCACCTATTTCGCACCGATTAGATTGCCGCGTCTAATAGTTGCCCTACAATGGCGCTCGAAGTTGCCAACGAGCGCAAAAAAGTGCACACTCGTGCTTAAATTTTTTTAACTACTATAAGACATGACTCAGCCCAACTCCCTCCTCGAAGAATACGGCCCCCGCGAAGCAATGGAATACGACGTGGTCATCGTCGGCGGCGGCCCGGCCGGCCTGGCAGCAAGCATCCGCCTGAAACAGCTGGCGGCCGAGAAAGGCCAGGACGTGTCGGTCTGCGTGCTGGAAAAAGGCGGCGAGCTGGGCGCGCACATCCTGTCGGGCGCCGTCATGGACCCGCGCGCGCTGGACGAGCTGTTCCCGAACTGGAAGGAACTGGGCGCCCCTTTGAACACGGCCGTGACGGAAGACCGCGTACTGTTCCTCACCGAGACCAAGGCTTACGCGACGCCGTCGTTCATGGTGCCGAAGGCCCTGACGAACCACGGCAACTACGTGATCTCGCTGGCGAACGTCGTGCGCTGGCTGGGTCAGCAGGCGGAAGCGCTGGGCGTCGAAATCTTTCCGGGCTTCCCCGCCGCCGAGATCCTGTACAACGACGATGGCTCCGTGAAGGGCGTCGCCACCGGCAATATGGGCGTCAACCGCCACGGCCAGCCGACGGACGCGTTCCAGCTGGGCATGGAACTGCACGCCAAATACACGCTGTTCGCGGAAGGCTCGCGCGGCCACCTCGGCAAGCAGCTGATGGCGAAATACGACCTGAACAAGGGCAAGGATCCGCAGACCTACGGCATCGGCATCAAGGAGTTGTGGGAAATCGATCCGGCCAAGCACAAGCCGGGCCTCGTGATCCACACGGCCGGCTGGCCGCTGGACAACGACACGTACGGCGGTTCGTTCCTGTACCACCTGGAAAACAACCAGGTCGCCGTCGGCTTCGTCGTCGGCCTGTCGTACCAGAACCCGTACCTGTCGCCGTACGAGGAATTCCAGCGCTATAAGACGCACCCGGCGATCCGTCACTTCTTCGAGGGCGGCAAGCGCATCTCGTACGGCGCGCGCGCGATCACGGCGGGCGGCCTGCAGTCGCTGCCGAAGACCGTGTTCCCGGGCGGCGCCTTGATCGGCTGCGATGCCGGCTTCCTCAACACGAGCCGCATCAAGGGTAGCCACGCCGCCATCAAGACGGGCATGCTCGCTGCCGACGCCGCCTTTGCCGCGGTGAAAGCGGGCCGCCAGCACGACGAGCTGCTGAGCTATCCGGTCGCGTTCGAACAGTCGTGGCTGCATGAGGAACTGCACGTCGCGCGCAACTTCAAGCCGTGGATGAGCAAGGGCCTGGTGCTGGGCACGATCATGGTCGGCATCGACCAGATCGTGTTCAAGGGTAAGGCCCCGTGGACCCTGCACCACAAACACGCGGACCACGAATGCCTGCGTCCGGCGTCCGACTTCAAGCCGATCGTCTATCCGAAACCGGACGGCAAGCTGACCTTCGACCGCCTGTCGTCCGTGTTCATCTCGAACACGAACCACGCGGAAGACCAGCCCGTGCACCTGACCTTGAAGAACCCGAACGTGCCGGTCGAAATCAACCTGGCCAAGTTCGCGGGTCCGGAACAGCGTTACTGCCCGGCCGGCGTGTACGAATTCGTGAAGACGGATGAAGGCCGCGATCGCCTGCAGATCAACGCGCAGAACTGCGTGCACTGCAAGACGTGCGACATCAAGGACCCGACGCAGAACATCGTCTGGGTCACGCCGGAAGGTGGCGGCGGGCCGAACTACCCGAATATGTGATGCCCGACACGGCGGAGCGATCCGCCGTTTTTTATTTGTGCGCGCGGTTGAAACGCCGCTCCGCCCGGCGCTGCAGGTCCTCGAAGAACAGGCTCAGCAGCCAGTACACGCCGGCCGCCGCCACGTACTGCGGCAACGGCCGGAACGTCACGGAGATCAGCTCCTTCGTCACCAGCATCAGTTCGCTCACGGTGATGACGGACACGAGCGCCGTGTCCTTGATCAGGCTGATCAACGTATTGCTCATCGCGGGCACGGCCACGCGCAGCGCCTGCGGCAGGATCACGAGGCCCAGCGTCTGCGGATACGTGAGACCAAGGCTGAAGCCGGCATTCCACTGCCCGCGCCCGACGCCGAGGATGGCGCCGCGCAGGCTTTCCGACAAATACGCGCCCGCGTTCAGCGACAGCGCCAGGATGCCCGCCGCGACGGGCGTGAATTCGATGCCGATGCCGGGCAGGCCGTAATAGATGACGAACAATTGCACCAGCAACGGGGTGCCGCGGAAGGCACTCACGTACAGCGCGGCCGGCCAGCGCAGCGGCACCCAGGGCGACACGCGCAAGACGGCGGTCGGGAAGCCCAGCACGAGTCCGCCCGCCATCGAGGCGACCGCAAACGAAAGCGTGTAGCCGGCGCCTTTCGCCATCACGGGCGCGGCCTCGCGCAGCAGGTCGACGAGTTCGGTCAGCGCGGCCATGGCGCCGTCACGGCGCGCGCGTGGCGTCGCTGCCGAACCATTTCAGCGACACCTGCTTGAGGCTGCCGTCGGCGCGCGCGGCGTCCAACGCCTGGTCGACGGCCGCGTGGAATTTCGGATTGCCCTTGCGGAAGGCGATGCCCATGCGCTCGACGTCGCCCACGCGCGCGCCGGCGCGGATCGGCAGTTGGGAATTCTTCAGCAGGTAGGCCACCATCAGGCTGTCGTTGAGGGCCGCGTCGATGCGGCCGAATGCGAGATCCTGCAGGTTTTCCGGCGCGGCCGGATAACTCTTGACCTCGATGCCGGGCACGGCGCGGACCTGCTGCTCGAACACGCTGCCCTGCCCCACGCCGACCGTCCGCCCCTTGAGGTCGGCAAGGCTTTTATAGGTGGCTTCCTCGTTGCGGCGCACGATCAATTGCGGCGCGGAGTACGTGTAAGGCTGGGAGAAATCGAATGCCTGCTGGCGCCGCGGCGTGATGCCCACCTGGCTGACGATGACGTCGTATTTGCCGGCGCCCAGGCCCGCGAGAATGGCGGCCCATTCCGTTGTCACGAATTCCGGCTTGACGCCCAGCCGGGCGCAGACGAGTTTCGCGACGTCGACGTCGTAACCCGCCAACTGCCCCGTCTTCGCATCCTTGAAATTGAAGGGCGGGTAAGTGCCTTCGAGCGCGATGCGCAGGGTGCCGCGCGTCTTGACGGTGTCGAGCAGATCGGCCGCGCGGGCCGCCGGCGCCACGGCCAGGGCCAGCGCAGCAAAGGACAGCAGCGCGCGCCGCGTGGTGTTCGGAAATCGCATGTGCATCGGCTCAGCTCTTCGTCGGGACAACGCTGATTTAACACCGAATCGCGACTATGCGCAAAGGAAATATTGTCGTAAATATATGCTAAAAATGTCGCCGGCCGTGTTTGCCGAAGTTGTGGCCCGTGACGATCAGCGAACTCTCGACGAGCGTCGACAGGCCCAGCAGCAGTTGGATGAGCTTGTCGTCCGGCAGCACCCAGATCGAGCCGGCGGGCTGCTCGGCGCCCGTCGCGGCCATGATCAGGGGCGCGACCCAGCCCGCGTCGGGCTCGACGTCGAGGATGACGGCATCCGCCGCCGTCTGCATGTAGATGTCGCCGCCGGGCGCGAGGCGGAAGCGCACGCCGACGCCCGTCTCCTGCGGCTTGACGAGCTCCTGCATCGTGCGGTTGTGCTCGTCGATCCACAGCTCGACGTCCTGCGGGGTTTCCAGTGGCGTCCACGGGACGGGGCGGAAACGGGGGCGGTCGTTCGTATTCTGGTCGGGCGTCATGATGAGATCGATCAAGCTTGAGGACGGCGCGTATGCTACGGCATTTCCCGCCCTGCGGCCAGAGCGTCTTACGGGATGAGCGTCACGAGCCGGGCACGGACGGCGTCGCCGTCGATGATGAGCTCGCCGGCCGCGATCGGCAGGCTGAAGCGGCGCCGGCCGGCGCTGCCCGGGTTCACGTACAGCACGCCGTCGCGTTCGACGCACGCGGGACGGTGCGAGTGGCCGGACACGACGATCCGCACGCCAGCCGCGCGCGGATCGATGTCCAGCAGTTTGAGGTCGTGGATCGCGTACAGCGCCACGGATCCGAAGTCGACGCGGACCGTCTCGGGGATCGCCCGCGCCCACGGCGCCGTGTCGTTGTTGCCGCGTACCACCGTCAGCGGCGCGACGGCCGCCAGGCGCTCGAGGATCTCCGGGCCGCCGATGTCGCCGCCATGGACGATATGGTCGGCCCCGGCCAGGAAGGCGAGCGCCTCGGGGCGCAGCAGGCCGTGCGTGTCGGAAATCAGGCCGACGCGCATGGCCTTTGGCACCTCGAACAACCGTCGCGAGCGGCCGCAATGCTGTTCGAGAAGCGCAGCTGTGCCAGAGTACGGCCCGTCCACCGTAGCGGAGCATCGCGGCCTGCGCGGCCCGGTCCGCCGTGCGACGCGCGGCAGGTTTGGTGACGTGCCATCAGTGCTTATGGCGGCTGAGCTTGGTCGCGGTATAGATCGAATACAGGGCCGCGAGACCGACGATGACATAGACGACGCGGCTGGCCGGGCTGCCCGGACCGAACAGCGTGGCGACGACGTCGATGTCGAACAGGCCGACCATCGCCCAGTTCAGGCCGCCGATGATCATGAGGACCATTGCGGCGTAATCGAGACCGGTCATCGCCGTGGTGCCTTCCCGCACGGCGGCACGCCGTTCGGGAAGGTGCCGACGTTCCATTGTGGGTGCGTTCATGGTTGCCATCATGCCCTCCTTCGGGAAAAGTTGGTGCGATTACGATAGCAAAAACGCGGGGACGCGTGCGCCGCCTATCCGTCCAGGAATCCGGCGGCGCCGGTAGGTTCTCAGCCCTTCCAGGTACGGTTGAGGCCCGTGTCCGTGTGGATCCAGCCGCCTTTCGGGCCGGAGCGGTAATAGAAACCGACGCCGCCCTTGCGGAAACTCTTGACGAGTCCGCCCAGCACCTCCTCGGTGAGGCCGGCGATGCGGACATCGGCCGCCTTGCCGGACATGTGCAGCGACTGGCGCGCGGCCGGCACGCCCTGCTCGATCAGCCGGTTGTTGGACGCCGGCGTGCGGTAGCCGGACAGGATCTCCAACGGACGGTCGAGGCCGTAGCGCGCCACGAACGCCTGGGACGCCCACAGCGTCTCGATCAGCTTCGGGTCGATGGGAATCGACGCCTTGCCGTTCACGTCGCGCAGCAAATGGCACAGTTCCTGGTAGGCCGAATCGATCACCTCGCCGTCCTTCCAGTACATGACGCTGGCGCGTTCGCCGCTTTGCGGACGGATCACGGACAGGGTGCGCGGCTTGACCCAGAAGTCGATGTCGACGACCTGCGCGTCGAACAGGTCGGGCGGCGGTTCCAGGTCGGTGCCGGGAGGGTCGGTCTGGTCGCGGCCGGCGGCGGCGCGGGCCGCCCGGGCATCGACCAACGGGACGGCGACGAGTCCCAGCGCGGTCAGGCGCAAGCCTTGGTGAAGAAAATCTCTGCGGGAAGCCATAACGAACTCATCATTGCAACCCGAGTACTATAGCGCAACCGCCCGGCAGAAAAAAGATGCGTTCACGTTGTGTAATGTTAAACAACGATCACGGCATGACGCGGCTCATTGGCTGCAATTGCAAAAACGCTTGCGTGCCGGCACTGTTTCGGCATCGAGGTGTTTCCACAGAAAATCACATTCGAGGCCGTAGCAAGCCTTGTCCTTGCCGGCGTTGACATAGCCGTGGCGCTCGAAGAAGCCGCTGGCGGAACCCGGGCTCTGCATGTGCACCTTGCTGATATTCCACGCGCGCGCCTGCGCCTCCAGCGCGCACAACAAGGCCCGGCCGACGCCATGGCGCAACAAGTCGGGGCGGACATAGCACAGGGGCACCTTGCCAGCCTGGTTCAACAGGGCCAGGCCGACCAGTTCGCGCATGCCGTCCACGTCGCGCTCCGCCACCACGGCATAATTCGTGGGCGACGACAGCCAGCCGAGCACGTTCTGCGTGGTCTTGTTGCCGAGCCAGGCCTGCAGGATCTCCGGACGGCCGCCGTGGTCAAGCATGCAGCCCTCCTCGATCGAGCGGCGCAGCAGCGCGCAGGCCGCGGGCGCGTCACTCGGTATTGCCTGGCGAATTTCGATACCCATTGTTTTTCAGCGTCAACCTGGAACAAACGATGATTCTGCGGACCGGTCATCAGCCCGAACAGCGAAAGGCCGGACTATAACCCAAACGCGGTTTGCCTGCTTTGGGGCGGCCCGAAGCGTATGCATGCCTCATACGGCGTCTAAGCATATGATAAAAATGTACTTTTGTTTTGCTATTTTTTAACGGATGATCCAAAACCCCTAGAAGAGTCTCCACAAGGAAAAATAATATGGCGATCCCATCCATTTCCTCGCTGCGCCGTGCACTGCTGGCGCTGGCACTCGGCGGCGCCGTCCTGCCGTTCACCGCGCAAGCCGCCGACGTCGAGCTGCTGAACGTGTCGTACGACGTGGCACGCGAGCTGTACAAGGACATCAACCCGGCCTTCGTCGCCGAGTGGAAAAAGACCACCGGCGAAAACATCACGATCAAGCAATCGCACGGCGGTTCCAGCAAGCAGGCGCGCGCCGTCGCGGACGGGCTCGAAGCGTCCGTCGTCACGATGAACCAGGCCAATGACATCGACATGCTGGCCGACCGCGGCCTCGTCGCCAAGGACTGGGCGAAGAAATTCCCGGACAATGCCGCGCCCTACTACTCGACCATGGTGTTCCTGGTCCGCAAAGGCAATCCGAAGGGCATCCACGACTGGGCCGACCTGGCCAAGCCGGGCGTGAAAGTGGTCATCCCGAACCCGAAGACCGCCGGCAACGGCCGCTACACCTACCTGGCGGCGTGGGGCTCGGTGATCAAAAAAGGCGGCAACGAAGCGCAGGCGCGCGAACTCGTCGGCAAGATCTTCAAGAACGTGCCCGTGCTGGACGCCGGCGGCCGTGCCGCCACCACGACGTTCACGCAGCGCCAGATCGGCGACGCGCTCGTCACGTTCGAGAACGAGGTGAACCTCGTGCGCGCCGAGTTCGGCAACGACTTCGAAGTCGTGTACCCGTCGATCTCCGTGCTGGCCGAGTCGCCCGTGGCCGTCGTCGACAAGGTCGTCGACCGCAAAGGCATCCGCAAGCAGGCTACCGCGTACCTTAACTTCCTGTATTCGGACCAAGGCCAGGCCATCGGCGCCAAGCACTATCTGCGTGTGCGCAACGAAAAAGTCATGAAGCAATTTGCCGCCAACTACAAGCCGATCCAGCTGTTCACCGTCGATGACGTGTTCGGCGGCTGGCGTGCTGCGCAGAAACGCCATTTCGATGACGGTGGCGAGTTCGACAAAATCTACACGTCAAAATAAGACAGTCTAGAAAATTCTGTTCAAAAAGAAGGCCCTGCGGCAACGCGGGGCTTTTTTTTCTTGTAGAATCTTGCTGGTGGACTCGATATTTCAGAGGCTGACATAGACATATGACAATCTTTGATGCTATCGTTCAACTTTGTTGTTGCCGTATAGCTAGACGCTATCTGCCGACCCGACGTTTTGATGTTCCGCCGCCGTCCGGCGCCCGACCATTAACCGTACCCAGACACCATTCATGATCAAAAAATTCCTCGCTGCCGTAGTGATGACGATCTCCAGTGCAGCGGCCCTCGCCGTGCCGTTCGGATCGCAATCCGTCCTGGTGGTCGAAGACGACACGGGCAAAGTGCTGTTCGAAAAGAACGCCAGCACCGTCGCGCCGATCGCTTCGTTGACCAAGCTCATGACCGCCATGGTCGTGCTCGATGCCCACCAGGACATGAACGAGCCGATCGAGATCGAGAAGGAAGACGTGGACATGCTGAAGCACAGCACGTCGCGCGTGCCCGTCGGCGCGACGATCCCGCGCCGCGACGTGCTGCAGCTGGCGCTGATGTCGTCGGACAACCGCGCCGCCGCCGCGCTGGCGCGCACGTATCCGGGCGGCATCGAGGCATTCCGCGCCGCCGTCAAGCGCAAGATCGCCGCGCTGGGCATGTCCCAGACCGTCATCGAGGAACCGACCGGCCTGAGCCCGAACAACCGCTCGACGGCCGCCGACCTCGTCAAGATGGCGACGGCTGCGTCGAATTATCCGGAAATCACCCGCATCACGACGTCGTCCAAGGACCTGATCAACATCAAGGGCCGTGAAGTCGAGTACCACAACACCAACCGCCTCGTCGGCGCGAAGGGCTGGGACATCGGCCTGTCGAAGACGGGCTACACGCAGGAAGCGGGCCGCTGCCTGATCATGCGCGTGAAAGCGGCCGGCAAGAACGCGACGATGGTGCTGCTGAACGCGGGCGCGTCGTCCGTGCGCGTCCTGGACGCCCTGAACATCCGCCGCCACGTGCTGGGCGACGCCGGCCCCGTGTCGACGCGCGCCGAATCCCCGCGCGTCCACGCCTCGGCAGGCGGTCCGCGCATCCGCGCGTCCGTCGGCGGCGGCACGCGCCGTGGGCACAAGCATGTGATCGTGACGCGTCATCGCCGGCATCGCTGAGCGAAGCGTATCAGCGGCTCGGGCAAGGCCGGGACGGGCGACCGTTCCGGCCTTGTCGTTTGTGGTCTCCGGGTATCATGTCGCTTTTCCAGAAAGCAAAGAACGTGATGAACCGTACCCGAGCCCTCGCCGCCGGCGCCGTCGGCGCCCTCCTCGTCGTCGCCGTCACCAGCTTCGCCAGCCCGTGGTGGACGCTGCACCGCCTGCGGGACGCCGCCGCCCGCCATGACGCCGACGCCGTGTCCGCGCAAGTCGACTTTCCCGCCCTGCGCGACAGCGTGAAAGGCCAGCTGCTGGCGTCGATCAGCCGGGACGTCGATCACGCCGACGGCAACAATCCGTTTGCCGAGATCGGCAGGAAATTCGCGATGGCCGTCGCGAATCCGCTCATCGACGCCGTCGTGTCGCCGGCCGGTGTCGCGGCCATGGTCGAGCACGGCAACGTATCGATCGCGAAGCCCGCTCCCGAATCGGAAGGGCCGGGCGCGGAACCGGCACGGGAGAAGCCGCACGCTGCGCTGCACTACCTCGGCTGGGATCGCTTTGCCGTCACGGCGCAGGATGGCGGCAGTTTTATTTTCCGGCGCGACGGCCTGTGGAGCTGGAAGCTGGCCGGCATCGCCATGCCCGACCGCCGTTAAGACCGTCTAGCGTGACTTCAGCTGGCGCACATGACCTTCCAGTTCGGCGAAGGTCGGGCGCTCCGTGGCCGAGATGACCTTGCGGCCGAATTCCACGGCGATCGTCGGCGCATAGCCGTTCATCGAGGCCAGCAACGTGACTTTCACGCATTGCAGCGCTTTCACGACTTCCTGGTGACGGCGGTGCAGGAGGTTCGCGAGTGGCGCGACCAGGCCGTACGACAACAAAATGCCGAGGAAGGTGCCGACGAGCGCGGCCGCGATCAGGGCGCCCAGTTCGGCCGGCGGGCGGCCGATGGCGCCCATCGTGTGCACGACGCCCATCACGGCCGCGACGATGCCGAACGCGGGCATGCCGTCGGCCAGCTTGTGGATGGCCTGCACGGGAATGTCGGAGTCGTCCTGGTAGGTGTCGATCTCGTTGTCCATCAGGTTTTCCAGCTGGTAGCTGTTCATCGTTCCCGACACCATCAGGCGCAGGTAGTCCGTGATGAATTCCAGCAAGTGGTCGTCCTGCAGGATGACGCGGTATTTCGTGAAGATGGCGCTTTCGTACGGCGCGTCGATCTCGTTTTCCAGCGCCATCAGCCCCTCGCGGCGAACCTTCGTCAACAGGTCGAACATGAGCCCCATCAATGCCATATACAGTTCCCGCGTGTAGCGCGAGCCGTGGAACAGCGTCGGCAGACTCTGCCACGTAAGGCGGATGGCCTTGCGGTCGTTGGCGATGACGAAGGCGCCCAGCGCGCCGCCGAAGATCATCAGGAGTTCGTAAGGCTGGAACAACGCGGCCAGATGCCCGTCCTGCAGGACGAAGCCGCCGAACACGGCCAGCAGCACGATCACGACACCCACGACAATCAACATGATACCGCTCCGATAACATTTTCCAGACCGTAACTTTAACATTGTTGCCACAGGGAAAGCAAAGATGACCGCCAATTATTCGTGATTCCTTCGTCGCGACGAGGATCAGCGGGTTCGACATATAATCGGTTCACTGTCGCGTCACCACAGCCCGTCACCGCGTTCGCTCGAGCGCGCTCTACCGTCTTTTTCGGATACCCGTGTATGTCAGAATCGTCGCCCTCCCTCCCAGCTCGAAAACGTTCCCACCGCATATCGACCGGCGTCCCTGGCCTGGACGACATCCTGGGCGGGGGCTTGACGGCCGAACGGGTGTATCTGGTCGAGGGGACGCCGGGCACCGGCAAGACGACGCTCGGCATGCAATTCCTGCTCGACGGTGCCGCCAGGGGCGAAGCCGGACTCTACATCACGCTGTCCGAAACGGCGGACGAACTGCGGGCAGTGGCCGACAGCCACGGCTGGTCGCTCGACGCGCTGGCGATTTTCGAGCTCGCCAGCGACGACGCGCTCGATCCGGATGCGCAGCAGTCCGTCCTGCATCCCGCCGAGATCGAGCTCGGCGAAACGGCGCGCGGTGTCATGGAGCAGGTTAACAAGATCAGGCCGGCGCGGGTCGTGTTCGACAGCCTGTCCGAAATGCGCCTGCTGGCCCAGAACCCGCTGCGTTACCGTCGCCAGATCCTGGCGCTCAAACAATTTTTTGCGTCGCGGGCGTGTACTGTTCTCATGCTTGACGACAAGACCAGCCAGTCCGACCAGCACCTGCACAGCATCGCCCATGGTGTCATTTGCCTGGAGCAATTGGCTAAGGAATTCGGGAAGGAGCGGCGCCGCGTCAACATCATGAAGATGCGCGGGATCGCGTTCCGGGGCGGCTACCACGACTACGTGCTGGACACCGGCGGCATCCGGATCTTCCCGCGGCTCGTCGCGGCCGAGCACGGCGTGGAGTTCAATCCGGTCATCCGCTCCACGGGTTCGCCCGGGCTCGACGCGCTGCTGGGAGGCGGCCTCGTGTCCGGCACGAATACCCTGTTCGTCGGCCCCTCCGGCGTCGGCAAGACGACGGTGGTCGTGCGCTGCATGCTGACGGCGTTGGACCGCGGCGAGAAGGCTTCGTATTATCTGTTCGACGAAGGCCTGGGAACGTTCTTCGCCCGCGCCGCGTCGCTGGGCCTCGATTTGCGCCGGCACATGGTCTCGGGCCTGTTGACCGTGCGCCATGTCGACCCGGCCGAGCTGGCCCCCGGCCAGTTCGCGCAAATGCTGCGCGATGCCGTGGAAACCGACGGTGCGACGTTCATCGCCATCGACAGCCTCAACGCCTACCTGCAGGCGATGCCCGGCGAGCAATTCCTCATCCTCCAGATGCACGAGCTGCTTGCCTACCTCAACCTGAATGGCGTCACGACGGCGCTGATCCTCGGCGAACACGGCCTCATCGGCGAGGTCATCCGCGACGTCGATCTCAGCTATCTGAGCGACTCGACGATGCTGCTGCGCTATTTTGAATCGGGCGGCAAACTGCGCCGTGCCATTACCGTGTCCAAGAGCCGGATGACGAGCCATGCGTTGACCATCCACGAACTGTCGCTCGGCGCCGGCGGCATCGACATCGGCGAGGCACTGGAAGGCTTCGAGGGCGTGCTGACGGGGCTGCCGACCTACCGCGGGACGACCCCGATGATGGCCGCATCCGATGCCAACAGCTGACCGCCGCGAACAGCGCATCCTCATCGTCGCGCCACAGGGACGCGACGCGGAAGTCATCGCGGGCGTGGTCGCGCGCGACGGCGTCGATTGCGACGTCGTCGCCAACGTCGACGCGCTCGTCGATGCCGTCGGGCACGGCGCCGCGGCGGCCATCATCTCGGAAGAGGCACTGTCGCCGCTCGCGCTGACGCGCGTCTCGGAGTGGCTGGCCAAACAGGAGTCCTGGTCGGATTTCCCGTTCGTCGTGTTGCTGGCCAAACGGTTCGGCTCGGCGCCCGCGCAACTCAAAACGACCTTGTCCACACTCGGGAACGTGATCCTGCTCGAACGCCCGCTGAGCGCCGACACGCTGGCGACGGCGGCGGGCTCGGCGCTGAGGGCGCGCCGGCGCCAGTACCAGGCGCGGGAAGTGCTGGCGCAGCGCAAGGCTGTCGCCGACGAGCTCGCGTCGCTGAATGCCCACCTGGAGGCGCGCGTCGACGAGCGCACCTGGGCATTGGCGCGCGCCAACGACCGGCTCACGGCGGAGATCATGGAACGCGAGCGTGCCCAGCAAGCCATGGCGCAAGCGCAAAAGCTCGAGTTTCTCGGCCGTTTTACGGGCGGCGTGGCGCACGACTTCAACAACCTGCTGAACGTCATCCAGGGCAATATGGAGCTCATCGGCATGTTTTCGCGCGAAGACTCGACCCTGGCACGCGCCAGGACGGCGCAGGCCGCCTGCAAGCGCGGCGCCAAGCTCACGGGCCAGCTGCTGTCGTTCGCGCGCAACCAGGTATTGGACTTGCGTCCGCTCGCGGTCAGGGCGCTGTTCGAGAACGTCGCGGAACTCGCGAAACCGATCCTGGGCGCGGGCGTCGAACTCACGCTGGCGGTCGCCGACGATGTCGACGCGGTTCTCGCCGATACGAGCCAGATGGAAATGGCTTTGCTCAATCTGGTCATCAATGCGCGCGACGCGCTCGCCGGACACGGGCGGATCGACTTGCGCGCGGTGAATGCGCAACCGCTCGCCGGTACGCTTCCCGCGGGGCCGTATGTGTGCGTCACGGTGGCCGACAATGGCCCCGGCATGTCGCCGGAAATCGCCGCCAAGGTCTTCGAACCGTTTTTCACGACGAAGGGCGTCGGCAAAGGTACCGGCCTGGGCCTGAGCCAGGTCTACGGCATGGCCCAGCAATCGGGCGGCGGTGCGTTCATCCACAGCGCGCCGGGCCAGGGTGCGACGGTGGAAGTCTGGATGCGCGCCGCCCGCGACGATACCGCGGACGAATTCCCGCTCGACATCGACCGCCAGGGACTCGCCGGCCTCAAGGTGCTCGTCGTGGAAGACGACGGCGACGTGCGCGCGGGTATCGTGGATGCGCTGCTGGCTCTCGGGTGCAATGTCTCGCAAGCGGACGGCGGCACGCAGGGCCTGGCCGAGCTGGCCACCGGCGAGCCGGGCCTGCTGTTGACGGATTACCTGATGCCGGACATGACAGGCGTCGAACTCGCCGTGCGCGCCCGCGCGCTGTTCCCGCGCCTGCCCGTGCTGGTGGCGACGGGCTATGCCGACATGGGGGCCATCGAACACGCGATCGGCTCGCACGCCGTGCTGCGCAAACCGTTCCAGCTCGCGGAACTGAGCGCGGCCGTCACCCGCGTGGTCAATCCAAGCTGAGCTGCCCCTGCGGATCCGGTTCGGGCGGATAGGTGATGCGCAAGCCGTCGACGTGAGCGAACGGCGTCAGCTTGTGCGGGCGGCGCTGGCGCGCATCGATGATGTCGTCGACCGGCACGCCGCGCACGAGCAGCGCGTCGGCCACGAGCGAGCGGTGGCAGCGCCACGGCACCGCTTCCGCGCACATCAGCGCGCAGGATTTCTCTTTGCCCAGTTCGATGACGGCATCGACGTTGGCCGCGAATTCCTCGGTCTGCATGTAGTCGGCGTAGCCGCGGAACGACTCGTTGCGCCAGCCGGCGTTCGGCGAATCCTTGTGCGGGCGGCGCAGGCCGCCGAGGCCGCGCATGTAGCGGTATTCGATGCCGGCCTCGGCCAGCGAGGCCGCGAGCTGGTCCTGGCCGAATTGCGGGTTGTGGCGCGATTTCGGCACCGTCCGGATGTCGAGCAGGCAGGCGATCCCGTTCTGGCGCAACAGGCCGATGAAATCCTCGATCGTACGGTTCGAATGGCCGATGGTGCAGACGGGTTCCATGCGCGGCTTTCGCGGTGACGGTGGCGGTACATCCATTTTGTCACGGACGCATAGCGCACAGCGCGCCGTCCGGCGCTGTACCGCGAACGACGCCAGCGTAAGCCAGCCACATCAGCAAAATGTTCGATCCGCCATGAGGCCTGCCGCGGTTTGCTTTTCTCACTCGACCAGCATCACTCGACACCCTCTTCCGATAACCGACGACATATTGTTTTGTAGTTTATAAAAACCTTTTTTCCACAAGTAACAGACGGGCATAAGGCGTGTCGCATATACAAAAATATATGTGCGGCGATTGAGCCCACAGCGCAGGAAGAGCATTATCTAAAACCGGTGGATTAAACGCCCCCCATGACGGCATTCGCCCCCAAAATCCTTATCGCCATTTCCTATCGAAATTTTTTCAACACACTCGATCGGATACGCAAAGGCTTGAAAAGTTAATTAGCAGGCTCTCAATCCACGCGGAAATATCTTAATCAAGCCGAATAAATCACGCAGGAGACATAATATTTGAAATAGGAAAGAACCTAGCAGTAGTTAGAGGTAGATCAATATTGCTCAGGAAGTTAAATTTTCGACACAATACACGTGTGCGAAATGCCGGCTGTCTGTAAACCGAACTGCTGAATGCGATTTGTCTTGCCGTCGACAATGCCAGCGAAATATCAAGACGTGGCTCGATTCGTGAATGCCGGGCAAAGCGAGGAGAGATCAGGATGCGAAATAGATTTTGCGAATTCCGTGCGCTCCTCGCTCAAAGCGGTCTCGATTCGTCGCCAATGCATTTCTTAAAATACGCAGGCGTGGTGTCGTCGGTATGCCTGTGTTCCTGTACCGTGTTACTGACGCCACCCGAACGACCGACAGACAAGGACATCACCGACGGCTTAAGCTACGCGAACGCTTACGCCTATCTCGCCCGGGCTCGCGATCAAATGCAGAAGGATGTCACCGCGCTCGAGAAACTGGACGCCACGAACAAAGGCATGGTCGCGGGCGGCGTCGGCGGCGCCGGCATGGCAGCGCTATTCAAAGGCAGCAACGACCTCGTACTGTCGCTCCTCACCGTCGGCGGAGCGGGCTACGTGACCAATCAGAATGTCCAGCCATCAGTCAGGATAGGAATCTATCGCGCCGGGCTCAAGAATCTGGATTGCATCGACGACGCGGCATTGGGCTTGAATCTGCGCAATGAGGGCCTCAAGGCGGCACGACACCGCTTGATGCTGAAGATCGGCAGACTCGCCGATGCAATACGCGCCGGCCGACGCGCCACGGTTCAAGGAGGGGCATTAACGGAGGTTATCGATAAGGCGGAAACAGCATATAAGACGGCAGAGCTTCTCGTCGTACAGATTGATGGGGCCGTCAGTATCGATGACAAAAACATCGGCCGCACCGTTTATTCGGCAGTCAACCAGACTGTAATGAGCGTGAGCCAGCAGTTGGATTCGTCCTCGCCAAACATCGATGCGATCGCGCAATCCAGTTCGATCAGTGCGTTCGTGAGTTCGCACCAGGCTGCCAAATCGGACACCAAGGCGACCGCGTCCACGGCACAGGAAGCGCTCTCGAAGGCCCAGCGAACCACCCAATTGGGCGTTGCACCATGGTTCGACGAACTGAAAGTCAGCCTGGAACAGCTGACTACCGAAGTAGCGACAGTCCAGAAGCTGCTTTCCAGTGACGTGATATCAACGGCTGCCATTGGAACTTGCAAGACGATCACGCCCGGTACCGAACCGATGCGAATCGTTTTGCGCGACGATGTTCCACCGACCGGCGTGCCGCTGCTGGCGGGAGAATCATACAATTTTGAAGTCATCGGGGATGGTGCGGGCACGCCGAGAATCGGGTGGTCGGGCCCTGAACCGACGATTGCTCAGCTCGTTGCGACGCTCTCGGATGGCAAGTTACAGGTAATGGCGCCGCCGAACGCCAAGCCCGGCCATTTCAAGTTATATCTCTACGACTCATCGTCCAAAGAATCAACACATCGTGCATCGAACCAGGTCGACATCATTATCGGCTCCCCATCCGACAAAAAACCAGTCGCGGTCGGGCCAAAAAAAGATTTAACGAAGAATTCCGCCGGAAAAAAAGGCAACAGCGCTGCTCCATCGCCACCGTCTGACGTCGGTACCGGCCTCGTGTCAAACGCCGGAGCCGAAAAACTGACGGAACTCGGCTTGCCGCCCGATGTCACCCCAAATGATCCACGCTATATCGACCGGGTCAAGAAACTGGAGAACTGCGCCGGGAGAGTGCCGACGGGAAGAATGAGCGATTCACTCCATGCATATATCGCAACGCACGGCCCGATCAATGCCAGTGGGGATTGTTCTCCCACGACGGCAAGCCCGTCGGGCGCGGGCGGGACGCCGCCAAAACCTCCGCCGGTCACGGCAGCGGCAACGCCTGCACATAGCGCGATTACAAAGCCAACCAAGTAATGACACGTCGTCATAAGGAACCATCATGAATGCTCAAAACGCCCCGTTGCGCGGCGGCCCGAAAGCCTACGTCGGCGTCCGGACCGCTATGCCCAAGCCGCAGAAGTCGCATTCCGCCCATCCGTTGATGGGAGCCATACCGCTACTGGTCGTTGGCCTTGCGCTCGGCGTCATCGACGCGCTGTTGCCCAATTGGGGATTGCCCGGCGCAGCCGCTAAAGACCCCATGACGCGGGTGGTCGTGTTCGCGGTGGCCCTGCTGGCCCTTTACGTCCTGCTCATGGCGATCAGCGTCGGCGTGTCGGGCAAGGTGAGCGGCGTATTCTGGAGCAGCCGCAATACCTATAGTCTTTCCCGCCTACAGGTCGTGCTCTGGACCTGGCTGATCCTGTCGGCGTTGATGGCGGTGGTGGTTTGCCGGGCTTGGAGTGCGCTCGACGCCGGCTCTTCCGACGGACTGGCGACGGCCCTGGATATCTACATCCCACCTGAGTTGTTGACGATCATGGGCATCAGTATCGCCAGCGGGGCGGCCGCGCCGGCGATATTGTCGCTCAAGTCGATGGCCAACGCGCCCTCCCAATCCGCGCTGGACGCGGCGGCGGCCCGCGTGGGCGCCGACGTGCACGCGGTCGGCAAGGTGTTCGTCCGTTCGGACTGGTGCCCTCCCCTCTTCAAGGATTTATTCGAGAGCGACGATGCCGCCGCGGCCGGGACGATCGACATCAGCAAAGTCCAACAGTTCGCGGTCACCCTCGTTCTCTGGAGTGTGTACTTGGCGATGCTGATCCACCTGTTTTACACGGGCGTGTCCGGCAAGGCGCCAGCCGGGGTCGCCGCGAACACGACCATTCTGCCGCAACTGTCCGACACATTCGTCTACCTGCTCGCCATCAGTCATGCCGGCTATCTCGCCTACAAGGCCGTGCCGGTGCCTCCGGCGGCGAACGGTGCGCATCTGGACGCCGCCTCCAATGCGAGATCCGCGCAGCCGGGTGATGGCATACCGCAAAGCCCGCTCAAGCCGAGCACCGTGCTGCCGCGGCCGCTGCCGCCGAGCACAATCTAGATCCCGGTTCTTCCGAACCCGGCATTGGAGGCATGCCATGACTAAATTTCAATGTGGTGACAGGGTGCAGTACGGGACGTATGGCAGCGGGAAATCGACTTGCTTGCTCCGATTTCGGGAATATCCTGATCGCCTCCTATTGTTGACTGCAGGCCATGTAGTGCTCCCTACTTTTGCACGACAGGGTGACGAAATCCATGCGATCGACGCTTCCGGCTCGCCTCAGGCCATCGGCCGCCTGCTGACCTGGACGACGATCGACGGCGATCCGACGACCGACGCCGCCCTGATATGGGTTTGTCCGGACATGGTCGATGCAAGGTTGCGTCTCGGGCAAACTTTAGAGGATCTGAAACCGCCTGTCGCTCCGACGATCGGCCAGCCGATCCAGATCGGCGGCCGTCACATCCTCGACGATGACAGCGACCCGCAGATCGCCGCAGCGGATCAGGATGTCGAGGGCATGATCGTGGTCGGCCCGGACTGGGCGGCATCCACGGCGGTCACGTATAGAAGCCAGATCGTCTCCGACCGCGTGTTCACGCAAGGCGGCGACAGCGGCAGCCTGGTCGTCGATCGGAATATGCAGGTGATCGGCATGGTCGTCGGCGCAGACGAGAACCGGGAAACAGGCTTCACCGTGATCACCCCGTTCAGTGCGTTGCTGGCACCGTCCGCATGGAATGGGCTGCAACCGGAACTGATTACGAGTTTCGACCCGGCAGACTTCGTATGTCCACTACATTCGGCATCGTTCTCGCCCAATCACACCGTGAACCTGCGTCAAGGTGCGGCACCTGAGACAGAAGACATTCCTGTCACGACACTCGACGATGGTGTCGACACGACGATCTCGACCGCGTTGCGATTACACGAAATCGGCGACGCGTCGCCATACCGGATCAGCTTCGCGGGAAAAGGCAAGAGCGGCGGCTCGTTCGGCTTCATGCAGGGCGATCTCGCGGCCAATCAACCGGTCGTCGCTTCCACGTTCCTCCAAGTGCTGGAAGCCGCAGGCGTTCCCCCCGCAACGGCCCAATCGCTGAAGAGCCGGCTATCGGTTCATACCATCGCCAGTCCTCTCTCGCCGCAGGAGAGCGCGCTCGTCAACAATGCCTTGAATTCGCAGGCCGGGCGCGCGCTAGTGGACAAGATGGACCAGGCGATCCTGGGCAATGTCCTCGATGACGTGCGCACGTGCATGGCGACCGCCGCCGCAGGCGGGCGCTGCATATCGCTCAAGGCCCTGCTGTACATCGCCATGTGGATCAATATGTCGGGGCCGCCGACCACACTGCTGAAATGGCTGGAGGGCGTGGAGGTGATGTTCGACAACCAGGTGACCATACCGCCACCCGGCAATATTGTGGATGGAATTGCCCTGGAGTATTACCTGCAAAGGACGCACTACTTTTCGGCGAATCCTGCCAATTTCAAACGCCTGCGCCAGTGTGCGGCCGATGCGCTGGCATGTCGACGCGCCTGAGCTTGTATCGGCCTGACGAGCCGGTCGCCGGCGGAACGGTTGTCGTGCCGGGCCAGGCGGGACGCGCTGGCGCACGAGCGTCGTCTAGACCGGGTCCTTGACGATCCGGTCCACGTAGCACCAGCCCCACGTCTCGCCCGGCTCCTTGGAGCGGATCGCCGGATGGCTCGTCGCATGGAAATGCTTCGTCGCGTGCTTGTTCTTCGAGTCGTCGCAACAGCCCACGTGGCCGCACGTCAGGCAGACGCGCAGGTGCACCCAGGTGTCGCCCATCTTGAGGCATTCCTCGCAGCCGCCGGTATTGCCCTCGCGCGTTACGATCTCATGAAAGTGCCTGCAATCGCTGCCCATGTGACCTCCTCGGTTATCGCTCCACCATCCCCCGCAGCCCGCTGGCGCGGTGCGTGCGCCGCAGGATCGCTTCGCCCAGCACGGCCGGCGCCGGCGTCGTCAGGGTGAATTGCCGGCTCGCGCGCGTGATGCCCGTGTAGACCAGCTCGCGCGCCAGCACGGCGCCCCCTTCTTTCGGCAGGGCCAGCACGGTGTGCGCGAATTCCGAGCCCTGCGATTTATGCACCGTCATCGCATACGCCGTCTCGACGTGGCGCAGCCGCGTGGCCAGCACGCTGCGCACGTTGTCGCCTTCGAGGAACCACACGCGCAGCGAGCCGGGACGCGCCGGGTCGGTCAGCGCGAGGCCGATGTCGCCGTTGAACGTCTTCGTCGGGTAGTCGTTGCGCGTGACCATGACGGGCCGCCCCACATACCAGTCGCCGCGCACGATCAGCCCCGCGTGCGCGAGGCGCTGTTCGATGGCGTCGTTCAAGCCTTCGACGCCCCACTCGCCTTCGCGCACCGCGCACAGCACGCGGAACGCTTCGAAGCGCTGCAGCACGGCGCGCACCCAGTCTTCGTGGCTGCCTTGGCCATCCTGGCCGCTGCCGGCGCGCAGCAGTTCCAGGTACGGCCGGTAGCCGTCGATCGCCAGTTGAATGACATGGTGCTGGTGGGCGTGGTCGATCCAGCGCAGCACGCCGGCGGCGTCCGGCGCGCGCAGCGCGGCGGCGGCGCCGTCGACGTCGCCCGCGTTGACGGCCAGCGCGAGCTTGCCGATCGGGCCGCCGAACCGGCGGCTGTGGCGCAGCATCACGGTCTGCTGGGCGAGCGGGCCGCCGTCGCCGGCGAATTCCTCCGGAATCGCTTCGCCGCTGGTCGCCCGCACATAGGCCAGCGTGCCGGTGTCGTAGCGGCCGGCCTGCGCGTCGTGGCACAGGTCGCCCAGCACGGCGCCCGCTTCCACGGACGCCAGCTGGTCCTTGTCGCCCAGCAGGATCAAGGTCGCGCCCGCGGGCAGCGCGTCCAGCAGCGACGCCATCATTTCCAGGTGCACCATCGACGCCTCGTCGACAATCAGCACGTCGACGTCGAGCGGATTGCCGCGGTGGTGGGCGAAGCTGCGCGTGTCCGGCCGCGCGCCCAGGAGGCTGTGCAGGGTACGCGCGGCGCTCATCCTGCTTGTGAGTTCGCGCAGCGGCAGCGCGCCGCCCACGCGGTCGGCCAGCTCGCCCAGCGCCTTGTCGATCGATTGCTTCAGGCGCGCCGCCGCCTTGCCCGTCGGCGCGGCAAGCGCGATGCGCTGGCGCGCGGCATCCGGCGCCGTCGCGAACAACAGCGCCAGCAGGCGCGCCACCGTATACGTCTTGCCGGTGCCCGGACCGCCCGTGATGATGGCGAACGCGCCGCGCAGCGCCACCGCGCAGGCGATGCGCTGCCAGTCCGGCGATTCGCCCGCGCGCTGGGCGCCGAACAGGGCTTCCAGCCAGGTGCGGGCCTGGTCGATGTCGACGTCGCGGCGCTCCTGCGCGCGCGTGCGCACGCACGTGGCCACGAGCGTCTCGTCGCGCCAGTAGCGGCGCAGGTACAGGCGGCTGTCGTCCAGCACGAGCGGCTGGTCGTAATCGAAGTCGCCCACGCGCCATACCTGTTCGCATGCGGCCAGTTGCGCAATCCAGCCCTTCACGCCGCGCGGCAGCGGTTTCGCGGCGCGCGACAGTGCCTTCCAGTCCTCGTCCGCCCAGCCGAGCAGCCCGGCCGGGTCGCCCACGAGGTCGTCCAGCATGAGGCAACTGTGGCCGCGGCCTTCCAGTTCGGACAGCACGAGGCTTGCCAGCAGCAGCGGCGTCGAACGGGCGCACGCCGCCGTGCCCAGGGTCGACACGAAGCGGGCGAACACGCCGGACAGGCGGCGCAGTTCGCCCGCCTCGGTCAGGCGTTCGACCTCGGCCCAGAATGCCGTCGCATCCAGCGTCGCATCAAGCTTCATGCTCGTCCTTTCCCAGCAGGCGATCGAGGCCGTCCAGCAGCTCCAGGTCCGGCTCGAGCAGATAGCAGCCGTGCGTGGCCGGGTTGCCGATCCCGCGCAGGAACAGGAAGACGGCGCCGCCCAGATGCTCGTGCGGCGAATAGTCGCTGCCTAAACGTGCGCGCAGCAGGCGGTGCACGGCCAGCATGTAGATCGCGCCCTGGATGTCGTAACGGTGCTCGGCCATGCCGGCCGCCATCGCGGCCTGCGTGTACGCGGTATCGCCCGGCCCGAGCGCGTTCGATTTGTAGTCGAGCACCCAGTAACGGCCGTGGCATTCGAACACGAGGTCCGTGAAACCCTTCAACATGCCATGCAGCTGGCGTTCCGGCAGGATCGGCCGCGGGGTATTCCCGAGCATGCGGCGGCGGCACAGGCGGTCCAGCGCGGCCACGTCCAGCTGGCGGCTGGGGAACCAGAATTCCATCTCGGCCAGGGGCGCGTCGATATCGGCCAGCGCACAGCCGACGGGCGGCAGCGGCGTCACGGCGATCATGCGCAGCCACGCGAGCGCGTCGTCCAGGCGGTTGCCCCAGCCGGCGCGCTGGATGCGCTGCGCGAGGCGGCCGCGGAAACCTTCATCGTCGACCTGGCCGAAGCCCTCCTGCGCCATCCATTCGAGTTGCTCGTGCAGGAAGTTGCCGGGGCCGGCGCCGCGCGGAAAGCGGTGCCAGGGCGCGTCCTCGCTGTGCGCCACAAGCACGACGCCCGGGTCTTCTTCCTCCAGCAGGTTCTCTTCCTGCGGGCGCGTGGGCGGCGGCGCCGCCACGGTGTTTTTCGTCAGCGACGTGAACGAGCCCACGGCCCAGTTGCGCTCGAAGCGCGCTTCGAACCGCGGCGGCTCCACCAGGTCCGGCCGCGCGTCGGTCCGGCGCAGCATCGTGCAGCCGTCCGGGCTGGCCAGCGCGTGCACCTCGATGCCGTCGACGCCGCCGCGGAGCAGCTCCCACCGCTCGCGCACGGCGGTAGCAAGCACCGGCGTGCCGCCCGTCAGCAGATAACCCAGCGCCGATTCGTGCAGCTGGTTCTCGCCCTTCTTGCGCGCCGCCACGGCCGCGACGCCGAGCCACAGGAAATGGCGGGCCCGCGTCAGCGCCACATACAACAGGCGCAGGTCTTCTTCCAGGCGCGCGCGGTCGACGGCGGCCAATGCCGCGTCGGACAGCGCGAGGTCGATGCGGCGCTCGCCATCGTCTTCCACGTATTCGAAGAACGCGCGGTTGCGGCGGTCCGTCTTGCGCGCGGTGACGGCGAACGGCAGGTACACGAGCGGATACTCGAGACCCTTCGATTTGTGGACGGTGACGACCTTGACCAGTTCCGCGTCGGACTCCAGCCGCAGCACGCGTTCGTCGCCGCCCTCGCCCATGCCTTCGACCTGCTCGGCGAACCAGCGGATCAGGGCCTGCTCGCCATCCAGCTCGCGGCTCGCTTCCTGCAGCAGCTCGGCCAGGTGCAGCAGATTGGTCAGCCGGCGCTCGCCGCCCGCCGCCCCGAGCAGCTTCGCGGGCAGGCCGAGTTCGTGGATGAAGCGGCGCAGCATCGCCAGCACGCCCTGGCGCTGCCAGGACTGGTGCAGGGACTTCAGCTGCTCGACACGCGCCTCCCACGCCAGTTCGTCGCTCGCCAGCTGCGCCAGTTCCGCCAGCGGCAGCGCGCAGGTCGCGGTGGCGAACGCGGCGCGCGCGAGCGTGACGTCGAGCGGGTTCGCCACGGCCTGCAGCCAGCGCAGCACGTCGCGCGCTTCGATGCTTTCGACGACCGAGTCCTGGTCGGACAGGTAGACGCTGGCGGCCTTTCTTTGCATGAGCGCGCGCCTAACGGCCGCCGCTTCGCGCCGGTCGCGCACGAGGATCGCGATATCGGCCGGCATCAGGCGCGTGAAGCGGCCCGCATCGTCCTCGAAGCCGGCGCGCGGATCGTTCAGCAGGCGGACGATGTGTTCGGCGCAGTGCTGGGCGAAGAATTCGCGGTAGTCGTCCATGCGCATGTCGTCAATCTCCGCCATGCCGACGGCCAGCGCCTGGAACGGACCGTCCACGCCGACGAGCCGCTGCTTGCGCCCCGCCGCATCGACGGCCTCGAACGGCAGCGGATTCTCGTCGCCCTTGCGGAACCGGAACGCGCCGGCCGCGTAGTTGCCCTCCGCGTGGCGGAACAGCTGGTTCACCGCCTCGACGAGCTGGCGCGTCGAGCGGTAGTTCGTCCCCAGCTGGTAGTGGCGGCCGCTCGTGGCCCGCCGCGCCGACAGATAGCTGTGGATGTCCGCGCCGCGGAAGCCGTAGATCGACTGTTTCGGATCGCCGATGAGGAACAGGCCGCGCGCCGGGTCGTTGTCGGCCACGCGATAGAGCAGATCGAAGATGCGGTACTGGTCGGGCGACGTGTCCTGGAATTCGTCGACCATCGCCACCGGATATTGGTCGAGGATGCGCCTGCGCAGCGCCTCGCCGTTCGGCCCCTCCAGCGCATCCTTCAAGCGGGCCAGCATGTCGGCGAAACCGAACTGGCGGTTGCGGCGTTTCAGTTCCGCCATGCGGTGCGCGATGGCGCAGGCGGCGTGGCGCAGCAGCGCATGGGACACGGGCGCGATGGCGTCGAGCCCGGCTTTCAACGCTTCGGTGTGCTCGAAGCATTCGGGCACGGGCGCATCGTAGTCCTTGCTGAACGCGTCGACGATGCCGGCCGGCGTCAAGCGCTGCCACAGCGCGTCGGTGAGTTGCGGATAGTGCGCTTGCGGGTCGCCGGCCCAGCGGCGCAGCGCGTCGAACGCTTTCGCCAGCGAGTCGGGACGCATCTTGTTGCCGTTGAACGCTTTCGGATTCGCGCCGCGCTGCGCCGCGATCCACGATTCCATCGCAGCGGCGCGCGCATGCCAGCCATCCTTCAGCCTCGCGAGCTCGTGGCGTTGCGCGCGTTCCGCTTCCTCGATGACGTCGCCCAGCGGGCGCTCCCTGCCGTCGTCCAGGCGGCCGGCCCGCCGCACCAGCTCGAACACCGACCGCTTCAGGGCCTCGACATCGCTCCAGCAGGACAGGAGGCTCGTCAACGCCGCGCCGGACAGCGGGTACACGTGCTGGCGCCAGTAATCGTGCGCGGCGTCCTCGAACAGCGCGCGCTCGTCGCTGACGAGTTCTTCGTCGAACAGGCTGCCGCTGTCGAACGCGTGCTCGCGCAGCATGCGCTGGCACCACGCGTCGATCGTGAAGATGGCCGCTTCGTCCATCGTCTCCGCCGCCAGCACGAGGCGGTGCGCTGCCACGAGGCGCGACGCCTCGTCGTCGTACGCGTCGGCCAGCGCTTCCAGGTAAGGATCGTCCGCGTCGGCTTCGCCGCGGAAGCATGCGGCCGCCTGCACGAGCCGTTCGCGCACGCGGTTCGACAGCTCGCGCGTGGCGGCGCGCGTGAACGTCATCACGAGGATCTCGGGCGGCATCAGCGGACGCAGGAAACCGTCCGCGCCGCCGTGGCCCAGCACGAGGCGCAGGTAGAGCGCGGCGATGGTCCACGTCTTGCCCGTGCCGGCGCTGGCCTCGATCAGGCGCGAACCGTGCAGCGGGAAGCTCAGGGCGTCGAGCAGCTGGCTCATGGCGCGTCTCCGTCGAAGCGCGTCACCGTCACACTGTCCTTCAGCCAGGCGACGAGGGGACCGTACAACGCCTCCGCCACGAGCGGCCAGCCGCCGGCAGCGCGCAACAGCGAGAACTCCGGCCACAGGCGCGCGAGGCACGGGTCCGTCACTTCGCCGTCGATCTCGAAGCCGCCGTCATACGTCTCGCGCGCATCGCCGCCGGCGAAATGCGCGAGCGCCGTCTTGCACGCGACGGGCAGCGGCCGGTCGAGATTCGAGCGCCACAGCGCCACCAGCGTCTCCAGCTGGGCGAGCGCTGCGCTGCGGTCCAGCGGCGCCATCGCCAGGCTCGCGTCGCGCGCGACCAGCACGCCGCCCACCCGTTCGCCCATCGCGGCGGCGGCCAGCTGGCGCAGCCACGGGCCGATCAATTTGTCGCCGCGCGGCTCGCCCTTGCGGTCCAGGACTTTCGACGACATCTGCAGCAGCCACACCGTGTCCTCGTCGTTGCTGCGCAGGCGGTCGATCCAGTCCTCGATGCGCAGTCCGCCGACGTCCACGCTGACGACGAGCTTGGTCGCCGGGCGCGGATAACGGCTGCCCGCGGCCAGCCACGCGCGGCGCACGGGGACGAGGTCGTCGACGAGCTGCTGCTGCCACTGGCGGCCGACGAGACCGATCGGCAGCACGCCTTCGCGCGCCAGGCGCGCCGCGCGCGTCTCCAGCACCTGGCGCACTTCGCCGGGGGCCTCCGGCGTGCCGCTGTCATCCAACAACGTATCTTCCAGAAAGTAGCGGTCGAGGGCATCGAGCGAGAACGGTTCCTCGTCCTCGCCGACGACGTCCAGGTCCGTGAACGTCACGCCGAGACGGCGGCGGAAGAAGAAGCGCGCCGGCTGGCGCAGGAAGCTCGCCAGTTCGCCCAGAGTGAGGCGGTAATCCTCGTCCAGCTCGAACGGGGGCAAAGGATCGGCATCAAGCGCGCCGCCGGCGAGCGCCGCATCCGTGCCGTGCGCCGAGCGCCACTCGCCCGCATACGTGAGCAGGCCGCCCCGCTCGAAATAGCGGCGCGAGAACGGCTGCAGCGCGTGCACCGTCGTGCGTTCGGCCAGGTCCAGGTCCCAGCCGGCGGCCAGGTAATCGCGCAGCTGCGACACGAGCACGGACGCCGGCTGCTCCGTGTTGTCGCGCACGTTGCGGCCCACCCAGCTGACGTACAGCTTTTCGCGCGCGGCCAGCACGGCTTCCAGCATCAGGTAGCGGTCGTCGTCGCGGCGCGAACGGTCGCCCGGGCGGCCGAGACCCGGCAGCGCGAGCAGGTCGAAGTCGGATTGGTGGCCGCGGCGCGGGAAGTCGCCGTCGTTCATGCCGAGCAGGCAGACGACGCGGAAAGGCACGGCGCGCATCGGCATCAGGGTGCAGAACGTGACGCCGCCGGACACGAACTGGTGGGAGAGCGCCGGCTGGTCCAGCTGGCCGAGCCACGCTTCCCGCATCACCGCGAGCGACACCGGTTCGTCGAACAGCGCGTTCTCGCAGATCTCCAGCCAGCACTGCAGCGCTTCTTCCAGCTGGTGCAGCATCAGGCGGTCTTCCTCGTTCGTCGCGCGGAAGAAGCGGGCCAGCAACGCGCGCGCGCACTGCCCCCATTCCATCGGACGCAAGGTACGGTCGAGATCCTCGCGCCAGGCCAGCAGCGCTTCCACCAGCTCGGCCAGCGAGCCGGCCAGCGCCGCATCGAGCCCGCCCACTTCCGGATACGGTTCGATGTCGCGGAAGCTCGCGCCGTGGCCGGTCGCGTAGCCGAGCAGCATGCGGCGCACGCCGAACAGCCAGGAATTCTGCTCGCCGGCGGACCCGAGGCCCAACCCCGCGCGGTGGCGCTGGTCCAGGCCCCAGCGCACGCTGGCGCCTTCGATCCAGTGGCCGAGGATCGGCAGGTCCGCATCAATCAGTCCGAAACGGCTTGCCAGCGCCGGCACGTCCAGCAGGTCGCGCACCTCGCTCTGGCGGCAGCGCTGCTGCGGCAGGCGCAGCAGCCATTCCAGCGCGACGAGCAGCGGGTTCCTGCTCCGGTCCTTGACGTCGCCGATCTCGAACGGGATGTAGCGCGGGTCGCTGCGCTTGTGCTGGTCGAACACGGCGTGCACGGCCGCGGAGAAGGTCTCGATGTCGGGCACCATCACGACGACGTCGCGCGGCCGCAAGGGATCGTCGCGCTCCTGCGCGAACCACGACAGCAGCTGGTCGTGCAAGACCTCGACCTCGCGCTGGGCGCTGTGGGCGATGTGGAACTCGATCGAGCGGTCGTCGGGCGGCGGCGGCGTGTGCGGATGTTCCGACAGCGGCAGCAGGTCGCGCACGGCGGCCTGCACCTGGCCGAGCAGACTGTCGCCTTCCTCGTCGGAGAACAGGTCGATGCGCAGGTTGCCGAATTGCGCGCCCTCGCCGTTGTCGAATTCGTCCAGCATGCGCACGAAGTCGCGGCCCTGGCGTCCCCAGCTCGCGAGCAGCGGGTGGCTGTGCGCGTGCAGCTGCTCGACGGGGATCTCGGACAGGTCGCTGCCGTTGCGGTGCTGCTGGCGTTTATAGGCGGCGCGCAGCAGCTCGCGGCCTTCGATGATGTCGCCCCAATAGAACCGGCATGGATTCGGCACGGCCAGCAGCACCTGCGTGTGGCTCGACAGGCCGGCCATCGCCTGGATCGTCTGGTACGGCAGGGTCGACATGCCGAACAGGATCACGCGGCGCGGCAGCCGGAGCACGGGTGGGCGGTCTTCCAGCACGGCCGCCATGAACTGCTGGTGGATCGTCGCGCGGCCGGACCAGCGCCGCTCGGGCGGCAGGCTCGCGTGGATCTCGCGCCAGAGCTGCGCCTGCCAGCACTGGTCGGGCGCGAGCGGCACGGGGTCGCCGCCGGGACGGCGCAGTTGATCGATGCCGTCGGCCCAATCCGTGAGCCAGTCGGCGCGGTAGACCTGGTACTGGTCGTACAGGTCGGCGAGGCGTTCGGCCAGCTGCAGGCGGCGTTCGGCGTCGCCGTCGTTCAGGAAGTGGCGCAGCGGTTCGAATTTTTCCTTCTCCAGCACCTCGGGCAGCAGGCGCATGAGGCGCCACGTGAGGGCGTCCTTGTCGAACGGCGAGCGGCGCGGCACCCGTTCCGGGCCCAGCATGCCGCGGTAGGCTTCCCACTGGAAGCGCGCCGGCAGCGCCACGCGCGTGGCCGCGCACACGCCCAGTTCTTCCGCCAGCGCGATCTTGAGCCACTCGGCCACGCCGTTGGACTGGACGAGCATGATCTCTTCCTCCAGCGGACCGAGCGGATTGTCGCGCAGCCAGTCGAAGACGGCGGCGCGCAGCAATTCCATCTGGTTGCCGTGCAGGATGAGAAGGCCGGGGCGGATCGGGGATGGCATGGCGAGACGTGACGGGAAGACTCGCGCAGCATACTACTTCCGGCCGTCCGGCGGTAGAGCTGTCGAGTGTTCAGGCCTGATGATCCTGCTGGCGCGCGCCCAGTTCGGCGTGGATGTGGCGTTCCAGCCGCGACTGCAAGCCACGCAGCCGCGCCGCCAGCGTGCGCGCCCGGGCCAGCGCGCCCGGTTCGACCTGGCGCTCCAGCTCGGCGCACAGGTCGCCGAACCCCAGCGCCCCGACCGTGCGCGCCGACGATTTCAGCCGGTGCGCGACGGCGGCCGCGCGCGCCGGTTCCTGCGCGGCCAGCGCGCGCTCGATCTCGTGCATGCCGTCGCGCGCCGCGTCCAGGAACAGGAACGCGTATTTGCGCATCCGCTCGGCCTGGCCGCCGAACGCGTCGGACAGCACGCCCACGTCGAGCAGCATGCTGTCGCGCCGCGCGCCGTCGCCCGTGCCCGAAGGCCGCCGCACGTGGCGGCCGAGTACCCGCGCGATCGTCGCGATCAGCGTCTCGGGCGCCGCGGGCTTCGTCAGGAATTCATCCATGCCTGCCGCGAGACAGCGGGCCTGGTCGTCGAGTCCCGCGTTCGCCGTCAGCGCGATCACCTTCAGGTCCGCGTAGCGCGGGTCTTGCCGGATGCGGCGCGTGGCGTCGATGCCGTCCATCACGGGCATCTGCACATCCATCAAGACACAGTCGACGGGGCGTTCGGCCAGCCGCTCGAGCGCCATGGCGCCGTGATCGGCGACGATGACATGAGCGCCGGCATCCTCGAGCAGCTCGCGCGCCACCTGTTGGTTGAACGCGTTGTCCTCGACGAGCAGCATCGTCACGCCGGCCAGCGCGCCGGACGCCGCCTGCTGCGCCGCGCCCGCGGGCTGCGCGGCCGGCACCGGCTGCAGGCGCGCCGTGAACCAGAACGTGCTGCCCTGCCCCGGCGTGCTCGTCACGCCGACCGTCCCACCCATCAGCTCCGCCAGCTGCTTGCTGATGACGAGGCCCAGGCCCGTGCCGCCGTGGCGCCGCGTCGTCGACGGGTCGGCCTGGTGGAACGGCGTGAACAGCTGCGCCAGGTCGTTTTGCGCGATGCCGATGCCGTGGTCCTCGACGTCGAAGCGCACGAGCAGATCGGCGCCGACCGTGCGCAGGGCGCGGGCGCGCACGTGGATCGTACCCTGCTCGGAAAACTTGATGGCGTTGCCGACGAAATTCAGCAAAACCTGTTCGAGGCGCAGCGGATCGCCGCGCAGGGGCCGCTGCAGCTCGGGCGCCACGTCGAAGTCCAGCGTCAGGCCGCGCGCGGCCGCCTGCACGGCGAGCTGGCCGGCGAGGTTGTGCGTCAGCGCGTCCAGCGTGAAGTCGAGCAGTTCCAGCTCGACCTTGCCGGCCTCGATACGGGAAAAGTCGAGGATGTGGTTGATGATGCCCAGCAGGTGCTGCGCCGCGTGGTGGATCTTGTCCAGGTAGTCGCGCTGGCGGGGTTCTTCCGCGTGCTTGCGGGCGAGATAAGCCATGCCGATGATGCTGTTCATCGGCGTGCGGATCTCGTGGCTCATGTTCGACAGGAAGTCGCTCTTGGCGCGGCTGGCCGCGTCGGCCCGGGCCTGCAGCGCGTGCAGTTCCGTGACGTCGGTCGACACGCACAGCACGGCGTCCACCTCGCCGTCGGCGTGCACGGGCACCGTCACGCTCCACAACTGGCGCACGGCCCCGTCGGCGCCGGCGAAGGCGTTCCGCACGGCGCGCTTTTCGCCCAGTTCGAGCACGGGGCGGTCCAGCGCCCACAGCGCGTCGGCCTGCGCGGGGGGCATCACGTCGCGGTCGCGCCGGCCCATGATGTCCTTGGCCGGCAAACCGCAGGCAGCCGCCATCTTCGCATTGACGTAGCGGTAGCGGCGGTCGCGGTCTTTCAGGTAGACGTAGGCGTCGACGTTGTCGAGCACGAGGTCGAGCAACCGACGCTGCTCCACGGCCGCCCGGCGCGACCGTGCCAGATTGAAGAACAGCGCAACCACCAGCAGGGTCGCGGCGAAGCCGCCCGCCCCCGCCAGCCACGGGAATACGCGGCCGAATCCGCCGACCAGGTCGGCGCGGCGGGCGACGAAGCGGGCCTTCCACAGATTGTCGTCGAAGCGCACGGGCAGCACGGTTTCCAGCAGGTCGTCCGCGCGGCCGAGCGCCGGCGGCGCGCCGTCGTACAGCAGGTTGTCCGCTCCGCTCACGCGCAGCGGTCCGGTCGCGCGGCTGTCCGCCGCCGCGTACAGCTGCAGCGCCACGGGTTCCGTTTCGCGGCCCTGCAGCGCGCCCCGCACCAAGGCCGGAATGGAAAAGCCGATACCGACCGAGCCCGCATAGGCCGCGCGCCGGCCCTCGACGTCGAGCGGGATGGCGCTCCCCGCCGGCGTGCGGTAGACGGGCATGCGCAGGCCGAGGCCCAGGTGGCGCACGGGATGCTCCACGACGACGGGCTTGCCGGATGCCGCCATGCGTCCGCTGTCGCGCGCGCGGGCCAATGTCTGCACGGCGGCGGGCGCGCCGGCCGCCAGGTCCACACCGGATTTTTCGGGCAGCTGCGGCTCCAGATACGTCAGCACGGTGTAGGTCGGACGGCGTCCGGCGGGCCGGATCGAGAAATCGGGATAGCCGGCCGGATCGAGACTGCGGTCCGCGCGCACGGCGGCGACGAACGCGTCGCGCGCGCCGTCCTCGACGTACTGCGCGAAATTGATCGACTCGAGCGCCGGATAGTGTTCGGCCACGCCGAGCGTCTCGACGTAGCGGTGGAACTGCAGCCGCGAGGCCAGTCCGCCGTTCGAGTGGAACAGGCCGGCCAGTCCGCGCACGACGTCCGCGTACGAGTGCACGGCGCCATCCAGCTGCTGGCGGCCGCTCCTTGCCAGGTGATCGAAGCGCGCCTGCGCGTCGACCGCGACCGTATGCGCCGCGCCCAGGTACAGACCGGCGCCGGCCGCCAGGGCCAGTGCGACGCTGCCGGTCCACAGCGCGGCCGTCCTTTCCGTGTTGCGCGATGCGATGTCAGCCATGTGGACAGGTCCAGGATGTGACAATGAGTATTGTCGTACGGCAATTTTTAGATGTTTGCTAGTATGTTCGAATCCGGACGAAATGGCGAGCTCAACAATAAGGAACGCATATGCGCGAAACAAATAATGACAATCGCGCCCCCTGGCTGTGGCTGGAAGATGTCGATTCCGACCGCGCCCTGGACTGGGTGCGCGAACGCAACCGCGAAAGCGAGCGCGAACTGACCGCCCTGCCCGGCTACGCGCCGCTGCGCGCGCGGCTCAAGACGATCCTCGATTCGCGCGACCGCATCCCGTACATCGGCCACCACGACGGCAGCTTCTATAATTTCTGGCGCGACGCCGACCATGAACGCGGCATCTGGCGCCGCACCCTGCTCACCGAATACCGCAAACCGCTGCCCGCCTGGGAAACCGTGCTGGACCTGGACGCCCTCGCGCGGGACGAATCGGAAAACTGGGTCTGGGCCGGCGTGACCTTCCTGGAACCGCACGGCACGCGCTGCCTCGTCTCGCTGTCGCGCGGCGGCGGCGATGCCCACGTCGTGCGCGAATTCGACGTGGCGACGCGCGCCTTCGTGCCAGAGGGCTTCACGCTGCCGGAAGCGAAGACGAGCGCCGGCTGGATCGACGCCGACACACTATTCGTCGCCACCGACTTCGGGCCCGACTCGATGACGGCGTCGGGCTACCCGCGCATCGTCAAGGCCTGGCGGCGCGGCACGCCGCTGGAAGACGCCACGCTCGTCTATGCGGCGCAACCGGACGACCTGTCGGCCTCCGCCTGGCAAGATCCGACACCCGGCTTCGAGCGCCAGTTCGTCCTGCGCCAGATCGATTTCTACAGCAGCGAATTGTTCCTGCGCGATCCGGCCGGCGGCACGCTCACGCCCATCGACAAGCCGGAGGATGCCAACGCGTTCGCGCTGCGCGACCAGCTGATCGTCGAACTGCGCTCGGACTGGACGACCGGCGGCAAGACGTGGCCGCAGGGCGCCCTGCTGGCGATCGGTTTCGACCGCTTCATGGAAGGCAGCCGCGACTTCGACGTCCTGTTCGAACCGTCGCCGACGACGTCGCTGGACGGCATCGCGGCCACGCGCGGCTCGCTGTTCCTCACCATCCTCGACAACGTCAAGAACCGCATTGTCGAGTGGCGACGCGCGGAAGGCGGCTGGCGGCGGCGCGACGTGGCCGCCCCGGCGATGGGTGCGCTGCACGTGTCCGCCGTCGACGAATACGCGTCGGACCAGGTCTTCCTCACCGTCACCGACTTCCTTACGCCGAGCAGCCTGTACCTGATGGAAGCCGGCGGCGACGAACGCGAGGTCCTGAAATCCATGCCGGCGTTCTTCGACGCGGCACCGTACGCCGTCAGCCAGTTCTCGGCGCGCTCGCCGGACGGGACAAGCGTCCCGTATTTCGTCGTGATGCGCAAGGACGCGCCGCTGGACGGCACGCATCCCACGCTGTTGTACGGCTACGGCGGCTTCGAAGTGTCGCTGACGCCCTTCTACAGCGGCGTGACGGGCGAAGCGTGGCTGGCGCAGGGCGGCGTGTACGTGCTGGCGAACATCCGCGGCGGCGGCGAATTCGGCCCGCGCTGGCACCAGGCCGCGCTCAAGGAAAACCGCCAGAAGGCGTTCGACGATTTCCTGGCCGTCGCCGAGGACGTCATCCGCCGGGGCATCACGCGGCCGCGCCACCTGGGCATCATGGGCGGCAGCAACGGCGGCCTGCTCGTCGGCGCGGCGCTCACGCAAAGGCCGGACCTGTTCGGGGCCGTCGCCTGCCAGGTGCCCCTGCTGGACATGCGCCGCTACCACGAACTGCTGGCCGGCGCTTCCTGGATCGGGGAATACGGCGATCCGGACGAGCCGGACGAGTGGGCGTATATCGCCAAATATTCCCCCTACCAGAACGTCGCGGCCGACAAACGCTATCCGCGCGTACTGTTCACGACGTCCACGCGCGACGACCGCGTCCACCCTGGTCACGCGCGCAAGATGGCGGCGCTGATGCGGGAACAGGGTCACGATGTCTTGTATTGGGAAAATACCGAAGGCGGTCATGCCGGCGCCGCCAACAACGAACAGACGGCGACGATGTGGGCGCTGACATATACATTCCTGTTGAGCCAGCTCAAGTAACCCAGCACGGTTGATACGGCCCGTGGCCTTTTTCGATGGTAACCGGCGGTTATTCGCGCTTATTTACCGAGAGACGTGGCAGGGAACTAGCAGGGTTGCTAGGACGCTAAATGAATGTTGCATGGAATACTTGTTTCTCACACATCTTTCCATGGAGGAGCGGCGATGGCTAATGATTTCGTTACCGAAGCAAGCCTGCGGGAACCATTGGCAGGTACCCTGATGAAACCGCCCGTCTCCCTGGCGCCCTCAATCAGCGATCTGAAGAAATATCGGATCAGCAAACGCGAGAGCCAGGAGAAATTCTGGGGTCGTTTTGGCGTCACTCAATCCAGCGGCAGCCGCTTCGAAACGGGTCTGGCCATTCCGGCCCCGGTCGCACTGCTGTTGAAGCTGTATGTCAACGGCAAGCTCAACGATGGTGATCTTCTGGGGTAATCAGCCCTAAGGAAATTGCTCTCACAACCGCCTGTTGCCGGGTGTTGACGTTGAACTTCTGGCGGATATTCCCCATATGGAAGTTCACCGTCGCCTCGGAGCAGCCGGTGATTTTTGAAATCTCCCACGACGATTTGCCCACCATGACCCAGTTGAGCACTTCCAGCTCGCGCGGGGTCAGGCGCGGCGCCGCCTCTTGCGTCGGCGGCGGGCAGAACCGCACGCCCGACGCGAACGCATAATCACGCACCAGCGCCAGATCCGGCAGCATGCTCGACACGTCGCGCAGGAACGCGCCGTCGGCCGCCGTGTCGGCGGCAAAACTCAGCAGCCCGAATTCCCCGTTCGGACCGTGGATGGGAAACGTGACGCCGGCGCGGATGCCGTGGCTGCACGCTTCCTCGTACAACGCGCGCTGGGCCGGGCTGCGGAAGATGTCCGGATGCCAGATCAGCGGCAAGGTGGTTGCGAGGCAATGGCTGACGACGGGGTCGACATAGGCGAACCGCTCGGCGTCGTAACGTTCGCGCCACTTCGTCGGATAGTTGCTTTGGATAAATGCGTTCTCCAGGCGCGCATGGCGCGAGCCCGACATTCCGAACAAGACCTTGTCGAATCCATATTGCCGCCCCAGGGCAAACAGCGCTTCGCCCCAACTGGACGCGGTGTCGGTATGTAACAACTCGTCCAAATCAACGGTCTTCATGGCTGCCTCGCGCTGTTGACGTAGTGGATGTAATGACATCCGATATGCTAGTTGAGTTGTAACCAAAAAGCACGAAAAATTAGTCTTTTATTCATTATGGCAGAGCTATAGCTTTTGCTCAGTTGTCGTTCTGATACACGGGTCAACCCGGCCTGCCATCCAATCGTGCGCCAGTCTCGACAATTTTCGATTATCCTCGCGCGAATTGTCCATTTAAAATTTCAAAAATGCAAGTTTATAGAGAATCTGTAACACTTTAGCCGAGCGGCGCCCGTCAATGCTTGACTTGACCCGACACCAGAGTATCTTTGCTTTTCTAGACATTTAACAATACGCGTTGTCCTAAAACATGCGCGCGATGCCCTTCCGTACCTTCCTAATCGAGGAATTTTAGTCAATGAATAATATGACCGACATGGCTGAACAGCTCGATGTCAAGCTGCTGCTTTCCACGCTGATGGCACTGAAAAAGGGTGACTTCTCCGTGCGCATGCCGTCCGACTGGACCGGCGTGTCCGGCAAGATCGCCGACACCCTGAACGACATCATCGAGACCAAGGAAAAAATGGTCGAGGCGGTCACCGAAGTGTCGCGCGTCGTCGGCCGCGAGGGCCATCTGACGCAGCGCGCGTCCGTGCCGGGCGTCGTGGGCGGCTGGTCCACCATCATCAGCTCGGTCAATACGCTGATCGACGACCTGGTGCGCCCGACGACGGAAATGGCGCGCGTCATCGGCGCCGTGGCGAAAGGCGACCTGTCGCAGACGATGGCGCTGGAAGTGGACGGCCACCCGCTCAAGGGCCAGTACCTGCGCGCGGCGACCACCGCGAACACGATGGTGGAACAGCTGTCGTCGTTCTCGTCCGAGGTGACGCGCGTGGCGCGGGAAGTCGGTACGGAAGGTAAGCTCGGCGGCCAGGCCTACGTGCCGGGCGTCGCGGGTACGTGGAAGGACCTGACGGACTCCGTGAACTCGATGGCGGGTAACCTCACGTCGCAGGTGCGTAACATCGCGGAGGTGACGACCGCCGTGGCGAACGGCGACTTGTCGAAGAAGATCACCGTGGACGTGCGCGGCGAGATCCTGCAGCTGAAGGACACCATCAACGTGATGGTGGACCAGCTGCGTTCCTTCGCGTCCGAGGTGACGCGCGTGGCGAGGGAGGTCGGTACGGAAGGTAAGCTCGGCGGCCAGGCGTATGTGCCGGGCGTCGCGGGCACGTGGAAGGACTTGACCGACAACGTGAACTTCATGGCGTCCAACCTCACGGGCCAGGTGCGTAACATCGCGGCCGTGACGACCGCGGTCGCGAACGGCGACTTGTCGAAGAAGATCACGGTGGACGTGAAGGGCGAGATTCTCGAACTGAAGAACACCATCAACGTGATGGTGGACCAGCTGTCCTCGTTCGCATCGGAGGTGACCCGCGTCGCACGGGAGGTCGGTACGGAAGGTAAACTCGGCGGCCAGGCGGTCGTGAAAGGCGTCGCGGGCACATGGAAGGACTTGACCGACTCCGTGAACTCGATGGCGGGTAACCTCACGGGCCAGGTGCGTAACATCGCGGACGTGACGACCGCCGTGGCGAACGGCGACTTGTCGAAGAAGATCACGGTGGACGTGAAGGGCGAGATTCTCGAACTGAAGAACACCATCAACGTGATGGTGGACCAGCTGAACTCCTTCGCGTCCGAGGTGACCCGCGTGGCGCGCGAGGTCGGTACGGAAGGTAAGCTGGGCGGCCAGGCGAACGTGCCGGGCGTCGCGGGTACGTGGAAGGACTTGACCGACGGCGTGAACTCGATGGCGGGTAACCTCACGGCGCAGGTCCGTAACATCGCGGAAGTGACGACCGCCGTGGCGAACGGCGACCTGTCGAAGAAGATCACGGTGGACGTGAAGGGCGAGATTCTCGAACTGAAGAACACCATCAACGTGATGGTGGACCAGCTGTCCTCGTTCGCATCGGAGGTCACCCGCGTGGCGCGTGAGGTCGGCACGGAAGGTAAGCTCGGCGGCCAGGCGTATGTGCCGGGCGTCGGCGGTACCTGGAAAGACCTGACCGACAACGTGAACTTCATGGCGTCGAACCTGACGGGCCAGGTGCGTAACATCGCGGCGGTGACCACCGCCGTGGCGCGCGGCGACCTGTCGAAGAAGATCACGGTGGACGTGAAGGGCGAGATCCTGGAGCTGAAAGACACCATCAACGTGATGGTCGACCAGCTGTCGTCGTTCGCATCGGAAGTGACCCGCGTGGCGCGCGAGGTGGGTACGGAAGGTAAGCTCGGCGGCCAGGCGAACGTGTCCGGCGTCGCGGGTACGTGGAAGGACTTGACGGAGAACGTCAACCAGCTGGCGGCAAACCTGACCAACCAGATGCGCGCGATCGGTGAGGTCGCGACGGCGGTGACGCGCGGCGACTTGTCCCGTTCCATCCAGGTGGAAGCGCGCGGCGAGGTGTCGTACCTGAAGGACAACATCAACGAGATGATCCGCAACCTGAAGGAGACGACCCAGAAGAACGCGCAGCAGGACTGGCTGAAGACCAACCTGGCGCGCTTCACCCGCCTGCTGCAGGGCCAGCGCGACCTGCAGGCCGTGACGAAGCTGATCCTGTCCGAACTGGCACCGCTCGTCTCGGCGCACCACGGCGTGTTCTACATGATGGATTCGCAGGAAGCCGATGCGCGCCTGCGCATGATCGCCTCGTACGGCTACCGCTCCAGCCGCAAGCTGCCGACGTCGTTCCTGCCGGGCGAAGGCCTCGTCGGCCAGTGCGCGCTGGAGAAGACCCGCATCTGGCTGACGGACGTCCCGCGCGACTACATCGTCGTGTCGTCCGGCCTCGGCTCCGCTCCGCCGAACAACATCGTGGTGCTGCCGATCCTGTTCGAACAGCAGGTCAAGGCCGTCATCGAGATCGCGTCGCTGGACCGCTTCACGGAAACCCACCTGTCGTTCCTCGACCAGCTGATGGAATCCATCGGCGTCGTGCTGAACACCATCGAGGCGAACAGCCGGACGGAATCGCTGCTGACCCAGTCGCAGTCGCTGGCGCAGGAACTGCAGCAGACGAACCAGGAGCTGGCGGAAAAGGCGCGCCTGCTGTCCGAGCAGAACATCGAGGTGGAGCGCAAGAACCGCGAGGTGGAACAGGCGAAGCTGGCGCTGGAAGAAAAAGCGACCCAGCTGGCGCTGTCCTCCAAGTACAAGTCCGAGTTCCTGGCCAATATGTCGCACGAGTTGCGCACGCCGTTGAACTCCCTCTTGATCCTCGCGCAGCAGCTGTCCGACAACCCGGAAGGCAACCTGTCGTCCAAGCAGGTGGAATTCGCGAAGACCATCCACGGCTCCGGCTCCGACCTCTTGACCCTCATTAACGACATTCTCGACCTGTCGAAGATCGAGTCCGGCACCGTCACGCTGGACGTGTCGGAATACCGCTTCTCGAACCTGCGCAACTACGTGGACCGCACGTTCCGCCACATGGCCGAAGCGAAGCACCTTGGCTTCACGGTGGAGCTGGCGGACAACCTGCCGACCGCCGTCATGACCGACACGACGCGCCTGCAGCAGGTGCTGAAAAACCTGCTGTCGAACGCGTTCAAGTTCACCAGCCACGGCAACGTGTCGCTGATGATCAGCCTCGTGACGAGCGGCTGGACGGCCGACCACCCGCACCTGCTGCACGCCGACGCCGTGCTGGCGTTCTCGGTGCGCGACACCGGCGTCGGCATCCCGGCCGACAAGCTGCAGCTGATCTTCGAGGCATTCCAGCAGGCCGACGGTTCCACCGCCCGCAAATACGGCGGCACGGGCCTGGGCCTGTCGATCTCGCGCGAACTGGCGCGCCTGCTGGGCGGCGAGATCAGGGTAGAGTCAACGGTCAACGTCGGCTCCACGTTCACCTTGTACCTGCCGTACAACCGCGCGGGCTTCATCAATTACGAGCAGACCCGCCAGCCGCAACCGGCGCGCCTGGCCCCGCCGCCGCAGCCGCAATCCGCGCTCCCCGCGCCGACGATGCTGCTGGAGACGGAGCTCGCGGCCGAAGACGGCCGCGCCGTCACGAGCCTGGCCGTGTCGGACCCGTCCGGCAGCCTCGTCGAATACGCGGCCATGCTGGACGACCGCGGCCTGATCGTGCCGGGCGACCCGTCCGTGCTGATCGTCGAGGACGACGAGCGCTTCGCCAAGACGCTGCTCGACTTTGCCCGCGAAAAGAACTTCAAGGGCATCGTCACGCACCGCGGCGATTCCGCGCTGTCGCTGGCGCGCGACTACCTGCCGTCGGCGATCCTGCTCGACATCGACCTGCCCGACATCGACGGCTTCACGGTGCTCGACCGCCTGAAACGCGACCCGAGCACGCGCCACATCCCGGTGCACGTGATGTCGTCGCTGCGCGAGCGCGAACGCGCGCTGCGCCAGGGTGCCATTTCGTACATCAACAAGCCCGTCAGCCGCGAGATGCTGCAGGAGGAATTCAAGCGCATCCAGAAATTCCTCATGGGCGGCAAGCGTTCGTTGCTCGTCGTCGAGGACGACATGGCGCAGCGCGAATCGATCGTGGGCCTGATCGGCGATTCCGACGTGCGCATCGTGACGGCGGAAGACGGCAAGGCCGCGCTGGAAGCGCTCGCGCAGCAGCACTTCGACTGCATGGTGCTGGACCTCACGCTGCCCGACATCTCCGGCTTCGACCTGCTCGACCAGATCGGCAAGCAACCGCAACTGCGCGACCTGCCGATCGTGATCTACACGGCGCAGGAACTGTCGCGCAAGGAGGTCACGAAGCTCAAGCGCTACGCCAAGACCATCGTCGTCAAGGACGCGCGCTCGCCGGAACGCCTGCTCGACGAGACGGCGCTGTTCCTGCACCGCTCGCAGGCCAGCCTGCCCGAGACGCAGCGCCGCATGCTGGAAGAGATCCACGCGGCGGACGGCGGCCTCGCGGGACGCAAGGTCTTGATCGTCGACGACGACCTGCGCAACATCTTCGCGCTGTCGTCGCTGCTGGAGCGCCAGCAGATGCAGGTGCTCTTCGCCGAGAACGGCCGCGACGGCATCGAGGTGCTGGAGAAGGATCCGACCATCGAGATCGTCCTCATGGACATCATGATGCCGGAGATGGACGGCTACGACACGATGCGCGCCATCCGCCGCATCCCGAAGTTCAAGTCGCTGCCGATCATCACCCTGACCGCGAAGGCGATGAAGGGTGACCGCGACAAGTGCATCGCCGCGGGCGCGTCCGACTACATCACCAAGCCGGTCGACGTGGCCCAGCTGCTGTCCATGATGCGGGTTTGGCTGCACTGATGACGGCTGCGACGAGTAACTGGACCGGCCTGGCGGCCGGGCTGGCGATCGAGGAGCTGGAAACGGAGCTGCTGCTGGAAGCGCTGTTTCAGCGCTTCGGCCACGATTTCCGCGCCTACGATCGCCCCGCCCTGCGGCACCGGCTCGCGGAGGCCATGCGCACGCACGGCGCGTCCACGTTGTCCGGCCTGCAGGAAAAGGTGTTGCATGACCCGGCCGTGGCGTCCGCGCTGCTGCGCATGCTGGCGCCAAAGCCCGCCGCGCTGTTCGACAATCCGGCCCACACGCAGCGCCTGCGCACCGTGCTGGCGCCGTCGCTGCGCGCCTGGCCCCTGCCCCGCGTCTGGATCGCGGAATGCGCGGGCGTGGGCGAGGCATGGACGCTCGCCATCGTGCTGGCGGAAGAAGGCGTGTTGGGCAAACTGGACATTCATGCGACGCTCGCCAACGAGGAACTGGTGGCCGACATGCAGGACGCCTGGCTGCCCGTCGCCGACCTGGACACCGCGCAGACGCGTTACGCGGCCAGCGGCGGCCACGCGGCGCTGTCGACGTACTTCGAAGTGCGCGACGGCCGCGCGCGCCTGCAGCCGCAGCTGCGCCGGCGCATCACGTGGTCGCAGTACAGCCTCGTGACGGATGCGTCGTTCAACGAATTCCAGGCGATCCTGTGCAGTGGCGCGCTGTCCGACTTCGGTCCCGTGCTGCGCCAGCGCGTGCTGCGGCTGTTCCACGACAGCCTGGCGCGCTTCGGCGTGCTGTGTCTCGACCGGCCGCTGGCCGTGTCGGATGCGCATGCGGGGACGTACCAGGCGATCGAGGGGGATCGGCCTTGGTACAAGCGCGTGGGATAGCCCGTCATCGTCATCCCCGCGCACGCGGGAACAGTGCTCCCGGCACTATTCCCTCATGCCGAGGGGCCGAAGTCGCGGCGATACCGCATCCCGAAGCTCGGTATGGGTTCCCGCTTTCGCGGGAACGTCGGGCTAGATGGCCTGCGCGCTCGGGCGCTGCGCGATCCGGTCGCGCCACCCCTGCAGATTCGTGAGCCCTTCATCCGTCGGCCGGAACTTCATCAACCCGCGCGCGAATTCGAGCGCGCAGAACGCCGTGATGTCGGCGATCGTGAACCGGTCGCCGGCCACGTAATCGCGGTCCGCCAGCACGCCGTCGAGCCAGCGCGCCGTCTCGCGCACCTTCACGCCCTGCGCCGCGCCGAAGTCGCCGAACTGCGGCTGTTCCAGCGCGGCCAGGCCCGGATGCGTGTGGCGGATGCAGTTGGCGATGCGCAGGAACAGCTGCAGCTCGCAGCGCCGGTCCATCATCTCGATGAACGCGCGTTCCTCGAACCCCTCGCCCATCAGGTTCGGGTCGGGGTGCGTCCCCTCCAGGTAGGTGCAGATGGCGCGCGTCTCGGCCAGCGTGCGGCCGTCGTCCAGCGCCAGCACGGGCACCTGGGCCATCGGATTCAGCGCCATGAACGCCTCGTCGCGGTGCTCGCCCTTGCCCAGGTCGACCTGCACCGTCTGGATGGCAATGCCTTTTTCGGCCATGAACATCAGGACGCGGCGCGGGTTCGGGGCGCGGCTGCTCGTGTACAGTTTCATGCGTATCTCCTCGGCTCGTTATCGGCGCCGATCATACCCGATCCTCGCCACTTGTTCATTTGACAGTGCGCGCCGATTGACCGTAGATTGCCGGATTGGCCGCGCGCGCCCATCGCGAGCGTCGCGCGGGCCCTCCGACCATACTCGATAGGAATTCCATGCAACGCAGCCTGATCTCCGCCGCCATTATCCTCGCGCTGGCGGCTCTGCCTGCCGGCGCCGCGCCCATCCGCGCGCACGCCGGCGCGGCGGCCAGCGTCGACACCACGACCCAATTGCCGCGCGGTGTCATCCCCACCCATTACCAGGTGTCGCTGACGCCGGATGCCGCCGCCGCATCGTTCCGTGCACGCGCCGTCGTCTCGATCATCGTCGCCAAGGCCACGAATACGATCACGTTGAACGCGGCCGACCTGACATTCTCGAAAGTCACGCTGACCCCGGCCGCCGGCGGTGCCGAACGGGACGCGGCGGTCGCCGTCGATGCCGACGCGCAGACCGCGACGTTCACGTTCGGGGCGCCCGTGGCGCCCGGCATCTATCACCTGGCGCTGGACTACACGGGCGTGATCGGCACGCAGGCCGTCGGCCTGTTCTCGCTGGACTATCCGGGCGCGGACGGCAAGCCGCAGCGCGCGCTGTACACGCAGTTCGAGAACTCGGACGCGCGCCGCATGATGCCGTCGTGGGACGAGCCGGCCTATAAAGCCAGCTTCGCGCTGGACGTCGTCGTGCCGGCAGGCCAGATGGCCGTCAGCAATATGCCGGCGACGAAAACGGAAACGCTGCCGGACGGCCGCAAGCACGTGAGTTTCGCGACGACGCCGAAGATGTCAACGTACCTGCTGTTCTTCGCCCTCGACGACTTCGAACGGGCCACGGCAAAAGTCGAAGGCACCGAGGTCGGCGTCGTCACCCGCCGCGGCGCGCTGCCGCAGGCGAAGTTCGCGCTCGACGCATCGCAGGCCATCCTGCGCGAGTACAACGATTACTTCGGCGTGCGCTACCCGCTGCCCAAGCTGGACAACGTGGCGGGCGCCGGCCGCAGCCAGTTCTTCAGCGCGATGGAAAACTGGGGCGCGATCTTCACATTCGAATACGCGCTGCTGCTCGACCCCACGATCGCGACCCAGCACGACCGCGAGGAAATCTTCGCCACGGCCGCGCACGAGATGGCGCACCAGTGGTTCGGCGACCTCGTGACGATGCGCTGGTGGGACGACCTGTGGCTGAACGAAGGCTTCGCGTCGTGGATGGAAAGCCGCACGACGGCGCGCCTGCATCCGGAGTGGAACACCCAGCTGGGCGCCGTCGACGTGCGCGAAACCGCCATGCGCCGCGATTCCGTCGCCGGCACGCACCCCGTCGTGCAGCATGTGGCGACCGTGGAGCAGGCCAACCAGGCGTTCGACGAGATCACGTATTCGAAGGGCGAATCCGTGATCCGCATGCTGGAAGCGTATGTGGGCGAAAACGCGTGGAAAAACGGCGTGCGCGCGTACATGAAGGCCAATGCGTACGGCAACACGGTGTCGGACGACCTGTGGAAGCAGATCGAAAAGGCGGCCGGCAAGCCCGTGACCGCGATCGCCCACGATTTCACGCTGCAGCCCGGCGTCCCGCTGATCAAGGTCGGCGAACCGGTGTGCCGCAACGGAATGACGACCGTGCCGCTGACGCAGGCGGAATTCACGCGCGATCGCGCGGACAAGACGCCGCTCGCCTGGCGCGTGCCCGTCATCGCGCAAATCGCCGGCAACGGTAAGCAGGCGGCGACGCTCGTCAGCGGCGGCAAGGGCGCGATCACGGTGCCGGGGTGCGGCGCCGTCATCGTCAACGCGGGCCAGAGCGGCTACTACCGCACGCTGTACACGTCGGCCGATTTCGCGCAACTGGCCGAGCGCTTCGCCAGCCTGGCGCCGATCGACCAGACCGGCCTGCTGGCCGACAGCAGCGCGCTGGGCCAGGCCGGCCTGCAACCGGCGTCGGACGTGCTCGACCTCGTGAAAGCGACGCCGGCCGGCGCCGATCCGGCCGTGTGGTCGCGCATTGCCGGCATGCTCGACGGCTTGCACTCACGCTATCGCGAACAGGCGGCCGGCGGCGATACGACGCGCCAGCGCCGCTTCGACGCGTTCGCGATCGCGCGCCTGGCGCCGCTGATGGCGCAGGTCGGCTGGACGGCGCGGCCGGGTGAACCGTCGGCCGTGGCGAATCTGCGCGAACGCCTGGTCGTCACGCTGAGCGACCTGGGCGACCCGACCGTCATCGCCGAAGCGCGCCGCCGCTACGCCGCGTTGGCGACCGATGCTGCCGCCGTGCCGGGCCCGCTGCGCAAGACCGTCATGGGCGTCGTCGCCCAGCACGCGGACGCGGCCACCTGGGACCAGTTGCACGCGGCCGCGCGCAGCGAGACGACCCCGCTCGTGCGCGACCAGCGCTACACCTTGCTCGCGACGGCGGAAGACCGCGCCCTCGCCATGCGCGCCCTGCAGCTGGCCCTCACGGACGAGCCGGGCCTGACGGTCAGCGCGTCGATGATCTCGGAAGTGGCGACGCGCTATCCGGACCTGGCGTTCGACTTCGCCGTCGCCAACCTCGCGAAGATCAACGAACGCGTGGACGCCAGCTCGCGCAGCCGCTACGTGGCGCGCCTTGCGATGGGGTCGTCGGATCCGGCGATGGTCGGCAAACTGTCCGCCTACGCGCAGGCGAACCTGGCGCCGACCTCGCGCGGCGACGTCGAGGCGGCCATCGCGGCCATCAAGGACCGCATCCAGGTGAACACGGCGCGCTTGCCGGAGATCGATGCCTGGCTCGCCAGGAACGCGCAGTGATGCGTTCGATCACGACACCGTGACCGGGCCGCGGCGCCGCGCGGCCAGCCAGGCATCGAGGCGCTGGGCCGCGCCCGGCGCCACGTGCAGGCCCAGTTTCGTGCGGCGCCACAGGATGTCGTCGGCGCACGTGGCCCATTCCTGGCGCACGAGGAAGTCCGCCTCGACCTCGTAGAGGCCGGCCACGATTTCCACGCCCAGGTCCGCGCGCGAACGGCAATGCGCGAGCAGCGTGGACAGCCGCGTGCCGTAGCTGCGGGCGTAGCGGACCAGCAGCGCTTCCGGCAGCCAGGAAAATTGCTGGCGGCGCGTGCGCACCCACGCGTCGTATTCGAGCACCGCGCGCGCGATCGGCACCTTGCCGTAGACATCGCCGCCGGGCAGGCAGGCATGTGCGGTCCAGGCCGGCAACTGGCGGCCGAGCACGGGGCCGATCCAGTCGACGGCCTGCTCGGCCAGCTTGCGGAACGTGGTGACCTTGCCGCCGAACACGGACAGCAGCGGCGCGCCGCCTGCCGTGTCGTGCTCGAACCGATAATCGCGGCTGGCGGACGACGCGCTGCCACCGCCGTCGTCGATCAGCGGACGCACGCCCGCATAACTCCACACCACCTCCTCCGGCTCGATGCGGCGTTCGAAGCAGCGGTTCACGGCCTCGCACAGGTAGGCCGTCTCGGCCGGGCTGATGGCGACGCGGTCCAGGTCGTGCGCATCGTAGTCGACGTCCGTCGTGCCGACCAGCGTGAACACGCCTTCGTACGGCAGCGCGAACACGATACGGCCGTCGGGCTGCTGCAGCAGGTAGGCGTGGTCGCCGTCGAACAGGCGCGGCACGACGATGTGGCTGCCTTTTACCAGGCGCATCGTTCGCGCCGGACCGGCGCCCGTCGCCTGCAGGAAGCTGGCCGCCCACGGCCCCGCCGCGTTCACGAGACAGCGGGCGTGCACGTGGACATGGGCCTCCGGCCCGTGCAGCTCGACATCCCAGCGCTTCCCCTCGCGCCGCACCCGCGCGCAGCGCGTGCGCGTGAGGACGGTGGCGCCCCGCTCGCGCGCATCGAGCGCCGCCAGCACGACGAGGCGCGCGTCGTCGACCCACGCGTCGGAATAGGCGAACGCCCGCGTGAAATGAGGCTGCAGGGCGGCACCGGCCGGGCTCGTGCGCAACGACACGGTACTCGACGCCGGCAGGAAGTCGCGCGGCGCCAGGTGATCGTAGAGAAACAGGCCCGCGCGGATCATCCAGCCCGGACGCTGCCCAGGCGCACCGGCCGCGTGCGGCATCAGGAAGCGCAGCGGCCGGATGATGTGCGGCGCGCTCTTGAGCAACACTTCGCGCTCGGCCAGTGCCTTGCGCACGAGCCCGAAGTGAAATTGCTCGAGATAGCGCAGGCCGCCGTGGATCAGCTTGCTGGACGCGGACGAGGTGTGCTGGGCCAGGTCGTCCTTTTCGCACAGGACGACGCGCAGGCCGCGGCCCGCCGCGTCGCGCGCGATGCCGGCGCCGTTGATGCCGCCGCCCACGACGAGGACGTCGCAATCGATACGTTTGGCAATATCTCCCATCTTCGCTGCGCTCCGGTTCGCCCGGGCCCCCGCCCGGCCGCAGCCTACTATAAACCGCGAACGTGGGCATGTGTTCGTTCACGTCAATCCGGCCGGGGTCGGCCGGCGGCCCCGTGTAAAATCGGCCCATGGCCATCATCCAAAACATGCGCGCCTGGGTCCGCATGCCGTCCGGCAAACGGCTCGACCTGTTGAATCCGACCCCGTTCGACTGGGACGACAGCGACCTCGCGCTCGGCCTCGCGCGCACCTACCGCTGGGGCGGGCACTCGGCGTGGCCGTTGCCGCTGTCCGTGGCCCAGCACTCGATCGCCGTCATGCTGCTGCGCCGCGCCGCGTCGCCGACGCCGCTGGCCCCCGTCGTGGAATTGCGCGAACTGCTGCACGATGCGGAAGAAGGCCTGCTCGGCTTCGACGCCGTCGCGCCCATCAAACCGTTCCTCGGCGAAGGTTTCCGCGCGCTCACTCGGCGGCTGGAACAGGCCGTGTTCCTGCGCTACCGCCTGCCCGCGTGGACGCCCGTCGACCATCAACTGCACAAGCGCGCCGACCGCCTGGCCGCCGCCGGCGAAGCCGTGCACGTGGCCGGCTGGTCGGAACAGGAAGTGCGCACGACGCTCAAGATCCGCTCGCCGGTGCTCGACGAGGATCCATTGGTCGCCGTCTACGGCTGCGCGCCGTGGGAGCCCTGGGCCCCGGGCGTGGCTGCGGAACGCTTCCTGAGCGAACTGGAATACCTGCAACGCCGCATCGATGAAGGCGACGCCGCGTGAATCCGGACGCCGCCGCCGTGCTCGCGAAGGCCGCCGCGCTGGTGCGTGACGCGGACGGGCTGTTGATCGGCGCCGGCGCCGGCATGGGCGTCGATTCCGGCCTGCCCGACTTCCGCGGCGACCACGGCTTCTGGCGCGCCTATCCGCCGCTGGCGGCGCTCGGCATCCGCTTCGTCGAGATCGCGAATCCGCACAGCTTCGCGACGCACCCCGAACTGGCCTGGGGCTTTTATGGCCACCGCCTCGCGCTGTATCGCGCCACGGTTCCACATGCGGGCTTCGCGGTCCTGCGCGAGATCGGCGCCCGCCTGCCGCACGGCGCCTTCGTCTTCACGAGCAATGTCGATGGCCAGTTCCAGCGCGCCGGCTTCGACGATGACCGGCTCGTCGAATGCCACGGCTCCATCCACCATCTGCAATGCACGCGCCCATGCAGCGACGCGATCTGGCCGGCCGACGCCGTCGATCCCGTCATCGACCCGGCATCGTGCCTGATGGCGGCGCCGCTGCCCCGCTGTCCACGCTGTGGCGCGTTGGCGCGGCCGAATATCCTGATGTTCGGCGACGGCCGCTGGCTGGAGGCGCGCACGGAAGATCAGTACGCCCGTTTCGACCGCTGGCGCGCGCGCGTCGCGAACCTCGCCATCATCGAACTCGGTGCCGGCACGGACGTGCCTTCCGTCCGGCGCATGTGCGAGGTCCAGGGCGCGCCGCTCATCCGCATCAATCCGCGCGAGCCGCATGTCGCGCCCGGTCGCGGGGTCGGCATCGGCCTGGGTGCGCTCGATGCCCTGCTTGGCCTGGGAACATTGTTGAGTTGATCAGGAAATACTCGACGCCGTATCAAGTACACGGTCTAAAGTATTGATTTGGCGGGATTAATTTTAATATCCACAAGAAATGTGGATAACTGTGTGGACAAGCGCCTCTTGACAAGCCGGAAGCGCAGTATTGATGCGGGTTTCAACAAACTGCCCATTGAACAGGCAAAAATCAAACCTTTTAAAATCAAATACTTACCGGTGCTCGCGTTTTAGGCAAGATGTGGAAGCTAGGAAAAATCCTACAAATCGGCCACGCCGGGGATAACTTTTGGCGAGCTGTTCCGTATCTACCCACTTTTCCCGTCATCGTGCTGTCATTTTCGCGGTTTGGATTCGTAAAAGCTTTCCCAGGAGGGTCGTAAAGCCTGCCCTGGAAATTCGTCACTGCCTGCCCGGAGGCTGGTAAAAGCTGCCGCGGAAACTCGTAAAACCTGCCCCGGAGGCTCGTAAAAGCTTCCCGCAGGCTCGTAAAAGCCTCCCCCGGAGGTTCGTAAAAGCCTCCCCCGGAGGCTTTTACTTCCATGCGTTGCGGGCCCTTTCGCGCACCATCATCCGGACACTGTCCGGCATCGGCTTGCGGACCTGCAAAGTCTCCGCGTTCGTCCACGCGCACTCCTCGAAATGCTTGAGCATGGCGGGCGTCACGAAGCGCGTGCGTTGCGCGTACACGTGGCGGTCGCCCATCTGCGCCTGCTGCTTGATGAAGAAGCGGTTCGGGACGATGAGGTGCAAGTGCTCCTTGGCGCGCGTCATGGCGACATACAGCAGGCGGCGCTCTTCCTCGATGTCCTCGGCACTGCCCGTCGCCATGTCGGACGGGATGCAGCCGTCGACGACGTTCAGGACGTGCACGGCCTTCCATTCCTGTCCCTTGGCCGAGTGGATGGTGGACAGGATCAGATAATCCTCGTCCAGCAGCGGCGGGCCGGCGCGGTCGCTCGTCGCTTCCGGCGGATCGAGCGTCAATTCGGTCAGGAAGTTATCGCGCGAGCCATAGCCGGCGGCCAGCGCCACCAGCTGGTCGAGGTCGGCGGCACGCACCGGCGCGTCGTCGTGCAGGCGTTCCAGGTGCGGCAGATACCAGTCGCGGACGAGCTCCACTTCCAGCGGCCAGCGCAGGCCGGTCGTGCGCAGGGTGCGGAACAGGGCCTTGAATTGATCCCACTCCCCTTGCGCGCGCGGCGGCGCGGGAAACGCTTCGACGGCCGCGACGGGATCCGCCGCCTCCGCCACCGCGTCCAGCAAGCGGGCCGCCGTCGCCGGCCCGATGCCGGGAATCAGCTGGACGACGCGAAAAGCCGCGACGCGCCCCGCCGGATTCGAGGCGAAGCGCAGCATGGCGAGCACGTCCTTGATGTGCGCGGCCTCCAGGAATTTCAGGCCGCCGAATTTGACGAACGGGATATTGCGTCGCACCAGCTCCAGCTCCAGCGCCGCGCTGTGGCTGGCGGCGCGGAACAGCACGGCCTGCTGCGTCAGCTTGATGCCCGCCTCGCGCTGTTCCAGCACGCGGTTGCAGACCCAGCGCGCCTGCTCGGCCTCGTCCGGGATCAGCACGAGCTGCGGCTTGCCGCTGGCGGCTTTGTCCGTCCATAACGTCTTGGCGTGACGCTCCAGCGCGGCGGCGATGACGGCATTGGACGCGTCCAGGATGGGCTGCGTGGACCGGTAATTGCGGTCCAGCGTGATGATGCGGGCCGGCTCTCCGAACTGCTGCGGGAAATCGAGGATGTTGCGCACCGTCGCGCCGCGGAACGAATAAATCGATTGCGCATCGTCGCCGACGACCATCACGCCGCGCCCGTCCGGCTTCATGCCTTGCAGGATCGCGGCCTGCAGGCGGTTCGTGTCCTGGTATTCGTCGACGAGCACGTGATCGAACAGCGCGCCCAGTTCCGGCCCGAGTTCCGGATCAGACGCCATCTCGGCCCAGAACAGCAGCAGGTCGTCGTAGTCGAGCACGTTCTGTTCCTGCTTGGCGTCGACGTAAGCGCCGAACAGGCGCTTGAGCTGTTCTTCCCATTCGCTGCACCATGGGAAGGTCGATTGCAGCACGTCGGCGAGCGGCTCGCGGCTGTTGACGACGCGCGAATAGATCGCGAGACAGGTGCCCTTGAGCGGAAAACGCTTCTGGCCGACCGAGGCACCCAGGCCGACGTCCTGGCGCACCAAGCCCATCAGGTCTTCGGAATCCGCGCGGTCGTGGATCGTGAACGACGCTTCCAGGCCGATCCGCCCCGCGTACTCTCGCAGCAGGCGCGCGCCGATACTGTGGAACGTACCGGCCCACGGCAGGCTGCCGACGACCGACGACGTGCCCAGCACGCGCTGCAGCACCCCGGCGGCGCGCTGGCCCATCTCGCCCGCGGCGCGGCGCGAAAAGGTCAGCAGCAGGATGCGCTGCGGGTCGCCACCGGCCAGGATCAGCCTGGCGACGCGGTGCGCCAGCGTATTCGTCTTGCCCGAACCGGCGCCCGCCACGACGAGCAATGGCCTCACCATGGCGGCGCCCACGTCGTGCTCGACGGCGGCCAGTTGTTCTGGATTCAGGCCGGCGAACGGATCGGCGGGCGCGGACGGCTTGGAAACGGGGATGGCGGCGACGGACATGGCGGTTGAGCGTTGATGCTCAACTGTACATTTGTCCAGCATCTAAACGCAAGGGCAACGATGTCGATGTAGCCAAACCACGTCAATCCGGCGTCGGCGGGCGCGGCGGTTCGCCGACCGCGTCCGCCCCCATGCCTATTTGACAAGGGTTGCCCAGATATCCACAAAAACTGTGCATAAGGTTGTGGAAAAACACCCTATTGACATGTCAAAACCGAGCAGGAATGCGGGTTTCAACAAATTGCCCGTTGTTCGGGCAAAACTCAACCTTCACAAAATCAATGGTTTACGAGCATGAGCGCAACACAAGTCGATAAATTATGCAAGATGAAAACGAGCAATAATGTGCATAAGTGCCGCGCTCTTTAGCCCTTACCTGCACCACGAGCGCCTGCGGCCCGGCTCCGTCAACACGCGCTCGATGACGTCGTTGCCGACATTCTGCGAACGCAGGTATTCCACGGCCGACATCGTATTGCTGCGCTGCTGGAGCGCAATACCCAGGTCGACGATATCTTTCTGCTGAGAATCGCGCCGCTGGTACGGGACAGTCGTCTGACCGTCTTCGAGCTCGAGGGTGTCTTGGTTCATCGCAGTTCCTGACTTTGATGGATTGAAAGGGATTGCCGCCTAACGAGTATTTCCCAGGTTTAGCCAAAGTCAAGCTTATTTTCAATTTTGCTTGACTCCCGCGCCGTGCGCCACCCGCTTTAGGCTGCGCCTAGAATGACCCCATCATCCAACCAATACGAGGAATCCATGAGCGCCCTGCCCGATCCCGACCTGAAACCCGGCGACGAAGCCGAACCCGGCACACCCGGTGCCGGCGAAGACCTGTGCGAAACCTGCGGCGGCAGCGGCAAGCTGGCCGACGGCAAGATCTGTCCCGAGTGCGAAGGCACGGGACGCGTGATGCGGGGCATCGGCGGCGGCTGATGCACGCGCGATCGCGCCGGCCGGCGCCGGTTCCACATGGACAGGCCCCGGCGGCGGCGCGATAATCGGGGGATGAACGCCCCGCCCCGCACCGACAACACCCCCCGCACCGACAGCGCCGCCCCACCCGACCGTCCCCGCCCCCGCTCCCTCTCCGACCTGTTCGTTTCCTTTACCCTGCTGGCCCTGCAAGGCTTCGGCGGTGTGCTGGCCATCGTCCAGCGCGAAGTGGTCGACCGCAAGGGCTGGCTGACCCAGGACGAATTCATCGAAGACTGGGCCGTCGCCCAGATCATGCCCGGGCCGAACGTCGTCAACCTGTCCTTGATGATCGGCGGCCGCTACTTCGGCTTTGCCGGCGCGATGGCCGCGCTGGCCGGCCTGCTGACCGTGCCCCTCATGCTCGTCCTCGCACTCGTCGTGCTGCACGACCGCTTCGCCGACAGTGCCGCCGTCGCCGGTGCGCTGCACGGCATGGCCGCCGTCTGCGCCGGCCTGATCGGCGCGGCCGGCCTGCGCCTCGTCAACGCCTTCAAAAAGAGCCCGATGCCCTTGTCCTGGTGCGTGGCCATCAGCGCGGCCGGCTTCATCCTCGTGGCGTTCCTCAAGTGTCCGCTCGCCTGGGTGCTGTCCGGCCTCGGCGGCCTGGGCTGCATCCTCACCTACCGGCGCCTGAAAGCATGACCGCGCCCCTGCACCTCACCCTGGACTGGGCCGACTGGCTCAACCTGTTCGGCCACTTCCTCACCCTGTCGATGATGTCGGTGGGCGGGGCCATCTCGACGACGTCCGAGATGCACCGCTTCCTCGTCGATCAGCACCACTGGCTCACCCAGGACCAGTTCAACCAGTCGATCGCGCTGGCGCAAGCCGCCCCCGGGCCGAACGTCCTGTTCGTCGCCCTGATGGGCTGGCACGTCGGCATGAACGCCGGCAGCACGGCCGCCGCCTTGTTCGGCGTGCTCGTGACCATGGTCGGCATCATGACGCCCTCCACCATCATCACGTACACGGCGGCCCGCTGGGGCCATCGCAACCGCGAGCTGCGCGCCGTCCGCGCCTTCAAGCAGGGCATGGCGCCCATCGTCATCGCGCTGCTGCTGTCGACGGCCTGGATCATGGCCAGTTCGGCCGCCGCCGGTACCGGCACCGTGCGCGACGTGCTGGCGCATTGGCCCCTGTGGCTCACGGTCGTCGTCAGCGGGCTGGTCATCTGGCGCACGCGCATCCACCTGCTGTGGCTGCTCGCCGCGGGTGCCGTACTGGGGGCGCTGGGCCTGATCTGAAGCGTGGTGGCACCCGGCCCCGGGACCGGGCATACTTGCGTTTTTGACCACCCAACCTTCCAACGGAACACTCCATGCCCGAACTCCTCAGCGAACACGCTTGTTTCGACGGTGTCCAGCGCTTCTACCAATACGACTCCGCCGCCATCGGATTGACTATGCGTTTTTCCGTGTACCTCCCTCCCGGTGCGCAAAGCAAGCGCCTGCCCGTGCTGTTCTACCTCGCCGGCCTGACCTGCACCGAAGAGACCTTCATGATCAAGGCCGGCGCCCAGCGCGTGGCGGCACAGGAAGGCCTGATCCTGGTCGCTCCGGACACGAGCCCGCGCGGCGCCGGCGTGCCGGGCGAGACGGACAGCTGGGACTTCGGCGCGGGCGCCGGCTTCTACGTGGACGCCACGCGCGCGCCGTGGTCCACTCACTACCGCATGTACAGCCACATCCTCGAACTGCGCGAACTGGTGCTGGCCCATCTGCCGGCCGATCCGGCGCGCGTGGGCATCTTCGGCCACTCGATGGGCGGCCACGGCGCGCTGATGCTGGCGCTGCGCAACCCTGACCTGTTCCGCTCCGTGTCGGCCTTCGCGCCCATCGCCGCCCCGTCCCGCTGCCCGTGGGGCGAGAAGGCGTTCGGCGGCTACCTCGGTGCCGATCGCGACGCGTGGCGCGCCTACGATGCGACCGAGCTGATGGCGTGCGCCGACGCCCCGCCCTTCCCGAAAGGGATCCTGATCGACCAGGGCCTGGCGGACAAGTTCCTGGCCGAGCAGCTGTACCCCGATGCCTTCGAGGACGCCTGCCGCGCCGTCGGCCAGCCGCTCGAACTGCGCCGCCATCCGGGCTACGACCACGGCTATTACTTCATCTCGACGTTCGTCGAAGACCACCTGCGCTTCCACCGCCGCAACCTCGGCTGATGCCGCGCACGCCCACGCTTTTCGCGTCGTGCGAAACGTCGTGGGCACGCAGTCATAGACCCGGGCGGGTCCGTAAAATTCCGCGTTGTCGTGCGCGCACTGGCCGGGATCAAACGTCCCGGCCGGCTCCCCGCGCACGTTTCGTGCGCCCCTTGCAAACCGCGTTTGCAGGCCCTATAAATGGGATGCAGTTCCCTATAAATGGGATGCAGTTCTATTCAAGGGAGGTCTATCATGAACCTGATCAGAAGAGGCACGACACCACTTTCCACCTACCGTCCCGGCGCCATGGAAGACCAGTTCGGGCGCATCGTCGAGAACATGTTCCAGGACTTCTTCGCCCCGCTCGCCCAGGGCCGCTGGGCCGGCGACGACGTCGGCATGCCGCGCCTGGACGTCAGCGAGACGGACAAAACCTTCGAGGTGAAAGCCGAGCTGCCGGGCGTCAAGAAGGACGACGTGCACGTGTCGATCGACGGCCAGCGCGTCACGATCGAGGGTGAATGCCAGCAGGCAAACGAACAGCGCCAGGGCGAGCAGGTGGTGTATTCTGAACGCTCCGCGCGCAAGTACCAGCGCAGCTTCACGCTGCCCGCCGAGGTCGACGATGCCAATGCCCAGGCCCGGCTCGAGGATGGCGTCCTGATGCTGTCGCTGCCCAAGAAACAGGGCGGCACCGCGCGCCAGCTGACGATCCAGTAAGCCGCCCCGCGCGGCGTCGAGCGGTCGAGCGGCCAACCGGCCGCCCGGCCGCGCTCGTGCCGCGGAAACGGCAGACACTTCAGGAACCGTGCGCATCATGGCCGACAGTCTTCATTTCAAGAACCGCACCGAGGCGGGCCGGCTGCTGGCGAAGCGGCTCGGCGCCTATGCCGCGGAGCCCGATGCCATCGTGCTGGCGCTGCCGCGCGGCGGCGTTCCGGTGGGGTTCGCCATCGCACAACGGCTCGGGATCGCCCTCGACATCCTCATCGTGCGCAAGCTCGGCATGCCGGGCCACGAGGAGTTCGCGATGGGCGCCGTGGGCAGCGGCGGCGTGCGCGTGCTCCAGCCCGGCGTGCCCGGCCTGATGGGCGTCAGCATGCAGGACGTGGACGCCGTCACGGCGCGCGAGCTGGCCGAGCTGCAGCGGCGCGAACGCGCGTACCGCGGCGGCCGCCCGCCGCTCGACCTCGCGGGACGCAGCGCGATCCTCGTCGACGACGGTGTCGCCACGGGCTCCACGATGCTGGCCGCGATCGAGGTGGCGCGCAAGCTCGGGCCGCGCACGCTGGCGCTGGCCGTCCCCGTCGCGCCGCCGGACACGGCGGCGACGCTCGCGGCGCGCGTCGACGACCTCGTCTGCCTGTCCACCCCGCTGCAATTCCGCTCGGTAGGCCAGTGGTACGACGCATTCGAACAGACCAGCGACGAGGAAGTGCAGGATTTGCTGGCCACCGCCTGGCACGACGAGGCGGCGGCCGGGGCCAGACCAACCGGAGGAGCGAATCATGAGAGACACAACGGACACAGGCTATGAAATCGCGAAATGGCTGGGCGGTGCCGCCGCCGGCGCCCTGCTGATGTATATGCTCGACCCCGACCGCGGCGGCGCGCGGCGCGCGCAATCGGCCGCGGCCGTGCGCAATGCGGGCGCGCGCACGTCGAGTGCGCTGGGCAATGTCTGGCGCGGTACCGGCGCGCGCATCGGGGCCGCGGCCGACGGGTTGCGCGACAGCGCGGCCGGCATGGCGGACGACCTGCGCACGGATGGCGCGGCCGCGAAGGCCGGCTCGGCACTGGAGCGCGTGGGACGCGCCGCGAGCGAGGCGCTCGACGCCGGCCTCGACAAGGCGAGAAACACGCTGGACCGCGCCAGCGAGGCGGTCGGGTCCGGCGTGGACAAGGCCAAGAGCGCGCTGAGCCGGACTGGCGACGGCATGGACAAGGCCGCCGACGCGCTGACCGGTTCGTATGCCGCGGGCGGCCTGCGCACGCGCATGCGCGACGCCCTGCAGACGGGGCCGAACGGCGAATGGACGCCCACCGCGCGCAATTCGGCACTGGCCGGCGGCGGCCTGCTGGCGCTGTACGCGCTGACGCGGCGCTCGCCCCTGGCGCTCGTGCTCGGCCTGGCCGGGGCCGCGCTGCTGGCGCGGGGCGCCACCAACCAATCCCTGACGGGCATGCTGCGCGGCCGCGGCCTCGGCATGGACCAGACCATCGACTTCAGCAAATCCATCCACATCGACGCCGCGCCCGACGACGTATACGACGTGTGGACCAATTACGAGAACTTCCCGCACTTCATGTCCCACGTCGCCGAGGTGCGCGACCTCGGGCGCGGGCGCTCGCACTGGGTCGTGCGCGGCCCGGGCGGCAGCGAGTACGCATGGAATTCCGTGCTCACCGAGCAGTCGCGGCCGCACCGCCTGGCCTGGCGCAGCGAAGCCGGCGCCGAGATCCCGCAGAGCGGCTCGGTCCAGTTCGAACCGCACCGCGGCGGCACCCTCGTCACCGTGCGCATGTCGTACTCGCCGCCGGTGGGCGTTCTCGGTCACGGGCTCGCGACCTTGCTCGGGTCGGATCCGAAGGCCCAGATGGACGACGACCTGGCGCGCATGAAAGCGTTCATCGAACGGGGCGCCGTGCCGCGCGACGCCGCGCGGTCGCGTTCCGGCAGCCGCTGGCTGCATTGAGACGGTCATGGCGACCCCGCAAGCCGTCTCCGCGATCCGCTCCGCCGCCCGCCCGCTGACGGGCGGCAAGCGCGATTACGACGCCCTGCTCGACCTCGTCGGCGACGCGCGCTTCGTCCTGCTGGGCGAAGCGACGCATGGCACCCACGAATTCTACGAGGAACGCGCGCGCATCACGCAGCGCCTGATCGAGGACAAGGGGTTTCACGCCGTGGCCGTCGAGGCCGACTGGCCGGACGCCTACCGCGTCAACCGCTACGTACGCGGCCGCGGTGACGACCGCGACGCCAACGAGGCCCTGTCCGGCTTCAAGCGCTTCCCGAACTGGATGTGGCGGAACACCGACGTCGCCTCCTTCGTCGACTGGCTACGCCACCACAACGAGGGAACGTCCGGCCCGCAGGTCGGCTTCTATGGACTCGACCTGTACAGCATGTTCACGTCGATCGAGGAAGTGCTGCGCTACCTCGACCAGGTCGACCCGAACGCGGCGCGCCAGGCGCGCGAGCGCTATGCCTGCTTCGACCATTACCACGAGGACAGCCAGCACTACGGCTACACGGCGAGCCTCGACCTGTCCGCCTCGTGCGAGGAAGGCGTCCTGGAACAGTTGCGGCACCTGCAGCAACGCGCTTCCGACTATATGTACCGGAACGGCGACGAGGAAGCGTTTTTCTACGCGGAGCAGAACGCGCGCCTCGTCAAGAACGCCGAGGAATACTACCGGACGATGTTCCGGGGTCGCGTGTCATCCTGGAACCTGCGCGACAGTCACATGGCGGAGACGCTGGACGCGCTCGCCACGCACCTGTCGAAGGATGGTGAGCCGGCCAAGATCGTCGTCTGGGAACACAATTCCCACATCGGCGACGCGCGCGCGACGGAAATGGGCGAGATGGGCGAGTGGAATGTCGGCGAACTGGCGCGCAAGGAATACGACGGGCAGACGCGGCTGATCGGCTTTTCCACGTACGACGGCTACGTCACGGCCGCGTCGGAATGGGACGCGCCGGCCGAGCACAAGCGCGTCAGGCCGGGCATGCCGGGCAGCTACGAGGAATTGCTGCACGCGACAGGCATCCCCCGCTTCCTGCTGCCGCTGCGCGACGGCGACAAGCAGGCCCGCGACGCCATGCTGGAACGTAAGCTGGAACGGGCCATCGGTGTGATTTACCTGCCGTGCACGGAACGCCACAGCCATTATTTTGCGGCGGAAATGGCGCGCCAGTTCGATGCCGTCATCCACATCGACCATACGACGGCCGTACAACCGCTCGACCCGGGCGGCGGCTGGCATGCGGAGGAACCACCGGAGACTTATCCGACCGGCATCTGAAGCGCAGACCAGCCTGCTGATCGCGGACGTCCGCTCCGGTATCCAGGTCGCCGCGGAAGAAGCCGTCGCCACGAAAACCGACTTCGGCATCTCGGGCTGGAGCTGGGGCGGCGGCGATTATACGCGCCTGGGCGGTTACACGAATACGCCGGAAGGCAAGATGGTCGCGGCCAGCCTGCTCGACAACTACAACCGCATCGTGCTCAAGACCCGCAACGAGCCGAGCCTGGTGCGCACGAGCAGCGCGGCCGGCAAGGTGAATGCGCATGCGTCCACGCGCGAAGGCGTACCGGTGTCGGCCGGCGCCAGCGTGTACGCCCGCCTGGCGAGCGTCAAGCTGTACACCGAGCCGCGCGCCGGCAGCAAGGTGATGGGCGTGTTGAAACGCGCGGAAGAAGCGATCGCCACCGGCGAAGAGCGCGACGGCTTCGTCAAGATCGACGGCGAGAACGTCTCGGGCGGCTGGGTGCAGCGCACGCTGGTGGCCACGCAGTCGGCACCGCAGTAATCAGTGCGGCGACGCGGCCGCCGGCACATCCTCCCCGACCCGTACCACGCAGCGGTTGCGCCCGTCGTGCTTGGCCGCATACAGCGCCGTATCGGCCCAGCCCAGCACCTGGTCCTGCGAGGGCAGCGGGCCGTCGGTGCCATGGACGAGCGCGATGCCCACGCTGGCCGTCACGGCCAGTTCGCCCGCCCCCGTCGCGAACGGCCGCCGGATGGCGTCCACGATCTTCGCGCCGATCCGCTCCGCTTCCTCCACGCCCTTGACGTCTTCCAGCAGGACGACGAATTCGTCGCCGGCCAGGCGCGCCGGCGTGTCGGTCACGCGCACGCAACCGGTCAGGCGCTGGGCGAATTCCTTGAGGACCTCGTCGCCCACGCCATGGCCCCATGTGTCGTTGATGGCTTTGAAATGGTCGACGTCCAGATAGGCCAGGCCCAGCACCTGGCGCTGGCGGCGCACGCGCTCCAGGGCCTGGCCCAGCATCTCGCCGAACAGGCGGCGGTTGGCGATGCCGGTCAGGCTGTCGAAGCGCGCCATCTGCACGAGCCGGCTTTCCGCTTCCTTCACCCGCGTCATGTCGTGCGCGAGCGCATACACGCCCGCGACGGCGACCGCCACGCGGCCCTGCGCCTGCACGTCCGGGACGAACGTCCATTCCAGGATGCGGTGCCGGCCCAGCGCCTGCAGCGGCATCTCGAACGTGGCGCCGACGCCTTCGAACGCCTGCCTGAGGCGCGGGCGGGCCGCGTCGTAGGCGGGTTTGCCGAGGACCTCGGCCAGATGCATGCCCGGCAAACGGACGGGTTCCAGGCCCAGCCAGGCCTGGAACGTCGCGTTGCCGAAGCCCATGCGGTGATTGCGGTCGATGTAGCAGATCAACACGGGCAGGTTGTCGGCGATGAGGCGCAGGCGCTGCTCGCTCGCGGCCTGGGCCAGTTCCGCTTCCTTGCGCTCGCTGATGTCCATGGCCAGCACGTAAAAGCCGGCCACGCGGCCGTCCTGGTCGATGTCCGGGATGGTGTCGATCATCTGGTGACGCTTCGCGTCGTCGCTGCGCACATCTTCCACATGTCCGCGCTCGCCGCGCAGGGCGGCGCGGATCTGCGGCTCCAGCCGGGTGTAGCCGGCCTCGCCCAGCACCTCGCGCACGGTGCGCCCGAGCGCCCAGCCCGGCGGCGTGCCGATCATGCGGTCGAAACCGGCGTTCGTGAACTCGAAGCGCTCGTTGCGGTCGACGTGGGCGATCACGGCCGGGACATTGTCGGCGATCGCGCGCATCTGCGCGGCCGCGCGCTCGCGCGCGAGCACGAGGTCGTGGAAGGCGCGGCCGAGCTCGCCGACCTCGTCGTGCCGGGCGAGCGCCAGCACGTCGATGTCGGCGCCCTCGTGACGGACGGCTGCCACGTTGCGGCGCAACGCATCCAGCGGCTGCAGGCCGCGCCGCACGATCCACCACGACAGCAGGCCCGCCACCAGGGCGAGAATGCCGGCCACGACGAGCACCGTGCGGCGCACGCGCGCCAGCGGCGCGAACGCCTCGGCCTCGGGATAGCGCGCGCCGAGGATCCAGCCCGTCGTCGCCAGGCGCCGGTAGGTGACGATGGCGGGGCCCTCATGATCGCGGCCGTACAGCCAACCCTCGAAGCCGTGCAGCGCACGCTCCAGGCCGGGCTGGGCGCCGGGCCCCTCGTCGAAGCGCTCCATGGTGCGCGTCCTGGACGGGGAGTCGATCGGCACGCCGTCGGCCGACAGCAGGAACAGATAGCCCGTGCTGCCCGGCCGCAGGGCGTCGATCTGGCGCAGGAAACGGGCGTGCTGCAGGTCGATGCGGCCGGCCAGCACGTAGACGATCTCGCCGTGGTCGTCAAACACCGGCGCCGTCACCGCCACCATCTTCGCGCCGGACAGCCGGCTCTGGAACGGATCGGAGATAATGCCGCGCCCGCGCAGCAGGGTTTCTTCGAAATACGCGCGGCCGTGGGCCGTCAGCGGCTGCGCGCTGGGCGTCAATGCGCCCGCCGCCACCAACTCGCCGTTGCGCGCGAACGCGGCGATGTTGACGACGTCGTCGCCCGCGTCGGCCGTGCGTTCGGCCAGCCAGGCCTGCAGGCGGCGCGGGTCGGCCCTGGCGTCCGCCGGTATCGCCGCGGCCAGCGCGGCCATCCGGCGCAGGCGCGCTTCGAGCAGGTCGTCGAAGAAGGCGGCGGCGCCCGACAGCATCGCGTACTGCTGCCCGCCCAGGACGGCGCGCAGATCGTGTTCGGCCACGTCCACGGCCAGCGGGCCGGCCAGCAGCGTGGCGCCGAGCACCAGCACGCCGACGGCACCGGCCAGGCGGCTGCGCAGGGTGGTCGGAAATGAGATCGGTCGTCGCATCATGGGTGGGCGGTGCCGCTACGCATCGGGCCGCACCAGTATGTCATACCGCTCGAATTTCTACATATACAAAGCAAAACATCGCAAAACATCGATTCCCTTGGTTTTGATGGGGCGGTTTGGTTTACGATTGCACAGTTTAGGTCAGGCAACGCGAAAACCACTGCACGAGAAGATGAATAAATACACATTGCATGTCAACGGCAAGGCCCAGGCCGTCGACGTCGAGGCGGATACGCCGCTGCTGTGGGCACTGCGCGATACCCTCGGTCTCGTCGGTACGAAATACGGTTGCGGCGTGGGCGCCTGCGGGGCCTGCACCGTGCATGTGGACGGCCAGCCCGCGCGCGCCTGCCAGTTGCCGGTAAGTAGCATCGGCAAGCGCCGCATCACCACCATCGAGGGCCTGGACGAACACGCGATGCATCCGCTGCAGCAGGCATGGACCGAATTGGACGTGCCGCAGTGCGGCTATTGCCAGGCCGGCCAGATCATGACCGCGTGCGCCCTGCTGAAACAGCATCCGCGTCCGACCGACGCGCAGATCGACGACGCGATGGCCGGCAATCTGTGCCGCTGCGCGACCTATGTGCGCATCCGTGCCGGCATCCACCGCGCGGCGGAGATCGCGGGCACCGGAAAGGACAAGGCATGAGCCGCCCCGCCTCCCCCTCGCGCCGCCGCTTCCTCGGCCGGTCGGCCGGTGCCGGCGTGGCGCTGCTGCTCGGCGTGCAGGCCGGCGGCGCGATCGCCGCGCTGTCCGACAACGGCCAGCTTGACCCCGCCGGCGACTTCGTCCCGAACGCCTTCATCCGCATCGGCACGGACGGCCGCGTCACGCTCGTCTCCAAGCAGCCGGAAATCGGCCAGGGCATCAAGACGTCGCTGCCGATGGTGCTCGCGGAAGAACTCGAGGTCGACTGGAAGACGGTCCACGTGATACAGGGCGACCTGAACCCGATCTATGGTTCCCAGGGCGCGGGCGGATCGACGTCGACGCCGACCAACTACGACAACTTCCTGCGCCTGGGCGCCACCGCGCGCACGATGCTCGTGCGGGCCGCGGCCCGGACGTGGAACGTGCCGGCGGCCGAATGCCGCGCGGAGAACGGCGCCGTCGTGCACGGCGCCAGCGGCCGCAAACTGGGATACGGGGCGCTCGTGCGCGCGGCGTCCGCGCTGCCCGTGCCGCCTGCCGCGGACGTGGTGCTGAAGAAGCCGGCCGCGTACCGCCTGCTCGGCACGCGCGTGGGCGGCGTCGACAACGCGCTCGTCGTCAGCGGCCAGCCGCTGTTCGGCATCGACACGCGCCTGCCGGACATGCTGTACGCGACCTATGTGAAGTGTCCCGTGCTTGGCGGCCGCCCCGTCGACGCCAACCTGGCCGCCATCCGGGCCATGCCAGGCGTGAAGGCGGCGTTCATGGTCGAGGGCACGGAAAACCTGAACGGCCTGCGGCCCGGCGTCGCCATCGTCGCCGACTCGACGTGGAACGCGTTCCGCGCCCGTAAAAAACTGCAGGTGGCATGGGACGAAGGCGAAGGCGCGCGTCACAGCTGGTCGGGCTTCCTCGCCCAGGCGCAGGCCGCGAGCGGCCAGCCAGGGGCCGCCGTCATGCGCAAGGATGGCGACGTCGATGCCGCCCTCGCCGGCGCCGCGCGTACCGTCGAGGCGAACTACGTCTATCCGTTCATCTCGCACGCGAGCATGGAGCCGCAGAACTGCACGGCGTGGTTCAAGCCGGCGGACGGCTCGCTCGAACTGTGGGCGCCCACGCAGAATCCGGGCGCGGGCCAGGCGCTCGTGTCCACGACCTTCAACATCCCGAAAGATAAAATCACGCTGCATATCACGCGCAGCGGCGGCGGCTTCGGGCGGCGGCTGTCGTCCGACTTCATCGTCGAAGCGGCCGCCATCGCGCAAAAAGTGAGAGCGCCCGTCAAGCTGACGTGGATGCGCGAGGACGACCTGCAGCACGACCACTTCCGCGCCGGCGGCTTCCACTTCCTGCGCGGCGGCGTGGACGAACAGGGCAAGGTCGTCGCCTGGCACGACCACTTCGTCACGTTCGCCAACCGCGTCGAGAGGAAGGAAAACGACGGCGGCTCGGCGAGCGTGCTGCAGCCGGGCAGCGGCGCCAATCTGTCCGGCGACGAATTCCCCGGCCGCTGGCTCGCCAACTGCCTGATCGAACAGACGCCGCTCGAATGCCGCATCCCGATGGGCCCCTGGCGCGCACCGGGCAGCAATGTGTTCGCGTGGGTGTTCCACAGCTTCATAGACGAACTGGCCCAGGCGGCCGGGCGCGACCCGATCGCGTTCCGCCTCGACCTGCTGGGCGACAAGGACCTGGTGGCCGGCACGGGCGAGCGCGGCGTGCCGTACAACGTCGGCCGCATGCGCAACGTGTTGACAGCCGTGGCGGAGAAATCCGGCTGGGGCAAGCGCAAATTCGCGCGCGGGCAAGGGGCAGGCGTCGCGTTCCACTTCAGCCACCGCGGCTACGTGGCCGAAGTGGCCGAGGTCACCGTGTCGAAGGAAGGCCGGCTGCGCGTGGACCGCGTCGTCGTCGTCGCCGACATCGGCGCGCAGATCGTGAACCTCTCCGGCGCCGAGAATCAGGTGCAGGGCGCCGTGATCGACGGCCTGTCGACGTTGATGTACCCGGCGCTCGACATCGACAAAGGCCGTATCGTGCAGAGCAACTTCCACGACTACCCGCTGCTGCGCATGCCGGACACGCCGGCCAGGATCGAAGCCCACTTCCTCAAGACCGACTATCCCGTCACGGGCCTGGGCGAGCCCGTGTTCCCGCCGCTCGCGCCGGCCGTCTGCAACGCGATCTTCGCCGCCACGGGCAAGCGCGTGCGCGAACTGCCGCTCGCGAAGGCGGATTTGTCCTGGAGCTGAGCGCGCGATGAAGGACGACGTGTCCGACCTGCTGGGCCAGGCCGTCAGACTGCACCAGCAGGGCCGGCTCGAGGAGGCGCAGGCCTTGTACCGGTGCGTGCTGGAGGTCGACCCGCGCCGGTTCGACGCGCTGCACCTGCTGGGCGTGATCGAGCGCCAGCGCGGCCATCCCGCGCGCGCCGTCGATCTCATCGAAGAAGCGCTGCGCCTGGAACCGCAGCAGGCGCGCGCTCACTGCAATCTGGGCGCGGCGCTGCAGGACCTGGGCCGGGTCGACGCCGCGCTGGCCAGCTACGAGGCCGCGCTGCGCCTCGACTCGGGCTATGCGCTCGCTTGGGACAACCGCGGCAACACGCTGCGCCGCCTCGGCCGCCTGCACGAGGCCCTGGACAGCTACGAGCGCGCCCTCGGCATCAACCCCGGGATGGCGGAAGCGTGGTGCCACCGGGCCATCGTGCTGCACGACCTGGGCCGCCACGCCGATGCGGCCGCGAGCGCCGAACAGGCCCTGGCGACGCGGCCCGCGTATGCCGACGCCTTCGTCGCGCTGGGCCATGCGCTGCAGGCGCTGGACCACCACGCGGCCGGCATCGAGGCCTACGACCGCGCGCTCGCACTGGCGCCGCACCCGGAGACCTGGTGCGCGCGCGGCACGGCCCTGAAGAAATCGGGCGACCTCGCGGGCGCGCTTTACGACTACGATCAGGCGCTCGCCGTCCGTCCCGATTACGCCCTGGCCGCGCACTACCGCGCGAACACGCTGCGCGCGCTGGGCCAGCGCGATGCGGCGGTGGAGGCGTACCGGCGCGCCCTCGCGCTGGGCGCGAACGCGCACGAGATCCGCTTCGCGCTGGCCGCGCTGGGCGAAGGGGACCAGCCGGCCGCCGCGCCGGCGGATTACGTGAAAAGCCTGTTCGACCAGTATGCCGGCCGCTTCGACCGCCACCTCGTCGACGTCCTCGGCTACCGCACGCCCGCTTTGCTGGATGCCCTGCTGCGTCCGCACCTGGCGGCGGCGCCGGTGCAGGCGGCGCTCGACCTCGGCTGCGGCACGGGACTGTGCGCGCCGTTCCTGCGCCCGCTGGCGCGGCACGTCACCGGTGTCGACCTGTCGCAGCGCATGCTGGACAAGGCTTTGGCGCTGGGCCTGTACGACGACCTGGTGTGCGGCGACATCGTCGACTGGCTGGCGGAACGCGCGGCATGCTGCGACCTGGCCGTCGCGGCCGACGTGCTAGTGTACATCGGCGACCTGGCGCCGCTGTTCGCGCGCGTACGGCACGCGCTGCGCGCGGGCGGGCTGTTCGCGTTGTCGTGCGAGGCGCTGGACGACGCAGATGCCGGTCGTGGCTATGCGATCCTGCCGTCGAACCGGTTTGCGCATGCGCTGGATTATGTGACGCGGACGGCGCGCGCGGCCGGATTCGACGTCATCGGCACGGAGCGCGCCGTACTGCGCAAGGACCACGGCCGCGATGTTGCGGGCTTTCTGATATTGCTGTCGTAGGGCGGGCACCCTGTGCTCACGCGGACGTTCGCGGCGCGTTGGCGCCCGCGTGGGCTCGGGGAGCCCACCTACGCGTGGTCACGCCGCGCGCATGCGCGCCGCCTCTTCCTGCTTCTGCGTCGTCACGTCCTGCGACGCCCCGATCATCGTGGCCGCGTTGCCGTGTTCGTCGAGCGTCACCTCGCCCTCTTCGCGGATATGCCTGCGGCTGCCGTCCGGCAGCACGATGTCGTATTCGACGCGGTACGGCTGCCCGTCGACGATCGCGGCGTGCATGGCCGCCTGCACGCGTGGGCGGTCTTCCTCGACGATCGACGCGAGGAAGCGCTCGATCGTCACCTTGAACGCCTGCGGCGCCCAGCCGAAGATGCGGTAGGCCTCGTCCGTCCACGTGCAGTCGTCGGTCTGGATGTTCCAGAACCACGCGCCCAGGTGGGCGATTTCCTGCGCCTTGGCCAGCAGCGCCTCGTTCTGGCGCAGCGCCGCCTCGGCGCGGCGGCGCTCCGTGATGTCCAGGCACACGCCGATCATCTTGGCCGGCCGCCGCTCGAGATCGCGGACCAGGGTCGCGCGCGACGACACCCAGCGCACGGTGTCGCCGTCGAGGACGCGGAATTCCCACTCGTGCATCTCGTTCGCGTCGATCGTGCGCCGCATGACGTCGCGCAGGCGCGCCGCGTCGGCCGGGTGCACGCAGGCCCAGAAGTCGTCCATCGAGCGGATGTGGCGTCCGAACAAGGCCGCGTCGTTCGATGAATACTGCAGGTGGTCCGTCATCACGTTCCACTCCCACGTGACGATGCCGGACACTTCCTGCGCCAGCTTCATGCGCGCCTCGCTCTCCATGATCTCGGCCAGGTGCTTCTTGCGCAGCTCGCGGATGTGCGGGTCGGCGGCGGTACTCGCTTCCAGTTCCGCGATCGCCTGCTCGCCGTAGCGCAGCCACAGCCAGTTCACGCCGAGGAAGCGCGCCAGTTCCAGCAGGCGCGGATACTCGATTTCGCCGCCGCGCGTCCATTTGTGCACGGCCGACGGCGACACGTTCAGCGCCTCGGCCACCTGCTTGAGCATGATCTTTTTTTCTTCCAGCACGCCCTTGAAGCGGGCTCCGAACGTTTCTTCCATTTTCAAATTAACCGTTGGTGAATTCCGTACCTGCGAGGATACACCATTTCGAACCGCTTGACGCCGCTCGAGAAAGGAGCCTACACTCGACTCACATAAACGTCAGTGAATTAATTAACCAACGGTGAATTAAAAATAAAAGGAGACAAGATGCACCAAGAAAAGACCTTCGGGCGTCCGTATGCGCCACAATCGCCAACAGGAATACCAGCATGATCAAGACCCAGCTCTACATCGACGGCCAGTGGCAGTCCTCCATCGACAACGCGACCCGCGACATCGTCAACCCGGCCGACGAAGCCGTCATCGCCCAGGCGGCCGAAGGCACCCGGCTTGACGCCCGCCGCGCCATCGCCGCCGCCCGCGCCGCGTTCGACGGCCCGTGGCGCCAGACGACGATCCGCGACCGCGCCAAATTACTGAACAAGATCGCCGACCTCGTCGACCGCGATACCGCCGAACTGGCGCGCCTGGAATCGCTCAACACGGGCAAGACCGTCACCGAAAGCCGCACGGACATGGGCGACATCGCCGCCACGTTCCGCTATTTCGCGGCCCTGGTGGCGGCAGAATCTGGCGCCGTCAACGAGGCGCCGCACCACGTCATCAGCCGCACCTTGCGCGAACCCGTGGGCGTGTGCGGCCTGATCACCCCGTGGAACTACCCGCTGCTGCAGGCCGCGTGGAAGATCGCGCCCGCACTCGGCGCCGGCAACACGGTGATCGTCAAGCCCAGCAACCTGACGCCGCTGACGACGCACCATTTCACGCGCCTGATCGCGGAACTGGACCTGCCGCCGGGCGTGTTCAACCTCGTCACGGGCGGCGCGGAAGTGGGCGCGGAGCTGGCGGAAAGCCGCGACGTCGACCTCGTGTCGTTCACCGGCGGCGCCATCGCCGGCGAAAGCATCATGAAAGCGGCGACGGGCAACTTCAAGCGCATCGGCCTGGAACTGGGCGGCAAGAACCCGAACATCGTGTTTGCCGACGCCGACCTCGACGCCGCCGTCGACTACGCGCTGAACGCCGCGTTCTTCCACGCGGGCCAGGTGTGCTCGGCCGGCTCGCGCCTGATGATCGAGGACGGCATCTACGACGAGTTCGTGGCGCGTCTGGCCGCGCGCCTGCCCCGCATCGTCATCGGCAACGGTTTTCATGCCGAGACGCAGATGGGCCCCGTGCAATCGGCCCACCAGCACGAGAAGATCCTCGGCATGGTGCAGGCCGGGATCGCGGAAGGCGCGCGCCTCGTCCACGGCGGCAAGCGTCCCGCGGGCGACGTGTACGCGCGCGGCTTCTGGCTGGAGCCGACGCTGCTCGCCGACGTGCGCGCCGACATGCGCATCGCCAAAGAAGAGATCTTCGGCCCCGTCATCACGGCCGAGCGCTTCGACTCCGAAGCACAGGCGCTGCGCGCCGCGAACGACACGCCATACGGCCTGGCCGCCGCCGTCTGGACGCGCGACCTGGACAAGGCCAACCGCATGTCGCGCCTGCTGCGTTTCGGGACCGTGTGGGTCAACGACTTCCATCCGTACTTCCCGGAAGCGCCGTGGGGCGGCTACAAGGCCAGCGGCATCGGGCGCGAACTGGCGCGCGTCGGCCTGGACGAATACACGGAGCTCAAGCACAGCTACATCAACCTCGCACCGAAAGCGATGGGCTGGTTCGGCGCTTAAGCCAGACAACGGAGGAGACAATGGACGCAATCCAGGAATACGACTACATCATCGTCGGCGCCGGATCGGCCGGCTGCGTGCTGGCGTCCCGGCTCACGGAGGACGCTCATGTGACGGTGCTGCTGCTGGAAGCGGGCGGCCCGGACTGGCGGCTGGACTGGCGCACGCAGATGCCGGCCGCGCTGGCGTATCCGCTGCAGGGCACGACCTATAACTGGGCCTACGTGACGGAGCCGGAGCCGCACATGAACGGCCGCCGCATGTCGCAGGGCCGCGGCAAAGGGCTGGGCGGTTCGTCGCTGATCAACGGCATGTGCTACATCCGCGGCAATGCGATGGACTACGACGGCTGGGCGCAGGAGAAATCGCTCGAACACTGGAGCTACGCCGACTGCCTGCCCTACTTCCGCAAGGCGGAGACGTACGACAAGGGCCCCAACGACTACCACGGCGGCGACGGTCCGCTGCACGTGACGACGCCCACCGACGACTGCAACCCGCTGTTCAAGGCCTTCATCCGCGCGGGCGAGCAGGCCGGCTATGCGGCGACGGACGACTTGAACGGCTACCGCCAGGAAGGCTTCGGCCCGATGGACCGGACGACGACGGCGCGCGGCCGCCGCTGCAGCACGTCCCTCGCCTACCTGGACGAAGCGCGCCAACGCGCCAACCTCACCGTGCACACCCGGGCGCTGGCCGATCGCATCGTGTTCGAGCGCCAGCGCGCCGTCGGCGTCGCGTACGTGCAAGGCGATACCCCGCGCCAGGCGCGTGCACGGCGCGAAGTCATCGTCAGCAATGGCGCGATCGCGTCGCCGCAGCTGCTGCTGCGCTCCGGCGTGGGCAATGCGGACGAGCTGCGCGCGCTGGGCATCGCGCCGGTGCTGAACCTGCCCGGCGTGGGCGAGAACCTGCAGGACCACCTGGAGATGTACCTGCAATACGAGTGCACGCAACCGGTGTCGCTGTATCCCGCCCTGAAATGGTGGAACAAGCCGGCGATCGGCATCGAGTGGTATCTGCGCGGCACGGGCATCGCGGCGTCCAACCATTTCGAGGCCGGAGGCTTCATCCGCAGCAGCGACGACTTCGCGTGGCCCAACCTGCAATACCACTTCATCCCGCTGGCGATGAACTACGACGGCAGCAATCCCGTCGAGATGCACGGCTTCCAGTGCCACGTCGGTTCGATGCGCTCGCCCAGCACGGGTTACGTGAAACTGGCCAGCCGCGACCCGCGCGTCAAACCGCGCATCCTGTTCAACTACATGGCGCACGACGTCGACCGGCGCGAGTTCCGCGCGGGCGTGCGCCTGACGCGCGAGATCATCGCGCAGCAGGCGATGGACGAATTCCGCGGCCGCGAGATCAAGCCCGGCATGATGGTCCAGACGGATGCCGAGATCGACGCCTTCGTGCGCGCGCATGCGGAGACGGCGCTGCACCCGTCGTGCACCTGCAAGATGGGTGACGCCTCGGACCCGATGGCCGTCGTCGACCACGAGGGCCGCGTGCATGGCGCGCAGGGCCTGCGCGTGGTGGACGCGTCGATCATGCCGAAGATCGTCACGGGCAACCTGAACGCGCCGACGATCATGCTGGCCGAGAAGCTGGCCGACGCGATCCGCGGCCGCCAACCCCTGCAGCGTTCCAACGCCCCCTATTACAAAGCAACCACGGCACGCGGCGGCAACGCGCCCGCACGCGGCCTGCACACGGCCGTTCCGGCCTGACGAGGAGACACCCATGATGCACATCCGTTTCATCCTGCCCGCCCTGCTGCTCGCCGGCGCCGGCGCCGGCGCCCACGCGCAGACCACCGACGCACCGGCCGCGCCGGCGCTGACCGCCAACGTGGCGCTGACGTCGCAATACGTGTCGCGCGGCTTCCGCCAGACCTGGGGCCAGCCCGCGATCCAGGGCGGCATCGATTACGCGCATCCCAGCGGCTGGTCGGCCGGCACGTGGATGTCGTCCGTCAGCGACAAGTTCATCGAGGGCGGCACCATCGAGTGGGACCTGTACGGCGGGTACGCCGGCGCCGTCGGCGACGTGAGCTACGGCGCGCAAGTCTATTACTACCGCTATCCCGGCGCGAAACTGCAGGCCACGCACACGAGCTACGACTACGGCGAGCTCGTCGCCTCGCTCGGCTACAAATGGATCAGCGCGAAGTACTGGCTGACGTACACGCCGGACTACTTCGGCTTCAACAGCAGCTCGCTCGGCATCGGCGCCGGCCTGCACAGCCGCGGCTCGGGCTATGCGGAAGTCAACGGCACGTTCGACGTGGCCGAGGGTACGCAGCTGCTCGTGCACTACGGCCAGGAGCGCGTGCGCAACTTCGCCGCCTACAGCTTCCGCGATGCCCGCGTCGCATTGTCCAAGTCGTTCGCGGGCGGCTGGACGGTCACGGGCGCGTGCACGCGCGGCTGGGGCCGGACCGACGCCTACGACCGCTACACGACCGGCGCCCTCGATTCCGCGGGCAGGCCGGCCATCTCCGACCCGCTGCGCGGCACGGTCCTGGTCTCGCTGGCCAGGACCTTCTGACGCGGGTCGGCTTTTCGACTCAACTGTTTTATTCCGATTCAAACCGTTTACATCAGCATATGACTTCCCTGAGCCTTACCGACGCCACCGGACTCGTTGGCGTTGCCGCCTACGTCGCCGCCCATTTCGCCGTGCAACTGCTGCACGCTTCGCCCACCGGCCGGCTGGCCGTCGCCCTCAACGTGATCGGGCCGGCCTGCATCCTCGTCTCGCTGCTGGGGGCCTTCAACCTGGCGTCGTTCCTGACCCAGGTGTTCTGGCTGGGACTGACGGTGGCGGGCTGGTGGCGCCGCCGGCGCGCGACGCAGGTGACGCGCGTGGAAGGACGGATCGCGTTCAATCACGACTGAGGCGCGATATCAGGAGGAGACACCCGCCACGAGCGGGCCATGACAGACCGTGAACGGCAGACTGCGAAGCAGCACCTTCAACACAAGACGGCTAACATGACAAAGGAGACATCGTGCAAACACCTAACGACGGACTGGCGGCGGGCGTGCTCGCGCCTAGCGAGCAGGTCCATGACCGGCAGGAACATCATGAACTCAAGCGTACCCTGACCTGGAAGGACGCCTTCTGGGTCACGAGCGGCGTGCCCGCGGGCGTGCTGTTCACCATCGGCGGCGTATCGTCCACGATCGGCACGCCGGCGTGGATCATCTGGATCGCCGCGATCCTCATCGGCTTCATCCAGAGCTTCGTGTACGCGGAGATCTCGACCCTGTACCCGCACAAATCGGGCGGCGCCTCCGTGTACGGCGCGCTGGGGTGGGTCCGCTACAGCAAGATGGTGGCGCCCGTCTCCGTGTGGTGCAACTGGCTCGCGTGGTCGCCGATGCTGGCGATGGGCACGAGCCTTGCCGCGGGCTATATGCTGAGCAGCCTGTTCCCGCCCGACTCCGTCATCAACACGTGGCATTGGACGCTGCTCGACCTTGGCGCCGTCGCCAAGGGGCTCACGCTGCGCGTGAACTCGACGTTCGTCCTCGCCATGGCGTTCCTGCTCATGACGTTCAAGCTGCAGCACAGCGGCGCCAGCGCGGCGGCGACGACGCAGCGCATCCTCGGCATCGCGTCGCTGACGCCCCTCGTCGTCATCGCCCTCGTCCCGCTGATCACGGGCGACATGCCGTCGACGAACTTCCTGCCGCTGCTGCCGCTGACCCACGACGCGGCAGGCGCCGCGGTGCTGGGCGGCTGGAACGCGGCCGGCATCTCCACGGCGATGGGCGCGATGTTCCTCGCCTGCTGGTCCACGTTCGGCTTCGAGACGGCCGTGTGCTACACCCGCGAATTCAAGGACCCGCAGAAGGACGTGTTCAAGGCCATCTTCTGGTCGGGCGTGCTGTGCCTGTTCATGTTCATCGCCGTGCCGATCGCGTTCCAGGGTTCGCTGGGTCTGGCCGGCATGCTGAAACCGGACATCATCGACGGTTCCGGCGTGGGCGCCGCGATGGCGCACTTCGTCGGCGGCGGCAAGCTGATGTTCAACGTGGTCGTCGTGATGCTGGTGCTGGCCATCCTGTTGATCGTGATGACGTCGATGATGGGTTCCTCGCGCACGCTGTACCAGGCGTCCGTCGACGGCTGGCTGCCCCGCTACCTGTCGCACGTGAACGAGCACGGCGCCCCGACCCGCGCCATGTGGACGGACCTCGGCTTCAACCTGATCCTGCTGCTCATGTCGGACTACATGGCGATCCTGTCGGTGTCGAACGTGTGCTACATGATTTTCGTGTTCCTGAACCTGCAGTCCGGCTGGATCCACCGCCTCGACCGCGCCGACTGGCCGCGCGCCTACCGGTGCAAGAACTGGCTGCTGGCGCTCGGCGCGCTGTGCGGCTATGTGGACCTCGTGTTCGTCGGCGCCGGCGCGAACTTCCAGGGCGAGCACACGCTGCGCAACGGTCTCCTGACCATGCTGCTGATCGTGCCCGTGTTCGTGTACCGCCACTATGTCCAGGACAAGGGCCGCTTCCCGGCATCGATGGCGCGCGACATGGCGCTGCCCCATGCCCGCGCCGGCATCCTGCCGTGGGTGGCGCTGGCCGGGGCCGTCCTCGTCATCTGGCTGTCCGCCCGCCTCACGGTGATCACCTGATCCGTCAGGCGACGGACAGCGCCACCATGCCGAACTGGCCGAGCCGCACCGGCACGGCCCCGCGCGCGACCATGCGGTCGAGGGCGCGGCGGCCGTCGCCCGGCTGCACGTCCACGGCGCGCATGGCTTCCGGCACGACCAGCGTCGTGAAGCCTTCTTCCAGCGCATCGGTGACGGTGTTCAGCACGCAGTAATCGGTGGCGAGACCGACCACGGTCACGCGCTCCACGCCCCGCGCGCGCAGCTGCGCGACCAGGTCGGTGCCGGCGAATGCGGAATAGGCGTCGATCGCCTTTGTCGCCGCTTTCGAGATGACGATGGCGTCGTCCGGCAGGGCCAGTTCGGCCGCGAACTCGGCGCCGGGCGTCCCGGCCACGCAGTGCGGCGGCCACGGTCCGCCCTGCGCCTGGAACGAGCAATGGTCGTGCAGGTGCCAGTCGCGCGATGCGAAGATGGGCAGGCCCTGCACGCGATACAGCTCGATCAGGTGGTTGATGGGCGCCACGACTTCATGGCCGCCGGCCACGCCCAGCGCGCCGCCGGGCAGGAAGTCGACCTGCATGTCGATCACGAGCAAGGCGTCGCGCTCGTCGAGGTGGATCGCACTCATACGTATTCTCCAAAAGGCGGCGGCAGGCCGCGACGCCCCTATTGTCGCGCAAACTCAGTGGCGCGTCTGCCGCGCGGCGATGGCGGCGGCATGCGCCGGATCGGGGTCGTGCCCGCCGTGCCGGTCGAGGATGGCGGCGGCCCGCTCGGCCAGCGCGGCGTCGGCCGGGCTCACCGTCACCTGGCAATCGTGCACGTCTTCCTGCGCCACCGGCGCGTAGGTGTGCGAGTAAGCCGTCTTGCCCGTCACCGCGGGCGAATCGCCGACCGTGAAATTGCCTTGCACGGGGCCGGATTCGTCGACGCGGATGTCGATCGCGACGTCATCGGCCGCGATGCCGGCGGCCAGCAATTCGACGCGCGCCTGCTCGGCGGCCGTCACGTGCTTGAAGGTACGTACGATGGGTTGCTGCATGATGTCCTCCCGCATGGATTCAGTTGCAACCACCGTACCAGAATCCCGCGCCGCGCGGCGCGCTTCGCCAGCCATGAATTTCCCTCGCACAATTTTCCACCCGTGCGGCATCATTTCACAATTTTAGTACAATCAGGCAACATCCATCCGTAGCACCGTGCAGCATGACTTTTCAATAACATTTATCCCTAGAGAAAAACAAATGAAAATTTCAGCCCGGATCGCTTCATCCCGTCCCCTCGCCACCACCGCGATGCACGGCCGCGTGGAAACGCTGCGCAGCGAGGGCCATTCCGTGATCGACTTCTCGATCGCGATCTCGCACTTCCCCGCCCCCCGCCCCGTGCTGGACGCGGTGGCCGCCGCCATCGAGCACCAGCGCATCATGCCCTACACGAGCGTCGTCGGCGCCCTCGACGTGCGCGCGCGGCTGGCCGCCAAGCTGAAGGCGGAAAACGGCATCGAGGCGCATCCCGACGAGATCATCGTCACCAACGGCGCCAAGCAGGGACTGTACGAGGCGTTGTATACGATGAGCGATCCGGGCGATACCGTCCTCGTGTTCAAGCCGCATTGGCCGGCTTATGTTGCTACGTCACAACTACTCGGCCTGCGCCCGATCCTGGTCGATCTGCCCGACGAAATCACCCCGGCGCTGCTGGAGGGCCTGGGCACGCCCGACATCGTCATCATCAATAACCCGCACAATCCCACCGGCAAGGTGTACACTCGCCGGGAACTGGAACACCTTCGTGCTTGGGTGGAGCGCATCGGGGCCCGGGTGATCGTGGACGAAAGCTACGAACACCTGATCTTCGATGGCGGACACGTCAGCCTGGCGGCATTGTGCGACTGGCGGAAAACGGGCGTGGTAACGCTGTTTTCGGCATCGCAGAGTTATGCCATGATGGGCTGGCGCGTCGGCTTCGCGCTGGCGCCCGCCGAAGTGGTCGATGCGATGCAGACGCTGCAAGGCCCCATCACGGCCGCCGCTGGGCATTTGTCGCAAGTCGCTCTCGAGGTCGCATTCGCGACCGGCGCGCCACGTGCGATGATGGCGGACTACCGTGAGCGGCGCGATCTGGCGGTGCGGCTGTTTGCCGAGGTCCCCTGGATCGTCATGCATGCGCCGGCCTCCGGTCCGTACCTGTGGGGAGACGTGCGCAGCCTGACGCTGGACACGGTCGCCTTTGCCGAAGCGCTGCTTGAGGAACAGAGAGTGGCCGTCATGCCTGGTGAAGCGCTGGGCGTGCCGGGCTATATCCGACTCGGCTATATTTCGGACGACGTGGCGACCCTGCGCGAAGGCATCCGCAGGATAATCGAATTTGGTGATGCGTTTGCTGCCCACAATGCGGCAGATAGAAGATAGATAAGATGACATCTGGCTTGAGCCGCTTCCGGCTGAACAGCCTGCGCAGCCGGCTCATGTTGCTGGTTGCGCTGGCGATCACACCGCTGGCGGTAATGACGATCCTGTCCGGGATCCGCGAACGTGAACATGCCATCAAGGCATCGGAAGAAAACCTGCGCCGCCTGACGGGCATGGCGGCCGCCAACGAAGCCCAGTCGATCGAGGGCGCGCGCCAGATCCTCGTCGACCTGGCCAGCGTCCCCGACCTGATGGGCGACACCGCCAAGTGCACGTCGCTGCTGTCCGACGTCCTCGACCGCAACGAGGGTTTCGTCAACTTCGGCCTCATCCAGCTCAACGGCGACGTCACCTGCAGCGCCGTGCCGCTGCTACATCCCGTCAACCTGGGCGACCGCAGCCACTTCCGCCGCGCCATCTCGGAACGCCGCTTCATCGCCGGCGACTACGTGTTCGGCCGCGTCATCAAGAAGCACACGATCAACCTCACCTACCCCGTCATCGACCGCAGCGGGAAAGTCCTGGCCGTCGTGTTCGCGGCGATGGACCTGGAAGGCCTGGACACCTTCATCAACGACATCAACCTGCCGCCCGGCTCCGTGCTGGCGACGACGGACGCGCGTGGCACCATCATCTCGCGCCGCCCCGATCCCGAACGGTTCTTCGGCACCAAGATGTCACCCGCCATGCTCGACGCGATGAACACGGCCGGCCAGCGCGCCGTGACGATCCGCGGCGACGACGGCATCGAGCGCCTGCACACGTTCGCCCGCGTGGGCGCGCCCGCGCTGACCGACTACACGGTCACCATCGGCATTCCCACCGAGACGATCCTGTCGGCCGCGCGCCACGACCAGATCATGTCGCTGCTCGGCCTCGCGGCGACCACCTTGCTTGCGATGCTGGCCGCATGGCTCGTCGGCGACGTCCTGATCGTCCAGCGCGTGCGCAAGCTGATGGGCACCGCCGAGCGCATCGCCGCCGGCGACCTGGAAGCGCGCTCCGGCATCGCCTACGGCCACGAAGAGATCGGCAACCTGGCGCAGGCCCTCGACCGCATGGCCGCCGCGCTGCAGAAGAAGGAGACGGCCCGCTCGCTGGCCGAACGCGAACTGCGCGCCGCCGACCAGAGGAAGGACGAATTCCTGGCGATGCTCGCGCACGAGCTGCGCAACCCGCTGGCGCCGATCAGCACCGGCGCCCACCTGCTCAAGCTCCTGCACTCCGATAACGCCCAGATCACGCAGACCTGTTCCATCATCGTGCGCCAGGTCGACCACATGACGAGCCTCGTCGACGACCTGCTGGACGTGTCGCGCGTGACGCGCGGCCTCGTCTCGCTGTCGACCCAGGTGCTGGACTTCAAGCGCGTCGTCGACGACGCGGCCGAGCAGATCCGCCCGCTGATCGCGGCGCGCCGCCACCGCGTGGTGATCGAGCTGCCGCCCCTGCCCGCTTACGTCAAGGGCGACCACAAGCGGCTCGTGCAGGTGTGCGCGAACCTGCTCAACAACGCCACCAAGTACACGCCGGAAGGCGGCACCATCCAGCTGCGCCTGGACGCCGACGGCGACGACTACGTGCTGACGGTCGCCGACGACGGCATCGGCATGGAGCCGACCCTCGTCGAGCGCGTGTTCGACCTGTTCACCCAGGCCGAGCGCACGCCGGACCGCTCGCAGGGCGGCCTCGGTCTCGGCCTGGCGCTCGTGAAGAGCCTCGTCGAACTGCATGGCGGACAAGTGAAGGCGTACAGCCCGGGCCTCGGCAAGGGCTCGACGTTCACCGTGCGCCTGCCCCGCTACACGCAGGACGTCGTGCTGGCGCCGGCGCCCGTCGTCGGCGAACAGGAGGAGGGCGATGGCGGCGTGCCGCTGCGCATCCTGCTCGTGGACGACAACGTCGACGCCGTGCACACGCTGCAGCTGTTCCTGCGCTCCGGCGGCCACCGCGTGGAAGTCGCCTACTCCGCCACCGACGCGCTGGAACTGGCGAAGAGCTTCGTGCCGGAAGTCTGCCTGCTCGACATCGGCCTGCCCGACTTCGACGGCAACGAACTGGCGCGCCGCCTGCGCCTGCTGCCGCAGGCCACCGGCTCCACGCTGATCGCGATGACCGGCTACGGTCGCCAGCAGGACCGCGACGCGTCGATGGCGGCCGGATTCGACCACTATCTCGTCAAGCCGGTGAACACGACGCAATTGGCGGATATCCTGGCCGCCGCCGCGGAAGCGAACATCCGGCGCTGAGCGTTCAACCGACTGTCGATCCTCTTGGGCATACGCCCGGGCCGTGCATCCTACCGTGCCTCATGCCGTTTTAACCACGCGCGCTGCGCTTGCCCGATCCGGTCCGCCTCCGCGCGCGTGCCGCGCTCGATGCCGTCGATGACGGGATCCTTGAACGCGACGGCGGACAGGCGCGTCCACTTCGACGGATCGGCGCCATCCAGCACCGCCAGCGCCGCGCAGTTGAACAGGTCCGCGCGCTCGCGCATCTCGCGCGCGCCGAACGCGCTGCTTGCCTGGCGCGGCGAGCCGATATAGCCCTGCCAGCCGGGCGCGCCCGCGATGCGCGCGGCATCAAGCGGCGTATCGGCCGTGTTGGGCTTTGCCGCCGCGTACGCGGGCGCGACGAGGTCGGGGCGCAGGAACAGGATGCGGCTGGTCTCCGACATCCCCGCATGCACTTCGAACTGCCCCTCTTCCTTCATGGTCGCCGCGGGCCGCGCCTTCGACGCCGCCGTATCGCCCAGCAGGAGGCCGGGCAGGTTGAGCATCGTGCCACCGTACGTGTCGTGAAAATAATCGCCGGCCTGGTCCAGCATCAGGTTGTGCAGCGGCGAGCCGTGGTTGTGCATCACGAAGACCCAGCGGAAGCCCTGCTCGCCCAGCGCGCTCGCGAGATCCATGAAGACGTCCCGCTCCGTTTCGGGACGCACGGTGTACGAGCCCGGGAACACGTGGCGTCCGCCCAGCACATTGGCGCCGGACGTGCCGACCGGAATGGTCGGGAACAGCAGCACCTTCCAGCCGGGCCGCGCGACGATCGCCTCCGCGAGCGACTGCGTCCACCACTCGTTCATCAGCGTGTCGGTGCCGGCCGGCAGCAGCGGCCCGTGCTCTTCGAGGATGCCGCCGGTCAGGATGACGGCCGTGTGCGCGCGGTCCAGCGCCGCGATCTGGGCCGAGTTCATGTCGGCCACGCGGTAGACCTGCGCGGCGGCGGCGGTGGACAGGGCCGCCAGCGCGGCCGTCAGCAGCATGCGTAAGGTGCGATTCACGGCGTCCCCCTCGGCGTCAATACGCGCAAGCATACCGTACCTCGCTCATCCGGTACATCGCCTATCATCGGCCCTGACAAAGGAGATAGGCATGGAGACCGTCGAAGTCGTCCTGGCGATGCTCGTCGCCGTGATCGCCAGCGGCTACGTGGCGCGCGTGCTGCCCGTCGCGCTGCCGCTGCCGCTGATCCAGATCGTGCTGGGGGCCGTGATCGCGGGCGTCTTCCGCCATGGCGTCGCGCTCGACCCGGACATTTTCTTCCTGCTGTTCCTGCCCCCGCTGCTGTTCGTGGACGGCTGGCGCATCCCCAAGATCGGGCTGTTCCGCGACAAGGCCACGATCCTGGAACTGGCCCTCGGGCTGGTCGTGTTCACCGTCGTCGGCGCCGGATATCTGCTGCACTGGATGATTCCTGCCATGCCGCTGGCCGTCGCCTTCGCGCTGGCGGCCATCGTGGCGCCGACCGACCCGGTCGCCGTGTCCTCGATCACGGCGCGGGTGCCCATGCCGCCGCGCCTTTCGCACATCATCGAGGGCGAGAGCCTGCTCAACGATGCGAGCGGCCTGGTCTGCTTCCGCTTCGCCGTCGCGGCGGCCATGACCGGACACTTCTCGCTGGCGCAGGCGGGCCTGTCGTTCCTGTGGATCGCGCTGGGCGGCATCGCGGCCGGCGCGGCGATCACGTTCGCCATCACGCGCGCGCACGGCATCCTGCAGCGCCGCTTCGGCGAAGAGGATGGCGTGCCCGTGCTGATCAACCTCCTGACGCCGTTCGGCGCCTATCTCGCGGCCGAGCGGCTGCACGCGTCCGGCATCCTGGCGGCCGTCGTGGCGGGCGTCACGATGAGCTATCTGGAACTGTCCGGCGCCGCGTCGCCGGGCACGCGCATCCGCCGCAACGTCGTCTGGGACGCCCTGCAGTTCACGTTGAACGGCACCATGTTCGTGCTGCTGGGCGAGCAGTTGCCGGACATCGCGCGCGGCGCCCTGCACCCGGACGGCGGCCAGCCGTTCGACCCGTGGTGGCTGGCGAGCCGCGCCCTCGCGCTCAGCCTGGGCCTCGTGCTGCTGCGCCTGATCTGGGTGTGGATCTCGCTGCAGTTGACGCTGTTGAACCGGAAACGTCCCGGGCACCAGGGCTTCACGCCGCGCCTGCGCGTGATGCTGGCCACGTCCGTGTCCGGCGTGCGCGGCGCGCTGACGATGGCCGGCGTGATGACCTTGCCGCTGGCCCTGCCGGGCGGCGCGCCGTTCCCCGCCCGCCACCTGGCGATCTTCCTCGCCGCCAGCGTGATCGTATTCTCCCTGCTGCTGGCCAGCGCAGCCCTGCCCGCCCTGCTGCGCGGTCTCCGGATGCCGGACGAACCGGAAGCGAAGTGCAGCGAGATCGACGCCCGCCACGCGGCCACGCTGGCCGCCATCGCCGCGCTGGAAAAGGCGCGGCGGGCCGGCGGCGGCGCCGACCCGGCGCTGCAAGACCAGGCCGTCGCCCACGTGCTCCGGCTGTACAGGCACCGCCTGGACGCGACCGACGCCGCGGGCGGCCATGGCGATCCGCAGGCACTGCAACGCGCTGAACTCAGGTACCGGCTGCTCGCGCTGAACGCCGAACGCGACACCGTGTTGCGCCTCGCGCGCCGGATGGACGTGTCGGACGAGACGGCGCGCAAGCTGCTGCGCCAGATCGACCTGCTGGAGGCGCGCTATCAGCAGGATTGAGCGCCGCGGCTGCTGCGCAGCCAGTCCCGGCCCCGCGCGTCGAGCGCGGCGGCGATGACCTCGGGCGGCAGGCTGTATACCGTCGCCCACGTCGCGCGCCCGTCCGGGGCGTTCGAGGGGAAGCTCGTCGTTTCGACGGGCCAGTGATATTTACGCTTGAGCGCACGCACGATGGCCGCCAGGGTCACGCGGCCGCGCAGGGGTTCGGCACCCGCCTGGTCGGCATTCGACAGCAGGACGGCGAGCACGAGGCCGCGCGCGGTGCGCGGGCCGGGGAAAATGGGAGATTGTTTGGGCATGCACGCATTCTAGCGGTCCGCGCGCCGGTCGCCGCCTACGTTAGTTCCCGAACGGTGCGCGCCGGATGCCGGCGTACACTGGGTCCACCCAGCGAACGACGAGCCCCCCGATGAAGAGCGAAGACGCGCTACCCTCGACCCCGGTGCCGAACACCGATCCGCCCGCTGCCGCGAAGGCCGCGGGCCTGCGCTACGTCCACGACGACCGCCCCGGCATCCGCCGCGAGCCGGCCGGCGAGGGAGAAGCCGCCACAGGCGGGTTCCGTTACCTCGACGCGAAGGGCGAACCCGTCGACGACGAGGCGACGCTCAAGCGCATCAAGTCGCTCGCGATCCCGCCCGCGTGGACGGATGTCTGGATCTGCCCGCAGGCCAACGGCCACCTGCAGGCCACGGGCCGCGACGCGCGCGGTCGCAAGCAATACCGCTACCACCCGAAATGGCGCGAGGCGCGCGACGAGGTGAAGTACGAACGCATGATCAACTTCGGCAAGGCCTTGCCGAAGATCCGCAAGGAAGTCGACCGCGCCTTGTCCCTGCCCGGCCTGCCGCGCGAAAAAGTCCTCGCGACGATCGTCTACCTGCTGGAGGCGACGATGATGCGCATCGGTAACGACGAATACGCCCGCGAGAACAAATCGTACGGCCTGACCACGCTGCGCAACCGCCACGTCAAGATCGACGGCAGCGAAGTCGAGTTCCGCTTCCGCGGCAAGAGCGGCGTATACCACGACGTCAAGGTGCACGACCGGCGCCTCGCGCGCATCATCCAGCGCACGCGCGACCTGCCCGGCCAGGACCTGTTCCAGTACCTCGACGAGGACGGCGAAACGCACACCGTCGGGTCGAGCGACGTGAACGACTACCTGCGCACGATCACTGGGGAGGATTACACGGCGAAGGATTTCCGCACGTGGTCCGGCACGGTGCTGGCGGCGATGGCGCTGCAGGAATTCGAGGCCGTCGATTCGGACGCCCAGGCCAAGAAGAACGTCGTGCGCGCCATCGAATCGGTGGCGGAACGGCTCGGCAACACGCCGTCCGTCTGCCGCAAATGCTATGTGCACCCGGCCGTGCTGGACGCCTACCTCGACGGCACGATGCTGGAAGGCCTGCGTGCACGCGCCGAGGAAAGCCTCGTCGAGGACTTGAAGGACCTGCAGCCCGAGGAAGCCGCCGTGCTGGCGATGCTCGAGCGGCGCCTCGCGCAGGAGACGGCGGACAGCGACCTGGCCGTCAAGCGGCGCGCCGCCTGACGCCAACGCGCGGCGGAAGACCGCCCCTCGCCGTCGTTCCCGCTTGCGCGAGGACGACGTACTTAGGTTTCGGGTACCTCTTCCGCGAGCCCGAACGCGGCGGGCCGCAGCCACCCGCGCACGATCCGGAACCTCCACACACGCTCCACGGGCGGCACGCGGCTTGGCTCCGCGGCCGTCCAGTCGACGTCCACGACACCCTGCAGCTGCAGCACGTCGCCCGTCGCCACGTCGGCCAGCACGATCGCCGCACGCGGCTCCGCGACGAAGTTGCCGATGGTGTTGAAGTAGCGGTTGCCCGGGTAGTCCGGCACGGACAGCACGGCGCCGGCCAGCCGCGCGAAACCGGCCGGGCCGCCGCGGTGCGAGATGTCGAGGCCCGCCGCCGCACCCTGCGCGTCGGCGCCGCTGGCGCTCGCCACGAACAGCGTCGTCGCCGTTGCGAGCAGCGCGCGCGCGCGGGCCGGCACGTCGGCGCCGAAGGCCGTCACCGGTCCCGGCGTGCGGTCCACCGGCACCAGCGAGCGCACGTGGATGTAGCGCGGGCAGTTGCCGAACGATTGCACGACATCGACGGCGAATCCGGCCTCGCCCACCCGCGCGAGCACGCCATTGACCCGGTTGCGCCGGCGCGTGCCCAGGTCGATGCCCAGCATGCCGACCGGCGCCCCGGCCGCGAGCCGTGACCGCACCGGATCGTCGCCGGACGGCAGCGCGGCGACGTCGAGCCGCGCCGGATCGGGCGAGCTGGCGAAGCCGGGCGGGCCTTGCACGAGCGTCGCGAGCGGCCAGCCGTCGGCATCCGCCACGGCCACGCACACGAACGGCAGCAGCGGGAAGAACGTCCGGTGCTGGTCCGGCATGCGGTTGCGGATCGGCGCGTTGAACGGTTCGACGCCGGCCATGGCCTGCGCCTGCAACTCGCCGGCATGGAACGGCATGGGAATACGGTCGCCATCCATGATCGCCTCACGCTTCGGGCATCGGAACGAAACCCGGCAGCGCCTGCACGCGGCCGACCCACGCTTGCACGCGCGGATATGGCTCGAGCGCAATGCCGCCTTCCGGCGCGTGCGCGACATAGCTGTAGCACGCGATGTCGGCGATGGTGGGCGTCGCGCCCACGAGCCAGTCGCGCGCGGCCAGCTCGCCTTCCATCAGGCCCAGCACACGGGCGGCCAGCGTCTGCGACAGCGCCGCCGGCACGCCCGTGTCGTAGAACCGCGCGCAGACGCGTGCCGAGGCCGGGCCGAACATGATTTCTCCCGCCGCCTGCGACAGCCAGCGCTGCACGCGCGCCGCCCCGACCGGATCTTCCGGCAGCCACGCCGTGCCCGCCGCGTAGCGCTTCGCGAGATAAACGAGGATGGCGTTGCTGTCGGCCAGCACGACGTCGCCGTCCTGCAGCACGGGAATCTGGCCCAGCGGATTGAGTGCCCGGAACGCCGGCGAGCGGCGCACGTCGGCCGGGCTGTCGGCGAAATCGTAAGGCAGGTCGAGCAGGTGCAGGAACAGCATCGCGCGGTGCGTGTGGCCGGACAGGCGGGTGCCGTGGAGGATGCGGGTCTGGGGCATGGTCGTCTCGCTGTGGGTTGGGAATGCGACCATCGTAGCGCCCCGTCATTCACACCGGAATCCGGCATAATGGCAATTCAGCATTGCGTTTTCCGAAATAATGAAATCATCATGGACCGACTCGACGAACTGCATGTGTTCATCGCCATCCTCGACGCGGGCAGCATGGCGTCCGCCGCGCGCAAGCTGGGGCGCTCGCCGGCGGCCGTCACGCGCATCCTCGGCCAGCTCGAAACCCGCGCCGGCGCGCGCCTGTTCGAACGCAGCACGCGCCGCCTGACGCCGACGGAAACGGGCCTCCGGCTGGCGGAACAGGCGCGCCGCCTGCTGGCCGATTACGACGCCGCCCTGCAACCGCCGGGCGCCGGCGCGCCGCGCGGCCTGCTGCGCATCACCGCCCCGACCGTGTTCGGCCGCCGCCACGTGGCCCCCGTCGTCACGCGCTTCCTGCAACTTCATCCGGACATCCAGGTCGACCTGGCGCTGTCCGACCGCAACGTCGACCTGATCGAAGACGGCATCGACGCGGGCTTCCGCATCGGGACGCTGTCGAACATGAGTCTCGTGGCGCGCCGGCTGGGCGAAGTCGGGCGCGTGACGGTCGCGAGCCCGTCCTACCTCGACCGCCGCGGCACGCCGGCGCTGCCTGCGGACCTGGCGGCGCACGAACTGATCATGTCGACGGCCGTGCGCAGCGTGGCCGAGTGGCGCTTCCGCGGAGACGGCCGCGAGCACGTCGTGCGCTACAGCCCGCGCCTGCGCATGAACGACGTGGAAGCCGTGCTGGCGGCCGCGCGCGACGGCTTCGGCATCGCCCGCGCGCTGTCGTACCAGGTCGAACCGGATTTCCAGACGGGCGCGCTGCGCCGGCTGCTCGTCGACTACGAACCGGAGCCGGCGCCGGTCCACCTCGTCCTGCCCAGCAGCCGGCACATGGCGCCGCGGCTGCGCGCGTTCGTCGACTTCGCCGTGCGTGAATTCGCGGCGCTGGCGGTGATCCGCTGAGCGGCCGAACCGCGGTCTGGCTATACTGGACGGCTCGACATCGACAGGAGGCGCGCATGACGCAGAAGGTCATCGGTATGCTGGGCGGCATGAGCTGGAAAAGCTCGGCCGAATACTATCGTCTCATCAACGAGGGCGTGCGCGACCGTCTTGGCGGCCTGCATTCGGCGCGCTGTCTCATGTGGTCGTTCGATTTCGACGACATCGCCGTCCTGCAGTGCGAAGACCGCTGGGACGACGCGGCCGCGCTGATGGTCGAGGCGGCGCAGCGGCTCGAACGGGGCGGCGCCGACTTCCTCATCATCTGCACGAACACGATGCACAAGGCCTACGCGCAGGTCCGCGCCGCCGTGGACCTGCCGCTGCTGCACATCGCCGACCCGACGGCGGCGCGCATCCGGACGGCCGGTTTCAAGCGCGTCGGCCTGCTCGGCACGGCGTTCACGATGGAGCAGGATTTCTACAAGGGCCGGTTGATCGACCGCCACGGCCTCGACGTGATCGTGCCCGATGCCGGGGACCGCGCCACGGTCCACCGCATCATCTACGAGGAACTCGTGCAGGGCAAAGTGGAAACGGCGTCGCGCGCCGCCTACCGCGGCGTGATCCGGCGCCTCGTCGACGCCGGCGCCGAGGCGATCATCCTCGGCTGCACCGAGATCATGCTGCTCGTCGGCCCGGACGACAGCCCCGTGCCGCTGTACGGCACGACGGGCCTGCACGCGGCGGCGGCGGTCGACCTGGCCCTCGGCTGACGCCGGTCCGCCCGAGGCGATGGACCGCAGGGTGGGCATTCGAGTCCGGGGCCTCAAATGAAATGTGACCACGCGTAACGCCAACACATCGCGGACGTTCGCGTGGGCACAGGGTCTCCACCCGACATGCTCAACCGGCCGGCGCGATGTTGTGGTTGAAGCGGAACAGGTTGTCCGGATCGTAGCGCTGCTTGACCTGCACGAGGCGGTCCCAGTTCGTCCCGTACGCCTCGCGGATGCGCGACACCTCGTCCTGCGTGAGGAAGTTGATGTACACGCTGCCCGCCGCGTACGGGGCCACGGCCGCGAAGAATTCGCGCGCCCAGGCCACGCAGCGGGCATCGTCGGCCGGGTCGTTCCAGCGTCCGTGCACGTTCATCGCATACGTCACGTTGCGGTGCGGGTAGGCCGTCGCGTCCACCGGCGGCTCGTTCGCGCGGCCGCCGATGAGGCCCATGAAGATTTCGCACTGCGGCGTCGGCACGCTGCCGGCGTAATGCAGCACGACGTCGACCGCGTCGTCGGACAGGGTCGTGAAGTTGTGCGATTTCCAGTAATTGCGCGCGCCCGGCGCCAGCAGCGGATCGAAGGTCTGCTGCCAGGCCGCATACGGCACCGTCCCGACGTGTTCTCCCAGCACGGCGCCGAACGAGCGCACCGGCGCGACCGCGGGCAGCGCGTCCTCCAGCGCGCGCGGCGAGAACACGGCCAGCGCGACGATGTCCTGGCCGTGCACGTCCGGCGGCATGAACGGCAGCGGCGGCGCGCGGCGCAGCACGGCCCAGATCGAGACATCGTTCGGCAAGGTGTCCACATAGTCGCGGTAGCGGCGCAGCACGTCCCTGCCCTGCGCGGCCGGAAAGACGATCAGCCCGGCCGTGACGGCCGGGCCGACGGCGTTCAGTGCGAACTCGAAGCGCGTGACGACGCCGAAGTTGCCGCCGCCGCCGCGGATGGCCCAGAACAGGTCCGGTTCCTGGCGCGGCCCGATGTGGCGGCGGCGCGCGTCCGCCGTGACGATCTCCGCGCCGACGAGGCTGTCCACCGTCAGGCCCAGCATGCGCGACAGCCAGCCGAAGCCGCCGCCCAGCGTGAGACCGGCCGCGCCGGTCGTCGAGTTGATGCCGAGGGGGACGGCCAGGCCGCAGGCCTGCGTCTCGTGGTCGACGTCGGCCAGCAGCGCGCCGCCGTCGACGTACGCGAGGCGCGCGTCCGGATCGACGTGGACGCCGCGCATACCGGACAGGTCGATCACGAGCCCGTCGTCGCACATGGCGTTGCCGGCGATGTTGTGGCCGCCGCCGCGCACGGCCAGCGGCAGGCCGTGGTCGCGCGCGAACGCGACGGCCGTGCACACGTCGGCCGTGCCCGCGCAGCGGACGATGAGGGCCGGCCGGCGGTCGATCATCGCGTTCCAGATCTGCCGCGCGCCATCGTAGTCCGGGTCGCCCGGCCGCAGCACGGGGCCCCGCAGGGCGGCCCTGAGACCGTCCAGCACTTCAGGTTTCATCTGCGTCATCGCGCACTCCACCCGGCGTACCCGGCGGGTGGCGGCCGCCATCCCGCCCGCGCCCTCTTGCAGCATAGGCGCTCGCGCGCGATGTGCAAGCGACGACGGCCGTCCGGCCGGCCTGTACCGCCCGTATAATGACTCCCTTTGTATTCCGGGATATCCCATGCGCGCTCACCGCGGGCCCACGTTGTCGCTTCGCCATCTCTTGACCCTGCTGACGGCGATCGGCCTGCTGCCGCTCGCCGTGCTGGGCGCGTGGAGCGTGCACCTGGCCGCGGAATACCACCAGAGCCAACAGCAACGCGCGCTGCTGGACCTGGCCAGAGCGCTGTCGAGCGCCGTCGACGCGGAACTGGACGGCACCGTCGCCACCCTCGCCAGCATGGCGCGCACGCCCGCGCTCGACAACGGCGACGTGCGCGGCTTCTACCCCATCGCCCGCGACCAGGCCCTGGCGCAACCGGAATGGCTGGCCGTGACCCTGGCCGACGCGGACGGCCGCATGCTGTTCCGCACGACGGCGCCGTTCGGCGCGCCGCCGCAGCCGATCGCCGATCCCGCCAGTCTGCGCCAGGCGCTGCAGCTGCGCCGTCCCGTCATCGGCCACGTCGCGCGCGGCAAGGGCGGGCGTCCGGCCGTGCCGGTGCGCTATCCGGTGAGCGACGCGGCCGGGCATGCGTACGTGCTGACGGCCGTCGTGCAGCCCGACCGCATCGTGCGCGTGATCGAGCGCCAGCAGGTGCCGCCGGGTTCCGTGATCACGGTGCTGGACAGCGACGGCACGATCGTCGCCCGATCGAGCGGCCAGCAGGACCGCATTGGCACCTTGCCCAGCCCGACCCTGGCGCGGCTGATACGGCTGAACGGCCCGGAAGGCGTCGGCCGCACGTTCGCGCTCGAAGGCGACGCGCTGACGACGGCTTACACGCGGCTGTCGCGCTACGGCTGGACGGTGGCCGTCGGCGCGCCGCCCGCGGGCTGGGCCGGCGGTCCGACGCAAGGCTTCGTGTGGTACGGCGCCGGCATCGCGCTGTCGCTCGCGCTGAGCATCGGCCTCGCCTCCGTGCTGGCGCAACGCATCGTGCGCCGCATCGGCACGCTGGAGACGGGCTTTACCGCCCTCGGCACCGGCGCCGACATGGCCGTGCCGCGTTCGCGCATCCGCGAGATCGACGCGATGGGCGCGGCGCTGCGGGCGGCCGGGGCGCAGCGCGCCCTGCATGAAGAGGAACGGAGCCGGCTGATGGACACGCTGGCCCAGGTCCTCGCCAAACGCGAGGAAGCGCTGGAACAGGCGCGCCAGGCCGGCCGCGCCAAGGACGAATTCCTCGCCGTGCTGGGGCACGAGCTGCGCAATCCGCTGGCCCCCATCGCCGGCGCGCTCGACCTGATGGACTTGCGCAACGACGAAGGCAGCCTGCGCGAACGCGGCATCATGCGGCGCCAGGTCGCGCATTTGAAACACCTCGTCGACGACCTGCTCGACGTAGCGCGCATCGCGTCCGGCAAACTGCGCATCGTGACGGCGCCGGTCGACCTGGCGGCCGTCGCGCGCCACGCCGTCGCCGCCCTGCCCGACCAGCCGATCCGCCTGGACGCGCCCGACGCGCTGTGGGTCACTGGCGACGAGCACCGCCTGACCCAGGTGCTGGGCAACCTGCTGTCGAACGCCGCGCGCTTCGGCAGCACGGACACGCACGTCGTCCTCGCCCGTGCCGGCTTCGAGGCGCACCTCGTCGTGAGCGACAACGGCGTCGGCATGGACGCCGCCCTGGCGGAGCGCGTGTTCGAGCCGTTCTATCAGGCGCCGCAGCCGCTCGTGCGCCACACCGGACTGGGGCTCGGGCTCGCGATCGTACGCCGCATCATCGAGCTGCACGGCGGCCGCGTGAGCGCGCACAGCGATGGTCCCGGCCGGGGCAGCCGCTTCAAGATCCGGCTGCCGCTGGGCACGCCCGCGTCGAGTGCCGCGCCGGAAGCCGTCGCGGCGGACACGCAGCCGCTCAAGGTATTGATCGTGGACGACAACGAGGACGCCGCCGCGCTCACGGCCGCCGTGCTGCGCCGGCTGGGCCACGACGTGCGGACGGCGCACACGGCGACGGCCGCGCTGGCCGTGCAGGCCGCGTGGCCGCCGGACGTGGCGATCCTGGACATCGGCCTGCCCGACATGGACGGCTACGCCCTCGCCGCGGCCATGCGCCGCGCGGCCACCGGCCCGCTGCGGCTGACGGCGCTCACCGGCTACGGACGCCAGGCCGGTGTGGCGGCGCACTCGCCTGACGATGCGGCCGCGTTCGACCTGCATCTGACCAAGCCGGCCACCGTGGACGATTTGCGGCGGGCGCTGGGAGCGGTGGACACGAACGGGTCCCCGGGATTGCCGGGCACGGCACCGGCCTGACACGCCGCCGCCTGCCGCCGGGCCCTGCCCGCCGCGGGTTCGCCTCGCTCATCGCCGGTTAGTTGCAAAATATTGAAAGACATGCCGTCGGTCGATAACGGCACCGGCGACGCGTTGACTCAAATGTGCTGGTCGAACACCTGGCGCAGATAGGCGATGAACGTCTCGTCCGTGGAAAAGCCCTTGCCGGGACTGTCGGACAGCTTGGCCACGGGCTGGCCGTTGCAGCGCGTGAGCTTCATGACGATGTTCAGCGGCTCGAACTGCGTGTCGTTCGTCAGCTTGGTGCCGATGCCGAAGCCCGTCATCACGCGGTCGGCGAAGTGCCGGTAGAGACTCAGCGCCTTGGGCACGGTGAGCGCATCGGAAAACACGAGGCGCTTCGTGCGCGCGTCGATACGCAGCTTGGCGTAGTGCGCGATGGCCTTCTCGCCCCACTCCACCGGATCGCCGGAATCGTGGCGCAGGCCGTCGAACAGCTTGGCGAAATACAGGTCGAAGTCGCGCAGGAAGGCGTCCATGCCGACGACGTCCGTCAGCGCCGTGCCCAGGTCGCCGCGGTATTCCTGCACCCAGTCTTCCAGCGCCTTCTTCTGGAAATCGCGCAGGCGCACGTCGAACGACTGGAACGCCTGCATGTACTCGTGCGCCATCGTGCCGATCGGGACCAGGTTGAATTTCTTCGCCAGGTAGACGTTCGACGTGCCCTTGAAGAATTGCGGCAGCTCGCGCGCCAAGGTGGCGACGACTTCCTCGTGCCAGTCGCCCGAGAAGCGGCGGCGCACACCGAAATCGAAGAACTCGAACGGATTGGCGCGCTTCGGTTCCTCGTCGAAGGCACGGAATTCGGCGATCTTCTGCGCCAGGCGCCGGCGCGCCTCGTCGATGGCCGCCTGCTGGTCGAAGCGGCGGAAATACAGCTCGTTGACAATGTACAGCACGAAGATCTCGAAACCCATCACGTGCACGATCGGCCCGGTCGCGCGGATGCGCAGATGCGGTCCGTCCGTTTCCACGTGGATGAATTTGCGCTGGAAACGGAACAGCGTGAGGAAGTCGGCGAAGTCGCTTTTGATGAAGCGCAGAGACCTCATGTACTCGACCTCTTCCTCGCTGAACATCAGCGTGCACAGATGGTCCAACTCGCGTTCGACTTCCTCTTTCAGTTCGGCCAGCGGATAGGCCGGCGTGTTGCGGCACTTGAACTCGTACTCGCCGATGGCGTTCGGGTGCATGTGCAGCAGGGCCTGCCACATGGTGAATTTATAGAGGTCGGTTTCGAGCAGGCTTTGGACGACGGGTTTCATCGGCTTTCGGTGGTTCCTGTTGTTCGTGTCATGGTCGCAGGTTGCCTCAGGTCGTGGCGCCGGCGGTCTTGCGGCCGCGCTTCTTCGGCGCCAGCATCGTGCCCGTGCACGCCGGGGTGCCACAGCGGCAGGCGAACAGGCGCTTCAAGGCCGGCGTGTGGCGCTCGTCGTAGATGAGCGCGTAGTTGTAGTTCAGTTCCTCGCCTTCCTCGATGTCGCGCAGCGCGTGGATGTACACGCGGCCGTCTTCTTCGTAGGCTTCGCAGTTGGGTTCGCAGGCGTGGTTGATCCAGCGGGCATCGTTGCCGCGCCGGCCGCCGTCGATCACGTTGCCGTCAGCCAGGCTGAAATAAAACGTGTGATTGACCGGACCACCGCGCTCGGCAGCGCGGCTCGTCGCTTCGTCCCACGTGATGCGCTCGCCGCGGTATTCGATGATGCGTTCACCGGCCGGAATCGGGCGCAGCGCGAACACGCCGTTGCCGTGCACGGGCGATTTGCGGACCTCGTAAATGGCCGGCTTGGGCGACTTGGGCAACTTGGCCGGCTTCGCGGTCTGGCTGGCAGTCTGTTTCGACGTGGACGGTCGGGCGGAGGGGCTCATTGGATCGGCGTTCGGTTGGATGGACACGGACTATTATTGATCGGATCGTGGCATGTCTGCCGCACGCCACTATCCTAGCTCAGTTGACGGGTTCGTGTCGGCACCGCCCGCCGCGTCAGCCGCCGAGATCCTGTTCCCGGAACTCCGTGCCCGCGTGGCCGCCCGTCGCCTCGGCCTTGCGCAGCTCCACGCGGCGGATCTTGCCGGAGATGGTCTTCGGCAGTTCCGTGAACGCGATGCGGCGGATGCGCTGGTAAGGCGCGAGCCGCTCGCGCGCGAACGCGAAGATGGCGGCGGCCAGTTCGGCCGTCGGCTCCACGCCCGGACGCAGGGCGATGAAGGCTTTCGGCACCGCCAGACGCACCGGGTCCGGGCTCGGGACGATGGCCGCTTCCAGCACGTCCGGATGCTCGATCAGCACGCTCTCCAGTTCGAAGGGGCTGATGCGGTAGTCGGACGACTTGAACACGTCGTCGTTGCGGCCCACGTAAAAGTAATAGCCGTCGTCGTCCACGCGCGCCGTGTCGCCCGTGTGATAGTGGCCGCCCCGCATCACCTCGAGCGTCTTCGCCTCGTCGTTTTCGTAGCACAGCATGAGGCCCAGCGGCGCCGGGTCGAGGCGCAGCGCAATCTCGCCCTCTTGCGCCGGCTGGTCGTCGATGTCGAGCAGCGCGACGCGGTAGCCGGGCAGCGGCCGCCCCATCGACCCCGGCTTGACGGGCTGGCCCGGCGGATTGCCGATCTGGCAGGTGGTCTCGGACTGGCCGAAGCCGTCGCGGATGCGGATGCCCCACGCGCGCTCGACCTGCTCGATGACTTCGGGATTCAGCGGCTCGCCCGCCCCGACCAGTTCGCGCAGCGGCGGCCGCCATTGCGCGAGGTCTTCCTTGATCATCATGCGCCACACGGTCGGCGGCGCGCACAGCGACGTCACGCCGCAGCGCACGATCGTGTCCAGGCATGCGCGCGCGGAAAAGCGCTCGTAGTTATAGACGAACACGGTGGCGCCCGCGTTCCACGGCGCGAAGAAGCAGCTCCACGCGTGCTTGGCCCAGCCGGGCGAACTGATGTTCCAGTGCACGTCGCCGGGCCGCAGGCCGATCCAGTACATCGTCGACAGATGGCCCACCGGATAGCTCTGGTGGCTGTGCAGCACGAGCTTCGGCTTCGCGGTCGTGCCGGACGTGAAGTACAGCAGCAGCGGATCGGTGGCGTGCGTGACGCCGTCCGGCACGAACTCCGTGGCGGCCGCCGCGCTGTCCGCATAATCGCGCCAGCCGGCGACGCCGGCGCCCACGCTGATCCGCGTGTAGTCGCCGGCGAGGTCCGCGAACTTGTGCGTCTCCGACGCCTGGGCGATCACGTGGCGCACGCGGCCCCGCTGCAGGCGGTCCTGCAAATCGTTGCTGGACACGAGCATCGTCGTGGGCACGAGCACGGCGCCCAGCTTGATCCCCGCGAGCATGATCTCCCACAGCTCGACGCGGTTCGGCAGCATCAGCAGCACGCGGTCGCCGCGCCGCACGCCGGCGGCACGCAGCCAGTTCGCGACCTGGCTGGAACGCGCCGCCATGTCGGCGAAGCTGATCTTGCGCTCGCTGCCGTCTTCTTCCACGACCCACAACGCGGGCGTCGCGTTACCGCGCGCCTGCGTGTCGAAATAGTCGAGGGCCCAGTTGAACTCGTCGAGCTCGGGCTGTTCGTAGTCGCGGTACGCCGTCGCGTAGTCGGTGCGATGCCGTTGCAGGAAGTCGCGCGCGCGGATGAAGCGCTCGTACGGGGATGCCATTCGTCGTCTCCTTGAGTGATGCGGCGCGGGCGCCTCGTGAGCGCCCGTGCCGGTGTCGTGATGCCGCCCGCGACCATTCTGCCACGAGCGCGAAGGAAACGGATGACGCGCCGTCAGCGCCGGCGCAGCTCGTGCGCCTGGTGAATGGTCTGCTCGTCGGCAGGCGTCATCATGTCGATCACGCGGCAGTCGCCGCACATGCGCATGCGGTCCAGATGGCCCGCGAAGGCCGGATGGCCGGCCAGGCGCGCCAGCATGCTCTCGACCATGCGCACCGTGCCGAACGGCTTGTTGCAGCGGATGCAGTGGAACGGTTGCGTTTCGTTCAGCACGACGGGCTGCTTGCGCGTGTCGCGGAACGACAGCCGGGGCACCAGCCGGATCGCATCTTCCGGGCAGGTGGCTTCGCAGAGCCCGCACTGCACGCAGTTCTTTTCGATGAAGCGCAACTGCGGCACGTTCTGGCCGTCCTGCAGCGCGGACGCTGGACACGCGCCCACGCACGCCATGCACAGGCTGCACCTGGCCGCGTCGACGTCCAACGCGCCGAACGGACTGCCGGCCGGCAGGGCGATCTCCTCGACCTGCTGCGGCGCCTCGCGCAGCAGGTGCTCCAGCGCGTAGTCGAGCGTGTTGCGCTTGTCCGCCGCGACGTTGAAGCCGGCCCGCCGCGCCGGCACCTGGCCGCGCGGCGCGTGCTGCAGCGCGAGCGCCAGGTCGTCCGCGCCGGCCACGCGCAGCAACTGCACGTGCTGCCCGCCATAACCGAGGCCCGTCATGATGGTCTGCGCGATGGCCATCTGTTCGTCGAGCGCGGCCGCATACTGCGGCGCCTCCGCATCCGTCATCAGGACGGTGACGCCTGCGGCGCCCCATGCCAGCGCCGCGAGCCAGAGGTCGATGCCCGTCGACGCCGTGTGGTGCACGCCCAGCGGCAGCACGCGGCCCGGCAGCGCGCTCGCGGCATCCAGCAGCGCCGCCCCTTCCGCAGCGTGGACGAGCAGCACCGGATCGCGCCCGCCCGCCTGCGTGTAAGCGTTCAGCAGCGCCTTGATGCGCATGCCGGTGTGCGCCGCGCCCGGGTACGCATAGCCCAGCGCTCCCGTCGGGCAGACGGTCGTGCACGCGCCGCAGCCGGCGCACAGGTACGGGTTCACGGCGATCAGGTCGCCCGCGCCCGCGATGGCGCCGGCCGAGCAGATGTCGATGCACGCCGTGCAGCCGCTCTTGCGGTTGCGGCCGTGCGCGCACAGGCGTTCCTTGTAGGCGAAGTATTTCGGCTTCTCGAAGTCGCCGACCAGGTCGACGAGCGCCTCGGCGGCGGCCGCCCGCGCCGCGGCGTCGAGCCCCGGCGCGTAATAGCCGTGCGGAGGCTGGTGCGTGGCGATCTGCGGCGCCGCGCCCAGGTCGAGCACGAGGTCGAAGCGCGCGTGTTCCGGGGCGGTGCCGGGCGCCTGCCACGTCGCGTCGAACGCGCCGAGCCAGCCCGTCAGGACGAGCGAGCGCGCGGTGAACACGGGAAACAGGCGCGGCGCCTTGCCGGCGCCGTCGTCGTCGTCCGTCAGCAGCACGGTCACGGACAGCAGAGCCGCGAGGCGCTCGGCCCACGGCAGCGCGTCGGCGCGGGCACCGATGACGAGCGTGCGGCCGGCCGACCGGTAGCCGACCGTGTCCAGCGGCTCGGGGGACGGGATGTCTGCCAGCGCACCCTGCGCGGCGCGGCGGGCGGCGCGGTCGCGTTCGTCCTGGACGGGGTCGAACGGGATGCCCTGCCCTTCGATCAAGCGGATATTCATCGTGTCTCGGTTTCAGGTGGTGTTATCGGTGTCAAGCGGCGGGTCTTCCTCGGCCGGGAGCGCATCGACCGCGTCGGCCGCACGCCGCAACGCGTGCTTCGCATGCTCCAGCGACGCGAGCATCGCTTCGGACACGGGACTCGGCTTCGTGTAATCGTCGATGTAGACGTCCAGCCGGTCCATCGTATTGAAGTGCGGATCGGCGAACAGTTTTTTGAGCGCCGTGCGGCGCACGGCCGCGTCGACGCCGCGCGCGACGAAGGCCGAGAAATCGGAGTCGCTCGTCAGCTGTGCGACGTCGTCCATCGTTGGCAGGGGCACGGGCGCCGCTTCTTCGATCGGTGCCGGCACGGCGGTGGGCGCATCAAAGGCAGGCGCGGGCCGCGGCGCGGCGCCCGACTGGACTTCGGTCTTGCGGCGCGCCCAGCGGCGCAGGAAGCCTTCGTCCGGCATGGCGCGCTCCGTCATCCGTGCTGGCGGCCGCGGCGCGGCTTCGGCTGGTAATGCTCGCGGAGGTAGCCCGCGAGCCAGGCATAGATCTCGGCCGGCATCGTGACGCCGTCCGCGTTCTCGCCCGAGTCGAACATGCGCGTGCCCTCGACATAGCTGACCGATGCGCGCACGGGCATCGCGCGGCCGTCCTGCATGCGCCACAGGACGAACACCTTCGATTCGGGCGCCACGCAGTTCTCGTAATAGCCCTCGTTCTCGTCCGGATAGAGTTCCAGTTCGAGACCGGAGACGAGGTAGTAGTCGCGCTCCGGCGACTGGCTCAGCACCTGCACCGGCGGCAGGTCGCCGCGGTCGGGCACGACGCCGACGGCTTCCCAGGCCTCATCGGCCCAGCGATGCTTGACGGATCGCCGCTGCATCAGCACGGCGATCGGCATGGATCCCATCTTCATCGGTTGTGCACCTTCGGCGTGCCTTTCTGGACGGTCGGGGGCGTGCCCGCCGGTTCGGCCTTCGTGGGGCCGGCCTTGACGTCCGTGCTGGGCGGCGCCGTGCCCAGCTTCTCGCTCTTGATCGGGGCCGCGGTGTCCGCGGGCGTCAGCTTGCCGTCCGGCTGACCGGCCGGGGCGGCAGCGGCGGCCGGCGCGCCGGCCGCGGGGCCGGCCGCGGCGATCGCGATCGGGGCATGCGTCTTCCAGCCCTGCGCGGCCGCGCGGCCACGCCAGCGGACCGTGATGGCGTCCATCGATGCCGCAAGCGCCTGCTTGTCCTTCGCCGCCTGCGCGTCGGCCGCCGCTTTCTTGGCGGCGGCGGCCTGCTGCTGCGCCGGTGTCGGCGCCGGCAGCGCGGCGTGGGCCGCCGCGGCGGCCAGCGCCAGCGCCAGTGCGAGTACGACGCTGCTGTTCATGTGGTTCATCGTGTTCCCCTCATCGTCCCGGCGCCGCCGAATGGCTGGGATCGCGGTTGACGGCGCCCGGCTGCGGCCCCGTTTCGGCCGGCGTCGGCGCGGCCGGCTTGCCGTTGTCCCCTGGCTGCGTCTGCGTCGTGCCCTGCGTGCCGGCGCCGCCGGGCGGGGTCACGCCCTGACTGGGGCCCTGCCCCGTCTCGCGCACGGCCCCGCCCGTGGCCGCGCCGCCCGTATTGCCGCCGCTGCCGCCCGCGATGCCCGGTGTGCCGCCCGCGTAGCCGGCGTCCGTCTTGGGCCCGCCGTGTGCGGCCATCACCTGGCCGCTCGTGCCGCCGTCGGCCGTCACCATGCCGGGGAATTTCGTCTTGCGCTGGGCGTTGTCGCCATGCTGCTTGCAGCCGGCGATGGCCGCCAGCACCAGCAACGCCATGATCGTCGTCTTCATCGCCGGCTCCTCAATGCGCCGGCCGTGGCGGCGGATTGGCCGTGGGCGGACGCTGGTCGGGCGGCACGCGGTCGTCGAAGGTGCCGGGCGCCACGCCCGCCTTGACTTCCTCGTACCACAGCGCGTGGTGCGCCTTCGCCCACGATTCGTCGACGGTCCCGTGGCGCATCGCCTCGTACGCGCCCGGCGTGCCCCACGTGCCGATGTAGATATGGCCCATCGCGGCGGCGATGTAGAACGTGGCGCCGGCGATGTGCAGGTAGTTCGCGATCTGCAGGACGTAGCGCGTCTGGCCGAACGTGACGAAGTCCAGTATCAGGCCGCTGATCGACATCACGAGGCCCAGCAGAGTCACCCCCAGCCAGAACCACGACTTTTCACCGGCGTTGAAGAAGCCGGCCGGCACGTGCTTGTGCGAGACGAGCCCTCCGCCCTGCTTGATCCATTGCCAGTCGATGCGGCGGAAAACATTCCGGTGCAGGAAGGTGAAGAACATCAGCACGGAGCACACGATGAACAGCGGGCCCACGAAGTTGTGCAGGTATTTGAAGACGTAGGCGATGCCCGCGAACACGTCGTGGCCGACGAGCGGCAGCAGGATCTTCTTGCCGAACATGATGACGAGCCCCGTCACCGCGAGGATGATGAAGCTGATCGCCGTCGCCCAGTGCACGCTGCGCTCCCAGCTCGTGAAGCGGCGGATGCGCCGGCCCGTCTCCGGTTCTTCCACGCGTGCCGGTCCGACGGCGTTGTAGAACAGGAAAATCGCCACGAGCGCGACGACGAGGATCACGCCCATGGCGGTCGCGATCGGCCCGTTGCGCCACGTGCGCCACAGGTTCCCGCCGCGCTGGACGATCACCGTGCCTTCCGACTTGCCGTACTGGCCGAGATAGTGGCGGTCGACGTGGACGCGGCCGGAGGCCTTCGAATCCAGCCCCGGCTCGGGCGTGCGCGAATCGTGCTCGGCCTGCAGGATCGTCTGTTCCTCGGCGTACGCCGGTTCGGCGCGGTTGTTCGGCACGGCCGCGTGGGCCGCGCCGATGAGCCACAGCGACAGGAAGAGTCCCAGCAAGGTCCGCGACGACGGAAGTGTGAATGACATGGTCGGCTCCTGCTACGGGTTGGCCCGGTTGTATTCGTTCTGGTTCATGTTGCGATTGTTGATCGCGCCCCACCACGACAGCTTGTCGTTGTGGAAGTGCCGCAAGAACGGCCGGTCGTCCTTCTTCCCGGCATACATGCCGTGCACCCAGTTCGGGTGCTGGTCGACTTCCAGGCAGCCGGCGAGCAGGGCCAGCGGCAGGCAGAGGATAAGGATGCGCTTCATGTCGGCAGCCTCCCCTCGTCGTTCTGCGAATCCTTGAGGTTCTGGTTCTCGCGCGGGCCGTCGCCCTTGGCCTTGATCTCGCCGCCCCGTTTCGGCTTGCCGTACGCGATCTTCCAGCCCCACAGTTCCGGACCGTAGCCGCGCGTCTCGACGCGCTGGCGGTAGATGTCGGCGATGACGGTCGCGTCGCCGCCGATCAACGCCTTCGTGCCGCACATCTCCGCGCACGCGGGCAGCTTGCCTTCGGCGATGCGGTTGCGGCCATACTTCTTGAATTCGGCCTCGGACGTGTCGGGTTCCGGACCGCCGGAGCAAAACGTGCACTTGTCCATCTTGCCGCGGTGGTTGAACAGGCCTGTCGACGGGAATTGCGGCGCGCCGAACGGGCACGCGTAATAACAGTAGCCGCAACCGATGCACTGGTCCTTGTCGTGCAGGACGATGCCGTCTTCCGTGTGGTAGATGCAGTTGACGGGGCAGACGGCCAGGCACGGCGCGTCGCTGCAATGCATGCACGCGACGGAGATCGAGCGTTCGCCCGGCACGCCGTCGTTGATGGTGACGACGCGGCGGCGGTTCACGCCCCACGGGGTCTCGTTCTCGTTCTTGCACGCGGTCACGCAGCCGTTGCAGTCGATGCAGCGCTCCGTGTCGCAGATGAACTTCATTCTGGCCATTTCATTCTCCCTCGTCGTTCCCGCGCAGGCGGGAACCCATGCTGGGCAACCGAAGTCGCCACATTCTCATCCGCCGCGTAACGTCCAAAAGCCCGATTCCTGAGCTTCAGTATGGGTCCCCGCTTGCGCGAGGACGACGGTGTTTAGCCGTCCACTAAGCCCGCACCAGCCTGCACAGCGACACCTTCGTCTCCTGCATCATCGTCACGGCGTCGTACCCGTACGTCCAGCCCGTGTTCACGGCCTCGCCGCGCACCGCGGGCGCCCCGCCCTCGGGATAATGCTTTTCCAGGTCCTCGCCCATCCACCAGCCGCCGAAGTGGAACGGCATCCACACGAGGCCCACGGGCACGCGCGGCGTCACCATCGCCATCAGTTTCAGGCGCGCGCCGGTCGGCGTCTCGACCCACATGAATTCGCCCAGCTTCACGCCGATCTGCGCCGCGTCTTCCGGGTTCACTTCGCAGAACATGTTTTGCTGCAGCTCGGCCAGCCACGGGTTCGAGCGCGTCTCCTCGCCGCCGCCCTCGTATTCGACGAGACGGCCCGACGTCATGATCAGCGGGTAGTCCTTCGAGAAATCGACGTCCTGTACCGACTTGTACAACGTCGGCAGGCGCCAGAACGCGGCCTTGTCGTCGTAGGTCGGGTATTTCGCGACGAGGTCGCGGCGCGGCGTGACGAGCGGTTCGCGGTGCGTCGGCACCGGGTCGGGGAAGTTCCACACATTGCAGCGGGCGCGCGCGTTGCCGAACGGCGCGCAGCCGTGGGATATCACCACGCGGATGATCCCGCCCGACAGGTCCGTCTTCCAGTTCTTGCCCTCGGCCTGCGCCTGCTCCTCCGGGGTGAGCTCGGACCACCAGCCCAGCTTTTTCAGGAACACGTGGTCGAATTCCGGATAGCCCGTATCGATCTCGCTGTCCTTGGTAAACGAGCCGTCGGCTGCCAGCAGAGGCTCGCCGTTGTGCTCGACGCCCCAGTTGGCGCGGAACGGCAGGCCGCCCTCCGCCACCGATTTATGCAGGTCGTACAGGATCGGCGTGCCCGGATGCTTCATCTCCGGCGTGCCCCAGCACGGCCACGGCAGGCCGTAGTAGTCGCCCTTGCATGGGCCGGATTCTGCGCGCATCGTCGTCGGATTGAAGTCGCGCTTGTGCTCCATGTGGAGTTTCAGGCGCTCGGGCGAGCAGCCCGTGTAGCCGATGGTCCAGCAGGAGCGGTTGATCTCGCGGAGGATGTCTTCGATGACCGGTTCGTTGTTGACGACCTTGATGTTCTTGACGAGCTGCTCGCCGAAGCCCAGCTTGCGGGCGAACAGGTACATGATCTCGTGGTCCGTCTTGCATTCGAACAGCGGCTGGATCACGCGCTCGCGCCATTGGATCGACCGGTTCGATGCCGTCACGGAGCCCTGCGTCTCGAACTGCGACGCGGCCGGCAGCAGGTAGACGCCGTCCGTCCGCCCGTGCATCGCCGCCGTCATGCTCGGGTAGGGATCGATGACGACCATGAAGTCGAGCTTCTGCATCGCCGCCTTCATGTCCGGCAAGCGCGTCTGGCTGTTCGGCGCGTGGCCCCAATAAAACACGGCGCGCAGGTTGGTGGGCTGGTCGACGTACTGGTTGTCTTCAAGGACCGCGTCGAACCAGCGCGACACCGTGATGCCCGGCTTTTCCATCAGCTCTTTCGAGCCGAAGCGCGACTTGATCCAGTCGTAATCGACGCCCCACACGCTGGCGAAGTGCTTCCACGCGCCTTCCGCGATGCCGTAGTAGCCGGGCAGCGAATCGCCGTTCGGGCCGACGTCGGTCGCGCCCTGCACGTTGTCGTGGCCGCGGTAGATGTTGGCGCCGCCGCCCTGCACGCCGATATTCCCGAGCGCGAGCTGCAGGATCGACAGCGCGCGCACGTTCGCCGTGCCGACGTGGTGCTGGGTGATGCCCATGCACCAGACGACGGACGACGGCCGGTTCGTCGCCAGCATCTCGGCCGCCATGCGCACCGACACTTCCGGCACGCCCGTCACGTCGCTGACCTTATCGGGCGTCCACTTCGCCACTTCCTTGCGCACGTCGTCCATGCCGAACGTGCGCGCGGCGATGTATTCCTTGTCTTCCCAGCCGTTGTTGAAGATGTGCCACAGCAGGCCCCACACGAACGCGATATCCGTGCCGGGGCGGATGCGCACGTAGTGATGGGCGAAGCGCGCCGTGCGCGTAAAACGCGGGTCGACGACGATCATCTTCGCGCCCAGTTCCTTCGCATGCAGGAAGTGCAGCATCGAGATCGGGTGCGCCTCGGCCGGGTTGGAGCCGATGAACAGCACGGCCTTGCTGTAATGGAGATCGTTGAACGAGTTCGTCATCGCGCCATAGCCGTAGGTCTGGGCGACGCCGGCCACCGTCGTCGAGTGGCAGATGCGGGCCTGGTGATCGCAGTTATTGCTGCCCCACAGCGACGCCCATTTGCGCAGCAGGTAGGACTGCTCGTTGTTGTGCTTCGAGCTGCCGATCACCATCAGCGCATCCGGCCCGGACTGCTCGCGCAGCTTCAGCAGGCGGTCGCCGATCTCGTTGATGGCCTGGTCCCACGTGATGCGTTCGTACTTGCCGTTCACGAGCTTCATCGGATAGCGCAGGCGGTGTTCGCCGAAGCCGTGTTCGCGCACGGACGCGCCCTTCGCGCAGTGGGCGCCCATATTGATCGGCGAATCGAACGCGGCTTCCTGGCGGATCCACACGCCGTTGCTGACGACCGCCTCCACCGAGCAGCCCACCGAACAATGGCTGCACACGGTGTGCTTGACTTCCACGTTCGGCTTGGCCGGCACGGGGTCCGCCGCGGTCGCGGGCCGGATCACGTTCAGCGGCAGATGGCGCGCGAGGGCGCCGGCACCCGCCGTCACGCCCGCGCCGACGAGGAAGCGGCGCCGTTTGAGTCCGCTGTCGCGCGTTGTTCTCACCAGGGTCATGCCGTTCTCCTCTCGTCTACCAGTAGGCCGCGGTGCGGTAATAGCGCCGGATGTGCTCCGTCTCGTGATAGCCCTTTGCCGCTTCCGGTTCCACGGGAGCGGCGGCGGCCTCGGGCGCTTGGGGCGCACGCGCACGCGCCGCGGCCGCGACGACCAGGGCGCCCAGCGGCGCCGCCTTCAACAGGCTGCGGCGGGCGGGATCGGGTTGCTTGTCTTTGTCCATGGTGGTCCTCATGCGGCAATCGGATCGGGGGTATCGAGCACGGCGAACGCCTGGGCTTCGATGGACAGGAAGGCGTCGACGACGCCTGCCACGACCCGGTAGAAATTCGCGTCGGCGCTGTGTGCGATGTCGGCCAGGCAGGCGGCGTACCACGGCCGGATGTGCGCCTCGAAAAAGGCCTTCTGCGCCGCGAGCGCGCGCGGCGGCATGCCGGGCCCGCCCTGGATCAGCACGCGCATCGTCTCGCACAGCGCGCCCAGGTGGTCCTCGGACTCGCCCACGCCGGACGCGCGCGCGAGGCCCAGGCGCGCGAGGTCGTGGCGCAGGTCGGCCAGCGGCGCATCGTTCAGGTGGCCCGTCAGATAAAAGGAGCCGTAGGGGTTCAGCGGGGGCGTGCCGGTGCTGATGAACATGGCCGCGAATTCGTCGGCGGCGGCGGCCGCGTCGACGGCGCTGGCGGCCTGCGTGAGCTTGAGCCACGCATCCTCCAGGGCGAATTCGCCGGCGGCCGCGATCGGTTCGGCGGCGGCCAGCGCCGCGAGCAGCGCGGCGTCGGGCGGGGCCAGCAGCAGGTGCGCGAACAGGCCGTAGAAGTCGGCGCGGGCCTGGTCTTCCTCGGACAGCGGCGGGCGCACGAGGTCACCGCCGGGCGCGTCGCTGTCATGCAATATGGGTGAAGCGGAACGCTGCTCGACCGACATGATTCTCCCGTTAGCAAATATTCATGGGAAGTGTAGTCCTTGACAACGCGAAGGCGCGCACGCTTGGCGTACGGGCGCGTCGAGAAGCCGGGAACGGAGCGGCGCAGTCGATGGCGTGACGGCACGGCCTGCCATTCCAACCATGCCCGCGGGCCCGCATCGCCGCCGCCGAGCACGGCGCTGAAGGCGACCGTCGTCGGCAAGCGCCCAACGATTGATCAGGCGCCCTGCTTCTGCGCCTTGATCCAGCGCTCGACGACCTCGCCCAGCACGTCCAGCGGGACCGAGCCGTTGCGCAGCACGACGTCGTGGAACGCGGGCAGCGAGAACTTCGGTCCAAGTGCCTGCCGCGCGTGTTCGCGCAGCTCGACGATGCGCAGCATCCCGATCATGTACGCGCACGCCTGCCCGGGCCACGCGACGTAGCGCTCCACTTCCTGCGGCTTGACGCCGTAGGCGATGCCCTGCTCGCGGGTCCAGCCCTTCGTGTGTAGGCCGGTGTCGACGACGAGCCGGCGCGCACGGAACAGCTCCGAGCCGAGGGCGCCCAGCAGGCCGGGTACGTCGCCCTCGTACCAGCCCTGCTCCACCGCGAGACGCTCCGCATACAACGCCCACCCTTCGCTATGCGCGCTGCCGCCGCCGAAGATGCGCTGGGCGCGGAACTTGGGCAGGTCGGTGCGCTCCTGCTGGATCGCCAGCTGGAAGTGGTGGCCGGGGACGGCCTCGTGGTACGACAGGCTGCGCATGCGGATCACGTCGAACGTGGGCCCGCTCATGGGCACCCAGAAGATGCCGGGCCGGCTGCCGTCCGGCGCCGGCAGCGAGTAGTGGGCGGCGGCCGACGGCTCCGTCAGCGGTGGTTCGCGCCGCACGTCGACCGGCGCGCTCGGCTTGAGGTTGAACAGCGCATCGCTGCGCTGCAACGCGTCCTGGACGATGCTCGCATAGCGCTGCAGCAGTTCCGGGCGCGGATCGCCCTCGGATTTCGGCTGGAACCTCGCATCGAGTTGCATCATACGGTCCTCGATGCCGCCCTCCGTGTAGCCGAGCGCGCGCAGGTGCTTGTCCATCTCGGCCTCGATGCGCGCCACTTCGCGCAGGCCGATCGCGTGGATCTCCTCCGCCGTCAGGTTGGTGCTCGTGTACGTGTTGAGCGCCTGCCGGTAGGCCGCGGCGCCGTTCGGCAAGCGCGAGATGCCGGCGGTGTCGGTCGTCTTCGGATGCAGCTCGGCCATGAACGCCTGCACGCGCAGGTAGGCGGGACGGATGGTCGCGTCGACGATGCGGGCCGCGTCGGCCAGCGCCTTCGCACGGGCTTGCGGCGTCAGGTCGGCCAGCTTTTCCGTGCGCTGGGCGAGCGACGTCACGAGCACGTTCTGGTCCGCGGCCGGTTTCAGGAACAGGTCGACCTGGTACCGGGCGCGCTCGAGGATGAAGCGCGGCGGGATCAGGCCGCGCGCGGTGGCGGCGCGGGCGCGGTCGAGCGCTTCATCCATGCGCGCGGCCACCTGGTCCAGGCGCGCCAGATAGCTGGCCACGTCGGACGCGCGCCGCAGCGGATGCGTCGTCGTCATGAAATTGACGAGGCCGACCTGCACGCCGCTGAACTGGTTGAACACGAAGTTATAGTCCTCGTACGGCTCGCTGGCGACCGTGTTGGCGAGGCTCCAGCGCATCACCGAGGCCGACGTGCGGTGCTCGTCGCTCAGCGGACCCGCGAGGAATTGATCGAGGCGCGCCACCCCGGTCCGCGCCAGCGCGATCACCTTGTTACGCTGCGCCTGCGTCAATGGCGTCAGCTGGCGGTCCAGCGCGTCCTGTTCGGCGCCCGCAAAATACTGCGTCGACGTGGCCAGCTGCGGATTCTGGCGCACCCAGTCGGCGGCGAAACGGTCGGACCAGGTGTCGAAGGCGGCGTTGGCCTTGACGGACTGCGTCGCGGCAGCGGCCGCCGGCGCGGGTGGCGCGGCGGCGGCCAGGGCGAGTGGAACGAACAGGGCGGCGATGGCGGCGGCCGTGCGGGCGCGCGCGTAAAGACGGGTATCCGGCATCTCTCTCTTCCATGGTAGTGGTGTTGTTATCCCCGCCGGGTAGGCGGGCGAATGAATCTATCATGGATGAGCAGGATGATGAGGATCGTGAACGACGGTGGCGTCGGCAAACCGGCGCACGATCCTGTACGCACGATCCTGTACTTATCGTTTAGACTGCCGTCCAAGGTGCACGCCCCGAGCGATAAGAACGATGACACCGTCGGAGTCGGTTTGCTGACCGACGCATTTGACTTAAAAAAGGACGACGACCATGCCGCCAATTTCACCTGAATTACACGAGGAACTCGGCAAGCGCCTGCGCAAGAGCCGCGAGGATGTGCTGGCCGCCGTGCATGCGCGCACGGACGGCGATACCGACGACCGCCCGGCGATCTCGCCGAACGCCCACATGGGACAGAACGACGACGCGCCGGCCGGCGAGATGCTCAGCCATAACGAGGAACACCTGGCCGAGCACGAGACGAATCTGCTGCACGAAATCGACGCCGCCATCGCCCGCCTGGATTCCGGCGCGATCGGCGTCTGCGAATCGTGCGGGCGCGAGATTCCCGAGGCGCGCCTGCTCGCCACGCCGACGGTGCGGACGTGCATCGCCTGCCAGGAGCAGATCGAGCACGAACGGCGTACCGGTCGCGGGCCGACCATGTGATCGAGCGCCGTCGCTGAGAATGCGGCGGACGGCCCTTCGATCTCACCGGACCGCCCGCCGTCCGCCGCGCCGAAGACGATCCGCGCCGCGAACGCGACGGGCATCGCGGACAGCGGCACCGGCACCAACCAGGCTTCCATCGCCTCCCCCTCCTCAGCCGGAGTGCGTCGAGCACGGCCGGCGATCTAGTTATCGCGCGCGTTCAAGACGGACGACACCTGTCCGGCTGCCCCCGCATCTCCGGAACGCACAAAAACGAAGCGCACTGATGAAAAAAACCGACACGCCGCCCGGCCGTTAAAATGAGGTACCCTGCGCGCATGTGGCTGCCAGATTTACTGTTTTTGCCTTGATAAATCTCTACCAACCCCAACTGTAGCCGTTGATGAACGATATCTCTCCTCTGACACGGCATCCCGATGTCCTCTACGGTCCGCATCAACCCGAGTTGTTGCGCGACGAAATCCTGGCCGATCTGCTGGAGGCGAGCGCACGCCGCGCGCCCGACCAGATCGCCCTGATCGCGGGCGACCGCCGCCTCACTTACCGCGAACTGGACGAACAGGCCAGCCTGGCCGCGTCGCGCCTGATCGACGCCGGCATCCGGCCCGGCCACATCGTCGGATTGTGGATGCCGCGCGGCATCGACTTGCTCGTCATGCAAGCCGCCATCGCCAAGGCCGGCGCCGCCTGGCTGCCCGTCGACGAGGACACGCCCGTCGAGCGGCTCCTCGTATGCATGGAAGACGCCGGCTCGCCCGCCCTCGTCAGCAGCGAGCGCATGCGCGACCGCCTCGGCCCCGTCCCACAGCCGATTCATACGGCGGAAACCCTGCTGGCGCCCGCGCCCGAAGGCTATTTGCTCAGCCGCCGCGGCGAGGTGTCCGGCGACGCCCCGGCCTACGTCATCTACACGTCGGGCTCGACGGGCAGGCCGAAAGGCATCCTGATCAACCAGCGCAGCATCTGCCATTTCCTGCGCAGCGAGAACGAAGTGCTGGGCGTCAAGGCGTCCGATCGCGTGTACCAGGGGTTTTCGGTCGCCTTCGACATGTCGTTCGAGGAAATCTGGATTCCCTACCTCGTCGGCGCCACCTTGTGGATCGGCCCGAAGGAGACGGCCGGCGACCCGGAAGCCCTGCCCCGCCTGCTGATGGAAAACGGCGTGACGGTGCTGCACGCCGTGCCGACGCTGCTCGCACTGTTCGCGGATGACGTTCCGAGCCTGCGCATCATCAACCTGGGCGGGGAAATGTGCCCGGAGACCGTGGTCGAGCGCTTTTCCAAGCCGGGCCGGCAAATGTTCAACACCTATGGCCCGACGGAAGCGACGGTGTCGGCCAGCCTCGCGCGCCTGGAGCCGGGCCGCTTGATCACGATCGGCACGCCCCTGCCCAACTATGGCTTGCTCGTCATTTCCACCGAGACAGATAAAGGCTTGCAAATCCTGCCGCGCGGCGACACGGGCGAGCTGTGCATCATCGGGCCGGGCTTGTCGGCCGGCTACCTCGGCCGCCCCGACCTGACGGCCGAGAAATTCCTGGCGAATCCATGGAGCTCCGGTCCGGACGATTCGCGCCTGTACCGCACGGGCGACCTCGCGCGCATCGAGCCGGATGGCCAGGTCGCGTGCCTGGGCCGCACGGACGACCAGGTCAAGATCCGTGGTTTCCGCGTGGAACTGGGCGAGATCGAAGCCCAGCTCGCCCAGCAGGAAGGCGTCGGCACGACGGCCGTGCTGCTGCGCCGCGATGACGGCATCGACCGCCTCGTCGCCTACCTCGTCCCGGCCGCCGGCGCGACCGAAGAGCAATTGTCTCCGGCGACCCTGCGCCGCGCGCTGTCCGGCAAGCTGCCGCCGTACATGGTGCCGAGCCGCTTCGAGCGATTGTCGGTGATGCCGCGCCTGACGTCCGGCAAGATCGACCGCAAGGCGTTGAAGGCGATGGCCCTGTCGGCCCCGCTGCCCAGCGATCCGGCCGAATCGGACGTGGCGGAAACGCCGGGCGAGGAAGCGCTGTTCGCGGCGCTGGCCAAGCTGTTCCCGGGCCAGCCGATCCGTAGAGAGCTGGATTTCTTCAGCGACCTCGGCGGCCACTCGTTCTTCGCCGCCCGCTTGGCCACGGCCCTGCGCGCCGATCCGCGCTTCGCCCACGTGACGGTGCGCGACATTTATTCGCACCGCAGAATCGGCGCCATTGCCTCCAGCCTCGACCAGGCCGCCGGCACGGCCGCCGTCGAGCCCGACTGGACGCCGCCCGGCAGCGCGCGCCGCTGGATGTGCGGCGTGGCCCAGCTGGCGACCGTCCCCGTGCTGATCACGTTGCGCATGGCGCAATGGCTGGCGCCGTTCTTTACGTACCACTTCTTCACGGGCGACCCGGGCGACTCGGTCCCGCGCGCCATCGCCGCGTCGATCGGGGTGTTCCTGCTGGCGACCCTGCTGGAATTCGTGTTCGCGATCGGCGGTAAGTGGCTGGTCGCGGGCCGCCTCAAGCCGGGCGTGTACCCGTTGTGGGGCACGACGTATTTCCGCTGGTGGCTGTCCGACCGGCTCGTCGAGGCCGCCCCGACCTATCTGCTGGCGGGCTCGTCGCTGTACGGCTGGTATCTGCGCCTGCTGGGGGCGAAGGTCGGGCACGACGTCGTGATCGGCTCGCTGACGCTCCGCGCGCCCGACCTGCTCGAGATCGGCGACAACGTCAGCATCGGCAATGCCGCCAACTTCGAGAACGCGCGCGTCGAACGGGGCCGCCTGATCCTCGGCCGCGTCGTGCTCGACGACGATGCGTGCGTATCGTCGTACGCGATTTTGGAAGGCAATACGCGCGTGGGCCGGCGCGGCCACCTGGAAGGCCAGTCCGCGCTGCCGGACGGCGCATCCGTGCCGGACGGCCGCGTCTGGAGCGGCTCGCCCGCGCGCGACACCGGGGCATTCGACCCGTCGACACTCCCGCCGCGCCCGGCCGTGAGCCGCGCCCGCCTGATGGGCGAGGGACTGTTCTTCGTGTTCGGCATGCTGCTCGTCGCGACGCTGTTCTTCATGCCCGTCTTCCCCAGCTTCGTGCTGATCGACTGGTTCGACGAACGGGGCACCCTGCCCGTGCTGGCGCAGAATTCGATCCAGGGCCAGCTGTTGCGCTATTTCGTACTGGCGCTGCCCGCGTCCGCCGTGCTGATCGCGCTGACGATGCTCGTGTCGGCCGCCATCCGCTGGGGCTTCCTGCCCCGCATGATGCCTGGCCGCTCGGCCGTGCACAGCAACGCGTATTGCAAGAAATGGCTCGTGAGCCATATCCAGGAATCGAGTTTGAACGTGCTGCACGGCATCTACGCGACCGTGTTCGCGCCGTTCTGGTACCGCCTGCTGGGCGCCAAGGTTGGCCGCGACGCCGAGATCTCGACGGCGCTGGGCGTCGTCCCGGACATGCTCACGCTGGGCGACGAGACGTTCATCGCCGACGCCGTCATGCTGGGCGACGAGCAGATCGACGGCGGCTGGATGACGATGGAAGCGACCGTCGTCTCCAACCGCAGCTTCGTCGGCAACGGCAGCTATATCCCGGACGGCACCGTGCTGCCCGAAGGCGTCCTCGTGGGCGTGCACACGCACGCGCCCGCGAACGAGCGCATGACGGGCGGCGACACGTGGCTCGGCTCGCCGCCGATCCACCTGCCGGCGCGCGAACAGGTCAGCGGCTATCCGGAACACCTGACGTACCGCCCGTCGCCACAGCGCCGCCTGGGCCGGGCGCTCGTCGAGGCCTTCCGCATCGTCGCGCCGCACGCCGTCGTCATCGCCGTCGGCTACACGGTCGTGCTGGACCTGATGCCGCTCGCGGGCGCCGGCCGCTGGGGCGAAGTGATCTGGGACCTGGCCCTCGTCGGCCTCGCCTACGGCATCGGCAACTACCTGTTCGTGCTCGCCTTCAAATGGCTGCTGCTGGGCCGCTATGAAAAGCGCGCGGAACCGATGTGGACGCCGTTCGTGTGGCTGTCCGAAGGCGTGACGAATATGTACGAGGGCATCGCCGTGCCCAACTTCATGCGCTACCTGCGCGGCACGCCCTGGCTGCCCCTCGCGTTCAACCTGCTCGGCTGCCGCATCGGCCGCGGCGTCTACATGGACACGACCGACATCACGGAGTTCGACTGCGTGACGATCGGCGACCACAGCGAACTGAATGCGCTGTCGTGCCCGCAGACGCACTTGTTCGAGGACCGGGTGATGAAGATCGATCATGTCGACATCGGCAGCAAGGTGTACCTGGGGCCGCGCAGCGCCGTGCTGTACAGCGCGAAGGTCGGGGACAATGCCCGCATCGGCCCGCTGACCCTCGTCATGAAGGGCGAGCACATCCCGGCCGCGACCGGCTGGAACGGCTTGCCGGCGGCACCGCAGCGGGTGTGATGGATGCGTTGCCCGTGCGCTGGTGGGCGGACGGCGCGTTCACGGACGCGCCGGCTTCGGGGCCGGTGCACGTCGTCGGCGTGCGCAACCAGCCCGACCGTGCCACGGCCCGCCGCACGATCCGCGCCGCGCTGCTGGACGCGCTCGCGGCGTCGGCCGGCCTGCCTCCGGCACGGATCCGGCTGTGCGGCGCGCCGGGCGAAGCGCCCTACGCCCTGCTCGACGACGGCCGGCGCATCAACCTGTCGATCAGCCACGACGGCGACCTGTCGGTCGCGGCCCTGCGCCTGGACGGGGGCGCCGTCGGCATCGACCTGATGCGCGTGGCCGACATCCCGGACTGGCAAGCCGTCGCCCGCGACTACCTCGGCCCCGCGTGCGCGGCCGCGCTGGCCCGCGTGCCCGCGCCGGCGCGCGCCGCCGCGTTCGCGCGCGCGTGGAGCGGGCGCGAAGCCCGTCTCAAATGCCTGGGCCAGCCGCTGGCGGAATGGCGGGCCGACGAGGCGGGCGAAGCGCGCTTCGCCCGCTTGGCCGCGAGCGCCTGCTGGCCGCTGGCGGTGCCGGAGGGCTATGTCGGCAGCCTGGCGCTCCCTCAGGACTGACCTATCCGCTTGCGATTTGGGTAAGATTGCAGAATGGATAACCTGACCCACTCCGTCGTCGGCCTCGGCCTCGGCGCGCTGATCGACCGCAGCGTCCCCCCCGAAGGCGCGGACGACACCCAGCGCGTGCGCACGCGCATGCTGCTGACCATCGGCTGCCTCGCCAGCAATTTCCCCGACCTGGACCTCGTGCTCACACGGCTGCTGGAAGCGCCGCTGGGCTATCTGCTGCATCACCGCGGCCATACGCATACCTTGGTGGGCGCGCTCGGCGAAGTCGCACTGCTGCTGGGGCTCGTCTGGCTGTCGTGGCCTGCCGCGCGGCAGCTGCTGCGCACCAGCCGCCGCGCCCGCCTCGCGGCGCTCGGCACCGCCTGCGCCGGAATGCTGCTGCATATGTCGATGGATGGCCTGAACGTCTACGGCGTGCACCCGTTCTGGCCGTTCGATGCGCGCTGGTATTACGGCGACCTCATCTTTATCGTCGAGCCCGTGTTCTGGATCGCGTTCGGCATCCCGCTCGCGCTGATGGTGCGGGGGCGCGTGCCGCGCGCCCTGCTGCTCGGCCTGCTGGTGGCCTTGCCCGTCGTCGTGACGTTCGCCGGCTTCCTGCGATGGGGTTCGCTGGCCGGACTGCTGATGCTGGCCGGACTGCTCGGCTGGATCGCACGCCGACACGACGGCGTGCGCGGGCGTGCGGCCCTGGTGTCCGGACTGGCCGCGGCGCTCGCTTTCGTCGCGGTCCAGGCCGCGGCCATGCACGCGGCGCGCGACACCGTCGCGGCAGCCATTGCGCGCCTCGACCCGGGCGAGCGCCTGCTCGACACGGCCCTGTCCGCCTATCCCGCCAATCCGCTGTGCTGGTCGTTCGTGACGGTGGCGGCCGATGCCGCGCACGGCAGCTACCACCTGCGCCGCGGCCTGGTCAGCGTCGCGCCGGGCGTCAGCCGCGTCGCCGCCTGCCCGGCGGCCATCGGCGGCCCGGCCGGCGACGCCGACGCCGGCCTCGCGTGGCAAAGCGACGAGCGCGACGACCTGGCGCACCTGCACGACCTGCAGGCGACCAATTGCCACTTCAACGCCTGGATGCGTTTCGCCCGCGCGCCCTCCATCGGCGCGGCGACGGCGACGGATGCGCGCTGGAGCCCGCCCGGCAGCGCCAATTTCTCGACCATCGATTATGCGGGCCTCGCATCCAGGCCCTGTCCCGATCCCGTGCCGGATTGGGGCTATCCCCGCGCCGATCTGCTGCGGCAGCCGTGACATCATGATCCGCTACCCCGCCACGCGCGGCCCGCTGCCCGCGTTCGCGATGACTTGCCGGAAGAACGCCACGAGCGCCGGCACGTGCGTGTCGAAACAGAACTGTTCGCGCTGCGCCCACATGCGCGCGCGCAGGCCGCGCATGTGGGCGCCGTCGCGCAGCTGGGCCGCCAGGTCGCCGACGTCGTCGTAAAACAACCCGATGCCAAGCCGGCGCGCCAGCGACTGCGCCGCGACGATGGCGCCGCCGTTGTCGCGCTGGATCAGCGGCAGGCCCGCCGCCGCCAGCGTGGCGATGCGTGCCGGCAGGTTCAGGTCGTCCCAGTCGGCGCGGCGCATGTCGCCGCCGTTGCGGCTCGCGAAGCCATGCAGCCAGCCGGCGTCGTAGCGCGAGAATGTCTCGACCCAGCGGTCCTGTGCGACGTTGCCGTGCAGGTGCAGGTGGCGCGGCGCCAATGCCTGCGTCGTCGCGATCCACTCGCGCCATTGGCCCTGCGTGAAGTCGCCGTAGAAATGCAGGTGGATGCCGGCCGCCGCCAGCGCCGCGACGACGGGCGGGTGCAGCCCGATCGGGCGGCCCGGCACGACGGTATGCACGTCGCCGGCGGCGGACAACGGCATCGCGGGCGCGCCGGCGAACCAGTCGCGCTTGGGCAGGTCGCCGTCGAGCACGTGGCACGGGCGCGTGCGCGTGAGGCCGGGCGACGCCGATTCGAACCAGTCGCGCGCTTCCGGACTGCCGAAGATGCGACCGTCGGCCATGCGGTACAGGTCGAGCAGCAGCGGCCACGTGCCCTTCTCCAGGCAGATGAACGGCCCTTCCTTGAAATGCCAGACGAACGGGATGCTTGCGCTTTCCAGCAGGACGGCGTGCGCGAACGGCACGGCCTGCCAGTTCAGCTGCGCGTAGATCACGTCGGGACGCAGGCGCCGCAGGGCCGCGCGCCAGTCGTCGCGGGGCAGGTCCTCGACGTGGCCGAACGGCAGCGGACCGATGGTGTTGAACCAGGCCGGCGTGTCGGTCCAGAGGCCGTACAGCGCATGCCCTTGCTCTTCCAGCGCCAGCACGCGCTCGGCGTTGTAGGCCAGTTCGCCCACGAGCAGGATCGTGAGGCCGTCCGGCGCGCGCGGCGTGGGCGGACGCTCGCGCAGCCGGCGGTAGAGCGCGGCCTCGTCGATGGGATTGCCCGTGCTCGTGTGGAAGCGCAACGGCGTGCGCACGCGGTAGTGGTGGCGGAACGGGTTGATGCCGCCCTCCGGTTCCCGCATCAGCTTGTGGCGCTGGCGCGGATGGTCGACCCATTCGCACGTGACGCCGCCCGTGCCCACGCTGCCGCCGTACGCCCGCAGGCGCGACCAGTACAGGCGGTCGAGGTCGTCCGACTCCAGGTCGGCCCGCTCCGTCCAGCGCACGCCGACGCGCCGGTGCATCACCTGCACGAGCTGCAGGGCCTCGCCGGGGATAAGGCCCGCCGCCTCGCGGTTGTAGTGCCAGCGCACGCCGGCATGGGCCAGCACGGCGTCCGGCGCGGCCGCGAGCGCCGCCGCCAGGCTGTCCAGGTGGCGCGGGTAGAGCACGTCGTCGCCGGGCAGATATGCCACGAGCGGCGCCGTGGTCGCGTCCAGCGCCACGTTCAACGCCCGTCCCAGCCCCTCGTTCGCGTCCAGCGCGAGGTAGCGGATGCGCGCATCTTCCAGGAACGGCGCGACGATGGCCGCCGTGCCGTCGCGCGAACCGTCGTCCACGACCACGGCCTCCCACGCGGCGAGCGTCTGGGCCTGCAGGCTCGCGAGCGCGCGGGCGATGAAGTGCGCCTGGTCGAAGGTCGGCACCAGCACGCTCACGCGGGGTTGGACAGCGGTCATGGCCAGGCAGGGTGCGGGTCGTCGGAATGCATCCAGCATAAGGACGCGACGTCCCGCGCGTTTGCGCGAAGTCAGTCGTGCGCGAGCATCGCAACATTTTCGGGAAGACAACAAGACGTGGCCTAAAAGATACGATCCGTGTACTTTCTTGCATCATTCTGTGGTAACTCAACACTATTGCCCGTTCGCACTACCTGTTAGACTCTTCCGTTTCACCCGGCTGCAATAAAGACTCGCGAAAATTCACGCAGGCGGCGTCAGTGCCACAGGCACGGCGAACCAAGCAACGACTATAAGAAAACTGGGGTAGTTCATGAAGAAACAGCAGGGTCGGTTGACCCCTAACCTGCTCGCCATGTCGATCGCGACGATCGCATGGGGCACGCTGCATGCATCGGCATGCGCACAGACGGCCGGCGCACCAGCCGACGGCATCCAGGAAGTGATCGTCACGGCGCAGCGCACGGCCGCGCCGGAGTCGAAGACGCCGGTGGCGCTGAGCGTCCTCACGGCCAAGGATCTCGACACCATCGGCATCGACCAGCCGGGCGCGCTCGCCGCGCGCCTGCCCAACACGTATCTGGAAAACTCGTACGACGGCCTGCGCATCACGATCCGCGGCGTGTCGAACGCGGACGTCACCGAAAAGGGCGATCCGTCCGCCGCCTTCATGGTCGACGGCGTCTACGTGGCGCGGCCGCAGAGCCAGAACGTCGCGCTGTACGACGTCGACCGCGTCGAAGTGCTGCGCGGCCCGCAGGGCACGCTGTACGGCCGCAATACGACGGCCGGCGTCGTCAACGTCATCACGAAGGCACCCGTGAACCGGTTCGAAGGCGATGTCAATGCCGCCGTCGGCAACTGGGGCGAGCGCAAGGTCGGCGCGATGGTCAACGTGCCCGTGAACGACGTGCTGGCGCTGCGCGCCGCCGCCGCCTGGAACGAGCACGACTCTTACCTGAAGAACGGCACGAACACGCCGCGCGGCCTGGGCCTGGACCGCGCCGACCGCGCCGCCCGCCTGTCCGCGAAGCTGGCGCTCGGCCCGCGCGCATCGCTGCTCGTGCGCTACGAGGCAAGCCGCGACAACAGCAACAACGACAGCACGGTCCCCGATTCGAACTTCTACAACGGCATCGCGGCGGGCAGCCCCGTGTGGAACGGCGATGCGACGGACCGCCAGCTGACCAACCGCTTCAATCCGCCCAACACCCGGTTCGAGCAGGGTTACTCGCACAAGAAGACGTCCAGCCTGAGCGCGGAACTGAACTGGGATCTCGGCCCGGCGACCCTGTCGTGGCTCGGCGCGCACCGCAGCTTCGATCACGACTACCTGTACAACTTCTACTACCGCGTCGCGCCCACCATCGCGCTGGGCGTGCGCCAGCCGTTCGCAGGCAACTACAACCAGGACTCGCACGAGCTGCGCCTCGCCACCAACGGCGCCGGGCCGTTCAGCGCCCAGGGCGGCGTGTACTGGTTCCGCGAACGCGCGCGCGACACCTATTATTTCCGCGACCTGCAGGCCGTCCGCCTGCCGCCCTACTACGTGTTCGGCAACGACCCCGTCGAGGCGCGCAGCAAGGCCGTGTTCGGGCAGGCCACGGTCCGCCTGGCCGACGGCCTGCGCGCCACCGCCGGCGTGCGCTACACGGAAGACGACAAGTCGCGCATCGGCTATATCGGCTACCAGCGCGCCGCGACGTACAACGCGGCCACCGACCTGCGCGAGCTGAACGCCGGCAGCATCTCCACCGACAAGACGACGTGGCGCCTGGGCCTCGACTACGACCTGCTGCCTTCGACGCTCGTCTACGGCTCGATCGCCACCGGCTACAAGGCCGGCGGCTTCAACGACGGCTGCGCGGCGGGCGATGCAAAGAACGGCATCGGCTGCCCGGCCGCGAGCGCGCTGCCGGCCGCCAGCCTCACGTACCAGCCGGAGACCGTGCGCGCCTACGAGGCCGGCATCAAGACCCGCTTCTGGGAGCGCCGCGCGAGCCTGAACGTGGCCGTGTTCCACTACGACTACCGCAACCTGCAGCTGTCCAACGAAGTCGTCGTGAACGGCCGGCCGCGCTACGAGACGACGAACGCGGGCGCGGCCTCGATCCGCGGGCTGGAAGCGGATGGCCAGGTCCTCGCGACGAGCGCGGACCGCGTCACGTACGCGCTCACGCTGCTGGACGCGCACTACGTCGACTACACGCCGGACGGCGTGCATTCGTGGTCCGGCGTCAAACTGGACCGCACGCCGGCGCGCACCTTGTCGCTCGGCTGGGAACACCGCCTGCACCTCGCCGGCGGCACGTTGGCGGGCGGCGTCGGCACCCGTGCCAGCGCGAGCTATCTCCTGAACGTGCCGCAGGCGGGCTTGACGTACCGCGTCCCGGGTCATACGGAGTCCGACCTGCACCTCGGCTGGGAACCGGATGGCGCCCGCTGGAGCGTGCTGGCGCGCGTGCGCAATCTCGAGAACGAGGTGCGCCCGATGACGATCAGTTCCGCCGGTCTCGCCGTGCCGACCGAACCGCGCACGGCCGACGTCCGCTTCGACTACCGTTTCTGATTCTGACCGCGGCCGCCGCGTCCGGCGGCCGCATTTGATCGTTACGCAGTGCACCCGGAGCCTATCATGATCCTGTTGTCGCACAATCGTCTCCCCCGCCTCGCCATATTCCTGCTGGTCGTGTTCCTGCTGGTCCTCGCCAGGCGCGTCGGCGGCGAGACCACCGTCCTCCTCGTCGCCAGCTCGCTGCTGATGTTCGGCTGTTGCTGGGCCAGCGCCGCGCACCTGCTCGGCGCTGGCGCCGCGCTGCGGCTCGTCGCCATCGCATCGAGCTTCGGCTGGGCGGCGGAACAGCTGGGGTCTTCGTACGGCTGGTTCTTCGGCAGCTACACGTACACGCCCGTGCTCGGACCGCGTTTAGGCGACGTGCCCGTCGTGATCCCGATGATGTGGTTCGCCCTCGGCTACGTCGGCTACGTGATCGCCAACCTGATCGTGTGGCAGGATCCCGTCGATGCACCCGCGTCGCCGGCCCACGACGCCATCATGGCGCTGCTGGGCGCGACGGTCGTCACGTGCTACGACCTGGGCGTCGATCCGTACATGGTGTACGTGCTCAAGGCCTGGATCATGGCCAAGAAGGACGGCTGGTGGTTCGGCGAGACCGTGCAGGGCTTCGCCGGCTGGATGGCCGTGTCGTTCGCGATCCTGTTCGCGTTCCGCCGCCTCGCGCGCGTGCGCCCGGCCGCGAGCCACCTCGACGCCGTCCTCCCCACCATGCGCCACGTGTTCGTCCCGCTCGCCGTCTACGCCGGCCTGATGGTGTTCCAGGTGCTGCTCGGCTACCCGGTCGAGGCGCGCACGATCGCCCTGTTCGCGATGGGATTCCCGCTGCTGGCCGCCTTCATCGGCCTGCTGCGCTGGCAAGGCATCCTCGTCCGCCCCGCCGCCGACGCGCAGCCGTCCGACGCCGCACTGCCGCTCGACGCGCTGAAGGAGGCGGCATGAGGCGCGACTTCCACGAACCCGGCCTGCGCGACGACCCGGCCCTGCGCGCCGACCCGCTGGCCGACGCCACCATCGCACGCATCCTCGGCCCCGGCCGGCCCGGCGGTCCCGACACCGAGACGATCGCGGTCCTGAACAAGGAGATCGCGCGCTGGCAGCTGAACGGGGACCTGGACGGCTGGCGCGCCAGCCCCGGCCTGCCGGCGGAGATGGCCGCCGCGCTGGAAGACTACGTCGCGAAGGCGCGGGTGCTGCCCGACTGGGCGGACGCCGCGAGGATCGCGCGGTCCGAAGTCCTGTTCATGGACATGAGCATGGCCTCGTGCACCCTGCTGTTCTGCGCCAGCCTGCCGCAGTGCTATGTGATCCCCGACCTCGCGGCCGTGCTGCATGCGGCCGGCGAACTGGAACAGCACACCGACTACCGCGTGCGCGCCACCGCCGCGATGATCTTCCCCGTCATGATGCACGGCGGCCTGCTCGATCCGGCCGGCGGCGGCGTCGCCCAGGCCATCAAGGTGCGCCTGATCCACGCGATGATCCGCCACCTCGTGCTGCGCGGCGACGTGGCCGAAGCGCTCGTCGCGCCGCGCCGCCTGCCCCCGCTTCATTTGCCCACCTTCGCGCGCGGCGGCACGATGCATCAGGTGCTGTACGCGCACGGCTGGGACATCGACCGCCTCGGCCTGCCGTGCAACCAGCAGGAACTGGCGTACACGCTGCTGACCTTCCATTACGTGTTCCTGCACGGCCTGCGCCGCCTGGGCCTCGGCCTCGACAAAGGCGACGAGGAAGCGTACATGCACACCTGGAACGTGCTGGGCTGCGTGCTCGGCATCGAGCCGGGCCTGATGGCGGACACGATGACCGACGCGGCCCGCATGTTCGCGGACATCCAGACGAATGCCCGCGGCCAGGCGCGCAAGCCCGACCCGCGCCCGGCGCTGGCCGGCGCCCTCGTCGCGACGATGCAGCGCTATATTCCGCTGCGCCTCCTGAAACCGTTCCCCGTCCTGCTGACGCGCCACCTGGTCGGCAAGGACGCGACGCGCGACCTGGGCCTGGACGGCCACGTGTCGCTGCTGTCGCGCGCCCTGTTCGTGCTGGGCTTTTCGCTCGTGCGCGGCATCGACGCGATTGGCCGGCTCGTGTTCCCCGGCTTCTCGATCTCGCGCCTCGTCACGCGCATCCTCGGCTACCGCCTCACCGCCAAGCTGCTGATGGACGAGACCCGCCCTTTGGCACTGCCGGCGACCCTATTGAATGAAGTCAGCGACGCCATGCGCGCATGGCACAATGACGACAAGGCGCCGCGCTGGATGAATGCCATCGAGCGCCGCTTCACCGGGCGCGCCATGCCCGACGCCCGTCAAGGATAAACGATGTTCGCACTGCCTTTTCCGATTCCCTCGCGCGGCCCGCGCCTGTTCGCGCTGGCGCTGGTGCTGTCCGTGCTGTCCCTGCTGGGAAGCGCGCGCGCCGCGCCGGCGCCGCTCGTGCTGGACGACGCCGCGTCCCACGTCGAAGCTTGGCCGGCCGTCACGCTGCTGCGCGATCCGGACGGCCGCGTCGAAGCGGCCGATCTCGTCGCCGCGCCGGAGCGCTTCACCGTACCGAATGCGGCCTATGCCACGCTGGGCATGGAGAAAGGTCCCGTGTGGGTGCGCATCCCCGTGCAGACGGCACCGGGCGGCGACGGCGCGTGGGCGCTCAAGATCGACTTCGGCCTGCTGAACCGCGTCGACCTGTACGTCGTGCGCGCCGGCCGCATCGAGCGCCATGCGCGCGGCGGATCGGAACGGACGGACGAGCGCAGCCCCATCGCGCGCGGCGGCCCGGTGCCGGCGTTCCTGCTGCAGCTGGAGCCGGGCGAGCGCTACGACGTGCTGCTGCGCGTGGACACGAACGGACCGAAGATCCTGCCGATCAGCTTCGCCAAACCCGCCACGTTCTACCAGGACGCGCTGCACGACCGGCTGGTGCAGGGCATCCTCACGGGCCTGTTCATCTGCCTGCTGCTGTACAGCCTCGCGCAATGGGTCAACCTGCGCGAGATCCTGTTCGCCAAGTATTCGCTGCTGATCGGCGGCCTGGCCCTGTACAACATCGCGTGGTGGGGCCTCGGCGCCGAATACCTGTGGGGCGCCAGCACCTGGGCCACCGTGCACGCCACCGGCATCATCTCGCTGATGACGGCCTGCGGCGGCTATCTGTTCGTCGGCGAAGCGCTGACGCGGCCCGGCGTCGACCGCATCTTCCCGCGCCTGATGCAGACCGGCGCCGTGCTGTGCATCGTCGCGGCCACCGCCTTCGGCTTCGACCTGATCCACGACGCGGCCCTCGTGGCCATCATCGGCTCGCTGGGCATCATGCCGATGCTGCTGGGCCTTCCCGGCGCGTTCAACCGCGCGCGCCGCGGCGACACGGTCGGCACCTACTTCCTCATCGGCTGGGCCGCGAGCTTCGTCAGCTCGGCGATCCAGGCGCAGGTCATCAAGGGCGGCCTGGACGCCACCTACTGGACGCTGAACTCCACGCAGTTCGGCGGCACGTTCGACATGCTCGTGTTCATGCGCATCCTGGGCCTGCGCACCAAGAGCATCCAGGACGCCATGCTGCGCGCCGAGGCGGCGACCCGCATGAAGTCGGAATTCCTGGCCAATATGAGCCACGAGATCCGCACGCCGATGAACGCCATCATCGGCATGAGCCGCCTCGCCCTGATGGCCGATCCGAACCCCAGGCAGCGCAACTACCTCTCCAAGATCCTCGGCGCGGGCGAGCACCTGCTGGGCATCATCAACGACATCCTCGACTTTTCCAAGATCGAGGCGGGCCGCATGACGCTCGACACCGTGCCGTTCGACCTCGACGACATGCTCGAACACCTGGCCAGCATCGCCGCCATCAAGACCGACGCGCGCCGCGTGGAACTCGTGTTCTGCGTGCCGCGCGGCGTGCCGGGGCGCCTCGTGGGCGATCCGCTGCGCCTGGGCCAGGTGCTGATCAACCTGACCAACAACGCCGTCAAGTTCACGGAAGAAGGCGAGATCGCCGTCGCCGTCGAGCTGGTCGAGCGCACCGCGGCCGGCGTCGTGCTGCGCTTCTCCGTCAGCGACACGGGCATCGGCATGGACGCCGACCAGCTGGCGCGCCTGTTCCAGTCCTTCACCCAGGCCGACAACTCCATCACCCGCAAATACGGCGGCACGGGCCTGGGCCTGTCGATCTCGAAGCAGCTCGTCGAACTGATGGGCGGCACGATCGCCGTCACCAGCACGCCAGGCGTCGGCAGCCGCTTCAGCTTCACGGTCCCGCTGGGCATCGCGGATGCCGACGCCACCGCCGCGCCGGCGCCGGGCCTGGAATTGCAGCGCATGCGCGTGATGGTCGTCGACGACAGCCCGGGCGCGCGCGACGCGCTCGTCGAGATGCTGGACGGTTTCGGCATCCACGCCGACGCCGTCGCCTCGGGCGAGGAATCGCTGGCGCGGCTGGCGCAGGCCGTGCGGGAGGGCGCCCCGTACCAGGTGGTGCTGATGGATTACATGATGCCCGGCTGGGACGGCGTCGAGACGATCCGCCGCATCCGCGCCGACGCGCGTTTCACGGCGCCGCCCGCGATCCTGATGGTCAGCGCCTGCACCCGCGAAGGCGTGCTGCAGCAGGAAGGCGACCTGCCGCTGTCCGGCTTCCTCACCAAACCCGTCGGCCCGGCGCTGCTGTACGACAGCCTGCTGCAGGTGCTGCGCCCCGACCTGGCGGCGGCGTCCGCCTCCTCGGGCGGCGCGCAGAACGCGGCCGGTACGCAGTCCGACGCGAACCGGCTGGCGGGCGCCCGCATCCTGCTCGTCGACGACAACGCCAACAACCGCGAGGTGGCGCTCGACTTCATGGCCGTCGCGCGCATGCGCGTCGACGCCGCCACGAGCGGCCAGGAAGCTATCCGCATGGCGCAGGACGGCGACTACGACCTCGTGCTGATGGACATCCAGATGCACGGGATGGACGGCTACACGGCCACGCGCGCCATCCGCGCCCTGCCCGGCTGCGCCACCGTGCCGGTCGTCGCCATGACGGCGCACGCGATGGCCGGCGACCGCGAGAAGAGCCTCGCCGCCGGCATGAACGACCACGTCGTCAAGCCGATCGATCCGGACCTGCTGTTGCGCACCCTGGTGAAATGGATCGATCCGCAGCGCCTCGCCGGCCGCGTCGCGCCGCAAGCGGCGCCCGCACCGATCGTGCCGGCCGCCGCGCCAGCGGCGTTGCCGGCCGTGCGCGGCGTCGACTGGCATCGCGCGCTGGTGGGCGCCGGCGGCCAGCACCAGCGCCTGCGCCGCCGCGTCGCCGGGTTCCTGCAGGAATACCTGAACGCGCCGCAGCAGATGCGGGACGCGCTGGCGAACGGCGACTACGCGCCGCTGCAGGCGCTGGCGCACAACCTCAAATCGGGCGCCGCCTACATCGGCGCGACGCCGCTGGCCACGCTGGCGGGCACGCTGGAGCAGGACCTGCGGTCAAGCCGCGCCGAGCGCGTGTCCGTGCTGGCGCCCGACCTGATCGTCGCGCTGGAGAGCGTCCTGTCGGGCCTGGCCCGCATCGACGCCGCCCAGGCGCCGACCGTCAGCGGCCTCGATGCCGGCGCCCTGCTCGCGCGCCTGCGCGGCTTCCTCGAAACGGACGATGCGCGCGCCGAGGACGCGCTGGCCGAGCTGCAGGGCGTCCTGACGGACGAGCGCCATGCCGCGCCGCTGTCCGCCATCCGCGCCGCCGTCGACGAGATCGAGTACGAGCGAGCGCTGGTCCACCTCGACGCGCTGGAGCGCGCCGTCGACAACGAAGCGGAGGCCGCATCGTGAACCACGTCGAACCGCAGAAAGTCCTGGTCGCCGACGACGACCCGATCAACCGCCAGGTGCTGGCGGAGCTGCTCAAGCCGGAATACACGGTGCTGCTGGCGAAGAACGGCGAGCAGGCGCTGGAACGGGCCGCGCGCCACGCGCCCGACCTGATCCTGCTCGACGTGATAATGCCCGACCTGGACGGCTACGAAGTGCTGCGCCGGCTGCGCGCCGATCCGCTTCTGGACCAGATCGCCGTCATCTTCATCTCCGGCCTGGACCGCCCGGAGGACGAGGCGAACGGCCTCAAACTGGGCGCCGCCGACTACATCGCCAAGCCGTTCAACGCCACCGTCGTGATGGCGCGGGTGGCGCTGCACCTGCAACTGGTGCGCCAGCGCCGCATGCTGGAACGCCTGGCGCACGTGGACGGCCTGACGGAGCTGGCCAACCGGCGCCGCTTCGACGAACTGTATGCGCAGGAATGGCAGCGCGCCCAGCGCAACGGCTGGCCGCTGTCGCTGGCCCTGCTCGACATCGACGCGTTCAAGCAGTACAACGACTATTACGGCCACCCGGCCGGCGACCGCGCGCTGCGCGCGGTCGCGCGCACGACGGCCGCCTGCCTGCGCCGCCCGGCCGACCTGGCGGCGCGCTACGGCGGCGAGGAATTCGTGCTGCTGATGCCCGACACCGACCTGCCGCAGGCACGCCATGTGGTGGACGAAATCTGCGCCGCGATCGCCGCGCTGGAACTGCCGCACGCGGCGTCGCAGGTGGCGCCGGTGCTCACGGTCAGCGTGGGCGGCGTGACGCTCGGCGGACACGGCCCGGAAAGCGCGGCCGAACTGTTCGAGGCGGCCGACGAGCACCTGTACCGCGCCAAGCAGGAAGGCAGGCAGCGGGTGGTGTGGCGCCCGGCCCTGGCGGATTGAATCGGTGAACGGTCAGGCGCGGCGGGTTTCCAGCGTCGACACGACGCGCAACCCGCCCACGATGCACACATGCTCCATGAACGGAATGAGCTCCGCATGCCGCGCGGCCCCGGTCGCGTGCCAGAAGCCGTGATACGGCACGGTCGCAAGCAGTATGAACCCGGCCAGCGCCCAGCAGCCGGCCCGCAAGAAGCGTCCCGCGACGATGGCGGCGCCGCCCGCCACCTGCAGCAGCACGGTCAGCGCCAGCATCACGGAAGGCAGAGGGAACCCGCCCGCCACCACTTCCTGAAGCGCGCCCTGCCAGCCCGTCACCTTGTCGATGCCGGCCCACAGGAACAGCACCCCGACGAGCACCCTGCCCGCCGTGCGCACCGTGCGGTCGACACCGGGCGCGGATGCGGCGCGCGCGGCGGGGGCGCTGGTGAGATCGAGGTCGGGGGTCGTCATGGGAGACTCCTTTGCGGTTGATTCGGATCGCCCGAATCGACACCCGCGCCAGCGATCGCGGCTCCGTCTTTGGATGGATGCGCCGGCGCGCCGGCGGTGCTGGCGCCGGCGGCGCCTGGTCGCCGCTTCGCCGCCGTACCCCCGGTCATCCATGTTCACCGAGGTACGTCACGGCGTCGACGACGTCGCCCGTCGTGCCGGTCGCGCCGCCCGCGCCAGCGTGGCGTATGTTGTAGCAGGCGCGCGTGCCTTCGCGTCCGAGATCCGGGCGCCGCTGGCCCGCGCGGTCGGGTAAGCGCGCGCGCCTTGTCCGCCGCGAGAGGTACAATGGGCCATCAAACTACGGTACATGGCAGCGCAATGGCTCACGAGAATTTCTTGAAATGCCAACGGCCCCACGCCCCCGTCCGCGCGACGGCGGTCCGCCTGCGCCTGCCCGAACACGCCATGCCGCGCCACCTCGCCCGGCTTCATTAAGCTCGGCGGCGGCACAGCCGCTTGCCGGGCTCCACACAATGCATTCCATCCGCCCGTCGTGTCGGGCGGCCATGACCCATTCCTGTCCAGGACATCAAGAGACCATGAAAATCGATCGATCCTCGCTGTTCCGCCGCCCGCCCAGCTTCGGGGCACTCCACGACCTGATCGCCCGGCGCAAACGGCTGCGCCAGCGCATCGGCCTGGCGCTTGCCGTCTGCCTGCCGCTCGGCTGGCTGCTGCTCCACGTCGAATGAAGGAGGTGCCGCCATGCTGCCCGACATCACCATTTCGACCGTCGACCTCGACCGCATCGACCTGATGCTGGACCGGCTGCCGTCTGCCCAGGCGGCCGCCCGCGATGCGCTGTCCGATGAACTCGCGCGGGCCGAGGTCGTCGCACCCTGGGACATGCCGCCGCGCGTCGTGACCATGCGGTCGACGGTCCGCTTCCGTCTCGACGGCAAGGAAAGCGAGTGGTGCAAGACGCTCGTCTATCCGAAGGAAATCGGCGACGGCGACGACACGGTGTCCGTGCTGTCCCCGGTCGGCAGTGCCCTGCTGGGCCTGTCCGAAGGCGACAGCATCCAATGGACGCATCCCGACGGCAGGACGCTCGGGGTGGAAGTCGTCGAAGTGATTTACCAGCCCGAGCGGGCCGGCCACTACCACCTGTAGTCGCCGTTCACTCGCCCGGCTGGAACGTGCAGCTCGCGAAGAATTCGTAGCGGTCCGGGCAAATGTGGAACGTCGACTGGTCGCAGCAGTCCCCGTTCGGGAACGCGGACGTGCGCGTCATCACGAGCAGCGGGCTGCCCGCCTTGATCTTCAGGATGCGCGCGACGTCGCCGGCCGCCGCTTCGGCGCGGATGGCGACGTCGGCGTGCGCGACGCCCTTGCCGTCGATGGCGCGCAGCAGCGCGTAATTCGGCTGGCGCGCGACGAGGTCCGCGTCCAGCGTCTCGATGGCGCGCGGCAGGTAGCTCGCGCCCAGCGCGATCGGTTCGCCGTCGACGAGATGCAGGCGGCGCAGCAGCACGCAGCCGCGGTCCGCGTGGACGAAGCGGTCGCGCAGATGCGCCGGCACCGTTGCCCGTTCCAGCGACAGCAGGCGCATTGCCGGCGTCAGGCCTTGCAGCACGAGCGAATCGTGGAAGCTGCGCAGGGCGTCGAGCCCATGGCGCACGCGCTTGCCCGCCACGTACGTGCCCTTGCCCTGCTTGCGCTCCACCATCCCCTCTTCTTCCAGCCGGCCCAGCGCCTGGCGCACCGTGACGCGGCTGACGCCGAAGCGCGCGCACAACTGCGCCTCCGACGGCAACTTGCCGGCCGCGCCATACGCGCCGTTCATGGCCTCCTCGCGCAGCCGCGTGGCGATCTGCCGGTACAGCGATGTGATGTTTGTCCTGTCGAGTGCAGTGGCTGTCATGGGCGCCATTATTCCCGAAAACGTCCTCCGGCCGCGCGGAAAAAACCGGATATGAATATACGGAATCGTTCGTTTTCGTCGCTTGTCTCAATACGTATTATGACAAGCATGTCGAACACACGATCCGGCACGGCCGGTTTCCGACCATGGACCAGACGAACAAGGGCCGCCTGTCGGTCGAACGCATCGGTTTCCGCTACCCCGGCGGCCAGACCGTCTTCCAGGACTTCTCGTTCCGTGCAGAACCCGGCGAATTCGTCGCGCTGCTCGGTCCGTCCGGCTGCGGCAAGTCCACGCTGCTGAACCTGCTCGCGGGCTTTCATGCGCCCGCGCAGGGCGCGGTCCTGCTCGACGGCGCGCCCGTCACGCCGGAGCTGCCGGAGCTGGGCTACGTGTTCCAGTCGCCGCATCTGTTTCCCTGGCTGACCGCGCTCGAGAACGTGCGCTTCGGACTGCGCATGGCGAACCATGCGGGCCCCGATGCGCAGCGGGCGCACGCGCGGCGCTACCTGGACCTCGTCGGCATGGGCGCCGCAGCGGGCAAGCTGCCGCACGAGCTGTCGGGCGGCATGCAGCAGCGCGTCGCGATCGCCCGCGCGCTGGCGATGGAGCCGGGCCTCCTGTTGATGGACGAACCGTTTTCCGCGCTGGACGCGATCACGCGCGCCGGCCTGAACGAAGAACTGCTGCGCATCTGGTCGACGCTGGGCCAGACCATCGTCTTCATCACCCACGACATCGACGAAGCCGTGTTCCTCGCCGACCGCGTGATCGTGCTGGGCACGGCGCCGCGCGGCGTCCAGGCCGAACTCGAGATCGACCTGCCCCGGCCGCGCAGCTTCCACGCGGCGCGCCAGCTGCCCCGCTTCGGCGAATACGCCGCCGCACTGATGGACCACGTCGCCAATGCGATGGACGCCGCGAGCCCCCTGCTCCTTGACTAGAAAGTACCGCATGAGACCTGTTTCCCTCACCTCCCTGCTGCGCTTCACCGTCGCGGCCACCGCCTTCGTCCTGCAGGCCGCCCACGCCGATACGCCGACCCTGCGCATCGGCTGGGTCTATGCGATGGCCAACGCGCCCGCGCTGATCGCCGACAAGAAGGGCTACTTCGCCGAGGAAGGTCTGAAGGTCGAACTGAAACAGTTCGGCGACGGGCCCGTCGTGCAGCAGGCGCTGTCCGCCGGCGAGCTGGACATGGCGTACATCGGCGCGGCACCCGTGTTCCAGTGGTATGCGCGTGGATTGCAGAGCCGCATCCTCGCGAAGGTGAACTACGGCCAGGCGGCGCTGGTCGCGGGCGCGGCCGGCCCCGTGCGCGCGCTGGCGGACCTGCGCGGCAAGAAAATGGCCGGCGTGGCGCGCGGCAGCGGCATGGACGTGCTGCTGCGCGGCGCCGTCCTGCGCGACCTGGGCCGCCTCGACGCGGACCGCGACGTGCAGGTCGTGAATATGCCGGTCGGGAACATGAATGCGGCGCTCGAGCGCAATGTCGTCGACGCCGCGTTCAGCTGGGAACCGTTCGTGTCGGAAGCCATCCTGCGCGGCAGCGCGCGTCTCGTGCTGGACGCGAACCAGGCCTTCCAGCGCTACCCGTGGTACGTGCTGATGGCCGTACCGCGCACCCTGGCCGGGCGGCCGGACGACGTCGTCAAGGTGCTGCGCGCGCACCGCAAGGCGATCCGCTTCCTCAACGAGCATACCGACGAAGCGGACCGCATCATCGCCGACGCCTTCGCCATCGCGCCGGTCAAGACCGCGAACGGCAAGACCATCGAACCCGCGGCCGTCGTGCGCGAAGCCCGCAAGCGCCTGGGCTGGTCCGATCAGCTGGAGCCGTCCGACCTGAAGTTCATCCAGCGCCTGATGGACGATTCGCAGGCCCTCGGCTATCTCGGCCGGCCGCTGAAGGCGAGCCAGGTCGTGGACCTCTCGTGGCAGCAACGGGCCGCGCAGGGACCGCGATGACGGTACGCGCCCTGACACCGAACTGGGGCTGGGCCGCGCTGCCCGCCCTGTTCATCGCGTGGGCCGCCGTCGCCAGCGGCTTCCCCGCGTACATCCTCCCGCCGCCGTGGGACGTCGCCGTCGAAGGCTGGCAATGGCTCGCGAGCGGCCGGCTGTGGCAGCACCTCGGCGCCAGCCTGTTCGAGGAACTGCTCGGCTTCGGCACGGCCGTCCTCGTCGCGGCCATCCTCGGCGTGGCCGGCGGCTTGAACGCCGGCTTCCGTGCGTTCGCGACGCCGCTGAACAACCTGTTCATGGCGATCCCTCCCGTCGCGTGGGCGCCGCTGACGATGATCGTGTTCGGCCTCGGCTACCCGGCCATCGTCGCCGTGATCTTCATCGCCGCCGTGTTCCCGATGGCGCTGACCCTGCAGGCCGGCGTGCAGGGCATCCGGCTGGGCGAGGTGCGCGCCGCGCGCATCCTCGGCGCGACGCGGCTGCAGCTGCTCGCCCATGTGTATCTGCCCGCGTCGCTGCCCGCGCTGACCACGGCGCTGCGCGTCGGCTTCAGCCAGGCCTGGCGCGCGCTCGTCGCGGCCGAGATGATCGGCGCGTCGCGCGGCATCGGCTGGATGGTGTCGACGGGCGGCCAGACCGGCAACGGCAGCCAGGTCCTGTTCGGCATTGCCCTCATCGGCGCCTTTGCCTGGCTGGCCGAGAACCTCGTGTTCCGCCGCCTCGAAGGTCATTACCGCGCCTGGCGCCAGGCGTAAAACCCGTAACACCTCATACCGAAAGCGACCATGACCTCCATCTCCGAACGCTATGCCGCGCTGCGCGAACAGCTGGGCCACCATTACGCGCCGGCAGGCCTGTACGAACAAAATAAGGCACTGCCGTTCGCGGGCCGCGTGACCTGCAACGTCGACCGGCTGGAAACGGGCAGCTGGGACGAGATCGTGCTGGACTACGAGGTCGGCGCGGCCGGCCTCGCGGACGGCGGCTGGTTCAAGGCCACCTTCAAGTTCTATTCCGACTGGGCGCTGTTCCAGACGAGCGACCCGGCGGCCGCCAACTACATCTCGGCCGAATACCACGCCGGCCCGCTCGTGCCGGGCCAGAGTCCCGCCACCGTGCAGTCGCTGTCCGTCCGCTTCGACCAGAAGGGCCACGAGCGCCCGTTCCAGAAAGCGATCATCGTCGACGTCGTCGACGGCTACCTGAACGCGGGCGACCACATCGTCATCCGCATCGGCGACCGGCGCGGCGGCGGGCCGGGCACGCGCGTGCAGACCTTCGTCGAAGACCGCTTCCGCTTCCGCTGCTACGTCGACCCGCTGGGCACGTCGCGCTTCATCGCGGTGCCCGGCGATATCGTCATCGACATGGCCGCCGGTGCGCCCGCGCGCCTGCTCGTGGCCGGGCCGCGCTTCGCCCGCCCCGGCACAGCGCTGCCGCTGCGCGTGACGGTGCAGGACCGCTGGGGCAACGTGTGCCAGGATCGCCCGGGCGACATCCTGCTGACCGCGTACGCGGGCCATGACGCCCTCCACGAACGGCGCTATCCGTTGCCGGCGGCGGGCTGGGCGACGATCGGGGTCGACGACCTGCCCGCCGATGCGGGCGAGCTACGCATCGTCGCGCAGCTGGTCGGCGCGCGCGACGTCGCACCGGCCACCGCCTACGTCAGCATCGCCTCGCACTATCCTTCGCCCCGCTCGTTCTACGCGGACCTGCACGTGCACGCGAGCGACACGGTGGGCACCAACAGCCCCGCCTACAATGCGGCCTACGCGCGCGACATCGGCGGCATCGACGTCCTCGGCTACACGGCCAACGACTTCCAGGTCACGGACGACAACTGGAAGATCGGCGTGGCGACCGTCGAGGAATTCAACGAGCCGGGACGCTTCGTGTGCTATCCCGTGCAGGAGTGGTGCGGCAGTTCGACGGCCGGCGGCGACCACAACGTCGTCTTCCTCGGCGACGGGGCGCCCGGCTTCCCGTACAACCGGCGCGGCGAGCACAATCGCACGTTCGTGTGGAACGAGGACATGAAGGGCACGGCCGTCGAACTGGGACGGTGGCCGGTGGAAGAACTGTGGGGCGCCTACGTCGACGAGCCGGACGACCACCTGATCATGCCGCACGTGGGCGGACGCCGCTACATCCCGGACTGGCACCACCCCGGGCTCGAACGCCTCGTGGAGATCGCGTCCAGCTGGGGCCATTTCGGCTGGCTGTACCAGGACGTCATCGCGCGCGGCTACCGGATCGGCGTGGCGGCCAGCGGCGACGAGCACCGCGGCCGGCCGGGCGGCGGGCCGCCGGGCACGCAGGTGTTCGGCGTCCACGGCGGCCTCACGGGCGTGCTCGCGGACGCCCTCGACCGCCGCACGATCGGCCGTGCCCTGCGCGCGCGCCATACCTGGGCGACAACCGGCGAACACACGGCGCTGCTCGTGCGCTGCGGCGACCACGTCCAGGGCGACGCCTTCGCGCACCGCGGGCCGGCGACGCTGGACTACGAACTGCTGGGCGACGCGGGCTGGGAAGAAATCGCCGCGTACGACCACACGGGCCTGATCTGGAAGCGCAACCTGCACGAGGAACTGGGTTACTCGGACCGGCTGATCCGCCTGCGCTGGGGCGGCGCGCGCGTGCCGGACCGCTACCGCTGGGCGTCGTGGCGCGGCCGCATCACGATCCTGAACGGCACGATCAACCGGTTTTCGTCGCACGGCTTCGAGCACGCGGAAGAAGTGAGCTGGCGCGACGGCCCGACCGGCATCGGCTTCCGCAGCGATACGTATGGCGATGCGGACAGCGTCGAGATCGACGTCAGCAACCTGCGCCACTGCACGATCCGCGTGGAGGGCACCATCGACAGCTATGTCAAGGTGGGCGACCCGCGCAAGCGCAATCCGTTCGTGCATGCGCCGGAATTCAGCTGGACCGTCAGCGGCGCGCAACTGCTGGACGAAGGCGGCCTGCGCTTGGAACTGGGCGGGACGGAACTGTTCCTGGCGCTGGAACGGCTGACGGCGCGCCCTCTGCCCGTCGCGCTGGCGGGCAGCCTGCAAGTGGACGCGGCGAACGCGCCGTTCGGCCATCGGCCGGTCTACCTGCACGGCCGCCAGCGTAACGACAGCAAGGTGTGGTCGTCCGCGATGTTCATCGAATTCGCAGGCAAGGACGCCTGAAACATGCTTCATGCCCCTGGCGAATGACGCTCATCACCAAACGTCATTGGACCGTTCTTGTGCGATGCAGCACAATGCTTCCTGTCTCCTCTATCTTCCTCCAAGAAAATAGATTCAAGCCCGCCAAACAGCGGGCTTTTTTTTTGCCACCAAAATTCGGGGTCAGAGCCCTTTTTTGGGCACGATCCCAACCGCAACAGTGGCGACCGCCCTCGCGCCGCCACTCCCTCGTCCCGCTTCCCTTTCACGCGCCAAGTCACGCATTCCTCCGGCCCATCCTTGCGTACTGGGAAATTGATCTGAAATGCGCTCCGACCCCGGATTTTTCACTCGGCTGAATAACGTTCCACGATGTGGGATTTCGGGCTTTCAAAAAGCAGGTGAAATATTCCATTTCGCAAAACTATTTGCCGCATTGCGGAATGATTGAGATAACTCATTGAATTGATTCACGTATTTTTAGTTCTATGTCTTATATAAGACAGAAGATTTAGGGGCCCCGGATCTCTTATGATGAACCCATGCGCTTCACCACTTTCGATTCACTTTTCATGGAGTCCGACATGTCCGAGTACCAAAACGATATCCAGGCCATCGCCACCCTCAAGCAACGTTACGGCAGCGGCTGGGATGCCATCAATCCCGAATCCGCGGCCCGCATGCGCGCTCAGAACCGCTTCAAGACCGGCCTCGACATCGCCCGCTACACGGCCGCGATCATGCGCCGCGACATGGCGAACTACGACGCCGATTCGTCCAAGTACACGCAGTCGCTGGGCTGCTGGCACGGTTTCATCGGCCAGCAGAAGCTCATCTCGATCAAGAAGCACTTCAACAACACCGACCGCCGCTACCTGTATCTGTCGGGCTGGATGATCGCCGCGCTGCGCTCGGAATTCGGCCCGCTGCCGGACCAGTCGATGCACGAAAAGACCGCCGTCCCGGCCCTGATCAAGGAGCTGTACACGTTCCTGCGCCAGGCCGACGCCCGTGAACTGGGCGGCCTGTTCCGCCAGCTGGACGCCGCCGAAGGCGCCGCCAAGGCAGCGATCCAGGACAAGATCGACAACTTCGTCACGCACGTCGTGCCCATCATCGCCGACATCGACGCCGGCTTCGGCAACGCGGAAGCGACGTACCTGCTGGCCAAGCAGATGATCGAAGCCGGCGCCTGCTGCATCCAGCTCGAGAACCAGGTGTCGGACGAAAAGCAGTGCGGTCACCAGGACGGCAAGGTCACGGTCCCGCATGAGGACTTCCTGGCCAAGATCCGCGCCGTGCGCTACGCATTCCTCGAACTGGGCGTGGACGACGGCGTCATCGTCGCCCGTACCGACTCGCTGGGCGCCGGCCTGACCAAGCAGATCGCCGTGACCCGCGAACCGGGCGACCTGGGCGACCAGTACAACAGCTTCCTCGACGTGGAAGAAATCGCCCCGTCCGCGCTGGCGAACGGCGACGTCGTGATCCAGCGCGACGGCAAGCTGCTGCGTCCGAAGCGCCTGCCGAGCAACCTGTTCCAGTTCCGCGAAGGCACGGGCGAAGCGCGCTGCGTCCTCGACTGCATCACCTCGCTGCAGAACGGCGCCGACCTGCTGTGGATCGAGACCGAGAAACCGCACATCGGCCAGATCGGCGGCATGGTCCGCGAGATCCGCAAGGTCATCCCGAACGCGAAGCTCGTGTACAACAACAGCCCGTCGTTCAACTGGACGCTGAACTTCCGCCAGCAGGTGTACGACGGCATGAAGGACCGCGGCGAAGACGTGTCGGCCTACGACCGCGCACACCTGATGAGCGCCGAGTACGACGATTCGATCCTGGCGAAGGTCGCCGACGAGCGCATCCGCACGTTCCAAGCCGACGCCGCGCGCGAAGCGGGCATCTTCCACCACCTGATCACGCTGCCGACGTACCACACGGCCGCGCTGTCGACGGACAACCTGGCGAAGGAGTACTTCGGCAGCCAGGGCATGCTGGGCTACGTGGCCGGCGTGCAGCGCAAGGAGATCCGCCAGGGCATCGCCTGCGTCAAGCACCAGAACATGTCCGGTTCGGACCTGGGCGACGACCACAAGGAATACTTCAGCGGTGAAGCAGCGCTGAAGGCCGGCGGCAAGCACAACACCATGAACCAGTTCTGATCGGTTCTTCCCTTCGCGAGCGCGCGCCGTCCGGCGTGCGCTCGTTCGCATTCAGCGCGTCCCTTGCGCCCGATACACGACCTTCCCGCCCACGATGGTCTGCTGCACCTTGACGTTGGCGATGTCCTCGGGATCGATCGTGAGCACGTTGCGGTCCAGGATGATCATGTCGGCCAGCTTGCCCTGTTCCAGCGACCCCGCTACGGCGTCGAGGTGCAGCGCGTACGCCGAATGCAGCGTCGCCGCGCGCAGCGCCTGCCGGCGGGTCAGGCCCGGGTCGGCGTTCAGCTTGCCGGGATAGCGGTCCCACACGGCCGGGTCGTTGGTGCGGGTGACGCCCACCTTCAGCGCGAACCATTCGTTCAACGGATCGACCGGCCAGTCGCTGCCGAACGCGATGCGCGCGCCCGCCGCCTGCAACATCCCCTCCGGTTCCATGCGACCGAAGCGCACCGGGCCGAGAAAGTCGCGCGTGGCCTCGATCGAATCCGGCGCCGGCTTGGCCCATTGGAACGACATGACCGGCGTAGCGTTCAGCCGCGCGAAGCGGGCGTAGTCCGCCGGATCGGTGATCTCGGCATGCGCCACGGCGGGCCGCACCTTCGTGTCGGGGACGGCCTTGCGCATCGCCTCGATGGCGTCGAGCGACTGGCGCACCGCGCGGTCGCCGATCGCGTGGATGTGCGGATTGATGCCGGCGCGCGCCAGCCCCACCAGCACCGGTTGCAGCACCGCCGGCGGCAGGTAGACTTGGCCAAGATTGGTTCCGGGCAGGAAGTGCGGATTCTCGTCGCTGCCCTGATTCACAAGATACGGTTCGAGCAGGCCCGCCGTGAACGCCGGGGCCTGCGCCACCCCATCCATGAACAGTTTCGCATGCCGCACCGCGACCGTCGGCGCGACCCCGGTCGGTCCCTGGTCGTAGCGTTTGGCGAGGTCCTGCACCATGGCGACGGCGGCGCCCGGATCGCGGGCGAGGTCCGCATCGATCAACGGCGCGAACCAGGCGCGCGCCGTCAGCTTGCCGCTCTTCTGCAGCGCGGAGAACGCGGCCAGTTCGGCGTCGCCGCTCAGCGCGCTGAAGAACGTGGTCACGCCCTGCCGGCTCAGCGCGTCCAATGCCGCCTGGGCGCTGGCCTCGTTTTCCCTCGCCGTCGGCGCGGGACGAGCATTCATCACCAGCTTGTCGGCGTCGTCCTCGAAGATGCCGGTCGGCTCGCCATTGGGGTCGCGCGCAATGGCCCCGCCCTGCGGATCGCGGGTTGCGGCGCTGACGCCCGCCGCCTGCAGCGCGCGCGAATTGGCCAGCAGCGTGTGACCGTCGCTCGAATGGACGACGATGGGGCGTGTCGTGCGCAGGGCGTCGAGCGTGGCCCGGGTGGCGTCGGTTCCCTTGGGTTCCATCGCCTGCCGGTACCAGGCGTTCACTTCCAGCCAGGCGTTGTCGCCGTCGCCCGCCGTCGCGTCGAGGCAGGCCTGGATGCGGGCCTGGAAGGCCTGCACGCTCAGCGCGGCGTAGTTCAGGTTGCAGGAGCGCAGGTTGGCGCCGCCGCTGAGCGGATGCAGGTGCGCGTCGATCAGGCCGGGCATCAGTGTGCGGCCGTTCAGGTCCGTCACCGCCGTGTCCGGGCCGATCAATCCGGCCACGCCCGCGTCGCTGCCGACGTAGACGATGCGTCCGTCGCGTACCGCCACGGCCTGTTGGACCGAATCGTCGCTGTCCATCGTCACGACATAGCCGTTGCGATAGACCGCGTCGGCGCTGGGCGGCGCGTCGGAACGGCCGCAGCCGGCCAGGCCGCACAGGATCACCGGCAAAATCAGGGAATAGTGTTTTATCGTTGTCATCGTGTCTCCAGTTGTTGTAGGTTGCCTCGGACATCGTATTGCGCAACAATCTCTGGAAACATCCCGCATTTGCGGGGGAGACACGGGGACACCATGGAACTGCAGCGGTACAGCCGCCTGATCTACGACTTGCACGCGGGCGCGCGCGACCTGCCGTCCGCGGCCTTCCAGGACTGGGCCATCGCGCGCCTGCGCCGCGACCTGCCGTTCGCCTCGGCCTGGTGGGGCGTCGCGACGATGGACGATGCCGGCGACACCGTCCTGCACAGCGCCGGCTACGGCACCCGCCACGATTTCGCGCGCGAGATCCACGCGATACGGGACGTGGACGACGTGCGCGAACGCATCCTGAAGCCACCAGGCATCACGGTGCTCAAGGCCGGCCACAGCGCGGACCGTGTGCTGCGCCGGTTCGATGCGCGCCACGACCTGCACTCGATCCTGGCCACCGCGGTGCCCGACAGCAGCGGCCGACTCATGCAGTTCATCTCGCTGTACCGGCCGGAAGGGGCGCGGCCGTTCACGGAAGCGGAACGCGCCGTCAAGGAAGCTTTGGTGCCGCATCTGATGCGGGCGTGGGAGGCGAACTGGGATGCCGCACCGGCATCCGGCAGCGCACCGCCTGCCGCCCTGCTCTCCGTCGACGGCGAGGTGATAGCCGCCGACGCCGGCTTCACCGCCCTGCTGCGCGCGGCATGGCCGGGCTGGTGCGGCAAGCGCCTCGTGCTGCGCGGCGACGGTTTCGAAGGACCGCGCACGGCGACGGCCAGCGTCAGCATCACGGTCGCACCGGGCGGCGCGCCCGGCACACGCCGCGTGCTGCTGCGGCCCAACCGCAACGGCACGCTGACCGCGCGCGAGCATGCCGTTGCCGGCCACTACGCGAACGGCCTGTCGTACAAGGAAATCGCGAAAGCGCTCGGCATCACGCCGGATACCGTGCGCTCGTACATCAAGGCCTGCTACACCAAGCTGGAAGTCAGGAACAAGGTGCAGCTACAGCAGGCGCTCGCTCGGACCGGGTGACGCTGCGGGCCGGCGCGATCTTGAACCAGATCGCGTACATCGCCGGCAGGAACACGAGCGTCATGACCGTGCCCGCGAACGTACCGCCGATCAGCGTGTACGCCAGCGTGCCCCAGAACACCGAGTGGGTCAGCGGGATGAACGCCAGCATCGCCGCCAGCGCCGTCAGAATGACGGGGCGCGCCCGTTGCACGGTCGCTTCGACGACGGCGTCGAACGGACTCGATCCTTCCGCGCGGTTGTGGTCGATCTGCCCGATCAGGATCAGCGTATTGCGCATCAGGATGCCGGACAGCGCCACGAGGCCCACGAGCGCATTGATGCCGAACGGCTGGCGGAACAGGATCAAGGTCGGCACGACGCCGATCAGGCCGAGGGGACTGGTCGCGAACACCATCACCATCGACGCGATCGAACGCACCTGGAAGATGATGATCAGGAGGGTGAACGCGAGCATGACCGGGAACAGCGGCAGCAGCGCGGCATTCGCCTTGCCGGCCTCCTCGATCGATCCGGCCATCGTCAGCTTGTAGCCGGCCGGCAGCGCGGCGGCGATGGGTTGCAGCGCCTTCTGCATGGCCACCGACACGTCCGGCGGCTGCAGGCCATCGGCGATGTCGCCGCGGATCGTGACCGTCGGGACGCGGTCGCGGCGGCGCAGCACCGGCTCTTCCGGACGGATGTCGACGGTGCCGACCTGCGCCAGCGGGATGCGCTGGCCGGCCGCGCCCACCAGCGTGAACGCGTTGATGCGCGCGGGATCGAGGCGGACGTCGCCGGCCGCGCGCGCGACCACCTGCACCGAGCGGATGTCCTCGCGCACCGCCGTGACGGGCACGCCGCTCAGCAGGAATTGCAGCTGCTGCGCGACGCTGGCCGACGTCAGGCCGACGGCCTGCAGCCGGTCCTGGTCCAGCGTGAAATGCAGGGTCGGCACGCGGTTGCCCCAGTCCGTGTTCACGGTGCGCATTTGCGGGCTGGCGCGCATGACGCCTTCGACCTGGCCGGCGATGGCGCGCAGCGTCTGCGGGTCGGGACCGGACAGGCGGAACGCCACCGGATACGGCGAGTACGGGCCGAACACGAGCTGCGTCACGCGCACCCGCGCGCCCGGCGCCAGGCCGTCGGCGACGGCCGCGCGCAGGCGCAGCTTGAGCGCCTCGCGTTCGGCTTCGTTCTCGGTGCGGATCACGATCTTGGCGAACGACGGGTCGGGCAATTCGGGCGCCATCGCCAGGTAGAAGCGCGGCGCGCCCTGGCCGACATAGGCCGTGACGGTGCGCGCTTCCTTCTGCTGCGCCAGCCAAGCCTCGACGCGCGCCGCCGCCGCCGACGTCTGGCCAAGCGCCGTCCCGTAGGGCATCTGGACTTCGACCAGCACTTCCGGCCGGTCGGACGTCGGGAAGAACTGCTTCTTGACGATGGCCATGCCGGCGCCGGCCAGCACGAACGCGCCGATCACGATCAGCGCGACCAGCCATTTGCGCCGGATCACGGTGCCCAGCAGGCGCCGGAACCGGTTGTAGTTGGGCGTGTCATAGATGGCATGACGACCGCCTTCGACCTTCGGTATCGCCGGCAGCAGTTTGACGCCCAGGTAGGGCGTGAACACGACCGCCACGATCCACGACGTGACGAGGGCGATGCCGACGATCCAGAACATATTGCTCGTGTATTCGCCGGCCGTGGACTTCGCGAAGCCGTTCGGCATGAAGCCGATGGCGGTGACGAGCGTCCCGGACAACATCGGGGCCGCCGTATGGCTCCACGCGTACGCGGAGGCCTGCACGCGGTCGTAGCCTTCCTCCATCTTCACGACCATCATTTCGATGGCGATGATGGCGTCGTCCACGAGCAGGCCCAGCGCGAGGATCAGCGAACCGAGCGTGATGCGGTCGAAGTTCTTGCCCGTGGCGGCCATGACGACGAACACGGCGGCCAGGGTCAGCGGCACGGCCGTGGCGACGACGAGCCCCACGCGCCAGCCCATGCTGAGGAAACAGACGACCATGACGACGAGCAGCGCGACGAAGAACTTGATCATGAATTCATCGACGGCGCCGCTGATGTTCACGGCCTGGTCGGTCACCTTCGTCAGGCTCATGCCCAGCGGGACGTCCCGGTTGATCGTCTCGACCTCGGCATCCAGCGCCTTGCCCAGGTCGAGGCCGTTCCAGCCGTCGCGCATCACGACGCCCAGCAGCAGCGCGGGTTCGCCGTTGTTCCGGATGAGGAAGGTCGCCGGATCCTCGTAGCCGCGCTCCACCATCGCGATGTCCGACAGTTTCAGCGTGCGGCCCTGGCTGACGACGGGCGTGTCGCGGATGGTGCGCAGGTCGCGCAGGTCGTCATACGCGCCGTCCACGCGCACGAAGACCTGCGCGCCCTTCGTCTCGATCGAGCCGGCCGGCGTGAGCACGTTGTGCGCGTTCAGCGCGGCAAAGATGTCTTGCGGGGCGATGCCCAGCGTGGCGAGGCGGTCGTGCGAGAACGACACGAAGATGCGCTCCGCCTGCTCGCCGATGATATTGACCTTCTTGACGCCGGCCACGTGCAGCAGGCGCTGGCGCAAGGTCTCGGCATCGCGCACCAGCTCGCGCGCGGGCCTGCCGCGCGCTTTCAGGGCATACAGCGCGAACGTCACGTCGGCGAATTCATCGTTCACCATCGGGCCGATGACGCCATTCGGCAGCGTCCCCTGCGCATCCTGCAGCTTCTTGCGGGCCTGGTAGAACTGGTCGGGCACCTCGGACGGCGGCGTGCTGTCCTGCAGCGTGACCGTCGTGAACGCGAGGCCCGGACGGGTATAGGTTTCCGCGCGGTCGTAGTAGCGCAATTCCTGCATGCGCTTTTCGAGCGGCTCGGCCACCTGGTCCTGCATCTCGCGGGCGGTGGCGCCGGGCCAGGCGGTGATCACCGTCAGCTGCTTCACGGTGAACGGCGGGTCTTCCGCGCGGCCCAGTTTCAGGAAGGCCAGCACGCCCGCCAGCGACACGAGCAGGATCAGAAACAGCGTGACGGACCGTTCGCGGACGGCCAGCGCCGACAGGTTGAAGCGGCTCATCGCACGCCTCCCGCCGCCGCGGCGGCGACCTGCCGCGGCGCGGCGCCGACGCTCGCGTTGGCGCTCACGTTGTCACGCACTTTGTCGCGCACCTTGTCGCCCTCGTGCAGCAGATGGGCACCGAGCGCCACCACGCGGTCGCCGGGCTTGAGGCCGCCCCGCACGCGCGCCGTGTCGTCGGCGATGCCCAGCACGTCCACAAGGCGCCACGTCACCTTGGCCGGATCGCCGGCCACGACCCACACGCCGCTGCCCTTGCCCGTGTCGAGCACCGCGCCGGCCGGCACCTGCAGCGCCTTGGTTTTATCGTCCCCGGCGTCCCCGGCGCCGTCCAGGCGCAGGGTGACGGTCGAGCCCAGCGGCGCCTCCGCCAGCGTGCCGTCGAGGACGTATTTCGCTTCGTACGTGCGCGTGAGACGGTCGGCGGCGTCCGCCAGCTGCCGGAGCCTCGCCAGGCCGCCGCCCTGCCCGCCGTACAGCGTGGCCTGCGCCTGCGTGCCGATGCGCGGGCGCACCGTCTCGGGCAGGTGGACGATCGCCTCGCGCGGGCCGGCATGCGCCAGGCGCACGACGGTCTGGCCGGCGCCGACGACCTGGCCCGGTTCCGCCAGCGTGTCGACGACGACACCGCCGGCATCCGCCACGAGCAGCGCATAGCCGGCCGCATTGCGGGCGACGTCGTACTGCGCCTCGGCGGCACTCAACGCCGCCCTGGCCGAGTCGGCCGCGGCCTTGAGCTGCTCGTACGCGGACGCCGACACGGCGCCTTCCGCCACTAGGTCGCGGTAGCGCGCCTCGTCGTCGCCCGCCTGGCGCGCGCGGGCGCGGGCGGCCGTCACGGCCCCGGCCTGCGCGCGCGCCTGCAGGCCGAGGTCGACCGGATCGATGCGCATCAGCGGCTGGCCTTTGTGGACGGCCTGGCCGACGTCGACGAGACGTTGCACGACCTTGCCCGGCACGCGGAAGCCCAGATCGCTCTGGACACGCGCGCCGACGATGCCGGAAAACGACAGCGCGGTGGACGGCGCGCCCTGGACGAGTGCGGTCTCGACCAGGGGCGCGACCGTGCGGGGGTCGGCGGGCGGCTTGTCGCCGCACGCCGCCAGGACGATCGGTAGCGCATACAGGAGATGCGCGCCCCGTGAGCGAATGGACATGGGAGCTCCCTTTGGTAAGAAAGCGCCCATTTTTCTACTAGTGACCAAATAAGTCAATGGTCACAAACGGAATTTTTAGGGTGCGAGGCTCCTGAGGACGAGATTCGACAGGCGCAAGGTCGCGTCCTGCACGCCTTCCAGGTTGTATTGCAGCAGCAAAGGATTGACATAGGGTTTCATGACGAGGCAGATCGCGTTCGCCGTCTCGTCCAGCGGCGTCTTGCGCTCGAACTCGCCGGACTCGCGCCCTTCCCGGACGATCCGCGCGATCAGCTCTTCCACGTAGCGCTGGTACGCCTGCACGGACGGCCAGTGCTCGCCGGCGGCGGTCGCCGCGATGTCGTACAGCTTGCGGTCTTCGAAGAACAGCTGCGTGCCCGCTTCGATGAAGGCCCGGAACATGCGGCGGAACCGGTCCGAGGCACTGCCGGCATCCGCGATCGCGGCGTCCACGGCGCGCCGCATCTCGGCCAAGCGGTTGGCGCAGATGACTTCGCCAATCGCCTGTTTCGAGTCGAAGAATTTATAGATGTACGCCTTGGAAAAGCCGATTTCCTTGGCCAGGTCGGACACGGTCGTCTTCTCGTAGCCGTAGCGGGTGAAATACGCCGTCGCGGCATCGACGATCTGCGTGCGGACGTCGTGGTCGGACGGCCCCCGGGTCGCGGGGGCGGTATGGATGGATGTGTTCATGGCGATAGCTTAACGCGTCGATCCGGGGTTTGACAAAATGTGACTAATGCGTATTATGGTCACTAGTCACTCTTTTTAAAGGATACCCATGTTTCCGCTCCGCCTGCTCATGGCGGCCGTGCTTGCCGTCACGGCAACCGGCTGCGCCGTCGGTCCCGACTACCGGCGCCCGGACGCGCCCGTTCCGGACCACTACCTCGGCCAGGCTGCCGCCCCGCACGGTCCGGCAAGCGACTTGGCGGCGTGGTGGAACGGATTCGGCGACCCGCAACTGTCTGGCTATGTCGCGCAGGCACTGGAGCGCAACCTGGACCTGGCCCAGGCCACGGCCCGGGTCGCCCAGGCGCGTGCCGGGCTCGGCGCCGCCAACGCGGCGCTGCTGCCGTCCGGGACCGTCACCGGCTCCGCCGCGCGCGCCTACCAGTCCGCGGAAACCCCGCTCGGCCGCGTCCTCGCGGCCACGCCGGGCAATGACCGCTGGGGCAACGCGTACGACGCGAACGTTGCCGCGAGCTGGGAAATCGACCTGGCCGGCGGCCTGCGCCGCGGCCGCGAGGCGGCGCAGGCCGACTACCAGGCAGCCAGCGCGGACGCCGTCGCCGCCCGGCTCGCCGTCGCCGCGCAGACGGCGGACATCTATATCGGCATCCGCGGCCTGCAGGCGCGGCTCGACATCGCGCAGCGCCAGGTCGCGACGCGGCGCGACCTGCTCGCCAAGGTCGGGCTGCTGTATGCGAAAGGCGTCGCGCCCGAATACCAGGTGCGCCAGACGGAAGGCGAACTGGCGCAGGCGGAGGCCACCGTGCCCGCCCTCCAGGCCGGCCTGGATGCCGCGCTGAATGCGCTGGACGTCATGCTCGGCACGCCGCCCGGCACGCACCGCGACGCCTTGCGCGTCTCAAGTCCCAACTCAAGTCCCATTCCTTCCGTGCCGGCCATCGGCGCGATGGGGTCGCCCGCCGATCTGTTGCAGCGCCGGCCCGACCTGATCGCGGCCGAACGCCGCGTCGCCGCCGGCCATGCGCGCATCGGCGCGGCGATGGCGGAATATTATCCGCACGTGTCGCTGGGCGCATTGCTCGGCACCGCGACGACCTTGTCGAGCGGACATCTGTTCAGCGGCGGCGCGAGCCAGGGCGCGGCCATGCTCGGCGTGCGCTGGCGCCTGTTCGACTTCGGCCGCATCGACGCGCAGATCGGCCAGGCGACAGGCCGCGAGGCGGAAGCGCTGGCCGCCTATCGGCTCGCCGTGCTGCATGCGACGGAGGACGTCGAGAACGCCTTCTCGGCGCTGGCGAACCGCGCGCGGCAGGCGGACATCCTCGTGCGGGGCGAAACCGCCCTCGCACGTTCGCGCGCCGCGACGTTCGCGGGCTACCAGCGCGGCGCCGGCAGCCTGATCGACGTCCTGCGCGCCGACGAAACCCTGCTGCAGACGGCCGACGCGCGTGCCCAGGCGCAGACCGACGTGGCGCGCGCGGCCGTCGCCGCCTACAAGGCGCTGGGCGGCGGCTGGGATCCGGACGTCAGGAACATGGAAAACGGGGCGGCGCTGCAAGCCGCCCGCTGACCCGCCAGGCGGTCAATTCCAGCGGCCGCCTATCCCCCCGATGCTGTAGCGCCCTGCCCCCAGCAGGGCCAGCGCCACCGCGGTCCCCAGATACATTCCCTGCAGTTCGAGCGCCCAGCCGCCCGTGTTCGACAGCGAAAAGAACTGGCTCGTATGGACCAGCAGCAGCGCCACGATCATGTTGACGACGACGATCAGCGCGGCGGCCCGTGTGAACAGCCCGAGCAGGATCAGGACCGGCGCGACCACCTCGCCGATATACACCAGGTACCCGAATGCGGCCGGCAGGCCCGCCTTCGCGAGCATCCCGGCGATGAACCCGATGCCGCCGATGACCTTCGACACGCCGTGAAACAGGATCAGGATCGCGAGCACCACGCGCAGGACCAGTTTGCCCGCGTCGTCGGTCGCGGGGATGCGGTTCGTCGTTTCCATCGTGACTCCTCGTGAGTGAATGTCAGCACGTACCGATGGGTGATTGTACGCCGGACAGGACATCGCACGATATCGAACCGGCAATTCCGAAGGGGCAGGCGGCGCCGGCCAATGCAATCGTTTGCAATACCAAGCCAGAGACCGCGCAGTCGTTCCGTAAAATTCCTATTGCAATCGATTGTAATTGTTGCGGTTTTAGGAAATAATTGCCTCGCCCATCCCCTTTTTGATACGAGTTCCATGACCACGATGTCTTCCCCGCTTTCCGCCGCCCTGCAACGGCGCCTCGACCGCCACGAAGGCATCCTGCGCGACCGCCTGCACCGCCTGTACGGTCACCTGCCCGGCCACGATGCGTGGTACGCCGACTTGATGGCCGACGTCGAGCGCCTGATGGCCGCGCGCCCGTCGGCACTGCAGGCGCTGGACCGTACGCGGGAAGAGAACCCCGACTGGTTCTGCGCGCCGACGATGCTGGGCTACAGCGCGTACGTCGACCGTTTCGGCGGCGACCTGGCCGGCGTCGCGGCCCGCATCCCGCACCTGCGCGATCTGGGCGTGACCTATCTGCACCTGCTGCCCTTCCTGAAGCCGCGCGCCGGCGAGAGCGACGGCGGCTTCGCCGTGGCCAGCTTCGACGAGGTCGATCCGCGCTTCGGCACGATGGACGACCTGGAAGACCTCGCGGCGCAGCTGCGCGCGGCCGGCATCTCGCTGTGCTCGGACCTGATCCTGAACCACGTCGCCGACGACCACCCGTGGGCCGCCGGCGCCCGCGCCGGCGACGAACGCCTGCGCGGCTTCTTCCACGTCCTGCCCGGGCGCGAGGAGGCCGACGCCTACGAACGCACCCTGGGCCAGGTCTTCCCCGAGGCCGCGCCCGGCAACTTCACGTTCAACGCCAGGATGGGCGGCTGGGTCTGGACGACGTTCTACCCGTTCCAGTGGGACCTGAACTATGCCAACCCGGCGCTGTTCGCGGCGGTGGCGGCGGCCATGCTGCGGCTCGCGAATCGCGGCATCGACGTGTTCCGGCTCGATTCCACGGCCTTCCTGTGGAAGCGCCTCGGCACCGACTGCATGAACCAGCCGGAGGCGCACATGATCCTGCAGGCGCTGCGCGCCATCGTCGGCATCGCGGCGCCGGGTGTGCTGCTGAAAGCGGAAGCGATCGTGCCGACGCGCGAACTGCCCGCCTACCTGGGCACGGCGGACGCGCCGGAATGCCACCTCGCCTACCACAGCACGTTGATGACGGCCGGCTGGGCCGCGCTGGCCGAGCAGGACGCGAGCCTCGTGCGCGCGGTCGCCGGCGCCACCCCGGCGCTGCCGGCGGGCGCCAGCTGGCTCACGTATGTCCGCTGCCACGACGACATCGGCTGGAAGCACCTGCTGCCCGAGGCGGGCCGCATCGACCGGCTGGCCGCCATTGCCGATTTCTACAACGGCGCGCGCGGCTTCGCCGACGGCGTCGCGTTCCAGGGCGGCCTGGCGACGAACGGCACGGCGGCGTCTCTGTGCGGTGTGCAGCATGGCGACGTCGACGCGGCGATCCGCCGCGTGCTGCTGCTGCACGCGCTGGCGCTGGCGTTCGGCGGCCTGCCCATGCTGTACATGGGGGATGAGATCGGCATGGTCAACGACCACGGCTATCTTCTCGACCCTGCCCGCGCGCACGACAGCCGCTGGGTGCAACGGGCCGCCTTCCCTGCCGGCGGCGTCGCGGCCGACAGCCCGGGCGGGCGCATTTACGACGGTCTGCGGCGCCTGGTCGCGCTGCGCGGGCGTCTTCCCGACCTGGCGGCAGGCGCGCCGTGCACGGTGCTGGAGACGTCCGACCCGGCCCTGCTCGCGCTGGCCCGGGGCACGCGCTTCCTCGGGCTGTTCAACTTTTCGCAGCGCGACGTCGCGGCCGACGGCTGGGTCCTGCGTCCGTGGGATTGCGTCTGGCTGGACCGAGAGACGGGCGAGCGCTTGCACTGACAACGACAACGAGGAGACACAATGGAACATTCGAAACAAACGATCGCCGTGTTCGGCGAAGCGCTGGTCGACGATTTCGGCGACCACCAAGTGCTGGGCGGCGCACCGTTCAACGTGGCGCGGCACCTGGCGGCGTTCGGCCAGGCCGTGCTGATGGTGACCCGGGTCGGCGACGATGCGAACGGCGGCCGCGTGCGCGCCGAATGCGCGCGCTTCGGCATGGACCTCGCCGGCGTGCAGGTCGACGCGGAGCGCCCGACGGGCCGCGTGCTCGTCGAGCGCAGCGGGGACGGCGGCAGCCACCGCTTCGCGATCCTGGAAGACCAGGCGTATGACGCCATCGAGGCCGGCCCGGCGCTGGCCGCTTGTGCGGAAGGCGCGCCGGATACCCTGTACTTCGGCACGCTGGCACTGCGCGCGCCGCAATCGCAGCGGACCCTCGCCCGCCTGATGGAAGCCGACACGGCGCACCGCTACCTGGACCTGAACGTACGCACGGGCGTCACGGAGCGGTGCGTGTACCACTCGCTGCACGCGGCCGATGTCGTGAAGGTCAACGAAGAAGAATTGGAGAACCTGTTCGGCTGGTACACGCATCTGCGGCCGGTGACGGACGACATGCGCGACGCCGACGTGCGGAACGCCTGCGCCACGCTGATGCGGATCTTTAATCTGCAAGGCCTGATCGTCACGCTGGGCCCGCGCGGGACCGTGTATTTCGGCGCGGACGGCGGCTTGGTGGAGGCGCCGCCGGCGGCCATGCCGGGCGCGCTCGTCGACACGGTCGGCGCGGGCGACGCGTTCTCCGCCGTGTTCCTCGTCGGCCGCGCGCGCGGCTGGCCGCTGGAGCAGACCCTCGTACGTGCGAACGAATTCGCGGGCGCCGTTTGCTGCATCGCAGGTGCGGTACCATCCAGCCTGGACTTCTATCGGCCTTTCATCGACAGCTGGCTCGCCTGACACGAGGAGACACCATGGATCAAGCCACAATAACGACGCCAACCGATGGACCCGCGCGGCCCCGCCGCCGCACCGTCCTGCAAGCCATGCTCGCGGGCCTCGGCGCGATCAATGCGCGCGATGCGCTGGCCGATGCCGGCCGGAGCGCGGCCGCCCTCGCGAGCGCGAGCGCCACGCCCGGCACGCCGACGATCACCTACGACGCCGGGCAGAAGACCTTCCACCTGCGCACGCCGTCCACCAGCTACATCCTGCAGGTGATCCGCGGTGGCATGCTGGCCCACGTGTACTGGGGCCGGCGCCTGCAATCGGCTTCCTGGCCGGGCATGCGCAACGGCCACGAGGACGCCGTGCCGCCGGCCCATGCGGACCTCGGCGACCGCGATTTCTCGCCCAATACGCAGCCGCAGGAATTCCCCGGCTACGGCACGGGCGACTTCCGCCATCCTGCGTACCAGGTCCGGCTGGCCAACGGCACCACGGTCACGGAACTGCGCTACGTGAGCCACCGCATCGTCGCCGGCAAGCCCAAGCTGGAAGGCCTGCCCGCCACCTACGTCGAGGGCGATGGCGAAGCGACCACGCTGGAAATCACCTTGCGCGACGAGCCGTCCGGCCTCGTGGTGGCCCTCAGCTACACCGCGTTCGCGAACATCGATGCGATCGCGCGTTCGGTGCGCTTCACGAACGGCGGCCGCACGCCGCTGCGGCTGGCGCGCGCATACAGCGGCGCCGTCGACTTCCCGCATGCGCACTTCGAATTGCTGCACCTGTCCGGCGACTGGGCGCGCGAGCGCGAGATCATCCGGCGCCGCCTGGAGCCCGGCATGCAGGGCATCGAAAGCCGGCGCGGCGCCAGCGGCCTGGAACACAATCCGTTCATCGCCCTGCTCTCGCCCGGCGCGGGCGAAGACCACGGCGACGTCTATGGCTTTTCCCTCGTGTACAGCGGCAGCTTCGCCGCGCGCGTGGAGGTCGGCCAGTACCGCACGGCGCGCGTCTCGATGGGCATCAACGACTTCGATTTCGAGTGGCTCCTGGCCCCGGGCGAGGCGTTCCAGGCGCCGGAACTGGTGATGGTCTACAGCGACGCCGGCCTGGGCGCGATGTCGCGCACTTATCACGGCCTGTATCGCACCCGCCTGGCGCGCGGCACCTTCCGCGACCGTACGCGTCCCGTCCTGATCAACAACTGGGAAGCGACCTACTTCAACTTCGACGCGACCAAGCTGGAAGCCATCGCCAAGGCGGGCAGCGACCTCGGGATCGAGTTGTTCGTGCTGGACGACGGCTGGTTCGGCAAGCGCGACGACGACCACAGCTCGCTCGGTGACTGGGTCGTGGACAAGCGCAAGCTGCCCGCCGGCCTCGCCGACCTGGCCGGACGCGTGAACCGGCTGGGCATGCGGTTCGGGCTGTGGTTCGAACCGGAGATGATCTCCGTGAACAGCGACTTGTATCGCGCGCATCCCGGCTGGTGCCTGCACGTGCCCGGCCACGACCGCACCGAGCAGCGCCACCAGCTCGTGCTGGACCTGAGCCGCAAGGACGTCTGCGCCTATATCCTCGAGGCCGTCAGCGCCGTGCTGCGCTCCGCGCCTGTCGCGTACGTGAAGTGGGACATGAACCGCAACATGAGCGAGATCGGATCGAGCCTGCTGCCGCCCGCGCGCCAGCGCGAGACGGCGCACCGCTACATGCTCGGCCTGTACGGAATCCTGGAGACGCTGACGAGCCGCTTCCCCAACGTGCTGTTCGAAAGCTGCGCGTCGGGCGGCGGCCGCTTCGATCCGGGCATGCTGTACTACATGCCGCAGACCTGGACCAGCGATAACTCGGACGCCGTTGCGCGCCTGCGCATCCAGTACGCGACGAGCCTCGTGTACCCGCTGTCCGCGATGGGCAGCCACGTGTCGGCCGTGCCGAACCACCAGGTCGGCCGCGTCACGCCGCTGCGCACGCGCGGCAACGTGGCGATGTCGGGCAATTTCGGCTATGAGCTCGACCTGTCGCTGATGGGACCTGAAGACAAGGCCGAGGTCAAGCGCCAGGTGGCGCAGTACAAGGCGTTGCGGGGACTGATCCAGTTCGGCGATTTCTACCGCCTGCGCAGCCCGTTCGAAGGCAACGACGCCGCGTGGATGGTCGTCGCGAAGGACAAGTCGGAAGCGTTCGTCGTCTACGTGCACGTGCTGGCCGAAGCGAACGCGCCGCTGGACTGGCTGCGCCTGCGCGGGCTCGATCCGGCCGCGCAATACGTCTGCGAGGCCGACGGGAAGAGATATGGCGGCGACCAGCTGATGTACGCCGGGCTGTTCCTGCCGCCCATGAATGCCGACTTCCTCAGCGCGAGCTGGCACCTGCGCAAATAAGACCTGTTCCGGTCGGCGCCAACGGCAGGGCGGGCATTCGAGGCCGGCGGCCTCGAATGAAACCTGCCCGCGCATGACGCATGCGGCATGCGGACGTCACGCGTGGGCGGCGGGCCGCCGACCCTACCTGGCGCTTGCGCAGTATCGCGCGATGAAATCCGCGTGCGTCGGCATCGCCGCCGCCGCACGCACCATCGCCTCGCGCTGGCGCGCCAGCATCGCGGCGCCGTCCACGCCGCGCAGGTCGGCCAGCGGATCGTGGCGCTGCGGCCAGTTCAGCTGGCCGACATGCACCGCGAGCCAGCTGGCGTTCCCGAACAGTTCCGGCCCGTCGCTCACCAGCCGCCCGTAACGCTTGAAATGCTCGATCTTGCGCTCCAGCGTGTCCGGCACGTCCATCGCCGCGCAGGCCCGCCACAGCGGCGTGTCGGTGCGCTCCGTCAGCTTGTAGTGCAGGATGATGAAGTCGCGGATGCGCTCGTACTCGTTGACGCCGATCCGGTTGTACTCGTCGATGACGAACGGGTCGAAGTCGCGGTCGGGGAACAGCGCGAGCAGGCGCGAGATCCCGGATTGCACGAGATGCAGGCTGGTCCACTCCAACGGTTCCATGAAGCCGCTCGCCAGGCCCAGTGCCACGACGTTGCGGTTCCAGAAGCGCTTGCGCCGGCCCGTGACGAAGCGCAGCGCGCGCGGCTCCGCCAGCGCCGGGCCGTCCAGGTTCGCGAGCAGCGTGGCCGCCGCCTCGTCGTCCGATAGATATTTGCTGGCATAGACATAGCCGTTGCCGACCCGGTGCTGCAGCGGGATCTTCCATTGCCAGCCGGCCGCGCGCGCCGTCGAGCGTGTGTATGGCGCGGGGTCGCCGTCCGGCGCGCTGGGCACGGCCATGGCGCGGTCGCACGGCAGCCAGTGGGTCCAGTCCTCGTACCCCGTGTGCAGCGCGTCTTCGATCAGCAGGCCGCGGAAGCCCGAGCAGTCGATGAACAGGTCGGCGGCGACGGCCCTGCCGTCCGCCAGCCGCACCGCTTCGACGAAGCCGTCCGCGCCGCGCAGGTCGACGCCGACGATGCGCCCTTCCAGCCGCCGTACGCCGCGGCCTAGCGCGACCTCGCGCAGATAGGCCGCATACAGGGCGGCGTCGAAGTGGTAGGCGTAATCGAACGTCGACGCGATCTGGCGCGGGTCGCGCGACGGTTTGTCGAACCGTCCGCGGCTGGCGGCCGCCCACGCCATCGAGTACTCGTCCAGGGCCAAAGCGCCCTGCGCCGTGCGGCCCCGCAGCCAGTACTGGTGCAGCGGCACGGCGTCGAACTGCATGCCGTGGGGGCCGAACGGGTGGAAGTAGCGGCGCCCCACCTTCGCCCAGTCGACGAACTCGATGCCCAGCTTGAACGTGCCCTGCGTGCGGCGCAGGAATTCCGCCTCGTCCAGGCCCAGCGTCTGGTTGAAGATCTTGATGGGCGGGATGGTCGCCTCGCCGACGCCCACCGTCCCGATCTCTTCCGACTCGATCAGCGTGACGGTGCAGCCGTCGCCGACCACGGCGGACAAGGCGGCCGCCGCCATCCAGCCGGCCGACCCGCCGCCGACGATGACGATGCCGCGCAAGCGGCGGTCAATGTTCGTCATTGCGCATCCTCCCGTTGCAGGCGCACGATCCACGCCGTTTCCGCGTGGCCGCGCGGCACCGGCAGGCCCGCGTGGGCGAGCCAGGCGCCGCTGAACGCGGCGCCGTCGGCGCTGCCGATCGCATCCAGCAAGGGCGCGCGGTGGCTCGCATCCGGCAGCCCGTCGGGCCGGATCTCCGTCACGCGGTATTGCGCGGCCGCGTCCAGCATGGCCAGCCGCAGCGGCGGCGTGTAGCGGTGCGTGCTCGGCTCGCGGCGGTAGACGAACAGCAGCAGGTCGCCTGCGTCGCCATGCGCTTGCCACAGCAAGCCGTCCTGCCCCTCGCCCAGCCACACGCGCCCCGCGTGCAGCCGGCCGCGCAGCCGCTTGTACAGCGCGATCCACGCCGCCAGTTCCGACTTCGCCGCCGCGCCCAGCGCGCGGACGTCGAGCTCCACGCCCAGGTGGCCCGGCAAGGCGACGGCCGCGCGGAAGGCCATCGCCTGGCTGCGGCCCGTCGTGTGGGCCGGCGCCGTGCCGACGTGTGCGCCCATGATCTCGGGCGGGAAGAACTGCAGGAAGCCGCGCTGGATGCTCGTCCGCGACACGGCATCGATGCAGTCACTGGCCCAGACGCGGTGCGCGTGGCGCAGCACGCCGAAGTCGATGCGCCCGCCGCCGCCAGAACAGCTTTCGATTTCCACGTCGGGATGCGCGGCGCGCAGGCGCGCGAGCAGCGCGTAGAACGCGAGCACCTGTGCGCGGTAGCCCGCGCGGCCGTCAGGCAGGCCGGCCGTCGTGAGGTCGCGGTTGTGGTCCCACTTGATGTAGCGGATGGCGTGCGCGCCGAGCAGGCCGGAGATCTTCTCGAACAGGTAGTCCGCCACCTCGGGCCGGGCGATGTCCAGCACGAGCTGGTTGCGCGCCGTGAGCATCGGGCGGCCGGCCAGTAGCAAGCACCAGTCGGGATGCGCACGGTGCAGGTCGCTGTCCGGGTTGATCATCTCGGGCTCGAACCACAGGCCGAATTCCATGCCCAGGTCGGTCACGTGCGCGACGAGGTCGCCCAGGCCGTTGGGGAACTTGGTCTCGTCGGGCCACCAGTCGCCCAACGCCGCGCGGTCGTGGTGGCGGCCGTGGAACCAGCCGTCGTCGAGCACGAAGCGTTCGATGCCGAGGTCCGCCGCGGCGCTGGCCAGTTCCTTGACGGGCTCCGGATGCACATCGAAATAGAATCCCTCCCACGTGTTCAGGTGCACGGGGCGCGGGCGCATGCGGCCGCCCGGCCAATCCAGGCGCGCACGCAGCTCGGCGTGGAAGTTCGCGGCGAGGCCGTTCCAGCCCGCGTTCGAGAACGAGGCCACGACTTCCGGCGTCTCCAGCGTGCGGCCGGGTTCCAGCCAGCCTTCGCCGGGCGCCAGCCATTCCCCGAGCTGCCACTGGTACTGGCCGTCGTGCAGCCATTCGATGGTCTGCTGGTGGTTGCCGGACCATGCGAGATGGGCGCCGTAGACCGCGCCGCTGTCCGCGCCCGCGTCCGGCGCGCACACGACGGCGCCGGGGAAGCAGTCGTGCGACGTGCGGCCGCGCCGGTTCTCGCGCCGCCACAGGCTGCGCGACAGCGGGTCGGTCTGCAGCATGAATTCGTGCAGGTGCTGGCCCGCGTACGAGCGCACCGTGGCGCAATCGCCCGGCAGCGGCAGCGTGAGCGCCGCCAGCCATTGCACGTCGAGCGGCGTCGTGCCGAGATTCGTCAGCGCCGTGCGCGCGACCAGCACGTCGCTGTCCGCATCGAGGCGCAGGGTGATGTCGGCGCGCACCTGCGCCTCGTCGTCCGCCAGGTGCAGCACGACGGCGCGACCGGGCTCGATCCAGTCGAACGTGCAGGCGGTGAACGCCTGCGCGAACGCGGTGCCGGCGCGGTGCGCGAGCAGCGCGCTTTGTCCGAACCAGCCGACGCCGAAGGTCGGCAGCACGGTCAACGGCTGGTCGAAATCGAGCATGAAGCTGGGCAGCGGCCGGCCGGCGCGCAGCGGGGCGGCAGGCAGCGCGCCGGCGGGCAGGCGCGGGCCCCAGTAGCGCCACAGCGGCGCTTCGTCCGCATGCAGTTCCAGCACGAGCGAGCTGTGGGTGCCGTGCAGGGCGATGTAATCGGCGGGTGAATCGGGTGTCTTGGCGTACATGATTGACCGGTCCAGAAATGGAAATGCCGCCCGAAGCCGGGCGGCGGATGCTGCGGTAGGGTGGGCACAGGGGTGCCCACCCTACCCGGCTCAGAAAGCGTAGCGGATCGAGACGCTGGCCGTGCGGCCCGTTTCCGGACGCGACGACACCACGCCCTGCGCGCCGATCGCGGCGCCGAGCGCGCGGATCTGCGCCAGCGAACCCTGGTCGACGCCACCGGAGAACGCGACCTTGTTGAACAGGTTGTTCACGTTCAGGCTCAAGGTCGTATTCGGCGCCACATTGTAGTTCGCGAAGGCGTTGACGAGGCTGCGGCCTTCCACCTGCATCGTGTCCGCGTCATCCGACCACACCTTGCTCTGGCCGACCACCGTGAAGCCGACCTGCGCGACGCCGAAATCGTAGCGCGGCGAGATCGAAAAGAGCCAGCGCGGCGTGCCGTGCGGCGTGTTGCCGACCGTGCTGTTGCCCGTCGCCTGGCCGACCAGATCGGACGTGATCTTGAGGTCGGTGTAGGTCGCGTTGGCATTCAGCGCGAAGCCGCCGATGCGCAGCACGGATTCCAGTTCGACGCCGTTGGAGCGGTAGCCCGTCTGGTTCAGCTTCGGACCGATGGTGCGGGTCTGGTCGTAATCGAATTCGCTGACCGTCGTGTGGTACAGGGTCGAGAACAGGCCGAACGAACCCCAGTCGCGGCGGCCGCGATATTTCAGGCCGATCTCCACCTGCTTGACCTGGGCCACGGCCGCGGCATCGGCGCCGGCCGCCAGCGCGCCGGTGTTCGCGTCGATGTTACTGGAGAACAGCAGGCGGTCGGCGATCGCGCGGCCGCCGCGGCTGACGCGGGCGAACGAGCTGACGTCCTTGTCGAACTGGTAGTTGGCGCCCAGCGAGTACGAGTTGTAGCTGACCTTGTAGTTGACCGGGTGCGGATGCGCCGTGTCGATCACGTAGACGTTGCGTTCGGCGCCCGTGATGCTGCCGTCGCCGTTGGCGTCGACGCCGCCCGCCACCTGCATCGGTCCCGTGTAGCTGCCGCTGGCCTTCACGCTGTCGTGGCGCACGCTGGCGTCGATGTCGAGCGGGCCGTTCGCGTAGGTCAGGCCCAGGTACGGCGCGTCCGTCATGTACTGCGCGTCGTAGTTGCGCGCGCAGCAGCCGCCCCACTGGTCGTTGTAGCCCGTCAGGCCCATCGTGGTGAGCGCCGCGCCGCTGGCATTGCGGATGTCGATCAACGCGCCGTCGCGGCCCACTTCCATCAGGCGGCCGCTGATCGACCACTGCTCGACGATGTTCTGGTTCGCGTGGTAGTAGCCGGCCTTGCCGCCCACGGTGGCGCTGCCCACCTTCCAGTTGCGGCCGACGGACAGGTCGTTCGCGTAGTGGCCGATGTCCGGCGTGTGCACGTCGATGGCCGCGCCGTTCGAGATGTAGCCGGTGGCGAGGTTCGCCTGCGTCACGGCCCGGCCGACTTTCGGGCCATTGGCATAGACGGCCGTCGCGCCCGCACCGAAGCCGGCCAGCGTGCCGGCCAGCGTGTCGAGGCCCCAGAACTGGGACTGGAACGCGCCGCTCTGCGACGTGTAGCGGAACTTGTCGTCGACCGTGTAGCCGCCGTCGAACTGGTTGTGGAATTCGAAGCCGATCGAGTTCGACTTGACCGAGATGCCCTTCGTCAGGTCGGCCACGCCGGCCGCCGTGCCGACCGGGCCGACTTTCGGCGCGCTCGTGTTGTAGATCGAGTTCTGCGAGTCGCGCAGGATGTCGAAGCCGGGGATGTTGGAGAAGCCCGACAGCTTGTTGCCGCTGATCTCGGCCTTGGCCGGCATGCTGGTGTAGGTGGGCGCGTGATCGTCCAGGGCCTTGAAGTTGACGCGGAAGTAGCCCTTGTCGTTATTGAAGGTCTTGGTGATGTTGCCCTTGATCTGGTAGCCGCGCTCCGTGTTGTACGAGCTGGCGCGCGGGCCTTCGCCGTCGCGGTAGAAGCCGCCGATGTGGAAGCGCAGGTCCGGACGGATATGGCCGCCGTATTCGAGGTCCGTGCGGTTTTCCTTGTAATTCAGGCCATGCGACAGGGAGACGGTGCCGCCGTCTTCCTCGCCCGTCTTGCTGATGAAGTTGATGATGGCGCCCGGCGCGTGCGAGGCGAACGTCGAGGCGGAGCCGCCGCGCACCGTTTCCACGCGCTCGACGTTGGCGTCGTAGCGCAGCCAGTAGTCGTTGTTGGCGAAGTTCATGTCGCCGAATTCGACGACAGGCAGGCCGTCTTCCTGCAGCTGCACGTACTTCGAACCGCCGGATGCGATGGGCAGGCCGCGCACCGTGATGTTCGAGTTGCCGCCCGGGCCGGCCGAGCTTTCGGCGCGGATGCCGGGGATCAGGTGCAGCACTTCGGCTTCGGAACGCGGCGCGAAATCGGCGATCTGCTGCGCGTCGACGTCGGTCACGGAAATCGAGCTGCGCATCTTGCTCTTGCCGCCGGAGACGCCGGTCACCACCACGGTGTTCAGGCCCAGCGTGTCGCCCTGCTTCGCGGCCGGCGCGGCAGCCGGCGCGGCGGCCGCTTCCTGTGCCTGCGCCACCGGGGCCGTCAGCGCGGCCACGGCGGACGCGGCGAAGATGGATTGGACGGCGGCGCACAGCGCACGCTTGTTGTAGTGCTTCATGAGGTCTCCTCGTTCTCTTATTCGGGTGTGGACGCCGGCGATGCTTCAGCGCTAAAACCATGTTAATCAAGACCGCAAGCAATTGCAATCGATTGTAATAAAACTTTTTTGAAGTCGGGCCAGGACGCAAATATTTTCGCTGAGGCAAAAAGCTCGTCTGCAATATATATAGCTGGCCGCTGGTAACGGCACCATTCTGACTCTCAGTACCCGGATGCTTGCGACAAAATTACAACACTTTTCCATGTGCGTCCTGCGGGTCGGCGCCCGGATTGGAATTGATTGCAAACGTTTGCAATCAACGCTATGCTGATCGACATAAAAAAGCGCCACACGCCAAGGAGACACCGACATGCACGACATCCCGCCGGCATTCCGCCCCGGCTATCACTTCACACCGCGCCGCAACTGGATCAACGATCCGAACGGCCTGCTGTGGTTCGACGGCGAATATCACCTGTTCTACCAGTACAACCCGAACGGCGACGTCTGGGGCGACATCGGCTGGGGCCATGCGGTCAGCGCCGACCTGCAGCACTGGGAAGAGCTCCCCGTCGCGCTGCACGCGGACGAGCACACGCTGATGTTTTCCGGCAGCGCCGTGGTCGACACGCACAACACGAGCGGCTTCGCCGGCCCCGGCGAGACGGCCCTCGTCGCGATCTACACGGCGTGCCGGCGCAACCCCGGCGGCCTGCAGAACCAGCACATCGCGTACAGCACGGACCGCGGCCGCACCTGGACGAAGTACGCGGGCAATCCCGTGCTCGACCTGGGCCTGGCAGAATTCCGCGACCCGAAAGTCCAGTGGTACGCGGCAGGCGGGTTCTGGCTGATGGCCGTCGTGCTGCCGGACCAGCACCGCGTCGCGTTCTATGCATCGGGCGATCTCAAGTCGTGGCGCCACCTGAGCGACTTCGGTCCCGCGGGCAGCACGAAAGGCATCTGGGAATGCCCCGACCTCTTCCCGGTAGAATGGCAAGGCGGCACGGCCTGGGTGCTGAAAGTCGACGTGTTCCACGGCCACGTGAGCGGCACCACGGGCAGCCAATACTTCGTCGGCCACTTCGACGGCGTGCGCTTCACGCCCCGTCCGGCCCAGGCCGCGCGCTGGACCGACTTCGGCGCCGACTTTTACGCGGCGCTGTCGTGGAACGGCCTGCCGGAAGGCAGCGGAGGCCCTGTCTGGATCGGATGGATGAACAATCACCGCTATGCGCAAACGACGCCCACGCAGCCGTGGCGCGGCGCGATGTCGCAGCCGCGGCGGCTGGCGCTGCGCGAGGATGCGCACGGCCTGCTGCTCGTGCAGGAACCGCTGGCGCAGCTGGCCGCGCGGCGCACCGGTCACACGCAAGTCGCCGGCATGCGGCTCGAACACGGTGAACGCGCCTGGCCGCTCGCCGACATGCAGTGCGACATCGAAGCGCGCTTCGCCTTGCGCGACGCCCGCGAATTCGGCCTGCGCCTGGGCGCCGCCGACGGCGACCACACGCTGATCGGCTACGATGCGGCGTCTGGCGCCGTGTTCGTCGACCGCTCCCGTTCCGGCCTGATGACGGACCACCCCAATTTCCCGGGCCGCCGCGCGGCGCCGGTCGAACCGGGGCCCGAACTGCGCCTGCGCATCCTCGTCGACAACTGCTCGGTGGAGGTGTTCGTGAACGGCGGCGCGGCCACGATCACGGAACTCGTCTTCCCGGCCACGCCCGCCGCCACGCTGGCGCTGTACGCCGGCGACGGCGGCGTCGACCTTTTATCCCTCGATCTCTGGCAGCTCGCATGAACATCCCCTACACCAAACCGCGCCTCAGCCTGCGCCAGATCCTCGAAATGAACCTGGGCTTCTTCGGCCTGCAATTCAGTTTCGGCCTCCAGCAAAGCAACGTCAGCGCCATCTACAGCTACCTCGGCGCCGACGAGGCGAGCATGCCGCTGTTGTGGCTCGCGGGACCGATCACGGGCCTGCTCGTGCAGCCGCTGATCGGCGCGATGAGCGACCGCACCCATTCGCGCCTGGGCCGGCGCACGCCCTACTTCCTCATCGGCGCGATCATCTGCAGCCTCGGTCTGCTGTTGATGCCGTACAGCCCCAGCCTGTGGGCCGCGGCCGCCCTGCTGTGGATGCTCGACGCCGGCAACAACATCACGATGGAGCCGTACCGCGCCTACGTCAGCGACCGGCTGGACAGCCGCCAGCACTCGCTCGGCTTCCTCACGCAAAGCGCGTTCACGGGGCTCGCGCAGATGCTGTCCTACCTGACGCCGTCGCTCATGGTCTACTTCGGCATGAGCCAGTACGCGGTCGACGGCAACCACATCCCCGTCATCACGCGCATCACGTTCCTGATCGGCGCCGTGCTGTCGCTGACGACGATCGTGTGGTCGATCCTGCGCGTGCCGGAACTGCCGCTGACCCAGGAGCAGCGCGCGGAGCTCGCGGCCAAGCCGATGTCGTTCGGCGCCAGCCTGCGCGAAGTGTGGGACGCCATCGTCGAGATGCCGCGCGCGATGCGCCAGCTGGCGCTGATGAAGTTGTTGCAGTGGTATGGCATGGCGTGCTACTGGCAATTCCTCACGCTGATGATCGGCCGGACCCTGTTCCACACCACGAACCCGAACTCGGACGGCTTCCGCGACGCGGTCCTCGTCAACGGCCAGATCGGCGGCTTTTCGAACACGGTCGCGTTCCTCGGCGCGTTTGCCATGATCCCGCTGACGCGGCGCTTCGGCCCGAAGATCATGCACTGCATCTGCCTGTGCGCGGCCGGCGTCGCGATGCTGGCGCTGCCCACGATCACGACGAAGGCCATGCTGTTCCTGCCGATGATCGGCGTCGGACTGGGCTGGGCCAGCATCATGGGCAATCCGTACGTGATGCTGGCGGGCTCGATCCCGCCCGAGCGCACGGGCGTCTACATGGGGATCTTCAATATGTTCATCGTGATCCCGATGCTGATCCAGGGCGTCACGCTGCCCTTCGTCTACCACGGCTGGCTGAACGGCGATCCGGGCCACGTGGTGGCGCTGGCCGGCGTACTGCTGCTCGGCGCGGCGGTGGCGACCTTGTTCGTGGGCGTGCCGGAGAAGGCGCCGGCCTCGAACGGGCTGCTTACCGGCGACAAGATGTCCTGAGGCCGGTCAGGCGGCGGCGCTGCTGCCGCGCACGATCAGGCGCGTCGCGAGCAACCTGGGCGGCGCGGCCTCTCCGGCGATCTGCGCCAGCAGCGATTCGACCATCGCCGACCCGGCATCCTCGATGCTCTGGTGGACCGTCGTCAGCGGCGGGTGGAAGTAGGTGGCGAGCGCGATGTCGTCGAAGCCGACCACCGGCACGTCGCCCGGCACGTCGCGGCCGCATTCGCGCAAGGTGTTAATGACGGTCATGGCCAGCAGGTCGCTGACGACGAAGATGGCGTCGAAGTCGAGCCCTTCGTCGACCATGCGCTGGACGGCACGCCTGCAATCGTCGGCATTGAACGGCACCGTCACCTGCAGCTTGGAATCGAACGCGATGCCGGCCCGCGCCAACGCCGCGCGGTAGCCGTCGTAGCGCTGCGCCACTTCCGGAAACTTGACGTCGCCGAGGAAGGCGATGCGGCGCCGGCCCAGCGACACGAGATGGCTGACGGCGAGGTCGCCGCCATGCACGTTGTCGCTGCCGACCGTGCAATACAACTGCTGCTCCATCTTCGCGCCCCACACGACGAGCGGCACGCGCCGCGCGGCCAGCTGGTTCAGCTGGTCGTGATGGCGCCATTGGCCGATCAGGATGATGCCCAGCGCGAGCCCGGTCTCGTAGTAATGCGCGGCCGCGTCCAGGTGCTGCGAGCTCACGCGCGCCACCAGCATGTCGAACCCGCGGTCCGTCAGCGCGTCGGCCAGCGTGCCCAGCATGCTGAGGAAGAACGGGTCGGACAGGTGCTGGCGGCTCTCCTCGTCATACGGAATCACGACCGCGATCGTGCGGATATTCCCCTGCCTCAGGTTCTTCGCGCCGACGTTGATCGTGTAGTTGAGCGAGCGCGCCAGTTCCAGGATGCGTTCGCGGGTTTCCTCGTTGACCAGCGGACTGCCGTTGAGCGCGCGCGACACGGTGGAAGTCGCGACGCCGGCCAGCCGCGCCACGTCGGCCATTTGCAGGCGGCGCTGCGAAGCGTTCGACGGCACTGCGATCGCGTGGGCGGACTCGGGACGGGCGTCTTTTTTCGGCATGGCTCTTTCAGGGAAAACGGCCAACGATGGGTGGCGGCTACGATGAAAGATTGTACCATCGGCATGGGCCGATTCCGGCTACTTCGCCGCGACGACATGGGTGGCGGCGGGCCGTTCCGGCTTGAACCTGCGCGCCAGTTCCGGCGTCGACATCACGTCCGCCGCGCCGGCCGCCGCCTTGTCGACGTCGACGCCCAGCACATAGGTCGGGCCGAACATATTGGTGCGGAAGACCACCATCTTCTTGTCGGGCGTGAAGCGGACGTTCGGCTCCAGGTGATAGTCGTGCTGCGCCATGTTCACGAGACGTTCCGGCTTGAACACGCCCGGCTGCCAGAAGCCCTTGTCGTTGATGGCGCCCTGCCCCAGCAGCGACTGCGGCTTGAGCAGCACGATCCACTCGCCGTCGGGCGCATGCGCCACCTGGCCGGGATCGCCGCCGTCGCCGGCGAACAGGCTGCCGTCGCTCGACACATTGAAATGGATCGACCAGTCGTTGCGCTCGAGCTGGTACGCCGTGCGCTGGCCCGTCTCGAGGTCGTAGCCGGCCACGTAGAAGGTCGCGCCTTTCGGATACTGCCAGTCGTACCAGACCGTCTTGCCGTCCTGTCCCCAGAACTCGTGGCCCGCGATTTCCATGGCCATCGTCCGGTGATGGATCAGCGTGTTCGCCGAGCCGTCCGTCCGGATCGTCCAGATGCGGTCGACCTTCTGCCACGGGCCTTCATGGCAATACATCAGCAGCGACGGGTCGGTCGGCGAGAACAGCAGGTGATTGATCCAGTCGGTCGACTCCAGCAGCCTGGTCGCCTTGCCGGTCCGCAGATCGAGCGTGAACAGCACCAGCGGGATGCGCGCGGCCAGGCGCCGTTCCATCATCTCGCCCTTGTTGCGGGGCTGGTCGAGCGGACCGCCCGGCGCCTCCTGGCGGGCCCGCGCTCCGCCGCGCACTTCATAGGTCCCGGCCGCCAGCGTCTCGTCGGCGTTGATGCTGTCGATCTTGTAGCCGGCCGGGACGTCGACCAGCTTGCGCCGCGCGCCGGTATCGAAATCGACCCGGTTGATCGACGTGACCTTCGTCGCCGGGTCGTCGCTCAGGTAGAACACGGCGTTGGTCTTGCGCCCGACCGCGATCGTGCGCGCGGCCATGCGGTCGCCGTGGTTCGGCACCAGCAGCTTGGTCTTGCGCGACGCCAGGTCCAGGCCGTGGATGCCGTCCGCGGCGTTGTACACCATCCACCGGCCGTCCGGGCTGATCGCCGTGTAATTGAAATAGAGCGAAGCCGACTCCGGTTCGGGCGTCAGGCGCCAGACACGGTGCCCGGTGTCCTTGTCGACCCAGGTGGAAGGGATCATATCGGCATACGCCCGGCTGCCGATACCGGCGGCGGCCAGGACAACGAGCGCGCGCAACGTGCGGGACCTGAACATGTTGACTCCATGAGATGTCGGCGAAAAAAACGTCCGGCATCGATTATGGAACGGCTTGGCGCATCGAAGTGCTCATCAACGTGATTGCGATGCGCGCCCGCCGGACTGCGCCGGCCGTGGACGGCTTCAACCTGACCGGCACGTTCCGCCAGGAGTACGAAGGCACGATGGCCAGGCTGCGCCGTGCCGATCACGACGGCCGCACGTTCCAGGCCGCGCTGCGCTACACGCTCTTCTGAACGGGCGCGGCCCATCTACAATGCAGCCTGCTCCCGACGAGACCTTCCACAGACCATGCACATTCCCGTTCCAACCCGTTATGCGCGACTGCTCGCCGCCCCGCTGTCGGCGCTCGCAGTCGCCGGCTGCGCCCGGTTGCCGACCGCACCGGCCCCGTTCACCGACGTCGGGCCGGCGTGGGCCGCCAACTCGGTAAATACGGTCGTATTCCGCAAGAATTCGCTGGTCACCGCCGGCGACGCGCAGTATGTCGCGTTCTACGACGCCGACCGGTATGTCGTGCTGGGCCGGCGCAAGCCCGGCACCCGCGACTGGACGCTGCACCGGACCCGATACCAGGGCAATGCGGCCGACGCGCACAACACGATCAGCATCATGGTCGACGGCGCCGGCTATCTGCACGTCGCCTGGGACCACCACGACAACCGGCTGCGGTATGCGAAGAGCCTGCAGCCGGGCGGACTGGAGCTGGGCGACAAGCAGGCGATGACCGGGCAGGACGAGGACGCCGTCACATACCCGGAATTTCACCGCATGCCGGACGGCAGCCTGCTGTTCCTGTTCCGGAACGGCGCGTCCGGCGAAGGCAATCTCGTGGTGAACCGCTACGACGTGGGCACGGGTACATGGCGCCGCCTGTTCAGCAACCTGATCAGCGGCGAAGGCGAGCGCAGCGCCTATTGGCAGGCGTTCGTCGACCGGCGTGGCACGATCCACCTGTCCTGGGTCTGGCGCGAATCGCCCGACGTGAGCAGCAACCACGACCTCGCCTATGCCCGTTCGCGGGACGGCGGCCGGACCTGGGAAAAATCGGATGGCGAGCGCTACGTCCTGCCGATCACCGCCGCGAGCGCGGAATACGCCGCGCGCATCCCGACCGGCAGCGAATTGATCAACCAGACGTCGATGTCGGCCGACCGGGACGGCCGGCCGTACATCGCCACCTACTGGCGCGACAGCGACAGCCGGGTGCCCCAGTACCGGATCGTGCGGCTCACTGCGACGGGCTGGCGGGTGACCACGCTCGGATTCCGGCACACGCCGTTCACCCTTGCCGGCGGCGGCACCAAGGCGATCCCGATCGCGCGGCCCCAGATCATGATCGACAGCGCCCGGCAGCAGCCGGCGGGCGTGCTCGTGTTCCGCGACGCGGAGCGCGGGAACAAGGTGTCGGCCGTCACGATCACGGATTTCGACCGGCCCAGCTGGTCGATCCGCGACCTGGACGACGCGTCCGTCGGCGCCTGGGAACCGACGTTCGACACCGAGCTCTGGCGCGAGAAGGCCGAGCTGAACCTGTTCGTGCAGGACACGTCCCAGGTCGACGGCGAAGGCCAGGCGGTGCGCCCGCCCAGCATGGTCCGCGTGCTGGCGTGGAAACCGTCGTTCTGACACGCAGCCATGTCCGACATCTTCGCGGACGTTGTTATCCCGCGATTTCACGATTTAGCGTCTTATGTCTTATATAAGAGTGATGTACAATAGCGTTCAGCACAGGCGAAGCACCCGCTTGCCTGGTTTTCACAACGACTGAAAGAGCTATCATGTTAGCCGCATACCGCACCCACGTCGCTGAGCGCGCCGCCCTCGGCATTCCCCCGCTGCCCCTGTCGGCGGCCCAGACCACGGACCTGGTCGAACTCCTCAAGAATCCGCCGGCGGGCGAGGAAGCCTTCCTCGTGGACCTGATCACGAACCGCGTGCCCGCGGGCGTGGACGATGCCGCCAAGGTCAAGGCCACGTTCCTGAACAACGTTGCCAAGGGTCTCGAGACCAGTCCGCTGGTCTCGCGCGAACTGGCGACGCGCCTGCTGGGCACCATGCTCGGCGGCTTCAACATCAAGCCGATGATCGACCTGCTGGACGATCCGGCCGTCGGCAGCGCCGCCGCCGAGGGCCTGAAAAAGACCCTGCTGATGTTCGACTACTTCCACGACGTCAAGGAACTGGCCGACAAGGGCAGCGCCAACGCCAAGGAAGTGCTGCAATCGTGGGCCGACGCCGAGTGGTTCACGTCGCGCCCGGCCGTGCCGGAAAGCCTGACGCTGACCGTCTTCAAAGTCTCCGGCGAGACGAATACCGACGACCTGTCGCCCGCCCCGGACGCCACCACCCGCCCGGACATCCCGCTGCACGCGCTGGCGATGCTGAAGAATCCGCGTCCCGGCATCGAACCGCAGGAACCCGGCAAGATCGGCCCGATCGCGCAGATCGAGGCGCTGAAAGCCAAGGGCCATCTGGTCGCCTACGTCGGCGACGTGGTCGGCACCGGTTCGTCCCGTAAATCCGCCACCAACTCGGTGCTGTGGTTCACGGGCGAAGACATCCCGTTCATCCCGAACAAGCGCTTCGGCGGCGTGTGCCTCGGCACCAAGATCGCCCCGATCTTCTACAACACGATGGAAGACGCCGGCGCCCTGCCGATCGAGCTGGACGTGTCGAACATGGAAATGGGCGACGTCATCGAACTGCGTCCGTACGACGGCCGCGCACTGAAGAACGGTGAAGTCATCGCCGAATTCAAGGTCAAGTCCGACGTGCTGTTCGACGAAGTGCGCGCCGGCGGCCGCATTCCGCTGATCATCGGCCGCGGCCTGACCGCCAAGGCGCGCGAGTCGCTGGGCCTGGCGCCGTCGACGCTGTTCCGCCTGCCGCAGAACCCGGAAGACAGCGGTCGCGGCTTCTCGCTGGCCCAGAAGATGGTCGGCCGCGCCTGCGGCCTGCCGGAAGGCCAGGGCATCCGCCCGGGCACGTACTGCGAACCGAAGATGACCACCGTCGGCTCGCAGGACACCACCGGCCCGATGACCCGCGACGAGCTGAAGGACCTGGCTTGCCTGGGCTTCTCGGCCGATCTCGTGATGCAATCGTTCTGCCACACCGCCGCCTATCCGAAGCTGGTGGACGTCAAGATGCACAAGGAACTGCCGACGTTCATCGAGAACCGCGGCGGCGTCGCGCTGCGTCCGGGCGACGGCGTGATCCACTCGTGGCTGAACCGCCTGCTGCTGCCCGACACCGTCGGCACCGGCGGCGACTCGCACACCCGCTTCCCGATCGGTATCTCGTTCCCGGCCGGCTCGGGCCTCGTGGCCTTCGCCGCCGCGACCGGCGTGATGCCGCTGGACATGCCGGAATCGGTGCTGGTCCGCTTCAAGGGCGAGATGAAGCCTGGCGTCACGCTGCGCGACCTCGTCAACGCCATCCCGCTGTACGCGATCCAGCAAGGCCTGCTGACCGTCGACAAGAAGGGCAAGAAGAACATCTTCTCCGGCCGCATCCTGGAAATCGAAGGCCTGCCGAACCTGAAGGTCGAACAGGCGTTCGAACTGTCCGACGCCTCGGCCGAGCGCTCGGCCGCCGGCTGCACGGTCCACCTGGACAAGGCACCGATCATCGAGTACATGACCTCGAACATCACCTTGATGAAGTGGATGATCGCCAGCGGCTACCTGGACCGCCGCACGCTGGAACGTCGCATCAAGGCGATGGAAGCGTGGCTGGCCAAGCCGGACCTGCTGGCGCCGGACGCGGATGCCGAGTACGCCGCCGTCATCGAGATCGACCTGGCCGACATCCATGAACCGATCGTCGCGTGCCCGAACGATCCGGACGACGTCAAGACGCTGTCCGACGTCGCCGGCGACAAGATCGACGACGTGTTCGTCGGCTCGTGCATGACCAATATCGGCCACTTCCGCGCCGCCTCGAAACTCTTGGAAGGCAAGACCGACATCCCGGTCCGCCTGTGGGTGGCGCCGCCGACCAAGATGGACCAGCAGGTGCTGACGGCCGAAGGCCACTACGGCACGCTGGGCCGCACCGGCGCGCGCATGGAGATGCCGGGCTGCTCGCTGTGCATGGGTAACCAGGCGCAGATCCGCAAGGGTGCGACCGTCATGTCGACGTCGACGCGTAACTTCCCGAACCGCCTCGGCATCGACACCCGCGTGTACCTGGGTTCGGCCGAACTGGCGGCGGTGTGCTCCACGCTGGGCAAGATCCCGACGCGCGACGAGTACATGGCGCACATCGGTGTGCTCAACCAGAACGCCGACAAGATCTACCGCTACATGAACTTCGACCAGATCGCCGAGTTCCGCGACGTGGCGGATTCCGTCGCCATCTGAGGCTGACGCGTCAGCCTGCCGGGGCCGGGTCCTGTACCATACGGGGCCCGGCCCTTTTCACATCCTCTTCCCGCGTCGGCCAACATCCCTCCTTTCGGCTTCCGGCGCGACCTGCAGCGCATCGACGACCGCCGCGTACTGGTCGGCTGCGACCGCGGCTTCTTCGAGCCGGACCTCGCATCCGGCCGGGTGCCATGGCCGGCGGGGAGCGCCGCTCAGGTACGATACGGCGCGAGGCGATCGCAGCGGCACGCCGCTGCCGGCGGTGCGGCCCGGTCAATCCTCGCCGGCCTGGTGAAACACGAGATCCTCGACCCGCCGTCCGTTGCACAGGTGCTCGGCGATGATGCGGTCCATGTTCTCCGGCGTGACGTTGTAATACCAGGTGCCGTCCGGCTGCACGCAGACGATCGGTCCGCCCTTGCAGGCGGCGAAGCAGCTCACGCGGCTGCGCTTCACGCGCAGGTCGCCCGCGTTCAGGCCCGCGGACTTGAACTTGTCGCCCAGGCTGTCGAACAGCGCCTGCGCGGCGCCATCCTCGGTGCAGCGCGGGCCGGTGCAGACCAGCATGTGACGGCGGTAATCGCCGATCTTCGGCTTGACGGGCCGCTGTTCTTCCTCGTGATTGCTCATGCTTCCGTCTCCTCGGCCGCGGGTTGCGCCGGCTCCCAGGGTTCCGCAAGCGTGGCGCGGATGTAGTCGGCCGGCAGGCGATGGCGCGCGGCCAGCGTCTCGATGTCGGTGCCGGCCGCGTGCTCGTCGCGGAGCAGGTCCAGCCAGCCGAGCAGGCCCGTGGACAGCGACCGCCCGGCGCGCTCGCCGTCGCGCGTGCTGCCGCCGTCGTCCATGTCGTACTTGTTGGCGTAGCCGCGCGGCGTCACCATCACGCCGTGGCGGATGAAGGTGTTGCTGTTGCCGATCAGGACCGTGCTGAGCATGCCGATGTCGGCGTCGGCCATCGCGTCGAGCGTCGTGAACACGATGTTCTCGCGGCGCCGGTAGGCGCTCTTCACGATGGCGACCGGCGTGTCCGGGCGGCGGTGGCGCAGGAACAGGCGCTGCGCCTCGACGATCTGGCGCGTGCGGCGGCCGCTCTTCGGGTTGTACAGCGCGACGACGAAATCGGCCAGCGCGACGGCGTCCAGCCGGCGCGCGATCGTCGGCCACGGCGTCAGCAGGTCGGACAGCGAAATCGCGCAGAAATCGTGCGTGAGCGGCGCGCCGACGAGGGCCGCGCAACTGTTCAACGCCGAGGCGCCGGGGACGATCTCGACCTGCACCGCGTCGTCCGGCGTCCAGCCGGCCTGGAACAGCACTTCATAGGTCGGGCCGGCCATGCCGTACACGCCGGCGTCGCCCGACGAGATCAATGCCACCTTCTTGCCGGCCCGCGCGGCCGCAAGCGCACTGACGGCGCGGTCGAGTTCCTCCGTCATCGACTTGCGGATGATCTCCTTGCCTTCGATGAGGTCGGCCACCAGCTTGATGTAGGTGACGTAGCCGATCACCACGTCGGCTTCGGCGATGGCGGCGCGGGCGCGCTGCGTCATGTGGTCCACGCTGCCGGGGCCGATCCCCACCAGCATGATCTTCCCCGCGGTCGCGGGTGCTTCGAGTCGTTCGTTCATGGTTCCATCCTTGCGATCGAGACTGTGACGTTGCGGCCGTCCGCGCCCCGGTGTTTGTGTTTTTCGACGATCAATGCGGTCATCGGGACGCCCGGACCGGCGGCGAGCAGCGCGGCCGCCTCGCTGACCGACGGCGTGCCGGTGTAGCGCCGCACCGTCTCGGACGGATGCGGCACCTCGACCTGCGCCAGTTCCTGCGCTTCGAAGAAACGCAGCGTCCAGCCGTATTCCCCGGCCAGCGCGAGCAACGCGGCTTCGTCGCGCTTGAGCGCGATGCTGGCGACGGCGGCCACCTGGCCCGGCTGCGCGCCGGCCTGCGCCAGCGCCGCCAGCACCGCCTCGCGCATGGTGGCGTGCGCCACGCCGCGGTCGCAGCCCAGGCCGACGGTGAACGCCGTCACGCGTCGGCTTCCAGCGGCGGGCGGTAGACGACCAGGCGCTCGTGCAGCGCCTCCCACTGCCCGGCCGGCACGTCGGCATGCGTCACCCACAGCACGGCGGCGTAGCGCTCCAGCGGCACGTCGTGGAAACGCGCATAGCGGTGGATGGTGTCCGGCAGGGGCGTCGGCCGGGTCCACCAGTCCGGGCTGCCGGCTTCCTGCACGAACGCGATCGGCTCGCCGTTGACCACATGGGCGGAGACGCGCGTGACGTTGATCTTCGGCGCCTCCACGCGCCAGCCCAGGTGGCGGCCGAGGATGTCGACGGGGATCGTGCGGCCGACGTCGGACGCCGTCGTCAGCACGGGCGCGGCGCCGAGCAGGTCGGCGACGCGCTCGCTCCACGCGTTGGCGCCGCCGACGTGGCCGGACAGCACCGGGATCACGTACTGGCCGGCGTCGTCGACGACGATCACGCCCGGATCCTCGTCCTTGCTGCGCAAGTGCGGCGCGATCAGGCGCACGACGGCGCCCAGCGAGACAAAGAACACGATCTGGTCGTAAGCGGCGAACAGGGGGGCGATCTCGTCGCGCAGCGCGCCGTCGTAGGCATGCACCGCGTTCGGCACGCCCGCGAACTGCGGCGCGAACTTGGCCGAGGTGCAGATGTCCGCCTCGGGCAGGTCGCCTGCCAGGTGGGCGGCCAGCGCGGCGCCGTGCTTCGTGATGGCCACGAGGCACAGGCGCGGCGCGGCAATGTGGGTGGGTTCGCTCATGCGGTCTCCAGGTCGATAGGTTGCGGGCCGCTCTTCTTCAGGCAACCCTTGATGCGTTCGCCGCGGATGCGATGCGGATGCTTCACGATCAGCAGCGACAGATAACTGACCTTCGTGCCGCGCAGCGCGAGGATGTCGCGGCCGTCGAACCGGCGCTCGTCCGGCGCGCCCACGCGTTCGATGAAATGGGCGCCCGCGAGCAGGTCGCGCCGCTCGAGCCAGGCGATGAGTTCATCCAGCAGCGGTTTCACTTTCAGCAGCACCAGCGTGTCGAAGTCGGACAACAACCGGTCGACGGCGCCGACGCCGTACGCGGCCGGCACGATGGCCACCGTGTCGTCCTGCTCGGCGAACGGCACCGGCACGTGCGCGCAGGCGGCGGTGAAGGCATTGACGCCGGCGATGACGCGTACCGGTACGGCGGCGTCCAGCGCGCTCACCGTGCGCGCCAGGTGGCCGAACGTGGCATAGGTGCTGGCGTCGCCCTCGACGAGGAACAGCACGTCGCGGCCCGCGCGCAGCCAGGGCAGCACGGTCTCGGCGGCCTTGAGCCAGGCGCGCGCCAGCTTGTCGCCGTCGTGCGTCATCGGGAACAGCAGCAACGTGTGGTCGTCGGGAGGCGCCAAGCCCGCGCGCCGCACGATGTCGAGCGCATAGCTGGACGTCTTGCCGCTGCGCGCCGGATAGACCCAGACCGCGTCGCGGCGCTGCAGCGCGTCCCAGGCGGCCCGCGTGATGAGGCCCGGGTCGCCCGGACCGAGCGAAATGCCCCACAGGGTGCCGGTCATGCCGTCTCTCCCGCGCGGCGCGCGCACACGATCCACACCGGATTCTCGGCGGCCATGCGGTGCATGTGCAGGATCGGCTTGCTGCGCGCGGCCTGCAGCTGCAGCACGTCCCAGACGACGCCCGCGCCGCACGCCTGCAGCGCGGCGGTGGCGGTGGCCAGGTTTTCCAAGGTGACGAAGTTCATCACGAGCGTGCCGTCCGGGCGCAGGCGGCGCAGCACGCCGTCGATCAGCGTGGCGAGCTCGCCGCCCGAACCGCCGACGAACACGGCGTCCGGGTCCGGCCAGCCATCCAGCCCGTCCGGCGCCTTGCCGAGGAACAGGCTGTAGTTGCTGACGCCGAACGCCGCGTGGTTGCGGCCCGCGATGGCGTGATCAAGCTCGTTCTTTTCGATGGCATACACGTGGCCCCGCGGGCACAGGCGCGCCGCTTCCAGGCCGACGGATCCGGAGCCGGCGCCGATGTCCCACACGACGCTGTCGGGCCGCAGGCACAGGCGCGCGAGGCTGACGGCGCGCACTTCCTGCTTGGTGATCAAGCCCTTTTCCGGCTGGCGCTGTTCGTAGGCGTCGTCGGCGAGGCCGAAGCATTGCGGACGGGGCGCCGCCGTCGTGCGCCACAACAGCACGACATTCAGCGCGGCGAAACGCATCGTCGCGGCGTCGGCGGGGCTCAGTTCGGCCAGCACGCGCTCTTCCGGCTGCAGAAGGTTTTCCGCCACGGCCATGTGGAAATCGTCGCCGAGGCCCTCGGCCAGCAGCAGGCGCGCGATCCGGTCCGGGGAATTGTCGGGACTCGTCAGCACCAGCAGGCGCGCATGCCGGCGCAGGGCCTGCGCCAGCGCGTACAGGCCGTGCGCCGGCGCACTGCCGCGCGCCCACTCGCCGGCGTCGCGCGCATGGACGGAGACGATGCGCGCATCCTGCCACGCCAGGCCGATGCGGGCGCACGCGAGCTGCAAGGTCGACAGGTTGGGCAGAATGTCCAGCGCCTGCACGCACAGGTGCTGGGCGAGGTAAGGCGCGATGCCGTGGCACAGCGGGTCGCCGGTCGCGAGCACGACGCAGGCCAGGTGATCGGCGCGCGCGGCGCGCACCCAGCCCGGCACGTCCTTCAGGCGGCCCGTCAGGTCGTGGCGCACGGCGCCGGCTTTCAGCTCGCGGTCGAGCAGCGCCAGCGTGCGCGCGCCGCCGATCACGACGTCGGCGCTGCGCAGGTAAGCGAGCGCGGTCGGCGTCAGGCCGGCGGCGCCGTCGTCGAGGACGCCGATCACGCGGCAGGGATTGGGATCTTGCAGGCAGGTGTCCATGTTCAGTCGATGTCGAGGATGTGTTCGATGCCGATGCGGATGGCGTCGCCCGCGCGCGCGCGCGGCGGCACGGGGGCGGACCACACGTCGGCGACCCGGCGGCCTTCGAAGTCGCACACGAGCACGCGCAGCCGGAACGCCTGGCCGTAGCGGTCGGGGGCAGTCAGCGTGTCGATCGCGGCCTGCGCCAGCGCGGCGTGGAAGGCGTCGCCCAGGCCGCGTTCGACCATCAGCTCGGCGCCGAAGCGCGCCGTCTCGGCGGCCGCGATGGCGGCGCAGTCGGCGGGCGCGGCGCCGATGCGCCGCGCGATCGCCGCCACGAGGTCCGTATCGACCTCGCTGCGGTTGGCGTGTGTGATCGTCTCGCCCTGCGCGATCTTGGTCAGCTTGCCGACCATGACGGCCAGCACCACGAGGCCGATGCCCTGCGCCGCCGCTTCGTCGAGCGCGTAGCGCAGGAAGTCGCCCATCTGCACGAAGCACGCGGCCGGCAGGTCCGGCGTTTCCGCGCGCAGCGTGGCCATCGCGAAGGTCTCGGTCCGCCCGCCCGTGGTCAGCGCGACCAGATCGTGGCCGGCCGTCGCCGCCACCTGCACGCCCTGCACCACGCTGGCGCGCCATGCGGCCGTCGAATAGGGCTTGACGATGCCGGTGGTGCCGAGGATGCTGATGCCGCCGAGGATGCCCAGGCGCGCATTGGTCGTCTTCTTCGCCATCGCCTGCCCGTCCGGCACGCTGACGGTGACTTCGACGCCGTGTTGCGCCAGCAGGCCGGGGGCCGCTTCGCGCAGGTTGTCGGCGATGTTCCAGCGCGGCACCGGGTTGATGGCCGGGCCGCCCACTTCCAGGCCCAGGCCCGGCATCGTCACCGTGCCGACGCCGTCGCCCGCGACGAAGGCGACGGTACCGGCCTGGCCGGGCAACAGGCGCAGGTCGACGGTCAGGTGGGCGCCGTCGGTGCAGTCCGGATCGTCGCCGGCGAATTTCACGACCATCGCATGCGCCGTGCCGGCGGCGCAGCGGCCGTCGTGCACGGCGAAGCGCACGCGCGACCCGTTCGGCAGCAGGCTGTCGATCTCCTCCGGCACGCGGCCGGTGGCCAGTCCGACCGCGGCGGCGCGCGCGGCCGCGGCCGCGCAGGCGCCGGTGGTGAAACCGGTCCGGGTGCCGCGTTCGGCCTTCTTGTCCATCATGCGCCGGCCTTCTGCCGTGCTTCCGCGAGCGCCAGCAGCGCATGCAGCGCCGCAACGACCAGCGTCGAACCGCCCTTGCGGCCGCGGATCACGATCCACGGCACGTCGTCGACCTGCGCCATCAGGTCCTTCGACTCGGCCGCCGACACGAAGCCCACCGGCATGCCGACGACCAGCGCCGGCCGCACGCCCTCCTCGCGGATCAGGCGCACCAGCTCGATCAGCGCGGTGGGCGCATTGCCGATGCCGACGATGGCGTTGTCCAGCAGGCCGCGACGGTGCGCCTTGCGCATGGCCTGCACGGCGCGCGTGGTGTCCGCGCGCTGCGCCGCCTCGATCACGTCGGGGTCGCTGATGAACTGGTGCGTCGCCATGCCGAAGTGCGCCAGGCGCGGCTGCGACAGGCCCGAGCAGATCATTTCGACGTCCGCCACGATGGGCGTCGCGCCCGCCATCATCGCGCGGATGCCCGCATCCACCGCATCCGGGTGGAACCACGTGAGGCCGTTGAAATCGAAGTCGGCGTTCGCGTGGATCATGCGGCGCACGATCGGCCACTGGGCCGGCGTGTAGCCGTGCGCTCCGGCCTCGGCGTCGATGATCGCGAAGCTGTCGTGCTCGATGGCCTGGCCGGCGCGCGTCAGCTGCTCGGTGACGGTGTTCACGGTGCTCATGCCGGCTGCACCTCCGCGTGCGTGTACGCATGCGAGTGCCCGTGCCCGTGGTCGTGCGCGATCTCGCGGTAGCTGCAGCCGTCGCACGGCAGGCGGCTGTCCGGCACGCCCGCCGCCAGGTCCGCCACGCGCTGCTCCATCAACTCGAAAATCTCCTGTTCGAAGCCGAAGTGGGAGGTGGCGGCGAAGCGCACCTGCGGATACTGGCCGCGCAGATGCTCGACCTGGCGGTGGATGCGCTGCACCAGCGTGCCGGTGTACAGGTAGTACGGCAGCACGACGACCTGGCGCACGCCCAGCAGGACCTGGCGCTGCACGACTTTTTCCAGGCGCGGCCAGGTGATGCCGGTGAAGGCGAGATCGACCAGTTCGTGGTCGCCCTCTTCCTGCAGCCAGCGCGCCATCTTGGCCATGTCGCCGTTCGCGCCGCGGTCGGACGAACCGCGGCCCAGCAGCACGACGCCGGTGGTCGTCGGGTCGGGCATGTCGAGCGCGTGCATCGCCCCGCGCAGGCGGCGCTTGAGGATCGCGAGAACCGGGTCGCATGCGCTCAGGTGCGGGGCCAGCAGGATCTCGGCCTGCGGATGCGCCAGGCGCGCCTGTTCGACGGCTTCCGGGATCTCCATCTTGACGTGGCCGGCCGCGTTGAGGATCAGCGGCACGACGAGCACGCGGCGCGACGTGCGCGCGGCGTCCAGCAGGGCCGCGTTCAACCCGGGCGGCGCGAATTCGATGAAGCACAGTTCGATGCGCAGGTCCGGCCGGCGCGCGCGCCATTGCGCCGCGAAGTCGCGGATCTCGTCGTTGCCGGATGCTTCGCGCGAGCCGTGGCCGACGATGAGGGTGGTGTCGTTTGCCGCGGTCGCTACCGGCATGATGGGATGGTTCATGCGCTCGCCTTTCTGAAACGGTGGGTGAATGTGGGGTCGTACAGCTTGGAGCGCGCCAGGGAGTCCCAGTGCAGCGCGCCCAGCGTAGGGCTGGCGACGATCATCGCCTGGCTGGCGACGCCGGCCTCGCGGCAGCGCGCCTTGATCGTGGCCAGCGTGCCGCGCAGGATCTTTTCCTCGCCCGGCCAGCTGGCCTTGTGCACGACGAGCATCGGCGCGTCGTCGGGCCAGCCGGCCGCGCGCAGCGCCGCCTCGACCTTGTACAGCAGCGTGATCGACAGGAAGATGCACAAGGTCGTGCGGTGCGCCGCCAGGCTGGCGAGGTCCTCGCCGGACGGCATCGGGGTGCGGCCCTCGACGCGCGTGAGGATCACGGTCTGGGTGACTTCGGGCAAGGTCATCGACTCGCCGGCGGCGGCCATCGAGGCCATCGCCGACGACACGCCCGGCACGACGGCCCACTCGACGCCGGCCGCCGCGAGCGGACGCGCCATTTCGATCAGCGCGCCGTACAGGCCGGGGTCGCCCGTCTGCAGGCGCACGACGGTGGCGTGGATGCGGACCTGTTCGAGCAGCCAGGCCGTCATCTCTTCCAGGGTCATGTCCTTGGAATCGCGGATGACGCAGCCGGGCGGCGCATACAGCGTCGCGGCGCGGTCGACGAGCGAGCCGGCGTACAGGATCGCGCCGGCCTGCGCCAGCAGCTTCTGGCCCTTGACGGTGACGAGTTCGGGGTCGCCGGGGCCGGCGCCCACGAACCAGACCTTGCCCGGGGTTGGATGTGTCATGCGGGTGTCCTTCTGAAATGATCGAGCGGCAGCGCGTTCAGGGCGTGGAGCACGGCGTCCACGCTGCGCGGCGCGGCGTCCGCGGGCAGCACGCCGCGCGCGGCCAGATGTTCATGGAGGGCGAGCGCCAGCGGTGGGCGCTGGCCGGCGGCGCGCAGCACGCCCTCCTGCCGCGCGAGCGCCGCCGCCGGACCGGACGCGGTGCAGCGGCCGGCCGCCATCAGATGGATGTCGTCGGCCCATGCGTAGGCAAAATCGATGTCGTGCGTGGACAGCAGGATCGTGACGCCGCCCGCGGCGAGACGGTCGAGCAGTTGCGCCAGTTCGGCCTGCATCGCCGCGTCGAGGCCGGCCATCGGCTCGTCCAGCAGCAACGCTTCCGGCGCCATCGCCAGCACGCCGGCGATGCAGACGCGCTTCTTCTGGCCGAAGCTCAGGTGATGCACGGGGCGGCGCGCGTGCGCGCCCATGTCGACGGCGTCCAGCGCCGCGGCCACGCGGGCGCGCACCGTGTCCGCGTCGAGGCCGAGATTCAACGGACCGAACGACACGTCTTCCTCGACCAGCGCCGAGAACAGCTGCCGGTCCGGATTCTGGAAAACCAGGCCGACGCGGCGCCGCAACGCGGCCAGGCCCGCCCGTCCGTAATCGACCGGCCGCCCCTCCCACAGCAGCCGGCCCGCCGTCGGGCGCAGCAAGCCGTTCAGGTGTTGCAGCACGGTGGTCTTGCCGGCGCCGTTGGCGCCCAGCAGCGCGTGGCGGCGTCCGCGCGCGAGCGCGAGGCCGCAGCCGCGCAGGCCGGCACTGCCGTCGGCGAACACATGGTCCACGGCCTCCAAGGCGAGCAGCGACGCGGCCGTCACGACCGGTCTCCGAGCGCCACGGCCATGAGCGCGGCACCGGCCAGCAGCGCGGCGAGACGGTCGCGGCGGGCATGGGGGAATGCGCCCGGCAGGAAGCGCAGCCGGCCGTCGTAGCCGCGCGCGTCGGCGGCCGCCTGCAGCGCGGCGGCCCGGTGCCAGACCTGCACCGCCATCTGGCCGGCCAGCAGCCCGGTCGAGCGCCACGCCCGGCGCCAGCCCCCATGGCCCAGGCGCGCGCTTTGCGCCGTGACGCCCTCGTCCCACGCCTGGCGCAGCACGAACAGCATGCGGTAGCTCAGCGCCATCAGGTCGAGCAGCAGCTCGGGCGCGCGCAGGCGGCGCAGCAGCGCGAGCAGGTCGGGAAGCGGCGTCGTGAGCACGAGGCCCAGCAGCGCCGCCAGCACGGCGAGCGAGCGCAGCGCCGTGCGCGCAACAAACGGCAGCGCCGCTGGCGTCCAGTGCCAGGCGCCGTCGGTGCCGGGCGCGACGAGCATCGTCAGGCAGGACAGCAGCAGGAAGCCGCACGGCGCCAGCGCCACCGCGACATAGGTGCGCGGCGGCACGCGCGCACCCAGCAGCGCGGCCAGCATCGAGGCCGCCGCGAGCAGGGCCAATGCGCCGGGGCCGTGCGCGATCCATGCCGCGGCCGTGCCGGCGGACGCGAACAGCAGCTTGGCCGACGGCGCGACATGGCGCCAGCGGCTGGCGTAGGCGGCGTCATCGATCCGCATCGTATTCCCGTGTCGGATCCGCCGCGCGGCGCGCACGTTCGCGCGCAACCGAGAGACCCAGCCAGAAGCCGATCACGCCCGCGCCGGCGGCGGCCTGCAGCGCGAACAACAGCGATGCGATCTCCGCGCTGGCCGGTTCGACCAGGGGCGCGAACCACGGCCGGTAGCCGGGCGCGATCGTGCCGACGGCCTGCCGGGCGGCGTCGTCGGCACCGCCGAAACCGCCCGCCGGCGCGCGCGCCAGCCACAGCGGCAGCACCGTCAGCAGGATGACGGCCGCGAGAATCCACCACGTCCGGCGCTTCATGCCGGCTCCCGCGCACGCACCGCCATGACGGGCAGCGCACGCAATTCATGCGCGTTGAAGCGCGCCATCGCATTCACCACCAGCACGGTGAGCAGGCCTTCGCTGATGGCGATCGGCACCTGGGTCAGCGCGAAGATCCCGGCGAACTTCAGGAACGACGCGGCAAAGCCGCCGGACGCAGCAGGAAATGCCCACGCCAGCTGCGCCGACGTGGTCACATAGGTCGCCAGGTCGCCCACGCAGGCCGCCAGGAAGACGGCGGCGGAACGCGTCAGGCCCAGCGCGGCCACGGCGCGGAAGACGCCGTACGACACGCACGGTCCGACGATCGCCATCGAGAACACGTTGGCGCCGAGCGTCGTGATGCCGCCGTGCGCCAGCAGCAGCGCCTGGAACAGCAGCACGACGAAGCCCACCGGCACCATCGCGACGGGCCCGAACAGCAGCGCGCCGAGGCCGACGCCGGTCGGGTGCGAACAGCTGCCCGTCACGGACGGCAGCTTGAGCGCCGACAGCAGGAACGCGAACGCGGCGGCGACGCCGAGCAGCATGCGCCGCTCGGGATGCGCCCGCAGGCCGCGCCCCATCGAGCGCAGGCCCCAGGCCAGAAAAGGAACGGAAACGGCGGTCCAGCCGAGCGCGTGAACGGGCGGCAGAAAACCTTCCATGATGTGCATTCGAATCCTCCCGTCGAATGGTCCATAACGGCACCAACGGGGAGGCAAGAGGACGGCCGACGGGTGGACGGCACGCGGACACAGCCCGGCGCACGACGCGATCGGCAGCGGCTTCCCGTCACCCCGGGGAATGGTGCTGGCTTGTCTGGGCCGGTATTCTGGCTCGCCGTCATCCTTCTCCGCACCTTCCCGCGATTGCTCGCAGTGGCTTACAGGCAGAGTCGTCAGGCTTACAGCAGCGGGGGCTGCACCGGAATGGCCGCGCGAGGCGGTGTCACCGGTTTCCCGTTTAACGCAATTCCGAGAGGAATTGACGCACCCAAGGCCGCGATCTTACACTGAACGGCGAAAGCAGCCTAGTTCTGCTCGAAAAAAAAATGCGGTACCGCCCCGCCTTCCGTCCTTCAGTAGAGGATTCCCATGTCCCCCAATGCCTTTTCGTCCCCCGAAATCGAGGGCGTCTACCGCGCCATCTTCGAACGGCGCGACATGCGCCACTTCCTCGCAACGCCTGTCGATGCGGAACAACTGGAACGCTTCATCCGGGCCGCGCACCACGCGCCCAGTGTCGGACTGATGCAGCCGTGGCGTTTCATCCGCATCGTCAACCGCGAGCTGCGTCGCGACATCCACGCCCACGTGGACGACGAGCGCGTGCAGACCGCGCATGCGCTCGGCCAGCGCGCGCAGGATTTCATGCGTCTGAAAGTCGAGGGGATCCTGGAATGCGCCGAGCTGTTCGTCGTCGCGCTGATGGACAAGCGCGAACCTTATGTGTTCGGCCGGCGCACGATGCCGCAGATGGATCTTGCGTCGGCATCGTGCGCGATCCAGAACTTCTGGCTGGCCGCGCGCGCCGAAGGGATCGGTGTCGGCTGGGTATCCCTGTTCGATCCGCAGCGCGTGCGCGCGCTGTGCAATATGCCCGACGACACCATGCCGATCGCCGTGCTGTGCGTCGGCCACGTCGCGCAGTTCTACCCTGCGCCCATGCTCGAGGCCGAAGGCTGGGACAAGCGCCGCGCCGTGGACGACATGCTGTATGAAGATACCTGGGGACAGCCGGGTTCGCTGTTCGGGCAAACGCCTGTTTGACGGCAACCCGTGTAATTCGAAAGGCGAGGACGTGAGTCGAACACGTCTAAACGGCTTTGCAAGCCGCCGCATAACCGCTTTGCTACCTCGCCGAAGCAAATGATACGTTCACCGCCGGGCTCGCAACTGCGATGCATCAAGCAATTTTACGCTCCCGCGCGGCACTAAGCGGCCGGATCCTGGTCTAACGGCCATGCATCTTTGTAAGGAGCCCGCGCGCCATGAACATCCTGTCCGAAATCCCGCCGAGCGAACAGCGGCGCGAAGCCAGCACGTGGCAAGGCGGGCCGCGGCCGCGCTATCCCGAGGCAAGCGTCGAGCATGCCCACATCGACCTGGCACTGAACGCCGCGCTGGGGCGCGTGACCGGCTACGTCTCGCCGGCCGCGCTGGCCGGCGCGTGGTACGACTGGGCCAGCCACCTGCTGCTGTCGCCCGCCAAGCAGATGGAGCTGGGCGTGCAGGCCGCGAGCAACATGCAGCGCTGGCTGCAGTACAGCGCCAGCGCCATGTTCGGCACGGCAGCCGAGCCCGTGCAGCCGCTGGCGCAGGACAAGCGCTTCAACGATCCGCTGTGGCATACCTGGCCGTGGAACCAGCTCAGCCAGGGCTTCCTGCTCACGCAGCAATGGTGGCACCGGGCCACGAGCGGCGTGCGCGGGGTGTCGTCGCACCACGGCGACGTGGTCACGTTCGTCGCGCGCCAGTTGCTGGACGGCGTCGCGCCGTCGAACTTCATCGCCACCAACCCGGTGGCGCAGCAGGTCACGCTCGCCAGCGGCGGCCAGAACCTCGTGCATGGGCTGGCCCGGGCGGGCACCGACCTGCGGCGGGCGCTGGCCGGCACCACGGCGCCCGTCAGCCACCGGCCCGGCCGCGACGTCGCCATCACGCCCGGCAAGGTCGTCATGGACAACCATCTCATCGAACTGCTGCGCTACGATCCCGTCACGCCGCAGGTCCACGCGGTGCCGCAGCTGATCGTGCCGGCGTGGATCATGAAGTACTACATCCTCGACCTCTCGCCGCAGAACTCGCTCGTCCGCTACCTCGTCGAGCACGGCCATACGGTGTACATGATTTCCTGGAAAAATCCGCAGGCCGACGACCGCGACCTGTCGCTGGAAGATTACCGGCGCCATGGCGTGATGGAAGCGCTGGACACCGTCGTGCGCGAGACCGGCGCGCCCCAGGTCAACGCCTGCGGCTATTGCCTGGGCGGCACGCTGCTGGCGATCGCGGCGGCGGCGATGGCGCGCGACGGCGACGAGCGGCTGGCCAGCATGACCTTGCTGGCGGCCCAGGTCGACTTCACGGAACCGGGCGAGCTGTCGCTGTTCATCGACGAGAGCCAGGTCAGCTTCCTGGAGGCCGTGATGTGGCAGCAGGGCTACCTGGACACGCGCCAGATGGCCGGCGCGTTCCAGCTGCTGCGCTCGAACGACCTGATCTGGTCGCGCCGCCTGCGCCACTACCTGCTCGACATTCCGGACAAGGACAACGACCTGGCGTCGTGGAATGCGGACGCGACGCGCATGCCCTGCCGCATGCATTCCCAATACCTGCGCAACCTGTTTTTGCAGAACAGCCTGGCCAGCTCGCGCTACATCGTCAATGGCCGGCCCGTGTCGCTGACCGACATCCACATTCCCATCCTCGCGGTCGGCACGATGACGGACCACGTCGCTCCGTGGCGCTCCGTCTACAAGATCATTCCGCTGAGCGACACGTCGGTGACATTCCTGCTGACCACGGGCGGCCACAACGCGGGCGTCGTGTCGCCGCCGGGCACGCCGGGCCGAAGTTACCAGATGAGTACCCATGAGCACGACGGGCCCTATGTCGATCCCGACACCTGGCAGTCCGAGACCCGCGTGCGTGAAGGAAGCTGGTGGCCGGCCTGGGAACACTGGCTGACGCGGCTCGCGGGCCCATGGGTGGCGCCGCCGCCGCCGGGACGCAGCTTGCGTGACGCGCCCGGCCACTACGTGCTGCAGCCATGACCGGCGTCAGCCGGGCAGCACGATGGCGGCCGTCCCCGGACAGACGTTGCGCACGAACTCGCGCGAAAAATCGATGCAGCCGCCGTCCGCATAACGACCCCGGCCATCGCGCAGGCGCGACATGCGCGCGACGACCGTTGCCAGCGCGGCAGGGTCGCCCGCCGTTTCCGCCACCTTCGCGTCGACGATCGCCTCGTTCATCCGCAGATCGCCCTCCGCATCGACATACGTGCCGTGACGCCAGTGGTAGATCTCCAGGCACTTGCTGACGAGACTGTATGGCCGGTCGCGCCGCCAGAAATTGCTGAACAGGCCGTTGCCGAGATAGATCACCCACGAGCCTTCGTAGCCGGACGCATCCGACGACAGCGCGTCCGGGTTGCGGAACCAGACGCGATCGCCCGGCACGTAGTAGCGCGGCGGCAGCGGGGCCGCGAGGGAACCGTACTCGACCAGGAAAACGTCGTGGAAGGCGCCCGACTGGACCGCCCGCGTTTCCCACTGCCGCTGCAAGGCCGTCAGTAGCGGCGGATTGAGCCGTTCCAGTTCACGGGCCATCCCGAGCAGCATCACGTATTCGGTCGCGCGGTAGCAGGAAAACGCGTACACGCGCCCGTCGCCCGCCTCCGGCTGGGTGGCGAGCGTGAGCGCGTCGATCAACGGCTGGCCGGGCAGGACCGTGAAACCGCGGTCCTCGTCGTACGTCCAGTGGCTCTCGGGGCGGTTCGCTTCGGCCGTACCGAACGCGAGCCGGGTCGCGCGCGCCGCCACGACGATGTTGCGGCGGATCGCGACGGCCGCCAGGAACTCGGCGGCGCTCGCGAAGCGCAAGGTGCGCGGCGCAGCCAGCAACGCCAGCACGATCTCGCGCTCGAGGTGCCCCATACTCGTGGCAGTGTCGAGGCCGAGGTCGCGGCACAGGTTCAGCGTGCCGCCGTCGTCGACGAGGGCATGCGCGGCTTCCGTCGACAGGACGAATCCGCGACCGGAACCGGGCGGCGCGAGATGCGGCAGCAAGGCGAGCTCATCGAGCTTGTCCACTACCTGGCGGTGCTGCCAGGGGTCATCCGGAATGATGTCAAGACCGCCGGTGGTCGGCGGGGCGCGTTCCGGCAAAACCGGGAAAACGTCGAATTTCACGGTGCAACGGCCTCGAAAAGGACGACGGACAGGGCAAGAAATTTTCCGATATGCAACAGAAACGGTATGCCGCCAAGCTGCGGTGAACATGAAGGCCGGCGCCGCAAACATTACAATTTGGAAAGGCTGAGCTTGCCATGCTTGCCTCGCATCGGGTTTGACCTTACTCAAAGCCCCGCAGCAGTGCTTCCAGCACGGCATGATCGGTGTCCCGGTTCAGCAGCTCGCGGGCCCGGTCCGGCGTGACGAGGTGGACGGCCTGCGACTCCCACCCCATGTGCCCGGGATGGCCGCCGATGCGGCGGGCGACGTAGAAGCGCGTGAACGTCTGCGTGCGGGAAAAATCGCCGAGCCAGGCCGTCAGCGCCACGTGCAGACCGGTTTCCTCCCAGACTTCGCGGATGGCGGTCGCCCGCAGCGACAGGCCCGGTTCGACGCGCCCCTTGGGAAAGGTGTTCGCGTAGCCGCCGAAGCCGTTCGACGGTGCCACGAGCCAGAGCCGTCCGTCCGCCTCGCGCACGACGGCGCCGGCAGCCGCGCGTTTGCCGGCCGGGAGCACGAAAGGCGGCTCGTCGAACGCCGCCATGGCGCCCGCATGGCGGCACGCGGCGTCGACGGCCGCGCGCGTGCACGGGGCCAGCGGCACATCGTTCAACATGCCGGCGCACACGCTGCCGGGCACGAAGGTCAGCGCGGCCAACGGATCCGCGAGGGCGTGCAGGTTCGCTTCGCAGGACGGCGCGTGCAGGCGGACCTGGCGGCCGTCGTCGTCCGGTTGAGGGTGAACCATCCAGGTGTCGTTCAAGTCGTTCTCCACGCGCAGATATGGCGCGCATCATCCAATCGTACGGCGGCCTCATCCGCAATTTGCCAGAATGTCGGACGAGGCGACGCGCAGCCCGCGCCCCGACGTCGCCTCGCCCTTCATATTGACACAGCGAGGAATGAATTGCGTCTGCCACTGATCTCACCGGCCGAACTCAGCGCCGAACAAAAAGCCCTTTACGACGACATGCGTAAAGGGATTGCCACCAACTTCAACGCGTTCAAGGTCGAACGCGAGGACGGCGCCCTGATGGGGCCCTGGAACCCCTGGCTGCACGAACCCGCGATCGGCAAGGCGATCTGGAACCTCACGCTCGCGATGACGGCCAACGCCGCTCTGCCCGACAACGCACGCCAGATCGCGATCCTCGTCGTCGGCGCGCGCTACAACGCGGCCTACGAACTGTATGCGCACGTCGCCGTCGCCGAACGCGAAGGCATGTCCGCCGAGCGGCTCGCCGCGCTCGTCGCGGGCCAGAAGCCGACCGACCTGACGCGCGAGGAAAACGTCGCGTTCGATTTTTCGTACGCCTTGGCGCGCGGCGGCATCCTGCCCGAGCCGCTGTACCGGCTGGCCGTCGCCACGTTCGGCCAGCACGGCACCAACGAACTGATCTACCTGGTCGGCCTGTACGCCCTCGTGTCGACGACGCTGAACGGCTTCAACGTGCCGGTGCCGGAACGTGAATAAGCGCGACGAAAGCGTGCTGCACGAAGGCACGCGGGCTCCCGCCGAACCACCGAAACCGTGCGCCACCGAGTTCGACAGCATCGCCCTCGTGCTGCAGGGCGGCGGCGCGCTCGGCGCCTACCAGGCCGGCGTGTACGAACGCTTGCTGGAAGTGGGCGTCGAGCCGACATGGGTGTCCGGCATATCGATCGGCGCCATCAACAGCGCGATCATCGCCGGCAATGCGCGTGAACACCGCGTCGCGCGGCTGCGCGAGTTCTGGGAACTCGTCAGCTCGGGGAGCGACGGCATCGTGGGCGACCAGTGGACCGGCGTGCCCCTCGTGGACAGCTTGCACGCCTGGGTCAACCAGCTCGCGGCAGGGAGGGTCCTCGTGCAGGGCGTGCCCGGCTTCTTCGAACCGCGCGTGCCGCCGCCCTTCTTGTCCTGGCCCGGCAGGGGCGCGACGAGTTTCTACGACACGGCGCCGCTGCGCGCGACCTTGGAACGCCTCGTCGACTTCGACCGGATCAACGCGCGCGAGACGCGCCTGTCGATCGGCGCCGTCAACGTCAGGACCGGCAACTTCGCCTACTTCGACAACGCCAAGGACCGCATCGGGCCGGAACATGTGATGGCCAGCGGCGCCCTGCCGCCCGGCTTCGACTCGGTGGAGATCGACGGCGAGCGTTACTGGGACGGCGGCATGGTGTCGAACACGCCGCTCGACTGGGTGCTGTCGGCGCGCTCGCGTCTGCACACGCTCGTGTTCCAGGTCGACCTGTGGAGCGCGCGCGGCGAGGTGCCGAACGACCTGGCCGGCGTCGCCACGCGCATGAAGGAGATCCAGTATTCGAGCCGCACGCGCAACGCCACCGACGCGTTCCGCCGCACCGAAAAGCTGCGCACCGCGTTCAACGAGCTGCTGGCACTGATGCCGCCCACGCTGGCCGCCACGCCGCAGGCGAAGCTGCTGGCGGAAGCGTCGGACCGGGCGCTGTACAACATCGTCGAACTGGTGTACCGCTCACCCACGTACGAGGGCCAGTACAAGGATTTCGAGTTCTCGCGCCGGACGATGAAAGAACACTGGCAGGCCGGCTATGCGGACGCGACGAAGACCCTCGCCCACGAAGAGATCTTCAAGCTGCCGCGCCTCGAGGACAACCCGGCCGTGCACGATTTCCTGACGGCGCCCACCCACCCGATCCCCGTTCCCCTTACCTAATTCGCAAAGGACAACCATGAACATGCAGGATAAAGTCGCCGTCGTCACCGGCGCCGCCAGCGGCATCGGCAAAGAGATCGCGAAGACCTATTTCGACCACGGCGCGAAGGTCGCCATCGCCGATCTGAACCTGGACGCCGCCCAGGCCGTCGCGCGCGAATTCGACCCGTCCGGCGCGCGCGCCCTCGCCGTCGCGATGGACGTGACGAACGAAGAGCAGGTCGACGCGGGCATTGCGCAAGTCGCCGACAAATTCGGCGGCATCGACGTCCTGGTGTCGAACGCGGGCATCCAGATCGTCGCGCCCGTCGATGAATTCAAGTTCGCGGACTGGAAGAAGCTGCTCGCGATCCACCTCGACGGCGCCTTCCTCACGACGCGCGCCTGCCTGAAGCGGATGTATGCGCAGGGCCGTGGCGGCACCGTCATCTACATGGGGTCCGTGCACTCGAAGGAAGCGTCCGTGCTCAAGGCGCCGTACGTCGCGGCCAAGCACGGCCTCGTCGGCCTGGCCAAGGTCGTCGCGAAGGAAGGCGCCGCCCACGGCGTGCGCGCCAACGTGATCTGCCCGGGCTTCGTGCGCACGCCGCTCGTCGAGAAGCAGATCCCGGAACAGGCCAAGGAACTCGGGATCAGCGAAGAGGACGTCGTGAAAAAAGTGATGCTGAAGGAGACGGTCGACGGCGAATTCACGACCGTGGAAGACGTCGCGCAAACGGCGCTGTTCCTCGCGACCTTCCCGTCGAACGCGCTGACGGGTCAGTCGATCGTCGTCAGCCACGGCTGGTTCATGCAATAGGTTTGTCAGCCCGCGGGCGCTCGTTCAGCGCGGGCCGTCCAGCGGGCGGTAGTTCACGTCCTGCACCTGCAGCCGGCCCAGCGCGGCCGGCATCGCCCGTTCGAACCGGCCGTAGTCCTTGGCGGCCTTTGGCGTCCACAAGCCTTCCGCCAGCGCCAGCAGGCGCGGCCAGGCCATGTATTCGACGTCGCGCGGCGTCGGCATGTATTCCGTCCACAACTGCGCCTGGCTGCCCAGCACCCGGTTCGCCTGCGCCGCCGGCAGCGCGGCCGGCAGCGGGTCGTACGCGTACACGCGCGCGAGCGTCGTCACGTCGCGCACGCCCATCGGTTCGCGAAAGCCCGGGCTCTTCGGGTCGGCCTGGTAAAAGTCGAAATAGGTTTCGCGCTCCGGCGTCATGACGACGTCGTGGCCGGCGCCGGCCGCCTTGATGCCGCCCGCCTCGCCGCGCCAGCTCATCACGGCTGCGCCGGGCGCGAGGCCGCCTTCCAGGATCTCGTCCCAGCCGATCAGGCGGCGGCCGTGCTGCGCCAGGTACGCGTCCATGCGGCCGATGAACCAGCTCTGCAAGCCGTGCAGCGCGGGATGCTCGGCCGGCTTGCCCTGGGCGTCGCGATAGTCCTGCAGGTCCCGCAACGTGGCCGTCGCCGGCACGAGTCCCAGCTGCTTCATGCGCGCCAGAGCGGCCGGCGACTGCGCCCATTCCGCCTTCGGGCACTCGTCGCCGCCCACGTGGATGTACTGTCCGGGGAACAGATCCATCACCTCGTCCAGCACGTTCTGCAGAAACGCGATGGTGCCGTCTTCCACGTTGAACACGTGGGGAATCACGCCCCAGTCGGTGCCCACGTCGAGCTTGCGGTCCGGCTGGTTGCCCAGTTCGGGATACGCGGCGACGGCGGCCAGCGCGTGGCCCGGCATCTCGATCTCGGGCACGACCGTCACATGGCGCGCGGCCGCGTAGGCGACGACTTCGCGGATGTCGTCCTGCGTATAAAAGCCGCCGTGCGGCTTGCCGTCGTAGCGCGGCGGCGAATACGCGAGCATGCTGTCGCGGCGCCAGGCGCCCACCTGCGTCAGGCGCGGATAGCGCTTGATCTCGATGCGCCAGCCCTGGTCGTCCGTCAGGTGCCAGTGGAAGACGTTCATCTTGTGCTGGGCCAGCAGCTCGATGTGCTTCAGGACGAACTCCTTCGGCATGAAGTGGCGCACCACGTCCAGGTGGCTGCCGCGCCAGGAGAACCGCGGCGCGTCGGCGACGGCCACGGCCGGCAGCGCCCACGTGCGCGCGACCTTCGCCTGCCGGTAGATGTCGGGCGGCAGCATCTGGCGCAGCGTCTGGATGCCGTAGAACAGGCCCGCCGGCTGCGCGGCCGAGATGGTCACGCCGCGCGCGTCGCTCACGAGGCGGTAGCCTTCCTTGCCCGTGGCGGCGCCGGGATCGAGGCGCAGGCGGATCGCGTTGCCGTCGGCGCGTTCGCGCACGGGCAGGTCGAAGCCGGTGGCCGGGCGCAGGTAGTCGCGCAGCATGGCCGCCTCGGGCAGTGCCGCGCCGGTGGCGACGATGCGGGTGGATGGCGTCAGGGCAAAGCCGCCGGCGCCGCGCTCGATGTGTGCGGGACGGGGCACGATGTCCTGCGCGTGGACCACGCCGATCAGGCAACAGCAGGACAGGACGGCGACGATGCGCATGCTACACCTCGATGATGAATGAATGGGTGGACCTCACAGCCGCGCCCAGCTGCCCTTGTACAGCACGGGCCCGGTCGGTCCGTTCGGATCGGGCGAGCCGCCTTTCGGCTCCAGGCTGATCGCCAGCAGCGCCACGTCCGGATCGATGGCGCGTGCGTCGAGCGCCAGGTCCGTGCTGCGGTTGCCGGGCAGGATGCCGAGCGAGCGGGGCTTGCCGGCGCGCGTGATGGCCCACAGCTGCAGGGTGCGATCAAGCGGCACGCGGACGTCGTCGGCCACGCGGACCAAGAGCTTGCCGCGCCGCGTGTCGGCCGTGACGACGAGCGCCGTGCGCGACTGGGCGTCGGACAGCGCCGCGATCTGCTGCGGCGGCGCGACGGCCTCGTTCAGCGCGGCCATGCGCACGGCCAGCACGAACAGGCCCGCGCTGGCCGCGAGCGCCAGCACGCCCCACGGCCGCGCCGCGGCGCTCTTCCAGAACTGCCACCACGGCGCGCCTGGCGCGGGCGCGATCTGCAGGCGGCGTTCGATGCCGGCCCAGACGCGCGCCGGCGGCGCCACGGGTCGTTCCAGCTCGGCCAGCGTCACAAGCCGTCCCTGCCAGTCGGCGACGAGGGCGCGCAGCCGGCGGTCGTCGCGCAGCCACGTCTCGAAGCGGCGCCGCGCCCCGCCCCGCAAGGTGCCGAGGGCGTATTCGGCCGCGAGCTTGTCGGCCAGGACCGGATTGTCCCGAATGTTCATGCGGCCTCCCGTTTGGCCAGGCACTCGCGCAGCCGGTCGAGGCCGCGCCGGATCCACGTCTTGACGGTGCCGATCGGCAGCCCGAGACGCCCCGCCACCTCGCTGTGCGACAGCTCGTGCAGGTACGCCATGCCGATCGCCTGGCGCTGGCGGCCCGCGAGCGTCTCCATGCAGAGCGCCAGCGCCCGTCCGTCGCGCGACAACTGCGCCTGTTCCAGCGGTCCGGCGGCCAGGTCGGGCAGATCGTCACCATCGCCGAGCTCCACCTGCCCATCCGCGCCGTCCGCCCGCATGCGGCGCCGGATGTCCAGCGCCTTGTTGCGCACGATCGTCGCCATCCACGTGAGCGGGGCCGACAAATGCATCTGGTAGCTGGACGCCGCGTGCCAGATGGCGACGAAGGCGTCCTGCACGGCTTCCTCCGCCAACTCGTCCTTGTGCAGGACGCGCAGCGCGAAGCCGAACAGTTTCGCGGACGTCGCGTCGTACAAAGCGCGGAATGCCTTGCGGTCCTGCAGGGCCACTGCCGCGAGCAGGTGGTACAGCTGGTCGTTGGTCTCCTCGCTCACGGCGCCCCTGTCGTTGATTTAATGAAAACATTGTAGCGCGACAATGCCCGGACAGGGGTGACGATTGCGAGCACATGGACATATACGCGGCGCTGCCGCGATCGGATTCATCGCGGCGAAAAAATCCTTACGCCGGCGCCGTCAGCGACGTCACCAGCTTCACGCGCTTGATCTCGCCCACGATGACCACATAGCTGAAGATCGTGACGGCCGCATTCGCGCCCACGAACACGAGCGCGCCCGCGAACGATCCGGTGCCTTGCAGGATGTAGCCGATGACGATCGGCGTCGTGATGCCCGCGATGTTGCCGAAGGTGTTGAACAGCGCGCCGGACAAGCCGCCCGCCTCCTTCGGCGACGTGTCGGCCACGACGGCCCAGCCCAGCGCGCCGACGCCCTTGCCGAAGAACGCCAGCGCCATCACGGCGACGACGAGGGCATCCGCCTCGATGTAATTACAGGCGATCATGCTCATCGACAGCAGCATGCCGGCGACGATCGGCACCTTGCGCGCCATCGACAGCGAGAAGCCGGCTTTCGCCAGGCGGTCCGAGACCGTGCCGCCCACGACGCCGCCGAGGAAGCCGGCGATCGCGGGAACCGACGCGACGAAGCCCGCCTTCAGGATCGTCATGTGGCGCTCCTGCACGAGGTACACGGGGAACCACGTGAGGAAGAAGTAGGTCAGCGTGTTGATGCAGTACTGGCCGACGTACACGCCCAGCAGCATGCGGTTGCCCAGCAATTCCTTGATGCAGGCGAACGTGTCGACGGCCGGCGGTTGCGCATCGTGCCTGGCCCCGTCCAGGTCGACGAGCGCCCCGCCCTCTTCGATGTATTTCAGCTCGCTGGCGCTCACGGACGGATGGTCCTTGGGGCCGTGGATGACCTTGAGCCAGACGAAGGCCATCGCGATGCCGAGGCCGCCCATCACGACGAACACGCTTTGCCAGCCGAAGGCATGCACCAGAGCGCCCATGATCGGCGCGAACAGCACGGTCGCGAAATACTGGGCCGAATTGAACAACGCGGACGCGAGGCCCCGTTCGTGCGTGGGGAACCAGGCCGACGTGATGCGGCTGTTGCCCGGGAACGAAGGCGCCTCCGCCGCACCGACGACGAAACGCAGCGCGAACAGCGCCGCCACGGCCGCGCCGCCGGCGAGGAAGCCGACGCCGCCCGTCAGCATCGTGAACAGCGACCACAGGAAGATGCTGAAGAAATAGGTGATCTTCGAGCCGAAGCGGTCGAGCAGCCAGCCGCCCGGCAGCTGGGCCGCCACGTACGACCACGCGAACGCGGAAAACACGAAGCCCATCTCGACGGGCGACAGGCCCAGGGCCTTGCGGATTTCCGGTCCCGCGATCGAGATCGAGGCCCGGTCCGCGTAGTTGATCGTGGTGACGATGAAAAGAATCGCCAGAATCGTCCAGCGCGTGCGCGACGCGAGTCTGGAAGCAAGCGCCGGCATGGCGGCGGTCGTTGTGTGCTCCATGGTCCCTCCAAGGTTGTGGGTGGCGTCCGTCGCGTCAGAACGTGTGGCGGATGCCGAGGTTGTAGCCGGTGTTGCCCGTACCCGGCTCCGTGTTGTTGGCGACCGTGTAGCCGGCGCCGTTCTTGTTATCGATATGCGCGTATGCCGCATACAGGCCGGTGCGCTTCGTCAGCGCGTACAGGTAGCCGATGCCCCACGACGTGGCGTCCTGGTTGAAGTGGGTGCGGTCGTCCTTGTGCTGGGTCGAGAACATCAGCGTGCCCGGACCCACCGGCGCCGAGAAGCCCAGCAGCAGGTCGCGGCCGTCCGTCGACGGCGTCGGCTTCACGCCGCCGTACGGGTTGTTGGCATTGCCCAGCGTGGCGCTGCCCGCGCCTTTGTCGATGCCGTAGGCGGCATACAGCTTGACCCATTTGACGTCGTAGTTCGCGCCCAGCAGCGTGTTGCGGCCCAGGTCGTGGTGCGTGCCCGTCGCCGCGACGTCCGTGTTCTTGTTGTTGTAGGCGAGGCGCACGCGCAGCGGGCCGCTCGCGTAATCGACCGCGCCGCCGAACTGGCGTCCCGCCGACAAGACCGACTGCTCGCCGGCGCTGTAGAACAGTTCCACGTGCGCGCCGTTCACCTTGGGCGACGCGTAGGTGACGGCATTGCTGGCGCGGACGTTCGTGCCGTTGTCGGGGAAGAGATTCTTGGACGTGCCGGCGTAACCGGTGCCGAACGGATCGGCCACGGCCGTGAGCGTCGTGTGGTAAGGCGTGTACTGGCGGCCCAGCGCGACGGCGCCGGCCTTCGTCCCGAGGCCCACGAACGCCTGGCGGTTGAAGATCGTGCCGGCCGCGTCTTCTTCGCCCGTGTCGATCTTGACGCCCGTCTCCAGCGTGAAGAACGCCGACATGCCGTCGCCCAGTTCCTCGGTGCCGCGAAAGCCGATGCGCGAGGCCGAGGCGGCGCCGCTCGTCAGCTTCGTCATATGGCCGGCGCTGCCGCCGCTCTCGCCCACGAAGGCGGCGTCGACGATGCCGTAGAGGGTCACGTTCGTTTGGGCGTGCGCGCCCGCGCCCGCGGCCAGGCCGAGGGCGGCGATTACTGCTTTCTTCAAGATGTCTCCTTGGTTTGTCGGTGTTATTTTTTTGCGTGGCGCGAAAGATCAGGTCACCGGGGCCGGGTTGAACAGCGCGAGCGCGTTATGCAGCTTCCACTGCTCGGCCCACGTCTTTTTGCGGCCGCTCGCCACGTCGAGCAGGAAATGGAACAACTCCCAGCCGACGTCCACGATCGTCGCTTCGCCGGTCGCGATGCGGCCCGCGTTGATGTCCATGAGGTCGTGCCAGCGGCGCGCCAGATCGTCGCGCGTGGCCACCTTCACGACCGGGACCGCGGCCAGGCCGTACGGCGTGCCGCGGCCCGTCGTGAACACGTGCATGTTCATGCCGGCGGCCAGTTGCAGCGTGCCGCAGATGAAATCGCTGGCCGGCGTGGCCGCGTAGATCAGGCCTTTCTGCTGCAGCTTCTCGCCCGGAGACAGCACGCCCGCGATGGGCGCCGTGCCGGACTTGATGATGGACCCCATTGCCTTTTCCGTGATGTTGGCCAGGCCGCCCTTCTTGTTGCCGGGCGTCGTGTTGGCGCTGCGGTCCACGCCGCCCCGCTTCAGATACTCGTCGTACCAGGCCATCTCGCGGATCATCGCCTGGGCCACGTCGTCGTCGACGGCGCGCGCCGTCAGCTGGTCGATGCCGTCGCGGACTTCCGTCGTTTCGGAAAACATGACGGCGGCGCCCGCGCGCACGAGCAGGTCGCTGGCGTAGCCGACTGCCGGGTTGGCCGTCACGCCGGAGAATGCGTCGCTGCCGCCGCACTGCACGCCGACGACGAGTTCCGATGCCGGCACGGTCTCGCGCCGGCGCTTGTCCAGCTCGGCCAGGTGTTTGTCGGCCGTGCGCATGATGGAGTCGATCATGTCGCCGAAGCCCACGTGCGCCGCGTCCTGCAGGCAGACGGTGTCGAGTTCCTGTCCGTTCTGGATCGGGATCGAGCCTTGCGGGAACATGCGGGCCGGCTGCAGCTTTTCGCAGCCCAGGCTCACCAGCATCACGCGGCCGCCGAAGTTCGGGTTCTTCGCGATGTTGCGCAAGGTACGGATCGGGATCTCGGCGCCGGGTGCGTCGATGGCGACGCCGCAGCCGTACGTGTGTTCGATGGCGACGACGTCGTCCACGTTCGGGTACTTCGGCAGCAGTTCCTGCTTGATGCGCTCGACGGCGAATGCGACGACGCCGGACACGCACTGCACCGTCTCGCTGATGGCGAGGATGTTGCGCGTGCCGACGGAGCCGTCCGGGTTGCGGAAGCCTTCGAACGTGAAGCCGTCCATCGGTGCCAACGGCGCGCGGTCGCGCACCGGCTTGGGCAGGTCGTCCAGGCCGCGCGCGGCCGGCACGCCGACCAGCGATTCCTCGACCCACGTGCCGCGGGCGATGGGCTGCAGCGCATACCCGATCGTCACGTCGTAACGCACGATGGCCTCGCCCTGGGCGATATCGGACAGGGCGACCTTGTGCCCTTCCGGCACGCGCGTCGTCAATGTCAGGCCGTCGGGGAACACGGTGCCTTCCGGCAGGCCGCCGGCGTTGACGACGATGGCGACGTTGTCGTTCTCGTGCATCCGGATGGTGCGGGGGGTGGTCATCATCGTCTCCATATCTGTCTGCGGGCCCGGCTGCCGCATGATTGCGCAATCATTTCTAGCTTCGAAGAAATGCCGGTGGCGGGCAGCCTGTCGTCATCATTGGCATGCGCCCAAATGACACCGCAATCATTTCAATCGTAAAAATATGGCCTGTCGTTCGTCGGCCATGGGTCTTCCCGCCGTGGAAGGGTGAGCAACGGCACCATCGCTTGGCGGCGTTTGGTATGATACCGCAATCATCCTTGAACGCAAGCGATTTGTGGTCGGATGTCGTACAACTGATCTTTTACCTAGCACGAACCCGCGCATGACCGAGCCGCTCGACCACGACACCGACACCTCCCCCGAACGGCCGAAAAGCATCACGCTCAAGGACGTCGCCCGGCTGGCGGGCCTGTCGCCGATCACCGTGTCGCGCGCGCTGCACAATCCGAAACTCGTGAAGCCCGACACGATCGCGCGCGTCAAGGAAGCGGCGGCCGCGATGGGCTATATCCCAAACATGCTGGCCGGCAGCCTGACGACGAAGCGCAGCCAGCTCATCGCGGCCATCGTGCCCCAGCTGTCGAACTCCATGTTCGCCGAGATGGTGCAGGGCCTGAACGACGAGCTGTCGGCGCACGGCTACCAGTTGCTGCTGTCCGTGTCGAACTATTCCCAGCAGAAGGAAGAAGACCTGCTGACGGCGATCCTCAGCCGCCAGCCCGACGGCATCGTCCTCACGGGCATCCAGCACCACGCCAGCGTGCGCAAGAAGCTGCTGGCGACGGGCGTGCCCGTCGTGGAGGCATGGGACCTGACGCCCTCCCCCATCGACATCGCCATCGGCTTTTCGCAGGAACGCATCGGCGAAAATGTCGCGCAGTATTTGCTCGGCAAAGGCTATAAACGGTTTGCCTCGATTTGCGCGCGCGACGAACGCGCCAACCGGCGCCGCCTGGCGCTGGAGGCGGAACTGAAGCTGCACGGCGTGGAGCCGCTCGCCACGCACCTTGCGACGCCGCCGACCGTGCTCAATCTGGGCCGCGAAGGCCTGCGCGCGATTCTCGCCGCCGGCCACGATCCGGACGTCGTCGTCTGCAGCTCGGACGTCCTGGCCCAGGGCGCCCTCATCGAAGCGCAGGCGCAAGGCATCGCCGTGCCGGGCCAACTCGGCATCATGGGCTTCGGCGACTTCGATTTCGCCGCGTTCACCCATCCCCCCATCTCGTCCGTCCACATCGACAAGCGGGCCATCGGCGCGCAGGCCGCCAGGGCGCTGATCGCCAAGATCGAAGGCCGGCCGCTGGCGGGGAATGTCATCGACGTGGGGTTCCGGCTGGTCGAACGGGGTACCACGCGCGCGGCTGTCGCACAACCGTAGAGTGGACGGCATAGCCGTCCACTCTACGCAAAAATCTTCTTGCGATGCCGCGGCGTTAGTTGTACGATGACTGACAAGTTAAGCCCGTTCCTCTCATCCGCCACTGGAGCCCCCATGAATCCGCAAGAACTCAAACAGGTCATGTCGTCCGGCCTGCTGTCCTTCCCCATCACCGACTTCGACGCCGAAGGCAACTTCCGTCCCAGCACCTATATCGAACGCCTGGAATGGCTCGCCCCGTACGGCGCCACCGCCCTGTTCGCGGCCGGCGGCACGGGCGAATTCTTCTCCCTGACGCACGACGACTATTCGCAAGTGATCAAGACCGCGGTCGACACCTGCGCCGGCAAAGTGCCCATCCTCGCGGGCGCCGGCGGCCCGACCCGCAGCGCCATCGCGTTCGCCCAGGAAGCCGAACGCCTCGGCGCCAAGGGCGTGCTGCTGCTGCCGCACTACCTGACGGAAGCGAGCCAGGACGGCCTCGTCGCCCACGTGGAACAAGTCTGCAAATCGGTGAATATCGGCGTCGTCGTGTACAACCGCGCGCAATGCCGCCTGACGCCGGATTCGCTGGAGAAGCTGGCCGACCGCTGCCCCAACCTGATCGGCTTCAAGGACGGCATCGGCGACATCGAACTGATGGTGTCGATCTGGCGCCGCATGGGCGACCGCTTCAGCTACCTGGGCGGCCTGCCGACGGCGGAAGTCTATGCCGCCGCGTATAAAGCGCTGGGCGTGCCCGTGTATTCGTCGGCCGTGTTCAACTTCATGCCGCAACTGGCGATGGATTTTTATCACGCGATCGCGAAAGACGACCACGCGACGACGAACCGCCTGCTGGACGAATTCTTCCTGCCCTACCTCGCGATCCGCAACCGCAAGGCCGGCTACGCCGTGTCGATCGTCAAGGCCGGCGCCCGCCTCGTGGGCCACGACGGCGGCCCGGTGCGCGCGCCGCTGACCGACCTGACGGAAGAAGAACACGCGATGCTCGACAAGCTGATCAAGGCGCAGAACGTCCGCTGATCATCAATCGGTCGCCCGCGTCCCCGTGATGCCGGTTTCGACGATGCCGCGCGTCGTCCCCGCCGGCCGCGTTTCAGCGCACGGGCGCGATCGATGCGGCGGCCGAATCCAGTTGCAGGGCCACGACGGTGTCCATGTCGTCGCGTGCGGCGGCCGGCACGGAGATCTCGATGCCGCGCGCCGTCTGTTCGACGTGCGCCGCGCCGCCGCCCAGCACGGACGCGCGCACGACCTTGGCCGGAATCGCGGGCAGCGCCAGCTTGTCGCCGGGCCAAGCCAGCACGTGCACGTAGATCGTGTTGCCGCGGCGCGTGGACGCGCCCCACGCGCCCGGCAGGAACGGGCCGCCGCGGGTGCCGTAGATGCTGTCGCCATGCTTGCCCAGCCACGCGCCGATCTCGCGCAGCCGGTCGGCCTGGGCGGCGTCGATGCGGCCGTCGGGATCGGGTCCCACGTTCAGCAGCAGATTGCCGTCGCGCCCGGCGACGTTCGCCAGCAGCTGGATGTAATGCTTGAGCGGTTTCGGCCGCATGTCCGGCTGGTAGCCCCAGGCGCCGGCGATGGTCGTGCACAGCTCCCACGGGTGCTGGTCGTCGTAGTCGCCCAGCGCGCCGTCGCCTTCGCGCGAATGGAAATCTTCCTGCATGTCGGCGCGGCCGTTGATGACGATATCCGGCTGCAGGCGCCGCAGCATCGTATGGACCTTGTCGTGCTGCCAGTCGAAGCCGCCCGCGTAGTGCTTGCCCGGGGCGCGCTTCTGCCATTCCGCGCCCTTCCAGTCGCCGCTGAAGTTCAGCCAGTCGGTCTCGCCGCCGTCGAACCACAGCACGTCGATCTTGCCGTAATTGGACAGCAGTTCCTCGACCTGGCGGTGGTACTGGGCGCGCATCGCTTCCGCGCTGTCCCGCTGCAGGTCGGGGAAGAAGAAGCCCGGGTAGCGCCAGTCCAGCGGCGAGTAATACAGCCCGACGCCCATGCCCGCGCGGCGCGCGGCCTTGACGTAGTCGGCGACGAAATCGCGGTGCGCGGCCGTCTTCGTGCTCGAGAAGGGATTGGCGCCGTCGTCGAACATCGCGAAGCCGTCGTGGTGGCGCGACGTGAACACCATGTATTTCATTCCGGCGGCTTTCGCGACCTGCGCCCAGGCGTCCGCGTCGAACCGCGCCGGCTTGAACCGGTCGGCCAGTTTCGCGTACTCGCCGGTCGGGATCTGTTCGTTCCACTGCACCCACTCGCCGCGGCCGGGAATGGCGTACAGGCCCCAGTGGATGAACATGCCGAACCGGGCCTGGCGCCACCAGGCGATGCGCGCGGCCGGATCGGCATCCGCCGCCTTGGCCGATGCCGGCGCCGGTTCGGCCGAGGCGGCGCCCGGCGCGGCGCACACGGCGGCCGCCAGCAGCAGGCCGGCGCACGCGGCCAGCAGCAGGCCGGCGCACGCGGCCAGCGCGGATGAAGCGATCTTCATTGCGATGTCTCCTCAGGATTATTGTTCCGATTGAATTGTGCGGATGGCACCCGGCCGCCGCAATGTCGAAATTCGCCATGGCGGGTAACAAAATATGCGTGGCGCGCTATCTTTACACGGGCGGCACAGCGTCAACTATCACGAATTTGACGTCTGCCATGCCATTTCGCGATCCGCCGGCCGCAGCGGAAAGCGCAGGCTGAACACGGTATGGTCTCCCGACCGGCTGTCCACCTCCGCCGTGCCGCCGTGCAGGCGCATGATGGCGCGCACGATCGACAATCCGAGGCCGACGGAACTGCCCGCCCCGCGCGCCGCGTCGGCGCGGTAATAGCGTTCGAACACGCGCTCGAGATGTTCGGGCGCGATGCCGTCGCCGCTGTTCCGTACCGACAGCGTGACCCACTGGCTGTCGCTGCGCGCGCCGAGGCTGACGACGCCGCCCGGCGGCGTGTGCGCGATCGCGTTCGACACGAGATTGCTGACGGCGCGCCGCAACAGCACCGGGTCGGCGTAGACCTGCCGGGCCGCGACGTCGTCGAGGCCGAGCCGGATGCCCTTGTCCTCGGCCAGCATCTCGAAGTATTCGCGGATGTGCTCCAGTTCCGCGCGCACGTCGAGCGCATCGCCGCGCAGCGCCAGCTGGGCATTGTCGGCGCGCGCCAGGAACAGCGTGTTTTCGATCATGCGCGACAGCCGCTCGTATTCCTCGAGGTTCGACGCCAGCAGCGCCTCGTATTCGTCGGCCGTGCGTGTGCGCGCGAGCGCGACCTGGGTCTGCATCATCAACGCGTTGACGGGCGTGCGCAGGTCGTGCGCGAGGTCCGCGGCGAAGCCCGACAGGCGCTGGACGCCTTCCTCGAGCCGGTCGAGCATGGCGTTGAACGCGACGGCCAGCGCGCGCAGTTCGGCCGGCAGGTCGGCGGCGGGCATCCGTACGGCCAGCCGCTGGGCGTGGATGGCGTCGGCGCGGGCGATCACGCCGTACAGCGGACGCAGGCCGCGCTTCACGGCCGCGAAACCGAGGGCCGCCGCGGCCAGCGTGCCCGCCGCGAGGGCACCCAGCAGGTCGAGGGCGTAGCGGCGCAGGATCGCGAGACGGTCGGAGCGCGTGCGCACGAGCGTCACGCGCAGCGGGCTGCCGGCATCCCCGGCCAGCACGGCGACGATGCGCTTCGAACCGCCGGCATCGTCGCGCGCGGCGATGTCGGCGAGGCCCGGATCGCGCCCGAGCGGGACCGGCGCACCCTGCGGCACGGCGGCGGGACCGGCGAGCACCGTGCCGTCGGCCGCGCGCACCTGCAGCGTGACGCCGTCCTGGCCGATGGCGCGCGCCAGCACCGCGTCGATGCGGCGCGGGACGGGCTGCGCTTGCAGCAGCTCGCGCAGCAGCACCGCCTTGTTCAGCAGGTCGGCATCGTCGCGCCGGCCCATCTGGTGCGCCAGCGTCTCGTACAGGTAGGCGCCGACGGCCACGAACACGGCGGCGGCGATGGCGGCGAACAGCAGGCCGAGACGCAGCGCGATCGAGACCGGCCGCGTCGTCACTCCCGCTCCTCCATCAGGTAGCCCATGCCGCGCACCGTGTGGATCAGCTTCACCGGGTACGGGTCGTCGACCTTGGTGCGCAGGCGCCGGATCGCGACGTCGACGACGTTCGTGTCGGAATCGAAGTTCATGTCCCACACCTGGGAGGAGATCAGCGAACGTGATAGCACCTCGCCCTGGCGCCGCGCCAGCAGCACGAGCAGCGCGTGTTCCTTCGGCGTGAGGTCGATGCGCTTGCCGCCGCGCGTCACGCGGTGGCGCCGCAGGTCGATCTCGAGGTCGGCCACGGCGAGGATGTCGGGCTCGCGCACGGGCGCGCGCCTCAGCAGCGTGCGCACGCGCGCGAGCAATTCGGCGAACGCGAACGGTTTCACCAGGTAGTCGTCGGCGCCAAGCTCCAGCCCGCGCACGCGGTCGGCCACGTCGTCGCGCGCCGTCAGGTACAGCACCGGCGTCTCCTTGCGCTCGCGCAGTCTGGACAGGACCGTCCAGCCGTCCATCGCCGGCAGCATGACGTCGAGCACCACCAGGTCGTAGTCGTGTTCCAGCGCCAGGTGCAGCCCGTCCGGCCCCGTGCGCGCAAGGTCGGCGTTGAAGCCGGACTCGCGCAAGCCCTTGTGCAGGTAATCGCCCGTCTTGGGCTCGTCTTCGACGATCAGTATGCGCATGTTGCCTCCTCCAGCCATTGTGCCGGAATTCGCGGCGGCGCCGGATGACGGGTGCGCCATCCGGCTGTCATCCGATTGTCATGTGCGGGTCACGCCGGCGTCAGCGGCCGCCCGGCAGAATGCATCCATCGCCACCACGAAGGAGGATCCCATGCACACGACGATCCGCGCCATCGTCCTGTCCCTGCTCGCCGGCGTGGCCGGTGCCGTCGGCGCGCAGACGATGCGCCACGGCCACGATGCGCCGGCCCCGGCCGCCGGCGCGCCGGACCGGTTCGTCGCCAGCAGCGACAAGCCGTTCGCCGCGCTGATGAGCGACGCGATGGCGATCATGGACCGCGACATGGCCGCGGCGCCGACGAACGGCGAAGCGGGCCACGACTTCGTCACGATGATGATCCCGCACCACCAGGGCGCCATCGACATGGCGAAGGCCGTCCTGCTGAACACGCGGGACCCTGTGCTCCGCAACCTGGCGCTCGGCATCATCGCCGAGCAGCAAAACGAAATCAATGTGATGCGCGCCTGGCTCGAACGTCACCCCACCACGAAAAGGACTCGGCATGAACACCATTAACCGACTCGCTCTGGCAGCCGGCGCCCTCGCCGTCGCGCAGGCTGCGCTCGCCCTCCCCTCGCCCACGGACCGCGTGTACACGGCCGACCAGAACACGAACACGGTCTCGGTGTTCGACCCGGCGAACAACCGCCTGCTAGGCCAGATCGTGCTGGGCAACCCGCGCCCCGACGTGCTGTCGCCGCTGTACCGGGGCGAGATCAACGTGCACGGCCTTGGTTTCTCGCCCGACCACAGGACGCTGATCGCGATCTCGAACGGTTCCAATTCCGTGACGTTCATCGACACGGCCACGAACAAGGTCAAGGGCAAGACCTATGTCGGCCGCTCGCCCCACGAAGGCTTCTTCACGGCCGACGGCAAGGAGGTCTGGGTCGTCGTGCGCGGCGAGGATTACATCTCGGTCATCGACCCGGACACGTTCAAGGAGACGCGCCGCATCCCGACGGCCGTGGGTCCGGGCATGGTCCAGTTCCTGCCCGACGGGAAGCTGGCCTTCGCCGTCTCCAGCTTCACGCCGGAGGTCGACGTCATCGACGTCAAGGCGCACAAGGTGATCAAGCGGATTCCCGTCGTCAGCCCGTTCTCGCCCTTCCTGCAGTTCACGCCGGACTTCCGCGAGATGTGGATGACGCACAAGGACGTCGGCAAGGTCACGCGCATCGACACGCGCACGTTGCAGGTGACGGGCGTGATCGACACCGGCTTCATCACGAACCACCTCGCCTTCGCCCGCGCGGGCGGCAAGACGTACGCCTACGTGACGGTCGGCGGCGAGAACGCCGTCAAGGTCTACACGACGGACAAGGACGCGGCGCTCGTCGCCACGATCCCGACGGGCGCGCTGCCGCACGGGATCTGGACGGCGGACGACAGCAGCCGGGTCTACGTGGGACTGGAGAACGGCGACGGCGTCGACGTCGTCGACCCGGCCGTCAACAAGGTCGTCGCGCACATGCCCGGCGGGCAGGCGCCGCAGGCGCTCGTCTACCTGTCGCACGTGGCGCCGCCGGGCAGCGCGGAGAACCTGAGCCCGCGCGTCAACCAGGATGCCGTCAACATTCCGCTGGCCGCGCGCGACGGCGCGGCGGCGCGCGGCTTCGTCGTCGCCCGCCAGCTGGGCGTCGTGGATGCGCTCGAGGTGTCCGTGTTCAAGCTCAAGCCGGCCACGCAGTACGGCGTGTATCTCGGCGGCCAGGCGGTCGGCACGCTGCGCACCGACGCGAAAGGCAATGCGAACGGCACGATGATCGGGCCGGTGCGCGCGTTCACGCGGCCGGATGCGGCGCCGCCGGACCACGCGGCCGGGAAGGTGCTGATCATGGAGGGCACGACGGCGCCCTCCCCGGCGGCGGCCGTGCTGGCGGAGTGACGCGCGCGCGAATTCGCCATGTGTTAAGCAAACAATCCGCAGCGGTGCGATCATAGCGGCTCCCGCGCACCGCGGACCGTATATGCAACCACCACTGACAACAGGAAACGACGCTTCCATGACGACTTCCAGCTACCCCGACACCCGCCTCCTCATCGCCAACGAATGGGTCGACGCCACCGGCGGCAAGACGATCCCGGTCGTGAACCCGGCCACCGGCCAGGCGATCGGCACGGTTGCCCACGCCGCTATCGCCGACCTGGACCGCGCCCTCGCCGCCGCCCAGCAAGGTTTCGAAGCGTGGCGCTTCGTGCCCGCGGCCGAGCGCGCCGCCACGATGCGCCGCGCCGCGAACCTGCTGCGCGAGCGCGCCGGCGACATCGCCCGCCTCTTGACCCAGGAACAGGGCAAGCCGCTGGCCGAGGCGAAGATGGAAGCCATGGCCGGCGCCGAGATCATCGACTGGTTCGCGGCCGAGGGCATGCGCGTGTACGGCCGCATCGTGCCGGCGCGTAATCCGCAGGCGCAGCAACTGGTGCTGAAAGAGCCGGTCGGCCCGGTCGCCGCGTTCACGCCGTGGAACTTCCCGATCAACCAGATCGTGCGCAAGCTGGCCGCCGCGCTGGCCACCGGCTGCTCGTTCCTGTGCAAGGCACCGGAAGAGACCCCGGCGTCGCCCGCCGCGCTGTTCCAGTGCTTCGTCGATGCGGGCGTGCCGGCGGGCGTCGTGGGCCTCGTGTTCGGTGATCCGGCCGAGATCTCGGGCTATCTGATCCCGCACCCGGTCATCCGCAAGGTGACGTTCACCGGCTCGACCCCGGTCGGCAAGCAGCTGGCCGCGCTGGCCGGCGCGCACATGAAGCGCGTGACGATGGAGCTGGGCGGCCACGCGCCGGTGATCGTCGCCGAGGACGCGGACGTGGCGCTGGCCGTCAAGGCCGCCGGCGCCGCCAAGTTCCGCAACGCGGGCCAGGTCTGCATCTCGCCGACCCGCTTCCTCGTGCACAACGCGATCAAGGACGAATTCACGCGCGCCTTCGTCGCCCATGCGGAAGGCTTGAAACTGGGCGACGGCCTGGCCGAAGGGACCACGCTGGGGCCCCTCGCCAACGCGCGCCGCGTGGCGGCGATGACGAAGGTCGTCGAAGATGCGCAGGCACGCGGCGCCATCGTCGCCACCGGTGGCAAGCGCGTGGGCGACGCCGGCAACTTCTTCGCGCCGACCATCCTCGCCGACGTGCCGCTGGAAGCGTCCATCTTCAACGACGAGCCGTTCGGCCCCGTCGCCGGCATCCGCGGCTTCGACAGCCTGGAAGACGCGATCGCCGAAGCGAACCGCCTGCCGTACGGCCTGGCCGGCTACGCGTTCACGCGCTCGATCAAGAACGCGCACCTCTTGATGAACCGCGTGGAAGTGGGCATGTTGTGGATTAACCAACCGGCCACGCCGAGCGCCGAGCTGCCGTTCGGCGGCATCAAGGATTCGGGCTATGGTTCCGAAGGCGGTCCGGAGGCGCTGGAGTCCTACCTGAACACGAAGGCGGTGTCGATGGTGGGCGTTTAAGCCGCCGCCGCGTCCAGCACGACGCGGTTGCGCCCGTCGTGCTTGGCGCGGTACAGCGCCGCATCGGCCGCTGACAGCATCGTGCCGACCGGCGTCCCGGGCGCGTTCCAGCAACCCAGGCCGATGCTGACGGTGGCGGAAAGACGCACGCCGTCGGCCAGCGCCACCGGGTGCGCCGCGAACGCGTCGCAGATGCGCTGCGCGATGGCGCGGGCGTCCTCGACGCCGCAGCCGGGCAGCAGCACGGCGAACTCTTCGCCGCCCAGGCGGCCCAGCACGTCGCCGCTGCGCAGGCACCCCGCCGCCATGCGCGCGAACCCGCGCAAGACCTCGTCGCCCGCCGCGTGGCCGTAGGTGTCGTTGACCTTCTTGAAAAAATCGATATCCATCATCAGCACGGCCGCCGGCCACTGCGCCTGCGCGGATGCCGCCAGCACGCTGTCGGCGCGCGCCATGAAGCCGCCGCGGTTCAGGACCTGCGTCAGCGGATCGTGCGACGCCGCGTGCTGCAGGCGCGCCAGCAGCTCGTTGCGCGCGACCATCACGCTCGCGACGGCCAGGGGCGCCAGCGCCGTCAGGGTCACGCCCACGCGCAGGGACATGACCGCCTGCGGGGTGTTGACCGGCGCGCCGATCACGAGGGCGCCGCTGGCGATGGCCAGTAACGTCCACATCGAAAACACCAGCGTGATGCCGGCCGTGGCGAACAGGCTGTACGTCAGTGCGCACCACAGCATCGCGGGAATCGGAAAGGAAATCACGCCCGGGCCGCCCAGCTGCGTGCCCAGCCACAGGCTGCCCGCGAAGGCGGCCAGCGGCGCGAGCTGTTCGGGCCGCCAGTGGTGCCAGTCGCCGCGGCGGCGGGGGCCCGTCATGCGGCGCACGAGGTCCGGCATGGTCAGCAGCACCGGCAGGATGGCGATGTAACTCACCAGCTCCGTCGCAAACCAGAACATGAACCCGTAGGCCCGCGTGCCGCCGAACAGCGCGGGATGGATGAAGATGCCGCCCACGCCGGCGGCCGCCGCGCCGCTCATGGCCACCGGCACGAAGCGCAGCATCGAGCGCGGATGGCGCAAGCCGCGCACATCGTCGCTCAGGCGCGCGAACAGCCGGTAGCAGACCGTCACGCCCAGCATATTGGTCGACGTGAGCATCAAGGTCTTGGGCCAGCCGTGGTCCATGTACAAGTCGGCAACGATATAGCCGGCGACGGCGAGCAGCCAGTGCGCGGCCCGGGGCGGATGGGCGCGCCGCAGCAGCAGTCCGACCAGGACGGCGTTCGTCGGCCAGAACGCGGCCAGCACGCCCGGCGGGGCCGTGTGGATGCCGAAAATGGAACAGGCGAACACGATCGCGCCGACGAGCAGCGCGTCTTTCAGGTCGAGGCCGGGGTTCACGGCGGGTTGGGATGGCATGCGCGGTATGGACCGGACTGCGGCAATGGAAAGACAATCGTGCGGCCAGATTAGCACAGTTCCATATGGAAACTATCCGTTCCATATCGGAACGTATTCCGGACGCAACGTCAACGCTCCCGCCCCGTCAAGACCCGGTCGATCAACCCGTATTCCGCCCCCTCGGCCGCCGACATATAGCGGTCGCGGTCGGTATCCTTCTCGATGCGCGCCAGCGTCTGCCCCGTGCGTTCGGCCAGGATCGTATTCAGCCGGTGCCGCTGGTACAGCATCTCGCGCGCCTGGATGTCGATGTCGGCCGCCACGCCCTGCGAGCCGCCGTGCGGCTGGTGGATCATGATGCGGGCGTTCGGCAACGCGTAACGCTTGCCGCGTGCGCCCGCCGCCAGCAGGAACGAGCCCATGCTGGCGGCGAATCCCGTGCACAAGGTCGACACGTCCGGCTTGACGAACTGCATCGTGTCGTACACGGCCATGCCCGCGTACACGGACCCGCCGGGCGAGTTGATGTACAGTGCAATGTCCTTGTCGGGATTGTCCGACTCGAGGAACAGCAGTTGCGCGACGATCAGGTTGGCGGATTGCTCCGTCACCTCGCCGACGAGGAAGATCACCCGCTCCTTGAGCAGGCAGGAATAAATGTCGAAGGCGCGTTCGCCGCGCCCGGTCTGTTCGATGACGGTGGGGACGAGGCCGAGGCCTTGCGGAATCTGCGGTGTCATGACGGTCCTTTCTTTCGGTCGGTGGAAGCGCGGTATCGCTCCGCTGCCCTCATGACGCTCGCGACCCGCCGTCGTGTGACGGCAAAAAAATAAATCGCCGGCGTGTCACATCCGGGCGCCGCCAGGCGTCAAGAGGCACCACCACCGCAACGAGGAGAAGCGCGATGCCATGTACCACGGATAGTGACGCCGCCCTGTTCGAACGACTGCGTCCGCGCCTGAAAGCGATCAGCCTGCGCATCGTCGGCAGCGAGGCGGACGCCGAGGACGTCGTGCAGGACTGTTTTCTCAAATGGCATGGCACGGCGCAGGACGCGCTGGCGACGCCGGCCGCATGGCTGACGACCGTCGTCCGCCACCAGTCGATCGACCGGCTGCGCCGCCGCGTGCGCGAGGCGCTGGCGGCGCACGCCGCCCTGGAACTCGTGCCGCAGGCCGACCCCGCGCCGCCGGAAGACGCCCTGCTGCGGCGCGCGGAACTGGGCGAGGCGCTCGCCCGTCTGCTCGCGTGCCTGTCGCCGTCGGAGCGGCTGGCGCTCGTGCTGCACGACGTCTTCGACTGCAACCACGCCGACATCGCGGCGGCGCTCGGATCGACGCCGGCGGCCGCGCGCCAGCACCTGTCGCGCGCACGCCGGCGCCTGCGCGCGCGCGCGGACGACCCGGCGCCGGACGACAAGCTGTGCCGCGAACTGATCCGGCGCTTCCACGCCGCGCTCGACGGCCTCGACGTGCCGGCGATGGTCACCCTGCTCGGCGAGACGCAGCCGATGGCCGTGCGTGCGAGCGCGAGCGCCAACGATGCGTCGTACGCCGTCCTGCTGGCGGCCTAGGCGGCGACGTCCTCGTACCAGCGCCCCTTGCCGAGCAGGATCTCGTGATGCCCGCGCCCGGCGGGGATCATCGGAAGCAGTTTTCGGTCTGCTCGACGGCGACATCCAGCAGATACGGCCCGTCCGCCGCCAGCGCCGCCGCGAGCGCGGCATCGAGCGCATCGCCCCGCGTGACCCGCGCCGCCCGCCAGCCGAACGCGCGGGCCAGCGCGACGAAGTCCGGCAAGGCTTCGGAATAACTGTGGCTGTAACGCCCGCCGTAATGGAGCTCCTGCCACTGGCGCACCATCCCCATGCAGCCGTTGTTGGACAGGATCACCTTGACGGGACAGCCATGCTGCACGGCCGTCGACAATTCCTGGATGTTCATCATGACGGACGCGTCGCCCGTGACGCAGACGACCGTGCTGTGCGGCCGCGCGACCTGCGCGCCGATCGCGGCCGGCAATCCATACCCCATCGTGCCGGCGCCGCCCGACGTGAGCCAGCGCCGCGGCGCGTCGAAGCGCAGATACTGCGCCGCCCACATCTGGTGCTGGCCGACGTCGGTGGCGACGACCGCGTCCCGGCCGGCGAGTTGCCCGGCCAGCGTGTGCATCAGGTGCTGCGGTCCGATCGCATCAGTCTTTGCCTGGAATGCGAGGCAGCGCGCCGCGCGCCAGCGTTCGATGGTCGTCCACCAGGCGTCCAGCGGCGGATTGCTCGCCGGACCGAGCGCCCGCAGCAGCCGCGCCAGCACATCCGCGCAATCGCCGCGCAGGGACACGTCCGCTTCGACGATGCGGTTGAGAGATACCGGGTCGATGTCGATGTGAACGATGTTCGCATCCGGGCAGAAATGGTCGAGGTCGCCCGTCACGCGGTCGTCGAAGCGGGCGCCGACGCACAGCACGAGGTCGGCGTGGTGCATCGCCAGGTTCGCCTCGACCGTGCCATGCATGCCCAGCATGCCGAGCCACTGCGGCGCCGACGCGGGAAACGCGCCCAGCCCCATCAGCGTCAGCGTGCACGGCGCGTTCTTCCAGCGCACGAGCTCGGCGAAGAGCGCGCACGCGTCCGGGCCGGAATTGACGAGGCCGCCACCACCGTAGAACACCGGACGCCGGGCGCCGCGGATCAGTGCCGCCGCTTCGGCCACCCGGTCTTGCGGCGGCGGTGCCGCGTGCGCGGGGGCGGTGACGGCGATGCGCCCGGACTCGGCGCGCACCGCTTGCGCCTGCACGTCTTTCGGCACGTCCACGAGCACCGGCCCGGGCCTGCCCCGCGTGGCCATCGCGACGGCGTGGCGGATCGTCGCGGCGACGTCGTCCGCCGCCCGCACTTGCGCCCGCCACTTGGTGACGGTCTGCGCGATGCCGAGCGCGTCGCACTCCTGGAACGCGCCTGTACCGATCAGCTTGCTCGCCACCTGGCCGCTGATGCAGAGGATGGGAATCGAATCGCTGAGGGCATCGAGCAGGCCCGACGTCGTGTTCGCCATGCCGGGACCGGACGTGACCAGCACGACGCCGAGCCGGCCCGTCGTGCGCGCATAGCCCTCGGCGGCATGCACGGCCGCCTGCTCGTGGCGGACGAGGATGTGGCGCAGGCGGCCGTCGGCGGCGAGCGCGTCGTACAGGGGCAGGACGGCCCCGCCCGGGTAGCCGAAGACGGTATCGACGCCGCAGGCGACCAGCGTGTCCAGCAACGATTGCGCGCCGTTCTTGGGAAACATGTTCATTGGGATCTCGGGAAGGATGACCCTTAAATTCTATTCACCGCATGCATAAAAGTGCTTCATAATTTCAGCATATTCACGCGCCATTAATGAAAGATTTCAAGAAAATATGAATGTTGACGAAAAATCCTTCGACAAGCACGACCGCACCATCCTCGGCATCCTGCTCAAGGACTCGCGCACGCCCCTGCAGGAAATCAGCAGCGCCATCGGCCTGTCGAGCACGTCGTGCTGGAACCGCATCAAGCGCATGAGCGACAGCGGCCTGCTGCAGGCTTATACCGTCAAGGTCGACCTCGAACTGCTCGGCTACCAGGACACCGTGATCGTGCAGGTCACGCTCGACAACCACAGCGAGGAAACCTTGTACGAATTCGGGCGGGCGCTGCAGGAGATACCGGAAGTGCTGGAAGCGTTGCTGATCTCGGGCGATTACGACTATTTCATCCGCATCGCCGTCAAGAACACGAAGGATTACGAGCGCATGCTGCGCGAAAAGCTGTACAAGATTCCCGGCATCCGCCACAGCAAGTCGAGTTTCGTGCTCCGCACCCTCAAGCGTGTCGACACGCCGCTGGATATCTGAATCCGATTATCACGAACGCGCGGACGGCGCCGCGATGATTCGCAATCCGCGCCCTGGAGCCGGTTGAGCTAACGCAATCCTGTCCCCGTCCTTCGTCCCGATACTGGATGCATGCCGCATACACCTGCATCCACTTGCATCGAGCAAAGGAGCGCGACATGGAGCGACGTACGTTTCTCAGGATGGGTAGCGCATTCGCACTCGGCAACGCCCTCGCCGCCTGTGGCGGTGGCGACAAGCCCCCGGCAATTGCCGCGGCACCACCGCAGCTGAAGGCCGTGGTCGGCTGGAACCAGGCCGCGCTGCAGGCGGTACGCAACGTGAAGCCCGGCCCGCCGATGGTCGCGCGCTCGCTCGCGGTGCTGCATACGACCATGTACAACGCGTGGGCGGCGTACAGTCCGACCGCGATCCAGACGCCGCATGGCCCGCCGGTACGGCGTCCGGAAAACGAACAGCTGGCTGTCAACAAGGCCATGGCGATGAGCCATGCGGCCTACCGCGTGCTGATCGACCAGTTCCCCACGCAAAAGGCGTTGTTCGACAGCTATATGGCGAGCCTCGGCTACGCCCCGACCCCGAACACGGCGGACCTCGCTTCGCCCCAGGGCATCGGCCAGGCGCTGGCGGCGGCCATGCTCGACTATTGCCACAAGGACGGCGCCAACCAGCTGGGCAACCTCACGCCGACCGGGGTACCGTACGCGGATTACACGGGGTATGCGCCGAAAAACCCGGCGCTCGTCGTCGATCAACCGACCCCGCTCGCCGACATGCCGGCGCCGGGCAACTGGCAACCGCTGACGTTCGCCGACGCGTCCGGCGCCACCGTGACGCCCGGCTATCTCGCCGCCTGCTGGGACCACATGACACCGTTCGCGCTGACCTCGGCCGACCAGTACCGCCCGGGCCCGCCCGCGGCATTCGGCACGCCCGAATACACGGCGCAGGCGCAGCACATCCTCGACGTGCAGGCCGCGCTCACCGAACGGCAGAAAGTCATCGCCGAGTATTGGGCGGACGGCCCCAAATCCGAACTGCCGCCCGGACACTGGTGCCTGTTGGCGCAGTTCGTGTCGGAACGCGACCACAACACCGACGACCAGGACGTGCTGCTGTTTTTCGCGCTGGCCAATGCCCTGTCCGACGCGGCGATCGCCGCCTGGGATGCCAAGCGTGCCTACGATTCCGAACGCCCGATCACGGCCATCCGCTATCTGATGCAAGGCAAGTCCATCACGGGCTACGGGACGCCGGGCGTGGCGGCCGGCCTGCGCCAGATTCCCGGCGAGACGTGGGTGCCGTACCAGCCGAACACGTTCCCGACGCCGCCCTTCCCCGAACATGTGTCCGGTCACAGCACGTTCAGCGCCGCCGCGGCGGAAGTGCTGCGGCGTTTCACGGGCAGCGACGTGTTCGGCGCCAGCTATACGAAGCCGGCGCGTTCGATGGTGGTCGAGCCGTCCCTGCCGTCCACCGACGTGACGCTGAGCTGGGCGACGTTCAGCGACGCGGCGGACGAAGCGGGCCTGTCCCGCATCTACGGCAGCATTCACTTCGATAACGCCAATACCGCCGGAAAAGACCTCGGCCGCAAAGTCGGTGCGCTCGTGTTCGACAAGGCGCAGCGTTACTGGACAGGGCAAGCCTGAGCCCGGGAGGTCGACATGAAGCGTGAAACGTGGCGTTCGCCTCGAGCGCAGCTCATGAGAGTCAAAAGCCCGAGTGAGATATGGAAGACGCTGGATGCGGATGGAAAGCTCGACGGACTCCCGTTCATGCCCGAAATGGTGGTGTATTGCGGATCGTATATCCGGGTACATCGAAGCGCTCGCAGGACGTGTGTCGTCGGCCATGGCTTTCGCGAAATGAAGGATGCCGTATTTCTGCAGGACGCCCGCTGCGACGGCAGCTTTCACGACCACTGTCATCGTGCCTGTCTACTATTCTGGAAAAAAGAATGGCTGGCGCCGGCGGAGGCGGCTCCCGTCGCGCAGTCCGAATGGTCCGCGGATGACGCCGCCGCTGCGGAGCGCCTGCGGCGCCTGCCCACACGCGACGGCCCGCGCTACACGTGCCAGTCGACGGCGCTCAAAGCGGCGACGACGGCCTTGCACCGCTGGGATGTCCGGCCCTTGCTCCGCGAAATCGTGGCGGGCGAATTGTCGCTGTCCGACTTCGTCCGCATTCTCATCCGCACATTACGGCGCCGGGCGAGCGGCGGCAACCCGAAGCGCCAGCTCATCGGCGCGGCCGGGCAAAAGAGCCGGGGCAGCCTGGATCTGCGGCGCGACGAATGGGTCGTGCTCAAGCCCATCGAAGAACTCCGGAAGCAACTCGACGAGCACGGAAGGAATTGCGGGCTCAACTTTCCCCCGACCATGCACCATGCGATCGGGCGCAGTTACCGGGTCGCCTTTCCCGTCCGCCAGATCATCCTCGAACAGACGGGCACGATGGTAAAGCTCAACAATACCGTCGCCCTCGACGGTTTGCTGTGCGAAGGCCTCGATGTCGCCAATTGCCCGCGCGGGGAATACCTGTATTGTCGCGAAAGCTGGCTGCAGCGCACCGCGGAGTCCGCCGATCGCGTGGGGGAGCATCGCGCCTGACGCGTGCGCGCTGGAATACCCCCGGCGGCGCTATAATGGGCTCATCATTTCCGGCCGCGCCTGCCCACGCGCGAACCGAAACCATGCATTATGCCCTCGCGCCCCGCACCCTCTTCTTCAGCCATTATTTCTACACCGGCCTGCGGATCGCCACCGGCGTCGTCGGCCTGACCTTCCTCACCTACGCCTTCGCCGACCTGCCGACCGCGATGGCGGTGGCCATGGGCGCGCTGTGCACGAGCCTGATGGACTTGCCCAGCCCGCTGCGCCACAAGTTCAACGAGATGCTGGCCGGCGTATTGACGTGTTCGCTGGTGGCGCTGCTCGTCAGCCTGTGTTCGCCCGTGCCGTGGCTGCTGCGCACCGTCATCGTCCTCGTCTCGTTCCTGGCCAGCATGATGACGGTGTACGGCCGGAAGGCGATGCCGCTGCAGTTCGTCGCCCTGTTCGTGATGATGCTGTCGAGCGACGCGGCGGCCGCTCCGCTGCAGGCGCTGCGGCATGGCGCCCTGTTTTTTGCCGGCGGCGCGGGCTACATGACGTATGCGATGGTCGTCGTGTGGATCCTGCGGCGGCGCCTCAAGCAGCAGGTGCTGGCCGAAGCGCTGTACGAACTGGCGGCCTACACGTGCATCAAGGCCGGTTGCTACGACATCGCCAACGCCCTGCCCGCGCAGATGGAAAAACTCGTGCGCCAGCAAAGCACGCTGGCCGAGCGGCAGCAGGCGTCGCGCGACCTCGTCCTGCGCGGCAAGCCCAAGGCGGACGAAGCCGTGCTGGTGCGGGTGCACTACGCCATGTTCGACCTGTACGAACTGGTCCTGTCGACGCACACCGATTACGCCCTGCTGCGCCAGCATTTCGCCGGGAGCCCCGTATTGCCGCTGCTGGGCGACCTGATCGGCAAGGCGGCGCGCGACATCGAATCGGTGGCGTATGCCATGACGCGCAACCGGCCCTCGCGTGCCGTCATCGATTACCAGGACGAGCTGGATGCCCTCGACGCGGCGCTGCGCGCCCTCCCCCCGGCCGACAGCGACGACTACAACGCGCAGGCGGTGCTGCGCGCCACGTCGAACAAGATCCGCGACATGATCGCGATGATCGCGCGGCTGCACGCCGCCAGCACGACGTCCGACGGCACGCTGCCGATGGCGGCCGGCAGAGACCTGACGCCTTTCCTCACCCAGCAGCGCTACAGCATAGGCATCCTGCTGTCCAACCTGCGCTGGACGTCGCCCACGTTCCGCTTCGCGCTGCGGGTGGCGATGGCGATTTCCGTGGGCCTCCTGTCGGCCGAATGGCTGCCCTACCAGTCGCACGGCTACTGGACGGCGCTGACCATCGCCGTGATCCTCAAGCCCAGCTTCAGCATGACCCGCCAGCGCCGCGCCGACCGCCTCGTCGGCACGCTGATCGGCTGCATGCTCACGGCCGCGATCCTCTACGTCGTGCATGCGCCGGCCGTGCTGATCGGCTTCCTGTTCGTGGCGACGGCGGCCGGTCCCACGTTCCTGTCCATCAAATACCGCTACACGGCCATCGCCGCCAGCATGCAGGCCCTGCTGCTGATCGGGCTGACGGTGCCGCACGGTGCCGGAGCCATCGAGGAGCGGTTGCTCGACACGCTGCTCGGCACCCTGATCGCCACCTTTTTCAGCTACGTGCTGCCGAGCTGGGAATACCAGAACCTGCCGGAACTGGTGCGCGCGGTGGCCGGCGCCAACCGCAAATACATCGACGCCGCCGCCGACCTGCTGCTGGGGCGCGCCGTCGACGACTTCCACTACCGGGTCCACCGCAAGGGCTTCATGGACAGCCTCGCCAATCTCAGTTCGCTGCTGGTCCGCATGCTCGACGAGCCGACGGCCCAGCAGCGCGCACCCGCCGAGCTGAGCCGCTTTACGGTGCAGAATTATCTGCTGATGGCCCATATGGCGGCGCTGCGCCTGCTGCTGCTGCGCTACGCCGACGACATGCCGCGTGCGGAAGTCGACACCGCGCTCGAGCACGCGTTCGCCAAGGTGAAAAGCACACTCGGGGCGGCCGCGCCGGCGGAAGAGGCGGCGTCCAGCGGGCGCACGGTCTGGATCGCGGCGTGGCCCGGCTGGGCGCCGCTGCAGCGACGGCTGCGCCTGCTGCAACAGGATGCGGCGCAGGTGGCGCTCAGCAGCGCCGCGATCGAAGACGTCCTCGGCCGGACCGATCATCGACCTGCTTCAAAAACCGCGCGCGCCGGATGGAACTAAAGGACGTCGAAGCCGCTCTGTGAGTCATGGTCCTGGCGTGGATACGCGATCATGAACACAATCAAGAAACTAGCCGGAAAAAAAATCGCGGTACTGGCGGCGGACGGGTTCGAACAGGCGGAGCTCGACACGCCCGTGGCGGCCCTCGCCGAATGCGGCGCCGAGGTGACGCTCGTGTCCCTGCGGCGCGGACGCATACGGGGCATGCACATGCACCAGCCCGGCGATCTCGCGCGCGTCGACAAGACCATCGACGAGGCGCAGGCGTCGGACTACGACGGGCTGTTCATTCCCGGCGGCTACGTCAGCCCGGACATCCTGCGGCAGTCGGCCCAGGCGCGCGCGTTCGTGCGGCAATTCGATGCGGCGGGCAAGCCGATCGCCCTGCTGTCCCAGGCGCCGCTGATCCTCGTGTCGGCCGGACTCGCGACCGGCCGCACGCTGACATCATGGCCCGGGGTGCGCGACGACGTCGTCAACGCGGGCGCCACGTGGCTGAACCAGGAAGTGGTGCGCGACGCGCACGTGTTGACGAGCCGGGGCACGCAGGACGTGGCCGCGTTCGTGCAGGCGCTGATCCCGTGTTACGCCGGTGAGCCCGCGGCGACAGTGAACGGGCCCGGCATGTCCTCCGACCCGCCGCAGGAAAAGCCGCTGGAGCAACCGAACCAGTCGCTGCGCTGGCTCGCGGCGCCGTCGTTCGGCACGATGCTCAGTCTGGCATTACTGGGGGTGGGTGTCGTGGCCGCGCAACGCGTCCGGAACAAGCACGCGGCGGCCGAACCGCAGGAGATCAGTGCTCGCGCACCAGATTGAATTGCCGGGCCTGCCGCTTGTAGTCGGCGACGGCCTGCCGGATATACCGGGTCAGCGCATCCCCTGTGAGCGCCAGCGGATACAGCCCGATCTGCGACCGCATCCGCGCGAATTCGGGCGCGGACTCGACGCGGTCGAAGGCCTGGACCCAGCGGCGGTAATCGGCGTCGGAAACGTCCGGTCCCATCCATACGCCGCGGATCACCGGCCAGACCACGTCGAAGCCCTGCTCGCGCGCCGTCGGCACGGCGGCCATCGCACCCGGAAGGCGCTTTTCGGACAGTACGGCCAGCACCCGCGCCTTGCCGGAAGCCGTATAAATACTCGTTTCCGAGACGTCGCTCGAGACCACCTGGACATAGCCGGCCTGCATCGCGACGAATTCCTCGCCGCCGCCTTCCAGCGCGACGAAGCGCAGCTGGCGCGGTTCGACCCCGGCCTGGCGCGCCAGCAGCGCCATCTTCATCCAGTCCTGGCTGCCGATGGTGCCGGACATGCCGATCACGACCTTCTCCGGGTCGCGCCGCAGCGCGTTCATCAGGTCGTGCAGCGTATGGTAAGGCGAGTCGGCGGGCACGGCGATGACGCCGTAATCGACGCCGAGCCCGGCGACCCAGCGGACGTCGTCGGCGTTGGCCTTGCCGAACTTGCCCTGGGCGAGGTTCAGCAACGACCCGCCGGAAAACGCGACGATGGTATCCGGTTCGCCGCGGCGCTGCGACACGATCGTGTGCCACGCCACCGCGCCGATCCCGCCCGGCATATAGCGCAGTTTCAGTTTCGGGCTGTCTGCCTTGCTCTGCAGGGCTTTCTGGGCCAGCTTGCAGGTCAGATCCATCGCGCCGCCCGGCTTCGACGGGACGACGCATTCGGCCTCGGCCGGCTGCCGCGCCACGGCGGGCGCCGAGGCGGGAAGTGCAGCGAGCAGCGGGAAGATGATGCGGAGTGCTTTCATGGGCCCCATCATACTCGCGGGCTCGCTTTCATCGGTGGACGGCTCAGTGCAGTTGCGACATCAGCAACAAGGTCAGCGTGACGGTGATGGCGCCGCCGATCCGCGTGGCGATCTGTGCGAACGGCATCAGCTGCATGCGCTCGGCCGCGGTGAGGATCGCGACGTCGCCCGTGCCGCCCTGGCCGCTGTGGCACGCGTTGATGATGGCCGCTTCGATCGGATACATGTTCATCTTGCGGCCGACAAAGAAGCCGGTGGCGATCAGGCTGGCGACCGTCGAGACGATGACGACGAGGTTGACCACGTTGAACGCTGCGACGAGTTTGTCCCACGGGGTCATCGACGCGCCGATCGCGAACAGCAGCGGATACGTGACGGCGGTGGAAAAGAATTTGTAGACGATGTACGAGCTTTGCTGCAGCTGCGGCGACACGAGGCGCGACAGCTTGAACATCACGGCCACGAACAGCATCGCGACGGGCGCCGGGAAATCGAACAGGCGGAAGCACATCATGCCGACCATGTACAGCGAGATGGACGTGATGCCGGCCGCCGCGATATTGCCGATGTCGAACTGGCCCGAGAACGTTTCCGTCTGCGGCTGCAGGTCGCCGTCTTCCGTCGGCTGCAGGCGGCCGTTGCCGGTCAGGTGCGGACGCTTCTTGCCGAGCGCATTCAGCATGCCGGACAGCAGGATCGCGGTCAGGCTGCCCAGCATCACGGGCGGCAGGACTTCGGCGAACACGTGGCCCTGTTCCTGGCCGAGGATGCCCCCATAACCGATCGACAGCGGAATCGCGCCTTCACCGACGCCGCCGGCCATGATCGGGGCGACGAGGTAGAAGAACGTGTGGTACGGCCCGAGGCCCAGCAACGTGCCGACGGCGGTGCCGACGGCGCCCGCCACGACGGAGCCGATGGCCAGCGGCACGAAAATCTTCACGAAGCCTTTGATGAGCACGTTGCGGTCCATGCTCAGGATGCTGCCCACGATGATGGACGAAATGAACAGGTACAGGAAGTTGGTCGACTTGGTGAAATCGACGACGTTCTTCAGGACCGGCGCCGGCAGCAGCTTGCTGAACGCCAGGTAGGACGGGATGAAGGTGGCAAAAATCGCGGCCGCGCCGATGTTGCGGAAGTACGGCAGGCGCTTGCCCAGCTCCGCGCACGAAAAACCGCCGACGGTCAGGATCGCGATCGACACGCAGATATCGTTCGGCACCTTGCCGGTGGTGACGAAGCCGGCAATCAATGCCAGCAGCAGCAGATAGACCGGCAGCGGCACGATGCCGATGCGGGCCCGTGCGATTTGCCGGCAGATGCCCGCGAAGGAAGTGCCGGCCGGCTTGTCGTCGGCGCGTGCCGGGGTGTAGGTCGTCGTTGTCGTATTCATATGTGCTCCTCTTTCTTGGCCCAGGCGGCATTCCGTTGGTAGTTATGGAATGCGGTGATACGGATGATCAGCCTGGTGAATGGAGCCCACTATAGCGACGCAACCCTTCAATTAGCTTTCAGCGTGTTGCGGCATAATGACGGGTTTTCTTCGCCTGGATGAGGCCATGTTCCCACCCGTTTCCCTCGACGTCAGCACCGCCATCAAGACCCTCGTGCTGACGCTCGACCTGCTGGGCACGTTCGTGTTCGCGCTCTCCGGCGCCGTCGCCGGCGTGCGCCGCCGCCTCGACCTGTTCGGCGTGCTGGTGCTGTCGTTCGTCGCCGCCAACTCGGGCGGCATCGTGCGCGACGTCCTGATCGGCGCCACGCCGCCGGCGGCCATCCGCGACTGGCGCTACCTGGCCGCCTCCCTGCTGGCCGGCGTGTGGATCTTCTTCTGGTACCCGAGCATCAGGCGCCTGCGCAGCCCGGTGCTGATCTTCGACGCCGCGGGCCTCGCCCTGTTCTGCGTGGCCGGCGCCCAGAAAGCGCTCGTGTTCGGCCTGTCCCCCGTCGCGGCGGCGCTGCTCGGCATGCTGACGGGCGTCGGCGGCGGCGTCGCGCGCGACGTGCTGCTGTCCGAGATTCCGGCCGTGCTGCGCTCCGACATCTACGCGGTCGCCGCACTGGCGGGCGCCGCCGTGATGGTGACGGGCGACGCGCTGGGCGTGCCCGGCACCGTCAGCGCCTGCGCGGGCGCGGCCCTGTGCTTCGGGCTGCGCCTGGCGGCCATCAAGCTGGACTGGCACCTGCCGGTGGCGCACTTGCCGCGGCAGGCGGCCGACGATGCCGCGGCGGCGAAGCGGCGCGACGGGCGCTGAACCGCTACTCCATTGGACGGCCCGGCGCCGACGCCTCCCGGCTGCGCCGGGCCGCCAGCGCCTGCTCCAGCTTCGGGTCGCGCCCGTAGATATCCGCCGCGAAGCGCGCACTGCCGTCGCTGTCCACGATGGCGGTGGCGTAGAACATCACGACGGGAATCGGATGGGCCAGATCGACGTGCCGCGTCGGTCCGGGCTGCAGCTCGTCCTGGATGGCGTCGGCGTTCCACCGGCGCTGCCGGCCGAGCACGTACTGGGCCAGCGCGGCCGGATGCTCGACGCGGATGCAGCCGTGCGACAGGTCGCGCCGGCTGCGCTCGAACAGCTCGTGCGCCGGGGTCGAGTGCAGATAGATGTCCATCGGGTTGGGCATCGCGAACTTGATCGCCCCCAGCGAGTTCGTCGGACCCGGGCGCTGGCGCACGCGCGCCCGGCCCGCCTTCAGGTCGGCCACGCCGGCCCCCGGCGGCACCGTCTCCATGTCGTGCCGCTTGAGGTACGCAGGATCGCGTTCGAGCTTCGGCAGGATCTCCTTGTCCAGAATGCTGCGCGGGACGTTCCAGTACGGGTTGAATTCGAGGTAACGCATCTGGCCGACGAACAGCGGGGTTTCGGTCCTGATCGCGCTGCCGACCACGACCCGCATCTCGAGCGGCGCCTCCGCGCTGCCGGTGCTCGTCGCCCACAGGCGGTAGGCCGGCAGGTCGACGACGATCAACGGACCGGGCCCGAAATCCGGCAGCCAGCGCAGGCGTTCGAGCGTCAGCTCGAGCTGGCGCACGCGCGTGGCGAGCGGCACGTTCAGCGCGGCGATGGTGCCACGGCCCAGCACGCCGTCATCCGTCAGGCCGTGACGGGCCTGGAACCGGCGGACGCCCTCTTCCATCCGCTCCCCGTAGATGCCGTCGGGGGGCGGTGGCGTATCGGCCGGCAGGTCGCCCAGCAGCACCAGGCGCTCGAACAGCGGCTGCGCGGCCGGGTAGGCGCCGCCGGGCGCGACCTTGGCTGGCGGCGCCGGCAGCGCCGGATACGGCTGCCGGGACAAAGCGCGGTACGATGCCAGCGCCGCCTTGACCTGCGCATATTGCTGCAAAGCTGGCTCGGCGGCCTGCACCGCGGCCTGCAGCTTGCCGCCCGCGAGCCCGGCACGCAGGCGCTCGACCGGATCGTATTGCCGCAGGCGCGTGTCGAGCGCGCGCGCATGGTATTCGGACCGCACGCGGCCGACGCGCAGGTCGGCCAGGTAGCGCAGCATGGCCGCCGTGAGCGCGACGTCGAACCGCGCCATGTCCGCTTGACCGGCGCGCAGTTGCCGCTCCAGGGCGTCGGCCCCGTAGTCGAGCGGGTCCAGGCCCTGCAGCGTGGCCCGGCGCAGCACCCACAACGCGGCCGCGGCCGTCGCCGGATTCCAGGCGGGCGCGTACTTGCGCGGGGCGTAAAACCGTTCGAGCCAGCCGCGTCCGTCGTACGGCCCCGCGGGGAGCGCGGGCGACTGCGCGGCCTGGACGGCCAGGGCATGGATGGCGGCGGGGATGGGCTGGGCGAGGGTCGGGCGGGGAACGAGGGCCGCGGCTGCACAGAACGCAAGCGCGGCACCGATTTTCTGGCTGGGCGTCATTGATGCTTTCGAACGGCGGCAACCTTGCGTTGCCGAGCCGCATCATACTCTTCGGGCATGGCGCTGCCCAGCCGCGCACGATTGAAATGACTGATCCATCAATTGGTATTTCTTCACCGCCTTGCGCCGGCATCCCGGCGGCCGCCCGGCCGCGGGCGACGGCAAGTCCCGAGGCTTCACGCCGTGGCTGGCTGACGGGCCGCTCAAGCCGTCAAGGGCCGGATCGAGACGCTCCACCGCTCGGGATAATGCAATGTCCTGACAGGTAGGCCGGCACTCATCCCATCTCCGCATCAGGCTGGCCCGCACTGCCCGCGGTGAGCTCGCCCGCGCCCGCCCACACGATTTCCAGTTCCATGTTGATCGAGCGCGCCAGCCCGTCCAGGTCGGGGAACAGGGTCGCATTCGTGATATTCATCCGGTACAGCGCCTTCATCGCCTCCTCGCGAACCGTGAACGGCAGGACGATCTTCTTCAGCAGCGTGGCCGGGTCATCGTAGTGGCGCAGGATGTCGTCCAGGGTCTTGTCCAGCATGCCCGGCACCACCAGGGTTCCGGACTGCGCCACCAGACGCCGGTCCATTTCGGTGGGTTCCCCCGTCCAGATGACCGCATTCGTGTTCGGCAGGAAGATCCGGGCGAAATTGTCCGCCTGGCGCGGATCGATGCTGTCGCGGTCCATATGCCTTTGCGTGCGCGGGACCGCCCGCCACAGGCGCGGCGTGTTCAGTGCATAGACGGCGGCGTCGCCGACCGCGCGTTCCAGCGCGAAGAACACCGCGACGAACGGCGACTTGGTGAAGTCGAGCAGGCGCGTCGGCGCGCCGTGGTGCTGCATCAGCGCCAGGCAGCGCAGCGCGTTGCCCAGCACGCCGGGATCGCTGAGGTAGTTATGCGCCTTGCGCTGGAAGATGCGGATCGCCCTCTGCTCGCGTGCGCGCCAGCTGGCGCGGTCGGGGACATAGGCGTTCAGGTAGCGCGACAGGGATGTGAGCAGCGGCCAGGCGGCGTCCTGCTGGCCACGGAACGCCCAGCCGTCGAGCTCGGCGCTGAGCGACATGAACTCGTTCCATGTGGTCACGCGTACTTCGTCCATTGGTGTCTTTTCCGGTAACTCAGGCGGCCAGGCGTTTTTGCCACAAGCTTACCACCGGCGTCGCAGGGCCGGCGTCCCCGTCGAGCCGGAAGGTGCTGACCAGTTGCGCGAGGTGGAACGCGCGGTCCTGCAGGGCCTGCGCCGCCGCCGCCGCCTGCTCCACCAGCGCGGCATTCTGCTGGGTGCTCGCATCCATCTGCAGTACCGCCGCATTCACCTGGCCCAGGCCACTGCTCTGCTCGGCGCTGGCGGCCGCGATCTCGCTCATCGTCGCGGCCACCTCGGCGACGCTGCCCACCACGCCCCGCATCGTGGCGCCGGCCTGCCGCGCCAGCTCGCCGCCGCTGTCCACGCTGGCGCGCGACGCCTCGACCAGGCGCTTGATGTCCTGCGCGGCCGCGCCGGCGCGCTGGGCCAGCGTGCGCACCTCGCCGGCCACCACCGCGAAGCCGCGGCCCAATTCGCCCGCGCGCGCCGCTTCCACCGAAGCGTTCAACGCCAGGATATTCGTCTGGAAGGCGATGCCGTCGATGACCCCCGTGATATCGGCGATCCGGCGCGACGAGGCGTCGATCGCCGCCATGGTCTGCACCACGCGCTCGACGACCGCGCTGCTGTCGACGGCAATGCCGCTCGCTTCGCGGGCGCGGCCGCGCGCGGCGTCGGCGTGCGCGGCATTGCGGCTGACCGTGGCGCTCAATTCTTCCATGGTGGACGCCGTTTCCTCCAGGGCGCCGGCCTGCTGCTCGGTGCGTTCCGACAGATCCATATTCCCTCGCGCGATCTCGCGCGCCGCGTCGGCGATCGCGTCGGTGCCGCTGCGGACCTCGCCCACGATCCTGCGCAGGCCGCCGTTCATCTCCTTCAGCGCCTGCATCAACTGGCCCACCTCGCCGCGCGCGCCCACGTCGATCTCGCTGCTCAGGTCGCCGCCGGCAACGCGGCGCGCCACCCGCACCGCCTGGCGCAGCGGCACCGTGATCGAGCGCGTGATCCAGACACCGAAACCGACCGCCAGCACGCACGCCAGGCCCGCCAGCAGCACGATCTGCAGGCGCTTCTGCCGATACAGCCCGGCCGCGTCGCGCCCGCTCTGTTCCATCAGTTTGCCGCCGCCGGCCAGGAAGCCCTTCATGCGCCCGACATACGCCAGCTGGTCCTCGCGCAGGCTGGTCATCAGGAGCGTGGACGCATCGACCGTGCCGCCGCTGGCGGCCAGCTCGAGGAAGCGCGCCTGTCCCTGCTGGTATTTCGCGCGCAAGGCCATGACCTCGCGGTAGGCCTTGCGGCCGGCTTCGCTGGACACCATGCCGCCCAGCTTCTGCAGGCCGGCCGCGATCTTCCGCTCGCCCGCCCCGACCTCCGCCGTTTCCCGTTTCAGCACGTCCGGCCGGTCGGCCAGCAGCATGTTGCGCATCGCGATCGCATTCTCGTCCAGTTGCAGCAGCAACTCGGTGGCGAGCACCACTTGCGGATAACGGTCGTCGACGATCTGCGCCGTCGCCTGGTTCAGGGCGGCCAGGCTCTGGAGCGCGATGGCGACGATGCCGGCCAACAGGCCGATGACGATGGCGAAACCGAGGCCGAGGCGCGCGCCGATCTTGAGATTGCTGAACATGGGATTTTGCGTGGTCGTGGTCGGTAGGAAGTCAGAACAGGTGGTGCAGGCCGATGGTCGTCACCAGCTGCTTGTCGTCGGACGACGCCCCCGTGTAGTTCTGGAAAGCGAATTTCGCCGCACCGCCCGCCTTCTGGTAGGCGGCCTGGACGTAGAACTCGGTGCGCTTGGAGAACGCAAGCACGTGGCTGACGCTGACCTGGTTGTAGCGCGCCCCCTCCAGGCGGGTATGCGTGTAGCCGAAGTTGAGGGTGGTGCGCGGACCGTAGCGCCAGGCCGCCCCGAGGTCGGCATTCTTCTGCGTGAAGCCGGGCGCCGCCGGCATGGCGACCCGGCTCTGGGTGTAGAGCGCGTTCATGCGCCAGTCGCCGACCGTGTAGCCGGCGCCGCCCGCCCACGTGGTCAGGCTGTCGAACACGGTGGTCGCGTTGCCCCGGCCCAGAGTGGCCAGGTACGCCCCGGCGTAACCGGCGGCGCGGTTGTTCTGGCGGCTGTACGCCAGGACCATGCGCAGCGGCCCCTGGGCGTAGTTGGCGCCCGCGCTCAGGTTGCGGTTGCGGCTGGCGTCGCCCGGCTGCTCGCCCAGCCCGGCCATCGCGCTGACCGTCAAGCCGTCGAATGCCGGCGAGGTATAGCGCACCGCATTGTTGAACTGGTAGGTGTTGGCCAGCGTGTCCAGGTTCCCCGGGTGAAACAGGTAGAAGTTCGTCAGCTGGAATCCGTTGCTCAGCTTGCCCGCATAGTCGAACACGATGTCCGGCATGTTCCCCAGCGTGACAGTGCCCAGGCTGCCCTGCAGGCCGACCGTGGCGTTGCGGTTGAACAGGCGGCCCGCATTGACCTGGTTGCCGGTGTCGGTGGCAAAGCCGGCTTCGAGCTGGAACAGGGCTTTCATGCCGCCGCCCAGGTCTTCCGTGCCGCGGAAGCCGATGCGGTCCGGCTGCATCGTCCCCTGGTCGAGGCGGGTCACGGCGCCGCCGGCCAGATTGTTGATGTAGGCCACGCCCGCGTCCAGGCTGCCGTAGACCGTGACGTTGCTCTGGGCCTGGGCGCTCGCCGCGGCAACGCTCCCGAGCGCGGCGACGGCGGCCATGATGGACAGATGCGATTTCATATGAACTCCCCTATTGTTTTGGCGGCGGATACCGCGTTTCATGGATAAAACGGCGTTTCAGATGTGATTTGGGCGCAAAAAAAACCGGACCAGCGGTCAGGTTCTTCTTGCGGGTTTGGCGCCGGGCGCGGCGTCTCCTTCCCCGCCCGGCGCGCAGCGTTACAGGTCGAGCACCAGGCGCCGTCCCTTGCAGCCGGACACGCAGACCATCATCGTCTTGCCGGACTCGCGCTCGGCCTTGGTCAGCACCCCGTCGCGATGGTCCGGCACGCCGTCCACGACCCGGGTCTCGCACGAGCCGCACACGCCTTCGCGGCAGCTGTGGTCGACATCGACCCCGGCTTCGAGCAGCGCGTCCAGCAGCGACTTGCCGGTCGGGACGAGCACCATCTTCTGCGAGCGCGCCAGATGGCACTCGTAATCGCTGCCCTGCGCCGCGACCACCGGCTCGGCCGGGGCGAAGCGCTCGATGTGCACGTTCGGCAGGCCCAGCGCTTCGCACGTCCGCTCGAAGGCGCCCAGCATCGGCGTCGGGCCGCAGCAATAAAAGTGCGCACTGCCGGGTTTGGCGGTCAGGTAGGCGCGCAGGTCCGGCGGGCCGCCCGCTTCGTCGTCGAAGTGGGTCTGCACGCCGTCCGCGCCGAGCAGGCCCTCGACGAAGGCCGCTTCGGCGCGGCTGCGCGCGCAGTACAGCAGCTCCACCGACTTGCCCAGGCGGCGCAGCTCGTTCAACATGCCGTAGATCGGCGTGATGCCGATGCCGCCCGCGATCAGGACCGTGTGCGCCGCCGTCTCGTCCAGCGGGAAGTTGTTGCGCGGCGCGCCGATCGTGATCGTGGCGCCGACCCGCAGCTGCTCGTGCACGTAGCGCGAACCGCCGCGGCTGTTCTTATCGTGCAGCACGCCGATGACGTAGCGGTGGCGCTCCTGCGGCGAATTCCACAGCGAGTAGCTGCGCACCACGCCGTTCGGCAAGTGCAGGTCGATATGGGCGCCGGCGGCGAAAGCGGGCAGTTCGGCGCCCTGCGGCGACACCAGCTCGACGCTGACGATGCCGTTGGCTTCGAAACGCATCGCCTGCACGCGCACGACGATCTGTTGGCTGTTGCTCATGGCATGACTCCGGTATTCAGGCGGCGGTTTCGGCCGCGGCTATCTGCGCCTTGGCCAGGGCGCGCAGGTGGCGGCGCAGGCGCACGATGCCCATGTCGTGCTGGTACAGCATTTCGCGCTGGTTGGCGTCCGGCTCCATCGCTTCCAGGATCACGCGGTCCTGCTCCAGCACCTGCCAGTGGCGCGCCTCCAGGCGGTTCTTGTACAGGAAGCGCCAGGTATCGCGCTGCCAGCCCTCGACCTTGCGCACGCGCCAGAAGAACACGGCGGTGGCGCCCTCTTCCATCGGCGCGTAGCCGCCGATGATGATGAAGTTGCCGCCGGGGCCGCCGGTCTTCGGATACGGGATCTCGAGGCGCATCCACTGGATGCCGGTCTCGCCGTACTCGGTCCAGTCGAAATTCACGCCGCGCTGGCCTTCCTTCTCGAACACGAAGCCGGTCTCGGTATCGCGCACGCGGAAGGCGGCCGTCGATTCGCCCTCGGCCATCGAATGCGACTGCTTGTGCAGGAAGGTGCCGTGCATCGGGTCGAGCACGTTGTCCAGCACGTAGCGGTAGTCGCCCTCCCACTCGGCGTAGCACAGGAAGTGCGCGTAGGCGGGATCGGTCAGCTCGGGCGGCAGGTTCAGCGGCGGCGCGTCGGCCACGTCCTTGCTGGCGTTGTAGAGGAAGATCGCGCCGGCCGCTTCCTTGACGTGGAACGAGCGCGTCGCCTTGGCGCCTTCGAGCTTGCAGCCCGGGCTGCCCGGGACGCTGGTCACGACGCCGTCGAAGCGTATCTGCACGCCGTGGTAGCCGCAGGCGATGCGGTCGCCCAGCACGATGCCGAGCGAAAGCGGCGCGCCGCGGTGCGGGCAGTGGTCTTCCAGCGCGTGCAGCGTGCCGTCGGCTTCGCGCCACAGGACGAATTTCCTGCCCAGGCGGCGCAGCGACACGGGTTTGTCGGCAACGAAGCCGGACGGGCAGATCGGGTACCACAGGTCTTTCAGGCCGGCTGCGAGGACGGCGTCGACGGGATCATTGGCTACGGTGCGCATCATGTGTCCTTTCGGGTTCAGCATTCGGAGGCCAGGCGCGCGATCTCGGCCTGGTAGTTTTGTTCGGTCCAAGCGGCGCCGCCCGGATAGTTCGGGCCGGTGCGGTTCAGGTGCGCCACCAGGGCGGACAGCTCGGTGATGCCGGCCGCGAAAGCGCGTTCGATCGAATCGCCCAGCAGGTCTTCCCACGAAGTCGGTTCACGGCGGCGGGTCTGGTGGACGGTCAGGTAGCGTTGTTGGTGCATGATGTTCTCCTCTCAGTTCTCGAAAACTGTCAGTTCTTGCTTTTCTCGGTCAGAAACTTGCCTTCGGGCGCCTTGGCGTGGCGCTGGCGGCGCGTATGGCCATCCAGCCCGCCGTCGATCGCCCATTCGGCGAACACGGTCGGTCCCGGCTCGAATTCGCGCGCTTCCCACGCTTCGTCGAGCTGGTCCTCGTCGGCGTAGTACTCGATCAGGCCGCCGGCCGGATTGCGGAAGTACCAGAAATAGGCCGACGAGATCGGGTGCCGGCCCGGGCCCAGTTGCGTGTCCCAGCCCTGGCGCGACACGTGCATGCCGCCGCCGAACACTTCGTGGATGTCGCGCACCGTGAAGGCCACGTGGTTCAGGCCCGCCTTGCGGTCCGGCGTCTGCAGCAGGAACAGGTCATGGTGCCCGCCCACGTTGGCGCAGCGCAGGAACGCGCCGCGGCCCGGGTAACGGTCGGAGGGCACGAAGCCGAAGTGGCTGCAATAAAAGTCCTCGCAGGCCTTCACGTCCTTCACGAAGAACACGACATGGCCCACCTCGATCGGCTCGGCGCGCTCGTAGGACGGACTGCGCGCGTTCTTGCGCGGGTGGTGCGACCAGGTGTTCATCTGCGCGCACTCGACGTCGACGTCGTGCTTGCGGCTGACCTGGAAGCGCACCGCCAGCCCGTTCGGGTCGGTGCAGCCGATACGGTCCCCCTCGTCCACCGGGTCCGGCAGCGCGCGCACGATGGCGCGGAAGCGCTCCAGCACCTCGGCGGACGACAGCCCCCACACGACTTCGCGCAGGGTCGGCCCCGCCTCGATCGCCGGCGGCAGCGCCGGATCGTCGGAGCGCCGCACGATGACGCGGCAGGCATTCATGGTTTCGAACACCAGCGCGCTGTCGCTGTCGTCGACCAGCTTCAGGCCCCAGTCGAGGAAGAAGGTCTTGCAGCCGGCGAGGTCGTCCGCGCCGTAGGTGATTTCGTCGATACCCAGTACGTCCATCATTGCGCTCCCTGCGCCCACGGCAGCGGCATGTCGTTCATGCCCCAGTAGACGCTTTTCTGTTCCATGTATTGCAGGATCCCGAGGCGGCCCTTCTCGCGGCCGAGGCCGCTGTCGCGCCAGCCGCCGAACGGGGTCGAGATCGAGAACTGCTTGTAGGTGTTGATCCACACGTTCCCGGCCTGCACCGCGCGCGCATAGCGCCATGCCTTCTTATAGTCGCGGGTCCAGATGCCGGCCGCCAGCGCGTACACGCTGTCGTTGGCCTGGGCGATCAGGTCGGCCTCGTCGGCGAACGGCATCGCCACCAGCACCGGCCCGAAGATCTCTTCCTGGCAGATGCGCATGTCGTTGCGCACGTCCTCGATGATGGTCGGCAGGTAGTAGTTGCCCTTCTCGAACTGCGCGCCCGGCGGACGCATGCCGCCGGTGCGCAGGCGCCCGCCTTCGGCCACGCCCAGCGCCACGTACGACTCGATGCTGTCGCGATGGCGCGCCGTGATGAGCGGGCCGAGCTGGGTACGTTCGTCGGCCGGGTCGCCGACGCGCAGCGCGGCGGCGCCCTGCGCCAGGCGCTCCATGAAGCTGTCGTAGATGCCGTGCGCCACGAACAGGCGCGAACCGGCGATGCACGATTCGCCCGAGGAGCTGAAGATCCCGTACAGCACGCCCGCGACGGCGTGGTCGATATCGGCGTCGTCGAACACGATGGTCGGCGACTTGCCGCCCAGTTCCAGCGACACCGGCATCATCTTGTCGGCCGCGATGTGCGCGATGTGTTTGCCGGTGCTGGTGCCGCCGGTGAACGACACGCGCCGCACCAGCGGATGCACGGTGATGGCGTCGCCGATCACCGAGCCCTTGCCCGGCAGGACGCTGACCAGGCCTTTCGGCACGCCGGCCTGTTCGCAGATCCTGGCCAGTTCCAGGGCCAGCAGCGGCGTCACCTCGGCCGGTTTCACGACCACGGCATTGCCGGCCGCGAGCGCCGGCGCCAGCTTCTGCGCCTCGCTGGCGATCGGCGAGTTCCAGGGCGTGATCGCCGCCACGACGCCCATCGGCTCGTACACGCTCATGGTCAGGTTGTCGCCGCGCGCCGGGGTGATGGTTTCTTCCAGGGTCTCGCAGGCGGCGGCGAAGAACTGGAAGGTGGCGGCCGCGCTGGCCACCAGGTTGCGCGTTTCCGTGATCGGCTTGCCGTTGTCGAGGCGCTGCAGCTGGGCCAGTTCCTCGGCGCGCTCGCGGATCAGGCTTGCCACCTTGTACAGCACCGCCGCGCGCTCGTGCGGCTTGCGCTGGGCCCAGCCGCTGGTGCGGAAGGCATGGTCGGCGCCGGTGATCGCTTCTTCGACGTCGGCCAGGCTGGCGGCGTTCAGATAGGCGACCGGCTCGCCCGTGGCCGGGTACAGGGTGGCGTAGCGGTCGCCGCCGCCCCGGCGCCAGGTGCCCGCGACGAGAATGTCCAGGGTCGCGGTGGAATCGAATGGTGTGTTCATGATGGTCTCAGATCGACAGTGCGTGTGCGCGGTTGTTCAGGGCGCGCACGACACTGAACACGGTGAGTGCGGACGTCTTCGGATTGGCCGCCAGCGGCTTGCCGCGCATGGTCAGCTCGAAGTTGCCGAAGGCGCCGTTGGCTTCCACGTGATGCACGTTCTCGGTGGCGTGCGGGTCGGCCAGCAGGCGCACCACGGTGCGGTCCAGGCCGAGACCGGCCAGCGACAGGGTGGCGGCGACGTTGGCGTTCTTCGGATACAGGCGGGCCGCCTCGCGCGCCGAGCCTTCGAAGATCACCACCGGCCCGGTCAGCGCATCCAGGTCGTAGGCCTGCTCGGCGGGCGTGTCCTTCCAGGCGCCGGCCGGCTTGCGGCCGGTGTACACGACCGAATCGAGACCGCCGATGCGCGCCGCGGCCAGGGCGTCGATCGCCCCGATCGCGCCCGACAGCAGCTGCACCTGGGTCTTGCCGCGCTGCGCGGCCAGCTCGAGCTTCTCGGCCAGGCCTTCTTCGGACAGCGCGCCCACCGACACCACCATGCACGGGATCCCGCTTTCCAGCGCCGGGATGATGTGCTCCTGGATGGCGCGGTGGCCCGCGCATTCGACCAGGAGATCGGGCCGGGAGCCGTTCAGGGCCACGCCGACCTTCGCCTGGGGCGCCAGGCGGCGCACGGTGGCGCCGGCGCTGTCCAGGGCGTTTTCCGGCACGACGACGAGATCGAACACGACTTCCGGATCGCTCTTGAGCAGCTCCATGACGCCGACGCCGATCGCGCCGCAGCCAATCATCGATACATGCAACATGGGATTCTCCTCAGGCGGTGACGGCGGCGACGGGCTGGACCGCCTTGACCGGCGGACCGGCGAACGCCGTCTTGAAGCTGCCGATCGACAGCATGTCGATCTCCAGCAGGAAGGGTCCCGGCTCGGCGAGGGCACGCCCCAGCGCGTCCTTGACGTCGAGCAGGCTGGACACGCGGGCATGACGCAGTTGCAGCGCCTGCGCCAGCACCGCGTAGTCCGGCGTATGCAGGTCGACATAGTGGCGCCGGCCGCCATACTGCACGTCCTGGATGTTCTTGATCACGCCGTAGCCCTTGTCGTTCATCAGCACGATGACCATGTCGGCCCGCTCCTGCACCGCGGTGGCGAGTTCGCCCAGGTTCAGGATGAAACCGCCGTCGCCGGCCAGGCAGAAGGTCTTCTTGCCGGACCCGGTCACGGCCGCGCCCACGGCCGCGCCGATGCCCATCGCCAGGCCCTGGCCGATGCCGCCGCCGAGGGCGTGCACGCCGGCCAGCGGGTCGAAGATGCGCAGGTAGCGGTTGCCCCAGGTCGAGTTCGAGACCGTGACGTCGCGCACCCAGTTGAAGCTGCGCCCGGCGGCCGCCTGCAGCTTGTCGACCAGGGCGCTGTACGGACCGAGGCCGTCGACCAGGCCGGCGACGGCGCTGTCGCGCGCCTGTTGCAGGTCGCCGATGAAGTCCGGGTCGATCTTCATCATGCCTTCCAGGCGGTCGGCCAGGCCCGCCAGCGCCAGTTCGGCGTCGCCGCAGACGAAGTAGTCGCTCTTGTAGCAGCGGCCTTCGGCGGCCGGGTCGGCATCGATGCGGTACAGGGGCCGCGGCAGCTTCAGTTCGTACTTCAGGGTCTCGTTGCCGCGCAGGCGCGAGCCGACGACCACCATCGCGTCGCAGCCCTGGTAGAACTGCTCGACCGGCTTGTGCAGGTTGAAGGCGCCCAGCGATTGCGGGTGGTCTTCCGGCACCACGCCGCGGCCCTGGGTGGTGGTGACCACGCCGAAGCCCATGTCCAGCAGGCGCTGGACCTGCTTCGAGGCGCCACGGCTGCCGCCGCCCAGCCACAACATCGGACGCTTCGCCATGGCGAGTCGCCGGGCGAGTTCGTCGAGCGCGTCCTCGGACGGCGCGTTGCGCGGGACCGGCAGCGGGCGCAGGTCGGCCGGCGCGTCGATCAGCGCGGCCTGGATATCGATCGGGATCTCGACGCTGACGGGGCCCATCGGCGGAGTCAGCGCGATCTGCACGGCCAGCTTCACGGTGCTCAGCGCCGTGTCCACGCTGCGGATGCGGAACGCGGTCTTCGAAACGGCCTTCAGCATCGTGAGCTGGTCCGGGGCCTCGTGGATGTACGACAGGCTCTGGTCCAGGTAGGGGGTTTCGATCTGGCCCGTCAGGTGCAGCAGCGGCGTGCCGGCGGTCAGCGCTTCGACCATGGCGCCGGCCGCGTTGCCGGCGGCGGTACCGGTGCTCGTCAGGCAGACGCCCAGGCGGCTCGTGGTGCGGGCATAGGCGTCGGCCATGTTGGCGCCGCCCGCTTCGCCGCGCGCCGGCACGAAGCGGATCCGGCCGCGCTCGCCGAACGCATCGAGGATCGGCATGTTGTGGATCGAGATGACGCCGAACGCCGCTTTCACGCCGCACTGCTCGAGGAAGGCTGCGATGGCGCAGCCGACGGTGATTTTTTCAGAATTAAACATGACGGGAAAGTCCTCCGGAGACATCGATATGGCTACCTGTGGTGTACGAGGAAAGCGGCGAGGCCAGGAACAGGATGGCGCGCGCTGCTTCCTCGGGAAGGCCGAGACGGCCCAGCTGGATCTGTTTTTTGCGCGCCAGGTTGCGGCTCCACTGGGCCCAGTCCAGGTCGCGTTCGTCGGCGGGACGGACATCGAAGCGGCGCCGCCATTGGCCCGATTCGACCAGGCCGATCAGGATGCCGTTGACGCGCACCCGGCTCGGCGCGAATTCGGTGGCCAGCGAGCGCACCAGGTTGTGCACGCCGGCGCGGGCGGCCGACGTGGCGACCATGTGGGGCTCCGGCTGCACGGCCAGCAGCGAGTTCACGCACACGATCGCGGCGTCCTCCCGGCTTTGCAGCTGCGCCAGGAAGGCGCGGGTCGGCCGCAGGATCGAGAAGAACTTGAGTTGCAGCTCTTCCAGCCAGGCCGCGTCGCTGGTGTCGGCGAAGGTCGACACCCGCCCCTGGCCGGCGTTGTTGACCAGGATGGACGCGGCGCCCAGCTCGGTCTCGACGCGGGCGGCGAACGCGGCCACCTGGTCGGCGTCGAGCACGTCGCAGCGCTGGGCCAGCAGGCGCGCGGCGGGGAAGCGCTGGCGCAGTTGCGCCACGGCGCCCTCGAGGCGCTCGGCATCGCGGCCGCACAGGGCCACGTCGGCGCCCGCTTCGAGCAGCAGTTCGACGGTCGCGTAGCCGATGCCGGACGAACCGCCGGTCACCACGGCCACGCGGCCTGTCAGGTCAGTCATGCGCATGATCGGCCCTCCTCAACGCTGCCACAGGTTGACGACCTGGGCGCCCTGCGCCGGCGTGTGATCCAGCAGGCGCGAGAGCTCGTCGGCCGTGCCGCGCACCCGGGCCACCACGTCGTCGAGCTTGTCGGCGGCGATGCGCGGTTCGGGAATCGTGGCACCGAGGGCCGCCACCACCTTGCCGCTGTGGTCGCGCACCGGGGCCGCCACGGTCGAAATGCCGCGCTCGAAGAAGCCTTCTTCGAGCACATAGCCGCGCTCGCGGTCGCGCTGCACCAGGTTGAACAGGTCCAGCACGGTCTGCGGGGTGTTGTCGGTGTAGGACTTCAGGTGCTCTTCCGGATACAGCTCGCGCAGTTGCGGCAGGGTCATGTCCATCAGCAGTACGCGGCCCAGCACGGTCGCATGCACCGGCAGGCGGGTGCCGACGTTGACGGTGCTGGTGAACGGCGCCGCCATCGTCGACTTGGCCACGTAGATGATCGAGCGGCCGTCGCGCACCACCAGGTTGGTCGAGTAATGGATCTCGTCGCGCAGGCGCTCTAGCAGCGGCCGGCCGATCTCGGTCAACTCCAGCGAGGCCAGGTATTCGAAGCCGAGACGCAGCACGGCCATGCCGAGGCGATAGTCGCGGCCGCCCGGATTGCGCTCGACGAAGCCCATCCGCTCCAGCGTGGTCAGGAGGCGGAACACGGTGGAACGCGGCACATCCAGGCGCTTGGCCAGCTCCGGGGCCGACAGATTCTGTTCGTGCCGGCTGAATTCGCACAGCAGGCGCAGGCCGCGCTCGAGTCCGGGCACGGTGTATTTGTCGGCGCCGTCGTCGTCGGCTTGTTCAGGCTTGTTGTTCATAATGGTCTCGTGATGTGTTGTCAGTTCAGGATGGCGTGGGCGACCGCTTCCGGCTGCTCCACGTGGCAGGCATGGCCGGCATCCGGGATCAGGCCGAACGGGAAGCCGTACAGGCGCGCCACGCCGCAGCTGTCGTCGGGTGTCGTCACCGGATCGAGCGCGCCGCACCACACCTTAGCCGGCACGGTCTGCACCGCGGGATGCGCATGGTTCTCGATCGCGTCGCCGCACAGCAGGTACACCGCCTGGGTGTAGCCGGCCGGGTTCAGCTGGGCCATGTTCCAGCGCACCCAATCGCGCTGGACCGGCGTGGCGCCGGCCGACAGCAGACGCGCCGAGCGCAGCGTGGCCATACCGTGGATCCCGAGCTCCCCCAGGGCCGACAGGCGCTCGCGTTCCACTTGCGTGCCCTGCGCCAGGCGCGCCCGCACGCCGTAGCCGCGCGCCGGGCTGAGCAGCACCAGCTTGTCCAGCGAACCGGGCCAGGTGCCCGCATACGCCGCCGCCATCAGCGCGCCGAGCGAGTGGCCGACCAGGGTGAAGCGCGCGATGCCGAGCCCCCGCACCAGTTGGCGCAGGCGCGCCGCATAGGCGCGGGCATCGGGACGGGTACCGGGCAGCATGGTCGACTTGCCGTAGCCCGGCGCGTTCCAGGCGATCACCCGGGCGCCGGGGACGCTGCGCGACAAGGCCTGCGCGCAGGCGAGCCACGTCGCGGCACCGGAACCGATCCCGTGCAGCAGCACGAACACCTGGCGGCCCGCCGGCGGCGCGTCCGTACCGGCGACCAGCTCGCGGTAGCACACGACGCCGCCGTCGACGGCGATGGTGCGTTCCGGGAACAGCCGGTCCAGCTCCAGCAAGGCGGTTCGCAGGCCGTCCGCTTCCGGTGCGATGGCGTGGTTCATGGTCATCAGCCCCGTTTGATCCTGGCCAGCGGATGGTCCGGCGGATAGGTCGGCGTGATCGGCTTTTGCGCGCCGAGCATCACGCACATCAGCGCGTCCTCCTCGCCGATGTTGATCTCTTCGCGGTACACGCCGGGCGGGATGGACACGACGTCGCGGTCGGTCAGGATGGTTTCATAACGCTCGCCATCCTTTTCCAGGACCAGCTTCAGCTTGCCGCGCAGGACGAAGAACACTTCCTCGACGTCCACGTGCACGTGGGGCGGGCCTTCGTGCCCGGCCGGGATGATCATGGTCGAGAACGTGAAGTGCTCGGACGGGATCACGCTGCTGTCGTTGGCCACGCCGGTGCCGCCGGTGCCGATGTAGCGCATCTGCGCGCGGCGATATTTCGGGTCGTAGTCGGCCTGGAACTTCAGGGCGTTCCAGTCGTAGCGGCGGGTCGAGAAGCGCGCGATGCGCGTATCCATCCACGCCGCGAAGCTGGCGCCTTCGGGCTGGTCCCAGCTGCGCTTGATCTGCTGTTGTTCGGTCAAGTCGTTCATTATTCAGCTCCTGTTAATCAATTCATGACAAAGCCGCCGTTCACGGCGAGGGTCTGGCCGGTGACGAAGCGCGACAGTCCGGACAGGGCGAACAGCACGGCGCCGGTGACGTCCTCGGGAACCTGCAGGCGCTGCAGTGCGCGTCCGTCCTGGTAGGTCTGGTAGCGCTGGGCCGGCACGTATTCGGTCGCTTCGACCTTCGTCAGGCCGGGCGCGATCGCGTTCACGGTGATGTCGTGCGCGCCTTCCTCGCGGGCCAGCGAGCGGGTCATGGCGATGATGGCGCCCTTGCTGGCGACGTAGGCGAGCAGGTTCGGCGCGCCCCACAGCGGCGTATCCGACGCCAGGTTGACGATCGCGCCCCGGCCCGACGCGCGCAGCGCCGGCAGGCAGGCGTTGGTCATCAGCCAGGTGCCGCGCACGTTCACGTCCATCACCTTGTCCCACAGCGCGATGTCGATCTGGCCGGAAGCGCGGCCGCCGGAATTGGTGATGGCGGCGTTGTTCACCAGGCCATCGAGCCCGTCCAGCCAGCCGGTGGCGGCCGCGGCGCAGGTGTCGATCGACACCGGATCGGCCATGTCGAGCGCGAAGCCGTTCACGTCCAGGCCCTGTCGGCGCAGGCTGGCGACGCTGTCCGCCAGCGCATCCTGCAGGATGTCGGCCATGGCGACCTTGGCGCCGGCGGCGGCGATGGCGGCGGCGAAGGCCAGGCCCAGGCCGCGGGCGGCGCCGGTGACGAGCACCTTGCGGCCGGCCAGCAGTTGAGAAGTGTTTTCCATGATCGCTTCCTTCTTATTTGGTGCTGGTGGCGGCGCGCGGCAGGTAGTGCAGGACGCGGCGCTCGGCCCACACGACGGCGGCATAGGTCAGGATGCCGGTCAGGGTCAGTGCGGTGATCGCGACGAACACGGCGGCGGTGTTGCCCTGCCCTTCGCCGTCGACCAGCAGGAAGCCCAGGCCCTTGTTGCCGCCGACCAGTTCACCCACCGTGACGCCGATGACCGCCAGCGTCGACGCGATGCGCAGGCCGGAGAACAGGGCCGGCAACGCCGAGCGGAATTCGACCAGGCAGAAGATCTGCCAGCGGGTGGCGTTCAGCGTGCGCACGAGGTTGACCATGTCCGGATCGACGGTGCGGATCGCCGACAGCACGTTGATCATCACCGGGAAGAACACGATCAGCACGGCGACGAGGATCTTCGGATAGACGGTGTAGCCGAGCCACATCACGAACAGCGGCGCGAACGCCACCTTCGGCGCGATCTGCAGCGCCAGGATGTAGGGCGAGAGCATCGCTTCGGCACGCGGCGACAGGCCCAGCGCCACGCCGACGGCGAGGCCGAGCAGCGAGCCGAGGCCGAAGCCGGCCACCACTTCCAGCGCGGTGACGCCGAAGTGGCTGAGCAGGTCGCTGTTGTGCCACATGAAGCCGGCTTCCTGCACCACCCGGGAAAAGCGCGGCAGGATGAACTCGGGCATCCGCAGCAGGCCCGGGCCCCATTCCCAGGCGGCCAGGAACAGGGCCAGCACCAGCAGGCTGCCGGCCACCGTGTAGGCCTTTTCGCGCAGCGCCGGATTTGCCTTGCGCGGCGTGTCCACGCCCGGCGAGGCGATCGTCGTGGCCGTATTCATTTGGCACCTGCCGCGACGAACTGGTTGGTGTACAGGTCATTGACGGCCGACGCCTTGCTGACGATGCCTTCGCTAACGTAGAACTTCTGCACGTTTTCCATGCGCGCCGGATCGATATGACCGAGCGGCTTCTGGTTGGCGTACACATACTTGCGGTACATGTTCAAGGTCTTCTCGACGCTCGCTTCCTTGCCCCGGTAGGACGGGACGGCGGCCACATAGGCGGCGGTCGCGCCTTTCGGATCGTTCATGATGTCTTCCATGCCGCGCAGCGTCGCGCGCACCAGGCGCTTGAGCAGGTCGGGCTTGTTCCGGATGGTGTCGTCGGAAGCCAGGATGGCCTGGGCCATGCTCTTGAAGCCATTGGTCTCGATGATGTCGACCTTGGCGCCGGCATCGGTGGCGCTGACGATCCAGTCGGGCACGCCGGCCATCGCCTGCGACTTGCCCGCCGCGAAGACCTGCCAGACGCCCGATGGACCGGCAGCCTCGATCTCCGCATCGTTCTTGCCCAGGTCGATGGTCTTCAGGTTGCCCAGCAACGCGTAATAGGTGGTGTCGGTGTAGGACATCACGGTGATGGTCTTGCCCTTCAGGTCCGCGAGCGACTTGATGCCGCCGTTCTGGTGCACGCCGACCATGGTCAGCGAACCGGCGCCCAGCACCGCGATCGCCTTGACCGGCACGCCGTTGGCGCGCACGATGATCGGCGTGTCGCCGATCGCGCCGCCGATCACGGCGTTCCCCGAGCCGATCTGCTTGGCGACGTCGACGCCGCCGCGGGCGGCGACGAACGTGACCTTCAGGTTCTCCGCGGCGTAGTAACCCTTCTGCTGCGCCACCATCCAAGGGGCGAAGGCCAGCGTATTCGGCGGCGCCGGCAGCAGGTAGGTGACTTCTTCCACCGCCGCCAGCGCCGGGGTGGACACCCCCACCGCGAGGGCCGCCGCACAGCCGACGGCGGCGAGGATTGTATGCATGCTCATGTTGACTCCCAATAATCGTAGGTTGGTGCTGCCTTGATCAATGCAGTTCGGCTTCCTGGTCCTTGCCGACTTTCAGCAGTTCCATCAGGCGCCCCGCCAGGGGACCGATTTCAGGCAGCTTGCGGCGCTGGAACGGGTCATCGCGGTACGGCAAGTCGACCACGATCTCTTCGATGATCGTGCCCGGCCGTTCGCTCATCACCAGCAGGCGGTCCGACAGCGCGATGCCCTCGATCAGGTCGTGGGTGATGAACAGCGCTGTCTTCTTTTTCTCGTACAGCATCTTGGCCAGGTCCTGCTGCAGGATCATCTTGGTCTGGGCGTCCAGGGCCGAAAACGGCTCGTCGAGCAGCAGCACCTGCGGGTCCACGGCCAGCGTGCGCGCCAGCGCCGCGCGCTGGCGCATGCCGCCGGACAGCTGGAACGGATAATGGTCTTCGAAGCCCTTCAGGTGGCACTTAGCGAGCAGCTCGCCGGCCACGCGCCGGCGCTCCGCCGGATTGACGCCATCGATCTCCAGGCCCAGCGCGACGTTGTCGCGGATCGTGCGCCAGGGCATCAGGAGGTCCTTCTGCAGCATGAACGCGACCTTGCGCACCGGTTTGGTGACGAGTTCGCCGCCGACGTAGACCTCGCCCGCGCTGGGCAGATAGAGGCCGGCGCCCATGTTCAGCAACGTGCTCTTGCCGCAGCCCGACGGACCGATGATGGACACCACTTCGCCGCTGCGAATCGCGATGTCGACGTTGGTAACCGCCGCCCGCGGTTGAGAAGTTTGCCGGTCGATGAAACTCTTGCCGACTTTGCGGAATTCGATTTCGATCATATGTCTCTCACAGTCCTCGGCGCATTTGCGCCCCGTTTTGTCTCACTTATGAAACAACGGTTCATATATGAATAAACCAGTGAGTGAAATATAGCAGACATTTTGGGCTTTGCTAGCCCCTCGTTTCAAATAAAAATTCACGTTTTATATATGAGACATATTGCCTGCTTATCGGGTGTTTGTGTTGCATCAAGGAACAAAAACGGCGCGCTTTGGCCAAATTGGTCCCGTCATCGCCGGACGCGCAGTGAATATCGTTGACGTCCCGGAGCGGGCTGTGTAAAGTTCGGACTCAATATTCATATATATGACTAGATAACGACATGAATTTTGCACGGAGACATGACGAACGCCTGCCGCTGTACCAGCGCTTGCGGGACGAACTGAGCGAACGGATCGCCGCCCAGCAGTGGCGGCCGGGCGAGGCGATTCCGACCGAAGCCGAACTGGTCAGAGAGTTTTCCGCGTCGATCGGCACGGTCCGCAAGGCGATCGATATGCTGGTCGCCGAGGGCGCACTCGAACGCTTCCAGGGCCGCGGGACGTTCGTGCGGCGCGCCCGCTTCGATTCCTCCCTGTTCCGTTTCTTCCGCTTCCAGAAAGAGAGCGGCGCGCGCCAGGTCCCGGAGGGCCGCATCCTGCGGCGCGAGGTGATGCCTGCGCCGTCGGCCGTCGCGTCCGCCTTACGTCTCGCGCCGGGTGCGGAAGTCATCCACCTGACGCGTTTGCGGCTGCTCGACGGCAAACCGCTGCTCGCGGAGTCGATCTGGCTGCCGAAAGAGAAATTCGCGCCCTTGCTCGACATCGACACCCATGAATTCGGCGACCTGCTGTATCCCCTGTACGAGGAACGTTGCGGCCAGGTGATCGCGGCGGCCGAAGAAGACCTGACCGCCGAGGCCGTGGACGACGTGCATGCGCGCCTGCTGCAATTGACGCCGGGCGCGCCGGTCATCGTGATCGAGCGCGTGGCGCTCGGCTATGACCGCCAGCCGCTGGAGTGGCGCCGCTCGCGCGGCCCCGCCGAGCAGTTCCGCTATCACGTAGAAATCCGCTGAATGAACGACGGGCTCCGGCCCGTCCTCTCCCACTAGAGGCCAGCCCGGCGACGGGCGGGAATGGCCCGCTTTTACCTATCCATTTCGAAGCAGAGGACGACAATGCATTCCACCACTCTCGAGACCGCGCAAGCCGTCTCGCAACTCGAACGCCAGACGATGCGCAAGGTCGCATGGCGCCTGCTGCCGATACTGATGATCGGCTATTTCATCGCCTTCATCGACCGGGTCAACGTCGGCTTTGCCGCGCTGCAGATGAACCATGCGATCGGCCTGAACGCCGCCGCGTTCGGGCTCGGCGGCGGCCTGTTCTACCTCACCTATGTCCTGTTCGAGATCCCGAGCAACCTGGCGATGCAGAAGGTCGGCGCCCGGCTGTGGATCGCCCGCATCATGGTGAGCTGGGGCCTCGTGTCCGCCGCGACCGCCTTCATTTCCGGCCCGTCGTCGTTCTACGCGATGCGGATCCTGCTCGGCGCGGCGGAAGCCGGCTTCTTCCCGGGCGTCATTCTGTACCTGACGCAGTGGTTTCCCGCCGCCTACCGCGCCCGCGTCATCGCGGTGTTCATGGTCGCCGTGCCCCTGTCGAGCTTCATCGGTTCGCCGCTGTCGGCCGCGCTGCTCCAGCTCGACGGCCTGTTCGGCCTGCAGGGCTGGCAGCTGATGTTCATCATCGAAGCCGTGCCGGCAATCCTGCTCGGCCTGGTCACGCCGTGGCTCCTCTCGAACACGCCCCGGGACGCCAAGTGGCTCGACACCGAGGAAAAGGCGTGGCTCACGCGCCAATTGGACGGCGAATATGCGGCCGCCGGGAAGGCTGCCGGCAGCCAGCCGCATGGCCGCCTGCGCGACATCCTGCTGAACCGCTACGTGCTCGCGGCGGCGCTGGTCTATGCCGGCGCGTCCGGCGCCAGCCAGTGCTTGTCGCTGTGGCAGCCGCAGATCATCAAGTCCTTCGGTCTCACCACGCTGGAAACCGGCTTGCTGAACTCGATTCCCTTCGGCGTCGCCGCCATCCTGATGCTGCTGTGGGGCAGACACTCGGACCGCACCAAGGAACGTGTCTGGCACAGCGGCCTGCCGCTGGCGGCCGTCGCGCTCAGCCTGACGCTGGTCGCCTTCACGCATGCTTCGCTCGGTTTGACGGTGGCCCTGCTGGTATTTGCCGTGACCGGCACCTATATCTTCAAGGGCCCGTTCTGGGCGCTGGCCAGCGAATGGATGCCGGGCGCCGCGGCCGCGGCCGGCATCGCCCAGGTCAATGCGGTCGGCAACCTGGCCGGTTTCGTCGGTTCCGCCATGCTCGGCGCCATCAAGGAAGCGACCGGCAGTTTCGCCCTCGCCCTGCTTCCCATCGCGCTGATCTCGGCGATCGGCTGCGTCGTGCTGTGGCTGCTCGCCCGCAAGCGCTGATCCGTCGACCCGCCACTGGAGACCGCCATGTTCAACTGGTACCGCGAGATCACGCCGCGCGAACGCAAGACTTTCTGGGGCTGCTTCGGCGGCTGGGCGCTCGACGCGCTCGACGTGCAGATGTTCAGCCTGGCCATTCCGGCACTCATCGCCACCTTTGGCCTGGACAAGACGGATGCGGGCCTGATCAGTGGCGTGACGCTGGTGTCGTCCGCCCTGGGCGGATGGATCATGGGCGCCGTGTCGGACCGCATCGGCCGGGTGCGCGCGCTTCAGCTGACGATCATCTGGTTTTCGCTGTTCACGCTGCTGTCGGCCTTCGCGGGTAGTTTCACGCAGTTGCTGGTGCTGAAAGCGCTGCAGGGCTTCGGCTTCGGTGGCGAATGGGCCGCCGGCGCCGTGCTGATGGCCGAGGTGATCCGGCCGGCGCATCGCGGCAAGGCCATGGGCAGCGTGCAGAGCGCATGGGCGGTCGGCTGGGGCGCGTCGGTGCTGCTGTACTCCGCCGTGTATGTGCTGCTGTCGCCCGACATGGCATGGCGGGTGATGTTCGGCATCGGCATCCTGCCTGCCCTCCTCGTCATCTACGTGCGCCGCCACATCGCCGAGCCGGAGCGTGTGACGGCACCGGCAGCCCGGCCGATGCCCGGCGCGCAAAACCTGTTTGCCATTTTCAGGCCGGACGTCCTGCGTCTGACGCTGGTGGGCGCCCTGGTCGGCGTCGGCGCGCACGGCGGCTACCACGCGTTGATGACCTGGCTTCCGACCTACCTGAAGACGGAACGGCACCTGTCGGTGCTGGGCACCAGCGGCTACCTGGCGATCATCATCGTCGCCTTCTGGTGCGGCTGCATCGCCAGCGCCTACCTGCTGGACCGCCTGGGCCGCCGTCCCAACCTGATCCTCTTCGCCGCGTGCTGCGTCGTCACCGTATTGGCCTACGTCTTCCTTGACTTGAGCAATACCGCGATGTTGTTCCTCGGTTTTCCGCTCGGTTTTTTTGCCGCCGGCATCCCGGCCAGCCTGGGCGCCCTGTTCAACGAGCTGTATCCGAGCGAGATGCGCGGCGCCGGCGTGGGATTTTGCTACAACTTCGGCCGCATCGTCTCGGCCGGGTTCCCCGTACTGGTGGGCCATATGAGCACGAAGATGTCGCTCGGCAGTGCGATCGGGCTGGATGCCGGTATCGCTTATGCGCTGGTCGTCGTGGCCGTTCTGGCCTTGCCGGAAACCCGCGGCAGAAGCCTCGCGCAAGAGGTGCCGGGCCGACCGGCGAAGCAGCCCGCCTCGGCGGCCGCCCGGCACTGAACGGCGATGCATCCGATTGATCCGTTACCTCCGTTACCGATATCCCCACATGAACCGACGCCAATTCCAAGGCGGGCTGGCCGGCGCGATCCTGCCGCTGCTGTTGACCGGTTGCGCGAGCAGCGCCAGGCCTGACGAGAGACAGCCCATGGCAGCCATCGATACGCATGCCCACATCTTCCAGCGCGGCCTCAGGCTCGCCAACGTACGCCGCTACGCGCCCGACTACGATGCGCCGCTGTCCGCTTATCTCGACATGCTCGACAGGCATGGCATCGCACGTGGCGTGCTCGTGCAACCCAGCTTTCTGGGAACGGACAACAGCTACCTGTTGGCGGGCCTGCGCGCCAGTCCCGCCCGGCTGCGCGGCATCGCGGTCGTCGACGCCGACGTACCGCTCGCGGTACTGCGTGAGATGGATGCCGCCGGCGTCGTCGGCATCCGCCTGAACCTGGTCGGCACCGCAACCGCACCGGATTTCTCGAGCACGGCCTGGCGCGCGTTGCTGAGCCGCGTAGCGGAACTGGGGTGGCAGGTCGAAGTGCACCGGGAGGCCGGCCGGCTGGCGCAGATCCTGCGGCCGTTGCTGGACGCCGGCGTGAACGTGGTCGTCGACCACTTCGGTCGTCCCGATCCGCTGCTCGGCGTCGACGATCCGGGTTTTCGGTTTCTGCTGGAAACGGCCGCCAGCCGGCGCGTATGGGTCAAGCTCTCGGGCGCCTACCGCAACGGCGCCCATGGCCGCGGCCGGCAGGTCGCGCTCGACGCGATCCCGCTGCTGCGCGCCGCGTTCGGCATGGACCGGCTGGTCTGGGGCAGCGACTGGCCGCATACCCAGTTCGAACAGCATGTCGACTACGGCCAGACCCGCGAGGCGCTCGATGCCTGGCTTCCGGATCGGGGCGAGCGCCGCAGCGTGCTGGTCGATACGCCGGAGGCGCTGTTCCGGTTTGGATAAGGCTGCGACCGGGGGCCGGCTCCCGGGCGATTTCGGCGTTCACGTTCAGGGGCCATGCCGACTCCGACAACGACATAGCCCAGTGTCCGGGCAAGTTGCTTTTCGCGCAACGCAGCCGTCTCAGTCGCCCGGCGTCGCCGGTCCCGCACACGGCCCCATCCGTCGATCGACGAACAGGCTGTTGCCGGGAATCCGTTTTGCCTGCTTCTTGGCCTCGCTCGCGGCCGTGGCAATCTGCAGGTGGGAGCGGAAGTGGCCGGGCTCGGCCTTCACGATGCCCAGCGACAGCGTCACCAGCGGGTGCATCACCCGGTTGCCCTGGCGGTCTTCGCACAGGTAACCGCCGCGCTGCACGTCGGCCGCATCGAAATGGTTGACGATGCCGGCCGCGAACGCGGCGAGGATGGCATGGCAGCGTGCCGTCCAGTCGTCGCTCTGGAACAGCACGAGAAAATCGTCGCCGCCGATGTGTCCCACGAAGTCGCGCGCGGGATCGGCGTGCGCCTCGAGCACGTGTCCGGTCAGCTGGATCACGTCGTCGCCCTTGCGGTAACCGTAGCAATCGTTGAAGGGCTTGAAGTGGTCCAGGTCGATGTAGCATGCGGCGAAACGGGTGCCGCTCGCGATCAGCCGGTCGATGTGTTCGTTGATGGGGACATTGCCGGGCAAGCCCGTGAGCGGATTGGCATAGCGCGCCGCGCTGATCTGCAAGGCGGTGATCTCGCGCACCAGGTCGTGTCCGGTGCCCATGCCGAGGTAGCGGCCGTTGTCGGTGATGATGAAGCCATTGAACAGGTGGTGCCGCTCCGCTTCGACGACGGACTTGCTCAGGTTTTGCAGGGTGGTGTTCTGGTCCACCGAAAATGGTTTCGGATCCATGAACATCGTGCATGACTTTCGTCCATGCAGTTCGCGGATGTATTGCGTCGCGAAGCGGTCGACCAGGTTCCTCCGCGTGATCAGGCCGACCGGCACATGGTTGTCGACGACGGGAATGACTTCCAGCGCGGGATCGCGGGCGAAGACGTCGAAAATGTCGCTGTTCGTCATGCCGGGCGACGCCGGGGTGACGATGCGCAGCAGCCGCAGCGCCGTCGCCGTGCCCTGGACGACGGGCCGCTCCTGGGGAAACACGGTGACCCCGTCGAACGTCAGCGACGTGACGATGGCCGGCGGTACGACGCCATCCGGCACGGCGACGGGCCGCCCGATGTGGTAGCCCTGGCCGCAGGAGATGCCGAGATCGCGGATGAGCAGAAGTTCCGACGGGGTCTCGATCCCTTCCGCGATGACGGTCGTGCCGAGCGAATGCGCGATGTCCTGGATCGAGCGCAGGAACTGGAATTTTCCCTTGTCGCGATCGATGTCCTGCACGAAGTGCATGTCCACCTTGACGAAGGCGGGGCGCAATTCCGACCACAGGCGCAGGCTCGAAAATCCCGTGCCGAGATCGTCGATCGCGACCTGGAACCCCATCCGCCCGTAGTGCCCGACGACGTCGCGCAGGCGCTCGTAGTCGACGATCGGGTCGCCCTCCGTGAGTTCGATGACGATACGGTTCGGACTCAGTCCGCACGACCGGATGTAATCGAGCGCCGTCTCCGGCTGCACGTCGGCGCCGACCAGGCTGCGCGGGCTGACGTTCAGGAACAGGCGGCCCGGCAGATCGAGTTTGACGAACGTGTCGACGACGACTTTCCGGCACAGGCCTTCGACCTCGTTGCTCAGATCAAACATCCGCGCTGCCTCGAGCAATGCGAGCGGCGCGTGCAGAGGCGTGCCGGCGGGGCCGCGGATCAAGCCCTCGTATCCCAGGATCGCGCCATTTTGCAAATGGACGATCGGCTGGAACAGCGCCGTTAATTCTTTGTTCCTAAGGATATGGAGCAGAAGCTCTTGCATGATGACGATGCCGACATGGCCCGGATGGAGCCAAATTTCCCAAAGTAACATGGTTGTTTGACATCTTGATGACTTGCAATAGAAAAACCACTTGCAATTGCTCATGCCAGTCATCGGTCAGTCATCTTCGCGCTTTAAAGTTGACGAATTTTTAATCAACCGGAGTTGCGGACGATGAACAAATCCAAGCTTTCGATGGCCCTTCTGCTGGCGCTGTGCGGGTTGAAGCCCGCGCTGGCGGCGCCCGTGTTGCTGGCGATCGGCACGTTGAACGGCAACGGCGGCGACCTGTCTGCCGCGACGGCGGGACCGCTCGAGAACGGCACGTCCGGCAACCTGCTGGGCGGCCTCGGTTCCGGCCTGGCCTGGGCCGGCGGCAATACGTTCGTCGCGACGCCCGACCGGGGCCCGAACGCGACGGGCTGGAATGCGGCACTCGATAACACGACGTCGTACCTCTCCCGCTTTCAGACGCTCGGCCTGGGTCTCGTGAAGAACAACAGCGGCACCGGCCTCGGCTGGTCGCTCACGCCGACACTGACCGCCACGACGCTCATGTACAGCGCGACGCCGCTCGCCTATGCCGCCGGCGCGACGCCTTCCCTCAACGGCAACGGCCAGTATTACTTTTCCGGGCGCTCGGACAACTTCGATCCGGCACAGCCCTCGACCAACCCGAACAACGCACGGCTCGACCCGGAGGGCGTCCGCGTGTCGAAGGACGGCAAGTCGATCTTCGTGTCCGACGAATACGGTCCCTATGTCTATCAGATCGACCGTGCCACCGGTCGGCGCATCCGCTCGTTCGCGTTGCCGGCCAACCTGGCGGTCACCCACCTGAGCGCGCAGGGCGACATCGAAATCAGCGGCAACACGGTCGGCCGCGTGGCCAACAAGGGCATGGAAGGGCTGGCGATCACGCCGGACGGCAAGACCCTGGTCGGCATCATGCAGGCACCGCTGGAGCAGGACGCCGCCAAGAACCTGCGCATCGTGACGATCGACATCGCCAGCGGCACCACCCACGAATACGCGTACAGGCTGACCACCGGTTCCGGCGTCAGCGAGATCGTGGCCTTGAACGACCATCAGTTCCTCGTCGACGAGCGTGACGGCAAGGGCCTGGGCGACGGCTCCAAGGCGGCGGTCAAGCAATTCTTTAAGATCGACCTCAATGGCGCGCAGGACGTCACGGCGCTCAGCGGCGACCTGTCGGCAAAGGCCGTGGCGAAAAGCCTCGTTCTCGATGTGGTGGCAGTGCTTGGCGCCAACGGCATCGCGCCCGCGCAGGTGCCGGCCAAGATCGAAGGCCTGGCGTTCGGCGCGGACGTCGTCGACAACGGCGTCCTGATGCACACGCTGTACGTCGCGAACGACAACGACTTCGTTCCCGCCAGCGCGGGCGACAACAAGTTCTACGTGTTCGGCATCAGCGATGCGGACTTGAGCAAGGTCGGCGCGACCTTCACGGCCCAGCAGATTCAGGCGGACGTGCCGGAACCGTCGTCGATCGCGCTGGTGGTGGCGGGCCTGGGCATGCTGGCGGTGGGCGTACGGCGGCGGACCTGAGCCATGCGGCCGGCGCTCAGCTTGCGCCGTACGGGTCGTAGACGAATCCATTCCCGATGACGCCGACGAGTCCGGCCTTGTTTTCGGCGCTGTCGCTCAATCCGGCCAGCACATCCGCCATGCTCGCGGTTTTGTTGTCTAGGACGCCGGTCCAGAACGCCAGGCCGCCGGCTTCCGGCGCGCGGTGCAGGATGTTCTGGTAGAGGTGGGTGACGAAATCCAGATTGGAAGGATTGCTGCCGTAGATCGTCTTGAACTCCGCCGAGCCGACGAAGCCTTGCGCCACATCGCGGATCTGCATGCCGCGGTCGATCGCGTTGATCCAGAAACCCAGTCCGGCCGTGTCGGGCGTGCGGTTGAACGCGGCCTGGTAGAGGCGGTAGGCGGCGCCGCCGTTGCCGTCGACATCGAGGGCGACCGTCTTGTCCGCGAACACGATGCGCTCGACGTCGATCAACGTCTGGACCTCGCCGTTCCGGGCCGTCACCGTGTACACGGTTCCCGTGGCCGGAATCGGCAATCCCTCGGGCGCGGCGGCCTTCTGCACGACATACGCGGCGCGCACCCCAGGCAGGCGCACGGTGTCGATGCCGGCGCCGCCGTCGATGGCGTGTTCGTCGCCGAGGATCGTGACGGTATCGTTGCCGGCACCCGCGACGACATGGAGGTCACCGCCGCCGCCGTTGATCGAAATCGTGTCGTCGCCGGCGCCCGCGGCAACGATGAACGGTTCGTACAGCGTAGCGGGGAGGTCGACGTTGATATCGTCGGCCCCGCTCAGAGATGCCGGCGTCGACCAGCCGTCGTCCAGGGCGTCGGCGGCGATGCCCGCCACGCCTGCCGATACGTAAAAATGACTGCCGTCCGCATAGTCTTCCTTGTAGGCGGCGACGGTGCCTCCGACGCGGTTTTCGGTCTCGCCGTGAAAATAGGACGGTACGTTCAAGGCCAGGTCGACGGCACCGTCGAGCGACGCGGACACCACGTATTTTTCGGTACCGATGGTGACATTGCGCGCCGTCCCGGACAGGGCACCGAAAGGCAGCCACGTCAACGTCCCGGTCGCTTTGATGCTCACGTTGCCGAACGCGCCGACATACGCGGCATCGCCCGCCTTGAATTCGGTGGCGATGCGCAGATCGCCGACCGCCGAGCCTTGTTCGGCAACCGCCAGCGTCAGGTTGCGGGCCGACGTGCCATCGACGGAAACGAAGGTGTAATCGTAGTGCAGCGTGCCCGTGGCGTTCAGTGCCAGCATGCCCTTCTTGTAGAACTGGAGCCCCGTCGCGACGGCGCTGCCCGTGGCGGCGTTCGGATCGCCGAACGCGAAGCCGGTGTACGTGGCCGTCGCGCCGTCCGCGAACGTCATCTTGAGCGTGGTGCCGGTCAGCGCCCAGGACGCCAACGCCTGCGTGCCGAGCTCGTCGTCGACCATGGCCAGCGCGTCCGCCAGCATGTCCGCGGCATCGTGCAGCATCGGCACATGGAGTTCGGCCTGGTTCTGCTGGTCGATCGTGTCCTGCGAAAGCTTGATGTTTACCGTAGCCATGGCGGCGGTCCTTTCAGGTCGGCGAATTCGATTCGTCTGCGCATCGGATCAGCGCTGGCGGACCGTCAGGTTGTCCCCGCGCTGCTCGATCGTCACGTTCAGGTCGTACACGCGCTGGTCGATGTCGATCACGTTGTAACTGCCCACCTGCGTCAGGTGCATGGCGGCGCCGCCCGGCTGGATCCCGACGATCAGATTGTCGTTGCCGGTCTGCACGGACCTGAACAGGTTCGTATTGCCGGTCTGGGTCAGGTCGACGGTATTGCGGTCGCCCGTCTGGACGATGCCGGCATCGTTGCCGAAGCCCGCCTGCACGACACGCAGGCGGTTGGCGTCCCCCGTCTGCTGCGTCAGCGCCCGGTTTTGCGCGCCCGTCTGCGCGATCTCCGCGTATTGGCCGACCAGGACGTGATGCTGGTCGACGCTGGCCAGGTTCCCCTCGCCGGTCTGGGTCAGGAAGGCACTCTCGAGGGTGATCGGCGACGTGGAAAAATCGGACATCGGCGACAAGTCGCCGGCCAGCGCCGATCGCGCGGCCAGCGCCGCCAACGCCAGCGCGGCGCGCGGGCCCAAGCGCGGTAATCGTGTCATATGCTTTCCTTTCAATGCTCGGTCGCGACGCCGGACCCGCTAGCGCGGCGTTCCCTGCGTCTTCCAGTATTGTTTGAAGATGTCATCCGACGCCGGCGCGGGCTTGGCGGTGCCGGCCGCACGGGCCGGCGCCTTGCTCTCTGCGGCGCGCGCCGGCGCGGCCGCGGATGCCGGCTGCGTTGCCGCGGCCGCCCTCACCTCGGCATCCGCGACGGCCGGCGCGCTGTCCGCGGCGGGCGGCCGCGCCGCGTCCACGGCCGCCTCCGGCTTACCGCCGAAGAACGCCGCCTTGGCCGCTTCGGCGCGCGTGGCGTTCGCTTGCGTGAACGCCTCTGCCGGCTGCACGGGGTCGGCCTGCCGCGAAGCGATTGCCGTGCCGGGCTCGGAGGGCGAGCCCGCCCCGCCCGTGGTGGCGCCGGTCGGTCCCGGCGTCCCGCCGACCGGCGCGCGCAGCAGCACCGGTTCGTCGGCCGCGACCTCCGTGCCCAGCGCGTTCATGCTCTCCTTCACGTAGCGCTGGACGAGCGGCGAATAAAAGTCCTGCGGATCGTTCAGTTCCAGGAAGCGGTCGCGCATGCCCAGCACCGTGAAATGGAGCACGGCCGCTTCGATCGCCTCGCGCACCGCGAGCTGCGCGGGCTCGTTGCTGGTATAGCCCGTCTCCGCCTGCAGCAGATGCTGGTAGGAGACGAATTTGTACACGCTGGCGGAAAACTGGGTCGAATAAATCGTCTTCGTGACCGATACCGTGTCGAGCACCTGGCCATTGCGGATGTCCACGCCGCGCAGGCTGACGGTGACCTGGTCGACGCGGTACTGCGTGCTCGAACCGATGCCGAGGTAGTTGGCGCCCTTGCCGCCGGTGCGCACGTTGGACTCGTAGGCGATGACGCCGCCTTCCACGATCAGGCTGGCCGGAATCAGGTTGGGCAGGTTGACGAGCGGTTTGCCCTTGTCGGTCGGCGACTCGATGGCGCGGACGATCTTGCGTTCCGTGAGCAGGTTCTGCAAGCCCTCGCGCTCGACCGGCACGAACCAGCCGGAATCCTTGAGCGCCTTGATCAGCATCGCGGCCGCGCCCTGCGTGACCGAGGTCGAATACGAACTGTCGGGCGACGGCTTGTACTGGCCGGTCTGGTCGCGGAAGCCGTACACGGCCACGGCCAGCCGCCGTTTCGGTGGCGGCAGATGCGTCAGGTCGTTCGTGATGCGCGTCGTCGGCGTGACCTGGGCGTTGGACTTGACGTTCGAAGGCGGGACCGTCGAGCAGGCCGACAGCAGCGCCGCGGCGGCCAGCCAGGCCAGTCTTGAAAAAATCGACCGGCAACCCATCACAGTCCCGACGTATCGACGTTGTACGAACCGGTCGAGACCGTGAACGAGACGCTCGCCCCCGAGCTCTTGTCCGTCGTCTCGATGGTCACGGCGCCGTTGCCGATATCGGTGACCTTGATGGTGAAGCCGACCGTTTCGTAGGTGCCCGGCGCCAGCGCGGAACCCTTGCCGAACAGCGCGGTCAGCGCGTCCGACGACAGGCGGCTGAAGATCGCCCGCTGGAGGTTGTCGTTGAAGGTCTGCAGCGGCGACGCCTGCGGCGCCTTGAAACCGTTCTGGGCCTGGGCCGCGCTCAACAGCCCGCTCGCATTGTTCGGATTGCCCCCGAAGGTCGGATTCACCGGGTAATACACCAGTTCGGAAGCGCCGACCTGGCCGCAGGCGAAGGCGACGACGAGGGCAAGCGGCAGGCGCCGGCGGCGGGAGAGCGGGGTTGGCTTCATTTTTCCGGAGTCGGGAAGAAAATCGATCGGTTCAACACAAAGGACTGCTACAGTTCGTCGGCGCCGAGGTCGGCGTCGACGGCCAGGCTGGGAATCAAACGACCGATCATGTCGGCGTAACTCGTGTCCGCGGCCTGCTCGGCGACGGCGCGGATACGGTCGAAACGATAAGGCAGCGCCAGCGTCGCGACGCGCCGCTGGCCGTCCACGATCCAGATCTGGTTGCCCGTACGGCGCGACGGGCGCTCGACGACCGTCCGCGAATGGCTCTCGGCATCCTGTTTGTCGCGCCACGCCTCGGCGAACACCCGATAAAACTCGAGCCCTTGCGCCGAGATGGTCTGGTTGACGAGAATGCCCGCGATGCCGTCGCCGGCGCCGCGCGTCGTCGCCGCATCGTCGCCGGCCCACAGCGGCGCACAGTGCAGCAGCGCCGCCGCAGTCAGCGCCAGGGTGCGGCGGGACAGGCGCAGGCGTGGTACGGATGCGGACGGCGTGGACATGTTGAGGATGACGTACGTGAGCTCATTGACAGAAAGCCATCGTAACGAGCGTCTTTGACAAAATCATGACTGTCATCACTCTCTTGGACTATTGCGGCTGCGCGGGCACCGGGTTGCCGTCGTCGGTCTCCGGCGCCGTGCCCGCGTGTTCGAGGGGGCTGCGGAAGCGGCCTTCGCCGCTGCGCCGCAGCGCCCGCGCGCGCGCCTGGTCCGGGCCGAAGATCCAGTCGCGGTACGACGTCCCGCCGGTGAACGCCTCGTGGGCCGGATCGAAGTTGCCGATCTTGACGGGGCGTCCCGGCGCCAGGCTGTAGACGCCGATGATGCCCGCCGCACGCTCGCTCTGCACGATGCCCCACTCCGCGCGGCCGGTCAGCGGATCGGCGTAGATCATGCGGAGGTGGCGGCGCACCCCGGGAAAGCGCGGATCGCGCACCAGGTCTTCCAGCGTCATGGGTTCGCGCTGGGCGCCGCGCGGCGTGGCCTCGGCATAGCTGTTCAGCGCCTCGCTGAAGGCATTGCCGACTTCCAGCAATTGCGCTTCGCGCGCGCGCCGCTCGCGTACCGCGCCCAGCCTGATCGCGCACGCCGCCGTCAGGCCGATGACGGCGACGAGCACCACCAGCGCGATGACGGCAAAGCCGCCCGTCCGGCTACCACTGCGCATACGGCCGTCCCTCGCGGTCGGTGCCCGGCGCGCCGCTGTGGATGTCGAACACCGCGCCTTGCGCCCCATCGTCGGGCGGCTTGACGAGCCAGGTGTCGTTGCGCTCGGTGAGCGGATCGACCGGCAGCGCGGCCAGGTATTTTTTGTCGACCAGTTCCTGCAGCGACTCGGGATAGCGGCCGGTATCGCCGTGGAAGTGCGCCAGCGTGTCGCGCACCGCGCGCAGGTTCTCGGCCAGCACCGTTTCCTTGGCGGCATCGATGCGCGGCAGGTAACGCGGCATGGCGAGCGACAGCATCAGGGCGACGATGGCCAGCACGATCAGGAGTTCGATCAAGGTGAAGCCGGTGCGCCGCGCCGCTACCATGACCGGTACTCCACGCCGTTCAGGCCGATCCGTCCGGACGTCGAATACACATCGTACACGTCGTCCCCTTCGTGCGGGTCGGCGGGTTCGCTCGCGTAGCTGCGCTTGCCCCAGGTTTGCGCCGCGCCGGCGCCTGGGTCCGTGCTGAACGGGTCGCGCGGCAGGCGCCGCAGGAAATACAGTTTGCCCCGTTTCGGGTCGCGCTGGTCCGGCACGCCCTCGACCAGCGCATCGAGCGTCGGCGGATAACCCGATGCGCCGGCGCGGCGCGCGATGCGGCCGTCCTCGCCGGCGCGCTTGTAGTCGTCGAGCGCGCGGCGGATGTCGGACAGCGCGGTGCGCAGTTCGTTTTCCTGGCGCCGCTGCTGCACGACCTGCAGCGCCGGCGTCGCGACCGTCGCCAGCACGCCCAGCACCGCCAGCGCGACCAGCAGTTCGATCAGCGTGAAGCCGCGCGCCGTGCCGTTCACGCGCCGCCCTCCCCTTGGACGGGCGCGGGCGCGGGCGCCGGCACGGTGGCGGGCGGCGCGGCCGGCTCCGGCGGCATCGAAGGCGCGGCCAGCGGCGGTGCGGGCGCCGGCACGGCGGCGGGCGGCGCGACCGCCTCCGGCGGCGTCGAAGGCGCGGCCAGCGGCGGCGCGGCCGCCTCGCGCGGGGTGCCGTCCGGACGGCGCCGCGCACCGGTGTCGGTGCCGGCCGAGAAATCGGCGAGGTCCAGGCTCGGGCGCTGCAAGCCGCGCACGAGATGGGGCGTGATGGCCAGCACGATCTCGGTCTTCTGCGTGTCGTCGCGCCCGCTGCCGAACAGGCGGCCCACCAGGGGCAGGTCGCCCAGGCCCGGCAGCTTGTTGCCGTTGCTGCGCTCGGCATTGTTGATCAGGCCCGCCAGCACCTGCGTCTCGCCGTCCTTCAACTGCAGCAGCGTCGTGGCCTGGCGCGTGCCGATCTGGTACGCCACCGTGCCGTGCGGCGTGGTCAACTGGTTGACCACGTTGCTCACCTCGAGGCCGATGCGGATCGCGACGTCGTTCGCCAGCGAGATCGTCGGTTCCACCGTCAGGTTCAAGCCGACGTCGATGTAATTGACCGATTCGGATGCGAAGCCGCCCGTGCCGGGCGAAACGACGGTGCTGATGTTGGGCACCTTGTCGCCGATGAGGACCTTGGCCTTCTCCTTGTTGCGCACCCGGATGCGCGGATTGGCCAGGATGTTGGCCACGCCGTCCTTGGCGTTGGCGTTCACCGTGGCCGCCACGCCGGTCACGCCGATCGTGTCGCCGGTGAGGGCGCGCAGCATGGACACGGTCGGCGGCCCGCCGCCGGCGTCGGTCAGCGGCGCCAGCGTCACGCCGGCGGGCCAGGCCAGGCCGAGTTCCTGGATCCGCGCGCGCTGCACTTCCAGCACTTCCACGTCCAGCATCACTTCCGGTTCGGCCACGTCCTGCAACGCGATCAGGCGTTCCGCCATGCGCACCACGTCGGCATTGTCGCGCACCATGACGAGGCTGAGCTTTTCGTCGACCGCGACGTCGCGCACCTTGAGGATGGAACGCAGCACATTGGCCACGTTCTTGACGTCCGCGTAGGCCAGCTGGAACGTGCGCACCCGCATCTCCTGGTATTCCTTGGCCTTGGCCGCGTTGGCCGGATAGATGGCGATCGTGTTGGCGTCGAGGATCTGCTGTTCCAGCTGATTGCTCATCAAGAGATACAGCACCGCCGCTTCGACCGTGCTGTTGCGCAGGTGGATCGTCGCCTTGGTATCGGGCTTGATGTCCTTGTCGAACACGAAGTTCAGGCTTGACGCGGCGGCCAGCGCGTCGAACACCTGGCGCAGCGGCGCATCGCGGAACTCGAGCGTCACCGGCTTGCGCAGCGCCGGCGCGAGCGTGGTATCGGGAGGCGGCGGCGGCGGATTGCGCGCGTCGACCTCGTCGATCAGCGCCAGCGCCGCGCCATGCTGCGGTGCCTCGGCCAGGATCTGCCGCGCCTTGTAGCGCGCCAGTTCCGGCTGACGCGCCGCCAGGGCCGCCTCGGCCGCGGCGAGCAACGCCGCGTGGCGGGCATCGGCCGCGCGCAGGCGCAGCGCCGCCAGCGCGCGGCTGTTGTCCGGTTCGATGGCCAGCACGCGCCGCAACGCGGCTTCCTGCCCCGCCGTGTCGCCGGCCGCGGCGAGGCGCTCGGCCTGGGACAGCAGGGCCTGGACGGCGCGGTCGCGCGCCTTCAGGTAGCCGATCGCATACGTCGCGTTGAGCGGTTCGGCCGCGCGTGCCTCGGCCAGCCTGGCCAGGCCGGGTTCCAGCCTGTCCTGCGCGATCAACTGCTCGCCGTCGCGGTACGCGCGCTGCGCCGCGCAGCCGGCAAGCAGCGCCGCGCAGGCCAGCACGAACAGGGAGGTCGGGCGCGTTCTGGCGCCGGTTCCGAAACTTGCCATCAATCGCTTCCGATATCGAGTTGTTGTTGCTGGTTGAGAGGCAGGTAAGTCAGCGTCAGGACGGGCGGCGCGACGCGCTCCACGCGGTAGCGGCCATCGATCACCATGCCCTCCCGCGCGACGAGCACTTCCGCGCCGCGTCCCAGGAAAACCTGACGTTGGCCGTCGCCGAGGATCTTGCCGATGTAGGTGAACGGCAGGGGCGGCGGCCCTGCGGGAGCGGCCGGTGCCGCCGGCGCCGGGGGCGCAAGGGGCGTGAAATCGCGGCTGCCGAACAAGGCATCGTCGTCCTGCGCGCCGAACAGGTCGGCGCGCGGCGTCTGCGCCAGCAGCCGCGCGTCCCCGGGAGATGCCGGCGCGGCCGCCGGCGGCAAGGGCGCACGGCGTGCGGCCGGCTCCACCACGGCGTCGACGGCAGCGGCGCCGCCGGCCGAGGCGCTCCCGGCTAAGGCGCCCCCGTCGAAATACACGAGCGCGGCGCTCCCCAGCAGCGCGGCGGCCAACACGGCATGACGCGGGTTCACGGCAGCCTCCCGCCGCGCTCCGTCAGGTACAACGTCAGCCGCACGCGCGCCTCGACCACCTCGTCGCCGATCGTCTCGCGCCGGAAGCTGATCTCGTCCAGCGACGCATACGGCATGCTCAGCATGGCCGCCGCGCAAAAGCGCCAGATCGCGGCGTCCGTGCCCTTGAGCGGCAGATCGAGCTGGTACAGGTACACGCCGGCGGCCGCGTCGTAGGTTTCCTTGTAGTCGCCGCGGCTCCACTCGACGCCGTGGCGTTCGGCCAGCCCGAACAGCGTTGCGACCTGCTGCTCGGCATAGCGCCGTTCGCCCAGGCCGGCGTAGAACGCCTCGACCGGTGGTGCCGCCGGGACCGGCGCCGCGGGCGCGGCGGACACGAGCGCCCGCGGCGGCTGCAGCGCCTCGTCCCGCGCGAGCGCGCGCTGCTGGGATGCCACCCACGTCCAGGCCAGCAGGCCCGCCGCGAGCAGCGCCAGCGCGGCGCAGGCAGGTGCCCCGGCACGCCCCGCGAAGAGCCGCAGGCGCAGCGCCAGAACGGACATCGTCGTATTCATCATCGCCCCCAGGTCAGCAGGATTTCGAAACGCAGGGCCCGGTTGGGGTCCTGCTCCTCGACTTCGTGGTGGGTCAGCACCACCGTGGACAGCGACGGCTCCCGCTTGAGGCGGGCGACGTAGGCGATCATCGTGCGCGCGTCGCGCGCCTGTGCGGTCAGCCGCGCGCTGTGCTTGCCGGCATCCGGCTCCAGCGCCAGCAGGCCGACCTGCGGCGATTGCGCCTGGCCGACGGCCTCGCGCAACGCGCCCCACGGCAGGTTCAGCCGCGTGACGATGGCATTCAGCGCGGCCAGGCGCGCCGGTGCGATTGCCGGACCGGGCGGACGGGCCGGGATACGCGCCATGGCAGGCGCCTGGCGGGCCGCGCGCCCGGCCAGCGCCTGCCGGCCGCGCTCCACGCCGCCCCACGCGAGCACGGCCGAGATACACAAGGCCAGTCCGGCCGCCAGGCCCAGCGCCGCCAGCGGCCCGGTGGCGGCCAGCATGCGTGCGCTCGATCGCGGTGCGAAGTCGATCCGGACCGCCGGCCGTCGGCGGCGCGCCGAAGCCGGGCGCAGGCGGGGCACCGCGTCGCCCGCGTCCGGCCAGGCCGCCGGCGGCGCGCCGCAGACCGGCAGGTCGTCCGGCCGCGTCCGTCCCAGGCGTGCGGCTTCGCGCGCCACGTGCGTGGCCAGCCAGTCATGATCCGCGTCGTCCGGCACCGGCGCGAGACGCACCGCTTCCAGCCGCGCGCCGGTTCCCGTCCCCAGCGTCAGCACACCGTCGTGGCACAGCGCGAGCCAGGTGGCCTGCGCGCCCGGCGCGCCGCCATGGCGGTTCCAGGCCGCGACGAAGCGGCTTTCGACCGACAGCACGGGCATGCCGGCCGCGGCGGCCGCGCCCAGCAGGCCGTCCAGCAGCGCCTGCGGCAACGCTGCCGCCATGAAGGGCCGGACCGCGTCGTGATCGGCAACGAGCCGCCAGAGCGCGGGCGTCTCGCCATAGAGGGCGCGGAAGCGCACGACCGATGCGGCGTCGAGGTCCGCCGTGCGCACCGTGGCGGCGGGCGGCACGACCTGCCACAACCGGGTCGATTCGTCGTCGACCAGCAGCGCCAGCCTGCGTCCCCGCAGTCCATGCTGTTCCACCAGCGCCGCCAGGGCCGCCGCCGGCGCGCCGTGCGCACGCGCCAGCTCGCGCGTCTCGCTGCCCGCCGCGAGCAGGGCCGCGCCGCCGTGATCGACGCAGATGCGTACCGGTCGCCGCCACCTACGCATGCAGTGTCACCCTTCTGATCTCGTCGATGGTGGTGGCCCCGCGCTTGACCAGGTCCAGCGCCGCGAGGCGCAGGCTGCGCGTGCCGTTGGCGGCGGCGGCCGCCTTGATGCGGCGGATCGGCTGCTTGTCGACGATCAGTTCGCGGATCTCGTCGTTCAAGGTCAGGATCTCGGCGATCGAGCGGCGTCCCTTGTAGCCGGTGCCGCGGCAATCGCCGCAGCCGCGTCCGCGCATGAACACGTAGTCCACCACGTCCGTGCGCGCCAGGTGGGCGGACGCCAGCTCCGCGTCGGAAGGCGTGTACTGCACGGCGCAATGCGGACAATTGGTGCGGATCAGGCGCTGGGCCCAGATGCCGTTCAGTGCCGATACGAACGCGTACGGGTCGATCCCCATGTGCGTGAAGCGCCCGAACACGTCGAACACGTTATTCGCGTGGACGGTCGTCAGCACGAGGTGGCCCGTCAGCGCCGACTGCACCGCGATCTCCGCCGTCTCGCGGTCACGGATCTCGCCCACCATGATCTTGTCCGGATCGTGGCGCAGGATCGAACGCAGGCCCTTCGCGAACGACAGGCCCTTCTTTTCGTTGACGGGGATTTGCAGGATGCCGGGCAGCTGGTATTCGACGGGGTCTTCGATCGTGATGATCTTTTCGCGGCCGTTGTGAATCTCGGTCAGTGCCGCGTACAACGTGGTCGTCTTGCCGGAACCCGTCGGTCCCGTCACGAGCAGCATGCCGTACGCCTCCTGCGCGAGCACGCGCAGGGTCGCCAGCGACGGCGCGTCGAACCCGAGCGCTTCCAGGGTGAGCGAGCCGTAGGCCTCGATCATCGCGCGCTTGTCGAGGATACGGATGACGGCGTCCTCGCCGTGGATGCTGGGCATGATCGACACCCGCAAATCGATGTCGCGCCCGGCGGATTCGACGCGGAAGCTGCCGTCCTGCGGGACGCGGCGCTCGGCGATGTCCAGTTCCGCCAGCACCTTCAGGCGCGACACCACCTGCTCCGCGACCTCCACGCCATTGACGCCGGTGGCATGGTCCAGCACCCCGTCCACGCGATACTTGACGGCCAGGCCGCCGGCCGTGGATTCGACGTGGATGTCGGAGGCGCCGGCTTTCAGCGCATCGTACAGGATCGAATTCACGAGGCGCACCGCCGGACTGGCCGCCTCCGACGCCGTCGCGAACGACAGCACGGTTGCCGCCTTGCCGTCGCGCTGGGCGTCCGGCGCGCCGGCCTGCACGGAATCGAGCGCGCGCGCCGATTCTTCCTGGCGCGACAGGTAGGCCTGGATGTCCGACTCGAGTGCGAGGCGCAGCGCTGGCGCGGCGCGCGGTCCCCCACCCGCGCGCGCGGCGAGGAAGGTCTGCAGGTCCAGGTCGTACGGGTCGGCCACGACCCCGACCGCCCGGCCGGCAGCGTCGCGCAACAGCGCGCAACGCCGCTCCATCGCCTGCGCCAGCGGCAGCAGGTCGAACGCGCCTTCGCACGCCAGCATGTCGGCCGTCTCGGCCACCTCCATGCCGAGCGGCGCGGCCAGCGCGCGCACGAGGCGGCGCGGCTCCAGGCCCGACAACGTCTCCAGTTCCTCGACCAGCGCGCGGCCGGAACGCAGGCGGCGTACGCGCGCCTCCTCCACCATGCGCGGGTCCAGCACGATCGCGTCGTCGACGGGGGCGTTCACGACATGTCTCCGGCCAGGTCGAAGATCGGCATGTACAGCAGCACGACGATGGTGCCGACGACGATGCCGATGGCGGCCATCAACAGGGGCTCGAACGCCCGCGTGAATCGCTCGATCCAGCGGCCGATCTCGCCGTCGTAGAACGCGGCGGACTGGCTGAGCATCTGGCCCAGGTTGCCGCTGCGCTCGCCCACGCGCAGCATGCGCAGGGACACCGGCGTCGTCAGCCCGCATTCCTCGAACGCCGCGGACAACGGCAGACCCGATTCGATCATGGACCGTGCCCGCGCCAGGCGCGGCGCGAGCGCGGCGGACATCATGCCGTGCACCGTGCCGATCGCCTGCACGACCGTGATGCCACCTTCGGTCAGCATGCCGAGCGTCAGGTACAGGCGCGCCAGTTCGTAGATGCGGATGCGTTCGCCGACGCCCGGCATGCGTGCCAGCAGGCGCGCCGCGCTGCCGTCCGCGAGCAGGCGCCGCAGGCTGAGTGCGAGCGCGCCGACCAGCGCCGCCAGGCCCGCCGTCATGGGCACGGTGTGCGCGGCCGCGAACTGTCCCCAGGCGAGCAGCAGCCGGGACAGCCACGGCAGCGAGCGCCCGGCCCCCTGGTAGACTTCGGCGAAGCGCGGCACCACGTAGACGATCAGGAACAGGCTGACGCCGGTTCCGACCACCATCAGGATCGCCGGATAGATGGCCGCGCTGACCACCCTGGCGCGCACCGTGTCGACGCGGCTGCGGTAGTCGAGGTAGCGCGCCAGCGCGCGCGGCAGGTCGCTGGTGCCCTCGGCGGCACGGACGATGCCGACATACAGCGGCGGGAAATGAACGCCCTGCGCTGCCAGTGCACCCGACAGGCGCTGGCCGGCCCGCAGCGCCTCGAGCAGGCCGTCGAGAACGCCGGCGGCAACGGGCGCGGCTTCCTTCTCGCGCAAGGTTTCGAGCGCTTCGACGACGCCGAGGCCCGCCCCGATCAGTGCCAACAGCTCCTGCGTGAACAAGACCAGATCCAACTTGCCGCCGCCGCGCAGACGCAGCCCGCCCGCGCGCGCCGTGCGCACGTCGGCGACGACGAGTCCGCGCGCCTCCACCTGCCGGCGCGCGTCGTCGGCATCGGTGCCGGTGACGGTCAGTCGATGCATCACATTGTCGGGCGCCAGGGCGCGGATATCGAACTGCATGATTCGTCCTCGATTCTGCGGCGGGTCGTCGCGGGCGTTCGCCCTACCATTCGATATTTTCCAGCCAGCCCTTGACCCGTGTGGTCAGCCGGTCGATGTCGCCTTGCTGGCGCGCCTTCTTCTGCTCGGCGCGCGCCTGGCGCGTACGCTCGGCCTCGGCCAGCTGGCGCTGTTCGCGCTCGCGCTCGGCCTGGCGTTCCGCCTGCTCCTGGCGGCGCCGTTCCGCCTGCGTCTTGAGCGCCGCCGCGTCGAGCTTGTCGCGCAATTCGTCGACCATGTTCTCGGTCCCGACCTCGCGCAGCCGCGTCAGCATCTCGAACTGGGCGGCACTCCCCAGGCAACTCTTTTCCTGGTACAGCTTGAGCGCCGCGGTGCCGGTCTGGTGCAGGCTTTCGTTCTTCGCGCCGCACTCGGCCAGGCTCTGGCTGCGCTGGGCCAGCGCCTGTTCCAGCTGGGCGCGCGCGCTTTCCGTGGCGCGCAGCGCGGCGCTGCTGGCGGCGAGCAGCGTGTCCTTCTCGCGCACCGCCTGCTCGGCCTCGGCGAGCTTGCCGGCCAGGGCCGCCTTGTCCGCCTCGGCGGCGGCCAGCGCCTTTTCCAGCCGGGCGTTGCCGGCGCGCGCGCCGTCGGCGCCGGCACGCGCACGCGCCAGTTCGGCCGCCTGGTGCTTGACCTGCTCGTCGAGCGCGGCCTTCCCCTGGGCGAGTTCGCCCTGCTCGCGCTGCAGCGCCATCAGCTTTTGCTGCAGGCGCCGGATCTGCTCGCCGCCTTTCTTGTCCTCGGCCGCGCCGGCCGGCGTGGCGCCGAGGACCAGCGCCAGCGCGAGAAGTGCGCATGCGATGCGCGCGGGCGTGCGGTCCATGGTCAGAAGCGCGTGTTGAGGTCGATCTGCAGCAGGTCGACCGAGAATTTCGACTTGGGCGCGGCCGGCGTTTGCGCCGGCGTGGCGGAGTCGATCAGGTCGGACGACATCCAGCGCGCGTTCAGCCAGGTGTTGCGCGCCACCCCGAAGTTCGCACCGACGATATAGCCCTTGTTGTTGGTGCCGCCGAGACCGAAGTCGGAACTGGTGAACGCATCGAGCACGGCATCGCTGCCCAGATAGCGGTAACCCAGGTACGCGTTCCAGTCGCCGGCCTTGGCGACGAGCGGCATCCCGGCCGTCAGGCGGACCTGGTAGCCGTAGCCCTTGCCGTCCTGGATGGCCCGGCCGGTGCGTGCCGCGATGTCGCCGCGCTTGAACTGCAGGTTCTTGACGACGTCGGCCGTCAGCACGACGTGCATCGGGTCGAACGGCACCACGTCGAGCGACGCCGTCAGATCCAGCTCGCGGAATCCGGACGCGAGGCCCCAGTTGGTCGCGCTGTCGACGGTCAACGGCGCATTGATGCGGAACAGCGTATTGCCGCGCTGGCGATAACTCGGGCCGTATTCGGAGCGCACGACATAGTCCGGCGCGGTGCGGCGCGTGGCATCCGTTTCCTGCTTGCCTTCGATGCCGTGGAAATCGAACAGGCCGATGGCCGCCTTGAAACGGTTGTCCTTCTGTCCGAACGGCCAGTCGACGCCGCCCTGCAGCGCCAGCAGGCTGCGTCCGCGCGACTGGTTCGGCACCGACGGCGAGAGCGGAAACCAGCCGCCGGTCAGGAACAGCGCGTTGCCGTAGGCGTCCTGGGGGCGCAGGCCGAAGCTCGCGCCTTCGAAGTTCAGGTCGTCCGCCCACAGCAGATCGGTACCGAGGAACGGATTGCGGAACCGTCCGGCATTGGCGTTGAACCACGAGGCCGGCTTCCACGCGACCGACGCGCGGTCCAGCACGACGCTGCTCTTGTTGAAGAAGCCGTTCTGTCCGAGCGTCTGGTTGGTGGAGGTCGGGCCCGTCGTCGATCCGGTGGCGACGCCGATGGTGGCAGTGACGTCGTCGCTCAGCGCGACGTTGACGCCGAGGCGGGCGCGCACCCGGGCGCGCTCGGTATTCTCGCGCGTGTTCGCCGTATGCAGGTCCTTGTTCTGTCCGCCCAGCGCCAGCAGGTCCGGCGCGCGCGTGAGCGGCGTGGCCGCGTCGTAGGCATCGGGCAGCGTATTGTCCTTGCCGAGACGGGTTGCCTCGGCGCGCACGCGCACGTCGCCGTCGAAGCGGATGCGCGGCCCCGCCGCGGCGGGGGCGTCGGCGCCCGGCTCGGCGCGGGTCTGGGCCAGCACCTCGGCCTTGACCTGCTCGCGGATCTGGTTCTTGACCGATTCCGGCACATACGGCACGCGCACGATTTTCTTGCCGTCCGGGCCGGCTTCGGCCGGCATTTGCGCCAGGCGCGCGGCGGCGGCGCCTTCCGCCTCCTGCATCATCGCGTTGACCTTGGCGCGCGGCAGCACGCCGTTCTTGACCAGCGTGTCGATCAGTCCGAGTACGGTCGCGCGCAGACGCTCGAGGTCCTCGCGTTCGTCGGCGTGGGCGGGCAGCGCGGCGCCGAACAGGCTTGCGGCCAACAGGCTCAAGACAAGCGGCTTCGGCAGCCGGGGGCGGTTGATAGTCATCCGTCTTTCGTCCAATGAATTGTATAAACGATTTACGCGGCCACGTGTTCAATGGTTCTTGAACTTGGGCAAGCAAAAAAAGGTTATCAATACAGTTTGACGATTAGGTGACAGAATTGAAACTTAATGACTATCGGAAAACGCGCCGAACGGGGCCGAAAACGGCGACGGGCGGACGCGATCGTCGCGTCCGCCCGTCGGCAGCGTGTGATTCGAGGAAGGATCAGCGCTGGTTGACGATGGCGCGTGCACCGCCCGACTGAAAGATCATCGCCACCGCCGGGTTCGTGCGCGCATCCTGGTTCACGGCGGCGAAGTTGCCGTGGCCCGATTGCACGACGGTCGCCAGCGACACATGGCCGTCGGACGTGATCTGGTTGATGAGGGCGACGTTTTCGTCGAAGCGCTTGTTCGCGTGGACAATTTTCGCGATCTCGGCACTGCGGCTGGCGAAGTCGTCGGCGGAAGCCAGGTCGGTCGCCGCGAACTTGCCGTCGAGTTCGTTTCCAGGCGCGAGATCCACGTCGGCGGCGAATGCCGTGGTCGACAGCAAGCAAGTCAGGAGGAGTCCGAAGGGGAGCAGCTTGTTCATATTGCCTCGTGCGATAGTCCGTTGGTGGGACCGCCCGGCTTCGGCGGTTGGCTTGGAACTATTACACCACGGCAACTTAGTTCTGTACAGCAATTTTTGTTAATCTTCGGAATTTTTGCCGTAAACCAACATTATTTTGGGCAGGCATGTCTTTCGGATGATTTTATGCGTTTTGAATAGGCGTGCGGACAATTTCCACAGGCTGGGTTCGCGGGACAGGGATGCGCGTGGAAAGGTACTAGGCGGGGCGCGTGGCCCGGGATGGGACGGCCGGGGGCATCCGGCCGCTTTGACTCATCGAGCGCAGCCGGGGGCATCCGGCAGGCTGTCGCGTTCTGCCGCCAGGACGGCGGCGGACGCGATTAATGCTGGTTGACGATCGCGCGGTTGTTACTGCCGATCTGCATCACGACGGCGACGGCGCCGGCGTTCGATGCGTCCTGCTGGACGATGGCCAGGTTGCCCGCGCCGCCCGACTGGTCGACCGAGGCGAACACGACGTTGCCGTCGCCTTGCTGGTTGATCAGGGCAACGTTTTCGTCCCAGGCGGCGACGGTGTTGTCGGCCAGCTTGTCGGCGATCAGGGTGTTGATCGCGTCTTGGCGGGCAGCGAAGTCGGCGCTGTTGGTCAGGTCGACCAGCGTGGTGACGTCGAACGGATCGGCGAAGGCGGCACCGGCGATGGTCAGGGAGGCGGCCAGGGCCAGCGCTTTCAGAGTCGTTTTCATCAGTTTTCCTCAAGTTTATCTATTGCGGGGGCGAGATTGCGGCGCGCTGCCGCCCCCATACAGGTCAGCGCGTCGTTGCTTGCGGAGTTACGCAACCGCTCGGTACGAGGACCGCGCCACGGCTTGTCGTGCATCCTTGACATCAATCTTAGTGAGCGATTTCGATTTCTTTGTGAAAAAGGAATCAACATGCGGACATTTTTGTGAGCGCCGCGACAATGGCGCGACAGCGCACGGGCGGGCTTCCCGCGCGCTGCGCGGACGACGGACATGGAAGGCGGTGGTGCGGAACGAGACGGCCCGGCGCTGCCGGGCCGGGGGATCATATGCGGGTGCTTACGCGCAGCTTGATCGGCTGCGGCATCCTGGAGGGCGGCGGCAGAGAGAATGCAGGCAGCGCGGTGATCGCCGCCCGCAAGGCGGCGTCGACATCGTCGTCGCCTGCCGATCCCATCAGTTCGAAACGCTGCAGTTTGCCGTCGGCGCCGACCCAGACCTTGATGCCGACCTCATACTGGCGGCGCTTCAACGCCGCCTGCTTGCCCAGGTAGCGCTTCAACTCGCCCTTGAGCTGGTTGGAGTAGGAGTCGAATGGATTGAACAGGCCGCCGGCCTCGCCGGGCCCGCCCGGTCCACCCTTGCCATTGCCGATCTTGCTGAGGTCCTCGCTCGTGATGTTGCCGGCCGCGAACGCGCTGGGACCGTCGCCCGCCGGTCCGTCCATCTTGAGCTCGGGCGACGGCGCCTGTTCCACCTTTTGCTGGACCGGCTGGTCGACCTTCATCTCCTTCTGCTCCTTGGGCGGGTCCGGTTTCTTCTCGAACTTCGGCGGCGGCGGTGGCGGCGGGGGCGTGTCCGGCGTGAGCAGCGCGATCTTGGGCGGCTTGGGCGCTGCCTTGCCCTTCGTGCCGAGCATGCTCCACAAGAGCGCGCCGGCCAGGGCCAGCAACACGAGGCCCGCGCCGATGGCGAGCGCGGTCTTCTTCCAGGCGCCGCCGCGCGCCGCGTGCGTGCCGGCCGTCACGTGCCGATCCTCGCCGTCACGAGACCGACATTGGTGATCGAGAGGCGCGCGGCCAGGTCGATGATCTGCACGACCATCTCGTACTGCGCCTGTGGATCGCCCTTGATCACCAGCGTCATGTCCGGCTCGCGCCCGTGGATCTGCGTCAGCTGCGTCTCCAGCGCGTCCAGGCTCAGCGCGGCGCCGTTCAGCAGCAGGCCGCCGTCGGCCAGGATCTGCACGATGCGCGTCTCCTTGTGTTCGGCCTTGGCGGGCTTGTTGCTCGGCTTGGGCAGGTCGACCTTCAGTCCCTGCACCGATGCCGTCGTCATGACGATGAAGATCACCAACAGCACGTACGCCAGGTCGAGCATGGGCGTGACGTTGATGGTGTCGTAGGGCTTGGTCTCGTCCTGGACTTTCATCGCTGCGGCCTCATGCGCCTGCCTTGCTGGTCACCAGGCCGATGTCCGTGATGTCGGCGCGCTTCATCAGCTCGAGCACCTGCATGACCTTCAGGTATTGGGCGTGCGCGTCGCCCTTCAGCACCATCGCCTGTGACGGATTGACGCGCTTGAGTTCCTCCAGCCGCGGCCCCAGCGCGTCGAGCGTGACGGGATAGGCATCCAGGAAGATGTCGCCGTTTTCGGATATCGTCACCGCCTTCAAGTGCGACTTGGCCATGCTGGCCGTCATTTTCGCCTTCGGCAACTTGACCTTCACGCCCTGCACCGAGGCGGTGGTCATGATGATGAAGATCACCAGGAGCACGTAGGCCAGGTCGAGCATCGGCGTCACGTTGATGTCGTCGAACGGCGCGTTTTCTTCCTGCAGTTGCATCGCATGTCCTCAGGAGTAGACTTCGGCCGAGCGCGTCAGGAACTCGTCGACGAACACGGTGGTGTCGTTGCTCGCGTTCTTGATCTGCGCCGCCAGCCAGTTGTAGCCGAACAGGGCCGGGATCGCGACGCCGAGGCCGGCCACGGTCGCCACCAGCGCCGCCGCGATGCCGGGCGCGATCGCGTTCACGTTCACGTCGCCGGCCGCCGCGATGGCGGCGAACGTGATCATCACGCCGACCACGGTGCCCAGCAGGCCGAGGAACGGCCCGCCCGCCACGGCGATCGTCAGCAGCACCAGGCCGCTGTTCAGGCGCTGGGTCTCGCGCAGCATGGCCGCTTCCATCGCCGCCCGGATCGCGTCGATGGCCGGGGCCGACAGGTTCTGGGCACGGCCCTCGCGCACCTGGACTTCGAAGCGCTTCGACAGTTCGCGCAGGCCGATCGCGTACAGCCGCTGGATCGGCGAGCGCGCCAGGGCCTGGTCGAGGGCCAGCTCGGTATCCGCGTGCCCAGGCGTGAGCAGTTCCTCCGATTTTTCCTTGAACAACGCCAGGAACCGCGCATTCGTCCGGGTGGTCGTGCGCAGCGTGACCGCCTTGCTGATCATGACGTAGAAACTGACGACGGCCATGACGCCCAACAGGCCGATCACGACCCAGCCGTCGAGCGTCACGGCGCCCATCAGGATGCCGAACACGGAGCCGCCGCTCTCGGCGGCAGCATCGTCCGAGAACGACAGCAGCGGCGAATCGGGGCCCTGGCTCGCGGCCGCGGCCTGGATGAAGCCGGGACTGCGCGCCGTGGCCGCCACGCCCACTTCGTCGAGTTCGCCCTGGAACCCTTCGCCGACGGTGGCCGATCCGCCCAGGTCGGGGACCTGGAATGCGCCCGTGCCGGCCGCCACCCCGTCGACGTAGAAGGTCAGCTTGCCGCCGCCCGCGACCGCGGCGACGTGGTGCCATTCACCCGCCTTGAGCGTGCCCCCGTCCACGCGCGCGCCGCCGCCGGTCGCCGTCAGCGCGCCCCGGTTCAGCGCGATGACGAGGCTCTTGCCGCCGTCGCGCTGCGCGTACAGCGTGCCGTTGCCGGCCGCGCCGGGCTTGACCCAGGCGCTGAACGTCATGCCGCTGGCCGCGCCGACCTTCAGGCTCGCGGACGGAGCGACGTCGATCCGCGCGCCGCCGTCGAACGCGAGCGCGGCGCCGATCGGGCCGGCGGCCACCGGCTTCACGCCGTTCGCGCTGCCGTGGTTGCCGTTCGCGGTCGCGTCCTGCGCGCGGCCGTCGCCGAAGTGCCAGACCAGCAGCTGGGCGCCGTCGTAGGTCTTGGCCGGCGCGGCCGCGCTGGCCGCGTCCGGGTTGCCCCAGGCAACCACGATGTCGGTCTTCGCGCCGGCCGCCAGCTTGGGTACCGCGACCCACGCGTTGGCCAGTTCGTTCGCGGCATCGAAGCCGTCCAGGTGGTAGGCCAGCGGGGTCTTGCCGTCGGCCGCGTAGAAACGCAGGTCGGCGCCGTCCGGCCTGGCCTCGCTGAAGGTGAAATTCCCGCTGTGCAGGCGCACCAGCAGCGGCGCCGCGGCCACTTCTTCCTTGATCTCGACGCCCGTCGCCGTCGTGTCGACGGTCAGCTTCTTCTTGTGTGCCCAGGTGTCGCCCGCCCATGCCGGCAGCGCCAGCACGCACGCCGCGGCGCACAGCGCCCAGGCCTTGAACTTCGCACTCATGTGATCCCTCTCGTGGTTGATACGTTCAGTTCGCGGACTGCGTCTGCGGCGCGGCCGGCTTGTCCTGGCTGCGGCGCCGCTTCTTCTGCGCTTCCTCGTCGTCCGCTTCGTCCTCGCCATAGCCGAGCACCTCGACGTCGAGCGTGCCCTGGCGCCCCGCCCCGTCGGCCTTGGTCACGGCGCCGACGACGTCGTCCGCGCGCGGCGTACTGGCCGGCATCGCCGGCGCGGCGATCGCAGGCGCCGCCACCGGCACCGGTGCGCCGCTGATGGTGCCGCCGGCGCTGATGTTGGCCGCGTTGAGCACCGTCTGCGCCACCACCTGCACCGAGCCGCTGGAGCGCACGCCGGCATCGCCCGCGTCGAAGACGCCGCGCGGCGCGATCGGGTACACGTTCGCCGGCGGCTGGTCGGGCCGGGTGCGCAGGGTCGCGATGCCGGCGCCGGAGATCGAGCCGGACACGTCGAGCCTGACGTTGCCGTTGGCGTCGATGATGACCGCCGGCGGCGGCGCCGACACCGCCGTCTTGGCGCCGCGGCCCGCGTCGATATTCCCGTTACGCGACACCAGCGTGATGTCGCCGCCGGCCAGCGTGAACACGCGTCCCTGGTTGACGAGGAAGTCCTTCTCGACCAGGGCGCTCACCGCGCCCCCGCGGATCGTGAAGATGCCCAGCTCGGACTCCTTGCGCTCCCGGCTGCCGGCCGTCAGGCCGGCAAAGATCGAGCCGGTCGGCGCGAACAGGTCGATGGCGCCGCCCTGCTCCGTCTTGATCTGGCTGTTGTACAGCGCGATATTGCCCGTGCGGGCCCCGGCCGCGCCCGGGAACAGGCTGGCGACGAGGTTGTCGAACGCCGCCAGCTTCTTGTCCTGGCTGGTCTCGATGAGCCCGCTGAACAGGGCCTGGTCGAGCGCGCGCACGTCGTTGCGCTCCTTGGCGGCCAGCAGCGCCGCGCCGGCGTCGCGCAGGCGCTTGGCGGTCTCGGGATGGGCGGCCAGGAACGCGTCCTGGTCGACCCCCGGCAACGCGCGGAAGGCCACCCACAGCGCGCCGTCCGGCGCCTGCTCCGGCAGCGCGGGCGTCTTGGCGCGCACGAGGGCGCGCAGGGCGTCCAGGTCGGCGCCGGGGACGTCGGCCACCAGCCCGAAGCCGGCGGCGTAGGTGGCCAGTTTGGTGTAGTCGGGTGCCGCGCCGCCGGCCACCATCCGGATCGATGCCCCGCCCTCGGGCAGGTAGGCGTTGTCGAGATTGCCGCGGGTGACGAGGCCGTGGCCGTAGCCCAGGTCGATGTCGCGGCCGGCCGTCAGGTCCACGCGGCCCGATCCGGTCACGACGTGCGTGACCTCCGACGGGCTGATCGGCGTGGAATCGATGAAGTCGCGTCCCGCGCGCACCGTCAACAGATCGTCCGGCCGCGCCAGCTGGACGCGGAAACCCAGGTCGACGATGTCGCGGCCGGCCTGCAGGACGGCCGTCTTCGGCAGGTCCAGGCTCAGGCTCTGGCCGACGTCGCCGGCCAGGTCGCCGTCACGCGCGATGACGTGCGCGGGGGTGGTGTCGGCCGCGTGCAGCGTGCCGAGCGCATGCAGGGCGATGCCGCTGGTCTCGCCGCTCAACATGCCGAGGTCCGTGACGGTCGGCACCCGCGGCCTGACCGCGGTGCTGGTCAAGGTCGGGTCGTTGTCCAGCATGCGCACCGTGCCGCCCTTGAGCGAGACGTTGCCCGCGGCCAGCAGGTCGAGCTGGCCGGACGGCGCCGACGCCAGCACGAGGCCGTGGTCCAGCGCCACGTCGCCGCTCAGCGCCGCGACCTTGAGCGTGGCCGGCGCCAGCCGGTACAAGGGGACGAGCTCCGTCGCGGTGTCGAGCGAGGCCGGGTTGTTGTCCTTGGCCACGCCGGCGTGGCTCAAGGCGTCGGCGTCGTTCGCCAGGTGCACGTCGCCCCCCACCGCCGTCAGCGTCACGCCGCTGTCGGCGCGATACGTGGAAAAGCTGCTGTACTGCGCATACATGGCGCGGTACAGCTTGGCCCGTTCGGTGTCCTCCGGCGTGAGCTGCTCCTGCTGCCAGAACGTCGTGATGCCGTTGCCGCCCGCACCGTCCAGGCCCTTGAACGCAATGGCCCCGCTGCCCCGGTTGATCACGCTCTGCGCCGTCATGGTCGGGTTGTACATGCCTTCGATGGCCAGGTCGCCCCCGGCGCTGACGTCGAAGCGCGCATCGCCCAGCGCCAGGATAGGCCTGAGCGCATGCTTGTCCGGCGTGAACGGCGAATACGACGCGTCGCCGGCGCCCAGGCTGCCGTCCGCGCGCACGCTGCCGACGCCTTTCTGCACGTAGAACGACCCGCCCAGGATGTCGCCGCCGGCACGCACGCGCAGGTCGCCGCCACCGAGTTCCTTGAGCGGCGCGCCCGGCGCGCCCGTCGCATAGGCGCTCGTCGCCACGCTCGCGGAAAAGTCGATGAGCGAGCGCCCGGCACGGACGTCGACATTGCCGCCGCCAAACGTCGCGACGCCCTGGTTGAAATAGTCGTAGCGGGTCCACCAGGCGGTCTTGAGTTCGGTACCGTCGGCCAGTTTCTCGAATACCGCGTTGCCCTTCTCGTCGAGCCAGGTGCGCCCCTGGCGGAACAGCCAGTTGTTCGTCAACTGCGGCACCGTGCCCGGCAGGTAGTCGAGGTCGCCCGGCTGGGCCGGCGTGCCCTTGTCGCCGCGCACGGTCGGGTCCGGCGGTATCGCTGCGGTGCCGGGCAAGCGATAGGTGCGGTCGTCCAGCGTGGCGAAGTGCGGCCCGTTGACGTCGCGCCCCGCGCTGATCGTGATGCCGCCGCCGCCCGCGCCGAACGCCGCGGCGGTCGTCAAGCCCGGATTCTTGCGGGTGGGAGCCGCCGCACCGAACAACGTGTTGAGCTGGTCTTTCGGCGCCGTGAAATCGGCCGGCAGCGCGCTGGCCTGGCCGGCCGTGTAGACCGTGGCGCCAAACAGATTCGTTCCCACCGCCGCCGTGTCTTTGACGTCCGGCGTGCCGCTGTTGCGCAAGAACGCCGCCAGCGCCAGCGAGACGTCGCGCCCGGCCGCGATGTCGATGCGGCCCGTGCCCGTGCGCACCATGGCGACCGGCGCGTCGTCGAAGGTCGGCGGGTCGTTCGAGGCCGGGTCCTTCGGCGGGGTCAAGGTCACCTTGCGGTCGGAGAAGTTGAACAGGACGTCGCCGGCCGTGCCCACCGCCAGCGGGTTCGCCGCGCCTGCCAGCGCGCCGCCGACGAGGCGGTAGCTGGCCGACTTCCCGACGTCCAGGCTCCAGTCGGGCATGGCGAGTTTGGGATCGGACGGCTTGACGAAGCCGTCGCTGATCGAGCCGGCCACCGTCAGGTTGCCGGCGCTGCGCAAGGTCAGGGCCAGCGGCGCGCCCCCGAAGCGCCATGCCTGCAGGTTCCAGCCCCGGTCCGCGGCGTTGGCCGCGCCCTCGTTGACCGATACCGTCAGGTCGCCGGCGGACCGGACTTCCACCCCAGGCGACACGCGCACCCCGTTCGCGCCCAGGCGCTGGTAGACATCGGCGGCGGTGGAAACGAAGCTGGCGGCTTCCTTGTACATCAGGCCGTTCTTGCCGGCATTCAGGTTGCCGTTGCCGTCGGCCTGTTCGCTGATGCCGCTCGCGCTGTAGACCTGGTAGGCGTCGATGGTCGTGTCGGCGCTGCCGGTGATACGCGTGTCGAGGCGCGCGACGGCGACATCCCGGCCCGCGAGCCGGTTGGTGACGGCCACGTCCCTAAGCGGAAGTAATTGCGCTTTCAATTTGACGGCATCGGCCTGCGCCTGGACGACGGCGGCCTTCGCGTTCGCGTCCGCCGCCTGCACCACCTTGAGCGCCGCGACCGCGACCGGGTCGCCACCGCTGGCGAGGTCGATCGCCCTGGCCAGTGCGGCGGCCGCCGTGGCTGCGCCGCTTTTCGCATCCGCGATCGCCGTGGATGACGCCGCGAGCGACAGGTCGATTTTCTTGATGACGGCGTCGGCGGCGGCCCTGTTGTCCACGCGCGGCGCACGCAATAGCACGCTGCCGTTGCGTGCGGCGGTCGCGCCATACACATCGATCGCCCCGCCTTCGAGCCGGATCGCGCCGCCGCCGTCGACGCTCTCGGCCTGGGCGCCGGCACGGTTCGAAATGCCGATCACCACCCGGCCGCCGTTGCCGACGGAACCGGCGTCGCCGGATGGAGTGCCGGTCGCGTAGGCGAGCAGGCGCGCGTCGTCGGCGAGGCGTACGCTGCCGGCATCGCCGCCCGGCAGGGCCTGGCCCGCATACAACTCGATACTGCCGCCCTGGGCGCCGGACGCGTCGATCACGGCTCTGCCCGTCACGCTGACGTTGCCGTCGTCGGCAGCCAGCATGACATCATGCGCGACGATCTGCGTGTCGCCCCAGAGGTCGAGATTGCCCCGATGCGCCGTCACGCGCCGCGATTCGGTGAAGCCGCTGTCGTTCAAGCGCTGATTCAACAGGGCGAAGTCACCGGCGCCGATCCGGTCGATGTCGAGGCTGAACTTGCCCTGTTCCTGGGCACGGTCGTCGGCCGCCGCGGCTTGCCCGCGCAGCATGCCGGCCAGGTTCAGCGTGCCGGCGCTCACCGCCAGCGTGCCGGCCGCCGCGCCGGTCGCGCTCACGTCGAGCACGGCGCCGGGCGCGACGTCGATGTCGGTGCCCGACAGCGTGATGGTCCCGCCGGGAGCGTACGCGCGCGCGCCGCCGAAGTCGACGGCGCTGCCGGCGACGCTGACTAGGCCACCGTTCAGCGCCAGCCGGTGCGGCGTCGAAAACGCGATGTGTCCGGCCGGCGCCACGATCGTGGCGTCGGACACGATGTCGACGCCGCCGAAGCCCAGCGTACCGCCCAGGCCCGGCAGGCGCGCGGGCAGCGCGGCGCCGTTGTTCTTCAGGTTTAGCGTACCGCCGGAGAAGAAACTGGCCGCCGCGCCTGCGTTGGCCGCAATCCGGCTGGCGGAAAGCGTGAGGCCGGTGTTGGCCGTGACGGTGCCGGCCTTGCCGTCGGCGACGATCTCGCCGGCCGCCGCCAGCACGTTGTCGGCGAAGCCGGCCAGCTGGAAACGCTCGCTGCCGACGTCGATCCGTCCCGCCTGCAGACGCAGCGTGCCGGCATTGTCGACGGCACGCTGGGTGGTGCCGCCCCCGCCACCTTCGAGGCGGATGACGTCCGCCACCAGCGTGGCCCGGCGCGTCTGGGGCGCGATATAACTGCCATAGCCGGAGAGTCCGGCCCCCTTCAGGATCAGGCTGTGCAGCGCGGGCCCGCCGAGGTCGACGTCGCCGTACAGGTTGATCGTCTTGTCGTAGCTGTTCAGTGCCAACGCCGAAAGCAGGTTCAGCTGAGCGAGTCCGGCGCTGCCGAACTGCACGCCGGCCCCGTCCGTGCCGCTCGGCACGGCCGAGCCGAGATCGATGCCGCGCGCGCCGATCGCCAGCGCGGCGCCCGGCGCCAGGCGCAGGGTCCCATGCAGGTTCGTCGCGCCGGCGGCGTCGAGGTAGGCCGATCCGCTGGCCGCGATGGTGGCGCCGGCCGCGATGTCGAGCGTCGCCTTGGACGTCTTGGCCGCATCGTCTTTTGCGGCCTCGGCCCGGGTCAGATCGACCTGGGCGCCGCCGCTGACCCGCAGCAGCGCGCCATCGTGGTCCAGCGCCAGGTCGGCGGACGGACGCGCCGGCGTGCCGCTGGCGGACAGGACGGCCCCTGGCGCCACGCGGATCGTGCCGCTGGCCGCCAGCGTCACGTCCGGTGCGCTCAGGGGCTGGGCCGCGCTGTTACTCAGCGTGACTGTCTGCGCAAGGCTGCTCAGATGCATGCCGTCGGCGCGCTCGTCGCGCAGTGCACCGATGAGGATGCTGTCCGCGCCGAGGGCGCTGAGCTGGGCCGCCGCCAGCGTGACGCCGCTGGCGGCGCTCTGGCTGGCGTCGCCCACGATGCCGATCGTGGGGGCCGTGAAGTCGGCGAAGCCCGCGCGTCCGCCCGTCCCGCCCGCGAGGCGCAGCGTGCCGCGCAACGACATCGACGGCAGGCCGCCCTGGGCGTCGTTGACCTGCCAGCGCAGATAGCCGCCGTCCGCCGGCAGCTCGGGCAGGACCGCGCCGGCGTCGCGCGGCTTGAAGAACGTCGACGCGTCGAAGCTGGCGAACTCGGACTTGCTGCGAACGGTCTTGCCCGACTGGACGATGAAGCCGAGGGTCCGGCCGAAACTGCCCGAGCCGGCCTGCTCCAGCCGGCCGGCCATGAGCATGGACCCGTCCTGCAAGACGGTATTGCCCTGTTCGCTCATGGCCGCCGTGCCGGACGCCACCTGGACCGCGTACGCGCCCGGCAGCAACGCGAAGTGCGCGGGCAGCAGCGTGTAGCTGCCCGCCGGCAGACCGGGCATGCCGGACAGGTAGACTTTTTGTCCGGCATCGAGGCCGCCGCTGCCGGCACCGTCGACCGGCGCGACGTCGCCGGCATAGCCCGGCAGGATCGCGAACACGGTGTCCTTGCCGCCGGGGGCGCGCTTGCTGTCCAGGATGTCGCGCGAACCGCCCTTGCCGGCCGTGAAGGCATACGCGGTGAGCTTGCCGCCGCCGCTGGCGTCGACCGTCGCGCCGGGCGCCACGTCGATCTGCTGCGCGCGCGTCATGATCTGTTTCTCCGGCAGCGGACGGCTGCCGTCCGGCCCGATCACGACCTGGTTGCCGCCGGTGCCGCCGTCGTACAGGGGCACTTTCCATGCCGCGGCGCCGGGCACGCTGGGGTTCGCGACCGAGCCGAACGGGACCTCGCCCGCCCCGGCCACGGTCGTCACGCTGCCGTTGCCGTAGCTGACGCTGACGGTGCCGGCGTCGCCCAGATAAATGCCGCCGAACGGCGCGGCCAGGCGGCCCGCCTGCACGATGTACGGCGCCAGGCCGGTGACGCTGCCGCCGGCGGAATAGATCGCGCCGGCCGGCTGGCCATTGCCGGCAAAGGTCAGCGTGCCCGAACCATAGCGGCCGTCCGGCGTCACCGCCAGCGTGAAATCCGACAAGGTGGTCGCATACGTCTGCGCCGATTCGAGCTTGAGCTTGCCACTGACCGAGAACGATCCGGTGGCATAACCGTCATGGCTGTTGGTGGCGGACGCGCCGGCCAGGCCGATCAGGCGGATATCCGCCTTGGCCGCCAGTGTCACGTCGGCGAAGCCTTGCGTGGCGCCGTTGCCGATCAGGTCGAGGGTGGTCACCCCGCGCGTCGCCAGCACGCCGGCACCGGCTACGGCCGGGGCCACGGTGGGCACGTCATCCTGGCCGGCCCGGTAGTTGGTGCCGGCGATCAGGTAATTCTCGAGCTGGTAGCCGTTGTCGCCGCTTCCCAGGCGCACGTACGGCGCGGCGAGGGTCAGGGTGTGGGCCGGCTGGCCGGGCAGCGTGGCGCCGCGGTAGACGTCGGCGAGCAGCAGCGGCGTGTCGAGCACCAGGGAGTCGCGCGCCGCGAGCGTGCGGTCGCCGCTGCCCAGTCCGAACGCGATCCCGTCCGGGCCTTTCAGATCCACCTTGCCGAACTTGCCGGCGTTGACGGCGCCCGCCGGCAACCAGCCTTCGCCGCCCCGCTGCGGGAAGACCGACGTGGGCAGCGAGCCCGTCACGTACCAGCCGAGGTCCGTCCCGTCGCGCGCCTTGATGTCGGCAACGATCGCATCGCCGGCCTTGAGCCCCGTCGGTACGAACTTCCCGTCGCCGCCCGCCGCTTCGGTGACGTTCAGGATGCGCGGATTGAGCGTATCGCCGCCGTTGAACAGCAAGACGTCGAGTTCGCCTCCCGCGCTGTGGCCGCCGCCCGCGCCCGCGAGGGTGCCGTCGAACAGCAGGCCTTCCTTCGTGCGGATGTTGATCTTGCCGCCGGCGCTGGACACTTCCTGCGGCGGCGCCACCACATTGCCCGCCTTCATGCTGAGTATGCCGGCCGTGACGCCGCCGACGTCGAATACGGCGCCCTTTTCCGCGATGACGTAGCCGTTCACGCCGAGCGGATCGCCGAGCTGGCCGCGATCGCCGATCTCGATCGTGCCGCCGGCGATCGGTTCGCCGGTGGCGACGCCGTCGGCGCTGATCGTCATGCGTGCCGTGCTTCCGCCGGCCAGCACCTTCGCGTTCGGGCCGAACCAGATGCTGCGCTCGGCACGGAAGGGGGATGCGCTTCCGCCGGGCAGTGCGCTCGGCAGGTTCAGGCCGATGCGCCCGCCGCTGGTGCTCAGCGTGCCGTACACGCTGAGCTGTTCGCCGGCCACGAGATCGAGGTTGGCGAGAGGATCGAGCAACAGCGACGCCCCCTCGCCCACCGTGAGTTGGCCGGCATCGAAGCGCTTGCCGTCGGCGGAGGGCGGCGCGGCATTCGCCGTCAACGTCAGATTGGTGGTGGGACGGTTGCGCACGCCGCCCGCCAGCGGCAGCAGTTCGGGCGCGGCAACCCGCGCCATCGATCCGGACGATTGCGCCCCGGCGTCCGTGCGCAAACTCCAGCTGCGCGCACGCGGCGTGATGGTGGCGCCGGGCGCGACGTTCAGGTTGACGTTGGCGCTGATGTTGTAGCCCGTAAAACCGCCGCTCTCGAAAAACGCGGCCGGCAGCGTCAGGTCGGACGCCCGCGCGTCGCGCGCGACCGGCCCGAGGGTGACGTTGCGGCCGGTCAGGTTCAGCGTGCCGCCGGTGCCGAAGCCGTACGCGGCGAACGTCGCGTCGGACGCCAGGCGCAGTTCGGCATCGACGGGAGACGACAGCGTCAGGTTGTTGGCCTTGGCCGCCACCGTGATGCTGCCGGCCTTGCCTCCGGTCGTCTTGCCGGCCGTGTCGCGCCAGGCCCCGGCCGAGGCGTCGATGGACGCGCCCGCCCCGATCTCCAGCGTCCGCAGGGCCAGGCCGTCGCTGGCGACGGACAGATTCACGGTGCCGCCGTTCAGGGCCAGTGCGCCACTGGCGTAGCCGTCGGCATCCAGCGCCGCGCCGGTGCCGTCGTTGGTCCAGCGTCCGGCCACGTCGAGCTCCACCCCGCCCGCGACCTTCAGACTGCTCTTCGCATTCGCGGCGATCTTGCCGCCGGGGATCGTGACGTCGCTCCTGATACTGATGTTGCCGCCCGGTTGGAGTACGCCGCCGCTCGTGCGCGCGATCGACGTGCCCGCATTCAGGTCCAGCCGGCCACCCGGCGCCAGCGTCAGTGGCGCGGCGATCTCGATGTTGCCGAACGTCTGGGCGACGATATTGCTGAAGCCCCCGGCGGCGAGCGCCTCGCCATCCAGGACCATCCCCGTCGCCAGTGCGGCCTGGTCCGTATCGGTCGTCAGAAACGGCTTGCCGGATGCGGGCGCCGCCGCCACATTGGTCGGCTTGCCGAACGTCAGGTTGCCGCCGTAGCCGAACGACTGAGTACCGATCTCGAGCGTTCCGCCGGCGGGAAAGCCGGCCGCGCCCGCATCGCGCTGCCGCACGCCGGGCGAGGTGGCGCCGAGCAGATTCCCTTCCAGGGCCAGCACGGGTGCCGAGAACTGGACCTTGCCCGCGCTTGCGCCCTGGCGGTAGCCCGCCTCGAACGTGGCGGCGCTGTTCGGCAGGTCGACGATCGCGCTGTAGGCCGTGTTCGCGGTCGCCTTGGCGATGTCCACGGTGACATCGTTATAGACGAACTTGCTCGTGTTGACGTGGCCGGACAGGTAGTCCACCCATCCGCCGCTGACGTTGATGCTGCTGCCGGGACGCTGGATCACGGCGCCCTCGGCATTGAGGGCGACGGTGCCGCCGGTGGCCGTCAGCTGGCCCAGGTTCTTTTCGACCAGCGCCAGCCAGCCGCTGACGTCGGCCGCGCTGCCGGCCGCCTTGTCGCCGTTGCGGATGTCGATCCTGGCCTTGCTGGCATACAGGGGCGAATCGCGCAGGAGCGGATTGTCGGCGAGCTCGGTGCCGCGCAGGTCGACCTCGATGACATTGCTCTCCATCGACATCGGCGTGCCCGTGCTGCCGGAGACGTCGATGCGGCTGCCCGGCGCGAGGTCGATGCGTGCCGCCGTCGTCAACGGGTTGATGTCCTGGACGCCGTTGTTGGCCGCCGCGTCCGCGTCCAGGTTCAGCTGCAGGCGTTTCGCTTCGAGCGTGACGGTGCCGTTCGGCGCGACGATCGCGGCCCCGCCGCGCATGTCGATGCTCAGGCCCGCGACCTTGACTTCGGACGGCTTGAACGCCGGACTCGACGCCGCCGTCGGCCGCGCCGCCAGAAAGGCGCTGCGGCGGTCCGCCGGCAGGGTCTGGAACACGTCCATGGCGGCAGCGACGCTCAAGCCGGCCGGCAGGTCCGGACGCTCCGCGCGCACGAACGCGACGATATCGTCGAGCAGCGGCACGACGCGGGTCGTGCTGTTCTCGCCCAGCACGACGGCGCCCGAACGCTGCGCCACGAATCCCGTATTGGCGCCTGAATTCTTGGCCTGGTCGCGCGCGAACAGGTAGATGGAACCGTTCAGGTCGAGCGAGGTGGTGGCCGACACCAGGCCCTTCTGGTTGACCGCGTAGCCGATCATCGTGGCGTTGCCGCGGCCGACGTCGATGGCGCCCGTGGCGCCGTTCTCGGCCAGGCCGGTCGCGTCTTTCGGCGCCACCCCGGGCGCCGCGGTCGTCTCGTCGTTCGCCACTTCGACCAGCAGGCCGCGCAGGTTCTTGGCCTGGTTCTCGTCCGGCGACGCCAGGTACACCTTGTTGCCGGCGGCGAGAATCACCTGCCCGTCCGGCGCGCTCAGGCTGCCGTTGTTGACGACGTTGGGCGCCGCCAGCAGGAGCAGGCCGCCCGCGGCGGCAGTCAGCGTGGCGCCCGCCTCGACCTTGACCGGTCCCGCGCCGGCGCCGCCGGCGCCGCCCAGCACCGGCGTGTTGCCGGGCATGACGAGGCCGCCCTTGACCCTCTCCTCGTCGAACTTCAGGCTGCTGGCCACCAGCGCGTTGACGTTGACCTGGCTGTTCTTGCCGAACACCACGCCGCTCGGGTTGTAGATGTAGACGCGTCCATTGGCGGACAACAACCCGTCGATCACGGTCGGATTCAGTCCGCCGCCCTCGACCTTGTTGAGCAGGGTCGCGTTGGCCGACGGCTGGTTGACCGTCACCTTGGCGCCGGCCCCGATGTCGAAGCTGCTCCAGCTCACGATGTTCGTGGGGGCCGTCTGCGTGATCACGCCGGTATTGCCGGTCGTTGTATAGGTGATCGGCGCGCCGTGCCTCGTGTCGGGCGCTGTCGGCAGCGTCCCGGGCGCCGGCCGGACCTGCGACCATGCCGGCGCCGCAGCCAGCAGCAACGGCAGGCCGGCGCCGCCCAGCCCGTACCAGACCAGCAGTCCGGTCGCCTTGCCGCGTCGCATACGGCGCGGCTTGCGGTGCGCGGGTCCCATCAGTACCCCCAGCGCGCGCGTGCATGCACGCGGTTGTCGCCGGCGCGTGTCGTGTCGCCGTCGACGAACGCATGCGCGGCGTCGACCTCCAGCGACAGCCCGAACGGCGCCCCGAGGCGCAGCCCGAAACCCGCGCCGCGCAACAGGTCGCGCGGATGCTGCGGCGGGATCGTCTGCAGCGTCGAGACACGCGCGGCGTCGTAGAACACGAGGCCGGCGAACGCCCATTCGCTGGTGCCGCCAAATGGACGATAGGCCGGCGTCTGTACTTCCACGCTCGCGCGCACGCCGGCGTCGCCCGCGCGTTCGCCTTCCAGGTAGCCACGCACGCTCTCGGCGCCGCCGGCCGTGAACTGCTCGCTCGACACGAGCGGCCCCGACGCCGCCTGGCTGTCCAGCCGGCCGATCAGTGACCAATCGCCCAGGTGCGCCGTGTGCGCAAGATTGGAGCGCAGGGTCAGGAAGCTGGCACTCGCCCCGAGCCGCTTGGCGTTGAACGCGGCGTCGCGGTTGCCGAACAGGCCGCGCAGGCCCGCGCTCAGCCCGAGGTCCAGCGTGGTGGTGCTCGCGGGCAGGGTCGAGCGCATCGTATAGCCCAGCGCGGCGGGCGCGTAGTTGATGTCGGTGCGGGTGTTGCCGCCTTCCTGCACCAGAAGGCTTTGGCCGATCCGCTTGTGGTCCAGGCCAGCCGACAGGAAATGTCCGAACGTACCGCTGCCGGGGAGCGGCAACGAATAGCGCAGGCCGACGATATCCGAATTGCCCAGCAGGCCGAGTCCGGGCGCATTGGCCAGGCTCGCCAGATCGCTGCGGGAATGGATCGCGGACAGCATGACGCTGCCGCCCGCCGCGCCGACCGGGAGTGCATAATTGCCGGCCAGGACGCGCGCATCCGCCGGGCGCTGCGGCGCCACCTGGGCGGTCAGGCTGAAGCTGTGCCCGCGCTGCCACAGGTTTTCGTAGCGCAGCGACGCCGTGACGCGCTCCGCGGTCGTGTTGGGCGTCTGGCGGTTGCTGACCTCGACGCTGCCGTGCAGCGGCAACTGGTCGTCGGCGTCAAGCTGGACCTCCACCGTGCCGGGCACCGCGCCGGCACGCAGGATCGGCGTCACGCGCAGGTTGGCGTTGCGGTTCACGGCCGCGAGCTGTTCCTGGACCTTGTTGAAATTCGGCACAGTGCCTTCGGCGAGTTCCGGCACCTGCGCCTTGATCGCGCTGGGCAGCGAGTACTGCGCGCCCTTGACGCTCAGCTTTTCCACGCCCGCTTCGACGACGTGCAGGGCCACCGTGCCGCCGTCGACGCTCTGCTCGGGAATCGCGACCAGCACCGTCAGGTAGCCGGCGTCGTGGTAAGCCTTCTCCAGCGCGGCGCGCGCGCCCTCGACGTCCTGCAGGTTCTTGCGCTCGCCGAGGAAGGGCGTGACGCTGGCCTCGATGGCGGCATCGCTCAACAGGCTGTTGCCGTCGACGACGTATTCGTAGACCGCGAAGGCAGGCTGCGCGGATGGCTGGGCGTGGGCGGCCAACGCCGTCATGGCGATGCAGCCGAGCACGGCACGACGAAGCCGCAGCGCGCTGCGCGGCCGGAAATTGGGCGAGATGAGCGAGATCATGGCGTCGCAGTATATGGACGCTTTTTGATTATTTCGTGAAAAAACGAAAACTGTTTTTGGCAAGTTTTTCCCGCCTTGAATAAAAAAAACGACCGCCCGCGTGGACGGTCGTTTCGCGACCGGGGCCAGACCGTTGTCCGGCCTGTGGCCGATTACAGGTCGCCGCGCACCAGCGGGGCGCAGTTGTTGTTGTCCGGACGGACAACCTTCGACTGCAGGGCGGAGATGCCGCCGTCGAGGTAAGCGATACCGCGCAGGTCGTGCAGCGTCGAGTCCTTCAGGCCCTGGATGACGGCCTGGGTCAGTGCCGACTTGTCGACCTTCGGCTTGACGTACTCGACCGCGAACGAGGTCACGGCGAAGCCATAGTCGCCGCCGGCGAAAGCAGCGCGCTGCTTGGCGTCCGGGGTCGGGCTCACGCCGTCGAGCTTGACGAACTTCCACGTGTCGCTGGCGGACGGGGCGGAGGTCAGCGAGATCACGCCGATGGCGTAGCCGGACTTGTTCAGCGCCTTCACGACGTCGCCGCCGACCGGATACTCCTGCACGACCAGATTGCCGGCCGATGCTGCGGCGCCGATGATCGGCTGTGCGCCGCCCAGCACGTTGGCGATCAGCTTGCCTTTCGGATCGTGGTTGTTGCCGCAGGCATTGTTGGCGAAATACATGTTCGACGCAGCCTGGGTGCCCGACAGGTCGTCGCGGCGGGCCAGAGTCAGCACGCCGTTGTTACCCGGCAGCAGCACGCTGGCCGACTTCGCCTTGCCCGTCACGATCGACGCGTAATCCACGCGGCGCACGGTCGGCTGGCCCGACGTACCCTGTGCGCTCTGCAGCGCGGCATACAGGTCGCCGCTGACGGCGACGCCGAAGCCCTGCATGGCCAGCGGCGTGACCTTCAGGGTGCTCAGCTTGGCGGTGGCTTCCGCGTACAGCTTGTACAGTTCGACCGGAGCGACGTCCGAGATCGCCATGTCGGCCTGGCGCAGGGCGCTGGTCGGGCAGTTCAGGACGGGGGCGGCATCCGTGCTGGAAGCATCGGCCACGCACGAGCCCGGGACACCGGCGACCGGGCCCACGCTCAGCACGTTCGATTCCTTGACGATGGCGGTCTTGCCGTCGAACTTGGCCAGCATCTGCGACACACCGGCGGCCGAACCGTTCATCTTGTTGTAGACGACGAACAGGCGCTTCGACGTGCCGCCCGTCAGGTTCGGCTTGGACCAGCCGTACCAGCCGCTGACCTGGCCGGCGCTGAAGCTGCCTGCGTCGGTGTATTTCAGCGTGATCACCGGCTTGCTGGAGTCGAACAGGTCGGCCTTCAGGACGACGTCGTTGACGCTGGCCAGGGCCGACGAGCCGGCCACGTACAGCGACACGAAATCGGTGGCCTTCGCGTCGGTGGCGCAGGTGTTGACCATTTTCTCTGCCGAGCTCGTGTCGCACGTCAGGGTCGCGGTGGCGGCAAACGCGGCCGACGAGCACAGCGTCATGCAAGCGACAGCGATCAGTTTCTTGTTCATGTGTTTCCCTCTCAATTGGAATGCCGTGATGGTGTTACAAACAGTTGTTCGTCGCTCAGGCGCCCGCATGCCCGCATTCGCCCTGCTGTTCCGCATGCCCGCGAAACCTGCTTCACACTGGAAGACGCATGTGCCGGCGGGTCGCCGCGCCATCGGGAGTCCGCGATGCCCGCGCAGGTCCACATGTCGTTTTCGCAATGAAAGATATGGTAAGGGCAAGATTTGACAGAAACTGGACAGTCCCGTCGGAATCGGATGAGCCGATCGGCTCATGCGCGACCCTGTCCGGCTCAGCCGGGGTCGCGTGCCCCCGGGAGGCCCAGCGCGTGCAAATCCCAGCAGCGCGATACGGCCTGGACGCGCGTGTGGACATTCAGTTTGCGGTAGATGTTCTGCAGGTGATTTTTTACGGTCAGCGTACTGAGGTCCAGAATCGCGCTGATTTCAAAATTGCTCTTGCCGCGCATGACCCACGTCAGGATTTCCAACTCGCGTGCGGACAGCAGGTCCACCGCGTCGCTGCTGGCAGACGGCCGGCCGCTGTCCGCCTGGACCCGCTGGAATGCCATGTGCAGGAGCGGCAGCAACAATTCGAAGAAAAACATTTCACGGGCGCCCGGCACGCCCGGCATGCCGAACAGGATGAAACAGCTGGCACCGCCGCGAAACCGCTCGGTACCATGGATCATGGCGCGTTCCAGCCCGAGATCGCGCACCTCCATCCCAATGCTTTCGAGCGGGTCCGCCCTGTCTCCGCTTTCCGGCAGCACATAGGGCAATGCGTTCCTGCTGCGCGCCAACCGGGCCAGGCGTACGGCCAGCCCGTGCTGGGGATGGCACAAATTGCGCGTGAATGCCGGGTCGCGCGCGTGGCGGTCGACGGGGTCGACGCAGACGACGCCGTCGGTTTCGTCGAACTGGATACAGACCATCAGGTGGTGCGGCAGCAGGGCCTGGATCTGCCCTTGCGTCCACAGGAACAACTGACGGATATTGCGCACTTGAACGAATGCCTCGCCGATCCGGACAAGATATTCCTCTTCGAGCCGGTCCAGGATCACCAGCGGCGTCATGCCCGGTCGGTTCATACGGAGGCGCCGACCATGTCCGCAGCCCCGACGCCGGGCATGTCGGACACATTGAACCGGTATCCCAGCCCACGAACGGTTTCGATGTTGCGGTCGTAGCCCACGGCGCCAAGCGCGTTGCGCAGCCTGCCGATATAGGCGTCGACCGTCCGCTCGTCCAGGTAGGAGTTGATCTTCCATACCTTGTCGAGCAATTGCGCCCGGCTATAGATCCGGTTCGGCTGCGCGACGAGGAAGTGCAACAGGCGGAACTCGGTCGCGCTGAGCGCGATCTCGCGGTCCGTCGCAACGACGCTGTGCGTGGTGGGATCGATCCGCAACTGACCCACGACAATGGCATCGGACGTCATATGGGGCGCGCGGCGCCGCAGCACGGCGTACACCCGTGCCAGCATTTCCCGCGGGCTGAACGGTTTGACGATGTAATCGTCCGCCCCGCCCTCCAGCCCGGCGATCGTGTCCTGTTCACCGCTGCGTGCCGTCACCATGATGATCGGCAACTGGCGCGTATGGTGGTCCGCACGCAATGTCCGCACGAGCGAAAGGCCGGACTGCCCGGGCAGGCTCCAGTCGGTCAACACCAGATCGGGCACGACGTCGCGCAATATGGCATGCGCGGCCTCGGCGGTGCTGGCCCGGATGATCCGGTACCCCGAACGTGCCAGCGTCGTCGCGATCAACTCCAGGATTGCTGCATCATCCTCGACAATTAAGATGTGCGCGCTCATTAGGCTCCCCGAAAAGTTTGTGTACGAGTCATCGGCATGCAGCTCCGCTTATGTGGCGTGAAGCGGGCGCATGCGCCGTTTTGGTGCGTGCCGCAGGCAAGACGTGGCGTCCTGCTCGTCAATACAACAGTATTGATGAGTTTTTAGACTATTTGATTACTATTTGTAAATATTAGTGGTCCGTTCGGATCATTTTTGGACACAAAGACCTTTTCTGCGAAGCATGTGGCGTTTCCGCCTGCAATCGAGGGGACGTTAATCGCCGGACCGGGTTCGGAAGGTGTGCGACGAACGCAAACTGTTTCTGAGATGGGCATTCAGGCTCGTCACGCGCCCGGGAGTGTGTTCGGATGCACCAGAGCCCGGATGGGCCCGAGCCAGTCACCAAAATGGCCGCCAGCGCGGCGATGTAGCGATCATCGCGTCCGTGCAGTGTGAACTCGCTGATCTCGACATGGGAATCGACATCGCGCGGGCTTTGATGGCTGATACCGAAACCATGCCGAACGATTTGGCATAGGCCCTATTGCACGTATATCGAACTGGATAAGTGCGCATAGCGGCTTCCGGATGAGCGGCGAGAAACATGACAGCGCTCAACCGCGCCTGGTTTGCCGCCGATGTTTACCGAGAAACTCAAGCATCATGCGGCTCGCCTCCGGCCCGGCTTGCGCGTTGAACCTCAACGTCGGGTCGCCACCGCTCCATGCATGGCCCAGGCCCGCGATGCGAACCACGCGCAACATGACCTTGCGACCCATCAGGTAGTCGTGGATCTCATGGGCATTCCGGCGGCCGCCCCGCCCTGCGGGCTTCACCGTCACACGCGTCGCCGGGCCGTCCGGCAAGCCATGCAGTTGCAACCACTGACGCGTCAGCTGTTGCTGGTTTATCGGACGTACCGCCTGATCGTCATCCCCCTGGATCAGGAGGGCGGGAATCAACGGCATCGGTTCCGGCACGCCTGGCGCGGCCTGCTCGGCGCGGCGATGTAGCACGCCGAGAATGGCCGCATCGAACTGCGCGGCCGCCCCATGGCGCATCACATGCAGCGCGCCCATCGGCGTATGGCCGACACCGAACACGGGACCGGAATGCAGGCCGACGGCGGCGATCAGTGCAGGATGATTCAATGCCAGCACAGCCGCCATGCCGGCCCCGGCAGACAGGCCGCATGCGTAGATGCGACGACGGTCGATCCCATGGTCTTCACATACGCGCCCGATCAACGCCGCCAACGCAATGGTTTCCCCACCGCCCTGCTGGGTCGAACGTTCATACCAGCGCCAGCAGCGCTGCGCGTGCACACTCATCGGTTGCTGCGGATAAAGCACCGCGTAGCCTTTGTCTTCCGCCAGCTGATTCATGCGTGTGCCCTGGGCGAACTGGGTCGCACTCTGCTGACACCCGTGCAGCATGACGACCAGCGGCCAGCCGTGCCGCGCCACGGTGTCCGGAACATGCTTCGGCACGTACAGCCAGTAACGCATATGTCGTACGACAGCGTGTCCCGGCAGTATCGGCAATGGATACCGCCCTGCCAGCCATTGGCCCGGCGCAGATGAACCGGATGGCTGCCGGCGCCGGGGCTCCGGCGGAGAGGCTTGGACATTGGGGGGCGTCGACGGCGACTTGCGCGGCGCCGCCTTGCGTGCGCGCTTTTCCGGTGGCGTGGCGTAGCTGTCCAACAGCTTGGCCAGCGCCGACCGTTGGGTTTTCGCGGCACGCGCCAGAGTGCGCATGAGCCGTACACCTGGGGCGCGTTTGACCATATGAGCCGGGCAGAGTTATGTTGCACCGCAATATATCGCCAGCTGTACGCGTGCTCTGTGCGCTGGCATACACCAGTCGTCATTTGTTCCGACAACGGTGGAGTTACGTGCCGGCATTGCGCGCGTCACGGCCGGTGCCGAACAACTTGGGAAGGACTTGGCGTGCCGGATCATCGCCCTTCTTGACAACGAAAGTGGACGCGCCACTGCAGTTGCCGGTTCGCTTGGCAGACCGGCAGCGGCGTTCGCAACTTCAGAACAGGCCAGGCAGCACCGCGGTACCTTCCGACGTCACCGAGTTCAGCAAGCCAGGATCGAGGCCCAGCGCTTTCACGATCGTGGGCGCAACTTGCGTGGTCGCCACCGCGGTACCGATCGTCTGCTTGGACAGCGTCGGGAACGACACAAGGAGGGCGACATTCGAATCATTGGGCGCGGCTCCGCCGTGCTCGGCATCCTTTTTCCCGGACTTCGAATAGATCACGCCGGCGTTTGGCTGGACCATGATGTCCGGTGTCCGGCCCTTGGCGGGGTCTCCGAAGCGCCCGTCGGCCTTCAGGTCGATCACGCCGCTGCCGGGATCCGTGCCCGCGCAGATGCCGGGATTCGATTGGCCGGCAACGATGATCTTCGACGTCGGGTCCACGGCCGGGCAGCCCAGGTTTGCCTTGAGCGCCGCGATGGCGGCGGCGCGCGCTGCGTCACTTTGGTCGTTGAGCCAGATGAAGCCGACATCGTCTTCCGTGAACTGCCCCGTACCCAGGACGTTGCCGGTGACGGAATCGGTTCCCGAACCGATATTGCTGTTCGCCCCGAGATTGGCAGCGGCCAGGGTAGAGCCGATCGTGTCGCCGATCTTGCGCAGCGCCGAACGGTCGGCCGGCGTCTGCCCGTGCTTGGCGCTGATGATAATCAGCGTGCTGCCGAGCAGATTCTGTTTGCTCAGTTCGGCCTTGATCTGTCCGATCTCCCCATCCAGAAACGCGATGGCGTCGGCCGTCAGCGCATTCGGCGTGAAGTTGGCGTCCTTGTAGCCGCCACCGTTCACGTTGAGTGCTTTCTGGGCAACGCTGAGTGTCTGGTAGTTTGTGCCGAACAGTGTTGGTACGGGGATCTTGTTACTCTTGAGCGCGCCCCCTGCCGCAGCACTGACCACGCCGGTCGAGTCGAGCCCGTCGATCTGATTCAGGATGATTTGGGTATGGTAATGATCGAACACCTTGGTCTGCGTGGGCGTATTCGTAAAATCGTAGCCTGCGGCGCTGGCGAAGCCACGCGCGGTATTGAAATCCGCGTTAATCTCGGTGCGGGCCAGGTCCATCACGCCCGTGCCCGACGGACCATTGACCCAGTCGGTCCCCCACGCATGCTTGTCCGCCCAGGCCGTGTAGGCCCCGGCAATGTTCTGGCGAACGACTTCGAAGATGGTGTTGGTCTGGATAAAATTGTGCGGATAAACAGGTACGCAGCTACCTGCGGCATTCTTCATCCGTGGAACTTGTTGGGAGTTGAAATCGCCGCCGCCGTCGAGGTGGACCAGAGCACCGCCATTGAAGGCATCCTCACCCGCCTGCTCTTGCAGCAACACCTCCACGCCCTGCTTGCCCGTGCACGTGGCGTCGGTTCCGGCGTACAGGTTCCGATCGTAGATATCGTCGTAAAACAGGCCCGTGCTCTTCGGGCTGCCGCCTGTCACGAGGGCGGCAAGTCCAGGCACGGAGTCGGACAGGCCGGGCGTATTCGCGGCCGTGTAGGTGACGCCCGTATTCGACAGGCTGGCAATGTTCGGACAGGTGCTGGCCGCGACGCAGGCAGCAAGATCCTGCTGGTGCAAGCCATCGATGCTGATCAATAACGCATGCTTGACGCCTTGGAGACCTGCCGGGCCGGGCGCAATGCCAGTCGAGGAAGTACTCGAGGTCGATCCACTACCTCCGCAGGCGGCTAGCCCAAGGCCGAGTAGTACGGCGGCTCCGGCGACAACGAAGGATTGGCTTTTCGTTCCGATCATACGCCCTCCACAGTGGTTAAGATCGCCAAAGGTTATTTAAGAAATATGTCCGGAATATGGCAGCCAACGAGAGATGGACGGACCGTAATCATGGTGCGCGTTCAAAGGTATCCGGTGCCGACGATTTGTAATACAGAGCCACTCCATCAGGCACGCGTCCCGCGCGTCCGGCACCCCGGTCTCGCCGCCGTATCTGCCGCTGTGCGTACCGCTTGTGGCCGCGCTGCCCGCCGCGGCACCGGCTGGCGGCGCGGCGACGGCAGCGCCGGTAAGGCGTCCCGGCATGGATTGCTCGCTACGGCAGGAGTCACGCAAAAAGCTCGGTCGAGGCGCCAGGCAGGACGTGACGCCCTGTTGAGCCGGACCACGGGATCGATGTGCGTTACGATTCCGTAAGGTAAAGGTCCCCATGGTGCATGCGGTGGCATGATCGTTGTGCTAGCAAAAAACCGCGGGCATTGCAGGCAACAGGCGCTTGATCGACCGCGGGATTTTGGAATTTCGTCCGCATGCTGCTCGCGTCCCGCGAGGCCGGGAGCCTCCGATGAGGCAAGAAACGCGGTGAGCAAGCTGAATGCCCTGTTCGGAGCGGCAGCGATGACGGGCGACCGTCGCGGCCGCAGGCACGAATATCGCCCAACCCAGGAAGATACGAATGGATGATGACTTCGAGGTTGAAGGACCACACAATCATGCTGTCGAGCATGCGGTTGAACAGCGCGACAAACTGGCCCAGCGCATTGCGCTCATGACGGCGGTCCTGTCGACGGTCGGCGCCATCGTCAACTATGCAAGCGGAAACGCCCAGACCGAAGCCCTGGTGCTGAAGAACGAGAGCATTCTCTTGCAGAGCCGAGCGAGCGATCAGTGGGCCTATTACCAGTCGAAGTCGACCAAATCGCACATCGCCGACGGCGTTGCGGCGCTGGCGACGGATCCGGAGGTGCGCCGGCGGTTTACCGCGGAACGAGACCTCGAGGACAAGGAGCGCCTCCAAGTGCAGCGCGAGGCGAAGCAACTGGAGTCGGCATCGCAGCGCCTGGCGCGCGAGTCGGACGCGAAGTTGCGACCGCACGAGCACCTTGCCCTCGCGCTGGGCTTCCTCCAGATCGGCATCGCGCTGGCCGCGATCACCGTGTTGACGCGTCGCCGCTGGCTGTTGTGGGGCGCCGCCGGCGCCGCGCTGGTCGGCATTGGCGCGGCGATTTCGGCGTTTTTACCGTGAGGTAAGCGCTCTCTCATTCGCTGGTGCTTGGGCTCCAGAACACTTGCCGTACCGCGGGGATGGCAGCGAGCTGGCCGACCACGGCGTCAAGTTCCGCGCCATCGATCGATGTCGCGGCCAATGTGGCGGCAATTTCGATCTCGTCCGCGCCAAATGGATGAACTTCGAGATTGCGTGCGGGATAGCTGCAGCGCGCGAGGTGATGCTCGATCTGCTCGACGATGCTCTTGCGTTCGCCGCGTTGGGCGATCACGTAGACGGTGTTGGTGACCTCGGCCGAGTCGACGTCCAGCGGCCGTCGGTTCAAGGCATTGACGGCCGGACGCAGAAGCGTGTTCGCACCGAGCACGAACAGCGTGGCAAGTACCGCTTCCAGGATCAGGTCGGCACCAGCGGCCGCGCCGACGCCGGCAGCGCACCACAGGGTAGCGGCGGTATTCAAACCGCGCACATTGCCTTCCTCGCGCATGATCACGCCGGCGCCAAGGAACCCGATGCCCGAGACCACATAAGCGAGGACATGCACCGCCGCATCACGTCCATTCAAACGGTTCGCCAGATCGACAAACACCGCGGCCCCGACCGCAACCAACACGTTCGTGCGCAGGCCGGCGGTGCGTTGCCGGTATTGTCTTTCTAGACCGATTATGCCGCCAAGAACGAACGCGGCACTCAAGCTGATGAACGTGTCCAACAAGGATTGCAAGTCAACGTTACGCACGGCTTCCATAAAAAAACCTCGTAGAGTTGATCGGCGTCCGCCGTACATTAACCGAGAGCCTGCCTCGGCAGGGGTTTTCCCCCCGAATAAAAGACGTGCTCTTCGAAGCGTCAACTTCGTTACCGCTTGCCGAATGAGACCCCGATTGTGCAGTTCAACATTCCAGGTACGTCGCGCAAGACCCTAGGACAGGATGTTGACAGCCCGCGCCGCCACCAGACCAACCGTCAGCAACGATGCAAACGACTCCACCATAAATAACAGCTTGGCTCGCACGCTAAGCGGCAGCGTATCGGTCGGGGAAAACGCCGTCGCATTCGTGAACGACACGAATACGTAGTCAAAAAAGCCGGGTGTCCATGTCTCGTGCCCTGGGCAATCCGAGTTCATTTGAGGAAACATCAAATCGGCGACCGGTTGTTTGATCAAGCCGCGCGCTGCCGGACCGCCGCGGTCCATATTCCAGAACCACAAGGCAAATACGACGATGTTTGTGAGCCATATGTTCAACGCGTCGACGAGAAGGCTTTGTCCGGTGGTGCCTTTGGCACCGTAAAGAAGAGCCTTCAGTACGCCGAACAGCGACTGAAAATTAATGAGTGTGATGACCATCGTCAGTACGATTGCGGCCTGACGAATTTTTCGACGCCGATGATGAATCAGGGTCCAGTGATGCTGGCTCGTCGCGCGCAGCATCTGGGTATGCGTCCAAGCAGTGGCCACCGATAGCGGCACGAGCAAGGCCAGTTCGACCACGGATGCAAGCCACCACGGGAAGGCCGTCAGATCATTGATGAGAAAAGCATTGAGCGCCGCCGTGACAAGAATAGCGGCGCGCGCTATCCATATCTCGCGCATATGTCGTTTCAGGGTTTGTCCAAGCTCGTGCATAAGTGATTTTTTTACGATATGAATAGGGCGACTTCGCTCACCAGGTGCCTAATCCCGGCAGCAGGTAAATGGCGACATGGCGCAAACGTCAGTGCGTGGCCTGGCTTGCATCACCCTGGCGGCGACCGCAGGCGAACCCGAGTCGTGTACCGAGTCCGAGATATCTCATGATAAGCAGCTTGCTATGCGTTCCGGCTTGGAAAAGGCAGTGTGTTAACGCTTTGTAATTTAAGCGCTTCTTCAGCCGCCGGACTCGGCTCAGTGAAACGTGCGGCAATGGACGTTGGGCGCGGAACCATTCTGTCGTGTTGCACGTCCCTTCCACGACAGGACGGGCTCGAACGAAGGCCGGCGGGAGCGAGGCTGGGGCCGGGGGCGAATGTGCCTGGCACGCCGTGCAGACCCTGGCGGTAAGTTCGCCGACGTCCACGATCGGCAACTCGTTCGCGTCTGGCGGAACGAACCCGACGTCGATTTTCCCGGCGGGCCAGGTAGCGCGGAACGCGCCCGGTTTTATTCCGCCCCCACCGTGATGACCGTGAACGTACCCGGTTTCAGGGCAGCCCGGCCATTCGAACTGGGCGCCGCCGTCGTGTCGGCTTCGGCCGACACGAGATACAGGTCGTGTGTCGCCGGATCGAGCGTGACCGTCCGGGCGCGCGGCATGGTGTCGACCGTTCCGCGTACCGCGAACGGCGCCGCCGCATCGACCACCGTCAGCGTCCCGTCGCCGTTGGACGCAAAGACAAGTTTTCGCTGCAGGTCGACGGCGACGGCATCGTTGCCGCGCCCGATCGGCACGGCACCGACGACCTTGCCCGACCGCGCATCGACGATGGCGAGTTTCTGGTTGTGGCAACCCGCGTAAAGCAAGCCGGCCTGCGGGTCGATCGCCAGGCCCGCCGGTTCGTCACAGGCGGGCGCGACGCGGTGTTCGGCCACCAGCTTCAGCTTGCGTGTATCGATTTCGGCAATCGCGTTGCGGTCCTCCAGGGCGACGAACAGACGCCCCTTTCCATCCACCACTGCGGTTTCGGGTGCGCCGGGCAACGCGATCGTGCCCGCTATCTTTCGGGTGACGGCATCGACGACGGACACGCTGTTCGCCTTGCCATTGGCGACGAACACCCGATGGGTGGCGGCATCGTAGACCAGCGAGTCCGGACCGGCGCCCACCGCCACTGTGGCCAGCGGCGCGAGCGTGTCCAGATGGAAGACCGTGACGGTATTCGCAGCCCCGTTGCTCGAAAAGCCGAGCCCGAGATCGGCCGCCACCGCCACGCCGTGCACCCCCGGCGTCGCCGGAATGCTGCCGACGACTTCCCGCTTCCGTACGTCGTAGACGTCGACATGGTCGCCGCGAGTCAGGAACAAGTGATGTCGCTCGCTGTCGACCGACAGGTAATCCCAGCGTACCGGTCCTGCGAGGACGCGCTTGTCCATTACCCGATAACTGCTCTCGCCCGCGTGCGCGCCGAGCGTCGTCCCGAGCATCGCCGACAGCCCGGCAGCCGTGAGGTAACGCCACATTGTGTGCATCATGTTTCCTCCGATAGTGAATGAACGACCTTGCATACGGGCCACGCCAGGCCTATGCCTGCTGACGCGACGTCAGACGCGGCAGAGCAACCTGTGCGCGCAAGCCGCCGGGCGTTTGTTCGTCCCGCCGATGGAAGGCCACCTTGCCGCCGCATTTGTCGACGATGGAAGCGACGATGGCGAGTCCTAGCCCGGTACCAGACTGATCCTGCCCGGCACCTCGATAAAACGGCGCGAAGACACGTTCCCGCTCATCGTCGGCAATGCCGGGGCCCTCGTCGACGACCTCGATCACCACATGTTCCACATCGGCGCACACCGCCAGGTCCACCCGCCCGCCCGCGGGCCCGTAGCGGATCGCGTTGTCCACGAGGTTCTTGATCAGCACGTAAAGATCAGCTTCGCTCAGCGGAACCCGCACGTCGGCTTCTTCGGCGATGCCGATGTCGACGTTCCTGGCTTCCGCCATGGTCAGCATGTCCTCAAGCACCCGGCGCAGCGCGGGCCGCACGGATGTGCCGTGCCGTTCCGCCGATGGCTGCAGGCGCGCGCGCGCCAGCGACAACAGCTGGTCCAGCAGTGCCGTTCCGCGCACGATTCCCTGGTGCAGGACGGCGAGTCGCGCCTTGGCCTCGTCCGGCATCGGCGCCGCGCCCAACCGCTCGGCCTGCAGTGCGATGGCAGTCATCGGCGTGCGCAGCTCATGTGCGGCATCGGCAATGAAACGGCGTTCGACGGCCAGTGTCGCCGCAAGCCGGCCGAGCAGGCGATTCAATGCCACGACAAAAGGACGCACTTCAATCGGCACCGCCTGGTCGTTCAACGGACTCAGGTCGTGCTGGTCGCGCGCATCCAGCTCCTGTGCGGCCGCGGTCACCGGCGCAAGGACCTTGCTCACCGATACCGTCACCGCGACCAGCAGGACGAACGTCAGGATCACGAGCGGCAGCACGGTACGCACTGCGCTGTCCTGCGCCGCATCGTCGCGCAGGTCCGTTTCCTGCGCAACCGCGATCCTGCGCCCATCGGCGAAGGTTTGGACCAGGACGCGGTATCCCGTACCCGCGACGTCGCGCGTGCTGAAGCCGTCCGGGATTTGCGCCGGAAGCGCCAACGGCGACGACCTGGATCCGTCGCCGCCAAGGGTGTCCACCAGGACACGCGCGTCCCGGTTTCGACTTGCGGGCATGCCTGCCGGCCGCGCCAGCGACGTGCCGGCTGGCAGACGCAGCGCGAGCGCTGCGATTTCGCGCAACGTGTCGTCCTGCAAATCGTTCGCGGACCGTAATGCGGTGATGAAGGAGAACGTCCCGGCGGCGATCGCGGCCACGAACATGACTGCCGCGAGCACGCAAGACAGCTGCAACCGGAGTGACGAGCTCAAGCGCGCTTGGAAACCATCCATCCCGCGCCCCTGATGTTCTGTATGACGTGCATGCCGAGCTTGCGCCTCAACGCGTGGATGAGGTACTCGATCGCATTGCTCTCTACCTCCTCGCCCCAACCATAGACGCGGTCTTCGAGGTCGCTGCGCGACAGTATCGCGCCGGGCCGCACCATGAGCGCATGCAGGACGGCGAATTCGCGGTTCGAGAGGGTGACGGAACCGCCGTCGCCGACACAGGCTTCGCGCGTCGTCGGATCCAGCGCGACGATGCCGTTGGAAAGGACGATGGCCCCGCCCGCATTCTGGCGCCGCACGACCGCCCGCATACGGGCCAGCAACTCCGCCATGGCAAACGGCTTGACGAGATAGTCGTCCGCCCCGCCGTCGAGCCCACGCAACCGTTCGTCGAGGTCGTCCCGGGCGGTAATGATCAGGAGCGGCAAGGTCCGGCCCGCACCGCGCAAGCTGCGCAGCACGTGCTGGCCATCCTGACCCGGCAAGCCGAGATCGAGCAACACCATGTCGTAATGCTGGCAACCGACGGCAACCGGCACCTCGGTACCATTGCGTACCCAGTCGACGGCATACGACGCATCGCGCAAGGCGGCCTGCACGGCCGCGCCGATCATCACATCATCTTCTGCCAATAACACCCGCATGCCACCCCTTTTGTGTCTACGGTCCAGTTCATGCAACTGGACGACACTATGGCACAAAACTTAGCGGTCACTGAGGCCGTGGTCGTTTTGGCGGATTCACAACAAGTCATGGAAATCAACGCTGGCGAACGCGGCGATTGGGCTAGGATGACGCGCATTATCGTCAATCGGAGTCCGTATGAGCGCCGCAGCTTCCGCCCATGATCACCATCACGCCGACCTGGCCAAAGTGCCCGCCGTCACACTGGGATTCTGGCTCATCAAGATTCTCGCGACCACACTCGGCGAGACTGCCAGCGATACCGTGACGATGTCGATGAACCTCGGCTATCTCGCCGGCACCGGCATTTTCGCTGTCCTGCTGGCGATCGCGCTGACCGCACAGATCCGGGCCAGCCGCCTCCACCCCTTCCTGTTCTGGGCCGTCATCGTGGCCACCACGACGGTGGGCACCACCCTCGCGGACCTGTGCGACCGCTCGCTGGGCATCGGCTACCTCGGCGGCTCGGCGCTGCTGTTCGCGCTCCTGATGCTGACGCTCTTCGCCTGGCACCGCAGCCTCGGATCGGTGTCGATCAAGCGGCTCGACACGCGCGCGGCGGAGATCTTCTACTGGGTCACGATCCTGTTTTCCCAGACCCTCGGCACGGCACTCGGTGATTGGGTGGCCGATCCGGAAACGGGATGGGGATTCGGCTATGGCGGCGGTGCCGCCCTGTTCGGTGCCGGTCTCCTGGTGGTGGTCGCCCTGTATTTCTGGACACGCACGTCGCGCACCGCGCTGTTCTGGGCCGCGTTCATCCTGACCCGGCCGCTGGGCGCGACGGTCGGCGATTATCTCGACAAGCCCGTGGCCAACGGCGGCCTGGCGCTGAGCCGCTACACGGCTTCGGGGACACTCGTGGTTTGCATGCTCCTGCTGGTCATCCTGCTGCCCCAGCGGGCGGAACGCCTGCAGCGCGCGCCGCATGATTAAGGCCGTGCGCCGGTACGTCGTGCTGGCAACCATGGCGTGGACGTCCGTCTACGCGGGCCCGCCTTTCGTCACCGACGATCCCGAGCCCGTCGATCTGCACGCGTGGGAGATCAACTATGGCGCGACCTGGCTGCGCACCATGAACGGCAGTGGCGGCGCCCTCCCAGGGATCGACCTGAACTACGGCGCGCTTCCCGATGTGCAGCTGCACGCGCAGCCACAGCTCGCTTATACGCGCGGCACTGGCGGGAACGCCGTCGGCCTGGGCGATCTCGAACTTGGCGTCAAATACCGGCTGACGAGCCCCGACCAGCCACGCAGCGACTGGATGGTGGGGATCTACCCGATGCTCGAGCTCCCGACCGGCAGCGCGCGCCGCGGCCTCGGTGCGGGGGCGCACAGCGTCTATCTGCCGCTGTGGCTGCAAACCACACGGGGTCGCTGGACCGTCTTTGGCGGTGCGGGCTACTGGCTCGATCACGGCGCGGATGCGCACAACGCATGGGCGGGCGGGATCACCGCACTGTACGAGGTCGATGCGCGCCTCCAGCTCGGCGCAGAGGTCTATGGAAGCACGCGCCGCCACATCGACGAAGCGACTGCGACGGGTTTCAACCTGGGCGGCATCCTGCAACTGCGCGACGGCCTGGCGCTGTTGTTCTCGGCGGGACATGGATTGCGCAATGCCCACACGAGCAACAACGGGACGGCGTACATCGGTCTGAGGACAAGTTTTCAATAACCGATGTCGCCGTCGGCACGCGACGCCTCTGCGCATCGATCAGAAACCCGCGCGAACCGAGACCTGGAAGCTGCGCGGCGCCTGGGACGTGTACCGGTCGCCGGCCACCGTCTTGCCAGACGAGATCGGGGTCACGTCCTGCTTGCCGACACGTTGAACACGTCCAGCTGGACCTTCAGCATACGCAGGCGCAAGCCCGGATTCGCGAAGCGATAGGCGATCGCCAGGTCCGCGCTCGTGTACGCACCGGCGCGGCAGGTGTCGTACGCCGCCGGCGTCGCGGCATCGGCATCCGACTGGTGGACGGCGCCGGTGCGCTTGCCGATCAGCGAACCCGCCCACGGCTCCCTGTTGTGCAACGGTCCCGCGGCGACTGTCATGTCGGGGGAACCCCTTGTCGTGCGAACCGTTGGCGTACCGCGCGACACCGTTTCCGACCAGCCAAGTCGGCTGCCCCCGATACCCTTGTACACGGCGATTCCCGGACCATGTCCGCCTGCCCAACCAACCTGCCAGGATCGTCGCTGCCGTTGCCGCCATCGGGCGACGCCGCCTGCGCGTCGGCACAGGCGTTCCGGCTGGGCCTCGACGATCCTCAAGGGCAACGCTAGGCAGTGCGGCGGCAGTCCGGCTACGGCAACACCGGCTGGACCCGGCTCGACGTGTTGGAAATCGTCGTCGCACGGTCGGGCGGTAACCGGACAGATCGCGACGTGTCCTGCTCCGCGAGCAGGAAGACGCTGACTGCCTGCCTCAGCTCCGCAGCCTGGTGACGCATCGACTCGGACGCGGCCGCAACCTGCTCGACCAGCGCCGCGTCCTGCTGGGTCACCTGGTCCATTTGGCCGATCGCGCGGTTGATCTGTTCGATACCAACGTTTTGTTCGCGCACCGCGAGCGTGATGTCGCCGATGATCGACGACGCCCTGCCGACGAGGTCGACGATCTCGTGCATCGACGTGCCGGCATGATTGACGAGCTTCGTGCCGATGTCGACCTTGTCGACCGCGTCATCGATCAGCGCCTTGATCTCCCGGGCGGCCGCTGTCGAGCGTTGCGACAGGTTGCGCACCTCGCCGGCCACGACGGCAAAACCCCGCCCCTGCTCGCCGGCACGCGCCGCTTCCACCGCGGCGTTCAGCGCCAGGATATTGGTCTGGAACGCGATGCCGTCGATGACGCCGATGATGTCGGCGATCCGTTTCGACGACGCGTCGATTGACGCCATCGTGTCGACGACCTGCGCGACGACGGCGCCGCCGCGTTGCGCTGCGTCCGACGCCGAACGTGCCAGCGCATCGGCCTCGTCCGCGTTGTCGGCGGTCTGCCGGACCGCGGACGTCAATTCCTCCATCGACGCAGCCGTTTCTTCGAGGGAAGCCGCGCGGTCCTCGGTGCGTGCGGACAGATCCGCATTGCCCGCGGCGATTTCGCTGGACGCGCCGGCGATCATCGCCGTGCCCGCGCGCACGCGACCGACGATGCCGACGAGCGCGTCGCGCATGATCTTCATCGATGCCATGAGGCTGGCCGTATCGCCCGGGCGCGTCTCGATCGGCGTGGCCAGGTCGCCCTGCGCGATGCGATGGGCCAGCGCGGCCGCCTGCTCCGGCGTGCCGCCCAGCGAACGCTCGATGTTGCGCACGATCGCTACGACGCAGGCGGAAAGAATCAGGCCGGCGAGCGCCAGCACCAGCATCGACTGGAGCAGCGACCGACGGAAAGCGGACTCCACGTCGCTGATGTACAGCCCTGTCATGATGGTCCAGTCCCATGGCTGGAAGTGCACGTCGTACGTCACTTTCCGCTCCGGCTCGGTCGCTCCGGGCTTGTTCCACATGAGGTAAGTGAAACCCTTGCCGGCGTCCTTGACCACGTTCAGCGCGTCCAGGCACATCTGCCGGCCCTCGACATCGCGGATGTCGGCAACGCTGCGGCCGACAAGATCCGGCTTGAGCGGATGCATGAGCATCTGCTTCGAATCGATCACGAGCAGATAGCCTGTGTCGCCATAGCGCAGCGCCTTGATGTCGGCGAGCGCCTGGGCGCGCGCCTGCGCGTCGGTGAGCTTGCCGGCGGCGGCCATGGCCGCGTACTCCTTCAAAATCGAAATCCCCATGTCGCCGGCGTTGGCGATCTGCGTCTTGCGCTCGTCCATGCGCAGCGTGCGTTCGTGCAGGCTGTTGGCCGCGACCACCGCGAGCAGGCACACCCAGCTGAGTACGAGGGGCAGGAAAAGCTTGATGCGAAACGAAAGGGTCATGGGTCTCCTGCTGGTGCGTTCCGGACGATCGCTGGCGTGTTGCGCTGCGTGCCGTCGTCCATGTGGTTTGGGATGGCGTGATGAACGGGCGGGACGGACACCGCCCGATATCGCGGCTGTGCCGAACGCACGCGGCCGCGGCAAGGTGGAAGAGTAGAGAGGCGCAGCGACCTCGTCCAACACCATTTCGGTATGGAAACTATATCGGCCAGGTATGATCAGGTGAACGCCGTGCATTTCCATGCACGACTCCCGCCACGCCTGCGTTCAAAGCCGCGCAAGGGTCAGAACACGTGCCCGATCCCGGCCATGACGCCATTCTGCGGGCGGCCCGGTGCGACCGCGCGCCCGCATCGAGGGCGATCGCAGCCTGGCCATGGTTGTCCATGCGCCCGACGGCGCCGTAGAAGCGCCGCGCTTCGCGAACGCATACGTCAGGCGCGCCGCCCAGGCCGTAAGTGACGATCGTGAAGAAGGCCGGGGATTACTGGCGGCCCACGCTCAGGTCGCCGGCGCGGCTGCTCAGGCGCACCCAGGATTGGCGGCCGCACGGCACGCTGCCGTGTCCCGAGGCAGGTGAGGTAGAGGACGATGCCGGGAAGAAGCCGGCCTCGAACACGCCCAGCAGGAAGCGCACGGCATGGAAATGATCCGGGCGATACGGTCGAGGAAGGAAACGACGTAGCAGAGAAAAAGAACGGGAATGATGCGGCGCGATACCTTGCGGTACAGCGCGTCGTCGGAATCACGGGCGGCCGCGGGCCGCACCGCGCTGGAACCGGTCGTGGTGTCGAACATGCTTGTCTCCGATATCTGCCCGTCATTGCGGCCGATTCCTTGTTCGTAATTGGTAACCGCGTCGCCGCGGTCGGCGGCCGCACAGGCCGCCCCGGCCCTACCCCAGGAAGGTGCGCAGCTGGCCGGTGAATTCCTTCGAGGCCTCGATGTTCGACAGATGCGACGCGTCGAGGACCTCGCAGCGGGCGCCGGCGATCCGGTCACGCATGAAGTTCGCGTCGTCGACCGTGGTGACCGGGTCGTGCCGTCCGGCGATCAGCAGCGTCGGCACGCGGATCGCGCCGATGTCCTCGCGCAGGTCGGCCCGGCCCAGCGCCAGGCAGCACGCCGCATAGCCGGCCGGCGATATGTTGCGCAGCCCGCCGACCAGCGCCGCGACGACCGTCGGGGAAGCTTGCGCGAAGCCTTCCGTGAACCAGCGGCCGCGTGCGCCGTCGGCCACCGGCCCCATGCCGGAGGCGGCGACCTGGGTCGCCCGCTCCCGCCAGCCGGGCTGGGTGCCGATGCGCGCCGCGCTGTTGGCGACCACGAGGCGCTCCAGGCGCCGGCCGGCGTGGATGCCGAGCCACAGCCCGGTCAGCCCCCCATCGAAATGCCGCAGAAGTGCGCGCGCTCGATGCCGAGACCGTCCAGCAGGCGCAGCACGTCGCCGCCCAGCTGGTCCAGCGTGTAACCGGCCTCGGCATCCACGCCGGAGCCGGAACCGCCGTGGCCGCGGGTGTCGTAGCGCAGCACGCGGAAGTCACGCGCCAGCGCGCCGGCCTGCTCTTCCCACATGGACATGGTCGTACCAAGCGAATTCGAGAGTACCAGCACGGGCGCGTGTGCAGGGCCCTGCAGCATGTAGCTGATCTGCTGCGGCCCGGGATCGAGGATCGGCATCGCGGCGTCTCCGTCAGGCTTCGAAGTGGGCGCGTTCGATCTGGTCCGCCGGCAGGCCGTCGCGCTGGGCGTGCAGGTCGAAGTCGAAGTCGATCGAGTAGAACGGTGCGTCGACCTCATGGGCGCGCAGCGCTGCCGGGTCGGTGACCTTGGTCACGGCGGGAACGAGACCGTCGCGCGTGGCGAACGCGAAGTCGTCCCACAGGTATGGATCGCCGTCGATGTTGATCTGCGTGGTCAGCTTGCGGTGGCCCGGCGCCGTCACGAAGAAGTGGATGTGGGCCGGGCGGGTGCCGTGGCGGCCGAGCGCCTTGAGCAGCTTGTCGGTGGCACCGTTCGGCGGCACGCTGTAGCCCACCGGGAGCTTGCTGCGGAAGCGGTAGCGTCCTTCCGCGTCGGTGCGGATCGTGCGGCGCAGGTTGTACGGGGTCTGGCTCGGATCGAAGAAGGAATAGCCGCCCAGGTGATTGGCGTGCCAGACTTCGACCGTGGCGTTGGCGACCGGCTTGCCGTCGGCGCCGCGCACCTGGCCCTGCATGAACAACACCTCACCCGGCTGCGGATCCTGGTCCAGGCGCGCGAAGCCGACCGATTCCGGCGCGCCGGCGACGTACAGCGGGCCCTCGATGGTGCGCGGGGTGCCGCCGGTCACGCCCTGGCGCGCCTCTTCCGCATCCATGCGCACGTCCAGCAGGCGCTCGAAGCCCAGGCCCGCGGCGATCAGGCCCCACTCGCCTGAGCGGCCGGCCTCGGTCAGGTAGCCGACGGCGCTCCAGAATTCGTGCGGCTGCACGTCGAACTCGTCGATCGTGACGAACAGGTCGCGCACGATGCGGTTGACGATGGCCTGCACGCGCGGGTTGCCGGTGTCCTTTTCGGTGCTCTCGATCTGGCGCAGCAGCGCCTCGATGGCGGTCTTGTTCATGTGTGTCTCCTTGATGTGTTGGGGGTGTGGATCAACGGTCGTCATCATGGATCGAGGACGGATGGCGGCACAGCGCTTCCACCTCGATCTCCATGTAAGGGAACAGCGGCAGCGACAGCAGCAGGTCGTGCAGCTCGGTGTTGTCGGCCACGTCGAAGATGCTGACGTTGGCGTAGCGCCCCGCCACGCGCCACAGGTGGCGCCACTTGCCGCTGCGCTGCAATTCCTGCGCAAGTGCCTTCTCGCGGGTCTTCAGGGCATCGGCTTCCTCGCGCGGCATCGTGTGCGGCAGGCGGACGGTCATGCTGACTTTGAATAACATGGTGGTCTCGTTCGTGTCGTTGTTCAGTGCTGCTGGCGCTGCAGGAAGGCGATGCGGTCTTCATCCAGTTCGATGCCCAGGCCCGGACCGGTTGGCAACTGCAGGGCGCATTCGCGGTATGCGAGCGGCGTGCGCAGGATCTCCTCGGTGAGCAGGAGCGGCCCGAACAGCTCCGTGCCCCAGGCCAGTTCAGGCAACGTGGCGAACAGCTGGGCCGACGCGACGGTGCCGACCGCGCCCTCGAGCATCGTGCCGCCGTACAAGCCGATGTTGGCGGCCTCGCCGATCGCCGCCACCTGCTGGGCGCCCCGCAGGCCGCCGGATTGCGTGATCTTGATGGCGAAGACGTCGGCCGCGCGGCGCTCGGCGATGCGGAAGGCGTCCAGCGGACCATGCAGGGCCTCGTCGGCCATCAGCGGCACGCGGTTCATCGTGCGCAGGCGGCGCATGCCTTCGATGTCGTGCGCCGCGATCGGCTGCTCGACCAGGTCCACGCCGGCGTGTTCGAGCATGGCCATGCCGAGCATCGCGTCGGTCTCGCTCCAGGCCTGGTTGACGTCGACGCGCACGCTGGCGCGGTCGCCCAGCGCGCGCTTGATGGCGGCCACGTGAGCGGCGTCGGCGCGCACGTCGCGCGCGCCGATCTTCAGCTTGAACACGCGGTGGCGGCGCAGGTCCAGCATCTGCTCGGCCTCGGCGATGTCGCGCGCGGTGTCGCCGCTGGCCAGGGTCCACGCCACCGGCAGGCTGTCGCGCACGCGGCCGCCGAACAAATCGGACAAGGGCACGCCGAGACGGCGCGCCTGCCCGTCGAACAGCGCCGTCTCGATGGCGCACAGCGCAAACCGGTTGCCCTGCAGGCGCGAACGCAGCTCGAACATGCGCGCATTCGGGCTGGTGGCATCAAGGCCGACCAGGATCGGCGCCATATAGGTTTCGATATTGGCACGCATGCTCTCCGGGCTCTCTTCGCCGTAGGCCAGGCCGCCGATCGTGGTGGCCTCGCCCCAGCCCGTAATACCGTCGCTGGCGCGGATGCGGACCAGCACCAGCTTTTGACGGCGCATCGTGGCGACGGACAGCTGGTGCGGGCGGATGGTCGGTAGATCGAGCAGGAGTACGTCGACCCCTTCGATCAGGATGGAATTCTCGCTCATGGGTTCCTCGGATGGTTTTCCAGACCATCATAGGAACTGGCGGAAGCGGCGTCCAAGACCGATTGGAGCATGTCGCATACCTACAAGGTATAAGCCGGCGCGGCACGAACCGGCTCGCTATCAGGCGCCTGCGTACCAGAGTGTGCGGCGCGCCCTGCCCCGCAATCAGGCCGCGAGGACGAGGCCTCGTGCCCGCACCTGGTGTCGACCGGGGCATCGATCGCTTCCACCACCGCGTCGGTGAGGACGGCGATCAGGCGCGCCTTCCGGCCATCCGAATGGCCGGTCAATATGAATGCCTGGACGGTCGGCATCGCTTACCTTTCGAATGAAGCCAGTCAGCGCATGAACAGGCGTGAATCCAGTGTAGGGAGACTGCGATGGCCCTTCAATTCGAAGGATTTCGGTTGCGCCAGGCAAAAACCATGCACCCGCTAAAGAACTTACGTAGTGGCGATGGAAAGTACGTAGTGGCGGTGACGGCGCGCGTCGTCTCCGTATAATCGGCAACGGACTTCAACGGAAAGGCGAACAATGGCGCAGTTCGAACTGGGCGATTTCAAGCGCATGGTGGAAGCCATGTCGTCCTGCGTCATCGTGCACGACGCCGCAACCAAGGCGATCCTGTGGGCCAACCCGGCCGCCTGCACGGTCCTCGGCTTCACGCTCGACGAGCTGCTCGCGCTGGAGGCGCCGGACATGAGCGCGCGCGCCGAGCAATACCGGCGCGAGATCGGCCTGCGCTGCACGAGCGGCTGTTCGACGGCTTCTTCACCTCCAAGGTCAGCGGCAACGGGATCGGGCCGGCGCTGTGCAGGAACATCGTCGCGCGGCACCGGGGCGACATCTGGGCGGAACAGGCGCCCGAAGGCGGGGCACTGTTCCGCTTCTCGCTGCCTTTACAATCCGACGGTCACTAAACCTCGAAATATTTGATTACAAAAAGCCGACCTTGCGGCCGCTATTGCACAGGCCGTTGGGCAGACGTCCGTGCGGTCGCCCGATCGCGCGGCCCGAAGCGTCCTGGCGGCCGCTACTCGTTGTCACCGGAGCCAAACAACGCAGCCACTTCCTGGCGCAGCCAGCGGTTCGAGACGTCGGCATGATAGCGCTCGTGCCAGTGCTGCTTGACCTGGAAACTGGGCAGTTCGACCGGCACCGGCAACAGCCGGATCGCTTCGCTTGCCGCCAGCACGTGCGCGTAGCGGAAAGGCACGATCGCCAACAGCTCGGTCTGCGCGACGATGCGCGCTACGCCGAGAAAACTGGGCAGATTCAACACCACGTTGCGCTCGATGCCCTCACGTGCCAGGATCTTGTCGACAATGGCATGGCCGGTGCCGGAGGTGCGCACCCGCACATGCCCTTCCCGGCGCAGCGTTTCGAGGCTGAGGACCTCGCCCACGCGCGGATGGGTGTTCGAGGCCAGGCACACGAAGTGCTGGTCGAACAGCTTTTGCTGGTAGAAGCCGGCCTCCAGGTGCGGCATGAAGCCGACGGCCAGGTCGACCGTGCCGTCGGCCAGCTCGGCCGGGCTGTCCGGCGATATCTTCGAGATCTCGAGATGGATGCCGGGCCCGACTTCGCGCAAGTGGTTCAGCAGGCGCGGCAGCAGCACGATCTCGCTGATGTCCGTCATGCAGATACGGAATTCGCGACTGCTGCCGGCCGGATCGAACACCGGCTGGTCGGCCAGCGCATGTTGCAGGGCCTGGATCGAGCGGCGCACATCCCCGATCGCGTTCTGGGCGCGCGGGGTCGGCACCATGCCTCGCGCCGTACGGCTGAACAGCTGGTCGTTGAAATGGCCGCGCAGCTTGCCCAGGCCGAGGCTGACCGTCGACTGCGGCAGACCGAGATTGTCCGCGGCCCGGGTCACGTTACCGGTCTTGTAGATTTCGTCGAAGATGAGCAGCAGCTCGAGGTCGAAACGCTTCATCGATAGAAGTATTATTTAAAATCCTGATCAAGGAAATCATAAACGATCCGTTTCTAAAATAGTGGCGTTCGGTCAGACTGGCCCCATTCAGAAAACGAATGGGGACCATCATGACACCTTCTAACTCCACTCCCGCCCCGGCGCGGCCGTCCGTCATCGTCGCCGGCGCCGGCATCGGCGGAATCGCCGCGGCGTTGTCGCTCTCGCGCCTGAACATCCCCGTCACCGTGCTGGAACAGGCTGCCACGCTGGGCGAGATCGGCGCCGGGCTGCAGCTCGGACCGAACGCCTTCGCCGCGCTCGACGCCCTCGGGGTCGGCGCCGCGGTGCGCGAACGCGCCGTCTTCACCGACCGGCTTGTGATGATGGATGCGGTCGACTGCGGCACGGTGGCCGACATCGAGGTGGGCGCCGCCTTCCGCGCCCGCTTCGGCAACCCGTATGCGGTGATCCATCGCGCCGACATCCACACCGCCATCCTCGAACAAGTCCGCGCCACGCCCGGGATCGAGCTGATCACGTCATGCCACATCGCCGCGATCGGCCAGGACGATGCCGGCGTCACCGTGACCGCCAGCGACGGCCGCCGCTTCCAGGCCGATTACCTGATCGGCTGCGACGGCGTGAAGTCCGTGGCGCGCGACGTGGTGGTGGGCGACCCGGCGCACGTGTCCGGGCACGTGGTCTACCGCGCCGTCGTGCCGGTTGCCGAGATGCCCGAGGAATTACGCGTGAACGCCCCGGTGGTGTGGGCCGGCCCCGACTGCCACCTGGTGCATTACCCGCTGCGCGGCGGCGACCAGTACAACCTGGTCGTGACCTTCCACAGCCGCGAGCGGGAAGTCTGGGGCGTGCGCGACGGCAGCAAGGATGAGGTGCTGTCCTACTTCACAGGCATCGCCGATCTGCCGCGCAAGCTGCTGCACACGCCTTCGAGCTGGCGCCGCTGGAGCACCGCCGACCGCGACCCGGTGGACAATTGGACGCGCGGGCGCATCACCCTGCTGGGCGACGCCGCCCACCCGATGATGCAGTACCTCGCCCAGGGCGCCTGCATGGCGCTCGAAGACGCCGTCACCCTGGGAGAAGCCGTGCGCCGCTGCGGCTACGACATGGATGCCGCGTTTGCCCTGTACCAGAAATCGCGCATCACCCGCACCGCGCGCGTGGTGCTGTCGGTGCGCGAGATGGGCCGGCTATACCACGCCAAGGGCGTGGAGCGCCTGGTCCGCAACGACCTCTGGAAGGGCCGCAGCGCTGCCGGCTTCTACGACGCCCTCGCCTGGCTGTACGGCTGGAGCGTCGACAACTGCCTCGCCACCGCCTGATGTCACAAGGAGGACGAACCATGAACACCAATCTGCCCGAAGCGCGCCGCGCCCTTTACCATGACATGCAGGCCTTGCATCTGATCCCGCTGTGGGAGTCCCTGCACACCCTGGTGCCCAGGCAGCCGACGCCTGACTACGAGGCCGCCTTGTGGCGCTACCAGGACATCTTGCCGCACCTGATGCGCGCCGGCGAGGTGATCTCGGCCGAAGAAGCGGTGCGCCGCGTGCTGGTGCTCGAAAATCCGGGCCTGCAGGGCAGCGCCTCGATCACCCGCTCGCTGTACGCCGGCCTGCAGCTGATCCTGCCCGGCGAAGTCGCGCCCGCGCACCGCCACACCCAGGCCGCGCTGCGCTTCATCGTGCAGGGCAAGGGCGCCTACACGGCGGTGAATGGCGAGCGCACCACCATGCATCCCGGCGACTTCATCCTGACCCCGTCCTGGACCTGGCACGACCACGGCAATCCGGGCATCGACGGCGTGAGCGAGCCGGTGGTCTGGCTCGATGGCCTGGATATCCCGATGACGCGCTTCTTCAACGGCGGCTTCGCCGAGAACGGCGACGCCGCCAGCCAGCCGGTCGCACGGCCGGAGGGGCATAGCTTCGCCGCCTATGGCCACAATATGGCGCCGGTACACCAGTGCGGTACCGGCGGCAGCTCGCCGATCTTCAACTACCCGTACGAGCGTTCACGCGAAGCGCTCGAGACCTTGCGCCGCCAGCAGGAGATCGATGCCTGGGTCGGCGTCAAGCTGCGCTATGTGAACCCGCTGACGGGCGGCGCCCCGATGCCAACCATCGGCGCCTGCATGCAGCTGCTGCCCGCCGGCTTCGAGGGACTGCCCCACCGCAGTACCGACGGCACCGTCTACAGCGTGGTCGAGGGCCGCGGCAGCGCGACGATCGGCGGCAGGCGCTTCGAGTTCGCGCCGCGCGACACCTTCGTCGTGCCGTCCTGGGCAACCCTGGCCCTGGACGCCCTTGACGACGCCGTGCTGTTCAGCTTTTCCGACCGCCCGGTGCTGCAGGCGATCGGCCAGTTGCGTGAAGAATTCCTTCCCGAGTAACGCCTCTCCAATATCCATTTAGCGAGCATTTCATGAGCGACAACTTCGTTTTCCCGGCGCCTGCCGCCGTCGGTCTCCCCATCAACGGCAGCGACGCCAGTTTCCCGGTGCGCCGCGTCTACTGCGTGGGCCGCAACTACGCCGCGCACGCGCGCGAGATGGGCTTCGACCCCGACCGCGAACCGCCCTTCTTCTTCTGCAAGCCGAACGATGCGCAATCGATCGTGCCGGTGCCGGAAGGCAGGACGGTCGCCATTCCCTACCCGTCGCGCACCGATAACTACCACTACGAGATCGAACTCGTGGTCGCGATCGGCAAGGCCGGCCGCGACATCGCTCCCGAGGACGCCAGCCATATCTTTGGTTACGCGGTCGGCCTGGACATGACCCGGCGCGACCTGCAGATGCGCATGCGCGAACAAGGTCGGCCCTGGGAAATCGGCAAGGCCTTCGACTATTCGGCGCCGATCGGTCCGATCACGCCGCTGGCCCACAACGGCCCCCTCGACAGCGGCGCGATCACGCTGACGGTCGACGGCAAGATCGTGCAAAGCAGCGATCTTGCCAACCTGATCTGGAACGTCAGTGACACCATCGCCCAGTTGTCGACACTGTTCGAACTGCGGCCGGGCGACCTGATCATGACAGGTACGCCCGAAGGCGTCGGCGCGGTACGGCCCGGCCAGACCATGGTCGGCAGCGTCGACGGCCTGTCCCCGATTCACGTGCAGATCGTCTGATTTCCCACCTCTGGCCAGAGCGGACCGCAGAAGTCCGCCATCGCCCACAACACGCATGGAGACACTCATGTCCACGATGAACGTACAGCAGTTCCTTGAACAGCACCCCTTTTCCGCCCTGCAGAAGCGCTTGCTGGTCCTGTGTTTCCTGGTCGTCGCGATCGACGGCTTCGATACCGCATCGATCGGTTTCATCGCCCCGGTACTGCGCAGCGAATGGCATTTGAGCGCGATGGCGCTGGCGCCGCTGTTCGGTGCCGGCCTGTTCGGGCTGATGACGGGCGCCCTGCTGTTCGGCCCGCTCGCCGACCGCTACGGACGCAAGCCGGTGCTGCTCGCCTCGGTCGGCTTCTTTGGTCTGACCTGCCTGCTGTCCTCGTTCGCGGGCGACCTCGGCATGCTGCTGGCGCTGCGCTTCCTGACCGGACTGGGCCTGGGCGGCGCGATGCCGACGGCGGTCACGCTGACGTCTGAATACTGTCCGCAATCGCGCCGCTCCGGGCTGGTCACCCTGATGTTCTGTGGTTTCACGATCGGTTCGGCCCTGGGCGGCCTGGTGGCGGCGCAGCTGCTGGACGCGGTCGGCTGGCGCGGCATTCTCGTCATCGGCGGCGCCGCACCGCTGGTCCTGCTGCCGATATTGGCGGTGGCGTTGCCGGAGTCACTGCGCTGGCTCGTGCTGCGCGGGCGCGACGGCGCGAGCGCGATCGCCACACACATCGCTGGTGCGGCCGTGCAGGTGCCGCGCCTGGTGGTCGACGACATCAAGCTGCCCGGTTCGCCGGTCGCGCAACTGTTTCGCGCCGGCCTGCTGGGCGGCACGCTGTTGCTGTGGACGACCTTCTTCATGAGTCTGCTGATCATCTATCTGCTGTCGAGCTGGCTGCCGACGCTGCTGCACAACGCCGGCCACAAGCTGTCGGAAGCATCGTTCATCAGTTCGGCATTCCAGATCGGCGGCACGATCGGTGCCGTCATGCTGGGGCGCTGGATGGACCGCTTCCGTCCGCACCGGGTACTGGCCGTCGCCTACCTCGTCGCCGCGCTCTGCATTGCCGCCGTCGGCATTTTCATCGACAACGTGCCCTTGCTGGTCCTGGCGGTGTTCGGCGTCGGCTTTGGCGTCAGCGGTTCTCAAGTGGGCGCGAACGCGCTGTCCGCGGCCTTTTATCCCACCGCGAACCGCGCGACCGGCGTGAGCTGGGCCAACGCCGTCGGGCGCAGCGGCTCGGTGGTCGGCTCGATGGCCGGTGGCTCGCTTCTTGCCGCCCAGTTGAGCAACCAGACCATCTTCCTGTTGCTGGCAGTGCCGTCGGTACTGGCTGCGCTGGCGCTCATGCAGATGGGCCGCCGCCAGGACCGACGCGCCGCATCGGCCTTTGTTCACATCGATTCCACCGGCGAGACCCCAACCCCATGAAACTCCATACCTATTACCGCAGCTCCGCGTCCTACCGCGTGCGCATCGCCCTGAACCTGAAAGGCATCAAGGCCGGGCAAGCCTTCGTCCACCTGTCGAAAGACGGAGGCGAACAGTTCGGCGCCACCTTCGACGCGCTCAATCCGCAGCATCTGCTGCCTGTGCTCGAGGACGACGGCCTGGTGCTTCCGCAATCCCTGGCGATCATCGAGTACCTCGATGAAACCGTCCCAGGCGCGCCCCTGCTGCCGTCCGGCGCACGCGCCAGGGCGCGGGTGCGCGCCCTGGCGCAAGCGGTCGCCTGCGACATCCATCCCCTGAACAACCTGCGCGTGCTGAACTACCTGGAACAGCAGCTGGGCGTCTTGTCCGAGCAGAAGACCGCCTGGTATCGCCACTGGGTCGGCATCGGATTGGCGGCCCTGGAGCGCCAGCTGTCGGGCAGTTCGGACACCGGGCAATTCTGCCACGGCGACGCGCCGACGATGGCGGATTGCTGCCTGATGCCGCAACTGTACAACGCGCGCCGCTTCGGATGTGACCTGGCCCCCTTTCCCACCCTGGTGGCGATCGGCGCACATTGCGAAGAACTGCCTGCGTTCGCCGCTGCGCGGCCGGAAGTCCAACCCGACGCGACATAACCCGACGCGACATAAGCCGGGGCGCAGGCGCCCGGAGCGGCGGCGCATGGCAGCCGCACCGCATTACAAAACCTATAAGACAAGTGGAGACATGAATGAGCAAACGGAGCAAACTGAATCGCGCCGCGATGGCGATCGCCCTGGCGGCGGCACTGGGAACGGGCGGCGCGCACGCGCAGAGCCAGGTGGCAGTGTATGGCGTCATCGACGTCGCGCTGGAGCACGTCAGCAACGCGGACGCGGCCGGACATGGCGTCACGCGCGAGCCCTCGCTGACCGGCAGCCTGCCTTCGCGCCTCGGCTTTCGTGGCACCGAGGACCTGGGCGGCGGCCTGGCCGCGGTGTTCACGCTCGAAAGCGGCTATAACCCCGACGTCGGCACCCTGGGCCAGGGCGGCCGCATCTTCGGCCGCCAGGCCTGGGTCGGCCTGCGCGGCGGCTGGGGCATGCTGCAGCTGGGCCGTATCCTCAACATGACCTACCTGGCCACCGCCAAGAGCGACGTGCTGGGACCGAACCTGTATTCGATCAGCAGCATCGACCTGTACCTGCCGAACGCGCGCAGCGACAATGCGATCGCCTATACCGCCAGTTTCGACAAACTGCGGGTCGGCGCCAGCTGGAGCTTCGGTCGCGATGCCTCGGCGGCCGGCGGCCCCTCGGCGACCGGATGTCCCGGCGAAGCGCCGGGCAATGCGCGCGCCTGCCGCCAGTACACCGCGCTGCTGGGCTACGAGACCGGCGCCTACGGCATGAACGTGACCTACGACAAACTGTACGGAGGCACCGGCGCCGCGAACGGCCTGAGCAGCAGCGCGAACTACGACCGCCGCGTCACCGCCAACGGTTACCTGATGCTGGGCGCCGGCAAGATCGGTGCGGGCGTCATCGATCGCAAGACCGATGCGGTCCAGGGGATCTCGGAATCGGACCTGTATTATCTCGGCATCAGTGTGCCCGTCGAGGCGCGATTCACGCTCGACGCCCAGGTCGCGCGCCGCAACACCAAGGGTTCGCCGGACGCCACCAGCATGCTGGTGGCGCGCCTGACCTATGCCCTGTCGAAGCGCAGCGCCGTCTACGCGGGCGCCGGGCGGATGGACAACCACGGTGCGGCCGCGGTAGCGCTCGATGCCGGCGGTACGGTTGCCCCCGGCCGCACGCAAAACGGCGTGATGGCTGGCCTGCGTCACATGTTCTGACCCCGGTTGCCTCGACCTCCGGCCACATGGCGATCCGGCTGGCGCCCGGTGCAGTGAGCGCGGCCGCGGTCCACGCTGCGACGTTACATGAGTTCGCTTAGAAAGGCGCAGTGCTTGGCCGGCCTCAACGCGGCCGACAGTTGCCGTCCCTTCTCCGCTCCGGCACGCGGCGAGCAGTCGGACAGGATCCTTCCCGCCTGGCGCTCGGCCGCATCGAGAGCGTCGCGTTCCTGGCGAGCGGCGTCGGGCGCGGTCACAAACGCCCGTTGGCGCAGACGGACCGATGCGTTTTTGACTTCCTCGAATGCATGGCCGGTCATGTCCGATACAGACGAAACGGCTCCGTTCGGATGAACGGAGCCGCCGAGCCGCACGCATCGCATGGCGAAATTTAGAACCGGTGGATCGTGCCGAAGATAACGCTGTTGATACTCTGTCCGGGCGCCACGGCGATGCCTGGCCCGCCGGCCGAACTGACCGTGAAACTGGCCGCGCTGTCGTTTTGCACGCGCGAGATGCCCGCGTACAGGCCGGTACGTTTCGACAGCAGGTAATCGTGGCGCAGCCCGTATGACTTCGCATTGCCGCTACTGCTCGCGCGCTTCGTGTATTGGCCATAACTGACCAGCAACGTGCCGCGCGGCGTCGCCCGGATCAGCGCGTTCAGTTCATAGAAATGATTATTCGGGTTCGCGAAGCTCGTGCCGATCGCGGCGGCCACACCGTCGCTGCCGCCATGCGATTGATAGATCAGGGCGGGTTTGACGAGACCGAAATCGTACGAGGCGCCCAGCAGGTAGTAGCGTCCAGTCTTGGCCGGCGTGCCGGAGGTGAGCGCCGCCGTGTTCGCATAGACCTGCTGCAGGTAGTCGACATCCACGGCCAGCGCGCCGTTCCTGTAAGTCACCGCCGCGGAACTCGTCTTGCCCAGGCCGTGCGGCTGGCCATCCGCGTTCTCGTTGCCCAGCCCATGGAACAGGCGCAGCGTGAAGCCTGCAAGCGCGGGCGAGGTATAGCGGATCGAGTTGGCCGTACGGGCCGCCGGTACGAACACGAAGTTGTTCGTGGCATTGCCCCAGCCCAGTGTGTTCAATTCGCCGAGCGAATACGTCACATAGCTGAGGAACAGCGGCGTATAGTTCACGCCGACCTGCACCTGTCCAAGGCCGCCTTTCAGGCCGACCCAGGCCTCGCGTCCGAACAGCACGCCATTGTTGGCGACCGCGCCGGTATCTGCGTTGAATCCGCTTTCGAGCCGGAAGATGGCCTGCGTACCACCGCCCAGGCCTTCACTGCCCTGGAAGCCGAAGCGGGTCGGCGCCACCGCGCTGGAATCGACGCGCGTCGTCGTGGCGCCATTGGTCCGGCCGGACTGCACGGCCAGATCGATCAGGCCATACAGAGTCACGTTCGTTTGCGCGAACGCGCCGGATGAGGATGCGGCCAGTGCAAGCGCCGCCATGATCGTCTTTTTCATATGTCTCCAGTTGGATGTTCGAATCCTTGTTGCCGTGCCGTTCGGTGCGGCCTTCGCCACGCCCGGGCTTTGCGCGCGGGCGCGGGATCTGCGTCGCGATCGCCCGAAGCTTTTTCATGCGGCCAGGCGCTGCTCCAGTCCCGAGAGCAGGTCCGATAGCGCATCAGGACCGGTTGCGACGCCGAAAACGTAATGATCCGGACGCACGATCGCCGCGCGGCAGCCATGGCGCGCGAACCAGCCCGCCACGACACCGTCCAGCTCCCGGGTCTCGACGCATCCCGGCATGCGGGTGCGTCCCTCCGCATCCGGCACGATGCTGACCAGCGTGCCGATGTCCGCCGCCAGCGCCGTCAATGACGGAGGCAGTTCAGCGATACGCAGGTTCGTGACGATGCGCCAACCACTGCCGGCAAGTTCGTCCAGCAGCACAGGACCGGCCGGCCCGTTCACGCGTGGTTGCGGGAACAACGTGCCGGTACCGTCCGCATGACCGGATGCCAGCAGACCTTCCATCAGCGGCGGGATGATGTCCTGGCGCGGGACCGTCCTGATCGTCCCGCCGGCCGCCTCGATCAGCTCCGCATCGCGCGCGCTGGCCGCTTGCGGATCGCGCTCGCAGATGACGGCGCCGATCTCCTTGATGCGCGTGGTGAGCCGGCGCACGTGTTCGCGCCGTTCCGTTGCATATGTGTCGAGCAGCCGCTCGGCCGCTGCTCCGGTCACGTCCCCGTCAAGTACCGCGCGCAGCTTCCACGTCAGGTTGACGACATCGCGCACGCCCTGGCACATGCCCTGCCCCAGGAACGGCGGCTGCTGGTGCGCGGCGTCGCCGGCGATGAACACGCGCCCGACGCGCCATTCGCGCGCCACCAGCGCGTGGAAGCGGTAGCTGGCCTGGCGCCACAGGGTCGCGTCCTCCGGGCCGATCCACCGTTTCAGCACGCTCCACGCGCCCTCCTCCGTCGCCATGTAAGCCGGGTCCTCGCCCGGCAGCAGAGAAATCTCCCAGCGGCGGTGGTTGCCCGGCCCGATCACGTAAGTGCACGGACGCGCCGGTTCGCAGTACTGCACGCTGGTCGTCGGCAGCTTGGCAAGGCCTTTCTCATTGACCTGCACGTCGACGACGAGCCACGGTTCGTCGAACTCCAGGTCCTGCAAGGTGATGCCGACGGCCTCGCGCACGGCGCTCGACGCGCCGTCGCAGCCGATCACGTAGCGGGCGCGCACGGCGCCATCGTCGAAACGCACCGTTACGCCATCGGCATCCTGCTCGACGCCGACGAAACGCCGGCCCAGAACGACGTCCACGGAAGGCAGTTCCTCGACGTGCCGGCGCAGTGCCGCTTCCACCGGCGGCTGCGTGAACACCATCGACGGCGTATGGCCCAGCGGGTACGGCGGCTCCACGGTGGCGAGCCGCTTGATCAGGCGGCCGTCGACGCCATAGTACTCGGACGGCGTGAACGGTTCGCAGTGCGGCGCGACGGCGTCCGCCAGGCCGAGGTTCTGGAACACGCGCATGATCTCGTGGTCGAGCGCGATGGCGCGTGGCTTCGGGTAGACGTCCCGGCTGCGGTCGACGACGAGCGTGCGCACGCCGGCCTGGCCCAGCAGCGCCGCCGCGACGGCGCCGGACGGACCGAAACCGACGACGACGACGTCATAGTCCGCGCTCATGGCTGCTCGTCCTCGATCGTGTTGCGAAGCAGGCCCACGCCTTCGATCTCGACCTCGATCGTGTCGCCCGCCTTCATCCACACGGGCGGCGTGCGCGACTGGCCGACACCGGCCGGCGTGCCCATCGCAATCACGTCTCCGGGCTCCAGGGTGAGGCATTCGGTCAGCAGCGCGATGGTCTCGGCCACGTCCCAAATCATGTCCTTCGTGTTCGCGTCCTGCATGACCTGGCCGTTCAGGCGCGACCGGATGGAGAGGCCCGCGCCGCCGGCCGGCAGTTCGTCGGCGGACACCAGCACGGGGCCGAGCGCGCCGGTACGGTCGAAGTTCTTCCCGATGGTCCACTGGGGCGTGCGCTTCTGGTAATCGCGCACGGAGATGTCGTTGAAGCAGGCGTAGCCGAACACGTAGTCCAGGGCGTCCTCGCGCTTGACGTGGCGGGCGCGCTTGCCGATGACGACGGCCAGCTCGGCCTCGTAGTCGAATTTTTCCGACACGCGCGGACGCGGCGACGCTTCGCCATGCGCCAGCAGCGACGTCGTGCCGCGCAGGAAGAACCACGGGTAGACGGGCTTCTCGCGGCCGCTCTCGGCGGCGTGGTCGTAGTAATTCAGGCCGAGGCACACGGTCTTGCCGGGTTCCGGCACGACGGGCGCCAGCGCGACGCCGGCGAGCAGCTGGCGTGCGGCGCCCGATTCGAGGGCTCGGCGGCCGGCGGCCACGAGATCGATGCCGGCGGCAAGCGCGGTGCGCACGTCGGCCGGCACGGCCGGCACGGCGCGGTTGATGTCGACGATATTCTCGCCGTCGACGACGGCCAGGCGGTTTTCAGTACCGTTGCGGTAGGTGACGAATTTCACTGGTGCTCCTTACTGTTCGATGAATCGGATTTTTTTCTGGGCCTGCTTGATGCGGTCGGACGGCGGTTTCGACACGCCCCACTGGTCGAAGCGCCCCGGCGGCCAGGTCCAGTCGGACGGCCCGCCGACCCGGTAGGAGTCATCGACCTGCAGCACGTCGGCGGTGTATTCGATGACAAAATCGTCGGGCCCGACGAAGTAGGAAAAGACGTTGTTGCCGGGACCATGGCGGCCGACGCCCCATTCGATCGGCCAGCCGGCGTCGCTCATGCGGCCGGCGCCGCGCATCACGGCGTCCAGGTCCGGCATCACGAAGGCGATATGGTTCAGCGTGTCGGCATCGCTGTCGGCGAGCGCGATGCTGTGGTGGTCGCTGTTGCAGCGCATGAACGCCATGATCTTCGTGCGGTCCGACAGGCGGAACCCGAGCGCCTCCTCGAAGAAGCGCTGGGCCACCGCCACGTCCGCGCTGTTGAACACGACGTGCGTGATGCGGCTCGGGGCGTCAGGGTGCGCTTGTTCCGTGTGGCGTGCGTCGCCATGCACGAAGCGCAGGATGCGGCCTTGCGGATCGGCGATGGTGACGGCCGTGCCGCCGCCCGGTTCGTCGACCGGCGCAGGTCCGGACAGCACGCGGCCGCCGGCGGCCGGCGTGCGCCCGGCGATCGCATCGAGGTCGGAACGCTCCGCCACGCTGAACGTCACGTTGCGGACGACGGGCCGGTCGCTCCGGTGCAGCGCGAGGATGTGATGAAAACTGCCGGCGCCGCGCAGGTACACGGCGTCGGTCGTTTTCGCCACAGTCTGCAAGTGCCAGGTGTCGTTATAAAACCGCTCGGCGGCGTCGAGGTCGGTCACGCCGATGGCGATGCTGCGCAGCTGGCCAGCTGGGGATGCGGGCATGGGAACTCCTTATGCTTGGATTGGGGACGCGCCGGCATCGATGCCGAGGAAACGCGCCGCGTTGTCGGTGACGAGTTGCGCACGCACGCGCGGATCGTCGATCGCAGCGATCACGCTGTCGACAGGTCGCGCGTCGTGGAACGCGAACGGATAATCCGTGCCGATCATCAGTTGCGACGCGCCGAAGCGGTCTGCCAGATGCCGCAACGTGGGCGCGTCGAACACGAGCGTGTCGTAGAAAAGCTTGCGGGCCTGCTCCGAAGGGCTGACGGGCATGGCATCGCGCAATGCCGGAAATACCTGGCGCGCCTGTTCGAGACGCGGCAGCAATGACAAGAGCGTACCGCCGCCGTGGCTGAACGCCATTTTCAAGTCAGGATGGCGGCCGATCAGGTTCGACGTGAGCACGGACGCCGCGGCCAGGCCGACATCGGTGGGATACGCCAGTGCCGGCAGCAGTTTCTCCGGTCCGACCAGCCGTTCGACGCCGGTTGGTTTCAGCGCGTGCACGAACACCGCCACGTTTTTTTCGGCGCAGGCCGCGAAGAACGGCGCGAATTCGGGCGCGCCCACCGGCTTGCCGTTGACGTTGCTGCCGACTTCGATGGCCTTGAACCCCAACTTGTCGTTGACGTACTCCAGTTCGGCGAGCGCAACGTCGACGTCCTGCAACGGCACGGCGCCCATGCCGACGAGGCGTCCGCCGGACAAGGCCGCCATCTCCGCTATCTGCTCGTTCATGTAGCGCAGCAGCTGGCTTGCCGCCTGCGGCTCCATCCAGTACGACAGCAGCTCCGGCATCGGTGAAATCGCCTGGACGGCCAGGCCCATCGGCGCCATGTCTTCGATACGGCGGCTGGGGCTCCAGGCGCGCTCGGAAACGGTGCGGTAGACCTTCCCGGCGATCATCACATGACGATGGCAGGCGTGCGCAGGGGCCATCGACGGCCAGGCGGCCGGCACCGCGTTACCGAGATAGCGCGGCAAGTCGTGCGGGATCACGTGGGCGTGCACATCGATGCCGCACGCGCATCCCGGGGTGTGCCGGTGCGTCGAGCTCATGCAACCACCAGGTTCGCGGCCTTTACGCCAGCCGCGCAGATCGCTTCGTCCTGCGCGCCCGTGCCGCCGCTTGCGCCTACGGCGCCGAGCAGAGCACCGTCCGTATCGCGGATCACGACAGCGCCCGCCTGTGGAATGAATCTACCCTGGCTGCTGGATGCCAGCGCGTTGAAAAACACCGGGTTGTCCTGGGCGCGCTGGTGCAGGACACCGCTCGACACGCCCATCCCCGCAGCGGCATAGGCCTTGCCGCTAGCGATATCGACACGCAGCGGCGTGGCGCCATCCTCGCGCTGCAATGCCACCGGATCACCGGCGGCGTCGACCACCGCCACCGCCACCGACGGAAGACCGTCGGCGCGTGCTGCGGCCAGGGCGGCGGCGAGAATCGTGTTGGCCTGGGAAAGGGTCAGGCCCGGTTTGCGAGCTTCGCTCATGGTTGTCATCTCCTTCAAAATCGGTTTCTGCTTGCGTAGCTTCAGTCGTCGGTCACCGACGTACGCAGGACGTCCGCGCCCAGTGCCGGAGCGGCGCGGTCGGCGTGGACAAGCACGAACGACATACTGGCGAGGAACATGGCCGCAGCCAGCACGTAGAACGTCCAGGTCGGATCGGGATCGAGCGACTTGACCAGGCCGATCACGACCGGCCCGAGCATGCCGCCGACGCGGTTGATGCCGACGGCGACGCCGACGCCCGTGCTGCGTATCTCGGTCGGATAGATCATTGCGATATAGTTGTTCTGTACCGACTGCCCGCCGAACACGAAGAAGCCCGCGGCCGCCACGAGTACCATCATCGTGACCGGACCGTGCGCGTGGGCGAGAGCCAGCATCACGAGCGCCGCCATGGCAAACCACGCGACCATGGCGACGACCCTGCTCTTCGCGGCGTCGGCTACCCAGCCGCTGCCGAGGCCTCCAAACAGCGATGCGGTCATGATCAGGGCGCCGTAAGTGGCGGCGGACGACATGGCTTCACCGCGCTGCACGAGCAGCGTCGGCAGCCATCCGGTCAGTCCGTGGATGCAGAACAGGCTGAGCGCACCGGAAATCCAGGCAACGACCGTCTTCACACGATATGGCGCCTGCAAGAGGAAACGCAGAGGCACTGCGCGACCTGCATTGCCCGCGGCCGTGAACACGGCGTCCCGGTACAGGTGGGCGCGCGTCGGACGCAATTGCGCGAGGATCCGGCCGATGCTGCGGAAATCGCGCTTCAGTGCGAGATACTGCGCGGACTCGGGCAGCCAGCACTGGGCCGCAACCGCGACGAGAATCGCCATGGCGCCCGCATAATAGATCGCCTGCCAACCCAGCGAAGGCGCCAGGATCGCACCCGCCGCACCCGCCGCGATACCGCCGACGCTGAACCCGAACTGGAAGACCCAGATCGTGTAGACATTCGCCGTGCGCTTCGGCGCCCACTCGTTGATGTAGGAGATCGTCAGCGGCGTGATCATGCCCAGGGCCGTACCGAGGCATAGACGAAACAGTGCGAACTGCAGCGGGTTGTGGGCGACCGACGCCAGCGCCAGGCTCGCGGCGCCCATGCCGTACAGCGCCCACAACATCACTTTGCGGCGGCCCAGCCGGTCCGCCAGCAGGCCTTGCAGGATCGAGCCGATCGAGAGCCCGACGATACCGCTCGACAGCATCATGCCGATTTCGGACGGAGCCGGACGCCACGATTTCAGGATGAGTGGAATCGCGTAGGCCGCATTGAATAGTTCATACCCGTCGAAGAACATGATGAGGCCGATAAGTGCCCCGAGCTTCCAGTGGAAATTCGTGATCTCCGCGCCTTCGATTTCTGCGCGCACGTCGAACGTTGCTGCCATTGATTGTCTCCTTGACGGCGCAGCTGCATGTTCGCCGGCCGATTCTTTTATGGGTCGTTGGTTTGTCCAAAGCGTGACGACGACAACCTCGACGACGGCAGGCCCGGCAGGTTTCGTTCAGCTCGCGCGGGATCGTTCTGCATCATCGATTGACCCATACTACGTTCGCGGCAATAATCGGAAAAGCCGACTTTGTCTATTTTAGGAATCCAAAATTTGAATATCGCCGACCTGGACCTGAATGTCCTTGTAGTGTTCGACGCGATGCTGCAGCATCAGAGCGTGACCCGCGCCGGGCAGGCCTTGAATCTGAGCCAGCCGGCGATGAGCGCCGCGCTGGCGAAAATGCGCACCCAGCTCGGCGACCCGCTGTTCGTGCGCACGGGCCATGGCATGCGGCCGACGCCGCGCGCGTTGCAGTTGTCGGAACCAGTGAAGAAAATTCTCGAGATGGTGCGCCTGGATGTGCTGCAGCAGCCGGCGTTCAATCCGGCGGCGGCACAACGGGTGTTTACGATCATCACACCGGACATCGGCGAAACGGTGTTCATGCCGAAGATCCTCGCCTACCTCGGCACCCATGCGCCGCGCATCGCGATTCGTTCGATCGCCATTTCATCGGAGGGTGCCGGTGAGGCCCTGGAATTCGGCCGGGCCGACTTGGCGATCGGTTATTTTCCCGATCTCGCAAAACCCGGCTTCTATCAGCAGCGGCTGTTCAAGAACACGTTCGTCTGCATGGTGCGCGCGGATCATCCGCGTATTCGCGACAGCCTGACAATGGCGGACTTCCTTGCCGAGTCACACGCCCTCGTGCGCCCGGCGGGTCGCACTCATTTGTTCGAGCGCTTCCTGGAGGCGAAGAATATCAAGCTCGACGTGCGCGCCGAACTGTCGCATTTCGCGAGCCTGCTGACAATCATCTCGAGCTCGGACCTGATCGCCACCGTGCCGCGCGATATCGGCCACGTGTTCGCCTCGCTGGCAAACGTGCGTCTCGTGGATCCGCCGCTCAAGCCTCCCTCCTTCCACCTCATGCAGCACTGGCATACCGTGGTGAATACGGATTCGGCCAACATCTGGCTCAGGCGGATGGTCAAGGGTTTGTTCAACGACTGAGACCGTGGCGGCTTTGGATCGACCGCTCGCGGGTGCTTTCGCCCGCGGCTAACGCGTCGGGCGGTCGCAAAGGGCCCTTCAGCGCCTGTAGCCAATCCAGTCAAGGTTGAACCCCGATCGCAGGCAACCGGTATCGCAGTCTCGCCGTCGGCCCGTTCAGTGTGAACTATCAGCGGGGCGTGTATGCGGCCAATATGTCAAAGTCGATTAATCGGAATCCGGAGGGTTCTGGCGTGATGCACGAAATTCCCGGACTCGTCCAAGCCGTAAGTGTGGCGCGCTAATAAAGTTCGCCGCAAACAATAAAGTCTGCCACAACGACCCAGTACTAGGGGCATCGCGTGACTTGTCCTATCAGCAACAAGCTGGTACACTGAGCCATACCGACCGTCTGCTACCGGCCCAGGCCGTGTAAAAACGCAGGCCCAGGTAAACGGAACCGGCCCAGTAAACGTTGAGTCAGTATCTCATCAATACGGATGCGACATGAAGCGCTTTATCGAAGGCGAGAATCGAGGACAGGGCACGCTGCTGCCCGAGCTCTTGGACGACTACGTTGCCGAGGACAACCCGGTACGCGTGGTCGATGTCTTCGTTGAAGAGCTGGACCTTGGCGGGCTTGGATTCAAAGGTGTGCAGCCTGCGAAAACGGGGCGGCCCGCTTACCACCCGGCCGTGCTTCTGAAGCTTTACATTTACGGCTATCTCAATCGTATCCAGTCGAGCCGGCGACTCGAACGTGAAGCCCAGCGTAACGTCGAATTGATGTGGCTGACACAGCGCCTGAGGCCCGACTTCAAGACGATAGCGAACTTCCGCAAGGACAACGGCAAGGCCATTCGCAATGTCTGCCGCCAGTTCGTTGTGTTGTGCCAGCAGCTGGATTTGTTTTCGGACGCGGTGGTCGCGATCGACGGCAGCAAGTTCAAGGCCGTCAACAGCAGCGACCGCAACTTCACTGGCGCAAAGCTCAAGCGCAGGATGGAGGAGATCGAGGCCAACATCACTCGCTATCTGGCAGAGCTCGACACGGCCGACCGGCAGGAACCTGCTGCCATACAAGCGAAAACTGTCCGTCTCAACGACAAGATCGCGTCGCTGAAGGAGCAGATGACCAAGCTCCGCGAAATCGAAGCGAAGCTGGAAGAGACAGGGGAAACGCAGATTTCGCTGACCGATCCGGACGCTCGCTCGATGATGACACGGGGCAGCGGCATCGTCGGCTACAACGTCCAAACCGCAGTCGACACCCGGCATCATTTGATCGTCGAACACGACGTGACAAACAACGGTAGCGATCGCGATCAACTGTCCGGGATGGCCAAGAAGGCGCGCACAGTCATCGGCACACCGATACTGACCGCGATTGCCGACCGTGGTTACTTCAAGGGTGAGGAAATCCTTGCGTGTCACGAGGCCGGAATCTTCGCCCTGGTGCCACCGACGAAGACCTCGGGCGCCAAGGCCGACGGGCGATTCGACAAGGCTGACTTCATTTATGATCCGCACAAGAACGAGTACCGTTGTCCGGCAGGTGAGGCACTGATCTGGCGTTTTGCGACTGTCGAGAAAGGCATGACAAACCACCGGTACTGGAGCTCGAATTGCCAGGGGTGCCCGCTCAAGGAAAAATGCACGCCGAGCCCGAATAGACGTGTAACGCGATGGGAGCACCAGACCGTACTTGACGATATGCAGACGCGTCTCGAACAAAGCCCCGACGCCATGCGAATTCGGCGCTCCACGGTCGAGCATCCATACGGAACGATCAAAGCGTGGATGGGATCGACGCACTTCTTGACGAAGGGCCTTGAACGCGTGAAGACCGAGATGAGCCTGCACGTGCTTGCCTATAACCTCAAGCGATTGATGGCACTGCTCGGCATCGCCGCGATGATGGATGCGATCAGGGCGTATGCCCTTTTTCTGCGGCGATATGGCCCACTCCGGGCAATTATTTTGACCACCTTACCTGGAAGGCTGAGAAGCAGGTTTGGCGTGACTGGGGCTCTCGCCCCGTGCTAAAACCGGCTTCTCGCGGCCCCGATATTCTGCCTTTTGTTTTCACACAGCCTGGACCAAGAGCAGACGTTCTGCCAGGACAGGACTATGTTGTCAAAATCCTCTCACATGAATTTTCTCTATTTCGTCAGAACATTGATCAATTCCCGCAGGGCTGCTGACACGTGTCGTCGGCTGCTGTAATACAAATACAGGTCGCCGATCGAGCAGGTCCAGTCACTGATACATTCGATAAGCTCGGATCTTTGCACATGATCTTGGACGAGGTCAGCGAACACGAGGGCTAGACCGGCACCGGATAGTGCGCACTCGACCATCATCCCCTGATCATCAAGCGTTAGTCTGCCGGCGACCTCAACGCTGACTGTCTCGCCAGCGCGGCTGAACTCCCACGGGAAAACAATGCCGCTTGGGAGACGGTATCGAATGCAATTGTGGTCGAGAAGTTCTGCTGGCGTGTTCGGTACATGGCGCCCCTCAAGATACGTAGGCGAACCCACAACCTTGAACTCGAAGGAACGCTTCAACGGAAGTGCGACCATATCCGGTTGCAGACTCCTGCCAAAGCGGATACCCGCGTCGAAACCCTCGGCAACAATATCTATCAGCCGGTCGTCGCACCACACGTCCACGGAGAGACCGGGGTTCTCATTGATAAGCTGACTTATCGCTGGGCCAAGCATCGCATGAGCAACTGCGCGAGGCGTTGTCAGCTTCAGCGACCCAGTTGGCGAACCCCGATAGTCATTCAGTCCTTCCAAGGCATCAGCGACCTGCGCAAACGCCGGTTTGATTCGTTGAAGAAGTTCTTTTCCAGGCTCCGTAAGGGTCACCCCCCTGGTATTTCGATTAAGCAGACGAACACCTAGATGTTGCTCCAGTGTCTTGATCGAGTGGCTCAGAGCGGACCTGGTCACACCCCGCTCGACGGCAGCCTTTTGAAAGCTGAGGAGCGTCCCGACAGCTACGAAAGCTTCCAGCTCATTCATGCGAGTAGCCATGTTGAATTTTCCTCACCTCCGTATTGAGATTGTTGAGCTATTCAGTTTAGTCTCGTCCATCTAGACTGTCCAGATATCACTTTAGAAGAAGGAACTTGCAATGCGCGCTTTTGTAATTGGTGAACAATCGGGACTGGATACTTGGCGTTTGGTCGAACGTCCTGATCCTCGGCCGGCTCACGGACAGGTTCTTATCAAGATTCACGCTGTTTCCTTGAACTTCAGGGACGTACTACTTGCCAGTAAGAGCTACGGCTTCCCAGTAAGCAGCCCAGACGTCATTGCTGCGTCGGACGGTGCAGGTGAGATCGTTGCTGTAGGCGACGGCGTATCGCGTTGGAAAGTTGGGGATCGCGTCGCTGGCATATTCGTTCAAAGCTGGTTTGGTGGTCGCCAACCGGATGACGCCTTTCAGCACATGCTTAGTGGTGCGCGCGATGGCATGCTGGCCGAGTTGGTGGTCCTCGATCAAGAGGGAATCGTTGCGATTCCCGAGCATATGGAGGGTGTAAATAATATTGTGTAAACGGTCATTTGGCAGGACACTGCCGCCATTAGGAGAAACGATGACCGTTGTAAAGCGTAACAAGCGGGCCAAGCCCGATCCGGAACTGCTCAAACTTGCCGACGGCCTGCTGGCAAACTACCAGAAGCCCGAGGACCTGATCGGCGAAAATGGGCTGCTCAAGCAGCTCACCAAGATGCTGGTCGAGCGCGCGCTGGAAGTCGAGATGACCGACCACCTGGGCCACGACAAAAGCGGCGAGGTGACCAACAGCACTGCCAACACCCGCAACGTCCATAGCATCAAGACGCTCAAGGGCGATTTCGGCGCGCTGCCGCTTGACGTTCCTCGCGACCGCCAGGGCACGTTCGAGCCGCAGATCGTCGTCAAGCATCAGACACGCTGGACCGGCTTCGACGACAAAATCATCTCGCTCTACGCGCGTGGCCTGAGCGTGCGGGAGATCCAAAGCCATCTGGAAGAGATGTACGGCACCGAGGTGTCACCGACCCTCATTTCCAACGTCACGGACGCTGTCAGCGAGGATGTGAAGCTCTGGCAGGCCCGCCCGCTCGACGCCGTGTACCCGATCCTCTATCTCGACTGCATTCACGTCAAGGTGCGCGACAACGGCGCGGTGCGTACCAAGGCGGTCTACCTGGCCATCGGCGTCAACATGGATGGCCACAAGGAGGTGCTGGGCCTGTGGATCTCCCAAACTGAAGGCGCGAAGTTCTGGCTGCAGGTCGTGACCGAGCTAAAAAATCGTGGCGTGCAGGACATATTCATCGCCTGCGTCGACGGCCTGAAAGGCTTCCCGGACGCCATCGAGGCGGTCTACCCGCAGACCTCGGTTCAGCTGTGCATCGTTCACATGGTGCGCAACAGCCTGAATTTCGTGCCCTGGAAAGCGCAGAAGGAAGTCGCCGCCGATCTGAAGTTGATTTACAGTGCAGCCACTACCGACGAGGCTGAACTCAGGCTTGCCGAATTCGAAGATAAATGGGATAAACAGTATAAACCGATAAGTCAGTCCTGGCGCCGTAACTGGGCGCGCGTCATACCGTTCTTCGACTACCCGCCGGAAATCCGAAAGGTGATATACACCACGAACGCTATTGAATCGATTAACATGAGCCTGCGAAAAGTGACCAAGGCCCGCAGTTCCTTTCCGACCGATGAAGCTGTCAGCAAGCTGTTTTATCTTGCCCTGAACAACATCAGCAAGAAGTGGACGATGCCGATACGGGACTGGAAAGCTGCGTTAAACCGCTTCGCCATCCAGTTTGAAGACCGGGTGCCGCAGACTTAAACGAAGAATCGTTTACACAGAATCTGGTACACCCCCGCTCGCGCGGCAGTGAGGCATCGGTTTCGCGTTGTTGCACAACCAGATTTGAACCCGGTCGGTCAACAACCGGTTGTACCCCGCTTCGTACCCAGGTGGCTTCGAGGAGGAGTCCAGTTTCACTTCATACACAGTCTCACTTTTACTTCATCGGACAACGGACGACATTGAACGCGCTCGCTGAGCCGGTCCAGCCGGTCGTGACAGTCTGTGATTTTTTCGGCGCGGCAACCTGCTATGCTGAGTCGCATAGCCAAGCTTGGCCATAGTCGACCGTCTATGTTGCACGTTAGCTCGGGCCGCGCATTGCTCGAAGAAAAATCAAGCGGCTAATTAAGTTCCCAACCAGCACTGACCGCAGGCAGCTCGGCATGCGTTAGCCGTTACCTATGATCGTTGCGCATCACAGTTGCGTGAATGCTTCGATACCTGCGCATTTTGTCAATCAACGAAATGAAGACTATGTTTGCAACTCGATTACCCACCAATGCCTTGCTGGAGCCACCAATCGGCATTGCGCCGCGCTTTCAGGCATTGAAGTCATTCTTGAAAAGCTACACGCTTGGGTGGGAAAACTGGGAAAGCGAATCGATTCCTCTGCTGCAGCGCTATGGCGTGGAAGGTGCGGGGTTCAAGTTCAGAAAAATCTTCGACGATCCCATTTGCTACTCCTTCAATCACGCCGGCAACGATTTGGAAAAGGTGTCAATGGCACTCAGATGGCATGCGCTCCAGGCAGCGCTCGCATCCAATAGCGAACGGAACAAACCAGGCGACACAAACAAGCGAGCGGGGAAAATACCGGTCCGGGACCTGGACGCGGCCATCGGGGAGTACCGAAAGCAAGCCGCATCGAAAAAGCACTTGGGCGCGATGATGTACGCGCACAGCTATCTCGACGCAGATAACACGGCCAACGATCTACAACGATCGGATGACGAAATGTCCGGCATGGACAGGGACATTGCTTGCAGCCTCGTGGTGGACGGATACGCCGTGAACGAGATCGCGCAGGCGATTCTTGCCTGTTCTCCCCATCTCACCGCTCGCAAAAATCAGAAAGAAGCGTTGTATGCGATCGAGACGGCTGAACAGGCACGCAGCGACCCGGAAGTCGCCAGGGTAATCACCAAGGCGACGGCGGCCGAGGCGTCGAAGGCGTCGATGCAAGCGCAAATCGGGGGCGACTGGCGGCCCGCCTGGCAGCGCGCGGTCGCGTATTGCTATTGGGCCTGCCAGATGCGGACACTCTCGGGCATGGGGCTCTTCCACTACACGGTCGGCACCGTCGGAAATTGCCTTGTGCTGGGATGGCACGACTGGGCTCTCAGCCTTGCCGCACGCGCCAAGGAAAGCATAGGGCACGATTTTTACTCGAAAGTTCAAGACAAGCAGCGGACCCAATTCTTTTTATTGCGGCTCATCGATGACTGGCAAGGCAATCCGACGCATAAATATCCGCCGGCCGCCTATGATGACCCTCTGCTGACTGCATTGCTGGAGCAATGGAGAACGCCCAACCCGGCGCACGTTGCGCCACTCCTGATGGGCGCATGCGATCGCCACACGCACCACGCTAAGTCCGTGTCGGAGAAAACCGATCCCGACTTTCCCGACCGAGCATGGTGGTACGACCCGTTCGAAATCTTGAGCGTGCTCTATCTGCGCAATCTCGAAGGGCTGGAGAACCCGGTTTTGGAACATCCATTACTCGGAACGCAGATAGGGATGCTGCCAGCCATTGCTCCGAACTATTCCGACGGACTGCTTGATGGCGTGGTAAAGCAGGCATGCAGGGAACGGCCCGAGCTGGCACACGGGATGGCTGTTGGGCAGCCGGACTAAGCGACCTTGAACGTCAAAGTCGGCAAGTGCTGGCTCACAAGCAAGCGTCGAACCCACTCGGTCGTTTCTGAACTCGACGGGATTCGGGTCCGGTCGGCCTGCCCAGGCGCGACGTTTTTGCTGCGCAAGGCGGGGCATTCTTGATTCAACGGACGCTTCTGCTCAACATAGCCCACGTCCTGTCGCAAAACCAACCTTCGGCCCAGTCGTAGTCCAGGAACCTGATGCTAATTTTCTCCAAGCTCGGCATCACTGCCTTCAAGAGCTTCTGGTCCGATAGCGGGACAGGATTGTGCCTGAGATACTCGGCAATGCATCGGTGCACTGTCCATATCTCGTTCTCGGATTGGTCGCGCTCAACCAATGCAGCCGGCACGATTCCTTGGGCTAGCAAGCCTTCAGGCTGCCTGCCGTACTGCTCGGCCGCCTCACGTGTGTCGAAAGCCGCCCACAGGTCCTTGGGCAAGAGTTTGTGGGATACGGGCAGTTGGAACCCGTACGGGCGTTTGATGATGGTAGCCATGATCCGCGCATCTTATGCCTGATGGGTGCCGCGATGGTTGATCGCCATTGAGGCACAGCTATACAAGATAAGAACTTAGACGGCCAGTAGGCCGTCGATGCATGTGGTACACCACAAATTCGATGTGGTGTGCAGACAGGCTGAACCGGTAGTGAAACGCTGCCCTACTGGAAGATTTGGAGGCGAGGACGGGAGTCGAACCCGTCTAGACGGCTTTGCAGGCCGCTGCATAACCGCTTTGCTACCTCGCCGGAGGAAGACTTGACTATGCCACAGCGACCGGTTATCTGTCGCAGCGACACGAGAAGACTGGCTTCTCTGTAACTGGAGCGGGAGAAGAGTCTCGAACTCTCGACCTCAACCTTGGCAAGGTTGCGCTCTACCAACTGAGCTACTCCCGCATCGGGTACTGCTTGTTCGTGAATCACCTGGAGCGGGAGAAGAGTCTCGAACTCTCGACCTCAACCTTGGCAAGGTTGCGCTCTACCAACTGAGCTACTCCCGCATGGAGTTCATCACTGCTGCCGTAAAACACTGGAGCGGGAGAAGAGTCTCGAACTCTCGACCTCAACCTTGGCAAGGTTGCGCTCTACCAACTGAGCTACTCCCGCATGGAGTCTTACTATTACTACTGCCCCAGCCTCATCTGCATGAGTGGAGCGGGAGAAGAGTCTCGAACTCTCGACCTCAACCTTGGCAAGGTTGCGCTCTACCAACTGAGCTACTCCCGCGTCGCTGGAACTTGCGATTATCTCAGATTTTTGACTGCTTTCCAAGACAACCTTTTCATTACGTCGACCGGCAAACTCTGGAGCGGGAGAAGAGTCTCGAACTCTCGACCTCAACCTTGGCAAGGTTGCGCTCTACCAACTGAGCTACTCCCGCCTCGTTTCGTTTGCCGCGTTGTCGTCGCAACAGGCAGGCATTATAGAGATGCTGAGCTATGTGTCAAGGATGACCTGGAAGAAACCTATACCGTGCCCGACTTTTCCTTGATCAGGGGCCAGGCGCGGCGCAGGTAGTAGAACATCGACCAGACCGTCAGCACGCCCGCGATCCATAACAGGATCTCGCCGCATTTGTGGATGTCGAGCGCGCCGCCCCACAGCGGGTCGTGGAACAGCAGCATGGGAATGGCGACCATCTGCGCGGCCGTCTTGATCTTGCCGAGCGAGCTCACCGCCACCGATTTGCGCGCGCCGATCTCGGCCATCCATTCGCGCAGCGCCGAGATCGTGATCTCGCGGCCGATGATGATGAAGGCGATGACGGCGTTCACGCGGTCCAGCTGCACGAGCACGAGCAGCGCGCCCGCCACCATCAGCTTGTCCGCGACGGGGTCGAGGAAGGCGCCGAAGGCCGACGTCTCGTTCCAGCGCCGCGCCAGATAGCCGTCGAACCAGTCGGTGACCGCGGCCACGATGAAGACGAGCGTCGAGGCCAGGTTGCGGTCGGTCACGTGCAGCCAGTGTTCGGGGAGGTAGTAGACGCCAACGACCAGCGGAATGAGTGCGACGCGTAGCCAGGTCAGGAGAATCGGGATATTGAAAGGCATGGGTGAGGCTGATCGGTGCTGCGCTTGTTGAGTTTCGTGCGCGCTAGTCTACATGGCTCTTGCTGTTTAAACCAGTTGAGCCCTGCCGTGACGGGCCTGCGTCCATACACGGAACCGGGCCAGGGCCCGGTTCCGGTGTCAGTGCAGCTGCCGGTAGATCTCTTCCGCCAGCGTACTGGAGATGCCCTCCACCGACATCAGGTCCTCGACGCTCGCATCGATCACGCCGCGCAGGCCGCCAAAGCGCGCCAGCAGCTTCTGGCGGCGTTTGGCGCCGATGCCCTCGATCTCTTCCAGGCGCGACGCCTGGCGCGTCTTGGCGCGTTTGGCGCGCATGCCCGTGATGGCGAAGCGGTGCGCCTCGTCGCGGATCATCGCCACGAGCATCAGCGCGGCCGATTCCTTGCCCAGTTCCTGCGCCGGACGGCCGTCGGCGAAGATCAAGGTCTCGAGGCCCACGCGCCGTCCCTCCCCTTTTGCCACGCCGACGATGGAGGCGATGTCCAGCCCCAGCTCCGTGAAGACCTGGCGCGCCATCTCGACCTGGCCTTTGCCGCCGTCGATCAGCGCGATGTCCGGCATGACGCCCTCGCCGTTCGCCACCTTTTCGTAGCGCCGCGTGAGCACCTGGCGCATGGCGGCATAGTCGTCGCCGGGCGTGATGCCGGTGATGTTGTAGCGCCGGTATTCGCCGTTCTGCATCTGGTGGTGGTGGAACACGACGCACGACGCCTGCGTCGCTTCGCCGGCCGTGTGGCTGATGTCGAAGCATTCGATGCGCAAGGCTTCGAGATCCTCGCTGTCCAGGCCGAGCACGTCCGCCAGCGCGCGCGTGCGCGACTGCTGCGAGCCCTGTTCGGACAACAGCCGGGCCAGCGAGATCTCCGCGCCCTTCTGCGCCAGTTCCAGCCACTGGCGGCGCTGGCCCTGCGGCTGGAACACGAGGTTGATGCGATGCCCGCACTGCTCCGTCAGCGCCATCATCAGCTCGGGCTGGTCGAACTCGATGTTCAGGATGAACGTGCCCGGCACGAACTTGTCGCCGTAGTGCTGCGCGAGGAAGGCCGCGAGCACTTCCACTTCGATGGGACATTCGTCCATCGCCTCGCCCACTTGGGTCGGGAAGTACGCGCGGTCGCCCAGGTGGCGGCCGCCGCGCACCATCGCGAGGTTGACGCAGGCGCGGCCGCCCTGCACGACGACGGCGATGATGTCGACGTCGGCATCGCCCGTCGTTTCCATGCTCTGCTGGTGCAGCACGCGCGACAGCGCCTGGATCTGGTTGCGCACGCTGGCCGCCTGCTCGAACTTCAAGTCCTCGGCATACGCGAGCATCTTCTTTTCGAGTTCTTCCAGCACCTCGGTCTGGCGTCCGCGCAGGAATTTGGCCGCATTGTCGACGTCGCGCTTGTAGTCTTCCGGTGCGATCAGGTCGACGCACGGGCCGCTGCAGCGCCCGATCTGGTGCAGCAGGCAGGGCCGCGTGCGGTTCGCGAAGACGCTGTCCTCGCACGTGCGCAACATGAACACCTTTTGCAGCAGCTGCATGGATTCCTTCACGGCCCATGCGCTCGGAAACGGCCCGAAGTACTGGTTCTTCTTGTCCAGCGCGCCGCGATAATAGGCCATGCGCGGATAATCGCCGCTCGTCAGCTTCAGGTACGGATACGATTTATCGTCGCGGAACAGGATGTTGTAGCGCGGCTTGAGACTCTTGATCAGGTTGTTTTCCAGGATCAGGGCCTCGGCCTCGCTGTGCGTCACCGTCGTTTCCAGGCGCGCGATCTGCGACACCATCATCGCGATGCGCGGGCTCGACAACGTCTTCTGGAAATAGCTGGACACGCGCTTCTTGAGGTTGCGCGCCTTGCCGACGTACAGGACCCTGTCCTCGGCGTCGAAATAGCGATACACGCCCGGCAGGTCGGGCAGCTTGGCCACCGTCGCCAGGACTTGTTCGCGCGCCTCTTCGCTGGGGCGCACGGGGGATTCCGCATCCTTCGTCATCGTCGCGATCAATTCCTCTTTCATGGCTTGCCACGCATCCGGACGGGCGCGCGGTGCTCTTACCGGGGCCGGCTGCGGCTTGCGCCGCGGGACCTTTGGCCGCGCGGGTACTACGACTTCGTCTTTCACTTCCACCGCACCTGCTATGCAGCGGACGCTCCTTCGGGGGCCTGGGTGACGATGACGAACGCGACGCCGTAATCGGCTTCGTCGCTGATCGTCACCTGGGCCGTGAGCCGGTGCGTCCGCATGAATTCTTCGAGCGCCCCGCTGCATACGATGACCGGCCTGCCGCTCGGGGCGTTGAGCATCTGGGCCGAGCGCCACGTCATGGGCATGCGCATGCCCATGCCGATGGCTTTCGAGAACGCCTCCTTGGCCGAGAACCGCGTGGCCAGGAAGCGCAGCCCCCGCACCTCGTTCTTGGCGCGGCGGGCGTGGTATTTGACGAGTTCCTCGGGGCCGAGGATTTTTTCGGCGAAGCGTTCGCCGCTGCGCTTGAGCGCTGCCTCGACGCGCGAGATCTGGACGATGTCCGTGCCGATCCCGTAGATCATCACTGCCCCGTCTTGGTGGCGTACGAGACGCCCAGGCGCGCGGCGACCATGATCGCCTTCATCTCGCGCACGGCGTTTTCGAAACCCGCGAACAACGCGTGCGCGACGATCGCGTGGCCGATGTTCAGTTCGTGGATCTCCGGGATCGCCGCGATCGGCTGCACGTTCGTGTAATGCAGGCCGTGGCCCGCATTCACGCGCAGGCCGTGCTGCACGCCGGCGCGCACGCCCTGCTTGACGCGTGCCAGCTCGCGGGCCAGTTCTTCCGGGCTTTCCGCCTCGGCGTAGCGGCCCGTGTGCAGTTCGATGACGGGCGCACCGACGGCCGCCGCGGCCGCGATCTGCTGCTCGTCCGCGTCGATGAACAGCGACACGCGGATGCCCTCGCCTTTCAATTGACGGATCGCGGCCTCCACTTCCTTCTGGTAGCGGATCACGTCCAGGCCGCCTTCCGTCGTCACTTCTTCGCGGCGCTCGGGCACGAGGCACACGTCCTGCGGCTTCACCTTGCACGCGAAGTCGATCATCTCCTGCGTGACGGCCGCTTCCAGGTTCATGCGCGTCGCCAGCTGCGGGCGGATGGCGAGGACGTCGGCGTCCTTGATGTGGCGGCGGTCTTCGCGCAGGTGCAGGGTGATCACGTCGGCGCCCGCCTGCTCGGCCAGCAGCGCGGCGCGCAGCGGGTCGGGATAGACGGTGCCGCGCGCATTGCGGACGGTGGCGATGTGGTCGATGTTCACGCCCAGGTCGATCACCTGGCCGGCGGGTTGCAGGAAGCTCATGGTCGTAGTCTTTATTCTTAAAGCTGCATCAGGTCGATCAAAATCTGGCGCGTGTTCAGCGGCGCGCCTCCCAGGTGATAGGCCAGCAGGAAGCGCATCAGCTGCTTGCTCTGCGCCTGCGTCTGCGGGTCGGCATACTGTTCGCGCTCCATGTCGATCAGCGTACGTCCCGACACGACCGGCCACGATTCCACGGCCGCCGCGGTGCGCGCGCCGCGCTCCGGATCGACGACGTACAGGCCGTCCGGCTCGACGGGCGCGCGCGTCGTCGTGCAGCGCGTGAGGTCGGCGGCGACGCCGGTCTCTTTAAGTAAGGCCCGTTCGAATTTTCGCAAGGCGATCGGCGCCGGTTCGCCGTGCGCCAGTTCGTTCAGGGTCGACACGTAGTGGTTGAACAGCGCGGGATGCGCATCGTCGCGCGCCAGCAGTTTCACCAACAATTCATTGAGATAAAAGCCGCACAGCAGCGCCGTCTTTTCGATCGGCAGCATGCCGCCGACCCATTCGGCGTCGATCAAGGTGCGCAGTTCCGACTTGCCGGAAAACGAGACGGACAGCGGTTGAAACGTCTGCAGCACGCCCCGCAGTTTCGAATGCGGCCGCTTCGCGCCCTTCGCGACGACGCCGATGCGGCCGTGGTCGCGCGTAAACATGTCGACGATAAGGCTCGTTTCCTTGTACGGATAGCTGTGCAGCACGAAGGCGGGCTGGCCGGCAATCCGGTGGCCGGTCACGCGGCCTTCGCGCGCGGGCGCGCGGCGCTTCGCACTGGCCGGTGCCGCATGCGGGGCATGCGGCACGGTTGCATGCGCGTCGTTATCGTTGTCGATGTGTTCGTCGTCGCGGCTGGGCATGCGGGCTATCTTACCCCGGCTTCACTCGTAGCCGTAAGCACGCAGGCCCGCTTCATTGTCGGCCCAGCCGGATTTTACCTTGACCCAGATTTCCAGGTAGACCGGACCGCCGAACAGTTTTTCCATATCGAGGCGGGATTGCGTCGAAATCTCTTTCAAACGCGCGCCCTTGTTACCGATGATCATGGACTTGTGCGTGTCGCGCTCGACGAGGATGGCGGCGAAGATGCGGCGCAGGTTGCCTTCCTGCTGGAATTGTTCGATCAGCACGGTGCTCGTGTACGGCAGCTCGTCGCCCAGCAGGCGGAAGACTTTTTCGCGCACGATCTCGGCCGCGAGGAATTTCTCGCTGCGGTCCGTGATGTCGTCCGGGCCGAAGACCGGCGGATTTTCCGGCAGGTGGCGCTTGATCTCGCCTTCCAGCGCGTCGACCTGGAAGCGGAGCTTCGCCGACACCGGCACGATCGCCGTGAAATCGCGCAGGCCGGCCACCTTCGCCGCGAACGGCATCAGTTCGGCCTTGTCCTTCATGCGGTCGGACTTGTTGATGACGAGGATGACGGGCACGTTCTTCGGCAGCAGATCCAGCACTTGCTGGTCGGCCGGACCGAACGTTCCCGCCTCGACGAGGAACAGGATCACATCGGATGCCGTCAGCGTGTTCGACACGGTCTTGTTGAGCGTCTTGTTCAGCGCGTTCGCGTGGCGGGTCTGGAAGCCCGGCGTGTCGACGTAGATGAACTGGGCGTCGTCACGGGTCTGGATGCCCGTGATGCGGTGGCGCGTCGTCTGCGCCTTGCGCGACGTGATCGACACCTTGGCACCGATCAGCACGTTCATGAGCGTCGACTTGCCCACGTTCGGACGGCCGACGATGGCGATGTAGCCGCAGCGGAAGCCTTCCGGGGCCGCGCCTGCCTCGTTGGTGTCGTTGGGGGTAGTTTCCATGTTCATGCTGGCGTGTTTCCTGACTGGTGTTGCTGTGATGGTTTCTGCTGCGACTGCGGCTCTTCGGCCTGCACCGTCAGCTCGCTCTGGTCGGTGGCGATGCCCGCCAGCTTGAGCTGGGCGGAGCGGGGCCGCGACTTGCGCGCCGTCGACGGGCTCTTCTGCAGCAGCTGCTCGGCCGTTTCCAGCGCGAGCCGCGCGGCGGCCTGCTCGCCCGCGCGGCGGCTGCCGCCGCGGCCGAACACCTGGATGCCGAGTTTCGGCACGAGGCATTCGATTTCGAATTCCTGGCTGTGCGCGGCACCGTGTGTCGCGACGACGTTGTACGTGGGCAGCGAGATCTTTTTACTCTGCAAGAATTCCTGCAGCAGGGTCTTGGCGTCCTTGCCGAGCGTGCGCGGGTCGACGGAATCGAGCAGCGGGATGTAGAACGCACGGATCGCGTCGCGCGCGGCATCGAAGCCGCTGTCGAGGAAGATCGCGCCCAATAACGCTTCCAGCGTATCGGCCAGGATCGACGGGCGCCGGAAGCCGCCGGATTTCAGCTCGCCCTCGCCCAGGCGCAGGAATTGCGACAATTCCAGCTTCTGCGCGATCTCGAACAGCGATTGCTGCTTGACGAGGTTGGCGCGCAGGCGCGACAGATCGCCTTCGGCCAGGTTGTTGAAACGTTCGTACAGGATGGAGGCGACGACGCAGTTCAGGATCGAGTCGCCGAGGAACTCCAGGCGCTCGTTATGCACACTGCTGTGGCTACGGTGGGTCAGCGCCTGTTGCAGCAGGCCGGGGTCCCGGAACGTATAGCCTAGGCGGGTTTGCAATAACTGAAGATTCATTGTCGTACCAATCTAATGGGCCGGCTGCGCGCCGATCCCATCGCGCGCCCTCCCGGCGTATTACTTATCGGCCTTATCGGCCTTGGCGGCGACGACGCCGCTCGGGTCGGTGGTGCCGGCAAAGTCGAACAGCAGGCTGACGTTGCCCGCCAGCGGAACCTTCTTCTCGTACGCGAAGCTGATTTCGGTATCCCCGCCGTCGCGCGTGATCACCAGGTCGCGCCCGGCGATGGCGTTGACGTCGTTGACACCCGCATTCTTGTCGAACGCCTGCTGGATCTCGCGCACGCTGCCGCTGCCGGCATCCGCCTTCGCCTTGACGATCGAACTCTTGACCGCCTTGTACTCGAGGAAAGCCGGGGTCACCTTGATAGCCACCAGCGCCAGCGTACCCAGCACGATCAACACGACGATCAGGCCCGACAGCGAGACACCGCTCTCCGCGCCGATCCGATACCGCTTGCCACCTTTCATCTCACCCTCCACGTCCGGCTTAGTGGATACCGCCGATGCGCTTCAGGTTGCTGAAGTTCATCCAAACAAACACAGCCTTGCCGACGATGTTCTTGTCCGGCACGAAGCCCCAGTAGCGGCTGTCTGCGCTGTTGTCGCGGTTATCGCCCATCATGAAATAATTGCCTTCCGGTACGATACAGGTAAATCCATCGTAGGAATAGGTGCAATTTTCGTGATGGGGAAACTCCTCCACGGCGCTCAGGTTGATCGTGCGCGCGCCGTCCATGTTCAGGATGCGGTGCGGGACGTTCGGCAGCTTTTCCAGGAATTGCTTGTGGTAAACCGGGCGCTCGTCGTCCAGGTAATCGTCCATCGGCTGGTACTCGACCGGCCGGCCGTTGATCGTCAGGCGCTTGTTCTCGTAAGTGATTTTATCACCCGGCACGCCGATGACGCGCTTGATGTAGTCCTGGCTCGGATCCTTGGGGTATTTGAACACCATGACGTCGCCGCGCTGCGGATCGCCGACCTGGATTATCTTTTTGTTAATCACCGGCAGGCGGATGCCGTAATCGAACTTGTTCACGAGGATCAGGTCGCCCACGAGCAAGGTCGGCACCATCGACGACGACGGGATCTTGAACGGCTCGAACAGGAAAGAGCGCATCACGAACACGAGCGCAATCACGGGGAAGAAGCTGCCGGAATATTCGACCCACGTCGGCTGCCGCAGGATCGACGCTTCCAGCACGGCGCGGTTGCCGTTGTCCACCTTGATGCCGTCGGCCGTCAGCTTGGCGTGGCGCGCGTCGTACTCGGCCAGCGCGGCGTCCGCCCTGGCGCGGCGCTGCTTGGCCAGCACGAACACATCCAGGCACCAGATGACGCCCGTGATCACCATGGCCACGAACAGGATTAATGCAAAATTACCGAGGATCGGTTGCAGATTCATCGCTTCTTGCTCTTCCCTTATTTTTCTTCAACTTGAAGGATGGCGAGGAAGGCTTCCTGCGGGATCTCCACCGAGCCCACCTGCTTCATGCGCTTCTTGCCGGCCTTTTGCTTTTCCAACAGTTTCTTCTTACGGCTGACGTCGCCGCCATAGCACTTCGCCAGCACGTTCTTGCGCAGCGCCTTGACGTTCTCACGCGAGATGATCGTCGCGCCGATCGCGGCCTGGATCGCCACGTCGAACATCTGGCGCGGAATCAGTTCGCGCATCTTGGCCGCGACCTGGCGGCCGCGGTAGGCGGCGTTCGCGCGGTGCACGATGATGGCCAGCGCGTCGACCTTGTCGCCGTTGATCAGCATGTCGACCTTCACGACGTCCGATGCGCGGTATTCCTTGAACTCGTAATCCATCGACGCATAGCCGCGCGACGTCGACTTCAAGCGGTCGAAGAAGTCCAGCACGATCTCGGCCATCGGGATCTCATACACCAGTTTCACCTGGCGGCCGTGGTAACTCATGTCCATCTGCACGCCGCGCTTGCCGGTGCACAGCGTGATGACGGCGCCGACATATTCCTGCGGCATGTACAGATTGACGGTGACGATCGGCTCGCGCACTTCGTCGATCTTCGACACTTCCGGCATCTTGGACGGGTTGTCGACCTTGATCATCGTGCCGTCGCGCATGATGACTTCGTACACGACGGTCGGCGCAGTGGTGATCAGGTCCTGGTCGAATTCGCGCTCCAGGCGTTCCTGGATGACGTCCATGTGCAACAGGCCCAGGAAGCCGCAGCGGAAGCCGAAGCCCAGCGCCTGCGACACTTCCGGTTCGTACTGCAGGGCGGCGTCGTTCAGTTTCAGCTTTTCCAGCGAATCGCGCAGCGCGTCGTACTGGTTCGCTTCCACCGGGAACAGGCCCGCGAACACCTGCGGCTGCACTTCCTTGAAGCCGGGCAGCGGCTCGGGCGCGGGACGCGAGGCCAGCGTGACGGTATCGCCGACCTTCGCAGCCTTCAGTTCCTTGATGCCGGCGATGATGAAGCCCACCTGGCCGGCCTTCAGCTCCGGCAGTTGCACGGAGCGCGGGGTGAACACGCCGACCTGCTCGACCAGTTGCTGGGATTCCGTCGCCATCAGCAGGATCTTGTCTTTCGGACGCAGCGTGCCGTTCTTCACTCTCACCAGCATCACGACGCCGACGTAGCTGTCGTACCACGAGTCGACGATCAGCGCCTGCAGCGGCGCGTCCGGATCGCCTTCCGGCGGCGGCACCTTCGCGATCAGCGTTTCCAGCACGTCTTCCACGCCCAGCCCGGTCTTGGCCGAGCAGGTGGTGGCGTCGGTGGCATCGAGGCCGATGACGTCCTCGATCTCCTGCTTGGCGCGGTCCGGGTCGGCGTGCGGCAGGTCGATCTTGTTCAGGATGGGCACCACTTCCACGCCCAGGTCGAGCGCCGTGTAGCAGTTGGCGACGGTCTGCGCTTCCACGCCCTGCGACGCGTCGACGACGAGCAGCGCGCCTTCGCACGCGGACAGCGAACGCGACACTTCATAGCTGAAGTCGACGTGGCCCGGGGTGTCGATCAGGTTCAGGTTATAGGTCTGGCCATCGCGCGCCTTGTAGGACAGCGCCGCGGTCTGGGCCTTGATGGTGATGCCGCGCTCGCGCTCCAGGTCCATCGAGTCGAGCACCTGCTCGTCCATTTCACGTTCCGACAAGCCGCCGCACAGCTGGATGATGCGGTCGGCCAGCGTCGATTTACCGTGATCGATGTGGGCGATGATGGAAAAGTTACGTATGTTTTTCATTAACAAACTCAAAACCAAAAAGAGCGGCACGCGGCCAGGCCGGCACGGGCGATGTCCTCATCGTCGGCCGGCGCAATACGAAAAAAGCGCCGCGTCTGGGGGACGGGAAGTTCCCCGGGCGAGCGCCTTATCGAGCGAGATGCGGCGACGATGCGCCGGGGACTCACCCGTAAGCTGCCCATTTTACCGGATTTCGGGCCGGCCGGGTCTTGTCGGGCTGTCAACGGCTGTCCAAATTTCATTTCCAACCGTCAAGTTAGGCATGGGGGCGCCGTTAAAGGGACATCTGCGGCACGCCGCCTTCCCTTCCATAGCCACCATGATCTATACGTCCGATCCGCAAGCATGGAGCGCCCGGCTGGGCCAGCCCATCGAGCAACGCATCCTGCCCCTGCCCGACGATGTGCGCGAATTCGTGCACCAGGTGAACATGGCCACCGGCCTCGACGCCGTGCCGGCCCCGTGCACGCCGGATGCGGCGCTGCAGGCGGACCTGCGCGCCGCGCTGACGGGCATGCCGGCCGCCGTGCGCGACCTCGTGAGCCCGCTGCTGCTGGGCGTTTGCGTCGGCCGCGGCCTCGGCTCGTCGGGCGTGACGGACATCGTCGCGGACGCGGTCGACAATCGCATCCTCGGCTGCATCGTGCTGCTCGACATGGACCTGCTGGAATCGCACACCGCGAATTCCTGGGCGACGTGGAAGGAAAACCTCCCGTTCGGCGGCCCCGGCTTCACGCTCGCCGCGACCATCGCGGAACCCCGCGACGACACCCGCGCGCACGCGCTGCAATTCCTGCTGCTGCACGAATTCGGCCATGTCGTGACGGCGGGCGGCACGTTTCTGCCGCGCTGGTGGGAACCGGTGCCGGAAGCAACGTTCCCCTTCCTCGACCTCAGCTGGGGCGTCAATGCGCAAGGGCGCTTTGTGCCGTGGGACGGGTCGAATTTCGAGCTGCGGGGCGTCGTCGATTTCTACGGCACCAACAAGCTGGACAGCGACGCCATCGTGACGGCGTACTCCGGCCTGGAAGGCAGCGACTTCGCCAGCCTGTACGGCGCGACGAATCCCTACGACGATTTCGCCGAATGCTTTGCGAGCTACGCCCATCATGAATTGCTGGGTCGTCCTTACCTGCTGCGCGTCGACTACGACGGCGTGCCGCAGGCGACGCTCGACAGTTTCTGGGCGAGCCCGCGCAGCGCGGCGAAGCGGGCGTTCATGCGGGGGTTGCTGGGGGAGGCGCCTGCACTGGCCGTCGCCAACGATGCGCAGGTACTCGTCGCAGCATAAAAATCACCGTCGTTCCCGCCTGCACGGGAACGACGGTCAATTTGACGCCGCGTTTGCAGCGCGGTGCAGCATCGCTTCGAACGCGCGGAACACCTTGTCCATCACGGGTCCCTTGTACGGATACTTGCCCGGATCGTCCATCGCGTGCACGACCATGGCATTGTCCACTTCGAAGATGAGCAGCCGGCCATCCTGCGTTTCCGCGCAGTCGATGCCCAGGTAAGGCAGGCCGATGCGCGCATCGATGTCCGCCAGCGCGGCCGCGTGGCGGCGCGCGAAACCGGTGTCGAAATCGGCCATGGCGGCCGCCTCCTCCGCCCGCTTGTCCGCGCTGTCGTCCATGTCCGCGTTCAGGTAGTGCACCATCCAGTGCGACGAGATCGCCAGGTGGCAGATGAACGGCTGACCGTCGATCAGCACGATGCGGTATTTGCGGAACTGGCCGTCCTGGCCGGAATAATCGACGAACGGCGCCAGATAGAATTCGCCCGACGGCTGCGCCGCCAGGTAGTCGCGCAACGCCGCCGCATCGGCCACCTTCTGCAGGTCGGTGCCCGCGTGCGAGTCGAGCGGGCGCACGATCAGGGGAAATGCCGCACCCGGCAATAACGCCTGCACGTCGAGCGCGGCGCCGGCCAATTGCTCCGCCGTCGCGCGGGCCACGCGCACCGTGCGCGGCATCAGCACGCCCGTCGCCCCTTCCAGCTTCGCATGCGCGCCGTCGCGCGACAGGTGCGCGATCCGTTCCGGGCGGTTGACGACGGGACGCGGCCAGCCGTCCAGCATCTGCGCCACGTCGCGCAGCAGCGGCACGTTGGCGTCGGATTGCGCGAGCGCGACGAACAGCACGTCGTGGTCGGGCACCTGTTCCGGCAGCGGCAGGTCGAGCGTCAGGTATTGCACGTTCGCGGCGATGCTTGACGTCTGCAGCAGGAATTCGATCGGCGTGTTGGCCATGAAGTCGCCGGGTCCCATCAGCACGAGCAGGTGCAACGTGGGCGTGCGTGCCGGTGCCGGCAGCGCGTACAGCGAGCGGGTGGCAAGCGCGTGCCGCTGCACGTCCAGGCCGGCCTCGCGCTGGCCCAGCAGTTGCAGCACGAAGCTCGCGTCCAGCCAGGCGTTCGCGTCGTCCGGGTTGGCCTGCGCGCGCGCCAGCAGCAGCTCGCCGACCGGACGCAGGTCGGCGCGATAAAAGGCGCAGCGCATCAGCGTGGCGGCGCCGATCAGCGGGGCGTACGGTGTGGTGGCGGCGTCGATGAGTTCGGGCGTGATCATGGGGCGGGTGGCAAGGAGAGACGGCGGCCGGCGCGCAGCACGGCATCGACGAGCGCGTCGATGTCGGCCGGGCCGGTGCGGTGGTTGACGATGGCGGCGCGGATCGCATAGCGGCCACCGAGCGTGGTCGCCGACGGCGCCACGCGGCCTTCGTCGTACAGGGACAGCACGATCTCGCGATTGACGCGTTCGGGATCGGCGCAGACATAGCGGAAGCAGACGATGTTCAAGGTGACGGGCGCCGCCAGTTCCAGTTCCGGCTCGGCCGCGATGCGTTCGGCCAGCTCGCGCGCCCGCGCGCACGTGGCCGAGATCGAGCGGCCGATGGCGTCGGCGCCGTAGACCTGGAACGTCAGCCACGTCTTCAATGCGCGGAAACCCCGCGACAGGTCGGGCCCTACGTCGCACGGCCACGCCGCGCCCGCCGCGAGGCCGCGTCCCGCGCGCTGCAGGTAGGCGGCCGGTGCCGCGAACGCGTCCAGCATGCGGTCGCCGTCGCGCGCCATGAAATACCCGGCGTCGTATGGCACCTGCCCCCATTTATGGAAATCGAAGGCGATCGAATCGGCCCGGGCGATGCCGTCGAGCAGCGGCGCGACGTCCGGCGCGAGCATGCCCAGCGCCGCATAGGCGCCGTCGACGTGCAGCCACAGCGCGTGCTCGCGGGCGAAATCGGCCAGCGCGGCCAGTGGGTCGATGGCGCCCGTGTTCACCGTCCCGGCGCTGGCCACGACGAGGAACGGCCGCAGTCCGTTGGCGCGGTCCGCGGCGACCTGCGCGGCGAGATCAAGCAGGTCCATGCGGCCGGCGGCGTCCACGCGCACGCAGCGCAAGGCCTCGGTGCCGAAGCCCGCCATGTCCATCGCCTTCGCGATGCAGCCGTGGGCTTCCGTCGACGCGTACGCGCGCAGCCCGGCGTGCGCCGCGAGCCCGTGTGCGCGCACGTCGCGCCCCAGCGCGTGTGTCCGCGCGACGACGACACCCATGAAGTTGGCGATCGACGTGCCCGTGACGAACACGCCGCACGCCCCGGCGGGAAAGCCGAACAGCGACGTCATCCAGCTTGAGACCTGGTGCTCGACCTCGACGGGCGCCTGGTTGCGCCCGCCGACATTGGCATTCAGCGCGCCGGCGATCATTTCGGCCAGCATGCCGACCGGCGTGCCGGCGCCATGCACCCACCCCATGAAGCCCGGATGCGGGTTGCCGACGGTATAGGGAATCACATTGTCTTGCAGGCTGCGGTAGGCGTCCGCCAGCGAACCGGGGCCGCGCGGCATGGGTGAGCGCAGGCTGTCGCGCGCCGCGTCCGGCATCTGCTGCCAGACGGGCCGGGCGCGGATGCCTTCCAGGTGGTCGAACATGTCGTCCAGCATCCGGTGCCCGAGGACACGGATGTCTTTCCAGTCGTCGGGGTCGAGGGTAGCGTCGGGGCCGTCAGCCATATGCGTCATTCAGGAAGCGATTGCGCCGATTATCGCAGGTGACGGCGGTATCGAACCGAAGAACACGAAGGGAATGTCGCGGCACTCCACGCGCTAGGCCACAGCCGCGGGTTCCAGCCCGAGGTGGCGCCGCAGCGCCGCCTCGTCGAGGAAGTAGTGGCAGAGCTCCGGCCCGGCCGGGTCGCCGTACAGCACGGGCACGAGCTCGTCGAAGCGGGCGACCAGGGCCGGGTCGGCGTCGACATCGACCACGTCCACCGTGTACGCCTGCCCCTGCCGTGCCATGAAGGCCTGCAGCGCTGCCAGCATGTCTTCGCACAGGTGGCAGTACGACCTCGAGTACAGCGTGAAACGTGGTGCCGTGCTCATTGGCGCGGCCGGATGACGAGGTAGCGCGAGACGTTATCGCGCCGCACCAGCAGGGCCACCGGTTTTTTGACGTCGAGCTTGGCGACGAGTCCGTTGAACTGGGCGGCGCTCGTGATCTCGACATTGTTCATCTGCAGGATCACGTCGCCCTGGCGGATGCCGGCCGACGCCGCGCGGCCTTCGGCGAACTCGACCAGCACGCCCGCCTCCGTCTTGAGCTCGCGCTTCTGTACGGCGGTGAGGTCGGACACGTGCAGCCCGAGCGCGTTCGGCGCCTGGTCGGGCGCCGGTTTCTTCGGCGTCGCTTTGGCCGTCGGCGATTTTTCGTCCTGCAGTTCGACGATGGTCACCGGCAGGTCGAGCTGGCTGCCGCGGCGCCACACGGTGACGGTGGCGCGGCTGCCGACGGGGCTGCCGCCCACGAGGCGCGGCAGGTCGGAGCTGCGTTCGATGTCCTTGCCGTTGAATTTCAGGATGATGTCGCCGGTCTTGAGCCCGGCCTTGTCCGCCGGGCCGCCCGGCTCGACCATCGCGACCTCGGCGCCGCGCGCGCGGCCCAGGCCCAGCGATTCGGCGACGTCCGTCGTCACTTCGCTGATCTGCACGCCGAGACGCCCGCGCGTGACCTTGCCGGTCTTGCGGATCTGGTCGGCGACGCGCATGACCTCGTCGATCGGCACGGCGAACGAGATGCCGTTGTACCCGCCGGACAAGGTCGCGATCTGCGAATTGATGCCGATGACTTCGCCGCGCATATTGATCAGCGGCCCGCCCGAGTTGCCGGGGTTGACGGCCACGTCGCTCTGGATCAGCGGCAAATATTCTCCCGTATCGCGCGCCTTGGCCGAGATGATGCCGGCCGTCACCGTGTTCTCCAGGTTGAACGGCGAGCCGATGGCGATCACCCACTCGCCCACGCGGATCTTGCTGGAATCGCCGATGCGTACGCTGGGCAGATTGCGCGCGTCGACCTTGAGCAGCGCCACGTCGCTGCGGGCATCCGAGCCCAGCACCTTGGCCTTGAATTCGCGCCGGTCGGTGAGCGTCACGACGACCTCGTCCGCCCCCTCCACGACGTGGGCATTGGTCAGCACGAACCCGTCGTCCGAAATGATGAAGCCGGAACCGACGCCGCGCTGCACGCGCTCTTCCTGCGGCTGCTCCGCGGGCCCGCCGCGGCGTCCGCGCGGCACCATCTGGCCGCCGAAGAAGCGGCGCAGGAATTCCTGCATCTCTTCGTCGGGCCCGCCCTGGTCGAGGCGGATGCGTTCGGTGGTCCGGATGTTGACGACGGCCGGGCCGACCTTGTCGACGAGGTCGGCAAAGTCGGGCAGGCCGGTGACGGTCGGGGCGGCAACGGGAGCGGCCGCGTGGGCCGCCGGGAGGGATATCAGACTCGCGCCCGCAAATACGAGGGCGGACAGGATCGCGCTTCCGGTTTTGCTTGTCATAGGATCGAAAAGGTCTGGGCTGGAATGGTTGGTATGTTAAGACAAAAGTGCATTGTTGTCGCGTTGGCACCGCCGTGGCGAACGGGGCGGCATAGCGGTGCCGGCGGTTCGCGCCGGTGAGGATGTGAAAGCCGGTCCGGCGCGGATCGGGCTCAGGTGGGTCCGGCCACGGTCTGGTCGAACTGCGCCGCCGGACCGGCCGTATCGCTGGCGGCGGCCCCGCGTTTGGCGGGAAGCGGTTCGGCGTCGAGGCGGGCCGCCAGCTTCTCTGCGAAGCCGGGCGACAGGTCGGGCGCGGGCGCCGCGCGCAGGACGTCGCCGACGTGATGAAAGAGCGCCCACGCCTGTTCGCCGTCCGGCGTATCCAGGGCGGCGAGTGCCAGTTCCTGGTCGCCGTCCGGGATCTCGCCGTCGCTCAACGCCGAGATGAGTTCGCGGTTTTTCTTGTTCGTATCCATATTCGTTACGCCGGCATGTGAAAATTTTTCTTCATCATCGCTACCTACCGGCGTTTATCCGCCGAGATATCCAGCAAGGGCCGCAATTTCTCGGCGATGACTTCACGCGCCCGGAAAATCCGGCTCCGCACCGTCCCGATTGGACACGCCATCACTTCAGAGATTTCCTCGTAGCTTAAACCTTCTATTTCGCGCAGAACGATCGCCGTGCGTAATTCCAACGGCAATGCTTCCATGGCCGCATTCACGGTATAGGCGATCTGCTTGCTGGCCAACACCGATTCCGGTGTATTAATGTCGCGCAAGCTATCCGCGTCGTCAAATCCTTCCGCACGTTCGGCATCGGCTTCCGTCGAGGTCGGCGCGCGCCTGCCTTGCGTCACAAGAAAATTCTTTGCCGTGTTAATTCCTATTCGATATAGCCACGTATAAAACGCGGAATCGCCGCGGAAATGGCGCAATGCCCGGAAGGCCTTGATAAAGGTTTCCTGCACCACGTCTTCCGCCTCGGCCGGATCGTGCACGAGGCGCGACACGAGCCGCATCAGGCGACGCTGGTATTTTGCCACCAGCAGGTCGAACGCCCGGCGATCGCCAGCCTGGACGCGCTCAACCAGCAGTTGATCACATTCGCGTTCGGTCGTCACTGCAATGCCCCGTTGGCTGCGGCGGCGTCCCTGTTATACGGAAACGGTCTCGACGTTTCCTTAAGAGTTGGTCCGCTGCAATGAGTTCGTCGTGTCTTCGCATCCTTCGTCTGCATCTCCGCGCCGGCCGACCACTGCCAGCGCGACCGCCAGCGCGCGCCACGTCGCCGTGTCGACGCTGTCGCGCCACACGGCCAGGACCTGCGGCCCCGTGCCCGGCGCGGCGTGCCGCAACATCATCAGCATCGGCCAGATCACCGAGCCTGGCAGCAGGACCGCAATGCCGTCATCCCGACTGCCCACGTCCTGTTGTACCGTCACGCGTAGGTCGCCGGTTCCAGAAATATCAATCCGGTGCGTCTTTGGACGCACCGCCGTGGTGCCGAGCACAGCGAGGCCGGCACCGGCCAGCGCGAGCGCCACCAGAGGCGTTAGCAGGAAACGTCCAGGAGCCAATAGCCCGACGGCCAACGACGACGCGCCTAGCGCCAAGCCGGCCCCGCCCCATAGGCAACGCTGGATGCGTGACGGCCTGACGAGCGCGGATACCGCGATCGACATGGGAAGCTTTCGTGGGGTTGTTGTTGTGACCGCTCTACCGGAAAAGACAAACGCCCATTCCTTGGACAGGAATGGGCGTCTGAAAGTTCGGCTATTTCGGATCGATTAGATCTTGGCGAAGACGAGCGTGCCGTTGGTGCCGCCGAAACCGAAGGAGTTTTTCACCGCATAATCGATCTTCATGTCCCGCGCCGTGTTGGCGCAGAAGTCCAGGTCGCATTCCGGATCCTGGTTGAAGATGTTGATCGTCGGCGGCGAGACCTGGTTGTGGATCGCGAGCACGGTGAACACCGACTCGAGTCCGCCCGCGCCACCCAGCAGGTGACCCGTCATCGACTTGGTGGAGTTGACGACCAGCTTCTTCGCATGGTCGCCGAAGGTGCGCTTGATGCCCTTCACTTCCGCCATGTCGCCCACCGGGGTCGACGTGCCGTGCGCGTTCACGTAGTGCACCTGGTCCGGATTGATGCCCGCGTACTGCATGGCCGATACCATGCAGCGCGCTGCGCCGCTGCCGTCCTCGAGGGGTGCCGTGATGTGGTTGGCGTCCGCGCTCATGCCGAAGCCGACGACTTCCGCATAGATCTTGGCGCCGCGCGCCTTGGCATGTTCGTACTCTTCGAGCACCATGACGCCGGCGCCCTCGCCCAGCACGAAGCCGTCGCGGTCGCGGTCCCACGGACGCGAAGCCGTGGCCGGATCGTCATTGCGCGACGACAGCGCGCGTGCCGCGGCGAAACCGCCCAGGCCCAGCGGCGACATCGTCGATTCCGCGCCGCCGGCGATCATCACGTCGGCGTCGCCGTATTCGATCAGGCGGGCAGCCTGGCCGATGCAATGCAGGCCGGTCGTGCACGCGGTCACGATGGCCAGGTTCGGGCCGCGCAGGCCGAACTTGATCGACAGGTCGCCCGAGATCATGTTGATGATCGACGCCGGGACGAAGAACGGCGAAATGCGGCGCGGACCGCGCGTGTCGTACTCCGACTTGGTCTCTTCGATCAGCGGCAGGCCGCCGATGCCGGAGCCCACGAGCACGCCGATGCGGTCGGCATTGTCCTCGGTGACGACGAGGCCCGAATCCTGTAACGCCTGGATGCCCGCGGCCATGCCGAAATGGATGAACGTATCCATATGACGGCCTTCCTTGCCCGGCAGGTATTCCTCGACGTTAAAGTTCTTCACTTCGCCCGCGAAGCGGGTCGAAAATGGCGTTGCGTCGAACTTGGTGATGTTGGCAATGCCCGATTTGCCCGCCAGTGCTGCCTCCCACGCGTCGGCAATGGTGTTGCCGATCGGAGAGATGCAACCCAGGCCGGTAACGACGACACGGCGGTTGCGTGAACTCAAGCGCTTCTCCTGAAATCCTGAAAGCTTAGGCCTTGACGTGTGCCTGTGCGTACTCGATAGCCTGGCGAACGGTCGTGATCTTCTCGGCCTGCTCGTCCGGGATTTCCATTTCGAATTCGTCTTCCAGGGCCATCACCAGTTCCACGGTGTCCAGCGAGTCAGCGCCGAGGTCGTCAACGAACGAGGAATCGATTTTGATGTCTGCTTCGGCAACGCCCAGTTGCTCAGCGACGATTTTTTTAACGCGTTGTTCGATATCCGACATGTTATGGCTCCATTAGGTATGTGTTGCGGAAAGTGCGCGCATTTTATCAGGGTTTGCGCGTTGAAAAACTATTTTCAGCGTCTGACGCTAAATCAGCTGAAACTACTGCGAACTGCTGAGAATTACTTTAAAACCCCATCACCTCGTCGTTCCCGCCATGCTGGGCGTCCTGGTCGGCTCACACGGATCCCCGCGTCCGCGGGAGTCGTTTCCGGCAATGCCGGGAAGGACGGCTGACCGATCAGTTCATGTACATGCCGCCGTTGACGTGCAGCTCGGTACCCGTGATGTAGCCCGCTTGCGGGCTCGCCAGGAAGGCGACCGCATGCGCGATGTCTTCCGGCTGGCCCAGGCGGCCCAGCGGGATCTGCGTCAGCAGCGCCTCGTGTTGGCCTTCGCCCAGCGACTTGGTCATGTCGGTATCGATGAAGCCCGGCGCCACGCAGTTGACGGTGATGTTGCGGCTGCCGATCTCGCGCGCCAGCGCGCGGGTCATGCCGGCCACGCCGGCCTTGGCCGCCGCGTAATTCATCTGCCCCGGATTGCCGGCCGCGCCGACGACGGACGTGATGTTGATGATACGCCCCTGCTTGGCCTTCATCATCCCGCGCAGCACGGCGCGCGACAGGCGGCCGACGGCGGTCAGGTTGGTGGCGATCACGTTGTCCCACTCCTCGTCTTTCATGCGCATCGCCAATTGATCTTGGGTGATGCCGGCATTGTTGACGAGGATGCCGATGGTGCCGACGTTCTTGCTGACGTCGTCGATGACGGCGGCGCATTGCGCGGCGTCGGTGACGTTCAGCACGACGCCCTTGCCGCCGAACTCGGCGAGGTAGGCGCCGATGGCTTCGGCACCGGCTGCCGTCGTGGCGGTGCCGACGACCTTGGCGCCCTGGCGAGCCAGTTCGAGCGCGATGGCCTTGCCGATGCCGCGCGAGGCACCGGTGACGAGGGCGACTTGGTTTTGCAGATTCATTTTGTCCTCTTCTTTTCTAACGGGGATTCGGCTGTGCTCAGCCTTTGACGGCGGCGAGCACGCGCTCCAGCGCGGCCTGGTCGACCAGGGCTTCGCCCACCAGCACCGGGTCGATACGTTTGGCCATGCCGATCAGGGTCTTGCTCGGTGCGCATTCGATGACTTGCGTCACGCCGTCCGCGGCCATCTTCTGCATGGTCTCGACCCAGCGCACGGGACCGGCAGCCTGGCGCACCAAGGCGTCCTTGATCGCGGCCGGATCGTTCAGGATAGCGACGTCCACGTTGTTGATCAAGTCGATCTGCGGCGCGGCAAAATCCAGGTTCGCCATGTAGTCGCGCAGGCGGTCCGACGCCGGCTTCAGCAGCGACGAGTGGAACGGCGCCGACACGGCCAGCTTCATGGCGCGCTTGGCGCCCTTGGCCTTGGCGATGTCGCAGGCGCGCTCCACGGCGGCCGTGTGGCCGGCGATCACGATCTGCGTCGGCTCGTTGAAGTTCACGGCTTCGACCACCTCACCTTGGGCGGCTTCGGCACACACGACACGGACGTCGTCGGCCGACAGGCCGAGGATCACGGCCATGCCGCCCTGCCCGACCGGCACGGCATCCTGCATCGATTGCGCGCGGAAGCGCACGAGCGGCACGGCATCCTTGAAGTCGATCACGCCGGCGGCGACGAGCGCCGAGTATTCGCCGAGGCTGTGGCCGGCGACGACGGCCGGCTTGGGGCCGCCCGCGGCGATCCACGCGCGGTAGACGGCGACGGCGGCCGTCAGCATCACGGGCTGCGTGTTGGTGGTCAGGTCCAGGTCTTCCTTCGGACCTTCGGCGATCAGCTTGCCGATGTCCTGGCCCAGCGCGTCCGACGCCTCAAGCACGGTCTGTTCGACGGCTTTGTTGCCGGCGAAGCCGTTCAGCATGCCGACGGCTTGCGCGCCCTGGCCGGTGAAGAGAAATGCGAATTTGCTCATCAAGTGCTCCTTGATTGTTGTTCGTTAGGGCCCGTCCGGCGCATCACATGCGCGCGAGCACGGCGCCCCAGGTAAAGCCGCCGCCCACGCCTTCCATCATGACGTTGTGGCCGGGCTTGATGCGGCCGTCGCGCACGGCGACATCGAGCGCCAGCGGGATCGACGCGGCCGACGTGTTGCCGTGTTCGTTGACGGTGACGACCATCTTCTCGGTCGACATGCCCAGCTTCTTCGCGGTGCCCGTCATGATGCGCAGGTTGGCCTGGTGCGGGATCAGCCAGTCGATCTCGCCGGCCGGCATCTGCGCATGCGCCAGCGCTTCGTTGGCGACCTTTTCCAGCACGGAGACGGCCAGCTTGAACACGGCCGGGCCGTCCATGTACAGGAATTTCTGGTTCGTGGCCAGGTTCGACGGGTTCGCCGGGCCGCACAGGATGCCGCCGTGACTGCCGTCGGCATGCAGCTTGACGGCGAGCACGCCCGGCTCTTCGGACGCGGCCAGCACGACGGCGCCGGCGCCGTCGCCGAACAGCACGCAGGTGCTACGGTCATCGAAGTCGAGGATGCGCGAAAACACTTCCGAGCCGATCACGAGCACGTTCTTTGCATTGCCGGCCTTGATGAAGGCGTCGGCCGTCGCCATCGCGTAGACGAAGCCGGAGCAGACGGCGCCCATGTCGAACGCGGCGCTGTTGTTGCGCATGCCCAGCTTGTTCTGGACGATGCAGGCCGTGCTGGGGAAGCTGCCGAAAAAGTCCGGCGTCGAGGTGGCGACGATGATCAGGTCGATCTGTTCGGCCTCCAGACCGGCCGCCTCGAGCGCCTTGCGCGCCGCGTTCACGGCCAGGTCCGAGGCGTTTTCGTCGGCCGCCGCGTAATGGCGGGCGGAGATGCCGCTGCGGGTCACGATCCACTCGTCCGAGGTCTCGATGCCCTTGGCGGCCAGCTGGACCGCGAGGTCGTCGTTCGTGACACGCTGCGCGGGCAGATAACTGCCGGTGCCGATAATTTTGCTATAAGTCATTGCTAACCCTGCTGAATAGTTGAGCCTGGCGCTTCCGGATTGGGAGCTTGCGGCAACATTTCGGCGATCAAGGTCGAGAGTTGCGCCTGCACATTATATTTCGCCGCGTCAAAAGCGCGCCGAAGTGCCCACTCGTAGGCGTAAGCACTGGCACCGCCATGGCTCTTGAATACCAGGCCTTTCAGGCCCAGCAGACCGGCGCCGTTATAACTTTCGGGGTTCAGCTTCTTGAGCGATTTGCGCGCGAACAGTGCACCGATCTTCGACATCGTCGTTTCCAGGAACACCGATTTGACGAAGCGCGACAAGCCCTCGATCGCCTTCAACGTCACATTGCCGACGAAACCGTCGCACACGACGACGTCGACCGTACCCTTGAAGATGTCGTTGCCTTCGACGTTGCCGTGGAAGTTCAGCACGCCGCGTTCGTGGTCGGCCCGCAGCAGGGGCGCGGTGGCCTTGACCACTTCATTGCCCTTGATCTCTTCCGTGCCGACATTCAGCAGGCCGATGCTCGGGCGGCGGTGTTCCATCGCCTCGAACAGCACGGCGCCCATGATGGCGAACTGGTGCAGGTGATGGGGCTCGCAGTCGACGTTGGCGCCCAGGTCCAGCATATAGGTCGGGCCACCCTTCTGGTTCGGCAGGATCGAACAGATGGCCGGACGGTCGACGTCGGCCATGGTTTTCAGGACATAGCGCGAGATCGCCATCAGCGCGCCCGTATTACCGGCGGAGACGCAGACGTCGGCGCTGCCATCCTTGACGAGCTCGATCGCGACGCGCATGGACGAATCCTTCTTGCGGCGCAGGGCGACTTCGACGGGATCGTCCATGGCGACCACCTCGGACGCATGGCGGACGGTCAGGCGCGGGTTGTCGCCCGCATGATGTTTCTTGAGTTCAGCGCGGACCAGCTCTTCCTGGCCGACGAGGATCAGCTCGGCGTCGGGTTCGCGCTTGAGGAATGCGAGGGCTGCCGGGATGGTCACGGCGGGGCCGTGGTCGCCGCCCATGCAGTCGATGGAAATTTTGATTGTCATTTGTCGGGATGCACCGCGGGCTCAAGGTCGGCCGGCGGCTGCTCGTTCTCGGCAGGAAGCAAGGCGGAAGGCAAAGCAGGCCGAGTCAGCGGGATGGTAAATGACGGAGTTACCGCGAAAGAAAAAGCGGTGCCACGCATTCGACATACGTTGCACCGCTTTCATGGAACAAAACAGCAAGGCGTCGATTACTCGTCGTTCTTGGTCTTGAGCACTTTACGGCCACGGTAGAAACCGTTCGGGCTGATGTGGTGACGCAGATGCGTTTCGCCGGTGGTCGGCTCGACTGCCAGGTTCGGGGCGGTCAGGAAATCGTGCGAACGGTGCATGCCGCGCTTCGACGGGGACTTCTTATTCTGTTGAACTGCCATGATGACTCCTAAACATAAGTTCTAAAATTCTAACACATTCGACTTGCAAGTACATGCGCATCGAGTATCCCAGCGGCAATAACTATGGGAACGCCATTGCCGACATGCTTAACGCTGCCTTACAACGATGACTCAATACTCGAGCTGCACGCGTTTGACACGTTTTGACGCTGCGAATGCTACCTGTACGTAGCACCCACTGCAATTCTTTTATTCTGATTTGAGGCTCTTCAATGCCGCGAACGGCGATACCTTCTCGGACTTGATGGAGTCCAGCAGCTTGGTATCGGGGCACACCTCGTGTTTCGGTGCCTGCGGCAGGGCCAGCAGGGCTTCATCTTCCAGCAGATCGCGGATGTCGCAGGTGTGGCTGCCGACGATCACGTCGATACTCTCGTCGTCGAGGATTTCCTCGATTTCGTCCGCTTCCGCGTCGTCCTTGCCCAGCACCAGCACGGTCGACGAATCGATCTCGTAGCCGAACGGGGTCAGGCAGCGCTGGCAGACCAGCTGCACGGTGCCGGAGACGGACAGCGTCAGCATCGGATACCCCTGCCGGGTCTGGCCGCCCTGGATGGACCAGGCGATCTCGCCGGACTTGTCGGCGCATTCGGCCGCCAGGCGGGTCATGTCCGCCACCGGCGTGACGCCTTCACGATGGCCGTTGTTCCGACAAAACTCAAAAGCGTCGATGACAAAAGCGCTCATTTGGAAAAACATCCCCGGAAAACCTGCGATAATAGCAGGCTTCGGCCCGCGCAGTCAAAGACTCCGTCGCAAAAGCGCTATCTTCCTGTTTTATTTACAAAAATCGATGCAACAAACCGCTCTTCCGCGCCTCATTCTTGCCTCCAGTTCCGCCTACCGGCGTGAGTTGTTGAAACGACTGCACCTGCCGTTCGAAGCGATCTCGCCCGACATCGACGAGAGCCCGCTCCCCGGCGAGACGCCGGAAGCGACGGCCCTGCGCCTGGCTCGCGAAAAAGCAGCGGCTGTCGCCCGCAAGCATCCCGGCGCGCTCGTGATCGGCTCGGACCAGGTGGCCACGCTGGACGGCGCCCAGATCGGCAAACCCGGCGACCACGCCCGCGCCCTCGCCCAGTTGCAGACGATGCGCGGCCGCCGCGTCGTGTTCCATACGGCCCTGTGCCTGTGGGACGGACGCCTGCCCGAAAAGGACGCCGCGCAGATCGAGAATGTGCAGGTGGCCGTGACGTTCCGCGACCTGCCGGATGCCGAACTGGACGCCTATCTGCGCATTGAACAGCCGTACGACTGCGCCGGCAGCGCCAAGAACGAGGGACTCGGCATCGCGCTGCTCGAACGCATCGACAGCCACGACCCGACCGCCCTCACCGGCCTGCCCCTGATCGCCCTGACGGGCATGCTGCGCCGCGCCGGCATGCCGTTCTTCACATCCCAACAATAAACAATATGCCCGGTACGCTCTACCTGATCCCGAACACCCTCGGCCCGACCGAAGCGGCGCCGCACGCGCTGTCCCACATCCTGCCCGAACAGGTGCAGGACATCGCCAGCAAGCTCGATTATTTCGTGGCCGAGAACGCCAAGACGGCGCGCGCCTTCCTGAAACTGGTCGCCATCGACCATCCGCTCGCGCGCCCGCTGCAGGAAATCCAGATCGCCGAACTGAACGTCAATACGCCGCCGCAGGCGCTGGCCGCCCTGCTGGCGCCGCTGCTCGAAGGGCGCGATGCGGGTCTCGTGTCGGAAGCGGGCGTGCCGGCCGTCGCCGATCCCGGCGCCGACCTCGTCCGGCTGGCACACCAGCATGGCGTGAACGTGCGCCCGCTCGTCGGCCCCTCGTCGCTGCTGCTGGCCGTGATGGCGAGCGGCTTGAACGGCCAGAGCTTCGCATTCAACGGTTATCTGCCGACGGACGCCGCGCAGCGCACGAAGCGTATCCAGCAACTGGAACAGCGCTCGCGTAGCGACAAGCAGACGCAGTTGCTGATCGAAACGCCTTACCGCAATGGCGCGATGCTGGAAGCGCTCGTCGCCGCCTGCCAGCCGGGCACGTTGATCTGCGTCGCGACCGATCTGTCGCTGACGACGGAAACCGTGCGCACGCAGACGGCCGCCAAATGGAAGGCACAACTGGCGGCCGGCAAGGCGCCCGACTTCCACAAGAAGCCGACCGTCTTCCTGTTCCTGGCACAGTAAGAAGCGCTCAGCGCACCTCGGCGCCCAGTTCGCGCACCCAGCCGAACGCCGCCAGCTCGATCTCGCGCACCTGCTTGACGGACAGCCCCAGCCGCCCCAGCGCGGCGCCCAGGTCGCGCCCTGCCTCCGCGTGCTCAAGCGATTCCGCGATGTTCAGCATGGCGCCATAGTCGCCGTCGCGCTCCAACAGGGCCGCGCGGACGTCGCGCGAGATGTCGACCTTGTCGAGGATCTCGCGCATCGGCACGCCGAACAGCGCATCCATCAACGACATGATGCCGACCGTGAACGCCGTGTTGGCGCCGGCGACGTCGCCCGGGCGCAGGGTCAAGGTCATCAGCTCGAGCAGGCGGCCGCGCGTCGTGGCCATCTGCAGCAGCGGCGAATTCAGTTCGACGTGGCCCTCCGGTCCGCTGTACAGCAGGATCTGCACCCAGCGCTGCAGCTGGCTGCGGCCGAGCAGGGCGAGCGCCTGCGAGATCGATTCCACGCGCGGCGCGCCCGTGCCCGTCAGGTGGCCGTTCACGAGGCGCAGCAGGTTCAGGCTGAGCAGCGGGTCGCGCTTGACGGCCGCTTCGATGGCCTCGTTGTCCGCCTGCGAGTGGATCAGGTCCATCAGGCGCAGCAGCACGAGTTCGGACGGCGTGATCTTCTTGCCCGACAGGATCGCCGGGCGCGCAAAATAATAGCCCTGGAAATATTCGAAGCCGAGTTCCAGGCATAGCTGGAATTCCTCGACCGTTTCGACCTTTTCCGCCAGCAGTTTCTGGTGCGGTCCGCGCAGTGTGTGCACGAGCTCGGCCAATTCGCCGCCCTCGACGCCCTGCAAGTCGATCTTGATGACGTCGACGAGGTTCCTGAGCTTGCTTACCTGCTCGGAATGGCCTATAACATCGTCGAGAGCGAACTTGAAACCGAGCTCTTTCAATTCCCTAATGCGCGCCAGCAATTGCGTCGTGGGACGGACAGTTTCCAGGATTTCGAGAATGACCTGATCGGGAGGCAGGAACCGCACGAAATCGCTCATCAACACGACCTCGTCGACATTGACGAAGGCAATCTGCTCGCCCACCACCTGCTTCATGCCCAGCTGCGACGCATGGGAGATCACGGCGGCGGTGGCGGCGGCATAATCGGTCAGCTGCGCGTCCTCATGCTCCGGGGCGGCGCGGAACAGCAACTCGAACGCCACCAGTTTCTGGTCGCGCCCGAGTATGGGCTGGCGCGCCAAAAAGAAATCGTCGGACGGCGTGGACGTGGCTGCCGTTGCTACCGCATGCATGTAAAAACTCCTGAAACGCACGGCACGCACCATGCGCACCGGGCCCGGTCTGGCCGGGATACCGGTCCGACTATACTACAGACGGGAAGTCTTTACATTTCGACATCGTATCAAATCGTTTCAGACATAGTTGTGCTCGCGAGAAACGATTCATGCAAGCGGGTCAGGAACGGCCCGATCCGTTGCGTTTCAACGGGCCGCGCGGTGCCGGTTTCGCCTCCGTGCGTGGACCGCGCGCACCACGTCCCTCGCCACTCTCGCCTTCCGTACGCGTGCGCGGGCCGTCGCCGAACGCCTGCCCCGGCAGGCGCAGGCTGCCGCCGCCGGACAGCGGGCTCGCGCGGCGCGCATTGCCCACCGGCTGGCGCGGCGTACCGGCCACGCCGCCGCGCGCGCCCGCCGCGCCCGTGATTTGTGTGCCTTTTTCGATACGGAACGTCGCGCCCGCATCCTGGCCCAGCACTTGCACCAGATAAGGCATCGTCTCGCGCAGCGTCGCTTCCAGCGTGTAAGGCGGATTCAGGATGAACATGCCGCTGCTGTGCAGGCCGTTGCCGTCCGCACGCGGGCCCGCCACGCTCAACGTCACGTGCAGCCATTCCTTGGCCGGCAGCCGCTTCAGGCGGTCGGCGAACTGGCGCGATTCCATGCGCTGCAGCACCGGATACCACACGGCATACATGCCCGCCGGGAAACGCTTCAGCGCCTCGTCGAGCGCGTCGCGCACGTGTTTGTAGTCGAGCTTGACTTCATACGGCGGATCGACGAGCACCAGTGCCCGGCGCGACGGCGGCGGCAGCAGCGCCTTGAGTCCGTGGAAGCCATCCGCGTGGTCGACGAGGATGCGGCGGCCGCGCGCACGCTCGCCCTGCTCCGCATGGTGCGCCTCGAGCTTGCGGACATTTTCCGCCAATACCTTGATATCGGCCGGATGCAGTTCGAACAGACGCAGGCGATCTTCCAGGCGCGCCTCGGCGTCCGCCACCCACGGCGAGCCGGGATACCAGCGCAGCTTGCCGCTCGGGTTCAGCTTGCGCACGACGTCCACGTAATCGGCCAGCGCGGGCGGCAGGTCGTCGCGGCCCCACAGGCGCGCGATGCCGTCCACGTATTCCCCGCTCCTGACCGCCTGCGCGCTGTCGAGCGCGTATACCCCGGCACCGGCATGGGTGTCGATATACGTGTAAGCCGTGTCTTTCTGGTTCATGTATTTGTGCAACTGAACCTGAACAAAGTGCTTGAGGACATCGGCGTGATTACCCGCGTGGAAGGCGTGGCGGTAGCTGAACATAGGAGATTCCAATCTGGTTGATGCGGCGCCCGCGGTGCGATCGCGAATGCGGGCCAACCGCCATTATCCACCAGATACGCCCGCCACCCAACAAACACCGGGGTCAGAGCCCGTTTTTAAGCACGAGCCTGGAAGCAAGTTTTATCAGAGTCCGACCCTCGCGCTTCAGGTGATGGCGACCTCGGCGCAGACACGCAAGGTTTGTTGTCACCTTGGATATTGCCAAAAAACGGGCTCTGACCCCGAAGTTTGGAAATAAAAATGCCGCAACGGCTTGTGGCCGCTGCGGCAGACCATCGCGAGGATGGGTGGAGGAAATGTTGGGCACGTCGCAAACCTGCCGCGCGTTGCACTGCCGTCCTGCGATGCTCACCGTACTCACGTACAGCGCCGCTTCTCGAACGGCATTGCTGCCGCTCGCGACGGTTGTCGAAGTGCCCTTGTTGATGAATTAGGCGACTTTCTTTTCGTCGAAGAATTGCTCGTCCTCCGTCGAGCCGTGCAGCGCCGTCGTCGAGCTCTGGTGCCGCTGGATGGTCTGGGTGACGGCGTCGAAATAGCCGGTGCCCACTTCACGCTGGTGCTTGACGGCCGTGAAACCCTTGTCGGCGGCGGAGAATTCCGCTTCCTGCAGCTCGACGAAGGCCGACATGCCGCGGCGGGCATAGCCGTGCGCCAGGTTGAACATGCTGTAGTTCAGCGCATGGAAGCCGGCCAGGGTGATGAACTGGAATTTATAGCCCATGGCGCCCAGCTCTTTCTGGAACTTGGCGATCGTGGCGTCGTCCAGGTTCTTCTTCCAGTTGAACGATGGCGAGCAGTTATACGCGAGCATCTTGCCCGGGAATTTCGCATGGATGGCGTCGGCGAAGCGCTTGGCGAATTCCAGGTCCGGCTTGCCCGTCTCGCACCATACGAGGTCGGCATACGGCGCATACGCCAGGCCGCGCGCGATCGCCTGGTCGACGCCCGGCTTGACGCGGAAGAAGCCTTCGACCGTGCGTTCGCCCGTGCAGAACGGCTGGTCGTTCGCGTCGACGTCGGCCGTCAGCAGGTCGGCCGCTTCGGCGTCCGTGCGGGCGACGAGGATCGTCGGCGTGCCCATCACGTCGGCCGCCAGGCGGGCCGCCGTCAGCTTCTCGACGGCTTCGCGGGTCGGCACGAGCACCTTGCCGCCCATATGGCCGCATTTCTTGACGGAGGCCAGCTGGTCTTCGAAGTGCACGCCGGCCGCGCCCGCCTCGATCATGGACTTCATCAGCTCGAAGGCGTTCAGCACGCCGCCGAAGCCGGCTTCCGCATCGGCCACGATCGGCGCGAAATAATCGATGTCATCCTTGCCTTCCGACCACTGGATCTGGTCGGCGCGCTGGAACGTGTTGTTGATCCGCTTGACGACCATCGGCACCGAGTTGGCAGGGTACAGCGACTGGTCCGGATACATCTCGCCGGCCAGGTTGGCGTCGCCGGCGACCTGCCAGCCCGACAGGTAGATGGCCTTCAGGCCGGCCTTGACCTGCTGCATGGCCTGGTTGCCCGTCAGCGCGCCCAGGGCGTTCACATACGGTTCGTTGTTGATCAGGTTCCACAGCTTCTCGGCACCGCGCCGCGCCAGCGTATGTTCGATCTGCACGGAGCCCCTCAGCCGTACGACATCTTCCGCAGTGTAGTTGCGGACGATACCTTTCCAGCGCGGATTAGACTCCCAGTCCTGTTGCAGGGCGGCGATTTGCTGTTCACGAGTTGCCATGGCGATCTCCTGATGAAAAAACGAGGTTGGACAGTGATTCCGTTAGAAACATGATAGCGCCGGTTGTGCGCAGCACAAACACTCTTATATAAGACATATGATGATTTTTATTTTCTTTAAAATCATATGCTTACAAATTACTTTCCATGATACGAAAACGTATTTCTTAAAATGGAAACGGCCGGGTGTGCCGCTCTTGTGCGCTTTTCATATTTGCGAACAGATTTTCATGATGTGAGATGCGGCCGATGTCCGATCGCTATGCTGCCGCAAATTTCGCGGTGTTATTTGATCAGGCAGTGTCGTGATGCCAAAGAGAATCATTCATGACGACATGCATCAACGGATGGGCGCAAGCCAGCGCGGCCGTTGTTACAAATGATGAGTTAGTCGGCTAACAGAGCCATATCGTCCCTCCCCCTACCCTTGCGGCACGGATCGCATCCGTATGTACCCGGCGGTCTCGCAGGACGCGAGCCGTCGGGTCCTTAACGATTCATGGCGAAGGAGAATCACATGACATCACTCGTCCGCACTACCGTGCTGGCCACGTTGCTGGGCGCCGGCACGCTCGCGTCGGCCCAGGCCGGCACACTGCAATTCCAGGGCGTCGACTTCACGTCGTCCTGGTCCGGCAACGTGTTGACCCTCGAGATTGACGCCGCCAACCCGACCGGCAGCTGGGCCGGCGCCACCTCCCTCGGTGCCCTGCAATTGAAGGACCTCGGCAGCTTCGACAGCGTGTCGCTGACCGCGGCACCGCAGGGTGCGACGAACTGGACCCTGTCGAGCAACGAGCTGAACGCGAACGGCTGCACGGGCGGCGGCCATGCCGGCACGTCGCTGTGCTATTCGGGCGCGCACGTCGCGCTGACGGACGATATGGTGTTCCAGTTCACCTTTTCCGGCGGCACGCCGAATCCCGTCGCGCCCCAGCTCAAGGTGAATATGTTCGGCCCGAACGGCGATCAAAAAGTCGGCAGCCTGATGGGCGAGCACGTCCCGGTCGCCGCCGTCCCCGAACCGCAGACCTACGCGATGATGCTCGGCGGCCTCGGCCTGCTCGGCTTCATGGCGCGCCGCCGCAAGCGCTGACGCGCAGCGCGCACGAAAAAAAACGCCCTGCCGGCGCTTGCCGACAGGGCGTTTCCACATCCACGCGAACTTACTTCGCCAGCTCGACGGCCGGTTCCTCGCCGAACACCAGCTGACCGCCGCGCACGCCGACCCGGATCGTGTCCTTCGGGCCGAAGCGGCCCGCCAAGATTTCCTTCGACAGCGGATTCTCGATCTGCTGCTGGATCGCACGCTTGAGCGGCCGCGCGCCGTACACCGGATCGAAGCCGGCCTCCGCGATCTTCTGCAAGGCCTCCTCGCTGATGTCGAGCGACATCTCCATCTTCTCGAGGCGCTGCTCCAGGTTCTTCAGCTGGATCTTCGCGATCGCGCCGATATTCTTCTCGTCGAGCGCATGGAACACCACGATCTCGTCGATACGGTTGATGAACTCGGGGCGGAAGTGTCCGCGCACCTCGGCCATCACCGCGAGCTTCACGACGGCCGGATCGTCGCTGTCCATCGACTGGATCTTGTGCGAACCCAGGTTCGACGTCATCACGATCACGGTGTTCTTGAAGTCCACCGTGCGGCCCTGGCCATCCGTCATGCGGCCGTCGTCGAGCGCCTGCAGCAGGACGTTGAACACGTCCGGATGCGCCTTCTCGATCTCGTCCAGCAGGATCACGCTGTACGGTTTCCTACGCACGGCGTCCGTCAGGTAGCCACCCTCCTCGTAGCCGACATACCCCGGCGGCGCGCCGATCAGGCGGGCCACGGAATGCTTCTCCATGAACTCGCTCATGTCGATGCGGATCAGGGCATCCTCGGTGTCGAACAGGAAGTTCGCCAGCGCCTTGCACAATTCCGTCTTGCCGACGCCCGTCGGGCCCAGGAACATGAACGAGCCGTACGGACGATTCGGATCGGCAAGACCCGCACGCGAGCGGCGGATCGCATCGGACACGGCCTCGATCGCCTCGTCCTGGCCCACGACGCGCTCATGCAGCTTCTCTTCGATGTGCAACAGCTTGTCGCGTTCGCCCTGCATCATGCGGGCGACCGGAATGCCGGTCGCGCGCGACACGACTTCCGCGATCTCCTCGGCACCGACCTGCGTACGCAGCAGCCGTGGTTTGCCACTGACGTCGTCCGGCTGCTCGCCGGCCGCTTCCGCATCCTTGAGCTGTTTTTCCAGCTCGGGCAGGCGGCCATACTGCAGCTCGGACACCTTCTGCCAATTGCTCTGGCGCTTCGCTTCATCCATCTGCAGACGGATGCGCTCGATCTCTTCCTTGATGTGCGTCGTGCCCTGCACGGCCGCCTTCTCGGATTTGAGGATTTCCTCGTAGTCGTTGTACTCGCGCTCCAGGCGGGCGATCTCTTCGTTGATCAGCTCGAGACGGCGCTGCGATGCCTCGTCCGTTTCCTTCTTGACGGCTTCGCGCTCGATCTTCAGCTGGATCAGGCGGCGGTCGAGCTTATCCATGACTTCCGGCTTGGAGTCGATCTCGATCTTGATCTTCGAAGCGGCCTCGTCGATCAGGTCGATGGCCTTGTCCGGCAAGAAGCGGTCGGTGATATAGCGATGCGACAGCTCGGCCGCGGCGATGATCGCCGGGTCCGTGATCTCGACCTTGTGGTGCAGCTCGTACTTTTCCTGCAGACCACGCAGGATGGCGATCGTCGCTTCCACGCTCGGCTCGTCGACCATGATCTTCTGGAAGCGGCGCTCCAGCGCGGCATCTTTCTCGACATATTTGCGGTACTCGTCCAGCGTGGTCGCGCCGATGCAGTGCAGCTCGCCGCGCGCCAGCGCCGGCTTCAGCATATTGCCCGCGTCCATCGCGCCTTCGGCCTTGCCCGCGCCGACCATCGTGTGGATCTCGTCGATGAAGACGATCGTCATGCCTTCGTCGTGCGCGAGCTCCTTCAGCACCGCCTTCAGGCGCTCTTCGAACTCGCCGCGGAACTTGGCGCCGGCCAGCAGGGCCGCCATATCGAGCGACAGCACGCGCTTGCCCTTGAGCGAATCGGGCACTTCACCGTTGACGATGCGCTGCGCCAGGCCTTCCACGATGGCGGTCTTGCCGACGCCGGGTTCGCCGATCAGCACGGGATTGTTTTTCGTACGGCGCTGCAATACCTGGATGGCGCGGCGGATCTCGTCGTCGCGGCCGATCACCGGGTCGAGCTTGCCGTTGCGGGCACGTTCCGTCAGGTCGAGCGTATATTTCTTGAGGGCTTCACGCTGCCCTTCCGCGTCCTGCGAATTCACGGATTCGCCGCCGCGCACGGCGGAGATCGCGGATTCGAGTGCTTTGCGCGCGAGACCGTTCTCACGGGCGAGACGGCCGGCTTCGGACTTGTCTTCCGTAAAGGCCAGCAGCACCATCTCGCTGGACAGGAACTGGTCGCCGCGCTTCTGCGATTCGCGGTCGGCCAGGTTCAGCAGCGAGACGAGTTCGCGGCCGACCTGCACGTCGCCGCCGGTGCCGGACACTTTCGGCAGGCGGTCGAAGGCCGAGCGCAGCGCCGTCTGCAGGCCGCCCACGTTGACGCCGGCCCGCTGCAGCAGCGAACGCGCGCCGCCGTCGCTCTGGCTCAGCAAGGCGGACAGCAGGTGGACGGGTTCGATGTATTGGTTGTCGTTGCCGACCGCCAAGCTCTGCGCATCGGCGAGCGCTTCCTGGAGCTTGGTGGTCAATTTATCTTGTCGCATATTCTTCGTCCCTGGTTGTTTGGGTTGGATTTCGGATTGACACCAAGTTAGGGATGCCGTAGCGCCTTTTCAAGATGTGAACACGCGGCCGCCGGTCGTTTAAAGTTGCTGAGATAAAATGTTCGGCATGGGCCCCTCCTTCCTCTCCAGACATTTCAACGAACAGTTGCGCCTGCTGCCATACATGGCGAAATGGCTGCTGCTCGCGCTTGTCGTCGGATTGCTGTCCGGCACCGCGTCCGCTTTCTTCCTGCTCGCCCTCGACTGGGCGACGGGCACGCGCAGCGCCCACCGCTGGCTGATCGCCCTGTTGCCGCTGGCCGGGTTCGCCGTCGGCTGGCTGTACCTGCGCTTCGGCAGCGCCGTCGAAGCCGGCAATAACCTGCTGATCGACGAGATCCACGACCCGAAAAAAGTCATCCCGCTACGGATGGCCCCGCTCGTGCTGGGCGGCACGGTGATCTCGCACCTGTTCGGCGCCTCCGTCGGCCGCGAGGGCACGGCCGTGCAGATGGGCGGCGCGCTCGCGGACCAGCTCACCCACGTGTTCAAGCTGCAGCACGAGGACCGGCGCATCGTCCTGATGGCGGGCATCAGCGCGGGCTTCGCGTCCGTATTCGGCACGCCGCTCGCGGGTGCCATCTTCGGCCTGGAAGTCCTTGCGATCGGCCGGCTACGCTACGACGCCCTGCTCGCCTGCCTCGTGGCCGCGGTCGCCGGCGACCAGATCTGCCTGCTGTGGAGCCACGTGCTGGGTATCGGCCACACGCATTATGCGATTGCCTCCGTCCCGGCGCTGGCCCTGTGGCCCCTGCTGGCCGTCGCCATCGCCGGCGCCCTGTTCGGCCTGGCCGGCAAGCTGTTCGCGGATTGCACCCACGCGCTGTCGGGCTGGATGAAGCGGCGCGTCCCGTATGGCCCCCTGCGTGCGCTGGTGGGCGGCAGCGTCGTCGCGGCCGTCGTGCTGGCGTTCGGCGCGGACCGCTACATCGGCCTGGGCATCCCGACCATCCAGGCCGCGTTCGCGCAGCCGCTGGCGCCGTGGGATTTCGCCGGCAAGATGGCTTTCACGATCGGGTCGCTGGGCAGCGGCTTCAAGGGCGGCGAAGTGACGCCGCTGTTCTACATCGGCGCCACGCTCGGCAATGCGCTGGCGCCGCTGCTGCACCTGCCCTTCGCGCTGCTGGCCGGCGTCGGCTTCGTCGCGGTGTTCGCCGGCGCGGCCAACACGCCGATCGCGTCGACCCTGATGGCGATCGAGCTCTTCGGTGCGGACGTGGGCGTGTATGCCGCCGTCGGATGCGTGCTGGCCTATCTGTTTTCCGGCCACACGGGCATTTACCGGGCCCAGCGGATCGGCCTCGCCAAGCCCGGCAAGTCGTGATGCAGGCTCAAGCCTGCTGCGCTTCGGGCACGTCGCCAGCCGCGGCCAGGTTGCGTAAAGTCTTTTGCAGCGACACGGCGGCAAAGCAGCCGTATAGCAGGACAATCAAGTAATACCCTTTCTCATTAAGCTACTGTTCCGGTCAAGTAAAAATATGACATTGCCAGATTGCAGCTTTGGGGCAGTGCGCGCAAGGGAAGGACGAGACGGTATCAGGCGATGGTACGCCAGGTCGCATAACCCGCGATGCAGCAGCCGATCGAGCCCAGCAGGTGCAGGGCCGAATGTGCCAATGCCCAGCTGTAATGGCCCCGTTGCAGCAGCACCATCGCTTCGCCGGAAAAACTGGAAAACGTCGTCAATCCGCCGAGAAAACCCGTGATGACGAACAGGCGCCAAACCGGGGACAGTGCCGGCGACGTGTCGAAGAAGCCGAGCGCCAGTCCGATCAGATAGCCCCCCACGAGGTTGGCGACGAGCGTCCCGAGCTGGATGTGGGCGTGCAGGTGACTCAGAAAGAGGGTCAGGCCCCAGCGCAGCCAGGCGCCGAGGGCGGCCCCGACGGCGACCGCGATCCAGCTCAGCGGTTGGCCCACTTGGCCCGCGCCGTGTCGTCCGTCACGCGTGCATCGACCCAGCGCGCACCGTTCGGCGTCTGTTCCTTCTTCCAGAACGGCGCGTCGGTCTTGAGGTAGTCCATGATGAATTCGCAGGCCGCGAACGCTTCGCCGCGGTGCGCGGCCGTGCAGGCGACGAGGACGATCTGGTCCAGCGGCCGCATCGGACCGATGCGGTGGATGACGAGGACGCCGTACAGCGGCCAGCGTCCGCGCGCTTGTTCGACGATGTCCTGCAGGGCCTTCTCCGTCATGCCCGGATAATGCTCCAGCTCCAGCTCGGCCACGCAGTCGCCGTCATTCATGTCGCGCACGGTGCCGACGAAGCTGACGACCGCCCCCACGCGCGCATCGCCCGCGCGCAGGCGCGCGATTTCGGCGCTCACGTCGAAATCGGCGGCCTCGACCCGGATTTCCGTCACGTCCTTCTTCACTTGCCCTCCTTGGCCACACGCAGCGCCAGCTGCTCGATCCGGGATGCCGTGCGCGCGTCGACGAGCGCCGGCAGCGCGCACAGCTCGCGCAGCTGCGCCCCCGCGCCACCGTGGGCGCCGCGGCCGGTACCGTGGCCGGACTTCAACGATGACTGCAATACCTCGACCTGCAGCTTGAGACGCTCGCGCGCGAATTCCGGACCGCTGTCGATGCCGGTGCCGATCTCGAGGCGCAGCAGGTCGTGCAGCAGCTTGTCGCGATTGCCTTCCAGCTGGCGGGCATAGGCGGCCCGCTCTTCCGGACTGCCGCGCAGCGCGGCCAGCGCGGCGTCGAAACGGGTCCGCAGCGTGCGCTCCATCTCGGCGTCGAGCGGGGGCAGCCCAGCCCAGCGGGCATCCCAGTCGGTGTCGGCCGGGTCGGCGGACGCGACGGCCTGCTCCAGTTCCTGCACGAGGCGCAGCTTGTCGCGCAACATCCCGGCCTGGGCGACGCCGGCCGCGCGGCGCGCCTGGTCGACATGCTGCTGCACGAGCGCCACCGCCGCGTGATAGCGTTTTTCGACCCGGGCTTCATGGGCGCGCGGCACCGGGCCGATCGCCTGCCATTCGGCCTGCGCCTCGCGCAGCAGCTTGGCGGCCGTGGCCGGGGTGACGTCGGCCGCCGCCGCTTCCAGGCGCGCGCTGATCGCTTCCTTGGCGGCCTCGTGGGCGCGGCGTTCGATGTCGGCCTCGTGCATCGTTTCCTTGCGGCGCTGGAACACGTCGTCGCACACGGCGCGGAAGCGCTGCCACAACGCCTGTTCGCTCTTGCGCTCGAGCGGCAGCGCGCGCGCATGCTCCTGCCAGCGCTGCTGCAGGGCGCGCATCGCGTCGATCGCGTGGCGGTCGTGCGGATCGATGGCGGCCGCTTCCTCGATGATAGCTTCGCGCACGGCCATCTCGGACTTGCGCTGCTCTTCGAGCGGCCCCTGCAGCGTGTTCAGCGCATCCGTGAACAGAGCGTCCAGGCGTTTCTTTTCCTTGCGGTCGATAGCGCCCAGATGGCTCCACGCGAGGCGCAGCCGCTGCACGGTGCCGGCCACGTGCTTCCATTCGGCGCTGCCGTCGCGCAGACGCGCGATCTCGGCCTGGGCTTCCTCGACGAGCGCCTGGCCCCGCGCCGCATTCGCATGCCGCTCGTCGGCCAGATGGCGGAAGTGGGCGGCGGCCGGCGCATAGGCGGCCGTGCAGGCGGCATCGAAACGCTCCCACAGGCTCTTGGGCGCGGCGCCGGACAGGCTGTCGAGTGCCTTCCAGCGGTCACGCATGCTGCCGACCTTCTTGGCCAGCTCGCTCATCGCAAGGTTTTGCGTGGGCAACGCTTCGACTGTCTTGATGAGCTCTTCGCGCGACACGTTGCCGCCCCAGCGCGCCCAGTCGGACAGACGCTTGAGCTCGGCCCGCAGATGGGCCAGGCGGTCGGACTGCGCGGGACTCAAGCGCATGCCCTTTTCGCGCGCTTCCTTCAATGTCTTGTCATGGTCGGCGGCGGTGCCCAGCGACCCCTGTTGCAGGGCCGCTTCCATCGCATCCATCGTGTCGATGAAATGCTGGTCGGCGCCGCGCGGCTTGTTGTCCTTGCCGCCCTCTTTGCCGCCCTCTTTGCCGCCATGGACGCCGTCGTGCGCCGGCGCGGCGCGGTCGGGCTTGGGCTCGCGCGGCTCTTTCGGCTTGCGCGGCTCCGGCTGCGGCAGAGAGGCCAGCAACGCATCGAAGCGGTGCTGCAGTTCGGCGGCCTGATCGGCGTGGGGCAGCGGCGGCAAGGCCTTCCATTCGCGGCGCAGCGTCTCGGCGTTCAGTTCGGCAACGGGTTTGGCCTGCTGGGCGTCGAGGAATGCGGCGCGGGCAGCCAGCGCGGCCTGGCCCGCTTCCTGCACCTGCAGGCCGGCCCGCAGCTTCTGCATCTCGGCCGTGAATTCGGCCACGAGGGCGCGCGGCAGCGACGGATGTTCGGGCGAGCGGAGGGCCTCGTCCTGTGCCTGCGCCAGCGCGTCCAGGCGCTGGGCGAATTCGGCCGGCGGCAGTCCGCTCGCCCCCAGCTGGCGCAAGGCGGCCACGCGATCGATCATGGCGCGCTGCAGGGCCACCTGCTCCTCCAGGCGCCGGGCCAGCGCGGCGCGCGCCGTCTGGAACGCGGCATCGAGCTCGGGCGCGGAGATCACGGACCATTTGCGGTCCAGGTCGGCCACGTGGTTCGGGGTGAGCAAGGCATCCTTGAGGAGGGATTCGGCGTGCTCGACGGCCGCCTGGGCGCGCCGGTGCTCGGCCTCGCGGTGACGGTGCGCGTCGAGGCGCGACTGCATCAGCTTGGCGACGCGCCGATCGGTATTGCGCATCGCCGTGTGGACGCGCTCGAGCAGTGCCGGGCTATGGACGAACTCGGCGGCGGACAGCCGCAGTTCGGAAAATTCGCATTGGAGAATGAATTCCACCGCGGCGGCTTCATCATCCCCGAGCCGGCTCAGCTTTTCAGCCTGGGCCGCGCGCTGAGGATGGGACGAATGCGCGGCGGCAGGGGCTGACGGATCCGCCTGCGCCCCCGCCTGCGCTCCTTGCCCGGCCGGCTTGTCGCCGGGCTTGTCGCCCGGCCGCTTGAATAGGAACTCGAACATGATGAAATCGCACTTCCAAAATCGCCATCATAGCAAAGAACCCTGATGGCCCCGTAACGCCAGACCTGGGCGTGCGAGCGACATGTTCGCCATGACCCATTTTGGGTATTAATGAGCCACGGTCAATGTTGCATTCCGGCAACCGGATTCCGGCTGCAGCGGATCGCGCTCGTGCACCTCGTGACCGTCGTGCCCGATCAGCTCGTGGCGCAGGCGGCGCGCATCGCCGCGGTGCTCCTGCGCATGGGCGTCGTGGGCCAGCATCTGGTTGGCGATCGCAAACCAGGCATCGCCGCCGACCGCGGCGCGCGCCAGGGGGAACAACTCGTGTTCCTCGCGTTCCAGCCGGCGGCGCAGGGCCGCGACGCAGCACTCGACGGCGCCGCAGAATCTGTCGCGCTGCACCGGACGATCGGCCGCGCCGACGCAGGCCTCGGCCGTGCTCATCGCGGCGGCGGCCTGGCTACTGAGCCGTTCGAGCTCCGCCAGCAATGCGTCGGCCGCCGCCGTACTGCGGCGCAGGGCCGGCACCAGGAATTTGTCGAGCTTGCGCCAGTGGCAGTTGTCGTATGCCTGGCGCAGGGCGGCGCACATTTGGGCCGCCCTGCCGGCGGCCAGGGTGCTGAAGTCGCCCGGCAGCGCGCGCAGCTCGTCGAGCAGCGACTGCAGGGCTGCTCGCACCGTCGTCTGTTCGACGGACAGTGCGACGAGGGTATAAGTCGATGTCAGCATTCGTCTCCACCTTTTCTCACGAGTGAGTTCCGCTCCGTCGAAAACCGCCCGGCCGCATGGGAGACGCGGCGCGATGCAGTATCCGTGGGAGCGTTGTTGACAGGCCTGGAGCGCTCTCGGGCATCGAGGCGCCCTCTGTTGTCGTCGGCCTGAAGGAAGGTCTAGTGTAAGGAGGGTGGCCGGGCCGTTGTTTGATCTATCACAAACCGTCACTACCCTTAACGAATGCGCAAACGGGGCTAGGCCGCGGCCAACGGGGCAGCCAGCGCCTGGTCCAGTACGGCGGCCAAGGGCGCGGCGATCGCGGCCGGTTCGGCATGCGTCAGCACGACCTGCGGGCAGCCGTGCCAGCGCGCGCAGCGGACGAACGCGGCGGCCAGGTCGCGCACGAAGCGCTCGCTGACACGCACTCCCGGCTCCAGCACGAGCGATTTCAACTCGAACACGCCGCCCTTGCGGTGCGCCTTGGCGTCGACGCGGCCGACGAGCGCCCCGCGGCGCAGCAGTGGCAGGGTGAAATAGCCGTAGCGCCGCTTCTCGGCGGGCGTGTAGCACTCCAGGCGGTAATCGAAGCCGAACAGGTCCAGCGCCCGGCGGCGGTCCCAGACGATCGGATCGAACGGCGACAGCACGGTCGTGAGCGTGGGCTGCAGGGCGCCGCGCGCGGCCTGTTCCAGCAGAGCGGCATGGTCCGGGTGGACGTACACGGGCTCCTTCCACCCGTCGACGCGGGCGCGCAGCAGCACGCCCTCGCCGGCCAGCGCCTGCGGATCCAGGTGCGGCGGCTTCGTGCGGTGATAATCCGGGATCCAGGCCGCCTTCGCCACGCCCAGCGCGCGCACGGCCCGCAGCACGAACTGGCGCCGCGTCTCCTCGACGGATGGCATGCGTGCGTCATCCCAGCCCGGCAGCACGCGCTCGGCCAGGTCGTACACGCGGTGAAACTGCTGGCGGCGCGCGATCATCAGCTGCCCCGTCGTGAACAGGACTTCCAGCGCGCGCTTTTCCGGCTTCCATTCCCACCAGCCGCCGGCCTTGCCGTCGGTGCGCTCGAAGTCGGCCGAGCGGGCCGGCCCGTTGGCGCGGATATGGGCCAGCACGCGCTCGACTTCCTCCCGGTGCGACGCCAGCCACGTCCCCGCGTATTTCCAGCCGAGCGAGCCCGGGTCGACCATCCGGTGCCGGTACAGGCCGTAATCCTCGATCGGGATGAAGCACGCCTCATGGGCCCAGTACTCGAACAGCCTGCCCTCGGCCAGCAACTGGTCGAGCCAGTCCGGATCGTAATCGCCCAGGCGGCTCCACAGCACCAGATAGGGACTGCGCGCGACGACACTGATGGTGTCGATCTGCAACACGCCCATGCGGCGGATCGCCGCCAGCACGTCGTCCTTCGTGGCGCGGGCGCGCTTCGCCTGCAGCATGCCCTGGGCCGCGAGGTGCAGGGCGCGCGCGACAGCGGGAGTCAAAATTGCAAAATTGGTTCGCTCATCCGCACATTCTAGTGACATCCCATCAACATTTGTACAGGTCGCCGCGAAAAAGTACTGGTTTTTTTTACAGTATCGCACCGTCTGCGCTATATTGGCGCCCTGGCTCAACCCCTCGGGAACGTCGAAAAACCTGCTGCGCGTTGCACTGCAGTCCTGCGATGCTCGCTGTACTCCCGTACAGCTGCGCTTCTCGAACTGCATCGCTGCCGCTCGCGACGGTTTTTCGAGGTCCCCACCTGTTGCGGATTTCTTAACGACCATGCGGCTGCTGCACACATCGGACTGGCACCTCGGCCAGACCCTGCACAATTTCGACCGGACCTACGAGCACCAGTGCTTCCTCGACTGGCTGCTCGACACGGTCGTCGCCGAGGAAGCGGACGCCCTCCTGATCGCGGGCGACGTGTTCGACAATTCGAACCCGTCCGCCGCGTCGCAGCGCCAGTTGTACCGCTTCCTGCAGCAGGCGCGGGTACGCTCGCCGCAACTGGACATCGTCATCATCGCCGGCAATCACGATTCGCCGGGCCGGCTCGAAGCCCCGGGACCGCTGCTGGAAGCGCACGGCACTCGCGTCGTCGGCCACGTCGTGCGCGACGCCGCCGGCGACATCGACCTCGAACGGTTCATCGTGCCGCTGACCGGCAAGAACGGCGACGTCAACGCCTGGTGCGTGGCGGTCCCGTTCCTGCGCCCCGGCGACGTGCCGCGCGTGGCCGGACAGGCCGGCGACGATGCGTTCGACGCCTACCTGGCCGGCATCCGGCTGCTCTACCAGCAGGCGTACGACCTGGCGCGCACCAGAGCGCGGGAAGGCCAGGCGATCCTCGCGATGGGCCACTGCCACATGGTCGGCGGCGACGCGTCGCCCGACTCCGAACGGCGCATCGTCATCGGCGGCACCGAAGCCCTGCCCGCATCGATGTTCGGCCCGGACATCGCCTACGTCGCGCTGGGCCACCTGCACCTGGCCCAGCGCGTGGGTCAGCAGGAGCACCTGCGCTACAGCGGCAGCCCCCTCCCCCTGTCGTTCGCCGAAGTCGGCTACAAGCACCAGGTGCTGCGCATCGACCTGGACGGCGCGCGCGCCGCCGCCATCGAACCGCTGCACGTGCCGCGCGCCGTCGAACTGTTGCGCGTGCCGGCCAGCCCGGCGCCCGTCAAGCAGGCGATCGCGGAACTCGTCGGTCTCGACCTGCCCGACCTGCCGCGCGAAGCCTGGCCGTACCTGGAAGTGCGCGTGCTGCTCGACGCGCCCGAGCCGGGCCTGCGCGCCCAGGTCGAGGCGGCACTGGAAGGCAAGCCCGTGCGCCTGGCGAAGATCGAACCGACGCGCCGCATCGTCACGACGGCCGGCGCGGAGCCGGCGCTGAGCCTGGACCAGCTCGCGCAATTGCAGCCGGACGACATCTTCCGCCGCCTGTGGCAACAGCGCTTCGGCGAGGAGGCGCCGGACGACCAGCTGGCCGCGTTCACCGAACTGCTGCTGCCGGCGGATGGCGCCACAGGCAACAGGGAGGCCGCATGAAAATCCTGCGCATCGGTGGCAAGAACCTCGCCTCGCTGGCCGGCGAATTCGAGGTCGACTTCGAGAGCGAACCGCTGGTGACCGCCGGCCTGTTCGCGATCAGCGGCCCGACCGGCGCCGGCAAGAGCACGCTGCTGGACGCCTTGTGCCTGGCCTTGTACGACGCCACCCCGCGCCTCATCAAGGGGCCGCGCGTGGGCAACTACCTGCCCGATGTCGGCGACGAAACATTGTCCGTGGCCGACCGCCGCACGCTGATGCGGCGCGGCACGGCGGATGCGTTCGCCGAAGTGGACTTCGTCGGCAACGACGAGCAGCGCTACCGCGCGCGCTGGAGCGTGCGGCGCTCGCGCAACCGGGCCGCGGGCGCGCTGCAGCCTTCGACGATGAGCTTGCAGCAGCTGCCCGGCCCGCAAGCGCTGGGCGGCACCAAGACCGAGGTGCTGGCCGAGATCGAGCGCCGCATCGGCCTGTCGTTCGAACAGTTCACGCGTTCCGTGCTGCTCGCGCAGAACGAGTTCTCCGCCTTCCTCCGCACCGACGAGAACGAGCGCGGCGAACTGCTCGAGACGCTGACCGGCAGCGCCGTCTACAGCGACATCTCACGCCGCGCCTACGAGCGCTGGCGCGTGGAACAGGAAGCCATGCGCCGCCTGACGTCTCGCTTGCAGGACCATGCACCGCTGAGCCCGGACGAACGGGCCGAACTCGACGCCGGCCACGCCGCCGCGCAAGCCGCGCTGACGGCGGCCGAGGCACGCCGCGCCGGCCTCGAACGGCAGCTGCGCTGGCACCAGGAACTGGACCGCCTGCGGGCGGCGGAGGCCCAGGCGGACGGCGCGCTGGCCCACGCCCGCGCCGACGTCGACGCGGCTGCCGAGCGCCGGCGCCGCCTGGCCACGCTGGACGCCGTGCAGCCTGCACGCGCCCTCGTGGCCGACCTGAACCGCCTGGCCGGAGAACAACGCCAGGTGCAGGCGCAACTGGCCGCCGGCGAACACGACCTGGCACGCGCCCTCGACGCCCAGCAGCAGGCCGCGCGCGGGCTGATGGACGCCGAACGCAAGCTGGAAGCGGCCGAGGAGGCGCAGCACGCCGCCGCCCCGCAGCTGGACCGCGCGAAGGCCCTCGACGCCACGCTGGACACGCTGGCGCCCGCCCACGCCAAGGCCCGCGCGGCGGCGGACGGCGTGCGTGCGGAAGCCAGCCAGGCCCAGGCCGCCCTGCAGGCCAAGGCGGCGGAACTGGAATCCAGCCGGCGCACCCTGCACGACACGAGCGCCTGGCTCGCCGCGCACGGCGCCCGCGCGACGCTGGCCACGCAATGGACGCGCTGGGACCAGCGCCTGGCACAGGCCGGGCAGGCCGCGCGCCAGGATGCGGCGGCTCGCTCCGCGCTCGATGACGCCAGGGCCGGCGCCGAGCAGGCGGCCGCCATGGCCCAGCGCACGGCGCACGCGCTGGCCTCGTCGATCGAACTGCTGGACGTGCGCGAGGCGGCACGCAAACAGGCGACGGACGCGCTGCACGGCATCGACGGCGACGCCCTGCGCACGGAACGCCGCATGCTCGACAAGCGGCGCGAACACCTCGCCTCGCTCGACCACACGTGGCAGGCGCTGCGTGCGAACCGCGGCCGCCTGGCCGACCTGGACGCGCAAACGGCCCAGGCCGCGCAGGCGCGCGCGGGCGCACAGGACGGCCTCGACGCGGCACGCGCCGCCGGCATCGCGCTGGACGCCGCCGTGGCCCAGGCCGAGCGCATGCTCAAGTCGGCCCAGCTGGCGTGCGCGGACGGCGTCGAAAAGCTGCGCGCCACGCTCGTCGACGGCGACGCCTGCCCCGTGTGCGGCGGCACGGAACATCCTTACCGGCACCAGGACGACCGGCTGCACGCCGTGCTGGACAACCTGTCCGCCGAGCTGGCCGCGCGCCGCGCCGAACAGCGCGCCAACGTGGACCAGCAAGCCGGCCAGCGCGCGGCGTTCGACGCGGCCGGCGAGCGGCTGGCGGCGCTGGCGCGGGAGCGCGACGCCCTGGCCGCCGCCCTCGCCCAGCTGGACGCCGAATGGGCCGACAATCCCCTCGCGGCGGAAGCCCCTGGCGACGATGACGGCATCGATGCGCGCGGCCGCTGGCTGGCGGCCGAGCTGGCCGCACTGCGCACGTCCTACGAAGACCTGGAGACGCGCGACGCCGACCTGCGCCGCGCCGTGCTGGCGCGCGATGCCGCCCAGCAGGCGTGGGATCAGGCCAACCGCGAACACGCGCGCCTGCTCGACGCTGCCCGGACAGCCCAGGGCACGCTGGCCCGGCTGGACGCCGAGATCGCGGCACTGGCCGCCCGGCGCGAAGCCGCCGCGGCCGCGCTGGCCGAGCTGCTGGCGGAGCTGGACCCGGTGCTGGCCGAGGCATGCGGCGACGCCTGGCAAAGCCACTGGCAACGCGACCCGGCCGGCTGGCGCCAGGCCCGCGCGCACGAAGCCCGGGAATGGAACGACCAGGCGGCGCGCCAGGCCCGGCTGCAGGGTGCCATCGGCACCCTCGACGCCGAACATGCCGCGCTGGCGGGACGCGTCGAGCACACCCGTCAACGCCTGGCGGACACGGAAGCCGAATTCGCCCGCCTGGATGCCGAGCTGGCCGCGCGCCGTGCCGAGCGTGCCGAGCTGTTCGGTGGCCGTCCCGCGCGCGACGTCGAGCAGGCGCTCACGGCCGCCGTGAGCGCCGCGCGCGACGCCTTGAACGCCTGCCAGGCCGCGAGCCTGCAGGCGGCCCAGTCGGAAGCGCGGGTGCGCGCGGCGCAGGCCCAGGCCGCGGCCCGCATCACCGACCTGCAAGGCGAGCTGGCCGACGCCGGCGAGCGGCTGGCGCAGTGGATCATTGACTTCGACGGCAGCGATCCCGGGCTGGAAAGCGTCGCCAACGAACAGCAGCTGGCCGCCCTGCTCCAGGTCGGCGCCGGCTGGATCGCGCAGGAGCGTGCCGCGCTGCAGGAACTCGACACGGCCGTGCGCCAGGCGACGGCCGTTCTGGCCGAACGCCGCACGCAGCGCGAGCAGCACGAGCGGCTGCGCGAGGACGTGGTGCCGGCGCAGACGGACACGGACGCGGACGCGGACACGGCCGACGAGCAGGCGGAGGCATCCACTGTCGTGCAAACACAGAACGTCGACACGGTCGCCGCCGCACTGCGCCGCGCCCAGACCGAGCGCGATGCCGCGCACGAGTCGGCGGCCGGCTTGGCCATGCGCATCCGCGAAGACGACCAGCGGCGCGAGCGGGCACGGGCGATGATGGCCGAGATCGAACGCCAGCGCGCCATCGAGGACCGGTGGGCGAAGCTGGCGGAGCTGATCGGTTCGGCCGACGGCAAGAAATTCCGTAACTACGCCCAGCAATTCACGCTCGACGTGCTGCTCGGCTATGCCAACACGCACCTGTCCCAGCTGGCGCGGCGCTACCGGCTGGAGCGCGTCGTCAGCACGGCCGGCCCGTCGCTGTCGCTGATGGTGCGCGACCAGGACATGGGGGGCGAGGTACGCTCGGTGAACTCGCTGTCCGGCGGCGAATCGTTCCTCGTGTCGCTGGCGCTGGCACTCGGGCTGGCGTCGCTGTCGTCGAACCGCGTGAAGGTGGAATCGCTGTTCATCGACGAAGGCTTCGGCAGCCTGGACAGTGATACGCTGGGCGTCGCGATGGATGCGCTCGATGCGCTGCAGTCGCTGGGCCGCAAGGTGGGCGTGATCTCGCACGTGCAGGAGATGACGGAGCGGATCGCCACCAAGGTGTTCGTGCGGCCGGCCGGTGGCGGCAGCAGCGCCGTGACCGTGCAATGCTAAAATGCGCCCCTTTTATTGACCCGTCATTCCTGCTCATCATGTCCAAACCCGCCCGCTTCCTGACCTTCAAATGCGCCAAATGCGCCAAGCCGGTCAAGGTCACCCTGCAGAAAGTCTCCGCCTGCTCGCACATCCAGCCCTACCAGGGCATCTGCGAATGCGGCGAGATCAAACGCCACGCGACCGGCAACCCGGATGCCGTGAAATCCTTCGTCGAGTCGAACGAACTCAACTGGCATCACCACCACTGATCGGAACGGCGATGACGACTCCCGACGGCGCGGCGCGCATCCACTGGATCGAACACGGCGAGGAACGCTCGGCGCAGTGGCGCTCGGAAAGCGGCTGGCCGGCGCCCAGGAAAGTCGTGCTGGCCGACGATACGATGAGCGCCGACGCGGCCTGGCGCCACGCGCTGGACGGCACGGCACTGCTGTGGCGCGGCGATTTCCAGAATGCGCGCCAGCTGCTGCAGGCGCTCGTGCGCCGCGTCGATCATAAAGGTCCGCGGGCCAAGCGCGCCAAGGCCGGCAAGGCCCCGACGACGCTCACCGAACAATTCCACCGCCACCGCCTCGCGCAGCTGCAGCGCGCGCGCACGCTGGCGATGCTCCTGATTCCGTTCGACGCCGGCCACGCCATCCCGCTGCGCCGCGCGCCCGACGTGCGCGAGGCGTGCACGGAAGCGTATGGTCCGGCATCCGAGCCGTATGTGGCGTCGCTGCGCGAACTGCTGGGCGTGATCGGCGCGCACGAATGGCGCCGCAAGGGCGTGTTCATCCCGGCCCTCGACGAACGCATCCACCCCTGGTACGGCGTGTTCTCGCCCGTGCGCGGCGAATACGTCGAGCTCGTTGCGCAGGCGCCGCTACCGGCCGGCGCCAAGCTGGCGTTCGACATCGGCGCCGGCACCGGCGTGCTGTCGGCCGTGCTGGCGCACCGCGGCCTGCAAGGCGTGCTCGCGACCGACATGGACGAGCGCGCGCTCGGCTGTGCCCATGCCAACGTCGAGCGCCTCGGTCTCACGGGGCAGGTCGAAGTCGTGCGTGCCGACCTGTATCCCGAGGGGCGCGCCGACCTCGTCGTCTGCAATCCGCCGTGGCTGCCGGGCAAGCCGAGTTCCGCCATCGAATACGCCATCTACGATCCGGACAGCCGCATGCTCAAGGGCTTCCTCGCCGGCCTGAAAGATCATCTGCGCGACGGCGGCGAAGGGTGGCTGATCCTGTCCGACCTGGCCGAGCACCTGGGCCTGCGTTCGCGCGATCAATTGCTTGGTTGGATAGGCGACGCGGACCTGGACGTCGCCGGCCGCCACGACATCCGCCCCACGCACGCCAAGGCCAGCGATCCCGACGATCCGCTGGCCGCGGCGCGCATGGCCGAGGTGACGTCGTTGTGGCGCCTGCGGCCGGCGTGATGAGCACATCGGCAATCCGATTTGCGCTCCGGCGCCGATCCGGTTAAAATAGCGTTCTCAGACGCGGGGTGGAGCAGTCTGGCAGCTCGTCGGGCTCATAACCCGAAGGTCACAGGTTCAAATCCTGTCCCCGCAACCAAATACCGTAACAACAAGCCCGACTCTTGCAGCCGGGCTTTTGTTTTCTGGGCCAGTGCAGCGCATGAGAGACAAGAAAGACAACGCGACCTTCGACCTGCCGGGCTTCGAGCCGGCACCGCACGACGATACTGCCGCTGTCTCTGCCGCCTTGCCCGACTCATCCGCAGAACCTGCATCTGCGTCCAAACGCACCCGGGCGCGGCGCACGCTGCCGAAGCAGGAACAGCTGATGCTGGTGGACCTGGCGGACACGGATGCGACCGGTCTGCCGGCCTGGAAACACGATCCCGATCTCGACCTGACCGGCTTGCCCATCTGGAAGCCGGCGGCCTGAGCGGCAACGCAACGCCGCCCCACGCGGCCAACACACCGCCGCGATCGCGCGGCCGACGACATGTCCGACACCGCCTTTTCCTCGCTGCCGCTGGCAGCCCCCTTCCTGGCCAACCTCGACCAGCTCGGCTACAAACAGATGACGCCCGTGCAGGCGACCACGCTGCCGCTCGCGCTGCAAGGCCGCGACCTGATCGCGCAGGCGAAGACGGGCAGCGGCAAGACGGCCGCGTTCGGCATCGGCATGCTGCTCAAGCTGAACCCGACCTTGTTCGCCGTGCAGGGGCTCGTCATGTGTCCGACGCGCGAACTGGCCGACCAGGTCGCCAATGAACTGCGCCGGCTGGCGCGCGGCATCGGCAACGTCAAGGTCGTCGTGCTGACGGGCGGCATTCCGATGCGTCCGCAGATCGCGACGCTCGAGTTCGGCGCGCACATCGTCGTCGGCACGCCGGGCCGCATCCGCGATCACCTGGAGCGCCGCACGCTCGACCTCGCCCGCCTGCACACCCTCGTGCTGGACGAGGCCGACCGCATGACGGACATGGGGTTCTATGACGAGATCGCCGCAATCGTGCACGCCTGCCCGGCTCATCGCCAGACCCTGCTGTTTTCCGCGACGTATCCGGACGACATCCGCGCCGCCACCGCGCGCTTCCTGCGCGATCCGCTCGACGTGGCGGTCGACACGGAACACGCGCCGGCCCGCATCGAGCAGCGCTTCTACGAGATCGGCTTCGACGGCCGCGTGGACGCCGTCGCCCGGCTGCTGCGGCACCACCGCCCCGCTTCCGCGATCGCGTTCTGCAACACGAAGGCGCGCTGCCGCGAGGTGGCCGACGCGTTGCGCGAGCTCGGCTTTTCGGCGCTCGCGCTGTACGGCGAGATGGAGCAGCGCGAACGCGACGAGACGCTCGTGCGCTTCGCCAACCGCAGCTGCGCGGTGCTCGTCGCGACCGACGTCGCCGCGCGCGGCATCGACATCGCCGGGCTCGGCGCCGTCATCAACGTCGACGTGTCGAAGGACCCGGAAGTGCACGTGCACCGCATCGGCCGCACGGGACGCGCGGGGGCAACGGGTCTCGCGCTGTCGCTGTGTGCGCCCAATGAAAAGCGCTGGGTCCGATTAATCGAGGAAGCGCAGGGCTTCACGGCCGAGTGGCACGCGCTCGATACGCTGAGCGATGAGAACGGCCCGGCCGAACCGGCGCCGATGGTGACCTTGTGCATCTCCGGCGGCAAAAAGGACAAGCTGCGTCCGGGCGACCTGTTGGGCGCACTGACGGGCGATGCCGGCCTCACGAAGGAACAGGTTGGCAAGATCAATATCTTCGAGTTCATGAGTTACGTCGCGCTCGACCGCCACATCGCGCAACAGGCGTTCGACCGGCTGAACGGGGGCAATCCGCTGGGCCCCGAATTCGGCACCATCAAGGGCCGCCACTTCAAGATGCGCTTCATCGAAGACTGACCGCGGCACAGCCGTTCGCGGCCCGCTCATTTTGTAACAGTTGTAACAGGCGCGCACGGTTGAGTTAAGCGCGGGGCATGGGTCCTGTAAATCTGGCATGATTTTGCCAAGCCCATGCCTTAGCAAAATGACCAGCCTAACTTCCATCGGACCCGAGCAGCAGCACCTTGAAGGCCGCAGCGTCAGGGACATCGTCGAGTACAGTCCCGAGCAGGTCAACGAAGTGTGGTGCCGCAAGATCTTTCGCCAGATCCTGCAGTCGCTCGAACTGCAGTACGCCATGCACATGCCGCATCGCGCCATCACGCCCGACACGATCGTGTTCCACGAGAACGGCGAGCCGCTGCTCATCCCCACCGACGTCGGTCCGCCGGACGCGCGCGAAGCCGAGGACCTGAACGCGCTGGCGCGCATCGTCCACTACGCCATCACGCATGAACTCGCGCCCACCGGGCCGCTGGCGGGCCGCGCGGAAGGCTATAGCGAATCCCTCGTCAACGCGGTGGACCGCTGCATGGATCCCGACCCCGCGCGGCGCCCGCGCAGCATCGAGGAATTGCGCGACCTGCTGGGCATCGTTCCGCTGGGGCCGCCCGTCGGCGCCGCAGTGGCGTCGCACATGACGCCGCCACTGGACGACATCGAGCCACACCCGGCGGTCTCCACCGCGCCCCACGTCGAGCACGACACCGACGCGGCGCGCGCGGCGTCGCCCGCCGGCCTCGAACTGCCCTCCTTCATGCAAGGCACCGAACAGCCGCGCCGCAGCCTGGTCCTGAGCCGCTGGCAGCGCTGGGCCGTCGCGGCGGGCGGGGGCGCCATCCTCATCGCGCTCGCGGTGGCCATGTTCGCCGAGATGCGCGATTCGGGCTCGTTCGACCACATCGTACTGACCTTGCCGCAGCAGGGCGACGGGACGCATTCCGCTTCCACGCCGACGGGCAGCGCGACGGCCGGCACGACGGCAAGCGGCGCAGGCAATGCCGCGCCAGCGCCCGGCCTGCCGCAGGCCGCAGCCTCCGCCTCCGCCGACGGCGCCGCGGCCGTGCCGCAAGCGGCGCCGCCGGCGCCAGCCGTCGCCGCCGCGCCAGGCGAGCCGGCCGCCGCGGGCCACCTGCCGGGCGTCGTCGTGACGCCGAACGGCAATCTCTACAAGCTGCAGATCCTGCCGTGGGGCGTCGTGTACGTGGACGACGTCGACCGCGGCGTCAGCCCGCCCGTCAAGCGCCTCACGCTGACGCCGGGCCGCCACACGATCCGCGTCACGAATCCGAATTTCCACGACCGCGTGCTCGAGGTCGACACCGCGAGCGGCGACGGGCAGATCACCGTCGACTTCAACGCCGAACCCCGATGACAGCCCGGAGACCGATGAATATCCAGCGCCCCTTCGTCCACGTTGTGCTGCTGGCCGCGACGGCCGCGCTGCTCGGCGGTTGCGCCGACTTCCCCGGCTTCGACAAGAAACCGGCGCGCACCCCCAGCCATCCCAAGGCGAACACGCCGGTGGAACGGGAAGCGCCGCCGCCGCGCGAAGCCCCACCGCGTCCGAAGGAACGGCCGCGCGACCGCGACGAGACGCCGGCGCCCAGCGCCGGTCTGCAGGAAGGCATCCGCCTGTACAACGACGGCGACTACAACGGCGCGATCCGGCGCCTGTCCGCGCGCGACGTCAACAACGGTCCGCTCGCCACACGCCTCACCGCGCTGAAATACCTGGCGTTCAGCTATTGCGTGACGTCGCGGCCGGCGCCGTGCCGCCAGGCGTTCGACCGGGCGCTGCGGCTCGACCCGTCGTTCGACCTGGCACCGGGCGAGCACGGCCATCCGTTGTGGGGCCCCGTCTTCACCAAGGCCAAGCAGGCGGCGACGCCGCGCTAACGCAGCAACGGCGGACCGTGTGAGCGCCCTGCCCGCCCATTGCGACCGCTCGCTGGCCGACAGCACGCCGCCGAGCGGCCACGCGGACCACCCGAACCTCGTGCTGGCCACGTCGATCCTGGCAAGCAGCCTCGCGTTCATCGACGGCTCGGTCGTCAACGTCGGCCTGGCCGCCATCGGCCGCGACCTGGGCGGCGCGGGAGCCGACCTGTCGTGGGTGGTCAATGGCTATCTTTTGCCGCTGAGCTCGTTACTGCTGCTGGGCGGCGCCGCCGGCGACCGCTACGGCCGGCGCCGCATCCTGCTCGCGGGCATCGTCACGTTCGCGCTCGCGTCGCTGCTGTGCGCGTGGGCGCCGCGGCTGTGGCTGCTCATCGGCGGGCGCGTGCTGCAAGGCATCGGCGCCGCATTGCTGCTGCCGAACAGCCTCGCCATCCTCGGTGCGACGTTCGACGGCAAGGCGCACGGCAAGGCGATCGGGATCTGGGCCGCGGCCGGCGCCGCCGCGGGCGCCGTCGGGCCGCTGCTGGGCGGCTGGCTGATCGACACGGTCGGCTGGCGCACCGTCTTCTACATCAACGTGCCCATCGCGGCACTGGCGGTCTTCCTCGGCTGGCGCTACGTCGACGTGCCGCGCGGCGACAAGCCGGTGGCGCTCGATCCGCCCGGCGCCTTGCTGGCCAGCACCGGCCTGGGCTGCCTGACATGGGGCCTCGCCGCCGCCTCGGCCGACAAGGGCGTGACGATGGCGTCGGGCCTGGCGATGGTGGCCGGCGCCGTCGTCCTGCTCGCCTTCCTGTGGACCGAACGGCGCGCGGGCGACACAGCCATGCTGCCGCTGAAGCTGTTCGGATCGCACAGTTTTTCCGGCCTGAACCTGATGACCTTTCTGCTGTACGGCGCGCTGGGCGCGCTGATGCTGCTCGTGCCGTATGTGCTGATCCAGGCCCTGCAGTATTCGGCCAAGCAGGCGGGCGCCGCGCTGCTGCCGTTTCCCGTCGTGCTGGCGATCGGCTCGCCGCTGATGGGCCGGGTGGCCGGCAGCCACGGGGCCCGGTTGCCGCTGTCGATCGGCGCGCTGATCGTCGCGGGCGGCTTCCTGCTGGGCACGCGCATCGGCGCCGGCGGCTACGCGACGCACGTGCTGCCCGCGATCGTCGTCATCGCCGTCGGCATGGCGTGCGTGGCGGCGCCGCTGACGACGGCCGTGCTGTCGTCCGTCGACGGCAGCCACACGGGCATCGCGTCCGGCTTCAACAGCGCGGTCGCGCGCGGCGGCGGGCTGATCGCGACCGCGCTGCTGGGTGCCGTGCTGACGGCGCAAGGCCGCGCGCTGCTGGGGCCGTTCCACGCGGCGATGATCGTGTGCGCCGCCACGGCGCTGGCCTCGGCCGTCTGCGCCTTCGTCTGGGTCAGGAGCGAACGTTGACGGACGCGGGGAATGTGGGCGCGCGGCGCCGCTGGCTGGCCTGTTCGTAGGCATAGGCCATCGCGATCAGGGCCGCCTCGCTCCATGCGCCGCCGACGAACGACAGGCCGACGGGCAGTCCGTGTACCTGGCCCGCCGGGACCGTCACATGCGGGTAGCCGGCCACGGCCGCGGGCGATGAAAAGCTGGGGCCGTCGTGGTCGCCATTGATGTAGTCGGTCAGCCATCCGGTGCCGCCCGTCGGAGCCACCAGCGCATCCAGTTGTTCCTCGCGCAGGACCTTGTCGATGCCCTCTTCGCGGCTGTAGCGGCGGTTGTTGGCGAGCGCGTCGCGGTAGGCCTTCGCGTCGAGGCCGGGCCTGGCCGCTGCCGCGATCAGATGTTCCTGGCCGAAGTGCCGCAATTCGCGCGCGGCGTGCTTGTCGTTGAACGCAATCAGGTCGGCCATCGTCCTGATCGGCGCATGCGGCGCGTAGCCGGCGAGGTACGCTTCCAGGTCGGGCCGGAATTCGGACAGCAGCACTTCCAGTTCCGTGTCGCCGTATTTGTCGGCATTGGGCACCTGCACGTCGACGAGCGTCGCGCCCTGCGCGCTCAGGATGGCCAGTTCGGCGTTGATGACGGCGTCGACGGCCGGGTGATTCCCGAAGAAATTGCGCGCCACGCCGATGCGGCGGCCGCGCAGGCCGTCCGTCCGCAGCGCGGCCGCGAAATCGGCGGGCTTGCCCTGGAAGGCGCTCGTGGCGGCGTCATCCGGATCGGCGCCCGCGATGGCGGCGAGCAGCAGCGCGGCGTCGGCGACGGTGCGCGTCATCGGGCCGGCCGTGTCCTGCGAATGGGCGATCGGGATGATGCCGCCGCGGCTGACGAGTCCCAGGGTCGGCTTGATGCCCACGATGCCGCAGATCGACGACGGCGACACGATCGAGCCGTCCGTCTCCGTGCCGATCGCGAGCGTTGCGAGCGCGGCCGCCATCGCGGCGCCGGAGCCGGAACTGGAACCGCTCGTGTTGCGGTCCAGCGCATACGGATTGCGCGTCTGGCCGCCGCGTCCGCTCCAGCCGCTGACCGAATGCGTCGACCGCATGTTCGCCCATTCGGACAGGTTCGTCTTGCCGAGGATGACGGCGCCGGCCGCGCGCAGGCGTGCCGCGACGAACGCATCGCGCGTGGCGCGCACGCCATCCAGCGCGAGCGAGCCGGCGCTCGTGCTCATCCTGTCGCCGGTCGCGATATTGTCCTTCAGCAGGACGGGAATGCCGTGCAGCGGGCCGCGCACCTTGCCCGCGCCGCGTTCGCGGTCGAGGTCGGCGGCGATCCTGGGCGCGTCCGGATTCAGTTCGATGACGGCGTTGAGCCGCGGCCCCGCCTTGTCGATGGCGGCGATGCGCGCCAGGTAGCGCTGCACGAGCACCTTCGACGTCAGCTTGCCGGTTTCCATCAGCGCCTGCTGCTCGCGCACGCCGGCGTCCAGGACGGCGTCAAGTTCCTTGCCCGCCGCCTTCGCGGTCATACCCGCCGCGGCAGCCGCCGCCAGTCCCAATCGAACGAAATCCCTGCGATCCATGCATCCTCCCGTCAAGAATGCTCAGCATATCAGCACTCTTGACGATGCGACATGCCGCCATGTCGATAAGAAGGACGAAAAAAAAACGCTGCCCGATGGACAGCGTTTTTCAGGGAGCGGGTCGGCTTAGTTGCGGACGACGCGCTTGTACTCGGCGGTACGGGTGTCGATTTCGATGGTGTCGTCCTGGTTGACGAACAGCGGCACCTGGATCGTGAACTGCTTGCCTTCGATGGCGTTCTCGATCTTGGCTTCCTTCAGGACGTTGCCCGAGGTATTGCCCTTGACGGCCGGTTCCGTGTAGACGACCTGGCGTGCGATGGTGATCGGCAGTTCGACCGAGATGGCCTTGCCGTCGTAGAACACGGCTTCGCATGCCATACCGTCTTTCAGGTAGTTGACGGCTTCGCCCATGTTCTCTTCTTCGATTTCGTACTGGTTGTACTCTTCATCCATGAAGACGTACAGCGGGTCGGCGAAGTACGAGTAGGTCACCGGCTTCTTGTCCAGGACGACGACGTCGAACTTGTCGTCGCCGCGGAACACGTTTTCCAGCGGAGCGTTGGTGAGAAGATTCTTCATCTTCCACTTGTACGTGAAGCCCGTGCGGCTCGAGCCGTTAACGTCGGAGCGCAGCACGATGAAAGGCTTGTCATCAACCATGATGATGTTGCCGACACGGATTTCTTTTGCGGGTTTCATAGGTGGGTTTTAACCTAAAAATGAGTTGCAGTAATCAAGCATGATACCATGTTCCTCGCCCGTCGACTACCGCAGCGACCGGGCGAAACCGAGCAGATTGCTCACCAAGTCGCCATTCGCCAACATCAGCGTTTGCCATTCGACATTGCGCTCGGTAATTGCCGGTAATTCGGCTTGCAGGGACGTCCACAAAGGCGCGTCGACACCCCCGCCTTCCGCGCCATTCCAGCGCAGGGAAAAATCGATCAGGCCATCCAGGTTCGCCGCGTACTTTTGCAGGAACGCGCGGAGTTTAACATGATGCAAGTTTTCATCTTGCGGATAAATGTGCCAGATGAAGGGCCGGCCGGCCCATTGCGCGCGCACCCAGGAATCCTCGCCGCGGACGAAGTTCAGGTCGCACGACCACAGCAGGCGATCGTAGTCGTCCTGCGACAGGAACGGGATCACGCGCAGGGTCAGATTGCCGCGTGTCGCGGCCGCGCCGGGCACGGGGTCGGCGCCGAGGAAATCGCCGACGTGCTCGCGCGCGACGCCCTGCGGCACGAGACACACGACCGCCCGGTCACCGTCGCGCCAGGCGCCGAACAACTCGGCCAGCGGCGCATGCGGATAGCAGAACAGGCTGACCTTCAACGCCGCCGGCGCATCCTGCGTGACGCCCAGCCGCCCGAGGAATCCGGCGCGCGCTGCGGGGTCGGCCTGGAAGCGGTCGCGCGCGTCGAGCAGGCCCCGTTCGCGCAGCAGGCCGCCCGTCTTGTCGGTGAAGCCGGGGAAAAAGAAATGCTTGGTCAGCTTGAGGCGCGGGTGCATCGACGGCAGCCTGTGGCAGCCTTCGACCCACGCTTCGGCACTGAGACCTTCGTAATTGATCCACACGGGCCGCGGCTCGCGCTGCGCCATCGCGGCGATATAGCCGGGCGGGATGTCGACGCCGAAGAATTCGATCACGATGTCGGCCACGTCGTCCGGCACGAATGCGCCGTCCTGGTCGCGCCAGTGGATGACGCGCACGCCGTCCACGACCTGCGTCGCGGCATCGACGGCGACGGCTGGCCAGATGCGGCGGAAGCTGGCGAGGTCGTCGACCCACAGCGTCACGGCGATGCCGTGCTCGTGATGCAGCTGCCGCGCGAGACGCCAGCAGATGCCGATGTCGCCGAAGTTGTCGACCACCTTGCAGAAGATGGTAAGTGTCGTGGAGCGTTGATCGTTGTGCATGGTTTCGCCGATCCAAAGAAAAACCGGAGCACCTTTCCGCATGTGCGGGTGGTCTGCTCCGGTCTTTGACTGGCGTCCCCACGGGGATTCGAACCCCGGTACTCACCGTGAAAGGGTGATGTCCTAGGCCTCTAGACGATGGGGACCTAAAACTGTTGCTGCGTATTCTGTATTGCGACTCTTGGCGTCCCCACGGGGATTCGAACCCCGGTACTCACCGTGAAAGGGTGATGTCCTAGGCCTCTAGACGATGGGGACCTCGGAACTTCCTACTGCTATGCCTGATCGCAGGCATCATACACCAAAAAAACTGGCGTCCCCACGGGGATTCGAACCCCGGTACTCACCGTGAAAGGGTGATGTCCTAGGCCTCTAGACGATGGGGACCTGAACTACCGTACTGCTTGAAACTTGGTGGAGGTAAGCGGGATCGAACCGCTGACCTCTTGCATGCCATGCAAGCGCTCTCCCAGCTGAGCTATACCCCCAAAACAAAAGCCGCTCAAGGCGGCTTCCTTGCACAACCTACTCATCTTCCAGGGTCAGAGCCCGCTTTTCTCGGGTGGGCTCTGACCCGGCTGATCAAATCTTGGCGTCCCCACGGGGATTCGAACCCCGGTACTCACCGTGAAAGGGTGATGTCCTAGGCCTCTAGACGATGGGGACCCTGGACTTTCATGCACTGCATTACGTACTGTTTTTCCCTGCTTGGTGGAGGTAAGCGGGATCGAACCGCTGACCTCTTGCATGCCATGCAAGCGCTCTCCCAGCTGAGCTATACCCCCTACGGGAAAACAGCACTATAACACACTACATTTACTGCTTACGTCGTTTTTCAACGTCGCGATTGCGGATCTGGCGTCCCCACGGGGATTCGAACCCCGGTACTCACCGTGAAAGGGTGATGTCCTAGGCCTCTAGACGATGGGGACCCGAACGTCGCAATCTACTTCAGAACGTGGTGGAGGTAAGCGGGATCGAACCGCTGACCTCTTGCATGCCATGCAAGCGCTCTCCCAGCTGAGCTATACCCCCGCAGCGCTGAAGTGCGAGCATTATAGCGGACGCACTTGCATTTCGCAAATACCAAGACGGGATGTCCTTCTGAGCGCCCCGCGCTCAGAAGCCCTTGCTCACGCGTGCCACGACGACATCGCGGCCGAACAATTCCAGCACCGCGTCGATGGCCGGCGTCTGCAGCTGCCCCGTCACCAGCAGACGCAGCGGCATGGCCAGTTGCGGCATCTTGAGACCGTGCGCGGCCAGCACCTCTTTCATCATGGCGGACAGCGCCGGCTTGGTCCATTCCACGTCGCGCAGGCGCTCGGCGAACTGGGCCAGCGCAGGACGCACGGCGTCGGTCAGGTGCTGGGCCAGCAGCGCCGCGTCCGGCTTGGGCTCGCGGTAGAACAGCATGGCGGCGTCGGCCAGCTCGTTGATCGTGTTGGTGCGCTCTTTCATGAGGCCCAGCACGGCGGCGAGCGGCGGCGCGCCGTCGAACACCGCGCCCTCGCGTTCCATCTTCGGACGCGCCAGGCCTGCCAGACGCTCGTTGTCGGCCTGCTTGATATAGTGGTTGTTCAGCCAGCCCAGCTTTTCCGGATTGAACTGCGCGGCCGACGCGGTCAGGTGGTCGAGGTTGAACCACTCGGTGAACTGCTGCATCGAGAAGATCTCGTCGTCGCCGTGGCTCCAGCCCAGGCGTGCGAGGTAGTTCAGCATCGCTTCCGGCAGATAGCCCTGCTCCGGGTAGTCCATCACGCTGACGGCGCCATGGCGCTTGGACAGCTTCTGGCCATCCGCGCCGAGAATCATCGGCAGGTGGCCGTACTGCGGCAGCTCGGCGCCGAGGGCGCGCAGGATATTGATCTGGCGGGGCGTGTTGTTGACGTGGTCGTCGCCGCGCAGCACGTGGGTGATCTTCATGTCCCAGTCGTCGACCGCGACGCAGAAGTTATACGTCGGCGTGCCGTCCGGACGGGCGATCACGAGATCGTCCAGTTCCTTGTTGGCGATAGTGATCTGGCCCTTGACGACGTCGTGCCACGTGACCTCGCCGTCGAGCGGATTCTTGAAGCGCACGACGGGCTTGACGCCTTCCGGCACGGGCGGCAACGTCTTGCCCGGTTCCGGGCGCCAGGTGCCGTCGTAGCGCGGCTTTTCGCCGGCGGCGCGCATGCGCTCGCGCATCGCTTCCACTTCTTCCGGTGAGCAGTAGCACAGGTATGCGGTGCCGGCTTCCAGCATGCCCTTGACCACCTCGCGGTAACGGTCCATCCGCTGCATCTGGTAGAACGGGCCTTCGTCGTGGTTCAAGCCCAGCCATGTCATGCCTTCCAGGATCGCCTGCACGGCTTCCGGCGTCGAACGCTCCAGGTCGGTATCTTCGATGCGCAGGACGAAGGTGCCGCCGAAGTGGCGGGCATAGGCCCACGAGTAGAGCGCGGTGCGGGCGCCGCCGAGGTGGAGATAGCCGGTCGGGCTGGGAGCGAAACGGGTACGGACGGTCATGGTCGGATACGGCCTGGAATTGATCAAGCGGCTATTTTACAGCCTGCCCCGCCAACGAGGGGAGGCGCGAACCCGCGCCATCACGGCCCGAAACGGCTGAAAATTACTTTACAGAAACTAAACTTTTCGCTAGAGTCTCGCCTCATATTCCCACCTCCCCCCTTCCCGTCCATGCCGAACGACCCGATCCCCGCTGCCATTGCGCGTTTGCGCGGGGAATTCGTCTGCGCGGCGACGGAAATCGGCTTCCTGCACGCGCAATCCCGGACGATCCTGCGCGACCTGCGCCGCGCCCTGACCCTGTGCTCGCTGTTCTACATGATGTTCAGCGTCACCGACATCCTGGCCCTCGGCCTGCCGGGCGCGATCCCGTCGCTGCTGGCCCGGTCCACCGTGCCGATGCTGGCCTGGGTCGGCGTGCGCCATGCGTGGCGCGCGCCAGCGCCCGTCACGGCCGCATACCGGGTCGCGAGCGCCTTCACCTTGCTGGGCATGCTCACGTACATGATCGTCGCGTGGCGCCGCCCGGCCGACACCCTGCTGCACGGCACATCCGTCGGCCTGATGGCCGTCGTGGTCCTGATCTTCATTCCGAACCGGCTGCGCACGGCCGTCGCCATCGCGCTCGGCGCCAGCCTCGTCTTCATCGCGCTGTCCTGGCACCAGCATCTCGAATCGACGCGCCACCTCGTGTCGATGACGATGCTGATCCTGTTCGCCAACGCCTTCGGCGCCGTCGCGGCGAACCGTCACGCGCGCCTGTGGCGCGAGCAATACCGCACGCAGCAGGTGCTGACGAACCTGTCCGTCCGCGATCCGCTGACGGGCTGCTACAACCGGCGCCACCTGAACGCGGCCCTGCTCGACGGCGAGATCGCCCGCGCGCGCCGCTACCGCCTCAGCCTGTCGCTGATCATGTGCGACCTGGACGGCTTCAAGGCCATCAACGACACCTACGGCCACCACGCCGGCGACGAACTGCTGCGCAGCTTCGCGCATCTGCTCCAGACGATGACGCGCGAATCCGTCGACACCGTCGTGCGCTACGGCGGCGAGGAATTCCTGATCATCCTGCCGGAAACGCGGCTGGACGGCGCCACCGAACTGGCCGAGCGCGTGCGCACTGCCTTCGCCGCCCTGCGCGTCGATTGCGGCGACGCGGCCCTGGCCACGACCGCCAGCTTCGGCGTCGTCGGCGCCGACTTCGCCGTGAGCCAGGCGATCACGCCGCAAAGCCTGATCGCCGTCGCGGACGAGCTGATGTACGAGGCCAAGCGGGGCGGCCGCAACCAGGTGCGCGCGCGCCAGGTCGAGCCGGGCATCGCGCGCGTGGCGTAGACGGGCGATAATCTCGCCGATGAGCCATAGTCCTGCACCCGATCTGCGGGCCCACTACGACGCCATGTGGGAACGCGCCTGGCCGGCCGTCGCCCTGGGCGACGTCGACTGCGACACGCATCTGGGCGGCGGCCTCGATCCGCGCCGCGGCATGACCCTGATCGCCCGCCCCGACCCGGCGCTGGCGGCCCGCCTCGAACACGTGCAGGACCGCCTGGCCGGCGCCGATCCGCGCCAGTACCGCCAACCCCGTGCCGACCTGCACGTGACGATCCTGTCGCTGTTCACGGTGACGGAAGACTACGCACCGCATCTGGCGCGCCGTGCCGGCTACACGGCGGCCGTGCGCGCGGCGGTGGACGGCTTGCCCGCGTTCGACATCGACTTCGACGGCATCACGATCTCGCGCGGCGCCGTGCTGGCGCGGGGCTTTCCGCGCGACGGCACGCTGGAGCTGCTGCGCACGCGCCTGCGCGACGCGCTGCGTGCACGTGGACTGGACGGCATGCTCGACCAGCGCTATCGGCTCGTCACGGCGCATTCGACCCTGCTGCGGTTTATTGCGCCGCCGGCCGGTCCCGCACGCTTCGCCGCGGTGCTGGCCGAGCTGCGCGGGATGCCGCTCGGGACGATGCATGTGGACACGCCGCAGCTCGTGGTCAACGACTGGTATATGTCGAGCGCCGCAGTGGAATCGATCGAGGCGTTTCCGTTACGTCGCCACGTGCCGTAGCGCGCGCCCGCAACTGGCCGCAGCCACCGTCGACGTCCTGGCCGGCCGAGTCCCGCAGCTTGGTCAGCACGCCCCGCTCGAACAGCCACGCAGCGATCGCGCGCGCCTTGTCCCAGCGGGGCCGGCGGAAGTCGAGGCCGGGATTCGTGTTGTAGGGGATCATGTTCAGCACGGCATACTTGCCGCGCAGGAGACTCACGAGCGCCTCCAGCTCGTCCTCGCCATCGTTGACGCCGTCCAGCAAGGTCCACTGGTACTGGATCGGATAGCCGGTGAGGCGCGCGTAACGTTCGCCCTCGTCGACCAGCTCAAAGGCCGTCATGCGCGGCGCGCGCGGCAGCAGGCGCGCGCGCAGGTCCGCTTTCGTCGTATGCAGCGACAGCGCCAGCGCCGGCTTCACGCGCCCTTCGGGCAGCCGCTCGAACACGCGCGGATCGCCCACCGTCGAGAACACGAGGTTCTTGTGGGCGATATTGCCCTCGATGCCGAGCAGGTCGATGGCTTCCAGCACATTGTCCAGATTGTGCGCGGGCTCGCCCATGCCCATGAACACGACTTTCTTCACGGGCCGCCGACGGCGCGCCAGCACGACCTGGGCGACGATCTCGCCGCTCGTCACTTGCCGGATCAGGCCGCTTTGCCCCGTCATGCAGAACTGGCACCCGACCGCGCACCCGACCTGGCTCGACACGCACACTCCGTCGCGCGGCAGCAGCACGGATTCCACGGTCTGGCCATCGGCGAGGCCGACCAGCAGGCGGGCCGAGCCGTCGTCGGCCGGATGCGTGCCGAGGACGCGCGCGAGCGCATCCAGTTCGGCATCCAGCTGCGGCAACGCTTCCCGGACGGGCTTCGGCAGGAAATCGTCGGGGCGGCGGCGGCCGCGGTCGTGGTCCATCACGCGGACCCAGTCGCGCAGCACGCGGTCTTCGTGCAGGGGCTGGGCGCCCAAGGCGCGCAACCTCGCGCGAATTGTTTCGATACGCATTCTTTTGTTAGCTCATAAACGCCATCCCCATCTTATGGGGTCAGCATCTTATGGGGTCAGAGCCCGGTTTTTCCGTTAGGGCTCTGACCTCATCTGATCAGATCGACCGGTGAATCTGTGGCCGCGCGTCAGAAACCGGTTTTTAGTTCTGTCGCGGCTGGGCACCGGGGGTCAGCATCTTATGGGGTCAGAGCCCGGTTTTTCCGTTAGGGCTCTGACCTCATCTGATCAGATCGACCGGTGAATCTGTGGCCGCGCGTCAGAAACCGGTTTTTAGTTCTGTCTAGTTCTGTCGCGGCTGGGCACCGGGGTCAGAGCCCTAGAAGAAGAACCGGGCTCTGACCCCTCCGCGTTTAGTCGTTCTTGACGACGATCGTCGGAAACTTCGCCGTCATATCCTTCGCCTGCTCGGCCACCTTGACCGCCACCTTGCGCGCGATGTCCTTGTAGATCGCGGCGACGGGACCATCCGGCTCGGCGACAACGGTCGGCGTCCCCGAATCCGTCTGCTCGCGGATCGACAGCTGCAGCGGCAGCTTGCCGAGGAATTCCACGTGGAAGTCGGCGCACATCTTCTCGCCGCCGCCTTCGCCGAAGATCGCCTCGACATGGCCGCAGTTCGAGCAGATGTGGGTGCTCATGTTTTCCACGACGCCGAGGATCGGGATGCCGACCTTCTCGAACATCTTGAGGCCCTTGCGCGCGTCCAGCAGGGCGATATCCTGCGGGGTGGTGACGATCACCGCGCCCGTGACGGGCACTTTCTGCGCCAGCGTCAGCTGGATGTCGCCCGTGCCCGGCGGCATGTCGACGACGAGGTAGTCGACGTCTTTCCAGTTCGTCTGTTCCAGCAGCTGCTGCAGCGCCTGCGTGACCATCGGGCCGCGCCACACCATCGGCTCGTCCGGATCGATCATGAAGCCGATCGACGACACCTGCACGCCGTGGTTTTCCAGCGGCTCCATCGTCTTGCCGTCCAAGCTTTGCGGACGGCCCGAGACGCCCAGCATCATCGGCTGCGACGGGCCGTAGATGTCGGCGTCCAGCAGGCCGACCTTGGCGCCCTCGGCGGCCAGGGCCAGCGCGAGGTTGACGGCCGTCGTCGACTTGCCGACGCCACCCTTGCCGGACGCGACGGCGATGATGTTCTTCACGTTCGGCATCACCTTCAGGCCGCGCTGCACGGCGTGCGACAGGATCTTGCTCGTGACGTTGACGCTGGCGTTGCTCACGCCGGGCAGCTTGCGCAGCGCGTCGACGACGGAAGCGCGGATGCCCGCCGCCTGGCTCTTGGCCGGATAGCCGAGCTCGATGTCGAGGGCGACGTTGCCCCCGTCGACCTGGATATTCTTGACTGCCTTGGAGGATACGAAATCTTTATTGGTATTGGGATCGACGACAGCGGCCAGGGCGGCCTTGACGTCATCTACAGTGATGCTCATTGGGTTCTCCGGATGTGATGCGCAAGTTTAGCGCAAAAGTTCCCCCTGCGCGCTCAGGGTCATCCGCTGGTAAAATGCCTTTTTTCCTGGACAACCTCAACCTTCCACCATGACACGCAAGCTGTTCGTCACCACCGCCCTGCCCTACGCCAACGCTGCCTTCCACATCGGCCACATGATGGAGTACATCCAGGCCGACATCTGGGTCCGGTTCCAGCGAATGCAGCGCGACGCCGGCGAACAGCGCGTCGTGCACTTCGTCGGCGCCGACGATACGCACGGTACGCCGATCATGATCGCCGCCGAGAAGGAAGGCGTGACGCCGCAGGAATTCGTCGCGAAGATCGCGGCCGGCCGCGCGCAATACCTGGACGGCTTCCACATCGCCTTCGACAACTGGTATTCGACGGATTCGCCGGAAAACGTCGACCTGTCGCAGGGTATCTACCGCCGCCTGCGCGACAATGGCCTGATCTACACGAAGACCGTCGACCGCTTCTACGACACGGCGAAAGGCATGTTCCTGGCCGACCGCAACATCAAGGGCGAGTGCCCGGTCTGCCACGCGAAGGACCAGTACGGCGACAACTGCGAAGTGTGCGGCGCCGCCTACCAGCCGACCGAGCTGATCAATCCGTACTCCGTGTTCACCGGGTCGACGCCGATCCTGAAGCCGTCCGAGCAGTACTTCTTCAAGCTGTCCGACCCGCGCTGCTTCCAATTCCTGAAGGAGTGGCTGAACACCCCGGGCCGCCTGCAGCCGGAAATGGTCAACAAGGTGTCGGAATGGCTGGGCGAGAACGGCGAAAAGCTGGCCGACTGGGACATTTCGCGCGACGCGCCCTATTTCGGCATCCCGATCCCGGACGCGCCGGGCAAATTCTTCTACGTGTGGCTGGACGCGCCGGTCGGCTATCTCGCCAGCCTCAAGAATTACTTCGAGAAGCAGGGTATCGATTACGAAGCCTTCCTGAACGATCCGTCGGCGGAGCAAGTGCACTTCATCGGCAAGGACATCGTCTCGTTCCACCTGCTGTTCTGGCCGGCGATGCTGAATTTCTCGGGCCACCCGATCATCGACAAGCTGAAGGTCAACGTCCACGGCCACCTGACCGTGAACAACGAAAAGATGTCGAAGTCGCGCGGCACGGGCATCTCGCCGCTGCGCTATCTGCAGCTGGGCATGAATCCGGAATGGCTGCGCTACTACCTCGCGTTCAAGCTGAACGCGCGCGTCGAAGATCTCGACTTCACGGGCGACGATTTCGTCGCGCGCGTGAACAGCGACCTGATCGGCAAGTACGTGAACATCGCCAGCCGCTGCGCCGGCTTCGTCGCCAAGCGCTTCGACGGCAAGCTGGCGTCGACGCTGTCGGACGATGCGAAACAGTGGATTGCCCGCGCGCTGAACGGCGAAGTTAATGGCAACCTCGGCGAGCGCCAGGCGTCGATCGCGGCGAACTTCGAGTCGCGCGAGTTCGGCAAGGCGCTGCGCGAGATCATGGAAGTGGCCGATGTCGCCAACCGCTACGTCGACGAGAACAAGCCGTGGATCCTGGCCAAGGACGAGACGAAGACGGCCGAGCTGCACGACGTCTGCACCGCCGCGCTGATCCTGTTCCGCCAGCTGACGATCCTGCTGTCGCCCGTGCTGCCGCATGTGGCCGCGCGCGTGCGCGAATTCCTCGGGGACGAAGCCTACTCGTGGGACGACACCCAAGGCGAGCGCGTGTACGCCCCGCTGCTGGGCCGCACCATCGGCGCCTACAGCCACCTGATGCAACGCGTGGACGCGAAGATGGTCGAGGACCTGTTCGACAAGCCGGCCCCGGCCGCCGCGCCTGCCGCCGAGACCGCAGCCGCACCGGCCGCGACTGCCGAAGCCGCCGACATCGAAGAACTGGCGCCGGAGATCTCGATCGACGACTTCACCAAGATCGACCTGCGCGTGGCGAAGATCGTCAATTGTGAGCACGTCGAAGGTTCGAGCAAGCTGCTGCGCCTCACGCTGGACGTGGGCGAAGGCCGCTATCGTAATGTGTTCTCGGGTATCAAGTCGGCTTACCAGCCTGAGCAGTTGATCGGCAAGCTGACCGTCCTGGTGGCCAACCTGGCGCCGCGCAAGATGAAATTCGGCGTATCGGAAGGCATGGTGCTGTGCGCATCGAGCAAGGACGAAAAGGCGAATCCGGGCCTGTACCTGTTGGAGCCGGTGAGCGGCGCCCAGCCGGGCATGCGGATCCGCTAGGCCCGGCTCGGCGGCGTCAGTGGCTCTGTAACGGCGCCGCCAACGCGCTCTTGTTGTCCTTGTAATCCTGGCCGCCGATCTGGCTGACCATCTTTTCGGTGCGCTTCGCCGGGATGCGGCTGCCCGTGATTGCGGCCGCCGTGTCCATGGTCGACGTGGACGCGGCGCCGAGCGCGGGCGAGTCCGGCGTATCCTGGGTGCTGGCGCATCCGGCCAGGGCAAACGAAACGGCGACGAGAAGCGCGACGCAATGCGGGACAGCTTTCATGGATCACCTGTACGGAAAAGGTTGAGGAAACCGAGTCAATGCCTTGCCAGAATACCATCAATTTTACGCGCCGGTGGCAGTATATAATGCGCTGTTTTTTAATTAGATGAGGTCAGAGCCCTAAAAGAAGAACCGTGCTCTGACCCCATGAAGAATAAATTTAATAAATTTAATAAATCTACTTTTGAGTGGTAGCGAAAAATATGACCGAATACAAAGCCCTGAGGCACATCCCGCAAGCGAATCTGTACCGCCAAGGTGACGTCTTCGTCCTGTTCGGCGAACTGTTCGGCCGCGGCTATGTGAACGGCCTGATCGACGAGGCGCGCGCCGCCGGCATGACGATCCTCGGCATCACCGTCGGCCGCCGCAACGACGATGGCACCCTGCGCGCGCTGACGCCTGACGAGCATGCCGAGGCGGAAGAAAAGCTCGGTGGCCGCATCGTCAACGTACCGCTGATGGCCGGTTTCGACATGGACGCGCCCCCGGGCGAGCAGAATCCGACCGAGATGCTTTCCGGCATTACCCTCAAGAGCTGGCAAGAAGACAAACTGGACTGGACCAAGATCGAAGGTTGCCGCGCCGCCGGCGTGCAGCGCTTCACCGAGTCCGCCAAGGCCGTCATGGCCGAGATCGACAAGCTGATCCCGGACGGCGCCAATGTGTTCTTCGCACACACGATGGCCGGCGGCATCCCGAAGGTCAAGGCCTTCCTGGCCATTGCCAACCGCATCTATAAAGGCCGCGGCGAGCGCTTCATGTCGTCGCGCGCCCTGCTGGACAGCGACCTCGGCAAGCTGATCCTGATGAACTTCGACGAAGTCACGGCAAACACGCTGAAATACCTGATCGACGCGTCCGCCGCGATCCGCGCGCGCGTGGAATCGAAAGGCGGCCAGGTGCGCTACACGGCGTACGGCTACCACGGCACCGAGATCCTGATCGGCGACGAGTACGTGTGGCAGACCTACACGAACTACACGCAGGGCTATGCCAAGATGCGCCTGGAGTCGATCGCCGAGGCCGCTTGGGCCCAGGGCGTCAGCGCCACCGTGTTCAACTGCCCGGAAATCCGCACGAACTCGTCCGACATCTTCGTCGGCGTCGAACTGTCGCTGTTCCCACTGCTGCTCGCCCTGAAGAAGGAAGGCGGCGGCGCATGGGCGCAGGAACAGTGGGACATCTGCCAGGGCCTGCTGGGCGACGGCGTGTCGCTGCAATCGATCCTGGACAAGCTGGAAGCCTATCTGCAGACGGCCACCAGCGCATCGTTCCGCAATTTCGAGGCTTGGCCGATGGACAACACGCCGGAGCTGGCCGACCTGATGATCGGCACGTCCGACGAGATCACCTCGCTGCACAAGGACAAGAAGGCGCTGATCACGGACCACCTGTCGGCCCTCGTGCTGGAAGGCGCCGGCCCGCTGATGTTCCACGGCGCGGCCGAGAAGATCGCCCCGGTGCTGTGGCTCAACCACGACATCATCGCCCGTCAGCTCAATGCGCTGCACCAATAAGCGCTGACTCGCAGTATCATTCTTTGTTTTTATGACGCGGCGGCTCTCGATAAACGAAGCCGCCGTTTTGTACGACCTGCCTAGAAAAGCCATGAAACACACCCAGTACGAATCCGAGCACACCAAGTTCATCAAGCAACTGAAGGAAAAGACCCCGGGCATGGAAGAGCGCCAGCAGGCCGGCCGCTCGCTGCTGTGGGACAAGGCCCCGCTGTCGCTGGACGAGCAGCGCCGCATCGACGAATCGCGTCTCCGCCAGCAGGCGTACCCGTACCAGACCAAGGTCTGACGCGACCCGGTCCGATCTTCACCTGATTCTTTCCGAGGCCGACGACCATGGTGCCCGCGCAGGCGACGCCCGAAGGGCGCGCCGACCCCGATCCGGGCGACGGCACCACGGGCCTCCCGGCTGACGCCGCGGGTGCCGACGCCCACGCCGAGAGCGCCATCGCGCGCCTGTACGGCGAGCCGCTGCTGCACCTGCCCACCGACCTGTACATCCCGCCCGATGCGCTCGAGATTTTTCTCGACGCATTCGAAGGTCCGCTCGACCTGCTGCTGTACCTGATCCGCAAGCAGAATTTCAACATCCTCGACATCCCGATGGCCCAGGTCACGCTGCAATACCTGGAATACGTCGAGCAGATCCGCAAGAGCAATCTGGAACTGGCGGCGGAATACCTGCTGATGGCGGCGGTGCTGATCGAGATCAAGTCGCGTATGCTGCTGCCCAAGCGCGTCGACACGCTCGTCGAGGAAGCGGAAGACCCGCGCGCGGAACTGGTGCGGCGCCTGCTGGACTACGAGCAGATCAAGCTCGCGGCCCAGCAACTGGGCGCCCTGCCCCAGCTGGACCGCGACTTCGTGCGCCCGCAACTGCACATCGAGCAGGCGCTGGGTCCGATCTGGCCGCAGGTCGACCCGCACGACCTGCAGCGCGCCTGGATGGACGTGCTGCGCCGCGCGAAGCTGACCCAGCATCACCGCATCGGCCGCGAGGAATTGTCCGTGCGCGAGCACATGTCGGCGATCCTGCGTACGTTGCAGTCGGCCCGCTTCGTCGAGTTCTCGGAATTGTTCGGCGGCCAGGCCAGCGTGCCGGTCGTCGTCGTGCACTTCGTCGCCATGCTCGAACTGGCGAAAGAAACGTTAATCGAAATTACCCAGGCCGAACCTTTCGCCCCCATCTATGTGCGGCTCGCCTATTCCCCGGCGTAGCGCCACTACGAATCCGATATCATGAAAATCATTTCCACCATTGACGAACTGCGCGACCAGCTGCGCGGACAACTGCGCACCGCCTTCGTGCCGACGATGGGCAATCTGCACGAGGGCCACCTGTCGCTGATGCGCCTGGCGCGCCGCCACGGCGATCCGGTCGTCGCCTCGATCTTCGTCAACCGCCTGCAATTCGGCCCGAACGAGGACTTCGACAAATACCCGCGCACGTTCGAAGCCGACGTCGCCAAGCTGGAGAAGGAAGGCGTGTACGTGCTGTTCGCGCCGACCGAGAAAGACCTGTATCCCGAACCGCAGGAATACCGCGTCCAGCCGCCCGACGACCTGGGCAATATTCTGGAAGGCGAGTTCCGCCCCGGCTTCTTCAACGGCGTGTGCACCGTCGTGACAAAGTTGTTCTCGTGCGTGCAGCCGCGCGTGGCCGTGTTCGGCAAGAAGGATTACCAGCAGCTGATGATCGTCCGCAATATGGCACGCCAGTTCGCGCTGCCGACGGAAATCATCGGCGCCGAGACCTTCCGCGCCGAAGATGGCCTGGCCCTGTCGTCGCGCAACGGCTACCTGAGCACGGCGGAGCGCGCCGAGGCCCCGTTCCTGTACCAGACGCTGCAGTACGTGGCCGAGCAGACCCGCGCGGGCCACGCCGACCTGGTCGCGCTCGAACGCGACGCGATGGACCGCCTGGCCGGGCATGGCTGGAAGCCCGACTACGTGTCGATCCGCAAGCGCATGAACCTGCAGGCCCCGAGCCGCGAGGAATACGAAGCAGGCGCGCCGCTCGTGGTCCTGACCGCGGCCAAGTTAGGGGTGACGCGCCTGATCGATAATCTTGAGATCTGACTCTAAAAGTTCCATTGTTGCAAATATGTTGTAGGAATTAGCAACTCTTCTTGCTAGACTCGGGCTTTGGCTTTTCACCCTTTTTACCCAAGCCACGTAAAAAGAAGGAGTAGCGCTTTGACAGACCTCTCAGTGCCTCTGATGCGCAAGGGTCCGCCCAAACCGGCGGACGCCGTCGCCCGGATCAAACCCGATTCGGGCTTTCACGTAATGCGCGACGCGTTCGACATCGGCGACGCGTTGACGACGCTCGCACTCACCGGCGAGCCCGTGACCGTCTATCCGCGCGGCCAGGACATGGTCATGGCGCGCATCGACAGCGTCGATCCGGAGGGCAAGGTCTTCACGCTGGACCTCGCCGAACACGGCGTGGCGCTGCAAGACAAGACCGTGTTCGTCGCGGCGCTGGGCAGCAATGCCAAGGTCCAGTTCGAGCTCGACGCGGCCCCGGCCGCCGTGCCCGACCGGCCTGACCTCCTGCAATTCCCCCTGCCGGACGTCTGTCTCGTGCTGAACCGGCGCGCCGAGCCGCGCCTCGAATCGCCGGTGGGCATGAATTACGGCGCCCGTTTCACGATGCTGGGCAAGGTGTTCGAGATGCCGCTGTACGATTTTTCGCGCGGGGGCGTCGGCCTGCGCGCGACGCCGGAACAGGCGCTCGAACTGTATGTGGGCAAGAAACTGGATGGCGTCGTGCTGGAGATGGGATCGTCGCTCGTCATCACGGCCGACCTCGAAGTCCGCCTGCTGCGGCCGTTCCGCACCTTCCTCCTGGGCCAGCAGGTGCAGGTGGGCTGCCGCATCTCGAACATGTCGATGCAGATGCGCCAGTCGCTCGAGCGAGCCGTGGACAAGGTGCAGAAGCGGCGCTGAACGGTTACGCGGTACCGATAGCGACACCCGTCGTCCCCGCGAAAGCGGGAACCCATGCTGACCTGTCGGAGTTGAGTCGTCTGAGCAACCGTTACGACGTCGGAAACTCAGTATGGATTCCCGCCTGCGCGGGAATGACGCTTATGCCGCCACGTTTTGCGCCCACGCCAGCGCCGACAAATGCGCCTTGTTGACGTCATGCGGGCTGATGTCCAGCGACGCCGCCAGCGACGCCACGAGGTCGGAATTCAACTCGCACGCCTCCGCCAGCGCCAAGTACGGCCCGTAGGTGCCCTCGCGCCCGAGCAGCGCCTGCACGACCTGTTCCGGCAGCTGGATCGTGTCCAGCACTTCCTTCATCGGCAACCCCAGCAGGCGGTCGAGCAACGAGAACATGCCGGCCACGAACAGGTGCTCGCCTTCGCCGCGGGCCAGGTGCGTCTGGCCGAGCAGCTCGCACAGGCGCGCACGCACGACGGCCGTTTCCATCAGCACGGGCGAGTAGCCGCTCGCGCTCGCGGTGGCCAGCAACAGGACGAGCCAGCGGTACAGCGGCGCATAACCCAGCATCGCGATGGCCTGGCGCAGCGACTGGATCTCGCGGCCCGAACCGAAGCCGGCCGAGTTGATGAAGCGCAGGAGTTTATAGATCAGCGCCGGATCGCGCTTGAGCACGGCCTCGATCTTCGGCACGTCCTCGTTGTTCTGCACCATCTGCATCAGTTGCAGGATGATGGTCTGGGCCGGGTTCATGCCCTTGACCGGGTTGCCCGGGCGCGGCGTCAGGTGCAGCTTGCCGACGAAGGCGTCCAGGCCCAGCGCGGCGCAGGCATCGAAATCCGGCCACGTCGCGACGGGCCGCCCGACGAGGCGCAGCGCCGACTGCTTCGCAAGCGCGTACGCGCGCGCCTGGGCGGCCACGTCGGTACCGGTGAAGCGCACTTCGGCGTAGGACGCGAACGGCGTGAGGTTCTTGCCCAGCAGGGCTGGGTCGGCGCCGCGGATCGAGATGCCGACGCCGCCCGCGCGCAAGGCTTGCACGGCGGCGCGGGTATCGGCGTTGGCGAGGTCGCGTACGCGCAGCGACAACACGGTGCGTTCCGGCGGCAGCGCGTGCAGCGCATCCAGCGACAACATGGCCGGCACGGCGTCGAGGAACAGGATCTTGTCGCGCAGCAGCCAGCCCTGCTCCTCGTCGACCACGTGTTCGGCCACGAAGGCGACGAGGCTTTCGAGGTCGGCGTCGCCGACGGTCTGGCCGTCGCGCTGTTGCCAACCGAGTTCGTAGCCGATCACGCGCTGCTTGGGATCGAGCAGGGGTTCGCGGACGATGAAATTAGTCTGGTACATGGTTTTGTAACGATCCCAAGGTGAAACGAGACGGCGGCGGCGGTACGTACCGCCGCGGCGGGATCAGAAACCGAGACTGTCCAGCAGGTCGTCGACCTGGCCCTGGTCGGCCACGATTTCGGTGTTGCCTTCCGGATTGATCTGCGGACCGTTCAGCAGGCCATTGTCGAGCTCGCGCTTGATTTCGCTCGGGGCGAAATCGACGAGCACCTGCACCAGCTGTTTTTCCAGGTTCTGGGCGATGCCCGTGATGCGTGAAATCACCTGGCCGGTCAGGTCCTGGAAGTCCTGGGCCATCATGATGTCCATCAAATGACCTTTGGTGGCGGTGGCCGCATTGCGCGATTCGGCCAGGCTGGCCACGGTGCGCTCGGCGAGCTCGCGCCATGCACTGTCGCCATTGCCCGGTTCGGCCAGCAGGGCCTGCCAGGAACGGGTCAGTTCAGCGGCACGGTCGTCGATGCCGTCCTGCAGCGGATTGGCCGCATCGGTCGCGTCGAGCACACGCTTGGCCGATTGCTCGGACAGCCGGGCCACGTAATCGAGGCGGTCGCGGGCATCGGGGATGTCGCTGGCCGCCTTTTCGATCAGTTTGTCCAGGCCGAGCCCGCGCAGGCTTTCGTGCAGCGCGCGGGTCATATGTCCGATCCGGCTCAGGACCTCGTCGGGCGAGGTCGAGTCGGCAGTGTACTCGGTCATTTATGCGGCCTTTTCCATCTTTTCGAAAATCTTGTTCAGCTTTTCGTCCAGCGTGGCCGCGGTGAACGGCTTCACGACGTAGCCGTTGGCGCCGGCTTGCGCCGCCGCGATGATGTTTTCCTTCTTGGCTTCGGCGGTCACCATCAGCACCGGCAGCTTGGCCAGTGCGGGATCGGCACGAATATTCTGCAGCATGGTCAGGCCGTCCATGTTCGGCATGTTCCAGTCCGACACGACGAAATCGAACTGTTCGCTGCGCAGCTTGGCCAGTGCCTGGACACCGTCTTCCGCTTCGTCGACATTGCCGTAACCCAGTTCTTTCAGCAGATTTTTGACGATGCGTCGCATCGTCGAAAAATCGTCAACAACCAGGAAACGCATCTTAGGATCAGCCATGAAATACTCCGTTGTTTCTTAACTCTATGATGGGGCGCGCATACTACGCAGCCCCTAGTGTATATGTTGGTAGGTTCGGCACTGCGAATACAAGCTAAAGCATAGCATTTTTGTTGCTCTACGGCGATAAAACCGCAGTGAATGCACCGTATGCGGATCAAACGCGCAACGCACGGCCTCCGTGGGTTGCCAGATGGTCAAGCACGAGGCCCGGCAATGCCGTCAACGGGGCCACCTCGTGGGAGGCGCCGATGGCGATCGCTTCGCGCGGCATGCCGAACACGACGCACGACGCTTCATCCTGGGCGAAATTGTAGGCGCCCGCGTTCTTCATCTCCAGCATGCCTTGCGCGCCGTCCTTGCCCATGCCCGTCAGGATCACGCCGACGGCGTTCTTGCCGGCCGCCTGGGCCGCCGAGCGGAACAGGACGTCCACGGACGGACGATGACGGTTGACCGGTTCGGACTGCTCGATCTTCGTCATGTAGTTCGCGCCCGAACGCGTCAGCAACAGGTGGGAGTGGCCCGGCGCGATGTAGGCGTGCCCCGGCAGCACGCGTTCGTTGCCCGCGGACTCGACGACGCTGATCTTGCACAGGGAGTCGAGGCGGCGCGCAAACGACGTGGTGAAACCTTCCGGCATATGCTGGGCGATCAGGATGCCGGGGCAGTCGGACGGCATCTGCATGAGGAATTCGCGGATCGCTTCCGTGCCGCCCGTCGAGGCGCCGATGATGATCAGCTTTTCCGATGACGTCAGCGGGCTGCGCAGCTGCGGCAGTTGCGTGGGGGCGCCGGCCGCGGCGGTCTGCAGGGTGCGCGCCTTGACGCGGGCACGCGCCGTCGCGCGGATCTTGTCGGCGATCAGCTCCGTGTACTCGCGCATGCCGCTCTGGATCGAGATCTTGGGTTTGGTCACGAAATCGACGGCGCCCAGTTCCAGCGCGCGCATCGTGATTTCGGAGCCGCGCTCCGTCAGCGACGACACCATCAGCACCGGCATCGGGCGCAGACGCATCAGCTTTTCGAGGAAGTCGAGGCCGTCCATCTTCGGCATCTCGACGTCCAGCGTGAGCACGTCCGGGTTCGTGCGCTTGATCAGGTCGCGCGCGACGAGCGGATCGGGGGCGACGCCGACGACCTCCATGTCAGGCTGCGAGTTGACGATTTCCGTCATCACGCTGCGGATCAGGGCGGAATCGTCGACGATCACCACTTTGATCTTCGTCATCGTATTGAAGCTCATTCTTTGCCTTTCTTGTCAGAACAGGTCGACGGCGCCGGCGACCGGCGTGACCTTGAGGCGGCTGGCGTAATCGAGTTCGCGCTTCGCCAGCGTGTCGTTATGGGTCTGCATCAGCTTCTTGACGAGTACCTTGCCGGTGCGCGGGAAAAAATACACCTTGCGCGGGTAAATGTCGTTCAAATCCTCTGCCAGCACGGGAATCCGTTCCGTCTTGAGGAAGTTGATGACGAACGCGGCATTGCGTTCGCCCACGTTCATCGCGGAGAAGCCGCGCAGCACGGCGCCGCCGCCGAAGACCTTCGCTTCCAGGTTTTCGCGGCGCGCGCCGGACTTGAGCAGGTCGTTGATCAGCACCTCCATCGCATACGTTCCGTAGCGCATCGACGCCGAGACCGGGTTGCCCGGGTCGCCGCCGTCCGGCAGCATGAAATGGTTCATGCCACCCAGGCCCTTGACGCGGTCGCGGATGCACGCGGACACGCACGAGCCGAGCACCGTCACGATCAGCATGTCCTTCTCGGTGTAGTAGTACTCGCCGGGGAGGATCTTGGCCGCGTCGCAATCGAAGGTGCGGTCGTAATAGACGTTGGTGGCGAAATGGCTGTTCGTTTCCATGTTCCGATCGGGGCGTCAGCCGTGGTTCAATTCGTAGACCGTCTTGCCGCGCAGGCGCAGCGAGTCGGAGACGTACAGGAAGTTCTCGGAATGGCCGGCGAACAGCAGCGAATCGGGCTTCATCAGCGGCACGAAGCGCGACAGGATCTTGCGCTGCGTGGACTTGTCGAAGTAGATCATCACGTTGCGGCAGAAGATCGCGTCGAACGGGCCCTTGAGGTCCCAGCCGTCGGCCAGCAGGTTGAGCTGGCGGAACGTGATCAGCTGGCGCAGTTCCGGGCGCACGCGCACGAGGCCCTCCTGGGCCCCCTTCCCTTTCAGGAAAAAGCGGCGCAGGCGCGCCTGGTCCATCTTGTCGACGCGCTCGAGCGGATAGACGCCGGCGCTGGCCGTGGCCAGCACGTTCGTGTCGATGTCGGTGGCGACGATCTGCACCGGCGGCGTGAGCGTGTCGAACGCCTCGCACACGGTCATCGCGATCGAATACGGCTCTTCGCCGGTGGAGCTGGCCGAGCACCAGATCGTGAGCGGCCCGCCGTGCCGGGCGCGCGCCTTGAGCACGTGTTCGGCCAGCAGCGGGAAGTGGTGCGCCTCGCGGAAGAACGACGTGAGGTTCGTCGTCAGCGCGTTCGTGAACGATTCCCACTCGGCCGGCATGCGGCCCGCTTCCAGCGCGTCGAGGTAGGACACGAACGAGGCGATGCCGTTGGCGCGCAGGCGGCGCGCGAGCCGGCTGTAGACCATCTCCTGCTTGCTGTCGGCCAGCGAGATGCCGGCGCGCTGGTAGATCAGGCCCCGCACGCGCTCGAAATCGGCGCGGGTGAAGTCGAACTCCTTGCCGGTCTCCTGCCGGGTCGCCGGCTTCGTATTGTGCGGCACGTTGTTAGCCATGGGTTGCATTCGTTCTGCGGACCGCGAGCGGTCCGGGTGGTCCCTTGCGCCGCGCTACCGTGTTTAAGCCGCCAACCGGTCCATCAGGCCCATTTCGCTGGACGACATCAGCTTGTCGATGTCGATCAGGATGAGCATGCGTTCGTCGACGGTACCGAGGCCGGTCAGGTAGTCGGAGTTGAAGGCGGAGCCCATCTCCGGCGCCGGCTTGATCTGGTCCGGCGAGAGCGTGGTGACGTCCGACACGCTGTCGACGACCATGCCCATGATGCGGCCGCCGATGTTCAGGATGATCACGACGGTGAACTGGTCGTAGGTCGGCGTGCCCAGGTTGAACTTGATGCGCATGTCGACCACGGGGATGATGATGCCACGCAGGTTAATCACGCCCTTGATGAATTCGGGGCATTGGCGATGCGGGTCACGGTCTCGTAGCCGCGGATCTCCTGCACCTTCAGGATGTCGATGCCGTATTCCTCGGACCCGAGGGTGAAGGCCAGGTATTCGCTGCCGCTGCCGTCGTGGGCATCGTTCGGCTTGTTCGTCGGTTGAGTGGACATGTCGGTTCCTTATCGGAGCAAAAGTATGGGTTTATTTCAGTAGACGACGGATTCATCGGACAACTGGCGCGACGAGCGCAGCAGCGCGCCCACGTCCAGGATCAGCGCCACGCCGCCATCGCCGAGGATGGTGGCGCCGGAGATCCCGGCCACCTTGCGGTAGTTCGCTTCCAGGTTTTTCACGACGACCTGCTGCTGGCCGACCAGTTCGTCGACGAACAGCGCGGCCTTGCGGCCTTCCGCTTCGAGGATCACGAGGATGCCTTCGCACGGATCGGTGATGCGCGGTTCGATGTTGAACATCTGGTACAGCGGGACCAGCGGCAGATATTCGCCGCGCACCTTGACGACGCGGCCCTGGCCCGCGATCTCCTTGACGTCGGCGCGCGCCGGCTGCAGCGACTCGACGACGAAGCCGAGCGGCAGGATGTAGATCTCTTCGCCGCTGCGGATCGACATGCCGTCCAGGATCGCCAGGGTCAGCGGCAGCGAGATCAGGATCGTCGTGCCGAAGCCGCGCGCGGAACGGATGTCGATGGTGCCGCCCAGCGCCTGGATATTGCGCTTGACGACGTCCATGCCGACGCCGCGGCCCGACACGTCGGTGACGATCTCCGCCGTCGAGAAGCCCGGCGCGAAGATCAGCTGCCAGACGTCGGCGTCGCTCATGTTGTCCGACACCGGCAGGCCGTTCTGCTTGGCCTTGGCCAGGATCTTTTCGCGATTCAGGCCGCCGCCGTCGTCGGCGACTTCGATCACGATATTGCCGCCCTGGTGCGCGGCGGACAGGAACAGGCGTCCCGATTCCGATTTGCCGGCGGCCACGCGCGCGGCGGGCAGTTCGATGCCGTGGTCGATCGAATTGCGCACCAGGTGCGTGAGCGGATCGACGATGCGCTCGATCAGGCCCTTGTCCAGTTCCGTCGCGGCGCCGTTGGTGATGAAGTCGACCTTCTTGCCGAGCTTGCCGGCCAGGTCGCGCACCATGCGCGGGAAGCGCGAGAACACGAAGTCCATCGGCATCATGCGGATCGACATGACGGCTTCCTGCAGGTCGCGCGTATTGCGCGTCAGCTGCGACACGGACGCCAGCAGGCGCTGGTGCAGCATCGGATCGAGGCCGGAGCTGCGCTGCTCGATCATGGCCTGCGTGATCACGAGTTCGCCGACGAGGTTGATCAGCTGGTCGACCTTCTCGATCGACACGCGGATCGACGACGATTCCGAACCCTGCGCGTGGGCGCCTTCGGCCTTTTTGGCGGCCTTCTTTTCGGCCGCCACTTCGGTGATCTCGAGCGGTTCCGGTCGCACCGGTGCCGGCGGCGGCGGCTCGGCCACGATGCCGGCTTCGCGGCGGATCTGCTCGATCGGCTGGAAGAAGCCGTAGCCGAGTTCGTCCTCCGACGGGGCCAGGTCGCTGGCGTCGACCGGATCGGCCGGGTCGAAGAAGCCGTAGCCCTGCTCGTCCTCGATACGGGCGCGGTCGGCCGCCTCGCGGGCGCGCTGCTCGGGCGTGAGCGGGGGCGCTTCGAAGATCTTCAGGTCGCTCGGGTCGAGCACGAAGGAGCAGATGGCGATGATGTCGTCCAGGCCCTCGTGCGTCATGATGATCAGTGCCGTGCGTCCCGCCTCGAGCGGCACGACGGACACGCGACCCAGCAGGCCGAGTTCGTCGACGAGCGCGTCGACGTCGCGCTTGGCGAGGTCGGGCAGCTCGATCTTGTAGCGGTGCGCGCCTTCCGCGACCTGCTGTTTTTGCTCGGCGTGCAGGAACGAGGGCACGGTCGGCTGGTGCGTCGGCACGATCACGCCTTCGGACAGGTCGTGCAGCATCATGCGCACGTTGGCGACGGCTTCCTGGTCGACGTCCGCACCGTTACGGTGGCCGTCGAGCTGCATCTTGAGGATGTCCTTGGCGGCCAGGAAGGCGTCCACGTGCTGGGCCGTGAGGGCCATCTCGCCCTTGCGGATGCGGTCCAGCAGGGACTCGAGCACGTGCGTCACTTCGCTCATGTCGTTCAGGCCGAAGGTCGATGCCCCGCCCTTGATCGAATGGGCGGTGCGGAAGATCGCGTTCAGGTCTTCCGGGTCCGGCGAGTCGATATCGACGGCCAGCAGCAGACGCTCCTTTTCGGCGAGCAGCTCTTCCGCCTCGTCGAAAAAGACCTTGTAAAACTGGCTGATGTCGATGGTCATGTTGAATATCCGTCTGGTGCGAACGGCACGGCGGCCACGAGGCCGCTCAGCCGATGACTTTCTTGACCACCTCGATCAGGCGCTGCGGGTCGAACGGCTTGACCAGCCAGCCGTTCGCGCCGGCCGCGCGGCCCTTCGTCTTCATGTCTTCGGACGACTCGGTCGTGAGCATGAGGATCGGCGTCTTCTGGTAGCCCGGCAGGCCGCGCAGCGATTTGATCAGGGTGAGCCCGTCCATCTTGGGCATGTTCTGGTCGGTCAGGACCAGGTCGACGGTCTGCAGCTTCGCCTTTTCCAGGCCATCCTGTCCGTCGACGGCTTCCACCACCTGATAGCCGGCGGCCTTCAGGCTGAAAGCCACCATCTGGCGCAGGGAACTGGAATCGTCGACTGCGAGAATCGTTTTTGCCATCTTTATGCTCCTGTTCGAGTCAGAGCCCGGTTTTTCTTTTGGGGGCTCTGACCCAGGTTTTCACTCGCGCCAGTCGCCTGGCTGCTTTTTTTATAATCAGATGAGGTCAGAGCCCACCCGGTGAACCGGGCTCTGCCCCCATGGTTAAAACAACTCGACATCACCACTCTCGAGGTGCCGCTGTTCGACCGACTTGCGCAGCATGCTGCGCAGCTCCAGCGACTGGATCGCCAGCGCCATGCTGACCTTGCCCAGGCGTTCGACGATCTCGTCGCCGTCGCTCTCGGGCAGGATGTCGTCGCCATGCTCGGACAGCGTGGTCAGGAAATCGCGCAGGCCCGTCACTCGGCGCAGCGTGCGGTCGAGCAGCTGGCTCGTCATGTCCTGAAATTGCATACTCGTCACCGCCGCGTTCACGTGGCCGGCGATCTCGCCCGACATCCCGGTCAGGCAGGCGCTCTCTTCCGCCGTCGGCGCCTGGCCGGCCAGCAGCCGGTTGATTGCTTCCTGGCGCGAATCGACCACGTGGTGAATCGCCATGAAACTGCTCGTCAGCTTCTCGACGGCTTCCTCGAGCAACAGCGTCGTCTGCACGAGGTCGGTCTCGACTTCGGACAGGTGGCGCCGGCCATGGTCGGACACACCCGACAAGAGGCGCTTGACGTGTGACCCGAGAATCTTTTTTCTTGTCGTCATAAAATCCTCCAGAACATCCCGTCCGTTACTTTTTCCCTGCCGGCGTTGCCGCCGGTTGCGCCAGACCGCCACCCTTTGCGCCGGATGCCGCCACCCCGGCACCCTTTTCGACGGAGGCCGCCACCCCGGCACCCTTTTCGACGGAGGCCGCCACCCCGGCACCCTTTTCGACGGGTGCCGCCACCCCGGCACCCGTCGCCTCAGCGACCGCTTTCACTGCCGCGTCCGCGCTCTCGCCGGGTACGTCCAGCGGCGTGCCGTCGTGCAGCACGGCGTTCTCGGTCCGCTTGTTCATGACCAGAATGCTGATGCGGCGGTTGATCGGGTTGAACGGGTCCGCGCGGTCCAGGTGGACGGCCGAACCGAGGCCGACCACACGCAGGATTTTCGCATCGGACAGTCCGCCGTGCACCAGTTCGCGGCGCGAGGCATTGGCGCGGTCGGCGGACAATTCCCAGTTCGTATAGCCGGCGGGCGTCGAATACGGCGTGGAATCGGTATGCCCGGACAGGCCGATGCGGTTCGGCACGTCGTTCAGCACGAGGCCCAGCACGTCGAGAATGTCGCGGGTATAGGGCTGCAGCTCGGCGCTCGCGGACGCGAACATCGGACGGTTCTTTTCGTCGACGATCTGGATCCGCAGGCCTTCGCTCGTCACGTCGAGCAGCAACTGGTTCTTGTATTTGCGCAGCAGCGGATTGGCTTCGATCGTCTGCTGGATGCGTTGCTTGAGCTGTTCCAGACGCGTCGCTTCCTCTTTCTCGAGGGCTTCGCGCGCGGACTTCAGGTCCATCGATTTCTTGTTGGATTCGACATCGCCGTTCTTGACCTGGCCGCTGCGGCGCGTCAGGTCCTTGCCGCCGCCCTGCAGGATCGAATTGCTGTTGCCGGCGCCGGTGCCGCCCTGCATGGCGACCTTCAGCGGCGTCTTGAAATAATTTGCGATACCTTCCATGTCGCCCTTCGTCGTCGAGCCGAGCAGCCACATGAGCAGGAAGAACGCCATCATCGCCGTCACGAAGTCGGCGTACGCGATCTTCCAGGCGCCGCCATGGTGACCATGGCCGCCCTTCTTGATGCGCTTGACGATGATGGGCTTCTGGCCTTCGTCAGCCATGCCGCACTCCCGCGCCGATGTGAATGTTACGCACCATTACTTGCTCTTGGCCTTCTTGATGTGATCCTCGAGTTCCGCGAAGGTCGGGCGCTCGGTCGAGTACAGCACCTTGCGGCCGAATTCGACGGCCAGCGCCGGCGCATAACCGTTCAGGCTGGCGAGCAGCGTCACCTTCACGGTCTGGAACATCTTCGTCGACTCCTCCAGCTTCTGTTCGAGCAAGCTGGACAGCGGACCGACGAAGCCGTAGGCCAGCAGGATGCCGAGGAAGGTGCCGACCAGCGCGTGCGCGATCAGGATGCCCAGCTCGGCCGGCGGCAGGCCCACGGATTCCATCGTATGCACCACGCCCATCACGGCCGCCACGATACCGAACGCCGGCAGGCCGTCGCCGAGCTTGGCAATGCATTGTGCCGGGACCGCACCCTCATGATGGTGGGTCTCGATCTCGTTGTCCATCAGGTTCTCGATCTGGAACGCGTCCATGTTGCCCGAAACCATCAGGCGCAGGTAATCGGTGATGAATTCGACAATGTGATGGTCCGCCAGCACCGCCGGGTACTTCGAGAACACGGGGCTCTGCTCGGGGGCCTCGATGTCGCCTTCGATCGACATCAAGCCTTCCTTCCTCACCTTCGACAGCACGTCGAACAGCAGCGACATCAGCTCCATGTACATCTCGCGCGTGTACTTCGACCCCTTGAACAGGGTGGGCAGCGCGGCCAGTGTCGCCTTCACGGCCTTCGGATTGTTACCGACGAAGAACGCGCCGACGGCGGCACCGCCGATCATGACGAGTTCCAACGGCTGCCACAGCGCCGCCAGGTGACCGCCGTTCATCGCGAAGCCGCCGAACACGGCAGCGAGCACTACAACGTAACCAACAATGACAAACACGGGACTCCCGATGCGTGATTCCGGGACAGGCCCGGTTTGGATCCAAGTTGATGAATCCAAAGAGAAATATTTACGTAGGGAACTAGATTAGCTTGAGAATGGCCCACGGGCAAGTAAAAGTGCCCCGACGACCGTCAAAATTGCCAAAGATAGAGAATCTTCTTACTGTTAGTCGTCACAATGCGACGGTCGGGCATTCTTGCGGGGATGTCGAACTCATAACTTAACAGCATGCTACCGGGCCGCATTTCGTTCTCCGCCTTGCGCCAGAGACCGGCCATCGCGGCCGGCGACAGGTAGGCGAACACGACGTCATAGTGACCAAAATTCAACGATTCGTAGTCCCCGCGCAGGAAGCGCGCGCGGCTACCGGACAGTTTGCCGCGCAACCGGCTGACGAACCACGGCAGCGGCGCCAGCTCGATGCCGTCCACCTGCGCATCCGGCCGGCGCCGCGCCAGGTCGAGCACGAGGCCCCCCAGGCCGCTGCCGACGTCGACGATGGCGAGCGGCCGGTCGGCCGGCAACGCCTGCGCGACGGCTTCCCACGCGCCCCGCCCCGACGGGTAGTACGGCACCTGGGTGCGGAACGTGGACCAGTACACGAGCAGGAACAGCACGAACAATATTAAAAACAGGACGGGCGGCAGATCGAGGCCGCGCGCCAGCAGTACGCCGGAGGGAAATACGAGTTCGATGGCGCGCCACCAGACGGCGAGCCCGAGGCGCCAGGCCAGCAGCGCGGCCCAGGCGCCCTGGATCAGCGCAACGCCTTCCCAGCGCATGGGCAGGCCGATGCGCGCCAGCAGCCAGACGGCGATCAGGGTCAATGGGAAGGCGCCGGCCTGGGCCAGCAGCGCCCGTATAGACGGCGCCTCGAACAAGCGGCGCGGGGCAGGCTGATTCATGGCCTGCCCCGCGGGGAGAAAATACGGATCACGTAAAGAGAAAAACGGCTCAGGCGGCGGCGAGCGCGGCGTCCTTGGCTTTGCGGGTCTTGCCGGCGCGCGACGGCATATGGCACAGGCCGCACTGGTAATCATTGTTCAGGTCGAGCGCATTGACGACGTACTTGCCCTGGCATTTGCCGCACGGGGCCAGCACGAGCATATTGCCCTGGAAGAAGCGCACGAGGGTCCAGGCGCGGGTCAGCGACAGCAGCGGCTCTTCGCCAGGTGCCGGCGGCATCTGTTCCAGGTACAGCTTATAAGCCTTCATCACGGCCTGGATGCCCGTGGCGCCGGCATACTCGACCAGGAACTTATAGATATTGATATACAGCGAAGCGTGGATGTTCGGCTGCCAGGTCAGGAACCAGTCGGTCGAGAACGGGAGCATGCCTTTCGGCGGCGACACGCCCTTGAGTTCCTTGTACAGCTTGATCAAGCGCTCGCGCGACAGGGAGACTTCGCTTTCCAGCAGCTGGAGACGGGCACCGAGCTGAATCAGTTCGATGGCCAGCTGGATTTCCTGGGCTTCCGAGACGACGCTTTTCTTGGTCATGCTGTTCTCCGTGACTTCGATTCTGGAACTGGGGCTGCCGGCTGGACACCGGGGTCAGAGCCCTGAAATGGGCAATTGAACCCGGGTCAGAGCCCTAAAAGAAAAACCGGGCTCTGACCTTAGGCGATTTCTTCGGCCGGCTGGCCAGCCATCAGGATCGCAGCGTGCGACTGGGCCAGGGCGCGGTCCTTGCTGTGGCTCGTCAGCATGCCGAGGATGGCGGCGTCGTCGAAGCGGAAGCGGGCCAGCATCATGTTGCCGCCGGCGAGTTTCAGGATCTGAGCGTTGCTCATGCCTTCGATCAGGTCGGCGATGTCGGCCGAGATGCCGAGGCGGAAAATTGCGGTGACCTTGTCTGCGCGGATCATCTGCTGTGCCAGCATCAGGTAGCTCAGGTTTGCATCACGAATTTCAGCCATCATGTCGTTCGCAGTCATTTCCATCTCCGTGTGATCTATCTGTGAGGCGTTGTGTGTTGCCGTTGAGATAGATTCTGACTGTGAGGAAACTTTTGGAGAATTGGAGAGTGTCTGTATTTTTCGTCCGGCAAAGGCGAACGCGACCCGTAGGAGTTTGTCTGACAAACCCTGCCGAATCGTGGTGACTCCCCTATGAAAACGGGGTAGATGTGAGGTGTGAAACCGGGGCGGCTTTCAGCCCTTTCGGGCCGCCAACAACATACTGCTGTGTTGGTTTACGTCAACGGTTCCGGGAACTTTAGGGTTTCGCAAAAAAATTTTTTGGCCCTCAAGCATCCCATCTGACTCGTTATCGGTCGGGCTTTGCCGAACTTTAGGGTTTCGACAAAAATTTTTTTCAAGACCCGATCCCGGTCATCTGGATAGGTTATCGGACGGCTTTTGGAGAACTTTAGGGTTTCAGCGAAAAATTTTTGAAAATTTTTGGCCGCCGCAATTCGATGCAATTTTGCTACACTTTCCGTTCCTTTACCCTACCGGAATCCACATGCCAGCTCCCATCGCCACGCGCGCCGCCTGCCTCGCCCTGGACGCGGCCGACCCGCTCGCACCGCTGCGCGAACGCTTCGACCTGCCCGAGGGGGTGATCTACCTGGACGGCAATTCGCTGGGCGCCCGCCCGCGCGCCGCGCTCGAACGCGCGCGCGACGTCGTCGGCCAGGAGTGGGGGCAGGGATTGATCCGCAGCTGGAACACGGCCGGCTGGTTCGCCCTGCCCGGCCGCCTCGGCGACCGCCTCGCGCCCCTGATCGGCGCCGCGGCCGGCGAAGTGGTCGTCACGGACACGACGTCGCTGAACCTGTTCAAGGCGCTGGCCGCCGCGCTGGCGATCCAGGCCGAGCGCGACCCGGCCCGCAAAGTCATCGTGACGGAACGCAGCAACTTCCCCACCGATATCTATATGGCAGACGGCCTCGCGCGCTGGCTGGACCGCGGCTACCGCATCCACCTCGTCGACGCACCCGAGGAACTCGATGCCGCCATCGGGGCCGACTGCGCCGTGCTGATGCTCACGCACGTGAACTACCGCACCGGACGCATGCACGACATGGCGGCGCTGACCGCCCTCGCGCACGCGCGCGGCACGCTGGCCGTGTGGGACCTCGCCCATTCCGCCGGTGCCGTACCGGTGGACCTGAACGCGGCCGCAGCCGACTTCGCCGTCGGCTGCACCTATAAATACCTGAACGGCGGCCCGGGCGCGCCGGCCTTCATCTGGGTGCCGCGTCGTCACCAGGCCGCGTTCCGCCATCCGCTCACGGGCTGGTGGAGCCACGCGGCGCCGTTCGCGATGTCGCACGGGTTTTCTCCCGCCGACGGCATCGCCCGCGCCCTGTGCGGCACCCAGCCAGTCGTGTCGCTGGCGCTCGTCGAATGCGGACTGGAGATCTTCGAGGCGACGACCATGGCCGCCCTGCGCGCCAAGTCGCTTGCGCTCACGGACCTGTTCATCGAACTGGTGGAAAGCCGCTGCGCCGCGCATCCGCTGGGCCTCGTCACGCCGCGCGCGCATGCCGAACGCGGGAGCCAGGTCGGCTTCACGCATCCGCACGGCTATGCGGTCATGCAGGCGCTGATCGCGCGCGGCGTCATCGGCGACTACCGCGAACCGGAGATCATGCGCTTCGGCTTCACGCCGCTGTACACGAGCTTCGCGGACACGTGGGACGCCGTCGAGACCCTGCGCGACATCCTCGACCGCGAAGCCTACGACACCCGCGCCGAGAAGAGCGCCGTCACCTGAGGAGCGACCATGGACGACAACAAACAAGACCCGAAGTGGCACGGCGCGCAGATGGATTTCAGCCGCAGCATGAGCTACGGCGACTACCTGGGCCTGGACGCGATCCTGTCCGCGCAGCACCCGCTCTCGCCGAACCACAACGAGATGCTGTTCATCATCCAGCACCAGACGAGCGAGCTGTGGATCAAGCTGATGCTGCACGAACTGCAGGCCGTGCGCGCCCACATCCGCGCCGACGACCTGCCGCCCGCTTTTAAAATGTTGGCACGGGTGGCGCGCATCATGGACCAGCTGGTGCACGCCTGGGACGTGCTGGCCACGATGACGCCGCCCGAATACAGCGCCATCCGTCCCTATCTGGCGTCGTCGTCCGGCTTCCAGTCGTTCCAGTACCGCGAGCTGGAATTCATCCTCGGGAACAAGAACGCCGCCATGCTGGCCGTGCACAAGACGTCGCCCGAGCACCATGAGCTGCTCGAACGCGAGCTGCACGCGCCGTCGATCTACGACGAAGCCGTGCGCCTGCTGGCGCGCTCCGGCCTGGCCATCGCGCAGGGCCGCCTGGACGCCGACCCGACGCAGCCGACGGTCCACGACGATTCCGTGATGGCCGCATGGCTCGAGGTGTATCGCGATCCGGAGCATCACTGGGCCCTGTACGAACTGGCCGAGAAGCTCGTCGACCTGGAGACGGCCTTCCGCTTCTGGCGCTTCCGCCACGTGTCGACGGTGGAACGTATCATCGGCTTCAAGACGGGGACGGGCGGCACGGCCGGCGTGAGCTATCTGCGCAAGATGCTGGACGTCGTGCTGTTTCCGGAACTGTTCGCGTTGCGCACGGCGTTGTAACGGCGCGTCATCGTACAATGGCCGGCACGACCACACTGGAGCGAACATGAAGTGCGACATCCTGACCCTGGCGGGCCTGTGGAACTCGGGCCCGCAGCACTGGCAGACCCACTGTGAACAGAAACACGCGTGCTGGACGCGGGTGCCGCACCGCGACTGGAACAATCCGGTTTGTTCCGAGTGGGTGGCCGAACTGGATGCCGCCATCGCCGACTGCGAGGGCCGGCCGATCCTCGTCGCGCACAGCCTCGCGTGCATGCTGGTGGCGCAGTGGGCGCAGTCCGGCTCGACGCTGAAGGTGGCCGGCGCCTTCCTCGTCGCCCCGAGCGACGTCGAAGCGCCCTCCTACCCGATCGACGCCAACGGCTTCAAGCCGATCCCGCTCGCACCGCTGCCGTTTCCGTCGCTGGTCGTCGCCAGCAGCAACGACGAATACGTGTCGCCGGAGCGCGCACGCGCGTTCGCACGCGCGTGGGGCAGCAAGCTGGTGGAGATCGGCCCGGCGGGCCACATCAACGGCGGCAGCGGCTACGGCCCGTGGCCGGAAGGCGAAGCGATGCTCGACGAATTCTGCCGCGACCTGAACCCCTGAGCGCCCGGATGGCACCATGACGCCGCCCCGGGCCGGCTCGCTCGACGCGCGCTTTTCCCTCTATCTCGACCTCGCGCGCGGCTGCGCCGCGCTGGCCGTCGTGGTGGCGCATTTCGGCTATTTCCGCATCTTCGACGACGCCCAGATCGCCCGCATCCCCGACTTCGGACGCGAGGCCGTGATCACGTTCTTCGTGCTGTCCGGCTTCGTGATCGCCTACAGCGCCGAGCACAAGAACCTCACGGCGAAGAGCTACGTGGTGGCCCGCGCGGCGCGCCTGTTTTCCGTCGTGCTGCCGGTGCTGGCGCTGTCCTTCATCCTGGCGACGTGCGTGCGCGACATCCTGCACGTGCCGGTCGAAGACGCCTACGAGTTGCGCCGCCCCTGGCTCTACGTGCCGTTCCACCTGGCTTTCCTGGGCGACGTGTGGCACTTCGTCGAACGTCCGCCCTGGCTGATCCCGTACTGGTCGCTCGACTACGAAGCCTGGTACTACGTGCTGTTCGGCGTCTTTCACTTTCTCGGCGGCCGGCGGCGCTGGCTGGCGGCCGGCGCCGTCCTCGCCCTCGTCGGCCCGCGCCTGTGGCTCCTGCTGCCCGTGTGGCTGTCCGGCGTCGCGCTGTACCGGCTGCAGGCCCGCCTGACGTTCGGTCGCGGCATCGCACGCGCGCTCTGGCTGCTGAGCATCACCCTCATCGGCCTGTGGGGCTGGCTCGATCCCGAGCCATATTTGCGCGGCGTCGCCAACGCCTGGTGGCCGTTCCCCGGCATCCGCATGGGCAGCGCCGACCGCGTGCTGGCCGACTACGCCGTCATGGTGCTCGTGCTGCTGAACTTCGCCTGCGCGCGCCAGGCTGGGTTCGACGCCATCCTGCGTCTGGCACGCCCCATCCGCTTCCTGGCCGCGCACACGTTCACGCTGTACCTGTCGCACGGCATCGTGATCGGCCTGTGGCAATCGGTGCTGCCGATCGAACGCGGGGCGGGCTACGAGATCGTCGCGATCGGCACCGCGATCGCAGTCACGGCGCTGGCGTTGAATCCGCTCACGGAGGCATTGCAGCGCGGGTTGCGGCGCGCGTTCGATGCGGGGTTCGCCCTGGGTGCGCGTGGGCTGGGCCTGAAAGCCTGAAGGCCTGAATCGCCGGGTTCCGGTGGTCCGGTCGCCGCCTGTCGATTAGTTGCAAAATTCAAAAACAAAAAGCCGGGCAATGCCCGGCTGCTTGCGATTACTTGGCTGCGGTGGCCAGCAACATCTCGTTCAACCGCTTCACGAACGCCGCCGGATCGCTCAAGCTGCCACCCTCGGCCAGCATGGCCTGGTCGAACAGGATGTGCGCCCAGTCGCCGAAGCGCGGGCTCGCCGCGTCCTCGTACTTCAGGCGCGTGACGAGCGGATGGTTCGGGTTGATCTCCAGGATCGGCTTGGTCTCCGGCGCATTCTGGCCGGCGGCCTTCAGCATGCGCACGAGGTTCGCGGACAGCTCGTGCTCGTCCGCGACCAGGCAGGCCGGCGAATCGGTCAGGCGGAACGTCACGCGCACGTCCTTGGCCTTGTCCGCCAGAGCGCCCTTCATCTTCTCGACGAGGTCCTTGTACTGGGTCTCGGTTTCCTCGTGCTCCTTCTTCTCGGCCTCGTCCTCGAGCTTGCCCAGGTCCAGGCCGCCCTTGGCGACGGATACCAGTTCCTTGCCGTCGAAGTCGTTCAGGAACGACAGCATCCACTCGTCGACGCGGTCCGTCAGCAGCAGCACTTCGACGCCCTTCTTGCGGAAGATTTCCAGGTGCGGGCTGTTCTTCGCGGCGTTGTAATTGTCCGCCGTGACGTAATAAATCTTGTCCTGGCCTTCCTTCATGCGCCCGATGTAGTCGGCGAACGAAACGGTCTGGTCCGGCGAATCGGTGTGCGTCGAGGCAAAGCGCAGCAGCTTGGCGATGCGCTCCTTGTTGGTCGAATCCTCGCCGATGCCTTCCTTGAGGACCTGGCCGAATTCCTTCCAGAAGGTCGCGTACTTGTCGCGGCCTTCCTGCTCGTCGCTGTTGGCCATTTCCTCCAGCATGCCCAGCACGCGCTTGGTCGAGCCTTCGCGGATCACGCGCACGTCGCGCGACTCCTGCAGGATCTCGCGCGAGACGTTCAGCGGCAGGTCGTTCGAGTCGATCACGCCCTTCACGAAGCGCAGGTAGACCGGCATCAGCTGCTCGGCGTCGTCCATGATGAAGACGCGCTTCACGTACAGCTTGATGCCGCCGCGCTTGTTGCGGTCCCACAGGTCGAACGGCGCGTGGCTCGGCACGTACAGCAGCTGGGTGTATTCGCTGCGGCCCTCGACGCGGTTGTGCGTGTAGGCGAGCGGCGGCTGGAAGTCGTGCGAGACGTGCTTGTAGAATTCCTCGTACTGCTCCTTCGTGATGTCCGACTTCGAACGGGCCCACAGCGCGGACGCCTGGTTCACGGTCTCGAATTCGTCCTTGACGACGGTTTCCTTTTTCTCCGCGTCCCACTCTTCCTTCTTCATCACGATCGGCAGCGAGATGTGGTCGGAGTATTTGCGGATGATGGATTTCAGCTTCCACGACGACAGCAGCTCGTCCTCGCCTTCGCGCAGGTGCAGGATGACGTCCGTGCCGCGGTTGGTCTTCTCGATCTGTTCGACGGTGTAATCGCCCTCGCCCGTCGATTCCCAGCGGACGCCGTCATGCGCGTCGGCGCCCGCGCGCCGGGTTTCGACGGTGACGCGGTCGGCCACGATGAAGGCCGAGTAGAAGCCCACGCCGAACTGGCCGATCAGCGCGGCGTCGGCCTGCTGGTCGCCCGACAGCTTGCTGAAGAATTCCTTCGTGCCCGACTTGGCGATCGTGCCCAGGTGCGAGATCACCTCGTCGCGGCTCATGCCGATGCCGTTGTCGGAAATGGTGACGGTCTTCGCATCCTTGTCGAACAGGACCTTGATCTTGAGCTCATGGTCGTTGCCGTACAGGCTGTCGTTATTGATCGCCTCGAAGCGCAGCTTGTCGGCCGCGTCGGAGGCGTTGGAAATCAGTTCACGCAGGAAAATTTCCTTGTTGGAATACAAGGAGTGGATCATCAGTTGCAGCAGCTGTTTGACTTCTGCTTGGAACCCAAGGGTTTCTTTTTCGGCGATAGCCATCTTATGTCCTCGTTGTAGCGGGCACGTCGCCAAACCTGCTGCGAACTCGCGACGGTTTTTCGAGGTGCCCTGGGGGGTTGAACAGACCGGTCCGATATTGGGATACGAACAAGGATTTCAAGAGCTATTTTTTGCCGGACCGCATTTCTTATACATATACTAAGTTGCTCGACTTTTTGATCGAGTCGGCATAACGTGACGATCCACTGAAATTTTTTCGCGCGGGCGTGTCGAAACCGGGGAAGCCCGATCGTCGTACGGACAGCAGCATCCGAGCTGCGGACCCATTGACCAGAACAGGAGATCATCATGACCGAACAAGTGCGTCCCATTCCCGAAGGCTTCCACACGATCACCCCGCACCTCGTCTGCAGCGGCGCGGCCGACGCGCTGACGTTCTACAAGCAGGCCTTCGGCGCCGTCGAAACGAGCCGCATGCCCGGCCCGGGCGACAAGATCATGCACGCCCAGATGCGCATCGGCGATTCGATCTTCATGCTCGCCGACGACTTTCCCGACTTCGGCTGCGTCGGTCCGCTGGCCCTGAAAAACACACCCGTGTACATCCATCTGTACGTGGAAGACGTCGACGCCGTCTACGCGCGCGCCGTGGAAGCGGGCGCCAAGCCGGTCATGCCCGTGTCCGATATGTTCTGGGGCGACCGCTACGGCCAGATCGAGGACCCGTTCGGCCACCGCTGGTCGATCGCCACGCACAAGCGCGACATGACGCCCGAGCAGATGCGCGAAGAAATGATGAAATCGATGGACCAGACCTGCGCGGGAGCAAAACAATGAAATTCATGGTCATCGTCAAGGCCACCGCGGCCACGGAAGCCGGCGTCATGCCGAGCGAAAAACTGTTCGTCGACATGGGTAATTTTAACGAGGAACTCGTCAAGGCCGGCATCCTGCTCGCCGCCGAAGGCCTGCAACCCAGCAGCAAAGGCGCGCGCATCCGGTTCAATGGCGCGCAGCGCACCGTGATCGACGGCCCGTTCGCGGAAACGAAGGAACTCGTCGCCGGGTTCTGGCTGATCGAAGTCGGCTCCAGGGAAGAAGCCATCGAGTGGTTCAAGCGCTGCCCGAATCCGCACGAGGGCGTAGAAAGCGAGATCGAGATCCGCCAGCTGTTCGGTCCCGACGACTTCGGCACCGACCTGCCGGCCGACGTCCGCGCACAGGAAGACCGCATGCGCGAACAACTCGCCACGCGCTGAAGGAGGCCGCCATGCAGTTCATGCTCATCCGCACCGACAACGACGACCGCGCCGCGGCCGCCGATCCGCAAGCCGTGCTGGACGACCTGCTGCGCCGGCTGCCGGGCGGCGCCGCGGCCGCTGGCGCTCCCGGCGCCCCCGCGCTGGCGCTGGCATTCGCGCCGGACTCGGAAGCGCTGCGCCTCAAGCTGTGGCCCGACGGCGAGGCCGTGACGGCCGGCCCCTTCCCGCGCGCCGAGCGCCTGCCAGCCGGTTTCGCCGTGTTCGAGGCGCCGTCGCGCGCCGCCGCGCTGGCATGGCTGCAGGGTCACGCTCACGCCACCGGCACCGTCACGCTGGAACTGCGCGAGACGGGCTGCCCGGGCGGCTGCGCCGGCATCCCGCCCGGCGCCGCCGGGGACGATGCGTGCTACGCGATCCTGCTGCGCTCGGACGCCGGTACGGAGCGCGACGCGATCCCCCTGCAGGAAAAGCTCGACCGGCTGAACGCCTTCAACGCCATCCACGCGGCGGCCGGCACCTTGCTGGCCGGCGACGGCCTCAAGTCCACCGCCCGCGGCGCCCGCGTGCGCGTGGCGAATGGCGGCGCCAGCGTGATCGACGGACCGTTCGCGGAAGCCAAGGAACTCATCGCCGGCTTCTGGATGATCCGCGCCCCCTCGATCGAAGCGGCCCTGGGCTGGGCGCGCACGCTGCCCTACCCCACCGGACCCGAGGTCGAGGTCGAGATCCGGCGCGTGGCGCTGATCGCGCCGCTGGGCGCGGCCGCAGGCGATGTGTCGGACCGGCTGCGCGAGGATGCCAGCGTGCGCGCCGAACAGCTCGACGCCGCCCTGCGCGCCGAACTGGCGCCGCAACCGGCGTGGGACCGCCCATGATGCCCATGCGGGCGGGAGGACGCGCATGACGGCCGGCGCCGACACGGGCAAGGTCGTCGAGGCCGTCTGGCGCATGGAGTCGGCGCGCATCGTCGGCGCGCTGACCCGCATGCTGCGCGACCTCGGCCGGGCCGAGGAACTCGCGCAGGACGCCTTGCTGGAAGCGCTGGAGCGCTGGCCGGCGGACGGCGTGCCCGACCGCCCCGGCGCCTGGCTGATGCAGGTGGCCAAGCGGCGCGCCCTCGACCACCTGCGCCACCACGCCATGCACGCCAGCAAGGAAGGCGAAATCAGCTGGGAGATGGATAATGTGCTCGGCGACAGCGGCAGTTTCCGCGATCCCGCCGAGCTGGCCGCGCTGACGCAAGAGACGGCCGGCGAGATCGACGACGACGTGCTGCGCCTGATCTTCGTGTGCTGCCACCCGGTCCTGTCGGCCGAAGCGCGCGCGGCGCTGGCGCTCAAGCTGCTGGGCGGCCTCGCCACCGGCGAGATTGCGCGCGCCTTCCTCGTCCCGGAAGCGACGGTGGCCCAGCGCATCGTGCGCGCCAAGCGCACCCTGGCCGAAGCGCGCGTGCCATTCGAAGTGCCGCGCGGCGAGGAACTCAAGCCGCGGCTCGCGTCCGTGCTGCAGGTGATCTACCTGATCTACAACGAAGGCTATTCCGCCAGCGCGGGCAACGAGTGGCTGCGGCCCACGCTGTGCCGCGAGGCGGTCCGCCTGGGCCGCGTGCTGGCGGAGTTGATGCCCGACGAAGGCGAGGTCCACGGCCTCGTCGCGCTGATGGAGATCCAGTCCTCGCGCGAGCGCGCCCGTACGGGGCCGGACGGCGCGCCGATCCTGCTGATGGACCAGGACCGTTCCCGCTGGGACCGCCTTCTGATCGGCCGCGGCCTGGCGGCGCTCGACCGCGCCGGCCGCCTGGGCGCGCTGGGGCCATACGCGCTGCAGGCCGCCATCGCCGCCTGCCACGCCCGTGCGCTCCAGCCGGAAGAAACGGACTGGGCCCGCATCGCCGCCTTGTACGACGCGCTGTCCCAGCTGATGCCCTCGCCCGTCGTCGAACTGAACCGCGCCGTGGCGCTCGGCATGGCCTACGGTCCGGCCGCCGGCCTCGCCCTCGCCGACGCCCTGCTGGAAGTGCCGGCACTGCGCAACTACCACCTGCTGCCGAGCGTGCGCGGCGACCTGCTGGCCAGGCTGGGGCGTCACGAGGAAGCGGCGGCGGAATTCGAGCGGGCGGCGGGGATGACGCAGAACGAACGGGAACGCGAACTGCTGCTGGTGCGTGCCCGGGCGAGCAAGGCCCGGTTGGCACACGGCGGATGAACGCATCGGGAGGCCGGGAGCCAAAAATCGACCTGAAAAAAAACTGAAACATCTTTACCAGCCCTCCGCGCGGGACGTCGTCCAGGTCGACGTTCCCGCATTCCGCTTCCTCATGATCGACGTGACGGGCGATCCCGACACGTCGCCGTGGTACGCCCAGGCCGTGGAAGCCCTGTTCTCCGTGTCCTACACGGCGAAGTTCATGGTCAAGAAAGGACCGGTGGGCATCGATGACGCGGTGATGCCACTGTAAGGCCTGTGTTGCTCGGACGACCTGTCGTCGTTCGCCCGCAATGACCGGTCGAAGTGGAAATGGACAATGATGATCCACCAGCCATCGTACGCGCACGATGCGGCCCTCAAGGACGCGATCGCGGTCGTGAAGCGCAAGAGAGACCTGGCCGCCATCGACGCGCTCCGCATCGACACGTTCGCGGAAGGCTGATGTGCCCAGACGCTGCACGTCGGACCGTTCACGGAAAAAGGTCCGACGATACGACGCGTCCACGAATTCATCGAGGCCCGCGCCGCCCTCGCCGGCAAGCACCATGAAATCGATCTGAGCGACATCCGCCGTGCCGAGGCCAGCCGGTGGAAGACGATCGTGCGCCAACCGATGGCCAGGCCGCTCAGCCGAACGCCGGATGCCGTGACAACCCGTCGAACAGGAATGCCGTGAACACCCGGATCCGGTTGACCCGCCTAAGATCCGGATGCGTCAGGATCCAGACGTCCGTGTCCAGCGCGGGCTCGGGCTCGGCGAGGCGGACGAGTCCGGGCCGCGCGTCCGCGAGCAGGCACAGCAGCATGCCGGCGCCCAGGCCCGCCTCGACGGCGGCCGCCATCCCGAGCAGGGAATCGACGCTGATCGCATACCGTTCCGGCGGCACGTGCTCGCGCAGCCAGCGGGCTTGGCGCAGGTGCGCCAGGCTGTCGTCGGGCGCAACCCAGTCATGGTCGGCCCAGCCACCGACCGCTCCACGCCGGCGCAGATAGGCCTGAGCCGCATAGGGCGCCGTGCGCAGGCGGCCGAGCTTGCGGCCGACGAGATTGTCCGGCGGCGTGTTCGAGGGCCGGATGGCGACGTCGGCGTCGCGCCTCGACAAATTCAAGAAACTATTGTTGACCGTGACCTGCAGCTGGATGCCGGGATAGGTGCGGCGGAATTCGGACAGCGCCGGCAGCAACAGCGCCATCAACGTGTCGGTCGTCGTGACGCGGATCGCGCCCTGCAGCGTGGCGTCCTGCCCGCTCAGCTTCCGTTCGATCTCCTGCATGCCCTCGGCGACCGGCGCCAGCAGGGCCTGCAATTCCTCGCCGTTGGGCGTCAGCACATAGCCCGTCTGGAAGCGCTCGAACAGGCGGACGTCGAGGGCGGCCTCCAGCTTGTCCAGCCGGCGCAGGACCGTCGAATGGCTCTGTCCGAGCCGGCGCGCGGCCGCCGAGACGGACCCGCCGCCCGCCACCGCGAGAAAGTATTGGTAGTCTTCCCAGTCCATGGATGCGCAAAAACAGACAAGAATTGTGCGAAACAATCGAATGTTCAGACATTTTTGCACAAGCTACGCTTCCAGGCACCATCAACGACCGGAGCCACCATGTACACCGCCCATATCGCCGACACCCCGAACGGCAAGAAAGTCATCATCGCCCTGGAAGAAATGAGCCTGGATTACCGGGTCCGCCACGTCGACCTGAGTGCGGGAGAACAGTTCACGCCGGAGTTCGAACGGGTCAGCCCCAACAACAAGATTCCCGTGCTCGTCGACGAGCGCACTGGCCAGAGCCTGTTCGAATCGTGCGCCATCCTGTATCACCTCGGCCTCGCCACGGGCAAGCTCGTGCCCGGCGACGCGCAAGGCCGCGAGGCCGTGCTGCAATGGCTGTTCCTGCAGGCGGCCAGCACCGGGCCGATGCTGGGTCAACTCTGGTGGTTCCGGCACGGCGCGCCGGAACGCAACGAGATGGCGCTGGAACGTTATACGCGCGAAACGAAGCGGATCTACGGCGTGATCGAGCGCCGGCTCGCCGTCTCGGACCACGTCGCGGCGGACGAGTACACGGTGGCCGACGTCGCCTTCTATCCGTGGCTCGCAAGCCACGACGAACTGGGCGTCGACCTTCGCGACTACCCGCGCGTGGCCGCATGGCTGCAAAAGATCGGTGAGCGTCCCGCCGTTGGCCGGGCTCAGCGCAAGATGAGGAAGGCCTGATATGCCGAGCTTGTCTGCATGGGCGCAATTGCTCGCGGCGGGTGTGCTGGAAGTCGTCATGGCCTTCGCGCTCAAGGCCTCGGCGGGCGCGAGCCGCCCGGGGCCCAGCCTGCTGGCCGTGCTCGCCGCGCTGGCCAGCATCTGGCTGCTGGCCGCGGCCGTGCGCACGCTGCCGCTCGGCATCGCCTATGCCGTCTGGACGGGCATCGGCGCCCTCGGCGTCAGCCTCGTCGGCGCCGCCGTGTTCGCCGAGCCGCTGTCGCCGGCGCGGGTGGCGTGCATGGCGCTCGTCTTCGGCGGGATCGCGGGACTCAAAGTACTGGAGCACCCGTCGTCGTGACCACGACGCATGTTCTCGTCAGCCCGCCGTGACCGTCACCCGAGCTCGCGCTCCAGGAACCGCCACGCGCCGGCATCCTCCAGCGCCGCCACGTTCAGCCGCAGCTTCGTGGACGGCAGCTGGGTCGGCGAAAACAGGCTGCCCGGCGCCAGCAGCAGGCCCTCGTCCATCGCGCGGGCCGCGAGCGCGTTCGTGTCGCGGCCGCAGTCGGCCCACGCGAACATGCCGGCCGTCGGCGCCGGTTCCAGGGTCATGCCGAGCGACTCGATGCGGCGCAGGACCTGGGGCCGCACGGCATCCAGACGCGTGCGGATGCGGTCCAGGTGCTTGCGGTACACACCCTCGGACAGGATCTTGTAGACGATCCGCTCGCCCAGGTCGCTCGTGCTCAGCGTGGCGAGCATCTTGCGGTCGGCCAGGCGCTGCACCGTCTCGGCGGACGCCGCGATGAAGCCGACGCGCAGGTTCGCCGCCAGCGATTTCGAGAAGCCACTGAGGTAGATCACGCGCTGCAGCTGGTCCAGCGCCGCGAGCCGCGTCGCGCTCTGGACGCCGCCCGGATGCAGGTCGCAATAGATGTCGTCCTCGACGACCGTGATGTCGTGCCGTTCGGCGATGCGCAGGATCTGGAAGGCCTTCGCGGCCGACAGCGACGTGGAACTGGGGTTGTGCAGCACCGAATTGATGATGTACAGGCGCGGCTGGTGCAGCGCCGCCAGCGCCTCGAGCTGGGCCAGGTCCGGACCGTCGGCCTGGCGGCGGATGCCGACCACCTTCAACCCCATCGCGGCGAACGAGCCGAACATGAGGAACCAGGCCGGATCGTCGACGAATACGGTGTCGCCGGGACGGCAGAATTCGCGCGCGACGAGGTCGAGGCCTTGCGTCACGCCGAGCGTCGTCATGAATTGCGCGGGCGCGGCCGCGATTTCCAGCTCGGCCAGCTTGCGCTGCAATTGTTCGCGCAGGGGCGCATAGCCCTGCGGGCTGGCGTAGTTGAGCAGCACGCTGCTGTTCTGGCGGCTGACGGCGCGCAGCGCGTTGGCGACGCCGGGGCCGTCCAGCCAGGCCGTCGGCAGGACGCCCGCCGCGCTCGACGGCTGGCCCGGCATCTGGCGGAACATGTGGCGGATCAGCCAGACGACGTCCAGCGCGCGCGACTCCAGCGCGGGATCGGCATGCGCTTCGGCACGGCGCAATGCCGTGTTCAGCGGCGCGCGCTCGCGCACGAAGAAACCGGCGCCGCGGCGCGATTCCAGGTAGCCCTGCGCGACGAGGCGGTCGTAGCTGGCGACGACCGTGAACGGCGACACGCCGTGCGCGGCCGCGAACCGGCGGATCGAGGGCATGCGCGCCCCGGCCCGCAACTGCCTGTCGTCGATGCGCGCGGTCACCATCCGGACGATCTGGTCGGACAACGGTTCGCCGGAATCGCGCGACAGCAAGGTCGGCATGAGTGTATCGGTCATTTCGCCATCACAGTATGCAAAAGGATATCGGCAAGTGTATAGGGACTGTACTGCTCGTCCGGTCTAGCATAACCCTGACCACGGTTTGCTGCAACGACAACAGGAGAGCCCATGCGTCCCACCACCCTCGCCCCGACCCCTGCCGTCGCGGCCGCGTCCGACGAAGCGCGCGGCATGCTACTCGGCCTGATCGGCGTCGCCATCTTCAGCCTCACGTTGCCGTTCACGCGGCTGGCGGTACGCGAGCTCGATCCGTTGTTCCTCACGCTGGGCCGCGCGCTGGGCGCCGCCGTGCTGGCGGCCGGGTGGCTGCGCATGCGCCGCGTCGCCTGGCCAGGGCGCGCGGCGCTGCGGCCGCTGGCCGTCGTGGCGCTCGGGTGCGTGCTCGGCTTTCCGCTGCTCAGTTCGATTGCGATGCGCAGCGTGCCCGCGTCGCACGGCGCCGTGCTGGGCGGCGTGCTGCCGCTCGCGACCGCCTTGTACGCGGCGCTGCGGGGCTACGAGCGGCCGTCGACCGGGTTCTGGCTCGTCGCGCTGCTCGGAACCGGCCTCGTGCTCGTCTTTGCGCTGGGCCAGGGCGGCGGGATGTTGCAGAAAGCCGACCTGCTGATGTTCGGCGCGATCGTCGCCGCGGCGGCCGGCTACGCGGAAGGCGGGCGTCTCGCGCGCACGCTGGGCGGCCAGGAGACGATCTGCTGGGCGCTCGTGCTGGCTGCCGTCCCGGCCGCGCTCCTGCTGCTGGCGTTCGAAGGCGACCGGTTCGGCCGCCTGGGCGCCGTCGGCCCGGCCAGCTGGCTCGGGTTCGCGTACGTCACGACGTTCTCGATGTTCATCGGCTTCTTTTTCTGGTATCGCGGCCTGGCGCTGGGCGGCGTGGCCCGCGTGGGACAGGTGCAACTGCTGCAACCCTTCCTGTCGCTGGCCGGGGCGGCCGTCCTGCTGGGCGAGGCGCTCACGCTGGCCAACGTCGGCTTCGCGCTGGCCGTGATCGCGACCGTGGCGCTGGGCCGCCGCATGCAGGTGAGGCGATAATGGGTATGCACCCCACGATGGGCACGCTCGCCGGCAAGTCGTACAATAGCTGCTTTCTCGATATCTGCTTTCTTTTCACACAACCCTGGGGAATTCATGTCCGTCTACGACAAACTCAAAGAACTGAACATCACCCTGAGCGCACCGGCGACGCCGGCGGCCGCCTATGTCATGTATGCGCAGACCGGCAACCTGGTCTTCCTGTCCGGCCACATCAGCAAGAATGCCGACGGCACCGTCAATACCGGCCTCTTGGGCCGCGACAAGACGACGGAACAGGGCAAGGCGGCGGCGCGCGCCGTGGCCGTCGACCTGATCGGCACGCTGCAGGCGGCCGTCGGCGGCGACCTGAACCGTGTGAAGCGCATCGTCAAGGTGATGAGCCTGGTCGCGTCGACGCCGGACTACACCGAACAACACCTCGTGACGAACGGCTGCTCGGAGCTGCTGGGCGAGGTGTTCGGCGCTGCCGGCAAGCACGCGCGCTCGGCGTTCGGTGTGTCTTCCCTGCCCCTCGGCGCCTGTGTCGAGATCGAACTCATCGCCGAAGTGGCGTAAGCTATCGTTCGGCAGCGACATTTTCAGCAGTAATTTAATCGGAGCATGCCTACCAGGCGTGCTCCTCTTGAGAGAGCAGCCTATCCGGCGTGCTTTATAATGGCCGACGCACCATCGTGGCCCTTCCTGTGAGACCAGTATGAAAATCGAAAATCCCAATCCCATCCAGTGGCAGTTCTCGGAGCGCGCACAGCAGCTGCAAAGCTCGGCGATCCGCGAGATCCTGAAGATCACCCAGCGTCCGGAAATCATTTCCTTCGCCGGCGGCCTGCCCTCGCCCGCCACCTTCCCCGTCGAACGCATGAAGGCGGCCTTCGACAAAGTACTGTCCGACAATGGCAAGCAGGCCCTGCAATACGGCCCGACGGACGGCTACGCGCCGCTGCGCGAATGGGTGGCGAACTACCTGTCCACGGAAGGCACGACAATCGTGCCGGAACAGATCCTGATGGTGTCCGGCTCGCAGCAGGCCCTCGACCTGCTCGGTAAAGTCCTGATCGACGAAGGCAGCCGCGTGCTGGTGGAAACCCCCAGCTACCTCGGCGCACTGCAGGCCTTCTCCGTCTACCGTCCGGAATTCCAGTCGGTCGAGACGGACGACCACGGCCTGGTGCCGTCGTCGATCGAGCCGCTGGCCAAGGGCGCGCGCCTGCTGTACTCGCTGCCGAACTTCCAGAACCCGACCGGCCGCTCGCTGTCGATCGAGCGCCGCCGCGAGTTGGTCGAGACTTGCGCCCGCCTGGGCCTGCCGCTGATCGAGGACGATCCGTACGGCGCGCTGTCGTACAAGGGCGAGCCGATGCCGCGCATGCTGTCGATGAATCCGGACGGCGTGATCTATATGGGGTCGTTCTCGAAAGTGCTGACGCCGGGCATCCGCCTGGGCTACGTCGTCGCTCCGCTGCCGCTCGTGCGCCGCCTCGAGCTGGCCAAGCAGGCCGCCGACCTGCACACCGCCACGCTGACGCAGATGGTCGTGCACGAAGTCATCAAGGACGGCTTCCTGAACGAACACATCCCGACCATCCGCAACCTGTACGCCAACCAGTGCCAGGTGATGCTGGACGCGATGGCCGAGCAGTTCCCGGAAGGCGTCACGTGGACGCGCCCGGAAGGCGGCATGTTCATCTGGGTCACGCTGCCGAAGCACATCAACGCGATGAAACTGCTCGACCAGGCCATCGCCGCCCGCGTCGCATTCGTCCCGGGCGCCCCGTTCTACGCCAACGAACCGGCCCCGAACACGCTGCGCCTGTCGTTCGTGACCGTGCCGCCGGAGCGCATCCGCGAAGGCATCGCCACGCTGGGCAAGCTGATCAAAGATCAGATGTAATACCTCATTGCCCGGCGGCGCTCACACGTGCCGCCGGGCATAAACAATTGTTGAACAGACCAAACAATTGTCAGTTGCGCAAAAGTTACAGATTTTTCCACTTGTAAAAAAACTTATTGCCCTATGTCAGCTTGCGGGGTGTATGATTTTGCACGCAATCTAAACGTGCAGTTCCCGCAAAGCACCGTATGACCAATCCAGCGACCGTGCCGCTTGCCGATCCGCGCAAGCCCGCAATCCTCATTGTCGACGACGCACCGGACAACCTCGGCGTGCTGCGCGCGATGATGCTGCGTCAAGGCTATCAGACGTTCGTGGCCACCTCCGGCGACCGCGCGCTCGACATTGCCCAGCGCGTCAAACCCGACCTGATCCTGCTCGACGTCGTCATGCCCGGCATCGACGGCCTGGAAACGTGCCGCCGCCTGAAGGCGCACCCGGCCACGGCGCGCATCCCCGTCATCTTCATGAGCGCGCGCGGCACCACGGAAGACATCGTCGCCGGCTTCGACACCGGCGCCGCCGACTACATCCCGAAGCCGCTGCGCCTGGAAGAAGTCTGCGTCCGCGTGCGCGCCCAGCTGCGCCTGCGCAGCACCAGCGACACCCAATCGGAACAGGCCGACCGCCTGCGCATGATCGTCAACAGCATGGACCAGGGCCTGTTGATCGTCGAAGGCTGCGGCCGCGTGCAGTACGCGAACCCGGCCTGCGACCGCTATCTGGGGTATGCGCCCGACGAGCTGGTCGGCCTGTCGCTGATGGATCTGCTGGACTGCAATGAGCCCGGCCGCCGCGAGGGCCTCGATGCGATGGCCTACGGCACGCGCGAAGTCAAGATCCGCCACCGCGACGGCGGCCTGCGCGCGATGGACCTGACGATGACGCCGATGCATGCGGCCGACGGCCTGTTCGTCGCGCTGCTGCACGACATCACGCACCACAAGCAGTCCGAGGACGCGCTGCAGCGCGCGGCCATGCTGGACCCGCTGACCAAGATCGCCAACCGTCGCCATTTCGACGCCTTCCTCGACAAAGAATGGCAGCGCGCGATCCGCAACGCCCAACCGCTGTCGCTGGTCGTGCTCGACGTCGACCACTTCAAGCTGTACAACGACACGCTGGGCCATGCGGCGGGCGACGTCTGCCTGCAGAAAGTCGCGCAGGCGCTGCAGGACCACGCCGCGCGCCCGACCGACCTGGCGGCCCGCTACGGCGGCGAGGAATTCGTGCTGCTGTTCGCCGAGACCCCTGCGGAAAACGCGGCGCGCCTCGCGGAGATGATCCGCGCGGCCGTCCAGGCGCTGGAAATCCCGAACCCGCGCTCGACGACGTCGACCTGGCTCACGGTGTCCGTGGGCGTGGCGACGATCGTGCCGACGCAGCTGGACGCGATCGACAACCTGTTCGTGTGCGCGGACCGGGCCATGTATGCGGCGAAGGCCGCGGGGCGCAATCGCGTCGAGTCGACCATCGTCGGCGCGGCGTGGGATGTGGTGCAGGATGCGGCGTTGTACTAGGCCGTCGTCCTCGCGAAAGCCGGGACCCATGCTGACTCCCCGAAGCCACACGATTTGAAGCGCCGCAGGATATTCAACGTACCGACTTCGGTGCTTCAGTATGGATTCGCGCTTTCGTGGGAAGTCGTTTCCGGCAGTGCCGGGAAGTCGTTTCCGGCAGTGCCGGAAACGACGGTTCATCGCTTCGGATACCCCGTAATCTCCGCAATCTCCCCATACAACGGCTTCAACTGCCGATACATCTTCAGATAAACCCGCCGGTACAGCCGCTCGTACACGTCGCGGTGCGCCGGCACCGGCTCGAACACCCGTCCCACCCGCGTCATCGCGGCCATCGCCGCCGCGAAATCGCGGTGCAGCTTGAGGCCCACGGCCGCGTCGATGGCGGCGCCCAGGCCCGACGTCTCGTACACGTGCGGGCGCGCCGTCGGCAGGCCGAAGATGTCGGCCGTCAGCTGCATCGCGCAATCGCTCTGCGACCCGCCGCCCGCGACCCGCAGTTCCGTGATCGCCACGCCGCTGCGCTTCTCGATGCGTTCCTTCCCTTCGCGCAGCGCGTACGCGAGCCCTTCCAAGATCGCGCGGTAGACATGCGCGCGCGTGTGCACGTCGCCGAAACCGACGATGGCACCCTTCGCCTCGCGGCCCGGTACGCGGATGCCCGGCGTCCAGTACGGCTGCAGCATCAGGCCCATGGAGCCCGGCGGGACGGCGCTGGCCAGCTGGTCGAACAGCTGTTCGGGCGCCACGTCTTCCGCGAGCGCGCGGGCAAGCTCGGGGTGGCCGAACTGCTCCTTGAACCAGTTGACCATCCAGTAGCCGCGGAACACCTGCACCTCGCTGCTGTATGCGCCCGGGATCGCGGCCGGATACGGCGGCAGGAACGGCGTCACCTCGACGTAGCGCGTGCCCGTCGTGTTGATGGTGGCCGTCGTGCCGTAGCTGAGGCACCCCACGTGCGGCTCGCGGCAGCCGGCGCCGATCACCTCGCAGGCTTTATCGGCCGCGGCGGCCAGCAGCGGCGTGCCGGCCGGGATGCCGGTGGCGTCCGCAGCATCGCGCCCGATCTCGCCGAGATGGTCGCCCGGCTCCACGAGGTCCGGCAGCATGCGCCGTTCGACCGCGAGCGCCTGCCACTTCCAGTCGCGCGGCCCGGCCCAGCGGCGGCGTTTGTAATCGAACGGGACGTAGGCGACCTGCGAGCCTGACGAATCGGCGAAACGTCCGCACAGCCGCCAGTTCAGGTAGCCGGACAGCAGCAGGAATTTGTCGGTCGCGGCCCACACGTCCGGCTCGTGCGCGCGGATCCAATTGATCTCGGCCTCGCCGCGGAAGTAGTCGATGGTGCCGTCCACGCGCGCCAGCTTGAACGCCGCGCGCCACCACCACGACATCGGCGGAACCACGTCCGTATGGCGCTGGTCGAGCCACGTGATCGCGGGCCGCAGCGGGCGGCCATCGCGGCCGAGGTTGACGACGGTGCCGCGCTGCGTCGTCACCGCGACGCCGGCGATGGACTCGCGGCGCACGCCGGGCTGCGTCCACAGGCCCTGGCATGCGCGGCACAGCGCTTGCCAGTAATCCTCCGGGTCGTGCTCGGCCCAGCCGGGGTGCGTGGAAAAATACGGGTCCAGCATGACCTGCGATTTGGCGACGATGTTCCCCGCGAGGTCGAACAGGATCGCGCGCACGCTCTGGGTGCCGTTGTCGATGGCGAGGATGGTCGTGTCAGTCTTCATGAGGCAGGCCGTGGTGAAGGGTCCAGTGCGCGCGGTACGCGGCGTCTTCCCGCGCCCAGCGCGCATCGCTCCAGCCGAGTTCCGGCTGGCAGATGGCGCGGATGCGGTCCATATGCGCCGTACCGCCGTCGCGCAGCAAGAGGCCCAGGCGCGTGCGGCGCAGCAGCAGGTCGTCGAGGTGCAGCACTGCTTCGCGGCGCGCGGCCCAGCGCAGCTCGGCCCATGCCGTTTCGGTGCCGGGGATGCGTTCCAGTTCGCCAGGCCGCGCCGCATCCAGCAGGGCCGCCGTGCACGCGCCGTGGCGGCCGTGCAGGCGCCGCAGCAGGCCGGCATCGACGTGCGGCGCGTCCGGCCGCAGCACGGGCGCGAACACGGGACAGGCGTCGAGCGGGTCGATCCAGCCCGGCAGCTGGGCCTTCGCGAGGCGCAGCGCGTCGAGGGCGATGGCGCGGAACGTCGTCAGCTTGCCGCCGGCGATGGCGACGAGGCCGTCCGCGCTCCACACGACGTGCTCGCGTCCTTCCCGCGACGGCGCCCCGCCCTCCTTGCCCGCGATGACGGGGCGCACGCCCGCGTAAGTCGCCACGACGTCCTTGTCGGTTAGTTGCAGGTGAGGGAACTGCGCCCGCAGCGCCGCCATCAGGTAATCCATCTCCGCGCGGGTGATGCGGGCCGCGCGTTCCATCGGATCAACGTGGTCGAGGTCCGTCGTGCCGACCAGGGTCGCGCCCTCCCACGGAAAGGCGAACACGGGACGGCCGTCGTGTGGATGCATCAGGCTCACGGCGCGCGCCAGCGGCAGGCGCCATGCGGGCAGGATCAGATGGCTGCCGCGCAAGGGGCGCAGGCGCGGGCCCTGGCCTGCATTTTCCCCGTGTAGCGCGCCCGACCACGCGCCCGTCGCATCGATCACGACCTTCGCCCGCACGGCGTACTCGGTGCCGTCGACCGCGCAGACGAGCGCCGCGCCGCACACGCGGCCACCGTCGCGCAACAGCGCGCGCGCACCAAGATGATTGACGGCCGCCGCGCCATGGTCGAGCGCCTCGCGCAGCACGCGCAGTACCAGGCGCGCATCGTCCGTGCGCGCGTCCGTGTAGACGATGCCGCCGGCCAGGCCGTCCCGTTTCACGTTCGGCGCCGCCATCAGGAAGTCGTCGGCAGGGAGCCAGTGGCGCTCGCGCCGGCCCGCCATCACGTCGTAGACCGCGAGGCCGGCCAGGAAGCTGCGCCGCCCGCGCGCGCCATCGTACTGCGCGAACGCGAAGCCCTGCGGTTCGACGAGGCCGGGCGCGCAGCGCAGCAGCATCTCGCGCTCGCGCACGGATTCCGCGGTCAGCCGCACGTGGCCATCCTTCAGGTAGCGCAGGCCGCCGTGCACGAGTTTCGACGAGCGGCTCGACGTGCCCCATGCGAAGTCATGACGCTCGACCAGCAAGGCCTTCAATCCCCGCCGCGCAGCCTCCAGCAGCACCCCGGCGCCGCAGATGCCGCCGCCGATCACGAGCACGTCCCAGTCGCGCGCCAGCACGTCTGGCAAACCGGCGCGCCCGCCCCGCTGCCACAGCGCGGAGAATGCTCCGCTCATGGCGTCACCAGCTTGCCCGGATTCATGCGGCCGTCCGGGTCGAACGCGTGGAACAGCGTGCGCAGCGCGGCCATCCCCAGTTCTCCCTTTTCGTGGGCGAGCCACGGCGCGTGGTCGCGGCCCACGCCGTGCTGGTGGCTGATTGTGCCGCCGCTCGCGACGATCGCCTCGGATACCGCCGTCTTGAGCGTGCGCCAGCGCGCCAGGTCCGCGTCGTAGTCGCCGGCCAGGCGCCAGATGAACGTCGAGTAGACACTGGCGCCTTGCGGATACAGGTGCGACAGGTGCGTGTAGGCATGCGCCTTTTCGCCATCGGATGCCAGGGCCGCGTGCGCGGCGCGTTCGATGGCGCGCATGGCGGGCGTGACGCGGGGCCAGTCGAGCGCCGTCTCCACCGTGTCGATCGCATAACCGTGCGCCCACGCGCTGTTGCGCAGATAGACGTTGCGGAAGCGGTTGCGCTTCCAGCGCTCGCCCAATCCACGGCCCGCGTGCACGCCGCCGTCGCGCCGCGCCAGTCCCAGGGCGGCCTTCAGCGCGGCGCGGGCCTGGGCCTTCCCTCCGCTGGCGCCGACGAGCAGCATGCATTTGCCGGCGCCCGCGCCGCGCAGCTTCAGCCACGCCTCCAGCAATGCCACCTGGCGGCCGTGGCCGGCCAAGGTGAGCATCGTCGCGGTCTCGGTCGCATTCGACAGGCGCAGCATCGACAGGCCAAGTCGCGCCTGCACGATCGTCCGCACCGCGCGCTCGGCGGCGGTCCAGTCGGGGAAGAACACGGCGTGGAACGCTTCGTAAGGCGGCAAAGGGCTGATGCGGACCGTGGCTTCCGTCAGGATGCCGAGCCGCCCTTCCGACCCGAGCACCAGTTCGCGCAGGTCGGGACCGGCGGCGGACGCGGGAAACGTCGGGATGGCGAGCGGACCGGCCGGCGTCTCCACGCGGCCGCCGGCGAACAGCTGCTCGATGCGGCCGTAGCGCAGCGATTGCTGGCCCGACGAGCGCGTGACGACCCAGCCGCCGAGGGTCGAATAATCGAACGATTGCGGGAAGTGGCCGAGCGTATAGCCGTGCGCGCGCAGCTGCGCTTCCAGGTCCGGCCCCGCCACGCCGGCTTCGAACACGGCCAGCTGCGCGTCCCGGTCGATGGCGGCGAGGGCCCGCATGCGCGACATGTCGACGCATAACGTCGGCCGCGCGCCGACGGCATCCAGGTGCCCGGCGACGCTCGTGCCGCCGCCGTACGGGACGATGGCCGCATCGTTCGCTCGCGCCCAGCGCAGCAACGTGCGCACGTCCTCCGCGCTTTCCGGGAACGCGACGGCGTCCGGCGCGGCATCGATGCGGCCGTAGCGCAGGCGCAGCCAGTCGTGCAGGCTCTGGCCCGCCGCATGCGTCAGCCGCGTCTGCGGACTGGCGTCGGCCAGCGGATGCGGCGGCAGGCGGCCTGGCGGCAGAGAAGCGCACATTGCATCGAACGCGGCGTCGCGCGGCGGCGTGCCGGCGCCGATGCGCCCGCGCAGGAAATCCAGCGCGGGTTCGCCCAGCGCCACCTCGATCGTATCGTCTCCCCAGCCGTTCCAGCGTCGCATCGATCTGTTCTCCGTGCTCAGTGTTCATCGTGCGGCTATACTGCCTTGCGTCATCACGACCGTATTGCGGATTCATGCCAAGCGCTTGTTCGAACATGCCAGCCTCGCCGCCGCGCGTCACCGCGGCCTATCTGCAGCCGCTGCTGGAGACGGCCGCCGCGCACGGTGTCAGCCCGTCCGCGCTGGCCACCGGGGCCGGCCTCGCGCCCACGGCGCTCGATCCGCTGCCGGACGCGCTGGCGGCCGGCGACTACATCGCCCTGCTGGATGCGGGCAGCCGCCTGGCGCACGATCCGCATTTCGGCCTCCACGTGGGCGAGCGCGTGCGGCCCGGCACGTACAGCGTCTACGGCCTCGTGCTGCTGGCCTGCCGCGACATCGGCCAGGCGCTGGAACAGACGCAGCGCTACGAACAGCTGGCGCACGATCTCGGTCGCTCGCGCCTAGAACCGGAAGGCGCCCTCGCGCGCTATACGTGGGTCAGCCATTATCCGCTGGCGAGCCGTCACCTGGCGGAGTCGGTGTTCGCCGGCATCCGCACGTTCGGCTGCTGGCTCGCGGGCCGGCCGCTGGCGCCGCAGGCCCTCGCCTTCGCGCATGCGAGGCCAAAGGGCGTCGACCCGGCCGAATACGTCCGCGTGCTGGGCACCGTGCCGGACTTCGACGCGCCCGCGCACACCGCCGCCTTCGACGCATCCCTCCTCGCGCTGCCGCTGCCGGCCGCGGACACGGGCATGTATCCGCTGCTGCAGCAGCACGCCGAACGGCTGCTGCGCGAACGGGCGCAGGCGTCGAGCGGCATCGTCGCGCAGGTGCACGCGGCCATCGTGCGGAGCCTCGCGACCGAACCCGTACGCCTGGCCGGCGTCGCCGCCGCGCTGGACCTGTCGCCGCGCACGCTGCAGCGCAAGCTCGCCGACGCCGGCGCGACGTTCCAGCAGGTGCTCGACGCGGCCCGCTACGCGCTGGCGATGGACTATCTGCGCCAGGACGCTTTGTCCCTCGTCGACATCGCCTTCCTGCTCGGCTTCCAGGAACAGAGCGCGTTCACGCATGCGTTCCGCGAGTGGTCGGGCCTGAATCCCGGCGCGTGGCGCGAACGGGCGCTGGCGGGCGGCCGTTAAAAAATGGATGGCGGGCTGGGTGTTTTCGTAATACTTCCCGGGTGCGGTTTTGCTGTAACGTCAGGTCGACCCGGCCGCTGCGCCGGACAACACAGAAAGATAAAACAGACAAAACATGATGTGGAAATCGTTATTCATCGGGGGAGTCGCCGCGTGGGCATTGGCCGGCCATGCCGCCACGCTCGATATGCAGCGCATGGGCACGGGCATGCGGGTGCGCACGGACGAAGGTGTATTGACCATCGAACCGGTGGCGCCGCGCGTGGTCCACGTCCGCTTCGGCCCGGCCGGTTTCGCGGGTAATTACAACCCGGCCGTCATCGCGCAGCCCGAGAAGGTCGCATTCCAGATCGGCGAGGCCCCCGACGCGTACACGCTGTCGACGGCGATTCTCCGGGTGCGCGTGGCGCGCCCTGGCGGCGCCGTCACGTTCCAGACGGCGGACGGCAAGGACATCCTGCAGGAAGGCGGGCGCGACGTCGCCCACGGCGTCACGCAGCGTTTCAATACCGAGACGATCCTGTACGGCCTGGGCCAGCACCAGAACGGCCTGCTCGACTACAACGGCACCATCACGCGCCTGCAGCAGGCCAACCGCGACGTGGCGGTGCCGATGCTCGTGTCGCCCAAGGGGTTCGGCATCCTGTGGAACAACGCGGCCGTCACGGACGTGGAGGCCGGCCTGCCTTCGGGGCCGGCGCTGCTGATCCGTTCGGAAGCGGGCGGCGGCGTCGATTACCACTTCATGTACGGTCCGGAACTCGACGACGTGATCAAGGGCTACCGCCGCCTGACCGGCACGGCACCGCTGATGGCGCGCTGGACGTGGGGCCTGTGGCAGTCGAAGGAACACTACGAGACGCAGGACGAGCTGCTCGGCGTCGCCGCACGATACCGCCAGATGAAGGTGCCGCTCGACGCCGTCATCCAGGACTGGCAGTACTGGCTGCCGGGCCAATGGGGCAGCCACGAATTCGACCAGGCGCGCTACCCCGATCCGGCCGGGATGGTCGGGAAGCTGCACGGCCAGAACGTCCACGCCATCATTTCCGTGTGGGCCCGCCTCGATGCCGACATGGCGAACACGCGCGCGCTGGACGCCATCGGCGGCCTGTACCCGGCCACCTACCCGAACGTCTACCCGGCGGGCTCGGGCCGCTGGTACGACGCGTACAACCCGCGCGCCCGCGACCTGTACTGGCGCCAGATGATGCGCAACCTGGGGACGCTCGGCTTCGACGGCTGGTGGCTGGACGCATCGGAAGCGGAACTGGGCGGCTGGTGGGGGCAGATGCGCGAGGTGACAACGGCTGCCGGTCCGGGCCGCGTCGTCTACAACGCCTATCCCCTGCTGCACACGACGGCCGTGCATGACGGGATGGTGCGCGACCAGCCCGGGAAGCGCGCGTTCATCCTGACCCGCTCCGCCTACGCGGGCCAGCAGCGCAACGCGGCCATCACGTGGTCGGGCGACACGATGGGCAACTGGGACGTGTTCCGCCGCCAGGTGCCGGCCGCGCTGAACTTCACCCTGACCGGCATCCCGTACTGGTCGGCGGACATCGGCGGCTTCTTCGGCGGCAAGCCGAAGGATCCGGCGTATGCGGAACTGTTCACGCGCTGGTTCCAGTTCGGCGTCTTCAACCCGATGTTCCGCGTGCACGGCACCGGCGACGGCAAGGAGATCTGGGCGTTCGACGACGCCACGCAGAAGATCCTGCGCGACTACATCGACCTGCGCTACCGCCTGCTGCCCTATATCTACTCGGCCTCGTGGGACGTCACGCACGACGACGGCACGATGATGCGCGCCCTCGCCTTCGACTTCCGCGACGACGAGCAAGCGCTCCACATCCCGGACGAGTACATGTTCGGCAAGGCCCTGCTGGTGGCGCCCGTCGTGCAGGACAAGGCGCGCGCGCGCCAGGTCTACCTGCCGGGCAAGGACGCGTGGTTCGACTTCTGGACCGGCAACCGCTTCGACGCGGGCCGAGTCGTGACGGCGCAGGCCGACATCGCGACGATCCCCGTCTACGTGCGCGCGGGCAGCATCCTGCCGCTGGGTCCCGTCAAACAATTCGCGGACGAGAAGTCGGATGCGCCGATCGACCTCGCGGTCTATCCGGGCAAGGATGGCGCCTATGCGCTGTACGACGACGCCGGCGACGGCTACGCCTACCAGAAAGGCGCGCATGCGCTCGTGCGGATGACGTGGCACGACGGGGCCAGGCGTCTCGACATCGCGCCGCGCGAAGGCCGCTACGACGGCATGCCGGCGCGCCAGACGTTCGCGGTGCGCTGCGGTCCGCGGGCCGGAGACGTCGTCAAGGTGGTCTACGACGGCACAGCAACCGCGGTCGCGCTGCCGCACTGCGGTATATAAGAACCGTCGTCCCGCGTAGACGGGATAGCGCCACTGGCACTATCCCGCCAAGTTCTGCATGCGCCGCGACGACGCGTGCAAATCGGGTCCCCGCCTGCGGGGACGACGTTCTAACGTTGCCGAATCCACGTCGGTTGCGTCGCATTCAGTCGAAAGACCCTGGCGCGCGGGCGCCAGGTCGTCCACGGCCGGCACGACGGCGAGGCCGCACAGCAGCAATGCCGGCGGCACCGTCGCCACCCAGCCGAGCACCTGGAACCGGAGCACGCCCGCGACGCCGCCGCAGAAAAAGCTGCCCAGCAGCCCGCACGGCACGGCCAGGCGCGCATGGTCCGGCGCCACGTGCGGCCGGGCCGCGTTTGCCGCACCCTTGCCGGATGCGGCGGAGCGCTGCATGACGGAGAGGCCCGGTTAGGATTCTCGTCGTCAATACTAGCGCCGCCCGGGGCACCGGGAAAGATCTGGCTATAATTGCCGTTCTCACACCGCACACCGAATCCGCCAAGAAGACACATCGCCGTGAATCCACATCTCGACCGCCTGCACCCCTATCCGTTCGAAAAGCTGCGCCAGCTGTTCGCCGGCGTGACGCCGAATCCCGACTTCAAGCCCATCAGCCTGGGCATCGGCGAACCGAAGCACCCGACGCCCGCCTTCATCCAGAGGGCGCTGACGCACGCCATGGCCGGCCTGGCCACGTATCCGACCACGCACGGCAGCGAGCCGCTGCGCGCCGCGATCGCCGGCTGGCTGGAGCGCCGCTACGCGATTCCGGCGCTGGACCCGGCCACGATGGTGCTGCCCGTGAACGGTTCGCGCGAGGCGCTGTTCGCGATCGCGCACAGCGTGGTCGATGCGTCGAAGCCGGGCGCGCTCGTCGTCAGCCCCAATCCGTTCTACCAGATCTACGAAGGCGCGGCCTACTTGGCGGGCGCCGAGCCCTATTTCGTGAACTCCCAGCCGGCCCGCAACTTCGCCTGCGATTACTCCAGCGTGCCTGCCGACGTGTGGGCGCGCGTGCAGCTCTTGTACCTGTGCTCCCCCGGCAATCCGACCGGCGCCGTGCTGTCGCTGGACGACTGGCGCGAACTGTTCGCGCTGTCCGACCGCCACGGCTTCGTCATCGCGGCCGACGAGTGCTATTCCGAGATCTATTTCGGCGCGACGCCGCCGCTGGGCGCGCTGGAAGCGGCGCACCAGCTCGGGCGCAGCGGCGGCGCGCGTCCGTACGCCAACCTGATCGTGTTCTCGAGCCTCTCGAAGCGCTCGAACGTGCCGGGCATGCGCTCGGGCTTCGTCGCCGGCGATCCGGAACTGATGAAGAAATTCCTGCTGTACCGCACCTACTGCGGCGGCGCGATGTCGCCGCCGGTGCAGGCCGCGTCGATCGCGGCGTGGAACGACGAGCACCACGTGCAGGAGAACCGCACCCTGTACAAGGAAAAGTTCAATCTCATCACCCCGCTGCTGAAACAGGTGATGGACGTCGAGCTGCCGGACGCCGGCTTCTACCTGTGGGCCGACGTGCGCCGGACAGGCATGTCGGACACGGAGTTCGCACGCAGCCTGTACGCCGAATATAATGTGACGGTTTTGCCCGGCAGTTATCTGGCGCGCGACGCGCACGGCAGCAATCCGGGCCGCAACCGCATCCGCATGGCGCTCGTCGCCGAAGTGGACGAAGGACTGGAGGCGGCGAACCGCATCGTCCAGTTCTGCAAAGACATCAAGGCTTCCTGACTTACCACCTGAATAGACCATTGACCATGACCCAACAACTCCAGACCATCATCGACACCGCGTGGGAACAGCGCGCAGAAATCAGCCCGACCGGCGCCAGCGCGGAAGTGCGCGACGCCGTCGCCCACGTCCTGGCCGGCCTTGACGACGGCAGCCTGCGCGTCGCCCAGAAAGACAGCGGCAGCTGGGTCGTCAACCAGTGGATCAAGAAAGCCGTCCTGCTGTCGTTCCGCCTCGAGAACAACGTGCCCGTCGAAGGCGGCGGCATGCAGTTCTACGACAAGGTCCCGACCAAGTTCGCCAACTACACCGCCGAAGACTTCGCGAAAGGCGGCTTCCGCGTCGTGCCGCCGGCCGTCGCCCGCCGCGGCTCGTTCATCGGCAAGAACGTCGTGTTGATGCCGTCGTACGTGAACATCGGCGCCTACGTCGACGAAGGCACGATGGTCGACACGTGGGCCACCGTCGGCTCCTGCGCCCAGATCGGCAAGAACGTCCACCTGTCGGGCGGCGTGGGCATCGGCGGCGTGCTGGAACCGATGCAGGCCAACCCGACCATCATCGAAGACAACTGCTTCATCGGCGCCCGCTCGGAAATCGTCGAAGGCGTGATCGTCGAAGAGAACTCGGTGATCTCGATGGGCGTGTACATCGGCCAGTCGACCAAGATCTACAACCGCGAGACCGGTGAAGTCAGCTACGGCCGCATCCCGGCCGGTTCGGTCGTGGTGTCGGGCAGCCTGCCGTCCGCCGACGGCAAGTACAGCCTGTACTGCGCCGTGATCGTCAAGCAGGTGGATGCGAAGACGCGCGCGAAGACCGGTATCAACGAGCTGCTGCGCGGGATTTAAAAATCACCGTCGTCCGGGGCTGCCGCTCGGCGGCCCCGCAGGTTAGAATCCCTTAATCGCAAAAAATTACCGCGAAGCAAGGGAGAGACAACCATGATGATGGAACGCCTGTTCCAATTGATGAAGGAAAAGAACGCGTCGGACATGTTCTTCGCGGTCAATTCCCCAGTCCACATCAAGATCAACGGGAACCTCATCCCGATCAACCAGAACAAGCTCGAGCCGGAAAACATCCGCGTGCTGCTGTCGGAGATCGCGAGCCCCGAGCAGATGGAAGAGCTGGAGCGCGACAACGAGCTCAACATGGGCATCTCGGTCGCGAACCTGGGCCGCTTCCGCCTGTCCGCGTTCCGCCAGCGCGGCAGCATTTCCGCCGTGTTCCGTTTCGTTCCCGCGACAATCCCGCCGCTGGCCGAGCTGGGCCTGCCGTCCGTGCTGTCCGAGCTGATCATGGAAAAGCGCGGCCTGCTGCTCATCGTCGGCGCGACCGGGTCGGGCAAGTCGACGACGATCGCCTCCATGCTCGACCACCGCAACGAGCAGCGCCACGGCCACATCCTGACCTTGGAAGATCCGATCGAGTACCTGTTCAAGAACAAGAAGTCGATCGTCAACCAGCGCGAGATCGGCAGCGACGCGAAGAGCTTCGCCGTCGCCCTGCGCAACTCGATGCGCCAGGCGCCCGACTGCATTCTGATCGGCGAGATCCGCGACAAGGACACGATGGCCGCCGCCCTCGCCTACGCCCAGTCCGGCCACCTCGTGCTGGCGACCTTGCACGCGAATAACAGCTACAACGCGCTGAACCGCATCATCAGCTTCTACCCGATCGAGAACCGACCCGCCCTGCTGCAAGACCTGTCCTCAAGCGTCAAGGCGATCGTGTCGCAGCGCCTCGTGCGCGCGAAGGCGGGCGGGCGGCGCCAGGCCGCGGTCGAGATCATGGTCAACACGCGCTATGTGGCCGACCTGATCGAAAAAGGCGAGATCGGCCAGATCAAGGAAGCGATGGACAAGAGCCTGTCGCCGGGCTCGCAATCGTTCGAAAAAGCCTTGCTGGAACTCGTGCAAGCCGATTTGATCACGCAGGAAGAGGCGCTGGCCAACGCCGACTCGGCCACCAACCTGCTCTGGCTGATCAACAACGGGCCGGACAGCAAGTCCAAAGAAGAGGACGCGCCAAAACCGGCCGAGCCGGACGGGCCGTCGTTCACGGAATTCACGCTGGACAACTGAGCGGCCGCCGGCCGCGCGCTGCCCGGGTCTCGCCATTGCTAAACTATCCGTCGGATAGCCGGCCTGTGCTATCCTTCGCGCCTTCCCGAACAGCAAGACCCGCCGGCCGCCAGGCCGGCCAGCGAACGCCATGAAAAAGATCCTCTACGGTATTCCCAACTGCGACACCGTCAAGAAAGCACGCACCTGGCTCGCCGACAACGGCCAGGAATTCGCGTTCCACGACTTCAAGAAACAGGGCCTGGACCGCGCCACCGTCGCCCACTGGCTCGAGCAGGTCGATTGGGAAACCCTCGTGAACCGCAAGGGCACGACGTGGCGCAAGCTGTCCGACGAGCGCCGCGCGCTGGTCGTCGACAAGGCCAGCGCGCTCGACCTGATGCTGGAGAATCCGTCCGTCATCAAGCGCCCCGTGCTGGAAGGCGCCGGTAAATTGTCCGTCGGCTTTTCCGCCGCGCAGTATGAAGAGCTGTTCGGAGACTGGCCCGCATGAAGCCGTCGCGCACCCAGAAGTTGACCGAAGAGCTCATCGCGCTCGATTCCGTCACGCCGCAAGATAAAGGTTGCCAGCAGAAACTGAAGGATTTGCTGGCCCCGCTGGGTTTTCATTGCGAAACGATCGAATCGAACGGCGTGACGAACCTGTGGGCCCGCCGCGGCGATACGTCGCCCGTGTTCGTGTTCGCCGGCCACACGGACGTCGTGCCGACGGGCCCCGCGAGCCAGTGGGCGTCGCAGCCGTTCACGCCGACCATCCGCGACGGCAAGCTGTACGGCCGCGGCGCGTCCGACATGAAGACGTCGATCGCCGCCATGGTCGTCGCCGTCGAGGAATTCGTGGCCGCGCATCCCGAGCATGCCGGCTCGATCGCCTTCCTGATCACGTCCGACGAGGAAGGTCCGGCCACGGACGGCACCGTCGTCGTCTGCGACCTGCTGGAAGACCGGGGCGAAGCGATCGACTATTGCCTCGTCGGCGAACCCACGTCCAGCCACGTGCTGGGCGACATGATCAAGAACGGCCGCCGCGGGTCGCTCTCCGGCTGCCTCGTCGTCAAGGGCGTGCAGGGCCATATCGCCTACCCGCACCTGGCGCGCAACCCGATCCACCTGGCCGCGCCGGCGCTGGCCGAGCTCGCGGCCGAGAAATGGGATGAAGGCAACGAATACTTCCCGCCGACGAGCTGGCAGATGTCGAACATCGCGGCCGGCACCGGTGCCACGAACGTGATCCCGGGCGAGCTCAAGGTCGATTTCAACTTCCGCTTCTCGACGGCCAGCACGGCCGAGAGCCTGCAGGCGCGCGTGCACGCGATCCTCGACCGCCACGGCCTCGACTACGACCTCAAGTGGACGCTGTCCGGCCATCCGTTCCTCACGCCGAAGGGCACGCTGTCGGACGCGATCTGCGGCTCGATCAAGCAGGAACTGGGCGTGACGACGGAATTGTCGACGACGGGCGGGACGTCGGACGGGCGCTTCATCGCCCGCATCTGCCCCCAGGTGATAGAATTCGGGCCACCCAACGACAGCATCCACAAGATCGACGAGCACATCGAAGTGCGCTATATCGATCCGCTCAAGAACATCTACCGGCGCACGCTGGAGCGATTGCTGACCCTCCCGCCGTCCGCGGCATAACGACGAGACCTGGCCATGACCACCACCAATTTCTGCACGCCGCGCGACCTGCTGCGTTACGCCGTCACCCGTTTCAACGGTGCCAAGCTGTTCTTCGGCCACGGCAGCGCCGAAGCGCTCGACGAGGCCGCCTACCTGATCCTGCACACCCTCAAGCTTCCGCTGGACAAGCTCGAGCCCTTCCTCGACGCCCGCCTGCTGCCGGAAGAAGTGCTGCAAGTGCTGGCCGTCATCGAGCGCCGCGTCACGGAACGCGTGCCGGCCGCCTACATCACGAACGAAGCATGGCTCGGCAGCTACAACTTCTACGTCGACGAACGCGTGCTCGTGCCGCGCTCGTTCATCGCCGAGCTGATCCCGAACATGTTCAGCCCGTGGGTGGCCGATCCGGACGCCGTCGAGAACGTGCTGGAACTGTGCACCGGCTCGGGCTGCCTGGCGATCATGCTGGCGGACGCCTTCCCGAACGCCGTCGTCGACGCCGTCGACATCTCGCAGGACGCGCTGGCCGTGGCCGAGCGCAATATCCGCGACTATAAGCTGGAAGGCCGCGTGAACCCGATCGAGTCCGACCTGTACCAGCACGTGCCGTTCAAGAAGTACGACCTGATCGTGACGAACCCGCCGTACGTGAACAGCGATTCGATGGGCAAGCTGCCGCCGGAATACCTGCGCGAACCGAGAATCGCCCTGGCCGGCGGCGAGGACGGCATGGACCTCGTGCGCAAGATCGTCGACGGCGCGGCCGAGCGTTTGACGTCGGAAGGCGTGCTGATCGTCGAGATCGGCAACGAACGCGAGTATGCGGAAGCGGCGTTCGGGCACCTGGGGCTGACGTGGCTGACCACGAGCCAGGGTGACGATGCGGTGTTTCTGCTGACGGCCGAACAGCTGGCGCAGTAATCCACGTCGTCCCAAGCTACACCGTCATTCCCGCGCACGCGGGCATCCATACTGAATCGGCACTCTGATGCTCAGCATGGGGGAAACAGCCACTGGTCTGTTCCCGCTTTCGCGGGAACGACGTTTATACGGTAACTAATTTCAAATGATCCGATTCTCCAACGTCAGCCTGATGCGCGGCACGAAACCGCTGCTGGAAGACGCCGACCTCACCCTCAACCCCGGCGACAAGATCGGCCTGATCGGCGCGAACGGCGCCGGCAAATCGAGCCTGTTCGCGATGCTGCGGGGCGAGCTCCACCCGGACCAGGGCGCGATCGACTTCCCCGCGCGCTGGCGCATGGCCTATGTGGCGCAGGAGACCCCGGCGCTGGACCGTCCCGCGATCGAATACGCCATCGACGGCGACGCCAGCCTGCGCACCCTGCAGGCCGAGCTGGAACGCCTGGAACACCTGCCGCACACGACGGAGAATGGCATCGCCATCGGGCACGTGCACGCCGCGCTGGCCGACGCGGATGCGTACACGGTGCAATCGCGCGCCGAGCAGCTGCTGCTCGGCCTGGGGTTCTCGCTGGACCAGATGCGCCAGCCGGTCGCCAGCTTCTCGGGCGGCTGGCGCATGCGCCTGAACCTGGCGCAGGCGCTGATGTGCCCTTCCGATTTATTACTGCTGGACGAGCCGACCAACCACCTGGACCTGGACGCCATCATCTGGCTCGAGGACTGGCTCAAGCGCTACGCGGGCACCCTGATCATCATCTCGCACGACCGCGACTTCCTCGACGAGATCGTGAACGTCGTCGTGCACATCGACGAGCGCAAGCTGAAGCGCTACTCCGGCAACTACTCCGCGTTCGAGCGCCAGCGCGCCGCGCACCTGGTCCTCGCGGCGGCCGCGTACGAAAAGCAGCAGCGCACGCGCGCGCACCTGCAATCGTTCGTCGACCGCTTCAAGGCCAAGGCCACCAAGGCCCGCCAGGCGCAAAGCCGCATGAAGGCGCTGGCGAAGATGGAAGAACTGGCGCCGCTGCGCGCGGCCGCCGAGTTCTCGTTCGAATTCCGCGAACCGCTGTCGGCACCGAACCCGCTGCTCGTGATGGAAGACGTCGACGCCGGCTATCCGATCCTCGACGGCCATGGCGACAAGGTCGGCGGCAAGACCATCGTCCACAAGGTGAACTTCTCGCTGCAGACGGGCCAGCGCATCGGCCTGCTGGGCGTGAACGGCGCCGGTAAATCCACGTTGATCAAGACGGTCGCCGGCGACCTCGCGCCCCTCGCCGGCACGGCGACCCTGGGCAAGGGCCTCGTGATCGGCTACTTCGCCCAGCACCAGGTCGAGATGCTGCGCCACGACGAATCGCCGCTGTGGCACCTGCAAAAGATCGCCCCGACCACGCGCGAACAGGAACTGCGCAACTTCCTCGGCGGCTTCAACTTCCCGGGCGATATGGTGACGAGTTCCATCGCGCCGTTCTCCGGCGGCGAGAAGGCGCGGCTGGCGCTGGCGCTGATCGTGTGGCAGCGCCCCAACCTGCTGCTGCTGGACGAACCGACGAACCACCTGGACCTGGAAACGCGCGAGGCGCTGACCCTGGCGCTGGCGCAGTTCGAAGGCACGCTCGTCGTCGTCTCGCACGACCGCCACCTGCTGCGCGCGACGACCGACCAGTTCATCATCGTGGCCGACGGCCGCCTGCAGCCGTTCGACGGCGACCTGGACGACTACAAGGACTGGCTGTTCCAGACCAAGCTGAAGGCCGACGGCGCCGCCAGCGCACCGCTGCCGTCGTCCACCCCGGCGGCCCCCGTCGTCGACCGCAAGGAGCAGAAGCGCCTGGAAGCGGAAGAACGCCAGCGCATGGCCGCGCTGAAGAAGCCGATCGAAAACCGCATCAAGCGCCTGGAAGAGCAGATGGCCAAGCTGAACGCGAAAAAGGCCGACGTCGACGCCCGGTTGCTGGAGCCTGGCATCTACGAAGCGGACAAGAAGGAGGAGCTCAAGAATCTCGTGGCGGATCAGGCGTTTTTGACGCGCGACCTGGGCAATCTGGAGAACGAGTGGCTGGAGTTGCAGGAGCAGCTCGAAAGCTTGGTGGCCTGATTGGCCGTCGTTCCCGCGAAAGCGGGAATCCATGCTGAACAGCCGAAGTCGGAATCGTGTCTTCACGCGAGGCATTCGAGTCCCGATGCTCGGCATGGGTCCCCGCTTTCGCGGGGAGGACGTTACGCAACCTGCCGCGCGCCGTCCTTCTTCGGCCTGCGTACCGACATCAACCGGTCGATGTCGACGAGGATCAGCCGCCGTGTCCCCATGTGTCCCAGCCCGATCAGGTAATCGACCTGGGCCTGGTCCGCGCCCGGCACCGGCGACACCTGGTCGGGCGCGAGCGACACGACGCCCGTCACACCGTCCACCACCATCCCCATCACGCAGCTCGACAGCCTCAGGATGATCACGTCCGTCATCGGATCGGGTGCGCCGGGCGCCCGGCCGCAGGCGGCGCGCATGTCGACGAGCGGCATGATCACGCCGCGCGACACGGCCACGCCACCGATGATCTCGCCGTCCGATGCGAACCGCTCGAGCGCCTTGAGCACGCGCAGTTCCTGCACCTTGGCGAAGTCGAGCCCGTATTCGAGGCCGCCGAGGGTAAAACTCAGGAACTGGGTGGCCGTGGTCGTAGTGGTGTGCATGGCGGATCCTTTCTCAAGATCGCCATGCTAAGACGGTGACGTTCGGCAATTGTTGAGTGCTGTCAACAATCAATGAGACATTTCCTACCTTGCGCCGCGCGCTTACGCCCGTACAATGTTCGGAATTGACCTAAAGGGGATGACGATGTTCCGGTGGCTGCACCGCTTGATTTCCGGCCCGACCGTCGGGCAACAACCGCAGACGGCCCCCGCCGCCGTGGTCGATGCACCGCCCGTCCCGCCGCCCGCGTCCCCGCCGCCTGCGCCCGCGCCGGCGCAACCGGGTACGGCCCCCGTCTCGTTCGAGCAGCTGGAGCGGGTCAACGGCGCCTGGAACGCCTGGCTGTTCGACCGCGCCGACGGCGGCCTCGAACTCCTTGATGCCGAGACGCGCGTGCTGGACGCGCTGGCCGCGATCGTCGGCTCGCAGCAGTCCGGCGCGGCGCTCGTGCGGCGCATGCCGGGGCTCATCCCGCAACTGCTGCAAAGCCTGCGCAGCGAGACGTTCTCGGGCAGCGCGCTGTCGCGCACGATCGCATCCGACCCCGTGCTGGTGGCGGCCGTCGTCCGCCTCGCCAACAGCTGTTACCAAGGCACGGGGAATTCGATCACGAGCGTCGAACACGCGGTGATCCTGATCGGCCAGGAAGGCTTGCGCCAGCTGATCACGACGGTCGCGTTCCGGCCCATCATCGACATGCATTCGGGGTTCTACACGCGCCGCCTGGCGCCGCACCTGTGGGCGCATTCGGAGCGCTGCGCAATGGCCGCGCGCCAGGCGTCAGGCAGCGGCATCGAGCCGTTCGACGCGTTCCTGGCCGGCCTGTTGCAGAACGTGGGTCTGATCGTCAGCCTGCGTATCATGGACCAGACGGCGCAGGACGGCGAGCGCCTCGGCTCCGACGTCTTCCTGGCCCAGCTGGCACGCGACACGCGCCGCCTGTGCGCGAGCATCGCGCGCGAATGGAATTTTCCCGACACGGTGGCGCAGGCGCTGCTGGAACAGGGAGCACTGCGGCGCGGCGCGCCGGTGTCGCCGCTGGGGCGGTTGCTCAAGCTGACGGATTATCTCGGGAAGGTGCGGATGCTCGTCGAGCAGGGCTTGCTCGACGAGGCGGACGATGCCTTGTTCGCGGGGCTGCCGCCGGAGGCCGCGCAGTGTTACGCGGCATTGGCGGAGACCGCGTAGGGTGGACGGCTACACCGCGAACGCGTGCAGGGAGGCGGCATGCGCGCCGTCCACGCGTCCAGCCGCCGCATGACACCGCACGGCTCATCAACCGATGATTCGACGCGTGGACGGCAAGCCGTCCACCCTACCGTTTCAGCTTCGCGTCTTCGATCGCCAGCTGCTTGTTCTGCTCATCCAGCCAGGTCTTGAGCGGCGCGAAGTATTCGAGCATCGCGGTCGCATCCATCTTCTCCGAGCCCGTGACGGCCTTCAGCGCTTCCGGCCACGGCTTGCTGGTGCCCATCGCCAGCATCTGCTGGAACTTGGCGCCCGCCTTCTTGTTGCCGTAGATCGAGCAGCGGTACAGCGGCCCGGTATCGCCCGCTTCCTTGCACAGCGCGCGGTGGAACTGGAACTGCAGCACGTGGGCCAGGAAGTAGCGGGCATACGGGGTGTCGCTGGCGACGTGGAACTTGGCCCCGGCATCGAAGCCGCCGTCGACCATCGGCGCGGGACGCGAGACGCCCTGGTACTGCTCCGTCAGCGCCCACCAGGCCTTGTCGTAGTCGGCCGGCTTGACCTGGCCGCCATAGACCTGCCAGCGCCACTTGTCGACCTTGTACGCGAACGGCATGAACGCGATCTTCTGCAGCGCCGTGTACAGCAGCGGGCCGATCTCCTGCTTCGGATCGGGGTCCGTGTTCATCAGGCCGATCTTCTTGAGGTAGGCCGGCGTGATCGACAGCGCGACGGTGTCGCCGATGGCTTCGTGGAAGCCGTCGTTGGCGCCGTTCTTGAACAGCGGCGACTGGGTACTGTATGCGAGGTCGTAGTACAGGTGGCCCAGTTCGTGATGGATGGTGCGGAAGTCCTCGGCCGTCGGCGTGATGCACATCTTGACGCGCACGTCGTCCTTGCCGTCCAGGTCCCAGGCGGAGGCGTGGCACACGACTTCGCGGTCGCGCGGCTTGGTCAACAGCGAGCGTTCCCAGAACGTGGCCGGCAGCTTCTGCATGCCCAGCGACGTGTAGAAGCCTTCGGCATAGCGCGTCATCTCGACGGCGCTCGCCTTGCGCTCTTCCAGCAGCGCCGTCAGGTCTGCGCCCTTCTCCAGGCCCGCCGGCTTCAGGATCGGGTACAGGTTATCCCAGCTCTGCGCCCACATATTGCCCAGCAGGTGGGCCGGGATAGGGCCGTCGGCCGGCACGGCATCGGGCCCGTAGGCCTGCCGCAATTTGTAGCGCGTGTAGGTGTGGAGCGAGTCGTACAGCGGCTTCACCTGCTGCCACAGGCGTTCCATCTCGGCCGCGAAGGCACTAGGGGCCATGTCATAGCGCGAGCGCCACAGGGCCCCGGTATCGGCATAGCCCATCGCGCGGGCGCCCTTGTTCGACAGGTCGATGTACTTCGCGTAGTCCTGCTTGTAGGCCGGCGACTGGGCGTGCCAGCCGAGCCAGACTTCCTTCAGGCGCGCCGGGTCGTGGCTCGTGGCCAGCACTTTTTCCAGTTCGCCCAGCGGCATGCAGTCCGGCTTCACGGCGCCCGCGGAAGGATTGGCAGCTGAGGGCGGGCAGTACTTGGCCTTGCCGTACGCGCCCGTCATGCTGGCGGCCAAGCGCGCATAGGCGGCGCGGTCGTCGGCGTTTTCCAGCATCAGCGACTGCTGCATCAGCATCAGCTTGCGGGCGCTCGCTTCCGAGACCTTCAGGCCGTTGTAGCGGCGCGCCTTGAGGGCGATGTCGCCGCTGGCGGTCAGGTATTGTTCGTTGGCCAGCGCCGTCAGCATCTCGGTGTCGAGCGTGATGAAGTTCTCGGCCACCCACTCGGCGCGGCCGGCGTCGAGGCCCAGCTGGTCGAGCTTCTTTTCGGACTCGGCGACGAAGCGTTCGGCATCAAGCACGGTCGGTTTGGCTTTGGTGTTCGTGGCCTTGGTTGCGGCGCTTGCCGGGTTGGCGAGCAGCGCACCGGCGCACAGTGCAGCGACCAGCGCGCCGATCGGGCTGCGCTGGTGAATGGAACGCATGTTGTTCAAGGTTTCCCCTCTTATCTTGTGTGGATTCGCGTTGAATGCGGCCTCGCGGCCGCCCACAAGTATATGCCCTCGCGCGGGCGCCGGGGACCTTTACGCGGCGGTAGGCGCGGCGGCGGGCACGGCGTCGCTGCTCCACGCGAACGTGCCTGCGCCGCCCATGAACAGCAGCTCGCCCGCCTGCGGACCGCGCAGGCGCGTGCGGATCTCGCGCGGCGTCCAGAGGTACGGCTGTCCGCCGGCCGGGCTGTAGCCGAGGATGCGCACCTGCGTCTCGCCCTGCACCGACTGGATCGTCACGCCGGAGACGCTGGCGGCGTCGCTGCGCTGCGCCTCCAGGTTCGCGAGCATGCCCGTACCGGCCTGCTGCTCGGCCTCCGCGGCCTTGATCTTGGCGGAGACGTCGGTGATCGCCTTCAGCGCGGGCCCCACGTCCTGCGCCAGTTTCTGGAACTGGCGCGTCTGTTCGGGCGACAGATTGAGCTCGCCCTTGCGCACGCGCGCAGCCAGCATCAGGTAGCGGCGCACATCCGGCTTGCCCGTCATGGCGTCCATCGCCGCCTTGAGCTGCGCGGCCAGCGCGCCGAACTGCGCCACGCGCTGCGTCACCGCGGCGATCACCTCGTCGAGCTGCCGGCCTTCCGCCTGCAGCACGGCGACGAGCATCTCGCTCTGCTTGCGCGGCATGCTGCATTCGACCGTCACGCGCCGGCCCGCTAGCGCGCAGCCTTCGGCCATGCCAATGACGACTTCATCGCCGACGATCTCGCAATTGACGGCATGCCCGACCTCGACCCGCGTGCCCGCGATGACGCAGCTTTCGGCGCGCTCCAGCACGATCCTGCCGTCTTCCGCGCTGAGCATCGCGGCGGACGCGACGCCGCGCACGTGGATGTCGCCGCGCGCGTTGCGGGCGCTGCCGCCCATGAGGTTCGCCTGCATGACGATCGTGCCGCCGCGCGAGACCAGGCTGCCGAACACGTCGCCGTGCACGGTGATGCTGTCGGCCTCGATCACGCGCTTTTCCTGGACCTCGCCGAACTCCTCGTAGTCGCCCGTCAGGTTCAGGTTGCCCGTCGTCTTGGCGCTGACGCCGTCGTGACTGACGACTTTCTCGTCGACGGAAATCCGGCTCGTCTTCGCGTCGACCATCAGGAAACCGGCCTGGCTGGAGACGAGGAATTCACCGTCGGGCGTGCGCTCGACCTTCGTGCCCGCGCCCGCATACGGCGCGAGATCGGTATCGCGGCCCGGCTTGGGCGGCAGCGGCCTGCCGGACATCTCGAAGCCCGTCGTGCCGGCCGTGGCCGGGCGCTTTTCGAGCAGGCGGATGCCGGGCTGGATCTGCGGGAAGCGGTTCTGGAAGCTGTTCAGGTCGAGGCGGCCGTTGGCCAGTTCGAGCGGCGCGTCGTTGCGGTGGATGTCGTCGGACACTTCGACGATGTGCGCGTCCTCGCCCGGCACCGGATCGCACTGGCGCGCGATCGTGACGCGGTCGGCCTTGTTCGAGGCGATCGCGGCGCGGATGGCGGGCAGGTCGAGGCCGAAGCGGATCCCTTTGCCCCACATGTCGGCAATGAATTCGTCGACGTCGAGACGGGTCGGCAGGCCCTCGCCCTCCGGATCGTCCGGATCGGGCAGCCAGACGGGTTCGAAATAGTATTCGGCATAGCCGCGGCCGATCTTGGCGGCGCGGTACAGCGCGCGGCGCGCCGGATCGAACGGCTGGATGTCGGCGGCGATGCGCACGACGATATCGCCGTCCGGCCCGCGCGGCAGGTCGGGCCCGTGGCCGAACAAGGCTTTCATCAGGATGGGGTAATCGACGCCGACGAAGTAATTCCCCGCGCGGTAGACATTGTCGATCGCGGCGATCAGCGTGGTGCCGAGCACGGACGGATCGGCATGGATCCCGTCGTCACGTTGGGCGATGCAATGCTCGGGGCCGGTCGCGGCGATCCGGGTCGCCGTTGCGTGCGAGTGCGACGCGGCGGGAGAATCAGTAGTCACGATACGCTCCGTGCGGTTGATGCCACGGCATGGGCTGGGCCGGGGCGAATCCGGCTAGCGTATCATGTTGTCAGAGAAAAATAAACAACTGGCAACTAAGTTGATGCAAGGCAAAATTTGACGGCTTGATCAGCGGCGCTGCGGGTACAGGTCCATGCCCGCTTCATTGATCTGGCGGCGCAGGTCGCGCCGTTCGTCCGGCGTCATGCGTCCGCTGCGGCGCTCGTGCTGCTGCTCGCGCTGTTCGCGCTGCTCTATCTGCTGGGCCCGGCGCTGTTCCTCCAGGGCGCGCATGTCGTCGCGCTGGTCGCGGTCCTGCTGCGGCGGCAGGCGGAAGCGCGGCGATTGCTGCATGTCGCCGCGGTCGTCCCGGCGCTCACCGTGTTGCTGGGCAAACGCGCTTCCGGCTCCCAGCACCAGGGCGCACGCCAGCACAGCAAAGCGGCCAAGGCGGCCTGCCTTTTTCGCTGCGTGGTGGGGTGTGAACGCACTGTTCATGGTGTTCCTCATTCGCGATGCCGTGTTAGGAGTAAGCTGTAGGGTGAGCTATGATTCAGCTGCGATTCGATGAGGCCAGTGTATGAGGAATCGACTCCGGGCATAAGGCGAAATGGGTAAAGTTTGTAACACAATGTAATGGCTCAACGATACCCCCTTGGCGTCGAGCCATATGACGTTACCATAGCGACATTAATCTGACAAATACCAGAACGATGAATGCAACGAGCTCGAATGCCGGCACCCCCGGCGCGAATGGCGGCCACTCGGCCCGGATCATGGTCGTCGACGACGACGTGCGCCTGCGCGACCTGCTGCGCCGCTACCTGACGGAACAGGGCTTCCAGGTCGTGACGGCGGAAAGCGCGCCCGCGATGAACAAGCTGTGGCTGCGCGAGCGTTACGACCTGCTGGTGCTCGACCTGATGCTGCCCGGCGAGGACGGCCTGTCGATCTGCCGCCGCCTGCGCGGCGCCGGCGACCAGACGCCGATCATCATGCTCACCGCGAAAGGCGAGGACGTCGACCGCATCGTCGGCCTCGAGATGGGCGCGGACGACTACCTGCCGAAACCGTTCAACCCGCGCGAGCTGGTGGCCCGCATCAACGCGGTCCTGCGCCGCAAGGGTCCGGACGAAATCCCGGGCGCGCCCAGCGAGACGCCGCAGACCTTCGAGTTCGGCGACTTCGTGCTGGACCTGGGCACGCGCACGCTGAAGAAAAACGGCGAGACCGTGCCGCTGACGACGGGCGAATTCTCGGTGCTGAAGGTGTTCGCGCGCCATGCGCGCCAGCCGCTGTCGCGCGAAAAGCTGATGGAACTGGCGCGCGGCCGCGAATACGAAGTGTTCGACCGCTCGCTGGACGTGCAGATCTCGCGCCTGCGCAAGCTGATCGAGCCCGATCCTTCGAGCCCGCTGTACATCCAGACCGTCTGGGGCCTGGGCTACGTATTCATTCCTGAAGGCCAGCCGCGCTAGTGTCCGCATCGACCCCGAAGGAACAAGCCATGCCGCGTCTTTTCGGCAGGATGAAGAGCGGCCTGTTCTGGCGCACCTTCTTCCTGCTGTCCGTGCTCACGGGCCTGTCGATGGCCTCGTGGATCGGCATGCTCAACGTGTTCCAGCGCGGTCCGCAGGTCGAGCAGACGGCCGAGCTGCTCGTCTCCGTCGTCACGATCACGAAGGCCGCGCTGACGCACTCCGCGCCCGATCTGCGGCGCGAGCTGCTGTTCGAACTGGTGTCGAACGAAGGCATCCGCATCTACGACGTGAAGCCGACGGACACGGTCGAACCGCCGCCGCCGAATTCGCTGATGCCGGAAGTGGCCGCCATCGTGCGCGACAAGCTGGGGCCGGACACCCGCTTCTCGCGCATGGTGAACGACATCCCGGGCTTCTGGGTCAGCTTCGACATCGACGGCGACAAGTACTGGCTCATGCTCGAACGCGACAAGCTGCCCGGCCTCACGCGCGTGCAGTGGCTCGGCTGGGCGACCGTCGTCGGCGTGCTGTCGCTGCTGGGCGCCGCACTGATTTCCAGCCTCGTGAACCTGCCGCTGGCGCGCCTGACGGCGGCCGCGCGCTCGATCGCGCAGGGCAAGCGCCCCACCCCGCTGCCCGAGAAAGGATCGCGCGAGATCATCGAGGCGAACCGCAGCTTCAACCAGATGGTCGAAGACCTGCAGCAGCTGGAAAAAGACCGCGCCATCATCCTGGCCGGCATCTCGCACGACCTGCGCACGCCGCTCGCGCGCATGCAGCTGGAAGTGGAGATGGCGCCGCTGTCTGACGAAGCCCGCACCGGCATGCAGTCCGACATCGCCCAGATGGACGCCATCATCGGCCAGTTCCTCGACTTCGCCCGTCCCACCGAAAGCGCGACGTTCGTGGCGGTCAACCTGTCCGAGCTGCTGGAAGACTGCGCGCGCGAGGCGGGCCGCATCGCGGACGTGCGCACGACGACCGACATCGACCCCGACATCCACGTGATGGGCAACGCGACGGACCTGCGCCGCGTGATCAACAACGTCATCGAAAACGCCCGGCGCTACGGCAAGACGCCGGGCGCGGACGTGACGGAAATCGACATCGCCCTGCACGTCAAGATGACGGGCCACGGCCGCCGCGCCATCGTCGAGATCAACGACCACGGCACCGGCGTTCCGGACGACCAGATTCAGCAGCTGCTGCGGCCATTCACGCGCCTGGACAGCGCCCGCGGCCAGGCCAACGGCGCCGGCCTGGGCCTGGCCATCGTCGAGCGCGTGATCACGCGCCACAATGCCGAGCTCACCCTGCGCAACCGCGACGGCGGCGGGCTCATGCTGCAGTTCGCCTTGCCTTTGGCCAGCTGAGTTCCTCCAGCACACCGGGAAAGTTGCGGCGACGATCGACGCAATAAGCGAGACGCCGCACGGTTGTGCCGGCAACGCGGCAGTACAGTCGGCCTACAACCACTTTCGAGGAGGCCAAGATGAAAAGACTGCTCATTGCCGCCCTGGTCGCCGGCTCGCTCGGCGGCGTCGCGCTGCCGGCAAGCGCCGATATCGTCATCCGCACCGCACCGCCGCCGCCACGCGAAGAACAGGTGCCGGCGCCGCGCCACGGTTACGTCTGGGCGCCGGGTCATTGGGAATGGCGCCACCGCCACCACGTCTGGGTCGCCGGCAAATGGCTGCGCGAGCGCCGCGGCTATGTCTACCATGTGCCGAAGTGGGTCGAGCGCGACGGCCACTGGGTGATGGAGCGCGGCGGCTGGCGCCGCGGCGACCGAGACGGCGACGGCATCCCGAACCGTGAGGACGCGCATCCCAACAATCCGAACCGGGGCTGATTGCCGCGCCGCGGCCGGGCCGGGCTGACCGGGCGCGGCGGCTGCGCCAACAAGAAGGCTGTGTGCGCATTAGTTATGTGAACTGTAAGGCGTGGTGGAGGTCAAACGCATCGTCGAGTAAACTCATGAGGGGTACGATGCGCGGCCTGACGTTCGACGAATTGTTCGCGATGTTGTCGGCGGTCACGTTATCGGCCGCCGACCTGGCCCGGCTGCGGGAATGGCTCGCCGGCATCGCGCATCGCGCCGAATGCATTGCCCTTCGGGCAGGGGCCGTGGGCCGGCCGTGTCCGCAATTTGGTTGCGCAACAAGCGCGAACACAGCCAAAAAGAAACCGCCCGCGCATCGCTGCGTCAGGCGGTAAATCCAAGTTTGCACTTGGAGGAGACAGAGGAGACCAGCGACCGGGCGCTGTAACAGAATGGCAAATTGGGACGGCGGCCGCGCCTGCAAGGGGCAGCCTGATAAATTTTTTTCCCGTCGACGTGTAGGCCTGGTCGGACAATCACCCGAGGCCATCGGTGCTAGACTGGCGCGCATGGATGTTTCTGCTCTCCACGTGCGCAGCTACGGCGCCGACCTCGGCGCCGACCGCCACGATTACGCCCAGCTCGTGCTGCCCCTCGGCGGCACCGTGCTGCTCGACATCGAAGGCCGGCAGGACCGGCTGGACCTGCTGCGCGGCGCCTGCGTCGCGCCGGGCGCCTGGCACGCGCAGCGCGCCGAGGGTCCCAACGAATCGCTGATCCTCGACGTCGGTGCCGGCGCGATGTCGCACCCGGCCTGGGCGCGCCTGCTGGAACGCCCGTTCATGACGCTGGGCCCGGGCGCCCGCAAGCTGATCGAATTCATGGGGATGATGCGCGCGCAGCCGGCCTTGCTGGGCGGCTGGGTGCCGCTTCTGCTCGACACCCTCGCGCTGGATGCGCCCCGCCCTGCGTCCCGTCTGGCCGCCCTGCTGGCCCGCGTCGACGCGGAGCCCGGCCTCGCGTGGACGACGGAGACGATGGCGCGCAGTGCCGGGCTGAGCGTCAGCCGCCTGCACGCCCTGTTCCGCACGGAGCTCGATACGAGCCCGCACGCATGGCTGCGCGACATCCGCCTGTCGCGCGCCCGCGCATGGCTGACGGAAACGGCGCGCCCGATCGCCGACATCGCGCTGGCGGCCGGCTTCTCCGACCAGAGCCCGCTGACGCGGGCGTTGCGCGATGCGACGGGGCTGACGCCGGGGGCGTACCGGCGTGCGCGGTCCGGTGGCGTCAGGCCAGCGCCGCCTTGGCAGCCTCCTCCGGCGTCAGGTCATCGTAATACTGATCGGTAAACCATTCGACCTGCTCTTCGATATGGTCCTGCGCCTGCTGGACGGTGGCGCCGCCCGCGACGAGAAATTTTTCCACTTCGATGCACCAGTGGATGAACGCCAGCGTTTCTTCGTCGAGTTCTTCTTTCTTCGCCATGATGTTTCCTCTGCTGTTGCTAATCGGATTCGCGCAGCCAGGACCTGCCCTTGGACTCGCGTTCCGAAGTGTTCTCGACCGGAGCGATATACGTCGCTGGACTGAACTTGCGGTCGACCTCTTGCGGCGGCGCCGGCGCGCGGCCCTTGGACGCCGTGTACGACCGGATGCTCAGCGAACAGCGATAGACCATCGCGCAGGCCGCCAAGATGACGGCGCTTAACGTGATCGCGAGGCCGTCGGGACGGCCCGCCACCACAAGGATACACGCTACGACCACGATGTCGAGACAAACGAGATAGTTGAACCGTGGCCCGCTCTCGGGGCCGGCGTGTTTGACTGGCGTGCTCATTCTGCGAAACTTTTGGCAATACGTTGTCGCGCGAGACGGGGACGTGCGCGATGCTAGATCTTAACATTTCCAAGTAGCAATTTTCTAGAGGAGATTTTGTCAATATCCCAGGAGTCCGCGACAAGACGGCGCGCCCCGCGGCCCCGACAATGGTCGCTTTCCGCACTGGAGCACCACCGTGACCGCCAACAACACCCTCCTCGGCATCGCGTCCGGCATCGTCGCCGGCGCCTTCTGGGGACTCGTCTTCCTCGCGCCCAAGCTGGCTGCCGACTTTCCGCCGCTGCAATTGGCCGCCGGCCGTTACCTCGCTTATGGCCTCGTCGCCGTCGTGCTCATCGCGCCGTCCTGGCGCCGGCTCAACGGTGCGCTCGGGTGGCGTGAATGGCGCGCTCTCGCGTGGCTCAGTTTCATCGGCAATATCCTGTATTACGTGCTGCTCGCGCAGGCCGTGCGGCTCGGCGGCGTCGCGATGACGGCCTTCGTGATCGGCCTGCTGCCGCTCGCCGTCACCCTCGTCGGCAGCCGCGAGCGCCATGCGCCGGCGTTGCGCGCGCTGCTGCCCTCGCTGGCCTGCAGCGCGGCCGGGCTCGTGTGCATCAGCTGGCAATCGCTGGGCGCATCCGGCTGGGGGACGTTGACGGGGTTGTCGTGCGCGGGCGGCGCGCTCGTATCATGGACGACCTATGCCGTCAGCAACAGCCGCTGGCTCGCGCGGCTCGACCACGTGTCGGCGCAGGATTGGAGCCTGCTGACGGGCTCGATCACGGGCCTGGAAGCCATCGTGCTGGCCGTGCCCGCCTTTTACGGCGACACGCTCGTCCACGCGGGCGCGGACTGGGCCCGTTTCGCCGGCCTGATCGGCGCGATGGCCCTGTTCTGCTCCGTGCTGGGCAATGGGTTGTGGAATATCGCCAGCCGCGCGCTGCCGCTCGCCCTCACGGGGCAGATGATCGTGTTCGAGACCATCTTCGCGTCGCTGTACGGCTATCTGTGGGAGGGCCGCCGGCCGACGCCGCTCGAAGGACTCGCGCTGACCCTGCTGATCGCGGGCGTGGTGATGTGCGCGCGGGCGCATCGCGAGGATGCGGCCGTGCCCACGGAAGTGGAAGCCCGCGCGTGACGCGCCGCGCGGATTCCACGCGCCATCAACGGCGTACCGGCGACGTCTCCTGCTGCGGCTGCGTGCCTTGCGTGCCGCCGCCACCGCCCGGTCCCTGCGAACCGCCCGACGTCGCCGCGCCCTGCTCGGTACCCATGCCGCGCACCGTCGCCCCGCCGGCACCGCGCGGTCCCGGGGCGTCGGCGGCAGCCGCCACGACGGGACGCTGGCTGCAACCGGCCGGGATATTGACCCACTTGGCAGCCGACGGCGGTGCCGGCTGCGCGCTGAAGTAGGCAGACAGGGCCGCCACGTCCACATCCGCCAGCGCCTGGGCGATGTGGGTCATCTGGCCGCTGCTGTCCGTCTTGCGCGCGCCGTTCTTCCACGCCGCCATCGCGGCCGTCAGGTAGTTCGCATGCTGGCCGGCCAGGTACGGATACGCGGGCGGGTTGCCGACGCCGCCCGGGCCGTGGCAGTTGGCGCAGGCCTGCACGCCCTGCGCGCTGTCGCCGATGGCCGACAGCGTGCGGCCGCGGTCGGGGCCGGCGGCGGACGGCCTGGCGCCGCCCGCCGCGGCCGCAGGTGCATCGCCGAGCGACGCGTAATACGCGCTGACGTCGCGGATCTGCTGCGCGTTCAGCGCCTTGGCGATGGGCTGCATGATCGGGTTCACGCGCGCGCCGTTGGCATAGGCCCCCAGTTGCTTGCCCAGGTAGGCGGCGGACTGGCCGGCGATGCGGGGAAAGTCCCCCGCCGCATTGCCCTCGCCCTGCGCGCCGTGGCAGCCGACGCAGGCCGTGACGCCGTTCTGCGTGCCGCTCGCGGCCAGTTGCTGGCCCGCCTGCACGTCGGGCTGGCCTTGCGCCGGCGCCGCCGCGGCGCCGGGCACGCCGAGCGCATTGGCTTCGCCGCCGCCCGCATTTTGCCGGGCCAGGCCGCCGGCGCCGCCCTCGGCGCCCGGCTGGGCGGGGGCCGGATGCGCGGCGGTTGGCGCCGGCGGATGCGCCCCCTGGGCCCGGTTCACGTCGTTGGCGCCGTGGTGGCAACCGGCGAGCAGCGCCAGCGCGAGGAAAAGCGTCGTCGTCTTCATGCCTGCACCAACGCCTGACCGGGCGCCTTGAGATAGCGGTTGACGATGGCCTCGGCCGCCATGTACGCCAGCGCGCCGACCGTATCGGTGGGGTTGTAGGTGGCGTTCTGCGGGAAGTTCGAGGCGCCGATGACGAACAGGTTCGGCACGTCCCAGCTTTGCAGGTAGCGGTTGACGACGCTCGTCTTGCGGTCGAGGCCCATCACGGTGCCGCCCGTGTTGTGCGTCGTCTGGTATTGCGTCACGGTGTACGGTCCCTTGCGCCCGGCGCCGACGACCTGGCGTCCGCCCATCGCCTTGCCGACCGCGAGCGCCTTGTCCGTGACGTAGGCCGACATGCGCAGGTCGTTCGCGGGAAAGTCGAACGTGATGCGCAGGAGCGGCTGGTCCCACGCATCCTTGTACGTGGGGTCGAGGTCGAGGTAGTTGTTGCGGCTGGCCATCGAACTGCCGTGCACGTTCAGCACGGACGTGTGGTTGTAGTGGCGGACGACGGCCTCTTTCCACCTGGCGCCCCACGCCGGCGTGCCGGGCGGCGTCGGGTGGAATTCGATGGGACGGCCGTTCGTCATCAGTTCGCCGAAATAGGCGCCGCCGATGAATTTGTGCGGGCCGTGGTCGAAGTTGTCGCCGACGAAGTCCGCGATCAGCGTGCCGTTCGCGCCCGAGCGCATGAACGGGTTGATGTTGACGGATTCGTCGAAGAACACCTGCACGGCGCTCATCGTCTGGTACGCGTAATTGCGCCCCACGACGCCCTGCCCCGTCTTGGGATCGTAGGGCTGGCCGATGCCGGACAGCAGCATCATGCGCACGTTGTTCAATGCGAACGAGCACAGGATGACGAGCTTGGCCGGCTGCTCGAATTCGTGCCCCGCCGCGTCGACGTAGGTGACGCCCGTCGCCGTCTTCTTGTCCTGGGCCAGATTGATGCGCAACACCTGGGACTGCGTGCGCAAGGTGAAGTTCTTGTCCTTGAGGAGGACCGGCAGCAGGATCGTCTGCGGCGACGATTTCGCGTAGTGCTCGCAGCCGTAGCGCTCGCAATAGCCGCAGAACATGCAGGCCTGCAGGGTCAGGCCCTCCGGGTTCGTGTATGGCTGGCTGAGATTCGACGACGGCTGCGGGAACGGGTGGTAGCCCAGGCTTGCCGCGGCCTTGCGGAAGATGGCGGCGCCGTACGGTTCCTTCATCGGGGGCGTGGGGTACGGGCGCGAGCGCGGGTCCTCGAACGGATTGCCGCCCGCGATCTTCTGGCCCTTGACGTTGCCGGCCTGGCCGCTCGTGCCCAGCAGGTATTCGAAGCGGTCGTAATACGGTTCCAGGTCGGCCGCCGTCACGCCCCAGTCCTGCACCGTCAGTTCCGGGTCGATGAAGCCCTTGCCGTAGCGCTGCTCCGTGTGGCTGCGTATCTTGAATTCATCGTCCTGGAAGCGGTAGGTCTGGCCGTTCCAGTGCACGGCCGCGCCGCCCAGGCCCGTGCCGGGCAGGAAGCTTTCCCAGCGCCGGATCGGCAGCGCGACCTGGTTCACGTTGTTACGGAAGGTCATGGCCTCCTTCGTGTTGTCCTGCATGAAGGCCTTGCGCACCGAGTAGCGCAGTTCGTCGTGCATGTGCGGCCCCTGGAAATCGGGCACCGTGAACTGCGCGTTGCCGCGTTCCAGGCCGACGACCTTGAGGCCCGCCTTCGTCAGCTCGCGTCCGAGCATCGTGCCGACGAGGCCCACGCCGACCAGCACCGCATCCACTTCCTTGAGGCGTGTGGCCATCACTTGCCTCCTTTCTTCTTGTCCGCGACGACGGGATTCGGGCCGACGGCCTTGGGCTGCGCCGCCACGGGCTGGATGTGGATCATGCGCCGGTTGTCCTCGCCCATGCTCATGGGTGCGCGCGTGAACAGGACGCCGTGCTGGTCGACGAGGTGGTAGAAGCTCGCGTAGGCGCCGGGGAAGCCGATCATCTTCCACGACGCCATGTCCTTGTTGCCGCCGTAGATCGGGTCGGCGAAGAAGCCTTCGATCGTCAGCGCCAGCAGCGATTCGAAGAACGTGTGGGCGGGCACGCCATTGAGGCTCTGGTTGCCGGTCTGCAGGCTTTCCAGGTAGGCGTCCTGCTCGTTGCCGGGCAGTTTGTCGAAGGTGGTGTTGCGGCGCTTCTGCACGTCGTCGTTGATGGCGCGGAGGGCATTGCGGAACAGCTCGGCCGGCGTGAACGGCAGCTGGTAGCCCTGGCCCGGCAGGCCCGGTTGCCACGGGCCGCTGCGGTACAGGCGCTCGCCCGCGCCCCACGCGCCGCCCAGCTGCCGGTCGATGTAGTTCGGCACCCCGGCCTCGAGCGCGCCGGGACCGTTGGCGTCGAGCGGAATCAGGCGCGCCACGGCCGCTTCGACGAAGCGCGCCTCGTCGGGGCGGAAGTACAGATAGGCCGCCTGCGCGGACGCGCCCGTGGCGGCGGGCGCAGCGCCGTGGCCGTGCCGGGCGTCGTCGGGGGTGAGTGCGTGGGCCTTGGCCGTCAGCGCGGCGGCCGTGGCGCCCGCGGCCTTGAAGAAGGTGCGTCGGGTAAGTTTCTCCATCGTCGGTCCTTTTTGGATTTATTCGAACGTGTGAAACAGGATGGCCCAACGGTTGGAACAACGCACCGGCCAAAGGTTCGGCCGGGCCGGTCGATGTTTGATGCGGACAGGGTGAGGCACCGAACAGATCGAACCGGCCGCGACGGGCACCATTCGAGCCTAGCACAGGAGAACATCATGAAGCGCCCAGTTAGACTGCTGAGCATTATTGCCGCCGCGGTTCTGGCGGCGCCGGCAATGGCCGGCGAGATCGTCAAATGTGTGGACAGCAACGGTCACGTCACCTTGACGGACCAGCCTTGCGCGTCCGGTTCCGCCGCCGTGCCGGTGGCGCGCGACACGCCGCCCCAGCGCCACGTGCTGCCCGCGGCGGAGCTGCCCCGCGTGGCGTGGAAGAAGCCGAACCTCGCGGCGCCCGCGAAGCTGGCGCGCGACATCGCCACCTTGAAGGAAGCGCGGCGCATGCTGATGCTGCAGGATGCGCGGCCACGCCTGGCCGGGTTGAATTAGGTAGGGTGGACGGGTTTCCCGTTCGCCCTACAGCAGGTGATCGTCGAACGACGCGAACCCGAGCAGCTCCGGCTCGTTGGCCGACCCGCCCAGCGTGCGCACGAGCTTCAGCACGTCCTCGCCCTGGATGAAGCTCGCCGATGAACTCGCGGCCAGCAGTTTTTCCGGCGGCTGCGAGCGCGCCACGGCATAGCCCTGCACGTAATCGACGCCGATCTCGGCCAGCGTACGGATCGTGGCCGCATCCTCGGCCCACTCGGCGATCGTGCGCATGCCCAGGTTGGCGGCCAGGTTGACGATCGCTTCCACGATCGCGACGTTGGCCGGGTGGGCGTTGATGTTGACGATGAAGTTGCCGTCGATCTTGAGCACGTCCGCCGGCAATTCCTTCAGGTACGAGAACGACGTATAGCCCGCGCCGAAGTCGTCCAGCGCCACCTTCACGCCGAAGTTGCGCACCTGGTCGATGAAGCGGCGCGTGTTGTCCAGGTCGTGCAGCGCCACGCTTTCCGTGATCTCGATGCACAGGCGGCTCGCCACGTGCGTGTAGCGCGACAGGATGTCGAGCGTGTCCTGCACGAAGCGCTCGTCGTTGAGCGACGCGCCGGACAGATTCATGCACACGAAGCGCGTGTTGACGAGGGACTCGAGGTGGTTCTCGATCCACGACAGCGTGGTCGACAGCACCCAGCGGTCGATCACGCCCGCGCGTCCGCTCTTCTCGGCGGCGGCGATCAGCGGGCCGGCCGGGGACACGCGGCCATCCGCCTCGCGCATGCGCAGCAGCACTTCGAAGTTCAGCGATTCATACGGCGCGGAGAGCGACATGATCGGCTGCATCTCGAGGAACATGCCCTCGGTGGCGTCCGGGCCGGACAGGCGCGCGACGAGATTCAGCTCGTTGGCGCGCTCCTGGAACGCGTTCGAGCCGCGCTCGTACACGACGAGACCGTCCATGTGGCCGCCCTTCGCTTCGCGGCAGGCGCGGTCCGCGGTCGACACGGCATCCTTCATCGGCATGCCCGGCGACACCTCGATCAGGCCGACGGACCCGCGCACGTGGAACGCCTTGTCGCCCACGCGGTACGGCGTGCCGCCGATGCGGTCGACGATGCCGCGGCAGATCAGCGACGCCAGCGGGATCGCGGTCTCGGGCATGACGATCACGAATTCGTCGCCGCCCACGCGCCCGATCTTCTGGCCGCCGGCCAGGGTCAGTTCCATGCGCTCGCACACCTGCTTCAGGACTTCGTCGCCGGCCGCGTGGCCGAACAGGTCGTTGATCAGCTTGAAGCGGTCGAGGTCGATGTAGGCCAGCGCCAGCGGCTTGCCCGCGTTGAGTAACTGCGCGGCGCCGTCGAAGACTTTTTCGATGCCGCGCCGGTTGTAGACCTTCGTCAGCGGGTCGTTGTTGGCCATGAAGCGCAGCTGCTCCGTGGCCCGGTATTGTTCGGTGACGTCCTGCAGCACGGCCTCCACGCGGCCGCGCGCGAGCGTGGCGCTGACCATGAAGCGCTGGGCGCCGTCGCGGCTGACGATCTGCATCTCGGCCTCGCTGCGCACGTGCACCTGTTCCAGCAATTCCGTCCACAGGCTGTCGGCGAAGAACTGCTTCCACGCCGTGCGGCCGGGGACGATCTCGGTCATGCCCAGCATCTTGCGCATGGCCGGGTTGGCGCTCACGATGTTGCCGTACATGTCGAGCGTGAACAGGCCGACGGGCATCGCCTCGTACGCATGCTCCAGCTTTTCCTGGGCCTCCCTGCGCTTCTGCGTTTCCATGCGCATCTGCTCGGCCACGGCCAGCGCGGCCAGCAGGCTCGATGCGAGGGCCGCCGTGACGCTGTTGATCACGTTCAGCACCTGGTGCATGCCGAGCGCCGCCGACACGACCTCCGCCAGCGACGCGACATAGGTCAGCGCGAACGAGGCCGCGAACCAGCCGGCCACGCGGTTGCGCGAGCGCAGGATGATCGTCAGCAGGCCCAGGGTCATCAGCGAGAAGCCGAAGGCCATGATCACCCACAGCATCGGCAGGAACCTCCCGTACGGCAGGGTCACCGCGCCGACGAGCAGCGGGATGCACGCCCATTGCGTGATGCGCAGCGGGATCGCCCAGCGCGTCTTGACGAGCTCTTCGCGGAACAAGGCCTGGTACAGCGTCAGCGTGGACACGCCGTACAGCGCGATCGTCAGCGAGCGGCCCAGCAACATCCATTGCGGCGGCACGGTCATGCCGAGCCATTGGGTGTCCCAGCCGGCGGACAGCCCGGCGATGCGCAGATTCAGGATCAGCCAGCCGGAGAACAGCACGTACAGCGGCTGGCGGTTGATGAGCGCCGTGATCAGGACGAACAGCGACAGCACGATCATGCCGCCGTCGAGCAGGCCCGACTTGCGGTGGTAGCCTTCGATGGACAGGTCGAACTGCGTCTCCGGCCATTGCACGACGTTCACGCGCGCAGGGCCGGCGAAGCGGCCGCGGCACAGGATCTCGCGCGGCAGCTCGGCCGGTTGCAGGGCAAAGCCGGCCTTCGCCGCGTACAGATAGGGCGTGCCCGCCTCGCGCGTGGCCGTGCCGAGCGACTGCAAGGTGCTCGCGTCCCAGCAGGCGATATCGACCGCGTGGCGCGACGGGAATTCAATGACGTCGCCGGAGATGCTGCCGGGCGCGCGCGGGTGGGTGCTGAAACGGAACCACACCGGCGCTTCCGACAGTTGCGTGTCGAAGTACGATACCGGGATGGCGGTGCGCAGGCGGGCATTGGCCGCGGCCGGGCTCAGGGGATCCGTTTCGCGCACGACGCGGATATCGCGCGCATCGCTGCTGCCCGACACGTACTGGCTGTCCCAGCACAACAGGGCCACGATGGAAACGACGCCGATCGTGATCGGAATCAGGTAATAAGCGAACGTCCGGAACGTCAGGTCCAACGCGAACTGCGCCAGGCCCGGCAGTTTCCAGCGGCCGGATGATGTGAATTGCATGAGTATCTGCGAGGCTGGTAGCGCGGCCCCGCGGCGCGGGTGGCCGATATCGTTTCGCAAGGATACAGCTTTACAGTAATGCCGTCATGCAATTATTGAATCAGGCGACCAGTTCATACCGATCCGATGCACGCCACGCAACATTGGTCCCCTTCGCGCTCGGATGCGGCGGCCGCACCCCCGCCCGGCCGCTGACGTCGATGTCCGGATGGTGGATGTGGCAGAAGAAGTCCAGCAGCGGGTGTTTGGCAGCCGTCCAGCGCGCTTCGATCGTCGCGATGTCGAAGGCCATCACGCGGTGCGGGATATTGCCCACGTGGCGCAGCGGGACGAAACCCGCTTCCGGGAACACGTCGACGAAGGTCAGCTGTTCGTATTGACGGTCGATCGGCGCGCGGCCCGTCGCGAGGGCCCAGGCGATGTCGTTGCGCTGGCAGTACATCACGCCGGCCTTGAGCAGCGCCGTCTTGACCATGCGGCCGATGCGGCCGTTGTCCACGCCCAGGCGGCTCATCTCCGCCAGCGGCTGGTCGCGCAGCCAGTCCGGCAGCGCGACGGACTCCTCGACGTGCAGCGGCTCATGCAGATTCGTCTGCATGCGGGCCGTGCCCAGCGGGGCGCCGTCCAGCTTGGACTCGGCCAGGAAAACGATTGCGTCGTCGCCGTAGTCAGAGCTTTCCGGGGTGGCCAGCTGGCGCGCGAAGTCCGGGACGTGGCGTGCATAGGCGGCATGGCGCACGCGGACGGCCTTCCAGAGGTCGGCCTCGTTGTCCACGCGCCGGATCGTGAAAGGCAGGCGTTCCGTCAGCTTGCCCGGGACGCCGGCGGCGACGTGGGTAGGGCGAAGGACGCCGGGGAGGCGCATTTCCATGTTGACTCCTGAGTTGATGTTCAGAAACGTAAATTCCGTTTTAAACTTTATCAACGTTGCAGGGGTTAACAAATTGTCGAAAAAGCGTGTCTTTTGCCCCTATTTCAATTTTCAGTAAATCATGATCAAGGAAATTAATCGTCCGACAATCGACGCGCCGTGCCGCTGACGCGGATCGAACCGCTTTTTTCCCGGCCGATTTCCGCGTGCAGCAACGACCGCATCCCCATGTCCTCGCCCTGCACGACGTCGATGGCGCCGCCGTGCGGCCAGCCGATGTCGCGCAGATAGCCGGCCAGCGCCGCCGTCCCCGCGCCCGTGGCCGGGTCTTCGTAGACGCCCCCGCTGGCGAACGGATTGCGGGTGTGGAACTTGCGCGCGTGTTCGGCCCACACCAGCACGATCGTCGTCAGGCCGTGGCGTGCCATCAGCGCGCGGCCGGCGTCCAGGTCGTAGCGCATCGCGGCCAGCAGGTCGCGGCCGGCCAGCGCCAGCACGAGATGGTTCGCGCCCGCATGCGCGAGGCCGGGCGGAATACGCGGGTCGAGGTCCGCAGCGTGGTAACCGAACAACAACAAGGCGTCCGCGACGAGGTCGGGTTCGGCCGGCCGGCTCCAGGTGGGCGGCGACTGCAGCGCGGCCGCCACGCGCGCGCCTTCACGCCGCCCTTCGACCGTGATGGCGGCCGCGTTCAGGGTCAGCGCGAACACCCCGTCGCCCTCTCGCTGCGCCAGTGCCGCGCCGAGCGCGATCGTCGCGTGGCCGCAGAACGGCACTTCGGACGCGGGCGAAAAATAGCGCACGCGCCAACCCGCCCCCTCCTTTGCCGCGAACGCCGTTTCGGAATAGCCCACCGCGCGAGCCAGGCGCTGCATCTCGTCGACCGGGGGCAGCGCGGGGCCGATCCAGACGCCGGCCGGATTGCCGCCGGCGTCGCCGTCCGAGAACGCCGCGATGCGGAGGATGTCCTTCGTCGTGATAGCTGTCATCATGGTCCTTCACAAAGTGGATGGAAAAGCGTCAGGGCTCCAGCCTGTCTGCCAGGCGCGCGGCGAGAAAATCGACCAGCGCCTTCACGCGCGGCGCCAGCGCGCCCTGTTTGTAGAACACGGCCCACACGGGCTGGGTCCAGGGCAGCGCGGCGTCTTCCAGCAGCGGCACGAGACGGCCGGCGGCCATGTCGGCGCGCGTGAGGAAGTCCGACAGGCTGACGATGCCGGCGCCCGCAAGCGCGAGCTGGCGGACCGTGCCGCCGCTGGTGGCCGTCACGTGCGGCGCGATGCGCACGCCCTCTTCGCTGCCCGCCCGTAGCGGCCACGTGTTCAGCGACGCCGGCGCGGCGAAGCCGATCAGGCGGTGTCTCGCCAGGTCGTCGACGCGCGCGGGGCCGCCGTGGCGTTCCAGGTAGCCTGGCGCGGCCAGCACGCGGATGCGGCTCGATCCGAGGCGGCGCGCGTTCAAGGTGGAGTCGGACAGGTGGCCGATGCGGAGCGCGACGTCGGCCTTTTCCTCGATCAGGTCGACGACGGTCTCGCCGCTCGCGAGCTCCACCTGCACCTGCGGATAGGCGTCGAGGAAGTCCGGCAACAGCGGCGCGATCAGGTGGTCGAGCGCCGGCGTGGCGGCGTTCACACGCACGATGCCCGCGGGCTGCGCGCGCGCGAGGGCGGCCTGGCTCTCGGTCTCTTCCAGTTCGGCGAGGATGCGGCGCGCGCGCTCCAGCAGCCAGGCGCCTTCCCCGGTCAGGTCGAGGCGGCGCGTCGTGCGGTGAATGAGGGTCATGCCCAGCTGCTGCTCCAGGCGCGCGATGGTGCGCGACACGCCGGACGGCGTCTGCCCCAGCTGCTGCGCCGCACTGGAAAACGAGCCGGTATCGATCACGGCCACGAACGCGATCAACGCCCCTACGTCCAGCATTTTTGCTCCCAGGTCAAAAGTCTATTGTACGGCGACGGGTTTTTCTTTGCGGGCCGGACCACGACAATGTGACCTCGAACCCATACCACGTCGCCCTGCGATCAACCATGTCGCTTCCGCGATCAACCACGTCGCCCCCCGCGCAGGCGGAGGCCCAGGTACTGTCCGCATCGCCGTAACGCGAGCGACATCGGGCTCCGCCTCCGCGGGAAGTCGTTTCCGGCAGTGCCGCAGACGACGGTCTTTTAGGAGAACACCATGCCTCTCGCCCTCTGGGCGCTCACATTGAGCGCCTTCGCCATCGGCACGACGGAATTCGTGATCGTCGGCCTGATCCCCACCATCGCCGCCAGCCTGCACGTGTCGGTGCCGTCCGCCGGCCTGCTCGTCAGCCTGTACGCGCTGGGCGTCGCCATCGGCGCGCCCGTACTGACCGCCCTCACCGGCCGCGTGCCGCGCAAGACGCTGCTGCTCGGCCTCATGCTGCTGTTCACGGCCGGTAACCTGACCGCGTGGATGGCCCCCGGTTACGCCGCGCTGATGGCCGCGCGCGTGCTCACCGGCCTCGCGCACGGCGTGTTCTTCTCGATCGGTTCGACGATCGCCACGAGCCTCGTGCCCAAGGAAAAAGCGGCCAGCGCCATCGCCCTGATGTTCAGCGGCCTGACCGTGGCGCTCGTGACGGGCGTGCCGCTCGGGACGTTCATCGGCCAGCGTTTCGGCTGGCAGATGACGTTCCTGGCCGTCGCGCTGCTCGGCGTGATCGCGTTCGCCGGCATCGCCCTGCTCGTCCCGCGCGACACCGCCGGCAGCGCGCCCGCGGGCCTGCTCACGCAACTGTCCGTGCTGAAGAAACCGCGCCTGCTGCTCGTATACGCGATGACGACCCTGGGCTATGGCGGTTCGTTCATCGCGTTCACGTATCTCGCGCCGATCCTCGAACAGGTCGCGGGCTTTTCGCCGACCAGCGTCGGCCTCGTGATGCTCGTGTACGGCGTGTCGGTCGCCTTCGGCAATATCTGGGGCGGCAAGCTGGCCGACCGCAAGGGTCCCGTGCGCGCCCTGCAGATCGTGTTCGCGCTGCTGGCCGGCGTGCTGTTCGTCCTCGACGCCACGGCCGCCAACAAGATCGCCGTCCTCGTCACCGTGCTGGCCTGGGGCGCCGTCGCCTTCGGCAACGTGCCGGGCCTGCAGGTGTACGTCGTGCGCCGCGCCGAGATCGACGCACCACGCGCCGTGGACGTGGCATCTGGCCTAAACATCGCCGCGTTCAACGTCGGCATCGCCCTCGGTGCCTGGGGCGGCGGCCTGATCGTGGCGCACCTGGGCCTGATGCACACGCCGTGGATCGGCGGCCTGATCGTCATCGGCGCCCTCGCCCTCACGATGCTGGCCGGCTGGCTGGACCGGCGCGATCCGGCGCCGCAACCCGGCCACGCGACGCGCCGCGAACGCGCCGTCGCCATGCACTGAGTTTTCAAGGAGTGTTCATGCACACCACCATCCCGCAGCTGGGCCTCGGCACCTTCCGACTGCAAGGGCAACAGGCCATCGACGCCGTCGCCACCGGCCTGGCACTGGGTTACCGCCACGTCGACACCGCGCAGATCTACGGCAACGAGGCCGAGGTCGGCCAGGCGCTCGCGGCATCCGGCGTGGCACGCGGCGACGTCTTCGTCACCACCAAGATCTGGACGGAGAACCTGGCAGCAAGCCGCCTGCGCGCCAGCCTCGAAGAAAGCCTGGCCAGGCTGCGCACCGACTACGTCGACCTGACGCTGATCCACTGGCCGTCGCCGGGCGGCGCGGTCCCCGTCGCGGAATCGATGGAAGCACTGCTCGCGGCGCGCGAGGCGGGCCTGACGCGTGCCGTCGGCGTGTCGAACTTCCCCATCGCGCGGCTGGCCGACGCCATCGCCGCCGTCGGCGCGCAGAATATCGCGACGAACCAGGTCGAGCTGCACCCGTTCCTGCAGAACCGCGCATTGGACGCGTTCATGGCCGATGCGGGCATTCACCTCACCGCGTACATGCCGCTCGCCTACGGGAAGGTGCTGGACGACGCGACGATCCGCCGCATCGCAGGCGCACACCGGGCGACGCCGGCCCAGGTGGCGCTGGCGTGGGCGCTGGCGAAGGGCCATGCGGTGATCCCGTCGTCGACGCGGCGCGCGAACCTGGACAGCAATCTGGGCGCGCGCGACCTGATCCTGTCCGGCCGGGACATCGCCGCCATCGACGCGCTGGACCGGGGCGAGCGGCTCGTCAGCCCGGACTTCGCGCCAACGTGGGACTGAATGCCCGCATCGCGTAGGGTGGACGGCGAGCCGCCCACCCTGCTTCGCTATTTATCCAGCTCCGCGTAGTGGCGGAAAATCCCTTCCTCGTTGAAGGCCAGCCGCCGCTTCGATTTCAGATAGGCCGCGATGCGCGGCCGCGCGGCCACGCGGTCGTGCAGCGCCATCAACAGCGGATAGCCCGCGTCGATGCGGGCCAGCGCCTTGGGAAAGGCGTAGCGCAGGCCGGCGACGAGCTGGAACAGCGACAGGTCGGCATATGTGACCGCGTCGCCCAGCAGATAGTCTTTCGGTTCCGGCCGGGCCAGCAGGTTCTCGAACCAGTCGAAGAATTTCGGAATGCGCGTGTCGATGAAGTCGGCCGCGCGGCGCTTGGCTTCCGGGCGCTGGTCCTCGTAGTACAGCGACGTGGCGATCGGGTGGTGGGTGTCGTGCGCCTCCGCCACGATGTCGGCGATCGTCAGCTGGATCTGGTTCACCCAATATTTACCCTGCGCATCCTGCGGCGCCAGCCCGTGGCGCTCGCCCAGGAACATCAGGATGTTGGCGGTCTGGCCCACCGTCACGTCGCCCGCCTTCAGGAACGGCGGCGCGAACGACGGGTGGTCGGCGCCGTCCATCGCCGCCATCATGCGCGCCATGCCGCCCGGCTCGCGCGCCACGTCCACGTAGTGCACCCCCGCCTCTTCCAGCGCCAGCCGCACGAATTCGCCGCGGCCCTGGATGCTCGGCCAGTAAAAAAGTTCATACACCATGCCACGCTCCTCAACTTGTTCGGTCTGACTCAATTATTGAGCAGCTTTTCGATGTTCGGCGCGGCAATCGTGCTAGTCTTGCGTCTGGCATGTGCCTGACAAAAGATCAACAAAGAGAGACATGAAGACAACAATAAAAAGAGTGGGGATGCGTTTTCGATGGTGCCGATCTTGATCTGCTGAACGATTTTTTCCCGTTGAGTAATCCCGCCCGCCAGAACGGTGGGGGGACGAGATGAACCACCGATAACGAATCGCCCGGAGCGCACCATGATTTTCGCTCACCTGACCAAACACTGGATGGCCCGTCGTCGCCAGTACAGCCTGTCGTCGTGGATCCTGTGCATCGCGCGCAGCCTGCGCGTGCTGGCGTATTACCGCGACCACCGCGCGCTGTGCCGGCTCGGCGTCTACCGCAACCACGTCGCCGGCTCGGCCAACGACGACCTGTTCCACCACCTCAGCCACCGCGACTACCTCATCAAGGGCCTCAGTCCGCGCCAGCGCGTGCGGGCCGTGCTGAGCCACTACCGTTTCGAGGAAACGACGTTCAACGACGTCTACCTGGACGCCGTCTACGGCCAGCGCTGCCTCCCGCTGTGGCAGCACGAGGCCGAGGGCAGCACCTTCATGATCCAGCTGGAAATGGCGTCGCGCAGCAATGCCGAAGGCGACCTCACCGTCGCGCTCATCGCGGACGGCAAATGCCTGCACCGCCTGTCCTTCAGCTGGCTCGAAGGCGCGATGGTGGGCGTCGACATGCCCATCGTTCCCTTCATCGCGCGCAACCAGGGCCGCTGGATCGATTCCGGCGCCGCGTTCGAAGCGTTCGAGCGCATCTTCCCGAACAACTCGCCCAGCTTCTTCTGCTTCGCGGCCATTCAGGGCATCGCGCTGGCGCTCGGCATGGACAAGGTCGTGGCGATCCGTAGCGAAGCGCACGTCGCCTACGACCCCGACCCGGAAAAACATTTCGCCAACGCGTACGACGGCTTCTGGAGGATCCTCGGCGGCGAGGAAATGCCGGGCCGCGACGGCTATCTGATCGCGCTGCCGTTCTACGTGAAGCCGCTGTCCGAAATGCCGTCCAAGCACCGCAAGCGCGCGGCCCTGCGGCGCGAGCACTGGCGCCTGATCGGCGAATCGTCGCGGTCCGTCGTGCAGCGCCACCTGCTGCACGCGCGGGCGCACGTGGCGCATCCGGCGGCGATTCCCGAGCCGGCCTGAACGTCATCCGGCCGACATCGGCCGGCCGACTGCCACGACGGCTGTCCGTCTGCGCGATAATGATCCTCTGAACAAAACCGGAGGATCATCTTGCACAACTTCGACTTCCACAATCCCACCCGCATCCTGTTCGGCGACGGCCAGATCGAGCGCATCGGGACACTGGTTCCGCCGGAGGCCCGTGTCCTCGTGCTGTATGGCGGCGGCAGCATCCGCGCCAACGACACGTACGACGCGGTGATGGCCGCGCTGGCCGGCCGCACCGTGTTCGAGTTCGGCGGCATCGAACCGAATCCCACTTGCGAAACCCTGTCGGAGGCCATCGCGCTCGTGCGCCGCGAACGCGTGGACTTCCTGCTGGCCGTGGGCGGCGGCTCCGTGATCGACGGCACCAAGTTCGTGGCGGCCGGCGCCCTGCTCGACGCCGATCCGTGGACCATCCTCGAGCAGCACGCGGCCAACGTGCATGCCGCGCTGCCCATCGGCGTCGTGCTGACCCTGCCGGCGACCGGTTCCGAGATGAACGCGGGCGCGGTCATCACGCGCAAGCGCACGCAGGAGAAATTCGCGTTCATTTCGCCCGCCGTGTTTCCGCAGTTCGCCGTGCTCGACCCGACGCGCACCTACACGCTGCCCGCGCGCCAGGTCGGCAACGGCGTCGTCGACGCGTTCGTGCACGTGATCGAGCAATATATGACCGTGCCCGCCCAGGCCAAGGTGCAGGACCGCTTTGCCGAAGGCCTGCTGCTGACGCTCGTCGAGGACGGCCCGCGCGCACTGGCCACGCCGCAAGCGTATGACGTGCGCGCCAACCTGATGTGGACGGCCACGCTGGCCCTGAACGGCCTGATCGGCACCGGCGTGCCGCAAGACTGGTCCACGCACATCATCGGCCACGAGCTGACCGCGTTGTATGGGCTCGACCACGCGCAGACGCTGGCGGTCGTGCTGCCGGCGATGCTGCGCGTGCGCCGCGCCGCCAAGCGGGACAAGCTGCTGCAATACGCGGCGCGCGTATGGGACATCCATGCCGGCGACGAGGACGCGCGCATCGACGCGGCCATCGACCGCACGGAAGACTTCTTCCGCACCATGGGCGTCGGCACGAAACTGTCCGACTACGACCTGGGCCGCGACGCGATCCCGGCCGTGATCGCCGCACTGGAGGCGCACGGCATGACCGCCATGGGCGAGACCGGCGACGTCACGCTGGACGTGGCGCGCGACGTGCTCGAAGGCGCGCTCTAGCCACACCCGTTCCGCGCGTCGGCCGGCGGCGCGCGGAACCATCGGCTTTACAACATGTCTATTAGCAGACGCACCATAAAAAGGCGCGCTGTGCTACACTCGCGCCTTCGCTAGGGGTCCTGGGAGTTCGCTTCCCGGGTGAGAGATACCCTCCGTACCTGATCTGGATAATGCCAGCGAAGGAAAGCGCAACGCAGCTCCCATCCTTGTTTGCCCTTCCCCCGTTGGCTCCGGCTTTTAGAAGAAAGCAGCGTGCCCATCGCGGCGCGAAAACGAGCAAACCATGAACCGTCAATTGAAGTACACCGCAGCCGCGTATGCCATCGCGCAAGCCTTCGTCGCGAACGCGCACGCACAGGACACCACCCGCCCCGTCGCCGAAGTCATCGTGACGGGCAACCGCTTCATCGCCGTCGACCGCGCCAGCGTCGGCGGCTTCGGCGAGGCGTCGCTGTTCGACACCCCGGCCTCCATCACCGCCATCGGCCGCACGCAGATGCAGGACCTGTCGATCCGCTCGACGACCGAGGCGATGCGCTTCGACGCGTCCGTCGCCGACGCCTACAACGCCGTCGGCTATGCCGAACAATTCTCGATCCGCGGCTTCGCCCTGGACAACAACTACAGCTACCGCAAGGACGGCTTCGCGATCCCGGGCGACACCCAGATCCCGCTGGAGAACAAGGAACGCATCGAAGTGCTGAAAGGCCTCGCGGGCCTGACGGCCGGCATCGCCACGCCGGGCGGCATCGTCAACTACGTGACCAAGCGCCCGACGAACACGCCGCTGCGCTCCGCCACCGTGGAGGTGAGCGAACGCGGGACCTTGTACGGCACCGTGGATCTCGGCGGCCGTTTCGACGACCGCCGCTTCGGCTACCGCATCAACGCGTCCAGCGCCGACATCCACCCGTACGTGCGCGGCGCCAACGGCGACCGCCAGTTCGTGTCGGCCGCGTTCGACTGGCAGATCACGCCCGATGCGCTGCTCCAGCTGGACATGGATTACCAGCGCAAGGCCCAGATCACGGCGCCCGGCTTCCAGCTGATCCGCAACGAGGTGCTGCCGACGGGCGTGTCGCCCAAGATGCTGCTGAACGACCAGCCGTGGACGCGCCCCGTCAAGACGAAGGACAGCAACCTGGGCCTGCGCTTCGAATACAAGCTCGCCCCTAGCTGGCTCGCGACCGTGGCCGCCAACAAGCACTGGTTCAAGCGCGACGACTTCACCGCCTTCCCCTACGGTTGCAGCAACGAGGGCGCGGGCTATTATCCGGGCTACTGTTCCAACGGCGACTACGACGTCTACGACTACCAGAGCACGGGCGAGCGCAAGTCGCCGTGGGGCGTGCAGGCGCAGGTGCAAGGCAAGTTCGCGACCGGCATGATCCGCCATGCCCTCACGGTCGGCACCTCGTACTCCGAGCGGCACGACAGCTTCGGCGATTACGTCTACGACTACGTCGGCTACAGCAATCTGTGGCACCCGCTCGTGACGCCGCACGTGGCGGCCACCCGCGTGACGGGCCCCGTGTTCGAGCGCCGCAGCGACGAGGAACGCGCCCTGTTCGCCCAGGACATCGTGAGCCTGACCGACCGGCTGACCGTGCACGCGGGCCTGCGCCACGTCCAGGTCAAGCGCAGCGAATTCGTCGACGAGGCCACCGGCTACGTGCACAGCGACGACTCGTTCCTGCTGCCGAGCGCCGCCCTCGTGTTCAGCCCCGCGCGCGACTGGAACGTGTACGCCGCCGTCAGCCACGGCCTGCAGCACGGCGGCATCGCGCCGATGCAGACGACGAACGAGAACCAGGTGCTGGCGCCGCAGCGTTCGCACCAGGTCGAGATCGGCGCCAAGGCCGCGCTGGACAATGGCATCAACCTGTCGGCCGCGCTGTTCCAGATCCGCCAGGGCCTGGAGTACACGGACGCGCACAACACGTTCGTGCGCAACGGTAAAGAAACCCACCGCGGCCTGGAATTGACGGCGCAGGGCAAGGTCACGCCGGCGCTGGACTGGAGCCTGTCGTTGATGGCCCTGAACACGCGCCAGGAAGGGACTAGCCAGGCAAGCATCGACGGCAAGCGCGTGACGGACGTCCCCGCGTTCAAATCGACGGCGTGGGTGCAGTATGCCGTGGCCGCGGTCCCGGGCCTGAAGCTGGACGGCACGTGGCAGTACTCGGGCAAGAAAGCGTTCGACGTCGCAAACACGGTGTTCGTGCCGGATTACCACGTGTTCGGCGTGGGCGCGTCGTACGGCGTGAAATGGGGCGCGACGAACGTCACGCTGCGCGCGCGGGCCGAGAACCTGTTCGACAAGTTCTACTGGCGCGACGTGACGCCGGAGCTGGGCGGCTACCTGCTGCCGGGGGCGCCGCGGACGTTCAGGGCATCGGCGCAGTTCGATTTCTAACGTAGCCTGCAAACCGTCGTTTCCGGCATTGCCGGAAACGGCTTCCCGCGCAGGCGGAAACCCATACCGAGGCGACTGCGGATATTTAGTATGGGTTCCCGCTTTCGCGGGAACGACCGGTGGGCGGGCCAATCAGTTCTTCCACCTGCCGCAAGCGCGCCTCGAGTTCCCCCGTCAACAACGTGAACGGAATCCCGCGTGCATCGAGCACGTCCAGCAGCTGCGCATGCACCCGCTGCCGCACCTCTTCCGACTCGCGCTGCAGCCCGTCCGGCACCCACGGCAGATCGGGCGCCGCGACGAGCGTCCAGGCATAGTCGTGCGCCGCTTCCAAAGCAAGCAGGTCGGCCGGCACGCGCCCCCAGTAGACGCGGCTGTACACGGCCGTCATCAACGGCGTCGTGTCGACGAACAGGAAGTCCCGCACGCGCGCGTCGTCCGCCAGCACCTGCTCGCGTGCGCGCTGGGTGCGCGCGATGCCGACCTGGTCGTCCTCGCGCGGCACGCGCGCGTTGACCTCCACGAATTCGCGCAGGTATTCCGCCACCCACAGCGTGCCGTAGCGCGCCGCCAGCGCCTGCGCCAAGGTCGACTTGCCCGTCGATTCCGCGCCCAGCAGGGCGATCCGCTTCGGCGTCATCACACGCCCCCGGCCACCGGCACGCCGGCGGGCGGCGCCGCATCGGCACGCGCGGCCGCCGTCCACGCGCGCAGGCCCAGCACGGCCAGCACGACGAACACGGCGTACAGGATCGCCGTCAGGTGCAGGCCCTTGTAGACGTACAGCCCCACGTACAGCACGTCGACGACGATCCACGTGTGCCAGTTCTCGATCTTCTTTTTCGCCGTGAGCAGCTGGCCCAGCAGGCTGCCGGCCGTGAGGAAGCCGTCCATATGCGGCACGTCCGTGTCCGTGAAGGCTTTCAGGAACGCCGACAGCGCGACAAAACCGATGGCCCAGCCGGCCAGCGACGCGATCCAGCCCGGGCGCGTCAGGCGCGTCACGGGCAGCGGCCTGCCCTCGGCGCCGCGCAGCCACTGCCACCAGCCCCAGATCGAGGCGGCGATGAACACGCCCTGCAAGCCGGCGTCGCCGTACAGGCGGGCGCCTGCGAACACGACGCCGTACGTGGCCGACGAGACGATGGCGAAGAACCAGCCCCAGTGATTGCGCAGGATCGTGAGCACGACCGTCGCGACCGACAGGACAAAGCCGAGCAGTTCGAGCGGCGTGGTGGTGAAGCCAAGCAGGACCAGGGTATCGTTCATGGAAGAAGAGATGCGGGCGAGTCGGCGATTATGGAAGGAGCCGGACGTTTATGCAACCCGGCGGACGAGTGTCCGTTTCCGGACACCGTTGCCCGCCGCCGGGCAGTGCGAAGAGCCCACACGCCCTCCTCCTCCAGGGAAACCATGCTGGCACGCGCCTTGCAACACAGGCAGCATCGCAACGCATCGCCGCCAATCATGGACCAGGCCCTCAGTCTCGACATCATCCGCCGCCGCACCCGCCTGCGCGTCGCCGGCACGCTTTTGCTGCTCGGCGGCCTGTGCGCCGGCGCGTGGGGCTTGAACCGCATGCTGCGCCCCGGCGTCTCGGTCGAGGACGTCGTCATCGCGCAGGTCCGGCGCGGCAACGTCGACAACACGGTGGGCGCATCCGGCATCGTCATCCCCGTGCGCGAGGAAGTGGTGGCGAGTCCGGGCGCGAGCCGCGTCGCGAAGGTTCACGCCAAGCCCGGCCAGCCAGTACGGGCGGGCGACCTGCTGCTGGAACTGGACGACCGCGAGATCCGCCTCGCGCTGGAAGCGTTGAAGGAACAACTGGCGCAGCAGGACAACCGCATCGCGACCCTGACGCAGGAACTGCAGCAGAAGCGCACGCAGATCTCAAGCAGCATCGAACTGCTGGAAATCGACCTGCAGGCCGCGCGCGCCACCTTGGAACGCAGCGAGAAGCTGCGCTCGAGCGGTCTCGTATCGGGCGAGAACCTGCTGACGGCGGAACTGAACGTCAAGCGCACGGAGATCCAGCTGCGCCAGCAGCGCGCCCTGCTCGAGGACACGCGCCGCACTACGGCCAGCAACATCGCCGCCGCCGACCTGCAGAAAGCGATCCTGCAAAAGCAGATCGCGCAGCAGGATCAACTGCTGGACCGCACCCGCGTGCGCGCCCCGTTCGGCGGCATGCTGACCTGGCTCGTCGAGGAAGAAGGCGCCAGCGTGGCGGCGGGCCAGCTCGTGGCGCGCGTCTCCGAATCGGACAACTACCGCGTCGAGGCGACCTTATCGGACTTCCACGCGCGCCAGCTCGCGCCAGGGCAGGCCGTGCGCGTGGAACAGAACGGCGAGATCCTGGCCGGCACCGTCCACACGATCCTGCCCGAAATCCAGAACGGCACGATCAAGCTGCTCGTCGACCTGGCCCAGCCCCGCAACGCGCACCTGCGCAACAAGATGCGCGTCGACGTCAACGTCGTCACCGAACGCCGCGCGCACGTGCTCGTGGTCGACAACGGCGCCGCGTTCAACGGACGCGGGCCGCAGCCGGCGTTCGTCGTCGACGGCGATGTGGCGCGCAAGCGGACGGTCACGCTGGGCGCGAGCGACGGCAAGGTGGTCGAAGTCGTCGCGGGCGCGCGCGAGGGCGAGCGGGTGCTCGTCTCGGACATCCGCGCATTCAAGGACCTGGACACCATCCGCATTTCGAATTAAACACAGCGAGGACCTCATGATCAGACTGAACAAAGTCAGCAAGACCTACCGCACGGACAAGGTCGAGACGCTGGCACTGAAGGACATCGATCTCTCCATCGAGCGCGGCGAATTCGTCGCCATGATGGGCCCCAGCGGCTGCGGCAAGAGTACGCTGCTGAACATCATCGGCCTGCTCGACCGGCCCGGCCAGGGCAGCGTGGACATCGACGGCGCCGCCATCGCGTCGTACCGCGACAAGGAAGTGGCGCAGCTGCGCAACCGCATGTTCGGCTTCGTGTTCCAGAGCTTCCACCTGATCCCCGACCTGCGCGTGATCGACAACGTGGAACTGCCCCTGCTCTACCGCAGCGTGTCCGGCGGCGAGCGGCGCCGGCTCGCGCGCGCGGCTTTGGAGCGCGTGGGCCTCGGCGCGCGCATGGACCACTATCCGAACCAGCTGTCCGGCGGCCAGCAGCAGCGCGTGGCGATCGCGCGCGCCATCGTCGGCCAGCCGCATGTCCTGCTGGCCGACGAGCCGACGGGGAACCTGGACAGCAAGATGGGCGCCGAGATCATGGACCTCCTGCTGAAGCTGAACGCCGAAGGCACGACGATCGTGATGGTCACGCACGACGAGATCGACGCCCGCCGCGTCGGCCGCATCGTGCGCGTGTTCGACGGCCAGCTGGTGCAACCGGAGCGCCTCCATGCTGCGTAACTACCTGCTGACCGCGTACAAGGTCTTCATGCGCCGCAAGCTGTTCACGGCGATCAACCTGGCGTGCATCGTGCTGACGCTCGTCGTGCTGATGGTGATCACCGCGCTGCTGCAGACCACGTTCTGGCCGAGCGGCGTGGAAGGCAGGAGCGACCGCTTCCTGCAGGTGTACGGCATCCGCAGCGAGAGCCCGGACGGCAAGAACACGCTCACCACCCTCCTGGGCTACAAGACCATCGACAAATACCTGAAACCGATGACGGGCGTCGAGCGCGTCTCCGCGTTCACGGTTCCGGGCACGGTGTCCGTCTACCAGGGCGACCGCGTCAGCCAGCTCGACATGCGCCGCGTCGACGCCGACTACTGGAAGATCCTCGACTTCCACGTGCTGGCCGGCCGCCTGCCGAACGAGGACGACGACCGGCTCGGGCACCTCGTCGCCGTCGTCAACGCATCGACAGGGCGCCGCCTGTTTCCGGGCGCCGCCGCGGTGGGGCAACGCATCAGCGTGGGCGGGCAGACGTTCGAGATCATCGGCGTCGTCGCGGACGTCATCCACATCAATGCCTACGCCGACATGTGGACACCGCTGACGACGTTTCCGTCGACCGATTACCAGAAGGACCTCACCGGGCCCTTCGCCGCCTTGCTGATGGCGCGTTCGCCGGATGATCTGCCGCGCATCCAGCGCGACGTCGCGCGCATTGCGACGACCTTCGTCAGCGCCGACCCGCGCACCTACCCGACCACGCGGTTCTGGGCCGACAGCAAACTGGATGTGTTCGCGCGCATGCTACTGGGCCGGCAAAGCGTGGCCGACTCCGGTGCTGCGCGGCTGCTGACGATGATCGGTGCCGGCATGCTGCTGTTCATGCTGCTGCCCGCGCTGAACCTCGTCAACCTGAACATGGGACGCATCCTCGAACGCAGCGCCGAGATCGGGGTGCGCAAGGCGTTCGGCGCCACCAGCCTGCAGCTGGCGGGCCAGCTGGTCGTCGAGAACGTGCTGCTGTGCCTCGCGGGCGGCCTGCTCGGCCTCGCGTGCGCACGGCTCGTGCTGTGGTGGCTCGAAGCGTCGCAATTGATTCCCTATCTGGAGGTCGACATCAACCTGCCGGTGTTCGGCTGCGGCATGCTGCTCGCCCTCGTCTTCGGCCTCCTGTCCGGCGCGCTGCCCGCGTGGAAGATGTCGCGCCTCGATCCCGTCCACGCCCTGAAAGGAGCCGCGTGATGCTGCGCCACCTGTTGCGACTCACCTGGAAGCGCAAGTCCAGGAATCTGATGCTGAGCCTCGAGATCCTGCTGGCCTTCGCCATCGTGTTCGGCATCGCCGCGGTCGGCCTGCGCTTCTGGCAGTTGTATCGCGAACCGATCGGCTTCGACGGCATCGACACATGGTCGGTCGCCATGCAGTTCTCCGACATGCCGGCCGATGCGATCTCCCCCGACACCTACGACCTGCTGCGCCGCAGCCTGCTCGAGCTGCCGGAAGTGCGGGCCGTCGGCTTTGCCACCCACGCGCCGTACACCTTGTCCACGTGGACCACCAGCTTCAGGTCGCCGCAAACCGGCGCGAAGGTGGACACGGACACCATCGAGGTGAGCGACGACGTCGCCGCCGCGCTGGGCGTGCACCTGACGGCCGGGCGCTGGTTCGACGCCACCGACGAAGGCCAGCCGGATCTTCCGGCGGTGCTGAACCGGCGCATGGCGGCCGCGCTGTTTCCCGGCCGGCAGGCGCTGGGCCAGCGCTTCACGAGCGCGGAGAATGGCCCGCCCCGCACGTACCGGGTCGTGGGCCTCGTCGACGCGTTCCGCAACAAGGGGCCTTTCATGACGCCGACGAACTTCGTCATCGCCCGCTTCGCGCCGCACACGAGCCAGTCGCGCGCACGCACGATCCTGGTCAAGGTCGCGCCGGGCACGCCGCGCGCGTTCGAGGAAAAGCTGAACCGGCGCCTCAAGGCGGTCCGCAACGACTGGTCGTACGAGATCGCGCCCCTGGCCGCGATGCGCGCCACGCTGCTGAAGGAGCAACTGGTGCCGCTGGCCGTCGTCGCCGTCATCGCCGCGTTCATGCTGCTGATGGTCGCCTTCGGCCTGTTCGGCGTGCTGTGGCAGAACACGACGCGCCGGATTCCCGAGATCGGCCTGCGCCGCGCGCTCGGCGCCAGCGCCGGCAGCATCTACCGGCAGATCGTGTTCGAACAGTTGCTGCTGTGCTCATTGGCCATCGCCGCCGCGCTGGTCCTGCTCGTGCAGCTGCCGCTGACCGGCGCGCTGGGCGAGACGCTGAACTGGCCCGTGTTCGCCGGCGCCGCCCTGCTGTCGATGGCCGTTATCTATCTGCTATCCTTGGCGTGCTCGCTCTACCCGGGCTGGCGCGCGAGCCGCCTCGATCCCGCGGCGGCGCTGCATTACGAATAAAAGGCATCCATGGAACTACAACGGAGACGGCGCGTACTGGTCGTCGACGACGACCACGCCGTCCAGGTCTCGCTGGCTTTGCTGCTCAAGCAGGCCGGCTTCGACGCGGTCTGCGCGGACGGGCCGCGCGAGGCGCTGGCGCAGCTGGCATCGAACGCGTTCGATCTCGTCCTACAGGACATGAATTTCTCGCTGCAGACGAGCGGCGAGGAAGGCCTGGCCCTGCTCGCGCAGATCAAGGCCGCGCATCCGGGGCTGCCCGTCCTCCTGATGACGGCCTGGGGCTCGATCGCGCTGGCCGTGCGCGGCGTGAAGGCCGGCGCCGCCAACTTTTTTACCAAACCCTGGGACAACGCCCAGCTGGTCGACCTGATCGAAGCGACGCTGGACCTGGGCACGTCCGCGGCGCCGGCCTGCCGCACGCGCGCCGCGCTCGACGCGAAGTACGACTTCACGGACATCGTCGGCGAGCATCCGAAGCTGCTCAAGGTGCTGGAGACGATCGCGCAGGTCGCGCCCACGCGCGCGCCCGTGCTGGTCCTCGGCGAGAGCGGCACGGGCAAGGAACTGATCGCGGACGCCATCCACCGCAACAGCCCGCGCCGGCTTGCTCCCATCGTCAAGATCAATATGGGCGCCGTCACGACGTCGCTGTTCGAGAGCGAGATGTTCGGCCACGTGCGCGGCGCGTTCACGGACGCGCGCGACAACCGCAAGGGCCATATCGCCAGCGCCGAGGGGGGCACGCTGTTCCTCGACGAGATCGGAGAACTGAACCGCGGCGACCAGGTCAAGCTGCTGCGCGTGCTGCAAGACCAGCGCTACCAGCCCGTCGGCGCGAGCCGCGCCGAACAGGCGGACGTGCGCGTCATCTCCGCCACCAACCGCGAACTGGCGGAACTGGTGGCGGCCGGCGACTTCCGCGAAGACCTGTTCTACCGCCTGAACCTGATCACGATCCGCCTGCCGCCGCTGCGCGAGCGGCGCAGCGACATTCCGCTGCTCGCGCGCCACATCGTGGCAACCGTGGCCGACAGCTACAATATCAAGACCGTCGGCCTGGCGCCGCAGGCGCTGGACTGGCTCGCCGCGCAACCGTGGCCCGGCAACATCCGCCAGCTGAAACAGACGCTGGAGCGCACGCTGCTCCTGGCCGGCAAGGACGTCCTCACGCAGGCCGATTTCCTGGCCACGAGCGCCGTCGACGAGAACGTGCCGGGCACGCGGCTCGGCGTCGACGGCATGACGCTGGACCAGGTCGAGCGCCTGATGATCGACCAGGCGCTGCGCCAGCATGCCGGCAACATCTCGCGCGTGGCGAAGGCGCTCGGCCTGTCGCGCACCGCGCTGTACCGCCGGCTGGAACGCCACGGCCTCGGCGACGGCGCCCAGCACGCGGAATGATGCGCATCAAGCTCGGCACCTACGTCCTGGCGCTGCACGTGCCGCTGTTCGGCTGCGCCGCCCTGCTGCTGCCGGGGCGTCCGCTGTGGTTCGTCGGCGCGGAAGCCCTGCTGCTGGCCAGCCTCGCGCTGGGCTGGCTGCTGGTGCGCCAGGCTTTGGCACCGCTGGGTTATACCCGCCGGTTCCACGACCTGCTCCAGGACCAGCAATACGCCAGCCGCCTGGCGGCGCCGGCATCGCCGGAACTCGAGGACCTGGTCGGCACGTTCAACACGATGCTCGGCGCGCTGCACCGCGAGCGCCTGGCCATCGGCGAGCAACAGGGATTTCTCGACCGCCTGCTGGAAGCGACGCCCGCCGCCGTCCTCGTATTCGACTTCGACGGCGCGATCAGCCTCGTCAACGCGGGCGCGGGAGAACTCCTCGGCCTGGACGGGCCGCAAGGCCGGCGCCTGAGTGCGTGGACCGAAGGCGGCGGCGGTTTCATGGCGAGTCTCGACGCGCGCGGCCGCGCCCGCAGCCGCCAGCTGATCGCCGCACTGGATACCCTGCCGCTGGGCGAATCGCGCCTGCTGACGGACCTCGACGGCCGCCGCTACCGCGCCCAGCGCGGCCAGTTCTACGACCGCGGCTTCGCGCGCCACTTCCTGATGGTCGAGGAGCTGACGGCCGAACTGGAGGATTCCGAGCGCGCCACGTACGAACGCCTGATCCGCGTGCTCGCGCACGAAGTGAACAACACGGTGGCCGCAACCGGCTCCGTGCTCGATTCGCTGCTGTACTACCGCGGCCAGCTCGACGAACGGGACGCGGGCGACTTCGCGACGGCCATCGTCGCCGTCCAGCGCCGCAACGCGAGCCTGGGCGAATTCATCGACCGCTTCACCAAAGTCGTCAAGATGCCGCCGCCGGAACCGCGCCCGACCGACCTGAAGGCCATCGTCGACGACATCCTGTGGCTGAACCGGGAACAGTGCAACAGCCGCGGCATCGCGCTGGGCTGGCACCGCTGCGATCCGGTCGCGCCGCTGGCGCTGGATGCGCAACTGATCGAGCAGGCGCTGCTCAACATCGTCAAGAATGCGATCGAGGCGATCGACGAGGCCGGCGCAGCGGGCGGCTTCGTGCGGCTGGAACTCGCGGACGAAGGCCAGCGCGTGCGGCTGTCCGTGATCGATTCGGGCGACCTGCTGGCGACCGGGCCGGCGCGGCCGTTGTTCACGCCGTTCTTCACGACGCGCAAAGGCGGCCAGGGGATCGGCCTGATGTTCGTGCGCGAGGTATTGCAGCGGCACGGGTGCACGTATTCACTGGCGCCGGGGGCGCCTGGCGAGACGCGGTTCGATATCCGGTTCCCGGCCGCGTGAGGCAGGCGTTCGCGCGGGCACAGGGTGCCCACCCTACGGTCGAACCGTATCGTAGGGTGGGCGGCCTCCGCCCACCATGCAAACCGTTAGTGGGCACAGCGTGCCCACCAGCCCACCGTCAGCTCTTCGGGTATTTGATGGTCATCTCGTGCAGCAGATTGTCCGCATGGTCGACCTCCTTCATCACCCACAGCAGGTAGCGGATGTCGACGTGGATCGCGCGCGTGATCACCGGATCGAAGTACCAGTCCTTCGTGATCGACTCGTAGGTCGAGTCGAAGTTGAGGCCGACGAGCTCCCCGCGCCGGTTCATCACCGCCGATCCCGAATTGCCGCCCGTCGTATCGGCGCTCGACAGGAAGTTCACGGGCACCGTGCCCAGCGCCGGGTCCTTGAACGCGCCGTAGCGCTTGTCGCGGATCGCCTGCAGCAGCCCGGCCGGCGCGTCGAACGGCGCCTTGCCCGTCTGCTTTTCGAGGATGCCTTCCACGGTGGTGAACGGTCCCTTGACGATGCCGTCACGCGGGCTGTACGGGGCCACGGTGCCGTACGTGACGCGCAGCGTGCCGTTGGCGTCCGGGTAGACCGGCTTGCCCTGCGATTTCTTCCACGCGATGACGGCATCCATGTACAGCGGGACGATGCGTTCCAGGTTGCCCTCGACTTCCTTGCGGCGCTCTTCCAGCGCCATGCCGACGTCGTGCATGTGCACGGCCAGCTGGATGAACGGGTCGTTCGATTTGCGGAACGCCTCCGCATCCTTGCCGATCCACGCGAGGCGCTTGGCCGTGTCGCCCAGTTCCGTGCCCTTGTACAGCGGCGCCAGCGCGTTCTGCGCCGGCACCACCGCATCGAGGCCGTGCGGGCGGGCTTTCGGGTCGAGTTTGGCGTAGCGGACCAGCGCGGCCTGCCAGCGGGCCTGGTCGACGCTGGCCACGAACGATTGCTCGAGGCGCGTCAGGCGCGCCTTGATGAACGAAACGTCGCGGTCCTGGTAGCCCGCTTCGCGCTGGGCATCGGGCTTCTGGTGTTCCAGCGCGAGGCGGAACAAAGTGCGGGCGCTTTTCAACAGGTCGCTGTGGGTCGCTTCCATCCACGCCGTCTCCTGCTGCGTCGTCGCCATGTCGGCGGCGATGGCGGCGTCCAGGTCAGCCAGCAGGTTTTTCGGCCCCGTCCCATGCTGCTTGTACCAGGCGCGGAACTCGGCATCCTGGGCGTCCTTGATGCCGGCGATGTCCTTGCGTGCGAAGCCGTCCAGCAGGCCGCGCGTCTTCTTCAACACATTGTTCAGGCTCTTGGCCACGCTGGCATAGCGCACCGTGTAGTCCGGATTGCCCATCGTGGCGGCCGCGATCACCGACAGGTCGGCCGTGATCGACGCGACCTTCGCCGGGTAGTCGACATCGCGCGCGAAGCGGATCTCGGCCGGCAGCTTGTAGCGGCTCGTGCGGCCCGGGTAGCCGGCCAGCAGGATCGGGTCGCCGGCCTTGAGGCCCTCGGCGGAGACGACGAGGAAGCTCTTCGATTTGTACGGCACGTTGTCCGGCGACGGATCGGCCGGGCGGCCGTCGCGGCCGACGTAGGCGCGCAGGAAGGAAAAGTCGCCGGCGTGGCGCGGGAATTCGTAGTTGTCGATGTCGCCGCCGAAGTCGCCCACGCTGTTGGCCGGCGCGTACACGAGCCGCACGTCGCGGATCAGGAGCTGCTTGATGCGGTAGTACGAACCGCCGCGGTTGAACGCGGGGACCGAGCAGCGGAACGCCTTGTCGCTCTCGCATTCGGCGATCAGGGCCTTGATGCGCGCCTCGACCTGCTCGTGGCGCTCGCGGCCGGACAGGCCGGGCGCCAGGCCTTTCAGCACGCGGTCCGTCACGTTCTCCACCTTCTCCGTCACATAGACGACCGTGTTCGGACCGCCCGGCAGTTCCTCCGCGCGCGTCCTGGCCAGGAAGCCGTTGGCGATGTAATTGTGTTCCGGGGTCGAATTGCGCTGGATCGCGCCGTAGCCGCAGTGGTGGTTCGTGACGACGAGACCGTCCGGCGACACGAACGACGCGGAGCAACCGGGCGTCGCGACGATGGCGCTCATCGGATGTTTCGACAGGTCGGCGAGGCGCTCGGCCGGGATCGTGATGCCGATGCGTTTGAGCTCGGACTTCAGCTGCGGCAGCTGGTGCGGCTGCCACTGGCCCTCGTCGGCGAGCGCACAGGCGCTGGCCCCCAGCAGGGCGACGGGAAGGACGACGGATTTGAACAAGACAAACCTCGGATGCAAAAAAACAAACACGAGTATATCGCCAGTGCCTCTTGTTCCGGAAACGAAATTGTCATGATTCGTCGCATCGTAGTATGTACAGACCGCATATCAGCGTCGCGCGGGCGCCACATCCCGCAAAAACGGCAATCCAGCGTATTTACATTATTCCACCTCCGGGGCCTCGCCGCTCTGCAGCAGCCTGCGCAAGCCGGTACAATAGGCGATTTGGTCCGCCCGTCCCCGCCATGTCCAGCATCCTCGAGCGCACGTCCGCCACCCTGCGCCGCCTGTCGATCGACACCTTCACCATCCTGCTGCTGTGCACCGTCGCCCTCGCGAGCGTGCTGCCGTGCGCCGGCCTGACGGCCGTCGTCCTCGGCAAGGTCACCACGGTCGCCATCGGGCTGTTGTTCTTCCTGCACGGCGCCAAGCTGTCGCGCGAAGCGATCGTCGCCGGGATGACGCACTGGCGCCTGCACCTGCTGGTGCTCGTGTCGACGTTCGTCATGTTCCCGCTGCTGGGCCTCGCATTGAAGCCGTTGGCGGGCAACGTCGTCACGCCCGAACTGTACGTGGGCATCCTGTTCCTGTGCACCCTGCCCTCGACCGTGCAATCGTCGATCGCGTTCACGTCGATGGCGCGCGGGAACGTGGCGGCGGCCGTGTGCAGCGCGTCGGCGTCGAACTTCGTCGGCATCTTCGTCACGCCGCTGCTCGTGTCGACCTTGATCGTGCGCGGCGCGGCGGGCGGCTCGTCGCTGGACGCGGTGCTCACCATCGTCGAACAGCTGCTGCTGCCGTTCCTGGCCGGCCAGTTCCTGCGTCCGTGGATCGGCCGCTGGGTCGACCGCCACAAGCCGATGCTGAAGATCGTCGACCAGGGTTCGATCCTGCTGGTCGTCTACACGGCGTTTTCCGAGTCCGTCAACGAAGGCCTGTGGCACAGGCTGTCGGGGGAAGCGCTCGCGGGCCTCGTCGTCATCAGCTGCGTGATGCTGGCGATCGCGCTGGGCCTCGCGACGTGGACGAGCCGCCGCCTGGGTTTCAGTCGGGAGGACGAGATCACCATCGTGTTCTGCGGCTCGAAGAAAAGTCTGGCAAGCGGCGTGCCGATGGCAAAGGTGCTGTTCGCACCGAGCGCGCTGGGCATGGTCATCCTGCCCGTGATGCTGTTCCACCAGATCCAGTTGATGGTCTGCGCCGTATTGGCCCAGAAATGGGGGCGCGAAAAGCGTTAACACCGGGGTCAGAGCCCGATTTTTGGAAATTGCCTTGGCGTCGTTGCCAAAATCCGGGCTCTGACCCCGGTTTATCTGGCGAGGGCCAGGCCGCCCCACCACACTTCGGGCAGCGCGGCCGCCAGCATCATGCCGGGGCCCAGCGCCGTGATGAGCCAGCGGCGGCGCGGCGGCAGCCACGCGGTGCGCGGGTCTGCGATGCTCGCGCGGATGTCGCGCCAGCCGAAGCCCACCAGCGCTGCCATCCCAACCACGAACAAGGCCCACAGCGCCGCATCGTTCAGCAGCGCCGCGAAGTCCTTGTCGAGGTAAGCGAGCGCCGGCAGCGCGAGGCTCACACTGCCCAGCAGTTCGGCCGTCGCGACGACGGCCGCGCGGCCGCGGCGGCGGAAGTCGCGGCGCAGCATCCACGCCGACAGCGCGACGTCGCCGGCCAGGTACAGGGCGCTCCAGCCGGGCATGGTCACTCCTGCGCGGTAAGCTGGTCGGCGTGCCATCCGCCGCCCAGCGCCTGGATCAGGGCCACGGCCGTCGTCTGGCGGTTGCCCTGCGTCTGCACGAGCGCGCGGCGCGCGTTCAGCGCCGTCACCTGGGCCTGCACCACTTCCGAATAACTCACCTGGCCGGCCTTGTAGCGGTTCAGCACCTGCTCTTCGACCTTGTCCGCGGCCTCGGAAGCCTGGCGCTGCAATTCCTGCTGCTGCGCCAGCACGCGCGTCGCGGCCAACTGGTCCTCGACGTCGGCGAAGGCGGTCAGCACGGTCTGGCGGTAGCGCGCGACAGCCTGCTCGCGGGCCGCGTTGGCGCCCTGCACCGCGGCGCGGTTGGCGCCGCCGTTGAAGAGGGTCTCCGTGGCCGACAAGCCCAACGCCCACGCGACGCTCGACGCCTTGAACAAGTCGCCGATGGCGCTGGCGGACGGCCCGTACGATGCCGTCAAGCCGATCTGCGGGAAGTAAGCGGAGCGCACGATGCCGATCTGCGCATTGGCCGCGGCCACGGCGCGTTCGGACGCGGCGATGTCGGGACGGCGCTCCAGCAACGCGGACGGCACGCCGACCGGCACGTCGGGCACCGTCACCTTCCACTCTGCGCTCGCCAGCGCGAAGTCGGCCGGCGCCTTGCCGATCAGGACGGCGATCGCGTGCTCGAACTGCGCGCGCTGGCGGGCCAGCGTGAGGTCGTCGCTCTGCGCGCTGGCGAGCTGGGTCTGGGCCTGGTAGACGTCCGAGTGCGGCACGATGCCGACGTCGAAGCGGTTCTGCGTGATCTTGAGCACGCGCCGGTAGCCCTCGATGGTCGTGGCCAGCAGCGCGCGCTGGGCGTCGACGGAGCGCAGCGAAAAATAATCCGCCGCCAGTTCGCCCTGTGCGGACAGGCGCGCGGACGCCAGGTCGGCCCCGCTGGCCTGCGCATTGGCCTGCGCCGCCGACACGCCCGCGCGCAGGCGGCCCCACACGTCCGGTTCCCAGCTGGAGCCGATGTTCAGGCGGTAGCTGTTGGACGTGCGCCCGTTGCCGTTGCTGTTGCCGTTGTTGCCGGACCCGCCGCCGCCCCCGCCGCTGCCGTTGCGGTTCGCGCCGCCGGTCAGGGTCACGGTCGGGAACAGCGACGCGCGCTGCTCCGCGACGAGCGCGCGCGCCTGGCTGTACGCGGCGACGGCGGCCGCCACGTTCTGGTTGTTGACCTCGACCTGCCGCACCAGGCCGTCCAGCACCGGATCGGAGAACAGGTTCCACCACGGGCCCCGTTCGAGCGCATCGGCCGGTGCGGCGGGCGCCCATCCCTGCAGCTCCTTGAAGGCCGCCGGATTCGGCGTTGCCGGGCGCTCGTACGCGGGCGTGAAGGCGCAGCCGGACAGCACGGCGGCGGCGAGCAAGGCACAGGTCAGCGGACGGATGGTCGTGGAAAATCGCATGGTGTGGTTCATGTCCGGGAAGTCGATGGCTGGTCCTCCAGCGGATGGCGGACCAGGTGATGCTCGTCGGCGTTGCGGCGGCGGAGCTTGTCGAGGTAGACGTAGACGACGGGCGTCGTCAGCAAGGTCAGGAGCTGGCTGGCGATCAGGCCGCCGATGATGGCGATGCCCAGCGGCTGGCGCAGCTCGGAGCCCTCGCCGAAGCCGATCGCCAGCGGCAGCGCGCCCAGCGCGGCCGCCAGCGTCGTCATCAGGATCGGGCGGAAGCGCAGCAGGCATGCTTCGCGCACGGCTTCTGTGGCCGACAGCCCGCGCGCACGCTCCGCCTCCAGCGCGAAGTCGATGATCAGGATCGCGTTCTTTTTCACGATGCCGATCAGGAGGAACACGCCGATCAGCGCGATGATGGAGAATTCCATGTGGAACAGCAGCAGCGCCAGCACCGCGCCCACGCCGGCGGACGGCAACGTCGACAGCACGGTGACCGGGTGCACGAGGCTTTCGTACAAAATGCCCAGCACGATGTAGATGACGACGATGGCCGCGAGGATCAGGAGCGGCTGCTGCTGGTTCGATTCCTGCGCCTGCTTGGCCTGGCCCTGGAAGCTGCCGCGCACATTGGTCGGCATGCCGATGTCGGCTTCGGCCTGCATCACGGCCCGCTGCGCATCCGACAGCGAATAGCCCTGCGCGAGGTTGAACGAGATCGTTGTCGCCAGCTCGCCGTCCTGGTGGTTGACGGAGCTGGGCGTCGCGCGTTCGGCGAAATGGGCGATGGCCGACAGCGGCACCATCGTCGTGGGATTCCCGGACAGCGCCGAGCCGCTGGACGGGTCGCGCGCGGCGGTCAGGTTCGCGGGCGCGGCCGGCGTGCCGCTGGTCGACGTCGTGCTCGTACCGGACGTGGCCTTGGCGGTGGCCGTGGTGGTCGTGGACCCGTTCGCATTCTTCGCCGGCACGTAGACATCGTCCAGCGCCGCCGGCGAGCGCGCATACTTCTGCGCGACGCCCATGATCACGTGGTACTGGTTCAACTCGTCGTAGATATTGGCGACCTGGCGCTGGCCGAAGGCGTCGTACAACGCGTTGTCGACGTCCTTCGCACTGATGCCCAGGCGCGACGCCGTCTGCTTGTCGATGTCGACGTAGGTTTCGACGCCGTTGTCCGCCTGGTCGGTGTCGACGTCGGTGAGCGCCTTCTGCCCCTTCATCGCGTCGGCCAGCCTGGTCGCCCACATCTTGAGGTCGGCGCGGTTGTCGCTCTTGAGCGTGTACTGGTACGTCGAGTTGGACTGGCGCCCGCCCATGCGCAGGTCCTGCACGGGATTCAGGAACAACTGCACGCCCGTCACGCGGGCGAGCTTGGGCCGCAGCCGCGCGATCACGGCCTGGCCGCTCTCGCCCTTGGCGCGCTCGCTCGCGGGCTTCAGGTTCATGAACATGAAGCCGCCGCCCGCGCGCGAGCCGCCCGTGAAACCGACGACCGTGTCCACGGCCGGATCGCTCTTGATGATGTTCACCAGCTGGCGCAGCTTGCCCTGCATGGCCTGGAACGAGATGCTCTGGTCCGCGCGCATGCCGCCGTTGACCTGGCCCGTGTCCTGCTGCGGAAAGAAGCCTTTCGGCGCGGCGGAAAACAGGAATACGTTCAGGCCGACGACGAACACGAGGATCAGCATGACGAGCGGCTTCATGTCCAGCGCCCAGTCGAGCGCGTGCTCGTACGATCGCAACACGCCGTTGAACCCGCGCTCGGCCCAGCGCGCGAGGCGGCCCTGCTTGCGTTCCACGCGCTCGTGCAGCTTCTGGCCGGGCTTCAGCAGCATGGCGCACAGCATCGGCGTCGTCGTCAGCGAGATCACGAGCGAGATCATCACGGCGGCCGACAAGGTGACGGCGAATTCGCGGAACAGCCGTCCGACCTGCCCGCCCATGAACAGCAGCGGGATGAACACGGCCACGAGCGACAGGCTGATGGACAGCACCGTGAAACCCACTTCCTGCGCGCCCAGCAGGGCCGCCTTCATGCGGTCCATGCCCTGCTCGACGTGGCGGCTCGTGTTTTCCAGCACGACGATGGCGTCGTCGACGACGAAGCCGGTGGCCACCGTGAGCGCCATCAGCGACAGGTTGTTGAGCGAGAAGCCCAGCAGGTACATCACGCCGAAGGTGCCCAGCAGCGAGACGACGGTGGCGACGGCCGGCACGACGGTGGCGCGGGCGCTGCGCAGGAACAGGCTCACCACGAGCACCACGAGCAGGATCGAGATCGCGAGCGTCAACTCGATCTCGCGCAGCGAGGCGCGAATGGAATTGGTGCGGTCCGACGCCACCTGCATGCTCACGTCCTGCGGCAACTGCGCCTGCAGCTGCGGCAGCAGCGCGCGCACGCCGTCCACGGTCTCGATGACGTTGGCGCCCGGCTGGCTGGTGATCAGGACGATCACGGCGGGCTGGCCGTTGAACAGGCCCAGCGTGTGGATGTCCTCGACGCCGTCGGTGACGTCGGCCACGTCCTGCAGGCGGATCGCGGAACCGTTGCGCCACGCGACGACGAGGCCCTTGTAGTCGGCCGCCGTGCGGCCATTGGTCGGCGTGTTCGCCTGCGAATAGATCTGCAGGCGCATGCCCTGGCCTTCCAGCGCGCCCTTGGGCCGGTTGGCGTTCGTGGCCTGGATCGCGGCGCGCACGTCCTCGGTCGACAGGCCGTATCGATTCAATTGGTAGGGATTCAGGTCGACGCGCACGGCCGGCAGCGAACCGCCGCCGAGCTCCACGTCGCCCACGCCCTTCACCTGCGCGAGCTTTTGCTGCACGACGTTCGACACCTCGTCGTAGATCTGGCCGGGGCTGCGCGTCTTCGACGTCAGCGCCAGGATGATCACGGGCGCGTCGGCCGGATTGGCCTTGCGGTAGGTCGGGTTGCTGCGCAGGGTCGCGGGCAGGTCCGCGCGCGACGCGTTGATCGCGGCCTGCACTTCGCGCGCGGCGGAATCGATCTGGCGCGTCAGGTCGAACTGCAGGTTGATGCGGGTGGAGCCGTTGCCGCTGCTGGATGTGATCTCGTTCACGCCCGCGATGACCGCGAGCCGCCGTTCCAGCGGCGTCGCCACCGACGTCGCCATCGTGTCCGGACTCCCGCCCGGCAGGTTGGCGGACACGGAGATCGTCGGGAAGTCGACCTGCGGCAGCGGCGACACCGGCAGCACGAAGAACGCGCCGATGCCCGCCAGCGCGATGCCGATGGTGAGCAGCACCGTCGCGATGGGCCGCCTGATGAACGGTTGCGACAGGCTCATGCCTCGACTCCGCCGGGTTTCGGCGCCGTGCGCGGCTTCGCGTGTTCCTCGCCGCCCCAGCGCCGCGCGAGGCGGTCGAACGCGAGGTAGATGACGGGCGTCGTGAACAGCGTGAGCAGCTGGCTGACGATCAGGCCGCCGAAGATGGCGAGGCCCAGCGGCCGGCGCAGCTCGGCGCCCTCGCCCCAGCCGAACATCAGCGGGATGGCGGCGAACAGCGCGGCCAGCGTCGTCATGATGATCGGGCGGAAGCGCAGCATCGCGGCCTGGTGGATCGCCGTTCTCGGGTCCTTGCCCTCGTCCCGCTCGGCCTCGATGGCGAAGTCGATCATCATGATCGCGTTCTTCTTCACGATGCCGATCAGGAGGATGATGCCGATGATGCCGATGACGCCGAGGCCCTGCCCCGTCACGCCCAGCGCCAGCAGCGCGCCCACGCCGGCCGACGGCAAGGTCGAGAGGATCGTCAGCGGGTGGATGTAGCTCTCGTACAGCACGCCCAGCACGATGTACACGCAGACGACCGCCGCCAAAATCAGCCACAGCTGGTTCGACAGCGACGCCTGGTAAGCGCCCGACGCGCCGAGGAAGGTCATGCTGACGGCGCCCGGCAGGTTGATCTCCCTGGCGACGTCCTTGATGGCGGCGACGGCGGTGCCGAGCTTGATGCCGGGCGCCGTGTCGAAGCCGATCGTCGTCGCCGGGTATTGCGCCACGTGCGTGATCTGCAGCGGCGCGGCCTGCTCCGTGACGGACGCGATGGCGGACAGCGGCGTGGGCGAGCCGGAACCCGTGCGCAGCTGCAGGTTTTGCAGCGCGTCGAGCGACATCGACTCGTCCTGCTGCGCTTCCAGGATCACGCGGTACTGGTTCGTCTCCGTGAAGATGGTCGACACGATGCGCTGGCCGAACGCGCTGTACAAGGCGTCGTCGACGTTCGATGCCGTCACCGACAGGCGCGACGCGCTGTCGCGGTCGATGTTGACGTAGGCGGCCGCGCCGGTGGCGCCGGCGTCCGTGACGACGTTCGCCAGCTCCTTGCGGCGCGCCATCGCGTCGACCATCTTCTTCGCCCAGTCCGTCACCGTCTTCGTGTCCGCGCCTTCGATCGACAGGCGGTATTGCGTCGGTCCCGTCTCGGCATCGATGGTGAGATCCTGCGTCGGCTGCAGGTACAAGGTGACGCCGGCCACGTTCCGCGCGACGCGCGCACGCAGGCGGTTCATGATGTCCTGCTGGTCGTCGTGCCTGGCTTTCAGGTTGATCAGCATGGTGCCCGTGTGGAGCATCGTGTTGTTGGCGGCATCCACGCCGACCGTCGACGCGAGCGATTCGACGTCGGGGTCCGCGAGGATCTCGCGCGCGGCGGCCTGCTGCATGTCGGCCATCGCCGTGTACGAAATCGCCTGGCGCGCTTCCACGCGCGCCTGCAGCTGGCCCGTGTCCTGCGTGGGGAACAGGCTTTTCGGGATGAACACCCACATCAGCGCGGTGAGCACCAGCGTGCCCAACGCGACCAGCAGCGTGAGGCCTTGGCGTTCCAGCACCCAGTTCAGGCCGCGGTCGTAGTGGCCGACGGTCCAGTCGAACAGCGACTGGAACTTGCGCGCGAATGGCGTCTCATGTGCCTTGTCGTGCTGCTTGAGCCAGCGCCCCGACATCATCGGCACGAGCGTCAACGAGACGACGGCCGAGATCAGGATCGTGATCGCCAGCGACACCGCGAATTCGCGGAACAGCCGGCCCACGACGTCGCCCATGAACAGCAGCGGAATCAGGACGGCGATCAGCGACACCGTCAGTGAGATGATGGTGAAGCCGATCTGCGTGGCGCCCTTCAGCGCGGCCTCCATCGGCGGTTCGCCTTCCTCGATGTAGCGCGAGATGTTCTCGATCATGACGATGGCGTCGTCGACCACGAAGCCGGTCGCGATGGTCAGCGCCATCAGCGACAGGTTGTTCAGGCTGTAGCCCAGCAAATACATCACGCCGAACGTGCCGACGAGGGAGATCGGCACCGCGAGGCTGGCGATGACGGTGGCGCGCAGGCTGTGCAGGAAGGCGAAGATCACGAGCACGACCAGCACCACGGCCAGCACCAGCTCGATCTGCACGTGTTCGACGGAGGCGCGGATGCCGTTTGTGCGGTCCGACAGCACGTCCATGTGGACGCTCTCCGGCAGGCTGGCCTGCAGCTCGGGCAGGCGCTGCTTGATGGCGTCCACGGTGGCGATCACGTTGGCGCCCGGCTGGCGCTGCACGTTCAGGATGATCGCCGGCTTCATGTTGGCCCACGCGCCCAGCTTGACGTTTTCCGCGCTGTCGACGACCTTCGCCACGTCGCCCAGGCGCACGGGCGCGCCGTTGCGGTAGGAGACGATCAGGTTCGTGTAGTCGGGCACCGTCACCAGCTGGTCGTTGGCGTTGATCGTGTACGCGCGCAGCGGACCGTCGAAGCTGCCCTTGGCGCTGTTGGCGTTCGCGTTCGTGATCGCGGTGCGCAGCGTGTCCAGACCGAGGCCGTTGGCCGCGAGCGCCTCGGTATTCGCCTGGATGCGCACGGCCGGGCGCTGGCCGCCCTGCAAGGTGACGAGGCCGACGCCCGTCACCTGGCTGATCTTCAGCGCGAGGCGCGTGTTGACGAGGTTCTGCACCTCCGTCAGCGGCATCGAGTCGGACGTGATGGCGAGCGTCAGCACGGGCGCGTCGGCCGGGTTGACCTTCGCGTAGACCGGCGGCGCCGGCAGGTCGGTCGGGAGCAGCGAGCCGCCCGCGTTGATCGCGGCCTGCACTTCCTGCTCGGCCACGTCGAGCGTCTGGCCGAGCGTGAACTGCAGGGTGATCACGGAGACGCCGGCCGCGCTGTTGGAACTCATGCGCGCCAGGCCCGCCATCTGGCCGAACTGGCGTTCCAGCGGCGCCGTCACGGTGCGCGCCATCACTTCCGGGCTCGCGCCCGGGTACAGCGTCTGCACCTGGATCGTCGGGAAATCGACCTGCGGCAGCGCCGACAGCGGCAGGAATTTATAGCCGACGAGGCCCGCCAGCACGATCGCCAGCATCAGCAGCGACGTGGCGACGGGGCGGCGGATGAAGGGGGCGGATGGGCTCATGGGGCGTCTCCGCTCAGGCCGTCGCCCCCGTGCAGGCCAGGGTCCAGCCTGTGCAATGAGGCTTTCACAGACAAAAGCCGTCGTTCCCGTGAAAGCGGGAACCCGTACTGAAGCGCCGACGTCGGTCCATTGAAAGACTTATGGCCTCTTTGACGTACAGAATTCTGCAGCTCAGCAGGGATTCCCGCTTTCGCGGGAATGACGTTCCTTTTTCCGCCGGATACTGACGACGTCATTGCGCCGCCCCTTCCTGCTGGCGGCGGCGGTGCTGACGCTGCGCGCCGTCCTGCCCGGCCTGGCCCGGCTTGGCGCCCGCCGCACCGGCCTGCCCGCCCTGTCCGGCCTGCCCGCCCTGCCCGCGTCCCGGATGATCGCCCGGCAGGATCACCTTGGCGCCATCCTTGAGGCGGTCGGCGCCTTCGGTGATGACGGTTTCACCGCCTGTCAGGCCGCTCGTGATCTCGACGCGCTCGGCGTTTTCCTCGCCGCGCTTCACGCCCGTCAGCGCCACCGTGCGGGTCTGCGGATTCAGCACGTAGACGTAGTCGCCGTTCGCGCCGTGGCGCAGCGCCGTCACGGGCACCGTGATCGCATTCTTGATGACGTCGATCTGCAGGCGGACGTTTACGAACTGGTTGGGGAACAGTTTGGAGCCCTCGTTGCCGAAGCGCGCCTTGGCCTTGACGGTGCCGGTCTGCGTGTCGACCTGGTTGTCCAGCGCCATGAAGCGGCCCTGCGCCAGCTCGCGCGTGCGGGTGCGGTCCAGCGCCGTCGCGGGCAGGGTCGCGTTCTCGTTGATGCGCTGCTGGATCGTGGGCAGGTGGTCCTGCGGCATGGCGAATTCGACGTCGATCGGCGATTGCTGGGTGATCACGGCGATGCCGTTGGCGTCGCTGCTGGCCACGAGGTTGCCGATGTCCACCGTGCGCAGGCCCACGCGGCCGACGATCGGCGCGCGCACCTGCGTGTAGCCGAGATTGATCCGGGCGATGCCTTCGGCCGCCTTGTCGGTCGTGACGGCGCCCTGCAACTGCTTGACGAGGGCCGCCTGCGTATCGACGTCCTGGCGCGCGATCGAGTCCTGCTGGAGCAGCGTCTGGTAGCGGCCCAACGTCACCTTGGCCGTTTCCAGCTGCGCTTCGTCGCGCTGGCGCTGGCCCGTCGCCTGCAGCAGCGCCATCTGCGCGGAGCGCGGGTCGATCGTCGCCAGCACCTGGCCCTGCTTGACGAGCTGGCCTTCCGTGAACAGGATCTTCTGCAACACGCCGCCGATCTGCGGGCGGACGGTGGCCACGGCCGCCGGGGTCACGGTGCCGAGGGCGTCCAGCACGATCGGGATGTCGGCCCGCTCGGCCTTGCCGACGCCCACCGTCGTGGCGGGCGCGCCGCCGCGTCCGCCGCCCGGACCGCCTCGGCCGGCGGCACCCGGGCCGCCCGCGCCAGGCCTGCCCGCACCGCCGGGGCCGGCCTGCGGCTCCTGGTGCACGAGATGCCAGGCAAGCAGCGCCAGGCCGACCATCGCGAGGACGGCAACGATGGTGCCGATGACGCGGGTGCGGCGCGAGCGCCTGGGCTGGGTCGGGGTCTTGTTTTTGTCGGGAGTGACGGTCGAATCCATGCTGTTCCTTGGCGGCCGGGTAATCAAAAGCACAATAAAAGTTCCATGGCAATGTAGCACGCTCCAGAACCACCTTATGTTTCGTAACGTACGGACGAGCAAACCCTCAGCCCGGTGATCGGGCGTCCCGCCAGGCGAGAAAACTTGCCTCTTTACATGGATTTACGCAGAAGCCTTCCGTATCCCGGAAGATCGAAACAAAAACGGGCGTGGGGGAGATCCCACGCCCGTTTCTCGGCGGCGGCGCCGTGTGTCGGCGTATGGTTGGCGGACTACAAGCTGTTACAAACCTTAACGCCCCGGAAAGGTTTCAGGGCAGTGCGCACAGGCAGTGCGTCACCGCCGCGAACGGTTGCCTGCGGTCGGCGACGCCGGACAGCCAGCCCAGATCCTTGCCGATGGCCGCCGCCGTGCCGCCGCCGAGTGCCGCCGCGCCCAGGTCGGCCGGCAACAGACCCAGCCTGACCTGCACCGTCAGCGCCTGCGCGTCCGACAGGCCCATGCGCTCGAGCAGGCGCTCGGCCAGCGTGGTCGGCTGCTCGGCATACGTGACGCGGAAATCGTCGCCCAGGTTCGCCCGCTTGGCGGCCGAGCGCAGCGCGTCGCCGTAGCTGCCCAGGCGGTCGACGAGGCCGCGCTCCTTGGCCTGCGCGCCCGTCCACACGCGGCCCTGGCCCACCTCGTCGATCTTCGCGGGCGTCGTCTTGCGCGCGATGGCGGCCTTGGTCGTGAACTCGTCGTAGATGTGGTTGATGGTGGACTGGATCAGCTGCCCGAAGCGCGGATCGAGCGGCCGCAGCGGATTGTAGGCGTCGGCCAGCCACGTCGTCGTCACGCCGGCCGTATGGATGCCGAGCTTGTCCCCGACCTTGTCCGCCGTCGGCAGGATGGCGAACACGCCGATCGAGCCGGTGACCGTGGACGGGTCGGCGATGACTTCATCGGCCGCCATCGAGATCCAGTAGCCGCCCGACGCGGCCACGTCGCCCATCGACACGACGACCGGCTTGCCGGCCGCGCGCGTCAGTTCCAGCTCGCGCCGGATCAGTTCCGAGCCGTAGGCGCTGCCGCCCGGCGAATTGATGCGCAGGACGACGGCCTTCACGGAATTATCCTCGCGCACGCTGCGGATCAGGTTCGCCGTCGCGATGCCGCCCACCATGCCGGGGCCGCCCGTGCCTTCCGTGATGTCGCCGGCCGCGACGACGACGGCGACGGCATCGCCGAACGGCTTGTCCGGATGGCGCGTCACGTAGTCGTCAAAGCCCACCTGGCGGAAGCTCTTGATGCGGTCGTCGTACGCGCCGCGCTTGATGAACATGTCGCGCACTTCGTCGCGCGTCTTGACGCCGTCGATCAGCGTCCAGTCCAGCGCCACCTTGGCCGCGTTGCCGTTGGCGGCCGCCAGGCGCTGCGGCAGTTCGTCGATGCCTTTCGCGACCGCGCCCGCCGGCAGCTTGCGCGCCTTTTCCACTTCGTCCGTGTAGCTGGTCCAGAGGCCGTTATACAGGAAGGCGTCCGCCTCCTGCGCGGCCTGCGACGGGCCGTTGCCGATGAACGGCTCCGCGAAGCTTTTATAGGTGCCGACCTTCATCAGGTTGACGGTGACGCCGAGCTTGTCCAGTGCGTCGCGGTAGTAGTTGCGGTGACGGCCGAAGCCTTCGATCAGCACCATGCCCATCGGGTGCAGGTAGATCTCGCTGGCGTGCGCGGCGATCAGGTAGCGCTTCTGGTCGAAATTGCCGCCCCAGACGACGACCCGCTTGCCGGCCGCCTTCACGCGTTCCACGGCCGCGCCGATCTCGCGCACCGACGCGAGGCCGCCGCCGGCCATCTCGTCCAGCAGCACGAGGACCTCGCTGATGTTGGCATCCTTGGCGGCGCCGTCCAGCGCCTTCAGGACGTCCGGCAGACGCACGAGGCGGCGGCCGTTGCCCGACAGGCCGGCGACGACGGAATCGCGCACGCTGCCGGCGCGTTCCTCGACGAGCTCGCCCTTGAGGTCGAGCACGAGCGCCGTCTTGGGCGCCAGCGGCTTGAGCCCGCCGCCGAACATCGCCCACACGATGGCGATCAGGACGAGCAGGAAGATCAGGTTCAGCACGAAGCGGCGGGTGGCGTCGAGGCCGCGCCACAAGGCACCAATTCCGCGGCGCAGGGAAGACAGGGGCTTGAAGGACATCGGATCTCCGGCTAGTTGAAATGAGGTTCGGTCAGGGGCGACGCCGCGGGGCGCGAGATCGCGAACAGGCCGGCGAACACGAGGGCGCCGTTCACGATCAGGAGTTCGAGGCCGAGGCGGTAGCTGCCCAGCAGCGCGTGCTGGTGGTATTCCAGCAACGCGCACAGGACCGGCGCCCCGACGGTTACCCACGGCACGAAGCGGTCGTGGAGCAGCCGCGTCGTCATCATGCCGAAAGCGAACAGACCGAGCAAGGGTCCGTATGTATAGCTTGCGAGCTTGAGGATGACGACGATCATGCTGGGATTGTCCACCCATTTGAACACGAGCACCATGGCCAGGAACAGCAGCGCGAACGCGAGGTGCACGTGGCGGCGCAGGCGCATGCGCTGGCTTTCCGTCAGGTCGTCGCGGCGCCTGATGCCCAGGATGTCGATGCAGAACGCGGACGTCAGCGCCGTGATGGCACCGTCCGCGCTGGGGAACAGCGCCGAGATCAGCGCGATCAGGAAGATGATCTGAACGAACGGCGGCAGATGGCCCATGACGACGGCCGGGAAGATTTTATCTCCCGTGGCCGTGACGCCGGCTGCCGGCGCATACAGGTACAAGAGGCCGCCGAGGAACAGGAAGGCGCACAGCACGACGACGAGGACGGCCGTGAGGCTCAGCAGATTCTTTTGCGAGGCGGCCAGGGTCTTCACGGAGATCGTCTTCTGCATCATTTCCTGGTCCATGCCCGTCATCGTCAGCACGATGAAGATGCCGGCCACGATCTGCTTGAGCCAGAAACCGGGGCTGTCGGGATCGTGCGTGAACACGCGCGCGAGGCCTTGTCGCTGCATCTGCTGCAGCGCCTGCGGGATCGTCAGGTCGAGCTGCCCCAGCATGAAGAATACGCAGGTGAACAGGCCCACGAGCATGCACGTGGTCTGCAGGGTATCGGTCCAGACGATGGTCTTCACGCCGCCCTGGTAGGTGTACAGCAGGATCATGCCGAGGATGACGAAGGTCGTGAGCCAGAACGGCACCCCGAGGCCGTCGAGGATGATGGTCTGCAGGACGGCGACGACGAGGTACAGCCGGGCCGTGGCGCCGAACAGCCGCGACAGGATGAAGAACCCGGCCCCGCTCTGGTAGGCGCGCAAGCCGAGGCGTACGTCGAGGTAGTGGTAGATCGAGGTCAGGCGCAGGCGGTAGTACAGCGGCAGCAGCAGGTAGGCGACGGCGACGTAGCCGATCACGTAGCCGATGAGGATTTGCGCATAGCCGAAGCCGTCCGCCCCGACGGCGCCCGGCACGCTGATGAACGTGGCGCCGGACAGCGTGGTGCCGACCATGCCGAACGCGACGAGCATCCAGTTGCTGCTCTTGTTGCCGATGAAAAAGCTGTCGTTGTTCGCGCCCCGCGACGTGGCCCAGGCGACGCCCAGCAGCAGGGCGAAGTAGGCGATGAGGATGCAGAAGAGTAAAGCCGGGGACATCGGGGACCCAAAGTTATCTGACCACCGGGCAATATACACCCAAGCTCAGATCCCCTGCCCCGGCATGCGCTCGAACGGCCCGATGCACGCATCCATGGTCTCGTTCTGGCACATGACGAAGCGGGCGCCGGACGGGTGGAAGCGGATGTAGTTGGTGGCGCGCGTGCCCGGCTTCATGACCTCGCCCGAGCAATCCTGCTTGCCGTTGTCCTTCACGATTTTATCTTCGAGCTTGTAGAAGCCCCTGGCGCTGGGCTGCTCGGCCACCGTGAATTCGCTTTCCGACACTTCTTCCGCGCTTTTGACGAGCGTCGTGCCGTCGCCGCGGAAGTGGTACGTCTCGGAACAGCCGAGCTGGGGAATGGTCAGGATCCAGATGCCCAGCAGCGGATGCGACGCCGACGGCGCGGCGGCTTGGGCCGGCGAGGCGGCGGCAAGAACCAGGGAGGCGAACAGTCCGGGAAGCGTACGCATGACAGGCCTTTGCATGAAAAGCGCGGGATCTTGTCATTATGGCACAGGCGTGCCCGGGGCGGGCGCGCGAAACGACGACGTCCCCGCGAAAGCGGGGACGTCGTCGTTCAGCCGTTTTCCGGCGGCGTCTTCGCCTTCGCGGGCCGGCGCGGTGCGCGCGTCGCCGGCTTGCGCGACGGGGCCTTGTGCGCCGGGCGGCTCGACTTCTTGCGGGCCGGTTTCGCGCCCTCGTCTTCCGTCGTGGCGCTGTCGTCGGACGGCGCCGCAGCCGGCGCCGCGACGGCACTGTCTTCCTGCGCCACCTCGTCCGGCGTCGCGGCCGTGACGGGCTCCGGCGCTTCCACGGCAGGTGCCGCCTCCTTGCGCGCGGCCGGCTTGCGCGGCGTGCGCGCGGCGCGGCGGCGTTCCTTCACGGGCGCGGGCGCCTCCTCGGCGGCCGCGGGCGCTTCGGCTTCGACGGCGTCAACGGCCGGGGCCACCGGCTCGATCGCTTCGGCCAGGTCCGGCGTCGGCGCCGGCCAGGTGGCCATCGCGGTGTCTTCCGACGCGACCGGTGCCTGGCCTTCGCGGCCCTTGCGTCCACGGCCGCCGCGGCGGCGCGGTTCGCGGGCCGGTGCCGGTGCCGGCACTTCCGTCGGCTGCTCGCCCTGGGTTTCCGCCGCCAGTTCGTCGGCGGCTTCGGGCGCGCTCTGCACCGGCTCGACGTCCGGCGCGCCCGCCGTTTCGACCGCCAAGGGTTCGGCCGGCTGCAGTTCGACCTGGGCGTTCGAACCGCGGTAGACGTAGGTGCCGGATTTTTCGTCGCGGCCGAATTCGAACAGGCCGCGCGTCTGCGCTTCTTCCAGCAGGTTGCCGAAGGTGCGGAACCCGTAATAGGTTTCGGAGAAGTCCGGACGGCGGCGCTTGAGGGTGTCCTTCAGCAGCGAGGCCCAGATCTTGCCGGTGTCGCCACGCTCCGAGACGAGCGCGTCGAAGGTCTCGACGACCATCTCCAGCGCCTGCAGCTTGCGCGCTTCCATCTCTTCGCGCTTGCGGTTGTCGCCGTCGGACGGGCGGCGGCCCTGCTGCGGCTGCGCCTTGCGCTCGTCGCGCTTGGCGGCGGCGCGGCGCTGTTCGCGCACCAGGTCGTCGTAGAAGATGAATTCGTCGCAGTTCGCGACGAGCAGGTCGGACGTCGACTGCTTGACGCCCACGCCGATCACCCGCTTCGCATTCTCGCGCAGCTTGGAGACGAGCGGCGAAAAGTCGGAGTCGCCCGACACGATCACGAACGTGTTCACGTGCGACTTCGTGTAGCACAGGTCGAGCGCGTCCACGACCATGCGGATGTCCGCGGAATTTTTGCCCGATTGGCGCACATGCGGGATTTCGATCAGTTCGAAGTTCGCTTCGTGCATCGTCGCCTTGAAGCCCTTGTAGCGATCCCAGTCGCAATAGGATTTCTTGACCACGATGCTGCCCTTGAGCAGCAGGCGTTCGAGGACGGGCTTGATGTCGAACTTCTCGTAATTCGCATCGCGCACGCCGAGTGCGACGTTTTCGAAGTCGCAGAACACCGCCATGCTGATATTGTCTGGAGATGAAGCCATGTGTGTTGTTGTGTGGTTGGTAGACAAGCTGACCAGGGATTATACGCAACAACGTTGACAGCGCCGCCGCGGACGCGTCTCCCCGCGGAATCGTCAGCCCAGCCGCTCGAGCGTGGCCGGATCGGCGCGGCCGTCGAAGAACTGGTCGAGGCAGGTCTGGAAGATCGCTTCGTGGGGCGCGATGTCGGCGAACAGGGTCATCGACGAGTGGAATTTGAGGTTGTCGGGGTAGCCGAAGATCTCGTCGACGCCGCGGTCGTGATGGCTTGCCACGGCTTGCGCGCAGGCGCGCAGGCGCGGGCCCAGCACGGGATGCGCCAGGTAGGCGGCGGCCTCGTCGGCCGAACGGATCGCGTAGCGCTGCGCCATCGCGCTGTGGCCCAGTCCCTCGACCTGCGGGAAGATGAACCACATCCAGTGGGTGCGCTTGTGGCCGGCGCGCAGCTCGGCCAGCGCCTTGTCGTAGATGCCGTTCTGGGCTTCGACGAAGCGTTCCAGGTTAAAGTCGGGTGCCATGGCGTTTCTCCTCTCCGGCGCATGCTACGCCGATCGCGGGATTTGCTAAAGTGTCCGCACGATGAAAACCGAACACCTCACCCTCCTCCTGACCCGCGAAATGCCCTATAGTAAGTACAAGGGCCGCACGATCGCCGACCTGCCCGGCCACTACCTGGGCTGGTTCGCCCGCGAAGGCTTTCCCAGGGGCGAGCTGGGCGAGCTGCTGGCCCTCATGTACGAGCTCGACCACAACAACCTGCGCAGCCTGCTCGATCCGCTGCGTCGATGATCGATTTTTTCGATCGCAGCCCGTCAAACTACTCGTTTTTCTTCTCCGGGCGGCTTCCCTATACTCATTCCATCGACAAACGATCAAACCAAGGAGCAGATCATGATGGAAGTCCGCAGGAGCGCTGAACGGGGCGCCGCCCACCACGGCTGGCTGATGTCCAAACACAGCTTTTCGTTCGCCGATTACTACGACCCGCGCCACACCGGCTTCGGTCCGCTGCTGGTGATCAACGAAGACCGCGTCGCGCCCGGCGCCGGCTTCGGCACCCACGGCCACCGCGACATGGAGATCATCTCGTACGTGCTGGACGGCGCGCTGGAGCACAAGGACAGCATGGGCACCGGCTCCGTCCTGCACTATGGCGACGTGCAGCGCATGAGCGCCGGCACCGGTGTGCGCCACAGCGAATTCAACGGGTCGCAGACGGATCCCGTGCACTTCCTGCAGATCTGGATCCAGCCGGATACGCAAGGCATCCCGCCCAGCTACGAGGAAAAGCATTTTCCGAAAGAAAGCAAACAGGGCAAGCTGCGCCTGATCGCCTCGCGCGACGGCCGCCAGGACTCCGTGCTGATCCACCAGGACGCCTCGATCTACGCGGCGATCCTGGACGAAGGCGACAAGCTGGAACACGCGATCGACCGTGCCCGCCTGGGGTATGTGCACGTGATCCGCGGCGACGTCACGGTCAACGGCGTGTCGCTGAAGGATGGCGACGCGCTCAAGATCGGCGGCGAGGACCGCGTCGTGTTCGACAACGCCGAGGCCGCGGAACTGCTGTTCTTCGACCTGCCGGCATGACTCGAAGTCACCCGGCCGGGCCGCGGCGCGGCCGGATTGTCATACTCTGCCGATGCGCATATTGATGGGCCACGACACCGGACGCTTCGCGTTCGGGTCGCCCCACAGCGCGGCGATGTCATCGAAGAACGCCATCAGCAGCGCGTCCTTGCCGGCTTCCCTGGCACTGCGCGTGGCCGACCACGTCAGCACGTAGCCGATGAAATCGGACAGATGCCATTCGAGCCGGATGTGCAAGGACGGCGGCGCCAGTTCTTCGAACGGAAAGTCGAGGGTCGCATAGCCCGTGTCGACGAGCTTGCGCTCCGGCGGCCAATACGGCCCGATCTCGTCCCGATAAAACGTCTGGAAACGTTGATCCAGCAGGGGCTCCAGCGTGAGGACGCCGTAGCTGACGAGCGCCACGATGGCGCCGGGCACGGCGATCCGGCGCACTTCCCGATAAAAGACCGGCAGGTCGAACCAGTGCGCGGCCTGGGCCGCGGTCACCATGCTCGCGCTCGCGTCAAGCACCGGCAGCTGCTCGGCGGGCGCGCATTCATACCGGATGCGCGCGTTCGGGACCGCATTCGCGATCTGGTCGGCGCTCGGGTCGAGCCCAACCACCTGCTGGAACCAAGGGGCAAGCAGATGCGTCAGCTGGCCGTTGCCGCAGCCGACGTCGACCGCGAGCCTGTCGTCCGGTGCCGCGGATGCGAGGAACGCGGCCAGCTCGCGCGGATACTCGGGCCGGAAGCGGGCATAGGCCCGCCCCCCCTGGTCGAACCAGTTGCGCGCCGGGTGCGAGTCAGTCGCCATGCGGATTCTCCTGTCGTTCCTGTCGTAATGCGGCTTGCGCCGCCGTGATCCGGGCCGAAAATCCCTCCCGCTCGAGGGCGGCGGCCGCGGCTTCCAGCACGCGTCGGAACGGGTAGCCGATGTCGGCCTCGAGCCTGTCGATCGCGGCGAAGGTGGCCGCCCAATGCCGTTCCAGCTTGCCCACCAGCGCGCGTCCGGCGGCGGTGAGTTCGATCGCGCTCTTGCGGCCGTCGCCGAGGGCGTGGCGCGCGATCAGCCCGTCGCTCTCCAGCAACGCGACGGTCTGGCTGATCGCGCCCTGGGTCAGACGGGTACGCTCGGTAATGTCGGTCACCGTCAGCGCGCCGGCGTGCAGGGCGCGCAACACCGGGGTGTAGCGCGGCCGGTAGCTCAGGCTCATGGCGCGGTAATGGTCTTCCGCGCCCTGTTCGACGAGTTCGTTGACATAGCGAAGCAATTCGCCGAGCCCTGGATTCTGCCTGGTGTTCATGCACCGCATGATACATTAGCGCTAATGCATATTCAAGCCGCACAATCGCGCGTCGGATGCGAAATGCGCTCAGTATAATGAAGCCTCACAGCAACTTTCACCCGCCAGCATGTCTGCACAACCCAGCGTCCTCGTCGTCGAAGATGACGTCCACATCGCCCACGTCCTGAGCTTCATGCTCGAACGCCAGGGCTATCGCGTGATCCACATGGCCGACGGCCGGGCCGCCGTACAGCACGTCCTGTCGCAGCCGGCGCCGGACCTGGTGCTGCTGGACGTGATGCTGCCCTTCGTCGACGGGTTCGAGATCGTCGGCCTGATCCGCGCGCAGGCCGGTTGGGAAGGCGTCCCCGTGCTGATGCTGACCGCCAAGAACACGGAGCGCGACACCGTGCGCGCCCTGGACGCCGGCGCCAACGATTTCATCATCAAGCCGTTCCAGCCGCAGGAATTGCTGGCGCGCCTGCGCCGCTTCCTCGCAGTTTCCTGACCTCGCGGCATGGCCCTGCCCACGGGTGCCCTTCCCGCCCACGCGCTGGCCGCCGCCTTCAGGGCGCCGGACGACCCGATCCTGGCCGCCGCGTACTGGACGGGCATCGGCGCCCTTCTCCTGACCCTGCTCCTCGCCGCGCAAATCATCCGCCTGCGCATGGCCCTGCGCCGGCACGAACGGCGCGAGGCGCGCGCGCTGGCCCGCTGGCGTCCCGTGCTGAACGCCGCGATCGTCGGCGAGACGCCGGACTTCCTGCCGCGCCTGCCCAAGTCCGAACGCCTGCACTTCATCAAGCTGTGGGTGCACCTGCAGGCGTCGCTGCGCGGCGAAGCGGGCCTCGCGCTGAACGCCGTCGCGCGCCGCCTCGGTGTCGACCACGACGCCCGCGCCATGCTCGCACGCGGCGCGCGCACGGAACGCCTGCTGGCCACGCTGCTGCTGGGCCACCTGGGCGACCGCGCCTCCTGGGACACGTTGCGCACGCTGGCCGGCAGCCCCGACGTGACCCTGTCGCTCTCCGCCTTGTGGGCACTCGTGCGCATCGATCCGCACGCGGCCGCCGGCTACCTCACGCCGCTGTTCGTCGAGCGCGACGACTGGGCCATGTCGCACGTGGCCGGCATCCTCAAGGAAGCGAGCGCGCCCGTCGCCGGCGTGCTGGCGGACCTGCTGCCGTCGCTCGCGCCGGAGCGCCTGCCGCGCGCCATGCGTATCGCCGAAGCCCTGCGCATCGACCTGCCGCCCGCGCTGCTGGAACAGGCGCTGGCCAGTGCCGACATCGGCCTCGTGACGGGCGCGCTGCGCGTCGTCGCCACGCCCGGCCTGCGCGACCGGGTGCGCGGCCTGCTCGCGCACGGCGACTGGCAGGTGCGCGTGCTGGCCGCCAAGGCGCTGGGCCGCATCGGCGACGCGTCCGACGTCGACCGCCTGGCTGGTCTGCTGGGCGACCGCGAGTGGTGGGTGCGCTACCGCGCCGCGCAGGCCCTCGTCGACCTGCCCTGGCTGGGACGCGCCGACCTCGACGCTCTCCACGCGTCGCTCTCCGACCGCTTCGCCGCCGACATCCTCGCGCAGGTGATCGCCGAAACCCGCTCCACGGAAGCCCCATGAACGCGCACCACCATGTCGTCGGATTCATCACATGGTTCGTCCTGTGCTACTTCGTCCTGCTCAACGGCGGCTACCTCGTGCTGAACATGCTGTCGCTGCGCACCCTGCACCGCAAGGGCCAGGAAGCGATGCTGGACGACCTGCCGCGCGTCTACTCGGGCCTGGAGCCGCCCGTCAGCATCCTCGTACCCGCATATAACGAGGAAGCGACGATCGCGGCGTCGGTGCGCTCCATGCTGCAGCTGACGTATTCCGAGTACGAGGTGCTGGTCGTGAACGACGGCTCGAAGGACGGCACGCTGGACGTGCTGAAACGCGAATTCGGCCTGCTGCCGTTCCCGGAAGCCTACCGCCGCCAGATCAAGACGAAGGACATCCGCCAGCTCTACCGCTCCACGCGCTTTCCGAACCTGCGCGTGATCGACAAGGAGAACGGCGGCAAGGCCGACTCGCTGAACGCGGGCATCAACGCGTCGCGCTACCCGCTCGTGTGCGGCGTGGACGCCGACTCGATCCTGCAGCGCGACAGCCTGGAGAAGGTCACGGAACCGTTCCTGCGCGATCCGACCGTCGTCGCGACGGGCGGTACGATCCGCGTCGCCAACGGCTGCGAGGTGACGGGCGGCTTCCTGACCAAGGTGGGCCTGCCGCGCAATATCTGGGCCCTGTTCCAGGTGGTGGAGTATCTGCGCGCCTTCCTGTTCGGACGCCTCGGCTGGTCGTCCGTGAACGGCATGCTGATCGTCTCCGGCGCGTTCGGCGTGTTCCGCAAGGACACCGTGATTCAAACCGGCGGCTACCGCCCCGACACCATCGGCGAGGACATGGAACTGATCGTCCGCATGCACCGCCTGCTGCGTGCGAAACGCCAGCCGTACAAGGTGGAATTCGTGCCCGACCCGGTGTGCTGGACGGAGGCGCCGGAAGACTACAAGACCCTCAAGAACCAGCGCATCCGCTGGCAGCGCGGCCTGGCCGAGAGCCTCTCCGCCAACTGGGGCCTGATGTTTTCGCGGAACGGCGGCGTGCCGGGCTGGCTCGCGTTTCCCTTCATGCTGCTGTTCGAATGGCTCGGTCCCGTCGTCGAACTGGGCGGCTACGTGTTCATGGTCTGGGCTTCCCTGGCGGGCGAGATCTCGTGGCAGGCCTTCAGCACGTTCATGTTCGTCGCGATCGGCCTCGGCATCCTGCTGTCCGCGTCCGGCCTGCTGCTGGAAGAGATGTCCTTCCACATCTACCCGCGCGGCAAGCAGTTGCTCGCGCTGGGCGCCGTCGTGCTGCTGGAAAACGTCGGCTACCGCCAGCTGAACACGGTCTGGCGCCTGATCGGCCTGTGGCGCTGGGCCACCCGGAAAGAATCGACCTGGGGTACGATGAAGCGCAAAGGCGACTGGCAGGCCGGTTCGCCCGGAGACTCCTGACCCATGCGCACACTCCTGCTCCCCCTGCTCGCGATGACGCTCCCCGCTCATGCCGCCTGGCTGCACCAATGCCCCGCCGGCGCGGACGCAGCGCCGCGCTACGTCGCCAACGACCAGGCCCGCATGCCCGGCTGTACGAGCGTGCCGCTGCCGGCCGGCGCGCAGGTCGACGCGGTGTATCCGCTCGCGCCCGGCGAGACGCCTGACGACGTGATCCTCCTGCACGGCAACGTGGCGGACGGCCGCTTCGCCGCCAGCGAGCACGAACTGCCGTCGTCGAAGCCGGGGCCGGAACGTCCGGCCCCGATGCCCCTGCACGCGAACCTGCTCGCGCGGATGCGCGCACGCACGTTCGGCGTCGAGGAACGCGTGCAGGCGACGTTGACGGACGACCGCCTGCGCGTGACGTGCCGCCCCGGCCGGCACGCGGCGGGCGTCATCCTCACGGGTCCGTGGTTCATGACGCGGGCGAACGTGGTGCTGGCCGCGGCCTATGCGGCGCAAGGCGGACCGTTCACGTGGCAGGTGGCCGACGCGGCGCGCCAGGCGCGCGACGACGCGTTCGACCTGGGAGCGCTCGTCCCCGGCGCCAAGGACGCGCGGCTCGCGCTGCCGCCCCGGCTGGACCGCGGCAACTGGCGCCAGTTCGTGCTGCTGTGCCCCGCGACGCAGGCCGCCATCGACGTCGCCTCGCTCGCGCTCGAACCGGCAGCAACGCCGACGGCCGCGCCGCGCGCCACGTGGGTCTGGCGTCCGGGCGACTGGATCGACGGCGGCCCCGTTCTGCTCGACTGGGCGGCCAGCCTGGGCATCCGCGAACTGTTCGTCACCGTGCCGCTGAAGGACGGCACCGCCGTGCGCGCCCCCGACCAGCTGGCCGCCTTCGTGCGCCAGGCGGGCGACAAGGGCATCGCCGTGCTCAGCGTCGACGGCGATCCGCACATGGTCCTGGCCGGCGAGGTGCCGGCCGCCGTCAAGCGTGTGCAGGCCTATGCCGCCTACAACGCGTCGCAGCCTCCGGCAGCCCGCCTGCGTGGCGTGCAGTTCGACGTCGAACCGTATCTGTTGCCGGACCATGTGCTGCCTGTGGACCGGCGCGACGCGGCCTACGTCGACATGGCGCGCGCCTTGAAGGCGGCCGCCGGCGATGGCCTGCGCGTGGAATTCGTCGTCCCGTTCTGGTGGGGCCGGAACCCGGCGCTGCTGGATGCGCTGGCGCCGCACGCGGACGCCCTCGCCGTGATGGATTACCGCACCGACCGCGACCAGATCGTCGACTTCGCCGTGCCGTTCCTCGACTGGGCCGCGGTCCACGGCCGCCAGGTGCGCATCTCCCTCGAAGCGGGCAGCATCGAGCCCGACGTCCAGCGCCGCTACGTGAAGGCGGCCGGCGCGCCCGGCGACCTGCAGGTCGTCGACGTCGACGGCCGGCAGGTGCTGGTCCTGCTGCGCCATCCGCTCGCGGCAAAGGATGCCCGGCTGTACCGCCTGCAGTCCACGCGCGCCATCGACGGCAGCGCGACCACCTTCCACAACGACAAGGCCGCCCTGCTGCGCCTGCTGCCCGGCCTGGAAGCGGATTTCGGCGCGTGGGAAGCGTTTCGCGGCATCGCCATCCACGAGCTGCGCTGACGCCGCCCTCCTTGTTAGTGAAATCGTTTTCATATATTCTTGGAAACCGCGATCACGCACGCATCGGAGAGCCGCTTGACCAACCCATCCCGCCGCACGGCATTCAAGACCCTGCTAGCCGGCGCCGGCGCCGCCGCGCTTCCCGCCCTGCCCGCGCAAGCCGCCACGGCGAAAACGTCCATCGCCCCGCGCTGGGGCCGCGGCATCGAAGGCCAGCGCAAGGCCGACCGCGGCGACGGCACGTACGTCAACCCGATCGTCGCCGGCGACCATCCGGACCCGACCATCCTCAAGGACGGCAAGGACTATTACATGACCTTCTCGTCCTTCTTTTCCTATCCCGGCATCGTGATCTGGCATTCGACCGATCTCGTGAACTGGGCGCCGGTCGGTCCCGCTTTGACAAAACCGCTGGGCACGATCTGGGCGCTCGACCTGTGCAAGCATGACGGCCGCTACTTCATCTACATCCCTGCCGCGCCGGACGGCAACAACTGGTCGATCTACGCCATCTGGGCCGACCATATTGAGGGGCCGTGGAGCGACCCGGTCGACCTCAAGATCGCCGGCTGCATCGATCCCGGCCACGTCGTCGGCGAGGACGGCAAGCGCTATCTGTTCGTGAACGGCATCCGGCGCGTGCGCCTCGCCGACGACGGCCTCGCGGCGACCGGGCCCGTCGAACCGGCGTATCAACCGTGGCGCTATCCGGCAGACTGGGTCGTCGAGAACTTCGCGCCGGAAGGCCCCAAGCTGCTGCGCCACGGCGCGTACTTCTACCTGATCACGGCGGTGGGCGGCACGGCCGGTCCGGTGACGGGCCATATGGTGATCGCGGCCCGTTCGACATCCATTAACGGCCCGTGGGAACACTGCCCGCACAACCCGCTCGTGCGCACGACCGGTACGTCGGAGCCGTGGTGGTCGCGCGGCCACGCATCGCTCGTCGAAGGTCCGGCCGGCGACTGGTGGATGGTCTACCACGGCTACGAGAACGGCTTCCGCACGCTCGGCCGCCAGACGCTGCTCGAGCCGATGGAATGGACGGCCGACGGCTGGTTCCGCGCCAAGGGCGGCGACCTGTCGCAACCCTTGCCGAAGCCGCGCGGCGGCAAGGCGGGACCAAGCGGCTTCGCCCTGTCCGACGATTTCACCAAGGACCGCTTCGGCGTCCAGTGGGCCTTCCACGACCCGGCGCCGGACGACATGAAGCGCATCGCGTTCGCCAACGGCGGCCTGGAAATCAAGGGCAAAGGCACGTCGCCCGCCGACGGCGCCCCGCTGACGTGCGGCGTCGGCGACCGCTCGTACGAGGCCGAGATCACCCTCGATCTGGTCGGCCCAGCCGAAGGCGGCCTGCTGCTTTTTTACAACCAGAAAGCGTTCGTGGGCCTGGGCTTCACGCCCGCGTTCGTGAAGACCTGGCAGTACGCGGAAGAGCAACCGTGGGCGCGCCACCCGCAAGCCATCTCCAGCGTGCGCGTGCGCCTGACGAATGTGGAGAACGTCGTCACGTTTCACTACTCGTTCGACGGCGGCAGGACGTGGACGCTGCACGGCACGCGCATGGAAGTGTCGGGGATACACCACAACGTGTTCGGCGCCTTCCTGAGCCTGAAGCTCGGCGTGTATGCGGCGGGCGGCGGTACCGTGCGGCTGCGCGATTTCCGCTACCGCGCGCTGGCGCAGGCATGACGGCTCGAACGCGCGCCACGGCGGTGCGGGACCTGCTAGCATGCGCCAAGATCGTAACCAAAAGTCTACATGCACGAGAACCCGCCATGCATTGAAGCCGCTGACGGCGTCCCGGACGACGCCCAACGGCGCTTCGACGAGCTGCTCGCCCACCTGCCGGCCGGGGTCGTGATGCACGACGCCACCGGGCGGATCGTGGCGGCCAATTGCCAGGCGCTGGCAATGCTCGGACGCAGCGCCCCCCAGGTCCTGAATGCGCGGGCCGACGACGCGCTCTGGCACTTCGTGCGGGCGGACGGCACCCGCATGCCGGCCTCCGAGTATCCCGTGAACGCCGTGCTGCGCACGGGAACCAGGGTCTCCGACCTCGTCGTCGGCGTGGTCCACCCTGCCGAAGACAGCGTGCGCTGGGCGATCTGCAATGCCTATCCGGAGCGCGACGAGCATGGCGCGCTGCATCGCGTGGTCGTCTGCTTCACGGACTGCACGGCCCTCAAGGCCGCCGAACAGTCGCTGCATAAATCCGAGGAACGCATGCGCCTCGCGCTGCAGGGGTCGACCGATGCGCCGTGGGACTGGGACCTCGTCACCGGTGAAATCTATTATTCCGCGCGCTATTGGGAAATGCTCGGCTATGTCGCGGACCACATGGATGCCGATCCGCAGGCCTGGATCCGCATGATGCACCCGGAGGACCGCGCGCGCGTCGTCGCCTTCATCGACGAGCTGCTGCCGGGCCCTCGCCAGGCCTACAGCGTCGAATTCCGGCTGCGCCACCACGACGGCCATTACGTCCCGGTCCTGAGCCGCGGTTTCATCCTGCGCGACGGCACCGGCAAGGCGGTACGGCTGTCCGGCACGAATACCGACCTCACGGAGCGCAAGCAATCCGAGCACCGCATCCACGAGCTGGCATATTTCGACCAGTTGACGGGCCTGCCGAACCGGCGCTTCCTGATCGACGAACTGGGGCAGATCCTCGCGCGCAACGGCCGCGCGGGCCGCCACGGCGCCCTGCTGTTCCTCGACCTCGACAACTTCAAGCTGCTGAACGACACGATGGGCCACGACGTGGGCGACCTGCTGCTGCGCGAAGTGGCGCGGCGGCTGCGCCGGGTGCTGCGCGAAGGCGACCACCTGGCGCGCCTGGGCGGCGACGAATTCGTGATCGTGCTGGAAAACCTGGGCCTCACGGCGGCCGAGGCGACGGCCGAAGTCCACGCCGTGGGCCGCAAGATCCTCGAGGTGCTGGGCGAACCGGTCGAGCTGGCCGGCCGGCAGTGCGCCAGCAGCCCGAGCATCGGCGCCACGCTGTTCGACGGCCACCCCACCGACATCGACACCCTGCTGCGCCAGGCCGACCTCGCGATGTACCGCGCCAAGGAAGAAGGCCGCAACACGCTGCGCTTCTTCGATCCCGGCATGCAGGCGGCGGTGGACCGCCAGGCCGCGCTGTCGGCCGCGCTGCGCGCGGGCATCGCGCGGCGCCAGTTCGTGCTGTATTGCCAGCCGCAGTTCGGGCACGACGGCAGTCTCGTGGGCGCGGAAGCGCTCGTGCGCTGGCAGCGCAGCGCGGACGACCTGGTCGCGCCCGGAGAATTCATCGGCGTGGCCGAATCCGGCGGCCTGATCGCGGCGCTCGGCCTGGACGTGCTGGAGCAAGGCTGCCACGCGCTCGCGCGCTGGGCGCGCGAACCCAGCCTCGCCATGCTCAAGCTGGCCGTGAACGTCAGCGTGCACCAGCTGCGCGATCCGGAATTCCCGCGCGCCGTCGCCACCCTGCTGGCCGCGACGGGCGCGCCGGCCGACCGCCTCACGCTGGAGCTGACGGAGAGCGTCTTCGCGCGCAACCCGGCCGATCTCGTCGAGCGCATGCAGCAGCTGCGCGCGCTCGGCATCCACTTCGCGCTGGACGATTTCGGCACGGGATATTCGTCGCTGGCCTATCTGGCCCGCTTTCCGCTCGCGGCGCTCAAGATCGACCGCTCGTTCGTGCAGGACGTCGACCGCGACCCGAACGCGTCGTCGATCGTGGAAGCCATCATCGCGCTGGCGCGCAAGCTGCACCTGGCGACGATCGCCGAGGGCGTGGAACTGGTTGGGCAGCAGGCCTTCCTGACAGCGCACGGCTGCGACGTCATGCAGGGCTACCTGCTGGGACGGCCGGTGGCGCTGGACGAATTCGAACGGCACTACGGCCGCCCGGACGCGACGGCGTTGTCAGGTCAGGCCCTGGGGCGTTCGGAATAAATCGCGTCGATGAAAATCCGTCGTTCCCGCCATGCAGACGAACCGAAGTCTGTCCTTTCGAAACTCACAGTATCGTTGGCATATCGAATTCCGTGGTTCAGCATGGATTCCCGCTTTCGCGGGAATGACGTTGCCGTTCGGGCGCATCGACGTAAATAAGGGATGAAAATCGAGGGATGAAAATCGCCTGTCAAGCCGCCGGCGGCAGCGACTATCAAGCCGCCAGCGGCAGCTCGACGTAGAACGTGGTGCCGATGCCCTCGGCACTGTCGAACCAGATATTCCCGCCCAGCTCCTCGACGATCGTCTTGCAGATCGACAGACCGAGGCCGGTGCCGCCCTGGCGGCGCGAATCGGCGCCGTCGGCCTGGGCGAAGCGCTGGAACACGCGCTCGCGGAACGCTTCCGGAATGCCCGCGCCCTCGTCGGCCACGGCCAGCCGCGCGGCATCGCCGCGCGCCTCGACCTGCGCGCGCACCTTCGACCCCGGCCCGGAAAACTTGATCGCGTTCGACAGCAGATTGGTCAGCACCTGGGCCAGGCGGTCGCGGTCGACGTCCACGCGGGCCGCTTCCGCGCCGGGCGCGGCCACGCACGACAGCTCGATGCCGCAGCGGCTCGCGAAGCTTTGCATCGCCGCCACGGCATCTTCCGCCAGCGGCAGCAGCGGCTGCACCTCGCGTTCGAATGCCATGCCGCCGGCGTCCATCTTCTGGATGTCGAGCACGTCGCCGATCAGGCGCACGAGCCGTCCCGAGCTGGCGTTGGCCACGTCGACGAGGCCTTGCGCGTCGGGCGGCAGCGCGCCGGCCATGCCGTCGGCCAGCAGCGCCAGCGACGCGGAAATCGCCGTCAGCGGCGTGCGCAGTTCGTGCGACACGGTCGCCACGAATTCATCCTTCATGCGCTCGACTTCCTTGCGCGCCGAGATGTCGTGCACGAAGGCGGAAAAGAACAGGCCGTCGCCGGTGCCGGCCAGGCCCAAGGTCATCTCGACGGGAATCTCGACGCCGTCGCGCGTCACCAGGATGCGTTCGACGCGCCGGCCCAGGATCTCCAGCTCGCCCGTCTCGCGGAAGTGGGTCAGCAGATCGCGCGAGCGGGCGCGGAAGCGTTCCGGCATCACGAGGTCCGACACGATGCAGCCCAACGCTTCGTCGCGCGACCAGCCGAGCATCTTCTCGGCCGCCGAGTTCCAGTCGCAGATGCGGCCGCGCATGTCGATGCCGACGAAGGCATCCTGCGCCGTCTCGATGATGGTGGCGATGCGCTGCTCGTTGGCGCGCACGCTGGCCAGCGCCTGTTCCAGCTCGCGCGTGCGGCGGGCGACGCGTTCTTCGAGATTCGCGTTCAGGTCTTCCAGCGCGCGCCGACGGCGCACGAGGTTCGCCACGAGCGCGTTGAGGGTCGTCGCCAGCGCGCGCACCTCGGCATAGCCGCCCCGCTTGACTTCGATCCGGGCCGTCTCCCCCGCGCGGATCCGCTGCGCGGCATCGGCCAGGTCGCCCAGCGGCCGCGTGATGCGGCGCGCCAGCGCCACGCCGGCCAGCGAGAACAGCACGGCCAGCAGCACGCCGCTGGCCAGGCCGTATTCGCGCAGGCGGCGCACGGGCGCGAACGCGTCGTCGGCGTTCTGGCGCACGAGGACGGTCCAGCCCAGGCCCGGGTACTCGCCGTAGCCGTGGCCAAGCTGGTAGCCGACGAGGTAGGCGCGGCCGTCCGGCCACGTCTCGACGACGTAGCCGCCATGGCGCTGCGCGTGTGCGGCCTTCAGGCTCGGCAGGGTCAGGCGCTTGCCGACCACGTCCGCCGGCCCGAGCAGGACGTTGCCGTCCGTGTCGACGATCAGGGCCTCGACCTGGCGCCGCGCGGCGATGCCGGCCATCACGGACCGCTCGACGTCGCGCGCCCATTGCCAGGACAGGTGCGCGCCCAGCACGCCGCGCGTGACGCCCTGCTCGTCGACGTACGGGAAGGCGACGTCGACGAAGCGCCAGGGTTCCGTCTGCCTGGGCAGGTAGCGCGCCAGCAGCATGGCCTCGTGCACGTCGCCCGCATGGATGCCGCGCAGGGCGTTGCGGAACCAGGGGCGCTTCGACACGTCCGCCCCTTCCAGCAAGCCCTGGGCCGAGACCTGCACCGTGCCGTCCAGGCCCGCCAGGCCGATCCAGCTGTAGTAGCCGAGGGTGTTCTGGATGCCGTCCAAGGTCGCGCGGCGGCGCGCATGCGGCTGGCCCTCGGCCAGCACGGGACGCCGGGCCAGCAGGCTCACTTCGCGGTAACGTTCGAACATGCCGCGCTCCAGCTTGTCCGACGTCTGCATCGCCAGCTCGGCCAGGCCGTGGCCGATGTTCGTCTGGACCTGTTCCGACGACTTGCGTTCGATGACGGACGTGAGGACCAGCGTGAGGACGATCGACAGCGCGATGAACGCCAGCGCCAGCCAGGCGCCGAGGGCGCGCGGCATCAGGCGGCGCAACAATTTCAGGGGATTCAACATGGCAAACGGACAAGGACACGGCGCCGTATGACGCTGGTGTCCAGCCTAGCACAGCCGGGATTCTGCGCGGGAATACTGTTGCTTCACGTGAACACCCGCGTCACCTTTCGTGCAGGCTGTTGTATTTCTGGCCAGCAGCACCCATATCGGATGGAACAGCGCCGAGTGCTAAATTCACGGCCATGTCCGATTTCCGGTAAACTCGCCTGTTACTTGATCAGTTTTCACGCTATCGCACCAGGAAAAGCCATGCAAGACAATGCCCCCGCGCCTTCCAACCTCGTCGACTACGTCACGTCGTGCACCCTGCCGACGCCGTGGGCGCAGTTCACCCTGCATGCGTTCATCGAGCATGCGACCGGCAAGGAGCATCTGGCGATGACGCTGGGCGACCTGTCGACGGGCGACGCCCCGTTGGCGCGCATCCACTCGGAATGCCTGACGGGCGACGTGATGTTCTCGCAGCGCTGCGACTGCGGCGCCCAGCTGGAATCGGCCCTGCGCCGCATCGCCGACGAAGGCCGCGGCATCCTGCTGTACCTGCGCCAGGAAGGCCGCGGCATCGGCCTCGTGAATAAAATCCGCGCCTACCGCCTGCAGGAAGCGGGCGCCGACACGGTCGAGGCCAACCTGCAGCTGGGCTTCCACGCCGATGCGCGCAACTATGAACTGGTGCTGCCGATGCTGGAACAGTTCGGCATCGAGGCCGTGCGCCTGATGACGAACAACCCGCGCAAGATCGACGCCCTGGGCAAATTGGGCATCAAGGTCGCCGAGCGCGTGCCGCTGCTCGTCAACCGCAACGCCTACAACGACAACTACCTCAACACCAAGCAGGCCAAGCTGGGGCACATGATGACCCCGGCCACCGAAGCCGCGCTCGACAGCGAAGCATAATCCCACCCCCAAGCGGCGGTTCTGGCAAGATGGTAACAACCGTCTTGCCAGTATGAGGATGCCATGCGCTTCCCGCCCGCCACCCTTGCCGTCATCATCCTCGGCGCCGCCGCGTCGATCGCCGTTGCCGCCGCAGGCAGGGGAAATGCGTCCGGCACGGCGGGCCAGCGGGCCAAACCGCCGCAGCCGCCCCTCGTGATCCCGCCGGCCACGCCGCCCGCCACGACGCCGCCCGCCCCCGGCCCCGGCGAGACGGACGAGACGACCGCCCTCCCCCCGCCCTCCAGCGCCGCGCAAAACCTGTACTCCGCCGCGAAGGCCGACCTGCTGCAGATCCGCATGCTGCTGAGAAATGGCCGCAGCCAGTCCAGCGTGGGTTCCGGCTTCCTCGTCGGGACCGGCAACCTCGTGCTGACCAATTACCACGTCGTGTCGCAGATGGCGCTCGATCCCGAGGTCTATGTCGGCGAATACGTCGACACGGACGGCAAGAGCGGGCCCGTCGAACTGCTCGCCGTCGACGTGCTGCACGACCTGGCCGTCGTGCGCGTGAACCGCAACGGCACGGGCTTTTTTCAGGTGCCCGATAAACCCGTGAAACTCGTGCAGGGCCAGTACCTGTATTCGCTCGGCAACCCGCTCGACCTCGGCTTCGCCATCTCGGAGGGTTCGTACAACGGCGTCGTCACGCGCAGCTTTTACGAGCAACTGATTTTTACGGGCCCCATCAACTCGGGGATGAGCGGCGGCCCCAGCGTGACGGCGGCCGGCGTCGTCGCGGGCGTGAACGTGTCCAAGCGCCTCGACGGCGAACTGGTCAGCTTCCTCGTGCCCGTCAGATACGCGCAGGAATTGCTCGCCAAGGCGGCCGCGCAGCCGCATCCGCCCAACAACTTCAATCCGCTGATCGGCCAGCAGCTGCTCGCGCACCAGCGCGCGCTGATCGACCGCCTGCTGGCCGAACCGCTGTCGATGCGGACGATGGGACCGTACCAGGTGCCCGTGCGCGAATCGCAGCAGCTGCGCTGCTGGGGGCGCTCGAACTTCCGCGCGGAGGCCGAGTACACGCTTGACGCCGTCAGCTGCGCGATGGAGGCAGCGGTCTATGTGTCGGACACGCAGCAGACCGGCCACGTGTCGATGACGCACCAGGTCCTGCGCACGAGCTCCCTCCATCCGCTGCAGTTCGCCGTGCTGGCCACGAGCCGCTTCAGCGTCGACCGCATCGGCAGCGGCCGCGACACGCGCCTCACGCGCCCCGCCTGCGCCGAGATGTTCGTGCACACGGCGAGCCTGCCCGTGCGCGCCGTGACGTGCGTGCGCGCCTACCGCAAGTTCGCCGGCCTGTACAACTTCACGCTGCTGGCCGCCAGCACGGACGATCCGCACGCCAGCCTGCAGAGCCGCCTGGACCTGGCGGGCGTCTCGTACGACAACGGACTGCGCGCCACCCGCGCGTTCCTCGCGGCGCTCGGGCGCAGCCACGTGAAATGAACGGGCCCTGGTTCGTCGAACTGCTGGCCCGCAACGGCGACGTGCTGCAGCGCCAGTGCGTCGACACGCTCCCCATCCGCATCGGACGCGGCTACGACAACGACGTGATCCTCGACGACGACTACGCGGCCGCCGCGCATGCCGTCGTCGAACCCGATGCGACCGGGCAACTGCTGCTGCGCGATCTCGGCACCCGCAACGGCATCGTCGTGGCCGGCCGCCGGCAACAGCATGCCGTCCTGTCGGGCGACACCGTCGTGCGCATCGGCCACACGCCGCTGCGCGTGCGGGCGGCCGATTTCCCCGTCGCGCCGGAACTCGTCGACCGCACGTTCCACCGCTGGGAAGGCGTGCCGCCGGGCGCGGTGGGCCTGCTGCTTGCAGGCGCCGTCGCGCTGCTGGCGCGCTGGCTCGGCGACGCGGAATATTTCCAATGGGCGCGCTACGCCGAGGCCCTTGCCTGCGGGCTCGCGGCGGCCCTGCTGTGGGGCGGCGCGTGGGCGTTCGCGAACCGGCTGTTCGGCCGCCACGCGCGCCTGGGCCGCCACCTGTTCGTGTTCGGCTGCGGCGCGCTGGCCGTCGCCAGCTATGCCCTGCTGGGCAGCACGCTCGCGTATGCGTTCTCGGCCGAGGGCTTTACCCACTACGCGTCGCCGGTGGCGGCGCTGCTGCTGGCCGGCGTGGTCTATTTTCACTTGACCACGATCCGGCCGCAGAACCGGGTGCGCTACCGCTGGGTGTGCGCCGGCCTCGCCGTGCTCTGCTCCAGCCTGATCCTGGCCGGCAACGTGCAGCGCACGGGGCGCTTGTCGGACGAGTTGTACATGTCCGTGCTGCTGCCGCCCGCCGTGAGGCTGAGTCCCGACCACGGCGTGGACGAGTTCATGCGCGACGTGGAGGCGATGAAGGGCCCGCTCGACCGCAGCCGGGGGCGCAAGCCGGGCGACGACGAGATCAACAAGTGATTGTAGCGAAAGTGAATGTGGCAAAAGTGAATGTGGCAATATTGTCGAAATCAGCCTTCCCCGTTCGTCGTACAAGACACGCTGATCAACCAGGAGACCACATGTCCAAACTGAAAGTCCGGAGCTTTTCCATTTCCCTCGACGGCTACGGCGCCGGCCCGAACCAGAGCCTGCAGAATCCGATGGGCGAAGGCGGCGGCGGATTGCACCAATGGTTCCGCGGCACGCGCACGTTCCAGCGCATGCTGGGCGACGAAACGAAGGGGACCGACGGCCCGGACGAGGACTTCGCCGCGCGCGGCTTCGAGAATATCGGCGCCTGGATCCTGGGCCGCAATATGTTCGGCCCGGTGCGCGGTGCGTGGCCCGACGACGAGTGGAAAGGCTGGTGGGGCGACGAACCGCCCTACCACGTCCCCGTGTTCGTGCTGACGCACCACGCCCGGGCCCCGCTCGCGATGAAGGGCGGCACGACGTTTTACTTCGTCACCGACGGCATCGAGGCGGCGCTCGAGCGCGCGCGCGAGGCGGCGGCCGGCAAGGACGTGCGCCTGGGCGGCGGCGTGTCGACCGTCCGCCAGTACCTGCAGGCCGGACTCGTCGACGAGATGCACCTGGCCATCTCGCCTGTGCTGCTGGGCTCAGGCGAGGCGCTGTTCGCCGGGATCGACCTGCCCGAACTCGGCTTCACCTGCACCGAGCACGTGCCAACCAAGGCGGCCACGCACGTGGTGCTGAGCCGGGGCTGACGCCTGCGGGCACGTCGAAAAACCTGCTGCGCGTTGCACTGTGGGCCGGGCCGTGCAGGCTGCGATGCGCCGCGACGGCGGACCGGCCGTACCGCTCGTACTGCTGCGCTTCTCGAACGGCATTGCGGCCGCTCGCGACGGTGTCTCGAGGCGCCCTACGTCAGCGGCATCGTCAGCCTGGCGATCTCGACCGATCCATCCTCGTCGAAGATGGGACAGCGTTCGCCGATCTCGACGGCCTCGTTGAAATCCGCCGCCTCGACGATGGAATAGCCGCACAGCGAGCTGGCGGATTCCTTCGGCCCCAGCAGCCGGCGCGGCACCTCGACGGCGCTGTGCGTGAGGCTGCCGCGGTCGATGACGCGCGAGCCCATGCCGTCGAACCAGGCGGCCCAGCGCGACCGGTCGTGGCGGGTGGCCGCATCGGGGCCGGGCGTGCCGTGGTACACGAACAGGAAACGTTCCATTTGCTTCCTCCTGTGATGGGTTGGTCCGGCTCGACGTTAGCAGAAGCGCGGCGCCGGTGCCGCACCCGTGCCTTTTGACAACCGCACAAGGATGGCCGATCATCCCCGCATGAGCTTCCTGCGCCGCAACGCCGTCTTCGTCTCCGCCTGGATCCTGTTCTGGATCCTGATGATGCTCGTCGCCGTGCAGGATTTCATGCGCAACGACCACAGCCATGCGATCTGGAAGCCGGTCCTGTGGGAAGGCTCGTCGGCGCTGGTCATCAGCGTGCTCGCCCTCGTGCAGTTGCGCTGGTCGCACGCGGACGACGGCCTGCTCGGCACGCCGCCGCGCTGGTTCGCGCGCCAGGCGCGCTGGCTGCTCATGTACTGGATCGCCTTCGTCCCCCTCGCCTTCGGCTTCCGCCATGCCGTGTATGCGCTGGTCGGCGAGACGTATCGCCACGATCCCGTGCCGCAGCTGTTCCTGTACGAATCGATGAAGATCACGATCTTCTTCGGCCTGTTCATGGCGATCCGCTTCGGCGTCCAGTCGTACCGCGCCCTGCTCGACGCGCGGCTGCGCGCGGAGCGCTCGAACACCCTGCTGCGCCAGGCCCAACTGCAGCGCCTGGGCCAGCAGATGCAGCCGCACTTCCTGTTCAACGCGCTGAACACGGTGTCGGCGCTGATCTGGACCGATCCGGCCCGCGCCGACGCCACGCTGGCGCAGCTCGCGGACGTCTTGCGCGAAACGCTGGCCCTGGGCGACCGCCACGCCGCGCCCCTCGCGACCGAACTGCGCCTCGCGCGCGGCTACGCGGACGTGATGGCCGAGCGTTTCGCCGACCGCGTCGCCATCGCCTGGCAGGTGGACGACACGCTGCTCGACCGCGACGTGCCCGTGATGAGCCTGCAGCCGCTGCTGGAAAACGTGTTCAAGCACACGGTCGAACGCCGGCGCGCGCCCACCCGCATCGACGTGTACGCCCGCCGCGACGGCAACGCGCTCGTGCTGGGCGTCGAGGACGATGCGGGCAGGCTGGCGGCGTCGGAGCGCCCCGGCGGCATCGGTTTGACGAACCTGCGTGCGCGCATCCAGGCGCTGTACGGCGACGCGGGCCGGCTGGACATCACGGCGCGGCCGCAGGGCGGCGTGCGCGCGGAACTGCGGCTGCCATGCTGAGCTTGCCATGCGTCTGCTGATCGTCGACGACGAGCGCCCCGCGCGCGCCAAGCTGCGCCACCTGCTCGCGCGGCAGGACGGCATCGCGGCCGTCGAGGAAGCGGCCGACGGCATCGAAGCGTTGGAACGCATCGCCAGCTTCCGGCCGGACGCGCTGCTGCTCGACATCGAGATGCCCGAGCTGTCCGGCATCGAACTGGCCGCGTCGCTGCCGGAACCGGCGCCGCTGGTCGTCTTCGTCACCGCCTATGAACGCTATGCGTGCCAGGCATTCGATGCCGACGCCATCGACTACCTGCTGAAACCCTACGATGGCGAACGCCTGGGTCGCGCGCTGGCTCGATTGCGGAAAAAGCTGGCGGCACGCCCCGACGGCCACGCCGCCGCCCTGCCGCCCGCGCCGCTGGAGCAATTGCTGGTGAGCGAACGCGGCGTCACGCGCGTCGTGCGCGTCGCGGACATCCAGTGGATCGAGACGGCCGACAACTATGTCGTGCTGCACACGGCCGAAGGCAACCCGCTGCTGCGCCAGACGCTCGCCGGCCTCGTCGGCCGGCTCGGTCCCGGCTTCGTGCGCTGCCACCGGCGCGCGGCCGTGGCGGTGCGCTGGATCGAAAAAATCGTCGCCCTGGACAAGGGCGACGGCGAGTTGCTGCTGCGCGGCGGCGCACGGGTGCCGTGCAGCCGCCAGTACCGCGCCGACGTGATGGCGCGCTTGTAGATCGGGGTGGGCACCCTGTGCCCACGCGTGACGTATGCGCTGTGTTGGCGTTACGCGTGGGCTGCGGCTCAGGTTTCCAGCGCGGCCAGCAGTTTCGATCCGACCGGCGCGCCCCAGCCCGTGCACGCATCCCAGCCGGCCTTGGCCGGATAGCCGCCGTTGTCGCCGCTCGTGATGTCGCGCATGGCGCCGCTGCCCGCCAGCGGACCGTACAGCAGCGGATTGAGCCAGCCGACGGGCTGCGGCAGCTTCTGGTTCAACAGCGCCACGAGACCCGCCCACAGCGGCGACACGGCGCTCGTGCCGCCGATGGTGTACGTCATGAAGTCGACGCGCACCCGGTAGCCCGTCGCGGGCGACGCATTGCCGGCCACGTCGGGCACGCCCCGTCCGACCCGTCCGCCCGGATTGACCGACTTCGGCACGCCCGCATTCGCCTGCCAGGCCGGCAGGTCGAACACGTCGCTGACGCCGCCGCCCGTGGCGCTGCTGGTCGGGTCGTCGTTCCACACGGTCTCGCTCGTGATCGTGTTGCCGCTGACGGTCATGCGCGTGCCGCCGCAGCCCAGCACGTACGGGCTGGATGCGGGGAAGTCGGCATGCGCGCGACCGTCCGGCGTGCCGTTTTGCGGATTCTGGTCGCCGCTGCCGGCATCGCCCGCCGCGCAGCACACCGTCACGCCCAGCGCGGCCGCCGCTTCGAACGCCTGGTTCATCGCCGCCAGGCCCTGTTCCGTCCACTCCGATTCCGGCGCGCCCCAGCTGATCGAAATCACGGACGGCTTGTGCACGTCGTCGTGGACGGCGGCGGCGATCGCATCGACGAAGCCCTGCTCGCTGTTCGGCGCGAAGTACACGGCGATGCGGGCCTTGGGCGCGACGGCGCCGGCGACCTCGATGTCGAGCATCACCTCGGCATCCGCGCTCCACGGCAGCGACGGGCTGTTCTTGCCGCCGTCGACGGAGACGGCCGTGACGCTGGGGGGCGCCAGGTTCAGGCTCTTGAAATAGGCCTTGAGGTCGCGGCTGCGATAGCCGCCGCCCAGCTCGATGATGGCGATGCACTGGCCGCTGCCGTCCAGGCCGGCCGGGAAATCGTACAGCGTCGCCATGTCGACGCCGGTGAAGCCGGACGTGGCCTGCGCATCGGATGGGGCCGCGCCCGCCAAGGTGGGAGAACTGAACGACCCCAGCAGCGCCGCCTCGGCGGATTCTTTGGAGAATTTGAAATGCGGCCGCGCGATGGGCACGTCCTCGATGCCGAACACGCCTTCGACGATGCCGTCCAGTTCCGGCGGCAGGTGCACGGGCGCCGTGCGGCGGCGCGAGATGCCGGCCGCGTGCTCGACGTGCTCGATGGCCGTGCCGAACGCGGCAGCCACCTGGCCGGCCGTGCCGGACAGGACGATGCTCCTCGCCGCTGGCCGGCGCTCGACGACGACAAGCCCCGCCTGCTGCGCGAACGCGGCGACCGCGTCGAAGTCGGCATCGCTGGCGCCGTGCTGCGCGGCGAACTCGGCGCGCGTGAGGTAGTTGCGGTGGCCGGGCTTGGTGTCCAGCGGATGCGCCGCGATCGGCGCGCGCCGGCGCACGAGGACGGTGATCTCGAAGCGTTCGTTGGCCGGTGCCGGTCCGAGGGACTGCATATCGGCGATGGTTGCGGGCACGCTGCCCTGAAGTTTGACCATGATTCACCTCGTTGAGAGACGGCCCGGCGGGTCCGGGCACCATCTGCCAGTGTGCGCGCGGGGTGAATCTGTTTATTGATTAGCGATAATTTTTGGCTGCGCGGGCGCGGCGACATCACGCATCGCATGGCATTCGTATTAAAATGATGACGCGACTGTGAGCGCTAACATTTCATACGAGGAGACATGATGATCGACAAGAATCGGCGTGGTCTGGTCCTTGCCGCCGGCGGTGCGCTGGCGGCGGGTGCGATGGGCGACATGGCATGGGCGGCCCCGCCCGATCGCAAGCTGGGTTATGCGATCGTTGGCCTCGGTTCGTACGGCTTGGGCATCATCATTCCGCAATTTGCGAACTGCAGGAACAGCCGCCTCGTCGCCCTCGTCAGCGGCGACCCGGCCAAGGCGAAGCGCGTGGCGCAGGAATACGGCGTCCCGGAAAAAAACATCTACAACTATCAGAACTACGACGACATCCGCAACAACCCGGACATCGACGTCGTCTACGTCTGCCTGCCCGTCTCGATGCATGCCGAGTACACGATCCGCGCGGCCAAGGCCGGCAAGCATGTGCTGTGCGAAAAGCCGATGGCCGTGTCGTCGGCCGAGTGCGAATCCATGATCGCGGCCTGCCGCCAAGCCGGCAAGAAGCTGATGATCGGCTACCGCTGCCACTTCGAGCCGTACAACCTGGAAGCGGTCCGCCGCGCGCGCGCGGGCGAGATCGGCAAGCTGCGCTATTTCCGCTCCGAGCACGGCTTCACGTTCCGCGACCCGAACGCCTGGCGTCTGAAAAAGGCGCTGGCGGGCGGCGGCTCGATGATGGACATCGGCATCTACGCCCTCAACGCGGCGCGCTACATGACGGGCGAGGAACCGATCGCCGTCTATGCGCAGGAAACGACGGACCGCAAGGACCCGCGCTTCCGCGAAGTGGAAGACATGATCGGCTTCCAGCTGGAATTCCCGTCGGGCGTCATCGGCTCGTGCATGTCGATGTACAGCGCCAACCAGAACCATATCCTGCTGATGGGCGACAAAGGGCGCATCGACATGGAACCGGCGACCGCGTACCACGGCAACCGGATGTGGGTGGGCAACGGCCGCGAGAACGAGATCACCCCGCCGCCGGGCCCGGGCGCGACGCAATGGGCCGGCCAGCTGGACCACATGTCGCAATGCGTGCTGCAGAACCGCGAGCCGATCGTCGCGGGCGAGGAAGGCTTGCGCGACCTGCGCATCATCGAAGCCATCTACCGCTCGGCGCGCGAGCAGAAGCGCGTGGTCCTGAAGACCTGAGGCCGGTCAGTACGGCGATCCGGTGACGTCCAGCCGGATCCGCCAGATCGCCCCGGCGCCCGTCAGGAACAGCGTCTTGCCGTCGGCGCCGCCGAACGCGGCGTTCGTGACATTGGCGTCCGTGCGGATCGTCGCCAGCGCTTTCCCTTGCGGCGAGAACACGCGCACCCGCTTGGCCGGGTGCTCGGTCACGTAGATGTTGCCGTGGCAATCGACGGCCATGCCGTCCGGGGTATCGAGGCCCTTCACGATATCCCGCCCCGGCCCCGGCACGCCGTTCACGATGGGGTAGGCGCGCAGCAAGCCGTCGCCCGCGTTCACGTACAACACGTCGCCGGCCGGCGACAGCGATACGCCGTTCGGGTTCGGACGGCTGCCGTCGACGAGCGTCACCTTGCCGTCCGTGCCGACGCGGTACACGCCCGTGACGCTCTGGCCGCCGGGCGCCGCCGCCTTCTGGAAATCCGGGTCGGTGAAATAGATCGTGCCGTCCTTGGCGATGGCGATGTCGTTCGGCGAGTTGAACACCTGGCCTTTGTAGTCGGCCGCGAGCGTCGTGCGCTTGCCGTCCGCGAGCGCGTAGCGCGACAAGGCCTTGTACTTGTGCGTGGCCGCGACGATGTCGCCGTGCGCGTCGACCGCGAGGCCGTTGCTGCCGCTGTCTTCCACGACCGTGCTCACGGTCCCGTCGAGCCCCAGCTTGCGGATGCGCGACGGGAAGCCGGGCGCGAAGCTGAAATCGGAAAAGTACAGGGCATCCTTGATCCACACGGGGCCCTCGTACAGGCCCGGCTCGCTGCGCGACGGCTGGACGGCCGCGACGCGCTCGGCGCGCAGTTCGCCGGACGGCGCCGTGCCGCACGCGGGCGCGGCGTGGGCGGCGGCGGCATACGACAGTGCCAGCAGGAGGCCAGGGAGGGCGAGGACGGTGCGCGCGTGCATGGAATGCCTTTCGTTCGATGGTCGGAGAAATTCATTGTAGCGCGTCTCCGCCACGATCAGTCGTCGCCGGCCGTGTTCAGGGCGATCCGGCGATCGTCCTTGTGGCGGCACAGATCGATCTGGATGACGCGGCCGTACGGCACCAGCCCGTGTCATGCCGCCCTCCGCATCGATGGCGCCGGAGAACCCGACGTCGTCGACCGCAGGCCACTCGTATGCGCCGTAGAGCCATGTTCCGCAGACGGCTCAGCCGTATTATTACAAATTTGTATGATCGATATCTGAAATGCGAATTGGATTTATTTCTTCCGCTCCTGCATACTTTGATCCGTCTCCTCTATCTTCCTCCAAGAAAATAGATTCAGCCCGCCGCGAGCGGGCTTTTTTTTAAATTGACATCTGACACACACACGACTTCGATTCGCCGCGGTCCATTCTTGGAGACAGCATGCGCAGCCTCGTCCTTGTCGTGCTCGCCGGGTTGACGGTATCCGCAGCCGCCATCGCTCCCACATCGGTGCCTGCCGACTGTCCAAGTGGTAGATCCGAGGTTTCCGCTTCATGTGAGCACGCCTCCATACGTCTTGGAGTGTTGCGGTTGCCGGTTGACTCCAAGACCCAAGGCGGACAATGTGAAGACCCGCTATTCCTTGTGCCGCAATGCATTGACCAGCACTGAAAACGCCGGTGAAATGTGGCGCCGGCTGGGATAGTAGAGGTAGTAAGGCTCGAACGTTTTCCGCCATCCGCCCAGAACTTCAACCAATTCTCCGGATGCCAGCGCCTCCCGGCAGTACTCCTGCGGCAGGTAGGCGAGACCGAGCCCGGCCAGTGCAGCGTCGTACAAACAGGCGATGCTGTTACTCACCAACGGGCCATGCACCTTCACGCGCTGCTCCTTTCCTGCCTTCGCGAATAGCCAGGCGAAGTGCTCGCCGTGCGTGGGCAGGCGCAAATTGATGCAGGAATGCTCGGTCAAATCGTGAGGATGTTTTGGTGTCGGCATTCGCTCGAAATAGCTGGACGCACCGACTACCGCCATCGGATGTGGTTGATCCGCACCGCGACCATGTCTTTTGCAACCAGGCCGCCACGACGAACGCCGGCATCGAAACGGCTGCTGACGATATCAACGAGGCCGTAGTCGACAGTGAGATCGACCTGGATTTCGGGATAGTTGGGCAGGAAGCGTGCGATTGCCGGTTGCAGCACACTGTGTACCGCATATTCGTCGCCCGTAAGCCGGACCGTCCCTGCCGGTTTTTCCCGCAATGCAGTAATTTGCTCCAGGCCGGACTCGATCTGACCTAAGGATGGGCCGATCAATGCCAGCAGCCGTTCTCCGGCTGACGTCAGCGAGACGCTACGCGTGGTGCGCGCAAAAAGCCTCAGCCCCAAGCGCTCCTCCAGCCCGCGAATGACTTGGCTCAATGCCGATTGCGAGATTCCCAAGCGGGCGGCGGCACGGGTAAAGCTCGCCTCCTCGGCCACTGCGAGAAAGGCAACCAAGTCTTGCAGGCGACGACCGTCCATTTATAAGCTCGGCTAATAATAGTTTGCGCATTTTAGCGGATTATCTAAATAGTTGGCGATGCCTATACTGTTCTTACGCCCTGACTGGCGAGCACGCAATACCGAAGCGATCAAAGACAGTCGCTAGTGCGAATGGCCGGATTTATTAACTGACGCCATCCGCCCCAGGCCATCCATTGTTAAAAGCGGCTTTGCCAGCCTCAGGTTGACGAAGCCATCGACGGGGAGTATTCCAATGAGCCAAATTGAATCCATCAGCTTTAAAAACCGTACTTGGGACGTGGCCGGCACCCTGCGCCTGCCCGAAGGCTTTGATCCCAACAGAAAGTACGCTGCCATCGTATGCGGCCATCCCATCAGCAGTTGCAAGGAGCAAACCTCCGGGGCGATCTATGGCGAGGCGCTGACCAGGGCCGGCTTTATCACGCTGGCTTTCGACGCCTCTACTCAGGGCGCCAGCGGCGGCGAGCCCCGCTTCCTCGAGGACCCGGCTACGCGCACCGAAGACTTCCGGTGTGCCGTGGACTACCTGCTTACCTTGCCTTACGTCGATGAGGAAAGGATCGGCGTACTGGGGGTATGCGGTGGCGGTGGATACGCGGTAAGCGCTGCCACGACTGACCGACGTTTTAAAGCTGTAGGTACCGTTGTTGCCGCCAACTACGGCCGCCTGATGCGTGAAGGGGACATGTCGCCCGACGTCGTGGATAAAACGCTCGAAGCCATCGCGCAGCAGCGTACCGCCGAAGCGCGTGGTGCCGAACCGGCGATCGTCGGCTACATTCCAAATTCCATTGAAGAGCGCGAGAAGGCGGGCATTGACGACATCGACATCGTCGAGGCTGTGGAGTACTACCGCACACCACGTGGCCAGCAAGCCGGCTCGCCCAATAAGCTGCGCTTCACCAGCACCGGTGCAGCCATGAACTGGGATGCGTTCGCCTTTACCGAGCAACTGCTGACCCAACCGTTGCACATCGTCATCGGCGACGTGCCGGGCGGATTTGGCTCGTACCGCGATGGTTACGATCTGTACAGGCGTGCCCGCACGACGACGAAAACCTTGCAGGTGGTGAAGGGCGCGACCCATTACGACCTGTACGACCAGCCGGAAGCGACTTCCAAGGCGCTGGAGCAGCTCATACCTTTCTTCAACAAGCATCTGGATACCTAAGGCGGCAGTAGTCACCAATGCTCGCCGGACGATCTGACCGAACGGGCATCCGTCCAATCGTTACCTCACCAACCAATCATAGAAACCGACATGAGCAAAATCTGGTTCATCACCGGCGCATCGTCCGGCTTCGACAAGGCGCTTGCAGAAGCCGTTCTGGCCAAAGGCGACAGCGCCGTTCTCACTGCCCGTCGCCTGGAGCCGCTCCAATCCATCTCGGCACCTCACGGTGAACGTGCGCTGGCTCTGAAAATGGACGTGACCGACGCTTCCTCGCGCGCCGAGGCGCTGAGCGCGGCGACCGCAAAATTCGGCCGCATCGACGTGCTGGCCAACATCGCGGGCGCAGGCTCCTACGGTGCGCTCGAAGCATTCAGCTCTGAGCAGATCCGTGCACAGATGGAACTGAACTTCTTCGCTGCCGCCGAGCTGTCACGCGCAGTGCTGCCGCAGATGCGCACACGAAAATCCGGCCACATTCTCAACCTGACCAGCATCGCAGGCCTAGTGGCCTTCCCCGGCAGCGGCCTGTATAACGCATCCAAGTTCGCTCTGGAAGGCTTTACTGAAGCCCTGCATCACGAAGTCAAGCCTTTCGGCATTCGCGTCACGCTGATTGAGCCAGGCGCCTTCCGCACGGGCTTTGCGAGCAGTGCTGCCATGAGGGCGGAGCGCGAGATTGACGACTATGCAGCCTTGACTGACGGCATGGACGAGTATTACAGCACCCAGAACGGGCAGCAAATAGGAGATCCGGCCAAGGCCGTACAAGTGATTATCGACATGGTGGAACGTGATAACCCGCCTGTGCGTCTGATGTTGGGCGAGGATGCCTACCAATTGTGGGAAGGTGCCGTCGCTTCGCGCAATCGCGACCTGAGCCTGTGGCGTGCGCAAGGCGAAGATACCGCTTTCCCAGACGGGATTAAAAATCCGGTTCAAGCCCTCTGATCTGCAAGCTGCCCTGCAGTCTGTTGCCAATCACAACCCGCCCATGATGGAGCAAACCATTGGCTTCGTTTGATTCGGGCTGCCTGGCGGTTCAATACCGAGAGATCCTTATGGTCGGAACGGAAGTAGTCACTAGACTCGCTCCAGTCCGTTCCGGCCGAAAGCAGATCTTCCCGCTCGCTGATCGAGATCGTTCGAGAAACCGTATTAGACTGAACACTGCTTCACGTTGATCGTGTGCGTCGGCAGTCGGTCCGGTCGCCTCGCCCCGTCCCGCCGCCGCGCTATCACTTCCTCGAAAAAATGGCTGATACGGTTTCGCGGTGTCGCGAGCCGGTACCTCATCACTTATTCGGGCTGGCAACGCGGCTGGATGCGCGATGCCTGCCGCCCCTGCCATCTACTGTACGTTGCACTCCAGCCCGGCTAGTCCACCACAGTCGAACTGCCTGACTCGCGCGAACACAGCTTCTTTGTCCGTCAAGCCTCGATCCCGGCATTGCGCAGCCCCGCCCTCACCTCGCGCAAGTGTTCTTCTGCCGTCGCGCGCCCACGTTTCGAGTCCTGCAGCGCCATGTGCCAATGCCCGACGACGGCACGCAACTGGCCGGCATCTGCCGCGCGTTCGATGCGATCGACGACTTCGGCGGCCAGCAGGCCGAGATGCGCTTGCGCCGTACTCACCATGTAGCGCTTGATCCGGTCCAGGTCATCGCTCGAACCCGCAGGCATGGTTTCCGATGCAGCGGGCGCCGGCACGGCCTGGCCGCACGGCGCGATGAGGTCCAGTGCCAGCAATTGCTCCACGATACAGGCCACCTGTCCGGCCGGCATCAGCGGCGCCAGCGCGCCGCACGATTTATGGCCGTCGAGCATGATCAGCACGCCGCGCTGGCGCCCGCTCAGGCCCATGCCGCGCAACGCGACTTCGCTGCGCCCTTTGGCGGTCTTGATGTACACGGCATCGCGTACCGCGTCGCTACGGCTGGCTGGTTCGAAGAACATGACTCGGCCTTGGGATCTGGATAAAAAGATTCTATGTGGCAATTATTACGATCTCGTTTCAAGCCACGGATGGCACCGGATTCCGGTTCGCCCCATCCCACACCCGCCTTGCCACATTCCGCTCGCCTCCGCGCCGGCCGCCGCCTAGTCTGGCGTTATTCCATTTCATCGACAACGACCGCCGAGCCGCCATGACGACTATCCGCCTGCCCGAACCTGTCCCGTCCGCCCCGCTGCCGCGCTATCACTTCCTCGACTGGGTGCGCATCATCGCCTTCTTCCTGCTGATCCTGTACCACGTCGGCATGTATTACGTGACATGGGACTGGCACGTGAAGAGTCCCCACGCGAGCGAGACCCTCGAACCTTATATGATGTTGTCGTCGCCTTGGCGCCTGTCGCTGCTGTTCCTCGTGTCCGGCGTCGCGTCCAGCTGCATGCTGGCGAAGCTGCGGCCCCTCGTATTCCTGCGCAAGCGCAGCTGGCGCCTGTTGATACCGCTGTTGTTCGGCATGCTCGTCATCGTGCCGCCGCAGTCGTATTGCGAAGTCATCGAGAAGCTCGGCTATGCCGGCAGCTACGCCGACTTCATGCGCTTGTACGTGCGCGGCTACCACGGCTTCTGCAAGGACGGCTGCCTGATCCTGCCGACGTGGAACCACCTGTGGTTCGTCGCCTATCTGTGGGCTTACACGGTCGTGCTCGCGCTGCTCATGCTGGCGCTGGGGCCGCGTGTCGACCGCCTTGCCGCCCGCCTCGGCCGCGTGCTGACGGGATGGAAGATCATCGTGCTGCCGGCCGCCGTGCTGGCGCTGGCGCGCTTGCTGATGCTGGACCGGTTTCCCACCACCCATGCGCTCATCGACGACTGGTACAACCATGCGCACTACCTGGCCCTCTTCCTGCTCGGTGCGCTGATGGCGCGCGTGCCGGGCGTCTGGCCCCGCGTCGCGGCGCTGCGCTGGACCGGTCTCGCACTGGCCTTCACCGGCTGGGCCGCCATCATCATCTGGTATGCGCTGTCCCACGATGCCGTCGCGGGCACGCGCTGGGAACTGCTGGTTTATCCGATGCGCGCCATGTACGTGCTGATGGCGTGGAGCGCGATCGTGGCGGCATGCGGATTCGCGCAGCGCCACCTCGACCGCGACGGCCCCGCCCGGCGTTACCTGACGGAGGCCGTGTTCCCTGTCTACATCCTGCACCAGACGCTGATCGTCGTGCTGGCGCATGCAATGAAACCGCTGCACCGCGCGCCCGGCCTGGAAGCCATGCTGCTCGTCGTGCTCGTGACGGTGGCGAGCTTTACCGGCTTCGAGATCGTGCGCCGGGTGCCGCTGCTGCGACCCCTGTTCGGCCTGGGGCCGCGTGGCCCCGTTGCGTCCAAGGCCGAAGCGGCGGTCACGTCGGGGGCGCCGGCCTGACCGCCGGGGCGCCGGCCGCCTGGATGCAGGGTGCCGTGTTCAATGCGTGGTGGCCGAACGCTGTTGACCGCCCTGCTGCTGGCCGGCCGGCGGCTGGGCGCCCGCCGGCATGTGTTGCCCGGACGTGCCTTGCGGCTGGGCGGCGCCATTGCCCGGCCGGATGAACGGATCGCTGAACTGGCGCACGGTTTCCTGCTGGGCGCGCAGGCCGCGCTCGGTCTGCTCGGTGGCGTCGCGGGCCACCTCGTCGGCCAGGGCACGGGCGGTACGGGTCGTATTCTGCACATGCTGTTCCGTCACGCGGGACAGATCGACCTGCGCATCGGCCGCCAGGCGCGCGATGTGCTGCTGGTAGGCGCGCAGCTTTTCCGTCGCCGGCTGCGTGCGCGCCGTGGCGGCGCTCAACAGCTCGGACTGGCGATCCGCACTCAGCACGTGTTTGCTGGCCAGCGTCGTTTCTTCCAGCATCGTCTGGACCAGTTGGATGTTCAGGTCGCACATCTGCTGGAACGAGTTGAACAGCGACTTCGACATGTCGTTCAGGAACGCGGTCTGGGCATCGATATGGGTTTTCACCGCCGGGGCGATCGTCTGTGGAAATGGATACATGGTTTGCCTCGCAAAGTTTTGGGTTGAACGGGCCGCCGCATCCGCCGCGGCACGAACCCTAAAGACTACGGTCGCGAGACAGAGGACCTTTGATCTGGGCTAATCGTGCTGGGCTTGTCGGCCTGAAGTCGCTCGTTGGCGCGTTACTTGCATGAGTTCAAGTTCCTGAACTCGCAAGGGAGCCGCCATGTTTCTACCCAACGATGTGATCCGGTACGCCGTCCCGGTGCGCACGATCCGCGTCCTGTGGATCGCGCCCGACCGTACGCTGGCCTATACCTTCGAACTCGGCTTGCCGCACAGCCAGCCGCGCGCGATCGCGCTGCAGGCCCTGGCCGAGGACGTCCTTTCCCGGCGCGCCCGGCTGCTGACCGACGACCCGTATGCCGCGCCCGCGCCGCCCCCTTACCTGCCGCAGAAACACCGCGACCTGCAAGCGAGGGCCTGGGACATCGTCGCGGGCCTGCAGGCGCATGTCCCCGCGCTGTACCAGCCGCGCGAGCGGGCCGCGCTGGTGGCGGCCTGCGCGGCCGCGCACGGCATGTCGCGGCCCAGCGTGCTGCGCTATCTGCGCCGCTTCTGGGAACGGGGCCAGACCGTCGATGCGCTGCTTCCCGACTACGGCAACTCGGGCGCGCGGGGCAAGACGCGCGGCGCCAGGGCCGGCATCAAGCGCGGCCGGCCCCGCAAGTCGGGCGACCATCCGGGGCTGAACACGGATGCCGAGATGCGCGCGACCTTCCGCGCGGCCGTCGCGCGCTATACCGTCACGCACCCGGCGTTCTCGCGCCGTGCCGCGTACCGGCAAATGCTGCAGGATTATTACCGCGACCGCCCGCCTGCCGACCTGCCCAGCTTCGGCCAGTTCAGCTATTGGTTCGACAAGGACCGCATCCACGCCGTTGCGGTGCAGCACAGGATGCTGCCCTAGCCAATCCAGTGCACCCCGGCCCAGCATAGTGCAGTGCGACAAAACGGGCCGGATTCCCCATCTTCCCCATCGATGCCGCATAGGTACGGGCCGCCGCGGTGCGTCCTGATCGGCCCCAAAAACAAAGTTTGATCCGCCAAAAATAAAGTGCGCGCCGCGTCCGGCACGGCCGGCGCTGCCCCGTCCTGCGGCCGGATGCCGGAACAAACTTTATTTGGGCCGCGAGGCTGACGCCGGGCTTACGTTCGCCCTCCATCGAAACGAACTTTATTTTCCACGTAGGTTTGTTCTATTTACCGCATCTCGCTGGCACGGCTATTGCTGAAACTTAAGTGAACGAAGAAGGTTCCTGCAATAACCACGGGAGGTGCGGATGAAACGTTTGACACGGTCGCTGACGCGGCGCGAATTCCTCCACCGGGCGGCGAGCATCGGCGGTTCGGCCCTGTTGCTGAATACGATGAACGCCTGGGGCATGGGCATCGCGTCGCGCGTGAACGCGCCGCCGGCATTGTCCGGCAGCGGCAAGGGCAAGAAAGTCGTCATCCTCGGCGCGGGCCTGGCCGGCATGACGGCGGCGTACGAACTGGGCAAGCTGGGGTACCGGGTCGACGTGCTGGAAGCGCGTCCGTTCGCGGGCGGCCGCTGCCAGACGGCGCGCAAGGGTTTCACGTTGCAGGAACTGGGCGGCGAGGCACAGACGTGCCGCTTCGACGACGGCCTGTACATCAACCACGGTCCGTGGCGCATCCCGCTCGACCACCAGTCGACCTTGTACTACACGAAGCAGTTCGACATCCCGCTCGAGGTGATGGTCAACGACAACGACCACGCGTGGGTCTACATGGAGGACGCCGGCCCGTTCTCGAAGCAGCGCCTGCGCCAGGAACAGATCAAGGCCGACATGCGCGGCCACGTGGCGGAACTGCTGGCCAAGTCCGTGCAGGCGAACCGGCTCGACACCGCGCTCACGGCCGACGACCAGCGCCTGCTGCTCGACTATCTGGCGCACGAGGGCGCGCTGTCGACGCAAGACCTCGTGTACAGGGGCCGCAACGGCGCCGGCTTCGCCGAGCAGCCCGGCGCGGGCCTCAGGCCCGGCAAGCTGGCCGACCCGCTCGGCTTTCACGACCTGCTGGCATCGAAGGTCGGCAAGATCTACAGCGCCGTGCAGGAGTTTCCGATGCACGCGACGATGTTCCAGCCGGTCGGCGGCATGGACCGCATGGCGCAGGGTTTCGTGAAGCGCGTGGGCCGCCACATCCGCTACGGCGCCGACGTGCAGACCATCCGCCAGTCAGCCGACCAGGTCACGGTCACCGTCAAGGACGTCAAGAGCGGCAAGGTGTCACAGGTGACGGCCGATTACTGCCTGTGCACGATCCCGCTGTCCGTGCTGCGCACCATCGACGCGGATTTCTCGGACGGTTTCAAGGGCGCCCTGAAGGCCGTGTCGTATGCGCCGGTCGGCAAGATCGGCCTGCAGATGAAGCGCCGTTTCTGGGAAGAGGACGACCAGATCTACGGCGGCCACGTGCTCACCGACCTCAAGGCCATCAACACGATCTCGCTGCCGTCGTCCGGCTGGCAGTCGAAGAAGGGTGTGCTGCTGGGCTACTACCACTATGCGTTGGACGCCATCGAGGTCAGCGCCTTGTCTCCCGCGGAGCGCGCGGAATTCGCCGTGAGCGCCGGCGACAAGATCTTCCCGCCTTACCGCGCCTCGTTCGAGAACGCGTTCTCCGTCGCGTGGCACCGCGTCCGGTACAACCTGGGCGGCTGGGCCGAATGGGACGAGGCGGGCCGCCAGAAGGCCTATCCGACCCTGCTGGCGGGCGAAGGCCGTGTGCTGCTGGCGGGCGAGCACCTCAGCTATCTGACGGGCTGGCAGGCCGGCGCCATCGAATCGGCCTGGCAGCAGATCGAACAACTCCACCGGAAGGCCAGCGCATGACGTTCAAACCCCTGCTTCTCGCCGCGCTCGCGGCCTGCGTCGCCCATGCCCACGCCGACGGCATGGACGGCAAGAGCCTGTTCGCGAAGAACTGCGCCGCGTGCCACCAGCCCAGCGGCAAAGGCATTCCCGGCGCCTTTCCCGCCCTCGCGGGCAACGCCTTCGTGCAGGGCGCCCCCGCCGACGTGGCCACCGTGCTGCTCAAGGGCCGCGGCGGCATGCCCGACTTTTCGGCCAGCCTGGACGACGGCGAGATCGCCCAGGTGCTGAGCTATGTCCGCTCCAGCTGGGGCAACGGCGCCGCGCCCGTCACCGAGCAGGACGTGGGCAGCACGCGCGCCGCCCTCGGCGTGGCGCCCGCGTCGCACAGCCGCTTCGGCAACAAACACTGATTCACCCACTCGAGAGGATCCATGAAAACAAACCGATATGCCGCCGCCCTCGCGCTGGCCTGCGCCCTGCCCCTGACCGCGCCGGCCGCCACGCCCACGCACGTGGCCACGATCGTGCGCCACAAGATCCCCGATTCCGATTTCCCGATCGCGCTGGCCGTCACGCTGCCGCCGGGGACCACGCTGCACTTCATCAGCGGCCAGGTGCCGCCCGTGGTCGACAAGGCGGCCGACGCGAATTCGCCGGCCGCGTTCGGCGACACGAAGACGCAGACCGTCGGCGTGCTCGCGAAGATCAAGGAGATCCTGCAAGGCATGGGTTTGACGATGGGCGACGTCGTCAAGATGCAGGTCTTCCTCGTCGGCGACCCGGGCAGGAACGGACGCGCCGACATCGCCGGGTTCATGGAGGGCTACACGCAGTTCTTCGGCGGCGCGCAGCCGAACCTGCCGGCGCGCGCCGTGGTGCAGGTGGCCGGCCTGTCGAATCCGGGCTGGTTCGTCGAAATCGAAGTCGTGGCCGCAAAAAAATAACCGGGTCAACAACCCGCGGAGACATCCACCATCAACATTGTCCAGACAAGGGGTTCACATGCATAAGGCCATCCTCCATGCCGGCGTCGCCGCCGGCGTCCTGACCTGCGGTCTCGGTCCCGTCCACGCCGCGGAAGACGACATGCCGGCGGCGCCGGCCGCCGCGGCTGCCGCCGAAGCGGGCCCGCTCAACACGGGCGTCGTGATCGTCACGGGCACGCGCGCCACGGGCCTGAAGGTCGAGAACAGCGCCTCGCCGATCCAGGTGCTCGACACGACGTCGCTGCAGCGCACGGGCCAGCCGGACCTGATCCAGGCGCTGGCGCAAAACCTGCCGTCGCTGACCGCGCAGGCCTTCGGCGGCGACATGGCGAACATGACGCTGTCGGCGCGGCTGCGCGGCCTGTCACCGAACAACACGCTCGTCCTCGTCAACGGCAAGCGCCGCCACGGCACGTCGAACCTGGCCGTGCTGGGCGGACCGTACCAGGGCGGCGCGGCCGCGGACCTGAACTACATCCCCGTCGCCGCCATCGACCACATCGAAGTGCTGCAGGACGGCGCGGCCGCGCAGTACGGCACCGATGCCATCGCGGGCGTCGTCAACATCATCCTCAAGTCGAACTACCGGGGCCTCACGGGCAACGTCAACGGCGGCGGCTACGGCGACGGCGGCGGGCGTACCGGGGACGCCAGCGCCAACCTCGGTCTCGCGCCGTTCGCGGACGCGTACCTGAGCCTGACGGCGGAGACGAAATACCACGGCTTCTCGGACCGCGGCGGCATCGATCCGCGCGTCATCGATCCGACCAACCTGGCCAAGATGCCGGCGCTGAAGGACGCGCCGGGCTATCCGAACCTGAACCACATCTCGGGCGACGCGCAATACCGCCAGCACATCTTCGCGGCCAACTTCGGCGCCAACCTGGCGGGCGACCTCACGCTGTACGGCTTCGCGACGTACGGCCACAAGAAGGCGGCCGCGTTCGAGAACTACCGCATGCCGAGCCGCCTGCCGAAGATCTATCCGCTCGGCTTCTCGCCGCAGGAGACGTTCAAGGAAAACGATGGCGCTTTCACGGCCGGCATCAAGGGCAAGCTGGCGGGGTCGTGGAACTGGGACCTGTCCAGCACCTACGGCCGCGACGAGGCCAAGCTGGGCGTCGCGCACTCGGGCAACGTGTCGCTGTTCAACGATACCGGCGCGACGCCGCTCGATTTCTACGCCGGTAAATTCGTCGCGAGCCAGTGGACCAACAACCTCGACCTGAACCACGAGTTCGACGTGGGCTGGTCCACGCCGCTGAACTTCGCCGCGGGCCTGGAGCACCGCCGCGACGAGTACGAGATCGGCGCGGGCGATCCGGGCTCGCGCTACAAGGAAGGCGCGCAATCGTTCCCCGGCTTTTCGCTGACGGACGCGGGCAGCCACAGCCGCACGAACAAGGCCGCGTACGTGGACGTGTCGGGCCAGCCGGTGGCGGGATGGACCGTCGACCTCGCGGGCCGCTACGAGCACTTCAGCGACTTCGGCAACGCCAAGGTCGGCAAGCTGACGAGCCGCTACGACTTCTCGCCCGTCGTCGGCGTGCGCGCCACGTATTCGAACGGCTTCCGCGCGCCCACCCTGGCCGAGGAATACTATTCGGCCACCAACGTGTCGCCGCGCAGCGCGTTCGTGCAGCTGGCGCCGAACTCGCCCGGTGCGAGGCTGGTGGGCGTGAACGGCCTGCGGCCGGAAGCGTCGACGAACATCAGCGCCGGCATCGTCATCAATCCGTCCGCGAACGCCGCCATCACGCTGGACGCCTACCAGATCACGATCCGCGACCGCATCGTCGGTTCCGGTTCGCTGTACGGTTCCGGCGGCGCCGTGAACTCGCCGGCCGTGACGGCGGCGATCATCGCCAACGGCAACGCGCTCGATCCGACCGTCGTCCAGACCGGCATCAACATTTTTTCGAACGCCGTCAACACGCGCTCGCGCGGCCTGGAATTCGTCGCCACCTTGAACAGCAGCTACGGCGCCTACGGCAAGGTCGACTGGTCGCTGGCGGCGAACTGGAACAAGGTCGAGGTCATCAAGATCAACCAGGCGCCCGCGCAGCTGCAGCCGCAGACGCTGCTGGACGCCACGGCGATCTCGGACCTGGAGACGGCCTCCCCGCGCGTGCGCGTGAACCTGGGCGCGCTGTGGAAGTCGGGCCCGTGGACGGTCAATGCGCGCGAGGCGTTCTACGGCAGGTCGTCGGAACTGCAATCGTCGGACGGCGCCACCTACTACAAGACGGAAGTGAAGCCGACGGCGATCACGGACCTGGAAGTGAGCTACCAGTTCACGAAGGCGTGGATGTTGTCGGTGGGGGCGAACAATCTGTTCAACCAGTATCCGGACCACGTCAACGCGAACCTGCTCGCCGAGCAGCGGTCTAACCTGGATAACGGGGCCGTCACCGTGTACCCGACGTTCTCGCCGTTCGGCATCAACGGCGGGTATTACTACGCGCGGCTGGGCTTCAAGTTCTGACTGTTCTGACGCGCACTGTAACAAGGGGGAGCCGGTCTCGTGCTACGACGATGGACATATGTCGATGCGCCAACATACTCCCTGGAACAATGCCGCGTTCTCAGTTCCGGCAAGCGTGGCAATCTGGGCCACGTGCGCGTTCGCGCAGGTGGCCCAGGCGCAGACAACCGGCCCGGGCGGCATCACTACCGTCGAGATCACCGGCTCCCGCCTCAAGCGGACGGATACCGCCACCCCATCGCCGGTGGATATCGTCACGCGCGCCGACATCGCGCGATCGGGCAAGACCACCCAGTCCGACGTCGTGCGCTCCCTCACGGTGGACAATAACGGGTCGATCGGCCTGGGCAACGTCAGCGGCTTCGCCATGGGATCGAGCGGTGTGTCGCTGCGCGGGCTGGCCGTCAATGCCACGCTCGTCCTCGTCAACGGCCGCCGGATGGTGCACTTCGGCCTGGCCGACGACGTGCAGCGCACGTTCGTCAACCTGAGCGCGATTCCCCTCGATCTCGTCGACCGCATCGAAGTGCTGAAGGAGGGTGCGTCGGCGATCTACGGTTCCGATGCGATCGCCGGCGTCGTCAACATCATCCTGCGCAGCCAGTATCAAGGCGCGTCCGCCGACCTCGGCTATGGCTGGACGGAAGGCGGCGGCGGCGCGACGCCGCACGCCAGCCTCACGGGCGGCATCGGCAACCTCGACACCGATGGCTACAACTTGTTCGCCAACCTCGAGGTCTCGCACCAGCAAGGCATTCCGAGCGCCGACCGGGCCGGCCGCAAATGGATCGGCAACGGCGACCTGCGTCCTTACGGCTACGACTTCACGGCCGGCGGCATCGGCCCGAACATCGGCGGCTGGTTCGACAATGCGGGCGGAACGTCCAACCCGAACCGCTACGGCGCGGTCAGCCCCGCGGCGGGCCCCGTCGCGTGGCGCCAGCTGCCGGGCTGTACGTCGGCCATCCGCCTGCCGGCCGGTCTCGGCGGCTGTCCCTACGATCGCGTCCGCGACTACGGCGCCGTCCTGCCCGAGGAAAGGAAAGTGAACCTGTACGTGCGCGGCACGATGCGGCTGTCGCGCACGTTCGAGCCGTATTTCGAGCTCGGCAGGTTCGGCTCCGACACCAGGTCGACGTGGGTCTTCGGCCCGACGGGTGCCAACGAATTGTGGATCGATCCCGCCACCAATGCGGTGAAGGACAATACCCGGCTGCCGCTGCCGGCGGCCCACCCGGACAACCCGCTGGGCGCCGACGGATTGCTCAGTTACCTGACCGCCGACGCGGGGCCGCGCAGCTTCGAGCACGACAGCGCCGTGTGGCGCGCGCTGGCCGGGGCCAGGGGCGAATGGGCCGGCTGGCGCTACGACACGGGCCTGCTGTACGGCCACACGACGACCACGCGGATCCTGCGCGGCTTCATCCGCGACAGCGTGTTGAAGGCGGGGCTGGCCGGCACGGGGCCGTTCGGCTACTACCGCCTCGGCGCCAATGCCGGCCTCAACCCGCCGGCGTTCTACCAGGCCTTGTCGCCCGAGATCTCGACCGACAACGTAGCGACGCTGACGATGCTCGATTTCAAGGCCTCGCGCGACCTGATGCCGCTGGCGGGCGGCCCGCTGGCACTGTCCGTCGGCGCGGAATACCGGCGCGAAAGCCTGCACGCGCCGGCCCCGCCCTATACCGATATCGGCGATATCGTCGGCTGGCCCTACTATGTCTACAGCGGCAAGCAAAGAGTGCTCTCGGCCTTCGCCGAGACCCACGCGCCGGTGTCCGAAACGCTGGAACTCGACGGCGCGGTGCGGGTCGACAAGGTGTGGAATTCGGAAACGTCGGTCACGCCCAAGCTGGGCGTCAAGTGGAAGCTGTCGAACCAGCTGGCGCTGCGCGGCACCTATACCGAAGGTTTCCGCGCTCCCAACGAGGTCGAGCAAGGGGCCGGCAATACCAACGCCGCGGCGCTCGACCTGCTCGGCCACGGCTTCCTGAGCGTCGTCCGGACGATCGGCAATCCCGATCTCAAGCCCGAGAAATCGAGGACGCTGACCCTCGGCGCCATCTACGAGCCGCGGCGCGCGACGAGCCTGGGGGTCACGTACTGGTGGCTCGAACGCAGCGACGAGATCAACGGCGCCGATCCGTACGCGATCCTGGCCGACAGCGCGGCGTTCAAGGGCGCGTCCGTCGTGCGCGACGCCCAGGGCAACGTGCTCGAAGTGAGCGCCCCGTTCCAGAACAACTCGCGCTCGCGCCTGCAGGGCGTCGACGTCGACGTCAACCACCGCCGCCGGCTCGGCCGCTTCGGTACGCTGAGCGCCAGGCTGGCATGGACGTACCTCGATTACTACAAGAAGCAGTTTGCCGGCGGACCGACGGTCGACTATGCGGGCACGCACGGACCGATGGTCGTCAGCGGCAACACGGGCACGCCGAAACAGCGGGTGAATGCCGAACTGAGCTGGGAACGGGGGCCGGACCGCCTGTCCACGTCCTTGGCGTATATCGGCAGCTATCTCAACAAGGACAACCAGACCGCCCCCTGCTTCAACCGATTCGCCGACGGTGCGCCGGCGCCCGCCGGCTGCCGGGTCGCGTCGTTCACCACCGTGGGCCTGCACGGCAGCCATCGGGTCGACAAGCACACGGAGATCTACGTTTCCATCAGCAACGTGTTCGACCGCATCGCGCCGCTCGACCCGAGCGCCTACATCAACCTGAACTTCAATCCCTCGTTCCACCTGAGCGGTGCGATCGGCAGGACGTTCGACGTCGGCGTCAGGCACGACTTCTGAACAGCGGAGTCCCTATGCAACCAGCCCGCGCCAAGCCCCCGACCGGAAACGGATGGGTCGTCGCGGCGGCGCTGGCGGCCCTCTGCGCCTTGCCGGCACGGGGTGCCGACGACCCGGCGCGCTATACCGAAGCGTTCCAGCGCTTCGGCGTCAGCGACGGCCTGGCGAACAACGTGGCTTTCGATGTCGCGCAGGACAGGTACGGCTTCATGTGGGTGACGACCCGCAACGGCATCTCGAAATTCGACGGGTCCGACTTCACCGTCTATCGCCCGGTGCCGCCCGGTGTCGAACGCCACGTCGCCCAGTTCTACCAGACGATCTCGCAGTCCAGGGACGGCAACCTGTGGTTCTGTTCGTGGGGGAACGGGCTGCTGAAACTCGACCTCGCCACCGAACGGTTCACGTTCTTCCGGCACGACGACCGCAAGCCGGATACGATCGCCGGCAACAACGTCTGGTTCGCGTTCGAGGACCGGGACGGCATGATGTGGGTGTCGAGCGAAGGCGGCTTGTCCCGCCTCGATCCGAGGACGGGCAAGGCGACCGTCTACCGGCACGACCCGTCGCGGCCCGACAGCCTGGCGAACAGCCAGATCACGACCCAGGTGGTGCAGGACAAGGACGGCATGCTGTGGGTCGGCACCTATGGCGGCGGACTCGACCGCCTGGATCCGGCCACCGGCAAGTTCAGCCACTACCGCCACGACGACCGCAACCCCAACTCGCTGGCCAACGATTCCGTCGAGGGACTGTTCCTGGACGCCGACGGCACGCTGTGGATCGCCACCGACGGCGGTCTCGACCATTTCGATCCGCGCGCGGGCACCTTCACGGTGTACCGGCACGATCCTAACGACCCGGGCAGCCTGGCCAACAACGCGGTGCTGAAGGTGATGCGCGACAGCCGCGGCCAACTGTGGACGTCGCACTGGGGCGGCGGCATTCACCGGATGATTCCTCGCACCGGCAAATTCATCCACTACCGCTACGATCCGGGCGATCCGTTGAGCGTGGCGTCGAACATGACGGAATACATGACGGAGTCGCGCGATCACGCGCTCTGGATCGCCACGTTCAACGGCCTGGTCCGCTTCGACGACGCCTCCGGGCGCTTCCACTCCATGTTCCAGCAAACGGGATTGAGCGCCACGTCGGGCCGCATGCTGGTGTCGGGCATGGTGAGCGACCGCCACGGGCGCCTGTGGAGCGTCAGCGAGGATGCGGGCGCCGTGCGCTACGACCCGGCGACCCGCACCTCGCGGCACTACCTGCCGGAGCCCGGCAACCCGCACAGCCTGTCGGAAGTCGCGATCACGGCCATCGCCACCGACGCCGACGGCACGGTCTGGCTGACGACCCGGGCCGGCCTGGACCGCTATGACGAGCGCACCGACAGTTTCGAACGGTTCACGCTGAGCCGGTACGCCCCCCAGGGCGCCACGTCGGACAGCACCATCAGCGACCTGGCGGTCGACCGCAACGGCATGCTCTGGATGTCGGTGTACGGCGTCGGGCTGCAGCGCTTCGACCCAAAGCGCAAGGTGCTGACGATCTATGCCCACGACCCGGCCAATCCGTCCAGCCTCGCGAATAACCTGACGAACGCCGTACTGGCCGCCCGCGACGGCTCGATCTGGGTGGCGGCCGATGCGGGCTTGAGCCGGCTCGATCCCGCCAGCGGCAAGTTCACCAATTTTACGGAACGGGACGGCCTCAGCACCCAGATCGCCAACGACCTGGCCGAACTGCCCGACGGCACCATCGTCGTCGCGACCGACGTCGGCGTCAACCGCTACGATGCGCGCAGCGGCCGGTTCACCGCGTACACCACGCAACAAGGCATGCCGAGCAATTACGTGATGTCGCTCGAGGCCGATAACGCGGGCAATATCTGGGCGGGTACCGACAAGGGCCTCGCGCGCATCACGCCGTCGTCCGGCAAGATCCGGGTCTACGATGCGCGCGACGGCCTGCCCAGCAATCAGTTCTGGAACCATTCGGCCTATCGCGCCGCGGACGGGACCATGTATTTCGGCACCACCGACGGCCTGACCAGCTTCCATCCCGATTTCTTCAAGGACAATCCGGATGCGCCGCCCGTGTACATCACCGAATTGTCGGTGTTCAAGCACAAGCTCGAGGCCGGCGACCGCTCGCCGCTCGCCACCAGCGTCCACCTGGCCAAGGCCGTCACGCTCGATTACCGCCAGTCGAGCCTGGGATTCCGGTTTGCCGCCCTGAATTACCGCTGGCCCGCCAAGAACCGGTATGCCTACCAGCTCGAAGGCTTCGACCGGGGCTGGACCTATGTCGACAGCGCGCATCGGGAGGCCGCCTACACCAACCTGTCGCCCGGCAATTACGTCTTCCGGGTCAAGGCGTCCAATAACGACGGCGTCTGGAACGAGACCGGCGCGGCGCTCGCCGTCACGATCACCCCGCCCTGGTGGCAGACCTGGACGTTCCGCGTGCTGATGGCAGCCCTGGCGCTGACGCTGACCTACGCGCTCTACCGCGCGCGCGTGCGCCAGTTGCAGGCACAGGCGCGCAAGCTGCAACGCATCGTCGACGAGCGGACGCACGACCTGCAGATCGCCAAGGAGAAAGCGGAAGTCGCCAACCAGGTCAAGAGCACCTTCCTGGCCAATATGAGCCACGAACTGCGCACGCCGCTGAACGCGATCCTGGGCTACGCGCAGATCCTGCGGCGCGATCCGCACCAGTTGAGCAGGCGCCAGGCCGCCGGCCTGACGACCATCCAGGAAAGTGGCCAGCACCTGCTCAACCTCATCAACGACATCCTGGACCTGGCGCGGATCGAGGCCGGCAAGCTGAGCTTGTATCCGGCCGAGTGCAATCTTGCCGCGTTCCTCGGTCTGGTGACGAAAATGATCGGCGTGAAGGCCGACGAGAAAAACCTGTCGTTCAGGTGCCAGGCGGCGCCGGACTTGCCGTCCGCCGTGATCGTGGACGAGAAGCGCTTGCGGCAAGTCCTGCTCAACCTGTTGTGCAATGCCGTCAAGTTCACCGATCACGGCGAGGTCAGCCTCCGTGTGCTGAAGGCCGCGTCGTCCGCCGGCATGGTGCGCCTGCGTTTCGAAGTGGCCGACAGCGGCATCGGCATGACCGACGAACAGATGGCGACCATCTTCGAGCGCTTCGAACAGGCCGGCGACGTGGTTCGGCGCGAGGGCGGGTCAGGGCTGGGCCTGGCCATCAGCCAGCAACTGATTCGCATGATGGGAGGAAACATCGAGGTGACGAGCCAATTGGGCCAGGGCAGCCTGTTCTGGTTCGAACTGGACCTGCCGCTCGCCGCGGCGCCACAGGCCGCCGTGCCTGCCCCGCAGATCACGGGGTACCAAGGTCCGCGCAAGAGGCTGCTGGTCGTGGACGACCTGCCGCAGAACCGGCTCGTGCTGATCGATGCCCTGCAGCCGCTGGGGTTCGAAGTGTTCGATGCCGAGAACGGCCAGGAGTGCCTGGATCTGCTCGACCGCGTCGATCCCGATCTCATCGTGATGGACGTGATGATGCCCGTGATGGACGGGCGGGAAGCGACGCGCAGGATCCGGCAACGTCCGCAGCGCGCCGGGATTCCCGTCATCATGACCAGCGCCAGCGCCACCGGCGAGGACGAAGCGCAATGCCTCGCGGCGGGCGCCGACGCCTTCCTGCCCAAGCCGATCGACAACGACCGGCTGCTGAAGATCATCGGCGAACTGTTGTCCCTGACGTGGCTCACCACGACGGAACGGATAGCACAAGCGCAGCCCGCCGGGAGCGAGGCCGGGCAGGCCGCCGACATGATCGTTCCCCCGCGCGACGAGATCGAGACGCTGTACCAGCTTGCACGGGTCGGCAATATGCAAAGCCTGCGCGCGCGCGCCGATTACCTGGCCGACCTCGACCCGCGCTATGCCGCCTTTGCCCGAGCGTTGCGCATGCTGGCGGAAAACTATCAATCGAAAGCCATTCTCGCCCTGGTGACGCGGTATCGCACGGAACATGAAGCGGCACGGAGCGGAGATCCGCAGCCATGAGACGGCGTGCCGCGGCGCCGCCCTAGTCCGACACGCTCCGACCCATCGCCGCGTTCGCCGTGCCGCTGCCGTCCGGCGCCCGGTTCCTTTCATCCAGGAGCCGGGTGAAGGCGTCCGCCGGCACGGCCTGGCTGTAATAAAAACCCTGGGCGGCCAGGCAGCCGTGTGCCGTCAGGAAGGAGACGTGCTCGGCACTGTCGACCCCTTCCGCGATGAGGTTCAGGTGCAGGCTGTGCGCCATCGCGATGATGGCCGCGACGATCGCGACATCGTGCGTTTCCTCGTTGATGCCGATGACGAACGAGCGGTCGATCTTGAGCGCGTGGATGGGAAAGTTCTGCAGATAGGCGAGGCTGGAATAGCCGGTACCGAAGTCGTCGATGGACAATTGCACGCCCAAATTGCTCAGCTGGTGCAGGACCGCGATATTCTCGTCGCTGGGCTGCATCGTCACGCTTTCGGTGATTTCGAGTTCCAGCGCGTCGGCGGGTATGCCCGTTTCCTCGATTACCTGCGCGACGAAGTCCGTCAGATTGGCCTGGGCGAACTGGCGGGCCGAGAGGTTGACGGCGATCCGCATGTCCGGATGGCCGCCGTCGCGCCAGCGCCTGAGCTGCATGCAGGCCTGGCGCAATACCCACTCGCCGATCGGCACGATGATCCCCGTTTCTTCCGCGATGGCGATGAATTCCACGCAGGAGCGCGGCGCCCTGCCCGGCGGCGTCCAGCGCAGCAACGCTTCCGCCGAAAAGATCCGTCCGCTTTCCATGTCCACCTGGGGTTGGTAATACACGGAAAACTCGTCCTGGGCGAGCGCCTGGCGCAGCTGGTTGGTCGCCGCCATCCGCCTCTTCGCCGCTTCGTGCAGGGCCGCCGTGAAAAACTGGTAGTTCCCGCGGCCTTTTTCCTTGGCTTTATACATGGCCGCGTTGGCCGCGCGCAGCAGCGCGGACGCGTCGCTGCCATCCGACGGGAAGAGGCTGACGCCGATACTGGCGCTGACGTGCAATTCCTGGCCGTCGACGGCAAACGGGCGGCCCAGGGATTCCAGGACTTTGCTGGCCACCAGCGCGGCATCGTGACTGGTCGGCAAGGCGGGCAGGCACACGCCGAACCCGTTGCCGCCCAGGCAGCCGAGGCTGTCGCCCTCGCGCGTGCATTGCTGGAGACGGTTGGCGACGGCCTGCAGCAGGCGGTCGCCGGTCTGGTTGCCGAGGGAATCGTTGATGGTCTTGAAATGGTCCAGATCGATGTGCAGCTGCGCGACCATTTCGTCCTGGTGGCGGCGCGCCTGCGCGATGGCCTGGTTGATCCGGTCTTCCAGCAACACGCGATTGGGCAGCCCGGTCAGCGCGTCGTGGTGCGCCATGTAGTCGATCCGGCGTTGCGCCTGGTCGTACTCGGCGATCTTCTGTTCGAGACTGGCATTGGTACGGACCAGTTCGGCGGTACGCTCGGCCACCCGCGCTTCGAGCGCATCGTTCGCGGTCTTCAGGTCGGCCTCCGCGCGCCGGCGCATGGCGATTTCCTGCTGCAATTGCGCGTTCTGCTCGGCCAGGCGGCGCTGCGCGCTGCGCAAGGCAAGGTGCGTCGTGATGCGCGCCCACACTTCGTCGAGCTGGAATGGTTTCGTGACGTAATCGACACCGCCCGCCGCGAAGCCCGTCAGCTTGTCATGGGTCTCGGACAGCGAGGTCATGAAAATCACCGGAATCTCGCGCGTCCCGGCGGAAGCCTTCAGGCGCCGGCAGGTCTCGAAGCCGTCCATGCCGGGCATCATCACGTCGAGCAGGATCAGATCAGGCTGCACGAATTCGGCGCGCGCCAACCCTTCCTCGCCTTCCTGCGCGACTGCCACCCGCACCCGGCGACCTTCGAGATACTCCACCAGGATGCGCACATTGGCGGGCGTATCGTCGATGATCAGAACGGTAGGGGTGTCCACATCCGGCGGCACGACAGAGATCGTCATTATCGAACTCGTCCACTGACATCACATCGCAGGGACACACGTTTCAAGAGGATTCTACCAAATCCCGGCCTCGCGACAACCGTGACGTCAGGGCAGCGCCGCCGCAATCCTTGCAGAACTTCGCCGTGGCCTCGTGGCCGGCGCTGGCGCAGTCGGGCAGCGCCGGTCCGGTCGCGCCGGCGCGGCGCGGTGGCGCATGGTCATCTCGGCCGTCACGATCCCCGTCGGCACGGCGAGGATGCCCCAGCCGAGCAGCATCATGAACGACGCGATGGCCTTGCCGAGGTTCGTGTGCGGCGTGATGTCGCCGTAGCCCACGGTCGTCATCGTCACGGTCGCCCAGTACATCGCGACGGGGATGCTCGTGTAGCCGTTCTCCGGTCCCTCGACGACGTACATGATCGTGCCGAGGATCAGGATCGCCGCAGGATCGCGATGACGAGGGCGACGTCGAAGCGGCGGCCGGCCGGCGTGTCCGCTTCGAAGATGACGTCGTACATGCGCCGCCGCCACCCGCCCGGCGGCTTGCCGTACGCGACGGGCGATTGCGGGACGTACGGCGGCGCGGCGTCTTCCGGCGTCATGATGGCGTGGTGGGCGGCCCTTTCAGCTCGATCGTATTGCCTTCCGGGTCCTGCAGGTAGATCGACGGGCCTTCGCCCTCGGCGCCGAAGCGCGGCGCGGCCGGTCCGGCTTCGATCCCGTGCGCGGCCAGGTGGGCGCGGATCGCGGCCTCGTCGAACGGCTCGACGCGGAAGCAGAAGTGGTCGACGTTGCGCCCTTTCCTGCCCGGCGCCGCGCCGCCCGCGCTACCGAGCTTGCCGTCGACCGGGATCAGGTCGACCATCGAACTGCCCGCGCGCAGCTGCACGAGGCCGATCTCGTCCTGGCGCCGCACTTCGCGGCAGCCCAGCACGTCGCCATAGAATTGCAGCATGCGGGGAAGATCGACGACGCGCAGCACGATGTGGTCGATCTCGCGGATCGCGATGGCGCTGTGCATGGCGTCAGTCCGCATGGCGCTCCACCCACGTCGCGAAGCATTCCATGAACTGCTGCAGGAACGTCTTGAGGCCCTCGTCCGTCAGCTTGTCGCCGTCGAATTTGCCGGCGACGCCGCCGATATACGCTTCGGGCGACTGCATGCACGGCATGTTGAGGAACACGAGGCATTGGCGCACGGCGTGGTTGGCGCCGAAGCCGCCCAGCGCGCCCGGCGAATTGGACACGACGGCGCACGGCTTGCCCGTCCATGCGGCCTGGCCGTACGGACGCGAGCCGACGTCGATGGCGTTCTTCAGCGCGCCCGGCAGCGAACGGTTGTATTCCGGCGTGCAGAACAGGACGCCGTCGGCTTCGCGGATGCGGTTGCGGAATTCGGTCCAGGTGGCCGGCGGCGTCTCGGTCTCGTCATCCTGGTTGTACAGCGGCAGCTGGCCGATGTCGACGATCTCCAGTTCCAGCGTGGGCGGCGCCACCAGCATCAGGCTCTTGGCCAGCTTGCGGGTGAACGAGTCCTTGCGCAGACTGCCGACGAGCACTGCAATCTTCCTTGTTGCCATGACGGTCCTTTCGTTCTGATGGGTCGTACGGAGTCCAAAGTGTAACGACTTTCCGCGCAGGCCGCTCAGATGCGCCGGCGCCGGTACTCGTCGAGGAAGGTGCGCACCTCGCGCGGCGTGAGCACCCGCACGGGATCCCCATGCCACGCATACAGGAACGGCGGCCCGCCCGCGCGGTCCGTCAGCTTGGCGCGGATGAGGAAGCGCGTGCCGGCCGGATAGCGTTCCGGGTCGGACAGCGCCCGCGCGCACTGCACGCGCATCGACGTCGCATAGGCCTGCCCCGCCATCGGCTTGATGCGCAGCCGGCCCGTGCGCGCGTCAGGCACCGACTCGACGGCCACGTCGCGGTAGGCCCACGGATCGCGCGCCATTTATGCTTTCGCCGCTGCCGCCGCGGCCATGTGCGGCACGGGTTCGCGGATCGGCAGGTTGACCAGGCTGGCTGCCAATGCCAGCGCGATGTCGGCGTACCACATCCATGTGTAGTCGCCGAAGTGCACGAACGCGAGGCCGCCCAGCCAGGCGCCGAAGAAGCCGCCGATCTGGTGCGACAGCAAGGTCAGGCCGAACAGCGTGGCGAGATAGCGCGTGCCGAACAGCTTGCCGACGAGGCCCGCCGTCGGCGGCACCGTCGCGAGCCACGTGAAGCCGAGGGCCGCGGCGAACACGTAGAACGTCCACGCCGACTTGGGCGCCAGCAGGTATGCCGCGATGATGACGGCGCGGCTGCCGTACATCAGCGCCAGCAGCCACTTCATGCGGTAGCGCTGCGCCAGGCTGCCTGCCGTCAACGAACCCGCGATGTTGAACAGGCCGATGAGACCCAGCGCCGTCGCCGACACGCCCGCCGGCAGGCCGCACAGCGCGACTTCGCCCGGCAGGTGCGTGACCAGGAAGGCGATGTGGAAGCCGCACGTGAAGAAGCCGGCGTGCAGGCACAGGTAGCTGCGGTCGCGCAGCGCCTCGCGCACCTGGCGGCCCAGCGTAACGTCGGCAGACGGCGCGCCGTGGCCGGCGGCGGCCTGCGCCGGCGGCTTGCCGCGCAGCGGCCACGCGAGCGGGATGGTGAGCAAGGTGGTCGCGGCCAGCGCCAGCATGGCCGTGATCCAGCCCGCCGTCGCGATCAGCACCTGCACGAGCGGCGCGAACACGAACTGGCCGAACGAGCCGCCCGCGTTGATGAAGCCGGACGCGAACGCGCGCCGTTCGGCCGGCAGGCGCTGCGCGGTGGCGCCGATGAGGATCGAGAAGCTACCGGCGCCGGCGCCGCTCGCGGACAGCAGGCCCAGCGTCACGAGCAGGCCCCATTGCGAGGAGACGAACGGCGTGGCCGCGAGACCGCCGGCCAGCAGCACGGCGCCCAGCACGATCACGCGCGCCGAACCGTATTTGTCGGCAACGGCGCCGAAGATGGGTTGCGACGCGCCCCACATGAACTGGCCGACGGCCATCGCGAAGCTGATCGAAGCGACGCCGAGGCCGGTCGCCGTGTTCAGCGGCGACAGGAACAGGCCCGTCGTCAGGCGCGCGGCCATCGTGATCATCAGGATGGCGCTGGCGGCCAGCATCAGACCCCACGCGGCGCGCGGCGTGGTTGCGATCATGTCGTCTCCATTTTATTGCGGTGGCGACATGATGCCATCATTCCATCGGACGCGTCGGGTGGCCGCCCCGCGCCCACGCGACGCGTTCTACGCAGCGGCGCGGATCAGCAGCACGGTCGCCTGCGCCGCCATGCCTTCCTCGCGGCCGAGGAAGCCGAGCTTCTCGTTGGTCTTGGCCTTGATGTTCACCTGCTGCGGCGACATGCCGACGTCCTCGGCGATGCGCGACACCATCTGCGGGATGTGCGGCGCCATCTTCGGCTGCTGGGCGATGATCGTCGCGTCGATGTTGCCGATGGTGTAGCCGGTGCCCAGCACGCGGTTGGCGGCCTCGCGCAGCAGCACGCGCGAGTCGGCGCCGGCGAACATCGGGTCGGTGTCCGGGAAATGCTTGCCGATGTCGCCCAGGCCGGCGGCGCCCAGCATGGCGTCGATGATGGCGTGCAGCAGCACGTCGGCGTCCGAGTGGCCGAGCAGGCCCAGGCGGTGCGGGATGGCGACGCCGCCGACGATCAGTTTGCGCCCTTCGACGAGGGCGTGGCAGTCATAGCCGGTACCGATGCGGAACGGGGGGGTCGGGTTGTACGATGCGAGAGCCATGATGTTCTTTACACGCCTTACACGAGTTCAGGTTGGGACACTGCCAGGTACATCTCGGCGATCCGGATATCGTCCGGCAGCGTCACTTTGAGATTGCGGGGATGCCCTTCCACCAATTTAGGGCTCAAACCGAGGGATTCAACCGCACTGGCATCATCGGTAATCGAATTCGGGTCGACGACGGCCGCCAGCGCGTCGCGCAGCAGCTCGTAACGGAACATTTGCGGGGTCTGGGCCAGCCACAGGCCGTTGCGGGGCACCGTCCCGCACGCTTCGCCGTCGATGCCGCGCTTGACGGTGTCGACGATGGGCAGCGCCAGCAGGCCGCCGGCCGGGTGGTCGCCGGTGCCCGTGATCAGTTTTTCGATCAGCTCCGCCGTCAGGCCGGGCCGTGCGGCGTCATGCACGAGCACCCAGTCCGAGCCGGACAGCGTGTTCGCCAGCACGGCAAGACCGTTGCGCACGGATTCCATGCGGCTGGCGCCGCCGCAGCGCAGGATCGTCACGCCGTGGTTGGGCGCGACGGTGTCGATGTACGGGTCGTCCGGGCTCACGACGACGAAGGTATGCGCGATGAGCTCGCTGGACAGGAATGCGTCGAGCGTATACCTCAGCATCGGCTTGCCGCCGATCTTGAGGTACTGCTTCGGGCTCGCCGCCCCCATGCGGGCGCCAACGCCGGCGGCGGGAATCAGGGCGAAGTAACGTGGTGCTTGAGTCATGTAAATTTTAAGCTATGATCGGGAACGTCTTGTCGATCCAATAAGAGACTGTACCTCACCTTGGCAAACTTTGCTCAGACGCGCGTATTCCCGCGGACTGTCGATCATGGCTTGCAGCCTTTCCACGCGGCCCATCTCGGCTTTAATGTAGGGCATCCAGTTGCGGTCGATTTCACGCTGGAGCAGCATCCGCGACTCGCCGGCGCGCGCATACAATGGTTTGCCGGCGAAACGTCCGGCCAGCCTGTCGCGCACCCGCACTTCCACTTTCGGCAGATAGTCCAGGTAAGACTTGAGATGGCGCATTTCGTGCGCAAGTATCTCGTCGTACGCGCATGAGTCCGGCGCGAACTCGCGGCTGACGTACACGACGATCGGCTGGTAGTACAAGGTCACGGCGATGCGCGGCATCACGCATTCCAGGGCGCCGTCGGGCGATGCCAGCAAGGTGCCGTCGATCTGGATCGCCACGCGCGACTCCGTGCGCGTCAGGCCCAGCACGAAGCCGTTGCGCACGCCGGGCCGCTTCATGCGCGTCAGGTCGCGGTAGGACAAGGTGTTGTCGACGCGCCAGCCGCTCTCGCGCGTGGAAAAGGTCGCGCCGGCGTCGCGGGCCGCGTCCTCGCACCCGGCTTCGAACGCGGTCCGCGCGGACACGAGGCCGCTGCAGGCCAGCACGGCCAGGCCGAGCGCGGCGATGCGCACGCGGCGCACGTCAGTCCGGCTTCCAGGTGCCGGCGGCGAGCTTCTCCAGCCAGAACGTGCCGATCACGGTCTTCACGTCCGTGATCCCGCCCTGTCTCACCATCTCCAGCATCTCCGGAATCGTCGCGGTGAAGGTCTCGAGGAATTCGCCGTCGTCCAGCTTCGCCGGGCCTTCCTTGAGCCCGCGCGCGAGGAACAGGTCGAGATGCTCGTCGGAATACGCGATGGCGTTGTGGATCGTGCAGACGAAGTGCCAGTCGGTGGCCGTGTAGCCCGTCTCCTCTTCGAGCTCGCGCTTGGCGCAGGCGATCGATGCCTCGCCCGGGTCGATCTTCCCGGCCGGGAATTCGATGAACACCTGCTGGTTCGGATAGCGGAACTGGCGTTCGAGCAGCACGCGGCCGTCGTCGAACAGCGCGAGGATCACGACGGCGCCGGGATGGCGGATGAATTCGCGCTGCGTGACCTTACCGTCGGGCAGCCTGACGCGGTCGCGCGAGACTTTGAGGAAGTGGCCGTCGTAGGCGAGCTCGCCGTCGATTTTCGTTTCTTTGAGGTGGTCGTCCATGGGCGGTCTTTGAGTCGTGATGGGCTCGCCGCACCGGCGGTGCGGCGAGCCCGCAGTATAAGACAAACGACCCGGACAGGTGCCCGCACACGCGTCACTGGCCGATGCGCAGCACCGTGTTCTCGCTCATCACGTAGACATTGTCGTCCGCGCCCACCGCCAGCGCATCGATGCCGCCGAGGCTGCCCGGCGCGCCCAGCCGCACGCCGTACGCGTTCGGCGTGCCGGCGATCACGCTGTCGACGCCGGAAGGCAGAATCTTGTGCACCGAATACCAGTTCGGCGTTTCGTGCCAGGCCACGTACAGGTTGCCGGCCCGGTCGCGCGCGATGGCAAGGGGCACCGCGCCCGGCGTGGCGGTCACGGTGCGCACGACCGCCGCCTTGCCGTCCGTGCCCAGCCGGATCACCGTGCCGTCGGGCTTGACGCTCCACAGGTTGCCGTCCGCGTCGGGGGTGCCTAGGCTCCTGGCCGTGTCCGGCAGCGTGGTGACGGTCCCGCCGGGCGCGAGCTTGAGCACGGGGTACGGTCCGGGCGAGGTGGCGGCCGTACGGTAATCGATCCAGACCAGGTTGCCGGATGCGTCCACAGCAACGTCGTGCTCGCCATACCCGACGGATCCTGCGGGGACACCGGCTACCGGCGCCAGGCTGCCGTCCGCATTCACGCGGTTGAGGGACTTCACCGCATCGGACAGATAAGCGTTGCCGCCGAACGCGAGTCCGCCGAGATAGAGGCGCGCGTCCTTGGTGCCGGGCGCCTGCAGCGGCAGCGTGCCCACGTTGCCGTCCGGCGTGATCTTGCGGATGCGGTCATTCTCGCCCACGTAGACATTGCCCAGGGCGTCGGCCGCCAGCGCATAGTTCGACCGGGAGGCAAACGGAAGCGAGGTCTGGCGGTAGTCGATCGTATTGAGCACGAATTGCGCACTGCCCGCAGGGCCGTCCACGTTGACGAGGGTCGAGCCGGCGCGTCCGGCGACGGTCTTGACGTCGCCGTCCGGCGTGACCCGGCGGATCGTCCGGGCCGTGCTGTCCGCCACGACCAGGTTGCCGGCGGCATCGACCACCAGGTTGCCCAGGTCGTCGCCGCGCGTTTGCCACGTGATATAGAAGGGATCGACGCTTCCGCAGAAGCTGGCGGTGGCGCCTTTGCCGTCGCGGCCGCCGCGGCCGAACGGCTGGCCGGCGAGGTCCGTCATCGTCCCGTCCGGCGCCACCTTGCGGATCCGGCACCCGTAATAGGTGTCGGTGACGTACACGTTGCCGGCCTTGTCGGCGGCGATGCCGAGTGCACCCGACGTCATGGCGCCGGCGCCGGCGCCGGTGCCGGTGCCGGTGCCGTCGGTGACCGTGCGCGTGCTGACGACGCCTGCGGGCGTGATCACGCGCAGCCACATCGCGTCGATCGCCTGGATGTTGCCGCCGGCATCGATCGTCAACCCGGTGATGTTGTGGAAGCTGGCCGCGGCGCCGGTGCCGTCCTTGTGATAACCGACCGCGTCCAGTCCGGCGCCGCCCGCGACGGTGGTCACGCCGCCGTCCGGTGCAATTTTGCGCAAGTAGTTGTTATCGCCGACGTACACGTTACCCCCGGCATCGGCCACCAGGGCCCCGACCCCATCGAACCGCGCAGCGATGCCGGCGCCGTCCACGTGTCCGCGCTCGCTGGCGGAGCCGGCGAACAGCGTACGCTTGCCGCCCGGCGCCGTCCGGTAGACCGCGCTCCAGGTGGCTTCGTAGAGGTTGCCGGCCTTGTCGAACGCCATGCCGCGCGTGCGCAGCGGCTCGGTGTTGATCGTCTTGATGTCGCCGGTGGCGACGTTCACGATGCGCAGGACGGTGTCGCCATACGGTGGACTCCCGTCCCAGGAGAGCGCACTGGCGTCGTCCGCCACGTACAGCACGCCGTCGGGGCTCAGGGCGCTACGGACCGGCAGCACGAAGCGGCCATCGACGCCGTCCAGGTTGCCCGGGCCGCCCGGCGTGCCGGCGACAAAGGCCAGCCCCCGCGCCGCCGCCGGCAGCACGGTCAGCACGGCCGCGCCGCTCGTCACGCTGCCGCCGCCGTTTTTCACGACGACCGTGAACTTGGCGCCCGTGTCGGCGCTCTGGACGTTATCGAGGGTGTAGCTGGCCGATGTCGCGCCGGCGATGTCCTTGCCGTCGCGCTGCCACTGGTAGGTCAGGTCGGTGCCGCTCGCGGTCACGGCGAAGGTGGCGGATCCGCCGGCGCTCACGGATTGCGCGGCCGGCTGGGCCGTGATCGCGGGGGCCTGGACGGACGGTGCCGTCACGGGTGGCGTAACAGCCTGGTTTCCACCGCCTCCGCCGCAGGCGGACAGCAGGATGGCGATGGCAACGGCGACGGCGCCGGACTTCCTGATTTGTGCAGACATGGGGATCTCCTTGCGAGCGACAACGATAGCAAGGAAAGGGGTGCGGAATGTTCAACCTTTTCCACACCGGCGACGCGCGCGGCGGTTCAGCCGCGGCGTTTGCGAAGGTAACGCAGGACGAAGCCCGGAAAGGCCAGCACGAGGAACAGGCAGGCGGTGATCGCGTAGAACTCCCAGGTCTGGGGGAACGCGGTACCGATGCGGGATTCGAGGCCGTGGGCCAGCAGGCCGACCACGAAGTACAGGAGGATGAGTTCGAACAGGCGCACGACGAAGTATTTCGCGTGCGCCTTGTTCAATGCCGGCTTCACGGGAATGAAGCCGAGCACGCTCTCGTTGAGGAACGGCAGGTTGGCGAACGCGAGTGCGACCGCGATCACCAACCAGCTGGCCAGGGAGATGTCCACCGGGCCTTACGACTTCAGCGTCAGGGTCATCGCGGACAGGCAGGCCGCCAGCAGCGGGCCCGGCAGCACGCCCAGCAGCACGACCAGGATGCCGTTCAGCGACAGCACGACGCGCATGTCCAGCGGGGTCGAGATCGGCGACGCGTCGGCCACCTCGTCGAACCACATGACTTTCACGACGCGCAGGTAGTAGAACGCACCCACCAGCGATGCCATCACGGCGATGATCGCGAGCCACAGCTGGCCCGAACCGACGACGGCGTCCAGCACGGCCCACTTGGCCATGAAGCCCATCATCGGCGGCACGCCGGCCAGCGAGAACATCAGCACGGTCATGACGATCGCGTACCACGGGCTGCGCTTGGCCAGGCCCTTGAAGTCGGCCAGTTCTTCCGCTTCGTGGCCCGAGCGGGCCAGCAGCATGATGACGCCGAAGCTGCCCAGCGTCGTCAGAACGTAGGTGATCGTGTAGTACATCGACGCGCTGTAGGCGGTGGCGATGTTCGCGGCGTTGGCGGCATCGCGGGTGCCGACGACGCCGGCCATCATGCCCAGCAGGACGAAGCCCAGCTGTGCGATGGTCGAGTACGCCAGCATGCGCTTCAGGTTGGCTTGCGCGATCGCGGTCAGGTTACCGATCACGAGCGACAGCACGGCCAGCGCCAGCAGCATCTGCTGCCAGTCGATCGCCAGCGGCAGCAGGCCTTCGACGAGGATGCGGATCATCATCGCGAACGACGCCAGCTTCGGCGCGGCGCCCAGCAGCAGCGTGACGGCCGTCGGCGAACCCTGGTACACGTCCGGGACCCACATGTGGAACGGCACGGCGCCCAGTTTGAAGGCCATGCCGGCCACGACGAACACGAGGCCGAACACGAGGATCGTGTGGTTGGCGGCGTTGGCCGACACCAGCTTGGCGATCGTCGTGATGTCCAGCGAACCGGTGGCGCCGTAGATCATCGAGATACCGTAGAGCATGAAGCCCGACGCGAGCGAACCGAGGATGAAGTACTTCATCGAGGCTTCGGTCGAGATCGCGTGGTCGCGGCGCATCGCCACCAGCGCGTACAGCGACAGCGACATCAGTTCCAGGCCCAGGTAGATCGGCAGCATGTTGTTACCAGAGATCATGATCATCTGGCCCAGCATCGTGAACAGCGCGAGCACGTAGAACTCGCCGCCCATATTGCCGGACATCATGCCGCGCTCGCCGGCGTACTGGCGCGAGTACACGAGGGTCACGCCCACGGCCAGGTAGGTGAACAGCTTGAGCAGGTTCGCCATCGGGTCCGACACGAACATGTTGTAGAACGTGTAGGACGTCGTGCCGGCCTTGAAGTCGGCGTAGGTGATCGCCGCGCAGCCCACCAGCGTGAGCAGCGACAGGACGTAGGTCAGCGTACGCTTGCCCTCTTTCTGAAACATGTCGATCAGAAGGATGGCGCAGGACGCGATGACCAGGAAGATTTCTGCAGAGACCGGCCCCAGGTTGTTGGCGGCCAGCACAGCGTTGGTGTTAATCATCGGATTCATATCGTTGTTGATGCCCTATCGACTCAGTGCGCGGCAACCGCGGCGACCGCCTGCGGCAGCTTGCTGACCGAGACGTGCTGCAGCAGGTCCGTGACCGACACTTGCAGCGAGTCGGTGAACGGCGCCGGATACAGGCCCATGTAAATCGTCAGGATCGCGAGCACGCCCAGCATGAAGAACTCGCGGCCGTTCAGGTCGACCAGTTCGGCCACGTGCTTGTTGCCGATCTTGCCGAACACGACGCGCTTGACCATCCACAGCGAGTACGCCGCGCCCAGGATCAGGGCGGTGGCGGCCAGGAAGCCCGTCCAGAAGTTGAACTTGACGGCGCCCAGGATGACCATGAATTCGCCCACGAAGCCCGACGTGGCCGGCAGGCCGCAGTTGGCCATCGCGAACAGCACGGAGAACGCGGCGAACTTCGGCATCACGTTGACGACGCCGCCGTAGTCGGCGATCTGGCGCGAGTGCAGGCGGTCGTACAGCACGCCGATGCACAGGAACATGGCGCCGGAGACGAAGCCGTGCGAGATCATCTGCACGATGCCGCCCTGCACGCCGATCTCGTTGAAGATGAAGAAGCCGAGCGTGACGAAGCCCATGTGCGCGATCGACGAGTACGCGACCAGTTTCTTCATGTCGGCCTGCACCATCGCGACGAGGCCGATGTAGATCACGGCGATCAGGGACAGCACGATGATCAGCGGGGCCAGGTAGTGCGAGGCGTCAGGCGCGATCGGCAGCGAGAATCGCAGGAAACCGTAACCGCCCAGCTTCAGCATGATCGCGGCCAGCACGACGGAACCGCCGGTCGGCGCTTCCACGTGGGCATCCGGCAGCCAGGTGTGCACCGGCCACATCGGCACCTTGACGGCGAAGGCCATCAGGAAGGCGACGAAGATCAGGACCTGCTCCTTCATCGTCAGCGGCAGGTTGTGCCATGCCAGGATGTCGAAGCTGCCGTTCGATTTGTTGTACAGGTAGATGATCGCGATCAGCGTCAGCAGCGAGCCCATGAACGTGTACAGGAAGAACTTGAACGACGCGTACACGCGGTTCGGGCCGCCGAACACGCCGATGATGATGAACATCGGGATCAAGGTGGCTTCGAAGAAGAAGTAGAACAGCAGGCCGTCCAGCGCGACGAACACGCCGATCATCAGGCCCGACAGCAGCAGGAACGAACCCATGTACTGGGCGACACGTTCCTGGATCACTTCCCAGGCGGAGATCACGACGATGATCGTGATGAACGCGGTCAGCGGCACGAACCAGAGGCTCAGGCCGTCGATACCCAGGTAGTACTGGATGTTGAAACGTTCGATCCAGGCGGCCTTCTCCACGAACTGGGGGCCGTGGGCCGTGTTGCTGAACTGCGTGAACAGCGGGATCGTCGGCAGGAAGCTGATGATCGAACCGGCCAGCGCGAGCAGCCGGGTGAAGCCCGCGCGGCTGTCGCGACCGACTGCCAGCACGATGATGCCGCAGAGGATCGGCAACCAGACCGACAGGCTCAGGTAAGGAGGAAAGGTAGAAATCGTAGACTGCATCTTGTTTTTCTCTCTTTTAAGCGTGCCAGAACGGGAAGAAGTACAGCAGCGTACCCAGCACGCCCAGGATCATCACGAACGCATAGTGGTAGATGTAACCAGTCTGGAACGTACGGACGATGGTCGAGAACCAGCCGACGACCTTCGCGGAGCCGTTGACGACGAGGCCGTCGATCAGCGCGCGGTCGCCCACTTGCCACAAGCCCTTGCCCAGGAGGCGTGCGCCGCCGGCAAAGACGATCTCGTTGAACTTGTCCATGTAGTACTTGTTGTCCAGCAGCGTGTGGATCGGACGGAGCGCCTTGTAGAAGGCCGCCGGCACGCGCGGATTGATCATGTAGCAGTAGAACGCGGCAACGACGCCGGCCAGCGCGAGCCAGAACGGCAGCGACGTGAACGCGTGCACGCCCATCGCCGCGGCGCCGTGGAACTCGTGCGCCAGTTCTTCCATCGCCGGGTGGCGTTCGGCGTTGATGGTGATGACGTTCTTGAAGAAGTCGCCGTACAGCATCGGCCCGATCGCGAAGAAGCCGATGATGACGGACGGGATCGCCAGCAGGATCAGCGGCAAGGTCACGACCAGCGGCGACTCGTGCGGCTTCTGGCCCGGGGCCAGGCCGTGGTGGCCGTGCGCGTCTTCTTCTTCGTGGTGCGCGTCCGAATCGTGCTCGGCATGGGCGTCGTGGCCGTGGGCGGCGACGGCCTGGTCGTGCGCGTCATGGGCATGGGCGTGATCGTCATGGGCATGCGCCTTGCCGAAACGCTCTTCACCGTGGAACACGAGGAAGTACATGCGGAACGAGTAGAACGCCGTGATGAACACGCCGGCCACGACCGCGAAGTAGGCGAAGCCCGAACCCCACAGGTGCGAGGCGCCGACGGCTTCGATGATCGAATCCTTCGAGTAGAAACCGGCGAAGAACGGCGTGCCGATCAGTGCCAGCGAACCCAGCAGCGACGTGATCCAGGTGATCGGCATGTACTTGCGCAGGCCGCCCATGTTGCGCATGTCCTGGTCGTGGTGCATGCCGATGATGACGGAACCGGCACCGAGGAACAGCAGCGCCTTGAAGAACGCGTGGGTCATCAGGTGGAACACGGCGACGTTGTACGCCGACACGCCCAGCGCGACCGTCATATAGCCCAGCTGCGACAGCGTGGAGTACGCGACAACGCGCTTGATGTCGTTCTGGATGATGCCCAGGAAGCCCATGAACAGCGCGGTGATCGAGCCGATGACGACGATGAACGAGAGCGCGGTGTCGGACAGCTCGAACAGCGGCGACATGCGGGTCACCATGAAGATGCCGGCGGTAACCATCGTCGCGGCGTGGATCAGTGCCGAGATCGGGGTCGGGCCTTCCATCGAGTCCGGCAGCCAGACGTGCAGCGGGAACTGCGCCGACTTACCCATCGCGCCGATGAACAGGCAGATGCAGGCAGCCGTCAGCAGCGGCCAGGTGGTGCCCGGCACGAACATGGCCGACAGCGCGCCCGCCTTGGCGAACGTCTCGTCGTAGTTCATCGTGCCGGTGGCCGCCAGCAGCAGGCCGATGCCGAGGATGAAGCCGAAGTCGCCCACGCGGTTCACGAGGAACGCCTTCATGTTCGCGAAGATCGCGGTCGGACGCGTGTACCAGAAGCCGATCAGCAGGTACGAGACCAGGCCCACCGCTTCCCAGCCGAAGAACAGCTGCAGGAAGTTGTTGGACATGACCAGCATCAGCATCGAGAACGTGAACAGCGAGATGTACGAGAAGAAGCGGTTGTAGCCGTCGTCTTCCGCCATGTAGCCGATCGTGTAGATGTGGACCATCAGCGACACGGACGTGACGACGCACATCATCATCGCGGACAGTGCGTCGATCTTGAAGCCGACCGACATCTTCATGGTGCCGATGGTCATCCAGGTATAGACGTCGCCGTTATAGGTGGCGCCGTCGATGACCTGGTTCAGCGTCATGATCGAGATGATCATCGCCACCAGGACGCCCAGGATGGTCGCGGAATGCGACACCGCCCGGCCGACCACATTGCCGAAGAACTTGGTGCCGAACAGGCCGGCGATCGCCGAGCCCGCGAGCGGCGCCAATGGCACCGCCAGCAAGAGATTAGGGTTAATAATTTGCCCCGCCATTTTGAACCTTTGTCGTATTTATCAGGAGATCAGGAGGTTGACAGACAAACCGCTTAGCCCTTCAGGCTGTCGAGGTCTTCCACGTTGATCGTGTCCAGGTTACGGAACAGGACCACCAGGATCGCCAGGCCGATCGCCGATTCGGCGGCCGCGACAGTCAGGATGAAGAACACGAAGATCTGCCCTGCCGCGTCGCCCAGATAATGCGAGAACGCCACAAAGTTCAGGTTCACCGCCAACAGCATCAGTTCGATGGCCATCAGCAGGATGATGATGTTCTTCCGGTTCAGGAAAATGCCGATCACGGAGATCGCGAACAGGATCGCGCCCAGGATCAGGTAATGAGCGAGCGATAAAGTCATTGCGCCTCCTTGGTGTTCGCTTGTGCCGCGGCAGCGGCGGCGGCGACGGCCGCGGCAGCGGCGGCGGCGACGGCCGCGTCGTCGATGGCCTTCTGGTTCACCACAGGCATCTTGACGATCTTCAGGCGGTCGTTACGCTTGACGCGGACGGCGAGGCCCGGGTCGATTGCTTTGGTGTCCTTGCGCTTGCGCAGGGTCAGCGCCACGGCGGCGATGATGGCGACCAGCAGGATCAGGCCGGCGATCTCGAAACCGTAGATGTACTGGGTGTAGATCAGGCGGCCCAGTTCGTGCGTGCCGCCGATGTGGCCCACGGCCGTTTCGGCCGGCGCATCGGCCTGGCCCAGGAAGCCGCGCCACAGGACGGCGGCCATCTCCAGCACGATCAGCGCGCCGACGCCCGACGCCACCGGCAGGTAGCCCCAGAAACCTTCGCGCATGCGGTCGATGTTAATGTCGAGCATCATCACGACGAACAGGAACAGCACCATGACGGCGCCGACGTAGACCAGTACCAGCACGATGGCCAGGAACTCGGCCTTGAGCAGCATCCAGATACCGGCAGCGTTGAAGAACGCGAGCACCAGGAACAGCGCGGCGTGCACCGGGTTCTTGGCGGTAATGACGCGCAACCCGGCCAGCACCATCACGGCCGAGAAGACGTAGAACAGAACAGTTGTGAAATCCATGACTTTACGCAGGAGCCCTTTTGTTATTAGCGGTACTTGGCGTCAGCTTCGCGCGCCTCGGCGATCTGCGACTCGTAGCGATCGCCCACGGCCAGCAGCATTTCCTTGGTGTAGTACAGGTCGCCGCGTTTCTCGCCGTGGTATTCCAGAACCTGGGTCTCGACGATCGAATCGACCGGGCACGATTCTTCGCAGAAGCCGCAGAAGATGCACTTGGTCAGGTCGATGTCGTAGCGGGTGGTGCGGCGGGTGCCGTCCTCGCGCTGCGCCGACTCGATCGTGATGGCCATCGCCGGGCACACGGCTTCGCACAGCTTGCACGCGATGCAGCGCTCTTCCCCGTTCGGGTAGCGGCGCAGCGCATGCAGGCCGCGGAAGCGCGGCGAGATGGGGGTTTTTTCTTCCGGGTACTGGACCGTGATCTTGCGCGAGAACGCGTACTTGCCGGTCAGGGCCAGGCCCTTAATCAGCTCGGACAGCATCAGGCTGCCGAGGATCTCTTTAACTCGTGTCATTTTGTGTGCTTCCTTACTTCCAGATGTTCCACGGCGTCTGCATCCAGCCAGCGACCAGCACCAGCCAGATCAGGGTCAGCGGAATGAACACTTTCCAGCCGAGGCGCATGATCTGGTCGTAGCGGTAACGCGGGAACGTGCCGCGGACCCAGATGAACAGGGAGACGATCAGGAACATCTTGGCGAACAGCCAGAAGAAGCCGCCGAAACCGCCGCCGAATTCGAGGAACGAGAACGGTGCGGCCCAGCCGCCCAGGAACATGATCGATGCCAGTGTGCCGACGAGGATCATATTGGCGTACTCGGCCAGCATGAACATCGCGTACGACATGCCCGAGTATTCGACCATGTGGCCGGCCACGATCTCCGATTCGCCTTCCACCACGTCGAACGGGTGGCGGTTGCACTCGGCCAGGCCGGACGTGATGTAGATGATGAACAGCGGCAGCAGCGGCAGCCAGTTCCACGACAGGATGTTGATGCCGTGCTCGACGAAGTAGCCGCGGGTCTGGGCGCCGACGATGTCCGAGAAGTTCAGCGAGCCCGACACCATCAGCACGACGACCATCACGAAGCCCATCGGGATTTCGTACGAGATCATCTGCGCCGATGCGCGCATGGCGCCCATGAACGAGTACTTCGAGTTGGCGGACCAGCCGGCGATGATGATGCCGTACACCTCCATCGACGTGATCGCGAGCAGCAGCAGCAGGCCGGCGTTCACGTTGGCGAGGGCAGCCTGCGGGCCGAACGGGATGACGGACCACGCGGCCAGCGCCGGCATGATGGTCATCAAGGGGCCGATCACGAACAGGCTCGGCGTGGCTTTCGCCGGGATCACGATTTCCTTGAGCAGCAGCTTCAGGGCATCGGAGATCGGCTGCAGCAGGCCGGCGGGGCCCACGCGGTTCGGGCCGATACGGATGTGGATCCAGCCGATCAGCTTGCGCTCCCACAGCACCAGATAGGCCACGAGGCCCATCAGCGGCAGCAGGACGACGACGATTTTCAGCAGCGTCCACACGAGCGGCCAGGCCGTCGTGCCGAGCAGGCTCGCGCCGCTGCTGTTCAGGTTGTTGATCATGTCAGGTACCGACATTTTGCTTGGGCTCCCCTGCTTTATGCTTTAGCTACATTGATCGGACCGAACATATCGCCCAGTACCGAAGTCGATTCGTGGGCGGCCGCGACACGCACGACGTTCGCCGGCAGGCGCGCGTCGATCGTTGCGGTCAAGACCACACTGCCCTGCCCTTGCGACACCGTCACCGCGTCGCCGGCCTTCACGCCCAGCTTCTCCGCCAGCTTGGCCGAGATGGTGGCCAGCGGCGCCTGGCCGTCGGCCGTGCGCAGCAGCGGTTCGGAACGGCGCGCGACGGCGTCGGCGAAGTGGATCGGCACATCGGCCAGGCGTTCCAGCTGCTCGCCGTTGCCGAAGAAGGCGCCGGTGGGCGCGATCTTGGCGACGTTGTTCAGCTTCGCGGACAGGTCCGTGTTGCCTTTGCCCAGGGCTTCGTCGCGGATCGTTTCCGAATTCTCGTAATCGAAGCCCGAGAGGCCCAGCAGGTTGCCCAGCACGCGCAGCACTTTCCAGGCCGGACGGGTCTCGCCCAGCGGCTTGACGGTGCCGTTGAAGCTCTGTGCGCGGCCTTCGCAGTTGACGAACGTGCCGGCGGTCTCGCTGAACGGCGAGATCGGCAGCAGCACGTCGGCGTAGTCGGTGCCGTGCTTGAACGCGGACATCGCGACGACCATCTCCGCGCCACGCAGCGCCTTGACGGCTTGTTGCGGGTTGGCCGCATCCAGTTCCGGCTCGGCGTTCAGCAGCACGTACGCTTTCTTCGGCTGCGCGAACAGGTTCGCCGCGTTCTTCGACGTGGCGTTCACCAGGTAACCGCCGACCGTGTTGGCGGCGTCGACGAAGTAACCGAACTTGGCGCCGGTCTGTTCAGCGATCCACTCGGCGACGGCGTGCAGCTTCGATGCCTGCGGGTGGTACATCGCGGCATTGCCCAGCAGGACGGCGCCCGGCAGGTCGGCAGCGTTCTCGACGACCAGCGTCGCGGCCACGGCCTTGGCGGCATCGCCGGCGGTCACGCCTTCGAAGCCTGCCGGCGCGGCAATACCTTTTGCTGCAGCGACGGCGACGGCGATTTCCGTCAGCGCCGCGAGCCAGTCGCTCGGTGCGGCGATGATGCGGTTCGCGGTCGGGATCAGGTTGTCGTCAGCCGAGCCGTGGACGATCGACAGCTTGGCGCCCGATTTCACGGCGGCGCGCAGGCGCGTCGCGGCCAGCGGGTGGTCCTTGCGCAGGAACGAGCCGACGACCAGCACGCGCGCCAAGGTCGACAGTTCGGCGATCGGCATGCCCAGGTGCGGGACCACTTTACCGTCCAGCGCGAAGTCGGTCTGGCGCAGGCGGAAGTCGACGTTCTCGATGCCGAAGCCGCGCATGGCTTTCTGCAGCAGGAACAATTCTTCGACGGTCGAGTGGGCCGTGCCGATGGCGGCGATGCTGTCCGCGCCGTGCTCGTGGCGGATGTTGCGCAGGCCGTGGGCGACGTATTCCAGCGCCGTCTGCCAGTCGGTCTCGATCCACTTGCCGTCCTGCTTGAGCATCGGCGTGGTCAGGCGCGAGGCGTTGTCCAGCGCTTCGTACGAGAAGCGGTCCTTATCCGACAGCCAGCACTCGTTGATGTTCTCGTTTTCCAGCGGCAGCACGCGCATGACCTTGCCGCCCTTGACCTGGACGATCAGGTTCGAGCCGAGCGAATCGTGCGGCGACACCGAACGGCGGCGCTGCAGTTCCCACGGACGTGCCGAGTAGCGGAACGGCTTGCTGGTCAGCGCGCCGACCGGGCACAGGTCGATCATGTTGCCCGACACTTCCGAGTCGACCGACTTGCCCACGAACGTCGTGATTTCCGAGTGCTCGCCGCGACCGACCATGCCGAATTCCATCACGCCGGCCACTTCCTGGCCGAAGCGCACGCAGCGGGTGCACTGGATGCAGCGGCTCATCTCTTCCATCGAGATCAGCGGACCGGCTTCCTTCGGTGCCACGACGCGTTTTTCTTCCGCGTAGCGCGATTCGCCCTTGCCGTAGCCGACGGCCAGGTCCTGCAGCTGGCATTCGCCGCCCTGGTCGCAGATCGGGCAATCCAGCGGGTGGTTAATCAGCAGGAATTCCATGACGGACTTCTGCGCCTGCACGGCCTTGTCGCTGTGCGTGCGCACGATCATGCCCGGGGAGACCGGGGTGGCGCAGGCAGGCAGCGGCTTCGGCGCTTTTTCCACTTCCACGAGGCACATACGGCAGTTGGCCGCGATCGACAGCTTCTTGTGGTAGCAGAAGTGCGGGATGTACGTTCCCAGTTTGTTTGCGGCGTCCATCACCATCGAACCTGGTGGGACTTCGACTTTCTTGCCGTCTAATTCGATTTCAACCATTTGATCGTTACCTGACCTGGTTTAGAGGTAAGTCGGCACCAGGCAGTGCTTGTGCTCGACGTGATATTCAAATTCTTCGCGGAAGTTCTTGATCATGGCGCGAACCGGCATCGCGGCGGCATCGCCCAGTGCGCAGATGGTGCGGCCCTGGATGTTGTCGGCGATCGAGTTCAGCATGTCCATGTCTTCCGGACGACCCTGGCCATGTTCGATGCGGTGGACCATGCGGTACATCCAGCCCGTACCTTCACGGCACGGCGTGCACTGGCCGCACGATTCCTCGTAATAGAAGTAGGACAGGCGCAGCAGCGACTTGACCATGCAGCGGGTCTCGTCCATGACGATCACGGCGCCCGAACCCAGCATCGAACCGGCCTTGGCGATCGAGTCGTAGTCCAGGTCGGTCTGCATCATGACATCGCCGCGCACGACCGGTGCCGACGAACCGCCCGGGATGACGGCCTTGATCTTCTTGCCGCCACGCATGCCGCCGGCCAGTTCCATCAGCTTGGAGAACGGCGTGCCCAGCGGGACTTCGTAGTTGCCCGGACGCTCGACGTCGCCGGAGATCGAGAAGATCTTCGTACCGCCGTTGTTCGGGCGGCCCAGCGCCATGTACTCGGCGGCGCCCAGGTTCAGGATGAACGGGACGGCTGCGAACGTTTCCGTGTTGTTGATCGTGGTCGGCTTGCCGTACAGGCCGAACGAGGCCGGGAACGGCGGCTTGAAGCGCGGCTGGCCCTTCTTGCCTTCCAGCGATTCCAGCAGCGCGGTTTCTTCGCCGCAGATGTAGGCGCCGTAGCCGTGGTGCGCGTGCAGCTGGAACGAGAAGCCCGAACCCAGGATGTTATCGCCCAGGAAGCCGGCGGCGCGCGCCTCTTCCAGCGCCTCTTCGAAGCGCAGGTATTCCTGGAAGATCTCGCCGTGGATGTAGTTGTAGCCCACGGTGATGCCCATCGCGTACGCACCGATGGCCATGCCTTCGATCAGCGCGTGCGGGTTGTAGCGGATGATGTCGCGGTCCTTGAACGTGCCCGGCTCGCCTTCGTCGGTGTTGCAGACGAGGTATTTCTGGCCCGGGAACTGGCGCGGCATGAAGCTCCACTTCAGGCCGGTCGGGAAGCCCGCGCCGCCGCGGCCGCGCAGGCCGGACGTTTTGAGGTCGGCGATGATCTGCTCGGGCGTGATCTTCTCTTCCAGGATGCGGCGCAGCGCGGAATAGCCGCCGCGCTTGACGTAGTCTTCCAGGTGCCAGTTGTCGCCGTTCAGGTCCTTCAGGATCAGCGGATTGATGTGGCGGTCGTGCAGGCTGGTCATTTGTTCAGTTCCTCCAGCAGGGCGTCGATCTTCTCGTCCGACATGAACGAGCACATGCGGTGGTTATTCACCAGCATGACCGGCGCGTCGCCGCAGGCGCCCATGCATTCGCCTTCGAGCAGCGTGAACTGCCCGTCTTCGGTCGTGTCGCGGAAATTGATGCCCAGGGCATCCTTGATGCGCTGGGCGGCGCGCTCGCCGCCCGACAGCGCGCACGGCAGGTTGGTGCACACGGTGATCTTGTGCTTGCCGACCGGCTTGATGTTGTACATGTTGTAGAAGGTGGCCACTTCCTGCACGGCGATGGCGGGCATGCCGATGTAGTCGGCCACTTCCTGCATCGTTTCCGGCGACAGCCAACCCAGTTCGACCTGCGCGTGGGCCAGCGCGGCCATCACGGCCGACTGGCGCTGGTCGGCCGGATACTTGGCCAACTCGCGGTCGATTTTTTTCAAGCACTGCTCAGATAACATAATCTTTTCTACCCTTCTTATCGGTCGATCGAGCCGAACACGATGTCCTGCGTGCCGATGATGGTGACGGCGTCGGCGATCATGTGGCCGCGCGCCATTTCATCCAGGCTCTGCAGGTGGACATAGTCCGGGGTGCGGATCTTCAGGCGGTACGGCTTGTTGGCGCCGTCCGAGACGATATAAATGCCGAACTCGCCCTTCGGATGTTCGACGGCCGCGTAGGCTTCGCCCGGCGGGACGTGGAAGCCTTCGGTGAACAGCTTGAAGTGGTGGATCAGCGATTCCATGTTGGTCTTCATGTCCACGCGCGACGGCGGGGCGACCTTGTGGTTGTTCGTCATCACCGGGCCCGGGTTCGCCTTCAGCCAGGCGACGCACTGCTTGATGATGCGGTTGGCCTGGCGCATTTCCTCGACGCGCACGAGGTAGCGGTCGTACGAGTCGCCGTTGGTGCCGACCGGGACGTCGAATTCCACCTTGTCGTAGGCGGCGTACGGCTGCATCTTGCGCAGGTCCCAGGCGATGCCCGAGCCGCGCAGCATCGGGCCCGAGAAGCCCATGCCCATCGCGTCTTCCGGCGTCACGACGCCGATGCCGACGGTACGCTGTTTCCAGATACGGTTGTCGGTCAGCAGGGTCTCGTATTCGTCGACATAGCCGTCGAAGCGCTTCGTGAACGACTCGATGAAGTCGAGCACGGAACCCTGGCGGGTCTCGTTCAGTTCGTCGATGGCCTTCTTGCTGCGCAGCGGCGATTCGCGGTGGCGCGGCATCACGTCCGGCAGGTCGCGGTACACGCCGCCCGGGCGGTAGTAGGCCGCGTGCATGCGCGCGCCCGACACGGCCTCATAGACGTCGAACAGGTCTTCGCGGTCGCGGAACGCGTACAGGAACGGGCCCATGGCGCCGATGTCCAGCGCGTGCGCGCCCAGCCACATCAGGTGGTTCAGGATGCGGGTGATCTCGTCGAACATCGTGCGGATGTACTGCGCACGGATCGGCACTTCGATGCCCAGCAGCTTCTCGATGGCCAGCACGTAGCCGTGCTCGTTGCACATCATCGAGACGTAGTCGAGGCGGTCCATGTACGGCACGGACTGCAGGTAGGTGCGGGTCTCGGCCAGCTTCTCGGTCCCGCGGTGCAGCAGGCCGATGTGCGGGTCGGCGCGCTGGATGACCTCGCCGTCCAGCTCCAGCACGAGACGCAGCACGCCGTGCGCTGCCGGGTGCTGCGGACCAAAGTTCAGGGTGTAATTTTTAAGCTCAGCCATTATTTCATCCCGTAGGTTTCTTCGCGGATCACGCGCGGGATGTTCTCGCGCGGCTCGATCGTCACGGGTTGGTAGATCACGCGTTTCTGCTCGGGGTCGTAACGCATCTCGACATAGCCCGAGATCGGGAAGTCCTTGCGGAACGGATGGCCGATGAAGCCGTAGTCGGTGAGGATGCGGCGCAGGTCGCCGTGGCCCTCGAACAGGATGCCGAACAGGTCGAACGCTTCACGCTCGAACCAGTTGGCGTTGCGCCAGATGCCGGTGATCGAGTCGACCAGCGGCATGTCGTCGTCCGGGCAGAACACGCGGACGCGCACGCGCCAGTTGTGCTCGATCGACAGCAGGTGCGATACGACCGCGAAACGCAAACCGTCCCACGTGCCTTCGCCGTAGGACGAATAGTCGACGCCGCACAGGTCGACGAGTTCCTGGAAACGCAGCGCGGGATCGTCGCGCAGCTTCTGCATGGAGGCCAGGTAGTCGGCGGCCTTCACAACTACCGTTACTTCGCCCAGCGCCACGGTAATGGCAGCGCCCTCGCCCAGAGCATTCTTCAGGGCGAGTTCGAGGGCTTCGATTTTTGTCGTCATGGTTGAAACCGGCTTGGATTATCGCGCGATGGTATTGGTGCGCTGGATCTTATTCTGGAGCTGGATGATGCCGTACAGCAGAGCCTCGGCGGTCGGCGGGCAGCCCGGGACGTAGACGTCGACCGGCACGATGCGGTCGCAGCCGCGCACGACGGAGTACGAGTAGTGGTAGTAGCCGCCGCCGTTGGCGCAGGAGCCCATCGAGATGACCCAGCGCGGCTCGGCCATCTGGTCGTAGACCTTGCGCAGTGCCGGCGCCATCTTGTTGCACAGGGTACCGGCCACGATCATCACGTCGGACTGGCGCGGCGACGGGCGGAACACGACGCCGAAACGGTCGAGGTCGTAGCGCGCGGCGCCCGCGTGCATCATCTCGACCGCACAGCAAGCCAGGCCGAACGTCATGGGCCACATCGACCCGGTGCGTGCCCAGTTGATCAGCTTGTCGGCTGTGGTGGTGACAAAACCTTCGTTTAAAACGCCTTCAATAGCCATGGCTTATTCCCAATCAAGGGCACCTTTCTTCCAGATGTACCAGAAGCCGACGACGAATTCGACGATGAACACCATCATCGTGACGAATCCGGTCCAGCCCAGGTCGCGCATCGAAACGCCCCAAGGGAAGAAGAATGCCGTTTCCAGATCAAACAAAATAAACAGGATCGCGACCAGGTAGTACCGGACGTCGAACTTCATGCGCGCGTCTTCGAACGCTTCGAAGCCGCATTCATACGGGGAGAGTTTTGCCGCATCCGGGCGATGGGGACCGACCACGCGGCCGAGGACTTGCGAGGCGACGCCGACGACGGTGCCGATCACAATGAAGAGAAGAACGGGGAAATAGTTCTCGAGGTTCACGATGAAGCCTTAGTTGAACGATCGGTTGAAAAAACACTGCAGGGGCTGCAGTACCGCATCGCGCAATCCTGGCTTTTTGCCTACACCAGGATCGTACGACTGGAGACACTGAATCATCCGCTTCGCGTTGCCGATCCCGACCTTCGAGGCTCGCCGCACGTTCGTACGACCGGGCTTCTCGGGCCAGAAGCGCCGCCGCTGGGACGGTTCTTCAAAGCCTCCGACAGATCCTCGTAAAAAAGCCAGCTAGGCCTGAGAGCGGAAGCTCATGCGCCCTAGCTGGCTTCTTGTATCTTGGTGCCGACGGCGAGACTCGAACTCGCACAGCTTTCGCCACTACCCCCTCAAGATAGCGTGTCTACCAATTTCACCACGTCGGCTGGAGACCAGTATTCTACCCTGCCTTAGCAGCATTTTTCAATGCTCAAATTGCGCTAAACCAAGAAAAAATACTCTTTTTCCCAACTTTTCAAAATCCGTGTTTACGACGACCGAGTCGGGAAAGCCGGTCGCCGGCGCTGGCGGACCGAAGCCCGCCGAATAGTACACCACCCTGCGTGCGCTTGCAGGAAGTGGCTGCGCCGCAAAATTACTTGGCGGGCGCGGGTGCCGGTGCGGCCGGCGTGGCGACGCCCGGCACGTCTTGCGTAGCGGCCGGAGCCGGCGCCGCAGGTGCGGCAGGCGCAGGAGCCGGCGTGGTGGCCGGGACGGCATCGCCGGCGCCGGCGGGCACCTTGTTCGCGGGAACGGTCACGTGTTCCATCACGCCGCCGCCGACGCTCGCATGCGGACGGTTGGTGCCGAAGTACGCCAGGCCCAAGGTCGACGCGAAGAAGATCGCGGCGGCGACGGCCGTCGATTTCGACAGGAAGTTCGACGAGCCGCTGGCACCGAACAGGCTGCCGGACGCGCCGGAACCGAAGGCGGCGCCCATGTCGGCACCCTTGCCGTGCTGGACGAGCACGAGACCGATGATGGCCAGCGCGGAGACGACCTGTACGACGACGATCAGATTGAACAACACGTTCATTGTTTATTCCATTCCAAGGTTGACTACTACGTTTGCAAAAAACTTTGCTACTGCGTCGTCCCCGCGAAGGCGGGGCCCCATACCGAGCCGACCAGGCACGCTCGGCATGGGCTCCCGCCAAGGCGCCCGGCTAGGGCGGGAACGACGGTTTTGCCTCATCTCCCGGACTGGAATTCCAACCCGGAACAATCAGGCCGCGTGAATGATGGCAAGAAAATCTTCCGCCTTCAAGGCCGCGCCGCCGATCAGCCCGCCGTCGATATCCGGCTGGGCCAGCAGGTCCTTCGCATTCTCCGGCTTCATGCTGCCGCCGTACAGGATCGGCACGACGTCCGCCGCCTCCGCATTGCGCGCCCGCAGTTGCGCGCGCAGCTGCGCATGCACTTCCTGCGCCATCGCCGGCGTCGCGTTCCGGCCGGTGCCGATGGCCCACACGGGCTCATAGGCCACGACGATTCTATCCACCGATGCCGCGTCGAGCGCTTCCAGCACCGCGTCAAGCTGGGCGCCGACCACCTGCGCCGTCTCGCCCGCTTCGCGCTGCTCCAGCGTTTCGCCGACGCACACGATCGGGGTCATGCCCTCGGCCAGCACCGCCAGCGCCTTCTTCGCCACCAGCGCGCTGTCTTCGCGATGGTAGGCGCGGCGCTCGGAGTGGCCGACGATCACGTAGCGGCAGCCGAACTCGGCCAGCATCTGCGCGCACACCTCGCCGGTGTAGGCGCCGGGCGCATGCATCGACACGTCCTGCGCGCCCCACGCGACCGGCGTACCGGCCAATACTTCCTCGCACTGCTGCAGGAACGGGGCCGGCACGCACACGGCACAGGAAGCGCGCGCGTTACCCAGTCCGGCCACGATGCCGTTCAACAGCGTCACGTTGGCTGCGCGGCTGCCATTCATCTTCCAGTTGCCTACGATGAGTTTGGCGCGCATCACAACCCCACGGTCAAATAACCCGCTATTGTAACGGGCGTTGAAAAACCGGTCAAACCGGGCCTGGCATGGTTGTTCAGTTCTTTATTCATTGTATTGTTCTCAGTTCCCGGCGACATTCAGCATGATCTTGCCGACGTGCGCGCTGCTTTCCATCAGCGTATGCGCGGCGGCCGCTTCCTCGAGCGGGAAGGTTTGATAAATGACCGGTTTGATCTTGCCCGCCTCCAGCAGCGGCCACACGCGCTCGCGCAGCTCGCGGGCGATTTGCGCCTTGAACGCCACCGGACGCGGGCGCAGCGTGGAACCCGTGATGGTGAGACGGCGGCGCAGCACCTGGCCCAGGTCGACGTTGGCCTTCGCGCCGCCCAGCAGGGCGATGATGACGATGCGGCCGTCGTCCGCCAGGCAGCCGATCTCGCGCGCCACGTAGTCGCCGCCGACCATGTCGAGCACGACGTCGACGCCCTTCCCGTTCGTCAGCTCCTTGATGACGGCGGCGAAATCCTCGGTCTTGTAATCGATCGCGCGTTCGGCGCCCAGGTCTTCGCAGGCACGGCATTTATCCTTGCTGCCGGCCGTGGCGAACACGCGGTGGCCGAGGGCCTTGGCCAGCTGGATCGCCGTGGTCCCGATGCCGGAACTGCCGCCCTGCACCAGCAGCGACTCGCCCGCAGCCAGCGCTGCGCGCTGGAACACATTGCTCCACACGGTGAAATAGGTCTCGGGCAGCGCCGCCGCTTCGAGCGGGGACAGGCCCTTGGGCACCGGCAGGCATTGCGCCAGCGGGGCCGCGCAGTACTCGGCATGCCCGCCGCCCTGCACGAGGGCGCAGACGAGGTCGCCCTTCCGGAATCCGCTGTCGCCGAGGTCGCCGTCGACGATCTCGCCGGCCACTTCGAGACCCGGCAGGTCGGACGCGCCGGGCGGCACGGGATACTGGCCGAGCCGCTGGAACACGTCCGGCCGGTTGACCCCGGCCGCGAGGACGCGGATAAGGATTTCACCCGGCTTCAACTGCGGCACGGGGCGCTCGCACAGCTTGAGCACCCCGGGCCCGCCGGGTTGGATGATTTCTATTGCACGCATGGCATACCCTAGTTAAATAACTAGCAATTGTACGCGAGCGGACCGGATCGCCCAATATGGCCGCGCCAGAAAATGGCCGCTAACGCTAACAATGAGCAACAAAATGCTCAGATGCGCGCAAAATGTAGTAAATTTACTGCAAATATGTGAGATCGTGTAGTAACCACGCCAGGCGGCGGACGCACGAAACGACACCGCCAGCCTCGAAGGGCTGGCGGTGTCGGAAACGTTGTGTGTGCGATACAGAACGGCCAGGCAGCATGCGAACTCACCGGCGGCGCCGGCGGACGCCTGCCTGCGGCGTTCAGGGCACGCGCATCACGTCACTTCTTGTTGTCGTTCTTGTGGCTCTGCGAGCCGGCCTTGGCATGCTGCTCCGGCGTGCCGCCGCGGGTGCTGTTGCCGCTCTGCTGGCTGCCGCCGCCCTGGCTCTGCTGGCTGCCGCCGTCGTTCTTGTGGCTCATCGAGCCGGCACGGCGTGCCTCTTCCGACGTGAACTCGTGGGCGTTGCCCGAAGCGTGGGCAGCCTTGCCGCCTTCCGAGGCGATTTCGCGCTGCTTCTGCGGGTCCATCGATGCGAAACCGCGGTTGCTGGTGTCGCCGCTCTGGTTGTTGCCCTTGTTGCCGCCTTGGTTACCTTGGTTTGCCATGATTGCCTCCAAATGGTTGAGTTGTCGTACTGCTCATGAAAACTGCTTGAGAGGTCACAATCGTAGTCCCGACGAGGCGACCGGGACACCAAGGATTCGCCATGCGCGCGTAGGACAATGCCTCATACCTGCGTCGGTATCCTCCTTAGATCAGGAAGCAACTCAACCGTTCAGGAACCGCCGCCGCCCGTGTGCGACGACGTCGGCAGCGGCATGCCGGGCTTCCAGTTGCGCGACATCGCCTGCGCCTCGTCGATCTGCTCCTGGGTCATCTGCTTGACGAGCGAGGCGCGCTGTTCGATCGCGTTGCGGTGCCCGTTGGCGGCGGCGAGGTTGCACAGCATGTAGGCGATGACGAGGTCCTGGGGCATCCCCGCCACGTGGTAGCGGTACATCAGGGCGAGCGCGTGCTGGGCGTCCGGATGGCCCTGCTCGGCGGCCTTGCGGAACCATTGCACGGCCAGTTTCTGATCCTGGGGGACGGCATTGCCGGTGTAGTACATGGCGCCGATGACGTACTGCGCATCGGCCTTGCCCTGCACGGCGGCCTTGTAGTGCCAGGAAAACGCCTGCTTGTAGTCGCGCGGCACGCCGCGGCCCATGTAGTACATCAGGCCGAGCAAATGCTCCGCGTCCGCGTTGCCGGCCTTGGCAAGCGGCGTGATTTCCTTCAGGGCCAGCGCGTAATTGCGGGCATTGTAGGCATTGGCGCCTTCCGCGAGGCCGGCCATCGCACTACCGTGCAGGCCCAGCGCGAACAGGATCGCAACGGTCTGTTTTCTCATTGTCTCGTTCGGATCGTGAGGCCTTCGCCTCTTTATTCTTTTACTTCGAGATACGTCTATTTCCAGCTCACCTTGCCCAGCCCGTCGACTGCGACCTTGCGGTTCTGGGGCTTGCCGTACACCGTCACCGACCCCATGCCGGACAAGTTCAGGTTCGCGGTCTGGCGCGCCGTCACGCTCGCATTGCCGAGGCCGGACAGGTCGATGTCGACGGAGTCCGCATTACACTGCTGGGCGTCCAGGTTGCCCAGGCCGCCGAGGTCCGCCTTGAGCCATTTGGCGCGCCCGGCCAGCGAGATATAGCCGGCCCCCTGCAGATTCAATTCGATACCGTCCCCGTTCAATCCCTGCATCTGCATGCTGCCGATGCCGCCCAGGCTGGCCCGCACGAGCCGGTAGCTGCTGGAAATCTTCATCGAGCCGGCGCCGTCCAGTGTCAGGTCCAGTTCGTCGCCCGAAAAGCCGGTGATCTCCGTCGTCCCCAGGCTCTCGGACGTCACCGCGCGCAGCGCCGGCAGCACGAGTTCCGCATGCAGCGACCCGGTACGCACGTGCCCCCGGATGTCCGTATCGATGTGCAGCGTATCGCCGCTCTGCGACGTGACCGTCCGCTGCAGGTAGCGCGGTTCGCCCGTGAGCGTCAGCGCCGGCGTGCCGCCCTGGCGGATCTTCAGGTCGACGGCGCCGTCCACATTGACCCGCACGACGCGGGCATCGACGGGACGCGTCTCGGTCGCGACGTCGGGCGCGGCGTGCGCGGCACCGAGGGCGGCACACAGGGCGGCGCCCACTGGAGCGAGCGCGAAAATCTTGTTCATCCGAATCTCCGAATCCTGTTTTTGTTTTGTGAAGGTAAGTAGGTTGAAAACAGGATACGCGGACCTACCGTGCCCACCCAGCGGATTGCGACGAACTGCAAAAATGACCGCCTGAGCGACACGGGGACGTGGCTGGCATGCATAAGCCAGCCGGTCATTATCGCGCGCCCGCATGCGTCCAAATGTCACCGTTTGTCACCGTTTGTCATCGATGTATGCATCAACAAATCATGCCATTCATGCATTTGTTGCGTTAAGATAAATTTGAAGCCCCCAACCCATAACGATAAAAGGTGATCAATGCGCTTGCGCCACGTGCCCGCCCTGCTGGCCGGCTTGTCGCTCTCGCTGACCGCGTACGCCGCGACCAGCGACCAGTGGACCCTGCCGGTCAACGTCAAGAAGCTCGACAACGGCCTGACGGTCGTCGTCTCCGAAGACCATAGCTCGCCGACCGTCGGCGTGTCCGTCGTGTACCACGTCGGCATGCGCCTCGAGCCGCGTAACCGCACGGGCTTCGCCCACTTGTTCGAGCACCTGATGTTCCAGGGCACGCCGAACGCGCCGAAGGGTGTGTTCGACCGCGCCATCACGGGCGGCGGCGGCCGCAACAACGGGTCCACGCGCCCCGACTTCACCAACTACATCGAGACGGCGCCCGTGTCGTCGCTCGAGCCGATCCTGTGGCTCGAAGCGGACCGCATGAAGACGCTCGACTTCAACCCGGCCACCTTGAAGAACCAGCAGGACGTGGTCAAGGAAGAGATCCGCGTGAACGTCAAGAACCAGCCGTACGGCGGCTTCTACTGGCTCGACATCAGCCAGCTCGGCTTCCAGAAATGGGAGAACAACCACGACGGCTACGGCAGCTTCGAAGACCTCGAAGGCGCCAGCCTCGACGACGTGCGCGCCTTCCACCGCGACTACTACGGCCCGAACAACGCCGTGCTGGCGATCGCCGGCGACGTCACGCCCGCGCAGGGCTTCGCGCTGGCGCAGAAATACTTCGGCGGCATCCCGGCCCGGCCCGGCCCGAAAGGTTCGGATTTCTCGGAAGGCTTGAACACACAGGAAAAGCGTATCGAGCAAAGCGACGCGCTGGCCCAGGTACCGGCCGTCGCCGTCGGCTGGAAGGTGCCGCCGCAGGGCAGCCCCGACCAGGCCCCGATGGCCGTGCTGTCCGAACTGCTGGCCGGCGGCGACGCCTCGCTGTTCTACCAGAACATGGTGAAGGGCCGCGAGATCGCGCTGAACGTCCAGGGCGGCTTCGGCCTCACCGGCCCGTTCGAGTACGGCGGCCCGACGCTGTTCACCGTGTTCGGCCTGTACAAGCCGAACAGCAGCGCCGACGCGATGCTCGCCGCGATGGACGAGCAGATCGCGAAGGTCGCCAAGGGCGGCGTCGACGCCGCGACGCTGAAGCGCGTGAAGACCCGCATGCTGGCCGACTGGAACAACGACCTGGAAAACATCCTGTCGCGCGCCGACACGCTCGCCAAGCTGCAAACCTTGTGGGGCGACGCCAACGTCGTCAACAAGGTGCCGGGCTGGATCGAGGGCGTCACGTCCGCCGACCTGCAGCGCGTGGCGGCCACGTACCTGACGAAGACGAACCGCACCGTCATCGACCGTAAGCCCGCAGTGAAGCCGACAGTGAAGAAATGAGGAGCGCCCCGATGAATAAACTGATGCTGACCATGATCGTGGGCGCTTTGTTCGCCCATTCGGCCCAGGCGGTCGACGTGCCGAAAGACGCCATGCCGGCCGCGATGCCGGCCTATGCGAAGGACAAGCCCCTGCCCGTCCCGCACATCGGCAAGAAGACCCTGCCGAACGGCCTGCAAGTCTGGATCGTGCCGCGCACCGGCATCCCGCGCGTGGACATGGTGCTAGCCGTGCGCGACGCCGGTCTCGCCGCCGACGATGCGGCTCACCCGGGCTTCGCCAACCTGCTGGCCGGCCTGCTGAACGAAGGCACGGCCAAGCACGACTCGCGCGCGATCGCGGAAGGCGCGCAAGGCATGGGCGGCTCCGTCGCGGCCAGCGCCAGCGCGGATGGCATCTCGGTCCAGGCCAGCGCCCTCGCGTCGCAGGCCGGGCCGATGATGCAGCTGCTGGCCGAAGTCGTGCGCACCCCGTCCTTCCCTGCCAACGAAGTGGCGCTGGCGAAGGCGAACGCGCTGCAAAGCCTGCGCGTGTCCGAGACGCAGCCGCGCTTCCGCGCCGAGCGCGCGATCAACCGCGCCATCTACGGCGACCACCCGTACGGCCACACGACGCCGACCGCGGAATCGATCGAGTCGACGACCGAGGAACTGCTGCGCGGCGAGCACGCGAAGCGCTTCCGTCCGGAGCGCGCCCTGCTCGTGATTACGGGCCGCATCAAGGAAGCCGACGCGTTGAAGCTCGCCCGGCAGGCGTTCGGCGACTGGAAAGCGAGCGGCCCGGCCGCGGCCGAGACCCGCAAGGCCCCATCCAGCGCGAAGCCGGTGCACGTGCTGCTGGAGCGTGGCGGCAGCGTGCAGTCGACGATCCGCCTGGGCAGCCCGGGCATCGCCGCGACAAGCACCGACCAGATCCCGCTGCGCCTGGCCAGCACGATCCTGGGCGGCGGCTTCTCGAGCCGCGTGAACATCAAGCTGCGCGAGGAAAAGGGATACACGTACGGCGCCTCGGCCGGCGCGCGCCTGCTGCGCGAAGGCGGCAGCATCGTCGGCGGCGCGGACGTGCGCAACGAGGTCACGGGCGCCGCGCTGACGGAGTATTTCAACGAATACAAGCGCATCGGCGCCGACGAGGTCTCGCCGGACGAGATGCGCATGCACAAGCGCTACGTGGCGGGCGGCTACCTGCTGAGCAACCAGATGCAGCGCGCGGTCGCCGGCACGCTGGCCGCCAACTGGCTCGTGGGCCTGCCGGCCGAGTTCCTGGGCCAGTACGTGCCGCTGATCGAAAAGGTCACGCCGGAGCAGGTCCGCGACGTGTCGAAGAAGTATTTTGCGCCGGAGAACCAGTCCATCGTCGTCGTAGGGGATCCGAAAGCCGTCAGCGAGCAGCTGAAGGCGTTCGGGGATTTTACGGTGACCGACAAGTAAGCCGTTCCGTGCGCACGGGCCTCCCGGGTCGAACCCCGGGAGGCTTTATTTTTTCGCGGATTGCTTCGACCCGCCGCTCGACGACTGCTTCGTCTCGCCGTGTTCGGCGCGCTGCTTGTTCACGATGCGCGACGCGACCTCTTCCTCGCGGCCGGGATAGCGGTGTTCCTTCTTGAATTCCGTCTCGAGCTTCTTGTACTCGCGCTCGCGTTTCGGGCTGGCTCCCTTGGGCATGATGGCCTCCATTGGCTGCATTAGTGGCGCCAGCTTAGGCCGATGGAGTGCGAATGTACGTGCGCTGACGCACGTTGAACGCGTGGACGGCCGAGCCGCCCACGCGTCCAGCCAGCTCAAAGGCGGCCGAAAGATCAGCCCTGCAGGGCTTTCTCCAGATCCGCCAGTTCGGCCGGCTTGACGAGGTGCGCGTCGAAACCCGCCTCCTGCGCCTTGCGCCGGTCCTCCGGCGAACCGTAGCCCGTGTGCGCCACGAGCCGGATGGAGGCCAGCTGCGGCTGCCGCTTGATCATGCGCGCCAGCTCGTAGCCGTCCACGCCCGGCAGGCCGATGTCGAGCACGATCACGTCCGGCCGCAGCGACAGCGCCATCTGCACGAGGTTGCCCGCATCCGCCGTCGTGTGGGCCTCGTAGCCCATCTCGGCCAGCAGGAACGCCATCATCTCCATGGCGTCCACGTTGTCGTCGACGAGGAGGACCTTGCGCCCGCCGGACGACGGCGCCGGTTGCGTCGACGGGGCATGGACCGCATCCGTCCCCACCGCGGCCGTGCGCAGCACCGGCAGTTCGACGGTGAACGTGGAGCCGAGCCCGATGCCCGGGCTCGTCGCGGACAGCCGGCCGCCGTGCATCTCGAGCAGGCGCGAGACGAGCGACAGGCCGATGCCGAGGCCTTCCGGCGCGCGGTCCGGCGGGACGGCGGCCTGGGCGAACATGCCGAAGATGCGCGACAGGTTGTCCTCGGCGATGCCGATGCCGTTGTCCTGCACGGCGATGCGCACGGCGCCGTCAAGCAGCGTGACCTCGACCTTGATGCGGCCGCCCTTGGACGTGAACTTGGCCGCGTTGTGCAGCAGGTTGCCCATCGACTGCGCCAGGCGCACCGGGTCGCCCATCAGCCAGATCTGGCGGTCGGGCTGGATCACCTCCAGCTTGTGCTCGCGCGCCGCGATCAGGGGGCCGGCCGTCTCGACGGCTTGCGCGATCACGCCTTTCAAGTCGACTTCTTCCTGGCGCAGCGCGATCTTGCCCTCGGAGATGCGCGCCACGTCGAGCAGGTCGTCGACGAGGTGCGCGAGGTGGTCGACCTGGCGCGTGATGACTTCGCGCGCGCGCGCCTGGCGCTCGATGGCGCCGTGGCCGGACGCGCCCAGCAGCGCCGCCGCATTGCGGATCGGCGACAGCGGATTGCGCAGCTCGTGCGCGAGCGTCGCGAGGAATTCGTTCTTGTTGGCGTCGGCCGCGCGCAACAGCGCTTCCATCTCCTTGCGGCGCGTGATGTCGCTCGTCACGCGCGCGACGCGATACACCTCGTCGCGATAGTCGCGCACCGGGAACAGGCGGTCGCGCATCCAGCGCAGCGAGCCGTCCGGCAGCGTGACGCGGAACTCGGCGTCGTAATGCGGCGCGGACGGCAACCGCTCCCACAGCGACGCGACGTAGGCGCGGTCGTCCGGATGCACCGCCGTCATCCAGCTGGACGGCTCGCGCGTAAGTAGCTCGACGGGACGGCCCCACATCGCCGCGTACCCCGGGCTCACGTATTCGAGCGTGCGCGCCGGCACGGAGAACATCCAGAACACGTCCTCGATGTTGTCGGTCAGCTGGCGGAAGCGCTCCTCGCTCTCGCGCAGCGCGCTCTGGGTCTGACGCATGCGCAAGAGCGCGTTGACGTTGGCGATCAGCTCGTCGGCCTCGATCGGCGCGGCGAGATAGTTGTCGGCGCCGCCTTCCAGCCCGCGGATCTTGTCGGCGCGGCCCGTCAGCGCGGCCGACGTCTGCAGCACGAGCACCATCGCGCTGTCCGGATCGGCCTTGATGCGGCGGCACACTTCGATGCCGTTGATGTCCGGGAGCTTCACGTCGAGCAGCACGAGCGCGATGCCGCCGCGCTTGACGACGGCCAGCGCGTCGGTGCCATTGCTCGCCTCGACGACCTCGAAGCCGGCGCTCTGCAGGATGCGGGTCTTGGCGTAGCGGGCGCCGTCGTTATCGTCGACGTTGAGGATCAAAGTCGGGGTAGTCATGGTGCGTTCCTCAGATTCCTTCGTTGCGCGGCGAGGGTTGGGCCGGGAAGAGGCGCGGCAGCACGAGGCTGAACGTGGAGCCGGCGCCTGGCTGGCTGACCACGTCCACACGGCCGCCGAGAAGATCCGCCAGCTTGCGGCACAGTGGCAGGCCGAGGCCGGTGCCCTTGCTGCGCCGCTGCAGCGGATGTTCGATCTGGCTGAACTCTTCGAAGATCAGCTGCAGGTTGTCCGGGCTGATGCCGATCCCGGTATCGGCCACCGCGAAGGTGATGGTGTCGGCGGCGCGGTCGTGGAAAGCCGACACGGTCACCGCGCCCTGCTCGGTGAATTTCAGGGCGTTCGAAATGAAGTTGCGCAGCACCTGCGAGATCTTGCCCTCGTCCGAATCGAACGGCTCGGTGAAGTCGGAGTACTCGAAGACCAGGTCGACTCTCGCCTCGTCGACGAGGGGGCGCAGCATCGCCTTGAGCGCGCGGAACAGATTGTCCACGACGACGGGCGCCACCTGCACCTCGACGCGGCCCGCCTCGATCTTGGCCAGGTCGAGCAGGTCGTTGACGAGTTCCGACAGGTCGGCGGCGGCGGTCTCGATGAAGCGCACCTGGCGCTCCTGCTCGGGCGTCAAGTCGCCGTCCATGCGGTCCAGCAGCAGCTTGGCCAGCGCGCGGATCGACGACAGTGGCGTGCGCAGCTCGTGGCTCGTGTTCGACAGGAAGCGCGACTTCATCTCGTCGGCGCGGCGCAGACGCTCGGCCTTGTCCTCGATCTCCGCGTACAGCGCGACGATGCCGCGGTTCGTGTCTTCCAGCTCGCGCGTCAGCGACAGCAGGTCTTCCTGGCGCTCGCGCAGCTCGGCCAGCGTGGTGACCAGCTCGCGGTTCTGCAGCTGCAATTCGTTGTAGGTGTTCGCGACGGGGCTGTCCTTGGCCAGCTGCGCCGCGATCTCGGACAGGCGCCCGGAGCCGACCCACGACTGCGGCGGCAGCAGCTTGCGCATGGTGATCACGCCCTCCGCCGCCTCGCACTCGTCCATCAGGCGGTGCGCCGTGACGACCGCGTCGTCCTTCAACGGCATGCCGTTGCCCGGACCCTGCGCGCCGCTACCGGCGCCGATCGTCACCTCGAGATACTGGCGCCGCTCGACGTCGCGGATGAGGAAGTTGGCGCGGCCGCCGAAGCCGGCCTGGCTGGCGCCGCGCGCCACTTCCGAGACGGCGGTGGCGATGCGCACCTGGTCCTGCTGCGAAAACCCGAGCAGGTGCGAGACCTGGCGCGCGCGCTGGCGCACGAGCACGATGTCCTGTTCGTTGCCCAGGCCGATGGCGAGGATGCGCTGCACGTTCGTCATGTGATTCTCCGGCGCGCGACCAGCACCATCGCGTCGTCGCGGCGGCGGATGAAGTCGCGCATCAGGATGGCCGCCACGAGCGCGGGCGCGCGCGCGCGCAGGCCGGGATAATCGTCCAGGTCCCACTGCGTCTGGATGCCGTCGGAGGTCAGCACGCACAGCGCGCCGGGCGGGAACGGGGCCGTGAATTCCTGCACCTTGCGCATGTTGTGCCCGACGATGCCGTTGTGCGAGACGAGCGCGCGGCGCACCGTGCCGTCGTGGACGATGGCGTTCACGTTGCCGATGCCGGCGAAGCGCACCTCGCCGACGCCGTAATCGACGCGCGCGACGGACAACGCCGCGCCGCGCGTGATGCGCAGCAGGTCGTGCGCCGTGTGCAGCACCTCGGAAGGCAGAGCGGCGGGCCGTTGTTCCAGCGCCTGGATCGCGCCCGCCGCGGCCTTCGCCGCTTCCGGACCGTGACCGAGACCGTCCACGCCGAGCAGGGTCGCGCCGTCGAGATTGCAGCTGACGGCCCAGCCGTCGCCGCACGCTTCCTCGCCCGCGAGCGGCGTGCACAGCGCGCCGACCTCCATGCCGCAGGGCTCCGGCGGCGTGGTGCCGCGCCACACGCGCATGAAGAACGCGGCGCCGCGGCCATGCCGGGTCCAGACGTCGAATTCGTCCGACTGGCGGCGCAGTGCGCCGAGGCCCGTGCCCGCCGTGCCGGCCGTCGAGATGCCGTCGCGCAGCGAAAATTCGAGGTCGCCGATGCCGGGTCCGTTGTCGACGGCGACGACGTCCACGCCCGGCATCGCGACGCCGGACTGCGTGCGCATGATCGTGACCGTGCCCTCGCCCGCGTGCTTGAGGATGTTGGTGGCGGCTTCGGTGATGACGATCGCGAGGCGGCCGGCCTGGACGTCGTCGAAACCGAGCGAATCCGCCAGTTTCTGTCCGGCGCGGCGCGCGGCCGCGACGTCGCTGGCGTGGGTTACGGAGAAGTTGAGCTGCGGAGACAGCGAGCTGATCAGCGTTTCCATTTGACGACCGACACCGCAGTGCCCTCCCCCGCACGGGAATCGATGTCGAATTCGTCGACGAGGCGCTTCGACCCGCCGAGTCCGAGCCCGAGGCCGCCGCCCGTCGTGAAGCCGTCGCGCAGCGCCATCGCGAGGTCGGGGATGCCAGGGCCGTCGTCGACGAAGATCAGGCCGACCCCCTTGCGGAAGCCGTCCGTCAGCACATCGAGGTAGACCATGCCGCCGCCGCCGTACTTGAGCGTGTTGCGCGCCAGCTCGCTGGCCGCCGTCACCAGCTTGGTCTGGTCGACGAGCGACAGCGCGATCGCGACGGCGCGCTCGCGCACGTGCTTGCGCAAGGCGACGACGTCCTCGTCCGAACGCAGCGGCAGCGCCGTGCGTTCGGTGCGATGCGGGCGGTGCCGTTCGAGCAGCTCGGACGCGAAGCTCACCGCATTGTTCAGAGCCGCGCTCATCAAAAATTAGTCTTTCCCAGCAGGGCCATGCCCTTCTCGACGTTGAGTGCCGTCTTCACGCCGTGCAGCGTGAGCCCCAGCTCGACCAGCGTGATCGCGACGGCCGGCTGCATGCCGACCACCACGGTCTGCGCATCGAGCACGCGCGCCATCGCGGCCGTGTTGCTGATCATGCGACCGATGAACGAGTCGACCAGGTCGAGGGCCGAGATGTCGATCAGCACGCCCTTCGCGCGGTCGCGCACGATGCGTTCGGTCAGGTCGTCCTGCAAGGTCATCGCCAGGCGGTCGTGCATGTCGACCTGGATCGTCACCAGCAGCAAGTCGCCCATGCGGAGAATCGGGATGCGTTCCATGCGCGGTCCTTACGCGGCGGCGGCGTGGCGCTTGACGACCGACGTGCCGGTGCGCTCCAGCGCGATGAGGAATGCGTCCGCCAGCGTGGCCTTGGTGACGACGTCCTCGAGGTTCACGCCCAGGTGCACGATGGTCTGCGCGATCTGCGGGCGGATGCCGCTGATGATGCAGTCGGCACCCATCAGGCGCGCGGCCGCGATGGTCTTCATGAGGTGCTGCGCCACGAGCGTGTCGACGGTGGGCACGCCGGTGATGTCGATGATGGCGATCGCGGCGCCCGTGTCGACGATCTTCTGCAGGATGTTTTCCATCACGACTTGCGTACGCGCCGAGTCCAGCGTGCCGATCAGCGGCAGCGCCAGGATGCCGTCCCACAGCTTCACGACGGGTGTCGACAATTCCAGCAATTCCTGCTGCTGGCGCACGATGATCTGGTCGCGGGCGCGCTGGAACACCTCGATGGTGTACAGGCCCAGTTTGTCGAGCAGCGAGCTGATGGTCCAGGACGCGCTGGCCAGCGCGGCCGGATCGTTCGCGAAGCCCTGGTTCAGGCGCGCAAACACCGGTTGCTTCAGCGAGAACACGAACGTCGCCGTCTCGCTCGGGGTCGAGCCGCCCCTGGCGCGGGTCGACGAAATCTCGCTCAGGATGTCGCGCACCTCGTCCCACGAACGGTGCTCCATGTTCTGCAGCTCGCCGCCGCGCGTGGCGGTGGAGAAAGCGGCCAGGAATTGCTGGCAGTGCTTGCGCAGCTGTTCTTTCGAGACGGCATTCGACCGCAAGGTCAACGCTTCGAGCTGCTCGATCCACTCCGCGCCGATGTCGGCCTGGTGATCCTGGATGAGCTGGCTGATGCGGTTTGCGTAGTCTTGGCTCGTCATCTGTTGTCCTTTTTCGTCGTGAAAAGTTGTGCCCTATGGAGACCTTTAGGTTCCAGGCAACTCTGTCAAATGACCAACTATACCATCCATTTCCTGGACTACACGACACGATAGGCGGGGAAACCTGAATTTATTTTGCAGTTTAAGGACGCGCGGCGTCACACGTTTCACCAACTCGTAACTTGGGGAAATTTCTTTTAGTAAAAGCGGAAGGGGGGTGAATTCTGCGGGGGGACGGGCGTCCCGTGCAGGACGCGGCGGGGGTAGGCGGCGAAGGATTACAGACTGCTGCTACAGCAGGCGACGCCGCCATGGAGGGCGTCGCTGCTGATTGACACGACCATCAGACGGTGCGCTTGGCTTTCTGTGCGGCCGTCAAGCGCTTGCCGACGACCACGATGGTGATGGCCGGCGCTTCCGGGGCCGGCGCTTTCACGAAAGCGGACGTGGCGGCCAGTTCGAGCGGGGCGGCGGGCGCCGCGAACGCGTTCGCCAGGCTCGTGGCGACGACGACTGCTGCGATAAAAACGAATTCCATGTTTTTTGCGACGTTCATTTCTCATCTCCGTTTCGTTGGACTGTATGGACAGTATGCGAATGGATGAGATATAAATCCAATTTCATGTTCAAATACTGGTCATTCCAGTTTGCAATATCTCGGTTGCGCGCAATGACCGAGATATCAAGCGTGTCAATGACCCGTTTTGATCTCATGAATAAAGCGACCATAAAAAAACCGCCAGGCTCACGCACTGGCGGTTTTGTTCGGCCGAACAGCCGGCTGGGGGCTTACTGCGCCACAGCCGCGTCATCCGCAGCCGCTGCCTTCATCGACAGCTTCAGGCGGCCGCGCTCGTCGGTCTCGAGGACCTTCACGCGCACCTGCTGGCCTTCTTTCAGGTAGTCGGCCACGGCGTTGACGCGCTCGTTGGCGATCTGCGAGATGTGCAGCAGGCCGTCCTTGCCCGGCATGACCTGGACGATGGCGCCGAAGTCCAGCAGCTTCAGCACGGTGCCGTCGTAGGTCTTGCCCACTTCGACCGATGCGGTCAGCTCTTCGATGCGGCGCTTGGCTTCCTGGCCGGCGGCGGCGTCGACCGAAGCGATGGTCACGATGCCTTCGTCGGTGATGTCGATCTGCGTGCCGGTTTCTTCGGTCAGCGCGCGGATGACGGCGCCGCCCTTGCCGATCACGTCACGGATCTTCTCCGGGTTGATCTTGATGGTGATCAGGCGCGGTGCGAAGTCCGACAGCTCGGTCTTCACGGTCGGCATGGCCTTCTGCATCTCGGCCAGGATGTGGTGGCGGCCTTCCTTGGCTTGCGCCAGTGCCACCTGCATGATTTCCTTCGTGATGCCCTGGATCTTGATGTCCATCTGCAGCGCCGTGATGCCGTTCGCGGTGCCGGCCACCTTGAAGTCCATGTCGCCCAGGTGGTCTTCGTCGCCCAGGATGTCGGTCAGGACGGCGAACTTGCCGCCTTCCTTGATCAGGCCCATCGCGATGCCGGCCACGTGGGCCTTCATCGGGACGCCCGCGTCCATCAGCGCCAGGCAGCCGCCGCAGACGGAAGCCATCGACGACGAACCGTTCGATTCCGTGATTTCCGACACCAGGCGGACCGAGTAGCTGAACTCTTCCGGCGCCGGCAGCGCGGCGACGAGCGCGCGCTTGGCCAGGCGGCCGTGGCCGATTTCGCGGCGCTTCGGCGTGCCCACGCGGCCCGTTTCACCGGTGGCGAACGGAGGCATGTTGTAGTGCATCATGAAGTCGTCGGTGTACTCGCCCATCAGCGCGTCGATCTTCTGGCTGTCGCGGCCGGTGCCCAGCGTGGCGATCACGAGGGCCTGGGTTTCGCCGCGGGTGAACAGCGCGGAACCGTGGGTACGCGGCAGGACGCTGGTGCGGATCGAGATCGGACGCACGGTGCGGGTGTCGCGGCCGTCGATGCGCGGCTCGCCTTCCAGGATCTGCGAACGCACGACCTTGGCTTCCATGTCGAACAGGATGTTGCCGACTTCGGCCGCATCCGCTTCGATGCCCTGCTCCGCCAGGCCGGCCATCACTTCACCGGACAGCGATTTCAGTTTCTCCTGGCGCGCCGATTTTTCGCGGGTCTGGTAGGCGTCGCGGATCTTCGCGTCGGCCAGTTGCGCGACCTGGGCAATCAGGGATTCGTTCTTGGGTGCCGGTGCCCATTCGACTTCCGGCTTGCCGCCTTCTTCGACCAGCGCGTGGATCGCGTCGATCACGGCCTTCATCTGCTCGTGGCCGTAGACGACCGCGCCCAGCATGATTTCTTCCGACAGCTGCTGCGCTTCCGATTCGACCATCAGCACGGCGTGCTCGGTACCGGCGACGACCAAGTCCATCTGCGAGGTCTTGAGCTGGGTGGTGGTCGGGTTCAGGATGTACTGGCCGTTCGCGTAACCGACGCGGGCCGCGCCGATCGGGCCGTTGAACGGGATGCCGGCCACGCACAGGGCGGCCGAGGCGCCGATCATCGACGGGATGTCCGGATCGATTTCCGGGTTGACCGACAGGACGTGGATGATTACCTGGACTTCGTTCAGATAGCCTTCCGGGAACAGCGGACGGATCGGACGGTCGATCAGGCGCGACGTGAGGGTCTCCTTCTCCGACGGACGGCCTTCACGCTTGAAGAAACCGCCCGGGATCTTGCCGGCGGCATAGCTCTTCTCGATGTAGTCGACGGTCAGCGGGAAGAAATCCTGGCCCGGCTTGGCATCCTTCTTGGCCACCACGGTCGCGAGAACGACGGTGTCTTCGACCGACACGAGGACGGCGCCACTGGCTTGACGGGCGATCTCGCCGGTCTCGAGGGTGACGGTATGGTCGCCGTACTGGAAGGTTTTCGTAACTTTGTTAAACATGGGTAATCCCTTTCTATTTGCCGACAGATTTTCAGGCGCTGTCGTTCACCTCAACTACTTTTTCCTACTTTTCTTTCGGGGTCAGAGCCCGGTTTTCACGGGTGTGCCCTGACCTCGACTGACTTCCAACTTACTGCAGGGTAAAACTCAACAACGGCTAAAACGAAAAATGCCCGCGGCAGTGAAACTGACGCAGGCATTTCGAAGCTTGAGCCGTCTGGCGCAATGCTCGGGAACTGCTGATTACTTACGCAGGCCGAGCTTGGCGATCAGGTCGCGGTAACGGTTCAGATCCTTGCGCTTCAGGTAAGCCAGCAGGCTCTTACGACGGTTGACCATCATGATCAGACCACGGCGGGAGTGGTGATCCTTCTGGTGTTCCTTGAAGTGGCCGTTCAGTTCGTTGATGCGGGCGGTCAGCAGTGCGACCTGGACTTCCGGCGAACCGGTGTCGTTCTGGCCACGTGCGTTGTCCGCGATGATCGCGGCCTTGTTGATGTTTTCTACGGTCATGATGTTGCCTTTCACATGCGGTGCAAGAGTCGGAACCCAGCGCACCGTGAATTGATAAAAATCCTGGCCGGAAGGCCAAGACCGGGAAGTATAGGGGAAAACGCGAGGCGAAGCCAGTTTTTCCGCCGCTTCCGCTAAAATCCCCCAGGTTGGCGATGCCGTTTTGGCATGCCCGATGACGCGACCATACAATGACCACTCAGACCAAGATCCTTGCCGCCTGCGCCCTCGCCCTCTCCCTGTCCGCCTGCGGGACCTTCAGCCGCACGCCGCCGGCCGGCACGCCGCTGGCCGAGGTGACTGCGAAACTGGGCAGGCCGGACGCCGTCTATCCCGATCCCGACGGCGGCCAGGTACTGGAATACCGCGGCCAGCCCATGAGCCAGTACCAGCACATGGCGCGCATCGGCGCCGACGGTCGCCTCGTGTCGTACGACCAGGTGCTCACCAGCGCGAACTTCGCCAAGGTGCAGCCCGGCCGCTGGATGAAGGACGACGTCCTGCGCAACTTCGGCCGGCCGGCCGAGATGGGGCGCGAGCGCGCGAACGGCTACGAGGTGTGGTCGTACCGCTACAAGCAGGACGGCGTCTGGGATTCGTACATGAACGTTTATTTCAACGGACGGGGCGAGGTACATCACATGGACAACACCCCCGACCCGCTGCTCGACACCCGCTCGAAAGGCATGTGACGCCGATGACTACCTCGTTCCCTTCCACCTTGCGCGCGGCCGGCGTGGCACTCGCCGCCGCGCTGGCCCTGTTGGCCTGCACCACGCTGTTCCGGCAACCGCCGCCCGCGGGCGCGCCGCTGGCTGAAGTCACGGCGGCATTGGGCCAGCCGAACGCCGCCTATCCGTTGCCGGACGGCGGGCAGATGCTCGAATACCGCGGCCAGCCGATGGGGCAATTCCAGTACATGGCGCACATCGGCCCGGACGGCCGGCTGATCTCGTACGACCAGGTGCTCACCAGCGAGAACTTCGCGCAGGTGAAAGTCGACCACTGGACCCGCGATGACATCCTGCGCCACTTCGGCCGCCCCGCCGAGATCGGGCGCGTGCACGTGCACAACTACGAAGTCTGGTCCTACCGCTACAAGGAAGCCGGCGTGTGGAACTCGCTGATGAGCGTGCACTTCGACGAACAGGGCGTCGTGCGCCAGATGCTCAACGGACCGGACCCGATGTACGACGAGCGCTTCCGCTTCCGCTGACCGCTCGCGCCGGCACCGGCGCAACAATCTGTGAGAATCCGGCGGCGGGCGCTGGCTATACTGGGGCGATATGTTCGCCACCGCTCCTGCCCTGCCGCCGCCGCGCGACCGCCGCCACGTCGGCATCGCGATGACTGTTCTCGTGCATGCCCTGCTGATCCTGGGCTGGCAGGCGACGCGCCACACGTTCACCGTCGCGCCGGAACCGCGGCGCACGACGATCCAGTGGATACGGTTGCCGGCACCGGCCGTGCCGACGCCGCGCCGCGAGGAAGAACGTGCGGTGCCCGCCCGGTCGCACGCGGTTGCGCGCGCGAACGCGATCACGCTGGCGCGGCCCACCGCGCCGGCCACACCGCCCACCGTGAACGCCCCGGCCGCGGACGCACTCGCGCCGCCGGCGCCGCCCGCCCCGCCCGCCGCCGGCACGCTGCTGGAACGCGCGCGCCGCGACGCCGGCGCCGTCGACCGCGCGCTGCGCAAGGAAAACCGACCCTACATCGTGGCACCGCCGGACAGTCCGCAGATCCGCATGCGCAACGGGATCGCGGCCGCGGCCCGCCTGGCCCCGGGCATGGACGAACTGGTTAACAACACGGGCGACGGCGCCCGCCGCACGCGCATCGTCACGGGCGGCAGCACCTATTGCATGACGGAGCGCTCGCCCGCGACCAGCATCGACATGATCGAGAAGCACGGCAAGTGGCGGCAGACCAACTGCCCGGAGCACGAGTCGACGGCCAACGCACAGGAATGGCGCACGGCGCGCGACTGAATGGCGCACGGCGCACGACCGATACCCGGCTATTCGGCCGGCAACGTGCTCCCTCGACAGACCTGCTGCAATGCAGCAATACGTCGTTAATGCCCAACAGATTTAGAACAAAAAAATATATTGACCGACAAAGCGGGAAAACGACGATACAGGTCAAACATGTGGCGCGCACGATTGAAAACGCGCTTGAAATCTCGCGAAAAACGTCTAGCCTAACGAACTCGCGCTTGAACGCACTTTTGCAGTGCAGCGCGATTGTGCGGTGCAGTATCGTCGATATCAATTGACTTTAAGCATCTTTGTGCCAAGGCATCGCATTTTATAGAGCGGATACACTTTTATGAGGTCATCCATGTTCCTATTCCCGCAATCCGTTACGCCCGCAGTTCGTTCGCACCTGGATGCACAGGTCGCCTTTCTCAACGATGTGTCGAAGTCGTTCTCGCGTTCGATCCAGAACATCGTCGAAGCCAACATCCAGCTGAGCCAGACGCTACTCGAAGAGACGAATATCGCCAGTCAACAACTGTTGACCACCACGCGTCCGACCGAGGCGCTCTCGGCCGCCGCATCGCGCGCCCAACCGGCAGCGGAAAAGCTGCGCGCCTACCAGCAGCATCTGTCGCGCGTCGTGGCCGACTCCCAGGTCGAACTGGCCCGGGTCGCCGAGCAGCACGTGCCCCAGACGTCGCGCACGGCCAAGTCCCTGGCCGACGAGGTGGCACGCGCCGCGTCCGAAGAAACGCAGAACAGCCTGCGCACCCAGCAGGACACGCTGAAGAATTTCCGCGATCCGTTCCAGCAGGGTGACGCGAATAGCAGTATCCACCGCGGCAACCTGCAAAGCGCCGGCAACGGCGCGGAGGGCGGCGTGCACGTCGAAGCCGATGCGCGCGACGGTACGTTCCGTGGCAACGTCCAGGGCGGCGCGCAGGCCGGTCAACAAGGCCAGCAACAAGGCAAGTCTGGTACGAAGGCAAGCTGACGCCGGCAGAAAACGACGACGGGACCGTCAACGGTCCCGTTCCATACGATGCCCCGCCCGGGGCATTTTTTCTTGGCCCCGCGTCAGCGCCGCTCGCTGGGATCGAGCGTTTCCTCATCCGTCTGGATGATGCTGACGGGCTTGCCCTTGGCGAGACGCCACAGGTACACGGCGTAGCCGGACAGGCCGTACATCACGAACAGCGGCCACAATACCTTGGGCGGGTCGATCGCGAGCAGCGCCAGCGCGAGGGCGATCAGGAACACGACGATGAACGGCACCGACTTGCGGAAATTGACGTCCTTGAAGCTGTAGAACGGGACGTTGGTGACCATCGTCAGGCCGGCGAACAGCGCGATGCCCCACGAGATCCAGTCGACCTTGCGCGCGCTGACGTTGATGTCCGGGTCCGTCATCATCATCACGAAACCGACGACGAGGGCCGCCGCGGCCGGGCTCGGCAAGCCCTGGAAGAAGCGCTTGTCGACGACCTCGATGTTCGTATTGAAGCGGGCCAGGCGCAGCGCGGCGCCGGCGCAGTAGACGAAGGCGGCGATCCACCCCAGCTTGCCCAGGCCGCGCAGCGACCATTCGTAGATGACGAGGGCCGGCGCGGCCCCGAACGACACCATGTCGGACAGGCTGTCGTACTGCGCGCCGAACTCGGATTGCGTGTTCGTCAGGCGGGCCACGCGGCCGTCCAGGCTGTCCAGCACCATGGCGATGAACACGGCCCAGCAGGCGTGGTCGAAGCGCTGGTTCATCGCCATCACGATCGCGTAGAAGCCGCCGAACAGCGCGGCCGTCGTGAAGGCATTCGGCAACAGATAAATGCCCCGGCGCGGGCGGGCCGCGGCGGCGTCGGACTTGCGGACGCGGCTGAAGCGGGCGAAGCGTGGCGCCTTGATGGCGCCTGGTTTGCGGCGTCGGGGAAGTGTCGGCATAGGTTTCTTTTTCTAAACAATGCGCCGGCGGCGCGGACCACGTCATTATATCTTTGGCACCCCCGTGTTAGCGAACGGCTACCGTCAGCGGAATTTCACCTTGCCGACCAGACGCATCTGCAACGTCGTCTCGCCCGGCTCGAAGCTCGGTTCCGGCATCTCGGCCGCATCAAAGCGCTTGGCCGACATGCGCATCATCGCCGGCGCCGCCGCCTCGGCCTGCCCGCCCGCGTAATTGCCGCTCCCTTCGAAGTCGACCGTGTCGATGACGGCATCGCCCACATTGCGGCCCATCGCGCGCGCGATGGACGCGATGCGCTCGTTCAGGTTGCGGTATGTCGCGGCGATGCGCTCGTCGTCGAGGCGTTTCGCCAGTTCCGGGCTCAGGTGATAGTCGATGCCGTTCAGGTTGAGGATCTTCTGCGCCGCGGCGGCCGTCCTGGGCAGCGCCTGCAGGTTGCGCGTCTTCACTTCGAGATATTGCCCGACGCGCCAGCCGATCGGCGCGCGGCGCGCGGCCTGGTTCGCCAGCGGGCGCGGGCCCTCCGGCGCTTCCGGATACACCGGGTATGTGTAGTAGCCGACGGTCTTGAGCTGGGCTTGCGGGTCTTCGTGGCGCACGACGTCCGTGCCCTGCTTCATCTTCTGGTTGACGCGCGCGGTGGCCGCGGCGCGGTCCTTGTCCTGCTCCTCGACGGCGAACGTGACGGTGGCTTCGTCGTTGGCATGCTTCACTTCGCCGAACGCGGGCACGATGACGAGGGTGCCGCCCGTGGCGGCGGCCGGGGCCGTCTGGGCTTGCGCGGACAGCGCGACACTCAGCGCCGACAACAGGGCGAGTTTTTTGATGGACATCGTTGTTCTCCTTGATGGCATGCGCGGCTGCTGCCGCGGCAGGAGAACGATAACCGGTTTGGCGCGAAAGTCGAGTTTATGTAATGGAAAGTTGCAAATGATTGCAAACGAAGGACACAAAAAAAATCGCCCCGGCAAGCGGGGCGACTTTGATATCAGCTGAGAATGCCGATCAGTTCTTCGACTGGTCGACCAGCTTGTTCTTGGCGATCCACGGCATCATCGCGCGCAGCTTGGCGCCGACTTCTTCGATCTGGTGCTCGGCCGTCAGGCGGCGGCGCGAGATCAGGGTCGGGGCGCCGGCCTTGTTTTCCAAGATGAAGGACTTGGCGTATTCGCCGGTCTGGATGTCCTTCAGGCACTGGCGCATCGCGTTCTTGGTGTCTTCGGTCACGACGCGCGGGCCGGTGACGTATTCGCCGTATTCCGCGTTGTTCGAGATCGAGTAGTTCATGTTGGCGATGCCGCCTTCGTAGATCAGGTCGACGATCAGCTTCAGCTCGTGCAGGCACTCGAAGTAGGCCATTTCCGGCGCGTAGCCGGCTTCCACCAGCGTCTCGAAGCCGGCCTTGATCAGCTCGACGGTACCGCCGCACAGCACGGCCTGCTCGCCGAACAGGTCGGTTTCGGTTTCTTCACGGAAGTTGGTTTCGATGATGCCGGCCTTGCCGCCGCCGTTGGCCATCGCGTACGACAGGGCGATGTCGCGCGCTGCGCCCGACTTGTCCTGGTAGACGGCGATCAGGTGCGGCACGCCGCCACCCTGGCGGTAGGTGCCGCGCACGGTGTGGCCCGGGGCCTTCGGTGCGACCATGATGACGTCGAGGTCGGCGCGCGGCACGACCTGGCCGTAGTGCACGTTGAAGCCGTGCGCGAACGCCAGCACGGCGCCCTGCTTGATGTTCGGCTCAACATTGTTCTTGTACACGTCGGCGATGTTCTCGTCCGGCAGCAGGATCATGACGACGTCGGCGGCTTTCACTGCCTCGTTGACTTCAGCGACCTTGATGCCGGCCTGCTCGACCTTGCTCCACGACGCGCCGCCGCGGCGCAGGCCGACGGTGACGTTGACGCCCGATTCCGTCAGGTTCTGGGCGTGTGCGTGGCCTTGCGAGCCGTAGCCGATGATGGCGACATTCTTGCCTTTGATGAGGGAGAGGTCGCAGTCTTTGTCGTAGAAAACTTTCATTTTTTAATCCTGTGCTTTTATGTGTCGTGTTATTCGAACATTGGGTGGGCACTTCGTTTTTGAGGCCACTGGCCTCAAAAACCCCACACTACATGTTTTTGTGCCGTACGGTGGGCATCCCGTGCCCACCGGAACGAGCACCGGCCTCAAACCTTGAGGATGCGCTCGCCGCGGCCGATGCCGGAACCGCCCGTACGGACGGTCTCGAGGATCGAGGCGCGGTCGATGGCGTCGATGAAGGCGTCCAGCTTGGTCTTCGCGCCCGTCAGCTCGATCGTGTACGTTTTTTCCGTCACGTCGATGATGCGGCCGCGGAAGATGTCGGCGGTGCGCTTCATTTCCTCGCGCTCCTTGCCCACCGCCCTCACCTTGATCAGCATGAGCTCGCGCTCGATATGCTGGCCTTCGGTCAGGTCGACCACCTTCACCACTTCGATCAGGCGGTTCAGGTGCTTGGTGATCTGCTCGATGATGTCGTCCGAGCCCGTGGTCACGATGGTCATGCGCGACAAGGTGGCGTCTTCGGTCGGCGCCACGGTCAGCGTCTCGATGTTGTAGCCGCGTGCCGAGAACAGGCCCACGACGCGCGACAGCGCGCCGGCTTCGTTTTCGAGCAGAACGGAGATGATGTGTCGCATTACAGGTCCTCCGATCCGAGCAGCATTTCCGACAAGCCCTTGCCCGTCTTGACCATCGGCCAGACGTTTTCGCTACGGTCGGTAATGAAGTTCATGAACACCAGGCGGTCCTTCATGGCGAACGCGTCACGCAGCGCGCCGTCCACGTCGCCCGGCTTCTCGATGCGCATGCCGACGTGGCCATAGGCCTCGGCCAGCTTCTCGAAGTCCGGCAGGGAATCCATGTACGACTCGGAATAGCGCGAACCGTAGTCGAGTTCCTGCCACTGGCGCACCATGCCCAGGAAGCGGTTGTTCAGGAGGATGATCTTCGGCGTCAGGTGATACTGCTTGCAGGTCGCGAGTTCCTGGATGTTCATCTGGATCGACCCCTCGCCGGTGACGCAGGCGACGGTCGCGCCGGGGTTCGCCATCTGCACGCCCATGGCGTACGGCAGGCCCACGCCCATCGTGCCCAGGCCACCGGAATTGATCCAGCGGCGCGGCTTGTCGAACGGATAGTATTGCGCGGCCCACATCTGGTGCTGGCCCACGTCCGACGTGATGAACGCGTCGCCGCCGGTGACTTCCCACAGCTTCTCGACGACGGACTGCGGCTTGATGAGCTCATCCGAGGTCGCATAGCGCAGGCATTCGCGGCCGCGCCAGTCTTCGATCTGCTGCCACCATTTCTGCACGGCCGGGTTCGGACGCTGCTCGGCGGCATCCAGCTGCGACAGCAGTTCGATCAGCACGTCCTTGACGTTGCCGACGATGGGGATGTCCACCTTCACGCGCTTCGAAATCGACGACGGGTCGATATCGATGTGGATGATCTTGCGCGGATTGGTCGCGAAGTGCTTCGGGTTGCCGATCACGCGGTCGTCGAAGCGGGCGCCGATGGCGATCAGGACGTCGCAGTGCTGCATCGCCATGTTCGCTTCATAGGTGCCGTGCATGCCCGGCATGCCGACGAATTTCTTGTCGGTGGCGCGGTAGGCACCCAGGCCCATCAGCGTGTTCGTGACCGGGAAGCCGAGCTTGTCGACCAGCTTGTTCAGTTCGTTCGATGCATTGGCCAGGATGACGCCGCCGCCCGAGTAGATCATCGGACGCTCGGCCGCCAGCAGCAGCTGCACCGCCTTGCGGATCTGGCCGGCGTGGCCCTTGTCGACAGGGCGGTAGGAACGCATCTCGATCTCTTTCGGATACGAGTACGTGGCCTTCTGCATGCTCACGTCCTTCGGGATATCGACGAGAACCGGGCCCGGACGGCCGGTGCGTGCGATATAGAAGGCTTTCTTGATGGTCTCGGCAAGGTCTTTGACGTCCTTGACGAGGAAATTGTGTTTCACCACCGGGCGCGTGATGCCCACGGTGTCGCATTCCTGGAACGCGTCCTGGCCGATCGCCGCGGTCGGCACCTGGCCGGAAATCACGACCATCGGAATCGAATCCATGTATGCGGTGGAGAGGCCGGTGACGGCATTGGTGACGCCCGGACCGGACGTGACCAGGCAAACGCCGACTTCGTTCGAGCTGCGCGAATACGCGTCGGCCGCGTGCACGGCTGCCTGCTCGTGGCGTACCAGGATGTGCTGGAATTTGTCCTGCTTGAAGATGGCGTCGTAGATGTAGAGAACCGCTCCGCCGGGGTAACCGAAGACGTGCTTCACGCCCTCTTCCGCCAGGCAACGGACTACGATCTCAGCGCCCGTGATGGGAGCTGCTGCGTCGTTACTCATGATACGTTCCTTTCAAAACCCATAGGGAGATTGATCGGATGCTCGTCCCTGACGAGATACGTGTCACGCAACAGTGCTCATGCTTCCCTTCTCTCTGCGGTCACGTCGATCTTTCAGGATGCCGTAGGATCCTTACGAACCGGCGCTGGACGCAACTCGTTCAGCTTGAGTTACTGTAGCGGAATGCGAATCTCTCGCGCTTGTGGCACGGGTTGGAGCAAACTGCCTACATTGTGAAAGCGCGTCATGCCGAGTTTGACTTTGTGTGACAAGCTGGCTTGACAATATGCTTCGGGGGTGCAAAGCGTTCTATACCTTACTGCGTTGCACCATTCCGGTCAAGATAAATAATTATTTTTTCACGACTTTTTCCCGCGGCAGTTCAAGGCGTACCGTTCGTGCACCACTCGCCGCATCCGGGCCGTCGCTGCAGACGGTTCATCCAAGCGTCGATGGCGGGCAGGGCAGGCCGTTCGATGGGCGTCATGCGCCAGCGGTTGGTGGACAGGCCGAGTACGATGTCGGCCAGTGTGAACTTGGAACCTGCCACGTACGCGCCCGATTTCTCGAGCTGGCGTTCGAGGATGCCCATGTGACGGTTCCAGCCATCGACACTCGCCGCGATCAGGCCGGCGTCCTGATGCGCGGCACTGTTCCGCACCAAGCCCATGAAAGCATAGCGCCAGGCATTGTTCAGCTCTGTCGCCTGCCAGTCCATCCACTGCTCCACGTACGCGCGAAGGAGCGGGTCGCGCGGCAGCAAACTGTTATCGCCGTAGCGCGTGGCCAGGTAGCGGCAGATCGTGTTCGATTCCCACAGCACGGCATCGCCATCGACCAGCACCGGCACCATCGCATGCGGATTCAGCGCGAGGAATTCGGGCTCCTGCGTCGAACGGAAACCGCTGCCCCAGTCTTCCCGCTCGAATGCGACACCGAGTTCGGTACAGGTCCACAATACTTTGCGGACATTGATCGAGCTTGCCTTGCCGAGGATGCGTACCACGTTTATCTCCTGAAACGATGTCAATCCGACCATTCTAGAGTCAATAAGGGAAGACCGCACACGCCTGCCTGCCGGTTTCGGGTGCGGTCATCCATAATTTTTGCTAGGATTCGAAAGTTTTCCGAAAAGCCACAGGCAACGTACCGGTGGCGTCCACCACTTATCGCATGGCCACTGATAAAGAACTCAACGACTTCCTCGAGAGTGTCGAGCGGCGCGCCTTCAAGCAGGCGGCGTACGCGGTCCGCAAGGACGAGGCAGCGCTCGACATCGTTCAGGACGCCATGATCAAGCTCGCAGAGAAATACGGCGACAAGCCCCTGGCCGAATTGCCGATGCTTTTCCAGCGCATCCTGCAGAACACCATCCTCGATTACTTCCGCCGCGAAAAGGTCAGGAACACCTGGGTCAGCCTCTTCGGAGGCCTCGGCCGCCGGGACGAAGACGACGAGGAATTTGATATACTTGCATCTTATGAGGCCGAGGAAGGAACGTCCGCCGCGGAGTCGAGCGCGGATCAGGTGGAACGGGCGGAAACCCTGCGCCTGATCGAGGAAGAGATACAAAAACTCCCGGCGCGTCAACGGGAAGCGTTCCTCATGCGTTACTGGCAGGACATGGATGTGGCCGAGACGGCCGAAGCGATGGGATGCTCCGAGGGCAGTGTAAAAACACATTGTTCTCGCGCTACGCACGCCCTGCAGAAAGCCCTGGAGGCCAAGGGAATTAAACTATGAACACCGACGACATCAACCTGGCGTACAAGATCCGCCATGCCCTGAACGACAACCTCGACAACCTGCCGGCGTCGACGACGGACCGCCTGGCCGCTGCGCGCGCGCAGGCGCTCGCACGCAAGAAGGCCGACGCGCCGGCCCGTGCCAAGCAGCAGCGTACGTCGTTCGACCTGGGCGCGCTGTTCTCGATGCAATGGGTGGCGCGCGCCGCCGTCGTGGCACCGCTGCTGGCGATGGTCGCCGGCATGGTCGGCGTCTACCAGTACGAACGCGAGCAGCGCGTCGCCGAACTGGCCGAGCTGGATGCGGCCGTGCTGTCCGACGACCTGCCCCTGACCGCCTACACCGACCACGGCTTCAACGCTTACCTGGCCCAACAGCAGCAAGCACAGCAACAGCCGCAGCGAGCCCAGTAAAGGATGACGGCTAACAAGCTCAAAGTTGCCGGCGCGGCCGCTGCCGTCGTGCTCGTTGGCGCGGCCGCACTGACCATCCACCAGCAAGACGGCTCCCAGCCTGCCGCCTCCAGCCCGGCCGCGCGCGAAGCCTCGGCCGGCGCGGCCCCGCACGGCCAACCGGGCAAGCCGGCCGGCAGCAGCCGCAAAGGCGGCGACAAGCCACTGTGGCGCAGCCTGAGCCCGGCCCAGCAGGTGGCCCTGCAGCCCTTGCAGGCCGAATGGGACCAGATGGATGGCGTGCGCAAGCAGAAATGGCTGCAGCTCGCGAACCGGTTCGCGGGCATGAAGCCGGAAGAGCAGGAGCGCGTGCACGAACGCATGCGCGAATGGGCCAAGCTGACGCCCGAACAGCGCGAACTGGCGCGCGAGACTTATACGCGCACCCGCAAGATCGCCCCCGAGCAAAAGAACGCCACCTGGGAAAGCTACCAGCAGCTGCCGGAAGAGCAAAAGAAAAAACTGGCCGCCTCGGCCACCGCCCGCAAGACGCCGCGCGTCGTGCCGTCGCAAGCCAACGGCAAGGTCGTCGCGCCGCTGGGCCAGGGCGCCACGTCGTGCCCGGCCGGCATGGTCAAGAACACGGTATCGGCCGCTCCGCCCTGCGTGTCGCCGCCGGCCCCCGCAACGCCCGCGCCACCGCCGCCGGTCCAGCCGCCGGCCAATCCGCAGCCCGCGCCGGAACCGGAAAAGCAGGTGCCGGCCAACTGGGGCATCACGCCCAACAACGCATGACAGGACCTGCTTCATGCACGACACGCCAAGCATGACGCCAAGCGTAAAGCGCCGCCTGATCGCGATGGTCTACGAGACCTTCCTCCTGCTGGCGGTGGAGATGCTGGCGGTGGCCCTGTACCTGCTCATCACGCGCAACAATCACGCGCCCGTGTTCCAGTACGGCCTGAAGGTCTGGCTGTTCGTCGTCACCGGCGCCTATTTCGTCTGGGGCTGGACCAACAGCGGCCACACCCTGGCGATGAAAACCTGGCGCATGCAGGTCGTCACGAACGGCCACGCGCGCCTGCCGCTGCACACGGCCGTCGCGCGCTACCTGCTGGCCTGGGGCTGGTTCCTGCCCGCCCTCCTCGCCTGCACGCTGCTGGGCCTGAAGGACAAGGGGCAGATCGGCGCGGCCGTCGCCGTGGGCGTGGTCGGCTGGGGCCTGACGGCCTTCCTCGACCGCGACCGCCAGTTCCTGCACGACCGCCTGGCCGGCACGCGCATCGTCGCGCTGCCGAAAAAGAAGACGGCGCCGGCCGCGGCCGAAGCGTCCTGACTCACGGCGCGGCCAGCAGCTTGCGGATCGTCGCCTCGGTCTGCGCGTAGTCGCCCTCGCCGAAGTGCGTGTACACGACCTGTCCCTGTTTATCGACGAGGTAGAACGCCGGCCAGAACTGGTTGTTGTACGCGCTCCAGGTGGCATACCGGTTGTCCTGCGCGACCGGGAACGTGATGCCGTTGCGCTGCACGGCCGTCTTCAGATTGTTCAGGTTGCGCTCGAAGCCATACTCCGGCGTATGCACGCCGACGACGACCAGGCCCTGATCCTTGTACTTCTGGTGCCAGCCTTTCACGTACGGCAGCACGTGCTGGCAGTTGATGCAGTCATACGTCCAGAAATCCACGAGCACCACCTTGCCGCGCAACTGCTGCATGCTGAGCGGCGTGCTGTTGATCCAGTTGTCGATGCCCGCGAAGTCCGGTGCGGGGGCGGCGTGTGCACCGGCCGCGGCGATGAAGGCGGCAGCGGCGGCGAAGGAACGGATGGCGCAGTTCATGGTGAACTCCTTACAGGGTTGGGAAGATGGACGGGATATGCGCGGCGATCTGCGTATCGACCTGGAACCAGATCGCGGCCGCGCTGGCCAGCACGAGCACGCCGAATGCGCGCTGCAAGGCCACCGCATGACGGGCCAGGCCGCGCACACGCCGGACGATCGCCTGGCCGCCGTGGATCAGCGCCAGCATCGGCAGCGCCGCGCCCAGCGCATACAGGCCGATGAGCCGCACGGCGCGGGCCGGATCGTGCGCCTGCACGACGAGCGCGAGAATCGAGGCAAGGACGGGACCGGCGCACGGCGTCCACACGGCGCCCAGCGACAGGCCCAGCACGAACGCCCCGCCCTGCTTCGGCACGGCATCGACGCCCGCGCCGCGCAGCCTGGCCCACAACGGGCGAACGCGTTCGACGAGCAGGTCCCACGGCCGCGGCCAGATGCGCAGCAGGCCCGACAATCCCAGCAGCACGATCGCCACATTGCGCAGCGTTTCCTGCGCCAGCTGCGCGGCGCTCGACACGGCGCCCAGCGCCAGCGCGAACGCGGAAAACGACAGCACGAAGCCGGCCACGATCAACAGCGGCCTGCGGCGGCTCGATCGTTCCACGGTCGCGCCGAGCAAAAACGGCAGCACGGGCAGCACGCACGGGGACGCCACGGTGGCCAGGCCGGCCAGCAGGGCGAGCGGGAATTCGATCGAGTCGGTCATGCGAGCCTCCTGTGTTTGCGAGCCACCATTGGACGCCCGCGATGTGTGCGCGATGTGTCCGCAACCGCCCATTTTTGTCAGGCCGTGTGTCCTGTCCCGCCCTCGACACATTCGGACATAATGACGCCGGGATGGCGCGCTACATTAGTCCCGCAACCACCGAAGGAGAATCGATGAACGAGACAGACCACGTGCTGGTCGTCGACGACGACCGCGGCATCCGCGAACTGGTCGGCGCCTACCTGGAAAAGCAGGGCTTGCGCGTGACGCTGGCCGCCAACGGCCGCGAGATGCGAAACGCGCTGATGCACGCGACGCCGGACCTGATCCTGCTCGACATCATGATGCCCGGCGAGGACGGCCTGACCCTGTGCCGCGAACTGCGGGCCGGCAAGCACCGCGCGGTCCCCATCGTGATGCTGACGGCGCGCGACGACGAGACCGACCGCGTCGTCGGCCTGGAGCTCGGCGCCGACGACTACGTGCCGAAGCCGTTCGCCGTGCGCGAACTCCTCGCGCGCATCCGCGCAGTGCTGCGCCGCACGCGCATGCTGCCGCCGAACCTGCAGGTGACGGAGGCCGCGAAACTGCTCGCGTTCGGCGACTGGCGCCTCGATACGGTCGGGCGCCACCTGCTCGATGCCGACGGCGTCGAAGTCGCGATGAGCGGCGCCGAATACCGCCTGCTGCGCGTGTTCCTCGACCATCCGCAACGCGTGCTGTCGCGCGACCAGCTGATGGGCCTCACGCACGGCAACGATGCCGAATTCTTCGACCGCTCGATCGACCTGCTCGTGAGCCGCCTGCGCCAGCGCCTGGGCGACGGCGCGCGCGAACCCTGCTACATCAAGACCCTGCGCAACGAGGGCTATGTGTTTTCGGCCGAGGTGACGATCCTGGAAGGCAGGACATGAACACGCAGTTGCCCATCCCTTGGCCACGCAGCCTGTATGCGCGCCTGGCCCTGATCCTGTTCGCGGGGCTCGCGCTGGCGCAGGGCCTGTCCGTCGCGCTCACGTTCACGGAACGCGACCAGGCCACGACGCAGCTCATGATGGGGTATGTGGAACGCGAGGTCGCGAGCTCCGTCGCCCTGCTCGACCTGCTGCCGGCGGCCGAGCGCCCGGCCTGGCTGCCGCGGCTCGCGCGGCGCAGCTACCGCTTCATCCTCGGACCGGGCGAGACGATAGGCACGATGCCCGACGAAAAACTGTCGGCGCAGATCGCGCACTCGATCGAACAAGGCATCGGCCGCAGCTATCCGCTCACCGTGAACGGTCTCGGCGACAGCGGGCGCATGCAGGTGCACCTGCGCCTGTCCGACGGCTCGCCCTTGACCATCGACGTGCAGCCGATGCGCGGCGTGCCGCTGTCGCCGTGGCTGCCGTATGTGCTGGCCGCGCAGCTGGCGATCCTCGCCGCGTGCTGCTGGCTCGCCGTGCGCCAGGCCGTGCGGCCGCTGCGCGCACTGGCCGAGGCGGCCGACGCGCTCGGGCCCGATCTGCGCCCCGTCGAACTGCCTGAACGCGGACCGTCGGAAGTCCTGCGTTCGGCGCGCGCGTTCAACGCCATGCAGCGCCGCATCGCCGCGTACGTCGACGAGCGCGTGCGCATCCTCGCCGCCATCTCGCACGACCTGCAGACGCCGATCACGCGCATGCGCCTGCGCGTGGACATGATGGACGACGACGCCCAGCAACCGAGACTGCGCGCCGACCTCGAGGAATTGCAGGGCCTCGTCAAGGACGGCATCGGCTATGCGCGCGCCATGCACGGTGAACGCGAACCTGCGCGCGCCATCGACCTCGACGCCCAGCTGGACAGCCTCGTGCTGGACTACCGCGACGCCGGCAGCGCCGTAATCCTCCAGGGCCGCATCGGCTCTCCAGTACAGACACGCCCGAAAGCCTTGCGCCGCATCGTCGGCAACCTCGTCGACAACGCGCTGCGCTACGGCGGCAGCGCCGCCATCGTGGCCGGGCGCGACAGCCAGGGCGCGGTGCTCGTCCGCGTGCTGGACGACGGCCCCGGCATCCCCGCCGAGCAGCTGGAAGCCGTGTTCGAACCGTTCTTCCGATTGGAAGCGTCACGCAACCGCGACACGGGCGGCACGGGGCTCGGCCTGGCCATCGCGCGCCAGCTGGCGGGGAGCCTCGGCGGCACGCTCACGCTGCACAACCGCCCGGAAGGCGGACTGGAAGCGCGCCTGACGCTGCCGTAGGGGGCATCGGCCCGGGAGCCCGATGGACGGATTCCCGTCCACACGGTGATTGTCGGGGCCGATCGCACCCTGCACGAAATCGGCGCCTTTATCTGTCACCGCGTGGACGGCGGAGCCGTCCACCCTGCCGTGGCCTGCGCGTGATCCCTGAATGCAGCTGCGCGGCCGACGAGATGGCGGCGGCGTACAGTTTCATCGTTGGCTCCGTGGTTGGTGATTGAAATATTGCTTGCCGAAATAAGTATGTTCGCGAAGTCCGCCAGCGCATGTGGCGGATTTCAAGTACGATAATCGTTATCACGATAATTTCTTGAGATCATGCCTAAAGACAACGACACCCGCGCCAAAACCGCCCGCATGGCGGACTTCATGTGCTTCGCGATCTATTCGACCAATCTGGCCTATTCGCGCGTGTACAAACCCGTGCTGGATGCGCTGGGCCTCACGTATCCGCAATACCTCGCCATCATCGCGCTGTGGGAAGAAGATAACCAGACGGTGAAAGCCTTGAGCGAAAAGCTGTTCCTGGAGCCGAGCACGGTGACGCCGATGCTCAAGCGCCTGGAAGCGATGGGCTATGTGCACCGCGAGCGCGACAAGGAGGATGAGCGCAACGTCCGCATCTCCCTCACGGACGCGGGCCGCGCGCTGCGCGAAAAGGGACTCGGATTCGGCAAGCAGACGGTCGCCGCGTCGGGCCTCGGCCCGGAAGAATTCCCCGCCCTGCAACAGGCCATCGTGCGCCTGCGCGACAACCTGATCGAGGCGGCCGCCAGGACCGTAGACTGAACGTCGGCTTGCGCGGATTACCCGCCATAGCCGCTGGCCTTGAGGATCGCCGCCGGATCCCGCAATTCGATGAGTTCACGGATCGCGGCACGCTTGTCGGACCCACGCGCGACGTACGCTTCGGCGATGCGCATGCCGACCCAGTAGCCGGCCTCGCACGGCCAGCCCGCGGGCGCGGAACCACAATTCGCGAACCAGCGCCGGAAGTGGGGGCTGGCGACCAGCTTGTTCACATCGTCGCTGCTGCCCCGGATGGCCTCGCGGTCGCGCTGGAACGCTTGCCACAACGAGGCTTCCTGTGGACGCGCCCAGGCGTCGCGATCCTGATGCGGGATCGTGCCCGTGACCAGCGTCGCGAGATAATCGGCGACGCCCTCCGTCAAGGCTTGGCCCAGCAGGAAATCGGCCAGTTTCGCCGGCGTGTCGCCGTCCTGCCAGGTGTGCACGGTTTCGTGCGCGAAGAAGCCGCGCATCGTAGTGCGGAACTGCTCGGGGGTCGTACCGGGCGGGCAAGTCACCTCGAGGCCGATCACCTGCCTGTCGTCGCCGGCCGTGCCGCCCGACGTGCCGGCACCGAAGACGACGTCGATCGCGGGCAGCGGACGTTCCGGCACCAGGCCGGCAAACGCGAGATAGATCGCGCGCAGATCGCTGCGCAATGCCGGCAACCGCGGCAGGCATTCGCGGATCGCGTAGCGGTAGGTATCGGGCCGCGCAGCGACCGCCTTCGCCAGGCGCTGCGCGTCGACGATCCGCGGCGCCGGCGTGAAGATCTTGACGCCGGGTCCGGCCCCGTCCAGATAACCGCGCTGCAGCGCGTCGGCCGTCGGCACGGCGCCATCCTTCATGAGATTCGCGAAACGCAGCGCGTCGCGCGCGTCGATATCGACCGTCAGCGGGTCGACGCCCGCGCCAAGAACGGCGCCCGACCACAGCGCCAGCATGGGTAGAAGCAGCTTACTGAACTTCATCCATCGATCCTCTCTGTCACGCCGATCGCGTGCGGGGCAGTGTACAGGAGGGGTTGCCTTTCCGGCAAGTCAGAACCGTTCGGTCTCGTGCAGATAGCGCCAGCGTCCGGCCGGCAGCTGGCCCAGCGCCACGCGGCCGATGCGCAGCCGGCGCAGTGACGTGACCGTGAGCCCGACCTCGGCGCACATGGCGGCGACCTGCCCCGGCCGGATGTCCTTGCCGGCCAGGCGCAGCCGCGCCTCGCTCTGCCAGCTGGCCTTCAGCGGCACGGTCGCCCTGCCCTGCACGCGCATGCTGCCGTTCAGCCGCGCGAGACCATCGGCGGCGATGGCGCCCGTCACCTCGGCCACGTATTCCTGTTCGACGCGCGCGCCGTCCTCCACCAGCTTGCGGGTCACGCGCCAGTCCTGGCTCAGCACGAGCAGGCCGCTCGCTTCCGGTTCCAGCGGCGTGACGATGGCGAGGCGCGCCAGGTGCCGGCGCAGGAAGCGTGCGTTGGGGGACGCGGCCAGCGTCTCGGGTCCGACCAGCGCCAGCGCGCCGGCCGCGTCGATGCCGGCCGGCTTGTGCAGCACGATCGTCACCGGCGCCGGGTCGACCGGCTCGGCGCCGGGCAGCAGCGCCACGGTTTGCGCGGCCGTCACGCGCGTGGCCGGGTCTTCGACGACGACGCCGTCGACCGTCACCCAGGCGCCCGCGATATAGCGCTCGGCCTCGCCGCGCGAACACGGCACGGCTTCGGCCACGCGCTTGGCCAGGCGGATGCCTTCCTCATTGACCGGCTGTGTCATTGCGCTTTCCAATCGCGGAAGAACGCTTCGAATGCGGCGACGGTCTTGTTCACGTCGGCGCTCGAGACGTCCAGGTGCGTCACGAGGCGCGTGTGCGGAGCGATCGATGCGCGGATGCCCTGGCGGGTCAGCGCCTCGCGCAAGGGCGCGCACGCGGCTTCCGGGATCTCGACGTAGAAGATGTTCGTCTGCGGCGTCGTCACCTTCAACGCGTCGATGCGCGCGAGGCCGGCCGACAGCTCCGCCGCGTTCTGGTGGTCTTCGGCCAGGCGCTCGACGTTGTGTTCCAGCGCATAATGCGCCGCGGCCGCGATGACGCCGGCTTGCCGCATGCCGCCGCCCAGCATCTTGCGCCAGCGCTTGCCCTGCTCGATGAGGGCCTTGGGGCCCAGCAGCACGGAACCGACCGGCGCGCCGAGACCCTTCGACAGGCACACGGACACGGTATCGAAACCGGCCGCCGCGTCGCGCAGGCTCAAGCCCTGCTTGACCGCGGCGTTACAGACGCGCGCGCCGTCCAGGTGCGTGGCGAGACCTTGCGCGTGCGCGAAATCGGTCGCGGCCTTCACATAATCCTGCGGCAGCACGCGGCCGCCGATCGTGTTTTCCAGCGCCAGCACGCGGGTGCGCGCGAAGTGCATGTCGTCCGGCTTGATGTACGCGGCGATGTCGGTGATGGCGATCGAGCCGTCGGGCTGGTTGGCGATGGGCTGCGGCTGGATGGAACCCAGCACCGCGGCGCCGCCGCCTTCGTACTTGTACGTGTGCGCCTCCTGGCCGACGAGGTATTCATCGCCGCGGCCGCAGTGCGTCATCAGCGCGATCAGATTCGTCTGCGTGCCGCTCGGCGCGAACAGGCCGGCCTCGAAGCCGAACAGCTCGGCCGCGAAGTCCTGCAGGCGGTTGACGGTCGGGTCGTCGCCATAGACGTCGTCGCCGACGGGCGCATCGGCCATCGCGGCGCGCATCGCGGCGGACGGTTGGGTGACGGTGTCGCTGCGCAGGTCGATCCAGCGGTCGTGGTGGTCGCTCATGGTCTGGTGATCAATCGGTCGTTGATTCGGCTTCCTGCGCTTGTGGCGCGGGCTGGCCGGTGTAGAAACGCGAAGACAATTCTTCGAGGCCGACTTCGGCCAGCACCTGCTGCAGGCGCTCGGCCGGCCGGCGGCGCGGCAGGTTTTTATACGTGGCGACGATCAGCTCGTTCTTCATCGAGTGCTCCCAGCCCACCAGTTCCGTCACGGTGACCTGGTAGCCGTGCGCCTCCAGCTGCAGGCAGCGCAGCACGTTCGTGATCTGGCTGCCGAATTCGCGCGTGTGGATCGGGTGGCGCCAGATCTCCGTCAACGCGCTGCGGCCCAGATCCTTGCCTTTATTCTTGCGCAGCACGGACGCGACTTCGGCCTGGCAGCACGGCACCAGCACGATGTGCTTCGCGTGCTTCTTGAGCGCGAAGTCGATGGCGTCGTCCGTCGCCGTGTTGCAGGCGTGGAGCGCCGTGACGACGTCGATCGTGGCGGGCAGCTTGTCCGACCCGGTCGATTCGGCCACGGACAGGTTCAGGAACGACATGCCCGGGAAGCCCAGGCGCGCGGCGAGTTCCGTCGATTTCTGCACGAGTTCCTCGCGCGTCTCGATGCCGTAGATATGGCCGCCGTTGTCCCGTCCTTTGAAGAACAGGTCGTACAGGATGAAGCCGAGGTAGGACTTGCCGGCGCCGTGGTCGACCACGGTCGCGCCTTCGCCGTTCTTCTGCACCTCGACGTCCTTCAGCAAAGGCTCGATGAACTGCACGAGGTGGTAGACCTGCTTGAGCTTGCGGCGGCTGTCCTGATTCAGCTTGCCGTCGCGCGTGAGGATGTGCAGTTCCTTCAGCAGCTCGATCGACTGGCCCGGCTTGATTTCCGGCGCTTGCTCGTAAATCGTCGGTGCGTCTTTTTTAGCGTGCCTCATTTAGCGAACCTCGGCGATCCAGGCCGCCTGAATCGCTTCCAGAACGCGCTCGCCGCCGCGCGTGCGGTCGTCGTCGAAGCCGTCCAGCGCGACGACCCAGTTATGCAGGTCGACGAAGCGCACGGTGGCCGGATCGACGTCCGGATAGGTTTCGTACAAGGCCTCGGCGATGGCCGTGACATCGGTCCACTTCATGGCGTCTCCCTACGTGCTCAGTGATTCTCGGCGGCGTGGTTGATCGTGTATTTCGGGATCTCGACGACGAGGTCTTCGTCGGCGATGATGGCCTGGCAGGACAGGCGCGAGTTCGGCTCCAGGCCCCAGGCCTTGTCGAGCATGTCCTCTTCCTTCTCTTCCTGCTCGTTCAGCGAATCGAAGCCTTCGCGCACGATCACGTGGCACGTCGTGCACGCGCACACGCGGTCGCAGGCGTGCTCGATCTCGATGTCGTTCTCGAGCAGCGTGTCGCAGATCGACTTGCCGCTCTGGCCGTCGAGCACGGCGCCTTCGGGGCAGAAGACGGGATGGGGGAGGATGACGATTTGTGGCACTTCTTTTACCTCACTGATGTGTTCATATGCCGTCGTTCGCGCGCAAGCGGGAACCCATGCTGAGCATCCGACACCCCTTCCCACGACATGCCGCGGGACTGCGGACGACCGATTCCAGTGCTTCAGTATGGCCCCCCGCCTGCGCGGGGGCGACGTTCTTCTTATACCTGATCCAGCGACTTGCCGGCCAACACCTTGCGCACGCTCTTGTCCATGCGCCGCGCCGCGAATTCCTCGGTGCCGTGCGCCAGCGCCTGCACGGCGTCGTGCAGCACGTTCTGGCGCGAGTCGGCGGGGATGTCCGCGTCGTTCGACCGCATCATCGCGTCGCGCACGGCGTGCACCAGCTTCGCGATCGCGTCCTGCTCGTCGTCGCTCAGCAGATCCGCGTCCGTATCGAGCGCGGACTGCGTGGCGAGCAGGATGCGCTCGGCCTCGACCTGTTCCTCGCGCAGCGCGCGCGCGACCATGTCGACCTGCGCCGAGTTGTACGAGTCCTGCAGCATGCGCGCCACCTCGTCGTCGCCGAGGCCGTACGACGGCTTCACGGTGATCGACGCTTCCACACCGGAGCGCGTCTCGCGCGCCGACACCGACAGCAACCCGTCCGCGTCGACCTGGTACGTGACGCGGATGCGCGCCGCGCCGGCCGCCATCGGCGGGATGCCGCGCAGTTCGAAGCGCGCCAGCGAACGGCAGTCGGACACGAGTTCGCGCTCGCCCTGCACCACGTGCACGGCCAGCGCCGTCTGGCCATCCTTGAACGTCGTGAACTCCTGCGCGCGGGCGCACGGGATCGTCGAGTTACGGGGGATGATCTTCTCGACCAGGCCACCCATCGTCTCGATGCCGAGCGACAGCGGGATCACGTCCAGCAGCAGCCAGTCGTCGCCGGCCGCGCGGTTGCCCGCCAGGAGGTTCGCCTGGATCGCGGCGCCCAGCGCGACGACCTTGTCCGGGTCGATGTTCGCGTGCGGGATCGTCTTGAAAAAGTCGCCGACGGCGCGGCGGATGTGCGGCATGCGCGTGGCGCCGCCGACGAGCACGACGCCGTCGACGTCTTCGACCGACACGTTCGCGTCGCGCATCGCCTTGCGCACGGCGTTCATCGTCTTCGCGACGAGCGGCTGGGTGATCTCGGCGAAGGTTTTCGCGGTGACGGTCACCTGTACGACTTCGCCCGATTTCAGGATCGCCTCGACGGTCGTCTCTTCGTTCGTCGACAGCAGTTCCTTGGCCTGGCGCGCCTTGACCATCAAGGTCGCGGTGTCCACTTCGGACAGCGGCGCGAGGCCGGCCTGCTGCGTAATGTAGCAGAACAGGCGCTGGTCGAAGTCGTCGCCGCCGAGCGCGGAATCGCCACCCGTGGACAGCACTTCGAACACGCCTTTCGACAACTTCAGGATCGAGATGTCGAACGTGCCGCCGCCCAGGTCGTACACGGCGAACACGCCTTCCTTGCCGTGGTCGAGGCCATACGCGATGGCGGCGGCCGTCGGTTCGGACAGCAGGCGCAGCACGTTCAGGCCGGCCAGCTGGGCCGCGTCCTTGGTCGCCTGGCGCTGCGCGTCGTCGAAGTACGCGGGCACGGTGATGACGGCGCCGACCAGTTCATCGCCGAGCGCATCCTCGGCCGTCTGGCGCAAGGTGGCCAGGATCTGCGCGGAGACTTCGACGGGCGACTTCACGCCGGCCACCGTCTTCAATTGGACCATGCCCGGCGCATCGACAAAATCGTACGGCAGGTTCTCGACGTGCGCGATGTCCTTCAGGCCGCGGCCCATGAACCGCTTGACGGAGACGATGGTGTTCTTCGGGTCGGTGGTGCGGGCCGCCATGGCCTTGTAGCCGATATTGGCGTGGCCGTTCGGCAGGTAGCGCACGACCGATGGCAGCAGCGCGCGGCCGTCCTCGTCGGAGAGCACTTCCGGGATCGAGTGGCGCACGGTCGCGACGAGGGAGTTGGTGGTGCCCAGGTCGATACCCACCGCCAGCCGGTGCTGGTGCGGCGCGGTCGACATGCCGGGTTCGGAGATCTGCAATAGTGCCATGGTCGTGTTACCTGGTTTTATTATTGGATACGTCGGCGTTTCGTGTAGGGTGAACGGGTCCCCCGTCCACGCGGTGATCGTTTGCGTCTGCCGGTCGGTGTTCGAGAGCGGAGCCGTCACGTATCGACGCGTGGACGGCAAAGCCATCCACCCTACGACTCCAGCGCCTCGAACGCGTAATGCAATTCGTCGCCGAATTTATCGAGGAACATCAGCGCCCGCACGCCCTGCGCCGCCTGGGGATAATCGCCCGCGTCGAGCAGCTTGCCGACCTGCGCCAGGCGCTGCTTGCGCTCGCCGCGGATGCGCGCGTCCAGCTCGTCGAGCGCGCCGGCATCCTTCGCGACGCGCGCGTCGGACAGCGCTTCGCGCAGCTCCATCTGCTCCATCAGGAAGTCCATCGGCATCGCCGTGTTCGACTCCGTCTGCAGGTCGACGCCATTCAGCTCGCACAGGTAGCGCGCGCGCAGCATCGGATTGCGCAAGGTCTGGTAGGCCTCGTTGGCGCGCGTGGCCCATTGCATCGCGACGCGTTTTTCCGCGTCGCTCGCGTTCACGAAACGGTCCGGATGGACGCGGCCCTGGACTTCGCGATAAGCGGCGTCCAGCGCCTCCATGTCGACGTCGAACCTGGCCGGCAGCTGGAACAGCTCGAAGTGGTTTTGCACGTTCCGGCGCTCCCGGTCAGACGCGGAAGCTTTCGCCGCAACCGCAATTGTCCTTGACGTTCGGGTTGTTGAAGCGGAAGCCCTCGTTCAGGCCTTCGCGGGCGAAATCGAGCTCGGTGCCGTCGATGTACGGCAGGCTCTTGGGGTCGACGAAGACTTTCACGCCATGCGACTCGAAGACCGCGTCTTCGGCCGCCGCTTCGTCGACGTATTCCAGCTTGTAGGCCAGGCCGGAGCAGCCGGTCGTGCGCACGCCGAAACGCAGGCCCACGCCCTTGCCCCGGCGCTCGAGGTAACGGTTGATGTGCTTTGCGGCTTTTTCGGTGAGGGTCACAGCCATTTCAAAAATCTCCAGCTTCGGTATTGCTTGTGGTCGAACGGTGGGCACGTTTCATTTGAGGCCACAGGCCTCGAATGCCCGCCCTACCGCAGCGAAATCGTCGGGTGGGCATCCCGCGCCCACCCACCGATCACGCGGCTTTTTCTTCGGCGCCGTGCTTCTGCTTGTAGTCGGCGACAGCCGCCTTGATGGCGTCTTCGGCCAGGATCGAGCAGTGGATCTTCACCGGCGGCAGCGCCAGTTCTTCGGCGATCTGCGTGTTCTTGATCGACAGCGCTTCGTCCAGCGATTTGCCCTTGACCCATTCGGTCACGAGCGAGCTCGACGCGATCGCCGAGCCGCAGCCGTAGGTCTTGAATTTCGCGTCTTCGATGACGCCCGCTTCGTTGACCTTGATCTGCAGCTTCATCACGTCGCCGCAGGCCGGTGCGCCGACCATGCCGGTGCCGACGTCGTCGGCGTTCTTGTCGAACGAGCCGACGTTGCGCGGGTTTTCGTAGTGGTCGAGGACTTTGTCGGAATATGCCATGGTAGTGCTCCTTGGTGTGCTGTTCGGTGAATTAGTGGGCTGCCCACTGGATGGAGTTCAGGTCGATGCCGTCCTTGTGCATTTCCCACAGCGGCGACAGTTCGCGCAGCTTGCCGACCTTTTCCTTCAGCAGCTTGACGGCGAAGTCGATGTCCTCTTCGGTCGTGAACCGGCCGATGGTGAAGCGGATCGAGCTGTGTGCCAGTTCGTCGCTGCGGCCCAGGGCGCGCAGCACGTACGACGGCTCCAGCGACGCCGAGGTGCAGGCCGAACCCGACGACACGGCGATGTCCTTGACGGCCATGATCAGCGATTCGCCTTCGACGAAGTTGAACGACACGTTGAGGTTGTGCGGGACGCGGTGTTCCATGTCGCCGTTGATGTAGACCTCTTCGATCTCCAGCAGGCCCTTGGCCAGGCGGTCGCGCAGCGCCTTGATGCGCGCGAGTTCGGTGTCCATTTCTTCCTTGGCGATGCGGAAGGCTTCGCCCATGCCGACGATCTGGTGGGGTGCCAGCGTGCCCGAACGCAGGCCGCGCTCATGGCCGCCGCCGTGCATCTGCGCTTCCAGGCGCACGCGCGGCTTGCGGCGCACGTACAGGGCGCCGATGCCCTTCGGACCGTAGGTCTTGTGCGCGGAAAAGCTCATCAGATCGACCTTCAGCTCTTCCAGGTTGATCTCGACCTTGCCGGTGGCTTGCGCCGCGTCGCTGTGGAAGATGATGCCCTTCTTGCGGCACAGTTCGCCGATTTCCTTGATCGGCTGGATCACGCCGATCTCGTTATTCACGAACATCACCGAGACGAGGATCGTGTCCGGACGGATCGCCGCTTCCAGCTGCTCCAGCGAGATCAGGCCATTGTCCTGCGGTTCCAGGTAGGTCGCCTCGAAGCCCTGGCGTTCCAGTTCGCGCACGGTATCCAGCACGGCCTTGTGCTCGGTCTTGACCGTGATGATGTGCTTGCCCTTCGACTTGTAGAACTGCGCCGCGCCCTTCAGCGCGAGGTTGTTCGATTCGGTCGCGCCCGAGGTCCAGATGATCTCGCGCGGATCGGCGCCGACGAGGCTTGCCACCTGCGCACGCGCTTCCTCGACGGCCGCCTCGGCGCTCCAGCCGTACGCGTGGCTGCGCGAGGCCGGGTTGCCGAACTGCTCGCGCAGGTACGGGATCATCTTGTCCGCGACGCGCGGGTCGATCGGCGTCGTGGCCGAATAATCCATGTAGATCGGGAAATGCGGCGCAGTCGCGAAGCTCTGCTCGATTTTTTTGTCCAAAGGCGCGTTCATCAGTTCACTCCAATATGCTTAGCTTCAGTATTTTCCGACGGCGCGTGACGGTGCATCACCACGACGTTCTGATCTTTTTGCTTCTGCTGGTCGACGAGATCCTGCAAGGTGACGGAATCGAGGAAATCGACCATCTTGGCATTCAGCGTCGCCCACAGTTCATGAGTCATGCAGCGGGTGCCGCTGGCGGCATCGGCGCCGTGGCAGTTTTCCTTGCCGCCGCACTGGGTCGCATCGATCGGTTCGTCGACGGCGATGATGATGTCGGCGACGGTCACCTTGTCGGCGCTGCGCGCCAGGCTGTAGCCGCCGCCCGGGCCGCGCACCGACTCGACGATCTCGTGCCGGCGCAGCTTGCCGAACAGTTGCTCCAGGTAGGACAACGAAATGGCCTGGCGCTGGCTGATGCCCGACAGCGTGACTGGACCATTGCCCTGGCGCAGGGCAAGATCGATCATCGCGGTAACAGCAAAACGGCCTTTGGTGGTCAGACGCATCACAACCCCGGTTGGTTTTCCAGACAGTGTTAAAATCTTGCTTCTCTTCAACCGATTCAAGTTTTCATCTGTCCTCCAGGACATCCAGAAAAACCTGATTAGTTGATCGATTTAGTCAAGTATAGCGTATTTCGCCATCCTTTGCTTGGCCCCTAAAATTCGGGGTCAGAGCCCTGTTTGTGGCAATGGTTTCCTGCCACGTTCGGATGTACTCATCCACACTCACCTTTGCGCAACGACCGGGTCACCGGTGGCCTTCCATGGTGGCAGACGGCTGGCGAGCAATGCGACGCCGGCATGCGACGTGGAATCAATTGCTCAAAAAAGGGCTCTGCCCCCGCATTACCGGCGCAGCAGGTGCATTGGGCCGAACAGCTTTTGCATGCCTTCGTGGCGGATGAACGACAGGTTGTACGGGTGCTCGGCGTGGATCTGCGGAAAACCGGCCGTCTCCGGCACCTTGTTCAACTGCTCGGCGATCTTGCCCCACAACACCAGCGTCGGCTTGTCGGCTTTCTCCGCCAGCGCGGCGAACACGGCGCGCTGGAACGGCACCCACGCGCGCGCTTCCTGTACCGGCGGCACATGCTTGCGGAACACGAGCGCCGCATTCAACAGCAGGAAACCGTGGCCGAGCAGGTTGTCCTGCAGTTCGGCCAGCGTCTGGATCGACCCATTCGCCCGCGCCGCCTTCGCGATCGGAGCCAGCGCCGCGCCGCCCGTGTCATCCGGGCTCAGCTGGCCGTCGGCCACGAGCAGCATCTTCATGAAGTTGCGCAGCGACGTCGCGCGGTTGACGGGCTTCGACAGTCCGGTGTCCGACCACAGCGGTCCGACGGCGCCATCCATGAAGCACACGCCCGTCGCGCTCTCTTCGCGCGGATATGGGCCCTCCCCCACCAGCACATAGCGCACCGCGTCGAACGGTAGAGCAAACGCCGCGAACAGGCGGCCGGCCGTCGGCAGGTAGTGGTCGTTCGCCAGGTCCGGAAGGTAGTCCGGCGTCGCGCGCATCATCGCGTCGAGACCGTCGATGAGATGCGGGCGCCAGGAGGCGTCGGCACGTTGCAGGGCAGCGGCGATGGGCGCGGGAATAGGCATGGCGTCGGTGGAAAGTCGAAGAAGGGCAGATTGTAGCCGAGCCCGGTTCGCACAAGTCCTCGTTACGCGTTGTTCCGCAATTCAACGTAGCGTCCGACATCCGCGAAAGCGTGCATCATGCATCCCCGTTTAACGCCGTGCGAACGTAACGAAGGAGGATCAACATGCAGACCATTCAGGATGTGATGACCCGCGACGTGCAAAGCATTTCGCCGCAGGAAACCGTGCAGCGCGCCGCACAGATGATGGATGAACTGAACGTCGGGGCGATCCCCGTGCTGGACGGCCACAAGCTGGTCGGCATGATCACCGACCGCGACATCACGGTCCGCTCGACCGCGGCCGGCCAGGCGCCCGGACAGACGCGCGTGAGCGACGTGATGAGCACCGACGTGCGCACCTGCGCACCCAACCAGACCGTGGACGAGGTGCTGGGCCAGATGGGCGACGTGCAGATCCGCCGCGTGCCCGTCGTCGACGAGCAATCGCACGAGGTGATCGGCATCGTCTCGCTGGGCGATATGGCGGCCAAGCATTCGGCCGGCATCGATCACACGCTGGAAGAGATCTCGACGCCGGCCGAGCCGGACCGCTCGGGCATGGCGTCGCAGACGCGGCACTGACAGCGGCCGTCGACCACGCGGCGGGTGCGCCGCCGCGTGCCCCGCCCGGGGTTATTCCGCGTCCGGCTGGTTGGACGGATGCGCCGCCACGAAGGCCGGGATCTCGACGCAGGCCGCGTTGATGCGTGCGATGTTCGGATACACCGAGATATCGATGCCCTGGCGCTGCGCATTGAACACCTGCGGTACGAGGAAGCAGTCGGCGATGGTCGGCAGATAGCCGTGACACAGCGGACCCGCGCTGGGATCGCGCGCCAGGTGTTTTTCCAGCACGTCGAGGCCGCCCAGCAGCCAGTGGCGATACCACTGCGTCTTGACCTCTTCCGACAAGCCGAGCTCGTTCACGAGATAGCGCAGCACGCGCAGATTGTTCACCGGATGGATGTCGCAGGCAACGATCTGCGCCAGCTCGCGCACGCGCGCCCGCCCGGCGGCATCCTTCGGCAGCAGCGGGACTTCCGGGTACTCGTCTTCCAGGTACTCGAGGATGGCCATCGACTGCGTCAGCGTAATGTAGTCGTCCTGGAAGGTGGGGACGAGGCCGCTGGGATTCATCTTGATGTAGTTCGCCTGCAGCTGCTCGCCGCCACCGCGCAAAAGGTGCACCGGGACCGCATCGTACTGGAGCCCCTTGAGGTTGAGCGCGATACGCACCCGGTACGCGGCCGAACTGCGGAAATAGGTATAAAGCTTCATTCCTTCCTCCCGTGATAGTGTGCAACCTCCTGGTCGATGGCGCCGAAAATGCTGGCGCCGTCGGCATCGAACATCTCGATACGGACAGTATCGCCGAAGCGCAGGAAAGGCGTGCTGGGCGCCCCTTGCTCGATCGTCTCGTACATACGCAGCTCGGCCAGGCAGCAATAGCCGACGCCGCCGTTGGCGATGCTCGAACCGTGCAAGCTGCCCTGCTTGTTCGACACCGTGCCGGAACCGATGATGGAACCGGCGCCGAGCTCGCGCGTCTTCGCGGCGTGCGCGATCAATTGCGCGAAGCTGAACGTCATGTCGTCGCCCGCGTTCGGACGGCCGAACGGCTGGTCGTTCAACGTCACCTGCAACGGCAGGCACAGCTTGCTGTCACGCCAGGCGTCGCCGAGCTCGTCCGGTGTCACGGCCACCGGAGAGAACGCGCTGGCCGGCTTCGACTGGAAGAATCCGAAGCCTTTTTCCAGTTCCTTCGGGATCAGGTTGCGCAGCGACACATCGTTGACCAGCATGACGAGGCGGACGGCCTGCGCCGCCTGTTCGATGCTCGCGCCCATCGGCACGTCGCCGGTGACGACGGCCACCTCGGCCTCCAGGTCGACGCCCCACTCCTCGGACAGCACGGCGATCGGGTCGCACGGGCCGACGAAGGAATCCGAACCGCCCTGGTACATCAGCGGATCCGTATAGAACGACGGCGGCACCTGGGCGCCGCGCGCCTTGCGCACGAGTTCCACGTGGTTGATGTACGCCGATCCGTCGGCCCACTGGAAAGCCCGCGGCAGCGGTGAGGCGCACTCTTCCTCGATGAAGGATTCGGCCCCGGCCGCCGTGCCGGCATTCAGCCGGTCGTAGACCTGGCGCAGCCGCGGCGCGACGTGATCCCACTCGTCCAGCGCCTGCTGCAGGGTGCGGGCGATCTTGGGGACGGCCTGGCAGGTGACCAGGTCCCGGCTGACGACGACGAGCGTACCGTCGCGGCCGCCCGACTTCAGGGTAGCGAGTTTCATGGCGTTTCCTTTAACAATGTTTCCGCCATTAAAAAGTAAAACGGACTATCATACAAACAATATTTTTCGCTCTATTTATCGGACTTTCTGATGAATCCTACCCTGCGCCAGATGCGCGCCTTCGTTGCCCTGGCAAAGACCGGTAACTTTACGCTTGCCGCGCAGTACATGCACGTTACACAGTCCGCTTTGTCCGGTTTGATCAAAGAGTTGGAGCAAACTCTCGGCGTCCGTGTCGTCGACCGCAATACGCGGCGCATCGCACTCACCGAAACGGGTAACGAGCTGTATCCCCTATTCAGCCAGATGATCGACGACCTCGACCGTGCGCTTGCGAACATTGCGGACCAGGCGCAACTCAGGAAAGGCATCGTGCGCGTGGCCGTGCCTCAATTGATGGCGTGCACCCTACTGCCGCAAGTGATCGCGGCATGGCGCGCGCGTTACCCGGACATCGGCATCAGCCTGTCCGATTCGCCGGTGGAAGCGGTGACGACGCGCGTGCTGTCCGGCGAGACGGATTTCGGCATCGGTCCCGAACGCGACGGCGCCCCGCAACTGGAAGCGCGCGAATTGATGGAGATGCCGTTCGAGGCCGTCGTCCCGCCGGATCATCCGCTGGCGCAGCACAGCCGGCTCGGCTGGAGCGACCTGGCCGCGCATCCGCTGATCTCGCTGCGGGGCCAGTTCACGGAGCGGCTGCTGGCCGACATGGGACGCGGACATGACCGCAAGGAGGACGGTGCGCGCGACGGCGAACGCAGCGCAGAACGCGGCACAACGCGCGGCACAACGCGCGACTCAAAAGGGGACTCAAAAGGCGCCGCGAAAGGCGACGCCCGGGGCGACAGCCTGCGCGAGGTCGCGCTTAGGCCGGCGCACGAGGTCACGTACATGACCACCGCGCTGGCCATGGTCGCGTCCGGTCTCGGCGTCACGGTGTGCATGCCGTATGCCGCACCGCTCGTGCGTCTGCACGGCCTGCACATGCTGCCACTCGACACGCCGGTCTTGACGCGCCGCTTCTTCGTGTACACGCGCGAGCAGCGGTCGCTGTCGCCGGCCGCGGCCGCGTTCATTGCGTTCCTGTACGAATGGGTCGGCGCCGACGACAACCCAGCGGGCGCGTTGCGGCCGCGCTAGAATGCAAATCCTTTACGCAACCTCCTGTCATCGATGTCCCACAACACCATTGCTATCAACGAGCGCATGGACAAGTTCGACAACCACGCCAGCGTCTGGCTGTTCGGCTACGGCTCGCTCATCTTCAAGGCCGATTTTCCCTACCTCGAGCGCCGCCCCGCCAGCATAGCCGGCTGGACCCGGCGCTTCTGGCAGGGCTCGCACGACCACCGCGGTACGGAGACGGCGCCGGGCCGGGTCGTGACGCTCGTGCCGGACCCGAGCGCGACCTGCCACGGCATGGCTTACCTCGTCACGCCCGAGGAATTCGCCCACCTCGATTACCGCGAAAAGAACGGCTACCTGCGCCTGGCCACCGACATCCGTTTCGACGATGGCGGCGGCACCGAAGGCCTTGTCTACATCGCCACGCACGAAAACGCGGCCTACCTCGGCCCGGCGAGTGAGCGCGACATTGCGCTGCAGATCGCCACCGCGCGTGGCCCGAGCGGGCCGAACAGCGAATACCTGCTGGAACTGGCCAAGGCCTTGCGCGCACTCGGCAAGCCCGACCCGCATGTGTTTGAGATCGAACGGCACCTGAAAGAGTTCCAACGCCGGGTCTGATCAGGCGCGAATCCTGCGCTGCCGTGCGCGGCGCGGCATTGTGTTCTAATCCTGTCGAGCCATACGCCGATCAGGAGATCACGATGCAGGAGCCGCAACAGCAACAGCCACCACCACGCCCGCCGTCGGCCAGCGAACTCGACGACGACACGCTGGCCTTCGTGCGCAAGGTCTTCCACTTCGCGCGCACCGGAGAGGCCGGCGAACTCGCGACGTTGCTGGACCAGGGCTTGCCGCCCAACCTGCGCAACGAACGCGGCGACAGCCTGCTGATGCTGGCCTGCTACCACGGCCATGCGGACGCCGCCCGGGTGCTGCTGGAACACGGCGCCGATCCCGAAATCATGAACGACGCCGGCCAGACCCCGCTCGCCGGCGCCGCCTTCAAGGGCGATATGTCGATCGCGACCCTGCTGCTGGGCCACGGCGCGGAGGTCGACAACGCGGGCCCGAACGGCAAGACGGCGCTGATGTTCGCCGCCATGTTCAATCGGGTGGACATCGCCCGCCTGCTGCTGGCGCGCGGCGCCGACCCGTTCCGCCTGGACGCGGACGGGAACGCGATCCTCGACGCGGCGCGCAGGATGGGCGCGGTGGACACGGCCGAACTGCTGGCGGCCGTGACCAACGAGCGCTGAGCACTGACGTGGCAGTCGATGGCGGCCGCGATCGCGCAGGTAGCGCGACGCCGGCCTCGGTGACAATGCTTGAGCTTTGACGTCCGACGGTCGGGTAGACTGGCGCGCCATGAATCCCTCGCCCGTCCAGAATCCGCCCGCGCCGTCGTCCCGCGCACCCGGCCTCGACCTGCTGCGTGCCGTCGCGATTGTCGTCGTCATGCTGTACCACCTGTCCAGCCACGGCATCGATATCGCGTGCGCCGGACGGCATGGGTGGATGGGCGTGGACCTGTTCTTCGTGCTCAGCGGCTATCTGATCGGTTGGCAATTGCTGCGCGACGTCGCGGCGGGACGTATGCCGGACTGGACCGGATTCATCCTCGGCCGGGCGTGGCGCATCCTCCCGGCTTATCTCGCCGTGCTCGCGCTGTATCTTGCGCTGCCGACTTGGCGCGAGGCCGAGGCCATGCCACCGGTCTGGCAATTTCTCACGTTCACGATGAACGTGCTGCCCGACCACCTCACGCAGCGGGCGTATTCACACGCGTGGTCGCTGTGTGTCGAGGAACACTTTTATCTGCTGTTGCCGCTGGCCGTCTGGCTGCTCGGGCGCAGGCCAGACGTACTCGCGACGGCCGCCGGCGCGGCCGTGCTGTTCGGTGGCGGCATGCTGCTGCGCGACTGGCAATGGCGGCATGCGGTCGCACCGCATATGGCGCCCGGTGGAGACATGGCGCGCGCGATCGCGGGCTATGTCGGCTCGATCTACAGTCCGACCTGGACGCGTCTCGACGGCCTGCTGCCGGCGTGCTGCTGGCGGCCCTGCGCGCCTTCCGGCCGGCATGGTGGACGCGCCTGCTGAGTCATGGCTGGACGTTGCTGGGCGCTGGCATCGCGCTGCTCGGTGCGGCGACGCAGATCGATGCACTCGGCCACACAGGGGCCGTGTTCCTGTTTCCGCTCGTCGCACTCGGCTGTGCGTGCCTGCTGTCCGGGGCGCTGAGTCCGCACACGCCGCTCGGCCGCCAAGCGCTGCCGGGTGCGCGTGCCCTCGCCCTGCTGGCCTTCAGCCTGTACCTGACCCATCGCCAGGTCTATGCCTGGCTCGACGGCGCGCTGGGCGACAGCGCGGCGGGCGGCCTCACGGTGGACGTGCCCGCCGCCGGGTTCGTCCTGTACAACGCGGCGGCGTTGTCCGTGGCTGCGCTGCTGTATACGGCAGTCGAGCGTCCGGGCTTGAAGCTGCGTGCGCGGACGCTCGCCATGCGCGAAGACGGCATGCTGCCGCTCAGCTCCCGGTCGAGCCAGGCTGGCCGCCGCTAGCCGGCCCCTGCTCGATCTCGGCCGCCGCCCGCGCCAGGATCGCGGCGATACGCCGCTGCTCGTCGACGGATGCGCCGGCGCGCGTCATCAGCGCACGCTTGAGCGCGTGACGCGCGTCGGCCAGTTCCGCGGACCAGGCACCCCGTCCGCCCACGCCCTCCTCGCCTTCGGCGAGCGCGCTGCGCATCAAGTCCATCTTGTGCGCGGCCTGCTGCAGCCGGGCGAGGAGCATGTCGACGCGTTCGCGGTTGGCGTCCAGGTGGGCGCGGCCTTCGTCGGACAGCGCGTACCGCTTGCGCGTGCCTTCGAGCTGGATGGTGACCCAGCCCAGGTCTTCCATGCATGCCAGCGCCGGGTACATCATGCCCGGGCTCGGCGCATAAAAACCGTTCGATCGCGTCTCCAGCGCCTTGATGAGTTCATAGCCGTGGCTGGGCTGCTCGGCGATCAGCGCCAGCAGCAGCAATTGCAAGTCATCCGACGACAGCTTGCGTCCGCGCGGCAGGCCGCCGTCGTCCGAGAAGCCGAAGCCGCCCGGCCGGCCGTCGCGGCCCGGATGTCCGCCATGGCCGCCGTGCCCGTGGCGTGGGGAGAATACGGGATGGTGGGGGTGCATATGGTGTCGCATCTTCATTCCATTATATCGTAAGATACATCGTAAGATACATCGTAAGATAGTCGACAAAGTTGATACAGTCAACCATTTTTTGACGCTACCCGGCAGCGGAAAGGGACGGTGTACACTGGCGCACACCTTTTTGAGAGCGGGGAACGATGTCGATGGAATGGGAACGCCTGGTGTCGACGATGCGCCTGGGCCGCGAGGATGACCGGGGCGACGGCGGCAGCCGTACGGAGTACATGCGCGATTGGGACCGGCTCGTGTATTCGAGCGCGTTCCGGCGCCTGCAGGACAAGACGCAAGTGTTTCCGCTGTCGGACAGCGATTACGTGCGCACGCGCCTCACGCACAGCATCGAGGTGTCGTCGGTCGGCCGCTCGCTGGGCATGCTGTGCGGCGAATTCATCAAGGAACGCGTGCCGGCATTGTCGATGGCGCCGCAGGACTTCGGCAGCATCGTCGCCGCCGCCTGTCTCGCCCACGACATCGGCAACCCGCCGTTCGGCCATTCCGGCGAAGCCGCGATCCAGTCATGGTTCGCCGAGCATGCAGACCGCTGGCTCGCCGGCCTCGCCGAACGCGAGCGCCAGGACTTCCTGCGCTTCGAGGGCAATGCCCAGGGCTTCCGCCTCGTCACGCGGCTGCAGAACGCCGTCGACAACGGCGGCTTCCAGCTGACCTATGCCGTGCTGGCCGCGTTCATGAAATACCCGCGCGCATCCGACCTGCCGCGGGCGAAGGACAAGATCAGCGAAAAGAAATTCGGCTATTTCGCGGACGATGCCGCGACGGCCGAGCGCGTCGCCAGCCAGGTCGGGCTCGTGCGCAAGGGACCGGGCGCATGGGCACGCCATCCGCTCGCGTTCGTGATGGAGGCGGCGGACGACATCTGCTATGGCATCGTCGACCTGGAAGATGGCCACCGCCTCGGCCGCGTCTCGTTCGACGAAGCGCGCGGCCTGCTGTGGCCCATCGCCTTTCCGGGTGGCGCGACCGAGAGTCCGTCTTACCGGCAATTGGCCGACGACACGGGCCGCGTGGAGTACCTCCGTGCCCGCGCCATCGGCCATCTCGTGGCGGCCGCGCTGGACGTGTTCCGCGCGCACTACGATGCCATCATGGACGGCCGCTTCGAACAAGACCTCGTCAGCGCGTCGCGCTTCGCGCCCGAGCTCGCGGCGATCGCCACGCTGTCGCGCGAACGCATCTATGCCACGCCGTCGGTGCTGCAGATCGAGGCCGCCGGCTTCGACATCCTCGGCGGCCTGCTGGGCAAGATCGTCCCGGCACTCGTCAAGCCGGAACCGGACCGCACGCCAGCGGACCGCAAGATCGCGCAAATCATTCCCCAGCAATTCAGCCGCGGCACGACACCGTACGAGCGCCTGCTCGGCGCGACCGACTATATTTCCGGGATGACGGACAGTTTTGCGTTGAAGCTGTTCCGGCGCCTGCACGGCATCGAGTTGCCGGGCACGATCGTCTAGGCGCGCCGCGCGCAGCTAGCGGGCGGCGCCATCGAGCACGCGCCGCACCTGGCGTGCCCGCTCCTCCACACTGCCGTGCACGACGGTGTACGGGATGCCGCGCGCGTCGAGGTCCTGTACGACCAGTTGCTGGATGCGTCCGCGCCAGGCCTCGTTTTCGCGCACGTCCTGTTCCTCGTACGGAATGTCGTCGGCGCATACGAACGTGTGGGCATAGCGTGCGCGGCAATCGTCGGCGCAGCGCAGCAGTTCGGCAGGCGGCGGATCGCCGACCTGGTGGAACTCGATGCCCAGCAGCAGTGTCGTCAATGCATTCGTGTCGACGAACAACCAGCGCCGCGCCTGCGCCATGGCCTTGTCCTCGGCCGCGCGGTGCTTGACGGCGATCTCGACATAATCGTCCGGTCCCAGCCGGCCGTGCTTTTCTTCCCAGATGAAGCGGCCGATCTCGGGCACGGCGACGGTGTGGTAGACGTGCGCCAGATAGTTGGACAACGTCGATTTGCCGGTCGACTCCGCGCCGACGAAGACGACCCGCTGCACATCGTTCGCTGCCTTGCCGTTCGCTGCCTTGTCGTTCGCTGCCTTGTCCTGCTCCGCCATGTTCCCGCCTGCCAGTCATGCTGAAGAGCGCAATCGTAGCCCAGAGCATGTGTACTCACAACCCGCCGGCGTTGGCGCGGCGCGTCCTGCCCGTTAAGATGTCGACATCCCACCCCGAACGGACGACATGACAGAGCCTCTTCTTGCCGGCGACTATCTGCTTCGCCCCCTGGTCCCGACCGATGCCCCGGCGATGGCGGCCGCCGTCCGTGAATCGATGGCGAGCCTGGTCCAGTGGATGCCCTGGGCCCACGCCGCCTACGACGAGGCCGATGCACTGGCCTGGATCGCGGCCTGCGCCACCGCACGTGCGCACGCCACCGCGCACGAGTTCGGCATTTTCGACCGGGACGGCCAGCACTACGTGGGCGCGGCCGGCCTGAACCAGTTCAATCGCGCCAACGGCTTCTGCAACCTCGGCTACTGGGTCCGCGCAGCGGCCCGGCGGCAGGGTGCGGGATTGGCGGCCATCCGCGCGCTGGCGCGCTTCGCCTTCGATGGCCTCGGCCAGACGCGCGTCGAGATCGTCGTGGCCGACGGCAACCTGTCCAGCCTCGCCCTCGCCCGCAAAGCCGGCGCCGTCCACGAATGCCTGGCGCGCAACCGGCTCAGTCTGCACGGACGGCCCGTCCCCGCACACGTCCTGTCGCTGGTGCCGGCGACGTCTTAAAACAGATCCATCTGCGCCGCCGCCGCACTGGTCGGCTTGACGACCGATTTCGGTACCACCAGCGGACGCCGGAACTGCGACGGATCGCACGTGTTGAAACGGCTCATGCGGCCTTCGAGCCCAAGACGCTTGACGGCCTTCGTGAAGCGCTGGCGGATCAGGTCGGCCCAGATGCCTTCCCCGGTCATGCGCTTGCTGAAGTCGCTGTCGTAATCCTTGCCGCCGCGCATGTCGCGGATGCGGTTCATCACGCGCTGGGCGCGGTCGGGGAAGTGGGCGTGCAGCCATTGCTGGAACAGCGGGTTCACTTCCCACGGCATGCGCAGCACCGTGTAGTGGGCGCCGACGGCGCCGGCGTCCTTCGCGGCTTCCAGGATGCGCTCGATTTCCGGTTCCGTGACGAACGGGATGATCGGCGCGACGCTCACGCTGACGGGGATGCCGGCTTCCGTCAGCGTGCGGATCGCGCGCAGGCGGCGGGCGGGCGCGGCCGCGCGCGGTTCGAGCGTGCGCGAGATCTCGCCGTCCAGCGTGGTCAGCGTGATGGCGGCGCAGGCCAGGCCCTTTTCGGCCATCGGCGCGATCAGGTCGATGTCGCGCTCGATCAGCGCCGACTTCGTGATCAGGCCGTACGGGTGCTGGCATTCGGACAGCACTTCCAGCACCTCTCGCGTGAGGCGGCGGTCGCGTTCGCAGGGTTGATACGCGTCCGTGTTGACGCCGATGGCGATGTTTTCCGGGACATAGCCCGGACGCGCCAGCTCGCGCCGCAGCAGGTCGGCCGCGTTCACCTTGGCGAAGAGACGGCTTTCGAAGTCCAGGCCGGGCGACAGCCCAAGATAGGCGTGCGTGGGCCGCGCGAAGCAGTAGATGCAGCCGTGCTCGCAGCCCCGGTACGGATTCAGCGAGACGCTGAACGGGATGTCCGGCGACGTGTTGCGGCTGAGGATCGACTTAGCGATCTCGTCCGTGACGATCGTCTTGAGGGGCGCCGGCGCCTCGTCCTTCGCGCCCGGCACGGTCCAGCCGTCGTCGAACCGCTCGCGGCCGTTCACTTCGTAGCGGCCTTGAATATTGGTGACGGCGCCACGACCTTTCAAAGGCCCGTTGATGGGCACGACCTCGGCGGACTTTTGCGGGAACGGCAACACCACCTGGCTGACCGCCCGACTTGCGTTTGCTTTGACCCGATTCACACGGCGCTCCTTAAGTACTGTATGTTTATACAGTATAGTACGCCGATCTCAGGATGGGTTCAAGCGCGAAAAAAGAGCAGCTTGTTGTTGCACAAAACCGTCAAACGCCTGCAGCAGAGGCCGGTATCGGTCGGCGTCGCCTTCCAGCTGGGCCAGCGCCAGCGCGGCGGCTTCCAGGGTCGACAGCTGGTGCGACGCGTGCGCCTTGCGAATCCGATAAGCCGACACGGGCACGTCATGCAGCGCCAGCCGTGGCAGTCCTTGCAGCTCGGGATTTACGTGGAGCATCTTGCGGCTCTTGCGCCAAGTGGCGTCGAGCACGACGAGCCGCAGCCGCTCCGGCTGCGACATCGACCCGCCATCGAGGACGGGTGGCGCCGAGCCCGGCGTCGACGGATACAGCAGCACCGGCACGCGCCCGTCCGCGTGCAGCAACGCGCGCAAGCCGGACGCGTCAAACGCCTCGCCCACTTCCAGCCGGCTGCCGGACAAGCACAAGTGCAGCAGGCGCGCGCTGTTCTTGGCGTTGCGCACCTCGAGCGGATGTTGCAGGATCAACAGGTCGGCGCGGCTGGACAGCGGCCGCACCCAGTGGCAGATGCAGGCGCTCTGCGCGCGCAGGCAGGCGGCGCAGGTGGCGCGCCGGGTGGGAGAAGATAAACCGGTCATAGGCGGCGATTGTAGCGCCGCCCGGGAAGATCACTGGCTGCCCATGCGCTGGCCGGCCTGCGGCGCGTCCGCAGAAGCGGCGTGCCCGTCGGGCGCGTCCGGCCGCAGGGTCTTGAGCGCGCGGCTCCACGCCACGACCTGGTCGAGCATGGTGTCCACGGATTGCTCGTGATGCTCGGCCGGGTTGAACGTCGTGTAATTCTCGAAGTCGGTGCGCAGCGACAGCATCACCTGCGCGCGCACGTCCGCGACCATCAATTCGCCCATCACGAGGCGCAGGCTCTCGATGGCGCGCGCACCGCCCGCGCTGCCGTAGCCGACGAAGCCGGCGGCCTTGTTGTTCCATTCCTTGTACAGGAAGTCGATCGCGTTCTTCAGCGCGCCCGACGGGCCGTGGTTGTACTCGGGCGTGACGAAGACGAATCCGTCGAAGCCGGCGATGGCGGCGGCCCACGCCTTCGTGTGCGGCTGCGCGTACATGCCCAGCGACGGGGGTACGGGCTCGTCCAGCAGCGGCAGGTTGAAATCCTGGATGTCGACCAGCTCGAACACGGCGTCCGCGCGCATGCCGGCGATATCCAGCACCCAGCGCGCCACATCCAGTGCCTTGCGGCCGGGCCGGGTGCTCCCGACGATGATCCCGATCTTGATCATGTTCTCCCCTCCTTCATGGTGATGTGAACGATTCTAGCGGGCGGGCGCCCAGCCGCCGCCCAGCGCACGATACAAGTCGACGTGGGCCTGCAGCCAGGCGGCGCGCAGCTGCAGGGCGCCGGTCTCGGCGCTGAAGGCGTTGCGCTGGGCATCCAGCTCTTCCAGGTAGGACGAATAGCCGTTGCGATAACGGTTGTGGGCGATGCGCAGCACTTCGGCCGCCGCCACGCGGCGTGCCTCGGCCTGGTCCAGCTGTTCGCGCAGGCGCTGCACGGCCGTCAAGGCGTTGTCCGTGTCGGCGAACGCGTTGCGCACGGCCGCTTCGTACGCGAACACGGCGCGGTCGCGCAGCGATGCCGTGATCTCGGCCTGGGCCCGCAGACGGCCCCCGTCGAACAGCGGCGCCAGCACGCTGCCGCCCACGCTCCACAACCTCGTCGGCGACGACAGCAGGTCCGGCAGGCTGGTCGCATAAGCGCCCAGCGACGCCGTCAGGCGCAGCGACGGCAGCATCTGGTCGCGCGCGGCGGCGAGGTTCGCGTCGGCCGCGGCGACCGCGCGCTCGGCCGATGCGACGTCGGGCCGCCTGCGCAGCAATTCCGACGGCAGGCCGGGCTGGATCGCGGGCGCGTTCAGGCTGCCCAGCTCCGCGCCCCGGGCCACCGGTCCGGGATTGGCGCCGGCGAGGATGTCGAGGGCGTTCTCCTGCTGCGCGATCGCCCGTTCCAGCTGGGGCACGGCGGCGGCCGTCGCGCGGTACTCGGCCTCGGCCTGCGACAATTCCAGGCGCGAGCTGTAACCGACCTCGAACTGGCGCCGCGCCAGTTCCAGCGAGCGCTGGCGCGACGCGAGCGTCGCGTGCGCGAGGGCCAGCTGGGCGTCGAGGCCGCGCAGGTTCAGGTAGCCGGACGCCGCGTTCGCCGCCACCGACAGCGCCGTCGCATCCGCCGCCGCCTGCTGGGCCGCGTAGTCGAGGCGCGCCGCTTCCGTCAGGCTGGCCGTGCGGCCGAACGGATCGAGTTCGTAGGCGGCCTGGAACGCGCCCTGCATCGCCGTCGAATAGATCGGCGTGCCGAACGGCCCGATCACGCGCGCCCGCGTGGGTGTGAAGCCGACCGACAGGCTGGGCTCCTCGGCCGCATGCGCCACCTGGATGCGCGCCCGGTATTCGCGCAGCCGCGCCTGCGCCGTGCGCACGTCGTTGTTGCGTGTCAAGGCCTGGGCGACGAGACGGTCCAGCACGGGATCGCCGAACGCCCGCCACCAGTCGCGTTCGACCGGCGCGCCCGGTCCGACCCGGCCCCGCCACGTGGATGGCACGACGAGCGTCGTCTGCGGCGGCGGCTGCACGGGGATGCGGCAGCCGGCCAGCAGCGCCGCGCAGGCGCCCAGCATCAGGCGGCGCCTCATCGCGCCTGCCCCGGTCCCGGCGGTATGCGTCCGCCGGCCTTCGTGTCGATACTCGCCACCACCGACATCCCCGGCCGCAGCCGCGCGGCCAGTTCCTGGTTCGGGTCGATGCTGATGCGGACCGGGATCCGCTGCGCGATCTTGACGAAGTTGCCCGTCGCATTGTCCGGCACGATCACGGAGAACTCGGAACCGGTGGCGGGCGAGATCTGCTCGACGTGGCCGCGCAGCGTGGCGTGGTTGAGCGCGTCGACGGTGAACGTGACGGGCTGGCCGAGGCGCACGTCGGCCATCTGCGTTTCCTTCATGTTGGCGATGACCCACATCGTCTGCGGCACGAGCGCCGTCAGCTGGGCGCCCGCGTTGACGAACGCGCCCAGGCGCACGCCGACCTGCCCCAGCTGGCCGTCGCGCGGCGCCGTGATCCGCGTGTTGGACAGGTCGATCTCGGCCAGCCGCACGGCCGCCTCGGCGTTCGCGACGGCCGCTTCCAGCGAAGCGTGGTTGACCTCCACCGTGCGCAGGTTCTGGCGCGAAATTTCCAGCGCGGCGCGCGCCTGCTCGGCCGCGGCGACGGTCTGCGCGCGGGCGGCGCGGGCGGCGTCCCGTTCGCGCGCGGAGAGCGAGCCGTCGGCCGCCAGTTCTTCCACGCGGCGCAGGTCGGCGTTGGCGCGCTGGGCCTGCGCGGCGGCGTTGGCGACGGCGGCCTGGTTCTGGGCGATGGTGGCGCTGGCCGTCTTGCGGCTCTGCTCGAAGTTGGCGAGCGCCGCGCGCTGCGTCGCGAGCTGGGCCTTCGCCTGGTCCAGGCGCTGCTGGTAGATGCGGTCGTCGATGCGCATCAGGAGCTGGCCCTGGCGCACCATCTGGTAATCCTGCACGTCGACCTCGACGACGTAGCCGGACAGCTGCGGGCTGATGATCGTCACCTGCCCCCGCACGAGGGCGTTTTCCGTCGTCTGCAGCGCGCTGTGGAACGGCGGCAGGCGCCAGGCATACAGCACGATCAGCACGCCGATCAGGGCGATGAGCGCAAACAGCACGCCGCTGGCGATGACGTTGCGGTTCGACTTCTGCTGCGTCGTGGTGGTCGTCGTGGTGGTTGTCGTTTCCGGCATGGCAGAGGGCTCGGGTCAGGTTGGGACGGCCGGCGTCGGCATGGGCGGACGCGGCGCCGTGCGGCGGTCGCCGGACGGCACGGCGATCGGCGAATCGGTCGGATCGGGCGGCGCCGGGACCGGCGCCGGCGCCGGCGGTGGCGGCGACACGTATTTCAGCCACAGCGAGCGGCCGAAGATCCAGGCGGCCAGCAGGGTGGCGATGATGGCGATCAGCAGGAACACGTCGTTGTAGGCGAGGATGTTGGCTTCACGCGCCGCCGCCTGGCTCAGCACGGCGATGCCCTGGCGCGTGCGCGCGGCCGGGTCGGCGAGCACGCGCGCGTACGCGGCCCCGCCCTGCTGGATGCGCGCGGCGACGAGCGGATCGAGCGAACTCAAGTGCTCGGCCAGCACGGACGAATGGTATTTTTCGCGCATCACCTGGAACGTACCCAGCAGCGAGGAGCCGATCAGGCCGCCGAGGTTCTGCGTCAGGCCGAACAGCACGGAAAAGCTGATCAGGTTCGCGGGATTGGCGATCACGGCTCCGAGCAGGGTCAACAGCAGCGGCCCGAGGAACATCACGCCGCCGAACGCCAGCAAGCCCTGGCTCACGTACATCTGCGCGGGCCGCGTGACGTTGGTCGCGTTCGAATCGATCCACGCGCCCAGCGCCATGATCAGCAGTGACACGACCTGCGGCGCCATCAGGTGCGGCGGCCGGATGATCAGCACGGACACCGCGATCCCGAGGATGGTGGAAAGCAGGATGACGAGGAACAGCGTGTGCATCTCGTCGTTGTTCAAGCCGACGAGGCGCAGGAAGCCGACGGCGCCCACGCTCTGTTCCGACAGCACGACGCGCACGAGCATCAGCGCGATGGACAGGCGCACGATCATGCCGTTGGTCAGCCAGCGGATGTTCAGCAAGGGATTGTCGCGGTTGTGCTCGACGCAGATCGCGGCCAGCAGCAGCACGATGGACACGGCCAGCGCGATGCCCACCCACGCATTCTCCGTCCACCACAGCACGCGGCCGAACGTCAGCGCCGCGCACAGCAGCGCCATGCCGGGCGCGAACAGGGAAAACGTGAGGAAGTCCGTGGGCCGGAACGCCTTGAAGCGGTCGCCCGGCGGCAGTTTCAGCCACAGCACGGCGGCCAGGGTGACCAGCGTCAGGCCCAGCTCGAACAGATACAGGCCGCGCCATTCCGCGAACTGCAGCAGGTTGCGCGAAAAAATATAGGCGATCGGCTGCGCCAGCTGCGCGATGCCGGTCGAGATCACGATCCCGCGCGGCCGCCATTCCTTTTTAAACGCCTGCAAGGTGTAGTACAGGCCCAACGTGGACAGCGCCGCGCCCACCATGCCGTGGGCCGCGCGCACGGCGATGGCCGAGCCGAGGTCGCCCACGAACAGGTGGCCGAACGTGACGAGCGCGTACAACACGAGGAAGAACTCGGTGAATGCGCGCAGGCCGAATTGCTGGCGGAATTTCACCAGCAGCAAATTCATCGAGACATTGGTCATCACATAGGCCGTCGGCAGCCAGTTGGCCTCGGCCGAGAACACGCCGAGCGTGCCCTGCAGGTTGACGAGGTTGACGGTGACGAGCGCGTTGCCCAGGCCGCCGGTCAGGGTCACCAGGGTGCCGATCAGGAAAAAGGCGATGCGCCGCGGCGTCGAGTGCTTGGGAAACGACGGACCGCCCGGCATGGTGGGGCGTTCGTCCGGGTGCCACTGGCGCGGCGCGTAGTCGGCGTCGCTCATGCGCGCTCCAGTAGCCGTTGCAGTTCGTCCAGCACGGCCGCCGCGGCCACCATCGCCGCCTCGTCGAGCCGCGCGACCGTCGCGCGCCGCAGCGCGGCCGCTTCCGCATGGACCTGTCGCGCGACCGCGTCGCCATGCGGCGTCAGCGCGATGCGCTTGACGCGGCGGTCGCCCGGTTCCGCGTCGCGCCGCACGAGGCCGCTTGCGACGAGCCGGTCGAGCGTCGTCACGAGCGTGGCGCCGTCCACGCCCAGCCGGCGCGCCAGTTCCCGCTGCGACGGCGGCGCCGGGCTGTCCGCCACGGCGGTCAACGCGTTCCAGCCGGCGCTCGTCAGCCCGTGCGCCTTGAGGTGGCGTTCGAGCGCGAGACGCCACGCGCGCGCGCCGCCTTGCAGGGCTTGCAGGAAACGGTCGTCGGTATTCATGTCAGTTAAACATGGCTATTCCAATCGTTGGCCCTGCGGATTATCTGCCTGTTATGGCAAATGTGGCCACACACGAAGATTTAGTTGGAGAATTGGTTAATTGGGCATTGCTCTGGAAAATCACCGTGCTTAAAATCAACTTATTCCGCGAGGCAATCAGTTCTCGGGGAAAAGTGCAAACCCGGTGTCGTTCCAGAGTTTTCCATGCTTAAAGTCCGCCCTTCCGTTCGCCAACTGACGTCCGCCTTCCTCGCCGCCCTGGCCTTCCTGCCCGGCCTGGCGATCGAACAAGAGTTGCAGCTCGACTACCGGATCAATGAACACATCGTCCTGATCCCGGCCGGCCAGGACCACGAGGCACGCCTGGAGACGACCGTGTTCCAGCCGAACGGTCCGGGCCCGTTCCCGCTCATCATCATCAACCACGGCAAGGACCCGGGCCATCCGAACCTGCAGCCGCGCGACCGCTTCTACCACATGGCGCACGCCTTCGTGGAGCGCGGCTATGCCGTGATGGTGCCGATGCGCCAGGGCTTCGCCAACTCGACGGGCCATTACCGCGACCACGGCTGCGACATGACCGCCAACGGTTACACGCAGGCCGAGGACATCAAGGACACCCTCGCCTATGCCCGCGACCAGAAATGGGTCGACACGGACCACATCGTCGTCGCCGGCCAGTCGTACGGCGGCCTCGCGACGATGGCGCTGGGCACCGAAGACCTGCCGGGCGTGCGCGGCCTGATCAACTTCGCCGGCGGCCTGCGCGACGACAGCAACGGCTGCGGCTGGCGCTCGGCGCTCGTCTCGGCCTTCGCCGAATACGGTGCGCAGAACAAGGTGCCGAGCCTGTGGATGTACGGCCAGAACGATTCGCTGTTCTCGCCGGAACTCGTGGCGCGCATGCACGACGCGTTCGAACAGGCCGGCGGCCACGCCCAGCTCGTCGAATACGCCCCGTTCAAGCGGGATTCGCACGGCATGCTCGCCAGCCGCGACGGCCAAAACGTATGGCTGGCCGATACGATGAAATTCCTGCAGCAGGTCGGCATGCCGACCAGGATCGTGTACAAGGTGCCGGAACCGCCGCAGCCGCAGGCGACCAATTTCGCCGGCGTGGACGACGTCGACGCCGTGCCCTTCCTCAGCGAGAACGGCAAGCGCGCCTACCGCGAATATCTGACCAAGATGACGCCGCGCGCGTTCGCCGTGTCGCCCAGCGGCGCGTGGTGCTGGGCCGAGGAAGGCGAGGATCCGGACGCCAGAGCCCTGGCCACCTGCTCGGCCAAGAGCGACAAGCCGTGCCGCCTGTATTCGGTGGACGAGAACGTCGTGTGGAACCCCGACCTGGCCGAGAAGGCCGCCGTCACGGCATCGAACACGCCGACACCCGCCGGTCCGGGCGATCGCGCGGTGGGCAATGCGGCCGGGATGACGGTGGCGAACTGATCGCCTCGTTGCACGAACAAAACGGCCGCTGGACGGCCGTTTTTTTTTCGCTCTGCACCATGACGGTAGCGTGGGGTATATGTGAGGCCGGTGGCCGCACATACGAACGTGCCCACGCGTGACATGTGCGGTTTGTTGGCGTCACGCGTGGGCGGCGGCCGCCCGCCCTACGCACAACGAACCCGGGCGTAGTGCGCACAAGCAACACCGGTGCGGATGTGTTGCGTCGCAGCAGCCGTTTCGCCGTCCCGGTCGAGGCAGCGCAAATGTCGCGCCGCATATCAAACCGACAATGGGCTCGCCACGTCCAATGGAGAGCCACATGTTGCGACTGACAAAAACCTGCGCCTGCGCGCTGCTGGCGCTCGCGCCATTGCTGTGCGCGCCCGTCCGCGCCGCGAATAACGATCCCGTCGTGCTCGTGCACGGCGTACTCGGCTTCGGCCCCGAATCGCACCCGCTCGGCAGCTTCCTCTACTGGGGCGGCTACGGCAACATCGCCGCGCACCTGGCCGTCTACCACGGCCCGCATACCATCTTCACGGCCCAGGTCGGCGCGATCGCATCGAACTGGGACCGCGCCGCCGAGCTGTATGCCCAGATCAAGGGCGGCTGCGTCGACTACGGCGCCCACCACGTGGCGCGCTACGGCTATCCGGGCCAGCCGCAAAAGCCGGCCGGCAAGTGCTGGGCGGCCGATCCCGCCAACAATCCCGAGAATTACCCGCTCGCGTTCTACCCGCAATGGGATGCCGCGCACCCGGTCCACATGATCGGCCACAGCCAGGGCGGCACGACGATCCGCGCCCTGATCCAGTTGCTGGAGCACGGCTCGCCGGACGGCGACGAGGGCGGCGGCGAACTCTACAAGGGCGGCAAGGTCGGCTGGATCAAGAGCGTCGTCACGATCTCGGCGCCGCACGATGGCACCACGTTGCGCGACGCCGTGCTGGACGTGCTGCCGAACCTGCGCAGCCCCTTGCGCGACATCCTCGACAACGAACTGGCCCACTGGGAACTGGCGCCCGACGGCGCGCGCGAATTCAACCGCTGGGCACTGACTTCACCCTCGGTCTATTACTTTTCGGTGGGCACGCTGGCCACGGAGGCCGGCGCGTGGTGCTGCAACGGGACGGACCGTATCCTCGCGCCGGTACAGAACACGGCGTTCCAGTATCCGCGGGCCGACATGATTCCGTACTTCAAGCTGTTCGCCGGCGAATGGATCGTCGGCTCGCTGGCCCAGCCGGGCATGGGCTCGTACACGCAGTACGCGCCGGGCCGGGTGCGCATCGACAGCGCGTGGTTCCCGAACGACGGCGTCGTCAACACAGTGAGCATGCGCGCGCCCAGCGGGCATCCGGTGCGCGATTACGACGGCAAGGCCGTGCGCGGGATGTGGAATTTCCTCGGCAATTACCGGGGCTACGACCATTTCGATATCTTGAACTGGCCGAACAACGGGCCGTCCGCCGACCCGATCTACGAACGGATCAGCGACATCATCTTCAATCTCGATTGATCACATCGCCGTGCGCAAGGTCCGCGCCAGGTCCGACAAGCGGTATGGCTTGTTGACGAACGCGAACTCGTTGAGGTCGACGCCGTGCCGCTGCTTGAGCGCCGGCAGCGGGTAACCGGACGCGAGCATGATCTTTGTGCGCGGATAATGCTCGCGCGTAAAGCTGGCCAGTTCGATGCCGTTCATCCCGTTCGGCATCACGACGTCGGTGAACAGGATGTCGACGTCGCCCTGCTCCATCACGTCGATCGCTTCCTGGCCGCTGGCCGCCGTGACGACGTCGTAGCCCATGCTGGTGAACAGCGACGCGGCCACGTCCATCAGGTCCGGCTCGTCCTCGACGATCAGCACGCGCTCCGTATGCTCGGCGCGCGCCTCCTCGATGGTGTTCACCGCCGCCGGCAGGTAGATGGAGATGGTCGTGCCCTCGCCCGGCTTGCTGTCGATGGCGACCTCGCCGCCCGACTGCTTGATGAAGCCGTACACCTGCGACAGGCCCAGGCCCGTGCCCTTGCCGACCTCCTTCGTCGTGAAGAACGGCTCGAAGGCGCGCGCCACCACCTCGGGCGGCATGCCGGTGCCCGTGTCGCTCACCGTCACGCGCACGTATTCGCCCGGCGCGAGGCCGACCGGCTGCTGGCCGTCGGCCACGACGTTGGCCGTCGCGATCGTCAGGCGGCCGCCGTCGGGCATCGCGTCGCGCGCGTTGACGACGAGGTTCAACAATGCCGATTCGAAACGCGCGCTGTCGATCATGGCGCTGTGGGCCTTGCGGTCCAGGTCGATCACGAAGTCGATGCTCGGGTTGCCGGCGCGGCGCAGCACGGTCTCGAAGCCGCGGATGATGCCGTTGAGGTTGCGCGCCTCGGCCTGCAGCGGCTGCTGGCGCGCGAACGCGAGCAGCTGCTGGGTCAGGCGCGCGCCGCGGTCGATCGCGCGGCGCATCGATTCCAGCGTGCGCGTATCGCCGTCGCCCCGCTGCAGGCTCAGCACTTCCAGGCCGCTCGACAGCACCGACAGCAGGTTGTTGAAGTCGTGCGCGACGCCGCCCGTGAGCTGGCCGATCGATTCCATCTTCTGCGCCTGGTACAGCGCGATATTGGCTTTTTCCAGGGCCTCGTCGGCCTTCTTTTTCTCCGTCAGGTCACGCGTGATCTTGGCGAAGCCGAGCAGTTCGCCGTCGTCGCCGCGGATCGCGTCGAGCACGGCATGGGCCCAGAAACGCGAGCCGTCCTTGCGTACGCGCCAGCCCTCGGATTCGTAGCGGCCCGCCGTGGCGGCCGTCTCCAGCGCATGCCTGGGCGCGCCCGTGGCCTGGTCTTCCGGCGTGTAGAAGCGCGAGAAATGGCTGCCGATGATCTCGAACTGGCTGTAACCCTTGATGCGCTCGGCGCCCGGGTTCCAGTTGGTGACGGTGCCTTCCGGCGACAGCATGAACAGCGCGTAGTCGGTCACGCCGTTCACCAGCAGGCGGAACCGCTGCTCGCTCTCGCGCAGCGCATCTTCGGCGCGCTTGCGCTCGGTGACGTCGCGCGTGACTTTCGCAAAACCCAGCAGGACGCCTTCCTCGTTGTAGATCGGATCGATGACGACGTGGGCCCAGAAGCGCGAGCCGTCCTTGCGCACGCGCCAGCCTTCGGCCTCGTACTTGCCCTCCGCCAGCGCGATCGACAGCGCCCGCGCGGGCTTGCCCGCTTCGCGATCTTCCGGCGTGTAGAAGCGCGAGAAGTGTTCGCCCAGGATCTCCTGGGCGACATAGCCCTTGAAACGGTTGGCGCCGGCATTCCAGCTGCTGACGTAGCCGTTCGGGTCGAGCATGTAGATGGCGTAGTCACTGATCCCGGAGATCAGGTACTGGTAGCGCCGCTCGTCGGGCCAGGGTTGCGTATTGGTCAGGTCGTTCATTACTGCGGTTATCGTGGGCCGAAAGGTGGAGGAAACCAGCCCATCATACACCCCAGGAAAAATGCCTGCGCGCGTTGCAATTAACGAATTTTACATTGTCAATTTTCGACATTCAAATCATCAAAATGGCGGCGTTCTTCGTACATAGTCACAAAAAACCACTAGAATTGATGAGCCAAATACCGCGTGCGTCATGTTGCCGCGCTGAACCGTTCGTGGAACCACGCCGCCGTCGCGTTGTCAGCAGGAAAGAACGATTCCAGGCGCAACTCGTGCACGGTGACGTCGTGCGGGGTGCCGAGCGTCGTGATGGTCGTGAACAGGTTCAGTTCCGCGCCCTCGTGCGCGATCGTCAGCGGCAGGAACGGCAGCGCACGCCGGTCGAGGTTCGGCACCGGGCTTTCCGCGGCGGCCGCCATCCCCGGCAAGGCGGACAACTCGGCCAGCAGCTTTGTCGCCTCGCTGCCCGGGCCGTCGGCCATGGCTTCGCGCTGGATCCACAAGAGGCTGTCGGCGCACACGGCCTGCCAGTTGACGAGGCGCGGCCGCAAACCGGCGGGGTCGAGCATCAGGCGCAGCACGTTGATGGAGCCGTCGCGCGGGATGGCCGCATCAAGAGGCAGGCCGAGCAGCCACCTCATGAAACCGGCGGCGGGCTCGTTGAACCTCACGAGATTCCACAACCGGTCCACGACGAGGGCGGGAAACGGCGCCTGCTGGCGCAGCATGAAGTCGAGCGCCCGCATGACGGACGACAGCTCCGGGTCGGACAGGCTGCGCTCCTGGTAGGCGGGCGCGAAGCCGGCCGCCAGCAGCATCGCGTTGCGCTGGCGCAGCGGCACGTCGAGGACGAGGCCGAGCTTGAGGACCAGGTCGCGGCTCGGCTGGGCGCGTCCGCTTTCCAGGAAGCTCAGGTGGCGCTGCGACACGCCGCCGTCCACGGCCAGCCGCAGCTGGCTGTAGCCGCGCCGGGTGCGCCAGTAGCGCAGTGCGGAGCCGAAGTCGCTGAAGTACCCGTCGCCGCGCGCCTGCGTCGCGTCCGCGTGTCCGTCCTGCATGGCGCCTCCTTGATGTAAAGGCATCAATTTAGACCTCGGCGCGGATGAACTCAAGCAACTCGCCGTTGACCTGCTCCACATGGGTGAGGAACATGCCGTGCGCCGCGTCTTCGTAGATGACGAGGCGGCAGTCTGGCACGAGGGCGTTTGTCCTGCGGGCCGTCAGGTCGAGCGGCGCGGTCACGTCGAGGGCACCGGCGATCAACAGGACTGGCACGTCGACCGCTTCCAGCTCCGCCCCCATGTCGGACGCCTGCACGGCCACGTGGCAGTCGTGCAGAGCCTGCAGCGAACATTGCAGGGCCATCTGCGCGAGCCAATCCCGCATGCGCGGGCCGGCGCCGGGGACGAACGGCTCGACGTTCTCGTCGATCCAGCGCGGGAAGTCGTGCAGCAGCTGCGTGCTGCGGAACTGTTCCAGCAGGGCCGGGTCGACCCCGTTCGGATTCGATGCGGACAGCGCGATCCCCGGCGTCATCGGCCCGAGCAGCGCCACCTGCCGCACCCGCGCGCTGCCGTGGCGCGTGAGGTAGCGCACGATCTCGTTGCAGCCCATCGAGTGGCCGACCAGCACGACGTCGCGCAGGTCGAGCGCTTCGACGACGGCCGCGATGTCGTCGGCCAGCGTGTCGATGTCGTAGCCGCCGCCCGGGTCGGACGAGCGGCCGTGGCCACGCCGGTCGAAGGCGATGCAGCGCAGGCCCCGGCGCGCCAGCGCCATCATCTGGTAGCTCCAGGAATCGGAGCACAGCGACCAGGCGGACACGAACAGCACGGGACGGCCCCTGCCCCAGTCGCGGTAGTACAGGTTGACGTCGCCGGCGATGATGGTGTTCGGCGCGCTCGTATAGGCACGGGTGTGGCGGGAGGTGGTCATGGTCGTTTCCTTCGGTGGGTTGACGATGGGACCAGTGTGCCCGCCGGCGCGCAGCGCGGCGATTACCTCCCAGGTAATGACGGCAGCATCATGCGTGAGCGCAATTCGCCGGATTCGCGCCCAAATCGACGAGGTATCGTTGCAATATTGCCGCATTCACCCCGCATACTCAAATACCGGAAATAATTGACGTTTGACTTTTCTTGTAAAATGCATGGCTTGTAACCCGACGTTTCGATCCCTGTTCCCGATCCATGACCCAGGCCGTCACCGCACCCGTACTCGACCTGTCGACCTGCGACAAGGAACCGATCCGCACGCCCGGCAGCATCCAGCCGCATGGTTTCCTGCTGACCCTGGCGCCCGACCTGACCGTGCTGCAGGCGAGCGCCAATCTGGGCGACTGGTCCGGCGTGCCGGCGAACGCCGCCATCGGCCGTCCGCTGGCGGACGCGATCGGCGAGGAGGCCGCGCGGCGCCTCGCGCCCGAGCTCGCGGCCGACCTGGGCCAGCGGCCGTTCTACGTGGGCACGGTCACGACGGGCAACGACCGCCACTTCGACGTGCTCGCCCACCAATGGGACGGCGTCATCAATGCCGAATTCGAAGCGGTCGACCGCGCGGAACCGGCCGATTTCCGCCATCTGTATCCGCTGATCGGCGACTTCCTGCACAAGGTGAACGACTCGAGCAGCATCGAATCGCTGGCGGCCCTCGCGTGCCAGCACGTGCGCTCGGTGACGGGCTTCGGGCGCGTACTCGTGTACCGGTTCGACGCCGACGGCCACGGCCACGTGATGGCGGAAGCGCGCGACGAACGCTACCACTCGTACATGGGGCAGCACTTTCCGGCGTCGGACATCCCGGTCCAGGCGCGCGAGCTGTACAAGCTGTCGCGCATCCGCCTGATCCAGGATGCCACCTACACGCCGGCGCCGCTGGTGCCGCCGCTGAACCCCGTCACGGGCAAGCCCAACGACCTGTCGTTCGCCGCGCTGCGCAGCGTCTCGCCCGTGCATTTGCAGTACATGCGGAACATGAACACGCTGGCGTCGATGTCCGTGTCGCTGATGGTCAGGGGCGAGCTGTGGGGCCTGATCTCGTGCCACAACGAAGGCCCGACGCCGGTCGCGTTCGAGAAGCGCACGGCGTGCGAGCAGCTGGGCCAGATCCTCGCGCTGTGCATCGAGTCGCGCGAGGACGCGGCCGACCTGCAGTTCCGCCTCGAAGTGCGGCGCACGATGGTGTCGATGCTGGCCGGCCTGACGCAGGGCAGCGACTTCATCGAGAACCTGTCCAGCGTCTTCCCCGACCTGCTGCGCTTCGCGCGCGCGTCGGGGGTGGCGATCATGGTCGACGACCGCATCCTGACGTATGGCGACACGCCGGAACAGGACGACATCCTGGCCCTCGTCAACTGGCTGACGCTGCACGACCACGGCGACGTGTTCCACACGGATAAGCTGTCGGCGCTGTACCCGCCGGCGGAACGCATGATCCGCAACGCCAGCGGCCTGCTCGCGATGCCTATTTCGCGCATCCACAAGCACTACCTGCTGTGGTTCCGTCCGGAGTGGGTGCACACCATCGAGTGGGCCGGCAATCCGCATTCCAAAGCGCCGGCGCCCGGCGCGCCGACGCAGCTGTCGCCGCGCACGAGCTTTGCCGCGTGGCGCGAGACGATCCACGGCACGAGCCTGCCGTGGCACGGGGGCGAGATCGAAATGGCGCTGGAATTCCGCACCGCCCTGCTCGGCATCGCACTGGAACGCGCCGAGCAGATGGCCGAACTGGCCGAGGAACTGGGGCGCGCCAACAAGGAACTGGAAGCGTTCTCGTACTCGGTGTCGCACGACCTGCGCGCGCCGCTGCGCCACATCGTCGGATTCGCCGACCTGCTGCTCGAATCGGCCGGCAGCGAAGACGCCCAGCAGCGCCAGCGCTTCCTTAAAAACATCAAGGATGCGGCGCGCCTGGCCGGCAAGCTCGTCGACGACCTGCTGTCGTTCTCGCAGATGGGCCGGGCCTCGCTGCGCCCGACGACGGTCGACATGAACGACCTGGTGGCGGCCTGCCTCGACAAGCTGGCGCTGGAAACGCGCGGCCGCAACATTGAGTGGGACATCGGCCCGCTGCCCACGATCTGCGCCGACCCGACGTTCCTGCACCTGGCCATGTTCAACCTGCTGTCGAACGCCGTCAAGTTCACGGGCCAGCGCGATCCGGCCGTGATCCGCGTAGTCGCCGAAGACCATCCGATGGAAACGGTCTTCCACGTGGCGGACAACGGCGCCGGCTTCAATATGGAATACGTCCACAAGCTGTTCGGCGTATTCCAGCGCCTGCACCGGATGGAAGACTTCCAGGGCACGGGCATCGGCCTGGCCAACGTGCGCCGCATCGTCGAGCGCCACAACGGCCGCGTCTGGGCCCATGCCGTGCAGGGCGAAGGCGCGACGTTCTCGTTCGCGCTCCCGAAACAGCATCCCCAACATTGAACGTTATTCAAAAGTACTCATGCTTAAGCCCATCTTGCTGGTCGAAGACAACCCGAACGATCTCGAACTCACGCTGATCGCACTGTCCAAGAGCCAGCTCGCCAACCAGGTCATCATCGTGCGCGACGGCGCCGAGGCGCTGGACTACCTGCACCGCCGCGGCGACTACGCGTCGCGCCCGGCCGGCAACCCGGCCGTCGTGCTGCTCGACCTGAAATTGCCGAAAGTGGACGGCCTCGAAGTCCTGCGCGAAATCCGCAGTACGGACGGCCTCAAGCCGCTGCCGGTCGTGATGCTCACCTCGTCGAAGGAAGAACAGGATCTGGTGCGCAGCTATGAACTGGGCGTGAACGCCTATGTGGTGAAGCCCGTCGATTTCACGGAATTCGTGCGCGCGATCGCGGACCTGGGCATCTTCTGGGCCGTGCTGAACGAACCGCCGCCGGGGTCGCAGCGCTACATCAAGCCCAGCAAATAATCCTAGATGGTGGCGGCCTGCCGCCGCCGCAGCAAATGCCGGATGCGCGCGCTGAGCGCATCCGGGTGATACGGCTTCTGCAGCAGATTCACGGACGCCTCGAGCTTCCCTTCGTGCGCCAGCACGCCCTCCGCGTAACCCGACGTGTACAGGATCTGCGCCTGCGGCAACCGTGCCCGCACCACTTCGCCCAGCTGCAGGCTGCTCACCGGCCCGGGCATGATCACGTCCGTGAACACGAGGTCGATGTGCTGTCCGCTCTCGACCAGCTCGACGGCTTTCGCCGCATCCGGCGCTTCCAGCACCCGATAGCCGAGCGCGGACAGGATGCCGCACGTCGTGCTGCGCACGTCTTCCTCGTCCTCGACGACGAGGATCGTCTCGACCCCGCCCAGCAGCGGCCCCGCGGACATCTGCTCCGCGCGCACGGGCTCGGCCTCGCTGCGCGGCAGGTAGATGCGCACGCTCGTACCCTTGCCCGGCTCGCTGCGCAGAACGATCTCGCCGCCGGATTGCTTGACGAACCCGTACGCCATCGACAACCCCAGGCCCGTCGCCTGCCCCGTCGGCTTGGTCGTGAAGAACGGTTCGAACGCGCGTTCCAGCACTTCGGGCGGCATGCCTTTGCCGGTGTCCTTCACTTCGATCAGCACATAATCGCCGAACGGCACTTCCGACGGCAACGGACCATCCGGCCCGACGTTGGCCGCGCGGATCGTCAGCGTGCCGCCGCCGGCCATCGCATCGCGCGCATTGATCGCAAGGTTCAGCAGCACATTGTTGAGCTGGTTGGGATCGACGAGCGTGCTGCCCAGGCCGGCCTCGATCTCGGTCACGACGCGCGCGCGCGGGCCGAGCACGCGGCGCATCATGTCGTCCATCTCGCGCAGCAGGTGCCCCGGATTGATCACGACCGCCTGCAACGGCTGGCGGCGCGCGAAGGCGAGCAGGTGCGACGACAGCTTGGCGCCCCGTTCGACGCCGGCCAGCGCCATGTCCACGCGCGCCCTGCCGGCATCGTTCAGATTGCCCACCAGCTTGAGCAGCTGGAGATTGCCGCCGATGATCTGCAAGACATTGTTGAAGTCGTGCGCGACGCCGCCCGTCAGCTGGCCGATCGCCTCCATCTTCTGCGCCTGGTGCAGCGCCGACTGGCTGGCGGCCAATTGCTCCTGGCTGTGGCGCAGCGACACGAACGCGGCATCGCGCTGGCGCCGCGCGATGCAGGCATCGCTGTGGTAGCGCACGCGGGCGACGAGCTCGCGCGGATCGGGCCACTTGACGAGGTAATCGTTGGCGCCGACGGCGAAGGCCTTCGCCTTGATTTCCGGATCTTCCTCGGACGACAGCATGACGACGGGAACGTATTCCGTGTCCTTGTCGGCACGCAGGCGACGCGTGACCTCGAACCCGTCGATCTCGGGCATGCGCAAATCGACGAGCACGACCGTCGCACCGACTTCCTTGGCCAGCTCGACCGCCATGCCGGGGTCACGGGCATAACGCAGCGCGTACGACGCGCACCCCTTCAGGCCGTGGGAAATGATGTCCTCGGCAAAGGGTTCATCGTCGATGAGGAGAACCGAGCAGGCGCTTGCGTCGTCTTGGTTCATTGCAGCTGCGGAGCGGTCGGCATTGAAAACAGGAACTAGAATTGCAAAAAAGTAAGCTTTGATTTTACACGAAGGGCGGCTGAGGTGTAATTCGATTCAATCGTGCGACGGTCGCGATATTGCTCAGATATCGCGGGCCTTGATGCTTAAAGTATCAACACGCGAACAAGGTCGCATGACATGGATGCCAAGCGTCCGCGTGGTCGTACGGGCGGCCCCGATTGGAACGCCGCAAGCGGGCTCAGTGACTCTTCTTTTTATTCGACGTAAACGTCCGCGCATAAAACCCCGGCGGCTTCTTCGCCACCCAGTCGATAAAGGCCCGGATATCGTCATCGCTCCGCAGCGCTTCCCACGTGTGATAGGCGCGCAGCAATTCGCGTTCCGAAAACGTCGCGTGGATCTTGCGATGGCAGATCTTGTGGATCGGGAATTGCTCCCTGCCCTTCAGCGACTTCGGGATCAGGTGATGGCGGTCGATGTTGACCGTGCCCAGCGGCCGGCCGCACAGCGGACAGGGATGGTCCGTCGCGGGCGGTGCGGGGAGGTCGGGGAAAGAGGAACGGCGCGCCATAATCCTGATATCGAGGCGGCCGCCGCCGTTTCAAAGTGCCTTCAGCCGCGCACGCGCGCCGCGATGGCGTCGCCGACCTCGACCGTCGTCGCCGCGCCGCCCAGGTCGCCCGTGCGCGGGCCGGTCCTCAGCACGTCCTCGATCGCGGCCACGATCGCGTCGTGCGCTTCGCCACAGCGCGGGTCGGCGTCCGGGCCGGCCGCGAGGAACGCCAGCATCATCGCGCCCGACCAGATCATCGCGATGGGGTTGGCGATGCCCTTGCCGGCGATGTCTGGCGCGGAGCCGTGCACGGGCTCGAACAGCGACGGGAACGTGCGGTCCGGGTTCAGGTTGCCGGACGGCGCCAGGCCGATCGTGCCCGTGCAGGCCGGGCCGAGGTCGGACAGGATGTCGCCGAACAGGTTCGATGCCACGACGACGTCGAAGCGGTCGGGCTGCAGCACGAAGCGGGCCGTCAGGATGTCGATGTGCTGCTTGTCGACCGTCACGTGCGGGTAGTCGGCGTGGATCGCGTCCGCGCGGCCGTCCCACCACGGCATGCTGATGGCGATGCCGTTCGACTTCGTCGCGACGGTGAGATGACGGCGGCGGCGCGCGCTGGCCAATTCGAACGCGTAGCGCAGCACGCGGTCGGTGCCGTGGCGCGTGAACACGGATTCCTGGATCACCATTTCGCGCTCCGTGCCCGCGAACATCACGCCGCCGAGGTTCGTGTACTCGCCTTCCGTGTTTTCGCGTACGACGAAGAAGTCGATGTCGCCCGGCTTGCGGCCGGCCAGCGGGCACGGCACGCCTTCGAACAGGCGCACCGGGCGCAGGTTGATGTACTGGTCGAATTCGCGCCGGAACTTGAGCAGCGAGCCCCACAGCGAGATGTGGTCCGGCACCAGCGCCGGCCAGCCGACGGCGCCGAAATAGATGGCGTCCATCGCGGCCAATTGTTCCTTCCAGTCCGGCGGCATCATCTCGCCGTGCTGGATGTACCAGTCGCAGCTGGCCCACGGAAAATGCGTGAAGTCCAGCTGCAGGCCGAAGCGTTCGGCCGCGGCCGCCAGTACTTTCAAACCCTCGGGCAGGACTTCCTTGCCGATGCCGTCGCCGGCAATCGCGGCGATCTTGAAACGTCGTGTCATGGGTAGTCTTTCTTGATGGGTACGACTCAAACGGCCGGCGCCGCGACGACGAGACGCGAAAAACTGGCCACGCTGGCCGCGAACGAGAACGCGGCGGCGATGCCGAGCGCGAACCACGGTCCGCGCACGTGGGAAATGGTAAGGCAGAACGCGACCAGGGCGGCGCCCGTTGCCTGCCCCGTCAGGCGCGCGGTCGCGACCATGCCGCTGGCGCTGCCGGCGCGCGATGCCGGCGCGCTGCCCATGATCGCCTTCACGTTGGGTGCCTGGAAGAAGCCGAAGCCGATGCCGCACACCGCCATGCGCCAGCCGATGGCGAGGGCGGACGGCGCCGCCGGCAGACTCATCATCGTGACCAGGCCCACCGCGAGGATCAGCAGACCGATGCCGCCCAGGAGGCCCGGCGAATAGCGGTCGCTCAAGCGCCCCGCCACGGGCGCCATCACGCCGACGAGCACGGGCCACGGCGTCATCAGGAAGCCCGTCTCGACGGGGGAACGGCCCAAGGTGGTCTCGAAAAAGAACGGCAGCGCGACGAACGCGAGCGCCTGCGCGGCGAAGGTGCAGACCGCGGTGATGGTCGACAGCGCGAACAAGGGCCGGCGGAACAGGTCGACGGGAAGCAACGGCGCCGGATGCCCGCGCTCGCGGCGCAGCAGCAGGCCGAAGAACACGAGCGCGATCAGCGCCTCGGGCAGCAACGTCTTCATACCCACGCGGTGCGCGGCATCGCCCAGCGCCAGCACGGCCATCGAAAAAGCGACGACGTTATAGATGCCCGCCAGGCCGTCGACGCGGTGGCTGGCGCGGCGCGTTTCCGGCAGTACCTTGCGCGCCATAAAAAAGGCGACGATGCCAGGCAACACGTTAATACCAAACAGCCATTGCCACGACGACGTGGCAAGGATGACGGAGGCAAGGCTCGGTCCGAGCGCGAAGCCGATCGCGACGACGAGCGCGTTGTTGCCGAAGCCGCGTCCCTGCAGCTTGGCCGGATACGTGGCACGCAGCAGCGCCGTGTTGACGCCCATGATGGCGCTGGCGCCGACGCCCTGGAACAGCCGCGCGACGATCAGCGCGGGCAGCGACCAGGCGAGCGCGCACGCGAGCGACGCCAGCGTGAACAAGGCCATCCCGGCGACGTAGACGCGGCGGTAGCCGATCGTTTCGCCCAGCGCCGCGATGGGCAGCAAGGTCGCGACCATGGCCAGCTGGTAGGCATTCACGATCCAGACCGAGTCGGCCGGCGTCGCGTGCAACTGTTGCGCCATCGCGGGCAGCGCGGTGTTGGCGATGGCGGTATCGAGCGACGACATGCCCACGCCGAGCGCGAGGGCGATGATGGCCAACGCGCGGGGTCCCGGCGGGAGGCCGTCCTGTTCGAGGGGTGTTGTATTGACTGTTGCTTGCATGCTCGATCCTGACGGCAAAGGATCGATTGTAGGCCGGTTGGCAGAAGCTTGCAGAACCGGCCCGCGAGCGGTCAGCAGCCGCTTGGTTTCACGCGTTCGACGTCGAGTCCGAACAGCGGCCGCAGGCGCGTGCCGAAGACATTGCCCGTGAACGCGGCCACGAGCCACAGCCAGCCGTGCAGGCTGCCCGACACGATGCCGCTGAAGTAGGCGCCGATATTGCAGCCGTAGGCGAGCCGCGCGCCATAGCCCAGCATCAGTCCGCCGACGACGGCCGCGATGAGCGAGCGCAGCGGCACGCGCCACACGGGCGCGTAACGGCCCGCGAGCGCCGCCGCGAGCATCGCGCCCAGCACGATGCCGATGTCCATCACGGACGTCACGTCGTGCGACACGGGCGCGGCCAGCGCGGCGGCATTGGCTTTCGTCGACCAGTACGTCCAGCTCGCCGTGTCGATGCCGATCACCTGCGCGGCCTTGGCGCCCCACAGCGCGAATGCCGACGTCACGCCCCACGGCCGGCCCGACAGCGCGAGCGTGGCAAAGTTCAGCACGACGAGCGCGATGGCGCCGGCCACCAGCGGCCACGGCCCGTGCAACCACGGCGACGCGTGCGCGGGCCGCAAGTCGGGCGCGACGAGACGGCCGTGGCGGCGCTTCTCGACGACCACGGTGATGCATGCGATCAGCGCGAACACGATCCAGTTGAGCAGCAGCGCCGGCGCGAGGCCCAGGGTCTTCACGAGCGAGATCGGCTTGAGCTGCGGCAGCGACGTCCAGAACGGCATGTGCGCGGTGGCGATGACGGACCCGGCAATGAACGCGAGCAAGGTCACGATCATGCGCGTGCTGCCGCCGCCGACGGTGTAGAGCGTGCCCGACGCGCAACCGCCGCCCAGCTGCATGCCGATGCCGAACATGAAGGCGCCGACGATCACGGACGTGCCCGCGGGCGACACGAGGCCCGTGACGGGATTGCCGAACAACGTGCCGGCCGACAGTGCCGGGAAAAACAAGGCGACACCGACGGCGAGCATGATCATCTGCGCGCGCAGGCCGGCGCCGCGCCCGTCGGCGATGAAGACGCGCCACGCGGACGTGAAGCCGAACGCGGCGTGGTACAGCGCCAGGCCGAGCAGCGCGCCCACGACGAACAGCGCGGCGTGTTTCGCATCGACGGTCTGCGCGAGATACCAGGCGCCGAGGATGATGAGCAAGAGCGAGACGCCGAGTGGTTTCGGGTTGATGGCCGCGCCGCGGGGGAATGTTGGAGAAACTGCAGTAGACATTGGAAAACGCTCTCGGGATAACGTAAGTCGTTATTTTCGCTCGTTTTTTTGTTTCCTGCTGGCGGCGGGTCGGACATGCCCTGAGACAATTGGTGATATTTAATCAAGGCGGCGCACCTATAATGTCGTGATCGAATTCAATTCACGGCGCTCGCGAAGACAACATGGATGCGTTCACACTCGTCGTGGTTTCCGCGCTCGCAAGCGTCGTCATGGCCGCCAGCATGGCCCTGCTGTACCGGGCCGCCCCGCACCAGACCTGCCTGCGCGACTGGGCGTTGACCGGGGTGTTTTTTACTTGCAATAGCGTTCTCGCCGCGTTCGCCTTCAAGTTCCATCTCGCGTCTTTCCTCGTTCCCGGCATCGCCAACGCCCTGTACGTCGCCGGCCATTTCGGCGTCCTCGCCGGCCTGCGCCGGCACCTCGGACTGGTGCCGGGCTGGCCGCTGATGGTGGCCGTCGTGCCGCTGGTGCTGGCATTGCACGCCGTGCCGGCGCTGCAGGCGTCCGTGGCGCACAGGTTGCTTGTGTTCACGCCGCTGATCGCCGCCATCAACCTCGGCGTCGGCCTGACGTTGCGCGGCCGCATCCGGCCCGACGAATGGCCGACCTACCTGCCGCTCGTCGCCATGGAATGCGTCTTCATGCTCCAGCAGAGCATGCGCACGATCTACCTGGTCGCGAGCAGGGACCATGCGTTGACCTTCATGGGCAGCCAGTTCTTCCAGACGTCCGGCTCGCTGTTCCTGCTCCTGTTCCTGTCGGTGATTCCGATGAGCTACGCCCTGATCGTCGCCCATCGGCAGGCGCAGGACTTGCGCCGCGCCTCGCTGACCGATACCCTCACCGGCTGGCTGAACCGCCGCGCATTGCAGAACACCGCCGATGTCGCATTCAGCCGCTGCCGGCGCGACGGATCGGGCATGTTCTTCATCATGTTCGACATCGACCATTTCAAGGCGATCAACGACCGCCACGGCCACGGCGTGGGCGATGCGGCGATCCGGCACGTGACGGACTGCGCGGGCGACGTCCTGCACGGGCATGACGCGCTGTTTCGCATCGGCGGCGAGGAATTCGCGGTGCTGCTGGCCGGCCAGCGGCTGCACGACGTGCGCGGCATCGCCGAGCGCCTGCGCGAACGCATCGCCGCCACCCCTTTGCGGACGGAGGGGCTCGTCGTGCCGATGACGGTCAGCGTCGGGGTGGCCGCGTACAGTCAGCATGACGAGCATTGGGAAGCCGTCCTGCGCCGCGCCGACGAGGCGTTGTACCGGGCGAAGGTGCACGGCCGCAATCGGGTCGACGTCTGCAACCGCGCCATGGCGGCGAACGTGGGCACATGACAAAAAGGCCGCGTACTGCGAAACAGTACGCGGCCTTTTCAGATTCTGGCTCCCCGACCTGGACTCGAACCAGGGACCTGCGGATTAACAGTCCGTCGCTCTACCGACTGAGCTATCAGGGAAAGGAGGCCGCATTATAGCGGCTCAGTTCTGAGGCAGCAAGAGCGCATGTTGCGACGCCGTGTGGAAGTCGCGCCAGACGCGGTTGATGTCGCTGTCCGCGCTTGCCGCGACGAGTCCGCAGTACGGGTACAGCGTGTCGACCGCGTACCGCGACGCCGCCACCCATTCCTGCGCGAGCGCCTGCATCCGCGCAGCCTGTGCGTCCGCAACCTCGCTGCCCGCGGCGACGTCGGCCCAGCAGGCATCGAGCAGCGCATAAAACCGGGTGCGCACGTCATCGAGGCGGCCACAGGCGCCGTCCAGCGCCGCGCGCACGGCCGGCGCCTCGATCAGCGGTTCGTTCCGCCCGCCGAACCGGTTGCGCCGGCGCGCGATGCAGCCGGCCGCGAGGTCGACGAAGTGCGACGCCATCCCGGCCACATTGGCCGCCAGCGTGACGAAGGCGAACGGCAGGAACGGGAAACGGTACAGCGGCCCCCGGGCGCGCGCCGCGGCCGGATCGATGACGAAGCCGTGGTCCGCGTGGACCCACGCGCCGCGGATGCGGTAGGCGTGCGAGGCGGTGGCGCGCAGGCCGATGCTGCGCCAGCGCGGCACGATCTCGACGATGTCCTTGGGGACGACGAACGCCTGCATGCGCGGCTGGCCGTCCGCACCCCGCAGCGGCTGGCCGTCCTCGCGCAGCCAGGCGTTGAACGTGAAGTGGGTCGCCATCGGCGCGCCGCTCGCGTAGTCCCATTCGCCTTCGATGCGCCAGCCGTCGCCCTCGCGGTCCGCGTGGCCGGTCGGGGCCCCGCTGCCGGCGAGGCAGGCGCGCGGCGTCGCGAGGATGTCGCGCGCCAGGTGCGGCGGCAGGAAGCCCGCGAACCAGCCGGCGCCGGCGCACAGGGTGACGGTCCAGCCGACGCTGCCGTCGACGCGCGCGATGGCCTCTTCCAGCCGCACGACGTCCGGCAGCGGGCGCTCTTCCCCGCCGACGGCGCGCGGCGCCAGCATGCGCAGCCAGCCGCGGCGGTGGATCAGGGCCTGGTGGACCGGATGCAGCCAGCCGTCCATGTCGGCGGAGGCGGCGTAGCGGGCGATACGGGCGGCGTCGCGCGCCGCGAGTGGAGAAAGGGTCGGCATCTGGATGCGGAAACGAAAAAGGCCGCGTATCGATAACGCGGCCTTTTGGAATTCTGGCTCCCCGACCTGGACTCGAACCAGGGACCTGCGGATTAACAGTCCGTCGCTCTACCGACTGAGCTATCAGGGAATTGAGGCAATATTATAGCAGGTATCCGGGAATTGACAAATATTGCCCGCGGCGTGCGTCCGGCGACGCTGTTTGCTATAGTCGCCCTCTTCCCGACCTGTCCCTCCTGATCAATGACCACTGTACGCACCCTCGGCACGCCCCTCTCCCCTTCCGCAACGAAAGTCATGCTGCTCGGCTCCGGCGAGCTCGGCAAGGAAGTCATCATCTCCCTGCAACGCCTCGGCGTCGAAGTGATCGCCGTCGACCGCTACCCGAACGCGCCGGGCCACCAGGTCGCGCACCGCGCGCACGTCATCGACATGACGGACGGCGACGCGCTGGCCGCGTTGATCGCGCGCGAGCAGCCGGACCTCGTCGTGCCCGAGATCGAGGCGATCGCCACCGCCAAGCTGGCCGAGCTGGAAGCGGCGGGCACCATCACCTGCATCCCGACCGCGCGCGCCGCGCAGCTGACGATGAACCGCGAAGGCATCCGCCGCCTCGCCGCCGAGGAACTGGGCCTCGCGACGTCGCCCTACCGCTTCGCGTCCAGCCTCGACGAGCTGAAAGCCGCGTGCGCCGAGATCGGCTTTCCGAACGTCGTGAAACCCGTGATGTCGTCGTCGGGCAAGGGCCAGTCGAAGCTGGACGGCGCGGACGACGTCGAGAACGCGTGGCACTACGCCGCGTCCGGCGGACGTGTGGATGCGGGCCGCGTGATCGTCGAGGGCTTCGTCGACTTCGATTACGAGATCACGCTGCTGACCGTGCGCGCGATCGGCGCGGACGGCGCCGTCGAGACGCAGTTCTGCGAACCGATCGGCCACAAGCAGGTGCATGGCGACTACGTCGAATCGTGGCAGCCGCAGCCGATGGCGCCGCTGGCGCTGCAGCGCGCGCAGGAGATCGCGGAGAAAGTGACCGCGAACCTGGGCGGCCAGGGCGTGTTCGGCGTCGAGCTGTTCGTCAAGGGCGACATGGTGTGGTTCTCGGAAGTGAGCCCGCGTCCGCACGACACGGGCATGGTGACGATGGCCACGCAGGTGCAGAGCGAATTCGAACTGCACGCGAAGGCCATCCTCGGCCTGCCCGTGAATACGGCGCTGCGCGCGCCGGGGGCGTCGGCCGTCATCTATGGCCAGCTCGAGGCAGCGGGCATCGCGTTCGAAGGCGTGGCCGACGCGTTGCGCGTGCCGGGCAGCTACATCCGCCTGTTCGGCAAGCCGGAGTCGTTCCCCCGCCGCCGCATGGGGGTGGCGCTGGCGACGGCGGATGACGTGGACACGGCGCGGGCGCGGGCGCTGGAGGCGGCGGGCAAAGTGAAGCCGGTCTCCGGGAAATAACGAAAAAGGGGCATCGATCGCTCGATGCCCCTTTTGAAATTCTGGCTCCCCGACCTGGACTCGAACCAGGGACCTGCGGATTAACAGTCCGTCGCTCTACCGACTGAGCTATCAGGGAATAGGTGTTCGTATTATAGCCGCTCACCAACGGCTTGCACAGGCTGGACGCTACCGTGCGGAAATCTGGCTCCCCGACCTGGACTCGAACCAGGGACCTGCGGATTAACAGTCCGTCGCTCTACCGACTGAGCTATCAGGGAATTGGTGGGGGCCTGAATAACCTGCTGCGCGACGGTTCTTCAGAGCCCCGATACGCTAACAATGATTGCTTAGCGGAAGGCCGCGATTTTAGAGAACTTTTGCGATGGCGTCAACGACGGTATCGATGTTCTTCGAGTTCAGCGCGGCCACGCAGATGCGGCCGGTGTCCACGGCGTAGATCGATTCGCCGCGCAGCTTCTCGACCTGCTCCTTGGTCAGGCCCGAGTACGAGAACATGCCGACCTGCTGGCGCACGAACGAGAAATCCGTGCCCGGGGCTTTTTCGGCCAGCTTTTTCACCAGCTCGTCGCGCATCTGCTTGATGCGGACGCGCATCGCGGCCAGTTCGTCTTCCCACAGCTGGCGCAGCTCCGGGGTCGACAGGACGGTCGCGACGACCTTGCCGCCGTGCGTCGGCGGGTTCGAGTAGTTGGTGCGGACGATGCGCTTCAGCTGCGACAGCAGGCGGGCGGCTTCTTCCGTGGTCGACGCGACGACGGACAGCGCGCCCACGCGCTCGCCGTACAGCGAGAACGACTTCGAGAACGAGTTCGAGATCAGCAGCGGACCGGCCGTTTCGGTGAAGCGGCGGACGACGGCGCCGTCTTCGGCGATGCCGTCACCGAAGCCCTGGTAGGCCATGTCGAGGAACGGGATCAGGTTGTTGTCGCGCACGACCTGGATCACCTGGCCCCACTGGTCGGCGTTCAGCTCGGCGCCGGTCGGGTTGTGGCAGCAGGCGTGCAGCAGGACGATGGCGCCTTCCGGCATCGCCTTCAGGTCGGCCAGCATGCCTGCGAAATTGACGCCCTTGGTGGCCGGGTCGTAGTAGGCATATGTGTTGACGGTGAAGCCGGCGCTTTCGAACAGGGCGCGGTGGTTTTCCCAGCTCGGGTCGCTGATGTAGACTTGCGAATCCGGCGAGAAGCGCTTCAGGAAGTCGGCGCCGATTTTCAGCGCGCCGGTACCGCCCAGGGCTTGCACCGTGACGGCACGTTTCTCTTGAATTACCGCGCTGTCGGCACCAAATACGAGTTCTTGCACAGCCTTGTCGTACGCACCCAGGCCCTCGATCGGCAGATAGGTACGCGGCGTCGGTTGTTCCATCAACATCGCTTCCGCTTTGCGTACGCAATTCAGCAGCGGCACTTTCCCGTTGTCATCGTAGTACACGCCCACGCCCAGATTGATCTTGGCGGGGTTGGTGTCTGCATTGAAGGCTTCGGTGATGCCGAGGATGGGATCGCGCGGGGCCATGGCGATGGCGCTGAAGATGCTGGCAGGAGCTGGGGAATTCATCGTGATAAACTTGGTTTGTCGGCTGGGTTTCGCAGCGGTTGTATAGACAGCGACCTCGATAAATGCTTGGTCGCAGGCGGATTCTCATTCTAGCAAAGGTCTGATCCAATGGCAGATTTATCGGTTGCAAATTCACCAGCACCCACCGTCATCACGTTCCCGAATTCCCCGTTCAAGCTGCACCAGCCCTTCCCGCCGGCCGGCGACCAGCCGACCGCGATCGAGGGCCTGATCGAGGGCATCGAGGACGGCTTGATGTACCAGACGCTGCTCGGCGTGACCGGTTCCGGCAAGACTTATACGATGGCCAACGTGATCGCCCGGGCCGGCCGGCCGGCCATCGTGTTCGCCCCGAACAAGACGCTTGCGGCCCAGCTGTATGCGGAATTCCGCGAATTCTTCCCGCAGAATGCCGTCGAGTATTTCGTTTCCTACTACGATTACTACCAGCCCGAAGCGTACGTGCCGCAGCGCGACCTGTTCATCGAAAAGGACTCGTCGATCAACGAGCACATCGAGCAGATGCGCCTGTCGTGCACGAAGTCGCTGATGGAACGGCGCGACGTCGTCATCGTCGCGACCGTGTCGGCCATCTACGGTATCGGTAATCCGAACGAATACCACAAGATGATTCTGACGTTGCGCACGGGCGACAAGGTCGCGCAGCGCGACGTCATCGCGCGCCTGATCCAGATGCAGTACACGCGCAACGAAATGGACTTCGCGCGCGGCACGTTCCGCGTGCGCGGCGACACCATCGACATCTTCCCGGCCGAACACGCCGAGCTCGCGATCCGCGTCGAGATGTTCGACGACGAAATCGAATCCCTGCAATTGTTCGACCCGCTGACCGGCAAAGTGCGCCAGAAGATCCCGCGCTTCACCGTGTACCCGGGCTCGCACTACGTCACCGGCCGCGCCACCGTCCTGAAGGCCGTCGACTCCATCAAGGCCGAGCTGCGCGACCGCCTCGAGGAATTCCGCCAGCAGGGCAAGCTGCTGGAAGAACAGCGCCTCGAGCAGCGCACCCGTTTCGACCTCGAGATGCTGGCCGAAGTCGGCTTCACGAAGGGCATCGAGAACTATTCGCGCCACCTGTCCGGTTCGATGCCGGGCGAACCGCCGCCCACGCTGATCGACTATCTGCCCAAGGACGCGCTGATGTTCATGGACGAGTCGCACGTGATGATCGGCCAGCTGAACGCCATGTACAACGGCGACCGTTCGCGCAAGGTGAACCTCGTCGACTACGGCTTCCGCCTGCCGTCCGCGCTCGACAACCGGCCGCTGAAATTCTCGGAATTCGAGAGCAAGATGCGCCAGTGCATCTTCGTGTCCGCGACGCCGGCCGATTACGAAAAGGAACATGCCGACAACGTCGTCGAGCAGGTGGTGCGTCCGACGGGCCTCGTCGACCCGCAGGTCATCGTGAAACCCGCGCGTTCGCAGGTGGACGACCTGATGGGCGAGATCACCGACCGCATCAAGAAGGACGAGCGCGTGCTCGTCACCACGCTGACCAAGCGCATGGCCGAGCAGCTGACGGAATACCTGTCGGACCACGGCATCAAGGTGCGCTACTTGCACAGCGACATCGATACGGTGGAGCGCGTGGAAATCCTGCGCGACCTGCGCCTGGGCACGTTCGACGTCGTCGTCGGCATCAACCTGCTGCGCGAGGGCCTCGACCTGCCGGAAGTGTCGCTGGTGGCCGTGCTCGACGCCGACAAGGAAGGCTTCCTGCGTTCGGAACGCTCGCTGATCCAGACCATCGGCCGCGCGGCGCGCAACCTGAACGGCGTCGCGATTTTGTACGCGGACCAGATCACCGATTCGATGAAGCGCGCGATCGACGAAACGGAACGCCGCCGCGCCAAGCAGATCGCGTTCAACGAGGCGAACGGCATCACCCCGAAGGGCGTGCAGAAGAAGATCAAGGAAATGATCGACGGCGTGTACAGCGCGGCCGCGCAGAAGGCCATGCTGAACGACAACGGCTTGGCGGAGGACGCGGCCAAGGTCGAGGGCATGAGCGAGAAGCAGATTTCGAAAGAGATCAAGCGCCTCGAAAAGCTCATGGTCGACCACGCCAAGAACCTCGAGTTCGAAAAGGCGGCCCAGGTGCGCGATCAGTTGCACGTCCTTAAGCAGCAGGCGTTTGGGGCGCCGGGGGCGGATAACGTGGTGTCGATTCTGGGCAAGTAACACGCATCAGTGACCGGGCGCCGTTGGCACCTCAATCCATGTGTCCGGCACGATAAGTCCCTCGCAATCCCGTTCCGTTTGAGCACAATCAAATAAGAAGCCGTCGCAGGCCGCATCGTGAACCCCTCGCTTCGGCGATTTTCTGAAGGAGGGTGAATCATGCTGAAACAACTTACCGCAGGAATGGCACTCGCGTCACTCGTGGCCCTGCCAGCCATGGCTGCACCTGAAACAATGACGAGCGGACAACTGGACGAGGTGGTGGCCGGTACCGACTCCTGCTGCTGCCCGCCGCCTACCACGCAAAAGGGCAATAATGGTTGGGGCAACGGTGCCGACCCGAGCAATCCGGGCAGCGACCATGGCCTGACGGCGCCGTCGAAAACGAACAATCTGAACCTGCCGCCGGGACAGAACCGGCCGAATACCAACCCCACGGGGTCAACCGGGCGATGATCGCTTTTTATGGGGGCAGGTCACGGATCTGCCCTTTCACGGCCTCGCAGTCTCTCCGGCCGTTGTTCCTGATGCTGGCCTGTCAGCTGTACGCAGCGCCAGCTTGGTCCGAGCGGCCGGTGCGCTCGTTGCTCGAGATCCGACACGAGGCGCTCATCACGCAACGCTGGGACAACAGTTGCGGCGCGGCCACCTTGGCGACAGTACTGCGTTACTACAAGGGTGTACCGACCGATGAGGAAACCGTAGCGCGCGGGATGCTGCGCCAGACAGATCCATTGCGCGTACGCGTGCGTGGAGGCTTTTCCTTGCTGGACATGCAGCGTTACCTTGCACGGATCGGCTTCCGCGGAGACGGCTATGCGCACATGACGGTGGCTGACCTTGCCCAGCGCGCGCCAATGATCGTGCCCCTCACCCTTCACGGCTATCCTCACTTCGTCGTCGTCCGCGGGGTGACCGCGACAGTCGTCAATATCGGCGACCCCAGTTTCGGGAATTACGAGATGGAACAATCTGCCTTCAGCGCAAAGTGGAAAGGCGTGGGATTCGACATCAAATAAAGCGGTTAGCCACGATATGAAAGAACTGACAACCGGTGCGGTCTTGTTCGGCGTCGTGATGAGCTGCAACGCGCAGAACAATGAAGAAATGCAACGCAAGATCGCGGAACAGGCGCGACGATCGAGCGTCTCCAACAGCGCATCCAGTTGCTGGAGCGCGAACTGACACCGGCACGGATAGGGACCGACACAATTGCCGATCCGGCGCAGCAAGACGCATCTACCGACAGCAATCGTGCACTCGAGCGTGCCCTCGTCAGAGAACGCGCACTGCTGCTTTCGCCCCGATCGACCGAAGTCGAGCCGAATTTCGTGGCCTCGCACAGCTCGGGCGACGGCGGGTTTCGCCGCACGTCTTTCGGTCCGGGCGTGACGGTGCGGCTGGGCCTGCCGAGACAATGGCAGATAGAAGGCACGCTGCCGTATGTGTTTGAAACAATCAGGAGCGGGACCCAATCAACCCATGCCAACGGCGTCGGTGACCTGTCGGTGGCTGCCTCGCATCAGTTCATCGCCGAGATTGACAGACTTCCGAGCGTCATAGGCAGTCTCAGCTATCAGGCCGCAACTGGCCGTAACACAAGCTACGAACGACGCCCATTGGTTGCGCTCGGTGGAGGCTTTCCTTCACTGCAAGCCTCAGTTAACGCGATCAAGCGCGTTGATCCGCTGGTGTTTTTCGGCAGCTTGTCGGCAACCCGATTCCAGGCGCGCGACAAGGGCACTGCCCGCGTTCAACCCGGAAACATCTACGGCCTGCGCTTTGGTACGGCGTTAGCAACGGCACCCGCAACTTCGCTGCGCGCCGCTCTCAGCCTCAACCTGCTCAACAAGACGCGGATTGACAACGCCCCCGTTCCTACCACCAACATGAACGCTTTTCTTGAGCTGGGCGGGTCAGCCGTGTTAACCCCGTCCACGGCCATCGATATCCTGATCGCCGCGGGACTGACGCGCGACACGCCCGACTTTCGCCTGATAGTCTCCGTACCGACACGGTTTTGACCAGTGCAGGCAATAGCCCTGAAACGTCGAGGTCCAACCTCATTGTTCATCCACCGCCGCGCCCCCCAACCGTTCCCCGCAGTAATCAATGAACGCCCGCAGCTTCGCCGGCAAATGCCGCCGCGTCGGATAGTAGAGATGAAAGCCCGACTGTGTCGACCAGCAGTCCGGCAGCACCGGCACCAGCCGCCCCGCCGCAAGGTCCGCTTCGACCTGCCGCAGAAAGACGTGGCCGATGCCGATGCCGTCGCGCGCGGCGTCCGCCATCGACGCGCTGTTCGTCACGATCAGCGGCCCGTCGACCTCCACATCGACGAGGCGGCCGTCGCGCAGGAGTTCCCAGCGGTAGATCGCATTGTTCTTGCGAAACCGGTAGCGGATGCAATCGTGCTGCTGCAATTCCTCGATGGTGCGCGGCAGGCCGCGCCGCGCCGCATAGTCCGGCGACGCCACCATGCACAGCCGTTCCTGACGCGTGAGCGGCACGGCCACCATGTCGAGCTGGACGGATTCGCCGAGGCGCACGCCGGCATCGAAGCCGCTGGCGACGATGTCCACGAAGCCTTCGTCGAAGCCGAGTTCGACCTTGATGCCGGGATACCTGGCGAGAAAGCCGGGCAGCAAGGGGCGCAGCCAGACGGCATACACGATGTTCGCCATGTTCAGCCGCAATGTGCCGCCGGGTCCGCTGCGGAACGCGTCCAGCTCGGCCGCCGCCTGGGTGAGCTCCGCCACGGCCGGCGCCACGCGCGCAAGAAATTGCTCCCCGGCTTCCGTCAGGCTCACGCTGCGGGTGCTCCGGTGCAGCAGGCGCACGCCCAGCCGCTCCTCGAGTTGCCGGACTGTCTGGCTGACGGCCGACGGCGTCACTTCCAGCACCGCCGCGGCGGTCGTAAAGCTGCCGCGCTCGGCCACAGTCGCGAATGCCAGCAGCCCATCCAGTTGGCTCAGTTTCATTATTAAGCAGCTCTTAATAGGGACTCAAGATTATCCCAGTTTTTCTTTCTTATCGCGCCGATTATGCTGACGTTCATCCAACCAGACAAGGAGAAACGTCATGCAACAACCCGTCTACTACACGCTCGGCCGCACGGGCCTGCGCGTCAGCCGCCTGTCGCTGGGCGCCATGACCTTCGGCACGGAATGGGGCTGGGGTTCCGACAAGGCGGCGGCCGAGCGCGTGTTCAACCTGTATCGCGACCACGGCGGCAACTTCATCGATACCGCCGACGTGTACACGAACGGCACCAGCGAGACCTGGTTGGGGGAATTCATCCAGTCCGGCAAATCGCGCGACGCACTCGTCCTCGCCAGCAAGTACACGTTCAACCTGGCCGCGGCGAACCCTAACGGCGGGGGCAATGGCCGCAAGAACCTGATGCGCGCCGTCGAAGGGTCGCTGAAGCGCCTGCAGACGGATTACCTGGACATGTTTTACGTGCACGCCTGGGATCAATTGACGCCCGTGGAAGAAGTGATGCGCACCCTGGACGATCTCGTGCGTGCCGGTAAGGTCCGTCACATCGGCTTGTCGGACGTGCCCGCCTGGTATGCGGCGCGCGCCCAGACGCTGGCCGAGTGGCGCGGTTATGAACCGGTGTCGGCGCTGCAGATGCAGTATTCGCTCGTCGAGCGCAACATCGAACACGAATACCAGCGCCTGGCCACCGAACTCGGCATGGGCATCACCGTCTGGAGCCCGCTGGCCAGTGGCTTGTTGGCCGGCCGCTATCGCCGCGACGGGGCCGCGGAAGGCCGTCTCGCGGCCATGCAGGGGAATGGCAATCCGGCGTTCCAGCATCTGTCGGAGCGCAATTTCCAGATCGTCGATGAACTGGAAAGAGTGGCGGACGAGGTTGGCCGGCCGATGGCGCAGGTTGCCCTCAACTGGGTGGCGAACCGCCCGGGCGTGGCCAGCGTGATCGTCGGCGCGTCGCGGCCGGAACAGCTGACGACGAACCTCGGCGCGCTCGAGTTCGAGCTCCCGCTCGAACTCGTCCGCCGCCTGGACGAGGCGAGCCGGCCCGCGACGCCGTTCCCCTACTATTTCTTCACGAATGCGATGCAGGGCATGATGTACGGCGGCGCCCGGGTCGGCGACAAGCCGGCGGGCTATCGCGCGCCGGTGCTCGTCGAAGGGTCGGGCAGCGGCGTCGGCTAAGCCTGCTCGGCCGCAGCAAGCGCCTTGCGGCGGCGCGCGCCCACCATGCCCGCCAGGCCCGCGCCGATCAGCGCCAGGCTCACCGGCTCCGGGACGTCGGAGAACGCCTGCCCCGTGAAGCCGGCGCCGTCGGCAAGGAACGTCCCGGCCAGCCGCAGGTCATACGTGCCGCTCGTGATGCCGCCCTGGCCGCTGGCCAGTTCGCTGGCCAGCGACAGGGTCAGCGCGTCGATCGGCGTCACGAAGTCGCCGGCGAAGAAGCCGAGGTCGGTGAAGGCCAGCGAACCGGCAACGTCCGGGAACACGGCGAATTTGAACCAGGCGGGTTCCGGCGGCGTGTTGAACAGGAAGTCGTAGAGGAACGTGTCGCCCGGATGGGCGCCCGTCTCCGCGATGCCGAAATTCCAGGTCTGCGTCGTGGTCGGCCCGATATCGGGCGCGACGAAGAAACTGTCGCTGAACGTCGGCGTGGCGGAGGCGTCGAAGACGGCGCAGGTTGCAAGAACGAGGCCGAACAGGATGTGTTTGATCGATTTCATCGTCGTCTTTCGTATCGGATTCACAGGTTCACGCCGAGGGCGCGGGCGAGGTTCGTCACGTCGAGCGAGCCGAGGCCGGTCGCCGGATTGAACGTGTTCGTGCTCTTGTAGTAGAGGTTCGTCCCGGCCGTGATCGCGCGGAACGGCGATTTGGCGCCGTAGCCGTAGGTCTTGAACGCGCCGTACAGTTGCTGATGCAATGCGCCCAGACGGCTGTTCCTGCCGGCCGCGATCAGGGTGAAGATGCCGTTCAACTGCGGCGCCACGAAACTCGTCCCGCCGTTGCCCGCGCCCCACTGCCCTTCGAAGTACACGAGGTAGCCGCTGTACGGGTCGGCGTTCAGCGACACGTCCGGCAGATTGCGTCCCGGGACGGCCGGCGGCAGGTCGATCAGGCCTTCGTAGCCCGTGCCCGGATCGCCCAGGAAGGAGGCCTTGCAGTACAGGCTCTGCGCGGCGGCGCTCGCCGATGCGCCGGCGAGGTTGTTCTGGTACGACGGCCGGGCGAAGTCCACGCTGACGCCGCCGCCGCCGCCCACCGGGAAATAATCGGTGTAGTACCGCGTCTGGCCGTAATACGTCGTGATGTAGCCGCGCAGATAGTCCCAGGCCCAGGCGCGCTCGGTCGGGATCGTGATGCTGCCGTATTTGTGGACCTGCGTGTGCGGCAGGGTCGTGCCGCCGGCCGCCAGGACGGCCGTGTCGGACGCCGGGTGGTCCGCCGTCAGCAGGGTCGTGCAGGTGGGATACGGGAAGATGCTGTTGATGTCGAAGGCGCCGGCGTCGCCCGACGCCGCGATCACGGGAATGCCCTGCAGCGCGGCCTGGACGAAGACGGCGTGGTACGCGGCGAGGTCGTCGGGGCCGTTGAAGATCTCGGCGGCGCCCCAGCTCACGGACAGCGTGTCGACGATGTTCTCGTCGACGGCGGTGGCGAACACGTCCAGGAAGCCATTGCCGGAGTTCGGCGCCAGGTAGACGCGGATGTCGGCGCCGGGCGCCACGCCGCCCGACTGCTCGATATCGAGCGTGGTTTCGCCGGCGCCGCCGCTGCCCGGACCGTCGCGCCCCAGCGGCCCGCCGTCGACCAGCACGTCGGTGATGCGGTTCGGCGCCACGCTCAGGCCCAGCGCACTCCAGTAGGCGTACGCATCGGACTGGCGATAGCCGGCCAGCGTGGCGATGCCGATGGTCTTGCCGGCGCCCGTCACGCCGGCCGAGTACAGCGGCGTGACGTTGTACTTGGCGGCGAAGTCCAGCACCGTGTACTCGCCCGGCAGCGATGCGGCCGCGGCGTTCGGGGTCGGGATGCGGCTGGGCACCAGCTTCGATTCACCGGTGGCCACGCCCGACGCCGGCTGCCGCATAATATTGCTGCGGAACAGCGGGCGGCCGTTCAAGCCGTGCACGGACTTGACGATGCCGGCCAGGTTGGCCGGGATCGCGGTGGCGCCGGCCGGCGCCTCGTAGGTGCTGCCCAGCGTCTGGTATGCGTGGATCGGTCTGCCGAACACGGCCGCGAGCTGGGCGTTCGTGCCCGTCGCGGAAATCATCAGGTTGTTCGCATAGACTTTCGTGACCGTCAAGCCGTTCGCCTTGAGAAAATTGACCACCTGGGCGATGGATGTCGCGTCCTGGCCGTACAGGCTGCCGACCTGGGCCGGCGTCAGGAAGGCGCGGTAGTTCGGGCTCGTCGGGTCGACGACCGCCGCGGCATGGGCTTCCATGGCCGCGAGGTTCTTGACGGCCAGCGACAACGTGATCCGGCGGACTTCAGCCTGGGGCGCGAGGCCGAGATCGACGATGCGCGCGTCCTTCTCGAGGTGAAACTGGGTGGAGGTCGTGGCGCCGTACGCCAGTGAAGTGGTCAACACCCCGATGGCAACGGTGATTGCGGTGAGCGTTTTCAATGCGGACTCCCTGAAGATTGTTGAGGGACCTGCCGGCACGCGGCAGAGCATTCACGTCGCAAGCAATCCGTATGCCATTTACTGTAACCAAGAGTTATTTCTCCAATTAATCAAAAACTTGTCATCGATCCGTCATATTCTTGTGTCTTAAATTTTGTTTTTATGTAAACTTTTTCGACACACAATTATTTGAGGGCAATCAAATGGGCGCCGCCGTACCGTGCTACCAGGCGTGCATGAACCGCGCTGCTGTTCACGCGGAGTGTGTAGACAGGCTCCAGGCGGACGCCAGGCGGGCCATGTGTGGCGCAGCGATGTGATGCCGGACAGGTAGCCGTCAAACGGGCGGCGCCGCGTTCTCGGTCCGGCAGCGCGCGACGAAGGCCGTCAACTCCTTCGAATGGTAGCCCTGTGCCAGCGCGTCCAGGCGATCGGCGAACGGCCCATAGGCCGGATCGAGCGCCTGCAGGTAGCTGGCCCGTTCCCGGATCATGCGCATGTTCCCGATCCGTGCCAGTTGCCAGAGCACCTCAATCTCCTCGGCGGGAGGCGCCACCAGGGCAGCGTCGTCGCCTGACCGTGCCGGGCCCGGCACCGGTTGCCGGGTGATCCAGTCCAGCGCCAACAGCGTACCGACGGTGCGGAGCAGGACATCGTGGTCGACCGGCTTGGGGAGGAAGGCGTCGGCGCCGGCGGCGCGGCAGCGCGCTTCGTCGTCGATGCTGGCGCCGGCGGTGACCGCGATGATCGGGACCTTGCCCCATGCCGGCATGCGCCGGATGCGCCGTGTCGTCTCGTTGCCGTCGATCACGGGCATCATGACGTCCATCACGATCAGGTCGGGCTTGAAGCTGTCGAGCAGGACCAGGCACTCCAGGCCGTCCTCCGCCGCGGCGACGACGAATCCGACCGCCTGCAGCACGTCCACCAGCATCGCGCGGTTCTGCGGCACGTCGTCGACGATCAGCACCCGCTTGGGTTCGCCCGCATAACCGACGATGGCGGGCGCGGACGACAGGCTGGCCGGGCTGCCGGCGGCGACCGGCACGGCCAGTTCGAAACAGAACGTGCTGCCCGCGCCCGGTTCGCTGGCGACGGCGATGCTGCCGCCCATGAGGCGCACCAGCTGCTGGCTGATGGCCAGGCCCAGGCCGGTGCCGCCTTCGCGCCGCGGCATGTCGGCGACCTGTTCGAACGGGTGGAAAATGCGGCCGAGCTGTCGCGCGCTCATGCCGATACCGGTGTCGGCCACTTCGAAGCGCAGCGTGACGGCCTCGCCATCCGCGCCGCCCGCCCCCCGCAGTACCCGCAACGAAACCGTGCCCCGGTCGGTGAATTTCACCGCATTGCCCAGCAGGTTGAGCAGCACCTGGCGCAGGCGCGTTTCGTCGATCGTCACCGCGGCCGGCAGGTCGGGCGCGAGCGCGTAATGGAACGACAGGCCTTTTTCTTCGGCCTTGACACGCATGATGTCGACGACCACCTGCAGGAAACCGCCGAGATGGACGGCGGCAGGATACAGCACCATTTTGCCGGCCTCGACACGGGCCAGGTCCAGGATGTCGTTGATGAGCGTGAGCAGATGCTGGCCGCTTTCGTGGATGGTGGCCAGGCCGACGGCCTGCTGTTCGGTCAGCTGGTGCCGGTCGCGCTTCAGCAGCTGGGCATAGCCGATGATGGCGTTGAGCGGGGTGCGCAATTCATGGCTCATCTGGGCGAGAAAATTGCTGCGCTGGCGCGCGAGGCCGATGGCCTCGGCCAGCGCCGCCTCGCGCGCGGCCTCGGCCGTCTTGCGTTCGCGGTCGACGGCGGCCAGCTGTTCCAGGCGAGACGTGGTGGCCGACAGGCTGGCGCGAAAGTGCCGCAGGCCCAGCGACAGGCCGAGGATGCCGCACCCGATCCACGCCGACACGAGGCCCATCAGGAGCGCCGTCTTCGACATCCATTTGCCGCTGAACCGGATGGACCGCACCTCGATGGTGATCGTTTGCCCCGGCGGCACGGCGCCCGTCGAGATCTCCACGGCCGTCACGCGGTCGAGCCGGGCATAGCTCTTGGACAGCGGAATCTTGTGCGTACTGCGCCACCAGTCCGCGGTGCGCAGCACGTTCATCGGAATCGTGAAGGCGGCTTGCTGCGGCAATTCGATCTCGGCCTCGTTGAAGCGCTGCGAGTTCCAGTCGCCGGGCGTGGAAAACTCCGGTTCGAAATTCATCAGGTGCAGCTTGATGAGGTGCGGCGGCCGCCCCGTGTAGCGCAGGTCGAAATCGATACTGTCGAACCCGGACAAGTCGATCCCCTTGCCGGGTTGGCCCAGCAGGAACTGCATCTTGCAGAAGGGGTAAGGCGCGACCGAGCGCAGCTCACAATGCATGGTGATGGCATCGCGGGTGCGCTCCAGCGTGGCGACCGAATTGCCGTGCAGTTCGCGCCGGTCGTCGGCGACCATGGCGCCGTGCGGCTGGCTGGGCGAGATCTCGATCGTCCGGATCATCCCGAAGTGCTGCCACACCAGCAAGGCCGGCGTCGCCAGCAGCAGGACGATCACCAGGAAGTAACTGATCGTCGTCGGGCGGGAAAGCGACTGGTTCATGTGTGGGCGCACGGATTCCTGGGCTGGACATCGGGCAACGTCGATCCAGTATACCCGGGAAGTCTGCGGTGGCCCACCGCCCTTCAGCCGCCCTTCAGCCGCCCTTCAGCCGCCCAGCAGCCGGTCGACGGCCGTGCGCACGCCGTCTTCCGCCGCCATCGCCTGCGCGGCTTGCCGCGCGTTGTCGCGCAGCGCGGGCGTCGACGCCACGTCCACCGCCTGCACGAGACGATCGCCATCGATCCCGGCCGCCGGACAGGTCACCGCGATCCCCCGCTCCGCCATGCGGCGTGCCCAGAAAAACTGGTCGCCGGCGAACGGCACGACGACGGACGGCACGCCCGCGCGCGCGGCCGCGTGGCTCGTGCCCGCCCCGCCGTGATGCACGACGAGCGCCATGCGCGGGAACAGCCAGTCGTGCGGCGTGTCGCCCAGCACGACTACCCCGGGCGGCAGCCGCGCCGGATCGATGCCGCTCCAGCCCGGGTGGAACAGCACGCGCCGCCGCGCGGCGACGGCGCTGACGGCATCGATCAATGTCGCCTGGGCGATGCCGGCCATGCTGCCGAAGCCGATATACACGGGGGCCGGACCGGCGGCCAGGAAGTCCGACAAGGCCTGCGGCGGTTGCCAGTCCTGCTGCACCGGCAATGGCCAGGCGCCCGTGATCTCGACGTCCGCCCGCCAGTCGGCCGGGCGCGCCAGCAATGTCGGGGAGCAGCCGTACAGCATAGCCACGTCCCGCCACGGGCGGCGCCGCGCCGGCGCCCCGAACACGTCGCGTCGCGCGCGGTTCAACTCGGGACCGAACATCGACCACGCCATGCGCTCGAACGCGCGATGCGCCAGCAGGTTGGCCCATCCCGGCAGGCGATACAGCGGCAGGAACGGCGGCGCGAAGGCGCGCGTGGGTGTCATCGGCCACATGGCGGCGCCGATGCACGGGATGCGCAGCGCTTCCGCCACGGCGAGGCCGACGAAGCCGGCCAGGCCCGAATACACGATGGCGTCGCTCCCCTGCGCGACGGCGCGCGCCGCTTCCATCCACGGCCGCGTGTTGTCGCGGGCGAGCGCCGCGCAGGCGCGCGTGAGGCGCGTCATGCTGGCGCCGTCCTTCAGCAGCGCGCCGAACGCGCCACCGGGGCGGAACGCGGCCCGCATGTCGCCCGCGAGCGCCGTGAAGGGAATGCCGAGGGCGCGCGCGTGCTGCGCGCCCGCCACGTCGGCCAGCACGTGCGCGGCATGGCCGCGCGCGATGACTTCATGCGCCAGGGCGAGCAAAGGCCGCGTATCGCCGTCGGTGCCGTAGGTGAGAAAGGTGATCTTCATGGTCGTGCCTCCTTCTGGAAGGCACGATTGTGGCCGCGGGAGTCGTCGCGGGCTTGAATAAACCCGACATCAAAGCCGGTACGGCCAGTACTCGCGGTCGGTGTCGATGTGGGTTTCCAGGCGCGAGGGCGGCAGGCCAGCGAGCTGGCGCAGTTCGCGCGCCATGTGGGCCTGGTCGGCATAGCCCAGCTCCGCGGCGAGGTCGGCCAAGGTGCGTGCCGGCGCATCGGGGTCGCGCAGTGCGTAGACGGCCGCGTTCATGCGCTGCAGGCGACGCGCCTGCGCCGGGCTCAGGCCGACGCGGGCGCGGTACTGGCGCTGCGTCTGGCGCGCGCCGACGCCCAGCTCGGGCACGGTGGCGGCGATATTGCGCAGGCTCGCGCCGAGGTGCGCGTCCCAGCGTCCGCGCGCGGCGTGCCAGCGCGCGCCCAGCCGGGCTTCGATCCACGCCAGTTGCGCGGCCTCGTCGCCGCAGGCGCGCAGCGCTTGCGGCCAGTCCGCCCAGCTGGCGTCGAGGAGGCCGTCGGCGGGGTCGTTGCGGTCCTGCAGGGCCGCCGGCGCGAGGCCCGTCAACAGCGCGAACGCATCCGGATACAGCACGACGCCCACCGTGCGCAGCGGCGCCAGCGTGAGCGACGCGACGGGCCGCGTGCGCGGTCCGGACACGACCCAGTCGGACAAGGCGCGCAATTTGCCGCCGTCGTCGGGCAGCGCGACGGCGCCTTCGGTGAACAAGTTCAGGCCGCAGTACACCATCGCCGGGAAGCGGTTCAGCTGGGGCCGCGCCGGCGGCCAGGGCTCGTCCACGGTCGAATAGAAGCCGATGCCGTGCACGGCCTCGGCCAGCTCGCCCTGCGGGGTGTGCATCCAGGCCTTCACGGCGCGGCGCTTACTGCACGTCGAGCAGTTCGACGTCGAAGATCAGGTTGGCGTTCGGCGGGATCGGGCCGGCGCCGTCCGCGCCATAGCCCAGCGCTGCCGGGATGACGAGCGTGCGCCTGCCGCCCACCTTCATGCCCTCGACGCCCTGGTCCCAGCCGGGGATCACGCCGCCGCTGCCGAGGCGGAACGTGAACGGCTTGCGGCCGATGGAGGTGTCGAACTGCTCGCCGTGGTGCTGGGGCGCATCCGGCAGGTACAGCCACCCGGTGTAGTGCACGGTGACGTGCTTGCCGGCCGTCGCGACGGCGCCGGTGCCGACCGTCGTGTCGATTTTCTGGAAGGCGACCGGCGACGAGTCGGCCTTCAACGGTGCGGGTGGTGGCGCGTCGTCCCTGCGCTTGCAGGCGGCCAGGGACAGCGTGAGCGCGAGGCCGAGGGCGCAGGCGCGGATCATCGGGGTCATGGTGGAGTCCTTGTGGTTAGAGGGTCTTGACGAAGGCGCGCACGCCGCCCAGCAGCATCTCGATCGACATCGCCGTCAGGATCAGGCCCATGAGGCGCTCGAACGCCGTCATGACCTGCGTGCCCAGCACCTGTTGCAGGCGTTCGGCGCCGAGGAAGACGGCGAGCCAGATCACGGCGACCGCCGCCAGCGCGGCCACGTGAACCAGCACTTCCTCGACCGAGCCGGACGTGAACAGCAGCACCGTCGCCAGCGCCGACGGCCCGGCCAGCGCGGGGATCGCCAGCGGCACGATGAACGGCTCGCCGCCCTCGCTGCGGCCCAGCACGCCGTCGGGATGCGGGAAGATCATGCGGATGGCGATGATCAGGAGGATGACGCTGCCGCCGATGCGCAGCGAGATGTCGGTCAGCTGCAGCGCGGCCAGGAAGTGGCGGCCGAAGAACATGAACAGCAGCAGCAGGAGAAAGGCGATGGCGCATTCGCGGATCACGATGCGCGGGCGGCGGGCCGGGTTGACGTCCTTCAGCGCCGTCACGAACAGGGGGACGTTGCCGAAGGGGTCGGTGACCAGCAACAGGAGGATGAAGGTTTGAAAGAAGCTCTGGGTCATGGGGCGTTGTTATTGTTATGGCAGGTACGATCTTAACCGATCTACGCAAACCTCAACATCGTCGTTCCCGCGAAAGCGGGAACCCATGCTGATTTACCGAAGTCGTATTGCCCGCGCCGTTGCTCCGATTTGATCACCATAGCGGGAAGTCATTTCCGCCAGTGCCGGGAGTGACAGCAAAATAAAAAAGGGCGGCACCGTGGTGTCGCCCTTCCCTTAAGCATCCGCTTCGGATCAGTTCTGCTCGAACTTCTTCAGCCACGAGGCCAGCTGATGCGGCCGCAGGCCGTCGTAATCCTCGAACGGCTGGTGGATCCACGGATTGTGCGGCAGGTCGACCAGGTGGTAATCCGGCTTGATCGACGACGTGCCCTTGACCCAGATGACGGCCGAACGCACTTCGGTGACGTCGCTGTAATTGTCCTTGAGGTGCTCGCGCACGCGCATCAGCGTGACGCCGGAGTCGGCCAGGTCGTCGACCAGCAGGATGCGGCCGGCCAGCGGGCCCTTGGTCATCGTCATGTACTTGGCGATGTCCAGGTCGCCCTGCTTCGTGCCCGCTTCTTCGCGGTAGGAGCTGGTCGACAGGATCGCCAGCGGCACGTCGAAGATGCGCGAGATCGCGTCGCCCGGGCGCACGCCGCCGCGCGCGAGGCACAGCACCATGTCGAACTTCCAGTTCGATTCGTACACCTTGAGCGCCAGGCGCTCGATCAGGCGGTTGTATTCATCCCAGGAGACCCACAGGTCCTTGTCGGTCGATGGAGGCGTCGTCATTTCAGATTGTCCTAGTTTCTGCTTGTGGCTGACGTCCCTGCCCCGCGGGTGGCGCGGCAGGGACCATGCTTCATATCAGGCCGCGAACGGATGGCGCAGCACGATGGTTTCTTCGCGGTCCGGACCGGTCGACACCATGTCCACCGGAATACCGACCAGTTCTTCGATGCGCTTGATGTAGGCGCGGGCGTTGGCCGGCAGGTCGTCCATCGACTTGGCGCCGACGGTGGTGCCCGTCCAGCCCGGCATCTCTTCGTACACCGGCACGCAGGCAGCGGCTTCTTCGGCGCCGACCGGGAAGATGTCGACGTCGCGGCCGTCGATCTTGTAGCCGGTGCACAGCTTGAGCGATTCCAGGCCGTCCAGCACGTCCAGCTTGGTCAGGCACATGCCGGTCACGCCGTTGATCTGCACGGAACGGCGCAGCAGCGCGGCGTCGAACCAGCCGCAGCGGCGGGCGCGGCCCGTCACGGTGCCGAACTCGTGGCCGATGCGCGACAAGTGTTCGCCGACGCCGGCGTCCGTCGGCAGCTCGGACGGGAACGGGCCCGAACCCACGCGGGTCGTGTAGGCCTTGGTGATGCCCATGACGTAGTGCAGCATGCTGGGCCCGACGCCCGCACCGGCGGCGGCATTGCCGGCCACGCAGTTCGACGAGGTGACGAACGGGTACGTGCCGTGGTCGACGTCCAGCAGCGAGCCTTGCGCGCCTTCGAACAGCAGGCTGCCGCCGGCTTTATGGGCGGCGTACAGCGCGGACGACACGTCGCCCACCATCGGACGCAGGCGCGGCACGAGGGCCATCGCGTCGTCGAACACTTTTTGGAAGTCCAGCGCCTGGCCGCCGAGGAAGCCGGTCAGCACGAAGTTGTGGTACTCCAGGTTCTCGCGCAGCTTCTCGGCGAAACGGGTCTCGTTCAGCAGGTCGGCGATGCGGATCGCGCGGCGCGCGACCTTGTCTTCGTAGGCCGGGCCGATGCCCTTGCCCGTCGTGCCGATCTTGTTCACGCCGCGGCGGGCTTCGCGCGCGACGTCGATCGCGACGTGGTAAGGCAGGATGACCGGGCAGGCTTCCGAGATCTTCAGGCGCGACGCGACTTCGATGCCGGCGGCTTCCAGTTTGTCGATCTCGCGCATCACGTCCGGGACGGAGACGACGACGCCGTTGCCGATGTAGCAGGCGACGCCTTCGCGCATGATGCCCGACGGGATCAGTTGGAGTGCCGTCTTCTGGCCCTTGATCACCAGCGTGTGGCCGGCGTTGTGGCCGCCCTGGAAACGCACCACGCCGGCGGCATGGTCGGTCAGCCAGTCGACGATCTTACCCTTGCCCTCATCGCCCCACTGGGTGCCGATGACAACGACGTTCTTAGCAGTATTTGACATCACTTAACCTAAGTTTTTGAGAATCCAATTTCCTTGTTCGAGGACGAGCACGCGGTCGCACTCGAACTCGTCCTGTACATTGTCGTGACCCGGCATGGACTGGATCACCACTTCGCCGCTCTTGCGCAGTTCGGCGATTTTTTCGCGCAGCTCGGGCGCGTTGCCCCACGGGGCACGAATGGAGTGCTTGCGCTCGGCCGTCGGCAGCAGACGGGCCAGTTCGCGCAGGTCGAGCGAGAAGCCGGTCGCGGGACGGGCGCGGCCGAACGCTTCGCCGACGTGATCGTAGCGGCCGCCGCGCGCGACGGCGTTCGGCAGGCCCGGCACGTACAGCGCGAACATGGCGCCGCTTTCGTACTGGTAGCCGCGCAGGTCGGCGAGGTCGATCGCGATCTGCGCGCGGCTCAGTGCCGAACCGGCCAGCGCGGCGAGTTCCGCCAGCGCGCGGGCGATGCCCGGCAACGCGGGCAGCACGTCTTTTGCGCGCGCGAGCACGTCGATGTCGCCGTACAGGTTCGGCAGCGCCAGCAGCGCGGCACGCGTTTGTTCGGTGTAGGTCGCAGTCGCCTCTTCCAGCCCCGGCACGTCCTTCGAGCGCAGCAGGCTGTACAGCAGTTGCTCGTCGCGCTTGGCGGCCGGGTCCTCGGCGAGGATGGCGCGCAGCACGCCGACGTGCGACAGGTCGAGGCGCGGCGCATCGAACCCGGCCAGCGCGAGCGATGCCAGCGCCAGTTCCTGGATCTCGGCATCCGCTTCGAGGCCCGCGTGGCCGTAGATTTCGGCGCCGATCTGCAGCGGCTCGCGCGTGGCGTGCAGGCCGGACGGCTGCGTGTGCAGCACGCTGCCGGCATAGCACAGGCGCGTGACGGTGTCGCGGTTCAGCAGGTGGGCATCGATGCGGGCGACCTGGGTCGTCATGTCGGCGCGCAGGCCGAGCAGGCGGCCGCTCATCGAATCGACGAGTTTGAAGGTGCGGAGATCGGTGTCCTGACCGGCGCCGGCCAGCAGCGAATCGACGTATTCGAGCAGCGGCGGCATCACGAGTTCGTAGCCGTAGGTACGGAAGGTATCGAGCATCAAACGGCGCAGCTCTTCGATCTTGCGCGCTTCGGACGGCAGGACGTCGGCGATATTCTCGGGCAGGAGCCAGGTGGGCATGGGCAAAGCGGGTCGGGTTGTTAAAGGTCGGACAACATTCGGGCGGCATGAACGCGGCTTTGCACGCGTCCACTGCGCCGAATCGACGATTTTAACCGAAAACGCCGGTCGGTTGGCGATGAAACCAAAGCCAACGTTGTCGATATTCCACGTAGGGTGGCCACCCCGGGCCCATGCGTTACGCCGGCACGGCGCGAACGATACGCGTGGGCAAGGGGTACCACCCTACGGCGCCACCCTGCGAATCGACGGTAACGTAGGGTGGGCGCCCCGAGCCCACCGATTATTTGCCGGCGCCCGGCCCTTTGAAGTACTTGAAGAATTCCGAGCTGGAATCCAGCACGATCACATCGTTGCGCCCCTTGAAGGTGGCCTTGTAGGCCTCCATCGAGCGATAGAACCGGTAGAACTCCGGGTTCTTGCCGAACGACTGCGCATAGATCTGCGACGCCTGCGCATCGCCTTCTCCCTTGATCGTCTCGGCGTCGCGCTGGGCGTCGGCCAGGATCACGCTGCGCTGGCGCTCGGCGTCGGCGCGGATCGTTTCCCCCTCGGCCACGCCGGTCGCGCGCAATTCGTTCGCCACGCGCACGCGGTCGGCCTTCATGCGTTCGTACAGGGCATTGTTGACCGGCTCGGTGAAATCGATTCGCTTCAGGTGCACGTCGACGACTTCCACGCCCAGGTCGCGCACCGCCGGCACCAGGTCCGCGCGGACGGCCTCGGCGACGTCCGCGCGCTTGCCGCCGGTCAGCACGTCGGCCAGTTTGCGCTTGCCGACCTCGGCCGTGAGCGCGTTGCGCACGAGCTGGTTCAGGCGCTCGCCGCCGCGGTCGGCGTTGCTGCCGATGGCGATCACGTACTGGCGCGGATCGACGATGCGCCATTTGACGAAGGCGTCGACGAGCAGGTCTTTCTTTTCGGCCGTCAGGAAGCGCTCGCCGTCCGGCGTGTCGAGCGTCTGCAGGCGCTTGTCGAGGTAGACGACGTTCTGGAACGGCGGCGGCGCCTTGACATTCAGGCCCGGTTCCTTGATCACCTCGCGCAGTTCACCGAACGCGTACACGACGGCATAACGGTGCTGGTCGACGACGAACACGGACGACGCCGCGAGCGCGACGACGATGGCGGCACCGATCAGGGTGGCGAGAAGGCGGCTCATCAGCGGCTCTCCCGTTCGCGACCCGTGTCGCGGCTGCGCAGGTCGCGCGTGCGGTTCGATTCGCCGCCCGACGCTTCCGGCTGGGCCGGCGCGGCCGGCGACTGCGACTGCGCTTGCGGCTGCTGCGCCGGGGGCTGCTGCGCGCCCATCACCGGACCGGAGCCCGAGCCGCGCGCGGCCTCGTTGGCCGTCGACTGGGCCAGCAGGCGGTCGAGCGGCAGATAGATCTGGTTGGTGCCGGTCTTGGCGTCGATCATGACCTTGCTGGTGCTGGAAAGGATCTGCTGCATCGTTTCGATATACATGCGGTCGCGCGTGACGGCCGGGGCCTTCGCATACTCGGCCACGATCTTGTCGAAGCGCGCGGCGTTGCCCGTCGCCACGCTGACGGTGCTGGCGCGGTACGCTTCCGCATCCTGCAGCAGGCGGGCGGCCTTGCCCTTCGCTTGCGGGATGACCTCGTCGGCAAAGGCCTGCGCCTCGCTGCGCGAGCGGGCGCGCTCTTCCTGCGCCTTGTTGGCGTCCTCGAACGCGGCGGCGACCTGGTCGGGCGGTTGCACGGACTGCATCGTCACGCCGACGATGTCCGCGCCGAGCTTATAGCGGTCGGCCATGCGCTGGATCGCTTCGCGGGCTTGCGCGGCCAGCTTGTCGCGGCCTTCGTACAGGACGGTGTCCATCTTGTTCTGGCCGACGAGTTCGCGCACGACGGTCTCGGCGGCGTCACGGACGGTCTCGACCTGGTCGCGGTTGTTGAACACCCAGGCAACCGGGTCCTTGATCTTGTACTGCACGGAGAACTGGACGTCGACGATGTTCTCGTCGCCGGTCAGCATCAGCGCTTCGTTGCGCTGCTTGTTGCGCACGTTGGCGCGGTAGCCGATCTCGGCGGTCTGCACCTGGGCCGTGTTCACGGTCTCGTGCGCCTGGAACGGCGCGGGCCAGCGCCAGTTGAACCCGGCACCCGTCACGTGCGACAGGCGGCCGAACGTCGTCACGATGCCGACCTGCCCTTCCTGCACGATGAACGCGCCGCTGGCCAGCCAGATCAGCAAGGCGATGGCGCCGACGACGGTCGCCGTCAGGCCAATGCCGCGCGCTTCCGGGCGGAACGAGCCGTCGCCGCCGCCGCGCTTGCCGCCGAACAGGCGGTTGAGGCGCTGGTTGAAATCGTTCCACAGCTGCTCGAGGTCGGGCGGACCGTCGCTGTCGTTCTTGTTGTTGTTATTGTTCGGACGGCGGCCTTCGTTCGATTTGGGTTTGTGGCCCCAGCGCGGATCATTGAGGGACAACAGGGGAACGCCGGCCTTGCGCGCGCCGGCGTGACGACCGATCGGCGCCAGCCGCGCGCCGATCCGTTTGATCAGAGAAACAAGCATAGACTAGTGTGGTCCGGAATGGGGAGTCGCGGGCAGCAGGTCGGTCGCCCCCGTCTGCACCTCGTGCGCGAAGCCGGCTTCCTCGTCTTCCTGCTCGTCGGCGTTCGGTGCGGCGGCGCCGCTGCCGGCCGCTTCGACGATCGCGTCGCGCAGCAGGTCGAGTCCGGCGCCGCTCCTGGCGCTGATGAAAACGCGGCTGATCTTACCATATTCATCACGCTCGATCCCGGGCTCGAGGCCCGCGGTATCGATCTTGTTCCAGACGAGGATCTGGGGAATATGGTCGGCGCCGATCTCGCGCAGGACCTCGTTGACCTGCTCAATCTGTTCCATCCGCACGGGCGACGCGCCGTCGACGACGTGCAGCAGCAGGTCGGCGTGGATGGTTTCTTCCAGGGTGGCGCGGAACGCCGCGACCAGCTGGTGCGGCAGTTCGCGCACGAAACCGACGGTATCGGACACGACGACATTGCCGACGTCCGGACCGAGATACAAACGGCGCGACGTGGTGTCCAGCGTCGCGAACAGCTGGTTCGCGACGTACACCCCGGCCTTCGTCAGGGTGTTGAACAGCGTCGACTTGCCGGCGTTGGTATAGCCGACGAGCGACACGGAAAACGTCTGGTTGCGTCCGCGCGAACGGCGCTGGGTCTCGTGCTGCTTGCGCAGTTTCGTCAGGCGCGTGCGCAACATCTTGACGCGCTCGCCGATCAGCCGGCGGTCGGTCTCGAGCTGGGTTTCGCCGGGGCCGCGCAGGCCGATACCACCCTTCTGGCGTTCCAAGTGGGTCCAGCCGCGGATCAGGCGCGTGGCCAGGTGCTGCAGCTGGGCCAGCTCGACCTGCAGCTTGCCCTCGTGGCTCTGGGCGCGCTGGGCGAAGATGTCGAGGATCAGGCTGGTGCGGTCGACCACGCGCACGTTGAGCCGCCGCTCCAGGTTACGCTGCTGGGCGGGCGACAGGGCGTGGTTGAAGATGACGATCTCGACCTTGTCGGCCAGGCAGGCCTGCGCGATCTCGTCGGCCTTGCCGCTGCCGACGAAATACGCGGGGTCGGGACTGTTGCGCTTCGCGGTGATCGTGGTGATCGGTTCGGCCCCTGCCGAGCGCGCCAGCAGGGCCAGTTCTTCCAGGCTGGCCTTGAAGTCGCCAGCGCTGAAATCAATACCGACCAAGGCGGCGCGCATGGTGTTGCCGGAAACGTCAGCCATCGACCTCACTCGGCGTCTTGTTCGAGGTTGAGGTTGACGGCGCGGGCCGGGACGACGGTGGAGATAGCGTGCTTGTAAACCATCTGGGTGACCGTGTTACGCAGCAGGACCACGTACTGGTCGAAGGACTCGATATGGCCCTGGAGCTTGATCCCGTTGACCAGGTAGATCGAGACCGGGACGTGCTCTTTGCGCAAGGCGTTGAGGAATGGGTCTTGTAACAGTTGCCCTTTGTTGCTCATGACAGCTCCGTGATGTTGTTGTCGTATAAAAATTGTGGCGGGATGCCGGATTTCAAGTGGCTGCGCCAACATTCTCAAGCTGTGAATGTTCGCCCAAGCTAACTGTAACCTGTTTTGCTCTTTTTTGTCGTACTGCTATGGTTAAACCTGGCTTAAAAAGCGCCCGACCCATTTGCAGGGTGGACGGCTCGCCGTCCACGCGCCGTTGGCGGCTCCGACTTCGCGCGCGACATCGGAACCGACGCGTACCGCCGCGTGGACGGGGACCCCGTCCACCCTGCGGTCATTCCTTGGCAAACGGGTTCTTGCCGCTCTTCAGCTCGATACGCAACGGCGTGCCGATCAGGTCGAACGTATCGCGGAAATGCTTTTCCAGGTAACGCTTGTACGGTTCCGTAATGCCATCCAGCGCATTGCCGTGGATGACGATGATGGGCGGGTTCTGGCCGCCCTGGTGGGCATAGCGCATCTTCGGACGCGTGCTGCCCTTGCGCTTCGGTTCCTGCTTCTCGACGGCTTCCTGCAGCGCGCGCGTCAGGCGCGGCGTCGACAGTTTCGCGGTCGCCGCCGCGTACGCCGTGTCGATCGCCTTCATCAGGTGGTTGATGCCCGTGCCCTTCAGCGCCGAGATGAATTTCGTCTCCGCGAAGTCGAGGAAGTTCAGCTTGCGGTCGATGTCGTTCTTGACCTGGTCGCGCTGGTCGGAGGTGAGGCCGTCCCACTTGTTGACGGCGACGACGAGCGCGCGGCCCGTCTCGAGGATGAAGCCGGCGATGTGCGCATCCTGCTCGGAGATATCCTGCTGCGCGTCCAGCATCAGCACGACGACGTTCGCTTCCGAGATCGACTGCAAGGTCTTCACGACCGAGAATTTTTCGACCGCCTCGAACACCTTGCCGCGGCGGCGGATGCCGGCCGTGTCGATCAGGGTGTAGTGGCGGCCGCCCTTTTCGAACGGGACCTCGATCGAATCGCGCGTGGTGCCCGGCATGTCGAACGCGATCACGCGCTGCTCGCCGACCAGCGTGTTGATCAACGTGGATTTGCCGACGTTCGGACGGCCGACGAGCGCGATCTTGACGCCGTAGTCGGCCGGCTCCAGCTCCTCGGCCTCCTCGGGACGCTGCTGCACGGCTTCGTCGATGGCCTCGTTGACAAGGTCCAGCACGCCGTCGCCGTGGGCGGCGGAGATCACGTACGGATCGCCCATGCCCAGCTCATAGAACTCGGCCGTGACGGACGTGTACTTCATGCCCTCGCTCTTGTTCACGACGAGCATGACCTTGCGGCCCGACTTGCGCAGGAAGTCGGTGATGGTCTTGTCGTGCGGCGTGAGACCCTGGCGGCCGTCGACGATGAACATCACGACGTCCGCCTCGGCGACGGCCTGGCGCGTCTGCAGCGCCATTTCGTGCATGATGCCTTCCTTGGCGACCGGCTCGAAACCGCCGGTATCGATGACCAGGAACGGCCGTTCGCCCATGCGCCCTTCGCCATAGTGGCGGTCGCGCGTCAGGCCGGGCAAGTCCGCCACCAGCGCGTCGCGCGAGCGGGTCATGCGATTGAATAAGGTCGACTTTCCGACGTTGGGACGACCTACGAGTGCGATTACCGGCTTCATTGAATCTTATTCGACCGCGATGGCGGTCACGGTTCCATTTTGTGTTTGAAAAATCAGGTTCGAACCGACGACCAGGGGCGTGGATCCGATGGCGCTGCCGTCGGTGGCGAGCCGGGACAGGAACGACCCGTCTTCGCGCGACAGGAAGTGCACATAGCCCTGGTAGTCGCCGACGGCGACGGCGCGGCCGTACGACACCGGCGTGGACAGGCGGCGGTAGGCCAGCTTGTCGTTCTTCCACGCGCTCGCGCCGCTGTCGCGGTTGTACGCATAGACGGCGCCCTTGTCGTCCGGGACGAATACGAAGCGCTGGTCCGCGGCCACGCCGACTTCCGACGAGATGTCGCGGGTCCAGCGCGGGCTGCCCGTGGCCAGGTCGAAGCAGCCGACGCGGCCCTGGTACGACACGGCGCACACGTCGTTGTCGATCACGACCGGCGTGCCGCCCATGTCGGTGACGCGTTCCAGTTCCGTCGCGCCGCGTGCGACGCCGACCTCGATCTCCCAGCGCGGCGCGCCGGTGGCGAGGATCAGCGACATCAGCTTGCCGCCCGGCTGGGCGATCAAGACGTCCTTGTCGTGGATGACCATGCCCGGCGCGAGGCGCAGGGTCAGTGCCGGCGCGGTGCGCTGCACGGTCCATTTCTTCTGGCCCGTCCTGGCGTCGTAGCCGACGATGCGGTTGTCGATGCTGCGCGCGACGACGATGCCCTGGCCCACGACCGGCGACGACAGGATCTCGGAGGACAGCTGGGCATCCCACAACTTCTTGCCGTCCATGTCGAACGCGAGCAGCACGCCCTTGGCGCCGCCGAGCACGATGACGCTGCCGTCCGTGCCGACGCCCGCCGTCAGGTCCATGCCGGCTTTCGTGCGCCAGATCTGGCGGCCCGTGGTGGCTTCCGCCCGCACGATGGTGCCGTCGGCCGCGGCCACGATGACGGTGTTGTCGGCGACGGCGGGCGAGAACATGTAGTTCTGCGACTTGCCGACTTCGAGCTTCCACGCCGTGCGCACGGCCATCGAACCCTTCATGTCGACCAGCGGCGCGGGCTGGTTGCCCTTGGGTTTCGATGCGAACGGATTGAGCGAATTCATGGTGGAGCAGCCCGTCATCAGGGCGAGGACACCGGCACCAACGAGCTTGCGGCTAATACGCATATTCTTCTTACCTTGTTCTTAGAGACGTCGTTCCCGCGCAAGCCTCGGCGGCCCCGTGGGAACCCATGCTGACTTACCGAATCCTGCAACTCAGTATGGATTCCCGCCTGCGCGGGAATGACGGGGTTGTTATGTTACGCAGCTGCCTTCTGCGCCGGCGCCGGCGCCGAACCGCCGATCGCATCCAGCTTGACCTGCACGACCTGGCGGCCCGGATGGTTCTTCTCCATCTTGTCGAGCGCGGCCTGGTAGGCGGTGCGGGCATCGGGCAGCTTGTTCTGCGCGACATAGACGTCGCCCTTGCGGTCCTGCACCTCGGCCGCGAACTGCGCCGGGAACTCGCCGTTCAGCAGTGCCAGCGCCTGGTCGTAGGCCTTCTCGTCGAGCAGCACGCCGGACAGGCGCAGGCGGGCGATGGCTTTGTATTCGTCGTCGCCATGGTCGATCGCCCATTGCAGCTGGGCCTTCGCGGTCTTGAGATCGTTCGCGTCGAACGCGGCCTTGGCGGCAGCCAGCGCCGCCATCGGGGCGTACGCGGTCGAGCCGAACTTGTTCTCGATATCGCCCGTGATGCGCGCGACCTTGGCCTTGTCGCCCGCCTGGATCGCTTCCGTCAGGCCGTCGTACAGGCCGGACGCTTCCGCGGCCTGCGTGCGCTGGTGCGAGTTCCAGAAGTTGTAGGCGGCATAGCCGCCCAGCGCAATGATCAGCACCCAGCTGATGAGGTTGCCAAAGCGGTCCCAGAAGGCCTTGAAATTGGCTATCTGTTCCTGTTCTTCGAGATCGTATGCCATGGACGTCGGTCTTTGTCTTATCGTTGGTTGAGAAGGCCCCCGCGCGCCGGCGCGGGTTCTGAATTACGGATGATAGTGCACGTGATCGTGATCGTGGTCGTGGCCACCGACGATCTGGTCGACGATGAAGTCGACGGCTTCGTCGAACGGCACGCTGTGCTGCTGCTGGCCAGCATCAAGCTCGCGCAGCGCCTTCACGGCCACGACGTCGTTCTTGACCTCGTCCTCGCCGATGATCACGGCGAACGCGGCGCCGGAACCGTCGGCCTTCTTCATCTGGCTCTTGAAGCTGCCGGCGCCCGTCGGCGTCGCGCAGTGCAGGACCACGTCCAGGCCGGCGTCGCGGATGCGCTCGCCGAGGATGAACGCCTTCATCTGCGCTTCCTCGCCCTGGTGCACGAGATAGACGTCGCACTGGGCCGGCTCGGCCGGTTCGCCCTGCGCCTTCATCAGCTCGATGAGGCGCTCGATGCCCATCGCGAAGCCGATGCCCGGCGTCGGCTTGCCGCCGAAGGTCTCGATCAGCGGATCGTAGCGGCCGCCCGCGCAGACGGTGCCCTGCGCGCCCAGCAGGTCGGTGACCCACTCGAACACGGTGCGGTTGTAGTAATCGAGGCCGCGCACGAGGCGCGGGTTCACGGTGTACTGGACATTGTTCGCGTCCAGGATCTTCTTGAGGCCCTCGAAGTGCGCGAGCGATTCGCCGCCCAGGTAGTCGAGCAGCTTCGGCGCCGCGTTGACGAGGTCCTGCATGGCCGGGTTCTTCGTGTCCAGGATGCGCAGCGGGTTCGCGTGCAGGCGGCGCTTGGCTTCCGCGTCGAGCTGGTCGATGTTCGCTTCGAAGTACGCGATCAGGTCGGCGCGGTGGCGCTGGCGCTCTTCCGCGTTGCCGATCGAATTCAGTTCCAGGCGGATGTTATCCAGGCCGAGGTCGTCCCACAGGCGGCGGCACAGCATGATCAGTTCCGCGTCGATGTCCGGGCCGGAGAAGCCGATGGCTTCCGCACCGAACTGGAAGAACTGGCGGTAGCGGCCGCGCTGCGGACGCTCGTGGCGGAACATCGGGCCCTTGTACCACAGGCGCTTCGGGCCGTCGTAGGCGAGGTTGTGCTCGATGACGGCGCGCACGACGCCGGCCGTGCCTTCCGGACGCAGCGTGAGCAGGTCGCCGTTCATCGAATCGGTGAAGGAATACATCTCCTTCTCGACGATGTCGGTGACGGCGCCGATGGCGCGCGCGAACAGGCCCGTCTCCTCGACGATGGGGGTGACGATCTTCTGGTAGCCGTAGCTCTTGAGCACGGATTCCGCGGTGTTTTCGAACAATTCCCACAGCGGCGCGTCGGCCGGCAGGATGTCGTTCATGCCTTTGATGGCGACGATTTTCTCTTTTTATCGGACATTTCTATTTTCCGTTACCGTCGTCCCCGCGAAAGCGGGGATCCATGCTGAGGTGGCTAAAGATGCTCAGTATGGGTTCCCGCTTTCGCGGGAACGACGTTAGATGGTTTCGGCTTCCTTGCCGTAATTCTTTTTCACGTAATCGAGCACGATCGTCTTGAACTCATCCACGATCCGCTCGCCCCGCAGTGTAGCGACCTTTTGCCCATCCACAAAGACCGGTGCCGCCGGCGATTCGCCGGTGCCCGGCAGCGAGATGCCGATGTTCGCGTGCTTCGACTCGCCCGGGCCGTTCACGATGCAGCCCATCACGGCCACGTTCATCGCTTCGACGCCCGGATAGGTCTTCTTCCACTCCGGCATCTGCTCGCGCAGGAAGGTCTGGATGTTGTCCGCGAGTTCCTGGAACACGGTCGACGTCGTGCGGCCGCAACCCGGGCAGGCGATGACCATCGGCGTGAACTTGCGCAGGCCCATCGTCTGCAGGATTTCCTGGCCCACGACCACTTCCTTCGTGCGGTCGCCGCCCGGTTCCGGCGTCAGCGAGATGCGGATCGTGTCGCCGATGCCTTCCTGCAGCAGCACGGACAACGCGGCGGTCGACGCGACGATGCCCTTGCTGCCCATGCCCGCTTCCGTCAGGCCCAGGTGCAGCGCGTAGTCGCAACGCTTGCCCAGTTCGCGGTAGACGGCGATCAGGTCCTGCACGCCGGACACCTTGCACGACAGGACGATCTTCTCGCGCGCCAGGCCGATTTCCTCGGCGCGCTGCGCGTTCTCGATCGCCGACGTGATCAAGGCTTCGTACATCACCGACTGCGCGCTCCACGGCTGGGCGCGCGCGGCGTTCTCGTCCATGATGCGGGCCAGCAGCGCCTGGTCGAGGCTGCCCCAGTTGACGCCGATGCGCACCGGCTTGTCGTACCTGATCGCGGTTTCGATCAACTGGGCGAACTGGGTGTCGCGCTTGGCGCCCTGCCCCACGTTGCCCGGATTGATGCGGTATTTCGACAGCGCCTGCGCGCACTCCGGATAGTCGCGCAGCAGCAGGTGGCCGTTGTAGTGGAAGTCGCCGACGAGGGGGACGTCGACGTCCATCCTGTCGAGCTGTTCGCGGATGGCCGGCACGGCGGCCGCCGCTTCCGGCGTATTCACGGTGATGCGCACGATCTCCGACCCGGCACGCGCCAGTTCCTTGACCTGGATGGCGGTGCCGATCACGTCGGCCGTGTCCGTGTTCGTCATCGACTGCACGACGACGGGCGCATCGCCGCCGACCATCACCTTGCGCGCGCCGTGCTGCACGAGCACGCCGCGGCTCGCGCGGCGCGGCAGCGGGCCGGATCCGATCGGCTCGTTCGCGTTGTTCGGAAAAGTCATCTTTCTGATCCTGTTATTACACGCTTTTACTGGAGATTGACGCGCGAGAGCGTCTTGCCCGGCACGGGCGGCAGCGCGACGGCATTGCCGCGCAGCGTGGCCGTGACGCCGCCCGGATTGCCGACGACCACGCGCACGGGCTGGTCGACGCTGACGGTTTCCGTGCTGCCGGCCTTGACGAGGCGCGACAGCAGCGGCGCGCCGCCCTTGGCCGGCCGTACTTCGATCCACGAATCCTCGCGTACGTTCAATACGAGCGCGTTGGCGCCCGCGGCGGCCGGGGCGGCGGCGGGTGCCGGCGCGGTCGCGGCCGGCGTGGCGGCAGGCGGCACCTGCGTTGCAGTCGGCGCCGCCGGTGCCGCGGGGGCAGTCGCCGGCGGCGCGCCGGTCGCGGTCGTGCCCGGCACGTTGACGACGGGGCCCGGTGCCGCATTCGCTGCAGGCGCAGGCGCAGGCGCAGATGCCGCGGCGCCCTGGCCCGGCACGGAAATCAGCGGCACGGCCGGATTCTGCAGGGGCTCGACGGAGCTGCCGCTGGCGACCTCGGTCGCGACGCCGTTCGCGGCCGGCGCGGCCACGCTTGAACTCGCCGTCTCGCCACGCTGGCTGCCCGGCACGAGGCCGAAATGCCACGCGGCGGCGGCGGCCACGACGACGGCCACGGCGCCGGCGATCCAGCCCAGCGGCAGGCTCGAACGCTTGCCATGGCTCGGGAACCTGGATTCGGAGAACGAGGCCGGCGTCGGACGGCGGTTCGCCGTGACGGCGCTCGTATCGGGCGCGGGCTCGGTCTCCATGGCGATCTGGGCCACCAGCGGCGCCGGATCGAGCTTCACCAGCTTGGCGTAGGCCCGGACGAAGCCGCGGGTCACGGCTGGGCTGGGCAGCGAGGCGTAATCGCCCGCTTCCAATGCGACGACCTGGCGCACGGCCAGTTTCAACTGGTCGGCCACCTGTTCGACGGACCACCCCATCGCCTCGCGCTGCGCGGCCAGGGCCTGGCCCGGGACGCCGTGCACGGGCGGTTGGTTGTCGGGCGTCGCCGGCTGATCTGCACGCTCGGAACTCATTGTCGTTGTCTCACTCACTAAATGCACCGCGCTCGAAGGCCGCGTACTCGGGCGAACCGGGGAAGCGCTTGCGCAACTGCGCCGCCAGCGAAGCTTCCGTGGCCCGGTCGCCGAGCATGTGTTTGACCCGGATGGCCAGCCACAGCACGTCGGCCGACAGCGTGTCGAGCTTCGCTGTCTCCGTCAGGCGGTTAATGAAAAACCCGGCGCGGGAATAATCGCGCCGCTCGAAATACACCCGCGCCAGCCCGGCGCTCGTGGCCGGCAGGTCGGGATCGTAACGCAGGGCATCGAGCAGATAGCGCTCGGCCGCGTCGACATTCTTCATCTTGAGGCTGCAATTTCCGGCATTGATCATGGCTTTGACCGGCGTCGCGTAATTCTGATTCTTCAGCGCCGCCTCGAAATAAGTCATGGCCTCCGCCGGCTTGCCGCCGGCGTCGCACAGGAACAGCCCGTAGTTGTTGGACAGGTCCGGATTGCGCGGCGCCAGGCGCAGCGCGTGCCGGTAGTTCTCGTCGGCCAGGGCATTCTCGCCCATCGCCGCGTAGATCAGCGCACGCACGCCGTATGCGTCGGCATAGTCCGGGTTGGCGACGATCGCCTGCTTCACCTCGTCCAGCGCGATGTCGTACTTGCGCTCCTGGTAATAGCCCACTGCCAGTTGCAGGCGGATCTGGGCGCGCTTTTCCGCGGCCGTCTGGTCGGACAGCGTCTTGAGCTCGTGCGTGTCGCCCGCCAGGCCGCCGTTATTGCCGGCGCATGCCGCCAGCAGCAAAGGCAGGACCAGGAGCGGGGCGAGCGCGCAGGCCAGGCGTCCGGACAGCCGCGGCATCAGGACGCGATCTCCACGATCTTGCCGAAGTTCGGGCCGAATTTTTGCTGGTATTCAGCCATCTTGCTCATGCGCTCGTTCACGCGGGTACGGTCCTTGACCTCGCCCGCCAGCTGGCCGCAGGCGGCGTCGATGTCGTCGCCACGGGTCTTGCGGATGGTGGTGACGATGCCGGCGTCCATCAGCACCTGGGCGAACGCCTTGATGCGCGGGTTCTTCGAGCGCACGAGGCCGGATTCCGGGAACGGGTTGAACGGAATCAGGTTGAATTTGCACGACACGCCGACGACCGGATCGTTGACGAGGGCGACGAGTTCGCGCGCGTGCTCGTCCGTGTCGTTGACGCCGTCCAGCATGCAGTATTCGAACGTGATGAAGTCGCGCGGGGCAAATTCCAGGTAGCGCTTGCACGCGGCCATCAGTTCGCGCAGCGGGTATTTCTTGTTCAGCGGGACCAGCATGTCGCGCAGCGGGTCGTTCGAGCCGTGCAGCGAGACGGCCAGCGCCACCGGGCATTCCTGGCTCAGCTTGTCCATGTTCGGCACGACGCCCGACGTCGACACGGTCACGCGGCGGCGCGACAGGCCGTAGGCGTTATCGTCCAGCATCAGCTTCAGCGCGGTGACGGTCGGGTCGAAGTTCAGCAGCGGCTCGCCCATGCCCATCATGACGACGTTCGTGATCTGGCGCTCGCCCTTCGGCCCCGGCTCGATGCCTTTCGTGCGGCGCAGTTCGAACTCGGCCATCCACAGCTGGCCGATGATCTCGGCGACCGTGAGGTTGCGGTTGAAGCCCTGCTTGCCCGTCGAGCAGAAGCGGCAGTTGACGGCGCAGCCGGCCTGCGTGGAAATGCACAGCGTGCCGCGCGTCTCTTCCGGGATGAACACGGTCTCGACGGCATTGCCGTTGCCCACGTCGACGAGCCATTTACGGGTGCCGTCGGCGGACGTGTGGTCGCTGATGATCGCCGGCGCCGTTACTGTCGCGCGCGTCTTGAGCTTTTCGCGAAGCGATTTCGCCAGGTCCGTCATGTCGTCGAAATCGGCGACGCCGAACTGGTGGATCCAGCGCTGCAGCTGTTTGGCGCGGAACGGCTTCTCCCCCAACTCGGCGCAGTAAGCGACGAGCTGCGCGGGATCGAAGTCCAGCAAGTTGGTGAGAGTTGCCATGATTGAATCCTGTGCCTTCAAAATAAGTCCCGCCCGCCGGGCTCTTTGAGCATGGGCGAGCGGGATATTGCGATGTTAAATCAGCCTTGGGCCGACCAACACAAAAAATTGCTACAAAAAATAAACTGCGATTAACGCGAATAGACGTTCAGTGCCGGGAAGAAGTAAGCGATCTCGACAGCTGCGGTCTCGGCAGCGTCCGAACCGTGCACGGCGTTGGCGTCGATCGAGTCGGCGAAGTCGGCGCGGATGGTGCCCTTCTCAGCCTTCTTCGGGTCGGTTGCGCCCATCAGTTCGCGGTTCTTGGCAATCGCGCCTTCGCCTTCCAGCACCTGGATCATGACCGGGCCCGAGATCATGAAGTCGACCAGATCCTTGAAGAACGGACGCTCTTTGTGGACGGCGTAGAAACCTTCGGCTTCGGCGCGCGACAGCTGTGCCATGCGGGCAGCGACGATCTTCAGGCCGGCGCCTTCGAAGCGGCTGTAGATTTGGCCGATCACGTTTTTAGCGACTGCGTCAGGTTTGATGATCGACAGGGTGCGTTCGATTGCCATTTAAAAACTCCAATAAAAAGAAAGGTTTAAATCGAGATTTGGGAACTCAATCAACCTTCTATTTTACCATACATCCGCCATCCTACCGATATTGCGCCGGCTGGACGCGAGATGTTAGAGTGGCATCGATAGACCTCGTCCATACGGGGGCCGCTTATGCAAGGCTTAAAGCTTGCGTTTACGGCAGATTCCCCCCTGTTGACGGCGGGGCCAGACCCCATATGGGGAGCAAAGTGATTTCTTCCAACGGAGGCATTATGATTCCCAGCCTGCAGAAAACCTTCGACGTCTCGGCCATCCAGGCCACGCGTCACCGCGTGTTGCGCAACACCTACTGGTTGTTGGCATTGTCCATGGTCCCGACCGTGCTCGGCGCCTATATCGGCCTGCAACTGGCCCTGCCGATCTTTGCCGGCGGCATGGGCGTACTGTTGTTCCTCGCCATCGCGTTCGGCTTCATCTTCGCGATCGAGAAAACCAAGAACTCGGCGGCCGGCGTGCCGATCCTGCTCGGCTTCACGTTCTTCATGGGCCTGTGGCTGACCCCGCTGCTGCGCTACACGCTGCACTTTTCCAATGGCGGCACGCTGATCATGACCGCGTTCGCCGGCACCGCCGCCGTGTTCGCCACGATGGCGACGATCGCGACCGTCTCCAAGCGCGATTTCTCGGGCATGGGCAGCTGGCTGTTCGCCGGCGCCATCGTCGTGATCCTGGCCGGCCTGGCCAATGTCTTCCTGCACCTGCCGGCGCTGATGCTGGTCGTGGCGGCGATGGCGATGGCGATCTTTTCGGGCTTCATCCTGTTCGACGTGAACCGCATCGTCAACGGCGGCGAGACGAACTACATCAGCGCGACGCTGGCCATCTACCTGGACATCTACAACGTGTTCACGAGCCTGCTCCAACTGCTGGGCATCGGGTTCGGCAACCGCGACTGACTTTCGCTCGATGCATGAAGAGCCGGCCTGATGGCCGGCTTTTTTATTTGCTTGGCCGTATGCATACGCGTGGGCACGGGGCCCACCCTACCGAGACGTAAATTCGGGGTCAGAGCCCGTTTCTGATCAATGTGGCCGAAGCACGCTTGCTTCGAAGATCATGCACCAAAAAGTGCCCTGACCCCGAATTTTTAACGGCAGAGCGCAGCGTCACCAAAAGTGTCGTTGTCAGAATCGAACGGGCCTGCGTACAATATGATGCATGTCCCGTAGCCTGGTCCACGTACTGCTGTCGCTTCTGCTGCTTGTTTCGCAGCAGTTGTCGCTCGGCCACGGCTATACGCACTGGGCGGACATCGACGAGACACTCGTCCAGCAAGCGGGCGCCGACGACGGCAGCGGCAAGCTGCCCAAGCCCGGCCTGCACGACCTGTGCGGCCAGTGCGCGGCCAGTGCCCAGATCGCGTTTGCGCTGCCGACCACGCTGCGTCGGTTCGTCCCTGCCGAGCTGGCTTATGCCGCCCCGGCCGTGCCGGAGACTCCGGGCATCTGCCTGCTGGCGGCGTGCCCGTTCCAGTCGCGCGCCCCACCCCAAGCTTGAATAACGTTCAGAGTTTTCTCGTACCGCCCGGCCCGGCACGTCCCGGCGGCGCGGGTCGTTATCCATCTGCTTGAGGTTTTAAAAAGTCATGAAAATCGAACGTACGCTGCTCGCCAGCGCGCTCCTGCTCGCCTTCCACCCGGCCGTTCGCGCGGCCGACGATCAACAGACCATCAACGAAGGCAAGATCCAGCAAGTCGTCGTCACCGCCAGCCCGCTGCGCAACGGCGAAGGCGACCAGATCCTGACCCCGGCGAAAGTGCTCGCCGGCGACGAACTGCGCGACAAGGTCGGCAGCTCGCTGGGCGAGACGCTGCAGAACGAACTGGGTGTATCCGCCTCCGCGTTCGGCGCCGGCGCGTCGCGTCCCATCATCCGCGGCATGGAAGGTTCACGCGTAAAAATGCTGGAAAACGGGATGGCGACGTCGGACGTGTCCGGCCTGTCGAACGACCACGCCGTCGCGTCCGAAGGCGCGGTCGCGCGCCAGATCGAGATCCTGCGCGGCCCGGCCGCCCTGCTGTACGGTTCGGGCGCCATCGGCGGCCTCGTCAACGTCGTCAACGAACGCATCCCGACGGCGCTGGAACCCAAGCCCACGGGCCAGATCGAGACGCGGCTCAGTACCGTCGACAACGGCAAGAACATGTCCGGCACGCTGGACGGCGCCGTCGGCAAGATCGGCCTGCACCTCGACGGCAATATGCGCAACACGGACGACTACCAGATCCCCGACCTGCGCGTGGTGAACGACCCGGCCTCGCGCATGAACCGCCTGCCGAATTCCGACACCAGGGAGCGCAACATCGGCGTGGGCGGTTCGTACATCGACGACTGGGGCTATGCGGGCCTGTCGGCGTCGCACCTGACGAATTTCTACGGCATCCCGACGAACGAAGGCTCGCACATCAGCCAGCGCCAGAACCGCTACGACTTCGACAGCATCGTCAAAAGCCCGCTGGACGGCTTCGAAAGCGCGCGCATCAAGGCCGGCTATACCGATTACCACCACGCGGAACTGGACAACGGCGTGCCTGCCACGCTGTTCTCGAACAAGTCGTTTGAATCGCGCATCGAACTCACGCACAAGCCGCTGACGAGCCTGGGACTGCACGGCACGTTCGGCGTGCAGACGGAAAACACGCACTTCTCGGCGCTGAGCGCGGAAGGCGGCCCGGACACCGTGCCCGTCACCCACTCGACGACGCAGGCCGCGTTCCTCGTCGAGGAATGGAAGCAGGGCCCGCTGCGCTGGAACGCGGGCCTGCGCTACGAACACGTCGACCGCAAGCCGGTCAGCAACAAGGAACGCAGCTTCGACTTGCAATCCGGTTCGATCGGCGCGCTGTGGCCGTTCACGACAGGCTATTCGTTGGGCGCGACCCTGTCGTACGCGCAGCGCGCACCGTCGACGGACGAGCTGTACTCGGGCGGCCCGCACGATGCCACCCTCACCTTCGACATCGGCGATCCGGACCTGCACAAGGAAATCTCGCGCAACCTCGAACTGTCGCTGCAAAAGACGAGCGGCCTCTTGCGCTGGCGCGTGAATGCCTATCGCAACAACGTCAACAACTTCATCTTCGGCCACATCACGGGCGCGACGTTCGACGCCGACGGCAACCCGGGCGGCGATTTCCGCGAGCGTCTGTTCCAGCAGGCCAAGGCGCACATCCAGGGCGCGGAGGCGGAGATGACGTGGAACCAGGTCGGCATGGGCTGGAACGGCCGCGTGTTCGCGGACACGTCGCGCGGCTACCTCGACGATGTCGGCAACCTGCCGCTGCAACCGGCCGACCGCGTCGGCGCGGCCGTCGGCTACCGCCAGCCGCACTGGCGCGCCAGCCTCGACTGGACGCATGCGCGCGCCCAGGACCGCCTCGCCGCGTTCGAAGCTACGCCGACGCCGTCGTACAACCAGGTCGACGCCAACGTCTCGTACACGCAGAAGCTGGAGAAGATGGACCTGACGTATTTCCTCACCGCGAAGAACCTGCTGAACGAGGACATCCGCCTGTCGACATCGCTGCTCAAGGACATCGCGCCGCTGCCGGGGCGCAACATCACGTTCGGGGTGCGGGCGAAGTTCTGATATTACCCGTCGTTCCGGCACTGCCGGAACGACTTCCGCGCAGGCGGGAACCCAAGTATTCAGCGGCCGCGCACGCGAAAATGGGTCCCGCTTCCGCGGGGACGACGAGCGGCGTATTGACGTCCCGTGCGCCGCGCGCGCGGGACGTCCATTATAGTCTTGCCATTAAACCCAATCCCATCGGCATTTGTACAACGTTTGCCGCCTAAAATGGTCCTTTGGAGACATTTTATTCTCCAGGTATCAACGGAGTTTCTCGCCCGGAAAATGTATTTTTTTTCATAGTCGTTCCAGCTTATGCATTTGCGCATAGAATGACCGCTTTCGGGCTCGGAAGCGATCAGCATGGAAGCAGCGACGCGCGACTTTCATCTCCTCGGCAGCACCGGCGCCGTTCGCGCCGGTTACCACGTCCATGACTGGTCGGCGTCGCCACTCGGCTCGCCGGATCGGTGGAGTCCCGCATTGCGCAATGCGGTCAGCCTGATCCTCGAATCGGAATTCCCCATGTACCTCGCCTGGGGCCCGCACCTGGCGCTGCTGTACAACGCCGCCTTCATTCCCCTTCTCGATGGCACCCATCCGGTGTCGCTCGGCCGTCCGCTGGCCCAGGTCTGGCCCGACCGCTGGCCCGGCCTGAAGCCGCTCGTCGAGCGCGCCCTCGCCGGCCACGCGACGTATGGCGAGGACGTGCCGAGCCCGATCGACCGCAACGGCAAGCCGTACAACGCGTGGTTCACGCTGGCGTACTCGCCGCTGCGCGACGACAGCGGCAACGTGCGCGGCGTGCTGTGCGTGACGAGCGAGACGACCCAGCGCGTCCAGCTGGAACGGCGCCACGCCGTGCAGCTGCGGGTGGTGGACAGCCTGCGCCGCATGCACCACCCGTCCGACATCATCGAATGCTCGTGCACGCTGCTCGGCAGGCATTTGGAACTCGAGCGCGCCTGCTATGTCGAAACGGATGAAGCGGACGGTAGCTTCGAAGTGATGCACGACTGGGCCCGCGATGCGAGCGCGCCGCTCATCGGCCGGCGCGCCCGCCTCGACGATTTCGGCCCGCAGGCACTGGCCCTGCTGCGCACGGGCTCGCCGCTGGCCGTGCGCGACGCGACGGCCGACCCGCGCCTGCCCGAACGCGGCGACCGCTATGCGGCGGCCGGCGCGCGCGCGATCCTCGTCGTGCCGAAGGTCAGGCGCGGCCAGCTCGTGGCGGCCCTCGTCGGCTATTCGACCCTGCCGCGCGACTGGGACGAGGAAACGCAGCGCCTCGCCACCGACATCGCCGAGCGCAGCTGGGAAGCGCTGGACCGCGTGCGCGCCGAGCAGGCCTTGCGCGACGCCGTCGCGCGCCAGACGACGCTGCTCGACATGAACGAATTCCGTCTGGAAGTGTCGGACCAGCTGCGCCACCTGAACGACCCGTCGCAGATCTTCGTGCAGACCGGCGCCCTGCTGGGCCGCTTCCTGCAGGCCAGCCGCGTGCTGTACGGCGATTACGACGCCGACAAGCAGCTCGTGACCTTCCATTCGAATTACACGGACGGCATCGTCGCCGAACTGAACGGCACGTTTCCCGCCGCCCTGTTCGGCACGGCGAACTTCGCCTCGCTGGCCCAGGGCACGTGGGTGTCGAGCGACCTGCAGCGCGATCCGCGTACGAGCGGTGCCGACGTCTGGCCGAACTATGCCGCGCTGCAGATCCGCTCCAGCGTCGTCGTGCCGCTGAACCGCAACGGCGCGCTGACGAGCTGCCTGTTCATCAACGACAACCTGCCGCGCGTGTGGAGCGCCGACATCGTGCGCCTGATCGAGGACGTCGCGGAGCGGGCCTGGAGCGCCGTCGAGCGCGTGCGCGCGGAGGACGCGCTGCGCCTCGCCGACCGCCGCAAGGACGAATTCCTCGCCATGCTCGCGCACGAGCTGCGCAATCCGCTGGCCCCGATCTCGGCCGCGGCCCAGCTCTTGAACATGGGCCCGCCGGACGGCGCGCGCGTGGAACGCACGAGCGCGATCATCGCGCGCCAGGTGGCGCACATGACGGGCCTGATCGACGACCTGCTGGACGTCTCGCGCGTCACCCGCGGCCTCGTCGTGCTCGCGCGCGAAGAGGTCGACCTGCGCCGCGTGATCGGCGACGCCGTCGAACAGGTGCGCCCGCTGATCGAGGCGCGCCGCCACCAGCTGGCGCTGCACCTGTCGACGGAACCGGCCATCGTCCAGGGCGACCCGAAGCGCCTCGTGCAGGTCGTCGCCAACCTGTTGAACAACGCGGCCAAGTACACGCACGAGGGCGGCCGGCTGTCGATCTGGATGGGCATCACGGCCGAGCAGGTGCTCGTGTCCGTGTCCGACAACGGGATCGGCATCTCGGCCGAACTGCTGCCGACCGTGTTCGAGCTGTTCTCGCAGGCCGAACGTACGCCGGACCGCTCGCAAGGCGGCCTGGGCCTCGGGCTCGCGCTCGTGAAGAGTCTCGTGGAATTGCATGGCGGGATGGTGACGGCGGCCAGCGAAGGCCGCAACCTGGGCAGCGAATTCACGATCCGCCTGCCGCGCCTGCACGGCGCCGGCGTGCCGCCCTGCGAGAAGGTCGTGTCCACGCAGGCACCAGGCAGCACGCAGGGCCTGTCGCTGATGCTCGTCGACGACAACGTCGATGCCGCCATGACGCTGGGCCTGTTGCTGGAATCCGGCGGCCACGATGTGACGGTGATGCACCACCCGGGCGAAGCGCTGGAACAGGCCGCGCAGGGGCGCTACGACGCCTTCCTGCTCGACATCGGCCTGCCCGGCATGAGCGGCTACGAACTGGCGCGCCGCCTGCGCAAGCTGCCCGCGTGCGCGGACGCGACGCTCGTCGCGATCACGGGGTACGGCCAGCAATCGGACCAGGCGAGCGCGGCGTATGCCGGCTTCGACAGCTACTTCGTCAAGCCGGTCGATCCGGCAGGGTTATTCGCACTGCTCGACCGGGTGGCACCCGGTAGGGTGGGCGGCCCTCCGCCCACGCGTTCACCCGCCGCGTGAACGGACGAAAGTTGCGTGGCAAAGCTTACGCTGGTTGAACGCGTGAGCACGTGATTGGTGCCCCCGGCATCAATCACCCGCCCTACCGGCTATTCCACGTCTTTGGGCGCACTGAATTCGCGCGGCTGGAATTCGTCGAGCAGCTCGAACACGCCGATCGATTCCACGTGCGACGTGTGCGGGAACATGTTCGCCACGCCGGCCTTCTTGAGCACGTAGCCGGCGCGGTGCGTGAGGATGCCGGCGTCGCGCGCCAAGGTCGACGGGCTGCACGACACGTACACGATCCGCTTGGGCATCAGGTCCGGATTGGTCAGGCGCAGTTCGGCCAGTGCGATGGCCAGCGCGACGGCGCCGTCGCGCGGCGGATCGACCAGCATGCGGTCGAATTTGCCCAGCGCGATCAGGTCGTCCTTCGTCACCTCGAACAGGTTGCGCGTGTAGAACGTCGTCTTGCCGGCGAGGCCGTTGGCGCGGGCGTTTTCCAGCGCGCGCGTCGTCAGCGCCGTACTGCCTTCGATGCCGACGACCTCGCGCGCCTGCGTGGCCAGCGGCAGCGTGAAGTTGCCGAGGCCGCAGAACAGGTCGGCCACGCGGTCGTCCTTCTGCACGTCCAGCAGGGTCAACGCCTTGTGCACCAGCAGGCGGTTGATCTGGTGGTTGACCTGCGTGAAATCGGTCGGCTTGAACGGCATCTTGATGCCGAATTCCGGCAGCGTGTAATACAGTTCCTTGCCGAGGGGGTAGTACGGCGCGGCGGTGTCCGGGCCCTTCGGCTGCAGCCACCACTGGATGTTCCACTTGTCCGCGAACGCCTTCACGAGCGTCTCGTCGGCGGGCGAAAGTGGCGCCATGATGCGCAGCACGAGCACGGTGGTCTCTTCGCCGACGGCGATCTCGATCTGCGGCATCTGCTGGTAGATCGACAGCGCGCCGACCAGCTCGCGCAGCGGCACGAGCATGTTCGAGAGGTGGTCCGGCAGGATTTCGCAGCTCGTCATGTCGGCCACGTACGACGAGTGGCGCTCGTGGAAGCCGACCAGCACCGTGCCCTTCTTCGCCACATGGCGCACGGACAGGCGCGCGCGGTAGCGGTAGTCCCACGTGGGGCCGTACATCGGACGCATGATGTTCTCGGCCTTCGTCTTCCCGATGTGCCACAGGTTGTCTTCCAACACGCGCTGCTTCATCGCGACCTGGGCCGACGGTTCCAGGTGCTGCATCGAGCAGCCGCCGCAATGCCAGAAGTGCGGGCACTTGGGCTCGACGCGCATGCTCGAGGCCTTTTGCAGCGTGACCATGCGGCCCGATTCCCAGTTCTTCTTCTTGCGCAGCGTCTCGAAGCTGACGCGCTCGCCCGGCAGCGCGCCTTCGACGAAGATCACTTTACCCGGCGTGCCGTCCTCGTTCTCCAGGTGGCCGACGCCGCGCGCGTCCATGTCGAGGGATTTGATGTTGATGAAGGTTTCTTGCATGGGATAGAAGAAAGCAAATCGGGACAACGGCCGGTGCATATCCGCGCCATCAAACAACGTCATCCCCGCGCACGCGGGGATCCATGCCGAGCGTCGCGGAGCCGGGATGTCAACGTATCGACTGCGGGTGCTCGGTATGGGTTCCCGCCTCCGCGGGAACGACGACATGCGGCCTATTCCGGCCAGCCGGGCATCATAGCAAGGAATCGCGGACGACGCCACGGGCGGCCATCGCCCGTTTCAGTTTGACGAGGGCTTCCTGCTGGATCTGGCGCACGCGTTCGCGCGTCACGCCCATCTCCTCGGCCAGCGTTTCCAGCGTGGCCGGATCGTCGTTGTCGAGGCCGAAGCGGCGCATCACGACGAGGCGCTGCTTGTCCGGCAGCTTTTGCAGCCAGTCGCGCACGAGCACCGTCATCTCGTGCTGTTCCGCGTGCGCGTCCGGGCTGACGTCGCCCTCGTCCGGCAGCATGTCCATCAGGCTGCTCTGCGGATCGTTGTCGAGGGGCGCGTCGAGCGACGTCGCGTGTTCGGACAGCGCGAGGATGTCCTGCACTTCTTCCACGGGCCGGCCGACGAGGCTGGCGATGTCTTCCGCGCTCGCTTCCTTGCCGTCGTGGTGCTGGGCTTCCAGGTGATACTTCGCGCGCAGTACCTGGTTCAGTTCGCGCACCATGTGCACCGGCAGGCGCACGGTGCGGGCCTGGTTCATGATCGCGCGCTCGATGCTCTGGCGGATCCACCACGTGGCGTACGTCGAGAAGCGGAAGCCGCGCTCCGGCTCGAACTTGTCGATCGCGCGCATCAGGCCGATATTGCCTTCCTCGATCAGGTCGAGCAGCACGACGCCGCGGTTGATGTAGTGCTTGGCGATGGAGACGACGAGCCGCAGATTATGCTCGATCATCTTTTGGCGCGCATTGAAATCGCCGGCCTTGGCCAGCGTGGCGTAATGCGATTCCTGCTCGGCGTTGAGCAGCGGCTTGGCGCCGATCCGGTTCAGGTAGTGCTGGGTGGTGTCCGTCGAGAGCTCGGCCTGGAGCACGCTCTTGAGCTCGTCGACGGTGTCGACGACGGCGACCACGGCCCCTTCCGGCAGCAGTTCGGCACGGTCGACGCCGTCCGCTCCGAACTCGCTGTCGTCCAGCGGTTCATCCGGATTGTCTTCCGGCGTGTCGTGGTCCAGCGGATCGGGGGGCAGCGTCATCGGCTCTCTCTAGCGACTGGGCAGGAACTTCGCCGGGTCGACCGGCTTGCCCTGCTGGCGTATCTCGAAATGCAGTTTGACCGCGTCGGCATCGGAATCGCCCATTTCCGCGATCGGCTGGCCTTTGGTCACGTTCTGACCTTCCTTCACCAGGATGGTGCGGTTGTGCGCATAGGCCGACAATAGGCTGTTGCTGTGCTTAACAATCACGAGATTACCATATCCGCGGATGCCGCTGCCGGCATACATCACCTTCCCGGAGCCGGCCGCCATCACCTGCTGGCCCATCTTGCCGGCGATGTCGATGCCTTTGTTCTTGCCTTCGTCGAAGGTCGCGACGATCTTGCCGTCGGACGGCCACATCCAGCTCAGTTTCTCGTCGTCGTTGGCCGTGACGGTGGTGCCCGGGGTCACGCCGGCCGAGATCACCCTCTCCGCCTTCGGATTGTCTTCCTTGGCCAGGTTCGATTCGCTGTACGGCTTCTTGGCGCCGTTCGGTTCGGTCTTTTTCGGGACGGCGGGGGCCTTCTCGGCGCCCGGCATCGTGATCGGCGTCGTCACGACGGCATTGCCGCCGCGCTCGGGCTGCGCCACCTTGAGCACTTGCCCGACCTTGATGTCGTCCGGATCGGCCAGGTTGTTCCAGGCGACGAGGTCGCGGTAATTCTGGCCGTGGTCGAGGGCGATGCGCAGCAGGGTGTCGCCGCGGCGCACGGTATAGGTGCCGCGCGCGTCCGGTTTGTTCTCTTCAGCGACCGGCGCCGGCGCCGGCTGAGGGCGCGGACGGAAGCTGGACGCGGTCGGGGTCGGACGATCGATCACGGGGGCAACGCGGGTCTCGGTGCTGCAGGCGGACAGGATGCCGAGACTGAGGGTCAACAGGGCTAAGCGGGGTGTGGGTTTCATTCTCTCTATAATTCTTTTACAACGTTCCGGCATTCAAGCGGTGCCCGGGCGCAGCGGCACAAAATGGCAGGCTTCCAGCGTCTCGCTGGTCCATTCCGCCTTGCCGATACGGATAATGCGCTGCAGGTGCTGGACCTGAGCACCGAGGGGCGCCACCAGTCGGGCGCCAATGGCCATCTGCTCGAGCAGTGCGCGTGGCACCTCGAGACCGGCCGCCGCCAGGATGATGCCGTCGAACGGGGCCACCTGCGGGAGCCCTAGCATACCATCTCCGTACTGCAAGCGCAGATTGGCGATACGCAACGGGCGCAGATTGGCCTTCGCCAGCTCGTGCAGCGGCTTGATGCGCTCGATGGAATACACCTCCTGCGCCACGCGCGACAGCACGGCGGCCTGGTAGCCGCAGCCCGTGCCGATCTCGAGCACGCGGCGCAGCGGCTGGCCGCTGCCCTTCAGCAGTTCGATCATGCGCGCCACGATATACGGCTGCGAAATCGTTTGATTATGACCGATCGGCAGCGAGATGTCGGCATAGGCCTGGCCCAGCATGCCGGGCTCGACGAACATATGGCGCGGCACGATTTCCAGCGCGGCCAGCACTTGCGCGTCCTTGACGCCCTGGCGCGCGGTCCGGGCCGCCATCGCGCGGCGCGGCGCTTCCGTGGCCGCCAGGTCGGACCGCGCCACCGTCTGCTGCGGAGGCAAAGGCGCCGGCTTGGCCGTGCCCGGCACGTTCGGCGGATTGCCGGCGCGGTGCTGGTTGTTCTGACGCGCGTTCTGGGTCGCCGTCTGCGGCGTGGCGACCGGCGCCGGCGCAGCGGGCTTTCGGGTGCTCCCGCCCGTCACGGACGACAGCGGCAGAGGAAACTGGCTGCGCTTTTCGCTCATCCCAACCCTCGCCGCAGCAGGTCCAGCTGGTCGCGATGCGTGAGGTCGACCTGCAGCGGGGTCACCGACACGCAGCCCTTGCTGGTCGCATAAAAATCCGTCCCCTCGCCCGCGTCGCGGCAGGCGCCGGGCGCGCCGATCCAGAAGATCTCGCGCCCGCGCGGGTCCTGGGCGCGGACGACGGGCTCGGACTGGTGGCGCCGGCCCAGGCGGGTCGGCGTAAGCGGTCCCATCTGCTCGTACGGCAGATTCGGGATATTCACGTTCAACAGGAACGGCGACTCCAGCATGTCGAAGCGGCGCAGCACGATATCGCGCGCCACCCGCGCAGCCGATTCGATCTCGGCCCAGCCGCCATGGACCTGGGAAAAGGCGATCGCCGGGATGCCGAACAGATACGCTTCCGTCGCCGCCGCCACCGTGCCCGAGTACAGGGTGTCGTCCCCCATGTTCTGGCCATTGTTGATGCCGGAAACGACCAGGTCGGGGCGTGTGTCGAGCATCCCGGTCAATGCGATGTGCACGCAGTCGGTCGGGGTGCCATTGACAAAATAATAACCATTGGCAGCCTTCGACACCGACAGCGGACGGTCCAGCGACAATGAGTTGGACGCGCCCGAGCGATTGCTGTCGGGCGCGACCACCACGATGTCGGCGACTGTCGCAAGCGCATCGGCCAGGGCGTTGATGCCGGGGGCGAGGTAGCCGTCGTCGTTACTGATAAGGATACGCATGCAGCGATTTTACCTGAAGCAACGGCGAGATCGACCTATCGGGCGGCACATTTATTGGCCCGCCGGCGCGGGCCCGGCGCCGCGTCAGCCCGTCACCAGCGGCCGCCCTCCCGCCGCCTGGATCAGGGCGCCTTCGAGCGACGACACCTCGTCCAGCGTGAAGGCCAGCAGCGCGTCCTTGTCGCCTTCCTGCAGGTAGACCTGCTTGATCATCGCGGCCCCGCGCCGTCGTAGCGGATGCGCCACACTCGGCCTCAGGATCGTCGAGCGCAGGCTGTCGGCGAGTGCGCGCGCCTCGTGCGGACTGCGGTTGTCGATCAGTTCCTGCAGGCGCGACAGCTTGTCGTCCAGCGCGTCCGGCGGCGGCTCGCCCGGCCGGCGCGACGCCGCGTGGCCGCGCTTGCCCTCTTCCATCGCGTGCAGGCCCTGCTCCAGTGCGATCACGTGCTGTTCGATGCGGCGCGCGGCCTCCAGTTCACTTTGTTGCCCTAAATACAATTGCGCCAGCCGGGCCAGTTCGCGCACGAGCGCGGGCGCCTGCGGATCGGCCGCGCGCTCGCGCAGGGACTCGACGGCCTGCACGAGCCGGACCTCGGGCAGCGGGCGCCACGGGAAATGGCCGGGCTCCAGCCATTCGAGCAGGGCTGCGATGGCGCACTGCGGTCCATAGCGGTCGTGTTCGCCCGCCTGGGCCCGGCCGCCGGCCGGCGGCATGCCGACGATGGCGGCCTGCGGCAGCAGGACTTCGTCGAGGTAGCTGTCGAGCACGACGCTGGACAGGCCGTAGCACTCGGCCAGCATGTGTTCCAGCGTGGCCTGGTAGCCGGCCTGGCCGCGCTGGGCGTCGCCGAAGCGCCAGCGCAGCCGCGCCTCCCCCGCCCCGTCGACGGGGCAAGGCAGCGGATAGACGAGCAGCGGCCGCTGCTCGTCCTCGTGGCTGCAGCGGTAATCGAGGGCGCGCGCGACGACACCCTGCAACCCGTCCAGGCTGCGCGCATCGGGCGTGAACAGGCCGACGATCTTGTCCGGCAACAGCGCCGTGCACACGCTCGCCGCCGCCGAGCGTCCGCTGCGGCAATCGATCAGGACGTGGGCGAAGCGCCGCGCCACGTGGGCCGCGAACGTGCGGAACAAGGCCGGACAGGCGCAGAACAGCGCGTCCCAGTCGAGCCGGTCGACGCGCTCGCCGTAGCTGTCGTCGAAGCGGCCGGCGCGCATCAGGTACAGCGGGCGGCTGTCGTCGACGCGCACGATGTAGTCGTCCCAGTCGAGCGTGTCGAGCATGCGGGCGGCCAGCGCGTCGGCGTCGTCGTTCGATGTGTTGCCGCTCAGTTGCTCGCGACAAGTTTCGAACAGCTCGAGCAGGCCGTCGGCGCGGTGATTGCCTTCCGCGCAGGGAAAATAGTGGTGCAGGCCCGGAGCTTCCAGGTCCCAGTCGATCATCAGCACCGGTGTCTTCGCAGACGCACGCCCGGCGAGCAGCCAGGCGGCATGGGCCAGCGCAAGGCTGCGCGCGGGTGAGCTGTCGTAGGAGTAAAACGTCGTCACCTCGCCGGTCTGCCCGGCCGGTACTGCGGTGATGCGGTTGGTTTCCATAAGGCTCCTCATTTTTTGGGGAAGGTTGGATCCGGTAACTCACGCCATGCGGGTGGGACAGCGGGAAGTACGAATTGGTTGCAGTCATGCGCCGGCGGCATGGTCTTTTTCTGATACTGGTAATGGGTCACGATGCGCCGGACCATCTTGTCGATGTCCGGCAGGAAATCGGGATTCGACTTGAGGTCGGCCGTGGCCATCGTGAAGCGCGAGAAGTCGACGTAGAACGTGGATTCGCTGATCTGCGGCGGCAGACTGACGGGGTGCCGGGTCATGACGACGGGAATGATCAGCTGGCTGGGCAGCGTGTACCACGTGCTGCGTTCGGCCTCGATCAGGCGCATGGCGGCGTACTCGCGGCGCGTGTAGGCGTGGGCTTCGTATTTGGGCGTGTAGATCAGCACCATGCACGCGCTTTCGCACAGCGCGCGGGCGATCTTGCGGTCGAGGTCGTCGCCACCACCGAGTTGTTCGGTGTCGACGAACAGTTCGTCTTCGTTGTCGAAATACGGTTCGAGGTAACAGCGCAGCGCATCGGCCAGCGTGGCCTTGAAGCGCTGCATCAGCTCATGCCGCCCATGGGCATAACTGAAAAAGCAGCCGTAACGAATCGCCATTGCTCCCCCTTGTAGGTCTGCCACCGGCCGGGCCAGTGAGACTCTAAACAAGTCACCCATCCTGCATGTTGTGGGAGCACAAGCGGCGGGCGGTCTCGACGGAGAGGTAGCGTATGACGAAGCGAGGGGCCAGAGCCCGGTGTTGCCTTTAAAGGGCTCTGACCCCGGCTCTCAAAGGTAGCGTATAACGAAGCGAAGGGGTCAGAGCCCGGTGTTGCCTTAAAAGGGCTCTGACCCCGGTTCCCAGAGTCAGCGCATAACGAAGCCCGGAATCAGGCCTTGGGCGACTTGAAAAACTCGATGACGTCCGCCTGCACCCGCGTCCGCCTGAACGGCGGCAAGCTCTGCCAGATCCGCCGCCCATACGGCTTGCTGATCACACGCGGATCGCACAGCATCAGCACGCCGCGGTCCTCGACGTCGCGGATCAGCCGGCCGGCCCCCTGCTTCAGGTTGATGATGGCTTCCGGCAAGGTGTGGTGGACAAAGCCGTTCATGCCCTTCTTTTCCATCACTTCGATGCGCGCGGCCAGCACGGGATCGTCGGGCGGCGCGAACGGCAGCTTGTCGATGATGACGAGCGACAGCGCCTCGCCGCGCACGTCGACGCCTTCCCAGAAGCTCTGGCTGCCGACCAGCACCGCATTGCCCGCGTTGCGGAACGAGTCCAGCAATTCCGTACGGCCCCGTTCGCCTTGGACGAACAGGGGGAAGTCGAGGCCGCGCGCGGCGAACTCTTCGCGCAGGCGTTCCGCGACGCGGTTGACGGCGCGGATCGTCGTGCACAGGAAGAAGCAGCGGCCGCCGGCGGCCTCGATCACGGGCAGCGCCATGTCGACGACGGCGTCCGTGTAGCCGAACGTGTTCGGTTCCGGCAGGCCGGTGGGCACGTACAGGATGCCCTGGTCCTGGTAATTGAACGGGCTGGGCCAGCTCTGCGCCGGCTCGCCCGTCATGCCGAGCTGCGCGGTGAAATGCTTGAAGTCGTTCTTGACCGCGAGGGTGGCGGACGTGAAGATCCAGCTGCGCGGCGTGCCGGCGCGCTGGCCGGCGAAGATCGGCGCGATCGACAGCGGCGTCTTGTGCAGCTGCAGCGACGACGAGAACGCTTCGACCCACAGCACGGCGTCGTCCCCTTCGATCTCCTTGCCCTTCTTGGGCTCGGACTTCCACGCCTTGTACTGGTCGAGGATCTCGATGGCGCGCACGCGGCATTGTTCGATCGTCTCGGCGCGCTCGGCCTGCGCTTCCAGCACGTCGATCATGCCTTCCAGTTCTTCCTTCAGCTTGTCCAGCGCGGGGAAGAATTCCGAGCTGGGCGGGATCTGCGGCAGCGACAGGCGCGTGCCGCCTTCCGGGAACGTCAGGCGCAGGTCGCGCGCGGCCTTCTCGACGACGGTCACGACCTTCGCCCAGTCGACGCCGCCGCGCGCGTGCGCAAGGCCTTCGGCCAGCACGTCGCGGCACAGTTCGAGCACCTGGCCCGTCGACACCGTCGTGCCGAAGAACAAGGTCGCCACTTCCGGCAACTGGTGTGCCTCGTCGAAGATGATCGTATTGGCCGACGGCAGCAGTTCGGCCATGCCGCCTTCCTTCAGCGCCACGTCGGCGAAGAACAGGTGGTGGTTGACGACGACGACGTCGGCCTGCTGCGCCTCGCGGCGCGCCTTCATCACGAAGCAGTCCTGGTAGTACTGGCACTCCTGGCCCACGCAGTTCTCGCGCGTGGACGTGACGAGATTCCACACGGACGCCGTTTCCGGGACCTTGGTCAGCTCCGCCTTGTCGCCCGACTGGCTCATCTTGATGAAGCGCGAGATTTCGCGCAGGTGGCCGACGTCGTCGCGCGACGTCAGGCGGCCGTTCGACAGCGTGCGTTCCAGGTGGTAGTGGCAGAGATAGTTCGAGCGGCCTTTCAGCAGCGCCACCGAGACGGGCGCGCGCAGCGCCCCGCGCACGGTCGGGATGTCGCGCGAAAACAGCTGGTCCTGCAGGTTCTTGGTGCCGGTCGAGATGATCGTCTTGCCGCCCCACAGCAGCGCGGGGACGAGGTAGGCGAACGTCTTGCCCGTGCCTGTGCCGGCCTCGGCGATCAGGGTGCCCTGTGTGCCGATCGCGTGCGCGATCGCTTTCGCCATCTCGGTCTGGGACTCGCGTGGCTTGAACGTGCCGACGGCGGGCGCGAGCGGGCCGCCGGCGCCGAAGATGCGTTCGACTTCGGCGTCGTACTTACCGGCGGGTTCGGCACTCGCCGGCGCGGCGTCGGGCTCGCCGGCGTCGACGCCGGACAGGGGAAGGTGATCGGTCAAGGTTGACTGCTTAAGACAGAGGCTAATGCCGGAAATCAGGCGGGAACATCGGGCACCAACTGCATTTTCAGCAGTGTGATGTGGTCCTTCAACTGCAGCTTGCGTTTCTTCAGACGACGCAGCTGCAACTGGTCGGAATGACCGTCGCGGGTCAGCATTTCTATGACTGCGTCGAGGTCGCGATGTTCCACGTCGAGTTCAATAATACGGCGCTGGATCTCCTGGACGTCGATCATGTTTGGCATTTCCGAACAGTTAAGCGTAAAGGGGTGGGAAGGCACATGCCCGCTGGCTCGGGGCGGCGCTATTCATTGTTACGGCTTGCAACTCCTGTGCAAACCGGTGCATAGTTTAAACTACACCGTCGTTGCCGCCAACAAAGTCCGGCATGACGGCATCGGAAAGCCACGTTTATGACCTCATACAAGTTAGAAGCGGGAACCGCGCAACACATCGGTAACCGCCCGCAGCAGAACGACCGGGTCGCGCTCATGACCGGCGCCCGCGCGCCCGGCTACGCATTGGCGGTGCTGTCCGACGGCGTCGCCGGCGCGGCCGGCGCGGACCAGGTCCTGCACACGGCCAAGCAGGTGTTCGACGAATTCAAGCCGGGCGACCGCCCCACCGCCCTTCGCCTGCAACAATTGCTGCGCGATATCGTGCAGGAAACCCATCTGGTCATCAACATGAATGCGGTCACGACCCAGGTCGAGGCCCACGCCAGCTTCGTCGGCCTCGTGCTCACGCCGCACGGCGACGCCGTCTGGGCCCATGTGGGCGATTCACGCCTGTACCACTTCCGTGACGGCAAGTGCCTGTCGCGTACGAGCGACGCGGCCTATGTCGAGCACCTCGTGTCCAGCGACCGCCTGCCGCCCGAGGCGGCGAAGAACCACCGCAAGTCCAAGCTGCTGGTGAACTTGCTGGGCAATAGTCGCAAGGATCCGTTCATTACGTTCGGCCAGCGGCAGGACCTGGCGCCGGGCGATACCTTCCTACTGTGCTCGGACGGTCTGTGGCATTTCTTCACTGATGCCGAGCTGGGCGCGGCGACGGCCAAGGCCAGTCCGCGCCAGGCGTCCGAGATGCTCATCAACAAAGCCGGCGAACGTTCGCAGGGCAAGGGCGGGAATTGCAGCATGGCGATCGTGAAACTCGTCAAGCCGGTGCTCGAACGGCCGTAGGGTGGGCGGCCCTCCGCCCGCGCGTGACGTTTGCATCGTGCCTGCGTTACGCGTGGGCACGTTTCATTTGAGGCCCCCGGCCTCGAACGCCCGCCCTACGTTTAATCGTTATTTTTTCGTCGTGTCCTGCGCCGCTTTCGCCTTCGCGTCTTCGGCTTCCTTCGCCGCCTTCGCGGCCTTTTCGGCCTTGCGCTCCGCGACCTTGCGCTGGCGTTCCGCCGATTCGGCCTTGCGCTTCTCGAACTCGCGCACGTTCTGCGCGCGCTTGTCGGCGTTGGCCGCTTCCTCCTGGCGCTCGGCGCGCAGGCGGGCGTCGCGCTCGGCCACGCGGCCGGGCACCGTCGGCTTGCGCGGCGGCGGGGTCGGCGTCGGTTCCGGGGTCGGCTTCGGCGGTGCGGCCGCCAGGCGCGCTTCCTGTTCCTGGAAGCGGCGTTCAGCCTCGGCCAGGTTGCGGTCGCGCTCCTCGACGATGGCCTGGCGCTTGAAGCGGTCGGCCTGCACTTCGATCGCACGCTGGGCCGCGAGGGCGCTGCGGCGGCGTTCCTTGGCCTCGTCGAGGCAGTTATTCACGAAAAACTTGTCGTAGCAGACGCGCTCCCGCTCGGCGAAGCGGGCCTCGATCGCCGCGCGCTCGCGCGCCACCGCGGCCAGTTGCTGGTCGGCCTGGGCGACGGACGTCACGGGCGGCGGCGGCACCTCGCGCGGCACCACATCCGGACCGGCGCACGCCGTCAGCAGCGCGGCGAACGCGATCGCGGGGAGCGCGCGCAAGGCGCGGGGGTCTGTTACGAAGTCAGCTTTCATTCGGTTCCTTTGATCGTGTCAGGCCAGCGCATCCGCCGCGCCACGGCGCTCGGCCAGCATGTATTCGCGCGACTGCATCTCAATGATACGCGACACGGTGCGATGGAACTCGTTCGACATCGCGCCCTCCGTGTACAGCTGCTCGGGCTCGACCTCGGCCGACATGATCAGCTTGACCTTGTGATCGTAGAACACGTCGATCAGCCATGTGAAGCGGCGCGCCTCCGACGACATCGCGGCCGACATGCGCGGCACGCCCGACAGGATCACGGTGTGGAACTGGCTCGCCAGTTCCAGGTAGTCGTTCTGCGAGCGCGGTCCGCCGCACAGGGTGGCGAAATCGAACCAGATCACGCCGCCGGCACGCCTCAGCGCCCGTATCTCGCGTTGCTCGATGTGCACGCGGGGATCCTCGTCGGCCGTGTCGGCGATTTTCGAATACGTGTCGCGCAGCGCGTGGTCGGCCGCGGCGCCCAGCGGCGTGTAATACGCCTGCACCTGTTCCAGCGCGCGGTGGCGGTAGTCGATGCCGGCATCGACGTTCAGCACGTCCAGCTTGTCCTTGAGCAGCGCGATCGTCGGCAGCATGCGGTCGCGGTGCAGGCCGTCCGGGTACAGCTTGTCCGGGTCGTAGTTCGACGTCATGACGAACGACACGCCGTGCGAGAACAGCGCGGACAGCAGGTTGTACATGATCATCGCATCGGCCACGTCGCTGACGTGGAATTCGTCGAAGCAGATCAGGCGGTATTTCTTGGCGATGCGGCGCGCGACCTCGAGCAGCGGGTCTTCCATGCCCTTGAGCTCATCGAGCTGGCGGTGCACCGCGCGCATGAATTCGTGGAAGTGCAGGCGCGTCTTGCGCACGACCGGCACCACCGAGTAGAAGCTGTCCATGAGGAAGGACTTGCCGCGCCCCACCCCGCCCCACATGTAGACGCCCTGCGGGACCTCGGGCCGGTTGATCAGGCGCTTGAACGCGGACGAGCGCTGCGACTTGTACGCGACCCAGTCGTCGTACGCCTCTTGCAGGCGGTCGACGGCGCGCTGCTGCGCGGGATCGGACTTGAATCCGCGCTCGGTCAGCGCGTGCTGGTAGTACTCTTGGACGTTCATGTAAAAGGACCGCATAAATGTAGGGTGGACGGCTTGCCGTCCACGCGTCGATAGGCAACGGCTCCGATATCGCGCACGATCACGAAGCCGCCGACAATCACCGCGTGGACGGCGGAGCCGTCCACCCTACGAATCGGCCAAAGGCCAATGAATTAGAAGTTCAGCGAACGCTTGTCGACGGCGAGCGCGGCTTCCTTGGTCGCTTCGGACAGCGACGGGTGGGCGTGGCAGATGCGGGCGATGTCTTCCGACGACGCGCGGAATTCCATCGCGACGACGGCTTCCGAGATCAGCTCCGACGCGACCGGGCCCACGATGTGCACGCCCAGGATTTCGTCGGTCGTCGCGTCGGCCAGGAATTTCACCATGCCCGACGTGTCGCCCAGCGCGCGCGCACGGCCGTTGGCCATGAACGGGAACGTGCCGGCCTTGTAGGCCACGCCTTCCTTCTTGAGCTGCTGCTCGGTTTTGCCGACCCACGCGATTTCCGGCGAGGTGTAGATGACCCACGGGATCGTGTTGAAGTTGACGTGACCGTGCTGGCCGGCGATGCGCTCGGCGACGGCAACACCCTCTTCTTCCGCCTTGTGCGCCAGCATCGGGCCGCGCACGACGTCGCCCACGGCCCAGATGCCCGGGACGTTGGTACGGCACTCGTCGTCGACGGCGACGAAGCCGCGCTCGTCCAGCTGCACGCCGACGGTCTCGATGCCGAGGCCGTTGGTGTTCGGCACGCGGCCGATCGAGACGATCAGGCGGTCGAACGTTGCGCTTTGCGCGGCGCCCGACGCATCGGCGTATTCCACGGTGACGTTGTTATCGCCCTTGGTGACGCTGTTGATCTTCACGCCCAGCTGGATGTCCAGGCCCTGCTTGGTGAACAGCTTGTGCGCTTCCTTGGCGATCTGCTCGTCGACCGCGCCCAGGAACGTCGGCAGGCCTTCCAGCACGGTGACCTTGGCACCCAGGCGGCGCCACACGGAGCCCATCTCCAGGCCGATCACGCCGGCGCCGATGACGCCCAGCTTGGCCGGGACGGCGTCGACGGTCAGCGCGCCGGTGTTCGACAGGATGACTTTCTCGTCGAACGGTGCGCCCGGCAGTTCGCGGGCGTTCGAGCCGGTTGCGATGATCACGTTTTTCGCCGTGATCGAATCGGTGGTCGGGCCCGACACGTTGACGGCGTAGCCTTCGCCAGCCTTGCCGGCGAGCGTGCCGCGGCCGTGGAAGAAGGTGACCTTGTTCTTCTTGAACAGGTAGACGATGCCGTCGTTGTTGGCCTTGACGACGCCCTCTTTACGCTTGAGCATCTGGCCCAGGTTCAGCGAGAGGCCGGCGACGTCGATGCCGTGCTCGGCGAACGCGTGGCCCGCGTGCTCGAAGTGTTCCGACGATTGCAGCAGCGCCTTCGACGGGATGCAGCCGACGTTGGTGCAGGTGCCGCCCAGTGCCGGGCCGCCCTTGGCGTTCTGCCACTCGTCGATACAGGCGGTCTTGAAGCCCAGCTGTGCAGCGCGGATCGCAGCCACGTAGCCGCCGGGGCCGCCGCCGATCACGACGACGTCGAATTGTTTTTCATTGCTCATCTAATCGTTTTCCTTTTTATTCCCGCTGCCTGACAGATACCGTCGTCCCCGACACTGTCGGGACCGACTTCCCGCGCAAGCGGGAATCCATGGAGGCCGCACCGGAATCGCATGGTTCGCGACTTCGCTGCACTCGGCATGGGTCCCCGCTTCCGCGGGGACGGCGTGCAGAGGGAGTTTCGTATTCGTTCTTCGGCCGAAAAATCACTCTTCCGGCACAAAAATCCACAACAACAGGTAAACCACGATCCCGAACCCGAACGTGATGGTGAACAGCGTGAACACGAGCCGCCACACCCAGGCGTCGACGCCCGACACCCGCGCCAGGCCGCCGCAGACACCGCCCAGCCAGCGGTCGGTGCGCGAGCGGCGCAAGGTGTTCAGTTCGGACGCGAACGTGCCGTCGGCACTCGCGGTCTTGTTCAGGTTCACCGTCGACGAGGCGGAGGACAACACCTTCGCCTTCGCCTGTTCGAATTCGGCGTCGGTCAGGGCGCCGGCCTGGTGCAGTTCGTGCAAACGCTTGATTTCATCGGCGATCATGATCGTTCCCTTCCATCAGACACGGCACGAGCGCGCCAGGCCGGCGCGCCCCTTCGCGATTACAGGTCGAGCAGCAGGCGGGCCGGATCTTCCAGCGCGTCCTTCATCGCGACCAGACCCAGGACGGCTTCGCGGCCGTCGATGATGCGGTGGTCGTACGACATCGCCAGGTAGTTCATCGGACGGATGACGATCTGGCCGTTCTCGACGACGGCGCGGTCCTTGGTCGCGTGCACGCCCAGGATGGCCGACTGCGGCGGGTTGATGATCGGGGTCGACAGCATCGAGCCGAACACGCCGCCGTTCGAGATCGAGAACGTACCGCCCGTCAGGTCTTCCAGCGTCAGCTTGCCGTCCTTGGCTTTCTGGCCGAATTCGCCGATCTTCTTCTCGATGTCGGCGATGGACATCTGGTCGGCGTTGCGCAGGATCGGCACCACCAGGCCGCGCGGCGAACCGACGGCGATACCGATGTCGAAGTAGCCGTGATAGATGATGTCGTTACCGTCGACCGACGCGTTCAGGATCGGGTACTTCTTCAGCGCGGCGACGGCGGCCTTGACGAAGAAGGACATGAAGCCCAGCTTGACGCCGTGCTCTTTCTCGAACTTGTCCTTGTACTTGTTGCGCAGTTCCATGACCGGCGCCATGTTGACTTCGTTGAACGTCGTCAGGATGGCGTTGGTCGACTGCGATTGCAGCAGGCGCTCGGCGATACGGGCGCGCAGGCGGCTCATCGGCACGCGCTCTTCCGGACGCTCGCCCAGATTGGCGACCGGGGCGGCGACTTGCGGCAGGGCTGCCTTCGGCGCTGCGGCGGCCAGCGGGGCCGGTGCGGCGACGGCCGGTTTGTTGGCGACGGCGGCCAGAGCGTCGCCCTTGGTCACGCGGCCGTCACGGCCGGTGCCGGTGGCATCGAGAGCGGTCAGGTTGTTGTCGGCCAGGATCTTGGCGGCGGCCGGCATGGCGACGTCGCCTTTGGAGCCGGTGGCGGCGCCTGCTGCCGGCGCTGCGGCCGGGGCGGCTTCCGCGGCCGGTGCCGGGGCGGCGCTCACCTGGCCGGTGCTGGCGCCTGCCGAGGCTTCGGTATCGATGATCGCGATGACTTCACCCGCGACGACGGTCGCGCCGTCGTTCTTGATGACTTGCACGATCACGCCGGCAGCCGGGGCCGGCAGTTCCAGGACCACCTTGTCGGTCTCGATGTCGATCAGGTTCTCGTCGCGCGAGACGGCTTCGCCGACTTTCTTGTGCCACGACAGGAGGGTTGCTTCAGCGACCGATTCCGACAATTGGGGGACCTTGACTTCGATTTGTGCCATTTAAAAAACTCCGTTTTTGTATTCTGTGCAAAGACCCCGCGCCGCGGGCGCGGGGTCGTCTGAGCGCTGCTTATTTGGTGAGGACAAAGCCCTTCAGCTTCGAGAACGCGGTATCCAGCAGTTCCTTCTGCTGCGCCACGTGCTTGTCGGTGTAGCCGACGGCAGGCGACGCGGAAGCCGGACGGCCGGCGTACGCCAGGCGCTGGCCGGTTTCCATGCTTTCGAACACGTTGTGCTGGATCTGGAACCACGGACCCTGGTTCTGCGGCTCGTCCTGCGCCCACACCACCTCGGTCACGTTCGGGAACTTCTTCAGTTCGGCGCCGAATGCCTTGTGCGGGAACGGGTACAGCTGCTCGACGCGGATGATGGCGGTGTCCGTCGTGCCGCGGGTCTTGCGTGCGTTGACCAGGTCGTAATACACCTTGCCCGAGCAGGCGATGACGCGCTTGACCTTGTTGGCGTCGATCTTGTCGTCCAGTTCGCCGATGACGGTCTGGAAGCCGCCCTTGGCCAGGTCGGTCAGCGGCGAGCCGGCGTCCTTGTTACGCAGCAGCGACTTCGGCGTGAAGATGACGAGCGGCTTGCGGAACTGGCGCACCATCTGGCGGCGCAGCAGGTGGAAGATCTGCGCGGCCGTGGTCGGTTGCACGACCTGCATGTTGTGGTCGGCGGACAGCTGCAGGAAGCGCTCGATGCGGGCCGACGAGTGCTCCGGACCCTGGCCTTCGTAGCCGTGCGGCAGCATCATGACGAGGCCCGACGCGCGGCCCCACTTCACTTCGCCCGACGCGATGAACTGGTCGATCACGACCTGCGCACCGTTCACGAAGTCGCCGAACTGGGCTTCCCAGATCGTCAGCGTGTTCGGCTCGGCGGTCGAGTAGCCGTATTCGAAGCCCAGCACCGCTTCTTCCGACAGCACGGAGTCGATGACGGTGAAGTTGGCCTGGTTTTCCGACACGTTCGCCAGCGGCAGGTAGATGCCCTGGTCCCAACGCTCGCGGTTCTGGTCGTGCAGCACGGCGTGGCGGTGCACGAACGTGCCGCGGCCGGCGTCCTGGCCCGACAGGCGGACGGCGTAGCCCGAGGCCAGCAGCGATGCGTAGGCCAGGTGTTCGCCCATGCCCCAGTCGAGGTTCATCTCGCCGCGGCCCATGGTGGCGCGGTCGCCCAGGACTTTCTCGACGAGCGAGTGCAGCTTGAAGTTTTCCGGCACGGTCGTGATGCGCTGGGCCAGGCGTTTCAGCTCGGTCAGCGGCACGGCGGTGTCGGCGGCGTCCGTCCACTTCTTGTTCAGGAACGGCGCCCAGTCGACGGCGTACTTGTTCTTGAAGTCGGTCAGGACCGGGTCGACCGTGTGCTTGCCGGCGTCCATCGCGGCGCGGTATTCGGCCACCAGCTGGTCGCCGCCATCTGGAGCGATGGTGCCCTGCGCGGCCAGCTTGTCCGCGTACATCTTGCGGGTGCCCGGGTGCTTGGCGATCTTCTTGTACATCAGCGGCTGGGTCAGGGCCGGGGTGTCCTGCTCGTTGTGGCCCAGCTTGCGGTAGCAGATGATGTCGACGACGACGTCCTTATGGAACTCGGTGCGGTAGTCCATCGCGATCTGCGTGGCCAGCACGACGGCTTCCGGATCGTCCGCGTTCACGTGCAGGACCGGCGCCTCGATCATCTTGACGACGTCGGTGCAATACAGCGTCGAGCGCGCGTCGCGCGGGTCGGACGTGGTGAAGCCGATCTGGTTGTTGATGACGAGATGGACCGTGCCGCCCGTGCCGTAGCCGCGGGTCTGCGCCAGGTTCAGCGTCTCCATGACGACGCCCTGGCCGGCGAAGGCCGCGTCGCCGTGCACCAGCACCGGGAGCACTTCCTTACCCAGGCGGTCGCCGCGGCGTTCCATGCGGGCCTTGGCCGAACCTTCGACGACCGGGTTGACGATTTCCAGGTGCGACGGGTTGAACGCCAGCGACAGGTGGACCGGGCCGCCCGGGGTCGAGATATCGCTCGAGAAGCCCTGGTGGTATTTCACGTCGCCTGCCGGCAGGTCGTCGGCGTGCTTGCCTTCGAATTCTTCGAACAGCTCGGACGGTGCCTTGCCCAGGGTGTTGACCAGCACGTTCAGGCGGCCGCGGTGGGCCATGCCGATGACGACTTCCTGCACGCCGTGCTCGCCGGCGCGGCGGATCACTTCGTCCATCGAGGCGATGAACGATTCGCCGCCTTCCAGCGAGAAGCGCTTGGCGCCGACGTACTTGGTGTGGAGGTAGCGCTCCAGGCCTTCGGCCGCGGTCAGGCGCTCGAGGATGTGCTTTTTCTTTTCAGCGGTGAAGCTCGGGGTCGAACGGATCGACTCGAGCTTCTCCTGCAGCCAGCGCTTCTCGGTCGGATCGCTGACGTACATGAATTCTGCGCCGATGGAACGGCAATACGTGTCGCGCAACATGTTCAGCAGGTCGCGCAGCGAGGCGGTTTCCTGGCCGAAATAGGTGTTGCTGATATTGAACTTGGTGTCCAGGTCGGCTTCGGTGAAACCATAGAACGACGGTTCCAGTTCCGGGATCGGCGGGCGTTCCTGGCGCTGCAGCGGGTCGAGGTTGGCCCAGCGCGAGCCGAGGTAGCGGTAAGCGGCGATCAGCTGCGTCACGGCGACGCGTTTGCGGCCGAGTTCGGCGTCCGGAGACGCGGTCACGGTGCGGATCGGGCCCTGCTTGGCGCGTTCGGCGAACGAAGCGATCACGGACGAGTGATCCACGTCCGGCTTGGCGGTACCGTCGACAGCGGGCATGTGCTGCATCGCGTCGAAATAAGCGCGCCAGTTGTCCGGCACGGAGCCCGGATTGTTCAGGTACGCTTCGTACAACTCTTCCACGTACGGCGCATTACCGCCGAACAGGTACGAGTTGGCGTTATATTGTTGCATCATTCTTGCTCACCTTTCTTCGCGTTTCGCGAGTTTAGGGCGGGTTAATCTAACCTTCCGCGACACGGCCTGACCGGTTAGCGGATCGCACTTACTACATATCAAGTTGTGGGGGAAGGACTTTGCAGGCAAATCAATGCGGACGACCTGCCCAATTGCGCACGGTATTGTAACGCAAGGATTGCAACCCGGCGGGCTCCACATCGACATTTTATTCATGACAAAATTACTTTTTTCATCTTGTCAACAAGATCATTAACGGATCGGCTGACCATCTGAATAGTAATCGTTATCGTTTACACATGGACCCGACCGGTTCCGTCCCTCCCCTTGGCACCGCCCGCCGCGCCGTTTTCCTGCACCGGTTGCACCCGGTGCCTGATGCCATGCGGGTGTTCGCCGCCACCGGCTTCCCCTTGCAGCACGCGTCGCCGATCGAGGCGACGCCCGCCGTCACACGCCGGAAGGCTGTGTTGCCGCCCGCATTGCGCGCGCAGATCGAAGCCATCCCCGGCGAGCGCGCGCTGGAGGGACCGGCAAGCGACGGGCGCTGCCGGCGCGACGTCTACGCGTCACGCCAACGCGGCGCGTATTTCACGCGCGGGCACAAAGTGCCCACCCTAGCGGCCCGCGACGGTCGTCGCGTCGATGTCGGGTCCCCACGGATCGCGCTGGGCGACCGGCCTGCCGCTCGCTGCGAAATCCATGATCACGTCCTCGTCGCCGGCATAGCGCGGCCACGCCGGCAGCTTGCGGCCGTTCGGGTCGCCCTTCTTCGCGAAGTTCACGAGATAGGCGCTCATCGCGCGGCCCATCGCGACGTCCTTCTTCGTGACCGCCGCGCCGTACTTGACGTCCACCGTGTCGAAGAAATACGGAATGTCGCTCGCGTGCTGCGCGCCCGGCTTGCCGATGGTGTCCGCCACGTACGAGAAGCGGTATGCGTACACGGGCACGCCCTGCGCGGCGAGGCGTCCCGCCAGGCCGCGCGCACCGGCGACCATGAAACCGGTCTTGCCGCCGATGTCCGCGCTCGTCGCGCCGATCATCACGGGCACCTTGGCAAAGCGGCCGGACGCGAACGCGGCCCCCGTCTCGACGGCCACCTTGCCGTCCGCGAACGGCCCGGCATACGTGGACGGATTCTGCGGCGCACGGTTGGCCAGGTTCATGCCGTCGACGACCTGCTCCGCCGGCAGCGCGCGCAGTTTCGCCAGCGCCTGCGGATCGTCGGCCGCGATACCCTTCGCCGCCGCGAAGTTCACGCCGACCTGTTCGACGCTTGCCAGACCCGGATCGGCCGTCGTGCCGTCGCCGCCGGACAGCACGACGGCCTTCGCGAACAGGCCTTGCGCCATGGGTGACGTCAGCAGCGCATTGACGGACATGCCGCCCGCCGATTCGCCCATGATCGTCACGTTGGACGCATCCCCGCCGAACGCCGCCACGTTGCGCTTGACCCACTGCAGGGCCGCCAGCTGGTCCATGTAACCGTAGTTGCCGAGCGCTTCGCCGTGCGCCTGCTGCGTCAGCTGCGGATGGGCGAAGAAGCCGAAGCGGCCCAGCCGGTAATTGAAACTGACGAGGACGACGCCCTGCTTCGCCAGCGCGGCGCCGGCATACGTCGGCGGCGACGAACCGCCGTTGACGAAGCCGCCGCCGTAGATCCACACGATCACCGGCAGTTTGCCGGATGCCCTGGCTTTCGCCGGACGCCACACATTCACATACAGGCAATCCTCGGACGGCGGCGTGCCCAGCGGCGCGGCGTCGCTGGGGAAAGGCAGTTGCATGCAGTCGCTGCCGTAGGCCGTGGCCTCGCGGACGCCGGACCAGGCGGCGGCCGGCTGCGGCGCGCGCCAGCGCAGGTCGCCGACGGGCGGGGCCGCAAACGGTATGCCCTTCCAGCTGGCCACGCCTTTCTCGACGGCGCCCCGGACCTTGCCCGTGTCGACGGTGGCGACGGGACCGCTGGCACCTTGCGCGGCGCCGGAAGACACGAGGAAGGTTAGCGCTACCATCAACAGGGATTGCAGGGGCGGACGTGGCATGGTGTCTCCTTTTTTCGAATGAATGGTTGCCGGATCAACATCCGATGCTAATGACGACCTGGAAACCCGTCAATTAAAACCTCGCACCGCCCTGTACGTACCCCACAACAAATAATCGAATTCAACAAAATTCCCTCGCATTCTCATGAGAAAAATGATTAAATCATCGAATGAGTTGCCAGATGGCAATAATACAAACATCATGACGCCACTCCGAGAAGCCATGCATATGACCGCCGCTGCCCCCGTCACGTCCCGGGACGAACTCGCCCATGCCGCGCTGGACGCCATCAACCGCGCCCAGGCCGTGATCGAATTCGGTCTGGACGGCCGCATCCTGCACGCCAACCAGAACTTCCTCGACACGCTCGGCTATGAACTGCACGAAGTCGTCGGCCAGCCGCACGCCCTGTTCTGCGAACCGGACTATGTACGCTCGCAGGCCTACCGCGACTTCTGGAAGCACCTGGCCAGGGGCGAATACCACGCGGGCGAATTCAAGCGCGTGGCCCGCGACGGCAGCCCGGTGTGGATCCAGGCCACGTACAACCCGATCTTCGGCGCCGACGGCAAGCCGACGAAGGTCGTGAAGTTCGCCACCGACATCACGGCGGCCAAGCTGCGCAACCTCGACTTCGAAGGCAAGATGGCCGCGATCGACCGCACCCAGGCCGTCATCGAATTCGACCTGCAGGGCAACGTGCTGCACGCGAACGCCAACTTCCTCGCCGTGACGGGCTACACGCTCGAGGAAGTACGCGGCCGCCACCACCGCATGTTCTGCCTGCCGGAACACGCCAGCTCGGCCGAGTACCTGGCGTTCTGGGAACGGCTCGGACGCGGCCAGGCCGACACCGGCGAATACCGGCGCGTGACGAAGGACGGCCGGACCGTGTGGATCCTCGCGTCGTACAATCCGATCCTCGGCGCCGACGGCAAGCCGGTCAAGATCGTCAAGTTCGCCACCGACATCACGGCGCGCAAGCGCCACGCCGCGGAAACGCGCGGCCAGCTGGACGCCATCGGCCGCTCCCAGGCCGTGATCGAATTCGACCTGCACGGCAACGTGCTGGCCGCGAACGACAACTTCCTGCGCACGCTGGGCTACCTCGAGGACGAGGTGATCGGCCGCCACCACAGCATGTTCTGCGACGAGGCACTCATCAAGAGCAGCGCGTACCGCAACTTCTGGGCCGACCTGGCCCGCGGCCAGTTCCAGTCCGGCCGCTTCCGCCGCCGCGGCAAGCACGGCGCGGACATCTGGATCCAGGCCACGTACAACCCGATCCTGGACGCCGACGGCAAGCCGTACAAGGTCATCAAGTTCGCGATGGACGTGACGGACCAGGTGCACCGCGAAGAACAGCTCGGCGCCAAGATCCACGCCATGTCCGGCGTGCTGACCGACCTGTCGCAATCGATCACCTCCATCGCCCAGGGCTCGCAGCAATCGGCCGGCCTGGCGGTGCAGACGCGCGACCAGGCGGCCGAGGGCAGCACCTTGCTGGCGCGTTCGAAGGACGCGATCCTCGCGATCCAGAAATCGTCCGACGACGTGCAGGAGATCATCGACACGATCAGCGACATCGCCAGCCAGACGCACCTCCTCGCGTTCAACGCGGCGATCGAGGCGGCGCGCGCGGGCGAACACGGCATGGGGTTTTCCGTCGTCGCCAACGAGGTGCGCAAGCTGGCGGAAAAGTCCGCGCTGGCCGCGCGCGAGATCGCGAAGCTGATCAACGAGACCGCGAACCGCGTGGGTGAAGGCACGCGCCTCGCGGGCGACGTGGAGGACGCGTTCGGCCGCATCGTGCGCTCGGTCGCGGCGACGAGCGAATCCATCGCCGGCATCCACGCTTCGACGAGCGCGCAGGCCAACGCCACGCGCGACGCGTCGGCCCTGCTGGCCGAGCTGGAACGCGTGGCCACGGAGCACTGACATGCGGCTGGCCGAAGTGCGCATCGACGCCGTCGACGTCGGCATCGCCGCGCAAGCCGTCGTGCAGGCGTTGCCGCTGCCGCAGACGCTGGCCGCCCCGCCGCGCCGCGCGGGCGCCCTGGCCGGCGTGGTGGAGCACGGCGGCGTGCCGGTGCCCGTCGTCGACCTCGCGCGCTGGGTCGGCACGGGCGCGCGGCAGGACGGGCGAGAAACGCGCATCCTCGTCCTGCGCGACGGCGACCGCACGCTGGGCCTGCGCGTCTCGGCCGTCAGCGGCCTCGTCGACGTGGCGCCGGAGGGCATCACCCGCCTGCATCACGACGACGATGCGGACGAAGTGTTCCACAGCGTGGCGCGTTCGCCGGAGACGGGGCGCGTCCTCAGCGTGCTCGACGTCGGCAGGCTCGCCACGCTGGCCTGCGCGTGGAGCGGCCCCGCTGCGTCGGCGCCGGCCACCGAACCGCCGCCGGCCGCGCGCGACACGCGCACGTACGCCCTGCTCGACGCGGGCACGGTGCGCCTCGGCGTACCGGCCGGCGCGCTCGCGGAAGTCATTCCCATGCCGGCGCGCATCCCGATCGGCGACGGCGCGTGGTGCACGTGGCACGGCCGGCACCTGGCGATCGTGCCGCCGGCCGCGCTCGATCCCGGCCTCACGGCCGAACAATGCAACCTGCTCGCCGTGCTGGAACGCGACGGCCTCGCGCTCGGCGTGCCCGTGCGCGCAACCTTGCGCCTGGCGGATTTCATGCCGGCCGTGACGGTCTACGACGACGACGGCGCCGAGGTCCGGCTGGTCGACGTGGCGGCGCTGTTCGCGGCCCGTCCCGAGGCAGCGCTGTCCCGGCACGCGCACGGCGCCGCCCCCGCGACGGGCGGCGCGGACGCCGGCCGGCCCAACGACGCCGCGTACGTCGTGTTCGAAGCGGACGACCTCGTCGCCACGCCCCTGGCCGGGCTGGAATGCGTGCTGCCGCTCGCGGGCGCGCCTGGCGCGACGATGCGCTGGGGCGACCGCGCGCTGCCCGTCGTCGACCTGCGCCGTCCCGGACACGCGCCGGCGGACGACGGCCAGGTGCTCGTCGCGCGCGCCGGCGTGCACCGCGTCGCCTGCGTGGTCGCGCGCGTGCACCTCATCATCCCGGCGGGCGGCGGACGGATGTACCGCCTGGGCGCGGGCGCGTTCATCATGACGGGCGACGGCCGCGCGCGCGCCAGCTATCGCACGGTCGACCTGGGCACATACTGCTAGCACAAGTATGAGTTGCGCCGGCCAGGGGCCGGTGCGAGCATCGCGGTCCAACCTCATCACTGGAGATGCCATGACCGCACGCGCGCTCGCCACCCTGCTCCTCTATGCTCTGCTCACGACCACCTCCACCGCAGCGAACCAGGGCTGGCGCACCGGCTGGTCGTCCGCGCCCGATTCCGACGGCCCCGCCCTGCCCGCGCAGACGCTGCGCCAGGTCGTGCGCACGAGCGCGGGCGGCACGCGCGTGCGCATCCGCCTGTCGAACCTGTTCGGCAAGGCGCCGCTGACGGTGGGCGCGGCCCGCGTCGGCCTGTCCGCCGGCGGCGCGCACGTCGCGCCCGGCAGCGACCGCGCCCTGCTGTTCGGCGGCCGGACCGCGGTCACGATCGCGGCAGGCAGCAGCGCGTTGTCCGATCCCGTCGACCTCGCCGTCGGCGCGCGCCAGCAGCTCGCCGTCAGCCTGTACCTGCCCGCGCAGGTCGACGTGTCGACGGTCCACGGCTTCGCGCTGCAGACGGCATACCTGAATGCACCGGGCGATGCGACACGGTCCGCCGACTTTCCCTCCACCGCCACGGACGACAGCCGCTACTTCATCAGCGACGTCGAGGTGATGGGCACGGACGCGGGACGCACGCTGGCCATCGTCGGCGACTCGATCGCGGACGGCGTCGGCGCCGGGACCGGCCACGACGCGCGCTGGCCGGACGCGCTGGCCGCGCGCCTGCAGGGCGATCCGCTGCTCGCCACGATCGGCATCGCGAACGGCGGCATCGCCGGCAACCGGGTGCTGAACGACGGTGCCGGCATCTTCGTCGGCCCGAGCGCGCTTTCCCGCTTCGGGCGCGACGCGCTGGACAAGCCCGGCGTGCGCTGGATCCTCGTGCACGAAGGCGTGAACGACATCACGGCCACGCAGATGCTGGCCGAGCCCGCGCAGCACGTGACCGTCGAACAGATCGAAGCCGGCTTGCGCACGCTGGCGGAGCGCGCGCATGCCCGCGGCATCCGCATCTGGGCCGGCACCCTGATGCCGCTGGCCGGCACCAAGCCTTTTTATTCCGAGGCCGCCGAGCGCCAGCGCCAGGCCGTGAACGCATGGATCCGCACGGCCGGCGTGTTCGACTCCGTCATCGACTTCGACGCCGCCCTGCGCGACCCGCTCGAGCCCACGCGCCTGAACCCGGCCTACGACAGCGGCGACCACCTGCACCCGAACGAGGCGGGCTATCGCCTGATGGCGCAACAGATCGATCTCCGCCTGCTGAATCGTTAAGAAACGGAGCCGTGTCGTTCACACAACAGAAATAGAACGGTCGTGCGAAATGGTGTATGCTTCGGCACCCGCCCACCCGGTCAGTCCTGGTCCGGGAGCGGGATGACGAATCATTACTTGGAGTGAGACCGAATGAATCAGAAACACCTGACCCTGCTCGTCGCCCTGGCCCTGGGTACGTCGCTCGACGCGACCGCTTCCGGCTACCGCTTCGGCTCCCAGAGCGTGTCCGCGCAGGGCACCGCCGAAGCCAACGGCGCCGAAGCCAACGACGCTTCGACCATCTTCGCCAACCCGGCCGGCCTGTCGCGTCTGGAGGGCCGCCAGATCACGGGCGGCATCACCGCCGTCGTGCCGCATTCGACCTTCCAGGACGCCGGCTCGACCCGTTTCACCAAGACGCCCACCGGCGGCCTGACGTCGCAGGACGACTACGCGCCGAGCGTCGTCGCCGGCCCGTCGCTGTACTACAGCCAGAAGATCGACAGCCAATGGACGGCCGGCGTCGGCGTGTTCGTCCCGTACGGCACCAAGCTGGACTACGACAACAACTGGTCGGGCCGCTACTCGCTCACCAACATCAAGCTGGAATCCGTCAACATCAACCCGTCGGTGGCGTTCAAGCTCTCCGAGCAGCACAGCGTCGGCTTCGGCATCGACATCGAATACATGAAGGCGCGCCTGGGCCAGGCCGTGGACGTGCCGGGCTCCATCGCCGCCGCGCAGGCCGCGGGCAGCGGCGCCGCGCTCGTGCGCCAGATCGCCACGCTGGGCGGCAATCCGGCGCTGCTTGCGACCGCGCACGACGCGCACGCGGGCGTGGACGGCAAGGACTGGGGCTATGGCTTCAACCTGGGCTACCTGTACTCGCCGACGCCGGATACGCGCTTCGGCATCGCCTACCGCTCGTCGATCAAGCATGAACTCAAGGGCGGCGCGGTGTGGGACTTCTCGACGGTCACGGGCGACGCCGTCGTCAACAAGGTGCTGCAGGGCGCATCGCACCACGCCAACTCGGCATCGCGCGTGGACGTAAGCACGCCGGAGACGCTGTCGCTGAACGCCTTCCACCAGTTCGATCCGAAATGGGCCGGCCTGGCCGACGTGACCTGGACGCGCAACTCGCGCATGCAGGACATCAACATCCAGTTCGTCGGCGCCGGCGTGGGCGACCTGGTGATCCGCCAGAAGTGGAAGAACACCGTGCGCGTGGCACTCGGCGCGAACTACCAGTTGAACGACACGACGGTCCTGCGCGCGGGCATCGCCCACGACGACGCCCCGGTCCAGGGCGACACGCTGCGTCACGCCGCCCTGCCGGACGCCGACCGCCTGCAACTGTCGTTCGGCGCGAACTGGAAGCTGACCCCGGCCTCGTCGCTGGACCTGGCCTACAGCTGGCTGCACTTCAACGATGCGAGCGGCAACTACACGAACAACTGCAACCCGCTGATGACGACCTGCACCGGCAACGGCGAGACGACGCGCGGGACGTGGAAGACCCGTATGCAGCTGATCGGGTTGGCGTACAACTACAAGTTCTGACCATTCGTCATTCCCGGCACTGCCGGGAATGACTTCCCGCGGACGCGGGAATCCATACTGAGTGACCGAATTCGGTATGTCGGAATACCGTGATGTTTTTGATGTCTGACTTCGGAGCTTCAGTATGGGTTCCCGCCTTCGCGGGAACGACGGTGTTCTACAACTTGGACGAATCAAACCCTACCCGCACCGCCCCCCAATGCCGCCCGCCGATCTCGAGCGGCATCGACAGATCGTTGATCACCTCCCCCGTATCGCGCAGATACGTCTGGAACAGGAAAGGCTTGCGGTTGGTCGCCAGCTTCGCGCCGACCGGGTCGTCGAAGATGCGCTTGTTGCGGCAATAGACCAGGTCATGCTCGCGGCGCCCCGTCGGCGCCTGCGAGAACTTGCTGTTGTGCGTGGGCGCGTAGCCGCGCGTGTCGACCGCCAATGCGTACGTGCAGCCCGGCAGGTCGCCGAGCACGCGGTCGTACAGCGCCTGCAGATCGCGCTCCACGGCGCGGTCGTAACCCGTCGTGAAGCGCGGTGGGTCGGAACCTTCGATCGGCCGGTAGGCCTGGTCGAAGATGTCGACGCCGCGCGCCAGATGGCCTGCTAAGCAGCGGCCGGCGGCGTCGCGCAGCTGCGTCGTCGCTTCGACGAGGCCGTCGAACGGCGTGCCGCCCGTGCGGAACTCGGCCAGCACGCCCTGCATCTCCTCGGTCGTCGCGCGCACCTCGTCGAGGCGGCGCGACGCGTCGGCCATCGACTTCCCCGTCTCGGACGCATTCGCCGCCATGTCGTCCACCTGGCGGCCGATGGACTGGCTGACGGCATCCAGCGACTGCATCGCCACGGCCATCTCGTTGACGGTGCCCGTCATGCGCTCGAAGTCGGCGACGAAGGTTTGGAAATGCCCGGCCGCCAGCCCGACCTCGCGCGCGGAGACGTTCACGCCTTCCAGGATGTCGTGCGTGGCGCCGGTCGTCGATTCGACGAGCGTGCGCATCTCGCTGTTGACGCCGGCGATCTTGGACGTCTCCTCGTTGACCAGCTGCGACAGCCGCCGCACCTCGGCCGCCACGACGGCGAAGCCGCGGCCGGCCTCGCCCGCGCGCGCGGCTTCGATCGCGGCATTGATGGCGAGCAGATTGGTCTGGTTGGCGATGCGCTGGATGATGCCGCCGAATTCGCTGATCGAGCGGGCGTGATGGTCGAGCTGGCCGACGGTGCGCGCGAAGCCGTCCACCTTTTCCTCGATCGCGCGCATGCGTGCTTCGAGGCGCATCAACTCGTCCATCGACGCGCGCGCCACCGCGAGGTTGCGGTCCGCCGTGCCCGCGATGTCGTCGGTGCCCGCCTTGACGCTGGCCGACAGCGCCGTCACGTCCCGCGCCGACGCCGCCAGCGCGCGCGCGGCGGCGTACTGCTGGCGCGCCTTGTCGAGCGACTGGTCGACCTCCTTGCGCAGGCGCGCCGCGTTGATCGCGGTGCGGATGCTGCCGTCGCGCGCATTCAGCACGAGGCTGCGCACGCGCGCCGTCATGCCGGACCGTCCGGCCGGCGCGAACGCCGACGCGGAAGGGACCAGCTTCCCCTTCATCCAATTCAACATACTTTCTCTCCAAGTGGTCGGCTCATTTGGTTCGACGGCCGATTTTATTTTTAGAAATTATAAGTGCACCCTGGATACATGCAATCATTCGGCAAAAATCAATATGCTGTCCAGCCAAATCAGGTATAAGGGACCGCCACGTCGTATTTATCACACGAAATACCCTAGAATGGACTGTCGCCACTTCCCACCCTCACCGCCTTGAAGTTCTCGATCGGCCACCGCCTGTTCGCATCCGTCCTGCTGGCGATCCTTGCCGTGGCCGTGGCCGCCGTGTTCCTGCTGCGCCAGAATGTGCTGGCGAGCTTCGGCGACTACGCCGTCGGCATCGAGCTGGACCGTCTGGAAGAACTGTCCACCGCCCTCGCGCGCCAGTACCGCACCCGTCACGGCTGGGATTTCATTCCGCCGGAGGCCCGCCAGGAGTGGGTCGCGCAGGAGCTGGCGCGCCTGCAGCGCGTGCGCGAGAACGGCGCGCCGGCCGCCCCTGCCCCTGCCCCGGCCGCGCCGCCGGCGCCGCCCGCACCGCCCGCGCCACCGCTGCCGCCGCTGCCCGGACCCGAAGTGCCGGATGCCGCGATCGCCCCGCCTCCGCCCGCCCCCGCCCCCGCCCCCGCCCCCGCCCCTGATCCCGATCCCGGCCCGCTGCCGCTGGCACGCCGCATCACGCTGCTCGACGCGCACGGCGCGTGGCTCGCGGGCCGCCGTCCGGGGCCGGCCGCCACGCTGGCCCGGCGCGCGCTCGACGTGGATGGCCGCACGGTCGGCTACCTGGCCGTCGCCCGCAGCGCCCGGCCCAGCGACGCGCTGGCCTACGCCTTCCTGCGGCAGCTCACCAGCAGCCTGTGGCAGATCGTGGCGCTCGCCGTGCTGCTGAGCGCCCTCGCCGCCGTGCTGCTGGCGCGCCACTTCCGCAGCCCGATCCGGCAACTGGCGGCGGGCAGCCGGGCGCTGTCCGAGGGCCGCTTCGACCTGCGCCTCGATGCGCGCCGCAGCGACGAACTGGGCGACCTGGCCCGTCATTTCAATGCGCTCGCGGGCCGGCTGGCCAGCGCGGAACAGGCACGCCGCCAGTGGGTCGCGGATACGTCGCACGAACTGCGCACGCCGCTGGCCGTGCTGCGCGCCCAGATCGAAGCGCTGCAGGACGGCGTGCGCAGCGCCACGCCGGACACCCTCGACGCCATGCTGCGCCAGGTGCTCGCGCTGAATAAACTGATCGACGAGTTGTACGCGCTGGCCCGCGCCGACGTCGGCGCGCTCGACTGCAAGCCCGTGGCACTGGACCTGTGGGCGCTCGCATGCGACCAGGCGCGCGGCTTCGAACAACGACTCGCGCAAGCGGGCCTCGCGCTGGAACTCGGGCCGGCGCCGTCGACGCCCACCGTGTCCGCGGACCCCGACCGCATGCGCCAGGTGCTCGACAACCTGTTCGAGAACAGCCTGCGCTACACGGCGCCCGGCGGCCGCGTGCATCTGCATGCGCACGCGGACGGCCGCCAGATCCGGCTACACCTGGACGACAGCGCGCCTGGCGTGCCGGACAATGCGCTCGCACACCTGGCGGAACGCTTCTACCGCGTCGACGCCTCGCGCAGCCGCGCGCACGGGGGCGCCGGACTGGGACTCGCGCTGTGCCGCCGCCTGCTGGAAGCGCAGGGCGGTACGCTCGCCTTCGCGCATGCGCCGCTCGGCGGCCTGCGCGCCACCATGACGTTGCCGCTCGCCGAGGACGCGGCAGGAGCGTCCGCATGACCGCACGCATCGCCATCGTCGAGGACGAGCCGGAACTGGCTGCGCTCGTGGCCGACTATGCGCGCGCCGCCGGCTACACGGCCGACGTGTTCGGCGACGGCGCGGCCGCGCTCGACGCGCTGCGGCGCGACCCGCCCGCGCTGGTCGTGCTCGACCTGATGCTCCCTGGCCTCGACGGCCTGTCGCTGTGCCGCGCGTTGCGCGCCGACGCGGATCCTGTGCTGGCCGGCCTGCCCGTCGTGATGGTGACGGCGCGCGTGGAAGAGATCGACCGCCTGCTGGGCCTCGAGGCCGGCGCCGACGACTACCTGTGCAAACCCTTCAGCCCGCGCGAACTCGTCGCGCGCATCAAGGCGATCCTGCGCCGCGCGGGCGGCCCGGTCCCGGCCATCGCCATCGACACGGCCGCGCGCCGCATCGCCATCCACGGCAAGGTGCTCGACCTGACGCCGACCGAATACGGCATCCTGGCCGCGCTGGCGCGCCGGCCGGGCCAGGTGTTCTCGCGCGCCCAGTTGCTGGACATGGCGCGCGAGGGCAACGCGAGCCTCGACGTGACGGACCGCGCCATCGACAGCCACGTCAAGAACCTCAGGAAAAAACTGGACGCCGTGCTGCCCGGCGTGGATGCGATCCATTCGATCTACGGGCTCGGTTACCGCTTCGATCTCTGATCCGCGGGTCTTCATTTTTTCTCCACAATCCGGATGCAGGATGCACGCATGGCCCGCCGATCGGCGCGGGCCGCGACAAGGAGACCACCATGAAAGCCGCCACCCTCGCCATCCTGCTCGGTGCCGCCATGCTGCCCGCGCTGGCGCAGACGACCGACCACGACGACCGGGACATGCCCGTCCGGGACATGCCCGTCGGGGACATGCCCGTCCGGGACGCCCACGTGCACGTGAGCATCCACTGCAAGACGAACACCGGCAAATGCAAGGCCCCGCCCGTACCGCCCGCTCCGCCAGCCCCGCCCGCGCCGCCGGCACCGCCCGCACCACCGGCACCGGATGCGCTCGACGCCGGCGCGCCGCCCGCCCTGCCGGCCATCCCGGCCGTGCCCGCGATGCCGCCCGTCCCCGTGCCGCCCCCGCCACCGAAGCTGCCGCCCGTCCCGGCCGAGGCGCACGCGGCCTGCGCCGACAAGGCGGCCGGCAGCGCCCTCACGTGGGACCTGGGCCAGGGTGAAGTCATGAAAGGCGTCTGCACGCGGCGCCACGGCAAGACGGTGTTCGTGCTGCGCAGCTATGAGCTGAACGGCTGAGCGCGGGGTGGGCGCGCCTCGACTTCCGCGGCACGATTGGGTATGCTGGCGCGCATGTCTCTTCCCGTCCCACCCAAGCCCACGCCGTCCGAACTGGAGCTGCTGCGCACCCTGTGGCAGCTCGGTCCCGCGACGGCCAAACAAGTGCATGAAGCCATCGCGGCCGAACGCCCCGATCTGACCGCCGCCACCGTGCTGCGCCTCCTGCAACTCATGCACGGCAAAGGCCTGCTGCTGCGCGACGAAAGCCGGCGCGCACACGTCTACGCGCCCGCCCAGCCGCAGGACACGCTGCAGACGAGCCTCGTCTCCGACCTGATCCACAAGGTCTTTTCCGGCTCCGGCAAGGCGCTCGTGCTGGCCGCCCTGCGCGGCCACGTGAGCGACAAGGAACGCGAGGAGATCCAGGCGATCCTCAACGGCGGGAAAAAGCCATGAGCGCGCCCGACCTCGACCCGCGCCCGCTGCCGCCCATCGAACCGGCGCTGGAGGATTGCTGCGGGTCCGGCTGTCCGAACTGTATTTTCGATGTCTACCAGATGCTGCTGGAGAACTACAAGCTGGCGTTGGCGGCTTGGGAGGCGCGGCATCCGGAGCAGGCCGGCCAGGAACCGCCATCACCATGACGATATCTACCCACATCCGCCCCGCCTCCCCCCTTGATGCCGCCCGCATCTGCGGCATCTACAACCACTACGTCACGACGACGACCGTCAGCTTCGAAGAAGAACCGGTCGCCGAACCGGAGATGGCGCGGCGCATCGCCGACGTCGCCGCCGCCGGCCTGCCGTGGCTCGTGCTGGTAGTCGACGGCGCGCTCGCCGGCTATGCCTATGCCACGAAATGGCGCGTGCGGCCCGCGTACCGGCATTCCGTCGAGAGCTCGGTGTACCTCGACCGCGCATTCGCCGGCCGCGGCTTCGGGCGGATGCTGTACGGCGCCCTGCTCGACGCCCTGCGCGGGCGCGGGCTGCACCTCGTCATCGGCGGCATCGCGCTGCCGAACGACGCCAGCGCCGCGCTGCACGAAGCGCTCGGGTTCCGCAAGGTCGCGCATTTCTCGGAAGTCGGCAAGAAGTTCGGACGCTGGCTCGACGTGGGCTACTGGGAACTCAGGCTCGGCGACTAGTCGCCGGCGCGGCGGCCCGGCCGCGCTTGTCCGCCGCCCAATATTTCGACTATACTGGAAATATGGAAAACAAGAACGCCATCGCGGCCCTCGCCGCCCTCGCCCAGGAGTCGCGCTTGGCCACGTTCCGCCTGCTCGTGCAGGCCGGTCCGGAGGGTCTCGCCGCCAGCAGGATCGCGGAGACGCTCGGCCTGCCCGCTTCCTCGCTGTCGTTCCACCTGAAGGAACTGACGCACGCCAACCTCATCGTGCCGCGCCAGGAAGGCCGCTTCGTCATCTATGCCGCGCGCTTCGACACGATGAACGCGCTGGTCGGCTTCCTCACCGAGAACTGCTGCGGCGGCCGTCCCTGTTCCCCAACCTCATGCGCCTGAACCACCTGCCCACGATGAACGTACTTTTCCTTTGCACCGGCAACTCCTGCCGCTCGCTGATCAGCGAAGCCGTCTTCAACCACCTGGCGCCCGCCGGCTGGCACGCCATCAGCGCGGGCAGCCAGCCGACCGGCAAGTTGAACGACAAGGCGCTCGCCCTGCTGGCCAGCAAAGGCATCTCCACCGAAGGCTACTCCAGCAAATCCTGGGACGACCTGCCCGTCACGCCGGACATCGTGGTGACGGTGTGCGCCAGCGCGGCCGGCGAAACCTGCCCCGCGTACCTCGGCCCCGTGCTGCGGACGCACTGGGGCGTGGACGATCCGAGCCATGTCGTCGGCAGCGAAGACGACATCCATGCCGCGTTCGAACAGGCTTACCGCATTTTGCGGGCGCGCATCGAGGCATTCCTGGCCCTGCCGCTCGACGCACTGAAGGACGATCCGGCCCGCCTGAAGGCCGAGCTGGATCGCATCGGCACCGTGCAGGGTTGAGGAGAGACCGGCATGACGCTCGCACGACGTCTGGTCGCTGAAGGCGTGGGTACGGCCCTGCTGCTCGCGGTGGTGGTCGGCTCGGGAATCATGGCCGAGCGCCTCGCGGGCGGCAATGTCGCCATCGCGCTGCTGGCCAACACGATCGCCACCGGGGCTGGGCTGGTGGCGCTGATCCTGATGTTCGGCACGATTTCCGGCGCCCATTTCAATCCGGTGGTGACGCTCTCCGAAGCGTGGCAAAAAAATCTCCCGGCCGCCGATGTCCTGCCCTACGTGGCGGTGCAGATCGCGGGCGCATTCGCCGGCGTGGCGGCGGCCCATGCCATGTTCGACGAACCGCTTTACGTCGCGTCCGAGCACGTGCGCACCGGCGCGGCGCAATGGTGGAGCGAGTGCGTCGCGACATTCGGACTGCTCGGCGTGATCATCGGCTGTTCCCGCAGCCGGCCGGGCATCACGCCGTTCGCCGTGGCCGCGTATATCACGGCCGCCTACTGGTTCACGGCGTCGACGTCCTTCGCCAATCCGGCCGTCACGCTGGCGCGCGCCGCCAGCAATACGTTCGCCGGCATCCGCCCGGCCGATGCGCCCGGGTTCATCCTGGCGCAGCTTGTCGGTGCCATCGCCGCGACCTTGCTCTTTACGTGGCTGTACCCGGCGGCACCCAGAGGCGCCACGGTCGGCGGTACGGTCGCACCGAGCGACTTCACCGAGCGACGCTCGACCCACTGACATGAACAAGATCCCGGATCTCCCCAATATCGAGCCCGAGCTGCTGGACTATCCGACGATCGGGAAGCTCGCGCCGGCCGGCGGCCCCGATCATCCGCCGCGCATCCTGATGCTGTACGGTTCCCTGCGCGAGCGCTCGTTCAGCCGCTTCCTCACCTTCGAAGCGGCGCGCATCCTCGAGCACTTCGGCGCCGAGGTGAAGATGTTCGACCCGATGGACTTACCGATGGTCGGCAGCGTGCCGGAGACGCATCCGAAAGTGGTCGAGCTGCGCGAACTGTGCCTGTGGTCCGAGGGCCAGGTGTGGTGCAGTCCGGAGCGCCACGGTGCGATCACGGCCGTCATGAAGAACCAGATCGACTGGATACCGCTCGAACAGGGCGCGGTGCGGCCGAGCCAGGGGCGCACGCTCGCCGTGATGCAGGTCTGCGGCGGTTCGCAATCGTTCAACGTGGTGAACACGCTGCGCCTGCTGGGACGCTGGATGCGCATGTTCACGATCCCGAACCAGTCCTCGGTGCCGATGGCGTACAAGGAGTTCGACGACGCCGGCCGCATGCGCCCGTCCGCCTATTACGACCGCGTCGTCGACGTGATGGAAGAGCTCTACAAGTTCACGCTGCTCACGCGCGGCCGCACGGCGTATCTGACCGACCGCTACAGCGAACGCAGCGAACGCGCGCGCAAGGCGATCGACCGCCAGATCGCCAAGCTGTAACGCGTTTTAGAACACGACGCCCGCGCCCAGCAGGAACACGTCCGAGTCGCGGTGGTAGTCCGTGATGACGCGGTTCCACGTCAGTTGCGCGCGCCACGTGTCGTTGATGCGGTAGCGCATGCCGATCGATGCCAGCCCGGTGAGCCGGGTGACGCGCTCGGCCTCGGCATTCGTGCGGTCGAGCTGGTCGCGCACGCCATAGGCGCCTAAGCCCATCTCCAGCACGGTGCGTTCCGTGAACGGGCGCAGCAGCCAGACCTGGGTCGAGACGCCGATGCGCTCGGCCACGCCGACCTTACCCTCGTTCATCAGGATCACGCTCCATTCGGCGTTCGGATTGACCGTGCGGCGATACTCGATGCCCGATGCCGTCGCCTTTTCCGATTTAAAGCTGTTCACGATGGAGCGGCCGCCCAGCAGCATGATCGTCTCGTCGCCCTTGTCGGCGTTTTCCTTGCGCTCCCAGTTCGGCACCGTGCCCAGCTCATAGCCCATGCCGACCATCAGCTGCGTGGTGTCGCGGTCGGTAATGCCGTGCACATGCGACAGCCGCGCCTCGACGTAGGCGTGCGAATGCAGGTGGTAGATCGCATCCACGCTCATCAGCTCGCCCCAGCCGTGCTCGTTGCGGTAATCGCTCAGCGAGCCGTTGCCCGTCGTCGTGTCGAAATAATAGTAAGGGCCGGCGCCCGCGCCGAACGACCAGCCGCGCTCCGGCACGCGGGTGTGCAGCCACACCTGGGCGCCGAGGCCGTCGCGGTGGTGCAGCTTGGGATGCCCCTCGTTCAGGTAGTCGGCGCTCAACGCGAAGTACGGGGTCAGGCGCTGGGTATAGCCGACGTTGACGGCGAACGAGGAGTCGCTGTGGTCCTTGTCGACGCGCATCGCGCCGGCCAGCAGGGAGGCGTCCTGCGCCTGGGCCAGGCCGGCGGCGGCCGTCAGGAGCAAGGCTGGAAGTAAGGTTCGCATGGCCATGTCCGGTCGTTTTTTTGCGATTATGCCAAGCTTTCCAAATCTCAGTCGCCCGAAAGCACTATCTCATCCGTACCGTGTGCGAGCGCGTAAGCCAGCGGTGCTAGCTTTTGGACAGCACCCCAGGACGGGGTGCGCCGCAGGACCCTTGTTCAACAGGAGGTAATCCATGAAACACGTTCTGTCCGTCCTCGCACTGGCGGCGGCGTCAAGCGCCGTCGCCCTGCCCGCCGGCGCCGCGCCGAACGACCCGACCTACCGGGCCGTCGCCAGCGGCGCGCTGGAAAATCCGCCCAACGCCTCGCCCGGCACCAGCCTCGTCACGATCGACCTGGGGGGAAGGAAATGTTCGTCGACCTGCCATTCCGCGACCTGACCGGCACCACCACGGCGGCCCATATCCATTGCTGTACCAGCACGGCCTTCACGGGCACGGCGCCGATCGCGGTACCGTTCCCGGACTTCCCCCTGGACGTCCACGCGGGCACCTACAGCAATGCCATTCCGCTGGGTGAGGCGGCGTCTTACACGCCCGCCTTCATGACCGCGCACGGCGGCACGGTCCAGGGCGCCGAATCGGCGCTCATCGACGCCATCAATGCCAACGAGGCCTACGTCAACATCCACACGACCGCGTTCCCGGACGGCGAGATCCGCGGCTGGCTGGTGGCCGCGCCCCCCGTGCCGGAGGCGGCCGAGTGGTCGATGCTGGCAGTGGGCCTGGCCGGACTGATGTGGATGAGCCGGAAGCGGCCGGCGGCTTGAAAATGCGGTGTGATACACGTAGGGCGGGTGATTGATGCCGGGGGCATCGATCACGTGCCCACGCGTGACGCATGCACGACGCGAACGTCACGCGTGGGCGGAAGGCCGCCTACGGCATCGACGCGGCCCACGCGGGGACGGCGGCCCGCCAAAATTCCTCCAGCGACGCCACTCTGCCCACATCCAACCCGAGAAACCCCGCCGATTCCCGCAGCGCGGCGACGGCGGATGCTTCATCCCCCGGCCGCACGGCCAGCGCCCCCGTCTGCTTGGACAGCTTTTCGCCGTTCGCATTGCGCACGACGGGCACGTGCAGATAGCGCGGCGTCGGCACGTTCAACAGGCGCTGCAAGAAGATCTGGCGCGGCGTGGAGTCCAGCAGGTCGGCGCCGCGCACGACGTCCGTCACGCCCTGCTCCGCGTCGTCCACGACGACGGCCAGCTGGTACGCCCAATAGCCGTCCGCGCGCTTCAGTACGAAGTCGCCCGACTCGCTGGCCAACCGCTGGCTGACGACGCCGGCGAAGCGGTCCCGGAACGTGATGACGTCGTCGCCCGCCTCGGGCACGCGCAGGCGCAGGCTGCGCGGGCTGCGTCCCGGCGCGAGGCCGTGGCGGCACGTGCCCGGGTAGATGGCGGCGCCGTCGGGCGCGAAGCCGAGGCGCGAGTCGGCGATCTCGCGGCGGTTGCAGCCGCACGGGTAGACGTGGCCGGCGAGGCGGTCATAGGCGGCCTGGTACAGGTGCTTGCGGCGGCTCTGCCACACGACCTCGCGGTCGGACTCCATGCCGAGGCGATGCAACAGATCGAGGATCTCCTCGGCGGCGCCGGGCACGCTGCGGCCTTCGTCGATGTCCTCGATGCGGATGAGCCACGTGCCGTGGTGGGCGCGCGCGTCGAGATAACTGGCCAGCGCGGCCACCAGCGAGCCCGCGTGCAGCGGGCCCGTGGGCGATGGGGCGAAGCGGCCGACGTAGGAATCGCTGCGGGAAGGTGTCGATGCATTCATGGATGCGCCACCTTAGCACATCGTATCGGATCCTTGTTCCGCCAGCGCCCGCGCGGCATCTTCCGGCGCGAGCGGACGATAGTAGTAATAGCCCTGGACGAGGTCGCTGCCCATCTCGCGCAGCAGGTCCAGCTCGGCCTCGGTCTCGACGCCTTCCGCCACGACGTCCAGGCCCAGCGCGCGCGCCAGCATCAGCACCACCTCGACGATCTGGCGCTTGTCGTCGAAACAATCGAGCTTGCTGACGAAAGAGCGGTCGATCTTGAGCGTGTCGATCGGCAGGCGGCGCAGGTAGCTGAGCGAGGAATAGCCGGTGCCGAAATCGTCCAGGCTGACGAGCACGCCCAGCGCCTTCAGCTGGGCGAACACGGCGAGCGCATGCTCGGCGTCGGCCATGACGGCGCTCTCGGTCAGCTCGAGCTTCAGGCTGGCGGGCGGAATGCCCGTCTCGGCCAGCGCCCGCGTCACCACGTCGACCAGGTCGCCGCTCGTGAACTGCACGGCCGACACGTTCACGCTCATCGACAGGTTCGGGTCGAAGTCGCGCTGCCAGTCGCGCAGCTGGCGGCACGCCTCGCCCAGGACCCAGGCGCCGATCGGCTCGATCAGCCCCGTCTCCTCGACGACCGGGATGAATTCGCCGGGCTGCACGATGCCGTGCAGCGGATGGCGCCAGCGCAGCAGGGCTTCGAAGCCGCGCACGCGGCCGTCGCGCGGCGCGACGATCGGCTGGAAATGCAGGAAGAACTGCTGCTGCGCCAGCGCGTCGCGCAGGTCCGCTTCCAGCTGCAGGCGGCGCACGGCCGCCAGCTGCATGGTCTGGTCGAACATCACCCAGCGCGCGCGGCCGGTCTGCTTGGCGTGGTACATCGCGATGTCGGCATCGCGCAGGATGTCTTCCACGTCCGCATAGCCGCTGGCGCTGAGGGCGATGCCCACGCTGGCCGTCACGAACACGCGCTGGTCGGCCACCTCGAAGGGCTCGGCCAGCACGCCCATGATGCGTTCGGCCACCACGATCGCGCTTTCGGCGCTCGCGACCTGGTCGAGCAGGATGACGAATTCGTCGCCGCCGAGGCGCGCGACCAGGTGCTCGCGCGAGAACGCGCGGTCGCGCACCACCAGGTCGGTCTGGCGCAGGCACTGCGACAGGCGCTGGGCCGTCGCGATGATCAGCTGGTCGCCGGACTGGTGTCCGAGGCCGTCGTTGATGGATTTGAAGCGGTCCAGGTCGACGAACAACACGGCAAAATGATTGTCCGCCGCGCGCCGCGCGCGCTTCAGCAGGTGCGCAAGGCGGTCCAGGAACAGTTTGCGGTTGCCGAGCTGCGTCAGCGGGTCGTGCAGGGCGTCGTGCACCAGCTTGTCCTGGGCGCGGCGGCGCTCGATCACGCGGCCGAGCTGCGTGCCGATCTGGGCCAGCAGCCGCAGCAGCGATGCCTCCGGCGCCACCCGCTCGCGGCTGAAGAATTCGAGTACGGCGACGACTTCGCTCGCGATCATCACGGGGAACGCGAACAGCGAGGCGAAGCCGGCGTCCACGATCTGCGGCAGGCGCGGGATTGCCGCCGTGTCGGCGGCGGCCGTGTCGATCCACGCCGGCGCCCCGCTGCGCACCACCGCGCCGGGCAGCCCGGCGCCCGCCGCGAACGCCGCCCCTTCGGTATGCGACCGCAGTGCCTGGACGGGGCCCGCGTCGCCGCTGCCGGTCTCGTCATGCCACGTGCTCGTCGACTCGACCTGTTCCTGGCCTTGCCGCCCCGTCACCAGCCACAGGTGGCCGAGCGGCCAGTGCGTGTAGCGGCAGACGGCGGCCAAAGCGCGCGCCATCGCGTCGTGGACGCCGTCGGCCTCGTTGGCGGCGACGGCGATGCTCTCCAGCAGTGCGATCTCCTGCTGGCGCTGGAACAGGTCGCGCAGGCCCCGTTCAGCGATCGCCTCGGCTTCCTGACGCGCCGCCGTTTCGCGCCGCAGGCGCCGCTCGAGGCGCGCGATCTCGGCTTCAAAAGCGGTCTTGTCCGGTTCGTTCATTGCGGCAGGAAGCGGACATGGAAGACGCAGCGGACGGCGCCCTTGTGCATGCATTCGGGCTGCTCGATCTCGACACGTTCGCCGTAGTGGCCGGCGGCGCCGCGCATGAAGCCTTCGGCCAGCGCGCACAGGCGGCGCGGCGAGTTGTAGCCGATGCGCAGCACATCGGCGAGGCTGGTGTCGAAATCGAACACCGGCGTCTGCGCGCCCGGATACAGCTTGCGCACCTCCGGGTGGATGATGCTGTTCAGCGTGAGCAGGAAGCTGCGCGCGTTCGCGTGGTTGGCGAAGAACGCCGGATAGCGCCGCGCCAGCAGCGGCATGGCCTGCTGGCCGAACCAGCGCAGCACATCGTCCGGCGGGATGCCGAGCGTTTCCGACGCCACGCGGACGAGGGCGAAGATCTCGTCGTCGTCATAACTGCCCAGCGACGTGTAGGCGCCGTCCAGGCCGGCCGCGTCGAGCAATCGATCCCAGGTGGCGTCGCCGTAGGCGCTGCTCACGGCTTCTTCCAACAAATTAAAAACAATACCTTTCACCGGGGACCTCCTTCGTGTTTCGTCAAATTGAAATCCACATCAGCCCGTCAACGCGCCCAAAAAGCCGGACGGGAAATGAATATTGCTCCAATTCAACAATTTAATCAAATTAAATCGCACGGATCGTGCGATATCGGCACCGAACACGGTATCTTTTTTGCGAATGATATTGAGAATGATTCGCGTTTACGTTATGCTTCTTTCCCGTTAATGAGAAGGCAAGATATGAACGCGATACCGAAACCGCTCAAACCCACCGATCACACCTTCGATGCCGTCGCCGCGGACCTGGCCTGGTCCGAAGCGCGCCAGCGCAGCCTGCAGAGAACGGTGCAGGCGCTGTTCCGCGAACACCTCTTGAACCGGGACCAGCTGGTCACGGAAGGTGCCGTATCTTGGCTCCCGCTCTGGTCGCAGCAGGGCATGCTGCGCTTCGAAGGCCTCGCCCTGGGGCGCATCGGCGACTGCCGGCTGACGGGAGGCGTGTCGTATTACGCCACGGGAGAACGGCCGCAGCCGGTATCGCATGCGGCGGCCTTGCTGGCCTGCGTGGCGCCGTCGCTGCCGGGCGGCGGCGAGGACTTGCAGCGGCTCGTCCACGAGCTGGACAACAGCCTCGCCAACGACGTCCTGTGCCTCAGCTACCGCCGGACGTGGGCCAGGACCTTGCGCGCGGCGCTGGGGTCCGCGGACGTCCACTTCATCGCGGCGCTGCGCCGCTCGAAGCACGCCAACCCCGCCCTGCTGCTGGAACAATGGGGCACGCTGGGCCACCCCTGGCATCCCACGTTCAAGACCAAGCTCGGGCTGTCGCCGGACGACGTGCTGGCCCTGTCGCCGGAATTCCAGCCGACCGTGCACGTGCCGCTGGCCGCGCTCCGCGCCGGCAAGGCCCGGGTCACGTTCGCGGGCGGCGACGGCGACTACGCCGCCTGGTTCGCCGGCCACTTCCCGGAGGACGCGCGGCGTTGGGCAGCGGCTCTGGCACGGCTGGGCGAGCACCCCGCCGGCTGGCTGCCCCTGCCCCTGCATCCGTTCCAGGCTCGCGAAGTGATCCCGCGCAAGTTCGCGGCCGAGATCGCGCAAGGCGACCTGGTGCTGCTGGACGACGTGACGCTGGCCGCGACGCCGACCATGTCCTTCCGCACGGTCGTCCCGGCCGGCTCGCCCGCGCTGCCGCACCTGAAGCTGCCCGTGTCGCTGCGCCTGACCAGCGTCCAGCGCACGGTCTCGCCCAAGTCCACCGTGATGGGACCGCGCATCACGCGCCTGCTCGCCGCGATCCTCGAGCGCGAGAACGGGTTCGATGGCACGCTCGACATCGTGCGCGAAGACGTGGGCCTGCACTACATCGACCCGCAAGGCGACGACGACCGCGCGCGCCACCTCGCGATCCTGTACCGCGCCAATCCGATGGCCAAGGGCGGCGCCGCGCGCTTCCCGGTCCCCGTCGGCGCCCTGTTCGCCGACTCGCCGTTCAGCGGCCGGCCGCTCGCGACGGAGCTCGTCGCGCTGACCCACGGCGACCACGCCGCCGGCGCCGTCGCGTACTTCGAGCGCCATGCGCGAACCGTGCTGACGGCGCTGCTGTCCGCCTACCTGGTGTACGGTATCGCGTTCGAGGCGCACCAGCAGAACAGCTTCATCATGCTCGACGAGCGGTACGAACCCGTCCGGCTGCTCGCACGCGACTTCGGCGACCTGCGCATCCACGGCCCGACGCTGCGCCGTGCCGGCCTGGCGCTCGACGCCTATCGCGCCGGCGTCACCGTGTACGACGACGACGAGCCGGTGCGCGACAAGCTGCTGCACGCCGTGCTGCTGTGCCACCTGTCCGAACTGGCGCTGCTGCTGGCGCACAGCTACCGCCACCCGGAGCACCATTTCTGGGACGTCCTGCGGCACGTGCTGGACGACGTCTTCACGGGCCTGCGCGCGCGCGTCGACGAACGCCGCTGGCATGCGGAACGCGAGGCGCTGCTGGAACACGACTGGCCCGCCAAATCGTTCCTGCGCATGCGCCTGTCCGACACATCGGACGACGTGCACGGCACCATGCCCAATCCGCTCGCATGACCACCGCGCGCTGGCTGTTCGCGCTGCAGCTCGTGGCGATGGGCGCCATGGAAATGAGCGGTCCGTTCTGGCCCCTGCACCTGCGCCGCCTGGGCGACCTGCCGCCCCCGGTGCTCGCCTGGGTCAGCGCCCTCGCCTACGCGGGCCCGATGGCCATGGCGATGTGCACGACGCCATGGTGGGGCCGCCTGGGCGACCGGGTCGGCCACAAACCGATGCTGCTGCGCGCCCTGCTCGCGCTGGCCGCCACGCAGTGGTGGATCGCGGCCACCGACAGCGTGGCCGTCATCCTGGCCGTGCGCCTGCTGCAGGGCGGCCTCGCCGGCTACATCGCGGCGGCGCAAGCCTACGGCGCGCGGCTCGTGGCGCGGGCCGAACGCGGCGCGCTGATGGCGCAGCTGCAGGCGGCGACGGCGATCGGCTCCGTGGCCGCTCCCGTCCTCGGCGGCTGGCTGTTCGATACCTGGGGCTTCGGCAGCGTGAACGTGCTCGCGGGCACCGCATGCCTGTTGTGCGCGGCGCTGGCCGCCGTCGTCCTGCCCCCCGTCGCTCCCCTGCCCGCCGCGCCACCCGCCGGCGCGCGCCAGCGGTCGGCGGCCCTGGCAAGCACGGTCCAGGGTCTGCTGCTCGGCATCGTGCTGGTCCAGGCCGGGAAGATGATGCCGCAGACCTTCTTCGGCCTGTATGCCGACGGGGTCCTGCACGCGTCCAGCCGGGTGACGGGCCTGTGCTACGCGGGCACGGCCCTCGGCCTGTGCGCGGCCGCGCCGTTCTGGGCGAAACGCTTCGCACGGATGGCGCACGCGCAGGTGCTCGCGCAGGTCGAGCGGATCTGCTGGGCGTGCGTGGCCATCGTCGCGGTGCAGGCGCTCACGGCGAACATCGCCGTGTTCCTGCTGGCGCGCGTGCTGTGGGGCGCCTGTCTCGCCGCGCTGCTGCCCGTGTTCTACGGCCTGCTGTCGCGCGAGGCGGCCGACGACGAACAGGGCCGCGTGCTCGGCGCGGGCAACGGCGCCGCCAAGGCAGGCGCGCTGCTGGGGGCCGGCACGGGCGGCCTGGCGCTGGCCGTCGTACCCCTCTGCGCCATGTTCTGGACCGTCGCGCTGCTGTATGCGCTCGCCGCCATCGGCATGCGCGCCATCCATTTTCAACACCTTCAAACAACAACAGGAACGTCATGAATCACGCACTTCGTCCTTTACCCTACCTCGTCGCCATCGCATGCGGCTTGTCCGCGCAGGCGCACGCCGAAGAACCGGCGATGCCGGAAGTGATCGTCAAGGACAGGAAACTCGACGCCGGCTCGTACGACATCACCGAGTCGACGACGGCGACCAAGATCAACGTGCCGTTGCGCGACGTGCCGCAGACCGTCAACGTGGTGCCGGCCGTCGTGCTGCACGACCAGAACGCGCAGTCGCTGCAGGACGCGCTGCAGAACGTGCCGGGCCTCTCCTTTTCCGTCGGCGACGGCCAGCGCGACCAGGTGACCATCCGCGGCTTCTCCGCCATCAGCGACCAGTTCGTGGACGGCGTGCGCGACGACGCGCTGTACTTCCGCGACCTGTCGAACATCGAACGCGTCGAAGTCCTCAAGGGTCCGGCCTCCGTGCTGTACGGGCGCGGATCGGCCGGTGGCCTCGTCAACCGCGTCACGAAGAAGCCGCTCGCCGATCCGCTGCGTGAAGCGGGCGTCACGTTCGGCTCGCACGGGCAGCGCCGCGGCGAGTTCGACGTCGGCGCGGCCAGCGGCGACAAGGACGCCTTGTTCCGCCTGACGGGCGCCGTCGAGGACTCGACCGGTTTCCGCGACCGCTACTTCCTGCGCCGCCAGGCGCTCGCACCGTCGGGCACGTTCAAGCTGGGCTCGCGCACCACGCTGACCCTGCAGGCCGACTACCTGCACGACAAGCGCCTGGCCGACCAGGGCGTGCCGAGCTACCACGGCCGCCCCGTCGACGTGCCGGTCGAAACCTATTTCGGCGCCGCGAACGGCACCGAGCGCGCGTTCGTGCAGAGCGATGTGAAAAGCGCGACCGCGACGCTCGACCACGTGTTCACGCCCGACCTGAAACTGCACACCATACTGCGCGCCTACCACTACGCCCTCGACCGCAACTACACGTCGATCGGCGCCATCAAGGACGGCGCCAACCCGACCGTGGCCATCGGCCAGAGCCACCGCCTGCGCGCCGAGAACGGGCGCTATCTGCAGAACGAGCTGTCCCAGCAACTCGACTGGGGCACGATGAACCACCAGCTGTTGTACGGCCTGGAACTCGGCCGCCAGAACAAGGCCGAGGTGCTCCGGTCGCGCAACAACGTCGCGACCTACAGCCTGTTCCATCCGGTGCTCGTCGACCTGCCGGTGCTGCCGGACACCGTCGTACCGAGCGCCGACAACAAGAACCGCGTCGACATCGCCGGCCTGTACGTGCAGGATCTGGTGGCGCTGACGTCGACGTGGAAGATCCTGGCGGGCGTGCGCTACGACCACCTGAAACAGGATCGCGACGACCGCACCGCGAAAAACCTCGACCTGCACCGTGTCGACGACACGTGGTCCCCGCGCCTCGGCGCCGTCTACCAGCCCACGAGCACGGTCGCGCTGTACGCCTCGTGGAACCGTTCGTTCCAGCCGATCGCCGACTCGTTCTCGTTCCGCGCCAACAGCGACACCCTGAAGCCCACGCAGACCGTCAACAAGGAAGCGGGCGTCAAGCTCGACCTGTCGGCCCGTTCGAGCCTGACGGCGGCGCTGTTCGACATGACGCAGACGAACATCCAGGTGGCCGATCCGGCCAACACGAATTTCTCGCTGCCCGTCGGCCGCCAGCGCACGCGCGGCCTCGAGGTGAGCTTCAACGGCGAGCTGGCGCCCGGCTGGGAAGCGATCGCCGGCTATGCGAACATGCGCGGCACCATCGAGGACTCGACGGAACGCACGACGGCCGGCACGCCGTTCGAAGGCAACACGGCCGCGCTCACGCCGCGTCACACGTTCAATGCGTGGATCAAGCACCGCCTGAACGACCGCTTCTGGGTCGCCGCCGGCGGCCGCGCGGAGTCGAGCCGCTACGCCTCGCCCGACGACCTGACGACGTTGCCGGGCTACGGCGTCCTGCAGCTCGGCGCCGGCTACGAAGGCCGGAAGGTCGACGTGACGGTCACCGTCAAGAACCTCGCGAACCGGACGTACTTCGTGTCGGCGCACAGCGGCGCCAACGACTACAACATGCCGGGCGAGTCCCGCGCGGTGCTGGTCAACGCGCGCTATCGGTTCTGAGCGATGGTACGCGGCACATTCCGTTCCTGGTTCCGGCGCCTGCACCTGGCCGTGGCGCTCGTCTTCGGCTGCGTGTTCGGCCTGTCCGGCCTCACCGGCTGCGCCCTCGCGTGGATGCATGAACTCGACGGCGCGCTCAATCCGTCGCTGTTCCACGCGTCGGCATCCGGCCCGCTCGCGCCCGGCGCGATCGGGCGCATCGTCGACCGCCTGGCGAACGATCCCGCTTACGGCCGGCCCAGCCAGGTGACGCTGCCGGAAGACGGCGGCGAGGTGGCCATCGCGTGGTATCGCCTGCCGGCGCTTGGCGCGCGCGGCCCGTTCACGCTGGACCGGTCGCGCCAGGTGATGGTCGATCCGGCCAGTCTCACCGTGACCGGAGAACGCGTGTGGGGCGAGCCCGGCCTGTCGCGGCCCTTGCTGATGCCGACCTTGTTCCACTTGCACCGCTACCTGCTGGCCGGCGACGTCGGCAAGACGGTCATCGCCGTCTCCGGGCTCGCGCTGTTGTTCATGTCCGTCGTCGGTCTCGTGCTGTGGTGGCCCAAGGCGACCATCGCGGCGTGGCGCAAGGCGTTCACCGTGGCGCACCGCGGCTCGTGGCCGCGCTTTAACTACAGCTTCCACCGCGCGGCCGGGGCCGTCGTCGCGCCGGTGCTGGCGGTGCTCGGCTTTTCCGGCTGCCTGTTCAACCAGCCGCAGTGGATCACGCCCGTCGTGGCCACGTTCGCGGCCGTGTCGCCGCAGGAGAAGCTGAAGAACGAGGCGGCGGGCGACATCCAGGTGGCGCGGGCGGCGCGCGCGGCCGCCGACCTCTTCCCGGCCGCGCGCATGTCGCGTGTCGTCTTGCCCGCGAAGCCGGGACTGCCGTACGAAGTCCGGCTGCGCCAGAGCGGCGAAGTGCGCCAGGGCGGCGGCAATACCCGCGTCACGGTCGACGCGGCCACGGGGCGCATCCTGCGCGTGCGCGACCCGCTGCGCGCACAGGCCGGCGACGCGTTCATCGACTGGCAGTTCCCGCTGCATACGGGCGAGGCGTTCGGCACCATTGGGCGGATCGTCATCACCATCGTCGGCTTGAGCCCCCTCGCGTTCCTGGTGACCGGGCTGGCGGTGTGGTGGCGGCGGACGCGTTGACGGGCGCGTTTTGTGTCAGAATTAATGCCATGTGCGTCAACTACCGCCCTCCGCTGCCTGAACAACTCGACATGGTGCTCGGCACCCTGGTCGACCTGTATCGCGACTGGGACTGGCCCAGCGAGACGTGGAAGGATTACACCGCCCCGATCGTGCGCACGGGCGTGGACGGCGAACGCGTGCTGCAGCTGGCCAGCTACGGCATGGTGCCGCGCCGGCACATTCCGGCCGGCGTCAAACCGTTCGACACGATGAACGCGCGCGCCGAATCGCTGGGCGAGAAGCGCTCGTTCGCGCCGGCCTGGCGCCGCGCCCAGCTGTGCGCCGTGCCGATGACCTGTTTTTACGAGCCCTGCTACGAAAGCGGCCGCGCCGAGCGCTTCGGCATCGGCATGCAGGACGACAGCCTGTTCTTCGTGGCCGGCCTGTGGCGCGAGTGGTCCGAGGCCGACGGGACGATCGCGGCATCGTTCACGCAGATCACGATCAACGCCGACGACCACCCGCTGATGCGGCGCTTCCATAAGCCCGACGACGAAAAACGCGCGCTCGTCGTGCTGCCGCCAAGCGACGTCGACGCCTGGCTGCACTGCCGCGAACCGGAGCTGGCGCGCAGCTTCCTGCGGCATTATCCGTCCGATGCGATGAAGGCGTGGGCGGCGCCGAAAGCGCCCGTGAAGAAGACGCCGCCCGCCGCGCAGCAGAACCTCGAATTATTTTGATGCGGGCGCCGCCTCGGCCGTCTTCACGACCTCGATCACCCGCTTCGCCGCCTCGTTCGGCACCGCCAGCGACAGCTGGTAATGCACGATCTCGAACCCGGCCGCCGTCCTGCGGATGACCCCGCTGGCCATGCAATGCCCCATGTTTTCCGTGTCGAGCAGCTCGTCGAACCAGATCAGCGCACCGTCCGGCGTCGCATACACATTGCGGCGCGTGGGGTAGAACACCCAGGCGGCCTGCTTGCCCTCGAAGTATTTGCGGCCCCATTCGCGGAAGGCGTCGCGCTGCCACAGCTCGCTGCGGTCCGTGCCGATGTAGACGCCGTCCGGCGCCATCTTGTCGAAGTAGCGCATGCGTGCGTGGGCCGCGTCGTCGTGCCAGCCGTCGACGAACGCGTTCACCTGCTGCGCGAGAGCTGGGTCGACGGCGGCATGCGCGAGTGACGCGACGAACAGGCAGCACGCGAGGATGAGCGATTTCATGTCGGGGTCCTTTCCTGGGCGAGAAAGACATTGTGTAACGAAATGTGCCAGTTCAACAACTTTATTCGGGCTGGTGTACATTTATCAACATGCGCTCCCTCGTCCTCGTCGGCCTGCTGATGGCCATTGATTCCGCTGCCTGGGCCACCGACCGGGAACCGCCGCCGCCGGCATCCTTCCGCCAACGCCTGGACGAGGACGCCATCCGCAAGGCCGTGCGCGACACGCTGGCCGAGAAACCGGACAATCCCCGCCTGCACGAAGCGGACACGCTGCGCGCGAACCGCTACGACATCTTCGCGCGCCAGGTCGAGGACGCCACCGTGCCCGACTGCCTGCATGCGGACGGCCTCAAGCGCCAGCCCACGTTCTTCCTGACCGGCCTGCTGGCCCTGCCCTTCGTGGCCGTGGCGAAGGTCAGGGGCAAGTGTCAGTAGTGACGAGGGCCTTCATGCCGATGCATGCGGCGCTCGCGCGCGCGCCGGGAATCGTGGATAATTCTGGCCATGAACGACACTACCCAACTCCCACCCCTGCCCGACCGCCTGTCCATCGACCCGAAGAGCCCGCACCACAACGCGGAAGTCTTCAAGCACCCGGTCGGCATCCGTTTCAACGGCAAGGAACGCACCGACGTCGAGGAATACTGCCTGAGCGAAGGCTGGATCAAGGTCGCCGCCGGCAAGACCCTGGACCGCAAGGGCCGTCCGATGCTGATCAAGCTGAAAGGCACGGTCGAGGCGTATTACGCTGTCTGATCGTTAATCGATAACGTTGCATGCAACGGCCGCCGGAGCGATCCGGCGGCCGTTTTTTTGAGTTACCGTCGTTCCCGCGAACGCGGGAATCCATGCTGAGTTTCCGATATCAAGTAATCGAGAGCATTGCTGTGCTTCCGACATACCGAATTCTGCAGCGCAGCATGGGTCCCGCTTGCGCGAGGACGACGCGTTAACAAAAAAAGCGAGCCCGCAGGCTCGCTTCTTGTCGTCGACAGTGGCGAATCAACGCTTGTCGATGGTCGGCACGTCGCGAACGGTCGAACCGACGAACAGCTGGCGCGGGCGGCCGATCTTCTGTTCCGGGTCGGCGATCATCTCGTTCCACTGGGCGATCCAGCCGATGGTACGGGCCATCGCGAAGATACCGGTGAACAGCGAGACCGGGATGCCCAGGGCCGACTGCACGATGCCCGAGTAGAAGTCGACGTTCGGGTACAGCTTGCGCGACACGAAGTATTCGTCGTTCAGGGCGATCTTTTCCAGTTCCATCGCCAGCTTGAACAGCGGGTCGTCCTGCAGGCCCAGTTCGTTCAGCACTTCGTGGCAGGTTTCGCGCATCAGCTTGGCGCGCGGGTCGAAGTTCTTGTACACGCGGTGACCGAAGCCCATCAGCTTCACGCCCGAGTTCTTGTCCTTGACCTTCTCGATGAAGGCCGGGATGTTCTCGACCGAGCCGATTTCCTTCAGCATGTTCAGTGCGGCTTCGTTCGCGCCGCCGTGTGCCGGGCCCCACAGGCAGGCGATACCGGCTGCGATACAGGCGAACGGGTTGGCGCCCGACGAACCGGCCAGACGGACGGTCGAGGTCGATGCGTTCTGCTCGTGGTCGGCGTGCAGGATCAGGATGCGGTCCAGGGCGCGGACGAGCACGTCGTTGACCTTGTACTCTTCGCACGGATTACCGAACATCATGCGCATGAAGTTCGCGCTGTACGACAGGTCGTTGCGCGGGTACACGAACGGCTGGCCGATCGAGTACTTGTATGCCATGGCGACCAGGGTCGGCAGCTTGGCGATCAGGCGGATGGCCGAGATCTCGCGCTGTTTCGCGTCGTTGATGTCCAGCGAGTCGTGGTAGAACGACGCCAGCGCGCCGACGGTACCCACCAGCACCGACATCGGGTGCGCGTCGCGGCGGAAGCCACGGAAGAAGAATTGCATCTGCTCGTGGACCATCGTGTGCTTGGTCACGGTGTTGACGAACTCTTCCTTCTGCTTGGCGTTCGGCAGTTCGCCGTTCAGCAGCAGGTAGCAGGTCTCCAGGAAGTCGCAGTTGACGGCCAGCTGCTCGATCGGGTAGCCGCGGTACAGCAGCTCGCCCTTGTCGCCATCGATGTACGTGATGGCCGACTGGCAGGCAGCGGTCGACATGAAGCCAGGGTCATAGGTGAACTTGCCGGTCTGGCCGTACAGCTTGCGGATGTCGATGACGTCCGGGCCGATCGTGCCCTTGTAGATCGGCATGTCTACCGATTGGCTGCCGTCCGAGAACGACAGGGTGGCTTTGGTATCAGAGATGTTCATGGCACTTCCTTCTTTGGGAGGTGGGTACAAGATAAAAACGAAATCTTCCGGTTTCGTTACCGGCGTCCGTGACAGCGTGGACGCCTCAGGCTTGCCGCAGGCGCGCCACCAGGGCACGCACGTGCGGCAGGTCGACCTCGCCTTCGGGCTCGGCGCGGCCCAGCAGCAGGTCCATCAGCGGGTTGTCCGCCAGGTCCAGCAACCGGGTCAGCGCATCGACTTCCTCGTCCGTCAATTCTTCTTCATGCGCGTCGAGGAAGCGCGTGAGGATCAGGTCGTTTTCGAGCAGGCCGCGGCGGGCACGCCAGCGAAGGCGGGCACGGTTGGCGGGGTCGGATTGATGCGTTTTCACACTAGAGTCCGTTGTTGGGTCAACACTATACTCCGGCTGCCGGGCGTCGGCAGTACGGTAGTTTTACTGTAATTAAGCAATATTAAGCGCAGGATACCGGCGCGACAGGGCCGTCGGACGGCCCCGTCGAGCTGCTTTTAGATCGCCCGGCGGACCAGCAATTCCTTAATCTTGCCGATGGCCTTGTTCGGGTTCAAACCCTTCGGGCACACGTCCGTGCAATTCATGATCGAGTGGCAGCGGAACAGGCGGTACGGGTCTTCCAGGTTGTCCAGGCGCTCGTTGGTCGCCTCGTCGCGCGAGTCGGCGATGAAGCGGTACGCCTGCAGCAGGCCGGCCGGGCCCACGAACTTGTCCGGATTCCACCAGAACGACGGGCACGACGTCGAGCAGCACGCGCACAGGATGCACTCGTACACGCCGTCGAGCTCTTCGCGCTCTTCGGGCGACTGCAGGCGCTCTTTCTCCGGCGGGATCGAGTCGTTGATCAGGTACGGCTTGATCGAGTGGTACTGCTTGAAGAAGTTGGTCATGTCCACGATCAGATCGCGGATGACCGGCAGACCCGGCAGCGGACGCAGCACGATCGGCTGCGTCAGCTCGTTCAGGTTGGTCGTGCAGGCCAGGCCGTTCTTGCCGTTGATGTTCATCGCGTCCGAACCGCACACGCCTTCGCGGCACGAGCGGCGCAGCGCGAGCGAGTCGTCGACGTCCGACTTGATGCGCTGCAGTGCGTCCAGCAGCATCTTGTCGGTGTCTTTCAGCTCGACGGTGACGTCTTGCATATAGGGCTTCGCATCCTTGTCCGGATCGTAGCGGTAGATTTTCAGGTGAACTGTGCGTGCCATGGTGTGCCTAAATTAGAACGTGCGGGGCTTCGGTTTGAACGTGTCGACGGTGAGCGGCTTGGTCACGACCGGCTTGTAGTCGAGACGGTTGCCTTCCGAGTAGAACAGGGTGTGCTTCATCCAGTTCACATCGTCGCGCTGCTCGTAGTCGCTGTGGGCGTGGGCGCCGCGCGATTCCTTGCGCGCCGCGGCCGACACCACGGTCGCCTTGGCCACTTCGATCAGGTTGTCCAGCTCGATCGCTTCGATGCGCGCCGTGTTGAACACCTTCGATTTGTCCTTGAACGAGACGTGCTTGCGGCGCTCGTCCAGCGCCATGATTTCCTTGACGCCTTCGTCCATCAGCGCCTGCGTACGGAACACGCCGCAGTGCTTCTGCATCGTGGCGCGGATGGCGTTGGCCACGTCCTGCACCTTCTCGCCGCCCGTCGAGTTTTCCAGGCGGTTCAGACGGCCCAGCGCGTAGTCCGCGAAATCCTTCGGCAGCGCGCGGTTGCCCTGCTCCTTCAGGTTCTGCGCGACGATGTGGTTGCCGGCCGCGCGGCCGAACACCACCAGGTCGAGCAGCGAGTTCGTGCCCAGGCGGTTCGCGCCGTGCACCGACACGCACGAGCATTCGCCGATCGCATACAAACCGTTGACCACTTTCTGCGAACCGGTACCGTCGGGGACGACGACCTGGCCGTGGATGTTGGTCGGGATGCCGCCCATCTGGTAGTGGATGGTCGGGACGACGGGAATCGGTTCCTTGGTCGCGTCGACGTTGGCGAATTTATGGCCGATTTCCAGGATCGACGGCAGGCGCTTGCGGATCGTGTCCGCGCCGATGTGGCGCAGGTCCAGCAGCACGTGGTCCTTGTTCGGGCCGACGCCGCGGCCTTCCTTGATTTCCTGGTCCATCGAACGCGACACGAAGTCGCGCGGCGCCAGGTCTTTCAAGGTCGGCGCATAGCGCTCCATGAAGCGTTCGCCGTTGGCGTTGATCAGGATACCGCCTTCGCCGCGCACGCCTTCCGTGATCAGGACGCCCGCGCCGGCCACGCCGGTCGGGTGGAACTGCCAGAACTCCATGTCCTGCAGCGGGATGCCGGCACGCGCCGCCATGCCCAGGCCGTCGCCGGTGTTGATGAAGGCGTTGGTCGAGGCGGCGAAGATGCGGCCCGCGCCGCCCGTGGCGAACACGGTCGTTTTCGCCTGCAGCATCATGACGTCGCCCGTTTCCATCTCGAGCGCGACGACGCCCAGCACGTCGCCGTCGGCGTTGCGCACCAGGTCCAGCGCCTGCCACTCGACGAAGAAGTGGGTGCGCGAGCGGACGTTACGCTGATACAGCGTGTGCAGCAGCGCGTGGCCGGTACGGTCGGCGGCGGCGCAGGCGCGCTGCACCGGCTTCTCGCCGAAGTTCGCCGTGTGGCCGCCGAACGGACGCTGGTAGATCGTACCGTCCGGGTTGCGGTCGAACGGCATGCCGAAGTGTTCGAGCTCGTACACGACCTTCGGCGCTTCGCGGCACATGAATTCGATGGCGTCCTGGTCGCCCAGGTAGTCCGACCCTTTCACGGTGTCGAACATGTGCCAGTACCAGTCGTCCTCGCTCATGTTGCCCAGCGAGGCGCCGATGCCGCCCTGGGCGGCGACGGTGTGCGAGCGGGTCGGGAAGACTTTCGACAGCACGGCCACGTTCAGGCCCGCTTCGGACAATTGCAGCGCGGCGCGCAGGCCGGAACCGCCGGCGCCGACGATGACCACGTCGAAGTGACGGACGGGGATGTTGTTGTTGATTGCTGCCACGATTACACGCTCCAGAGAATTTGCACAGTCCAGGCGGCGCAGGCGAGCAGCCAGAGCACCGTGGCGATCTGCAGGGTCAGGCGGATGCCGACCGGTTTGACGTAGTCCATCCAGATGTCACGGATGCCGACCCACACGTGGTAGAACAGGCCGAAGAACGTGACCATCGTGAAAAGCTTGAACCACTGGCGGGCGAACAGGCCGGCCCAGCCTTCGTAGGTGAAATTCTGGCCGGTCAGGAACGAGGCCAAGAGGATGACGGTGAAGACGACCATCACGATGGCGGTGACGCGCTGGGCCAGCCAGTCGCGCATGCCGTAGTGCGCGCCGACGACGAGGCGGCGCTGTCCGATGTTCTTGGGGGTAGTAGCCATGATAATTAAAACACTCCGAACAGTTTGAGAGCGACCAGCAGCGTCAGGACCAGGCTTACGATCAGCACGTAGCGCGCGGTGCGCTGCGACGCATCCTTGTCGAGCGCCATGTGGTTGTCCATGAACAGGTGGCGGATACCGGCGCAGAAATGGTGCAGGTAGCCCCAGGACAGGCCCAGGATGACGATCTTCGTGAACGGATGGCTGACGATCCCGGCGAAGTGCGCGAACGAGATCTCGGAGCGGATGCTTTGCTCGAACAGGTAGAGCAGGAACGGCAGGAAGAGGAACAGCACGAAGCCGCTGATACGGTGCAGGATCGACACGATCGCCGACGGCGGCTGTTTGTAATTCATCGTGATGTCCGTAATGCTCACATTACGGATCGGCTGCCCTCTTTTTTGCGCGTTTTTCACGGCTTCGGACATTGGAACACCTCCCTAAAAACTGGCTTATTTATATTGATACCCGCATTTCGCTGATTTTGTGACCTGCTCCGGGCCTGGAGGTAACGCCTCCGGATCCTCGCTGAAACACGCCGACTGGGCCTCTCGACGCTTTCCCAAAATCAAAACATTGTAATCGCTACCAGCGACAACCGCACCAGCATAGAGCCAGCGCAAAAACTATTCAGGACAATTCGTTTTGGTAATGATGCTTCGCAGTCAGATACAACCCGCGCCGCAATTCCACCGCTTTGTCCCCGTACGTGAACGACACCCGGTCCGCGCACAGCAGCGGCGTGCCTTCCGCCACCTTCAACGCTTGCGCGGTCGCCGCATCGGCCGCCACCGCCCGGATTTTCTCGGACGCGCGGATCATGCGCGTGCCGAATTCCGATTCGAACAGGCCGTACATCGGGCCCTTGTATTCCGCCAGGCGCTCGGCCGTCAGCCCTTTGAACAACTGCCCCGGCAGCCAGAGTTCTTCCAGAATGGTCGGCGCACCGCCGTCGCTCATCAGCCGTTTGATATAGACGACGGCGTCGCCCGATTTCAGGTCGAGCAGGCGCGCCACGTCGGCCGGCGCACGAATGCGCTTGACTTCGAGGTATTCGTGTTCAAAATGCTGGGGGACGCCTTCGTCGGGCATCAGCTTGAGGAAACGGAAGTGGGCGCGCGCCTCGTTGTGGGTGGCGACGAAGGTGCCTTTACCCTGGCGGCGCACGACGAGGTGCTCGGCGGCGAGCTCGTCGATGGCCTTGCGCACGGTGCCCTGGCTGACCTTGTAGCGGCCGGCCAGCTCGACTTCGCTGGGAATCAGTTCGCCCGGCTTCCACTCGCCGGACTGCAGGCTCTGCGTGATGAGCGCCTTGATCTGCTGGTAAAGCGGGGAGAATGTGGGGGATGGCGCCGCGCCGCCGACAGCGCTGCCGGCGCTCGTAGTCGTGGCGCCATTGCTGTTCGGATTGGACGGGGCTTGGTTCATAGACAGCGATTTTTTCATAAATCCTACGGTCCGTCCAGTGAGGAACGCCTCTGATTATGTGTCTTATATAAGACATATGATATGAATTGACAGATGGAATGGCGCAGGACTACACTCGCGGTCGATCGAGCGTGGGCGCACGCTGAGCCGCAATGCGTCGCACGCCCGCTTGCCGGATGGCGCTTTTGGTATCATTGCAGTTTTCCCAAACAGGCGTATCCTTCTGCGTCGCCCCGTTTTCTTTCCCAAACTTTGGAGATTCATCATGGCTAAAACCCCTAAGCGCGTTGCCGTTACCGGCGCGGCCGGCCAGATCGGCTATTCCCTGCTGTTCCGCATCGCCAACGGCGACATGCTGGGCAAGGACCAGCCGGTCATTCTGCAGCTGCTCGAAATCGACAACGAAAAGGCACAGAAGGCGCTGAAAGGCGTCATGATGGAACTGGAAGACTGCGCATTCCCGCTGCTGGCCGGCATGACCGCCCACAGCGATCCGATGACCGCGTTCAAGGATGCGGACGTCGCCCTGCTGGTCGGCGCCCGTCCGCGCGGCCCGGGCATGGAGCGTAAAGACCTGCTGGAAGCCAACGCCCAGATCTTCACGGTGCAGGGCAAGGCGCTGGACGCCGTCGCGTCGCGTGACGTGAAAGTCCTGGTGGTCGGCAACCCGGCCAACACCAACGCCCACATCGCGATGAAGTCGGCCCCGAACCTGCCGGCCAAGAACTTCACCGCCATGCTGCGCCTGGACCACAACCGCGCCCTGTCGCAAGTCGCGGCCAAGACCGGCAAGGCCGTCGGCGACATCGAGAAGATGGTCGTCTGGGGCAACCACTCGCCGACCATGTACGCCGACTACCGCTTCGCCACCGTCGACGGCCAGTCGGTCAAGGACCTGATCAACGACGACGAATGGAACCGCAACACGTTCCTGCCGACCGTCGGCAAGCGCGGCGCCGCCATCATCGACGCCCGCGGCGCATCGTCGGCCGCCTCGGCCGCCAACGCCGCCATCGACCACGTGCGTGACTGGGTGCTGGGCACGGGCGGCAAGTGGACCACGATGGGCGTGCCCTCGGACGGTTCGTACGGCATTCCGGAAGGCATCGTCTTCGGCTACCCGGTGACCACCGAAAACGGCGAGTACAAGATCGTGCAAGGCCTGGAAATCGACCAGTTCTCGCAAGAGCGTATCAACCTGACGCTGAACGAACTGAACGAAGAGCGCGCAGGCGTCGCTCACCTGCTGGGCAAGTAATTACACACGAAAGGTAAGCATACGTTCGGTGGGCAGAGGCTGCCCACCAAACGAACCGCGTACCTGCCGTAGGGTGGGCAGCCCCTGCCCACCTATGCCGGCGTAACGCATACGTTTGGCACAAGACCGGGACGCTGAATCATCAAAGACCAGACCATGCACCCTTCCGAGGTTTTATTCCAGGGTCAGCGCCAGCCGCTGCTGCTCCCTGCCTGCGACCACTACGCCGGCAGCGAGAAGCTGATGCGCAAGTCGATGGCCCTGCAACAAGAGCTTGGTCCCATTTTCGACATCACCTTCGACTGCGAGGACGGCGCCAGCGCCGGCGACGAGCGCGCCCATGCGGAGCTGGTGGCATCGCTCGTCAATAGCGACGACAACCGCTTCAACCGCATCGGCGCCCGCCTGCACGACGTCGGGAGCCCGCATTTCGAGCAGGACGTCGAGATCATCGTGGGCGCCGCCGCGCACAAGCTCGCCTACGTCGTGCTGCCCAAGCCCGACAGCCTTGAAGACGTGCTGCGCGCGCAGGAAACCGTCAACCGCGCGGCCGCGAAAGCGGGGCGCGCCGCGGCGAAGCCGCTCCCGCTGCACGTGCTGATCGAGACGCACGGCGCCCTGCACGACGTCTACGCCATCGCCGCCCTGCCCCAGGTCGAGTCGCTGTCGTTCGGCATCATGGATTTCGTCTCCGCGCACTACGGCGCGGTACCGGCGGCCGCGATGCGTACGCCGGGTCAATTTACCCATCCCCTCGTCGTCCGGGCGAAGCTGGAGATGGTTGCGGCATGTCATGCGCATGACAAAGTCCCTTCGCATAATGTGACGACCGAGATCAAGGACAGCGCGGTCGTCGCCAACGATGCCCAGCGTGCCGCCGCCGAATTCGGCTTTACGCGCATGTGGAGCATCCATCCCGATCAGATCAAGCCGATCGTCAAGGCGTTCACGCCGCGCCTGGCGGAAGTGAACGAGGCGACGAGCATCCTGCTTGCGGCGATGGCGAAAGACTGGGGCCCGATTGCCCACGCCGGCCGCTTGCACGACCGCGCCAGCTACCGATATTATTGGACGGTGTTGCAGCGCGCGAAGCTGGCCGGCCTTGCGCTGCCGGATGCCGCGGCGGCACTCGTCAATCAACCGGAATCCATCTGATGGCCATCACCCTGAAACAAATCGCCGCCGCCTGTGCCTTCGCGCTCGCGGCCGCCGGTGCTTGCGCGCCGGCATCCGCCACCGACACCCATCCCAAGGCCACGAAGGCCCTGAAGGACAAGGCAAAGTCCTCCAAGCACAAGAAAGCCAAAAAAGAAGACGCCAAGCAGGAGGTCGCCGACGACGAACCGGAACCGGACGTCACGGACACGACGCTGGCCGAATACTCGTGCGAACTGAACAATAAAATCGCCATCTACCGCAACCCGATGGACGACAGCCACATCGCCCTGCGCTGGAAAAACCACCTGCGCCGCATGGACAAGGTGGGCACGACGACGGGCGCCATGCGCTACGAAAACGCGAAGATTGGCCTCGTCTGGATCGGCATCCCGTCGAAAGGGATCCTGCTCGACTCGAAGCAGAACCGCCAACTGGCCAACGAATGCAAGGACGCCGACCAGGCCAAGCCGGCAGTGGCCGCCGCGCCGACCGAAAAGAACAGCTGATGCCCGCCCCGCATGGCTGACCGAGTTGTAGGAAACAACAAAAATCCTTAAAGAAGGAGCATTTAATGTCTCACAACACGTTGAATACGCTGAAGGAATTCCCGCTCGCAGGCGGACAGACCGGCCGGTTCTATTCCCTCCCTGCGCTCGCCGAGTCGCTGGGCGTGAACCTGTCGCGCCTGCCGGTATCGATCCGTATCGTCCTCGAATCCGTGCTGCGCAACTGCGACGGCAAGAAGGTCACCGAAGAGCACGTACGCCAGCTGGCGAACTGGGCACCGACCGCTACCCGCACCGACGAGATCCCGTTCGTCGTCGCCCGCGTCGTCCTGCAGGACTTCACCGGCGTGCCGCTGCTGGCCGACCTGGCCGCGATGCGCAACGTCGCCGCCAAGACCGGCCTTGACCCGAAGAAGATCGAGCCGCTGGTCCCGGTGGACCTGGTCGTCGACCACTCGGTCACCATCGACCACTTCCGCACCCCGGACGCGCTCGACCTGAACATGAAGATCGAGTTCCAGCGCAATAACGAGCGCTACCAGTTCATGAAGTGGGGCATGCAGGCGTTCGACACGTTCGGCGTCGTGCCGCCGGGCTTCGGCATCGTGCACCAGGTGAACCTGGAGTACCTGGCACGCGGCGTGATGAAAAACGACGGCATGTACTATCCGGACACGCTGGTCGGCACCGACTCGCACACCACCATGATCAACGGCGTGGGCGTCGTGGGCTGGGGCGTGGGCGGCATCGAGGCGGAAGCCGGCATGCTGGGCCAGCCGGTCTACTTCCTGACCCCGGACGTCATCGGCGTCAACCTGACCGGCGTGCTGCGCGAAGGCTGCACCGCGACCGACCTCGTGCTGACCATCACCGAGATGCTGCGCAAGGAAAAAGTCGTCGGCAAGTTCGTGGAATTCTTCGGCGAAGGCACCGCGTCGCTGTCGACCACCGACCGCGCCACCATCGGCAACATGGCACCGGAATACGGCGCGACGATGGGCTTCTTCCCGGTCGACGAAAAGACCGTCGAATACTTCCGCGGCACCGGCCGCACCGAAGAAGAACTGACCGCCTTCGAGAACTACTTCAAGGCCCAGCACCTGTTCGGCATCCCGAAAGAAGGCGAGATCGACTACACCCGCGTGCTGCACCTGGACCTGTCGACCGTCACCCCGTCGCTGGCCGGCCCGAAGCGTCCGCAGGACCGCATCGAACTGGGCAACGTGAAGACCAACTTCACCGAGCTGTTCTCCAAGCCGACGAGCGAAAACGGCTTCAACAAGTCGCCGGAAGACCTGTCGAAAGTCTACGAGACGACCAATGGCGTGCGCGTGAAGAACGGCGACGTGCTGATCGCCGCGATCACCTCGTGCACCAACACGTCGAACCCGAGCGTGCTGCTGGCCGCGGGCCTGCTGGCCAAGAAGGCCGTCGAAAAAGGCCTCACGGTCGCACCGCACATCAAGACCTCGCTGGCCCCGGGCTCGCGCGTCGTCACCAACTACCTGGAAGCGGCCGGCCTGCTGCCTTACCTGACGCAGCTCGGCTTCGGCGTGACCGCGTACGGCTGCACCACCTGCATCGGCAACGCCGGCGACCTGACCCCGGAACTGAACGCCGCGATCACGTCGAACGACATCATCGCCGCCGCCGTCCTGTCGGGCAACCGTAACTTCGAAGCGCGCATCCATCCGAACATCCGCTCGAACTTCCTGGCCTCGCCGCCGCTGGTCGTCGCCTACGCGATCGCCGGCAACGTCACGCGCGACCTGATGACGGAACCGGTCGGCAAGGGCTCGGACGGCGTCGACGTCTACCTTGGCGACATCTGGCCGACCTCGCAAGAGATCCACGACCTGATGAAGTTCGCGATGAATTCCGACGTCTTCAAGGCCAACTACGCCGACGTCAAGGGCAACCCCGGCGCGCTGTGGGAAGCCGTGTCGTCGGTGTCGGGCCAGGTCTACGACTGGCCGGAGTCGACGTACATCGCCGAGCCGCCGTTCTTCGCCGACTTCGAGATGACCCCGAAAGCGGCTGCGGCGGGTGTCCAGGGCGCGCGCGCACTGGGCGTGTTCGGCGACTCGATCACCACCGACCACATCTCCCCGGCCGGTTCGATCAAGGAAGACGGTCCGGCCGGTAAATGGCTGAAGGACCACGGCGTCATCAAGGCCGACTTCAACTCGTACGGCTCGCGCCGCGGCAATCACGAGATCATGATGCGCGGTACGTTCGCGAACGTCCGCATCAAGAACAAGATGATTCCGCCGAAGGCCGACGGTTCCGCGGTCGAGGGCGGCATCACCATCCACCAGCCGAGCGGCGAACAGCTGTCGATCTACGACGCGGCCATGAAGTACATCGCGGAAGGCACCCCGACGATGATCTTCGCGGGCGAAGAATACGGCACCGGTTCCTCGCGCGACTGGGCCGCCAAGGGCACCCAGCTCTTGGGCGTGAAGGCCGTGATCGCCCGTTCGTTCGAGCGCATCCACCGTTCCAACCTGGTCGGCATGGGCGTGCTGCCGCTGCAATTCCTCGGCGACGACAGCGTCGAGACGCTGGGCATCACCGGCAACGAGACCTATGACCTGAAGGGCCTGGAAGGCGAGATCCGTCCGCAGATGCAGGCGACCCTCGTGATCCACCGCGCCGACGGTTCGACCAAGGAAACGTCGGTCCTGCTGCGCATCGACACGCCGATCGAAGTGGACTACTACAAGCATGGCGGCATCCTGCCGTTCGTGCTGCGCCAACTGCTGGCGGCATAAGCCGAAAAAAGGCCGGGTCCCGCCAGGGATCCGGCCCTTTTTTCGGCAGAGGGGTCAGAGCCCGGTGTTGATGGCTGGGCTCTGACCCCGGTGCTCTGACGCGGCGCCGGTTCTCTGACTGCGGTGCCTGGACGCGGCGCCTCTGGGCGCCGGGGTCAGAGCCCCAAAAGAAAAACCGGGCTCTGACCCCTCCCGTCTGCTGCCTCTCCCGTCTGCTGCCTCTCCCGTCTGCTGCCCCCCTCCCGTCCTGTCCCCTCCCGTCTAGGTCTCCGCCCACATCCTCAACAGGTTGTGATAATGCCCCGTGAGCGCCACGAGCTCCGGCCCGTCGCCATGCCGCGCGCGCAAGGCCTGGATGGTCGTGTCCAGCTCGAACAGCATCGCCCTCTTCCAGTCGTCGCGCACCATGCTCTGCACCCACAGGAACGACGCCACGCGCTCGCCGCGCGTGACCGGCTGCACCTCGTGCACGCTCGTCGACGCGTAGACGATCGCATCGCCCGCCGGCAGCTTCACCTCGTGCGTGCCGTACGTGTCGACGACGGTCAGCCCGCCGCCATCGTAGTCGTCGGGATCGCTCAGGAACACGGTGCATGACACATCCGCGCGCACCGGAGACGCGCCCCGTTGCGCGCGGATCGCGCCGTCGACGTGCGGGCCGTAATGCTCGCCGCCCGCGTAGCTGTTGAAGTAAGGCGGCAGGATGCGCAGCGGCAGCACGCTCGAAAAGAACAGCGGGTTGGCCATCAGCGCGGCGCTGACGATCTGCCCAAGCTCCACGGCCAGCGGAGAACCCTCCGCCAGCTGGCGGTTGCGCTTGACCTGCGCGCCCTGGCTGCCGACGCTGGCGCGGCCGTCGATCCAGTCGGTCGCGGCCAGGCGCGCGCGCATGTCCCGCACCTGGTCCGGCGTGAGCACGGCCGGGATATGCAGCATCATGATCGGGCGTCCCGGTCAGAACTTGACGTTGGCCGACAGCGTCGCCGACCGGCCCGGTGCCACGCCGGCATAGTGCGGCGACGAGACCCGGTCAAAATAGAACTTGTCCGTCAGGTTCTGCACGTTCAGTTGCAGGCTGACGTCCGCGTTCAGCGCATAGGTGGCCATCGCGTCGACACGGGTGTAGCCCGGCGCCCATTTGTTGTTGTTCACGCTGCCGTAGACCTTCGACATCGCATTCACGCCCAGGCCGGCCGTGAAGCCCTTCGCGAACGCATACGTCGTCCACAGCGTGGCCGAGTTCTTCGGCGTGGCCGGGAAGCGGTTGCCGTTGTACGGCGAGACGACGTACACCGGCTTCGCCGTCGTGCCGACGTTCAGGTAGCCGTTGTCGGCCACTTCCGCGTCCAGGTAGGTGTAGCCGCCGAACACGCTCCACAGCGACGTGATCTTGCCCGAGAAGCCCAGCTCGACGCCCTTCACTTCCTTGCGGCCGATGTTCCGGCTGGTGCCGTCCGGCGCCGTCACGCGGGCATTGTTCATCGTGCTCCTGAAGACGGCCGCCGTCAGCGACAGGCGTCCGCCCGGCATCACGTCCCACTTCGTGCCCAGCTCGATGTTCTTGCTGCGCTGGGGCTGCAGGTTCTGCACGGCCACCGTCAGCGCGTCCAGGCCGTCGCCGCCGTCGTTGCCCGGCGGGGTCGCCGACGTGGCGTACGCCAGATAGATGCTGCCGTTGGACGCCGGCTTGTACACGAGGCCCGTCTGCCAGCTCCAGAAATTGCTGTCGACGTGCGTCTGCACGGCCGCCGTCGTGCTTGTTGCCAGCGTGTTCAGCACGCTCTGGAAGTCGTCATGGCGCGCGCCGAGATTCACCTGCCATTGCGGGTTGAATTCGATGGTGTCGAACGCGTACGCCGACTTCGTCTTCGTGTTCACGTGCGTCAGCGCGCCCGACACGGCGCGGGTGTAGACCCACGGGTCATACGGGTTCGGATCGACCAAGGTCGTGCAGTTGTACAGCGTGGCGGCGCCCGACGTCGGACAGGTGAACGTGCCCGTCAGCGGGTTGTTCGTGCCCGGCGTGAAGAGGTAGTTGCTGCGGTCGGTCGTCTCGCGGTCGAACTCGATGCCCGCGTTGTACGTGTGCTTGACGCCGGCCGTGACCAGGTCGCCCGAGAGGCTCGTCACGTTGGTCGCCGTGCGGGTTTCCGTGACACGCGTGTTGGCGCGGCGCCAGACGGTGCCGTACAGGACCGTGTTGCCCTTGGAATCGTCGGGCTGGGTCCAGACGTAGTCGTTGTTGGACTTGCCGTAGCGGGTGACGTTGCGGAGCAGGATGCCGTTGGCCAGCTGGTGGCGCAGGTCGATGGTGGCGATGTCCGCTTTCGTGTCGCGGAAGTCGCGGCGGGCCAGGCCGTAGAACGTCGCGCGGTCCACGTTGAACGGTTCGCCGTTGCCGTTCTTCGCGACGTTGGCGCCGGTCGTGATCGGGTTGTTGAACGGGATGCCCGTGTCCGGGATCTCGTGCGAGGTCAGGTGGTAGACGCTGACGATGGCGCGCGTCGGGCCCGTGAGGCCGAAGGTCACGGTCGACGCGATACCCCAGCGCTTGCCGCCGACGACGTCGCGGCCCGGCACGTCGGCTTCGTGCGCCATCACGTTCAGGCGGAAGGCGCTGTCGCTGCCGATGTTGCGGTTGATGTCGCCGGTCAGGCGGCGGTATTTGTCCGTGCCGATGCCGACGCTGGCGCGATTGACATCATAGGCCTGCGCCGTCTTGGTGACGAGGTTGACGCCGCCGCCGGCCGACGAGCGGCCGCCGTAGGCCGAGTTCGGGCCCTTCACGACTTCGACCTGTTCCACGTCGAAGATCTCGCGCGATTGCGAACCCGAGTCGCGGATCCCGTCGATATACGTGTCCGTCTGGGCGTTGTAGCCGCGGATGAACATATTGTCGCCGACCGGATTGCCGCCCTCGGCCGCGCCGATGGTAATGCCGGGCACGGTGCGCAGCGCGTCCGTCAGCGACGTGGCGCCCGTCTGCGCGATCACGTCGGCCGGCACGACGGTGACGGATTTCGGCGTGTCGAGCAGCGGCGCCGTGAACTTGTCGTTGGCCGACGCCTGCTGCTGGTTGGCGCCCGTCACCTGCACGCTCGGGATCGCCGGATCGGGCGTGACGTCGGGACCGGCATGGGCGACGGCCGGCAGCGCCAGCGACGCCAGCACGGCCAATGCGGGCGCCGGCAGCGTGCGCGCATGCTTGCGGCTCGTGATGAAGGAGGTCGGGGTTGGGGAATTGTTTTTCTTCGTGGTCATGGTGTGGGGACTGGCGTGCCGGTCGTCTCTTGGTACGACGCTATCGGAGTGAATATGAATGAGAACGATTCGCATTATCGTTCCGATTAGCGCCTTTGACAAGCGCTGCTGGGCAATCAAGCGAAGGTGACGCGGGAACGCGACAGCATCGATATTGCCGTTGTGTTACTGGGGTGTGGCCGAATCAACTACAATACCGGGGATAAGGGTTTATCATGACCCCCTGGTTTGCAAGAACACGAACATCACCCTTACCGAAGAGACTCTCCAAGCGTATGCGTCGCCCTTCCAAAGATTCACCCAAACTTTCGGCAGAAAGCCAGCGTCTCATCAGCTTCAGCAATGCCATCGTGCAGGCCGCCAGCCGCGTTGAAGAACGGGCCTGGGAACGCAACCTCGACAGCCAGCTGCAGAAGCTGCTCAAGACGAACCACCAGGACAGCATCGACGCCGCCCTCAACGTCCTGTTCAAGGGCGATCTCGCGGTCTACGACGTGCTGATGGATGGCGTCGAGGCGGTCAGCGAGTCCTCGACGATGACCGAACAGGCGGGCGACGGCACCGAGACCACGTGGCAGGCCCTGCTCGTGGCGGCGCCGATCCTCGCCTGGACCCGCTTCTCGATCGCGTCCGGCACGATCCCCGGCGACATCCTGAACACGCTGACGGCCCACTTCGGCGCCCACCTGCTGGCCGACAACACGAAGCTGGCCATCGCGCCGACGCTGTACTCGATCGACCAGTTGCCGCGCACCCATGCCGAGACTTATGCGCTGACGCACAAGCTCGCCGCCGCCGCCCACAAGGGCACGACGGTGAAGCCGGCGGCGCCCGGTCCGGACACGTCGCAATTCCTGGCCGACACGCGCTACCTGCTCGTGGCCGTCATCGCCCCGCTCGGCGCCCCGCTGTTCCGCTGGCAGGAACCGCAGCACCACATCAATTTCGAAGCCGAGCGCGAGAACGCCCTCGAGCAATGGCGCGCCCAGGCCGGCCCGAACATCGCCCGCCTGCTGCCGGGCTGCGGCGTCGAGCTGCTGCTGCCGGAAGCGTATTACGTGGCGTGCCGCGAGGCGGACAAGCTGATCCGTCCGGTGTCGATCCGCGCCGCCGTGCACTACCTGACGAACACGCTGGGCGTGGAACCGAACGACCTGCGCGCCGTCATCGCCGGCTTCGGCGACGAAATCAACGACAGCCAGGTCGACGAATACCGCGTCGGCTTCACCTTGCGCCAGTCGCCGGACGTCGTGTACGGCATCGTCTGGCCCCTGTACGGCCAGGAAGACGAAGAAGGCACGCCGATGGAAGGCCCGGCCGGCGGCGGCGACCGTCCGCTGGCGCCGCTGGACGAGATCGTCAAGCACCTGAACGACGTCGGCATCACCCACGTCAAGCGCATCGGCGAACGCTATGTCGCCGAATACTGCGACGACTGCGGCGCGCCGCTGTTCGCCGACCCCAGCGGCGAACTGGTGCATGCCGAGATGCCGGAAGATACGCCGGCGGGGAACGAGCACTTCCACTGACGTTCGCACGTCCCGATCCGGGCCCGGCCGCGTGCCGGGCTTTTTGGGGTCAGAGCCCTTTTTTGAGCACGATCCCGGAAGCAAGTCCGCGAGATCGCCCGTGCTGAGCCGCGTCTCCGCATGGCGAATCGTTCAGGCCGTGCCCTCATCATGAGCGGATGTCGTGTCTCAGGACAGTGATCCGAAATGTGCTCTGCCCGCGAATATTCGACCGCGGATATCCGGTCGGCGAGATCGAAGGGACTGCGGGTGGCGCCGGCCGCCGTCGCGAATCTGTCCAAGCGGATGCAGGCGGCCGCCCCGATCGGGCGCGTCGGCGACGACGCGGACGGGCGCGTGACGCGCGTGCGCCCGAGCGCGCGGGGCCAGGATGCCAGCCGCCAGCCGCCAGGCCCATGCCGTGCCGCAGGATGTGAATGCGCGCCTGACGGCGGTTTCGCGCCGGACGAACGGGCCATCGTCGCGCTGGCTGACGCGGGCCGCCGAACCCGAGCGCGACCTGCCGCGCGATTGACCGGCGGGCGGCCGTCACCCGTGCAGCCGCACCGCCTCCTCGACGGCGCCCGGCACCACCGACAGGTCCACCCATCCCGCGCGCCACGCCTGCTCCAGGTTGCGTTCGATCGTGTCCAGCGACGCAGGCACGGTGCCGGACAATCCGCGTACGCCGTATGCGCGGTCGCGGCCATGCGATTTCGCCAGATACAGGGCGCTGTCCGCGAGACCGACGACCTGTTCCCACGTCAGCGGCGTGCCGCCGAGCGACAGCGGAAACGGCGCGAAGCCCACGGACACGGTGACCGGGACGCATCCGTTCCGGTATTCGACCGGGTGCGCCGAGATGCCGTGCAGGATGCGCAGCGCGACGTCGTCCAGTGCGGCGCGCGCGACCGCCGGCAGGAACACGAGGAATTCCTCGCCGCCCCAGCGCACGATCATGTCGGTCTCGCCCAATGCCAGCCGCAGATTGTGCGCGATCGTCTTCAACACGGCGTCGCCGGCCGCATGGCCCAGCGTGTCGTTGATGCCCTTGAAGCGGTCGACGTCCACCAGGAACAGCGCGCCCGCCGTCCCGCACCCTTCCCGGGCCATGAACTCCTGGAAGTGGCGGCGGTTGTACAGCTGCGTGAGCGGATCGAGCGCGCTTTGCCGCTTCAATTGCCGGTTCTTTTCTTCCAGCGCGGTGTTGGCGCGCCTTACCTTCCGGTAGAGCAGTCCGACGATCAACGCGGCCAGCGTGCCGATCCCGGCCAGCGGCCACCAGATGCGCTGCTGCAAGCGGCGATTGTCCAGCTCCGCCTTGGCGGCACGGTTCTCCTGGCGCAGCGCTTCGATCCGGCGCTGCCTGGTCTCGGCGTCATATTGCTGCTGCAGCTCCATCAAGGCTTTCCGGCGCTGCTCGGCAAAGATTTCGGCGGAGAGCCTGCGCTCGCGGTTGTAGGCGTCGACGGCGCCACGATAGTCGCCGGCGTGTTCCAGCGCGCGCCCATACTCGCGCAGCACGGCCAGCAGTTCCGGCTTGTCGCCCTGTTTTTCATAGGTCGCCAGGCCCGCCTCGAACTGCTGCTTGCCGTCAAGCAGGCGCCCCTGCCCGAGCAGCGCCTGCCCCAGGTTGACGCGGGCGGTCGCGATGTCGTTGTTGCTCCTGACGTCGATGGCGGCCTCCAGCGCTTGCGCGGCATAGACCTGGGCCTCGTGGAAGCGGCCCTCCTTCAGGTAACAATCCGACAGATTGACGAGCGTCGTGGCCCCCATCTGGCGTGCGCCCATGCTGCGTTCGAGCCCGAGTTCCTCGAACAGGGCATGGCGTGCCCGCTCGAAGGCGTTCTGCTCGACCGCCAGGGCGTATTCGTCGCCCAGCGCCGTGGCGATGGCCCCCGGGGATGCCATCTTCCTGGCCACGGCCAACGATTCCTGCTGCACCTCCCAGCCCTTGTCCAACTCGCCCATATTCAGGTACAGCCGCACCAGCGCGTGCAGCGCGCTTGCCAACGGTGCGGTGTCGACCGGCGTCCGGCGTGCCATGTCGACGGCGGCGTGCAGTTTCGACAGCGCCGCCGGATAATTGCCCTCCTCCTGGAACGATAGTCCGGCGGCGATGGTCGCCAGCACCTTCGTCGGCATGTCGTCGGTGCTCAAGGCGACGCGTTCCGCCTCGAACGACGTGGCGTGAGACGCGGCCAGGTCTTCCCGCACATAGAGCGTATTGGCGCGCGCGATCAAGCCTTTGGCAAGCGCCACGTTGTCATTGTTGCGCCGCCCATAAGCGACCAGCTGGTCGGCCAATGCCAGGGCATGCGTCAGGTCGCCGATGCCGCGCTCGGCGGTGCTGTAGAAATACAGGAAGTCCGTGCGCAACGGCGCCGGCGCGGCGGCCATGTCGAACTCCATGGCGCGCAGCCGGCGCGACGCCTCGTCCGGCACGAAGCGCGCGATGGCACCGGCCTCGCGCAAGCGTTGCGCCTGCGTCTGCGTCTGCTCGCCGGTCGTCGTGAGTGGACACAGCAACAGCGCGACGGCGCAGCAGGCGCGCAGGCCGAATGGTGACAGTACGGGAAATGCCATTGAGCTCCTCGGGCTACGCCGCACGGCGTACGGCCGCGTGCCGAGGATTATGCCTGCTGTCATCTAGAAGGTTCAATCGAACCGTCGAGCCCTCCGCATGCGCGGCCGGTCAGCGCTGGGCGAGCGAGGCCAGATAGCCGTGGATCTGCGCCACCGCGGCCGCACCCTCGCCCGCCGCGGCCGCCACGCGCTTGGTCGATCCGGCCCGCAGATCGCCCACGGCGAAGAGGCCGTCGACGCTCGTCTCGAGCGTGCGGGCGCCGTGTTCCGGACGCGTCTCGGCGCCGGTCAGCACGAAACCCTTGTCGTCCAGTTCGACGCCGCATTCGTGCAGCCAGTCGCTGTTCGGGTCGGCGCCGATGAACAGGAACAGGCGCCGCACGGGGAACTCGCGCGTGTCGCCGCCGTCTCTGGCGCGGCAACGCACGCGGTTGAGGCCGTTCTCGTCGCCTTCCAGCCCGGCGATTTCGCGCCGCGTGTGCAAGTGGATGTTGGGCGTGGCCGCGATGCGTTCGATCAGGTAGCTGGACATCGTCGCCTCCAGCCCAGGTCCGCGCACCAGCATATGCACTTCCGACGCGTGCGCCGCGAGGAAGACGGCCGCCTGCCCCGCCGAATTGCCGCCGCCGACGAGCATGACGGGTTCGTTGCGGCACAACCTGGCCTCCACGGGCGACGCCCAGTAGTAGACGCCGCGGCCTTCGTACTCGGCGATGTTCGGCAGGTCCGGCTTGCGGTAGCGCGCGCCCGCCGCCAGCACGACGGTGCGCGCCTGCAGGCACGTGCCGTCGTCCAGTTCGACCTTGAGCGGACGCTCGTGGCACAAGAGGCGCGTGGCGCGCGCGGGGATCGCGATCTCGGCGCCGAATTTCAGCGCCTGCACGTACGAGCGGCCGGCCAGCGCGCGGCCGGAGATCCCGGTCGGGAAGCCGAGGAAATTCTCGATGCGCGCGCTCGCCCCCGCCTGGCCGCCATACGCGCGCTGGTCCAGCACCATCACGCGCAAGCCTTCCGAGGCGGCGTACACGGCCGTCGCCAGGCCGGACGGACCGGCGCCGACGACGAGCACGTCGAACACGGCGCCGCGCTCGATGCGGGGCAAGGTGCCGAGGCAGCGCCCCACTTCGGCCAGGGTCGGATTCTTCAGCACGAAGCCGTCCGGCAGCGCCACGAGCGGCCAGTCGGACGGCTGCCGCCAGTGCTCGCGCACGAGCTGGGCCGCTTCCGGGTCCGTCTCCGGATCGCGCCGCGTGTACGGATACGCGTTCCGCGAGAGGAAATTCTCCAGCTCGAACAAGCCGGCGTGCGCGGCCGGACCGATCAGGATCGGACCGCCCGGCTTATTGCTGATCAGTTGCACGCGACGGAGGATGAACGCGCGCATCAGGCGCTCGCCCAGTTCGGCCTCCGCCACGATCGCGGCGCGCAGGCATTCGGCGTCGAGGACGAGCGTCTCGAGTTCGCCCACGGCGACGCCATCGGCCAGCGGCGGCCGGCCGGACAATTGCGCCACTTCGCCGGCGAATTGGCCGGGACCGTACTCGACCACCTCGACGCGATTGCCGAGCGCATCCGTCCGGCTGCACAACAAGTGTCCCGCCAGCACGACGACCATGCCGGGCGAATCCACGCAGGCGCGAAACACGGTGGCGCCGTCCGGCCACGTGCGGCAGGTGCCGAAGCGGCGCAGGCGGGCGATGTCGTCCGCGCTCAGCGTCGGATAGATCTGGTGGCCGCGCGTGGCCAGGTCGACGGCGGCGCGCGCCTCGGAATCGGGGATGAGACTTTCGGGGATCAGTTCGGGTACGTGTTCGGACATGGTCGGCCGCCTCGAGGTTGGGTACCGCATGCTACCCCACCTCGAAGCGCCGCGCACCTCACAAAAGACGGGGCCTACCGTCCGGGCAGCGCCGCGATCACGCGCCTGGCGAACTCGGCCGGGTTGCCCGCGTGCCAGCGCCACACGATCACGAGATCGTGCTCGGGAGAAATGACGATATCGTTGCTGCCGGCGCCGAGCGCGGCGAACGCCGTCGGCGGCAGCCCCGGCAGGTTTTTACCCTTCGTGTTCAGCCACCACAGATAGCCGTAATCCGGACCGTGTTCGCTGGGCGTCAACGCCGCCTTCACGTAATCCTCTGGCACGATCTGGCGGCCGTTCCAGTTGCCGCGGCGTAGCCACAGATAGCCGAAGCGCGCCATGTCCCAGGAATCGATCCACATGCCGCCGCCCCAGCGTGTGCCGCCGCTGACGGAAGGAACGAGCTTGCCGTTCATGTCCACGTAGCTGTTCGTGTACGGCACCCACTTCCACTGGTGCGACGCGCCGATCGGGTCCATCACCTCGTCCTGGAACACGTCCGGCACGGGTTTGCCGAACACGCGCAGCAGCGACAGCGCGAAGCGGTTGATGCGCACGTCGTTGTATTCGTAGAACGTGCCGGGGTCCTGGAACGTGCGCGGCTTGCGCTCGCCCGCGCCGAACGCATCCATACCGATGAAGTCGGCGTTCTTGCCCCACATGCTGCCTTCCCACTCCGATTCCTGCTGCAGGTGGTGCTTCCACGTGACGGCCGCGTTGTGCGGCGAGTCGTAGCCGCCGTCCTTCACGGTGGCGCCGACGGGCTGGTCGAGGTTCGCGATCTTCCCGTCGCGCAGGGCGACGCCGGCGACGGTCGACAGCATGCTCTTCGCCACGGAATACGTCGGGTCGACGAAGTGCGTGTCGCCGAATTCCGCGACGACATAGCCCTTGTAGATCACGACGCCGTTCGTGGGCGCGCGTTTCGACGGCAGCGAGCCGAGCGGCTCGCCGAAGGTCTGCCGCTGGTCGGAAAAGTCGCGGGCGCGTTCCGTCTCGTGCGCCTGCGCGTACGCGACGGCTGCGCGCAGCTTGATCGGGTCGATGCCGAGCTGGGCCGGCGATTGGTGCGTCCATTCGCCCGCCGGCGGAAAGTACGACGGCTCCGCTTTCGGCTTCGGCAGCGTGGCGGCGCTGGCCAGGGTCGTGGCGAACGCGGCCAGCAGCAGCGCCCGGCGCATCACGCTTTGTCCCGCCACTGCGAATACGGCATCCGGATCAGGCTGGAGTTGTAATAGCGCTTCTCGCCCGTGACCTCTTGCCCGATCCAGTCGGGCTTGTCGAACGCCTCGTCCTCGGCATCGAGCTCGATCTCCGCCACGACGAGCCCGGCGTTCAGGCCGAGGAATTCGTCAACTTCCCACGTGTGGCCCGCATGTTCGATGCGGTGGCGGATCTTTTCCACCTGCGGCTGCTCGCACAAGCCGTCGAGCAGCTCCGTCGCGTCCGCCACGGGAATCTCGTATTCCCACTCGCCGCGGGACGCGCCGGTGCTTCGTCCCTTGATGGTGATGACGGCCCGTTCGCCCTCGATGCGCACGCGCACGGTCCGCACGGCATCGGCCACCAGATAACCCTGGCGCATGCGCGTCGGGATACCCTGCCCGCGCCAGCCCTCATTGGCCAGCAAAAACTTGCGTTCGATCTCGACACCCATGCGCGACTCCTTTCAGTCGTCCAGCGATTGCAGGATCGGCTGCAGCATCGCTGCACCGAGCGCGGCGCTGCGGGCGCCGTTCCAGCCGACGTACGGGTCGGGCAGGTTGGCGTTGTCCTTGAACGGCATCTCCAAGGTCAGCGACAGGCATTTGAACGTGTGCCCGATATACTTCGAGGCCAGGGTCAGCAGTTCCTCGTTATACTTGCTCGCGGCATAGCCGTAGACGTTCTGGAAGTCCGGGCTGGACGCCATGTAGCGCTCGATGAACGCGTTCTGGGCGGCCAGGCGCTCCGGCGTAAAGTCTTCCAGCATCTCGCTGCCGGCCACGAAGTTATAGGGCAGCGCCTCGTCGCCGTGGATGTCGAAGAACATGTCGACGCCCGTCTCGTGGATCTTGTTCTTCACGCACAGCACTTCCGGGCTGCGCTCGGGCGACGGCGTCATCCACTCGCGGTTCAGGTTGGCGCCCGCGGCATTCGTGCGCAGGTTGCCGCGGACGGAACCGTCCGGGTTCATGTTCGGCACGATGTAGAAGACGGCGCGCTGCAGCAGCTTGCGCGAGATCGGATTCGAATTGTCGAGCAGCGCATCCATCATGCCTTCGACGAACCACTCGGCCATCGTCTCGCCCGGATGCTGGCGCGCGATCACCCAGATCTTCTTCTCGGCCTGCGGATTGCCGACCACGACCAGGTTCATGTCGCGGCCGTCGACGGTCGTGCCGATGTCGTGCACGCGCGCGACCGGATTCTCGGCCACTTCACCGAGCAGACGCAGGTGGCGCTCCCAGGTGTAGGGCTCGAAATAAGCGTAATAGATGCTGTCCAGCTCGGGCGTGTGGTTGACGGTCATGACCTGGCCGTCGAACGAGGTCGGCACGCGGAACCAGTTCTCGGTGTCGTAGCTGGCCGCCACCTGGTAGCCCTCGAAGCCCTTGGGATACGTCGCCTGCCCCGCGTTCAGGAAGCGGATCGTGCAAGCCTTGCCGCGCGCGCCCTGCAGGCGGAAGTGGAACCACTGGTGGATGTCGGCGTGAGAATCCTTGCGCAGCTTGAGATCGATCTGGCGCGGGTCGGTGGCCTGGACGACGTCGATCGCACCGGAATCGAACAGCTGGCTGATCTTGATGGACATGGGCTGGTTCCTCGAAAATCGTTCAAAGCAGGAATGATAGCCGAGCCCACGCCCGCCGGCCACAAACGGGCGGCCGCGGTCCGCGCTTAGTTGCCGGTCATGCGTCGAGGTCGATCAAATCCTTGCTGTAGGCCAGCATGATCTGGCGCATCAGCTCGACGTTGCTGCGGTCGAGGACGACGGTGAGGTCCGGTTTGCGGTCGAGGTTGTACGTCATGCTGATCTTGCCCGGCAAGACCTTGCACTGCACGGTGAACGCGCGCGGGATGTTCGGGCTGTCCCAGTCCCACTGGGTGATCGTCGGCCCGGCCGGCGGCGGCTGCAGGGCCGGGTCCTGGTTGACCGGCAGGTGCTTGAGGAGCCAGAACACGATCGATGCCGGCACGAAGATGGCGACGTCGCTCGCGCCGTGTGCGGAGAATTTGGTCAGCAGGAGGTTGCCGACCCGGTCGCACGACATGGACATGCTCTTGACTTGACGGATGACCGCAGATTTCACGACGAATTCCTATGGCTGAGTGATTGAAAGCCCGGGGATTCTACCCCATCCCATTTGAGAATTGTGTTAAAGAAATGCAAAACGGGGAGCCTGCGCTCCCCGTGTGGATTCGTGGACGGCGGGACGGTGCCGCCACCGTCCCGCCTGCACGGAATTACTGCTTGTTGCCCTTGGACGAGCTGCGCGACGAGCCGGAAGCCGACTGGCGGTTCCCATGGCTCATGCTGCCTGCGCGACGAGCCTCTTCCGAGGTGAACTCGTGCGCGGTGCCTTTCTGGTGAGCGGCCTTGCCGCCTTCGCTGGCGATCTGGCGCTGACGCTCCGGATCCATCGATGCGAAACCTCGGTTCTTCGTACCGCCACTCTGTTTGTTGCCTTGATTGCTGGATGCCATGATGATCTCTCCTCGTTGCAGTTGAAACCGCCGCGTCCTGCGGCAGGCCTGCCGATGCTGTCGGATGAGCGCTCGGTCGGAAAACATCTTAGGCATGCCAATTGGATGAGACTATAGGAGCATTTCAGATGACTTTGTAGGACAATGTGAGACAGAAAATGCATCATCGAAACTCTACTTCCGGTTGTAAATAACTCGTCGGTAATCGTCCTACATATACCCGCAACGTCTTCCTATACTGAAGTCCACCGGGAACGCGCATCATCCCGGTTCCAGATCGAAAGGAGACGACCATGGACGCGAACCAACGCAGCGAAGCGAACAACCAGACGAACAACGGCGCCAACGAAAAATGGACGCCCGGGTCCGAGGGCGCCAGCGCCGACCGCGGCCAGCCGCTCGACCACACTTATCCGCGCGGCCCCGGCGTGCAACAGGGCAACCAGCAGCGCGACATCATGGGTAGCCAGAGCGGCAGCGGCGGCCGCGAATACGGCGAGGATGCCGGCATCCCCGGCGGCTCGATGGAAAACCAGATCAACGGCGGCTCCGGCCCCGTGCAAGGCATCACCGACAGCCACCAGCGCCAGATGGAACAGAAATCCGGCGCCTACGGCTTGCTGGAACAGCCCGTCGGGCACCGTCCGAAAGACTCCGGCGTCGATCTGAACCGGGAACGGGACATGCACCGCGACGTCGTGCGCGGCAACCTGCCGTCGCAAAGCGCCGCCCAGCCCGACCTGCAGGGCGGCTCGCTCTCCGATTCGCGCGGCAATCTGCAGGCCTCCACGCATACCCAAGGCGGCGGCATGCACGGCCCGCGCAGCGCACTGCCCGCGCAGCCGCCGGGCGGCTCGATGGGCAACCGCCAGTCCGGCGCATCGCCGTCGACGCAGGGCGGCGGCATGCCGGGACCGGGCGCCGCCGGCGGCCACGAAGCCCAGCGCGGCAACACGCAGCTGGACGTGGCCGGCTCGCGGTCGATGGCCAACCAGGAATCGGACTACGGCGGCGTGCACAAGTCGAACGATGTCGCCGGCGGCCTGCCGCGCTCGCCGGGCAACACGGGCGCCGACAGCACGGACCGCCAGGGCTCGCAGACCGGCTCCACGGCGTCGGCCGGCGGCCCGGCGGTGCACAAGTCGAACGACGCCGCCGGCGGCTATCCGCGCAGCCCGGGCTTTTCCAACAAGCTGCACGGCGACGACAACATGGACGACGACACGGGCTTCAAAAGCAAGCCCTGAGTCCCGCTGCGCGCCGGCCCCTTGCGCGGGCCGGCGTTGCCTCCCCGCTTGATCCAGATTCAAGCACCGGACTGGTTCCGGAACCCAGCCATTTCCCTCGCGGTCGAACCTGACACATCGTCAGATCGCGAGCGGACCATGCCGAACCAGAACAGGATTGCACGCCGAATGTGCGCCGCCGCGCGGGCCGGGGAGGCGTCATGCGCCGCCTGAACGTCCTGACCTGGCACACGCATGGCAGCTATCTGTACTACCTGGCACATGCGCCGCACGAGTTCCACGTGCTGGCCAAGCCGGGGCGGCCGCCCGGCTACGGCGGCCGCTGCGGCCCGTTCCCGTTCGGCCCGAACGTGCACGACCTGCCCGCCGACCAGGCGCGCACCCGTGAATTCGACTGCATCCTGTTCCAGGAGGACCATCACTGGGAACGCGACCAGTACGAACTCCTGACGCCGGCCCAGCGCGCGCTGCCGCGCATCTATCTCGAGCACGATCCGCCCGGCCTGCCCGCCGCAGACGTCCCATCCGCCGTCGACGACGCGCGCCGGCCGCAATGGCCGACCGACATGCGCCATCCTGTCGACGATCCCGCCGTGCTGCTCGTGCACGTCACGCCGTTCAACGACCTGATGTGGGACAGCGGCCGCACGCCCACGCGCGTCATCGAGCACGGCGTCGCCGTGCCGGAGTCCGTGCGCTGGCGCGGCGACGTGGAACGGGGCCTCGTGATCACGAACCACCTGGCGCGGCGCGGCCGGCGCATGGGCGCCGACCTGTTCACGCGGCTGCGCGCGGAGCTGCCCCTCGACCTCGTGGGCATGGGTGCGACGGAACTGGGCGGCCTGGGCGAAGTCGACCATCCAAAACTGCCCGCGTTCGCCGCCGCCTACCGCTTCCTGTTCTCGCCGGTCCGCTATTCCAGCCTCAGCCTGTCCGTGATCGAAGCCATGATGATCGGCATGCCCGTGGTCGCGCTCGCCACGGCCGAAATGGCCACCGTGATCGAACACGGCGTCTCGGGCTTCGCCGTGACCGACGCGCGCCAGCTGGCCATCGCCATGCGCGCGCTGCTCGCCGACGCCGGCCTGGCGCGCAGCCTGGGCGAGGCGGCACGACGGCGCGCCCGCGAACGCTTTGCCATCGCCCGCTTCAGCGCCGACTGGGATGCCGCGCTGCGCACCGCGACCAGCTGACCCGCCGCCATGAAACTCGACGACCAGCCGGCCGCCCGCCACCGCATCGCGCTCATCAGCGACCATGCGTCGCCGCTCGCGGCGCCGGGCAGCATCGACTGCGGCGGCCAGAACGTCTACGTCGCCCACCTCGCGCGCGAGCTGGCCCTGGCCGGCCACCTCGTCGACGTCTTCACGCGGCGCGACGCGGTCAAGCAGAAGCAGCTGGTGCAGTGGCGCGAGAACCTGCGCGTGATCCACGTGCCGGCCGGCCCGGCTCACTACGTCCCGAAGGAGCAGATGCTGCCGCACATCCAGTCCTTCTGCCGCTTCACCGCGCGCTTCGCCCGCCATCAACCGGCCCCGTACGACATCGTGCACGCGAACTTCTTCATGTCCGGCATGGTCGCCCGGCACCTCAAGCAGGCGCTGGGCCTGCCGTTCGTGATCACCTTCCACGCGCTCGGCCGGGTACGCCGCCTGGCCCAGGGCCCGGCCGACGCCTTTCCGCCCGCGCGCGCGCGCATCGAGACCGACCTGATGCGGCACGCCGACCGCATCATCGCGGAATGCCCGCAGGACCGGCACGACATGGAACGCCTGTACGACGCCAGCAGCGAACGCATCGCCATCGCCCCGTGCGGCTTCGACCCCGACGAGCTGTGGCCCGTGCCGCGCGCCGAGGCCAGGGCCGCACTGGCGCTGGCGCCCGCGCGCTTCACCGTGCTGCAGCTGGGGCGCATGGTGCCGCGCAAGGGCGTCGACACGGTAATCGAAGCCGTCGCGCTGCTGCGCGGCGTGCACGGCGTCGACGCGGAACTGCTCGTGGTCGGCGGCGACGCGCAGCCCGGCGGGCGCGACGGCGTGGAACTGGCCCGGCTGCACGCCCTTGCCCACGCGCTGGGCATCGCCGCGCACGTGCGCTTCGCGGGCCAGCAGCCGCGCGCCGCGCTGCGGCTCTGGTATGGCGCGGCCGACGTGTTCGTCACGACGCCCTGGTACGAACCCTTCGGCATCACGCCCGTCGAAGCGATGGCCTGCGCGCGCCCCGTCATCGGCGCCGACGTGGGCGGCATCAAGAGCACCGTCGTGGACGGCGCCACCGGCTTTCTCGTGCCCGCGCGCGACCCGCACACGCTGGCGGCGCGCCTGGCGCACCTGCAGCGCGACCGCCTGCTGGCGCGCACCATGGGCGAGGCCGGCCTGCGCCGCGCCTACCGCCATTACACGTGGCGCACCGTCGCCCGGCAGGTGGCCGACATCTACGCCGCCGTCCTCGCCGACGTCCGCGCCACGGTCCCCATCGACCTGACCCAACCCCAGGAGTAAGCATGTCCGATCTCAATGCCTCCGCGCCAACCCGACCGCCCCACGCGCAACGCAGCCTGCACGGCAAGGTCGCGCTCGTGACAGGCGCCGCCAGCGGGCTCGGCGCCGCGCTGGCCGCCATGCTGGCCGCCGACGGATGCGACGTCATGGCCGCCGACATCCGCGCCGATGCGCTGCAGGCGGGCATGCCGGCGCTGCTCGATCACGGCGTGCGCGCGGGCGCGCTGGCCCTCGACGTCGGCGACCCGGAGGCCGCGCGCGCCGCCATCGGTCACTGCGTCGCGGCGATGGGCCGGCTCGACATCCTCGTCAACAACGCCGGCACCGACGTCACGCTGCCCCTGTCCGAGCTGTCGGAACAAGACTGGCTGCGTGTCATCAACACCAACCTGAACGGCCCGTTCCTGCTGGCCAAGCACGCGGCCGCGCAGATGCGCAGTCAGGGTGGAGGCGACATCGTCAACGTCGCCTCCACGGCGGCCAAGCGCGCCTGGCCGAACGCGAGCGCCTACCACGCCAGCAAATGGGGCCTGCTCGGGCTGTCGCACGCGCTGCACGCCGAGCTGCGCCCGCTGGGCATCCGCGTCACGGCCGTCATCGCGGGCGGCATGCGCACGCCGTTCCTGCTCGACCGCTTCCCCGACCTCGATCCGGCGCTGCTGCAGGACCCTGCCAGCGTCGCCCTGGCGATCCGGCACGCGCTGCTGCTGCCGCGCGACAGCGTGATCGCGGAACTGACCGTCCTGCCCGTGCGTGAAACCTCGTGGCCATGAAAGCCGTATTCCTCGACAAGGACGGGACGCTCGTCGACGATGTACCCCACAACGTCGAGCCCGAGCACATCGTCCTGTGCCGCGGCGCGGGCCCGGCACTGCGCCTGCTGATGCGGCTCGGCTACCGGTTGTTCGTCGTCACGAACCAGCCCGGCATCGCGTTCGGACGCTTCGCCGCGGCCGCGATGGACGTCGTCAGCGCGCGCCTGCGGGAACTGCTGCTGGACGAACAGCTGGCGCTCGACGGCTTTTATTTTTGCCCGCACCACCCGGAAGGGACGGTCGCGCCCTGGGCCGCCGAATGCCACTGCCGCAAGCCGCTGCCGGGCCTGTTGCTGAAGGCCGCGCACGACCACGGCATCGACTTGCGCGCGTCGTGGATGGTGGGCGACATCCTGCACGACGTCGAGGCCGGCAACCGCGCCGGCTGCCGCACCATCCTCATCGACAACGGCAACGAGACGGAGTGGCGGCTAGGCCCGCGCCGCGTGCCGACGCGCATGGCGCCCGACCTGTATTCGGCCGCCGTGCTGATCGCCGGCCATGGGGACGCCGCATGAGCGCCCCCTGGCAATCGGCCCGGCGCATCCTGTGCGTGCGCCTCGACTCGCTCGGCGACGTGCTGATGTGCACGCCCGCCATGCGCGCGCTGCGCCGGGCCGTGCCGGGACGCACGCTGACCTTGCTGGGCTCCCCGTCCGGCGTCGCGGCGCTGCCGTTCATCCCGGAACTGGACGATGCCATCGCGTGGGAAGCGCCATGGACGAAGGCCACGGCCCCGCGTGCGCACGCCAGCGGTCCGGCGCTGATCGCCACGCTCGCCGCACGCGCCTTCGACGCCGCCGTGATCTTCACGACCTACACCCAGAGCGCACTGCCGGCGGCGCTGCTGTGCCAGCTGGCCGGGATCCCGCTGCGGCTGGCCCATTGCCGCGAAAACCCCTACGACCTGCTGACCGACTGGATTCCCGATCCGGAGCCGGCGCCCCTCGTGCGCCATGAAGTCCAGCGCCAGCTGGCCCTCGTGCAACGGGCCGGATGCCGCAGCGCCGAACCGGGGCTGTCGTTCGTTCCCCGTCCTGCCGACTTTGCGGCGGCGCGGACGCGCCTGTCCGCGGCCGGCATCGCCCCGGACCGGCCGTGGATCCTGCTGCACCCGGGCGCGAGCGCCGCGTCGCGCCGCTATCCGCCCGCCCACTGGTCACAGGTGCTGCGCCTGCTGGCGGACGATCCGCAGGTGCCCGTGGTGCTCACGGGCAGCGCGGCGGAAGCGGAACTGGTCGACGCCATCCAGTCCGCCAGCGCCGTGCCGGCCATCTCGCTCGCGGGACGCCTGTCGCTGGGCGAACTGGGCGCGGCGCTGCGGCTGGCGGCCGTCGTCGTCACCAACAACACCGGGCCGGCGCACATGGCGGCCGCGGTGGGCACACCCGTCGTCGACCTGTACGCGCTCACCAATCCGCAGCACACGCCCTGGCACGTGCGCAACCGCGTCCTGTTCCACGACGTACCGTGCCGCTTCTGCTACAAGAGCACGTGCCCGCAAGGCCATCAAGCCTGCCTGACCGGCGTCGACCCGCAGCGCGTCGTCGATGCCGTGCACGAGCTGCTCGATGCGGCGCGGCCGGCTGCGCCCGGATTGCCGGCCGAAGCGCCGGACGCGTCCGTGCCCACATGAACGGAGATGTGCCGATGCCGCTTGTCGACTCACCGCCCCGCCTGCGCCGCCGCAGACTGAGGCATCTTCGCACCCGGCTCCGATGCGCCGGCCGCGTAGGCGCGCACGAGCGCCTGCAGCGCGTCGCGCTCGACGGTCTCGTGGTCGAGCAGCTGGCGCGCAAGCGCATCCAGCAGCGCGCGCTGCTCGCGCAAAGTGGTCCGCACGCGCTGATGGGCTTCGTCGAGCAGCCGCGCGATCTCCGCATCGATGAGGCGCGCCGTGCGTTCGCTGTACGCCGTGCTCTGTCCCGACGCCACATAGGGCGCGCTGGGCGGCTGTTCGAAGGTCGCCAGGCCGAGGCGTTCGCTCATGCCGTAGTGCGCGACCATGTGGCGCGCCAGCTCCGTCGCCATCTGCAGATCGTTCTGCGCCCCTGTCGACAGGTCGCCGAACACAATTTCTTCGGCGACTCTTCCGCCGAGGAACACATCCAATCGGTCCAGCAATTCGCTCTTCTTGAGCAGATAGCGGTCCTCGGTCGGCAGCTGCTGCGTGTAGCCGAGCGCGGCGATGCCTCGCGGGATGATCGACACCTTGGCCACCCGGTCGGCGAGCGCGCGGAACTCCGCCGTGACGGCGTGCCCGGCTTCGTGGAAGGCCACCGTTTCCTTTTCCATCGGATTGATCAGGCGCGAGCGTTTTTCCATGCCGGCGATGACGCGGTCGACGGCCTCGTCGAGGTCGCTCCGCTCGACCCGTTCCTTGCCGCGCCGCGCGGCCAGCAAGGCGGCTTCGTTGATCAGGTTGGCCAGGTCGGCGCCCGCGAGGCCGGGCGTCTTGGCGGCCACGGCCGCCAGGTCCACGTCCGGCGCCAGACTGACCTGGCGGGCATGCACCTGCAGGATCTTCTGGCGGCCCTTGAGATCCGGCCGGTCGAGCGCGATGTGACGGTCGAAGCGGCCGGGACGCAGCAGGGCCGGATCGAGGATCTCGGGACGGTTGGTGGCGCCGAGGATGATGACGCCCTTGTTCGTGTCGAAGCCGTCCATCTCGACGAGCAGCTGGTTGAGCGTCTGCTCCTGCTCGTTGTAGCCGCCGACGACGCCCGTCACGCCGCGCGCGCGGCCCAATGCGTCGAGCTCGTCGATGAAGATGATGCAGGGCGCCACCTTCTGCGCCTGCACGAACAGGTCGCGCACGCGGGCCGCGCCGACGCCGACGAACATCTCGACGAATTCCGAGCCGCTGATCGAAAAGAACGGCACCCCGGCCTCGCCCGCCACCGCCCTGGCCAGCAAGGTCTTGCCGGTGCCGGGCGGTCCGACGATCAGCACGCCTTTCGGGATGCGTCCGCCAAGCCGCCGGTAGCGTTGCGGATTCTTGAGAAACTCGACGATCTCCATCAGCTCGTCGCGCGCCTCGTCGATGCCGGCCACGTCGTTGAAACTCACGCCGGTCTTGCTCTGCATATAGACCCGGGCCCGGCTCTTGCCCACATCAAACAGCCCGGCGGCAACGCCGCCCCGCCTGGCCAGCCCGCCCCACATCCAGAACAACAGCAGCAGCGGCAGCGCCCACGACACCAGCATGCTCATCCATTCGCTGTGCTGCTGGCCGACATAGCGGACGTGCGCCGCGTCGAGGTCCTTGACGAGGTCAGGGTCGGTCACGCGCACGGTATTGAACGGACACAACCCGTCCGCATTGCACTTGACCGACTCGGCGCGTTCGCGCGGCAGGATCGCATCGAGCCCGCCGGCCTTGAGGGTGCCGGACACGCTCGTCTCCCCCACCGTGACCTCGTTCACCTTGCCGCCATGCAGCAGCTGCTTGAATTCGCTGTACGCCAGCGGCGACGTCGTCATGAAGTCCGTCACCGATTGGAACAGCATGAACAGGACGATGGCGAACAGCCAGTACCACAGCATGGGGCGGAGCGACGGGCTGCCGTTGTTCGGCGCCTTGTTCGGCCCATCGCCGCCGCCCGGATCGATGCCGCGCGGCGTATCCCTCCTATCGGACATATCGTTCACGTTGCCTCCTCGCGCCGCTCGACCGGCATGCCGTCGAGCATCTTGAGCGCGCAACCATCAGACCACTGTCTGACAGATTACTCTCCTATGACTTCGTTTTGAATCAACAGTGCGCGCTTACGATGGCCGTTCCAGCTGCGCGAGCCGTGCATCGCACTCGCGCTGTTCCCGCCGGTCGCGGCGGTAGGTGTACACCGTATTGGTCAGGCAGGTCAGCACGGCGGTCGCGATACCGACAGCCGTTCCGACATCCGCCAGGGTCAACGACGCGCCAATCGACGCCATACCGGCGACGTAGCTGGCCACCCCCAAGATACCTGGTCTGCTCATAGCTTTTCTCCCCCCTCGACGTCTCGCCGTCCACCCCTTCACAACACCCGGCAAGTGGCGTAGAGTATAGAACTCTAAACTGATCAACGTCAAGAACGCTAAACTTAAGCCGAGTTTAGGACACTAAACATGAACCTCTTATCCGACCGCCTCGACCACATTTACCGCAACATGCCGCAACTGGAAGGCGAACGCGGCCAGACGGGTCTCGTAAAAGCCTCGGGCGCCTCGAAGAGCGTGGTGAACCAGTGGCTGACGGGGAAGATCAAGTCGATGGATATCCGCTACGCGCTGAACCTGGAACGCGAACTCGGGTTTTCACACATCTGGCTGATGACCGGCGAGGGCGATCCGCGCCAGGCGCCCTTCCACCGCCTCAAGGACGGCATGCCGGTGCGCGCGCTCGACAACGACGATTCGGAACTCGTCCAGATCCGCATGGTCAAGCTGCGGCTGTCGGCCGGGATCACCGGTTTCCAGACCGAGCCGGAACGCCGCGACGGCGGCACGCTCGGCATGCGCCGCACGTGGATCGAGCGGCACAACTACCATCCCGATCACCTGATCGCCATCCTCGTCAAGGGTGAAAGCATGGAGCCGTCGCTGTACGCGGGCGACATCGTCATTATCAACACGCTCGACACCAAACTCGTGGACGGCGCCGTGTATGCGTTCAACTACGAAGGCGAAGCCGTCGTGAAGCGTCTGACGCGCGACGCCGGCAAGTGGTGGCTCACCTCGGACAATCCGGACCAGCGCAAATACCACCGCAAGCTGTGCCAGGGTAACGCCTGCATCGTGCTCGGGCGCGTCGTGCGCAAGGAAAGCGACCGCATATGAAACTCGAGGTCGCGCTCGCCGAGCTGAAAGGCGTGCGCGTCGCGCTGGCCTTTCCGCCGCCGGCCTGGGTCGCGCCCGGCGTCGGCGACGTCCTGCTGGAGCGCCTGCGTCCCCACTTCCCCACCGTGCCCGTGATGCTCGTGTCGGTGCAAAAACATGGCGTGCGGGCGCATGCGGCGTTCCAGGCGCAGGCGCTCGTCGACGGCGCGGATCTCACGCCGCTGCAGCGCACCATGATCGACCTCGACGTTCCGCCGATGCCGCCGGACGAGCCGCCACCATTCTAGCCAACGAGGGGACGGACTCCGTGACTGCGAAAACGATTTTCTGCGTACGTGCCGGTCCGACGTCGACCTCGCCGGCGCTTACCGTCGACAGCTGGGTGCCGCCGCGCGACGTCTTCCGCTATTTCAGCGTGCGCCTCGACCTGAAGTTCTGAGGTTCCCTGCGGGCTTGCGCCCGCGTGCCCTCGTTGCCGCCGGGGACGGCGGCGGCCACGGGTTCGGGCCGGCCACGAACGCGGCCGCATTTTCACGGACGCGCCGCCATGCGACTATCCGTCTTCGTAGAGCCGTCCCGCCGTCAGGAACGGCCCGCCCCGGTACACGCTGGCGATGTCGCCCGCATCCGCCCAGTTGCCGCGGGCCGGAAACCGGCCGGCGAAGGCGCGCGACCCGTGGCGCGGCTCGCGGAACGAGGAGCCGATGCACCGGCACACGGTCTCGATGCCGACGCGGTCGAAGTCATCGCGCGATCAGCCGCTGTTCCTCAAGCCGGCCGAAATGCCGTTGATCGACATGTGCAGGCCGCTGCGGGTCGCGTCGTCGTCCGTGCCGGCCCGGTAGCGGCGCAGCAGCTCGACCTGCAGGTGGTTCAGCGGGTCGATATACGGCAAGCGGTTACGCAACGAGCGCTGCATCTGCGGGTTCCCGTCCAGCAGCTCGTCCTGTTCCATGATCCGCTTGAGGATGGCCACCGTGCGCGCGTGTTCGGCGCTGATGCTGCCGAAGATCCGGTCGCGCAGCGCCGCATCGCCCACCAGCTCGGCGTAGCGGCTGGCGATCGCGATGTCGCTCTTGGCCAGCACCATGTCCATGTTCGACAGCAGCGTCGTGAAGAACGGCCACTCCTTGTACATCTTGCGCAGCAGCGCGAGGCGCTCGGCCGGCGCGTCCGCGACGAAGCGTTCCACCGCCGTGCCGAAACCGTACCAGCCCGGCAGCATCAGGCGGCACTGGGCCCAGCTGAAGACCCAGGGAATCGCGCGCAGGTCTTCGATCGAACGCGACTTCTTGCGCGACGCCGGACGGCTGCCGATGTTCAGGCCCGCGATTTCCGAAATGACGGTCGACTCCCAGAAATAGGTTTCGAAACCGTCCGTTTCGTACACGAGCGACCGGTACGCGCGCAGGGCTTCCGTGGACAGGCGGTCCATCGCGGCCACCTGCTCCGCGTCCGGCTGCGGCTGCGCGTGCGACAGCAGCGTCGCTTCCATCGTCGCCGCGACGAGCACTTCCAGGTTGCGGCGGCCGACCTCGGCGTTCGCATATTTTGCCGTGATGACTTCGCCCTGCTCCGTCAGGCGGATGCGGCCCTGCACGGCGCCCGGCGGCTGCGCCAGGATCGCTTCGTAGCTCGGGCCGCCGCCGCGTCCCACCGAACCGCCGCGGCCGTGGAACAGCTGCAGCTTGATGCCGTGTTCACGGAAGACGGCGATCAGTTCCAGTTCCGCCTTGTGCAGTTCCCAGCCGGACGTGACGTAACCGCCGTCCTTGTTGCTGTCCGAGTAGCCCAGCATGACTTCCTGCAGGCGGTCGCGCGACTGCAGCAGGCGCATGTACAGCGGCAGGCCGAACGCCTCGGCCATGATCGCGGGGCCGGCGCGCAAGTCGTCGATCGTCTCGAACAGCGGAATGATGTTGACGTCGAGCGTGCCGAGCGTCGGATGCAGCAGGCCAGCTTCCTTCAGCAGCACGGCCACTTCCAGCAGGTCGGAGACGGACGCCGCCTTCGAGATGATGTAGTTCGTGACGGCGTCGCGGCCGTAGGTCAGGTGCGCGCGCTTCGTCTCGCGCAGGATGGCCAGCTCGGATGCCGTCTCTTCGGAATAGTCTTCGAACGGCGAGACGAGCAGCCGCGGCGACTGCAATTCGTCCAGCAGGACCTTGCACCGATCGGCTTCCGCCAGCGCCAGGTAATCGACGCCGGGACGCGCCTGCGCCAGCAGTTCGGCGATCACGCGCTCGTGCACGTCGGAGTTCTGGCGCAGGTCGACGGGCGCGAGGTGGAAACCGAATACCTTCACGGCACGCCGCAGCGTGCGCAGGCGGCCGCGGGCCAGTTGGCGCGCGCCGTTGGCGACGAGCGATTCACGGATCACGTCCAGGTCGGCCAGCAGCTCGGCCGCGCTGGTGTACGCCGACGCCGCCCGTTCGGACGCATCGGAGACGAGCCAGTCGCGCGTCGCCACGAGGCGCGCATGCATGCCATGCAGCGCCTGGCGGTACGGCTCGTCCTGGTGGTGCGGCGAGTTGTCCGGCGCGCGTTCGGCGATGCGGCGCAACGCCTCCGTGCTGCCGCACAGCGACTGCGCCTGCGACAGCTGCGACGCCAGCGTGTGCACCTCGGGCAGATAGAAATCCAGCGCGCGGGTCGATTGCGCCTTGAGCGTGGCGCGCAGGATGTCGGCCGTGACGAACGGGTTGCCGTCACGGTCGCCGCCGATCCAGCTGCCCACCTTCATGAACGACGGCAGTTCCGTATCGGCCCACGCGCCGTCCTTCTGCGCCAGCGTGTCCTCGAGGGCGCAGTACAGGCGCGGCAGGCTCCTGAATATCGTGTAATCGAAGAAGGACAGGCCGTTTTCCACTTCATCCAGCACGGACAGCTTGGCGGGGCGCAGCAGGCGGGTCTGCCACAAGGTCAGGATCGCGCGCGCCAGGGCTTCGTCATTGTCCTGTTCCTCGTCGGGCGTGAGCTGCGTGCGGTCACGCTCGCCGATCAGGCGCGCGATCGCCATCTGGCAGTTGAGGACACTCTTGCGCTGGACTTCGGTCGGGTGCGCGGTGAACACGGGGCTGATGTGCGCATTGTCGAAGAAGGCCGGCAGGTCGTCCATGCGGCCGGCGTCGAACACGCCGCCGACGGCATGCGCGATGCTGCCCTTCTTGGGCGCCGACCCGGCGGACAAGTGCGCGCGGCTGCGGCGGATGTGGTGCTGGTCTTCGGCGATGTTCGCGAGCAGCGAGAAATAAGTGAAGGCGCGGATCAGCTGCGTGCGCTCATCGGACGAGATGCCGGCGAGGATCGCGGCCAGTTCCTCGTGCGCGCTGCCGTCCTGGTCGCGCCGGAATCCGATGCTGCTTTTCCGGATCGATTCGATGCGGTCGAAGACGCCGTCGCCCTCCTGGGCCCGGATCGTTTCCCCCAACATGCGGCCCAGCTGGCGGATGTCCCGCCCCAGCAACTCTTCCTTGAAGTTCCGTGCCTCTTCAACGCTCATTCCAAGCTCTCCCGATCGATGCGCCGTGGTCGACGCAAAATGTAAATAATTTACAAAATTAGCACCAGCCGGACTATGGCGGCAGGGATATACCTTGTATATACCAGCCAGTCCGGGCTGCGCGGCGCTGCATGAGATGCAATGTTATGAAATTTTACTACGAACATTGACCAGTTCGGTGCCGATGGTTGAAAAAATGCTACAGATGGAGAAACGGCGTTACTTTGCTTGCTCGTGTTCGAATATCGCGACGATCTGGTCGGCCACCGCGCGCACGTGCGGGGAGCGGCGCACGTCGCCGTGCATGACCAGCCAGAGTTTGCGGCGCACGGGACACGGCGGATCCAATGCGACCATCCCCGGCGCACCCGCCGCGGCGTAATGCGGAAAGACGCCCACGCCGCAGCCGGCAACGGCCGCCTGCAGCAGCGTCAGCAAGTCGTTCGAGCGCACGCTGTAGCGGCGGGTACCGCGCACCTTGTCCAGCCATTCCTGCTGCGGCGCATCCTTCTGCAGCTCATCATACCCTAGGAATTCCCACTGCGCGGGCAGACGGCTCGCGGCATAGTCCGCGTGCGCGTATAACGCGTAATCGACTTGCGCCAGCAGCTTGGCCACGAGGCCCGGCGCAGCCGGGCGCGCGAAACGCAGCGCGATATCGGCCTGGCGCCGCATCAGGTCCGTCGTGCGTGCCTCGGCGCGCAAGTCGATTTCGACGCCAGGCAAACGCGCCAGCGGCGTCCGCAGGCGCGGCGCCAGCAGGCAGGCCGCCAGCGCAGGCGGTGCCGACACGCGCACGACACCCCCCACCTCGCTCGCGCCGCGCGCCACGTTGAGCAAGGCGTGCATGTCGTCTTCCAGCTTGCGCGCGTGGGGCACCAGGGCGGTGCCGGCGGCCGTCAGCGACCAGCCCTTGGGAAACCGGTCGAACAGGCGCACGGCCAGCGCCGTTTCGAGCGCGTCGATGCGGCGTGCCACCGTGGTGTGCTCCACGCCCGTCGCGCGCGCCGCGCCCGACAACGTGCCCGCCTCGCACAGCGCCAGGAAAAAGCGGAGGTCGTCCCAGTCAGGATTCTGCATTGTGCAATTATGCACGGAACAGGTGCGCGTTTCGGGAATTCCGTTCAGGTGCCTGCGCCGCTACGCTGACGTTTTCACCAGAAAGGAGAACGACATGAACAAGCAGATCGCCGCCATGGTGCTGGCCGGCGCCGCCCCCGCCGTGCACGCGTCCTTGCCGGATCTGGCGGGAACCTGGACTCTCGTCGCCGCCGACGTGCAGCGTCCCGACGGCAGCATCGAGCGCGATTACGGCGCCGCGCCGAAGGGCCGCCTCTGTATCGACGCGCAAGGACGCTACACGCTGCAGATCTTCAAGGCCGAGCGCCCGCGCTTCGCGTCCCCGGACAAGGCGGCCGGCACGGGCGACGAATTCCGTGCCGCCGTGCTCGGGTCCAGCACGCACTACGGCACCGTCGCGATGGACGGCGGTCAGCTCGTTTTCCATATCGAAGCGGCGTCCTTTCCCAACTGGGAAGGGACCGTGCAGCGCCGGAGCTTCGAGTTGCATGGCGACGAATTGCGTTACCGGGTGCCGGCGCGGCCGGATGGGGGGATTCCGATTTCGGTCTGGCGCCGCATGCCTTGAGGGCGATCCCGTCAGGCGACCTCCGGTCGGGTTGTCAGACCTGATCGGCCTCCTTCAAGCGCAAGGCGCCGCCGCCGGGCATGTCAATGTGCTCAATGCTCATGCCGGTGGTGGATGTCCGGATAATGCGCATGCGTGTGCCGGAGCGGCGCATGGCGATGAGGATGGGTATGCGGCTCGGCCCCGTCCCACTCGAAGTCATGCTCGTGCTGGTGGTGCGCGTCGTGGACGTGCGCGTGCGCGTGGGTCAACGGCTCGTGCTGGTGTTCGTGCTCGTGCCGTTCGGTCAGGTGCAGCCAGATGCCGACGCCCATCAGGGCGGCCGCCAGCCAGAAGCCGGCGGTCGGGATCTCCCTCAGCATCAACAGCGCGAGCACGGCGCCGACAAACGGTGCGGCGGAAAAATAGGCGCCCGTGCGCGCGGTGCCCAGGTGGCGCAAGGCCATCACGAACATCACGAGGCTCAGGCCGTAGCCGGCAAATCCGACGGCGACGGCGCCCAGCATCGCCGGCGCGGCGGGCAGGCGCAAGCCGAGCATGGCGGCAATGCCCAGGTTGACGACGCCGGCGACGAGACCCTTGGCGCACGCGATCTGGACGGCGTCGCTGGCCGACACCTTGCGCGTCAGGTTGTTGTCGATCGCCCAGCACAGGCAGGCGCCGACGATCGCCAGCGCGCCGGTCGGCACGCCGAGCGTCGGCACCTGTTCCCACGACAGCAGGATCCCGGCCGCGACGATGAACAGCATGCCGATGAAGATGCGGCGGTCGAAGTTCTCCTTGAACACGAACCACGCGAGCATCGACGTCAGCACGCCTTCCATGTTCAGCAGCAGCGAGGCCGACGACGCGGGCGTCAGCGTCAATCCGACCATCAGCAGCACGGGCCCGGCGATGCCGCCCGCCAGGATCGCGCCGGCGAGCCACGGCAGGTCGGGCCGGGTCAGCCCGGCGGGCTTGTCCTGCCCGTTCCGAAGGCGCACGGCGCGCAGCGCGAGCCACACCAGCAGCCCGAGTCCGCTGCCCAGATACAGCATGCCCGCGAGGGCAACGGGCGGCACCGTGCCGACCAGCAGTTTTGCGAATGGCGTGCTGGCGCCGAACAGGGCCGCCGCAAGCAGCGCATGGATCACGCCTTTGTGCATCGAAAGTCTTTCCAGTCCGTGTGCCGGTTAGCCTCGCCTCGGCGCCCCGGTCGTCGTCGCCATTTTAACGTCTTCACGAATCGATGCCTCGCCGGCCGCCGCAACGAGGTACCGGCTGATCGCCATGCCGACGTCGGTCGTGCCGGCGCTTCTCCCGTGCCGGGGTATCGGTCGCAATCCGCCCATTCGCGGCGCGTGAACGCGAGCGGAATGTCGAAACGGCGCGCCGCCGCGTCCAGTGGCCGCCGGCCTTCCGGCATGACTTCCCTGCCGATGCCGTCGCCGGCGATCACTGCGATCCGATGTGTCCTCACGGCCGTTCCGCGTCCCGGTCGGGGTGAAACCGTCATGGCAACCAAAAACGATACGTTTATAATCGACAAAAACGCGAACCAGAAAGACACGGGCCGTGAATAATAGAATCGAAAACGCAGACCTGAAGGTATTCGTGACCGCTGTGCGCAAGGGCAGCTTTGCGGCCGCGGCGGAAGAACTCGGCATGTCCGTCGCCTATGTCAGCAAGCGCATCGGCATCCTCGAGGCGGCGCTCGGCGTGCTGTTGTTCCAGCGGTCGACCCGCCGCATCGTCATCACGCCGGACGGCGAGCAGGTCTTCGTGCGCGCCCAGTCGATTCTCGCGGAACTGGACGAGCTGGTCGACGAGGTCGGCGAACGGCGGCGCGCACCGAGCGGCCAGGTGCGCATCTGCAGCAGTTTCGGCTTCGGCAGAATCCGGGTGGCGCCGGCGCTCGTCGAGCTGACGGCCGCCTACCCCGGCCTGCAGGTGCGGTTCGAGGTATTCGACCGCCTCGTCGATCCCGTCGCGGAAGGGTTCGACCTCGACGTGCGGGTCGGCGACGAGATCGCCCCGCACCTGATCGCCCGCAAGCTGATGGCCAACCACCGGATCCTGTGCGCGGCGCCCGGCTATCTGGCACGCCACGGCACGCCGCGCCATCTGCAGGAACTGACGGCCCACCAGTGCCTCCCCATCAAGGAGCGCGATCACCCGTTCGGCGTCTGGCGCCTGCGCGGGCGGGACGGCGAGGAAACGGTCAAGGTATCCGGCACGCTGTCCTCCAACCACGGCGAGATCGCCCTGCGCTGGGCATTGGTCGGCGCGGGCATCGTGTTGCGTTCGCGCTGGAATGCGCAACCCCATCTCGATGCCGGCACCCTGGTGCAGGTCTTGCCCGAGTACACCCAGGAAGCCAATGTGTGGGCGGTCTATCCGCAGCGCCTGGCCGGCTCCGGCAAGCTGCGGGCCTGTGTCGAATTCCTCGAGACGTATTTCGCGCGCGCCGCCATGCCGGGTGCCGGGCCCGCGGATTAGCGGTAAACGCCTCTTTTTGCACCGTTCCCCTCGAACATGCTGTTCCGCCGTCGCTGAACGGTGTTTTGTATTTCCTGGCATACCGAAATCAGCGACGATGCGCTGTTTGTCCATGTTGTAATTTTGTGGACCGCATGCAATCCCGCGCGTCGGCAAAAACATAACAACATCTCGAGGATAAAATGCAAAAGACGCATCGCGCGCACCAGTCGTTTCCTGTCCCTCGCACCGGCATGACGCCGCACGCCATCCACATCGCGGTTGCCACCCTGCTGGCCGCGCCGCTTGCCGCCATTGCCCAGAGTACGGCCACGTCCGACCATGCCCTCTCCCCTGCCGAGACGGTGATCGTCACCGGCACGAGGAGCATCGGCACCAGGATGCGTGAAAGCGCCGCGCCGGTCGCGGTACTGTCCGCCGATGCGTTGCGCGAGACGGGCGCATCGAACCTGTTCGACGCCATGACCGCCCTGATGCCATCCTATGATTCGCAGTCCGTCAGCGGCGACATCGGCAACATGGTCCGCTCGGTGCAGCTGCGTGGCCTGGGCCCGAATCACGTGCTTGTGCTGGTCAACGGAAAACGCCGCCACAGTACCGCCAGCATCGCCGCGGATGCCGGGCCCAACCAGTACTCCTCGCCGGCCGACCTCGACCTCATTCCCGTCTCGGCGGTCGATCACATCGAAGTCCTGCAGGACGGCGCCGCGGCGCAGTACGGCTCGGACGCGATCGCCGGCGTCATCAACATCATTCTCAAATCGTCGCCGGGCACGGGCGACATCAGCCTGATGGCAGGCAGGCATGGCAACAGCAAGGTCAATCCGCACCATGAGCACAACGGCCTGACGCGCGACCTGCTCGTCGACAAAGGATTCGGCCTGGGATCGAACGGTTTCGCCCACTTGTCCGCACAATTGCGCGACCACGATTTCACCAACCAGACCGGAGCCGACCTGGTCACCAGCAACGGTTTCGGCACACCCCTGGTCCCGCGCTCGCCGACGTCGGATCCGTTTCCCAGCAAAGTCAGCGGCGATTCGAAGAGCCGCGTCGGCAGCGCCGCCGTGAACGCCGGGCTGCACCTGGCCGCCGGCACCGAAGCCTATGGCAACGCCACCTATGCCCACCGTGATGCCTGGAGCTGGCAGAACTGGCGCACGCCGAAAAAGGCGCCGACCTTCTATCCCAACGGCTTTGAACCGCTGGAAACGGCAAAGGAAGACGACTATGCCGCGACCGTCGGCATCAAGGGCACGACCGGCGGCGGCTGGCACTGGGACCTGAGCACGACGTACGGGCGCGACGACATCGCGATCGGCGTCGAGCACAGCGTCAACCGGCCGTTGTTGCGGGATACGGGAAATTCACCGACCAGCTTCTACGACGGCCGCTACATGTTTTCGCAGTGGACCACGAATGCGGATGCCGGCAAGTCGTTCGATATCGGCTGGCAGGCGCCGCTGACGCTGGCGTTCGGTCTCGAAACCCGCCGGGAAGCGTACAGTCTCGGCGCCGGCGACGCGGCCTCGCGCTACGACTTCGGTCCCGACGGCTTTCCGGGATACGCGCTCGCCGATGCGGGCCGGCACACGCGCCGCAACGTGGCCGGGTATATCGACGTCGGCGTACGACCCGTGCCGCAATGGCAGATCAGCGTGGCCGGCCGGGAAGAGCACTACAGCGATTTCGGCAACACGTTCAACGCCAAGCTGACGAGCCGCTACGACTTCACCCCCGACGTTGCGCTGCGCGGCACGGTGAGCAACGGGTTCCGCGCCCCGACGCTGCAGGAGGAATTCTATTCCGCGACGAATGTCGGACCGACCTATGCCGACGTCGTCCTGCCGGCGAATTCGCCCTCCGCCGCGTTCGCAGGCGCCAAGCCGCTGGCACCGGAAAAATCGACGAACCTCAGCGTCGGTCTGGTCGCGACGGTCGCGCCACGCCTGGCGGTCACGGTGGACCTGTACCGGATCGACGTCCGTCATCGCATCATCGGCTCCGGAACCCTCAGCGGCGCCGGTGCCGATGCGGCGATCGTCGCCCACGGCAGCGTACTCGACCCCGGCATCACCGACGCCACCGTCAGCTTCCTGACGAACGGCGTGGATACGCGTACCCACGGTCTCGACGCGACAGCCGACTATCCCACCGACTTCGGCGCCTACGGCAAGGTCAAGTGGACGGCCGGACTCAACTTGAACCACAACCGGGTGACCGGCGTCGGCTTGCCGGGGGGCCTCAATCCGGCGGCGATTTCACCCGTCATCGACGCGACACCGAAGAGCAAGCTGATCCTGGGAGCCAAGTACTACAACGGCGACTGGAACGTGAACGTGCGCGTCACCCGCTACGGGGAAACGCAACTGACGGTCGCCGACCCCGACACCGATGGCGCGCCATTCCACACGAACCGCATCAGGCCGACCACGATCGCCGACCTGGAGTCCGGGTACGACTTCAGTACGAGGCTGAGCCTGACGGCGGGCGTGAAGAACCTGTTCAACCATTTCCCCGAACACGCGATATCCCAGGGATATACGCATGCGTATGTGCTGCCGAGCTTCTCGCCCTTTGGCATCAACGGCGCGTACTACTACGTCAAGCTTGCCTATTCGTTATAGGCGGAACGTCGCCGGCAACCCTGCCTTGATGCCGGCTCTTGAATTGGGTACTATGCTCGCACCATGCGCTCGTTCATCCGCTTTTTCCTGTGGCTGTCGATCACGGTGCTGTCCCTCCAGGGCGGCGCCGCGATGGCCTGCGGGCAAGCGGAAACGGCCGCGCACGCGACCGTGCTCGCATCCGCGCACCGGCACCACCAGGATACCGCGCACGCCGGCGCAGGCCACTGCGGCAAGGCCGCCGCGAAGACGGCGGCATCGTCCCACGGCAAGTGCTCCGCCTGCGCCAGTTGCTGCGTCGGCGCCGCCGCGCTCCCCGTGCGGCTCCCGACCTTCCACGCCCCCTCATCGGACTCGTCGCTGCCTGCGATTGCGCAAGCGGCGATGACGTCCGTCGTCCCGGCGGCCCTCGAACGGCCGCCCCGGGCTTCGTTCGCTTGATGTGACGTGCGCGCCGCCGGCGCGCATCCGGGCCGCCCGTCCGGCCCCAATCAATACGATACGAACCATGAAAATTCCATCCCTGCTGCTGTACGCGGCCGGCGTGCCGCTGCTTGTCGGCTGCACGACCTTTTCACCGGACGGCGGTCTCGGCGACGTCGCCCGGCTCGCGCAGGAACGCATCGGACAGCCCGCGCCCTTGCAGCGCGGCCAGGACGCGCATGCCGACGTGGCGGCCCTGCTTGCCAAACCGCTCGACGCCGACGCCGCGGTACGCGTCGCCCTGCTCAACAACGCGGGCCTGCGGGCGACGCTGGCCGAACTGGCGATCGCCGAGGCCGACTTCGTCCAGGCCGGCCGCTTGCCCAACCCCGGCTTCAGCTTCGGCCGGGTGCGCGGCGGCGGCGGCACGGAGATCGACCGCGGCCTGTCCTTCGACCTCGCCGCCCTGCTGACCCTGCCGGCCCGCACCCGGATCGAACGCCGGCGCTTCGAGCAAGCCAGGCTGCAGGCGGCGATGGACGCGGTGAAGCTGGCCGCGGACACGCGAAAAGCGTATTACACGGCCGTCGCCGCCGCGCAGATGTCGGCATTCACCGACCAGGTACGGGCATCGGCGGAGGCGGCCGCGGAACTCGGCGCGCGCATGCGGGCCGCCGGCAACTGGAGCGAACTGGATGCGGCGCGCGAGCGTGCCTACTACCAGGATGCCGTCACGCAGCAGGCGCAGGCGCACCTGCAGGCCACCACCGCCCGTGAGGAACTCGTCCGCCTGCTGGGCCTGCAGGATCCATCCACCGGCTTCACCCTGCCCGACCGGCTTCCCGACCTGCCCGCGCAGGCGCGCGCGCCGGCGAATGCCGAGGCCGAAGCGCTGGAGCGGCGACTCGACGTCCTCATCGCCCGCCAGGATGCGCAGGCCAAGGCGCAGGCACTGGGCCTGACCCGGGCCACGGGCTTCATCAACGTGTTCGACGCGGGCTACGCCAACAAGAGCACGACCGGCGCCGCGCGCCAGGACGGCTACCAGGTTGCGCTGGAACTGCCGCTGTTCGACTGGGGCGGGGCGCGCGTGGCGCGGGCCGAGGCCACCTACTTGCAGGCGGTGCAGCGCACCGCCGACATCGCCGTGCGGGCCCGCTCCGAGGTGCGCCAGGCCTATGCGGCCTATCGCACCACCTACGACATCGCCCGGCATTACCGGGACGAGGTCGTCCCGCTGCGCAAGCGGATCGCCGACGAAGTCCTGCTGCGCTACAACGGCATGCTCGCCAGTACCTTCGAACTGCTCGCGGAATCGCGCGAGCAGCTTGCCAGCGTCAACGGCGCCATCGCCGCGCAGCGCGATTTCTGGATCGCCGATACCCATCTCCAGTTCGCCATGAATACCGGCGGCACGACCGATGCGAGGACAGCACAATGATTTCCCGTCGAGATTTCTTCAAGAACGCTGGTGCGGTCGCGGTGACCACCGCCGCCGTGAGCCGCGTGGGCGCGGCATCGCTGCCCGAGGCCATGGTCGCGGACGGCGCCCGGACCCGGGTGCCGCCGCCACCGCCGAACGGCCGTCCGTTCAACCCGGTCGTCACGCTGAACGGCTGGTCGCTGCCCTGGCGGATGAACCACGGCGTCAAAGAGTTCCACCTGGTGGCGGAACCCGTCGTGCGCGAGTTCGCGCCGGGCATGAAGGTCAACCTGTGGGGCTACAACGGCCAGTCGCCCGGGCCGACCATCGAAGTCGTCGAGGGCGACCGCGTGCGGATCTTCGTGACCAACAAGCTGCCCGAGCACACGAGCGTGCACTGGCACGGCCAGCGCCTGCCGAACGGCATGGACGGCGTGACCGGCATCACCCAGCCGGGCATCGCGCCGGGCAAGACCTTCGTCTACGAATTCGTCGCGCGCCGCGCCGGCACCTTCATGTACCACCCGCATGCCGACGAGATGGCGCAGATGGCGATGGGCATGATGGGCCTGTGGATCACCCATCCGAAAGACCCGTCGCTGCACGCGGTCGACCGCGACTTCGCCTTCCTGCTGAGCGCGTACGACATCGATCCCGGCAGCTACACGCCGAAGATCAACACGATGCTGGACTTTAATCTCTGGACCTTCAACAGCCGGGTGTTCCCGGGCATCGACGCGATGCCGGCACGCCAGGGCGACCGCGTGCGCATCCGCGTCGGCAACCTGACGATGACGAACCATCCGATCCACCTCCACGGCCACGAGTTCGAGGTGACCGGCACCGACGGCGGCTGGACCCCGCCCGGATCGCGCTGGCCGGAGGTCACCACCGACATCGCGGTCGGCCAGATGCGGGCGATCGAGTTCGTCGCCAACGAACCGGGCGACTGGTCCGTCCACTGCCACAAGTCGCACCATACGATGAACGCGATGGGCCACAATGTCCCGACGCTGATCGGCGTCGACCACCGCGGCCTGGCCGAAAAGATCGGCAAGATCGTGCCGGACTACATGGTCATGGGCGACAAGGGCGGATCGATGGGCGGCATGGAGATGCCGCTGCCGGAAAACACGCTGCCGATGATGACGGGCGAAGGTCCGTTCGGCGGCGTCGAGATGGGCGGCATGTTCACCGTGCTGAAGGTGCGCCCGGACCAGAAGCGCGGCGACTACACCGATCCGGGCTGGTACGAGCACCCGGCCGGCACCGTCGCCTACGAGTGGACGGGCGACCTGGCCGAACCGGTACGCAGCCACGGCGCGGGCCACGGCGCCATGCCCGCGGCGCATCCGCCGGACGTCGAACTCACCGTGAAGAAACCGTCCGGCCACGCCAGCCACTGATGCATCTTTTTTGGAGATTCCAATGACCCGCTCATCCATTCTGTTCAGCACCCTCATCGCCACCGCCGCCGGCCTGGCGCCGGCGGCCCCCGGCGCATTCGCACAGGCAGCCATGCCGGCCGCGACGCAGGACGATGCCGCGCCACTGTCCGTCGGCGAAGTGAAGAAGGTCGACAAGGACACCGGCAAGCTGACGATCAGGCACGGCCCGCTGAAGAACCTCGACATGCCCGGCATGACGATGGCGTTCAAGGTAAGCGATCCGGCCATGCTCGACAAGGCGAAGGCCGGCGACCCGATCCGGTTCCACGTCGAGCGCGTCAACGGCACGCTCACGGTGACCCGGCTGGAAACCGCCGACCAGGCCGCGGCGACGCACTGACCCCAATCACGCTATCAGGAGCAAGCATGTCCATCAAACACGTTATGGCCGCAACCGTCTTTGCCTTCGCCAGCGTCGCGGCATCGTCCGCCTTCGCGCACGCCAAGCTGCAATCGTCCGACCCACGGGCCGGCAGCACGCTCGACGCCGCCCCGCAGCAGGTGCGCCTGAAGTTCAACGAGGCGCTGGAACCGGCGTTCAGCAAGATCCAGGTGACGGGGCCGCACAATACGCCGGTGGCGGTCGGCGCGACGGCCATCGACAAGGCCGATCCCACCGCCATGCGCGTGCCGCTGCCGCAGCTGGGCGCCGGGGAATATCACATCCAATGGACGGCCATGACCCATGACGGCCACAAGATGAAGGGCGAAGTCACGTTCACGGTCAAGTGATGGCGCCGGACCTGTTGACCGCCGGGCGCCTCGTCACTGCCCTGCTGAACCTGGCGGTGGCCCTGCTCACGGGGACGGCGCTGGCGCGCCTGTGGCTCGGCCGCGATGCGTCCGCCTGGGCCGCGGCGCGGCGCCCGCCGGTCCGCCATGCGGCCGTCGCCGCTATCGTCGCCGCCTTGCTCGCCGACGCCGCGCTGCTGTGGATCGAATCGGCGGCGATGGCCGAAGTCCCGCTCGCCGAAGCGGGCGCCGCCACCTGGACCATGCTGCACGCCACGCACCTGGGCCTGGCCTGGGCGATCGGGATGGCGGGGCTGGTCGCCGCGGCGGCGGCGGCGTGCCTGCCCGGCAAACGGAATGCGGCGCCCGCCATGCTGACGCTGGCCGCGCTGGGCGTGTTCTGGTACACGCGCAGCATGGTCAGCCACGCGGACAGCGAGGGCGACTTCAGCCTGCCCCTGCTGGCGGACTGGATTCACCTGGGCCTGATCAGCGTGTGGGTCGGGGAAGTGCTGGTCGCCGGCGGCATCATGCTGAAGCCGTCCGGACCCATGGCCGCGGACGACCGCCGCGCGCGGTCGGCGTATGTCGCGTCGCTGTCCGCCTCGGCCACGATCGCGCTGGCCGGCATCTTCGTCACGGGCCTGTATGCGAGCTGGCGCAACCTCGGCGGCTTCGCCAATCTGCTCGGCAACCCGTACGGCGCCACGCTCGTGGCCAAGCTGCTCCTCGTGGGCATCGCGGCGTTGCTGGGCGGGTTCAACCGCTTTGTCGTGATGCCGCCCTGGCTCGCGCGCGAGGCGGCCGGCCAGGCCGCGCCGGCGCCGCTGCCGGCGCGCTTCCGGCGCGTGCTGCTGGTGGAGGCCGCGATACTGCTGGCGGTCGTCGTGGCGGCGGCATGGCTGGCATCGACGTCGCCGCCCGCCGATCTCATGTCCTGACCGCGCCGGGAAGACCGCCGCAGCGTGCGCGGCCGCGGCGGCTCCTTTCAGCAGTTTGTACCGCACGACCGTGCCGGCACGCGACAACGTTGCGTTCTGCATGCGGCCTCTGGCGCCCCGGCGCGCACGGCGTTAGCATCCGTCGGGCCGCCCAAAAACCGCACACCAGGAGGAACCGTGGACCAGCACATCGCCCGCACCGGGATAACGTATCGCCGCATGCACAAGCACGATCTCGAAGGGGCGCACCGCCTGTCGCAATCGCTGCGCTGGCCGCACCGGCAGCAGGACTGGGACTTCATCCACCGGCTCGGCATGGGCTTCGTCGCCGAGGCGGACGACACGGTGGTCGGCACCATCATGTGCTGGAGCCACGGCAGCGAATTCGCCTCGATCGGCATGGTCATCGTCAGCCAGGAGTGGCAGGGCCACGGCATCGGCCGCAAGCTCATGTCGATGGCGATGGGCGAACTGGGCAAGCGCAACATCGTCCTGCACTCGACGGACGTCGGCGCAAAACTCTACCAGGGCCTCGGCTTCGGGCAGACCGGCGCGATCTGCCAGCACCAGGGCAGCGTGTTCGGCACGAAGCTGATGGCCCTGCCCCCCGGCGAGCGGATCCGCCCCCTGGGCTCGCGCGAGGACGCGGCGCTGGCCGCGCTGGGCGCGCGCGCCGCCGGCATGCCGCGCGCCACCGTGCTGGCCGCGCTGCGCGAGGTGGCCGAGTGCGTGGTGATCGACCGCTACGACGAATTGATCGGCTACGCGATGTTGCGCCGCTTCGGCCTCGGCTACGTCATCGGCCCGGTGGTCGCCCCCGACATCGAACGCGCCAAGGCCTTGATCAGCCACTGGACCGGCACCTATGCCGGCGCCTTCGTGCGGATCGACGTGCCGGCCAGCTGCGGCCTGGGCGCATGGCTCGACGAACTGGGCCTGCTGCAGGTCGACACCGTGACGACGATGGTGCGCGGCGAGCCTCCCCTCCCGGACGGGACGGTGCGCCAGTTCGCCATCGTCAACCAGGCCCTCGGCTGATGCCGCGGCCGATCTTCCTGTACAAGGCCGACCCGGTACGCGGGGCGGAGTGGGCGGAGTGCTTCGAGCGCAAGGCGCCCGAACTGGAATTCCGTCAATGGCCGCTCGACGCGGAGGCCGAGCGGGTACGCTACCTGGCGGCCTGGGAGCCGCCGCAAGATCTCGCGCGCTTTCCCCGGCTGGAGCTCGTGTTCTCGGTGGGCGCCGGGATCGACCAGTTCGACTTCGCGCGCGTCCCGCCGCACCTGCCCGTGCTGCGCATGGTGGAGCCGGGCATCGTCGACGGCATGGTCGAATACGCGACCCTGGCGGTGCTGGCCCTGCACCGCGACTGGCCCGCATACCGCGAACAGCAGCGCGACCGCCGGTGGGAGGCGCACCGCGTCCGTACCGCGGCCTCGCGCCGCGTCGGCGTCCTCGGCCTCGGCATGCTGGGGCGCGCCGTGCTGGACAAGCTGCGCGGCTTCGGTTTTCCCTGCGCCGGCTGGAGCCGTTCGGCACACACGATCGACGGCGTCGATTGTTACGCGGGGCCGGACGCGCTGCCGGCCTTCCTCGCGCGCACCGACATCCTCGTCTGCCTGCTGCCGCTGACGGCGGCCACGCGCGGCATTCTCGACGCGCGCCTGTTCGCGGCGCTGCCATCGGGCGCGGCGCTCGTCAACTGCGGCCGCGGCGGTCACCTCGTGCAGGACGACCTGCTGGCCGCGCTCGACGACGGCCGCCTGTCGGCCGCCGTGCTCGACGTCTGCGACCCGGAGCCGCCGGCGCCCGGGCACCCGTTCTGGCACCACCCGCGCATCGTGCTGACGCCCCACATCGCCAGCATGACCCAGCCCGGGACGGCGGTGGACGCCGTCCTCGACAACATCCGCCGGCATCGGGCCGGCCTCGCGCTGACGGGCGTGGTCGAACGCCAGCGCGGTTATTGAGGGCACGCCGGGGACGCAGCACAAAATGCCGCCCGGCGTTCAAATTCACAATTTCTGCAAGTTCCACGGCGGCTTTATGCAAGCTACCGCTCGCAAGCCGGTCCTATCATGGATGCAGTCCATCGAAAGGATCCACGCCAAATGACCACCTCCTCGCTCGTCGAACTCGACCGCCAACACCTGATCCATCCCGTCACCAATTTTCACGCGCACCAGCAGCGCGGCGTGACCATCCTGGCCGCCGGCAAGGGGGCTTATCTCACGGACGCCGACGGCCATGAACTGCTCGACGCATTCTCCGGCCTGTGGTGCGTGAACACGGGTTACGGCCACGACAGCATCGTGGAGGCCGCGGCCGAACAGATGCGCCGCCTGCCCTATGCCACCGGCTATTTCAGCTTCGGCAGCGAACCCGCGATCCGCCTCGCCGCGCGCCTGGTGGAACTGGCGCCGCCGTCGCTGCGCCACGTCTACTTCACGCAGGGCGGCTCGGACGCCGTCGATGCGGCGATCCGCTACATCACCTATTATTTCAACGCGCTGGGCAAGCCGGCCAAGAAGCAGTTCATCGCGCTCGAACGCGGCTACCACGGCTCGTCGACCACCGGCGCGGGGCTGACGGCGCTGACGGTCTTCCACCGCCACTTCGACCTGCCGCGCGCGAACCACCACCACATTCCATCGCCCTACCCCTACCGCAATCCGGCCGGCGGCGACGACCAGGCCGTCATCGCCGCATCGGTCGCGTCCCTGCGCGCCAAGGTCGCGGAACTCGGCGCGGACAACGTGGCGGCCTTCTTCTGCGAACCGATCCAGGGATCGGGCGGCGTCATCGTGCCGCCGTACGGCTGGCTCAAGGCGATGGCCGACGCCTGCCGCGAACTGGACATCCTGTTCGCGGTGGACGAAGTGATCACCGGCTTCGGCCGCACCGGACCGCTGTTCGCCTGCGCGGCCGAAGGCGTCGAGCCCGACCTGATGACCGTCGCCAAGGGACTCACGGCCGGCTACGCGCCCATGGGCGCCCTGCTGTTTTCCAGCGCCATCTTCGAGGCCATCGCCGATGCCGCCGGTCCCGAAATCGCGGTCGGGCATGGGCAAACGTATTCGGCGCACCCCGTCAGCGCGGCCATCGGCCTGGAGGTGTTGCGCCTGTACCACGAGGGCGGACTGCTCGCCAACGGCGTCGCGCAGGCGCCGCATTTCGCGGCCGGGCTGCGCGCGCTGCTCGAGCATCCGCTCGTCGGCGACGCGCGCAGCCGGGGCCTGCTCGGCGCGCTCGAACTCGTCGCCGACAAGGATGCGAAAACGACGTTCCCGGCGGCGCTCAAGCTGAGCGAGCGCATCGCCGCCGCGGCCTATCGCAACCGCCTCGTGTTCCGCGCGTTCGGCGACAACATCCTCGGCTTCGCGCCGGCGCTGTGCTACACCGCGGACGAATTCGAACTGCTGTTCGCGCGCCTCAAGAACACGCTGGACGAGGTACTCGCCCAGAGCGAGGTCCGGGCCGCGCTGGGCTGAGTTTCCGAACATGAAAATGCGATTTGCATCCCAGAAAACATGGGCTACAATTTGACCGGAAGAACAACGTTGCATCCATGCCGCGCGGCCGGCAGAGAGGTCACATGCTTGATGGTTCCCTGAAGCTCGACCGGATCGACATCCGGATCCTGGCGCACCTCCAACAGAACGGCAGAATCGCCAACGTCGACCTGGCCGACGCCGTCGGCCTGTCGCCGAGCCCTTGCCTGATCCGGGTGAAGCGGCTGGAAAAGGGCGGCTACGTGACGGGTTACGGCGCCCACGTCGAGCTGGAAAAGATCGGCAACGTCCAGCTCGTCTTCACGCAGGTGACCCTGTCGGACCACCGTCGTGAAGACTTCATCAAGTTCGAATCGGCGACCCGCAAGGTCGACGAGATCGTCGAATGCCACCTGGTCAGCGGCGGTTTCGACTACCTGATGAAATTCGTCACGACCGGCGTCGTGCACTACCAGACCATCATCGAAGGCCTGCTCGACGCCCACATCGGCATCGAAAAATACTTCAGCTACATCGTCATCAAGTCGCCCTTCACGAAGGGCCACTACCCGGTCGAAAAGCTGTTCAACCACCAGCCGGCCTGACCTGCTGCGCGCGGCATAAAATGCCGCCAGCGCGCGCAATTCGCAATTTCCGCCGCGGCGGCGCCACCGCAACGCGCCCCATCGGCTGACCTGCCTGGATACCATGATCCGCAGGCCGTGAGCATGCCACGGCCGCTCCGATCAACTCATCCACAGGCGACCCGATGCCCCTCCAACTGATCCGATCCGAACTCCTGTGTTCGGAAAACTTCATCGCCGGCCGCTGGCAGAGCGCCGCGGCAGCCGCGCACTACGACGTCGTCGATCCGGCCAGCGGGACGGTGTTCGCGCACGTTCCGGACAGCGGTCCGGCCGACGCGCGCGACGCCGCCGATGCCGCCGCGGCCGCGTTCGGCGCATGGCGCGCACGCAGCGCGCGCGAACGCGCCCAACTGCTCAAGCGCTGGCACGCGCTGATCCAGGCCAACGCCGACGACCTGGCGCGCCTGATCTCCAGCGAACAGGGCAAGCCCCTGGCCGAGGCGCGCGGCGAGGTCGCCTACGGCGCGTCGTACGTCGAATGGTTCGCCGAGGAAGCCGTGCGCGCGTACGGCGACATGATCCCCGAGCCGGTGCGCGGCAAGAAGCTGATGGTGGTGAAGGAACCGGTCGGCATCGTCGCCGCCGTCACGCCATGGAATTTTCCGCTGGCGATGATCGCCCGTAAGATCGCCCCCGCCCTGGCCGCCGGCTGCACCGTGGTGGCCAAGCCTGCCGAGGACACGCCGCTGACCGCGCTGGCGCTCGTGCGGCTGGCCGCGGAAGCCGGCATTCCGGACGGCGTGATCAACCTCGTCACCGCCTCGCGCGCGCAGACCCCGGCCGTCGTCCAGGCATGGATGGACGATGGCCGGGTGCGCAAGGTCACGTTCACCGGGTCGACCGCCGTCGGCAAGATGCTGGCGCGCGGCGCCGCCGACACGCTCAAGAAGCTGTCGCTGGAACTGGGCGGCAATGCGCCGTTCATCGTGTTCGAGGACGCCGACATCGATGCCGCCGTCGACGGACTGATGGCGGCCAAGTTCCGCAACGGCGGCCAGACCTGCGTCAGCCCCAACCGGGTGTACGTGCAACGCAGCGTCTACGATCTCTTCGCCGCCAGGCTGACGGCGCGCGTGGCGGCGCTGAAGGTCGGACCGGCCACCGATCCGGAAGCCCAGGTGGGGCCGATGATCAATGCCCGCGCCATCGAGAAGATCGTCCAGCACGTGGGCGATGCGCTCGCCCATGGCGGGACCGTGCTGACCGGCGGCGAACGGCTGCGCCTTGCGGGCGTCGCCGGCACCACGTTCTTCGCGCCGACCGTGATCGGCGACGCCTGCCCGGACATGCGCCTCGCGCACGAGGAAACCTTCGGCCCCGTGATCGCGCTGTTCCCGTTCGACGGCGAGGACGAGGTCGTGGCGCTCGCCAACGACACCCCGTACGGGCTGGCCTCGTACTTCTACGCCAGCGACCTGGCGCGCGTCTGGCGCGTGGCCGAGCGGCTCGACAGCGGCATCGTCGGCATCAACGAAGGCGCGCTGGCGGCGGAGGCCGCGCCGTTCGGCGGCGTCAAGGAATCCGGCTACGGGCGCGAAGGTTCGCGCTACGGCCTGGACGACTACATGCACACCAAGTACCTGTGCATGGGAGGCCTGCGATGAACGCGCCGGAGCGTTATCCGATCGAACTCCGGTTCCCCGACCTGTCCCCGTACGCCGCGGGCAACACGGGCATTCCCTACGTGTACACCTTCGACAGCGGCGTGCCGGGCCGGCACACGATGATCAATGCCCTCACCCACGGCAACGAGGTGTGCGGCGCGATCGCGGTGAAGGGCTTGCTCGATGCCGGCCTGCGCCCGCGCCGCGGCCGCCTCACGCTGGCGTTCGCCAACGTCGAGGCCTACGTGCGCTTCGATCCGGCGCGCCCGGACGCGTCGCGTTTCGTCGACCAGGACTTCAACCGTGTGTGGATGCCGGACGTGCTGGACGCCCCGGGCCGCGACTCGAGCGAACTGCGGCGCGCGCGCGCCATGCGTCCGGTCGTCGACGGCGTCGACTGGCTGCTCGACCTGCATTCCATGCACGAGCGCAGCGCGCCGTTGACCGTGTGCGGACCGCTCGACAAGGGCATCGCCCTGGCGCGCGCGCTGGGCGCGCCGGCCGACATCGTCAGCGACGCCGGACATCCCGAAGGCCGCCGCATGCGCGACTACGGCGGGTTCGGCGCGCCCGGCAGTCCGAAGAACGCGCTGCTGATCGAATGCGGCCAGCACTGGGAGGCGAGCGCCGTCGGCGTGGCGCGCGACGCCTGCGCGCGCTTCCTCGAACTGGCCGGAAACGTCGACCGCGGCGACCTGCCGGACGGCTGGCTGGCGCCCGCTGCCGCCGTGCCGCGCCTGATCCGCGTCACCGAGCCCGTGGTCGCACGCAGCGCCGACTTCCGCTTCGCCGGCCCGTACACCGGCCTCGAACACTTTCCCGAGGCCGGCACCGTGATCGGCTGGAACGAGGGCGAGCCGGTGCGCACGCCCTATCCCGACTGCGTGCTCGTGATGCCGTCGCTGCGCCAGGTGCGCGCCGGCGTCACCGTGGTGCGCTTCGGCCGCCTCGTCGATTGATAGTTTTCCTGAACCGAAAGGACTTCCATGACCCATCCAGCCATGCTCCGTTTCGCCGCCATCGAACCGGCCGTCAGCGAGCAGTTCGTCGACCCCGACAAGCGCATCAAGGGCAATCCGCGCCGCGTCACCCGGGAATATTTCGCCAATGACGTGCACGGCGTGCGCGCCGGCACCTGGCAGGCCGAGGCAGGGGCGTACCGCATCGCCCTGGCCGCCGGCAAGCACGAGTTCTTCCACATCCTCAGCGGCGAGGTCGCCATCTCGCATCCGGACGGCAGCGGCACCGTCGCCTACGGTCCCGGCGACACGGGCGTGATCCCGCCGGGCTTCACGGGCATCTTCGAGATCGTCCGGCCGGCCAGCAAGTTCTGGGTCGTCACCGAACGCCGGGAATAAGGCCGTTGCGCCGGCCCCTTCGCGCCAGGCGCTCCGGCCGGAGCGCCGCCCCGATCCCAAAACGAACCGGACGCGCCGGGGTCAGCGCAGCAGCTGAACCCCGAACATGAAGACGAGCCGGCGCCCGTCCGTACCGAGCGTGCCGAGGTCGCGCCCGACACTGCCTTGAAGAATCAGCTGATCGGCCAGGCGCCACTTGAATCCGGCGCTGGCGAGCGTGCGGCCGCGCTCCCCGTCGGCGCGCGTGGCGTCGAGTTCGACGCGGCACTCGAGGTCCGGCCGGCATTGGCGCGTCAACTTCAGGCCGGCCAGCCATTCGTCGGGGCCGTATTGCACGAACCGGCGTCCGCCCTGCACGAACAGCGCGTTGTCGCCCCTGCGGACCCCTGCCAGCAGCGGCACCGCGACGCTGCGGCCGGGATCGGCCAGGCCGTCGCGCACGGCGCTGCCGGACAGGTTCCAGGCATAGGTCGGGAACAGTGCCAATGCGATGCCGGACGACGCATCGTCGAAGAAGCGCCACTTGGCGCCGACCGTCGCCGACGCGAAGCGCGCGCGCGCGTCCATGCCCGGCTCGCGCAGCATCACGCGCGGCACCGCCAGCGCCAGCTGCGTGCGCTCACCCCAGCCGTAATTGATGTCGCTGGCCGGGACCGCGTAGCTGCGGCTGGACGCCGTGTGCTCGCCGCTCACGACCAGGTTGATTTCCCAGTTGCCGGCACCCGGCGTATCGGTGTCCTCGGTGGCGGCGCAGGATGCGTGCGCCGCCGCGAGCACCAGCGCCGGCAGCGCGCGCCGCACCGGTTCCCTCAGAAGTACCTGACCCATGCCCGCTTCGACGTGCGCTTGTACCGTGCGAAGGCGCGGCACGGTACGTACAGCACCGGCATCAGCGCCAGCGCCACGATCCAGATCGGCCATATGTGGTCGACGCCGTAGCGCACCCCGTGGTTGGCGCCGAACAGCGCCACCAGCACGTGCTGCAGCGCCAGCAGCACGTACAGGTGCAGCAGGTAGTAGAACATGGGCGCGCCGCCGAACGTGGCGCAGGCGCGCGTGAACCAGTTGTCGCGCGGTTCCAGCGCGGCCAGCACCAGCGCGCCGGTCCCCAGCGTCATCAGCAGGAAGTCGAGCGACGGCGGATATTTGGTGTAGTTCACGAACGACATCACGGTGCGCACGGCGCTGTCCTGCACGGTCCACGGCAATGCCTCGCCGTAGATGTTAAAGCCGCGCAGCAGCGCCAGCAGCAGCAACGCGCCGACGCCCGCCGCGACCAGGATGCGGCGGCGGCGGTCCGGCGCCATCGTGGCCGCGTACACCGGTCCGGCCGCGTAACCCGCCAGGATCACCCCGATCCAGGGCAGCAGCGGATACGTGACCTTCAGCTTGACCGCGCCGTCGGCGACCAGGTAGCCGCGGTGCAGGAGGATCGTCCAGACGTCGTACGCGATGGTGCCCGGTGCGAACGACATCCAGGCGAGCGCATTGTGGCCGAAGATGATCGCGAGGCCGACCGCGCCCAGCAGGGCCGTGGGCAGCTTGTGCACGAGCCCCAGCACGATCATGGCCAGGCCGATCACCCAGATCACCTGCAGGTAAAGCGTGGACGGCGGAAAGGCGCCGGCCCAGGCGAAGTTGACGAACACCAGTTCCAGGAACACGAGCAGCAAGCCGCGCTTGACGAGGAAGCCGGTCGCCGGACGCGGTCCCGAGGCTGGGTGCGCGTACAGCCATGCCGACAGCCCCGTGAGGAACACGAACACGGGCGCGCAGAAGTGCGCGGCGAGGCGCGTGAAGAACAGCGCCGGATCGGTGGCGGCGACGTCCATCGGGTCGCTCACCTGCATGTGCAGATAGAGCGTCTCGCGCACGTGGTCGAACAGCATGATGAGCATGACGAGTCCGCGCAGGACGTCGATCACGGCAATGCGCGAACGCGCGGGTTGCACACCGGCCTGCGCGGCGGGCGACGCCATCGGGCCGGTCCAGGCGGCGGCGTTATACGAGTTGGTCTGGTCCATCTGTCTGCCTTGGATTCGAGTTGTCGATGAAGCTGTCGTGCGCCGGTTGGCGCGACGAAACCATTGTAAGGAGACGATTCCGGATTTTGTGCTTTGTTCCCGCCGCGCGGCAGCGCCGGGGCAGCGAAGATGGGCGCAGGACAGCATTTCGTACGGCGCCCGCAGCGCCCCGGCGCGGCCGGCAAGCTATGTCGCGCGGAGCGCACAAAACCACTCTTTCTGTTTCCCGGACGGTCCCAAACAAGACAATTCCGCTGGACGGATATGTTGTAATGCATGGAGACCAAGCCAGCCGCCCGTGCTGGCATAGCGATAGGACGGAACCGATGACCGACGTACCTTCCCTGCCTCATTCCGCCACGCGCCGCGAGCTGCTGCGGGCCTTGCTCGCGGGCGGCATCGCCGCCGGCGGCGGACTCCTCGCGCCGGGCGCCCTGGCGCAACCCGACGTGCCGCGCCGGGGCGGACGCCTGACGGTGGCGACCCAGTCCAGCTCGACGGCGGACACCCTCGATCCGGTCAAGGGCGCGCTGTCGACCGACTATGTGCGCACGCATCTGTTCTACAGCTGCCTGACGTCGCTCGACGCCCGGCTGGTGCCGCAGCCGGCGCTGGCCGAGGAATGCGCGACCGACGACGCGACCGTGTGGCACATCAGGCTGCGCAAGGACGTGCTGTTCCACGACGGGAAGCCGCTCGACGCGGCGGACGTCGTGTATTCCCTGAACCGCCACAACGATCCCCGTTCCGGCTCCAAGGCCAAGGCGCTCGCCGAGCAGTTCGACACGGTGCGCGCAACCGGCCCGCTGGACGTGGAACTGCGCCTGAAGAGCGCCAACGCCGACCTGCCCGTACTGCTGGCCACCGCGCCCTTCGCGATCGTCCAGGACGGCACCACCCGCTTCGACACCGCCATCGGCACCGGTCCGTTCCGTTGCCAGGAATTCCGGCCCGGCGTGCGCACGCTCGCGGTGCGCAATCCCGGCTACTGGCGCAACGGCCTGCCCTATCTCGACGAAGTGGTCCTGTTCGGCATCCCCGACGAGCCGGCACGCCTGAACGCCCTGCTCTCCGGGGACGTCGACTGGATCAACGAACTCAATCCGCGCAGCACGAAGCGCGTGCGCGCCGCACCCGGGTTCAACCTGCTCGAAGCGCAGTCCGGCCTGTACACCGACCTGATCGTGCGCCAGACCGTGGGCGCCGGCCGCCATCCCGACTTCACGCTGGCGATGAAATACCTGATCGACCGCGAGCAGATCCGGCGCGCCGTGTTCCGCGGCTATGCCGTCATCGGCAACGACCAGCCGCTGGCGCCCAACCACCGCTTCTATTTCGCCGGGCTGCCGCAACGGCCGCATGACCCCGAGCGCGCCCGCTACCACCTGCGCAAGGCGGGCATGCTCGGGACCACGGTGCCGGTCGTGGCCTCGCCCGCGGCCACCGGCTCCGTCGACATGGCCATGCTGATGCAGCAGTCCGCGCGCGAGGCGGGCCTGAAGCTGGTCATCAAGCGCGTCTCCGCCGATGGCTACTGGTCGAACCATTGGATGAAGTCGCCGATCGGCTTCGGCAACATCAATCCCCGTGCGAGCGCCGACATGCTGTTCACCCAGTTCTTCCAGTCGAACGGCCCGTGGAACGAATCGGGCTGGCAATGCCCGCAGTTCGACCAGCTGCTGGTGCAGGCGCGGGGCGAGACCGACAGCGAACGGCGCAAGCAGATGTATGCCGACATGCAGGTGCTCGTGCACGACAAGTGCGGCGTCGCCATCCCGGTGTTCATCACCAACCTCGAGGCCTGCAGCAGCCGGGTCAGGGGCATCGCGCCGCATCCGCTCGGCGCATTCATGGGCTATGCGTTCGGCGACCACGCGTGGCTCGCCGCCTGATCCATCCACGCCGGAGAACCTCATGCCAGCCTCCTTCCCTCCTCTTCGCAGCGGGCGCCTGCTGGTGCCGTTCCTGCTCGCCCTCGCCGCGGCGGCCGCCTGCGCGCACGGCGTCGCCGCCGACGACAAGGCGTATTTCGAACAAAGCAGCGGCGCCCACATCGTGCCGTTCATCTACCTGGGCGCCAAGCACATGGTCACCGGCTACGACCACCTGCTGTTCCTGTTCGGCGTGATCTTCTTCCTGTACCGGCTGAAGGACGTGGGCGCCTACGTGACGTTGTTCGCGCTCGGGCACAGCATCACGCTGCTGAGCGGGGTGCTGAGCGAGACCCGCGTGAACCCCTACGTCATCGACGCCATCATCGGCTTTTCGGTGGTCTACAAGGCGCTCGACAACATGGGGGCGCTGCGGCGCCTGCTCGGGTTCCAGCCCAACACCAAGGCCGCGGTACTGGTGTTCGGCCTGTTCCACGGTTTCGGGCTGGCCACCAAGCTGCAGGAACTGGCGCTGTCGCAGGACGGGCTGGTGCCGAACATCCTGTCGTTCAACGTCGGCGTGGAGATCGGCCAGATGCTCGCCCTGTCCGCGATCCTGATCGCGATGGGCTACTGGCGCCGCAGCGCCGCCTTCGGCCGCCAGGCCTTCAATGCGAACGTCGTGCTGATGATCGCGGGATTCGTCCTCATGGGTTACCAACTCACCGGCTTTGCCGTCACCTGACCAGGAAGACATCATGACTACCTACGACACCACTGTCCTGCCCACCCTGCCGCAGCTGGGCAAGGCCACCGCGGTCGCGCTCGCGGTGGCCGGCGCGATCCTCGTCGGCGCCGTGCTGCCGGCCGAATACGGCATCGACCCGAGCGGCATCGGCAAGGCTCTCGGCCTCACGCAATTGAACGGCGCCGCGCGCCAGGCCGCGGAAGTGGCGCCGGCACCGGCCACCGCCACCGGTGCGACGGTGACGCAGACCGAGCACGCGTTCCGCACCGACGACATGAGCATCACCCTGCAGCCCGGCGAGGGCGCCGAGGTCAAGGCCGCGATCCGCAAGGGCGAGCAGTTCACGTTCAGCTGGGCCTCCGAAGGGGGGCCCGTCAAGGCGGACATGCACGGCGAGCCGTTCAACGCGGGCCCGCGCGAGTTCAGCACCTACTGGAAGGTGGCCCGGCAGGAAGCCGGACGCGGCACGTTCACCGCGCCGTTCGACGGCATCCACGGCTGGTTCTGGCGCAACAAGGGCAAGACGCCGGTGACGATCCGCGTGCTGGTCAGCGGCTTCCACGACAAGCTGTTCCGCCCCGAGCCGGCGGCCTGAGCCCGATGCGTCCCGTCCTCAAGCGCCTGCATCGCTGGACCGGACTCGCGGCCGGCCCGGCCTTCGTGATGGTGGCGCTGACCGGGTCGGTCCTGGCGCTGCGCCCCCCGCCCGACGCGGCGCCGGGGACGGCCGCATGCGCCGCGCCGCTGGCGCTCGACACGCTCGTCGCGCGCGCGCGTGGCGCGAGTCCCGCCGCCGGTCCGCTCCGCTTCCTGCGCCTGTCGGCCACGCCCGGCGCCGCCTGGCGCGTCCGCTTCGACGACGGCCGCTGGATCGACGTCGATCCGTGCAGCGGCCGCGTCCTCGGCAGCCAGGCGGTCTACGGCGGCACGTTCGGGACGATCGCCCGGATCCACATCTTCGGCTTCCTGCCCGCGCAGGAAGGGGTGGCGGGCACGTTCGCGCTGCTGTTCCTCGTCGCGATGGGCGGCGCCGGCGCGGTGTTGTGGCGCCCCACCCGGCGTACGCTGAAGGCGGCTTTGCGCGCGCCGTCCGGCCTGCGCGGCCAGGCCCGCTGGCGCGGCCTGCACCGCACGGCCGCCCTGTACGCGCTGCCGGTGCTGCTGACTTCCGCCCTCACCGGCCTGCCCCAGGCATTCCACTGGGGCGACAGTCCGCCGCCGCCGGCGTGGCCCCATGCCGGCGCCAGGGGCGCGCCGCGCGTCTCGCTGCAGCGGATGTGGGAGCAGGCGCAGGCCCTCGTGCCGCATCCGCGCCGGGTCCAGGTCCGCATGCCCGCCGCGCCGGACATGCCGGTCACCTTCGCGATGGTCGGCGCCGACGCGCCGCACGCGAACGCCCTGAGCTACGTGCGCGTCGACCCCGACGGCGCCCGTCCGGCCGGATTCGTCCCGTACGGGAGGAACCCGGCGGCGCATCGCGCGTACCTGTTCGCCGCCGCCCTGCACTACGGCTGGATCGGCGGCGTGGCCGGGCAGCTGCTGCTCGCGCTGGGTGCCCTGGCCGTGCCGCTGCTGGCCTGGACCGGCACGGCCGCCTGGCTGCGCGGCCGGCGCCGGCATCCCGTGCGCCTGCAGGCCGTCGTGGCCGACAAGCGCATCGAGGCCGAGGATGTGTGCGTGTTCGAGCTGGCGGCCGCGGACGGCGGGCGCCTGCCCGCTTTCCGCGCCGGCGCGCACATCGACGTGCACCTGCCGGACGGCCTGGTGCGCCAATATTCGCTGTGCGGCGACCCGCGCGACCGGCGCCGCTACCGCATCGCGGTGCTGAAGGCCGCGCCGTCGCGCGGCGGCTCCCGGGCGCTGCACGAGATTGTCCGTACCGGCGACCGGATCGAGATCGGCGCGCCGAAGAACCATTTCGCCCTCGCCGGCGGCGCCGCGCGCACGCTGCTGTTCGCCGGCGGCATCGGCATCACGCCCATCATCTGCATGGCCGACACGCTCGCGCGTGCGGGCGCCGAGTTCGAACTGCACTACTGCGTGCGCACGCCGCGCCGCGCCGCGTTCGCGCAACGGCTGATGCGCGCGCCCTACGCCGGGCGGGTGCACTTCCACTACGGCGAAGCGGCCGGAGGACGGCGGCTCGACCTGCCGTCCGTGCTGGCCGGCGCGGACGCGCGCACCCACCTGTATGTCTGCGGCCCGGCCGGTTTCATGGACGCGGTGCGCGACTGCGCGCTGGCGCACGGGTGGGATCCGTCGCGGATCCACCGCGAGCATTTCGCGCAAGCGGCGCAAGCGGCGCCCGCGCGGCCGTTCGACATCCGCATCGCCAGCAGCGGCGCGGTCGTCCACGTGCCGGCCGACACGAGCGCCCTGGACGCGCTGGCCCGGCACGGCATCCACGTGCCCAGCGCCTGCCGCCAGGGCCTGTGCGGCACCTGCCTGACGGGCGTGCTGGACGGCGAACCCGAGCACCGCGACCTGTTCCTCGACGACACACGGCGCGCACGCAACGACTGCATGGCGCCGTGCTGCTCGCGCGCGCGCGGCCCGTCGCTGACCTTGGACCTGTAACGCCCGTGCATAGGGTGGTCATTCGGGGCGGAGACCCGAATGAAACATGCCCACGCGTTACGCCGGCATAATGCGAACGTCACGCGTGGCACAGGGTGCCCGCCCTACAAAAAAGGAAAGCCGCGGCCTTCCCTTCTTGCTGCCTCGGCGCGAACGCTCAGTGGACGACGAACGTCGCCGGCACCTTGGTCTTGTCGGCCAGGATCAGCACGGCCGTCACCCTGGCGCCCTTGGCGGCCTGCGCGCCGACCGCCTCGAGCTTGTTGCCGCCGGCCGGCTTGAGCGGATAGTCGGCCTTGGCGGCGCCGTTCTGGACGCTCAGGTGGCCGGTCACGCCGGCGCTCGGCATCGGGTCGCCGTCGTCCTCGACGTACAGCTCGATCTTGCCGCTGCAGGGCACCAGCTCGAGCCAGGTCTCGCCCACTGCCTGCACGATGCCGCCGTGGTTCGGCGTGGGGGTGCCGTGGCCGTGGGCGGTCGACAGGACCAGCGCGGCGGCCGCCAGCGGGAAGGATATGGATCGTTTCACGATGGTGTCTCCACAAAAAGGGGCGCGTTCATTCCGGTGCGTGCGGCAGCACGAACGAGAGCGAGGCCAGGTGTTCGAGATGGTCGTATTTCGCCGGCTCTTCGGAGGGCGAATTGAAGATGGCGACGATCACGTTGAGGCCCTGGTTGCGCACCGCGATCGTGACGGTACCGTCGGCGCCCGTCAGCACCGGCTTGCCGTCCGGGTCGTTCAGCCAGTCGTGCATGACCTTCGCGCCGGCCACCGGCTTGCCCTTGTAGTAGACGCGCAGCTTGATCGGCTGGCCCATCAGTTCGGGCAACCTGGCCTCCACCGGCACGATCTGCAGCGTCTGGCCCGGCAGCAGCGGCAACGGCTTGGCGAGCTGGCCGCGGATATGGACTGCGTATTTGGTATTCTTTTCGCTGACGGTCGCGGTGGGCTGCTCGTCGCGGCCCTGCTTGTGCCACTTCCCGTCCGGCGTGCGGCTCCACGTGCCGTTGTCCAGCACCGCGGACACGATCGCCGGCTGGTTCTCCAGGTCGACCAGCAGCAGGCGCCCGTCCACATGCAGCGAGGCGGGCACGGGCTTGCCGTCGGCGTCGTAGCCATTCATGCTGGTCACCTGCGGGAAGCGCTTGACGGCGTCGAGGTCGTCGGCCCCCACGCCGTACAACAGCGCCAGCTGGGTGGCGCGCTGCGCGAACCAGATGCCGTGCGACTGGGCCGCGCCGGTCGCGGCCAGGCCGGCGACGAGGGCCGCCAGCGCGAATGCTTTGTTCAGACGTTTCATGTCGTTGCCTCTTGCGGGACGTGGATAATCGGTTTCAGAAGGTATGGCGCACGGTCAGCGACACCGTGCGCGTGGCGCCGGGCATGACCCAGACCTGGCTGTACGAGCTGGCGTAATAGCTCTTGTTGAACAGGTTGTCGACGTTGAGCGACACCCGGGTTTTCTTGGTCGGCGCGTACGACGAGATCAGGCGGAAGATCGTGTAGGCCGGCAGTTCGAAGTCGCTGCTGGCCGCGACGTCGCCCAGGCGCGCGCCGACGTAGTTCACGCCGCCGCCCAGCGAGGCCTTGCCCGGACCGAGCGGGAAGCTCTGCGTCAGCACGACCGACGCGCTGTTCTTCGGCACGTTGGGAAAGCGGCTGCCGGTGACGATCGTCGCGTCGCCCTTGGTGACCTTGGCGTCGGTGTAGGCATACGACGCCGACAGCTTCAGGTCGCGCGCGATCTCGCCCGAGACGTCGAATTCCACACCCTTGCTGGCGACCTCGCCGGCCGGCAGCGAGAAGTCGGTATTGATCGGATTGGTGGTCAGCACGTTCTTCTTGGTGATGCGGTACAGCGCCAGCGTGCCGCTCAACCGGTTGGTGTCGTACTTCGCGCCGACCTCGTACGACTTGCTCTGCTCCGGCGGGAACGCCTGGTTGTCGATGCTGATGCCGTCGTTCGGACGGAACGCGCGCGCGGCGGTGGCATACAGCGACAACTGCTTGTCCGGCTGATACACGAGGCCCGCGCGCGGGCTCGTGGCGTCCGGGCTCTGCTTGTTGGTCGCGTTCTGGCGATAGTTGATGACCTGCTGGTCGGCGCTGTCGCGGCGCGCGCCGACCAGCATCTTCCACTGGTCGGTCAGGTCGATCTGGTCCTGCGCGTAGACGCCATGCGCGCGCTGGTCGGATTTCGTGCTGATCGACAGCGTCATCGGATCGGCGACGCCGCCGTACACGGGATTGTAGATGTCGATCGCGTACGGATTGCCGGCGTTCGGATTGCGCCGGTACTGGATGCGGCGGTCGTCGAACTTGTAGGCGTCCACGCCGAACAGCAGGTTATGCCGGATCGGGCCGGTGGCGACCTTGCCGAGGAGTTCCAGGCGCCCGGAGCGGTCGATGGCACTGTTGTCGTTGAGGCGGTGCTGGCGGCGCAGGGTGCGGCCGTCCGCCAGCAGGTTGTTGGCCTGGCTCGACAGGCCGTACAGCAAGCTGCTGCGGTAGGCCACGCCCGTCTGCAGCGACCAGTCGTCGTTGAACGGATGCTGGATGAAGACCTGGTGGCCCAGCGAGCGGATGGTCACCGGACCGTCCGCCGGCTCGCCCAGGAAACGCGACACGGGGATCAGGCCGAGCACCTTGTTGACGGCCACGACGCCGCGGTCGAACGGCGCGCGCTGCTCGACCGCCTCGACCTCGTACGACACCGTGGTCGCCTCGCCGACCAGCCAGATGAAGGACGGCGATATGAACTTGCGCTCGTGCTTGAGCCGGTCGCGGAAGCTGTCGCCCTTTTCCCAGGCGGCGTTCAGGCGGTAAGCCAGGGTCTCGCTGATCGGACCGGTGAAATCGACGGCGCCGCGCCGGGTCCGATGGCTCGCGAGCGTGCCTTCGATCGTGTACTCGGGCTGGAAGCGCGGCTTTTTGGTGGTGATGTTGACGGTGCCGCCCGGCTCGCCGCGGCCGTACAGCGCGGCGGACGGTCCCTTGAGGATTTCCACCGACTGCGTGTTCACGCCGTCGCGCAGGCCGTTGTAGCCGCGGCTGGAACTGAAGCCGTTGACCATGTAGTCGGACCCGAAGTTCGGATCACCGGTGAAGCCGCGCATGGCATAGCTGTCCCACAGGCCGCCGAAATTGCTGGCGCGCGAGATGCCGCTGGAGAGATCGAGCGCGCCGGCCAGGTCGGTCACGCCGACGTCCTTCAGCAGGTCGGCCGTGATCACGCGCACGCTTTGCGGCAGGTCCTGCAGCAAGGTGTCGGTCTTGGTGGCGCCGGTGGCCGACAGGCTGCGGTAATTCTGGCGCTGGGCCGTGATGACGACGGTCTTGGTCGGCTCGCCCGCCGCCGGCGCCGCGTCGGCGGTGGGTGCATCGGGTTCCGCGGCCAGGGCGACGATCGGATAGGTGGCGGCCAGGAACAGGGCCAGGGTGTGGTACCGGGACGGATACATGCGAACTCCTGATCTCTTAGATGCTGTTGAACTTTGCAAAAGTCTCTTTTTGATTCCCGGCCTATGCTTCCGGCCGTCGATCCCGTCGTCTGCGTCTGCCCGCTGCGCAGTGTTCGTTTGCGGTGTCGATAGGAGTGATTACAACATGGTGATCTCGTCCGGTTATCGTGTAATGACGGCGTCACAAAACAGAAACCGTTGTTTTCGGCGGGCGAATCAGCACAGCTTGCTGCCCGCAGCATCGCTGCACGCGGCCGGTGCGTGCGCCGTGCCGGCGCCCCGCAACGGCGCACGGCCGCCCACCTAGTCGGGCAGCGCGAAGTCGACCAGCACGCTCTTGAAACGCAGGTTGGCCTCGTAGGCCTGGCGTCCCAGGTCCTTGCCGATGCCCGAGCGCTTGTAGCCGCCGGTCGGTATCACGAAGTCGTTGCTGCGGCCATAGCGGTTGATCCAGACGGTGCCCGCCTCGAGACGGCGCGCGAAGCGCAACGCGCGGCCGATGTCCGCCGTGTGCAGTCCGGAGGCGAGACCATAGGCGGGATGGTCGGCCAGCGCCAGCGCCTCGTCGTCGTCGTCGAAGGTTTGCACGGTCAGCACGGGACCGAAGATCTCGTCGCGCACCGCCTCCATGTCGGCATGCACGCCGGTCAGGATGGTGGGCGCGTAATAGCCGCCGTCGCCTGCCGCGGCAAGCAGCCTGCCGCCGGTCACGATCTGCGCACCGGCCTGCACGGTGCGCTGCACGACGCCGTCGATGCGCGCGGCGTCGGACGGGCGGATGATCGGAGGCAGCGTCGTGTCCGCATGCCACGTCGGCCCGGCCTTGAGCGCGGCGAAGGCGCCGGCGATGCCGTCGACCAGGCGCTCGGCCACGCCGCGCTGCACGATCAGGCGCGAGCCCGCCACGCACACCTGGCCGGCATTGCCGGCGATGGCGCCGGCCACCATGCGTGCCGCGCGGTCGATATCGGGCGCGTCGGCGAACACGATCTGCGGACTCTTGCCGCCCAACTCCAGCGTGACGGGCTTCGTGCCGCACTCGGCGCACGCGGCCATGATGGCCGCGCCGGTGCGCGTGGAGCCGGTGAAGGTCACCTTGGCGATGCGCGGATGGCGCACGAGCGCATCGCCGGTCTCGTGCCCGGTGCCCTGGACGACGTTGAAGATCCCGGGCGGCATGCCGGCGGCGATGGCCAGTTCGGCCAGGCGCAGCACCGAGAACGGCGTCAGCTCGGACGGTTTCAGGACCACGGCGTTGCCGGCCGCCAGGGCCGGCGCGATCTTCCACGATGCCATCACCAACGGAAAATTCCATGGCGCGATCGCGCCGATCATGCCATACGGCTCGGCGATCGTCATGCCCAGGCTGTCGCTGCGCGTGGCCGCGACCTCGCCGCCCAGCTTGTCCGCCAGCTCGGCGAAGAAACGGATCCCCTCGGCGGTAAAGGGCACATCCCAGGCCAGCGCATCGCGGATCGGCCGGGTCGAGCCCACGCTCTCCAGCGGCGCCAGCGTGGACGCATCGGCTTCCACCAGGTCGGCCCAGCGGCGCAGCACGCGCGCCCGCTCGCGCGGCGGGCGGCGCGCCCAGTCGCCGTACCTGAACGCGTGCCAGGCGTTCTGCACGGCGCGATCGACCAGCGCGGCGTCGGCCACCGGCAGCTCGCCATACGCCCGGTTGTCGGAAGGACGGCGCACCTCCAGGCCCGCCCGGTCGTCGACCCAGGTGCCGCCGATGAAGTGCGCGCCGCGTACCGCCACCGAGTCGGGATTCAGGTTTTCCATCGAGATCATCCTTTAGTAGATTACATATAAGAAAACCCTTCGATGCTACCCCCGGGCCCGCAGCATTTAATGCGGTCGCAGGCATCCAAACTGCGCCAAGGTGGCGTAGTTCGTGCTTCTTCACAAGATCATGCTGCACGGCGAAGCGGCCCCTTTCGCTCTGGAGAATGCGTGTCCCGGGCCGCGCACGGGGCCATGCGGGCGTCGTCGACGCCGCAGCAATCCATGCTGTGCGATGCCGCCAAAACCGTTATTTCTGTTTCATCCGGCCAGCAAAACGGGATAATGCGGCAGAGCCGACATGGTGTAATGAGTCTCGGAAACACGGTCGTCGTAACGGCGGCGGTGTCGACGCCCCCTTTCATGACGCATGCACCGCGTGCGCACAACCGTTGACGATAGGAAGAACAGATGAGCACTCTCCGGCCGAAATACATCACCTTCGACTGCTACGGCACCCTGACCCGCTTCCGCATGGCCGACATGGCGCGTGCGACGTTCGCGGACCGGATTCCGGCCGAACGCATGGAGGAATTCGTGCTGCACTTCGCCGCCTTCCGGCTGGACGAGGTGCTCGATCCCTGGAAACCGTACGAGCAAGTCATCAAGAACTCGGTCGAGCGGGTCTGCAAGAAATGGGGCATCCCGTACGTCGAGGCGGAAGCGCAGGCGATCTACGATGCCGTGCCGTCCTGGGGCCCGCACGCGGACGTGCCGGACGCGCTGGCCAAGGTGGCCAAGGAGTTCCCGCTCGTGATCTACTCGAACGCCGCCAACGACCAGATCATGCACAACGTCGCCAAGCTGGGCGCGCCGTTCCACAAGGTGTTCACCGCGGAGACGGCCAAGGTCTACAAGCCGCGGCTGGCCGCCTTCCAGTACCTGCTCGACAACCTGAACTGCGGGCCGGACGACATCCTGCACGTGTCCTCGAGCCTGCGCTACGACCTGATGCCGGCGCACGACATGAGCATCAAGAACAAGGTGTTCGTGGCGCGCGGCCACGAGCCCTCGACCCCGCACTACGGCTACCATGAAATGAAGGACCTGTCGGGCCTGCCGGCCCTGCTCGGCCTGTGACCGCCCGCGCCCCGCTCTCTTATCAGGACTTGGCATGAAGCTCGAATCGTACTGGCTCGATACCGCCCCGGCGTTCCACGGCGCCGCCCAGGGCCCCGTGGACGGGCGCGCCGACGTGGTGGTGGTCGGTGGCGGATTTACCGGTCTGTCGGCCGCGCTGGCACTGGCACGCCGCGGCGCCTTCGTGACGCTGCTGGAGGCCGGCCGCGTCGCCGGCGAGGCATCGGGCCGCAACGGCGGCCAGTGCAACACCGGGCTGTTCCACGATGTCGCCGACCTGACGCAGAAAATCGGTGCGGAGCGGGTGCGCACGTTCTACCAGGCGTACGACGCCGCCGTCGATACCGTCGAGGCGCTCGTGCGCGACGAGGCCATCGCCTGCGACTTCCGCCGCTGCGGCAAGTTGAAGGTGGCGGCCAAGCCCGAACACTACGCCAAGCTGCAGCGCATCCACGCGCAGCTGGTCGAGTCGGTCGACCCCGGGGTGGAACTGGTGCCGCCGGAGCGCATGCGCGAGGAACTCGGGTCGGCCAGCTTCCACGGCGGCCTGCTGCAGCGCGGCGGCGCGCAGATGCACATGGGACGCTTCGGCGTCGGACTGGCCGAAGCGGCGGTGCGCGCGGGGGCGCGCGTGTTCGAAGGCGCGGCGGTGAACGCCATCGAACGCCGCCCCGGCGGCTTTCGCGTCGCCAGCACGCGCGGCACGATCGACGCCGCGCAGGTGTTCCTCGCCACCGGCAATTCCAGCCGCGGACCGTTCGCCCACTTCCGCCGCCGCCTGATCTCGGTGGGCAGCTTCATCATCGTCACCGAGCCGCTGGACGACGCGGTCCTCGACCGCCTGATGCCGACGCGCCGCAACTACGTCACCACCAAGAACATCGGCAACTACTTCCGCGTGACGCCCGACCAGCGCCTGCTGTTCGGCGGCCGTGCGCGCTTCGCGCTGTCCAACCCGAAGTCGGACGCCAAGAGCGGCCGCATCCTGGCCGACACCCTGGCCTCGGTGTTTCCCGAACTGGCCCGGACGCGCATCGATTACTGCTGGGGCGGACTGGTGGACATGACGGCCGACCGCCTGCCGCGCGCCGGCCAGCACGAGGGGATGTTCTATTCGCTCGGCTACAGCGGCCACGGCGTGCAGATGTCCGTGCACATGGGGCAGACGATGGCCGACGTCATGGCCGGCAAGGCCGAATGCAACCCGTGGCGCAGCCTGGACTGGCCCGCCATCCCCGGCTATCACGGCAAAGCGTGGTTCCTGCCGCTGGTGGGCGCCTATTACAAGCTGCAGGACCGGCTGCACTGACGGAGGCGCCGACATGAACGCCACCATCGCGCGCCTGCTCGCGCAACGCTTCGCCCTCGCCCTGCTGACCCTGATGATGGTATCGGTGGTGGTGTTTGCGATCACGAACCTGCTGCCCGGCGACGCCGCCGAGGAATCGCTGGGCCAGTCGGCCACGCCGGAAGCGGTGGCGGCGCTGCGCGCGCAGTTCGGCCTCGACCAGCCCGCGCCGCAGCGCTACGCGCGCTGGCTCGGCCACCTGCTCGGCGGCCATCCCGGCACGTCGCTCGTCAACGGCAAGCCGGTCGCGGAACTGATCGGCCAGCGCCTGCCCAGCTCCCTGGTACTGGCGGGCGTGACGGCGGCCGTCTCGGTGCCGCTCGCGCTGGCGCTCGGCATCCTGTCGGCGATGCTGCACGGCTCCTGGTTCGACCGTGCCGTCAACGTGGGCACGGTGGCACTGGTGTCGGTGCCGGAATTCCTCGTCGCGACGCTGGCCGTGCTGCTGTTCGCGGTCAAGCTGCGCTGGCTGTCGGCGCTCTCGCACACCGCCGATATCGCCTCGTTCGGCGGCTTCGTGCGCGCCTACGCGATGCCCGTCTTCACCTTGTGCTGCGTGATCGTCGCCCAGATGGCGCGCATGACCCGCGCCGCCCTGCTCGACCAGCTCGCCGCGCCCTACGCGGAGATGGCGCGCCTGAAGGGTGCGGGTCCGGTGCGTGTCGTGCTCCGGCACGCGCTGCCCAATGCGATCGGCCCGATCGCCAACGCGGTCGCGCTGAGCCTGTCCTACCTGCTCGGCGGCGTGCTGATCGTCGAGACGGTGTTCAACTACCCCGGCATCGCCAACCTGATGGTCGATGCCGTGACGACGCGCGACATCCCGCTCGTGCAAGCCTGCGCCATGATCTTCTGCGCCGCCTACCTGCTCTTGGTGACGCTGGCCGACGTCTGCGCGATCGTCGCCAACCCGAGGCTGAGGAACCAATGAACCGCCGTACCGCATCCCTCCCATCGCCGCTCGCGCTGCTCGGGCTGGCCATCACCGTGTTCTGGCTGCTGATGGCCCTGGCCGGGCCCTGGCTCGCGCCCCACGACGCCGCCGCGCTCGTCGACGACGACGTGTTCGGCCCGATCAGCGGCCGCTTCCCGCTCGGTTCCGACTACCTGGGCCGCGACATGCTGAGCCGCGTCCTGGTGGGTGCGCGCTTCACCGTGGCGCTGGCGCTGACGGCGGCCGCGCTGGCCAGCACCGGCGGCACCCTGCTCGGCCTGTTCGCGGCGACCGCCGGCGGCTGGATCGACAACGCCGTCAGCCGCGTGCTGGACACGCTGATCTCGATTCCCGGCAAGATGTTCGCGCTGATGATGGTGGCGTCGTTCGGTTCGTCGGCGCCGGTGCTGATCGCCACCGCGGCGGTCGGCTTCCTGCCCGGCGCCTACCGCATCGCGCGCGCACTGGCCGTGAACGTGCAGGCGATGGATTTCGTGCAGGCGGCGCGGGCGCGGGGCGAAGGCATGGCCTACATCACCTGCGTCGAGATCCTGCCCAACATCGTGCGCCCCGTGCTGGCCGACTTCGGCCTGCGCTTCGTGTTCATCGTGCTGCTGCTGTCCGGCCTGTCGTTCCTGAGCCTCGGCGTGCAGCCGCCGGACGCCGACTGGGGCTCGCTGGTGCGCGAGAACATCGCGGGGCTGAGCGAGGGCGCGCCGGCGGTGCTGGTGCCGGCGCTCGCGATCGCCTCGCTGACCATCGGCGTCAACCTGTGGATCGACAACCTGCGCGGCGGCGCCAAGGATGCATGAGATGAACACACTGGTACGGGTGAAGGACCTGCGGGTGGTCGCGCGCCGCGACGGCGGCGGCGAGACCGCGATCGTCAAGGGCGTCGGCTTTTCCATCGCCAAGGGCGAGGTGCTGGCCCTGATCGGCGAGTCCGGGTCCGGCAAGACCACCATCGCGCTGGCGCTGATGGGCTATGCGCGGCGCGGCTGCCGCATCGCCGGCGGCCAGGTCGAGGTGGCCGGCCGCCAGGTGCTCGCGCTCGATGCGCGCGGCCTGGCGCGGCTGCGCGGGCGCACCGTCGCCTACGTCGCCCAGAGCGCGGCGCTGAGCTTCAATCCGTCCAAGTGCCTGATGGACCAGGTGATCGAAAGCGCCGCCATCCACGGGACCATGACGCGCGCCGCGGCGCGGGCCAAGGCCGTCGAGCTGTTCCGCGCGCTGGCCCTGCCCGACCCCGAACACATCGGCGCGCGCTTCCCGCACCAGGTGTCCGGCGGCCAGCTGCAGCGGGTGATGGCGGCCATGGCGCTGATCACCGATCCCGAACTCGTGATCCTCGACGAACCGACCACCGCGCTCGACGTGACCACCCAGATCGACGTGCTGCGCGCCTTCCGCAACGTCGTGCGCCAGCTCGGCATCACCGCGGTCTACGTCTCGCACGACCTGGCGGTGGTGGCGCAGATGGCCGACCGCGTGGTGGTGTTGCGCGGCGGCGAGGTCAGGGAAGACAATACGACAGGCGGCCTGCTGACGGCGCCGCGCGACGCCTACAGTGCCAGCCTGCTGGCGGCGGCCGAACCGGTGCCGCGTCCGCTGGCCCCGCCCGCCGCGCCGGGCGGCGTCCCGCTGCTGGAAGTGCGCGACCTCGCCGCCGGCTACGGCGCCGTCGACGCCGCGGGTCTGCCTGCCGTGTGCATCCTCGACGGCATCGACCTGCGCATCGAGCGCGGTGCCACGGTCGGTGTCATCGGCGAGTCCGGCTCGGGCAAGACCACCCTGGCGCGCGTGATCGCCGGGATGGTCCCGGCGGCGCGCGGCAGCATCCTGCTCGACGGCGCGCCGCTGCAGGCGCAGGGCCGCACGCGCGAACAGTTCCGGCGCGTGCAGTTCGTGTTCCAGAACGCGGACACGGCCCTCAACCCGGCCCACACGATCGGCCGGATCCTGGCGCGCCCGCTCGAGTTCTATCACGGCATGCATGGCGAGACGCGGCGCCGCCGCGTGCTCGAACTGCTCGATCTCGTGCGCCTGCCGGCGGACGTCGCGGGCCGCCGGCCGGGCGAACTGTCCGGGGGCCAGAAGCAGCGCATCAACCTGGCGCGCGCGCTGGCCGCGCAACCCGAGCTGCTGCTGTGCGACGAGATCACGTCGGCGCTGGACACCGTGGTCGCCGCCGCCATCCTCGACCTGATGGCGGAACTGCGCCGCGAACTCGGCGTGTCCATGCTGTTCATCAGCCATGACATCAACACAGTGCGCGCGGTGTGCGACGACATCGTGGTGCTGTACGCCGGCCGCAAGGTCGAGTCGCGCCCGCGCGCGGCGCTGGTCGATGCGCCGCGCCATCCCTATGCCGAGCTGCTGGCGTCGTCGGTCCCGCAACTGCGCCAGGGCTGGCTGGACGAGGTCGAAGGACGCGGCCACGCCGCGCTGCCCGCCATCGCCCAGCCGGCCGGCGCGGCCGGCCTGTGCCCGTTCCTGGCGCGCTGCAGCGTGCGCGTGGACGGCCTGTGCACGACCAGCCCGCCGCCGCGCCAGCATCTGGACAACGGCGTCGAGATTTTGTGTCACCACGCCCCCGGCGCCCTCGCCCGGCAGCAGGGCGGCATCCACCCTGTCGAGGAGATCGCATGACCGCGCGCTTCGTACGGCTGGCCGAAACGGGCCGGCTGCTCATCCGTTTTACCGTCGACGGCCACCCGGCCGAGGCCCTCGAAGGCGACACCTTGCTGGTGGCGCTGCTGGGCAACGTGCGCAGCGTGCGCAGTTCCGAATTCGGCGACGGCCGGCGCGCGGGCTTCTGCCTGATGGGCGCCTGCCAGGATTGCTGGGTGTGGACCGCGCGCGGCGAACGCCTGCGGGCGTGCTCCACGCCGGTGGCCGAGGGGATGGCGATCCTCACCGACGCGACGGAGGCCGTATGGTAGGCCCGCGCATCGTCGTGGTGGGCACCGGCCCCGCCGGCGTGCGCTGCGCCGAGCAGCTGGTCGCGGCGGGAATACGGCCGGTCGTGATCGACGAGGGCGGGCGCGACGGCGGCCAGATCTACCGCCGCCAGCCCCCGAATTTCCGCCGCGGCTACGCCGACCTGTATGGCAGCGAAGCCGCCAAGGCCGACGCCCTGCACCGCGCGTTCGATGCCCTGCGCGACCGGATCGACTACCATCCCGGCACGCTGGCCTGGAACGTCACCGAGGGCGAGCTGCACCTGATGCGCGACGGCGCCGCCTGGCGCGCGCCCTACGACGCGCTGATCGTCTGCGCGGGCGCGACCGACCGCCTGATGCCGGTGAAGGGCTGGCAGCACGCCGGCACCTACAGCCTGGGCGCCGCCCAGGTGGCGCTCAAGTCGCAGGCCTGCTCGGTGGGCCGGCGCGTCGTCTTCCTGGGCAGCGGGCCGCTGCTGTATCTGGTGGCCGCGCAGTACCTGAAAGCCGGGGCGGCGATCGGCGCCGTGCTCGACACGGCACGCCTCTCCGACCGGGTCGCGGCGCTGCCGCGCCTGCTGGCCCGGCCCGGCGTGCTGCGCAACGGCCTGTCCTACATCGCCGCCCTGCGCCGCGCCGGCGTACCGCTGCTGTCCGGCGTCACCCCGGTCGAGATCACGGGCGACGCCGCGCGCGGCGTGGACGGCATCGTGGTGCGCGACGGCGCCGGCAGGGAGCGCCGCTTCGACTGCGATGCGGTGGCGATGGGCTACCACCTGCGCCCGGAGACGCAGCTGGCCGACCTGGCGCGCTGCGCCTTCCGTTTCGATGCCGAGGCGCGCCAATGGTTTCCCGAGGTGAGCCTGGAAGGACGCAGCTCCGTCAAGGGCGTCTACCTGGCGGGCGATGGCGCGCGCATCCTGGGCGCGGACGGCGCCGAGAATGCCGGCCGCCTGGCCGCCCTGTCCGCGCTGGCCGATCTCGGCCTGCCGGTGGACCGGGCCCGCGTCGCCGCCCTGCTGCGCGAGCAGGGCGTGATGGAACGCTTCCGCCGGGGCCTGGTGCGCGCGTTCCCATGGCCGGCCGGGCAGGCGGCCGACCTCGCGGACGACGCCATCGTATGCCGCTGCGAATGCATCACCGCGGGCGAACTGCGGCGCACCGTGCGCGAGATGGGCGCCGCCGAGGCCAACCGCGCGAAGGCGTTCAGCCGCGTCGGCATGGGCCGCTGCCAGGGCCGGTACTGCGGCCAGGCGGGCGCCGAGGTCGTCGCCCACGCGGCCGCCGTGCCGCTCGAACAAGTCGGACGGCTGCGCGGCCAGGCGCCCGTCAAGCCGCTCGCCATCGCCACCCGGGAGGAGACCCAATGAGTGCGCATACCTCGGACGTCCTGATCGTCGGGGGCGGCCTGATGGGCACGTCCACCGCCTTTTTCCTGCGCCGCCGCGGCATGTCGGTGACCCTGCTCGAACGCGGCCTGGTGGGCCAGCAGGCCAGCGGCACCAATTTCGGCAACGTGCGGCGCCAGGCGCGCTACCTGCTCCAGTTGCCGCTCGCCAACCGGTCGCTCGGCATCTGGCAGCGCCTGCCGGAACTGATCGGCGAAGACCTGGAATTCCTGCCCTCCGGCCACATCCGGGTCGCCTATACGCAGGACCAGGCCGGCGTGCTGGAACAGTATGCGCGCGACGCCCGCGACTACGGCCTCGAGCTGGAGCTGATCGGCGGTGCCGCGCTGCGCGCGCGCTATCCCTTCCTGGGACCGGAAGTGCGCGCGGCGTCGCTGTCGCCGCACGACGGCCACGCCAACCCGCGCCTGGCCGCGCCGGCCTTCGGGCGCGCCGCGATCCGCGCGGGCGCGCACATCGCGGAAAACACCGAGGTATTGGAAGTAGCGCGGGACGGCACGGCATTCCGCGCGAGCTGCGCCGACGGGCGCGTATACCGGGCGCCGGTCGCGCTGATCGCCAGCGGCGCCTGGGGCGACCGCATGAGCGCCGCGTTCGGCGAACCGGTGCCGCTGACCGCGCGCGGACCGCAGATGGCCGTCACCGAGCCGGTCCCGTATCGCATCGGCCCCACCGTCGGGGTGGCGAGCCAGCTGCTGCAGGAAACGATCTACTTCCGCCAGATCAAGCGCGGCAACATCATCTTCGGCGGCTGCGGCCGCGGCCCGGCCTACCCCGACCTGCGCCGCGCCTACGTGCTGCCGGAGCACACGCTGACCCAGTTCGACCAGCTCAAACGGCTCGCGCCGGCGGTGGCCCGCCTGAACATCATCCGGGTCTGGAGCGGCATCGAAGGCTATATGGACGACAATTTGCCGGTGATGGGCGCCAGCCGGGCCGTGAGCGGTCTGTACTACGCCTTCGGCTTCAGCGGGCATGGCTTCCAGCTCGGGCCGGGCGTCGGCGACGTCATGGCCGAGCTGATCGCCACCGGCAACACGTCGACGCCGATCGCACCGTTCGACATCGGCCGCTTCGCCGCGGCGTCGAAGGAGCTGCCGGCGCGGGCAACGACCGGTACCCAAAGCCCGGCCGGGTCCGCCGCCGTACCGTGTCAGCAACGGTGACGGACTTCCGATAACGAAAAAGGCCAGCTCGAAAGCTGGCCTATCTCATCAATTCATTGGTCGGGGCGAGAGGATTCGAACCTCCGACCACGTGCACCCCATGCACGTACGCTACCAGGCTGCGCTACGCCCCGACTCGGGCCACAATTATAACAGAGGCACGCAAGATGCCTAGCCTTTTTGTCACGAAGCATCTTGCCATTATTTCCACTCCCCCCGCAACGCCAGCACCTCGTCGTACAGCCCCTCCGGCGTCACCTCCTGCGGCGGCACCGGCTGCCCGACGGCCAGCGCCAGGCGCGAGCGCAGCCCGCGCGCGAACGAGCGCTCGAACACGTTCGACGGATCGCGCGAGAACACGCTTCCCCACAGCCCGCGCAGCGCCATCGGAATCACGGGTACCTGGCTGCGCGCGACGATCTTGGCGATGCCGCCGCGGAATTCGCTCATCTCGCCCGTGCGCGTCAGCTTACCTTCCGGGAAGATGCACACGAGTTCGCCCTCGTGCAGGGCCTGGGCGATGTCGACGAAGGCCTTCTCCATCAGCCACGGGTTTTCGTGCGCCGGCGCGATCGGGATCGCCTTGCCGGTGCGGAAGATGAAGCCCAGCAGCGGTATGTTAAAAATGCGGTGGTCCATCACGAAGCGGATCGGGCGCGGGCTCGCGGCCAGGATGACGATGGCGTCGACGTAGCTGACGTGGTTGCAGACGAGGACCGCGGCGCCCTCTTCCGGGATGCGCTCGACGTCCACCGTCGACACGCGGTGGATCGTGTGGATCAAGAGCCAGGCGAGGAAGCGCATCAGGAATTCCGGCACCAGCGAGAAGATGTAGATGGCGACGACCGCGTTCAGCAGCGCCGTCGTCAGGAACATCTCGGGGATGCCGAAACCGCGCCCGATCAGGAACACGGCGACGCCGGCCGACCCCACCATGAACAGCGCGTTGAGGATGTTCATGCCGGCGATGGTGCGCGAGACGTGGGCCGGGTCGCAACGCGTCTGGATCAGCGCGAACAGCGGGACAATGAAGAAGCCGCCGAACACGCCCAGCAGCAGGATGTCGGCCAGGATGCGCACCGTGCCGTGCTGCGCCAGCACCCCGACGGCATCCACCGGCGCCGTGTTCGTGTAGCCGAGGCTCGCGAAATACAGGTCGATGCCGAACAGCGACAGGCCGATGGCGCCGAACGGCACGAGGCCGATTTCGACCTTGCGGCCCGAGAGTTTTTCGCACAGCAGCGAGCCGGCGCCGATCCCCAGCGAGAAGATCGTCAGCAGCAGCACGAAGACGCTGTGGTCGCCGTGCAGGTACTCTTTCGCGTACAGCGGGAATTGCGACAGCACGAGGGCGCCGTAGAACCAGAACCAGGAATTGCCCAGCATCGACAGGAACACGGTGCGGTTCTTGCGCGAGAAGCCGATGTTGCGCACGGATTCCGCGACGAAGTTGGCGCTGATCTTCAATGTCGGTGCGGGCGCCGGCGACGCCGGGATGCGCCAGCTCGTGACGAGGCCCAGCACGGCGACGGCCAAGGTCCCGAATGCGACCAGGTGCACGCCGGTGGCGCCGTGGCCCGCGAGGATGGCGCCCATCACTTCGCCCAGCAGGATGCCGACGAAGGTACCCATTTCGATGACGCCGTTGCCGCCCACGAGTTCTTCCGGTTTCAGGTGCTGCGGCAGATAGGCGTATTTCACGGGGCCGAACAGGGTCGAGTGAACACCCATGCCGACGACGGCCGCGACGAGCAGCCACAGGGTGTGCGTCAGCCAGCCGGCGGCGGCGATGGCCATGATGACGATCTCCAGCACCTTGACGAAGCGCGCCAGCCGGCCCTTCTCGACCTTGTCAGCGATCTGGCCGGCGGTGGCGGAGAACACGACGTACGGCAGGATGAACAGGCCGGGAATCAGGTTGTTGAGCAGCGCGGCGGGCACCGTCGTCCACGACAGCGCGTCATAGGTCAGCACGACCAGCAGCGCCGTCTTGAACAGGTTGTCGTTGAAGGCGCCCAGGAACTGCGTCCAGAAGAACGGACCGAAGCGGCGCTGGGTCAGCAGGGCAAACTGGCTGGGGTGGTTCGGGTGGCTCATGTTCAATGGTGCGGATGGCGGGGATGCGACAATCTACAACACAACCGGCACGTTGAACACACAATGTTGCTGGGCGTGAATCAATGGTCGCGCATTCCGCTACCCGGATACGCCAAATCCGCGACCATCCACGACCAAGTCGCGCCCGGCGTCACCTGATCCGCATCCACGCCCGGTACAGCGGCCCGATCCCGAGCACCACGACGACCATCCGCGCGACGTGGAACGCCGTCACGACGGGCACGCCCAGGTGCAGCACGCGGGCCGTCAGCGCCATCTCCGCGATGCCGCCCGGCGACGTGGCCAGCACCATCGTCCCGGGATGCAGGCCCGTGATGCACGCCACGCAGAACGCGAACAGGCCGGCGAGCAGCAAGGTCACGCACGTGCACGCGGCCACGCTGGCCAGGTAGCGCGGCGCGGTGTGGACGAAACGCGGCGTGAAGCGCGTGCCGAGCGAGACGCCGATGAACAGCTGGCCCGTGCGGATCATCCATTCCGGCAGGCGCGAGAGCTGCACGCCGGCCGCCGTCAGCATCATCGCCACGATGAGGGGCCCGATCACCCAGGCGTTCGGCAGGCGCAGGCGTTTGAGTGCCAGCGCGGCGCTGGCCGTCAGGGCGATGAGCACGCACAGGCCGGCGACGTCGACGCGGCCGGCCAGCGGCGCGAACGAATCCAGGCCGGCGCCCCAGCCGTGGGCGGCGATCCAGCGCACCGCGAAGGGAATGCTGCCGACGACCATCATGATGCGCAGGCTGTGCGCGGCCGCCACCTTTTCGACGACGGCGCCATGGCGCTCGGCCTGCACGGCCATCTCGGACGCGCCGCCGACGGCCATGGCGAAGAAGGCCGTCGCGTCGTCGCTGCCGGACAGGCGGCGCAGCAGCGCGCCGCCGGCCATGCCGAGGCAGATGGCGAAGGAGACAGCGAGCGCGATCCAGCCGAGGTTACGGGCCAGCGCCGCCAGCACGGGGGCGCTGAAGTACAGGCCGAGGGCCGTGCCGATGGCCCACTGCCCCGCTTCGCGCGCCTGCACGGGCGCGGCCAGCCGCGCGCCCAGCATGCAGGCGAGCGCGGTGGAGAACAGGGGGCCGATCATCCACGGCAGCGGCGTGTCGAGGAAGATGCAGAGCTGCGCCGCCGCGAACGCCAGCGCGAGCGCGGGGGCGAACATCGACAGCTTGATCAGAACACCCAGAGCTTCTCGGCCGGCATCTCGAGCCAGTAATTGCCCGGGTCGACGCGGTGCTTCGAATAGGCGCGCACGCTCGCGTTGCCGTGCTTGAACAGGCATTCCCAGCGGTCGCCCAGGTACATGCAGGTCGACAGGGGCAGCTTGATGCCGTTCTCCACCGGCTCGCGGCCGATACGCACTTCTTCGACGCGGATCAGCGCGGACGCGTCGATGTCCGGATCGGACGCGCCGGTGCCGCGCGCCGTCGCGTTCAGCGCCATGCCTTCCACCTGCACGCGCGCCGCGACGCCGTTGCGTGCGACGACTCTAGCCGGCAGGCGGTTGTTACTGCCCATGAACTCCGCGGTGAACAGCGTGTCCGGCGATTCGTACATCGATTGCGGCGTGCCCTGCTGCTCGATCTTGCCGTTGTTGAGCAGGAGGATGCGGTCCGAGATCGCCATCGCCTCGGCCTGGTCATGCGTGACCATCAGCGCCGACAGGCCCAGGCGCACGATCAGCTCGCGCAGGAACGCTCTCGCTTCTTCGCGCAGCTTGGCGTCGAGGTTCGACAGCGGCTCGTCGAGCAGGATGACGGGCGGGTTGTAGACCAGCGCGCGGGCGATCGCCACGCGCTGCTGCTGACCGCCCGAGAGCTGGTGCGGGAAGCGTTCGCCCAGGTGGCCGAGGCCCAGCTGCGCGAGCACCTCGCGCACTTTCGGCTCGATGTCGCGCGCGGTCATCTTGCGCAGCTTGAGGCCGTAGGCGACGTTGTCGAACACGGTCTTGTGCGGCCACAGCGCGTACGACTGGAACACGAGGCCCAGGTTGCGCGCCTCGGCCGGCAGTTCCAGCTTCTTGCTGCCGTCGAACACGCGGCGCTCGCCGATGTCGATCGTGCCCGACTTCGGACTTTCCAGGCCGGCCACGGCGCGCAGCAGCGTGGTCTTGCCGCTGCCCGAAGGGCCCAGCAGCGCCACGACTTCGCCGCGCTGCAGGTGCATCGACACGCCCTTCAGGATCGGGTTGGCGGTGGCGCCATGGCCGTAGTCGAGATGCAGGTCGTTGACGGTCAAAACGTTCATGATGTTGTCTCGCATTGAATTAATTGTGCAACTTGACGCCGAAGCGCAGCGCGATGCCCAGGCCGATGGCCACGAGCGTGATGTTGATGAACGAGAGCGCGGCCACGAGGTCCGTCGAGCCGCCCGCCCACAGCGACACGAGCATCGCGCCGATCACCTCGGTGCCGGGCGACAGCAGGTACACGCCCGTCGAGTATTCGCGTTCGAAGATCAGGAACACCATCAGCCAGGCGCCCAGCATGCCGAACTTGATCAGGGGGAGCGTCACGTCGCGGGTGACGCGGCCGCGGCTCGCGCCCACGGCACGGGCCGCCTCTTCCAGTTCCGGGCCGACCTGCAGCAGCGACGTCGACACGAGGCGCATGCCGTACGCGAGCCACACGACGGAGTACGCGAGCCACAGCGCGAAGATCGTCGAGCGCAGCTGGCGCAGTTGCGGGATGAAGTGCTCCGACAGCCACGCGGCGACACTGTTGTCCATGCCGTGCAGGAGGCCGTCCAGCCAGCTCGGCACGAACAGGAACACCCACAGGAACGACAAGCCGGCCAGCAGGCCCGGCACGGCGCGCGGCACGAGCACGCTGTAGTCCAGCAGGCGCGTGACGCCGTCGTTCTTGCGGTGCATGGCCAGCGCGATCGCGGTGTAGCAGGCCACGGCGAGCGCGCCGCCGATCACGCCGATCAGGATCGTGTTGACGATGCCGCGCACGAGCGACGGCTGCTCGAAGATGTCGCGGAAGTGCTGCAGCGTGAGCACGTCGGCCAGCTTGACGCCCTCGCCCCAGTACTCGACGAACGAGCGCAGCACGATGCCGGACAGCGGCAGCACGATGGTCACGAGGATCCAGGCGCCCAGCACGGCCAGCGCGGCCCACTTCCACTTGCCCAGGGCGAGCGGCTTCTGGCGCGCGCCCTTGCCCTTGATCGAGACGTATTTGTTGGCCGACTTGAGCAGCCAGCGCTGCAGCATCACGAGCGGCAGGGTCACGGCGACGAGGCACACGGCGACGGCGGCCATGAGGTGGTACGACGGCGTGCCGAGCTTATTGGTCAGCTTGTACAGGTACGTGGCGAGCACGAGGTGGCCTTCCGGGTCGCCCAGCACGAGCACGAGGCCGAACACTTCGAAGCCGAGGAAGAACACGAGGACGCCCGCATACGCGAGTGCCGGCATGATCATCGGCAGCGACACGTTGAACATCACCTGCCACGGCGAGGCGCCCGAGACGCGCGCCGCTTCCTCCACGTCGGAGCCGAGGCTCTTCAGTGCGGACGAGGCGTACAGGTACACGTGCGGCACGTGCGTGAGGCCGGCGATGACGACGATGCTGGTGAACGAATACACGTTCCACGGGATGAAGCCGAGCAGTTCGTGCATCCACGTCGAGTAGAAGCCCACGGGGCCCATCGAGACGACGTAGCCGAAGCCCATCACCATGGGCGACACGAAGATCGGCACGAGCAGCAACGGCGCGATCCAACCGCGGCCCGGCAGGTCGGTGCGGACCATCAGGAAGGCGAGCATGCCGCCCAGCGGCACGGCGATGGCGGCCAGGCCGGAAGCCAGCAGCATGCCGTTCTTGAAAGCGAGCCAGAAGTCGGCGTCGTCGAAAATGAAACGGAAGGCGTCCAGCCCGAGCATCTTGTCGGGCATGAAGAACGGCGCCGTCAGGAAGCTCTGGTAGAAGACCAGGAACAGCGGCAGGAAAATGGCCACGCAGGTCAGCAGCACGACGACGCCGCGCGTCCAGTTGAAGCGCGGTGCGCGCACGGCCGGCAGGCTGCCGGTGCCGTCGGCGCCCTTGGTTTCCAGTGGCATGGTTGAAGTAGGCATGGGAATATCCGATCGATTTGAATCCGGCGGTCACTTGCTGCCGTCGTCCTCGCTTTCGCGAGGACGACGAGTAAGCGACTTACTTCTTGCCCGCAGTCGCCTTCCACTCCTTCAGGAAGGCCATGCGGATGGCCGGATCGAGGTACTCCGCCACGGCCGGGCTGACCGGCAGCGGACGGACGTTCTTCTCGCCCACCTGCTTGATCAGGTCACTCGACGTCGTTTCGCCCGTGACGTCGGCGCGGATCGCGTACAGCTTGGCGCCGTTAGCGACGATCGTCTGGCCGCGCTGCGACAGCATGTAGTCGATCCACAGCTTGGCCGCGTTCGGGTGCTTGCTCGCCTTGTTGATGAACTGGACGCGCGAGATGATCAAGGTGTAGTCCTTCGGCAGCACGACGCCCAGCGACGGGTCGGTCTTGGCGCGCACCATCGCGTACGAACCGAGCACGTTGTAGCCGATCAGGTTTTCGCCCGACGAGATCCGCTCCAGCATGGTGCCGGTCGACGACTGCACGCGCACCTTGGCCGCGCCGAACGCCTGTTCCAGCTGTTTGAATTGCGGGAAGTCGTGCTCGTCCTGCGTCATGAACATGAAACCAACGCCGGACTTCTCGATGTCGTACGTCGTGACCTTGTCCAGGAACTTGGGCTGCTGGATGATGCGCACGAAGTCCGCGTGGGTCTGCGGAACTTCCTCGGGCTTCAGCAGACGCTTGTTGTAGACGAAGGCGGCCGGCTCGAAGGTGGTGCCGTACGCCGTGTCCTTCCACACGGCCCAGCCGGGGATCTTGGACGATTCGACGGATTTGTACGCCATCGCGTAGCCGCCCGCGGCCAGCTTCATCTGCAGGTCCATCGCGGAGGACCACAGCACGTCGGCCGTGTCGCCGCCGGCCGCGTTTTCGGAGATGAAGCGGTTATAGACTTCGGTCGAGTTCATGTCGTTGTACTCGACCGTGATGCCCGGGTACAGCGTGTTGAAGTCCTTGATCAGCGGCGCCGCGGCCTTGCTGTCGGTGGCGCCGTAGATCACCAGCTTGCCTTCCTTCTTGGCGCCGTCGATCAGTTGCTGGTAGGCGGCGGGATAGCCGGCCGGGACCTCCGCCTGCACCTGCGCGGTCAGCGAAAAAGCGGTGGCGGCGATGGCGATGGCGACTGCGGTCTTCTTGATCTTGAAATTCATGGTTGTCTCCTGGGGTGTTGTCAGTGTTCGCGGACCAGGTTGAATTCCCTGGCCTGTCGGTTGTAATCCATGATGGCCTGCTTGACCCAGCGCTTGAGGGCGTCGCCCGTGAGCGAGAAGGGATACAGGCCGGCGGTCAGCCGCAGCTGCGCGAAGTCTTGTGTCGCCTGCATGCGGGCGAAGGCGCCGACCCAGCGGCGGTAATCGGCATCCGGCACGTCGGGCCCCATCCACACGCCGCGGATCACGGGCCACACGATGTCGTAGCCTTGTTCGCGCGCTGTCGGCACCGCCGCCAGCACGCCCGGCAGGCGCCGTTCGGACAGCACGGCCAGCACGCGCACCTTGCCGGGACCGGCATACAGCACCGCTTCCGAGGCGTCGCCCGAAATCACCTGCACGTAGTTGGCGCTCATCGCCGTGAACGTCTCGCCGCCGCCTTCCAGCGCGACGAAGCGCAGGCGGCGTGGCTCGATGCCGGCCTGGCGCGCCAGCAGCGCGATCTTCATCCAGTCCTGGCTGCCGATGGTGCCGGACACGCCGATCAAGACCTGCTGCGGATCGCGCTTGATCGCATCCATCAATTCGCCGAGGCTGTGCCAGGGCGAATCGGCGCGCACCGCCACCATCCCATAGTCGACACCGAGCGCCGCGACCCAGCGCACGTCGTCCGCCGTCGCCTTGCCGAACTTGCCCTCGGCGAGGTTGAGCAGCGAACCGCCCGAGAACGCGACGAGGGTGTCCGGCTCGGCGCGCCGCTGCGACACGAGGGTGTGCCACGCGACGGCGCCGATCCCGCCCGGCAGGTAGGCCAGCTTGAGTTTCGCGTCAGGCAAGGCCTTTTGGGCCAGCTTGCACGTCAGGTCCATGGCCCCGCCGGGTTTGGACGGGACCACGCATTCGGCGCCGGCGGATGCCGCCGACGCGGCCAGCGAGGCCGCGAACAGCGCCGCGGCGGCCAGGAGGTGGATGGCGCGCTTCATGATGTTGCGGCCGCGGGTCGTGGATCAGAACCGGTGCTGGATGCCGGTGGTGATGCCGGTCTGCGTGGTCGCGAAGCCCGGATCGTCACGCGACAGGCCCACGAGCTGGCCGTGGTCGGCCTTCGCGTGCGCGGCCGCCACGTACAGCCAGGTGCGCTTGGACAGCGAGTACATGGCGCGCGCCACGTACATCGTCGGATCCGCGTCCTTCGCGGCCGGCAGGTTCTTCGTGTTGACGTGGTAGACCGCGCCCGTCAGGGTCCAGGGGTAGACCTCGTAGGTGGCGCCGCCCCAGTACGTGTCGCCCTTCACGTCCGCCGTATTGGCCTTGCCCGATTGGAGCTTGTAGCCGCGCATGCCGGCGGTGTAGCGCATCGGGCCCGCCTTGTAGTCGGCGCCGAGGTGGAAGGCGGTCGTCTTGTCGCGGTTGCCGGTGGCGGCCACCGTGTTGCCGTTGACCTGTTCGTACGCCGCCATCAGGCCGACGCCGCTGCCGAACCACGAACCGCCGACCGCATACTTGCGGCTATCGGCGCTGTTGCCGGCCTGTTCGCCCAGGCCGACGGTGGCGCCGTAGGTGAAGCCGCCGGTGTGACCCGTGTACTTGATCAGGTTGTCGAACGCGGTCGTCATGCCGTACTTCGACGGGCCGGTGGCGCTGCCGCTCGTCGCCCACGAATAGTTTGGCGCGAAGCCCATCGGGTCGAACTTGATGACCAAGTCATAGGTCGTCGTGAACGAACGGCCGAGCAGGACCTGGCCGAAGCCGCCTTCGAGGCCGACGTTGGCCTGGCGCTTGAACAGGTTGCCGTCCTGGGCGCCGGTATCCATCAGGATGCCGCCTTCCAGGTTGAATACCGCCTTCAGGCCGTTACCCAGATCCTCGGTGCCCCGGAAACCCCAGCGCGACGTGTTCTTGCCGCCCGAGATCACGCGCACCTGGCTGCCGTCGTTGGCGGCGGCGTGGTTCACGTACTCGACGCCGGCGTCCATGATGCCGTAGATCTGGACGTTGGTCTGTGCGGATGCGTTCAGGGAAAGCGCTGCCAGGACGGCAAGCGCGAGGGCCGATTTCTTCATAGTGTCTCCGTTGTTGTCATCAATGCGGTCGTTTGCCGCCTCGTGAGACCAAGGATAGGGTCGCTTAGCTTTCAATCAGCTTTCACTGAACCTTTCAATATCTGCATTGTGGAAAACACGTAGCATCGCAGCCACGGCGCTTTCGGCGCGCGCCCTTTGCGCTTACACTGATGCGATGCGAATCCTGTTAGTCGAAGACCATGTCGAGCTGTCCCACTGGGTATCCAAAGCCCTGCGCGACGCCAATCTCACCGTCGAATGCGCCGCCACGGGCGCCGATGCCGACGCGCTGCTGCACACCCAGGACTACGCGCTCGTGATCCTGGACCTCACCTTGCCGCGCATGGACGGCCTGGAAGTGCTGCGCCGCCTGCGCGCGCGCGGCGGCACGCGCGGGCGCACGCCGGTGATGATCCTGACGGCGCGCGGCGGCCTGGAAGAACGCGTGCAGGGCCTGAACCTGGGCGCCGACGACTACCTCGCCAAGCCGTTCGAGCTGGCGGAACTGGAAGCGCGCGTGAAAGCCTTGTTGCGGAGGAGCGTCGGCAACGAGGCCGTCGTGCACCGCTGCGGGCAACTCAGTTTCGACACCGTCGCGCGCATGTTCACCTACTGCGGCGAGCCGCTGGCGCTCACGCCGCGCGAGCACGCCGTGCTGGAAGCGCTCATTTCGCGTCCGGGCCGCGCGCTGTCGAAAGAAAAGCTGTTCGACGACGTGTTCGCGCTGGACGACGACGCCAACCTCGACGCCATCGAACTGTACATCCACCGGGTGCGCAAGAAGCTGGACAAGCGCCCCGACGGCGGCGCCGCCATCGCCACGCTGCGCGGCATCGGCTATCTGCTGCAGGAACGGCCGCCCGCCGGGTCCTGAATCCCGCGATGCCGTCCGTCTCCGCATCGATCCCGCTGCTGGCGCGCCTGTGGCCGCGCCGGCGCGCGGCCGGAGAAGACATTCCCGCGCCATTGGGCAGCCTGCGCAACCAGCTGCTGCGCTGGCTGATCGTGCCCCTCGTGATCCTCGTGGCGGCCAACGCCGTGTCGCTGTACCGCGACGCGCTCGACGCCGCCGACATCGCGTACGACCGTTCGCTGCTCGCGTCCACGCGCGCGCTGGCGGAGCGGGTGTCGGTCCGCGACGGCAAGGTCGTTGCGGACGTGCCCTATGTGGCACTGGACAGCTTCGAGACCGATACGCTGGGCCGCATCTACTACCGCGTGGGCGGCCTGCACGGCGAGACGGTGTCCGGCTACGACGACCTGCCGCCCGTGCCGAAGAACACGCCCCGCTCGGAACTGTATCCGGCCCTCGTGCGGTTTTATCACGCCGACTACAACGGCGAACCGGTACGCATCGCCGCACTGCTGCAGCCCGTGTACGACGATTCCATGCGCGGCATCGCGCTGATCCAGGTGGGCGAGACGCTCGACGCGCGCCGCGCGCTGTCGCGGCGCATCCTGTTCAATACCCTGTGGCGCCAGGCGCTGCTCGTGCTGGCCGTCGCCACGCTGGTGTGGTTCGCGGTGCGGCTCGTGCTGCAGCCGCTGATGCGATTGAAGCAGGTCGTGGAGACGCGCGCGATCTCCGACCTGTCCGACGTCGACGAAGCCCTCGTGCACCGCGAAGTGCGCCCGCTGGTGGCCGCGATGAACGGCACGATGGCGCGGATGCAGAACCTGATCGCGAGCCAGCGCCGCTTCATCGCCGACGCGTCGCACCAGCTGCGCACGCCGCTGACCGTGCTGAAGACCCAGGCCGAGCTGGCCCTGCGCGAAAACGATCCGGCCGCGATGCAGGCCATCGTGCGCTCGATCGCGGCGACGACCGATTCCACGGTCCACCTGGCCAACCGCCTGCTGACGCTCGCCCGCATCGAGCATGGCGGCGCGAACGCCGCGCTGGCGCCCGTCGTGCTGTCCGACGTGGCGCGCCAGGTGGGACTGGAACTGGCCCTGCCCGCCGTCCAGAAAGGCATCGACCTGGCGCTGGAAGCGGAAGACGACGGCGCGACGACGATCGCGGGCCAGGCGCTGCTGCTGCACGAACTGGTGAGCAACCTGGTCGACAACGCGATCCGCTACACGCCGCCGGGCGGCATCGTGCTGCTGCGCGTGCGGCGGCTGGTAGGCAGGGTCGTGCTCGACGTGCAGGACAGCGGGCCAGGGCTCGACCCGTCCGAATACGACAAGGTGTTCATGCCGTTCTACCGTGCGCAAACGGCGCTGGAGAGCAATCCGGGCGGCACGGGGCTCGGGCTGGCCATCGTGCGCGATATCGCGACCGTGCACGGCGCGACGCTCGCCCTCGACCGCGCGGAGGGCGGGCGCGGGCTGAAGGTCAGCGTCACGTTCGCGGTGCCGTGACATATGCGATGGTGAGCACGGGGTGCCCACGCGTGACGTTTGCGTTACGCCACCGTCACCGATAATCCTCCGGCGTCAGCCCGTACTTCTGCATCTTGTAATACAACGTCTGCTTCGGCACGCCCAGCGTGGCGGCGACGTCCACGACGCTGCCGCCCGCCCGGCGCAATTCCTGCTCGATGACGGCGCGCTCGAACGCGCCGACCTGGTCGGCCAGGGGCACCGGCGCCGCCGTGCGCGCGGCCAGCAGGCCGTCCGCGCCGCTGGACAGGCCCAGCACGAAGCGCTCGGCGATATTGCGCAGCTCGCGCACGTTGCCCGGCCAGTCGTGCGCCATCAACGATTGCATCAGCGGCCCCGGCACCGTGGGCACGCCGCGCTTGTAGCGCGCCGCCGCGCCCAGCATGAAGTGCTCGAACAACAGCGGAATGTCCTCGCGCCGCTCGCGCAACGGCGGCAGGTTCAGCACGATCAGGTTCAGCCGGTAGTACAGGTCGCTGCGGAATTTCTGCTGGTCGGACCATTCCTTCAGGTCGACCTTGGACGCGGCGATCACGCGCACGTCCACCGGGACGGGATTGTTCGAGCCGAGCCGCTCGACGTAGCGCTCCTGCAGCACGCGCAACAGCTTCACCTGCAAATTCAGCGGCAGGCTTTCGACTTCGTCGAGGAACAGCGAGCCTTTGTGGGCGTGCTCGATCTTGCCGACCTGGCGCTTGGTCGCGCCGGTGAAGGCGCCCGGCTCGTGGCCGAACACTTCGCTCTCGAAGATGTTTTCCGGGATCGCGCCGCAGTTGAGGGCGACGAACTGGTGCGCGCGGCGGTGGCTGAACTGGTGCAGGCAGCGCGCCACCATCTCCTTGCCGGTGCCGGTTTCGCCGTAGATCAGCACATCGGCCGATTCGTCGGCCAGGTCCAGGATCAGGCGGCGCAGGTCGCGCATGGGGGCCGAATCGCCCAGCAGCATGGCCTCGATCCCTTCGCCGTTCGCGATGCGGTGGCGCAGCGTTTCGACCTCCAGGATCAGGCGCCGCGTTTCCAGCGCGCGCTGCACGGCCTCGACCAGCTGTTCCGATGAATACGGCTTGGCGATGAAATCGTAGGCGCCGCCGCGCATCGCGCCCACCGCCATCGAAATGTCGCCGTGGCCGGTCACCAGGATCACCGGCACCTGCGCATCGATGGCCTTGACCGCGGCCATCAGTTCGAGGCCGCTCATGCCGGGCAGGCGCACGTCGCTGACGATGACGCCGGCAAAGCCGGGCGCCACCCCCGCCAGCGCCGGCTCGGCGGCGTCGAACGCGTCGACCTGGAAGCCGGCCAGGTCGAGCGCCTGCGCGCTGCCTGCGCGGACGACGGCGTCGTCTTCCACGAGCAGGACTTTCATGGATTCGTATGGTGACATGGTTGCTCCTACTCCGCCCGGGGCAGATCGATGATGAACCGGGCGCCGCCTTCGGGTGGCGACTCGGCCCGCAGCTGGCCGCCGAACTCGCGCACGATCTGCTCGGAGATGGCCAGGCCCAGGCCCAGCCCTTTGCCCTGCGGCTTGGTGGTAAAGAAGGGTTCGAATAATTGCGTGCGGATTTCTTCGGGAATGCCGGGACCGCTGTCGGTCACGGTGATGCGGACCCGCGCGCCGTCGAGCCCGGCGTCCACGACGAGCTGGCGCGGCGAACTGCCCGCCATCTCCATCGCGTCGAGCGCGTTGCTGAACAGGTTCACGAGAACCTGCTGCAGGCGGTTGCTGTCGCACAGCGCATACAGGTCGCGGGGATGCGTCGCCATGCGAAAGCCGACGCGCTCCTGCGCGATGCGGCGCTCGACGAGGAAGAGCGCGGCCGTGACCGCGTCCGCCACGGCGACCGCGCTCGGCATCGTGTCGGACTTGCGCGCGAACTGGCGCAGCTGTCCGGTCAGGAGGCCCATGCGCTCGACCAGTTGCGAGATCGTCGCCAGGTTGTTGCGCGCGTCATCGAGCCGGCCCCGCTCGATCAGCACGCGGGCGTTGTCCGACATCGTGCGCAGCGCCGTCAGCGGCTGGTTCAGTTCGTGCGTGATGCCGGCCGACAGCTGCCCCAGCACCGCCATCTTGCCTGCCTGGACCAATTCGCTCTGCGCCTTGCGCAGCTGCTGCTCGGCCTGCCGACGCACGGTGTTTTCGTCGCGCAGGTCGCGCGTCATCTTGCGCAGGCTGGCGGTGCGCTCGGTCACCAGGTTTTCCAGCTGATCGTAGGCGCGCTGCAAATCCTCGCGCGCACGCTTCCGCTGCCGGCCGAGGCGGTGGCGCTGGCGCGCGTACAGCACCAGCATGATGGCGAGCGCTTCCGACAGCACCGTCAGCAGCGCCGCGGCGCGGGCGCTGGCGCGGGCCGGCGCGAGGTCGGACAAATAGACCATCTGCCAGTTGCGCCGCGCCAGCGCGCGCGCCTGGCTCAGCATGGGACCGACGGCGGGCGGCGGTCCGGTGACGATGCGCGCGCGGCTGTCGAGCCGGCGCACCTCGCGCAGGCCCAGCGGCACGAGTGCATGGGAAAAGTATTGGCGCGACTGTTCCACTTCTTTCTGCACGGCCGGCGTCAGCGGCGCCAACGTGCGGTATTTCCATTGCGGCACGGAGCTGAGAAACACCACGCCGTGCGCATCGCTGAGCAAGACCTTGCCGCCGGCGTCGGCCCAGCTCGCCTCCAGGCTTTCGATATTGACCTTGACGGTCGCCACGCCCAGCATGGTGCCGTCCTGATAAATGCCTTGGGCAAAATAATAACCCGGCTCGCCACGCGTGGTACCGACGCCGTAGAAGCCGCCCGGCACGCCGCGCAGCGCGTCGCGCACATAGGGCCGGAAGGCCACGTAATCGCCGACGTAGCTGTCGGGCGTGCGCCAGTTGCTGGAGGCCTGCGTCACGCCCCGCAGGTTGACGATATAGATGCTGGTCGAACCGGCCATGCGGTTGACGCGCTCCAGGTAGGTGTTGACTTCCGTCCGCAGCGCTTCGTCGCCGGGCCGGCGCAGCAGGGCGATGACGTCCTTGTTCAGTTCGAACGTGCCGGGCAGGAAGTCGTATTTGGACAGCAGGTGCTCCAGGCTGGCCGTGTACGTGTCCAGGCGTTGCGCCCCGGACAGCCGCAAGCGATCGATCGCGGCATCCTCGGCATAACGATAGGCGACGGCCGCCAGCGCCAGGCACACGAGCAGCAGCGCGCCCCATAGCGCCAGCCGCCGGCGCGGCCAGCGGCCGGCCTGGCGCGGGGTGACGGAGGGTACGGCTGCTGGCATGGCGGTCCTGGAATGTTTACGTTGTGCGATTAAAACACATGACGCACTCCAAGGTTGATGCCGGTGGTGCCGGAGCCGGCATCGGTGGCATTGCCGACGCGGTAGGCGGCGCCGTCGCGGTTGATGATATGGCCATAGGCCGTGTACAGGTCGGTGCGTTTGCTCAGGCTGTACTCATAGCCGATCGCGCCCTGGAGCGCGTGCGCTTCGCGGCCGAAGTCGTCGCGATGGGCGGCCAGCGAGGCGAGCACCCGTCCGGCGCCGGCCTGCACGGCGACGCCCAGCAAGGCATCGCGGCTGGCGTTGCCCAGCACGTCGCGGTTGCGCGCATAGGCCGCGTGGGCCGTCACGATGCCGAAGCGGTAGCGGCCGGCCAGCATGGTGTGGCGGTTGTGCGCGGTGCCGGTCGCGTCGCCTTGCTGGTGGTGCGCCAGCACGAGGGTCAGCGGACCGGCGTCGTAGGTGGCGGACGCGCCGATGCTGCGGTTCTTCGCGGCGTCGCCGGCCGCTTCGCCGACACCGTACAGCACGTCGGCCGACAGGCCGTTCCACTTGGGCGACTGGTACTCGACCGAATTGTCGACCCGGGTGAAGGTCGGGAAGATGTTCTGCGCATTGCCGGCGAGGCCCGTGCAGAACGGGTCGACGATGTCGCGCACGACCTTGTAGTACGGGGCGTACTGGCGGCCGAGGCTGATCGAGCCGGCCGCGCCGCTCAATCCGACGAGGGCCTGGCGGCCGAACAGCAAGCCGCCCTGCCCCGCCTTGCCGGTATCCATGTTGATGCCGTTTTCCAGCACGAAGAAGGCGCTCATGCCGCCGCCCAGGTCTTCCGTGCCCTTGAAGCCCAGCCGCGAGCCGGAGGCCACGCCGCTGCTGACGTTCTGGCTTGATCCGGACGGGCCGCCGCGTTCCAGCACGATGCCGGCGTCGGCGACGCCATAGATCTTCACCGAAGTTTGCGCCTGGGCGCAGGCGGCGGACAGGCCGAGCGCGCATGCGCCGGCGAGATAGCGATATTTCAATCGAGTCTCCGTTAGTGGTTTGTTTGTTTATGTGCGATCAGCCGACTTGCGCGGCGACGGGTGCCACTTGCTGCGGCGTTTCTTCCAGCGCGCCTTCCCAATTGGCGACGACGGCCGTGGCGATGGCGTTGCCGACGGCATTGGTGGCCGAGCGCCCCATGTCGAGGAACTGGTCGATGCCCATCAGCAGCAGCAGGCCCGCTTCGGGGATGTGGAATTGGTTGAGGGTCGCGGCGATCACGACCAGCGATGCGCGCGGCACGCCGGCCATGCCCTTGGAGGTGAGCATCAGCAGCAGCAGCATGGTGATCTGCGTGCCCAGCGACAGGTCGATGCCGTACGCCTGGGTGATGAACAGCACGGCGAAGGTGCAGTACATCATCGAGCCGTCGAGGTTGAACGAATACCCCATCGGCAGCACGAAGCTGGAAATCTTGCGCTGCACGCCGAACTGGTCCAGCGCCAGCAACAGCTTGGGATACGCGGCTTCCGAGCTGGCCGTGGAAAACGCGAGCAGGAACGGTTCGCGGATCAGCGCCAGCAGGCGCAGCACGCGCTTGCCGATGAAAAAGGATCCGCCCAGGATCAGCAGCAGCCACAGGCACAGGAGGCCGAGGTAGAAGCCGCCCATGAACTTCGCGAACGTGAGCAGGATGCCCAGGCCGCTGGTGGTGATGATGGACGCCATCGCCGCGAACACGGCCAGCGGCGCCATGTTCATGACGACGCCGGTAATGCGCAGCATCACCTGCGCCAGCTGGTCGATGACGGCGGTGAGGCCGGCGGCGGATTGGCCCAGCGCGCCCAGCGCGCCGCCGAAGAACAGGGCGAACACGAGCACTTGCAGGATCTCGTTGTTGGCCATGGCTTCCATCGGCGACTTCGGCACCAGGTGGACGACGAAGTCCTTGAGCGTGAAGGCGGCCGTTTTCAGGCCGGTGGTGGCGTCGGCCGGCGGCAGCGGCAGGTTGAGGTGGGCCCCCAGCTGCATCGCGTTCGACAGCACCATGCCCAGCGTCAGCGACGTCAGCGAGGCGATCACGAACCAGGCCATGGCTTTCAGGCCGATGCGGCCGGCCGCGCGGCCGTCCCCCATGTGGGCGATGCCGACGGTCAGCGTCGAGAAGACCAGCAGCGAGATGATCATCTTGATCAACCGGAGGAACACGTCGGTGACGATGGAAATATGTGCCGCGATGTCGGCACTGAGCTGTTTGTCGGCGACGGTTTCATGGCAGCCATAGCCGACTGCGGCGCCCAGTACCATCGCGATCAGGATGTACAGGGTCAGGGGACGCTTCGTTTTCAATTTGATCTCCAAGATCGCGGCGTTATGAATGACGCCGCGTGTTGTCGTGACCCGGCGGGAACCGGGTATATGCACAACAGCAAGCCGCATGCCAGAGAGATCGGCAGGAGATTTTTCTTGTAATCCACTGATTCAAAACGTCTTTTATTTGAGCAACTAATTTTCGGCGGCTTAAACCGTCCAAGTTCCTGGACGCTCCGGGAGGGGTCCGTATGAAAAACTGGAATCGCCATCGGGCGCCCGAACGGCCGCCGCATGGCGGGCAATAAATGGCCTTACAATGCCGCGATGATTCAACAGCGTAGGACGCGGCATGGAAACCAAATGGCTGGAAGATTTCATTTCACTGGTCGAAACCAAGAACTTCAGCCGCTCGGCCCAGCTGCGGCATGTGACGCAGCCGGCGTTCTCGCGCCGCATCCGCTCGCTGGAAAACTGGCTCGGCACCGACCTGATCGACCGGACCACGTTCCCGACCCGCGTCACGCCGGCCGGCATGGTGTTCTACGAACAGGCGCTGGAGATGCTGGGCCAGATCAACGGGGTCCGCGAGATGCTGCGCAATAACCGCGCCGCGGCGACGAAGACCATCGACCTGGCCGTCCCGCACACGCTGTCGCTCACGTTCGTGCCGAAGTGGCTCGCCGCGCTGGAACGCGACTTCGCGCCGATCAACAGCCGGCTCATCGCCCTCAACGTGCATGACGCGGTGCTGCAGCTGGTCGAAGGCGGCTGCGACCTGCTGCTGTGCTATCACCACCCGCGCCAGCCGGTGCAGCTCGACCCGGGCCGCTACGACATGCTGCTGATGGGGCGCGAAGCGTTGTGCGCGTACGCCCGCTGCGGCGCGGACGGCGAACCGGAATACCGGCTGCCCGGCCGCAAGGACGCGCCGCTGCCGTTCCTCTCCTACACGACGAACGCCTATCTCGGGCGGATGGTGGACCTGATCCTCGCCGACGCGAAACCCGGTCTGCACTTCGACAAACGCTACGAGACCGACATGGCCGAAGGCCTCAAGATGATGGCGCTGGACGGCCACGGTATCGCCTTCCTGCCCGAATCGGCGGTCACGCGCGAGGTCGGGCAAGGGCTGCTGGCACGGGCCAGCGATCCGGGCGGCTGGGAGATCGAGATGGAGATCCGGCTGTATCGCGAACGCCCTTCCGACGCGCGGCCCGGCAAGCCTATCGTCGCGGCGTTGTGGGACTTCCTCGTCGCGCACCCTTCATCCACGTGATGCTTTTTGCGCATAACCGCATGCGCAAGCAGCATTGGCCAGGCGCCGGCAGCCCATCCTATGATGCGCTCAGCCTTGAATCACACACCGGAGACCTGCCATGAGCCACGACTACATCCCGTCCTATCTCAACCCCGACGACCTCGGCCCCTGGGGCCAATACCTGCAACAGGTCGACCGCGTCACCCCGCACCTGGGCAGCCTGTCGCGCTGGGTCGAGACGCTGAAACGTCCGAAACGGATCCTGACCGTGGACGTCCCGATCGAACGCGACGACGGCACCATCGCCCACTTCGAGGGCTACCGCGTCCAGCACAATCTGTCGCGCGGCCCGGGCAAGGGCGGCGTGCGCTTCCACCAGGACGTGACGCTGTCGGAAGTGATGGCCCTCTCCGCCTGGATGTCGGTGAAGAACGCGGCCGTCAACGTGCCGTACGGCGGGGCCAAGGGCGGCATCCGCGTCGATCCGGCCACGCTGTCGAAGGGCGAGCTGCAGCGCCTCACGCGCCGCTACACGAGCGAGATCAGCATGCTGATCGGCCCGACGAAGGACATCCCCGCGCCGGACGTGAACACCAACGAACAGGTCATGGCCTGGATGATGGATTCGTACGCCATGATCGAAGGGAACCTGTCGACCGGCGTCGTGACGGGCAAGCCGGTCTCGCTCGGCGGTTCGCTGGGACGCCGCGAGGCGACCGGCCGCGGCGTGTTCGTCGTCGGCCAGGAAGCCGCCAGGCGGCGCGGCGTCGCGATCGCCGGTGCGCGTGTCGCGATCCAGGGCTTCGGCAACGTCGGCGGCACCGCGGCCACCATCTTCGCGGACGCGGGTGCGAAGATCGTCGCCGTGCAGGACCACACCGGCACCATCGTGCGCGAAGGCGGCCTCGATGTCGCCCGACTGCACGCCCACGTGGCCGAAGCGGGCGGCGTGAAGGGCTTCCCCTTTGCCGATGCGACGCTGGACCGCGACGCGTTCTGGGACATCGAATCGGACATCCTGATCCCGGCCGCGCTGGAACGGCAGATCACGCCGGAGGTCGCACGGCGGCTGCGCACGAAGATCATCCTGGAAGGCGCGAACGGCCCGACGACGCCGGAAGCCGACGACATCCTGACGGACAAGGACGTCCTCGTCGTGCCGGACGTGCTGGCCAACGCGGGCGGCGTCACGGTGTCGTACTTCGAATGGGTGCAGGACTTCTCGAGCTTCTTCTGGACGGAAGACGAGATCAATGCCCGCCTGACCCGTATCATGCAGAGCGCGTTCGGCGCCGTGTGGGATGTCGCGCAGGAGAAGAAGGTCACGCTGCGCACCGCGACCTTCATCGTGGCCTGCACGCGCATCCTGCAGGCGCGCGAAGTGCGCGGCCTCTATCCGTAATCAGGCCGCGTCGGGTGGGCACAGGGTGCCCGCCCTACCGGGAGCGCGTGGCGCGCCCGACGGTACGACGCCACGCGACCTCAAAAAAATCTATTTTTTGTCGCACATTGCGCGCAGATAAGCATGCGTTGCAGCAAATTCCGTAGAATTTGAGCGACCACAAACATGCATCCGGACACGATTCTTGTGCGTCGCAGCACAGGTAAAATGCGCGGATGAAAACTCCCGACACCCCTCCCCTGACGCCGGCCGCGGACGACGCGCTGTTCGATCAAGTCGAGCGCCGCCTGCAGGCGCTCATCACCGTTCCCCTGCATGCGCCCAGCACCCTGCCCCGGCGCTGCGTGGACGAATTCGCCGACGGCTTCCTCGGCATCGCCTGCCTGCCGCCGATGCCGCTGGCGCGGCGCTGGCGCATGGCACCATGACGCGCGCAAACAAAAAAGCCGCCCGCGGGCGGCTTCGATCGAGCGGCGAGGATCAGCCCAGGCTTTCCAGGCGGATGCGCACCACCTTGCCCACGGTCGTCGCCAGGTGCTCGATCTTGGCGATCGCGGCGTTGACGTATTTTTCGCGGGTCTGGTGGGTGATGATGACGATGTCCGTGCGCGCCTTTTCGCCCGGCTCCTTTTGCAGCACGGCGTCGATCGAGATGCCGGCGTCGGCCAGGATGCGGGTCAGGTCGGCCATCACGCCCAACTGGTCCTGCACGGTCACGCGCAGATAGTAGCTGGTGCGGATCTCTTCCATCGGCAGGATCGGCACGTCGGCCAGTTCCGTCGGCTGGAACGCCAGGTGCGGCACGCGCGAGTACGGGTCGGCGGTCGCCAGGCGGGTCACGTCGATCAGGTCGGCGATGACGGCGGAAGCGGTCGGCTCGGCGCCGGCGCCCTTGCCGTAGTACAGCGTGGCGCCGACGGCGTCGGCCTGCACGAGCACGGCATTCATCGCGCCTTCGACGTTGGCGATCAGGCGCGCGCCCGGCACCAGGGTCGGGTGCACGCGCAGTTCGATGCCTTCCTTGCCGTCGACCGTCGTGCGGCGGGTGATGCCCAGGAGCTTGATGCGGTAGCCCAGCTGTTCGGCGTAGCGCAGGTCGACGGCCTGCAGCTGGCTGATGCCCTCGATGTGCGCGCTGCCGAACTGCACCGGGATGCCGAACGCGATGGCGGACATGATGGTCAGCTTGTGCGCCGCGTCCACGCCTTCGATGTCGAAGGTCGGATCCGCTTCCGCATAGCCCAGCTCCTGCGCCTGCTTCAGCACGGTGGCGAAGTCCAGGCCCTTGTCGCGCATCTCGGACAGGATGAAGTTCGTCGTGCCGTTGATGATGCCGGCCACGGATTCGATGCGGTTGGCCGACAGGCCTTCGCGCAGCGCCTTGATGATCGGGATGCCGCCGGCGACGGCCGCCTCGAACGCCACCATCACGCCCTTGGCCTGGGCCGCTTCGAAGATCTCGTTGCCGTGCAGCGCGAGCAGCGCCTTGTTGGCGGTGACGACGTGCTTGCCGTTGGCGATGGCCTGCAACACCAGTTCGCGCGTCAGGTCGTAGCCGCCGATCAGTTCGACGACGATGTCGATGTCCGGGTTGTTCACGACGGCGAACGGGTCGGCCACGACCTCCACCTCGCTGCCCACGATGCGCTTGGCGCGCTCGAGGTTGCGGACGGCGACCATGGCCACTTCGATGCCGCGGCCGGCGCGGCGGCGGATTTCTTCCTGGTTACGTTGAAGGACGTGGTAGGTGCCGGCACCGACGGTGCCGAGGCCGAGCAAGCCTGCTTTGATGGGTTTCATATGCGTGTAATCTGTCGTTCTCAGCGCGCGTGGCGGCGCCGGTAGCCGTCGAGGAAGCGGGCGATGCGGGTGCACGCGTCCGTCAGGTCGTCGGAATTGGGAAGGAAGACCAGGCGGAAATGGTCCGGCGTCTTCCAGTTGAAGCCGGTGCCTTGCACCAGCAGGACTTTTTCCTCGGACAACAGCTCACAGATAAATTGCTGGTCATCGGCGATCGGGTAGATCTTGGGGTCGAGGCGTGGGAACATGTACAGCGCCGCTTTTGGCTTGACGCAGGTAACGCCCGGGATATCGGTCAGGAGTTGGTGGGCCAGGTCGCGCTGGCGCGTGAGGCGGCCGCCGGGGGCGACGAGGTCGGCGATGCTCTGGTAGCCGCCGAGGGCGGTCTGGATCGCGTACTGGCCCGGCGCGTTGGCGCACAGGCGCATCGAGGCGAGGATGTTCAGGCCGTCGATATAGTCCTTCGCATGGCGCTTCTCGCCGGACACGACCATCCAGCCGGCGCGGTAGCCGCACGAACGGTAGTTCTTCGACAGGCCGTTCAGCGTGACGAACAGGACGTCGTCGGCCAGCGAGGCGAGCGACACGTGTTCCTCGCCGTCGTACAGCGTCTTGTCGTAGATTTCGTCGGCGTAGACGATCAGCTGGTGCTGGCGCGCCAGTTCGACGATTTCCAGCAGCACGTCGCGCGAATACAGCGCGCCGGTCGGGTTGTTCGGGTTGATGACGACGATCGCGCGCGTGTTCGGCGTGATCTTCTTGCGCATGTCGTCGATGTCGGGCAGCCAGCCGGCCTGCTCGTCGCAGATATAGTGCACCGGGTTGCCGCCGGCCAGGCTGACGGCCGCCGTCCACAGCGGATAGTCCGGCGCGGGCACGAGCACTTCGTCGCCGCTGTTCAACAGGCCCTGCATGGCCATCACGATCAGTTCGGAGGCGCCGTTGCCCAGGTAGATGTCGTCGATGCCGACGCCGCGGATGTTCTTTTCCTGGGTGTAGTGCATCACCGCTTTGCGCGGTGCAAACATGCCTTTGGAATCCGTGTAGCCGGCCGAGCTCTGCATGTTGCGGATCATGTCCTGCACGATCTCGTCCGGCGGATCGAAGCCGAACACGGCCAGGTTGCCGATGTTCAGCTTGATGATCTTGTGGCCGTCTTCCTCCATCTGGCGCGCGATCTGCAGCGCCGGGCCCCGGATCTCGTAGCAGACGTCGTCGAGCTTGTTGGATTTCAAAATCGGTCGCAAAATATCACCCTGGAAATTTATGGCTGAACGCATCAGTACCCATCGGGGGCCTCGAAAAACCGTAGCGAGCGGCAGCAGTTTTGTCCAAGAAGCGCAGCCGTACTCAAGTACGGCCAGCATCGCATCCTATGCGGCCCGGACAAAAATGCAACGCGCAGTAGGTTTATCGACGCCCCGGTTGTTGCAATGCGAAAAATTCCATTCTGCCCAAAGCGCAAGGATTAAGCAACCCGCCATTGCTGGGACGTGGTGGAAACCAGTTACAATACGCGCCCTGTGCCTGTCATCTCCCGGCTTTTCCATCATGAAGCTACATTCCAGCAGCACCGAAAAATACCAGACGGTCACCGGCTACGACCAATCCGGCGTCGAGATCAACGCCCAGCGCTTCGACTACAGCGTGCTGGTGATGCCCGAGGTTGCGCCGCGCCCGTGGCCCGTGACGCGCTTCGAGGACCTGCAAACCGGCCATTTCGACGCCATCGCCGCGGACAAGCCGGACGTCGTCATCCTCGGCACGGGCGAGCGCCAGCGCTTCGTGCACCCGCGCCTCGTCGCCAGCCTGTCGAATCTGCGCATCGGCGTCGAGAGCATGGACAGCCACGCCGCCTGCCGCACCTACAACATCCTGATGGGCGAAGGCCGCAAGGTCACCCTCGCGCTGATCATCGACGCCAACGACGAGGGCGCGAAGGCCGAATGAACGACCTGCACCGGAACAAGACCCTCGCCTGGACCCTGCTGATCGCCTTTGCCGTCGTCCTCCTGTATGTACTGGGCGCGCGCACGCTCGTGCCGCCGGACGAAGGCCGCTACGCCGAGATGGCGCGCGAGATGTTCGCCAGCGGCGACTGGATCACGACGCGCCTGAACGGCATCAAGTATTTCGAAAAACCCCCGCTGCAGACCTGGATGAACGCCCTGTCGTTCGCCCTGTTCGGCCTCGGCGACTGGCAGGCGCGCCTGTGGACGGGCCTGTGCGGCCTGTTCGGCGTCGTGCTGACGGGCTTTGCCGGCACGCGTGTGTTCGGCGCGCGTGTGGGCTTCTATGCCGCGCTGGTGCTGGGTTCCTCATTCTACTGGGTCGCGTGCAGCCAGATCGATTCGCTCGACATGGGCTTGTCCGGCATGATGACGCTGGCGCTGTGCGCCCTGCTCATCGCCCAGCGCGACGACGCCAGCGATTCGGAACGGCGCAACTGGATGCTGGCCTGCTGGGCCGGGATGGCGCTGTCCGTGCTGGCCAAGGGCCTCATCGGCCTGCTGCTGCCGGGCGGCGTGCTGGTGTTCTACACGATTTTTTCGCGCGACTGGGCGATCTGGAAGCGCCTGCATCTGGTGAAGGGCTTGATCGTCTTCTTCGCGATCGCCGCGCCGTGGTTCGTGCTGGTCGGGATGAAGAATCCGGAACAGCCGCACTTCTTTTTCATCCACGAACACTTCGACCGCTTCCTGAAGAAGGAACACCACCGCGAGGCGGCATGGTGGGTCTTCTTCGCCCTGCTGGCCGCGGGCAGCGTGCCGTGGGTCGGCGTGCTCGTGCAAAGCCTCGTCGCCGGCGCGCGCGGCAACGGCGAAACGACGAGGTTCCGTCCGCGCCTGATGCTGCTCGTGTGGGTCGCGTTCATCGTCCTGTTCTTCACGAAGTCGAATTCCAAGCTGCCCGGCTACATCCTGCCCGTGTTCCCCGCCGTCGCGCTGCTGGTGGCGCACTACCTGGACAGCGGCACGCGCCGCGGCCGCATGGTCACGGCCGGCCTCACGGCGCTGCTGGGCGTGGGCTTCCTGGCCACCGTCCCGTTCATGCAGAAGCTGGCCAAGCATGCGGGCGAGGACGTGCTGTACGCCGCGTATCAGCCGTGGGTGCTGGCGGCGGGCCTCGTGCTGCTGATCGGCGGCTGCCTCGCCATGCTGTACGCGCGCCAGATGCTGCGCGACCTGTTCGTCGTCGTGCTGGCCGTCGCCGGATTCGCCGGCACGGAGCTGCTGCTCGTCGGCTTCGAGCCGATCGGCCAGGTGCGCGCGGGCGTCAACCTGCTGCCCGCCCTGAAGGCCGCCGGCGCCGCGGATCCGGCCGTGAAAGTCTATTCGGTCGGCATCTATGAACAGTCGCTGACCTTTTATCTGCGCCGTCCCGTGATCCTCGTCGACTACCGCGACGAATTCGACTTCGGCCTGCAGCAGCAACCGGAACTCGCGATCCCGGCGATGCCCGCGTTCGTCGCCCAGTGGCGCGCGGATGCGGCGGAAGGCAGGCACGACGTGGCGATCACCCGTCCGGAAATCGCCGCCGACCTGCAGCGCCAGGGCGTCATGCTGCGCATCGTGGCGGCGGACTCCCGCCGCACCGTCATCGCGAATTTTAAATAGGGCCTCATGAACCTCACCACGTTTGCCTTCATCATTTCCGGCGTCCTGCTGAACGCCTGTGCCCAGCTGCTGCTGAAAGCGGGCACGAACGCCCTCGGCGGCGCCATCCACCTCACCATGGCGACCTGGTTCCAGACCCTCGTCAAGGTCTTTACCCAGCTGCCGATCGTGGGCGGCCTGGCCTGCTACGGCCTGTCGCTCATCGTGTGGATCATCGGCCTGTCGCGCACCGACGTGACGATCGCGTACCCGATGCTGTCGCTCGGCTACGTCGTGTCGGCCTTCGGCGCGTGGATGTTTCTGGGGGAAGCTGTCTCGCCGCAGCGCCTCGTGGCCATCGGCGTCATTATCGTCGGCGTCGTATTGCTGGCGAGAACGTAATACGGCGCAGGACGGCGCGCTGCTACAATGACAGCTTTGTCTGCATAAACATATTCACCCTGGCATGCCGCACGATGGCGCGCCATGGATGACATCTTTACCGAGAGAATAACGAGCTTCCCATGACTGCCGAGCTGCCCTTCCTGCCCTTTTCCCGGCCCACCATCGACGAAGAGACCATCGCCGCCGTCGGCGAGGTGCTCCGCTCCGGCTGGATCACGACCGGACCGAAGAACCAGGCATTCGAGGCGCTGCTGTCCGAATACTTTGGCGGCCGTCCGGTACGCACCTTCAATTCCGGCACCTGCACGATGGAGATCGCGCTGCGCATCGCCGGCATCGGCCCGGGCGACGAAGTGATCACGACGCCGATCTCGTGGCCGGCCACCGCCAACGTGATCATCGAAGTGGGCGCGACCCCGGTGTTCGCCGACATCGATCCGGTCACGCGCAACCTGGACCTGGACAAGCTGGAAGCCGCGATCACCCCGCGTACCCGCGCCATCATCCCCGTCTATCTGTCCGGCCTGCCGATGGACATGGACCGCCTGTACGCCATCGCGAACAAGCACAAGCTGCGCGTCGTCGAGGATGCCGCGCAAGCCATCGGCGCGCTGTGGAACGGCAAGCGCATCGGCTCGTTCGGTGACTTCGCGTCGTTCAGCTTCCAGGCCAACAAGAACATCACGACGGGCGAGGGCGGCTGCCTGGTGCTGAACAATCTGGAAGAAGCGCGCCTGGCCGAAAAATACCGCCTGCAGGGCGTGACGCGCAGCGGCGTGGACGGCATCGACGTCGACGTCCTGGGCGGCAAATACAATATGAGTGACATCATGGCCACCATCGGCCTGGGCCAGATGAAGAATCTGGACAAGCTGACGGCGCACCGCGCCGCGCTGGCCCGTCACTACTTCGACTGCTTCGGTCCCGATTTCGAAGAGACGACCGGCGCCCAGCTGCCGGTCCAGGCCTTCGGCACGAGCAACTGGCACCTGTTCCAGATCATCCTGCCGGACAACGGCCCGGGTACGCGCGCCGACTTCATGACCCGCATGCAGAAGGAACACAATATCGGCACCGGCTATCACTACGCGCCGATCCACCTGTTCACCTTGTACCGCGAGCGCGGCTTCAAGGAAGGGATGTTCCCCGTCGCCGAGAAGATCGGCCGCCTGACCGTGACGCTGCCGATGTTCAATGCGATGACCATCGCCGACGTCGAGCGCGCCGTGGCCGCAGTCAAAGCGGTGCTGGCGAAATGACGGCGCAGGCGATGAAGCCGGAAGTCTCGGTCGTCATTCCGGTCTATAACGAAGAAGCGGGCCTCGCGAACCTGTTCGCGCGCCTGTATCCGGCGATGGACGCGCTGGGTCTGCCGTACGAAGTCATCTTCGTCAACGACGGCAGCCGCGACAACTCGGTGGCGATCCTCGCGGAGCAGTACCGCAAGCGCCCGGACGTGACGCGCGTCGTCCTCTTCAACGGCAACTACGGCCAGCACATGGCGATCCTCGCGGGCTTCGAGCAGACGCGCGGCCAGATCGTCATCACGCTCGACGCCGACCTGCAGAACCCGCCGGAAGAGATCCACAAGCTGATCGCCAAGATGCGCGAGGGCTACGACTACGTGGGCTCGATCCGCCGCAAGCGCCAGGATTCCGCGTGGCGCACGGTGGCGTCGAAGGCGATGAACCGCGTGCGCGAGCGCATCACGAACATCCATATCACCGACCAGGGCAATATGCTGCGCGCCTACGGCCGCAACGTGATCGACCTCGTCAACCAGTGCGGCGAAGTGAACACCTTCGTGCCGGCGCTCGCGTATAAATTCTCGCGCAAGCCGACGGAGATCGTCGTCGAGCACGAGGAGCGCGCGGCGGGCGAATCGAAGTATTCGCTGTACAGCCTCATTCGCCTGAACTTCGACCTGATGACGGGCTTCTCGCTCGTGCCGCTGCAGATGTTCTCGCTGCTGGGCATGACCTTGTCGCTGCTGTCCGCGCTGCTCGTGATGATCCTCGTCGTGCGCCGCTTCCTGCTGGGCGCCGAGGCCGAGGGCGTGTTCACGCTGTTCGCGATCGCGTTCTTCTTCATGGGCGTGATCCTGTTCGGGATCGGCCTCGTGGGCGAATACGTGGGCCGCATCTACCAGCAGGTGCGCGCACGGCCGCGCTACGTCGTCGCGACGATCCTGCAGGGCGTGCCGGCGGAACTGGCCGACACCGACGGGTTCGAAAAGCGGCAGGTCGTGCGCTGATTTCGCTCGCGTTACCGCACAATTCAAGGCCCGTCATCCCCGCGAACGCGGGGATCCATGCTGAGCCGATTTCTGTCGCTCGGTATGGGTTCCCGCTTCCGCGGGAGCGACGGATGAAAACCGCTTACGCCGCCATCGCGGCACAAAGACCATGACCCAACCCCGCAAACGCGCAGTCGTCTTCGCCTACCACAACGTGGGCGTACGCTGCCTCAAGGTGCTGCTGGCCGGCGGCGTCGACGTCGCCCTCGTCGTCACGCACCAGGACAGCGCCACGGAAAACATCTGGTTCGAATCCGTCCTGTCCCTGTGCGAGACGGAGAACATCCCGTACCTGACGCCGGAGGACGCGAAAGGCGCCGACCTCGTGGAAGCCATCCAGGCCGTGCAGCCGGACCTGATGTTCAGCTTTTACTTCCGCCACATGCTGCCCCAGGCGATCCTCGACATCGCCCCCGCCTACAACATGCACGGCTCGCTGCTGCCGGCCTTCCGCGGCCGCGCGCCCACCAACTGGGCCGTGCTGCACGGCGCGACGGAAACGGGCGCCACCTTGCACGAGATGACCGTCAAGCCGGACGCCGGCGCCATCGTCGCCCAGCAGGCCGTCCCCATCCTGCCGGACGATACGGCGTTCGAAGTGTTCGGCAAGGTGACCGTGGCGGCCGAACTGGCGCTGTACGACGTCCTGCCGGCCCTGCTGGCCGGCATGGCGCCGCGTACCCCGAACGACCTGACGAAGGGCGGCTACTTCGGCGGCCGCAAGCCGGAAGACGGCCGCATCGACTGGAACAAATCCGCGCAAGAGGTCTACAACCTGCACCGCGCCGTGGCGCCGCCCTACCCCGGCGCCTTCACGGACCTCAAGCAGCGCCGCTACGTGATCGAGCGCGCCCGCCTGCACAACGGTAACGCGGAAGGCCTGCCGCCGGGACTCGCGGTCGTGGATAATGCCATCCTCGGCGTCTGCGGCGACGGCCGCGCGCTGGTCATTCACAGCCTGCTGGCCGACGGCCTGCGCATCACCCCTGCCGAACTGCGGGCGCAACTCCAGGAAAACCCAACATGAAAAAAGTCCTCATCCTCGGCGTCAACGGCTTCATCGGCCACCACCTGTCCAAGCGCATCCTCGAGACGACCAACTGGGAAGTCTACGGCATGGACATGAACTCGGAGCGGATCACGGATCTGCTCGACCATCCGCGCATGCACTTCTTCGAAGGCGACATCACCATCAACACGGAATGGGTCGAGTACCACGTCAAGAAGTGCGACGTGATCCTGCCGCTGGTCGCGATCGCGACGCCGTCGACCTACGTGAAAGAGCCGCTGCGCGTCTTCGAACTGGACTTCGAGGCGAACCTGCCGATCGTCCGCTCGGCCGCCAAGTACAAGAAACACCTGATCTTCCCGTCGACGTCGGAAGTCTACGGCATGAGCCGCGACGCCGAATTCGACCCGGAGAATTCGGAACTGGTCTACGGCCCGATCAACAAGCCGCGCTGGATCTACGCCTGCGCCAAGCAGCTGATGGACCGCGTGATCTGGGGCTACGGCATGGAAGGCCTGAACTTCACGCTGTTCCGTCCGTTCAACTGGATCGGCGCCGGCCTCGACTCGATCCACACGCCGAAGGAAGGCAGCTCGCGCGTGCTGACCCAGTTCTTCGGCCACATCGTGCGCGGCGAAACCATCCAGCTCGTCGACGGCGGCATGCAAAAGCGCGCCTTCACGTATGTCGACGACGGCATCGCGGCGCTCATGAAGATCATCGAGAACAAGGACGGCCGCGCCACCGGCCAGATCTACAACGTCGGCAACCCGACCAATAACTACTCGATCCGCGAACTGGCCGACATGATGCTCAAGCTCGCCGCGGAATACCCGGAGTACGCGGCCGGCGCGGAGAAAGTCAGGATCGTCGAGACCAGCTCGGGCGCTTACTACGGCACCGGCTACCAGGACGTGCAGAACCGCGTGCCGAAGATCGAGAACACGATGAACGACCTCGGTTGGGCCCCGTCGGTGACGATGGCGGATGCGCTGCGCCACATCTTCGACGCCTACCGCGGCCAGGTCGCGGCGGCCCAGGCCCTCGTGGATTAAGGACGCGCCTTGGCACCGCTGCTCGTCCTCAAGATCGACGTCGACACCTACCGCGGCACGCGCGAGGGCGTGCCGAACCTCGTGCGCATGCTAACAAAGCACGGAGCCGGTGCGACGTTCCTGTTCTCGCTGGGCCCCGACCACACGGGTTGGGCGATGCGGCGCGCGCTGCGTCCCGGCTTCTTCCAGAAAGTGTCGCGCACGTCCGTCGTGGAGCACTACGGCTTCAAGACGCTGATGTACGGCGTGCTGCTGCCCGGCCCGGACATCGGCGCGAAAACGGCCGCCGAGATGCGCGCCGTGCGCGACGCCGGCTTCGAATGCGGCATCCACACGTGGGACCACGTCTGGTGGCAGGACAACGTCCGCGGCCGCGACGCCGCGTGGACGGACCGCGTGATGAAGAAGAGCGAACAGCGCTACGCGCAGGTGTTCGGCGAGGCGCCGCACACGTTCGGCGCGGCCGGCTGGCAGATGAACGCTCACGCGTTCGCGCGTCACGATGCGGTGGGCTACCGCTACGCCTCGGACGGCCGCGCCCAGCTGCGCGACGATGGTTCGCTGGCCGATCCGAACGCCGGCCCGTACCGCTACCGGGGCCTGTCGCACATCCAGATGCCGACCACCTTGCCGACGCTGGACGAGCTGCTGGGCCGGGAGATCGGCGGCACCGTCATCGACGAACACAATATCGCCGCCCACCTGCTCGAGCTGACGGCGAACCCGAAACGCGACCACGTGTACACCTTGCACGCGGAGCTTGAAGGACAGAAACTCGCCCCCATATTCGAGCAGCTGTTATCAGGCTGGAAAGCCCAAGGTTACCGGCTTGCCTCGATGGCGGACTATTATGAGAAGATAAAACAGGAAGCGCCGCAGTTGCCCGAATACCCGGTGCAATGGGGCGAATTACCGGGACGGTCAGGCGAACTGATCATCCTCGACACAGCGAAGTAAAAGCGCGGTGCTAGGGCCGCGAGACAGGAGAAAACCGTGGCCGAAAGCCCAACCGCAGCACCTTTGGCTAATTTCAGTGCGCCGATGACCGGCGAGCGGACCTTCGAGCTGAACGGCCGTCCCGCGCGCTATACGGTGCTGTACTTCTATCCCAAAGACAATACCCCCGGTTGCACGACGGAAGCGATGAACTTCCGCGACCACTACGACGAATTCAAGGCATTGAACGCCGACATCTATGGCATCAGCCGCGATTCGCTGCGCTCGCACGAAAGCTTCAAGTCCAAACTGGGTCTGCCGTTCGAACTGATTTCCGATCCGGACGAAGCCGTGTGCACGCAGTTCGACGTCATGAAGATGAAGAATATGTACGGCAAAAAAGTGCGGGGGGTAGAGCGCAGTACGTTTGTCATTGACGCTGACGGCAAAGTGGTGAAAGAATGGCGTGGCGTGAAAGTCAATGATCACGTCCAAGAAGTGCTGGATTTTTAAGAAACCAGCCCAAGGGCGTTGAATAAGCTGCTGCGTGTTGCAGCGGCGGCCTGCGATGCTCGCCGTACGTGAGTACGGCCGCGCTCCTCGACCACCGCTGCGGCCGCTCGCGACGCTTCTTCAAGGCCCGGTCTGCGGGCTGGCGATGGTTATGACAAACCTTTAGCCGAGCGTTCGCCTATTTTGAGTCACAGTTTTACCTCACCGCATCATTCCAATCTGGCTGCCGGCCAGGGCCCACGTCCGGGCCTGCCGGCGCCTCGCAGCTCCCCCCAGTTGCATCTGTCTGCCCGGCGGCGCGCATGTGCCGTGCGGAGCGTTTTTCCGACTACTTTTCTGGATTGAGAACCTGATGCCACTGCCTAAACTCCCCACCAAGCCGGCAACGATTTTGCTGGCCAAAGATTATCCCAGGGCTGAACCGGGCAAGTCGCCTGTCCGCGCCACCGCGAAGGCGGAGAACGACCCGGTCGAAGACCTGATCAGTGGCCCGGCCGTACCGGCCCCCAAGACCGCGAAACCCCGCAAGTCGAAGGCCGCGCTGCTGGCCGAAGCGCCTGCCCGCGAAGACAAGCCGGCAGGCGCTCCTGCGGCCGCCGCGCCGGTCCCCGTGCGCGCCGAAAAGCCCGTCAAACCGGGCAAGGCCGCGAAAGACGATGCCGTCGCCAAGCTGCGCGAAACGGATATGAACGAGCCGCATCCGGCCAAGCACAAGCCGGTCGAGGTCAACGTCAAATCGCAGGCCAGCCGCAAGGCCGACACGTCGGGCGCCACCAAGGTATTCGTGCTCGACACCAACGTGCTGATGCACGATCCGACCTCGCTGTTCCGCTTCGAGGAACACGACGTCTACCTGCCGATGATGACGCTGGAAGAACTCGACAACCACAAGAAGGGCATGTCGGAAGTCGCGCGCAACGCGCGCCAGGTCTCGCGCACGCTGGATGCGCTCATCGCCAACGTCGACGACGACGCCATCGAGACCGGTATCCCGCTGGCGAAGCTGGGCAACAAGGATGCGAAGGGCCGCCTGCACTTCCAGACGCGCCTCAACGGCGCCGCCCTGCCCGAGGGTCTCCCGTCCGGCAAGGCCGACAACCAGATCCTGGGCGTCGTGCGCGCGCTGGAAGCGGAGCAGCCGGGCCGCGCGATCGTGCTGGTGTCGAAAGACATCAACATGCGCATCAAGGCGCGCGCGCTGGGCCTGGCCGCCGAAGACTATTTCAACGACCACGTGCTGGAAGACACCGACCTGCTGTACTCCGGCATCGTCCAGCTGCCGGACGACTTCTGGACCAAGCATGGCAAGGGCGTCGAATCGTGGCAGGAGATCAAGGGCGGCTATTCGTCCACGTTCTACCGCGTCACCGGCCCCCTGATCCCGAGCCTGCTCGTGAACCAGTTCGTGTACCTGGAGCCGAAGAACGGCGAGGCCCCGCTGTACGCCCAGGTCAAGCAGATCAACGGCAAGACGGCCGTGCTGCAGACCCTGCGCGACTATTCCAGCAACAAGAACAACGTGTGGGGCATCACGGCGCGCAACCGCGAGCAGAATTTCGCGCTGAACCTGCTGATGAATCCCGAGGTCGACTTCATCACGCTGCTCGGCCAGGCCGGCACGGGCAAGACGCTGCTGGCGCTGGCCGCCGGCCTCGCCCAGGTGCTGGAGACGAAGGTCTACAACGAGATCATCGTCACCCGCGTGACGGTGCCCGTCGGCGAGGACATCGGCTTCCTGCCCGGTACCGAGGAAGAAAAGATGTCGCCGTGGATGGGCGCCTTCGACGACAACCTGGAAGTGCTGATGAAGTCCGACGGCGACGCCGGCGACTGGGGCCGCGCGGCGACGCAGGACCTGATCCGCTCGCGCATCAAGATCAAGTCGCTGAACTTCATGCGCGGCCGCACGTTCGTCAACAAATTCCTCATCATCGACGAGGCGCAGAACCTGACGCCCAAGCAGATGAAGACGCTGGTCACGCGCGCAGGTCCGGGCACGAAGATCCTCTGCCTCGGCAACATCGCGCAGATCGACACGCCGTATCTGACCGAGGGCTCGAGCGGCCTGACGTATGTCGTCGACCGCTTCAAGGGCTGGGGCCACAGCGGCCACGTGACGCTGGCGCGCGGCGAGCGTTCGCGCCTGGCGGATCACGCGAGCGACGTGCTGTAACGGTTCGACCGTCCAAACAAAAAGCCTGTGCGCCGGAGGGTGCACAGGCTTTTTTTTCACGTCCTTCCCGCGCAAGCGGGAATGACGATTAGCGGACGATGCAGTCGACACCATTCTGCTGTGCCGCCGCACCCTGCGACGCGAGCGGTCCGCCCACGCTGTTGCTGAACGACGGCGGCGGCGTGAACTTCAGGCCCGGATTCTGCGGGATGACGATGGGCGGCGCGTTCACGTTGGGCACGAAGCCGAACTGGCCGGCCGGAAAGTGCTGCGCGCCACCCGGGTTCGTCACGACGATCAGCCCTTCCAACACCGCCACGTGCAGGCCGGGCGCCAGATTGGACGCGGGCAAGGCGGAAGGCGGCGGCAGGCCGGGAACCGGCGCGGGCGGCTCGACCCACTGGGCGATGAACGTCGTGCCGCGGATGCCGATCGTGGCGGCCGGCGTCTTGAGCGAGAACTTCTCCTTGTTGCGCTTGCCCAGCAGGCCCGTGATCGAACGCAGGCCGCCCTTCAAGAGGCTGAACGCGGCGCTGTCGGCGTCAGGCTTGTCGGCCTCGTAGGCGAAGTTCTCGATCTTGAAGGTCGTGTCCGGACGCAGCGTGATCTCGCTGTTGTCGAGCAGGCGGATCTGCGCGTACGTGTTCTTCTCCGACACGAGCGTGTCGCCGTTTTCGACCTCGGACTTGGCCGCCAGCGCCTTGACGGTGCCGTCGGCCTTGCGGTCCATCAGCGGCCCGCTCAGGTGCGCCACGACGCCCACGACCTGCCCTGCCCACGCCGCGTTTGCGGCCAGCAGCAGCACGGCACACAACAACGCCCGGGCCAGCGCCTCAATTGCAGTACAGTTTGGTCGCAGGTTTTTCATTCTTGACTCCAGTTGATTCCACTTGCGCCGGGCCGGTCGAGCGCTCGCCCGGCTTGACGGCCGGCGCGCCGCTGTCGCCCTTGGTGTCGCCGCTGCCGCCGGCGACGATCGTCCCGGCCGCGGGGATGACCCGGTTGATGACCTGGACGGTCGTCTGCACCGCCTGGGCCACCGGCGTGCCCTGCGTGTTCTGGCCGGCGCCGGCGCTGCCGCTGAACGTCACGCAGCTGGCGTCGCCCGGATGCGTACTGCAGAACGATGCCGTCGGCAGCACCGCCTCGCAGCCGGCCGTGGTCGGCGCCGCCGCACACACGGCAAGCGTCGGCAGGCGCACGTCGCAGCCTTGCAGGCTCGGACTGCCGATGCATTGCGCCAGCGTCGGCAGCACGGCGTCGCAGCCGGGCAGCTTGCTGTTGGCCTGGCATTGCGTCAGCGTGGGCAGGATGCCGCCGCAGGCCGGATCGTGCGGGTTCGCGAGGCAGGCCTGGAATCTCAGCGCCAGCACCTGCGAGCAACCCTCGACCGACGGCGTCAGCTTGCACACGTCCAGCTTGGGCAGGACGTCGCCGCAGCCGGCGCCGGACGGATTGGCAAGGCAAGCGTCGAAACGGGCGCGCGCAAGCACGGCCGCGCAGCCGTATCCGCTGCCGTCCGCGCGGCACTGGTCCAGCGCCGGCAAGGTCGTCGCGCAGCCCGGCGCTTTCGGATCGGCGATACAGGCCGCGACGGCGTCGTGTTCCTTGATGACGGCCGCGCAGCCATACGTCGCCGGAGCGGTCTTGCAGACATCGTAGACGGGCAAGGTCGTCGCACAGCCCGGCGCTTTCGGATCGGCGATACAGGCCGCGACGGCGTCGTGTTCCTTGATGACGACCGCGCAGCCATACGTGGCCGGAGCGGTCTTGCAGACGTCGTAGACGGGCAAGGTCGTCGCGCAGCCCGCGGCCTTCGGGTTGGCCATGCATGCGGTGACGGCGTCGTGTTCCTTGATCACGAGGGCGCAGCCTGCCGCGGTGGGCTGGGCCGCGCACGTGTCGTATGTCGGCAGGACCTCGCCGCAATGCGGGCCGGACGGATTGGCCACGCACACCTGCAGCGCGGCCGCCAGCACGGGGCCGCAGCCGGCCGCGGTGCGGTTGGCGAGGCAGGCGTCGAGCGCCGGAGTCGGCGCCGGCGGCGGCGCGCTGTCCTTGCCGCCGGTGGTCACCTGCAGCTTGTCCTGGCTGGACACGGTGACGCTGTCGGCCGCGATCTGCGTGGACCCGCCCGTGATGCTGACATTGCCGCTGACCGACGTCACGTGGGCGCCGGTGGCGATCGTCAATGCGCCGCCATCGTCGGCCAGCAGGCGCACGTTGCCGCTCGTCGTCGCCACGCGGCCATTGATGGTCAGCGGGCTGTGCGTCGTGAGGCTGATGTCCCCGCTGTTGGTGCGGACCTCGCCGGCGCCGTTGGTCACGTCGAACGCGGGCACGGTCATGCCGCCCACGCTGTCGACCGCGATGGCGCCGCCATTGCCCTCGCCGTCCTGCACGGCCCGCTGAAGCACGAGGGGTCCCGTGTTGGCGATGTTGATCGGGAGACCGCCCGCGCCCTGGTTGGACGCCATCAGCGTGCCGGTGCGGGTCTTGAGCGGGGTCGTCGTGGTGCCGATGCCGGCGCTGGACTTCAAGTTCAGCCTGCCGGCCTGGAGCAGGCCGCCGCCCGCGATGCCCGCGGCGTCCAGCGTCGCGTCGGTGCCGCCGGCGATGCCCGCCTCGAGCATCAGGAGGCCGCCACTGGTGACCTGCATGCCGGCGTTCGGCGCGGTGATGCCGGTCATGCCGTCGACGGTGCCGATGCGCAGGCCGCCCTGGTTGACGACGCTGAACAGGTTGCCGGCGGCCTTGCCGGACAGCGTGCCGATCTCGTTGGCGCCGGTGAGCACGACCTGGCCGCCGCGCACCGCCACATTGCCCGCCTTGACGGTGCCGGTATCCCGCTCGTAGATGCCGAGGGTCGACGTCAGCGCCACCGTGCCCGGCGCGCTCAGCGGCGCCTTGATCGCCAGCTCGCCGGCGCCGGCGTCCAGCGTCAGTTTCGCGGTCGTGAGCGATGCGGGGCCGGCGACGTCGATGCCGCCCCAGCCGCCCGCGAGTCCGCCGATCGTGAGTTCATTCGCCTTCACGTTGGCGAGCGCCGTCTGCCCGATCATGAAACCGTCGTTCGAACCGGCGCCGCCGATCACCATATGCGTGCCAGTGCTATTCGGTTGCAGCGTGACGCTGCCGGCGGACACGGTCGCGCCGATGTTCAGGCGGTCGCCCTGCAACAGCACGGACTTGGACGCGGTCACGGCGCCCGCGATGTCGATCAGGCCGCCGTTCGCGTACTGGTTCGCGATGACGCGGCTCGCCGTGTTCGCGGACAGATCGACCGGCGCGCGCACGCGGATGTCGCCGGCGTTTTCCAGCACGACGTTGGCCGCCGTCGCCAGGCCGGCGTCGACCGAGACGGTGCCCGTGTGCGCGCTGTTGCCGACGTTGATCTCATAGAGGTTGCTGCCCAGGCGCTGCAGCGCCGCCGTGTCCAGCACGAGCGCACCCGAGGTGCTCGTCCCCGTGCCGATGCTGATGGCGCGGCCCGGGTCGAACGACGTCAACGTCAGGATCGGCAACTGGCCCCTGCCGGCGATCTTGCCGGACAGCGTGACCTGGTTGGCGCTGACGTCGATGTAGTTGGCGGTGGTCAGCAGGCCGTTGGCGCCCAGCGTGAACGCATTCCCCGCGCGGAAATCGAGGTCGTCGCCGGCACCCACCTGGGCATTGATGTTGATGTCGTTGCCGGCTTGTGCATGCACGCTGCCGGCCGCGTTCAAGGCGTCCGTGATGCTCAGGTCGTGGCGCGCCTGCAGGACGACGTCCGTGCCGGCCGTCGTCAGCGTGGACGGGGCCACGCGGGTGACGCCGGTCGAGGTGCCGGCGGAAGTCGACTTGACGTCGCCCGCGCTCGCGTTGCCGCCCGCGACCACGTCGATGTCGTACGGGTCCAGCAGCCACGTGCCGTTCCTGCCCGTGGCGCCGGCCGCCTCGACCGCGATGCCGTCGACGTCCAGCAGGTGGCCCGATGTTTCCACCGCGCCGCCGGCCGCGCTGCCGCGGGCGGAGACGGTACCGTGCGCGCTGGTCGCGCCGTCGGACCACAGCACCACCTTGCCGCCGTTGCCGGCGACGCCGTCGGCCCGGATGACGGAGCCGAGAGCGACGCGGGTCTGCTGCGCGCGCATGCCGCCGCCCTGCCAGTCGCCGCCGACGAGCACCGTGCCGCCGTTGCGGCCGCTGGCATCGACGCCGGCGCCGGATGCGACATCCACCTGCCCGCCCAGCACCTGCACCGTGCCGCCGTCCGCGCCCGCGCCGCCGCGCGCGCTCGTGAAGCTGCCGGCATCCAGCGCGACCTTGCCGCCGGCCTTCAGGACGATGCGGCCGTTCGCGCCCATCACGGCGCTGTCGGCGTTGACGAGGCCGCGCTGGTTGACCAGCGCGCCGTAGATGCCGATGCGGCCGCCCCGGGCGATCACCTGCCCCAGATTGACGGCCTGTCCGCTGGGCGCGGAAAGTTCCACGCGCAGGTCCGGATCGTTCGAATCCACCAGCTGCACGCTGTGGCCCGCCGCGAGGATCACGTCGCCGCCTGGCGCCGTGATGATGCCCGTGTTCTTCACATCCGGCGCGATCAGGAAGACCTGGCCGCCGCCCGGCGTCGCGATGGTGCCGTCGTTGCGGACGTTACCCGCCGTCGTTCCGGCCTGGAAGCGCTTGCGGCCGGCCTGGAAGTCGGCGTCGCTGATGTTCAGCGTCGACGCCACGAGGCCGTTCACGTCCACGCGCGAACCCTGGCCGAACAGGATGCCGTTCGGGTTGATCAGGAAGACCTTGCCGTTCGATTGCAGGGCGCCGAGGACCTTCGTCGGGTCCTGGCCCAGCACTCGGTTCAGCACCGCGCTGTCGCCGTTCTGCTGGATGAAGCGCGTGATCTCGCCGGCGCCGACATTGAAGCTCTGCCAGTTGATGACCGTGCCGGGCGTGTTCGTGATCGAGAACACGTTGCCCTGCTGGTTGAACGTGGCCTGGCCCGCGACCACCTGCGGCAGCGCGGGCGCGCCCATTGCGGTCCCGCAGTAGGCCGCGGCGAGCACCAGCGCGCCGAACCGTCGTTGGATGGATGAAGTCATAAGAAAGGTCCTCAATACGCCAGCACCACGCGCACGTGGAGCTTGTTCCTGCTGGTTGCCGCCACTTGGCCGACGTGCATGCCGTGGCCGTAGTCGAGCTGCACGCTGGCCGCGCTGCCTGCCGCGAAACGCAGGCCGAGGCCCGTGCTGGAGATCGCGGCGCGATGCAGTTCGCTCGCCAGCGCGCGATTGCGCTCGCCCCAGGCCGTGTCGTAGAAGCCCAGCACGCGGCATTGCCAACCCGCGCGGTTGCACAGGTCCGGCGTGTACAACTCGACGTTGGAGACGATGCCCGTGTCCGTGGCCAGATCGCGCTCGCCAAAGCCGCGCACGGTCGTCGCGCCGCCGGCGCCGAACTGCTCGCCCGGGACCAGCGCATCGCGCGTCCACTGGCCGTTCAGCAGCACGCGCGTCTGCCAGTCGGCGGCGATGACGTTGGTGAAGGCGGCCGCGAAGCGCACCATGCGGTAGCCGGCTTTGGCGCCGCTGCGCACGGCCGCGAAGTCCTCGGCGCCGCCGCGCGAGCCGCCCGGCACGTTCTGCAGCAAGGCGATCGAAAAATCGGTCTGACCGTCGGGCGCCGCATGGCTGCCGGCATAGGCGATGCTCAGGGGACGCACGGTGATGTCGTTGCCGAAATTCTGCGTGCCGAAGACGACGTTGTTGCGGTAGGCCTTGACGTCGAGGCCGTACACGATGCGGCTCTCCAGGTCGCCGCGCTTGGGCAAGACATGGTTGTAGCGGGCGCCGTACACCGCGCCCTTGCCGCTCACCGTCAGGTCGAACAGGCCGGCGTTGACGGCGCCCGAGTCGACGTTCGAATAGCTGGCGAAGAGGTCGACGGAATCGCCCAGCGCGTACAGCGGCACGTGGTAGCCGGCGGCCCATACGGCCACGCGGTCCGGGCGCTCGGCCGTCGTCGTGTACTGCAGCGTGCCCACGTGGTCGCGCCCCCACAGGTCGGCGTGCTGCAGCATCACGCCCGCATGGGTCTTGCCGGTGGATGCCGTGCCCGTGTTGTCGGCGTTGAACATCACCCGCCAGGGGCGCTCGTCCGCGACTTCGACCTTGGCGTCGACGACATCCTCGCCGCCCACGTCCGCGCCGGCGAGGCTCAGCTTGACCTTCTTGGCCGGGTTCTCGTTGACGAGTTTGAGGTTGCGCGACACGTCGTTCAGGTTGGGCGTCGCGCCCGGCACCAGCGTGGGCAGGCTGGCGCGCACGTTCGCCTCGGAGAACCAGCGGTTGCCCGTGACCTCGACCTGGCGCACCTTGGTCTGGATGACGTTCAGGCGCACGACGCCGCCATTCAGTTCCTGTTCGGGCAACTGGACGGTGACCACGTTCCAGCCGTGCGCGTGGTACAGCGCCTCGAGCGCTTCCAGCGCGCGCTGGACGTCGCCGAAATCGCGCCCGCTGCCCGCGTACGGCGCCACCGCGGCCTGCACCTCGGCAGCCGGCAGCAGCGTGTTGCCGCTTACCTCGAAGCGGCTGATCTCGAACCGGATCGGCTCAATCGCCCAGGCAGCGCCGACGGCGGCGGCCAGCACCGAGCCCGCGACCAGGCGTGCCAAGCATAGTTTCATGTTGTCGATGACCATATCGTTATTGTTCTAGCCCATGCATGCCCGGGCCTGCGGCGATGCCGCTGAAGAGGAAAACCCTCGATTTCATGCGAGTGTAATCAGGTTTTCCTTGCTTGAGAGAAAAATTAGTGGCGATTACGAATCTTCCCCACGGGATGGGGGGAATCCCGGACGCCGCGTTGTGTGGCCGATACAGCCGATCCGTCGCCACGCGAAAGCGGGGCCCATGCCGAGGCGCCGAAGCCGGCCCATTCATGCGACCGCCTGTATTTCCCATGCACGGAATCCAGTTGCTCGGTATTGGGGGTACAGCCCGATGAGCCGTTCCCGCTTTTGCGGGAACGACGTCGGTGTTATTTGGTATCGAACGTCGTCACCCCATCCCACCCTTCGCCCGGGGGAGCCGCGCGCCAGCGCGCGATCCGCTCCAGGTACAGGGCATAGAGCGCCCGCTGCGGGTGCGCCCCGTGCAGCGCCGCGATGGCCGATTCGGCGGCGTCCCAGTCCCGCGCGCGCACCCGCGCCAGCGCCGCGTCCCACGCGGCCAGTTCGTCCAGCACGGCCGGAGCGACGTCGGCCGGCTTGCCCAGCGGTTCGAAGATCGCGACGGGCTCGTTCTTGCCCTTCACGCGCACGAGATCCAGCTCGCGGTAGACGAATTCCGGCGCCGCCAGGCGCGTCGCCTCGCCCACGGCGATGCCGACCCCATAGACCTTCGTGATGCCTTCCAGGCGCGACCCGAGGTTCACCGCATCGCCCATCACGGTGTAGGCACGGCGGATCGCGGACCCCATGTCGCCCACGTGCATCAGGCCGGAATTGATGCCGATGCCGATGGCAAGCGCGGGCCAGCCGCGCCGCTGGAAGTCGTCGTTCAGGCGCGCGGCGCTGGCCTGCATCAGCAGCGACGTGGCGACGGCGCGGCTGGCGTGGTCGGCGAAGGCGACGGGCGCGCCCCAGAAGGCCATCACGGCGTCGCCGATGTATTTGTCGAGCGTGCCCTGGTGGCTGCCGCGGATATCCTCGGACATCGCCGTCAGGTACAGGTTGATGTATTCGCGCAGCGCCTTGGGCGACAGGCCTTCCGAGATCGTCGTGAAGCCGCGCACGTCGACGAACATCACGGACAGCTCGCGGCTCTCCCCTTCCATCGTATAGGCTTCCGGGTTCTCGGCCATCTGCGCGACGAGTTCCGGCGCCACGTATTCGCCGAAGCGCGAGACGAGGGCGCGGCCCTTGCGGTACTCGAATAGAAAGCCCCACGCCACGTTCGCGACGAACAGCAGCGCGACGAGCAGCAGGCAGACGAACATGTCGATCGTCCAGTCCATCTGGCGGTACAGGAACCAGTTGAATGCGACGACGCCGGCGAAGACGGCGCCGGACGCCAGCACGGCCGGCAGCGGCGCCAGCGCCGGCAACAGCAGCGCGAGCAGGGTGCCGGCCACCGCGATCTGGAAGAATTCGAGCGCGGTGGCGTAGTCCGGACGCGATTTGAAACGGCCGTCGAGGATGGACTTGATCACGTTGGCGTGCACCTCCACGCCGGGATAGACGCTGCTCACCGGCGTCGAACGCATGTCCTGCAGGCCGGGCGTCGTCGTCCCGACGAGGGCGATGTGCCCTGTCAGCACGGCGGCGGGCACCTTCCCGTTCAGCACATCGACGGCGGACACGTAGCGGAACGTTCCGCCCTCCGGACCGCCCGGGCCGCGGAACTGCACGACCGTCGTCAAGTCGTCGCCGACCGGTATCCGCAAGTTCTTGTGCGGCAGCGCGAGCACGATGGCGTCCGCGCCGGCCGCGCCGTTCTGGCCGGCGAGCGACTCGTCGCCGAAGTCCGGGCGGATGGATGTCGCGCCCAGGCCCACGGCGGCCGTGGCGAGACCGAGCGACGGATAATAGCCGTCGCCGACGCGCTGCAGCAGCGGCACCGTGCGCACGACGCCGTCCACGTCCGGAACGAAGCTGAAGCTGCCGGCGCCCCGCGCCGCCGCCTGCAGGCGCGCGATGTTCGCTTCATAGCCGGACGACCTGCCGGCGTCGAGCGTCCGCCCGCGCAGGTCCGCGACGGTGAACGCGGGCTTCGGCAGCACGCCCTTGGACAGGTCCGACGACAGGTTATAGCCCAGCACGACGGGCCGTCCGGCCAGCGCCTTGGCGAAGCGGCCGTCGTAGTCGAGTTCAGGCTCGAGCGCGGCCAGCTTCGTCGCCATGCCCGGCACGTCCTTGAGTTCGCGCTGCGCAAGGCGCTCCAGCACGGCGTAGCCGGAACTCGTATCGGGTTCGGGGAACGACACGTCGAAGCCGATGGCCCTTGTGCCGTAGTGCCCGGCCAGCTGGTCGACAAGCTTCGCCATCACGTCGCGGCTCCACGGAAACCTGCCGACGGCGGCGATGCTTTTCGGGTCGATGTCGACGATGACGATGCGCGGGTCGGGCACCGGCCCGTCCAGGCGCATGCGCAGGTCGGAGATGATGGCGTCCTGGCGTTCGATGGCGCCGCTGTGCCACGTGCCGTTCGTGTACAGCATCGCAGCCAGCATGAGGGCGAAGCCGAGCGCCCAACGGGCGCCGTATTTGCCGAAGGCCTTGCGCAACCGGGCCATGCGCTTACGGCCGGTAGCCCGGGATCGCCGCCTCGTCGACGAAGTCGATCTGCGACGAATCCAGGTTCTTGCGGGCGAATTTCAGGTAGACCTTCTGGCGCACGAAGATGTCGAACAGGTCCGGGTCGATGTGGCCGTTGAGAGCGAACTTGCCCAGGATGTGCAGCGATTCGGACAGCGTCTTGCCCTTTTTATACGGGCGGTCGCGCGCCGTCAGGGCCTCGAAGATGTCGGCGATGGCCATCACGCGCGCCGGCACGGACATCTGCTCGCGCGTGAGGCCGCGCGGATAACCCTTGCCGTCCATGCGCTCGTGGTGGCCGCCCGCATATTCCGGCACGTTTTTCAGGTGCTTGGGCCACGGCAGCGATTCGAGCATGCGGATCGTGACGACGATGTGGTTGTTGATGATCTTGCGCTCGTCGTCGTTCAGCGTCCCGAAGCGCACGGTCAGGTTGCGCACCTCGTCCTCGTCGAGCAAGTCGCGAAGGACGCCGTCCGGCCCGGTCCAGCGGTAGGCGGCGATGCGGCGCACGCGCTCCTGGTCCTCGGGCGACATGCCTTCGCTGCCGATGTTCGCCTGGCGCAGGAAATCGCGATCGAGCCGCAGGCGCGCCTGCTCGGAGGCGAGGCGGTCGTCGAGCGCGGCATGGTCCGCGCCGGGTTCGCACTTCGCGCGCAGCGCGGTGATTTCGGCGTCGCGCAGCAGCACCTCGAAGCGCGTGTCGATCATGTGGATGCGGTCGAAGATCGTTTCCAGCTTCGTCGCCTTGTCGACGACGTGCACCGGCGTCGTGATCTTGCCGCAGTCGTGCAGCAGGCCCGCGAGCCACAGTTCGCGGCGGTCGGCGTCGCTCATGCGGAACGGGGCCATCGGGCCGGCGGTCGTCTCGTGCACGGCCTCGGCCAGCATCATCGTCAGCTCCGGCACGAACTGGCAGTGGCGGCCCGTGTACGGCGATTTTTCGTCGATGCCGATGTTGATCAGGTTGACGAGGGCTTCCAGCAGCGCTTCCATCTGCACGACGAGCTGCTGGTTCGTGAGCGCCACGGCCGCCTGCCCCGCTAAGGCCTCGATGAAGCGCTGGTCGGTGTCGGAGAACGAACGGATCTCGCCCGTCTCCCGGTCCATGGCGTTGATCAGCTGGAGCACGCCCACCAGTTCGCCCGCGTGGTCCGTCATCGGCACCGTCAGGATGGACTTCGAGCGGTAACCGAAAGTCTGGTCGAACGAGCGCATGCCCGAAAAATTGAAGACGTCGGCCCGGTACACGTCGCCGATGTTCACGGACTGGTGGAAGTTGGCCGCATATGCCGCCACGGACGCGAGGTTCTTGTTGCCGTATTCGTCATACAGGGGAATCGGCGGCAGGTCGATCGGATTGCCGCTCGCGCCGCCCTGGTAGATCTCCAGCGTATCGTTCAGGGAGATGTGGAAGCACAGGCTGCGTTCGTCGTTGCTGGGACGATACAGCGTGCCGCCGTCGGCGTTCGTCATGCTCTTCGCGACCTTGAGGATGCGGTCGAGGAAGGCGTCGATGTCATGACCGTCGCCGAGAGCGACGCTGACCTCGGTAAGGAGGTCGAGTCGCTCTACGATATTGGCCGGGGTGAGCTCTTGCATGATCGTTTGTGTCTCGCTGAAATCCGACGTGCCTGATCGCCACAAAAATTGCCGGACCGTAATTTACACACAGTGTAACTTCGTTGCGCACCGCTGTACACACATCGATGTGAAATTGCAAAATTCAGATAATTGGTTACAGAATCCCGCTATCATCTGACCTATATTGCAGCGGTGCAGGCTTGGCCGCGACGAAAAAACATACGCAGACGACGAGGCTGCGCAGCAAGGGACTTTTATGAAATTCAGATTCTGGGGCGTGCGCGGCTCCATCCCGTCCCCGGGGCCGCGTACCGTGCGCTACGGCGGCAACACCACCTGCATCGAAGTGCGCGGCGACGACGGCACGCTGATCGTGCTCGACGCCGGCACGGGGATCTACGCCCTCGCCCAGGACCTGATGCGCCGCCGCGCCGAGACCGGCCTTGACGTGGATGCCAACATTTTCATCACGCACAGCCACTGGGACCACATCCACGGCCTGCCCTTCTTCACGCCGCTGTTCGTGAAGGGCACGCGCGTGCGCCTGCACGGCGCCCACGACCACGTCACGGGCCAGGGCATCGAGCACGTGATGGGCGTGCAGCTGCAGAACAGCTACTTCCCCGTCAGCGAGGAACACATGGATGCCGCCATCGACTACCGCACGCTGGAGGTCGGCGTGCCGCACGCGGTGGGCGACGTGGTGGTGCACAACGTCGTGATGCACCACCCTGTCACGAACCTCGGCTACCGCGTCGAAAGCAACGGCCGCGCCGTGTTCTTCACGGGCGACCACGAACCGTTCTTCAATCCGCACGCGCCGGACAGCGCGGCGTACGCGGCGGCGCAACGCGAGATTGAGCGGCGCGAACGGGAGATCGAGCACGCGCTGGAAGGCATCGACGCGCTGATCGCCGACTGCTCGTACACGCTGGAGGAATACCCGGCCAAGCAGGGCTGGGGCCACGGCACGTTCGACGCCGCCATCGCGCTGGCGCTCAAGGTCGGCGCGCGCAGCCTGTACTGCACCCACCACGAGCCCACCCGCTCCGACGACGAGCTCGAAGCCGTGTTGGCGGAAGCGCTGGCGCGCTGGCACGACCGCCTGAACGGCCTCGTCGTGAAACTGGCCCACGAAGGCCTGGAAGTGGAACTCTGATGAACGCGGATTTCGTGGACCAGCGCAAGGGCGACCGGCGGGCGCACGACGACGCCGAGCGGCGGCTCGACTTCCAGCGCCGCCTGTTGGGCATCATCACGAAAATCCATGCCACCGCCAACCTGGACCAGATCATGCTCGACCTGGGCCTGGATTTCTGCGACCTGTTCGACAGCGACCGCTTCACACTGTACGTCGTCACGCCGGAACAGGACGCCCTCCTCGCCAAGGTCAAGACGGGCCTGTCGTCGTTCCGCGACCTGAAGCTGCCGATCGGACCGGGGTCGGTCGCCGGGTTCGTCGCGCGCACGCGCCAGACCGTCAACATCGCCGACGTCTACGACGAGGCCGAGCTGAAGCGCCTGTCGCCCAACCTGCACTTCCAGCGCGGCGTCGACCAGAAGACCGGCTACCGCACGCGCGAGATGCTGGTCGCGCCGCTGATCGACGCGAACGGCGTCCTGCTGGGCGTCATCCAGTTCATCAACCACCGCCCGAACGGCCCGTTCCCGCAACTGGCCCTGGACGGCGTGAAGCAGTTGAGCGAGACCCTGGCCGTCGCGCTCAGCCAGCGCCTGCGCGCAGCGGTGCCGCGCGGCCGCTACGACGGCCTCGTCGCGCGCGCCCTCCTGACCCAGCAGGAACTGGAACAGGCCACGCGCCGCGCGCGCGAGCGCGACGCCGACATCGAAGACGTCCTGCTGGCCGACTTCCACCTCAAGCCCGCCCAACTGGGGCAGGCGCTGTCCGATTACGCCCGCGTGCCGTACGAACCGTTCCGCGCCGAGCGTGTGAAGCCGGTCGAGCTGCTGCGCAACCTGAAGCAGCAGTTCGCGCTCGAACACGGCTGGCTGCCGCTGGAGGACGGTCCGGACGGCCTCGTGCTGATGGCGCTGGACCCGGAACGCGTGGCCGCCAGCCACATCGCCACCCAGGTGTTCGGCCGCGCGCGCTTCGCCTGGCGCGTGACGACCCGGCACGACCTGCGCCTGACCGTCGCCCAGTTTTTCGGCGGTCCCGTCGCCGACGATACGAGCGTCGGCGAACTGCTGTCGAACCTGGACGAGGACGGCGACACGGACGAGGATGCGGAGGGCGGCGGCGCCGAAGTCTCGGCCGCCGTCGAGAACGAGCTGGTCAAGCTGCTCAACCGGATCATCATGGAGGCGCACCGCCAGGGCGCCTCCGACATCCACATCGAACCGCAGCCGGGACGTGGCAAGACGGGCGTCCGCTTCCGCAAGGACGGCGTGCTGGTGCCGTACATCGAGATCCCGGCCAGCTACCGCAGCGCCCTTATCGCGCGCGTGAAGATCATGTGCGACCTCGACATCTCGGAACGGCGCAAGCCGCAGGACGGCAAGATCCGCTTCCGCAAATACGGCCCGCTCGACATCGAGCTGCGCGTGGCGACGATCCCGTCCAGCGGCGGCGTCGAGGACGTCGTGATGCGCATCCTGCAGGCCGGCGAACCGATCCCGCTCGACAAGCTGGGGATCCTGCCGCACAACCTGGAGCGCCTGAAGTCCGCCGTCGGCAAGCCCTACGGCCTGTTCTTCGTGTGCGGCCCGACCGGCTCCGGCAAGACGACGACCCTGCACTCGATCCTGGCGCACCTGAACACGCCGGAGACCAAGATCTGGACGGCCGAGGACCCGGTCGAGATCACCCAGAAGGGCCTGCGCCAGGTGCAGGTCAACCGCAAGGCGGGCCTCGATTTCGCGACCGTCATGCGCGCCTTCCTGCGCGCCGATCCGGACGTGATCATGGTCGGCGAGATGCGCGACCGCGAGACCGTCAGCACCGGCATCGAAGCGTCGCTGACGGGCCACCTCGTGTTCTCAACGCTCCACACGAACAGCGCGCCGGAATCGGTCGTGCGCCTGCTCGACATGGGGATGGACCCGTTCAATTTTGCCGACGCCCTGCTGGGCATCCTGGCGCAGCGCCTCGCGCGCCGCCTGTGCGCCACATGCCGCCAGCCCTACCACCCGGACGACGCCGAGGTGGATGCGCTGCTCGACGAGTATTGCGAGGAATTGCGCGGCCAGGCCGCCTACCGGACCGACCCGCAGGCCGCGCGCGCGGCCGTGCTGGCCGGCTGGCGCGAACGCCACGGCGGCGCCGACGGCCGCTTTACGCTCTACCGCGCCGTCGGCTGCGCCGAGTGCAACAAGGGATACCGCGGGCGCGTCGGCCTGCATGAATTGATGCTGGGCAGCGAGCGTATCAAGCGCCTGCTGACCGAGCACGCGCGCGTGGCCGACCTGCTCGCGGCCGCGCTGGAGGACGGGATGCTGACCCTGAAAATGGACGGCATCGAGAAGATCCTGGACGGCGTTACCGACATCAAGATGGTGCGCGCCGTCTGCATCAAATAACCCATCAACGCAGATTCACGCTGAGGAGAGAATCGTAATGAACCGTTTCAATTCGGCCGTCCTGGCGGCGACCGTGGTCGTGCTGTCCGGCTGCGCCGCGCAGGATCCGCAGCAACCGGGCGACAAATACCTCGACTCGAGCTACACGCCGACCGGCACGCTCATCCCGCGCAAGGCGCCGAGCCGCACCGACGACGTGATGGTCGTCGACAAGCAGGCGCTGGAGAACGACCGCACGACCGGCAACGGCACCATGATCGCGCCGGCGCGCTGACGGACGCGGACGCGACAAGGGCCGGGAGTTCGCACTCCCGGCCCTTTTTTTTTACGCCGCCATCAATCGTTCGCGTTCTGCACGAACACGGCCGCCGTGCGGGCCGGGATCGCGAACGTGCCGCTGGCGGCATCGAAGCTCGACGCCTTCACGACGTCGTCGCTGCCGTTGCGCTGGATGCGGTGCAACTGCAGCTTGCGGCCCTTCAGCTCCGGGATCGCGATCGACTTCGCGACCTTGTCGACGTTGAACACGACGACGACCGCCTTGTATTTCGCGCCAACATAGGAGCCCGGCTGCGCGCCGTCGATGCTCATCGCGACGAGGCCCGGCACCTGGTCGGGGCCCACGTTGTGGAACTTCAGGCGGTCGATCACGTCCTGGGCCGTGCGCAGGCGGAACAGCGTGCTGTCGGCGCGGATCGCGAGGAAGTCTTCGAACGCATTCTTCGCCGCCACGATCGCGCGCGTGTCCGGCTTGATCAGCGGGTTGGTGAGGATCGGCGACATCAACCCCCAGTTGTCCTGGTTCGAACCGGCCATCGGCAGGCCGACGCCGAAGTTGTTCGACGCGTAGCTGTAATCCAGCTTGTTGAACCAGTCGCCCGCGTTATAGCTGTCGCGGTCGAGCGATTTCGAGCGCAGGATTTCCTGGCCGGCGTGGAAGAACGGGATACCCTGCGCCAGGACGTTGATCGCCGCGCCAAGGGTCTGCACGCGCACGCGGTCGGCGAGCGGCGTCGATTGCGGCAGTTTATAGGCGTTGATGTCGAACAGCGTCTGGTTGTCGTGCGCCTCGACGTAGTTGATCGTCTCGGACGGATTCGCCGCGAAGCCGGCCTGCTGGCCGAAGTAGTCGATCTGGGCGTTCGTGCGCACGCTGCCGAAACGGTCCGTGAAGCGGTAGTCGCGCAGCGTGCCGGACAGCGCGACGCGCGCGAGGTCCGCGAGACGCAGCGCATCGTCGCGGGTCTGCGTCGACAGCGCGTTCGGGTCAAGGTAGGCGCCATTGATGAAGCCCTGCTGGCTGATGAGCCACTGGCCGCCGTCGCAGCAGCCGCCGCCGCGCACCGTATCGCGCATGCGGTCGTTGAACGAGCCGATGCCGGTGCCCGCCATGTTCGCCTGGCGCGCCTGCACGAAGCGGGCGTCGTTCGCCACGCTGCCGAAGTTCCACGCTTCGCCGTACAGGTAGATGTCGCGGCCCGCGGCCTGGTTGACGCTCGCATGCAGGCGTTTCAGCAGGTCCAGCGGCGTGAAGCCCATGATGTCGAAGCGGAAGCTGTCGACCTTGTACTGGCGCGCCCACAGCGACACGGAATCGATCATCAGCTTGCCCATCATGGCGTTCTCCTGCGCGGTGTCGGCGCAGCAGCTGTCGTTCAGGATGTGGCCGTCGCTGCCCAGACGGTAGTAATACGTGGGCACGATGCGGTCGAGGACCGACAGCGGGCCTTGCTGCGACTGGCTCGTGTGGTTGTACACGACGTCCATCGTCACGCGCAGGCCGGCTTCGTGCAGCGCCTGCACCATCGCGCGGAACTCGCGCACGCGCACGGCGCCGTCGTCCGCATCCGTCGCGTAGCTGCCCTCCGGCGCGTCGTAGTGGACCGGGTCGTAGCCCCAGTTGAAGCAGTCGGTGTCCGCGACGGCGGCAACGGCGGCCTGCTGCGCGGTCGAATCGGCGGCCGCGGCCGGAATCGTCGGCGTCACGCAGCCCTTCTCGTTGACGCTGGCGAAGTCGAAGCTCGGCAGCAGGTGCACGTGCGTCATGCCCGCCTTCTGCAGCGATTTCAAGTGGCGCATGCCGTCCGAATTCCCGTCCGTGAAGGCCAGGTATTTGCCGCGGTGGGCGGTGGGGACGGTGGCGTCGGAAGCCGAGAAGTCGCGGATGTGCAGCTCGTACAGCGCGATGTCGGTCGGCGCGTCGAGCTTCGGAATGCGCTGGTCGTCCCAGCCGGCCGGCTTGAGCTGCGCGCTGTCGAGGTTCGCGGCGAAGCTGCGCGCGCTGTTGGCCGAGAGGCTCAGCGAATACGGATCGGTGACGGTATTCGTCACGATCTTGTTGTCCGCCCAGCGCGACAGCACCTCTACCTTGTACGTGTAGTAGGCACGGTTCGCCAGTTGCGGATCGGTGGACGCGTAGGTCCATACGCCGCTGGCCGCGTCGCGCGTCATCGGGACCGTCGTCGGCGTCGCCGCGTTCGCGCCGGCGTACAGGTTCAGCGCGACGGATTTCGCCGTCGGCGCCCACACGCGGAACGTCGCGAGGCCGTTCCGGTCGAACGACACGCCCAGTTGCGCCTGGGCCGCCTTCGCGGCAAACAGGTCGTCCAGCAGGCCGGCCATCTGCAGCGACGTCACCTGCACCAGGTTGCCGGCGCCGTCGTACTGGGCGATGGCGAACTGGCCGCTGACCATGGACGCCACCTTGGCCGCGTCAAGCGCGGACAGGCTCAGGCCCGTGGCGCCGGCCAGGTGCGGGTATTTCTGGCGGATCGCGTCCGGCAGCGCGGCCACGGTCAGGTCGAAGGCGCCGTCCGCGCCGGACAGGCCGAGCGCCCCGCCCGGCGTCGGCGCGAGGCCGCCGTTCTCGGCGTAGAACAGTTTATAGCGGCCGTTCGCGGGCACGCCCGGCCAAGCCAGGGTCGCGCCGGTCAGCCAGTGCGCGTTGGCGAAGGCCAGATTGCCGTAGCTGAGCGCGGGCTGGCTCGCGTAGACGGTGCAGTCGCCCTCCAGCATCCAGATCTCCTGGCCTTTCGTGGCGACGTCCGCGTTCAGGTCGGCGTGCTGGTCGGCGCCGCAATTCTTCGTGCCGTTGCCGTCCGTGACGAGGAACCAGATCGCGCTTTTTCCGGCCGCCAGCGGGATGTCGACATAGCCGCCGAAGCCGTCGCTGTTCGTCATCATGAAGCGGTCGGCGATCCACGCCGAGCTGGGATGCTGCGGGCCGTCCCAGGAATACACGCCCCACTGGGCCGTATCGTTCTGGACGCGGTGGAAGTGCATGCGGATACTGCCCGGCGCGACCGGCGTGGCGGCTGCCGAGGTGCCGGTCGCGAGCAGCCGGGTGCCCGACTGGGTGGCCTGCTGCGCCGGATCGCCGGCGCCGCAACCGGCCAGCAGCAGGCTGGCGCAAGCGGCCACGGCGACGCTCAACCGTGAAGTCAAACTACGTCTGAATATCATATTGTCCCCTCTTCATTCTTATTCTGATCGGCGGGCGTGGCCCCGGCGGCAACGCTGGCCGACGATCGCATGTAATATTACTACAGTGTTAGTAAAAATGAACAAGGAACACGCAAGTGTGGCAAAAAACAAACCGGGGTCAGAGCCCGATTTTGGGCAATTTCCAAAAACCGGGCTCTGACCCCGGTTTTTGGAAATTGGCAAAAAAAAGCAGCCCGGAGGCTGCTTTTCGTTCGACGCGTCGTGCGCTTACAGGATGTGGGTTCCGACCCACCACGCGATCGCGGCCATGAAGGCCGACGCGGGAATCGTGAAGACCCAGGCCCAGACGATGTTGCCCGCCACGCCCCAGCGCACGGCCGAGGCCTTCTGCGCCGAGCCGACGCCGACGATGGCGCCCGTGATGGTGTGCGTCGTCGACACCGGCACGCCGATGCTGCTTGCGATGAACAGCGTGATGGCGCCGCCCGATTCCGCGCAGAAGCCGCCCACCGGTTTGAGCTTGGTGATCTTCTGGCCCATCGTGCGCACGATGCGCCAGCCGCCGAACAGCGTGCCCATCGAGATCGCCGTGTAGCACGCGATCACGACCCACAGCGGCGGCGCCGCGTCGCCGGCCTTCGATACGCCGGCCACGATCAGCAGCATCCAGATGATGCCGATGGTCTTCTGGGCGTCGTTGCCGCCGTGGCCCAGGCTGTAGGCCGCGGCCGAGACCAGCTGCAGGCGGCGGAACCAGGTGTCGACCTTGCGCGGCGGGGTGCGCACGAAGATCCACGACACGGCCAGCATCACGAGCGAGCCGAGGATGAAGCCCAGCAGCGGCGACAGGATGATCCACTGGACGGTCTTGAGCAGGCCGCCGCCGACCAGCGCGCCGGTGCCGCTCTTGGCCACCGCGGCGCCCACCAGGCCGCCGATCAGTGCGTGCGACGACGACGACGGGATGCCGTAGTACCAGGTGATCACGTTCCAGATGATGGCGCCGACGAGCGCGCCGAACACGACGTAGTGGTCGACGATGTGCGGGTCGACGGTGCCCTTGCCCACCGTCGACGCCACGTGCAGGCCGACGGTGAAGATGGCGACGAAGTTGAACATCGCCGACATCGCGACGGCGGTCTGCGGACGCAGCACCCCGGTCGACACCACCGTCGCGATCGCGTTGGCGGCATCGTGGAAGCCGTTCATGAAGTCGAAGACGAGCGCCAGAAAGACGAGCAGGCCCAGCACATAAATGCTGATGTGAAGAGAATCCATATTGTTTTTATTGGTCCGGTCGTTACGCGTTCTCGACGATGATGCCTTCGATGATGTTGGCAACGTCTTCGCAGCGGTCGGTCACGGTCTCGAGGATCTCGTAGATGGCCTTCATCTTGATCAGGTTGCGTACGTCCGGTTCGTCGCGGAACAGCTTGGACATGGCCGCGCGCATCACGTGGTCGGCGTCCGATTCCAGGCGGTCGATCTCTTCGCAGATGGCGACCATCTTCTGGGCGTTGTCCATGTTGTGCAGCATGCCGACGGCCTGCTGGACCTTTTCGCAGCAGGCCAGGCACAGCTCGGCCAGGCGCTTGGCTTCCGGCGTCACGGCGTGCAGGTCGTACAGCGAGATGGTCTGGGCGGCGTCCTCCATCATATCGAGGATGTCGTCCATGCGGGTGATCAGCTTGTGGATGTCGTCGCGGTCGAGCGGCGTGATGAACGTCTTGTGCAGCAGGTCCACGCACGCGTAGGTGACCTTGTCCGCCTGCTTTTCGATGCTCTCCACGGCGTGCGTGCGGTTTTCCAGGTCGTCGAAGTTGGTCATCAGGCCGACCATCTCTTGTGCACCCTTCACGCACAAGGCCGCGTGCTGGTTGAACAGGTCGAAAAATTTGCCCTCCGTGGGCATCAGGCGTCCAAACATAGGTTCTCCGTTGGGTTTTCTCTTGGGACTTCTTAAACGTTGCGGCGCGACGCCGCAACAATAGCTTTTTGTTATAACTCGCAGCGCGTCAGGGGCTTCGAAAACCGTAGCGGGCGGCGGCAGTTTCGTTCAAGAATCGCAGAACGAAAATGCAACGCGCAGCAGGTTTGCGAGGCCCCCTTCTATATCGACGTTAGTCGCCTTGGTAAATACCGAGGTTGCCGCTGTAATTGCCGAACTTGGTGTACATGCCCATCCAGGTCAGTCGAATGGCGCCGATCGGGCCGTTACGCTGTTTGCCGATGATGATCTCGGCGGTACCTTTGTCGGGCGAGTCCGGGTTGTAAACTTCGTCACGATACAGGAAGATGATCACGTCCGCATCCTGTTCGATAGCGCCGGATTCGCGCAGGTCGGACATCACGGGGCGCTTGTTGGGGCGTTGTTCCAGCGAGCGGTTCAGCTGGGACAGCGCGATCACGGGGCACCCCAGTTCCTTGGCCAGGCCCTTCAGGCTGCGCGAGATCTCCGAGATCTCGGACGCCCGGTTGTCGCCCGGCTTGGAACCCTGCATCAGCTGCAGGTAGTCGACGATGATCAGGCCCAGCTTGCCGCACTGGCGCGCCAGGCGGCGTGCCCGCGCGCGCATCTCGATCGGGTTCAGCGCCGGCGTCTCGTCGATGAAGATCTGCGCGTCGTTCATCTTCTGGATCGCGTTGGTCAGGCGCGGCCAGTCCTCGTCCAGCAGCTTGCCGGTACGCAGGCGGTGCTGGTCGAGCTGGCCGATGGAACCCAGCATACGCATCGCCAGCTGCACGCCGCCCATCTCCATCGAGAAGATCGCGACGGGCAGGCCGGCGTCGACGGCGACGTTCTCACCGATGTTGACGGAGAATGCCGTCTTGCCCATCGACGGACGGCCGGCGACGATGACGAGGTCGCCCGGCTGCAGGCCGGACGTCATCTTGTCGAGGTCGATGAAGCCCGTCGGGACGCCGGTGATTTCGCCCTGGTTGTCGCGGCTGTACAGCTCGTCGACGCGCTCGACCACCTGGGTCAAGAGCGGCTGCACGGGAAGCCAGCCCTGGGCGCCGCGCGCGCCCTGCTCGGCGATCGCGAAGATGCGCGATTCGGCCTCGTCGAGAATCTGCTTGACCTCGGCACCTTGCGGATTGAAGGCCTTGCCCGACACTTCGTCGGCAACGGTGATGAGCTGGCGCAGCACGCCGCGATCGCGGACGATCTCGGCATAACGGCGGATGTTGGCGGCGGATGGCGTATTCTGTGCCATCGCGTTGAGGTACTGCAGGCCGCCGACCTCCTCGGCCTTGCCGAGCTGGACGAGCGCCTCGTACACGGTGATCACGTCGGCAGGTTTGCCAGCGTTGATCAGGCGGACCATCTGTTCGAAGATGATCCGGTGGTCGTAGCGGTAAAAATCCTCCGCATGCATGAAATCGGCGATACGGTCCCACGCCGCATTGTCGCGCAGCAGGCCGCCGATGACGGACTGTTCTGCTTCGATGGAATGCGGGGGGATGCGGAGCGACTCGATCTGCGGGTCTGCTGAGGTGTTCATGGCCGGCATTATACCCGTATCCGATCAGACGCTGAAATCATTGGTGAGTTTCCAAAAACGAATTTTTTTTGCTGTTGCAAAAAAAATTCGTCCCCGCGAAAGCGGGGACCTGTGCTTGCGTATCGACTCGCAAATCTGGCCCCCCGCTTTCGCGGGGACGACGGTATTACCTTGAAACTTTAATTAAGCAGCTTCGCCCACGACAGCGATGGTGATTTCCACCACGACGTCGGTGTGCAGAGCGACCGACACCGGGTGCTCGCCGGTGGTCTTCAGCGGACCGGTCGGCATGCGCACTTGTGCCTTCTCGACGGCGAAACCTTGCTTGGTCAGGGCTTCGGCGATGTCGAAGTTGGTCACGGAACCGAACAGACGGCCGTCGACGCCGGCTTTCTGCGCGATGGTGACGGTCATGCCGTTCAGCTTGTCGCCCTGGGCTTGAGCGGCGGTCAGTTTCTCGGCAGCTGCTTTTTCCAGTTCGGCGCGCTTGACTTCGAACTCGGCCACGGCAGCTTGCGTTGCGCGGCGGGCCATTTTTTGCGGGATCAGGAAGTTACGAGCGTAACCATCCTTGACCTTGACGACGTCGCCCAGGTTGCCGACGTTGACGACTTTTTCCAGCAGGATAACTTGCATTTTATTCTCCAGTAATCTGACTATGCTTGCGGTCGCGACCGACGAATTAAGCGTTGTGCAGGTCGGTGTACGGCAGCAGAGCCAGGTAACGGGCGCGCTTGATCGCGGTATCCACTTGACGCTGGTAGTGCGCCTTGGTGCCGGTCAGGCGTGCCGGCATGATCTTGCCGTTTTCCTGGACGAAATCCTTCAGGGTGTCGACATCTTTGTAGTCAACCTGTTCCACGCCTGCAGCGGTGAAGCGGCAGAATTTCTTACGCTTGAACAGCGGGTTCTGCTGTTTACGCTTCTCTTTGAGCTTAGCTTTGTTTTTGTCGAACTTTTTACCGAATGCCATTTTGAGGCTCCTGTATCTATCTAAAAACGTGCCCGCATTTCGTTACGCGGCACTGAAATCAATGATGTGAAACACCAAGCCTTTGCTGTGACGGCTTTTCCTGGCCAGGAATCCCGTGAAGCGGTACATCGCGCCCAACTCGGCATTGGCAAATCGTCCCGAAATCTCGCCCGCGGCAACCGCGGGAATCTCGAATTCGACCTGCCTGTCCATCCTCGCCTCCGTCTGCGTCGATCCATGTTGCAGGATGCCGCCCACGATGGGGATGCCGGCCGGGGTGTAGCGCAAGGTGTCGCGTTCCAGAATGCTTGCGACCAGCGACAGCTCGTTCACTTACAGCTCGGTGCTCCCGCGAGATTTAGGCGGCTGCGGCCGGAGCGGCGGCCTGCTCGGCGCGGTGGCTCTTGGCTGCGTCTTCGCGCTGGACCGACTTCATCATCGGCGACGGTGCGGTTTCAGCCTTCTTCATCTTCACGGTCAGGTGACGCAGCACGGCATCATTGAATTTGAATGCGGTTTCCAGCTCGACCAGGGTCTCGTTGTCGCACTCGATGTTCATGCAGATGTAGTGTGCCTTCGGCAGCTTCTGGATCTGGTAAGCCATTTGACGACGGCCCCAATCTTCGACGCGGTGGATGTTGCCGCCGCGCGAGGTGACCGTGGTCTTGTAGCGTTCGATCATCGCCGGGACCTGTTCGCTCTGGTCCGGGTGGACGATAAACACGATTTCATAATGACGCATGAAACACTCCTTAAGGACGTTTAAACAAATGCCCACCTCGGCGTCAAGACGAGTGTGGGAAGGGAAAGCCCGACATTATAGCAGCAAAAACGTCAAGCGCGCCATCTTTGACGCACCGCGACGCTGTCGGACACGCGCAGCATGCCGCAACGCAACAGGCTGCGGACGCGCGCCGCGTGCCGCAACGCAACAGGCGGCAAACGCGTGCAGCGGCGCGCTGCACGAAAAAAACTACTAATTCCCCTTGCGCGCCGCGCAATACTGTACAAAAATACAGTCTGATCCCGTACCAACCAAGACGAACATGCTAAAGCTCACCGCACGGCAAGAACAGATCCTTAACCTGATCAAGGAAGCCATCGACAACACCGGCTTCCCGCCGACCCGCGCCGAAATCGCCCAGGAGCTTGGCTTCCGCTCGGCTAATGCCGCCGAGGAACACCTGCAGGCCCTGGCCCGCAAAGGCGCGATCGAAATCTCACCGGGCACCTCGCGCGGTATCCGCCTCGTCGGCCAGGCCACCGCCGAATCCAAGGCCGCGCCCGCCGTGCCGGCCTTCGTGCCCGCCATGCCGCCGAACCTGATGTCGCTGCCGCTCGTGGGCCGTGTCGCTGCCGGCTCGCCCATCCTGGCCCAGGAACACGTCGAAGCGACCTACTCCGTCGACCCCGCGATGTTCTCCAGCAAGCCAGACTTCCTGCTCAAGGTCAAGGGCTGGTCGATGCGCGATGCGGGCATCTGCGACGGCGATTTCCTGGCGGTCAAGAAAGTCGACAACGCCAAGAACGGCCAGATCGTCGTCGCCCGCATCGGCGACGAAGTGACGGTCAAGCGCTACCGCAAGACCGGCTCCACGATCGAGCTGCTGCCCGAAAATCCGGACTTTTCCGTGATCACCGTCGACCCGAGCTCGGACGAGTTCGCGCTGGAAGGCCTGGCGGTCGGTCTGCTGCGCTCCTGGCACTGACGTGCCGTGACCGGTTTCAGCGCGGGTAGACGAAACCCGTGCGGATATCGGTCGGCAGCAGGCGCTTGCCGTCTCGCACCATCAGGCGCTGGGGCGGCTCGTCGCCGGCCAGCGCGCGCCAGATGACCGGCAGCCCCTCGCCCTTGCGCAGCAACTCGTCGCTGCGTTCGAACACGTTGGGGCAGCCCGTCGCCGCAAGCAGCGCCTGCACGATGGTCACCTTCCACGCGTCCACGCCGGCAGCATTGAACTGGCACACCAGATAACCGCCGGTCCCGCCATAGCTGTGCACCAGCAGGCCCGGCAGGCCGTCTTTTTCGCCATCGATCACGGGCACCAGGGCCTGCGGGTCGGCGCCGCGCACCGCCATGGCACGCCGCGCGACCGCAGCCTGCACGCGGCGCTTCATCATGGCGTGGTCGACCGGCTCATCCTCGCGCAGCGTCCAGACGCGGGCCGCGATCTGCGACTTGGCGTTATAGGCCGCGCGCGCCAGAAACTGGCGCGACGACGACTGCACGACCGCCGTGACGCCGGCCTTGTTGCGTTCCTGGGGCCGTCCCTCGACCTTGTCGATGGCGGAGAGATAAATCCAGGGGTCGCCGGACAGCAGGCTTTTTTCCTTGCCCTGTTTGATGGTGATGATGAGCATAGATGGGCTTCGTTGACGGGAGCCGAATGATACAGCAAGGCGTCGTCGCTCCGCCTGTCGGTTCCGTCGCCGCTCCGGTATCCGGTATCATTTACGGATGAATGAGATTTCTTTCCTGCCGTTTGTCATTGGTGTCGCCGGCGGCAGCGGCAGCGGCAAGTCAACGGTGTCCCAGCAAGTGCTGGCGTCGTTCGGCGCCGACATGGTGTCGGTCGTGATGCAGGACGACTACTACTGCGACCAATCCGACCTCCCCCCGGAAGTCCGCCGCAAGCAGAATTACGACCATCCCCGGGCCTTCGACTGGCCACTGCTGGTACGGCACGTCCAGGCCTTGCGCAACGGCGAGGCGATCGAGATGCCGGAGTACGACTTCACGATCGACAACCGTTCCAGCAGAACCATTCCCGTCAAACCGGCTCCGGTGATCGTGATCGAAGGCTTGTTTGCCTTGTATGACGCCGACTTGCGCGACATGATGTCGCTGAAGATCTTTGTCGACACCGCCGCCGACATCCGCTTCATCCGCCGCATGCAAAGGGATATTGCCGAACGCGGCCGCTCGATGGAGAGCGTCGTCGGCCAATATCTGGAAACGGTACGCCCGATGCACAAGCAATTCATCGAGCCGACCAAGCGCCACGCCGACGTCATCCTGCCCCACGGCGCGAATGACCCGGCGGTCGATATCATTACCACCAAGGTGGCGAGCGTCATCGGCCGCTGGAAGCGGCCCTGATCTTCGCGCCGGCACGCACCGTCACTTGCCGCCGTCGTCCCGCGGCGGCGCGTTCTTGACCATCTCGTTGTGCTCCTTGACGTACGCCTCGGTGCCCGCGCGCCAGGCATCGAAGTCGGCGACGACCATGCGGCCGGCCACCTTCGTGTCTTCCGCCAGGCGGTCGCTCACCTCCTTCAGGTGCGCCGTTGCCTTGTCCGTCTCGTCCTTCGTGAGCAGCTTGGCGATATCGTCCGGGATGCGCTTCGTGAGCGGCAAGGACGCGTTCAGGTATTTCACCCAGCGGTTGTGGCACGCCTCCCAGTCCTTCATCTTGCCGCTGTAATAGTCGATTTCCTCGTTGACCTTCGACATGGCCGGGAAGCGCGGCGCCGGGCAGCGGTATTCGTTCGTGCGCAGGTCGGCACCGTCGTACTTCGCGATCCAGTAATCGAGGTCGGCACGCCGCGTCTCGCGCTGCTTCATCAGCTCGAGCGACGCCGTGGCAACCGGGTTCCCCTTGGCCGCCGCCTTCTGGAACCATTGCGCGGCCTTGTCCATGTCGACGCTGCCGGCCTCGCCATAGAAATACATCTCGCCCAGGTGCTGCTGGGCCATCACGTTGCCGGCATTCGCCAGCTTCGTGTATTTCTGCAGGGCTTCCGGATAGGCTTTCTTGGCGAACAGCGCATCCGCCTCCGCCAGCTCGGCGGCGGCATTCGCGGACGAGGCGGCGGCGGCCGGCTTCGCGGCGGCACCCTTCGCCGGAGCTTTGGCGCCCGGCTCGGCGGCCAGCGCGGCACCGCCGCACAGCAGTGCGGCGCACAACAGGACAGTTTTCATGGGCGTGCGATTCTTCGGATAGAGGGATGGCAACACGACGATCATAACCGCAGCGTTACGACGGCATCAACCGTTCAGCGCGTCGCCGAAGTCGGCCAGCAGGTCGGCCGTATCCTCGATGCCCACCGACACGCGGATCAGCGACTCCGCGATGCCCATGCTGGCGCGGCGCTCCGCGCCCATCTCGAAGAAGATCGTGTGCGCGACCGGGATCACGAGCGTGCGCGTGTCGCCCAGGTTGCTGGCCGGGATGCCGACCTTCAGCCGGTTCAGGTAATCGAAGCAGTCGATGCCCTCCTTCAGCTCGAAGCTGAACAGCGAGCCGTAGGCGCGGAACTGCTCGGACGCCAGCTTGTGCTGCGGATGCGAGGCCAGGCCCGGGTAGTAGACGGCGGCGACGCGCTCGTCCGCCTCCAGCATGCGCGCCACCGCCAGCGCGTTCGCGCACGTGCGCTCCATGCGCAGGGCCAGCGTCTCCGCGCCGACCGCGATGTGGTGCGCCGCCTCCGGCGCCAGCGATGCGCCGAAGTCGCGCAGCGCTTTCGCGCGCAACTGCGCCATGCCCTGGGCGGCCGGCGGCTGGCGGCGGAAGTTGTCGGCGATGTTCGGGTAGGCGGACCAGTCGAACACGCCGGTGTCCGTCAGCGCGCCACCCAGCGCCATGCCATGGCCGCCGATCGACTTGGTCAGCGCGTTCACGACGAGGCCGGCACCGACGGCCTTCGGGCGGAACAGATACGGCGTCGTCATTGTGTTGTCGACGACGTACAGGATGCCGCGTGCGCGGCACAGTTCGCCGATGCGGGCCAGGTCGGCGATCTGCGTGCGCGGATTCGCGATCGTTTCGACGAACACCATGCGCGTATTCGGCGTCAAGGCGGCTTCCACGTTGGCGACGTCGGTCGCATCGACGAACGACACTTCGGTGCCTTGCGCGGCCACCGTGTTCCACAGGCTGTTGGTATTCCCGAACAGGAACGAGGACGAGACGACGTGGTCGCCCGCGCGCAGCAGCGCCTGCGCCAGCGCGCCGATCGCGGCCATGCCGGTGGCGAAGCACAGGGTGGCGACGCCGTCTTCCATCTTGCTGATCTTGTCTTCCAGCGCGGAGACGGTCGGGTTGCCCTGGCGGCCGTAGCGGAAGCCCGGCTCCTTGCCCTGGAAGACGGAGGCCAGCTGGCGCGCGTCCGTGTAGCCGAACGCGACCGAGGTGTGGATCGGCTTATGCAGGGAGTTGTGTTCGATCGACTTCCTGCGATCGTTGTGCAGGATGGTGGTGGTGAAGCCGTAGGATGGTTTGTCGCTCATGGTGTCGAAATGAAAATGGGCGCCCGCGGCGCCCAATTATGCAATACAGCGTGCAATACAGCGCCGGCGCGGAGCGCCGGCGTCCGGGCTCATTCCGCCGCGACGGGCGGATTCAAATTCAGCTGCGTGCGCACGATATCGTCCGACGACTTGCCCGACGACTTGTGGCGCACGTTCTCGAGCTGGTCGAGATAGGCCGGCGTGACGTCGCCCGTGATGTAGACGCCGTCGAAGCACGACGCTTCCACGTTCGTCAGGGCCGGATTCACGTCCGAGATCGACTTGCGCAGCGCGTCCAGGTCCTGGTAGACGAGGCGGTCGGCCGTGATCTCGCGGCACACTTCCTCGACGGTGCGGCCGTGGGCGATCAGCTCGTCGCGCGTCGGCATGTCGATGCCGTACACGTTCGGGTACAGCACCGGCGGCGCGGCCGACGCGAAGAAGACCTTGCGGGCGCCCGATTCGCGCGCCATCTGCACGATCTCGCGGCTGGTCGTGCCGCGCACGATGGAGTCGTCGACGAGCAGCACGTTCTTGTCCTTGAATTCGGACGCGATCGCGTTCAGTTTCTGGCGCACGGATTTCCGGCGCATCGTCTGGCCCGGCATGATGAACGTGCGGCCGATGTAGCGGTTCTTGATGAAGCCTTCGCGGTACTCGACGCCGAGCTTCAGCGCGAGCTGGATGGCGGCCGGACGCGACGAATCCGGGATCGGCATGACGACGTCGATCTCTTCGACCGGGATCTCCTTGCGGATCTTCTCGGCCAGGTATTCGCCCATGCGCAGGCGGGTGGCGTACACGGACGCACCGTCGATCACGGAGTCGGGTCGGGCCAGGTAGACGTATTCAAAGGCGCACGGGTTCAGCGACGGATTCTCGGCGCACTGGCGCGTATGCAGCTGGCTGTCGGCGTCGACCCAGACGGCTTCGCCCGGGGCGATGTCGCGCATGAAGCGGAAGCCCAGGCCTTCCAGGGCGACCGATTCGCTGGCCAGCAGGTATTCGGGGCCGTTCTCGGTCTCGTTGATGCCGAGGCACAGCGGACGGATGCCGAACGGGTCGCGGAACGCGAGCAGGCCGTGGCCGGCGATCTGGGCGATGACGGCATAGGCGCCGCGCACGCGGCGGTGCACCTGCGCGACGGCCTTGAACACGGCGTCCGGCGCCAGCGAGTAGCCGTCGGCGGCCTGGGCGATTTCGTGGGCCAGCACGTTCAGCAGGACTTCCGAGTCGGAGTTCGTGTTGACGTGGCGGCGGTCGTTGCGGAACAGTTCTTCCTTCAACTGTTCCTGGTTCGTGAGGTTGCCGTTGTGCGCCAGGGTGATGCCGAACGGGGCATTCACGTAGAACGGCTGCGCTTCTTCTTCGCTGGACGAGCCGGCGGTCGGATAGCGGCAGTGGCCGATGCCGGAATTGCCTTGCAGCGAACGCATGTTGCGCGTGCGGAAAACGTCACGCACGAGGCCGTTGGCCTTGTACATCGAGAACATGCTGCTGTGATTGGTTGCAATCCCCGCCGCATCCTGACCGCGATGCTGCAGCAGCAGCAATGCGTCATACAACAGCTGGTTGACGGGGGCTTGCGAGACGACGCCGACGATGCCACACATGGTGTGCTCCTAAACTTGGACAGCTAAACAAAAGGGTATTTCAAAACTGTACGTGCTGCGCGAAGGCGGCAGGCAAGAAAGGCTTGACCGTGCGCGCTCCCGTTTCCGCCATGGGCGAAAGCAGCGCGTCTTTCCAGAAAGCCTGTTGGGGAATGGAAGTCATCCCGCACAATATGACGCCGGCCAGCACGATTACAATGCCCCGGCCCAATCCGAACAGGCCGCCGAGGCCGCGGTCGGCCAGGGACAGGCCGGAGGCCTCGATCAGGGCGCCGATCGCGAGGGCCAGGAGGCCCATCAGCACGCGCACGCCGAGGAACAATGCAATGAAGGCAACGATCAGCCGCAAGGCTTCGCCCGGAATAACGGATGGTAGCATGGGTGCCAGCTTCGCGCCGAAGGCGTTGGCCACGATGAAGGCCGCCACCCAGCCGAGCAGCGACAGGATTTCCTTGACCAGGCCGCGCATGGTGCTGATGACGACCGACGAGGCCAGAATGAACAACACCACGTAGTCGAAAATCGTCACGGCTTTTCGCGGAATCAGACCGGGGACATGGCGCCGGACATGCCCAGGCGGCCCAGTTTGGCGCGGACTTTCTCGGCGTCTTCCTTGTTCAGGGGACCGACCCGTACGCGGATCAGTTCGCCGGAAGGCGTATTCGTCTTCTGCGTGTACGACGAGATGCCCGCTTCGCGCAGCCTGGCCTGCACTTCGGCCGCCTTTTCCTGGCTCGACAGCGCCGCCACCTGCAGCACGAAACGCTGCGATCCGGACTCGGCCTGCTTGTCCTTCTCGGCCTGTTTGCCTTCGAGGATGGCCAGCGCGCGCGCCGCGTCGTCATGGGACTTGGCGGGCTTGTCGTCCGTCTTCGGCTTGACCGGCTTGTCCTTCTCGGCCAGGCGCGGTTCCGGCTTGGGTTCCTTGTGCTCGACCTTGGGCGCTTCTTTGTGCTCCGGCTTCGGCGCGTCCTTGTGTTCCGGCCTGGCCGGCTCCGGCTTGGGTTCGGGCTTGCGCTCGACCTTCGGCTCAGGCTTGGGCTCGGGCCTCGAAGCTTCCGGCTTCACGGCGGCGACGACCGTCTTCGGTGCGTTTGCTGCCGCCGGTGCATCGACCACCTCTTCGTCCTTGTCGACGCTGTCCACGGCGGACACGGCCTTGCCGGCGGCCGGCACGGGCAGCGGCGCGGCCTTGTCCTTGGCGGGAATCTGGATCGCGATGTCGCCGGCGAGCGGCTTGGGTTCGGAATCGAGCAGCATCGGCAGGCCGACGGCGGCGGCCAGCGCCAGCGCGATGGCGCCGACGAGCCGGCGCCGGGCCCGCTTCTTTTCGGGGAGCATGGGGTCGGCACCAGGACGGCGCGTCGCCCCGCCGCCGGCGTTGCTGGCGCGTTTGGCGCGGGCGCGCTCGCCGATCGCGGCGTCGTCGTCCTTGCTGTAGAAGCGGCCACTGTCCTCGGTGAGGCGGTCCTGCTTGCTTTTACGGGAGAACAAGCCCATGCGGTGTCACGTCAATGAAGAGAGGATTTACGGGCCGCCATCACGCCTGCTACCGTGTAGAACGAGCCAAAGACCACTATTCTATCATCCTGTCCGGCGCGGCTTGTTGCATCTGCGAATGCTTCGGCCGGATTCGCGAACGTTTTGACGGAGAATTCGTCGTCTTTTGCACCCGCCGGCTTCAACGCTTCGAGCTTCGCGGCCAGCACGGCCGGATCGGCCGACCGGGGCGACGGCAGCGCCGCCACGTTCCAGTGGTCGACGTACGGTGCCATGTGTGCGATGACGGCGTCGATGTCCTTGTCCTGCATGATGCCGAGCACGGCGTACGTGAAACGGTGGAACCCCATATTGCTCAGGTTCTGGGCGAGGGTCGCGGCCGCATGCGGATTATGGGCGACGTCGAGGATCGTCGTCGGCCGGCCCGCCAGCACCTGGAAGCGCCCCGGCAGTTCGACGAGCGCGAGACCCGTGCGTACTTCCTGCGCGCCCACCGGCAGCCTGTTCCGCAACGCTTCCAGCGCGGCCAGCGCGGCCGATGCGTTGAGCAGCTGGTTGGCACCGCGTAGCGCCGGATACGCCAGCGAGTTGCGGCGCTGGTTGCGGCCGCCGTAGGCCCACTGCTGCTTGTCGCCCTGGTAGTTGAAGTCGCGGCCCAGCAGCCACAGATCGGCGCCGATTTTTTCCGCGTGGTCGATCAGCGATTGCGGCGGCAGCGGATCGCTGCAGATCGCCGGCTTACCGGGACGGAAGATGCCCGCCTTCTCGAAGCCGATCGCTTCACGCGTGTCGCCGAGATAATCCTTGTGGTCGATGTCGATGCTCGTGACGATGGACACGTCCGCATCGATCACGTTCACGGCATCCAGGCGGCCGCCGAGGCCCACTTCGAGGATCGCCACGTCGACGCCGGACGTCGCCAGCAGATGCATGATGGCGAGCGTCGTGAATTCGAAATACGTCAGGTCGATGTCGCCGCGGCGCGCTTCGACCTCGTTGAACGCGGCGATGAGGGACGCGTCGCTGGCCATCTCGCCGTTGATGCGGGCGCGTTCGTTGAAGTCGAGGAAGTGCGGCTTGATGTACAGGCCGACCTTGTAGCCGCTCTGCAGCAGCATGGCTTCCAGCATGGCGCAGGTCGAGCCCTTGCCGTTGGTGCCGGCGACCATGATCACGGGGCAACTAAAGGCCAGGCCCATGCGCTCCTTGACGGTGCGTACGCGGTCCAGTCCCATATCGATATGGGTTTCGGCATGGCGCGACTCGAGCAGCGCCAGCCAGTCGGGCAAGGTGGTCGGGAGATTGGGCATGGTGGCGTCCGGAATGCACACGCGGCCGGCTGCCTGTCGGAGCAGCCGGCCGCGCGGTGACAACGTATTAAGCGATGACGTCGGCCGGCTGGCTTTGCAGCAGGGCGAGCAGGCGCGCGATTTCTTCGCGCATCTTGCGGCGGTCGACGATCATGTCGACGGCGCCTTTTTGCACCAGGAACTCGGCGCGCTGGAAGCCTTCCGGCAGTTTTTCGCGCACGGTGTTCTCGATCACGCGCGGGCCCGCGAAACCGATCAGGGCTTTCGGCTCGGCGATGACGACGTCGCCCATGAAGGCGAACGAGGCCGAGACGCCGCCCGTCGTCGGGTCGGTCAGCACGCTGATGAACGGCAGTTTTTTCTCGGACAGCTTGGTCAGCATGGCGGTGGTCTTGGCCATCTGCATCAGCGACAGCAGGCCTTCCTGCATGCGCGCCCCGCCGCTGGCGGTGATGGAGATGAACGGCACCTTCTGCTCGAGCGCCACCTGGGCGCCGCGCACGAAACGCTCGCCGAGAACGGAACCCATCGTGCCGGCCATGAATTCGAATTCGAAGCACGCGACGACGACGGGCAGGCTCATGATCGATCCGCCCTGCACGATCAGCGAGTCGGTCTCGCCGGTGGCTTCCATCGCGTCCTTCAGGCGGTCGGGATATTTCTTGCTGTCTTTGAACTTGAGGGTATCGACCGGCAGCACGTCCTGGCCGATCTCGTAGCGGCCGCCTTCATCGAGCAGCGCGTCGAGGCGCTCGCGGGCGCGGATGCGCATGTGGTGGCTGCATTTCGGGCAGACATGCAGGTTCGACTCCAGGTCGGCGCGGTACAAAACCGATTCGCACGACGGGCACTTGACCCACAGGCCTTCGGGCATCGTCTGGCGTTTGGCGGCATCGGAGCGCTGGATCCGGGGGGGCAGCAGCTTTTCCAACCAACTCATGTTCTCTCCTTTGCGGCAATTCTGGAATTGGGCGTAGTGTAGCCGTTCGCATCAGGCTTGTCGAATTCTTGCCGTAAATTACTTGCCCTTTTGATAAAGTTGCGCTAGTAGAAATAAGAACCGGGGTCAGAGCCCGGATTTTGGAAATTTCCCAAAATCGGGCTCTGACCCCGGTTCATTTACGATCAGCGGGCGTCCAACGCTTCCCGAATGCCCGCGACGAAGGCGCGCACGGCCGCCGGCCCCTGCTCCTTCGGCGTGTTTTCCAGCTCCTGGATGATGCGGCTGCCGATCACGACGGCGTCCGCCACCGCCGCCACCGACTTGGCGGTCGCAGCGTCGCGGATGCCGAAGCCGACGCCGATCGGCAGCTTGACGTGCTCGCGGATCGCGGCCACGCGCTTGGCCACGTCGGCCGTGTCGATGCCGCCCGCGCCCGTCACGCCCTTCAGCGACACGTAATAGCTGAAACCACTGCCGTGGCGCGCCACCTGTTTGATGCGCTCGACGGTCGACGTCGGGGCCAGCAGGAAGATCAGGTCGAGATCGTTGGCTTTCATTTCGGCGGCGAACGCTTCGCATTCTTCCGGCGGGTAGTCGACGACGATGGCGCCGTCGGCACCGGCCGCCTTGGCGCGGCGGACGAATTCGCTCTGGCCCATGCGCTCGATGGGGTTCGCGTAACCCATCAGCACGACCGGGGTGTGCTGGTTGGTCTTGCGGAATTCCGCGACCTGCGCGAACACGTCGGTCATGCTGACGCCGAACGTGAGGGCGCGTTCGCAGGCGCGCTGGATGACGGGCCCTTCCGCCATCGGATCGGAGAACGGGACGCCGAGTTCGAGGACGTCGGCGCCGCCTTCCACGAGCGCGTGCAGCAGCGGGACGGTCAGTTCCGGGGCCGGGTCGCCGGCGGTGATGAAGGTGACGAGGCCGGTCTTGCCCTGTTCTTTGAGGGCGTCGAAGGTTTGTGCGATACGGGACATGCTGTGATTCCTTTTGTAGGTGGTTGCAATGGGTGACAGGGCTCAGCCGAAGTTGAGTCCCGCCCGTTGCGCCACGGTGTGCATGTCCTTGTCGCCGCGGCCCGACAGGTTCACCAGGATGATCTGGTCGCTTGGCAGCGTCGGCGCCAGCTTGGCGGCGTAGGCGATCGCGTGCGACGATTCCAGCGCCGGGATGATGCCCTCGATGCGGCAGCAGTCGTGGAAGGCGGCCAGCGCCTCGTCGTCCGTGATCGACACGTATTGCGCGCGCTGGCTGTCCTTCAGCCACGCGTGTTCCGGACCGACGCCCGGATAATCCAGGCCGGCCGACACGGAGTGCGTCTCGATGATCTGACCATGCTCGTCCTGCAGCAGGTACGTGCGGTTGCCGTGCAGGACGCCCGGGAAACCGGCCGTCAGCGATGCCGCGTGCTTGCCGGAGTCGAGGCCCTCGCCCGCCGCCTCGACACCCACCAGCTTCACGCCCGGCTCATCGATGTACGGATAAAAGATGCCCATCGCGTTCGAGCCGCCGCCAATGCAGGCGACGACGTAGTCCGGCTGGCGGCCCGTCATCTGCGGCATCTGCACGCGGCATTCCTCGCCGATCACGGACTGGAAGTCGCGCACCATCATCGGATACGGGTGCGGACCGGCGACCGTGCCGATGATGTAGAACGTGTTCTCGATGTTCGTGACCCAGTCGCGCATCGCCTCGTTCAGCGCGTCCTTCAAGGTCTTCGAGCCCGATTCCACCGGCACGACGGTCGCGCCCAGGAGCTTCATGCGGTAGACGTTCTGCGCCTGGCGCTTGACGTCCTCGCTGCCCATGTAAATGACGCATTCGAGGCCGAAGCGGGCGCAGATCGTGGCCGTCGCGACGCCGTGCTGGCCGGCGCCCGTCTCGGCGATGATGCGCGGCTTGCCCATGCGTTTCGCGAGCAGCGCCTGGCCGATCACGTTGTTGATCTTGTGGGCGCCGGTGTGGTTCAGGTCTTCGCGCTTGAAGTAGATCTGCGCGCCGCCCCCCTGCTGCGACCAGCGCTTGGCGTGGTAGACGGGCGACGGACGGCCGACGAAGTGAGCCAGCTCGTAGCGGAATTCTTCGAGGAACTCGGGGTCCTGGCTGTAGCGCGCGTAGGCGTCGTTCAGCTCGGCCAGCGCGTGGCTGAGCGTCTCGGCGACGAACGAGCCGCCGTAGGGGCCGAAGTGGCCGGTGGTGTCCGGCAGCTGGTAGTCGGGGGTCTTGAACAGCGCTTGGGCGCCGTCAGCTTGATTGGCTTTCATGGTGTGTCAGGCTTTCAATGGTGGCATCGCCGGCCCGCACCGCGTCGACGAACGCGGCAATCTTGCGGGCATCCTTGATCCCCTTGCTCGCCTCGACACCGCTACTGATGTCGACCGCGAAGGGGCGTACTTGCGCCACCGCGCCAGTCACGTTGTGTACGCTCAAGCCACCACTCAAAACGACCCGAGGCGCGAGCTCTTTTGGAATAAGAGACCAATCGAAAACCTTTCCTGCGCCGCCGTAGGCGTCCACGTATGTGTCGAGCAGCAGGCCCGAGAACCACGGAGACGCGGCGCGGTATTGAGCTTCCGATTCTAGCAAATCGGCGACCGTCGTGTCAGGTTTTACGCGATACGCCCGCGTGAACGGCCGCTGCACGGCGGCGGCCAGTTGCGCGCACTGCTCGGGCGTTTCGTCGCCGTGGAATTGCAGCAGTGAGACCGGGCCTGCCGTGACGACGGCGCTCACCTCTTCCACCGTCGCGTTGACGAACAGCGCGACGGCGTTCACGTACGGCGGCAGTGCGCGCGCCAGCTCGGCGTAGCGCGCCGCGGTGACGTAGCGCGGGCTCTTGGGATAGAACACGAAGCCGAGTGCGTCGGCGCCGGCATCGACGGCGGCGTGCAGGTCTTGTTCGCGGGTGATGCCGCAGATTTTGATTCGGGTACGTGGCATATCGAGGGGTCAGAGCCCGGTGTCGCTTCTCCAAGGGCTCTGACCCCGGAGTTGCCAGCCGTTGCTCAGCCGGTTATTGGGTTTCGGGTTGTTGGGGCTGAGCGGCTAGGAACCGGGGTCAGAGCCCCTAAAAAGGCAACACCGGGCTCTGACCCTCTGCTTCCTAAAAAGGCAACACCGGGCTCTGAACCCTTTGCTCCTGCGGCAAGCCCCACTTCGGATCGTAGTCGATTGTAGCAAGGTACAGCCCATCCGGCATGAAGGTCGGCGCGGCGGCGTCGCGCGAGCGCGCGTCCAGCACCTCGGCCATCCAGCCCGGCTCGTTGCGCCCCGTGCCCACGTAGATCAGCGAACCGACGATGTTGCGCACCATATGATGCAGGAACGCCGAGGCCCGCACCGTGAACACGATGACGTCGCCCGTGCGCTGGATGCCGACTTCATGCATCTGCTTCACGGGCGAATTCGCCTGGCAGCCGGACGCGCGGAAGCTGGAAAAGTCGTGCGTGCCGATCAGGTGCGCGGCCGCTTCGCGCATGCGCTCGACGTCGAGCGGACGAAACACCCAGCCGGCGCGTCCCGCCAGCAGCGCGGACGGGTTGGCGTGGTTGTACAGCACGTAGTGATAGGTGCGCGAGCGGGCCGAGAAGCGCGCATGAAAATCCTGGCCCTCGGCATCGGGCGCGACCACGTGGGCCCAGCGCACCACGATCGACTCGGGCAGGAAGGCGTTCGTGCCGCGGACCCATGATTGCGGCGCGCGTTCGAGGTCCGTGTCGAAATGGACGACCTGCTCGATGGCGTGCACGCCGGCGTCGGTGCGGCCGGCGCACGTCGTCGCGAGCGGCGTGCAGGCGAATTTTTCGAGCGCGATTTCCAGCTGATCCTGGACCGTGTCGCGCGATGGTTGTTTCTGATACCCGTTCCAGGCGGTGCCCACGTACTGGACACCCAAAGCGATGCGTGTCAAACCGTCTTACCTTACGCCAGTGCAGAGCGCATCGAGCTGGCGCGTGCCGCCTGCTCGGGATTGCCGCCGCGGATGACTTCGTCGAGCAGCTCGCGCGCCCCTTCCTTGTCGCCGATTTCCTGGTAGGCGATGGCGAGATCCAGCTTCGTCTCCATCTCCATGTGGGCCGCCGACAGCGCGGCCGTATCGGCCGGCGCGGCCGGCGCCGCGAATGCCGGCTCGGACAACGCCTGCACTTCCGGCAGCGGCAACGAACCGTCGGCCGGCAGGTCGAGGTCGAAGCCGCCCATGTCGAATTGCGGCGCGGCCGGTTCGAGCACGATGCGGTCCGGCTCGGCGAACATCGATTCGGCCGGCGCCGGCGTGGCCGGAATGTCGAACAGGTGCTCGTCCAGCGCGGCCGTCGGGATCGACGCCGGGCTGGACGCGCGCGGCGTCTCGGGCACATCGAAGTCCATCGCGTCGAGGTCGAACAGCGGGTCCCGCTCCGCGGCTGCGGCGTGCGGCTCCGGCTCGGCCGGCAGGCTGGCCTGCAGTTCCGTCGGCAGGTCCGGCAGGTCGAACTCGCGCGCCAGGTTGGCCATCTCGATGTCGGCCGCGGCGGCGGTTGCCGCGGCCGGAGCCAGCAAGTCGTCATCCGTGTGCACTTCCAGCTGCGGCACCGGATTCTCGGCCGGGGCGGCGAAATCCATATCGAACGAGAAGTCGAGCGGGTCGTGCTCGGCCTTGTCGAGGGACGCGGCCGCCTCGGCCGGCGCGCTCGGTTCGGCCGCTGCGGCCGGCGCCGGCGCGGCGGTCGGCTGCTCGAAGGCGCTCATGTCGAATTCGAGATCGGGCACGTCGCCCATGTCGGCGAGCGGCTGCGCCGCTTGCGGCGCGTTCGCCTGCTCGACGGGTTCGAAGGCCAGGCCACCCAGGTCGAAGTCGAGCATGTGGTCGTCTTCCACCGGCGCCGGTTCGGTCGACGGTGCGTTGGTCACGGGCGTCGGTGCCGGCTGGGCCGTCGCCATCGCGTCGGCGAAATGCTGGCTGAAATCCATCGGCTCGTCGAGCGGTGCGGGCGCCGTCTCGTTCAGGTGAGTTTCTGCCGCGGGCGGGGCGGCCGGCGCGCTGAATACATCGTCCAGTTCCTTCGACAGCAAAACCTTCTGGCCCAGTTCCTCGGTGCTGGGCGCCGGGCCGGCCGGCGCGGCGCTGTGCGCGTACAGCGGGTTGAGCGGATCGATCGACAGGCCCAGCGCGGCAGCCTGCGCCCATTCGTCGCCCTGGCCGCGCGTCATGGTGTAGAGCTCCGTGGCCTGCGCCTCGAACGCGCGCTGGTCCTTGCGCGCGGCATAGATCTCGAGCAGCTTCAGGCGCACCGGATAACGCTCCGGATGCGTACGCAGGGCTTCCTTGAGGATTTCCTCGGCTTGCGCGTCGCGGCCGTAGGCGATGTAGACGTCGGCTTCCGCGACCGGATCCACTTCGTTCGTGTCGAGCTGGCTGGCCGACGGCGCGAAGCTGGAATTGAAGACGCTGTTGTTCGTGTCGACGCTCTGCCCGCCCGTCTCGGCGAACATCGAGTGCGCCGGCTCGGCCGGCACGCCGAGGATCGACGGTTCAGCGACGGTCTTGACAACCGTCTTCTTGCGGCGCTGGGCGACGAGCAGGCCGCCCAGCAGCAGCGCAGCCGCGGCACCGCCGACCAGCGGCAGGTTGTTCATGATGAAGTCCAGCAGGCCCGGTTCCGGCGGTGCGGCCGGTTTCGCGGCGGGCTTGATGGACGGCAGCTTCTTGGCCGCGGGCTGGTCCTGCGGCGCGGTCGCGGCGGCGACCGGCGGTTTCGCCGGCGTCGCGGACGGCTGAGCCGGCGCGGGCGGCGTCGACGCGTTCTTTTCCGCTTCGGCGCCGGCACGGCTCTTGATCGTGGCGATCTTCTCGAGGTCGTTCACATTGCGTTCGAGCTCACGCACGCGCGCCTGCGCATCGGCCAGGGCTTTTTCCTTGGCGATGCGGTCCTCGGTGCTCATCGTCGTGCCCTTGCCGGAAGGCAGATCGGGCGCGGCCTTCGACAAGCGCAGCTTGTCCTGGGATTCGTTGGCGGCCGTCGGGCGTTCCTCGACCTTGGCCGTGATCTTGCCGGCCGCGCTCTGTCCCGGCTCCGGGGTCTTGACGGGCTCGGACGCGCCCACCTGGCCCGCCAGCTTGTTGCGGTAGGCGTTGAAATCGGCCGCGTGGGCGACGACGACGCCATGCGCCTCGGTGTCGTCCGTGCCGCGCACAACGTCGGCCGAGGGCACGGTCAGGATGCGGCCCGACTTGAGGCGGTTCATGTTGTTGCCGATGAAGGCATCCGGATTGGCGCGGTACAGCGCGACGAGCATCATGTCGAGCGATACGTCGACGGGCTTGAGCTGGGCGGCGATGCGGCCCAGGCTGTCGCCCTGCTTGACGCGGTACTTCGACGACGCGGCGCCCTCGCCTTCCGCGGCCGCGCGATCGTTGCGGCGCTGCGGACGGCCAGCAATACGCTCCATTTCCTGAGGACGCGCAGCGTCCATGGTCGACGGCGCCGGTGCCGCCTGCGAGCGCGGGGCCGGCGCGGCGCGCGTCTCGCTGGCCGCGACCTGGGCCGACTGCGTCGCGCGCAGCTCGGCCGGGTCGAGCAGGAACGTGTACTCGCGTACGAGGCGGCCGTTGTTCCACGACAGTTCCAGCAGCATGTCGACGAACGGCTCGTTCAGCGGCTGCGTGGAGCTGACGCGGATGAACTGGCGGCCGCCGCGCTGCTCGACATTGAAGCGCAGCGACAGCAGGGCCGGATTGAAATCGATGTTGGCCGCCTTGAACGCATCCGGCGACGCCAGCTTGGCCGTGAGGCCGGACGCCTCGTCTCCGGACACCGCCGTCAATTCGATCTCGGCGCGCAGCGGCTGGCCGAGCGCGGACAACACCGTGAGCTTGCCGAGACCGGCCGCATGCGCCGCGGACGTCAGGACCAGCGCACTTGCGACCGCCGCGGTGAGCTTCTTCAGCGCGGACGACTTCATCGGGAGGCGGTGAGTGACATGCATAGATTCGAAAGCGGAGTGGGTTGACGGGGGCGAACGACCATGCCCGGAGGTCCCAGCAACATATCATCATGCACTGTGGCATGCAAGTTCTGCGGGGAGAAACATTCAGCGAGTCTGAGATATGTAGACGGTCTATTCAAACTTGTGATGTTTTTTGGATGGTTTGGTGTCAATTCGATACGTAACTCAACCACGTCGTTCCCGCGCAGGCGGGAACAGCCCACTTGGCTCTTCCCGCCGATGCTGAACGACCGGACCCCGTACATTGGAAAGACCATGTGTCCTTTTGATAGCTGACTTCGAACACTCAGCATGGGTCCCGCCTGCGCGAGAACGACGTGCTGAAGCCCCGGGCCAAAATGAAAAGGGCGGCCTGCCGGCCGCCCTTTTCGCGCCCTCAGGCGACAGATTACATCACTTGTCCAGGACGATGCGCAGCATGCGGCGCAGCGGCTCGGCGGCGCCCCACAGCAGCTGGTCGCCGACGGTGAACGCCGAGATGTATTCCGGGCCCATCGACATCTTGCGCACGCGGCCGACCGGGATCGTCAGGCTGCCCGTGACGGCGGCCGGGGTCAGGTCGCGCACCGACGCTTCGCGCGTGTTCGGCACGAACTTCACCCACTGGTTGTCGCCGGCGATGATGTCGTTGATCTCGTCCAGCGGCACGTCCTTCTTGAGCTTGATGGTCAGCGCCTGCGAGTGGCAGCGCATCGCGCCGATGCGGACGCACAGGCCGTCGACCGGAATCACATTGTTGCCGGCAGCGTTGCGGCCCAGGATCTTGTTGGTCTCGGCGCCGCCCTTCCACTCTTCCTTCGACTGGCCGTTGCCCAGGTCCTTGTCGATCCAGGGGATCAGGTTGCCGGCCAGCGGCACGCCGAACTGCTTGGTTTCGTCGGCCGACATGCCGTGCTGGGTGGCCAGCACGCCGCGATCGATTTCCAGGATCGCCGATGCCGGATCGTCCAGCAGGTTCTTGACGGCCGAATTGATGGTGCCGAACTGGGTCAGCAGCTCGCGCATGTGCTGCGCGCCGCCGCCCGATGCGGCCTGGTACGTCATCGACGTCATCCAGTCGACCAGGTCGTGCTTGAACAGGCCGCCCAGGCCCATCAGCATGCACGACACGGTGCAGTTACCGCCGATGAAGTTCTTCACGCCGCGGCTCAATGCCGACTTGATGACGTCGGAGTTGACCGGGTCGAGCACGATGACGGCGTCGTCGTTCATGCGCAGCGTCGACGCGGCGTCGATCCAGTAGCCGTTCCAGCCGCTGGCGCGCAGTTTCGGGAACACTTCGGTCGTGTAGTCGCCGCCCTGGCACGAGATGATGATCTCGCATTTCGACAGTTCGGCGATGTCGGTTGCGCTTTTCAGCTTGGTTTCGTTCTTCGCCATCTTCGGGGCGTCACCGCCCGGGTTCGACGTGGTGAAGAACACCGGCTCGATGTGGGCGAAATCGCCCTCGTCCTGCATGCGCTGCATGAGGACCGAACCGACCATGCCGCGCCAACCAACCAGACCTACTAATTTCATTTTGATCCCTCGTTTAAAGTTATTCCGCCCCAATCGGCGTATTCCTGATTGCCTGCATTTGGTGGGCTCGGGGAGCCCACCCTAGGTTTGACATGCCGTAGGGTGGGCACCCCGCGCCCACCTTGAACGTTCGTAACGTCCGATCAAGCCAGCGCGTTGACGACGGCGTCGCCCATCTGTTCCGTGCCGACGCGCGTCGTGCCTTCTTCGTAGATGTCCGGCGTGCGCAGGCCCTGGGCCAGCACCTTCTTGACGGCGTTCTCGATGCGGTCGGCCTGGTCAAGCTTGCCGAGGGAGAACCGCAGCATCATGGCGGCGGACAGGATCGTCGCCAGCGGATTCGCGACGCCCTTGCCCGCGATGTCCGGCGCCGAACCGTGCGACGGCTCGTACAGGCCCTTGTTGTTCGCGTCCAGCGACGCCGACGGCAGCATGCCGATCGAACCGGTCAGCATCGCGGCCGCATCCGACAGGATGTCGCCGAACATGTTGCCGGTGACGATGACGTCGAATTTCTTCGGCGCGCGCACGAGCTGCATCGCGGCGTTGTCGACGTACATGTGTTCGAGCGCGACGTCCTGGTATTCCTTGTGCACGTCGGTGACGATGTCGCGCCAGAACTGGAACGTCTCCAGCACGTTGGCCTTGTCGACGCTCGTCACGCGGCGGTCGCGCTTGCGCGCGGCCTGGAACGCGACGTGGGCGATGCGGCGGATCTCGCCTTCCGCATAGCGCATCGTGTCGAAGCCTTCGCGCTGGCCCGCGAACGGACCGTCCGGGCATTCGCGCACGCCGCGCGGCTTGCCGAAGTAGATGTCGCCCGTCAGCTCGCGGATGATCAGAATGTCCAGGCCGGACACGACTTCGGGCTTGAGCGTGGACGCGCCGGCCAGTTCCGGATACAGGATCGCGGGACGCAGGTTGGCGAACAGGCCGAGTTCCTTGCGCAGGCCCAGGATGGCCTGCTCCGGACGCAGCGCGCGCTCCAGCGTGTCGTACTTGTAGTCGCCGACCGCGCCGAACAGCACGGCGTCGGCGGCCTTCGCCAGCGCCAGCGTACCCTGCGGCAGCGGATGGCCGTGCGCGGCATAGCCCGCGCCGCCGACGTCCGCACTCTCCAGTTCGAACGATTCGCCCAGCGCGTTCAGGACCTTGACGGCTTGCGCGGTGATTTCGGGACCGATGCCGTCGCCCGGCAGGATGGCAATCTTCATGTTCTTGTTCTCGTTCAGATGGTGTTGGCGAGCCACGGCTGCGCGCGCAGGTGGCGCTCTTCGAAGGCGCGGATGTCGTCGGCGTGGCGCAGGGTCAGGCCGATGTCGTCCAGGCCGTTCAGCAGGCAGTACTTGCGGAAGTCGTCGATGGCGAATTCGAACGCGAGTCGCCCGTCCGGCGTGCCCACGGTCTGCTTCTCGAGGTCGACGACGAGCTTGTAGCCGGGGAAGGCCTTGACTTCATTCATCAGGTGGTCGACCTGGGCTTCGGTGAGGACGATCGGCAGCAGGCCGCCCTTGAAGCAGTTGTTGAAGAAGATGTCGGCGAAGCTCGGCGCGATCACGGCGCGGAAGCCGTACTGCTGCAGGGCCCACGGCGCGTGCTCGCGCGAAGAGCCGCAACCGAAATTCTTGCGCGTCACCAGGATCGACGCGCCCGCGTAGCGCGGCTCGTTCAGCACGAAATCCGGATTGACCGGGCGCTTGCTGTTGTCCATGCCCGGCTCGCCGTGGTCGAGATAGCGCCACTCGTCGAACAGGTTGGGGCCGAAGCCGGTGCGGCGGATCGACTTGAGGAATTGCTTCGGAATGATGGCGTCGGTGTCGACGTTGGCCCGGTCCAGCGGGACCACCAGTCCTTCGTGTACGGTGAATTTATCCATAATGCTGCCTTGTTATTTGCCTCCGCAGGGGCCAGAGCCCGAAGTCGGCGGCATGTGCACGTCAATTATTTTCCGCCGGCGCCCGTGATCACCTGGCCGACCTTCTGCACGTCCTTGCCGACGCCGGAGATGGTGTTGCAGCCGGTGACGGCGATTGCGATCAGTGCGAGAGCGATGATTTTCTTCATTTGCAAGCTGTAGTCAGCGGGGGTCGGAGCACACCCGAGAAATCCGTGCTCCGACCCCGAATTATCAGATTAGATTTTACGTACATCCACGAAGTGACCCGCGATACCTGCCGCCGCGGCCATCGCCGGCGACACCAGGTGCGTGCGCCCGCCCTGGCCCTGGCGGCCTTCGAAGTTGCGGTTCGACGTCGACGCGCAGCGCTCGCCCGGTTCCAGGCGGTCGGCGTTCATCGCCAGGCACATCGAGCAGCCCGGCTCGCGCCATTCGAAACCGGCGGCCTTGAAAATCTGGTCCAGGCCTTCGCGTTCCGCCTGTTCCTTCACGAGGCCGGAGCCCGGCACCACCATCGCCAGCTTGACGTTCGAGGCGCGCTGGCGGCCGCGCACGACGGCGGCCGCGGCGCGCAGATCCTCGATGCGCGAGTTGGTGCAGGAACCGATGAACACCTTGTCGATACGGATGTCTTCCATCGCGGTGTTCGGCTTCAGGTCCATGTAGACCAGGGCCTTTTCCATCGCGTCGCGCTTGACCGGATCCTTTTCCTTGTCCGGATCGGGCACGCGGCCGTCGATCGTCGTGACCTGCTCGGGCGACGTGCCCCAGGTCACCTGCGGACGGATCTCCGCGGCGTTCAGCTGCACGACCAGGTCGAACTTCGCGCCCGGGTCCGAGTGCAGCGTGCGCCAGTAGGCGACGGCCTGTTCCCACTGAGGGCCGACGGGCGCGAACGGACGGCCCTTGACGTAGTCGATCGTCGTGTCGTCGACGGCGACCATGCCGGCGCGCGCGCCCGCTTCGATCGCCATGTTACAGACGGTCATGCGGCCTTCCATCGACAGCGAGCGGATCGTCGAGCCGCCGAATTCGATGGCATAGCCCGTGCCGCCGGCCGTGCCGATCTTGCCGATCACGGCCAGCACGATGTCCTTGGCGGTCACGCCCGGCGGCAGGTCGCCGTCGACCTGCACCAGCATCGCCTTGGATTTCTTCGCGAGCAGCGTCTGCGTGGCCAGCACGTGCTCGACTTCCGACGTGCCGATGCCGTGCGCCAGCGCGCCGAACGCGCCGTGCGTCGACGTGTGCGAATCGCCGCAGACGACGGTCATGCCCGGCAGGGTCGCGCCCTGCTCCGGGCCGATCACGTGCACGATGCCCTGGCGCTTGTCGTTCATGTTGAAGTACGTGAGGCCGAAGGACTTGGCGTTGCTGTCCAGCGTCTCGACCTGCAGGCGCGAAGTCGGATCGGCGATGCCGTGCGAGCGGTCGGTAGTCGGCACGTTGTGGTCGGCTACGGCAAGATTGGCCGAAGTGCGCCATAGCGGACGGTGCGCTTCGCGCAGGCCTTCGAACGCCTGAGGGCTGGTGACTTCGTGGACCAGGTGACGGTCGATATACAGCACGGTGGTGCCATCCGCATCGGCACGCACGACATGCGAATCCCAAAGTTTGTCGTAGAGCGTTTTTAACATGTTAAATCCAGTGAAACGACCGCTACATGCGGGCATGGTCTTTGATTATGCCATATTTGTGCAATGCGGAAGCAAGGTCCTTCGAGCACGATTATGCCAATGAACTCATCCATATAAAAATTTTATTAGGATGGAAAATCAAGATCACAAATAAAAAAAGCCTGCGCATTTCCTGCGCAGGCTTTTCGTAGCTTTGTAGCAAAAATGACGCAACCGCTTTTATGCCCCTTTATGCAGCCAGACGCACCGTCGAGCGGCAACCGTCCATCAGGAACGACAGGCCGACGACCAGCACCAGTGAACCTTCGGCCGAACGCGCGGTGCCGGTGATGCCTTCGACGTTCAGCGCCGTCATCGGCTTGATCACCAGGTCGGCCGTGCCGTCGACGGCTTCCACCGCGATGATGTACGGCTGCGGGGCGTTGATGACGATGCCAACGCGCTCCACGCATGCCTCGTAGCCGAGCGACAGCGCCAGCGAACGCACCGGCAGCGGACGGCCCTGGTCTTTCAGCACCGGGGCGCCGCCGACCTGCATGAAGGTCTCCGGCAGCTCGACGACGCGTTCGACGACGGCCATCGGCAGCGCCAGCTGCGCGCCCGACGTCGACACGAGCATGGTCGGGACGATCGACAGTTCGATCGGCAGGCGGATCGAGAACTTCGTGCCCTTGCCCAGGTTCGAGTCGATGCGGATCGCGCCGCGGTTTTTCTCGACGGCCGTCTTGACCACGTCCATGCCCACGCCGCGGCCCGAGACCGACGACGCCACTTCCTTGGTCGAGAAGCCCGGCAGGAACACGAGCTGGTACGCCTCGTCGTCGCTGGTGGCCTGGTTGTCGGAGATGAGGCCCTTTTCGATCGCCTTCTTGCGCAGCTTGGCCGGGTCCATGCCGCGTCCGTCGTCCTGCAGCACGATCATGACGCTGTTCGCTTCCTGCCACGCTTTCAGCAGGATGAACGCCTTGGCCGGCTTGCCGCCCGCGACGCGGTCTTCCGGCGATTCGACGCCGTGGTCCAGCGCGTTGCGCAGCATGTGGACGAGCGGGTCGTACAGGCTGTCCACGACGACGCGGTCGACTTCCGTCTCGGCGCCTTCGATGGTCAGCTCGACGTCCTTGCCGAGGTCCTTCGCCAGTTCGCGCACGAGGCGCGGGAATTTCTGGAACAGGCGGCCGACCGGCTGCATGCGGGTGGCCAGCGTGGCGCGCTGCAGCTCGGCCGAGTAGCGCGAGGCGCGTTCCAGCGTCTCGGTCAGGGTCGCCATCAGCGTGGCGGCCTGGCCCTCGAACTTGAACTGCGACAGGCGCTCCAGCAGCACGGCGGCCTGGTTCGCGGCCTGCACGGATTCACCGGCCACTTCCAGCAGCGCGTCCAGCTTGACCGCGTCGATACGGATGCTCTCGTCCTTCGCGGGACCGGTGCTGGCCGGCTTGGGCTCGTTGCGGCGCTCGATGCCGTCCCAGCCCGGCTTGCCCGATGCCGCAGCTTCGGCGGGCGCCGCCTGTACGGGCGCGACCGCCGGGGCGGCTGCCTCGACGGCTGCGACCGGCGCAGTGTCCGGCGTGTAGGTGCCCGGCGGGACGACCGCCATGAACATCGCTTCCCAGTCGAGACCGTCGGCGCCCGGCGCAGCCGGTGCCGCGACCGGCGCGGCGACAGCCACCGGTGCCGGCGCAGCCGCGACCGGCGCGGGCGCCGGTGCGGCCTTGGGCGCAGGCGCGGCCTTCGGTGCGGCATCGTTGCCGGCGATGGCATCCTTGAGCATGCGCTCGAGGTCCGCCGGCATCTGCGGCAGCTGGTCCGGCGTGGCACCGTTGTTCAGGTCGCTCAGCTGGTCCGCCACGAAGCCGGACGCCTGCAGCGACGCTTCGATCGCGGCGGGCGTGACGGGCGCCGCGCCGGTGCGCAGCGCGTCGAACAGGTTTTCCGTCAGGTGGCAGGCCGCGACGAGCGCCGGCAACCCCATGAAGCCCGCGCCACCCTTGATGGTGTGGAACGAACGGAAGACCGCGTTCAGCGTTTCCTTGTTGTCCGGATCGCGTTCGAGGTGCAGCAGATGCTCTTCGACATTCGCTGCAAGATCCATCGCCTCGACGACGAAATCCTTGAGCATTTCATCCATTAGAATCCCAGATCGGCAAGAAGATCATCGACACTGTCCTGGTCGAGCGCCGCGGACGGCACCGACGGACCCTGCATGAGCGGCTGTGGCTGTTCCTGCGCGGCGGCCTGCTGCTTCTGCGCCAGCTTTTCCTTGACGTCCGGCGGCGCGCTGTCCTTGAGCAGCTGGGTCAGCTCGTTCTCGACCGTCTTGGTAATGATGACCACTTTCTTGATCAGCTGACCGGTGATGTCCTGGAAATCCTGGGCCATCATGATCTCGAGCAGGCGCGCCTTCTCGGCTTCCGTCGCTTCCGACACCAGCTGGGCGAACTGCTTCGAATCGCCGGCCAGGGCCTTGAATTGTTCGATCGAGAGCTTGCCCGCGAACAGGTCGTCCCAGCGGTTTTCCATGTCCTTGGCCTGCTTGGACAGCAAATCCTGGGCCGGCATGCCGTCGTCCAGGGTGTTCAGCACCTTGTTGGCGGCCTGTTCGGTCAGGCTGGCGACGTATTCCAGGCGGTCCTGCGCGTCCACGATCTGGGACGATGCCTCGGTCAGCGCCTTGTCGTAGCCCAGTTCGCGCAGCGAGTCATGCAACAGGCGCACGATGCCGCCCAGGCGCTCGTACATGCCTTTTTCCTCGCCGGCCTCTGCCGGGGCGGCGGCCGGTGCAGCCGGGGCGGACACGACGGCCGGAGCCGGGGCGCTGGTGGCCGCGACCTGGTCGAACAAGGCTTCCAGGTCGTCGGAATCGCCGCTGTCGCCGCCGGCTGCGGGTTCGGGCGCTGCTGCGGGCGTCGGAGCGGCTGCGGGTGCGCTGGCACGCTGCGCTGCCACTTCCTCGAATAATGCGTCGAAATCGTCAGCGGCGTCGGTCATAGTCCCTGCTTCTCCATAATTTAAATGTCGCGATGATCTTTGCTGTGTGCGGTACGGCTGCCGTCGGTATGTTGACGGTACAAATTTCCGACGAGTGTATCAGTGTGGTTGCCGTAGGTAAATCTTCTGAAATGCCCGCGTTGCCGATTGGTGAGTAATCTTGGCCTGTTGACAATCTTTTACAGCCATTTCTGAATATTTTCGCAAAGCATCTGTTGTATTTTTTTATCGCGGAGGCATTTGTGACAACCGGTATTTGTCCGCGGGCTGCCGAGCACATCGCTGAGCAAGATCAATCATTTACGTTCTGCCAAGAGGTGAAACGCGAACTACAATGAGGGAGTAGCGTGACGTGAGGGAGGGCTCACCATGTACCAGAAGATTCTGATCACCACCGACGGCTCCACCGTATCGCAGCACACGGCCTGCGCCGGCGTCAAATTCGCACAACAGATGGGGGCCGAAGTGCTCGCCCTGTTCGTCGCGCCCGAGTACCAGTACCCAGTCTACGTCGAGATCGTGCCGCCCGCCTACCCGAGCGAGGAGGAATACGTCGAACAGATGCAGCGGCTGGGCCTGGAATACATGGGCTCGATCATGCGCTCGGCGGAAGGTTGCAGCCTCAAGCATGCATGCATGACGGCGTTTTCCGACTCGCCGGCACTCAAGATCGTCGACGTGGCGGAACAGCAACACTGCGACTTGATTTTCATGGGTTCGCACGGCCGCAGCGGCTGGGGGCAATTGTTGCTAGGTAGCGTGACCAATAAGGTGCTGTCGCATACCAGCAAGCCCGTGCTGGTGCACCGGCTGATCCGGGAGCCCGGCACCTGAACGGTTTACCGGAAGTCGCGTCACCGCGATATCGGACAGTAGGCATTGTCCCAAAAAAAGCAACGGCAGTGTTGCTGCTGTGATATCTTTTTACCTTCCATTTTACAATTGATCCCTTGGGGACATCATATGATTCGCATTGTCATCGCCGACGACCACACGATCATGCGCGAAGGTCTCAAGCGTATTCTCGACGGGGCGCTCGACATCGAGATCGTGGGCGAGGCCATCAACGGTTTCGAAGTGCTGTCGCTGGTGCGCCAGGGCGGCTTCGACCTGCTGCTGCTGGACCTGTCCATGCCGGGGCGCAGCGGCGTCGACCTGATCCGCCAGGTGCGCAGCGAGGCGCCCAAGCTCGCCATCCTGATCCTGACGATGCACGAGGAAGAGCAGTACGCCGTGCGCGCCATCCGGGCGGGCGCCCAGGGCTACCTCACCAAGGAAAGCGCGGGCACGCAGCTCGTCGGCGCGATCCGCAAGGTGGCGTCGGGCCGGCCCTACATCAGCACGGAAGTGGCCGAACAGCTGGCGCTGAACATCATGGCGCCGAACGAACAGCTACTGCACAAGCAACTCTCGGATCGTGAATTCGAAGTATTCTCCCTGCTCGTGGGCGGCAAATCGATCACCGAGATCGCCAACAACCTGCACCTGTCCGTCAAGACGGTCAGCACCCACAAAACCCGCATCATGCAGAAAATGGGCATGACCTCGCTGTCGGAAATGGTCCAGTACGCGGTTGCGCACCGTCTGCTCGCACCGATGAAAGCCTGACAGCGCGCCACGCGAGATAAAAACCATTTCATAAAAGCCATTTCAACGACACTATTTGTGCCCTGCCAAAGGAATAATTTTTAATGCGCAGGGCAGCGCTCTTCCTCGGATCCTACCCCGCGTTTCATTCGTAATTCCCCCTGGTGGTTCGGTCAACGGTAAGAAAATTCCTACAGCCTGACGCCCCCTCCTACTGCACATTCAGCCGTTGCTGATATTAATGCCGGACTCGTGTTGGCATACTGACTTCAGCGTTTCGACTTGCCTGCGGTCTATATCCGTGTCCAGTCAGCTTCGTGCCCCGACACCGCACCGGCATCACCGGATCGCAACTTGCTTCTTTGAAATCCTAAACCTGGAGATGAGTATGCAGTCCCAGCTAACTTCAGAACAACGTAACGCCTCCCCGTCGACCCTGCACTCGTCACAGATGGAAGCCGGACGCCAGCGCCAGGGCCGTCTCTGGTCGAACTTGAAAGAGGTCTGCGACCTGCTCCACATCCCGGCCGCCGTATCGATGAACACGGAAGAACTGTTGTTCCAGCACGTGCAATTCAAGACCGGCCAACGGGTACACACGATCGGGCAGGCGTTCGACACGCTGTACATTGTCAATTCCGGCTTCCTCAAAACCGTGCTGATCGACGAATTCGGCAACGAGCAGGTGCTCAGCTTCCCGATGAAGGGGGACATGCTCGGCGTCGACGGCATCCACACCCGCCATTACGCATCGGAAGCGGTCGCCCTGTCCGACTGCGACCTGATCCTGGTCCCGTTCAAGAAACTCACGGCCCTCGGCCGCGTGCATGCCGAACTCGAGAACCTGATGTACGGCGTGATGAGCCGCGAACTGGTGCGCGAACAGGCCATGATCGGCATGCTGGGCGCCCTGTCCGCCGAAGCCCGCGTGGCCCGCTTCCTGATCTCGCTGGCGGACCGCTTCGCCGCGATGGGCTATTCGAGCAAGCTGTTCAACCTGCGCATGACGCGCCATGAAATCGGCAGCTATCTCGGCCTGACGCTCGAGACGGTGAGCCGTACCTTGTCCGCTTTCAATGAAATCGGCCTGATCACGGTCGACCAGCGCACCATCGGCATCAAAGATCCGGAAGCCCTCAAAACCCTGCGCCGCCTGCCGCCGTCGCGCTCGCGCGCCAAGCAAAACGCCAAGCACAAGGCCGAAACAGATGCCTCCGGCGATGGCCAGGTGCTGGCCACCGTGTGAGCTTTCGCCTGTCGATTCCTGTCGTCGAATGAAAAAAGCCGGTTCCGGGGTGGAAGCCGGCTTTCTGTTTTCGAGCGCGGGAGTCAGTCGCGGATCAGCACGCCATCGCTGACCTTCACCCGGTCACCGACGCGGAAGCCCGGATTATTTTCATACGGAATCGTCTGCGTGGCGCCGTTCGGGTAGCGCACGACGATTTCATAGCGCTGGCTGGCGCGTGCGTTGCGCTCGATCTCGCGGCCCGCGATCGCACCGCCCACGGCGCCGGCCACGGTGGCCGCCGTGCGCCCGCTGCCGCTGCCGACCTGGTTGCCCAGCAAGCCGCCCACGACGGCGCCCGCGCCGGTCCCCAGATAGCTGCCGTCGCCGCTCACCTGCACCACGTTGACGGCTTCCACCGTCGCGCAATTCGTGCAGTAGCGTGCCACGCGCGGCTGGCTGCCCGGCGGGTTGATGCCCTGGCCATTGCCGCCCGCCACCAGCGGCTGACCCAGCGTGGCGACCGAGTAACGGCCGTTGGCGCGGATCGTGGCCGTCACGGCGGCGTCCGGCGCGATGCGGTCGTCGCGGCGGATCGTGTACAGGCCGCTGTACTCACCCGGCCGTACCTCCGGCAGGAAGAAGATGCCGCGCGAACCGGCGATCTGCACCTCGACCTTGGCGCCCGGCGTGCCGTGCACCGTGAACTTCAGCTCGTTGCCCGGACCGAGGTCGTCGCTGCCGCGCACGTCGAAACGGTCGACGTGCGGCATGGCGGACGCCGTGCGGTCGTTACGGTCGTCATCGCGGCCGGGACCGCGCACGATCGATTCGGCCAGCAGCCGCGTCGTCACCATATCGTTCACGCGCAGGTTGGCGGTGACGGCGCTGGACGGCCCGATACGGTCGTGCGTACCGATCGTGTACGTGCCCTGGTAGGTGCCGGGCGACGTTTCCGTCAGCGTCAGGTTGCGCGTGGCGCCGTCGATGCGCAGCGTGGCATAGCCGCCCGGCGTGCCGTACAGGTCGAAGTTCAATTCGGTGCCGGGTTCCAGGCGCCGCACTTCGTCCACGTTGAAACCGTCGATGCGGGGCGCCAGACGTGCCGCGCGCGGGTGGTCCTCCGCGAGCACGGGCGTCGTCACGGTCATCGAGAGCAGAGGCAGCGCGGCCACCACGGCCGCGGCCAATGTCTGTCGGGTTGTTGCCATGGGGTCCTCCGACTTCGTCTTGTTGTCGATATGACCAGCTTACGCCTGGCCCCAGCCGGGCTCGGTGCGTTAGCGAACCTATCTCGGTAGGCAGACGGAACCTGATGGCGATGCGTGGCGAGCGCGGGCAAGGCGCGAGGAGGCCGCATGGTCCATCCATGCAACGACGAGCAACGCAGCACGAGCTCGTCAGGCCATCGACTACCGAGATAGGTTCGCCTTCACGCTGTGCACGGCTTCCCCGGAGGTAACGAAAATGCGGTCACCCGCTTCCGGACGGATGGCGTGCCCACCGGTAAAAGATCCGAATGATGGCAGGATCATCCGACGTGGCCCTAAGACAAAACACGGGAGGCGCAAAGCGTCAAAACGTGTCGCCAAGACATAAACTGGGTGCACATGACCCGCCAATACATAGCCAGGCGCATCCAGGTCCGGGTGATGGCAGAAGGAAAACGGGCCGACCGTGTACGGCTCGTCGACGAGGTCGATGCCGAGCACCTCGGCCGGGTCGCCCGCGTGCTTGTCGTGGTTGCCCCGCACGAGCGTCAGGATGAGGTCGCAGCGGCGGCGGCGCCACGCCAGCATCGCGGCCTGCGTGCCGGCCGCGTGCGCCGCGCGCGCGTGCAGGAAGTCGCCCAGGAACAGCACGTGGTCGGCGCCCGTCGCATCGATCAGGGCGTCGAGCGCATCGAGATTCTCGCTCGTCGTCCCGCGCGGCACGGGGATGCCGAACGAGCGGAACGCGGCCGCCTTGCCGAAGTGGATGTCGGCGATGGCCAGCAGCTTTTCGCGCGGCCACACGACGGCCTTTTGCGGCAGCAGCACCAGCTGCTCGCCGCCCACGTCGATCGAAACGCTGCCCGCGATCGTCATGCCTCGGCCGCCTTTTCCAGTTCACGCACCATGCGCGCGACGCGGTCCGCCAGCTTTTCCGTGCTGACCTTTTCGCGGAAACGCTCGACCATCAGAGGAAAGCCGAACGGCGTGGCGCGCTTGACCTCGCGGAAGGCGACGCGGCGCGCGTGCAGCTCGACGAGCGTGTCGCGCAGGCGCGTGAGTTCCAGTTCCTGCTCCAGCACTTCGCGTTCGGCCTGCGTGAGCAGCAGGTTGCCGCTGTCGTGCTTGCGGAAGACTTCGAAGAACAGCGACGACGACGCCTGCACCTGGCGCAGCGATTTCGGCTGCCCCGGATACCCCTGGAACACGAGCCCCGCGATGCGCGCCACTTCGCGGAAGCGCTGCTGCGAGAGCTGCGTCGCGTTCAGGCTGTCCAGCACGTCCTCCAGCAGATGCGACGTGTCGAACAGGCCGACGTCGGCGCCCGTCTCCGCCTTGAACACGGTGGCCCAGTCGACGTGTTCCGGCGCCAGCAATTCGAAGCCGTAGTCGTTGATGGCGACGGAAAACGTGCTGGGCATGACGCGCCCCACGCGGTACGCGAACAGCGACGCGAGGCCCGTGTGGACGGCGCGGCCCGCGAACGGATAGACGAACAGGTGGTAGCCCTCGCGGCTCTTCATGCTTTCCACGACCAGCACATCGCTGCCGGGCAGCGCCGACCAGCGGGCCTGGATCTCCAGCAGCGGCTGCAGCGCGCGCATCTCCGGCCCGTCGAACACGCCCTCGCTGGCCAGCTTGAGTTCTTCCAGCGCCGCGTGCGCGAGCTCGGACGACAGCGGCATCTTGGTGCCCTGCCAGCGGCTGACCGCGCCGCGCGTCGAGTCCGAGCGCTTCACGAACGCCGTCATCTCGTGGACGCGCACGAGTTCCAGGATGCGGCCGGAGAACAGGAAGCGGTCGCCCGGTTTCATGCGCCCGATGAACGATTCCTCCACGCTGCCGATGCGGCCGCCGCTCACATATTTCACCTGCATCTGCGCGTCCGACACGATGGTGCCGATCCCCATGCGGTGGCGCCGGCCGATCTTCGCGTCGGGCACGCGATAGACGCCCTCCTCGTCCGGCAGCACGCGCTGGTATTCCGGATAAATCGTCAGGCTCCGGCCGCCGCGCGCGACGAAGTCCAGCGCCCACTGCCACTCCTCGGGCGTCAAGTGCCGGTACGACCACGCACTCCTCACCTCGTCGTACAGTTCCTCGGAACGGAAGCCGCCGCCCAGCGCGACGGTGACGAGATGCTGCACGAGCACGTCGAACGGCTTGTTGGGCACCTGCCGCGCCTCGATGCGGCGCGTCGCGACCGCGCGCTTGGCGCCCGCCGCCTCCAGCAATTCCAGGCTGTTCGTGGGCACGAGCGTCACGCGCGAGATGCGTCCCGGCGCGTGGCCGCTGCGCCCTGCCCGCTGCAGCAGCCGCGCGATACCCTTGGCGCTGCCGACCTGCAGCACGCGCTCGACGGGCAGAAAATCCACGCCGAGGTCGAGGCTCGCCGTGCACACGACGGCTTTCAGGTCGCCGCGCTTGAGCCCCGTCTCGACCCATTCGCGCACCTCGCGGTCGAGCGAGCCGTGGTGCAGCGCGACGAGGCCGGCCCAGTCGGGACGCGCTTCGATCAGGTTCTGGTACCACAGCTCCGATTGCGAGCGCGTGTTCGTGAAGATCAGCGTCGCCTCGTGGTGCTCGATCTCGTCGATCACCGGCTGCAGCATCTGCAGGCCCAGGTGGCCGGCCCACGGAAAGCGTGCGACGTTGGGCGGCACGAGGCAGTCGACGACGATCTGTTTTTTCAGGTCGCCCTCGACGAGCACGCCGCCGTCCGGATCGCCCAGCAGAACGCTGCGCGCGTCAAGCAGATTGCCCATCGTGGCCGACAGGCCCCACACGACGAGACCGGGATTCCAGCGCCGCAGCCGCGCCAGCGCCAGCTGCACCTGCACGCCGCGCTTGCTGCCCATCAGCTCGTGCCACTCGTCGATGACGATCATGTCCAGGTGCTTGAACTGGTCGCGCGCGGCCGCATGCGACAGCAGCAGCGACAGGCTTTCCGGCGTCGTGATCAGCACGCCCGGCAGCGATTTCGACTGGCGCGCGCGCTCGGCCGCGCCCGTGTCGCCCGTGCGCGAGCCGACGCTCCACATGCCGATGGCGTCCGGGCTCGCGGCCGAAAGCTCGGCCGCCGACGTTTCCAGCGAGCGCTGCGTGTCCGCGGCCAGCGCGCGCATCGGCGTGATCCACAGTACGCGCAGGCCCGTGTTTGCGCGCCTGCTGCGATTGGCTCCCCGCAGCAGCGCCGCGAACCAGACAGCGTAGGTCTTGCCCGCGCCCGTGTTCGCGTGCAGCAGGCCCGATTCGCCGGCCAGCGCGGCCTTCCACACGGCGCGCTGGAACGGGAACACCTTCCAGCCGCGCGCCGCGAACCACGCGTCGACCGCCTGCTCTGCCTGCGCCTTCGTCATGGCGTCACTGCTCCCAGCAGTCCCTTCAACGTATCGAGCGTATCGGCCTGCTCGACCGTCTTGTCGTCGCGCCGCCGCAGGATGCGCGGAAAACGCACGGCGATGCCGGCCTTGTGGCGGGTCGACAGGGCGATGCCCTCGAAGCCGATCTCGAACACCATCGTCGGCCGCACGGACCGCACGGGCCCGAATTTTTCCACCGTCGTCTTGCGGATGATGTTGTCGACCTGGGCGATCTCCGCATCCGTCAGGCCGGAATACGCCTTCGCGAACGGGACGAGCTTGCGCGCATCGCCCTCGCCGTCCCACACGGCGAACGTGTAGTCCGTGTAGAGCGACGCGCGCCGGCCGCTGCCCGCCTGGGCATAGATCAGCACCGCGTCGACGGCATACGGATCGATCTTCCACTTCCACCATGTGCCCACGTCCTTCGTGCGGCCCACGCCGTATTGCGCATCCTTCGCCTTGAGCATCATGCCTTCGACGCCGCGCGCGCGCGATTCGGCGCGCAACTTGCCGAGATCCTCCCAGCTGTCGGCCGTGACGAGGGGAGAAATCCGCAACCGCGGTTGCGCGGCACCCGTGACGAGCGTCTCCAGCAGCGCGCGCCGTTCGTGCTGGGGCAGCGCGCGCGTGTCGACGCCGTCCAGTTCCAGCAAGTCGTACGCGAGCAGCACGGCGGGCAGCTCGGCCAGCAGCTTGCTCGATAGCGTCTTGCGGCCGATGCGCTTCTGCAGGTCGGCGAACGGCGCGGGCGCGTCGCCCTCGGTCCAGACCAGCACCTCGCCGTCGACCACCGTCCCTTCCGGCAGATGGATCCCCGCCAGTTCGGGAAAGCGCTCCGTGATGAGGTCTTCGCCGCGCGACCACAGGTAATTCTGGCCGCCGCGCCGCACGAGCTGGGCGCGGATGCCGTCGTACTTCCACTCGACCTGCCAGTCGCCCATGTCGCCGAGCGCAGCAGGGTCGCCCTGCAGCTGGTGCGCGAGAAAGAACGGGTAAGGCTGGCCGCCGCGCAGCTTGTGCTCGTCGTGGTTCTCCGCCGCGATCAGTTGCAGGAAGCCGGCCGCCGTCGGTTTGACGCGGCCATCCGTCCACCCCATCAGGCGCTGGGCGATCAGCTTCGAATCGACGGCCGCGATGGAGGCCAGCGCGCGCGTGACGAGCAGCTTCGACACGCCGACGCGAAAGCCCCCGCCGATCAGCTTCACGAACAGGAAGCGCTCCCTCCACGTGAGCTCGTCCCAGTAGGAAAAGAGCGCCGCCCGGATCGTGCCCGGATCGGCGCCGCGCAGGGGCCCGATGCGCTCTTCCATCCAGACGGCCAGGCCGACGTCGCTCGCGCGCTTGGGCGGCGGCAGGATGTGGGCGATGGTCTCGGCCGTGTCGCCGACCGCCGCATACGATTCGTCGAACAGCCAGTCGTCCAGGCCCGCGTACTCGATCGCGTACTGGCGCAGCAGCTTGCTCGGCACGGCCTGGCGCGGCTTGCCGCCGGCGAGGAAGTACACGGCCCACGCGGCGTTTTCCGGGGCGGCGCTGGCAAAGTAGTTCTGCAGCGCCTCGAGCTTGCGGTTGGTGGCGGTGGTTTCGTCGAGTTCGGCGTACAGGCGGGCGAATTCACGCATCCTTCGCCTCCTCCGCAGGCGCTTGCGGCTCGCCGGGCGTCGCGCCGACGGCTTCGTCGTCCTCCTCGCCATACTCCGTGTCGAACGCTTTCGCATCGAGCCCGATCTGGCACAGCCAGCGCACCATCACGGGAATCGAGCCGTGCGTGACGATGACCTGCTGCGCGCCCGTCGCGTGGATCGCGTCCAGCAAGCCGGGCCAGTCGGCGTGGTCGGACAGCACGAAGCCGCGGTCGACGCCGCGCCGCCGGCGCGCGCCGCGCAGCAGCATCCAGCCGCTGGCGAAGGCGTCGGAATAATCGCCGAAGCGGCGCGTCCAGGGCGAGCCCGATGCGGACGGCGGTGCCAGCACGAGCGCCTTTTTCAGGTCCGCCTTGTCCGTTTCGCTGACGAGCTGCGTGTGCGGCAAGGCCACGCCGCCCTCGCGGTAGATGCGGTTCAGCGGCTCGACGGCGCCGTGGCAGACGATGGGGCCGATGGATGGATCGAGGCCGCTGAGCAGCCGCTGCGCCTTGCCGAACGCATAGGCATACAGGACGCTCGTGCGGCCTTCATCGGCATTGCGGCGCCACCAGCGGTTGATCTCGTCGAACACGTCCTGCTGAGGATCCCAGCGGTAGATCGGCAGGCCGAACGTGGATTCCGTGATGAAGGTGTGGCAGCGCACGGCCTCGAACGGCGCGCAGGTGGCGTCGGGCTCGACCTTGTAATCGCCCGATGCGACCCAGATCTCGCCCTCGTACTCCATCCGGATCTGGCTCGATCCCAGCACGTGGCCGGCCGGGTGCAGCGAGATCGTCACACCGTTGTGGACGATTTTTTCGCCATAGTCGACGCCCTCGATATTGATGTCCTGGCCGAGCCGCGACTTCAGGATGCCGACGCTTTGCTGCGAGGCCAGGTAGTGCTTGTGGCCCCAGCGCGCATGGTCGCCGTGCGCATGGGTGATGACGGCCCGGTCCACCGGCCGCCAGGGGTCGATGTAGAACTGGCCCGGCACACAGTACAGGCCTTCCTTGCGTACGACGACCATGTCTCCCATGCGGTTGGCGTCCTCCTTGTATTTTATGCCGGCGCGACGAAATCGGCGACGAAGGCGCGCTGCTCGCCGTCCGGGAATTCGATGTTGACCTGGTCCCCGGCGACGGACAGCACGACGCCCTCGCCATACTTGGGCACCGTCACGCGCGCCCCCGACTCGAACGCCGGGCCGGCCGGCGCATCGCCTTCCGGTTCGCGGTCGAATTCGTCGTCGCGGATCTCGATATCGTCAAGGAGCACGGCGGCCGGCGGATTCAGGCAGTTGTCGCAGCGGCAGCACTTCTCGAACCCTTCGACCTCGTCGCCGAAGTAATCGAGCAGCAGCTTCCAGCGGCAGAAACCACTGACGGCATACGATACCATCTGTTCCAGCGCTTCCTTGTCGCGCTCCTGCTTCTGGCGATACACCTCGGCCATCGCCGCGAACAGTTTATCGGCAGGCTCCGCGCTGCCCAGCGCGTATGCCAGCTTGCGGTTCTGGCGCAGCAGCTTCGCATCCTTCAGCAGCTTCAGGCAGACTTTCAGGTGCGGCCCGGCGAGGTCGCCCGCCACGTCCTCGACGCGGTCGGGCGTCGCCGTTTCGTTGTCCAGGAGTTCGCGCACGGCCTCGTACACGGCGCGGATCTCCTCGGCCGTCGGGTAGTGCTTCACGAGGAAGAACTGCTGCACGCGCTTGTCGTCCTGCAGGAACAGCAGCGTGCAGCGGGCGTCCTGGCCGTCGCGGCCCGCGCGGCCGGATTCCTGGTAATACGCTTCCAGGTTGGCGGGGATCTGCAGGTGGATGACGAAGCGCGTGTCCGGCTTGTCGATGCCCATGCCGAACGCGTTCGTCGCCACCATCACGCGCCGCTCGTCGTTCATGAACAGGTCCTGGTTCGCGCGGCGCTCGGCGGCATGCAGCTTGCCGTGGTAGAGCGTGACGGACTCGCCGGCATCCAGCAACAGCTGGTGCATCTCTTCCGCCGCCTTGACGGTGGCCGCGTAGACGATGCCCGTCCCCGCCGTCTCGCGCACGAGGCGCAGCGCCTCCTGGAATTTTTCGTCGGGGTTCGTCACCTGCACGACGCCGTACTGCAGGTTCGGGCGGTAGATGCCCGTGTTGATGACATTCATCCGCGGGCGGTTCAGCTGGCGGCCGATGTCGTCGATGACGTCTTCCGTCGCCGTGGCCGTGAGCGCCAGCACGGGCGGGCGGCCCAGCGCGTCGATCGCGCCGGCCATCTCGAGGTAGGCCGGGCGGAAGTCGTGACCCCATTGCGAGATGCAATGCGCTTCGTCGACGACCACGAGGGCGATGGGAACACGCCGGAGCACGTCGACGAATTCGGGCATGGTGAGGCGCTCGGGCGTGCAGAACACGATCTCGCAACGGCCGTCGAGCATCGCGGCCAGCGCCGTCCTCTCCTCCTCGGCCGACAGGCTGCTGTTGACCTGCTCGGCGCGGATGCCGAGTTCCCCGAGCTTTTCCAACTGGTCTTTCATGAGCGAGATCAGCGGAGAAACGACGACCGTCATGCCGTCCTTGATGCGGGCGGGGATCTGGTAGCACAGCGATTTACCGCTGCCGGTGGGCATGATCGCCAGCGTGTCCTTGCCGTCGAGGACGCTGTCGATGACGCGTTGCTGGCCGTCGCGCAGGTGTTCGATGCCGAACACGGTACGCAGCAGGCGGCGGATGGTGTTGCGGCGCACCGCGAGCACACCTTTGTGGAGGAGTTTGGGGTCGTGTGTGGTCATGATGAATCCACTCTAAGCCTGAGCACGTGGACACGCCATAGGACGCAACCTACAGGCACCGTAGGATCGCTACGACGAGGTACCACGACGGCCCATACATCGTCACGAGGCTTATTCCTACAGCGTGACGGATTGCCAGCCGATAGTTTCTCTAAGGCACACGACCTAAGATGGCATCAACAAAGACAGGATCCCGCATCCCGGAGGTTCATCATGATCCGCTACTACCCGACAGCCTTGACCGCAGCCTACCTCGCCCTGACGACCACGGCAACGTGGCTGCTCTGTGCAACCGACGCGCTCGGCGGGGTGCCGCCGTTGTTCTTCCATTGACGATGCAGCACCGCTCCGCTTCGCCGGCCGTGCGCCGGGAAATACGCGTTTCTCTGCCCGCCTGAACCGCGTGCGGCCGTCGCGGCTGCGCGCGTCCCAGTACACCGCCGCAGCGGTTGCAAGTCTGTTACAAATTAGCAGTTGAACAATACGAAGGAGCCGCCATACCTGAGGCAGGAGGATTCATCCATGAAGTACGCTCTGTTATACGACGATGACGCGGCCGCGCGCCGCCACAGTGCCACTCTGCTCAAGTCGCTCGGCTACCTGGTCGCCGAGACAACGACGGTCGGGGCCGTGCTGAACGCCACCGGGGCCCTGCACTTCGACGTAATCCTCACCGCCAGCGCACACGCCGCCGGCGACCGGCGTTCCCTGCCCGGCGAACTGTCGCGCCTGGCGCCCGACACGCCCACGATCCTGCTGCTGGATGAGGGCGAGCCGTTCCCGCCGCTGTACCACGCGTTCAGCGCCACCATCACGAAACCGGTCACCGTGCGCGCGCTGCGCCACGCGCTCGAATTCGGGCTGGACGGCACGGGTCCGCGGCCGGTGCCGCACGCCGTCCGCTACGAGCGGCGCGACGGCCAGCGGCGCCGGCAGATGCGCGAGGCCGCGACGACCGTGCGCTGAGCGCCCGCCCAGCGCGCGGCGGCCGACGCACAAAAAAGGCAGCGCCCCCTTCTGGAGGAACGCTGCCTTGCCTGCCGGACGATACGCCGCCCGGACCAGGAAAACACTTACGCGGCTTCCACCGCCACCGGCATCCGGATCAGGTAATCGAACGCGGACAACGCCGCCTTCGCCCCCTCCCCCGCCGCGATCACGATCTGCTTGAACGGCGTCGTCGTCGCATCGCCCGCGGCGAACACGCCCGGGATATTGGTGCGGCCGTGCGCATCCACGACGATCTCGCCGAAGCGCGACAGTTCCACCGTGCCCTTCAGGAACTCCGTGTTCGGCACGAGGCCGATCTGGACGAACACGCCGGCGAGCGGAACGTGGTGCTCTTCACCGCTCAAGCGATCCTTGAACTTGATGCCATCCACCTTGCTGCCGTCGCCGGTGATCTCGGTCGTCTGCGCGTTCACGTGGATCGTCACGTTCTTCAGGCTCTCGACCTTGTTGACGAGCACCGCGTCCGCCTTCAGCTGCGGCGCGAATTCCAGCAGGGTCACGTGCTCGACGATGCCCGCGAGGTCGATCGCCGCTTCCACGCCCGAGTTGCCGCCGCCGATGACCGCGACGCGCTTGCCCTTGTACAGCGGGCCGTCGCAGTGCGGGCAATAGTTCACGCCGGCGTTCTTGTACTCTTGCTCGCCCGGCACGTTCACGTTCCTCCAGCGCGCGCCTGTCGACAGGATCACGGTGCTCGACTTCAGCGAGCCGCCGTTCGAGAACTGCACTTCGACCAGTTCGCCCGAGCTTGAGGGCGGGATGATCTTCGCCGCGGTCTGCTGCGTCATGATGTCCACGCCGTAGTGGCGCACCTGGGCTTCCAGCGCGGCGGCGAATTTCGGGCCGTCCGTTTCCAGCACGGAGATATAGTTCTCGATCGACATCGTGTCGTTCACCTGGCCGCCCATGCGTTCCGTCGCGATGCCGGTTCGGATGCCTTTGCGGGCTGCGTACACGGCCGCTGCCGCACCCGACGGGCCGCCGCCGACGATCAGCACGTCGTACGGGTCCTTCGCGTTCAGCTTCGCGGCGTCACGGGCGCCGGCGCCCTTGTCCAGCTTGGCGACGATCTCTTCGATCATCATGCGGCCCGAGCCGAACATCTCGCCGTTCAGGAACACCATCGGCACGGCCATCACCTTGCGCGACTCGACTTCGGCCTGGAACGCGCCGCCTTCGATCACGGTCGTTTTCACCCGCGGATTCAGGATGGCCATCAGCGACAGCGCCTGCACCACGTCCGGGCAGTTATGGCAGCTCAGCGACATATACATCTCGAAGTTGTACTCGCCGTCGAGCGCTTTGATGGCGTCGATCGTTTCGGCCTCGACTTTCGGCGGATGGCCGCCCGTCCACAGCAGCGCCAGCACGAGCGACGTGAATTCGTGGCCCAGCGGCAGGCCGGCGAAGCGCAAGCTCGTGCCGGTGCCGACGCGCTGCAGGGTGAACGACGGTTTGCGGGCGTCGTTGCCGTCCGTGCGCAGGGAGATCTTGTCGGCGCGCAGGCCCTGGATCGTCTGGAGCAGGTCGAGCGTCTGCCTGGAGGTGTCGCTGTCGTCGAGCGAGGCGACGATTTCGAACGGTTGCTGGACGCGTTGCAGGTAGCCGGCGAGTTGGTTCTTCAGTTCTTGTTCGAGCATGATCGTATCCTTTCGTTCAGTCGTGTTCAGGCCGATGCATCGCACATGCGGACGCATCTATGAAATCTAAATAGTGAATCTGGACCGGCAGATCGGCTGGTTAGATCGCCTGTCTTGCCATGGCGGGCCCGTGCCAAGTGGGCTCGTGGGGAGGGGGTGGGCACCGGCCGCCCCTCGCGGCCGGTGCCTGTACTACGGTGTTACTTTTTCAGATCTGAATCAGATCTTGCCGACCAGGTCCAGCGACGGCTTCAGCGTTTCAGCGCCTTCGGTCCACTTGGCCGGGCAGACTTCGCCCGGGTGCGATGCGACGTACTGGGCTGCCTTGACCTTGCGCATCAGCTCCGACGCATCACGGCCGATGCCGTTGTCGTGCACTTCCATGACCTTGATCTGGCCTTCCGGATTGATCACGAAGGTGCCGCGCAGGGCCAGGCCTTCTTCTTCGATCATGACTTCGAAGTTACGCGACAGCAGGCCGGTCGGGTCGCCGATCAGCGGGTAGTTGACCTTCTTGATCGCGTCCGAGGTGTCGTGCCATGCCTTGTGGGCGAAGTGGGTGTCGGTCGACACGCCATAAACCTTCACGCCCATCTTCTCGAACTCCGGCTGGAAAGCAGCCAGGTCTTCCAGTTCGGTCGGGCAGACGAAGGTAAAGTCGGCCGGGTAGAACATCAGGACCGACCAGGTGCCCTTGAAGTCGGCTTCGGTCAGGTCGATGAACTTGCCTGCGTGGTAGGCGGTTGCTTTGAACGGCTTGATTTCGGTGTTGATGATGGACATGCAGTACTCCTCTTTCGGGGTTAAAAAAAGCTCAGGTGCGTACTATAACCCGCACACACGATCATGTGAAATTGATTGAACAGATTTTATCAATTGATTTTAACTATCATCAGGGTGGAGACCCCGTGCCTACGTGACACTCGCGATGTGTTGGCGTTACGCGTGGGCACGTTCCATTTGAGGCCCCCGGCCTCAAATGTCCACCTTACGAAACGTGTCAGGCCGGCGCAGCCGCCGTCTGCATGGCCGTCTCCGTGCACGGCAGGATGAGACTGAAGCAGGCGCCCTGCCCCGGCGTGCTCTCGACCGTCAGCTGGCCGCCATGCGACGCCGCCAGTTGGCGCGAGATGTACAGGCCCAGGCCGAGACCTTTCGGCTCGCCGCTCCTGGCGCCCCGCTCGTAGGGTTCGAAGATGCGCTCGATGAAATCGGGCGCGATGCCCTTGCCGTGGTCGCGCACGGCGATCCGCACGTTGCAGCCCTCATCGTGCACGCTGACCTCGACCGTGCCCCCGCCGCCGTAGCGCAGCGCATTCGTCAACAGATTCACGACGACCTGCTCGATGCGGAACTCGTCCCAATAGCCTTCGACGGCGTGATGCGGCGCCAGCACGACGGTGGCGCCGGCCGCCGCGGCCTGCAGCGACAAATCGTTGACGACGCGCTCGAGCAAGGCCATCAGCTCGACCTTGGCCGGACGGATGGACAACGTCCCGCTCTTCATGCGCGACACGTCCAGCATGTCGTCGATGAGGCGGATCATCGCCTTGATCTGGCGCTCGTCGCGCTTGATCATATTGCCCATCTGCTCGGGATTGAACGCCGGCAGATTGCCCCGTTTCAGTTGCAGGCTGCGCATCTGGGTTTCCAGGAACAGCGTGTTGAGCGGTGTGCGCAACTCGTGCGCGACGAGGGACATGAATTCGTCGCGCATGCGCAGCGAGCGCTGGAGCTCGGCCTGCGTCGCGTTCAGTTCGCCCAGCAGCACTTCCTGCTCGCGCCGCGCCGCTTCCAGCGCCTCCATCTGGCGCCGCATCTCGCGCCGCTGCTGGTCGAGGGTGACAAACACCTGGACCTTGCTGCGCACGGCGTCCGGGTCCAGCGGCTTGTACAGGAAGTCGACGGCGCCCGTCTCATACCCTTTGAACGCATAGTTCAGCTCGCGGCCGGCGGCGGACACGAACACGATCGGGATGTTGCGCGTGCGCGAGGTCGAACGCATCAATTCCGCCAGTTCGAAGCCGTCCATCCCCGGCATCTGCACGTCCAGGATGGCCAGCGCGAACTCGTGTTCAAGCATCAGGGACAGGGCTTCTTCGCCGGACTGGGCCTGGAACACCTGGCGCTGCTCGTCGCGGATCAGGGCGTCGAGGGCGCGCAGGTTTTCCGGCAGGTCGTCGACGATCAGCAGTTTGCTAGGGTCGTGTCCGCTCATGGTTCATTCATCTCCAACATGGGCAACAAAGCGTGGATGCGCGCCAGAGGCAATATCAGGTTCGGCTTGCAACGGTTGATGGCGCTCACCGGCATCGTGGGAACTTGCGCGTCTCCCGGGTCCTGCACGACGGTGAAACCGCCGCGGGCGCGGATATAGGCCATGCCGTCGGCGCCGTCGTGGTTCGCGCCCGTGAGCAGGATCGCGGCCAGGCCGGGGCCGTAGGCGTCCGCGCTGGATTCCATCAGCACGTCGATGGCCGGCCGCGCGAAGTGGACGGGCGGCTCGCAGCTGAGGGAAAAGGTGCGGTCGCGCTCGACGGACAGGTGGTAGCCGGAGCCGGCGAAATACACGGTGCCGGGCGCGATCTCCTCCTTGTCCACCGCCTCGCGCACGGGCACGGGCAGGCGTTCGTCGAACAGCTCGGCCAGACGGCTCTCGCGGCCGCCCGGCACGTGCAGGATGCAGAGCACGGGCAGCCTGAAGCCGGCCGGGATCGCAGGCAGCAGGGCGACGAGCGCGTCGACGCCGCCGGCCGAGCCGCCGATCACGACGGCCTCGAAATGGCGGCCGCGCAGGGTCGCGCGCATGGCATCGTCCCCAGGCGTCATGACGCCACCTTGCGGAAGATGCGCTCGCGCTTGGCGAGCGGCTCGAAACGCTGGGCGTACGTGGAAAAGTCGATGCTTTCCTTGCTGCCGAGGCCGAGGAAGCCGCGGTGGCACAGCGAGTCGTGGAACAGGCCCAGCACGCGGTTCTGCAAGCGCCGGTTAAAGTAGATCATCACGTTGCGGCAGCTGATGAAGTGCGTCTCGGCAAACACGCTGTCGGTGGCCAGGCTGTGGTCGGCGAACGTGACGTTTTCGATCAGCGCGCGGTCGAACAGCGCGCCGCCATAGGCCGCCGTGTAATAGTCGGAAAACGCGCGCGTGCCGCCCGCCTTCTGGTAATTCTCCGTGTACACGCGCATCTTCTCCAGCGGCATCACGCCGCGCCGCGCCGCTTCCAGCGAATCGGCATTGATGTCGGTCGCGTACATCTGCGTGCGCTCCAGCAAACCCTCCTCGTGCAGCACGATCGCGAGCGAAAACACTTCCTCGCCCGTGCTGCAGCCGGCCACCCACACATTCAGCGACGGATACGTCTTGAGGAACGGCACGACGAGCCGGCGTATGGCCAAATAATAATCCGGGTCGCGGAACATTTCGGTCACAGGGATGGTCAAAAACTGCAGCAGCTGGGAGAACGCTGCCGGGTCGTGCATGACGCGCGCCTGCAGGGCCGAGATCGTCTCGCATTCCATCGCGCGCAAGGCAGCGAGGACGCGTCGCTTTTGCGAAGCGCCCGTGTAGTCGCGGAAATCGTAGTTGTACTTGAGGTAGACAGCTTCGATCAGCATCCGCAACTCGATGTCGACGTCACTCGACGGATTATGCGTGGCTTTCTTCAAATGCGCTCCAGCGTCGGCATCCACACGCGCAACAGCGAGTACAGCCGGGTCAGGTCGATCGGCTTGGCCAGGTAATCGTTGGCGCCGGCTGCCAGGCATTGTTCCTGGTCGTCCTTCATCGCCTTCGCCGTGATGGCGATGATGGGCAGGCGCGCGAAACGCTTGTCCTGGCGGATGCGGCGCGTCGCTTCCAGCCCGTCCATGCCCGGCATCATCACGTCCATCAGGACCAGGTCGATCGCTTCGTTGTCATCGAGTCTGGCAATGGCTTCGTAACCATTGCGGCCCACCTCCACCTTGGCGCCGCGTTGTTCCAGTGCGCTGGTCAGCGCGAACACATTGCGCACGTCGTCGTCCACGAGCAGGATCGTGCGGCCTTCGAACACACGGTCGCGTCCGCGCACCGTCTTGAGCATCGACTGGCGTTCCGACGACAGTTCCGATTCCACCTTATGCAGGAACAGCGTCACCTCGTCCAGCAGGCGCTCTGGCGAGCGCGCGCCCTTGATGATAATCGAGCGCGAATACTTCAGCAGTTCCGCTTCCTCGTCGCGCGTCAGGTTGCGTCCCGTGTAGACGATCACGGGCGGGAACGAGCACAGTTCTTCCAGAGACATACGCTTGAGCAACTCGTTACCCTGCATATCGGGCAGCTTCAAGTCGATGATCATGCAATCGAAAATCTGCGTGCGCAACAGATTCAAGGCGTCTTCGCCCGAACCGACCGCGGCGATCTCGACGTCGGTATCGGCGATCAATTGCACGACGCTGTCGCGCTGGCGTTCATCGTCCTCGACGAGCAGCACGCGCTTGATCGTCTGCGACGACTTGTCCTTCAATTTGCGGAACACGTCTTCCAGCTGTTCGCGCGACGTCGGTTTCAACGCATAGCCGATCGCGCCCAGGTGCAAGGCCTCGCCGCCATTTTCCTGGCTCGAGACGACGTGGACCGGGATGTGGCGCGTGGCCGGGTTGTCCTTGAGCTGTTGCAGCACGGACAGGCCGGAGCGGTCCGGCAGGCGGATGTCGAGCAGGATCGCGTCCGGGCTGTCGTTCGCGGCCAGCTCCAGGCCTTCCTGCGCCGTCAGGGCGACGAGGCAGCGGAATTCCATGTCGTGCGCGAGGCCGTACAGGATGCGCGCGAACTCCGGCTCGTCCTCGATCACGAGCACCGTGCGCACGCCGGCGGCGGGCTCGGTGCGGTCGTCGGCGAACGGCTGCGGCATCGCTTGCGGCTCGGCGGCGGCCGGCTCGGATGCGGATGCAAATGCGGGTTCGGGCTCGGGAGTACGGACGGGCGGCTGGGCCGGCGGCAGTACGGGAGGCGTGGCGGCAACGGTGCCGTTGCGCGGCAGGCTGAGGATGAACGTGCTGCCCTCGCCCGGCGCGCTCGTCAGGCTCAAGGTACCACCGAGCAATCCGGTCAGGTCGCGCGAAATGGACAGGCCCAGGCCCGTGCCGCCGTATTTGCGGGCAGTCGAACCGTCGGCCTGGTGGAAGGCGTCGAAGATTTTTTCCTGTTGCTCGGGCGCGATGCCGATGCCGGAATCCTGCACGGCGAACTGGATCCAGCCGTCCGTATTCGCGCTGACGGTCAGGCTGACCTTGCCGGTGTCCGTGAACTTGACGGCGTTCGACAGCAGATTTTTGAGAATCTGCTCCAGGCGCTGGCGGTCGGTGTGGATGCTGACGGGCACGTCCGGCTCGATCGTCAGATCGAACGCCAGCTGCTTCTGGCGCGCCAGCGGTTCGAACATGCGGGCCAGGCCCTCGATGACGCGGCGCAACGGCAAATCTTCCGGCACGAGTTCCAGCTTGCCGGCCTCGACCTTGGAAATATCCAGGATATCGTTGATCAGGTTGAGCAGGTCGTTGCCGGCCGAATAAATCGTCTGGGCAAAGCGTACCTGTTCCTCGTTCAAGTTGCCGCTGCTATTGTCCGCCAGCAGCTTGGCGAGGATGAGCGAACTGTTCAGCGGCGTTCTCAGCTCGTGCGACATGTTCGCCAGGAACTCGGATTTGTAGCGGCTGGCCCGTTCCAGTTCCAGCGCCCGCTCGCGCAATTGCTCCTGCGCTTCCACCAGCGCCGTGTTCTTGTTGTCGAGGTGGGTTGCCTGCTCGGCCAGCTGTTCGTTCGTCTGCTCCAGCTCGGCCTGCTGGTTTTCCAGCGCCGACTGCGATTCCTCCAGCGCGCGCGACTGTTCCTCCAATTCCTCGTTCGCCGTGCGCAATTCTTCCTGCTGCACTTGCAGCTCTTCGTTCAGCGCCTGCTGTTCTTCCAGCGCGGCTTGCAGGCGCTGGCGGTGCAGGACGTTGGCGACCGCCGCGCCGACCGAGGCGGCGATGGTCTCCATGAACTGGACGTCGCGCTCGTGCACGCCATGCAGGAACCCGATCTCGATGACCCCCTTGATCTTGCCGAAGTTCGACACGGGCGCGATCAAGAGTTCGCGCGGCGCCGCCTCGCCCAGCGCCGAGCCGACCCTGATATAGTCCGGCGGCAGCTCGCGCAGGATGATGACGCGGTTCTCGTTGGCGGCCTGCGCGGCCAGCGACTCGTCCGGCTGCACGATGCGGCCCCGTTCCGTATCCGCATGCGCGAAGCCGTAGGCGCCGATGCGGACGAGCGTACCATCCTCGTTACGCATGTACATCGCGCCCACGACGCCGTTCAGGTAGCGCGCCACATAGCTGAGCACGGCCTCGGCCAGCGGTTCCAGGCTGATGATACCCGTCGTCTTCGCGGACAACTCCGTCAGGCCGATGCGCAGCCAGGCCTGCTGGCGCAGCTGTTCGTTGTGCTCTTCTTCGTATTGCAGGATGGCGCCGTACGACTTCGACAACGCCATCAGCTCGCGCCGGCCGAACAGCGCCAGCAGCCCCGCCACGACGAGGCTGAACGCGAGGAATGCGGCGACGGACCACGCGATCACGGAGCGGGACGTGGCGTTGCGCTCCTGCAGGATGCGTTGTTCTTCCAGGATAAAGTCGAGGAACTCGCGCCGGACCTGGTCCGTCAGCAGCTTGCCGCGGCCGGTCTTGATGGTCTGGACCATCTCGACGAAATCGCTGGTCTTGCCGCGCCGCGCGATCATCTCCTCGGCAAACTTCTGCCACTCGTTCTGCGCCGCGCGTACGCGCTCGATGCGCTCCAGCTGCCCCGGATTGGTGTCCACCAGGCGCGCCAGGTTCCTGAGCTCGGCCTCCATGCGCGGCTTGGCCGACAGGTAAGGCGCCAGGAAATCGTCGTCGCCGGACAGCAGGTAGCCGCGCATGCCCGCTTCCATGTCGGCCGACAGGCGGTTGACCTCGTTGGCGCGGCCGATCACGTGCTCGGAGTGCTCCACCCAGCTCAGGACGTTGATGAGGTACGCGATGATCCCCACGAATACCAGCGCGCTGAGCACGCCCATGCCCAGGGGCATGGCGACGTTGCGCGACAGGATGCGGCGGAATTGGTCGCTATCGATACTTGAACCGGGCATGCTGTGTCATGACTCTTATGAAAAAAATATCCTAAGTGTAACGCAAGCAAAGAAACCGACGCGTTCGTTTGAACATGTTTTTGCGAAGTCGCCGGTGTTACACGACATTGATATATTTATGACAGGAATGGCGCAAGATACCGTGCCGTTCGGCTCGCGCGGACCTTGACCACGTCGGCGGGCGGCCCTTCCGCCACGACCTTGCCCCCGGCCTCGCCCGCCCCGGGACCGATATCGATCACCCAGTCGCATGCGGCCACGACGCGCATCGTGTGTTCGACCATGATGACGGTGTTGCCGGCGTCGACGAGACGGTCGAGCTGGGCCAGCAGGCGGTCGGCGTCGAGCGGATGCAGGCCCGTCGTCGGCTCGTCCAGTACATACAGCGTGCCGCCGCGGCCCGCGCGCTGCAGCTCCGTCGCCAGCTTGATGCGCTGGGCTTCGCCGCCGGACAGCTCCGTCGCGCTCTGTCCCAGCCGCAGATAGCCGAGCCCCACCTCGCGCAATACCTGCAGCGGCCGCGCGACGGCGTCCTCGTCGGCGAAGAACGCGTGCGCCTCGTCGACCGTCATGCCCAGCACGTCGGCGATGTTGCGGTCGTTGTAGCGGATCGAGAGGGTGTCGGCGTTGTAGCGCGCGCCGCCGCACGTGGGGCAAGGCGCGTACACGCTCGGCAGGAACAACAGCTCGACCATGACGAAGCCCTCGCCCGCGCAATGCTCGCAGCGTCCTTTCGCCACATTGAACGAGAAGCGCCCGGCGTCGTAGCGGCGTTTCCTCGCGGCCGGCGACGCGGCGAACAGCTTGCGCACCTGGTCGAACAGGCCCGTGTACGTGGCGAGGTTCGAGCGCGGCGTGCGGCCGATGGGCTTCTGGTCCACGCGCACGAGGCGGCGGATGCCGTGCATCGGCCCCGCGATGTGGCCGACGGTCGGGATGTCGGCCTCGCGCTCGAGCTCCAGGCCCTCTTCCTGCTCCTCGTCCGCCCCGCCCTGGCCGAGCGCGGCGCCGACGAGGTCGACGAGCACCTGGCTCACGAGCGTCGACTTGCCGGACCCGGACACGCCCGTCACGCCCGTCATCACGCCCAGCGGGAAGCAGACGGCCAGGTCGTGCAGGTTGTTGCGCGTGACGCCTTCCAGCCGCAGCCAGCCGGCCGGCGCGCGCGGCGTGCGTCGCGCAGGCTTGAACGCATCGTCCATGTCAGGAAACAGGTAGCGCCGCGTGTGCGAACCGGCGACGCCGCGCAAGCCGTCGGGCGCGCCGCTATACAGGATCCGTCCGCCCTGCTCGCCCGCCTGCGGGCCGACATCGACGATCCAGTCGGCGTGGCGGATCACGTCCAGCGCGTGCTCGACGACGAACAGCGAATTGCCGGCCGCCTTCAGGCGCGCGAGCGCATCGAGCAGCGCTTCCGTATCGGCCGGGTGCAGGCCGGCGGACGGTTCGTCCAGCACGTACACGACGCCGAACAGGTTGGAACGCACCTGCGTGGCCAGGCGCAGGCGCTGCAGCTCGCCCGGCGACAGCGTCGGCGTGCTGCGCTCCAGCGCCAGGTAGCCGAGGCCCAGCGCCAGCATCGTGTCGAGCCGCGCGCACAGGTCGGCCGCGATGCGCTGCGTGACGATCAGCTGCTCGGGGTGTTTCGCGGTCCTCGTCCTGCCCTTCGGCTCGGTGCCGTCCGCATAAGGCCGCAGCAACTGCGCGAGGCGTTCGAGCGGCACCCGTGACAGGGTCATGATGTCCATGCCCGCAAACGTCACCGACAACGCTTCCTGGCGCAGGCGGCGGCCCTGGCACAGCGGGCATTCCGTGCTCACCATATAACGCGCCACGCGCTTCTTCATCGATGCGCTTTCCGTGTTGGCGAAGGTTTGCAGCACATAGCGGCGCGCGCCGCTGAAGGTGCCCTGGTAGCTGGGGGTCTCCTTGCGCTTCAGGGCGCGGCGGGTTTCTTCCGGCGTAAGGCCCGCGTACACGGGCACGGTCGGCGTTTCGTCCGTGAACAGGATCCAGTCGCGGTCCTTCTTCGGCAAATCTCTCCACGGCGTGTCGACGTCGTAGCCCATCGTGACGAGGATGTCGCGCAGGTTCTGGCCGTGCCACGCGGGCGGCCACGCGGCGACGGCGCGCTCGCGAATGCTCAAGCTGTCGTCCGGCACCATCGATTGTTCGGTCGCGTCGTACACGCGGCCCAGGCCCGAGCACTGCGGGCAGGCGCCTTCCGCCGTGTTGGGCGAGAACGATTCGGCGTACAGCAGGTCCTGCCCGGGCGGATAATCGCCGGCGCGCGAGTACAGCATGCGCAATGAGTTCGACAACGTCGACACGCTGCCAACGGACGAACGCGTCGTCGGCGTGCCCCGCTGCTGTTGCAATGCGACGGCGGGCGGCAGGCCGTCGATGTCGTCCACTTCCGGCACGGGCATCTGGTGAAACAGCCGGCGCGCGTACGGCGACACCGATTCCAGGTAGCGCCGCTGCGCCTCCGCGTACAGCGTCCCGAACGCGAGCGACGACTTGCCCGAGCCGGACACGCCGGTGAACACGACGAGCGCGTCGCGCGGGATGTCGAGGTCGACGTTTTTCAGATTGTGCTCGCGCGCGCCGCGCACGCGCACGTGGCCTGTCAGCGGCTTTTGGCTATGCATGCCTGCGGCTCCGGATGCTTCATGAAGCCCTATTCCAGCACGCGCGAGCCCGGCCGTCGGTGCGCTCGGCCACAGTCCCCGGTCGTTCCCGCGGAAGCGGGAATCCATACTGAGTTACAGTATTCGGTATGTCAAAGAGATGCTGTAAGTCTTTTAACAGACCGGCTTCGGCGCTTCGGCATGGGGGAATGACGCCGGTTCAGGGAATCAGTCCCCGCGCCCGCAATTCGGAGAATAAATCGTAGAACGAATCCTCGGTCGATTGCCACGCGGCGAAGCCGAGGCGGCGGCTGTTCGCCATGTCCGTCATCACTTCGATGGGACGGCCGAGATCGAGGTCCGTGTGCCAGGGCGACACGAGGCGGTTCAAGTCCGCCTCGACGAGCCTGCGGCGCGTGGCGATGTCGCGCCACACGGCGTGGTCGTTCGCCATCTCCGCTTCCAGCGGTTTGATCGCGCCGTCGAAGCCGGCCGCCTGGACGCCGAACCACGCCGCGAGCCGGCGCCACAGCCAGCTCCAGCGGAAATAATCGCCGTTCGCGATATTGAAGGCTTCGTTGCGCGCGGCGTCCGTGTCCGCGGCCCAGCGCAGCTGCCTGGCGAGCATGCGCGCGTCCGTCACGTCGGACAGTCCTTCCCACTGCGCTTGCGAGCCGGGGAACCGGAACGGGCGGCCGGTCTCCTTGCAGATCGACGCATACACGGCCAGCGTCGTGCCCAGGTTCATCGCATTGCCGATGGCCATGCCGATGATCGTGTGCGGGCGGTGCACGGTCCACGTCAGCCGGTCGCGCGCGGCCGCCGCATAGACCTCGTCTTCCTGCGCGTAATAAAAATTGGCGAGCGGGAGGCGCGGCTGGGATTCGCGCAGCGGCGTGTCGGGCAAGGTGCCGGCACTGGCGTACGCCTCGAACGGGCCGAGGTAGTGCTTGAGGCCCGTCACCAGCGCCACGTGGCGCACGGTCTTGCGGTTGCCGAGCGCATCCAGCAGGTTGCGCACGAGGGCGGCGTTGACGCGGATGTTCTCGGCTTCGCTGTCCTGGCGCATCCACGCCGTGATGAACACGTGCGTCGGCCCCGCGGTGCCGAACGCAGTGGCCAGGGCCTCGCCCAGCCGCTCGGGATCCATCAGGTCGGCCGGCACGGGGATCAGGCCCGGCAGGTCGGCGGGCGGCCGGCGCGCGAGGCCGTACACGGTCCAGCCGTGGGCCAGCAGTTCCCGTGCCGTGGCATGGCCGCCGATGCCGCTGGCGCCCACGACGAGTGCGCTTCTTTGCATGTGCCCCTCCGTGACGATGGCAATCCGTATTCTTGCCTTCTTGCGGAAAAGGCGTCGCGCCGTTGGCTAGTCGGCCTTGAAGTTCTGGCCCAGCGATACCGGCTTGTTCAGCAGGATCGTCTGCGGATTGCGGCAGATGACGACCAGCACGACGATCGTCGCCACGTAGGGCAGCATCGACAGGAACTCCGACGGGATCGGCACGCCGAGCCCCTGCCCGTGGAACTGCAGCACCGTCACGCCGCCGAACAGGTAGGCGCCCAGCAGCAGGCCGCGCGGCTTCCACGTCGCGAACACGACCTGCGCCAGCGCGATCCAGCCGCGCCCCGCCGTCATGCCCTCGACCCACATCGGCGTCAGCGCCAGCGACAGATACGCGCCGCCGAGTCCCGCCAGCGCGCCGCCCGCGAGCACGGTGGCATAGCGCAACCGGACGACCGGCATGCCGATCGCATGGGCGCTGTGCGGCGCCTCGCCGACGGCGCGGATCGACAGGCCCAGGCGGGTGCGCGCGAGTATCCAGCCCGTCAGCAGCACGAGCACGAGCGACGCGTATACCATCGCATCGAAGGAAAATAGCAGCGGCCCGACGAACGGCAGGTCCGACAGCACGGGCAGGTGCAGCCGGGGCAGCGGCACCACCGTCTGGCCGACGAGGTCGCGCCCGAGGAAGGCCGAGAGGCCGAGGCCGAACAGGGTCAGCGCGAGGCCCGTCGCGACCTGGTTCGTCTGCAGGGTGAGCACGAGCACGCCGAACAGCAGCGCCATCGCCATGCCGGCGCCGAGCGCGGCGCCGAGACCCAGGCCCGCGGAACCGGTGTGCAGGGTGACGGAAAAACCGGCCACGGCGCCGACGAGCATGATGCCCTCGAGGCCGAGGTTGATGACGCCGGCGCGTTCGGCCACCAGCTCCCCGGTCGACGCGAGGACGAGCGGCGTGGCGGCGCCCGCCGTGCTGGCGAGGAAGGCGATCAGGTAATCGGGGCTCATGCGGCCTCCTTCGCGACGATCGGCAGGGCCGCGTGGCGCGGCTTGACACGGTAGTGGATGAACAGGTCGGCCGCCAGCAGGTAGAACAGCAGCAGGCCCTGGAACAGGCCGGTGATGGCGGACGGCAGCTGCAGCTCGATCTGCGCCGTCTCGCCGCCGATGTACAGCAGCGACATCAGCAAAGAGGCCAGCAGCACGCCGACGGGATGCAGGCGGCCGACGTAGGCGACGATGATGGCGGCGAAGCCGTAGCCGGGCGACACCGAGGCCTGCAACTGGCCCAGCGGCCCCGCGACTTCGCCGACACCCGCCACGCCGGCCAGTGCGCCGCTCGTGAGAAAGGCGATCCACACGTTCTTCGGCTCGGAAAAGCCGGCGTACAGCGCGGCGGCCGGCGCCATGCCGGACGCCTGCATGCGGTAGCCCGCGAAACTGTGGCGGCAAAAGAACCAGGCGCCCGCGACCGCGGCCAGCGACAGCGGGAACGCGGCATTCACGCGCAGGCCTTCCTTCAGCAGCGGCAGCATGGCGGCGTCGCCGAACATCTTCGATTGCGGGAAGTTGTAGCCGGCCGGATCGCGCACGGGGCCATGCACGAGGTAGCCGAGGAACAGGTAGGCGACGTACACGAACATCAGCGACACCAGGATCTCGCTCGTATTGAAGCGCGTGCGCAGCAGCGCGGGCACGGCCGCCCACGCGGCGCCGCCCGCGGCGCCCGCCAGGATCATCAGCGGCAGCAGCCACGGGGCCTGGGTACCGTCGAAGTACAGCGCGACGCAGCCGGCGGCCACGGCGCCCATCGTCAACTGGCCGTCCGCGCCGATGTTGTGGACGTTGGCACGGAAGCCGATGGCGAGGCCGACGCCGCACAGGGTCAAGGGCGTGGTCTTGAGCAGCAATTCGCCAATGCCGTACATCGAGGTCAGCGGCTGGATAAAATAGACGTAGAACGCATGCAACGGCGCCTGTCCGAGGAACAGGAACAGCAGCGAGCCGGAGACGAGCATCGCGATGGCCGCAATGAGCGGCGACGACAGCATCATCGCGCGCGAGGGTTCGGGACGGGCTTCAAGCCGGGACATGGACGACTCCTTGTGGTGCGAATGCCGCGGGAGAGGCTTCCTCGAAGTCTCCGCCCATCCAGCGGCCGATCTGGTTGACGCTGGTGGCGCTTGTCGCCACGGCGGGCGACAGGCGGCCCTTGGCCAGCACGGCGATGCGGTCGCACATCATGAACAGCTCGTCGAGTTCTTCCGACACGACGAGCACCGCGACGCCCGCGTCGCGCAGGTCGATGATGGCCTGGCGGATCAGCATGGCGGCGCCGATGTCGACACCCCACGTGGGCTGCGCGACGACCATCACCCTGGGCGCCAGCCGGATCTCGCGGCCGACGATGAATTTCTGCAGATTGCCGCCCGACAGGCTCGCGGCCACGGACTGCGTCCCGCCGCACTTGACCTTGAAGCGCTCGATGACGCCCGCCGCGAACGCGCGCACGGCGCCGCGCCGGATCACGCCGGCCCTGGCCATGCCGGCGTCCGGGTTCAGGTAGCCCGTCAGCAGCGCATTGTCGGCCAGCGACAGCGCGGGCACGGCGCCGCGGCCGAGCCGCTCTTCCGGCACGAAGCCCAGGCCCAGGCGGCGGCGCGCGGCGGCGGCCAGCCTGCCGGCGTCGCGCCCCAGTAAGCGGATGCTCGATGGCTTGGGCGCCAGCCGCTCGCCCGAGATGGCCTTCAACAGCTCCTGCTGGCCGTTGCCGGAGACGCCGGCCAGGCCGACGATCTCGCCGGCGCGCAGCTCGAGCGAGATGCCGCGCAAGGCCGTGCCGAACGGGTCGTCGCTCGGCAGGTCCAGCGCAGCGAGCGCCATCAACACGTCGCCCGGCGCGCGCGGCGCGAGGCTGCACGTCGGCAGGTCGCCGCCGATCATCATTTCGGCCAGCGAATGCGCCGTCTCTGCGCGCGGGTTGGCGGTGCCGGCCACGCGGCCCGCGCGCAGCACGGTGGCGCGGTCGCACAGGGCCTGGATCTCGTCCAGCTTGTGGCTGATATACAGGATGCTGACGCCGTCGTCGCGCAGGCGGCGCAGCGACACGAACAGCTTCCGCACGGCGTCGGGCGTCAGCACGGACGTGGGCTCGTCCATGATCAGGAGACGCGGCGACTGCAGCAGGCAGCGCACGATCTCCACGCGCTGGCGCTCGCCCACGGACATGCTGTGCACGAGCCTGGCCGGGTCGAGCGGCAGCCCGTATTGTTCGGAGACGGCGCGGATGCGCGGCGCAAGCGTACCGGGCGTCGTCCTTTCGTCCAGCGCGAGCGCGATGTTCTCGGCCACCGTCAGCGTCTCGAACAGCGTGAAGTGCTGGAACACCATGCCGATGCCCAGCCGGCGCGCGGCCGACGGCGAATCGATGCGCACCTGCTTCCCTTCCCACATGATCTCGCCGGCGTCGGGCTTCGTGACGCCGTAGATCATCTTCATGAGGGTGCTCTTGCCGGCGCCGTTCTCGCCCAGCACCGCGTGGATCTCGCCGGGCATGACCGTCAGGTCGACGTCCGCGTTGGCCACGACGGACGGATAGATCTTGGAGATCCCGAGCAACCGCAGGCGCGGTTCGATCCGCGCTTCGGCGCCGATATGGGGATCGCTCATCTTGACTCCAATCGTTGTATACAAAACGAGGGTTGTCGTTTGCAATTTGCGTGCCCACGGCGTTGCGCACCGCGGAGCGCACGACTTGTATACGAAAACGCACCGTGTCGGCTCAGGGTCTCACCGAAACAAGGCGCCTGCTTGCCCGCGATGCGAGCACGCGCGTGTGCACGATTCCTGCTTCATTTGTCGACGACGGCGGACACCCCGCCCCGACATGGAGACCCGAATGACCGAGACCACCGCCGCGCCGGCCGCCCGCAAGCGCGGACTCACGGCCGTCGACGAGCGCATCTACCGCGCCGTCGTCAACGCCGTGATGAGCCACCGCCTGCCGCCCGGCACCCGCCTTGGCGAAGCGGATTTCTGCGAGCTGTACGGCGTGAGCCGCACCACCGTGCGCAAGGCCCTGCAGCGCCTCGCGCACGACCACATCATCGAACTGCGCCCGAACCGCGGCGCCGTCGTCGCCTCGCCCTCGCCGAAGGAAGCGCGCGACGTGTTCGCCGCGCGGCGCGCGCTGGAGCGCGAGATCGTGCCGCTCGTCGTCAAGCGCGCGACGCCCGCCTCGCTGCGCGCCATCCGCAGCGCGATCGAGGCCGAGGAAGCGGCGCGCCACGGGGCCGACCGCACCGCGTGGATCCGCCTCGGCGGCGAGTTCCACCTGCTGCTGGCGGCCCTTTCCGGCAACGCGGTGCTGGAGCGCTTCATGGCCGAACTGGTGTCGCGCTGCTCGCTGATCATCGCCCTGTACGAAAACCCGGGCGCCCCCATGTGCGGCAACCACGACCACCACGACCTGCTCACGCTGATCGAGAACGGCGACGCGGAGCTGGCCACGAGCCTCATCGAGCGCCACCTCGTCGAAATCGAAGCGCGCCTGCACCTGGGCGAACAGGATCGCAAGGTCAACCTCGCCGAAGCGCTGGGCGAGCGTTGAAAGCCTGGCCCGCAACTTGCTAACGGATGAGATGGAGATTGCATCCGATCCCGCCCGCGATCGGATGCAATCCACAACGTCGCCCACCCCAAACAATAAGGAAACTGCATGAAGACGCCCCCGTTCCGCCTCGCCTTCCTCGCCCTGCTCGCCGCCTTCAGCGCCGGCGCCCACGCCGCCGACTGGAGCGACACGTCGCTCAGCTGGCGCTACGGCACCAAGTTCTCCGAACCGTACAACGGCGAGGACATCACTAAGCACGTCATCAACTTTTCCAACGTCAGCGGGTACAAGTACGGCAAGAACTTCTTCAGTGTCGACTTCCTGTTCTCGGACTCGCACGACCCGTCCGCCGTGGGCGCGTCCAGCGGCGCGCACGAAGCGTATGCGCTGTATCGCCACACGCTCGACCTCGGCAAGGTCACGGGCGCCGACCTCGCGTTCGGTCCCGTGCGCGGCGTCGGCGTCACCGGCGGGTTCGACGTCAACAGCAAGACGGACGCCGGCTACAACTCCAAGAAGCGCATGCTGGTGCTGGGTCCCACGCTGATGTTCGACGTGCCCGGCTTCCTCGACGTCAGCCTGCTCGCCCTGCGCGAGAGCAACGCACCATTCAACGGCTTCACCAGCGTCAGCACGCCGCGCTACACCTACAAGACGCACGCCATGCTGTCGGCCGCCTGGGGCATCCCGTTCACCCTGGGCGTGCCGCTGTCGTTCGAGGGCTACGCCAACTACATCGGCACCAAGGGCAGGAACGAATTCGGCGGCCCGACGGCCGTCGAGATCAACGTCGACATGCAGGTGATGTACGACCTGAGCCCGGCCATCGGCGCGGCCAAGAACACGCTCAAGCTGGGCCTCGAATACCAGTACTGGAAGAACAAGTTCGGCAACCCGGAAAGCGTCGCACCGGGCGCCACCGCGAAGACCCCGATGGTCCGCGCCGAATACCACTTCTGATCCATCCCACATTCCACCGAAAGAGGACCACCATGAATCGCCGCAAGCTGCTTGCCCTTACCTTCCTGTCTTCCCTCGTCACACTGACCGCGCACGCGGCAGATCCGCTGAAGGTCGCCTTCGTCTACGTCGGCCCGGTGGGCGACGCCGGCTGGACCTATGCCCACGAACAGGGCCGCCAGGCCATGGAGAAGGCGCTGGCCGGCAAGGTCGTCACCAGCTATGTCGAGAACGTGCCGGAAGGCGCGGACGCCGAGCGCGTCATCCGCAAGCTGGCCGCCGACGGCAACAAGCTGATTTTCACCACGTCGTTCGGCTTCATGAACCCGACGGAAAAGGTGGCCAAAGCCTTTCCGAACGTCGTGTTCGAGCACGCGACCGGCTTCAAGCTGGCCAAGAACATGGGGGTATATGAAACCCGCCAGTACGAGGGCACGTACCTGCAGGGCGTGATCGCGGCGAAGATGAGCAAGACCGGCACCATCGGCTTCGTCGGCTCGTTCCCCGTGCCCGAGGTGATCCGCAACATCAACGCCTACACGCTCGGCGCGCAGAGCGTGAACCCGGCCATCAAGACGAAGGTCGTGTGGATCAACAGCTGGTACGACCCCGCCAAGGAACGCCAGGCCGCCGAGACCCTGATCGCACAAGGCGCCGACGTCCTCACGCAGAACACGGACTCGCCCGCCACGCTGCAGGTCGCGCAGGAAAAAGGAAAATATGCATTCGGCTGGGATTCCGACATGGTCAAGTTCGCGCCCAAGGCCCACCTGACGGCGACGACGAATTCGTGGGGCGACTTCTACACCCGCACCGCCCAGGCCGTGATGGCCGGCACGTGGAAAAGTGCCGAGGTACGCGGCGGCCTGAAGGAAGGCATGGTCAAGATGTCGCCGCTGAACGCCGCGATCCCCGCCGACGCGGCCAAGCTCTTCGAGGGGAAGAAAGCCGCGCTCATCGGCGGGGAGATCAAGCCGTTCCAGGGACCGTTGAAGGACCAGTCAGGCGCCGTCAAAGTGGCGAAAGGCAGCGAGATGTCGCTGGCCGACCTGAAGGGCATGAACTGGTACGTGCAGGGTGTCGAGGGCACGATTCCGAAATGACCGCCCCGACCTCGCAAGACCATGACTTCCTGACCCGCGTGTTCGCGCTGGCGCAGCGGTCGCGCGACGAGGGCCACCATCCGTTCGCCGCCATCGTCGTCGGCGCGGACGGCGCCGTCATCGCCGAGGCGATGAACGATTCGTCCACGGACCGCACGGCCCACGCCGAGATGAACGCGCTGCGCCAGGCGTCGCGCCGCTACGCGCCGGCCGAATTGGCCGGCGCCACGCTGTACAGCAACGCGGAACCGTGCGCGATGTGCGCCGGCGGCACGTACTGGAGCGGCGTCGGACGCGTCGTCTACGGCTTGTCCGAAACGAGCCTGCTGGCGTTGACGGGGAGCGATCCGGAGAACCCGACGCTGTCGCTGCCTTGCCGCGACGTGTTCGCGCGGGGGCAGCGAACGACGGCGGTGATCGGACCGTTACGGGAAGACGAGGCGAGAGCGGCGCACGCCGGATTCTGGCACAAGGACTGAAGCCGCCGCGTCACGTGCGGGCGAGGCCTTCGAGTGCAGCGCACATCGATGCCACGCCCGCCCCTTCCACGAACCGCCCCGCCACGGCGCGCGTCCGCTCGTCCAGTCCCGGCGCCGCCAGCAATGCGCCCAGCGCGCGTACGAGCCGGCGTTCGTTGAGCCGCGCCGCCGGCAGGCTCGCACCGACGCCCAATGCCGTCACGCGCGCCCCGTTGTCGAATTGGTCGTGCGCCAGCGGCACGACGAGCTGCGGCGTCCCCGCGCGCAACGCTTCCGCCGTCGTGCCGATGCCGCCGTGGTGGATCAACGCTGCCGCACGCGGCAGCAGCGCCCGCAGCGGGACGTATGCCTGCCACAGCATGGCCGGCGGCAGGTCGGCCGGCACCTGGTCGCGGTGCGGCGTGAGAAAGATGGCGCGCCGGCCCAGGCGTTCCACCGCTGCCCGCGCATGGCGGAAATACGCGGCCGCCTGCGTGTTGCCGGTGCCGTGCGTGAACACGAGCGGCGGCGTGCCGGCCTGCAGGAACGCGATCAACTCGGGCGCCAGGGGCGCGTCGGCGTTCGGGTCGGCGTTCGGGTCGAATAGCGGAAAATCGCCGCGCACCAGTGGCCGCGGCCAGTCCGGCTGCGTGGGCGCGAACCACGCCGGAAACAGTGTGAGCGACAGGTCGGGCACGGTCGCGATCCAGTCCATCAGCGTCTCGACAGGCGCGAGGCCGTGCGCGGTGCGCGCCGCGTTCACGTCGGCCAGCGCGACGGGATCGATGAAGCGCTTGCCCACCCAGCGCCAGAAAGCGCGCCGCGCCGCCAGCGGCACCCAGGCGGGCACGCGCCACGGCCCGATCATCAACGGGTCGTGCACCGTCATCAGGTTCGCCGGCGCCAGGTACGCGGCCGCGATCTTCACGCCGGGATGCACCGCGCGGCACAGGTCCGCCTCGGGCAGCGCGAGCGGATGCACGAGCAGCACGCAGCGCTCATGCGCCGGCAGCGCCTCGACGAAAGGAACGATGCACGCCATCGCGGGCCGCGTCGCGCGCCAGACGACGCCGAAGCCGCGCGTCGGGTGCCACAGGTCGGGGTCGTGCAGCACGGCCTCGTCGGCGGGCAGGCCCGTGAACGGCAGGCCGGTCGGGCGCATCCACGGGCCGTGCTGCTCGGGCGCGAGAAAGCTCACGCGGTGGCCGCGCGCGCGCAGCGCGCGCGCCAGCGCCAGGAAGGGGAACAGGTCGCCGGCCGAGCCGATCGTGACGACGACGTAGTGGACGGGTTCGATGTCAGAGGAACCGGTCGAGAATCTTCCGGCTGCCTTTGTCGATGGCGAACATGTCGCGGATGAGGAAGTGGATGCCATGGCTGTCCGCGATCAGCAGGGAATACGCGCCGAGGCGGCGGATGTCTTCCTCCCCTTTCAGCACGAATTCCGTGTCGCCGCGGTCCGTCTTGACGGTCCAGGTGCACGGCGTCGCGAAGCTGGACACCGCCTTGATCGACTGGATCTCGGGCATGAATTCGCGGCCCTCGAGTTCTTCCGTCACGAGTGTGCGGATGTCGGCCGGCATCGTCTCGAGGTCGTCGATCCACCCGACTTCCTTGCCACCGTCGCGCACGAGCGAAATGCCCTTCGTCGGGGCCTGCACGGGGAACGAGCGCACCGGCGCCACGCCGACGAATTCCTCGCCCTCGCCATTCGTCAGTACCAGCTTGCCGAACGCATCCCGGCGTAAGTTAAAAGTGGTCATCGTTCAGTCTTCCTTGCTGCCGTCGTCCGGGTCCTGGTCCACATTGCGCGCCTGCGCTTCGTACAGGCGGAAATACGCGCCCTGGCGCGCCATCAGCTCATCGTGGTTGCCCTCTTCCACGACCTGGCCGCGATCGAGCACGACGAGGCGGTCGGCGCGGTGCAAGGTGGAGAGCCGGTGCGCGATGGCGATCGTCGTGCGGCCCTGCACGAGGTTGTCCAGCGCCTTCTGGATTTCCTTTTCCGTCTCCGAGTCGACGGACGACGTGGCCTCGTCGAGGATCAGGATCGGCGGGTCGATCAGCAGCGCGCGCGCGATCGAGATGCGCTGGCGCTCGCCGCCGGACAGGCCCTGGCCGCGCTCGCCGACCATCGAGTCGTAGCCCTGCGGCAGGCGCAGGATGAATTCGTGGGCGTGCGCGGCGCGGGCGGCGGCGATGATCTCTTCGCGCGTCGCATCCGGCTTGCCGTAGGCGATGTTCTCGGCGATGGTGCCGAAGAACAGGAACGGCTCCTGCAGCACGAGGCCGATGTGGCGGCGGTAGTCGGCCACGGCGAAGCTGCGGATGTCGCGGCCGTCCAGCAGGATCGCGCCTTCCGCCACGTCGTAGAAGCGGCAGATCAGGTTGACCAGCGTGCTCTTGCCCGAGCCGGAGTGACCGACGAGGCCCACCATCTCGCCGGCCTTGATGTTCAGCGAGATGCCGCGGTTGACGGCGCGGTTCCCGTAGCGGAAGCCCACTTCGCGCAGCGCGATATTGCCGTCGACCTTGTCCAGCTTCACGGGATTGACGGGGTCCGGGACGCTCGACACGTGGTCGAGGATGTCGAAGATGCGCTTGGCGGCCGACGCCGATTTCTGCGTGACGGACACGATGCGGCTCATCGAATCGAGGCGGACATAGAACCGGCCGCTGTACGCGATGAACGCGGACAGCACGCCGACGGTGATCTCCTGCTGGCTCACCTGCCAGATGCCGAAGCACCAGATGACGAGCAGGCCCAGTTCCGTCAACAGCGACACGGTCGGCGAAAACAGCGACCACACCTTGTTCAATTTGTCGTTGACGGCCAGGTTGTGCTTGTTCGCCTCGCGGAAACGCCACGCTTCGCGATGTTCCTGCGCGAACGCTTTCACGACGCGGATGCCGGGGATGGTATCGGCCAGCACGTTCGTGACCTCGCCCCACACGCGGTCGATCTTTTCGAAGCCGGTGCGCAGTTTGTCGCGCACGACGTGGATCATCCACGCGATGAACGGCAGCGGGACCAGCGTGATCAGGGCGAGCTTGGCGTTGATGCTGAACAGGATCGCGCCCGTCATGATGATCATGAGGACATCGGACAGGAAGTCGAGCAGGTGCAGCGACAGGAACACGCAGATGCGGTCCGAGCCGCTGCCGATGCGCGACATCAGGTCACCGGTGCGCTTGCCGCCGAAGAATTCCAGCGACAATCTCAGCAGGTGCTCATAGGTTTCGGAACGCATGTCGGCGCCCATGCGCTCCGACACGAGGGCCAGGATGTACGTGCGGCCCCAGCCCAGCGCCCAGGCCAGGATCGCGGACGCGAACAGGCCGCCCATGTACTGGTACACGAGGCGCGTATCGATGTGCTGGCCGTTCTGGTACGGGATCAGGACGTTGTCCATCAGTGGCATCGTCAGGTACGGCGGGATCATGTGTGCGCCGGTACTTGCCAGCATCAGCAAGAATCCCAAAAGCAGCTGCCCCTTATATGGTCTGGCGAAGCGCCACAAACGGAACAAGGTCCAGGTCGACGGCGGGGTGTGCAGCACCTTGGTGCAGATCGGACAGTCTTCCTGGTCCGGCTCGAGCGGCGCCTTGCAACTTGGACAAGTATGTTGTTCGGGCGGCTGCACGGCGACGCCGCTGACGTAGCTGTCGACCTGGTCGTGGAACTGGTCGACGACGCGGATGGCTTGCAGGTTCTGCCCGAGGGTGAAGCGCCAGGCCGCCAAGAGGCCGTTCTGGTCGACGAGTTCCAGGTGGCCGACACCCCCGTGATCGTAATGGCGCAAGGCCAGGCCGGCACGGTAAGGCCAGTCGCGCCACATCGTGTCGCCGGGGGCGCGGGTAAGCAGGCGATAATTGGTGACGACGAGGATGCCTTTGGTGAAACGTAATTTCGCATCGAGGTCAACCTCGACGCTGTTTAAAACGTTTTCCCCTGGCGCAAGCTTTTTCGCGACGTCCGCCTGCCAGTGCTCAGGCAGGAAACCGGCGGTCAAGGCCGGCGGAACGGAGGGAACAAGTTGTTGAGTTGTCATGTGATGCCGCCGGTAAAGGCAAAGTTTCCGGTTCTATTTCGGGATTGGAGCGGCCAAAGGCTGGCAGATCTGTACGATGGAACGTCGTGAGCGGTAATGCCGTTGACACGCACACCGACTGAAAGGCGACGTGCGGGAGTGTACGGTATTCTATCGGAGGGCCAGACTGGCAGAAATCGGTTCGGCAAGGTAAAGTTCGTTCCGGCAAGTATATAACATGTGCATTGTGGAAAGAGAGGAAGCAGGGCCGCGATCCGGCGCCGGCTTTGACCAACGATGTGCAAACATAGGCAACGCCATGCGATGAGAGGGCGGTCATCGCGTGGCTGGATATTTTCATGACAAATAAGAAAGACATTGCAATTCTTCGTGTAAACCACTTGCGTGGACCGAACATCTGGACCTACCGCCCTGTCATCGAAGCATGGCTCGACATCGGCGAACTCGAAGAATGTCCTTCGAATAAACTTCCCGGCCTGTATGAACGCCTCACCGCCTGGTTGCCGGGCCTGATCGAACACCGCTGCGGCGTCGGCGAGCGCGGCGGTTTCCTGGAGCGACTGCGCGACGGCACGTGGGCCGGCCACATCCTCGAACACATCGTCCTCGAAATGCAAAACCTGGCCGGCATGAAGACCGGCTTCGGCAAGACCCGCTCCACCGCGGACCACGGCATTTATAAAATGGCATTCCGCACGCGCGACGAGACCGTCGGCCGCGCCGCCCTGCAAGCCGGCCACGCGCTCCTGATGGCCGCCATCAACGACACCCCGTTCGACCTGCAAGCCAAGGTCGCGGAACTGACGGAACTGGTCGACCGCTACTGCCTGGGCCCGTCCACGGGCCACATCGTCGACGCCGCCACCGACCGGCGCATCCCGTCCATCCGCCTGACCGAGGGCAATCTCGTGCAACTGGGCCACGGCAGCGCGCAGCGCCGCATCTGGACGGCCGAGACCGACCGCACCAGCGCCATCGGCGAATCCATCGCCAGCGACAAGGACCTCACGAAAACCCTGCTCGCCTCCTGCGGCGTGCCGGTGCCCGAAGGCTCGGTCGTCCGCAGCGCGGAAGCCGCGTGGGAAGAAGCGCAGGACATCGGCCTGCCCGTCGCCGTCAAACCGGTCGACGGCAACCACGGCCGCGGCGTGTCGCTGAACCTGATGTCGGAAGCGGACGTGCATGCGGCCTATGCCATCGCGTCCGAGGAAGGCGATTCCAGCGCCGTCCTCGTCGAACGCTTCATTCCCGGCAACGAACACCGCCTGCTGGTCGTCGGCTCGAAAGTCGTCGCGGCCGCCAAGGGCGAATCGCTGTGGGTCGTCGGCGACGGCACCTCCACCGTCACCCAGCTGTGCGACAGCCAGATCAACATCGACCCGCGCCGCGGCGACTCGGAAGAATTTCCGCTCGGCCTCGTCACGCCGCAGGACAGCGAGATCAAGCTGGACCTGAAACGCCAGGGCCTCACGCCGGAGTCGATCCCGCAAGCGGGTCAGAAAGTGCTGATCCAGCTGAACGGCAACGTCGCCGACGACGTCACGGACGAAGTCCATCCGGACGTGGCGTATGTCGCCGCGCTGGCCGCGCGCGTCGTGGGCCTGGACATCGCCGGCATCGACCTCGTGTGCGAAGACATCTCGCGTCCGCTGGAAGCGCAGCGCGGCGCCATCATCGAAGTCAATTCCAGCCCGGGCCTGCTGGCGCACATCAAGCCCGCCAAGGGCGAGCCGCGCAACGTCGGCCGTGCCATCGTCGAGCACCTGTTCGCCGAGGGTGAAACGGGCCGCATCCCGCTCGTGGGCGTCACCGGCACCACGAACGCCGCACTGACCGCGCGCCTCGTCGGCACGGTGCTGAACCTGTCCGGCAAACACGTGGGCGTGGCGAACCGCGACGGCCTGTTCCTCGACGGCCGCCAGGTCACCGCGCAGGACGGCACCCGCTTCGACGCCGGCCAGCGCCTGCTGATCAACCGCACCGTGCAGGCCGCCGTGTTCGAATCGAATGCGCGCACGATCCTGTCCGAAGGCCTGCCCTACGACCGCTGCCAGGTCGGCATCGTGACGGAGATGGGCATGGCTGCCGACGTGGCCGACCTGTACGTGCGCGACGACGATGCGCTGTACAACGTCGTGCGCAGCCAGATCGACGTCGTGCTGTCCGATGGCGCGGCCGTGTTGAACGCGGCCGACGCGCGCGTGGCCGCGCTGGCCGAACTGTCCGACGGCGCCGTGCTGTTCTACGCGCTGGACGAAGCCAACGAGACGCTCAAGGCGCACCGCGCCGCCGGCGGCCGTGTCGCGTTCGTGCGCGGCGGCCACATCGTGCTCGCGCAAGGCATTGAAGACATGCCGCTGCTGGGCATCGACAAGGTCAAGCCGGCCACCGCCGCGCAACCGGAAGCGCTGCTGGCCGCGGCGCTGGCCGGCTGGGCGCTGGACGTGCCGACGGACCTGATCTGCGCCGGCCTGCGCACGTTCGACGCAGCCGCCAAAAAGGGCAAGGCCTGAACAAATATACGTGCCCGGCACGACCGGGCCAGTGTGCGCCAGCTACCAGGAGTTCTGGCGCCGCAAGACCCTAAAGGAAAGATCTATGGAAGTAACACGCGTACGCGCCCTGCGCGGTCCCAACCTGTGGAGCCACCACACGTCGATCGAGGCGATCGTCACCTGCGCGCCGGAAGAGGAATCGATCGGCGCCCTGTCCGGTTTCGAGACGCGCCTGCGCGCCCTGTTCCCCGACATCGGCCCGCTGCAGCCGACCGGCCATGACGACACCGTCCCGCTGGCCCACGTGCTGGAAGTCGCGGCGCTGGCCCTGCAGGCGCAGGCCGGCTGCCCCGTCACGTTCAGCCGCACGACCGCCACGCTGGAGCGCGGCGTCTACCAGGTCGTCGTCGAATACAGCGAGGAAGACGTCGGCCGCCTGGCCATGCAGCTGGCCGAGCAGCTGTGCGACGCGGCCCGCAACGACCAGCCGTTCGACCTCGAAGGCGCGCTCAAGCAGCTGCGCGACCTCGACGAGGACGTGCGCCTCGGCCCGTCGACGGGTTCCATCGTGCACGCGGCCGTCGCGCGCGGCATCCCGTACCGCCGCCTGACCGAGGGCAGCCTGGTGCAGTTCGGCTGGGGCAGCCGCCAGCGCCGCATCCAGGCCGCCGAGATCGACGCCACCGGCGCCATCGCCGAATCCATCGCCCAGGACAAGGAACTCACCAAGACCCTGCTCAACGCGGCCGGCGTGCCGGTCCCGCTGGGCCGCAGCGTGAGCGACCCGGATGACGCCTGGGCCGCCGCGCAAGAGATCGGCCTGCCGGTCGTCATCAAGCCGAAGGACGGCAACCAGGGCAAGGGCGTGACCGTGAACGTCACGACGCGCGAACAACTGAACGCGGGCTTTGCCGCCGCGTCCGAGTTCCGCGACGACATCATGGTCGAAAAATACCTGCCGGGCCACGACTACCGCCTGCTCGTCGTCGGCAACAAGCTCGTCGCCGCCGCCCGCCGCGACCCGCCGCACGTCGTGGGCGACGGCGTGCACACCGTGCGCCAGCTCGTCGACATCGTCAACCGCGACCCGCGCCGCGGCGACGGCCATGCGACGTCGCTGACGAAAATCCGCTTCGACGACATCGCCCTCGCGAGTCTGGCGAAGCAGGGTTACGACGCCGACTCCGTGCCGCCGAAAGGCCAGCGCGTCACGCTGCGCAACAACGCCAACCTGTCGACGGGCGGCTCCGCGGCGGACGTCACGGACGACGTCCATCCGGAAGTGGCGGCCCGCGCGATCGCGGCCGCGCACATGGTCGGCCTGGACATCTGCGGCGTCGACCTCGTGTGCGACAGCGTCCTGAAGCCCATCGAGGAGCAAGGCGGCGGCATCGTCGAAGTGAACGCCGCGCCGGGCCTGCGCATGCACATCTCGCCGTCGTTCGGCAAGGGCCGCGCCGTCGGCGAAGCCATCATGGACACGCTGTACGCCCCGGGCGACGACGGCCGCATCCCGGTGGTCGCCGTGACGGGCACGAACGGCAAGACGACGACCGTGCGCCTGATCGCCCACCTGCTCGCGAGCTCGGGCCTGCGCACCGGCATGACCAACACGGACGGCGTCTACATCCAGGGCCGCCGCATCGACAGCGGCGACTGCAGCGGCCCGCGCAGCGCGCGCAACGTGCTGCTGCACCCGGACGTCGACGCGGCCGTGTTCGAGACGGCGCGCGGCGGCATGCTGCGCGAAGGTCTCGCGTTCGACCGCTGCCAGGTCGGCGTCGTCACCAACATCGGCGCCGGCGACCACCTGGGCCTGAACTACATCACGACCCTGGAAGACCTCGCGGTATTGAAACGCGTGATCATCCAGAACGTGGCCCCTGGCGGCATGGCCGTGCTGAACGCGGCCGACCCGATCGTGGCCGCCATGGCCGAGAACACGAAAGGCGACGTCACCTATTTCGCGGCCGACGCCTCGCTGCCCCTCATGCAGAAACACCGCGCCCAGGGCCGCCGCATCGTCTACGTCAAGGACGGCCACCTCGTCGCGGCGCAAGGCAAAGTGGAAGAGCGCGTGCCGCTGCTCGACGTGCCGATCACCCGCGGCGGCGTGATCGGCTTCCAGGTCGAGAACGTGATGGCGTCCGTGGCGGCCGCATGGGCCGTCGGCATCTCGTGGGATGCGATCCGCCTCGGCCTCAAGACCTTCGTGGGCGAAAGCGACAACGCGCCGGGCCGCTTCAACGTGTTCGACTACCGCGGCGCGACGGTCATCGCCGACTACGGCCATAATCCGGACGCGATCCAGGCCTTGGTGAACGCCGTCGAATCGATGCCGGCCAAGCGCCGCTCCGTCGTGATCTCGGGCGCGGGCGACCGCCGCGACGAGGACATCCGCGACCAGACCCGCATCCTCGGCAAAGCGTTCGACGACGTGCTGCTGTACGAAGACCAGTGCCAGCGCGGCCGCCTTGAGGGCGAAGTCGTCGCCCTGCTGCGCGAGGGTCTCGCCGGCGCGCCCCGTACCACGCACGTCGAGGAGATCAAGGGCGAGTTCGTCGCGATCGACAAGGCGCTCGCGCGCTTGCAGCCGGGCGACCTGTCCCTGATCCTGATCGACCAGGTCGACGAGGCGCTGGCGCACATCGCCAAGCGGGTGAAGGAAGGCTAACGCCTTGCGGCTGACGGCCGCGCCGCGTTGTTCCGTAACGGGCGCCGCGTGCGCCCGTTTTGCTTTTTGTTGGTGCTGCTCAGAAACGTAGGGCCTTGCGCACGCTACGTTAAGCAACGAACGCGTTCAAGACGGCATCTGGCATACCATGAGAGATCGTGGCCACCCGCCTGGCCATTGGCATTCAAGCGAGCGGTGCAACCATGACGATCGACAAGGACAACCAACCACAGCCTGCCGCGGCCGAGGACACGGCGCCGGACATGCCGTTCCGGCGCCTGCTCTACCGCTTCCTGTTCTTCGACTGGCTGTTCCGGGACGTGAGCGCCGCACGCGACCGCTTCGAACGCCACGCCGCGCACCAGCACAACCGCAAGATGAGCCGCTACCTGCCCGTCTACCTGCGGCGCTGGTCGTTCCTGACCGCGTTCGATTTCGCGCTGGGCATCCTGTTCGAAAAAGTCCTGCAGGCGGGGCTGCTGTCGGCCTGGTTCTTCACGTGGTCGTGCGTCACGTTCACGGGGATGATCGTCATCACGGTGGCCTGGCTCATCCTCAATCATGCGCGGTTTTCCTGATCGATCTTTTGCTTGATGCATGGTAAGTTTCCGTCGTGCAATTGCGCGACGATAGAGTCCTCGACCAATACAAGGAGGACGTCATGACTTACCGATGGATCGACGACCAGGGCTTGCTGAAGAAAATGCTCGGGGAACGGCGGATCGACCGCTGGACGGCCGACAATGTCCAGGACGCCTTGCGCGCGCAAGGGGTGCATGCGGCGGCGCGGGCGATGGAGTACCGGCGGGTGAGACTGGAGACGGCGCTGAGGGTGTTGGCGGTGCAGGGCAGGCGCCGCCGCTACCTGCTACCTTGACCTGTCTCTCCGAAACCGGTTGCAACGGGGCCGCCCGTCGGCTCAAAAGCACACCCGCGGCCTGTCAGTAACTGGGCCAACGTCACCTGCTCAGCCAGCAACTTCTGCTTACAATCATTACAACCTTATCCGTCCTCTTGCCGCGCCACTCAGCCGTTATTGGCTCAGGTGATTCGTTTGAACATCACCACCAATTTCAGGAGAATGAAGATGAAAACCACCGTCATGCTCGTCGCAGGTCTGCTGTCCGTCCTGGGCTCCAGCGCCTTCGCGCAAACCAACGCCGTCGACCAAGTCAAATCGGACAACTCCGCAATCCGCCACGACACGCGCGAAATCAAGCTCGATCAGCGTGACATCCATCACGACAACCGGGCGATCGCATCGGAACAACGTGACATCGTCCATGACCGGAACGTCGCGGCCCTGGAAAAACGGGATGCCCGTCACGATCAGCGCGTCGAGGACAAACTGATCGCGAAGGGCGACCTCGCGGATGCGCAGAAGCTGGACAAAGCGCGTCGGCACGAACTCAACGAAGCGAAGATCGCCGCACGCGACGCCCATCATGACCGCAACGTGATCGCCATCGAACGGAAAGACCGGGCGCACGACAAGGCGGCGCTGGCCGACGAGCGCGCCGAGCGCAGGGCCGAGGTCGCGCAGCGCGATCGCGACGCCGCGCACATCCGTTGATGGCGGCGGAGCCGGTTCAATAGGTGTAAGCGATAGCGGCCGTCGCACTTGCCGACGTGCGCTGGGCCACGACGGGGCTGTCGCTCACCTTGCCGGTATAGCGGGTGCCGGTCAGTTGGAGCGTGCTCGACCAGTGGTGGTCGAGGTGATGTTCCCAACTGACGCCCGGCACCTGCTGATACACACCGGCGCCGGGGCCGAAGACGGGGAAGGCTGTCCGCGCCGCCTGCCGCGGCGTCACGCCGAACCAGGCTTGATTGTAGCGGCCGTCGCCCCACCAGCCGTCCAGGTCGATGGTGACGGTGTCCACGGCATTCTTGAGCGGTGTGAATTCGACGCCAAGGCGGTAGCGGTTGCGGCGCGCCGTGTCGCGCAGGGCCATTTCGGTTTCGGCACTGACCAGGAACCATGCCGTGAACGTTTGCGCAATCAGCGTGCGGGCAGTCGCGGACCCGGGCACATCGCCCATGCCGGCAAGCCGGTTGGAACCGGGGCGCCAGCTGTTGTTCCTGTCGAGACGGCCAAGGTCGTAGAAAAACGACTGCGCCACGTAGAATTCCGACGCCGACTGGTATTGCACGCCAATACCGCGCAGGGTGTCGGCGAACAGGATGCCGCGCTGGATGGACAGCACCGGATTGGGGACGAGCTGCCGGCTGGCCGCGCCGGGATAGCGCGCCGCGTACGTTGCACCGGCGCCGATCGTCACCTCGGTTTTTTCCCCGAACATGTTTTGCTCCGCCGGCTGGGCCGCCACGGGCTGCTCGGCCGGCGCGGGCACGTCCGCGCGCCCAATGTTCGGCAGGACGGCGAGCGCTACCGCGAGCAGCGTCATGGGCAGTGCGTATGTTTTCATCTGAGCTCCTTGCGTCGATCGGACGAGGGTAGCACGCGGGCGCGTTTGCCGGACAGTAGGCAGAAGGGAGAATATCCGCCGCTTACGCGATGGGTGAGTCGGCTGCGACGAAGACCCGAGCTAACGTGTTGCCAAGCAATCCAATGCTGCCCTTCGCTCCAGAGGGCTTAGCGGTACAACGACGGTCTTGTCCTTGTCGGCGCCCTTGGCCGGCCGTTACTATGCTGAACCATGACCGTTCCACACGAAATTGACGCCGCGACGAAGAGCCTGGCTGCACAGCCATCTGTCGAAAACACACACCCATCGATCCGCAGGGTGCGAAGCCCGGGAAAGGCCCCTTCACCCCGATGGGCTGGCAACGCCTGTTGCCAGCCCAGTTGATGCGTGGCCAGGTGCGGGTGCGGCTGGCGATTGCATGGGGCATGGCCTTGGCGATGCGGGCCGACGAAGCGGAGGCGATGCTGGCCGATATCGAGACCGATAGCGCGACCGGCGCCATAGCGGACAGCGAAGCGCTGTCATGCGAATGTAGCGCGATCCGCTCCGTGCTGGCGGCGTTTGCCGACGATTCCGCGCGCGCCGTAGTGCTGGCCGAATCCTGCCTTGCGCGCAATCCGGCCGACGCATGGACAGCCAATGTCGCGTCGAACGTGCTGCGGTTTGGCTACTGGAAAAGCGCTCGCTTCGACCTGTTTTATGCGGCGCCATGGATACCTTATTCACTGGAGGAAGACCGACGCAACGTGTTTTCTTCGGTGTACCGGTTGTCCCTGCAGGGTTTGGCCGAATTCCAGCAATTGAGAATTGACGTCGCCGAGCGCCATTGCAACGAAGCGATGCGGCTGGCCGAGCTGTATGTGGGGCCCCATTCGGCGGCAGCAGCCCTGCCCTCGAACCTGCTTGCGCAAATCCGCTATGAACAGGGCCAATTTCAGCAGGCGGAAGACCTGATTGCCGATCGTCTGCCTACTATGAACGCAATCGGCATGATCGAGCACCTGATCTGCGCCTACGTCGTGCTGGCGCGCCTTTCCGCTCACAACATGAATCTTGAGCGCGCCTATGCACTGCTGGAACAGGCGGAAACGCTAGGCCACACGCGCGGCTGGAGCCGGGTCATCGCCACCGTGCTACTTGAGCGTCTGCGGCTGTTCCTAGGCGAAGGACGTAATTTCGAAGCGTCCGCCTGCTTGTTACGGATGGAGCGGATCGCGGCGCAGTATCCGGTGCAGGCGCGCTGTGCCCACACGGAACTGCACGAATTACTGGCACTTGGGCGGGAAACTATGGCGTGCGCCGACAGCAACCCGGCCCAGGCGGTGGCCTGGCTGGAGCCTTTGCAGTCCGATTGTGAGGCGAGCCACAACTTGTTCATGTCGTTACGGACGGGTATGGCGTTGGCAACTGCCCTGTTCGCGTGCGAGCGCCAGGAACAGGCGATGCAGGTCTTCTGTACCGTTCTGCGACGGGCCGCCGCGGCCAAGGTCATTCAGGTCATCCTTGATCAGGGACCGGATGTCATTCCCCTGCTGCTGCACGTGCGGGGAGCGGCAGGGCATGTGTCCGGGCATGCGGTTGGTATCACACCGGAAACAGTGAAGTGACACTTGAAAAACATTTTTGCCAAGCTCAAAGTCACCAAACGCCAGCAGGCGGTACAAGCTGCACAGACCATGGGATTGCTGGGGTGATTCGGCCAGGCGGGATAGCAGGGCACGGCCATCCCTCCCTGGCAATCAGGCGCGCACCGCCCGGGCTGCTGGAATTACGGGTCGCCACTGGAGGTAGTTGGCGAAGAGTCCAGCGAATACGGCATCGGCCAGCAGAAAAGTCGAGATAGCCGGTTGGTATTTTTCAGCTACCATTGGCTCTGTTGCTCAAATCCGTCCCTGCAACGGCTAAGCCGGGCTACGGGTAAATTGAAATGCGATCCTTTCGTTAAGATTGGTCAGGATCCTACGTCGCTGAACATCTCTACCAGCAAGCGTCGGTCATTTTTCCTCGGCGGTGAGCGGATACACGTCGCGCATGCGCACGCCCACTAGTTCGGAAGCGCGAAGGTCGAGTTCGCGCAGCGCGACGAAGGCGGACCGGTCACGGGCCGCAGCTACTCTACTCCTCATTATGCCCGCCAGTTTCAAGGGCCAACTTCCTAGTAAAGCACACCAGCAATAAAATTGCAATATATGCAATATGTGAGGCATTTGTTTCACAAGGCGAGTGTCACAATCTGATTCGATGTCGCGACGCGACGTCGTAACGGTGCCCTTTCGACGACATTTACGCTCAATGTGGAGGTCTTTATGTTGCTTGCACGAATAGGTCTGGTTTCTCAATCCGCGTCAGTTGATTTTCCTGAACTTTCCAAAGTAGCGGCCGCGATCAATCTCCAAGTCGCGCGTGACCTGGCACCTATCTGGGGAGTGACCGGTGCAGTGTCGGCGCTCGCAAACGCCGAGGCAATCGAGCCGGGTGTCTGGCCTGTATATGTCTGTGATACGCTGGACGACGACCTTGCGGGCTTCCACCTGACAGCCCACAACCAGCCCTACGCCATGGTTCAGTATGGACCGACCTGGTCGCTTGGTGCAAGCCACGAGGTTATGGAGATGCTGCTCGATCCAAGTGGGAACCGCCTGATCGCCGCGAACGCAGTCGGCATAGTCGACAACGAGATCTGCGACGTTCCCGGAAAAGTCGAGTACTTGCTCGAGATTTGCGACCCGTCTGAGGACGACAAAAACGCCTATCTGATTGACGGCGTCCTCGTGTCAGATTTCTATACGCCCGACTATTTCGCACCGTCCGGTACGATAGGTGGCCGCTACAGCTTCAGCGGCCGCGTCGAGCGGCCCCGCCAGGTCCTGCCGAACGGATACTTGACCTGGTTCGACCCGATCACGAATCTGCTGCAGCAGGTCCGGCATTTCGGCGCACCAGCCGTCAGGACGTTGGCTACTGGCCGGCCTGGTGAGCAATCGCTCACCGGAGGTCTGTCGCTTCGGACGTTCGTCGACGGCCTAACCCGCCCGATCAGACCACTCACGCGAGCGCTCGATCACTCGGCAGTGGTACGTGTGCGTGACGAACGCGAGCGCTTGGTTAAAGCGGCGGGTGTGAGCCGCGCAACACTGTTTTTAGCCGCAGCAAACAATGCGAAAAAGTATTTAGCTGCGAACGTGCACTCTGCGATGTCAAGCCACGAACAGGCAGCCGCGGCATTGGCGGCGCATGTCAAAGAGGTCTCACTACCCGGCGTCCTTTCGGCGAGACCAAGCCTGCGCTGGGCCCAGCAGGCCGGTGCTGGGTATGAGATCCTTTTAACAGTCCAGCCTAATCAGCTCGCGGACCTCGAAACCAAAATTCCCCGGGAACTGGACGAAGTGCCAGTGCGCCTCCGGGCAGCCAGCGCGATGCAACGCATCCGTGCCGAACGTCCGGTCGAGTTCGTTACCCTTGCTGGCGCGCGCCACGAGCTGCGCGAACCGCAGTTCGACGACGAGATTTTTTTCGACGAAAACGGCACCCGTATCGATCCACCCTTAGCCACCGCCTTCGCTGCCCGTCCTGGCAAGGAACAGATCCCTTATTCCCAGCCCGACGATGCCACCTTGGACGAGGTGATGGATGACGTTTCTCTTGTGCTTCACGCGAGTCCCGACGCGGGTTGGGACCAGTTGTCCGGCTTCCTCGAAGCCGTCGAAGAGGAACTCGTGGTCGGGATGTACGACTTCACGTCCGCACACGTACTCCAAGCGGTCGAGCGCGCGCTGGCCGGGGCCGGAAAGCGCCTCATGCTAACGCTGGACCACCCAGCGCCCAATCCCAGCCGGGATCAGGACGACGATGCCACGTTCGCGGAACTAGCTGAAAAGCTGGACGTGCGTTTTGCCGGCGCGTGGGCGCTTACTCGCACTGACCCGAAAGCCCCAATATGGATCTATCCGAACGCCTACCACATCAAGGTGGCCGTTCGCGACCGTCATACCTTCTGGCTCTCGTCGGGAAACTGGAACAACAGCAACCAACCCGAGATCGACCTGAGCGACTTGGCTGCGGCACGGAAGATCGCGGCAGGACATGACCGTGACTGGCACGTGATCGTCACCAGCCAACGCTTGGCAAACACGTTCCACGCCTTCCTAGCGCATGACTACGCCCTCGCGCATGACGCGGAGGCGAAAGCCGCGGCCATGGGCATCGCGGCTATGCCTGCCACACCGATGCCAGAAGTCCCTGTCGAGGCGTTTGCGGCCGGACGCGCGCCAAGAACATTCTTTACGCCGAAGACATTAAGCGGGACGATGCGCATCCAGCCGCTACTCACCCCCGACAATTACTCAGCGAAGGTTCTGCCGCTGATCCAGAGTGCCACGCAGAAATTCTACATGCAGACCCAGTACATTCACCCGAGCGGCAAGCCAGGCGACGAAGAGCACGACCGCTTAATCACGGCCGTGCGAGACTTGGTCGAGCGCGGCCTGGACGTGCGCCTCATTACGAGCGAGTTCCAGACAGACGATTGGGTTGAGAAGCTCGTCACCGCGGGTATTCCAGCCTCGGTGCTGCGCCGTCAGCCCAAAGTGCACAACAAAGGTATCCTTATCGACGGAGAGGTCGTTATGGTTAGCAGTCAGAACTGGTCGGCCGACGGCACACAACGCAACCGCGACGCGGGCCTGATCATCTACAACGCCGAGGCTAACGCCTATTTCGAGCAGATCTTCCTGCACGACTGGGACAACCTCGCGTCACCGGCAGCTTAACCGATCGGGTCTTTGCTGCCCCTATGCTTGGGACTGTGCGCGGCTTCACCCGCGCACAGTCACGGAATCTTGCTTTCTACGGATGATCGCAACCATACGGCGCTCGAAGTCGCTGAGCAAATTACCTATGTGCCCCTCGTTCCGTTCGCCGGAGAATAACTCAAGTGTTCATCCACGAACTGTGGCCTGCTGCCGATTCGGATGACACCGCTTTAAGCTTTTTAGCTTCTTCAAACTGTACCGGACTAACGTATCCCAAGATCGAATGGCGCTTCGCCGTTCCGATGCGTTTGCCCTCGCGTAAACGTCCCTTGCTGCGAAGCTTTCCCCGCATAATGACCCGCCACCAGTTCGGCACCTCCTCGGGCAGTTTGCCCGCGTCATGACCGAAGTCCCAGGCGGTGCCAAGCTCTAGCCGAACCCGCCCCGCTTGCACGGGGGTTTCGATAAATGTGTGAAGCAAGGCGAATGCCCGCGCACGGGTGACCTTCGCCGGGTCGAGCTCTCCAAACTCTCCGGACCACTCCTCGGGACACGTCGCACATAACGCGTAGTTCAGCGTCCGGCGAGTCTCGTCGATCCCTTTCTGTTTGCGCTTTCTTTCGACATGCCCGGCCAGATAAAAATTGACTAACGTACGCACCGTCAGCGTTCGGCTCGACTTCGAGCGCGCAGCTTCCTTCTCTTCGTTTTCCTGGGCACGTTTGGCGCGACGCTCGACAGCAGGATCCTCGCCCCGCGCGCGCTGGTCGCGCAGCTTTTCCCATTCGGCCTTCGCCGCGTTGATCGATACCGCAGGCCAAGCACCAATCTTCACCTGACGCATCTTGCCGTCGACGGGACTCTTGTAGCGATAGATCCATGCGCGTGTCGTCGATGACACTTCAAAGCGGAGACCCGGGCAGTCGGGCATGGTGTAGTGCTCACCGGGGGCCAGCAGCTTGGCCGCCCTGGCGTCGAATACCATTTGTTTCCTCCTTTCGCATACGTTGACTTATGCCGTGCAACCAAAGTGTAGGGTCCGTTCTGCAGCGTATCCTTGAGCGTCCTCGGATTGTCGGTTCCACACGTTCAGGCATAGGCTCAGCGTAGCTTTTCACGTATACTTGCCGACCCTGCATCTCGCGCCGCAGGTCGACCGGTGGGACATGGTAAAGTGCACGTCTGGCGACAGCTGCTCGGCCCCTCGGTATCGAGCGCATCACTCTCCCAGCAGAGGGGCCGGCGTAGCTTTTTGACCGTCCGCGACACCGGTTTGCTCCCTAGGCGTAGGTTCGACGGCAGAGCATCGAAAAAGCTACGCCAATCCGTGAAGTGAAGTGAAGCGATGCCGCCTGATGCGTCGTGATGTGATCGAGAGCCACGCGAGCCCAAAGAATCCGCAACAAAATCATGAAGTTAGACGACGACATGCCGTTAGATCAACAAGTTACCAAGTCCGGAAAAAGCCAGCACACCCCGATGATGCATGGGTGTGTTCTCGAATGAACATTTGCGGTGAACAGGGAAACCTACGCCAAAAACTGCGCCAGTCGAGTTCGGCATTGGCCTGTTTCGACGACATTCATCCGCAGGACGCGGCCCGTCGCGGATTCTCCCTGCATGCTATCGATGCGGGCCAATTAATACCTTGATTTATATTGTTTATATTGTTTTTTAGATTCAAATAGGCACTTTTTGCGACTACACTGCTCATCCAGGTTCGCGCGGCCGTGCTTAAGGCGACCTGGAAATGCTAGACGTGCTCGAACTACGCCAGCAGATATTCCCTGAGCCGTAAATGCTAAAATACGAATCAAATCCTGATTCGAAAAAAGCATGAATACGCCTCAAACCCCCATGTACGTATGGCAACACAAGGACTGGCCGCAGTGGAAGTTCGATCCCGCGGCAGTTCAGAAAGCTCTTAGCTCTGCTCGCCTCGCGCAGGGGATGCTGCTGGGCGCGGTGCACGCAATCGGCTTCGGTTCCGCAGACCTGGACAACGTGCTCAGCGAGATATGGGTGCAGGAAGCGATTTCGACCGCGGCAATCGAGGGGCAGTCCCTCGACCTTGACCAGGTGCGATCGTCAGTGATGAGGAAAGTGGCCAACAGGTACATCGGTCCGTCATCACGACACATCGACGGGCTGGTCGACATGATGGATGACGCTATCGCCAATTGCGATCAGCCTCTCGACGAAAATAGACTTTGCAGCTGGCAAGCCGCCCTCTTCCCAACTGGGCGTTCGGGTGTCGAGAAGATCGAGGTTGGACGATACCGTTCCTTTGATGAACCAATGCAGATCGTTAGCGGGCGGCCCGGGCGCGAGGTCGTTCACTACCGAGCTCCTGACTCAAGAGATGTGCCGGCGGAGATGGATAAGTTCTTGAGGTGGTTCAACCAGGCGCCACGGATGGACATCGTAGTCAAGGCAGCGATCGCTCATCTATGGTTCGAGACGATCCATCCCTTCCACGATGGGAACGGACGGATCGGGAGAGCCATCATCGACAGCGTCGTCGCGCAGGAGACAGGGGGCGATAAAAGGCTTTACAGCATGTCGCGGCAGATGGAGGAAAACAGAGGGCGATACTACGAGCAACTGAACCAGGCGCAAAAAGGAGATCTCGATATCACCGACTGGATCATATGGTTCGCAGACCAGTTCGCGGCCTCGTGCCAGAAGTCCCTGAAACATATTGACGTCGCTCTTGAAAAAGCGCGCTACTGGGCAGCCCATTCGGGAGACGAGTTCAATGAGCGGCAGAAGAAGGTGCTCGAAAAATTGCTGGATGCCGGAAATGGCGGATTTCTCGGCGGGCTTACGCGAGAGAAATACACGAAAATCACAGGCTGCTCGGATGCGACGGGGACGCGTGATCTGGCCGATTTGTTGCAAAAGGGCGCCCTAACCTCCGCCGGCGTCGGGAAAGGCACCAAATACTTTGCGAACGTACCTGGGTGGCATGGGAACACTGAACAGCCGCAGCTGCCCTAGACACTGCCAAACCGCAATCCAACTTTTGCCCGCTGGGCCAGGATGCTACGCCGACGAAGCACAGCAATTTGCCAGCGTCGGCAATGCTCATTTTCTGCCATAACACACCTTGCCCTCTGTTGTCGCCAATAGTAGGTTTGCCTCAGTCTCCGCTCGCGGAATATAGCCGAGTGGTTCCTGTATCGGTGATGGTTAAGCCAAGGCACCTGTTTCAGGTGCTAAACCTTGGCAACTTGACTGTGCGCGACATCACCTGCCTCTCGCGGAAGGCGTTCCGTTACAACCGCTCACACTGTGGACTCAACAAGCACGATCATGTCTATAGAATAGACAACAAGTCGATGTGATATCGGGGACATCGGGCCAGGCGGGGAGCTTTCCCGCCGACTACCCCATTTGCCTGCCAGCGACAGGGACTGCTATGCCGGAACGAAGAACCGATGACGAAACCGCACTCGTTACAGAGTATGCTTTGTTCCTGTCCGAGACATCTCGTCGACGATCGGAACGCCGGCGCAAAAACCGCAACTGAACCATAGGCGTAGATCCCGAACGTTACGAAGTCGCTCTCCGTCGACCGAATTTTTGCTTGGCCCAGGCAAACACACCAGGCAGGATGGACAATAAGACGACCCCGATCAGCACCATCGAAAGATGGTCGCGGATCCAGCCCACGTTACCTAGTTTGTAGCCGGTGCCAACCAGCAGTCCGACCCAAAGCAGACCGCCGCACACGTTGTAGGCGATGAAGCGGCCGAAGTGCATACTGCCGAGTGCCGCCACGAAGGGCGCGAACGTCCGCACAACCGGGACGAAGCGGGCCAGGATAATCGCCTGCGGTCCGTGTCTGTCAAAGAATTCGCGGGTCCGGTCCAGGTGTCGCTGGTTGATCAAGCGCGCCCCCGCCCCTCCGGCAGCCAGGTGCTTGCGCATTATCGTGCCCGCTGCAAAATTCGCCGCGTCTCCGCCTATCGCCGCGAGCGCGACGGCAATGAGCAGGATCGCCAGGTGCAGGGCGCCGCCGGCAGCCAGCGTGCCGGACACGAACAGCAAGGAGTCGCCGGGCAGGAACGGCAGCAGGACAACACCTGTCTCGACAAAGATCACGGCGAACAGCATCAGATAGACCCACGCCCCATGCGCTGCGGTGAACGCGGCAAGTCTGGTATCGAGATGAAAAATCCAGCCTGATGCTGCCTGGAGCATGACTTTCTCTTTGCTGATCGATTCGTATGACCACGCCCGGCTCGTGGCGCGTGGCAGGTTCCGGTGGTAAGCCCAAGAATAACCTGTCGCTCGGGCACGCACGAGACAGATAACGAAAAAAAATCACGCATGGGCAAGGGCACGATGCGTCTCTGGTTGGCAGCCGCACGATTGTGTACGTCGCGCAGTAGCAGCTAAGTTTCCTCCGTAGCCTCTCGTTTGCACAACTCTTGCGCTTTTTGGCGAGGCATCATGCACCGCTACGCAGAACTCACCCTGTTAGTCCTCGTCATTGCCGCGGCCGGCACTACAGGCTACGTCACCGGGCTCAGCCCACCCCAGCAACCCGCCGCTCTGGTGTTGGCGGTGGCGAATTTCCTTGCCGAGCGGCTCCTCTGGGCGATTCCATTCCTGATCGGCATCGGCCAGCGCGGCAGGGCTCGGTATCTGGCCGCAATCCTTTAATCGTCCATTCATTGTCCGATTGGTAAGCTGGGCAATAATGTCACGTGTGCCCCACTACGATGGTCTACCGATTCCTTTCGTGTATGTGTTGTCTGGCAGTAGCCGGCTGTGCGACCTACCGGCCGCTGCCGCTCGGACCTGTCCCCGAGCTGCCCGGGTGTCCTGCCCAGATCCAGGTCGACACGCGCAGCCTGCCGTTTCCCGTATTGGCCGCGCATCCCTTCGATCCGCACGACGGCCTCGACGAGATCGAGGTCGCGACGCTGGCCGTGGTGAACAATCCCGATCTGAAACTGGCGCGCGACGATCTTGCCGTGTCGCGTGCCCAGGCCTTCGCCGCAGGCCTGCTGCCCGACCCGCAGCTGGCGCTGGCGGGCGATGTGTCCAACAGCGACGCCAGTCCGGGCGGCACACGCGCTTTCAGCTTTGGCCTCAACTACGACGTCGGGGCGTTGATCAGTCACGCCGCCGGCCGCCGCGCCGCCCAGGCCGACGTGCGGAAGACCGACCTGGCGCTGCTGTGGCAGGAATGGCAGGTCGCCTCGCAGGCGCGGCTGGCGTTCGTCCGGTTGACCCATGGCCGGCGGCTGCTGGCCGTGCTGGACGCGAACCGGGCGCTGTTCGCCGACCGCGCCACGCGCACGGAACAAGCCCAGCAGCGCGGCCTGCTCACCAGCGACGCGGCGCTGCCCAATCTGACGGCGCTGCAGGACATCGATAAACAAATCCACGACCTGCAGCGCCAGCTGAGCCAGACCGCGCATGACCTGAACACCTTGCTCGGCCTGGACGCCCGCTTCGATCTGCGCCTTCAGGACGGCACGCCGCCCGCGTTCGCGGACGAGGGTGCGGCGGATAGCGCGCTGACCGACCTTCACCGGCGCCGTCCCGACCTGCGCGCCCTGGTCGCAGGCTACACGGCACAGGACCAGCGTTACCGTGCGGCGCTGCTAGCCCAGTTTCCTTCACTGAACGTGGGCCTGACCCGCTCGCGCGACAACAGCAACGTATATTCGAACAGCCTGGGCATCACGCTATCGCTGCCCTTGCTGAACCGCAACCGCGGCAACATCGCCATCGAGCAGGCCACGCGCCAAAAACTGCACGACGAATACCAGGTGCGCGTCCAGGCGGCGCGTAACGAGATCCGCGCCGTCCTCGATCAGCAGCGCCTCGACCGCGCGCAGCTGGAACGCATCGATACCGCGCTGGCCCGGCTGGAGCCGGCCATCCAACGCAGTGACCTGGCGGCGCGCGCCGGGTTGATCGATGCGCTCGCGTACACGAATGCGCGAGCAGCGCTGCTGGCCAAGCAGGCCGAGCGGATTACCCTGCAGCAGCAGATCGCCGAACAGCGTGTCGCGCTGCAAACCTTGCTCGGGATCGCTCCCGATGCATCCTCGACTGAACATCCCCAACCATGAAGACATCCATTCTCGTGATCGGCGCGCTCGTCGTGGCCGTGGGTGCCGCGGTTGCATGGCACTGGCACGCCGGCGCCGGCACCGCCGATGCCGCGCCGGAAAATGCGGCAGAGCCCAGCGCGCTGGTCCGCGTGCAGCAGGTAGCCCGCCAGAGCATGCCCCGGACCCTCGACACCTTCGGCGACATTGCAGCGGGCAAGCCGGAATCGCTCAGCTTTCCTCAACCCGGCCAGTTGCTCCGCTTGCCGCTGGTGCCGGGTCAGCGCCTGCGTCGCGGCGATATCGTCGCCGTGATCGGTACCGATCCGAATACCGCCGCCGCCTATGCGCAGGCAGCGAACGCGGTCGGCTTCGCCCAACGCGAATTGAAGCGCCAGCAGGAACTCGCTGGCTTGCAGCTGGCCACGCAGTCCCAGGTCGATGCCGCGCGCAAGCAGCTGGAGGACAGCCAGGCCGCGCTGGCGGCGCAGGCGAAACTGGGCGGGGCCCATGCGAGCGTGACGCTGACGGCGCCGTTCGATGCCGTCGTGACCGCATTGCCGGTCGCGCAGGGCGAACGTGTCGCCGCCGGCGCGCCGGTCGCCCAGCTTGGTCCCACCGGCCATCCGCGCGCACTGCTGGCGATCGAGCCGGCCCGCAGCGCGGCCGTGAAACCGGGCATGGCGGTCACGCTCAAGCCGCTGCTGGACGGTGCCGCACCGATCATAGCGCACGTCGCGACTGTCGATGGCGTGATCGACCCGAAGAGCCAGATGGTGACCGCGATCGTGAACCTGCCTGCGAGCGCGGCTGCGGGCCTTGTGATTGGGACGCGCGTGGAGGCGACGATCACGCTTGGCGAAGGTAGCGCCTGGAGCGTCCCCCGCCAGGCCGTGCTGAGCGACGACCAGGGCAGCTACCTGTTCCAGGTCGCGGGCGGCCATGCGCGTCGCGTCGCCGTGAACGTGCTGGACGAGACCGCGAGGACCTATGGCGTGGACGGTCGGATCGACCCGGCGCAACAGGTGGTCGTGCTCGGCAACTACGAGCTGCACGACGGCATGCCGGTACGCGAGGCGAAGCAATGACGCTGGCCGGGTGGACCCAGGCGCACCGGCGCTCGATTCTGTTCTTGCTCGCGCTGCTGGCGTTGGCGGGCCTCGTCGCGGCGTTCCGCCTGCCGGTATCGCTGTTCCCGACCGTGGACTTTCCGCGCGTGGTTGTCTCGATCGATGCGGGCGACCAGCCCGCCGAGCAGATGGAAATGCTGGTCACGCGGCCGGTCGAGGAGGCGGTGCGCCGCGTGCCGGGTATGCGCAACGTGCGCTCGACCACGAGCCGCGGTTCGGCCGAAGTCTCGATCACCTTCGACTGGGGCCTCGACATGGCGGCCGCCGCGCTGCAGGTGAACGCGGCCATCGCCCAGGTGCAGGGCTCGCTGCCCGCGGCGACGCAGGTGCTTGTGCGGCGCATGGACCCGACCGTGTTCCCGATCATCGCCTACAGCCTGGTCTCGAGCACGATGTCTGAGGTTGCACTGCACGACCTGGCCGAGTTCCAGTTGCGTCCCGCGCTGTCGAGCGTGGATGGCGTGGCGCGCGTGCAGGTGCAGGGTGGCGCGATCGAGGAATACCGCGTGACGGTCGATCCGGCGCGCCTCGCGGCGGTCGGCCTGGCGCTGGACGACGTGGCGAAGGCCGTGTCGGCGGCGAACGTGATCAGCGCGGTCGGCCGGCTGGAAGACCACTACAAGCTGTACCTCGCGGTGTCGGACACCCGCCTCGATTCCCTCGCGCGGCTGCGCGCACTGGTGCTGCGCAACCCCGCTGGCGGCATGGTGCGGCTCGCCGACGTCGCCAGCGTCGATGCCAGCACGGCGCCGAACTGGACCCGCGTGACCGCCGACGGCCGCGACGCCGTGCTGTTCTCCGTCTACCAGCAGCCGGGCAGCAACAGCGTGCAAATCGCACAGGACATCAAGGCGCGCCTGGACGGCCTGCGCAAGCAACTGCCGCCAGGTGTGCAAATCGCCAGCTGGTACGACCAGAGCGAACTGGTGACGGCGTCGGCGGCCAGCGTGCGCGACGCCGTCCTGATCGGCATCGGTCTGTCGGCGGCCGTCCTGCTGCTGTTCCTGCGCAACGTGAAGGTCACGCTGATCGCGATCGTCGTCGTGCCGGCCGTGCTGGCCAGTACGGTGGTGTTGCTGTACGTGCTCGGCATGAGCTTCAACATCATGACCCTGGGCGGCATGGCGGCCGCGGTCGGCCTGATCATCGACGATGCGATCGTGATGATCGAGCACATCATGCGGCGCCTCCAGGGCGGCGAAGGCGAGGTGCACAAGCGCGTGATGGCCGCCGCGCTGGAATTCCTGCGCCCCTTGGCCGGCTCCAGCGCGTCGACTCTGGTGATCTTCGTGCCCCTGGCTTTCCTCTCCGGCGTGACCGGTGCGTTCTTCAAGGCGCTGTCGCTCACGATGGCGGCGGCGCTGTTCATCTCCTTCCTGATCAGCTGGCTGGCGGTGCCGCTGCTGGCCGACCGCTTCCTGAATGCGAAGGACGCCGAGCACGCCCCCGATTCTCGCCTGGTGCGCTGGCTGCACGGGCACTACCGGCGCGTGTTCGGCGCGCTGCTGGCGCGGCCCTGGCTGCTCCTGATCGGCGTCCTACCGCTGCTGCTGGCCGGTTTTGTCGCCTACCGCGCGGTCGGCTCCGGCTTCATGCCGGCCATGGACGAAGGCGGCTTCGTGCTCGACTACCGCGCGCCGCCCGGCACCGCACTCACCGAGACCGACCGTCTGCTGCGCCAGGTCGAAGGTATCATCCGCGCGACGCCCGATGTCGCCACCTATTCGCGCCGCACCGGCGCCGGCCTGGGCGGCGGCCTCAACGAAGCCAACCAGGGCGACTTCTTCGTGCGTCTGAAACCGTCGGGCCGGCGTCCGGTGGACCAGGTGATGGACGACATCCGCGGCCGCATCGAGCACGAAGTACCCGGCATCGAGGTCGAGATGGCCCAGCTGATGGAAGACCTGATCGGCGATCTGACCGCCGTGCCGCAGCCGGTCGAGATCAAGATCTTCGGCGACCGTCCCGGCACGCTGGCCGCGAGCGCGCGGGCGGTGGCGGCGCGCCTCTCCAAGATCGACGGCGTGGTCGACGTCAAGGATGGCATCAACCCGGCCGGCGACGCGCTTGACATCCGCGTCGATCCGGCGCGGGCGGCACTCGAGGGCATGGACGCCGACGCCATCACACGCTACGTGTCCAGTGTCCTCTCCGGCACCGTCGCGACGCACGTGCCGGGCGGCGTCAAGATGGTCGACGTACGCATCTGGGTGCCGCAGAACCAGCGCGCCACCGAGACCGATCTGCGCCGGCTGCGCGTGGTCGCGCCGGACGGTCACGTGTTCCCGCTGCAGCGCGTGGCCGAGATCCATGCGGTCACCGGCCAGGCGCAGATCACCCGCGAGAACCTCAAGCGCATGGTGGCCGTCACCGCGCGCATCAGCGGGCGCGACCTCGGCTCCGTGATCGCCGATGTCCAGAAGATGATGGCCCAGCCGCGCACGCTGCCTGCCGACAGCTATTACCAGCTGGGTGGCCTGTACGAGCAGCAGCAGATCGCCTTCCATGACCTGATGGCGGTGTTCGCCGCCGCCAGCACGCTCGTGTTCCTGCTGCTGCTGTTCATGTACGAGAGCTTCCGGCTGGCGCTGTCGATCCTCGTCACCGCGCTACTGGCCGTGTCGGCCGTGTTCATCGGCCTGTGGCTGACCCACATCGAGCTGAACATCTCGGCCATGATGGGCATGACCATGATCATCGGCATGGCCACTGAGGTAGCGATCTTCTATTACTCGGAGCAGCAGGAGCTGGTCGCCGACCGCACGCGCGAGCAGGCCTTGCTGGAAGCGGGATTGAACCGCATGCGGCCGATCGCGATGACGACGCTGGCCGCGATCCTGACCTTGCTGCCGCTCGCGTTCGCGCTCGGGCGGGGCTCCGAAATGCAGCAGCCGCTGGCGATCGCCATCATTTCCGGGCTGGTCGTGCAACTGCCGCTCGTGCTGCTGCTGATGCCTGTCCTGTTTCACCTGATGCGCGGACGCTCGTCCGGCGCCGACCAAGTCTGACGCTGTCCATATGGAGAAACCGTGAAACCTGTCCTGATCAAACCGTTCCTCGTCGGCGCCGCGCTGGCGGCCTGCCTGTCCTCGGCCGCCGCCGCGGAGCCCGTCCACTACGCTGTGCAACAGCGCTGGGACCTCGGCCCGGCAACGCGCTGGGATTACCTCGCGCTCGACACCCAGCGCAACCGGCTGTTCGTCACGCGCGGCGACCGGGTGCAGGTGCTCGACGCCGCCAGCGGCAAGCCGGTCGGCGAGATTCCAAATACGGCCGGCGTGCACGGCGTGGCATTCGCGCAGGACCTCAAGCTCGGCTTCACCAGCAACGGCCGCGCCAACAGCATCACCGTGTTCGACCTCAATACGTTGCAGGTCAAGGGCGACTGGAAGGTGGCAGGCGCCAATCCGGACGCGATCCTGTACGCCCCCGCCACCCGCAAGCTGTATACGTTCAACGGCAAGAGCCAGGACGTGAGCGTGTTCGATGCCGCGAGCGGCAAGCCGATCGCCACGATCGCGGTCGGCGGCAAGCCGGAATTCGCGGCCACCGACGGCAAACGCGTCTACGTGAACGTCGAGGACAAGAACGAGATCGTTGCGATCGACGCAGAGACCGACCACGTGCTGGCGCACTGGCCGCTGGCCGGCTGCGACGAACCGAGCGGACTGGCGCTGGACAGCGCGCACGCGCGGCTGTTCTCGGTATGCGGCAACCGCGCGATGATGGTCACCGACAGCGCGAGGGGCAAGGTGGTGGCGCACATCGCGATCGGCGACCATCCGGACGCGGCATATTACGATCCCGGTACCGCCACGGTGTTTTCCTCCAATGGCGCGGGCACGCTGAGCGTGGTGCGCCAGCTGGACGCCGACCGTTACGCGCCCGCGGTCGAGGTGCCGACTGCGAAGGGCGCGCGCACCATGGCGTTCGATCCGGCGAGCGGTCGGGTGTACCTGCCGACCGTCGTCGACAAAACGTTCACGATGGTGGTGGTCGGCCCATGAGCGCGCGGTTTGCGGTAAGCTGGCGGCGCGATTTCCGAGGTGTTCCATGACTAATTCACGCTCCCGCGACAACCACCCATGCGCCTGCTGCTGATCGAGGACGACCCGATGATCGGCGACAGCATCGCCGAAGGCCTGCGCGCGGAACGCTATGCGCTCGACTGGGTGCAGGACAGCGGGGCCGCCCAGCTGGCGCTGGTGACGGACGTCTACGACCTGTTGTTGCTCGACCTCGGCCTACCGGGCCGAGACGGCCTCGACGTGCTGCGCCAGTACCGCGCCCGCGGCGGCCAGGCACCGGTCCTGATCATCACGGCGCGGGACAGCACCGCCGACCGCGTGCAGGGACTGGACGGCGGTGCCGACGATTACCTGGTCAAACCGTTCGATCTGGAAGAGTTGTTCGCGCGGGTACGTGCGCTGCTCAGGCGCGGCGCCGGCCGCGCGCAACCTGACATCGTGCACCGCGGCGTGACCTTGCGCCTGACCGCGCACGAGGCCCTGCTCGACGGGAAGCCGTTACCGTTGTCGGCGCGCGAATTCGCGCTGCTGGCCGCGTTGCTCGACCCGCCCGGACGCGTCATGTCGAAGGCATTGCTGGAACAGAAGCTGTACGGCTGGAACGAGGAGGTCGAGAGCAACACTGTGGACGTGTACGTGCACCGCCTGCGCAAGAAGCTCGGCGCGGATTTCATCAGGAACGTGCGCGGCGTGGGCTACCTGGCGCCGCTGGCTTCATGAAGACCGCATGAGGATCCCATGAGGACAATCCGCAGCCAGCTGCTGCTCGGCCTTTTGGGCGGGACCCTGACCTGCACCCTCGTGGCCGGTGGCGCCATCTACTTCAAGGTCCTGGAAGAATCCAACGAACTGTTCGACTACCAGCTGCGCCAGATGGCGACGACGCTGCCGACCACGCAGGCTGGTTTGCCGGCGCGGCACGAGCATGGCGATCCCGAGGAAGAGGTGGTGATCCAGGTCTGGGACCGGTCCGGGCGGCTCGGCTACGTCTCGACCACCGCACATGTCCTGCCAGCCGCGTCACGGCCCGGCTACGCGACACTGACCAGCAACGACGATACGTGGCGCGTGTACCTCGCCGAGCGCGGCGGCGACAGGGTACAGGTGGCGCAATCCGTGTCGGCGCGTGAAGAACTCGCGGCGCGGCTGGCGTTGCGCTCGCTGCTCCCGTTCCTGGTCATGCTGCCGATACTGGGGGGCTGATCTATGCCGTCGTGGGGCGCAGCTTGAAACCCTTGACCCGGCTCGCGCAAGCGCTGGGCCGCCGGTCGCCGAGCGACCTCCAGCCACTTGCCGAGCGGGACGAGCCGCCAGAGCTCAGGCCCGTCGTCGCGGCAATGGACGACCTGCTGCTACGGCTCGACCATGCATTGCACAGCCAGCGCACCTTCGTGGCGGACGCGGCGCATGAGCTTCGTACGCCGCTGACCGCCCTGCAGCTGCAGTTGCAACTGGCAGAGCGCGCTGGTGACGACGAACAGCGCGCAGCCGCCTTCACCAAGCTGCATCAGCGCCTCGATCGCGCCATCCATCTGGTGCAGCAGTTGCTCACTGCGGCGCGGCAGGAAGGCGGCACGGGCGAGGCGGCCCAGGTACCGGTCAATCTGCTAGAAGTGGCGCGTGCCTGCATCGGGGAGCGCTACGACCAGGCCAGCGCGAAGAATATCGACCTGGGGATCGTCGAGGCCGAGGCGGATCTCGATGGTCCGTGCCTGCCCGGAAACGCCGATGGTCTGCGTATCCTGATCGGCAACCTGCTCGACAATGCGTTGCGCTACACTGCGCCGGGCGGCCGTATCGACGTGACCGTCGCGCAAACCGAGCGGGAGATCGTGCTGCAGGTGGCCGATGACGGAATCGGCATCGCGCCTACGGAGCGGGCACGGGTGTTCGACCGGTTTTATCGGGGCGCGGGGCATGCCGAATGGGGCAGTGGGCTAGGCCTGTCGATAGTGCGCAGCGTCGCGAATGCCCATCAAGCCACTGTGGCACTTTGCGACGGACCGACAGGGCGTGGGCTATTGGTGACGGTGCGCTTTAGTATGCCTGACAAGACCGTCGGCGTCGGATCGACTAATCGGAGTTAGTCACCTGCGCCGGCAGATTGTTTGCGGCGGAGCATCTCCAAACGCAGGCTTTCCAGATCCTTTTGAATACGGGATGCGATGGCCGTATCGGCGATCCCGAATGGTAGCCAGTATCCCATGGTCGCCTTGCTGTCGTAGGTGACGACTGTTTGTCCATTCGACTCCTGAAGGGATGTCGTGACGTCGCCCTGCTTGACACTGCCCGACACGACATGCGAGACGAGTCTCGTGCCTGGAAAAAGCTCGACACGTCTCACGTATTCGAACGGGATGCTAAACCAACCGAATCGCACCTTGCCGGATTGCCGGACCAGCATGCTGTCTTCCGTACGCGATAAAATGCGGCTCTCGTCCAGGTCGGCCAGGAAGTCCGTCATATGGTCATAGTCGGTCAGGACGGCATATGCCTGCCGGGCGCTGACCGGCACCGCAAATTGCGCATGAGCGGTGACGACATCACCATGCCGGCTCACCTTGACCTGCATATCTTCCTCGAGGCGTGCGGCACGGCTGCCAACCGGCGTGGCCAACAGCAAGACAAGGGACAAAGCCCGGCATGCGGGTCGGAGGTCGATAGAAAATGACATGTGCGGGCACGCGGCGAAGGAACACGAGCATATTAGACCACGTTGGCTGAATCCCATGCCCTTCCATCCGCTGGCCTTAGCGGTACAATGACGGCCTTGTCCTGGTTGGCGCCCTGCCCGGCCGATACTTTTCTGAATTATGACTGTCCCACACGAAATTCACGCCGCCATGGCGAATAGCATTGCTGCACAGCCATCGGCCGAAAAACACACGGCTATCAATCCGCAGGGTGTGAAGCCTGGGAAAAGCCCCTTCTCTCCTATGATGCAGCAATACCTCAGCATCAAGGCCGACTACCCCACGATGCTCGTCTTCTACCGGATGGGCGACTTCTACGAGCTGTTCTTCGAGGACGCCGAGAAGGCCGCGCGCATTCTGGGCATCACGCTGACGGCGCGCGGCAGCTCGGGTGGCAATCCGATCAAGATGGCGGGCGTGCCCTTCCACTCGCTCGATCCCTACCTCGCCAAGCTGGTGAAACTGGGCGAGTCGTGCGCGATTTGCGAACAGATCGGCGATCCGGCGCTGAGCAAAGGTCCCGTCGAGCGCAAGGTCGTGCGCGTCGTCACGCCGGGGACGCTGACGGATGCCGATCTGCTGCCCGAAAAGGCCGAGCGTCCCCTGCTCGCCGTGTGCACGGTCACGACGCGCAAGGTGGTCACGACCGGTCTCGCATGGATGTCGCTGGCGAGCGGCGCATTGAAGCTGATGGAATTCGCGGGCGACGCGCGCACGGCCGCGACCCGCCTGACCCAGGAACTGGAACGCATCGCGCCGGCCGAAGTGCTGCGCGCGGATGGCGGCGCGGATCTGTTCGAAGAGTCGCCGGTCGGCCACACGGCGCGCGTACCGGAATGGCATTTCGACGTCGTGCACGGCCACAAGGCGCTGCTCGACCAGTTGGGCGTCGCCACGCTGTCCGGCTTCGGTGCGGACGGTCTCGGCGCCGCGTTCGGCGCGGCCGGCGCGCTGCTGCGCTATGCCCAGGCGACGCAGGGCCGCGGCCTGCAGCACGTGAAGAGTCTCGCCGTCGAATCGGAGAGCGAATTCATCGGCCTCGATGCGTCCACGCGCCGCAATCTCGAATTGACCGAGACGATCCGCGGCCACGAATCGCCCACGCTGTTTTCTCTGCTGGACGGCTGCCGCACGGCGATGGGGTCGCGCCTGCTGCGCCACTGGCTGCATCACGCGAAGCGCGATCAGCGCGTGGCCCGTGCGCGTCACGAGGCGATCGAGGCGCTGGCCCAGCGCGACGCCATGCAGGACTTGTCCGCGACGCTCGCGCACGTGCCGGACATCGAACGCATCACGACGCGCATCGCGCTCTTGAGCGCGCGTCCGCGCGATCTCGCCAGCCTGCGCGACGGCCTGAAACAGCTGCCGGCCCTGCGCGAGCAGGTGGCGCGCTGCTTTATCCCGGGCGACTCGTGCCTGCTGCGCGACATCGTCGATGCCATCGCGATTCCCGAGGCGTGCGCCGACCTGCTTCAGCGTGCCATCGCGACGGAGCCGGCCGCGATGGTGCGCGACGGCGGCGTGTTCGCGCGCGGCTTCGATGCGGAGCTCGACGAGCTGCGCGCGCTGTCCGAGAACGCCGGCCAGTTCCTCGTCGACCTGGAGGCGCGCGAGCGCGCACGCACGGGCATCGCCAACCTGCGCGTCGAGTACAACCGCGTGCACGGCTTTTATATCGAGGTCACGAACGGCCAGGCCGACAAGGTGCCGGACGATTACCGCCGCCGCCAGACGCTGAAGAACTGCGAGCGCTACATCACGCCCGAACTGAAGGCGTTCGAAGACAAGGCCTTGTCCGCGCAGGACCGGGCGCTGGCGCGCGAGAAGCTGCTGTACGACCTGCTGCTGGCCGACCTCGCGCCGCACATCGTCTGCCTGCAGCGCATCGCATCCGGCATCGCGCAGCTCGACACGCTGACCGCCCTCGCCGCCCACGCCACGCGCAACAACTGGTGCATGCCGCAGCTGGTCGAGGAACCATGCCTGACGATCGTCGAAGGCCGCCATCCGGTCGTCGAAAACCAGATCGAACGCTTCATCGCCAACGACTGCAAACTGTCGAACGACCGTCGCCTGCTGTTGATCACCGGTCCGAACATGGGCGGCAAGTCGACGTTCATGCGCCAGGTCGCGCTGATCACGCTGCTGGCCTATGTCGGCAGCTACGTGCCGGCGACGAGCGCGACGATCGGCCCGATCGATCGCATCTTCACGCGCATCGGCGCGTCGGACGACCTGGCGGGCGGCCGCTCCACGTTCATGGTGGAGATGACGGAATCGGCCACGATCCTGAACGGCGCGACCGAGCACTCGCTGGTACTGATGGATGAAGTGGGCCGCGGCACGTCGACGTTCGACGGCCTCGCGCTCGCGTGGGCCATCGCGCGCCACCTGATCGAGACGAGCCGCAGTTTTACCCTGTTCGCCACGCACTACTTCGAACTGACGCAGCTGCCGGAACAGAATCCGAGCGCGGCCAACGTGCACCTGTCGGCCGTCGAGCACAAGGACAGCATCGTGTTCCTGCACGCCGTGCAGGACGGTCCCGCGTCGCAGAGCTACGGCCTGCAGGTCGCGCAGCTCGCGGGCGTGCCGCCTGGCGTGATCCGCGCCGCGCGCAAGCACCTGGCGCGGCTGGAAGCGCAGGCGCTCGATGCGACGCCGCAGCTCGATCTGTTCGCGCCGGCGCCGTGCGACGAGTCCGAAGCGGACACCGAAGCCGCGGCGCCGGCAGCAGTGCCGCAGTCGGCCGAATCGCCCGCACTGGCGCTGTTGGACGCCATCGATCCGGATGCCCTGAGCCCGCGCGAAGCGCTCGAACGCTTGTACGAGCTCAAGCGCCTGGCCTCGGCCTGACGATGCAGCGGCTGTCGATACAGCGGCTGTCGATACAGCGGCTGTCGATACAGCGGCGCCGTTCGTACGCCCTGTTCGCTCTCCTCTGCGCCCTCGCGGGCGGCGCCCATGCGGACGGGCGCGACGAGGACGGCCACCGCTTCGCCATCGTCGGCCACGGTTTCACGGACGGCGGCGAAAAGCGCCTCAGGGAGGCGCTGCGCGACAACGACGACAATGCCGTCGCCTTCCTCGTCGTCACGGGCATCAAGGGCGCGAACGAACCCTGCTCGGACAAGCTGTACCAGAAGCGGCGCGAGCTGATCGACGAGGCGCGCCGGCCCGTCGTCGTGCTGCCGGCCGGCAGCGACTGGGCCGAGTGCCGGAACAGCGCCGGCCGCTCGAACGCCATCGAGCGCCTGAACCGCATGCGCGAATTGTTCTACGGCGAGCCGAACACGCTCGGCGAACGCAAGCTCGCGCTGACGCGCCAGTCGATGAGCCCGCGCTTTCGCAGCTATGCGGAAAATGCCCACTGGTCGGTCGGCAAGGTACTGTACGCGACCGTCAACATGCCTGCCAATAACAACCACTACCTGAACGAAGCCGGCCGCAACAGCGAGTACGAGGACCGGCTCGTCGCGAACCGGTTCTGGCTGAACCGGCTGTTCGCCATCGCCAGGCGCGACAAGCTCGAAGCGGTCGTCCTGTTTTCCGAAGGGGACGTCAAGGCGCTCTCGCAGCCGACGGGCCTGCGCGCCCTGCTGCGCAGCGCCGTGCCGGACAACGACGGCTTCGCGGAACCGCGGCGGCTGATCATGTCGCTGGCGCAGAAATTCCCGGGCAAGGTGCTGCTGGTGGACGGCACGCGCGTGCGCGCGAAGCCGGTGATCGAATGGCACGGCAATGTCGGCCATCTGGCGGCCGGCGCGGATGCGCTGGAAGTGGTCGTCGATCCGGGAACGAAGACCCTGTTCAAGGTCGATTCCCGTAAGGTGGAGGCCGCGAAAGACCAGTGACCAGGTCGCGGTGACTCTGGCCGACACAAATGAACGTCGTCCCCGCGATGCGCACCAGCGTCCGGAATGAAATTCGAAAAAAGTTACGTCATTCCCGCGAAAGCGGGATTAGTGCCCCCGGCACTATTCCCCCCATGCTGAGCCGCAGAATTCTGTACGTCAAAGGTACCGTAGTCTCGTACACGGACTGACGTCGGCACTTCTGCATGGGGGAACAGCCCGGCGGGCCGTTCCCCCTTTCGCGGGAGCGACGGCTTTTACCTATGAAAGTCATATTGCGCGGGTGGAATTATTCCGGACACCAGTGCGCGCATGCGGGGACCCAGGCTTTGGGTCCGAAGCCGAATGCATCGGGTTCCCGCCAAGGGCCGCCCGGGCCGGGAACGACGAGCTAACGATGCTTACTGCAGCGGCTGGCTGCGGAAGTGATCGCCCTCTTCGCTGTCCCCGATGTCGTCGTGGCCGTGATCGTGGCCATGGGCCCCGTGCACGTGGCCGTGCGCGATCTCTTCCGGCGTTGCCGCGCGGACGTCGATCACGGACAGGTCGAAGCGCAGGGCCATGCCGGCCAGCGGGTGATTGCCGTCGAGGACGACCTTGTCGTCGGCGATTTCGGTGACGGTGAAGATAACCGGCTCTTCCTCGCTGCCCTCGGCCACGCCTTCGAACTGCATGCCGACTTCGATCGGCTCCGGGAGGCGGTTGCGTTCTTCGACCTTGACCAGGTTCGGATCGTAGTCGCCGAACGCGTCTTCCGGCTCGATCTGGATGGTCGACGTGTAACCCACGTCCTTGCCGTCCAGCTCTTCTTCGATCTTGGGCAGCGTGTTTTCGTAGCCACCGTGCAGGTAGACCATCGGCTGGGCGCCGTCTTCGATCAGGTTGTTCTGGGCGTCGGACAGTTTATAGTTCACCGACACAACCGTGTTCTGGGCAATCTTCATTGCACTTCCTTTCGTGGGTAAGGTTGCGATTATAACCCTACCACCGGTTTGCCCCGCCCGGCGCTGGTTATAATGACGCATGCAAAAATTACAGCTCCTCGGGAACATCACCCCCGCCCAGTTCCTCCGCGATTACTGGCACAAGAAACCTCTGCTGATCCGTCAGGCGATCCCCAATTTCAAGCCGCTGCTCAAGTTCGAGAAGCTGGCCGAACTGGCGACTTTGAACCACGTGGAGTCGCGCCTCGTCACGCTGGCCGATGGCCAATGGGACATGCAGCAGGGCCCGCTGGCCGAACTGCCGCCGCGCACCCAGCGCGAATGGACCATGCTCGTCCAAGGCGTCAACCTGCACGACCCCAAGGCGGACGCCCTGCTGCGCCAGTTCCGCTTCGTGCCGGACGCGCGCCTGGACGACCTGATGGTCAGCTATGCGACGGACGGCGGCGGCGTCGGCCCGCACTTCGATTCCTACGACGTGTTCCTGCTGCAGGCGCAAGGAACCCGCCGCTGGCGCATCGGCGCACAGCAGGACCTGACGCTCGTCGACGGCCTGCCGCTGAAGATCCTGGCCAATTTCGAGCCCGAGGAAGAATTCGTGCTGGAACCGGGCGACATGCTGTACCTGCCGCCGCACTACGCCCACGACGGCGTGGCCGAGGGCGAATGCATGACGTATTCGATCGGCTTCCGCTCGCCGTCGTTCCAGGAGCTGGGCGAAGCTTTCCTGCAGTTCATGGCCGACTCGATCGACCTGCCGGGCCGCTATGCCGATCCGGGCCTGCAGCCCGCGAAGAACCCGGCCGAGATCCCGCGCGACATGCTGGCGACCATTACCGAAGAACTCAACAAGGTACGCTGGGACGAGGAAGACGTGACGATCTTCCTGGGCGAATATCTGTCCGAGCCCAAGCACAACGTGTTCTTCACGCCGGTGGCGAAGCCGCTGACGGTGGGCCGCTTCATGGAGCAGGCCGCGAAGAAGGGCCTCAAACTGTCGCCCAAGACGCTGATGCTCTACCGCGGCAAGCACGTGTTCATCAACGGCGAATCGTTCGCCGTCGGGCGCGCGGACAAGACCGTGCTGGATGTGCTCGCCAACGAGCGCGGCTTGGGCGGCGCCCTGCTCGACCGGGCGTCGGACGACGTGCTGGAAGCGCTGTACACCTGGTACCAGGACGGCTGGTTGGAGCTCGCCTGATCATGACCGCGCCCTCGCTTCTGCCCTTCGACACCCGCGCCGCGTTCCAGCAGCAGCTCGGCGAGGCGATGGCGCGGGCGCGGTCGACGCTCGACATGTTCGATCCCGATGTTTCCCTGTTCCGGCTGGGCGCGCCGGACGTCGATGCGGTCTTGCGCCGCTTCCTGCACGGCGGCGGCCGACTGCGCCTGGCGCTGCACGAGACGTCGCACCTGGAGCGCGACGCGCCGCGCTTCCTGCGCCTGCTCAAGGATTATGCGCACGGCATCGAATGCCGCCGGACGCCGCGCGCGCTGCGCGACCTCACGGATTCGTTCTGCATCGCGGACGATCTGCACATCGTGCGGCGTTTCCACAGCCATCATATGCGCGGTGAAGCCGCATTTGACGCACCGCAACAAACCGAGGTATCGCGTCTGCGTTTCGAGGCGATTTGGGCAGAATCGCAGCCTGGTCTGCGGACCAGTGTTACCGGACTGTAAGTACGTACTATGCGTCATTTCTCCTATGAGAATTGGCGCACGGACATGCCATGTGGCATTGCAAGAAAATGCACGTTACCCGTTCTGGCAACTGTTACGTCTTGACACGACTTTTCTATTGCGATTCAGTAAATTTGGCTATAATATCGGGTTAGGAAGGTTCCGTTGTCTGTAGGCACTTTTTCCAAAGTATACAAACAAGAGAATTCCTGACGAGCGATAATTACCGGTAATTATTCATCGCACCACCCTTTTGAATTAATTAAGGAAAAACCATGAAAAAATCTCTGCTGATCGTTTCCCTGCTGGCTGTTGCCCTGGCTGCTTGCTCGAAGAAAGAAGAAGCTCCGGCCGCTGCTCCGGCTGCTCCGGCTGCTGAGACCGCCCCGGCTGCTGCTCCGGCCGCTCCGGCTGCTGACGCTGCCGCTACCCCGGCTGCTCCGGCCGCTGCTGAAGCTGCTGCTTCGGCCGCTTCGGCTGCTGCTTCGGCTGCTTCGGCTGCTGCTGAAGCCGCTTCGGCTGCTGCTGCTCCGGCTGCTTCGAAGTAATTCGAACCGCCCGATTGAAAAAACCGGCCCGCGGGCCGGTTTTTTTACGTCCGCGGTTTTGTTTATCCATACGCGGATAAAAAAACCGGCCTCGCGGGCCGGTTTTTTCATGCGCTGACGAATACGGGTTTATTTCAACTCGTCCGCCAGCAGCTTGAGGATCTTGGCGCCGGTCGGCGACGTCTCCGGCTTGCCGTCGTTCGTCTGGACGGTCACGTCGGTCGACGTCGCGCCCTGCACGGTCGAGACGAGCACGCGGTACTTCTGCGCTTCCTTGTTCTTGTCGTCGCCACCGAACAGCTTGCTGAAGAAGCCTTCCTTCTTGACGGCGTCCGGATCGACGTAGCGCACGTAGTAGATGCCTTGCACGCGGTCGCGGTCTTCCACCGTGAAGCCGACGCGGTCCAGCGCCAGGCCGACGCGGCGCCATGCGCGGTCGAAACCTTCGTCGACGACGACCTTGTTGCCTTCCAGCTTGGCGTGCTGCGCTTCCAGCGGGGCGTTCGTCACGAACGAGGTCGCTTCCTTGACCTTGGTGCCGGTCAGCTGGGCCATCAGGCGGCTCAGGAATTCGGCTTCCAGTTCCGGGTCGTTCGGACGCGCGGTCCACGTCGTCGTTTCCTTCTGCGGACCGGTCAGCACTTCCTCGGCGCCGCGGTGGCTGATGTAGATCTCGGTCGTGCCGTCGGGACGGCGCTCGAGGCGGGTGCGGAACTTGTCGCGCTCGCCCGTCGAATAGGCGGAATCGAACACCTTGCCGATGGTGCGGCGGATGAAGTCCTGCGGGATCTTGGCGCGGTTCTCGGCCCAGTTGGTTTCCATGATGCCGGTCTGTGGCGACTCGGTCTCGACGGTGAAACCCGAGTTATGCCAGAACTCCAGCAGTTGCGGCCACAGCTGTTCCGGGGTCTCCTTGACCACGAGCCAGCGCTGGTTGCCGTTACGCTCGATGCGGATGGTGTCGGTCGGCACCTGGCCGATCTGTTCGCCGGATGCGGCCGCGACGACCGGATTGGCGCCGCGCTGCTGCTGGAAGCCGGACGCCGTGGCGACGCCGCGGCCATCCGGCACGGCGTAGCGGTTGTCTTTCTGCAGCTGGGTCAGGTCGGGCGGAATATCCAGCGGTGCCGCCTTCTTGGAAGCCTTGTAGTCCACCTTGTCCGATTCGAACACGGTCGTGCACGCGGCCAGGCTGAACGCGATGGCGGTCAGCGCCACGGTGCGGGCTGCGGTGGAGGTCATCATCTTGCGATTCGTCATATCGTTAAAGCTGGTAATCAAAGGACGCCGGAGGCGCGCAGGGCCGCGCGGACGGTGTCGTGGTATTGCGCGGCCAGCGGGGCCAGCGGCATGCGGAGGCCGGCGGGCATCTTGCCCATCTCGGCCAGTGCCCATTTCACCGGCACCGGGTTCGGCTCGACGAACAGCTTGCTGTGCAGTTCCAGCACGCTGTTGTTGATCTCGATCGCGCGGGCGTTCTGGCCGCTCAGCGCGGCCTTGCACATCTCGGCCATCGCGCGCGGGGCCACGTTCGCGGTCACCGAGATGTTGCCGGCGCCGCCGCACAGCATCAGCGCCAGCGCGCTCGCGTCGTCGCCCGAGAACACGCCGAACGATTTGCCCTTGCCGGCGAACGAACGGTCGATGTCGCGCAGCAGTTCGATGCCGCGGGCCAGATTGCCGGTCGCGTCCTTGATGCCGACGATGTTGTCGATGGCGGCCAGGCGCAGCACGGTCTCGTTGCTCATGTCGGCCACGGTGCGGCCCGGCACGTTGTACAGGATCACCGGCAGGTCGGTCGATTCGGCGATCGCCTTGAAGTGGCGATACATGCCTTCCTGCGACGGACGGTTGTAATACGGGACGACCTGCAGCGAGGCGTCGGCGCCGACTTCCTTGGCGTGGCGGGTGAGTGCGATCGCTTCGACCGTCGAATTGCCGCCCGTGCCGGCGATGACCGGGATGCGGCCGGCGATGTGGTCGACGGTCAGCTTGATCAGTTCGCAGTGCTCTTCCGGGCTCACGGTGGCCGACTCGCCAGTGGTACCGACGATGCAGATCGCGTCCGTACCTTCCGCCACATGCCAGTCGAGGAGTTTGCGCAGGCTGTCCCTGTCCAAACTTCCATCCTCGAACATCGGAGTGACGATTGCTACTATGCTGCCCTTAATCATAATCAGTGGACCGTGCCGTTAATAAATAAATGTCGATTGTAGCGGATAGCCTGGCGTTATGGTTCATTCCACACCATATAAATGGCGTGGTTACAGGTTGGTTACATATCCAGTCTGACCCCGCCCGGATCGAACGCCGGACCCGCCGCGCACAGCCGCTGGACGCGGGCCGGACGGGGCGTGTCGACGCTGCCGTCCTCGTACGCCAGCACGCGCAGGCCGTGGCGCAGTGCGACGTCCAGCAGCTCGCCCGGCGCCAGCAGGAATGCCGGATTCGACGGCTTGCCGAAGCGTTCGTTCCCGAGCGCGAAGGTTTCGTAGACGAGGATCCCGCCGGGCGCCAGCGCCTGCGCCAGGTGCGCGAACAGCGGCCGGTACAGGTAGTTCGTGACGACGATGCCGGCAAAGCGTCCGGGCGCGAACGGCCAGACGCTGCCCTCTTCTTCCAGGTCGTGCTGCAAGGTCGTGATGCCGGGCCCCGCCGCCTGCGCCAGCGCTTGCCCATCGCGGTCGACGGCCAGCACGGGGTGGCCGAGCGCCGCCAGCAGGCGCGCGTGACGTCCGCCGCCGCAGGCCAGATCGAGCACCTCGCCCGATGGCATCTGCGGCGCCCAGCGGGCGACCCACGCCGATGGATTGTCGCCCGCGCCGTGCATCATCACGAGTACGACAGCCCCATGACTTCGCGCACGTCGCGCATCGTTTCCTGCGCCAGCTTGCGTGCCTTCTCGCAGCCGTCGGCGACGATCGCGCGCACGAGCGACGGGTCGTCGATGTATTGCTGCGCGCGCTCGTGCATCGGTTCCTGCTCGGCCAGCACGGCTTCCACGACGGGCTGCTTGCATTCGAGGCAGCCGATGCCGGCGCTCGTGCAACCCTTCATGACCCATTCCTTCGTGTTCGGATCGGAATAGACTTCGTGCAGCTGCCACACGGGGCACTTCAGCGGATCGCCCGCGTCGCTGCGGCGCACGCGTGCGGGGTCGGTCGGCATCGTGCGGATTTTCTTGGTGACGGATGCTGGATCCTCGCGCAGCGAAATCGAGTTGCCGTAGCTCTTGGACATCTTGCGGCCATCGAGGCCCGGCAGGCGCGACGCCTCCGTCAGCTTCACTTGCGGCTCGACGAGGATGATCTTGCGGCTGCCTTCGAGGTAGCCGAACAGGCGCTCGCGGTCGATGTTCGACAGGCTGCCCGCTTCGTCCAGCATGGCCTGCGCCTGTTCCAGAGCGGCCTCGATGCCCTCCTGCTGGTACGCGGTGCGCAGTTCCAGGTACAGCTTGGCACGCTTGCTGCCCAGCTTTTTGACGGCTTCCAGCGCCTTCTGTTCGAAGCCCGGTTCCTTGCCGTACAGGTGATTGAAGCGCCGCGCGATCTCCCGCATCATCTCGATGTGCGGGACCTGGTCTTCGCCGACCGGCACCTGCGTGGCGCGGTAGATCAGCACGTCGGCCGCCTGCAGCAGCGGGTAGCCGAGGAAGCCATAGGTGGCGAGGTCGCGGTTGGCCAGGTTCTCGATCTGGTCCTTGTACGTCGGCACGCGCTCGAGCCAGCCGAGCGGCGTGGCCATCGACAGCAGCAGGTGCAGTTCCGCATGCTCCGGCACTTTCGACTGGATGAAGATCGTGGCCTGGGCCGGGTCGATGCCGGCCGCCAGCCAGTCGATCACCATGTCCCACGTGCTCTTCTCGATGATGGTCGGGTCGTCGTAGTGCGTGGTCAGCGCGTGCCAGTCGGCCACGAAGAACAGGCAAGGCAGTTCGGACTGCATGCGGATCCAGTTCTTCAGGGCCCCATGGTAGTGGCCAAGGTGCATCAGCCCGGTCGGGCGCATGCCGGAAACGACACGGTCGGGAAACATAGCGGTATCAGGTCAGGAGAATGGTCAGGGGATAGACGATCAGGTGCAGCAGCAGGTTCGCGACGATGCCGATCCAGTACAGCCACGGGCCGATCAGGTGCAGGAAGATCAGCGCCAGCAGGATGATGAAACCGTACGGCTCCAGGCGCGCGTACTGGAACGCGGCCTTGTGCGGCAGGAGGCTGAACAGCACGCGCCCGCCGTCCATCGACGGGATCGGCAGCAGGTTGAAGGCCATCAGCCACAGGTTCGTCTGGATACCCGCCTTGGCGACGAGGTGCGGGAAGTCTTCCTGCACGCCGAAATACTGCAGGAAGATCGCGATCACGAGCCACATCAGGGCCATCAGGAAATTCGCGCCGGGACCGGACAGTGCCACCCACGCCATGTCGCGCTTCGGGTGGCGCATCTGGCCGTAGTTGATCGGCAGCGGTTTCGCATAGCCGAACACGAACCCGGACATCAGGTACATCACGACCGGAATGACGATGGTGCCGATGGGATCGATATGGGCCAGCGGATTGAAAGTGGTGCGTCCGGCGGCGTGGGCGGTGTTGTCTCCGAAGCGCTTCGCGGCGAATGCCTGGGCGGCATCGTGCATCGTGAGCGCAAAGAGGACAGGCAGTGCATATACTGCCAGATTGCGTATGAGTTCATCCATAAACCGTGATTCTATCAGAGCGCGCGGCCATGACGGCCGTGGCCGCTAGAGGCCGAACGCGGCCGGGTCGCCGCGGCCCTCGCGCACGAGCTCCGCCTCGGGTCCGGTGAGGTCGACGATGGTGGTGGGTTCGAGCGTGCCGGCACCGCCGTCGATCACGAGCTCGATCTGCTTGTCCAGGCGCTCGCGCACCTCGTCCGGGTCGGACAGCATCTGGTCGTCGCCCGGCAGTTGCAGGGTCGTGCCGATCAGCGGTTCGGCCAATTCTTCCAGCAGCGCCAGCAGGATCGCGTTTTCCGGCACGCGGATGCCGATCGTCTTGCGCGACGGGTGCGACAAGCGCCGCGGCACTTCCTTCGTCGCTTCCAGAATCACCGTGTACGGTCCCGGCGTGACGGCTTTCAGCTGCCGGTACTGGCGGTTGTCGACGCGGGCATACGTCGCGATCTCGGACAGGTCGCGCACGAGCAGGGTCAGATGATGCTTTTCGTCGACGCCGCGGATGCGCCGCAGTTTTTCGACGGCCGCCTTGTCGTCCAGGCGGCAGACGAGCGCATAGGCGGAATCGGTGGGCGCGGCGACGATGCCGCCGGACTGGATGATCTGGGCGGCCTGGCGGATCAGCCGGGCCTGCGGATTCTGCGGATGGACTTCGAAATATTGGGTCATCGCGCGAGCCCCGTCTGGCGCAGGGCTTGCAGGGCCGCGATGCGTTCTTCCATCGGCGGGTGCGTGGCGAACAGCGCGCCCCAGCCGCTGCCGTGGCCGGAAATGCCCGACGCCGCCATCGACTGCGGCAGCGCCCCCGGCTGCAGGCCACCGAGGCGCGCGAGCGCATGCTGCATCGGCATGGCACTGCCCAGCAGCTGGGCCGAGCCGGCGTCGGCACGGAATTCGCGCTGGCGCGAGAACCAGGCGACGATGATGGACGCCACGAGGCCGAACAGGATCTCGCACACGAACACGGTGATCGCGTAGCCGAAGCCCGGCCCGCGCTCGTCGTCGCCGCGCCGGAACACGGCGTTGTCGACAAAGTAGCCGACGACGCGCGCGAGGAACACGACGAAGGTATTCACCACGCCCTGGATCAGGGTCAGCGTGACCATGTCGCCGTTGGCCACGTGCGCGATCTCGTGGCCCAGCACGGCCTCGACTTCCTCGCGGTTCATGTTGGCGAGCAGGCCCGTCGACACGGCCACCAACGCGGAATTTTTGAACGCACCCGTCGCGAACGCATTCGGCTCGCCGTCGTACACGGCCACTTCCGGCATGCCGATGCCGGCGCGCTGGGCGAGGTTGCTCACCGTATTCAACAGCCACTGTTCGGTGGCATTGCCCGGCTGCTCGATGACGCGTGCGCCGGTCGACCATTTTGCCATCGGTTTGCTCATCAACAGCGACACGATGGAACCCGTGAAGCCGACGATGAGCGAAAACACGAGCAGCGCCCCGACGTTGATCCCGTGTCCGCCGACAGGACGTCCCACGCCGAGGACGTTCAGCACGACCGACAGCACGAGCACGACGGCGAGGTTGGTGGCGAGGAACAGCAGTATGCGCTTCATGGGGGGACGGTCTCCGGCCGGGTTCAATATCAGTCGGACAAGATAAGGGCGGAATGCCAAAAATTCAAGCGGCTGTCCGCAAACGTCATTCCCGCGAAAGCGGGAACAGTCCGCCGGGCTGTTCCCCCATGCCGGGCATCCCACGTCTCGATCGCCAGCGGTTCGCGGATTGATCGACTTCGGTCACTCAGCATGGCCCCCCGCCCGCGCGGGGAGTCGTTTCCGGCAATGCCGGGAACGACGGTGCTAGCGCTTAAAACCAATCATGCCAAACCGGCACCACCCCACTGGGCAACGGCGGCAACTGGTCGAACTCCACCCGCGCCTCCCCCGGCGCATGGAAATCCGTCCCGCGCGACGCGAGGAAACCGTAGCGGCGCGCCGCCTCGGCATACGTCGCGTACTGGTCCGGCGTATGGCTGCCCGTGACGACCTCGATGGCGTTGCCACCGAGCTGCTTGAACTCGTCGAACAGCGCGCCCTCGGCGGTGGCGTCGAAGCGGTAGCGGCCCGGGTGCGCGATCACGGCGACGCCGCCGGCGGCGCGGATCCAGCCCATCGCGTCGGCCAACGTGGCCCAGCGGTGCGGCACATAGCCCGGCTTGCCTTCCGTGAGGTAGCGGCGGAACACTTCGGAGGTCGTCGAGCACGCGCCGATCTCGCAGATATAGCGCGCGAAGTGGGTGCGCGACAACAGGTCCGGGTTGCCGACGTATTTCAGCGCGCCTTCGTAGGCGTTCGGGATGCCGGCCTTGTCGAGCTGCGCGGCGATCTCGCGCCCGCGCGCGTCGCGCCCGTGGCGCGTGGCGGCCAGGCCCTGCACGAGGACCGGATTGTCTTCGTCGATCTGCAGGCCGACGACGTGCACGGTCTCCCCTGCCCACGTGACGGAAATTTCCACGCCGGGCACGAAGCGCATGCCCAGTTCCGTCGCCTTCGCCCGCGCGGCCTTGATGCCGCCAATCTCGTCGTGATCCGTCAGCGCCCACGCGTCGACGCCGCCCTTGCGGGCATACGCGGCCACGGCGGCAGGTGGCAGCACGCCGTCGGAGACGTTGGAGTGGCAGTGGAGATCGACTTTCATGAGCAGCATCCGGACCTAGGTATCTTTGCGAAATACCATTGTACGCGGTGTCAGGACGCCAGGAAGTCCTCGATCATGCGCGCCAGCATTTCCGGCTGATCGTGATGCAGCATATGCCCCGCGTCAGGCATCATGCGCGGCGTGACCTTCGCCAGCTGGGCCAGCCGGCGGTCGACCTCGTGGCGGGCGTCTTCCTTCGGCCCCATCCAGCGCCACATGTCCGTGTGCTCGGCCTCGACCCACAGCACGGGCGCCGTGATGCGGCGCCAGCACGCGAGCACTTCTTCCACCTGGTACAGCAGCGGCCCCGGCATCTTGTGCGCCGGATCGCCCAGGATTTCCCATTCGCCCTGCGCGTTCTGCGCGGACCAGTGCCGCGCGAGGAACGCCGCGCGCTGCGCCGGCAGGCGCGGATTGGTCTTCTGCAGGCGCGCGGCCACCTCTTCCAGGCTGGCGTAGCCGCGCATGACGGGCGGCGTCTTCACTTCGTCCAGCCACTTGGCGTAGCGGCCGGGGGCCTGCGCGGGCTGCGTCGCCGGCAGCCCGAAGCCTTCCAGGTTGATGAGCTTCGCAATCCGTGCCGGGCGGATGCCCGCATACACGCTCACGATGTTGCCGCCCATGCTGTGCCCCAGCAGGTTCACCGGTGCATCCGGCGAATAATGGTCGAGAATGGCTTCCAGGTCGGCGAAGTAGTCCGGGAACCAGTACGTATCGTTGCCGGAGCGCTCAGTCAGGCCGAAGCCGCGCCAGTCGTGGGCGATGACGTGCCAGTCGCCCTGCAACGCGTCGACGACGAACTGGAACGACGCGGACATGTCCATCCAGCCATGCGCCATGAACAGCTTGGGCGCGCCCTCGCGGCCCCAGTGACGGACGTGGGTGCGCAGGCCGCGGACGGAGAGGAATTCGGAGCGGGACGGTGTCATGGCGTTTCCTGTCTTGGATTGAAATTAGTACGACCGTTCGCATTATAAGCACGAAGCTTGTAATTCCGCTGGCCAGCCCCATCTGGGCGGCTTATGGGCGCGAAGGCGTAAAATACGGGCATCTCAACCTTCCGCGAGCAACCATGGCGATTTACCAATTGGGCGAGCATGCGCCCGAAATCGATCCTTCGGCTTATATCGCCGATTCGGCGAACCTGATCGGCAAGGTCACGGTCGAGGCGGATGCCTCGGTCTGGTTCGGCGTGACGATCCGCGGCGACAACGAGCGCATCACGATCGGTGCCGGCAGCAACGTGCAGGAAGGCACGGTGATGCACACGGATATGGGCTTTCCGCTCGTGCTCGGCAAGAACGTCACCGTCGGCCACCAGGCGATGCTGCATGGCTGCACCGTCGGCGACGGTGCGCTGATCGGCATCCAGGCGGTGGTGCTGAACGGCGCGAAGATCGGCAAGGGCTGCCTGGTGGGCGCCGGCGCCGTGGTCACCGAAGGCAAGGAATTCCCGGACCATTCGCTGATCCTGGGCGCCCCGGCCAAGGTGGTGCGCACGCTCACGGAAGACGACCTGCTCCGCCTGCAAGGCAATGCCGCCAGCTATGTCGAGCGCGGCAAACGCTTCAAGGCGGAGCTCAAGAAAATCGGATAAAGAATGACGACTGAAACCAGCAAGGACATCCTCCAGAAATTCATCTTCGACAACGCGGCCGTACGCGGCGAGCTCGTCGAGATCTCCAACGCGTGGCGCGAGATCCAGTCGCGCCACGTCTATCCCAAGGCGGTGCGCGCCTTGCTGGGCGAAATGGTGGCCGCGGCGGCCCTGCTGTCCGCCAACCTCAAGTTCAACGGCTCGATCGTGATGCAGATCCACGGCGACGGTCTCGTGAAGCTGCTGGTCGTCGAGTGCGACGCGAACCTGCGCCTGCGCGCCACCGCCAAGCTGAGCGGAGGCGCGGAAGTGCCGGACGACGCGTCCGTCGCCCAGCTGCTGAACCAGCACGGCCGCGGGCGCTTCGTGATCACGCTCGACCCGCTGGACAAGGTCCCGGGCCAGCAGCCGTACCAGGGCGTCGTGCCGCTGGTCGGCGAGGACATCGCGACCATCATCGAAAACTACATGCTGCGCTCGGAACAGATGGACACCAAGCTGTGGCTGGCGGCCGACGAGAACGTCGCGCGCGGCCTGCTGCTGCAAAAGCTGCCGCGCAACAGCGCCGTCGAAGGCCAGGTCAAGCAGGCCAGCGAGGAAGAAGATCTCGAGACGTGGAACCGCGCCGTCATGCTGGGCCAGACGCTGAAGCAGGAAGAGCTGCTCACGACCGACGTGGAAACCCTGCTCAAGCGCCTGTTCTGGGAAGAGACGATCCGCGTGTTCGACCCGCTGCATCCCGAATTCCACTGCACGTGCTCGCGCGAAAAAGTCGCCAACATGCTCAAGATGCTGGGCCAGCAGGAAGTCGAGGCCGCCCTGCACGACCTGGGCGAACTGGGCATCAACTGCGACTTCTGCGGCAAGCACTACGGCTTCGACGCCGTCGACTGCGCGCAGCTGTTCGCCAGCGATACGACGGCCGACGCCGTGGCGCCCGCCTCCAACGTCAAGCACTGAGCGGGGATAGGGAACGTCATCGACGTTCCCTATCAAATTGATTGGAAATATAAACTTCCGCTATTACCGTATCCTGCTAAGCTGTCGCCAATGACAACCTGACAGGAGAACTCGATGAGCAAGATCAATATCGGCATCAGCACGGAAGACCGCGCGAACATCGCCGCCGCGCTGTCGCGCGTCCTGGCCGACAGCTACATGCTGTACCTCAAGACCCATAACTTCCACTGGAACGTGACGGGGCCGATGTTTCAGACGCTGCACATCATGTTCATGGAACAGTACACGGAGCTGTGGAACGCGCTGGACACCATCGCCGAACGCATCCGCGCCCTCGGCCACTTCGCCCCGGGCACGTATGCCCGCTTCGTGGAACTGTCGTCGATCAAGGAAGAAGCCGGCGTGCCGAACGCGCAGGAAATGATCCGCCAGCTGGTCGACGGCCAGGAAGCGCTGATCCGTACCGTGCGCGAAGCCTTCAAGATCGCCGACGATGCCAACGACCAGCCGAGCGCCGGCATGTTGAGCGACCGCATGGAGATCCACGAAAAGAATGCGTGGATGCTGCGTTCCTTCCTCGAAAACGGCCAGGCCGCCTGATTTCCGCTGGCCGGCACGGCCTCGTTCTCCCTTCCTGCGAACCATCAGGTTTCATTCGAGGCCGGGGCCTCGAATGAAACCTGCCCACCATGATGCATGCGGTGTGCTGGCGTCACGCACGGGCACGTGACTGGTGCCCCGCATCAATCACCCGCCCTACGGCCGATGCGGCATCGTCGCTATTGATGACTGGAAGTTAACTTGCGCCCGTGTCGGAATCGTCTGATTCCGGACAAGCGCCATTTTCGACTTGCGCTGCATCAATTGGCATAAATCAACGATACGCTTCAATGTGCTCCGGTGTGCGAACCCGTACGCCCGATACCGGGAATGTGTCGCTGTTTCGCGTCCCGTTTTGCAAACTTTTGGAGAACCGGATGAAATCAGTACTTGCCAATGATGCCGCTTTTGTCGCCAACACAGCCACGACCCAGGGCGTGGACATGCCGCGCAAAGTCATCGCCCGCTACCCGATCGCGACGATCGGCTCGCGCACCCGCCGCGGCGGCGAAGTCGTCCTCGCATCCCAGGGTGAGCCGGCGGACGATTTCCGCATCGCCTGCGTGGGCGACCGGGTGCGCTATCCGGACGGCAGCGAAAGCGTGATCGTGTCGGGCGCCGGCCATGCGTCGACGTATGCGAACCGCCCGATCGCCCTCGTCGGCAGCCACATCGCGAACGGCGACCGCATCGTCGCGCGCGCACAAAGCATCGGAGAAATCGTCGTGGTGGAAGGAGAACCGATTGCCGGCCTGCTGGAGCCGGGCTATGCGCCGCCCGCCGGCATCGGCACGGGCGCCTGACGCGGCGTCGGTCGACTAATTGGGTGCGCCGTCCGCCGGACGGTGCAGGTCGATGACCTTCATGATCGCCAACAAGGTATCGAGGCCCATCTCGCCGCGATTCATTGCGGCGGCGAGCAGTTCGCGCGGCACGCCGGCCGCCGCGGCCAGGTGCGCGAGGCCCTTGGAGCGCGCCACCAGGGACAGGGCCTGCGTCATGGTGTCGGGATCGCCGGCGTCGAACGCATCGGCGAGATAGCTTGCGACGGCGTCGAGCGTGTCGAGCGCCGGCGGCGAAGCATCCGCGGAGGTCATGGCGCCCCCTTCTTGACCTTCGGCGGCGGCGGAGGCGGCGGTTCCGTCATCATGACGGCCGGCTTCTCGTCCTTGCGCAGCACCTGCACGAAGATCTCGTTCGATTTGATCATGCCCAGTTCGTAGCGCGCGCGTTCCTCGACGGCGCCAAGGCCATCCTTCAGGTCGCGCACTTCCGATTCGAGCTTGGCATTGCGTGCCTTGAGCTGTTCGGTCCGGGCGCGCGTCGCCGCCACCTGGGATTCCAGGTCGGCCACGGTCAGCCAGCCGCCCTTCCCCAGCCACAGGGGATACTGAATCAGCAGCAGCAGGGCTGCCAGGGCAAGGGTGATGATGCGCATGAATGAAAACGGCCGGGCGGAATAAAAACACGGGCCCGGCGAACCGGACCCGTATTCATACTACCCGATTACTTCAGGTTATAGAAGGCGTCGCGGCCCGGGTAGCTGGCGATGTCGCCCAGATCTTCCTCGATGCGCAGCAGCTGGTTGTACTTCGCCATGCGGTCCGAACGCGACAGCGAGCCCGTCTTGATCTGCAGGGCGTTCATGCCGACGGCGATGTCGGCGATGGTCGAGTCCTCGGTCTCGCCCGAACGGTGCGAGATCACGGCCGTGTAGCCGGCGCGCTTGGCCATTTCGATGGCGGCGAAGGTTTCGGTCAGGGTGCCGATCTGGTTGATCTTGATGAGGATCGAGTTGGCGATGCCCTTCTGGATGCCTTCCTTCAGGATCTTGGTGTTGGTGACGAACAGGTCGTCGCCCACCAGCTGGACGCGCTTGCCCAGGGCGGCGGTCAGGGTGGCCCAGCCTTCCCAGTCGCCTTCGGCCATGGCGTCCTCGATCGAAACGATCGGGTATTTGTCGCACCAGGTCGCCAGCATGTTGGTGAAGTCCTGGGCCGACAGCTGCAGGCCGCCTTCGCCGGCCAAGACGTACTTGCCGTCCTTGTAGAACTCGCTGGCGGCGCAGTCCAGGCCGATGGCGATGTCCTGGCCGGCCACGTAGCCGGCCTGCTCGATCGCTTGCATGATCAGCTTGATGGCTTCTTCATGGTTCGCGACGGACGGGGCGAAACCGCCTTCGTCGCCGACGGCCGTGTTCAGGCCCTTGCTGTGCAGAATTTTCTTCAGGGTGTGGAACACCTCGGCGCCGTAGCGCACGGCTTCCTTGAACGACGGAGCGCCGACCGGGATGATCATGAATTCCTGGATGTCCAGGTTGTTGTCGGCGTGTGCGCCGCCGTTGATGACGTTCATCATCGGCACCGGCATCTGCATCGCGCCCGAACCGCCGAAGTAGCGGTACAGCGGCAGGCCCGCTTCTTCCGCGGCGGCCTTGGCGACGGCCATGGAGACGGCCAGCATCGCGTTCGCGCCCAGGCGGCTCTTGTTCTCGGTGCCGTCCAGGTCGATCAGGGTGCGGTCCAGGAATGCCTGTTCGTTGGCGTCCAGGCCCATGATGGCTTCGCTGATCTCGGTGTTGATGTTCTCGCAGGCCTGCAGCACGCCCTTGCCGAAATAACGCTTCGGATCGCCGTCACGCAGTTCGATGGCTTCGCGCGAACCGGTCGAGGCACCCGACGGCACGGCGGCACGGCCCATCACGCCGGATTCCAGCAGCACATCGCACTCGACGGTCGGATTGCCGCGCGAGTCGATGATTTCGCGGCCGATGATATCAACGATAGCACTCATGGTAGTTCACTCTCCTGAAATTAATAAATAGCCTAAGCGCGAAATGGGAGCGTAAGCCGCAGCACGCTTCCCATCTACTGATGATTCAGCCGAACGCGGGACCCCTTGGTACACTCGAGCCCCGCCTTCGAATATCAAGAGAAATCGGACTCGATAAAGCCGGCCTTCTTGACGATGCGGTCGATGTCGACCAGGGTAGTCAGCAAATCCTTCATGCGGGCGAGCGGCACGGCGTTCGGGCCGTCCGACAGCGCGCACGCCGGATTCGGATGTGTTTCCATGAACAGGCCCGACACGCCCGCCGCGACGGCCGCGCGCGCCAGCACGGGCACGTGCTCGCGCTGGCCGCCGGACGACGTGCCCTGCCCACCCGGCAACTGCACGGAATGGGTGGCGTCGAACACGATCGGGCAGTTCGATTCGCGCATGATGGCGAGACTGCGCATGTCGGACACGAGGTTGTTGTAGCCGAACGAGACGCCGCGCTCGCACGCCATGAACTGGTCGGGCAGGCCCGCTTCGGCAGCTGCCGCGCGCGCCTTGTCGATCACGTTCTTCATGTCGCCAGGGGCCAGGAACTGGCCCTTCTTGATGTTCACGGGCTTGCCGGAACGGGCGCAGGCGTTGATGAAGTCGGTCTGGCGGCACAGGAAGGCCGGGGTCTGCAGCACGTCGACGACGCTCGCCACGACCGGGATCTCGTCCTCGGTGTGCACGTCGGTCAGCACGGGCACGCCGATTTCCTTGCGCACGTCCGCGAGGATCTCCAGGCCCTTTTCCATGCCCGGACCGCGGAACGATTTGCCGGACGAACGGTTCGCCTTGTCAAACGACGATTTATAGATGAACGGGATGCCCAGGGCGCTCGTGATTTCCTTGAGCTGGCCGGCGACGTCCATCGCCATCTGGCGCGACTCGATCACGCAGGTGCCGGCGATCAGGAAGATCGGCTGGTCGAGGCCGACGTCGAATCCGCAAAGCTTCATGCCGCGTCTCCTTGAACTGCGGGCGCATTCGCCGCGCCTCGATTGCCATGCCGGGCCTGGTGCGCCAGGGCCGCCCGGATGAACGACGAGAACAGCGGGTGGCCGTTACGCGGGGTCGACTTGAACTCCGGGTGGAACTGGACCCCCATGTACCACGGGTGCACGTTGCGCGGCAGTTCCATGATCTCGCACAGGTCTTCGTTCGGCGTGCGCGCCGCCACGACGAGGCCCGCAGCTTCGACCTTCGGCAGGTAGAAATTGTTCGCTTCGTAGCGGTGGCGGTGGCGTTCCGTCACGACGTTGCCATAGATTTCGGCAGCCAGCGTGCCCGGATTCACGGCGCAGGTCTGCGCGCCCAGGCGCATCGTGCCGCCCAGGTCGGAATTGTTGTCGCGCTTCTCGACCTTGCCGTCGTGGTTCTGCCACTCGGTGATCAGGGCGACGACCGGCTGGTCGGTCTCCGGATCGAATTCCGTCGAGTTGGCGTTCGGCAGGCCGGCCATGTGGCGCGCGTATTCGATCAGCGCGACCTGCATGCCCAGGCAGATGCCCAGGTAAGGGATGCCGTTCTCGCGGGCATAGCGGGCGGCCATGATCTTGCCTTCCACGCCGCGCTTGCCGAAGCCGCCCGGCACGAGGATCGCGTCGTACTTGGCCAGGTTGGCGCAGCCGGTCGACTCGATCTCTTCCGAGTCGATGTACTCGATGTTGACGCGGCTTTCCGTGTGGATGCCGGCGTGGCGCAGCGCTTCCGTCAGCGATTTATACGACTCGATCAGGTCGACGTACTTGCCGACCATGCCGATCGTGACTTCGTGCTTCGGGTTTTCCAGCGTGTGGATCAGCTTCGTCCACATCGACAGGTCGGCCGCCGGCGCCTCGATGCCGAGGGCGTCGAGGATGATGTCGTCCAGGCCCTGGTCGTGCAGCACCTGCGGCACTTTATAGATCGTGTCGACGTCCCACACGGAGATGACGGCCTGCTCTTCCACGTTGGCGAACAGCGAGATCTTGGCACGCTCGTCGTCCGGGATGCGGCGGTCGGCGCGGCACAGCAGCGCGTTCGGCGAAATGCCGATCTCGCGCAGCTTTTGCACCGAGTGCTGCGTGGGCTTGGTTTTCAGTTCGCCGGCGGACGAGATGTACGGCACCAGCGTCAGGTGCACGAACGCGGCGCCCTTGCGGCCCTGGCGCAGCGACAGCTGGCGCGCGGCTTCCAGGAACGGCAGCGATTCGATGTCGCCGACGGTGCCGCCGATCTCGACCAGCGCCACGTCGACGCCTTCGGCGCCGCGGCGGATGTAATCCTGGATCTCGTTGGTGATGTGCGGGATCACCTGCACGGTCTTGCCGAGGTACTCGCCGCGGCGCTCTTTACGAATCACGGATTCGTAGATCTGGCCGGTGGTGAAGTTGTTCACCTTCTTCATCCGCGTGCTGATGAAGCGCTCGTAGTGGCCCAGGTCCAGGTCGGTCTCGGCGCCGTCGTCGGTGACGAACACTTCACCGTGCTGGGTGGGGCTCATCGTGCCCGGGTCCACGTTGATGTACGGGTCGAGCTTGAGCATGGTGACTTTGAGACCGCGCGATTCGAGGATCGCGGCGAGGGAGGCGGCCGCGATCCCTTTACCCAGGGAAGACACGACGCCGCCAGTGACGAATACGAATTTGGTCATTGTGCAGAAGGTGCCGAACGGCACGCGCGGGAAATAGAAATTATACCTTAAACGCGCGAATACTTCCTCATTCCAACTTGGCAACACGGCCGGCGAGCCCTAGCCTGGATGAATAAAGCTGTCACCTGCCGACAACATTCTGCTGACAATGTTTCATTACTTCGCGCCAAAATTCCCAAAAGTAACAAACTTTGTCCTTCCGTAAGTAGAATCGAATCCGGAGATGCTGTCTGGAACGGCTCCCAGGCCGCGCCACCGGTCGAAAACAGAACAATCATACTGAAGTAAGGGAAGAATCATATGGGCTTTCTCGCCAACATGAATATCGCGAAACGTCTGGGTGTGGGCTTTGCCCTCGTACTGGGCCTTACCCTCGTCATTGCGGCCGCCTCCGTCTGGCGCCTGAATGCGATCGCGGATGCCACGCGCGCGATGATGGCCGTACCGCTGGCCAAGGAACGCATGTTGACGGAATGGCATATGCAGACGTTCGCCGCCGTACGTCGCACCGCCGCCATCGTCAAGAGCACGGACCCCAGCCTGGTGGCGTTCTTCAAGGCCGACGGCGAGAAGACGGCCACCCGGTCGACCGAACTGGTCAAGCAGATCGAGCCGCTGCTCGAAGGAAAGGAAGAACACGCGCTGTTCGACCGCATCGTCGAACTGCGCAAGGCCTATACGGATTCCAAGGTCAAGGCCATCAAGGCCCGCGCCGCGGGCGACGCCGAGGCCGCGGAGCGCATCCTGAACCAGGAATACATCCCGACGTCGGACGCCTACGAAGGCAAGCAGGCGGAACTGGTCAAGATGCAGCAGGACCACATCGACGCCATCGCCAAGGGCATCGACGACGCCAACCGCAACAGCGCGCGCATGATCATGGTGCTGGCCGGCGTGGCCGTGCTGTTCGGCGCCGTCTGCTCGTGGCTGCTGGCGCGCGCCATCGTCGGTCCGATCCGCAAGGCGGTCGACGTGGCCGAGAAGGTCGCCGCCGGCGATCTCACCCAACAGATCGAGGTTGCCGGCACGGGTGAAACGGCCGCGCTGCTGCGCTCGCTGCGCCACATGAACGACGGCCTCGTGGCCATCGTCTCGCAAGTGCGCAGCGGCACCGACACCATCGCCACCGCGTCGGCGGAAATCTCGGCCGGCAATATGGACCTGTCTTCCCGCACCGAACAACAGGCCGGCTCGCTCGGCACGACGGCCAGCACGGTCGAGCAGCTGACCGGCACCGTGCGCCAGAACGCGGACAATGCGCGCCAGGCCAGCCAGCTGTCGATCGCCGCGTCGGACATCGCGACGCAAGGCGGCGTCGTCGTCGACCAGGTCGTGCAGACCATGGGCGCGATCAACGATTCGTCGAAGAAGATCGTCGACATCATCAGCGTCATCGACGGCATCGCGTTCCAGACCAACATCCTCGCGCTGAACGCGGCCGTCGAAGCGGCCCGCGCCGGCGAACAAGGGCGCGGCTTCGCCGTCGTGGCGGGCGAAGTGCGCACGCTGGCCCAGCGTTCGGCCGCGGCCGCGAAAGAGATCAAGCAGCTGATCGTCGATTCGGTCGGCAAGGTCGAAGACGGCAGCAAGCTGGTCGACCAGGCCGGCATGACGATGAGCGAAGTGGTCGACAGCATCCGCAAGGTGAGCGACATCGTCGCCGAGATCGCCAGCGCCAGCGGCGAACAGAGCGCCGGCATCGAGCAGGTCAACCGCGCCATCGCCGAGATGGATTCGTCCACCCAGCACAATGCCGCCCTCGTCGAGGAATCGGCGGCGGCCGCCACCGCCCTGCGCGACCAGGCCGACAAGCTGGCCGAAGTGGTCAGCCTGTTCCACGTCGGCACGCAGGCCGCGCCCGCGCCGAAGGCCGCGCCGGCCCCCGCACCCGCGCGCGCCGTCGTGGCCGTGCCGGCCGCGCCGCGCAGCGCCAAGCCGGCACCGAAAGCCGCCAAGGCACCCAAGCGGGAAGCCCCCAGCGAGGAGTGGGAGACGTTCTAAAACCGTGCGTACGTGACCGTCCGAACCGAACCGCCAGACTCGGTTATCCTTCTGCTTCCGGACAAGTAAGTCGCGAGGGAGAGGGAAAATGTCCTACGAGGAACGAGACGATTACGGCATGTACAAGAACAAGCACGGCAAGGGTCCGGGCCCGGAACTGATGGGCGCGAACACCCTGATCGGCGACCACGTCCACAACCTGCAGAACGAGCACCTGGGCGTCATCAAGGAATTCATGGTGGACATGCGCACGGGCGCCATCGCCTATGCCGTGATGTCGTCCAGCCGCTTTCTCGGGCTGGGCGAAAAACTCTTCGCCGTGCCCTGGCAGGCACTGACGCTCGACCCGCGGCACAAGCGCTTCACGATGGACATCCCCAAGGATCGCATCGACAGCGCACCCGGCTTCGATACCGACCACTGGCCGGACATGGCCGACACGCGCTGGATGGGCGCGGTGCACGCGTACTTTGGCACGCAGCCGGCCTGAGCGGCCGGCTGCACACGGCAGGGCCGGCCGGCCCTGCTCCTTTCTTACTTATTTCTTCGGCGGCATCAGGTCGAGCAGGATCGCCGTCTCGGCCTTGATGGTGTTGGTCACCGTCGGCTTGAAGTCCGGCGCCCATTGCGGCGAGTGCGTGCCCGGCAGCGGCTGGCCGGCCTTCTGCGCGGCGTCCAGGCGGGCCGCGTCCACCGCGCCCACGTGCAGCAGGATCGCCTTCACGCCGTCTTGCCGTCCATACTGCGAAAAGTCTTCCGACGTCATCTTCGGCGGCATCTCTTTCACGGATCCGGGGCCGACCGCGCCCTGCACGGCCTTCACCATGCGCTGGACCAGTTCCGGATCGTTGTAGACCGAATCCGTCCCCGGCTTGACCTCCACCAGCGGCTCCTTCGGCGCGCCGGCCGCCATCGCCTCGCCCTTCGCTTCGCGCGCGATGCTGGCCAGCACGCGCTTGCGCACGTCCGGCTTGAACGTGCGCACTGACAGCTGCAAGGTCACCTGGTCGGGGATGATGTTCGCCTGGGTGCCGCCGTGGATACTGCCGACGGTGATCACGACCGGGTCGAGCGGATTGTTCTCGCGCGAGACGAGCGTCTGCAGCGCCAGCACGATGCGCGCTGCCATCACGACCGGGTCGCGCGCCTCGTGCGGCACGGCGCCGTGGCCGCCCTGGCCGAAGACGGTGATGTTGACCACGTCGGACGATGCGCGGAACGGACCGGCGTGATACATGATCGTCCCCGACGGCATGGACGCATCGTCATGGAACGACAGCGCGTAATCGGGTTTCGGGAAGCGCGTGAACAGGCCGTCCTTGAGCATGGCCGCGGCGCCGCTCACGGATTCCTCGGCCGGCTGGCCGACCAGCATCAGCGTGCCGCTCCAGGCCTTGCGGTTCTCGGCCATCAGTTTCGCGGTGCCGTACCACGCCGACATGTGCAGGTCGTGGCCGCAGGCGTGCATCACGGGGATGGTGTCGCCGGCGGCGTTCTTCGTGGCGACCTTGCTGGCGAACGGCAGGCTGGTCTTTTCCTGGACCGGCAGCGCGTCCAGTTCGGTACGCAGCATCACGGTCGGGCCGGGGCCGTTGCGCAGGATGGCGACGACGCCCGTGCCGCCGACGCCGGTCGTCACGTCGAAGCCCAGCGCCTTGGCGCGCTCGGCCAGCTTGGCCGCGGTCTGGTGTTCGTTGAACCCGAGCTCGGGGTTGCGGTGCAGGTCCTGGTACAGGGTCTCGATGGCCGGATAGTTGGCATTCAATTGCTCGACGAACGGCGCGGGCAGCGCTGCCGCGCCGGCGGCGGCGCCATTGATGATGCCGGCCAGGAACAAGGTGGTGCGGAGAATTCGGGAAGATGTCATGGGTTGTACGAGATAGGAAAAAAGGGCGGACGATATGCCTCCACCCTTTTTACCCTAACAGATGAGCGGACATGCGACAACGCCGCAGTTAACAATTCCCATAGTCGGCTGTCGGACCGTACTTACAAAGTGTTGCGAAAAAGTTTCTTTACAGCACTTTTAAATTCCAGACAGGAAATATGATGAGTACAATACGCGCCTTCGTTATAAAAGGAATATCGATGGGATTCGTTGCAAACATGAAGATCGGCAGGCGTCTCGGACTGGGGTTCGCCCTCATTCTCGCGATGACGGTGGCGATCGCCGTCATCGGCGCGTGGCGCCTGACCGAAGTGGCCGGCTCGACCAGGGCCATGATGGCCGTGCCGCTCACGAAAGAACGTCTGATCACCGACTGGTACGGCCTGAACTTCGCCTCGATCCGCCGCACCGCCGCGATCGTGAAAAGCACCGACCCTTCGCTCGGCGCCTACTTCAAGGACGACTCGGCCGCCTCGGTGAAACGCGCCGCCGAGCTGCTCAAGCAGATCGAACCGCTGATCGCCGCCAGCGGCCCGGAACACGACCTGTTCGCCCGGATCCTCGAACAGCGCAAGGCGTACAGCGCGTCGCGCGACGGCGCCGTCAAGGCCAAGGCCGACGGCAATGCGGAAGAAGCGGCGCGCATCCTCGACCAGGGTTTCACGCCGGCCGCGCAGCAATACCAGGGCCTCTTGCAAGACCTCGTCGCCATGCAGCGCGCCAGCATGGACGCCACCGCCGCGGCGATCGACGCCAACGCGACCGCCAGCACCCGCCTGATCGTCGTCTTTTCCACCTGCGCGCTGCTGCTGGGCGCCGTGGCCTCGTGGCTGCTCACGCGCGGCATCGTGCTGCCGATCCGCGCCGCGGTGGCCGTGGCCGAGACGGTGGCGGCCGGCGACCTGACCCGCACGATCGAAGCGCATACCCATGATGAAACGGGCGCCCTGCTGCGCGCCCTGCGCCACATGAACGACAGCCTCGTCGGCATCGTCAGCCAGGTGCGCGGCGGCACCGATACCATCGCGACGGCATCGCGCGAGATCAGCGCCGGCAACCTCGACCTGTCCGGCCGCACGGAGCAGCAGGCCGGCGCGCTGGAAGAGACAGCCGCATCGATGGAAGAACTCACGACGACCGTGCGCCAGAACGCCGACAACGCGCGCCAGGCGAACCAACTCGCCATTTCCGCGTCCGAGATCGCCACGCAGGGCGGCGCCGTGGTGGGCGAAGTCGTCGCCACGATGGGCGCCATCAACGCCTCGGCCAGCCGCATCGCCGACATCATCGGCGTCATCGACGGCATCGCGTTCCAGACCAATATCCTCGCGCTGAACGCGGCCGTCGAAGCGGCGCGCGCCGGCGAACAGGGGCGCGGCTTCGCGGTCGTCGCATCCGAAGTGCGCAGCCTGGCCCAGCGCTCGGCCGCCGCGGCGAAGGAGATCAAGGACCTGATCGCCGCGTCGACGGCCGATGTGAATGCGGGCACGAAGCTCGTCGACCGGGCCGGCGCGACGATGAGCGACGTGGTCGACAGCATCCGCAAGGTGAGCGACATCGTCGCCGAGATCACGAGCGCCACGCAGGAACAGACGGGCGGCATCGAACAGGTCAACCAGGCCATCGGCCAGATGGACCACGTGACCCAGCAGAACGCGGCGCTCGTCGAGGAAGCGGCGGCCGCGGCGGCGTCGATGCAGGACCAGGCCGCGAAGCTGGCCGAAGTGGTCAGCGTGTTCAAGCTGGAGCGCGGTCACAGTCTCGCTCTGCCCGTGCCCGCCCTGCCCCGTGCGGCCTTGCGCGCGCCGGCGGCGGTGCGCTAGCAAAAATCGCGGCTGCGCGCATCCAGCTTCCCGAGCCAGTGCGACATGTCGACGAGCCGCTTGGCCACGAGATGCCGCACCTCCCCTTCGCGCTGCCACACGCCGTACACGCCCAGCAGCGACGCGTTCAGCACTTCGCGCCGCTGCTGTTCGACGAGCTGCGGCCACACGATCACGTTGATATTCCCCGTCTCGTCCTCGAGCGTCAAAAACAGCACGCCCTTCGCCGTGCCGGGGCGCTGGCGCACGGTGACGATGCCGCAGGCGCGCGCCAGCTGGCCGTTCTGGAAATCGTGCAGCACGTCGGCCGGCAGGAACCGCTTGGCGAGCAGCCGGTCGCGCAGCAGCGCGAGCGGATGGCGGCCCAGCGTGAGGCCCTGCGCGCGGTAGTCGCCGACGATCTCCTCGCCCTCCCGCGGCGCGCTCAAGACCGGCACCTCTTCGACCGGCGTCGTGGGCCGCAGCAGGTCTTTGTCGGGCACGGCGCCCGCCGCGTGCCACAACGCCTGGCGGCGGTGGCCCGCGAGCGGCCCCAGTGCATTGCCGGCGGCCAGCACCTGCAGGTCGCCCCGGTCGAGCCGCGCGCGCCGCGCGAGGTCGGCCACGTCGGCGAACGGGCGGATCTCGCGCGCCATCTCGATGCGGTCGGCCGCCTCCTGCCCCATCCCGCGCAGCATGTGCAGGCCCAGGCGCACGGCCGGCTGGCCGCGCGCATGATCATCCAGATCTTCCAGCGTGGATTCCCAGCCGCTCACCGTGATGTCGACGGGGCGCACCTCGATGCCGTGGCGGCGCGCGTCCTGCACGAGCTGCGACGGGCTGTAGAAACCCATCGGCTGGCTGTTCAGCAGCGCGCATAAAAACGCGGCCGGTTCGTGGCACTTGAGCCAGGAGCTGGCATACGCGAGCAGCGCGAAGCTGGCCGCGTGCGATTCGGGGAAGCCGTATTCGCCGAAGCCCTGGATCTGGCTGAAGATCTGCTCGGCGAATGCCAGGTCATACCCCCGCTTGAGCATGCCGCCGACGATGCGCTCGTAGTATTTTTCGAGGCCGCCCTTTCTCTTCCACGCGGCCATCGCACGGCGCAGCTGGTCGGCCTCGCCCGGCGTGAAGCCGGCCGCGAGGATCGCCACCTGCATCACCTGCTCCTGGAAGATCGGCACGCCCAAGGTGCGGGCAAGCGCCACCTTCATGTCCGGGCTCGGATACTTGACCGGTTCCTTCTGCTCGCGCCGCTGCAGATACGGATGCACCATGCCGCCCTGGATCGGCCCCGGACGCACGATCGCGACCTGGATCACGAGGTCGTAGAAGCGGCGCGGCTTCATCCGCGGCAGCATGCTCATTTGCGCGCGCGACTCGATCTGGAAGACGCCGACGGTGTCGGCCCGGCAGATCATGTCGTAAGTCGGCTTGTCATCGTGCGGGATGTCCTGCAGCTCGAACGTCGTGCCGTGGCGCAGACCGACCAGGGCCAGGCAGCGGCGGAGCATCGACAGCATGCCGAGCGCCAGCACGTCGACCTTCATGAGGCCCAGCTCCTCGAGGTCGTCCTTGTCCCACTGGATGACGCTGCGGTCGGCCATCGTCGCGCTTTCGATGGGGACGAGACGCGACAGCTTCCCGCGCGCCATCACGAACCCGCCCGGATGCTGCGACAGGTGGCGCGGAAAGCCGAGCAGCCGCTGGGCCAGCGACGCCCATTGCCGCGACAGCGGCGCGTCCGGATCGAGCCCGCTCTCGGCCAGGCGGTTCAACAGGTCGGCCTTGCCGTCGAACCAGTGATGCTGCTTGCAGACCTTGTCGACGATGGCGAGATCGACGCCGAGCGCGCGGCCGCTGTCGCGCAGCGCGCTCTTGGGCCGGTAGCTGATGACGACGGCGGCCAGCGCCGCGCGGGTGCGGCCGTATTTCCGGTAGATGTACTGGATGACCTCTTCGCGCCGCTGGTGTTCGAAGTCGACGTCGATGTCGGGCGGCTCGTTGCGCTCCTTCGAGATGAAGCGCTCGAACAGCAGGTTGCCCTGCGCCGGATCGACTTCCGTGATGCCGAGGCAGTAGCACACGGCGGAATTGGCGGCCGAGCCGCGCCCCTGGCACAGGATGTCCTGCGAGCGCGCGTAGCGCACGATGTCGTACACGGTGAGGAAGTAGTGCTCGTAGCGCATCTCGGCGATCAGCGCGAGTTCGTGCTCGATCTGCGCCTGCACGCCGGCCGGGATGCCTTGCGTGAAACGCCGGTGCGCGCCGATCCAGGCCTGCTCGCGCAGGTAGCTCGCGGCCGTGTGGCCGGGCGGAACCACCTCGTCCGGGTACTCGTAGCGCAGCTCTTCCAGCGAGAACGTGCACTGCCGCGCGATGCGGACCGTCTCTTCCAGCGCCGCGCGCGGATAGATGTTCGCCAGCCGCATGCGCGAGCGCAGGTGCTGTTCCGCGTTCGGTGCGAGCCGGTAGCCGCATTGCGCCACCGGCTTGCCGACGCGGATGGCCGTCATCGTGTCCTGCAAGGGCTTCCTCGAACGGACATGCATCGTCACGTGGCCGCACGCGACGATCTTCATGCGGTGCTGCCAGCCCACTTCCTCGATGGTCGCGCGATGGATCTCGTCGAACGCGCGGTGCAGCAGGGTCAGGCCGATCCACGCGCGGCGCGGGAACGTCTGCGCCATCCACGCGACCTGCTGGTGCAGCCGGTCGACGTCTTCCGGCATGTGGCCGGGGTAAGCGGGCAGCAGGATCGCCAGGCAGTCCGGCATGCCGCGCAGGTGTTCGAGGCCGTCCTGCGGCGAGTCGAAGTCGGACGGATGCAGCAGATAGCTGCCCTTCTCGCTGCGCGTGCGCCCCAGCGTGATCAGCTCGGACAGATTGCCGTAGCCGTTGCGGTTCTGCGCCAGCAGCAGCAGGGATGGGCCGCGACTCCCGTCCGGCTGCCGCAGGTGAAAATGGGCGCCGACGATCAGCGGGAGCTGCGCGCGCTTGGCCTCGGCATGCGCGCGCACGACGCCGGCCAGCGAGCATTCGTCCGTCAGCGCCAGCGCCGTATAGCCCAGCTGCACGGCGCGGTCGACCAGTTCTTCCGTATGCGACGCGCCCTGCAGGAACGAGAAATTCGATAAGCAAAACAATTCCGCATAGGCCGGCAATCCCGCCGCCGCGCCGAGATTGGGGTCAAGGCCGGGCGGCGATAATCGGGCAGGCGGAAGATCGGACATGGAAATTTAATTAAAATGGTGTATCATGCAATACTGTACAAAAACACAGTATAGCCGACGAACCCGACCTCGCCAAATATGCACATCCATTCCTTGCGCTGCTTCGGTGCCCGCCCGGGTACCGGCAACCCGGCCCTTGTCATCGAAGACGGAGACCAGGATCCCGATGTCCGCCTGTCCCTCGCCCGCGCGCGCGACACGACCTGCGTCTTCCTCGACACGTCCGCCGACGGTGCGCTGGTCATCGATTACTACTACCCGCACAAGCGCAGCCCGCTGTGCATCCACGCGACGCTGGCCGTGGCGGCCGTGCTGCTGGCGCGCGATCCGTACACCGGCACCATCGCCGTGCGCACGGCGGTCGAAGGGCAGCGGCTGGAACTGGTGCGGACGGGCGACGACTATTTCGTGCGCTTGAGCGCCCAGCCGGTGGCAGCAAAGGACGTCGGTGCCGACACCGCGGCGGCGCTGCTGGGCGTGCCTGCCGGGTCGCTGGCCACGCCGCCGCGCGTGGCGTCGATCGGCAGTCCCAAGCTGCTCGTCAAAGTGACGGATACGGACGCGTTGTACGGCCTCGCGCCCGACCTCGCGCGCATCGCCGCGTGGAGCAAGGAGACCGGCATCAACGGCATCTATGCCTGGTGCCGGCGGGACGACGGCACGTTCGAGGGCCGCAACTTCAACCACCTCGATCCCAGGCTGGAAGACAGCGCGACGGGCGTCGCGGCCGGTGCGCTGACGGCGCTGCTCGGACTGGGCATCCGGTTGCGTCAGGGCCGCGCGACGGGCGGCGATTGCCTGATCCGCACGCGCATGGAAGGCGGCGCCATCCTCGTCGGCGGCGCGGTCGAAACGTTTTGATTCACAGTGTCGTACCCCCCTCAACCACTGCATCAAGGAGACCGAAATGGAACGAAACGTCGTAGGCTGGTTCGAAATCTATGTGGACGACATGAAGCGCGCCCGCGCTTTCTATGAAACCGTATTCCAGGTGACGCTGTCCAACCTCGCGCCGGAAGGGGACGCCTCCGGCCTGCAGATGTGGGCGTTCACGGGCGATCCGAATGCCGGCGGCGCGGCCGGGGCGATCGTGCACATGGAAGGCTGCAAGGCCGGCGGCAACAGCACGATCGTGTATTTCAGCTGCGCCGACTGCGCCGTCGAAGCGGCGCGCGCCGCCGCGAACGGCGGGCGCATCTTCAAGGACAAGTTCTCGATCGGGCAGTACGGCCACATCGCCCTCGTCGAAGATACCGAGGGCAACATCATCGGCCTGCACTCGATGCAATAAATCAGGCCTGCGGCGCCATCCAGGCCAGCTCCCAGATATGGCCATCGAGGTCTTCGAACCCGTGGCCATACATGAAGCCGTGGTCCTGCGGCCGCCGCGGGGCCCGGCCGCCGGCCGCGATGGCTTTCGCCACAAGGGCGTCGACTTCCTCGCGGCTCTCGCAGCTCAGGCAGACGAGCACCTCGGTCGCCTCCTTCGCCTGCACGAGGGGCTTGTCGACGAACGTCTTGAAGAACGGTTCCGTGAGCAGCATCGCGTAGATGCTGCCGTCCGCGATCACCATGCAGGCGCCGCTCTCGTTGGTGAACTGGGGATTGAACGTGTAGCCCAGCGCCTCGAAGAACGCCTTGGATTTGTCCAGGTTCTTGACGGCCAGGTTGACGAAGATCTGCTTGTTCATGATGCCTCCTGAGTTTTGGATGGATGTGGATACCACATGCCTACGACGGATGGGGCATCACGAAATCGACAACGTCGGTAAAAAAAATCTTCGTCGTTCCCGCGCAGGCGGGGATGACGGTGGTTTTATTCAGCCAGCCAGAAATCCGCCCAACTTCGCCAGATCGATATTCCCGCCGCTGACGAGAATCCCGACCTTCTTGCCGCGCAATTCGTCCTTCATGCGCCGCGCCGCCGCGAATCCGAGGCATCCGGTCGGTTCGACGACGATCTTCATCCGTTCGACGAAGAAGCGCATGCACGCGACCAGTTCGTCGTCGGTCGCCGTCAGGATGTCGTCGACGTCGCGCCGGATGATCGGGAACGTGATGTTGCCCAGGTGCTGGGTCTGGGCGCCGTCGGCAATGGTCTGCGGGGTGTCGATGTGCACGATCTCGCCCTTGCGGAACGATTGCTGGCCATCATTGCCCGCTTCCGGCTCCACGCCATACAGCCGGCATGACGGCGCCAGCGCGCGCGTGGCCAGCGCGGAGCCGGACAGCAGGCCGCCGCCGCCCAGGCAGACGAAGAACGCGTCCAGCGGGCCCGTTTCCTCGAACAATTCCTTCGCGGCCGTGCCCTGCCCCGCGATCACGTCCGGGTGATCGTACGGCGGGATCAGAGTGAGGCCGTGTTTCTGCGCCAGGTCGCGGCCGATCTGCTCGCGGTCTTCGGTGTAGCGGTCGTACAGTACGACGTTGCCGCCGTAGCCGCGCGTGGCGGCGACCTTGGCGGCCGGGGCGTCCTGCGGCATCACGATGGTGGCCGGAATGCCGAGCAGTTTCGCGGACAGCGCGATGGCCTGCGCGTGGTTCCCCGACGAGAACGCGACGACGCCGGCGCGGCGCTGCTCGGGACTGAATTTCATCAGCGCGTTATAGGCGCCGCGGAATTTGAACGCACCCATGCGCTGCATGTTCTCGCACTTGAAATAGACCTGGGCGCCGAACGCCTCGTCGACGGTACGCGACGTCAGCACCGGCGTGCGGTTGGCGACGCCGGCGATGCGTCCGGCAGCCTGGACGACATCATCGTAGGTAGGGAGCGGCAGTAGGCTCATCCTGTTTTCCTTTGGGTTGGTGGATGGGTGACCGCATTGTAATCCGTCCATGTTGTACTTATGAGACGTTCAAATGGTTGTCCACGTGGAAATTCTTTAATATGCAATTTTCCCACGGAGCACACCCCTTGAAACTTACACCGATCCGCCAGTCCGTCCTGCTCGGCTTGTACGGCAGCGCAGCGCTGGCTTTCGCGCCGGCCGCCTTCGCACAAAATGCCACGGGCCCCGTCGCTACGGACAACAACGTCCAGACCGTCAGCATCGTCGGCTCGCGCCGCGTCGGCAACACGTCGTCCACCGATACCCCGGTGCCCGTCGACTACATCCCGCTGACGAAGGCCGCCGAGCAAAGCGGCCAGTTCGACCTGGCCCAGACCCTGGCCAATATCTCGCCGTCGTTCAACTCGACGCGCCAGACCGGTGCCGACGGCGCCGACCTGATCGACTCCGCCGCCCTGCGCGGCCTCGGTTCCGACCAGACCCTCGTGCTCATGAACGGCAAGCGCCGCCACACGACGGCCCTCGTGAACCTGTTCGGCGCGCGCAACCGCGGCAACACGGGCACGGACATGAACGCGATTCCCGTCCTCGCCATCAAGGACGTGCAGGTGCTGCGCGACGGCGCCGCCGCACAATACGGCTCGGACGCCATCGCCGGCGTGATCAACGTCGAACTGCGCAAGGACCTGGGCTGCGAAGCCGTGGCCGGCTTCGGCGAATACTCGAAACACGACGGCAAGAACTGGCTGGCCTCCGCGTACTGCGGCGTGGCCGTCGCCGACGGCGTGCTGGGCATCACGGGCGAATACTACGACCGCGGCCGCTCCAACCGCTCCGATCCGGGCAGCCTGCGCATCATCGGCGACACCAAGTCCAAGAACGAGACCGTGTACGTGAACGGCGAATTCCCGGTCGGCCCGGGCAAGCTGTACCTGACGGCCGGCACCCAGACGCGCGACGCCTCGTCGGCGGCGTGGGCCCGCGGCGGCATCGGTTCGGACGACATCCCGTCGCGCAACTCGGCCGCCATGTACCCGAACGGCTTCGTCCCGTTCATCAACGGCGACATCGACGACCGCTACGGCATCCTCGGCTACCGCACCCGCATCGGCGAATGGGCCAGCGATTTCTCGCAGACCTATGGCTACAACCGCATGCGCTACAACATTTCGCATACGCTCAACGCGTCGATCGCGAACCTGGACCTGATCAACGGCGGCAAGGGCGTGAGCCCGTCGCAGTTCAACGCCGGCGGCTTCTCGTTCCGCCAGCTGACCTCCAACGCCGACTTCAGCCGCTTCTATGACGACATCCTCGGTGGCCTGAACGCGGCATTCGGCTTCGAATACCGCAAGGAGAACTACCAGATCTTCGCCGGCGAGCCGAACTCGTACATCGACGCCGACGGCGTGGGCTTCGGCGGCAATGCCGGCAGCCAGGGCTTCCCGGGCTTCCAGCCGGGCGACGCCACCAACCGCGACCGTCACAGCACGGCCGCCTACCTCGACTTCGAGGCGGACATCGCCCCGCGCACCAAGCTGCAAGCGGCGGTGCGTCATGAGCATTACTCCGACTTCGGCTCGACGACGACCGGCAAGCTGGCCGGCGCCTTCAAGGCCACGGACGACCTGCTGCTGCGCGCCTCGGCCAGCACGGGCTTCCGCGCGCCGTCGCTGCAGCAGGTGTACTTCTCGTCGACCTTCACCGACTTCGTCGCCGGCGTGCCGACCGACGTCGTGCTCGCACCGAACGGCGGCCGTGTCGCCAACGCGGCCGGCATCCCGAAGCTGCATGAAGAGAAATCGAAGAGCTACACGCTGGGCACGACCTGGACGCCGTCGAAAGCCGTCTCCGTCACGGCCGACCTGTACCACATCCAGATCGACAACCGCATCGTGCTGTCGGGCCGCTTCGACGCCGACAACTACCCGGCCCTGGGCGCCATCCTGCAGAACCTGGGCGTGGGCCAGGCGCAGTTCTTCGTGAACTCCGTCGATACCCGCACGCAGGGCCTGGACCTGACCGCGTCGCACCGCACGACCATCGGCGGCGGCAAGCTGACCACCTACCTCGCCATGAACTTCAGCAGGACCGAAGTGACGGGTGTGCACGCCCCGGCCGCGCTGGCCGGCCATGAAGACGTGCTGCTGTCCGAACGCGAGCGCCTGTTCATCGAACAGGGCGGCCCGCGCCGCAAGGCCACGCTGGACTTCGATTACGTGCTCGGCCAGCTGGAAACGGACTTCCGCATCATCCATTACGGTCCGCAGACGCTGGGCACGTTCGACGGCCCGCCGGTGCCGGACCAGTATTACAAGTCGAAGACGTCGGCCGACCTCGCGTTCACGTGGGCGTTCAGCGACAAGACCAAGCTGACCGTCGGCGGCACGAACATCTTCAACGTGCATCCGACCCTGCAGAATCCGGACGAGACGGACAATGGCTTCAAGTACGAGAGCGTGCAGTTCGGCCTGAACGGCGCCGCCTACTTCGCGCGCCTGTCGCACAAGTTCTGATGCCCCATCCACGTCATTCCCGCGCAAGCGGGAAGTCATACTGAGCTACCGGAGCCGGGAAGTCAAAGACCGAACTTCGGACGCTCAGCATGGGTCCCCGCTTGCGCGGGGACGACGTTTGCAGTATCGCCCCTATTTCCTCACTGCGCGCTTTCGAAGCGAACTTGACGCATCTGCTCGCCATCTTCGCTTAACGCACGCGAAATGGAAATCGCATCCGTAAAACCTGTGTTATGTTTCGTACCGCTGATGCATAACAGGTTGTTGACGGATCGCTATGAGCCTCCCCAAAGAAACCACAGTTCCGGACACATTGGCAGACCACTCCCTGCCCGTCGGCCCCATGGCGGGCGCCGCCGCGCTCACGCAGCGTCGCACGGAAAACCTGCCCCTGCTGTCCCTCGTCGTGCCGTTCTATAACGAGCAGGAGATGATCCCGCACTTCTTCAGCGGGGTGATTCCGGAGCTCGAACGCATCCCGAACATCCGCTTCGAGATCCTGTGCGTGAACGACGGCAGCCGCGACCGCACGCTCGACAGTCTCGTCGCGTACGCCCACGCGGATGCGCGCGTGCGCGTGGTCGACCTCACGCGCAATTTCGGCAAGGAAGCGGCGCTGACGGCCGCGATCTTCGAAGCGCGCGGCGACCTGATCGTGCCGTTCGATGCGGACTTGCAAGACCCGCCCGACGTCATCGGCAAGCTGGTCGATAAATGGCGCGAAGGCTATGACGTCGTGCTGGCCAGGCGGGCCGACCGCGACGCCGATTCGCTGCTGAAACGGTGGACGGCGCTGTTCTTCTACCGCATCCACAACGACGTGGCCGACGTACCGATCCCGGAAAACGTCGGCGATTTCCGCCTGTTCACCCGTCATGTCGCCAATGCCCTGAAGGCGCTGCCGGAGTCGTGCCGCTTCATGAAGGGCTTGTTCGCCTGGGTCGGCTTCAAGACGGCCACCGTCGAATACAAGCGCGCGCCGCGCGCGGCCGGCAAGACCAAGTTTTCCGGTTGGAAGCTGTGGAACTTCGCGCTGGAAGGCATCACCAGCTTTTCCACGCTGCCGCTGCGTGTCTGGACCTATCTGGGCATATCGGTGGCGATCTTCGCGCTGACACGCGCTGTCTGGCTCGTGATCCGCACGATCCTGTACGGCGTCGACGTGCCCGGCTATGCATCGCTGGCGACGGCGATTCTGCTGCTCGGCGGCATCCAGCTGATCGGCATTGGCGTGCTCGGCGAATACGTGGGCCGCATTTACCTGGAATCGAAGGGACGGCCCGTGTATCTCGTGCGCAAGCGCTACGAAAGGACGACGGTCCATGCCTGAGCGCGGCGGCGTGGGCCGCTTTCTCACCTATGCAGCCGTCGGCGCCGCCGGGACGGCCGGGCATTACGCCTTCCTGATCACGGCCGTCTCGCTGGGCATGCTCGCGCCCGTGCCGGCGTCCGTCATCGGCGCGCTCGTCGGGGCCGTCATCAATTTCGTGCTGAACGCCGTCGTGACCTTCCGCGGCCACGCGCACTCGCACCTGGCCTGGCACACGGCCGCGCGCTTCTTCGCGACGGCAGGTGTCGCCGCCGCCGTCAACGGCGCCGCGATGTCGGTCCTCGTGAACGGCCTGCACCTCGACTACCGCCTGGCCCAGGTGCTCGTCACGGGCACGCTGCTGTGCGTCACTTATGTCGTCAATTCGCTATGGACATTTCAAGCCAGCAAGGCCCGCTGAATCCCTTTCCGACGGCCGCCGCCCCGCTCGAGCGCGACGTACCGCAGGCCCGCTTCTGGACGCTGGCCCTGCTGGTGACCGGTCTCGCCCTGCTGCTCCGGTTGCCCCTGCTCTCCAGCCGCTCGCTGTGGCTCGACGAGACGTACAGCGCCTGGTTCGCCGCCGTTCCGCTGCACGCGCTGTGGACGAGCGTGCCGCTGTACGAGACGCATCCGCCGTTCTACTACACGCTGCTCAAGGGCTGGATTGCATTGTTCGGCAACGGCGAGGCGGCCATGCGCAGCCTGTCCGTCCTTGCCAGCGTGGCGACCGTGTTCGCGCTCCCGGCCGGCGCGCGGCTGGCGCGGCTCGGCGCACGGGCCGAGGGCGTCGCGCTGCTGGCCGCACTGTTTCTGGCGGTGAACGCGGCGAGCATCCAGTATGCGCAGCAGGCCCGGCCGTACGCGATCCAGGCGCTGGCCGGATCGCTCGCCGTGTTCTTTGCCGGCATGCTCGTGCTGTCGTTCGTGCGGCCGGCGCCGGGTGCGCGACGGTGGTTGTGGATCGTCGGCCTCGCCGTCGGCGCGGGCCTCACGATGTGGCTGCACAACACGGGCGTGTTCGCCGCGCTGGGCTTGTGGACGGGCATGACGGTCGCGCTGCTGGCGGCGACGCCCGGCCCGCGCCGCCCGCAGATCCTGGCCGTGGCGCTTGCTGGCATCGGCGCGCTGCTCGTGTGGTCGCCGTTCATCCCGATGCTCCTAAAACAGCATGCGGCGATGGCGCACCTGTCGTACTGGATCCGCTTCACGCCGCGCAACGTCACCGCGGCCTGGACCGTCATCAGCGGCGGCCAGGTGCTGCACTATCCCGTCGCGCTGCTCGTGCTGCTCGGCTTCGCATGGCTGTGGAAGCATGCGCGCGCGCATTTCTGGCTGGCCGCGTGCGTGCTCGTGCTGCCGATTCTCGCGCTTGCCGGCTACAGCTATTTTGTGAAACCCGTGTTCCTGTCGCGCCTGTTCCTGTGGCTCGGGCCGCTGGGCATGGTGTTGCTGGCGCTGGGGGTGATGACATTGCCCGCGCGCGGGCGCCTCCCCGCGGTCGCCGTCGTGCTGGCGCTGTCTGCGTATGCGGTGGTGGGCTTCTACCGCTCGCACACGGAAGACTGGCGCGGGATGCTGGCCCAGGTGGCGCGCGACAACCGTCCGGGCGACCTCGTGCTCGCGTTCCCGAACGAGGTGCAGATGCCCGTCGCCTACTACATGAAAACGGGACCGGCCGTCGCCTATTTGCCCGGCCCCTTCCCTGCCCTGCACCTGCCGCGCACGTACACGGGCAATTCCGGCGCGCCGAACATCGCGCCGGAGGACGTCGCGCACATCCGCGCGCTGACGGCCGGGCACCGGCGCGTGTGGCTGATCGAGCGGCTGGCGAACCTGTACGATCCGGGCGGGATCGTCATGAACGAGTTGGGGAGCCGCTATCGGCTCGTGCGGACGATCGAGGGAAACGGGGCGACTATCCGGTTGTACGTGTCTGCGAACTGAATGGCGGGCTCGTTCGTATGTGAGGGCACCGGCCTCACATACCCCGCCCTGCGGCCTCGATCGAATCGTAGGTGGGCATTTGAGGCCCCGGCCTCGAATGAAACGAGGCACGCGAACGGTCGCGCCGCGTTCAGGCCGGGAAGATGACCGTGGCTTCGAGCCCGCCCAGCCGCTTCGATTCGCCCAGCGCCAGCGTCGCCCCGTGCCGCTCCGCGATCGACTTGATGATGGCGAGACCGAGCCCGCTGCCCGCCGCGTCGCTGCCCGGCACGCGGTAGAAGCGGTCGAACACGCGCTCGCGTTCCTCCGGCGGGATGCCGGGGCCGCTGTCTTCCACGGTCACGCGCACGCTGCCCGGTTCCGCCATCACCGACACGTCGACCGTGCCGCCGTTCGGCGTGTACTTGATCGCGTTGTCGAGCAGGTTGCGCAGCAGGATCATCAACGCCTCCGGCTGGCCTTCCACTTCGGCGGCGTCCGCGCGCTGCATGCCCAGGTCGATGGACTTCGCCTGTGCGACGCCCACCATGTCGGCCACGGCGCGCTTGGCCGCGCTTGCGATGTCGACGGGTTGGCGCGGCGCGCCGCCGGCGACGCTCGCTTCCTGGCGCGCCAGCACGAGCAGCTGCTCGACCAGCCGCGTGGCCCGTTCGATGCCGGCCGTCAGGCGGCTCACGGCGACGCGTTTCGCATCCGGGCTGTCCGACCGCTCCAGGCTCTGCACCTGCAGTTTCAGCGCGGCGAGCGGCGTACGCAGCTCGTGCGCGGCGTCGGCGACGAAATGCTGCTGGGCGTCGAACGCCGTGCGCACGCGGCCGAACAGCAGGTTCAATTCCTGCACGAGCGGGCGCACCTCGTCCGGCAGGCCGGCCTCGGACACGGGAGACAAATCGTCCGCCTGGCGCGACGCCACCTGCTTGCGCACGCGCGCGACGGGCTCCAGCGAACCGCTGACGACCCACCACACGACCAGCATCAGGATCGGCATCATGACGGCGATCGGTCCCAGCGTGCGCAGCGCGAGATTGCTCGCCATGCTGCGCCGCACGGCCAGGTCCTGCGCGACCTGCACGGTCTGGTTATCGGTCTGGATCGAGAAGATGCGGTACGTGGTGCCGTTGGCGCGCACGTTGGAAAAGCCCAGCACGGCGCGCTGCGGCAGGTGCGCGTGCGAGGCGCTGCGGAACACGCGCACGCCGTCCGGCGACCACACCTGCACGACGAGGTCGTCGTTGCCGCTGATGGGCGCGTCGGCATTCGCGTCCTCCGCGCTCGTCAGCGGCACGCGCGAACGCAGCGACAGCGCCATCTGCTGCATGTGGTAGTCGAAGATCTGGTCGGCGTCGTTGAGGGCGGTGCGGTAGGCGATCGACGCCTGCGCGACGGCCGCGATGGTGATCGCCGCCAGCAGGAACCACAAGAGGCGCCCGCGCAGGGAGTGCGTGACCCTCACTTTCATGTGCAATACCTCACACCTTCGGGACCATGTAACCCACGCCGCGCACGTTCTGGATCAAGTCGCTGCCCAGCTTCTTGCGCAGGCCGTGGATGTAGACCTCGACGGCATTGCTGGACACTTCGTCGCGCCAGCTGTACAGCTTTTCCTCGAGCTGGGCGCGCGACAGCACGGCGCCGGGACGCGCGACGAGCGCTTCCAGCACGGCCCATTCGCGCGCCGACAGCACGACCGGCTGGCCGTCGACCAGCACTTCGCGCGTGGCGGGATTGATGGTGATGCTCTTGTATTCGAATACGGGTTCGGCGCGCCCGGCGGCGCGCCGCAGCAGCGCGCGGATGCGTGCCAGCAGTTCGTCGAGATCGTACGGTTTGAGGACGTAGTCGTCCGCGCCGGCGTCGAGCCCGGCGATGCGCTGCGCCACGGCGTCGCGCGCGGTGGCGACGAGGACGGGCGTCCGGTCCTTGCGCGCGCGCATCGCGCGCAAGACCTCGAGCCCGTCCTTGCGCGGCAGACCCAGATCGAGCACGACGAGGTCGTAGTTCTGGTTCTGCATCAGGGCCGTGTCGGCCATCTCGCCGTCCTTGACCCAATCGACGGCGTAGTGCTCGGCCCTCAGCAGGTCGAGCACCACTTCGCCGATCATCGTATCGTCTTCCACCAGCAGCAGCCGCATCCAATCCCCCGATTCTCAGAAACCGTGCCGATGAAAGACATCACGATGCATCAACCAATGGGCACGGGGATGAAGATTTTGTCATCTCCGCGCTGAACCAGCAAGGCCACCGACTTGGCGGACTTCTTGACGACCTCGCGCACCTGGCCCACCGAGCTCACCGGCCGGCCGTTGACGGCCAGCAGGACGTCGCCCGGCTGGACGCCGGCCACGGCCGCCGCGCCGCCCGCATCCTCGACCACGAGCCCCGATGCGATGCCGGACTGGCTGCGCTCGGACGGGTCCAGCGGACGCAGGGCCAGGCCCAGCTTGGCGCCGTCGTCGTTGCCGGCGAGGTTGTCGCGGGAGACCGGATCCGGCTTGTCCTTGGCATTGCCCAGCGTGGCGTTCAACTGCACGACCTTACCGTCGCGCCAGACCTCCAGCGCCAGCTTGTCGCCCGGCTTGGCCACCGACACGATGGCCGACAGGTCGCCGCCCGTGATCAGCGGCTGGCCGTTGACCTTGCGGATCACGTCGCCCGCCTTGAGGCCGGCCTTGTCGGCGGCGCTGCCGCGTTCGACGTTCGACACGAGCGCGCCGTCCGGCGACTGCAGCTTGAACGCATCGGCAAAGCCCTGGCCGACGTCCTGCAGGCCCACGCCCAGCTTGGCGTGCTGCACCTTGCCGGTGGCGAGGATCTGGTCCTTGATGCGCACGGCGACGTCGATCGGGATCGCGAACGACAGGCCCTGGTAGCCGCCCGTCTGGCTGAAGATCTGCGAGTTGATGCCGACCACCTCGCCGCGCGTGTTGAACAGCGGACCGCCCGAGTTGCCCGGGTTGACGGCGACGTCGGTCTGGATGAACTGCACGCCGTTCTGGTCGATGTTGCGGCCCTTGGCGCTCACCACGCCGGCCGTCACGGTCGATTCCAGGCCGTACGGAGAACCGATGGCCAGCACCCACTCGCCCACTTGCAGGTTGCGCGTGTTCCCCAGCGGGACCACGGGCAGGTTTTTCGCATCGATCTTCAGCACGGCGACGTCGGTCTTCGGATCGGTACCGAGGACTTTCGCACGGTATTCGCGGCGGTCCTGCAGCTTGACCGTGACCTCGTCGGCATCGCGCACCACGTGCGCATTGGTCAGGATGACGCCGTCCGGGCTGACGATGAAGCCCGATCCGGCGCCGTAAACGAGTTCCCCGCGTCCGTTGCCGCCGCGCGGTTGCTGCGGCTGGAAGCGGCGGAAGAATTCGAAGAACGGATCGTCCTCGTCGAACTGCGGCATCTGGCGTTGCGACACCTTGGTCGTGCCGACGACGCGGATGTTCACGACGGCCGGGCCGTTGTGCGAGACGATCTGGGTAAAGTCGGGCAAGGCCACACCGACCGGATTGCCCGCCACCGGTGCGGGAGCGGCTGCCACCGGTGCCGGCGTGGCCGCGACGGCGGCGGCAGCGGCCGTGGCGTTATTGTGTTCGACTGCGATCGCACCTACCGCTCCGCCAATGACACCGGCCGCGCACAGGGCCAGCGTGAGACGTTTTGCGGTGATGGCAGTAACGGTACCTTCGTGAGACATGTACGTGCTCCCAGATTGGAAAAAGTGGTTTGAAGACTGCTCTTTTCGTAGGGAGTATATTGGCGCAGCAGTCTTAGACCTTCCTTAAAAAAACTGGAGGCCGCCAGGGACGCTCAGGAGGATGCGCGCCGGCGCTTGGCCACCGAGGCGCGCAGGCTCACGCTGACCGGGAAGGTGCGCGTGACGGGGCGGTTGAAGCCATAGCACAGGTTGAGCAGCTCGGCGATGCCGTTCTTCGTCATCTCGCGCCAGGGAATGTGCACTGACGTGAGGCGGGGCGCCGAATAGGCGGCGGCGGGCGCGTCGTCGTAGCCGATCACGGACACGTCCTGCGGCACGCGGATGCCCGCTTCGTGGAAGTACGACAGCGCACCGAGCGCCATCTCGTCGTTGGCGCAGAACAGCGCCGTGAAGCGCCGCTTCGATGCCACCAGTTCCATCGCGGCGTCGCGCCCCGCCGCCGAGGAAAAGTCACGCTCCGTCATCCAGATGCGACTCGTGTCAATGCCGGCGCCGGCCAGTTCGGCCAGGAAGCCGGCGATGCGGTCGACGTTGTCGGCGGCCGTCGACGGCCCCGCGATGACGGCGATGTCGCGGTGCGCGTGATCGAGCAGCGCGCGCGCCGCCAGCCGGCCGCCGAGGCGGTGGTCGACCGTGAAGCACTGGCCGTGCATGCCGTCGAAGCTGTCGTTCAGGGCCACCACGCGCTCGCGCTTGGGGCCCAGCGCCGCGAGGTCGTCCTCGGTCAGCGGCGACGTGAACAGGATGATGCCGTCGCAACCGCGCTCGATGAGGAAGTTGACGCCGTCGATGGCCTGGCGCCGCTCGTCCTCGCGGCTGACGCCGAAGGCCACCATCATGTGCATGCCGGCGCCGCGCAGTTCCGTGTCGATGATCTGCAGGATCGACGTGTAGAAGGTGCCGGACAACAGGGGGATGTACACGCCGATCATGCGCGTGGTGCCGTACAACAGGGAGCGCGCCGCGTGCGACGGCCGGTAGCCGAGCGTGGCGATGGCCTTCTGCACCCGCTCCAGCTTGGCCTGCGACACCGACCCTTTGCCGCGCACGACGCGCGACACGGTTCCCAGGCCGACGCCGGCCAGGCGGGCCACGTCCTTGATGGTTGACACGAATCTCCCCGGTTGATGCGTTTTTTTGCCCAAGCATACTGCAAGCCCGGGCGGTTGGCTACGTGTCTATATGCCGTCGTTCCCGCGCGGGCGGGAATCCAGGTCGGCATGCGGACCGGCTGCGTTTCGGGATAACGCCACGCATGCACGACTTGGGTCCGCGCCTGCGCGGGGACGACGGTTTCGAGCGCGGTGCTCGTGCTTACAGCTTGTAATTCACCCCGAACAGAATCGTCCGCCCATACGTCGTATACCGCTCCGGCGCATACGCACCGCTGGCGAACGGGCTGCCCTGCTTCGTCTGGTACGGCTGGTTGTTCAGGTTATTGGCCTGCACGAGGAACGACAGGTTCTTATACGGCCCGTCCTGGAACTCATACCCAACCTGCACGTCGACCTGCTTCTCGGCCAGGATCTCGGAAAACGCGCGCTGCGCGAACAGGCCCGTCACCTCGCCGCGGAACGCCGAACGATAACGTTCGCTGATGCGCGCCGAGAAGCCGTTCTTTTCGTAGAACGCGGTCAGGTTGGCCACCACGCCCGACAGGCCCGGCAGCTTTTCCTTCGTTCCCGGCCCGTTCGGGTGGATCGAGCTGTCCGTGCCCGAGGCACTGGCCTGCACGCCGAAGCCGTCGAGCGGCTGCCACAGCGCGCCCAGTTGCAGCGCCGCCGTCAGCTCGATGCCGCGCACGAAGCCGCCCTGCCCGTTGGCCGGCTGGTTGATCGTGCCGATGCTTTGCAGCGGCACCACCGCGCTGGTCGTCGGGAAGCCCGTGTAGTCGAACGCGCGCTGCTGGTTGTAGATATAGCTCTTGAGCTGCTTGAAGAAGTAGGCCGCCGACACGTACGCGCCCTTGCCCAGGTAGTGCTCGAGCGAGAGGTCGTACGAATTCGCGCGCCATGGTTCCAGGTGCGGATTGCCGCCGCTGCCGTTCCACATGCGCGTGGTCGGGTCAATGCCGGCCGATACACCGGCACGCATGTCCGACATGCGCGGCCGCGCGACCGTCTTGGCGGCGCCGAAGCGCAGATAGGTGTCGTTCACGTAGTTGCCGAGGTCGAAGTTCAGGTTCAGCGTGGGCAGCACGTCGTTGTACGAGGCGCCGTCGTGCAGGTCGGTGACGATGCCGCCGCTGACCGCCTTGCCCCGCGCTTCCTGGTTCACGTGCACGTATTGCACGCCGGCGTTGCCGCGCACGGGGATGCGGCCCAGTTCCGTGTCGATGCCGAAGCGCAGATACCCTACCGACTGCTTCTCGACGACGCCCCAGTCCTGCTGGGCGACGTCGGTATCGACGGGCAGCTTGTCGTACAGCGTGTCGAGCGCGGCGTTCGAATCGAAACTCAGCACCGAAGGAATGCCGGCCCACGCCAGCGACGTCGATGGCTGGATCAGGTTGGCGGGCACGGTCGTCAGCGCGCGGTTGTTCTTCAGTGCGTACGTCTGCGACACGTCTTCGTGCGTCTTCTCGCGCTTCGAATAACTCAGGCCCGCCTGCACGTCGCGCAGGAAGCCATCCAGCGCGCGCTTGACGCTCAACTTGGCCGCGTCCAGCGTGTCCTTGACGATCGGGTGGTGCATGGTGGCGTCGTGGCCCCAGCCGCCCGGGTCGGTCAGCCTGATGATGTTCGGGTCGGCGTAGTTGAAGCCGGGCGCGAAGTGCGGCAGGCCGGCGCCAACCGGGATCTCGAAGCCGAAGTTGTTGTCGGCCGCTGTGGACTTGGCCGGGCCCAGGCCCGCGTAGGTCTCCGACGTCATTTCGCGGCGCTTGGCCGACGAGTAGGACAGGTCGCCGTCGACGGTCCAGTCGCGATCGAGCTTGACGTTCGTGTTCCAGCCCACCGCGCCCAGCGTGTCCTTGCGCGTGTTGTAGTCGTTGCGCACGATCGGCTGCAGGTTCACGAGCGTGCCGCCGGTGAGCAGGCGCACGTCGCCGATGGTCTCGATGTGCGGGTCGCGGTACGTCACGCTGTCGGCCGAGTTCCACATCATGCCGCGCATGATTTCCTTCTGGTCGAACTGCGAGTAGTACAGGTCGACGACCGAGCGCACGTCGCGGTTCGGCTTGTAGTCGATGACCGCCATCAGGCCGTCGCGCACCTGCTTGCGCGACGTCGCGGTGACTTCCGCGCCCTTCAATGCGACGACGTCGGCGTTACCCGGCGGGAGCTTGTTGTTGTTCCCCCACCACCACGACTTGTATTCCTTCTGCTGGCCCGGCGTGTCGAGGTGGGCGTAGCCGATGGCGAGGCCCAGCGTATTGTCCAGGTATTGGTCGATGTACGAGACCGACATGCGCTTGCCGTTGGTCGCCCAGCCGTTGTTCAAGGCACCGTTGCCGTTGTGCTCACCGCGCACGTTGACCGCGATGGCGCGGCCGCGGCGGTCCAGCGGACGCACGGCGCGCAGGTCGATGGTGCCGGACAGGCCGGCCGACGTCATCGCCGAATCCGGCGTCTTGTACACGACCACGCCGGACAGCAGCTCCGACGGATACTGGTCGAATTCCGCGCTGCGGTCGTTGCTGGTGCTGGTCTGCTCGCGGCCATTGAGCAAGGTGACGGCGAAGTCCGGCGCCAGGCCGCGCAGCGAGATCACCTGGGCACGGCCCGCCACGCGTTGCGAGGTCAGGCCGGGCAGGCGCGCGATCGATTCGGCGATCGACGTGTCGGGCAGCTTGCCGATGTCCTCGGCGGTGATGGCCTCGACGATGGAGTCGGACTCCTTCTTGATCGCGATCGAGCTTTCGATGCTGCCGCGGATGCCCGTGACGAGCACCTGCGACGGCGCGCCCGCCTCGGGGCCGGCGGCGGCGTCCTGGGCGGCTGCGCCCGTGCTCCACAGCAGCGCGGCGCAGGCGGCGGCGATCGGGGTCAGGCGCGAGATATTACCTTGGTGAGCCATGCTTCATGTCTCCAATGTCGTTGTGATGGTACGGGAGTTGGAAACGTTGCCAAATCACGGCACAAAAAAACGGAAACGTGGCCGGATCGCAAGGACCGGCAGGTTTCCGCGTCTTGCGGAGCGGTTTTTCTCTAAATTGGAAACGTTGCCAAACTGAGTCGCATTATTGTCCCGTTTAAAATCCGATGTCAAGACGTGGCGTGCGCTTCAGGGTACGCCGCGCCAGGTGAACGTCGCCAAGCTGGCGGCCGGCAGCGTGTAGCGGAAGCCCTGCGCGCCCACGCGCACCGCGACCGCGCGCGGCTGCGCGTCGCCGTTCGCCACCAGCAGCGCAAATGAGCCGTCCGGGTTCGCGAACGCCACGTTGTTCTCGCCGCTCGATGCGATGCGGTACGCGCCCGGCAGCACGAAGCGGCTGGCATGGGCCAGCGCGTAATACTCGACGTTGCGCGTGACGGCGCCGGTGGCCGTATCGATGGTCACGACGCCACGGCAGTTGGCGCAGCCGCCCAGGTGCGGGCCGTCATGCCCGTCCAGCGCGAGGTTCCAGAACAGGACACCGCGCGCCCAGTTATGCGTCGTGTCGACGATGAGCGTCTTCGTGAAGTACTGCAGATTCTTCGCCCAGTCCGGCGACCACGCCCCGCCCGAGCATTCCGTGAACCACGTGTCCTTGGCCGGAAACAGGTCGTGCAGCCGGCCCTGCGCCCGCACGTCGCCGCCGTAGCAATGCCACGCGATGCCGCCGACGTATTGTGCGGCCCGCGGATCGGACAGCACGATGGCCGGCGACTCCGGCTCGTCCCAGTTGTGGTCCCAGTCGAAGATGGCCGTGCCGGGGTGAGATCGCGCCAGTAGCGGCCCGAGATGGTCGCGGATGAACGCCGCGCGTTGATGCGGATCGACGCGCATGCCCGGATAATTGTCCGGCTCGAAGTGCGGTTCGTTCTGCAGGGTGAGCGCGGAGATCGTCACGCCCTCTGCCCGCATCGCATCGACGTAGCGGTCCAGGTAGCGCGCGTAGGCGTCGAAGGCCCCGGGTTTCAGCGTGCCCTTCACGAGGTTGTCGCTCGTCTTCATCCAGCCCGGCGCGCTCCACGGCGACGCCATCACTGTCAAATGCGGATTGATGGCCAGCGCCGCTTTCACGGTCGGCAGCACGGTGTCGCGCTGCGGGGCGATCGAGAAGTGTTTCAACTGCGGGTCGGACTGCCCCGGCGGCATGTCGTCGAAGCTGTAGTGGCTGCGTGAGAAGTCGGAAGCGCCGATCGTCAGGCGCGTGAACGACAGGCCGATGCCCTCGCCTTCGCGGCCGAACAACTCGCGCAGCAGCGCGTCGCGCCGGGCCGGGTCCAGGTGCTGGATCAGGTACGCGGAGGCATCCGTGATGGCCGCGCCGAAGCCGGCGATGGCCTGGTACCGCGTGGACGGGTCGACGGTGATCGTCGCGGCGCCGGGATCGGCCACCGGCTCCATGCGTGCTTCAAAGGCGCGTGCGAGCAGTTGCGACCGGTCGCCCGTGGTGATCCAGGCCTGGACCGTGGATGCGTGGGCTGAGGGGGCCAGCGCGACGAGCGCGGCGGACAGCATCGACAGGATACGATGGGGAACGAGCGGTTGCTGCATGCGGCACCTCCTTGGATTGGAAACGTTGCCAATCTGGCGGCGCCAACTATAGCATCTGTGTTCCCGAAGTCAACGGTGGGGCTCAGTACACCTCGGGAACGATGATCTCCTGCGGCACCGGCCGCCGCACGTAATCGTCGTGGTATTCGCGTTCGGGCAGCTGGATCGGGGGCCGGTCGACTTCCTCGTACGGGATCTGCTGCAGCAGGTGGTGGATGCAGTTCAGGCGCGCCCGCTTCTTGTCGATGCCCTGCACCACCCACCATGGCGCTTCGGGAATGTGGGTCCGCTCCAGCATGATCTCTTTCGCCCTCGTGTACTCTTCCCAGCGGCGGCGCGATTCCAGGTCCATGGGACTCAGCTTCCACTGCTTGAGCGGATCGTGGATGCGGCTCAAAAAGCGCGCGTTCTGCTCCTCGTCCGAGATCGAGAACCAATACTTGATCAGCTGGATGCCCGAACGCACCAGCATGCGCTCGAATTCGGGCACCGTCTGGAAGAACTCTTCGTATTGCGCTTGCGTGCAATATCCCATCACGCGTTCGACGCCCGCGCGGTTGTACCAGCTGCGGTCGAACAGGACGATCTCGCCGGCCGCCGGCAGGTGCGACACGTAGCGCTGGAAGTACCATTGCGTGCGTTCGCGGTCGTTCGGCGCGGGCAGCGCGGCCACGCGGCAGACGCGTGGATTGAGGCGCTGGATGATGCGCTTGATGGCGCCGCCCTTGCCCGCCGCGTCGCGGCCTTCGAACAGGATCACGATCTTGCGCCCCGTGTGCACGACCCAGTCCTGCAGCTTGACCAGTTCGGCCTGCAGGCGGAACAGCTCGCGGAAGTAGGTCATGCGCGCTTCGCGCTCCTCGTCGGTCTGGGCGCGCGCGGGCAGCAGCGTGTCCGGATCGAGGTCGCGGTCGTCCAGTTCCAGCTCAAGCTCTTCGTCGTAGCTGTCGGCGATGTCGCGGCGCACGCGCTGCACCAGGTCCGGATGGTCGGTTTGTCGCATGGTGGCCTCGGTTCAGAACAGGTGGGAGAACAGCCAGTACAGGCAGCCGGACAGCAGGACCGCGGCCGGCAAGGTCAGCACCCAGGCCAGCGCCAGGTTGCGGACAGTCGCCATTCGCAGGCCGGCGCGGTTGGCCGCCATCGTGCCCGCGACGCCGGACGACAGCACGTGCGTCGTCGACACGGGCAGGCCGTAGACGTCGGCCGCGCCGATGGTCAGCATCGCCACCGTCTCCGCCGCGGCTCCTTGAGCATAGGTCAGGTGCGACTTGCCGATCTTTTCGCCGACGGTGACGACGATGCGCTTCCAGCCCACCATCGTGCCCAGGCCCAGCGCGATCGCGACGGCCACCTTGACCCACAGCGGGATGAATTTGGTCGCGTCGTCCAGCTGGCGCTTGAACGCCTCGAGGCCGACGCGCGTGTCGTCATCGAATGTCAGCGCCGGTTCCTTGTCGATGCGGCGCATCGCCTCCGACGCCAGGTACATGTCGTTGCGCACGTTGGCGACCGCCTCCGCGGGCACGTGGGCCAGCGAACCGTGTTCGCGCACGGCGCGGCCGATGTCGCCGGCCAGCGTGGCCAGCGCGGGCACCACGGCGGGCGTGAGCTTGTGCGTGCGGATGTAGGTGGTCAGCGTCGTGCGCGCGATGTCCGCGGCCGGCAGCGGCAGCGGCGCGGCCTGGCGCGCGAGCGCCTGCTGCGTGACCTGGCTGACGGCGACGAATTGCGTGACCTGTTCGGCCGGCAGCGCGCGGTTGAGGGCATAGGCCATCGGGACGGTGCCGACGAGGATCAGCACGATCAGGCCCATGCCCTTCTGGCCGTCGTTGGAACCGTGCGCGAACGACACGCCCGTGCACGTAAGGATCAGCAGCAGGCGGATATACCACGGCGGCGGCATGTCGCCCCTGGGCGCCGCGTACAGCGCGCGGTCGCGCACGAGCCGGCGCAGCAGCATGAGTAGGAACGCCGCGCAGAAGAACCCGACGAGCGGCGACAGCAGCAGCGACCAGCCGACCTTCGCGGCCTGCGTCCAATCGACGCCGCTCGTGCCGTCGCGGCCGTGCATCAGCGCGTTGGCGACGCCGACGCCGAGGATCGAACCGATCATCGTGTGCGACGAGGACGCCGGCAGGCCCAGCCACCACGTACCGAGGTTCCAGATGATCGCCGCGATCAGCAGCGCGAACACCATCGCGAAGCCCGACTTGCTGCCCACCTGCAGGATCAGTTCCACCGGCAGCAGCGAGATGATGCCGAAGGCGACGGCGCCGCCGGACAGCAACACGCCGAGGAAGTTGAAGCAGCCCGACCACACGACGGCCACGTTGGCCGGCATCGAGTTCGTGTAGATGACGGTGGCGACGGCGTTCGCGGTGTCATGGAAGCCGTTGACGAATTCGAAGCCGAGCGCGATCAGGAGCGCGACGCCGAGCAGCAGGTACGGCAGCCACGTGGTGGCGACGGGGCCGGCGCCCGTCACGTCGGCGTGCAGGCTGTAGATGCTGAACGAGAGTCCTGCGACCAGCAGTGCGATGAAGAGGGCGATACCGAGCGGGGAAGTCCGGCTGCCGGCAAGGCGCGGGGTCGGGACGCCCAGGGTGGATGCGTGCGTGTTCATGGCGTTCGCTCCTGGTGACGGGTGTGGCCCGACTATAAGGAGCGGATGTGACAGCGCCGTGACCGGAAGTTACCGGACCGCGGTCCGTAAACAGCAAAAGGCGCCGAAGCGCCTTTGCGATGCGTTACGCCGTCAAGCGATTACGCGGCGTGCTGATGTTGCTGCGGTTGCTCCAGCACTTGCACATTGTCGGTGTTGCCGTTGGCATCCGCGATCGCGATCTTGCGCGGCTTGAGTGCTTCGGGCACTTCGCGCACCAGTTCGATGGTCAGGATGCCGTTGTCGAAGCCCGCGCTGACGACCTTCACGTGATTGGCCAGCTGGAAGCGCTGTTCGAAGTCGCGCTGGGCGATGCCGCGGTGCAGGAAGGTGCGCTGCACGTCGTCTTTCTGTTTGCGGCCGGTCACGAGCAGGGTGTCGCGTTCGGAGGTGATCTCGATCTCGTTGCGGTTGAAACCGGCGAGCGCCATCACGATGCGGTATTTGTCTTCGGAGACCAGTTCAATGTTGTACGGCGGGTAGCTCGGCGCGGTGTCGGCGCGTTGTTCGAGCAGGTTCACCAGACGGTCGAAGCCGATGGCGGAACGATACAGGGGAGACAGGTCAAAAGTACGCATAATAAGTATCCTCTAAAAAGTACAAGCGATAAGTTGACGGACCTCATCGTGAGCATCCGTTGGAACCAATCTAATGGCCCCCTGCCCTGTTTTCAAGCCGTACAAAATATCTTTTTAAAGCCAACTTTTAAAATTTTATTTGGATCGCTGCCCGACGGAATGTAGGCCTTCCGCGCGGTGCTACACTCGGCCGTTTGTGTCTTTTCCCATCAGGTTCAACCCAATGATCGCTTCCAAGTTCGCCCCCGCCGTGTCGGCCGCCGTGCTCGCGCTGGCGCTGGCCTTCCCGGCCCGTGCCGACGTGCCGGCACCCGTCGACCAACCGTACCCCGGCACCATCGTGCTGAACGTCGACGCGACCGATCTGTCGCAGCAGGTCTTCCGCATGCATATGACGATCCCGGTGAAACCCGGCCCGCTCACGCTGCTGTATCCGCAGTGGCTGCCCGCGAACCACGGCCCGAACGGCCCGATCACCCAGCTGGCGGGCCTGAAATTCACGGCAAACGGCAAACCCGTCGAGTGGACGCGCGATCCGGTCCACGTGTACGCGTTCCACCTGACCGTGCCGGAAGGCGCGACCGCGTTGGAAGCGGAATACCAGTACCTGTCGCCGCTGGAGCCGGGCCAGGGCCGCATCACGATGACGGACGACATCCTCGGCGTGCAGTGGATCTCGACGACGCTGTACCCGGCCGGCTATGTGGCGCGCGGCATCGACGTGCAGGCCAACCTCAAGCTGCCCGCGGGCTGGCAGTACGCCACCGCGCTGGAGACGGACAACCGCGCCGGCGACGACGTGCACTTCAAGACGAGCGACCTGGAGACGCTGATGGATTCCCCGCTGTTCGCGGGCCGCTACAGCAAGCGCTTCGAGCTCGACCCGGACGGCAAGGTGCGCGTCACGCTGAACGTCTTCGCCGACAGCCCGGAAAGCCTGGACGCGAAGCCCGAGCAGATCGCCCCGCACCGCGCGCTCGTGCAACAAGCGTATAAACTGTATGGTTCGTATCACTACGACCACTACGACTTCCTACTTGCCCTGTCCGACGAATTCGGCGGCATCGGCCGCGAGCATCACCAGTCCAGCGAGAACGGCGTCAAGCCGGGCTACTTCACCGACTGGGCCAAGAGCGAGGCCGGACGCGACCTGCTGCCGCACGAGTACACGCACTCGTGGAACGGCAAGTTCCGCCGCCCGGCCGGCCAGAACGTCCCCAACTTCAACACCCCGATGGACAACGAGCTGCTGTGGGTGTACGAAGGCCAGACCCAGTACTGGGGCAATGTGCTGGCCGCGCGCTCCGGCCTCGTCTCGCTCGCGAGCGCGCGCGACGCGCTGGCCGCGATGGCGGCGCGCTACGACAGCGTCGCGGGTCGTTCGTGGCGCGCCGTGCAGGACACCGTCTACGACCCGATCCTGAACGCCCGTCGCAGCCTGGGTTGGCCGAACTGGCAGCGCAGCGAGGACTACTATGTCGAGGGCATGCTGATCTGGCTGGACGTCGACACGCGCATCCGCGACATGTCCGGCGACAAGCGCTCGCTGGACGATTTCGCGCGCGCCTTCTACGGTGTGAACAACGGCAGCCACCTGCCCGCGTTCTACACGTTCGACGACGTCGTCGCGACGCTGAACAAGATCGAGCCGTACGACTGGGCCGGCTTCCTGCGTGCGAAGCTGGACGGCCACGGCCCCGGGGCCCCGCTGGACGGCCTTGCGCGCGCCGGCTGGAAGCTCGTCTACACGGATACGCCGACGGACTACATGAAGGGGGCGGACGAGCGCAATAAATCGCTGGACCTGACGTATTCGCTCGGCTTCACGGTCACGCAGGACGGCGCCGTCCGCAACGTCGTGTGGGACGGCATCGGTTTCCGCGCGGGCCTCGCGGCCAACACGACCGTCATGGCCGTGAACGACCGCGTCTACAAGCCGGAACTGCTGAAGGCGGCGATCAAGGACGCGAAGGACGGCAAGCCGATCCGCCTGCTGGTCAAGAAGGGCAATGTGCTGCGCACCGTATCGCTCGACTACCGCGGCGGCCCGCGCTACCCGCGTCTGGAACGCATCCCGGGTACGAAGGACCGCCTGGAAGCGATCTTCAGGGCGTTGAAGTAAGTCCTAGAGGTAGGTCATCGAACTGTCATGAAAACCTCCTAAGCTGAAGGTGCCCGACAACAGCACAACAAGGAGGCGAACATGGGATGGCTGAACCGATTGCGCGCCGCACGGCTCCGGCGCACTTCGCCCTGGCAGGCCGCGCTGGCGGACCTGCCGGCATGGCTGGAGCCTTCCTGGCGCCTCAGCGCACCGCACGAATACGAGGGCATCCCGACGGATGCCTTTTTTTTCGCCCGCGCGGCGGAAGGATTGCTGCGCTTCTTCGACGCGGTCCGGCACAGCGGGCGTCCCTGCGCCCTGCCATCGAACGCGGCCGACTCGGTGTGGCACGCGTGGCTGCGCCGCGACCCGACCGGACTCGAACGCTTCTGCCGGCGGCATATCGGGATCGCCGTGCCGCACGTCGAACGGACCGGACTCGCGCCAAGCGCCCTGCTCCACACGTTCGCGGCCTGCTGCGCGCGCGACGGCGTCAAGCCGGGCACCATGCGCCTGCCCGCGCTATTCGCCCTGGATGCCGGCCTGCGCATGCCGGGCGGGCACGGTTACTGGAACCGGGCAGGCGAGATCCGCTACGCGCACCTGAACGAACGTGGCCGCGGCATGTGGCGCGCCAGGCCGCATCCGGAACTGGCGCTGGCGGTCCTCGTGGCGCACGGTCTCGTCGCCCCGCAGATCCTGGCCGCCCACGAACGCCGGCGCGCGCTGGCGACGGATGGCAGTTCCTGCGGCGGCATGGCCTTTGCGGACGGCGACGCGTGCAGCGATGGCGGCGCCGGCGACGGTGGGAGCGACGGCGGCTGCAGCTGCGGCAGCAGTTGCGGTGGCGGTGGCGGCGACTGAAGCCGCTCTAGCGGATGATCTCCGCCAGCTCCGCGGCCACCTGGCGCCCGAGCAGGTGGATGTGCCAGCCGTCGACGAAGCCGTGGTGGGCCTGCACGGCGAACGGAAACTGCAGGCCGTCGGGCCCGTCGCGGAAACGGCCCCAGGCCAGCGATGGAATGTCGGGCGTGGCCATTGAGGCCATCGGATGCTGGATCGAGGTAAAGGCCAGCCACGGCATGCACGTGACGAACACCTGATCCTTCGCGTCGCGCGGCGACATCGTGCGGTATTTGACGTTCAACGCCGTCATGTTCGAAGCGGCTTCCCGCGCCGCCAGGCCGCGCGCGACGAATTCGCGCACGTCGTCGGTCCAGTCGAACTGGGCGAAATTCAAGTCGCCGTGCTGGTTCATCACGGTGAACGACGGCACGAGACGGTCGATCCGGATCACTTCTCCGTCCACGATGCGGTAGCGGAAGTTCTCGACCTTGAGCACCGCGCGCAGCACGGCGCACAGCATCACGTGGAACGGCGCCAGGTCCTGCGCTTTGCACCAGGGCCGGAAATCCGGGACGTCGAGCGTGAAGCACAGGTTGACCGCGGGGCTTTCCATGCGGTCGAAGAAGTCGAAGCGGTCGCGCCGCCGTTCGAAGTCATGCATGCGTCGCCCCCGCGTCGAGATAGCGCGCGCTCCACGCCGCGATGACGCCGGCCACGTACGCCGCATCGTCGCGCCGCGTGATCAGGTGGTCCATGCCGTCCAGCGAGATGAAACTTTTCGGATGCTGCGCCAGTTCGAAGATGCGGGTGGCGTTGTCCATGCTGACGGTATCGTCCTGTGGCGCCTGCATCACGAGCAGCGCGCGTCCGAGCGTGGCGATCTTGTCGTGCAGGTGGTGCCGGCCGGCGTCCTCGATGAAGTGCTGGCGGATGTTGAAGTCGCGCCCGGCCAGCTTCACGCGCGCCTCGCCCTGTTCGGCGATCGTGTCGAGGTGCTCGGACAGCAGTTTATGCACGACGTAGTGCGGATCGCTGGGCGCGGCGATCGTCACGACGGCCCGCGCTTCCGGCACGCGGTGCGCCGCCGCCAGCACGGCCGCGCCGCCCAGGCTGTGGCCGATCAGGAGCGTCGGCGCCGCGAATTTGGCGCGCAGGTAATCGGCGGCCGTGACGAGGTCTTCGACGTTGGACGAAAAATTGGTGTCGGCGAAATCGCCATGGCTGGACCCGAGCCCGGCGAAGTCGAAGCGCAGCACGGCCACGCCCAGGCTTGCCAAGCCGCGCGCGATGTGCGTGGCGGCCAATACGTCCTTGCTGCAGGTGAAGCAGTGGGCAAAGATGCCGTAGGCGCGCGGGGTGCCGGTGGGAGCGTCCAGCTTGGCGGAGATCTTGCCGTGCGGGCCGGGGAAGTCGATACGTTCGGTGAGCATGGTGTTGGTTGCAGAAAGCGGTGACAGACGCATTGTGGAACAAGCCGCGCATGTTTGCCAGGGCGGGTGGGAATGCGTGAGATTCCGGGGCCGTGAAGTTGCTATGCTGGGAGGTCGACTCAAGGAGAAAACGCATGCGTCTCATCATCGCCCTCGTCCTGCCCTGGCTGACCTTTTTCACCATCGGCCGTCCGTTCGCGGGGATCATCTGCCTGATCCTGCAGATCACCCTGATCGGCTGGCTGCCGGCCGCGATCTGGGCCGTGTATGCGCTCAGCCAGTACAAGACCGACCAGAAGATCGAGCGCGCCCTGCGGCAACGGGCGTAAGCCGCTCCCGGTGTGAAGAACGCTGTCGGCCTTCTGCTTTGGCTGGCCGGGCACGTCGTCAACGTCCTGACCTTATTCGCAGCCTTCGTGTGTATCGTCGGCTGCGTCGTCTGGATGCGCGCGCCGCGCCCGGACGTGGCGTTCAAGGGCTATGGACCGCATCGTTTAAGTCGAGCGAAATCACGGCGCAAGAATGCTTGCGAGCTTCTCCGGGGTACAAGGCTTGGCAATATGCATGTCGAAACCGGCATCGAGCGCGGCGACCTCGATGGCCGGCGCGGTATAGCCTGTGAGGGCAACCAGTTTCGTCTTGCGTCCGATCGTGGCCCTGGTCCTGCGGGCGATTTCCAGGCCGTCGATGCCGGGCAATCCAATGTCGATGATCGCAATATCTGGTCGCATGTCCAGCAGCTTTTCGAGTCCCCCGCTGCCGTCGGCTGCTGTCGTGACGGAATAACCGAACTCGGTCAACAGGGCGCACAGCATTTCGCGTGCGTCGGGATTGTCTTCCACGACCAAGATTCGATGGGTACCCGAGGACGGCTGTGGCAGCAGGGCCGGCTGTTCCGTAGCTCCGGTTGCGTTCTGCTGCAGTCCAGCCTCCGACATGAGCGGGAGTTCGACGATGAACCTGCTTCCATGGCCGAGCCCCTCGCTTTCGGCGCGCACTGTACCTCCATGGAGCCTGATGATCGATCTCACCAGCGCCAATCCGATGCCGAGTCCGCCTCGTGCACGGTCGATGCCCGGATCAACCTGGACGAAGACATCGAAGATGACGTCGAGCTTTTCGACAGGGATACCCCGGCCGTGGTCCGTCACGATAATTCGCGCGCAATTCTTTTGTAATGGCATAGTCTCGAGCAGAAGTTCCACCTGCCCATCGGGATGACTGTACTTGGCCGCATTCGTCAGCAGGTTGGCCAGTACCTGCTCCAGTCTGGTTGCATCACCAAAAGCCGTGAAGTTTGCCGGCGCCACCCTGGTCGACATCGTCAACCGGTGCCGTTCGAACAGTTCGCGCACCGCATGGACCGCGCTGTCGACCACATCGCGCAGATCTAGTTCCTTACGATGTAACTCTACGGCCCCCTGGTCGATCCGTGACATCTCCAGCAAATCGTCCACAAGGCGTGTCAGATTTTTCGTCTGACGCTTGCAGACCGCCAGCAGCCGTTCCTGCCGCCCTTCGTCTGCGCCCGCCGCGATGTCCCACAGTTGCAAGGCGGACGTGATGGCCGCCAGCGGATTACGCAGTTCGTGCGCGAGCATGGCAAGAAACTCGTCCTTGCTCCGCGCGGCCTCACGAGCGCGGTGGGCATAGTCGGCCAACTCGGCGTTTGCAACCTGCAATTCGCGTTTCGCTTTGTCGATATCGATACTCCGCCGGACGATTTCGGCCTCCATTGTCACCTTGTCCGCGCTTAGCATTTCGGTAAAGGCGCGCTGTTCTGCATGCGCTTCAGTCAGCCTTACATAGTCGGTGATGTTATCCACTCGATGCGCAATGCACAGGAGCTCGCCGTCATCTGCAAAGATGGGGGCGTTGACGGGACTCCAGTAACGCACATCGAAACCGTTACCATCAGGCCGCCGGACGTCGTACCTTTGAACGGCCATGACGTCGGGCTGACGGGTTGCAACCACGCGTTTCAACGAGCGTGACAAATTCGTAGTGGAGTTGGCATCGGGCGTACCCGGATTGTCAGGGAACATCTCGAACACGGGGTGGCCGATGATTTCGTCGCGTTGCCTCAAGGTCGCACGCAGATACTCGTCGCTGACCCCCGCGATCGTGAAGTCCACGTCGGGCAGCAACAGCAGAAAGGCGCCTGGAAGCGCTTCGAAAACGTTGCGATATTGCTCTGGCAATAATAACGAAGTCATACTGTCAGATTACGAGCGATGTCTTTAGCACAGTGTACGTGATCTAACATATACCCGGATTTTTACCGGAAATCCCTGCCATAAGATCCAGCGTCAAAAAGTCTTCGCTGTCCATAACACAGCGATACGTCTGCTTTGGGTCCAGGCTGTGTGAAAACAAAAGGCAGAATATCGGGGCCGCGAGAAGCCGGTTTTAGCACGGGGCGAGAGCCCCAGTCACGCCAAACCTGCTTCTCAGCCTTCCAGGTAAGGTGGTCAAAATAATTGCCCGGAGTGGGCCATATCGCCGCAGAAAAAGGGCATACGCCCTGATCGCATCCATCATCGCGGCGATGCCGAGCAGTGCCATCAATCGCTTGAGGTTATAGGCAAGCACGTGCAGGCTCATCTCGGTCTTCACGCGTTCAAGGCCCTTCGTCAAGAAGTGCGTCGATCCCATCCACGCTTTGATCGTTCCGTATGGATGCTCGACCGTGGAGCGCCGAATTCGCATGGCGTCGGGGCTTTGTTCGAGACGCGTCTGCATATCGTCAAGTACGGTCTGGTGCTCCCATCGCGTTACACGTCTATTCGGGCTCGGCGTGCATTTTTCCTTGAGCGGGCACCCCTGGCAATTCGAGCTCCAGTACCGGTGGTTTGTCATGCCTTTCTCGACAGTCGCAAAACGCCAGATCAGTGCCTCACCTGCCGGACAACGGTACTCGTTCTTGTGCGGATCATAAATGAAGTCAGCCTTGTCGAATCGCCCGTCGGCCTTGGCGCCCGAGGTCTTCGTCGGTGGCACCAGGGCGAAGATTCCGGCCTCGTGACACGCAAGGATTTCCTCACCCTTGAAGTAACCACGGTCGGCAATCGCGGTCAGTATCGGTGTGCCGATGACTGTGCGCGCCTTCTTGGCCATCCCGGACAGTTGATCGCGATCGCTACCGTTGTTTGTCACGTCGTGTTCGACGATCAAATGATGCCGGGTGTCGACTGCGGTTTGGACGTTGTAGCCGACGATGCCGCTGCCCCGTGTCATCATCGAGCGAGCGTCCGGATCGGTCAGCGAAATCTGCGTTTCCCCTGTCTCTTCCAGCTTCGCTTCGATTTCGCGGAGCTTGGTCATCTGCTCCTTCAGCGACGCGATCTTGTCGTTGAGACGGACAGTTTTCGCTTGTATGGCAGCAGGTTCCTGCCGGTCGGCCGTGTCGAGCTCTGCCAGATAGCGAGTGATGTTGGCCTCGATCTCCTCCATCCTGCGCTTGAGCTTTGCGCCAGTGAAGTTGCGGTCGCTGCTGTTGACGGCCTTGAACTTGCTGCCGTCGATCGCGACCACCGCGTCCGAAAACAAATCCAGCTGCTGGCACAACACAACGAACTGGCGGCAGACATTGCGAATGGCCTTGCCGTTGTCCTTGCGGAAGTTCGCTATCGTCTTGAAGTCGGGCCTCAGGCGCTGTGTCAGCCACATCAATTCGACGTTACGCTGGGCTTCACGTTCGAGTCGCCGGCTCGACTGGATACGATTGAGATAGCCGTAAATGTAAAGCTTCAGAAGCACGGCCGGGTGGTAAGCGGGCCGCCCCGTTTTCGCAGGCTGCACACCTTTGAATCCAAGCCCGCCAAGGTCCAGCTCTTCAACGAAGACATCGACCACGCGTACCGGGTTGTCCTCGGCAACGTAGTCGTCCAAGAGCTCGGGCAGCAGCGTGCCCTGTCCTCGATTCTCGCCTTCGATAAAGCGCTTCATGTCGCATCCGTATTGATGAGATACTGACTCAACGTTTACTGGGCCGGTTCCGTTTACCTGGGCCTGCGTTTTTACACGGCCTGGGTCGAAAGCGGTCTCTGCCGAAGGATCACCATCGGCCAAAAGCGGCCCAACTTCCTCGGTGACAGCCCCTCCGATCTACAAAAGCCGTCCACACGCGCCGGTGGCACCGGGCATACGCTGCGCCGCCTGGCCGACCTGCCCGGGCCCCGTCCGCTCCCCGTGGTGGGCAATCTGCACCAGCTCGATTTCAAGCGGCTTCACCAGACCATGGAAAAGTGGGCGCGGAAACATGGTCCCGTTACCGGGTGAAGGTGCCAAACGGTGCGTTCATCGCGGTGGCCGACCCCGACCTGGTCGGCAAGGTACTGCGTGAGCGGCCGGACACCTTCCGACGGCCAGCCGTGCTGGCCGAGGTAGCGGCCGAGCTGGGCGCCATGCCCGGCCTGTTCGATTCGGAAGGGGCCGCGTGGCGTGACCAGCGGCGCATGGTGATGCAAGCCTTTGCGCCCCATGCGGTGAAATCGTATTTTCCGTCGCTGGTGCAAGTGGCGCGGCGCTTGCAGCGGCGCTGGGAGAATGCTGCGGCGGCCGGGCAGGCAATCGACCTGGTGTTGGCGCGGGTACCGCACGCCGCTTAACCGAACAACCCATGCAAGTACCAGCGCGGCTCGCGCTCATCGACACCGATACGTTCCCGGTACACCCAGTACAGCGTGTGATCCTGCCCTTCGGCGATGAAATAGTCGCGCGTCTCCGGGCCGTCCCACCAGCCGGCCTCGATGCGTTCCGGATTCGAGGCCAGCTGCAGCGGCGAGCCGTAGAACGGGCGGCGGTTGCGCATCAATAGCGCAATGGGCCTGGCCAGCAGCCACGTCGGGCGCGGCAGGCTCATCACGTCGGGCGGCAGCTGGGCGTTGCGCGCCTTGTCGCTGACGGTGTGCTGGACCGGCACCCAGACGTTGGCCTGCTCCGGGCGGTAATCGGCCAGCGGCAGCGGCTGCAGGACGTTGTCGGGCCCCAGGCGCGCCGCCAGCAGTTCCAGCATGCGCATGCGGTCTTCCTCGCTGCCGCCCGGTTCGGGGAACAGCGATGCGTTCGGCGGCGCCATCGCACGCACCTGCAGGGCTTCCAGCGCGAGGCCGATCACGGGCGCGTCCAACGTCAGCTTGGCCAGGCGTTCCCGCAGCAGGCGCACCAGGTGCTCGTCGCGCCATGTCGGTTCGGCCAGCACGATCTCGATGCCGGTCGGCGGACACGCCACCCTGCCCCGCTCATGCTCCAGCTGCAGCACGATGCGCTCCACCGCCAGCTGGCGCGCGCACAGCCAGCCCGTCAGCTGCACCAGCAGGCATCGGGCGCCCGCCAGCAGCAGCTCGGCGTCGTCGATGCGGTCGTACAGTTCCAGGCGCGCGCGGAAGGTGTCGGGCGGCGCGATCCAGGCATACAGCTCCGTCCTCAGGCCGTAGGCGGCGTCGAGCAGGTCGAGCAGGTCCCGTCCGCAGCGCCGCTGCAGGCCGGGACGCGGCAGGCGGCGCAGTTCGCCCAGCGTGTGACATCCGATGCCGTCGAACCAGTCCGCGAACGGACGCGCCGGCGGCGCCAGCAGCACGGCCAGCCGGTCGAGCCGGCGCAGCAGCGATTCCATCCGCACGGCACGCCCCGCGTTCGCGCGCGCCAGCAGCCAGGCCCCGCGCGCGGTGGGCGCGCACGCGAGCGAGGCCGTGAAGCCCAGCGCGCGCACGTTCGCGTGCACGCGCCGGCACAGCGCGCGGATGCCGCCGAACAGGCGCAGGCTGGCGCCGACGTCCATCAGCAGCGTCGCTTCCTCGCTTTCCGTGACCTGCGGCGTGTACTGCAGCAGGGCCAGCGCCACGGCCTGGAGCGCGTCCGCCTCGAGCGCCGGCGCGCGCGCGTGGATGCGGGCGTCGGGCAGCAGCATCAGCACGCCGCCGCGGCGCATGCCGGTGCGCACGCCGGCGTCCAGCGCCTCCTGCGAGGCCACCAGCACGCGCTCCTGTTCGAGCACGACGCTGCCGGTGTCAGTGGACCAGCTCGGTGTGAATACCTCGAGCGATAACCGGGGCAGGTGCAGTCCGATCCACAGGCGCATGGCGATTGGGCAGGTAAGAAGTCAATGGAAGGAACAGGGTCGCGTCGCGTTGCGGTCCGCGGCGTTTCACGAAACTGATGTCGATGCCGCCCGATTGCGGCCGCAAGGCGAGGCGCAGCGGCGCCGGCGAAGCGTCCTGGCCGGCCGCCAGCGGCCGCATCATGAAGAACAGCGTCTCCCCCGCCTGCGCCGCCAGGTGCAGCCGGCGCAGATGTTCGCCGCGCACGTGGTTTTGCCAGAACAGCAGCGCGCCGCAACTGCCGCTGCGCAGCACCTGTTCCGCCGCCCACAACGCATCGGCCGTGTTCCCGGCGCGCAGCCAGATCAGTTGCGAAGGCTGCACGCCGAGCGTGGCCAGCGCCAGGGCCTGGGGTGGATGCGGCGGCTGCAGCAGCACGACGCGACGCTGCGCCACGGCCGCCAGCGCCGGGCGCAGCAGGCGCATTTCGCCGATGCCGGGCTGCGGCAGCAGCAGGTCGACCAATGTCCCGGTCGGCCAGCCGCCGCCGGGCAGGTGCGCCGACAAGGCGAGATGGCCGGTATCGATGCAGCGCGTGTCGCCACGTGCCAGCTGCGAGGCAAGCCAGAGCGACGGATGCAAGGCTTCCGGCGCTGCAGATATTGAACCTGAGCAATTCATATTTGATGCGAAGAAATACTGTATAAACGTACAGTACTATTCCCATCAGGTTTTGGCAAGGTTGATTTTCTTGAATGACCGCGCCATTTCAAAAAACATGCCGGATCCCGAGATCGGCTGCCCCGTTCCCCGATCCCCCTTCGATGGCGCTGCCGACCGTATAACTGGCCCCGTGCCGGTTCACGATGTGCGCGATCGCGGCATACAACTCGGTCCGGCGCGACAGCGCGTAGCGGTAGCCCAGCGCGTACTGGGTCGCATCCTGGTCGAACGCGGTGCGGTCGTCCTTGTGGAGCCACGACACCATCCACGTGTGCGGGCCGGACGGGATCGTGGCGCCGACCAGCATGTCGCGGCTGTCGCTCGACGCGACCGGCACGCCGGCCCTGCCGTACGGGTTCGCCGTATTGCGCAGCAGGGAACTGTTCAGGCCCTTGTTGACGCCGTACGCGACATGCGCCTTCACGACGCCGAAGTCGTAGACCGCGGCCAGCACCGTGTTCTTCGCGTTGCTCGTGTTCCTGACGGTCGCCGTGTCGTTGTTGCGGTTGTGGTAGCCGAGCCGGGCGTGGAGCGGGCCGGCATTGTAGTCGAGCGCACCGCCGAATTGCCGCCCCGCCGCGCCGTCGCCCGCCACTTCGCCGGCGCCGTACACGATTTCCGCGCTGACGCCGCCGGCGGCGGGCGACACGTATTTCAGCGAATTGTCCATGCGGCTGGCCGAGTTGCCGGTCGGGGCCATCAGGTTCTTCGTGTCGCCCGCGTAGCCCGACCCGAACGGATCGGCCATCACCACCGTCAGGTATTGCGGCGTGTACTGGCGGCCCGCCGTCAGCGTGCCGAAGCCGCCCTGCAGGCCCACATACGCCTGGCGCCCGAACAGCAGCCCGCCCTGCCCCAGCGCGCCCGTATCGGCCTGGAAGCCGCTCTCCAGCAGGAAGACGGCGGCGAGGCCGCCGCCCAGGTCCTCGCGCCCCTTGAAGCCGAGCCGGGAACCGGCGCCGACGCCGCTCGTGATCTTGGTGATGCCGCCGCCGCTGCCGCCGGTCTCGCGCACGATGGCGACGTCGACCAGGCCATACACGTTGACCGCGCCGTCGGCGGCGACGGCGTTCATGCAGGTCGCGGCCAGCGCGCCGGCACACAGAATTGTTTTCATTGTTTCCATCGTGTTCTCTTTCTCGTTATGGTTATGCGAGGATGCCGTCGCGGAGACGGGCAACTGCGGCGGCGGCCGGCGCCTCCTGGACGGCGGGCGCATACCCGCCGCCGCCCGGCGTCTCGATGACGAACACGTCGCCCGGCTGCACCTCCGTCGTCGCGACGAAGCCCAGTTCCTCGACCCCGCCGCCGGCGCGCACGACGTAGTTGCGGCCGCACCTGCCGGGCTCGCCGCCCGCCATGCCGAACGGCGGCACGATGCGGTTGTTCGACAGGATCGACGCCGTCATCGGGGCCAGGAAGCGGATCCTGCGCACGCCGCCGTTGCCGCCCTGCCAGCGCCCGCGGCCGCCGGAATCCCGGGCGATCTCGTAGCTGTCCAGGCGCACCGGATAGCGCCACTCGAGCACCTCCGGATCGGTCAGGCGCGAGTTCGTCATGTTGGTCTGCACGACGTCGGTGCCGTTGAAACCGTCGCCCGCGCCCGAGCCGCCCGCGATGGTCTCGTAGTACTGGTAGTCGGCATTCCCGAACGTGAAGTTGTTCATCGTGCCGGGCGACGAGGCCTGCACGCCGAGCGCGCCGTACAGGGCGTTCGTGATGCAGCTCGACGTCTCCACGTTGCCCGAGACGACGGCGGCCGGGTAGCGCGGATTGAGCATCGAGCCTGCCGGGATGATCACGTTCAGCGGCTTCAGGCAGCCGGCGTTGAGCGGGATGTCGTTCTCGACGAGCGTGCGGAACACGTACAGCACGGCCGCCATGCAGATCGAGCTCGGGGCATTGAAATTGTTGTCGAGCTGGGGCGACGTGCCGGTGAAGTCGATGTCGGCCGTGCGCGCGGCGTGGTCGACGCGGATCGCCACCTGGATCACGGCGCCGTTGTCGAGACGGTACGTGTAGCTGCCGTCCTTGAGCGCGCTGATGACGCGGCGCACCGCTTCCTCGGCATTGTCCTGCACGTGCCGCATATAGGCCTGCACGACGTCGAGCCCGAACTGGTCCACCATCTTCAACAGCTCTTCGACGCCCTTCTGGTTGGCGGCCACCTGCGCCTGCAGGTCGGCGATGTTCTGCGCCACGTTGCGGCACGGGTAGTCGCCCGACAGCAGCAGCGCCGTCGTCTCGCGTTCCAGGAAGCGGCCCGCCCGCACCAGCTGGAAGTTGTCGATCAGGACGCCCTCTTCCTCGACCCTGCGGCTGTCCGCCGGCATCGAGCCGGGCGCGATGCCGCCCACGTCCGCATGATGGCCGCGCGACGCGACGTAGAACAGGATGTCCTCGCCCGCGCGGTCGAACACCGGCGTGATCACGGTGATGTCCGGCAGGTGCGTGCCGCCGTGGTAAGGGTCGTTGAGCATGTAGACGTCGCCCGCCCGCATGCGGCCGCGGTTGGCCTCGATCACGGTGCGGATGCTCGCGCCCATGGAGCCCAGGTGGACGGGAATGTGCGGCGCGTTGGCGATCAGGTTGCCCTGTGCATCGAACAGCGCGCACGAAAAGTCCAGGCGTTCCTTGATGTTCACCGACACCGCCGTGTTCTGCAGCCGCAGGCCCATCTGCTCGGCGATGCTCATGAACAGGTTGTTGAAGACTTCGAGCATGACCGGATCGGCCTCGGTGCCGATGGCCTTGCGCTGCGCGCGTGGCGTCACGCGCTGAAGCACGAGGTTGTCGTCCGCCGTGACTTCCGCCACCCAGCCCGGTTCGACCACGTTGGTGCCGTTCGCCTCGACGATGATCGCTGGGCCGGCGATGCGGTCCCCGGGCCGCGTCTGTGCGCGCAGGTACAGCGCGCTGTCGTGCCACCGGCCGCCCGAGTACACGGCCACCGTCTCGTGCGGCGCCAGCGGTGTAGCGCGCGGTGCGGGGTCGAAGGCGTGGCCGGCACCCGCATCGGTTTCTCCGATCGCCTCCACCGAGATCGCCTCGACGACGATCGCCTTGTCCGGCATGAGGAAGGAATAGCGCTTGCCGTAGGCTTCCTCGAACTGCGCCTTCATCGCGGCCACGCTGCCGTGCTGCACGATGATGACGGAATCCGTGCCCTCGTAGCGCAGGTGGGCGCGTTCGACGACGCGCACCGCATCGCCCGCGATGCCTTGCGCGACCAGTTCCGCCGCCGCCTCCTGCGCCAGCGCGTCCAGCGCGGCGCGCAGCGCGCCGGTGCGCTCTTCGGACAACGCCGTTTCCATCGTCCGCTCGCGCATGGCCGTCTGGTTGGCCAGGCCCATGCCGTACGCGGACAGCACGCCCGCGAACGGGTGGGCGAAGATGCGGGTCATGCCGAGGGCGTCGGCCACCAGGCACGCGTGCTGGCCGCCGGCGCCGCCGAACGTGGCCAGGGTGTAGTCCGTCACGTCGTGGCCGCGCTGCACCGAAATGAACTTGATGGCATTGGCCATGCTGCCCACCGCGATCTCCAGGAAGCCTTCGGCCACCTCTTCCGGCGTGCGGCGCCGCCCGGTTTCCTGTTCGATGCGCGCGGCGATCTGCGCGAATTTCTCGCGCACGATGGCGGCGTCGAGCGGCTCGTCGGCGTGCGGGCCGAACACCGCCGGGAAGTGCGCCGGCTGGATCTTCCCGAGCATGACGTTGCAGTCGGTGACCGTGAGCGGACCGCCGCGGCGGTAGCTGGCCGGTCCGGGATTCGCGCCCGCGCTGTCCGGGCCGACGCGCAGGCGGCTGCCGTCGAAATGCAGGACCGAACCGCCGCCCGCCGCGACCGTGTGGATGCTCATCATCGGCGCGCGCATCCGTACGCCGGCGACCTGCGTCTCGAATTCGCGTTCCAGTTCGCCCGCGTAATGCGACACGTCGGTGGACGTGCCGCCCATGTCGAAGCCGATCAGTTTCTCGAAGCCGGCCTTGCGCGCCGTGCCGACCATGCCGACGATGCCGCCGGCGGGACCGGACAGGATCGAGTCCTTGCCCTGGAACCGGTGGGCGCCCGTCAGGCCGCCATTGCTCTGCATGAACAGCAGGCGCACGCCCTCCATCTCGGCCGCGACCTGGTCGACGTAGCGGCGCAGGATCGGCGACAGGTAGGCATCGACGACCGTCGTGTCGCCGCGCGACACCAGCTTCATCATCGGGCTCACCTGGTGCGAGACCGACACCTGGGTGAATCCCAGTTCGGCCGCGATGGCGGCGACCGTCTGTTCGTGGTCGGGGTAGCGGTAGCCGTGCATCAGCACGATCGCCACCGACCGGAAGCCGTCCGCATGCAGCTTTGCCAGGTCGGCCCGCACGGCGGCGACGTCCAGTGGATCGATCACGTCGCCGTGCGCGCCGACGCGCTCAATCACCTCGACCACGCGTTCGTACAACAGCTGCGGCAGCACGGGATGGCGGTCGAACAGGCGCGGACGGTTCTGGTAGGCGATGCGCAGGGCGTCGCGGAAGCCCTTGGTGATCAGCAACGCGGTGCGCTCGCCCTTGCGTTCCAGGAGGGCGTTCGTCGCGACCGTCGTGCCCATCTTGACGGCTTCCACGAGGTCGGGCGTGATGGGCGCGTCGGGCGCGATGCCGAGCAGGCGGCGGATGCCGGCGACGGCGGCGTCGCGGTACTGTTCCGGGTTCTCGGACAGCAGCTTGGCCGTCACCAGCGCGCCGTCGGGCTTGCGCGCGACGATGTCGGTGAAGGTGCCGCCGCGGTCGATCCAGAATTGCCAGCGCTGGCGCGGCGTGTCGTGTCGGTGGGTTGCTTGGTTCATGGTCTTACCTCTTCAAAATACTGGGCGCGCGCAGGCAAAGCGGTGCCCTGGCGCGCCGGACGCTTGTGTTTGTCGGTGGGAGCGGAGTGCGGCCGTGGCGGCCGGCGGATCAGGATTCGAGGCGCTTGCCGCGGGTTTCGGGCAGGGTCAGGGCGGCGACGATCATGATGCCGTAGGCGCCGGCCGAGAACAGGCCGATGGCGTGGCCGAGCGGAAGCGACTGGCCGGCGGCGCCGATCGCGAACGGAAACAGCGAACCGATCGCACGGCCCATGCTGTAGCAAAACCCTTGGCCGGAACCGCGCATGCGGGTCGGGAACAACTCGGTGAGAAAAGCGCCCATGCCGCTGAAGACGCCGGAGACGAGGAAGCCGAGCGGAAAGCCGAGCACCAGCATCACGTTGTCCGTCACCGGCAGACGGGTGTAGGCCAGCGCGATCAGCAGCGAGCCCACGGCGAACAGGATGAAGTTGCGCTTGCGGCCCAGGCGGTCGGTCAGGTAGGCGCTGACGATGTAGCCGATGTACGAGCCGGCGATGACCATCGCCAGGTAGCCGCCGGTGCCGAGCACCGTCAGGTGGCGCTCCGTCTTCAGGAACGTGGGGAGCCAGGTCGTGATCGCGTAATAGCCGCCTTGCGCGCCGGTCGTCAGCAGCACGGCGCGCAGCGTCGTCGAGAGCATGCGCGGCGAGAAGATCTCGGTAAACTGCGCTTGTTCCGCGTGCTCGCTGCGGCGCTGCTCGGCCAGGAAGACGTCCGGCTCCTCGACGAAGCGGCGGATGTAGATGACGAAGACGGCGGGGATGATCCCGAGCAGGAACAGCGAGCGCCACGCCAGTTCGGCCGGCAGCAGCGAGAACATCAGCGCGTACAGCAGCGCCGAGACGCCCCAGCCCAGCGCCCATCCGGCCTGCACCATGCCGACCGCCTTGCCGCGGTCCTTCGCGCGGATGACTTCACCCATCAGGATCGCGCCGGCCGTCCATTCGCCGCCCATGCCGAAGCCCATCAGGCCGCGCAGCACGAGCAACTGGCTGAAGGTCTGGGCAAAGCCGCTCAGGACGGTGAACAGCGCGAACCACAGGATCGTCAGTTGCAGCGTCTTCACGCGGCCGATGCGGTCCGACAGGATGCCCGCCAGCCAGCCGCCCAGCGACGACGTCAGCAGCGTGACGGTGCCGATCAGACCGGCGTCGCCTTTCGACAGGCCCCAGGTGGCGATCAGCGTGGGAATGACGAAGCTGAGGAATTGCGTGTCCATCGCGTCCAGCGCATAGCCGACCTTGCAGCCGATGAAGGTACGGCGTTCGGCCTTGGTCAGTTGGCGCAGCCAGCTGAAATGGCCGGCGTCCACGCGCTCCTGCACGATCTCTTGGGTGTTCATGGTGTCTCCGTGTTTTATTGTGAGGTGTCTTACAGCATCGCCAGCGATGTATTCGGCACGTCGGTGACGAGCATGTAGCCGGGACGATGGGTGATGACGAACGGCAGGCGCGCGGCGCGGATCGCTTCCTGCGGCGTCACGCCGCAGGCCCAGAACACGGGCACTTCGTCCGCCATGACCTCGACGGCGTCGCCATAGTCGGGACGCGCCAGGTCGGCGATACCGATCAGGCGCGGATCGCCCAGGTGCACCGGCGCGCCATGCACCGCGGGAAAGCGGCTCGTGATCTGGATGGCGCGGATCGCGTCCCTGGCCGTCAAAGGGCGCATGGACACGACCATATTGCCCGCGAACGGCCCCGCCGCTTCGTTCGGGATGTTCGTGCGGTACATGGCGATATTCCGGTCCTGCTCGATGTGGCGCAGCGGGATGCCGGCGGCGAGCAGCATCTCTTCGAACGAGAACGAGCAACCGATCGCGAACGCGACCAGGTCGTCGCGCCAGAAGCCGGCCAGCGATGCCGGCGTTTCCGCCAGTTCGCCGTCGCGGTAGACGTAATAACCCGGCACGTCGGTGCGCAGGTCGAGGTCGGCGCCGAGCGCCGGCAGGTGCCACGCCCCCGGTTCACCCACCGCCAGCAAGGGACATGCTTTCGGATTGCGCTGGGCAAAGCGCAGGAAGTCGTGGGCCTGCGCATCCGGCAGGATGACGAGGTTCGCCTGGGCATAGCCGCCGCAGACGCCGGCGGTCGGCTTGCGGAATTCGCCCGCACGGACCAGGTGACGGAACTGGATCGGTTTCATGGTTTTTCCCTGCTCGGTAATGACGTGTAAATAAGCATAGATGCGTCTTCCCCATTCCACCAAGTCACTTATTTTTACCGCATGTGTTAAGTTTTCCTAAACGCCTCTTTAAACCGTTCTCCTTTTTCTTAAAGTATTCTTTACGCCATGAATACCCGCTTCCTCGAGACCCTGATCACCCTCGCCCAGCTGCGCAGCGTCCGCGCCACCGCCCGCGCCATGCATGCGACCCCCGCGGCGATTTCGTTGCGCATCAAGGCGCTGGAGGAGGAGCTGCAGACGGAACTGATCGACCGCAGCACCCGGGAATTCCGGCTGACGCCGAACGCGGACTACCTGCTGCACCACGCGAAGGCCGTCGTGGACGCGACCCGGCGCCTGCGCGAGGCGGCGCGCACGGAGAGCGCGGTGCGGGGCAGGATCAGGCTGGGCGTGATCGAGACGGTGGTGCACAGCTGGCTGGCGCACTCCGTCCGCCAGCTGAACGCCAGCTTTCCGGAACTGGAAATCGATCTCGTCGTGGACATGAGCGCGACCCTGGAAAAGCGCCTGCTCGGGGGCGAGCTCGATCTGGTGGTCGGCGTCGAGGGCATCAACGGCAGCGAGATCACGTCGGAGCCGCTGGCCGTGTATCCGGTACGGTGGATCGCGCGCACCGGATTGCTGTCGCCGCACAAGGAAGGCCTGGCCCAGCGCTTGCTGCAATTCCCGATCCTGACGTTCGGCCGGGGCACGGCCCCGCACCGGATGCTCGAGGACATCGTCACCCGGCTCGCGAACCTGAGCGGCGTGCCGCTCGAACAGACCCGCATCACCTGCTCGCCGTCCGTGGCGGCCATCATCCAGCTGATCCGGAACGGCTTCGGCGTGGCCGCGATTCCCTGGCTGTTCGTCAGCAGCCACCTCGAAAACGGCGAATTCATGGAGGTGCCGCTGCAGCCGGTGCCGCCGCCGATCATCGTGTCGATGAGCCGCCGCACGAACGCGGCGGTGGCCGTCCACGCGGCGGCGTCCGCCGTGCGCGCGGCCTGTGCCGAATACTGCGGCCAGGTCGACAAACGGTATATCGAGAGCCTGACCTGACAATCTCATCTTTATCTACAAATTATGTAGCGACTGCTACATGATGATACTATGCCGGCATGAACGACCGGACAACACACTGGCTCCTGCTCGTCGTCACCCTGCCGACCAGCAGCGCAACCGCACGCATGCGCATCTGGCGCGCCCTGAAGGCGCTCGGGTGCGGGGCACTGCGCGATGGCGTCTATCTCCTCCCCGATACCGAGGCGCTGCGCCCGCAGCTCGCCGGCCTGGGCGACGAGACGATCCGCGAAGGCGGCACGGCCTGGCTATTGCAGGCCGGCCCCGTCGACGCCGCCGACGAGCAGCGTTACCGGAGCCTGTTCGACCGCAGGCAGGAATACGCCGCATTCATCGCACTGCTCGCGCAAGCCAACACCTCCATCCCAGCCTCGACGCCGCAGGACGTCAACAAGCAGTTGCGCAAACTGCGGCGCGAATACGATGCGCTGCGCGCGATCGATTATTTCCCCGACGAGGCCAGCGCCCAGGGCGAGCAGGCCTGGCGCGAGTTCACGGCCCTGGCCGACAAGGTGCTGTCGCCGGACGAGCCGCACGCCGTCGACGCCCCGATTCCCAGGCTGGACCCGGCCGCGTACCGCGCCCGCACGTGGGCCACGCGCAAGCGCCTGTGGGTCGACCGGGTCGCCAGTGCGTGGCTGATCCGCCGCCATATCGACCGCGACGCGCGCTTCCTGTGGCTGGAGACGCCGGGCGATTGTCCGCCGGATGCGCTCGGATTCGATTTCGACGGGGCCGCCTTCAGCCACGTCGGCGACAAGGTCACCTTCGAAGTGCTGCTGGCCAGCTTCGGCCTCGACCAGGACCCGGGACTCGTGCGCGTCGGCGCGCTGGTCCATGTGCTGGACGTCGGCAACGGATTTGTCGCCGAAGCCGCCGGCTTCGAAGCGATGCTGGCCGGACTGCGGCAACGCGCACGCGACGACGACGACCTGCTCGCGCAAGTCGCGCCCATCCTCGACGGGCTGCATGCCCATTTCTCAACCTTACCCGCCTCCACCTGACATGCAAGAATCAACCCACACGAACCCGCGCTACACGTTATGGCAGATGGTGTCGTACATGCTGCGGCTCGGCGCCCTCGGCTTCGGCGGCCCGGTGGCACTGGTCGGCTACATGCAGCGCGACCTGGTCGAAGAACGCGGCTGGATCTCCGCCGCCGACTACAAGGAAGGCCTCGCGCTGGCCCAGCTCGCGCCCGGCCCTCTGGCGGCGCAACTCGGCATCTACCTCGGCTATGTGCATTACCGCATCCTCGGCGCCACGCTGGCCGGCCTCGCCTTCGTGCTGCCGTCCTTCCTGATGGTCGTCGCGCTGGGCTGGGCATATGTGCGCTTCGGCGGCATCGCGTGGATGCAGGCGGTGTTCTACGGCGTGGGTGCGGCGGTCACGGGCATCATCGCGATGAGCACGAAAAAGCTGACCGTCAAGACGCTGGGCAGGGACAAGCTGCTCTGGGCCGTCTACCTGACGCTGGCCGCGGTCACGATCGCGACCGAGTCCGAAGTGGCCTGGCTGCTGATCGCCGGCGGCGTGCTGGTCTGGCTGCTCCGGGCGCCGCCGGGATGGGCACGCAGGGGCACGCTCGGCGCCGCTTCCATCGCCGAGCTGCCGCTGGCGGCCGGCCTGGCCGGGAGCGCGGACCCGTCGCTGCTGACGCAGATCGCCCTCTTCTTCGCCAAGGCCGGCGCGTTCGTGTTCGGCTCGGGCCTCGCGATCGTGCCGTTCCTGTACGGCGGTGTCGTGACCGAACACCACTGGCTGAACGAAAAACAGTTCGTCGACGCCGTGGCGGTCGCGATGATCACGCCGGGCCCGGTCGTGATCACGGTCGGCTTCATCGGCTACCTGATCGCGGGCCTCGGCGGCGCGACGGTGGCGGCACTGGCGACCTTCATCCCCTGCTACCTGTTCACCATCATTCCCGCGCCCTACTTCAAGCGTTACGGCAAGCTGCCCGGCGTCGTCGCCTTCGTCGACGGCATCACCGCCGCGGCGGTGGGTGCGATCACCGGATCGGTCGTCGTGCTGGCGAAGCGCTCCGTCACGGACCTCCCTTCCGTCGCATTGGCGGCCGCGACGGTATTGCTGCTGTGGCGTTTCAAGAAATTGCAGGAGCCCGTGATCATCGCCGCGGCCGCCGCGGCGGGGCTCATTCTCTATCCACTCACGCATTCCTGAGGAACACGCCATGCACAAGATCGCTGTCCTGCCAGCTGGCCTGCTGATGTTCCTCCACTACTGGTGCCAAGGCAAAGCCCAGGACCAGGCGAAAGCGGTGCGGGCCGCCATCGACCTGACCGGCACCGCGCCGGCCAAGACGGCACCGCACGGATGAGATACGCGCCGGCGCTCATTGCTGGCGCTTTTTCTCTTCCTTTTTCACTTTCTTGTCCGCCTTTTTTTCCTTGGCGGTTTTGGCCGGTTCTTTTTTCGTGGATTTCTTCGCGTCCTGACTTTTACTCATTTCGTTCTCCCTAATCAATGGATCGAGCACCCGCGCAGCGTCGGTAATGGTTGGATAGCAACAGCGACGTCGCCTTCAGGATCTTCCTCGGTTTTCCACTCGATCCATGCGAGGACTTCGGCAATACTGGATAATCCGCCAAGCAAGGCCGTGCGGGCTTCGTAATATTCGGAAATTTCCTGGTTGTGGGGCATGGGCACGGCGGTAATGGAATGGCCCAGTGCGAGGATTTTCTTTTCGAGTTCTTCCAGATCGAACGTCAGCGCGCCATGCAGCACCTGCATGGCCGCGACTGCGTCATCCATATCGTAGGATATTCCATCATTCATTGCAGTTCTGTTTCCAGCCTTAATGGTTGTCTTGCGATACTGGCAGTAAGAACTTCCAGGGATGGAAGATGATAACAGTTGCCATTCCGGGCACGACGAATAATTCCGGGAGAGCCCGGCCGAAAAAAAATAAATCGGAAATGATTAGGTGAACGTGGAAAAGTCCTGTATCTTTCTTCTGGCACTGCATCAAGTCGTCGTTATTGTTGGCCTTTCTCTCCCGTCCTGCCTCCCGCCGGTCCTGTTTGATTTCCTTCGTTACACTCCCTTGGTCGAAAGTGCGTTTCGGGCGTTTTGCCCATGCATTCAAAAGGATTAAAAATGACTACTCAAACCGGCACCGTGAAATGGTTCAACGATTCCAAAGGCTTCGGCTTCATTACGCCTGACGCAGGCGGCGGCGATCTGTTCGCCCATTTCCAGGATATCCAATCGGAAGGTTTCAAGAGCCTTGCCGAAAATCAGCGCGTTTCGTTCGTGCGCTCGACCGGCCCCAAAGGCGAAAAAGCGGGAAATATCCGCGCCATTTAATCAGCCGGCCTGATTGCCGGATGCACCGCGCAGATAGCACGGGCGTCCACTAAAACGGATTCACGTTCAAACGTGAATCCGTTTTTTTATGATGGCGGCCCATCATTTCCCTCCCGCGCGAACGCCACCAGCTTCTCCCGCACCCAACGCTGCGCCGCATCGCCGTGATTGCGGTTATGCCACGCCATGTGGATCGCGAACCCGGACACGGGCAGCGGCGGCGCCAGCACGCGCAGCCGGACGGCCCTGCGCTCCACCAACCGCGCCGGGACGAGGGCGACGAGGTCGGAGCGTTCGACCAGGTCCAGCACCGAGTGGAACGTCGACGCCGACACGACGACCCGGCGCCGCAGGCCCTGCGCGTCGAGCATGTCGTCGACGGGCGTCGTAAAACTGCCGCCGCGCGGCGAGACCATCACGTGTTCGAGTTCGCAGAAGCGTGCCGCATCCAGCGGGCGCCGCAGCGCCGGGTGGCCACGGCGCGCGATGAAGACGTAGCGTTCCTCGAACAGCGGGCGTGACCGGAGGGCGCCGGCGATGCCGTCCGGCGTCAGCACGGCCAGGTCGATCTCGCCCTTTTCCATCTGCGCTGCCAGGCGCGTGACGTCGGCCGCGCGCAAGGCGATGCGCAGGCCGGGCGCCTCCTTGCGCAGCGCCAGCGTGAAGTCGAGCAGCAGCGCTGCCTGCACGTAGTCCGATGCCGCGACGTGGACGGTGAAGTCGTCGCGCGCCGGGTCGAACGCGCGGGCCGACGTCACCACGTCGCGCAGCTGCGCGAGCGCCGCCGCCAGCGGCGCCTGCAGGCCCAGGGCCAGCGGCGTGGGCGTCATGCCGCGGTGGCTCGGCACGAACAGCGGATCGCCCAGCATCTCGCGCAGGCGCGCCAGCTGGGCGCTCAGCGCGGGCTGGCTCAGGTTCAGGCGCTGCGCGGCGCGGCTCACGCTGCGCTCGGCCAGCAGGGCGTCCAGCGTGACGAGCAGGTTGAAGTCCAGTCTCTTGATATCCATTTTTTGGATACTACCCCAAAAGCCGGCTGGCATTCCCGGCCGTCCCGATCGCGCCCAGAATGCGTCCATCGCCAACCAAGGAGAACAACGATGAAGACCGTGTTACTGGTGCACGCCCACCCCGATCCGCATTCCCTCACCGCGCAGATGGTCGCCGCCGCGCGCGCCGAGCTGCGCGCCCAGGGCCATGAAGTGATCCAGTCCGACCTGTATGCGATGGGCTGGAAGGCCGTCTACGACGAACACGATTTCCCCGACCGGCTGAACCCCGAGCGCCTGTCGTTCGTGGAAGAATCCGGCCACGCCTTCAGCACCGGCACCCAGCCGGACGACGTGCGCGCCGAACAGGCCAAGCTGATGGCGGCGGACGCCGTCGTCTTCCAGTTCCCGCTGTGGTGGTTCGGCATGCCGGCGATCATGAAGGGCTGGATCGAGCGCGTGTACGCCTTCGGTTTCGCCTATGGCTACCAGGGCGCGGGCAACCGGTACCGCTACGGCGAAGGCGGTCTGGCGGGAAAACGCGCGCTGTTGTCCGTGACGACGGGAGGACCGGCCGCCGACTACGGCCCGCGCGGCATCAACGGCCAGCTCGACGAGCTGCTGTTCCCGATCACGCACGGCGTCCTGTTCTACCCCGGCATGGAGGTGCTGCCCACGTATGCCGTGCACGGCACGAGCCGCATCGATGCCGAGGGCGTCGAACAGGCGAAGGCCGGCCTGGCGGCCCGCATGCGCACCCTGTTCGACGACGCGCCGATTCCTTACCGTCCGCAGAACGGCGGCGATTTCCCCGACCGCCACGTGCTGGCCGACGACGTCGCGCCCGGCGTCACGGGGCTGCGCGCGCACCTGCGCTGAGGGTGCGCGCCCATCGTGGGACAATGGCGGGGAAATCCACAAACACGAGGAACCCCGCCCATGACCACGACCATGCACAAGATCGCCCTGATCCTGTTCGTGCTCGCCCTGCTGCACACGTTCGCCACGCGCCTCTTCGAAGTCCTGGCGCACCGCCATCCGCGCCATGCCGGGCTGTTCCACCTGCTCGGCGAAGTGGAAGTCGTCTTCGGCTTCTGGGCGTTCGTGCTGATGCTCGCGATGGCCTTCGTCGACGGCAGCGCCGCCGCCATCGACTACGCGGAATCGCGCCACTACACGGAACCGCTGTTCGTGTTCGCCGTGATGGTGGTGGCAGCGTCGCGCCCGGTGCTGGAGGCCGCGCGCGCCCTCGTGCGCCTGCTCGCGCGGCTGCTGCCGCTGCGCACGGAAATCGCGCAGACGTGGCTCGGCCTCGCGCTCGTGCCGCTGGCCGGCTCGCTGATCACGGAGCCGGCCGCGATGACGCTCGCGGCGCTGATGCTGGCGCCGTCCGTGTTCCGCGCCGGAATGCCGGAATGGCTGAAATACGGGGCGCTGGGCGTCCTGTTCGTCAACGTGTCGATCGGCGGCACCCTGACGTCGTACGCCGCGCCGCCGGTGCTGATGGTGGCCGGCGCGTGGGGGTGGGACAGCGTCCACATGCTGACGCATTTCGGCTGGCGCGCGTTCATCGCCGTGCTGGCCAACGCCAGCGTCGTGACATTCCTGCTGCGCCCCCACCTGCGTCCGCTGGACGTGTCGATCGAGGGCGAAGCGCCCGTGCGCATGCCGGTCCTCGTGACCTTGACCCATCTGGCGGTGCTGACGGCGATCGTGCTGCTGGCCCACCATCCCGTGCTGTTCGCCGGCATCTTCCTGCTGTTCCTCGGCATCACGCAGGCCTACCCGCGCTACCAGGACGCGCTGATCCTCAAGGAAGGCCTCCTGGTCGGTTTCTTCCTCGCCGGCCTCGTCGTGCTGGGCGGGATGCAGCAATGGTGGCTGCAACCCATCGTCGCGAAACTGGAGCCCACCTTCCTATTCTTCGGCGCGCTGGGCCTGACCGCCATCACGGACAACGCCGCGCTGACCTATCTCGGCTCGCTGATCGCCGGCCTGTCCGAGCGCGCGCAATACATGCTCGTGGCGGGCGCGGTGGCGGGCGGCGGGCTGACCGTCATCGCCAACGCCCCGAACCCGGCCGGCGTGGCCCTGCTGCGGCGCGGCTTCAACGACGAATCGATCGGGGCCGTGGGCCTGCTGCTGGGCGCGCTGGCGCCCACTTGTGCGGCGGCCGTGTTGTTCTTGTTGTAACGTATTCCCTGGAACGGGACCCTCCACGTCCCGCAGCGAGGGAAACATGGATCAAGACCTGCTGGTCAGCAAGACGGGCACCATCGAGCGCTGCTGCAAGCGTGCCCGCGACGAATACGAAAAAGACCCGACCACCTTCGTCGGCGACATCACGCGCCAGGACGCGGCCACGCTGAACGTGATCCGCGCCTGGGAAGCGGCCGTCGAGATGGGCGACCACGTGCTGGCCGACCGCGGCCTGGGTCCGGCGCACGACGAGCGCGAGATCATCACCCTGCTGGCCGACCACGGTTGGATCGAGCCTGCGCTGGCCGAAGACCTCAAGCGCACGGGCGAATTCTGCCGCGCCGAGTGGGATTACCAGGCCGCGCCGCTGCCCGCGCTGGTGACCATCATCAAGCGCGGGCTGGACGATTTCGAGGTGTATGCGCGCGCCCTGCTGGCCGGCGCGGCGGACGACGCCCCGGCCGGATGACCCGTGCGGACCGGCCCTGTTGTCGAACTGATTACTGTCTAACTGGTATCATGCGCCCTTTGACGAACCACGCCCCAAACACCACAAGACCATGAGCCAACCGACCAACCTGCCATCCTTCTGGAGCCGGCTGTCCCTTGCCTTCGGCGCCTTCTTCAAGACCCTGGGCGACGCCGAGTTCGCCGCGCGCGTGCGCGACGACCAGGTGGGCCCGACCGTCGTTCCCTCACCTGCACCTGCGCCCGCCCCGGCCGTCGAACCGAAGCCGGCCCCGGCGCCCGCCCCGCTGCGCATCGCCACGCCGGACGCCGCCCTGCAGCTCCTTGGCCTCCTGCAGCGCGAAGCGCGCCTGATCGACTTCGCCAACGAAAACATCACCGTCTATGCGGACGCCGACATCGGCGCCGCCGCCCGCCTCGTGCACGAGGGTTGCGCGCGCGTGCTGCGCGAGCACTTCACCATCGAGCCCGTGCGCGGCGAGCTGGAAGGCGCGCGCATCACGCTGCCGGAAGGCTTCGACGCCGCCAGCGTGCGCCTGACCGGCAACGTCGTCGGCAAGGCCCCGTTCACCGGCACGCTGTCGCACCGCGGCTGGCGCGCCCGCGATGTGCGCCTGCCGCAGCTGGCCGATAAGCACGACGCCAGCATCATCGCCCCCGCGGAGGTGGAACTGTGAATGACGCGACCAACAACGATGCCCGCTACGCCATCGGCATCGACCTCGGCACGACGCACAGCGCGCTGTCGTACGTCGACCTGCAGGCGAGCGACGGCGAAAAAGCCGACCAGGGCGTGCTGGGCATCCCGCAGTTGAGCGCCCCCGGCACCGTCGAGGCGCTGCCGCTGCTGCCCTCGTTCCTGTACCTGCCGCATCCGGAAGAACTGGCGCCGGGCGAACTCGCGCTGCCGTGGACGAACGGTCAACCGGCGCCCGTCGTGGGCGAGATGGCGCGTTCGCGCGGCGCAGGCACGCCGATCCGCCTCGTGTCGTCGGCCAAGAGCTGGCTGAGCCACCCGAGCGTGGACCGCCGCGCCGCGATCCTGCCGACGGACGCGCCGGGCGAAGTCGAGCGCGTGTCGCCGCTGGCGGCCTCCACGCGCTACCTCGAACACCTGAAGGCCGCATGGAACGCGGCGCACCCGGACGCGCCGTTCGAACGGCAGGTCGTCACCGTGACGATCCCGGCATCGTTCGATCCGGCCGCGCGCGAACTGACGGCGGAAGCGGCGCGGCATGCCGGCTACGGCAGCCCCACGCTGCTGGAAGAACCGCAGGCCGCGCTGTACAGCTGGATCGAAGGCAGCGGCGGCCGCTGGCGCAAGCAAGTGAAAGCGGGCGACATCGTGCTCGTCGTCGACGTCGGCGGCGGCACGAGCGACTTCTCGCTGATCGCGATCCTCGAGCGCGACGGCAACCTGGAACCGCACCGCGTCGCCGTCGGCGACCACATCCTGCTGGGCGGCGACAATATGGACCTCGCGCTGGCCCACCTCGTCGCGCGCAAGCTGCAGGCGAACGGCACGCAGCTGGACGCCTGGCAGATGCGCGCCCTCACCTACGCCTGCCGCGGCGCCAAGGAACACCTGCTGGCGGATGCCGATGCGACCACGTGGCCCATCGTCGTGCCGAGCCGCGGCTCGAAGCTGATCGGCGGTTCGATCCGCACCGAACTCACGCGCGACGAAGTCACGACGTTCATCACGGACGGCTTCTTCCCGCGCGTGGAAGCGAGCGCGCGTCCCGCGACGCGCACGCGCGCCGGCCTGACGCAGGTCGGCCTGCCGTACGCGCAGGACGCCGCCATCACGCGCCACCTGGCCGCCTTCCTGGGCCGCCAGGCCGGCGCGACGGCGGCGCTGGAAGGCTTCAACGGCAACGTCGGTCCGGACCACACCTTCCTGCACCCGAGCGCCGTGCTGTTCAACGGCGGCGTGTTCAAGTCGCACATCCTCGCCAAGCGCGTGATGGACACCATCAACGACTGGCTGACCACCGAAGGCGCGGAACCGGCACGCATGCTGGAAGGCGCCGACCTCGACCTGGCCGTCGCGCGCGGCGCCGCCTACTACGGCTATGCGCGGCGCGGCGGCGGCGTGCGCATCCGCGGCGGCACGGCCCGTTCGTACTACGTCGGCGTCGAGTCGTCGATGCCCGCCATCCCCGGCTTCGAACCGCCGCTGGAAGCGCTGTGCGTGGCGCCGTTCGGGATGGAAGAAGGCAGCGAGCTGGAACTGCCGGGCCAGGAATTCGGCCTCGTCGTCGGCGAGCCCGTGCACTTCCGCTTCTTCGGTTCGTCCGTCCGCCGCCAGGACCATATCGGCGACGTGCTCGAATCGTGGAGCCCGGACGAGCTGCAGGAATTGAACGAGATCCAGGCGACCCTGCCGGCGGAAGGCCGCACGCCGGGCGACGCGGTGCAGGTGAAACTGCATGCCGTGGCGACGGAAGCGGGCACGCTGGAGCTGGTGGCCGTCGCGCGTGACGGGCAGCGCTGGAAGGTCGAGTTCGACGTCCGCAGCACCGAGCAGTGACCCGCACTCCAGCAGCCCGCGTCGGCATCGATCTCGGCACCACCAACACGGTGCTGGCCTATGCCGACGCCGGCTCCGAGCACGTCGCCACGTTCGAGATTCCGCAGCTGGTGGCGCCCGGTGAAGTCGGCACGGCGCCGCTGCTGCCGTCGAACCGCTACCACCCGCTCGACGGCGAACTCGCCGCGGACGCGCTGCAGCTGCCGTGGTCCGAGCCGGACGTCGGCGGCGTGGCGCGCGTGGCCATCGGCCGTCTCGCGCGCAGCCTCGGCGCGGCATCGCCGGGGCGGCTCGTCGCCTCCGCAAAAAGCTGGCTGTCGCATCCGGGCGTGGACCGCACGGCGCCCATCCTGCCGTGGGGCGCGCCGGACGACGTGCCGAAAGTCTCCCCGCTGGCCGCCAGCGCCAGCTATCTCGCGCACCTGCGCGCGGCATGGAACCAACGTTTCACCGACCGCCCGCTGGAACGGCAGCAGATCGTCCTCACCATCCCCGCCTCGTTCGACGAAGGCGCGCGCGCCCTCACCTTGGCCGCGGCGCGCCTCGCGGGCCTGGCCGACGTGCGCCTGCTGGAAGAACCGCAGGCCGCGCTGTACGACTGGCTGCAGCGCCACCGCGCAACCTTGGCCGCCGACCTCGCGGATGCGAAACTGGTGCTCGTGGCCGACGTGGGCGGCGGCACCACCGACTTCACGCTGGTGAAGGTCGAGCTGAAGGACGGGGAACCGGCGCTGGCGCGCATCGGCGTGGGCAACCACCTGATCCTCGGCGGGGACAATATGGACCTCGCCCTCGCCCACCTGGCCGAATCGCGCCTGGGCGAAGGCCAGCGCCTGTCGGCCGGCCGCCTCGCGCAACTGACGGAACGCTGCCGCGCCGCGAAGGAACAGCTGCTGGCGCCCGACGCGCCGGACGAAGTCGGCGTCACCTTGCTCGGCGGCGGCTCTCGCCTCATCGGCGGCAGCCGCTCGGCCACGATCGCGAAAGCGGACGTCGAGCGCATCGTGCTGGACGGCTTCTTTCCCCTCAATGAAACACAGGAAGGCCCGCAGCGGGCGCGCGCCGGCATCGTCGAATTCGGCCTGCCGTATGCGAGCGACCCGGCCATCACGCGCCATCTGGCGGGCTTTTTGCGCCAGCACGCGCAGGCGGCGCGCGAGGCGCTGGGCAGCGCCGACGATGATGAGCGCCTGCCGGTACCGGACACGCTGCTGCTGAACGGCGGCGTGTTCCGCGGCGAGGCGCTGGCGCGCAGGCTCGCCGACGTGCTGTCCGCGTGGCGCGGCGCGCCCGTGCGCGTGCTGCACAATGCCGATCCGGACGTCGCGGTCGCGCGCGGCGCCGTCGCGTACTCGCTCGCGCGGGCCGGACTCGCGCCCGCCATCGAGAGCGGGTCGGCGCGCAGCTACTACCTGCTGCTGGATGAAGGCCAGGGCGAACGCAAGGATGGGAAACTGAGCGCCGTGTGCGTGCTGCCGCGCGGCGCCCGCGCCGGCGCGGAGATCACGCTGGCGGAACGCAGCTTCGCCCTGCGCGTGGGCCGGCCCGTGCGCTTCCACCTCGTGTCCACGGTGGCCGATGCGTCCGCGGCGGGCGATCTCGTCGACCTCGATCCCGCCGACGTCGTGCGCCTGCCCGCGATCGCCACCGTGCTGCAAGCGCAGGACGCCAAGACCGGCGCAAGGGGTAGCGAAATTCCGGTGCAGCTCGCGGCCGCGCTGTCGGAACTCGGCACGCTGGAGATGTTCTGCGTGGCCGAGGATGGCAGCGGCCAGCGCTGGCGCCTCGAATTCGACCTGCGCGGCGACGCCGATGCGCAGTCCACCGCGGAAGCCCCGCATCCGCAATTGGACGAGGCCATCAAACGCATCGACCGCATCTTCGGCGCGCGCAACCAGCAGGTCGAGGTGCGCGAAGTGCGCCAGCTGCGCGGCGCGCTCGAACACGTGCTGGGCGGGCGCGAACGGTGGGAGACACCCTTGCTGCGCCGCCTGTTCGATGCATTGATGGAACGCGCGAAAGGCCGGCGCCGCTCGGCCGAGCACGAACGCGTGTGGCTGAACCTGGCCGGCTGGTGCCTGCGGCCGGGCTTCGGCGATCCGCTCGACGACTGGCGCATCCAGCAGCTGTGGGCCCTGTTCCCGGCCGGCGCGCAATACGTCAAGGACAGCCAGGTGCGCGCCGAGTGGTGGACCTTGTGGCGGCGCGTGGCCGGCGGCCTGTCGACACAAGCGCAGTTGCGCCTGCTCGACGACTTCGCGTTCAACCTGCAGGCCGAACCCGGCGAGCGCGCGCAGCGGCCCGTCACGCTCGTCGACGGCAGCGAGGACGACATGCTGCGCCTGGGCGCGTCGCTGGAGCGCATCCCGGCCGCGTACAAGGCCGAGATCGGGGATTGGATGGTCGGCCGCATCATGGCGATTCCGCCGTCGCCGAAACCCGATGCGAAGGCGGCGGCCACGTATGCGCGCTACTTGTGGGCGCTCGCGCGCGTGGGCGCACGCCAGCCGCTGCACGGCAGCGCGCACGAGGTGGCGCCGCCTATCGCTGCCGGACGCTGGCTGACGGAGCTCATGACGCTGGACTGGAAGCGGATCGAACCGGCCGGCTTCGCGGCCGCCCACCTCGCGCGCAAGACGGGCGACCGCACGCGCGACATCGACGACGACCTGCGCGCGCAGGTGCTGCAGCGGCTGGCCTCGGCCGGCGCGCCGGCCGGCTGGTCGGCGCTGGTGCGCGACGTCGTCGAGCTGGACCAGGAAAGCAGCACGCGCATGTTCGGCGACGCGCTGCCGCCGGGGCTCAAGCTGCTGCGCTGAACAACTCGTTCGTCGTTCCCGCGCAGGCGGGAATCCATGCCGAGCTACGGAATTCGGTACGCCTGAAGCACTGCAATATGCTTAACAGACCGACTTCGGAGGCTCGGTATGGGCCCCCGCCTGCGCGGAGGCGGCGGATTGCGGCGCCAGCACGAACATGACTTTTCGGGCATCATTTCTTCTCCCACCGAGCCACAGAGGAGAAGTGCAATGTCCGACCCCACGAACCCGTTCGCGACCCCGTACGTCCCGCCGCGGGTCTGGTCCCCCGCGACGCCCTCGGGCGGCGCGTTCGCCAGCATCAACCGCCCGGTCGCGGGCAAGACCCACGAGCAGGAACTGCCGGTCGGCAAGCATCCGCTGCAACTGTATTCGCTGGGCACGCCGAACGGGCAAAAGGTCACCATCATGCTCGAGGAGCTGCTGGCCGCCGGCCACGCGGGCGCCGAATACGACGCCTGGCTCATCAAGATCAACGAAGGCGCCCAGTTCGGCAGCGGCTTCGTCGAGATCAATCCGAACTCGAAGATTCCGGCCCTCGTCGACCGCAGCCACCAGCAACCCGTGCGCGTGTTCGAGTCCGGCTCCATTCTCGTGTACCTCGCGGAAAAATTCGGCAGCGCGTTCCTGCCGCAAGACATCCCGGCCCGCACGGAAACCTTCAACTGGCTGATGTGGCAGATGGGCTCGGCGCCATTCGTCGGCGGCGGCTTCGGCCACTTTTACGCGTATGCGCCGGAAAAACTGGAATATCCGATCAACCGCTACGCGATGGAAACGAAGCGCCAGCTGGACGTGCTCGACCGCCTGCTGGCCGAGCGCCGCTTCGTCGCCGGCGACGAGTACACCATCGCCGACATGGCGATCTGGCCGTGGTACGGCGGCCTCGTGCTGGGCGAGCTGTACGACGCCGGCGAATTCCTGGCCGTGCACCAGTACCAGCAGGTGCGGCGCTGGGCCGACGAGATCCGCGCGCGCCCGGCCGTGATCCGCGGCCGCAAGGTCAACCGCGTGCGCGGCAAACCCGAGGAACAGGTGCCCGAACGCCACGACGCGTCGGACCTCGACTGATCTGCGGCCGCGCGCTCTTTCTCCGTGTCTAACGCGCGCATGACGATCCCGATAGTCGCTACTATCGCCCGGTCGGCGCTGGCATTTCGCGAGACCGCCGGACCGCGTTCGCACACGATTGACTGAACGCAAACGCGTCCCGACCGGTCCCCTTACCCTGGATGGGTTGCCGCACCGACGGCCCTGCAATCATCGATACCAGGAGGACGAGATGACGTACGCAGATCGCGACAAATACGGCATGTACAAAGCCACGGACACCAGCTCGGGCCATGCCGGCCCCGGCCCGGCGCTGATGGGCGCCGACACCCTCATCGGCGACAGTGTCGTCAACGCCAACGACGACGACCTGGGCGACATCAAGGAAATCATGCTCGACATGCAGACCGGCCAGGTCGCCTACGCCGTGCTGTCCTTCGGCGGCTTCCTGGGCATGGGCGACAAGCTGTTCGCCGTGCCCTGGCAGGCGCTGCACCTCGACACCGTCAACAAGCGCTTCGTGCTCGACATCGACAAGCAGCGCTTGCAGAACGCCCCGGGCTTCGACAAGGATGCCTGGCCCGACATGGGCGACGCCCAATGGGCCCAGCAAATCCACACCTTCTACGGCACCGACCCGACGCGCCCCGGCGCGCCCAGCATGGGACCGAACGTGGCGATGCGCGGGATGGTCGGCGGGTCCGGCGCAGGTGCCGGCACGGGCGCGGGCGCCGGCATGGGCTCGATGGGCGCCGGCCACGCAGGCTCGGCCGGCACGGGCGCGGGCACGGGCACCGGCACGGGTGCCGGCAGCGGGCTCTCGGGCGGCGGTGCCGGGGGCAGCCTCGACCCGCAGTCCGGGACGACCGGCAGCGACACGGACCTGAGCAAGATCCGCGGCAGCAACCTCGGCTGACGGCCTGAACGGCACGCCAGCAACACCCCACCCGCTCACGGCCGGCAGTGCCGGCCGTGAGCGGTATGGCGCCCCATCACGCCCCTCAATACGTGTTGTTACTAACTTGTAATCTCAACAGTGCATCGTTTTTCCATGCATTCTGGCAGACTGACGGGATGCAATATTTACGAATCAACACCTTCATGACACAAACGCGTGCAACGCGGACGTCATTGAAATCTGCTAATTCTTAACAAAAGCTTTACCCAACTTTACAGTCGCGGCCGTTCTACCACGGCCATTCGCCCTCTACAATCACCGAATCGTCCACATGACCATCCGCCCTTCGACTTCGACATCGCACCATGAAAATCTCGAGTGATCAGACGCTGAAACTGGACAGCTGGGGTGGGCGGACGCGTCCGGGCGCGTTCGAGGCGGACTGGCTGGCGGACCCGCTGTCGCGCACGGCGCTGGTCGACCGCGCCCTGCTGGCCCGCGCCGACAAGATCCTGTTCATCGCCCACCTGGCGCTGGGCGACTTCACTTACCTGCAAAGCTGCTTCGCCGCCTTCGCGCGCGCCTTCCCGCACGTAAAAATCCACCTGTGGGTCGACGAGCGCCGCCGCACGAACCGGGCGGCGGACTGGCCGCACCTGAAAAAATACGCGCTGTACGACTGGCTGGCCGAGTGCCCCTACATTGCCAAGGTCTATAACGAAACCTACAGCCCGGCGCTGTACAAGGCGTCGCTGCAGGAAGCGCAGCGGCACGACTACCCGATCGTCGTGTCGCTCGCCGTGCTCGACCGCCACAAATACGCCAGCATGGCGCGCAAGATCAGCCCGCACGGCTTCGTCGTGGGCCAAAAGAAACGCGTACGTCCCTACGACCTGCCCAAGCACCTCATCTACCGCAAGCTGGATGCGTTCATTCCCGCCTACAACGCGGCATCGCATCCCGACCAGCACATCAGCGACATCTATGCCGACTGGTTCACGCAATTATTCGGCATCACGATCCCGCCGGTCGCCCGCTATCCCGTGCTGTCGATCCCCGAACGGTGGATGGATTACGCGCACGACCAGTTCACCGCCTGGGGATTCGGCGGCGCCAAGGCCGTCTTCCTGAATGCGTATTCGAAGTCGGTCGAGCGCTCGTGGCCGCTGGAACGGGTCATCGAACTGATCCGCACGATGCGGCAGGACGCCGCGTGGCGCGACGCCGGCTTCATCGTCAACGTCGTCCCCGAAGACCTGGCGCGCGCCCGTGCCCTGTTCGCCGGGCAGGATCTCGCGCGCACCCACCTGTTCAGCGCCGAAGACAATTTCTTCCAGCTGCCGGCCATCCTCAGCCTGTGCAAGCTGATCGTCTCGGTCGAGACGGCCGTCATGCACCTGGCGAACGCCGTGCACGTTCCCGTCATCGCGTTGATGCGTCAAAAGAATCCGGAATGGGCGCCGATCGACAAGCGCAACAGCACCGTCATCACGGTGGCGCGGCGCGACGACTGGGTCGACAGGATCGGCGTGGACGAGGTGATGGCGGCGCTGGCCCGGCAGACGGTCTGACGCCCTCTCAGGAAGTGATGGGCGCGGCCAACGCTTCGGCCGCTACTCCCGGCCCAGCGCTTCCCACGCCGGCAGCGCGAATTCCCTGCGCTCGCGCGCATACAACCACGCCATCAGCAGGCCGAAACACGCGCCCGCGATGACGGCCCTGAGCGCCACGCCGGCGATGCCGATGCCCTGATGGGACCACACCAACGTCCACATGAACCCACCCCAGACGCAAGCGAACCAGACGCCGTAGACGATGGCGATGCTGGCGAAGCCGAGGAAATGGGGCGGGCGCACGTTGATCCCGAGTTTCCACAGCATCCGGAACAGCAGCGGCTCGGCATGATGGCGCGACAGGCCGCGCGCCAACAGCACGGCAAGGGAACGATCCAGTTGTACTCGAAAATGCATGGCCACGGTGTGTTCGGCGCCTGTTTAGATATTGAACAGGCAGAGCCGCCACCTTATCAAATGCGCCAGCGAAAAAATGCGTGCATTGTCACGGACACATCATTTGCATGCACTGCCCCGTTGTCGCAATATAGTTAGGTAGCCTACCTATATTAATGATGACCGACTCACACGCAACCAGGCAGGACGCACGGGTCCAGCGCCTGTCCGAAGACTTGCGCACGGCGCTCAAGGGCCTCGTGCGCCAGATGCGGCGCGACACGGACCGCCAGGAACAGGGCCTGTCGCTGATGCAGGCGATGCTCCTGCACCTGATCCATGAACATCCCGGCATCGGCGTGGCCGAGCTGGCGCGCATGCAGCAGGTGCGCAGCCCGACCATGAGCGGCCAGGTCAAGGCGCTGGAAGCGGCCGGCCTCGTCGAGCGCGCCGCGCCTTTGGCACCCGACCGGCGCCGCAGCAGCCTGCACGTCAGTCCCGCGGGCCATAAAGCCCTGCGCCAGCTGCGCGACCGCCGGCACGACTGGCTGTCGCAACGCATCGCCCGCCTGGCGCCCGATCAGATGGACGCGCTCGCCGGCGCCATCGACGCCCTCAACATCCTGGCCGACCATGAAACTTGACATCCCCGCCGACGCGCGCGAAATCCGTTCCGTCTACCTTGCCCTGATGGCCGTGCTGGGCCTCGGCGCGCTCGACCAGAGTATCGTCGCCACCGCCCTGCCCCGCATCGTCGGCGACCTGGGCGGCATGGCCCATCTGTCGTGGGTCGTCACGGCGTACGTGCTCGCCTCCACCGCGACGATGCCGCTGTACGGCAAGCTGGCCGACCAGTACGGCCGCCGTCCGATGATCTTCACGGCGCTCGCTTGCTTCCTGCTCGGCTCCGTGCTGTGCGGCTTCGCGCAGAGCATGACGCAGCTGATCGCCTTCCGTGCCATCCAGGGCATGGGCTCCGGCGGCTTCATGCCGCTGGCGCAGATCATCATCGGCGACCTCGTGCCGCCGAAGGAACGCGCGCGCCGCCAGGGCTCCATCGCCATCGTGTTCGCCGTCACCAGCGTCCTCGGCCCCGTGCTGGGCGGGGTCATGACGGATCTGCTGTCGTGGCACTGGATCTTCTTCATCAACCTGCCCGTCGGCGCCCTGGCCTTCTACGCCATCGCGCACTCGCTGCGCAAGCCCGCGATCACGCACACGCACCGCATCGACTATCTCGGCTCGGTGCTGCTCACCGTGTCGATCACCGCCCTCCTGCTGATCCTCGCGCTGGGCGGCACGGAATGGGCGTGGGATTCGATCCAGATGCGGGTCTGCGCCGCGCTCGCGGTGGCGCTGAGCGCGTGGCTGCTCGTGCACCTGCGCCGCGCGGCCGAACCCGTGCTGCCGCCGGACCTGTTCGCGAACCGCGTCTTCAACATCGCCAGCATCGTGATGGCGCTGACCTTCATGGGCCTGATGGGCGCCAGCGTGTTCTTTCCGCTGTTCTTCCAGCTCGTGATGGGCAGCAGCCCGGCGCATTCGGGCATGATGACGGTGGCGATGATGGTCGGGATGATCGCTTCGTCGACCCTGAACGGCCGCGTGCTCTCGCGCTCGGGCAAGTACAAGGCCGTGCAGGTGGGCGGGCTGGCGGCGGCGGTCCTCGCGTTCGGCGTCCTCGCCTGGGGCATGGACACGGCGCGCGGCTACTGGATCATCGAGCCGGCCATCTTCATGCTGGGCGCCGGTCTCGGCCTCGTCATGCCGAACATGACGGTCGCCGTGCAGAACGCCCTGCCCGTCGCGCGGCGCGGGGTGGGCACGGCGATGCTGACGTTCTTCCGCTCGCTCGGCGGCCTGCTGGGCGTGACGGGTTCCGGCGCCATCCTCGCGCACCAGGTGCACGCGCACGGCGTCAACGAGGTCGCGCGCGCGGGCGCGCACGGCGCCGCCGCCGTGCTGCCCGCGGCGCAGGCGCTGACGGTGGAAGTGTACCGCCACGCCATCGCCAACATCTTCGGCGCCGGCGCGCTGATCGTGCTGGCGGGGCTCATCGCGCTGCTGTTCCTGCCCGAGCTGCCGCTGACCGGGCATGCATCCGCGACGCCGTCCGCACCGCCGGCTGAGTGACAAAGCGCGCACATCCGGCCCTGTTTTTTGACTAAGCCAACGCGGGAATACGACACGACACAGGAGACGACATGCGAATCCGGATGGCTGGGCATGCCGCCGCTCGCCGACTACGTCAAACTGTTCGACTGCACGGCGCCCTTCATCCTGGTGCACGACCCCGCCGACCGCACCGCACGGTGCCCGTGCCACGCCGACGCTGACGTGCTATCGTGTCCGCCGGCTGCGGCAAGCAGCCCCGCCGACTCACCAACAGGAGAGAGACATGTCCAGCAAGAATACGATTTGCCTTTGGTACGACAAGGACGCACTGGATGCAGCAACGTTCTATGCGCAGACGTTTCCCGACAGCGCCGTGGGCGCCGTCCACCGCGCGCCCGGCGACTATCCCGCCGGCCAGCAGGGCAATGTCCTGATGGTCGAATTCACGGTCATGGGCATCCCGTGCCTCGGCCTGAACGGCGGTCCCGGCGTGCAGCACAACGAGGCGTTCTCGTTCCAGGTCGCGACCGATGACCAGGCGGAGACGGACCGGCTGTGGAATGCCATCGTCGGCAACGGCGGCCAGGAAAAGGAATGCGGCTGGTGCCGGGACCGTTGGGGCCTGTCGTGGCAGATCACGCCGCGCGTGCTGCTGGACGCCGTGACCGGCACCGACCGGGCCGCGGCCAAGCGTGCGTTCGAGGCGATGATGACGATGAAAAAGATCGACGTCGCGGCCATCGAGGCGGCACGGCGCGGCTGATGCCGGCCGGCGCCGCTCAGGCCCCGGGCAGTAACCGCAAGGTGGCGCCGCCCGTATCGCGCACGGCGGCCGGCGCCGGGCGCTCCGCCGCCTGGCGCGGGCCGTGCACGCAATCGAGGGCCAGCAGCGCGCCGACCGCGGCGCCATCGCCGTCTTGTTCCAGCGCCGCCATCACGGTGGCGGCCGATGCGCACAGGCGCGTGACGATGCGGGCCTGATTGCGGTCCTGCGCCTTGCCCTGGTCAAGCGCTGGCAGGGCAGTCAATACATCGGATCAAGGTCATTCTGCGCCGGACTTTTATTTACCTCAAAGAAATTTTGTTGCGCACCCGGCAATCGGCACGGCAGCACAACGGCGGATGGCGCGGCGCCCCCAATGTTATCGCATAACATCAATGTTACGTAACAACGTCATCCCTTCATTCCTCGCATCCCGGACGCGACGTACAGATATCGATTCCGATATCGGTACGCCACAATAAGTTATTGGTATCCCAACAATTCCTCCACTACATTGTGCCTCACCCGCCAGCATGACATACGCTACCAAATGCTGAGCCGGGCATGATGTTATCGCAATCATTCAACAGCCAGACTACCGTCTCTCACACATGTAAAGGTAGATCCCATGCACAAAGATAAGGCCATGCCAATTGGTCAGCCAGGAGACTTACGGCGCCGCATCCGGCGCACCGCGACCTGCGGCGCCTTGCTGCTCGCCACGGCGCTGCCGGCCGCCGCTCAATCCACCACACCACTCGATGCGCGCGCGGACGCGGACGCCCGCGCGCACGCTCTCGTCGCGCAGATGACGCTCGACGAAAAGATCGCGCAACTGCTCAACGTGGCGCCCTCCCTGCCCCGCCTCGGCATTCCCGCCTATAACTGGTGGACCGAGTCGCTGCACGGGGCGCTCGGGCCGCTGCCCACCACGAACTTCCCGGAACCGATCGGCCTCGCGGCCACGTTCGACGCGCCGCTCGTGCACCGGGTGGCGTCCGCGATCAGCACCGAGGTGCGCGCGCTGCACACGCTGGGACGCCGCACGGGGCACCTGGGCAAGATCGGCACGGGCCTCGACACGTGGTCGCCGAACATCAACATCTTCCGCGATCCGCGCTGGGGCCGCGGCCAGGAGACCTATGGCGAAGACCCGTACCTGACGGCGCAGCTGGGCGTCGCCTTCATCCAGGGCATCCAGGGACCGGACCCGGACCTGCCGGACGTCGTCGCGACACCGAAGCACTTCGCCGTGCACAGCGGGCCGGAATCGACGCGCCACACGGCCGACGTGTTCGTGTCGCGCCACGACCTCGAAGACACCTACCTGCCCGCCTTCCGCGCCGCCATCGTCGATGCGAAGGCCGGATCGATCATGTGCGCCTACAACCGCATCGACGGCCAGCCGGCCTGCGGCAGCGACCTGCTGATGAAGGAGCACCTGCGCGGCGCCTGGGGCTTCAAGGGCTATGTCGTCTCGGACTGCGATGCCGTCACGGACATCGCCGACCGTCACAAGTACGCACCCGATCCGGCCGCCGCCGTCGCCGTCGCGCTCAAGGCCGGGACGGACAACGAGTGCAATACGCAGACCCTCGGCGCCCCGAAGGACCTGGGCGCGCGCTACCGCGAAGCGTGGCAGCGCGGCCTGATTTCCACGAACGACATCGACCAGGCGCTCGTCCGCCTGTTCTCCGCGCGCTATCGCAACGGCGACCTGGCCGGCCTGTCCGGACGCGCGCCGAACGCGGTGCCCGTCGACGCCATCGACACGCCCGCGCACCGCGACCTCGCGCTGCAGGCCGCGAGCAAGAGCCTCGTGCTGCTGAAGAACGACGGCACGCTGCCGCTGAAGACCGGCGTGAAAATCGCGGTGATCGGTCCGCTGGCCGATGCCACGCGCGTCCTGCGCGGGAATTATTCGTCGACGCAGTCGGCGCCGCCCATCTCCGTCGCGGACGGCCTGCGCCGCGTGCTGCCGGCAGCGAACGTCACGGTCGTGCCGGCCGCCGCCTCGCTCACGGACGGCGATCCGGTCCCGACCACCGCACTGCGCACGCCCGACGGCAAACCGGGCCTGCGCGCCGAATACTTCAACGGCGGCGACGCCAAGCCGGCGTTGGTGCGCGTCGAACCGGGACTGGAATCGCATGCGCTCCAGTTCAAGGACGTCGCGGACCGGCACAAGGTCGTGTGGACCGGCTATCTCGTCGCGCCGGCGACGGGCACGTACCGCCTCGGCGTGACCGGGGTGCAGGGCGAGCTGACGGTGGCCGACAAGCCCGCCGTCAAGGCGTCGACGTATTCGCAATGGGGCGAACCGCTGGCGCTCACCGACGTGCGGCTTGAGAAAGGCCAGCGCTACCCGCTGCGCTTCCAGGCGCAGACGGGATCCACGGGCGTGCCCGGCCTGTTCTGGAAACGGATCTCGATGGCGCCCGATGCGGACCTGAAAGCGGGGACGGCGGACGCCGACGTCGTCGTCGCCGTCGTCGGCCTGACTTCCGATCTGGAAGGCGAAGAGATGGCGATCAAGGTCGACGGCTTCGCCGGGGGCGACAAGACGTCGCTGGACCTGCCGGCCGAGCAACGCGCCTTGCTGACACAGGCGAAGGCGCTGGGCAAGCCGCTCGTCGTCGTGCTGATGAACGGCAGCGCCATCGACCTGTCGTGGGCGAAGGACAATGCGGCCGCGATCCTGGAGGCGTGGTATCCGGGCCAGTCGGGCGGCCTCGCCGTCGCCGACGTCCTCGCGGGCCGCGCCGATCCGGGCGGACGCCTGCCTTTGACCTTCTACCGCGGCATCGAAGACCTGCCCCCGTTCGACGATTATTCGATGCATGGCCGCACCTACCGCTACTACGCCGGCACGCCCGTGTATCCGTTCGGCGCGGGCCTGTCCTACACGACGTTCCGCTACGCCCCGCTGCGCATCGAACCGGTCGGCGGCGCGCCGGAGAACGGCGTCGTCGTCACGACGGAAGTGGCCAACACGGGCACGCGCGACGGCGACGAGGTCGCGCAGCTGTATCTGACCCCGCCCGCGTTCGACGGTGCGCCGCGGCTCGCGCTGCGCGGCTTCCAAAGGCTGTCGCTGAAGGCCGGCGAACGGTGCCAGGTGAGCTTCCGGTTGTCGCCGCGCGATCTCAGTTTCGTCACGCGCGACGGCATCCGCCAACTGACGCCCGGCCAGTACCGGCTGAGCGTCGGCTCGGGCCAGCCGGGGACGGGCGTGGCGCAGCAGGATGGCGCACTGACGCTGAAGCAGACCGTCGTGCTGGCGCAATAACCACAACAAGGAGACTACGTATGAAAACGACACATCGATTCACGCATCTGGTGGCGGCCGGCGCCATCGCCCTCGCGTACGCGCTCGCCGCCCCCGTCCACGCGCAGAACGACAAGATGACGCCCATCGCGGCGCCCGCGCAGCCGGATGCGATCGTGCTGGGCACCGGCGCGCTGCCGGGCGCCAAGGCGCACGAGAGCTGGCACACGCAGTACGGCAGCACCTTCGCCCGCAACGTCACGGTGGCGACGCTGACGCCGTTCCTGCCCGATCCCGCGAAGGCGACGGGCGCAGCCGTCATCGTCGCGCCCGGCGGCGGCTTCAAAACGCTGTCGATGAACAATGAAGGCTGGGATGTCGCGAAGGCGCTGGCCGACAAGGGCGTCGCGGCGTTCGTATTGAAATACCGGCTGAACCAGACGCCGCAGGAGATGGACGCGTTCGAACGGGAGATGCAGAAAATGTTCTCGGGCGCGGCACGTCCCGGACGTCCGCCGACGGACAATCCGGCCGTCACGCTGGCGCCGCAGATCGCCGACGCGCGCGCCGCGTTCGCGCTCGTACGCGCGCGGGCGGCGACGTGGCACGTGGACCCGGACCGCATCGGCATGCTGGGATTTTCCGCCGGCGCGATGCTGACCATGGCGACGGCCTTGCACGGCCAGGATGCGAAGCCGGCGTTCATCGGCGACATCTACGGACCGCTGGCACCGGTCGCCGTGCCGGCCGACGCGCCGCCGCTGTTCGTCGCGCTGGCGGCGGACGACCCGTTGTTCGGCAACGGCGGCTTCGGCCTCGTCGACAGCTGGCGCGCGGCCAAGCGCCCCGTCGAATTCCACCTGTTCGAACAGGGCGGGCACGGCTTCGGCATGTATCCCAAGACGACCACCAGCACCGGCTGGTTCGACGCCTTCGCGCGCTGGCTGGGCATGCATGGCTACCTGAAGCCGGCGCACTAACAAAGCCCTGCACCTAAACCGTCATTCCCGCGAAAGCGGGAATCCATGCTGAGTATCCCGTCCGGCTCAGCATGGGGGAACAGCCCGGCGGGCTATTCCCGCATTCGGGGGAGTCGTTTCCGGCAATGCCGGGAACGACGGCGCTATTTACTGCACCGCCGTCAGCGCCACGTCGAACACGAGCCCCGCATTCGGCGGAATCTTGGTGCCCGAACCGGCCGCGCCGTAGCCCATGCTGGCCGGAATCAGCAACGTGCGCTTGCCGCCCACCTTCATGCCCAGCACGCCCTGCTCGAAGCCGGCGATGACCTGGCTCTGCCCAAGTGTGAACGAGAACGTGCCCGCGTCGAACTGCGTGCCCTTGTGGTCCGCTGCCGTATCGCTGTACAGCCAGCCGGTATAGGTCACGGTCGCGGTCTTGCCGGCCGCGGCGGCGGTACCGGTGCCGAGGACGACGTCCGTCGCGCTGAACTGCGCCGGATTCGCCACGGCGGCCGTACCGGACGACGACCCGCCGCCGCCACAGCCGGCAAGACCCAGGACAGCGACAAACACGGCAACGGAAGCGGCGGCGATGGAAGGCTTGAGTTTCATTGGATCCCTGTTCTAAGAAAAGTTTTTGTGAAAACGGGCAACATTATCCCAGGTCCATGTTCGAACTGCCTTTACATTTGTTTTACTTTGTTACAAATTCAAAATTGCTTATGTGAGAAGGCGCTGCCGCAACAATTTTCTCGAAAACAAAAAATAATTCGCTAAGGCAATCTCGTCAGGCATACACTGACTCCATCTCTTCGCCGCACGATGAAAGATGTCCCATGATCAGCCTGACGAAATTTTTTGAAGACGTAAAACTGCCCACGATTTCCGAAGTCGCCCATGCCCTGATCGCGACCCTCGACGACGAGGACGCGTCCGCCAAAAAGGTGGCGGCGGTCATCGCGCGCGATCCCGCCCTGACGGCCAAGCTGATGCGCCTGGCGAACAGCGCCCGCTTCGGTTCGCGCCGCAACGTCAGCTCGCTGGACGAAGCGATCTCGCTCTCCGGCATGGCCCACATCCGCACGCTGGCGCTGGCCGCATCCTTCTCCGATGCCTTCCCATCCCTGCCCGGCCTGGATTCCGACGAGTTCTGGAAAAGCAGCATGGCGTGCGCCGGCTACGCCAAGTGGCTGGCGGGCGGCGTCGGCATCGACGGCAGCGAGGCCTGGCTGGCCGGCATGATGCTGCGCCTGGGCGAGCTGCTGATCTACCAGGTCGCGCCGACGACATTCGCCGAGATCGAACAGCTGCCGCACCTGCCGGGCGGCCGCTGGGAGCGCGAGCAGCGCCTGCTGGGCTTGTCCGAGGGCCACATCACCGCCGAACTGGGCCGCCGCTGGAACTTCCCCGACAAGATCGTGCGCGCGCTGGAAAATTCGTCCGACCCGATGGCGGCGCACCCGTTCTGCCAGCTGGGCGGCATCATCCACCTGGCCAGCCTGCTGGCCGACACGCCGAGCGACGATCCCGCCATCCTCGACACGCTGCCGGCCGAGGTGGTCGACACGCTGCGCCTCTCGCGCGAATGGATGACGGTGCGCTTCCCGGCGCACGACTCGTTCTCCGCCGCGCCCTGAGCGCGTTCGTGTAGCATGGTCGGCATCGCAAGGAGCCGATCATGCCGCACCAAGTCATCCTCGAATTCAACACGTTCGGACGCGGCAGCCGCGACATCACCGCGGCCGTCGCCGATGCCGTCGCCCGCTCGGGCATCCGCTGCGGCCTCGCGCACGTGTTCGTCCAGCACACGAGCGCATCCCTCCTGATCACGGAAAACGCCGACCCGGACGTGCGCCACGACCTGGAAACCATCATCAGACGCCTCGTACCGGACGGCGACCCGGCCTACCGCCACGACACGGAAGGCCCGGACGACATGGCGGCGCACGCGCGCACGATGCTGACCGCCACGTCCGTGACCGTGCCGGTCGGCGACGGACGGCTGTTGCTCGGCACGTGGCAGGGCATTTATTTGTGGGAGCATCGGGTGGCCGAGCACCGGCGCAATGTCGTCGTCACGGTGCTGGGCGGCTGAACCGCAACCTGAACCGGAGGCATCGATGACCGTAAAAGTCTATCGCTACACACAGCACCCGATCGTCAATGACGAGACGTTGTCGCATGGCTACGCGACGATGGCATTCATCGTCCTCAACAAGCTGACCGCCGTACCGGACAGCGAAATGGACGTGGATCCGACGCACGTCGACGAGGAAGGGCGCTACCTGGGGCTCAACAGCAGCAGACCCACCTAGTCTCGTGACATTTCGTGCATTAATCGCGGAATATTGTCGCTACAGTATCGGTGCCCACCGCCGACACACCGATATCGATACGACGCTATAGCGAGAATGGCCAATCACCACGATCTGCAAGGAATTGCCGCATACATCATGCCGTCGTTTCCGCCGCGCGTTTCGGATCTCGGATTCCTGTTCGGGACCCGCCACGGCATCCCGGAATTTTGCGAGGCGGCCTACCGGCTCTGGCAGGACGGCATGTTCAGCCGCCTGCTGGTATCGGGTGGCCCGACCGCCTCCATGGCGCAGGCGGAGGCGGACGTCATCGCCGAACGCCTGGCCGGGCTCGGGATACCGGAAGCCGCTCTCATACTCGAGACCGCGGCCACGAACACGGGCGAGAACGTAAGGTTCGGCCGGGCCAGGCTCGCGGAGGCCATGGACCTTGCCGCGATTCGAAGTGTCGTCGTCATCGGCAAAATATGCTCGACACGGCGCTACCTGATGACGATGCAACGGCATTGGCCCGGTCTGAGCTTATCGGTTTGCCCCGTCAACTATTTCGGTGTTCCGCCCGAGCGCTGGCATGAACACGACGAGTTTCGCGCCCGCGTACTCCGCGAATTCGACAAGATCCCGCGTTATCTCGCCGCAGGCTTCCTGGAAGAGATCGATCTCATCACAGCGACACCCCGATCGTCAGCGTGACGACATAACCATTGACCGGATCCCCGCTGACGGACGCCATCTGCAGCGACGTACCGTCGCTGAACACATTGTCGGTCGCATAGCTCATCGACGCCAGGTTGCGCGCACTGGCACCGTAAGCGGTCGTCGCATACGCCTCGTTCAAGGTCGCCATCGGGAAGGTGAACTGCGACGTCTTGATGCGGTTGGCCGCGCTCGTCGCCTTCGCCAGGCTCGGGTAGACCTCGAAGTGGATATGCGGCATGCGGCCCGAGTAGCAGCCGGGGAAGATCGTCGTGAACGCGACGGTGCCCGTGCTGTCGGCCTCCTGCACGCCGCGCAGGTAGTTCTCCGTCGTCAGGCCGCTCGCGTACATCGAATAATTACCGTTGCGGTCGCAGTGCCACAGGTAGACGGCGGCGCCGGCCGCGCTGGCGCAGCTCGCGCCCACGTTCACGACCTGGAGTTTCAGCGTGGTCGGGATGCCGGCCGCCGTCGCGCCGCCGGGCGACACGCTCGTGCGGATGTCGCTGCGCACGATGCCCGACAGGGTCAGCGCATTCGCGACGCCGCTGCCGTTGCTGTTGGTGCCGTCGCCCGGGTACGGGCCACCCGTCTCCTCGGGGATGACGGCGCAGGTGCCCGTCGTGACGGTCGTGGTGCCCGTGCTGCCCGTGGACGACGACACGGTCGACGCGACCAAGTCGCCAAACGAGCCGCCGCCACCGCCGCAACTCACGAGCGGCACGGCGGCCGCGGATGCGAGCAGCCAGCGCAGCGACTGGCGCCGGCTGGACTGGGTGTCGAGCAGGCGGTCGAGGTCGTCGGCAAGGCTGTGATGTGGATGGTCCATGGATCCCCCTGGGTTACGAAACGCTGTCTGGCCCGGCTTATCGGTTTGGATGCAGCGTGCCGGGCATGCCGCGCATTGTCGGATGGGGGAACGTTAAGTGCCGTCAACCACTGTAAAGCCGCGTAAAGACGCGCTGACCGCCTGCATGTCGCGCCGCCTGGGCGCATGTCGCGCCGCCATGCTGCACTTCGTCGCATGGGCGCACGGGCGCACCGGGGCGCTGGCAAAGTAGCGCCACCTTAAACACCGACGGAGCCGACCATGCTGATCCAGATCCTGACCCACACCCCACTCTACGTCTGGGCGATCCTTGCCTTCCTCGTCTATCGCGGCACGGTCGCCATGCGCGACCGCGACGTGGAAGTGCGCAAACTGGCCATCATCCCGGCCGTGATGCTGGTCCTGTCGCTGCAGGATATGCACGCGAAATTCGGCCTCGGCGGCTTGGCGCTGGCCTCGTGGGCGGTCGCGGCGGCCGGCATGGCGCTGCTGGCCGGACTGGCCGGCACCTCGCGCCTCGAGGCCAGTCACGTGCCGGGCTGCGTGCGCGTGCGCGGCAGCCGCCTGCCGCTCGTGATGATGATGGCCGTGTTCTTCACGAAGTACGTGGCGTCCGTGGCGCTGGCCGTCGTACCGCAGTTGCGCCACGACACGCTGGTCGCCTGCGCCGTGTGTGCCCTGTTCGGCGTCTTCAACGGCTGGTTCATCGGCCGCCTGGTCAGCGATCTGGCGTCGGTCCGCATGCTGCCGGCCCCCGCGACGGTGGCCGCGTAACGTCAAAGAGGCGTCAACCCAGCCCGATCCCGCGCGCCATCATGGCCGCGAGGATCGGGATCAGTCCGAACACGTGGATCTCCAGCAGCATCAGGCGGCGCAGCGTGCCCACTTCATCCAGCGCGGGGACGAACGCGGCATCCGCCTTCGCCCGTTTTTGCCAGGCGAGGATGCGCAGCGTGGGCCGGATCGAGATCAGGCCCACGACAGCGAACGCGCCGACCTTGGCCCAGAAGACCGGGTTGTGCATGTAGAAGTCGGGGCCCTTCGCGCCGTACTTCACGCGCAGGAAGCCGACGACGAGGATCGCCAGCGCCAGCAGGCCATACGCCGCATCGAAGCGTCCCAGCAGGGTCACGGTCCTGGGCGACATCGCGGCGGGCCGCATCAGCGCCAGTTCGGCGGCCAGCACGGCCGCGAGGCCGAACACGATCAGGTGATGGACGATGGCGAGCACGAGGTCGGTCATGGCGAGGTCGCTGGACAATGATGGGAAGCTCACTGTATCCTGGCATCTTACCAGTGTCAAGATTCAACCTCGTCATGAACAATTACCACCACGGCGACCTGCGCGCCGCCCTGCTCGACGCGGCGGGAGACATCCTGCAGGAAAAGGGGTTGGAAGGATTCAGCCTGCGCGAATGCGCGCGGCGGGCCGGGACGTCGCATGCGGCGCCGGCCCATCATTTCGGCGACACGCCGGGGCTGTTGAGCGAGTTCGCCGCGCTCGGCTTCGAACGGATGGTGGCGCTGATGCGCGCGGCGCGCGCCGCCGCGGGGCCGGATGCCTGGGACCAACTGCGCGCGACGGGCCGCGCCTACATCGACTTCGCACTCGCGAACCGCGCCGCGTTCCAGCTGATGTTCCGGACCGACCGGCTCGACGCCGGACACGCGCGGCTGCGCGACGCCAGCGCGGCCGCGTTCGGGGAACTGCGCTCGGCGCTGGCTGCGCTGCACGGCGGCGACGTGGAGACACCCCGGCTGATGTTGGCCTGGTCCGCGGTGCACGGTTTTTCCACGCTGCTGCTGGAACACGCGACGGACGGCATCCGCCAGGAGACCGATGTTCAGCGGTTCAGCCGCGAGATGGGCGATGCCGTGCTGGCGCTGCTCAAGAACAGTCTGGCGCCCTGATCACGGCACGTTTCCACTTTTCGGGGTCAGAGCCCGAATGCAGGAAATTGCCAAAAATCGGGCTCTGACCCCGGTTCAGCGCAACATCGACTCCCACACTTTTTGCAGGCGCTTCGACGACACCGGCATCGGCGTGCGCAGCTCCTGCGCGAACAGCGACACGCGCAGCTCTTCCAGCATCCAGCGGAACTCGATCATGCGCGGGTCGAGGTTTTTCAACGGCTGGTTTTTCACGGTGCGCTGGAACTGCGTGGCCGCCGTCTGCCACTCGGCCATCAGCTGGGCGTCGCGCGCCGGGTTCGCGCGCAGTTTTTCCAGGCGCACGTTCATCGCCTTCAGGTAGCGCGGGAAGTGCGCCAGCTGGCTGTACTCCGTCTCGGCGATGAAGCGCTTGTGGACCAGCCCCTGCAACTGCGCCTGCATGTCGCTCGCGACGGCCGGCGGCAACCCTTGCAGGCGCTTGGGCAGGCCGTGGAACTCGGCGAGGATCTGGCCCGCGAGGCGCGCCGTCTCGTTGATCAAGAGGCCGATGCGGCCCTTGCCCTCGTCGCGGCGCTTGTTGAACGACGCGGCGTCGTGCGGCAACGGGTCCTGCAGGCAGGCGATCTCGATGGCCTTGTTGACGATCTGCTCGCGCAGCTCGTCCGGCGTGCCGACCGACATGAACTGCATGCCCATCTGCTGCAGGCCCGGCACGTTCTTCTCGGCGAATTTCAGCTGGTCCTTGAACTGCAACGCGAACAGGCGGCGCAGGCCGATGCGGTGCGTGCGCGCCGCCACGTTCGGGTCGTCGAACACTTCGAGGTCGCAGTGCGTGCCCTTGTCGACGAGCGCGGGGAAGCCGATCAGCGTGATCTTGCCCTGCGTGATCTCCAGCAGTTCCGGCAGCTCGCCGAAGGTCCAGCCGGTGATGTTCGTGTGCGCGGTCGGCGCGGCCGGCGCAGACGCGGGTGCGGCCTTGCCCTTGGCCGGCGCCGGCGCCGATGCGGCCTGCGCGGCCAGCGGCTTCGCGGCCGCCTGGCCGGCGGCCGGCGTGGTCTCCGCCATGCGCTGGAAACTCTGGCGCGCCTGGCCGCCCAACTCGGCCTGCAAGGTCGCCAGGTTGCGTCCCATGTCGAGCTGGCGGCCGTGTTCATCCACGACCTTGAAGTTCATGAAGAGGTGCGCGGGCAGCGTCTCCAGCTTGAAATCGGTGGTCATCACGCGCACGCCCGTCTGCGCGTGGATGTCCGCGATGAGCGCGTCGATCAGATCGCCGCGGCCGAAGCGCACCGGGTCCTCGTTGCGCTCGAAGAAGCGCGCGGCGTACTCGGGCAGCGGCACGCAGTGGCGGCGCAGCTTCTGCGGCAGCGATTTCAGCAGCAGCTGCACTTTCTCCTTCAGCATGCCCGGCACGAGCCAGTCCGCGCGCTCGCGCGGGATCTGGTTCAGCGCGAACAGCGGCACCGTGAGCGTGACGCCGTCGCGCGGGCTGCCCGGCTCGAAGTGGTACGACAGGCCCATCTCGATGCCGGTGACGTTCATCGTCTTCGGGAACAGCTCCGTCGTGACGCCCGCCGCTTCGTGGCGCATCAGTTCTTCGCGGTTCAGGTACAGCAGCTTCGGGTTGTCGCGCGACGCGTCCTTGTACCACTTCTCGAAGCCCGCGCCGTTCACGACGTCGCCCGGGATCTCCTTGTCGTAGAACGCGTAGATCAGCTGGTCGTCCACGAGCACGTCGAGGCGGCGCGACTTGTGCTCGAGGTTTTCGATTTCCTTGATCAGTTTATGGTTGTGCGCGAAGAACTGGGAGCGCGTCTCGTAGTCGCCGCCGACCAGCGCATCGCGGATGAAGATCTCGCGCGCCTCCGCCGGATTGTGCTGGGCGTAGTTGATGCGCCGCTGGCTGTAGACGACGATGCCGTACAGAGTGGCGCGCTCGCTCGCGGTGACCTGCGCCGTGCGTTTTTCCCAGCGCGGCTCGCCCCACGATTTCTTCAACAGATGGCCGCCGATCTTCTCGACCCATTCCGGCTGGATCTGCGCGATGCAGCGCGCGTACAGGCGCGTCGTCTCGACCAGTTCCGCCGCCATGATCCATTTGCCGGCCTTCTTGCCGAGCGTCGAGCCGGGCCAGATGTGGAACTTGATGCCGCGCGCGCCGAGGTACGCGCCAGAGTCGTCCTCCATCTTGTAGCCGATGTTGCCCAAAAGGCCAGTCAGCAGCGCCATGTGCAGCTGCTCGTAGGTCGCGGGCGCGTCGTTCAGGCGCCAGCCCTGCTCCTTGACGATCGTGAGCAGCTGCGAATGCACGTCGCGCCACTCGCGCAGGCGGACCTGCGACAGGAAATTCTCGCGGCAGTTCTCCTGCAGCTGACGGTTCGTTTTCTTGTGCTCGATGGCCTGCTCGAACCAGCGCCAGATCTTCAGGAAGCTCAGAAACTCGCTCTTCTCGTCCGCGAACTTCTTGTGCTTCTCGTCGGCCTGCTGCTGGTATTCCATCGGCCGGTCGCGCGGGTCTTGCACGGACAGCGCGGACGCGATGATCAGCATCTCGGTGAGGCAGACATTGTCGACGGCAGCAAGGATCATGCGGCCCACGCGCGGGTCGAGCGGCAGCTTGGCCAGCTTGCGGCCCATGCTCGTCAACTCGTTGGCGTCGTCGACGGCGCCCAGTTCCTGCAAGAGTTGATAGCCGTCGGCGATGGCGCGGCCCTGCGGCGGTTCGACGAACGGGAACGTCTCCACGTCCGTCAGGTGCAGGGACTTCATGCGCAGGATGACGGCCGCCAGCGACGAGCGCAGGATTTCCGGGTCCGTGAACTTCGGGCGCTGCAGGAAATCGTCTTCCTCGTACAGGCGGATACAGACGCCGTCCGCGACGCGGCCGCAGCGGCCCGCGCGCTGGTTGGCGGCCGCTTGCGAGATCGGCTCGATCTGCAGCTGCTCCACCTTGTTGCGGTAGCTGTAGCGCTTCACGCGCGCCAGGCCCGCGTCGACGACGTAGCGGATGCCCGGCACCGTCAGCGACGTCTCGGCCACGTTCGTCGCGAGGACGATGCGGCGCGCGTTGGTCGTCCTGAACACGCGGTCCTGTTCTTCGACGGACAGGCGCGCGAACAGCGGCAGGATTTCCACGTGCGGCGGATGGTGTTTGCGGAGCGCCTCGGCGCAGTCGCGGATCTCGCGCTCGCCGGGCAGGAACACGAGCACGTCGCCCTGGCCCAGCCGGCACAGTTCATCGACGCCGTCGACGACGGCATCCATCAGGTCGCGCTTGTCGCGCGCGGCCTGCCCCTTCGACACCGCTTTGCCCGCATCTTGCCCGCCCTTGGCCGGAGCGAATTCAAGGTCGCGTTCGACGGGACGGTAACGCACCTCGACCTTGTACAAACGGCCCGACACTTCGATCACGGGCGCGGGCTTCTCCGGCGTGCCGAAATGGCGCGCGAAGCGGTCGGCGTCGATCGTGGCGGACGTGATGATCACCTTCAGGTCCGGGCGGCGCGGCAGGATCTCCTTCAGGTAGCCGAGCAGGAAATCGATGTTCAGGCTGCGCTCGTGCGCCTCGTCGATGATGATGGTGTCGTAGGCCTTCAGCAGCGGGTCGGTCTGCGTCTCGGCCAGCAGGATACCGTCCGTCATCAGCTTGACCCAGGCACCCGGCGACAGCGTGTCGTTGAAGCGGACTTTATAGCCCACGTGCTCGCCCAGCGGCGAACCCAATTCGTGCGCGATGCGCTTCGCCGTCGACGACGCGGCGATGCGGCGCGGCTGCGTGTGGCCGATCATGCCCTTCTCGCCACGGCCCAGTTCGAGGCAGATCTTCGGCAGCTGCGTCGTCTTGCCCGAACCGGTTTCGCCGGACACGATCACGACCTGGTTCTCCATCAGCGCCTTCGCGATTTCGGCGCGCCGGCCCGAGACGGGGAGGTCTTCCGGAAAGACGATCGGAGGGAGCGGGTTGCGCACGGCTTCCTTGCGGGCCTCGTTGCGCGACGGGCGGTCCGCGCGCGGACGCGCATCGCCATCGCGCGGCGGCTTGGCCGGGCGGTCCTGCGCAGGCGCGTCAGCGCGCGGCGCACGCACCTGCGCCTGCGCGAGCGCACTCGCGAGCGCGCCCTCGCGCGCGGGCGGGCGCGGGCCGCGGCGCGCGGACTGGCCTTCGTTACGCGGTTGCGAAGAACGGTCGGGGGAGGCTGCTCGCGCCGGCTTTGGCGCAGGCTTGTTACTCTGTTCAGACATTGATTTTACGAGGATTTGGTGCGCAAGTCGCGCAGCGAATTATAATGCGGCAAATGGAAAACCCTACCCAATTCGTCCAGTGGCTGCGCTCCGTCGCGCCGTACATTCACGCATTCGGCGGCAAGACCTTCGTCGTCGCTTTCCCCGGTGAACTGGTGTCGGCCGGCGCCCTGCCCGTGCTGGCGCAGGACCTGTCGCTGCTGGTCGGACTCGGCATCCGCGTCGTGCTGGTGCACGGCTCGCGGCCGCAGGTGGCCGAACAGCTGGCGCTGCGTAACGTCGCGGGCCGCTTCCACAACGGCGTGCGCGTCACCGACAGCGCCGCGATGGAATGCGCCAAGGAAGCCGCCGGCGAACTGCGCCTGGACATCGAGGCCGCGTTCAGCCAGGGTTTGCCCAACACGCCGATGTCGAATGCGCACATCAGCATCGTCTCCGGCAACTTCGTCACCGCGCGTCCGCTCGGCGTGATCGACGGCGTCGACCACGAACTGACCGGGGTCACGCGCAAGGTCGCCGCCGCCAAGATCCAGCCCATCCTGGAGACCGAGGACAACATCGTCCTGCTGTCGCCGCTGGGCTTTTCGCCGACCGGCGAAGTGTTCAACCTGACGATGGAAGACGTGGCGGTGTCCGCCGCGATCGCCCTGCATGCCGAAAAACTCATCTTCATCACCGAGACGCCGCTGATGAAGGACGCCGGCGGCGGCGACATCCGCGAACTGTCGTCGCACCAGGCCGAAGCCGTGCTGCAGGCGGGCTTCCTGCCGAACGACGCGTCGTTCTACCTGCAGCACGCGATCAAGGCCTGCAACAGCGGCGTCGACCGCGCCCACATCATCCCCTACTCGACGGACGGCTCGGCGCTGCTGGAACTGTTCACGCACGACGGCGTGGGCACCATGATCACGCACGAAAACCTGGAAAGCCTGCGCCAGGCCTCAATTGAGGACGTCGGCGGCATTATCAAGCTCATCGAACCGCTGGAAGCGGACGGCACGCTGGTGAAACGTCCGCGCGAGCTGATCGAACGCGAGATCGAACAGTTCTCCGTGATCGAGCACGACGGCGTCATCTTCGGCTGCGCCGCGCTGTATCCGTTCCCGGAATCGAAGATGGCGGAAATGGCCTGCCTGACGGTCAGCCCGGACGCGCAGACGCAGGGCGACGGCGAACGCATCCTGAAACACATGGAAAACCGCGCCCGCGCGGCCGGCATGACGAAGCTGTTCGTGCTGACCACGCGCACGTCGCACTGGTTCAAGAAGCGCGGCTTCGTGCCGGCGACCGTGGACGACCTGCCCAAGGACCGGGCGCACATGTACAACTGGCAGAGAAGGTCGCAGATCCTGATCAAGCAACTCTGAGACGACGTCGTTCCCGCGCAAGCGGGAACCCATGCTGAAGAACAGAATTCCGTACGTTGGAACCGCCGTGACGCTTCACATATCGGACTTCGGAATTTCAGTATGGCTCCCCGCTTTCGCGGGGACGACGCGGCAATGGCCGCGCCGCTTTATAATCACGTTTTCCGATACCGAACCAGGAGCAAGAACATGGCCCGCACCGTCCACTGCATCAAACTGAACAAGGAAGCCGAAGGCCTGGCCTTCCCGCCGTACCCGGGCGAACTGGGCAAGCGCATCTATGAAAACGTGTCGAAGGAAGCCTGGGATGGCTGGCTCAAGCACCAGACGATGCTGATCAACGAAAACCGCCTGAACATGGCCGACGCGCGCGCCCGCAAATACCTGGCCACGCAGATGGAACGCCACTTCTTCGGCGAAGGCGCCGACGAGGCAGCCGGCTACGTGCCGCCGACGGCCTGATTGTGTAGGATGGACGGGTCTCCCGTCCACGCGTTCAGCTCACCGGGCGCCATAGCGCTGCAAGCGCCTGCTGGACGCGTGGACGGCGCAGCCGTCCACCCTACATGCCTTTACATCTGCTTGCACTGGCGCAGCTCACACCGCGCCATGAACACCTTCCCGCTGTCGCAGCGCATGCGATAGACCTCGACAGGCCCCGGCTGCGTGATCAGCCCGGCGCCCTGCCCGCCCGTACAACCTTGTTGCTTCGCCATCTTCTCGACGGTGGCCGACGACACGCCCGTGTGGAACGGGATCGTCTCGACGGCCGGCGCTGCGTCGGCCACGGGAGCGGCCGGCGCGGGCGGCGCCGTCACCTGCTTGTGCAACATCGAGCAGCCGCCCAGCATCGCGACGGCCACGGACATGAGCGCCAGGCGTTTCATGGTCAGAACGTCAGCTGTTTGACGCCGTCGCCCGTGCCCAGCAGGCAGACGTCGGCGCCGCGGCGGGCGAACAGGCCGACGGCGATCACGCCGACGATCTGGTTGATCTCCGATTCCAGCGCCACCGGATCCGTGATCGACAGCCCGGCCACGTCGAGGATGTAGCCGCCGTTGTCGGTGACGAAGGCGTCCAGGCTGCCCGGCTTGGTGCGCAGGCGCGGCTGGCCGCCCAGCGCGACGAGCTTGCGGCTGACGGCGTTCGCGGCCATCGGCACGACTTCGACCGGCAGCGGGAATTTACCCAGCGTCTCGACCAGCTTGGAGCCGTCGGCGATGCACACGAATTTACCGGACACGGAGGCGACGATCTTTTCGCGCGTCAGCGCTGCGCCGCCGCCCTTGATCATGGCGCCGGTGGCATTGATCTCGTCGGCGCCGTCGACGTAGACGGAAATCGATTCAACGTCGTTCAGGTCGAACACCTCGATGCCGTGACCGCGCAGGCGCGTCGCCGTCGCTTCCGACGACGCCACGGCGCCCTTGATGCGCGACTTGATCTTGCCGAGTTCGTCGATGAAGAAATTGGCGGTGGAGCCGGTGCCGACGCCGATGATTTCGCCGTCGACCACGTAATCGATGGCGGCGCGGGCTACCGCCTGCTTGAGTTCGTCCTGAGTCATGATGTTGGAAGGAGGTGAAGAAGAATCCGACATTTTAACGGATTCACATGTCGCGACAGTTTCCATGCCAATTCGGCATATAATCTTGCAACCAAAGAAACACCTGTCGACGACACATGTTCCGGATCCTGACCACCCTGCTGTTCGCCCTCGTCCTCGCCCACACCGCGACGGCCGCCGATTTCGGTCCATACCGCGTCGGCTTCCACGTCCGCCAGCAGTACGACCGGGCGCGCGTCTACCAGCATCCGCGCAATCCCGTCACGGCGCAGGCGACGAGCGGCGACCGTTCGCGGCCACTGCAGACGCTGATCTGGTATCCGGCCATCGGCACCGGCGGCGCGCTGACCTGGCGCGACTACGTGGCGACCGTGGCCACCGAGGAAGAATTCAGCCGCATGCCGGACCAGGTGCGCCGCGCCACCGACGCGCTCATCGACACGCGCGGCCCACAGCGCGACCTGCCGGGCCCCGTGCGCGCGCTGCGCGACGCGCCCGAGCGTCCGGGTAAATTCCCCGTCGTGATCTACGCGCCGAGCCACGGCGCCTACGCGATCGAGAACGCCGACCTGTGCGAATACCTCGCGAGCCACGGCTACATCGTGATCGCGACGCCGTCGCTGGGCCCGCGCGCGCACGCGATGACGGCCGACCTCGAAGGCGCCGAAGCGCAGGCCGCCGACATCGGCTTCCTCGTCGGCTACGCGCACACGCTGGCGCAGGCGGACACGAACCGCATCGCCGTCGTCGGCCACAGCTGGGGCAGCCTCGCGAGCGTGCTGGCCGCGGCCCGCGACGACCGCATCCGCGCCCTCGTCACGCTGGACGGCTCGCTGCGCGCCGCCTACGACTACGTGAACGGCGGCCCGCGCGCCGCCCGCTACGTCACGCCGGAGCGCCTGGGCATCCCGCTGCTGTACATGACGCGCCTGCAGGACGAAGGCACCATCGGCACCGAACTGCTGGCGCGCATCCGCTATGCCGACGTCTACCTCGCCACGCTGGACGCCGCCAGCCATCTGGATTTCTCGTCGTGGTCACAGCGCATGGCGCCGGACGCCGCCTTCGCCGGACGCACGCGTGCCCAAGTCGCGCAGGCGTACGGCGCGATGGCGCGGATGGTGGAACGCTTCCTCGACGCCCGCCTGAAGAACGACGCCCCCGCGCGCCGCCAGCTGGACGACGCCCTCGCCGCGAACCGTCCGCCGCCCGGCTTTATTTCGTTCGCCGTGCGCCGCGCCGCGGGCGCTCCGCCCACGCTGGACACGTTCCTCGAGCAATTGGGCCAGCAGGGTTTCGAACACATCGCCGCCATCTACGACCGCCTGCACGCGCAGAACCCGGACCTCGCCCTCGACCCGCTGCAGGCCCACGACTGGGGCATGAAGCTGCTGCGCGAACGCCGCCCGGCGGACGCCATGCAGGTGTTCCGGCTGGGCGTGAAGCTGTATCCGGAACGCTTCGACTTCCTCTACGACGGCCTGGGCCAGGCGTACGAGGCGACGGGCGAGCGCGACGCGGCCATCGCCAACTACAAGCAGGCGCTCGCGCTGGAGCCGGGGCAGGTTCACGCGCGCGAACGGCTGGGCGCGCTCGGTGCGCAGTGAGATGGGCGCAGTGAGATGGGATCAACGGGATCGGAGACCGGCATGAAACGTGTGACTGGCATCGGCGGCATCTTCTTCCAAGCAAAAGACCCGGCCGCACTGGGCGCCTGGTACAAGCGCCACCTGGGCATAGCCGTCCAGCCGTGGGGCGGCGCCGCGTTCGACTGGACGGACGACACGGGCAAACCCACGGGCGGCACGACCGCGTGGTCCGTCTTCCCGGCCGGCAGCGACCAGTTCGCGCCCGGCACCGCGCCCTTCATGATCAATTACCGCGTCCACGACCTGGCCGCCCTGCTGCGGGCGCTGCGCGACGAAGGCTGCAACGTGCTGGACAAGACGGACGACGGCGAGTACGGCAAGTTCGGCTGGGTCATCGATCCGGAAGGCAACAAGGTCGAGCTGTGGGAGCCGCCGGCCCCATGAATTGGAAACCTCCAAAGCTCGTCAAGATCACCCCTTAGCAGACTTCACCATGCCGCTCTCCAACTACCTCGACACCACCCCACAACTTGCCGAGCGCGTGTACGTGCATGCATCGGCGCAGGTCATCGGCAGCGTCCGTCTCGGCGCCGACAGCTCGATCTGGTGCAACGCCGTCCTGCGCGGCGACGTCAACGACATCGTCATCGGCCGCTGCACCAACATCCAGGACCTCACGATGGGCCACGTGTCCCACAAGACGCCCGCCAAGCCCGACGGCTCGCCACTCGTCATCGGCGACCACGTCACCGTGGGACACGCCGTGATCCTGCACGGCTGCCGGATCGGGAACGAATGCCTCATCGGCATGGGCAGCATCGTGATGGACGACGTCGTCGTCGAGGATCGCGTCATGGTCGGCGCCGGCAGCCTCGTCCCGCCCGGGAAGACGCTGGAAAGCGGATTCCTGTACGTGGGCCGGCCTGTCGTCAAGGTCCGGCCGCTGACCGAGGCCGAGATCGCGTACTTGCGCTATTCGGCCGAGCATTATGTGCGCGTCAAGGACAACTACCTGAACGGACAGGCACGCCTGGGCCCTAACGGCTGACGGCGCTCTTGCGGCGCCACGCCCCGGCCTGCAGGGTCAGCGCCGACACGAGGAAGTAGAACGCCCCGAAGCCCGCATACCCGGCGACGGTGGAAATCGACGGCACGACGGACGTCCCCGCCTGGAAGATGAAGACGGCGCCCGCCAGTGCCGACTGCGCGCCGCTCAGGATCATCGCCCATTGCGCGCCATGCGCCTTCCAGCGGCGCAGCCCCGTGCCGAGTTGCAGCACGCCGGACAGGATGGCCCAGGCGCCGAACACGGCGAGCACGCGGTTCATGCCGGGCAATGCGATGGCAACCGCGACCGCCACGGCCAGGCTGACGACGACGTTCAGGGCCTGGGTGCGGTTTGCGGCGAGGCCGCCATTCCGTGCACCGTCGGCCAGGTTCGCCAGCGCATCCCAGACGGGATAGGCCACGAGCAGCGCGGCGGCGGCACCCGGTGCATGCCGTGCCGCGCTCACGGCGGCGGCGACCCAGGCGAACGAAAACACCGCCCGGGTCAGGTAGTACAGCTTCAACCAGCGTTCCTCGGCCGCATGTGAGTCATTCATGGCTCTTCCTTCAGTTTGACTACCTACTAGTTGGTAGGCATATCGATTAAAAAAATGGGATGATCTCGGAACTAATTTTTTGCCGCCATGCGCTCCAGCTGCGGATCCATGATGACGCCGAACATGGCGGTATCGCCGTAAGCTCGTGCCGACAGCATCGCGCCATGCACCGTCGCCATGAACCCTTCCGCCTCCACGCGCGGCGCATGCGTCAGCGCGACGGTCCCTTGCTGGACGCCGCGCTCGAGCACGGACGTCAGCCATCCCGACAGGAAACGGAAATACGCCCGGATTTCCAATGCCACGTCGTCCGGCAACATCGGCAATTCGCTGGCCAGCAAGGCGCACACGCAGAAAGGCGCGCTCGCATCGCCGATGCAGCTTTTCCAGTACTGGATATATGCGCGCAACTGGTCGAGCGGCGCGGCGATGCCGTGCTCGAGGCTCCGGATACCTTCTTCGGCCGCTTCCCGGTAGCGGATGACGAGCGTCTTCACCAGGTCGACCTTGCTGGGAAAGTGGTGATGGATGCTGGCCTTGCGGATGCCCACCCTGTCCGCGATGTCGGCGTAGCTGAAACCGTGATAGCCGCCCGTCACGATCAACGAACGTGCGCAGGCCAGGATATCGTCGGAGGTGGTGGAGACTTTTTGCATGTCGAGAATCCTACCTTCTAATAGGTAGACCGTCAAGACTGGAGCGATAGACTGCTCCACGGCCGTGCGCGGTAGATGCCAGCCGACGAGTAGAATCGGGTTATCGAAACGATAACCGGAGACAACCGTGCCGAAACATCAGACACCATCGATCACATGGCTGGACGACGCCAGCCCGGACGATTACGAGGCCGCGGCCCACTACCTGGCCCTGGTCGACACGCAGAAAAACATCGACAAGGCCGTGGCCGACCTGAAGGCCGGCACGATCGTCGAATACAAGGCGACCGACCTGCTGCGCGCCGCCCAGCTCACCGTGCCCAAGGCGGACGACCGTCCGACCCGCGAGCAGATCAAGAAGATCGACCGGGGCGAGTCGGTCTCCCCGGTGCTCCTCGTGCGCGTGCCCGCGCTGAAAAAAGTGATCGTCGCGGATGGGTTCCACCGGATCTGCGCGGCATACCGCAGCGATCCCGACGTCATGCTGCACTGTAAGCTGGCCGGCGCCTGAACCGGGCCGGCCAGGACGGCACGCCCGCTTCAATCCCCCGGCGGCAAACACCCGTACATGCGCCGCCCTTCCCGCTCGCCATTCCAGATCTGGTGCACGACGGCACGCCCGTCGGGCTGGCGCGCGAGACAGAACCTGGCCTCGTAACTCGACGCCGCCCGCCCGTCGCCGCCCGGCCGCGCCTCGATGCGCAGGCTGTAGACCCGCCCCGGAGACAAGGGCGTCGATGCCGTGTGCGGCAGCGATGCCACCCTGCCGCCGTACGGCACGCACATGCCGAACGCCAGGGGGAAGGTGCGGTCCCTCGGCATCGTCATCTTCCACACCGGGCGCGCGCCCTCCCACACGACGATCGCCTGGAAATCGGGCGTGCCCAGGCGTTCTTCGCGCGGCGTGATGGTGAAGCACGGCCCGCCGCGCGGGCCTTCGCGCACCTCGGCCTCGCCCACGCGGGCATACGCCGACGGCGCCAGGACCGAGGCACACAGCAGCAACACGGGAACAGGAACGCGATAGGCAACGGACATGACCGACTCGCAGGGAGTGAGCGCAAGGCGACAGCCTACGACGGCACCGCCGTCGGATTTTGAGGCGACGCAAGCTCAGGCGGAGACGGACGTTACCATCCGTGCCAAGCGGCGTGCACTGCCGCGCGGCAGGTTGTCCGGGTCGCGCGGATCGGCGAGGAAGCGGGCCAGCACCTGTTCGTACAAGGCCAGCTGCCCCGCGTAGCGGCGCTGGCGCATGACGCGCGGGTTGCGCATGAATTTCAGTGCGAAATAATCGGCGAGCAGATCGCCCTGGGCTTCCATGTTGTAGTCGGCCAGGGTGGCGCCTTCACGCAGTTCGTAGCGGTACGCCAGGCCGATGCGGATGGCGCCGCGCAGCCGGACCGGGTAACCCAACTGGTGCTGCCACACGTGCACCATCTCGTGCATGAACCAGTGGATCGTGTGCGGGTCGCCCGCCGTGTAATCGGGCAGGAAGCAGGAGGGATGAAAATAGATGCTGCCGTTGGGCGTCATGGCGCAGTTTTTCGGCTGCACCAGCGGCAGGTAGCGGCGGCCGTGCACGCGTACGCGCGCGCAGTCGATGGCGCCGCCGAACAGCAGCGACGCCATGCGCATCTCGCCCGGGGTCAGGCCCCGGAGCAGGCGCCGCCTCATCGGATCGGGCTCAGGCGGCCTTCAGCGCGGCGGCCGATTTCGCCAGGTCGGTGATCAGGTCCCAGTCGCCGGCCTTCATCGCGTCGGCCGGGGTCAGCCAGGAGCCGCCCACGCACGCGACGTTTTTCAGTGCGAGGAATTGCGGCGCCGTCTCGATCGAGATGCCGCCCGTCGGGCAGAAGGTCACGTCCGGCAGCGGACCGCCGATCGCCTTCAGCATGCCGACACCGCCCGCCGGCACGGCCGGGAACAGTTTCAGCTGCTTGAAGCCGGCTTCGCGCGCGACCATCACTTCGGACGGGGTCATACAGCCCGGCAGCAGCGGCAGGCCGCTCTTCTTCGCGGCCTCGATCAGCGCAGGCGTGAGGCCCGGCGACACGCCGAACACGGCGCCCGCATCGCGCGACGCGGCGAATTCTTCCGGCTGGGTCAGGGTGCCGACGCCGACGATCGCGCCTTCCACCTGGGCCATCGCCCGGATCGCTTCCAGGCCGTGCTTGGTGCGCAGCGTGACTTCGAGCACGCGGATGCCGCCGGCGACGAGGGCCTTGGCGAGGGGGACCGCATGGTCCGGATCGTCGATCGCGATCACGGGGATCACGACGGCCGATTTCATGATGTCCAGCAGGGTCATATCGTTACTCATCGTTGTGCTCACTTAGATTTACGAAACAGGAAGTCTTCATCGGAACCCGGCATGATCTCACCGCTGTCGGTGCCTTCGTGCAGGGGAACGGTCGTGTCGATCGGCGACGGCAGCGGGAAGTGGGCGGCGCCCTCCTCGGCCGCGCTGACGGACTTGCGGAACACGTCGAACAGCTCGCGACCCATGCCGATGTGGTTGGAGCTCAGGTCGGCCGTCGCCATCTTGCGCGCGGCCCACACGTCTTCCGGCACCAGCGCTTCCAGCGTACCCTGCGTGGCGTCGACGCGGATGATGTCGCCGTCGCGCACGAGGCCCAGCGGACCGCCGGCCAGGATTTCCGGCGACACGTGGATCGCGGCCGGCACTTTACCGGACGCGCCCGACATGCGGCCGTCGGTGACCATCGCGACGTGGAAGCCGCTGTCCTGCAGGTTGGCCAGTGCCGGCGTCAGCGCGTGCAGTTCCGGCATGCCGTTGGCGCGCGGGCCCTGGAAGCGGATCACGGCGACGAAGTCGCGATTCAGCTTGCCGGCCTTGTAGGCGTGCATGAAATCTTCCTGCGAATCGAACGTCAGCGCCGGCGCCTCGACGATGTGGTGTTCCTTCTTGACGGCCGAGACCTTCATCACGGCGCGGCCCAGATTGCCCTGCACCAGGATCAGGCCACCGTTGTCGCTGAACGGGTTCGACGCTTTGCGCAGCACCGATTCGTCGCCGCTCTGCTCCGGCAGGTCGCGCCAGACGACCTTGTCGCCGTCCAGGAACGGTTCCTTGCAGTGGTTGCGCAGGCCGCGGCCGAGGATGGTGTTGACGTCGTCGTGCACGAGGCCCGCGTCCAGCAGTTCGCGGATGACGAAGGTCGGGCCGCCCGCGGCCTGGAAGTAGTTCACGTCGGCGTCGCCGTTCGGGTAGACACGCGTCAGCAGCGGCACGACCTTCGACAGTTCGTCGAAGTCGTTCCAGTCGATCACGATGCCGGCCGCGCGCGCGATCGCGACGAGGTGCAGCGTGTGGTTCGTGGAACCGCCCGTCGCGTGCAGCGCGGCGATGGCGTTGACGATGCATTTTTCGTCGACGATGTGACCGATCGGCATGTACTCGCCGCCCTGCTGCGAGATCTTGACGGCATGCTGGGCCGCGGCGCGGGTCAGCGCCTCGCGCAGCGGCGTGTCCGGATGGACGAAGGCCGCGCCCGGCAGGTGCAGGCCCATCATCTCCATCAGCATCTGGTTGCTGTTGGCGGTGCCGTAGAACGTGCAGGTGCCGGCGCTGTGGTAAGCCTTGGCTTCGCCTTCCAGCAGTTCTTCGCGCGTGGCTTCGCCCTTCGCGTAACGCTGGCGCACGGCGGCCTTTTCCTTGTTCGAGATACCGGTCGCCATCGGGCCGCCCGGCACGAAGATGCCCGGGATGTGGCCGAAGTGCAGCGCGCCGATCAGGAGGCCCGGCACGATCTTGTCGCAGATGCCGAGGTACAGGCTGGCGTCGAACATATTGTGCGACAGCGCGATGGCGGTCGACATGGCGATGGTGTCGCGCGAGAACAGCGACAATTCCATGCCCGGCTGGCCTTGCGTGACGCCGTCGCACATGGCGGGCACGCCGCCCGCGAACTGGGCCACGGCACCGACTTCACGCACGGCGTCCTTGATGACCTTCGGGTAGGCTTCGAACGGCTGGTGCGCCGACAGCATGTCGTTGTACGAGGAAACGATGGCGACCGACGGCTGCTTGTACTCGCGCAGCTTGAGCTTGTCGTTGGCCGGGAAGGCGGCAAACCCGTGTGCCAGGTTCGTACACGCCAGCACGCTGCGCTGCACGCCCTTTACGCGCGCGGCGTCCAGATGCGCCAGATAAGCCTGGCGCGAAGGCCGGCTACGCTTGATGATCCGGTTGGTGACCTGTTCTACTACGGGGTGCAGCGCCATGATCTGTTCCTTGTGAATTAGATTTCTGAAATTTTACTACGAAATGCGGATTGACGCTCGTCGTTCGCTCTAAATCGGGGGAGACGAACGCAGCATGTACGCACGCGTCACGGTCACGCGTGGGCACGGGTGCCCACCCTACGTTGCGGGTCGGCGCGTTGCGACAGGGTGGGCATGTGGGGCCGGGGGCCCACATGAAACGTGCCCGCGCGCCGAACCACCCGATGCGCATCGCGCCATTGGCCCCTGTGCGCAACACGACGGATTTGTGTAGTGAATTTACGCCTGCTTCCTGTATGATTCGATAACCTGCACAAAATGACATCATACCGTCCATTACGCCCATCACCATGCGCCAACCATTCCTGACCAGCACCGCCAGTTACCAGGCCCTCCAGACCCACGCCGCCGATGCGAAACAATGGCAGATGCGCGACCTGTTCGCGCAAGACCCGCAGCGCTTCGAGCGCCTGTCGAGTGAGGCGGCCGGGCTGTTCCTAGACTATTCAAAAAACCGCCTGGACGGGCGCACGCTTGCACTGCTGGCAAGCCTGGCGCGCGAGCGCGGCGTCGAGCGCCTGCGCGACGCGATGTTCGCCGGCGAGAAGATCAACCTGACGGAAAACCGCGCCGTGCTGCACACCGCCCTGCGCGCACCGAAGGACAAGCAGATCACGGTCGACGGCCAGGACATCACGGCCGACGTGCATGCCGTACTCGCACGCATCAGGACGTTCAGCGACGCCGTGCGCAACGGCCAGTGGCTGGGCCACACCGGCCGCGAAATCACCGACATCGTCAACATCGGCATCGGCGGTTCCGACCTCGGCCCGAAGATGGTCTGCCTCGCGCTGCGCCAGTTCGCGCATCCGCGCCTGACCATGCACTTCGTCTCCAACGTCGACGGCCACGACATGGACGCCGCATTGTCGCGCGTGAATCCGGAAACGACGCTGTTCATCATCGCCTCGAAGACGTTCACGACGGCCGAGACCATGATGAACGCGAACACGGCGCGCAGCTGGTTCCTCAAGCACGCGTCGGAAGAGGCGCTGGCGAAGCACTTCGTCGCGGTGTCGACCAACGTCGAAGCGATCAAGGCATTCGGCATCGATCCGGACAATATGTTCCCGTTCTGGGATTGGGTCGGCGGCCGTTATTCCGTCTGGTCGGCCATCGGCCTGCCGGTCGCGCTGTGCGTCGGCTACGGCTATTTCGCCGACTTCCTCGCGGGCGCGCATGCGCTCGACGAGCATTTCCGCACCGCGCCCATCGAGCAGAACCTGCCGATGATCCTGGCCCTCGTCGGCTTCTGGAACCGCGAATTCCTGGGCTGCCCGTCGGTGTCGATCGCGCCCTACCACCAGGACCTGAACCGCTTCCCCGCGTACCTGCAGCAGCTCGACATGGAAAGCAACGGCAAGCGCGTCACGCGCGCCGGCGACACCATCACGGACTACGCGACCGGCCCCGTGATCTGGGGCGACGTCGGCACGAACGGCCAGCACGCCTATTTCCAGTTGCTGCACCAGGGCACGGACGTGACGCCGATCGACTTCATCGCCGCGCTGCGTCCGGCGCACGAATTCCAGAACCACCACGCCGCGCTGCTCGCCAACTGCTTCGCGCAGTCGGAAGCCTTCATGAAGGGCAAGACGGCGGACGAGGTACGCCAGGACCTGGCCGGACAAGACCCGGCCGAGATCGAACGCCTCGTGCCGCACAAGACCTTCCCGGGCAACCGTCCGAGCAATACGATCCTGATGGAATACCTGACGCCCGCGACGCTGGGCGCCCTCATCGCGCTGTACGAGCACAAGACGTTCGTGCAGGGCGCGCTGTGGGACGTGAACAGCTTCGACCAGTGGGGCGTCGAATTGGGCAAGGTGCTGGCCAAGAAGATCGAGGCGGAACTGAACGGCGCATCGCATCCGGAGCAGCACGACGGTTCGACCAACGGCCTGATCGCCCGCGCCAAGGCCGCCGTCTGAGGAGGGTTTCATGAAGACCGAAAAATTCACCATCGCGCACGACGAGCCGATGCTCGTCGGCGAATCGGCGGTCTGGCATGCGGTCGAATCGGCGCTGTACTGGGTCGACATCGACGGCAAGTCCGTGCACCGCCTGCACCCGTCCAGCGGCAAGTACTCGCGCTGGAACACGGCAACGGAACCGTCGGCCATCGCGGTCGACCAGGACAACAACCTCGTGCTGGCCACGCGCGCCGGCTTCGTCTACCTGAACACGACGACGGGCGAGATCAGCGACATCGCGCCGGCACCGTACGACACGGCGATCGTGCGCTTCAACGACGGCCGCGTCGATCCTGCTGGCCGGTTCTGGGTCGGCACGATGTACGAGCCGCGCGACCAGCCGAAGGCCGAGATGTACGTGCTGGACAAGGGCCAGCTGCGGCTGGTCTGGTCCGGCGGCATGACGAACTCGAACGGCCTGTCGTTCAGCCCGGACGGCAAGACGATGTACCACTCCGACACGACGAGCCACCGCGTCGACGCGTACGACTACGACGTCAAGACGGGCACGGCGTCGAACCGCCGCAACCTCGTCACCTTCTCCGACGACAAGAAGGCGGCCGACTACGGCGGCCGTCCGGACGGCGCGGCGGTGGACAGCGAAGGCAATTACTGGTCCGCGATGTACGAAGGCGGCCGTATCGTCAAGCTGTCGCCGACGGGCGAGCTGCTGCAGGAAATCGAACTGCCGGTGCGCTGCCCGACGTCGGTCGCGTTCGGCGGACCGGACCTGCGCACTTTGTTCGTCACCAGCGCCAGCAAGGGCCGCTCGAACGACGAGCTGGCGAAGTATCCGCACAGCGGGAAGGTGCTCGCATTCGCCGTAGACGTACCCGGTATCGAACAAGCGGAATACCGAGTGTAGGATGACCGGGGCGCGCAGCCCGGGGCGCGCAGCCGGCTCCGCCGTCCACGCGTTCATGCGGCGCGTACCTGCCCGAACGCCTGATCCCTCCGACCGCGTGCGCGGCCACCCGGCCGTCGCGTATCGCCGCGTGGACGGCGCCCACGACGCGGCCATTCAGGCGCACGTGTGCAGCCGTCCACCCTACGCGCCATCCATCAAACGGATGTGGCACCATAGCCTTCACACCCTCGTGCGTAGTAAATTTTCTTGCACCTTCTATATTCGTGTAGTAAATTTACAGTATTTCACTCCTCGACAGACACCATGGCTCTTTCCGATTTCGATCTCGTTTTCTTCGGCGGCAGCGGCGACCTCGCGATGCGCAAGCTGTTGCCGGCGATGTATGCCCGTGACGTGTGCAACGACCTGCCCGCGACGGCGCGCATCATCTGCGTCGGCCGTGACGAGATGTCGCAGGAAGCGTTCATGGACATGGTGGAGACCAACGCGAAATCGCATGTGAAGGAACACGTCGACGCTAGCGCGTGGCAGACTTTCCTGAACCGCATCACGTATGTCGCCGTCGACGCGGGCAACGTGGCGACCTATGCCGCGCTGGCCGAAGCGTTGCGCAAGGATGCGTCGCTCACGCGCGTGTACTACCTCGCGACGCCGCCGCAGCTGTTCGCGACGATCTGCGAGAACCTGGCCGCGGTGGGCCTGGCCACGGCGAATTCGCGCGTCGTGCTGGAAAAGCCGCTGGGCCGCGATCTCGCGTCGGCCAAGCAGATCAACGCCGACGTCGGCAAGGTGTTCGCCGAATCGCAGATCTACCGCATCGACCACTACCTCGGCAAGGAAACCGTGCAGAACCTGCTGGCCCTGCGCTTCGGTAACATCCTGTTCGAGCCGCTGTGGCGCCGCGAGTGGATCTCGGACGTGCAGATCACCATCGCCGAAAAGATCGGCGTCGGCAACCGCCTGGGCTATTACGACAACTCGGGCGCGCTGCGCGACATGCTGCAGAACCACCTGCTGCAACTGCTGTGTATCGTCGCGATGGAACCGCCGACGTCGATCGCGCCGGACGCCGTCCGCGACGCCAAGCTGCAGGTGCTGCGCTCGCTGAAACGCTTCACGCCGACGACGCTGTCGCAGAACATCGTGCGCGGCCAGTACCGCTCGGGTTATGTCGACGGCCAGGCGGTGCCGGGCTACCGCGAGGAGCCGGGCGCGCCGAAACAATCGAAGACGGAAACCTTCGTCGCAATGAAGGCCGAAATCGACACGTGGCGCTGGGCCGGCGTGCCGTTCTACCTGCGCACCGGCAAGCGCATGGCCGACCGCCTGGCCGAGATCGTCGTGCGCTTCAAGCCGATTCCGCACTCGATCTTCAACCAACCCACGTCGAGCTTCCAGCCGAACAGCCTCGTGATCCGCCTGCAGCCGGACGAAGGCCTGTCGATGAACCTGATGGCCAAGACGCCGGGCGATTCCATGCGCCTGAAGCAGGCCGAGCTCGAACTCGATTTCCGCGAACAGTTCAAGTCCCCGCGTATGGAAGCGTACGAGCGCCTGCTGCTGGACGTCCTGCGCGGCCAGCTGACCTTGTTCATGCGCGGCGACGAGCTGGAAGCCGCGTGGGAATGGGTCGAACCCATCCTCGAATACTGGGAACAGGACGACACCACGCCGGTCCCGTACACGTCGGGCACGTGGGGTCCCGCCGCCGCTTCCGCACTGATCGGCCGCGACGGCCTGCAGTGGCGCGAAGAGGCGCTGCCGGAAGACTAAGGGAAACGCCGTGCTGCTCGATTCGATCCGTACCCAGCTCGACTCGCTGTCGAAGTCCGAACGCAAGGTGGCGCTCGCCGTGCTGGCCGCGCCCAGCGCCACCGTGAGCCAGAACATCACGGCGCTGGCGCGCAGCGCGCAGGTGTCCGAGCCGACCGTCGTGCGCTTCTGCCGCACGCTCGGTTACGACGGCTGGCATGAGTTCAAGCTGAAACTCGCGCAAGGCCTCGCGCTCGCGCTGCCCGGCGCGACCGAGCAGCCGGCGCAGGACGACCTGGCCGCGGACCTCGTCAACAAGATCTGCAGCCGCTCCATCAACACGCTGCTCGACCTGCGCAACAACCTGAAACCGGAGCTGATCCAGAAGGCGCTCGACATCCTGTCGCGCGCCAACAAGATCGAGTTCTACGGCCAGGGCACGTCCGGTTTCGTCGCGGCCGACGCGCAGCATAAATTCTTCCGTTCGGGCGTGCCGACCGTCGCTTACACCGACCCGGCGATCCACGCCATCGCGGCCGCGCTGCTGCGCGAAGGCGACGCGCTCGTCGCGATCTCCCAGCGCGGCAACAACCCGTCGCTCACGCGCTCCGCGAAACTGGCGCGCCGCGGCGGCGCGGACGTGATCGTGCTGGCGCCGTCCGGCACGCCGCTCGCGGATATGGCAAGCCTGTTGATTCCCATCGACCTCGTGTTCGCGATCGACCCGTACACGCCGATCTCCGCGCGGCTCGCCTACCTCGTCGTCATCGACGTGCTGGCGGTCGGCCTCGCGCTGCAGCGCGGTCCGGAATTCCGCAAGAAGATGCAGAACGCGCAGAAGGCCTTGCAGGAGTTCGACCTGCAGTTCGATTCGTTCATCGGATGACCTCCCCCGTCTTCTTCGAGGACGCTTCGGAATTCCGCGCCTGGCTCGCGGCCCACGCGCGCGAGGCGCGCGAGCTGCTCGTGGGCTTTCATAAGGTCGGCACCGGCAAGCCGTGCATGCGCTGGTCCGACTCGGTCGACCAGGCGCTGTGCTACGGCTGGATCGACGGCGTGCGCAAGGGCGTCGACGACGCCACGTACACCATCCGCTTCACGCCGCGCAAGGCCGGCTCGATCTGGAGCGCGGTGAACATCGACAAGGTCGCCAAGCTGCGCGAACAGGGCCTGATGACGCCGGCGGGCGAAGCGGCCTTCGCCCAGCGCTCGGAAGACCGCTCGCGCGTGTATTCGCACGAGCGCACGACGCCGGCCGAGCTGGCGCCCGAGGACCTCGCCCGCCTCCAGCGCCACAAGGCCGCGTGGACGTTTTTCGAAGCGTGCCCGCCCGGGGCCCGCAAGCGCATGCTGCATGTCGTGACGAGCGCAAAGAAGCCGGAAACGCGGGCGGCGCGGCTCGACCGGCTCATCGCGGCGTGCGCCGAAGGGCGCCGGCTCGACGAGTGGCAACCGGCGAAGAACGCCTGATACGGCCTTTTCCACCAGCGGCTGCTGCGCTTCCCATAGAACCTTATGCCATCGAGCGGGCATACACCGGTGAACTTCGTTGTTCGCCGTCGCGCCGCCGTTGGTGCGCGGTAAGCCGAAGGAGGATTCATCATGCGTACGACAATGGCAGTGACGCTCGCCCTGCTGCTGGGCGGCTGCGCAACCCAGGCGGAGCGGGCCGCGCAACAGCAGCGCGAAGTGGACGAGATGATCGCGGTGTACGGTCCGGCGTGCGAACGGCTGGGCAATGCGCGCGACTCCGAGCAGTGGCGCTCGTGCATCCTGTCGCTGGACACCCGGAACGCCTTGCGCTACCGGACCGCGCCGACGACGACCACCTGCTTCGGGCATCGCGGCTTCTTCAACTGCTCGACGTTCTGATCAATACCCGACCGTGAACCGCTGGCGCACATGCGCCGGCTTCTCGATCTCGTCGACGAGGGCGACCGCGTAGTCCTCGTACGAGATCGTGCTGCCCTTCTCGCCCACCAGCAGCTCATCCTTGGCCAGGCGGAATTTACCGGTGCGCTCGCCCGGCACGAACATCGCCGACGGCGAGATGAACGTCCAATCCAGGTCGCTCACGCCGCGCAGCGCGTCCAGGAATGCGGCGCCCTTGGTCGCCTCGTCCTTGTACGCGGCGGGGAAATCGGGTTGGTCGAGCAGGCGCTTGCCCGGTGCGACGAACAGGCTGGCCGCACCGCCCACGACGAGATAACGTTTTACGCCGGAGGCGCGCACGGCGTCGATGAGGGCTTGCGGATCGCTGTCGAGGAAGCGCACGGCGCTGACGACGGCGTCGTGGCCCTTCAGCACCCCGGCGAGGCCGGCCGGATCGGCGACGTCGCCGCGCGCCGCGGTCACGCCCGCTCGTGCCGGCACCTTCGAAGGATCGCGGACGATGGCCGTGACCTGGTGGTTGCGCGAAACGAGTTCGTTCAGGATGCGCGTGCCGACGTTGCCGGAAGCGCCGATGAGAGCGATACGTGCCATATGAGACTCCCTAAGTCTTTGGTTGAGAACAGGTCTAAAAACAAGACCGATGAGGCATCTTATGCTAGTCTTCACATGCCGCACAAGAAGTCAGCGCGGCGTGATCAGGTCAGCGCGAACTGACCGCTACCCCGGAAAAATCATGGCCAAGATGAATCTGCTGGCCGCCGACGGCGGCTTCGAACAACCCTGCCCCATCCGCGACGTGCTGGACCGCATCGGCGACCAGTGGAGCCTCCTCGTGCTCGACGCGCTCGAAGGCGGCACAAAACGCTTCAACGAATTGATGCGCGAACTGGGCGACATCTCCAAGCAGATGCTGTCGCTGACGTTGAAACGCCTGGAGGAGGACGGCTTCGTGCGCCGCACCGTGTATCCGGAAGTGCCGCCCCGCGTCGAATACGACCTCACGCCGCTCGGCCACTCGTTCCTCGTGCCGATGCGGGGTCTCGTCGCCTGGGCCGACGAACATCATCGCCTGGTGTGCGAGGCGCGTTCGCAATACCGGACCGCGGCGCCGGCCGTGCGGGCCGCCACGCGCTGATCCCGGCGGCGCGGCGCATCTTCACAAGCCCGTCTGCGAGGCCTGGCGTTGAGATTCCTTCAACTTCACCCGCCATCATGCACCTTCTCGCCGCAAGGCGCCTTCTCGCCACCGCCAGATCGTGCGCGACTCACGCTACGCGGCAAGCCGGGGCAATCCGTGAAGGTGCGGATCGGCGAACGCCTCGCGACCGTCAAGCGCGACCCGGCCGGACGCGCGCGGCTGGCCGCGCTCAGTTGACCGCACCCTCGGCCACCGGCACCGGGGCGGCCACGCGGCGCCGTCCCGCCAGCACGATCAGCGCGGCGACGCCGCACGCCGCGGCCGCCGTGTACAGGGCCGGCGAATACGAGAACGATATGGTGCGGATGCGGCCCGCGCCGTACGCCGCCACGGCCGCGCCGAGCTGGTGGCCGGCGAACACCCAGCCGAAGATCATCGGCGCGCGCTTGCCCCAGGCCTGCGCGGCCAGCTTGACGGTCGGCGGCACGGTCGCGATCCAGTCGAGGCCATAGAACATGGCGAACAGCGACAGGCCCGTGAGCGTGAAGTCGGCCGACGGCAGCCAGGCCAGCGACAGCCCGCGCACGCCGTAATACCAGCACAGCAGATAGCGGCTGTCGTAGCGGTCGGACAGCCAGCCGGACAAAATCGTGCCCACGAGGTCGAACGTGCCCATCATCGCCAGCACGGACGCGGCCGGGACGGCGCCCAGGCCCGCGTCGCCGCACAGCGAAATGAAGTGCGTCTGGATCAGGCCATTCGTCGACAGGCCGCAGATGAAAAAGCTGCCGAACAGGACCCAGAACACGCGGTCGGCGCGCACGCTGGCGAGCGTCGTGAACGGCGTGCGGATCGACACCGGTGCGCGCGCAGGGACGACGGGCGGTACGGTCGTATCGCCGCCATACGGTGCGAGGCCCAGTTCCTGCGGATGATCGCGCACGAACAGCAGCGCGAGGACCGCGACGAGCGCGCAGCTGGCCATCACGGGCAGCAGCGCCATGCGCCAGCCGCCGTGTTCGATCAACCAGGTGCCGATCGGCAGAAAGACGAGTTGCCCCGTCGCCGAGCTGGCGGTCAATAAACCCATCACGAGGCCGCGGCGCTGCTCGAACCAGCGGTTGGCCACGACGGCATTGAGCACGAGGGCCGTCATGCCGGACCCCACGCCCAGCATCACGCCGAGCAGCAGCACGAGCTGCCAGAAGTCCGTCATCTGGCGCACGAGGCCGAGGCCCGCCGCGATGACGGCGAGCGCCGTCACCATCACGTTGCGCAGGCCGAAGCGCTCCATCAACAGCGCGGAGAATGGCCCCATCAGGCCGAACAGCGCGAAGCGGACGGCCAGCGCCGTCGAGATCTGGTCGACGCTCCAGCCGAATTCGTGACTCAAGGGTTTCAGCAGCGCGCCCGGCAGGCCGAGCGCGGCGGACGACGACAGGGCCGTCAGGAAGGTGATCGCGGCGACGAGCCAGCCGTAGTGCAGGCCGCGGCGGCCCATCCAATGGGCGAGACGTGTGGAGAGCATGGGATTCCTTAATCGCTTAGTCGAGCAGGCGCGCCGTGGCGGCGTCCAGGATGTGGTGGGCATAGGCGTCGTCCTCGACGGCGCGCGCCAGCACGAGCGCGCCGACCATCGTGGCGAATGCGGCGAGCGCGTCGTCGGAAGTCGCGTCCGGATCCGCCTTGCGCATGGCGTCGCCAAGGATGTCGACGAACGTCTTGACGCCCGCCTCGAAGTGGCGCGGCAGTTCCGGGCCGTGACGGGCCGCATCCGGGCCGAGCGAGGCGATGACGCAGCCCGTCCCCGCGCGGCCGCGGTGCCCCGGCGTCAGGTAGCGGCGCACGAGGGCCGCGTAGGCGCTCTCGCCCGCTTCCGCCGCCGCGCGGCGCCAGCCGTTAATGCCGGTCTCCAGCGCACGGTCGCAGGCCTGGGCGATGAGGTCGTCCTTGTTCTTGAATTGTTTATAGAACGCGCCGTGCGTGAGGCCGGCGGCGCTCATCAGTTCCGCGAGGCCGATGCCGTCGAAGCCCCGTTCGCGGAACAGGCGGCTGGCGGCGTCGATGACCGCCTGGCGGTTTTCTTCCGCCTGGGTTCGATTGACTCGCATGGTTTCCTCCGGTGTGCGTTTCAATATGGATGTCAATCATAATCCATTTTGATGGATAGATGTCAAGCACAATCTATTTGGGAGCGCACCACCGGACGGCACGCTGCCGTAAAATACGCGCTTTCGACAACGCAGCATCCGTCCGCCATGCACATCAATCCCGAACGCAGCACCCGCCCCGACTACGACCTGCTGGTACGCCAGGTCGCCAGCGTCCTCGAAGGCGAGCGCGACCTCACCGCCAACGCGGCGCAATTCTCGGCGCTGGTCTACGACACGCTCGCGGACCTGAACTGGGCCGGCTTTTATCTGACCGTGCCGAGCAAATCGGGCGACGGCCAGGATCTGCTCGTCGGCCCGTTCCAGGGCAAGCCGGCCTGCGCCCGCATCCCGTTCGGCCGCGGCGTGTGCGGCACGACGGCCGTGCAGCGGCAGACCATCGTCGTGCCCGACGTGCACGCGTTCCCGGGCCACATCGCCTGCGATTCGGCGTCGAATTCGGAAATCGTCATCCCGCTCGTCAAGGACGGCCGGCTGGTGGGCGTGTTCGATATCGACAGCCCGTCGCTGAACCGTTTTTCCGATGAGGACAAGGCGGGGCTGGAGGCCATGGTGGCGGCGTTTTTGGACGCCACCGACTGTTAATACGCATGTGTGTGAAATAACGTCGGGTGGGTATTTGATGCTGGGGCATCAAGCATGTGCCCGCGCGTGACGTTTGCGTATCGCCGACGTTACGCCCGGGCTCGTTTAATTTGAGGCGCCGGCCTCAAATGCTCACCGTACATTTCCGGATACAATAGCTGCCTACACTTCTTTTGCGCCGATCATGAACCAACTCGAACAGCTCAAGCAGTACACCACCGTGGTGGCCGACACCGGCGACTTCCAATCGATCAAGGCCTACGCACCGCAGGATGCGACGACGAATCCGTCGCTGATCCTGAAAGCCGTCCAGAAGCCGGAATACCGTCCGCTGCTGGAAAAGACCATCGCCGACTTCCCGCAGGCGTCGACCGAGGAAATCGTCGATCGTCTCTTGATCGCGTTCGGCACCGAGATCCTGAAATTCGTGCCGGGCCGGGTGTCCACCGAAATCGACGCCGCGCTGTCGTTCGACACGCAAGCCACGGTCGCCAAGGGCCGCGAACTGATCGCCCTGTACGAAGCCGCCGACATCAAGCGCGAGCGCGTGCTGATCAAGATCGCGTCGACGTGGGAAGGCATCCGCGCCGCCGAGATCCTCGAGAAGGACGGCATCCGCTGCAACCTCACGCTGCTGTTCTCGCTGTGCCAGGCCGTCGCCTGCGCCGAAGCGGGCGTGCAACTGATCTCGCCGTTCGTCGGCCGCATCTACGACTGGTACAAGAAATCCACCGGCACCGACTACACGGGCGCGGACGATCCCGGCGTGCAGTCGGTCAAGCGCATCTACCAGTACTACCGCAAGTTCGGCTACAAGACCGAAGTGATGGGCGCGAGCTTCCGCAACACGTCGCAGATCCTGGAACTGGCCGGCTGCGACCTGCTGACCATCTCGCCGGACCTGCTGCAAAAGCTGGCCGACGCCGAAGGCACCGTCGAGCGCAAGCTGGTGGCCGACGCGAATGCCGACATCCAGAAGATCGCGCTGGACGAAAAGACGTTCCGCTTCATGCTGAACGAAGACGCGATGGCGACCGAGAAGCTGGCCGAGGGCATTCGCGCGTTCTGCGCCGATTCCGGCAAGCTGAAAAAGATGATCGGCGAAATGCGCTGAGCGCCGCCTTCGCGCAAATGAAAACGGCAGCCCGCGGGCTGCCGTTTTTCATGACCGGTCAGGAATCAGGCGCGCGCCAGCGCCGGCACCATCTCCCGCTCCGCGCGGCGCGCGGGTAGCTGCGGCGCGTCGAACGCTTCGAGGCGGAACACGCTGACCAGCTGGCCCAGCGCGGCCGCCTGTTCCTGCAGGCTCTGGGCCGTGTGGGCGGCTTGCTGCACGAGGCCCGCATTCTGCTGGGTCACCGTGTCCATCTGCGTGATGGCCTGGTTCACTTGCTCGATGCCGGCGCTCTGTTCGCGGCTCGCATGGCTGATCTCGGCCATGATCGCGTGCATCCGCTGCACGCTCTGGAGCACTTCGTTCATGGTCGCACCGGCTTCGCTGACGAGCAGATTGCCCGCCTCGACCTGCTGCACGGAGCTGCCGATCAATTCCTTGATCTCCTTGGCGGCGGCGGCCGAACGCTGCGCCAGGTTGCGCACTTCGGTGGCGACGACGGCGAAGCCGCGGCCCTGCTCGCCGGCCCGTGCCGCTTCCACGGCCGCGTTCAGCGCCAGGATATTGGTCTGGAACGCGATGCCGTCGATGACGGCGATGATGTCGACGATCTTCTGCGACGACGCGTGGATCGAACCCATCGTGTCGACGACGCGCGCCACGGCGGCACTGCCCTTCTGGGCGACGCCGGCGGCGTTGTCGGCCAGCGCGTTCGCCTGGCCCGCGTGGTCGGCGTTCTGCTTCACGGTCGACGTCAGCTGTTCCATCGACGCGGCCGTCTCTTCCAGCGAGCTGGCCTGCTGCTCGGTGCGCGACGACAGGTCCAGGTTGCCACCGGCGATTTCGTCGGAGGCGTGCGAGATCGTCTCGGTCGCGCCGCGCACGTCGCCGACGATCTTCGCCAGGTTGTCGCGCATGGATTTCATGGCATACAACAGGCTCGATGCGTCGCCGCTGCGCGTTTCCACCCGCACCGACAGATCGCCGGCGGCGATGCGCGTGACGATCTCGGTGGCGTAATCGGGCTCGCCGCCCAGGCGGCGCATCAGCCAGCCCGTGATGAACACGGCGCCGGCCGCCCCCAGCACGACGCAGCCCAGCACCAGCGACACAATCCACACGCGCGACGCGGCGTAACGTTGATTGCCTTCGACCGCCGCGGCGCGGCCGCCTTCGGTATACATGTCGACGATCTTGTCGACGTGGCCGCGGATCGCGACGATCAGCTTGTTCGACTCGCCGCGGATCAGCTTCTTGGCCAGCGCGTCATCGTCCACGCGCGCCGCCGCGCGGATCTTGACGTCCTCGATCATGTAGCGGTCCCACATCTCGAGCAGCTGCGCATACATCTGCTTTTCCTCGGGCGTTTGCTGCAGCTTCACGTAATCGCCCTGCATCTTGCGCAGGTCTTCCAGATCCTTCGCGATGACCTTGTCGTACTTATCCATTTCCGCCTGTTCGTTGGAAATGATGTATTGCAATTCACGTGTACGGATACGGGCGATCTGCGATTTGATGTCTTCGATGACGCGAATACTCGGCATCCAGTGCGCCGACAATTTCATCGAGGTGTCATTAACTTGTGCTAATTGCCAAATCGCGACAATACCGACAAGCGCAGTCAGCGCCAGCACGGCGGCAAAGGCAATTCCCAATTTCGTAGCGAGACGCAGACTTGATAAATATCTCATGTTGACCGTTCTGATATGTTGACTTGCATGTTACAATGTTTCCACCCATCAACTATGATACCCGACTCGGGATGTCTACACATCTTCATTTTCATTCCTGTCGATATTTTGCGACACGACGATCGTTAATTATCTTTTTGTAATAAGGTTATTTCAAGACACAAATACAACGATGTAAATGTCCGATATCTTTTAGAATATCTGTATTTCCATACAGCAACTTCCTGGAGCTTCCATGCTTTCGTCCATTTCCCGCCTCGGCAAAATCGCATTCGTTAAATCCGCCTTTTCATGGAACGCCGATCTCGATTCCATTTTCGAAATATTGTCGAATCGCTTCGATGGATTCAATGACAACGGTTTTTACGCCCATCCCGATGAAGTCGAATTGCGCAAGGAATTGGCGAAAGTCCCGACACTCGCCCATTTGGCCGAAAGCGTGCGCGGCCTGGATGCCCACGGCGTCGTGCTGTACAACCTCGGCCTGGCGCACCTGCCGGAAGATCGCCGCAACGCCGCGCTGTACGCGCTCACGCTGATGCTCGGCTACCCGACCTCCACCGACCAGCGCACGGGGCGCGTCGCCTGGGACGTGCGCGCCCGTCCGCTCGAGGAAATCGACGGCCGCTTCACGACGTTTTCCGAGCGCATCGGCAGCGCCGACATGCACACTGACTCCTCGTTCTATCCGATGCCGGAGGAGCAATTCATCCTGTACGTGGTGAACGCCGCCCGCTGCGAAGGCGGCCATTCGCTGCTGGTCGACGGCGAAGACATCTATCAAACGCTGCAGCAGACCGAGGAAGGCCGCAAGGCGTTCGACCTGCTCAGCACGACGCCGGTGCCGTTCCGCGTCCCGGCCATCTACGCCGCCGGCGACAACAACGTCGAGGTCAACGTGGCGCTCGTGTTCGGTCCTGCCAAACGTCCGGGCACGCGCTTCACGATGCGCTGGCGCTACGACTCCATCAAGAAGGGCCTGGCCGTGCGGCCCGACCTGGACACGCCCGAGCTGCGCGCCGCGCTCGAGTTGATGAACGACGTGGCCGAGAACCGCGCCGCGCGCTTCAAGGACCAGTTGCCCACCGACACGCTGATGCTGGCAGATAACCACCACATGCTGCACGGCCGCACGACCTACACGGACGAGCGCCGCCACCTGATCCGCATCCGCATTTCGGACGTGCCGAACGCCGAGCGCGTCGGCCCGTCGGGCGTCGTCAGGGATTGAAATGACCGAGACCGTGCTTGCCCGCGGCGCCGCCTCCGGCGCGGCGCCACAATCTGCCGCCGTCCCGGCCGACGGCCTGCCGCCCGCGCGCCGGCGCTGGGCGATGACCGCGCTGATGACGGGCGTGTCGATGGCATCGCTCGACACGGCGATCGCCAACACGGCCCTGCCCGAACTGGCCCGGCAGCTGCACGCCGGCGCCGCCGCCTCCGTCTGGATCGTCAACATCTATCAACTGGCGATGGTTGCTACCCTGCTGCCGTGCGCGGCGCTGGGCGAACGCATCGGCTACCGGCGCGTCGCGACGGCCGGACTGGGACTGTTCACGGTGGCGTCGCTGTTGTGCGCGCTGGCGTGGAACCTGCCGCTGCTCGTGGCCGCGCGCCTGCTGCAAGGCCTCGGGGCCGCCGCACTCATGGGCGTGACCACGGCCATGATGCGCGCCATTTATTCCTCCCGCCAGCAGGGCCAGGGCTTCGGCCTGAACGCGCTCGTCGTAGCGGTGGCATTCGCCGTCGGGCCCACGCTCGCGTCGCTGATCCTCGCCCTGGCCTCATGGCCGTGGCTGTTCGCCATCAACGTGCCGATCGGCGCTGCCGCCTTGATACTGGCGCGCCGCGTCCTGCCCGATAACGCCCCGGCCACGCACGGCTTCGACGCCTTTGCTGCGCTGTGCAATGCGGGCGCGTTCGGCCTGTTGATCCTGCTGCTGGGCGATGCGGCCCACGGCGCGGCGCCTGTACGCCTGGCCCTGGAAGCGGTGGGCACGCTCGCCTGCTTCGCACTGCTGCTGCGGCGCCAGCGCGGCCACGCGGCGCCGATCCTGCCGACCGACCTGCTGGCGCGGCCGCTGTTTGCGCTGTCCGCGCTGACGGCCGTGTGCACGTTCGCCGTCCAGAGCCTGGCCTTCGTCGCCCTGCCCTTCCACTTCGAGCAGGTGCTCGGCCGTTCGCCCGTCGAGACGGGCTTCCTGCTGACGCCCTGGCCCGTCCTGGTCGGCATCATGGGACCGGTTTCCGGCCGCCTGTCCGACCGCTACGCGTCCGGCCTGCTGGCCGGTATCGGCCTCCTGGTGCTGTGCGGCGGCGTGCTGGCGCTGCTGTGGATGCCGGACGCGCCGGGCACGGTCGATATCGCATGGCGCATGGCCGTGTGCGGCGCCGGGTTCGGCCTGTTCCAGGCGCCGAACATGAAAGCGATCATGGGCAGCGCGCCGCGCGAACGGGCCGGCGGCGCGAGCGGCATCGTCGCCACGGCGCGCCTGACGGGCCAGGCCTGCGGCGCCGCGCTGGTGGCCGGCTGCCTCGTCCTGTCGGAGCGCCACGGCACCACGTACGCCCTCGCGGCGGCGGCGGCCATCGCCCTGCTGGGCGCGGGCATCAGCTTCGCGCGGCTGCACAAACGCGTGCAGGGGTGACGCGCGCCCGGGGTCACTGCGTGAACGCGATCAGTTCGATGTTCAATTCACGCATCCCGGCCGGCGCATAGATCGCGATCGCTCCCGCTTTCAGCGCATTTTCGTAGAGGCCGTTCCTGGTCGACACCGAGAAGTAATAGGTGTCGGGTCGGACCGGCACCGCGGCCGGCACCTGCGGCATGTGCGTGAGCGTGATGCCGGGCAGTGCCGACGCCACGATCCGTTCGATATCGTCGGGCGATCCGATCTTGAACCGGATCGGTACGGCGGCCACCAGTTCGAGCGCCGGCATGTCCGCGCTGACGGCAAGGCACAGCTGCGTGTCCGGGGTCAGTGTCGACGCATCGAGTGCGCCCCTGTAGTGCGTGCGGCGATTGTCCTCCGCAATGAGCGGAATGGTGAAGTACTTGGCCGAGATGACGGTATCGACGAGATCCCGGATCACGGCATCGAGCTGCGCGAACGTGACGCCGGGGTCCGCATGGTCGTAGGCCGGCAGATCCGACGTCGTGTACCTGTCCGAAAAGGTCATCAAGCCACCGGCAAGCGCGAGCAGCTTTTCGTACAGCACCTCGGGATGCTGTACGCGGGAACGCGCACAGTGCTGCAGGGACGCGTTTGCGGTACTGACGATGTTCAGCATCCACCAGGACGTGATGTCGCCGGCATGGACCTCGAACGTGGACGCGTTCGTCTTCCGGTGCGAGGCGTGCAGCGACACGATCTTGGCGGCCAGTGCGCTCATCAAGCCATCGAGCAGCTGCTGGAGCGGACGGGCGGCGCTGACCGCGACGGACGGCGGGACGAACGCCGGATCCACCTCGAAACCGCCGCGCGGGGCGCGATGGATGCGCAGCACGGGAAAACCGACATGCCCATCCCGCGGCTCGGCATGCGACAGCAGCCGCACCCGTTTCTTCAGGAATGGCACCTCGATCGGGACCGCATCGCTGAACAGGTCCGCCGTCTCGGATTCGGCCAATGCATAGCGGCCGCCCTCCTCGGCATTGGCCCCATGGGGCCTGATGGTGGGAAGCGCGGCGTAAATCGTGAAGGTATTGATTTCCTGGGGCAGCCGGGTCAGGTCGAGCGGGACCGGCAACAAGTCCGTCGCGGGTGCCTCGTACACCGCGCCGTCCTGGAAGATCAGCGACATGGCCTGGGCTTCGAGCAGGTGATGGCCGAGTCCATCCATATTCCATTGCAGAAGGCGGACGCCCCAGAAATGCGGATTGAGCGCCGACGCCATCCTGAGCAGCCGGGTCTCGTGGTACAAGTCCTGTCGTTGGAAATGCTGGGGCCCCAGCGTCAGCCCTTCGGACCATAAGATCTTTGCTCCCAAGCTCATCGCTTCCTCCTCGTTCCAGGGTCAATCCACAAAGACTGCCTCGTCCCCTGCATAGGTCTGTTGAGAGGACGCAACTTTGTTTTCGACAGGACGGGAATAATGGCGCTTCCTGTGCCTCACGACGGCTTGAAAGGAAACCAGCATGCGGAATTTCACGCCAGGGTTGTTCGACCGTTTGGATGCCGATGACGACGTTCCATACCGCGAGTTCCGTGCACCCGCCAAAAAGAGCGACGAATGGAAGGAGAGCATCACCCGCGACCTGGAAGCGCTCCTCAATACCCGTTCCGCCCTGCTCCCCGACATGCTGGCCGGCTATCCCGAGGTCAGCGGCTCGGTCGTGAACTATGGCCTGATCGATTTCGCCGGCATGTGCATGACGAGCGACGTGGACCAGAAACGCATCTGCACCGCGGTCCGGCAGGCGATCGAACGACACGAACCGCGGCTGCACAAGGTGACGGCGACACTGCAGCCCCGGAAAGGCGCCATCAACCGGGTCGACTTCGTGATCACCGCCCAACTGAAGAATGCACCGGTGGCCGATCCGATGCATTTCAATGCCGTGTTCCAGCCGTCGCTCCAGCGGTACGCGATCCAAAGCGTGCGTAGCGCGCCTTAAGGCAAGACCATGGACGAATTGTTTGCGCAATACGAACGCGAGCTCGTCACCATGCGGCAGCTTTGCCGCGAATACGCCGAGCGCTACCCCAAAGTGGCGGCCAAGCTGCAGCTCGGCGGCGACGCCTGCGACGACCCGCATGTTGAGCGCCTGATCCAGTCCGTCGCCCTGCTCTGTGCCCGGGTGTCGAAGCGGCTGGACGACTCCTATCCGCAATTTACGGAGGCATTGCTCAACCTCCTGTTTCCGCACTACCTGAAGCCGTTTCCGTCCTGCGCGATCGTGCGCTTCGTTCCAACCGGCGCCGGCACGGCAAAGTTCCCGCGGGGGACACTGCTCGAGTCGGCGCCCGTCCGCGGCGTGCACTGCAAATTCCAGACCGCATATGATGTCGGGCCGTCCCCGGCCGCCATTACGTCCGCCTGGTTCGATGCGCTCATCCGCGCACCGTCTGCGACGCGGCTCCCGCCGGGCATGGCGACGGCTATCGGTATCGAATTCACGGTCTCGGCCGCATTCCCCGCCGGCACGCCCGCCCCCCTGAGGATCTATCTCGACGGTGATACCTCGTTCTGCGCAGCACTGCGCGATGCGCTATTCATGCGCGCGGCATCGGCGTACGTCCAGGCAGGAGCGGACGAGGCATGGCTGCCGCTCGCCGGGATACCGATCGCGGCGGTCGGCTTTGCCGACGACGACGCCCTCATCCCGTTCGATGCCCGCTCGCACGGCGCCTACCGGATTCTTGAGGAGTATTTCGCTTTCCCGGAGAAATTCAATTTCTTCGACATCGACCTGGCCGCGCTGTGCGCTCGGCTTCCCCCGGATTGCAGCCGTTTTACGCTGCACCTGGCGCTGGCGGGCGTCGCACCGGGCTCGGATCAGGCAAGGATGCTTGCCGGCCTGTCGGCGCAAAGCCTCCTTCCTGGCTGTACCCCGGTCACCAATCTGTTCAGGCAGCCGGGAGTGCCGATCGGATACACCCAGCGAACCGCGGACTACACCGTACTTGGTCATCCTGCTCATGCCGCGGCGTACGAGGTGTATTCGGTCGACAGGGTCCACATGGTGCAGCAGCGGGGCAAGGACATCGCACCCATCGAATTTCGCCCCTTCTATGCGCTCCGCCATGGTGAGAACGATGGGCACAAGGGACGCTACTGGATCTTGCGCCACGACGACACGCTCGCAGTCACCAGCCCGGGCCATGAAAAAGTCATCTCGCTCGTCGATACCCACGGCGAACCGCTCGCGGTCGAGCAAACAACGCTCTCGATCGATCTCACCTGCACCAACCGGGACCTGCCCTGCCTGTTGAAATGCGGGTCGCCTGACGGCGACCTGGCCATTCCCGGCGCGGCACAGGGCGCGAGGATACGTTTTCTTCGCAGGCCCACGCGTCCCCATCGTCTCGCAAATGGCCAAGGCATCCACTGGCGCCTCATCTCCCACCTGACGCTCAACCATCATTCCCTGGCACAAGAAGGGGCCGATGGCCTGCGGGAGATGCTGACGTTGTACGACGTAACCGGCTCGGCGGTATCGCGGCGGCAGATTGCCGGCATCGTTGGGCTTGAACACGCCGAGACGACCGCGTGGATCAGGCACAAGCGCGGGTCATCCCTGGCGCATGGGACCGAAGTGCGCCTGACAATCGACGAAGACGCTTTCGTCGGCGCCAGCCTGCACCTGTTCGTGCAAGTCATCGACCAGTTCTTTGCGTTGTACGTCCAGATGAACAGTTTTATCGAGCTGGTGATCCTGTCTCATCAATCCGGGGAGGAGCTGTTCCGATGCAAACCGCGAAGCGGCAGCATGCCACTGTCATGATCGAACACCTGCTCGCGGCGCCGCACCGGTACCGGTTCGCACAAATGCTGAACATCCTGCTCCGGACGCTGCGCCGACAGGGCATCCCGTACGCCCAGGCGTTCAACCGGGTACTGCGCTTCCGTAACAGCCTGTCGCTGGCTTTTCCGGCGAGCGAGATCGAGAGCGTGCAGGTCGAACTGGCCGACGCCGCCGGCACGCCTCGCATTTACATCACCTCCGCGTTCATCGGACTCCTGGGCGCAAGCGGCACCCTGCCCTTCCACGACACCGAACGGGCAGCCGCCAAGGAAGGCCGGGGTGCCGACGAAAGCTGGAAGCCGTTCATCGATCTGTTTTCGAACCGGGCCATCGGCCTGTTCTACGAGGCGTGGGGAAAATACCGTGTCGAACAGGGCCTGAATACGCGCTGCGAGGATGATCTGTTGCCGCTGCTGAATGCGCTCGGTGGCCTCCGGCCGAAGAGCTTCGGCCCCGCCAGGCCCTACGCATCCATTTCCTCGGAAATCGCCGGCTTCTACGCCGGAGCGCTCAGGACGCGGCCGATCGCTGCATCGACCGTGGAGCGTGTACTCAGCGAATATTTTGGCGTTCCTGTGCGTCTCGAAGAATTCGTCGGCGCCTGGGATCCGATACCGGCGAGGTTCCGCAGCACCCTCGGCGTCACCGCCCCCACGCTCGGCATCGGTGCCGCCTTGGGGGCACGCGCGTGGCGCAACGATTTGCGTGTCCGCCTTCATATCGGGCCCCTCGATGAGGACAAGGCGAAGGATTTTCTGCCGCATGGACGGTCTCACGCTGCATTGAAGGAGATGGTCGGTTTGTTTGCCGTGCCTTCCGTGCAGTATGAAATCAGGCTCGTGCTGGGGAAGCCGTGCCTCAAGCCGCTGACCTTGAGGACCAAAGGGCTGGATCGGAGACGCTTGGGCTGGAACTGCTTCCTGACTGGCGCGGAAGGCAAGGCGAGCCGGCCCGATGTTCGGTCTGTCCTGCGGCTGACGGGACGATAGGTCCGAGGTGCCCGTTTACGATTACAAAGCAGAGGTCGCTTTTTGCTGCTGATCAAGATTGCCCGTCGTCCTGTTGAGTACCTTAACCGACGGAAAATCAGATACCTGAAAACCATCGGAGGCACGACATGGATGGGAGCCAAGCGATCGCGGCGGGAACTGCGCTGTCGGTATTCAGTCACGATGCACAGCATGACCGCCTGATGCGCCTGGCCTTCCCCCGGGGTGACGGGCCCGACGCCGTTCTCCTGCCGAACCGGCTGACGGCGCACGAGGAAGTCTCCCGATGCTTCCGCTTCGAGGTCGAACTCCTGTCCGATGACGCACGGATTCCGTTGAAGGCGATGATGGCCAGGATGGTGACGATTTCCGTTGTGCGCGAAGACGGCTCGTTGCGCTACTTCAACGGCTACATCACCGAATTCCGGTTCCTGCGCACCGACGGCGGTTTTGCGTTCTACCACATGGTGCTGGAACCGTGGCTCGCATTCGCCAGACTCCGCAAGGACAACGTGTCTTTCCACGGCAAGAGCGTCATCGAACTGACCGAATTGACCTTCGCTCATTACCACCAGGCCGACTGGCATGTGGTCATGACCGGCGACGACCCGCGGATGACCTGCGTGAACCAGTACGACGAAACCGACTACAACCACCTGCACCGCCGCTGGGAAGACCTCGGGCTGCACTATTGGTACGAGCACCGGGCGGATGGACATACGCTCTGGCTCGGCGACAAGAGCACGCTCGCGCAGCCGATCGATCCGACCGGGATCGACGATTCCGGCGGGATCCCGTTCCGCGACAAGGCCGGTTCGCTCGAGGACGACGGCATCCGGGAATGGAGTCCGGTGCGACGCGTCGGCTCCGGACAGACGACCCTGGCCAGCTTCGACTACAAGAACCCGGTTGCGCAGCGCTCGAGCGCCGAGTCCCTGAACAACCAGGGTGACGTCTTTCCGTACGAGGTCTACGAGAACACGGGTTCATATGGCTTCCGCACTCACAGCGATGGCGAGAAGCTCGCGCAGCAGCGCATGGACGAGCACGACGCGAACACGCAATATTTTGAAGCGCGCGGCAACGATCGTACCGTCCAGCCAGGCCGGTGCTTCAAGCTCGGCGGCCACTTCAGCGCCGACCTGCAAGCCGCCAGGAACGGCGAAGCGCCGCGCGGCAGCATCGCCGACCGGGCTTACCTGATCCTCTCCGTCGACCACGAAGCCAGCAACAATTACCAGGCTGGGCCAGGCGCGCCATCGAATTACGAGAACAGCTTCCGGTGCGTGCGCAAGGATATCCAGTGGCGTCCGGGCCGCAACCATAACAGCCAGCCCTGCACCTGCCCCGCCATCCAGACGGCCATCGTGGTCGGGCCCGCCGGCTCTGACATCCACACCGATGGCTACGGGCGGGTCAAGATCCAATTTCACTGGGACAGGCTGGGCAATTACGACGAGAACAGTTCTCCCTGGCTTCGCGTCATGTCGCCGGGTGCGGGCAGCGAATTCGGGAATATTCGTCTGCCGCGGGTTGGTGAGGAAGTGGCGGTGGTTTATCTCGACGGGAATATTGATCATCCTGTGGTTCTTGGCGCGCTGTACAACTCCACCCACATGCCACCGTGGCAGTTGCCTGAGCAGCAGGCCTTGACCGGTCTGCGAAGCCGAGAACTCCAGGCGGGCGAAGGAAGCGGCAGAGGCAATCACCTGGTGCTCGACGACACGGCCGGCAAGATTCAGGCGCAGCTGAAAAGCGATCATCAGTGCAGTCAGCTGTCGCTGGGGCACATTACCCGGATCGAGGACACGACCGGCCGAACGGAACCCCGCGGCGAGGGGTGGGAACTGGCCACAAACGCGTGGGGCGTTGCACGTGCGGGCCAAGGCATGCTCATCACCACGGAAGCGCGGCCGAACGCTGTTTCCCACATCAAGAATATGGGTGAAACGATTCAGCGGCTGTCGACGGCGGCAGACCTACAAGAGCAGTTGACGGGGATGGCGCAGCACTATGGCGCTCAGGAGAAGCAGGAACCCCAGCAAGCGGACGCCGTTGAGGACCTCAAGTCCCAGAACCAGGGCATCCGGGGCGGCGGCAAAGGAGAGTTCCCGGAATTGACCGAGCCGCACCTTATCGTCGCGAGCCCGGCCGGGATCGAACTCAGCTCCGCGCAATCCACCCACATCGCCAGCAGCCGTCACACCGCCATCACCAGCGGCAAAAGCCTGTCGATCGCGAGCGTCGACGGGCTTTTCGCAAGTATTGGCAAGACCTTTCGGCTATTCGTGCACAAGGCCGGCATGAAGCTGATCGCTGCCGGAGGCAAGGTGTCCGTGCAAGCGCAAGAGGATGACGTGGAGGTCATTGCCAACAAGGTCCTTGAACTACTCAGTGAGACGGATTGGGTTGATATCCGCGGCAAAAAAGGCGTGCGGCTGCATGGCGTGAACAACATGGTCGAGATCGGTGAGCAGGTCCAATTCTTCACCTCTTCACCTGTGCTATTCCACGGCAACCTGGAAACGTTGCCTGCAAAAAGCGTATCGCAGGCTTTCAATGAACGCTCGTCCGACTATCGATTTGACCAGGAGGTCAACTTCGTCAACGCGAATATGAAACCGGAGAAGAACATCGCTTACGAACTCGTGCGCGGCGATGGAACAGTCATCGACGGAAAAACCTCAGCCAGCGGCAGCACCCAAGTTCAGAAATCAGGCAGTTTCGACTCCTACACCATCCGCTACAAGGGCGAATTACCATGAGCGACCAATCCGGACTGAATGAGCGAGGAAATCACCAGGGCGAATTCACGCAGGGTGTCGGCGGATGGGCCGAATACACGGTCTACATGACGGAAACATCTGACACAATCCGCCACGATGTCAAGCTACCGCCGCGCAAAGTTCTTCCTGTGATTTTCCTGCCAGGCGTGATGGGCAGTAACCTAAGGCTAAGCAGGGAACGGCAGAAAAAGCTGGACCGACTAGACAACCGGTCGTGGCGGCCGGACGATATGGTCGGCATCGTGAACGAGGTAGGTCTTGCGGCTTTCGACACTGACATTGGCGGATGGTACAAAAACGCCACGCCGGCGCAACGGCAACTCATGCTCGATCCGAACGAGACGGAAGTCGAGTACTACCACTATACCGAGAGCAAAGGACGTTTTGATCCCGAGGGCAAGGAAACGCTGGCGGCGGACCAGCGACATCAAAATGTTCCTGACAGTCTCCAGCCCATCCCACCCTTGATGGGGCCATCGCTACGAACGGGCCACCTGCCCAATCGCCGGTCGGCTACCGCCAAGCGCGAATCCCCGGCGCAGATAGCAAGATGGCGCGGCTGGAGCGAAGTCTTGTTCAAAGGGGCTTATGGCCAGATGTTGACAACGGCTGAAAGCTATCTTAACAACATGTTCGTTCATGACCGGATCAATCCGAATTGGCAGCGAGTCCTCGCAAACCCGAGCACCTTCGGCGCCGTCGATTTTGATACTGCGTTGACCGAGAAAGATCTGCGCAAAGTCGCCGCTTGCTGGTATCCGGTCCACGCCATGGGCTACAACTACCTGAAGAGCAACGGCGAATCTGCAAAGGTAATCGCAGACCGCATCCGCGGGCTTGCCACAGGCTACCAGAAACGGGGTTTCCAATGCGACGAGGTGATTATCGTAACGCACAGCATGGGCGGTCTTCTCGCACGCGCGCTCATCCATCCGAAGTATGGAAATCTGCTCAACGACCCCAGCGTCAAGGTACTCGGCATTTACCACAATGTGATGCCGACCATGGGCGCCGCTGCGTCCTACAAGCGCACGCGATTCGGCTTCCTTGAAGGACCTGGAACGATTGCTGAAATCGGGGCACGCGTTCTCGGAATCGATGGGCAAAATGCGACCGCCATCCTGGCCAATGCACCTGCTGCCCTAGAATTGTTTCCTGGATCGGCCTACGGCAAGGCGTGGCTCAAAGTTTTGGATGGATCAGGGCGCGAGATGTGGAGTTTGCCTAGTAACGAGGAAAGCGCCTTGGAAAGCATTTATCTGCAGCCTGCAGACAAGTGGTGGCGGCTATTCAATCCAGATTGGGTCAATCCCGGGCGCGTGAAAATAACAGCCGGCGGAGGCATTGAAGCCGTGCTGAAACGGGTTGAACTGGCTGCCAGGTTTGTCGAGGACATTAGAGCTACTTTTCACCCGACCAATTGCTATGCCAGCTTCTGTTCGTCGCCGGAACGCCCCAGCTATGGCGAGATCATTTTCAAAGTAGCCGACCGCGAAGTATGGGATGCCCGCAGCAACGACCTTCCCCCGGTCGAGAGCTGGAAGCTCTTGAGTGACGATGCCAGAGGGACGCTGAAAGTCCAGGCCGGCGCGCGCATGCTGACCCTCACGCTCCAGCCGCCAACAGCACCTGGGGACGAGACCGTACCCGCTGAGCGCTCTGCCAAACAGATCGTTGGCAAACTGTTCGTACACGGCCAAACTAAGGGCAAAAGTTACGAACATCAGAACAGCTACTCCGACCGTGACGTACTGGCGTCCCTGCTGTATTCCATCGTACAAATTGCCAAGACAGCGAAATGGGAGTGATCGTGAATACCAAGCCCTTTCTGAAGCGCAGCGCGATCTTGGTCGGCTCGCTCATCGTTCTGGGGTCGATATTTGGAAACTCCCGCAGCTACACTTACAAGGAGACTGCCGTGCCCACGCCAGTAAAGCTCAGTCCGCGTCTGCGAGCTCTATTCGAAAAAACGAAGATTCTCTGTTTTGGCCGCTATGCGATCGAGGTACCGCAAGAAGCGCAACTTGTTTGGGGGAGTACCTCTTTCCCTTCGGAAATAAAAATTATTTCCGGTGGCATCAATGAAGTAAAAGGTGTTGTTGAAAAAAGATTGCAACCCTCGAGCGCGCTGCCGATACAGCCGATGTTAAGTACAGCGGGCCCGGTCCAATCGATGATAGTTGGCAAATACGATATTATGAGGATGATTTATCGAAGAAATATAATCTTTATTTTTTCAACACATATGTCAGCAAAGGCAATCTTACATTTGTCTTAGGAGACGCGACCGAGAAAGGCGAATCCGAAAGTACGGTAATCGCGCGGCAGCTTGCGAAAGCAAAAAGCTTGAGGCTGCGCGGCGCTGAGGAAGTACCAGCCGAGTCGGGCTTCTGCATCGAACACGCATTCATGCGCGGCGATCAATATGATGAGCAAGAGATGGTAAATGTAGGTATTTACTTGCCCAGCCTTTCGGACGTGACATTCTCGATCAACTCGAACAAGGATGCCTACGCCGACATTGACAAGACCGAATTCGAGAAAACGGAACGCGATAAACTATCTCTGCTCGCCCGAATCAAAGCTGCGCAAAAGACCCAAGGCGCGTTGTACCCAAAGCGCGACGTCTTGCGCGAAGGAAAGCGCAACGTGCAGCACTGGAAAGGCGAGGAGTCCCTTATCCGCAGGCCTGACGGCGCTCACGATTTCGAATGGGCTTTCGTTGGTACGCCAACAGACGTCGCCAACCCGTCCGAGTTTCACGCCGCGATGTTCACCAAGGTTGCGGATAATACGGTCGGCGCAGCCAAGAAGGCATCCGTCAGCGACGACGAGGCTGTTGCGCTGTGGGACAAACTCCTCTCCGGCCTGAAATTCCGGGTTAAAGTGCCTGGAGCGCCGGAAGGTTCGTACTTTATACATCCAGGTAAAGCCGGAACTGCCTCCGCAAGCCATTGACCTTTGAATCACGGTCTCTGCTCAGGAACGAACGGACTCATGATGAAACATCACGGACGTAATGTAGTTCGCCTCAACGACAAAACCGATCACGGCGGCCAAGTCATCAGCGCATCCTCGGGCACAACCGTGATGGGCGTGGTCGCAGCACTTCAGGACGACATGACGCACTGTCCCAAGTGCAAGGGTGATTTTGCGATCAAGACCGACGGTACCGGGGCACGACACGAAGGCAAGTCGTATGCCTATGACGGGGACGTGACGGAATGTGGGGCGCGGCTGATAGCATCACCATGAGTTGAGTAATCGGCCGCGTGACTGCTTCCCACGACTCGTCAAAAGTTTAGCCGCGCCCGGTCCTTAAACCATCCAGATACGGATCAATCACACACTTCCCCAACGCAATCAGATCAAAGTCCTGCGGATCGAACATCCAATTGCGGATCAGCCCATCAATCATGATCCACAGCGCCAGCGCGACCCGCGTCGGATCGATCTGACGCGAAATCAGACCCTTGTCGGCGGCCAAGCCGATGCGGCGTTCCGCGCGCGTCATCCAGTTGGCCATATTGCCCTTGCGGCGCTGGCGCACCGCGTCCATCTCGCCGACGAATTCCACTTTCAGCGTCGCGATCTCGAACACGCGGCGCGCGCCCGGGTCGTTCACGGTCCGGTCCAGCACGGCCAGCATGTGGTTGCGCAGGTCGACGAGCGGGTCTTCCGATTCGGCCTGGTCCAGCACCTGCATCTCCGCTTCCAGCGGCAGGATCGCGCGCTCCATCATTGCGTTGAACAGCGCGCCCTTGTCGTCAAAATGCCAATAAATGGCTCCGCGCGTCACACCGGCTGCCGTTGCGATATGCTGCAACGTCGTGCGCGAAACACCTTGCTCTACGAACAATTTTTCCGCAGCATCCAAAATGCTGTCACGGGTCGCCGCCGCCTCTTCCTTGGTTCTGCGGGCCATCCGTCATACTCTCCGTTTTTATAGGTAAGAAACATTAAACATACACTCGTGATAGTATATCGGGGTTTTCCCAAAAGTCAGCGATAAACCCGAAGCCGTGCAAGAGGAAGCGACGAACGACCCGCGATGTGTTGCATTTTTTGAACGGTCGATCGAGCCCTGATCAACAGTGCCGCGGATCGGTTTTGTCCTTTTTTCCACAAGAAGGAAGCATTGAATGCGCTCTGCCCACTCCTCCCTCACCCTCACCAGGATCGCTGCGTGCACCCTGGTCGCCGTGGCCGCCTTGTCGGGCTGCGGGTCCAAGGATAACGCCCAGGCCGGTCCCGGCGCCGCCGGCGCCAAGATGCCGCCCCCGCAGGTCGGGGTGATCACCACCAAGTCCCAGCAGGTCGCGCTCGAGACCGAGTTGCCGGCCCGCGTCGAGGCGATCCGCACGGCCCAGGTGCGCGCCCGCGTCAACGGCGTCGTCCTCAAGCGTCTGTTCACCGAGGGCAGCTTGGTCAAGCAGGGCCAGTCGCTGTTCCAGATCGATCCAGAACCCTACCAGGCCCAGTTGAACGCCGCCCAGGCCGCGCTCGGCCGTGCCCAGGCCAACCTGACGTCGACCTCCGCCACCGTCGAGCGCTACAAGCCGCTCGTCGAGGCGCAGGCCGTCAGCAAGCAGGAATTCACGAACGCCGTCGCCGCCCAGAAGCAGGCCGAGGCGGACGTCAATTCGGCCAAGGCCCAGGTCCGCATCGCCAAGATCAATGCCGACTACGCGAACGTCTACGCCCCGATCTCGGGCCGCATCGGCCGCGCGCTCGTGACCGAAGGCGCGCTCGTCTCCGCGGCGGAAGCCACGCAGATGGCGCTGATCCAGCAGACCGACAACGTGTACCTGAACATCACCCAGTCCGCCGCCGAACTGCAGCGCCTGCGCAAGGATGCCGGCAACAAGGGCATCGGTTCGAGCGTCCCCGTGACGGTCGTGATGGACGACGGCACCGTGCTGGCGCAGAAGGGCAAGCTGCTGTTCTCGGACATCACCGTCGACCCGACGAGCGGCCAGATCACGTTGCGCGCCCAGGCCGCGAATCCGGACAACGCCCTGCTGCCGGGCCAGTACGTGCGCGTGCGCCTGGCCCAGGCCGAGCTGCCGTCGGGCATCCTGGTGCCGCAGCAGGCCGTCACCCGCGGCGGCCCGAACGGCGATACCGTCACCGTGATCGGCCCGGACAACAAGCCGGCCCCGCGCACCGTCAAGATCGGTTCGCAGAACGGCGACAACTGGGTCGTCACGGATGGCCTCAAGGAAGGCGAGAAGGTGATGGTGGACGGCTTCCAGAAGCTGCAGATGCTGCCGCCGGGTACGCCCGTGCAGCCGGTCGCGTGGACGCCGGTCGGCGCACCGGCGCCGGCAGCCCAGGCGGCCGCGGCCCCGGCCACCAGCCGCCAGTGAGCAGGCAAGGCTAGATAAACAGGAACCACAATGGCACGTTTTTTTATTGACCGCCCCATTTTCGCCTGGGTGATCGCGCTGTTCATCATGGTGCTTGGCGGCGTCGCCATCAAGCAGCTGCCGATCGCGCAGTATCCGACCGTGGCGCCGCCGTCGATCGTCGTCAGCGTCGCCTACCCGGGCGCTTCCGCGCAAACGCTGGAAGAATCCGTCATCTCCGTCATCGAACGCGAGATGAACGGTGCCGAGGGCATGATCTACATGGAGTCGACCAGCCAGGCCAACGGCACCGGCTCCATCACGATCAGCTTCGAGACCGGCACCAATCCCAACCTGGCCCAGGTGGACGTCCAGAACCGCCTGGCGCGCGCGACCCCGCGCCTGCCGGCCGCCGTGACCCAGCAGGGCGTGCGCGTCGACAAGGCGAGATCGAACTTCCTGCTGTTCACGATCCTGTCGTCCGACGACCCGGCCTGGGACACCGTCGCGCTGGGCGACTACGCGTCGCGCAACGTGCTGCCCGAGATCCAGCGGATCAAGGGCGTCGGCCAGGCCCAGCTGTTCGGTACCGAGAAGGCGATGCGCATCTGGATCGATCCGGCCAAGCTGGTCGGCTTCAACCTGTCGCCGTCCGACGTCAACACGGCGATCACCCAGCAGAACGCCCAAGTGGCGTCCGGCACGATCGGCGACCTGCCGGTGGCCAGGGGCCAGCAGATCACGGCGACCGTCGTCGTCACGGGCCAGCTGGCCACCGTCGAGCAGTTCGGCAACATCGTGCTGCGCGCCAATCCGGACGGCTCCACCGTGCGCCTGAAGGACGTGGCCCGCATCGAGATCGGCGGCCAGGCCTATACCACGTCGACGCGCCTGAACGGCAAGCCGTCGACCGGTATCGGCGTGCAGCTGTCGCCGACCGGTAACGCGCTGGAAACCGCGAAGCTGATCAAGGAACGCATGGGGCAGCTGCAGAAGTACTTCCCGAAAGGCATGAAGTACTCGATCCCTTACGACAGCACCAAGTTCATCCAGATCTCGATCAGCCAGGTGGTGGAAACGCTGATCGAAGCCGTGATCCTGGTGTTCATCGTGATGTACGTGTTCCTGCAGAACATCCGCTACACGATCATCCCGACCATCGTCGTCCCGGTCGCCCTGCTGGGCTCCTTCGCGACGCTGCTGGCGATGGGCTTCTCGATCAACGTGCTGACCATGTTCGGCATGGTGCTCGTGATCGGTATCGTCGTCGACGATGCGATCGTGGTGGTGGAGAACGTCGAGCGCATCATGTCCGAGGAAGGCCTGCCGCCGCTGCAGGCGACACGCAAGGCGATGGGCCAGATCTCCGGCGCCATCATCGGCGTGACGGTCGTGCTGATGTCCGTGTTCGTGCCGCTGGCGTTCTTCCAGGGCGCCGTCGGCAACATCTACCGCCAGTTCTCGATCGTGATGGTGTCGTCGATCGGCTTCTCGGCGTTCATGGCGCTGTCGCTCACGCCCGCGCTGTGCGCGCACCTGCTGAAACCCGTCGAGGCGGGCCACCACATGGAGAAGAAAGGCTTCTTCGGCTGGTTCAACCGCACGTTCACGACGGGCGCCAAGCGCTATGAAGGCTTCGTCGCCAAGATCCTCAAGCGGTCCGGCCGCGCGCTGGTCGTGTTCGTCCTGCTGGTCGGCATCGTCGGCCTGATGTTCGCGCGCCTGCCGAACTCGTTCCTGCCGAACGAGGACCAGGGCTACATCATCGCCAACATCCAGCTGCCGCCGGGCGCCACCGCCGAGCGCACGAACGTCGTCCTGCACGCGATGGAAGACTATGTGCTCAAGCAGCCGGAAGTCGCCGACATGGTCGCCGTGACGGGCTTCTCGTTCACCGGCCAGGGCCAGAACATGGGTCTCGCGTTCATCCCGCTCAAACCCTGGGACGAGCGCAAGGGCCAGGGCCAGGATGCGCAAGGCCTCGCGGGCCGCATCACCGGGCACATGATGGCGCTGCGCGACTCGTTCATCTTCGTGGTGAGCCCGCCGCCGATCCCGGAACTGGGCCGGGGCACGGGCTTCTCGTTCCGCCTGCAGGACCGCGGTGGCCTCGGCCACGCCGCCCTGCTCCAGGCGCGTAACCAGCTGCTGGGCATGGCCATGCAGAGCAAGGTGTTGACGGGCATCCGTCCGGAGGGCCTGGAAGACGCGCCGCAGCTGAAGCTGAACATCGACCGCGACAAGGCGCAGGCCCTGGGCGTGACGTTCGGCGCCATCAACACGGCGCTGTCGACGTCGCTCGGTTCCGCGTACGTGAACGACTTCCCGAACGCCGGCCGCCTGCAGCGCGTGATCGTGCAGGCCGACGCGCCCGAGCGCATGCAGCCGGAAGACCTCCTGCGCATCAACGCGCTGAACACGAAGGGCCAGCCGGTGCCGTTGTCCGCGTTCGCGACGACGCAGTGGATCACGGGTCCGATGCAGACGACCCGCTACAACGGCTATTCGGCGATGAGTATCACCGGCGACGCCGCGCAAGGCTATTCGACCGGCCAGGCGCTGGACGAGATGCAGGCGCTGGCCGCCAAGCTGCCGGCCGGCTTCGCGTACGAATGGACCGGCCAGTCGCGCGAGGAGATCCTCGCCGGTTCGACCGTGTTCGTGCTGATCGGCTTCGCGCTGCTGGCCGTGTTCCTGGCCCTCGCCGCGCTGTACGAGAGCTGGTCGATCCCGGTCGCCGTGCTGCTGGTCGTGCCGCTGGGCGTCCTCGGTTCGCTGCTCGCGGCGTCGATGCGCGGGCTGTCCAACGACGTGTACTTCAAGGTCGGCCTGATCACCATCATCGGCCTGGCCGCGAAGAACGCGATCCTGATCGTGGAATTCGCGAAGGACCTGCAGGCACAGGGCAAGTCGCCGTTCGACGCGGCGCTGCAGGCGGCGCACCTGCGCTTCCGTCCGATCCTCATGACGTCGCTCGCGTTCATCCTCGGCGTGCTGCCGCTGGTGGTCGCCAGCGGCGCCGGCGCCGCGTCGCAGCGCGCGATCGGTACCGGCGTGATGGGCGGCATGCTGACCGCGACGGCACTGGGCGTGTTCTTCGTGCCCGTGTTCTTCGTCGTCATCCGCGGATTCTTCAAGGGCAGCGAACGCCAGCGCAAGAAGTACGCGCACGAAGAAGAAAACACTGTCATCGACTCGAAAATCTGATGAACGACATGAAACGACTCACTCCTCTCGCGCTCGCGCTCGTGCTGACCGGCTGCGTGAACCTGGCGCCCAAGTATGAGCGGCCGCAAGCGCCGGTGGCGGGCGCCTTCCCGACCGTGGAAGGCACCGTCGGCAGCGGCAACGCCGTCGCGAACGAAGCGCCCGCCGCCATCACGTGGCAGCGCTTCTTCACCGACGCGCGCCTGCAGCAGCTGATCACGCTGGCCCTGGCCAACAACCGCGACCTGCGCGTCTCGATTCTGAATATCGAAGCGGCGCGCGCGCAATACCAGATCCAGCGCTCGAACGAGTTCCCGGCCGTGAACGCCGGCTTCACCGGCCAGCGCCAGACCACCGGCAAGGACAAGCCGATCAGCAGCGTCTACCAGGCCGGCCTGTCCGTGTCCGCGTTCGAACTGGACTTCTTCAGCCGCGTGCGCAACCTCTCGGACGCCGCGCTGGCGCAATTCCTCGCCACCGAGGAAGCGCGCAAGACGGCGCAGATCAGCCTGATCGCCCAGGTCGCCAACACCTACCTCACCTACCTGGCCGACGAGGAATTGCTGGCCCTGACGCAGCAGACCCTCAAGACGCGCGAGGAATCGCTGCGCCTGACCAATCTGCGCTTCGAGAACGGCGTCTCGTCGAAACTCGACCTGCAGCAGGCCGTGTCGCTCGTCGAGCAGGCGCGCACCACGCTGGCCCAGGCCCAGCGCCAGCGCGCGCAGGACGTCAACCTCCTGACCTTGCTGGTCGGCCAGCCGATTCCGGACAACCTGCCGGCCGGTGCCACGCTCGCGACGACGAACCTGCCCGACCTGCCGGCCGGGATGCCGTCCGACCTGCTGGCCGTGCGTCCGGACATCCGCGCCGCCGAGCAGCAGCTGATCGCGGCCAACGCCAACATCGGCGCGGCGCGCGCGAACTACTTCCCGCGCATCACGCTGACGGGCAGCGCGGGCAGCGCCAGCTCCGAGCTGTCCGGCCTGTTCAAGAGCGGCACCTTCGGCTGGACGTTCGCGCCGCAGGCGATCCTGCCGCTGTTCGACTTCGGCCGCACGCGCGCCGGCGTCGAGGGCGCCCGCGCCCAGCGCGACATCACCGTCGCGCAGTACGAGCGGTCGATCCAGACGGCGTTCCGCGAAGTGGCGGACGCGCTGGCCGGCCAGGCCACGTACAGCGAGCAGCTGCGCGCACAAAAGGCCGTGGCGGCCGCCGAGACGGAGCGCTTCAACCTGTCGGACCTGCGCTACCGCAACGGCACCGCCAGCTACCTGGACCTGCTGGATGCCCAGCGGTCGCTGTTCACCGCGCAGCAGCAAGCCATCCAGGCCAACCTGCTGCGCCTGCAGAACCAGGTCACGCTGTACCGTGTGCTGGGCGGCGGCTGGAGCGAGCCGGGGCCGGCGACGGCGGCGCGCTGACTCGCTAACCCGTCAGTTCCGGCATTGCCGAAAATGACTTTCCGGCATTGCCGACAATGACTTCCCGCGCCAGCGGGAACCCATACTGGGCCGGCTAGGACACTCTGCATGGAGTCCCGCTTTCGCGGGAACGACGTGGTGAGGGTTTATTTCCGCGCGCCATTGGCACGATCCCGACCGGGGCCGGCCGCGATTTCGGTATCATGAAATCGCAGGCCGGCCCCGGTTCTACATTGTATGCACGAGCGGCCCCGGCAGCCGTCGCCGGACGGCGTCCGCCAGGACCGCAACGCGCGCCGAGCCCGGCCTGTCCGGCACGGTCGCCTCATGCGCCGCGCCCCACGCCATGCGACATTTTTTTCGTGCACATTGGAAATCCATCGCTGCCATCGTCCTGCTCGTGCTGCTGGCGCTGGTGACGGTGAATCCCGGCACCGCCATGCCGATCCCGCCGCTGGCCACGCGCCTGCGCGCGCACGTGACCGCCCTCGCGGCCGGCACGGAGGAGGCGGCGGCACGGCGGGCGGCCGCCGCCTACATCGACGACGTGCTGCAGGCGGCCGGCTACACCGTGCAGGACCGCGCCGGCGCGGGCCATCGTCACAACATCGAAACGGTATTGTCCAACGTGGCGCCCGGCGCCAAGGCGGCACGCACGTTCATCGTCGGCGCCCGCTACGACGGGGCCCCCGGCGCCGACCCGGAGACGGCGGCCGTGCTGGAACTGGCGCGGCTGCTGGCGGACGTGCGCCCCAGCCGCGGCACCGAAATCCGCTTCGTGTTCTTCCTGGCGCCGAAAGCCGCCACGGCCGCCGCGCCCGCGAGTCTCGACGATCTCGCGCGCCTGCTTGCGGACGCGCCGGAGGAACGCCCCGGCAGCTTCATCGCCTACGTCGGCAGCCTCGCGTCGTCGCGCGACGTGCAGGACGCGCTGTCGGCCTTCCAGAGCGTCACGGGCGTGCCGCCGCACGGGCTGGCGACGCCGGCCTACATGCAGGGCGTGACGCTGCTCGACCGCGCCGCCTGGCGCCATCCCGAGGCCGGCATGCCCGCCCTCGTCCTCACGGACACGTCGTTCACGCGTTTCCCGTACCGCCAGGCCGACGCCGACGAACCGCCCGAGCAGGCCGTCTTTGCCGGCATGGCGCGCGTGGTGGACGGTCTTGCGCGCACATTGACGGCGCTGGCGGCGGGACAGCGCGGTTGAGGTTTCAGGGACTTCGAAAAACCGTCGCGAGCGGCGGCAGATTGGTCGGGGCGCACAGCCCGAGAAGCGCGGCTGTACGACGCGTACAGCGAGCATCGCAGACCAGATAAGCAACGCGCAGCAGGTTGCGCGACGTCCCTTCAGTCGGCCGTGGCGAATTCGGCCGGCGCCGCGGTGCCTGCCACCGTCGCGCCTGCCGGCGCGCGCGGATACAGCCAGCCGAAGACGAACGTCGCCGCCGCCGCGCCGGCCAGCTGGGCCAGCACATAGCCCGGCACGTCGGCGAGGCGGATGCCGGCGCAGGTGTCGGTCGCCGCGCGCGCCAGCGTGAGCGCGGGGTTCGCGAACGACGACGACGCCGTGAACCAGTAACCCGCGACGATGAACAGCGCCGCGGCATACGGCGTCACGTTCGGCCGCGTACGCGCGCAGCTGATGATGGTGGCCAGGAGCCCGAACGTGGCGACGCCCTCGCTCCACCATAGCGCGGCCCCCGTGCGGGCATGCGTCGCGGCGGCGAATGCCGGCTCGCCGAACATCCCATGCGCAATGGCCACGCCCGCGAATGCCCCGGCGACCTGCGCCGCGACATACGGCAGCGCCAGCGCGGCAGGCAGGTTGCGCTGCCAGACTTCGGACAAGGTGACGACGGGATTCATATGTGCGCCCGAGACGCCGCCGAACATGAGGATCAGCACGACGAGGCCGCAGCCGGAAGCGATCGAATTGACGAGCAGCGCGATGGCCGCGTTGCCGCCCGCCAGCCGGTCGCCCATGATGGCGGAACCGACGACGACGGCCAGCAGCAAGGCGGTCCCGAGCCCTTCGGCGACGAGGCGGCGGGCGGGGAAAAGGGTATGGTCCGAGTGCGTCATAAATGGGACCATTGTGCGCGAATGGTCCCGGGTCGGAGTACCGCCGCCGCGATATATTCAGTCGATACGCGGATGCGCGATGAGGGAAGAAACCAGCTCGAGGAGGTCGGCCATCGACACCGGCTTCGACAGGAAGTGCACTCCCTCGGGCATCGTGCCGGCCTCGATCGGATTGGCCGAGATGACGAGCGCCGGCAACGCCGGCTGCAGCCGGCGCAAGGCGTGGATCACCTCGACGCCGTTCATGCCGGGCATGCGGAAATCCGTGATGAGCAGATCGAACGGACCGGCCTCGCCGGCCCGCACTGCGTCGGCGCCGCTGCCGGCAATGACAACACGATAGCCGGCGATGCTCAGGTAGCGCTCGAATACATACAGGATGGCTTCTTCGTCATCCACGACCAGGATGCGCGGCGTTGCGGGGTCAGGCATCTGCCAACTTGCCTTTCATTGATACTCATGCAAGTTAGCTACTTTAACACATGGTTCTCAGGATACCCGACACATTTCGATCAGGCTATTTGGGACGGTACATGGCGCACAGCTTGTGGCCGTCCGGATCGCGCACATAGGCCAGGAACAGCGGCCCCAGGCTGCTCTCGCGCAGGCCCGGCGGCGCCTCGATCGACTTGCCGCCGTGGGCGACCGCCGTATCGTGGAAGGCTTGCACCTGCTCGGGCGAATCGCATTTGAAGCCGATCGTGGCGCCGTTCGCGCACGTCGCTTCCGCGCCGTCGATCGGTTCGGTGATGCCGAACGAGCTGCCATTGTGCCGGTAGAACAAGCGCAGATGGCCGGTCGGGGTACGGTTGGAGAACGGCTCGCCCGCGCCGAGGAGCCCCAGCACGGCGTCGTAAAAACGTTTGGAACGCTCGAGGTCGTTCGAACCGATCATGATGTGACTGAACATGCGTATCCTTTCGTGAGGGTGGATGCTGCGGTCAATCCAGGAGCGTGACGTCCGGCAGGTTGGCCAGCACCTGGTCCCACGTATCGTAGCATTCCAATGCCTCGATGACGACGGGTAGCGGTTCGGCCCAGACCTCCGGCAGCATGCGCTCGGCGCGCGCGCGGACCGCGAACGCCAGCCGTTCGAACGGCGGCTCGAAGCGCGCGTCGACGCCGGGCTTGTTGCCCCGCGCATCGATGCGGTACCAGCCGGCGTCCTTCAGATACACGGCGTTCAGGCCGTGCAGGCAGTATGGTGCGCCACCGTCGCCGACGGACAGGCGCTGGTAGCACAGTCCCGCCGGGATGCCGTTCGCCCGCAGCAGCGCGGCCAGCAGATGGCTCTTCGCATAGCAATAGCCCGTCTTGTGGCGCAGCACGTCGGACGCCTTGCACGTCACCGGATTCAGTTTGAAATCGACGCTGTGGCGGATGTCGTCGCGCACGAATTCGAAGCAGGCGCGCACGATGTCTCCTTCCGACGTGGCGCCTTCGGCCAGCTGGCGCGCGGTGGCCAGGACCTCGGGCGTATCGAAGTCGATGTACGTGCTTGCGGACAGGTAGCGTTGCATGAATTTACCCTTCGGGCAGGAACATCTCCTGCAGGTCGTTGAGGAAGCGCTGCCCCAGTTCCGTCGGCCGGATGACGCGGAAGTCGCGGTAGATGAGCCCCTTCGCCTCGGCCTCGTTCAACGCTTTTTCGATGGCGTTGATCGGCATGCCCGTGCGCTCGCCGAACAGGTTCGGATCGAACCCTTCCGTCAGGCGCAGCGTGTTGAGCATGAATTCGAACCCCATGTCGGCACGCGCGATCTCGTGTTCCTCGGCCACGGCATTGCCCTTCCCGGCCGCTTCCATGAACGACGCCGGCTGCTTGTAGCGGGCCTGGCGCAGCACGCGGTGCGGGAACGACAGCTTCGAATGCGCGCCCGCGCCGATACCCAGGTAGTCGCCGAACCGCCAGTAATTCAGGTTGTGGCGCGCACGGTGGCCCGGCTTGGCATAGGCCGACACTTCGTAGTGGTCGTAGCCGGCGGCGGCCGTGCGCGCGGCGATCATGTCCTGGATGTCGGCGGTGTCGTCGTCGCCCGGCAGCTCGGGCGGATACTTGGCGAAGACCGTGTTCGGCTCCATCGTCAGGTGGTACAGCGACAGGTGCGGCGGGGCGAATCCCAGCGCCATGTCGATGTCGGCCTGCGCCTCGGAAAGCAGCTGCCCCGGCAGCGCGTACATCAAGTCGAGGTTGAAGTTGTCGAAATTGGCCCGGGCGATCTCCACGGCCTTGATCGCCTCGTCGGCATCGTGGATGCGGCCCAGCGCCTGCAGGTGCCGACTGTTGAAACTCTGGATGCCGATCGACAGGCGGTTGATGCCGCTGGCGCGGAAGGCCTTGAACTTCTCGGCCTCGAACGTGCCGGGATTCGCTTCCATCGTGATCTCGGCGTCGAGATCGAGCGGCAGCAGGGTGCGCAGGTCCGACATGAGCCGGTCCAGGCCAGCCGCCGACATCAGGCTGGGCGTGCCGCCGCCGATGAACACCGTGTGGATCTTGCGGCCCCAGATCAGCGGCAGCGACTGTTCCAGGTCGGCGCGCAGCGCGTCCAGGTAGGCCTGTTCCGGAATCGGCTCCTTGCTCTCGTGCGAATTGAAGTCGCAATACGGGCATTTGCGGACGCACCACGGCCAGTGGATGTACAGCGACAGTGGCGGCAAGGCCGCCAGGTTCAGCGCGCCCGGTTGCAGGTATTGCAAGGCCGCTGTCGCCGCGTTGCGGGGCGCCGCGGCCGGGCCGACGGGCTTGATCGGAATCATGCGAGTTTCCCGAGCTTGTCGACCAGCGCGCGCAGCGCCTGGCCGCGGTGCGAAACGGCGTTCTTTTCATGCGGTTCCAGTTCGGCGGCGGTGCGGCCGAAATCGGGCAGCAGGAAATACGGGTCGTAGCCGAAGCCGTTGGCGCCGCGCGGCGTATCGATGATCTGCCCGCGCCAGACGCCGTCCGCGATCACGGGTTGCGGATCGTCTGCATGACGCACGTACACGAGCACGCAGTAGTAGTACGCCGATTTATCGGCGTGCGCCGCCAGGTCGGCGATCAGTTTTTCGTTGTTGCGCGCATCCGACTTCGGTTCGCCCGCATAGCGCGCGGAGTACACGCCGGGGGCGCCGCCGAGGGCGTTCACGCACACGCCGGAATCGTCGGCAAGGGCCGGCAGGCCGGTCAGGCGCGCCGCGTGGCGGGCTTTCTGCAGGGCGTTCTCGACGAAAGTGCCGAACGGCTCTTCCGCTTCGGGGACGTCGAACTCGCCCTGCGGATGCAGTTCGAAGCCGATCGGGCCGAGTAATTGGGCGAATTCCTTGAGCTTGCCCGCGTTGTTGGAGGCAAGGATGAGGCGTTGGGTCATTGCTGTCTCGGTCTGGACGAAGAACTGCGTATTTTACCGCTCATCCCGCGATCGGCGCATCCGGCCGGCGATCAGGACGGCGGCCAGCACGCTGAACGCCGCCCCCGCATGAAACGTCGCCGCGGCCCCCACGCGCTCCCACAGCACGCCGGCGACCACGCTGGCCGCCAGCATCGCCACGCCCGCCACCAGGTTGAACAAGCCGAAGGCCGTGCCCTTCAGGCTGGCCGGCGCCGACTGCGCCACCATCACGGCCAGCAAGCCTTGCGTCATCCCCATGTGCAGGCCCCACAGGCCGACTCCGAGCAGGACGGCCGGCCACTGGTTGCCGTGCGCGAGGACCAGGTCGGCCAGCACGAGGAAGCCGAGCCCGATGACGAGCAGGCGCATATGGCTCATCGAATCGGCCAGCTTCCCGAACGGATACGCGGACAGCATGTAGACCGCGTTCATCGCGACCATCACGAGCGGCACGAGGGCCGGCTTCATGCCGCCCTGCATGGCGCGCAGCACGAGGAAGGCCTCGCTGAACCGCGCCAGCGTGAACACGGCGCCGATCGCGACGACCCACCAGTAGGCGCCGGACAGCCGGGCAAGGCTCGCCCGGCTGATCGGATTGATGCCTTTCGACGCTGCCGCCCGCCGCGGCTCGCGCACGCCCAGCGCCAGCAACAGGACGGCCAGCACGCCCGGCACGAGGGCGATCCAGAAGATGCGGCGATAGTCGTTCGCCCACAGGAACATCAGGGCGGCGGCGAGCAGCGGTCCGGTGAACGCGCCGATCGTGTCGAGCGCCTGGCGCAGGCCGAACGCGGCGCCGCGGTCGTGCGGCGGCGCGATGTCCGCCACCAGCGCATCCCTGGGCGCGCCGCGGAGGCCCTTGCCGATGCGGTCGGCGAAGCGGGCCGCCAGGACGACCTGCGCCGACCCGGCGATGGCGAAGAACGGCTTGCTGGCGGCGCCGAGCGCGTAGCCGGCGACCGCCAGCCACTTGCGGTTGCCGAGATAATCACTGAGGCTGCCCGAGAACACCTTGACGATGAGCGCCGTCGCCTCGGCGATGCCTTCGATCAGCCCGATGGTCGTCACGCTGGCCCCGAGGCCGGCGACGAGGAACATCGGCAGCAGGCTGTGGACGATCTCGGACGAGATATCCATCAGCATGCTGACGAAGCCGAGGATCCAGATCGGGCGGGGAATGCGGCGCAGCGTCGCGAATCGTCGGCGCGCCATGTCGCGGGGGACGCTAGGCCTTCGGAAACACCATGCGCGCCTCGAACCCCGGATCGGCGCGGCGTAGCGCGAGGGTGCCCTCGTGCAGCTGGGTGATGGCGGTGACGATGGACAAGCCCAGGCCATTGCCCGGCAGGTGGCGGCTCTGGTCGACGCGGTAGAAGCGCCGCGTGATCTTGTCCATGTCTTCGGGCGGCACGCCCGGCCCGTAGTCGCGCACCGTCAGCGACGGCGCGCCGTCCACCGTGTCGACCTCGACATCGACGCGGCTGCCGCTGCGGCCGTATTTGATGGCGTTGTCGATCAGGCTCGCGAGGGCGCTGGCCAGCAGGTCGCGGTCGCCGCGGATGACCGTCTGCCGGCCGGAGAAGCGCAGCAGCACGCCCTGCTCTTCCGCGGCCGCTTCGTACAATTCCGTCATGTCGTGCGCGATGCCGGCGAGGTCCAGCTTTTCGAACGTGCCCGCGCGCACGCCGGATTCCAGCGCGGCGATCTGCAGCAGTTTGTCGAACAGCGAGATGACGCTGTCGATGTCCTCGATGGCCAGGCGCGCGTCGGCCATGAGCGCATCCGGGTCGGCCGAGGCCTGCAGCGCGCGGTCCAGGCGGGAGCGCACGCGCGACAGCGGCGTGCGCAGGTCGTGCGCGATCGAGTTCGACACGTGGCGCACGCCTTCCATCAAGGCTTCGATGCGGTCGAGCATGCGGTTAATGTCGTCGCCGAGGCGCGCGAACTCGTCGTTGCCCATCACGACGATGCGGCTGGACAGTTCGCCCGCCGCGATGCGAGCCGTCGTGCGGCGGATGCGGACGATGCGGGCTTCCAGGCGCGAACGGAAGAGCTGCGCGCCGAAGAACGCGAGCAGGATCGACACGGCGGCGCTGACGAGCAGCGCGCGCTCGACGACGTTGCGGATGGCATCGAGTTCGATCAGGTCGCGGCCGACGATCAGCCGGCTGCCGTCGTCGAGCCGCGTCGCGATCAGGCGCACGGAGACGGGCACGCCGTTGCGTTCCATCTGGCCGAACGCCAGTTCGCCGGTCGGCGGCAGCTCGCCGTACCAGCGCCCCACGTTGCCGGCCAGGACGTGGTTTTTGGCGTCGACGAGGCCTACGACTTCCGTGTCGGTGTCGATCAGGTCGTGCAGTTGGGCGTCGATCTCGCGCACGAGGCCGGGGCGGCCGGCGCGACTCCACGCATCGGCCAGGTGCGCCTCCACGTTCATGATCTTGTTGTCGATCGAGTGCTCGAACACGCCGACCGTGCCGAAATAGACGATGGCGGACAAGGTGGCCATCGAGGCGGCCACGAGCACGCCGTAGCCGACCGCCAGCCGGAAGGCGATGGAGCCACGCAGGCCCACGCCGGCGACGGGTTTAGCGTGACGTTGGGCCATACGTCGGCGCGGCGCTCAGCACATAGCCGGCGCCGCGCACCGTGTGGATCAGGGCCGGGCTGAAGTCCTTGTCGATCTTGCTGCGCAGGCGGCTGATCTGGACGTCGATCACGTTCGTCTGCGGATCGAAGTGGTATTCCCACACGCCTTCCAGCAGCATCGTGCGGGTGACGATCTGGCCTTCGTGGCGCATGAGGTATTCGAGCAGGCGGAATTCGCGCGGCTGCAGGGTGATCGTCGTGCCCTGGCGCGTGACGCGCATCGTGCGCACGTCGAGCTGCAGGTCGGCCACCTGCAGCAGGGTGACGTCGCGCGACCAGGCATTGCGCCGGCTGAGGTTTTCCACGCGCGCCAGCAGTTCCGACATAACGAACGGCTTGGTGAGATAGTCGTCGCTGCCGGCGCGCAGGCCGCGCACGCGCTCGTCGACGCTGTTCAGCGCGGACAGGATCAGCACCGGCGTGCCGTCGCCGCGGGCGCGCATCTGTTCGAGGATGCCCAGGCCGTCGACCTGGCCGGGCAGCATGCGGTCGAGCACGACGACGTCCCAGCGCGTTTCCTGCAGGCGGCGGTTGCCCGCCTCGCCGTTCGTCTCCGCCTGCACGGCGTAGCCGGCCGCGCGCAACCCGCTGCAGAGGTAGTCGCGGGTTTCGGTATCGTCTTCGATCACGAGGCAGTTCGGCATGATTCGGCTCTTGGTATCTAAATGGACTATATCATGGAGGCCAGGGACGCCATCACGGCCACGACGTGGTCGATCTGGGCGCGCGTATGCGCGGCATTCAGCATGAAACGCAGGCGCGCCTGGCCCACGGGCACGGCCGGGAACTGGATCGCGTCGACGTGGACGCCCTCGGCGCGCAGCGCGCGTTGAAACTTCTGGCAACGCTCGGCGTCGCCGATCAGCACGGGCACGATCGGCGTCTGCGTCGACGTGAGCGTGTAACCCAGCGGCTGCATGCGCTCGACGAAGTAGCGCTGGTTGTCCCACAGGCGCGCGCGGCGCTCCGGTTCTTCGTGCAGCAGGTCCAGCGCGGCCAGCAGGGCGTTGGCCTGGTCCGGCGGCGGCGGACACGTGAAGCCGTAGGCGGAACTCGTCAGGCGCAACACGTTGGCCATCTCGCGCTCCATCGCCACGAAACCGCCGATGGCGCCCAGCGCCTTGGACAGGGTCCCCATCTGCATGATCGTCGGGCTGTAGCAGCCGAAGTGCTCGGACGTGCCGCCCCCGTTCGCGCCCAGGATGCCGGTGGCGTGCGCGTCGTCGATGTACAGGATCGCGCCGTATTTCTCGGCCAGCGCGGTCAGTTCGGGCAGCGGCGCGATCGTGCCTTCCATGCTGAACACGCCGTCGCTGACGATGATCGGGCTCACGCCGTCGGCCGCCTTCAGCTGCGACTCGAGATGGTCCATGTCGGCGTGGCGGTAGGTGTGCTTGTCGGCGCCCGACATCAGGATGCCTTCGCGGATGCTGATGTGGTTGTACTCGTCCGTGAAGTAGGCGTACTTGCGGCGCTTCTTGGGCCGGTAGCCGTGGATGCGCGCCAGCAGGCCGACCTTGACGAGCGTGGACAGCACGCCGATGTTCGTCATGTAGCCCGTGACGAACAGCACGGCGTCGGTCTTGTGCTTGAGTTCACCCAGCCGGCGCTCCAGCTCGCGGTACACTGCCAGGTCCCCGCCCAGCAGGCGCGATTCGCAGTTGCCGACGCCGTAGCGCTCCAGGCCCGCCTTCGCGGCGCTCACGAGACGGGGGTGGTTCGCCAGCGCCAGGTAGTTGTTGGTGCTGAACGACACGGCCGCCTCGCCGTTCACGCGGAATACGGGGTCCGGCAACGTGTCGTGGACGGGCGTGTCGTGGTGAATGGCGTGGGTCTGCAGCCAGTCTGCAATATCGGCGAGGTCGTGCATGTTTCGGGGGCAGTGTCGGGAGTGGACGCGCTGCCGGATTGGCAAGGAGTGCGCTGCGATGCAGTATAGGCGAGCGGCGGAGCCGTAAAATTACGATCAGGTAATGTCACACACATTACCAAACGGTAATACCGCAGTAACACATACGCCGCTATCATCCGTCCCGGCCCTCCGATCTCCGCTCAACCCCGGTCCTCGCGCGCGCGCGCAGCTCCGCCCCGTCCGCACCATGTCATTGCGGTGCAATATTTAGTGTCCAGGATAGCGCACCAAAGCGCCCGGATATTTCCTTGACGCTAGAAAGGTCGGCCACGTAAAATCCGACCGTTTTCATTTCATGGAGTCCCTTTCATGGGCACTTGTTCGAGTGGCAGTTGTTGCCGGCTGAATGCCGGTCCAGCCCCGGCAAGATAACGCAGGTCTCCTCCTGCCGTCATCTCGCTTCAGGGCGAATGATGGTATCCGCGTCCCTTTGCACAGGGACACCGCATTCCACAACAAACGAATCACCAAGCGCGAATGAAAGGTATGCCGTTGACCAACGGAGATACCGATGTTTCGTTGTTTTACTTTTTACGCAGCCGCGTGGCTGCTGGCCGCGCCCGCCTGCTCGGCTGCCTCCGACCTCCCCGCGACCGAGGCCTGGAACGCGCACGTCCAGGCCACGTACGTGTGGCAGGCCAAACCCGCCTTCGACGCCGCCTACAGCGGCCCCGCCAGCCTCGCCCCGTGGCGCGAGACCGGCTATTCGTTCAGCGCCACGGCCGCCTTCGGCGTACGCCCGTGGCCGGGCGCGGAGCTCTACTTCGACCCTGAAGTCGTGCAGGGCAAGGCCATGTCCGGCCTGCACGGGCTGGGCGGCATGACCAATGGCGAGCAGCAGAAGACGAGCGGCACCAACCCGACGTTCTATCGCGCCCGGCTGTTCCTGCGCCAGACGTGGAACCTGGGCGGCGACATGCAGCCCGTCGAATCGGACATGAACCAGCTGGCCGGCAGCGTCGCGAGCCGCCGCGTCGTGCTCACGGCCGGCAACCTGGCCGTCTCCGACATGTTCGACGCCAACAGCCAGGCGCACGACGCCCGCAGCCAGTTCCTCAACTGGGCCCTCCTCGCCCACGGCGCCTGGGACTTCGCCGCCGACGCGCGCGGCTATACCTGGGGCGCCGCGCTCGAGTACTACGACGGCGACTGGGCCGTGCGCGCGGGGCGCTTCCTGCTGCCGCGGGAATCGAACGGATTGCCGCTCGACCGTCACATCTTCAGGCACTATGGCGATCAGGTCGAGCTGGAGCATCATCACACCTGGATGGGCCAGGCGGGCACCGTGCGCGTGCTGGCGTTCCGCGACCGCGCGCGCATGGGATCGTTCCGCGACGCGCTGGCGTCCGCCGCGCCGGGTGAAGCGCCCGACGTGGGCAATGTGCGGCGCGAGCGGAGCAAGACGGGCTTCGGCGTGAGCCTGGACCAGGCGGTGGGCGAGAACGCCGCCGTGTTCGCGCGCGCCAGCCGCAACGACGGGCAGTCGGAAACGTATGCGTTCGCCGAGATCGAGCGCTCGGTGTCCGTGGGCGCCACGCTGCAAGGCGCGATGTGGGGCCGCGGCGGCGACACGCTGGGCATCGCGGCGGTAGCAAACGGCTTGACGCGGGCGCACCGCGACTACCTGGCGGCCGGCGGCGTGGGCGCGTTCATCGGCGACGGCCGGCTGGACTATCATCCCGAGCACATCGCCGAGGTCTATTACAAGATCGGACTGGGCCAGCACGCGGCCCTGTCGCTGGACTGGCAGCACGTCGCCAACCCGGCCTATAACGGCGCACGCGGACCGGTCGATGTGTTCGGCCTGCGCCTGCACGGGCAATACTGACGGAGACGAGACATGTTCGAACTGTTCACCCCGGGCCGCACCGGCCGCTCGTTCCTCACGACGACCCCGAACCGCTGGGACTGGGCGCTGCTGCCGCTCGTCCTCGTCGTGCTGGCGCTGGCCGCGTATGGCGCGATGCAGATGGCGCGCCCGTTCGTGCTGGGCCAGCCGACGCCGATCTCGCTCGACCCTGCCTACCTGCCTTATTACCTGCTGCGCACGATCCTGCGCATGTTCAGCGCCCTGGGCGCCGCGCTCTTGTTCACGTTCGTGTTTGCCGTCGTCGCCACGCGCTGGAGGAGCGCCGAAAAGATCATGGTGCCCCTGCTGGACGTGCTGCAGTCGGTGCCGATCCTGGGTTTCCAGGCCATCGCCATCGCGCCGTTCATCGCCCTCTTCCCCGGCAACCTGCTGGGCGTCGAATGCGCCGCCGTGTTCGCGATCTTCACGTCGCAGGCGTGGAACATGGCGTTCAGCCTGTACCAGTCGATGAAGACGATCCCGCCCGAACTGGCGGAGGCGGCGCGCGTGTTCCGCCTGTCGCCATGGCAGCGCTTCTGGCGCCTGGACCTGCCGTTCGCGATGCCGGCCCTGCTGTGGAACATGATGATGTCGATGTCCGGCGGCTGGTTCTTCCTCGTCGCGGCCGAGGCGATCTCGGTGGCGGGCCAGGACATCAAGCTGCCCGGCATCGGCGCCTACATCGCCGTCGCCATCGAGCAGAAACAGGGCGCCGCCATCGCCTGGGCCATCGCCGCCATGTTCGCCGGCATCCTGCTGTACGACCAACTGTTCTTCCGTCCCCTGCTGGCGTGGGCCGACAAATTCCGCTTCGAGGAATCGCAGGGAGAGTATGCCCAGCAATCGTGGGTGCTCGACTGGGGGCGCCGCAGCGTGTGGATCCGCTCCCTCACCGACCGCATGTGGGCGATGCTGGCCCGCTCGCTCGGCTGGTTCGGCACGCGCGAGGCCGCCGATGCGGCGCCGCGCCAATCCCGCTTCGCGCTCTCGACCCGCACCGTCGACACGCTCCTCGTGCTGCTCGCGCTGCTGGGCGCATGGCGCTTCCTGATGTTCATCCACGCGCAGGTGGGCTGGGGAGAAGCGCTGCGCGTGGCGGGCCTCGGCTGCATCACGCTCGCGCGGGTGATGCTCCTGATCGGCCTCGCGTCGCTCGTGTGGGTGCCCGTCGCCGTGTGGATCGGCCTGCGCCCGCGCTACGCCCAGGCCGTGCAGGCGCTCGCGCAATTCCTGGCCGCGTTCCCCGTGAACCTGATGTTCCCCATCGTCGTGTACGCACTCGTGCACCTGCGCCTGAACCCGAACATCTGGCTCAGCCCGTTGATGGTGTTCGGCACGCAGTGGTACATCCTGTTCAACGTCGTCGCGGGCGCATCGACCTTGCCGAACGAACTGCGCCTCGCGGCCGACAACCTGGGGCTGACGGGCTGGCTGAAATGGAAGCGCGTGTACCTGCCGGCCGTGTTCCCGAGCTTCGTCACGGGCGCGATCACCGCGAGCGGCGGCTCGTGGAACGCGAGCATCGTGGCGGAGTACGTCACGTGGGGCAAGACGTCGCTCGTGGCCGATGGCCTGGGCAGCTACATCAAGCAGATGACGGACGCCGGCGACTTCCACCGCATCGCCCTCGGCATCGGCGTGATGTGCGTGTTCGTGATGCTGCTCAACCGCTTCTTCTGGCGCCGGCTGTATTTGCTGGCCGAAGACCGCAGCCGCTGATATCGAAGGAGAACAAAATGACCGACAAACTGATCGAACTGCAGGCCGTCAAAAAGGCCTTCCGCAGCGCCGACGGTGCTCCGCGCACCGTGCTCGAAGGCGTCGATTTCACGCTGGCGGACGGCGAGATCGTCGCGCTGCTCGGCAAATCCGGCTCCGGTAAATCCACGCTGCTGCGCATCGTCGCGGGCCTCGTGCCGGCCGACGCGGGCAAGGTCGAATACCGCGGGCGGCCGATCCGCGGGCCGCTGTCCGGCGTCGCGATGGTGTTCCAGTCCTTCGCCCTGTTTCCCTGGCTGACGGTGCAGCAGAACGTGGAGCTGGGCCTGGAAGCGCAAGGCATCGCGCCCGCCGTACGGCGCGAGCGCGCGGACGCGATGCTCGACCTGATCGGCCTCTCCGGCTTCGGCAGCGCGCTGCCGCGCGAACTCTCGGGCGGCATGCGCCAGCGCGTGGGCATCGCGCGCGCGCTCGTCACGCATCCGGACGTGCTGCTGATGGACGAAGCCTTCTCCGCGCTCGACGTGCTCACGGGCGAGACGCTGCGCGGCGACATCCTCGACCTGTGGGACGGCAAGCGGATTCCCACGCGCGGCATCCTGATCGTCTCGCACAACATCGAGGAAGCCGTCATGATGGCGGACCGCATCATCATCCTGTCGAGCGATCCGGGCCGCGTGCGCCACGAGATCCGCATCGACCTGCCGCGCCCGCGCAATGCCGACACGCCGGAAGTGCGCGCCCTCGTCGACGAGGTCTACGGCCTGATGACGATGCGCCCCGTCGCCGCCCCCGCGACGGCGCGCACGGCCACCATCGACTACCGCCTGCCGGACACGGACGTGGGCCGCATGGAGAGCGTGCTGGACCTGCTGGCCGGGGCCCCGTACGACGGCCGCGCCGACCTGCCGCAGCTGTCGGAAGACACCGAGCTGCCGGACGAGGAACTGTTCCCGACCTACGAGGCATTGGGCCTGCTGGGCCTCGCGCACGTCGAGCGCGGCGACATCGCCCTCACGGGCCTGGGCTTGCACTATGCCCAGGCCGACCAGGCGCTGCGCCAGGCGCTGTTCGGCCAGCAGCTGCTGAAAAACGTCCCGCTCGCGGCACGCATCCGCCGCCAGCTCGAAGACGAACCGGGCGGCGCGCTGCCGGAAGATCCGTTCATCGACCTGCTGGAAGACACGCTCGAGGCGGACCAGGCGAAGCGCATGCTGGAAGTGGCGATCGAATGGGGCCGTTACGGCGAATTGTACGAGTACGACTATCACACAGGCCGGCTGAAACTGCCGGGTACGGGCAACATCAAGGAGTGACACGGATGGAAGGCATCGAGATCACCGGCGACTCGAAGCTCGATCGCAAGGTCGCGCTGACCGTGGCGCTGCTGGCGTCCTTCATGGGCGTCTGCAAGATCAAGGACGACAACATCGTGCAGGCCATGCAGCAGGCACAGGCCGACAAGATCGACCACTGGGCCTTCTACCAGGCCCGCAACCTGCGCCAGGAACAGGCGCACACGACCTTGCTGCAGCTGCGCCTCGCCGCGTCCGGCCGCCCTTCGAGCGAGCAGGCGGGCTACACCGCCGCGATCGCGGAACTGGAGCAGCTGGAGCGCGACCAGGCGCAGAAGAAGAACGACGTGCAGGCGCAGGCCAAGCAGGACCAGGTGACGTACGACGCGCTGAACTACCGCGACGACCAGTTCGACCTGTCCGACGCGGCGCTGGCGCTCGCGCTGTCGCTGCTGGCCGTCACGACGCTGACGCGCCAGCGCTGGCTGTACCTCGCGGCGCTGGTGCCGACGGCGGTCGGTGTGTTTTACGGCGTGGCCGGGTTGTGCGGGTTGCCGTTTCACCCGGCGTGGTTGACGGGATTGCTGTCCTGAGTTTTTAGGCCGCCAGTCCCAACGCCCGCTTCTGTAAGGTGACCAGCTCCCGAATCCCCTGCTCCGCCAGATCGAGCAACCGGTTCATGCCCGCCCGGTCGAACGCCGCCCCCTCGGCCGTGCCCTGCACCTCGACGAAGTGCCCGGCATCCGTCATGACCACGTTCATGTCCGTATCGCAGCCGGAATCCTCGATGTAATCCAGGTCCAGCACGGGCACGCCGCCCACGACGCCCACCGAGATCGCGGCCACGAAGTGCTTCACGGGCACGGCCGGAACCAGCCCCGCTGCCACGAGGCGCGAGAACGCGTCGTAGGCCGCCACCATCGCGCCCGTGATCGACGCCGTACGCGTGCCGCCGTCGGCCTGGATCACGTCGCAGTCCAGGTGCAAGGTGCGCTCGCCGAACGCTTCCAGGTCGAATGCGGCGCGCAGCGAGCGGCCGATCAGGCGCTGGATTTCCTGCGTGCGACCGGATTGCTTGCCCCGCGCCGCCTCGCGGTCCATGCGCGTGTGCGTGGAGCGCGGCAGCATGCCGTATTCCGCCGTCAGCCAGCCCTGCCCTTTCCCCTTCAAGAAGCCCGGCACTTTTTCCTCGATGCTGGCGGTGCAGATCACCTTCGTGTCGCCGCACTCGATCAGCACGGAACCTTCGGCGTGCTTGGTGTACTGGCGGGTGATGCGGATGGCGCGCAGCTGGTCGACGGCACGGCCGCTGGGGCGGAGGGTTTGGGTCATGGATATCCTTCGTGTGAGTGGTGGGTTATTTCAGTATCTGCGACGACTTCTCGATCGCGTCGCGGATCTCGGCGATCGCCTTCTCGATGTCGTCCTCGTCGAACGGGTCGTCCGGGCCGGGCGCGGCCGGGGAATCGATGCGGCTCGCGACTTCGCCCTCGGGCACGGTCTGCGTCGAGACGATGCTCGGGTCGGCGGCAATCGCCGGCGTGTTCGTGCCCTGCCACTGGATGGCAAGCGCGGTCGTGTTGTCGCCGCGGGTGCCGGCAATGGCGGTGGCCATCGCGATCATTTCCGGCACGGCCTGCACGATGCTGTGCGCGGACATGCGGTGCGCGATCTCGGGGTCGGGCAACACCGACCACAGGCCGTCGGAGCACAGCAGCAGGATGTCACCTTGCTCCAGGCTGGCCTGGCGCGACAGCTCGACCTTCGGCGGCGTCGACGCGCCCAGGCAGTTGTACAGCTTGTTCCGGTCCGGGTGTGTGGCGCGCTCGCTCGCATCGGCCTGCCCCTTGGCGATCAGGTACTCGATGTGCGAATGGTCGCGCGTGCGCCCGAGCACCTGGCCGCGGCGCAGCCAGTACAGGCGCGAATCGCCGCAATGGGCCCAGACGGCGCTGTTGTGCTGCACGAGGCAGGCGACGATCGTCGTGCGCGGGCTGTCCGGCATGGCGTGCTCGCGGGTGTAGCGCAGGATGTCGGCGTGGGCCTGCTGCAGGGCCTCCTCGAGGAAGCGTTCGGGCTTACGCACGTACGGCGTGGCCTGGGCCTTGAAGCGCGTGGCGATGCTTTGCAGGGCGATCGTGGCCGCGACCTCGCCGCGCAGGTGGCCGCCCATGCCGTCCGCCAGCACGAGCAGCAGCGCTTCGCGCGTGTACAGATAGCCCATGCGGTCCTGGTTGAGTTTGCGGCCGCCGATATGGCTTTGCTGGTAGACGGAGAATTGCATGATGGTTCCTCAGGCACGTCCACGGCCGAAGCCGATGCGTTCGACGAAACCGCGCCAGCCGGACGACGGGGCCGCTTCCTCGGGTTCGATGGGCAGCGCCGCCGGCGCGGCGGACAGGCCGGCCTGCAGCACCTTCTGCACGGCGAATACGCTCTGCGGCCGCGCCAGCGGATCGAGGCTCAGGCAAGCCTTCACCATCGCCACCAGCCCCGGCGTGTAGGCGCCTTCCAGCCGCGCGATCTGGTCATCCATCGTGTCGGCCGCGCGGCGCTGGTCGGCCGGCTGCGGCGGCGCGCCCGCCATGCACGCGAACATGGCGGCGCCGATGCTGTAGATGTCCGTCCACGGTCCCAGCGCGTTCCCTTTCGCATACAGCTCGGGCGCCGCGAAGCCGGGCGTGTACATGGGCGCCAGGGTGGGCGAATCGGTATGGATGGTCTGGCGCGCGGCGCCGAAGTCGAGCAACAGGGGCGAGCCGTCGGTGCGCAGGTAGATGTTGGCCGGTTTCAGGTCGAGGTGCAGCAGCTTGTTCGCGTGGACTTCGCGCAGGCCCGCGCAGACGCCGTTGAAGACTTGCCGGATGAACGGTTCACCGGCGCGGCTTCCCTTGGCGACCAGGCGCGCGGCGTATTCCTGCAGCGAGTGGCCGGATTCGTAGGCCATCACCATATAGACCGTGTCATTGGCGCGGAAAAAATTTAACACCCGCACCACGTTGGGATGGACGATGCGCGCCAGCGCCCGCCCCTCCTCGAAAAAGCATTTCAGGCCGATGCGGAAGACGGGCAGGTTGGCCTTGGCGATGACGGGCGCCAGCTCGCCCGGGGGGCGCAACGTCAGGGCACTGGGCAGGTATTCCTTGATCGCGACGGCATTGCCATCGCCGTCATATGCAAGATAAACAATACTGAACCCGCCGGACGCAATTTTCTTTACAATGCGATATCCGCCAATTTCCAGCCCATCGGGCAGGGGAGCATTATTCTGGGCAGCCATTTGGGAAAGTATTCCTTGCTAAACACGGCGATTGTGTGGATAAATCACCGCTTTGTAAAGAATAAGGGAATCTCGCAAAACCACAGCGCGCGGCGCCGCCTGCACCGCGCTGCACGGACGGCCTGGGCGGCTTTGCGACATTCCGGAAATCGGGGACTCCATTGAGCATTTCTAGCATGACAGGTTATGCCGTCGCCACAAGCGAAGGCGCTGCCGGCACGCTGACGATCGAGATCAAGAGCGTCAATTCGCGCTTCCTCGACCTGCAGTTCCGCATCAACGACGATTTGCGCGCGCTGGAACCGGACCTGCGCTCAGCCATCATGGCCGCGATCACACGCGGCAAGGTCGAGGTCCGGCTGTCGTTCGGCCGCAAGGTCGCGACGGGCTCGCAAGCCCTCAACCACACGCTGCTGGCCGACCTCGCCCGGCTGCAGTCGGAGGTCACGCGCCACTTCGTGTCCGCGCCCCTGATGACGGTGGCCGAGCTGCTGCGCTGGCCGGGCGTGATCGAGGAAGCGCAGGTGGGCCAGGAATCGCTCCAGGCCGACGTTGCCGCCCTCGCCGCGAAAACGATTGCCGCCTTCGTCGACAGCCGCAAGCGCGAAGGCGCGGCGCTGGAAGCGATGCTGATCTCGCGCATCGAGGCGATGGAAGCCATCGTCAAGCGCATCACGCCGCTGATCCCGCAGGTCATTAACCAGTTCCAGCAAAAGGCCGTCGAGCGCATGCAGGACGCCCTCGGTCTCGCCGGCCACGGCAACCCGCAAGTCCTCACGCGCCAGGAAGTATTCGAACGGATCCGCCAGGAAGTCACGCTGTACGGCATCCGCATCGACGTCTCGGAAGAATTGTCGCGCCTGACCGCGCACCTGACCGAGACCCGCCACATCCTCAAAAAGGGTGGCCAGGTCGGCAAGCGCCTTGACTTCATGATGCAGGAACTGAACCGCGAAGCGAATACGCTGGGCGCCAAGGCCTCCGTCAAGGAATTGGCCGATGCGTCGATGGAGCTCAAGCTGCTTATTGAGCAGATGCGAGAACAAGTACAAAATCTCGAATAATCGCGGGCACGCCGCGGGCGTGCATGCGTCACGCGTGGGCACGGGGTGCCCACCCTACCGCGATTCGTAGGGTGGGCACCCGTGCCCACGCGGATTTAGAATTACCGATACATCAAGAATCACACGTAATAAAGGAACCCACCATGCTCACCTCCCCTTTCTCCGGCAGCCTGTTCGTCGTCGCCGCCCCGTCCGGCGCCGGCAAGTCGACCCTGGTCAATGCGCTGCTGGCTCAGGAACCGGGCATCAAGCTGTCGATCTCGACCACGACGCGCCCGCCGCGCCCGGGCGAACAGGACGGCCGCGAATACCACTTCACCACCGCCGAGGATTTCGTCGCCCGCGCCGACCGCGGGGAATTCCTGGAATGGGCCGAGGTGCATGGGAATTACTACGGCACGAGCCGCCTGACCGTGGAACAGGAAATGCGGACCGGCACCGACATCCTGCTGGAAATCGACTGGCAGGGCGCGCGCCAGGTCAAGAAGCAGTTTCCGGACGCGGCCGGCATCTTCATCCTGCCGCCGTCGATCGCGGCGCTGGAAGAGCGCCTGCACAAGCGCGGCACGGACGAGCCGCACATCATCACGCGACGCCTGCTGGCCGCGGGGGGCGAGATCGCTCACGCTCCCGAGTTCGAGTATGCTATCATCAACGAAGAGTTCAACGTCGCCCTGTCCGAGCTGCAGGCGATTGTCAAAGCGACACGTTCGCGCTTCGCCCAACAGGCTGCCCGCAACGCCTCGCTCTTTGCCCAGTTGGGAATCCACGTGCAACAGCCGCAAGCTTAGCCTTTTGGTGGGCACAGGTGCCCACCCTACGGCGGGTCATGCATTCGTAGGGTGGGCACCCGTGCCCACCAGCCGTTTGGGTGACGGAATTATCACTGAATCAATTCATCTGTAGGAGTTACCATGGCCCGCATCACCATCGAAGATTGCCTCAAAAACATCCCGAACCGCTTCCAGCTGACCCTGGCCGCCACGTACCGCGCCCGCCAGCTGCTGCAAGGCCACACCCCGAAAGTCGAAGCCAAGGACAAGCCGACCGTCGTCGCACTGCGCGAAATCGCCGCCGGCAAGGTTGGCCTGGAAATGCTGAAAAAAGTCCCGATGTAATATCGACGGTGCCTGAACGTTGATGATCCGTCGGTGGTCCATGAATCAGCCCGTGATTCTGTTATGCTGTTTCCATACTGCGGCTGATTGTCTTTACGTATGAGCTTATCCCCACCGGATTCCGTCCACTCGGGCACCAACAACACCAAGGCGAGCCGGCCCGGCCGGCCCGCCAACAAACCGCAGGAAGCCGAACCGGCGCCCGCTCCCGGCGTCGCGTCGATCACGCACTTGGCCGGCAAACTGGCCGAATACCTCACCCCCGTCGAACTCAAGCGCGTCAAGGAAGCCTACCGCTTCTCGGACGAGATGCACCTCGGCCAGGTCCGCAAGTCGGGCGAGCCGTACATCTCGCACCCGATCGCCGTCGCCGAAATCTGCGCCGACTGGAAGCTGGACGCCCAGGCCATCATGGCCGCGCTGCTGCACGACGTGATCGAGGACCAGGACGTCAAGAAGGAAGAACTGCTGGAGCGCTTCGGCCCGCAGGTGGCCGACCTCGTCGACGGCCTGTCGAAGCTGGAAAAAATCGAGTTCCAGAGCGTCGTCGAAGCGCAGGCGGAAAACTTCCGCAAGATGCTGCTGGCGATGGCCTCGGACGTGCGCGTCATCCTCATCAAACTTGCCGACCGCCTGCACAATATGCGCACGCTCGGCGTGATGGCACCGGCCAAGAAGCGCCGCATCGCGAGCGAGACGATGGAGGTCTACGTCCCGATCGCGCACCGCCTCGGCCTGAACGACATCTACCGCGAGCTGCAGGACCTGTCGTTCTCGCACCTGTATCCGCTGCGCTACCGCACGCTGTCGAAAGCGATCAAGTCGGCGCGCGGCAACCGCCGCGAAGTGGTCAAGAAGATCCTCGACGCGGTCAAGAACCAGTTGGCCGCGGCCGGCCTGCCGGCCGAAGTCTACGGCCGCGAAAAGACGCTGTACGGCATCTATAAAAAGATGCGCAGCAAGCACCTGTCGTTCTCGCAGGTGCTCGACGTGTACGGCTTCCGCGTCGTCGTCGACACGGTCCCGAACTGTTACGTGGCGCTCGGCGCCCTGCATGCGCTGTACAAGCCCATGCCCGGCAAGTTCAAGGACTACATCGCGATCCGCAAGATCAACGGCTACCAGTCGCTGCACACCACGCTGATCGGCCCGTACGGCACCCCGGTCGAATTCCAGATCCGCACGCAGGAAATGCACCGAACGGCGGAATCCGGCGTGGCCGCGCACTGGCTGTACAAGACGGGCGACCAGAACATGACCGACCTGCAGCAGCGCACGCACGCGTGGCTGCAGTCGCTGCTCGACATCCAGCAGCAGACGGGCGATTCCGCCGAATTCCTCGAGCACGTGAAGGTCGACCTGTTCCCCGACTCCGTCTACGTGTTCACGCCGAAGTCGAAGATCATCGCCCTGCCGCGCGGGGCCACGCCGCTCGACTTCGCCTACAGCATCCACACGGGCATCGGCGACCACACGGTGGCCGTCAAGATCAACCACGAACCGGCATCGCTGCGCACCGAACTGCGCAACGGCGACATCGTCGAGATCGAGACCGATCCCGATTCGCGCCCCAGCCCGACGTGGCTGAGTTTTGTACGCACCGGCAAGGCCCGCTCGGCGATCCGCCACCACCTGCGCACCATCAACCTGAACGAATCGGTCGAACTCGGCCAAGAACTGCTGAGCCAGGCACTGGGCCAGCTGGGCATCAAGGCCGAGCTGACGCCGTCGACCATCGATCGCCTGCTGGCGGAATCGTCGGCCAAGTCGATGGACGAGGTCTATGCCGACATCGGCATCGGCAAGCGCATGCCCGCCCTCGTGGCGCGCCACATCGTGAGCCTGCTGGGCGGCGACGTCACCACCGTCCCGGCCCAGCCGAGCAACGGCGGCGAGCTGGACCCGGTCACGATCTACGGCAGCGAAGGCGTCGCGGTCCAGCTGGCGCCGTGCTGCCTGCCGATCCCGGGCGACCACATCATCGGCCAGCTGCGCCGCGACCAGGGCCTCGTCGTGCACACGGCCGACTGCTCGCAGGCCAACCGCCTGCGTCTCAAGGAACCGGACCGCTGGATCCCGGCCCAGTGGGGTACCGAACTGAACCGCCGCTTCGACTGCCGCATCCGCCTGCTGATCAACAACGAAAAGGGCATCCTGGCCCGCGTCGCCGCCGAGATCGGCGAGTCCGACGCCAACATCACGTATGTCGGCATGGACGAGGACGACGAACACATGATGACCCAGCTGCGCTTCACGATCCAGGTCAAGGATCGCGTGCACCTGGCGCATCTGATCCGCAACCTGCGCCGCGTGGCCGGCGTCAATCGCGTGGAGCGCGAGCGGGCGTAAGGTGGACGGCTGCACACATGGCAGCTGAACACCGCACTGCCGACGCCGTCCACGCGGTGGTCCGCGGCGATCCCGTCGCCGCGGCCGTCAACGGCGCCGCCGCCTGACTCCGGCGCCGTTCGCGGATTCGACAGATCGGCCGGCACGTATCACTGCGTGGACGGCGCATCCGTTGTCGCCATTGCGCCGCTGGCGGTTGGACCGCCCACCTACAACGCCAACGTACACCGGAACCCGACGTATGGCCGCGCCGCGTGCGGCCGTTCGTCGATGACGGTAAATATGCCCGCGCCGTCCTGCGACGACCAGCTGCCGCCGCGCGCCAGCGCCCTGCCCCACCAGCTGCGCCCGGCCCGCGGCCACCAGCCCAGGCCCTGCTGCATCGGTGCGCCGGGCGGCGTCGCCAAGGTGGGCGAATCGGGTGCGAAGCTGTGCATGACGATGCCCTCGGCATCGCCCTGCGCGTCGTCGAACACCCAGCTGAACGCGTTGCCCGCGAAGTCGTAAATGCGTTCCCCGTTCGACAGCACATGCCAGCGCCGCTCGAGCGGATCGGGCGACACCACGCAGGCCGGCTGGGCCGCGTGGTACCGCCCGCGGTGCAGCCCCTGGAACAGCCGGCCCGCCCCGACGGCACCCCCACTCCAGTTGGCGGCTTGCGCGGCGAGATCGTGCGCGATGGCCAGCGCCTGCAATTCGGTCAGCAGCCCCAGGCCCGCCTGCGCGCAGGCGCGGCGCGCCGCGTGATAGCCGATGCGCACCCAGGGCGGCGCCGACGCGCTCAGCACGACCTCGTCATCCCGTCCGCGCGCCGCCAGCCAGCGCGCCACCGCAAACGCCGGCACGGTGACGCCGCAAGGCAAGGTGGTCGCAGGCACGGCAACAAAGCCTGCCGGCGAGGCTTGTGCGACCGCCACGGCGGCCATATCCGCATCGAGGTTGCGCATGCTTTCGGACACCTAGAACATCTGGTAGACATAGGGCGACAGCTCCGCCTGCGGCCGCGCCGCCACATACAGTGCGTGCAGTGCCCGCGCCGCCTCGGCCACCTGCGGCGCGAGCGCCGCCAACTCGGGATGGCCGTGCGCGCGCCAGTGCGCGGCGAGCCGCGCGCCGAACTCGTCGGCATCGAGGCACGACGGCGCGAGGAAACCGTCGAGGTCCATCGTCGTGCGCGTGCGCTGCGCGTAATAGCTGGTCAGGCGCGGATTCGGCCGCAGCGGGAACGGTGCCTGACCGGGCGCGCAGCCGGCGGTCAGCGCGTCGAACAGCGGCGCCGCGAGGTCCCGCACGGCCGCGTCGTCAATCGAGCTCATAGGTCTTCCTCCAGTCTTCGTCATCCGGGAGCTGCGGCTGCTCGCGGCGCCACAACACGATGTCTTCCAGCACCAGCAGATCCATCTCCGTGCGCATGAAGCAGCGGTAGGCGTCCTGCGGACTGCATACGATCGGCTCGCCGCGCACGTTGAACGACGTGTTCACGAGCAGCGGGCAGCCGGTCAACCGTTCGAACGCCTCGATCAGCGCGCGGAACTCCGGGTGACTGTCCTTGTCGACGGTCTGGATCCTGGCCGAGTAGTCGACGTGGGTGACGGCCGGCACGTCGCTGCGCGGCTGGTTGATGAGCGCCATCATGTCGTCGTCGCCGTTGTCGAACGCGCTCATGTCCATGGGCAGGCGGCGCATCCCGTTCACGGGGGCCACCATCAGCATGTAGGGGCTGTCGCCGTCGAAATCGAAATACTCGGCGCAGCGCTCGCGCAGCACGGCCGGGGCGAACGGGCGGAACGATTCGCGGAACTTGATCTTGAGGTTCATCGTGGCCTGGGTGCGCGGGTTGCGCGGGTCGCCGAGGATCGAACGCGCCCCCAGCGCGCGCGGCCCGAACTCCATCCGTCCCGACAGCCAACCCACGATCTTGCCGGCCGCGAGGTGTTCGGCCACGAGCGCCAGACGTTCGCCGCGGTCGGCGATGCGCCGGTACGGATAGCCCTTGCGGTCGAGGAAGGCGAGAATTTCGTCGCTCGAATAGCGCGGCCCGAGGTAGCTGCCGCGCTGGGCATCGCCCTCGCCGGGCGCGCGCCGGCGCGGCGCCTCGAATGCCATGTGGTGCGCCAGCAGCGCCGCGCCGAGCGCACCGCCCGCGTCGCCGGCGGCGGGCTGGATCCAGATGTCGTCGAAGATGCCGGCCGCGGCCAGCTTGCCGTTGGCCACGCAATTCAGCGCCACGCCGCCCGCCAGCACGAGCCGGCGCTCCCCGCTCAGGCGGCGCAGGTGACGCGCCGTCTTGAGCACGATGTCCTCCGTCACCTGCTGGATGCTGGCCGCGAGGTCCATCTCGCGCCGCGTGATCGGCGTCTCGGGCTGGCGCGCCGGGCCGTCGAACAGGTCGGCGAAGCGCGGGCCCGGCATCGCCATGCCGTCCAGCCAGCCGAAGTAAGCCATGTCGAGCCGGTACGACCCATCGGCGCGGACGTCGATCAGGTGTTCGCGGATCCGCCCGGCGTAGCGCGGCCGGCCGTATGGCGCCAACCCCATCAGCTTGTACTCGCCGGAATTGACCTTGAAGCCGCAAAAGCTCGTGACCGCGCTGTACAGCAGGCCCAGCGAATGCGGGTAGTCGATCTCGGCGAACAGCTCCAGCTTGCGGCCGTGGCCGATGCCGAGGGTGCTCGTGGCCCATTCGCCGACGCCGTCGATGGTCAGCACGGCGGCGCTGTCGAACGGCGACGGGTAGAACGCGCTGGCCGCGTGCGCCATATGGTGCTCGGCGAACAGCACGCGGCCGGCGCGCCCGAGCGTGCCCAGCGTCTGCCGCACGTGTTCGTTCACCCAGATCTTATCGCCCAGCACCGCGCCCGCCGCCTGCGCGAACAGGGCGCGCGCACCGGCCGCGTCGCCGTGGCGCGCGCCGGCGCAGGCGTTCTGCACGACGCGGTCGAACGTCAGCAGCGGATTGTCGTAGAAGACGATCGCATCGAGGTCGGCGGCGTCGACGAAGCCTTCCTCGAGGCAGTAGTTGATGGCGTTGACGGGGAACGACGGGTCGTGCTTGCGGCGCGTGAAGCGTTCTTCCTGCGCGGCCGCGACGATTGCGCCGTCCTGCACCAGCGCCGCCGCCGCGTCATGGTAATAGCCGGCGATGCCGAGAATGGTCTTGCCCATGATGCCTCCTCAGCTCGCGCGGGCCAGACCTGCGCCCAGCATGTCCGCGATGACGGGTGCGAGCGAACGCGCGAGGGCGTCGTGACCGGCCGGCGTGAAATGGATGTCTTTTTCCCAGCGCAGCCGGCGCCGCGCGGCGGGCGGGATGCGCAGCAGGTCGGGCAACGGATCGTGCAGGCGGCAGCCCGTTTCCGTGGCCAGCTCGGCAAAGCGGGCCTGGTAAGCCGCGGCATCGCACGTCTCGTCGAGGTGCTGCGGCAGCGGCAGCGGCATCAACAGGACGGGCCGGTCGAGCGCGCGGATCCATTGCGTCAGGATCGCGCGCATCAGGCGCCAGGACGGGCTGTCGGGCGAGTCGTAGTGCGGCAGCGGCTGATACTGGGTGAGATGCTGGACCATGTCGCGCATCCCCAGTTTCGTGACCATCTTGCGCAGCAGGAGGAAGCGCCCGCCCTGGTCGACCGCCGCGGCCTGCGCGGCATCGAGTTCGTGGTCCTCGTACGGTTCGCGCCGCGGCGGTACGTGGCACAGCTGCAGCGTATCGTTCTCCAGCCGGTAGTAGGGCTTGGCGTAGATGCGCTCCACGCCGTGCTCGTCGCGGTGCGGGCGGAATTGCGCGGCGACGCGCCGGATGTTCTCGACGAATACGGCGATCACGACGAGGTCGTGCTCGATATCGCGGGCGAATTCGCGCCAGATGAGGTATTGCTGGTCAGTCCCGGTCGACGACAGGCCGAAGTTGTAGAACTCGACGGACGGCATGCCGGCATCGGGCAGCCGCGCCTCCAGCAGGTCCGTGTAGCGCTGGCGGTTGGGCACGGCGTCGCCGGCCGTGAACGAATCGCCGAACACGAGCACCCGCCGATGCCCGGGCGTGCGCGCCCGCACGAACGGCCGGTCGGCGCGGAAACCCTGTTCGTTGACCTGCATGAGATATCCCCCGCCTTCATGCGGGATCCTGGCCCGCAGGCAGGGAATGTAGCGATAACCGACGACAGGATGGTATTCGTATAATTGCCTCATCATTTCCCCATGTGGTCTTTCGGACGAAATGATGATGCGTTATTTGAATATGACGATTTTATTCAACCTCAACTTTATCGACCGCCCCGGATTAATCGGCTCGTTTCCGCTTACATATTATTTTCAGAAAATATTTGAATATAGAAATAGAAAGAGCCGCCCATAGTCGGAACAGGCACTGACAGAGCGGCGGACGGCACGGCACAGGGTTTAATACCGGCTATTCCATTACGAAATTCCTGGTTGGAAAAAAACAGGAATGTGCCTGGAATCACCGACCTTCCGGCACCATGATCGACCATGCTTTATTTGCCATGCAAACGGGCACGGACAGCCGAACCGGTCGATTACCTGTGCCGGCGGCGCAATCGATTCAGGACTGTGGTGGACGCGATCCGGTGCGCAATTCGAGGATGCTGTCGAAGGCCGCGCACGCGCCCGCGCAGGCGTCCGCGATCTCGTCCGGCGTGCGCACGCCGGCGCGCAGCGCCTGCATGAAGGCGCGCCAGCGGGGGCCGGGACCGGCCGCGTCGCCTTTCAGGTAGCGCAGCCGGTGCGGCGCCAGGCGTTCGCGCAGGCGCTCGTACAGCACGGCGCCGCCCAGTTGCGAGCCTTCGATCACGTAGTGCACGCCCCAGCGGTAGGCGGGACTCGCTGCGGCCGGCCATGCGTCCGTGAACGTGACGACGTCGCCATGGAGCGACGCGCCCGCCTCGGCCAGATCGGTCTCGATCAGGCCGAGGCGGGCTTCGTGATCGAACGCCGGGCCATCCGCAAAGCGGGCCAGCCACGCCTGCAGCGGAGCCAGCCAGGCACGCAGCAGGGCCAGGTGGGCCGTGTAGTCGTCCAGGGAGGCGTCGGGAGAGCCGATGGGCAGGCCGCTGTCGAGCGCCGCATGGCGGCCGGCGGTGGCGGCGCGCAGGGCGGCCAGGGGATCCGCGGCATGCGCGGCATCTGGAGAGCGGTTCATGAGATCGGTGCGGTGAAACCGTCCATCTTAGCAGCGGCGGCACGATTGCGCCGCATGGCAGGGAGCGGGTCCGTCAATCTGCGGCCGGCGCCGGATACTCGACGCTCAGGATTTCCAGTTCATCATTGCCTTGCGGCGTGTGCAGCATGACGACGTCGCCTTCGCGCGCCTTGGTCAGCGCGCGCGCGACCGGCGAGACCCAGCTGATCTTGCCCTTGAGCGGATCCAGTTCGTCGATGCCGACGATGGTGACGGTATGCTCCTCGCCCGCCTTGTTGACATAGGTGACGGTGGCGCCGAAGAACACCTGGTCGTTGCCGTGATGGACGGACGGGTCCACGACGAAGGCGGAATCGAGGCGCTTGGTGAGGAAGCGGATGCGCCGGTCGATCTCGCGCAGGCGGCGCTTGCCGTAGATGTAGTCGCCGTTTTCCGAACGGTCGCCGTTGGACGCGGCCCAGTGCACGACGCGCACCACTTCCGGCCGGTCGACGTCGATCAGCTGCAGCAACTCATCCTTGATGGCCTGGTGGCCGGCCGGGGTGATGTAGTTCTTGGAGCCGGCAGGTATCGCCTGGGCAAGCGCCAGGGCGTCGTCATCGTCGTCGTTATCGGACTCTTTTACAAATGCCTTGTTCATGCGCCTATTGTAGCGCCTTCGACAACGCGCGCGCGCCTGTGCTTTGCCGGTTTTACCGTATCATGAGGCCATGACACGAGCCCTTCCACGCAGCCGGATGTTTGCGCCGCTGGTGTACCTGGCGGCGCTGGTGCTGCTCGTCGAGGAATGGTGCTGGGACACGGGCATGCGCCTGACGCGCGCCCTCGTGCGCTGGCCCGCGCTGGCGGCGCTGGAGGGCCGCGTGCGCACGCTCCCGCCGTACGGCGCCCTGTGCGCCTTCGTGCTGCCGGGCCTGCTGCTCCTGCCCGTCAAGGTGCTGGCCCTGGTCGCCATCGCCCACGGCCACGCGCTGTCCGGCATCGCGACCATCGTGGTGGCCAAGGTGGGCGGCGCGGCCGTCGTGGCCCGGCTGTACGTGCTGACGCTGCCGACCCTGCTGGCGGTCGGCTGGTTCGCGCGCTGCCACGGCTGGTTCATGGCCGCCAAGGCCCGTTGCCTCGATTATTTGCGCGCGAGCCGCGCCTACCATCTGGCGGGCCATGCTCTGCGCGGGCTGCGGGTCGGACTGAGGCGCGTGCTGCGCCGGCTCCGTCCACGGCCGGCCGATGCGCAAGGCCGCCATGCCAGCCGCACCATGCGGGTGCTGCGCCGCTTCGTGGTCCAGTGGCGCGCGCGCCGGCGCTAAGCGACAATGTTGACATGACCATGAGCCCCGACACGTCCAGACCGCTTGATCAGACGCATACGGTGAGGCCCGTTCTCGCCCCCGCCATGCAGGCGTCCACCACGGAAATCTACCTGTTCGATGCCGATACGCTGCATCTCGTCGACGTCAACCAGGCGGCGCGCCACAATCTCGGCTACGAGCTCAAGCAATTGTGCGGCATGACCCTGCTCGACCTGGCGCCGCAGCTCGACCGCGGCGAACTGGTCGCGCTGCTGGCTTCGCTGGGCCAGGAAATCGGCGACCAGGTCAGCCTGCGCACGCGCCACCGCCGGGCCGACGGCAGCACGTATCCGATCAAACTGTGCTTTTTGCGCATCGTGCGCGACGGCCGCTCGCTGATCCTCGCGATCGGCGACGATCTGTCGCTGGAACTGGCGGCGGGCATGGCGCTCGAGCAATACCAGGCGCGCTTCAACGCCGTCGTCAACCACACGCCCGGCCTCGTCTACCAGTTCGTGCTGCACGCCGACGGCACCATGGCCTACCCCTACCTGAGCGAGGGGTGCATGGCGCTGCTGGGCCTGTCGGTGTCTGAACTGCAACAAGACCCGGAGCGCTTCGTGCGGCTGATCCTGCCCGAGGACCGCAAAGGCTGGCACGACGCGATGGCGGCCTCGCAGGCGACACTGACCGCGTGGAACTGGGAAGGCCGCATCTGCGTCGAGGCCTGGAACGACGTCAAGTGGATCAGCCTGCGCGCCACGCCGCTGCCGCTGGATGGCGGCGGCGTCCAGTGGGACGGCATCATGACCAATGTCACCGCGAGCAAGCAGGAGCAGGAGGAGACGCGGCGTTCGCGCGCGCGCCTGGCCGAGCTGACGGACCATATCCAGCAGGTCAAGGAACAGGAACGGGCCCGCATCGCGCGCGAAATCCACGACGACCTGGGCGGCAACCTCACGGCGATCAAGATGGCCCTCGCCATGCTGGCGGCGCGCCTACCCGACGACGCGGCACTGCGCGACAAGGCCGATTACCTGGACGACCTCGTCGACCGCACGATCGAAGCCGTGCACCGCATCTCGCTGGACCTGCGTCCCAGCACGCTCGACCTGGGGATCGTGGCCGCCCTCGAGTGGCAGGCGCGCGAATTCGAGAAGCAGATAGGGATCGCCTGCATATTCCGCAGCGCCGACAAGGAAATCGACCTCGACCCGGACCAGGCGGCCGCGCTGTTCCGCATCGTCCAGGAAGCGCTGACGAATATCGCCAAGCATGCGCTCGCCACGCGCGTGACGATCAGCCTGCGCCGCCAGCGCCAGCACTTGACGCTCAGCATCTGCGATAATGGCCGCGGCATCACGCCCGCCGACCGCCTCAAGCCCCAATCGTTCGGCCTGCGCGGCATGAGCGAACGCGCCCGCGCGCTGGGCGGCACGCTCAGCTTGTCGCAGGCGCCCGGAGGTGGCACGATGGTCGTCGTCAAGATCAGGCTGGCCGCCCCCGCGGCCGGACGCAGCGAATCCACCCAAGCATGACAGAAAAAGCCAGCATCCGCGTTTTTATTGCAGACGATCACGCCATCGTACGTGAAGGCCTCAAGCAAATCCTAGCCGAACAGCGCGACATCGTCGTCGCCGGCGAAGCCGAGTCCGGTCTCGATGCGGTCAAGCTGTTCCGCAAATCGCGCTGTAACGTCATGCTGCTCGACATCTCCCTGCCCGACCGTAACGGCATCGAAGTGCTGAAACAGATCAAGAGCGAAAACCCGGAGCTGGCCGTGCTGATGCTGTCCATGCACCGCGAGGACCAGTACGCGATCCGTTCGCTGAAGGCCGGCGCCGCCGGCTACCTGACGAAGCAGAGCGCGCCGAAGGAGCTCGTCAACGCGATCCGCCAGGTGGCGGGCGGCCAGCGCTACGTCAGCGCCCAGCTGGCCCAGGTGCTGGCGGCCCAACTGGGCGAGAACCACGAGGCGCCCGTGCACGAGGCGCTGTCCGACCGCGAATACCAGACCCTCACCCTGATTGCCTCCGGCAAGACCGTCAGCGAGATCGCGCGCGAACTCTCCCTGTCGGTGAAGACCGTCAGCGAATACCGCTCGCGCCTGCTGGCCAAGATGAAGCTCAAGACCAGTGCCGAACTCACGCATTACGCGATCCGTAATCAGCTCATTGACTGACTTCGACTGACTTCGCGCCTTGTCAATACAGTCCGTGAGACTGAGTGGTGATTCCGCGCTTTATCGGCGATTTGATTTTGTGGCAGCGGCTTACCATGGCGACAATAAGAATTCCATATTGCAACGTCCAAAATGTCCAGCTCACAACGCCCGCCGGGGGTACCCGGCCTGAACCCGGCGGAAATCGCGCGCGAAGCGTTCCGCCGGCTTGCCACGCGGCGCATCGCGCCGACGCCGGACGCCTACCGCGAGATCTATAACGAGATCGCCGGCGTCGACGTCCTGCCGCCGGTGCCGCCGCCGCCTGACCCCGGCGCGGAGACCGTGCTGTCCGGATTTGCCCACAAGCTGGCCGACACGCCGGGCGAACTGGCCGAGTTCGGCGTCCGCTTCAACCGCGCCGTCAAGCAGCGCGACTGGGACGGCTATGCGCGCCTGCTATCGCAACTGGCCGAGAAACACCTGCGCCGCCATACCCACCCCGTCCTCGCGCTGGGCGCCGAGAGCGGCGAAGCGAAGCTGCTGCGCGACCTGCTCAGCCGCACGCTCACGTTCGCCGTCGCATCGCTGTTGTCGGGCACGCCGAACCTGTCGGGCGAGGCCGAATCGCTGGGCGCCGCCGTCAAGGTTGCGCACGGCGAGGATGCGCTGCAGGAAATCGCCGGGCGTTTGAAAGACTTGTGCTATCAGATCGAACTCAAGAGCGGCGACACGGCCGAGCAGCAGGAGTTGCTGCTGCGCCTGTTCAAGCTGCTGCTGGAGAACGTGTCCGAGCTGCTGGACGACGACAGCTGGATGCGCGGCCAGATCGCGGCCGTGCAAGACCTCATCGCCGGTCCGCTCGACCACCGCGCCCTGGAAGACGCCACGCGCAGCCTGAAGGACGTCATCTACAAGCAAGGCCAGCTGAAACACGGCATCGCGGACGTCAAGGCGACCGTCAAGAACATGATGATGACGTTCATCGACCGGCTCGGTTCGGTGGCGGCGTCGACCGGCGACTTCCACGAAAAGATCGGCGGCTTTTCCGAGCGCATCCGCGGTGCCGGCAACATCGAGGAACTCAACGAGGTACTGGAAGAAGTGCTGCGCGAGACGAAGCTCGTGCAGGCCGAGGCGATGGCGTCGCGCGACCGGATGCTGGCCGCGCACCAGGAGGTGCAGGAAGCGGAAGTCCGCATCCGCGACCTGGAAGCGAAGCTGCAGCATATGAGCGAACTGGTGCGCGAAGACCAGTTGACGGGCAGCCTCAACCGCCGCGGCCTGGACGATGTATTCGAACGCGAAAGCGCACGCGCCGACCGCCGCGGCACGCCGCTGTGCGTGGCCCTGCTCGACCTGGACAATTTCAAGAAGCTCAACGATACCTACGGCCACCTGGCCGGCGACAATGCCCTGCGCCACCTCGTGAAGGTCGTCAGGGAGACGCTGCGCTCGATGGACGTGATCGCCCGCTTCGGCGGCGAGGAATTCCTCATCCTGTTACCGGAAACGACTGTCGACGCGGCCTCCGCCGCGATGGTGCGCGTGCAGCGGGAATTGACCAAGCATTTCTTCTTGCACGAAAACGAGAAGATGCTGATCACGTTCTCGTGCGGCGTGGCCCTGCGCCATCAGAACGAGGACCAGGTCAGCCTGATGGCGCGCGCGGACCGGGCCATGTACCAGGCCAAGCAGAGCGGGAAGAATCGGGTGATCGTGGCGAGGGACTGATCTGGCACGCCTTCGTTACTACAGTCCGAGAGACTGAGTCGTGATTCCGCGTTTTATCAGCGGTTTGATTTCCTGGCGGCAGCTTACGATGGCTGCAATATGAATTCCATATTGCAACTGAAACGTCCCAAAATGTCCAGCCCACTTCGCTCGCCGGGGATTCCCGGCCTGAACCGTGCGGAAATCGCACGCGAAGCGTTCCGCCAGCTCGCCACGCGGCGCATGGCCCCGACGCCGGATGCCTGCCGCGAGATCTATAGTTAGGATTAACATGTCCATTCTGCATCCCACTAAAACCCTGCCCGCCCTGTTGCCGCGTTACGTGACGCGTTTCGCCTGCATCGGCTCCGCATGTGAAGACAACTGCTGTTCGGGCTGGCTGGTGACACTCGACAAGAAGACGTTCCATGCCTACCGCAACTCCACCCATCCGGAACTGAAACCGATATTCGCCAAGCACGTCAAACGCTCGCGCGCGACCGACAATGATGAGCTGCACTATGGCAAGATCACGCTCGATCCTGCCAGCCAAAGCTGCCCGGCCATGTCGTGCGGCCTCTGCGCCGTGCAAAAGAACCTCGACGAGAGTCATCTGTCGAACACCTGTTTTACCTACCCCCGCCAGACCCGTCGTTTCCGCGGCCAGCATGAGCAGGCCCTGAACCTGTCGTGCCCGGAAGCGGCACGCCAGGCGTTGCTGCACGCGGACGCCTTCGATTTCGTCGAAGACAGCATCACGATGCGGCAGGCGGACGTGATCGAGGGATTTGCCGGTTTCGGCCTGACCACTGCCGCAGTGAACGACGTTCGCATATTCTGTCTGCAGTTGATGCGCACGACCGATTTGGCGCTGTGGCAGCGGCTGGCGATCCTGGGCGTATTCTGCGAACGCCTGAACGCCACGCTGGCCAACGGACAACATGCCGCCGTGCCCGCCCTGCTGGACGATTTCGCCGCCCTGATCGAGCAGGGCAGCATCGTCGGCGCGCTGCACGACCTTCGCCCGAATCACGAAGCGCAGGCGATGGTGTTCTCGACCTTGCTGGCCGATCGGGGATTCTCCTCCACGTCCAGGATGCAGGCCGAGCAGGTGCACATGATCGGCGCCAACCTCGGCGCCGACGCGAGCGGCCAGACGACCGCGGACGCCCTCGTCGCCTCCTATACGCGAGGACTGGAACGCCTGGGACGCGCCCTGGAACAGGCGCCGCACCTGCTCGAGAACTACGTCCTCAACGAAATGTTCCTGACCTTGTTCCCGTGTTACGGCATCAACCCATTCGACGCCTATCTGCAACTGGTGGCGCGTTTCGGCCTGTTGCGTCTTATCCTGGCCGCGCGTTGCAACAACGATGGCGAATTGCCGGACGCGAACGCCCTGGTCAATACCGTGCACGTCTATTGCCGCCGTTTCCAGCACCAGAGCACGTTCGCGCGCCGCGTCAACGGGGCGCTGCATGCCAGCGGCTGGTCGAGCCTGGACAAGCTGTACGGTTTCCTCCGTAGCTGAACAACACGGGCGCGGAAAACAGAGCGGGCCGGCAGAAAAACAAAAAAATTCGCGTTAGGGCCTAAACTTTTTCCGTACAGCACCGTTACCTGCATCAACAGCGGTTTGATTGTCACGGAACAGCGTGGCAGACCAAAGTGAACGAGCGGCACGTCGCCGCACCACGTAAGACCAAGTTTGGAGAGACACCATGTCCTCGGCAATCAATACTAACATTGCATCCCTGAACGCTCAACGCAACCTGAGCACGTCGCAAGCCTCGCTGCAGACCTCGATCCAGCGCCTGTCGTCGGGCCTGCGCATCAACAGCGCGAGAGACGACGCCGCCGGCCTCGCGATTTCTGACCGCATGACGTCGCAGATCAACGGCATGACCCAGGCAACGCGCAACGCGAACGACGGCGTGTCGATGTCCCAGACGGCCGAAGGCGCACTCTCGAGCTCGGGCGACATCCTGCAGCGTATCCGCCAGCTGGCCGTCCAGTCATCGAACGCATCGAACACCTCGAGCGACCGCCAGGCGCTGCAGACCGAGGTGACGCAGCTGGGTTCGGAGCTGAACCGCATCGCCCAGACCACTTCGTTCAACGGCCAGAACCTGCTGGACGGCTCGATGGGCACCGCCACATTCCAGGTCGGCGCGAATGCTGGCCAGACCATCCAGGCCGCCGGCGCCAACTTCCTGACCAACGTCTACGGAAACAATAACATGGTGGCCGACGAGGTCGCCGTCAGCGGCACCGCCACCAACGCCAAAGCGAGCTCGCTGACGGTCAACGGGTCGATCGGCACCGCAACCATCACCACGGCGACTACGGACACGGCCAAGTCGATCGCCGCCAACATCAACAACAACACTGGCAGCACCGGCGTCACGGCCACGGCCAAAACCACCGCCAGCCTGGCGCTGGGCGTGAACAGCTCCTACCAGTTCACGATGCAGTCGGACAACGGTAGCCCGGTGACGATCTCGTTCTCGACGGGCGCAACCGTCAACTCGGCAACGGACTATGCCGCCGGCATCTCCGCGATCAACGCGCAGACCGCCAACACGGGTGTGACTGCCGAGTACGACCAGAAAAACAACAGCATCAAGCTGACCAATTCGACCGGTAACGACATCAACCTGGTAAACTCGGCGGCAGTCGGCACGTTCAACGTCGCGAGCTACACCGCCACCGGCTCGCTGACCACGGTGAACGACATGAAAGCTGCCGCCGCGAAGAGCTTCATCAACGGCACCGTCACGCTCGACTCGACCAACAGCTTCTCGATGACCGATGCCGGCAGTGGCTTTGCCCTGTCTGCCGGCGGTACCAGCTCGAAGCTGCAGTCGGTCGCGTCGATCGACATCTCCAGTTACAGCGGGGCGCAAACAGCGATCAAGATCGCCGACGCCGCCCTGTCGGCAGTCGACAAGCAGCGCGCGCAGTTCGGTGCCCTGGAAAACCGCTTCAGCAGCACGATCTCGAACCTGGCCAGCTCGAACGAGAACCTGTCGGCGTCGCGCAGCCGCATCACCGACACCGACTTCGCTTCGGAAACGGCGAACATGACCCGTGCGCAAATCCTGCAGCAGGCCGGTACCTCGATGCTGGCACAGGCGAACTCGCTGCCGAACGGCGTTCTGTCGCTGCTGCGCGGCTAAGCGTAAAGGCCGTAGCACTTCGATAGGTGTAGTGCAACGCCCCGGCCGGACGATGATCCGGCCGGGGATTTTCTGCTAGGGACTATCATGAACATCCAACCTCTCGGCTCGCCCTTCACCCAGAAACTCGACGACCGCACAGTTCCCGCCGCCGATTCTGCAGCCGGCACGACAGCAGCAAACCCCAGCAGGATGCAAACCGATCCAGCGGTGAAGACCGCCGCCCCGACCCGGGAGGAAGTCGACTCCGCCGTCAAGAAACTGAACGAGTCGCTCCCCGGCTCGTCGCAAACGCTGCAATTCTCGGTCGACCACGACAGCAAGGAGATCGTGGTCAAGCTGATCGACCAGAACACCCAGGAAGTCGTGCGCCAGATCCCGTCGGCCGAGGCGCTGCGGATCGCCAAGTCGATCGACAAGATGCAGGGCCTGCTGATCCACCAGAAGGCTTGACGGCGCAGACGCCGTCCCCGCCGCCATGACGCTGCCCCGCCTTGGGCGGCGTATCGGGTTGCGCCGTTCAGCGCACCCGCGCATATCCGCATCCTGCGGCGAAATTAGCACATATTTCCAGCTCTCAAGTACGCATTACTCCTGCCGATAATCACTTACATTAGTGGCTCAACAGGAGAATCGTGATGGGCATCAATTCCCCCGGCATCGGGTCCGGCCTTGACGTCAATGGGCTGGTCAGCAAGCTGATGGCGGCCGAGTCGTTACCGCTGCAAGCATATGACACGAAAACGGGCGTGCTGCAGGGCCGGATCGCGTCCTATGGCCAGCTGAGCGGTGCAATCGGCACCTTCCAGGGATCGCTTTCTTCCCTGAGCAATAGCTCGACCTTCCAGGCGCTTACCAGCAATTCGAGCGACACCACCATCCTGAGCGCCACGGCCACCAGCACCGCTGTGCCCGGCAGTTATCAGGTCAACGTACGCCAGTTGGCCAAGGCCCAAAGCCTGAACACCGCGGGCCAGACCAGCACGACCGCGACGATCGGCACGGGAGCCGCCGCCACGATCAGTTTCCAATTCGGCAGCGTCGGCGGCGGCAGCTTTGGCGTCAACGGTACCGCGCTTCCGACGACGACCGCGACCGGTGGCATCGCAAAAGGCGCGCTGTCCATCAATGGCACGACGATCGCGACCGATAGCACGACCAAGAGCGCCCTGGACCTCGCGAACGCCATCAACACCCTGACCGGCACCACCGGCGTCAGCGCCAACGTGACCGCGACCAAGACCGCCGCCGCCCTCTTCGGCAACGGTACGGCGAGCACCTTCGGCAACGTCGCCACCGGCGCCAGCAGCAGCTACGCGCTGACCGTGGGCGGCATACAGATCGCGACCCAGGGCGCAGGCGTCGCCGCGGGGTCCGGCGTGACCCCGGCGTCGATCGACGCCACCCTTGGCGGAAACAACGCGACCACGCAGGCGCTCACCGCGGCCGGCATCACCGTCAGCGGCACGGCCGCCGCCGGCACCCTGCAATTTACCGCGACAAACGGCGCCAACATCAACGTCACCGAGACGGTGAGCGGCAGCGTCACGGGGGGACTGGGCAACAGCGGCACGGCCAACAACGGCTCGAGCACGACCGCCACCGCTTCCGTCAGCCTGGTCTCGGCTGCAGGCACTCCGATCACGGTTGCAGGCTCGAATCCCGCAGCGGCAGGCTTGACCGCCGGTACCGGCGGCAGCTATACCGGTTCCAGCTTCACGCTGGACGGCACGCAGCCGCTCGGCACCGTCAACGTTGCCACGGGCAGCGGGACCCTGGCTGGCATCCGCGACGCGATCAACAATGCCAACGTCGGCGTGACCGCGAGCATCGTTTCGGACGGCAGCAATAATCCCTACCATTTGGTGCTGACCTCGAATAAAACCGGTGCCAACGCCGCCATGAAGATCACGGTCAGCGGGGCAGGCGGCGCCGCCGCGGATCCGGCACTGGCCAGCCTGCTGAACTACGACCCGTCCGGCACGCAGAGCATGCAGCAAACCAGCGCCGCCCAGGACACGCTTTTGAGCGTGAACGGCATCGCGGTCCAGGGTCACGGCACCGACGTCAGCGGCGCGATCGACGGCGTCACGATCAGCACCAAGCAGACCGGCACCTCGACGCTCACCATCGCGCGCGACACCAAGTCGGTGAGCGATGCGATCAACGGCTTCGTCAAGGCCTACAACACGCTGAACACGACCATCTCGAGCCTGAGCGGCTACGATCCGACCACCAAGAAAGCCGGCGCCCTGCAAGGCGATTTCACGGTCCGCGGCATCCGAAGCCAACTGCGCGCCCAGCTCGACACTGCAGTGCAAGGACAGAATGGCCTGACGACGCTGAGCCAGATCGGCATCAGCTTCCAGAAGGACGGTTCCCTCACGGTCGACTCGACCAAGCTGAACACAGCGATGACGAGCAACTTCAACAGTATCGCCGGCCTGTTTGCCGCCGTCGGGCAGGCCAGCGACGGCCTGGTCACGGTCACCGGGTCCTCGGCCAAGACGCAGCCCGGCAATTACGCGCTCAATATCACGCAGATGGCGACGCAGGCCACGCTCGCCAGCACCGGCGTTCTGCCCGCGACCACGACGATCGCGGCCAACACCACCTGGTCGGTAACGCTGAACCAGACCAGCCCGACGACCGCGAGCAAGGTGCAAAATATCGCGATCCCGGCCGGTAACTACAGTCCCAGCGCGCTGGCCGCGCTGCTGAGTTCCTCGATCAACGGCAACTCGGGTTTCGCCGGGACCGGCGATACCGTGGCCGCATCGATCGATTCAACCGGCCATCTCGTGCTGTCATCCACCAAATGGGGCAGCGGCTCCAACCTGACCCTGTCCGACGTTACCGGCTCCACGGTCGCCGGCGTGTTCGGCACCGCCACCCCCACCACCGGGCTGGACGTGGCCGGCACCATTGGCGGCGTCCAGGCCACCGGCAACGGCCAGACGCTGAGCGGCGCGGCCGGCTCGGTAACCGAAGGCCTGCAACTGAGCATCAACGGCGGCAGCATCGGCGCGCGCGGCACCGTCAACTTTTCACAGGGCTACGCGGTCCAGCTGACGAGCCTGACCACCGGCTTCATCGGCACGAGCGGCTTGATCACATCCAGGACGAGCGGCCTGAATGATTCGATCAAATCCATCACCGACCAAAAAGCGTCATTCCAGGCCCATCTGGACAGTATGCAAAAAATATACACCGCACAATTCACCGCACTCGACACCATGGTGGCATCGATGCAATCGACGCAGAGCTATCTGACCCAGCAGCTCGCGTCGATCGCCGCCAACCGCTAGCCGTAATCGGCTCTGATCAATTGGAGAGAATCACATGTTTGGAACCATGAAACGCGGCGTCAACGCCTACGCCAATGTCGACCTCGAGACCGGAATTGCCTCGGCCTCCCCGCACAAACTCATCGTCATGCTGTATGACGGCGCGCTGGTCGCGTTGCGGACAGCCAAGACCAACATGGTGGCTCGCAACATCCCAGCCAAGGGCGCCGCGATTTCGAAGGCCATCACGATCATCGACAACGGCTTGCGGGTCTCGCTCGACAAGGAAGCCGGCGGCGCAATCGCCGAGAACCTCGACGCGCTGTACGACTACATGAGCCGACGTCTGTTCCAGGCCAACCTGCAAAACGACGTCGCCATCCTCGACGAAGTGCACGGCCTGCTGGCCGACCTGCGCGAAGCCTGGGTCGCGATCGGGGACAAGGTCCAGCAGCCCGCGGCCGCGGCGCCCACGGCCATGCCGAAAGCCCCGACCCTGGCGAGCGCATAAATGGGAGCCGCAACGATGATGACGAATGCCGAAATCGCGTCCCTGTACGAAGCCATGGTCGGCATCACCGACGACATGCTGGCCGCCGCCACCGCGAACGACTGGGACCGCCTGGTCCAGCTCGAACACCAGTGCGCCGCCTGCGTGCGCCAGCTCAAGGACAACGGCGACAGCCCGCTGGCCGGACAGGAGCGCGTGCGCAAGGCGAACGCCATCCGCAAGATGCTCGACTCCGACCGCAAGATCCGTGACCTGACCCAGCCGTGGATGGCGAAGCTGCAAGCCATGATCAGCAACAAGACCGTCGAACGCCGCGTCGCGCGCGCCTACGGCGTCTGATCCGTGAACGATGCTGCCGCGCGATAGCGTCTCGCTGACCCAGGTCGCGCCCGCGCGTCCTGCCCTCCCGGTCGGCGACCCGCGCCAGCAAGCGTTTACCCGCGCCCTCGCCGGCCTCGTCGGCCAATCGATGGCGGCCGACGTGATGACGAAACTGCCCGACGGCAGCTTCGTCGTCCGCATCAACGACATGGCGGCGCGCATGCCGCTGCCCGCAGGTGCCCAGGTCGGCACGCAAGTCCCGTTGACCCTCGTCGCCCTCACGCCCCGTCCCACGTTCCAGCTCCAGACGGACCAGGGCACCGCGGCCTTTGCCGAAGCCGGCCCGCCGCTGCCGGAAGGCGCCAGCCCGCAATCCGCCCCGCTCGCTTATCTGGAAGGCAAGGAAGCCGCCGCGCTGACGCGCACGGCCGCCTTGCTGGCCGGCGCGCGCGGCCTTTCCCAACTGCCCGGCGGCACGGCGGACGGCGCCAACACATCGATCAGCTCGGCCGGCAAGGCGCTGGGCGACGTCATCGCCGCCGCGCAGAAAGCCGAGACGCAGGCCAGCGCCGCGATCGGCCGCACGCCGCTGCTGGGCGCGCCGACCGGCGACGCCGACGCCATCGCGAAGGCGCTGCGGGATGGCCTCGGCAACAGCGGCCTGTTCTACGAATCGCACGTGGCCGAATGGGCCGCGGGCACCCGCTCCCGCGCCGATCTCGCGGCCGAACCGCAGGCGCGCGGCATGCCGCCGCCGCTTGACCCGAACACGGCCCAGTTCATCAATCTGCAGCTGAACGCGCATGAACAGGGACGCGTCGCCTGGCAGGGCCAGCTGTGGCCGGGCCGCGACATGCACTGGGACGTCGAGCGCGATGCCTCCGGCCGCCAGGACGGCGACGGCGGGCCCGGCGCCACATGGCAAAGCAGCCTGCGCCTGCGCTTCGGCGCGCTGGGCGAGGTGGCGGCGCGCGTCGTGCTGTCCGGCGACCAGTTGCACATCCGCCTCGATGCAGCGGATGCCGGCATCAAGAGCCTGCTGGACGGCTACCGCCCGCGCCTGGCGGAGGCGCTGGACGCAGCCGGGACGCCGCTGACCACGCTGGCCATCCACGACATCGCACCGAAAGACGAACCAGGCGAACCAGGCGATGGACAAGGATAAGGCCGCGCGCCGCCAGAGCGCCGTCGCGCTGGCCTATGGCGCCGGCGATGCGGCGCCGAAAGTCGTCGCCAAGGGCAAGGGACTCGTCGCCGAACAGATCATCGTCCGCGCCCAGGAGGCCGGCGTGTTCGTGCACGAATCGAAGGAACTGGTGGCGTTGCTGATGGAAGTCGACCTCGACCGTCAGATTCCGCCCGCGCTGTACCGGGCCATTGCCGAACTCCTGGCCTGGCTCTATTATATTGAATCCGCGCAAGTTTCCGGGCAGATAGCACCGCCGGCACCCGACACGGCACGGCTCCTCCCACCCCAAGAAAGCACCCCCGTTGACACAAATGCAAGCAATCACTGACGCCGAATTAGAAGCCTGGCACGACTACGAGGTCGAGTCGTCCAGGGAGATCGTGGCCCTGCTGCGCCAGATCGCCGAAAAGAACCAGTTGATCCGCATGCTGATCAAGGGCGAGGCCGACGTCTGCGTCACGTCGCTGCTGCACGTGGATCCGGACGAGGGCACCGTCATCATCGACCGCTCCGTCAGCCCCGAACAGAACACGCGCATCGTGGCCGCCGGCACCGTGCGGTGCGATACGTCGCTGGACAAGATCCGCATCGTGTTCGGCCTGGACAACCTGCGCGAGGTGCAATTCGAAGGCGGCACGGCATTGCAGGCCGCCATCCCTGCCAGCCTGATCCGCCTGCAACGGCGCGAGTTCTACCGCATGCCGACGCCGGTGACGAACCCCGTGCGCGCGACGATTCCCCTGCCGGCCGAGCTGGGCGGCGACGTCGCCGTGTTCCCGCTGGCGGACATCAGCTGCGGCGGCATCGCGATCTACGACAACAAGATGCAGCTCGGCACGACCGTCGGCGAAACCTACGCCAACTGCCGCATCGACCTGCCGGAAATCGGCCCCGTCACTTGCTCGCTGCAAGTGCGCAATTCGATGGACATGACGCTTCTAAACAACAAGACGAGCCGCCGCCTGGGTTGCCAATTCGTCGACATCTCGCGCGGCAATCTCGCTGCCGTGCAACGCTACATCACCAAGCTCGAACGCGAGCGCAACGCGCGCCTGGCCGGGCTGGCCTGAACCGGGGTCAGAGCCCGATTTTAGGCAATTGCTTAAAATCGGGCTCTGACCCCGGTTGGCGGGAACGCCAGGCTGCTGACCGGCATCCAATCTTCAGGCATACGACCAGGAGATCCCATGCACGCCGCCGCACCGAATCCTTCATCCCTCGACGACGACGCGCTGCTGCGCCGCATCCGCGCCGGCGACCGCGACGCGTTCACGCTTCTCATGCGGCGCTACAACCGGCGGCTCTACCGCGTGGCGCGCAGCGTCCTGCGCGACGACGCCGAAGCCGAGGACGCGCTCCAGGATGCCTACCTGCAAGCCTTTCGCGCCCTGCCCGCATTCCGCGGCGAGTCCGCGCTCGGCACCTGGCTCACCCGTATCGTCGTCAACGCCGCCCTGATGCGCCAACGCAAGACCGGGCGGCTGGCCGAGGTCATCGAGCTGGGCGCCGATTTCGGCACCGACGATGCCGCCGGGCCGCATTACCCGGACGACAGCCAGGGCGAACGCGAGCAGCCGGAACTGGCCGCGCTGCGCGCCCAGACGCGGCGCCTGATCGAAACCGGCATCGACAAGCTGCCCGGCGTCTTCCGCACGGTATTCGTGCTGCGCGCCGTGGAGGAACTGACGGTGGAAGAAACGGCGGCCACACTGGACATTCCCGAGGCCACCGTGCGCAGCCGTTATTTCCGGGCCCGGGCCATGCTGCGCGAAGCGCTCGCGCGCGAGATCGATTTTGCCATCGAGGACGCGTTCGGCTTCGACGGCGAACGCTGCGACCGGATCGTGGACGCGGTACGGCGCCGGCTCGACGCGGAATGGGGCATCTGACGGGCGGCGGGAACGTGGACAGCTTGGCATGCATCCAATGGGTTGTTCCACCTTTTCCAACCCAATGAAGGATGCTGCCATGAACAAATTCACCCCGCTGCTGCTGTCTTCCCTGTTCGCCGCGAGTCTTGCCGCCCCCGCCCACGCGGCCGGGCCGAACGATGCGCAGATCGCCGCGATCGTCGTCGCCGCCAACTCGGTCGACATCGACGCCGGCAAGCTGGCCGAATCGAAGACGAAGAACAAGGACGTGCGCGCCTTCGCCGAGCGCATGGTGGCCGACCATTCCGGCGTCAACCAGCAGGCGACCGCGCTGGTGCAAAAACTGCACGTGACGCCCGAGGACAACGACACCAGCAAGAGCCTGACAAAGGACGGCGCGGCGATGCACACCAAGCTCACGGGCCTGTCCGGCAAGGCGTTCGACAAGGCCTATGTCGACAATGAAGTGACGTACCACGAGACCGTGCTCGGCGCCCTCGACAAGACGCTGATCCCGAACGCTTCCAATGCCGAGCTGAAAGCCCTGCTCGTCAAGGTCCGCCCGGCCTTCGTGGCGCACCTGGAGCACGCGAAGCATCTCCAGGCCGAACTCAAGTGAGACGGCTGCTCATCGCATTGCTATGGCTGCCCGCGCTGGCGGGCGCGGCGGAACACCATGTCGTGATCGACGCCATGAAGTTTTCGCCGCAGGTCGTCCAGGCCAGGCCCGGGGACACGATCGTCTGGGAAAACCGCGACATGTTCGCTCACAACGTGACGGCGGCCGCGGCCAAGGTGAGCTCGGGCGACCTGGCGCCCGGGAAGACGTGGCGGTATGTGGTGCGGGCAGGTGCGTCGTTTGATTACCTCTGCACCTTGCACCCGGTGATGAAGGGACGGGTGGATGTCGCGAAGCCATCACACTGAAAACCGTCGTTCCCGCGCAAGCGGGAATCCATGCTGAGTGGGCCACAGTAGCTCAGTATGGAGGGAATAGTGCCGGGGGCACTATTCCCGCTTACGCGGGAATGACGGTGTTTACGTGCTTGGTTTGTCTTACACCTGCATGTTCATGATGTCGTGATACGCCGACACCAGCTTATTGCGCACCTGCACGGTCGACTGGAAGCTGATGCTGGCTTTCTGCATCGCGATCATCGTGTCGGACAGGCTGACGGCATCGTCGCCCGCGGCGAAGCGTTTCCCCATGTCGTCGGCCTGGTTCTGGGCGTCGCTGACGTTTTGCAGCGCCCCTTTCAGTGCATCGGAGAAGCTGACCTTGCTCGATGACTCGGCCGCATCCGTGGCCGAGGGCTTGCCGATGCCGCCGATGCCGAGGCCGCCGCCCAGCGCATCCGCGGCGGACGCCGGCCCGGCCGGCTTCTGCGCGGCCGCCTTCAGTTGCGCCATCATCGCCTCGATCCGGCTGCTGTCGATGCCGCCGATATTCATGTCCGTTCTCCCGGTTCTCGCAAAACAATACGATTCAGGCTGTCAGAATATCAGCGCACGGGCAACGATTGCCCTCGAGCAGCGCCGTAAACATGGCCTTATTCCGGAGTTTGAATGTTGCCGTACGGCTCCATAATGGCGTTCATAAACCCATTCCCTCCCCCAACATGGCAACGACAGCGGAAGAACTCCTCGACAGCGACATCGCAACTCCGGCCGAAGAGAAGCCGAAGTTCTGGCAGACGACGATCGGCAAACGGGTGGTCATCGGCGGCGCCATCGCCGTCGTGGTGGCCATCGTCGCCGCCCTGTGGCTGTGGACGACGGCACCGGAATACCGCGTGCTGTTCTCCAACTACACCGACAAGGACGGCGGCGCGATCACGGCATCGCTCGACCAGATGGGGGTCAAGTACAAATTCTCGGACAGCGGCAGCGCGATCCTGGTGCCGGCCGACCGCATCCACGACCTGCGCCTGAAACTGGCCCAGCAAGGCCTGCCCCGCGCCGGCAACGTCGGCTTCGAACTGCTCGAAAACCAGAAACTGGGCACGTCGCAATTCGTCGAACAGGTCAACTACCAGCGCTCGCTGGAGGGCGAACTGGCCAATTCGATCCAGTCGCTGGCGGCCGTTTCTTCGGCCCGCGTGCACCTGGCCTTGCCGAAGCCGTCCGTGTTCGTGCGCGAACAGCAGAAGCCGACCGCGTCCGTGCTGCTGAATCTGCAGCCGGGCCGCGCGCTGGACCAGGCCCAGGTCAGCGCCATCGTCCACCTGGTCGCATCGTCGATCCCGGAACTGACGCCCGCTAACGTCACCGTCGTCGACCAGAACGGCACCCTGCTGTCGGACAACGCCAACAAGAACGGCAAGCAGCTCGACCCGAACCAGCTGAAATACGTCGAAGCGCTGCAGCAGAACATCGTCAAGCAGGTCGAATCGATCATCGCCCCGCTCGTCGGCCAGAACAATGTCCGCGCCGAAGCGACGGCCGAAGTCGACTTCGCCCAGACCGACACCGCGGCCGAGATGTACAAGCCGAACTCGCCGCCGGAACCGCAGGCGATCCGCAGCCAGCAGACGTCCGAGCAGACCGGGCCTGGCAGCACGAACCCGTCCGGCATCCCGGGCGCGCTGTCGAACCAGCCGCCGGGCGTGGCCACGGCCCCGATCGACGGCAACGCGCCGGCGCAGGCGCAGAACACGACGACCGGCCCGAGCCGCAAGGATGCGACGACGAATTACGAAGTCGACAAGACCGTGCGCTACGAACAGAAGCCGATGGGCGGCATCAAGCGCCTGACGGTGGGCGTGGTGGTGAACTACCGCCGCTCGATCGATCCGAAGACGGGCAAGGTCGTCGTCAAGCCGCTCACCGCCGCCGAAGTCGCGCAGATCAACGAACTGGTCAAGCAGGCGATGGGCTACAGCCAGGCGCGCGGCGACACGCTGAACGTGACCAACGCGCCGTTCGACGGCGTCGACAAGCCGGACGAAAAGGCGCCGGACTGGTACAAGGACCCGTCCAACCTGCCGCTGGCGAAAGACATCGCACGCTACGTCTTCATCGCCCTCGTGCTGGCCTTCCTGTGGTTCCGCTTCGTGCGGCCGCTGCTCAAGCCCGCGATCAAGAAATTCGACGAAGCGGTGGCGATCCCGCCCGAGCCGGAACCGGAAGAGCCGGAACCGGAGCCGGAACCGGATCCGAACGAGGAAGCCCGCATCCAGCGTGAAGCGGAAGAGCACCAGAAGGTCCAGGTCTACAAGAGCAACCTGGAAATGGCGAAAGACATGGCGAAGAACGATCCGCGCATCGTGGCCAATGTGATCAAGGAATGGCTGGGGACTGAGTAATGAGCGACAAGGACAAGGAAAACACGACCAAGGCAGCCATCCTGATGCTGGCCCTGGGCGAGGCCGAAGCGGCCGAGGTGATGAAGTTCCTCGGCCCGCGCGAAGTGCTCAAGCTGGGCGGCGCCATGGCGCAGATGAAGGCCGTGCAGCACGAGGAAGTCCTGAGCGTGCTGGGCGAATTCCGCGAGCGCGTCGACCTGCAGTCGACCGTCGGCCTCGATTCCGACGAGTACATCCGCCAGGTGCTGACCAAGGCGCTGGGCGACGACAAGGCGGCCGTGCTGCTGAACCGCATCCTGGGCGGCAAGGACGCTTCCGGCATCGAGAGCCTGAAGTGGATGGACTCGCCGTCCGTCGCCGAACTGATCCGCAACGAACACCCGCAGATCATCGCCACGATCCTGGTCCACCTCGAACGCGACCAGGCCTGCGAAGTGCTGGCGCACTTCACGGACCGCCTGCGCAACGACGTCGTGCTGCGTATCGCCACGTTGGACGGCGTGCAGCCTGCTGCTTTACGCGAACTGAACGACGTGCTGACCAAGCTCCTGTCCGGCAACGAGAACATCAAGAAGTCGTCGCTGGGCGGCGTGCGCACGGCGGCCGAGATCCTGAACTTCATGAGCGGCGAGCAGGAAAGTTCTGTCATGGAGAACATCAAGAACTACGACAACGACATGGCGCAGAAGATCATGGACGAGATGTTCGTGTTCGACAACATCATCGACATCGACGACCGCGGCATCCAGTTGCTGTTGCGCGAAGTGCAGTCGGAGATGCTCATCATCTCGCTGAAAGGGGCGTCGCAGGATTTGCGCGATAAAATCTTCAAAAACATGTCGCAGCGTGCGGCGGAAATGATGCGCGAAGACCTGGAATCGAAAGGTCCCGTGCGCCTGTCGGAAGTGGAAACCCAGCAGAAGCAGATCCTGCAAATCGTCCGGCGCCTCGCCGACGAAGGCCAGATCGTGCTCGGCGGCAAAGGTGAGGACTCGTTCGTCTGATGGCAATCTCGAAAGAATTCCAGTCGGCATATCAACGCTGGGAAATGACGTCGTTCGGCGACGAGCGCCCCAGCGCGCAAGCCCAGCGTGCGGCCGAAGTGGCTGCGGCCGCGGCCGCCGCGCGCGCCTACGAACCGCCTCCGCCACCGCAGCCCGCCGTCCAGCTGCCGACCGCGGAAGAGCTGGAAGCCATCCGCGCCGCCGCCCGCGAGGAAGGCTATGCCGAGGGGCTCGACGCGGGCCAGGCCGAAGGCCATGCGGCCGGCTACGAAGAGGGTCTGGCGCTCGGCCGTGCCGAGGCGGCCGAGGAACTCGAACACCTGCGCCAGCTGGCCACGACGTTCGGCGACGCCGTCACGCAGGCCGACGACGCCATCTCCAACGACGTGCTGGAACTCGCGCTGCACCTGGCGCGCGGCATGGTGCGCACGGCGTTCGACGTCAAGCCCGACCTGATCCTCCCCGTCGTGCGCGAAGCCATCGATTACCTGCCGAACCTGCAACAGCCGGCCCTCTTGATTCTGCATCCGGAAGACGCGCTGATCGTGAAAAGCGGCATCGGCCATGAGCTCGACAAGAGCGGCTGGCGCATCGTCGAGGACGAGACCATCGCGCGCGGCGGCTGCCGCGTCGACACGGCCAGCAACCAGATCGACGCCCAGATCGGCTCGCGCTGGCAGCGCCTGACGCATGCGCTGGGCAAGGACCTGGATTGGCTCGGATGAACGCACATACGGGCCGCTGGAAGTCCTACCTGAAGGACTGCGGCAACGTGGTCGATTTCGTCGAGCCGATGCAAGTGTCGGGCCGCGTCACGCGCGTCGCGGGCCTCGTGATGGAATGCGTCGGCCTCAAGCTGGCGGTCGGCAGCGCGTGCATGATCCCGGTCGCGTCCGGCGCGCGTATCGAAGCGGAAGTCGTCGGCTTCGAAGGCGATCGCCTGTTCCTGATGCCGCAGTCGGACGTCGAAGGCGTCGTGCCCGGCTCGCGCGTGTTTCCGGTCGAAGCGAGCGTGCCGAAGCCCGGCACCGTGGCGCATCCGCGCCGCCGTCCGATGGACCGCGCGCGCCACCTGCCCGTCGGCTGGGGCCTGCTGGGCCGCGTCGTCGACGGCGCCGGCCGCCCGCTGGACGGCAAGGGTCCCGTCGTCACCGAACATATGGGGCCGCTGAACGCGCGTCCCATCAACCCGCTCGACCGCGCACCGATCTCGGACACGCTGGACGTGGGCGTGCGCGCCATCAACTCGATGCTCACGGTCGGCCGCGGCCAGCGTCTCGGCCTGTTCGCCGGCACGGGTGTCGGCAAATCGGTTCTGCTCGGGATGATCGCGCGCTACACGACGGCGGACGTGATCGTCGTGGGCCTGATCGGCGAACGGGGCCGCGAGGTCAAGGAATTCATCGAACAGATCCTCGGCGAGGAAGGCCTGGCCCGCTCGGCCGTCGTGGCCGCGCCGGCCGATGCGCCGCCGCTGATGCGCCTGCAGGGCGCCGCGTACGCCACCGCCATCGCCGAGCACTTCCGCGACGAGGGCCGGAACGTCCTGTTGATCATGGATTCGCTCACGCGTTATGCGATGGCCCAGCGCGAGATCGCGCTCGCCATCGGCGAACCGCCGGCGACCAAGGGTTATCCGCCGTCGGTGTTCGCGAAACTGCCCGTGCTGGTGGAACGCGCGGGCAACGGCCAGGCGGGCGGCGGCTCGATCACGGCGTTCTACACCGTGCTGTCCGAGGGCGACGACCAGCAGGACCCGATCGCCGACGCGGCGCGCGGTATCCTGGACGGCCACATCGTGCTGAACCGGAAACTGGCCGAGGCGGGCCACTACCCCGCCATCGACATCGAACAATCGATCTCGCGGGCGATGCACGGCATCACGTCGCGCGAGCACCAGCACGCGGCGCGCACCCTGAAGCAACTGTACTCGCGCTACGAGCGCTCGCGCGACCTGATCAGCGTGGGCGCCTATGCGCCGGGCACGGATCCGGTGCTGGACAAGGCGATCGCGCTGCACGAGCGTATCGAGGCATTCCTGTGCCAGGAAATCCATGACAACGTCGGCATGTTGCAGAGCTTGGGGGAATTGACCTCGCTGTTCGGCTGATTGGCCGGAACGACCATCGGTATACTTGACCTACCATGGCCAACGCATCCGCACTCGACACCCTGATCGACCTCGCCCAGCGCGAGTCCGACGCCTGCGCAAAGCGCCTGGGCGTCGCGCTCAAGGCCGTCGAGGATGGGGAACAAAAGCTGCAGATGCTGCTCGGCTACCGCGACGACTATGCGAACAAGCTCGACGCGGCGCAGATGGCGGGCATCACACCGTTCGCGCACCAGAATTTCGTCGCCTTCCTCGGCAAGCTGGAACAGGCGATCGACGGCCAGCGCGAGGTGCTCAAGCACGCGCGCGTCAAGGCCGACATGGAAAAAAAGGGATGGCAGGAAAGCGAGCGCAAGCGCCTGTCGTATCGGACCCTGAACGAGCGCGCGGCGCTTCAAGCCCTCGCGCTGGAAAGCAAGCGCGACCAGAAAATGATGGACGACTTTGCAGCACGGACGGCGCGCGCCAAGCGTTGACCGGCGCCTTGAATAACCGAAGCGACAAGCGACATGACCACGACTTCCATTACCCAACAGCTCAACTCGACGTCCGGCGTCAACCAGCGCACCAACGGCGCGAACGCCAACGCCGCCAGCGACGGCAGCCAGTTCAGCGCCATGTTGTCCGGCGAAATGGAACGCAGCAGCGCCGCGCTCGCGTTCATGCCGGCCCCGGCGCCCGCTCCGGCCCCGAAACAGGACGCGGCCAAGCCGCAAGAAACCGACAAGCCCGCCCAGGCCGACGCAACGCCGCAGCCGCCCGCCAAGCCGGCGGACAAGGCCGAGGCGGGCGAAGCGAAAGACGACGCCGCCGACAAGTCCGACGACAAGTCCGATGACGACGCCGCCGCCAAGACCGGCGACCCGGCCAGCGCCATGCTCGCGCTGATGGCCAGCCTGCACAAGCCGGGCACGGACGCCAAGACGACGACGGCCCAGGCCTTCGATGCGCTCTCCGGCAAGGGCAAGCGCACGGACGCCGGCCAGCTGGCCGCGCTGCAGGCCGCGATGAAGTCGGTATCGAAGGAAGCCGGCACGGACGCGGCCGGCGCCAAGACCTTCTCCGCCACGTCGATCAAGAACCCGGCCCTGGCCGCGGCCGGCGCCGATCTCGGCGCGGACAAGGCCGCCGCGGCCACGGCCGACCTGCGCGGCACGGCGGGCAATATCAAGCTCGATGCCAAGCCGCAGCTGGATGCCGCCGACTTCACCCTGCAGCAGGCGCGCGACGCCGCCCTGCTCGCGCAGAAGGAACAGGCCCCGACGGCGATCGCCACCGCGGCCGCGCAGCTGCAGTCGGCGACGCTGGAAGCCGCCCAGGCCGCTGCCGCCAGCGAAGAGCTGACGGCGCACGTGGGGACGGATGCGTGGAACGACCAGGTCGGCCAGAAGGTCGTCTACATGGTCGGCGCCGAAGACCAGACCGCGTCGCTGACCCTGAACCCGCCGGACCTGGGGCCGTTGCAGGTGGTGCTGTCCGTCTCCAACGGCCAGGCCGACGTGACGTTCTCGTCGAACCAGCTGGAAGTCCGCCAGGCGCTGGAAAACGCCCTGCCCCGCTTGCAGGAAATGATGAGCGAGAGCGGCATCGCGCTGGGCAATGCCACCGTCAACGCGGGCATGTCGAACGGCGGCCAGGCGCAGCAGGACCAGGCCGCGGCATCGAGCGGTTTCGGCCGGGGCAACAATGGCCGCGGCCATGGCGGCAACGATGCGGGAACCGTGGTGGGCGAAGCCACGGTCCGGCCGGCCACGCGCACGGCGGCCATCGGCGACCGCGGGATGGTCGATACGTTCGCATAAACAATTTCAGCAATATCGGCCGTCGGGTGGGGTGATCGATGCGGGGCATCGATCACCCCACCGTACGTTTGGATAAAGCCTCGACAACAAATCCGTCAAGAAACAACGAGATACCCCAGGTTCCTCCCTCTTTTCGACCGTTGCCGCTGCTCACTTTTTCCCGATAATGACATAATGACGGCACGATCCAACAGTGGGACCGAATACTCTTGAAAGCGAATCCAAAAATCAAAGCCGATCCGAAAGCGGATGTGGCAGCCCCAGCAGTCACCGGCAAAGGCAAGCTGCTCGTCATGATCGGCGCGGCCGTGCTCGTGCTAGCCCTGGGCGGCGGCGCCGGCTGGTACTTCCTGCACAAGAGCAGCACTGAAAGTGCGGCGGCCGAGCCGGCCAAGAAAGACCACGCGGCCGGCAAGAAAGCGAAGAAAAAAGACGACGCCAAGCCCGAATACGTCGCGATCGAGCCCTTCACGGTCAATCTGCAACCGGAACACGGCGACCAGTATCTGCAGGTCGCGTTCACGCTGCAGGTCGACAGCGCGGAACAAGTCGAGCTCATCAAGGCCAATATGGCCAAGGTGCGCAGCCGCGTGCTGCTGCTGTTGTCGGGCAAGAAAGCGTCCGATATCAGCACGGTGGAAGGCAAGCAGCAGCTGGCCGGCGAGATCCTCGCGGCGGTCAACGCACCGTTCGTCGAACACGGCGACGAACAGGAAGTGTCGGACGTTCTCTTCACTTCCTTTATCATCCAGTAAAGCAGAAGTCATTACGGTAAAGCTGCATCATGGCCGATAATTTTCTCTCACAGGAAGAAGTCGATGCCCTCCTCAAAGGGGTCAACGGCGATCAGGACGACGTCGCGACGCCTGAAGACACCTCGGGAGTCCGCACGTATAACCTGGCAACGCAGGAGCGGATCGTCCGCGGCCGCATGCCGACGCTCGAGATCATCAACGAGCGTTTCGCCAGGTATCTGCGGGTCGGCCTGTTCAACTTCCTGCGCCGCTCCGCCGAGGTGTCGGTGGGGTCGGTGCGCGTGTCGAAGTACAGCGAGTTCATCCGCAACCTCGTCGTGCCGACGAACCTGAACCTGATCCACATGAAGCCGCTGCGCGGCACGGCGCTGATGGTGTTCGACCCGGGCCTCGTATTCCTGCTCGTGGACAACCTGTTCGGCGGCGACGGCCGCTTCCACACGCGCGTGGAAGGCCGCGACTTCACGCAGACCGAGCAGCGCATCATCATGCGCATCCTCGACATCGTGTTCGAGGCATACGCCAAGTCGTGGGAACCGGTGTATCCGATCGAATTCGAGTACATCCGCTCGGAGATGAACACGCAGTTCGCCAACATCGCCACCCCGAATGAAGTCGTGGTATCGTGCACTTTCACCATCGAGCTCGGCTCGGTGTCGGGCCAGATCCACTTCTGCATGCCCTATTCGATGGTCGAACCGATCCGCGACGCGCTGACGTCGAGCATCCAGGGCGAGGCGCTGGAAGTCGACAAGCGCTGGATCCGCCTGCTGACGCAGCAGATCCAGGTGGCGGAAGTGGAACTGGTTGCCGTGCTGGGCCACGGCAAGGCGAATTTCGACGAAATCCTGAACATGAAGGTCGGCGACGTGATCCCGATCTCGGTCCCGGAAACGCTCCAGGCCACCGTGGACGGCGTGCCCGTCATGGACTGCAGCTACGGCGTGTTCAACGGACAATATGCGCTGAAGGTCGAAAAACTGCTGGCGAACAGCGAAACCTTCAACAAGTAAGCAACACAGGAGAGAAACATGTCCGATACTCAAGACGACCAAAGCAGCCTCGACGACGATTGGGGCGCGGCGATCGCCGAGCAGGCCGCCGCGGAAGCTGCTGCACTGGCCAGCCAGCAGCAGGCAGCGTCGGCCGCCGTGTTCAAGGATTTCTCGAACAAGGGCCCGCGCCCGGAAACGCCGAACGACATCGACTTCATCCTCGACATCCCCGTCCAGCTGACGGTGGAACTGGGCCGCACGAAGATCGCCATCAAGAACCTGCTGCAACTGGCGCAGGGTTCGGTGGTGGAACTGGACGGCCTGGCGGGCGAACCGATGGACGTGCTCGTCAACGGCTGCCTGATCGCCCAGGGCGAGGTGGTGGTCGTGAACGACAAATTCGGTATCCGCCTCACCGACATCATTACCCCGTCCGAGCGCATCCGCAAGCTCAACAAATGACGGCGCGCCTGCTGACCATCCTTGCCCTGAGGTTGATCCTCACGCTGCCGCTGACCGCTTGCGCGGCCCAGCAGCCGGGGCCTGGGCAGGCAGCGGGGCCATCGGCGGCTGCGACGACCAGCGCCGGGCAGGATACGCGGCCGGCCGCGCCGGCGCCGGCGCCCGCCGTGACGGAACCGGCCGCGGCGCCGGCACACCAGGCGGCGCAGCCAAGCGCCCCGTCCGCAGCGCATCCCCGCGCCATGGCAGGCACGAAGACCGGCGCCGCCACGTCGCCCGCCACCGCCGCCCCGCCGGCGCCCACCGTCCAACCCGATACCGCTGCCGCGCCGTCCGGCATGGCGGCACCCGCCAACCCGGCCGCACCCGACGTCGCCGCGCCCCGTCCCGCTACGCCGGGCGTCGCTACGCCGGGCGTCGCCGTTCCGCCCGTCACGATGCCGTCCGGCTCGTCCACCGGCAGCCTGCTGCAGACGCTGTTCGCGCTGATCCTCGTGCTGGCCGTGCTGGGCGCGCTCGCCTGGTTCCTCAAGCGCTACGGACCCAAGGTCGGCGGCGGCAATGCCAATCTGCGCGTCGTCGGTTCGCTGAATCTCGGCGGCCGCGAGCGCATCGTGGTGGTCGAAGTCGGCAATGAATGGATCGTGGTCGGCGCATCACCCGGCCGCATCAACGCGCTGGCGACCATGCCGCGCCAGGACGGGCAACACGGCGACACGGGTGGCGCGAACGCGACGCTCGCGCCGCATGCTCCCGCGGCGCACAGCTTCGCCGACTGGCTCAAACAGACGATCGACAAACGCAAGTGATGCTCAATAAACGACTCCTGCTGGGATCAGCAATGCTGGGCCTGGTAGCACTGCCGCTGGCGGCGGCGGTGGCCGCGCCCGCCATCCCCGCTTTCACGACGAGCCCGGCCCCGGGCGGCGGCACCGCGTATTCTTTGCCGGTGCAGACGCTGCTCCTGATGACGGCGCTGACCTTCATCCCGGCCGCCCTGCTGATGATGACGAGTTTTACCCGCATCATCATCGTCCTCTCGCTGCTGCGCCAGGCGCTCGGCACGCAGACGGCGCCGCCGAACCAGGTGATGGTGGGCCTCGCGCTGTTCCTGACCTTGTTCGTGATGGGCCCGACGTTCGACCGCATCTACACGGAAGCCTACGTGCCGCTGCAGGAAAACCGCATCCAGATGGGCGAGGCGATGGACAAGGCCGCCGCGCCGCTGAAGGGTTTCATGCTCAAGCAGACGCGCCAGTCCGACCTCGCCCTGTTCGTCAAGATCTCACGCACGCCCGCGCTGCAGGGCCCGGAAGACGTGCCGCTGCGCGTGCTGATCCCGTCCTTCATCACGAGCGAACTCAAGACGGCGTTCCAGATCGGCTTCGCCATCTTCATCCCGTTCCTCATCATCGACATGGTCGTCGCGTCCGTGCTGATGTCGATGGGTATGATGATGATGTCGCCGGCCGTGATCTCGCTGCCGTTCAAGCTGATGCTGTTCGTGCTCGTCGACGGCTGGCAATTGCTGCTGGGCTCGCTGTCCCAGAGTTTCTACTGAAGAGGACCATATGACTCCGGAAAGCGTCATCGCAATGGGCCGCACGGCCATGGAAGTCACGCTGATGGTGTCGGCGCCACTGCTGCTGGTCGCGCTCGTCATCGGCCTCGTCGTCAGCATCTTCCAGGCCGCCACGCAGATCAACGAGCAGACCCTGTCCTTCATCCCCAAGCTGGTTGGCGTGTTCATCGCGCTCGTGCTCGCGGGGCCGTGGATGATCACGGTCATGACCGACTACATGCGCAACCTCTTCAGCGGGATTCCGCAGATGATCGGTTGACGCGCGCCTCGACTCGTCGATGATTTCGTTCACCACGACGCAGCTGTATGCGTGGATCGGCGGCCTCTTGTGGCCGTTGACGCGCATCCTCGGGCTCGTCGCGGTGGCGCCCGTGTTCGGCAACACGGCCGTGCCGATCCTCGTCAAGACGACGCTGGGCGTGCTGCTGGCCGGCATCATCGCGCCCTCGCTGCCGGCCGTGCCCGCCGTCGATCCGACGTCGTGGGCGGGGCTCATGATCGTCGCGCAGGAACTCCTGATCGGCGTGGCGATGGGCTTCGCCATGCGCCTCGTGTTCGCCGCCGTCGAATTCGCCGGCGAAGTCGCCAGCTCGACGATGGGCTTTTCCTTCGCCACCTTTTTCGATCCCAGCTCGGCCGGACGCTCGTCGGCCATCAGTCAGTTCCTCGCCCTCGTCGCGACGATGGCCTTCCTCGCCATGAACGCCCACCTCGTGCTGATCGAGGCGCTGGCGGAAAGCTTTTTCACGTTGCCGATCTCGGCCACGCCGATGTCGCTGTCCGCGCCGCTGGAGATGGTGCGCTGGGGCAGCCACGTGTTCTCGGCCGGCCTGCAGATCGCGATGCCGATCGTCGCCGCCATGCTCATCACCAACATCGCGCTGGCGATCCTGACGCGCGCGGCGCCGCAGCTGAACCTGTTCGGCATCGGCTTCCCGATCACGCTGGGCGCCGGGTTCCTCGTCATCAGCCTGACCTTGCCGTACCTCGGCACGCCGCTGCAGAACCTGTTCAACCAGGGGATCGAGGCGGGGCGCAAGATCCCCCGCGTCGGGGCGCAGCGGCCCGGGCCACGGCAGATACCGACGCCACCGCGGTAGGCGGCTCACCGAGTCCACGCGTAACGTTTGCGAAATTCGGGGTCAGAGCGAGATGCACGGTTCGGTGGACAGGACTAGGGGGAGGTCCAGCCCCCGAATTTACGAGATGTAGTTAAAGAGCGACAGGCCGGACATCGTCTTGAACGACACCTGCGCCGCCTGCAGCGTCTGCTGCTGCTGGGTGTACAGCGAAATCGCCTTCACCATGTCCAGGTCCTGCAACCCGCTCAGTGTGGTCTGGTACTGGATGTTGAGGTCGTCGCCGGTACTGTCCAGGTAGTCGACTTCCTTCAGGCGCGCGCCCACGGATGCTTGCACGGTCAACACGTTGTCCAGCGCATTCTTCATGTTCTGGCTGGCCATGCTCAGATTGTTGGCCAGCGCGGCCTTGCCGGTCGAGCCGTCGGCCGGGGCACGCAGGGTCTTGATCAGGTCGGTAACCGTCGTGAACACCGACTGCTTCTGGCTCGGCTGGACGCTGAACGTGTCGCCGTTGGCCGGATCACCCTTGATGTCGAACGAGATCCCGTCGAAGGAGATTGCGGCGCCCGCCGTGTACGGCTGGTTGCTCAGCACGGCGCTTGCCGGCGACACCGAATTGTCCGTCACCGTATAGGTCGTCACGGCCGGGGCCCCCGCGACCTTGAAGGCGATCGAATAATCGTGGCCCGTCAGCTTGCTCCGGTCGGATACCGCGCCCGGGGCGATGATGCCCGAGCCCGTGTTGGTCGCCGCGGCTTGCGCCACGAACGTGCCGTTTCCGGTGGCGTTGGCTTCGAAAATGGCGCTGCCGTTTTCGCTGATGGCCATCTTGCGCGCCGACCCCACTTGCAGGCTCCGCTGGCCCTGGTCGCCCTGGTAGGCGGCGCCCGTGGGCGTCTGGGTGAACGGCTGCGTCGTCGTCTGGTAGCCGGAGAACAGGTAGGTACCGGAACCATCCGTCGTGTTGGCCAACCCGATCATGTCGGTCAGGCGCCCTTCCAGCTCGGTCGCCAGGGCCTCGCGGTCGCTCTGGCTATAACCGCCGTTGCCGGCGGTGACGATCAGGGACTGGATGTTCTGGATCTGGGTCGTGACGTCCTGCAGCGTCTTGTCGACCATCGACAGCGACGATTTCGCATTCGTGCGGTTGGTGCCGAACTGCGTGTTCATCGACTGCGACTGGGTCAGTTCCAGCGCTTTCGCGGAACCAATCGGATCGTCGGCGGCCGTCAGCATGCGCTTGTTCGTCGACAACTGCATCTGCGTCTTTGCCATCTGGCCCTGCAGCGTGTTGATCTGCGTGGTGCCGGCCTGGAAAATCGCGTTCGTGCTGATACGTAGGGTCATGGCGTCGTTCCGCTTCGTTCGCTGGTGGTTGCTCGGTTACCGGTCTCAGTGACCGATCTGCAGCAATGCGTTGAAGATCGTGTCGGCGATCTGCATCACCTTCCCCGACGCCTGGTAGGCCTGCTGGTACTTGAGCAGGTTGGCCGCCTCCTCGTCGAGGTTCACGCCCGAGACGTCGTTGGCGGCCGACTGCGCCTGCGTCAGCTGGGCCGCGGCGGCCGCCGCATTGGCCTGCACTTCGCGCGTCTTGTTGCCGACCGTGCTGACGAGCGTGGCATAAGCCGACTGGTACGTCGCCTTGCCGCCGTCCAGGATGTTCTTCGACTGCAGGTCCCCCATCAGGCTAGCGTTGCGGGTATCGCCCAGGCCCGTGTTCGGCGCGATCGTGAAGGTGTCGCCGTTGGCCGGGGCGCCGTTCATCGTGAAGCTCATCCCGGCCACCGTGTAGCTGGCGCCGTCCTGGAACGGCACGTTCGAGCCGGCCGGATACGACGTCGTGGTGCCGTTCACCGTCATGCTGATGGCATTGCCGGCCGGGAAGCCGGACAGCGTGGCCGTAGCCTTGTTGTAGGCGAGCGTGACAGGCCCGGCCAGCGGCGCAGCCAGGTAGTTCTTGTCGATCGAACCCGCGCTGATCTTGCCCGACCCGCTGTTGGTCATCGGGACGCTCGTGGCGATCGGTGCGGCGGCCGCGATCTGCGCACCGTCCGTCAACGCCAACTTGAAGTTGGCGGCGCCGCCCAGGGTGGGACGCACGAGGAAGTTGTCGCCCGAATCGGCCGTGCCCGTGACGGAAAACGCGAGGCCGTCGACCACTTGCGGCTGGGTCTGAGGGAACGGCGAGATCACCGTCTTCTTGTTGTCCGACAAGCGGTACACGTTGTAGTTCGTGCCGTCGAAATCGACCTTGTAGTCGCTCGTCGTGAGTTGCGTGGCGTCGACGACCGCGGCCGTGATCGCTGTCGTGCTCGTCTGGTTGTTGTTGACGTTCTTCGTCACCTCGGCCGGCGCGACCGTGAAGATGTCGCCGCCCGGCTTGCCGTTGCCGTCCAGGCCCAGCCGGTTCTGGTCGTTCATCGTCGAGGCCAGCGCGATCGCGACGCGACCCAGTGAATTCTGGGCCGCATCCAGCGACTGGCTGCGGAATTGCAGCACGGCCCCCAGTTCGCCGCCCGTGAGCGCGCTCTCGGCCATCGGCGTGACTTTGCCCTGGACGACGTAACCGACCGTGACGCGCGTCTGGTCCGTCGGCGAATTCGTCGCGGCGAGCTGGAACGCGCTCCTACCGACGACGAGCGGCTGGCCATTGCCGATCGACACTGTGAGGCTGTTGTTATCGCCCGGTACGACGGTGGCCTTGACCTGTTTATTCAGGTCCATGATCAACTGGTCGCGCTTGTCCAACAGTTCGTTTGGCGGGTTCAGGCCGCGGCTGTCCGTCAGCTTGCCGATCTGGTCGTTCAGCTGGGCGATCTGCTTGGCATACGTGTTGATCGTCGTGACGCTGGCCGTCAGCTGGGTGTTGACGCCCTTGCGGATCTCGTCCAGACGGCCGTTCATGCTCTGGAAACGGGCGGCCAGCGTATCGGCCGACGTCATGAAAGAACCGCGCGACGACACGCCGGCGCCATCGCCCGTGAGGTTCTGCACGGCCGAGAAGAAATCCTGCAGCGCCGGCGACAGGCCCGACGTCGTGTCGGCCAGCAGGTTGTCGACCTGCTGGACCTGGGCCTGGTACGCCTCAAGCCCGCTGCTCGATGCCTGGGCCGTGCGCACCTGGGCGTTCAGGAAGTCGTCCGAGTAGCGCTTGACCTGGGAGATTTGGGTTCCGGTGCCGATGTAGCCGTTGGCCCCCCCATCGAGGTCGAAGCGGCTTGCACCACTGCCTCGCGGCTGTAGCCCGCGACGTTGGCGTTGGTGATGTTGTTGCCGGTCGTCGCCAGGGCTGCCTGGGCCGCGTATAAACCGGACTTGCCGATGCTGAGGAGGGACATGATGGTTTCTTTCTGCTATGTCATTGACGGCAGGTTTCGCCAAAACTTTATTCTTGCTAACCGTTCAACAACTCCTGTCATGCGAGCGAGTGTTTGATGATGCGCGACAACTTGGCCGCGTACTGCGGATCGGTCGCATAGCCGGCACGCTGCAGGCCGTGCGCGAACGTGGCCGCGTCGCCGCCGTGCGCCAGCACTTTTTCGTAGCGCGGGTTATTGCTCAGCATCTTGGCGTAATCCTTGAACGCGTCGGCGTAGGAATCGTAGGCGCGGAACTTCTCGACCCGGCTGTGCGGCTTGCCGTTGATGTATTCCGTCGTGACGGCCGTCGCGACCTTGCCCTTCCAGCCCGGGCCGGCCTTGATGCCGAACAGGTTGTTGCTCGAACTGCCGTCCGCATTGCGGATCACGCGGCGGCCCCAGCCGGTTTCGAGCGCGGCCTGGCCCATCATGAACTTGGCCGGCACACCCGTCACGTGTTCCGCTTCCTCGGCGGCGTCGGCCAGCTTTTCCTGGAACGCGCGCACGTGCGCCGGCTTGTTCGCATTGTCCGTGCCGCGCGCGCTGCCGGTGACGCCGGCCGCGCCCGCGCTTGCTGCGCCGTCGGTCGGCATCGAGTCCGGATCGCTCTGCATGCGCAGGGCGGCAGCACCGCCGGCGCCGCCTGTCTCGGTGTCGCCGCCGATGCCCAGCGCCTGCTTGTTCATGTCCTGCATCAGTTGCTGGCCCTTCTGCTGCACGGTCAGCTGGCGCACGAGCACGTCGGCCAGGCCGATGCCGCGCTTGGCCATCTTTTGGCTCATCTGCTGGTCCAGCATGGTCGTGAACGTCTTGGACTCCTGGCTGTCCAGCATGCCGTCCTGCGGTGTCGCGTCGCGCATGCTCTTCATCATCATGTTGACGAACATGGATTCGAACTGCGTCGCCGCACCCTTCAGCGCTTCCGGCGAGCCGGCCTTCGCCGACTGCTTGAGGTCGCCGAGGCTGTTGGTGTCGAGCGCGAATTTACCGGACAGGTCAGGAGTGGAACCGAGCATGATGGCCTCGCTGGTTATCGGTTAGATGATCTCGAGCTCGGCGCGCAGCGAACCGGCCGCCTTGAGCGCCTGCAGGATCGCGAGCAGGTCTTGCGGCGTGGCGCCGATCGCGTTCATCGCCTTGACGACTTCGGCCAGCGACGCGCCGCCGTTCAGCATGATGACCTTGCCGGCATCCTTCTTGACGGACACCTGCGGGGTCTTCGTGACGGCGGTGCTGCCAAACGAACCCGCGGGCGGCTGGCTGACCTGCGTGTCGGCGCCGATGCTCACGGACAGGTTGCCGTGCGCGATCGCGCAAGGCTCGAGCGTGACGGCGCGGTTCATGACGACGGAACCCGTGCGCGCGTTGAGGATGATCTTCGCGGCAGCTTCGGCCGGCTTGACGTCCAGGCTTTCCAGGATGCCGAGGAAGCTGACGCGCTGGTCGCTCGACGACGGCACGCGCACGCGGATCACGCGGCCGTCCAGCGCCGTGGCGATGCCCGGGCCGAACTTGTCGTTGACGGCTTCCACGACGCGGCTCGCGGTGGCGAAATCCGTCGTGTTCAGTTCCAGCTTGACCTGGTTGTCGGCGCCGAGGTTCGACGCGACGGCGCGCTCGACCGTGGCACTGGCCGAGATGCGGCCGACCGACAATTGATTCACCTGCACCTGCGCACCGCCGCCCGACACACCGGCGCCGCCGACGAGCACATTACCCTGGGCCATCGCATACACCTGGCCGTCCGCGCCCTGCAGCGGCGTCATCAGAAGCGTGCCGCCGCGCAGGCTTTTCGCGTTACCCATCGACGAGACGGTCACGTCGATCGTCTGGCCCGGCTGGGCGAACGCCGGCAGCGACGTGGTGACCATCACGGCCGCCACGTTCTTCAGCTGCAGCTGGGTGCCGGCCGGCAGGCTGATGCCCTTCTGCTGCAGCATCGCCATGATCGACTGCACGGTGAACGGCGTCTGCGTCGTCTGGTCGCCCGTGCCGTCGAGGCCGACGACGAGGCCGTAGCCCGACAACTGGTTCTGACGGACGCCGCCGATGCTGGCGAGGTCCTTCAGACGCTCGGCGTGGGCGGTCGTCGCCATCAGGGGACCGAGCAGCGCTGCGCAGAGTGCGATGGTTTTCAGGTTCATGATCAAAACGGGAGTAACGACTGGAAAAAGCGCGACATCATCGACGTCATCTCGGCGCGGTCGATCTGGCTGTTGGTGCGGTATTCGACGCGGGCGTCGGCGACCAGCGTCGACTGCACGACATTGCCCGGCTGGATCGAGTCCGGATTCACCATGCCCGAGAAGCGGATGAACTCGACGCCCTTGTTCATGGCAATCTGTTTTTCGCCCACGACGATCAGGTTGCCGTTCGCCAGGACTTCGGACACCGTCACGCCGATCGTGCCCGTGAAGGCGTTCGACGCGGTCTGCGTGTCGCCGTCGGCGAACTTGGTGCCGGCGCTCGTGGCGACCGTGGCGCCCAGGCGGCCCTGCAGCGGACCCGGCACGCCCACGTTGACGCTGCCCGACTTGTTGCCGGTGCTGGCGCCGCTCTTGTTGGCCGCCGTCTTCTCGACGATGGCGACCGTGAGGATGTCGCCGATGTGGCGCGCGCGCCGGTCCTCGAACATCGGACGGAACGTGTTCGCGTTGTAGATCGCACCTTCCGTCGGCGCGCCAGCGTCGGCCAGCATCGGCCGCACCGAGGTCGGGCCCTTGACGATCGACGTCGGGGTGGCTGCGCAGCCGGCCAGCGCCAGCGCGCACACGGTGAAGCTGAACGTTTTCATAACTGGGAAATCTTCTGCAGCATCTGGTCGGACGTGGTGATGGCCTTGCTGTTGATCTCGTACGCGCGCTGCGTCTGGATCATGTTGACCATCTCTTCGACGACGTTGACGTTGGACGTTTCGACATAGCCCTGCATCAGCACGCCGTTGCCGTTCGTGCCCGGGGCGCCGGCCTGCGCGGTGCCGGACGAGCCCGTCTCGGCATACAGGTTCTCGCCGAGCGATTCGAGGCCGGCCGGGTTGACGAAGTTCGACACCTGGATCGAGCCGATCTGCGTCGGCGCCACGGCGCCGGGCGTCGTGACGGACACGGTGCCGTCGCGCGCAACGGTCATCGACAGCGCGTTGCTGGGCACGGTGATGGGCGGCTGCAGCACATAGCCGCTGGAGGTGACGAGCTGGCCGTTGGAATCGGTCTGGAACGAGCCGTCGCGGGTGTAGGCCGTGGTGCCGTCCGGCATCAGGACCTGGAAGAAGCCCGAGCCGTTGATCATCACGTCCTTCGAGTTGCCGGTCTGCTGCGGATTGCCCTGCGTGTGGATGCGCTCGGTGGCGACGGCGCGCACACCGGTACCGATCTGCAGGCCGGACGGCAGCTGGGTCTGTTGCGAGGATTGCGCGCCGGGCTGGCGCACGTTTTGATACAACAAGTCCTCGAACACGGCACGCGACTTCTTGAAGCCGTTCGTGCTGACGTTGGCGAGGTTGTTGGTGACGACGTCGAGGTTGGTCTGCTGCGCTTCGAGACCGGTTTTCGCGATGTACAGCGAACGGATCATGGTGTTCTCCTATGGCGCCTGCAAACCTGCTGTGCGTCGTATCGTCGGGCTGCGATGCTCGCTGTACTTTCGTACAGCTGCGCTTCTCAACCAACGCTACTGCCGCCCGCTACGGTTTTCAGGGGCCTTACACGGCGACGGCAAACCCGTCACCCACCATGGAATTATGTCCCAGGAGAAATCAAGTCAAAGCGAGGATCTGCGTCGCTTTCGCCGCGTTATTCTCCGCGTTCTTCAACAAGCTCATTTGCGTCTCGAGAGAACGTGCCAAAGAGATCATGTTCACCATCGAGTCGACGGCCGAGACGTTGCTGCCTTCCAGCGCGCCGCTCGTGACCGTCACGGCCGGGTCGGCCTGTGCCTGGCTCCCGTCCTGCATCCGGAACAAGCCGTCGTCGCCGCGCACCAGTTGCTTCTGGTCCGGATTGACGAGCTTGAGGCGGCCGACGACGGTGGAAGTCGCCGGCACGGTGTCCGTCGTCAGCGACGACACCGAACCGTCCTTGCCGACGGAGACCGTCGTGTTCGGCGGAATCGCGATCGGACCGCCCTCGCCCATCACGGTCTGGCCGTTGGCGGTCTGCAGGATGCCGTTCGGGCTGATCTGCAGCGCACCGTTGCGCGTATAGGCTTCGGTGCCGTCCTGCATCTGCACGGCGATCCAGCCCTGGCCCTTGAGGGCCACGTCGAGATCGCGCCCCGTCACCTGCAGCGGACCGGCCGTGAAGTCGGCGCCGACCGTGTTATCGACGACGAACGCCCGCGTCGGCAAGCCTTCGCTGACGACGGGCACGGCGCGGAACGTGTCCAGCTGCGCGCGGAAACCCGTCGTGCTCAGGTTGGCCAGGTTGTTCGACGTGGTGGCCTGCTGCTCCAGGATGTGCTTGGCGCCGGTGGCGGCCGTGTAGATCAGGCGGTCCATTTATTCTTCTCCGAAATTCGCACGTCGCTCCCGCGAAGGCGGGAACCCATGCCGAGCATCGAACATCGTGACTTCCGAACCCGTCGCGACGACTCCAACCATACGGCTCCGGTACCTCGGCATGGATTCCCGTTTGCGCGGGAATGACAGTTCAGTCATTAACGCAGGTTCACCAGGGTCTGCAGCACCGAGTCCTGCGTCTTGATGGTCTGGGCGTTGGCCTGGTAGACGCGCTGGGCCGTGATCATGTTGACCAGCTCGGCCGTCAGGTCGACGTTCGAGCTTTCCGTCGCGGACGACTGCAGCACGCCGAAGCTGCCCGTGCCTGCCGTGCCCAGCAGTGGCGTGCCCGAGGCCGACGTTTCGACCCAGGAGTTGTTGCCGATCGGCTCCAGGCCGCCCGAGTTCGTGAAGTTGGCGAGGACGATCTGGCCCAGCGGTTTGGTCTGGCCGTTGCTGTACTGGCCCAGCAGCGTGCCGTCGGCGCCGGCCGAGAAGCGCTGCAGGTGGCCGGCCGTGTAGCCGTCCTGCGTGGTCAGTTTTTCGCTCGTGTCGGCGCCGTACTGCGTGCTGCCGTTGAAGCCGAGCTTGATCGACAGGGTTTCCTTGGCGCCCGTGGCCGGGTACACCGGGAACGACACGTTCAGCGGCAGGGTCTGCGGCGACATCAGGGCAGCCGACAGCGCGCCGTTCGAGTCGAATTTCAGGGTGCCGATCGGGATCGACGGCACGGACACGGCGGCGGAGACGGCCTGGTCGACCTGGTCCGGCGTCGCGCCGACCGTGTTGCCTGCACCGGTGGCGGCGGTCTGGATGGCGGTGACGGTGGCCGCGGTGGCGCCGGCCGTGCCGGCGGCGCCGCTGACGGCGGCCGATACGGCGGCGGCATAGTTGGACAGGGCCGTGGCGATGGCGGCCGGATCTTGCGGCGATGCCTTCGTGGCGGCGGTCCAGGCGCTGCGGGCGGCCACCGCCGTCGGGTCGCTCGAGCCGGCCTTGGCCACGTTGACGTTGGTGATCTCGGTGCCGTCGGCGCCGGCGTACACGTCCCAGGTGCCCGAACCGGTCTTCACGTAGTACATCGACATCGTGTGCTCGTTGCCCAGGGTGTCGTACACGCTGACCGGGACCTGCTTGTTGTACGTGGTCGCGTCGTTGGCGTTGAACGGGAAGTTGGTCGGCGCCTTCTCGCGCGAGTCGAGGTTGATCGACGTGTCGACCTTGGTGGTGGCCACCGGCTTCATGTCGACCGTGCTGATCTTCAACGGGGTCGGCGTGCTGGCCAGGATCTGGCCGTTCGCGGCGACGCCATAGCCCGTCACGTTGGCGCCCTGCGGCGTCACGACGTAACCGTTCTTGTCCAGCGAGAACTGGCCGTTGCGGGTGTACTGGACGGCGCCGCCGATCTCGGTGCGGAAGAAGCCGCCGCCGTTGATGGCGATGTCGAGCGGGTTGGCCGTCGTCTCGATATTACCCTGGGTGAACTGCTGGGCGATGGACGCAACGCTCACGCCGATCCCGGCCTGGGTCGCGCCGGCGCCGTTCAGCGAGCGCGCGTAGACGTCGGCGAATTCCGTGGTCGAGCCCTTGAAGCCCACGGTGCTCGAGTTGGCGATGTTGTTGCCGATGACGTCCAGCGATTTCGCCGCGCTGTTCAAACCGCTGAGGCCTTGTTGGAAGGACATGTTGTGCTCCTGTTGTTCGTTCGATGCGTTGTCGTTGCGTAAGCGGCGCTTACAGGACTTGCTTGATGTCGGCCAGCGTGAGCGCGCCCTTGTTGGACAGGTTCAGCTTGACGCCATCGGCATTGTTGGTGGTGACGCTCGCGACGCTGTCGAGCGACAGGCCGGTGGCGTCGGTCAGGGCGGCGCCGCCGCGCGTCGCTACGACCTTGAAGGTGTAATTTCCGTCCGCCAGGGTGATGGGCTTGCCGCTGCTGTCCAGTTTGGTCGCATCGGGCACGCCGTCCCAGGCGAGCGGCACGACGCCGGCCTTTTGCGCACCCAGATCCATCGTCTCGACCTCGTTGCCCTTCGCGTCGCTGATGACGACCTTGACGTTGTCGGCATCGCTGGCCAGGTTCACGCCCAGCACGCCCTTGCTGCTCGCCAGGGTGACGCTGTTGCCGTTCACGAGCACGCCGCGGCCGATCAGGTTCGTCGCCTGCATGGCTTCCGACGTCTTGTAGCTGGACTGCAGCGATTCCAGGGTCGTGTTCAGCTTGTTCACGCCCGTCACGGTCTGCAGCTGCGCGAGCTGGCTCGTCATCTGGGCGTTGTCCATCGGGTTCAGCGGATCCTGGTTCTGCAGCTGGGTCACCAGCAGCGTCATGAACTTGTCGGTGTCCGCGGAGACGCTGTCCTTGTTGGTCGTCTTCTTCGCGTTCATCGTCGACATCAGGTCGGTGATGGGCGTGCTGGTGGTGTCGGTTACGGTCGCCATGGGAGCGTGTCGGTGTGAGGGTTAATCTGGTTACTGGCCGAGGGTCAGCGTCTTGAGCAGCATGGTCTTGGCCGCGTTCATGGTCTCGACGTTCGTCTGGTACGAGCGCGAGGCCGACAGCATGTTGACCATCTCGTCGACCACGTTCACGTTGGGCATCGAGACATAACCCTTGTCGTCGGCGAGCGGATTCTTGGGGTCGTACACCTGCTTCAAGGGCGACGCGTCCTCGACCACCTCACGCACCTTGACGCCCGTGCCGCTGTCCATCGGGACGGCCTCGAACACGACCTGCTTGGCGCGGTAGGCCTCGCCCGTGGCGCTCGTCGCGCTGTCGGCGTTGGCGAGGTTGCTGGCCGTCGTGTTCAGGCGCTGGGCCTGGGCGCTCATGGCCGAGCCGGCCACGTTGAAGACATTAAATAAGGACATGATTACTGGCCTCCCTGGATGGCCGCGAGCATGTTGCGGATCTGCTGGTTGATCATCGTGATGCCGGCTTCGTAGCGCAGCGCGTTGTCGGCGAACTGGGTGCGTTCCGTATCCATGTCCACCGTGTTGCCGTCGACGGCGCCCTGCCTCACCGTGCGGTACAGCACGGGCGTGGCACCGTCCGCCAGCGTCTTGCCGTCGGCCGCAGCCTTGGCGCTCGGATAATGCGCGGCGGACGTCGTCGCCAGCGGCGCCGAGTTCGTCGCACGCGCCAGCGCACCTTGCAGGGCGCTGGAAAAATCGATGTCGCGCGCCTTGAAATTCGGCGTGTCCGCGTTGGCGATATTCGACGCGAGCAATTCCTGGCGCTGCGAGCGCAGGCTGAGCGCGGTTTCATTGAAACGCAGGTACTCGTCGAGTTTGCCGATCATGGTGGCTCCGTTTTTTCCAGGTATCTGGTGGTGGACAGCATGGATCATACGGACCTGTCGAGTCTTCCAATCGGGCAATAAAGAGACCCAAAACCCGGCTATTCGGCGATTCGACGGCGGCGCGCCGGACCTAAGATGGCAGCGTCGCAAAAACCCGCACACGTTCACAACATGAAACGCAAGCTCCTCACCGCCCTGCTCATCGGCGCCGCCTCGCTGGCATCCGCGCAGACGACACCCGTCGGCCGCCAGAACGTCAACACCCTGCGCACCGTCGTCGAGCAATTCCTGCAGACCCAGACGGCCGGCCTGCCCGGCACCGTGACGGTGAAGGTGGGCGCGATCGACGCGCGCACCGCCCTCGCCGCCTGCCCGGCGCCGGAAGCGTTCCTGCAGCCGGGCGCGCGTGCCTGGGGCAAGACGACGGTGGGCGTGCGCTGCACGGCGCCGTCGAACTGGACGATCTTCGTGCAGGCGCAAGTGAACGTGCAGGCTGAATATGTCGCCGCGGCACTGCCGCTGGCCCAGGGCCAGGCGATCGAGCAAAGCCAGCTCGTATTGGTGAAAGGCGACATCGCCACCATGCCGAACGGCATCATCACGGACATGGCGCAGGCGATCGGTCGCACGCCGACCGTGTCGCTGGCGGCCGGCACGCCGCTGCGCCTCGACACGCTGCGCAGCAAGCCCGTCGTGCAACAAGGCCAGGCCGTACGCTTGGTTTCGAACGGCAATGGATTTTCAGTATCGACCGAAGGCAAGGCCATCGGCAACGCCGGCGACGGGCAGATCGTGCAGGTGCGCACCCCGTCCGGCACCGTCATCAGCGGCACGGCGCGGACCGGCGGCATGGTCGAGGTGGCGTTTTAAGGCAGCAAAGGGGACACTGTCATCACGGATCGTTCGCAGGGACTTTGAAAAGTGGGGCAAGCGCCCGCACTTTGTTTGATGTCCCCTAAAGTTTTCGGCAACAAGGCCGTTACTGAAGGCAGATCCCGGGCTTTCTGCTCCGACCTGAGAAGGATGATGCTGTGAAAATCAACGATACACTCAAAAGCAACGCAGGCGTGCAGGCCAACAATTCGGCCACGACTGCGAAGAGCAGCGACGCGGCCGCCGCAAAAACGGTCTCGCCTGCGGCGACCGACACCGTACGCCTGTCCTCGCAAGGCCAGGCGCTCGCGGCCGGCGGCACCAATCAAGTGTTCGACAGCAAGAAGGTTGAACGCATCAAGGCGGCCATCGCGGATGGCCATTTTCAAGTGAATTCGGAGAAAGTGGCGGACGGCCTGTTGGACACGGTGCGCGACCTGCTGCATTCCCGCAAACAGTAGATAACCCATGGCCATTGCATCCCCTGGCGCAACCCTGCGCGAAGAACAGCAAGTGATCGGTTCCATCGTGGAACTGATGAAAACGGAGCAACAGCTCCTGATCAGTGCGGATGCGGATGGCCTCTCGACCATCACCCCCAACAAGCTGCAACTGGCGCAGCGCGCGTCGACCTTGTCGCGCGTACGCCACAAGGCCCTCGCCGCCGCCGGCTTTGCCGCAGGCGAAGCCGGGATGGAGCCGTGGCTGGCCGTGGGCGGCAACGACGCCCTGCGCGCCGAGTGGAACCGCCTGCTGGAACTGACCCGCCAAGCCAAGGAGCTCAACCGCGTGAACGGCATGCTCGTCAACCGCCAGCTGAGCCAGGCCCAGGCCGCGCTGAACGAATTGCGCGGTCCCGCCGGCAATGCGGCCGGCGTCTACGGGCCGGGCGGCCAGACCGTGTCGGCGGGGCCGTCGCGGCGGTTCGCGGTCGGCTGATCCGCTCTTACGACGCGACGGTGACGTCGGGCATACGTTCTCCGGTCAACATCCGCTCGATCTGCTCCGGCCACACCGGCGGGCTGAAGTAATAGCCCTGGATTTCGTCGCACCCGTTCTCGCGCAGGAAGGCCACCTGCTCGGCCGTCTCGACACCTTCCGCCACCGCTTCCAGGTTCAGCGTATGCGCCAGCGCGATGATGGCGCGCGCGATCGCGGCATCGTTCGTGTCGGCCGTCACGTCGCTCACGAAAGAACGGTCGATCTTCAGCACGTCGATCGGGAAACGTTTTAGATAACTGAGCGACGAATAGCCGGTGCCGAAATCGTCGATCGACAGCGCCACGCCGAGCGCCTTCAGCGAACGCAGCACGCTCGCCGCTTCGGCCGTGTCGCGCATCACCGTGCTTTCCGTGATCTCGATCTCCAGGCAAGCCGGCGGCAGGCTGCTCCGTTCCAGCGCCGCTTGCACCCGCTGCGCCAGGCCGGCCTGCTGGAACTGGCGCGCCGACAGGTTCACGGAAACGCGCAGCGGCGGCAATCCCTGCGCGCGCCACGCGGCCGCGCGCGTGCAGGCTTCGTCCAGCCCCCACATGTCCAGGTCGTCGATCAGGCCGGTCTCCTCCGCGAGTGGAATGAAACGCGCCGGCGGCACGAGGCCCAATACCGGATGACGCCAACGCACGAGCGCTTCCACGTCGCGCACGGCGCCGCTCGCCAGGTCGACGCGCGGCTGGTATTGCAAAGCGAACTGGTTGCGCTCGATGGCATGGCGCAGCAGCCCTTCCAGGTCGACGCGTTCGCGGATCGCCTGCGCCATCGCATCCGAGTGGAAGCAGTGGCGCGCCGGGCCCTCGGCGCGCGCAGCGGCCATCGCCACCTGGGCCATCTGCAACAGTTCGGGCGCGCCGCAGGCGCCATCCGGCAGCAGCGCGATGCCGACGCTGGCGGCCAGGAACACGCGCTCCCCGCCGATCGCGAACGGCTCGCGCATGGCGTCCAGCAGGCGGCCGGCCAGCGCCGCCGCCGCGTCCTGGCCGGATTGCTTTTGCACGACGATGAATTCATTGCCGCCCTGGCGCGCCAGCATGTCGCCCGGATGCAGCAGACTCGACAGCCGAACGACGCATTCGCGCAGCACGTCGTCGCCGCCGCCATAGCCGTAGCCGCTGTTGATCTTGCGGAATTCGTTCAGGTCGAACACGAGCACGGCCAGCGTATGGCCGCCCTGGCACGCGCCGGCGATCGCTTCGTCCAGGGTTTCGAGGATGCGGGCGCGGTTCGGCAGGCCGGTTAGCGCGTCGTGCGTGAGCTGTTCGACGAGGGCGCGTTCGAGCCGGCGCCGCTCGGACAGGTCGCGCACGATGGCGACTTGCTGGCCGCTCGGCATGCCGGCGCGGCGCACCTCGGCCGGGAACGCGGTGCCGTACACGCGGCGGCATTCCAGTTCGGCGTCGCCGGCGCCGGGCGGCACCAGCACGTCCAGCGGCAGGCCGGCGGCCGTCTCGCGCGCGACGCCGAACAGGTTTTCCGCGCGCGCGTTCATCATCGTGATGCGCCCTTCCGCGCCAACCAGCAGGATGGCGTCCGGCGCGCATTCCATCAGGCTGCGGAAGCTGGCCTCGCTCTCGGCCAGCGAACGTTCCGAACGCTGCAGGCGCAGATACGGCGCCTGCACGGCGGCCACCCAGATCGCGCGGTGCAGGCACAGGTAGGCGATCACTTTGTACACGTGGCCGACCATGCACATCACGTCATCCGGCCGCGCGTACAGCGTGAAGCTGACGCCGCCCAGCGCTATCACCGCCGCCGCCGCGGCCAGGTAGCGGTCGGTGCGCAGGCGGGTGACCAGCGCGCGCCGCAGCAGGAACAGCGCGGCCACGCCATTCATCGCGATCAGCACGACTTCGACACCGATCTTGAACGGCGTCAGGCCCCGCCCCGGCACATAGGTCGGGGGCAGCGCCACCGGATCGGCCAACGCCAGCCAATAGCCAAGCACGACCATGCCCAGCGCCGCCGCCAGCGCCCAGCCGCGCACGCGCCGGCCGACGATCCGCTCGCGCGGGGCAAACGCGGCGACGAGCAGCGCGCCCGCGCTGACGACCCGCGCCAGCAGCCAGAATTCGATGCCGCGCCCGGCCGAGCCCGGTCCCGCCAAGCCGGGCATGCCTTGCACGGACATCAAGTGGCCGATGTCGAGCAGCGCGACCACCAGCGCGGCCGGCGACAGCAGGGCCACGCGGATCGGCATGTCGCGGCCGATGCCGTGCCAGCCCGTGGCAAACACGAGCATCGCGACGACCACCGAGACCACTTCCATGGCGGTGTGCGCCGTCAGGTACCAGCGCGGGTCCCACGGCAACAGCGCCGCGTGGCCGAGCGCGAGCCAGGCCATGAATGCGGCCAGCAGCGCCGTCAGGATGGACAGCCGTACCGCGGACGAAATCCTGCGCGGCCTCATGCGGCCCTGCCTGCGGCGGCGCCGGTCGTGTCGTGCTCGATAGTCATGTGATTGAGGCGAATGGCGCCGTGGGCAAAGCCGCACGAGCCTGGATGAAAGAAATTCTCTGAAGAAATTTTTATGTCCAGAGAATCAATAAATGATAGCAAGTTATCAAATGTTGATCGAGCAATATCTTCTCTCAAGATCATGAATGTTGCGCAAATGCATCAAATTGCATGCACGCAACCGAGTACCGCAACGATAAATGTTGCGATGCAGCAATACAAACATCTGGAAGCCGCGTTACAAAGGCGATTTGCACCGTATCGGGAGGCACAATGAACGGTAACGCGCGCTGGACCGGTGGCATGCTCGCCGCCCTGCTGCTGAGCGGAGACGCCCGGGCGGCGGCGCCAGGCGGCATCGTCGTCGACGTGACGCCGGCCCGGCAAAACCTGACGCGCAGCGACGACGTCGTCGTGACGGTGACGCTCCGCAACACGTCGCACGCGACGCTTTACGTGCCGACGTGGCAGACACCGTTCGCGGGCGTGCAGGCGCCGCTGTTCGACGTGACCCGCGACGGCCTGCCCGTCACCTACCTGGGCATCCGGGCCAAGCGCGCCGCACCTACGCCCGGAGCGCCGGACCGCGCCGATGTCATCGCGCTCGGACCCGGGGCGGCGCGCAGCGCGCGCGTCGAACTGTCGGCCCTGTACCGCATGGACATCACGGGCGCCTACAGCGTGCGCTACCGCGCCGACCATCTGCAGGTGGTTGGCCGGCCGGATTCGGCGCGACCGCAAGGCCTGGCCGAAGCGCCGCAGCCAGCCGCCGTCTGGATCGCCGGACGCCTGCCGCGCGGGATGCCGGAACCGTCTCCTGAAGCGCGCCCTGCCGGCGGCGGCCTCGCCTACGCGCACTGCTCGAACGCGCAGCAGGAAAGCATCGCCGGCGCGGTGCAGGCCGGCCTGGCGATGGCGCAGGATGCCGACGCCTACCTGCAGGGCCAGGCGCTGGCAACGCGTTACACCGGCTGGTTCGGCCCGGTGGACAATGCACGGGCGACGACCGTCGCCCGCCACTTTGCCGCGCTCCGCGAGGCCTTCGCCACCCGGCCGATCACGGTCGACTGCGCGTGCACCCGGTCGTGGTATGCCTACGTCTATCCGAACGAGCCGTACACGATCCACGTCTGCAAGGCGTTCTGGACGGCGCCCCTGACGGGCACGGATTCGAAAGGCGGGACGCTGCTGCACGAGATGAGCCATTTCACCGTCGTGGCCGGGACCGACGACTGGGTCTATGGACAGGCCGCGGCGGCCGCGCTGGCGGGCAGCGATCCCGACCGTGCGATCGACAATGCCGATTCGCACGAATACTTCGGCGAGAACAACCCGTACCGGAACGTGCGGCCCGATTAAGGCGTGATGTGGCGGAACATCACGGGTTCGGTGACGAACGGCGTCGTGGCTTCCGGATGGTGGATGTCGGCCAGCGCCAGGCCCGAGAAGCGCAATTCATAGGTATGGTCGCCGGGACGGAAGGCATAGTCGGCCGTGATGTCGATGGTGTGCGCATGGGCGGAATGCGGCGGCAGCTCGAACCAGTCGGACGCGCCGCGCGCGGCGTTGGCGCCGACGTAGGCGATAGGCGCCCCACCCGGATGCGCGCGCACGTCGAACAGGCGGCCGGCGGGCCGGACATCGGCAGCCAGCGCCTGCGGCAGCCAGACCCGGCGCTCGCCGCGGTTCTCCGCCCGGAAGGTGATCCATACCTTGTCATGCCTCGCATCGACGCTCAGGCTTGCATGCAAATTCATCCCGCCTCCTTGTTCGTTCGACATTGCTGTCGGGCCGGAACGATTGTAACCCGCACAACGCGGTAGGGTGGGTGTTTGATGCCGTCCTACGTGGCGGTACCGGACAGGATCGTGACGGCCACCCGCCGGTTGCGCGCCCGCCCGACCGGATCATCGTTCGATGCGATCGGCCGGTTCGCCCCGCGCCCGACGGCCGCCAGGCGTTCCTCGGCCACGCCGCTCGCCGCGAACAGGCGCACGACGGTGGTGGCGCGCACGGCCGACAATTCCCAGTTCGATGCGAACGCCGGGTTGCCGATCGGCGTATTGTCCGTAAAACCTTCCACTTCGATGCCGTGCGTATCGTCCTTGAGCAGGTCGGCCACGGTACGCAGGGTTTCCCGGGCGGTCGGTGTCAGGCCGGCGTCGCCTTCGTCGAACAACACGCTGGCATTGATCTCCAGCGTGACGCCGCGCGCGGTCCGCGTGACGCGCACCTTGCCGCTGTTGACGAGGGGTTTCAGGATGCTGTCGAGCTTTTTCGCCAGCAGGTCGAGGCGTTCGCGGTCGCGTTTGGCCGCTTCCGCCCGTTTGTGCGCCAGGATGTTCGACAGCGGCAGCGCGTCCACCTCGACCATCGTATTCGACCGGTTCGACGCGCCACGGCCGCCGAAGGCGTCGCCCAGCGATTCCGACAACACCGTGTACTTGCCGATATTGACTACGGACACCGCGTACATCACGACGAAGAACGCGAACAGCAAGGTGATGAAGTCGGCGTAGGAAATCAGCCAGCGCTCGTGGTTCTCGGTGTCCTGTTCGTACGGTCTGCGGCGCGCCATGGATGTCGGGGCGTCAGTGCTGCGCCAGCAGGCACGCCACGCGCTCTTCGATCACGCGCGTGTAGTCGCCGGTAGCGATGTCGTGGAAGACGTCGGTCAGGATCTCGTACTCGGCCACGCGCTCGGCGACGATGCCCTTGATCTTGTTGCCGACCGGGTAAAAGAACAGGTTCGCGAGGCCGACGCCGTACACGGTCGACACGAACGCGACGGCGATGCCGGCGCCCAGGCGCGAGGGGTCCGACAGGTTTTCCATCACGTGGATCAGGCCCAGCACGGCGCCCAGGATGCCCACCGTCGGCGCATAGCCGGCCGCGGATTCCCAGATGCGCGCGGCCTGGCGCTCGCGGAATTCGTAGTTGTTGATTTCCGTATCCAACAAGCTGCGCAGCTTGTCGGGCTGGATGCCGTCGACGACGAGGCGCAGCCCCTTCTGGATGAACGGATCGGCCTTCGCCATGTACTGTTCCAGCGACAGGAGCCCGTCGCGTCGCGCCGACAGGCTCCACAGGTGGATTTCGCGGGCCAGCGCCTGGCGGCGGTCGGGCGGCGTGACGAACACCCAGCGCAGCATGCGCACGCCGCGCACGAAGGCGCGCGACTTCGTCTGCAGCAGCACGGCGCCGAACGTGCCGACGACCACGATGGCGAAGGCGGCCGGCTGGATCAGCGAGGAAAACTTGCCGCCGTCGAGCGTGTGCCCGACGACGATTCCGGCCAGCGCCAGTGCGAGACCGAGCAGGCTGGTCAGGTCCACGAACGCTCCCGCAGATAGGTCCGCAGGCGCGCCACGGCCTGCGTGTGCAGCTGCGAGACGCGCGATTCCGACACACCCATCACGGCGCCGATTTCCTTGAGGTTGAGTTCTTCTTCGTAGTACAGGCCCATCAACATCTTCTCGCGCGGCGGCAGCGCGTCGATGGCGTCGATGACGGTCTGGCGGAAGTCCGTGTCGAGCAGGCTCTTCAGCGGATCATCGTCGTCCACGGCATAGCGGTCGAGGAAGCTGTCGTTGCCGTCTTCGTCGTGGAAGTCCTCGTAGTAGACGAGCTGGTGGCCGCCGGAATCGCCCAGCAGATCCTGATAGTCGGCCAGGGACAGCTTGAGCGACTTCGCCACCTCGGATTCGCTCGGCGGACGGCCCAGTTGCTGCTGCAGCGAGGCCATGGCCTGCTCGACCTTGCGCATATTGGCGCGCGTGGAGCGCGGCATCCAGTCGCTGCTGCGCAGCTCGTCCAGCATGGCGCCGCGGATGCGCAGCACCGCATAGGTCTCGAACTGCGCGCCGTGGTTTTCCTCGTAGCGGTTGATCGCGTCGAGGAGGCCCATCATGCCAGCCTGTATCAGGTCATCGACTTCGACGGACGGCGGGAGCTTGGCCTTCATCTGGTGGGCGAGACGCTTCACCAACGGCATGTGCTCCGTCAGCAAAGAGTTCTTGTCCGCTTTCCCTTTGACCGTGTACATGGTTCCAGTAATTAATTATTCTTCGCCGCTTCAAGCGGCCCGTCCCTGCTGCATCCCGTTGCGCGCGAAGCGCCCGGCCAGGCGGCGGAACGCCACCGATGCGCCGGCCAGCGGGAATGCGTCGACCACGGCGCGCCCGAGGCGCGCGGCACGGTGCAGGTACTCGTCCGCCGGCACGGAGCCCATGGAGCTCAACGTTACTGCCAGGTAACGAGTTGCCGCAGATGACATATTATCGTATACCACCTTCGCCTCGGCTTCGGTAGCGCCCGTCACAAGAATACCGAACGGACGGCGGCCGAGATGCTGCGACAGCCGCTTGATCAGCGCATACGCGTTCGTGATCGACGCGGCGCTCGTCGAGACCTGCACGACGATCTCGGACGAGTCCATGATCGGCACCGGGAACGTACCGTCTTCCGAAAATTCGCCGTCGACCATGACGATGCTGCCGGACGATTGCTGGACGAGGACGTCGAAGGTTTTGGCGAGGCGCCGCATCTCGTCCGCCGCGCCTCCCGTCGCTCCCGCGAAGGGGGGAGCCCAATCTTGCTGGCGTACCCGGCTGTTCGAAGACACTTGGGTCCCCGCCTGTGCGGGAACGATGTTTTTATGCGCCATCTTTACCACCGAAAAGCCCTGCGGCACCGGATGGATCACCTGATTCAGCGCGCATTCCTGGCGCGCCACCTGCAGCAGGCTCGGGCCGCGGTCGACGCCGAGGCGCTGGGCCACGCCATACTCGCGCGTGCAGGCGTCGACGATCATCACGTCATTGCCGGACTGGGCCAGCGAGGCGCCCAGGTTGACGAGCATGGCGCCCTTGTCGTCCTGCGGGGTGGCGGAGAGGAACGTCACGATGCGGGGCTTGGGGCCCGCCAGCATCCGGCGCAGGCCCTCCGCCTGGTCGAAGTCGAAACTAGCCAACATACACCTCGCGCAGCGAACGGTCGTTGTTCAGGTTGCCGAGGCCCGACATCATCAGCGGCAGGTCGGCATCCGCGATCTGGGCGGCGGCGTCGCGCTTGGCGCGGAAGGCGCGGTCGACGAGCATCGCGCGGTCGGCCAGGTGCAGGTCTTCCGGCACGCGCTGGCCGGTGGAGATGTAATACAGGTTCAGCTTCTGGCGCACGAGCACATCCAGCACGTTGCCGATCGAGACGGCCTCGTCCAGCTTGGTCATGATGCAGCCGGCCAGGCCGGTGCCCTGGTAGGCGCGCACGACTTCGTTCAGCGTCTCGTTGGTCGACGTCGCGTTCAGGCACAGCAGGCGCTTCACGTCGGCGCCGGACTCCGTCAGCATGGCGACCTGCTCCGTCACCATCTGGTCGCGCTGCGACATGCCGATGGTGTCGATCAGCACCGTGTGCTTGTTGCGCAGTTCCTTCAGGGCGATGCGCAGGTCGGCCTCGTCCTTCACCGAGTGCACCATCACGCCGAGGATCTTGCCGTAGATGCGCAGCTGCTCGTGGCCGCCGATACGATAGGCATCCGTCGTGATCAGCGCCAGCTTTTCCGGACCGTGGCGCATCACGCAGCGGGCGGCCAGCTTGGCGGTGGTCGTCGTCTTGCCGACGCCGGTCGGGCCGACCAGCGCGAATACGCCGCCGCGGTCGAGGATGGCGTCCTCGTCGGCCATCGTCGTGATGTTGCGCGACAGGACAGTCTTGACCCAGCGCAGCGACTCGGCGGCATCCTTACCGGCCGGCAGCTTGTCGACCAGGTAGCGCGACAGGCTCGCCGAGAAGCCGGCGGCCAGCATCTCGCGCAGCACGGTGGCCTTCTGCGGCTCGCGCTGCTGGGTGCTGCCCCACGACAGCTCGGCCAGCTGGGTTTCCATCATGCCGCGCATGGCGCGGATCTCATTCATCATGCCGTGCATTTCGGCGGCGGCGGATTCTTTTGCCTGGGCGATCGCGGCCGACATCATCGCCGTCATCGCGGCCATGTCGAACGCCGGCGCCTCCGCCGCTTGCGGCGCGCGGCGGTTGGCGTACGTCGGCGGCACGGCTTGTGCGGCCGGCTCGTCCAGGTCATACAAGGAATTAAGCGACGAATTCAGCGGCTGGCGCGGCGCCGGCGCTTCCTGGAACGGACGGGCCTGCGGCGCTTCCTGGAAAGTGCGCGCGGGGCGAGCGGCCGGGCGCGGTGCCGGTGCCGGCTCCAGGTCGTCGAACGACGGTTCCTGCATATTCAGGTTCGGACGCGGCGCCGCCATCTCCGTTTCCAGCGCCGGCGCAGCCAGCGACGCGACGTCTTCATTGTCCAATGCGAGGATCTCGACCACGCCATCCACGGGACGGTTCGACAGGATGACCGCGTCCGGTCCCAACGCCTCGCGCACTTTGCGCAGGGCCTCGCGGGAAGTCGCCGCTGTAAATTTCTTCACGTTCATCGTTGTTCTCCGCTCTTCCTGGCTTGGTAGTTCGCTGTCCGTCACGTGGGCACAATGGCCCATTCACGGGGAGAATTATTGACGATGCCGGTGGGAAACGATTGGGGGAACAGGCGGGGGAAAGAGCCCTATTTCTTCAAGGCAGGCTCAGGAACAGTGCTGGGAGGGAGTTTCAACAAAGACCAGCCTGGCGGCTGGTCCGGGTACGGAGGTCAGCTCCAGCTGCGTCGATATTGCTGGGCGCGCTCTTGCTCTTCAAGCCACTCTATGGCGTGCTCGACGTTGGAACAAGGAATGTTGCCCTCTTCCAGTGCAGCGCGTATTTTCCATTCCGGCTGGCGGGCCAGAATGGCACGGAATGCCTCACGCGAATAGATCGGCGCCACTGAACGGGAAGAATGTTCGGGTTTGACACAACCGTTACCACGGCCAAAATTGAATTGAATCAACGATTCCCCCCGTAACGTATGGAATCAAATCGTAGCACTCCGCCATGTAAAAAAACGTTAAGTAACGTACCAACTCGACATAAAACAAAAAAATATCTGTATGTTGAGCAAAACTACCACGCGGTTCGTGGCTGATCCATGCGCCGGATCAAGCCGCGCCCACCAAGCTCGTTACGCGAATGGTCTTCGATTCCGGAATCTCGGAATGCGACAGCACTTTCAACTGAGGCAACGCCCGCCGCAGGAAACGCGACAACAGCGTGCGCAACGGCCCCGGCACCAGCAGCACCGGCGTCAGGCCCATCGCTTCCTGCTGCTGCGCCGCGTTGGCGGCCTGCTGGACGATGGTGTCGGCCAAGCCGGGCTCAATGCCGGTGCCGTCGCCGCCCGCGTTCAATGCCTGCACGAGCAACCGTTCGAGGCGATTGTCCAGGGTCATCACGGACAGTTCGTTCGTGCCCGGGAACAACTGCTGCACGATGGCGCGGCCCAGCGCGACGCGCACCAGCGACGTCAGGTCGTTCGGATCCTGCGTGCTGCCGCCGTGCTCGGACAGGGTCTCGATGATCGTGCGCATGTCGCGGATGTGCACGCCTTCCTGCAGCAGGTTCTGCAACACTTTCTGCAGCGTCGACAGCGACACGACCTTCGGCACCAGATCCTCGACCAGCTTCGGCGCATCTTTCGCCAGGTGGTCGAGCAGCGCCTGCACCTCCATCCGGCCCAGCAGTTCCGATGCGTGCGTCGTGATCAGGTGATTCAGGTGCGTGGCGATGACGGTGCCGGCGTCGACGACGGTATAGCCCATGCTCTGCGCGTCGTCCTTCAGGGCGGCGTCGATCCAGATGGCCGGCAGTCCGAACGCCGGATCCGTCGTCACGAGGCCCGGCAGCGTGCCGGTGGCCATGCCCGGATTAATCGCCAGAAACTGGCCGTTCATCGCCTCGCCGCTGCCCACTTCGACACCCTTGAGCGTGATGCGATAAGCCGACGGTTTCAGCTCCAGGTTGTCGCGGATGTGCACGGGCGGCGCCAGGAAGCCGACTTCCTGAGCAAACTTCTTGCGGATACCCTTGATGCGCTTCAGCAGTTCGCCGTTCTGGCCCTTGTCGACGAGCGGGATCAGGCGGTAGCCCACTTCCAGGCCGAGGGTATCGACCGGCAGGACGTCCTGCCAGCTCGCCTCTTCCTGCTCGGCCGGCGTGGTGGCCGCGGCCGCGGCACCGCCCGGCGTGCCGGCCGGTCCCGCGCCGCCCGCGCCTTGTGCTTGTTCCGACGGCATATTCTTGCGGCGCTTTTCCAGCAGATACCCGCCGCCGAACAGCGTGCTGCCCAGCAGCAGGAACACGAGGTTCGGCATGCCCGGGATCAAGCCCATGCCGCCGATGATGCCGCCCGTGATGTACATGACTTCCGGTTTCGCGAACAACTGGCCGACGACCTGCGCGCCCACGTCCTTGTCGCTGGCCACGCGCGAGACGACCATACCGGCCGCGATCGAGATGATCAGCGACGGGATCTGCGCGACGAGGCCGTCGCCGATGGCCAGCAGCGTGTAATTCTTGATGGCGTCGGCAAACCCCATATCGTGCTGGACCATACCCACAATCAGGCCGCCGACGACGTTGATGACGGTCACCAGGATGCCGGCCACGGCATCGCCGCGCACGTATTTCGACGCACCGTCCATTGCGCCGTAGAACTCGGCTTCCTGCGCCACTTCGGAACGGCGGAGCTTGGCGTCCTGTTCGCCGATCAGGCCGGCATTCAGGTCGGCGTCGATCGCCATCTGCTTGCCGGGCATCGCGTCCAGGGCGAAGCGTGCGCCCACCTCGGCGATACGGCCCGCGCCCTTGGTGACGACGGTGAAGTTGATGATGGTAAGGATGATGAAGACGACCAGACCGACCGTGTAGTTGCCGCCGATCAGGAAGTGACCGAACGCTTCGATCACCTTGCCCGCCGCGGCGCCGCCCGTATGACCCTCGGTCAGCACGACGCGGGTCGAGGCCACGTTCAGCGACAGGCGCAGCATCGTCGTCACCAGCAGCACGGCCGGAAACGCCATGAAGTCGAGCGGCTTGACCGTGTACAGCGCGGTCAGCAGCACGATCACGGACATCGCGATGTTAAAGCTGAAGAACAGGTCCAGTGCAAACGCCGGCAACGGCAGGATCATCATTGCCAGCAGCAGGATGATCAGGATCGGCGCGGCCAGCGCGTTGCCGCGGGAACCGATCTTTTGCAGCCAGGGAGGCAGTTTGAAACCGTTCATTGAAGCTCCGTCATTCAGGGATACGACATTATTGCTGATGCCTGACGGAAACTAGGCAGGAAGGAGACGGGAAAAACCGGCGCAATTCGGCAGGAAGGCGGCCGATTGCGCCGGTCCTGGGTCAATGCGGCTTGCGGCCGCCCGGTGCGCCGGGCTTCTGCGAAGCGGGGTTGAACGGGTCCATCTCGGGCGGGACCGGCAGCTTGCTCGGACGGTCCGGATACTGGTCGAGGGTACCCTTGCTGTACGCACGCAGCTGGTAGACATAGGCCAGCACTTCGGCGACGGCCGAGTACAGCGCTTCCGGGATCTCGTCGTCGATGTCGGTGTGCTTGTACAGCGCACGGGCCAGTGCCGGGGCTTCCAGCAAGGGGACCTTGTTTTCCTTGGCGATCTCGCGGATCCGCGCCGCGACCTCGTCGGTACCCTTGGCCACGACGCGCGGCGCGCCCCGCTGCCCTTCCCCATACTTGAGCGCGACGGCGAAGTGGGTCGGGTTGGTCACGACGACGTCGGCGGTCGGCACGTTGGCCATCATGCGTTTCTGCGCCATCTGGCGCTGCATCTGGCGGATCTTGCCCTTGATCTGCGGGTTGCCGTCCGATTCCTTCGATTCCTGGATGACTTCCTGGCGCGTCATCTTGAGCTTGTCGGCGTAATGCCACATCTGGTACGGACCGTCCAGGATGGCGATGGCGCCCAACGCGCCGACCATCGTCAGAAAAGCCTTGGCGAGCAGGCTGCCCAGGTGCGGCGCGGCCGTGCCGAACGGTTCGATGACGAGGCCGATCACGGCATCCTTCTGGCTCATGACGACGAACCACGCGACGGCGCCAACGAGAAGCGTTTTCGCGACGGCCTTGAGCAATTCCACGAGCGCATTGGTCGACACCATATTGCCCAGCCCGCGCATCGGATTGAGCTTGCCGAAATTGGGCATAAACGCCTGGGCGCTGAAGTTCCAGCCGCCGATCAGCATGGGCGACGCCAGCATCATCAGCATGACGGCGCCCGCCAGCGGCAGGCAGGCCAGCAGCACGCCGCCAATGTCCGCGCCGATGCGTTCGATGAGGGCGTTGGGGTTGTAAATCTGTTCGCGATCGAGCGACAGCCCGCGCTCCAGCATGGCCGACAGCTTGTTGACGATACCACCGCCCATCATCCACAGGCCGGCGCCGGCCGTCATCAGCACGGTGAACGTGGCCACTTCGCGCGAACGGGGAATGTCGCCGTCTTCGCGCGCTTGCCTCAGCCGTTTCTCTGACGCTGGTTCGGTCCGTTCTGCGTCGCTGTCTTCTGCCATGCTGTGCTCCGTTGGTTCAGGCTGGCATTATTCCAGACGTTGCCCAAGAGCTAGAGAAGAAGAAGGCGGCGAAACAGCCTGTATTTCACTTCCGAGCGGATCTCACAGGCTCACCGTATGCGGACACGCAACATAAATCGGCAAAACTGGTAGGAATGTCTTTCACTATCTGTCAAAATTGCAAATTGCTTATGTCGAAAAAAGATCACATTTTTGGCTGAGCTGGATGTCAAGTCGGCATTTGATGCGTCAAAGCAATGTCTAGTTGCTATATAATTGGCGAGCAACATTGCCTTGTGCAGGTGCCCCGTTAATTGAATAAAAGGATACGAAATGAAGAAATTCCTCGTCACGACCGCAATTCTGAGCCTGCTGTCGGCCCAGGCATTTGCTCAAGAAGCTGCTACCAGCAACGCAGGTAACACTGCCGCCGCAGGTCAGACCGGTACTGCTTCGGGCACCGCTGCCGGCACCGGCACCGCAAGCACGGGCGCTGCCGCCGGCGCCGCCTCGTCGGGTGGTTTCCTGGGTGCAGGCGCGATCGCCGGCCTGTCGACCGGCACGCTGGTCGCCGTGGGCGCCGCTGTCGCTGCCGTGGCTGTTGCCTCGTCGGACAACGGTTCGACCACCACTCACCACTGATCGCAATCGGGACGCTTGCGCGTTCCGTTGCGTCCAGTTGCAAAGAAAACGGCCGCACACGCGGCCGTTTTCTTTGCCATTGCGGCGCAATATCGCGCCACAACGCGATCAGTCGAAGAGCTCGGCCTGCGCCAGCAACTTGCCAGCATGGTCTTTGGCCGCCAACTGCGGTGGCGCATCAATGGGCCACTCGACACCGATGGCCGGGTCATTCCACAGCAGGCTACGCTCATGTTCCGGATACCAGTAATCGGTCGTCTTGTAGAGGAACTCGGCAGATTCGCTCAGCACGACGAAACCATGTGCGAAGCCGGGCGGCACCCACATCTGCCGGCAATTTTCCGCGCTCAGTTCAACCCCCACCCACCGCCCGAAGGTCGGCGACGATTTGCGCAGGTCGACGGCGACGTCGAATACCTTGCCCTGCACCACCCGCACCAGCTTACCTTGCGCATGTTGGATTTGATAATGCAGCCCGCGCAGCACACCCTTGGCCGACTTGCTGTGGTTGTCCTGCACGAACTGAGCATCGACACCGGTGGCCTGTGCAAATTCGCGCGCATTGAAGCTTTCATAAAAGAAGCCGCGCGCGTCGCCAAAGACTTTCGGCTCCAGCACCAGCACGTCGGGGATGGCGGTCGGGGTAACGGTAAGAGGCATAGGCTCGAATTATTTCAACAAATTCAAAAGATAGCTGCCGTAGCCATTCTTGGCCAGCGGCGCCGCGAGTTTCTGCAAATCGGAGGCATCAATCCAGCCCTGGCGATACGCGATCTCTTCCGGACAGGCCACCTGCAGCCCCTGTCGTTTCTGGAGGGTCGCAATGAAGCTCGCAGCCTCGAGCAGGCTATCGTGCGTGCCGGTATCGAGCCAGGCGAAGCCGCGGCCCATGATCTCGACGTTCAGCGTGCCGCGCTCGAGGTAGCAGCGGTTGACGTCCGTGATTTCCAGCTCGCCGCGCGCCGACGGCTTGATGTCCGCCGCCACATTGCAAACGTCGTTGTCGTAGAAGTAGAGCCCGGTCACCGCATATGACGACTTCGGCGTTTTCGGTTTTTCTTCGATGCTCAGGGCGCGCTGGTCCGCGCCGAACTCGACGACGCCGTAACGCTCCGGATCGTGCACGTGGTAAGCGAACACGGTGGCGCCATCGGTGCGGTCGTTTGCACTGTGTAATTGCTTGACCAGATCGTGACCATAGAAGATGTTATCGCCAAGGACGAGCGCACTCGGATCGTTGCCCACAAAATCCTTGCCGATGATGAAGGCCTGAGCCAAGCCGTCCGGCGACGGCTGGACGGCGTACTGGATGTTCATGCCCCAGCGGCTGCCGTCGCCGAGCAGATCGGCGAAGCGCGGCGTGTCCTGCGGGGTGCTGATGACGAGCACGTCGCGGATACCGCTCAACATCAACGTGCTGAGCGGGTAATAGATCATCGGTTTGTCATAGACCGGCATCAGCTGCTTGCTGACGGCCTGGGTCACGGGATACAGCCGCGTGCCGGAGCCGCCGGCCAGGATGATGCCTTTACGATTCGATTGGGACATGGCTGCCTCTCACAGAATTTGCTGGAGCACGTGACGCACACCTTCCTGCCAGGGTGGCAGGCGCAGGCCGAACGTCGTGCGGAAGCGGGTCGTGTCGAGCCGCGAATTGAGGGGGCGCTTGGCCGGGGTCGGATACTGCTCGGTGGACAACGGCGCGACCGCGTCGACCGTCGCCTTCAGGGTTTTGCCCGCGGCGAGCGCCTCGCCGATGACGAATTGCGCATAGCCGTGCCAGCTCGTCTCGCCGCCGGCAGCCACGTGGTAGGTACCGTAGGGGAAGCCGGCGCCTTTCGCACGCACGTGCTCGCGCACGAGGTGGGCGCTGAGGTCGGCCAGCAGCGCGGCCGAGGTCGGTGCGCCGAACTGGTCCGCGACGACGTTAAGCTTGTCGCGCTCGCCGGCCAGGCGCAGCATCGTCTTGGCAAAATTGCCGCCGTGCGCACCCACGACCCAGCTCGTGCGCAGGATCAGGTGACGCGGATTGGCGGCCGCCAGCCCCTGCTCGCCTTCGAGCTTGGTGCGGCCATAGACGCTCTGCGGCCCCGGCGCGTCGCTTTCCGTGTAAGCGCCCTGCTTCATGCCGTCGAACACGTAATCGGTCGAATAGTGCAGCACCAACGCTCCGAGCTTCGCGCCCTCCTCGCCCAGGATCGCCGGCGCGATCGCGTTGACGGCGCGGGCCGTCGCTTCGTCGGACTCGGCCTTGTCGACGGCCGTGTAGGCCGCCGGGTTGACGATGACGTCCGGCGCGACGCGGCGCACGAGGTCGCGCAAGGCGTCGGCGTCGGCCAGGTTGCAATCCTGCGTGCCGACCGCGACGACCTCGCCGAGCGGCGCCAGCGCGCGCTGCAGTTCGAAGCCGAGCTGGCCATTCTTGCCGGTCAGGAGGATCTTCATTCACGCACCGTATTGTTGGCCGACCCAGGCGCGGTAGCTGCCGCTCGTCACGTGCTGGACCCACTCCTGGTTGTCGAGGTACCACTGCACGGTCTTGCGGATACCGGTCTCGAACGTCTCGGCCGGCTTCCAGCCCAGCTCGCGCTCGAGCTTGGTCGCGTCGATCGCGTAACGGCGGTCATGGCCCGGACGGTCGGTCACGAAGGTGATCTGGGTCGCGTACGACTGGCCGTCCGCGCGGGGGCTCAATTCGTCGAGGATCGCGCACAGGGTGCGCACGACGTCGAGGTTCGCCTTCTCGTTCCAGCCGCCGACGTTGTAGACCTCGCCCAACTGCCCCGCCTCCAGCACGCGGCGGATGGCCGAGCAATGATCCTTCACGTACAGCCAGTCGCGGATCTGCTGACCGTCGCCGTAGATCGGCAGCGGCTTACCGGCCAGCGCATTGTGGATGCACAGCGGGATCAGTTTTTCCGGGAAGTGGTACGGGCCATAGTTATTTGAGCAATTGGTCGTCAGCACCGGCAGGCCGTACGTGTGGTGATAAGCGCGCACAAGGTGGTCGCTGGCCGCCTTGCTGGCGGAATACGGGCTGTTCGGCTCGTAGCGGTTCGTCTCGCGGAAGGCCGGGTCATCCTTGCCGAGGGAGCCATAGACCTCATCGGTCGAGACGTGCAGGAAGCGGAACGCGGCCTTGCGGTCGTCCGGCAGTGCGTCCCAGTATTCGCGCACGGCCTCGAGCAGGTGGAAGGTGCCGACGATATTCGTCTGGATGAATTCGCCCGGGCCGTGGATGCTGCGATCGACGTGGCTCTCGGCCGCGAAGTTCACGACGGCGCGCGGCTGGTGCTCCTGCAGCAGGCGGCGCACGAGATCCACGTCGCCGATATCGCCGTGCACGAAAACGTGCTGCGGATTGTCGCGCAGGCTCGCCAGGTTCTCGAGGTTGCCGGCATAGGTCAGCTTGTCGAGGTTGATGACCGGCTCGTCGTTCAGGGCGCACCAGTCCAGTACAAAATTACTGCCGATGAAGCCCGCACCGCCTGTCGTCAAAATCATGTATGCACTCTCCGGTTGACGGGTCACGCACGAACCGGCCGGGCCACGCCGAACCGGCCGGCCCGAGAATCCGGCGGTGTCGCACGATCCCCAATTTCAATAATCAATAACTGCCGTACCAAGCAACGCCGACCGATTTCGCACCTGGCGTCACCGCGACATTCGAACGCGTATCCGTGCGCTGGGCCTGCCACAGCCAGCCGCCGACCGCCATGCCGAGCACACCGCCGGCGACGACATCAGACACCCAGTGCTGGCGGCCCGCCGTACGGCCCAGCGAACCGGCGGCGGCCAGGCCGTACAGCCAGGGCGCGTCGTACTCCTGGGCGAACGGTGTCACCGCCGCGAACGCCACGGTGGCGTGATTCGACGGGAACGATGCATCCGATCGGTTCACCGCCCTGCCCCACTGGCCCTGTTCCTCGTTCGGCCGTGCGCGTCCGGCGATATGTTTTGCCCCGATCGACAGGGCTGCGGCCCCGACGACAGATTCCAGCGAGATGATACCAATGTTTTGCATTCGCGCATCGCCGAACGCGACCGCACTCGCGGCCGCGCCAGTCAGCACAAGGGGCGTCGCCTTGCCGACATTGTTCCAGGCGCGCGCAACGCTCGACCCCTGGTGCTTCTTCATGAAGCGGTCGACCGGCTTGTCGAGCAAGGCGCCGGCCAGGATCGCGCTGCCACCGATGACGGCACCATTGGCCCATTGCGGCAGCGTCGGCGTCGTTTTGACCGACTGTTCCACGCGCATACGGAACAAGGGCCACGGGTTCGGCATGACATCGACAGGCGGATTCACGGCCGGCAAGTTCTGTTCGTCGCGCCGTTCGGCGAAGTTGCCGAGGCCGTCGAACGTGTTCATGTCGCGGCGTGGTTGCTCGACCAGGTCATAGAGGTCGCCCGGGCTCGCGACCATCTGGCCGACGTCGCGGGTCCACGGCGCAAGACTCATCCCGGCTGTCGACTGGGTGTCGGCCGTGAGCATGATATTCAGCGGGACGGAAAGGAATACCCCCTTGTCGTTATAAGGGTTGGTAGGTGTTCCCGGACTGGTAATATCATGGCCGTTTGTCTTGGTGTACCACACGCCGAGTTCCATTCCTGAGGGGAAACGTCGCTTGAACTCGACGCGCACGCCTTCGTCGCGCGCCAGGAAACGCCCGGCCCGTGCGGTTGCCGTGATGTCATAGGGCAGACGATAATGTAGTGATGCCAGACCGGTGACGGTCTTGTAATCCAGCTTATCCAGCCACCCTCGATAACCTCGCTGCTGAAGCGCATCGACCGCCAAGTCCGCTGCCCAGCGGCTATCCTTGGGCAGGTACAGAACCTGCCCCCCGACGCCCCGGTACATCTCTTCATAAAAACCGGCTGAGAAACGAGCGTAAACCCGCTCGGTCGGCATCACGTATTTATTGAGCAAAAGACGGTTGAGCTTGAGCCTGTCCCCGCGCTTGTATTCGGCAATGTCGGTACGGACATGCGGAAGAAGGCTGTTGGATGCCTGTGTGACTCCCGACACGTTCTCGAATAAGTTGAGACGCAATGCGCTGTTCAGGTACAGCCCTTCATCCAGACGGCGATCGTAGGTGATACCCATCGCGAGTTCATAACGCAACGCGCCGCTCGGATCATTAAAGAAAAACCCGAGCTTGGGTGCAGCCTTGAAGCGGTTCGCTTCACGGTCTTCCGAGGCCACCTGGACAACGTTACCGTCCCTGCCCGTCTGGACCTGCAAACGCTCGCCGTCCGTGATCTCCGCCAGCAGTCCGGCATGGTCGTTATCGATGTGATCGTCGGGACGCGCTTGGCGTACAAGCACCGTCTGAAGGAAAGCCTCGCGGTCGATGAGCCCTGTCAAATAGTCGGACAGGCGCTGCAGGTCGAAAAATTCATACGTCGCAATCGGCTGTTCGAGACGGGTATACGTGATGTAAATTCCTCGCGTACCGGCTGGCGCATAGGCAAGCACGGTTCGCGCAGCGCGACCGACCGCCCGCCCCATATTGGAAATTCGCGAGTTCGTCAACGACAGCTTGATGTAATGTCCGTCAAATTCGACCCGAACATTGCGAAAATCCTGCTGCACCAGGGCCTGTATCAATGCCGTCGCATGCTGACCGTTCGCCTGCCACTCGTCCGCCGACACGCGCGGCGGCGCTGCGTCAGCCTTGATGTACGCAGGCTCAGTCAGCTTAGGAATAAATTCACGCGCGGAAAATGGAATAGCCAAGTAAGCGTTGGCGCTGAAATGGTCGCGATGACGCGACAGCTGTGCGCCAAGCCATCCCCAGCGGTATTCGAGGCCGAGAGCCGGGCCGGACGCATGGTGGCCTGCCCCTGTCTGGGCAGCATGAATTTCTTTCTGGTAGTCGATCGCGTCGTACTCTGCCACCACGGCCCATTGGGGAGCGGACAACGGCGCCCAACGCACGCCGGCGAAGACACCCTTGGGGCGCTTATGCCCGTAACCGATACTCGCTTCAATGTTGCCCGCACCAAAACTCTTCGATGCGACAATGTATTGCCCCTTGAACAACTCCGTACCTTGAAGGTCCGAAGCGCCTACCGAGACCGCAGGCAAGGATGACGTTTCGTTCCACAAGCGCAACTTGGCGTCGACCACCTTGTCTTTGTAGCGGCCGTAGTTCTTGCCGTAATTTTTATCAGGATTGCCAAAGGCGGGGATGCCGGTAATCGACACATACCGGCCAGTCACCTGAAGAAAAGGAAGGATCGTCGCGGTCGCCCAGGTGTCACCGTATGGACTGTCGTAGCTGTAGCCAACCGAAAAAGTGCCGTCAGCTTCGGTCCAGGCACTCGGCATGTTGATATAACCGGACTGCCCGGTCAGCGTGGGTGTCGCGCCAAACGCCTGGGCGGCGCCCAGCATCAAACATCCGCACCACGTGAACGTTGTGTAATTTCTAAATCCTGTCAGCACTCGATCGATCCAATGATGGTTATCGGCTGCCGCTGTTCAAGAAGTAGGGACGCCGCGTTGAAACAAACACGGAGTTTATCATTGGTAACGAACACGGCCAAGTAGCTGTGGCGCGCGAAACTGACGTTCATGCAATAATAGATGCAAATTGGCAATTATTGAAATACCGGCCAAACGAAATGAAGCGTGAAAATTTGTGAGAATTATATTCCGAACTTAAATTAGACAATCCTTTGTTTTCGTTTTAATTATTCTGTTAAAAATCGCCATTATTGAAAATAGCCGAACACGGGCCGGCGCCGGTTCATTACAAGCCAGGTCACGGTGAGAAATGGTGACTTGGCGGTATGTCAAGCATCACGAACAGAAAGACGCGCTGACCCATGTTAGACAATAAGCACGCCGGAGCTTGGGCAACGATGAGCCTAGTTCAACCCGTGCGTCTTGGTGAGATTGACTCGGGCGCCTGGGCGCTGACAAAACAAAATCGAACAAAAAACGACCACTTTTGGCCTCTACTCTGTCGTTTTTCCATTCCATGTGACAGATATAATTGCTTTGCGCTCGATCCGTTAATAAAATGTTGCATGTAGCCATGTGACTTTTGACATGGCCCATGCCGTATACTTGGCGATCTTCGGATTTCGAACATACCTCGGCTCGCAATCTTGCATTCTTCTCATCTGATCTGTTGCGCCCCGACAGGCAGTCGTTCCCTTCAGATGCTGGCGGACCGTGTTTCCGCGCCACGTGGGCTGTGAACGAGCGTGCGGTCCCATCAAGCTTTCAAACCATGAAACCCATTGAATCTATCTTCTTACAAAAAACCAAGTGGTATAGCGATCGCCGCTTTGAAAAGTGGTTACTGCTGTGGACCGACATCGTCGCAGTCGCGCTGGCGTTAGTCCTTGCGGTAGCGGCGGCAGCGGCGTTCCGTGATGCGGCGACGCGCACGGCGGTCGTCGCCAGCGCATTCAGCTCCGCCCGACTGCAAGGTTATGCTGCCCTGCTCGGCGTTATGGTCGTCGCATTCTGGTCCAAAGGACACTACTCCAAGCGTAAGCCGTTTGCTAACGAAGTCAAAGATGTACTTAAGGTTACGCTTACCTTGGCACTGGTCGATGCTGCGCTGATGTTCCTCACGAAATGGCAGTTTTCACGAGCGGTGATGCTGGTTAACTGGACCTTGGCGCCGGTGACCATCGTGCTGGCACGTTGGGCAATCAAGCGCGTCCTGATCGTTGCGGGCGGCTGGGTGCGCCCCATGGTCATCATTGGCTATGGCGAAAATGCCATTGAAACCGCTCTGGCGTTCAAGGATGAGCCGATGATGGGGCTGCGTCTCTCCGCCTTCCTCATTCCGGCTGGTAAACCGAAGCTGGAACATCAAATTCGTGACCGCAACGGCAATATCGTTCCATCGATCACGCTCGGCCGCGACCCCAGCCAGGTGCTGGCGCAACTGGGCAATCCGCATGTGGTGTTGGCGCTTGAGCAGGGCGACATCGACAGCCATCAGGAAATGATTCTTCGCCTGAATCGCTACAATCGAGAAGTCCAGATCGTTCCCGCACTGCGCGGCCTGCCCTTGTACGGCATGGAGGCAAACCACTTCTTTGCCCATGAAGTGCTGTTGCTTACGATGCGCAACAACCTGGCGCGCCGCTTCCCGCAACTGGTCAAGCGATGTTTCGATCTGGCCGTTTCGGCCTCGGTGCTGGTGCTGGGTTCGCCGATGTTCCTGTTCATTGCGCTACGGGTCGCCAGCACGGGCCGACCGATTTTCTTCGGTCATACGCGGGTCGGCCAACATAACAAGCCCTTCCAATGTTACAAGTTCCGGACAATGGCACCGAACGCGGACACGCTGCTGGCCGAACTGCTGGCTACTGATCCTGAGGCGCGTGCCGAATGGGAGCGCGACTTCAAACTGAAGAACGATCCACGGATCACCTCGATCGGACGCTTCCTCCGCAAGACCAGCTTGGACGAAATCCCGCAACTGTGGAATGTTTTGAAGGGTGATATGAGCCTGGTCGGCCCGCGGCCGGTCGTCACGGCAGAACTGGAGCGCTACGGTTCGCAAGTGGACTTTTATCTTGAAGCGAAACCGGGCATTACCGGACTATGGCAGATCAGCGGCCGCAACGACGTAACCTACGATACCCGCGTCTATCTCGACGCTTGGTACGTAAAAAACTGGTCACTGTTTAACGATATCGTCATCCTGCTCAAAACCGTCAAAGTCATCTTCCGCACGGACGGGGCATACTGAAAGGAACCGGGGCACGACCCCGGTTCCTTTTTTGTCATGCTGCGCGCTGGAAGTTAACGCCTTCCTTGCCGCTACGCTCGAAACATTCTTGCACGAATGAGGTGTACTGGCGGCAGAATTCGGCAACGCTGAAGCGCATCGCGTTCTCCCGACAATACTCGGGGCGGATTGCATGTCGTTGCGCCTCGAACCGCGTAACCGCGTCGACGATGGAGGCCGGCGTCTGCCGATCGAAGAACACCCCCGTCGGACGAGAATGCTGGCCGACGCTTCGTACTGTTTCCAAGGCGCCGCCCTTGCCGAAAGCAATCACCGGCGTGCCGCAAGCTTGGGCCTCGACCGGGGTAATGCCGAAATCCTCCTCGGCGGCGAATACAAACGCAGCCGCGCCCTGCATCAGTTCCTTCAGCTTGGCGAACGATTGGTATCCCAGGACCTCCACGTTCGCGCCCGCCGCGGCCGTCACTTTCGCCATGTCGGGACCATCGCCGACCACGACAAGCTTCTTGTCGGGCATGGCCGCGAACGCCTGAACAATCAGGTCCATCTTTTTGTACGGGACCAGACGCGATGCGGCAAGATAGTAATCCTGTTTTTTCTCGCAAAACGTGAACGCCTCGACATCGACTGGAGGATAAATTACGGTAGCTTCCCGGCGATACACTTTCCAGATACGCCGAGCAATAAACTCGGAATTCGCGATAAAGTAATCCACACCGTTGGCAGTACGGAGATCCCATAGCCTCATGTAGTGAAGAATCATGCGCGCGAGTACGCTCTTGAGCCCACGTGTCAGTCCGGATTCCTGCAAATACTGATGCTGCAAGTCCCAAGCATAACGAATCGGCGAGTGTACATAACAAATGTGCAGTTGGTCGGGCCCGGTCAGCACGCCTTTCGCAACCGCGTGCGAACTCGACAGGATGACGTCGTAGCCCGACAAATCAAGCTGCTCGGTTGCCAGAGGCATCAACGGCAGATATTGACGATACTTAGTCTTGGCAAACGGGAGTTTTTGAATAAAGGTCGTGGTTGCGGATTTTCCTTGAACAAAATTCCGCTCCTCATCGCTGAGAAAATCGACCACCGAGAAGAGATCCGAGGTCGGGAAGCAGTTGATTATCTGCTCGAGTACTCGCTCCGAGCCGGCGTAATTAACCAGCCATTCATGTACTGCGGCACTGCGCATTTTTTTCTTCCATTTTCATGTTAGTTATGAGTTCCCGATATACGCCCTCGATTCGAGTACACATAACGTTGACTGAATACAGTGAACGTGCACGCTCTTGCGCCGTCCGCATGCAACGTCCGTATAGCAAAGGTTCCGCCATTAATCGTGCAACCGCATTCGCGCCCTGCTCCGCATCATTTAGAGGAAAGAGAAAACCCGTATTCTCTGGCTCTACAATATCCTGATTACCAACGACGTCCGAAGCGACAGCAGGGAGCCCGGCAGCCATGGCTTCCAGCAAGGTCAGCGGCATGCCCTCACCATGCGAGGCAGACACGAAAATGTCTGCTCGTTGTAGCAGTTCGGGAACGTCATCGCGAAAGCCCATAAAACGCACGCGCTCCGCCAGGCCTTCGCGGGATGCCAATTCCTTTAAGGACACAGACTGATCGCCATCGCCGATAAGCCACAATTCAATGTCGAGCCCCCTTCGCGTCAGTGCCCCCGCTATTCGTATAACACCATCCACGCCCTTTTCCGTTTCGTGACGAGCAACATTGATCAATATCCAAGGTTGACCTTTCGCTCGCGGACGCGGATGCCTCTCCGGACCGAGGATGACTCCATTGGGAACGACTATATTCTTGGTCTTGCGAAGGACTCCTGCCTGTCTGCATACCGCCGCCTCTGACGCGGACACATTAAGGGCCACTGCCGTACATCGCGCAAGCAAGCGCTCAATAGCCAGATACGCGTAGCGTTTCAGTGGTGGGAGATGTTTATAGTGAAATCCATGAAATGTGTGCACGACCGGACGCCGGGTCATCCATCCAAGCAGACGACCATAGATACCCGCTCCTTTACCGTGGCTATGGATGAGCACTATGTTTTCCCGCTTGACCAGCCGCACCAATGCCAAAAGACTACCTAACGAAAAACGTCGGAATGGCAAATCATGCAAGGTTGCGTGTTCCGCGAACCGCTGTGTATAGGTCTGTCCCAACGGTGCAGCCACGACGAAGGTACGGTATTGAGCCAAGCCTTTCATCAACGATAACATATGCTCGGGCCCACCACCGTAATCAGCTCGAACAGACAATAGTAGAATTTTTTGCACGAATGTGGACTAAATACCAAAAAACAAGACTGAAATTAATCAGGTAAATGAATGTAAACTCGTAGGTGACTTTAATGCCTAAGTGAACGAAATTGGGCAACAATGCAAATCCCACCCACCCACCTTCATTCATCAGCTTCCTAAATCCGATCCGCCACCATTGGGCAATGATGAGCAGAACACTGGATGAGAAAAGTATCAACCCCAGCAGACCACCACGTTGCAAATTCGACAGAAAAGCATTCGCGGAAACATAAAAATCATCGCGGACGAAATCGTATCCTGAGCCAACAAGCAGAGTAAATCCATGCAGCAACCCTAGACCGTGCTCCAAACCAGTTGCTTCCAGTTCGATCGTACCTTGTTTCGTGCTGACGATATCGTCCAATACCCCGACACCTGACTGAAAGAAACCATACAGTACGAGGACCGCAAAGCCGCCGAGAAAAGTCTTCTTCAACAGACTGCGCTCACGGCACAACCAGAGCACAACAAATGACACCAATACAGACACCAAACCTGCGACTGATGTCGACGCAATAAGCCCGCAGATGATGATTACACACGCGACTGTGTAGGAAACCTTGTATTTAGACTGGGCACGCAGGAAAAGGGCATAAAACAAGATCGGCTCCAGAAAAAATGCAAAAGCGGCCGATTCATTAAAAAACGACGATATTCGATAAATTACAACACCGGCCAGACGCATCGGAAATCTGTAGTTGGTCGGCCACATGTATCCGAAAATCCCGAGATCGGCAAAATCAACATCAACTACTGGAACATGGACGATAACGGCATTGGGCACGCCGGACAACTGTGTTACAACATGGAACAGCACGCTGGTCACGGAGTAAAATACGGCCAACAGAATGAGCAGCCGCAAATAGATCTTGAATTGCCAGAATTTCCGAATGTTAAGAAAAAATAAAATAACAAACAATATACGGATCAGCCGAGACGAGGCAAAACCAATCGACGTCAGGCCCACTACACTGTGCACCAGAAAATAGAGGGCCCAGCTTGACCAGAAAGCGCAATAGATCAGCCTGGCGGCCCCCTTTTTAAAGGGCAGGAACAGCAAATTCAAGATCGCGTCATGATTCGCAATAAAGAGCAAGCCGATGAGGGCGAGCGCGATCTCGTTGACGAAGCCGATACGATAGATGATCAGGGACGGGTCATAAAACGAGAGCAACAACAGGCATATGATGCCAATAACGGGATTCGCCATCTAAATTGCTTTCAGCACGATACCTGCATAGACAACCCGGACTGCAGAGCGGACGACAGCGAGCAGATATCTCGGTGACACTGTCTTAAGAGTTAAGCCTCGGATTAGAACATTCAAGTGCTTGCGCGCCATCTTCACACGCGAATTACTTGCTGCCGATGGGTGCACTCGGTAAAGGAGCAGGCATTCATCGATGTAGGCAATTTCATGCTCACGCGCCAATCTCAACCACATCTCGTAATCTTCCACCGCAATGAGTTCACGCTCCTCGCGAAAGCCGCCCAGCGCGTCCCAATCGGCACGTCGCAACAGAACGGATGAATTTGGAATGAAATTTCCGATCAATAAATTACGATAGTAATCGGTGTGAACCCGTTTCATCATCCATGGGGTTGCACGCTGGCTGAGCGTAGTAAAAACGGCGGCATTACAATAGCACATTGCTACGGCCGGCCTGTTGCTAAGCAAAGTGACCTGTTTCTCCAGCTTTGTCGGCTGCCATACGTCGTCGTCGTCGCATAATGCGATATATTCGCCGCGTGCTTGCCGAATACCAAAATTCCGATTTACAGCAATAATGCCACCGTTCGGATTCCGGTAATATCGGACGCGCGGGTCGTTCAACCCGGCCACATACTCGGCAGTGCCGTCTTCCGACATGTTATCGACAATGATGAGCTCGAAGTCGCGATAGGTCTGTGCCAGGATCGAATCGACGGTTTCCTTGAGTAAGTCCTTCCGCCTGAAGGTCGGCACCACAACCGTGACTTTGGGCGTGTGCCCGCTCGCATCGGTATCCAATCCCGAATCGATCATGTCTGCTTCCCGAATGCGTCACGGCACAGCAACAAGGTTGCGTCGATCTCATCTTCGACGCCGCCCACCGGCGAAAAGCCGGCCGCCTTGAGTTTGTCGATGGCGTACAGTAAGTCTGGAGCTGTTTCGCCCGGTGCGGGCATCGGTCGTTCGACCGGCGGCAGGAAACCGAGTACAGCCTCGCAGCGGCGCGCCACGACGGAAGCGAGTTCGAACATGCTCAGCACGCATTGTCCGCCGAGGTTGAACAGGCCATCCTGCAACTGGTCGCTAGGCAAGGCAATGAAATGTTCTACACAGCGGGCAACATCGGCCAAGGTGACGAAGTCGCGGCGCTGCAGTCCGCTGGACTTGAGCACGAGCTTGCCCGTCGTCACGGCTTGACGGCACAAGTCGTTGGCGATGAGCGTCCAGCGATTTACCTCGGGATCAATCGGGGCGCCGAAGCCGTTCGACAGGCGTAACACGACACCTTCGATCTTACGCTGGTCATACGCTGCTAACACGAAATCTTCCGCCACCTTGTGCGTAATTGCATAAGGATGGATGGGGCGTGGCAAAGTCCGTTCGTTAATGTGACCCGCCAAGGGTGCGCCATACACATGTGCCGTCGAAAAATAAATGAAGCGGCGCACGCCGGCTTGTTGGGCAGCCATCAGCAGGCGGACGGTATCATTGCCGTTCACCTCGAGCGCCCTGACCGGATCGCGCGCGCTGTCGATTTCGTTAAGCGCGGCAAAATGAACAACGGTATCGATGCCCGTAAGCAGAGCCGTTGCATCATCCGCAGTGTCCCAGCCTGCTACCGCTCCGCGCGTCAACCATGCCGGCGCGCTTGCTGGAGGTGTGCGCGAGGTCAGCCGCAAGTCCAGATTCGGCGACGCTGCCAAGTGTCGTGCGACCCGGCCGCCAACATAGCCCAGGCCACCAGTAATCAATATTGCCTGAGTCATCGGTGCTTGATTTCCCAGTTGTAGGGAATGCTCGGGTCGAAGGGATCGAGGCGGTCGATTTCATCCGTGCGGTGACCGATATCGGTGCAGTTGGCGACGATCGCCATTTCCTGGCCAATTCCTTTAAACCCGTTCCAAACCATAGGCGGCACGGTCACACGGCAATAATTGTCGGGGCCCATGAAGATTTCCTGCAGTTCGCCACGGGTCGGGCTATCTGGCCTGTCGTCATACAGAACGAATTTGATATTGCCGTGCGGGACGGCGTAATTCAACACCATCTCTTTATGGATATGCCAGCCTTTGATGGCCCCCGGGTGAACGCAGGAAAAATAGATTTCACCGAAGCCGTGAAACCCCGGAGAATCCTCGCGCATCATGTGCATGATTTTGCCCCGTTCGTCGAGAATTTGTTTCAACGGGGTGATGATGACGCCTTCGATCATTTACGACTCCATGTACGCTAGGATTTGTTGAGTAGAAATACTCAGAGCGTCTCCGCCCTGATGGACTTGCCGGTACCACGAGACGGTTTCGGACACTGCACGGTCTGCATTCCATTTCGGGCGCCAGCGCATCAATTGGTGCGCCTTGTCGCAATTCAGATGAAGCAGCGTCGCCTCATGGGGCGCGTTTGCCTGCTGCGCAACCACGACTTCGCCTTCACCCCAGGTTTGCACGACCATTTTCGCCAACTCACCGACGGTGCGAATCGATTCCGAATCCGGCCCAAAATTCCATGCACCCGCAAACCGCTGCGGCTCATCCAGCAGGCGCGCTGCGGTCATCAAATATCCTGACAGGGGCTCGAGCACGTGCTGCCAGGGACGCGTGGAATGGGGATTGCGCAGATGGATCGCCTGGCCCTGGCGAAGCGCACGAATCGAGTCCGGCACAATACGGTCCAGGGCCCAGTCGCCACCGCCGATTACGTTACCGGCACGCACGGTGGCGGCCCCGAAACCCGGACGCTTGCGGAAGAAAGAATCCTGGTAGGACGAGAACACCAGTTCCGCAGCGGCCTTCGACGCGCTGTAAGGGTCATGTCCACCCAACTCGTCATTCTCGCGGTAGCCCCAGATCCACTCGTTATTCTTGTAGCACTTGTCGGAAGTAACATACACGAGCGCCTTCAGCGAGGACGATGCGCGCGCGGCCTCCAGAACGTTGACTGAACCGGCGACATTGGTATCGAAGGTCAGCTTGGGCTCATCGTACGAATAGCGCACGAGGGGCTGTGCTGCCAAATGGAACAATACCTCTGGCTGGAAACGGTCGAACACGGCATTGAGCGCTGCGGCGTCGAGGATGTTACCGTCGACGTGCTCGATGATCTTGTCCAGACCAAGCAGGTTGAAATGGTCCTCCGGGCCTTCCGGTGGTAGCGCATAGCCCAGGACTTGCGCCCCAAGTTGATGCAGCCACAGGCACAACCAGGAGCCCTTGAAACCGGTGTCGCCAGTGACGAGAACGCGCTTGCCCTTAAACGCGTGATGGAAGGCGTCTACCATGCTTACCACTTGATCCATGGAGCCTCACCCTTGGCCACGAGGCCGTTCAAGTACGTGTAATCGCGATAGGTATCCATCGGTTGCCAGAACCCGTCGTGCTCATAGGTCATCATTTGGCCGTCGGCCACCAGCCGGCGCATCGGATCAGTTTCAAACACGACGTCATCGCCCTCGTCGAGATAGTCGAAAATCTTACGGCTGCATACGAAGTAACCACCCGAAATACGCCCACCGGTCGCTTGCGGCTTCTCGTTAAACTCAGTGACGAGGCCCTCCGGAGAATGCATCAGTTCACCAAAACGGCCGGGCGGACGGACACCGCTGACCGTCAGGATGCGGCCATGGCTCATGTGGAAATCGACCAACTTGGCAATGTCGATATCGCCTACGCCATCACCGTAAGTCAACATGAAATGCTCGTCGTTGCCGATATATTTGCGGATCTTGCGCACGCGAGCGCCAGTCATGGCGTCGGCGCCGGTATCGGCCAGCGTCACGCGCCAGTCGATCTCCTCGTGTTCGGTGTGATATTCGATGCGATTGGCCGCGCCCAGCGTCAACGAGAGGTCTCGGGTATTCGATTCGTAGTTCAGGAAGAAGTCCTTGATGACCTGTCCCTTATAGCCCAAGCACAGCACGAAGTCCTTGTGACCGTACATCGAATAATATTTCATGATGTGCCACATGATCGGGAAGTTCCCCACGGGAATCATCGGCTTGGGCAGGTTTTCATTCACGTCACGGATTCGGGTGCCCTGTCCGCCACAGAGTATTACAACTTTCAATTCATTCTCCGGTTAAAAGCGTTTTATAAAGATTTAAGTAACGAGTAACTGCGACGCTGGCAGTAAATTGCTCGGCGAATTTTGTACGCGCTCGCCTGCCCAACTGGTCGAGACTTGCCCTGTTGTTGATGAATGATGCGATGCTGTGCGCCAGCATCATATGGTCATCCGGATCGACCAGCGCTCCGGTCAAGCCATCGTCGATCTGCTCCGGCGTACCGGCGATACGACTGGCAATCACGGGCTTACCGAGCCCCATTGCTTCGATAATGACGTTAGGGAAATCTTCATTTGCGACCGAGGGCAGCAGCATAACATCAAGGGCCTGAATAAAATCAAAAACGTGTTGCTCGACCCCCACGAAGCGCACCCATTTCTCGATTCCAAGTTCCCGAACCATGGCCTGTAGCTCAACACGTTCCGGGCCGTCCCCCTCAATCAGGAACAAGGGCATATTTTCCGGATCGACCAAGTCCCGCAAGACGGCTATCGCGCGAAAGAGAACGCGGTGGCCCTTGCGCCATTCAAGGAGCGCCACCATACCGAAAACCAGCGTATCGCCGCTCACGCTAAGGCGTTCACGGGTTTGTCCGCGTGTCTCGATGTTCGCGCGCGACGCGATGCCGTTATGTAAAGTCGCGAACGAGGCGGACGGCAAGCGGAGGACAGCTTGCAGTGCCCGGCCGGCGTTATGCGAGCCTGTCACGAAACGATCCACGCAGCGCCCTACCAAATAGTCGAGCGGGCGGTCCAGCCACCAGTAGCGATAACGTTCCCTGCCTTGGGCAATATTGTTCACCACCATGATCACATGGCGCACACCGCAAAGTCTCCCCGCAATTGCAGCCGAAAGACAAGATAACGCCGCCGGATAACCTCCGTTGTTAATGTGTAGGATGTCGATGCCGCGTCCACGCCAGGCGCGCGCCAGCACGAGTACGTTCCAGATAAGGACCCAATAGCGGACCAGCAACAGATAATTCAGAACACGCACGGCCAGGCCCAACGGCCTCGGCAGGTGCGGCGCATGTCGCGTGAATACGGTGCCGGACAGCAGCGGATAACGCTCCAACGGCGGTGGCGTGCGCACCCGGCCACGCAGTCCGGCTTCGTAGCGTGCGCTCCAGCGGCAACTGAACGAAATCTCGTATGCTGCGCTTACGGTCGGATCGTTGAAGAAATTCGCCAGCATGTTCTCGCAACCGGCGAAAAAGTCGCAGTCGCTGTGATAATGCAGTTTTGGACGGGCGCTCATGAATTCCTTTGCCGGTACCAGGCAATCGTTTCCCGGAGTCCCGCCTCGAGCGAGGTACGCGGGGTCCACTGCAGCAGCGCGCGCGCCTTCGACACGTCCAACAGATATTCCATCGGTTCGCCGGTACGGTAAGGCACCGTACCTCGACGCACCAACCCTTCGATGCCCAATTGTGCCTCGACCTGTTCTACAAGGCCCGCGATCCGAGTCGCGGTGCCGCTGCCGACATTGATGATTTCACCGTCGACCCCGTCACATGCACCGGCACACAGGATCGCCTCGACCAGATCGCTGACATACACATAGTCGCGCGTCTGCTCGCCGAGCGTCATGTCAAACGCTTCACCGCGCAGCAAAGTCTGGATCAGGGCAGGCAAGAACATGTCGTCATGCTGGCCAGGGCCATAGGCGACCGACGGACGAACGACCACCACGGGAAGTCCGAAACTGCTGTGCATGAGCTGCGACAGCTGGGTCGCGCATTGTTTCGAGAACGAATAAGCGCTGATCGGCCCTTCCCGCATCGACTCGTGGAACGGGGCGGGATTGCGGCCATATTCTTCGCCTGTGCCGAGCACGACAATCCTTCCGAGTTCACCCCGGTCGAGCGCTGCGTACAGCAAATTCAGCGTACCCATGAGATTGGCCTCGATCGTCTTGTCGAATGCCTCTCGCGTCAGGTTGCGCTCGCGAGCACCCGCCAGGTGAAAAACCAGATGGGGAGCCCAATCGCTCAACGTGGCAGACACAAAATCGCGATCCTGCAACTCGCCTCGGAATATTTTCCCCACGTGTGGCAAGGGATCCGAGCCGCGGCTCAAAATGGCCAGTTCGCCCCCGAGAGCGCCAAGCATTTCCACCAGATGCCGGCCAATGAAGCCGGTAGCGCCGGTGACCAAAATGCGTTTGCCGCGATAAGCGCCGGACAGTTGTTTGGCCAGTGAATCAATCATATCGGTCATTCTTCTTCGGTAGCCGGTACACCGTGTGCAGTCGGGTCACGGCGTGGCTTTTGCATGTCGGCTGGGATTTGCCTGACGACCCGTGCCGGACTGCCGGCAACCACGGTCCAAGGCGGAACGTCAGAGGTCACGACGGACCGCGCGGCGACGACAGCGCCTTCACCGATCGTCACCCCCTTCAGTACCACGACGTCGAACCCGAGCCAGACATGGTCTTCGATGACGATAGGCGCAGTCTTCACGGTTGACCAGTTCTTGCCGTTCAGTAGGTTCCCCGAACTCCAGCTGCGCAGATGTCCGGCATGATCTTCCATGCGTGAACGGTAATCGATGGAGTGCGCATCGTGGTCGTAAACGGTGCAGCCCCAGGAAATCATGACGTCATTCCCGATTTTGATACCGCTGCGGGAAATAAGTTGGGTTCCCCCTCCGATATACACGCGATCACCGATTTCGATGGCGCCCTGCTCACTTTCGAAGAAAGCTTGGCAATACATGATGCAGTCGTTACCGGCGATAAAGCCCGTCCGTTTTCGCGGGACGAGAAATTCGACTGAAAACGATTTACCAAGATATGAGGCTCCCATCGTTATATGGGGATTCCTGCGAACGACCTTGTACGGATCGTAGAACAATTTGCGCCAAACCTTGCGAACTAGGCCGATCAATTCGACACCTCCACCTTTACATTTGAACGCCGAGTCAGTTTGTCAAACAACGCGCGAAGATGGGCACGATCCAGCCCGATCAACCACGGTAACTGCCATATTGCCAACGCCGTCATGACTGTATACAGCACACCGGTCATCAGACCGGGTAGCACCAGGTCGGAGAAATGCGTACCGTTAACTGTCCAAACGGCAAGCACCGCATATTTAGCGATATAGCCGAATGCGATCAGCAGAGTGATACCGACCACCTGAAAGGCCCAGTCGAATTTCCAACCGCAGCTGCGCGCAATAATCCAGGCCTGCAGGTTGACCGAGCACACGCCGAGCACGACCATCTTGAGCGCGAGGCCGACTGCTCCCAGCCCGAGGCCCGGAACAAATGATCCTGACTGCGGCGCCAGGACGAGATAAGAGAGGGGAATTGACGCCAGCATGGCGAGCGCGCTGACCGTCATATATTTCTTGGTCTGGGCGCTCGCATATAACATCGTGCCGCCGATCTGCCCCATCGATTGGTGGATCGGGTACAACAGCATGATTGCCAGCACTGGCCATGCCGGCAAATATGCTTCACCCAGCACAATGCCAACAATCTGCTTCGCCCACGGCAACAGGAACCCCGTCAGCAGTGCCCCCAACATCACCAGGCTACGATTGACCTTGCGGTAAAGTCGCGCTACGCGTGACATGTCTTTTTCAGCCCAAGCCGCGGCAATTTCTTTCCAAAATACGTTCAGGATGGATGCGGTTGCCAGAAGGCTGATAGCGGAAATCTGGTTCGCTATCTGGAAATAACCCTGTTGAACAGCTCCACCAAACCGTTGAAGCATCCATTTGTCGGCGAAGTCGAAGGCAAAACTGAGCAAGGATAAGGCGATCAGAGGTCTGCAATAGTTCAGGTATTCACGCATGGTTGCGCGAATCGAGAACGTGGAATCGAACGGTCCGGTGCTGCCACGCAGGCGCCAAACCGCGACCAACGTCGCAAACACATATTGAACGATCAGAAGCCAAAGTACCTTTTCGATACTGACCGTGCCCAGCGCCGCCAGCAGCGCGACGCTGGACAAATAAATCACCGCCACCATCATATTCAGCGTTTGTACCGCGACGGTCCGTCGCCCCGCTTCACCAACCTGGCCGACGGTCTGCCAAACCTGCTGTTGCATGAAGGACGCGACGAACGCGAGCACCACCAAGCCGCGGTCGTGTCCGATCCATACTTTGTCGAACACACTTTGTGGAAGCAACAAGCCGAGCAGGAGCAGCGCAACAAAAAATTGACACGCCAGCCAGCCAAAATACAGCAGGTAAAACGCCCAGCTTCGGGTGCGTTGCGACAGGAACGTGAAGAAAGCTGTCGATCCGCCCATGTCCAGCAACGGCCGAAGCGCGATAAAACTCCCGAGCAGGAACATCAGATCGCCATAGGCGGATGGCCGCAATGCACGCGCGATGACGAGGCCGGTCGCAAATGTTATCGCGGCCCGCACGACGTTCGAGCCGATCGAAATCAGCAATCTGGTTTTGACGGATACGGAATGAGCGCTCACCTGTTACTCCGGCTGAGCGTCGGCAAGCACCGCGATGCAACGGTCAAGTTCGGCCTGCCACACGGCGATTGCGTCCGCATCGGTATGGGCGAAGCGCGCACGGAACGTGGCGACGGCCCGTTGCCGCGCAGGCTTATTCCACCACGCGGCGACATCATGCTGGATCGCATTGACAGCCGCTGCTGCGGCTTCCGGACTGTCGAACAGAATGCCGGCTTCGCGCAACTGCGCATAGCTGTCCACGGCTTCAGGGCGCAATTCATTGGCCCCATGATCCCAGAACAGGATGGTTGGAATACCCGCAGCGAGCGCTTCGATGAACGTCGTGGACAAATGGTCGCAGATATAAAGCGCGCAATGATCCAGGCTTTGCTGGAAAGACACATCCCAGCTTTCGACCTGCAGTTCCGGGAACTCATCACGCAAGCGTTCAGCCACACCCCAGCCGGTATCTTCCCGGTGCGGACGAAGACGCAACTGCCGGAATACATTCCGATCAAGGCTGGCTGCGAAACGCTGCTGCCAGTCGAGGTAGCGCTTGAAATCACCGGGTGTCCAGGGGAATTGCACCAGATAGCGCGGCATCGTCGTGGCCACCCATAGCATGCCCGATTTAGCCGATGCGTCCGCGCTCGGGCCACGCCCGATCAACTTGGGTGCCGGCATCGGAACGACGCATGCCGGCCTCCCCTCTCGCTTCCAACCCCAGGTGAAGTAGCGGTCCACGATCGCGGTTTCATGGTCCTCGCTCGGCATCGATGCCAGCGCACCATAGTTGCCGCCGTGTTGGCATCCAAGTAGCACGGCCCCCCGTTCAGCCATCGCCGCCGACCACTGCTTGAACACCTCGTCGTAGTACCAGGCGTTGGCGCTGAACACGGCAGTCACCCGCTTTGGAAAATTACCCCGGGCGGCCTTGCCGATGTCGCCATAAATTTCGACAAGGGACTTGGGCAAATCCCCGGGCAGAAGCGTTGCGATGCAACGCTCGAACTCGGCGTCGCCGAACGGCAGGCCCTGCAGCCGATCGCGTAGCGCCGGCTGCACCGGGCAATCGGAGAATTCGCCCGATGCGCCGAGCACCGGCAGGACGCGACCGGGACGGCTGGAAGCAAGCGACGCGAGCACGGATTTCGAGAAATAGGAATCCTTCAGAAGCACGGAACGACAGATACGCGAGGCCGCACGCGCATACGACCGGCTTGCGATCCTGGCCGCGGTCTGCTTCCATGAAGGCTCGCTCGCCTTCACATATTGGACTCGCTGCGTTATGTCGCCGCCGCCCTGGCGGAACTTCAGACCCAAGGCGCTCAAAAGGCGGCTGTAGATCTGAAGATTGTAAGTATCTTCAATCAGGTAGGCGGCAAAGTCGTGCGTGCTTGCGGGCACGACATGTGCGCTCTCGGCCAGGACGATGGTGTCGAATCCTGGATATTGTGCGAGCGCCATCTTGAGACTGAGGTAGCGCTCGAACAATGCAGAAATGTAGACATGCAACCACGGTCCAGCGACGATGCGCCAATAGCGGAGACTGTGAGATTGACCATGCAACCCGTTAAGCGCCTCTGCCAGGACCGGCAAGATCCGCTCGTAGCATGCATGCACCTGATGGTAGGCTTCCTTGGCTGCGCCTTCCGACATGAATGGATCCGGCATGAGTTGCCCGTCCAATTGCTGCCACGACCGCTTGCGCTCATGCAGCAGGCACCACGGGCCAAGGAATACGATGGGTTTGGAGGTATCCCAGAACTCTTCCAACGCAGTAGTAGCAAGGAAGACCTCTTTTTCCCGGTTTCTCGACATAACGGATCCAAAGAACAATCAGATACTGCGACCGCCGCTCAATCGGCCAGCAATGCGAACGTAAGGGCGGTATTGGCCGCGATATCCATCGCCGCTTTTTTTCCGATAACGTCTTCGAGGAACTTGGGCGCGAGGCCAAAACCGGGGCGCACGCTACGTACCGCATCGGCGGTGATCACATCGCCCTGCTTGAGATCCTTGACGATGTACAAGGAACGGCGGAACTGGGCATTGCCCTGTTCGCTCGACTTGCGGCCGTAATCCACCTGGCCCAAGGCAAGCCATGCGGTTTTACTTCCGTGGCACAGGTGGGCCATTTCGGCCGGCTCCAGCGAGAAGCTGTCATCGGGACCGCCGCCATTGCGGTCGAGGGTGAAGTGCTTTTCGATGATCGACGCGCCCATCGCCACGCTTGCGATGGCGGTCGTGTTATCCAGCGTGTGATCGGACAGGCCAGTGACCAGGCCGAAGCGCGCGATCATGTCAGGGATCGTCCGCAGGTTGTAGTCCTCGGCCGGGGCCGGATAACCGCTCACGCAATGCAGGATCGCCAATTCCTTACAGCCGCCCTCGCGTGCCGCGTTGATCGCTTCCTCGATCTCTTCCGCGTCGGCCATGCCGGTGGAGATGATCATCGGCTTGCCGGTGCCGGCAACGTACCTGATCAACGGCAGGTCGACCGCCTCGAACGAGGCTATCTTATATGCTGGGGCGTTCAGGTCTTCCAGCAAATCCACTGCGGTGGTGTCGAACGGCGAGCTGAAAATGGAAATGCCCAGCTTACGCGCATAATCGAACAGGGGCGCATGCCATTCCCATGGCATGTGCGCCTCCTCATACAGCTCATACAACGTCCGCCCATCCCACAACCCTCCGCGAATGCGGAAGTCCTCATGTTCGCTCTTGAGTGTGATCGTGTCTGGACGATAAGTCTGAAGCTTGACCGCATCCGCGCCGGCCTGCTTCGCCTTTTCGATGATGGCCATCGCCGTTTCCATTCGACCATTATGGTTGGCCGAAAGTTCGGCGATCACATACGGCGGGAAATCAATACCGATGTTGCGACCGGCGATTGCCACTTTAGGATTGATCGACATGATGTGTTATTCCTATTCTCTTCTCTTACAAGCAGGCCTGCCATTCACGTTGCAGCAGACCAAAGCAGATAACGTCGTGGTAGCGCTCTTCGTCGTGATGCTGGTCGCGCAGCACGCCCTCCTGACGGAACCCGAGCGCCTGGTGAAAGCGCAGCGACTTCGTGTTGTAGGCCAAGACCTGACCGCACACTTTATGCAGGCCGAGGCGGTCAAATGCGTAATGCAGCGTGGCCCGTCCCAGGCGGCGACCGGTACCCGCGGGGGCGCCTGGCGCAGCATAAAAACCCCAATCCGCGATCCCACCACTCCCGAGTTCCCCAAGGTTGACGAACCCGGACGCCTGCCCGTCCGCTTCGAACACCAGCAAATGCCTGCGCGGATCCTGGCTCGCGCGCTCGAACCATTGCCGGTGCTGCTCTAAGCCAATCTCTTGACGGGTATACATGTAGCGACGGACATCTGGATGATTTCTCCACGCCAACACCAGTTCGAGGTCTGCATGGATCATCGTGCGCAGGGTATCCAAGACTCCCGCCTTCGGGTTGCTTTCCATCACATCCCCAGCGCGTGCAACAGGCGCTCTACGCCGTGTCCATCGACTAAAGCGCTGGCGGCGTCGCTGATCTGGCGCAGACGGTCGGGTTGCATGACGTCCGTCAATGCCGCAGGTAAGCGCCGGGGTATATCGCCCACATGGCCCAACAACAGCGCGGCGCCGACATCATCAAGGGCGGCCGCGCTGGATTCCTGGTTGGCGGCCAGGATAACCATCAATGTCGGCAACCCGAGACAACAGCGTTCCCATGAAGTGCTGCCGGCGGCGCCGATCGCCATATCGCTGTCGGCCATGCGCTCAGCCATGTCCGAAATGTTGACCAGTACCTCAGTTGCCCAGGACATCCGAGTTGCGAATGCCTGCACCTCGGCGATCCAGGGCGCCTGCATGCCCATGACCACGCTGATGCGGCAGTCCGGTGGCAAGTCTGAAGCGCACAGGGCTGCCAGTACTGCCCCGGTCGCATTTGGCTGATCCACTCCGCCCATATTGACAAGGATGTGTCGCAATGTCGCGCCGTTCCGGCGCGCCAGGCTGACCGGGCGCAGTCGGGCAAACTCAGGCCGCAACAATGCATAGGCCGGCCCCGCCAGCACGCTGCAGCCGTCAGGCACCAGTGCACTGTAATGGGCTGCGGCCCGCCCGAGATTCTGGTCGACCAGCAGATCACACGCGTGGGTGCGGTCCGCCAGGTCATCGATGACCAACAGTCTCGTACCCGCGACCGAGACGAAGCGCTCCCAACGCTCGTCGAGCGCGTAGTGGTCGAGCACGATCCAATCCGGCTTCATTGTCACTGCCAGTGCACGGGTTCGTTCCGCGTCGCTCTCCCAGGTGCACCCCAGCCAGGACGCATGCACAGGACCGTCGTCGTCGGGCGGCGCCGCATGACCGGCAACAAGCGCAGTCACCTCGAACCCGCGCTGGCGCACCAATTCGATGAGATGTCCATCGTGTTTGCGGCTGACGAAATGACAAGACACGCCGCGCGCGCGCAGTGCGGTCGCCAGCGTCAGGCAGCGCATGATGTGCCCACTGCCAATCGAGACAGAAGCGTCTACGCGGAACAGGAACTTCATCTGGCTCAGTTCAGACGCTTGAAACCCGCGTGGCAAACCGGGCCCTTGAGCAGGCTCATCACATCGCGCCCCTCTTCGCATTCTTTGATCAAGCCGAAGATCGGATCCAGCTCGGCAAAGAAGCGCTCGACCACATCGGGCGTATGGGCAGTGCTTACGTAAACGCTATTACCTGCCAGGTAACCCTTAGCCAGCATTTCCTGAGTGATTAATGTCTTGTATGCAAGGGCGTTCTCGCTTTGGAACGAGAATCCGGTGAGCGCGGGCAGGCCCCAATGGTCGATCTTCAAGCCGTTCTTGTCGGCCAATTGCTGCCATTTTTCGCGGATCTGCAAGCCGGTATTGGTAATCGTCTCCCAGGACTTGGTCCGCTCCATCACGTCGAGCGTACGGAGTGCGGCGGCCGGGCCGATCCGCTCCGTCCAGAACGTGCTACTGATGAAGGTGGACTGCGCCGCCTCCATGACTTCCCTACGGCCGATCGTTGCGGTGATTGCATACCCGTTGCCCAGCGCTTTGCCGAACATGGCCATATCCGGCTCGACGCCGTACAGCTTATGCAGGCCGCCGAACGCCTGACGGAAGCCCGACGTACATTCGTCGAAGATCAGTACGATTTTGCGTTCGGTAGCAAGTTTACGCACTTTTTGAAGGAAGTTGTCTTCGGGCCCTTTATTCCGCACGACCTCCATTTTGATAACACCAATGTCGTGGGTATTAACCAACGCTTCCAGCTCGGCGTAGTTATTGTAATTAAATGGGAACACCGTGCCGCGCAAGTTCTGCGGCACGCCGGCTGGATCTAGGCCCGGAAGCAGGTGGCCGGCCAGGTTCTGGTCGTCGCCCAGGTTGGCCGACAGGTACCAGTCATGCCAACCATGATAGCCGCACACAGCAACCTTATCGCGACCTGAGGCTGCTCGTGCGATCCGGATTGCGATCGCGTTGGCCTCGCCCCCCGACCGGGCCAAGCGCACCATGTCGGCCCAGGGGTGGAGTTCGATCAGCTTTTCAGCAAGATAAACCTCTTCTGGGCAGTTGAAAGTAGACATATTGCCATCGGCAACAACTTGCTGTACCGCTGCATCGACTTCCGGGTGACCGTAACCAAGGGTGTTCGTGCCGATGCCCATGATGGACATGTCGGTGTACTCCTTGCCATCGAGGTCCCAGACTTTGCACCCCTTGCTCTTGCTGAAATATGCAGGCCACTGCTCCGGCAAGAACATTTCTGCACGTTTTGACAGCAACATATTGCCGCCCGGAATTACTTGTTTAGCACGTTTCCACAGTTTTTGGCCGGCGCTCATGCTAGCTCCTTCATTTCTAATTATTTGCTGGTTAGCTTCAAACAATTCCGGATGAGTTTGACGTAATTTCAGGACTTGTTGCCAGGTTATGTCGGTTCGGTACGAAAAGTGTGCAAATACCTTGCGGATTACCTCCAGATCAGCAGGTTCGTCAACAGTCCAGCGCAGCGCTGACAAGTCCTCGTCATTTACCATGCATCCCTTGCTGAAGCATGTTTGCTCGCGTAGATAGGGAGTCACATGCTCGCGATCGAATGGTTTGTCAGTCTCACGTGCGGCGCGGGCAAGCGCGGCATATTTAAACACTTCGATATCGAGCCCGTCAGGAAAAGTGGGCGGCGCAACGTTGCTGAAATAGTCGACTTGAGCCTGTTTGAAACGACGTATCGCCTCATCCACCAGTGCTGGATCGACCAAGGGGCAATCTCCCGTAATGCGTACGATCACATCCGCTTCGACCTGCTCTGCTGCACATAAAAAGCGGTGCAATACATCGTTCTCACTGCCCTGTATGCAGCGGTAGCCCAGCGCACGAACATGTTGTGCCAGTGGCAAATTACGCGGATCTTCCGACGTCGCGACTACAATTTCATCAACCTCGACAGCGCCCGCAAGACGCCCGAGCAGCAATTCGATCATTGGCTTGTCGCCAATGAGCTTCATGACCTTGTTCGGCAGACGCGTCGAGCCCATGCGAGCTTGAACAATAGCAACAATTTTCATGTCTTAATTGTGTTTCGGCCACAAAGCCGGATTCAGTATTGCGGGGTCATCGATAGCAAATTGAGCGAAATCGATGCGCGGGACAGGTGGGAAAGACGCAAACAATTGTTGAAGTTGGGCCACCGATTCAACACCAACGATCACTCGGTCGATTTCGGGAATACCTAACAGGAAGTGCAGTGCCGCATGGGCCGCACTGATCCCGGCCGTACCTGCGATCGAATGAAATTGATCGAGTACTGGCTTGACCTGATCAAAATACGAATTCAAATTTAGCGGATCGGCCAATAACAGGCCCTGAAGAAATGATGAGCGTACGTGAATCCTGACACCGGCGGCAGCCAATCGAGCCAGGGCGCCGGACGTCAGTGGCCGCTGATCGAGCACGTTCATTGGCAGTTGCACCAGATCCATCGGAAACTTCACATGGATTTGCTCGGCAATTTCGCCACTGTAGACAGACACACCGATGTGGGCGACTCGTCCTTCGTCTTTAAGCTTAAGCATTTCTTCGTAAAGACGCTCACCGCCAGGGGCCAGCAAATTCGGAGCGTGGTGGATCAGCAATCCGTGCAAGCTTGGCGTACGCAAAAGGCGCAGTGACTGCTCAAACGCCGAGCGTAGTGTCCGCGCATCGTGCTCAGTGATCGCAGCATCGGAAAAACGAGGGGTTTTCGTGATGATTTCGAACGTCTGAAGGCGCTCACCACAAGCTCCCAGCGCCATTTCCGAATCGCCGTATAAGTGGGCAGTATCAATACACGACAATCCAAAATCGCGAGCTTGCTCAAGGATTTTTGCCAGCTCTACATCCGACGGTTTGCCATCTACGTTGAAGCGGCCATAATTCATGCCGAACTGGGCTGCCCCCAGCCCACAACGGCCGAGCAGTGTAGCGTCTGCGGATCTTTGCCAATCGATCATGCGTGATTCAAGACGCAGTTCGTAGATACGTTGCATCAACGTGTTTAAAGAAAGTCAGACAAACCACTTTCAACAAGGGCCTTGACGTTTTCGTAATCTGATGGGTAGTCGACAGTGATGCGATACTTATTCAATGGCTGATCGCCAGCAACGTTGCAGACGAGCGGAGAGCCTTCGAGAGCACGCCGAATAAAGGGCGTTACGTGCTCACGGTCATAGGGGTCAACCGCGCAGCGTTGCGCTTCCTCGAGGATCGCTCGCGAAAATACCTCGACATCCATACCTCGCGGATACGTACGCTCGATCGTATTGCTGACAAATTGCAAATCTCGGGACGTTAAATATGTACCGATAACACGGTCCACGATGGCGGGGTCAATGAGTGGACAATCCGCCGTCACACGCACCACGACGTCCGCACAGGTGTATTTGGCCGCAGCTGCATATCGCGACAGAACATCCTCTTCACTTCCGCGAAAGACAGCGACTGCCTGTGATTCACAAAAACTTACAATAGCGTCATCGTCAGGGGCCGCCGAAGTCGCAACTACAATCCCATCGGCACGATGCACCTGACGGAGGCGATCAATCAAATGCCCAAGCATAGGCCTGCCTGCCACAGGCATCAGGGCCTTACCTGTCAGACGCCGTGAACCCATTCGCGCCTGAACAATCACAACTACTTTCAACGAAGCATCTCCGCAAGAGCATCAATCACGCGGTCCTGATTGCTGAAATCCAAACCCGAATACATGGGCAGACTGATGGCTTCGGCATAATATTGTTGCGCCTGCGGAAACTCATCGCCCCTGAATCCCAATTTGCGGTAATAAGGCTGCGTGTGTACTGGAATATAATGGAGGTTTACGCCGATGCCGCGCGCACGTAACGCGTCAAACACTTCCCGATGAGTATGTTTGAGCGCGTTTAATTGAAGGCGGATGACGTACAGATGCAGCCCCGAGTACGTGTCGGGTAATTGGTAGGGAAGCGTTACCGGTAAGTCAGCTAATAAGCGGTCGTACCGGCGCGCTAGCGCATGACGCGCCGCGACGAATTCGTCCAACCGATGCATCTGGCTCACACCTAGCGCTGCCTGCAAGTCCGTCATCCGGTAGTTGAAGCCCAACTCAATCTGCTGATAGTACCAGGGCCCGTCGGCCGCATGCGTCATCTGTGCCTCGTCGCGCGTAATGCCGTGGCTGCGGTAGAGTGCCATTTTTGCCGCAAGGTCGGCATCATTGGTCACGGCCATGCCGCCTTCTGCGGTGGTCACAATTTTTACTGGATGAAAGCTGAATACCGTGATATCGCTGTAGCGGCAGTTGCCCACCGGTTCGCCAAGGTAACGCCCCCCGATTGCATGCGACGCATCTTCAATGATGCCAAATCCATATTGCTGACCGAGCGCATGAATTGCCGCCATGTCGCAGGGTTGGCCGCACAGGTGCACGGGAATGACTACCTTCGGCAACTTCCCGACACGTGCCGCTTCGGCCAGTTTGCTCGCCAAGCAGTCGACATCCATATTGTAAGTACGTGGATTAATATCGACGAAATCCACCTCGGCGCCGCAATAACGAGCACAATTCGCACTGGCAACGAAAGTGATCGGCGTCGTCCAGACGATATCGCCCGGTCCTACGCCGAGTGCGAGGCAGGCAATATGCAGGGCACTCGTGGCGCTATTCACCGCCAGCGCGTGCTTTGCGGAACAATATTCGGCCACACTCCGTTCAAAGGCCGGTACCGCCGGGCCCTGGGTAAGGAAGTCCGACCGCAATACCGAGACAACAGCCTCGATATCCGACTCAGAAATATCCTGTCGACCGTAGGGAATCATGCTCATCAGATGCTATGGTTCGGATCGACGTGATCCTTGATTAACTGCCGCAAATCCGGGACGCTCAAAAAGTGCTCGTTCGTGCCGCTGTCATAGCTGAAGCCGGGTGGCACCGCCTTGCCGCCCATATCGGCACAGTATTGCTGCAACGTATATGCACCGCTCATCGGAAGAATTGCATAATACTTGCCAATATCTACCGTGTTAAAACTGTCGCTGGCAGTGATCATTTCCTCGTGAATTTTTTCACCAGGACGCACGCCGATAATCGGACGCTCACATTCGGGGCCGACCGCTTCCGCCACGTCGACGACACGATACGACGGGATCTTCGGAACCAATACTTCGCCACCCCAGGCATGTTCCAGCGACCACAACACCATGTCCACGCCCTCCTGCAGACTGATGTTGAAACGAGTCATCGCCTCGTCCGTGATCGGCAATACACCGGTAGCACGGCGCTCCAGGAAAAACGGGATAACGGAACCGCGGCTACCCATTACGTTCCCATAACGCACCACGCTGAAACGAATATCGCGATGTCCCTTGATATTATTAGCGGCAACGAACAATTTGTCCGAGCACAGCTTGGTGGCGCCGTACAGATTGATGGGTGCGGCGGCCTTGTCGGTCGACAACGCCACGACACGGTGCACATTGCTGTCCAAGCAGGCTTCGATCAAATTTTGCGCGCCCAGGACGTTCGTCTTGATGCATTCGAAAGGATTGTATTCAGCCGCCGGCACCTGTTTCAAAGCCGCAGCGTGAACGACGACGTCGATACCCTCGAGTGCGCGACGCAGGCGTGCCTCGTCGCGCACGTCTCCGATAAAGTAACGGATACCTTTATATTTGCTTTCCGGGAATTCCTGTGCCATTTCGAACTGTTTCAGTTCGTCGCGGGAAAAAATAACCAGACGCTTGATGTCGGGGTAACGCTGAAGCACCGTGCGCACAAACGCTTTGCCAAAAGATCCGGTACCACCGGTAATCAGGATCGACTTATCGTTCAACATAAATGTATTCCAAAAAATTAAAATCTTCGAAGTTCAGAGTGCAAGGATTCTTTCGCGACAAACGGATCAGCGGCTTTTCCAACGCAGATTCTTGCGCAAGTCCATCAGGCGCTGATGCTCCTGCGAGCCGACGCGACTCGCGACCCCATCCTTCCATTCCTTGTAAAACGCCCTGCACACCGCAATAAATCCGGCAATCAGCGCGCCCAAAAAGACCATGATGGTACGTTTGGGCTTGCTCTTGCGATCGGGCTCGACGGCTTTATCCAATATCTGAAGTACGCCCCGGTCTTTAGCCTCGTCAAGCTTAGCGATTTCAAACTGCTTCGCCAAAACTTCGAAAATTGCCTCGTTGTATTTTACGTCTCGCAACTTTCGAACATACTCAAGACCGACTTCCGGCATGCGGCTCGTTGCCACACCAATATCGCCTTTACCTGCGTTAACGCCCGTCTCGGCTTTGCTCAACTGAGCGCGCAGCCCATTAAGTTCTTCCTGCAAGCGTATATATTCAGGGTTATTTCCGGTGGCAAAGGTGCGCATGGCGCCGAGTTGAACTTCCTTTGCCGCAATTTGAGCTCGCAAGTTTGCTGCTGCGACAATAAGGACCTCAGCCTGACCTTCCGGCCGGATCAATCCAGTTTTCTCCTGAACTTTTTTAAGCGCCACCTCCGATTCCGCGAGGTTGAGTTTCGCCTGCTTCAATTGCTGTTCGAAGAAAACCCGCCGCTGCGCTGCGTCGCTCAACGCAAGCTCAGACATCAGTCGCTGTAGCTCTTCCACATATCCATTAGCAAGGCCGGCGGCACGCTTTGGATCAGTGTCGTCGACGTCAATGCTTATCAAGCCGTCTTTTCCCGCAGCGAAAGTACTAACGCCGGCCAACACTTTAAGGGTATCGCTGTGGAATGTGGTTTCATAAACCCGGTCGAGCTCGAACCTCTTGATCAAGCGATCGCCGACAGTACGACTACCGAGCATTCCAACATAGATGTCGGCGGGATTCTTAATCCCGAGAGAATTGCCTGCCAAGCCACCCAATGATCCCAATTGCCCAAGTATCATGGTTGCGGCCGACTGGGACTGCTGAGGTGGGAGAATTTTTGCCGAGGCGGTATAGATATTTGGCATCGCCATGCTGATACCGGCAACCAAGGCCGCGGCAACCAGGGTGGTGCCAATAATTGATTTCTTATATTTAGCAATGACAACAAGAAGATCGAGGATATGAATATCCTCCTCTTCGTGTTGCGATTGATCTTGCCTTGCTTTCATACCTACTTGCTCAGACATCATTACTCTCAGGATCTAGGGTTGCCACGTGCGCCAGTTGAAGTGGCGATTACGAAGGGCGATTACGATCAGCCTTTCAACACCTTCAAGCCAGCCGCGCCGAGTCCGAACTGATAAAAGATCGTGGTCCATTCCTTGAACGACTGGATCCAGGAGCCGTGTTCGATCTTTTCCGGCACGATGACAGTATCGCCAGGATTGACAATGTCGCCACCCAAGCCACTAGAAAACCAGCCTGAGCTGTGATTGCTCTTGGCAGTACCGTCGGCCCGAATCACGTATGTTTCATCCTTGTCGGCAGAATTTGTATAGCCGCCTGCAAGCGCAAGGTAGTCGCTAACCGTGCGACGAGGACGATACACGATCGAATTGGCCTGATAAACAGCGCCAACAACCTCGACCGTGCCCGGTTTGCGTGGAATGTAGACGGTATCCCCATCCTGCAATGGCAAATCAGGTAAATCCTTCACTTGCGCATTACTGTCGGCCAGTTCGAGAACGATCCTGCCCTCTGCTTTCACTTGCCTCATGCGTTGCGCAACCCGGCGCTGACGTTCGATTTCAGCGTTGACGGCCGCGACGTTACTCTGATCAGAAGTGTGCGCCAGCCGCTCCGCAGCCGCGTTATCCAGATCATGCTCGAAGCGGTCGGCAGCCTCGTTCAACTTGATCTGCTGGGAACGCCGTACCGATTCGCGCACCAGACGGGTGGCGAATAAATATCCATTTTCAGTCGGGCCGCCGAGGCGTGCGATCAGTTCGCGCAGCGTCTCGCCTTTGCGAAGCTCGAACACACCGGATTGCTTGACTTCACCGGAGACTTTGACATATTCGCGTTGGATTTGAATCTGAACCGGTACGGCGCCTGGGGAAAACACACGCAGGATGTCGGCCGGACGTACTGGGATTGGAGCGAGTCTCTGTGCCAACGCCTGGTTATCAGCTGACAGCTCGGCCACAGTTTGGTAGCCGTTGTTAACACTTCGCTCAACGACAATCGGCTTGCCTTCAGCACTCGAATCGAATCCGCCGGCCCAGCGCACGACGTCGGCCAAGGACGATTGACCCTTCAATTCGAAGATCGCCGGTTGCTTTACATCCCCGGTCAGAGCAACAAGCGGACCCACTTCAGGGATATAAATCAGATCGCCGTCACGCAGCGGCACATCCTTGCTCTTGTCGCCGTTGACCAGCATGTCATACAGGTCGAGCGTGGTGACCACCTGATTTCCACGTTTCAATTGAATGTTTCGCATGGTGCCCGACGGATCCGGCCCGCCAGATGCAAATAACGCATTCAAAAGTGTACTCATCGCGCTCAAGGTATAAGTCCCGGGACGCGCTGCGTGGCCGGCCACGTAGATCTGCACGGCACGCGACTGCGCGATACTCACCGTGAGTTCAAAATTCTTGAATACCTTCGAGACCGCATTGGTCAGGTAGGCCTGCAGATCGCGATATTTGACACCCGCAACGTTTACGCTCCCAACGCGTGGAATATTGATGGCGCCGCGTCGATCGACCGTGACCGTCACATCCATATCCATCATGCCCCAACCACGAATCTGCAATTCGTCACCGGTACCGATCGTATAGTCAGGATTGACAGGTGCCGAGTCAAGTGGCGCGAACGTAGTCGGCACATCCGCAAATAATCCGGCGCCAAAAATCGTCAGGTTCTTCCCGGTGACGGCCGTTGCATAAACCTCGAAAGCCCCTTTTTCAGAAGGAGCCGACTTGGCCGGACGGGTAAGAATTGGTGCGGGCTGCCTTGAAACAGCGTCGCGCGATGTACCGGCGTTAGAGTTTCGCGGGGAGGCAATCACCGGCAAGCTTGAATTATTTGCCGGCAGAGGTTGCAGTGCGGCACCAACTGCAGATTGATCCTGCCCCATCGCTTGTGCTGAGCACATCTGGCCGAAGCCCAAACAACCTATTACCAGCAGGGTTTTCAAGGAGTTGACGAAATTTCGCTTTTCCATTCTCTTCTTTACCTGGGACACCATCGCAACTACGCACGCATCAATCTAAATATTGCTTTGAGGCGCACCTGTAATGAACTGCATAAGCTATAAAACATTTATAGCGGAACCAAACTGCACTCGATGACACATCGGATAGGACTGAGGGATATCCGACCGACGAACAAAAATCTGTCGCCAAACTTTAGGAGCAAAATATCCTTGGGTTACTCTTCGCATCTCAGCAAAAAACTCACAACTCAGGCTTTCTTTACAGCTCTCAATACCGCCCGGAGATAAAACGTGGCACTAAAAATATGCAAAACCGAGATGATTCTGCATTTCGGATACGCCAGGATTTTGCAACCGGATTATTCATTTAACAGCGATGCAGCTCAGATCGGCCGGCATCCGTTGTCAATTAGGCAGCAATAACTGGAGATACTTGTTCCATATCGGCACTTCCGCCGCATAGGGTACTCTTCGCCCTCAGAAAAACCGAAGCACTTAAAGTATCAAGGAAAGCAACGAAGTATTGAGAACCCGCAGAGAGACCCAGATGGACTGGAACGCACACCTAAGAGACCGACTCTATATGCCTAAGTTAGCCCACCATTCTACCTGATAGCACCAAGGTTAGGAATCTTTTGTTGGGTATATGCCGCCACAACACGTTGGGTAGCTCGAGACTCCAGTACATACACAACGCAGGTGAAACCCAACTTTGGACGCTCGTGACGACACTCAAGAGACGATGGATGCGCTGTTCATGATATTGCCAGAAGGCATTTGAGGCGTGATTTTTTGATAGAATTAATGAAAAAGTTATTATGCAAGAAATAACGCCATGTGCATTTCATTATATTGGTTTTGACAACAAAAAAACGCGATATGCAAGCTCTGAAAACGAGATCGCGCTAAATTTTGCCGTGCTACCTTTTATAACCCTGCAATTTTCCGCTTGATGGTCTACTGATGAGCAACGCTGGACTTGCGGTGAATCGGCCTATCCGTGATTTAAGCACCGGAGTCGATGCTCTGCTATCAAGGTGTATGCAGTGCAGCACTTCCGGCGCGGTTATCCGATAGGTAACACGAGGTCACCGCGCCCATCTAGTCGACGATGTCGCAACTGTCATCAGCGGCAGCTTCCTTGATGCCTTCCACACGCGTTCCGGCACGGCTCCACCGTCACCGCTCGAGCCCGCCCCTGCGCATAGACCGGCTCCAGCTGCCGACAACGTCCACATCTGACCATTCGATTGGCGTACCAGACCGAGACTAAGAAAGCCGGGATACCAAAACCTGCTGAATTCAGCCCGGCACCAGCAGATCCAGTTGCTCCTGCTCCAGATAACACCACTCCCCTTCGTGCAGACCCAACGAGTCGAGCGTCAGTCCGCCGATTTGCGAGCGATGCAAGGCCGCGCAATGGTTGCCGGCCGCAGCCAGCATGCGCTTAACCTGGTGATATTTCCCCTGCTCCAGCGCGATCTCCAGTTGATGATCGCCCCGCTGCACGCACGACTGGACCGCCAGCGGCGCAGGCTCGTCGTGCAATTGCACGCCGGCCAGCAACTGGTCCACGAGCGCCTGGGTGACAGGGTCCTGGGTCGTGGCCTGGTAGACCTTGGGAATATGGCGCTTGGGTGAAGACTGCGCGTGAATGAAGGGGCCGTCGTCCGACATCAGCAGCAGGCCTGTCGTATCGTGATCGAGCCGTCCGACAGGTTGGACGTCACGCCACGTGAACTGCTCCGGAAGCAAGGTGAGGACGCCGGGATGGTGACTGGGCTTGCGCGAACACTCGAAGTTGGACGGTTTGTTTAAGGCGATATAGACGTGCTCGCGATATGTCCATTCTTCGTCGAAGACGGTCAGCACGAGACCGTTCGTCTCCACCAAGGTCTTGTAATTGTCGTGGACTTCGCCGTTGATCGTGACGTCGCCGTCCTCGATCAAGGCCCGGCAATACTTGCGCGTACCAAAGCCTTGCGATTGGAGAACGCGGTCGAGGGATAGTTTACTCATGGGGCGAGACTGTAGCAGAAGGATTGCAAGCGTCAAAGTTCAGCAATCCGGCGGTTTCAACTCGAAGCAAGAACTCGTTTGACACATCTCAAGAATTGACTGTGTCCCGTTGATACACTGAAACCTGATTAGGAATCGACCTACAGTTACTGCGTGTAGGACTAAAGGTGGGCCGCACCATCTGGCACATCAGATCGAAAACCCCAACCACGAGGCAAAAGTGCAGATCGAAAAAAAACAGAACCACAGCACCCCGTCTTCGTTCGCAGCCAAAAGCAGCGGGACGAAGGTGGCCCAAGAATATGCCGCAACCTTCCCAACCCGGCTTGCGCTGGCGCGCTGGACGCGCGGTGGTGACATCCCTCATGTACATTGTTTCGAACACCAGTTACCGATGCGCGCCGCGTGGTACGAGCAGGCACAACGCCGTTTCCAGGCCTGGCTCGAGTCCGGCGGCTTTCATGAGCCTGAGCCGGGTTGTCTTGATAGCGTTATCGCCGAGGCAGCACAACAAGGCGACAAGAACACTTTGCTCAGCAAGAAGGTCGTCGTGCATGGCGGTCCGCGGTCGGTCTCCCGGACAACGGACGCGTCGGCAGCAAACGGGGCGGTACGCGAAGACGGCGGCGACACCCGGCATCGTCAGACTGCGTCGGACATGGCATCGCATTTTCCTGACATGAAATCGTTTCCAGACACCCCCGGCAGCGAGCGCCAAAAATGAAAACGACGGCGTAGGCCGTCGTTTCCTTCCCGATTGGGACTCCAGCTTGAGGAATTGAATTCTCTCGAAACCGCACGGATGCGGGTCTGAAGCGGATCCGGCAACGTCAAGAACAGGCTGGTTTGCGTGACGTTCGCGCCGAAACAGCTACACACCAACTATAGACTACCGCCCGTAAGTTTCAAGCCAAATATTGAGACTGATCAGTTGTTCAATGCCCGTGCTCAGCGCAAGCTGGGTACGGCACCCCGATACATCGAATGGACCGCACCGGCGCCGACCGACGCGCCAAATTTCTTCAGCACCCGTTCCGGCAAACCTTCGTGTGCCGTGTAATCGATGATGTCTTCCGCCTTCACGACCTCGCGCGCGACCGTGTCCACGGTGCCGAAGCCATCCGCCAGCCCCATCTCGACCGCCTTTGCGCCAGTCCAGTAGAGGCCGGAGAAAATTTCCGGGTTTTCCTTGAGGCGCTTGCCGCGGCCGGCGCGCACGACGGCGATGAATTGCTCGTGGATCTCATTGAGCATTTCGAGCGCATGCTGCTTCTGCTTGTCGGACTGCGGACTGAACGGATCGAGGAAGCCCTTGTTCTCACCGGCCGTCAGCAGCCGGCGCTCAATGCCGAGCTTGTCCATCAGGCCAGTGAAGCCGAAGCCGTCCATCAATACACCGACAGACCCGACGATACTCGCCTTGTTGACATAAATCTTGTCGGCCGCCGCGGCGATGTAATAGCCGCCCGATGCGCAGATCTCGTCCACGACCACGTACAGGGGCTTGTTCGGATAGCCCTTCTTGAGACGCTGGATCTCATCGACGATGATGCCGGCCTGCACCGGGCTGCCGCCCGGACTGTTGATGCGCAGGACAACGGCTGCCGAGCCCGGGTCGGAAAACGCCTTGTTCAGCGACGGGATCACGGTGTCGGCAGCGCCGCTGCCTTCGTCCTCGATGGCGCCGTCGATCTCGATCAAGGCGGTGTGGCGGCCCAGCGCCTCAATGTCCGAACTACCGAAGTTGAAATCGAAATAAGCCCAGATCGCGAAAAATGCGAGCAAAAGAAAGGATAGTTTGAAGAAGATGCCCCAGCGGCGGGCGGCGCGCTGTTCACGCACGGTCGCGAACACGAGACGCTCCAGGGTCTCGCGTTCCCAATTGCTGAAGGTCGCCGGAGCGGCCGTTCGGTTGTCGTTCGGATTGTCGTTCCTGGTGTTGTCGCTCATAAATACCTGGTGATGATTACCCCGTGTGGCTGTCGGTCAGGCCGGGACCCGTCGGACGGATGTGCTGGTCCGGCTGCCAGTAAATGCGGTTGTCGGCTTCGCGCACGACGATCGGCCGCAGCTTGCCGCCGCGGCAAGGTCCACCCGCGCAGATGCCGCTTTCCGGTGCGTAGATGGCGCCATGTGTCGAGCACATCAGGTAAAGCTTGCCGGACTCGAAAAACTCGCCCTTGAACCAGTCCAGTTCGATGGGTACGTGGGCGCAGCGGTTCAGGTAAGCGTAGATCTTGCCGCGAAAACGCACGACGAAGCCGGTCGCATCCTCGCCGAATGCACGCACCGGGAACCGGATGCCCTTGCCGCCCTCTTCGACGGTGGCCGCTTCGCAGATATAGACGTCTTCGGTGCCGCTCATGCGTTCTCGACCAGCCATTGGTGCAGCTCCGGCACGTTCTTCGCCGTGAAGACGGGATGACATGCCTGCAATTGCTGGACCGGATGGGCGCCATACTCGACGGCGATGCCGGAGGCGCCGGCATTGTTTGCCATAAGCAAGTCATGCGTCGTGTCGCCGATCATAACGGTACGTCGCATGTCCTGGCCGAGTTCCCTTGTCAATTCTTGCAACATTGCAGGGTGCGGTTTGGAAAATGTCTCGTCCGCGCAACGGGTTGCGTCGAACAGGGAAAGCAGGCCCGCCGCGTTCAGAGCGCGGTTCAAACCGACCCGGCTTTTGCCTGTCGCAACCGCCAGGAAATAGCCCTGCTGAGACAGCTCATCCAGCATTGTCCGCACGCCCTGGAACAGGACGAGCTCATGGTCCTTCGTCAGGAAGTGGTAGCGATAGCGCTCGACCATGCGCGGATACATGGCCGGGTCAATATTCGGCATGACCGCTTGCATGGCTTCGCCCAGGCCAAGACCGATCACATGCGAGGCCGCGGCATCGCTCGGTACGGCCAGGCCCAGGTCCTTGGCTGCGGACTGTATACATTTGACGATGGTGGCGGTGCTGTCCATCAGCGTGCCGTCCCAGTCGAAGACAATCAGATCGAATTGCTTTCTTGCCATGTCTCCCGGCGCTCGTGGCGCCGGCTCCTCATTTCCGCCTGCAAAAAACCGGACCGCCGGCAGGATCTGCCGCTGGCGGGACCGGGTTCCGGTTGGCGCGTTATCGATTGGTGGTGCGTGTCTTAAGTTCCTGCGCTGGCCCCAAGCTTACCAAGAAACGCTCGCATTCCGCCGGCAACGGGGCCTTGAGGGTCAACGGCTTGCCCGTCTCCGGATGCTGGAACGTGATCTGGTAGGCGTGCAGGAACATGCGACGCAATGCGCCGCGCGCGTCCGTTGCCTTCTGAAGCTGCTTGTTGAGTGCAAAATCGCCGTATTTCTCGTCACCGAGGATAGGAAAGCCACTCGACGCCAGGTGCACGCGGATCTGGTGCGTGCGGCCCGTCTTGAGTTCCGCCTCGAGCAGCGCGTAGTCCTGCCACTTGCGCACCAGATTGAACACGGTGTGCGATTCCTGGCCGCCGGCCTGCACGACGACGCGGCGTTCGCCGTCGGGCGTCGTGTATTTATGCAGCGGCAACTTCACGTGCTGGCGCGGATTGCGCCAGTCGCCCGCGACCATGGTCAGGTAGCGCTTGTCGGTCTTACCGTCGCGCATTTGCTCGTGCAAGCTCGTCAACGCGGAACGTTTCTTTGCGAGCAACAGCAACCCGGACGTTTCGCGGTCCAGGCGGTGCACCAGTTCCAGGAATTTCGCGTCCGGCCGTGCAGCGCGCAATTGTTCGATAACGCCGTACGACACGCCCGATCCGCCGTGCACGGCCACACCGGCCGGCTTGTCGATCACGAGCAGGTGGGTGTCCTCGTGCACGATGGCAAACTCTGCGCCGGGAACGGTGGCGGCGCCAGCGGGCCGCTCGGCCATGCGCACGGGCGGGATACGGACGATGTCGCCCGTCGCCAGGCGGTATAACTGATCGATACGCCCCTTGTTCACACGCACTTCGCCGGAGCGAAGGATGCGGTAAATGTGGCTTTTGGGAACACCCTTGCAGACGCGCAGCAGGTAATTATCGATGCGCTGGCCCGCTTCTTCCTCGGTGATTGTGACAAACTGAGCAGTGGCAGGGGGGCGGCTATCTGTCTGTGATGAAGGGGGAACAACATCGTTTTGCATGGTCATTCGCTCTGTCTTCCCAGAAATTCTCTCTAAGTCCTTCATTTTGAATATATAATCGACAGGCGGCGGTCAAACCTCTGCTGGTGTAAGAATTAAAACGATATTTTACACAGGGGCGTCTCCATCGGCCCCGCCAAAATGCAAATTCGATGGAAAAAAAAAGGAATCCCGAAACCGGCGCAAGCGGCAGCATTGTCGCGGCATCGCAGCGACAATGCGAAAGCGCAGCGGCGGATTTCACGGGATTTCTAGACGTGTACGCACATTCCTGTGCGAACCTGGGTTGCACCGCAGTTGCAATCGGGTAGCCGCACAGGATGCAGGATTGGATTGTTTGGAATTTTAAGGATAAGTACCGGCAAGCCGGCCCCAGGGTCGGCTCGCCGGGTGATGGTGTCGATAACGCTTGCCGTTTCGCCCGACCTGAAGTTAGAACCTCGAAGCCGTCGTGAGCGGTAGTAGTGTTGTTGGAGACAGTGATCCGGGAAGGTCATGCAGGTGCGCGGCGCGCACCGCCATCTTCAAGGTCCGGATCGCGCCCTGGCAGCATCGCATTGCCCGGCTGTTCCGGGGTTCCACAGGCAGCTATCGCGCTCTGGAATCAAGGCTGATATTCGCCTGATTCGCCGGCCGGTATGCATGCCGACTGAAAGTCTGGCTGCGTCGCACCGCTTGCCTGCCCTGCGCCGCCCCGATCGGGCCGCCCGGGCCGAGCAAGACGTTCGTGCGCGCGGCAATTACGTTCGACGCCACTGCGCCCTGTGGCCGGCAAAGCCGTGTCACGCCGCGGGCATACCACCGCCAACACTCCCTTCCCGCGTACATCCCTGTACTTTCGCCGCTCTGTATAAGACGGCATGAAACGGCCCACGGGTCGCGGAGTTCATAAAAATGAAACGTATGTTGTTTAACGCTACGCAGCAAGAGGAGCTGCGCGTAGCGATTGTCGACGGCCAGAAACTGATCGACATCGATATCGAGACCGCTGGTCGTGAACAGCGCAAATCAAATATCTACAAAGGCGTCATCACCCGCATCGAACCCTCCCTCGAAGCCTGCTTCGTCAGCTATGGCGAAGAACGCCACGGCTTCCTCCCCTTCAAAGAAGTTGCCCGCTCCTATTTCCGCGACGGCGTCGACGTCCGTAACTGCACGATCAAGGAAGCCCTGCGCGAAGGCCAGGAAATCATGGTCCAGGTGGAGAAGGAAGAGCGCGGCAACAAGGGCGCGGCCCTGACCTCGTTCATCTCGCTGGCCGGCCGCTACCTGGTCCTGATGCCGAACAATCCGCGCGGCGGCGGCGTGTCGCGCCGCGTCGAAGGCGAAGAACGCCAGGAATTGCGCGAGACGATGGACAAGCTGGACCTGCCGCAGGGCATGTCCGTCATCGCCCGCACCGCCGGCATCGGCCGCACGGTCGAAGAACTCCAGTGGGACTTGAATTACCTGATGCAACTGTGGCGCGCGATCGAAGGCGCCGGCAAGTCGGCCCCGGGTCCGTTCCTGATCTATCAAGAGTCCTCGCTGGTCATCCGCGCCATCCGCGACTATTTCCAGCCTGACATCGGCGAAGTCCTGATCGACACGGACGAAATCTTCGACCAGGCCCAGCAGTTCATGAGCCACGTGATGCCCGACATGGCGCACCGCGTGAAGCGCTACACGGACGACGTGCCGCTGTTCTCCCGTTTCCAGATCGAACACCAGATCGAAACCGCGTATTCGCGTACCGTCCCGCTGCCGTCCGGCGGCGCGATCGTGATCGACCACACGGAAGCCCTCGTCTCCATCGACGTCAACTCGGCCCGCGCCACCCGCGGTTCGGACATCGAGACCACCGCCTTCAACACCAACTGCGAAGCGGCCGACGAAGTGGCCCGCCAGCTGCGCCTGCGCGACCTGGGCGGCTTGATCGTCATCGACTTCATCGACATGGAAGTCGCCAAGAACCAGCGCGAAGTCGAACAGCGCCTGAAGGATGCCTTGCACCATGACCGTGCACGCGTCCAGATGGGCAAGATCTCGCGCTTCGGCCTGATGGAATTGTCGCGCCAGCGCCTGCGTCCGTCGCTGTCGGAAGGCTCGCACGTGACGTGCCCGCGCTGCTCGGGCACCGGCCACATCCGCGACACGGAATCGTCCGCCCTGCAGGTGCTGCGCATCATCCAGGAAGAAGCGATGAAGGAGAACTCGGCCGCGATCCACGTCCAGGTCCCGGTCGACGTCGCCGCGTTCCTGCTGAACGAAAAGCGCGGCGAAGTGCTCAAGATCGAGACACGCCACCGCATCGCGGTCATCCTGATCCCGAACAAGCACCTGGAAACCCCTCACTACAAGCTCGAGCGCATCAAGCACGACGATCCGCGCCTGGACGACACCGGCGCCAGCTACACGCTGGCCGAGTCGGCCGACACGGACATGGCCTACGCCAAGCGCCAGAAGGAAGAAGCCAAGCCGCGCCAGGAAGCCGTCGTCAAGACCATCACCCCGGCCCAGCCGGCACCGATGGTCGACCGCCAGCCGGCCAAGCCGGTCGAGGCACCGGCGCCCGCCTTGGCCGCCGCTGTTCCGGTCGCACCGCCTGCGGCGGAAGGTTTCTTCGCCAAGTTGCGCAACTTCTTCTTCGGCCGTCCAGTCCCGATCGCACCGCCGCCCGCGCCGGTCGCACCGCCCAAGCCCGCTGAAGCAACTCCGGTTGCCGGCGAGCGCGGCGAGCGCAATGGCCGCGGCCAGCGCAATGCCCGCGGCGGCCGCAACGGCGCCGGCACCGGTAAAAACCGCGCCGAGCGCGAAGACCGCGAACTGAAATCCGCAGGCGCCGAGGAAGGCGCCAAGCCGGTCGAGACCGAAGGCAAGCCGGCACGTCCGCCGCGCCAGCCGCGTCAACCGCGCGAAGCCCGCGAGCCGCGCGAGCAGGCGGCCGTCACCGCCGACGCCCAGCCGCAAGCCCCGCGCGGCGAACGCGCGGAACGTGGCGAACGTCCGGAGCGCGGCGAGCGTCCGGAACGCGCACCGCGCCAGCCGCGCCAGCCGCGCGAGGCCGGTGAACGCACCGAACGCGCCGAGCGCGCACCGGTCGCCGAAGCCAAGAGCGAAGAGCTGAACGCGGCCCAGGCCGTGGCGGCCCAGGCGGCCATCACGCTGGCCGGCGAGCCGGAGATCCCCGAGGCGCTCAAGCCGGTGACGTCGACGCCGGTGACGACCGCCGAGGCGGCGACCGCCGGCCCGAACGCCGATGAATTCGAGACGGACGCGCAGGGCGACGAACCGCGCCGCCGTCGCCGTCGTGGCGGACGCAACCGCAACCGCCGCGACCGCGACCAGATCGAGGGCGCCGAGCACGAGGCCATCGAGGGCGAGGCCGCCCCGGCCTTCGCGCCGGTGGCCGACGAGGAAGCGGCCAAGGTCCAGGCAGAAGCGAAAGCTGCGAAGGTCAATCGCGACGGCGACCGACCTGAGGCGAAACCCGCCAAGGCTGTTGCACTGGGCCCGTGGCCGTTCCCGACCACGGAATCGGTCAAGGCCGCCGCTGTGAAAGCCGCCGCCGAACAGGCTGCGGCCGAGCAGGCGGAAGCCGCCCGTGTCCAGGCTGAGCAGGCGAAGGCCGAGCAGGAGCGGCTCGAGGCTGCCCGTGCAGCGGCGCCGGCCGAGACGGCCGTGCAAGCCGAGCCGGCCGTCGAGGCAGGCGCGGCCGCCCAGACGCCGTGGCCGTTCCCGACCACCGAGTCGGTCACCGCCGCCGTGGCGCACAAGGCCGAGCAGGATGCCGCCGCACAGCCGGCCGAAGTGCCGGTGCCGGCTCCCGCTCCGGTTCCGGCTCCGGTCGAGGCTGAGCAAGCCGCCGTCGCGCCAGCGCCGGTCGCCGCTGCACCGGCACCGGTTGCCGCCGCCAACCTGAACGAACTGCTGGAGAAAGCCGGCCTGACGCTGGCGTCGACGGATCCGGAAAAGCTGCGCGCCGCCCAGGAAGCGGCCGCGCAGGTGGAACAGCCGGTCCGTCCGCGCCGCACGCGCAAGCCGGCGCCGCCGCCGGTCAACGAGCCGCTGATCCAGGTGGATACGCGTCAGTAAGCACGGCGACGTCTCGACGTGAAAAGGGGAGCTTCGGCTCCCAAAAAGGAAGCCCCCGGCTTCCTTTTTTTCTTTGCTAAAATGACAGCGTCGAAAAAGGCAGGATCGTTTTTGGTAAGCCCGATCCCTTCGCGCTCAGCGAGCCGCGAAGTTCTGTTCCATGCGTTCGCGCATGAGTACCCGCGACGAACCGTCCGGCGCCCTTGCGCCCAACGGGTTCGTTCGCGCGTGCCTGATCTTGGCAATCGTCCCGAGCGAGCCCACTCATCGGAGCATGCCATGCAACTCAACCATCTCGACCTTCCCGTCCCCGACGTCGCGGCCACCGCCGCCTTCTTCACGACCCATTTCGGCTTCCGCCTGTGCGAGACGCGCGGCAACAACGGTTTCGCCCTGCTCCTGGGCACGGGCGGGTTCGCGCTCGTCCTCACGCGGCGCCGCGGCGCCGAGGCCCAGGACTTTCCGGACACGTTCCACATCGGCTTCCTCGTCGAGTCCGAAGCGGCCGTGCATGCGCTCCACGCGCGGCTGCAGGCGGCAGGCGTGCCGGATCTGCCGCCCGTCTCGTTCCAGCGCGGCGCGACGCTGTTCTATGTGCACGCGCCGGGCGGGGTGCTCGTGGAAGTGAGCCATCGCTCATCCGTTTGATGCGTGTAAGATGAGCAACCCGATCAACGTCCTGCTCATCCGCCTTGTCCGACCTGCCCTTCCGCAACGCCCTGCGCTACTGGCTCAAATTGGGGTTCATCAGCTTCGGCGGCCCGGCTGGACAGATCGCCATGATGCATGCCGAGCTCGTCGAACGCCGGCGCTGGATTTCCGAGCGGCGTTTCCTGCACGCGCTGAATTACTGCATGCTGCTGCCGGGACCGGAAGCGACGCAGCTCGCGATCTACATCGGCTGGCTGCTGCACCGCGTGCCGGGCGGGATCGCGGCCGGTGTGTTGTTCGTGCTGCCGTCGCTGCTGGTCCTGATCGCGCTGTCGTGGATCTACATGGCGTGGGGCCACCTGCCCGCCATCGCCGGCATCATGGACGGCATCAAGCCGGCCGTCGTCGCCATCGTGCTGGCGGCGGCGTGGCGCATCGGCAGCCGCACATTGAGAAATGGCCTCTTGAACAGCGTCGCGCTGGCCGCCTTCATCGCCATCGACGTGCTCGGCGTGCCGTTTCCGCTGGTCGTGCTGGGCGCGGCGCTGGTCGGGATGATCGGCGCGCGGCTGCGGCCGGCGCTGTTCGAAGTGAACGGCACCCACGCGGCCACGCCGGACGGATCGCCTCACCCGCCGGCACTGATCGACGACGCGACCCCGACGCCGGCCCACGCCCGCTTCAGCTGGCGCCGCCTGGCCACGGTCGGCATCGCCGGCTGCGCCATCGGATGTGCGGGCTGGGGCGCGCTCGCATTCGCCTGTGGCCCGGACGGCGAACTGCCGCGCATGGCCGCATTCTTCGGCAAGATGGCGCTGATGACGTTCGGCGGCGCCTATGCCGTGCTGCCCTACGTCGTGCAGCAGGCCGTGGAGCACTTTCACTGGCTCGACGCGGCCCAGATGATCGACGGCCTCGCGCTGGGCGAAACGACGCCGGGTCCGTTGCTCATGATCGTCGCCTTCGTCGGCTTCGTGGGCGGCTGGACCCACACGCTGTTCGGCCCCGGCGCGCGCTTCCTGGCCGGTGCGGCGGCGGCCTGCGTGGCGACGGCGTTCACGTTCCTGCCGTCGTTCGTGTTCATCCTGGCGGGCGGGCCGTTCGTCGAGTCCACGCGCGGCGACGTGCGGCTGACGGCGCCGCTCACCGCGATCTCGGCGGCCGCCGTCGGCGTCATCGCGAGCCTGGTCGTGTTCTTCGGTGCCCACGTCTTTTTCGTGCACGGCGCGCCGCGTCCCGACGCGATCGCCATCGGCGCGGCGGCCGCGGTGGCGTTATTGCGCTACAGAACGGGGACCATCAAGACCATCCTTGCCTGCGCCCTGGCCGGCCTTCTGCTATCTTATTGGCATGGCTGAAAAAATCATCATGATGGCCGACGCGCGCGCGCCCGCGCTGGCCGTCCCCGACACGCTGGAGACACCGAACGGCCTGCTCGCCGACGCCCTCGGGCGTCCCCTGCACGACCTGCGCATCTCGGTCACGGACCGCTGCAACTTCCGCTGCGTGTACTGCATGCCGAAGGAAGTCTTCGACAAGGACTACGCTTACCTGCCCCATGCGGCCCTGCTGAACTTCGAAGAGATCGCGCGCGTGGCGCGGTTGTTCGTCGCCCACGGCGTCGAAAAGATCCGCCTGACCGGCGGCGAACCGCTGCTGCGCAAGAACCTGGAGCGCCTGATCGAACAGCTGCGTGCCATCGAGACGCCGTCCAGCCGCCCGCTCGACCTCACGCTCACCACCAACGGCTCGCTGCTGGCGCGCAAGGCGCAGACGCTGAAGGATGCTGGCCTCGACCGCGTGACGGTCTCGCTGGACGCCATCGACGACGCCGTGTTCAAGCGCATGAACGACGTCGACTTCGCCGTCTCCGACGTGTTGGAAGGCATCGACGCCGCGCATGCCGCCGGCCTCGGTCCCATCAAGGTCAACATGGTCGTCAAGGGCGGCATGAACGACGACCAGATCCTGCCGATGGCGCGCCACTTCAAGGGCACGCCGGCGATCCTGCGCTTCATCGAATACATGGACGTGGGCGCGTCGAACGGCTGGAACATGGCGGAAGTCGTCCCGTCGCGCGAGGTCGTGCGGCGCATCGCGGCCGAGATGCCGCTCGAACCGGTCAGCGCCAATTACGCGGGCGAGACGGCCGAACGCTGGCGCTATGTCGACGGCACGGGCGAAGTCGGCATGATCTCCAGCGTGACGCAAGCCTTCTGCCGCGACTGTTCGCGCATCCGCCTGTCCACCGAGGGCAAGCTGTACACGTGCCTGTTCGCCACGCGCGGCCACGACCTGCGCGAGCTGCTGCGGGCGGGACGCACGGACGAGGAGATGCAGACGGCCATCGCCCGGCTCTGGCGCGCGCGCGACGACCGCTATTCCGAGACGCGCACCGTCAACACGGCGGGCCTGTCGCCGCGGGCGGCGAGCGACAAGAAAATCGAAATGTCCTACATCGGCGGATAACCATATGAGCAAGGAATCCATCAGCGGCCTGATCCTCGCCGGCGGCCGCGGCACGCGCATGGGCCACGTCGACAAGGGCCTGCAGCCGTTCGGCGGCACCACGATGGCGGCGCATGTGCTGGCGCGCCTCGAACCGCAGGTCGCGACGGTCGCCATCAACGCCAATCGCAACCTGGACGCCTACGCGGCCTATGGCGTGCCCGTCTGGCCGGACGACACGCCGGACTACGCGGGCCCGCTTGCGGGCCTGCAGGCGGGGCTGCGCCGCTGCGCGACCACGTATCTGCTCACGGCGCCGTGCGATTCGCCGTTCCTGCCGGCCGACCTGGCCGAACGCCTGGAGGGCGGGCTGCGCGCGAACGACGCCGACCTCGCCGTCGCCGTCACCGAGGAAGACGGCCGGCGCCAGGTCCATCCCGTGTTCTGCCTGCTGAAAGCCAGCCTGGAACCGGTGCTGTCGGCCTACCTGGACGGCGGCGGGCGGCGCATGGATGGCTGGTACCCGCAGATCAAGGTGGCCGAGGTCGTGTTCGACGATGCCGACGCCTTCCGCAACATCAACACGCTGGACGAGCTGCGCCAGCTCGACACGAAGCCGTCCGCGCCGCGGCTGGCCGACGTCGTCAGCTGTTTGTCCGCGTACGATCCGGACGCCCTGCCCGTGCGCGACGCCCAACGCATCATCCGCGAATTCGTCACGCCCGTGCGCGCGACGGAGATGGTGGCGTTGCGCGCCGCGCTGGGCCGCGTGCTCGCGGCCGACATCACCTCGCCGATCGACGTGCCGTCCCACGACAACTCGGCGATGGACGGCTACGCGCTGCGCGGCGCCGACCTGCCGGCGGACGCGCCTGCGCGCCTGCGCGTGATCGGCACGGCGTACGCCGGCCGCCCCTTCGGCGGCGCGCCGCAACCGGGCGAATGCGTGCGCATCATGACGGGTGCCGTGATGCCCGCCGGCTGCGACAGCGTCGTGCCGCAGGAATTCGTCAGCGTCGAGGACGACACGATGATCATCGCGCCGGGCACCATCCGCGCGGGCGACAACCGCCGCCTGGCCGGCGAAGACCTCAAGGCCGGCAGCGCGGCCCTCCGCGCCGGGAAGATCGTGCGGCCGGCCGACCTCGGACTGCTCGCGTCGCTGGGCGTGGCGGAAGTGCCCGTGCAACGCCGCCTGCGCGTGGCGTTCTTCTCGACCGGCGACGAACTGCGCTCGATCGGCCAGCCGCTGGACGAGGGTTGCGTCTACGACAGCAACCGCTACACGATCTACGGCATGCTGCAGCGCCTGGGTTGCGACCTGATCGACATGGGCGTGATGCGCGACGATCCGCGGGCGCTGGAACAGGCCTTGCGCGACGCGTGCGAGAACGCCGACGCCATCATCACGTCGGGCGGCGTCTCGGTCGGCGCGGCCGATTACACGAAGCAGATCATGGCGCGGCTGGGCGACGTCACGTTCTGGAAGATCGGCATGCGCCCGGGCCGCCCGCTGGCCTTCGGCCGCATCCACTCGAACGGCCGCAGCGCCTTGTTGTTCGGGCTGCCGGGCAATCCGGTGGCGGTGATGGTGTCGTTCTACTTCTTCGCGCGCGACGCGCTGCTGCGCATGATGGGGGCCGATGCGCCCTTGGCCCTGATGCGCGCGCGATCGAACGCCACGATCCGCAAGAAGCCGGGCCGCACGGAATACCAGCGCGGCTTGCTCGAGCGCGACGCGGACGGCCAGCCGACCGTCACGATCACGGGATCGCAGGGGTCGGGCATTCTGCGCTCGATGTCGGAGGCGAATTGCATGGTGGTGCTGCATGATGAGCAGGGAACCGTGCAGGCCGGCGACATGGTCGACGTTTTATTATTCGAGGGTTTGATTTGAACGATTGAATGCGGTAGGCACGCCGCATTCAATCGTCGCCATCGACGTTCGACGCACCCAACATCAACTGCGCCGCCTCGCTCGGCAACGCCTCCACCGACTTGAGCTTGCGCGCCATCTGGCGGCTGCGCACCTCGGCGCTTTCGATGTTCTTCGCGGCGCGTTCCAAGGTCAGCTTGGTCTGCGCCAGCACGTCGCCGAACTTGCCGAACTCGGTCTTCACGGCGCCCAGCACCTGCCACACTTCGGACGAGCGCTTTTCCAGCGCCAGCGTGCGGAAGCCCATCTGCAGGCTGTTGAGCAGCGCCGCCAATGTCGACGGCCCCGCGATCGTCACGCGCAACGTGCGCTGCAGCTCGTCGGCCAGACCGGGGCGGCGCATCACTTCGGCGTACAGGCCCTCGGTGGGCAGGAACAGGATGGCGAAATCCGTCGTCGCCGGCGGCGCGAGGTATTTGTCGCAGATGGTTTTCGCCTCGCCGCGCACGGCGCGTTCCAGCTCCGCGCCCGCGCGCGCGACGCCGTCGGCATCGCCCTGGTCGGCCGCTTCCAACAGGCGTTCGTACTGCTCTTTCGGGAACTTGGCGTCGATGGGCAGCCACAGCGGAGGACCGCCGTCGACGACGCCCGGCAGCTTGATCGCGAATTCCACCCGCGCGTTCGAGCCGCGTACCGTCTCGACGTTCTTGGCATACTGGTCGACGGTGAGCACCTGCTCGAGCAGCATCTCGAGCTGCACTTCGCCCCACGTGCCGCGCGTCTTCACGTTGACGAGCACGCGCTTCAAATCGCCCACGCCCACGGCCAGCTGCTGCATCTCGCCCAGGCCCTGGTGCACCTTTTCCAGGCGGTCGGACACCTGGCGGAACGATTCCGTCAGCCGCGTCTCCAGCGTCGCGTGCAGCTTTTCGTCGACGGTCTGGCGCATCTCCTCGAGACGCTTGGCGTTATCGCTCTGCAGGTCGCGGATCTTCGTCTCGAGCGTCGCGCGGATCTCCAGCATGCGCTGCGCGTTCGATTCCGTCAGGTTCGCCAGCGCGCCGTTCAAGGTGTCGGAAAAACGCTTGAGCGCGCGCGCCTGTTCCTCGCGGCCGCCCTGGGAATTCAACTGGATCTGATGGCGCATGCCGTCCAGCTGCTGCACGGTGGCGGCCTGGTTTTGCGCGAGGTGCGCGGCCAGTTCCTGGCGCGTGGACTGTGCGCTGTTCTGCAATTCCTGGCGCAGCTCGCGCTCCAGGCGTTCGAAGGCGTGGCGCTCGTCGCCGCCACGCCGCGCACGCGTCAACAGGACGACCTGCAGGCCGAGCACGGCCAGCAGCGCCACCGCAAGCACGATGAATTCGAGGGTCGACATCTGTGTCAGTGCGCGCTCAGTGTGGTCGATTCCGCATCCAGTCCGCCGTCTGATAAAAGGATTGCATCAGCGCGAGGCGCAGGTCGTAGTCGTAGCCGAGATCTTCCAGCGCCATCGCCATGCAGCGCAGCCACTGGTCGCGCTCGGACGTGCCGATCGCGAACGGCAAGTGACGCGCGCGCAGCATCGGATGGCCGTAGCGTTCGATGAAGAGGTTCGGCCCGCCCATCCAGCCGGACAGGAACATGAACAGCTTGTCGCGCGAGCTGTCGTTGGGGACGGGGTGCATCGCGTGGATGCCGGCGAAATCCGGCTCCAGTTGCATCAGGTCGTAGAAACGGTCGACCAGTTCGCGCAGGCGGGTTTCGCCGCCGATGATCTCGTACAGGCTGCGGGTCTCTTCCTGCGGTTCCTGCGCGTCCTGGGAATCTTGGGGTGCATGGGTATCGGACATTCATCCATGATAGCGCAACGCACGCACCACGGGTATGTCAGGCCTCCCGTAAGGTCTGCAACGGTGGCTGCCGCAACACATTACGCAACCCGAGCCAGCCGCCGACGAGCGCACACACGGCCCCCACGACCAGCCCCGCGACCCACACCTGCGGATCGAACGTCCATGGAAACTTGAATTGGTATGTGGCCAACGCCCAGCCCAGCGCCGCCGCGCCCGATGCCGCCAGCAGGCCGGACAAGCCGCCGACCAGCACGAACTCGATGCGCTGCGCCTGCGCCAGCTGGCCGCGCGTGGCGCCCAGCGCGCGCAGCAGGCCCGCTTCGCGCGTGCGCTCGGCCTGCGATCCCATCAGCGCCGCGTACAGCACGAGCACGCCCGAGGCCAAGGTGAACAGGAACAGGAATTCCACGGCGACGACGACCTGGTCGAGCACTTCCTGCACCTGGCGGATGATGCCGCTGACGTCGATGACGGTGAGGTTCGGCCACGCGCGCGTCAGCGTGTTGGCCAGCCCGATGCCGCGCGCCGGCAGGTGAAACGCCGTCATGTACGTCGTCGGCGCGCCCTCCATCGCGGCCGGATTGATGATGACGAAGAAGTTGGCGCGCATCGATCCCCATTCCAGCTTGCGCAGGCTCGTGATCTTCGCGTCGACGATCTGGCCGCCCATATCGAAGCGCATCGTGTCGCCCAACCTGAGGCGCAGCGTGTTCGCCAGACCCTGCTCCACGGACGCTTCCGCCACGCCCGGCGCGTCGCGGTACCAGCGGCCTTGCACGATCTCGTTCGACGCCGGCAGGTCGTTCGTGGACGACAGGTTGAATTCGCGCTCGGCAAGGCCTTTCGCACGCTCGTCCGTGTACGTGGTCGCCGTGACAGCGTTGCCGTTCACGGCGACGAGGCGGCCGCGGATCATCGGGTACAAGGTGACGTCGCGCACCCCGGCCGCGCGGATCGTGCGTGCGACGCCGTCGCGCTGGTCGGGCTGGATGTTGATGATGAAACGGTTCGGCGCATCGGGCGGCGTGGCCAGGCGCCAGGCCGCCATCAGGTCGCCGCGCACGACGGTCAGCACGAGCAGCGCCATCAGGCCCAGCGACAGCGACACGATCTGCACGACCGTCGCGCCGGGACGCCGCTGCAGCGACGTGATCGCGAAACGCCAGCCCTGGTGGCGGAACGCGCCGCGCAGGCGGCGCAAGCCGAAGAGCGCGAGCCAGCCGACGAGCGCGAACAGGCCGAACGCGCCGCCGAAGCCGCCGGCCGTGAGCAATGCGAGCTGCAGGTCGCCGGCTTGCCACAGCAGCAGGCCGGCGAAGACCGCCGTACCGAGGCCGTACGTGGCCAGCGCGAGCGGCTTCGGCGCGGCCTGCTCGCGCCGGATCACGCGGTTGTGCGGCACGTTGCGCAGCTGCAGGACCGGCGGCAGCGCGAAGCCCACGAGCAGCAGCATGCCGGTGGCGACGCCTTGCAGCGCGGGCAGCGGCGACACGGGCGGCAGCTCGGCGGGGATCAGGCTCTTGACCATTTCGAGCAGCACGAAGTGGGCGCCGAAACCGACGAGTACCCCGAGCACGCTGCCCGCGAGGCCGACGATGGCGAATTCGATGAGGAACAGCAGCCCGACCTCGTTCTGCGTCATGCCGAGGCAGCGCAGCATGGCGCAGGCGTCCAGGTGGCGCTGCATGAAGCGGCGCGCGGCCATCGCGACGGCCACCGCGGCCAGCATCGCCGACAGCAGGCCGACGAGCGACAGGAAGCGCTCGGCGCGGTCGATCGTCGAGCGCATCTCGGGGCGGCCGTTTTCCAGCGTCTCGATGCGCACGCCGCGCACGTTGTCGCTGGCGATGCGCGCACGCAGCCAGCGCTCGTAATCCGCGACCGCGGCCTGGTCGTCGGGCGACTTCGCCGCCACCTGCATGCGGTACGTCACGCGCGCATAATTGTCGACGAGGCCCGTGGCTTTCAGGTCGGCCAGCGCCAGCATCACGCGCGGCGCGAAGTTGGCGAACGACGCGCCGCGGTCCGGTTCCGAGGCGATCAGGCGCGCGACCTTGAAGCTTTTATCGCCCAGCTGGATCGTCGAGCCGACCTTGATCCGCAGCGGCGGCAGCAGGTTGACGTCGACCCAGACCGTGCCGGGGGCCGGCGTGTCGTGCGTGATGTCGCCGAGGGCTTCGCTGGCATCAATCGGACTCGTCGTCACGCGCATGGCGCCGCGCAGCGGATAGCCCGTCGACACGGCCTTCACGGACGCCAGCAACGCCTGCGACGCGTCGCCCTGCCCCGCCTGCGCCATGCTGGGAAACGTCACCGTATCGGCCAGCACCAGGCCGCGCCGCGCCGCTTCATCGCGCCAGTCCTGGGACAGCGGCTGGTCGGCGTTCACGAGCAGGTCGGCGCCGAGCAGCTGGCGGGCGTCTCGGTTCAGGCCAGCGCGCATGCGGTCGACGAAGAAGCCGACGGCTGCCAGCGCCGACACCGCGACCACCAGCGCCACCAGCAGGAAGCGCAGTTCGCCGGCGCGCCAGTCGCGTGCGGTCATGCGCAGGGATTGGCTCAGCATGGTCGTCACGCCGCCTGGGCGGCGTCGAAGAACGCGTCGACTTCGGCAAGGTAAGCGCGCTTGCGCTCGGGCTCGAGGAAGGCCGCGCTGAAACTGTTCTTCGCCAGCTGGCGCGCGTGGCGCATGTCGAGCGGCAGCGCGTCGAACGCGGCCAGGTAGTTCTCGTTGACGTAGCCGCCGAAATAGGCCGGGTCGTCCGAGTTCACGGTGGCGACGAGCCCCGCGTCGAGCAGGCGGCGCAGATTGCTGTCGCCCATGACGTCGAATACGCGCAGCTTGAGGTTCGACAGCGGGCACACGGTCAGCGCCATCTGCTCGCGCACCAGGCGCGCCACCAGGTCGGGATCCTCGAGGCAGCGCACGCCGTGGTCGATGCGTTCGACGTTCAGCACGTCCAGCGCGCTCTCGATATAGGCCGGCGGGCCTTCCTCGCCGGCATGCGCGACGAGGTGCAGGCCGAGGTTGCGGGCGCGCTCGAACACACGCGCGAACTTTTCCGGCGGATGGCCGACCTCGGATGAATCGAGGCCCACGCCGATGATCTTGTCGCGGAACGGCAGCGCTTCTTCCAGCGTGGCAATAGCTTCTTCCTCGGACAGGTGGCGCAGGAAGCACATGATCAAGGTCGCGCTGATGGGTCCTTCCTGGCAGGCGCGCCAGATGCCGTCGACGACCGTCTTGAACGGCACGCCGCGCGCCGTATGCGTCTGCGGGTCGAAGAAGATTTCGGCGTGGCGGACGTTGTCGGCCGCGGCCCTTGCCAGATACGCCATCGTCATGTCGTAGAAGTCCTGTTCGGTCAACAGGACGCTTGCGCCGGCGTAATAGATGTCCAAGAAAGATTGTAAGTTAGTGAAAGCGTACGCTTGTCGCAACGCTTCGACGGATGCATATGGAAGCGACACCTCGTTCCTTTGCGCCAGCTCAAAAATCAGCTCGGGCTCGAGGGAACCTTCGATGTGGATGTGCAATTCTGCTTTCGGCATCGCCTGCAACACGTGGCGCAGCTGTTCGTTCAGCATGGATTCTCCGAATGGAATGGATTCAAGGAAGCAGTGTAGCGCATGGATGCAAGCCTCTCATTTCACTGGAGAATTCCAGGGTATATCGCTGCGCCATACGCGTGCGCCACTGCTTAGCAAGATGGTGCACTATTTACTTACCAATTAATAAACACGATTGTGGCTGACGGGATCAAGAATCCTGTTTGGAAATCATGTCGATATTACCAAAACAGGTGTAAAGACAATGTTCGCAATCCTATTTAAAATGGTTATTTTCTTATTTGTTTCAATGACTTAGCAAAACGACGCACAAGTGCACGACACTGTTTTGACTTCGAGAACTAATAGGCAGATAATAAATTTCATAAGCGTAAGAAGACGCTCTCAGCGGGCGCTAACAAACCGGCGAGGGACCTCGCCACCAGCGCGGATCCACGAACAGCGGGCTCCACGAGGTCCCGGTGAAACCGGATGAAAACAAAGAACATCGCCCTTCGTTTTGTGTCAGATCTTCTGACCCCAAAACAGACGGCGACCCCAACAAGAACACCTGCCAAAACCGGGGCTTGGGCGGCCATCCTAGTAGGCCGCCGGACAGTGATCAGTGTTAGCACATTAGAGGACATTCACATGACCATTTTTGATAACTACGCAGCCCGCTATGAGCGTACCCGGGAAGAGGAATACTCCCTGTCTGAGTACCTTCAGCTTTGCAAAAAAGATCCCCTGACTTACGCCAGCGCTCCCGAGCGCATGCTGGCCGCAATCGGCGAACCCACCCTGGTCGACACCCGCCTCGACCCGCGCCTGTCGCGCATCTTCGCCAACAAGGTCATCAAGGTTTATCCCGCTTTCCGTGAGTTCTACGGCATGGAGGAAGTGATCGAACAGGTCGTTTCCTATTTCCGTCACGCGGCCCAGGGCCTCGAAGAGCGCAAGCAGATTCTTTATCTGCTGGGACCGGTCGGCGGCGGCAAATCGTCCATCGCGGAAAAACTGAAGCACCTGATGGAACAGGTGCCGTTCTATGCGCTGAAAGGCTCGCCGGTGAACGAATCGCCGCTCGGCCTGTTCAACGAGGAAGAGGACGGCGCCATCCTCGAAGAAGACTACGGCATCCCGCGCCGCTTCCTGCGCGCGATTCCGAGCCCGTGGGCCGTGAAGCGTCTGCACGAATACGGCGGCGACATCAACAAGTTCCGCGTCGTCAAACGCTATCCGTCGATCCTCAAGCAGGTCGCGATCTCGAAGACGGAACCGGGCGACGAAAACAACCAGGATATTTCTTCGCTGGTCGGCAAGGTCGACATCCGCAAACTGGAAGACTACGCGCAGGACGATCCGGATGCGTACAGCTATTCCGGCGGCCTGTGCCTGGCGAACCAGGGCCTGATGGAATTCGTCGAGATGTTCAAGGCGCCCATCAAAGTGCTGCACCCGCTGCTGACGGCGACGCAGGAAGGCAATTACAAGGGCACCGAGGGCTTCGGCGCGATCCCGTTCGAAGGCATCATCCTGGCGCACTCGAACGAATCGGAGTGGAAGACCTTCCGCAACAACCGCAACAACGAGGCATTCCTCGACCGTATCTATATCGTCAAGGTGCCCTACTGCCTGCGTGTGTCGGACGAGATCAAGATCTACGACAAGCTGCTGCGCAATTCCTCGCTGGATAAAGCGCCATGCGCACCGGGGACGCTGCGCATGATGGCCCAGTTCGCGATCCTGTCGCGCCTGAAGGATCCGGAAAACTCGAGCATCTATTCGAAGATGCTGGTCTACGACGGCGAGAACCTCAAGGACACCGATCCCAAGGCCAAGTCGCTGCACGAATACGTCGACTATGCCGGCGTGGACGAAGGCATGAACGGCCTGTCGACCCGCTTCGCCTTCAAGATCCTGTCCAAGGTCTTCAACTTCGACAATACCGAAGTGGCGGCGAACCCGGTGCACCTGCTGTATGTGCTGGAACAGCAGATCGAGCGCGAGCAATTCCCGGGCGAGACCGAGCAGCGCTACATGTCGTATATCAAGGAGCACCTGGCGAACCGCTACGTCGACTTCATCGGCAAGGAGATCCAGACGGCCTACCTGGAAAGCTATTCCGAGTATGGCCAGAACATCTTCGACCGCTATGTCACGTTCGCCGATTTCTGGATCCAGGACCAGGAATTCCGCGATCCGGACACGGGCGAGAGCTTCGACCGCGAGACGCTGAACGCCGAGCTCGAGAAGATCGAGAAGCCGGCCGGCATCTCGAACCCGAAGGATTTCCGCAACGAAATCGTCAACTTCGCGCTGCGCGCACGGGCGACGAACGGTGGCAAGAATCCTGCGTGGACCAGCTATGAGAAGTTCCGCACCGTGATCGAGAAGAAAATGTTCTCGAATACCGAGGAACTGCTGCCGGTGATTTCGTTTAACGCGAAGGCCAGTGCCGAAGATGCAACCAAGCACGCCGACTTCGTTGCCCGTATGGTCGAAAAAGGCTATACGCCGAAACAGGTTCGTTTGTTATGCGAGTGGTACTTGCGCGTACGCAAGTCCTCATAAAGGAAACCTGCACTCCGCGCAGTGTTTGCTTCGCGGGGGCGTGAGAAACCGTGGCGGACGGAAGCACAGGTGGCCGAGAAGCGCAGCCGTACTTGCGGTACGGCGAGCATCGCAGGCCGCCTGTGCGACGCGCAGCAGGTTTATCACGCCCCCCACTAAAGCGCGTTAATATGTGGGGGACCGGGAAGGAATCCGGCCCGCCGCGAATTTCAGCAGGAGGCCTGTTTTGACTTACCTCATCGACCGACGCTTGCAGGGCAAGAACAAGTCTGCGGTCAACCGCGAACGATTCTTGCGTCGCTATAAGGCGCAAATCAAGGATGCGGTGGGCCGGGCGATCAAGGGTCGCTCGATCACCGACGTTGAAAATGGCGAGAAAGTTTCGATTCCCGTCAAGGATGTGAGCGAGCCGCATTTCGGGCACGCACATGGCGGTGTCTGGGAAACCGTCAACCCCGGCAATACCGAATACCAGAAAGGCGACACGATCAACCGTCCCCGCGGCGGTGGCGGCGGCGCCGGACGCGGCAAGGCCGGCAACAGCGAGCAGACGACCGAAGACGATTTCATCTTCGAGCTCAGCCGCGAAGAATTCATGAACTACTTCTTCGAAGACCTCGAGCTGCCGAATATGGTCAAGACGCAGCTGACCCAGGTCGTCGAATACAAGAACCAGCGCGCCGGCTACAACATCTCCGGCACACCGTCGAACATTCACGTGCTGCGCTCCCTGCGCGGCGCGCTCGGCCGGCGCATCGCGGTGGGCGGTCCGTCCCGCAAGCAACTGACGGCGCTCGAACACCAGTTGCGCGATCTGCAGGAGCAAGGGGTGGAGGATGACGACCCCATCGTGCTGGACCTCAAGCACAAGATCCACCACCTGCACACGCGCCTGCTGGCGATCCCGTTCATCGATCCGATCGACCTGCGCTACAGCAACCGGATCAAGATCCCGAAGCCGTCCACGGCGGCCGTCATGTTCTGCATCATGGACGTGTCCGGATCGATGGACGAAAGCCGCAAGGACACCGCCAAGCGCTTCTTCATCCTGCTGTACCTGTTCCTCAAGCGGGTCTACGAACACATCGACGTCGTCTTCATCCGCCACCACACGGCCGCGGCCGAGGTCGACGAAAACGAGTTCTTCCACTCGCGCGAATCGGGCGGTACCGTCGTGTCGTCGGCGCTGCACCTGTTGAACAAGGTCATCAGCGAGCGCTACAGCAATGGCGACTGGAACAGCTACGTGGCGCAGGCCTCGGACGGCGACAACTGGGACAACGATTCCGTGCTGTGCAGGCAGATCCTGACCAATGCGATCATGCCCAAGGTCCAGTACTACACCTATGTCGAGATCACCGACGGACCGCCCCAGAACCTGTGGGAACAGTACGCCGAGGTGGCGGCCACGCACCAGAACTTCGCCATGCAGAAGATCGTGACGCCGGCCGACATCTACCCGGTGTTCCGCGAATTGTTCAAGAAGCAGCCCAAGTAGCGAGGCCCGCTATGCCAAGAGACCCCAACAACCCGCGCGCCCTGCCCGAGCAGTCCGAATGGACGTTCGACCTGATCGAGCAGGCGCACGAGGAAATCCGCCGGGTGGCCAGGAAGTTCGGCCTGGACACCTACCCCAACCAACTCGAGATCATCACGGCCGAGCAGATGATGGACGCGTACACGTCCGTCGGCATGCCCGTGTCGTACAACCACTGGTCCTTCGGCAAGCATTTCCTGACGACGGAAAAGAGCTATAAGCGGGGCCAGATGGGGCTCGCCTATGAAATCGTCATCAACTCGAATCCCTGCATCGCTTATCTGATGGAGGAAAACAGTCTGACGATGCAGGCGCTCGTGATCGCGCACGCGGCCTATGGCCACAATTCCTTCTTCAAAGGCAATTATCTGTTCCGGACCTGGACCGATGCCGACGCCATCGTCGACTATATGGTCTTTGCGAAGAACTATATTGCCGAGTGCGAACAGCGGCACGGCATCGACGCCGTCGAAGAGCTGCTCGATTCCTGCCATGCGATCCAGAATTATGGCGTCGACCGCTACAAGCGGCCAGCCAAGCTGTCGGTCGCGCAGGAAGCGGCGCGCCAGAAAGAGCGCGAGGAATACATGCAGTCGCAGGTCAACGAGTTGTGGCGCACCCTGCCGCGGCGCGAGGAACAGATCAAGGACCAGCCGCCGCCGCGCTTCCCGCCCGAGCCCGAGGAAAACCTGCTCTACTTTATCGAGAAGTACGCGCCGCTGCTGGAACCCTGGCAGCGCGAACTCGTCAGAATCACGCGCAAGATCTCGCAGTATTTCTATCCGCAGCGCCAGACCCAGGTCATGAACGAGGGCTGGGCGACCTTCTGGCACTACACGATCTTGCAGGAACTCTATAAAGAAGGGATCGTCGGCGACGGTTTCATGCTGGAATTCCTCCAGAGCCACACGAACGTCGTCTACCAGCCGCCGGCCACCAGTCCTTATTACAACGGCATTAATCCCTATGCGCTCGGGTTTGCGATGATGACGGACATCAAGCGTATCTGCGAAGACCCGACGGACGAGGACCGGGTCTGGTTCCCCGACATCGCCGGCAGCGACTGGCTCAAGACCCTCGATTTCGCCATGCGCAACTTCAAGGACGAGAGCTTCATCGCCCAGTACCTGTCGCCCAAGCTGATCCGGGAATTCCACTTCTTCGCCGTACTGGACGACGACCGCAGCGACAAGCTGACGATTTCGGCCATCCACGACGAGGCCGGGTACCGCTACGTGCGCCAGCAGCTGGCCGATCAATACAATATCGGCAACCGCGAGCCGAACATCCAGGTCTGGCAAGTCAACACGCGGGACGACCGGGCGCTCACGCTACGTCATACACAGTTCCAGCGCCGCCCCCTGAACCAGCAGGCGCATGAGGTTCTCAAGCACGTCGCACGTCTTTGGGGGTTCGATGTGCGCCTCGAGACCGTTGACCCATCCGGGCGTGTCGTCAGCAGCCTGGAGTGCCGCCGCGAGAAGCGCGCACGTTACTGACTCTCCTGCCCGCGCTGCTCGGCGCGGGCATTTTTTTCTTCCATCCTGTTGACACCCTCCTCCCCTTGTGATGTAGTTCAACTAACAGCTGACGTCGTTAGTGAGCCATATCAATCACCGGTATCCGCATAAGATCTTGTTATGGCCAACCCCTCTGATCTAGGGGGAAAACCGTTTCAACAGTACGCACTTATGCACGGAATTTCGATATAGTTAGCAGAAACGCCACGATGATTTCGTATGATATTTGCTGATTTGCAAAAATTTACATGGAAAATTCGGCATTTTGGCGTCGGCCGCTTTATTTTCCACACATTACGAAAGGGGCCCCACCACATTGCAAAACAACTAACTTCCACCTCCATCGGCACGCCTGCGCCTGTTCCATATTGATGACTTTTCTTGCCTGTTTTTACAGACAAAAAGCCTCTCTTTGAGGGTGTAAAAATGTATGTGCAAAAAAGAATTCGTAGGTATAATTCGCCGATGTCCCGGATGCGGCTCTTAGCTTTTTGTCGTGTTTTGTGGGTTTGGTAGCAACAAAAAAAGGTTGGTATTGGAGAAAGCAGGATGAATTTTTCGCATGAGAAGAACCCCGGGAAGAATTTGACTGGTATCGCCATTGTCGTCGTCTTGCACCTGATCGTTGCTTACGGGATCGTCACTGGTCTCGGCAAAAAGATGATCAGCAAGGTGACCGAGGCAGTGGAGACCAAGATCGTTGAAGACGTAAAACCGCCGCCACCTCCGGAGACGCCGCCACCGCCGCCGCCGCCGGAAATGAAGGCGCCGCCTCCGCCGTTCATCCCGCCGGTGGAAGTGCAAGTGCAGACCCCGCCGCCGCAGCAGAATGTGATCGCCAACGCGACGCAGACGAAACCGGCGACGAACGAAATCATCAAGGCACCGCCGGCACCACCGAACGCGCCCCCGGCAACCAAGCCGGCCGGCCCGGCCCGGACCCCGGCAGTTGCAGACTTCAATACGTGCTCGAAGCCGGAGTATCCGAAATCGTCGCTGCGTAACGAAGAAACGGGTGTGTCGACGATCTCGTTCCTGATTGGTGCGGACGGCGGCGTGAAGGATTCCAAGGTCACGAAGTCCAGCGGCTTCCGCGACCTGGATAAGGCTGCTCAGCTGGCACTGGGCAAGTGCCGGTTCAAACCGGCAACTGAGAACGGCCAGGCCATCGAGTCCTGGCAGCCGGTACAGTACGTCTGGACGCTGGAATAACCAGAGGCAGCGTATCGTCTCAACGCAAGATTTTCGTTGTCATTAGTTCAGCGAACTGTTCATTTTAAATTTTTGGAGGAAGCATGTTTAAGAATACCCGTTTGTCCGCTACCGTTGCGGCTCTCCTGTTCTCGGTCACTGCGGCATCGGCACTGGTGTCCGCTCCGGCCTTCGCCGACGCTCCGGCTTCGGCAGCAGCGAGCGCCCCGGCAGCGGCACCGGCGGCTGACGCAGCAGCACCGGCAGCCGACGCTGCCGCTTCGGCACCGGCAGCGGCTCCGGCAGCTGGCGGCGAAGCCAAGAAAGAAGAAGTCGAGAACCCGTTCGGCCCCGCGGCTGTGTGGAACGGCGGCGTCGTGTCGCGCGGCACGCTGATCATCCTGGCGATCATGTCGATGGGTTCCTGGTACATCATGATCACCAAACTGATCGACCAGATGAAGATCTTCAAGCAGTCGAAGGAAACCAACCAGAAGTTCTGGAAAGCCCCGTCGATCGCCGCAGGCTCCGCTCAACTGACCGACGGCTCGCCGTTCCGCTTCATCGCTGAAACCGGCACCAAGGCAACCCAGCACCACGACGGCGCTCTGCTCGAGCAGATCGACCTGTCGACCTGGGTGACCATGCAGATCCAGCGCGCCGTGGACAAAGTCCAGTCGCGTCTGCAGGATGGCCTGTCGTTCCTGGCAACCGTCGGCTCGACCGCACCGTTCATCGGTCTGTTCGGTACCGTCTGGGGTATCTACAACGCACTGACCAACATCGGTATGACCGGTAACGCATCGATCGACAAGGTCGCAGGTCCGGTGGGTGAAGCACTGATCATGACCGCATTCGGTCTGTTCGTCGCAGTTCCGGCCGTTCTGGGCTACAACTGGCTGGTCCGTCGCAACAAGGCGGCAATGGAAGACGTCCGCTCGTTCGGCGCTGACGTGCACTCGGTCCTGATCTCGGGCGCAATGCACACCTCGGAAGCTGCACGTGCTCAAGGCGCCAGCACCGCTAAAAAGGTTGGCTAAACCATGAGCATGAGTGTTGGCTCCGATAGCGGAGATGAAGATGCAGTGATGTCAGAGATCAACACCACGCCCCTCGTGGACGTGATGCTGGTTCTTCTGATCATCTTTCTGATCACCAGCCCGGTTGTCCTCCACCTGCAGAAGATTAACCTGCCGATCGAGACCAACCAGGTTGTCAAGACCACGCCGGAAGACGTGAACATCGTCGTCAACAAAGATGGCGAGATGTACTGGAACCAGAAGCAGCTGAACAACACCGACGAACTGTTCGAATTCCTGGCCAAGGAATCGGTGAAAGTCCCGCAGCCGGAAGTGAAGATTCGTGGCGACCAGCAAACCCGCTACGAAGCCATCGGCAAGGTGCTCTACACGGCCCAGCGTGCCGGGATTCAGAAGGTCGGTTTCATCACCGAACCGCCTGATAAGGGCTGATCCTTCAGGACACAACCCGCCAGCGTGATAGTGGTTGCACCGCTATCACGCTGGTTCCCAAGATTTGAAAGGAAACACCATGGGTATGAACGTTGGTTCGTCCGGTGCTAAATCAGCCGATCCGGAACCGATGATGGAAATGAACATGACGCCGCTGATCGACGTCATGCTGGTGCTGATCATCATGATGATCATCACCATTCCAAAACAAAACCATTCGGTTAACTTGAATATGCCGGTTGGCAATCCGCCGCCGCCGACCAAGGAACCGGTAGTGATCACGATCGACGTGGACTTCGACGGTACTATCCTCTGGGATAACACCCCGGTTCCGGATCGTGCCACTCTCGAAGCAAAGCTGGCCAACGTGGCAGCCCAACCTGATCAGCCGGAAGTGCATCTGCGTCCGAACAAGCTGGTCGAATACAAGGTTGTCGCTGGCGTGATGGCATCGGCCCAGCGTCTTGGCGTGACCAAGATCGGCATGGTCGGTAACGAACAGTTCCAGTAAATCGCTTTGGCTATAATGAACACGGCAGGGTTTCCCTGCCGTGTCTATTTTGAATGAAAGAATTTCGCTAATGTCCAAATTCCGCCTCGCACATCTCGGCCTCGTTCTGGCCGCACTCGGATTCACCGCCGCTGCACCGGTCGTCGGCCTGGCTCCCGCCTACGCGGCTGAGACCCTTCGCCCGGAAATCGGCAAGCCTCTGCAGGAAGCCCAGCAGCTGATGAAATCGGGCAAGAACAAGGAAGCCATGGCCAAGCTGCGCGAGCTCGACAAGGTCGGCGGCAAGTCGGCGAACGAAACGTACCTGATCGAACGCACCCGCGCCGGTGCCGCCTCGGCTTCCGGCGACTACGAAGCCGCCGCCAAGGCCTTCGAATACCTGATCGGTTCGGGCAAGCTGTCGGCCGCTGAAAAAGCCCAGTTCTCGGAAGGCCTGATCGGCATCTACATGCGTGCCGGCGACCTCGGCAAGGCCAACGCCGCCATCGAACGCCAGCTCAAGGAACACGACGATCCCAAGCTGCGCGCCTACCTGATGCAGAACTATTACAAGCAGGGCAACATCAAAGCCCTGGAAGAAGAACTGCGTTCCGCCGAGAAGAACGGCCGTCTGAGCGAAGACCAGCTGGGCATGCTGGCCAACATCCAGCTCAAGAAGAACGACAAGGCTGGCTACGTCAACACCATCGAAAAACTGGCTGCCAACTATCCGAAAGCCCAATACTGGACCGACCTGCTGAACCGTGTGCAGGGCAAGCCGGGTTTCTCGGGTCGCCTGTCCGTGGACGTCTACCGTCTCAAGCTGGCCAACAACCTGATGAAGAAGCCGAGCGAGTTCATGGAAATGGCCCAGCTCGTGCTGCAGGCCGGCGCACCGGCTGAAGCCCTGAAGGTCATCGACAAAGGCTACAAGGCAGGCGCACTGGGCACCGGCCCGGACGCCGCCCGTCACCAGCGCCTGAAGGACCTGGCCGAGAAGACCCTGGCCGACCAGAACAAGAACCTGGCCGCCACCGAAGCCCAGCTGACCAAGGACGGCAACGACGACGGCCTGGCCTCGCTGGGTTACGCACTGGTCCAGTCGGGCCAGGTCGACAAGGGCCTGAAGATGATGGAAGCCGCTTCGAAATCCAAGGACCTGAAGCACCCGGAAGACGTCAAGCTGCACCTGGGTGAGGCGTATGCCGTCGCCGGCAAGAAGTCGCAGGCCATCAGCACGCTGAAGTCCGTCGGCGGTACCGACGGCACGGCGGATCTGGCCCGTTACTTCATCATGGCGATCAACAAGCCGATCTCCGGCTAAGCCATCCCTGCTCCACGCATGCCGGCTACCCACGGGTGGCCACATAAAGCGCAGCCCGCTCACGCCGGCTGCGCTTTTTTCTAGGGTGCACGACTTGCCGTCCACGCATTCAACGTACATCTGAACTGTCGCGGCCAGTTTTGAAGCCGGTCGAACGCGTGGACAGCGGCGCTGGTCACCCTACCAGCCAAGTCATTGCGCTGTGCAACATGTCCTTTGCCGTATAATCTGGTATTTCGCCTAGAAGCACGAACCATCCCATGAAGGTATTTCGCGGACTTCCCAACGACAGGGCACGCGCGCCTTGCGCACTCACGATCGGCAACTTCGACGGTGTCCACCGCGGGCACCAGGCACTGCTGGCCCACGTGACAGCGAACGCCCGCCGCCTCGGGCTGGAAGCCGCCGTGATGACCTTCGAACCCCATCCGCGCGAATATTTCGCCCAGCGTAGCGGCGATATGTCAAAGGCGCCGGCGCGTATCGCCAACCTGCGCGACAAGCTCGAATCGCTGGGCAATGCCGGCGTCGACCGCGTCATCGTCGAGCACTTCAACGAGCATTTCGCGTCGATGTCGCCGGAAGAATTCACCGAGCGCGTGCTCGTCGAGGGCTTGCACGTGAAATGGCTGATGGTCGGCGACGACTTTTGCTATGGCGCCCGCCGCGCCGGCAACGTCGCCCTGCTGGCCGAGGCCGGCAAACGCTACGGCTTCGAAGTGCACAGCCTGCCGGCCGTGCTGCACGACTCCACCCGGATCTCGTCCTCGGCCGTGCGCGCCGCCCTCGCCGCCGGCGATTTCGACGCCACGCGCGCCCTGCTCGGCCACCCGTATTCGATGTCCGGCCACGTGATCCATGGCCAGAAGCTGGGCCGTACGCTCGGCTTCCCGACCTTGAACCTGCGCGTGGCGCACCGCCCCGCGCTGGCCGGCATCTTCGTCGTGCAGGTGCACGGCCTCGCCGATCAGCCGCTGCCGGCCGTCGCCAGCCTCGGCGTGCGTCCGACCGTCGAAGACGCCGGCCGCATGCTGCTGGAAGTCCATATCTTCGACTGGGCGCAGCCGTGCTACGGCAAGCTCGTGCGCGTGGAATTCCTCGCCAAGCTGCGCGACGAGGAAAAATACGTCGACCTCGCTACGCTCACGGCCGCCATCGAGTGCGATGCCCAGCAGGCTCGCGCCTGGTTCGCGCGGCGCGCCGGCGCCCTCACGGCCACCGACCGAATTTGACCGGGACTTCCGCGGTCTCATGTCCGCCAACGGCGCCCGCGCGCCGTCCCGTCGTCACGAACAACAGCAGTCCACTTTAGAAATCACCATGTCCGATACCAAGCAAGGCCAAAAAGGCCAACAAGGCAACAAGAAGCCGGAGAGTAAATACCCGGTCAACATGACCGACACCCCCTTCCCGATGCGTGGCGACCTCGCCAAGCGCGAACCGGGCTGGGTCAAGCAATGGCAGGACAAGAAGATCTACCAGCGCATCCGCAAGGCGGCCGCCGGCCGTCCGAAATTCGTCCTGCACGACGGTCCGCCGTACGCGAACGGCGACATCCACCTCGGTCACTCTGTCAACAAGATCCTCAAGGACATGGTCGTGAAATCGCGCACCATCGCCGGCTTCGACGCACCGTATGTGCCGGGCTGGGACTGCCACGGCATGCCGATCGAGATCCAGATCGAAAAACTGTACGGCAAGAACCTGCCGACGGCCGAGGTGCTGCAAAAGGCCCGCGCCTACGCGCTCGAGCAGGTCGACCGCCAGCGCACCGGCTTTATCCGCCTGGGCGTGCTGGGCGAGTGGGAGAATCCGTACCTCACCATGAACTTCAGTAACGAGGCCGACGAACTGCGCGCCCTCGGCACGATGCTCGACAAGGGCTATGTCTACCGCGGCCTGAAGCCCGTGAACTGGTGCTTCGATTGCGGCTCGGCGCTGGCCGAGGCGGAAGTGGAATACCAGGACAAGCGAGACCCGGCCATCGACGTCGGCTTCCCGTTCGCGGAAAGCGACAAGCTGGCGCAGGCGTTCGGCCTGCCCGCGCTGCCCGCGGGCGACGGTTTCATCGTGATCTGGACGACGACGCCGTGGACGATCCCGTCGAACCAGGCGCTGAACGTGCATCCGGAAGTGACGTACGCGCTCGTGAAAGCCGATCGCAACGGCAGCCCGGTGCTGCTGATCGTGGCGAAAGACCTGGCCGAAAGCGTCCTGCAGCGCTACAAGCTGGAAGGCGACGTCGTCGCGACGACCACCGGCGACAAGCTGGGCGGCATCCGCTTCAAGCACCCGCTGCACGCGGCCGATCCGTTCTACGACCGCACGTCGCCCGTCTACCTGGCCGAGTACGTGACCACCGACAGCGGCACGGGCGTCGTCCACTCGGCCCCGGCCTACGGCCTGGAAGACTTCCAGTCGTGCAAGGCGCACGGCATGAAGGACGACGAGATCCTGAAGCCGGTGATGGGCGACGGCCGCTTCGCGAGCACGCTCCCACTGTTCGGCGGCATGACCATCTGGGAAGCCAGCAAACCGATCTGCAATGCCTTGAGCGAAGCCGGCGCCCTGTTCGAACTCAAGATGTTCGACCACAGCTATATGCACTGCTGGCGCCACAAGACGCCGATCGTCTACCGCGCGACGAGCCAGTGGTTCGCCGGCATGGACATCAAGCCGAAGGACGGCGGCCCCACCCTGCGCGAATCCGCGCTGGCCGGCATCGCCGAGACGCAATTCTTCCCCGACTGGGGCCAGGCGCGCCTGCAAGGCATGATCGCCAACCGTCCGGACTGGACCCTGTCGCGCCAGCGCCAGTGGGGCGTCCCGATGGCCTTCTTCCTGCACAAGGAGACCGGCGAGTTGCATCCGCGCAGCTTGGCGCTGCTGGAGCAGGTGGCCAAGCTGATCGAGGAAGGCGGCATCGAGGCCTGGCACAAACTCGACCCGCGCGACCTGCTGGGCGATGAAGCCGCGATGTACGAAAAGAACCGCGACACGCTGGACGTGTGGTTCGACTCCGGCACGACGCACCAGACCGTGCTGCGCGGCTCGCACGCGCAGCAGTCGCACTTCCCGGCCGACCTGTACCTGGAAGGCTCGGACCAGCACCGCGGCTGGTTCCACTCGTCGCTGCTGACGTCGTCGATGCTGAATGGCGCACCGCCGTACAAGGCGCTGCTGACGCACGGCTTCACGGTGGACGAGCATGGCCGCAAGATGTCGAAGTCGCTCGGCAACGTGCTGTCACCGCAAAAGATCAGTGACACGCTGGGCGCCGACATCCTGCGCCTGTGGGTCGCATCGACCGACTACACGGGCGAACTGGCGCTGTCCGAAGAGATCCTCAAGCGCGTGACGGAAGCCTACCGCCGCATCCGCAACACGCTGCGCTTCCTGCTCGCGAACACGTCGGACTTCGATCCGGCCAAAAACGCCGTGCCGGTGGCCGAGCTGATCGAGATCGACCGCTACGCCATGGCCGAAACGGCGCGCCTGCAGGCGGACGTGGCGAAGCACTTCGAGCGCTACGAATTCCACCCGGTCGTCGCGCGCCTGCAGAACTTCTGCTCGGAAGACCTGGGCGGCTTCTACCTCGACATCCTCAAGGACCGCCTGTACACGACCGGCGTGAACTCGCATGCGCGCCGCTCGGCGCAGACCGCGCTGTGGCACATCGCCCACGCGCTGCTGCGCATCATGGCGCCGATCCTGTCGTTCACGGCCGAGGAAGCATGGGCCGTGTTCGCGGGCGAGCAGGCTTACAAGGACAGCGACGAAACGATCTTCACGCAGACGCTGTGGACGTTCCCGCAGATCGGCGACGCCGGCGCCCTGCTGGACAAGTACGCGCTGCTGCGCGCCGTCCGCGCCGACGTCACCAAGCAGCTGGAAGAAGTGCGCGCATCCGGCGCGATCGGCTCGTCGCTGCAGGCGGAACTGGTCATCAAAGCCGCCGGCGACAAATACGCGACGCTGGCCAGCCTGGACGATGACCTGAAGTTCGTGTTCATCACGTCGCAGGCCGCCGTCGAACAGGTACCGGACGCGTCCGCGGAAGCCGTCACGGTGACGCCGTCCGATGCCGCCAAGTGCGAGCGCTGCTGGCACTACCGCCGCGACGTCGGCCACGACCCCGCGCACCCTGGCCTGTGCGGCCGCTGCACGAGCAATCTGTTCGGCAGCGGGGAAAGCCGCCGCTTCGCCTGATGCACGCACCACCCGGGCCACGCGGCCCGGGTTTTTCACTTCACGACCATCGACATGGCCAGCAAAAAAAAACCAACATTCTCCGCCGTCTCGTCCCGTTCGGGTGGCAGCCTCACCCCATGGCTCGGCATCGCCTTCATCGTCATCCTGCTCGACCAGATCAGCAAGATCACCATCACGCGCACCTTCGGGCTTGGCGAGGAGAAGCCGATCACGGGCTTCTTCAACCTGGTGCTTGCGTATAACAAGGGCGCGGCCTTCAACTTCCTGTCCGACCAAAGCGGCTGGCAGCGCTACCTGTTCGCCGGCATCGCCATCGCGGCCGTCGCCTTCATCATCTACCTGCTGCGCAAGCACGCGGGCCAGCGCATGTTCTGCTGGGCGCTCGCGCTGATCATGGGCGGCGCACTGGGCAACCTGATCGACCGCATCGTGCACGGCCACGTGATCGACTTCCTCGATTTCTACTGGCGCGGCCTCGGTCACTTCCCGGCCTTTAACATCGCGGATACCGCCATCTCGATCGGCGCCTTTTTGTTCATCATCGATGAACTGCGCCGCGTGAACAAGCATTGAACCCATCGCGGAGGATTCCATGAGCATGGACCTGAAGGGCAAGAAGATCGTCCTCGGCCTGTCCGGCGGGGTCGCCTGCTACAAGGCTGCGGAACTGTGCCGCGCGCTGACGAAGGAAGGCGCGCACGTGCAGGTCGTGATGACCGAGGCGGCCACCCACTTCATCGGCACCGTGACCATGCAGGCGCTGTCCGGCCGCAGCGTCTACACGGACCAGTGGGACGGCCGCATCCCCAACAACATGGCGCACATCGACCTCACGCGCGATGCCGACGCCATCCTCGTCGCGCCCTGCTCGGCCGACTTCCTGTTCAAGCTCGCGCACGGCGCCACCGACGACCTGCTGTCGACGCTGTGCCTCGCGCGTCCGCACCACGTGCCGCTGCTCGTGGCGCCGGCGATGAACGTCGAGATGTGGGAAAAGGCACCCACGCAGCGCAATGTCGCCCAGGTGCGGGCGGACGGCGTACGCATCCTCGGCCCCGCGGCCGGCTCGCAGGCCTGCGGCGAGACAGGCATGGGCCGCATGCTGGAGCCCGACGAACTGCTCGACGAACTCGTCGCCTCGTTCCAGCCCAAGCTCCTGGCAGGAAAACGCGTCCTGATCACGGCCGGCCCGACCTATGAAGCGATCGATCCCGTGCGCGGCATCACCAATCTGTCCTCCGGCAAGATGGGTTATGCGATCGCGCGCGCCGCGCGCGAGGCGGGCGCCGAGGTCACGCTCGTCTCCGGCCCGACCGCGCTGCCGACGCCGCACGGCGTGCGCCGCATCGACGTGCAGAGCGCGCGCCAGATGCTGGACGCCGTCATGCAAGCCGTCTCCGGCCAGCACATCTTCGTGGGCGTGGCGGCCGTCGCCGACTGGCGCGTCGACAATGCCAGCGCGCAGAAGATCAAGAAGGACGGCAGCGGCGACGCTCCGCAGCTGCACTTCACGCAGAACCCGGACATCCTCGCAAGCGTGGCCGCGACCACGTCGCTGAACGGCTGGCCGTATTGCGTCGGCTTCGCGGCCGAATCCGAGAACCTGATCGAATACGGCGCCGTCAAGCGCGAGAAAAAAGGCATTCCTCTGCTCGTGGGCAATATCGGCCCGCAGACGTTCGGGCAGGATGAGAATGCGATCGTGCTGTTCGACGAAAGCGGCCACACGGTGCTCCCGCGCGCGACCAAGCTGGAACTGGCGCGCCAGCTCATCTCCGAGATCGCCAAGCGGCTGGAACAACGTTCGCTGCTGGCCTGAATCATCCCAAGTATCCGACACACCGAAGCTCCATGAAGAACATCGACCTGAAAATCCTCGACCCGCGCATGAAAGACTTCCTGCCGGCCTACGCCACCGCCGGCAGCGCGGGCCTCGACCTGCGCGCATGCATCGAGGCCCCCCTGACCATCGAGCCCGGCCAGACCGTGCTCGTGCCCACCGGCCTCGCCATCCACATCGGCGATCCGGGCTATGCGGCCATGATCCTGCCGCGTAGTGGGCTCGGCCATAAGAACGGCATCGTTCTGGGTAATCTGGTAGGCTTGATCGACTCCGATTACCAGGGCCAGTTGATGGTCTCGACCTGGAATCGCAGCCAGTCGACGTTCACGTTGCAGCCGATGGACCGGTTGGCGCAGCTGATCGTGGTGCCTGTCCTGCAGGTGGGTTTCAACGTCGTGGAGGATTTCGCAACGAGCGACCGGGGCGCAGGAGGATTCGGCTCCACCGGCAAACATTAATATGAGGAGCACATGACCGGACATCTTCGTCAGCGCCCCGCGGGCTTCAAGGTATCCGCGCTGGGCATCGCCGCAGCCCTGCTGCTGTCGGCCTGCGCCACGCAGGCACCGCGCGCGCCAGGCACCACGCCGCGCATCACCGAACGCCACGTGGAAGCCCCTGCCCTGAGCCCGCAGATGGCCGCCGCCGCCGACACCCTGACGAAGATGGCAGGCCTGCAGGACCGGTTGTACAAGGTCGCCGCGCCCCTGCTGATCCAGAATGCCGAATTGTGCAAGGGCCAGGCCCGCAACCTGCTGGGCTTCACGGCGAAGAACCGCTGGTCCTACCCGGGCGAATACAACGAAGCCGCCCACGTCGCCTTCGGCATGGACGAACACCTGCAGGTGACGGGCGTGCTGGCCGGCAGCGGCGCCGCGCGCGCGGGCCTGCAGACGGGCGACGTCCTGCTCGCCGCGGGCGGCAAACCACTGCCGACGGGAGAACATGCCTTGTCCCAGGCCGGCGCCATCTTCGCCAAGATCATCGCGTCGCAGGCCAGCCTGCCGATGACGGTCGAACGGCGCCAGAGCGAGCGCCAGCTGACGATCCCCGTCACGCGCGCGTGCGCCTTCGCGATCGAACTGGGCAACTCGGACAACGTCAACGCGTACGGCGACGGCTCGCGCGTGCTCGTCACGCGCGGCATGATCAACTTCACGCATGACGACGACGAACTGGCCTTTGTGCTGGCCAGGACGATGGCCCACAACATGCTGGGCCACCCGGCCGCGCAGCGCAACAGCGCGACGATCGGCAGCATCATCGACAACCTGAAAAGCATCACGCCCGACACGTCGATGCTGATCGGCAGCGGCGGCATCAAGGCGATGCCGGCGGAAGCCGACGCCGCGGCCGACCGCCTCGGCATCTACCTCGCCGCGCGCGCCGGCTACGACGTCAAGGATGCGCCCGCGTTCTGGACGCGCCTGGCCGAGACGTATCCGCCGAGCGTGTTGAACGGCTACAGCGCCAATCATCCGGCGCTGCCGCAGCGCTTGGCGGCCGTGGAAAAGGCGGTGGGGGAAATCAAGGCGAAACGGTCCGCGAAGAAGCCGCTGGTGCCGTGACCGCGCAACGATTCGCGTGATCGACGAGGGCCGCGTGTGCGGCCCCGCTTATTTTCGCGTGGGCTCGTTTCATTTGAGCCCCCGGCCTCAAATGCCCGCCCTGCCCGCAACGCCGACGTAGGTTCGGCACCCGTGCCCACGCGTCCAGGCAGCCGCAAATAAGCCCGCCGCCAGTCCGTTCCGCGCCGCTTGAACGCGTGGACGGCGAGCCGTCCACTCTGCCCGCAACGCCGACGTAGGGTCGGCACCCCGTGCCCACGCGTCCAGCCAGCCGCAAATCGGCCCGCCGCCAGCAGCACCTCCGCGCTTTTTGTATCATTACCAATTCCTCCGTCCCGTCGCGCAATTCGAGCGCAAGAAACGGGAAGGCGGAGGATGCCCGCGCGCCCTATCATCCGGCGCCGGCCCGACCTGATACCGATCCAGGAACCATGAACACTGCCAACCTCCTGCGCCTCATCGTGCTTGCCGCCATCTGGGGCGGCTCCTTCCTCTTCATGCGCATCTGCGCGCCGACCTTGGGCCCCGCGGTGCTGATCGAATTCCGCGTGCTGTTCGCGGCGCTGTTCCTGGCCGCCGTCGGCGTCGTCCTCAAGAAGCGCCTCGACCTGCGCGCGCACTGGAAGCACTACTTCATTCTCGGCTTCTTCAATTCGGCGTTCCCGTTCCTGCTGTTCGCGTTCGCGGCGCGCACGTTGCCGGCGTCCGTGCTGGCCGTGCTGAACGCCACCGCGCCGATGTGGGGCGCGCTGCTCGGCGCCGTCTGGAGCCGTCAGGCGATCCGCGCGCGCACGGCGCTGGGCCTCGTGCTGGGCACCGTCGGCGTCGCGCTGCTCGTCGGCTTCGACCACGCGACGAGCCGTCCCGGCGCCGGCCTCGCCGTCGCCGCCGCGCTGGTGGCAGCCTTGAGCTACAGCGTCGCGAGCCTGTATGCGCGCACCGCGAAGAGCGTCGAGCCGTTCGCCAACGCGCACGGCACCATGTGGACGTCCGCGCTGATGGTGCTGCCCGCCCTGCCCCTGTTCCCGCCCGCCGGGCTGCCTTCCGCCGGCATCGTCGGCGCCGTGATCGCGCTGGGCGTGCTGTGCAGCGGCATCGCCTACATCCTGTACTTCAAGCTGATCGAGCAGGTCGGCACGACGTCCGCCCTCACCGTCACGTTCCTGAGCCCCGTCTTCGGCATCCTGTGGGGCCGCCTGTTCCTCGGCGAGGCGATCGGCTGGTACACGATCGTCGGCTCCGCCATCGTGCTGGTCGGCACCGCGTTCGTCACCGGCTTCACGCCCCGCTTCGGCCGCGCCGCGCCGGTGCAGGCATGCGGCAAATGAACCGCCACACGATCGCGCTGCCGGCCGGCTATCGCCACACGGACGCCTTCACCTTCCACGGCCGCGACGCCGATGCGCTGGCCGAACAAGTCGATACTGACGCCGGGCGCATCCGCAAAGGCGTGCTGCTGGACAGCGTGCCGACCGTGCTCGACATCACGCTGCACGCGGACCGCGCCGAGTGCGTCGTCGCCAGCGACGGCGCAGCCCCGATCGAGGCCGTGCACGACGCCCTCGCGAACATGCTGGGCCTGCGCATCGACCCTGCGCCGTTCGAGCAGGCGGTGCGGGACGATCCGCTGTTCGGGCCCCTCGTCGCGCGCCAGCCGGGCCTGCGCGTGATCCAGTCCGCCACCGTGTTCGAAGCGCTGACGTGGGCCATCATCGGCCAGCAGATCAACCTGCCGTTCGCGATCGCGCTGCGCCGCACGTTCGTCAAGCTGGCCGGACGCGTCCATTCGAGCGGCCTGTGGTGTTATCCGGAAGCGGCCGACGTGGCCCGCCTCGACATCGAGCAACTGACCAGTCGCAAGTTTTCCGGCGCGAAGGCCGAGACGCTGCTGCGCTTCGCCCGCCTCGTGGCCGATGGCGCGCTGTCGCTGGACCGCACGGCCGATGCAACCGGCGTGAGCGAGCGCCTGCTCGCGGTGAAGGGCATCGGTCCGTGGACCGTCAACTATGCACTGCTGCGCGGCTGGGGCTATGCGGATTGCTCGCTGCACGGCGACGTGGCCGTGCGCAATGCCATCGGCCGCCTGCGCGGCACGGAACGTCCCGACATGCGCGAGGCCGAAGCATTTCTCGAAGCCTATCGCCCGCACCGCACGATGGCCGCGGCGTATCTCTGGGCCAGCCTGAACCAGCCGGCCGGCTGACGCAACCGCAACGCATGTCTTGTGCCGCCACAAGGCACGGGCGCTCCGCTTGTCCAGACTGCCCGTAGACGGACTCGAGCGGAGGTAGTCATGAAAGCGAAGACATGCATGGCGGCCATGCTGATGGTGCACGCCGCCCTGGCCCAGGCCGACACCATCGACCCCGACAACCACGGCGCGTATCTGTCGCTCGCCTTCGGCAACGGCCGCATCTACGGCGGCAACGCGAGCGGCTACCGCTGGATGCGCGGGCGCACGTTCGAAGTCCGCGCCGGGCGCCAGCAGGACGACGTGTTCGGCCTCGCCCTGCCGCCCGGCTGGACCATGCGCATCGACTTCGTCCATTACAACGAAGGTCATCCGGACAACAACCACCGCGACGGCTTTGCGCTGCAATGGCTCGCAGTACACCGCTTGTCCCGCATGTGGACGGGCGAACTGGGCGTGGGCCCGTACCTGAGCATGAACACCACCGAGATCGCGACGCCGACGGGTAACACGCAGATCGACGACGCGCGGCTCGGCGCGCTCATCAGCGTCGGCCTGCGCCTGGCCGTACCCGGACCGTCCGGCACGCACGTGCGTCTCGGCTACAACCACGTGGCCATGCACACCGTGCACCGGTCGGACGCGCTCGTGCTGGGCATCGGACGCCAGTTCGGCCCGGCCGAGCCCGCGCCCGACGTCGTGCCGGACGGCCGGCTGTGGCTCGGCGGCACGTTCGGCACGTCGATCACGAATATGGCGGGCACCCATGGCGCGCATGCGGGCGTGCTGGAGGCGCGGCAGTATGCCGAGCGCTGGGGCATCGGCTATAAATTCCTGTTCGAAGGCGACGACGGCGCGCGCGTCGACCGGCGCGGGATCGCGGGCCAGCTGTGGTATGTGCAGCCCGCGACGCCGCGCTTGTCGATGAGCGCCGGCCTCGGCCCGTATTTCGCGGCGAACCGGCGCGACGGCAACCGCACGGCCACGGATCTTCTGATCAGCTTCCAGGCCGAACGCGCGTTGTCCGCGCGCACGCGGGCCATCATCAACTTCAACCGCATCAAGACCTTTCGCAAGACGAACGACCGCGACCTGTTCCAGATCGGCCTGCTGCAACGTTTTTAGTCCTACCCCAGCCAGCGCGGCAGGCCGTCGAACTGCTGCGCGCCTTCGCCAGAAAAACGGATCAGCTCGTGCAAGGGCACCATGGCCAGGTTGTCGCGCCCGTAGTGCCCGCCCAGCGCGCTGGGTATTTTCAGACAATACTTGCGCCCGGCCGTGAGGGGCCCCAACGTCGTCTCGGCCAGGCGCACCTGATCGGGCATATACCAGCCGTCGAGGAATTCCTGGTTGTACGACAGCGCATCGAGGGCGGCGCGGTCTTCGGCCACCGGTTCGCAACGCAGGTCTTGCGGCGACAGGCGCCAGTACATGCCGTCCTCGTCGCGGACGATCAGATTGCCGAAGGCGTTCTCGCCCAGCACCTCGACGGCGTGGAGGCCGGTCCAGCCCCACGCCTCGTTGATGTCTTCCACAGTAATCATTCGTTAGCTCCGCTTTCAACGCACACGGAGACTTCGACCGGGCCGGGCGGCGCGCGTTGCAGGGAATGCGGGCATGGTTGAGACGGGTCGAACGGGCGAACCCGGCCGGCCCAAAACGAAAAAGCCGCTGATCCGGAACAGGATCAGCGGCTTTGGAATCTGGTTGCGGGGACAGGATTTGAACCTGTGACCTTCGGGTTATGAGCCCGACGAGCTGCCAGACTGCTCCACCCCGCGTCTGATGCTTTGCATTATACGCACCTTCGGCACTTTAGGCAATCGCGGTTCTCCGACTCCCCGCGATCGCAGCATAAGCTGCCTTTCGCGCCGTGCGAATCGCAGGCGGATTGCGGCACAAGGGGGCCGATACAATGGTAAAGTAAAGGCAATTCAATTCATCCGTTTCCTATGAAATTCTGCTCCGAGTGCGCCCACCCGCTCACGGTGGCCATCCCCGAAGGGGACAACCGTCCGCGTTTCGTGTGCACCAATTGCGGCACCATCCATTACCAGAACCCGAAGATGGTGATCGGCTCGATCCCCGTGTGGGAACAGGACGGCGAACTCAAGGTCCTGCTGTGCAAGCGCGCCATCGAGCCGCGCTACGGCTACTGGACGCTGCCGGCCGGTTTCATGGAAAACGGCGAGACCACGAGCGCCGCCGCCTTGCGCGAGACCGAGGAGGAAGCCGGCGCCAACGTCGAGCTGGGCAATCTGTTCACCTTGCTGAACGTCGTGCACGTGCACCAGGTCCATATGTTTTATCTGGCGCGCCTCGTCGACCTCGATTTCGCGCCGGGCATCGAAAGCCTGGACGTGCAATTGTTCAGCGAAAACGAGATCCCCTGGAGCGACCTGGCCTTCCCCACCATCCGCACGACGCTCGAACTGTTCTTCGCCGACCGTGCGAAGATGCGCGAAGGCCGCGGCACCTACGGATTCCACACGCACGACATCACGGGACCGATGCGCCCGCCCGTCCAACCCGACTGACCGCCTGACCATGATTCCCTGGCTCGAGGCCCATACGCCGTTCCCCGACGTGTCCGAAGCGTTGACGACCGACGCTCCGGGCCTGCTCGCGGCCGGGGCGGACCTCTCGCCGCAGCGCCTGCTGCAGGCATACCGGAACGGCATCTTCCCGTGGTTTTCCGAAGGCCAGCCGATCCTCTGGTGGAGCACCGATCCGCGCATGGTGCTGTACACCGACCGCTTCAAGATCAGCGACAGCCTCAAAAAAACCTTGCGCAAGATCGAGCGCAGCCGCCAGGCGGGCGGGCCGTGGGTCGTGCGCTTCGACGGCGCCTTCGAGGCCGTGATGCGCGCCTGCGCCGCGCCCCGCAAGGACGGGCCGGGCACGTGGATCTCGGAAGACATCATCGCCGGCTACACGGGCCTGTTCCGCATGGGGTACGCGCACTCGTCCGAGGTGTGGCTGGACGGCGAGCTGGTGGGAGGCGCTTATGGCGTGTGCATCGGCCGCATGTTCTATGGCGAATCGATGTTCGCGCGCGTGCCGGACGCCTCTAAAGCGGCGCTGGCCTACCTGGTCGCCTTCTTGCGCAGCCACGGCGTGACGATGATCGACTGCCAGCAGGAGACGGGCCACCTGGCCTCGCTGGGCGCCGTCCCGATCCCGCGCCGGGAATTCCTGCAGCACTTGCGCTGCGCGATCCAGGAACCGCCCATCGAACGGTGGGAAGTCGCGTCACCGTTGACCACCTAACGGTGCGCGGCGCCGTCTTTGGCTACAATGGGTTCCACACACGTCGTTCCGAGAGCTTTGCATGACGCACCTGAATGATCTGCCATTTTCCACGCTGCAGTTCTATACCACGGCACCGTATCCTTGCAGCTACCTCGACGCACGCCAGGCCCGTTCGCAGGTCGCCACCCCGTCGCACCTGATCAATGCGGACGTGTATTCGGAACTCGTGCGCAACGGCTTCCGCCGCAGCGGCATCTTCACGTACCGCCCGTATTGCGACGGCTGCCGGGCCTGCATCCCCGTGCGCGTGGCCGCCGAGCGCTTCACGCCCAACCGCAGCCAGCGGCGCGCCTGGAAGCGCCACGACGACCTGACGGCCATGGTCGCCAACCTGTCGTTCTCCGACGAGCACTATGCGCTGTACCTGCGCTACCAGACCACGCGCCACGTGGGCGGCGGCATGGACCAGGACAGCCGCGACCAGTACGCGCAATTCCTGCTGCAGAGCCGCGTCAACACGCGCCTCGTGGAATTCCGCGAGCCGGACGGGCTGCTGCGCATGGTCTCGATCATCGACGTGCTGTCGGACGGCCTCTCGTCCGTCTACACGTTCTTCGACCCCGACGTGCCGGGCGCCTCGTTCGGCACGTACAACGTGATGTGGCAGATCGGCCAGGCGCGCGAGCTGGGGCTGCCCTACGTCTACCTGGGCTACTGGATCGAACAGAGTCCGAAAATGGCGTACAAGATCAATTTCAGGCCGCTGGAAGCTCGTATTGACGGCGTGTGGGGTGTGCTGGACCGTTGATGGGCGGAGAAAGTGCGGCGTTGCTTCCACACAAGGTAAAATGTCGCGAATTCTCGATTAGGCCACCATGTCCGACAAACTCCTGTACGCCCTCGCCCGTCCCCTGCTCTTCTCCCTCGATCCCGAAACGGCCCACAACGTCACCCTGCCCGCCCTGCGCCGCGCGGCGGCCCTGGGCCTGACGGGCATCGTCAGGAAGCCGAAGCCGGATCCGCGCACGGTCATGGGCATCACGTTCCCGAACCCGGTCGGCCTGGCCGCCGGTCTGGACAAGGACGGCGCGTACATCGACGGCCTGGCCGCCCTCGGCTTCGGCTCCATCGAGATCGGCACCGTGACCCCGCGCGCCCAGCCGGGCAACCCGCGCCCGCGCATGTTCCGCCTGCCGGCCGCGCGCGGCATCATCAACCGCATGGGGTTCAACAACGGCGGCGTCGACGCCTTCGTCGCCAACGTCCAGGCCTCGCGCTTCTACCAGGAACGCCAGGGCGTGCTGGGCCTGAACATCGGCAAGAACGCCGACACGCCCATCGAACGCGCCGCCGACGATTACCTGGCCTGCCTGCGCAAGGTGTACCCGTACGCCAGCTACGTCACCGTCAATATTTCGTCGCCGAATACGAAGAACCTGCGCCAGCTGCAGGGTGCGTCCGAACTGGATGCCCTGCTGTCGCAGCTGAAGGAAGAACAGTCGCGCCTGGCCGACAAATACGGCCACTACGTGCCGCTGGCGCTGAAGATCGCGCCGGACGTCGATGGCGACCAGATCCGCAACATCGGCGGCGCCCTCGTCCGCCATGGCATCGACGGCGTGATCGCCACCAACACGACCTTGGCCCGCCGCGACGTGGAAGGCATGCGCCACGCGGCCGAACAGGGTGGCCTGTCGGGCGCGCCCGTGTTCGAACAGTCGAACATCGTGATCCGTGCGCTCAAGGCCGAAGTCGGCGACGCCGTGCCGATCATCGGCGTGGGCGGCATCCTGAGCGGACGCGATGCGAAGGCCAAGATCGATGCGGGCGCCCAGCTCGTGCAGCTGTACAGCGGCCTGATCTACCGCGGGCCCGCGCTCGTGCGCGAGTGCGCGGACGCGCTGCGTGGGCAGCGCTGAAAGAGCGTTTGCTCATGCACGTCGTCCCCGCGGAGGCGGGATAGCGCCCCCGGCGCTATCCCCAAGTATGGCGTTGGTTTACGTAGCCGGGACGCCTACTCCGCCGCCACCGGATGCAGCGCCTTCTCGATATCCGTCTTGGTAAATCCCTGCGCGAAGCGCTCGATGAAGTCGTAGGCATACGCGCGCAGGTACGCACCGCGGCGCACCGCAAGACGCGTCACGTTCGGCGCGAACAGGTGCGACGATTCGATCGCGCGCAGCCCGCGGTCGCGGCCGTGGTCGAACGCCATCGAGGCGACGATGCCCACGCCCATCCCCAGCGACACATACTGCTTGATGACGTCCGAATCCATCGCCGTCAGCATGATGTCCGGGCTCACGCCCGCGGCGGCGAACGCGGCATCGATGTGGCTGCGGCCCGTAAAACCGACGTCGTACGTGATCAGCGGGAATTCGGCGAGGTCCGACAGCTTGATCGGCGACTGCTGCAGCAGCGGATGGCCATCCGGCACGACGACGAGGTGGCTCCAGCGATAGCACGGGAACGACACGAGGTCGGGGAACGTCGACAGGCCCTCGGTCGCGATGCCGATGTCGGCGCGGCCCGACAGCACCCATTCGGCGATGTGTTCCGGCGCGCTCTGCTGCAGGGCGATGCGCACGTTCGGGAAGGCCGTGCGGAACGCCTGCACGACCTGCGGCAGCGCGTAGCGCGCCTGCGTGTGGGTGACGGCGACGGTGAGCGTGCCGCTGTCCTGCGCGGCGTATTCGCTGCTGGCCTGCTGCAGGTTCTCGGCCTCCACGAGCAGGCGCTCGATGATTTTCAGGATGCCCTTGCCGGGATCGGTGAGCCCGGTCAGGCGCTTGCCGTTGCGCTCGAAGATCACCACGCCCAGCTCGTCCTCCAGTTCGCGGATCTGGCGCGACACGCCCGGCTGCGACGTGAACAAGGCATTGGCCACGTCGGTCAGATTGAAATTGCGGCGCGCGGCTTCGCGCACCGAACGCAACTGCTGGAAATTCATATGTCCGCTCCCTGATCAACAAATACGTGCATGCGCTTGGGTTTCACCAGCAGCGTCTCGCCGTCGCGCAGTCCCAGTTCGCGGTAGCGCTCGTTGGGGATGACGGCCTCGATGATCTGGGCATTGTCGGCGCGCTCCAGGTCCAGCTGGGCCAGCGGGCCGATCGCGTGCGCGCGGCGCAGTTTGACGGCGACGCCCTCGCCTCCCGCCACATAGCGCTCGACGTCGAGGTCGTGCGGACGGACGTAGGCGATGCCTTCCCCGTTCTTGACGTCCGCGTACTGCGGCGCGTGGAACGTGGCGTCGCCGCTGGCCAGCACGCCGTCGTTCACGCGGCCGTGGAACAGGTTGACGTTGCCCAGGAAGCCGTAGACGAACGGCGAGGCCGGGTGGTTGTAGACGTCGCTCGGCGTGCCCAGCTGCTCGACGTGCCCCTTGTTCATCAGGACGATCTGGTCCGCCACTTCGAGCGCCTCTTCCTGGTCGTGCGTGACGAAGATCGACGTCACGTGCAGTTCGTCGTGCAGCTGGCGCAGCCAGCGGCGCAGTTCTTTCCGCACCTTGGCGTCGAGTGCGCCGAACGGCTCGTCCAGCAGCAGTACGCGCGGCTCCACGGCGAGGGCGCGCGCGAGCGCGATGCGCTGGCGCTGGCCGCCGGACAGCTGCGGCGGATAGCGGTCGGCGATCCAGTCCAGCTGCACGAGCTCCAGCAGCTTCTTGACCTTCTCGCGGATCTGCGCTTCCGACGGGCGCTCGCGGCGCGGTTTCACACGCAGGCCGAACGCGACGTTCTCGAAGACGGTCATGTGCTTGAACAGCGCGTAGTGCTGGAACACGAAGCCGACCTGGCGCTCGCGCACGTGGCGTGCCGAGGCGTCGTCGCCATCGAGCAGCACGCGGCCCGCGTCGGGGAACTCGAGGCCGGCGATGATGCGCAAGAGGGTCGTCTTGCCGCAGCCGGACGGGCCCAGCAGCGCCGTCAGCTCGCCGTCGGCAAACTTCAGCGACACGTCGTCCAGGGCCGTGAACTGGCCGAACTGCTTGCGGATATGTTGGACTTCGATCGTCATGTCATTGCTCCGTGGTGTGGTCCTGCACGCTGGCCTTCTGGGCCTGGTGCATGCGCCATTCGATAAAGGTTTTCACCGCCAAGGTCACGAGGGCCAGCAGGGCCAGCAGCGACGCGATCGCGAACGCGGCCATGAAGTTGTATTCGTTGTAGAGGATCTCGACCTGCAGCGGCATCGTGTTCGTCTCGCCGCGGATGTGGCCGGAGACGACGGACACCGCGCCGAACTCGCCCATCGCACGGGCATTACACAGGATCACGCCGTACAGCAGGCCCCACTTGATGTTCGGGAGCGTGACCTTGAAGAAGGTCTTCCAGCCGGACGCGCCCAGCACGAGGGCTGCCTCTTCCTCTTCGCTGCCCTGCGCCTGCATCAGCGGGATCAGTTCGCGCGCGACGAACGGGAACGTGACGAAGATCGTCGCGAGCACGATGCCGGGCACGGCGAACAGGATCTTGATGTCGTGGTCCATCAGCCACGGGCCGAACCATCCCTGCGACCCGAACAGCAGCACGTAGATCAGGCCCGCGATCACGGGCGACACCGAGAACGGCAGGTCGATCAGCGACAGCAGGATGCTCTTGCCGGGGAAGTCGAACTTGGCGATGGTCCACGCGGCGGCCACGCCGAACACGAGGTTCAGCGGCACGGCGATGCCGGCGGCGGTGAACGTCAGCCGGATGGCCGACAGCGCGTCCGGATCGAGGACGGCTTCCTTGTACGTGTCCCAGCCCTTCTTGAGCGCTTCGGTGAACACGGCCACGAGCGGCACGAACAGGAACAGCGTGAGGAAGACCAGCGCCACAAAGATCAATGCGTAGCGCACCCAGCCCGGCTCCAGCGTGTTGGTGGCCTTGCGCGGCGCATTGGCGACCACGGCAGCCTTGTCTTTCAGGTGATTGTCGAGGACGGCACTCATGTCACTTCCCCGCGCGCTTGCGCGCCCAGGCCTGCAGCAGGTTGATGGCCAGCAGAAGCGCGAACGAGGCGACCAGCATCACGACGGCGATGGCCGTGGCGCCCGTGTAGTCGTACTGCTCCAGCTTGGTGATGATGAACAGCGGCGTGATCTCGGACACCATCGGCATGTTGCCGGCGATGAAGATGACGGAACCGTATTCGCCGGTGGCGCGCGCGAACGCGAGGGCAAAGCCCGTCATCAGCGCGGGCACGACGCTCGGCAGGATCACGCGGGTGAACGTCTGCCACGGGCTGGCGCCCAGGCTCGCGGCCGCCTCTTCCAGCTCGCGTTCCGCGTCTTCCAGCACCGGCTGCACCGTGCGCACGACGAACGGCAGGCCGATGAAGGTGAGCGCGATGACGACGCCCAGCGGCGTGAACGCGACCTTGATGCCGGCTTTCTCCAGGTACTGGCCGATCCAGCCGTTGGACGAATACAGCGCCGTCAGCGTGATGCCGGCGACGGCCGTCGGCAGCGCGAACGGCAGGTCGACCAGGGCGTCGACGAAGCGTTTGCCGGGGAACTGGTAGCGCACGAGCACCCACGCGACGATGCCGCCAAACACGACGTTGATGGCGGCGCCGATGAGCGCGGCGCCGAAGCTCAGCCGGTACGACGCCATCACGCGCGGCGACGAGACGGCGCTGACGAACGCATCCCAGCTCATCGTGAACGTCTTGAGGAAGATCGCCGACAGCGGGATCAGCACCAGCAGCGCCAGATAGAAAATCGTGAACCCGAGCGAGAGCCCGAAGCCGGGTATCACCCGGTTGGCGCTGCTGCGCGACAGTAAAGTGGTCATCGTACGCCTTATTACAATTTCTTCTAACGGATCGAAATAATCTCATCAGAATGACATATTGCAAACGAAGCATTCCTCATTTGCATAGAAGATTCCCGTATTAGCAGACCCAAAAAGCAGGAAAGGCGCCTTGCGGCGCCTTTCATCGGTTCAGCTCAGTGGAGCAGCTTGACCGCCACTCCTGCCAGCGTCATCGCCAGCACGCCCCGTAATATTTTTTCCGGCACGGCCCGGGCCGCCCAGGAGCCGAGGGTGATCCCGGGCACGGAGCCGACCAGCAGCGTCATCAGCAACATCCAGTTGATCGACCCCAGCCACCAGTGGCCGACCGCGGCGATGGCGGTCAGGGGTACGGCATAGGCGATGTCGGTGCCGGCCACCTCGGCCGGCGTCAGGCGCGGGTACAGCATGACGAGCAGGGTCGCGCCGATGGCGCCTGCGCCGATCGACGAGATCGTCACGAGCGTGCCCAGCAGCGCGCCGGACGCGACCGTGGCAATGGTCAGGCCCCGGCCCTGCAGCTGGCGCGACGGGCTGGCGTTGACCCAGGCGAGCATCTTGCCGCGGAACAGGATGGCCACGACGGTCAGCAGCACGGAGACGGCGATCGAATAGCGGATCACCTTGCCGATCGCGGCATTGAGCGGACCGAAATACTGCAGCGCCAGGGTGGCGACGAGCGCGGCCGGCAGTGCGCCGAGGCACAGGCGGCCGACGATATCCCAGTGGACGGTGCCGCGCGAGCGGTGGGTGACGGTACCCGCGCTCTTCGTGATCGAGGCGAAGGCGAGGTCGGTGCCGACGGCGACGGATGGCGTGACGCCGAACAACAGCGTCAGGAGCGGCGTCATCAGTGAGCCACCGCCAACGCCAGTCATGCCGACCAGCAGGCCGACGGCGAATCCCGACAAAACGAATTGAATGGACATACTTTACCCCCAGGTTGGCCCCAAGGGTAACGGTCCTCAGCCGTAAAACAAACAACACGTTCCTTATTTGCTTATGCGGCCGGTGCGTGATCGCGGAACAACGCAGGGTGGGCTCTGCGGGCCCACGCGGACTTTGGCATACGCCGGCGTTAGGCGTGGGCACGTTCATTCGAGGCCCCCGGCCCCCATGCCCATCCTGCCAATAATAATGCGCTACGCGCTTACTTATTGGGCTGCGGCGTCAGGCGCAGATACGGCTTCGGCGCAGTGAAGCCCTTCGGATATTTCTGCTTCAGCTGTTCCGGATCCTGAACGGTCAGCGGGATGATCACGTCATCGCCATCCTTCCAATTGCCCGGCGTCGCCACAGTGTAGCCGTCCGTCAGTTGCAGGGCGTCGATCACGCGCAGCACCTCGTCGAAGTTGCGGCCGGTGCTCATCGGGTAGGTGATGATCAGGCGCACTTTCTTGGCCGGATCGATCACGAACAGCGAACGCACGGTCGCCGTCGCCGACTGGTTCGGGTGGATCATGTCGTACAGCTGCGAGACCGATTTGTCGGCATCGGCAATGATCGGGAAGCCGACGACGGTCTGCTGGGTTTCCTCGATGTCCTTGATCCATGCCTTGTGCTGCTCGGCCGGGTCGACGGACAGCGCGATCGCCTTGACGTTGCGCTTGTCGAATTCGGGTTTGAGTTTTGCCGTCAGGCCCAGTTCGGTCGTGCACACCGGCGTGAAGTCGGCCGGGTGCGAGAACAGCACCACCCACGAATCGCCCGCCCAGTCGTAGAAGCGGATACGGCCGATGCTGGAATCCTGTTCGAAGTCCGGCGCCGTGTCGCCCAAACGTAAAGTCATCATGTTCTCCTTTGGTTGAGAGGGATACTTCAAAAAAAGCGGTTGTACAGGACGACGGCCCAGGTGGCGGCCGCGATCGCGATCGCCAGCGCCACTGCCGCGCTGCCCAGGTCCTTGGCGGCCTTGGACAGCGGATGGCGCTCCAGCGATACGCGGTCGACGACGGCCTCGATGGCCGCGTTGATCAATTCCACGAGCAGCACAAGAGCCAGCACGACGATCAGCGCCAGTTTCTCGAACGCGGAGATCTTCAGCAGCAGCGCGACGACCGTCGCCGGCACGGCCACCATCACCTCCTGGCGGAACGCATGTTCGTGCTGCCACGCCGCCCGGAAACCCTCGATCGAATAGCGGAAAGCGCCCACGATACGGCGTAGTCCGCCCTTGCTCTTGAACTCGCTACTTGGTTGATCCATGTATTTTCGTCAATCTGTACAGAAGCGCCATTATGCCCACACAGCTCCGCCCCCGCGCAACACCAAACTGACAGGATTACCAATTCTTTTCACATTATGGTATAAAGTAGAGAAATATACCGCACCGCACCAACCACATCATGAAAATGGAAACCCCAGAACCGGCCAAGACTTCCATCCAGGTGATCGAGCGCATGGTGGCGCTGCTCGACGTGCTGGCCAGTTATCCCGATCCCGTCAGCCTCAAAGAGTTATCGAAGATCTCGGGCCTGCACCCGTCGACGGCGCACCGCATCCTGAACGACATGGTCGTGACACGTTTCGTCGACCGCGTGGAGCCGGGTACCTACCGACTCGGCATGCGCCTGCTCGAACTGGGCAACGTGGTCAAGAGCCGATTGTCCGTGCGCGAGGCCGCCGTCGACCTGATGCGGGCGCTGCACAACAAGACCAAGCAGACGGTCAACCTGTCGGTCCGCCAGGGCGACGAGATCGTCTACATCGACCGCGCCTTCTCCGAGCGCTCCGGCATGCAGGTCGTGCGCGCGATCGGCGGCCGCGGTCCCCTGCACCTGACGTCGACCGGCAAGCTGTTCCTGTCGATCGACGAGCCGAAAGCGATCCGCGCCTACGCCACGCGCACGGGTCTCGCCGGCCACAACAAGAACTCGATCACGGACCTGACGCGCCTGGAACGCGAACTGTCGCTCGTGCGCGCACGCGGCTATGCGCGCGACAACGAGGAGCTGGAACTGGGCGTGCGCTGCATGGCGGCCGGCATCCACGACGACAGCGGCAAGCTGGTCGCGGGCCTGTCGATCTCGGCCCCGGCGGACCGTCTGCAGGACGAATGGCTGGAAGACCTGGTGAACACGGCGGCGCAGATTTCCGCGACGCTGGGACACCGGGCCGGCGCGCCGAGCTGACGCCGGGCACACCCTGATACCGTCATTCCTGCGCGGGCGGGAATCCATACCCGCGTAAAGTATGGCGCGGCATGGAGGGAATAGTGCCGGGGCACTATTCCCGCTTTCGCCGCAATGACGCGTTGAAGATTACTGGACCACCGGCGCCGTCGCGGCGGAAGACACCGTCGCCGGCACCGTCGCCGACACGGTCACCGGCACGCCGGCCGCAGCCGTCGCCGGGATGCCGGCCGGCTTGAGCGCTTCGAGCCAGCGGCGCATACGGCCGGCGTCGGCCGTGCGCGATTGCTTGCCCTTCGAATCGAGGAACACCATGATCACGTTGCGGCCCTGGATCATGGCCTGCATCACGAGGCAGCGCCCCGCTTCGTTGATGAAGCCCGTCTTCTGCAGGCCGATGTTCCAGTCGGGCGAGGCGACGAGGTAGTTGGTGTTGTGGTACTGCAGCGCGCGGCCGCTCGCTTCGACAACATAGTTCGGATCGGTCGTGTACTGGCGCAGCAGCGGTTCCTGGTGCGCCACCTTGACGAGCTTGGCCAGGTCGCGCGCGCTCGACACGTTCTGGCTCGACAGGCCGCTCGAATCCACATAATGCGTATCGTTCATGCCGAGTTCGCGCGCCTTGGCGTTCATCGCCTCGACGAAGGCGGTGATACCGCCCGGATAATTGCGACCCAGCGCGGCGGCGGCGCGGTTCTCCGAACTCATCAGTGCAATGTGCAGCAGATTGCCGCGCGTCATGCGGGCACCGACGGGCAAACGCGAGCTGGTGAATTTGTGGCGGTCGACGTCGGCCTCGGTGATCGTCAACACCTCGTTCAGGTCTTGCTGGGCTTCGACGACGAGCAGGCCCGTCATCAGCTTCGTGATGGAAGCGATGGGCAGCGCGACGGCGGCATTCTTTTCGAACAACACTTCCGAACTCGTCTGGTCCATCACGTACGCGACGTTGGAACGCAGGTCGAGCGGGTCGTGCGTGTGGTTCAGGCCGGCGATGTCGCCGGCGCTGAGCATGGCGACGGCCGGCGCGGCGCGGCGGAAGCGCTGGTACACGACGCGGCGCTTGCCGTGCACCATCTCGATCCGGCGCACCATGCGCTCGCGGTTGTCGTCCGCGATGACCTTGGCCAGGTCGGTGCGCTTGACCCTGACCCGCTTGGCGGCAGCCGCGTGTCCCTTGTGCTTGGTCGCGGCTGCGGCGGGTTCGAGCACCAACATCATGGAAATGGCGGCTGCCAACGCGAGCTTAAGCATCTGAAAATCCTTGAACGCGAACTGAAGAGCACTAAATGCAGTGTAGCGGAAGACGATTGGAGTGCAAGTGCGCACCACGCGAATGTACCACCTGCGCCCGCTTTTTTCTACACTGAAAAAAGTTATGCGTTGTAGAAATCTCTTGATTTTTCAATAGCTTGCCGACAACTGCTCACGTGTGTTACTCGATGAAGCGTGCAAACGCGGACACCGGTTCGCGTTCCGTAACGAGCGTGTTTTCGACCTTGTCCGGATCGGCGTAGCCGAGCGCCATGCCGCACACGATCATCTCGTTCTCGGGCAGTCCAAGCTCGTCGGCGATGATGCGGTGGAACTGCGTGAACGCGGCCTGCGGACAGGTGTCGAGACCGCGCCCGCGCGCGGCGACCATGATGTTCTGCAGGAACATGCCATAGTCGAGCCAGGAGCCCTGCTCCATGACGCGGTCGATCGTGAAGATCATGCCGACGGGCGCATCGAAGAAGCGGTAGTTGCGGCCATGCTGGGCCGCCATGCCGGCCTTGTTGTCGCGCGTGAGGCCCAACAGCGCATACAGATCCCAGCCGACCTTGCGGCGCCGGTCGACGAAGGGCGACACCCACTCGCGCGGATAGTAGGCGTATTCCTCGACGTGCGTGCGCGACTCGGCCGGGTCGGCGTACGCGGCCAGGATGCGGTCGCTCAGGCGCTCCTTCGCGGCGCCCGTCAGCACGTGGACTTTCCACGGCTGCGTGTTCGTGCCGGACGGCGCGCGTGCCGCCACTTCCAGGATGGCTTCCACGTCCTCGCGCGCGACCGGCGTCGGCAAAAAGGCACGGATCGAGCGCCGCGACGTGATGGCGGCGTCCACGATGCGTTGTTGTTCGGTACTGATCATTCGGTCTCCTTATTTTTTGACGACAAATGCGACGCCCAGCACCGCGACCACCATGCCGGCCAGGCCGAGAACACTGAGCTTCTCGCCGAACATCAGCCAGGCCATCAAGGCGGTAGTGGGCGGCGTCAGGTACAACAGGCTCGTCACGCGGGTCGCGTCGCTGCGGCGGATGAGGTTAAACAGCAGGAAGATGGCGCCGATCGACAGCGCCAGTATCGACCACAGCAGCGCGCCCACGAACTGCGGCGTCCAGTGGACGGCGTCCATGCGCGGCCCGAAGCCCTCCAACAGTACGGCGAACGGCAGCAGGACCAGCGCCGTCGTCACGTATTGGATCACGGTGCCGGTGCGCAGGTCGAATTGCGGACAGAAACGTTTCTGGTACAGCGTGCCGGCCGTGATCGACAACAGGGCCAGCACGCACAACGCGATCGCCGCCGGCGCCAGGCCGTTCAAGTGGATCTTGGCCGCCACGACGAGGCCGACGCCGCACAAGCCCAGCACCAGCCCCAGCCATTGACGCGGCCGGACCTGTTCCCCGATCAGCGGCGCGGCGATGGCCGTCAGGATGGGCTGCATGCCTACGATCAGCGCGGACAATCCGGCCGGCATGCCGAGCTTGATGGCACACCACACGCCGCCCAGGTACCCGGCCTGCAGCAGCAGCCCGGCCAGCGCCACGTGCCCCACCCGCCCGCGCGGCCACGCGGCGCCCGTCACCAGCACGACCGGCAGCAGGACCAGCACGGCGCCGAAGCAGCGCAGGATCAGGAAGGACAGCGGGGGCGCATACGGCAACCCGTATTTCGCGGCGATGAAACCTGTGCTCCAGAGAAAGACAAAGAACAGCGGTATCGGGGACAGCCGGCGCGCGTGCCGGATGGCCGTGTTTGCGGTCGTATGAGACATCGTCAAAAAGAAATGATTGGAGGCCAAGTCTAGCATGGGCGCATGGTGCCATCGGCGCTTGCTGCAAAGCACTAAAGTGTTGTAACGGCGCAAACAAAAACCGCGCAAACGTTTGTTTTCGTTGATCTTACTCAAGAGATTGCGGTTCAATTGTGCGACGCATCAAAAGTGCTTGACGCATAATCGGAAAACGTGAAAAATGGCTTCATGTTGCGGCGCACAATCGCCGAATCTTTATTAAGTAGTCCCCTGAGTTTTTCTCTGTAACACCGCTTCACTGGTCCCAAAGCAGGTGTCCCAAGGCACCTCTAAAGCAAAGTTCACATAACGATCCATTACTGGAGAACCATATGTTTGCATTCCCTGAGCAGTTTTCGAACGCGACCAAAGCCAACCTCGAATCCCAGTTCGCCCTGTTTTCGGCCCTGACCTCCAAGACCTTTGAAGGCGTGGAGAAGCTGGTGGACCTGAACATCAACACCGTCAAGGCCGCACTCGAGGAATCGTCGGCAACCACGCGTCAGCTGCTGGCTGTCAAGGATGCCCAGGAATTCTTCACCGTGTCGGCTTCGCAAGCCCAGCCGGCTGCTGAAAAGGCCCTGGCCTACAGCCGCCAGGTGGCCTCGATCGCTGCCGACACCGGCGCCGAGTTCTCGAAAGCCGCCGAAAGCCAGTTCGCCGAAGTCAACCGCAAGGTGATCTCGCTGGTCGACGAAGTGACCAAGAACGCCCCGGCCGGTTCGGAGACCTATGTCTCGGCCCTGAAAACCGCCATCAGCAACGCCAACGCCGGCTACGAACAGTTCACCAAGACGACCAAGCAGGCCGTCGAGGCGATCGAGTCGAACCTGAACGCCGCCGTGTCGCAGTTCACGCAAGCCACCCGCAAGGCTGGCGCTGCCGCCAACTCGGCCGCTGCTGCCTAAGCTTCACCGCGCGGCTTCCCCCTCCAACGGAAGCCAAACGGCCCGGACCGCGCAAGCGGTTCCGGGCCGTTCGTTTTAGTTGCGCCCAATACGTCGTTCCCGGGCTAGGCGCCCCCCTTGGCGGGAACCCATACTGAACTGACCAGGACGCTCAGCATGGATTCCCGCTTGCGCGGGAATGACGTTACATCATTCCCCCAAGTACGCCGCCTGCACGCGCGGATCATTCAGCATGTCCTGCGCATTGCCCGTCATCGTGATCGCGCCGGATTCCATCACGTAAGCGCGGTGCGCCGCCTGCAGCGCCAGCTTCGCGTTCTGTTCCACGAGCAGGATCGTGATGCCCTGCTTCGACACGTCGCGGATCACCTCGAAGATCTTCTCGACCATGATCGGCGCCAGGCCCATCGACGGCTCGTCCAGCAGCAACAGGGTCGGATGGCACATCAGCGCGCGCGCCATCGCCAGCATCTGCTGCTCGCCGCCGGACAGCGTGCCGGCCAGCTGGCCCGAGCGTTCCTTCAGGCGCGGGAACACGGTGTACCACTTCTCGATGTCGGCATCGATGCCGGCCTTGTCGTTGCGCGTGTAGGCGCCCATCAACAGGTTTTCATGGATGGTCATGCGCGTGAACACGCCGCGGCCTTCCGGCACCATGGCCAGCTTCTGCTCGACGAGCTTGAACGATTTATTGGGGGTCAAAGGCTGGCCGAGATAGGCGATCGTGCCTTCGACCTTGCACGGCGGCAGCGTGCCGGTAATGGCCTTCAGGGTCGTCGTCTTGCCCGCGCCGTTGGCGCCGATCAGCGTGACGAGTTCGCCGCGGTTGACTTCCAGGTCGACGCCCTTGACGGCCTTGATGCCGCCGTACGCCACCTTCAGGCCGGCAATCTTGAGAACGTTATCGGGCTTCAAGCGGCACCTCCGAGATAGGCTTCGATGACGGCAGGATTCTTCTGGATCTCGGCCGGCAGCCCTTCCGCGATCAGCTTGCCGTATTCCAGCACCGAAATGCGGTCGCACAGCCCCATCATGAGTTTCACGTCGTGTTCGATCAGCAGGATCGTGATGCCCGCGTCCTGGATCTTGACCAGCAGTTCGCGCAGCGCCACCTTTTCCGTCGCATTCATGCCGGCCGCGGGCTCGTCCAGCGCGAGCAGCTTCGGTTCCGTCGCGAGCGCGCGTGCGATCTCCAGGCGGCGCTGGTCGCCGTACGACAGATAGCGTGCCGTGCGCTGGCCGAACTGCCCGATACCGACGAAGTCCAGCAACTCCTGCGCGCGGGCGCGGATCGCCGCCTCTTCACGGCGTGCGGCCCCGTGGCGGAAGATCGCGCCGAACACGCCCTGGCGCGTGCGCACGTGACGCCCGACCATCACGTTTTCCAGCGCGGACATTTCGCCGAACAGGCGGATGTTCTGGAACGTGCGCGCGATGCCGGCCTTGGCGACGGCGTGCGGGGCCGACGGCGAATACGGCTTGCCATCCAGCTCGAACGTGCCCGTGTCCGGCTGGTACAAGCCCGTGATCACGTTGAAAAAAGTGGTCTTGCCGGCGCCGTTCGGGCCGATCAGGCCGTAGATCTGGCCCTTGGCGATCTTGATGCCGACGTCCGTCAGAGCCTGCAGGCCGCCGAAGCGTTTATTGACGCCGGAGATATTCAGGAGAATCTCGCTCATGCCTCGTTCTCTTCCTTTTCCTCTTTGGCGATCGCCGCCGCCGGGCGGTCTTCCTTCACGGGCGACGGCCACAGGCCGGCCGGACGGTTCAGCATGATAAAGACCATCGCCAGGCCGTACAGCAGCTGGCGCAGCACCTCGGCCTCGATGAGGACCTTGCCGAACAGTGCCTGCTGCGCCGGTTCGACGACGTGGCGCAGCACTTCCGGCAGCGCGGCCAGCAGCACGCCGCCCATCACGACGCCGGGAATGTGGCCAATGCCGCCCAGCACGACCATCGCCAGCACGGCGATGGATTCCGTCAGCGCGAACGATTCCGGCGACACGAAACCCTGGAACGCGGCGAACATGGCGCCCGCCACGCCGCCGAACGACGCGCCCATCGAGAACGCGAGCAGTTTCACGTTGCGCGTGTTGATGCCCATTGCCTTCGCGGCGATCTCGTCCTCGCGGATCGCGACCCAGGCGCGGCCCAGGCGCGAATGCTGCAGGCGGCTCGTCATGAAGATCGTCACGATGCACAGCAGCAGGAACAGGAAGTAGTAGGCATTCACGGACGGCATGCCGAACCCGCCGATATACACCGTCGCGCGCGAGCCCGCTTCGCCCGCCAGCGACACGCCGAAGATCCGGATCGGATCGATCAGGTTGATGCCTTGCGGGCCGTTGGTGACATTGATCGGATCGTTCAGGTTGTTCATGAAGATCCGGATGATCTCGCCGAAGCCGAGCGTCACGATGGCGAGATAGTCGCCGCGCAACTTCAGCGTCGGCGCCCCCAGCAGCGCGCCGAACAGCGCGGCCACGAGCCCCGCCAGCGGGACGATGAACCAGACGGACAAGTGGATGCCGTTCGTGCGCACGTCTTCGCCAAAGGTGCGCACGATGGCGTCCTGCAGCTCGGGGTGGTAGTTCACGACGGATTCCAGCAGCGCCGCGAACTGCGGCGACGCCAGCAGGCCGGTCAAATACGCGCCGACGGCGAAGAATGCAATATAGCCCAGGTCCAGCAGGCCGGCGAAGCCGACCACGATGTTCAGCCCGAGCGCCAGCATGATGTACAAGAGCGCCATGTCGATGATGCGCACCCACGAGTTGCCGAACTGCGCGGCCACGAACGGGAAGACCAGCATCACGGCCAGCAGCACGGCCATGCTGGCGTAGGACTGGCGGGGTTTGTGCGCGGTGTCGAAGGTCAGGAGAGCCATGTTCCGTTCTCCTTACGCGCGGTCGGCCACGCGCTCGCCCATGATGCCGGACGGACGCACGGTCAGCACGAGGATCAGCACGATGAACGCGAAGATGTCCTGATAGTGGCTGCCGAGGAAGCCGCCGGTCAGGTCGCCGATGTAGCCGGCCCCCAGGCTTTCGATGATGCCGAGGACGATCCCGCCGATCATGGCGCCATAGATATTGCCGATACCGCCCAGCACGGCGGCCGAGAATGCCTTCATGCCCGGCACGGTGCCCATCGCGAACTGGATCGACGCGTAGTTCGCGCCCCACATCACGCCGGCGACGGCCGCCAAGGCGGCGCCGATGGCGAACGTGGCGACGATGACGCGGTTCGAATCGACGCCCATCAGGCCGGCCACGCGCGGGTTCTCGGCGACGGCGCGCATCGCGCGGCCCATCCGGGTCTTTTCGACGAGGACGACGAGGCCGACCATCGCGGCGGCCGCCAGCACGAGCAGCAGCACCTGGGTGTGCGAGATCACGGCGCCGCCGATATTGACCGGATCGGACGACAGCAATTGCGGGAACGGCAGCGGGCTGCGGCCCCAGATCATCATGGCGAAGGTCTGCAGCAGGATCGACACGCCGATCGCGGTGATCAACGGCGCGAGGCGCGGCGCGTTGCGCAGGCGGCGGTAGGCGATGCGTTCGATGAGGACGTTCACGATCATCGTGACGGGGATGGCGCCGGCGATGGCGATGGCCAGCTGCACGCCGCCGGGCAGGCCGGGAAAGGCACCGTCCAGCAGTTTCAGGATCGACAGGCCGACCATGGCGCCGATCATCAGCACGTCGCCGTGGGCGAAGTTGATGAGGTTGAGCACGCCGTAGACCATCGTGTAGCCGAGCGCGACGAGCGCATACATGCTGCCCAGCACCAGCCCGTTCAGGATCTGTTGGACAAAAGTTTCCATGCTTGTGTGGTTTCCTTTCGAACTAACAAAAACGGCACCCGGGGTACGAGTGCCGCTAGTCAAGCAACATAATTCCGAGCGTCATCATAGCGAGTTTTAGAAAAACTGACATCGGAAAATGAAAACCCCGTCGTTTTCGGCATTGCCGGAAACGACTTCCCGCGAAGGCGGGAACCCATACTGAACAACAGAATTCGGTACGTCGACGACAATACGGCGTCATTGAAGACTCGACTTCGGAACCTCAGCATCGATCCCGCCTGCGCGGGGATGACGGTGTTAAGAAACTTTATACGTCCCGCAACGTAATGACCGGCATCGTCAGATCGCGCTTGTCCTTGAAGAACGCGACGTCGAACAGCGCCGCGGCGCCCACGACCTCCTTGCCGATGCGGCGCAGCAGGGTCGCCGCCGCCTCGATCGTGCCGCCGGTCGCCAGCACGTCGTCCACGATCAGCACGCGCCGGCCCTTGATGCGCGCCGGCTGGATCTCGATCGTCGCGCTGCCGTATTCGCGGCGGTAGTCGATGCCGATCGCGTCGCCCGGCAGCTTGCCCGGCTTGCGCGCCATCGCGAAGCCGATGCCGCGCTGGTACGCGAGCGCGCCCGCGAGCATGAAGCCGCGCGCATCCATCGCGAGGAGGAAGTCGACGTCCAGGTGGGCCGCGCGCTCGTTCAGCGCGTCGATGGCCAGCTGCCAGTGGTGCGGGTTGTCGAAGACGCAGCCCACGTCGATGAAATTCACGCCCGGTTCCGGGTAGTCCTGGAAGAATTCCAACGGAATGGCAGCGAAATCGGCGGGCGAGCGCGGGCGCAGGTCGAATACGTTCATCGGATCGCTCAGGCCGCGGCGGACGCCTTGCCGCCGTCCAGGCCCTTGGGCAGCGGGAACGTGACGTGCTCCTCCACGCCCTCGAGCGCACGCACGCTGGCGGCGCCCAGGTCCTTCAGGCGCTCGATCACAGCCTGCACGAGCACTTCCGGCGCCGACGCGCCGGCCGTGACGCCGATGCGCTTCTTGCCGGCGATCCAGGCCGGGTCGATGCCGGCGGCGTTGTCGACCATATAGGCCGGCGTGCCCTTCTTTTCCGCCACTTCGCGCAGGCGGTTCGAGTTCGAGCTGTTCGGGCTGCCGACGACGATCACGACTTCGACCTGCGGCGCCATGAATTTCACGGCTTCCTGGCGGTTCGTCGTCGCGTAGCAGATGTCGCCCTTCTTCGGCTCGATGATGTTCGGAAAACGTGCTTTCAGCGCGGCGATGATGTCGAGCGTGTCGTCGACGGACAGCGTGGTCTGCGAGACATAGGCCAGCAGATCCGGGTTGGCGACGTTCAGCGTCGCGACGTCCTCGACCGTCTCGACGAGGTGCATGCCCTCTTCCGCCTGGCCCATCGTGCCCTCGACTTCCGGGTGGCCGGCGTGGCCGATCATGACGATCTCCGCGCCCTGCTTGCGCATCTTGGCCACTTCCACGTGCACCTTGGTCACCAGCGGGCAGGTCGCGTCATACACTTTCAGACCGCGCGCTTCGGCTTCCTCGCGCACCGCCTTCGACACGCCATGCGCGGAAAACACGAGCGTGTTGCCGGCCGGGACATCGTCCAGGTCTTCGATGAAGATGGCGCCCTTGTTGCGCAGATCGTTGACGACGTAGGCGTTGTGGACGATCTCGTGGCGCACGTAGATCGGCGCGCCGAACTGCTGCAGGGCGCGCTCGACGATCTCGATCGCACGGTCGACGCCGGCGCAGAAACCGCGCGGCTGGGCTAACAGGATCTCGTTTTCCATGTATCGGTGATGGGCTGTGGTTAGAGCACGGAAATCAGCTGGACTTCGAATTTGAGCGGCTGGCCAGCGAGAGGATGGTTGAAGTCAAACACGGCGTCGTTCGCGCGCATCTCGCGCAGCACGCCGGCAAAGCGGCCGCCGCCCGGCGCACGGAAATCGACGAGGTCGCCGACCTGATAATCGGCGTCCGGTTCCGAGTTCTCGTCCAGAGTCTTCTTCGTTACGACCTGGATCAAATCGGGATTGCGCTCGCCGAACGCATCAAGCGGAGTCAGGTCGAACGTCGTGTGCGTGCCTTCTGCGAGGCCGAGCAGGCGCTGCTCCAGGAACGGGGCGAGCTGGCCCTGGCCCAGCAGCAAAGTCGCCGGCGTGCTGCCGAAGGTCGTGATGAGGTCCGTGCCGTCGGCGGTGGCAAGACGATAATGCAGGGTCAGGTACGACGATTCGGTGACGACGGGAGCGTTAGTGGAGGACATTGTTGCGTGTTCGGTTGACGTGGAGGGTAGGAAGGGCCTGTTACCAGAACCCCTCCCCCCTAAGAACCGTGCTTGCGACTTTCACCGCACACGGCTCAAGCATAATAAAAGCTCCTATACAGGAGCCGGTTTCACAACTTGTAGATTAAGGCTGTGCACTTGGGCGTGACAATTTGGGTGCAATAATACGCGATTTCCAAGGGCATCGCTGCCCCCGGCCACACGGTAGACTATGTGATGGTCGTGCCATCCGGTCTCCATGTCCATCTCGTATCCACACAGCGCACACAAGCCGCGTTGCTCCAAGTACAACGTTGAGAGCTGCTTCCGGTAACGCAAGTTTTTCAACATGCGCTCCTGACGCAGATCTTCACCGTACTTTTCCCATTGCGGATCGTAAGGATGGAACTCTCCTTTGATCTTCTTGTGGCGTTCGATGGCTGTCCCCGCGAGCGAGTACAGTTCCATCACCTCCTTGCTTCCGTCAGCTGCGACAACGTCCACAGCAAAGACCCACTTCCGATCACCAACCGTCCGCCAATACTTCTTGCGAACCCAATTGGCACTCTTGTTTGGGTGTCTGCGCTTGGCCCACCGCATGAGCCGCCAAAACAGCAGCCAGTCCATGCGTGAGAAGGCTTCCTTGGCAACGACGGGACTGTGGTACTGCGCCCAGCCCCTTAACATCGGGTTCAGCAGTCGGATTAGATCCTCCTGCTTCACCATCAGACGTTCGCCGATCACCTTCCTCAGCTTTTCATAGAACTCGTTTGTGTTCTTCTTACTCGGCTTAATGAGCAGTTTCCCCTGATACTTCCGGAAATTCCACCCTAAGAAGTTAAAGCCTTCGTCGATGTGTACGATTTTGGTCTTGGCTTGGGATAGTCGCAATCCCCGCGCTGCGAGAAATGCTTCGATCCATGGCCGGACTTCTGTTTCCAGTAGCTCTTGTGAAGCCCCGGTTACTACGAAATCGTCCGCATATCGTATGACCCCGACTTTCAGCTTTTCGACTTTTTTCTTACCGAACCTGGAACCGAGGTGCTGAAATAGCTCCTCCTCAAGTCCGTTTAGCGTCCAATTTGCCAACGCAGGGCTGATAACGCCACCCTGCGGGGTTCCTTCCTCGGTTGGCAACAATCGCGCCCGGTCAATAACCCCGGATTTCAACCATTTCCGGAGAATCGTCTTGTCCATACGAACATGATCAATTAACCAGTTGTGGTTGATATTGTCGAAGAAGCCTTCGATGTCTGCATCTAGCACCCATTGCGCCGATGTTTTCCGGCAAGTCTGGAGAAAGATTTGCAGCATCGCGTCCGCCGTTGAGCGATTTTTCCGGAACCCGTAAGAGTTCGGGTCGCTCACCGTTTCCAGTACCGGATCGAGCGCCAGCTGATGCAAAGCTTGCATGGCGCGATCTTTCATGGTCGGGATACCCAGTGGGCGTTCCTTTCCATTGGCCTTAGGAATATAGACCCTCCGTAGTGGCAGGGGCCAATAGCGGCGCTTCTCCAACTGTGCAATTGCGGCGAACTTTTGCGCTGGTGTGTCCCACAGTTTCTGGTCCACCCCTGCGGTACGCTTGCCTTGATTCTCAGTCACTCGTCTAACTGCCAGCGCTTTCGCACTGAACGAGCGGGTCAGCCACCGTTGCAGAGATTTGACCCTGCGCCAATTGCCTTCCTGTGTTGCCTTCGTTAAGCGAATCTGCATGACTCTTACGTTCTTCTGAACGCGCCGCCAGTCGATGGCGGCCCAGTCCATGGGAACGTCCGAGGACGCAGAATCGATTGCATGGCATTCGATTACTTTCATTGCTGAACCTCGTCGTAATAATGCCCGCCGAGGACGCAGCTTTCCCCGAAGGGAAAGTACATCCCTTCGGGGTTGTTGAACTACTTATCGTCTATGTAGTCGCTTGCGACTATTACACCTGATGGAAGTCTGCACGCTTTCACGTTGGGACAAATTTTGAATCCCTATCCGACCCATTACAGGCCGGCCTTCGCTTTTTCCATCCTCCCATACCCGCTCCGCCAAGGGCTCCCCTTCGGGTTTTTCCTTCGAGTTGCTTGCCTGCCTCGATGTTTTGAGGCAGGCGACGAATCGGGCTTACCACGTTCCCTGCGGTACCAGCACGGCCAGACTGCGCCGCACATGGCTGTTTAGGGTCTGACTATCCCCCGGTGGTTTTATGACGACGTGTCCCCAGTTTGCACAGAGACATCCAACCACATACCGTTTTGGTCCAGGCCGCCAGCAGCTTGGGCCTGTCAATAGTCACGAGGGTTCCAACGTCAGTTCACATTACGTTACCCGTGCAGCCTCACCTAGCACCCGACCGCCTTGCTGCTGGCAGTTCATGCCCTCACACTCGCGTGGAGGGCACCGTTTTCACGGGGTTACATTACCGTCGAAGCTTCGGCACCGATCTGTTACCAGAGCAGCCCGTTCAAGTGGGTGACGGGTGGTCGTACACCCGGTCACAGCCCTTCCCTGTCCGGAGAAGGATGTGACAAGGCACCGCAGAACTTGCGCGATATTGCTTTCCATCTTGCTAGACATGGTTGAGATTCCATGCGTCGGACTTTTAATTTGCAAAGAGTCCGCTGCTTCCGATACTGCTGAAAATATTTTCAGAATCGTTGCAGAGAAACAACACATAAACTGCTTTGTGGGCAGAAATGCGAACCAAACTAGGCTTGATCATTGATCTAGCTGTGTTCGACTCGAGTTTTTGAGCAATGTGTTTGTTTGCTTTTTGACCCAAAATTGCGGACGCAATTAGGGAGCCCTCGGTGTTTACATGCCAGCCCCATGAGATTTTAATAATAAAATCAAGGACTTACCGATCGGCTTGCAGGATGGATACAACTTTAGCTAACTGCCGCAAAGGCGGCGATCGCGACCACGTGTCGCACGCAAACCGCTATTGTAAGCGTTCCGTGCCGCTCCCGCCTCAGCCGTCGTCATTTTGTCGTGGCCGGGAAACGCGGGCTCAGCGCCGCAGCTTCCAGCCGCCATCGACGTCGATCACGCTGCCGGTGATAAAAGTATTACCAGCAAGCATGACGATGACCTCGGCCACGTCCGCCGCCGTTCCGACACGCCCGGCGGGCACGGCCGCGCCCATTTCTTCGAACAAGCGGCTGCGCTGCGCGTCCGGCACGCGGTGCCACCACGGCGTATCGATCACGCCCGGCGCCACCATATTCACGCGCAACGGCTGCAGTTCCGACGCCAGGATGGGCAGCATCGCCTCCAGCGCCCCGTTGATGGCGGCCAGGCCGGCCGTTCCTGGCTGCTGGGCGCGGGCGGAGATGGCGCCGACCAGCGTCGCGGAACCGCCCGCCGCGATGCCGGTCAGGCTGGCTTGTAACACGTTCAGCTGGGGCCAGAACTTGCCGTCGAAGCCGGTCCGCAAGTCGTCCAGCGCCAGCTCGCGGAACGCGCCGGCCCCGGACGCGCCGGACGCGCATACGACCAGGTGATCGAACGGGCCGTGCCCGGCGAAGAACGCATCGCATTGTTCGCGCCGGGCGGCATCGAGCTGGACGAAGCGGATGCCGGGCACCTCGAGGGCGGCGCCTTTCGCGGCGTCGCGCCCCGTCACGGTGACGCTGGCGCCCGATGCCGCAAAGCGGCGGGCGCTTTCCAGGCCGATGCCGGACGTGCCGCCGATGACGATGATGCGCTGGTCTTTCATGGTCTGCCTTTCATGATGGGTTGCAATGAAAAGCAGTGTAGGAGCGGCCGCGCGCCGGCGGAAATCATATCCGCCGATACGACCCATCGGGGCCGCCGATCACGCGGCGATGCGATCAACCTGTTCGCGCAGCCAGGCCAGCGCCGGGTCGGCATGGAAGCGCGGATGCCAGGCCGCGTACAGCGCAAAACCCCGGCTCTCGAACGGCAGCGGGAAGCTGTCGAGCACGCCGGCATGCCAGGCCGCCAGCCGCGACGGCACGGTGGCGACGTGGTCGGACTGGCACAGCAAGCGGGCACGAGCGCGAACGATTGCACGGACAGCACGACGTTGCGGCTGCGGCCCAGCGCCTGCAGATGCTCGTCCATGAAGCCGTGCAGGCTGCCGCCGCTCGTGGAGACGAGCACGTGACGGAGGGCGCAATACGCGTCGAGGGCCAGCGGCGCCGTGCCGCGCGGATGGCCCTTGCGCTGCACCATGACGAAATGCTCGTCGAACAAGAGCCGGGCGCGCATATTCTCCGGGACCATGCGTTCCGAACCGATCAGCAGGTCGACCTCCCCGTCCTGCAGCTGCGCCGCGATCCGGGCGCCGTCGGCCATCCGGAATGCCAGGCGCACGCCCGGCCCCGCGCATTGCGCCAGCCGGCCGGCCAGCGGCAGGCCCAGCACGACGGTCGACAAATCGCTGGCCGCGATCTGGAACGTGCGCTGCGCGGTGGCGGGATCGAAGGCCGGCTGTCCGCGCACGATGCCGGCCAGCTGGTCGAGGGCCGCGCGCACGGGTTCGGCGAGGTCGAGGCCGCGGGTCGTCGGCGTCATTCCGCGGCCATTGTCGGCGGGCAGCAGCAGCGGATCGTCGAACAGCTGGCGCAGGCGCGCGAGCTGACCGGACACGGCGGACTGGCTCAGGTGCAGCCGCCGGGCGGCACGGGTCACGTTCGCTTCCGTCAGCAAGGCGTCGAGCGTGACGAGCAGGTTCAGGTCGAAGGCGCGGAGGTCGTTCATGCGCTTATTATTGCGCATGCCCAAGCCAGCGGTTTCCCGTCGCGCGAATAATGCACGCTCGCATAGGGAGGAGCTCGGATGGGTATCGAAGACTGGCCGGAACAGACCCGGCCGCGCGAACGGCTCGTGCGCGAAGGGGCGCAGGCCCTGTCGGATCCGGAACTGCTGGCGCTGCTGCTGCGCGTGGGCGTACGCGGCAAGAGCGCAGTGGAACTGGGCCGCGACATCCTGCGGCATTTCGGCTCGCTGCACGGCTTGTTCGGCGCCAGCCTCGACGATGTGTCCGAGGTGCATGGCCTCGGCATGGCGAAATATGCCCAGTTGCAAGCCGTGATGGAACTGGCACGGCGCGCCATCGCCGAGCAGTTGCAGAGCGGAGAAGCGTTCGGCTCGCCCGAACTCGTCAAGCGCTACCTGCGCATCAAACTGGGCGGCCAGCGCCACGAATCCTTCGTCGTGCTGTTCCTGGACGTCAAGAACCGGCTCATTGCCGACCGCGAACTGTTCCGCGGCACGCTCACACAGACGAGCGTCTACCCGCGCGAAGTCGTCGTCGAAGCCCTGGCGCGCAATGCGGCCGCCGTGATCCTCGCGCACAACCACCCGTCCGGGCTGCCGGAGCCGAGCGACGCCGATCTGCGGCTGACGCAGGCGCTGGTCCAGGCGCTGGGCCTCGTGGACATCCGCGTGCTCGACCATTTCATCGTCGCGGGCCCGCTGGTGCATGCATTCTCGGAGCACGGACAGATCTGAGCTAGCATGCTGTTTTCACCGTGACAGATGAGCCCATGACCCTACGCATCCTTGCCCTCTGCGGCAGCCAGCGCGCCCGTTCGATGAGCGGCGGCGTGCTGCGCGCCTGCCGCGACCTCGCGCCGGCCGGCGTCGCCATCGACCTCTTCGAGCAGCACAAGGATTTCCCGCTGTTCAATCCCGAGCGCACCGACCAGCCCTCCGGCGTGCTGGCTCTGCAGGACGCGATCACGGCGGCCGACGCCCTCCTCATCGCCAGCCCAGAGTATGCGCACGGCGTCACGGGCACCCTCAAGAACACGCTCGACTGGGTCGTCGGCCACGCGCCGTTCGCGGGCAAGCCGGTCGCCGTGCTCAATCCGTCGTATCAATCGTTCCACGCGGACGAGGCGCTGAAGGAAACGCTGCGCACGATGTCGGCCGACCTCGTCCTCGACGCCTGCCTGCGCATTCCCGTCATCGGTTCCGGCGTGGATCCGGACCGGATCGCGGACATTCCCCGCTTCGCGACACCCATCGCGGCCGCGCTGCGCGCACTCGTGGCGCATATCGGACGCACCGCCGCGGCCCCGATAACCCGGGAATAATGGTGTGTAAACAGGACCTTACGAAGCAAACATTGCGAGAATTCACGATTGTTAAATTTCGTAGATTTATCGAGAAACAATTTTTTTCCGCAAGTTGTTGATTACGCGACGGTTTTCAAGCTATACTCTCGTTTTCCGATTGTGGAAGTTTATTCAAGGAGTGCGCTATGGCACGTGTTTGCCAAGTTACTGGCAAGGGTCCGATGGTTGGCAACAACGTCTCCCACGCCAACAACAAAACCAAGCGTCGTTTTCTGCCGAACCTGCAGAACCGCCGCATCTTCGTAGAATCCGAAAACCGCTGGGTCTCCCTGCGTATTTCGAACGCCGGCCTGCGCGTCATCGACAAGCTCGGCATCGACGCTGTGCTGGCCGACATGCGCGCCCGCGGCGAGAAAATCTAATTAGGGAGTCATCATGGCAAAAACTGGCCGCGACAAGATCAAACTGGAATCGACCGCAGGTACCGGTCACTTCTACACCACGACCAAGAACAAGCGCACGATGCCGGCGAAGATGGAAATCACCAAATTCGACCCGAAAGCACGCAAGCACGTGATCTACAAAGAAACCAAGATCAAGTAATCTGGTTCTTTGCTTCAGAAAAGCCGCCCACTTCGCAGTGCGCGGCTTTTTGTTTTTCTGGGCCATTGATTGGAGTCATTCGATTCACGTGGCCGCGCCGCTATAGTCGAACGTCCCCTTCGCTGGAGAACGCATGATGAGGCACTTTCGACTGTCGCTGCTGCCCGTCCTGGCCTGTCTGGCCGCCTGCTCCACGCCCTACCGCCCAGCCATCGTCGTGCACGACAGCGCGACGTTTCCCGGCATCGCGGGCATCACCGCGCTCGCCGGCGCGCGGCCCGTCGACGTGATCCTCGTGCATGGCATGTGCACCCACGATACCGGCTGGGCGGAACGCCAGATCGACCGCATCGCCGGCATCATCGAAGCGCACGGGCCGTCGCCGATACCGGCGACGGGCGTGCCGGCTGCCGGCCCGGTCGCCCCCACGCGCATCGGGATCGTCGAGCGCACGCGCCGGCTGGCCGGCGGCACGGTCCGCTTCCACGCCCTCGTATGGTCGCCGCTGACGGCCCCGCTGAAGCACCAGCTCGACTTCGACATGACGGGCGATCCGACCGATTGCTCCGGCGCCGGCGAATGCAAGCCCAAACGCACCTCGCTGAACGGCTACGTCAAGGACAATCTGCTGAACGATTGCCTGTCCGATGCCGTCATCTACCAAGGCGAGAGCCACGTGGCGATCCGCGACGCGATGGTCCAGACGATCGCGCACGTGATCGACAACAATCCGGACAGCGAAACGCCCCTCGTCGTCGTCGCGGAAAGCCTGGGCAGCAAGATGCTGTTCGACGCCTTGAGCGCCATGCTGGAATCGTGGCAGCCGCGGACCCGGGCGCTGGGCCAGGAGGCGGCGCGCCGGCTCGGGCTGCTGTTCATGGCCGGCAACCAGTTGCCCATCCTCGGCCTGGCCGAGCAATCGGCCGGCCCGCGCGCGCTGGCGGTGCAGGACTCGCTGCAGCGCTTCCTCGACTTGCGCCGCCGCCAGCCCAACCGCCGCACGGAAGCCCTGCGGCGCCTGGCCGTCGTCGCCTTTACGGATCCGAACGACCTGCTGTCCTACCGTCTGCTGCCGGCCCGCTACACGGCGCCGGACGTGGCCGTGGCGGACGTGCTCGTATCGAACGACAGCAGCTGGCTGGGATTGATCGAGAATCCGATGACGGCGCACCTGGACTATCTGGCGAATCCCGACGTGGGAACGATGATCGCCTGCGGCTTTCCACCCGAGCGGTTCTGCCGCTGATTCATTCCGGCACGCTGCCGTGCGCTGGCTGGCCACGGATGCGCGTACAGTGAAATGACCGGCGCCGCCGCCCGATGCTCGTCTCAGGCCAGTACCGGCAACGGGATATGAATCGAGAGCATCATGAAAGAATCCAGACCTTCCAATACCTTCCGTGGATTGCCGCTCACGCCTGAACAGGACAGTGAGATTCGGCACTATATCCACGTCAAGGAACGCAACGGCATCCCATGGGACACGCCCGAACTCGCCGCCATGCTGGCGGACATGCTGGATCCGCCCGAGCTGGCGGCTGAAGAGCGCCAATCGATCGACGACAGCATGCAGACCGAACACGCTACCGCCCAGGAAGGCGTCGACGCCGATTTGCTGCCGCCCGGGGCCGGACGGGGCGTCACCTGAACCGGGCGCCGTCTACCTACCGGATTCGTCCGGCGCCGACGGCGTGATGGCTTCGGAAATGGATTGCTCCGGGCTGAGCCGGCGCCGCAAGTCGGGATGCGTCAAGACCCGGCGAATGACCTCGGATGGAACGAACTTGTGTTCCATATAGCGCTGGGCCAGCTCCGCGTTGCGGACGGCAAGGATATTCAGGCCGCGCGCGACGGCATTTGCGGTGACTTCGTCTGAACGGCGCTGGCGCTCTTGCATGACACGTTTCTCCCTGACTTCCGTGCGGCGATCATACCCGCGCCGGATGCGATCTGCAGACTTTTCCGGCGCATTGCCGCGCGCCACGATCCACAAATGAAAACACCCCTGCGCGAGGGGTGTCGTGATGGGCCGGCCATGCCGGCTCCGTCGTCATGCTTACGCGTAGCTGCGCAGGCGCATCGAGAACTCTTGCAGCGACTTGATGCCGGACGCTTCGGCGCGGGCGCACCAGTCCTGCAGCTGGTGCAGCAGTTGGTCGCGGGTCGAATGCGAGCGTTCCCAGATCGCGCCCAGTTCCACGCGCATCTGGTGCATCGTCTCCAGGGCCTTGCTGTGCTGGAACAGCTCGACCAGCTGGGCCTGTTGCGGCGCCTGCAGCTTGGCCGGTTCGCTCTGCATCAGCTTGCGCGAGCTCTTGAGGAAGCGCGATTCCAGCTCGGCCTTCTGCTTCAGGTGCTCGACTTCCTCGCGGAACGCGAGCTTGACCGACTTGGCATACTTCGCCATCACGTCGTAACGGTTGGCGATGACGGCCTGCAGGGTGTCGAAGTCGGCTTCCAGCTTGTTCTTTTGCAAGCGCGGCTTCGGAATGGTCTTCTTGACCTTGGCCAGGCCCACCATTTCCATCGCGCGGATATACCCCCAGCCGATGTCGAACTCGTACCACTTGCTCGACAGCTTGGCCGACGTGGCGAAGGTGTGGTGGTTGTTGTGCAGCTCTTCACCACCGATGATGATGCCCCACGGCATGATGTTCCGAGCCGCATCGTTGCAGTCGTAATTGCGATAGCCCCAGAAGTGGCCGATGCCGTTGATGATGCCGGCCGCCGTGATCGGGATCCACAGCATCTGCACGGCCCAGATCGTGATGCCGAGGACGCCGAACATCGCGACGTTCAGCGGCAGCAGCATCGACACGCCGAGCCAGCTGTAACGCGTGTACAGGTTGTTCTCGATCCAGTCGTTCGGGCAACCGTGGCCGTATTTGTCCAGGGTTTCCTTGTTCTTCGTTTCGGCGCGGTACAGCTCGGCGCCGCGCAACAACACTTCCTTGATACCGCGCGTTACCGGGCTGTGCGGATCGTCCACCGTCTCGCACTTGGCGTGGTGTTTGCGGTGCACGGCGGCCCATTCCTTGGTCACCTGGCCGGTGGTCATCCACAGCCAGAAGCGGAAGAAATGGCTCGCGATCGGATGCAGGTCCAGTGCGCGGTGCGCCTGGTGGCGGTGCAGGTAAATCGTCACGCCGGCGATCGTGATGTGCGTGACAATCAGCGTGTACACGACCATCTGCCAGACCGACAGGTCGAACAGACCGCCGTCCAGGAAGGACAGCACGGCGTGCAGGGTGTTGCTGAGAAAATTCATCGATACTCCACTAAGGATGACTAGGGTCGTGCCGTTCTTTCTATGGAACAGTCGCTATGACAAGAGTGTCACGCTTTAATGCATGACGCAAACACGCATTTTAACGTGGAACCTATGCCGCACGGCACGTACTGACGCAATCAATGCGCTCCCGACGATGAATTTTGCGCCGGCTGCGTGATTCGCGCCACAACCGAAGCTATATGGGAGTCAAGGAGGCGCGTATCAACAGAGGGATAGCCCAGTTTGATGGCGCCCGATTGCACGAGGGCATAGATCTTTTTATTGATTTCCGAAACGACACCGCCCTGCCCGTTCTCCGGGTCGGCGATCCAGAATCCCAGGTCGAGCTCGTAGCCGTCCGGACCGAAACGCGACAGCGCAATGCCGGGCGCCGGCTCTTCCAGCACGCGCGGCGTCCCGACCGCCTGCTCGACCAGCAGCGGCATTACCTGGTCCAGGTTGGAACCGTAGGCGACCGTGACCTTCGTCGAGGCACGCACCTTGCGCGTCGTCAGCGACTGGTTTTGCACGGGGCCGGAAATCAGTAATTCGTTCGGCAACACGGTCTCGACGCCGTCCAGCCCTTGCAACACCGTGTAGCGCGTGTTGATCTGGGTGACTTTGCCGGTGAACGTGCTGACCGAGATCATGTCGCCGATCGACAGGCTGCGCTCGAGCAGGATGATGAAGCCCGACACGTAGTTGCTGGCGATTCTTTGCATGCCGAGACCGAGACCGACGCCTAAAGCGCCGCCGAACACGGACAGCACGGTCAGATCGATGCCGACCAGGTTCAAGCTCAGCAGCACGGCCGAGACGATCAGCAGCGCACGTCCCAGGCGCGCCAGCGCCACCCGCAGCGAACTGTGCAGCGCGTGCACGCCCATCAGCCGTTCTTCCAGCGCGGCGCCGGCCCACAGAGCCAACATCAGCGCGACGACGACGGATGCGATGGCTTGCGCGATATCGGCCAGCGTCACGCTGCTCGACTTCTTGGGACCGAACTGGATCTTGTAACTGTCGAGGAAATCGAAGATGTCCGGCCACAGGCCCGTGATGTACAACACCACGGCCAGCCACGCGACGAGTGCAAAAATCTTTTCGAACGTGACGAACGCCTGCCCCAGCGGCCCGCGCCGCGCGAACACGCGGCGCAGCAGGTAAAACACGAGGCGGATCGCGGCCAGCGACCAGAACACGGGGATCGCCACTTTGACGATGTTCGTGTGGAAGTGGCTTTTCGTCAGAAGGAATTGCGCCAGATACAGCAAGCCGACGACGAGCAGCGGCGCCACGACGCGCGTGAAACTCTCCACGCCCGTGTGCAGCAGGCTGCCCTCTTCGCCGCGGCGGCGGCGCCACCAGACGCGGACCAGTTGCGCGCTGAGCCAGCCGAACAGGATGCAGGCGACGACGGACCCGACCTGCCACGGCATGCCGGGGCGGCTCAGGTCGTCGAGCAGATCCCCCATCAGGCTGGTCAGCGGCATCGGCTCCAATTACTCCGCTGGCGTCTCGTCGGCGGCGGCCTTGGCGGGCGCGGCCTTGCGCTCCAGCACGGCGGCAAAGAAGCCGTCCGTACCATGCTTGTGCGGCAGCATTTTAAGATAGTCGCCCATCTCCAGCGGAATGCGCTGTTCGGCCAGGACTTGATGCATCGGCACCAGTTCGAAATCCGGATGCGAGGCGAGGAAGCCCTGCACGATGCCGTCGTTTTCTTCATCCAGCAAGCTGCAGGTCGCGTACACGAGGCGGCCGCCGAATTTCACGAGGCGGGCGGCGCCGTCCAGGATCGAGGCCTGCTTTTCCGTCAACTCGGCGATACCTTCGGGCTGCTGGCGCCATTTCACGTCCGGATTGCGGCGCAGCGTGCCCATGCCCGAGCACGGCGCGTCGACGAGCACGCGGTCGATCTTGCCGGCCAAACGCTTCACTTTCGCGTCGCGTTCGTGCGCGATGACGACAGGATGAACGTTCGACAGCCCGCTGCGCGCCAGGCGCGGCTTCAGCTTCGTCAACCGTTTTTCCGACACATCGAAGGCGTACAGGCGGCCCGTATTGCGCATGATCGCGCCGATGGCCAGCGTCTTGCCGCCAGCGCCGGCGCAAAAGTCGACGACCATCTCGCCGCGGCGCGCGCCCAGCAGCTGGGCCAGCACCTGGCTGCCCTCGTCCTGCACTTCGACCACGCCTTCCTTGAACAGCGGCAGGTTCTGCAGCGCCGGCTTTTTCCAGATGCGCAGGCCCAGCGCCGAATAGGGCGTCGGCTCGGCGGCGATCGGTGCCGTCGCCAGCTCGGCGATGACCTTGTCGCGGTCGGATTTCAGCGAATTCACGCGCAGGTCCAACGGGGCCGGCGTGTTCAGCACGGCGGCCAGGGCCAGCGTCTCTTCCTCGCCGTACTGGGCGACGAATTTGTCGTACAGCCAGTCCGGCAGGTTCGCCAGCTTCTTCGGCGGCAGCAGCGAACGGTCGATCTCCTTGATGCGCGTCAGCAGGGCCGTTTCGTCTTCCGACAGGCCGCCCAGCGAGTCCGCGCCGATGGCTTCCGCCATGCCCAGCAAGGTGAGGCGACGCATCGTCGCGCCGGCGCCGGCGAAATCGGTGAAGAAGGATTTGTTGCGCAGCACGGCATAGACGCATTCGGCGATGGCGCCGCGTTCGCGGCCGCCGAGGCGGGGATGGTCCTTGAAGTAGCGCGACAGGGTGACGTCGGCGGGGGACGTAAAGCGCAGGATCTCGCGCAATACCTCTTCAGCATTGCCGAGTATCGCGGGTGGCAATCTCATGGTGTTCCTTGAATAATGTCAGGGGGTCGCGGCGATCCGGACCTCGCCGCCTTCGATGCTGAGCCTGCCTTCGATGAACAGGCGCACCGCTTGCGGATAAATGACGTGTTCCTCTGCCAGCAGGCGTTCCGCCAGGCTCTCCTCCGTATCGCCCGGCAGCACGGGGATGCGCGCCTGGATCACGGCCGGACCGTGGTCCAGCTCGGCGGTGACGAAGTGCACGGTCGCGCCGTGCTCTTCGACGCCCGCGTCCAGCGCCTGCCGGTGCGTGTGCAGTCCGGGGAACAGCGGCAGCAGCGACGGGTGGATGTTCAGCATGCGGCCCGCGTAGTGCTCGACGAACGCTGGCGTCAAGATGCGCATGAAGCCGGCCAGCACGACGAGGTCCGGTTCGAACCGGTCGATCGTTTCCTGCAGGGCGGCGTCGAACGCTTCGCGGGTCGGGAATTCCTTGTTGGGGACGACGGCGGTCGGAATGCCGTGGCTTTGCGCAAATGCGAGGCCTTTGGCGTCCGGCTTATTGCTGATCACGGCGGCGATGCGGGCCGGCCAGGCCTCGGCCTGCTGCGCGCGCACGATGGCTTCCATGTTGCTGCCGCGGCCAGAAATAAGGATCACGATATTTTTCATAAGCGCGCATTGTAACCCGAGCCGGTGGGTGAGCCCAAGGAAGGTCGCCCGGGAAACCGAGAAAGCCGAGGTGCCCGTCGGCTTCGACGCCTTCCCCGCGCAAGCGGGATAGCGCCACCGGCGCTCCCCATGCGGAGCGATCGAAGTCGAATGACGGGCAGTGAAAAATATGATCGGAGCACGCTTTGGAAGCCGCGTGGCTCATCGTCGTTCCGATTTCGGATGTTTAACATGGAAGGAATCGTGCCGGGGCACTATTCCCGCCTTCGCGGGAACGACGCATCCCGGCCTTATTCGAACGGGCGTGCGCCCACCCAACCCACGGATTGGAGCGATTGCGGCTCTTCGAACGAATAAAATACGCGGAACGGGACTTTTTTCTCGGCCCAGAATTCGGCCGCGTCGCGGAATACGTCGAGCAGGGTTTCGCGCGCTTCCTTGTCGAATTTCTGCGTATTCGGCAATTGGTCGAGCACGGCGATGAAGCCGGGCTGCGGTCCGGCGTCGGCAATGACGTGCGTGAGGCAGTTGCGCAGCGCGTCGAAATTCTTGCTGCACGGCTTGGGGAAAAAGAATTGCTCGCCGATGCGGGCGCAGACCTGCTGCTTCGTCTGCGCGTTCGAGCACAGGGCATAGAGAAAGTGATGACCCAGGCGCATCGCCTCCTTCTGCAGCTCCGGTGCACGGTAAGCGCGGATGGACTGCACAAGATTCGGCGGTACTCTCATCAACAAACTCATTTTTTCCTCAAGTCACCCAGTCTGGTTCTGCTGCTCCAGGCGCGGTGTTGTGGAAGCGGCGGGCTTGTTCGCTTTCTCCTGGTCTCGTTTCTTCGCGCCAATAAAACCCCAAGTCTCCTAAGGGTAACGTTTTGTGGTAAGCGAATCAACCCGAATATGGACGAGCCGGCCATATTTGTAAAAAAAGACGAGTTTTCTCATCCATTGTTGGCGGTTTTTCCACGCTTTTCTCCTCTGAAGTCGGAGTTTTGACGTGTATACCTCCTGTTACATTTTGTTGCCACGCGGATCGTAAAAGACGGCCAACTGGCGCTAAGATTCAAACGTGGCGAATCGCCTTTACTAATACAACGCATCCGCAGCACCACCAGAACGAGGTATGACCATGAACCTGAAAGCCAAACTGATTCTTTCCGCCGTCAGCGTGTGCGCCCTGCCGCTGGCCCAAGCCCAGGCTGGCGATTTCGAAGACTTCGGCCGCGTGGTGCGCGTGCAGCCGCGCATCGAGCAGGTGCGTACGCCGCGCCAGGAATGCCGCACCGATTACGTCCAGACCCCGGTCCAGCAACAACGCAGCCAGGCCGGCACGGTCATCGGCGGCATCGCCGGCGCCCTGCTGGGCAGCCAGGTGGGCCACGGCAACGGCAAGGTGGCCGCGGCCGCGGCCGGGGCGATCGCGGGCGGCATGGTCGGCGACAACGTCGACAACAATGGCCGCGACTACGGTCCGCAAGTGCAGGAACAGGCCGTGCAGCGCTGCCGCACCGTCGACTCCATCCAGGAGCGCACCAACGGCTACGACGTGACCTACGACTACCGCGGCCACACCTACACGACCGTCATGAACCGCGACCCGGGCAACCGCGTGCGCCTGCGCGTGTCGGTCGAAGCGGACCAATACCAGTAACAAATCTTCCGGCGCGGGGGACCGCCCCCTTCCCCGAGCCGTCGGCTTCCTCCGCAGCGTCTGCTGCCATCCACAGCGCTTCTTGCGCTGTGGATTCCCGCCCCCGATAATAGGATGTTCCCTTCGCTCATCCTATGCTCATCAAACGTAAATCCATCGAACAGGCCGAATCGTCGCGCCGTCCCGCACGCAAGCCCAAGTTTGCGCCCGTCACCCTGTCCGAGCAGGACGGTGTGCGCTACCTCCATTTCGGTACCGAATGGGTGCAAGGCGCCATGCGCATCCGCAAGCCGGACTGGCCGGAACTCGAATACGCCCAGCAGATGATGGCCTGGATGCTCTTCATCGACGACCCGCAGGCCATCGTCCAACTCGGCCTCGGCGCGGCGACTTTGACCAAGTTCTGCTATCGCCAGTTCCCGCAAGCGCAGGTGATGGCCGTCGAACTGAACCCGTCCGTGATCGCGATCTGTCATTCGATGTTCAAGCTGCCGCCGGACGACGAGCGCCTGCACGTGCTCGAGATGGATGCGATGGATTTCGTGCTGGACGACGCCAACCACGACGCGCTCGACGTGCTGCAATGCGACCTGTACGACGCCACCGCGCGCGGCCCCGTGCTCGACACGCCCGAGTTCTACCAGGCCTGCAACGCCTGCCTGACGGACCGCGGCGTCATGACCGTCAACCTGTTCGGCGACCACCCGAGCTTCCCGAAGAATATCAAGGCCATGCGCTTCGCCTTCGCCCACGTGATCTGCCTGCCCGAAGTCCACGAGGGCAACGTCGTCGCGCTGTGCTTCAAGACGAAGCCGGACCTCGATCCCGCCCGCCTCGCCGCGCGCGCCGCGCAGATCGTGGCGGCGACGAAACTGCCGGCCAAGTCCTGGGTCAACGGCATCGCCGCGAACTGACATGCACAAGCCGAAAGCCCTCGACCTGCAGACGATTTTTTCGTGGCTGCTGGCCGACGGCATCGTCGAGAAATCGACCGTCAAGCCGCATTTCGCCCAGGCGCAAAGCATCCTCAAGAATGCGGTCGGCTCGATGCATCCGCTCACGGCGGTCGCGCAGTGCAAGATCGTCTCGGCAAAGGCGCCGCATAAACTGCTGACCTTGGATGTGCTCAGCGAATGGTGCGCCGGCAAGGTCGGCCTGCCCTTCTTCCGCATCGACCCGCTCAAGATCGATTTCACCAAGGTCGCCGACGTGATGTCGGCCAGCTACGCGGCGCGTTTCAATATCCTGCCGGTGGAACTGGGGCCGGGCCTGCTCGTCGTCGCCACGGCCGATCCGTTCCGCACCGAATGGCAGGACGAGATCGCGCGCATCTCGCGCCGCCGCATCGAACTCGTGATCGCGAATCCGCTCGACATCGCGCAATACATCTCGCAATTCTTCAGCCTCGCGAAATCGATCCGCGACGCGAACAAGTCCAGCGGCCAGGACCTCGCCCTGCGCAACAACTTCGAGCAGCTGGTCGAGCTGGGCAAGACCAATAAACAGGTCGACGCCAACGACCAGCACATCGTCAACATCGTCGACTGGCTGTGGGGCTACGCCTTCGACCAGCGCGCCTCCGACATCCACCTGGAACCCAAGCGCGACGCGGGCATCGTCCGCTTCCGCATCGACGGCGTGCTGCACCAGGTCTACCAGGTGCCGGCCGTCGTGATGATCGCCATGACGGCGCGCATCAAGCTGCTGGGCCGCATGGACGTGATCGAAAAACGCCGCCCGCAGGACGGCCGCATCAAGACCCGCACGAACGACGGCCAGGAAGTCGAGCTGCGCCTGTCGACGATGCCGACGGCGTTCGGCGAAAAGCTCGTGATGCGCATCTTCGATCCGGAAGTCGTCGTGAAGACCCTGCCGGAACTGGGCTTCCCGGCGGACGACGCGGCGCGCTGGGACGCGCTGACGCGGCGCCCGCACGGCATCATCCTCGTCACCGGCCCGACCGGCTCCGGCAAGACGACGACGCTCTACACGACACTGAAGGCGCTGGCCACGAGCGACGTCAATGTGTGCACGGTGGAAGACCCGATCGAGATGGTCGAGCCCTCGTTCAACCAGATGCAGGTGCAGCCCGGCATCGACCTGTCGTTTGCCGACGGCGTGCGCGCGCTGATGCGGCAGGATCCGGACATCATCATGGTCGGCGAGATCCGCGACCTGGAGACGGCGGAAATGGCGATCCAGGCCGCGCTGACCGGCCACCTCGTGCTGTCCACGCTGCACACGAACGACGCCCCGTCGGCCGTCATGCGGCTGCTGGAACTGGGCGTGCCCTGGTATCTGCTGGAAGCGACCTTGATCGGCATCATGGCCCAGCGCCTCGTGCGCACGCTGTGCCCGCACTGCAAATCGCCGGATGGCGACCTTTCCGACGACGTCTGGAGTGTACTGAGCGGCGCCTGGAATCTGACGAAGCCGGCCACGGTCTACCGCCCCATCGGCTGCCCGGAATGCCGCCAGACGGGTTTCCGCGGCCGCACGGGCCTGTACGAACTCGTCACCGTCACGGAGGCGTTCTCCCACCTCGTGCAGGAACAGACGGACCTGGCCGCGCTGCGCCAGCAAAGCGTGGCCGACGGCATGAAGCCGCTGCGCATCGCCGGTGCCTACAAGGTCGCCGAAGGCGTGACGACGGCCGAGGAAGTGCTGAAGGCCACGGCAGCGCACTAGGCGCTGACGTGGAGCAGCGCACTAGGCGCTGACGTGGAGCAGCGCACTGATTTGCGTTACCTCTGGCGCAAATCAAAACGGCCCGCTATAATGCGTGCCTTCTTCGGGTCGTTAGCTCAGTTGGTAGAGCAGCGGACTTTTAATCCGTTGGTCGCTGGTTCGAGCCCAGCACGGCCTACCAGATTTAAGCGAAAACGCCAGCCTTCGGGCTGGCGTTTTTGTTTTCGGCTTGGGCCGATCACGCCGACCGCAGCATCCCGAGCCGGCGCGGCATATCGGCCAGGCGGAACCGGGACACCACCGCCGCCAGTTGCGCCGCCTGTTCCTGCAAAGCGGCGGCCGCGGCAGCAGCTTCCTCGACCAGGGCGGCGTTCCGCTGGGTGGTCTCGTCGACTTGACCGATGGCCTTGTTGATTTCTTCGATACCGGAACGCTGTTCGACGCTGGACGCCGAGATCTCCCCCACCACGCCGCTCACACGCTGCACGCTGGCCACGATCTGGTCCATGGTATTGCCGGCCTGCTGCACCAGCACCGTGCCGGAATCCATCTGCCGGACCGAATCTTCGATCAACTGTTTGATCTCCTTGGCCGCAACGGCGCTGCGCTGCGCCAGGCTCCGCACTTCCGATGCGACGACCGCGAATCCACGTCCTTGTTCGCCGGCGCGCGCGGCTTCCACCGCCGCGTTCAGGGCAAGGATGTTGGTCTGGAATGCGATGCCGTCGATGACACCGATGATATCGACGATCTTGCGCGACGCAGCACTGATCCCCTCCATGGTCGTGATCACGTCGCCCACGACCTTGCCGCCATCGGCCGCCACGCTGGACGCCGACTGCGCCAGTTGATCGGCGAGACGCGCATTGTCGGCGTTCTGCCGCACGGTGGCGGTCAGCGCTTCCATGGCCGATGCGGTTTCCTCCAGCGAACTGGCTTGCCCCTCGGTGCGGGCGGACAGATCCATGTTACCGCTGGCGATTTGCGCGGATGCCGTGGCGATCGCATCTGTCGAACTGCGCACCTGGCCTACCACGTGCGCCAGGCTTTGGTTCATGTCGCGCAGCGAGCTCATGACCATGCCGGTTTCATCGCGGCTGTCGACCTCGATGTCGGCCGTCAGGTCGCCGCTCGCAACCCGCTGCGCCACGCTGATCGCTTCGTTCAACGGCTTCGCCACGATGCGCGCCACCCACATCGCCAGCAGCAGGCCGACGCCGACCGACAACACCAGTGCGCCGATAATCAGCTTGCGCGACATATTGAACGTCTGCTCGGCTGCCTGTTCGGAGGCATCGCTGCCGTCGTCATTGTGCTTGGACAGGGCTTCGAATTCCTCGTTGATCTTGCGATAGATCTTGTTGGAGGCGCCCTTGAACAGTGCCCGTGCCTCGTCCTTGTTGCCCGCATGCGAAAGCGCGGTCAGCTTGGCGCTTTCCGCCATGTAGGCATCCAGGTCCTGCTGGAAATCTGCGTAAATGCGTTTTTCCTCGGAGTCCGACACCAGGGCAGTCAGTGCTTCCTGCTGCTTGCGCATGATGTCGCGGCGGGTCGCGAGTGCCTTGTCGGCGGCGTTCATCTCGGGTTCGCCATCCTGCAGGATATGGGTGGCTTCGGAAATCCTGAAGCGCGCCAGCGAGGTCTGCAACTCGCCGATGTGACGGATGGCGGGCATCCAGTTTTTGGCAATCTCGGTGGACGAATTGCCGACCTTGATCAATTGGACAATTGCAAATATTCCCATTACACAAGTCATTGCAATCACGGGGACAAATGCAACCAGTAACTTGTTGGTAATCTTGAGGTGGTGGAACCAGCGCATCGGTGTCTCCGGCTTGTTGAAGCTATTATTATGGACTTGCTTGAGGCCAATTATTACGAGCCCAGGCTTTCAATTCGGCTTCAGTTGCACCAAAACAACGCAAAATTCCTACTAACACTTTATTTTTCGCCGTGAACTTTTTGTTGTTATACGGCAACCGAATGCGCTCCGTTGCTACCTATACTCGGTAGCGTCAACGCGGCAACCGGATTTCTGATCCTCCGCCGCCGGGAGCCATCATGCGTACTCTTTCGACCCTCTTTGCCGCCACGTTCGCCGCCGCCTTCGTCCTGAGCAGTCTGGCGATCTCCGCCGCGACGCCTCCGACACGACCGGCAAAACGCGAGCGGTAAAGTGTTGTATTCGCAAGAAAACGCTTAGCGAACGGCGGCCGAGCCGCTATAATGCGTGCCTTCTTCGGGTCGTTAGCTCAGTTGGTAGAGCAGCGGACTTTTAATCCGTTGGTCGCTGGTTCGAGCCCAGCACGGCCTACCAAAGATTCAAGCGGAAACGCCAGCCTTCACGGGTTGGCGTTTTTGTTTTATGGATTCCCGCTCGGCGTAGCCGCCGCCAGATGCCCGCCCTCGCCCTCCCAGTTGGCGACCTCGGGCGCGATGTCGTAGCCGGGCGGACGATAGCTGCCGGTCTTGGTTACCGCCATGTCGATGTCCTGCGCCGTAAGCAAGACCGTCGTTTTGCAGGTGGTAACGCCGGCGGCATTCACCCTCAGCGCCAACGCCGCTGCGGTGGCATTGTCGGGCAGCTCGCCGATAATGACGACATCCCTGTCGCCGAACACGTAATAGAAGGCTTCGACGGCACCGCCGAGTGAACGGAATAATTCATCGACCGCCTGGCGCCGTCGCGTACCGCCTTCCTTCAGCAGGCCGTTGACGCCTTCGCTGAGATAGCTCGCTTCGAACAGATATTTGGCCATTGCACACCTCCCGGAAGACTGTCGTTTGACAGTGCTCCTACGCGGCAGTTCAGGGTGGCCAAGGCGCCGACCACCGCCGACCGCGAATACAAAAAAGCCCACGAACCTCCTGTTCATGGGCTTTTTGCTTTCCGCTCCCCTTCCCGGTCAAGGCACCACGGTCACCGCCAGCACTTCGACGTTGGCATTGGTCGGCAGCACGACGCTCTGCACGGTCTTCGCGTTGTTCAGCGCAAACGTATAGTTGTACAAGTGGAAGGTGCGGCTGTCCCGGCCGCCGCTGTTCGTGTCGCGATAGCTCATCGGCACCGCATCGATCTCGCCGGCATAGCTTTGCGGCGTGAACCAGTCGCTCATGCTCTGGGTGAAGGTCGTCGACGTGCCGTCCGTGTAGTTGACCTTGAATGCCTGCGATGTCCGGTTGCCGCCGACCGCGGTGGCCATCATGCGCAGCGAGGAGAATTGACCGGCCGGGAGCTGGATCGTCTGCCCCGCGGCGCTGATGGCGTTGTTCGTATTCGCTGCCCCGTAGTTGTAGGTGACGCCATTGAACGTGGTCGATGTCCCGAGCAGCGTGGCCGAGTAGGCATAGCCGTTGCCGTCCAGGCCGCCGCCGGTGCAGCCGAGGGCGTTGCAGGTGCCGAACTTCGTGCCGTCGGTGTAGACACCACCGCGGTTGAACGCCGACGACAGGCTGACGGACGTGCCCGGCGGCGGCGGTGCGGAGTCGCCCAGCACGCCGGCCAGCACCACCACGTTGCGGTTGCTCGGCAGCGTCAGGCTCGACACCGTCTTCGCACCGTTGATCGCGAACGAATAACCGTATAAATAAAATGTACGGTTGTCCTTGGTGCCGTCGGGATTGTTACGGTAAGCCATCGTGACCGCTTTCGATTCGCCCGCAAAGTTCTGGGGGCTGAACCAGTCGCTGAGGCTCTGGCTGATCGTCGTGCTCGTGCCATCGGTGTAATTCACGATGAACGTTTGCGCGGCCTGACTGCCTTGGACGCCGGTGGCGAGAAGATTCAGCGTGTTGTGCTGGCCGGCGGGCAGCGCGATGGTCGTGTTGTACCAGGCGTCGACGGTATCCGCGGCGCCCAGATTGAACGTGGTGCCGTTCCACGTGACCGACGAGCCGAGCAGCGTAGCCGAATAGGCGTAGCCGCCGCCATCGATGCCGCCGTTGGTGATCGCCGTGCCGTCGCTGGACCTGGTCTCGACGTTGTACGCGCCTGCCGGGTAGGGGTTGATGCCGAGCGCGTTGTTGATGGCGCCGGCATAGGCCTGCGCCGAGTTCTGGCCGTTGTAGGTCTTGCCGGCGATGTCGTCGTACAGCCAGAGGAAGCCGCCAACGATGCCGCACTGGTTCTTCCAGTTCTGCATCTGCGTCTGCATGGCCGGCGGCGTGTAATTGGCGTCCCACAAACCGGGGAAGACCGGCACGCTGCCGAAATTCCAGCCCGAACACGGGCTGTTGCCGGCGCCGCCCGAATAGGCCTGCAAATGCACGCCGTCGACCGTTCCGGGCAATTGAGAATTGATGTTCGAGACCACCGACGTCCAGAAGGCCGCATTGGTGTACGGGGAGACGGTGACGTGATAACCGAGATTGCCGAGCATGACGGCGAATTGCGTCATCGTCGCGGAATCGTACGTGCTCTCATCGTCGAAATCGATCGCATCCACCGACGGCAAGGCCTGCTTCAAGGCCTGAAACGACTTGTACAGAGAGCTGGTGGGGCCGGTGCCTTCGGTCTGCACGAGCGATTTGACGTGGTCGAAATCGCTGGGGTTCGCATTCGACGAGCCGACGCTGAACGTGATGCGCTTCGGGCTGCCCTGTTTCATCGACGTCAGGTCGGCAGCGAAGTTCGGCCAGGTATTGTTGCCGACGTAGACGCCGCCCGAAGTCAGCGGGAATTCGCCGTTGAGATTCAAATCGCCGGATGCGCCGACCTGCACGCTCCAGACGATGACCTCGTTGAAGCCGGAGTTCTGGATTTCCGTAATATTGCTCGCCACATGCTTGTACAGCGGGCCGCCGCCATACACGCCAGTGTAGCCCGTCGCAGCCGATGCCGCGGACGAAAACGCAATGCCGCACAGCGCCGCCAACGATGCCGTCCTCTGCAGGAACGTGACGCATCCGTTGGCTCGAGATGAATGGTTCATCATGCTAGTCTCCACGATGTAAGTAATTTTTATGTGCAACCCAGCGTTTTATACGCAGGGTGCCATGGAGATTCAATCGAACTTCACGTTCCGGGCTGTGTTTAGTGCGTTTTACTAATCCGCCTCCACCACCACGAAATTGCGCGCCACCGGCTGCGACTGCGCCGGCGGCATCGCCTTCGAAATCAGGTAGCCCTGGATCTCGTCGCAGTCGAGCGCGCGCAGCATGTCGACCTGCTCCATCGTTTCGACGCCTTCCGCGACGACCCGCATCGCGAGCGCGCGCGCCATCGTCACGATCGCCCTGACGATCACGACGCCGCCCTCCGTCTTGCCGAGCTGGACGATGAAGGCGCGGTCGATCTTGAGGCCGTCGAAATTCAGCTTGTACAGCTGCGACAACGATGAATAGCCGGTGCCGAAATCGTCCAGCAAGACCTTGATGCCGGTCTGGCGGATCGCCTGGATCGCGCCCACGACGGAGGCCGTCTCGTTCATCACGGACGACTCCGTCAGCTCGACTTCGAGCAGGCGCGGGTCGACCGCATGGTGTTCCAGCGCCCGCCGCAGCGTCTGCGCGACGTCGGTGTCGTTGAACTGGCGCGGCGAGATATTGATCGACACGGGCACCAGCTTGTCGCCGCTCTTCGCCCACAGCGCCAGCTGGGCACAGACCTTGTCGATCACGAGGTCGCCGAGCCTGAGCACCAGCCCGGTTTCCTCGACGAGGGGAACGAACTCCGCGGGCGAAACGATGCCCCGCGTCGGATGGATCCAGCGCACGAGTGCTTCCAGGCTCGTGATCGAACCGTCCGCCAGGTCCACGCGCGGCTCGTAGTACATGACGAACTGGTCGTCCGCCAACGCATGGCGCAGCTCGCGGATGCGCTCGAGGCGCGCCTTCAACTGGTCGTGGAACTTGCCGTCGAAGAAGCGATACGAGCCCCGCTCGTGCGTCTTCACCGAATACATCGCGACGTCCGCGTTCTGCAGCAGCGCGCGCGATTCCTTGCCGTCGGTCGGGTACAGGCTGATGCCGATCGAGGCACCGACCACGTACTCGCCGTAGGACATGCGGATGGGCCGGCGGAAGGCGCGCTGGATGCGCTCGCTCGCCTGGGCCGCGTCGAAGGCGCCGGCGATATTCTCGAGCACGATCACGAATTCGTCGCCGCCGAACCGCGTCACGCAATCGTGCGGCCGGACCGCTTCCTTGAGCCGGTGCGCCGCCGTGCACAGGAGCTCGTCGCCGGCGGCATGGCCCCAGGTGTCGTTGATCGCCTTGAAGCCGTCCAGGTCGATGAACAGCAAGGCGAACATCGTGTTGTCCCGCTCGGCCCGCGCGATGGCGTCGCGCAGGTGGCTTTCGACCCAGTAGCGGTTGGGCAGGCGCGTGAGCGGGTCTTCGTTGCTGCGTCGTAGCAGCTCTTCTTCGTGGGCGCGTTCTTCGGTGACGTCGCGGGCCGAGACGGCCAGGTTGTCGCCGTAGCGGAACATTTTCAGGTGCACCCACTTGGCCGGGAAGTGTTCATGCGCGCGCCCCAGCGTCACCTCGTTGTAGCCGCTTTCCATGGCACGCCGCAGGATGTCCATGCGCTCGGCCAGGGTCTCGCCCTGGTACAGGTCGGTCAGCGTCTTGCCGATCAGGTCCCGGCGCTCGCGCGCCACCAGTTCGGCGGCGCGCCGGTTGCAATCGATGACCTCGAAGTTCTTGACCTCGCCCCGCTCGCCCCATTCCGGACGCAGCATGTAGAAGCCCTCGTTGCTGGCCTCGGTGGCCATCCGGTACGTGTCGCGGATCACGCGCAGGTCGCGGTCGCGGCGCGCCAGGCGCAGCGAATTGCTCATCGCGAGCAGCGCGAACAGGGCCATGGTCACCGTCCCCAGCATCGCGCTGCTGGTCCACGCGCTGCGCATCGCATACCAGGGCGCGAGGGCGGCCTCGTAGTCGAGTCCCACCACCGCGTTCACGCCGCGGCGGTCGATATGCTTCCAGCCGACGAAACGCGCGCGGCCGTCGCCGAACCATGCATGGCCATCGACGAGCGCGCTGCCGGCCGATAGCCTCAGCGGTGGCGCATGGACGAACGCCGGCTGGCGGATGGTGCCCGCCGGCCCCTCCGACCGCAGCGCGCGCGTGCGTCCGTCGTCGCCGACGATGGCCAGCAGGCCATCCTGGCTGAAGACGGCTTCCGCATCGCCCATGGTGAAATACGCGGGATCGACCGCGATGACGACGGCGGCCGCGAACCGGCCATCGCGGTCCGACAACTCCCAGGCGAACAGCAGCCGGTGCCTGGGACTGTTACGTCCCTCGATCGGCACCTCGTCCACGAAGAAATTGACCGGAATGCCGCTGCGCACCCGGGGCAGGATGTAGGCGACCGCGGCCGGCGACATCGTCGTCGGCGCGCTGGACGTCAGCACGCGGCCCTGCCCATCGACCAGCGCCACGAGCATGCGCGACGCGTCGAGGAATAATCCGTGCTCGTCCGCATAGCCCAGGTGCACGTCGCCCTGCCGCGTCTCCCAATCGTATTTCACGAACCGGGCGGTCTGTTCGATCTGGTCGACCGCGCGCACGATCTGATCGGCGTAGTCGTTGGCGAGGGTATGCGCATCCTGCTGCGTCTTGAGCTCGAGCTGCCTGCGCTCCGCGTCCAGTTGCTGGAACAGGAGGAACCAGCCGAGCCCCAGCACGACCAGCGCCCCCAGCGGCCACGCGAGCAGGTGCCCGATGTGCTGCTTCCAAAATGCAGAGGCCCCGGCGCGCGCGTGGTGTGCTGTCGCGACGCGTGTTCGCAAGTACTTCAAGAATCTGCGGAACATTACTCGCCCCTGTCAGACGATTCCTCCTATCGGAAAGTACTGCTTGTTCCGAAAAAATTCAACAAATACCGCACCCGAGTATCGACCAGACGACTGCTTACGTTATGGTAAGTTCATGGTCATACGCATCGACCTCGAGGGAGACGAAGAATGACATCAAGGGGCATGGTCGCGGCGCTGCTGTCGGGCGCGTTGCTGGCGGTGGTGCGCGGCGTCGAGAACGGCATCGGCGATGCGGCCGCGCAGGTCATGGTGGCGGCGTGGCTCGGTTTGCTGGCGCTGCTGGTCTGGCGGCGCCAGCGCGTGACGACGCCCTCCTGATCCAACGACAACGCCGGCATCGGCGCCGGCGTTGTCGTTTTCCGGCGTGTGCCGCGCGTCAGCGCTGGGCCATCTTCGCCGTCACCACGATGATCTGGGCCATGCGCGGGTCGGTGACGTCGCTCGGAACATAACTCATCATCATGTCGTCGCGCGAATCGCCTCGGTTGAATTCCATGATCACGTTGCCGTCGCGCGAGACGTACCTGTCCGGCGACTGTGCGACGAGGCGCATCGGATGCTGCTTGTCGATCTGTGCGACGATGCCGTCGCGTGCCGGCTGCACTTTCAACCGCCAGCCGTTCGACAATTCGTACGCGCCGCTGACCGCGTCAAGCTGGTAGTCCCAGATGCGGAATGCCGTACGCGGCTGGGCCGTCACTTCCACGCGGGAGATCGGCGCGTCGTCGTTGATGGGATAGTGAGCCGACTGCGCGCCGGCACCGGGCGCGGACAACAGCAGGGATGCGGAAAGTGCCAAGGGAAGAGGACGCATGATCGCTCCTTCAGAAAACGTGATGGACAGGATGCCGCGGTGCGGGCTTGGCCTGCAGCGGCATCCTCAGTCTAGGGCGGCGTCCGCCAGCCACAAGGCCTGCGGGCGCCGCATCACGAAAGAGTCTCGATCCGGCGGAAATCAGATCGATGCGAAATGACTCACATCCGGCCTTGACGGGCCGCTTCCCGTATCGCTATGCGCGGCGCGGAAACGCATATGCACGTCCCCGCCGCGTGCTGAATGATGTTCACGCAGAGGTATCGCCGTCTACCACGACGCGATTGCGGCCGCCACGCTTAGCCGCATACAAGGCCTTGTCGGCGGCCTCGATCAGTGCGGGAACCTCATGCAGGCGCTCGCGATCAAAGCTTGCGACACCGATGCTCAGCGTGACCATCGGCCAGTGGGCCGCCGGCGCATGCTGCAGCGCCAGGCCGGCCACGTGTTCGCGGATCGCGTTCGCGTGCAGCCGGGCCTGCTCCAGCGACGTGTCCGGCAAGATCGCCGCGAATTCCTCGCCACCATAGCGCGCCGCCACGTCGGCCGGGCGCTTGAGTTTGGCAGCGAGGGCCTGGGCCACGGTCGACAGGCAGGTGTCGCCCTGCTGGTGGCCGAAGTGGTCGTTGTAGGCCTTGAAGGAATCGATGTCGATCAACAGCAGCGACAGCTCGCCCTTCATGCGTTGCGCGCGGCGCAGTTCGCGGTCCAGTGCGACGTCGAAGTAGCGGCGGTTGGCGATGCCCGTGAGGCCGTCGACGTACGATCGCGCGCGCAGCGATTCCGCGTGGTCGAGCAGGCGTTTTTCGCGTTCGACGGTGCCGCTGACGTCGCGGATCTCGATCATGCAGTAGCGCTGCTCGCCATCGCGGAATGGCGTGACCGTGACGGCCTGTTCGATGCGCGGACCGTCGAAGCTGCCCGCCTCGCGCAGCGGAAACGGGGACCGGCTTTCCGTCTGAGGGATGGCCGTGCTCGCGCCATCGGTCAGTGCAGCCAGCACGGCCGCTTCGACGCGCGATCCACGCAGTTCGGGGAACACCTCGAACAGCGGGCGTTCGCGCACGCGCGCGGCGGCGCGGCCGGAACGGGGCACCATCCAGCCGTTCCAGAGCACGATGTTGTGGTGAGCGTCGAGCACGATGATCCCGCTGTTGACGAGATTCAGGGCGCGCAGGGACAGATCGGTGGCGGTATCGGAGTCGGTCGGGATCACGGCATTTTTAGTATCTGAAAATCAACTAATCATACCGGAATTCAACCGTCTTGGCGGGAATTCGGAGGCCCGCGTCTCCCGACGATTGTTGCCAATTTTCACGAAAGCACTTGGCCAGGGGCCGATGAGCCGCTATAATGCTGCCCGTCGGGTCGTTAGCTCAGTTGGTAGAGCAGCGGACTTTTAATCCGTTGGTCGCTGGTTCGAGCCCAGCACGGCCTACCACGAACACCAGAAAGCCCACGAACGCAGGTTCGTGGGCTTTTTGCTTTTCCGCGGCCTCAAGCCCTGCTTTACAAATCTTTACGCGCCACACACATCTCCGCAAAACGGCGGCCTCAAAGTGGGAACCTCCACTTGCAGAAAGGCTCCCGATGAACACGCACAACGACAACAAACCCGGCACCGCGGCGCGCGCCAAGCGGCGCTGGCTGGTTGCCGCCGCATTGACCGTGGCGGCCGGCGCCGCCGGCGTCAGCCTGGCCAACGGCCTCCCCGCCCTGCCCGGCCACCACGGCCACCACGGCCATGCCGAACTCATGGCGCTGGACCCGGCGGCCATGGACGCGCATATCGACAAGATGGTCGAGCAGTTCGCGGCCGACGCGAGCCCCGACCAGAAGGCGCGGGTGGCGGCGATCGCCAAGGCCGCCATGGCCGACCTGCGGCCGACGCACGAACAGTTCCGCCAGGCGCACGCCCAGGCGCATGCGCTGCTGACGGCGCCGGTGATCGACCGCGCCGCGCTCGAACAGCTGCGCGCCGAACAGATGCAGCGGATGGACCTCATGAGCCGGCGCGCGCTGGCCGCCATGGAGGACGCCGCCGACGTGCTCACGCCCGAGCAGCGGGTGAGGTTCGCCGAGCACCTGAAGGCACACATGCAGTAAGGTATGATGCGCGCATGGTCCAGCAAGTCCTGATGATCGAAGACGACGACCGCCTGGCCGGCATGGTCGCGACCTATCTCGCGCCGCACGGTTTCGAGGTCCGGCATGCCGCCAGCGCACAGGCAGGCATCGCCACGCTGGAGCAGGACGGCGAGGCCATCGCGCTGGTCCTGCTCGACCTGATGCTGCCGGACGCCGACGGCCTCGACGTGTGCCGCCGGATCCGTACGCTCGCCGCGCCGCTGCGCGCCGTCCCGATCGTGATGCTGACGGCGAAAGGCGATCCGTTCGACCGCGTCGTCGGCCTCGAAATCGGGGCCGACGATTACCTTCCCAAACCGTTCGAGCCGCGCGAGCTGCTGGCGCGGCTGCGCGCGGTGCTGCGCCGCCCGCCGCTGGCGGCCGAGCCGGAGTCGCGGGTGCTGCGCTTCGGCCGTCTCGACATCGACCTGGGCGCGCGCGTCGCGCGGCTCGACGGCGCCCCGCGCGCGCTGACCGCCTACCAGTTCGACCTGCTGGTCGCGCTGGCGGAACGGGCCGGCCGCGTGCTGTCGCGCGAGCAGCTCCTCGACGCGGTGAAGGGACAGGCATTCGATCCGTTCGACCGTTCGATCGACGTCCACATCGGCCGCCTGCGCGCCGCCATCGAGGACGACGTGAAGCAGCCGCGCCGCATCATCACCGTCCGCGGCGTCGGCTACGTGTTCGCCAAGGCGCACGATGCGTGACGCCGCGCCGGGGCCGGCCATGCGCGTGGCGCCCGGACAGCGCCTGTTCGTGCGCTTCTATCTCGCCCTGCTGGCCAGCCTGCTGACGGCCGCCGTGCTGTTCGGCCTCGCCCACCTGCGCTTCGATCCGGCCCGCGCGGGCCTGGCGATCGTCGGTCCGCGCATGCACGCGATGGGCTTCGTCGTGCTGCTCGTCGCGATCGCACTGGTCGTCGCGGCGGGCGCCTACCCGGTCGTGCGCCGGCTGACGCGCCGCCTCGAACGCCTGCAACACAGCGTGGAAGCGTGGGGCGACGGGCAGCTTGCGACGCGCGTGGCAGTGGAAGGCGAGGACGAGGTGGCGCGGCTCGCGGCCAGCTTCAACGGCGCGGCGGCGCGCATCGAGGCACTGGTCGGCGCGCAGAAGTCGCTGCTGGCCAACGCGTCGCACGAACTGCGCTCGCCGCTCGCGCGCATCCGCATGGCTGCGGAATTGATGGCGGAGCAGGCGGCCCCCGGCATCGGCGCCGAGCTGCGGCGCAACGTCGCCGAACTCGACCAGCTGATCGACGAAGTGCTGCTCGCCAGCCGCCTGGACGCCGCCAGCGCAGCCATGCCGCCGCCGGAGGAAGTCGACCTGACCGGCATCCTGGCCGAGGAATGCGCGCGCGTCGGCGCCACGCTGCAGGCTGGCGCCCACAGCATGATGGGCGAGCCGAAGCTGCTGCGCCGCATGGTGCGCAACCTCGTCGAGAACGCGGTGCGTTACGGCGCCGGATCAAAGGTCGAGGTGCGGCTCGTTGCTGCCGGCGATGCGGCGCTCCGGCTCGACGTATGCGACGGCGGTCCCGGCATCCCCGAACCCGAACGGGAGCGCGTATTCGAACCGTTCTACCGGATTGCCGGCGCGAGCGAATCGACCGGCGGCGTCGGCCTCGGGCTGTCCCTCGTGCGCCAGATCGCGCGTCACCACGGGGGCGATGCGCAATGCCTGCCGAACGGCGCGCGCGGCTGCTGCTTCCGGGTGACGCTGCCGCGCATGCGCTGAGCTTTACACATCTTTACCGTGCGTACATGCGGGCGACAAGTCCGCGCCGGATAGTGGATGCCGCACGCGAACCGCCGTGCAACCACACACTGAAAGGATGCACACATGATGACGCGTCAAGAACGAGATACCGATTCCACCGCGCGCGGCGCCGGCTTCGCCATCGCCCTGAGCGCCGTTGCCTCGATCGCGGCCGTGGCCCTCGACTCGCCGGCCCAGGGCAGCGATCCGCTCGCGATCCTGCAAAGCATGGTGGCGCTACGCGAACCGCACCAGCTCGTGCATATCGTGGCGATGGCCTGCATCGGCGGCCTGATGGTCGGCTTTACCGTGCTGTCGCAGCGCCTCGGGCTGCGGCGCGTGCCGGTCCTGGCCGGGCTGATCGCGTATGGCGCCGGCAGCATGCTGATGCTGATCGCCACCACCATCGATGGCTTCATCAGCACCGATACGGCAGCGCTGTTCGCGACCAAATCGCCGGAGGCCGTGCGGGTCGGCTACTGGATGATCCAGGCGATGGCGGGCGTCGCGCTGAGCGACATCGCGCGCGTGGCCTGGGTCTGTCAATCGGTGGCCGCGGTCGCGTGGTCGCTGGCCATGCTGCGCGACGCCGGACTGGCGCGCAAGGCCGGGCTCATCGGGCTGGTGAGCGGCGCGCTGCCCGGGGTGGCCGTCGTCGCCGCCGGTGCGCACATGACGGCGACGGTGGTCGTCGGCATCCTGCTGGTCCAGGCGATCTGGAACCTCACCGCCGCGACCTATCTGCTGTGCGGCGCCACGCTGCCGCAGGCGCGGGAAGCCTGGGCATCCGCATGAGCGTGGCGACGATCCCGGCTGGCCTACATGCCCATTTCGACGAACTGGGGCGGCTTCCACTTCAGCAGCTTGTTTTCCACGGCCGTCAGCAGGTATTCCGCCGCCAGCGCCACGACCGCCAGGACGATCATCGCCGCGAACACGCCGGCGGCGTTGAACGTGCCTTGCGCCGTCGAGATCAGCAGGCCGATGCCATGGCGTGCGCCGAGGAATTCGCCGACGACGGCGCCGACCAGCGCGAAGCCGAAGCTGACGTGAAGGCTGGCCAGGATCCAGCTCAGCGCCGAGGGCAGCACCACGGAATAGGTCACCTGACGCGCGTTGGCGCCCAGGATGTAGGCGTTCGCGATCATGTTGCGGTCCGCTTCGCGCACGCCCTGGAAGGCGTTCCCGAACACCACGAAGAACACCATCACGACGGCCAGCGCCACCTTCGAGCCCATGCCGAGGCCGAACATGATGATGAAGATCGAGCCCAGCACGACGCGCGGTATCGCATTGGCGACCTTGATGTAGACGCTGAAGACGTCGGCTGCCAGCTTGTTGCGCCCGAGGACAATGCCGCAGACGATGCCCATGACGCTGCCGATCAGGAACCCGAGCGCGGTTTCCTCCATCGTCACGAGCAGTTCGCTCCACAGCGGACCCTGCCCCGTCCCTTCGGTGAACCAGGTGATCAGTTGCTGATAGATCGCGCTCGGCTGCGAGAAGAAGAACGGGTCGAGCCAGCCGAGCCGGACGCTGCATTCCCAGGCCGCGATCACGGTGACCGCGAGACCGATCCGCAGCGCGATCACCAGCCGCTTGTAATTCCGGGCCCGTCGCATGGCCTGGCGCTCTTCGGCGCTGGGCATGGCGGGCGTCATGATAGATGTTGTCGTGTTCATGATGTGCTTGTATTAGATGCTCACTTCCACCTTCAGATCGGCCCAGATCTGCCGGGACAGCTCGACGAATTCCGCGGAATAACGTGCCTCCGACACATGGCGCGGACGGGGCAGCGGTATGTCGTAGACACGCTTGACCGCGCCGGGCCCCCTGGTCAGCACCACGACCCGGTCGGCCAGCGCGATGGCCTCGTCGATGTCGTGCGTGACGAAGACGACCGAGGCCTTGCGCTCCGACCACAGGCCGAGCAGCTCTTCCTGCATCATGGCACGCGTCTGCACGTCCAGAGCCGAGAACGGCTCGTCCATCAGCAGGATGGCCGGTTCGTTGATGAAGGTCTGCGCCAGCGCCACGCGCTTGCGCATGCCGCCCGACAACTGGTGCGGGTAATGGTGTTCGAAGCCGGTCAGGCCGACCCGGCGTACCCAGTCGGCCGCCTTGTCGCGCGCGGCGGCGCGGTCCATGCCGCGAAAGACCGGGCCGCTTGCCACGTTGTCGAGCACGCTCTTCCAGGGGAACACCGCATCGGCCTGGAAAACGAAGCCGATATCGGGGTCGATGCCGGTGACCGGCTTGCCGAACACCTTCACCGTACCGGACGATGGTGGATTCAGCCCGGTGATCATGCCCAGGGTGGTCGACTTGCCGCAGCCGGTCGGACCGACGATGGCGCAGAACTCGCCCACCCGCACCTGCAGGCTGAAGTCGCGCAGGGCCAGCGTGACCTTGCCCTCCGGGCTGACGAATTTGCGGCTGACGTTATTGAGTTCGATTGCAGGGGCATTCATTACTTGGCTGCTTTCACGAATTCCGTCGTATAGGTGCCGGCCAGATTGATCGTTTTACCTTCCACCGCCTTGTCGAAGCTGGACAAGACCTTCAGGACGGTGGCCGGGCCTTCCGGCGGCATCATGCCGTCGGGCGTGAACATTTGCTTGCCCGATTCGAGCGCGTCGATGTAGAGCTGCTTGTTGCCCGCAAAGTATTCGGGCGGCAGCTTCTCGGCGATCTCCTGGGCGCTGTGGGTGTTGATGTAGCGGAGCGTCTTGACGAAGGCCGTCACGATCTTTTGCACCTGCGCCTTGTGGCTGTTGACCCACGACGTCTGCATGTACAGCGACGCGGCGGGATACGGCCCGCCCAGCGCGGCCACGGTGCTCTTCAGGCTGCGCAGGTCGACCAGGATCCTGGCGGCATTGGTCGAGGTGAGGCGCGCGATGGTCGGTTCGGTGGTCATGCCCGCATCGATCTTCCCTTGCGACATGGCGGCGATGAAGGTCGAGCCGGCGCCCACCGGCAGCGTGGTGAATTCGCTGTACTTGACGCCGGCACGCGAAGCCAGGTACTGCGTCAGGAAATTGGTCGACGAACCGAGGCCCGTCACGCCGAGGGTCTTGCCCTTGAAATCGGCCGGCGACTTGATGCTCCCGGACGCCGCCTTCGACACCAGGATCACTTCACCGGGGGCCTGGCTGAACTGCACCACCGATTCCACCATTTTCCCGCGTGCCTGGAGGTCGATCGTGTGGTCGTAGAAGCCGACCACGCCCTGGGCCGCGCCGGACAGCATTTCGGTCTCGGCATTGACGCCGGCCGGCTCGCTCAGCAGTTCGATGTCCAGCCCGGTCTCCTTCAGGTAGCCGAGCTGTTCGGCCAGCTTGGCCGGCAGGTAGATCTGCTTTTCCATGCCGCCCACCATGATGGTGATCTTCTCGCCGGCCGACGCCTGCCCGGCCAGCAATGCGAAGCTGACGGCGGCGAGGGTTTTGTATGGAATGTTCATGTTGTCTCCTTATCGATTATTGTCGCGGCCGGGACGGCGCAAGCCCATTCTGCCGCTGCCCGCCCGGCCCGTCCATATGATCCGTCGCCCGCTCAGAAACGGAAGCGCAAGCCGGTTGCGAGCTCGAACTGGGAGTCGGCGCCATGCGCCTGCGAGGCCTTGTAGCCGCCGTCGGTGCTGAGGTAGTCCGATGCCAGATACAGTTCCGTACGCTTGTCGAAGTGGTAGAACACGGAGCCGTACACGGTCTTGCGCTTGCCGGTGGCGGTCGCCTTGGCGGCGGACGTGTTGGCAAAGGCATTCAGGACGTAGCCGCCGCCATTGACGGCCGCGTTGGTGGCATTCATCGTCTGCCAGCCCAGCTCATAATCGAAGTGGCCGCCCGGCGCGAACTTGGCCGACACCGTGTACGCGTTGTCGTGGCGATCGCCCAGGGCCGCCGGTTGTTCGGCCTTGTAGTGGACGTAGCCGGCGTTCAGGCGCAGCATGCCGATCTTGTAGTTGCCGCCGACCGAGTAGGACGTGTGGGTGAAGTCGTTGACCACGGCAGTGTTGTAGAAGCCCGACACATTCACATTGCCGCCGTTATAGGCCAGGGCGACCGACTTGCTCGTGCCTTCGCGGTTGTTGCCCGGTTCGCCGCCCACCTGGTAGGCCAGGCCCGCCATCCACTTGCCGTAGCTTTTCTTCCACACGATGCCCTTGTCGTAGCGGGTGCCGGTGGCGCTGCCCGAATAAAAGATGAACTGCTTGAAGTCGTTGTTGTTGGTGTAGCCGCCCTCGTCGTAGGTCACGCCGGCGCTGCCGTAGGCATCGCCGTAGATCTTGGAGAATTCGCGGGCGAGCGTGTTCTGGCGGCCGAACGTCAGTTTGCCCAGGGTCGGGCTTTCCAGGCCCAGCCACGCGTCCCGGTTGAACAGGACGCCCGGCGTATCCATGTTGCCGGTCGGGAGTTCGTATTCGCTCTCGAGCTTGAAGATCGCCTTCATGCCACCGGTGTCGGGCAGCAGGTGCTCGCCCTCGAGACCCCAGCGGTTGCCGCTGAACCAGGCCACCGACATATCGTTCTGCGTGTGCCTTTCGCTGTCGGCATTGGTCTTGCGGCTCATGCTCAGGTCAATCAAGCCGTACAGGCGCACGGTGTCGCCGCCACGGTGGTACACCAGTCCGCTGGGCCCTGCTGAACTGGCGCCCAGCGGGTCGATCTGGCGGCCGGTTTCGTCGCTCGCCGTCGCGGTGGCCGCAGCATGGGTATCGCGCGAGGCCATGGCTTGCTGCACCTGGGCCAGTGCCTGTTGCGCCTGCTGTGCCGCGAGTTGCGCATCGGCGGCCGCCTTTTGCGCCTTCGCCAGCGCGTCCTGCAACTCTTGAACGGATTGGGTCTGCGCCTGTGCGGCGGCGCCCAGCGTAGCGAGAACGGCGATTGCCATCAGCTTTTTCATACGGTCTCCATCGTTTTTATAGGTGTGGGTGGCTGTAGCCATGGGTGTTTCAGGCATACGGAACCCACTATAGGAATGGCAACCCTACTAAATGCCTACAATCAACATTCTCTCCAAAAATTAATTTTTTGGACTTGCTGTACGCAACAGTAAGGGACATGATTATCGGGATGAAACTCTTGCTTACCGAAGACAATCGCGACCTGTCCGCCTGGCTGACCCGGCTGCTGAACCAGTCCGGCTATGCCGTCGAACAAGCGTTCAGCGGCGAAGAGGCCGACCTGTTGCTGCGCACGCAGACCTATGACGCGATCCTGCTCGACCTGACCTTGCCCCAGCTGAGCGGGCAGACGTTGCTGCGCCGGCTGCGCAGCCAGGACAATGGCGTACCGGTGCTGATCATCAGCGCCCAGGATTCGCTGCAGGACATCGTCGAGCACCTGAACCTGGGTGCGGACGACTACCTCGCCAAGCCGTTCGACATCCAGGAACTGGAGGCACGGCTGCGGTCGCTGTTGCGGCGCGCCAGCGGCAAGGCCAGCCCCGTGTTCAGCTGCGGTAACCTGCACTACGACACCAATTCGAAAATCTTCCGCATCCGCGACCAGATCTTGCAGGTGACCCCGCGCGAGCATGCGGTGCTCGAAGCCCTGCTGCTCAAGGTCGGCAAGACGGTGTCCAAGCAGGACCTGGCCGACAGCCTGGTCATCCTGAACGACATGGTCACCCCGAAGGCGCTCGAGGTCTACATCGTGCGCCTGCGCAAGAAGCTGGAAGACAGCGGCGTCGCCATCATCACCTTGCGGGGGCTCGGCTACATGCTGAGCGCGGTCGAGGCCTGACGGATGCCGAGCCTGAAATCGCGCCTGGCGGCATGGGTGTTCCTGCCCATGCTGATCTTCTCGGCGATCGACCTGGTGGTGACCTACCGCAGCACCGACCGCGTTTCCACCGAGGTCCAGCGGCAGCTGCTGAAAGGGTCGGCCCGCATCATCGCCGAGCAGATCGCCGCCGACGACGCCATCAGCGCTGCCGGGGCGCCGCCGGCCGCGTTCGAGCTGTTCGCGGACGAAAACCAGGACCGCGTGTTCTACGCCGTGCGCAGTGCCACCGGCCGCCTGATCGACGGCGACGCCGCGCTGGCGCCGCCGCAGGAGGCGGCCCAGGGCGAGCAGGAGGTCTACTTCAAGAGCCGGGTCCGTGGCGAACCCGTGCGCGTCGTCGCGTATGCCCAGGAGCTGCGCGACGGCGGGCACATCACGGTCGAAGTGGCGCAGACCATGCGCGGCCATGCCGCGCTCCGCAAGCGCCTGTTCATGATCACCGCGCGCGAGCACCTGATATTGCTGGCCCTCGTGCTTGCCGCATTGGTCGTCGCGTTCCGCTGGATGCTGCGTCCCTTGATGCAGTTCAGCGAACGCGTCGCCAGACGCCAGCCCGGATCGCTCGAGCAACTGGACGCCGATACGGTGCCGCGCGAACTGCTGCCGGTGATCGGCGCGTTGAACGGCTACGTGGTCAGACTCGACCAGACGCTGTCCGCCTACGAACGTTTCGTCGCCAGCACCGCGCATCACCTGCGCACCTCCTTCGCCATCCTGACCTCGCAGCTGAACTACGGCATGCGCGACGAGCGGATCTCGCCCGAACAGAAGACGCTCCTGGCCGCGATGCAGAACACGACGGTGCAAGGCACGAAGGTGATCAACCAGCTGCTGATCCTGGCCAGCATCGAGCAGGGCCGCCAGCACGGCCGCGATCTGCCGCCGTCGACCAGTGCGCTGAACGAGATCGTCACCTCGGTGATCGAGGAACTCGCGCCGCTGGCGCAACGCTATGCCGTCGAACTGGGTCTCGACGCCGCGGACGACGGCCTGATCCTGGCGGCCCCGCCCCACCTGCTGCGCGAAATCACGTTCAACCTGATCGACAATGCGATCAAGCACATGAACGGGCCCGGCTCGGTCAGCGTGCGGATGCAGCGCGTCGACGATCGCGCCCTGCTGCGCATCGTCGATACCGGCCCGGGCATCGCACCCGAGCATATCGGCCGAGTGTTCGAACGCTTCTACCGCGCCGACCCTGGCACGCCGAACAGCTTCGGGCTCGGGCTGTCCATCGTCAAGGAAATCTGCGATTCGCTGCAGGCCGACATCCGCCTGGGTTCACCTGCGCAGGGTGGCGGGTTGCAGGTCGACGTCCGGCTGCCGCTGGCGGCGGATGCGGTGACGTCGTCCCACACGACGTTACCAAATTAGCTTCGCCCGACAATTAATCGGTTCTTGTCAACAAATGCTCCTGAGCACGTCCTTACACTAGGCGGCTCGGCGCTCTGTTACCGCAAGACAGCGTGCCCGTCACACTCAGCCGCTTCTCGTCAAGGACCTGTCATGTTGTCGACCAAGGTAACGCCCCAGTCTCGTCACCTGTCGCGCGCGCTCGGCCTGCTGGCCGCCGGACTCCGGGCCGGCGGACTGACGCAGCAAGGTCGCGACCTCAACGCCATGCCGCTCGAACAATGGCTCAATCCGGCGGCGTCATCGCCGAAGCCTATTTCGGCAGCCGCACGAAAGGGATCCCGACGGCGTCCTACGGCCAGCAGTTCAACGATCCGCGCCCCTGGACCTTGGACGAATACGCGGGCGCCGTCCTGTCCTGGCGCAGCAAAGTCACCGATACGCGCGACCTGTTCGCCGGCATGAGCGTCGCGCGCTACCGCCATTCGAGCGTCAACGTGACCGAGCCGGCCATCCAGGGTCCGACGCGTAGGTCGGGCAGATGCCGGCGCAGGCACGCACGCGCGTCTGCGTCGTCGACTGACGCGCTACCACTCGAGAACGACGGACGTCATCGCCGGCAGCGCCAGCGGCGCGCGCAGGTCGACGTTTTCTCCGGTCAGGACGTTCCTGCCCTGGCGCGCGTCCTTGACCATGCCGGCGAAACGCCCGAGGTCCAGCTGCGTGGCCTGCGGATTCTTGTTCAGCACGACCATCACCGTCTGCCTGCCGTCGTGGCGGAAATACACGTAGTGGCCGTCGCGGGGAATGTAGTGGGTCAGCTTGCCGGCCTTGACGGCCGAACTGGTCTTGCGCCAGTTGAACAACGTGCGCACGAGGTGCTGCATGTCGCGCTGGCCGTCCGAGAGGCCCGTGCCCGTGAACGCATTCACGCTGTCGCCCGCCCAGCCGCCCGGCATGTCCGCGCGCAGCACGCCGTCGGTGCGCTCCTTCGGTCCCTGGATCAGCATTTCCGTCCCGTAGAACATCTGCGGGATACCGCGTGTCGTCGCCATCAGGATCAGGTCCGTCTTGAGCAGATCGACGTTGCCGTCGACCTGCGCCAGCGCGCGCGGGCGGTCGTGGTTGTCCGGGAAGACCATCAGCTTGAGCGGATCGGCATACAGATAGTCGGCCGCGATGGTCTCGTAGATCTGGATGAGGCCCCGGCCGCTGTCTTCCGGCGCCGTCAGCGCTTTCGGGGCCGCGTCGACGAGCGGGAAATCCATCACGGACGGCAGGCCGGAACGATAGCCGTCGCGGTTCACGACGCCCTTCTGCCAGTACGCGACCATGTACGGGCGGTCGTCCATTTCCTCGCCGACGACGTTCAGGTGCGGGTATTCCGCGAACACGGCGCGGTTCCAGTCGTTGAGAAAATCCGGGTCGGCATACGAGTACGTGTCTTCGCGGATGCCGGACAGGTTCGCGTACTCGATCCACCACAAGGTGTTCTGGATCAGGTAGCGCGCCACCAGCTTGTTTTTCTGGTTCACGTCCGGCATCGCCACGTCGAACCAGCCGTCGACGAAGCGCGCCTTGTCTTCCGGCGCCGCGTGGATGTCCTGCGCCACCGTGTGCTGGTTGTTCGTCTGGACGAAGGTCTTGCCGTGGTTGATCCAGTCGGATGCCGGCATGTCCTGCATCCACCAGTGGCCCGTGCCGATGTGGTTCAGGACGACGTCGTGGATCACGCCCAGGCCGCGCGCATTCGCCGCCGCCACGTAGTTGCGGTAATCCTCGTTGCTGCCGAAGCGCGGGTCGACCTTGTAGTAATCGGTCAACGCATAGCCGTGGTAGGAATACGACGGCTGGTTGTTTTCCAGCAGCGGCGTGGGCCACACCATCGTGAACCCGAGGTCGTGGATGTAATCGAGGTGCGCCCGCATGCCGGCGAGGTCGCCGCCGTGGCGTTTATTGGGATCGCGCCGGTCGCTCCGTTCGCGCATGCCCGCGTCGTCGTTGGAAGGATCGCCGTTCGAGAACCGGTCCGGCACGATCAGGTAGACGGCGTCGCCCGCATCGAAGCCACGCCGCTGCGCCGACCCTTGCCGGCGCTCCTCCAGGCGATAAGGGTAAGTGGTCACTACCTGCCTGCCGCACTTGAACTGCAGTTTGAATTCGCCGGGTTTTGTCGTCGCGCCGATCTTCAGGTTCACGAACAGAAAATTCGGATTGTCGGTGCGCTCGACGCTGGCGATGCGCACGCCCGGGTAGGTGAGCGCCGGCTCCAGCTCGGCGATCTTCTCGCCGTGCACCATCACCTGCAGGTCGGACCACTTCATGCCGACCCACCAGTTCATCGGTTCCACATGCTGGATAGCGTACGGCGCGGCGCCGGCCCACATGGCGGGCAGCCAGGCCGAGATCGCCAAAATCAATTTCTTCATGATGTCTCCACAGTAATTTGTAGTAAAGTAACACCATAAATCGTCAGATTCAAGAATAAAACCCAACAAATGTAGTTTTACTTCTATAAGCGATCTGCGCGGAAATACAGTAAGCTGTACGCCCCATGCCGCAGACCATCCTCGCCCCCGTCCATCACGAACTGATCATCAAGAAGAGCCGCTTCATCGCCTGCGTCCAGCCGATGCCCGACCGGGCCGGCGCGCAGAAGATCGTGGCCGGGCTCAGGGCCGCGCATCCGGGTGCCGCGCACGTGTGCTGGGCGCTGCTGGCGGGCGGGCAATCGGCCGCCGTGGATGACGGCGAGCCCAGCGGCACGGCCGGACGCCCCATGCTGGACGTGCTGCGCCACCAGGATCTGGAAGGCGTGCTGGCGACCGTCGTGCGCTATTTCGGCGGCGTCAAGCTGGGAGCGGGCGGCCTCGTGCGCGCCTACACGGACAGCGTGGCCCAGGCGCTGCTGACCGCGCAAAAGATGCCCATCATCCGCCAACGACATCTGCGCTGCGCGGCGCCCTACCCGCTCGAAGGCCTCATCCGGCGCGAACTGGACGCATCCGGCGCGACCTTGGACGCCGTCCAGCACGCGGACGCCGTCTCGTTCGCCTTCCACCTGCCGGACGACAAGGCTCAGGCACTCATTGCCCGCCTGAGCGAAGCGGGCAACGGCCGCATCCTGTGGATCGCGGAAAACGAGGACCCGCAAGCGGACTCGGCGTGATACCGCTATCATGTGAGGCTATACCGGACATCACGACTCGAAAGCGGACTCGCCAATCGTGAGCCGCCATAATGTCCGACTCATCCTCTCCCCGCAGCAAAGCGAAAACACAATGATCAAGAAGAGCCTGGCCCCCCTGGCCCTGGGCGGTTTCGGTATCGGCATGACGGAATTCGTCATGATGGGCATCCTGCCCGACATCGCGACCGGCCTCGACATTTCCATTCCCCAAGCCGGCTACCTGATTTCGGCGTATGCGGTCGGCGTGGTCGTTGGCGCGCCGACGCTCGTCAGCATGCTGTCGCACCGTCCGCCGCGCAGCGTGCTGATCTGGTTCATGCTGATGTTCACCGCGTTCAACGCGCTCTCGGCCTTCGCACCGAACTTCCACACGATGCTGCTGTTCCGCTTCCTGGCCGGCCTGCCGCACGGCGCGTTCTTCGGCGTCGGCGCCGTCGTCGCGACGCGCCTGGCCGACAAGGGCAAGGAAGCGGCGGCCCTCGCCAGCATGTTTTCCGGCCTGACCATCGCGAACGTGCTGGGCGTGCCGGCCGGCACCTGGCTCGGCCACAATATGAGCTGGCGTTTCGTGTTCCTGATCGTGGCGGCCATCGGCCTCGCGACGATGATCATGCTGCATAAACTGATCCCGTACTTCGAGGCGACGCCGGGCGCCGGCCTGCGCCAGGACCTCAAGATTTTCCGCAAGCCGAACCTGTGGCTGGCGCTGGGCATCACGTCGATCGGCACGGGCGGCTTCTTCGCCTGGCTCAGCTATATCGCGCCGCTGCTGACGGATGTGACGCACTTCCACGCCAATACCATCCCGCTGATCATGACGGCGGTGGGCGTCGGCATGACGGTCGGCGTGAACATGGGCGGCAAGCTGGCCGACCGCATGCCGCCGCTGACGGCCATCATCATCCTGCTCATCACGATGGTCGCCCTGCTGTGCATGAACGCGCTGCTGGCGTGGTCGCAACCCGCGATGATGGTGCTGGCGTTCGCCATCGGCGCGAACGCGCTGGCGCTGGGCCCGCCGATCCAGATGCTGTTGATCGAGCACTCGCGCGAAGCGGAGATGCTCGGCTCGTCGCTGGGCCAGTCCGGCTTCAATATCGGCAATGCGACGGGCGCCTTCCTCGGCGGGATTCCGCTGACGCTGGGCTATTCGTATGCCTCGCCGCAGTGGGTGGCGGCGGGCCTGGCGCTGTCCGGCGTGTTCCTCGCGCTCGCGATGCGGGCGCACGGACGCCGCGCGGCGATCGCCGTGCCGGCCTGACTAGGTACCCAGCACGGCGGCCGTCGCGGTCACGGTGACGAATTCGCCGTTCAGACTGGCCACGGCCGTCGCATGCATCTGCTCGGCGCTGAACCAGGTGCCGTCCGGCCCCGTGCGCTCGTGCGTGGCGCAGGCATCCTCGACGAGGATCGTGTAAAAGCCCAGATTGGCGGCCATACGCGCCGTCGTCGACACGCAGTGGTCCGTCGTCAGGCCGCATAACACGACCGTGGCGATGCCGGCCGCCCGCAGCCGCGCTTCCAGGTCGGTGCCGATGAAGGCGCTGTTCACATCCTTCGGCACGATGGTCTCGCCCGGCAACGGCATGGCTTCCGGCTTGAACGCGTGGCCGGCAGTGCCCGGGAAGAACGCGCCCTTCTCGCTGCGCGAGCCGTGCCGGACGTGGAACAGCGGCCGTTCCGCCTCGCGCCACGCAGCCAGCAGCGCGGCGATATTCTGTTCGGCCTGCGGATTGTTGCGCCGGCCCCAGCGCGGGTCGAGGAAGCCTTGCTGGACGTCGATCACGATCAGGGCGGCGTTGGCGAGGTTAGGCATGTGCATCCTTTCTTCAAAAATTCCATGGTCGCTGCCGCGCCGCGACGGCGCCACCGAAATGGCCGATAATTGCCGGCTCAATCATGAAGGATTTCGATGGCCATGAAGCTCAGCCAACTGCAGATGCTGGTCGCGGTGGCGGACCACGGCAGTTTCAGCGCCGCCGCGGCGGAACTGGACTGCACCCAGTCGCGCATCAGCCATGCGATCGCGGAACTGGAGCGCGAACTGGGCACGCGCCTGCTCGCGCGCTCGCACGGCGGCTCGCTGCCGACCGAAGCCGGCCTGCGCGTGCTGGACAAGGCGCGCCAGATGCTGCGCCTGGAAGACAGCCTGCGCGCCTGCGCGCGCACGGACGACGCGATCGAAGGCCGGGTGCGCGTCGCGTGCTTCCGCAGCATCGGGACCCATCTGCTGCCGTATGCGGCCGAGGCGCTGGCGGCCCGCCATCCCGGCCTCGTGCTCGACATCGACGACGCCTGCAACGACCGCCTGGAAGTCATCGATGCGCTGCGCGCCGGCCGTGCGGACGTCGGCATCGCCCAGCTGCCGGTGGAAGACGGCTTCATCGTCCATCCGTATGTGGCCGACGACTACATGCTGGTCGTGCCGGCCGCGCGGCGCTTCGATGCGCCCGTGACGTGGGACCAGCTCGACGGCCTTCCGTTCATCCGCCTGGGCTGCTCGGGCGCGGACGCGATCCTCGCGCGCTGCCGCGCGGCCGGCCTGGTTGCGTCCGCCGAGCGCACGCTGAGCAACGACACGAGCATCGCGGCGATGGTGGCGCGCGGCATGGGGTGGTCCATCCTGCCGCGCCTCGCGACGTTCCCGGAAGGCGACGAGGTGCAGGTACTGCCCCTGCCGATTCCCGCGCGGCGCCAGTTCGCGCTGGCGGGACCGCGCACCGCGATGGCCAGCCGCGCGGTGAAGGCGGTGCTGGGCGTGCTGCGCGACCGCCGGCTGCTGGCGGCCACGCGCGCGGGCCAGGCGGGCATCCTGTACTGGCCTTGAACCACAGGCGCGACATAAGATCCATGACCTCCGGGATCAATTTTGCATGACCTCGCGGGTGATTGAGCCCGTCCTGCCAAATCGCGACACTGTGCACTCCATCCACGCAGGAGTCCACCATGTCCGACCAGATCCTCAAAGCCCACGCCTTCCGCGCGCTGCACGCAGCGGGAGCGCCGCTGGTCCTCTTCAATTGCTGGGATGCCGGCAGCGCGAAGGCCATCGCGGCCGGCGGCGCGCGGGCGATCGCCACCGCCAGCTGGGCCGTCGCCGCGGCCAACGGGTATGCGGACGGCGAACAGCTGCCGCGCGACCTGGCCATCGCCAACATCGGCCGCATCGCGCGCGCCGTGGCGCTGCCCGTGACGGCCGACCTGGAACGCGGCTACGGCGCCACGCCCGATGAGGTGGCCGACACCGTCGCGCAAGCCATCCGCGCCGGCGCCGTCGGCTGCAACCTGGAAGACGGCATCGAGGCGGGCGGCCTGCGCCCCGCCGCCGACCAGGCCCTGCGCCTGCAGGCCGCGCGCGAGGCCGCCAACCGGCTCGACATCCCGCTCTTCATCAACGCCCGCACCGACGGCTTCCTGCTCGCCGCGCCGGACACGCACGGCGACGCCCTGCTCGACGCGGCGCTGGATCGTGCCCGCCTGTATGCCGCCCACGGCGCGGACGGCCTGTTCGTCCCGGGTCTCGTCGACGCCGCGCTGATCGAACGGCTCGTGCGCGCGTCGCCCCTGCCGGTCAACCTGATGGCCGCCGCCGGCACGCCGCCGCCGGCGACCTTGCGCGCCCTCGGCGTCGCCCGCCTGAGCCACGGCCCCGGCCCGTATCTGCAGGCGATGCGCGCGCTCGAAGAGGCCGCGCGGGGAGCCGCGGCATGAAGCGCGTGCGGCTCGCGCTCGCGGCGGCGTTTATGACCACGGCCGCGATGGCATCCGACCATCTCGATTCGCCGAAGGTCATCGCCGATCCGCGCGTGGACATCGGCGACATCTACGCGTGGACTTCAAGCGACGGCCGCCGGCTCAACCTCGTGATGACCATCGTCGGCCACGCCTTCAACAAGGACGCCGAATATGCCTTCCACGTCGACAGCGGCCCGCGCTTTCCCGACACCACCGCACGCACCGACATCGTCTGCCGCTTCGCCTCGATGACGCAGGCGGATTGCCTGATCGGCCGCGACGAAACGATCCAGGGCGATCCCGGCAAGCCGGCCGGTCTAAAGAGCGCGAGCGGCCGCAGCCTGCTGTTCGCCGGCCTGCGCGACGACCCGTTCTTCAACAACGTGAAGGGGTCGCGCGACGCGTTCGATCTGGCCGCGGCCACGCTCAAGCAGGGCGTGCCGCGCGATGCGGCGGGCTGCCCCGCGTACACGCCGCAGCAAACGGCCGCCATCCTCGACCGCTGGCGCCACACGGATGGCGGCCCGGCCCGCAACTTCCTCGCGGGATGGACGCCCGCTTCCATCGTGCTGTCCGTCGACCTTGCGCTCGTCAACCGCGGCGGTCCCGTGCTGGCCGTGTGGGCGGATACGACCGTCGACGACGTCCGCATCGACCGCATGGGCCGCCCGCTGACGGGCAACGGCCTGCTCGCCCACCTGGGCAGCGACGAGGAGGCCGACGCGTACAAACTCGCCTACAACGAAGCGACGCCGGAGACGGCGGACGTCTTCGTGCCCGTCATCGCGAAGTCGCTCGCGCTGTACGACGGTTACGACGGCCGGTGCGGCAACCAGTTGATGATCGATGCATCGGCACCGCCGGCGCAGCGCTACACACCGCTGGCCAAGCTGCTGGCCGACGACAGGTTGTGGGTCAACAGCGCATCGACCATGTGCACGCAGCTGTTCGGCGTGGAACTGGCTGCGCTGCCGGGCGGCGCGCGCTGGCGCAACGAGTGCGGCGGCCGCACCTTGCACTACGACGCCGTGAACGTCTACCGCTCGCTGCTCGCCGGCGGGAACAACGATGCCGTCACGGACGGCGTACGCGCGGACGACCAGCCCCATTCGGATACGGTATTCCCGTTCCTCGCCGCGCCCGTGCACACGAAGGCGACCTACCGATGATCGCGCGCCGCCTTCTGGTAGGGGCCGTCCTGTGCCTGCCCCTGTGGGCGGGCGCCCACGATTTCTGGGTCAATCCGGACCGCTTCGTCGTCGCCGTCGGCGCCAGCACGGCCTTGAACATGCAGGCCGGTCACGGCGACGCGCGCCGGCACTCTCCGATCCCGTCGCGCCGCATCGTGCGTTTCTCGGCGTGGACGCCGGGCGGCGACGTCATCGACCTGCGCGGCGACGGCAAGCTGGCGCCCGCCGAGGCGGGGCTGCATCTGCTGGCGCTGGAAACGGACGCGGACGCGCAAAGCCACCTGCCCGCCGACCGCTTCAACGCCTACGTGCAGGAAGAAGGATTGTGGCCCGCGGCGGCCGAACGGGAGCGACGGGGGACGAACGGACAGGATGCCATCGAGCGCTACCGGCGCTTGGCGAAAGCCCTCGTGCAGGCGGGCGCGCCCGGCGAAGGCAGCCAGGATCTGGCGACGAAGCGCCTCGGCCTGCCGCTGGAAATCGTGCTGGTGCGGCCGCTGTCGGATCCGGACGGCGGCGGCTCCTTGGCCGCACAGGTTGTCTTCCACGGCCATCCGCTGGCGCGCGCGCTGGTGAAACTCACGGACCTCGACCACGATGCGCAACCCGCCGCCGCGCAGACCACGGACGGCGACGGGCGGGTTCTCTTCCGCCGTCCGCCGCCGGGCAACTGGCTGCTGAACGTCGTCTGGACCACGCCTCTCTCCGGCGACGAAGGCATCGACTTCGACACCATCTTCTCGAGCCTGAGCCTGGGCATTCAGGCGGACACGCCCCAGAGTGCCAGCGCTTCTTCGACGACGACGTCCGGCCGCTCCTCGGGCCAGAACAATTTATAGCCCGCCAGCCGGCGCACGCCGCGGCCGTTGCCGAACGCCTGCTCCAGGTAGGCGGGCGTCGCGGCCGAGAAGATGTCGTCGGCCGTGCCCCAGATCACCCGCACCGGCTGGCGCGCCCGTTTCAACGCGGGCGCTATCCCTTGCAGGATGTTGCGCTCCAACGCCAGCGCGTACGCGTGCACGAGGGCCTGGCGCGCGGGCGACGCGGTCAACGGCGCCAGGTACGCGTCGATGGCCTCGTCCGTGGGCGAACCGGGATGCGCATAGCACTGGCCGCCCAGGCCCTCCTTCGTGCGGGCGAGGCGATGGTCCAGCACGGACGGCAGCAGCCACTCGTCGACGAACCGGCCCGTGCGCGACAGGTCGATCACGGGCTTCAATGCGGGCGGCGGGCAATCGGGTTCGGTATCGCAATTGGTCAGCAGCAGGGAGCGCACGCGGTCCGGATGGCGCACCGTCAAGAGCTGGGCGACGGCGCCGCCGCTGTCGTTGGCGATCACGTCCGCCTGGCGCACGTCCAGCGTGTCGAGCAGGTGCGCGAGCATGGCCACCTGCGCGTCCGCGTCGACCGCCTGGCCCGGCGCGGGTTCCGTGAAGCCGAGCGCCATGAAGTCGGGCGCGATGCAGCGGCGGTGCGCCGACAGCGCGGCCACCGCGTCGCGCCACTGGAAACTGGAGAGCGGGAAGCCGTGCAGGAACAGCGCCGCGGCCGGCCCGCGGCCCTGCTCGACCACGGCGATGCGGCCGTACGGCGTCGCGACGAAGCGGCGCAGCCGCCGCCACCGGTCGAGGGTCATCGCGCCCGCGGGCGCCATCGCGCCGGCGGCAAGCGCCGCCGCGCCCTTCATGAATGTTCTCCGCTTCATGTTCGTCTCCTCCGTCGACAGGCCACGTGGCCGCCGGCATTGTGGCGGGAGCGGCGCGGCAGCTCAATGACCTCCGACGTCATGGCTTTGCGGATCGCGGCCGGGTTATCATCGAATCATGACGCCTCTCGACCTTGCCCCCGTCCCTGTCGGCCTCCTCCTGCGCGAATGGAGAGCGGCACGCCGTCTCAGCCAGCTCGACCTGTCGCTGGACGCGAACATCTCCGCGCGCCACCTGAGCTGCATCGAGACCGGCAAGTCGCAGCCCAGCCGGGCCCTCTTGATGCGACTCGCCGACGTGCTGGACATGCCGCTGCGCGAACGCAACGCCCTGCTGCGCGCGGGCGGCTACGCGCCGAGCTATCCGGAAAGCGGCCTCGATACGCCGGCGATGGGGAGAATCAACAAGGCCATCGCCTTCATCCTCGGGCAGCAGGAGCCCTATCCGGCATTCCTCATGAACCGGCACTGGGACATCCTGGCGACGAACCAGGCGGCGCAGCGCATCAACGGTTTCCTGCTCGACGGCCGGCCCGGCAAGCACGCGAACATGCTGCGCGCCGTGTTCGATCCGGACGATCTGCGCGGCCGCATGACGAATTGGGACGATGTGGGGAGCACGCTGATCGGGCACCTGCACGCGCTGGTCGCGGGGTCGCCGACGGATAGTAAAGCCCGCGCGCTGCTGGATGAGATCCTGGCGTATCCCGACGTGCCGTCGCGCTGGCGGCTGCGCGACCTGGATACGCCGCCCGCGCCGCTGTTGACGACGGAATTCCGTCACCGCGGCGTGGCGCTCAGCTTCTTTTCGACGATCACGACGTTCGGCACGCCGCGCGACATCACCATCGACGAGCTGCACATCGAGTCGTGCTTTCCGATGGATGAGGCGACGGCGCAGTTCTGCCGCCAGCTCGGCGGTTGAATCGCGTCAGACGAGCAGCGCCCCGCCCATCGATGCCGCGATCTCGGCCGCTTCATCGATCATGCGATGAAGGCTCTCTTCGTCGAGCAGGTAGTCGAGCGCGCTCTCGCTGTGTTCGGGCAGCGGCTCGCGTGCCGTGCCGAGCGGCGAGGGCACGCTGGCATACAGATTGGCCAGCAACAGGGTGTCCAGCAAGGTGGCGGGCGGCATGTGCAGCCAGGCGCCGCGCAGTGCGAAGATGGCCTCGGCGACGGGCTCCGGCAGCGCCAGCTTGCGCGCCACTTCGCGCGTGACGACGTCCTCGCACAGCTCGGCCCATTTTTCCGGGTCGTCGTCCAGCAGGCCCGGGAAACCGTCGGCGCGCGACAGCAGATAGAAGCCGCCGACCTCGTGGACGATGCCGGCGAACATGGCGGTATCCGGATTGACGAAGGTGACGCGGCGCGCGAACACATGGGCCAGCGCGGCCACCTGCACCGTGTGTTCCCACAGCTGCTCGGCCTTGGCGCGCAGGTCCGGATCGTCGATGCGGGCGCCGAACTGGCGCACGACGAGGCTCGCGACGAGCATCTGCAGGTTGCGGTAGCCGACCCGCGTCACGGCCGAGCGCACATTCGTGATCGGCTTGCCGCTCGAGTTGAACGTCGAGGAATTTGCCAGCGCGACGGTGCGCGCGGCCAGTTGCGGCTCGCCCAGCACGAGGCGGATCGCATCTTCCAGATGGCAATCGGGATCGTTCAGCGCGTGCTGCAGGCGCAGCACGGCATTCACGCTGGTGGGAAAGGAAATCTCACCGCGCGCGGCCTGGGCGGCGATGGTTCCGAAGGCTTCGAGTCTGTTCACGGCCGCGATTATACCGTGCCCTACCTACCGTCAAAACAATTCCCGACGGCTTTATATTGACCTGTGGTAGATCAGCAAAAGCAACGGCCGGTCCCAAAACCGGCCGCGGTCGGGCAAAAAGCGGTTGCTTATTTGACCTTGATGGCGCTCTTGACGCTGGTGACGCCGTCGACGCCCTTCGCGACTTTCACTGCCTTCTCGGCCTCTTCCTTCGAATTCACGAAACCGCTCAGCATCACGACGCCCTTCTCCGTCTCGACGTGGATGCCGAGCGAATCCAGGTTCGGCTCCTTGACGAGCCCGGCTTTCACCTTGGTGGTGATAGCCGTGTCCGAAGCGGCGACGCGGGTCTTGCCGGCGGCGTCGTGGGTCTTGTCGGCCGTCTCGTCGCCGGTGCGGTCCATCGCGTTGTCGGTCTTCCGGGCCACGGTCGAACCGGCATGCTTGGTCTTCTCGACGGCGGTGTGCGCGACTTCCTTGGTCTTCTCAGCAACTGTCGCGACTGCGGCCTTCACTTTGTCGGCTGCGGTCGCGGCAGTGTCGCGCGTCTTTGATGCGGCGTTTTCGGTCGCGTTCGCCGTGCGGTTGGCCGCGTCGGCGGCGTTCTCGCGCACGGCCGACGGCTTCGTCTCGACCAGGCAGCCGGTCTTGGCATCGGCGCCCACCTGTGCGCACTTGTCGACCGCGGCAGCCTTGGACGGATCGCGCGTATCGGTGCCGGCCACGACACCGCCGGACGCCGTGTTGCCGCTGGAGCCGGTCATGCCGCTGCCGCTCGAGCCGGCGGCCGTCGTGCGCTCGGTGCGCTCGGCCTTGGCGTCGGCCAGCGCGGCCGTGTGCACGGATTTCGCGTTGTCCATGCAGCTGTCCTTGTCGGCGCCGCTCTTCGCGCCGCATCGGGCCTTGGCGAGGTCGTATTCGGCGTCGGCGACATTGGTATGCGCCCGGGCACGGCCGGCGGCCGTGTTGTTGTACCTGGACAGTGCATCGGCTTCGGTGCGCGTGCGCGCCAGCCGGGCTTCGGCCATGCAGATGTCCTTGTCGTTACCGCTTTTCGCGTCACATTTCGCTGCGGCCGCCCGGTATTCCGATTCCGCTTTCTGCGTGAGATTGCGGTAGGTGGCCGGATCGTGGTTCAGCGCCGCAGTCGGCGCCGCGGCAAAGCTCGCGCCCGCAGCCGTCGCGAGCAAGGTCGCAATCAGCGTTTTCATGGTCTTGTCCCTTGTGGTGTTTGTTGTGACAGCCAATGTAACGCCGGGACGATCAAGACCTCTGTGCGGCACCGTACACTTGTCGGACAAACCATAAATCCGGCCATGCAGCCGGCATTGCTCGGCTCATCACTCAGTCATCGCTGAGCAGGCCTTCGCGCCACAACGGCGCCACGTCCTCGAACGGCTTGCCGGCGGCACCGAAACGGCTGCCTTCGCGCGCCAGGCGCACCCAGGCCCGCGTATCGTGGCCATTGTGCGCGACCGGCTGGTCCTGCCTCAGCTTTTCCAGCCACGCGTAGATGCGGCCGTAGTCGGCGGGGTGGCGGTCGTGCGTCCAGGCCAGCGCGACGAGGTCGGCATAGCCTTCTTCGCGGCGGGTCTCGCGCATCGCCTTCGATGCCGCCAGCAGCGACGGATCGTCGGCCGTTTCCTCGCCCGTCTCGACGAAGCCGGCCGGCAACGCGTGCCAGACGCCTTGCGCGTAACGCCAGCAATGGCCGATCTCGTGGGCGGCCATCGCCTCGATCAATTCGCCCTGCTGGGCGGCCGGCACGCCGTCCAGCTGGCGTTCGGCATCCGGATTGCCGCGCAGCGACAGCACGAGCTTGCAGCGGCCGCCGGCGAAGCCCATGGCCATCGGCACGGCGTTGGGGCCGGCCTGCGGCTGTACGACGATGTCGATGGGGAGATTCAGGCCGCGCGAATACTCGATGACGGGCAGCGCGGCGCCGAGCCAGCGCTGCTCCAGCGGGGTGAGGTCGGCGGCGGCGGCCGGGAGGGCCTGGGAGGCCGCGCACAGGACGGCGGCGGCAAAGATGAGCTTGGACATGGAGGGCTTCCCGTTCGGATATATGAAATGCCTAACGGCAATTCTATTCCGCGTTCAACCCTCGTTCTCAGCTATATTTTCGTGGCTGTCCAAAAGCGTAATGTTGCCTGAATGGCTCAATAACCTACGTCGTCCCCGCGAAAGCGGGGACCCATGCTGAGTTTCCGAAGCCAAGCGTCAAGCAGGCCAGAGGTCGTATGACGCGATCGACTTCTGCTGCCCAGCATGGATCCCCGCCTGCGCGGCGATGACGGCGTAATCAGCGCTGCGCCGGCACCAGCTTGGCCGCCGTCACGAACGCGGGACGGATATCGTTCGGCACGGCCTTCATCTTGTCCAGCGCCTTCTGCACGTCCGGACGGATGAGGACATAGCGCTTCATGAGATCCTGCGCGCGGGTGTAGTCGCCCGTCGCCTCGATCGTCAGGAATTCGCGGTCGAGGTCCGCCACGGCGCCCTTGATCTTGGCAAAGTCGACGGAGAACGTGCCGTCGCCGTGCGACACGAAGCCGCCCTTGTCGAGCAGGTAATTCATCTGGATCGCCATGCCGCGCGCGTGCGAATCGGTCAGGCCGAAGTGCAAGGTGCGGAACGCGGACGCGAGGTACGTGTTGTACAGCTTGCGCTCCGCCGCCGCGCCCTGTCCCAGCGAATCCTTCAACAGGCCCTTCTCCATCATGTACGCGAGCGCCCACAGGCCCGTGACGTCGGCCTTCGCTTCCTCGATGGTCGAGTAGGCATCCTTCAGATCCTGGCGCGGCGTGGACGGCTGGCCGTTCTGGGTCGTCGCGTGCGGACCCAGGCCGTGCATGATCTCGTGCGCGAGGATGTGGGTGAAGAACGCGTCGAAATCGAGGTCCTTCTGGTCGGCCGGACGCAGCACGAGCTTCGAGATCGGGGTCAGGGTCGCCGCGAACTTCGCTTCCTGGACGTTCTTCAGCATGACGCGCTTGGAGCCGCGTTGGCGGATGATCCGCTCGTCGTTCGGCAGGTTGTACGCGGCCGTCTGCACGCCCATATTGCCGTCGCCGGCGCCATACACCTGGTTCACGACCACCATCGGCGCGAGCGCCCCGACCTTGGGATTGCGGTACTTGGCATCCAGCGGCAGGTTGTTTTCCAGCTCCTGCATATGCTTGCCGAAGAAGTTCAGCTTGTCCGTCTCCTTCTGGTCGCGCACGTTCACGTACGCTTCGAACGCGGCCTTGTAGCCGAACAGTTCGTCGTTATACGTCTCGTACGGGCCAATCGTGACGTCGACCGGCGAGTCCAGGTCCATCCATGCGAAATCGGACGCGAGGTAGTCGTTCGACAGGAAGGCGTCGGCGCGCAGGTTCAGGAATTTTTTCAGCGACGCGTTGTCGGTCGCATTCGCCGCATCCTTCAGCAGCTTGGACAGTTTCTGCAGCTCGGTGCGGTATTCGTCGGAATACTTCACGATGGCGAATTTCTTCTCACCTTTTCCCGCCTTGTCCAAGCGGATCACCGTGAAGAACCACTGCGCCTGCTCCTTCTCCTGCGCCGGCAGGCCGTTCATCCACGTCTCGAGATCCTGCTTGCTCGCGCCTTCGGGATAAAAATTCGCGCCGAGCGGCTTCTCGGCCGGGATCTTGATGCCGGCATACTCGGCGGGCATGAAGGACTGGTTGCCGTCGATGATCGACCACGGCCCCTTGTTCAGCCAAAAGTAATCGCGGCGCGCCTTGCCCAGCGGCGTCGTGTCCTTTTGCAGCGCGGCCCACAACGCCTCGTTGCCGGACCAGCGCTGGCGCAGCTGCAAGGTATCGACGATTTTCGCCGCTTCGATCAGCTTGGCGATGGCGACGCGGTCGCCGGCGGACAGCTTTGCCGTGTCGGCCGTGAGGTCGACGGGCGCGAAGCGCTTGGCCATGGCTTGGAGCTGGGAGACGGTGGCCGGCGCCATGGCGGCGTCAAAGGCGTGGACGTTGGCGCACAGGGTCGCTGCGGCCAGGGCCAGGGGGGCGAGGAGGTGCTTCATTGAGGTCCCTTGTGAGGTTGGCAATCGGGCGATTGTAATCCTGTTCAGGGACGTGGGGAATGGATGGGCAGGCGGCGGTTCGAAGAAATCGGGTCCCCGCCTGCGCAGGACGACGATCATACGTAATGTATAAAGTCGTCGTTCCCGCGCAGGCGGGTAGTGTCCCCGACACTATCCCCCGATTTCAGCGGGACGCGACCGTCGACTCAGGCGCCGCCTGCTGCCAGCCGCCACCCAACGCACGCGCCACGGACACCGCAGCCAGCAACCGCTGCGTGCGGATCTGCGCCGCGGCGCGGTCGGCGGCCAGTGCGGAACGCTGGGCGTCGGTGACGTCCAGATAGGTCGACACGCCGCGGTCGTAGCGCGCCTGCGCCACCTGCACGGCGCGCGCGGCGGCCTGCTGCGCCTGCGCCTGCACGTCGCCCTGCTGATGGCGCTGCTGGACGTCCGACAGCGCGTCCTCGACTTCGCGCAGCGCCGTCAGCAGACGCGCTTCGTGGTTCGCGACGGCTTCGTCGTACCTGGCCTTGGCCAGATTGACATTGGCCTTGATGCGGCCGCCCTCGAACACGGGCAGCGACAGCGCGAGTGGACCGAACGAGAACTGGCGCGCGCTGCCCTTGGCCAGATTGCTCAGCGTTTCCGACGCATAGCCGAAGTTACCGGTCAGCGACACGCTCGGGTAATACGCGCCCTCGGCCACGCCCACCTGCGCATTGAACGCCTTCAGTGTCGCGACGCTCGCGGCCAGGTCCGGACGCTGGCCCAGCAGGCTGGCCGGCAGGCCGACCGGGATCGCGGGCGGCTGCGGCAAGGTGGCCGCCGCGTTGCCTGCCGCCGGCGGCAGGATGGGCTGGCTCGGCGACGCGCCGACCAGCACGGCCAGCGCGTGCTCCAGCGTGTTGCGCTGGCGCTGGGCTTCCTGGATGTCGGCTTCGGCGTTGGCGCGTTCGATGCGGGTGCGCGAGACATCCAGCTCGTTCGACAGGCCCGCGTTGAAGCGCGCCTCGATCAGTTGCTGCGACTCACGCCGCGTGGCCAGCGCATCGTTCAGGATGGCGATATCCGCGTCGAGGCCGCGCAGCTGCCAGTACGTCGTGGCGACCTGGCTGGAGAGCATCAGCATGACGCCGTCGCGGTCGTCCTGCGCCGCCAGCGCCTGGGCATCGGCTGCTTCCACGGCGCGGCGCACGCGGCCCCACAGGTCCAGCTCGTACGAGAAATTCGCACCGACCGTGAACTCGTTGCCCTTGATCGACTTGTGGCCGAACGTGGCGCCCATCGGGCTTTCGGCCGACGTGCGCGAGTTCGCGACACCGGCCGACACGCCGACGGTCGGCAGCTCGCTGGCGCGCGTCACACCCAGCTGCGCCTGCGCCTGCACGAGACGCTGCGCGGCGGCGCGCACGTTCGGGTTGTCGCGCAGGGCGCGCCGTTCCAGCTGGTCGAGTTGCGTGTCGCCGAACACGGTCCACCAGTCGGCCGGCAGGCGCGCAGCCTGATTCTGCGGCTCGGCCGCGGCGTGGCGCCAGGCCGGCGTGTCGACGCCGTTCGGTGCGACGAAGTCCTTGCCGACCGTGCCGCAGGCGGAAAGCAGTGCGGCGACGGCCAGCGCGACAGCAGTATGAACGACAGGTTTGATGTGAATAGTTTTCATTCTTTTATCCATGAATGCTTGATTCAGTGGCCACCGCCACCGCCGCCGCTGGGCGACTTGAGCTTGTCCGAGAACCACAGCGGGATGATCGCCACGAGCAGGATCATGCCGACGATGAAGAAGCCATCGTTGTAGGCCATCACGAAGGACTCCCGCCGCACGATGCGGTCGATCGCGGCGATGGCCTGCTGGGCCGCCGTCGCCGGGTCGAAGCCCTTGGCGAGGAACGATTGCGTCAGCGCGTCGAGCCTAGCCTGCGTGGCGCTTGATACCAGCGACACCGACTCGCCCAGGCGTTCCGAGTGGAAGTGCTCGCGGTTCGTGAGCGCAGTCGCCAGCAGGGCGATGCCCACCGAGCCGCCCAGGTTACGGGTCATGTTGAACAGGCTCGATGCCGACGTCATGTCCTTCGGCGGGATCCCGGCCATGGCGAAGTTCGACAGGGTCAGCATCACGAACGGCTGGCCGAGCGCGCGGATGATCTGCGACAGCATCAGCTGGTCGTAGCCCGTGCTGGCATCCATGTACGCGTTCATCAGGCACGAGATGCCGAACAGCCCGAGGCCGAACGAGCAGAGGATGCGATTGTCGATCTTCTGCGACAGGCGCGCCACGAACGGCATCACGAACAGCTGCGGCAGGCCGACCCAGGCGATCACTTCACCGATCTGCATCGGCGAATAACCCGCGATCTGGCCCAGGAACAACGGCAGCAGGAACGACGAGCCATACAGGCCCATGCCGATCACCGCGGACAGCACTGTCGCGACGAGGAAGTTGCGCTGGCCGTACAGGCGCAGGTTGACGAACGGCTCCGGCCGCGAAAAACCGATCACGACCCAGCCGAGGATGCCGACCAGCGCCAGCGAGGCGAACGTGATGATGAAGCCGGACTCGAACCAGTCCTTCGAGTTGCCCTCTTCCAGGAAGATCGTCAGGCTGGCGAGCCCCGTCGCCATGAACGCGATGCCGAGCCAGTCGGCCTTGTACAGCGCCTGCAAATTCATGGGCTCGCGGTCGATGCCCCAGTACATGCCCGCGATGAGCAGCACGCCCGGCACCCAGTTGATGTAGAAGATCGATGGCCAGCCGTACAACTCGGTGAGGTAGCCGCCCAAGGTCGGGCCCATCGCGGGTGCCAGCGTGGCGGTCAAGCCGAACATCGCCATGCCGACGGCGCGCTTGGCCGGGGGCAGGCGCGTCATCACGAGGGTCATCGCCATCGGGATCAGCGCGCCGCCCGTGAAGCCCTGCATCATGCGGAACACGATCATGCTGGACAGGCTCCAGGCCGTGCCGCACATCGTCGAAAACGCGAGGAACAAGGCCGTCGTGAGCATCAGGTAGCGGCGCTGGCCGAGGGCGCGCACGAACAGCGCCGTCATCGGGATCACCACGATCTCGGCGCACAGGTAGGCGGTCGAGATCCACGAGCCCTCTTCCTGCGTCGCCGACAACGTGCCGAGAATGTCGCGCAGCGAGGAGTTGGTGATCTGGATGTCGAGCACCGCCATGAAGGCGCCGAGCATGCCGGCCAGCACCGCGATCCAGGTGCGCGCATCGATGCGCGCGCCGTTGGCGGGTGCCCCCGGGGGCGCATGCGGCGCCATCGGTTTGGTGATCGTCGTGGACATGACGGTTCCTTACATTATTTGGCGGCTTGCTGTTGCGGTGCCTTCTGGCGCAGGTCGATCTCGACGACGGTCGACATGCCCGGCACGAGGCGGCCGGCGTACTTCCTGAGGTCTTCCGGGGCGAACGTGATCTTCACCGGCACGCGCTGGACGATCTTGGTGAAGTTGCCGGTCGCGTTATCGGCCGGCAGCAGCGCGAACTGATTGCCCGACGCCGGCGCGAAGCTGTCCACGCGGCCGACCAGTTCGTGCTTCGGCAGCGCGTCGACCTGGATGTTGACCTGCTGGCCCGGCACGATGCCCGGCAGCTGCGTCTCCTTGAAGTTGGCGACGACCCACACGTCGTCCTGCACGATGGCGGCGAGCTGCTGGCCCGGCTGCACGCGCGCGCCGACTTCCACGCTGCGCTTGCCGATACGGCCGGAGACCGGCGACACGATGCGGTTATAGCCGAGCTGCTGCTGGGCGTCCTTCAACTGGGCCTGCAGCACTTTCACTTGCGCCTTGAGCACGTCGCGCGCCGAGATGGCGGCGGCGATCTGCGCCTTGGCGGCGTTGGCGTTGTCGCGGCGGGCCGTAACGTCGGCCGTGGCGCCGGCGCGCGCGGCGGTGGCGGCATCCACTTCGGCTTTCGACACGGCTTTCATCGTGCTGTTGTACAGCTGGCCGTAGCGCTCGGCGTCCTGCTTGGCGCGCACGAGGTTCGCCTGCGCCTGCACGACTTGCGCCTGCGCGGCGGACGCCTGCGCCTTGGCCTGCTCGACGGCGGCGTCGGCCTGGACGATCTGCTGCTGCACGCTGGCGATCTGGGCCTGGATCTGCTCGACCTTAACGCCCTGGTCGGCCGGATCCAGCTCGGCCAGCACGTCGCCGGCCTTGACGATCTGGTTATCGTCGAACATCACTTTCGTGACGACGCCGGGGATGCGCGACGACACCGGGTGCACGTGGCCCGTGACGTAGGCGTTTTCCGTCTCGACGAAATAATGGCTGCGGTACCACATGCGGCCGCCGGCGGCCAGCGCGGCGGCAGCGATCAGGCCGACCACGATCAACACGCGCTTGGGAGGTCCCTTGGCGGCGTTGGCGGGCGCACCCTGGGCCGCCGGCGGAACGGCAGCGGCCGGCTTGTGGTCGACCGTCGTTTGGGTATCTGGCATGTGAACTCCGAAATGAAATGAAATTGGTCAATCGCATTATTGGACAACTTTTTGGCAAAGTCAAGAAATGAAACGGTTGCATTTCATTTGAGATTGCACTAGCATTGAGCCATGGACAAACATATGCATGACGCGGCCGAATGCTCCGGCAAGGCCGCAGGCCGGCCCAAGGCCGCCGACGTCGAGGCGCGTACGCAGGAATTGCTGCAGATCGCCGGCACGCTGTTCCTCAAGAACGGTTACACCAAGACCAGCCTGGAAGCGATCGCCCGCGCGGCCCACGTCGCGGTGCGCACCATCTATGTGAAGTTCGGCGGCAAGGCCGGGCTGCTGGCCGCCGTGCTGGCCGCCAAGCGCCACCGGTTCTTCCGCAGCCAGCCGATGGAGACGGACACCCGCCCCTTGCGCGAGATCGTGGACGACTTCGCGCACCAGATGTACGCCCTGATGTCCTCGCAGGAAGCCATCGACCTGCAGCGCATCGTGCTGGCCGAGGCGCCCACGAATCCGGAACTGGCCGAAGCCTTCTGGAACGGCGGTCCGCGCAAGACGCGCGAGCTGCTGAGCCGCTTTTTCGCCCGCCCGGACATCCGCGCCCAGATGCGCCCCGACGTGCCGCTCGACCTGCTGCCCTGCCACCTGATGGCCACCATTTCCGGCGAACTGCTCATGAATCTCCTGCGCCCGCAGTTCGTCATGGATCCGGAGAAGGCCGTCAGCGACTTGGAACGACGGCTCGATCTGTTCTACCACAGCATCCTGCCGCCGCAATCCTGATTCCACTTGGCAATGTGCGTCATCGCACCGACTCGATGAGTGGGAACCGGCATCCTGTGTTCTTTGAAGGAGGATGTCATGAACAACAACAATGCGAAGACGGCAGTTCGCCGCAAGGAGGGTGCATGAGCAAGTCGTCACGTTACGAATGGCGCGACCAGCAGGCCGCGCTGCACGAGCGCATGAAGGGGTTCCTCGCGAACCCGAGCAATGAACAGCTCGAGGCCATCGTCGCCGAAATGCGCGCGTACGCGGATGCCGCACAGAGCGGCAGTATCGAGATTCCGCAGCGGTGGACCGCTTACAGTTGACCTAGCGCCTTTCTCTTTCCCCGATCGGCAGGACACGCCCACGCAGCGTTCCTGCCGATTTCTTTTGGCGCCTGCCCGGCGCAGGTCGCGCCGCCCGGCTGCATTTCGTCGCATCGTACCCGGCGCAATCACCGTCTTGGCTACAGTGTGCCCATCGACACGACACTGGAACCGCCATGATCCGCACCGCCATCCTGACCCTGGCCATCGCCGCACCGCTTGCGCACGCCGCCGACCTCGTCATCCACGTCGACAACGTCAAGTCAGGCACGGGCCAGGTGCTGGTCGCCCTGTACGACAACGCCGACGCCTTCCTCAAGCGCCCGGCCCGCGCGACGAAGGTCCGGGCCGACAAGACCGGCACGACGCTCGTCTTCCACGACGTCGCGCCGGGCGACTACGGCTTCTCGGTCTTCCACGACGTCAACGACAACGGCCGCATGGATACGAACCCGATCGGCATCCCGACCGAACCGACCGCCTTCAGCAACAACGCCCGAGGTCGCATGGGCCCGCCGGCCTTCGATGCCGCCAAGCTGGCCGTGCCCGCCGCGGGCCTGGACACGACCGTGTCCCTGCGCTGAGTTCCATGGTAACTTTCTGGCTGCTTGAAACAAGGACAACATGCCGACCTCTTCCACCACGTCGATGCACCCCCTGGAATCGTTCGCCCCGTTCCGGCGCTGGCGTCCCTCGCCGCTGCGCAACCTCGTCTACACGTTCGTGTGGAACGGCATCATCGGCGTCGCGCTGGCATGCGCGGCGATCCTGTTCGGCAGCCGCGCCCCGCTGGTCACGCTGCTGGTGGAGATGCTGCTGGCGTCGAACGTCATCGGCTTCCTCATCCACGGCATGGTGCATCTGCTGCGCCGCATCGCGCCGGGGCGCAGCGGCACGGCGATGCGGGCCGCCAGGCTGTTGCTGACCGCGTGCTGCGCACTGCTCGGCATGGCCGTCACGGACGCCGTGCTGGGCGGCCGCAGCACCTTCGACGCGCTGCTCCACGCGGGTCTGATGGCGCAGTACCTGCCGGGCGCCATCGTCGTCGCGCTGTTGATGGCGGCCGTGCTGGCGTCGGGCGAGCGCCGCGTGGCGAGCGAGGTCGAGGCCGCGCGCCAGCAGGAGCAGATCGCCGAAGCGGCGCGCCTGCTGGCCGAAGCGAAGCTGCGCACCCTGCAAGCCCAGATCGAGCCGCACTTCCTGTACAACACGCTGGCGAATGTCGTGAGCCTGATCGGCCCCGATCCGGCCAGAGCGCGCGACATGCTCGAGCGCCTGATCGATTTCCTGCGCGCGAGCCTGTCGGCCAGCCGCGCGGAACACGCGACCTTGGGCGCCGAGATCGACCTGGCCCGCGCTTATCTGGATCTGCTGACGGTGCGCATGGGCGCGCGCCTGCGCTTTCGCATCGACGTGGACGCGGCCTGCCGCGACGCCGTCATCCCGCCGATGCTGATCCAGCCGCTGGTGGAAAACGCCGTCATGCACGGCATCGAACCGAAGGTGATCGGGGGCACCGTCACCGTGCGCGCGCGCCGGACCGACGTTGGACTGTGCGTGGAAATCCTGGACGACGGGGTCGGCCTCGTGCCGGCGCCGCCGCGGCCGGGCGGCGGCGTGGGCCTGTCCAATCTGCGCGAGCGGCTCCGCTCCTTGCATGGAAATAGTGCTCAAGTACAATTGCTTGAAAATCAAGACGGAGGCGTGACGTCGCGTCTGATCCTGCCAATATAAACTCCGAAACGCCGACCGAGGTGCCACCATCGATCCCATCCGTGCCTTGCTTGCCGACGACGAACCGCACCTGCTGGCCTACCTCGAAGAACAGCTGGCGATCGCCTGGCCGGACCTGCGCATCGTGGGCCGCGCCGGCAACGGCATCGAGGCGCTGCGCCTCGTCGACGAGCTGGCGCCGGATATCCTCTTCCTCGACATCCGGATGCCCGGCCTGAACGGCCTCGATCTCGCCGCCCGTCTCGTCGACGACAAGCGGGCGCCGCGCGTCGTGTTCACGACGGCGCACGAGGCGTACGCGCTGCAGGCGTTCGAGCACGCCGCCTTCGACTATCTGCTGAAACCCGTCCGCCTGGAGCGCCTGCAACGCACGGTCGCCAGGTTGAAAGAAGCGCTGGCGGCGCCACGGGCGGCGCCGTCCGCCGACATGCTGGCCGGCCTGCTGCGCCAGCTCGGCATGGCGCCCGCCGCCCCCGTGCCCGCGCCCGCGGCACCGCTGCAATGGATCCGCGCCGCGCAAGGCCAGGAGACGCGGCTGATCGCCATCGACGAAGTCATCTACTTCCAGAGCAACGACAAGTACACGAGCGTGTTCGTGGCCGACGGCGAGCACCTGATCCGCACGCCGATGCGCCAGCTGCGCGAACAGCTCGACCCGCAGCAATTCTGGCAGATCCACCGCAGCGTGATCGTCGCGGCGCGCCACGTGGCCGGCACGCGCACGGATTTCCGCGGCCGGCTGCTGGTGAAACTCAAGGGCCGCGACGAACAGCTCGTCGTCAGCCGCAATTACGCCGACCTGTTCCGGCAGATGTAGCCACACCTGCGACGCGCCGCGCATAAATCCCACATTGCGAAAAGGCCTTTCACGATCTGCTTCGCCTTTACGAAAAGGTCGTGCATAATAGCGTCTGTCCTATGTCTTATATAAGACTTAGTCGCAAGGCAACATGCGACGTTTGTGGCCGCCGGATCGATGTTTGACGGAGTATGATCCTCGATCTGTTCACCACCTTGGCATCCGTGGCCCGGACAGCCGATGACTTTTTAGAAATAGTATTCCAAACCCTCCCGCACATCGAGGAACCAGCGTATGAGCAGTGATCAGACCATCATCTACACCCTAACCGACGAGGCGCCCCTGCTGGCCACCCACGCCTTCCTGCCTGTCGTCGAGACGTTTGCCAAACCCGCCGGCATCCGCATCGAAGAAAGCGACATCTCCGTCGCGGCGCGTATCCTCGCCGCCTTCGCCGACCGCCTGTCGCCGGAGCAGCGCGTGCCGGACACGCTGTCGGAACTCGGCAAGAAGACGCTGCAGCCGGATGCCAACATCATCAAGCTGCCGAACATCTCGGCATCGGTGGGCCAGCTGCAGGCGGCCATCAAGGAACTGCAGGGCAAGGGCTACAACCTCCCCGACTACCCGGCCGACCCGAAGACGGACGAAGAAAAAGAAATCAAGGCCCGCTATGGCAAGTGCATCGGCTCGGCCGTGAACCCGGTCCTGCGCGAAGGTAACTCGGACCGCCGCGCGCCGAAGGCCGTCAAGGAATACGCTCGCAAGAACCCGCACTCGATGGGCGAATGGTCGCAGGCATCGCGCACGCACGTGTCGCACATGACCCACGGCGACTTCTACCACGGCGAGAAGTCGATGACGCTGGACCGCGCGCGCGACGTCAAGATGGAGCTGATCACGAAGAGCGGCGAGACCATCGTGCTGAAGCCGAAGGTCGCCCTGCAGGACGGCGAGATCATCGACTCGATGTTCATGAGCCGCAAGGCCCTGCTCGAGTTCTACGAACAGCAGATCGAAGATGCGCACAAGACCGGCGTGATGTTCTCGCTGCACGTGAAGGCGACCATGATGAAGGTCTCGCACCCGATCGTGTTCGGCCACGCGGTCCGCACCTTCTACAAGGAAGCGTTTGAAAAACACGGCGAGACGCTGGCAGCACTGGGCGTGAACGTCAACAACGGCATGGCCGACCTGTACAACAAGATCGCCAAGCTGCCGGATTCGCAGCGCGAAGAAATCATCCGCGATATCCACGCGTGCCAGGAACACCGCCCGGCACTGGCGATGGTCGACTCGGCCAAGGGCATCACCAACTTCCACTCGCCGAACGACGTGATCGTCGACGCATCGATGCCCGCGATGATCCGCGCCGGCGGCAAGATGTACGGCGCCGACGGCCGCCTGAAGGAAGTCAAGGCCGTGATCCCGGAATCGACGTTCGCCCGCATCTACCAGGAGATCATCAACTTCTGCAAATGGCATGGCGCCTTCGACCCGCGCACGATGGGCACCGTCCCGAACGTCGGCCTGATGGCCCAGCAGGCCGAGGAATACGGCTCGCACGACAAGACTTTCGAAGTGCAGGAAGACGGCGTCGCCAACATCACCGACATCGCCACCGGCGAAGTGCTGCTGTCGCAGAACGTCGAGAAGGGCGACATCTGGCGCATGTGCCAGGTGAAGGACGCCCCGATCCGCGACTGGGTCAAGCTGGCCGTCACCCGCGCCCGCAACTCCGGCATGCCGGCCGTGTTCTGGCTCGACCCGTACCGTCCGCACGAGAATGAACTGATCAAGAAGGTCAAGACCTACCTGAAGGATCACGACACGGAAGGCCTGGACATCCAGATCATGTCGCAGGTGCGCGCGATGCGCTTCACGCTGGAGCGCGCATGGCGCGGCCTGGACACCATCTCGGTGACCGGCAACATCCTGCGCGACTACCTGACCGACCTGTTCCCGATCCTGGAACTGGGCACCAGCGCCAAGATGCTGTCGATCGTCCCGCTGATGGCCGGCGGCGGCATGTACGAGACGGGCGCCGGCGGTTCGGCACCGAAGCACGTGCAGCAGCTGACCGAAGAAAACCACCTGCGCTGGGACTCGCTGGGCGAATTCCTCGCGCTGGCCGTGAGCTTCGAAGACCTGGGCATCAAGACCGGCAACGCGAAAGCCAAGCTGCTGGCCAAGACGCTGGACGCCGCCACCGGCAAGCTGCTGGACAACCGCAAGTCGCCGTCGCCGAAGACCGGTGAACTCGACAACCGCGGCAGCCAGTTCTACCTGTCGATGTACTGGGCCCAGGAACTGGCGCAGCAAACGGAAGACGCCGAACTGGCCGCCTACTTCGCACCGCTCGCCAAGCAGCTGGCCGAGAACGAGCAGAAGATCGTGTCGGAACTGCTCGAGATCCAGGGCAAGCCGGTCGACATCGGCGGCTACTACAAGCCGGACGATGCGAAGGTCAAGGCCGTGATGCGTCCGAGCGCCACGTTCAACAAGGCACTGGAAAGCGTCGGCGCCTGATTACGCTGCACGGTGCGTGAGCACCGATGAAAAAACCCCGGCTCCGCTTCCTGCGGGGCCGGGGTTTTGTTGTTTACGGCAAGCCCTGCACGTAGCCTTCCTTGGGATAGCCGATGACGTAGTCGACGTCGAAGCGCCGTCCGGTTCGGCGCGCCAGGCCGACGGTGGACCTTCGGGTCGAGCGCGGCCGGTACGCCGGCTTCCCGCCAGCCCGGTCGGCCCGGTACGCCAGCACCAGCTTGCCGCCCTGCGGCGCCGCCACCTGCACCATGATCGTCCGGCTGTCGCGCGCGCCGGCCCGCGCCCGCGCGCGCACCGCTCGGCTTCGCGGGACTCGCGATCGGGCTGGCGCTGACGCTGATCCACCTGATCAGCATCCCCGTCACCAACACGTCCGTGAATCCGGCCCGCAGCACCGGCCCCGCGCTGCTCGTCGGCGGCTGGGCGCTCGCGCAATTGTGGCGGTTCCGGCTTGCGCCGCCGGTGGGTGGGCGCTGGCCGGCGCCGTGTACCGCGCCCTGCTTGGAACGCGACGAGGGCGGGCCGGCGGTGGAAGGCGTCCGACCCGCGGTTAAATGCCGTTCAGCGGACGGCGCCGCGTCGCACGACGACGCCGTCCTTCATCACGAACACCGGGCGCTCGGTGACCGTGATGTCGGCGATGGGATTACCCGGCACCGCCACGACGTCCGCCAGCTTGCCCGCCTCCAGCGTGCCGACGCGGTCAAACGTGCCCAGCAACCGCGCCGCGTTGGCGGTACCGGCCATCAGCGATTGGGCCGGCGTCAGGCCGTTGTCGACCATGTAGCGGAACTCGCGCGCATTCGTGCCGTGGGCACCGACGCCGGCATCGGTCCCGAGCGCGATCGGCACGCCGATCTGCACCGCGTGACGGAACATCTGGCGCGAGTGCGACGCGGCGGCGCGGCCCTTCTCCGCGATCACGGACGGGAACGTGGCGATCTTTTCCTCGACGTGCGCGATGGCGGAGATCGTCGGCACGAGATACACGCCCTTTGCCTTCATCATGCGCAGCGTATCGTCCTCGAGGAAGCTGCCGTGCTCGATCGAATCGACGCCGGCCGTCACCGCCATCTTCGCCGCCTTGTCGCCGTGCGCATGCGCCGCGACCTTGCGCCCCCACGCGTGCGCCTCGCCGATCACGGCATTCATCTCATCCTGCGACAGCTCCGGCGCGTCGACGGGATCGGACAGCGACAGCACGCCGCCCGACGGCATGAACTTGATGACGTTGGCGCCGTACTTGATCTGGTAGCGCACCGCGGCGCGGCACTCCTCCGGCCCGTTGCATACGCCCTGCAGCGGCCCGGCCGGCGCAAGCTTCTGCGGCGGGATCGGGTCCTGGTCCGCATGGCCGCCCGTCGAGCCGACGGCATAGTTCGACACGAGCATGCGCGGCCCCGGCACCTTGCCGGCATCGATGGCATTGCGCAGGCCGAGCGCGATCCAGTCCGTCGACCCGACGTCGCGCACGGACGTGAAGCCCGCTTCCAGCGTGATGCGGGCGTAATAGGCGCCGTACAGCGCCTGCTCGGCCGGGAAGCGCATCATGTTGTCGAAGAAGTCGCCGTACCAGTTGTCGCTCGACTGGCCGGACAGGTGCACGTGCGCGTCGATGAAGCCCGGCAGCAGCGTGGCGTCGCCCAGGTCGATGACGTCGGCGCCGGCCGGTATGCCGGTCCGGTTGTCCTCTTCCTTGCCTTGTGCGATACGGACGATCTTGTTGCCGACGATGGTCAGTTGCGGATGCTCGACGATCTTGCCGCTGGCGCCGTCGAACATGCGCGCGGCGCGCAGCACGACCGTGTGCGGCGTCGAGGGTGCGGCGTCGGCCGCGCAGGCGTTGGCGGCCAGCAGGGCCAGGGAAGCGGTGAGGATGCGGAGTCGTGTTGTCATTGGCGGCAGCCCATCGGTGGAAAGCGCCGATGTTACGCCGGGATTTTCTTATTAACAACGTGATCACATGCGGCGGTGCGGCAAGCGAGGCGCCTGCCGCCCGGCGTGGACCGCTTACGCCGGCTTGCGGCGGCGACGGCGGATGAGGGCCATCGCGCCGGCGCCCAGGCCGAACGTCGCGATGCTGACCGGTTCCGGCACGGCATTCAGCGTATCGTTGCTGGCGAAGGTCCGATAGTCAGCGGCATTCGCAGCCTTGAACTGGGCCTGCTGGCCGCCGTCGCAGCAGCCTTCCAGACCGTAGACCTTCATAACGTGGTTGCCGGCCGCGAGATTGATCGCCCCCTGCAGGCTGCCGTTCGCCGTCCCGTAGTTGTTGGCCCACCACATGTCGTGCGTGTTGTAGCCGAGTACCACCCCGTCGACGAACAGGGCACCGCCGTAGCCGAAATCGACGCCGGTGCGGAAGTTCCAGGTACCTGCCTGCGCTGCGGTCACGCCGAAATTAATCGTGGATTCGAAGGCGTAATTGCTGAACGCGCCAAAGTAATTCTTGACCGCCAGGTTGTCGTAGACAGCCACGGACTTGCTGCCCTTGTACGCAGCAGGGTTGGCGATGGCGGCGTCCACGGCCAGCTTGTAGGCGGCCGCACTCGCCTGTGCCGCAGGCGATGTGGTCGCAACCTGCAGGGTAATGACACTGGCGTTGGCATTGAGAGCAAGGCTGGCAGCCAGGGCAAGGCCGAGTTTGGAGCGAACGTTCATCGCGTGTTTCCTTGATTTGTTGTGATTTAAATCAATATATCATTCAAAAAAGAATTTTGTCATTACAAAAAGTAATTTTTATTATTATTGTTCTACTGATCGTCAATACGGCGCCACACGTGCTTGCCCAGCGCCGCCAGATCGAGATCGGCATCGCCCTGCGCGACGGCATCCTGCAAGGTCGCCCGCAACGTCTCGCCGAACGCCAGCGGCAACCCCTTGCCCTGCCCGGCCTCCACCGCGAGGCGCACGTCCTTCAGGCCCAGCGACAGCTTGAAGCCGGCCGGCGAATAGCGCTCCTCGGCGATCATCCCGCCATAGCCCTTGTAGACGGGCGAGCCGGCGAACAGCGTGCTCGTGACCAGGTCGATGAAATCCGCGGCCGGCACGCCGTGTGCGCGCGCCAGGGCGGCACCTTCTCCCGTCGCCTCGATCGCGCAGGCGAGCATCAGGTTGCACGCGAGCTTGATGGCGTTCGCCTGTTCCGGCTCGCTGCCGAAGCGCCACGTCTTTTGCCCCATCAGGTCGAACAGCGGCTGCACGCGCGCGATCAATTCGTCGCTGCCGCCGGCCAGGATGTTCAGCTTGCCCGCCTGCGCGACGTCCACGCGGCCCAGCACGGGCGCGGCGACATAGCCGACGCCGCGCTCGACGTGCAGCGCCGCCATCTCGCGCGCGAACGCGACGGACACGGTGGCCATATTGACGTGGATGCTGCCGGGCGCCATCGCGGCCAGCACGCCCCCATCCAGCAACACGGCGCGCGTCGCGTCGTCGTCCGCGAGCATGGTGAAGACGACGTCGGCGATGCCGCATTCGGCGGGCGTCGCGGCCGGCTTCGCGCCCAGCGCCGCCAGCGCCTGCACGGGTTCCGGGCTGCGGTTCCAGACGTGCACGGGCTGCCCCGACTTCAGCAGGTTGGCGGCCATGTGGTGGCCCATGCTGCCCAGGCCGATGAATGCGATGCTCATGGTGAGTCTCCTTGGAGAAAACGGTATTAAACCAGCAATCGCCAACCTTCGCCGCGAGCGCGCGCCGCCGAGGTTTGCTATCCTGCCCCGCATCGAACATCGTCTCGGGAAGTCAGAGCATGGGCATCGCCATCGCCGCCTGCGCGTTCCTGCTGGTCGCCACGACCGTGATCCACTACGAGGTCCTGCGCCTGATGACGGCGGTGCTGCCCGCGTTGCGCATCCCGCCGCGCATGCGGCTCGTGTTCGTGATCGTCGGCGCGTTCGGCGCGCACTTCATCGAAATCCTGTTGTACGGCCTCGCCTACTACGTGCTCGCGTCCCGGTTCGGCCTCGGCCACATGGGCGACCCGGGCCCGCTGCCGTTCACGCGCTGTCTGTACTTTTCCGCCGAGACCTACACCACGCTGGGCTACGGCGACGTACTGCCGCATGGCGACCTGCGCCTGCTGGCGGGCGTGCAAGCGCTGAACGGGATGCTGCTCATCGGTTGGACGGCGTCGTACACGTATCTGTCGATGGAGCGGTTGTGGGATGACGGCAAGGACAGCCGCCGGACATAACAGGCGACGGCGCGCGTCAAGTATTTCGACATCGAACTGGAAAACGTGTTGATCGGCATGGTGAAGCCGCATCTGGGCGGTGACGAAATAAAATCGCGTGACCGGAGAGCCGCCATGCCATTCGACACGGACAAGTTTGCGGCTTACCTGCGCACTCACGCGGGCAAGCATAGCCAATCGCATTGCGCAAAATTCGTGCGCCGTGCTCTCGAAGCCGGCGGCGCAGACACGAAGGGCATCCTACGCCGGCCAGGCTGTACGGCCCCACGCTACTGAGTAACGGTTTTCATGCCATTTCGGTCGATAATCCCGACAAGTTCCCGTTTCAGCAAGGCGACATCGTCGTGGTGCAGCCCACCGGACATGGAAACCCGGCCGGACACATTGCCGGCTACGATGGAAAGAAATGGATATCGGACTTCGATCTGCTGTTCGACTCGCAGGATCCGCGGGTGACCGACCTGGACGTGTCGACGACTTCGCCAGGCAAAGTGTCCGTCGTCTATAAAGATCCTGTCGACGGCAAGGCGATCCGGATCGATTTCGACGTGGCCCTGGTGGCCGGCATCTGGAAAATTACGGATGTCCTCTACAACAGGCCTGAACAGGTGTCCCTGAAACGGTCTTGTCCCGGAAGCTTCCCCGACAGGTGGCCGCGCCAGATTAACGATTTTTAATCTGGCGCCCATCACCGCTTAACGCCCCGCCACACATAGTTCCGCTGTCCGGCCTCCCGGTCCTCGCCGTGCACAAGTCCAGCGTGCCCGTATCCGCCGCCGTGCGCGCAGGCGAGCCGTTATACCGCATCGATCCGACCCCATACGAGGCGCAGCCGAACAGTGCCCCGCCGCCGGGCGCAAGGCCGAGGCCGAGGCCAACATTGCCGTCACGCGCGCAGGCCGACCGCTACAAGGCCCTGCTCGCCTCGAACGCCGTCAGCAAGCAGGCGTCGGACAACGCCGTGGCCGCCGTCGCGCTGGCGCGCCTGAAGATCGACACGGGCGGCCGCCCGCTGCTGCGCACGTGCGCAACGCCGGCTACCGCCTGACGGCCGATGAATCGGCTGTTCCGCCCGTCCCAGCCAACCTGGCGCCGGCGGTCGTCGGCGCCAGCGTGGGAGCGCCGGCCCTCATGAATATCAATTTAATGCGATGGTAATACTAATGCATACGAAATCTATTGCCGCACGGCAATATGACTGCCATAATTTAACAGTTTGACGGTCGAACAAATACCTTGCACCTTGCGAGGCCGCGGACAAGGCGACGGGGACGCCCGGAACGCCCCTTGAACGTGACATTTTCGGGGTGCGCTGTCGTGATGCCGAAGCATTCATAGTCAGCGCGCCGGTCAATGAGTTCATTCATGAAGGCTACCGATGAAAAATAGTTCCAAGATGTTTGGTCGAACCCGTCTTGCTGCTGCGCTGCTCATGTTGAGCACGGCCGTGTTCCCGGGTTACGGCGCGGCGCAGGTCAGCGGTTTCACGCATCCAGGCACGCCGCTCACCCTCTCCGATCTCGCGACACTCAAGTCTTACGTCGACCAAGGCAGGCAGCCATGGAAGTCCGCCTACGACCAGTTGGCGAACGATGGCAAGGCAAAGACCACCTACGTGATGGCGGGGCCATACGCGACCGTGAGCCGTGCGCCCGACGTGAATCTCTGGCCGTGGCGTAACGACATGGTCGCGATCTGGAACCTGTCGCGGATGTGGTATTTCACCCGCAACGACGCCTACGCCAAGCTGGCGCACGACATCCTGATCAAGTGGGCGACCACCCAGACGGCGTTCTCGGGCGCCGAGTCGATGCTCGACCTGGGCGATTACGCCTACATGTTCGTGGGCGGCGCGGACATCCTGCGCGCCACGTGGTCGGGTTGGACGGATGCCGACACGACCACGGTGAAGGCCTATTTCTCGAATGTCCTGATCCCGGCATCGAACCCGTATGGCGAAAACATGTTCGGCGCCGCCAACAAGGGCGCGCTGGCCCTGAATGCCCTCGGGTTGATGGCCATCTTCAACGACGACACCGAATTGCTGAACAAGGTCGTCTACCAGACCCGCACGCTCGCCCACATCGGCCTGCGCAGTTCCAACGACATCGGCATGCTGGGCGACTATCTGCGCGACCAGGGGCACGCCTATGGGCAGCTCAAATCGCTGACCATGCTCGCCGAGGCGCTCTGGAAGCAGGGTATCGACGTCTATTCCGATCTCGACAACCGCCTGCTGGCGGCGGGTGAATATTTCGCGCGGGTGAACGAGCTCGTGCCCACGACCGCCCTACCGTTCGGCACCACCGATGCCTACTACATCACCGACGTCACCAACCGCGGGTGGAACGGCGCCGGGGGCGGGAACATCGCGCTCAACCAGATCTATGGCGCCTACGTCCTGCGCAAGGGCATGCAGGCCCCCTTCATCGCGCAGCGCCGCCAGTGGATGCCGGTGGACAGCGGCAGCTTCATGTTCCTGAAGGACGTCGACACCTCGACGGCGGCGCCCGCGCCGGCGCTCGCCATTCCCGCGACCGCCTCGATCACCTCGGGCTTTTCCGATACGGATATCGGGGGCGCCACGCCGGCCGGCACGTCTTCGTACGCCAACGGCATCTGGACCGTGGCGGGCGCAGGCGCCGACAGCTGGGGCACGGCCGACAGCGGCCACTTCGCCTACCAAGCGCTCACCGGCGACGGCGCCATCATCGCGAAAGTCGAATCGATCCAGAACACCAGCATCTACGCCAAGGCGGGCGTGATGATGCGCACGAGCCTGGCCCAGGGCGCCCCGCGCGCCACGATGCTCGTGACGAACCAGGTCAAGGTCGAGCAGAACATGCCGAACCTGTCGGTCTACGGCGGCACGAACTACGGCAACAAGGCCCTCCCCATCGCGAACACCGTGCCGTCTTACTGGGTGAAGCTGGAACGCATCGGCAACATGATCACGGGCTACGTGTCGCCCGACGGCACCAACTGGGCCGCCACCGACGTCGGCCGCATCAACGACCCCGTTCCCGACACGATCTATGTCGGCCTGACGGTCGTCTCGCACGCCAACGGCACGCTGAATACGTCCACGTTCAGCAACGTCCAGATCACCGGCGGCGACGGTGGTGCGCCGGCCGTCATCCCCGCCGCGCCCGCGACGCTGCAGGCCGCGCCGGGCGATGGCGCGGTCCCGCTGCGCTGGCAGCAGTCCTTCGGCGCCACGGGCTACGCGGTCTTGCGCGCCACGACCAGCGGCGGCCCCTACTCGACCATCGCCTCTGGCGTCGCGGGCGGCAGCTACGTGGACACAACAGTGACCAACGGCACGACCTACTACTACACCGTCACGGCGACCAACGCCGCCGGCACGAGCGCCAATTCTCCCGAGGACAGCGCCACGCCCGTGCACCCGCTGGTGAACGTCGCCACCGGCGGCGCCCCCAACGACAGCGCGAACAACCCGGCCAACGCCAGCAACGCCTTCGACCAGAACTCGGGGACGGAATGGTTCTACTCGGGCGTGATGGGCTGGCTGCAGTATGACCTCGGCCACACGGAGACGGTCCAGCGCTACACGGTCATCAGTGCAAACGACAAGGTCGGGCGCGATCCGAGGGACTGGCAGTTCCAGGGTTCCAACGACGGCGTCTCCTGGACAACGCTCGACACGCAAAGCGGCCAGGCGTTCGCCAATCGCTTCCAGCTGAACAGCTACACGGTCGCGAGTCCGGCCGCCTATCGCTGGTACCGGCTCAACATCACGTCCAATAACGGCGACACCGGCTTTACGGATCTCGCCGAATTCGGACTGTTCGCTGCCAAGCCGTAGTCGTTCGGCGGACGTAAAAAAACCGGGACACACAGTCCCGGTTTTTTTCGACGCAGAGCGCTTACATCAACGCTTGCGCGGCGGTGGCAGGTCCGTGCAGACGCCTTCATAGGCCTCCGCCGCCATGCCGATCGACTCGCCGAGGGTCGGGTGCGGGTGGATCGTCTTGCCGATGTCCACGCCGTCCGCGCCCATCTCGATGGCCAGCGCGATCTCGCCGATCATGTCGCCGGCGTTCGTGCCGACGATCGTGCCACCCACGATGCGGTGGGTTTCGGCGTCGAACAACAGCTTCGTGAAGCCTTCCGAGCGGCCGTTGGCGACGGCGCGGCCCGAGGCGGCCCACGGGAAGTGGCCCTTCTCGACCTTGACGCCCTTGGCTTTCGCTTCGTCTTCGGTCAGGCCGACCCATGCCACTTCCGGATCGGTGTACGCCACCGACGGGATCACCTTCGCATCGAAGAAAGCCTTCTCACCGTGCGCGGCTTCCGCGGCGACGTGGGCTTCATGCACGGCCTTGTGCGCCAGCATCGGCTGGCCCACCAGGTCGCCGATGGCGAAGATGTGCGGCACGTTGGTGCGCATCTGGCCGTCGACCGGGATGAAGCCGCGGTCGGTGACCGCGACGCCGGCCGCTTCCGCGCCGATCTTCTTGCCGTTCGGGCTGCGGCCCACGGCCACCAGCACGAGGTCGTAGACCTGCGCTTCCGGTGCCGGCTGGCCCGCTTCCGCGGCTTCGAACGTGACCTTGATCCCTTCCGGCAGCGCTTCCACGCCGACGGTCTTGGTCTTCAACATGATGTTGTCGAAGCGGTGCGCGTTGAACTTCTGCCAGACCTTGACGGCCTCGCGGTCCGCGCCCTGCATCAGGCCATCCATCATCTCGACGACGTCGATGCGCGCACCCAGGGTCGAGTACACGGTCGCCATTTCGAGGCCGATGATGCCGCCGCCGATGACCAGCATGCGCTTCGGCACCTGGCGCAGTTCCAGCGCGCCGGTCGAATCGACGATGCGCGGATCTTCCGGCACGAACGGCAGCTTTACCACAGCCGAACCGGCCGCGATGATCGCCTTCTGGAACGCGACGACCTTCTTCGCGCCGTCGGGACCCGTCACCTCGATGTGGTTCGGGCTCAGGAATTTACCCACGCCCTGCACCACGTTGACCTTGCGCGACTTGGCCATGCCGGCCAGACCACCCGTCATCGTCTTGATGACTTTGTCCTTGTACGCGCGCAGCTTGTCGATGTCGACTTCGGGCTTGGCGAACGACACGCCGAGATCGGCCATGTGCGCCGTCTCGTCCATGATGTGCGCCACGTGCAGCAGCGCCTTGGACGGGATGCAGCCCACGTTCAGGCAGACGCCGCCCAGCGTCGCGTACTTCTCGACGAGGACGGTGTTCATGCCCAGGTCGGCCGAGCGGAACGCGGCCGAGTAGCCGCCGGGGCCGGCGCCCAGGACCATCATCTCGCATTCGACGTCGACGGGGCCGGTGTAGCTGGCTGCGTTCGGGATCGGTGCGGCCGGCGTAGGTGCGGCCGGGGCAGCAGCCGGCGCAGGGGCGGCGGCCGGTGCCGAAGCCGGTGCCGCGGCCGGAGCCGGTGCCGCGGCGGCAGGCGCCGAAGCGCCTGCGCCGGCTTCGTCGACGGTCAGCAGCAGCGAGCCTTCGCTCACCTTGTCGCCGACCTTGACCTTCAGTTCCTGCACGACGCCGGCGTGGGTCGACGGGATCTCCATGCTGGCCTTGTCCGATTCGACAGTGACCAGGGACTGATCGACCTTGATGGTATCGCCGGGCTTGACCATCAGTTCGATGATTTCGACGTCCTTGAAATCGCCGATATTCGGGACTTTGACTTCAACGGTGCTCATGGGCTCTCCTTACAGCAGCGTCTTGCGCAGGTCGGCCAGGACATCGGCCAGGTAGGTCGTGAAGCGGGCGCCGGCGGCACCGTCGATCACGCGGTGATCGAACGACAACGACAGCGGCAGCATCAGACGCGGCTGGAAGGCCTTGCCGTCCCACACCGGCTTCATCGAGGACTTCGACAGGCCCAGGATCGCGACTTCCGGTGCGTTGATGATCGGGGTGAACGCGGTGCCGCCCAGTCCACCCAGCGACGAGATCGTGAAGGTCGCGCCCTGCATGTTCGCGGGCGACAGCTTGCCTTCGCGCGCCTGCGCGGACAGCTCGCCCATTTCGGTGGCGATCTGCGACACGGACTTCTTGTCGGCGTCCTTGATGACCGGGACGACCAGGCCGTTCGGCGTGTCGGCCGCGAAGCCGATGTTGTAGTACTTCTTGAGGATCAGCTGGCCGTTGGCTTCGTCCAGCGACGCGTTAAAGTTCGGGAACTTCTTCAGCGCGGCGACGGAGGCCTTGATCACGAAGGCCAGCATGGTCAGCTTGACCGGCGACTTGGCTTTCGCGTACGCGGCGTTCGATTCGACGCGCAGTTCTTCCAGGTCGGTCACGTCGGCTTCTTCGAACTGCGTCACGTGCGGGATCATCACCCAGTTGCGGTGCAGGTTCGGGCCGGAGATCTTCTTGATGCGCGACAGCGGCTGGGCTTCCGTCTCGCCGAACTTGGAGAAGTCCAGCGACGGCCACGGCAGCAGGTTCAGGCCTGCGCCACCACCGGCTGCGGCCGGCGCGGCCGTCGGGCCGGCGGCCAGTGCGGACTTGACGAAGCCCTGCACGTCCTGCTGGGTGATGCGGCCCTTGGGACCGGAACCCTTCACCTTGTTCAGGTCGACGCCCAGTTCGCGCGCAAACTTGCGTACGGACGGCGAGGCGTGGGCCGATGCGAAGCTCGCGGCCGGCGCGGCGGCGGCGGCCGGTGCGGCGGCCGGTGCCGGTGCCGGTGCCGGAGCCGCGGCAGGTGCCGGCGCCGGGGCAGGCGCTGCGGCCGGAGCCGGTGCCGGTGCGGCGGCGGCAGGTGCCGGCGCCGGGGCAGCTTCCGCGCCGCCTGCGGCTTCCTCGAGCAGCAGCACGACCGAACCTTCGCCGACCTTGTCGCCGACCTTGACCTTCATTTCCTTCACGACGCCCGCATGGCTGGACGGGATCTCCATGCTGGCCTTGTCCGATTCCACCGTGATCAAGGACTGGTCGACCTTGATCGTGTCGCCCGGCTTGACCATCAGCTCGATGATTTCGACTTCCTTGAAGTCACCGATGTCGGGGACTTTGACTTCCACAATGCTCATCTTTGTTAACTCCGTATTTTTTGTCGTTAGCCGTAGAACCGCCATCCCCGCGAACGCGGGGATCCATGCTGAGTTGGACGAAGTAGCATACATCAGCGACTCCGGATACTCAGCATGGGTTCCCGCGGGCCGCCGAGGCTTGCGCGGGAACGACGGCTATTCGAGCATTACTGGGTCACAGGATTCGGCTTGTTCGGATCGATGCCGTATTTGGCGATCGCGTCCGCCACCACCTTCGCGTCGATCTTGCCTTCCTCGGCCAGCGATTTCAGCGCGGCGACCGTGATGTAGTAGCGGTTCACCTCGAAGAACTCACGCAGCTTGGCGCGGGTGTCCGAGCGGCCGAAGCCGTCGGTGCCCAGGACCTTGTACGTGCGGCCGCTCGGGATGTAGGCGCGGATCTGCTCGGCGAACAGGCGCATGTAGTCGGTCGTCGCGACGATCGGACCTTCGGAACCCTGCAGCAGCTGGGTCACGTACGGCACGCGCGGTGCTTCGGTCGGGTGCACGAGGTTCCAGCGGTCGGCGTCCTGGCCGTCGCGGGCCAGCAGCGTCAGCGACGGGCACGACCACACGTCGGCGGCGACGCCCCAGTCGTTCTTCAGCAGTTCGGCGGCGAACACGGACTCGCGCAGGATGGTGCCGGAGCCCATCAGCTGCACGCGCAGCTTGGCATCCTTGTCGCCTTCCTGGAACAGGTACATGCCCTTGATGATGCCCTCTTCCTGGCCTTCCTTCAGGCCCGGCTGCTCGTAGTTCTCGTTCATGATGGTGATGTAGTAGAACACATCCTCCTGCTTCTCCACCATGCGGTGCAGGCCGTTCTGGATGATCACCGCCACTTCGTGCGCATACGTCGGGTCGTACGGGATGCAGGTCGGGATGGTCGCCGCGAAGACGTGGCTGTGGCCATCCTCGTGCTGCAGGCCTTCGCCGTTCAGCGTCGTGCGGCCGGCCGTGCCGGCCATCAGGAAGCCGCGGGCGCGGATGTCGCCGGCCAGCCAGGCCAGGTCGCCCACGCGCTGCAGGCCGAACATCGAGTAGTACGTGTAGAACGGGATCATCACGCGGTTGTTCGTCGAGTACGACGTCGCCGCGGCGATCCACGAGCACATGCCGCCCGCTTCGTTGATACCCTCTTGCAGGATCTGGCCCGCCTTGTCTTCGCGGTAGTACATCACCTGGTCCTTGTCGACCGGCTCGTACAACTGGCCCTGCTGGTTGAAGATACCGATCTGGCGGAACAGGCCTTCCATACCGAACGTACGCGATTCGTCGACGAGGATCGGGACGATGCGCTGGCCCAGGCCCGGGTCCTTCAGCAGCGTGGTCAGGGTACGCACATAGGCTTGCGTCGTCGAGATCTCGCGGCCGGCAGCGGTCGGGTCGGTGACGGCCTTGAAGGTCGACAGCGGCGGGACCGGCAGCTTCTCGTCGGCCTGCTGGCGGCGGTGCGGCAGGTAGCCGCCCAGGGCTTTGCGGCGCTCGTGCAGGTATTTCATTTCAGGCGCGTCGTCGGACGGCTTGAAGAACGGGATCTCGGCCAGCTTGTCGTCGGGAATAGGAATGGCGAAGCGGTCGCGCATTTCGCGGATCGCCTCGTCGTCCAGCTTCTTGGTCTGGTGCGCCGTGTTGCGCGCCTCGCCCGACTTGCCCATGCCGAAGCCCTTGACGGTCTTCACGAGCAGCACGGTCGGGGTGCCCTTGTTTTCCTGGGCGTTCTTGAAGGCCGCGTAGATCTTGTGCGGGTCGTGGCCGCCGCGGGTCAGGCGCCAGATGTCGTCGTCGGTCATGTTCGCGACCATCTTCAGCAGCTCCGGGTGCTTGCCGAAGAAGTGCTTGCGCACGTACGCGCCGTCCTTCGCCTTGTAGTTCTGGTATTCGCCGTCGACGGTTTCCATCATCACGCGCTGCAGGATGCCGTCCTTGTCCTTGGCCAGCAGGTCGTCCCAGCCCGGGCCCCAGATGACCTTGACGACGTTCCAGCCGGCGCCGCGGAAGTCCGCTTCCAGTTCCTGGATGATCTTGCCGTTGCCGCGCACCGGGCCGTCCAGGCGCTGCAGGTTGCAGTTGACGACCATGACCAGGTTGTCCAGCTTTTCGCGCGCGGCCATGCCGATCGCGCCCATCGATTCCGGCTCGTCCATCTCGCCGTCGCCGCAGAAGACCCAGACCTTGCGGTTGTCGGTCTTGGCGATGCCGCGGGCTTCCAGGTACTTCAGGAAGCGCGCCTGGTAAATGGCCATGATCGGGCCCAGGCCCATCGACACGGTCGGGAACTGCCAGAAGTCCGGCATCAGTTTCGGGTGCGGGTACGACGACAGGCCCTTGCCGTCGACTTCCTGGCGGAAGTTCAGCAGCTGCTCTTCGGAGAGGCGGCCTTCCAGGAACGCGCGGGCGTAGATGCCGGGCGAGGAGTGGCCCTGGATGTACAGCAGGTCGCCGCCGTGGTCTTCGGTCTCGGCGTGCCAGAAGTGGTTGAAGCCGATGCCCAGCATGTTGGCGAGCGAGGCGAACGACGAGATGTGGCCACCCAGGTCGCCGTCGAGGCGGTTGGCCTTGACGACCATCGCCATTGCGTTCCAGCGCATCCACGAGCGCAGGCGCTCTTCGTATTCCAGGTTGCCCGGGCAGTGGGCTTCCAGGTGGGCCGGAATCGTGTTCACGTAGGCGGTATTGCTCGAGAACGGAACGTGGGCGCCGCGGCGGCGCGCCAGATCGACCAGGCGCTCCAGCAGGTAGTGCGCGCGATCGGTACCTTCGAATTCGATGACCGCTTCAAGCGCGTCGAGCCATTCTTTGGTCTCGAGCGTATCCGGGTCGTTGGCGGCTTGTGCCGTCAACTGGTCGAGTTGAGCTGACATTTGCTACGTCTCCTTGAGTGTGGTGCCCCACCCGATCCCGATTTATCCCGGACGTTTGGTGGCGAAAAGACTATCCCTTGAATAAAGCCTGTCGATTCTACCAGTGGAGCACGCAATTTTCAAAATATGATATTCAATTTCATAATGTGGGATGCGACTATGTGAAGCGCATAAAGAATCGGTCATTTCCGCGAAAGCGGGAATCCATGGAACGTCTGCACGTCGTCGGCATGGATCCCCCTGCGCGGGGATGACGTTCTGCGCACAGGCACGTCTATAAATATGACAACGAACGCTTTCAAGCGGCGCGCGATACCTGTAGCGCGCTTATAATTTCGTTTTTGTCCAGCACACGAGTCCCCGCCATGCCCGCCCAACTGATCGACGGAGTCAAACTTTCCCAACAACTGCGCGCCGACATCGCCGCTCGCACCGCCGCGCTCACTGCCGCCGGCCACAAGCCCGGCCTGGCCGTGATCATCGTCGGCGACGACCCGGCCAGCCACGTCTACGTGCGCAACAAGGTCAAGGCCTGCGGCGACGTCGGTTTTCACTCGGTGCTGGAAAAGTACGAGGCTGATTTCTCGGAACAAGCCCTGCTCGACCGGATCGCCGCGCTGAACGCGGATCCGGCCATCCACGGCATCCTCGTGCAGATGCCGCTGCCGAAGCACATCGACCCGTCGAAAGTCATCGAAGCCATCGCCACCAGCAAGGACGTGGACGGCTACTCGGTGCTGTCGGCCGGCGAACTGATGACCGGCCTGGAAGGCTTCCGCCCGTGCACGCCGTACGGCTGCATGAAGCTGATCGAGACGACCGGCGTCAACCTGCGCGGCAAGCACGCCGTCGTCATCGGCCGCAGCAACACGGTCGGCAAGCCGATGGCGCTGCTGCTCTTGCAACAGAACGCCACCGTCACCATTTGCCATAGCGGTACGCCGGACCTGGGCTACCACACGCGCCAGGCCGACATCGTGGTCGCCGCCGTCGGCCGCCGCAACACGCTGACGGGCGATATGGTCAAGCCGGGCGCCATCGTGATCGACGTGGGCATCAACCGCAACATTGATGGCAAGCTGTGCGGCGACGTCGACTTCGACAGCGTCAAGGAAGTCGCTTCCCACATCACCCCGGTGCCGGGCGGCGTGGGTCCGATGACCATCACGATGCTGCTCATGAATACCTTGGAGTCGGCCGAGCGCGTGGCGAAACGTAACTAAGCGCGCGTAACGCCCTCAAAAGGCCGGCCCGGGTAAGATGGCGGTGAGATTGAATATAAGGATTCTAGAGATGACGACCGAAACGACCAATCCCCTCCTCGACTTTTCCGGCCTGCCCCGGTTCGACCTGATCCGTCCCGAGCACGTGACGCCCGCGATCGAGCAGTTGATCGCGGAGGCGCGCGACGCCGTGCGCCAGGCCGAAGCGCTGGCGCAAGGCGCGGTCACGTGGGACAACTTCGTCGTCCCGCTCGAGGAAGCGACGGAACGCCTGGGCCGCGCCTGGGGCGTCGTCAACCACCTGAACCACGTGATGGACACGCCCGAGCTGCGTGCCGCCTATAACGAGAACCAGCCGAAGATCACCGAGTTCTGGACGGAGCTGGGCCAGAACGAGGCGCTGTTCGATAAATACAAGCAGCTGCGCGCGGGCGCCGACTTCGCGAACCTGTCCCCGGCCCGCAAGCGCATCGTCGAGAATGCCCTGCGCGACTTCCGCCTCGGCGGCGCCGAGCTGCCGGAAAAGCAGAAGGAACGCTTCGCCGAGATCCAGGAAGAGCAGGCCAAGCTGTCGACGCGCTTCTCGGAAAACGTGCTGGACGCGACCAACGACTATAAATTGCTCGTCACCGACGAAGCAGATCTGTCCGGCCTGCCGGACGACGTCAAGGCGGCCGCGCGCGCCGCGGCGGAGCGCGACGGCAAACAGGGCTGGCAATTCAGCCTGCACTTCCCGTCCTACTTCCCGATCCTGCAATTCGCCGACAAGCGCGAGCTGCGCGAACAGATCTACCGCGCCAACGCCACCAAGGCGTCCGAGATGGGCGCCGTGTTCTCCGAGCTGGAAAAATGGGACAACACGGGCAATATCGCCCAGCTGTTGAAACTGCGCGACGAGGAAGCGAAGCTGCTCGACTTCCAGAGTTTCGCCCACGTCTCGCTCGAACCGAAGATGGCCGAGACGCCGGAACACGTGATCGAGTTTTTGGAGGACCTCGCGCGCCGCGCCCGTCCATACGCCGAGAAGGACCTGGCCGAGCTGCGCGCGTTCGCCAAGGATGAACTGGGCATCGCCGACATGCAGGCCTGGGACGTGGCCTACGCGTCGGAAAAGCTGCGCGAGAAGCGCTACGCGTTCTCCGCGCAGGAAGTGAAGGAATACTTCCCGGAGCCGAAGGTCGTCGCGGGCCTGTTCAGCCTGATCTCGAAACTGTTCGACGTGACGATCGCTCCGGACGACGCGCCCGTCTGGCATCCGGACGTGCGTTTCTATCGCATCGAAAAGAACGGCCAGCTGATCGGCCAATTCTACCTGGACCTGTACGCGCGTCCGGGCAAGGGCCAGGGCGCGTGGATGGACGACGCGCGCGGCCGCAGGCTCACCACGGGCGGCATCGTGCAGACGCCGATCGCCTACCTGACCTGCAACTTCACGCCGCCGGCGGAAGTCGACGGCAAATTGCAGCCCTCGCTGTTCACGCACGACGAAGTGACGACGCTGTTCCACGAATTCGGCCACGGCCTGCACCACATGCTGACGGAAGTCGACGAACTGTCCGTGTCCGGCATCTCGGGCGTCGAATGGGATGCCGTCGAGCTGCCGTCCCAGTTCATGGAAAACTTCTGCTGGGAGTGGGACGTCCTGCAAGGCATGACGGCGCACGTGAAAACGGGCGAGCCGCTGCCGCGCGCGCTGTACGACAAGATGCTCGCGGCGAAGAACTTCCAGTCCGGCATGCAGACGCTGCGCCAGGTCGAGTTCTCGCTGATCGACATGCACCTGCACTACGACTTCGACCCGAACAGCCAGAAGACCGTGCAGGAACTCGTCGACGAGGTGCGCAACAAGTTCGCTGTCCTGATCCCGCCGTCGTTCAACCGCTTCCAGCATTCGTTCGGCCACATCTTCGCGGGCGGTTACGCGGCCGGCTATTACAGCTACAAATGGGCCGAGGTGCTGTCGGCCGACGCGTATGCCGCGTTCGAGGAAGCCGCTCAAGCGGGCGACGGATCGCTGCTGATTGATGCGGGAAAACGCTTCCACCGCGAGATCCTGGCCGTGGGCGGTTCGCGCCCGGCGCTCGAATCGTTCAAGGCCTTCCGCGGCCGCGAGCCGACCATCGACGCGCTGCTGCGCCATAACGGGATGCAGGCCTGAGCACCATGCGCGCCGTCGCCGCGCTCGCCCTCGCGTCCGCCGCAGCGGCTGCCGCCGCGCAGGGCCAGACGTACAAGTGGAAAGACGCGGCCGGCGTCGTCCACTACAGCGACAGGCCGCCGGCCGGCGGCAAGGCGCAGGTGCTGCGTGCCGACGGCCAGCAGGCCGCGGCGCCATCGCTGCCGTACGAACTGGCACGCGCCGTGCAGAACCACCCTGTGACCTTGTACACGACGGCCCGCTGCGACGCGTGCGACCAGGGCCGCGCCCTGCTGCGCGCACGCGGCATCCCGTTCGCGGAAAAGACGGTGACCACGCCGGAAGACCAGCAGCAGCTGCACAGCATCGGCGGCAAGGACGAGCTGCCGCTGCTGGTCGTCGGCCGGCGCCAGGTCACCGGCTTTACTGCCGCCGCGTGGAACGAAGCGCTCGATTCGGCGTCTTATCCACGCAAGACGATGCTGCCGCCGGGCTACCGGACGGGTGCCGCCGAAGCGGCCGCCCCCGCGAACTTGCCGGCCCCGCTGCCGCGTGTGCCGGCGGCACCGGCGCCGGATGCGGCGGCCGCGCAGGCCGAGCAGCAGCAGCCCAGGCAGCCGCCGCAGCCGAAAAAAACGCCACCGGATTTCCAGTTCTGAGCGCCATGCGAGAGGGTTACGTTATGCTTATCCGGCCTCCGGCCCACGCACGTCGCCCCTGCGCAGGCAGGGGCCCGATTTCGCGCCGTCGACTGCCCATGCGAACTTGGGGGAAGAGTGCCGGGGGCACTCTTCCGCCTTCGCGGGAACGACGGATTCATTTCTCTCCGCCTTGATATGACCCGGATCGACTTCCACACCAACATCCCCGACAAGCTCGGCTACGCCTGCCGCCTCGCGCGCAAGGCGTACGCGGCGCACGCGAAGCTCGTCCTGCTGGCCGACAGCCAGGCCCAGGCCGACGCCCTGAACGAGGCGCTGTGGACGCTGTCCGGCACCGACTTCATCCCGCACGTGATGGCCGGCGATCCGCTCGCGCCGGAAACGCCGGTGATCGTCACGGCCGACGAGCAGGTCGAGCTGCCGCACCGCGACATGCTCGTGAACCTCACGCGCCGCACGCCGGCCGGCTTCGAACGGTTCGCGCGCGTGTTCGAAATCATCTCGACGGACGAGGAAGACGCCGCCGCCGGCCGCGCGCGCTACGTCGCGTACAAGAAGCAGTCGTATCCGTTGACGCACTTCGTGGCGGGCCAGTCATGAGCGATATTCCCTTCAACGACGAAAGCATCCCGGTCCTGACGGAAGTGGTGGCCGAGACCGCGCCAGCGCCAGCGGCCGCGCCAGCGGCCGAAGCACCGGCCGCCGAAGCACCGGCCGGCGCCGAACCGGCGGTCGCCGCACCGCGCGAACTCGACGACGACGCCTGGCGCGCGCTCGAGGAACGCATCGTCGCGCGCGTGCTCGACCGCCTGCAGGACCGCGTCGAACTGGCACTGGAAGACCAGGTCCGCACCAGCATGGCTCCGGTGCTCGACGCCGTGGTGACGCGGCTGGCGACCGAATTGCGCGACGGCCTGCAGGTGACCGTCGAGCAAGTTGTCGCGCGCGCCGTCGCGCAAGAGCTGGCGCATCTGCGCACGCGCGGCTGATACAGCGTCATTCTCTCCGCGGAACGCTTTCCGTGCGCCGTAAATTAGGGTAACTTTGCTTGGCGCACATAACATCCTTCCTGGAGAGAACATGCAGGTCACTACGAAACTCATCCCCTTCGCCATCGCCCTCGCCTTCGCGGGCACGGCCGGCGCGCAGCAGGTCGTCAAGATCGGCCACGTGGCGCCGATCTCCGGCCCCAGCGCGCACCTCGGCAAGGACAACGAGAACGCCGCGCGCATGGCCATCGACGAGCTCAACGCCAAAGGCTTCACGCTGAACGGCCAGAAGGCCACGCTGCAACTGATTTCCGAAGACGACGGCGCCGACCCCAAGCAGGGCACGGCGGTGGCGCAGAAGCTCGTCGATGCGAAAGTCAACGGCGTGGTCGGCCACCTGAATTCCGGCACCACGGTGCCCGCGTCGAAGATCTACAACGACGCCGGCATCGTGCAGATCTCGCCCGCCACGACGGCGCCCGTCTACACGCGCCAGCACTTCCCGGGCGCGTTCCGCGTCGTCGCCAGCGATGCCAAGCTGGGCAGCACGCTGAGCAAGTACGCCATCGACACGCTGCACGCGAAAAACATCGCCATCATCGACGACCGCACGACGTACGGCCAGGGCGTGGCGGACGAGTTCGTGAAGGGCCTGAAAAAGCCGGGCATCAAGATCGTCGGCCGCGAATTCACGAGCGCGACCGCCACCGACTACACGGCCATCCTCACGTCGATCAAGGCGAAGAAGCCGGACCTGATCTTCTTCGGCGGCATGGATTCCGTCGCGGGCCCGATGCTCAAGCAGATGAAGGCACTCGGCATCACAGCCGTGTTCATGGGCGGCGACGGCATGTGCACGGACGCGTTGGGCCGCCTGGCCGGCGACGGACTCGGCGAAGGCCGCGTGTATTGCGCGGAAGCGGGCGGCGTGAAGGGGCCGCAGGAAAAAGTCATGGACGACTTCCGTGCCCGCTACAAGAAGAAGTTCAATATGGACGTGCAACTGTACGCGCCGTACGTCTACGATTCCGTGATGGTGATGGCGAAGGCCATGCAGGACGCCAAGTCGGCCGATCCCGCCAAATACCTGCCGGTCCTCAAGAACATCAAGTACGAGGGCGTGACCGGCACGATCCAGTTCGATGCGAACGGCGACATCAAGGATGGTGCGTTGACCTTGTTCACCTATAAAGGCGGCAAGCGGACGAAACTGGACGTGATCCGCTAATTGCAATCATTTCACGCGTAAGGTGGGCATTTGAGGCCGGGCCTCAAATGAAACGAGCCCACGCGCATGTTTGCGGTATGTTGGCGCTACGCGTGGGCACGCATTGCAAGCCCGGCTTGAAATGCCCCACCTACGTTCCATGAAAAAAAGCGCGCCTGCTGATGCATGGCGCGCTTTTTTTTCGGCTTGAACCGCGGGATTACTTCTGCGACAGGACCCACTTGACCAGCGTGTGCGCTTCCGCTTCGGTGACCTGCGGGTTGGCCGGCATCGGGACCGGACCCCAGACACCCGAACCGCCCTTCATGACCTTCGCGACCAGCTTGCCTTCGGCATCTTTCTGGCCAGCGTATTTGGCGGCGACGTCCTTGTAGGCCGGGCCGACCAGCTTGGTTTGCACGGAGTGGCAAGCCATGCAATTCTTCGCTTTCGCCAGGGCGGCCGCGTCTTGCGCGAAGGCGCCGGTGGAAGCCAGGGCAGAGACTGCAGCAAACAACATCAACGAACGTTTCATCACGTATTCTCCAGTTGGGGCATTTCTAATAATTAGATTCTATCGTGTTTCCCAGCCAGCAGCGGCATGGACATAATCAGTAACGGATGATACAGAATGTGGTTGACCAGATGGCAGTATTCCGTTGCTTTACGGCACTACTGTTGTAACATGGCCGCTTGAAAGGAATGCCGATATGCCCCTGATCCTCTTGATTGCCGTCCTCGTCGTGCTGCGTTTCTTCGAGGTCTGGCGCTTTGCCGAACTGTCCTGGTGGTGGATCGTCGCCCTGATGGTGGTCGCCTTCATCTGGTTCGAATTCATCGAAAAGATGCTGGGCCTCGACAAGCGCAAGGCCCACAACCTCGACGAGAAGCGCCGCAAGGAACGCGTGAAGCAGAGCTTCGGCAAGCGCAAATGACGCAGCCGGGAGCTTAGCGCGGCACGCGCATTGCCAGACATGCCGTGTGGCGTATGTGGCATGCTCTCTCGACGGATGAACCCCGTCGTCCTCGCGCAAGCGGGGATCCATACCGAGATTCCGAAGTCGGTAGCGGTGCGTTCCTGCGACGTACTCGAGTTCCGCGGCTCAGCATGGATTCCCGCTTGCGCGGGAATGACGTTCCCCAAACTCAGCAGGTAACCGCCCCCTTGCTGGCCGGCTGCGCCAGCGCCGCGAACTTGGCCAGCACGCCGCGGGTGTAGCGCGGCGCCGGACGCACCCAGGCCGCGCGCCGGCGGGCGATCTCGTCGTCCGGCACGTTCAGCTGGATCAGCTGATGGTGCGCGTCGATCGTGATCGAGTCCCCTTCCTGCACGAGCGCGATCGTGCCGCCCTCGAACGCTTCCGGCGTCACATGCCCCACGACCATGCCCCAGGTGCCGCCGGAAAACCGGCCATCCGTGATCAGCCCCACGGATTCGCCCAGACCCTTGCCGATCAGCGCCGCCGTCGGCGCCAGCATCTCCGGCATGCCCGGACCGCCGCGCGGCCCCAGGTAGCGCAGCACGAGCACGTCGCCCGGGTTGATCTTATTGGCGAGGATCGTGTCCATCGCGCTGTATTCGTCGTCGAACACGCGCGCCGGGCCCGTGATCACGGGATTCTTCAGGCCCGTGATCTTGGCCACGCAGCCTTCCGGGGACAGGTTCCCTTTTAAAATCGCCAGGTGGCCTTCGTCGTACAGCGCGCGGTCCAGCGGCCGGATGACGTCCTGTCCCGCCGGCGGCACGGACGGCACGTTCGCCAACTCCTCGGCGAGCGTGCGGCCCGTGATGGTGATGCAGTCGCCGTGCAGCAGGCCCGCGTCCAGCAGCAGCTTCATGACCTGCGGGATGCCGCCCGCCTTGTGCAGATCCGTCGCGACGTATTCGCCCGACGGTTTCAGATTGCAGATCACGGGCACTTTGCGGCGCACGCGCTCGAAATCGTCGATCGACCATTCCACCTCGGCCGCGTGCGCGATGGCGAGGTAGTGCAGCACGGCGTTCGTCGAGCCGCCGGTCGCCATGATCAGCGCGACGGCGTTTTCGATGGACTCGCGCGTGATGATGTCGCGCGGCTTGAGGTCGCGCTTGACGGCTTCCACGAGCACGCGCGCCGACTCGGCCGCCGATCCGACTTTTTCGTCGTCGGGATTGGCCATCGTCGACGAGTACAGCAGCGACATGCCGAGCGCCTCGAACGACGACGACATCGTGTTCGCCGTGTACATGCCGCCGCACGATCCGGACGACGGACAGGCGTTGCGTTCGATGCCGTCGAAATCCTCCTGGCTCATGCGCCCCGCCGTGAATTCGCCCACCGCTTCGAAGGCCGACACGATCGTCAGGTCCTTGCCCTTCCAGTGGCCCGGCTTGATCGTCCCGCCGTACACATAGATGCCGGGGACGTTCGTGCGCGCCAGCGCGATCATCCCGCCCGGCATGTTCTTGTCGCAGCCGCCGATCACGACGACGCCGTCCATCCACTGGCCGTTGACGCACGTTTCGATGCAGTCGGCGATCACCTCGCGCGAGATCAGCGAGAACTTCATGCCTTCGGTGCCCATCGACATGCCGTCGGAAATGGTCGGCGTGCCGAACACCTGCGGATTCGCACCCGCATCGCGGATGGTGGCGATGGCCACGTCGGCCAGTTTCTGCAGGCCGGAATTGCAGGGCGTGATCGTGGAATGGCCGTTGGCGATGCCGATCATCGGCTTGTCGAAATCCTCCTGGCGGTAGCCCATCGCGTAATACATCGAGCGATTCGGACTGCGGGCAACGCCTTCGGTCACATGGCGGGAACGGCGGTTGTAGCGCGGCTGGTCGGGCATGGTCGGCTCCTGATGGGACGATTTTTCCAGCATGCCGCGCGGCCAAGCCCGCGTCAAATGGGGCGTCAGGCGTGCTTCTGATATGCTGCGCCAATCACAGACATGTCACTCATATCGATGAACCTGGAATTGCGCCAGCTGCGCTACTTCGTCACCGTGGCCGAGGAATTGCACTTCGGCCGCGCCGCCGCGCGCCTGCACATGACGCAGCCGCCGCTGTCGCAGGCCATCGCCGCGCTGGAAGATGGCCTCGGCACCGCGCTATTCCTGCGCAACCGCCGCATGGTCGCGCTGACGCCGGCCGGCAGCGCCCTGCTGCCCGAGGCCCGCCGCATCCTCTCCGAAGCGGCCCTGCTGCCCGACCTGGCGCGGCGCGCGGCCAGCGGAGAAGCGGGCCGGCTCGCGCTCGCGTTCATCACGTCGGCCGACTACAGCGTGCTCCCGCCCTTCCTGCGCCGCTACAGCGAGCGCTATCCGGGCGTGCAACTCTCCCTGCAGGAAGCGACGTCGGACGTGCAGGTCGACGAGCTGCTGCGCGGGCGCATCGACGCGGGTTTGCTGATTCCACCGCTGCCCGACCGCGCGCGCGCGGAACTCGATTACATGAAGGTGCTGGACGAGCCGCTGATCCTGTGCGCGCCGGCCGGCCTCGCGCTGCCGGCGGTCCCGCGCCCGCGTGCCCGCGCGACGCGCACGCGGGCGGCAGCCGATGCGGCGCCGCCGCTCGGCCCGCACCTGGGCGCGCCCGTCCGCCTGCAGGATTTGCCGCATCTGCCGCTGATCATTTTCCCGCGCGAGATCTCGCCCGCCCTGCACGATGCCATCCTGTCGTGCTTCCGCGCGGCGGGCATCACGCCGGCGATCGGGCAGCAGGCGATCCAGATGCAGACCATCGTCAGCCTCGTGTCGGCCGGCATGGGGTTAGCACTTGTGCCACAATCCGTGTCGAACCTGATGCGCCCCGGCGTAGAATACCGTGCCCTCGCCGACGCGACCCCATTGGTCGAGACCGGCATCGCATGGCGCCGCGATAACCCTTCGCCGGTGCTCAAGGGCTTCCTGGAACTATTGAGGACTATCTAATATGCTCGTTCACCCGCAACCGAACCCGGTCGCCTTCAGCATCGGCCCCGTCGAGATCCACTGGTACGGGATCATGTACGTGGTCGCTTTTGCCCTGTTCATCCTGCTGGGCCGCGTACGCATCAAGACGCAGGCCCACGTGCAGGCGCAAGGCTGGACCTACACCGACCTCGACGACATGCTGTTCTACGGGATGCTGGGCGTGGTGATCGGCGGGCGCCTCGGCGAAGTGCTGTTCTACCGCCCGGATTATTACTTCTCGCATCCGGCCGAAATCTTCATGACGTGGCACGGCGGCATGTCGTACCACGGCGGCTTTATCGGCGTGCTGATCGCGATGGCGCTGTGGGCCCGTAAGCGCGGCCGCAACCTGCTCGATGTGTACGATTTCATCGCGCCCATGGTCCCCATCGGCTATGCGTGCGGGCGCCTGGGGAATTTCATCAACGCGGAACTGCCGGGCCGCCTGGCCGATCCGAACCTGCCGTGGGCGATGCTGTGGCCGGGCGTCGAAGGGCCGCGCCATCCGTCGCCGCTGTACCAGATGCTGGTGGACGGCGTCCTCGTATTCGTGATCATGTGGCTGTTCGCGCGCAAGCCGCGCCCGCGTCTCGCGGTGGGTGCGCTGTACACGCTGCTCTACGGCTGCGCGCGTTTCTTCACCGAGTATTTCCGCGTGCCCGATTGGGAGACGCATGTGATGGGATTGCCGATCACGTCGGGGCAGGTGTTGTCGCTGCCGATGATCGTGGCGGGACTGATCATGCTGGGGTGGGCGTATTCGGATGCGAACAAGCGGGCGGTGCACGCGTAGCAGGCATACGAATGCATTGGTGGGCACGGGGTGCCCACCTTCACACGCCCATCAACTCCAGCACCTTATCCCACTGCCCTTTCGTCACCGGCGAAATCGACAACCGGCTCCCCTTCTGCAGCAGCACCATGTCTTCCAGTTCCGGCACGCCGCGCATTTCCGTCAGCGGCAGATAGCGTCCTTCCGCCACCGCCGTCACGTCGACGGAAATCCAGCGTGGCTGTTCTTGCGTCGCCTTCGGATCGAAATAATGACTGCTTGGCTCGAATTGCGACGCATCCGGATACGCCGCGCTGGCGACTTTCGCGATCCCCGCCACGCCCGGCACGGCGCAGCTGGAGTGGTAGAACAGGACGCCGTCGCCCACCTGCATCTGGTCGCGCATGAAATTGCGGGCCTGGTAGTTGCGCACGCCGAACCAGGCGACCGTCTTGCCGGGCGCTTTGATCACGTCGGCGAAACTCACTTCATCGGGTTCGGATTTCATCAACCAGTAACGCATGCGCGGCACTCCATCGAATAAAAAAAAAGCGGTTGCGACCTCGTGGTCCGCAACCGCTCGTGTGTTTATCCCCGCCTGTGCCGTTTTTGCCGGCATCCCGAACCTAACGGCTCAAGGTGGTCGCAGTCAGTTCAATTTCGGGTTCGTCGGACTAGCGACGATCGCGCCCACCAAACATGTTCCACAACCTATGCGAATGAATGGTTCAAGGAATATATGGCAAATCTCGAACACCGCAGGGTAGACGGCAGTTTACTACGATGGACGGGCATGTCAAACGTTTTTGGCCTCAGGCCGGGTTTTCGTCGGCCGAGAGTGCGGCATCCAACACCGTGTGCATCGCCTCGAGTTTCTGCTTGACTTCCAGGATCGTCATGTCCGCCAGCGGGCCTTGCGGCGCTTTCACGGACAGGAATTCGGCCGCCACCGACAGCGCCGCCATGACGGCGATACGGTCGGTGCCTTTGACCTTGCCGGAGTCGCGCAAAGCGCACATTTTGCCGTCGAGATAGGCCACGGCCTCGCGCAAGGTTTTCTCTTCGCCGTCGCGGCAGGCCAGGCGATACGGCTGCCCCATGATGGTTACGTCCAGCTGGATCATTGCGCGGTCTCCGCGTCGTCGGTGGTTTCGGGCGCGGGTTCGAGGTGCGCCAGCAGGGCTTCGACGCGCTGCTGGGCCGCGATCAGCCGGTTCTTGAAGTCGACGTTTTCCGCGCTGAGCAAGGTGTTCGCCTGACGCAGCAGATAGTTCTCGCTGCGCAGCGCCTGGGTCAACTGGGCGAGCCGGTCGATCTTATCGGAGAGGTCTTGGAATTCGGAAATCATCCGTAACTATAGGATCGTCTTGAATTTTTCGTCAACAGGCGCGCGTGCGCGTGGCGTCGATCGTGCGCCCCGTCCGCTCGAATCGGTGTTACTCTCATATGCTTATGCATTTATCAACCACCGCCTGGAACGCCCATGCGGTGCGCGTCCGCATTGTCCCAAACCGGCATGCCCGGTTGAGCAACCACAAAAAAGTCCGTTAAAACCCGAACATAGTGGCTTGAAATGCTAAATTATCGTCCCTATAATTAGCACTCGTTAGTGGAGAGTGCTAACAAACCTTTCTACCCGCAGCGAGCCGATTCCAGAAATGGTCCGCTGCGGACCTTAGGAATAGCCTGTCAAATCAACCAAAAGGAGTTTTGCATGAACCTTCGCCCATTGCACGATCGCGTGATCGTGAAGCGTCTCGACCAGGAAACCAAGACTGCATCCGGCCTGATCATCCCCGATGCGGCGGCCGAGAAGCCGGACCAAGGTGAAGTGCTGGCCGTCGGTAACGGCAAAGTGCAAGAGAACGGCAACGTCCGTCCGCTGGAAGTGAAAGTCGGCGACCGCGTCCTGTTCGGCAAGTATTCGGGCCAGACCGTCAAGGTCAACGGCGAAGAGCTGCTGGTCATGCGCGAAGAAGACATCATGGCCGTCGTGGCCCTGTAATCCGTCCAATAACTTCCTGAATCTGGAGAAATAAATATGGCAGCTAAAGATGTAGTGTTCGGCGACGTAGCACGCGCCAAGATGGTCGAAGGCGTCAACGTCCTGGCCAACGCAGTTAAAGTCACCCTCGGCCCGAAAGGCCGCAACGTCGTGCTGGAACGTTCGTTCGGCGCCCCGACCGTCACCAAGGACGGTGTCTCGGTCGCCAAAGAGATCGAGCTGAAAGACAAGCTCATGAACATGGGCGCGCAGATGGTCAAGGAAGTCGCTTCGAAGACCAGCGACAACGCCGGTGACGGCACCACCACCGCGACCGTGCTGGCACAAGCCATCGTGCGCGAAGGCATGAAGTTCGTTGCCGCCGGCATGAACCCGATGGACCTGAAGCGCGGCATCGACAAGGCCGTCGCCGCCACCGTCGAAGAACTGAAGAAGATCGCCAAGCCGACCACGACCTCGAAAGAGATCGCCCAAGTCGGTACCATCTCGGCCAACTCGGATTCGTCCGTCGGCGAGCGCATCGCCGAGGCGATGGAAAAAGTCGGCAAGGAAGGCGTCATCACCGTCGAAGACGGCAAGTCGCTGAACGACGAGCTGGACATCGTCGAAGGTATGCAATTCGACCGCGGCTACCTGTCGCCGTACTTCATCAACAACCCGGACAAGCAGGTCGCCGTCCACGAGAACCCGTTCATCCTGCTGTGCGACAAGAAGATCTCGAACATCCGTGATCTGCTGCCGGTGCTGGAGCAAGTCGCCAAGGCCGGCCGTCCGCTGGTGATCGTCGCCGAAGACATCGAAGGCGAAGCGCTGGCGACCCTGGTCGTCAACAACATCCGCGGCATCCTGAAGACCGTCGCCGTCAAGGCCCCGGGCTTCGGCGACCGTCGCAAGGCCATGCTGGAAGACATCGCCATCCTGACCGGTGGCCAGGTCATCGCCGAAGAAGTCGGCCTGACCCTGGAAAAGGTCACGCTGAACGAACTGGGCCAGGCCAAGCGCATCGAAGTCGGCAAGGAAAACACCATCATCATCGATGGCGCCGGTGCCGCCGAAGCGATCGAAGCGCGCGTCAAGCAGATCCGCATCCAGATCGAAGAAGCGACCTCGGACTACGACCGTGAGAAGCTGCAGGAACGCGTGGCCAAGCTGGCCGGCGGTGTTGCCGTGATCCGCGTCGGTGCCGCGACCGAAGTCGAAATGAAAGAGAAGAAAGCACGCGTGGAAGACGCGCTGCACGCCACCCGCGCTGCCGTCGAAGAAGGCATCGTCCCGGGCGGCGGCGTGGCCCTGCTGCGTGCCCGTGCCGCGCTGAACATCAAGGGTGACAACCCTGACCAGGAAGCCGGTATCAAGATCGTCCTGCGCGCAATGGAAGAGCCGCTGCGCATGATCGTCCAGAACGCCGGCGAAGAGCCGTCGGTCGTCGTCGCCGCCGTCATCAACGGCCAGGGCAACTACGGCTACAACGCCGCCAACGGCACCTACGGCGACATGGTCGAACAGGGCGTGCTGGATCCGGCCAAGGTCACCCGCTCGGCACTGCAGAACGCAGCCTCGATCGCCGGCCTGATGCTGACCACCGACTGCATGGTCTCCGAGATCGTCGAAGACAAGCCGGCAGCCGGCGGCCACGGCATGGGCGGCATGGGCGGCATGGGCATGGACGGCATGATGTAATCGCCGGACAGGCTGCCGGCATTGCGCCGGCACCGTTCACAAAAATCCCGCAGGGTTCGCGCCCTGCGGGATTTTTTATTTGCGCGGCAAGCGTGCGAGCCCGCGCTCGCAGGCGCTGCATACTGACGCCATCGAACGACACGGAGGCAGTCACCATGGCGGCAGTCAATCTGGACGAACTCGAACACGCGGCCCTCGTCGTCGACGACGGCGCCAAGGCGCTCGTCGCGCGCGCGACGGGCATGATCCACCTGCTCAACGACGACTACATGGACGAGGAAGCGCCGGTGCCGGCCGACGCGGGCAGCGACGCCGGCCATGACTACGTCGTCGTGCCGGCCGCCAGCACGCTTGGTATCGGCGATCCGCTGGTGCTGCGCTTCGCCGCCACGCATCTGGCGGGCGACCAGGCGGCCATCCGCGCACTGTTCGACGCCAACGACACCGACGGTTACGCGCGCCTACTCGACGAGCGCGGCGCCACCGAATCGTGGCAACGCTTCCGCAGCGAAGAAACGAAGGCCGCGCTGCGCCGCTGGTGCGACGAGCACGGTTTGCAGGCGACGGACTGAGGGCAAGGCCGGGGCGGCCGCAAGCGCCAAGTTGCCGGGTGACACCAGTTGGTTTAGACTGGTTCTTTCCCTTCCAACTCGCCAACATGTCCGCACGCCCCGTCCGCCTGCTGAGCGCCGCCCTCCTCGCCGTGGCCGCGCTCGCCGCCTGCAAGGGCGAAAAACCGGCGCCGCCGCCGAAGCCGGCGGTCGTCCAGGCGCCGGCCGTGCCCACGCGCACGCGCGACCAGGCGATCGCCGAACTGATGGCGCTGCCGGAACTCAAGACGTGGTCGGAGCAGATCGAAAAGCGCTCGCACGGCGCGGCCCACGGCGCCGTCATCGAAGACGACCCGAACCCGCGCATCATCGAGGGGAAAAAGTATTACCAGCTGAGCTTCGTGGAAGACCGCAAGCAGAACGTGCACCGCCGCGCCAGCTTCCTCGTGGCGCACCAGGGCGACGAGATCCTCGTCGAGGACCTGGACAACGACACCGTGCAGTCGCTGTCCGAATGGCGGCGCAATATCCGCAACGTCGAACTGAAGTCGGGTTGATCGGACACAAACCAGCCCCAATCCGACGCGTCTATCGTGGTCGCTGCCGCTGACCGTGCAGCGTCACCGTTCACGCCGCGTGGACGGTGGCGCCACTCCTCCCCCGGTCGGCGGCGCCTCCCCTCATCCCTTCACGCCCGCTCCCGCCACTCGGCCAGGTAATGCTGCGGCGTCTTGCCGGGCAGCTTGCGGAACATGCTCGTGAACGCGTTCGGGCTCGCATAGCCGAGAGATTGCGCGATAGTGCCCACGCTCTCGCCGCGCGTGGCGGGGATCGGGACGGTATATCGGCTGGCGTCGTTCCTGCCGAAGATCGAAGCGCGCAAGTAAACCGCTGCATTCAAAACCGTCGCCCCCCGCACAGGCGGGGCCCCAAGTCCAGTGTCGCCACAGCGCGTAAAACCTGGATCCCTGCCTGCGCGGGGACGACGTTGGCTAGCTGTCGAGGTGGGAGATCAGCGCCCTGCGCCCTTCCCCTTCACCCTCCGTCGCCGCAGGCGGCAACGCCCGCGCATGGTGCACGTCGACGGAGATCCCGACCGCCATGATGTCGATGAGGAGCAGCTGCAGGATCCGCGAAATCATCGCGAGGAAGTGCGTGCTGTCCTCCGCGTGATCCACCGCCAGCAGCACGTCGGCGCGGCGCGCCAGCGGCGACTGGCTGTTGCAGATGGCGATGACGTCGGCACCGGCCGCGCGTGCCGCATCCACGGCCGACAACAGGTCGGGCAGACGCCCCGAGCTCGAGATCGCGACGACGACGTCGCCCGGCCCCAGCAGCTCGGCCGCCAACTTGAACAGATGCGAATCGCCGTACAGCGCCGTCGGGATGCGGAAGCGGAAGAACTTGTGCTGGCCGTCCAGCGCCACCACGCGCGAATTTCCCATCGCGTAGAACTCCACGCGCTTGGCGCGGCTCACCAGTTCGATCGCACGATCGATGGCGCGCACGTCCAGCTGGTCGCGGAACTGCAGGATCGCCGAGATCGTGTTGTCGATCACCTTCGCCGACAGATCGTGCGTGCTGTCGCTGCCGCGCACCTGGCTGTGGCGCACCGGGATCGAGCCCGTCAGGCTGCTCGCGAATTTCAGTTTGAAGTCGGCGAGGCCGAGGAAGCCCAGCGAACGGCAGAAGCGGATCACGGTCGGCTGGCTGACGTCCGCCAGCTTGGCGATGCCGGCGATCGGTTCGTTCAGCACGAGGCGCGGCTGTTCCAGCACGAGGCTCGCGACGCGCTGCTCGGCCGGCGTCAGTTCCGACCGCAGCTTGTGGATGCGGTCCATCAGCGTGTTGCCGCCGCTGCGGCCGCGCAGGTGTTCCGAGAGGATGTTCGCGACGCCGTCGAACGCGACGTGCGGCGTCGAGATCACGTACGTCGGGATGTCGGACAGGTAGCTGGAAAAGCGGCCCTTCGCTTCGAAGCGCGTGCGGAACGGCGACGTCTTGAACCACTCGCCCAGGCGCGGCACGATGCCGCCGCCGATGAAGATGCCGCCGAACGCACCCAGCGTCACCGCCAGGTTCGCGGCCGCGCCGCCCAGCATGCCGCAGAAACATTCGAGCACTTCGAGGCACAGCGGGTCGTGGTCGTCGAGGGCACCGGTGATGATCTCGGCCGACGTGCGCGCGGGCGCCTCGACACCGTTGCGTTCCGCGAGCGCGCGATGAATGATCTCCATGCCGGGGCCGGAGATCAGGCGCTCGTTCGACACGTGGCTCCATTCGCGCCACGCGGTCTGCAGGATCGCGAACTCGCGCTCGTCGCTGGGCGCGAAGTTGACGTGGCCGCCCTCGCTGCCGAGCGTGACGAAGCCGTCGACGGTCGGGATGCCGCCCGAGACGCCGAGACCCGTGCCCGGTCCGAGCACGCCCAGTACGGCGCCCGGCACGGGCTTGCCGGGACCCACCTGCATCAGGTCCGATTCCTTCAGGCCCGGGATCGCCATCGCCAGCGCCGTGAAGTCATTGACGATCAACAGCGTGTCCAGGCCCAGTTCGCGCCGCACGGCGTCCGTGGAAAACTCCCACGGCCGGTTCGTCATGCGCACGTAGTCGCCGTCGACGGGGTTCGCGAGCGCGAGCGCGCCGTGGTGCAGACGCGCGTCCGCGTGCTCGTCGAGATAGAAGCGCAGCATCGGGACGATGCCCGTGAAGTCGTCGCACTTCAGCACGCGCACCGAGCGATAGGTGCCGGGCGCGGTCTGCAGCGCGAAGCGTGCGTGCGTCGCGCCGATGTCGGCGAGCAGGCGCGCGCCGTCGGCGAACGCGGTGCGGGTATTGTCCGGTTGTTCTTCCATATCAGGCAATCTTACCGAACCACGCGCCATACGGCGGCAGCGTGACCGTCGTGCCGTCCACGTCGCCCGGCAGGCCATGGCCTTCCAGCTTGGTCGCGCCCGCGGCTTCCGGCCAGTCGAAGCTCAAGGGCGCATTGGTCACGTTGAAGACGGCCAGCACGGACGGCAGGCCCTCCTCGTCGCGGCGCAGCGCGAGCGCCTGTTCCGGCACGTCGAAGAACACGATCTCGCCGCGCGTCAGCTGCGGCAGCGTGCGGCGCCACTTGATGATGTTGCGCGCGAAGTTCAAGGTCGATTGCGGGTCCTTGTCCTGGCCTGCTTCGGCCAGGGCCACGTGCTCGGGCGGCACGGGCAGCCACGGTTTGCCGGATGTGAAGCCGGCATTCGGGGCCTCGTTCGTCCACGGCATCGGCGTGCGGCAGCCGTCGCGGCCCTTGAACTCGGGCCAGAACGTGATGCCGTACGGGTCCTGCAGCAGTTCGTACGGCACGTCCGCTTCCGGCAGCGCCAGTTCGTCACCCTGGTACAGGCACGGCGTGCCTTTCAGCGACAGCTGCAGCGCGAGCACGAGCTTCGACAAGGCCGGGGTCCACTCGCCGCTCGACCAGCGCGTGGCGACGCGGATCGAGTCATGGTTACCGACCGACCACGACGCCCAGCCATCCTTCACGCGCGCATTGAATTCCTCGACCTGGCGGCGGATGTGGCGGCTGGAGAACTGCGGCGTCAACAGGTTGAAGCTGTACGCCATGTGCAGCTTGTCGCCGCCCGACGTGTAGTCGGCCATCACGGCCAGCGAATCGTCGGCCCCCACTTCGCCGATCGCGACGGCGCCGTATTCGTCCAGCAGCTTGCGCAGCCTTTGCAGGAACGCGATGTTCTCGGGCTGGGTCTTGTCGTGGATGTGGGCCTGCATGCCGTACGGGTTCACGTCCGTGACGGTCGACGTGTCGCGCACGAGGGCGGGCGGATTGCTGCGGAGGGTGCGGTCGTGGAAGTGGAAATTGCAGGCGTCCATGCGCACGCCGTCGACGCCCCGCTCGAGCCAGAAGCGCAGCGAATCCAGGTGCGCCTGCTGCACGTGCGGGTTATGGAAGTTCACCTGCGGCTGGTTCACGAGGAAGTTGTGCATGTAGTACTGCTTGCGGCGGCTGTCCCACTGCCACGCCGAGCCGCCGAACACCGACAGCCAGTTATTGGGCGGATTGCCGTCCGGGAGCGGATCGGACCAAACATACCAGTCGGCCTTCGGGTTGTCGCGGCTGGAGCGGCTTTCGACGAACCACGGGTGGGTCTCCGCCGTGTGCGCCATCACCTGGTCGATCATGATCTTCAGGCCCAGGCTGTGCGCCTTCGCGATCAGCGCGTCGAAGTCCGCGAGGGTGCCGAACAGCGGGTCGACGTCGCAGTAGTCCGCGATGTCGTAGCCGAAGTCCTTCATCGGCGACTTGAAGAACGGCGACAGCCAGACGATGTCCACGCCCAGGCTGGCGATGTAATCGAGCTTGGCGGTGATGCCCGGCAGGTCGCCCACGCCGTCGCCATTCGTATCGAGATAGCTGCGCGGATAGACCTGGTAGATGATGGCTTCGCGCCACCACGGATTCTTGTCGTGCGAAGGAGCGGTCATGGGTGTCCCTTTAGTAATTTTTACGCAATATACAGGATCAGGGGCACGATGACAATCAGCATGAAAAACCCGGTTTTAGAGCGAATATCTATTTAAATCATTGACTTGCGAATTTTCATACAGAACGGAATCCGTTTGCTCGGTAGTCAAACTACATCAAAAAGTGTTAACCTGTCGCGCCAACAAAACACTCGCCGGGACCACCATGACACGAACGACCTTCCACGCCGCCGGCCTCCTTCTTTTTCTGCTGGCAGGCACCGTCCATGCCGCCATCGGCCCGGATGCCTGCGACGACAAAGGCTTCCAGACCGTCCTGCACCCGGCGGTGGCCCGCTTCGATGCGCGCGCCGTCTGGCTCGACGCGCGGCTCGTGACATGGCCGGGCAGCGCGGCCGACGGCGTCTTCAAGCTTTATCGCTCGGCGCGCGGCGCGATCGCCGCGCCCACGGGCGGATTGGCGAGCGGCGCGGACGGCGCCATCCGCCTGAATGCGTTCTCCGAGTCCGTGCCGCCGGCAATCGCCGAGCGCTTCAAGTACCTGGCCGCCGGCCCGGTGCTGCGCGTGAGCGACGACGATATCGCCTCCCTGCCCGACCTGCACCGCGGCCAGCTCGTGCTCGTGCGCGAGGATGCGACGGGCCATGTGCTGGACGCCACGCGCATCCAGGCGGCCGGCGCCCTCGACGATCTGTACGCCGCGGCGGCCGACCTGCCGCAGCTGGGCGTGGACGTCCATGCCGGCCGCACGCGCTTCACGGTGTGGGCGCCGACCGCGCAACAGGCCGCCGTCTGCGTCTACAACGGCGGCACGGGCGGCGCGCGTGCCGTCTACCAGATGGAGTTCGACCGCCGCACGGGCGCCTGGCGTGCAGCGCTGCCGGGCGATTTGACCGGCAAGTACTACAAATACGCCGTCGACGTGCCGGTCGATGCGGGCATCGTGCGCAACCTCGTCACCGATCCGTATTCGATCAGCCTGACGACGGATTCGAAGCGCAGCTATATCGCGCGCCTGGATTCGCCCCGCCTGAAACCGGCCGGCTGGGACACGGCACCGGCACCGCAGACGGTGAAAAACCAGACCGACATGGTCGTCTACGAACTGCACGTACGCGATTTTTCGCGCGACGACGCCAGCGTGCCGGCCGCGCATCGCGGCAAGTACCTCGCCTTCACCGACACCGGGTCAAGCGGCATGCAGCATCTCGCGGCGCTCGCGCACAGCGGCCTGACGGACGTGCACCTGCTGCCCGTGTACGACATCGGCAGCGTGCCCGAGACGGCATGCGCGGTGCCGGCACCATCCGGCGCGCCCGACGGCGACACGCAGCAGGCGCTCGTGAAACGCACGGCGGAGACGGACTGCTTCAACTGGGGCTACGACCCGTTCCACTACAACGCGCCGGAAGGCAGTTATGCGACCGATCCGTCCGACGGCGCGCGCCGCGTCATCGAGTTCCGCCAGATGGTGCAAAGCCTGCACGGCATTGGCCTGCGCGTCGGGATGGACGTCGTGTTCAACCACACCTTCATCGCGGGACAGAACGAGAAGTCGGTCCTCGACCGCATCGTGCCCGGCTACTACCACCGCCTGAACGCGAGCGGCGCGATCGAGCGTTCGACCTGCTGCGACAACACGGCGACGGAACACCGCATGATGGGCAAGCTGATGATCGATTCCGTCGCGCTGTGGGCGAAAGAGTACAAGGTCGATTCGTTCCGCTTCGACCTGATGGGCCACCAGCCGCGTGCCGTGATGGAGGCGTTGCAGCGCACGGTGAACGCGGCGGCGGGCCGCGACGTCCAGCTGATCGGCGAAGGCTGGAACTTCGGCGAAGTGGCGGATGGCGCGCGCTTCGTGCAGGCCTCGCAGCTGTCCCTGAACGGCAGCGGCATCGGCACCTTCAACGACCGCCTGCGCGACGCCGTGCGCGGCGGTTCCGCGGGCGACTCGGGCGAAGCGATGTTCAGCCGCCAGGGCTGGATCAACGGCCTCGTCTACGATCCGAACGCGCACGCGGGCATGCGCCCCGCCGCCGACCTGCTCAAGGCCGCGGACCTCGTGCGCGCGGGGCTCGCGGGTTCGATCCGCTCGTACCCGCTGCACACGTCCGACGACAAGACCGTACGGATAGAAGCCATCGACTACAACGGCCAGCCGGCCGGCTATGCAAGCGAGCCGGGCGAGGTCGTGAACTACGTCGAGAACCACGACAACCAGACCCTGTTCGACATCGACGTGTTCAAGCTGCCGCTGGCCACAAACAGCCAGGAACGGGCGCGCGTGCAGGTGCTGGGCATGGCCGTCGACGCGTTCGCGCAGGGCGTCGCCTACTACCACGCGGGCATCGACGTGCTGCGTTCGAAATCGCTGGACCGCAACAGCTTCAATTCGGGCGACTGGTTCAACCGCATCGACTGGACGTATCGCGACAACCACTTCGGCAGCGGCCTGCCGCCAGCGGACGACAACGGCCGCGATTGGCCGCTGATGAAACCTCTGCTGGCCGACGCGGCCATCAAGCCAGCACCGGCCGACATCGCGTTCGCGCGCGATGCGTTCCGCGACCTGCTCGCCATCCGCGCCAGTTCCACCCTGTTCCGGCTGCCGACGGCCGCGGAGATCAGGCAGCGCCTGCGCTTCTTCAACACGGGCGGCACGCAGATCCCGACCGTCGCCGCCGCCCACCTGGACGGCCACGGCCTGGCCGGCGCCAACTTCGCGGGTGTAAGTTACTTCATCAACGTGGACAAGGTCGGGCACACGGTGACCGATCCGGACGCCGTCGGCAAGCGACTGCACCTGCATCCGGTGTTCCTGTCCGACCACGTGGCCGATAAACGCGCGACGCAGGCCACGTTCGACGGCGCGACGGGGGCATTCACGATCCCACCGCGCACGGCCGTCGTGTTCGTCGAGGACTGAGCCGGCTACATGGCTTCGCGACGCGGCCGTGTCCAGGCCGCGCCGCGCTGAAACCACTCGACGAGGAAGTCGATCAGCACGATGCAGCGGTGCGTCTGCAAGTCGTGCGGATCGGGCATCGTGACGGCCTACCACGGCGGCCTCGGTGACACCGGCGACGTGGCGATCCTGTCGGCCTCGACCCGCATCGGCGGCGCCGCGACGATCGTGTGCGCGACCTGCTGCGCAAGGCGATTCACTAAACCATTTATACTTCGGGCTTTGCCGGGTCCACACGTGCACAATCTGTTTTTCGCTTGCGTCTTCAATCTCGGCCTGGGCGCCGTGCTCGGCGTGGCCGGCGGCCTGCTGGGCATCGGCGGGGGTCTCATCGCCATCCCCGTCCTCGGCTATTTGTACGGCATGGACCAGCACCTCGCCCAGGGCACGGCGCTCGTGATGATCGCACCGAACGTATTGATCGGCTTCTGGCGCTACCACCAGAAGCACCACATCGAACTGCGCGCCGTCGCCGCGATCGCCCTGTTCGCGATGGCCAGCAGCTATCTGGCCGCGCGCCTCGCCGCCGGCATCAGCGCGAGCGGCCTGCACACCGCGTTCGCCGTGTTCCTGATCGTGCTGGCGCTGTACTTCGGCGCGCCGTCGCGCAAGCGGGCGGGCGCATCGCAAGAGGCGGCCCAACCGATGCCGCGCCTGGCGTTGCCGCTGCTCGGCATCGCCAGCGGCGGCATGTCCGGCATCTTCACGGTGGGCGGCGGCCTGGTCGTCGTGCCGGCGCTCGTGAGCCTGTTCGGCATGCAGCAAACGCGCGCGCAAGGCATGGCGCTGGCCCTCGTCGTGCCGGGCGCGCTGGTCGCGCTGCTGGCCTATGCCCAGGGCGGGAACGTCAGCTGGTCGGTCGGCCTGCCGATGGCGGTGGGCGGCGTATTCAGTGTGTCCTGGGGCGTGCTGCTGGCGCATAAGCTGCCCGCCGCGCGCCTGCGCCTGCTGTTCTGCATCGTGTTGCTGGGGACTGCGGCGGCGATGCTGTTGGCGCCGCGCTGACTGCGCGCGCCGGCGCCGTTCGCCAATGACACGGTCAGCGTTCCTTTACGAAGAGTAAGGGACCTGCACCAGCCGCTGTGAGATCCACCAAATATTGTTTTCAGGGTCTTTTATGCCGCCTTGCCGATCGCCATAAGGCATATCGGCCACTGCCATTTCCAGACTGCCTCCCGCGGCAAGTGCTTTCTCCATCGCTTTGTCGGCATCCTCGACATAAAGGTAGCAGGCGGTCGGCATGGGACCGTATCGTCCATCCGCTTCGCTGGCCATCACTGTGGATGTGCCGATACGAACCTGCACGTTTGCAATACGGCCGTCCGGACGCACGCTACGCTGCACTTCCGTTCCTCCCAGTCCATTCACGAGGAACGCAACGAACTGCTCAGCATCCTTAACGAAAAAATAAGGTGTTACGGTATTAAAGCCTGTAGGAAGATACATGCGCGACCTCGTAACTCGAATTTACGTTGAAAATAGGCTTGCGAATGACAATTTCAGTCAGGCATCACCTCAACCTGCCCGCCGGGCCTGGCGAACTCGTGAAAAATGTCGTCGAGATAAGTAGCCAGATCGTCCGCCGCCAGATTTTGCGGGATCACTACATCGTTCAGCACGCTTCGTTTTCCTAGCTCCGATCGGTACACGACCCAAGTATCGTTCTCACGGCGGACGTCCACCTGAAAACGACCATACACGTTGAACTTCATCCAGAGGTTCCTATTGGCAATCCATCGAGGCAGGCTTACGAAGCACGATGGCCGGTTCCCGGCCCGATCCGCCCGCGCGCCCGATCCGTCAACACCAGCGCAATCCCACCCAGGATCGCAACGACAGCCACCGCGAGCCGCGGCGTAAACGCCTCATCCAGCCACAACGTGCCGCCGCACGCCGCGATCACGGGCACGGACAGCTGCACACTCGCCGCCTGCAGCGCCGACAGCCCGCGCAGCGCCGCATACCAGATCACGTAGCCGAGCCCCGACGTCAGCGCGCCGGACGCGATGGCAAGCAGCACCCCGGCGACATCGGCATGCGCACGCGCGACGAACACGGCCCCCAGCAGCAACGCCAGCGGCAGCGCCAGCAAGAAGTTGGATGCGGTCGCCGCCAACGGATCGGGCACGCCGCGCCCGCGCAGCGAATACGCGCCCCACGCCGCCCCTGCGACGGCCATCAACGCGGCCCCGCCCGGCGGCGGTGCGGCAACGCCCGGCAGCACGAGGACGACCAGACCTGCGGCCGCCAGCGCCAGCCCCGCCCAGCCGGCAAGCGCGAACCGTTCGCCGCGCGCGAGGCCCGCGGCGAACATCGTCAGCTGGACGGCGCCGAACAGGATCAGCGCGCCTGTCCCCGCCGGCAGCGTGAGGTAGGCGAACGAGAATGCGGCCACGTAGGCGAACAGCATGACGGCGGCGCGCCAGTCCGGGGCGGCGGCCGGACGCGAGCGCAGACGCATCGCGCACGCCAGCACGAGCGCGCCGGACGTCACGCGGATGGCGCCGAACGATGCGGGGTCGATGTGGGCCGCGCGCAGCGTATCGCTCAGCGCAGCGCGGCACAGCAGCGAGTTCGCCGCGAACGCCGCCATCGCGAGCGCGGTGAGCGCGATCGTGGCGGAGGTCGCGCGCGCCACGATGTGCCGGTCAGATGTCGAGGTGGGAGATCAGCAGGCGGCGGCGTTCGCTGTCGCCGTCGGCCACGGCTTCGCCGGCCGGGCCGAGCGAGATGCCGACGGCCATGATGTCGATGAGGAGCAGTTGCAGGATGCGCGAGATCATCGACAGGAACGTCGTGCTGTCCTCGCTGTGGTCGACGGCGAGGCACACGCTGGCCTTGCGCGCCAGCGCCGATTTGCTGCTCGTGATGGCGATGACGTCGGCGCCGGCGGCGCGCGCGACGTCGACGGCGTCCAGCAGTTCCGGCAGCTGGCCCGTCGTCGAGATGGCGACGACGACGTCGCCCGGTCCGAGCAGCTCGGCCGCCAGCGCGAACAGGTGCGAGTCGCCGTACGACGACGTCGGGATGCGGAAGCGGAAGAATTTATGCTGGCCGTCCAGCGCCACGACGCGCGAATTGCCCATCGCGTAGAACTCGACGCGCTTCGCGCGGCGCAAAATGTCGATGGCGCGGTCGATCGAGTTCACGTCCAGCTGGTCGCGGAATCTGAGGATCGCGGACACCGTGTTGTCGATGACCTTCGCCGACAAGTCGTGCGTGCTGTCCGTCATGCGCACCTGACTGTGGCGGACCGGGATCGTGCCCGTCAGGCTGCCGGCGAATTTCAGCTTGAAGTCCGCGAGGCCGGAAAAGCCGAGCGAGCGGCAGAAGCGGATCACGGTCGGCTGGCTGACGTCGGCCAGCTTCGCGATCTCGGCGATCGGCTCGGACAGCACCTTGCGCGGATGTTCGATCACGAGCTGCGCCACGCGCTGCTCGGCCGGCGACAGTTCCGCCTGGAGATGCTGCACGCGCTCCATCAGCGTGTTGGCGCCGCTGCGGTTGCGCAGGTGTTCGGAGAGGATACTCGACACGCCGTACAGGGCCGGCGTCGGCATCATGATCACGTACGTCGGGATCTGCGCGAGGTAGCTGGAGAAGCGGCCCTTGGCTTCGAAGCGCGTGCGGAACGGCGACGTCTTGAACCACTCGGCCATGCGCGGCACGATGCCGCCGCCGATGAAGATGCCGCCGAACGCACCCAGCGTCACGGCCAGGTTGGCGGCCGCGCCGCCCAGCATGCCGGCGAAGCATTCCAGCACTTCCAGGCACAGCAGGTCCTTTTGTTCCAGCGCACCCGCCATGATGGCGGCCGCGTCGCGCGGCGGCGCTTCCACGCCATTGCGCAGCGCCAGCGCGCGATAAATGATTTCCATGCCGGGGCCGGAGATGAGGCGCTCGTTCGACACGTGCTGCCATTCGCGCCAGGCGTATTGCAGGATGGCGAATTCGCGCTCGTCGGCCGGGGCGAAGTTGACGTGGCCGCCCTCGCTGCCGAGGGTGACGAAGCCGTCGAGGGTCGGAATTACCCCCGACACGCCCAGGCCCGTGCCCGGACCGAGCACGCCGGCCACGGCATTCGACACCGGCTTGCCGCCGCCGATCTGCAGCAGGTCTTCCGGCTTGAAGCCCGGCAGCGCCATCGCCAGCGCCGTGAAGTCGTTTACGATCAGCAGCGTCGTCAGGCCGAGCGTGCGACGCACCTCTTCCGTCGAGAACTGCCAGTCGCGGTTGGTCATGCGGATGAAATCGCCGCTGATCGGGTTCGCGAGCGCGAACGCCGCGTGGGTGATGCGGGTGTTGCTGCCCTGGGCCTGGGTCTGGGCCAGGTAGGCGTTCAGCAGCGGGACGATGCCGGGGTAATCGTCGCACAGCAGCACGGCCACGTTGCGCAGCACGCCCGGCGCGATCTCCAGGGCGAAGCGCGCGTGGGTCGCGCCGATGTCGGCCAGCAGGCGCGGCCCGTCGGAATAGGCGGCGCGGGTTGGCTTTTGTGCGGTATCGGGCTCAAGCGTCATGATCGTACTTCTTGGAAGGTTCCTCTATTGCGCCAAGGATACCATTGATTGAAATGCACCAAAAAGCGATTATGACCCGATTCGGACGGTTACAACGAAAAGAGCGGCCCTGCGGGACCGCTCTTACCAGATCGACAAGGCCTTGGCTTACTGGCCACGCGCTTCCGCGTCGATCTTCGACAACGCGCCGGTATCACGCATGAACCAGCAGACGACCAGGGTGCAGGCGATGACGGCCGTCGTGTACCAGTAGAAGCCGCTTTCCAGGTCGACCGACTTGAACCACAGGGCCAGGTACTCGGCCGTGCCGCCGAACACGGACACCGCGAACGCGTACGGCACGCCGACGCCCGTGGCGCGGATCGAGGCCGGGAACAGCTCGGCCTTCACGAGCGCGTTGATCGACGTGTAGCCGGACACGATGATCCAGGCGCAGGCGATGAGGCCGAACGCTTCCCACGGCCCGCTGGCGTGGCGGATGCCGGAGAGCAGCGGGACCGTGAACAGGGTGCCGAGCAGCGCGAAGCCCACGAGCAGCGGACGGCGGCCGATGCGGTCGGACAACGCGCCGTACAGCGGCTGCAGGCACATCGCGAACAGCAGCGACGCGGCCGAGACGGCGGTGGTCTGCGCATCCGTCAGGCCGACGGACAGGCGCAGGAATTTCTGCATATAGGTCGTATAGACGTAGAAGGCCAGCGTGCCGCCCATCGTCAGGCCGACCACCAGCAGCACTTCGCGCGGATGCTGGGCCAGTTGCTTCAGGCCGCCCATCGGCTTGGCGCTCTTGCTCGCTTTCTTGCGGGCGGCCTCGAACGAAGCAGTCTCCGGCAGGTTGTGGCGCATGCGCAGGGCCAGCAGCGCGAGGCAGGCGCCGACGAAGAACGGAATGCGCCAGCCCCAGGCGCGCAGCTGCCCGGCGTCGAGCAGGAAGTTCTGCAGCACGAGCAGCAGGACCAGCGCCAGCAGCTGGCCGCCGATCAGCGTCACGTACTGGAAGCTGCTGTAGAAGCCGCGGTGCTTCGAATCCGCCATCTCCGACAGGTACGTCGCGCTGGCGCCGTATTCGCCGCCCAGGCTGAGGCCTTGCAGCAGGCGCGCCAGCAGCAGGATGCACGGCGACAGGATGCCGGCGGCGGCGTAGGTCGGCGCGCAGGCGATCAGGAGGGAGCCGAAGCACATCAGCAGGACGGACGTCATGAGGGCCGTCTTGCGGCCGAGGCGGTCGCCGATGTGGCCGAACAGGATGCCGCCGATCGGACGCACGAAGAAGCCCAGCGCGAAGATGCCCGCCGTGGACATCATCTGCGCGGTCGCATCCTGCTTGGGGAAGAACGAATTGGCGAAGTACAGCGCGAAGGCCGAGTAGCAGTAGAAATCGAACCACTCGACGAGGTTGCCGGCCGAGCCGATGAAGATGGCCTTCAGGCGCTTGCCGGAAATGCGTTCGCCGGCGTCGGCGCGGGCGCCGGCCGGCGCCTTGGATGTGATGGTGTTCATGGATGTCTCCTCTTTTGAGTGCTCCCACTATCCCAGCCGGCGGCCGCGCGCACATCCGCAACTTCGCCGCGCCCTCCTCCGTAAAATTACGGAGGCGGTTCACTTCCGGCCGCGCAACTGCTATCGTTGGCGCCATGCCCACCCTGTTCAACCCACGCACCCTGCGCCGGATCCTGGCCGGCGCCGGCGCGCTGGCCGTCATCGCGGCGTCGGGCAACTGGGCCGAGCGGCACGAGCTGCAGACCAAGACGGAAGGCCTGCGCCAGGCCGCGGCGGCGCACGTGCTGGGACTGCGCGGCATCGTCGAGAAGCACGACTTTTTACCGCATGCGGCCGCCCGCCACCCCGACGTGCAAGACCTGCTGCGCACGCCGCGCGACGCGGCGCTGCGGGCCCGCGTCAACGATTACTTCGCCGACCTGCAGGCGACGACGGGCGCCGCCGCGCTGTTCCTCGTCGACCGCGCGGGCCTGACGCTCGCCGCCAGCAACTGGAACCTGCCGTCGAGCTTCGTCGGCCAGTCCTACCGCCAGCGCCCCTATTTCGAGGATGCGGTGCAGGGCCGGCGCGGCATCTTCTATGGCCTCGGCCTGACGACCGGCCAGTCCGGCCTGTTCATCGCGGAGCCCGTGCGCGCGGACGGCGCCATCCTCGGCGTGGTCGTTGTCAAGATCAGCCTGGAGCCGTTGCAGGCCGCGTGGATGCGGGGTGCCGACCCGGTGGTACTGCGCGACAGCCACGGCGTCGTGTTCCTCTCCGCCGTGCCCGAATGGCTGTTCCACAGCATCCGGCCCGTGTCCGCCGCCGACCTGCGCTGGATCGTCGAACACCGCCAGTACGGCAACCGCGAACGCTTCCACGTGCTGCCCTGGCAGACGGAGACACGTGGAGAAGCACCCGGTTTCGTCCTGCACACGAGCGTGCAGGGACGCCGCATGGACCTGCTCGCGCTGGACACGCCGCTGCCGGAACTGGGCTGGACGCTCACCGTCACGACGGACATGAAGGAAGTCGTGCAGGCGCGCCAGCTGGCGCTGATGCTGGCGGCGCTGGCGGTCGCGCTGCTGCTGCTCGGCGTCCAGTACTGGCGCCTGCGCGAAAAACGCTTCATCGAACAGAAGACCGCGCGCATCGAACTGGAGCGCCGCGTCGAGGAGCGCACGCGCGACCTGGAAGAAGCGCACGCATTCCGCAAGGCGATGGAAGACTCCCTGCTCGTGGGCATGCGCGCGCGCGACCCCGAAGGACAAATCATCTACGTGAACCCGGCCCTGTGCGCGATGGTGGGCTACAGCGCGGAAGAGCTGCTGGGCTGCCGTCCGCCCTACCCCTACTGGCATCCGGACGACCAGGAAAAACACGAGAGGGAAAGCGACGACGCGCTGCAGGGCCGCGCCGCGCCGCACGGCTTCGAATCGCGCATCCGCCACAAGGACGGCCACGACGTGATCACGATGGTCTACACGGCGCCGCTCGTCGATGCGCAGGGCGTGCACCGGGGCTGGATGAGCTCCGTCGTCGACATCACGGCGCAGAAGCAGGCCGAGGCCCGGCAGCGCGACCAGGAAGTGCGCCTGCAGCGCAGCGCGCGCCTCGCGAGCGTCGGCGAGATGGCGTCCACGCTCGCGCACGAACTGAACCAGCCGCTGATGGCGCTGTCGAATTTCGCCGTCGCGGCGCGCGCCTTGGCCGCGCAATCGGGGCCGCCCGACATGCTGGCCGGCGCGCTCGACGAGATCGTCGAACAGAGCAAGCGCGCCAGCGAGATCGTCAAGCGGGTGCGCGCCTTCATCAATCCGCAGCGGGCCCAGTACGAAATCCTCGCCGTCGATGGCGTGATCACGCACGCGGCGGCGCTCCTGGGCCCGGAACTGCGGGGCGACGGCGTCAACCTGCAGTTGTCGCTGGACGACGGCGGCGCCCGTGTGCGCGGCGACCGGGTTTTGCTCGAACAGGTGCTCGTGAACCTGATCCACAATGCGATGCACGCCATGCAGGGCTGCCCGCGCGGGCGCATCGAGCTCACCAGCCGGCGCGTCGATCAGGGTGTGCGCATCACCGTCACCGACGAGGGCCCCGGCATTCCGCCCGAGCAGCTCGACCAGATCTTCGCCCCGTTCTTCACGACCCGTCCCGACGGCCTGGGCCTGGGACTGAACATCTGCCGCACCATCGTCGAAGCCCACGGCGGCGCCATGAGCGTCGACAACCCCGCGGGCGGCGGCGCCGCCTTTTCCTTCACGCTTCCGACCGCGCCATGAAAGACATCCCGCTGACACTGTACGTCGTCGACGACGACGAGGCCCTGCGCCGCTCCCTGCTGTTGCTGCTGTTTTCGCAAGGGCTGGCCGTGCAGGCTTTCGAATCCGGCGAAGCGTTCCTCGAGGCCGTCGACATGCGCCAGCCGGGCTGCGTGATCCTCGACCTGCGGCTTGGCGGGATGAGCGGCCTGGCGGTGTTCGACCGCCTGCGCGCTGAGCACAGTCCGCTCGTCACGCTGTTCCTGTCCGGCCACGGCGACATCCCGACCGCACTGGAGGCGGTACGGCAGGGCGCCTACGACTGGGTGGAAAAGCCGGACACGCAGCACCTGCTCGACAAGCTCCCCGCCGCCATCGCCGAGGCCAGGTCCCGCGCGCAGGCGCTGCGGCTGTGGGCGGAGCTGACGCCGCGCGAACGAGAGGTGGCGCGGCTCGTGGGCCTGGGGCAGCCGAACAAGGAGATCGCGCGGCTGCTCGTCCCGCCGTGCGGGCCGCGGTCGGTGGAGACGCATCGCGCGAACATCTTCAGCAAGCTGCAGTGCGCGAACGATAATGAGTTGGGGCGGTGGCTGGCCGCCCATCCGTGGTTGGCGTAATCGACGCCTGTCCGTGCCCACAGGATTTGAACGCGCGGACGGACGAGCCGTCCACGCGTTCAACCACCGTCAGTCCTGCGAAATCAACGCTACCGGCGCGCGCGTATCGAACTGCACCTTGCCGCCGGAGACAACGGCCGTCCGGCCCGTGTACGCGTCGCGCACCGTCTGCCCGTCGCCGAACACGCCGGCGACGGAGATCGGGGTCGTGCGGTCCTGCGGCAGGCCAAGGGCGACGACGACGCGGTCGCTCACGCCGTTCTTCTCGTACGTGCGCTTGAACGTGTACGGGCTGGACGCGATCATCTGGTGCACGCCCGCGCCCACGGCCGGATGCGCGTGGCGGAAGCGGCCCAGGCGCGACCAGTAGTCGCGCACTTCGGCCACGCCGTGCAGGCCCACGCGCGCATTGGTCCTGAGCTGGTCCCAGTTCATGAAGGAACGCAGGTTGGCGTCGCCCACGGCGCCGTCGATCTTGAGCACGCGCGCCGTCTCGTCGCCGTAATAGACTTGCGCCTGGCCCGGTGCCAGCAGCAGCTTGTTCGCTTCCTCGAACGGATGCGCGCGCATCGCATCGAACGGATTGCCGTCGTCGTGCGAGTCGAGGTAGTTCAGGACCGTGACGCCGGCCAAAGGGCCATTCAGCTGGTTCGAATAGTCGGAGAACAGCTTTTCGTAGCCCTGGCCCGCGTCGTGCGGCAGGCTGAAGTTGATCATGCTGTCGAAGCCGTTGGCGTAATAGTCGACCTTTGTGCCGTCGTCGTATGCGAACTGGCGTCCGTTCGCGATCGAATAGCCGAACACTTCGGCCGTCATGAAGAACGGCACGTTGCCGATCTTGTCGACGGCTTCCTTGCCGGCCGGCGTGCGCTTCCAGTCCTCGTACGCCTGGCTCGCGACTTTTTTCAGATCCTTCCACACGCCCGGTTCCGTGTGCTTGACGGTGTCGCCGCGGAAGCCGTCGAAGCCGTACTTGCGCACCCAGTCGGCGTGCCACTTCATCAGGTAGTAGCGCGGTGCGCGCGGGTAGCCCGTGCGCTTGAAGAACTCGTCCAGCTCCTTCACTTCGCGATCAATACGGCCTTCCTTCTTCCATTTCGCGACGAGGAACGGCGGCAGGTCGACCTTCGCATTGCTGTCGGTGCGGAAGTCCGGCAGGTTCTTCACGAGCGCGCAGTCGACCGTGCCCTTGACGTCCTTGAAGTTACAGGTCGGCGCCGTGCGCACCCAGTCCGACGGCCACACCGTATCTTCCGCCGTAACGGGTCCCGTGTGGTTCATCACCACGTCGAGCAGCACGCGGATGCCGCGCGCATGCGCCGCCTCGACGAGGTCGCGCACGTCCTTCTCGGTGCCGAGATTGGCGTCGACGGCCGTGAAGTCGCGCGCCCAGTAGCCGTGGAAGCCGTAGCTGACACCCGTGCCTTCGTCGGTCGACGCGTGGATCTGCTCGACGGGGGGCGAAATCCAGATCGCGTCCACGCCCAAGTCCGTGAAATACCCCTCCTTGATCTTGGCCGTGACGCCGGCCAGATCGCCGCCCATGAAGCCGCGCGCGACGGCCGCATCGTTCTTGCGGCCATAGGCGTGGTCGTTCGACGGATCGCCGTTGTTGAAGCGGTCCGTCAACAGGAAGTAGACGGTCGCGTTATCCCAGGTGAACGGCTTGCCTTTGACCGGAGACAGGTCGGGCGCGGCCGAGGCGGTGCCGAAAGCGAGCATCAGGGAGACGGCGAGAACGGGGAGTTTCATTCAGGGTCCTGTTTAATTAGTTAAAAAACGTCGTTCCCGGCCTGGCCGGCCGCCTTGGCGGGAACCCAAGTTTGCACACGTCTCGACGGCGCATGCGAAATCGGGTCCCGCCTCCGCGGGGACGACGGTGGGTTGGTTACGTGATCACACTCGGTTGCTCGCGGCCCGTGCGCACTTTGAGTTCCGACACCTGTTCGGCGATGGCGATCAGCGGCGCCAGCGCGGCCTGGGTGTCGAGGTTGTGACGGGCCGGGTCGGCTTCGTAGCGTTCCAGGTACAGGCGCACGGTCGCGCCCTCGGTGCCGGTGCCGGACAGGCGCAGCACGATGCGCGAGCCGTCCGTCATGACGATGCGCACGCCCTGGCGCGTGGCGATGGACTGATCGACCGGATCGGTGTATGTGAAATCGTCGGCCAGCTGCACGCGATAGTCGCCGAAAGTCTGCCCCGCGAGCGATGCCAGCTTGCCGCGCAAGGCCTCCATCATCGCGTTGGCGGCCGCCGCGTCGACGGCTTCGTAATCGTGGCGCGAATAATAGTTGCGGCCGAAGCGGGCCCAGTGCTCCTGCACGATCTCGTTGACCGATTTGCCGCTGGCCGCGATCAGGTTCAGCCAGAACAGCACGGCCCACACGCCATCCTTTTCGCGGATGTGCGCCGAGCCCGTGCCGTAGCTCTCTTCGCCGCACAGCGTGGCCAGGCCGGCGTCCAGCAGGTTGCCGAAATACTTCCAGCCGGTCGGGGTCTCGAAGCACGACACGCCCAGCGCGGCGGCCACGCGGTCCGCCGCCTGCGACGTCGGCATGGAGCGCGCGATGCCCTTGATGCCGTCGCGGTAGCCCGGCGCCGCGCTCGCATTCGCCGCGATGATCGCGAGGCTGTCCGACGGCGACACCGCGAGCTTGCGGCCGACGATCATATTGCGGTCGCCGTCGCCGTCCGACGCGGCGCCGAAGTCCGGGGCATCAGGGCCGTCCATCAGCGCGATCAGTTCGGCCGCGTTGACGGGGTTCGGGTCCGGGTGGTGGCCGCCGAAATCTTCCAGCGGCTCGAAGTTGACGACGGTGCCGGCCGGCGCGCCCAGCATGCCTTCGATGATGGCCTTCGCGTACGGACCTGACACCGCGGACATGCCGTCGAAGCGCATCGTGAAGCCGCGCGCGAACAGGGCGCGGATGGCGTCGAAGTCGAACAGGCCGGCCATCAGCTCGGCGTAGTCGGTCACGGAATCGATCACCTCCACTTCCATGTCTTCGATGCGGATGCTGCCGATTCTATCCAGGTCGACGGGGCCGGCGTCGCTGATGCGGTACGACGTCAGCGTTTGCGTGTGCGCGTAGATCGCCTCGGTGATCTTTTCCGGTGCCGGGCCGCCGTTGTCGATGTTGTACTTGATGCCGAAGTCCCCGTCCGGGCCGCCCGGGTTATGGCTGGCCGAGAGGACGATGCCGCCGAGCGCGGCGCGCTTGCGGATCACGCAGCTGACGGCGGGCGTCGACAGGATGCCGCCGCGCCCGACGAGCACGCGGCCCACGCCGTGGGCGGCGGCCATGCGCAGGATGGTCTGGATGGCGTTGCGGTTGAAATAGCGGCCGTCGCCGCCGAGCACCAGGGTGCGGCCCTGGAAGTCGCCCAGCGTCAGGAAGATGGCCTCGACGAAGTTTTCCAGGTAGCCGGGCTGCTGGAACTCCGTCACCTTCTTGCGCAGGCCGGACGTGCCGGGGCGTTGCCCGGCGAACGGGGTCGTCGCAATCGTCTGAATCGTCATATCGTGCTCCTGTCGGGGGGTTTGTTGTCAAACCCGTAAGGATACGACACTCGCCCCCCGCGTGGCGCAGCGCTTGGTCGCGCTTAATGCGCCGCGCGTTCCGCCCGGTCGGTCACGAACAGCGTCAGCACGGCCGCCAGCACCATGCAGACGCCGCCCAGCACGAGGGTGCGCACGGCGTGGCCGTCGAACAGGTGCTTCGTGAAGAAGCCGAGCAGCAGGCCGCTGACGATCTGCGGGATCACGACGAAAAAGTTGAACAGGCCCATGTAATAACCCATGCGGTTCGGCGGCAGCGCGCCGGCCAGGATCGCATAGGGCATCGTCAGGATGCTGGCCCAGGCAATGCCCACGCCGATCATCGGCATCATCAGCATCGACTGGGTGCGGATGAAGAACAGGCTCGCCAGCGACAGGCCGCCGATCGCCAGGCACACCGCATGGCAGGCCTTGCGGCTGGTGGCGCGCGCCAGCACCGGCAGGATGAACGCCGCGAGCGCCGAGACGCCGCTGTACACCGCGAACATCACGCCGACGAGATTACCGGCTTCCTGGTAGGCGGCCGATTGCGCATCCGTGGTGCCGAAGACGTTGTCGGCGATCGCGGTGCCGGTGTAGATCCACAGCGAGAACAACGCGATCCAGGTGAAGAACTGGACGAACGCGAGCTGCACCATCGTCTTGGGCATGTGCGCGAAGCCGCCGAGGATCTCGCGCAGCGCCACGCCGAAGTTGCGCGCTTCCTTGCGCTGGGCCTGGAAGCGGTCGAGATCGGGCGGCGGCAGTTCGTCGGCCGTGAACACGGTCCAGCTGACGGCGGCCAGGAACACGGCGCCGCCGATGTAGAACGAGTAGCGCACGGTATCGGGAATCGCCCCGTTCACCGGCACGTTGGACACGCCGAGGTAATCCGAGAACAGCTTCGGCAGCAGCGACGCGATGACGGCGCCGCAGCCGATGAAGAACGTCTGCATCGCATACCCGGCCGTCTGCTGCGAAACATCGAGCTTGTCGCCGACGAAGGCGCGGAACGGCTCCATGGACACGTTGATGGCCGCATCCATCATCCACAGCACGGCAACGGCCATCCACACGGCGGCCGAATTCGGCATCAGGAACAGTGCGATGGCGGCCAGGACGGCGCCCATGAAGAAGAACGGACGGCGACGGCCCCAGGTCGGGTGCCAGGTGTTGTCGCTGAGGTAGCCGATCACGGGCTGCACCAGGAGACCGGTGACGGGCGCCGCGAGCCAGAACAGCGCGAGATCGTCGGGCGATGCGCCGAGCGTGGCGAAGATCCGGCTGGTGTTGGCGTTTTGAAGCGCAAAGCCGAACTGGATGCCGAAGAAGCCGAAGCTCATATTCCACAGCTGCCAGAACGACAGCCGCGGCTTGAGCGAGTGAGTTTGCATTTCCATCTGTGTCCCCTAATGCGCCCGGACTCCTGCCAGGCTGCCACATGTAGCAAAGTAACATGGGGTTTTCTGGGTGTCAATCCAGACAACCCCTATAATTCCCAGGGACGGCAAAGAAAATGTAGTCAAACAACAAACCGGGGTCAGAGCCCGTTTTTGGGCAATTGCCAAAAAACGGGCTCTGACCCCGGTGTTTATTTGCGGAGCTTCTTGTCCGCGAACTTGCGCTTCGCCGGCTTCTTCTCGGGCGGCTCCTGGCCGTCGCGGGTGATGCCCAGCTGCTGCCCCGCCACCCACACCTTCTTCAGGTGGTCGACCAGGTCCTGCGGCAGGTCGGCCGGCATGTCGAGCGTACTGAAGTCGTCGTAGATCTCAATGCGGCCGATGTCGCGCGCGGCGATGCCGCCCTCGTTGGCGATCGCGCCCACGATATTGCCCGGCTTGACGCCGTGTTGATGGCCCACCTCGATACGGTACGTGGCCATGCCCGGCTCCGGCGCGCGCTCCACGCGCTCCTTTTTAAAGCCTTCGCGGCCGGCACGGGCCGGGCGTTCGTCGCCGAAGCCGTCACGGGCCGGGCGTGCAGGACGCTCCTCACGTTCGCGGAATTCCGGCTTCGGTTCGCGGTCCGGCTTTTCCAGCAGCAGCGGCTCGTCGCCGCGGTACAGCTTGGCCAGCGCGGCCGCGATGTCGATCGCGGGTACGTTCTGCTCGCGCTCGAAGTCCTCGATGAGGGAGCGGAACACGTCCAGGCCGCCCGCGGCCAGCGTCTCGCCGATCTGCTCCTTGAAGCGGGTGATGCGCACCTCGTTGACGGCCTTGATGGTCGGCAGCGTGAGCTGCGCCACCGGCTGGCGCGTGGCGCGTTCGATGGCTTTCAGCAGGCCCCGTTCGCGCGGTGTGATGAACAGGATCGCCTCGCCGCTGCGGCCCGCACGGCCCGTGCGGCCGATGCGGTGCGTGTAGCTTTCCGGGTCGGACGGCACGTCGTAGTTGATCACGTGGCTGATGCGCTCCACGTCCAGGCCGCGCGCGGCCACGTCGGTGGCGACGAGGATGTCGATCTTGCCGTTCTTGAGCTGCTCGATCGTGCGCTCGCGCTGTTGCTGGGCCATGTCGCCGTTGATGGCGGCGGCCGCGAAGCCGCGCGCCTGCAGCTTGGCCGCGAGTTCCTCGGTGCCGAGCTTCGTGCGCGCGAAGACGATCATGCCGTCGAACGGTTCCGCTTCCAAGATGCGCGTGAGCGCATCGAGCTTCTGCAGGCCCGCGACGAGCCAGTAGCGCTGCGTGATGTTGGTGGCCGTCGTGGTCTTGGCGGCGACGGTCACCTCGCTCGGCTCGTTCAGGTACGTCTTGGCGATGCGCTTGATCTGCGGCGGCATCGTGGCCGAGAACAGCGCGGTCTGGCGCCCTTCCGGGGTCTCCTGCAGGATGCGCTCGACGTCGTCGATGAAGCCCATGCGCAGCATCTCGTCGGCTTCGTCCAGCACGAGGGTCTTCAGCTGCGAGATGTCGAGCGACCCCTTGTCGAGGTGGTCGATCACGCGGCCCGGCGTCCCGACGACGACCTGCACGCCGCGGCGCAGCGCCGACAGCTGTGGGCCGTAGCTCTGGCCGCCGTAGATCGGCAGCACGTGGAAGTTCTTCAGGTGCGCGGCATAGCTCTGGAAGGCTTCGGCCACCTGGATCGCCAGCTCGCGCGTGGGCGCGAGCACGAGGGCCTGCACGGCCGGGTTCTTGACATCGATGCGGGACAGGACCGGCAGCGCGAAGGCGGCCGTCTTGCCGGTGCCCGTCTGCGCCTGCCCCAGTACGTCGCGGCCTTCCATCAGGAGGGGGATGGTGGCCGCCTGGATCGGCGACGGCGTCTCGTAGCCGACCTCCTTCAGTGCCTTGAGGATGGGAGCGGGGATATCGAGGTCGGCGAACGTCTGGAGCGGGGTGTCATGCATGGATGGGAATCTCGTAAAAATCGTAAGCAAACCGACAGTTTACTCGCTCAAGCCTTCCCCCGCTGCCAGAATTTCATCAGATTGACGCCCAGCCGCGACATCCATGCGTCGCGGTTACATCTTTGGCGCCTTGCAATACCCCGCAATGAACTCCGCATGACTCGGCATGAAGTCCACACACTGGCGGATGACGTCGGCCACACTCTCCATGTAGTCCTCGATGCCCTCTTCCGTCTGCACGTCCACCAGCGGATGGTAAGCCTGCGGATGGATGTTCTGCCCGACCAGCACCTGCAGCCAGCCGACCTCGGTGAACAACTCGTTGTTGTAGCGCTGGATCCGGCCGTGGCTGCGGTACAGGTCGAGCTTCTCGCGCAGCGTGTCCGGAATCGCCATGTGCGCGCACGCCTGCCAGAACGCGCTGTCATCACGCTGGTTGGCGTGGTAGTGCAGGATGATGAAGTCGCGGATGCGCTCGTAGTGGAAGCGCGACATGCGGTTGTACGCATCGATGTCGACCTGGGAAAAACCGCGATCCGGGAAAAAGTCCAGCAACTGCTGCACGGCCGCCTGCACCATGTGGATGCTGGTCGATTCCAGCGGCTCTAGGAAACCGCTCGCCAGGCCGATCGCGACCACGTTCTTGTCCCAGCTCTTCTTGCGCATGCCGGTCGTGAAGCGGATCGGGCGCGGATCGGCGAGCGGCTTGCCGTCCAGGTTGGCCAGCAGCACGGCGGCCGCTTCGTCGTCGCTGATGTGGCGGCTGCAATACACGTGGCCGTTGCCGGTGCGGTTCTGTAACGGGATGCGCCATTGCCAGCCGGCGCGGTGCGCGGTGGAGCGCGTGTACGGCGTCGGCACGGGCACCGGTTCGCACGGCACGGCGAGCGCGCGGTCGCACGGCAACCAGTGGCTCCAGTCCTCGAAGCCGGCGCCGAGCGTCTGCTCGATCAGCAGGCCACGGAAACCGGAGCAGTCGATGAACAGGTCGCCCTCGACGCGCGCGCCACTCTCCAGCACCACCGCGTCGACGAACCCGTCATGCGGGCGCTGGCTGACGCGCACGATCTTGCCCTCGATCCGCTCGACACCGCGGCTTTCCGACAGCTTGCGCAGGTGACGCGCGTACAGGCTGGCGTCGAAGTGGTACGCATAGGCGATGTCGGCGAGCGGCGAATTGCCGACGTCGGTACGCGGCGGCATGAACTTGTTGGCGCGCGAGGCGGCGCGGGTGATCGAGTAGTCGCCCAGGTCGCGCGCGCGGCCCAGCGCATGCATCTTGTGCCAGTACTGGTCGAAGCCGACGGTCCACAGGTCCTGGCCCACGCGGCCGAAGCCGTGCATGTAGCGCTCGCCCAGGCGGCCCCAGTTGACGAACTCGATGCCCAGCTTGAAGGTGCCGTTGGTCGCTTTCATGAATTCGGCTTCGTCGATGCCGGCCACCGTGTTGAAGCGCTGGATCATCGGAATCGTCGCTTCGCCGACGCCCACGATCCCGATCTCGTCGGACTCCACGAGGCGGATGCGGTAACGGCCGCGCAGCGCGGTGGCGAGGGCGGTGGCGGTCATCCAGCCGGCGGTGCCGCCGCCGACGATGACGATGGTGTTCAGGAGAGGTGCTTGCATGCTCGGTCTCGTGCGTTCGGAATGAAAAAACACCCCTGCTGACCAGGGTCGGCAGGGGTGCTTAGAGTTTTAGGGCACCTCGAAGAACCGTCGCGAGCGGCCGCAATACAGTTCGAGAAGCGCAGCTGTACGGGTAGTACAGCGAGCATCGCAGGACTGCAGTGCAACGGCAGCAGGTTATTCAACGTGCCCGACTGTCGACGTCGACAGGATAACTTAGAACTTGTAGCTTGCGCCCAGGCTGTAAGTACGGCCGAAGCGGATGTGCTCGACCACGTTGTCCGGGTTGGCCGCGAAGCGGTCGAACGCCGAGTTGGTCCAGTTGTTCACCGCACCCGTGATCGACAGGCCCTTCAGCACCGACTTGTCGCCGAATTCGTACGTGACCTGGCCGTCCACCGTCGTGTTGCCCTTGATGTACGTGAGCTGCGGGTTGTCCTGGAAGTCGCTGATCTCGCCCAGGAAGTCGCTGCGGCGCTTGGCGGCGATCGAGGCGCGGAATCCGGCGTTTTCGTAATACAGGCGCATGTTGGTCACCTGGCGCGACAGGCCCGGCAGCGGGATGGTGCTGACGCCGCCGGTGTCGATCACGGACAGGCCCGTGGTGAGCAGGTTCACCGAGCTCAGGGTGCTCGAATGGTTGACTTCGATACCGAAACCGGTCAGGTACTTGGTCACCATCGCGAACGGCAGCGACGCCGTCAGCTCGATACCCTTGATGTTGCCGCCCGTGCCATTGGTCGGCGTGGTCAGCACACCGACGGTCGAGCCGGCATACTGGCCGCCGGCCGGCAGCGCGGTCTTGGCGCTCAGCAGGCCGAGCTGGGCGAAGTCGACGATCTTGGACGTGCTCAGGACGTAGGTGTCGAGCTTCTTGTAGAAGCCGGCGACGGCCACATAGCCCTTGGCACCGTTGACCTCGAAGTATTTTTCGTACGACAGGTCGAGCGCCTTGGCGCGGAACGGCTCGAGGTTCGGGTTGCCCGCGCCGCCCGTCAGGCGGGCGCCGCCCGGATACGAGGTGTTCAGCGTCACGCCGCCGCCCGGACGCAGGTCGCTCATCTTGGTGCGCGAAATGGTCTTGCCCAGGCCGAGACGCAGCATCTGGTTGTACGGCAGCTCGAAGCCCAGGTTCAGGCTCGGCAGGAAATCGTTGTACGAGTGATGGCCCTGGATCGTGTAGGACGGGCAAGCCTGACCGGCGACGCCGGCGCAGTTCGCCGTGTCGACGACGTAGCCGACCGAGCTCTGGTTCGTGTGGACGTATTGCGCCCCCACATTGCCGCGGTAGGACAGGCCGAACAGCTCGCCTTCCAGGTTACCCATCAGGTAGCCGGTCGAGACCTTTTCCGAGATATCCCAGTTCTTGTCCGTCTGGATCGGCTGGTCGACCTTCGGCAGCAGCTGGTAGATCGAACCGAGCGTGCCCAGCGGGTTGAATTGCGCGACCGGCATGCCCAGCGGCGTGACCAGGGTTTCCGTGCCCGGCACCGGGGCCGATGCGTACGGACCGCCGGCGATGATCAGGTTGCCTTCGTTCTGGTCGCGGCGCTTGGTGCGGTTGGTGCGGTTCACGCCGAATTCGATCGCGGTGACCGGACCCAGTTCGACATCGCGCTTGGCGGAGAGGCGGCCGGCCTTGATCTCGTCGGTCGTGACGCCGATGGCGACATAGCCCGCCTGCGGATTGCCGCTCAGGCCGCCACCCCAGCCGTCGACGTCGGTCAGGACGATCTTGCTGCGGTCGGAATAGTTCAGGCCGGTCTTGTAGGTCGGGCTCAGGTTGCTCTTGCCGTCGAAGCCGGTCCACGAGATCGTGTCCGAGCCGCCGTTACCCGGCAGGCCGGCGGTGGTCTCGTAGCGGTTCGCGTCGTGCTTGACCTTCGAGCCGGACACGTCGCCGGTGACGGTCCAGCCTTCGTTGCGCAGGCGGCTGTTGATGCCCCAGGCGTTCAGCGTGTCGACGACGGCTTCGTTGTGGTTGCGCACGTCGGCCTTGAAGCCCGAGCAGGTGCCCGACACGGCGACGCCGTTGACGATGTTGGCGTTGGAGAGCACGCCGGACGGGTCGTACGAGCCCGTGCTGCCGCAGATCGCGCCTTCGATACCGGTCTTGCGGGTGCTGTCGGTGTTCTTGGAGTGGAACAGGTCGACGGTCGTCAGGAAGTCCTTGTTCGGACGGAACTGCACGATGGCCATCGCGCCCTTGTTGGTCTGCGGATCGCGCTGCAGGTCGGTCTTGAAGCCGCCCGGCACGATCACGTTCTGGCCGTTGTACAGCGGTGCGCCGACGTCCGCCAGTTTCGGCGTCCAGCCGCCCCAGCCGTCGGATTGCGGCTGTTCCGCGCCCGTGTCGTTGAATTTCACGAGACCCAGGGCCACGCCGATCGTGCGGTTGGCGAACTGGTCGATGTAGGTCAGCGTGCTGCGGTAGCCGGTGCCGGTCCCGAGACCGTCGTTGTGCTCGCCGAAGCGCATGGCCTTGTAGCCGACGGCGACGGTGCGCTTGGCGAAGTCCAGCGGCATCACGGTGCGCTGGTCGATCGTCGAGGCGATGCCCTGGCCCATCAGGCTGGCGTCCGGCGATTTATAGATGGTGATGGTGCCCAGCATCTCGGCCGGGTACAGGTCGAACTTGACGCCGCGGCTGTCGCCGGCGGACGCCTGCTCGCGGCCGTTCAGCAGCGTGCCGTTGAAGTCCGGCGACAGGCCGCGCACGGAGATCGCGGATGCGCGGCCCGACGACTTGTCGCGCTGCGCCGTCACGCCCGGCAGGCGCGAGATGGTCTCGGCGACGGTCGCATCCGGCAGCTTGCCGATGTCTTCCGCCGAAATCGCTTCGACGATGGAATTCGAATTCTTCTTGATGGAGATGGCCGCTTCGATGCCGCGGCGGATACCGGTCACGGTCACCTGGCTGATCGGATTGCCGTTGGCATCCGTCGTTTGCGCGGCTTGCGATACGGTGGCGTCCTGGGCGTACACATTGGTGCCGAGCGCCGACAGAAACACGGCGCAGCCGGCGGCAACCGGGCTCAGCTTGAACACAAGTGCGCCATTGATGTTACGCGCGTGCTTGCCATTAAAAATCTTCATTTGTCCCCTCAAATCATCAGATCTCATTGTTTTTCCCGACGGCAGCGCGAGCCCGCACCCGGGAGCCAGAAAACAAACGTTTATAGTGCGTACGTTCTGCCAAGGATTCTGTATTAAAACTAGATGCACTGTCAACGCAACTTGCTTTGTCTTACAGGAATGTAGGAGTTTTACGCCAAATTGGCGAAAAAACGACTTTTCGCGTTGTATTCGAGCTACAAAATACGTATGCGAACGATGTAGTCGGGCTACAAATTGATTCCTATGCACCAATTCGACCTATGTTTGCACCGTTTTGACGCAAACTCACGTAGTAGTTTTACGGAACGTTGGAATCTGCCAACATTTAGTCTTGCAATCCCGCAATAAATCGGTGTAGCAAAACTAGAGGAGATGGGTGCGCAGCGCGTTGCCGCACTCAAGTCTCTGTAGTATTCTCGAAGCAATAATGTAATAAGCACATTACTCGCGAGCAATTATTCGAGCAAGCCGATGTAGTTGTGCTACGCCGCCCGCCCTGGAGACCACCAATGTCCGCCCTCCCCCGCACGCATACCCTTCTCGCCGGCCTGTTGCTCGGCAGCGCCCTGCTCAGCGGCAACCCGGCCGCCGTGGCCGCCACCATCGATCACATGGAGCCGCCGTTCTGGTGGACGGGCATGCACGACCGGCGCCTGCAACTGATGGTGCATGGCGCCGCCATCGCCGACCTGGAACCGGCCGTCGCGTATCCCGGCGTGCGCATCGCATCGGTCACGCGCGTGGCCAACCGCAACTACGTGTTCATCGACCTGGACATCGCGCCGGACACGCAGCCGGGCGGCTTCGCCATCGACTTCAAGGCGCCCGCCGGCGGCACGGCGCAGCCCGTGAGCTATCCCTATCGCCTGCTGGCCCGCGCGCCCGGGTCGGGCGAGCGCCAGGGCTTCACTACGAGCGACGCGATCTATCAACTCATGCCGGACCGCTTCGCCAACGGCGATACGAAAAACGACAGCGTGCCCGGCCTGCCCGACAAGCTCGATCGCGCGCTGGGCCACGGCCGCCACGGCGGCGACATCCAGGGCATCATCGACCACCTCGACTACATCGCCGGCATGGGCTTCACCCAGTTGTGGCCCACGCCGCTCGTCGAGAACGACATGCCGGCCGCGTCGTACCACGGCTACGCGGCCACGGATCACTACAAGATCGATCCGCGCTACGGCAGCAACGACGACTATGTGCGCCTGTCGCGCGAGGCGAAGAAGCATGGCGTGGGCCTGATCCAGGACGTGGTCTTGTCGCACATCGGCTTGAACCACTGGTGGATGAAGGACTTGCCGACGCCGGACTGGATCAACCACGACGGGAAATTCGTGCCGACGATGCACCACCGTACGGCCGTGCAGGACCCGTACGCGTCGAAGGAGGACGCGAATAACTTCACGACAGGCTGGTTCAGCCCCGGCATGCCGGACCTGAACCAGACCAATCCGTTCGTTGCCAACTACCTCATCCAGAACAACATCTGGTGGACCGAGTATGCGGGCCTGTCCGGCCTGCGCATCGACACGTTCGGCTATTCGGACGGCGCCTTCCTCGCGCAATTCACGCACCGCCTGCTGGCCGAGTACCCGCACCTGACCATGGTGGGCGAGGAATGGAGCAAGTTACCGCCCGTCGTCGCGCACTGGCAGCGCGCCCCGACCTCGATGCCCAGCATGATGGACTTCCCGCTGACGGAAGCGATGCGCACGGCGCTGGCCGACAAGAACAACGGCAACACCTTCAACGACGTGTACGAGATGCTGTCGCTGGACACGCTCTACCCCGATCCGTCGAAGCTGGTGCTGTTCGAAGGGAACCACGACATGGCGCGCCTGTTCAGCGTCGTCGGCGAAGACGTCGCGCGCTGGAAGATGGACCTCGCCTTCGTGATGACGATGCCGCGCATCCCGCATTTCTACACGGGCGACGAACTCCTCATGACGAGCACCACCGACCGGCGCGACGACAGCAGCTACCGCCGCGACTTCCCCGGCGGCTGGGCCGGCGACAAGGTCAATGCGTTCACCGGCGCGGGCCTCACGCCGCGCCAGCGCGAGGCGCAGGACTTCGTGAAGAAGCTCGTCAACTGGCGCCGCGGCGCGGACGTCGTCCACCACGGGAAGCTGATGCAGTACGGGCCGGAGAACAATACGTGGGTCTACTTCCGTTACGACGGCCGCCACAAGATCATGGTCGCGTTCAATGCGAACGAGAAGGAGGCCGTGCTGCCCGCCGCGCGCTTCCATGAGATGCTCTCCGGCGTCGTGGCCGGGACCGATGTGCTGACGGGCCGCCGCCTTGACCTGAGCAAGGAAATCCGGTTGCCGGCGACGTCCGTCGTCATCCTCGATATTTAATGTTGGTGACATGAATAAACTTACGATCCTCGCAGCCGCCCTGTTCGCGCAATCCATGACCGCCATCGCAGCGGAGTCTCCGCCGCTGCGCTACGACATCTACGTGCGCGGCGCCTTCAACGGCTGGGGCACGGACAACGTCCTCGCCTACCAGGGCAAGGGCGTCTACCAGGCCGACATCCTCGTCAGCCCCGGCAACCACGCCTTTAAGATCGGTAGTAAAGACTGGGCCGCGGAATGGGTCGCGGATCCCGCGGCCAGCGTCACCGTCAAACCCGGCGACGCCTATCCGCTCGCGACCGGGGCGGGGCCGGAAGACTATCTGTTCACGAAGCGCACGGCCACGTTCCGCTTCCGCGTCGACGTGTCCGATCCCAAGCGTCCCGTGCTGACCGTGTCGCCAATCGAGACGCCGTCCGCCGCGCAGGCCGCGGACCCGCACGCGGGCGCGGGCGCGACGGCCGCGCTGACCTTCCCGACCTGGGACGGCAAGGAAGAAACGGCGCGCTTTTCCGTGCGCGACCCTATGGCGCTGCTGCGCAGCTATGCGCACTCGACGACGATGCAGTTGCGCGATCCCGGCCCGCAATCGACGACCTATGAAGAAGATGCGTCACTGCCCGTGGTCCGCAGCGGCAACCTCGCGTTCGACGCCCTGTTCGCGCTGGCCGGCCACGAGATGAAGCTGGATTCGGTCAAGGAGATCCGCGACGGGAACTACAACGGCGGCGCCGCGATCCCGTGCGACTGCTTCGAGACCGGAGAGAAGTGGCATTACGTGTGGACGCGCGACCTGTCGTACGCGGCGGACCTGGGCCTCGCCATGCTCGATCCTCAGCGCGTGCGCAACTCGCTGATGTTCAAACTGTCCGGCTGGCGCGCCGGGGTGACGAAAGCGCCGCACGTCGCGGGCAGCGCGGACGGCTTGCAGATCGTGCAGGACACGGGCAGCGGCGGCAGCTGGCCCGTCAGCACGGACCGCATCACGTGGACCTTCGCGGCCGAGCAAGTCTTGAACACACTGCCGGCGAACGAGCGCGCCGCATTCGCGGCCAAGGCGCTGCAGGCATTGTCGAACACGATCGAGAACGACCGCATCGCCGCGTTCGACCGCGCGGCGGGCCTGTACACGGGCGAGGAATCGTTCCTCGACTGGCGCGACCAGACGTACGCGAAGTGGATCCCGGACGACCTGGCATCGATGGCCAGCTCGAAGGCGCTGTCGACCAACGTCGGCCACTACAAGGCATTGACGGTGGCCGCGATGCTGGCGCGCGAACAGGGCGACAAGCAGCGCGCCGCGCGCTACGACGGCTGGGCGCGCGACCTGAAACACGCCATCAATGCACGCCTGTGGCTGCAGGATGCCGGCATGTACAGCAGCCTCACGGCCGCGCATTTCGACGGCGCGCCGATGCACAAGTTCGACTGGCTGGGCCAGTCGCTCGCGATCGTCACGGGCGTCGCCGACGGCGCCCGCGCACAATCGATCCTCGCCAGCTATCCGCACGGGACTATGGGCGCGCCCGTCATCTGGCCGCAGCAGCAGGACATGCCGGTCTACCACAACCGCGCGATGTGGCCGTTCGTCACGGCGTACGGCCTGCGCGCGGCTATTCTGGGACGCAACGTCGCCGTGGCCGATGCGGCCTACGACTCCCTGATGCGGGGCGCGGCGCTGAACCTGTCGAACATGGAAAACCTGGAATGGTTGTCCGGCCAGCCGCTGCTGCTGGACGAGGCGCATCCGAACCTGATCGGCCCCGTCATCAATTCCAAGCGCCAGCTGTGGTCCGTCGGCGCCTATCTCGGCATGGTGATCCGCGATGTGTTCGGCGTCTCCGCGACGCGCGACGGCATCGAGGTGCAGCCGTTCGTCACGGCCAGGCTGCGCGGCGGCGTGTTCGCGGCCGGCGACACCGTCGCGCTGTACAACCTGCGCCTGCAGGGCCGCGCCGTCGACGTCAAGCTGCACCTGCCGCCCGTGCCGGCCGGCGGCAGCAACGGCTATTACGCGGTCGAACGCATCCTCGTCGACGGCAAGCCGGCAGGCAGCAAGATTCCCTGGAGCGCGCTCGGCGAGCATAGCGACGTCGACGTCCGGCTGGGCAAGCTGGTGGCGGGCGACATGGCCATCCATCGCGTGAACGCCGATCCGTACGACGAGGCGCCGAGCGTATTCGGCCCGCGCGAGCCGCGCATCGAGACGCTCTCCCGCGCCGGCAGGGCCACGACCTTGACGATCGCGCCGGCCGACCGGCAGTCCGGCATCACCTACAACGTCTACCGCGACGGCAAGCTGGTCGCGTCAAGACTCCAAGCCGGCGCGTGGACGGACAGCACGGGCGGCGCCGCGTCGTGCTACGCCGTCGAAGCGCAATACACGGCATCGGGCAACCGCAGCCATCACAGCGTGCCACGCTGCGTGGACGCGGGCGTGGCGATCGCCGCGACGGACCCGCGCGTGCAGGCGGGCGTCGCGCTCGCGCCGGCCAATGCGCGTTTCGCCGAGCCGCATCTCGCCGACTGGGGCCAGCCGGCGGACCGCTTCACGGTGCGCGACGTGCGCGTGCCGGCGGCGGGCGATTACGCCGTACAGATCCGCTACCACAACGGCGCCAACCAGGTGAACCTGGGCATCAGTGGTGGCGTAAAATGGCTGGCGCTCAAGGATGAGTCGGGACGTATCGTCGCGCAAGGCGTCGTGCAACTGCCGCACGCGCGCATCGACAAGGCGAACACGCCGACCGTGTATTCGACCCCGCTGGCGGCGCGCCTGAAGGCGAACATGCCGTACCGGATCGAGATGAGCGATTTCTACAATATGAGCTATTTGGACAGCAACGCCACGTTCAGCGCGGCGGGCGGCGTCGACGGGCCGTCGAACCGCTTCGACATCTACGGCGTGCGGCTGCTGGCCACCCACGGAACGACACAATGAAACGAATCGCAATCGCCGCGGCAAGCCTGCTGCTGATGCAGGCGCAAGCCGGCGCCACCACCGTGCGCGTGCACTACGCCGCGGGCAAGGAAAGCATCCAGATCCGGGCCGACAAAGGCGCCGCCGGCTGGGCGCAGGGCGTGCCCGCCACGCCGGAGGGTGGCCCGCTGAACGTCTGGACCTTCACATGGCCGGACGCGCTGGGCGACATCCAGATGAAGCCCACGCTGGGCGCGGACAAGGTGTCGATCGGCGGCGTCTACAAGGTGCCCGCGGGCGCGACGCTCGACATCTATCCGTTCTTCGGTCCGCCGTTCGGCAAGGTGACGATCGTGAAGGACGTCGCGTCGCCGCAGCTGAACAACAAGCGCGCGCTGCGCATCTATCTGCCGCCCAGCTACGGTGAGAACGCGGCCAAGCGCTACCCCGTGCTGTACATGCACGACGGCCAGAACCTGTTCGATGCGAAGACGGCGTCGTACGGCGTCGAATGGGGAATCGACGAGACGGTCAACCGCCTCGTCGCGACGGGCGTCATGGACGAGGTGATCGTCGTCGGCATCGACAACACGCCGGACCGCATCCCCGAATACACGCCCTGCTGCGATCCGAAATACGGCGGCGGCAAACTGAATGCCTACGACGCGTTCATCGTGGAGACGGTGAAGCCCTACGTCGACCGCACATACCGCACGCTGCCCGGCAAAGACACGACGGCGATCATGGGTTCGTCGCTGGGCGGCCTGGCCTCCGTGCTGATCGCGCAGCGCCATCCGGACATCTTTTCGAAGGCGGCCGGCGTCTCCAGTTCGTTCTGGTGGAACGGCGGCGCGACGATCGCGAAACTGCCGGAGCGCGTGCCCGTGAAGTACTACATCGACGCCGGCACCCGCGACGACGGCCTGGACGATACGACCAAAATGCGCGACGCCATGCTGGCCAAGGGCTGGCGCGATGGCGAAGACCTGATGTTCTACAAGGCCGAGGGCGGGCGCCACAACGAGGCGTCGTGGGCTGCCCGCGTGGACAAGCCGCTCACGTGGTTCTTCCCGTGGGGCTCGACCAGGCAGTAGGGTGGGCGTCCCTGTACCCCCGCGCGACGTGCGCGGTTTATCCGCGCCAACCTGGTTGGACTCTTAAAACGTTTCCCAAGCCTCGGCGCGGGCCGGCGCCGCCAGCGTCTTGCGCACGGACGCGCGCGGCGCGGGCGGCGCATCGTCCGCCAGGCGGAACACGCCGACCGCCTCGGCCAGCGCCAGTGCCTGCTGCTGCAGGGCGTCCGCGGCGGCGGCCGCTTCTTCCACCAGCGCGGAATTCCGCTGCACGACCCCGTCCATCTGTCCCATCGCATCGTTGACCTGGGTGATGCCTTCGCTCTGGTGCGTGGCGGTGGCCGTGATCTCGGCGATGATGCCGGCCACGCGCTGCACGCTGTCCACTACATCCTGCATCGTGCCGCCGGCCTCGCCCACGAGGCGCGTGCCGGTCTGCACCTTCTCGACCGTGTCGCCGATGAGGGCCTTGATCTCCTTGGCCGCGCCGGCCGAGCGCTGGGCCAGACTGCGCACTTCGGACGCCACGACGGCGAAACCGCGTCCCTGCTCGCCGGCCCGCGCCGCTTCCACGGCAGCGTTGAGGGCAAGGATATTGGTCTGGAACGCGATGCCGTCGATGACGCCGATGATGTCGACGATCTTGTGCGAGGCCGCGTCGATCTCGCCCATCGTGCTGACCACCTGTGCCACGGCCGCGCCGCCGCGGGTGGCGACGCCCGACGCGTCGTCGGCCATGCGCTTGGCGCGGTCGGCGCTGTCGCGGCTGCTGCGCACCATCGACGTGAGCTGGTCCATCGACGCCGCGGTCTCCTCGACCGTGCTGGCCTGTTCCTCGGTGCGCGCGGCCAGATCCTGGTTCCCGAGGGCGATCTCGCTCGTGGCCGCCGAGATCGTGTCGGTACCGCTGCGCACACGCGCCACGATGCCGGCCAGGCTGTCCTGCATGTGCTTCAGCGCCTCCAGCAGCATGCCGATTTCGTCCTTGCGGTCGACGACGATGGGATGCGTGAGGTCACCCGCCGCGACGTTGCTTGCGATGGCCACGGCATCGTGCAACGGCCGCGTGATGCTGCGCGCCAGCCAGACCGTCACGCCGACGGCCACCAGCAGGACGGCCGCGAACGTGGCGACCGCCACGCGGCGCTCGGCCTGTTCGGCGGCTTCCTTTTCCTTGCGCATCGTGGCGATGGTCGTCTTCGCGTAATCCTGGATGCCGTCGACGATATCGTCGATCTGCTTCGTCGGCGCGCGGTCCATGCCCTTGACCTGGCGGTCGAGCAGTTTATAGCTCTCCGGATTGGCGCCGTCGTAGGTCTTCAGCGCGGCGTGATAGCGCTCGTCCAAGTCGCGCAGCGCCGCCTGGGCCTGGGCCACCTTATCCGTCGGCACGCCCTGCGCCGTCAGGGTCGCCGTGAGTTTATCGAACTCGGCCAGCGTCTTCGCCGCGCTCTTTTCGAAACCGTCCTGGTATTTCTTGAAATCGGCCGGATCGCTGCCACGGATCAGGATGTTCTTCCACTCCTGCACCTGGATCTTGAACTCGACCTGGGCGCTGCGCGCCGTGTCCGCCGCAAGGGCGAGCGACTCGACCTTGGCCAAGGCGGCGGACGCGCGCTCGTTGACGGCCGTCTGCGAACGCCAGCCATTCAGGCTGACGACAAGGATGGCGAGCAAGAAAAAACCGCCCAGCAAGCCCAAGCGTATCGAAATTCTCAAATTTACAAGTTTCATGGTGGTCGCAACTATCCCGGAGTGATAGTCGAATCATGACCAAAAGAAACCCGAAAACCAATCATCTTGTTACATTTCGTGAATATTCGTATCCACACAGCAACGTTATATGGTTTGTTCGATATCGAGACTGTACAAATTACTACCGGCGTCGTCCGGCACGAGGTGCACGAAGCGTTCGAAGCGCATGCCCATCTTGCGCAGCAGACCGTTCGACGCGGCATTGTTGGGCGAGGTGATGGCCAGGACGCGCTTGAGGCCCAGCCTCCTCGCGTGGTCCAGCACGGCCATGCCGGCTTCGTAGGCGTAGCCGCGGCCGCAGTAGGGCGCCAGGTAGGCATAGCCGATGTCGACGCCGTCCAGCGTCTCGCGCTTGATCAGGCCGCACATGCCGATCAACGTGCCGCTCCCCTTCAGCTCGACGACATAGAGCGAGTGGCCACGCGTTTCCTGCATCGCGATCGGGCCGTCGAGCAGGGCTTGCAGCGCCTCCTCGCGCGTGCGGATGCCGCGGTCGCCGATATGTTCGAGGAAGCCGGGATCGTTGACGAGCGCCAGGTAGAAATCGGCGTCGTCCGGGTGCGCGGTGCGCAGGCGCAGGCGCGGGGTCGCGAGAACTTGCCGCGACATCAGTCTTCCTCCGGCAGCGGCCAGCGCGCCGGGTCTTCCAGGAGCTTGTACATCACGTAGGCATCCACATAACCGAGGCGGCGGTGGCGGTAAGCCTTCGGCAATGTGCCGACGATGGAAAAGCCGAGCCGCTTCCACAAGTGGATCGCGGGATTGTTGGTGCTGACGACGAAGTTGAACTGCATGGCGAGGTAGCCCTGGCGCCGCGCCTCGCCGATGCTGTGCTCGCCGAGCAGGTTGCCGACGCCCACGCCCTGCGCGTTCGGACTCACCATATAGGACGCGTTCGCCACGTGCGCGCCGCGTCCCACGTGGTTCGGCTGCAGCTTGTACATTCCGAGAACGCGCTCCCCGCCACGCACGGCGACATACGTCGACGACTCGGGCGCGAACCAGTAGTCGTACGTTTCTTCGCGGCTCGTGCCGGCGTCCTGGGCATAGGTCTCGCCCTCGGTCGCGTGCGCCTGGAAAATGGTCCACATCGCATTGAAATCAGTTTCAGTAGCGGGACGAATCTGGATGTCTTTCACTGCGTGGCCTGCTGGATGTATCGAAAGCGCAAGATTCTACCTAAGGATTCGTCTGCACGGCTGCGAATCCGGTAACTGTGCGTAGAAAATTTCCGTTGAATAAAGGTAGGAAAGACTTTATGCCGTGGGTTACTGCCCGGCCCGTCTAGAAGTTCCCAAGCGGAAATCCACCGTGGCCGGCCGGTCCGGCAGATGCAGGGTGGCACGCGCGGGCGGCGCCTCGCTGACGACCTGGCCGGCACGCAACACGAGCCGGCGCGCCGCGCGCAGGCGGATCGCCTCGACCGGGTCGGCCGCGTCGAGCCAGACGAGGTCGGCGCGGCAGCCCGGCGCGATGCCATAGCCCTGCAGACCAAGGATGCGGGCGGGCGTCTCGGTGATTGCCTGGAAACACTGGCGCATCGCGGCCTGCCCCGTCATCTGCGCGACGTGCAGCCCCATGTGCGCCACTTCCAGCATGTCGCCGGAACCGAGGCCATACCATGGATCCATCACGCAATCGTGGCCGAACGCCACCGGCACGCCGGCCGCGAGCAGTTCCGGCACGCGCGTCATGCCGCGCCGCTTGGGATACGTGTCGTGGCGGCCCTGCAAGGTGATATTAATGAGGGGATTGGCGATCGCGGCCACGCCCGCTTCCGCGATCAACGGCAACAACTTGCTCACATAATAATTGTCCATCGAATGCATCGACGTCAGATGCGATCCGGCCACGCGGCCCTGCAAGCCGAAGCGCAAGGTCTCGGCGGCAAGGGTTTCGATGTGGCGCGACAATGGATCGTCGCTTTCGTCGCAATGCATGTCGACCATCAGGCCCTGCTCCGCCGCGAACTCGCACAGCAGGCGCACGGACTCGGCGCCGTCGGCCATCGTGCGCTCGAAATGCGGGATGCCGCCGACGACGTCCACGCCCATGCGGATCGCGCGCTTGAGGTTGGCGAGGGCCGTCGGACTGCGCAGCAGGCCGTCCTGCGGGAACGCGACGAGCTGCAGGTCGATGTAGGGCGCGACGCGGCCCTTGACGTCGAGCAGCGCTTCCACGGCCAGCAGGCGGTCGTCGCAGACGTCGACGTGGGTGCGGATGGCCAGCAGTCCGCGCGCGACGGCCCAGTCGCAATAGCGCAGCGCCCGGTCGACGAGCGCGTCCTGCGCCAATTGTGGCTTCAGTTCGCCCCACAGCGCGATGCCTTCGAGCAAGGTACCGGATTCGTTGACGCGCGGCAGGCCGTAGCTGAGCGTGGCATCCATGTGGAAATGGGCGTCGACGAAAGGCGGCGTCACGAGGTCCCCGCCCACGTCGATCTCGCGCGTGCCGCGCTGCGGCAAAGCAGGCTCGACAGCGGCAATGCGGGCACCGTCGATGGCGATGTCGACCCGGCGGCCGTCCGGCAGCGTGGCGTTGCGAAGGACGAGATCCATGCTGATGTCTCCTGATGGGTTGGAATCACATCAGATTACCACGATGTCTATTTTGTCAATGATCTATGTCAAAGGCTAATGCTGCATTGCAAGATTTCCTTATAAAAACAACATAAAATTCCCTTTTCATCCCGCATAAACACCTTTACACTCATCTTATTGCAGTGCGTCATAAACCATACGGTTATAACCTGAAAGACAAGGAACTCAGATGACTTCACTTTCCGAACAGTTGTCCGCCGTCCGCAAGTCCCAATGGGAAGCCCAACTCGACGTGTTCCGCGCCTTCAGCCAGCGCGCACTCGACAGTGCCGAACAGCTGATTGCACTCAACATGAAGACGTCGCGCGCTTCGGTCGAACAAGCCGCGGGAACGTTTAAGCAATTGCTCGAAGCGAATAATCCCCGTGATCTGTTCACGATCGGCACGACGGCCCAGGGCCAGTGGCAACAATTCTTTTCCTACGGCCGCGAACTGCTGGGCATCGCCGCCGGCAACCGCGAGCGCAGCTGGACCACGCCGGCCTCGCCCCTGCAACTGGTGCCCGCCGCGACGGCGAACGTCCCGACGTCCGTGCCGCAGATCCTGGAGCAGGCCGCCATCGCGACGGCCGATGCCACCACGGTGAGCACCGAGATCGCCCACGCCGCCGTCGACACGGGCGCCGCGCTGGCCGAAGCCGCGCTGGATGCGGGCAAGCAGACCGTGGCCCGCGCCACGGAGACCCCGGCCGCGCCGGCCGAACCCGTGACGATCACCGTGACCGAGGCGGTCGCCGCGGAACCGCCGGCACCCGCCCCCGATCCGGTCGAGACGGCCATCGCCGACGAGGTGCCGCGCGCCAAGGCCAAGCCGTTGGCCAAGGCCCTGAACGAGGTCGCGCCGAAGCCGGCCGCCGCCGAGCACCCGATCGCCTCCACCGTGCCGCTGGAAGCGGGTCCGCACGTCGACCTGCCGATCGTCACGCCGACCGAAAGCACGCCGCCGCTGCGCGTCGTGACGCAGGGCGGCAAGGGGTCGCGCACGCAGCGCAAGAAGTAAGACGCCGCGGCAAAAGGTAGGTGGGGTAATTGATGCCGGGGCATCAATTACGCGCCCACGCGTGACGCATGCATGATGCGGACGTCCGCGTGGGCACGTTCATTTGAGGCCCGGCCTCAAATGCCCCCAACGCATGAAAACGGCAAAAATAGTACAGTAGCGGGCTGCGGCCCGCTTTTTCTTTTTCACGCACAACAAGACAGGATCTTCAATGGGTTTGGCAAGGCTCATCGGCGGCTTCGTGCGCCGCCACTGGCGCTCCTATGCGTCGTCGGCGGTGATGCTGTTCGGCGTGGCCCTGTGCACCGTGCTCGTGCCGCGCAAGGTCGGCGCGATGATCGACGGCCTCGCGGCCCACCGTCTGGGCGGGCACGATCTCGTCATCCAGCTCTGCCAGCTGCTCGGGCTGGGCCTCGCGATCTACGGACTGCGCGTCGCGTGGCGCCTGCGCCTGTATTCGGCGTCGTACCGGCTCGGGGTCGAATTGCGCACGAAGCTGTACGACCGCCTGTCGGCACAGGGTCCGGCCTTTTTCCAGCGCCAGCGCACGGGCGACCTGATGGCGCTCGGCACCAACGACATCGACGCCATCGAGCAGGCCGCCGGCGAAGCGATGCTCGCCGGCTTCGACGGCACGCTGACCCTCGTCATGGTCCTGGGCATCATGTTCCTCGGCGTCGACTGGCGCCTGACCCTCATCGCCCTGCTGCCTTTCCCGTTGATGGCACTGGCGTTCAAGCGCATCTCGAGCCACATCCACACGGCGTCCACGGATTCGCTGAAGCGCTTCTCGGCCCTCAACGACCATGTGCAGGAAACGCTGTCCGGCGTGCGCACGCTGCGCGCGCTCGGCCTGGAACAACGCAGCGCCGACCAGTTCGCGCAACTGGCCGCGCACGCCGCCGAGGCGAGCCTGTCGGCGCAGAAGTGGGAAGCCGCGTACGAGCCGGCCGTCGGCCTCACGCTCACCGCCGCCACGGGCCTCACGCTGGGTCTCGGCGGCTATCTCGTGTGGCAGGGCCAGATCACGATCGGCAGCCTCACGAGCTTCACGATGTATCTGGGCCAGCTGATCTGGCCGATGTTCGCGGCGGGCTGGGTGCTGTCGCTGATCGAGCGCGGACGCGCCGCCCTCGCGCGCCTGCAGCCGCTGCTGGACGCGCCGCTCGCCGTCGACGACCACGGCACGCTCGAACATCTGGAACGCGGTCCGCTCGTGCTGGACCGCGTGCGCTTTTCCTACGGCGGCGACGCGCGCGCCGCGCTGGACGACGTCTCGCTGCGCCTGGAACCGGGCAAGACGCTGGGCCTCGTCGGCGCCACCGGCGCGGGCAAGTCGACCCTGCTGCGCGTGCTGCTGCGCCAGGCCACGCCGCAGCACGGCACGGTCACGTGGGGCGGCCACGCGCTCGACGAATACACGCTCGCGACCTTGCGCACGCACATCAGCTGGGTGCCGCAGGAATCGTTCCTGTTCTCCGCGTCGATCGCGGAAAACATCGCTCTCGGCCGGCCCGGCGCGTCGCGCGCGGAGATCGAGCACGCGGCGCGCATGGCCGCCATCCACGACGACATCCTGCGCTTCCCGGACGGCTACGACACGCCCGTCGGAGAAAAGGGCATCACCCTGTCGGGCGGGCAGCGCCAGCGCGTGGCGATCGCGCGCGCGCTGCTGGGCACAAGCGCCCTGCTGCTGCTCGACGACGCGCTGTCCGCCGTCGACACGGGCACGGAAACGAATATCCTCGACCACCTGGACGACGTGCGCCGCGAGCGCCCCGAGCTGTCGGCCATCATCGCGAGCCACCGCCTGTCGGCCGTCGTGAAGGCCGACCTGATCGTCGTGCTGCGCGAAGGCCGCATCGTCGAACGCGGCACGCACGACGAACTGCTCGCCCTGGACGGCTGGTACGCCAGCCAGTGGCGCTACCAGCAACTGGAGGCCAGCCTCGATGCCATCTGAGACCGACAACCCGACCGTCAAAAGCGTAAAAAAGAGTGTAAGCGCGGCCCAGGCGCGCCAGGCCGCGGGCCTGCTGCGCCGCGCCGCGCATCCGGACCGCGGCCACCTCGCGTGGGCGACCCTGTGGCTGATCCTGGCCGCCGCCCTGGAAGTGCTCGGCCCCCTGCTGGGCAAGAAGCTGATCGACGAGCACCTGCTGCCGCACCATCTGGACTGGACGCGCATGGCGTGGCTGCTGGCCGGCGTGGTCGTCACCGGCTGGGCCGCGTCGTGGCTGCGCTTCCTGCAGCTGGTGCGCCTGTCCGGCCTCGCGATGCGCGCCGTGCAGCGCCTGCGCGAATGGGTCTACGGCCACGTGCTGCGCCTGCCGATGGCGTTCTTCGACCGCGCGATCACGGGCCAGCTCGTGAGCCGCGTCACCAACGACACCGAGGCCGTGAAGACCCTGTACATCCAGGTGCTGTTCGTGATCCTGGATTCCAGCATCGTCCTCGTCGGCACGTCGATCGCGATGGCCTGGCTGGACTGGCATCTGATGGTGATCGTGCTGGCGCTCGTTCCCGCGGTGGTGGGCATCGTGTGGCTGTACCAGCGCCTGTCCGCCCCCGCCGTCACGCGCGCGCGGGCGCTGCGCAGCGACATCAACGGCCAGATGGCGGAATCCATCGGGGGCATGAGCGTGCTGCAGGCGAACAATGCGCAGCACCGCTTCGGCCAGCGCTTCGCCCACACGAACGACCAGCACTACACGGCCCGCGTGGCCGAACTGCGCGCCAACGCCTTCCTGCTGCGCCCCGCGCTCGACTTCCTCAACGTGATCCTGCTGGCCGTCGTCATCTTCAACTTCGGACAGCGCAGCATGAATGCCGTCGAAGTCGGCGTGCTGTACGCGTTCATCAGCTATATCGCGCGCGTCGTCGAGCCGCTCATCCAGATCACGATGCAGTTCTCCGGCCTGCAGCAGGCCGTCGTCGCGACGGCGCGCGTGGCCGCGCTGCTCGACGAAGCGGGTGCGGCGGAACACCAGACCGGCCGCGTCACGTCCGAACGCCAGACCGTCGCCAGGGACGTTCCCGCCGTGCGCGTGCGCGACCTCTCCTTCGGCTACAACCCGGCCCAGACCGTGCTGCACGACCTGTCGCTGGACATCCCGCAAGGCGCCTTCTTCGGCATCGTCGGCCACACGGGCAGCGGCAAGTCGACCCTGCTGTCGCTGCTGCTGCGCTACTACCCGGTCGAACACGGCACCATCACCCTGTTCGGCGAACCGCTGGCGACCATCGGCAACGAACGTTTCCGCGCCGAGGTGGGCCTCGTGCCGCAGGACCCGTTCCTGCTCGCGGCATCGGCGCGCGAAAACATCGACATGGGACGCGGCCTGTCGCAAGACGCCATCGAAGCTGCCGCGCGCGCCGCGCACGCGCACGAATTCATCGCGCGGCTGGAGCAAGGCTACGACACGCCGCTGGGCGAAGGCGGTTCGCGCCTGTCGTCCGGCCAGAAGCAGCTGATCGCGATCGCGCGCGCGCTCGCCGGCCGGCCCCGCATCCTGCTGCTGGACGAGGCCACGTCGCGCATCGACAGCCAGACGGAGCAGATCGTGCAGCAGGCGCTCGACGAGTTGCGCGGGCGAGTCACGATCATCGCCATCGCGCACCGCCTGTCGACGATCCGCGACGCCGACCGCATCGTCGTGCTGAACCACGGCCGCATCAGCGAATCCGGCAGTCACGACACGCTGATGCGCATCGAAGGCGGCCTGTACCAGCGGCTCTACCTGCTGCAACAGTTGAGCGTGTGACACCGTTAATCTTTAGATAATTTTATTATCGCAACATCATTTTCCCTAAGGCGCGGCTTTTTCGATACGAATCTGTGTCTTTTCCGCATACACTGCTCTAAAAGTTGATCTTTCTCAATTGCAAGAGCCTATAATCTGCCTATACAAATGTCCCGATTTAAGGGACCACACTTCCTCGGGGAGCTATGTTGGCAGGCCTTTACCGTGCATCGCAGCACCGACGCAGCCGTGCGCCGCTGGTCCTGTTATTGCTCGTTTCCGGTGCTGCCATGGCCGCGGACGCCGCGCCCGTGCGCGACCGCTATGCCGAACTCGAGGAAGTCATCCGCGTCACGCCCCAGCGCGCCGTACCGCTGCTGGCCGGCATGGAAGCCGAGGCGAGCCGCACGCCCGCCGAACACGCCCGTTTCCTCACCCTGTCCTGCGACCTCAGCCACCGCCTCGGCAAGCACGAGGAAGCCGTCCAGCTGTGCGAACAAGCCCTGCAACTCGGCCGCCAGGCACATGACAACGGCATCGTCGCGCGCGCCCTGCTGTCCAAGGGCTATGCCGTATTCGGCCTGAACGAGTCGAACCAGGCGCACCAGCTGGTCTGGGAAGCCGAGCGCCTCGCCGCGGGCACCACCGACACCGGCGTGCACATCCTCGCGCTGATCTCGTCGGGCGAATCGTTCGCCGAGGAAGGCAACTTCCCCGTCGCGCTGAACAAGCTGCAGAGCGCCGTGACGCTCGCGCGCCAGGCCGGCGACCCGCTGCAGGTCGCCATCGCGCTCAAGTCGCTGGCCTATCTGTACAACCAGATGCGTGAATTCGACAAGGGTTTCGAGGCGATAGTCGAAGCGGAACGGCTTGCGGAACAAATCGATTCGCCGGGCCGCCTGGCCATCTTCAAGACGACGGAATACATCCTTTCGGTAACCAGCGGCGACACGGCACGCGGCACGAAGGCCCTGCTGTCGGCGCTCACGCTGGAGCGGGGCATCGGCGCCGACGCGATGGTGTCCAACACCCTCGTCAACCTGTCCGATTCCTACCTCAAGCAACAGGACTGGCGCCGCGCCCTCACCTACGCCCAGCAGGCGCTGGAGCAGGCGGAGAAGCTGCACGACGACGGCCTCGCCGCCACGGCCCGCGTCAACGCGGGGCAGGCCTATCTCGGCATGGGCCGCCTGGCCGAGGGCAAGAAGCACATCGAAGAGGGCATGGACTGGTACCAGCGCTCCGGCAACAAGCCCGACCAGCAGGGCGTGCTCGTCGAATACGGCGACGCCCTCGAACGCGCCGGCGACCTGGCGGGCGCGCTGGCCGCGTATCACCGCGAGCGCGCGCTGTCGAACGAATTGTTCGAGACGCGCCGCCAGAAAGCGATGATGGAGCTGCAGGAACAATACGAGGCCGACAAGCGCAAGCGCCAGATCGAGATGCTGCGCCAGGAAAACCAGGTCAAGTCGACGGAACTCGACAACCGCCGCCTGCAGCAGCGCATCTGGTGGCTGCTGGCGCTCGTGTTCGCGCTCGCGTCGGTCATCGTCGGCATCCTGTACCGCAAGGTGCGGCACGCCAACGCCCAGCTCGAGGTCAAGAACCAGGAACTCAAGCAGCAGAGCGCGCGCGATCCGCTGACGGCGCTGTACAACCGCCGCCACTTCCAGGAATTCATGCGTTCGCACCAGGAGATCGAACGGCGCGGTGCGGGCACCAGCGGCGAAGAGATCGTCAGCGCCATGTTCCTGCTCGACGTCGACCACTTCAAGAACATCAACGACACCTACGGCCACGGCGCCGGCGATGCGGTGCTGCGCGAGATCGCGGACGCGCTGCGCGAGATCCTGCGCGAGACCGACATGATCGTGCGCTGGGGCGGCGAGGAATTCCTCGCCTTCCTGCCGGCCGTGCCGAGAGGCAGCCTGGACGAGGTGGCGCGCCGCCTGCTGGCCGGCATCCCGCAACGGTCGATCGACTACCAGGGCACCCGGCTGTCGGTGAACGTCTCGATCGGCTTCGCGCCGTTCCCGCTGGTGCAGGGCGGAGGCAACATTTCGTGGGAGCGCGCGATCAACATCGTCGACATGGCGCTGTACCTGGCCAAGGGCCACGGCCGCAACCGCGCGTACGGCGTGCGCGGCCTTGTCGGCCTCGATCCGGCCGCGATGGACGAGATCGAGCACGATATCGAAAAGGCGTGGCGCGCGGGGCTCGTCGATCTGTCGATCGTGACGGCGCACATGCCGGAATTGCGGATGGCGTCGTAAAAAGCCGTCGTCCCCGCGAAGGCGGGAACGACGGTTGCGGTCACTTCGCCGCCTGCTGCATCTTCTCCCCGGCCTCTTCCACCTTCTCACCGACCCGCTCGGTCGCTGCCTTCGCACCTTCGCGCGCCTCGCGCACGGCCTGGTCCGCCTTGTCGACCTGCGCCTGCACCTTGTCCGTCACCTTCTCGTTGATCCGGTCGATCTTGTCGTTCACGTGGTCGAGCTTTTGCTGCACCCGGGCGCCGGCTTCGTCGACCTTCGCCTGTGCGCGCGCGCCCGCGTCGTCGATGGCCTTGCCGGCCTGCTGGGCGGGACCCACGCCGTCGCTTCCTCGGTTGCACGCGGCCAGGAGACAACCCGCCAGCAGCGCGCCGATGATGGATATCCGGTTCATCTCTTGCCCTCCTTGGTCGCCGAATATACACCTGCGCCATCGGCCGCGGCGGACGCTTCGAACGGCGCATCCGTCAGCGTGCGCAGGAAGGCGACGATAGCGTCGATGTCGGCATCGTCGAGCGCCGGCCTCATCCCCTTGCGGCGGTTGTACGGCATGGTCGCCACGTTGACGTTGCCCTGGTGGCGCGGGGCCACGTCGTCGAACAGGCGGCCGTCCTTGTACCAGCGCTCCGGCTCGATGGCACGGGTGGCGTAGAACGCGACGACGTCGCGCAGGTTGGAGAAGACGCCGTTGTGCATGTAGCGCTGGCGTGCCGCCACGTTGCGCAAGCTCGGCGTGCGGAAGTAGCCGCACCACTGGCCGCTGTCCCGCCAGCCTTTGGCGCGCCCCGTCGCGCACAGGCCCTCGTCGAAGTGGCGCGGATCGCGGTTGGCGGGAATGGCGCGGTTGCGCGGCACGGCGATGGCGTCGTAGCCGAAATCCGTGAACAGCGAACGGGCCGGATTGCTCGACGTCTCGTTGAACTTGTGGCAGCTCGCGCAGTTGCCGCGGTCCGGGTCCTTGAACAGCTTCAGGCCGCGCAGTTCCTGCGGGCTCAAGTGCGCCCTGCCCTGCACCCAGGCGTCGTAGCGCGACGAGAACGGGGCCATCTCGCGGCTTTGCAGGAAGGCATCCATCGCGGCGCCGAGCGCGGCCAGACTGCTGGCCGTCGTGGCGAAGACGTCCGGGCCGAAGGCGCGCTTGAAACCGTCCGCATACGGCGCCGTGCGCAGCTTGCGCGCGATGTCGGCCTCGCTCCGGTTGTGCATCTCGAGCGGGTCCAGCAAAGGATGGCGCGCCAGTTCCGCGACCGTGTCGACGCGGCCGTCCGTGAACAGGCCGCCGAACGGCGTCGGCGCGGGGGCATCGTCGTCCTGGTAAAAGAACAGCGGCGGGATATAGGCCGCGTACAGCGCGGACGGCACGTTGCGCTTGCCGACAAGATCGGGCCGGCTGCCCAGCGCCACGCCGATGCGCGATCCGTGGTTGCCGGCGAAGCCCTGCCTGGGGTCGTGGCAGCTGGCGCAGCTGGTGCCGGCCGGTTCCGACAAACGCGTGTCGAAGAACACCTGCCGGCCCAGCGCGACGCGTGCGGGCGCCGGCGCGAACGGGCCGGCCACGTCGGGCATCGCGGACAGTTGCGGCGTCGCGGCGCATGCCGCCGATGCCGCCAGCACGCCCGCGACGATGAGCCCTTTAGCCAGCAACGAAGCCCGCCTTGTCGCAATTGAGGCGGTTGTTGGACAACGCGCACGTCGCCATCAGGGTGCCCGTCTTCGTGTACGCCTTATAGGTCCAGCCGCTGCCCGCGCGTTCCATCAGCAGGAAGCCGAACGTATTGCTGTGCGTGATGCGGTCGACCGTGACGCCGGGCGCCGGCGGCACGTTCGCCGGGAACGGGTCCGGCAGCGCGACGTCGAGATTATCGCCGCCGTTGCCGCTCACGAACGTGGCCGGGTGGTTCGACGCGAAGCTGATCGCCTGGAAGTCGTGCACGTGGCCGTGCAGCGCGAGCGACACGCCGGCCGGATAATACGCCGTCGCGTTCAGCTGCTGCATCACCGAGAGCAGCGCCGCATTGCCGCCCAGCGGCGCACCGCCCGCCACGGGCGTGTAGGCCAGGATCGGATGGTGGTTGACGAACAGGCTCGTCGTCTTCGCCTTGCCGGCCAGCTGGGCCACCGTCTTGAACGCGTCCTGGTAGGCGAGGAATTGCGGATCGGTCGTCGCCAGCGCCGCCTTGCCGGCCTTGGCGGAATCGAACACGATCACCTGCGTGTCGGCGCCGAGCGGCACCGCGTACGGCGCCGTGTAATTGGCGACGGCGTCGTTGGCCGGATCGTCGCAGCTACGTTTCGCGCTGTAGGCTTGCGTGTCCAGCAGGCGGAACCAGCCCTGGCCGGCGCGCGCGCATTCCTCGTGGTTGCCGCGCACGACGATCCACGGCGCGGCGCTCAAGAGCGGCGCGGCGGGCTTGAACAGGTCCGCTTCCCACGTGTCCCAGCCATAGCCCCACGGGCTGTCCTTGCAGCCGGCGATGTCGGACGGGCACGCGTTCTCGCGGTAGTGGTAGTCGCCGATGTGCAGCACCAGGTCCGGCTGCAGCTTCGCGGCCGTGGCGGCGATCTGCGCGAGCGGCCACGCGTCGGCATCGTTGCACGACTGCCAGGCGTTGTCGGCCTTCTTCATGCGGCAGCCCGTGTCGGCGAGGATGACGATGCGCTGCGGCGCCGCTTTCGGCAGCGGCAGCGTCCTGCTGCCGACCTGCGCCTGTTTCGCGTCGCTTGCCACCGTGGCTTCGCAGATGTTGAGCGGGAAGGCGGACGGCTTCGAATCGGCGGCGCTGCTCGCGGTCGTGCGCTGGGCCGGCGTGCCGGCGGCGGCGCGCAGGGTCATGCGCGTGTCCGCGCCGTCGACGGTGATCACCGGGCAGGTGCCGTAGGTCGTGGCCGCGCGCGCGACGGGCTTGCCGCCGTCGCCCATCACGACCCACGCATACTTCACGTAATCGTCCTTGGTCGCCTCGTCGACGCGCGTGGAACCGCAGCTGGCCAGCAGGCTTGCAAGCGCGATGGCGCCGAGCGCCCGGCCTTTCGATCCGATCATCGTGTGCTTCCCTTCGTGTGTGGTTGGAATCGCAACACGATAGGGAGTCAATGTGACCCGGCTATGACATCCGCCACTCCGCCCGCATCAGTTCGACGTAGCGCCGCGCGCCCAGCCCCAGCGGCCGCTCGCGCGACCATACGACGTCGACCCACAGGCGCAGCTGGTTGCTGATGTTATCGAACGGGATCTCGACGAGGCTGCCCGCCGCCACCAGCGGCTGCACGAGCGCGCGCGGCAGGTAGGCCCAGCCGAGACCCGCCTGCACGAGGTTCAAGGTGGCGAGGTGGCTGTCGACGCGCCACACGTCGCGCGCGTGCACGAAGCGTGGGTCGCGGTCCGGGCTGTCGCGTCCCGCCACGACGATCTGGCGCGCATCGATCAGGTCTTCCAGCCGCGGCGCGCCGTCCGCCAGCAACGGGTGACCCGGCGCCAGCACGGCCACCAGCAATTCGCTGCCGACTTCCTGGAACGCCTCGCGGTCGTCCAGCCGTTCGCGCTCGAACACGAGGGCCAGGTGCACGCCGCCGTCGTGCAGCAGGCGCAGCGCGTCGGCCTGCGGCGCCGACAGCACCTCGACTTCGAGCGACGGGAATTCGCGTGCCAGCACGGCCAGCGGCGCGCTCCAGCGGCCCGCGATCAGCTCCGGCACCACGGCCAACGTGAGGCGGCGTTCCAGGCCGCCGTGCAGCGCGAGCGCGTCCGCCTGCAGCCGGCGCAGCTGGCTGGCGACGTGGCGGGCGCGTGGCTCCAGCGCCCGCGCCGCATCCGTGGGCCGCGGGTCGCGGCCGGACCGGTCGAACAGGGTCAGGTCCAGCTCCGCCTCGAGCTGGGCGATGGCCATGCTGACGGCGGACGGCACCCGCCCCAGCGCGCGCGCCGCGGCGGAAAAGGAACCGTGGTCGAGCACGGCCAGGAAGATGCGCACACTGTCGCTGGAAAACGCCATGGCCTGTCAATAAAATTGAAAGATCCTGACTTTATACATCAAACCAGTCGACATATCATCATGCCATCGGAATGTTGAGGAAGCAGACATGCAAGGCATCAAACGCAGGATCGTCTACGTCGCGCTGTACGAAGCCATCGCCATCGCGTGCACGACGGCGGGCCTCACGGGGCTGGCCGACCACGACGCCGGGGACGCCGGCCTCGCCGCCGTCCTCGCGTCGGCGACGGCCGTGGCGTGGAACGTCATCTACAACACGCTGTTCGAAGCGTGGGAAGCGAAGCAGACCAAGGGCGGCCGCAGCCTCCTGCGCCGCATCGTCCACGCCATCGGCTTCGAGGGAGGCCTCGTGCTCGCCATCGTGCCCATGTTCGCGTGGACGCTGGGGACGTCGCTCGTCGACGCCTTCCTGCTCGACCTCGGACTGGTCGTGTTCTTCACTGTCTACAGCTTCGCGTTCAACTGGGCGTTCGACCTCGTGTTCGGGTTGCCGACGGCGGCGCTGGGCCGGGCCGGCGACGCCTAGATCCGGTTCGCCCCGCCCGACTCCCGGTTCGCCACATTCCCCTGGTCCGTATGTTCGCGCCGGCGTAGCCTGACGGACATCGATCCTCCAGGAGACACCGTGAAACGACGTTCCCTTCTCAAGACCGCGGCGGCGCTACCCTTCGCCCTCACGGGCCTATCGATGGCGGCACCGCTGCGCCGGCGCGTGCGTCCGGGCGATGCGGGCTGGCCATCCGCCGACGCGTGGGATGGCCTGCAGCGCAGCGTGGGCGGGCGCCTCGTCAAGCTGGACGCGCCGTTCGCCGGCTGCGCCGCAGGATCTGATTCTCCGGCATGCACGGCCGCGCTGGCGCGGTTGCACAACGGCTTCGACATGGGCGACCAGCCGAACTTCACGCACACGAGCGGCTGGCTCGATGCCTGGTCGTCGCAGCCGAGCGCCTACGCGGTCGCAGCAACCACGACGGCGGACGTCGTCGCCGCCGTGAATTTTGCGCGCACCCACGACCTGCGCCTTGTCGTCAAGGGCGGCGGCCACAGTTACCAGGGCACCTCAAGCGCGCCGGGCTCGCTGCTGGTCTGGACCCGGCACATGAACGACGTGCGCCTGGAACCGGACTTCGTCGCGCGCAACTGCGGCACCGCACCGCAGCCGGCCGTCACGCTGGGCGCCGGCGCCATGTGGATCGACGCCTACGATGCCGTGACGACGCGCGCCGGCCGCTATGTGCAAGGCGGCGGCTGCACGAGCGTCGGCGTCGCCGGCCTGGTCTAGAGCGGCGGCTTCGGCAACTTCTCGAAGCGCTACGGCACGGCGGCGGCCGGCCTCTTGGAGGCGGAAGTCGTGACCGCCGATGGCCAGGTCCGCATCGCCAACGCCTGCACGAACGCCGACCTGTTCTGGGCGCTCAAGGGTGGCGGTGGCGGTAGCGTCGGCATCGTCACCCGGCTCACGCTGCGCACGCGCGAGCTGCCGGCCACGTTCGGCGGGGTCTTCTGCAAGGTGCGCGCCGTCGACGACGCGGCGTTCCGCGCCCTGCTCGGCAAACTGGTCGAGTTCTATGCGAGCGACCTGTTCAACCCGCACTGGGGCGAACAGATCGGCATCCACGGCGACAACACCGTCGACGTCTCGATGGTGTTCCAGGACCTCGACGAAGCCGGCGCCGCGCGGACCTGGGCGCCGCTGCTCGACTGGCTACACGGGCAGTCCGGCTACACGTTCGAGAAGCCGTTCCAGGTGTTGGCCCTGCCGGCACGGCACATGTGGGACGCCGCGTTCTTCCGTGAGCACGCGCCGGGCTTCATGGTCGCCGACCCGCGTCCGGGCGCGCCCGCGCACCACGTGATCTGGAAGGGCGACACGGAGCAGGAAGGCTGGTTCATCCACGGCTACAAGTCGGCGTGGCTGCCGGCGCAGCTGCTCGACGCGCGGCGCCGGGCCGGCCTCGCCGATGCGTTGTTCCAGGCCAGCCGGCACTGGAGCGTGGGGCTGCACTTCAACAAGGGCCTGGCCGGCGCGCCGCCGGCGGAGCTCGACGCCGCGCGCGCCACCGCGACCAACCCCGCCGTGCTCGACGCCTTCGCCCTCGCGATCATCGCGGGCGGCGACGGGCCGCACTTCCCCGGCATGCCGGGCGGCGCGGCCGCGCACGCGCGCAGGCGATCGGCCGGGCGATGGATGCGCTGCTGGCGGTGGCGCCGCGTGCCGGCTCGTATGTCTCCGAAAGCGATTACTTCCAGCGCGATTGGCAGGATGCGTTCTGGGGTGCCAACTATCCGCGGCTCGCGCGGATCAAGCGCCAGTACGATCCGGACGGGCTGTTCTTCGTGCGTCACGGCGTAGGCAGCGAAGCGTGGAGCGAGGACGGCTTTACGCGCCTGGGGACATAAAGCCTGTTACTCCGCCGGCGGCACGGCCAGCGGGTGTTCGCCACGGGCGGCGTCGACGCGGATCTTAAGCGCGCGCGTGTCGTCGTCCTCGCCCCAGCGTTTCGTGAACGCCTGCAGGCGCGAATGCGCCCGTTCGGCGTTGCCGGCCGCCAGCGCGGATTCGACGGCGCCGCGCGCCTCGCTCCATGCGCTCGCGCGCTGGCGCTTGCGCGTGCAGGCGTTCGACGCCTCGTTCAGCGCGCGCTGCAGCCGTTCCAGCTGCGCCGGCGTGGCGCGGCTGGCGCGCAGCGCGATCAATTCGTCCTGCGCCTGCTTGCCCTGGCATGACTGCGCCAGCGCGATGGCGGCGTCGATGCGCCGGTCGATCTTCTGCGCCGACGGCTTCGCCCACAACCACACGCCCCACAGCACGGCCAGCGCGACGATCCACCAGCGCAGGCGGATCGGCTGGCGGCCCGGCGGTTTGTCCGGCGGCGCCGGCGGCGGAGGCCACGGGATGCCGCGGCCGCGCTCGGGCGCAGCCGTCGCCGCCTCGACCGGGCGGCCGCTGTGGCCGAAGGCGGTAGCGGATGGCGTCGGCGCGGGCTTTGCCGCCGCCGGCGGCGTGGCGGCCCGCGCCGTCTCCGGCGCGCGTCCGGCGGTCGGCGCATCCGACCAGCCCGGTAATCCGGCCGCCGCTTCCGTCCCGGCCGCGGCGGCGGTGGCGACGGCGCCATCGCGGCGCACGCGTCCGTCGTCCTGCGCGGGCGCGGACGCGCCCGGCTGCTGGGCCGTCCCGCAATACGGGCAGTAATTCACGCGGCGCGGCATGCCGCGCGCGCAGGCGGCGTTGATGCAGCGGTAGATCGCTTCGTCCTGCACGGCGCGTCCTTATTCCGGATCCGGGACGCCGTCGTCGTCCGGATCGGGAATCGCGGTATCGACGGCCGTCATCACTTCCGGGATCTCGGCCACCAGCTTCCATTTATCGATGCGCGGATTCCACTGCATGTTCCAGATGCGCGTGCCTGGCTCGATCTCGCCGCGCGTCAGCTGCTGCACGACCTCCTCCAGCGCGAACGGTCCACGCTGCACGCCACCGACGAACAGCTTGTAGCGCGCGCCGATGGGCGTCGCGCCGACGACGTACGCGGACGGGCCGAGGCTCGGTCCCGGCACCGCGTCCGACGCGCCCGGCGTGGGGGCGACGACGGCAGGCGCGGCCGGCGCATACTGCGCCGACGGCATCACCGGCGAGGCTGCCCGCCGTTCCAGCGCCTGCGCGGCGCGCGCGTCGGCGGACAGGAACTCGGGCCGGATCACGCGCTTGTCGGCCGGGCGCTCCACTTCCCACGCGTACGCATCGGATGCCGAATCAGGCACGACTTCCGTCCACGTATCCAGCTGCGCCAGCGCCGCTTCCACCTGCGCCGGCGACAGCTGCGGATCGATGGCGACGGCGCGCCGCATCCACTGGTCGTACAGCCGCCGCGCCGTGATGTACGGCAGCGACGGCGACGGCAACTGGGCGCCCGTCTCGTCCACTTCCAGCTTCGGTTCGTACACGCGCAGCTGGTAGTGGCGCATCAGCGCGGCCAGCAACGCCAGCTGGTGCGGGCCCATCGCGGCCAGGCGCTGGCGCGTCGCCGCGATCACCTGCTCGCGGTAGTACGCGGGCAGGCCGTTCGAACGGATCGCGTACTCGTTGCCGATCTGGAGCCACTCGCCCGATCCCGGCTCGACCTCGAACAGGTATTGCCCGCGCGGCTGAAACGCGGTCTCGCGGTCCCCCGCGTCGTGCTTGCGGCGCAGCACGCCCAGCGCGATCGCGGCGAGGAAGAATTCATAGTCGTCGGCCAGGCGGTTCAGCTCGTCCATCGATGGCGAGATCGGATGGCGGAAACGCGTCGAATCGAAATGCAGGTGCGTGGGGATCTTCGGGTTCTCGATCTGGTAGCTGGCGCGCCACGTCGGCAGGCCGCGCAGCACCGTCATCGGATAGCCGGACAATTCGATGTAGCACACGGCCCGTCCCGGCACGCCCGTGTTCACGACGGAGACGAGGTCGCCGTGGAAGAAGCCGGTGGGCACGGCGGCGCGGATCTCCGGCTCCAGCCGGCGCCATGCGGCCGGATCGCCCACGCCGATGAAGCATTTGAACTGGTCGGCGCTGGGCGTGAACTCGGCCGAGAAGCGTGCGTTAATCCACGGCATGGCGCTCTTGATCCACTCGGAGAAGATGCGGTGGCGCTCCTGGGGCGACATCGCACCGAGGCGCTCCACGAGCGGATCGGGCAGCTCGGCCACGGCCTGCTCGCCGGACAGCTGCAGCTGCGCGCGCCGGAACAGTTTCAGCAGCAGGTCGGCACGCAATCTCTCGTCGCCCAGCTGCGGGAACAGGCGCGCGGAGCCGCCGAATTCCAGCAGCACCTCTTCGCTCCACGCGCTCACGTCGCCCGTCAGGCGCACGGGTTCCGGCAGCACGTCGCTCGCGAGCTTGATGTAGGTGGCATGCTCCTGGCGCGCGTCGGCGCGGAGCTGCCCGATGCGCTGGTCGACCGCCGCCAGCATCGCCCCCACGTTCCTCCGTCCTTCCTGGAATTCACCCGCGACGCCGCTCCAGCGCACTTGTCCATGTTCGTCCGGCGCCTGCGGTTCGCCCAGCCAACTCGACAGGCTTTGCATCACCTCGACGGATTGTCCCGCCGCGACGGCCAGCAGGTGGAAGCGCAGGTAGTCGGCGATGTCGCGCTTGAGGTGATTCATGATCTCGCGCGCCTGGGCATCCTTGCCGAACAGCCGGCCCGCGGCCTGCGTCAGGTTGTTCAGCGATTCCTCGACCTGGCGCGTGCGCAGCGCGTCGCGCACGTCGCGGTAACGCTTGCCGTTGCGCTGGACGCTGGCCAGGTCGCGCTGCGCCAGCCGCGCCTTGACCTGCTCCAGCAGCGACAGCACGAATTCGAGGCCGCCCTGCTTGCGGTCGTCCAGCAGCATGTACAGCCGCCCGCGCACATTCAGGCGCAGCTGGGCGAGCAGTTCGCCCGTATGCCGCTTGATGCGGTCCTCGCTCGTCTCGGCCGTGGCGCCGGCTTCGCGGATGGCGTCGCGCTCCAGGTTCGGCAGCAGCTCGACGACCTTCTCGCGCCAGAGCTTCAGGTCGTACGAGGCCATGATGCGGTCCATCTCCAGCTGTACCTTGCTCTCGACCCGTTCCAGCAGCGAGCGCTGGTCCTTGTCCAGCAGGAGCATGTCCGTCAGCGCATATTCCGGGAACGGCGTGACGTCGACGGTGCCCTTGCGGAAGTCGGGGAATTCCGTGAACGGGTGCTCGGCCATGCCCATCTGCTCGCGCATGAAGGCGTCCCGTTCCTGGTCCGTCGCGCGCCGCGCGGCCGTGCCGTCGGCGGCGACAAGGCCGAAGAACGCCTTCACCATCAGCGCCGCCAGCTCGTAGGCGCGGATGTCTTCGCGCAGGCTTTGCTGCGTGTCGAGCACGGCCTGGCCGAACGCCGAATACACCTTCGAGTACGACAGGCGCATGTCGCCGAAGCGCTGCTCCGGCACGCGCGGGTTGTAGGGCCCCAGCTTGTGTTGCTGCTGGTTGACCGCGACGGAGCGCTTGCGGTTGGCGAAGTCGGCCGACGCGAAGTCCTCGAACAGCGTGTCCGCCACCATCTGGTAGACGTCCTTGACGTCCTGCGTGGCCTTGTTCGCGAGGTTGGCGGTGTCGACGAAATAGACGTCGTCGAACGGCGTGCCGCGGCCGACGATGCTGTCCGGCTCCATCCACTGCACTCGCGCGTTCATGTCGCGCATGCTCGTCTCCAGCTCCATCAGGGTGGCGTACGCGTTCGCCTCCGTGCGCTCCTTGTTCGCCTTCGCGTAGCCGGACGGCAGGAACATCACGAGGTCGACCTGGCTGTCCGACACTTCCTGGCGCGCGACGGCCTTGGCGATCCAGCCCAGGTCGATGGCGCTGCCCGCGCCCGTGCCGCCGGCGTTCGACGCGATGACGACGATGCGGAATTTCGACGTATCGACCTGCAGGCCGAGGCGCTGGTAATTCTCCTTGCGCTCGATGCCCGCGTTACTGCTCAAGAAATTCAGCGCGCCCTTGATGCGGCCGCGCAGCTTGGGGTATTTGTCGAACAGGTACAGCCGCGCGAGCGCGCGGATCTGGCCCGCGCCCTTGGACGGATCGATGCCCAGCGAGCGCAGTTTTTTCGGGCGCAGCGGCATCCAGTTTTCGATCAGCGGGAACCTCGCCAGGCTGTCGTCCGACTCGTGGTATTGCGGCAGGTCGAGCGGTTCGACGAGGCGTTCTTCATCCGAGAGCTTGACGAGCTCGAACCACGGGTCCGTGCGCTGCGACTTGCCTTCGTCGATGACGGCGTTCGCGTCGAGGTCGAAGTGGAGAAAACGCGCGACCGGGAAGTCGGCGATGGATTCGACGCGGGTCGGATGGCGGCGGTTCCACACGGCCGCGAGGATGCGGCGGCGGATGCGCATCATGACTTCCATGCCGGTGCCGCCGGCGCCGATGAACAGCGTGGGCCGCAGGTCGACCTTTAACTCTGCTTTGTTGCCGAGGGATGCGGGATCGGGAAAATCTGCCATGGTGTTCTCTGTGAAAAGTCAGCGGCGGCCGACGAAGAAGGCCGCGACCAGCGTGACGACGCCGACGACGACCAGCGGTCCGGTGATCGCCGGGGTCAGGTATTTGCTCGCGTTGACGATGGCCAGCACGACGGCGGCGGACAGGAAGCCCATGCCGACGAACAGCAGCCAGCCCGCGCTGCCCGCGGACGACGGCGCCACGCGCTTGACGACGAGGTGGTGCACGTACGCGTTACGCACAAAAAAGTAAATCACCAGCAGGACGACGAAGGCCACGGCGCCGATCGCCATGTCGCGCCCGGCCGTGTCGCGCAGCGGCGCCGCGCTCGTGTTGGTGGCGCCGCCGGGCGCGATCTCGACCGGTTGCGTCGCGGTGTCGGGCATCGTCTTCGGCAAGCCGTCCTGCGGCGTGGTCGCGGCCTGGCCGGGCAGCTTGAACCCGGGGTCGGTATTGGCGGTGTCGGGGGCGGGCTGGCTCGCTGGCTGGCTCGGTTTGGTCTGGGCGTTCTGCATGGTGGGTTCCATCGGGTTCATCGGCCGAGCCGCACCTGCGCGCCTTCGCGCAGGTCGAGCAACTGGTGGCCGAACAAGGTTGTCTTCAGGCGGGCGACTTCGTTGCCCGCCTTGTCGTAGATCGGTTGCGTGGCCCCGGCGCGCGTGTGCACGGTGCGCAGTTCGTCTTCCACGACGAGCTGCACCTTGCGCGGCCGTCCGTAGGCATAGACGGCGCCCGCCGCGGCGGCCAGCAGCGCCAGGCCGCCGCCGAGGAGCGCCACGAGCGGACCGGCGCCGTAGTGCACGTGCACCTCGACGGGCAGCACGGCCGTCGACGCCTGGATGTCGGCCGGCGGCGTGAAGATGTCCGGCAGCGGATCGCCCGGGAACAGCGCCGCCATGCGCTCGCGGAACGCCTGCGACAGCTCCAGCTTCTGCCCCTGCAGATGCAGTTCGATCCGGCCCGGCAGCACGTACGCGGAGCCGGCCGACTTCAATGCCGCCAGCGACCACTTGCCCGGCAGCTGCGCCACGGGCAGCTGCACGGTCGACGTCAGCGGTTCCGCGCGGCCGGGCGCCAGCCGCGTCACGGTGTTCGTGCGGAGCAGAATCGGGCGGTTCTCGCCGCCGAGCATGGAACGCGCGGAGAGGGCCGCGCCGGCGATCGTGTACGGGTACATCGTGTTCTCCAGCTGCCACAGGATCGTGGCGCTGGGCGTGCGCGCATCGGGTGCGACGTCCGCGCGCAGGCGGCCCGCCGCATCCATCGAGAACTCGACGCCGGGCGCATTCTCGACCTTGCGCGACACGAGGCGCACCGTGTCGCGGTCGAGCGGTTTCAGGCGCGCGGGCGGTTCCGTGATCACGCGCTGGACGCGTCCCGCCGCGAGTAGCGCGTCGAGGGCGCGCGCGCCGTCCTGCCCGACGGCGAACACGTAGACCATCAGGCCGTTGGCGCGATAATGCTGGCCCTGGACCGGCATCCGCAGCGGGAACGCGAGCGCCTTCGTGATGGCGGCCCCTTTGTGGATCAGTGCATAGAATTCGCGGTTGCGCTGGGCGGTCGCCTGGTCGTTGTTGGGGCTGTTGCGGTTGTTCGTCACGAGCCAGACGAGCCCGCCCTTCCCGTCCAGCACGCGGCTGATGGTCGTCTCGACGGCCTCGCCCAGGTCCGTGTCGGCCAGCGCGGCACCGCCGGGCTTCTTCGCCGTGTCCAGCCCCGCCAGCGCGGCCTGCACGTGCGTGGGCGTCGCATTCGTCACCTGCTCGGACAACAGCGCCCGCGGCGACGGCGCGCCCGGCAGCGACTGGTTGAACGCGGCCAGCACGAGCGCGTCGCCCGGCTGCGCGACGCTGCCGGCCAGCGCCGCCACCAGCGGCTTGAATTGCGAATGCGGGTCGGTGTAGAACGGCTCCATCCAGCCGGAGTTCTGCACGAGCACGACCTGCGGCACGGCCCAGGCGGAACGCAGCATGAACAGCGCGCACAGGCCCAGGACAAAGCCGAAGAGGCGTGCGGCCCTCACGTCGGCGCGTCCAAATTCCAGCCGCGGATCCGGTTCCAGTCTGGGTGGTGCAGCCACAGGCGGTTGGCGTAGACGAAGGGCACGCACTCCAGCGGCCGCGCGAGGCGCGCCACTTCGTCCAGGATCACGTTGCGCCGGCCGATCCACTCCACCGTGGTGCGGGCGATCACGCGGTTGGCCAGCGCCTCTTCGGCGCGGCCGGTGTATTTGTGGAAGCGCAGCACGAGCCCGCTGGGCTGGCTGCGGTTGTTGTTGAAGCTGCGCAGCAGCGGCAGGACGAGGGAATCGTCCTCGTGCTGGTCCTCGACGTGCTCGCCGGACCACGGCTCGTCGACGACGGGATGGCCGCGCCGGAACAGCAGGTTCGCGAAGCCGAGGCGCGCGCCGTCGATCGGCTCGCGCTGCGGGCGCTCCACGCCCAGCTCGAGGAAGGAGTAGGACTGGCCGTCGTGCCCGATCAGCCACATGCGGCCGTCGCGGCTCAACGTCGGGCCGCCGAGATCGAGGCTGGGCAGCCACGTGTCCGGCCACGCGAGCCAGCGCGGCGCTTCGCCCGGACGCCACACCAGCTGGCCCTCGCCGTGCAGCCAGAACAGCTGACCGTCGTAGCCGATGGGGCGCGTCCAGCCGGTCAGCGGCAGCGCACCGCAATCGGATTGCGGCCCCGGGGACAAGTCGGCGCCGAGCGCGCACAGGCCCAGCGTGCCGCCCGGATTGCGCACCAGGACGCCCAGCTGGCGCCGCATCAGGCCGGGCGCGGCGACGATGGGCGCGGCCAGCACGGCTTCCGTGCGGCACGTCTCGCTGACGGGATTGATGGCGAGCCGGTACAGGCCGCGCGCGGTGGGCACGAGCGCCACGTCGCCGCGGCGCGCGGGCACCTGCAGCAACGACGTGGGCAGCCAGCCGTAGTCGGACGCGCCGAACGCGAGATCGGCCGCGCCCTCTTCGGGCATCATCACGTGCCAGACTTCGGCCAGCGGATCCCAGTACTGCAGCACGCCGCGCCCCGGCGCGAGGGCGAGCAGGCGCTGTTCGGGAAAGCCGTAGGTGGCGGCTGCGAACACGCAGTGGGCGTTCGGCGGCGGCGGCATCGCGGCGTCGAAGCGGCCGACCTCGGGCGCGGGCGGCCGTTCCTCGAGGCTGTCGCCCAGCGCCAGCGACGTCACGGGCAGGCCATGCGGCACGTGGCGGGGCAGCAGCGCGTCCGCATACGGCCCCCACCAGTCGGGCCGCCGCTCCTGCGCGGCGCCCAGGCGTTCGAGCGGCCGGCCGCACGTGGGACAGAAGGCGAACCCCTCGGGATAGATGGCCGCGTGGTCGCACGACAGCGGCAGAGACGCGCCGAGCAGGTGCGCGCAATCGGCCAGGCGGCCGCGCGCCTGCGCCTGCCAGTCGATCCGGCCCAGCCCGTCGCTGGACGCCAGTTCGAACTGCCCGCTGTGTTCATCCTCCAGCCAGACGCTGGTCGGCGTTTCCCATCGGTATGCCATGCGCTCCACCGTCGATTCGTCAAAAGGGATCGCGGCCCACGCAAACCTGGGGCCGTTATCGTTTTGGAATCATAGCGCCGGGATCAAGCCGACGGCGCGCTGTTCACGGAATAGCGTGTGGCTGTGCTTCAGGGATCAAATTACGGCGCGAGAAGGGGAACTTTCGGTCGCATCGAGTGCCGCGCGGTTCACCTGGCGGACCTTCCAGATGCCGTTATCCAGCACCATCGTGAGCACCAGCTCGTGCTTCGCGTCGCCGTCGCGATCGAGCGTGACGAGGACATCCGCCGCGCGGGCCTGCCGCCGCAGCGTGACGGCCTGAACGCGTCCGCGCAGCCATGCGGCCTGGATGCGGGACGACTGCAGGAAGTAGTCGCCCGCCGCCTTTTGCTCCCGCAGGCGTTGCAGCAACTGGTCGACGAGGGGCCTGGCGACGTAGGCATTCAGGCGGTCGTAGCGGTCGCTGAGGGGATCCTGGTCGGCGTCCAGCGTCTGCAGGTACCAGTCATAGAATTCCGCGGCGACGGCCTCCGGCGCGCGGATGGCCGCCGTGGCCGGCGTGGCGCGGGAGGGCGCCGCCGGCAGCGGTCCCGCGAGACCGGCCAGCAGCAGTCCGGCCAAAGTAAGTTTGAGAAAATTTCCTTTATGAATCAACATGATGGCACTCCTGACAATCAGACTGTGCGGCATTCCGGCCAATCGGACCCTGCGCTGCCGCAAGCGCACGGTCGACGTATAATGTCGGGTTGTCCTCCCTATCGATCCGCGCCATGACGTCCTTCGACACCCTGCCCGCCGCCGCCATCGCCGCCGCCACCGCGCACCTGCGCGACGTGCTCGCGATCGCGCTCGAACACACCCGCGAGCGGCGTGCGCTGGTCGTCTTCGATACCCGCACCGCGCTGGCCGGCGGCCTCGCCGAGGCTTACCGCCGCAACCTGCCCGAGGCGACGTTCATCGACTTCGACACCGTCGCACCTGGCGATGTGCTCGCGGCGTTCCGCACGCTGGCGCCGCAGGATCTCGTCGTGCTCGTGCAGTCGACGAACTTCCGCCTGGACGGCTTCCGCCTGCGCGTGGAACTGTTCAAGCTGGGCCTGAAGGTGATCGAGCACGTGCACCTGTCGCGCATGCCGGGCACGCAGGGCGAGCACTACATCGAAGCGCTGGCCTACGATCCCGCCTATTTCCGCGGCGTCGGCCACGCGCTGAAGGCGCGCATCGACCGCGCCCGCCGCGCCGAGGTGCATGGCGGCGGCGACGTGCTGACATTCGCTTCGCCGCTGGAAAGCGCGAAGCTGAACGTGGGCGACTACAGCGCCATGAACAACGTGGGCGGCCAATTCCCGATCGGCGAGGTGTTCACGGAAGCGCGGGACCTGGAAGCCGTCGGCGGCCGCGCGCAGGTGCACGTGTTCGGCGACACCTCGTACCTCGTCAACCGGCCGGAGGCGCCCATCACGCTGGTCATCGACAAGGGACGCGTCGTCGGCGCGGAGAACGCCACGCCCGCTTTCCGGGAAGTGCTGGACATCATCCGCCGCGACGAAGGCGAAGTGTGGGTGCGCGAACTGGGCTTCGGCATGAACCGCGCCTTCACGCGCGAGCGCCGCGTGGACGACATCGGCACCTACGAGCGCATGTGCGGCATCCATTTGTCGCTGGGCGCCAAGCATGGCGTGTACGCCAAGCCGGGCTTCAAGCGCAAGGACGCGCGCTATCACATCGACGTGTTCGTCGTGACGGACGCCGTGTACCTGGACGACGAGCGCGTGTACGCGGACGGGGCGTGGACCCTCTGAGCGTTACGCGTCGGCACGGGGTGCCCACCCTACCCGGCTGATTCCGGCCGGGTAGCGGGCCCGGATCTTGCTTAAGTTTTTGGCATGGACACCGCCACCCCGCCCCCGGCCCGCGACACCGAACCGCCCCTCAGGATCGTCAAGATCCGGCGCGACTACAACACATGGGTCGCCGACGAAACCATCGAGGATTATGCGCTGCGCTTCACGCCGCGCTCGTTCCGCAAATGGTCCGTGTTCCGCGTCGCGAACACGGCGTTCGGCGCCATTTCCTTCCTCGTGCTGGAAGCGATCGGCGGCACGATCGCCGTCAACTACGGCTTCGAGAACGCGTTCTGGGCCATCGTCGCCATCGGCCTGATCATCTTCGCCACCGGCCTGCCGATCAGCTACTACGCCGCCCACCACGGCGTCGACATGGACCTGCTCACGCGCGGCGCCGGCTTCGGCTACATCGGCTCGACGATCTCCTCGTTCGTCTACGCGTCGTTCACGTTCATCCTGTTCGCGCTGGAAGCGGCCATCATGGCCTATGCGCTGGAGCTGTACTTCGGGCTGCCGCTGTATGTCGGCTACCTCGTCAGCGCGCTCGCCGTGATCCCGCTCGTGACGCACGGCGTGACGCTCGTGAGCCGCATCCAGATGCTCACCCAGCCGGTCTGGCTCGTGCTGCTCGCGCTGCCCTTCGCCGCCATCGCCGCCAGGCAGCCGGACCTGATCGCGCAACTGGGGCATTTCGCCGGCCAGCCCGGCACGCACGGTTTCGACATCCTGCAGTTCGGCGCCGCCACCGCGGTCGGCGTCGCGCTCATCACGCAGATCGGCGAACAGGTCGACTTCCTGCGCTTCATGCCCGAAAAGACGCCGGCCAACCGCGTGCGCTGGCACCTGGGCGTACTGGCGGCCGGCCCGGGCTGGATCGTGCTCGGCATGGCGAAGATGCTGGGCGGCGCGCTGCTGGCGCTGCTCGCGATCGAGGGCGGCGCCACGCTCGCGCAGGCCGCCAACCCGAACCAGATGTACCTCGCCGGTTTTCTCCAGGTGTTCGGCGGCGGCAGCCTGGCCGTGGCGGCGACGGCGCTGTTCGTCATCGTCTCGCAGGTCAAGATCAACATGACGAACGCGTATGCCGGCTCGCTGGCGTGGTCGAACTTCTTTGCCCGCCTCACGCACAGCCACCCGGGACGCGTCGTCTGGGCCGTGTTCAATGCGCTGATCGCCGTGCTGCTGATGGAGCTGGACGTGTTCCAGGCGCTGGAGCAGGTGCTCGGCCTGTACTCGAACGTCGCGATCGCGTGGATCACGGCCGTCGTGGCCGACCTCGTGATCAACAAGCCGCTGGGTCTTTCGCCCAAAGGGATCGAGTTCCGCCGCGCCTACCTGTACGACATCAACCCGGTCGGCGTGGGCGCGATGCTGCTCGCGTCGACCTTGTCGATCGCCGCCTTCGCCGGCCTGTTCGGCGCGCGCGCCCGCGCGTTTTCCGCCTTCATCGCATTGGCGACGGCGCTGCTTGCCGCGCCGCTGATCGCCTGGGCCACGCGCGGCAAATACTATCTCGCGCGCCCGGTCGCGGGCTCGCCGGCCTCGGCGCGCACGCAGACCTGCTGCATCTGCGAAAAGGAATACGAGACCGACGACATGGCGCACTGCCCGGCCTACCAGGGGCCGATCTGCTCCCTGTGCTGCTGTCTCGACGCGCGCTGCGGCGACGCCTGCAAGCCGCACGCGCGCTTCGCGCAGCAGTGGGAATCGGCGGCGAAGACGCTGCTGCCCGCGTCGATGTGGCCCTACATGACGAGCCGCCTGGGCCACTACCTGCTGCTGATGCTGACGACGGCGTCATTTCTCGGCGGCCTGCTCGCCCTGCTGTACGTGCACGAACGGGGCGCGCTCGGCGCCGCGGCCAGCCCCGTCCTGGTGGACGCGCTGCGCCTGACGTTCGTGAAGGTCTTCGGCGCACTCGTGCTGGCCAGCGGCATCGTCGCGTGGTGGCTCGTGCTGACGAGCGAGAGCCGGCGCGTGGCGCAGGAGGAATCGAACCGCCAGACGAGCCTCCTGCAGCGCGAGATCGAGCTGCACGGCCGCACGGACGCCCAGCTGCAGCAGGCCAAGCGCCAGGCCGACCAGGCCAACCAGGCCAAGAGCCGCTACATCGCCGCCATCAGCCACGAGATCCGCACGCCGCTGAACAGCATCCTCGGCTACGCCCAGCTGCTCGACAACGACGCGACGATTCCCGAACCGCGCCGGCAGGCGATCCGCGTGATCCGGAGCAGCGGCGAGCACCTGCTGTCGCTGATCGAAGGCTCGCTCGACATCGCCCGCATCGAGGGCGGCAAGTTCAGTTTCGACATCCGCACGCTCGCCTTCCCCGACTTCCTTGGCCAGATCGTCCGCATGTTCGAGCAGCAGGCGCGCGACAAAGGCCTGGCGTTCCGCTACGAGGTCGACGGCCCGCTGCCCGACTGCGTGCGCGCCGACCGCAAGCGGCTCGGCCAGATCCTGATGAACATCCTCGGCAACGCCGTCAAGTTCACGGCGCGCGGCGAGGTCGTGCTGCGCGTGCGTTACGCGCGCGAGATGGCGTCGTTCGACGTCCAGGACAGCGGTCCCGGCATCCTGTCCGACGAGATCGAAAAGATCTTCGAGCCGTTCGTGCGCGGCAGCGCCGGCGGCAGCCCGGGCGCGGGTGGCACCGGCCTGGGCCTGCCCATCAGCCGCATGCTCGTGCAGTTGATGGGCGGGCAGCTGGCGGTCGACACGACGCCCGGCATCGGCAGCACGTTCAAGGTGCGCCTGCAGCTGCCGCGCGTGCATGCGCCGGCGCGCGCGCAAGCCGTTCCCGCCTTCGCGCCGGCCGGCTATGCGGGTCCGCGCCGCCGCATCCTCGTCGTGGACAACGAGCGGAACGACCGTGAACTGCTGGTGAACATCCTGGCGCCGCTCGGCTTCGACACGATACAGGCCGAGACGGGCGCCGAATGCATAGCCCGCTACGTGCGCGCCGAGCCGCACCTGATCCTGATGGACCTCGCGATGCCCGTGATGGACGGCTGGGAAGCGAGCCGCATCCTGCGCCGCGAACTGGGCTCGGACGTGCCGATCCTGATCGTGTCCGCCAACGCCTACGACAAGGGACTCGAGAACCCGGCCGGCATCGCACCGGAAGACTTCATCGTCAAGCCCGTCAACGTGGGCGAGCTGCTGGAACGGATCGGCGCCCGGCTCTGCCTCGACTGGGTGATGCAGGGCGCGCCCGCGCCGGCGCTCGACGGGCCCGCGCTGCGCTTCCCGCCCGCCGCGCAGCTGGCCGCGCTGCGCGAACAGCTGGCGCTGGGCTATGTGCGGGGCATCACCCGCCAGCTCGACGCCATCGCCGCGCTCGACCCGCAATACGGCCCCTTCGCCGACATCCTGCGCAAGTTCGCCGCGCGCTTCGACCTGGAAGCGATGTCGGCCTTCCTCGAACAAGGAACGCCATGAACGACAAACCCTTCGACCGCCATGCCGCCCAGGTGGTCCTGATCGTGGACGATGTGCCGGAAAACCTCGCCGTGCTGCACGACGCGCTGGACGAATCCGGCTATACAGTACTCGTCGCGAACAACGGCGCCGCCGCGCTCGAACGCGTGCGCCAGGTCGTGCCCGACGTGATCCTGCTCGACGCCGTCATGCCCGGCATGGACGGTTTCGAAGTCTGCCGTCGGCTGCGCGCCGACATCGCCACGCGCGCCATCCCCGTCGTCTTCATGACGGGCCTGACGGAGACCGAACACGTGGTCGCCGCGTTCGACGCGGGCGGCACGGACTACGTGACGAAGCCCGTGCGCCAGAGCGAGGTGCTGGCGCGGATCGCGTCCCACCTGCAGACGGCGCGGCTGATGAACCAGGCGCGCAGCGCGCTGGACGCGTTCGGCAACGCCGTGCTGGCGGTGACGCCGCACGACGGCCGCATCGTCTGGCAAACGCCGCTGGCGCGCCAGTGGATGCAGCGCTACTTCGGTGCGGACGACGACGGCATCAAAGGCACGCCGCCTCAACTGGCGGCCTGGCTGGCGACGGCGGCCGCGCAGCCGCTGGCCGTGATCCGCGGCGCGGCGCGCCTGATCTTCACGGCGACCGACGTGCGCTCGCCCGAACAATGGATGATCGCGCTGCGCGAGGAATCGGACACGGCGCGCGTACAGGCGCTGATGGCCCTGTTCCGGCTGACGCAGCGCGAGTCGGAGGTGCTGCACTGGGTCATCCAGGGCAAGACCAACCGCGACATCGGCGACATCCTCGGCATGAGTCCGCGCACGGTGAACAAGCACCTCGAGCACGTGTTCGAGAAGCTCGGCGTGGAGACGCGGACGGCCGCGGCGACGTTGGCGACGAACCGGATCCGCGCGGCGTAGGCCTCACACGGCCAGGTGACGCCTGACGTGCTCACCATCCATCTCGTCCGCCGTCCCGCTCGCGACCACTTCGCCGCGCGACAGCACGACGAACCTGTCCGCCAGCGCCCGCGCGAAATCGAAATACTGCTCGCACAGCAGGATGCCGATGTCCCCGCGCCCGCGCAGCAGCCGGATCACACGTTCGATGTCCTTGATGATGGACGGCTGGATGCCCTCGGTCGGCTCGTCGAGGATGATCAGCGCGGGCCGCTGCAGCAGCGCGCGGGCGATGGCCAGCTGCTGTTGCTGGCCGCCCGACAGGTCGCCGCCGCGCCGGCCCAGCATCTCCTTCAGCACGGGAAACAGTTCGTAGACCTCGCCGCTGATCCGTGACGCTTCGCGGCCGGACAAGGTGGCCATCCCCATCATGAGGTTTTCCTCGACCGTCAGGCGCGCGAAGATGTCGCGGCCCTGCGGCACGTAGGCGATGCCGCCCGCGGCACGACGGTGCGGTTTCATGCGCGTGATGTCGCGCCCGTTCCACGTGACGGTGCCGCGGGCGACGGGCAGCACGCCCATCAGGCATTTGAGCAGCGTGGTCTTGCCCACGCCGTTGCGGCCCAGCAGGGCCATGCACTGCCCCTTTCCCACCGTCAGCGACACGCCGCGCAGCGTGTGCGACGAGCCGTAGTACTGGTTCAGGTGTTCGACCTGCAGCATGCTTACCTCCCCAGATAGACTTCGATGACGCGATCGATGGCCTGCACGTCGTCCATGCGGCCCTCGGCCAGCACCGATCCCTCGTGCAGCACGGTGACCTTGCCCTGCTGCGCGATCTCGGCCACGAAACCCATATCGTGCTCGACGACCATGATCGAATGCTTGCCGCGCAATTCGTTCAGCAGCTCCGCCGTGCGTGCCGTCTCCGCGTCGGACATCCCCGCGACCGGCTCGTCCAGCAAAATCAGCTGCGGTTCCTGCATCAGCAGCATGCCGATCTCGAGCCACTGCTTCTGGCCGTGCGACAGCAACCCGGCCAGCCGGTCCTCGTGACCGTGCAGGCGGATCAGGCGCAGGATCGCGGCGATGCGGTCCTCCTGTTCGGACGTCAGGCGCGCGAACAGGGTCGGGCGCACGCGCTTGTCCATCTTCATCGCCAGTTCCAGGTTCTCGAACACCGTGTGCTGCTCGAACACGGTCGGGCGCTGGAACTTGCGGCCGATGCCCGCGTGGGCGATCTCGTATTCCGTCATCTTCGCCAGGTCGAAGGTCTGGCCGAAGAAGGCGCTGCCGGACGTCGGCCGGGTCTTGCCCGTGATGACATCCATCATCGTCGTCTTGCCCGCGCCGTTCGGGCCGATGATGCAACGCAGTTCGCCGACCGAGATGTCCAGGGTCAACTTGTTCAGCGCGCGGAAGCCGTCGAACGAGACGGTGACGTCGTCCAGGTACAGGACGGCGCCGTGGCGCGTGTCGACGCCGTCGCGCTTCATGGTCACGCCTGTGCTCATGCCGTTTCCTCCTTCGTTGCCACGGCCGCCCGGCGGCCCGGCAGGATGCGTGCGATGGCCGGCAGCGTACCGAGTATCCCGCGCCGCATGAACAGCGTCACGAGGATGAACAGCAAGCCCAGTGCGAACAGCCACAGGTCGGGGAACGCCGCCGTGAACCAGCTTTTCAGGCCATTCACGGCGAACGCGCCGAGGATGGGACCGACGAGCGTGCCGCGGCCGCCGATCGCCACCCAGACGACCATCTCGATCGAGTTCGCCGGCGACATCTCGGACGGATTGATGATGCCGACCTGCGGCACGTACAGCGCGCCGGCGATGGCGCACAGCACGGCGGACAAGGTCCACACGAACAGCTTGAACGCGAGCGGGTCGTAGCCGATGAACATCAGGCGCGATTCCGCGTCGCGCACGCCCTGCAGCACGCGGCCCAGCTTCGAGCGAACGATCCAGCGGCACAGCAGCAGCGCGCCGGCGAGCAGCGCCAGCGTGGCCAGGTACAGCACGACGCGCGTGCCGGGTGCCGTGATCGGGTGGCCCAGGATGCGCTTGAAGTCCGTGAAGCCGTTGTTGCCGCCGAAGCCGGTGTCGTTGCGGAAGAACAGCAGCATGCAGGCGTAGGTCATGGCTTGCGTGATGATGGAGAAGTACACGCCCTTGATGCGCGAGCGGAACGCGAACCAGCCGAACACGAACGCCAGCAGGCCGGGCACCAGCACGACGAGGAGCATGCAATACCAGAACCGGTCCGTGAACGCCCAGTACCACGGATAGTCCTTCCAGTCGAGGAAGACCATGAAGTCGGGCAGCACGCTGCCGTAGCTGCCGTCGCGGCCGATCGCGCGCATCAGATACATGCCATGGGCGTAGGCGCCCAGCGCGAAGAACGCGCCGTGGCCCAGCGACAGGATGCCCGTATAGCCCCACACGAGGTCCAGCGCCAGCGCCGCCAGCGCGTAGCACATGAACTTGCCGACGAGGCCCAGCGCATAGCCGGAGACGTGCAGCGGATGCCCGTCCGGAAACGCCAGGTGCAGCACGGGCAGCAGGATCGCGGCGAGCGTGCACGCGGCCAGCACGGCCCACGCGCGGCGCGGGAATAGCGATGAGGTACGGTTCATTCGACGCTCCTGCCCTTCAGCGCGAACAGGCCCTGCGGGCGGCGCTGGATGAAGACGATGATGAAGACCAGGATGCAGATCTTGGCCATGACGGCGCCCGCCAGCGGCTCCAGGAATTTGTTGATCTCGCCGAGGCCCAGTGCCCCCAGCACGGTCCCCGCCAGCTGGCCGACGCCGCCCAGCACGACGACCATGAACGAGTCGACGATGTATGACTGGCCGAGGTCCGGTCCGACGTTGCCGAGCTGCGACAGCGCCACGCCGCCGAGGCCCGCGATGCCGGACCCGAGGCCGAACGTCATCATGTCGATGCGGCCGGTCGGCACGCCCACGCAATCGGCCATGCGCCGGTTCTGCATGACGGCGCGCACGAACAGCCCGAGACGCGTGCGGTTCAGCACCAGCCACACGGCCGCCACGACGATCGCGGCGAACACGATGATGGCGATGCGGTTGTACGGCAGGACCAGGGAGCCGAGCACCGTCACGCCGCCCGACATCCAGGCCGGATTCGCGACCTCGACGTTCTGCGCGCCGAACACGGTGCGCACGGCCTGCATGAGCATCAGGCTGATGCCCCAGGTGGCGAGCAGCGTTTCCAGCGGGCGCCCGTACAGCCAGCGGATCACGCTGCGCTCCAGCCCCACCCCGACCGCGAACGCGACGAGGAACGCGGCCGGTAGCGCGGCGGCGAGGTACCAGTCGGCGGCGCCGGGCAGGTAGTGGCGGAACAGCGACTGGCACACGTACGTCGTGTACGCGCCGATCATGAGCAGCTCGCCGTGCGCCATGTTGATGATGCCCATCAGGCCGAACGTGATGGCCAGGCCCAGCGCGGCCAACAGCAGCACGCTGCCCAGCGACACGCCGTAGAACAGGTTGCCGATGATGTCGTTGCGGGTGCCGCGCCGGTCGATCGCCCGCAGCGCCACCCCGGCGGCGGCGCGCAGGGCGGCATCGGATTCGACATGGCTGCCGTCCGGATTCCGCGCCAGCATCGCTTGCAGTTGCGGACGCAGGGCCGCATCGCCGCTGTCGGCGAGCGACGCCACGGCCGCCAGACGGCGGGCCGGGTCGGGCGAGCCCAGGTCGGCGCGCGCGACGAGCCGGCGCAGCGCGACTTGGATGTCCGCATCCGTTTCGCGCGCGAGCGCCTGGCGTAGCAGCGGGGCCTGGGCCGGATCGGCATCCTGCGCCTGCAGCGCGCGCACGGCGGCGAGCCGCTCATCGCGCGCGGGCGCGAGCAGCGACAGGCCCGACAGCGCGGCCTGCACGGCGCCGCGCAGGCGGTTGTTGACGACGATGCCGTCCACGCCGTCGGGCACGGGCAGCGCCGCGCCGGTGGCGGCATCCAGCGCGCTGCCGTCGTGGACGATCAGGACCTGGCCGGATGGCGTCGCGGCCAGCTCGTCGTCCAGCAGCGCCTGCAGCACGCGGCGCGCATCGAGGCTGCCCGTCGCCGCGATGCGGGCGACGGCGGCGACGCGGGCATCGGGATCGTCTCCCGCGAGCGGCTGCAGCAGGGCCGGGTCAATGGCGGCGTGCGCCAGCGCGGGCAGGCACAGCGCCAGCGCGGCCAGCAGGTGTTTGAAAGTGGGCTTCATGGCATATCCAGTCAAATCAACACGCCGCTCCCGCTTTCGCGGGAACGACGGCTTTTGAATGCGGGGGCGACCCTAGAGGTTCTGCTTGCCCTCGTTACCCTTGATGTACGGGCTCCACGGCTGCGCGCGGATCGCCTCCTTGCTCTTCCAGACGACGGAGAACTGGCCGTCGCCCTTGATCTCGCCGATCATCACCGGCTTGTGCAGGTGGTGATTGGTCGGATCCATCACGAGCGTGTAGCCGGACGGCGCCTTGTAGGTCTGGCCGCCCATCGCCGCGATGACCTTGTCGGTGTCGGTCGATTTCGCCTTCTCGACGGCCTGCGCCCACATGTGGATGCCGACATAGGTCGCTTCCATCGGGTCGTTGGTGACGGCCGTCGCGGCGTTCGGCAGATGCTTGGCCGCGGCGTACGCCTTCCACTTCTTGACGAAGTCGGCGTTGGTCGGGTTCTTGACGGATTCGAAGTAGTTCCAGGCCGCCAGGTGGCCGATCAGCGGCTTCGTGTCGACGCCGCGCAGCTCTTCCTCGCCGACGGAGAACGCCACGACCGGCACGTCCGTCGCCTTCAGGCCCGCGTTGCCCAGCTCCTTGTAGAACGGGACGTTGGAGTCGCCGTTGATGGTCGAGATGACGGCCGTCTTGCCGCCGGCCGAGAACTTCTTGATGTCGGCGACGATGGTCTGGTAGTCGGCGTGGCCGAACGGCGTGTACAACTCCTTGATGTCGTCGTCCTTCACGCCCTTGCTGTGCAGGTAGGCGCGCAGGATCTTGTTGGTCGTGCGCGGATACACGTAGTCGGTCCCGAGCAGCACGAAGCGCTTGGCACCGCCGCCGTCCTTGCTCATCAGGTATTCGACGGCGGGAATCGCCTGCTGGTTCGGCGCGGCGCCCGTGTAGAACACGTTTTTCTCGAGTTCCTCGCCTTCGTACTGCACGGGGTAGTACAGCAGGCCGTTGAGCTCCTTCACGACGGGCAGCACGGACTTGCGCGACACCGACGTCCAGCAGCCGAAGATGGCGACGACGTGGTCCTTCGCGATCAGCTGGCGCGCCTTTTCCGCGAACAGGGGCCAGTTCGACGCCGGGTCGACGACGACGGGCTCGATCTTCTTGCCGAGGACGCCGCCCTTGGCGTTGATCTCGTCGATGGCCATCAGGGCGACGTCTTTCAGCGACGTCTCGGAAATCGCCATCGTGCCGGACAGCGAGTGCAGGATGCCGACCTTGATCGTGTCGGCGGCGTGGGCGGACAGGCCGCTCGCCAGCAGGGCGGCGCCGGCGGCCACGCGGGTGAGGGACGAAATGAAGTTGCGACGGGTGGACATGGTTGCCTCGCGATGAGTGGTTGATCAGTACTGGAGCTGGAGGGTGACGGAGAATTTCGACTGGTCGGCCGTGCCAGTCATCTTGGTGCGCGAATACAGCGCCGCCAGCTGGGCGTTGTACCCGTCGATGATGTAGTTGACGCCGACGTCGCCCTGGCGCGTGTCGATGCCGGTATCGGCCGCGAACTTCTGGTAGCGCACAAACGGCTGCAGGCGGTTGACGATGTAGCCGACACCCACCAGCCACGCCCTGCCCTGTTCGGACTTGACGACGTTGTCCGTGTCGTAGTCGTACCACGCGCCTTCCAGCGACACGGCGCCCGCGCCGGACAAGCGCTTCTCGAGCAGGAAGTCGATGTTCCACGAGCGGTAGTCGCCGACGGCGGTGGGCAGAAGCACGCCGTCCTTCTGCGTGCGCGCCGCGAGGCCGATGGCGAGGATGTCCTTGGTGCCCAGGTAGTTGCCGGTGCCGTAGTAGCCCGGCTCGGCGTCCCAGAAGTCGTACTGCAGGCGGCCCGCGACCATCGGCTTGTCGGATGCCTTGACGCCGGCGGCCTTCGCCTCGTTCTGCGTGAGCGAGCCGATGCCGAAAGTGTGGCCCTCGAACGCGCCGATGGAGTAGCCGAGCTTCCCGTCCAGCAGGTTGCCCCACACGACGGCACCGTCGTCGCGGCCGCGGAAGATGCCGCCGTTATAGCCGTAGCGCGACGCCACGCCGGCCCAGTAGCCGCCGCCCAGCGAATAGTACGGCCCGGCCATGTTGGCGCGGTCGCTCGGCGACAGCAGGCGCCCGGCCCAGACGTTCAGCTCGGGAGAGAAGGCGAACTGCCCGGCGGCATCCAGCACGCGGATCTTGTCGCCGTCCCACTCGGTGTTGAACATGCCCTTGACCTGCTGGTTCAACGACGCGCCTAGATAGATGCGGGCGCTGTCCAGGTGGAAGTCGTTCGACCGCGAGCCGTCCGGCGCACCGTGTTCGGCGTTCGTATAACTGGTGCGCATGCCGAAGCCCACGCTCACCGACTGGTCCGGCCCGATGTTCACGGTCGCGCCGGCCCGCGCTTCCAGTGCGGCTAAACTGCCCGCGATCCCGATCAGTGCGATCAGTGCGGCCTGGTTCCCTAGTGACGCCATTCTTGTCCTCCGATGCGTGGTTGTCGTGTGGACATCATCGCCAGCGGACGGCCGCAGGAACATACGTCAGGTTACGTAGTCGCATTTGCGGTACGGCGGTTGCCACCGCCGCCGTGATCCTGTTTTAAGATGTGTCGAAAAAGGAGAAAGGACACCATGCTCACGACCGAACAACGCGACCAATACCAGCGCGACGGCTACATCGTCATCCCGGATTTCAAGTCAGAGAGCGAGATCGCACGCCTGCGCGCCCGCGCCGGCGAGATCGTCGACGCGTTCGACCCGGCGGAATCGCGCGCCGTCTTCACGACGCGCGACCAGGCGGCCGCCTCCGACGCCTGGTTCCTCGGCTCGGACAACACGATCCGCTGCTTCTTCGAAGAGGAAGCCTTCGGCCCCGACGGCCAGCTGAAACAGGCCAAGGCCCTGTCGATCAACAAGATCGGCCACGCGATGCACGACCTCGACCCCGTGTTCCAAGCCTTTACGCGCGACGCGAAGCTGGCCGCCGTCGCGCGCGGCCTCGGCCTCGAACAGCCGCAGGTCTGGCAGTCGATGTACATCTTCAAGCAGCCGGGCATCGGCGGCGAGGTGCGCTGGCACCAGGACGCGACGTTCTTCGATTCCACGCCGATCAGCGTGACGACGTTCTGGTTCGCGCTGGAAGATGCGACCATCGAGAACGGCTGCCTGTGGGTGGAACCGGGCGGCCACCGCGGCCCGCTGCGCGAACGCTTCCTGCGCGACGGCGACGCCATCACGATGGAAAAGCTGGACAGCACGCCGTGGCCGGACGACAGCACGGCCGTGCCGCTCGAAGCGAAGGCCGGGGACCTCGTCTGCTTCCACGGACTGCTGCCGCATTACAGCGCGCCGAATCGGTCGAAGGTATCGCGGCATGCGTTCACGTTGCACGTGACGGATGCGCGGACCACGTATTCGCCGCGGAACTGGATCCAGCGGGATGGGAACTTGCCGGTGCGGGGATTCGACTGATCCAGGCACCATCGCTCCTGACAAAACCTGTCAGGAGCACCCCGTACCATCTTCCCTTTCGCAAGCGCCCACGCAGCGACCACGAAAGGAGAACGACATGCACATCATCATCGGCGGAACAGGACGGGTCGGCTCGGCCACGGTCCGCGCGCTGCTGCGGCGGGGCGAGCCCGTCACGGTCGTCACGCGCAATTCCGGCCACGCGTCCGACCTCAGGAATGCCGGCGCAAGAATCGCCGTGGCCGACGTGCGCGACGTGCCGGCGCTGCGCGCGATCCTGCGCACGGGCACGACCGCGTTGCTCCTGAATCCGCCGGCCGCGCCGTTCACCGACACGGATGCCGTCGAGCGGGCGAACGCCGCGGCCATCGTCGACGCCGTGACGGGCTCCGGATTGTGCAAGGCCGTCGCGGTCTCCACCTTCGGCGCGCGTCCCGGGGAGCCGTGCGGCGATCTCACCGTGCTGTTCGAGTTCGAAGAGAAGTTGCGGGCGCAGCCGGTTCCGGTCGCGGTCAATCGCGGCGCCTACTACATGAGCAACTGGGCCGACATGCTCGATACCGTGCGCCACCGCGGCAAGCTGCCGAGTTTCTTTCCGGCGGACGTCGCCATCCCGATGGTCGCACCAGGCGACCTGGGCGAAGCGGCCGCGCGCAGGCTGATGGAGCCCGGCGACCAGGCTGCCATCTGCTACATCGAGGGGCCGCGGCGGTACACGCCGCGCGACGTCGCCGACGCGTTCGCGCACGCGCTGGACCGGCCCGTCGACGTCGAGGTGATCCCGCGTCCCGCTTGGGAGCGAACGTACCGCCAGCTCGGGTTTTCCGCGGCGGCCGCGCGCTCCTATGCCTGCATGACGGGCACCGTGCTGGACGAGCAGGACCGTTGGCCGGACACGCCCGTCCGCGGTCCGACGACGCTCGGGGACTTCATCCGGGACGTCGTCGGGCAACGCCGGGGTGGTTGATGCCGCACAAGCGCATAGTATTAAAACTACACACACCATGCGAATTGCATTGACATGAAAATTCGCATAGCCAACAATCTCTCTCGTCGGGCCCAACAAATACACAAAACGATGGCCCGATACGTAGTAAAAGTACCTGGCTGACGCGGACTTTTGCACGACCTCCGTTGCCCGCCGGGACCTTACCCGTATCACATCGGAGGAAAAGCATGAAGAAGAGCACTATCGTCGCCTTGCTGGCGGCGGGCATGATGACGTCCATGGCGGCCGCAACCCACGCGGCCACGCCCACCCAGCAGGCCGGCGGCAGCACGGCCATCGTCCTGCAGGGTTTCCACTGGAACTCGGCCAGTTATGCCGGCCCGGACTGGTACAACACCTTGCTGAACAATGTCGGCGACTTGAGCACGATGGGATTCACCCACGTGTGGTTCCCGCCGCCATCGGATTCCGGCGCCAAGGAAGGCTATCTGCCGCGCCAGCTGAACAAGCTCGATTCCAGCTACGGCAGCGCGGCCGAACTGACGAACGTCGTTTCCGCGTTCAAGAACAAGGGGGTGAAATCGATCGTCGACGTCGTCGTCAACCACCGCGTGGGCACCACGGGCTGGTCCGACTTCACGAACCCGAACTGGACCACCTACACCATCGTCAACAATGACGAATGCAACTGCGGCCTGGGCGCGGCCGATACGGGCCAGGGCTTTTCCGGCGGGCGCGACCTGGACCACACGAACGTGGGCGAGGTCCAGAACGGCATCATCAACTGGCTCAATTACACGCTGAAACCGGTGGGCTTCTCGGGCCTGCGCTTCGACTACGTGAAGGGCTTTTCCGCCAGCTACGTCGGCCAGTACGCGAACGCGTTCGCGCCCGACTTCTGCGTCGGCGAGATGTGGCCGGATTCGTTCGACCTGAACAATCTGGACGCCAACCGCCAGGCCATCATGAACTGGATTAACGGCACCAGCAACAGCTGCGGCGCGTTCGACTTCACGACCAAGGGCATCCTCAACGACGCCCTCGCCAACGGCAATTACTGGCGCCTGAAGGCGACCGACGGCAAGCCGCAGGGCGCCATCGGCTGGTGGCCGGCGATGTCGGTGACCTTCGTCGACAACCACGACACCGGCCCCGCCGAAAGCTGCGGCACGGGCCAGAACCTGTGGCCGGTGCCGTGCGGCTCCGTGATGGAAGGCTATGCCTACATCCTGTCGCACCCGGGCATCCCGACCGTGTTCTACCCGCACATCTACAACTGGAACCTCAAGACGCAGATCGCGGCGCTGATGGCGGCCCGCAAGAATGCGGGCGTGACGTCGACGTCGGCCGTCGCCATCCAGCAGGCGACGCAGGGCCTGTACGCGGCCATCATCACGGGCACGACGCACCAGCTGGCCATGAAGATCGGCCCGAACAGCTGGAGCCCGGGCACCGGCTGGACCTTGCAGACCTCCGGCAACAACTACGCCGTCTGGATGAAGTAAAACGGACACGTCGAAAAACCTGCTACGCGTTGCATTGCCGTTCTGCGATGCTCCGCTACGGCGGACCGGCTGGACTGCTCGTACAGCTGCGCTTCTCAAACGGCACTGCTGCCGCTCGCGACGATTTTTCGAGGTCTCCTACGAAGCGGCTCAGGCGCCCACCGCCTGCAGCCACATGCCATGGCCGCGGTCCGCGAGGTCGCGGCCATGCACGCTGACGCGGTTGCGGCCGTGCTGCTTGGCGTGGTACAGCGCCTCGTCCGCGCGGCGCAGGATGTCTTCCCATTTGTGGTCCTGCTGGTCCAGCGCGGCCACGCCCACGCTGACGGTCATCGCAACCGTCGCCCCGTCGGCCGCCAGCGGCGCGCCCGCCACCACCTCGCGCAGGCGTTCCGCGATGCCGCACACCGCGCCCAGATTCTCTCCGACGACCAGCATGGCGAATTCCTCGCCGCCGATGCGGAACAGGGCATCGTAGCCGCGCAGCACGCGCGCCGACAGCGCCGTCACGTGGCAGATCGCCGCATCGCCCACGCCGTGGCCATAGCGGTCGTTGATGGCCTTGAAGTGGTCGATGTCGAAGGTGATGAAGAACATGGCCGAACCGGTGCGGCGGCAGCGGCGGAAGTCGCGCGTGGCGATGTCGTGCAGGGCGCGCCGGTTCAGCCAGCCGGTCAGCACGTCCGTGAGCGACGCGCGGCGCAGGGCCAGCGTCTGCTGGTGGGTGACGATCAGCGCGGAGCACATCGTCGCCAGCGACAGATACACGAGCATCGCCAGCGCGCCCGACGTGCGGTAGAAGTGGTCGCCCAGGAAGCCCGGCGGATCGCCATCGTATGCGATCACGACCGCCACGCGCCCGATCTGCTGCAGCGCGGACAGCACCTGCAGCACGATCAGCGGCAGATAGGACGCGCGCGCATCGAAGTCCCGCTGGCGCCACAGCAGCCAGGCCGAGGCGAGGTTGATCGCGCCGATGACGGGCATCAACGCGATGCGCCGGGCCAGCGCCGCGTCGTGCAGGACGGGCAGCATATGCGCCGCCAGCACGGCGGCGACGAGAACGGCGCCCCAGCGCCACCCGGGCGCAAGATGCAGGTGGCGCCGGATCCCGGCCAGCATGCCGAAGTGGCCGCCGATGTGGAGCGCGTTGACGCAGGCGATGACGATGATCGGACTCGTCTGCGTGTGCAGAGCGATTGCGCCCATCATGTTACTGACGGCAAGGAAGACGGCGGCCAGCGACCAGTCGACGAGGCAGGTCTGGCGCGCACTGGCGAGGTAGAGCAGCCCCATGCTGGCCGCCATGGTCAGCGCCGCGAGTGCGGCGGCCACCGTGAGTGTGAACGCATCCATCTTTTCCCCTCGGCCAACGACGATGTCGTCACTTCAACTTTAATTCCTTAAGTATAAGACTATTGTTCATATGTAAATCTATCCAATTATTGCAATCGAAACGAAACCGGCGCAGATAGCGGCTGTGATATAAGGATGGCCCCATGAATGCTGCCTTCTTCGCAATCGTCGGCGCCCAGTTCTTTTCGTCGCTGGCGGACAGCGCCCTGTTCATCCTGTGCGTGTCGCTGATCGCCACACTCTCTTTTCCGCAGTGGATGACGCCCTTGTTGAAGATGGGCTTCGTCCTGTCGTACATCGTGCTGGCACCGTTCGCCGGCGCCTTCGCCGACCGCTTTCCCAAGGGCCGCGTGATGCTGCTCACGAACACCGTCAAAATGATCGGCTGCTCGCTGATCCTGGCCAAGGCCAATCCCCTGCTCGCGTACGGCATCGTGGGTCTCGGTGCGTCCGCGTATTCGCCGGCCAAGTACGGCATCCTGGCCGAAGTGTTGCCGCCGCGCCGGCTCGTGGCGGCCAACGGCTGGATCGAGGGGACGACAGTGCTGGCCATGATTCTCGGCACCGTGCTGGGCGGCGTCATCTCCGCCAATCCGCGCGCGATCGCGTGGCTGCTGCATCTCGCGCCGCCATGGCAGGCCACGCCCGTCGGCATGGCGGTGGCCGTGATCGTCATGACCTACCTGCTCGCGACCCTGCTGAACCTGCCCGTGATGCACGCCGGCGCCCGCCCGGCCGACGCGCGGCGGACGCTGCCCGCGCTGCTCGGCGATTTCTACCGCTGCAACCGCACGTTGTGGCAGGACCGCGAAGGCCGCATCTCGCTCGGCGTCACGTCGCTGTTCTGGGGCAGCGGCATGGTGCTGCAGGTGCTGCTGCTGACGTGGGCGCAGAACGTCCTCGGCCTCACGCTCGACCGCGCCGCCGCGCTGCAGGGCGTGTTCGCGCTCGGCGTCGTACTGGGCGCCGCCATCGCCGGCAAGGCCGTGCCGCTCGTGCGCTCGCTGGCCGTGATGCCGCTGGGCGCCGTGATGGGCGCCGGGCTGTGCGCCATGGTCTGGGTGCATTCCGTGCAGGCGGCGCTGCCGCTGCTGCTGGCGATCGGCATCCTGGCCGGGCTGTTCGTCGTGCCGATGAACGCGATCCTGCAACATCGCGGCCACCGCCTGATGAGTGCGGGCCAGTCGATCGCCGTGCAGAACTTCAACGAGAACCTGGCCATCCTCGCGATGACGTCGAGCTACGCGCTGGCCCTGGAAGCGAAGCTGCGGCTCGATACGGTGCTCGTGTTGCTGGGCATGCTGATCGTGCTCGTCACGGTGGCCTTGCGCCGGATGTCCGGGGCGCGCGGCGACTGACGGTGTCCGCCGGGAGTGTCCGTTTCGTGTCCGTTCACGTGTCCGCCTGTCCGACCGTATCGAACGCGCCACGCCCAACCGTATGTATCAATCTTGTTACAAATCAAACGGCGTAATGGCTGAAAGGCAAGACTAGAATATTTTCCTTCTTTCAACCATGAATGCAGGGTAAATATGATACGTTTCCCGATCGGACTGGCGGCGCTATGCCTCACCATGTCGGCAATCGCGGCGGAACCTTTCGACGACAAATTCCGCCAGCTCGACGAATTGCTGCCGACGCCGACCACCATCCGCACCGCTTCCGGCGCCCCGGGGCACGCGTACTGGCAGCAGCGCGCCGACTACGCGATCCGCGCCACCCTGGACGAAGGCCGGCGCGCCATCAGCGGTGTTGAAACGATCACGTATCACAACAATTCGCCCGACACCCTGTCGTACCTGTGGGTCCAGCTCGACCAGAACATCTATAAACGCGATTCCGACGCGCGCATGACGGCCACCGTCCCCTCGCGCGACGCCTGGGCCAAGGCGCGCGGTCCGGAAGACGGCTATAAATTCGACGCCCTGCGCTCCGTGCTGGAAAAGAGCACGTTCGACGGCGGTTTCAAGATCGCCGGCGTGAAGGACGCGGGCGGCCGGCCGCTGCACGTCGTCATCAACCGCACGATGATGCGCATCGACCTGCCGCAACCCCTGAAGCCGGGCGCGAAGCTCGCGTTCTCGATCGAGTGGAGCTACAACATCAACGAGCAGAAGGTGCTCGGCGGCCGCTCCGGCTATGAAAAATTCGACGAGGACAAGAACGATCTGTTCGAGATCGCCCAGTGGTTCCCGCGCATGGCCGCGTATTACGACGTGACGGGCTGGCAGCACAAGCAATTCCTCGGCACCGGTGAATTCACGCTGGAATTCGGCGACTACGACGTGCAGCTGACCGTCCCGGCCGACCACATCGTGGCCGGCACCGGCGAGCTGCAGAATGCGGGCGACGTGCTGACAAGCGCCCAGCGCCAGCGCCTGGAGCAGGCGCGCACCGCGACCAAGCCCGTGATCATCGTCACGCAGGCGGAAGCAGAAGCGAAGGAAAAGACGCGCGCCAGCGGCACGAAGACGTGGCACTTCCGCGCGAAGAACGTGCGCGATTTCGCCTGGGCGTCGAGCCGCAAATTCATCTGGGACGCGCAGGGCTTCAAGAAGGATGCGACCAATGTGCTGGCGCAGTCGTTCTATCCGAAGGAAGGCAACCCGCTGTGGGAAAAATACTCGACGGCCGCCGTGATCCACACGATCGCCGAGTACAACAAGTATTCGTTCGACTACCCGTACCCCGTCGCGATTTCCGTGAACGGCCCGGTGGGCGGCATGGAATACCCGATGATCTGCTTTAACGGCCCGCGTCCGACCAAGGACAAGAAGACGGGCGAGCTCACGTACTCCAGCCGCACCAAGTATGGCCTGATCAGCGTCGTGATCCACGAGGTCGGCCACAACTACTTCCCGATGATCGTCAACTCCGACGAGCGCCAGTGGACGTGGATGGACGAGGGCCTGAACAGCTTCCTGCAATACCTCGCCGAGCAGGCCTGGGAAGAGCACTACCCGCAATCGCGCGGCGAACCGCGCGCCATCGGCGACTACATGAAGAGCACGAACCAGGTGCCGATCATGACGAACTCGGAATCCATCGCCGCCCTCGGCTACAACGCCTACGCGAAACCGACGGCCGCGCTGATCGTCCTGCGCGAGACGGTGCTGGGCCGCGAACTGTTCGACTTCGCCTTCCGCGAGTACGCCCAGCGCTGGAAATTCAAGCGCCCCACGCCCTCCGACTTCTTCCGCACGATGGAAGACGCGTCCGGCACGGACCTCGACTGGTTCTGGCGCGGCTGGTTCTACACGACCGACCACGTGGACGTGAGCGTCGACGGCATCAGCGAATACACGGTCGGCACGAAGGATCCGGAAATCGAAAAGGCGTGGAAGAAGGCGCAGCACGAGCTTGCTCCGATCTCGATCACGGACCAGCGCAACAAGGGCACCTTGCCGCGCCGCGTCGACGCGCATCCGGAGCTGAAGGACTTCTACAACGAGCATGACGAGTTCACGGTCACGAACCACGACCGCAACAAGTACAACGAGGCGATCGGCGACCTGGAAGACTGGGAAAAGAACCTGCTCAAGGAAGGCAAGCACCTGTACCTCGTCGACTTCAGCAACCTCGGTGGCCTCGTGACGCCGCTCGTGCTGGAGATCACGCTTGCGAGCGGCAAGAAATACGTCGAGCGCATCCCGGCCGAGGTGTGGCGCTACACGCCGAAGAAGATCACGAAGCTGATCATCACGGACGAGCCGATGGTCGCGCTGACGCAGGACCCGTACTGGGAAACGGCGGACACCGACACCAGCAACAATTCCTGGCCGCGCAAGGCGACCCCGTCGCGCCTGGAGCTGTACAAGACCGAGCATGACAAGGACAACCTGATGAGAGACTTCAACGAAAAACTGAAGACCAAGGACGAGAAGGCCGACGCCGAGAAATCGGTGACGCCGAAAGCGGAATAACACAACCGCGCGTCCATGAGCGGCAACGGCGCCCACAAGGTGCCGTTGCCGTTTTCACGCCCGACATCGACATGACACGCCTACCTATCATCGCCCTGCTCGTCCTGGCCTCGGCCACCCACGCCCGGACCTTCGACGACCCGTTCCGCCAGCTGGACGAACTGCTGCCCACACCCACCGGCACCCGCACCGCGTCCGGCGCGCCGGGCCACGCGTACTGGCAGCAGCGCGCCGACTACCGCATCCGCGCCACGCTGGACGAGGCGACGCGCGCCGTCGCCGGATCGGAAACGGTCACGTACCACAACAATTCGCCGGACACGCTGTCCTACCTGTGGGTGCAGCTGGACCAGAACATGTTCCGCGCCGATTCGGACAACCGCCGCATTGCCAGCTACCCGTCGCGCGAGACGTGGAAGTCAGGCGGCACGCCGTTCGAAGCGGCCCGCTTCCTCGTCGAGAGCGCGAAGTTCGACGGCGGTTTCGACATCGCTTCCGTCACCGACCGCAACGGCCGCCCGCTGCGCCACACGATCAACAAGACGATGATGCGCATCGACCTGGCCGAGCCGTTGAAGCCGGGCGCGCGCTTCGCGTTCGACGTCAGCTGGCGCTTCAACGTGCCGGAGACGAAGGTCTTGGGGCGCCGCATGGGCGTCGAACGGTTCGATCAAGAAGACAAGAACGACCTGTTCGAGATCGCCCAGTGGTTCCCGCGCATGGCCGCGTACTACGATGCCCACGGCTGGCAGAACAAGCAATACCTGGGCGACGGCGAATTCACCCTGGAATTCGGCGACTACGACGTCGAACTGACGGTCCCGGCCGACCACATCGTGGCCGCGACGGGCGAGCTGCGGAACGCGGACGCGGTCCTCTCCACCGTCCAGCGCGACCGCCTCGCGCGGGCGCGCACGGCGGACAAGCCGGTCGTCATCGTCACGCAGCAGGAAGCGGAAGCGAACGAAAAGCAGCGTGCAAAAAGCACGAGCATCGCGACGAAGACGTGGCGCTTCAGGGCGTCCAACGTGCGCGACTTCGCGTGGGCGTCGAGCCGCAAATTCATCTGGGACGCGCAGGGTTTCAAAAAAGACGGGACGAACGTGCTGGCCATGTCGTTCTATCCGAAGGAAGCCAACCCGCTGTGGGAACAGTATTCGACGCAGGCCATCATCCACACCATCGGCGAGTACAACAAGTACGCGTTCGACTATCCCTACCCCGTCGCCATCTCCGTGAACGGCCCGGTGGGCGGCATGGAATACCCGATGATCTCGTTCAACGGCGGCCGGCCGACGAAGGATAAAAAGACGGGTGCGCTCACGTATTCGAAGAACACGAAATATGGCCTGATCAGCGTGATCATCCACGAGGTGGGCCACAACTACTTCCCGATGATCGTCAACTCCGACGAGCGCCAGTGGACGTGGATGGACGAGGGCCTGAACTCGTTCATGCAATTCCTCGCCGAGCAGGCGTGGGAAGAGCACTACCCGTCGCGCCGCGGGGAAGCGCGCAACATCGCCGACTACATGAAGAGCCGCAACCAGGTGCCGGTCATGACGAATTCGGAATCCGTCACGCAGCGCGGCAACAACGCCTATGCGAAGCCGGCGACGGCGTTGAACATCCTGCGCGAGACGATCCTCGGGCGCGAGTTGTTCGACTTCGCCTTCCGCGCATACGCCCGGCGCTGGAAATTCAAGCGCCCCACCCCGGCCGACTTCTTCCGCACGATGGAAGACGCGTCCGGCACGGACCTCGACTGGTTCTGGCGCGGCTGGTTCTATACGACGGACAACGTGGACGTGAGCGTGGACGGCATCACCGAGTACACGATCGCGACCAAGGATCCCGGCATCGAAAAGGCGTGGCGGAAGGCGCGCCGCCAGCTCGATCCGGTCTCGATCACCGACCAACGCAACGCGGGCACGCTGCCGCGCCGCGTCGACGCGCATCCGGAACTGAAGGATTTCTACAACGCGCACGACGAGTTCACCGTCACGAATCACGACCGCAACAAGTACAATGAAGCGATCGAAGGCCTGGACGACTGGGAACGGAACCTGCTGACGGAAGGCAAGCATCTGTACCTCGTCGACTTCGGCAACGTGGGCGGCCTCGTGACGCCGCTGATCCTCGAGATCACGCTTGCGAGCGGCAAGAAATACGTCGAGCGCATCCCGGCCGAGGTGTGGCGTTATTCGCCGAAGAAGATCACGAAGCTGATCGTCACGGACGAGCCCATGGTCGCGCTGACGCAGGACCCGTACTGGGAAACGGCGGACACGGACACGAGCAACAACAGCTGGCCCCGCAAGGCCACGCCATCGCGGCTGGAGCTGTTCAAGACGCAGAAAGCACAGGACGACATGATGAAGGACTACCAGGAAAAGCTGAAGACGAAGGTGGATGAGTGAAGCTGCCCCGCATCCTGATGCTGGTGTGCGCGTGCGCGTGCGTGTGTGTCAACATGAGCGCGTCGGCACATCGCTTCCACGCCGGCCTCACCGACATCAGCTACAACGAGCGCACGGGCAGCACGGAAGTCGTGCACACGTATATGGCGCACGACGTCGAAGCGATGCTGACGGAGCTATACCAGCGCCAGTTCGACCTGTCCGATCCGGACGACCAGGCCGTGCTGCGCAACTACATCGAAAAACAGTTCTGGCTGGCCGACAAGGACGGCCGCCGCCTGCCCCTGAACTGGGTCGGCGTGACGGCTGACACGGACAGCGTCGTCGTGTTCCAGGAAGCCGTGCGCACGGCCGCCGTGAGCGTCGAGACCATCCACGACGCCGTGCTGAGCGACTTCCTGCCCGACCAGCAGAACACCGTGAACCTGACGGCGAACGGCAGCCTGCGCACGTTCGGTTTTTCCAGCAACCGCGTCGAACTCCCCGTCCACTGATGCGCGTACGCCTCTTCATGCTCGCCGCGCTGTGCGGCCACGCCAGCGCCTGGGCCGACGATCCCGTGATCCAGCGCGTGCTCGTCGAGGGCGCGCGCGCGAGCCAGCTGGGCATCGCGGATTCCGCCAACGCCGGCACCGTCAACCAGAAAGAGCTGGCGATGCGCACCGTGTACCGGCCCGGCGAACTGCTGGAAGCGGCGCCGGGCCTGATCGTCAGCCAGCACAGCGGCGAGGGCAAGGCGAACCAGTTCTTCCTGCGCGGCTTCAACCTGGACCACGGCACCGACCTGGCCACGTACCTGGACGACATGCCCGTCAACCAGCGCAGCCACGCGCACGGCCAGGGCTGGACGGACTTGAACTTCCTGATCCCGGAACTGACGGCGCGCCTGGACTACAAGAAGGGACCGTATTCGGCGAGCGAAGGCGATTTCGCGTCGGCCGGCGTTGCTTCGATCACGTACGCGAACCGCCTCGCGCGCAACGTGGCCACCGTGAGCGCCGGCCGGAACGGCTACGCGCGCACGGCGCTGGCCGCGTCGAAGGAGATGGACGACGGCGTGCTGACGTATGCGCTGGAAGCCTTGCACAACGACGGGCCGTACACGCATCCGGACGACTATCAAAAACTGAACGGCGTGCTGCGCTACAGCCGCGGCTATGCGAACAACGGCTGGAGCGTGACGGCGATGGCGTATCGGGGCCGCTGGAATGCGACGGACCAGATCCCGGAGCGCGCCGTGGCGGCCGGTCTCCTCGATCGCTTCGATGCCGTCGACCCGACCGACGGCGGGGAAGCGAAGCGCTTCAGCCTCTCGGGCGTCTGGCGGCGCACGGGGCAGGATTCGGCGTCGAAGGTCAGCACCTACGTCATCCGCAACCAGCTCGACCTGTGGTCCGACTTCACCTACTTCATGAACGACCCGGTGCACGGCGACCAGTTCGCCCAGCCGGACCGGCGCGTCACGAGCGGCTTCAATGCCACGCACAGCTGGCACGTGCATCGCGGCGAAACGACCGAGTCCGACGTCACCGTCGGCGTGGAAGCGCAGAACGACAATATCTTCAACGGCCTGTATCGGACAGCCGCGCGCCGTACGCTGTCGGTGACGCGCGCGGATCACATCGTCGAGACGAGCGCCGGCGCCTTCATCGAGACCGCGACGCGCTGGAATTCCTGGCTGCGCTCGAGGGTGGGCGTGCGCGCGGACGACTACCGGTTCCGGGTACGCAGCGGTGGCGTGGACAATAGCGATTCGCTGGCCAGCCCGTCCGCCAACCTCGTGTTCGGACCGTGGCGCCAGACCGAGTTCTACGTGAACTATGGCGAAGGCTTCCACAGCAACGATGCGCGCGGCACCATGACGGCAGCGGGTCTCGTGCGCTCGCGCGGCATGGAGCTGGGCCTGCGGACGGAAGCCGTCCCGAAAATGCAGACGGCGGTCTCGCTGTATCGCCTGGACTTCGACTCCGAGCTGACGTACGTCGGCGACGAGGGCACGACGGAAGCCGGGCCGCCCAGCCGTCGCGTCGGCATCGAATTCTCGAATTACTATAAACCGTATAAATGGTTGTCGGTCGATTTCGACGCCGCTTACGCGCATGCGCGCTCGCGCGGCGTCGCGCCCGGGCGGGACCGTATCCCCGAAGCGATCGAAGGCGTGGGCCAGCTCGCGCTGACGGTGAGCCAGTTGGGGGCCTGGGAAGGTGCGCTGCGTCTGCGCTACTTCGGCCCGCGGCCCCTCGTCGAAGACGACAGCGTGCGCTCGCGTGCCAGCACGACCCTCAACGGCCGCCTGGGCTACCGCGTGAACCGCGACCTGCGGCTGGAACTGGAAGGCTTCAACCTGACGAACCGGCGCGCGTCGGCAATCGATTATTACTATGCGTCGCAGTTGCGAGGCGAAGCGGCGGCGCGCGAGGACGTGCACTTCCACCCCATCGAATCGCGCTCGTTCCGCCTCACGCTCGTCAAGAACTGGTAATGGCGGGCGCCGTCACGACCGCGCTGAAAAAGTGCTAGGCTAACGGGATGACAACACCGCAACCACCTTATACCGATCCGGCCCGCATCGTCGACGCGCTGCGCGGCGACGGCTACGCCCTGCTGCGCCCGGCCGACGTGGCGCAACTGACCGGCTGCTCGCTCGACGAACTGATGGCACTGGCGCCGAGCTGGGAACGCCTGGAACTCGACAACTACCTCAAGGACGGCGGCCGCTATCGCCGGCGCCGGCATTCCTGCTTCGTCGACAGCGGCGACACCCTCACGCAAAGCCCGCACCGCGCGCACTGGCAGCCGGTCGAGTACAACGCCCTGCACGGCGGCATGCACCGCCTGTTCGTGCCCATCGAGCCCTCCACCGTCGAACAGCCGGCGTGGACCAGATTGCTGCGCGCACTGGGCGCCGTGTGCTCGCAAGCGCGCGGCCCGCAGACCTGGTACGTCGAAGCGCACCAGTTCCGCATCGATACGGCCGACGGCATCGGCCGCCCGACGCCGGAAGGCGCGCACCGCGACGGCGTCGATTTCGTCGCCGTCATCCTGATCGGCCGTGAGAACATCAAAGGCGGCGAGACGCGCGTGTTCGAAGCGCACGGGCCCCGGGGCCAGCGCTTCACGATGACAGAGCCGTGGACCCTGCTGTTGCTGGACGACGCCGCCGTCATCCACGAATCGACGCCGATCCAGCCCGTGGGCCCCAACGCCCACCGCGATACGCTCGTCCTGACCTGGCGCGCCGGCGCCTTCCAGGGCGACGACGCCGAGACGACGGGCGCCTGAGCCCTCGCACCGCGCGGCCATGACGGCCGCCGTCGTGCACGCCTGCGAATGTTAGCGCCAGACACCTACAGATAAAAAAAAGCCCGCATCCTTGCGGTGCGGGCTGAATCCAGATTTTCGGAGAAAAACTGGAGGAGACAGTTCCAACTATATTCCTATTTTTTGTGCACCGCAATACAGTAGAACTACTATATGTAGAGGATGACCTCTATAGCGGGAACTTACGTACCGACGATACGAAATCCAGCACGTTTTTGCGGCATTGCGGGAAAGACCTGTTCCAGACGCTGATCGCCTAACATTAAATGTTCTTCAGAAATCTGCGCTAACACCGAACGAAAATCGGTTGTGACGGGCAAATCGCGGCCCTCGTTCAGTTTCGCGTCGCCGACCCCTTCCCACTCGCCGTACACCTTACCTCCACGCACTTTTCCGCCCAGGACCCACATCACGTTGCCGTGGCCGTGGTCGGTGCCGCCGTTACCGTTCTCGCGCGCCGTGCGGCCGAATTCCGACATCACGACGACGACCGTGTCGTCGAACAGCGGACCGAGCCGTTCGGCCAGCACCGCCAGGCCCTGCCCCAGCGGCGCGAGGCGGTTCGCCAGCTGCCCCCCCGCCGCGCCCTGGTTCGCATGTGTATCCCAGCCGCCCAGCGAGACGAACGCCAGCTGGATCTTCGGGTCGTTGCGCATCAGGCCGGCCAGGCGGGCCGCGTCGTCGGGAAAACCGTTCGGCAGCGGCGCGCCGCGGTCGGCGGCCTCCATCTCGCGTTTCATCTCTCCCTTTTCCAGCGCTTCCATGACTTCCAGGTGCGCCGCGCGCCCGTCCGCGTACGCGCGCCCGAAGCGCGGGTGATTGGCATACAGTTCGTCGAAGGCGGCCTTGACGGCCGGGCGGTCGAGCAGGTCGGCGCGCGCCGCGCCCGCGACGTTCGGCAGGTTCACGGCGGCGGCCTGGCCCGACAGGATGCGCGGCAGCACGGGGCCGATGCCCAGCAGCCGGCTGGGCGCCTGCGGGCCGGGCAGCGCGGCCACGAGGCGGTTCATCCAGCCGTCCGGCGTGCTCTTGCGGCCCGGCGTCGCCGATTCCATATAGTCCTGCGCGTCGAAGTGGGAGCGCGTCGCATCCGGCGAACCGCTGGCGTGCACGAATGCCAGCTTGCGTGCCCGCCACAGCGGCTGCAGGCTGGCCAGCGCGGGATGCAGGCCGAAATAGCCGTCCAGATCGAGCGCCCCGCCGTCCATGCCGGGCGCCGCGAGACCGATCGTCGGGCGCAGGCGCAGATAGTTCTCGTCGCCGACGGGCGCGACGACGTTCAGGCCGTCGACGGCGCCGCGCAGCATCACGACGACGAGTTTCTTGCCGGTCGGGCTGGCGGCGGGCCCGCCGACGGCCCAGGCGCTGCGCCCCACGGGCAGCAGGATGCCGGCGCCCAGCGCCAGCGCGTTGAGGAAGTGCCTGCGATGCATGTCGTTCTCCGCGGTGGAATCAGCGCTGCATGAAATCGGGACTGCCGAGCAGCATGGCCGCGCGCAGGTTGTCCGGATTGCGCTGGACGATGGCCTGCGTGCGCGCCGAGATCGATCCGGCCAGCGTCGCCTGCAGGCGGGCCGGGTCGAGCGGCACGGGCTTCGGATCGACCGGCGCCGCCACCGGCAACGGCACGACGTCGCTCCCGGCCATATTGGGCTCCATCATCGCCGGCCGCGCATCCGCCGGCAAGGTGGCCAGCGGCAGCCTGCCGCCCGCCAGCGCCGTGGCGAACGCGATGCGCCGCGTCAGCGCGTCCGGGTTGAGCCACGCGTCCTGCGTGTTCTTGTACCCGTCCGGCGTCTGGCAGCCGTACAGCGGCATGCCCAGCTGGTTCATCGTGTTCACGAGCGGTCCCACGTTCGCGACCGGGGCGCCGCTGGCCCGGACCGCCGAGACCACGTACTGGTACGGCGTCTTGAACTTGGCGCCGACGGTGCCGGCCGCCATAAATTCGCGGCTCGCGAACAGCGTCGCCAGCACGGCGCGGATGTCGCCCTGCGATGCCAGCCACGTCGCCGCCATCCGGTCGACGAGGGCTGGCGGCGGCTCGTCGCTGACGAAGTACTGGGCCAGCTCGCGGCTCACGTGGCGGGCCGTGGCCGGATGCATCGCCAGCACGTCCAGCGCGTATTCTCCTTCCTGCTGGCCGGCGGGCGCGATGGCGTGCCCGAGCCAGGTCTTGGCGCCGGCGTCGTGGCGGCCGGCGTCGAAGCGGAACGTCTCGCCCGTGCTGGCCAGACGGCGCTGGTCGAACGTCCAGCCGGTCAGCATGCGCGCCAGTTCCGTCACGTCGCGCTGCGTGTAGCCGCCGTCCGCGCCCAGCGTGTGCAGCTCCATCAGTTCGCGCGCATAGTTTTCGTTCAGGCCGCGCGCCTTGCCCTTCGGGTCCGGCCGCGGCGCCGACGACACGACGTTATCGAGGTAGAACAGCATCGCCGGATGCTTGGCCGTCGCCCCCAGCAGCGCGCGGAAGGAACCCAGCGCGTACGGGCGGATCGCGTCGCGCTCGTAGCTCGTCACGAGGGCGCGGTCGATGCCTTTGCCGGCGAACACGTTGAAATGGTTGTACCAGAAGTCGACCATGACTTCTTCCAGCTGGCGCGGACTCTCGACGGCCCGCAGCAGCCGCGCTTCGGCGGCCTGGCGCGCCACGCGCATTTCGGTCTGGCGGCGGCGCTGTTTCGCGCCCTCGTCGTCCAGCTTCACTTCGCGGCGCAACTCCAGGAATTCGGCCAGCGAGTCGCCGGCGCCACGGTTGACCGTGTCCAGCGCGGCCAGGCGCGCGCTCAGGTCGGCCGGCAGCGGGATCGTCTCGGGATGCAGCTGCTCGTCGATCCAGCGCTGCACGCCCATGTTCGCCACGCGCTCGACGTCGCCGGGACGCGGACCGAACGCCAGCCGGTTCAACACGTGCAGGGCCTGCGCCTGCGCATCCGGCGCGGGCGCGGCCGCCGATGCGGCGCCCGTCGCCATCAGGACGACAGTCAGCAGGGACAGCGTTGCGCGGTGGATCATGATGAACACTCCTCGTTGACTGACATTTAACCGTGAATGGATGAGCAAGAATATCGATACGACGTTTCAATGGTAAGGATTTGTAACGGGCTGTTCTGGCCCTGCGGTGAAATAATGCTCACAAAAAAACCACACGTGGGCATGCATCTGCATACAAATTTTGTAACAGCTGCTGACAGGCACACGAGTCAATCATAGCCTTTTGCTACGCGGATACGGCTCACCAGCTTGTCTGCGCGACAACGACAACTCACAAAGTGGGAGATATGATGACTTGGTTACGCAAGGCAACCTGGCTGGGCGGTCTGTGCGCCGCGGCCGGCACGATGTCGCTGGCCCAGGCCCAGACGGCGACTGACGACAGCGGTTATCGCAGCACCCAGACGTTTCGTTCGTTCCAGGCCGCGGGCGGCGGCGAAGAAGACCGGCCGACGGTCATGGGCCGCCTCGAATGGCTCAAGGCGCGTTACGGCGCGACCCGCCCCGCCGACTTTTCGCGCCGCATCGCGCAGGAATGGGCGAAGCAACGCAACACGTATCCCCAGCTCGCACCCGGCGCCACCCCGCCGGCCGGCGTGCCGCAATGGCAGTCGATCGGTCCGACCCGCGCCGTCAAGACCCAGAACGACATCCAGCTGAGCGTCACCGACAGCGGCCGCCTGCGCAACATCCTGCCCCACCCCTCGGACCCGAATACGGTCTACCTGCTGTCGTCGTCGGGCGGCATCTGGAAGACCAGCAATTTCGAGTCGCCCTATCCCACCTGGACCCCGATCACGGACAAGGTCATCACGACGAGCGGCGGCGCTGCGGCACTCGGCCGCAGCCCGCAGACGCTGTACTACGGCACCGGCGATCCGTTCGACGGCATCCCCCTCGTCGGCGGCGCGATGCTCAAGACGACCGACGGCGGCAACACGTGGTCGCCGTTCGTCTTCCTCGGCAATTCCGGCATCATTACGGACGTCAAGGTGGATACCCGCGGAACGACCGACGTCGTGCTGGTGTCCACCGACACGGGCGTCTATCGCTCCGCGGACGGCGGCAACACCTACACCCAGGTGCTGAACGCCGGCCGGGCCTGGAGCCTCGCGCGCACCAGCACCGGCTGGCTGGCGACGGTGGCCGCCAGCGGCTACTACAGCCCGGCCACGCTGTACTGGTCGGGCGACGGCATCACATGGTCGCCGCTGTCGGCGCCCAACCTGACCGGCGGCGCCGGCCGCATCACGCTGGCCGTCGGCGCGCCCGGCGACAGCGTCGTGTACGCGTACGCCGCCAACTCCTGCAGCGCCGGCTGCGACCAGAAGGATTTATACCGTTCGGCCGACGGCGGCTACACGTGGACGGCGCTGGGCCTGAACAGCAAGGCTCCCGTCAATCCGAACGAAGAAAATCCGACCATGGCATTGATGGGCGGCCAGGGCTTTTATAACCACATGATCGTCGTCGACCCGAGCGACCCGACGCGCAACACGGTCTACCTGGGCGGCCAGCTGAACACGGGCAAGACGACGGACGGCGGCAAGACGTGGCGCCTGATGACCAACTGGCTCGCCCAGTTCGGCCTGCCGTATGCGCACGCCGACCATCACACGGCCGTGGTCTCGACGGCGGGCGGCAAGAAGCGCGTCATGATCGGCACGGACGGCGGCCTGTTCCTCAGCTACGACGAGGGCAAGACGTGGACCGACCAGAAGAACACGGGCCTCGTCGACCACCTGATCTACTCGATGGCGACGTCGGGCTCGGATCCGAACATCGTGCTGATCGGCCTGCAGGACAACGGCACGCGCATCCGCGTGGGCACGACGAGCGTGTTCAACCAGAGCTTCGGCGGCGACGGCTTCGGTGTCGGCTGGAGCCAGTCGAGCAACGTGACGGCCCTCGGCAGCTATGTGTACGGCTACATCTATTACGCGCAGATGGATCCGAACATTCAAAAGAAATGGACCGATCCCGCGTTCGACGACGCCACCTGCACGTACAACGGCATCAATGCCTGCAACGCCTACTTCGTGACGCCGATCGCGACGCCGTCCGCCCAGGCCGACCCGGGTGGCAAGACGTATTTCACGAACACGGCGAGCCTGATCTACCGCACCGACGACGCCGGCGCCTCGTGGAAGCCCATCTTCAGCGGCAACACGACCGCGACCTACATCCGCGGCGCCTCGCACAGCGTGGCCGTCAGCCCGATCGACCTGAACCACGTGGCGGCCGTGTCGCCAGGCGGCCGGGTCCTGATCACGGCGGATGGCGGCGCGACGTGGAAGCAGCGCAGTACGCTCGTGCCGGGCCACGTCGGCTACAACAGCAGCGTTGCCTGGGCCAATAACTCGGTGCTGTACGTGGCGTCGGAAAATCCGTTCGGCCAGAGCGTGTGGGTGGTGAAATCGACGGATGGCGGCGCCACCTGGGCCGCGGCCGGCAACGGCTTGCCGAACGTGCCGATCCAGAAGCTGTTGGCGGCGCCGAACGATTTGTCGGGCAATACCGTGTACGCGGCCACCTGGCTCGGCGTGTACCGCACGACGAACGGCGGCATCAGCTGGAGCCAGTTCGGCGCCGGCCTGCCGACGGTCGAAGTGAGCGACCTGTACATGCCGGCGGACGGCAGCTTCCTGCGCGCCTCGACCTATGGCCGCGGCGTGTGGGATCTGTCGCTGCGTTGATTTTTGCTCACCCAAAAAGAAAACCGGCGCGAGCCGGTTTTCTTTTTGCGGACAGCGCCTCGATCAGTAATCGCGGCTGCGGCCACCCAGCAGCTTGGCCAGCACGAAGCCGGCGGCGGCCGCGATGGCGATGGCGGTGCCCGGTTTCTGGCGCACGTACTCGAAGCTGGCTTCCTTCCACTGGCCGTAGGCGTCGGTCAGCTGCTGCTGGCGCTGCCCCAGGTTGACGGTAGCGCCGCTCAGCATGCCCTGCAGCTTGTCCACGCCGGCGTGGGCGCTGGTGGCCAGGCGGTCGACGACCGGACGGGCCGCATCGGCGGCCTTGTCGACCATCGGGCGGGCGGCGTCGGCGGCCTTGTCGATCGACTGGTGCAGGTCCTGTGCGCGTGCGTTCACTTGCGCGCCCAGGTCTTTCGAATCGCCACCCACGCCCGAACCGGTGGCAGCGCCGGCGCTCTGGCTGTTCTGGCTGCCGCTGCCGCTCGATCCCAGCGAGCTGCCGCCGATGCTGGAGTTCGTGCCGCCGGTGGTCGAGCCCGACGCGCTCATCGAGCCCATCGAGCCCATGCCCGTCGACGACGCGGTGGCGCCGCCGGTGCTGCTGCCGGTCGTCGAGCTCTGCTGGTCTTTGCCCTGGTTCAGCGGGCTGCTCTTGCTCAGGCTGCCCGAACCGGTGGTGCTCCCCAGGTTGCCCGAGCCGCTGGCGTTCGGCAGATTGTCCTTGCCCTGGTTACCGGAACCCAGGTTGCTGCCTTTTGCTTCGCTCGACTTCTGATTATCCATGATGAATTCCTTTTGTAAGATTTTGACCAACGCGGATAGACCGATCTTCTTGACCGTGCATCCGTTCAAAAGTTCGACCGATAGCCGGTCCCTTCGCGTCGCGCAATGCGCGATGTCGGAGCGACACCGTCGGAATGCGGCGTCCCAATAAAAAAAATATAACTTTTTGTCAGGCCGGACTGTGCGCTGCATAACAAAGACAGGACAGACGGGAGATGGGACCGGCGCGGCGGCCAGTCCCCGGTGAAGATCAGGGCGAGGACGCGCGGGCGCTGGCGATCAGATCGTGCGCGCCGCCAAAGACTTGCGGATAGGCGCCGGCGCATTGCGCGCGCTCGGCGGCGATGCGCCGGCGGTTGGCGTCGAGATTGTCCGCGGCGAGACGGACACCGAACGGCGTGTCGTCGCCCAGGATGCGCTGCAGGATGCGCTCGCCCAGCGCGGACTTGAAGTGGCCCGCTTCCCAGTACCACTGCGTCGTGGTGCGTGTGTCGCCGGGGGCGGGGATGCGCTCGCAGCGCATCGTGGCGTAGCCGCTGAAGTCCCACACGCTGACGCGGGCGCCCGGGTAGCGGCCGCGCACGGCGTCGGCCTCGCGCACGAGCACGCGCTTCCATTCATCCATCGTCGGCTGCAGGCCGGCTTCATCGAACATCGCCATCATCTGCGCGTGGTACGGGTAAATCACCAGGTGCACCTCGGTGCGGTCGCGCGCCATCGTGTCCAGCAAGGCGCGCAGGCGATCGATGCTTGGCGAGCCGTCCGTGCCGGCCACGAACAGGTTGTGCGGCTTGCGCACGATATTCTTCGCGTTTTCACCGGCCTTCTGCTGGAAGATCGAGTAATAACCCTCCGCGCGCGCGTACCGGTTGTAGTCGCGCAGCGGCGTCTGGCCGCGCTGCGTCATGGTCTCCGGATCGGCGGCCTTTTGCAGGCGCACCGTGCGCAGCGCATCCGACACGGACTTGATCGAGAACAGCGTGTCGAAGCGCCATTGCCACGGCAGGGGTCCGTTCGTTGGCGCGGGGACCGGCGCGCTGTCCGGCTTGACGAGGAAATCGAGGAATTCGACGCCGATCACGGCCAGCGCGGCCGGTGCCGCATCCGTCCGCAACTTGGCGTACATGCGCTCGTTGACCGCCAGGGTCGTGCCCGCCAGTGCCATGTTGTAGGCCGTGCGGCCATGCCCGCTCAGCTGGGGACTGTCCGGATCGAGGCCGACTTCGACCCGCGAATTCCCCAGCAGGATCAGGTCGGGCCGCACGGCCGTGGCCTGCGCCAGCTTGATCTGTTCGCGGTATTGCTCCGGCAGCGGCTTCACGTGGTTCAGGCTCGTGCTGTCGACGAAGCCGTACAGGTGGTAAGGGTCGATGATGGCCACAAAGGCCGCGAGCAGCAGCGCGCCACCGCCCACGACGGCCGCGCACCATGCGGTGAAGCGCTGGTACGACACCTGCGACCGCGCCGCGTTGGCCGCATGGGCGCCGGCCGGGACGATGACCTCGTCGTCGTAACGTTCGATCTGTTCCATTGGGCTCCGCCGGATTAAAACTGGAAATACAGGAATTCGGCGGGGCGGCTGAGCGACAGCAGGCTGCCGATCAGGATCGCCCCGATATAAAGGCTCCAGCGCCGGGACGGCTGCCAGAGTTGCCAGCGGGCGGCGAGCCGCGGTCCGGCCATCGTGCCGAGCGCGGTCTCGTAGCGGCCCATGATCTGCTGGGTGTTGGGCAGGAAGAAGGCGATGCAACCGCCGATGACGACCCACTGCCATGTCTCCATGAAGCGCGAGCCGCCGCCCAGGTAGAACGATACGCCCCATTGCTCCAGCAGTCCTTTCAACGGTCCGAGCTGCAGGCCGATGGACGCCGGCAGGCCGATCCCGTCCATGCCCGCCATGCCGTGCAGGATCGTGGTCGCCTTGTCGAAGCTGGTGGCGCGGAAAAATACCCACGCCACGCACACGGCCATGAACGTCAACGCCATGCTGAACACACCCCAGACGCGGCCGCGCGGCAGGCGCAGCGTGTCCGCCACCGCGTTCCAGCCGTGGTTGATCGCCAGGTAGACGCCGTGCAGCGCGCCCCAGACGACGAAATTCAGGCCCGCGCCATGCCACAGGCCGCCCAGCAGCATCGTCAGCATCAGGTTGACGTAGCGGCGCACGGGGCCCTTGCGGTTGCCGCCCAGCGGCACGTACAGGTAGTCGCGCAGGAAGCGCGACAGCGTCATGTGCCAGCGGCGCCAGAAATCGATAATGTTGGCGGCCTTGTACGGCGAATCGAAATTCAGCGGCAGGCGGATGCCGAACAGCAGCGAGATGCCGATCGCCATGTCGGAATAGCCGGAGAAGTCGAAATACAACTGGAACGCGTACGCCAGCACGCCGCCCCACGCGCTGGCGAACGAGAGCATGTCCGATTTGTCGAACAGGAAGTTCGCGTGCGGCGCCAGGTTATCGGCAATCAGGACTTTCTTGGCCAGGCCGATCGCGAAGATGCTGAGCCCCACCGCGAGGTTCTGGTACGAGAAGCGGTAGCTGGCCGGTTTGTCGAACTGCGGCATCATTTCCGCGTGGTGCAGCACCGGGCCCGCGATCAGGTGCGGGAAATACGTGATGAACAGCACGTAGTGCAGGAAGCGCGCTTCCTTGACCTTGCCCTGGTAAGTGTCGACCAGGTAGGCGATCTGCGTGAACGTGAAGAACGAAATGCCGATCGGCAGCACGACGTGCAGCGCGGGGATGTCCGCCGCCGCCAGCCAGTTCACGCCCGAAATGAAAAAGTCCGCGTATTTGTAATAGGCGAGCAGGCCGAGGTCGATGACCACCGCCGCCGTCAGCCAGCGCTTGCGCGCCGGGCCGGCCGCCTGGCCGATGCGTTGCCCCATCCAGTAGTTGAATACGATCGAGCCGGCCAGCAGCGGAATATAAAAATAGCTCCACCAGCCATAGAACGTCAGCGACGCGAGGGCCAGCCAGCCGGCGGCCCGGACGTGGCTCCTGCGTGCCAGCAAGAAGTAGCCGATGGCCGTGATGGGCAGGAACAGGAACAGGAACGTAAAGGAATTGAAGAGCATGGCGACCGGTCGGAAACGAGGAAACGGCTGGAGATGCGATAGCCCAGGACGGTCTCATCCTTGGCCATCCCGCCAATATAACATCGTTGTCTTGCAAAAAAAACAGCGCGACGCGGCCTGACAACAAGCGAAACGGGGCCGCAAAGCAAAAAGGGCCACCCTGCTGGGTGGCCCTTCTCACTGTCTTGGTGCCGCTGACCGGAATCGAACTGGTGACCTTCGCATTACGAATGCGCTGCTCTACCGACTGAGCTACAGCGGCTAAACCGGAACAACCGTTTAACCTGTGTCCGCACTACCTGCCATCAGACTGCTGGCGGCCCGAAGGCCTTGCTGTTGCCCCGCTGAACGGGCTGCATCGCAAAGGAGCCCGCATTCTAACAACAACTTCGCAAACTTGCTAGTCCGGCTCGGCAATTTTATGCGGACACGTTAAAAATCATTCCTGGTGGTAGCTCGTCACGCGTTCCACCTCGCTCTTCGAGCCCAGGAACACGGGCACGCGCTGGTGCAGTTTCTGCGGCGCGATGTCGAGGATGCGCTGGTGGCCGTCCGTCGCGGCGCCGCCCGCCTGCTCGACGATGAAGGCCATCGGGTTCGCTTCGTACATCAGACGCAGCTTGCCCGGCTGCGACGGGTCGCGCTGGTCGGCCGGGTACATGAAGATGCCGCCGCGGTTCAGGATGCGGTGCACGTCGGCCACCATCGAGGCGATCCAGCGCATATTGAAATCCTTGCCGCGCGGACCGGTTTTACCGGCCAGCATTTCGTCGACATAGCGCGTGACGGGCGGATACCAGTGGCGCTGGTTCGACATATTGATGGCGAATTCCTTCGTCTCTTCCGGGATCTGCATGTCCTTCTGCGTCAGGACCCAGGAGCCCATCTCGCGGTCCAGGGTGAAGCAGTTGACGCCGTTGCCGGTGGTGAGCACGAGCATCGTCTGCGGGCCGTACACGGCATAGCCGGCCGCGACTTGCTGGCTGCCGGCCTGCATGAAGTCGGCTTCGGTCGGCTGCGTCATGCCTTCCGGCGCCTTCAGCACGGAGAAGATGGTGCCGATCGAGACGTTGACGTCGATGTTCGACGAGCCGTCCAGCGGATCGAACAGCAGCATGTATTCGCCCATCGGATACCGGTTCGGGATCGGGTGGATCGATTCCATTTCTTCCGATGCCATCGCCGCCAGGTGGCCGCCCCATTCATTGGCTTCGAGCAGGATCTCGTTGGAGATCACGTCGAGCTTCTTCTGGACTTCGCCCTGGATGTTCTCCGTGTTCGCGCTGCCGAGGATATCGCCGAGCGCACCCTTGCCGACCGAGTGGGAGATGGTCTTGCAGGCGCGGGCCACCACCTCGATCAGGAGGCGCAGCGATGCGGGGATGTTGCTGTGGAGACGCTGCTCCTCGACGAGGTATTGCGTCAGGCTGACACGTTTCATGGACTTCCTTCAGTTTATGAAAATTCGTTATGGCGACCAGGGCCGCCGCTTTTGTAGGGTGGGCACTCTGTGCCCACGCGTTCAACGTCCGCCAGTACGGTCACGACATACCCGATGTCGCGTACCGCCGCGTGGGCACGTGGTGCCCACCCTGCTGGCGGGCATCCCATTAATTGGCGAGGGCCTTGCTGACCACTTCGCGCACGTCGTTCGACAGCTTGGCCTGCCCCGCCACCTGCTGCAGCGCCCGCTTCATATGGGCTTGCAGGTCGGGCGTGTACCGGCGCCAGCGGTCCATCGCGCGGGCCAGGCGGCTGGCCACCTGCGGGTTCAGCGCATCCAGCGCGATCACCTGCTCGGCCCAGAACGCGTAGCCGCTGCCGTCCGGCGCGTGGAAGCCCACCGGATTGCCGGCGCAGAACGTGGACACCAGGCTGCGCGCGCGGTTCGGATTACGCAAGGTGAAGGCCTTGTGCGTCATGAGGTCGCGCACGCGGTTCACGTCCGTCGTCGGGGCCGAGGCCTGCATCGCGAACCATTTGTCCACGACCAGCGCTTCGCCCTGGAATTCGTCGTAGAAGCGCTGCAGGGCGTCGGCAGCGGCGGGCGCGCGCGCATGCACGAGGGCCGACAGGGCCGCCACGCGGTCCGTCATGTTCGTCGCCCCGTCGAACTGGCGCTGGGCCAGGGCCAGGCTGTCGTCGTCCGGTGCGGCGCACAGATAGGCCAGCGCCAGGTTTTTCAAGGCGCGCTTGCCGATCGAGCCGGCGTCCGGGCTGTATTCGCCCGGCGTCTGGTTGGCGTCGTACTGGGCCCGCAATTCGGCGCGCAGGCGGGTGCCGATATTCGCGCGCACGAACTGGCGCGCCAGGTGGATGGCGAGCGGGTCGACGACGTCCAGCTGGTCGGCGATCATCGTTTCCGACGGCAGCAGCAGCGCCTGCTCGCGGAAGGCCGGGTCGAGCGTGTCGTCCGCGAGGATCTTGCGCATCGCGTCGACGAACACGTCGTCCAGGTCCAGCTTCGCACCCGCATTGGCCGGGTCGGCGGCGACCTGGCCGGTCAGCTTCAGCAGGCGGCTCATCGCGAGGCGCTGGCCCGCTTCCCAGCGGTTGACGGGGTCGCTGTCGTGGCTGAACAGGTGCACCAGTTCGGCGTCGTTGTAGCCGTATTTCAGGATCACGGGCGCGGAGAAATCGCGCAGGATCGAGGGCGTCGGCTGTTCAAGCACGCCGGTGAAGACGAAGGTCTGGTCCGCGTCCGTCAATTCCAGCACCGCGGTCGTCCCGTGGTCTTTGCCATCGACCGTCAGCGGCAGGTCGCGGCCGTCACGGCCCAGCAGGCCGACGGCGACGGGGATGTGGAACGGCAGCTTCTCCGGCTGGCCCGGCGTCGGCGGGCACGACTGGATCAGGCGCAGCGTGTATGTCTGCGCCTGGTCGTCGTAGCGGGTCTCGGCCTGCACGACCGGCGTGCCGGCCTGGCTGTACCAGCGCTCGAACAAGGTCAGGTCGCGGCCGTTGGCGTCGGCCATCGCCATGCGGAAGTCGTCGCAGGTGACGGCCTGGCCGTCATGGCGCTCGAAGTACAGGTCCATGCCTTTGCGGAAGCCCTCGCGGCCCAGCAGCGTCTGGTACATGCGCACGACTTCGGCGCCCTTTTCGTAGACGGTGACCGTATAAAAGTTATTGATCTCGACAAAGGAGTCGGGACGGACCGGGTGGGCCATCGGGCCCGCGTCTTCCGGGAACTGGGCCTGGCGCAAGGTGCGCACCTGGTCGATGCGGGTGACGGCGCGCCCGGTATTCGTGCCGATCATGTCGGCCGAGAATTCCTGGTCGCGGAACACGGTCAGGCCTTCCTTCAGCGACAGCTGGAACCAGTCGCGGCAGGTGACGCGGTTGCCCGTCCAGTTGTGGAAGTATTCGTGGCCGACGACGGCCTCGATGCCCTGGAAGTCGACGTCCGTCGCGACGCGCGGATTGGCCAGCACGAACTTCGTGTTGAAGATGTTCAGGCCCTTGTTTTCCATCGCCCCCATGTTGAAGTCGCCCACGGCGACGATCATGAAGCGGTCGAGGTCGAGTTCGAGGTTCCAGCGTTCCTCGTCCCAGCGGATACTGTGCTTGAGCGACTGCATCGCGTAATCCGTCTTGTCGAGGTTGCCCTCTTCCACCCAGACCTGCAGCAGGGCCGTGCGGCCGTCGGCCAGTTCGAAGTCCTCTTCCTGGCACACGAGGCGCGCGGCGACGAGGGCGAACAGGTACGACGGTTTCTTGAACGGGTCTTCCCACAGCGCGTAATGGCGGCCGTCGGGCAGGTCGCCTTCCTCGACCAGGTTGCCGTTCGACAGCAGCACCGGATACTTGTCCTTGTCGGCGCGCAACATGACGGTGTAACGGGCCATGACGTCCGGACGGTCCGGGAAATAGGTGATGCGCCGGAAACCTTCGGCCTCGCATTGCGTATAAAAGCTGCCATTGGACGTGTACAGGCCGCTGAGGGTAGTATTGCTTTCGGGAATGCAAACGGTTTCGATTTCCAGCGTCGCCTCTTCCGGCGCGTTGGGGATGCGCAGCAGATTGCCCTCGACGGCGTAGTCGCCCTCGACCAGCGTCCTGCCGTTCAGGCGCAGGGCCACCAGTTCGATATCTTCGCCGTACAGCTCGATTTCGCGCTGGGCACTGGCGGGATTGCGGCGGACCGTCATCCGGTTGGCAACGACGGTGCGGGCGGGGTCGAGGTCGAAGCCGAGTTCAACGGTATCGACCAGATAACTGGGGGCGGTGTAATCCTTCCGGTAGATCGTCTGGGGCGTATCGGTGCGCATGGTCAGGTCCGCAAAGCCGTTGGTGGGATGCTTATTTTACCAACAAGCTTCGCGCCGCAATCCGTCCGACCTTTCTTTTGTATCGCCATGTATAGGCAGTAACCGCGCGTAAATATATCGACGAACATCACGCATCAGGAATAATATGGTCTCCTGAACAAGACCGATTACAGGATTTGAAATCCGACAGACAGGGAATACCGAATCGATGGAGCGCATCATGAAACGTACCATGATCACGGCGGTCGCCGCGCTGAGCCTGTTGCTGGGCGGCTGCGCGACGACGATCCGCAGTGACGTCACCACCTTCAACCAGTGGCCCGCCGAGCTGCCCGACAAGAGCTATGCGTTCGAGACGCCGCCCCCGCAGGACAATACGCTGGAGCTGCAGAGCTACGAAAACCTCGTGCGCGCCCAGCTGAGCCGCCTCGGCTTCCACGAGGCACAGCAAGCGCCCGCGCTGAAGGTATCGATGCGCTTCTCGACCATCGACGTGCCGACGCAGGTCATCTACCCGACCTTCGCGCCGATGTACGCCTACTCGCCCCGCTTCGCCTATATGGGCTGGCGCCGGCGCTACTGGGGCGGCTGGTACAGCCCGTTCTACGACCCGTTCTGGGGGCCGTACCCGGCCTATGACGTGCAGGAAGAGCACCGCTACCACCGCCAGGTGCAGATATCGATCGCGTCGGCGACGGACGGCAAGCGGTTGTTCGACGTGACGGTGCGCAACGTGAGCCGGCAGATGTCGACGCCGGCCGTGATGCCGGCCCTCGTGCAGAGCGCGTTCGAAGGGTTTCCGGGGCCGAATGGCGGCTCGCGCGTGATCGAGTTGAAGCAGGATCCGCGGCAGGACGGTTAAGAGATACCGTCGCCCCCGACCTAGCTGGCCGCCTTGGCGGGGGCCCAATTTTGCCAGCGATTCGCAGGCGCAAACAGTACTTGGGTCCCCGCCTTCGCGGGGACGACGTATTTAAGCCTCAGCTTAAATACGCCTCCGACAGAAACGTAATCCCCACAATCAAGAGCACCGCCAGCATCAGCACCACCAGCAACCGCCCGAAACGCGGCTCCGTCGCCGGTTGCGGGTCGATCGGCGGTTCGTTGTCGTCGCTGAATTCTCTCATGGCAGCAGGATCGTCTTGCCGGTCGTGCGGCGGCCTTCGAGGGCGATGTGAGCCTGGGCCGCGTCGGCCAGGGGGAAGCGCTGGTGGATCTCGATGCTCACCTGGCCGCTCGCCACCACGCCGAACAGATCGGCCGCCATCGCCTCGCGCTGCGCGCGCGTGGCCGCATACGATTGCAGGGTCGGGCGCGTGATGTACAGCGAGCCGCGCGCCGACAATTCGTTCAGCGAGAACGGCGGCACCGGCCCGGACGAGTTGCCGAAGCTGACCATCAGCCCGCGCGGCCGCAGGCAGTCCAGCGAGCGCGTGAACATGTCCTTGCCGACCGAATCGTAGACGACGGGCACCTTCTCCCCGTTCGTGATCTCTGTTACCCGCTGCACGACGTCCTCGGTGTTGTAGTTGATGACGTGGGCGGCGCCGTGGTGCCGCGCCAGCGCCGCCTTCTCGTTTGACCCCGCCGTCCCGATGAGGTTCACGCCCAGCGCGCGCGCCCACTGACACGCGATCAGGCCGACGCCGCCGGCCGCCGCGTGGAACAGGATCGTCTCGCCCGGTTTCACTGCATAGGTCTGCTTGAGGAGGTATTGCACGGTCAGGCCCTGCAGCAGCATCGCGGCGCCCGTCTCGAACGAGATGTCGTCCGGCAGGTGCACGAGGACGTCCGCCGGCATCGTGCGCAGCTGGCTGTAGGCGCCGTTCGGGCGCGCCGCATAGGCCACGCGGTCGCCCGGCCTGACGTGCGTGACGCCCTCGCCCACCGCCTCGACGACGCCCGCCGCCTCCTGGCCGAGGCCATTGGGCAGGTCGAGCGGGTACAGCCCGGAGCGGAAATACGTGTCGATGAAGTTCACGCCGATCGCGTGATTGCGCACGCGCGCCTCGCCCGGGCCGGGGTCGCCGACCTCGACGTCGACGTATTCCAGCACCTCGGGGCCGCCGGTACGCGTGAAACGGATCGCCTTTGCCGTCGTCATGGCCGACCTCCTGGATGGATCAGTTCGCCGTCGCCTGCAGTTGCGACAGCACGAGATGGGCGCTCGCCACATTGGTGGCGCACGGGATGTTGTGCACGTCGCAGGCGCGGACCAGCGCATTGATGTCCGGTTCGTGCGGCTGCGGGGTCATCGGGTCGCGCAGGAAGATCACGCAGTCGACCTCGCCGTTGACCAGCTGGGCGCCGATCTGCAGGTCGCCGCCGACGGGGCCGGAATGCATGCGCGTCACCTCGAGCCCAAGTTCGTTGATCAGGCGCCCGCCCGTGGTGCCGGTGGCCGACAGCGTGCAGCCGCGCAGGAAGTCTGCGTATTCGGCGGCGAGCGCGATCATGTCGTCTTTTTTCTTGTCGTGGGCGATCAGGGCGATGCGAGGTTTCATGTTCCGTTCCGTTCTGGCGTTCTGGTTGATCAAGGTTGTTTTTTCAGCGACAGCAGATAGATCCCGGCCAGCACCAGGCCCGTTCCGGCCAGTTGCACGGTCGTGATCGGCTCCCCCAGCATGGCCCAGCCCAGGAACAGCGTCGACACCGGACCGATCATGCCGGCCTGCGAGGCCGTCGTCGCACCGATGCGCTGGACCGCGGCCATCGTCATGAAGACAGGGAAGATGGTACAGAATATCCCATTCACGAGCGAGAGCCCGTAAACCGGCAGCGGCTGCACGAGCATGCTCGCGGGACGCAGCACGAAGAATTGCACGACGCACGCCACGCTCGACACGCACATCGCGTACGCCACCAGGCGCAGCGAGCCGATGCGGCGCACCATCTCGCCCGTGCCCAGCAGGTAGGCCGCATAGCAGGCCGCCGAACCCAGCACGAGCAGCGAGCCCGTCACGGTACTGCCGGCGCCGCCTTTGAGGTCGTGCGCGAACACGAGCACGATCCCGCAATACGACAGGCCCAGCGCGATCCATTCGGCGCGGCCGATGCGGCGCTTGAGGCCCAGCGCCGTGATCAAAAGGACGAAGGTCGGCGTGAGGAACAGGATCAGGCGCTCCAGGCCCACCGAGATGTATTGCAGGCCGAGGAAATCCAGATAGCTCGACATGTAATAGCCGATCAACCCGAGCCCGACGAGGCGCCAGCGGTCGCGCACGGACAGCGGCGGCTCGGTCCGCATCTTCCACACGGCGACGGCCGCGAACACCGGAAACGAGAACAGCATCCTGAACGCGATCAATGTGACGGCATCGATGTGGTAGCGGTACAGCAGTTTGGCGACGACCGCCTTCGTGGAAAACAGGACCGCGCCGCCGATGGCGATCGCCAGGCCGCCCAGCACGGACGGACGTGGGGTCGACGCAACGGAAATATCGCTTGCAGATGTGCTCATCCGACGATTGTACGGGGAATCCATAACGTCGGCTGAGGACGCCCCCGAACCCGGCCGGCCGCGCGCGGTCCAACTGCCATCACTGCTCAACATTGATCGGAGGATGTCCATGGCACATTGCCGTACCCGTTCGCGCCCGATGGCGCAACCGGCTGGAGGCCGCACGCGATGAGCCGCGCCAGCGGCGTCGGCCGTCCCGGTGCCGATCGCACCGTCGTCATCGCCCTGCTGGCGCTGCTCGCGGCGCTGTGCTGGGCCTGCCTGCTGTTTTTGCTGTTCCGGGCCGGCCGCCTGTCGCCGCTGGGGCTGGCTACCGGCGGGCACATCCGGGTCGGGCCGTACCACGCGGCCGACCTCGCGGGCCTGCTGGCGTTATGGATCGTCGTCATCGCCGCGATGATGCTGCCGGCCGCGGCGCCGTCCGTGCTGCTGTACGCGCGCGTCAAGCGGCTCGTGCGCGAGCGCTGGCTCTACCCGTCGACGTTCCTGTTCATGCTGGGCTATCTGTTCGTCTGGATCTGTTGCGCCGTCGCGGCCACGCTGGCCGACTGGCAGCTGCACGACGCGGGCGCGCTCGACGAGACGATGGCCATCGCGCACCCGACGGTCGGCGCCCTCGCCCTCGTCGCGGCCGGGGTCTACCAGTGGACGCCGGCCAAGCATGTGTGCCTGGACAACTGCCGCGCGCCGCTGGCGTTCGTCCTCACGCACTGGCGGCGCGGGACATGGGGCGCGTTCCGCATGGGCGTCACGGATGCGCGCTACTGCACGGGCTGCTGCTGGCTGCTGCTGGCGCTCGTGCTGCCGGCCGGCGTGCTGAACCTGCCCGTGATCGCCGGCCTGATCGCGCTGATTCTTGCCGAAAAACTGCTGCCCGGAGGTCACCTCGTGGCATGCGCGACGGGGCTGGGACTGGTCGGGCTGGGCACCGCGTTGTTGTTTCCCTGACAGTATTTAGACGGGGGTGCCTATGCTAAAATGTCGAGGATTATCATCTCCGGGGCCTCGTTTTGCCGAGGTCCTCTGCTCAAGGAAGACTCGACATGGCTGGACACAGCAAATGGGCCAACATCAAGCACAAGAAAGCCGCGACTGACGCCAAGCGCGGCAAGATCTGGACCCGACTGATCAAGGAAATCACCGTCGCCGCCCGCATGGGTGGCGGCGACGCCAATACCAACCCGCGCCTGCGCCTCGCCATCGAGAAGGCGGCGGACGCCAATATGCCGAAGGATAACGTCAACCGCGCCGTGCAGCGCGGCTCGGGCGGCCTGGAAGGCGTCAACTACGAAGAAATCCGCTATGAAGGCTATGGCATCGGCGGCGCCGCGATCATCGTCGACTGCATGACCGACAACCGCGTGCGCACCGTGGCCGAAGTCCGCCACGCGTTCAGCAAGTTCGGCGGCAATATGGGCACCGAGGGTTCCGTCTCGTTCATGTTCAAGCACGTGGGCCAGTTCCTGTTCGCGCCGGGCGTCGACGAAAACAAGCTGATGGAAGCGGCGCTGGAAGCCGGCGCCGACGACGTGATCGCGGACGACGAAGGCGGCTTCGAAGTGCTGTGCGATCCGAACGCCTTTGCCGGCGTCAAGGAAGCGCTGGAAGCGGCCGGTTTCAAGGCCGATTCCGCCGAAGTCATCATGAAGCCCGACACCGAGACGGTGTTCACCGGCGAAGACGCGCTCAAGATGCAGAAACTCCTCGACGCCCTGGAAAACCTGGACGACGTGCAGGAAGTCTATACGAACGCAGTCATCGAAGAGTAATCAAGTACGTACAAACAGGCAACGCCTGGCAGCGAAAGCAATCCATGAAAATCCTGGTAGTCGGCTCTGGCGGCCGTGAACATGCCCTGGCCTGGAAACTGGCCCAATCCGATCGCGTCCAGATGGTCTACGTCGCACCGGGCAACGGCGGCACCGCGCGCGATGCGCGCCTGGTCAACATCGACATCATCGATCCGGCCGCGCTGGCCGACTTCGTCGTCGCGGAACACGTCAACCTGACGCTCGTCGGGCCGGAGCAGCCGCTGGCGGCCGGCATCGTCAACCTGTTCCGCGCGCGCGGCCTGAAGGTCTTCGGCCCGACCAAGGAAGCGGCCCAGCTGGAAAGCTCGAAAGACTTCGCCAAGGCCTTCATGCACCGCCACGGCATCCCGACGGCGCAGTACCAGACCTTCACCGACGTCCAGCAGGCCCACGCCTACATCGACGCCCAGGGCGCGCCCATCGTCATCAAGGCCGACGGCCTCGCCGCCGGCAAGGGCGTCGTCGTCGCCATGACGCTGGAAGAAGCGCACCAGGCGGCCGACGACATGTTGTCGGGCAACCGCTTCGGCGACGCCGGTGCGCGCATCGTGATCGAGGAATTCCTGGCCGGCGAAGAAGCGAGCTTCATCGTCATGTGCGACGGCAAGAACGTCGTCGCCCTGGCCACGTCACAAGACCACAAGCGCCTCAAGGACCACGACCAGGGCCCGAACACGGGCGGCATGGGCGCGTACTCGCCGGCACCGGTCGTCACGCCGTCGATCCACGCGCGCGTGATGCGCGAGATCATCAACCCGACCATCCAGGGCATGGCCAAGGACGGCATCCCGTACAGCGGCTTCCTGTACGCGGGCCTGATGATCGACGCGGCCGGCGTACCGAAGGTCATCGAATTCAACTGCCGCATGGGCGACCCGGAAACGCAGCCGATCATGACGCGCCTGAAGAGCGACTTCGTGACGGTGCTGGAACATGCCTGCAACGGCACGCTGGACAAGGTCGAACTGGAATGGGACCGCCGCACCGCGGTGGGCGTCGTGATGGCGGCGGCCGGCTATCCGGACGCACCGGCCAAGGGCGACGTCATCGACGGCATCCCGGCCGAAACGCCGGAATGCGTCACCTTCCACGCCGGCACCCAGCTCGTCGGCGGCACCTTGCAGACGTCGGGCGGCCGCGTGCTGTGCGTCGTCGGCCTGGGCGACAGCGTCAAGATGGCGCAGAAGCAGGCATACGAGACCGTTGAGAAGATCCACTTCAACGGCGCGCAGTATCGGCGCGATATCGGGTGGCGCGGTATCAAGCAGGCGTGACGGCATAAAAAGAACGGGACAGGACCGACGACCTGATCCCGTTTTTTGTTGCCAGACACGCTTCACGAGGTCGCTCGTCACACCAACATAGAGCGTTCCGTTCAAGCCACTCGCCAGATGTCTACGTAGCTCGACTTGTCCATGTCTGAGTCCTCGATGCCGAAGGTGGCATGGTCAAGCAGTGGACTCGTTTTGCTGCTGAGATGCCGCAAAACGGTGGGTGGAGCGAAAACAGAGCGTCGTTCCCGCGCAAGCGGGATAGCGCCACCGGCGCCATCCCCCGTGCTGAGCTGCCGAAATCAGTCTATCGAGCAACGCTGCGGCACTTCAAGGATGCGGATTCTGTCACTCAGCATGGATTCCCGCTTGCGCGGGAATGACGGTTCGCGTGCGCTGGAATGACCGTTTATTGACGGCGGCGACGCGCCAACCCGCCCGCGGCCAGCCCGCCCAGCATCAACGCCAGCGTACCCGGCAGCGGCACAGCGCTCGCAGCCGCTTCCACGTCGACGTTGTCGATCTGGCCGTAGGAGCCCGAGCTCAGGCGCAGCTCGGTGATACCGGTCAGCCCCGTGGCCCACGTATTCTCGCCCACGATGGTGCCGACCAGTGTGCCGTCGGCGGACACATCGATCGCATCGGTCTTGTAATCAAAGCTGTTCAGGTTGAACTTGCCGCCGCCCACGCGGGTCAGCGTCACGAACGTGCCCGGGCCGTTGTCGATACCGTCCAGCCAGTTGTACGTCTGCGGCTCGAACGTGCCGGTGCCGATGTTCGTCATGCCGGCGCCCGCGTTCGGCGCATTCAGGGTCACTTGGAAGCCCGATGCCACATAGGTCAGGTTCGTGCCGTCATAAGCCATGTTCGTGGCCAGCGGGAAGCCGTCGCCGTACATCATCTCGGTCAGGTCGTCGAAGGTCAGGACGGTGGCGCTGGCGCTGCCTGCGGCCATGAAGGCGACGGCGGCGAGGATGGTTTTGAATTTCATTTGAGTCTCCGAAAATAGTCGATACCGCCGGCCCCGATGCGGGGGCCGGCGTTGCAGTCATCAATAGCTGAAGATCACGCCACGGCCGTTGCCGCTGGCATACACGCGTCCGGGCACGACCTGGTCGGCGGCCAGGTTGCCGATGCCGGCGTACTGGTGCTTGTCGTCGTTGATCCGGCGCCAGTGCGCGGCACCGTCATCCGAGCGGTACACGCCCCACACGCCGTTGATCACGCCCACGATGTAGATGGAAGACGAGTACGGCGCACCGACGGGCGGCTTGCCCAGCGCGATCGAGGTCGCGCTATACACTTCCGGGTACAGCCAGGTCGGGTTCTTGCCCCAGATCGGCGTCGTCGCGTTCAGGTTGGTCCAGGTCACGCCCGAGTCGGTGGAGTGCAGGACGTTGTAGCCGTCCGCCACCCAGATATCGCCTTCGGCATTCGGATTGACGGCGACCGACGAACTCCAGAAACTCGTCACGCGCGCGCCCGCGCCCACGAACGTCGTGCTTTCCGTGAACGTGTGACCGCCGTCCGTCGAGTACCAGAAGTGCGAGGTGTCCGACCACTGGTTCCACCATGCGCCGCCCGAGTTGAAGGCATACACCTTGTTCGGGTTCTTGCGGTCGGCGACGACACGGTAGGCGCGGCCGACGCCCACGCCAGACAGGGCCGGCAGGTTCGTGTACGTCCAGGTCGCGCCATTGTCGGTCGTGTAGGCCGGACGCGAATTCGACGGCGCCCAGACGGCCTTGCCCGGTGCGGTCACGGCGATGCTCGCTTCGTCCGAGCCCCCTGCCCGGGTCGTCGCATCCGGGTGTTCGCTCGCGAACTTCGTCCAGGTCACGCCGGAGTCGGTCGAATAGATGCCGTGGATGCCGGACTGGGTATAGCCGGGATTGCCGATCGCCGCGATGTAGGCCGGATTCGACCAGGCCGTATCGATGCCGACGCCGTTGGCGAACACACCGTGCGGCTCGCGCGTGGTTTTCTTGAGAAGCTCGGTCTGCACGTGCACGCCGATGTCGCCCGAGGCGTTCAGCAAGGTGTACGACGCGCCCTTGGGCGGCGTCATCAGCGCGATCGTGGCATTTTCCTCGATGCCGTTGTTGAGCTGATTCCACGACGGGGTCGGAGCCGACGCGTTCTTCGTTTCCCACAAGCCGCCGCCGGTCACGTGCATGATGTGGTCCGGATTGTTCGGGTCGATCTCGACGTCGTCGACCCAGCCGGAGAAGCCCTCGTCCGGCGTGTGCGGCATCTGCGTCGCGATCTCGCGCCACGTCTGGCCGGCATCGTCCGACATCTGGACGATCGGCAGGCCCTGCCAGTTACCCCAGGTATTCGAGATCCCCAGCGCGATGCGGGTGGTCGGCCCCGAACCGGAGACGGACAGGCCGCCGATGCCCCAGTTCGTCCATTGCCCCGGATCGTAGCTCTTCAGCAGCGTCCAGCTGGTGCCGTCGAACTTGTACAGCCGGCACGGACCGCCGGCGCCCGGCCCGATGTCCTTGGTGAACGCCACGTAGATCATGCCGTCCTTGGCGCGGACCATGTGCGGGATGTGGAAGCCCTTCTCGGGGGTCGTCACGCCGGTCCAGGTGGCGCCGCCGTCGGTCGACTTGTACATGCCGTAGTTCAGGCCGGCCGCGTTGGCGTAATCCGGCCCCACGGCCGCGTAGATGGTCTGCGTGGCCGTGCCGGTGCCCTTGGTCGACGTGTCGAACAGCACGCCTTCGATGCCGCCCGACGTGCGTCCGGGCAGGGAACCGATCTGGTCGCCCGGGTACTGGAACGACGTGAGGGACGTCACCTGGTTCCAGGTCTGGCCGTAGTCCTCGCTCTTCCACAGGCCCGACGTGCGCGTGCCGTAGTACAGGACCGACGATTTGTTCGGGTCGACCATCAGGCGCTCGCCGATGGCACGGCCCGGGTCGTTGGCACCGGTGCGGAACGGCAGGTCGACGTGCGTCCAGTTATTCCCGCGGTCCGTGGAAATATACAAGCGCCCATTGCGGCCGTCCCAGTCGTACAAGCCCGTGCTCATGTACACGCGCTGGTCGTCGTTCGGGTCCAGGGCCATGCTTTCGCTACCCATGTAGAAACCATCCGTGATGCCCAGGCCATCCGTGATCGCCACCCAGGTCGACGTCGTGGCGTCCCAGCGGTAGGCGCCGCCGATGTCCGTGCGGGCGTACAGGACGTTCGGGCTGGTCGGGTGGAAGATCAGGCCGGGGACATAGCCGCCGCCGCCATACTTCACGCTTTGCCAACGGGTGCCCGACGTCGCGACGTCGGCGCCGCCGCCGGACACGCTGCCGACCATGGCGGCAAAGGAAGGCGACCGCGAGGACGGGCTGCTGTCGCCACCGCAGGCTGCCACCATGCCGGCCACGAGGCAGGCAAGGGCGAGGGTTTGCTTCTTCATGCGTGAACTCCAAGAAAAGTGATGAATCGTTTGCTGCAGTGCATCACCCCGGCGCGCACGGCCAAAGGCTGTCCGTTCGTGCCGGAGATGTGAATCGTTGAAGGAAGAATGGGTGGCGTCGCCGCCGTCGCGCGGTGTGCGCTACGGTCGTGGCCGATGTGGGATCGTGTGCGTCATGGCGGTCTCCGGTCGATTTTTGTTATGTCTTCCCGATCCGCCGATGCGGCAGGCGAGAAATCGGTTTCATGAGCCAAGACTATTCGCAAAGAATGCGCAGTGCTTATATTTACGACTACGAAATTTAGAAATGTGCAGAAACTTCTATATGTTTACGCAGTATTGATAGAGGCACAGGGAACGATGGGATGGGACCGTGGTAGTGGTTTCCTCGCGGCAACTTACGCTGTGATCAGTCGCCTATCACGATCCATCGCATCAGTGTACAATCCTCCGTTCGCTTTTTTCTCTCACATTTCCACATGTCAACTCCGAACCCCGCCGCCGTCAAGGCCTGGCTGCTCGACCTCCAGGCGCGCATCGTGCAAGCGCTGGAAGACGTCGACGGCAAGCCCTTCCTGCGCGATACGTGGGAACGGCTCGAGGGCGGCGGCGGCGTGTCGCGCCTCGTCGAAGGCGGAAATGTGATCGAGCGTGGCGGCGTGAATTTCTCGCACGTGCGCGGCGCCAGCCTGCCGCCGTCGGCGATGGCCGCGCGGCCGGAACTCGCGGGCCGCGCGTGGGAAGCGATGGGCGTGTCGCTCGTGCTGCACCCGCACAACCCGTACGCACCCACCGTGCACATGAACGTGCGGTTTTTCGAAGCGACGGCCGAAGGCAAGGACCCCGTCTGGTGGTTCGGTGGCGGCATGGACCTCACGCCCTATTACGGCTTTGAGGCCGATGCGCGCCACTTCCACCAGGTCTGCCACGATGCGCTGGCGCCGTTCGGGGACGAGCTCCATCCGCGCTTCAAGCGCTGGTGCGACGATTATTTCTACCTGAAGCACCGCAAGGAAGCGCGCGGCGTCGGCGGCATCTTCTTCGACGACTTCAACGAACTCGGGTTCGATGCGTCGTATGCGCTGGTGCAGAGCGTCGGCAACGGCTTCCTCGACGCCTACCTGCCGATCCTGCAGCGCCGCAAGGACCAGCCCTACGGCGAACGCGAACGCGATTTCCAGGCCTACCGGCGCGGACGCTACGTCGAGTTCAACCTCGTGTGGGACCGCGGCACGCTGTTCGGCCTGCAGTCGGGCGGGCGCACGGAAGCGATCCTGATGTCGATGCCGCCGATCGTCAAATGGCGCTACGACTGGCATCCGGAACCGGGCAGCCCGGAAGCGGCCCTGTATTCCGACTTCCTTCCCCACCGGGACTGGCTGGCCCCGTGACGCGTTGTGTCGCCCTACTGGGAGGCAGTTTCGATCCGCCGCATTACGGCCACGTCGCGCTGGCCGAATTATTCGCGCGCCTGCTCCGTCCGGACGAGCTGTGCGTGATGCCGGCCGGCCAGCCGTGGCAGAAAACGAGTGGCCTGGAAGCGGGCGATGCCGACCGGGTGGCGATGCTGGAACTGGCGTTCGCGGACAGCACCGCCCCCGTGACGATCGACACGCGCGAAATCGACCGTCATGGCGCGACCTACACGGTCGAGACCTTGCGTGAAGTGCGCGCCGAGGTTGGGCCTGCCGCCTCCATCGTGTTCGTGATGGGCGCGGACCAGCTGCAAAAACTGAATACCTGGCGCGACTGGCAAGACCTGTTCGCGCTCGCCAATTTCGGCGTCGCCGCCCGCCCCGGCTACCGGCTCGACGATGCCGCGCTGCCACCCGCCGTGGCGGCGGAACTGGCGAACCGGCGCGCGTCGTTCGACGACGTGCGCGCCAGCCCGGCGGGCAAAGTCTGCCTCGCGCACACGCTGGCCGTCGACGTATCGGCGACCCAGGTGCGCGCGGCATTGCACGCGGTGCCCCGTACTGACATAAGCGCGCTCGTTGCGCCGCAAGTGCTAGACTATATTCAACAACATAACTTATACAAAAGCTAATGGATATCAAGAAACTGCAAACGCTCGTCGTCGACGCCCTCGAAGACGTCAAGGGCCAGGAGATCGTCCTGTTCGACACGACGCACCTGACCAGTCTGTTCGACCGCATCGCGGTCGTGTCGGGCACGTCGAATCGCCAGACCAAGGCGCTGGCCGCCTCGGTCCGCGACAAGGTCAAGGAAGCAGGCGGCGACGTGGTCGGCCTGGAAGGCGAAGACACGGGTGAATGGGTCCTCGTCGACCTGGGCGACATGATCGTCCACATCATGCAGCCGGCGATCCGCCAGTACTACCGTCTGGAAGAAATCTGGGGCGACAAGCCGGTGAAACTGGGCGCCGCCAAGCGCAAGTCGACGGCCGAAGGCCAGGACGCGGACGCGCCCAAGACCAAATCGAAGCACCTGGCCGCGAACCAGGAACAGGAAGAAGCCAAGCCGGTGCGCGAGCGCAAGCCGGCTGCGAAGAAATCCACCGATGCCAAGCCGGCCGCCAAGAAACCGGCCGCGAAGAAGATCCCGACGGGCGCCACCGTGAAGGTCGCCGTGTCCAAGACCGCCGCCGCCGACGCGAAGGCCGCCAAGGCAGCGAAAGCCGCCGCCGCACCGAAGCGCGCCACCAAGGCCGCGGCCGAAGGCGAAGCACCGGCCAAGAAAGTCATCCGCCGCATCAAAAAAGCCGACGAATAAGCTGCAATGCAGTTGATCATCGCCGCGGTCGGCCACAAGATGCCGGCCTGGATCGAGACCGGCTTCGCGGAGTACGTCAAGCGCATGCCGCCCGAGTTGCGCATCGTGCTCAAGGAAATCAAGCCGGTCGAGCGCTCCGGCAGCAAGACGGCGGCCACCGCGATGGCGCTCGAGCGCGAGCGCATCGAAGCCGTGCTGCCGAAAGGCGTGCGCATCATCGCCCTCGACGAGCGCGGCAAGGATCTGACCAGCGTCGGCCTGTCGCAGCAGTTGGAGGCATGGCAGCAGGACGGCCGCGACGTGGCCTTCCTGATCGGCGGGGCCGACGGCCTCGATCCGGAACTCAAGGCGCGGGCCGACGGGCTGATCCGCATTTCCAGCATGACGCTGCCGCACGGTATCGTGCGCGTGATGCTGGCGGAACAGTTATATCGTGCCTGGTCGATCACCCAAAACCATCCCTACCATCGGGTATGAGCCGATGAAACAGCTCGACAAGAAAATCTACCTCGCCTCGAAGAGCCCGCGCCGGCGCGAACTGCTGCGCCAGGTCGGCATCGACTTCGACATCCTGAGCCTCCGCACCGACCCGGCACGGGGCATCGACGTCAGCGAAGACACGTTCGCGGGCGAGCCCGCGCAAGACTATGTGGCCCGGGTGGCGCGCGAAAAAGGCGCGTTCGCGTGGAACGTGCTGCACTTGCGCCGCATGCCGCTGCGCCCCGTGCTGTCGGCCGACACGACCGTCACCATCGACGGCGAGATCCTCGGCAAGCCGACGGACCGCAAGGAAGCCATCGCCATGCTGGAACGCCTGTCGGGCCGCACGCACCAGGTGCTGACATCGGTCGCCCTGCACTACACCGACGTGTTCGAGCAGGTGACGCAGGTGTCGGACGTGCGTTTCGCGAAGCTGACCCCGGGCATGATCGAGGCATACTGCGCCACGCCCGAGCCCTACGACAAGGCGGGCGCCTACGGCATCCAGGGCTTGGCCGCCCTGTTCATCGAGCATATCGAAGGCAGCCATTCCGGCATCATGGGATTGCCCGTGTTCGAGACGGCGCAGTTATTGCAGAAAGCGGGCCTCAGCGTTTTGTAGGCATTCGAGGCCGGGGCCTCAACTCAAATGAATGCCGTTCGTTGGCGTAACGCGTGGGCACGTTCGTATGTGAGGCCACCGGCCTCACATACCCCACCCTGCGTGTATGATGTGACCCTGGACAACAATTAAAACCTGGCCACATGACCGAAGACATCCTGATCAATATCAACCCGCAAGAAACACGGGTCGCGCTGGTGGTACAGGGTGCCGTACAAGAGCTGCACATCGAGCGCACGCTCACCCGTGGCCTCGCCGGGAATGTCTATCTCGGCAAGGTCGTGCGCGTGCTGCCAGGGATGCAGTCGGCCTTCATCGACATCGGCCTGGAACGCGCCGCCTTCCTGCACGTGGCCGACATCTGGGAAGCCAAGCCGCACGACGGCAGCAATGGCGCCAGCAGCGCGTCGCCGACCCCCATCGAAAAAATCCTGTTCGACGGCCAGGTCTTGACCGTGCAGGTGATCAAGGACCCGATCGGCACGAAGGGCGCGCGCCTGTCCACGCAGATTTCCATCGCCGGCCGCATGCTCGTCTATCTGCCGCAGGATAAACACATCGGCATCTCGCAAAAGATCGAGAAGGAATCCGAGCGCGAAGCCCTGCGCGCGCGCCTCGCGGGCCTGCTGCCGCCGGACGAGAACGGCGGCTACATCGTGCGCACGCAGGCCGAGGACGCGTCCGACGCCGACCTCGCCGCCGACATCGACTACCTGCGCAAGACCTGGGGCGCGATCACGAAGGGCGCGCGCACGCGCCCCGCGACGAGCCTGCTGTACCAGGACCTGAGCCTGGCCCAGCGCGTGCTGCGCGACTTCGTCCACGACGAGACGGCCGCGATCCTCGTCGACTCGCGCGAGAACTACCTGAAGCTGGTCGAATTCGCCCAGGTGTACACGCCCAGCGTGCTGTCGCGCCTGCAGCATTACACGGGCGAGCGGCCGCTGTTCGACCTGTACGGCGTCGAAGAAGAGATCCTGCGCGCGCTGGGCCGGCGCGTGGACTTGAAATCGGGCGGCTACCTGATCGTCGACCAGACCGAGGCGATGACGACCATCGACGTCAATACGGGCGGCTTCGTCGGCGGACGCAATTTCGCCGACACGATCTTCAAGACGAACCTGGAAGCCGCGCACGCCATCGCGCGCCAGCTGCGGCTGCGCAATCTGGGCGGCATCATCATCCTCGACTTCATCGACATGGAGAACAACGAGCACCGCAACGCCGTGCTCGCGGAGCTCAAGAAAACCCTGTCGCGCGACCGCACGAAGGTGTCCGTGAGCGGGTTCTCGGCGCTGGGCCTGGTCGAAATGACACGCAAGCGCACGCGCGAATCGCTGGCCCACATCCTGTGCGAGCCCTGCCCCGCCTGCGGCGGCAAGGGCCAGGTGAAAACGAGCCGGACGATCTGCTACGAAATCCTGCGCGAGCTGCTGCGCGAGGCCAAGCAGTTCAACCCGCGCGAATTCCGCATCGTCGCGTCGCAGGAAGTGGTCGACCTGTTCCTCGAAGAAGAATCGCAGCACCTGGCCATGCTGGGCGATTTCATCGGCAAGAAGATTTCGCTGCAGGTCGAGCGGGGCTATCATCAGGAGCAGTACGACGTCATCCTGATGTGACGTCCGATGTCAATTTAATACGCCAGTTTCGCCGGCTTCCGGACAAGGATTTGTCATCCTGTTCAATAGCTGTTGCTCGCGCATGACAATGCGTCTAAAAATATGGCTGGGGGCAACGCAGCGTCCCGGTTTGGACTACAATTCGAGACAATTTATTGAAGATTTCGAGAGTTGGCGGTAGTGTGCATCCCCACCACACTTAGGATGCGCAGCCAGCCGACCGGTTAGCGCTGCTGATCGCAGACTCTGATACACCGCTGGCGGCGTCGGACAACAACTGGCAGGCGACCCGTAAGAGACAATGAACGTACCTCTCATTCCTTCCGATCTGCTGAAGACATCGGACAAGATCCTGTTCATCGCCCACCTGGCGTTGGGCGATTACACGTATTTGCAGAACTGCTTCCAGGCGTTCGCGCGCGCCTACCCGCATCTGAAACTGCACCTGTGGGTGGACGAGGTCCGCCGCACGAGCGACGCGTCGCAGTGGCCGCACCTGAAAAAGAACGTCCTGTACGACTGGCTCGACGCCTGCGACTTCATCGAGAAGGTGTACAAGCAGAATTACTCGCCCGAGCTGTTCCAGGCGTCCGTCAAGGAAGCGCAGCAGGAACACTATCCGATCGTCGTCTCGCTGGGCACCCTGCGTCCGCACTTCTACGCCGACCTCGCGCGCGAGATCAGCCCGGACGGCTTCGTGTTCGGCCTCAAGAAGCCGCTCGGCCTCCTGGGCCTGCGTCACTGGTTCAGCTTCCGCAAGCTCGACGCCAGCCTCGACCCGGACGTGGCCGACCGCACCAGTGCTCCGCACATCAGCGACGTGCATGCGGAATGGTTCCGCCAGCTGGCCGCCGTGGACATCCCGCCGGCCGAGCGCATCCCGTTCGTGCACATCCCCGAGCAATTCGCCCTTGGCGCGAAGGCGCGCCTGCGCGAGTGGGGCTTCGACGGCCGCCGGGGCAAGCTCGTCTTCATCAACCCGTTCGCCAAGACGCGCAAGCGCTGCTGGCCCGTCGAGCGCGTGGCAGAACTGATCGAGACGATGCGCGAGCAGCCGGAATGGCGCGACGCCTGCTTCATCGTCAACGCGGTGCCGCAGGAAGTCGACAACGTGAAGGCCATGCTGACGCGCCGCCAGCTGGACCGCACGGAGCTGTTCAGCGCCAACGAGAACTTCTTCCAGCTGCCCGCGATGCTGGCGCAGTGCGACCTGATCGTGTCGGTGGAAACGGCCGTGATGCACCTGGCGAACGCCGTCGGCGTGCCGGTCGTCGCGCTGATGCGCCAGAAGACGCCGGAATGGGCGCCCGTCGACAAGGCCAACAGCACCGTCATCACGGCCGATCAGCGCCGGGACTGGGTCAAGGCGATTCCGGTGGATGCGGTGATGCACGCGCTGGCGTGACGCCTGCCGTTTTTGATTCCGACAAGGCCGCATTTGCGGCCTTTTGTTTTTCGTTGAACGCGTGGACGGCCGAGCCGTCCACGCATCCGACGCACGCATGAACATGGGTTTATTTCGCGTCCGGGAAAAACAACTGCTCCCCCGCCGGCTTGAACGATGCGATTTTCGCCTGCCCCTCCGGCGACGTGATCCAGTCGATCAGCGCCTTCGCGCCCTTGTAGTTGATCCCCTTGTGCTTCGCGGGGTTCACGGCGATGATCCCGTACGGATTGAACATCCGCTTGTCGCCCTCGACGAGAACGGCCAGGCCCGTCTTGACCTTGTACGCGCCGTACGTCGCGCGGTCCGTCAGGGTGTACGCCCCCATCTCGGCCGCCATGTTCAGCACTTCGCCCATGCCCAGGCCGGCCGACACGTAGTTGGCGCCCGCCGGCCGGGTGCCGGCCTGCTCCCAGTAGCTCTTCTCCATCACGTCCGTGCCCGAATTGTCGCCGCGCGAGATGAACTTCACGTTGGCCGCCGCGATCTTCTTAAACGCGGCGATCACGTCGTGGCTGCCCTTCACGCCGGCCGGGTCGGCGGTCGGGCCCGCGACGATGAAGTCGTTGTACATCACGTCGTGGCGGTCGATGCCCCAGCCTTCGGCCACGAATTTGTCTTCCAGCTTGCGGGCGTGGACGAGCGTCACGTCGACGTCGCCGTTCTTGCCCAGCTCCAGCGCCTTGCCGGTGCCGACGGAAATCACGTTGACCTTGATGCCCGTCTTCGCTTCGAAGGCCGGCAGCAGGTAGCCCAGCAGGCCCGAGTTCTCGGTGCTGGTGGTGGTGGACAGGCGCAGCACCTTGTCGGACTGCGCTTGCGCGAACGGCGTCGCGACGGTCAAACAGGCGATAAAGCCGAGGATGGAACGGCGTTGCATGGTTTCTCCTTGTGGTATCAGCGGTATTCGAGATGCCCGTCGCGCAGCTTCAGCCGCTGCACGCCAGGCAGGTTGATCAGGTCGCGGTCGTGGCAGGCGATGACGATGCTGCTGCCCGCGTCGACCATCGTCGGGATCAGCGCGATCACCTGTTCGCGCGCGGCGCCGTCCAGGTTGGCCGTCGGCTCGTCCAGCAGCAGCAGGCGCGGTTGCAGCACCTTCGCGCGCGCCAGCGCCACGCGCTGCTTTTCGCCGCCCGACAGCTTGGTCGGATCCGTGTCGCGCAGATGCGCCACGCCGGCCCACGCCATCGCCTCGTCGACGACGGGACGCACGGCCGCGGGCGGCTCGCCGCGCACGACGAGGCCGTAGCCGATGTTGTCGGCGACGCTCGTCGAAAACAGGATCGGATGCTGGTGCACGTAGACGATGGCCCGGCGCAGCGCGCGCGGGTACGGGTGCACGCGCAGGACGTCCTCGCCGGCGAAGCGCAGGCTGTCGATCTCGGCCCGCTCCAGGCCGCCGAGCACGCGCAGCAGGGTGCTCTTGCCGGCGCCGTTCATCCCCGTCAGCACGTACGCGCTGTGCGTCGCGATCTCGAGCTGGTCGATGTCGAACAGCTTGCGCTCGCCGTGGCGCTTGCGCAGCCCGCGCACGCCCAGCAGGGCCTTGCGGCGCTCGTCGCGTTGCGGCGCGTTCGCGTTCTCGTACACGGCCGCCGTGATCTGCGCATGGATGCCGATGCTCATGCGCGCTCCCGGACCGTGTGGGCGTCGCCCTGCAGCAGCATCAGCGCGCCGTTCATCAGCAGCGCAATCGAGACCAGCACGATGCCGAGCGCGATGCCCTGGGCGAACTCGCCCTTGCTCGTCTCCAGCGCGATCGCGGTCGTGATCGTGCGCGTCTCGCCTTCGATATTCCCGCCCACCATCAGCGCGCAGCCGACTTCCGAGATCACGCGGCCGAAACCGGACAGCACGGCCGCCATCACGCCGAAGCGCGCCTCGTGCAACACGCGCACCATCACCTGCAGCGGCGACGCACCCAGCGCGATCGCGGTCTCGGCGTAGCGCGGATCGAGCCCCTGCACGGCCGCCAGCGTAAAAGCCAGCAGCACGGGCAGCGCGACGACGCACTGGCCGAACACGATGCCCGGCTGCGAGAACAGCCATTGCAGGCCGCCCAGCGGCCCGTGGCGCGACAGCAGCAGATACAGCAACAGGCCAATCAGGACGGTCGGCAGCGACAGCGCCGCCTGCGCCAGCCAGATGACGATGCGCCGTCCGGCAAAGCGCCGCATGGCGACGACGTAGCCGATCAGGATGGCGGGCGGGGTGGCCAGCAGCAGGCCGACGATGCTCGTCTTGAGCGACACCCAGACGATGCGCCACAGGCTTGGGTCGCCCGTGAACAGCAGCGCGAAGGCGCGCTGAACGGCATCCGCAATGTCATTCATAGGCGAACGTCAGGCCGTCCGCAAGGTGCGCGCCGTCTCCAGGGCGGCGAGCCAGTCCGGCTCGAACACGAGGCGCTCTTCCCCGGGCAGCAGCAGGAAGTGGTGGCCGCTGCAGCGCGCCAGCAGCGACATGCCGACCTGCTCCGCCACCGCATGCCCCATCTGCGTCGTGCCGGAGCGCGACAGCAAAAACGGGATGCCCATCTGCGCGCCCTTGATCACCATCTCGGACGTCAGGCGGCCCGTCGTATAAAAGACCTTGTCGGCGCCCTCCATCCCTTCGAGCCACATCAGGCCCGCGATGGCGTCCACGGCGTTGTGGCGGCCCACGTCCTCGATGAACCACAGCAGTTCGCCGGCGTTCGTGAACAGCGCGCAGCCGTGCACGGAGCCGGCCTGCTTGTACACCGATTGCTGGGAGCGCACCGTCTCGACGATGCGATGCACGACGGACTGTTTCAAACGCGCGTCGGGCGGCAGCACGATGCGGTCGACTTCGTCCATCAGCCCGCCGAACACGGAACCCTGGCCGCAACCCGTCGTGACGACCTTCTTCGCCGTACGCGCCTCGACATCCTGGATGCCGCCGCGTGTCACCACCGCCACGGCATCCACCGACCAGTCGACCTGCACGGATACGACGTCGTCCAGCGACCGCACGAGGCGCTGGTTGCGCAGATAGCCCAGCGTGAGCGCTTCCGGCGCCGCGCCCAGCGTCATCAAGGTGACGAGCTCGCGCTTGTCGACGTAGACCGTCAGCGGGCGCTCGGCCGGAATATGCAGCGTCTCGCGGCGCCCGCGCTCGTCGATGGCCGTCACGGGATGCGTGAGGCCGGCACTGGTCTGGGACAGCTGGGGACGATAGAAAGATGTCATGTCTGCAATTGTGCCATGTCGCCCAAAATCTGGCCGCCACCGTAGGAACCCTGGTGTGCGACATGGCCGCCCAGCTGCACGCGCACGGCGCAATACTTGAATTCCGGGATCTTGCCGAACGGGTCCAGCGCCGCATTCGTCAGCCGGTTGATCGCCGCCTCGTAATAGCAGAACGGGACGAACACGGCGCCGCGCGGCGTGCCGTCGTCGGCCCTGGCGTACAGCGCGACCTCGCCGCGGCGCGACGCGATCGTGATCACGTCGCCCGGCCTGCCACCCAACGCCTCCAGGTCGAGCGGGTGCACGAGCGCGACCGGGTCCGGTTCCAGCGCGTCCAGCACGCCGGCGCGGCGCGTCATGCTGCCCGTGTGCCAGTGCTCGAGCTGGCGGCCCGTGATCAGCACGACGGGGTATTCGGTGTCGGGCCGCTCGTCGGCCGGGATGATGTCGGCCGGGACGAAGCGCGCGCGGCCGCCTTCGCGCGGGAACGTCTCCGTGAAGACGACGGGCTCGCCCGGATCGCCCTCCGCGCGGCACGGATACGTCACAAAGCCGTCGCGCTCCAGGCGGTCCCACGTGATGCCGGCGATGCTGGGCATCAGCAGCCGCATCTCGTCGAACACGTCGGCCGGCCCGGCGTAGTCCCACGGCAGGCCGAGCTTGCGCGCCAGTTGCTGGATGATCCACAAGTCCTGGCGCGCGTCGCCGGGCGGGTCGAGCGCCTGACGGCCAAGCTGGACGACGCGGTCCGTGTTCGTGAAGCTGCCCGTCTTTTCGGCGAAGGCGGATGCGGGCAGGATCACGTCGGCCAAGTAGGCCGTCTCGGTGAGAAAAATGTCCTGCACGACGAGGTGTTCCAGCGCCGCCAAGGCTTCGCGCGCATGGTTCGCATCCGGGTCGGACATGGCCGGATTTTCGCCCATGATGTACATGCCCCGGAGTCTGTCCTCGCCGCCGGCGAGGATGTCGTCCATGATCTCGACGACCGTCAGGCCCGCTTTACCGTCCAGCTTTTGCCCCCACGCGGCCTCGAACGTCGCCCGCGCCGACGCATCGTCGACCCGGCGGTAGTCCGGATACATCATCGGGATGAGGCCCGCATCCGACGCGCCCTGCACATTGTTCTGGCCGCGCAGCGGATGCAGGCCCGTGCCGGGGCGGCCGATCTGGCCCGTCATCAGCGCGAGCGCGATCAGGCAGCGCGCATTGTCCGTGCCGTGCACGTGCTGCGACACGCCCATGCCCCACAGGATCATCGCGCCCTTGGCCGTCGCGTACAGCCGCGCCACGTAACGGATCGTCTCGGCGTCGATGCCGCAGATGGGCGCCATCGCTTCCGGGCTGTAGTGCGCGACGTTCGCGGCGAGCGCGTCGTAACCGCTCGTGCGGTCGGCGATGAACGCCGGATCGACCAGGCCCTCTTCCACGATCGTGTGCATCATCGCGTTGAGCAGCGCGACGTCCGTGTCCGGCTTGAATTGCAGGAAGCGGTGCGCGTGGCGCGCGAGGTCGGAGCGGCGCGGGTCGGCCACGATGAGTTTCACGCCCGTGCGCGCCGCGTTCTTCATCCACGTGGCGGCCACCGGGTGGTTGACGGTCGGGTTGGCGCCGATGACGAGCACCACCTCGGCCCGCGTCACGTCCATCACGGGGTTCGACACGGCACCGGAGCCGATCCCTTCCAGCAGCGCGGCCACGGACGACGCGTGGCACAGCCGCGTGCAGTGGTCGACGTTGTTGCTGCCGAAGCCCGTGCGCACGAGCTTCTGGAACAGGTACGCTTCCTCGTTGCTGCCCTTGGCCGAGCCGAAGCCGGCCAGCGCCCGGCCGCCGTGCGCGTCGCGGATGCGCGCGAGGCCGCCGCCCGCCGCGGCCAGCGCTTCTTCCCACGTCGCCTCGCGGAACACGTCCAGCACGCGGTCCGGGTCTATCGTGAAGTCGCCGCGTTTCGGCACGCCCTCGCGCCGGATCAGCGGCGTGGTCAGGCGCTGCGGGTGGTGCGCGTAGTCGTAGCCGTAGCGGCCTTTCACGCACAGGCGGCCGTGGTTCGCGGGGCCATCCCGGCCTTCGACGCGGACGATGCGGTTGTCCTTCACGTGGTACGTCAGCTGGCAACCCACGCCGCAATACGGGCAGACGGAATCGACTTGTTTGTCGGGCACGGCGAGCGCCGCGCCGCGCGCCGGCGCCAGCGCGCCCGTCGGACAGGCCTGCACGCACTCGCCGCAGGCCACGCAGGTCGAGGCGCCCATCGGATCGCCCTGGTCGAACACGATGTGGGTGTTCTCGCCGCGGCCCGCGAGGCCGATCACGTCGTTGACCTGCTCGTCGCGGCAGGCGCGCACGCAGCGTGTGCACTGGATGCACGCGTCGAGGTTCACCTCGATGGCCGCATGGCTGACGTCCGCCGGCGGCACCGCGCGCGTGGCGGGGAAGCGCGGCGTACCCACGCCCAGTTGATCGGCCCAGTACGCGACCTCGTCGTCGCGCTTGCGGCTTGTTTCCGGCAGGTCGGACAGCAGCAGTTCCACCACCATCCTGCGGGCCGCGACGGCGCGGTCGCTGTCCGTGCGCACCTTCATGCCGGGCGCCGGATGGCGGCAGCACGACGGCGCCAGCGTGCGTTCCCCAATGACTTCCACCACGCACGCGCGGCAGTTACCGGCCGGCTCCAGGCCGTCCTTGTGGCACAGGTGCGGCAATGGGATACCCGCGCGGGCGGCCGCGTCGAACAGGGTCTCGAAGGCCTTGGCCTGGACTTCGCGGCCGTCGATCTCGAAGGTCACGGTCGGCACGTTCGCGTTCATGAGGCCTCCAGCTCGTGCGGAAAGTATTGGATGACGCAATCGAATGGATTCGGCGCGGCCTGACCCAGGCCGCAGATCGACGCGTCGCGCATCACCTGCGACAGCTCGGCCAGCAGCGCCGTGTCCCAGACGTCCCGCTCCATCAGCGCGACGGCCTTCGCCGTGCCGGCGCGGCACGGCGTGCACTGGCCGCACGATTCATCGCGGAAGAAGCGCAAGGTGTTCAGCGCGGCGGCACGGGCGGTATCGCGGTCGGACAGCACGACGACGGCGGCCGAGCCGATGAAGCAACCGTAGCGCTGCAGGGTGTCGAAATCGAGCGGGATGTCGGCCATGCTTGCCGGCAGGATGCCGCCCGACGCGCCACCCGGCAGGTAGGCATAGAACGTGTGCCCGTCCTGCATGCCGCCGCAATATTCATGCAACAGTTCCTGCATCGTGATGCCGGCCGGCGCCAGCTTCACGCCCGGCTCGCGCACGCGGCCCGACACCGAGAACGAACGCAGCCCGCGCCGGCCGTGGCGGCCCTGGTTCGTGAACCATTCGGCGCCCCGTTCGAGGATGTCGCGCACCCAGTGCAAGGTCTCCAGGTTGTGTTCCAGCGTGGGCCGCCCGAACAGGCCCACTTGCGCCAGGTACGGCGGACGCAGGCGCGGCATGCCGCGCTTGCCCTCGATCGATTCGATCATCGCGGACTCTTCGCCGCAGATGTACGCGCCGGCGCCGCGGCGCAGGACGATCTCCGGCATGTCCGGCACGGGCGGATCGGCGCGCAGCCGGTCGAGCTCCTGCGCCAGCATGGCGCGCAGGCCGTGGTATTCGTCGCGCAGGTAAAGATAGATCGTTTCGATGCCGACGGCCCATGCGGCGACGAGCGCCCCTTCGAGGAAACGGTGCGGATCGCGTTCGAGATAGTGGCGGTCCTTGAACGTGCCCGGCTCGCCTTCGTCGATGTTGACGGCCATAAGGCGCGGCCCCGGTTCGTTCCTCACGATGCGCCACTTGCGCCCGGCCGGAAAGCCCGCGCCACCCAGGCCGCGCAGGCCGGACGCCATCAGGGTCACGATCACGCTCTCGGGATCGAAGCGTCCTTCGGTGCAGGCGCGCAGCAAGCGGTAGCCGCCCGCCTCGCGGTAGGCGTCGTAATCGATGTGGCCTTCGTGCCGGTCGCCGGTGGCGCGCGCGGTGACGGCGTCCCGCACCGCGTCAAGGCTGGCGTGCGTGACGGGCCGCTGCCCGACCAGCGCCGCCGGGGCCTTGTCGCAGCGGCCGATGCAGGGCGCGGCCAGCACGCGGACTTCGGTGCCGAGGATGGCCGGCAGGCGGTCCAGCAGGTCGCGCGCGCCCGCCAGTTCGCAGGACAGGCCGGCGCACACGCGCACGGTGAGCGCCGGCGGCGCATCCTCGCCGTCGCGCAGCACGTCGAAATGGTGGTAGAACGTGGCCACCTCGTAGACCTCGGACTGCGCCAGCTTCAATTCCTGCGCGAGCGCGGCGAGATGGGGCGCGGACAAGGCGCCGTAGCGGTCTTGAATCTTGTGCAGGTGCTCGATCAACAGGTCGCGCCGGCGTGGCGCCTCACCGAGCGCGGCCCGCACGTCGGCGACGGCCTGCGGGTCGACGCGCCTTCCTTTGGGTGCCTCGCGTTTGCGCTGGCGGCTCGGGGCTTGCGCGGCGATGGGGATGACGGGGTGGTTCATGGTCGATCCTGCGTTATGTTGAATGAGCGGCCGCATCGAAGCCGGTTGAACGCGTGGGCACGGGGTGCCCACGCGTTCAACCGGCATTTACACATCCATCACTTGAACAACACGATAGCCTTCTGCAGCGTGATCCACACGCCGATCAGCAACGGCACGCCGACCACGGCCCACGCCAGCATCGCGACGAGCGGGTTGCCAGTCGCGACGGGCAGCGCCACGGCCGCGCCGCCGGCGATGCCGGCCACGCCGGGTGTGCCTGCGGGGGCACGGCCGGGCGCGCCGTCGCGCTCATGCGCCAGGCGTTTTTCGTCCGCCAGCTCCTGCTCGCTCATGAAGTAGCGCGCGGCCACCGGGCCCACCATCAGGTTGCACAGGAAGCCCAGCACCAGGAGGCCGGCCAGCACATACATCACCGTATCATACGCCTGCGCCTTCGGCACGCCATGGGCGATCTGGTACTCGCGGATGTAGTTGATCAGGCTGGTGCCGACGACGCCGGCCGCGGCCCAGGCGGTCAGCAGGCGGCCGTGGATCGCGCCCACCATCTGCGTGCCGAACAGGTCGGCCAGGTAGGCCGGCACGGTCGAGAAGCCGCCGCCGTACATCGACAGGATGATGCAGAAGAAAACGACGAACAGGGCGAGGTGGCCGCCATGCGCCAGCGCGGGAATCGATGCGTAGAGCACGAAGCCCAGCACGAGGAACACGAAGTACGTGGCCTTGCGGCCGATGTAGTCCGAGCACGAGGCCCAGGCGAAGCGGCCGCCGATGTTGAAAAGAGAAAGCAGGCCCGTGAAGCCGGCCGCGATCGTCGCGATCTGCGCCTTCTGCGCCGCGTTCAGGTCATTGAAGGCGGCCGTGACGCCGATCAGGCGGCCGCCGAACACTTCCTGCAGCAGCGGCGACGCCATCGCCAGGATGCCGATGCCGGCCGAGACGTTCAGGAACAGCACCAGCCACACGAGCCAGAACTGCGGCACCGACCACACGCGGCTCACGTGCACGTGGCGGTGGGTGATCATCGCATTCGAACCCTTGGCGGCCGGCGGGGTCCAGCCTTCCGGCGTCCAGCCCGAGGCGGGCACGCGGTACGACAGCGCGCCGCCCATCATGAAGACGAAATAGATCGCGGCCAGCGCGAGGAACGTCTCCCACACCCCCACCGACGTGGCGGTGGCGAAGTGCTTCATGAGGCGGTCGGCCAGCGGCGCGCCGATCATGGCGCCGCCGCCGAAGCCCATGATGGCCATGCCGGTTGCCATGCCGCGCCGGTCGGGGAACCATTTGATGAGGGTCGAGACGGGCGAGATGTAGCCGAGTCCGAGACCGATGCCGCCGATGACGCCCGAGCCGAGCCACATCAGCCAGATCTGGTGAGAATAGATGCCCAGCGCGGAGATCACGAGGCCGCCGCACCAGCACAGGGCCGACACGACGCCGGCCTTGCGCGGCCCGGCATGTTCGAGCCAGCCGCCGAACAGCGCGGTCGACAAGCCCAGAAACACGAAGAACAGCGTGAACATCCAGCCCAGCATCGAGATCTTCCAATCGCAGGTCGTCGCGGTGATCTCGGCCAGGAAACTCATGCTGGGGGGGCAGGCGATCGATTCCTTGATGCCGACCGCCTTCGACAGCGGCAGCCAGAACACCGAGAACCCGTAGGCCATGCCGATGCACAGGTGGATCGCAAGCGCGGCGGGCGGCACGAGCCAGCGGTTGAAACCGGGCTGCGCGACGGTGTGTTCCTTGTCCAGCTTATCCAGTAAAGCCATATGTCCCCTCCGTGAATGTTGTTGTTCAGAGCGTATACTTACGGAAACTTTTACTGCAACGCGAGCGTATCATGAGTGCGCGCATTGCCAAATATTTACAAGGTTTACGATGAGCGACATCCCTTCCCTGCTGGCCGCGCTGCCCGCGCGCATCGACGCGATCCCGAGAAATGCATGCGCGCGCGCGCCGGATGCGCCGGCCCTCGTCGACGCCGGCCGCCTGCTAACCTACCGCGACCTCGTCGACCTCGTCGACCGCCGCGCCGCGCAATTGCGCGCGCACGGCGTGCGGCCGGGGGACCGCGTGCTGCTGGCGAGCGAGAATTGCGCGGACCAGGTCGCGCTGATCTTCGCCGCCGCGAGCGTCGATGCGTGGATCGTCAACGTCAACCCGCGCCTCACCGCGCCCGAGCTGGACGCGATCCGCACGCACAGCGGCGCACGCATCGCGCTGTACACGGCAGCCGTCTCGCTTGACGCGGCCGCGCACGCCGCCCGCGCGCACGCCGTGCTCGACGACGGCATCATGGTCGGTCCGCGCAACGACGACTGCGTGCCGGAACAGGACGGCGACGTCGCCGCGCTCGTCTACACGACGGGCACCACCGGCAAGCCGAAAGGCGTGATGCTGAGCCACCGCAGCCTGCTGTTCGTGGCCGCCGTCTCCAGCCGCCTGCGCGGCCTCGCCCCGGCCGACCGTGCCTGGGGCGTGCTGCCGATCTCGCACGTGTACGGCCTGACGTCCGTAATGCTGGGCACGCTCAGCGCGGGCGCCTGCCTGCACCTGGTGCCGCGCTTCACGCCCGAGGGCATGCTGTCCGCCATCCGCGACGACGGCCTGTCGATCGTACAGGGCGTGCCCGCGATGTATGCGCGGCTGCTGGAACTGGTCGGCGCCGACACCCGGCTGCCGTCGCGCCTGCGCTTCGCATACGCGGGCGGCTCGCCGCTCGATCCGGTATTGAAGGCATCCGTCGAGCGCCTGCTGGGCGTACCGCTGCACAACGGCTACGGTCTGTCCGAGGCGGCGCCGACGGTGAGCCAGACCCGGCTGGATGCGCCGCGCGCCGACACGTCCGTCGGACAACCCATCCCCGGCGTCGAGGCGCGCGTCGTCGACAAGATGGGGCGCGACCTGGCGGATGGCGAGGCGGGAGAATTGTGGGTGCGTGGACCGAACCTGATGCGGGGTTACTACCGCGACCCGGCGGCAACAAACGCGGCGCTGCGCCCCGGCGGCTGGCTGAACACGGGCGACATGGCGCGCCGCGATGGGGACGGCGCCTTATTCATCGTCGGCCGCACGAAGGAATTGATCATCCGGTCGGGTTTCAATGTGTTTCCGCTGGAAGTGGAGACGGTGCTGAACGCGCACCCGGGCGTGACGCAGTCGGCCGTCGTGGGCCGTACGGTCGCCGACGGCGACGAGGAAGTCATCGCGTTTGTCCAGCCGGACCCGCGCCGGCCGCCGCCGGAGGCCGAGCTGCGCGCCTGGGCCGCAGAACGGCTGGCGCCGTACAAGCGGCCGGCGCGGATCGTCATGATGGATGCGCTGCCGGCGGCGGCGAACGGGAAGGTGCTCAAGCATGTGCTAAAGGAAAGAGCCGCTAACCTCTGAACTCGTCGTTCCCGCGAAGGCGGATAGCGCCACCGGCGCTATCCCCATGCTGAGCAACGGCATTCGGTGCGTCGGACACTCCAGCATATTGTTTGGGGCCTGACTTCGGGGACTCAGCATGGATTCCCGCATGCGCGGGAATGACGTGGCATCCGGCTACCTCCGCCTTTTCTTCCAGTTGTACTCCGGCCCCGTCACATCCACCCCCGGATGCCCCACGACGTCCGGATGCTCCGAACACATCGTCACGAAGCGCACGCCCTCGCCTTCGCGCTGGCGCCGCCGCAGGTCTTCCATGAAGCGCATCGCCTCCACCATCTGCGTGGTCGCGAACGGTTGCGCGTGCGGGGTCTGGCGGTCCCCGTCCTCGATCGTCCAGTACACCATGTACATGTGCTTTCCTCCTGAACGCATCGTGTGGGCGCACGCGCGGCGTGTCAAGACGAGCGCGTTCCGCGTCATAGCCATTACCGATAGTACGTAGGACTTGTCCTAAATCCGGCCTATATGTTCGCCATCCCACACAAGAAGCCGGGCTCGCCGACTAGGCTTACGTCTTGGATCAACAGCGGGACAAGCACATGAATTTCAACAGTCATATCCAGCCAGCAAGCTCTCCGCTCCAACTGTGGGGCGGCCTCGAATGCACCGTCAACCGCGTACGCGATCAGTACTTCTCCCAAATGGAACGCAACGGCCATGCCGAACGGCTTCAAGACCTGGAGCGGTTCGCTTCGCTCGGTATCCGCGCCATCCGCTACCCCGTCCTGTGGGAACGGACCGCTCCCGACGGCATCGACTCTGCCGACTGGTCGTGGTCCGACGAACGCCTGCCCGTGCTGCAACAGCTGGGCGTAACGCCCATCGTCGGCCTCATCCACCACGGCAGCGGCCCGCGCCACACGAGCCTCGTCGCCCCCGACTTCGCCGAGAAACTGGCCGAGTATGCGGGCGCCGTCGCGCGCCGCTATCCGTGGGTCGAGTACTGGACGCCCGTCAACGAACCGTGCACGACGGCCCGCTTCTCCGGGCTCAACGGCGTATGGTATCCGCACGATACGAGCGAGGAAGGCTTTATCCGCGCCCTCATCAACCAATGCCGCGCCGTCGTGCTGTCGATGCGCGCGATCCGCGCCGTAAACCCGAATGCGAAGCTCGTCCAGACCGACGACTTGTCGCGCACGTACGGCACGCCTGAGATGGCGGAGATCGCGAATTTCTTCAACGAGCGCCGCTGGCTGGCGTGGGACATGTTGTGCGGGAAGATCGACCCCGGTCACGCCCTGTGGGACTATCTGCTCGACAACGGCGCCGACGCCGACGAGCTCCTGTGGTTCAAGGACAATGCCTGCCCGCCCGACATCATCGGCGTCAACTACTACATCACGAGCGAGCGCTGGCTCGACCATCGCGCGGAGCGCTATCCGGAAAGCCACCGCACCCGTTACCGCGGCATCCCGCACGCCGACATCGAATGCCCGCGCGTGCTGGCCACGCCGACGCCCGGCATCGGCCCGCTGCTGCAGGAGACGTGGGACCGCTACGGTCTGCCCGTCGCCGTCACCGAGGCGCACATCGACGCCAACCGCGAAGATCAGCTGCGCTGGCTCGTGGAAATCTGGAACGCGGCCAAGAAGGTGCAGCAGGGCGGCGCCGACATCCGCGCCGTGACCGTGTGGGCGCTGCTCGGCTCGTTCGACTGGAACTGCCTCGTCACGGAATGCCGCGGCTACTACGAGCCCGGCCCGTTCGACGTGCGCGGCCCGCAACCCCGCCCGACCGCGGTCGCGAACCTGATGCGCGAACTGGCCAGCGGCCGTCCGCTCTCGCATCCGGTGCTGCAGGGCCAGGGCTGGTGGCGCCGTCCGGGCCGTTTCCTCGCCAAGCCGGTCGCGACGCGCACGGCCGTGGCCGACATCGCCGAGCGCGGTGCGTTCCGCTCGACGTTCCCGCAGCCGATCCTGATCACGGGCGCGACGGGCACGCTGGGCCGCGCCTTCGCCCGCATCTGCGAGCGGCGCAATCTCGCGTACCACGTGCTCACGCGCCAGGAGATGGACATCGCCGATCCGGCCTCCGTCGAGGCGGCGATCGTGCGCTTCAAGCCGTGGGCCATCATCAATGCGGGCGGCTATGTGCGCGTCGACGATGCCGAGGGCGACATCGACCGCTGCATGCGCGAGAACGCCCACGGCCCGACCGTGCTGGCGCTGGCCGCCATCCGCCACGCGCTGCGCTTCATGACGTTTTCCAGCGACCTCGTGTTCGACGGTACGCTGGACCGCCCGTACGTGGAATCCGACAAGCCGGCGCCGCTGGGCGTGTACGGCCGCAGCAAGGCCGACGCGGAGCGGCGCGTGCTCGACTCCGACCCGCAAGCCCTCGTCATCCGCACGAGCGCCTTCTTCGGTCCGTGGGACCAGCACAACTTCGTCACGCAAGCCCTCGACGCGCTCGACGCGGGCCGGCCGTTCGCGGCGGCGGGCGACCAGGTCGTGTCGCCGACGTATGTGCCGGACCTCGTCAACGCCTGCCTCGACCTGCTGATCGACCGCGAATCCGGCCTCTGGCACCTGACCAACGGCGCCGCGATGAGCTGGGCCGACCTGGCCAGGTGCGCCTGCGCGGCGGCCGGGGTCGACGACGGCCGGCTGGAAGAACGCACGACCGAAGAACTCGGCCTGCGTGCGGCGCGTCCGCGCAACAGCGCCATGAGCAGCGAACGCGGCCTGCTGCTGCCGTCCTTCGACGATGCGCTGGCCCGCTACCTGCGCGAGCGCGAGACGGCGGCGGAACGGGCGGACAACGTCGAATCGGCACATTACGCCAGCTGAAAAGCCACAGCCGTGTGTTTTCCAACACGGCTGTGCTAGCGCGCCCTTAAATCTGATGCAAGCTTATTTACCGGAGGGAGTTCTTTAGATACACTACGTTACTTGGCGTTACTTTACGCAACCGTGGTGTGACCGACATGTCCGACTTCCCTTGCCAGCCGCTACCCGTGGTGTCCGGCACCTATGCTGGCTACTGCCCGCTCTTCCTTGTCGCTGCGGCCGGACGGCGGACATGAAACTCTATCGCGAAGAACATGGCTGGACCGAGCGGCTGATCGCGTCCGCCTCCCCGTCCGTGACCCTGCGCTCGGCCGTGCCGCCGCACCTGACCGGCTTCAAGTCGGTGCGCGAGCTTGCCAAGATCCAGCTGCGGGCCGTTCTGCACCCGCGCCAGACGCCGCGCTGGCTGCATCTGCTGAACTCGCACCCGGCGTTCTCGGAATATGTGCGCAACTGCCCACGCTTCCTGTACAAGGTGTACCGCCCTTACATCAGCCACGTGCTGGATGCGAACGCGCGCCTGGAAGCGATCCGCGCGCACTACGACCTGATGTTCCGGCGCGGCCTGGGCCAGACGCTGGCGCGCGCCAGCCTCGGTCCCGTCGTGCTGGCCGAGGCGGCAGGTAAAAGCGGTGTGCCCTACCAGATCCAGCTGCGCACCGTGAACATGTTCGACCGCGAGGGCGAACTGGTGCTGCAGCTGACCCAGGACGACAAGGCATTGTTCACCGTGGCGTTCACGGTGGCGCCGCGCGACGGCCGCCCGGCCGTCAGCATCGGTTGCATCCAGGGCGGCAAGACGGAAGACGCGCGCGAGGCGATCCGCACGGCCACGCGCGAACTGCACGGCATCCGCCCCAAGCAATTGATGGCGACTCTCGTGCGCCAGCTGGGACACGAATACGGCTGCGAACGCATGCTGATGGTCTCGAACCGCAACCGCGTGATCTACAAGGCGATCCGCCACGGCCGCGTGCTGGCCGATTACGACCAGCTGTGGCAAGAACTGGGCGCACGCCAACGGCAGGACGGCGACTGGGAACTCGATTGCGCGCCGGTGGCGGCGCCGGACCTGGACAGCATTCCGTCGAAGAAACGGTCGGAGGCGCGCAAGCGGCATGAGGTGGTGAGCCGGCTTGCCGACGAGGTGTGCGTGGCGTTGCGCGCGCGACCATAAACCGTCATTCCCGGCACTGTCCACCGGCGTCCGGAATAAAATTTCGAAAAAAGTTACGTCATTCCCGCGCAAACGGGAATCCATACTGCCCGATCGAAGCTGCTCAGCATGAGGGATAGCGCCGGTGGCGCTGTCCCGCTGTCCCGCTTTCGCGTGGAGTCATTTCCGGCAATGCCGGGAATGACGATTCAGGCTACCGCATCATTCCGCGCCGGCATCAGAATCGGCACCAGTTCGCTCCACACCCTTTCCACGCTCATCTTGTTCATGCAATCGTGATGCCCCAGCGGGCACTCGCGCTTGCGGCACGGCGAGCACTCCAGGCGCAGCGACACCGTCCGCGCCACTTCCGACAGCGGCGGCGCGTAATCCGGATCCGTCGAGCCGTACAAGGCCACCACGGGCCGGTTCAGCGCCGACGCGATGTGCAGCAATCCTGAATCGTTGGAGACGACCGCGCTCGCCTGCGCCAGCAGGGCGATGGCGTCGTCGAGCGATGTCTGGCCGGCCAGGTTCAGCACCGCGGAACCGGCCGCGCCGGCGTGCTGCTGCACCTGCTCGCACGCCTCGCGGTCGTTCGGGGAGCCGAGCAGCACGACCTGCACGCCCGGCACGGCGTCGACGACCTTCGCGGCAAGCAGCCCGTAATGCGCGGGCGGCCAGCGCTTGGCGATGCCGAATTCCGCACCCGGCGCGAACGCGACGAGCGGGCGCGTGAGGTCCACGCCCAGGCGTTTCCCGACCTGCTCCGTCTCTTCCCCGCCGACGACGAGATAGGGACGCGCCAGCTTGCCCGGCAGCGGCAGCTCGGGCTCGCGCGCGAGGGCCGCGTAGAACGGCACCATCGAACGGGGCGGCGTTTCGTCGTGGTGCATGACGTTGACCATCCCGTAGCGCATTTCTCCCTTGTAGCCCACGCGGCGCGGGATGCGCGCCAGCCACGGGATCAGCGCGTACTTCAGCGTGTTGGGCAGCACATAGGCGTCGCTGTAGCCGCGTTCCTTGAGCAGGCGCGCATAGCGCCAGCGCTCGCCCAGCTGCAGGGCGCGGTGGCGGAACGGCGTCACCAGGATGTCGTCCGCCTCCTGGATGCGGCGCCACACGGGCACCACCTGCGGCGGCGCCAGCACGTCGATGGCGCGCTCCGGGTGGGCCTGCTTGAGCAGGCGCAGCAGGGGCTGGGCCATCACGGCGTCGCCGATCCAGTTCGGCGAAATGACCAGGGTCCGCGCCCGCATCTCTCGTTCCCCACTCATGTTTCTTCCACCAAGGCGGAGAACTGCAGCCGGTACAGGTTGGCGTACATGCCGCTCCGGGCGAGCAATTCGTCGTGCGTGCCTTGCTCGACGATGCGGCCGTGTTCCATCACGACGATCAGGTCCGCGCCTTCGATCGTCGACAGGCGGTGCGCGATGACGAACGTGGTGCGGCCCGCCATCAGGGTATCGAGGGCGGCCTGCACGGCGCGTTCCGATTCGTTGTCCAGCGCCGACGTGGCCTCGTCCAGGATCAGGATCGGCGCATCCTTGTAGATGGCGCGCGCGATGGCCACGCGCTGGCGCTGGCCGCCGGACAGGCGCATGCCGTTCTCGCCGATCATCGTGTCGACGCCTTCCGGCAGGCGCGCGACCACGTCAATCAGGTGCGCGGCGTGGATGGCGGCGGCAAGGCGCGCCTCGTCGACGTGTTCGGCGCCGTAGGCGATGTTGGCGCGCAGCGTGTCGTCGAACAGCACGACGTTCTGGCTCACGAGCGCCAGCTGGGCGCGCAGCGACGCCAGCTTGATGTCCTGGTACGGAATGCCGTCCAGCAGGATGCGGCCGGCTTCCGGCTCGTAGAAGCGCGTGACGAGGTTCACGAACGTCGACTTGCCGCCGCCCGACATGCCGACCAGCGCGACGGTCTGGCCGGGCTTCACGTCCAGCGAAACGTCGTCCAGCGCGAGCGACTGGGCGTTCGGGTAGCGGAACTTCACGTGGTCGAAGCGCACATGGCCTTGCGCGCGCGCGAGGGTGCGCGTGCCGGGGTCGTGCTCGACGGGCGCGTCGATCAGTTCGAACACGGTTTCGGCGGCGGCGATCCCGCGCTGCATCGGGCCGTTCACTTCGGCCAGCGCCTTCAGCGGCGTCAGGAGCATCAGCATCAAGGTGACGAACTGGGTGAATTCGCCCACCGTCATGTCGGCCCGCAGCGCCAGCACCACCACGAGCGACAGCGCCAGCGACGTGGCGATCTGGGTCACGGGCGTCGTGGCCGCGAACGCCACCGTCATGCGCTGCGAAAAGCCGCGCAACGCCTCGCTGCGCAGGTAGAAGCGGCGGTTTTCGTACTTCTCGCCGGAGAACACGCGGATCACCTGGTGGCCGCGCGCCGCTTCCTCGACGACCTGGGTCATCTCGGCCGTCACGCGCTGGTTCTCGCGGTTCAGGTGGCGCAGGCGGCGGCTCGTCGTGCGCACGATCACCGCGGTCAGCGGCACGACGACGATGGCGACGAGGGTCAGCTTCCAGTTCAGCCACAGCAGCGAACCGAGCAGGCCGATGACGACCAGCACGTCGCGCACGAACGAGATGAACACGGAGTTGATCATGTCCACGACCTGGCGCACGTCGCCGACGACGGTGTTGATCACCTTGCCGGTCGACTCTTCGTGGAAGCGCGCGACCGGCAGGCGCAGCAGCCGTGCGAAGGCCTGGGCGCGCAAGTCGTTCAGGACGCGGGACAGCACCCAGTTGTTGTAATAGGCGGTGGCGAACGTGCCGATGCCGCGCAGGACGAAGATCGACACCAGCACGCCGGGGATCCACCACAAGCTGAACGGCACCTTGTTCTTGAAACCCATATCCATCAGCAGTTGCAGGGCCTTGCCCAGCAACGGCTGGGTGGCGGCCGTCAACGCCATCGCGAGCAGCGACAGGAAGGCGCGCCCGCGATAGGGTTTCAGGATCGCCCACAGGCGCTTGATGATGACACTGTTATCCAATTTTTTCTTTCGCATTCAGGCAGAAGCCCATGAGCAGGAACACCATGAGCGCATAGAACAGACTGCCCTTCATAGACCAGAAAATCACTTCCGTCAGGCCGAAGCCGACATAGCCGAGCACCACGAGCGCCCCGGCCAGCGCGACCGCGAACTGCGGCGCGCGCGCATCCTGTTCCGATTCCCGCCCCAGCCGGCGCAGGAAAAACCGCAGGGGCGCGGCCAGGGTGGCGGCCCAGATCATGAAACCGATCACACCGCCCGTCGCCAGCACCTGCAGCCCATCATTATGCAGGTGCGGCAGCTCGAGCACCATCGGATCGAGCCGGCCGGCCTGCGCATACTCGGCCAGGCGGGCGCGGCAGGCCTCGAAATCCATGCCGAACAGCGGGTGTTCGCGGATCAGCATGACGGCGCCCTTCCACAATTCCAGCCGGGTGCCGACATTGGTCCACACCGTGCCGCCCTCGTACCAGATGCGGGCGTCGTGGACGCCTTCGGCGAAGCGCTCTTGCACGCCGAGCACCGGCGTGAACCACGCCGCCGCCAGCACGGCCACGCCCACCGCCAGCAGGGCGCGCCCGCGGCGGCTGTCGATCCGGCCCACATGGCGTCCCAGCACGAGCGCCGCCAGCACCAGCGCCGCCCAGCCGCCGCGGGTGCCGGTCAGCACAGAGGCGGCGAGGCCCGCCAGCGCGCCGACGCCGGCCAGCAGCGCGTCGCGCGGACGGTCGCGCATGTCGATCGCGCCGGCCAGCGCCAGCAGCGCGAGCAGCATGGCGAGGTCGCCGAACGTGATCGAATTGATGAATCCGCCCGGCCGGTCGATGTGCAGCACGAAGCGCTGCCAGGCGATGAACGGCAGCGCCGCCACCGCGCCGGCACTCGCGCCCCACCACAGCGCCCGGCGCGGCGCGCGGCTGGCCACCACGGCGGCCAGCACGGTCACGGACAACAAGGTGCGCACAGGCTTTTCCACCACATTCATCTTGTCGCCGCGCAGCAGCGCGCAGGCGAGCACGAACAGAAAATGCAGCAGGAAGGCTAGCACGACCCAGCGCACCTCCGGCCAGTGGCGCACGAGCGCATCACGGCTCGGCTTGAGCAAAATCAAAGCGCTGACCAGGAAAAGAAAACTGGCAAGATTCACGCCGAACGAGGTGACGAGGCTCGAAAAGGGTAACAGGAAGGCCAGGGTGCCGATCCAGACCCGCATCGGCTCCCTCGTATTCGTCGGATTACTGTTCATTGATGTTCTTGTGGGATACTCATGCCCCTAAGGGCACCTCGAAAAACCCTCGCGAGCGGCGGCAATGTCGTTCGAGAAGCGCAGCTGTACGAAAGTACAGTGAGCATCGCAGGACGACAGTGCAACGCGCAGCAGGTTTTGCGACGTGCCCGGAATATAGCAGTGTACATCGGACCTTATGACGCGCGCACAGACAATCTCGGTCGTGATCACCACCTATAACCGGCCAGACGCGCTGGAAGCGGTGGTGCGGGCATGTTTTATGCAGAACGACAAGAATTTCGAAATCATTATCGCTGATGATGGCTCGACTGCCAACACACGTGCCTGCGTGGAGAGGCTGCAAGCGGCGTCACCGGTGCTTCTGCGCCACGTCTGGCAACCCGACGAAGGTTTTCGCGCCGCCATGGCACGCAATCGCGGCACCCTGGCCGCGACCGGCGAATACATCGTCTTCCTGGACGGCGACTGCATCCCGCAGCGCGATTTCATCGCCCGCCACCGCGCATTGTCGCGGCCCGGCTACCTCGTGTCGGGCAGCCGCATTCTGTTGTCGGAGGCGCTGACGCGCCGGGTTTTGGAAGAGAACATCGATCTGACCGCCACGTCCCCGCTCACGCGCCTGGGGTGGCGGTTGCGCGGCGACCTGAACAAGACCTTGCAGCCGCTGGGGTTGCGCTGGCCCGACGTGGGGCGCACGTCGCGCAAGTTTTCCTGGCGCCGCATCAAGAGCTGCAACCTGGCCGTGTGGCGCAGCGATCTTGAACGCGTGAACGGCTTCGACGAGAGTTTCACGGGCTGGGGCCACGAGGATTCCGACCTCGTCGTGCGCCTGTTCCATGCGGGGGTGCTGCGCAAGGACGGCGCCTTTGCCACGGAGGTGTTCCACTTGTGGCACCGGGAGGCACAGCGCGACCAGGAGACGAGCAACCGCAACCTCGTCCTGGAACGCGCTGCCGCCAAGGTTACGCAGGCAACGATCGGGTTGCGCGAGCACGCAAGACCGGCGACGTAACGGGCGCGCGGGCCGGAGCCGGAGCCGGGGCCGGGGCCTCGATCCGGAACACGCTGACGACCTGCGCCAGCTTCGCCGCCTGCTCCTGCATCGCTTCCGACGCGGCCGCCGCTTCCTCGACCAGCGACGCGTTCTGCTGCGTCACCTGGTCCATCTGGGTGATGGCCTGGTTGATGTGCTCGATGCCCTCGCCCTGTTCCCGGGTGGCGCTGCTGATCGCGCCGATCATCGTGCTGACCTTGTTCACGCTGGCCACGATCTCCTGCATCGTGGCGCCGGCTTCCGCCACCAGCTTCGCGCCGCTGTCCACGCGCGCGACGGAATCGCCGATCAGCGCCTTGATTTCCTTGGCCGCCGCGGCGGAACGCTGCGCCAGCGTGCGCACTTCGCCCGCCACCACGGCAAACCCCCTGCCCTGCTCGCCCGCGCGCGCCGCTTCGACCGCCGCGTTCAGCGCCAGGATATTCGTCTGGAAGGCGATGCCGTCGATGACGCTGATGATGTCGACGATCTTGCTCGACGAATCATTGATCGATGCCATCGTGTCGACGACCCGCGCCACGACCTCGCCGCCGCGGCCCGCCACCTCGGCGGCCGAATCGGCCAGCCGGCTCGCTTCGCGCGCGTTCTCGGCGCTGTGCTTCACGGTCGACGTCAGTTCTTCCATCGACGCGGCCGTCTCTTCGAGCGAGCTGGCCTGCTCTTCCGTGCGGCTCGACAGGTCGAGGTTGCCGCTGGCGATCTCGCGCGACGCGGTGGCGATCAGGTCCGTCCCCGCACGCACGTCGCCCACGATGCCGGCCAGCGCGTCGCGCATGCGTTTCATGGCGGCCATCAGGCTGGCGTCATCGCCGGCACGCACGGCGACGCTCATGCCGAGGTCGCCGGCGGCGATGCGCTGCGCCACCGCGACCGCATCCTCCGGATCTCCGCCGATCGAGCGTTCCACGCTGCGCACGACGAACCAGACCAGGGCCGTGAGCAGCGCGCCGATCACGGCCAGCCAGACGGCGGCGCCGGCCAGCTGGGCACGGAAGGCGCGGTCCAGGTCGTCGATGTACAGGCCCGTCATCAAATACCAGCCCCACGGTTGATAGGCCGCGATATAGGTCAGCTTGGGCTCCGGCTTCTGCGACCCCGGCTTCGCCCACAGATACTGGACGAAGCCGCCGCCGGCCCGGGTGGCGGCGATGCCTTCCATGTAAGGCTTGTGGCCTTCCGGATCGACGGTCTGGTCGATCGCGGTGCCGACCAGTTCCTGCTTGATCGGGTGCATCAGCACGGTCTTGTCGTCGTAGACGACGAGGTAGCCGCTCGCGCCGAAACGCAGCGCGCGGATGCGCGCGAGCGCCTGCTTCTTGGCCTCGTCGAGCGGCAGCGTGCCGGCGGCGGCGAGGGCCGCGTAGTCCTTGGCGATCGATGCGGCGATGTCGCCGGCGTTCGACAACTGGATCTGGCGCTCTTCGAGGCGCAGTGCGCGGCTCTGCATGGCGTTCACGGTGAACACGGCCAGCAGGCAGATCCAACTGAGGAAAAGGGGAAGGAAAAGTTTTTGGCGGAATGTAAGTTTCATATTGGTCAGCGCCGTCATTCAGGCGTCAAAAACGTGGATATTTTCCACAGGCCAATATTTACCGATGAGCGCCGCGCAAACTCAATGGCAGGAATGCAATTACACCTAAATATACATATTTCGACTATGAAAAAGCGGCAACGGTACAACGCAGTTGGCAAATAGTCTTGCCTTGCATGTATCCGTTGCCGCGTTCAATACTCGACCGCGACTTCTTTCGCGCCAAGGTGCAATTCGAGCGCGTATTTCAGTTCGTCCGACGGCGCCACGCGCCAGGCGTCGCCCAGCTGCAGCGTGCACGGGATGCCCTGCGGCGTCACGCGCAGGCTGACCGGCAGGCCGTTCTCGTGGCGGTAAGGCTGCAGGATCTCGGCCAGCTTCGCCGGCGCGATGGTGCAGGCCACGTCCATCTCCAGCTTGTGGCCGTACTGGATGCGCGCCGTCGCGATGTCGAACGCCTTCTCCGCCGTGATGCGCAGGCCGCCGTTGAAGCGGTCTTCCGACACCTTGCCGACGACGAGCAGGAATTCGTCTTCGCGGAAGATGTTCTTGTTCGCTTCGAACAGCTCGTTGTAGATCGTGACCTCGACGACGCCGGACTTGTCGTCCAGCGAAACGATGAGGATCTTGCCGCGCTGCGTGAGCTGCGTGCGCACGCCCGTGATCACGCCGCACAGCATGCGCGGATCGCGCGACGGTTCCAGGTCCTTCAGCTTCGTCTTGGCGAAGCGGCGCACTTCCTGCGCGTACGAGTCGAACATATGGCCCGACAGGTAGTAGCCCAGCGCGGTCTTCTCCTCGGACAGCTTCTGGCGGTCCGTCCACGGCGTCGCCTTCACGTAGTCGGGCGGCGCGACGAGGTCGGAATCGTCGCCGCCGAACAGGCTCACCTGGTTCGCGGACGCCGCGGCCTGGTCGGCCACTTCGACCGCGAACGCCACGGAGGCCAGCAGCACGGCGCGGTCGACGCCGAAGCAATCCATCGCGCCCGCGCGGATCAGCGATTCGATCGTGCGGCGGTTGATCTGCTTGCGGTCGACGCGCTTGCAGAAGTCGAACAAGTCCTTGAACTTCCCGCCCGATTCGCGCGCCGCGATGATCGCCTCGATCGCGCCCTGCCCCGCGCCTTTCACGCCGCCGAGACCGTAGCGGATGTTCTTCACGGGCTTGCCCGTGACGGACGGCGGCGGGCCTTCCGGCGTGAAGCGGAACTGCGATTCGTTGACGTCCGGCGGCAGAATCGTCAGGCCGCACATGTCGATCGAATCCTCGACCAGGATCTTGATCTTGTCCGTGTCTTCCATGGCCAGCGACATGTTGGCTGCCATGAACGCGGCGGTGTGGTGGACCTTCAGGTAGGCCGTGTGATACGACAGCAGCGCGTACGCGGCCGCGTGCGACTTGTTGAAGCCGTAGCCCGCGAACTTCTCCATCAGGTCGAAGATCTCGTCGGCCTTTTCCTGCGACAGGCCGTCCTTCGCGGCGCCGGCGCGGAAGATCTCGCGGTGCTGCGCCATCTCTTCCGGCTTTTTCTTACCCATCGCGCGGCGCAGCATGTCCGCGCCGCCCAGCGAGTAGCCGCCGACGATCTGCGCCATCTGCATCACCTGCTCCTGATAGACCATGATGCCGTAGGTCTCGGACAGGATGCTCTCTGTTCTCGGATCGGGATAGTCGAACTTCTCGCCGTGTTTCCGTTTGCAGAAGTCGGGGATCAGGTCCATCGGGCCCGGACGGTACAGCGCCACGAGCGCGATGATGTCCTCGAAGCGGTCGGGGCGCGCATCCTTCAGCATGCCCTGCATGCCGCGGCTTTCAAGCTGGAACACGGCGACGGTCTTCGCATCCGTCAGCAGTTTATAGGTCGACCGGTCCGTCAGCGGCAGCTTGGCGAGATCGAAATCCTTGTCGGCCGGATCGAGCGCACGGATGTAGTTGACGGCGCGGTCGAGGATGGTCAGCGTGGTCAGGCCCAGGAAGTCGAACTTCACCAGGCCGGCCGCTTCGACGTCGTCCTTGTCGTACTGCGACACGACGCCGGCGTCGCCGCCCTGCGTGTACAGCGGGCAGAAGTCGGTCAGCTTGCCGGGGGCGATCAGCACGCCGCCGGCGTGCATGCCGATGTTGCGGGTGATGCCCTCGACCTGCTGCGCGAGCTCGATCAGCTGCTTCACTTCTTCCTCGTTCTCGAGGCGTTCCTTGAGCATCGGCTCTTCTTCGATCGCCTCGGCGATCGACACCTGCTTGCCCGGCTTGAACGGGATCAGCTTCGAGATGCCGTCGCAGAAGTTATAACCGAAGTCGAGCACGCGGCCCACGTCGCGGATCGCGCCCTTCGCCGCCATCGTACCGAACGTGGCGATCTGCGACACCGCGTCGCGGCCATACAGATCCTTCACGTGCTGGATCACCAGTTCGCGCTTCTCCTGGCAAAAGTCGATGTCGAAGTCGGGCATCGAGACGCGTTCCGGGTTCAGGAAACGTTCGAACAGCAGGTTGTATTTCAGCGGATCGAGGTCGGTGATCTTGAGCGCGTACGCGACGAGCGAACCCGCACCGGAACCGCGGCCCGGGCCGATCGGCACGCCGTTGTTCTTGCCCCACTGGATGAACTCCGCCACGATGAGGAAGTAGCCCGGGAACTTCATCTTGATGATGGTGTCGTTCTCGAACTGCAAACGGGCTTCGTAGCGCGGCCGCTCCTTCTCGCGCTGCACCGGGTCGGGGTACAGCTCGACGAGGCGCTCTTCCAGGCCCTTCTTCGTTTCGGCGACGAGGAATTCGTCGATCGTCATGCCCGGGGTCGGGAAGTTCGGCAGCTGGGGCTTGCCGAGCGTGAGCGTCACGTTGCAGCGCTTGGCGATTTCCACGGAGTTGGCCAACACGTCCGGCAGGTCCTTGAACAGCTCCGCCATCTCGGCCTGCGACTTGAAGCACATGCCTTCGTTGAAGCGGCGCACGCGCTTGGCGTTGGCCAGCATCTCGCCCTCGGCGATACAGACGCGTGCCTCGTGGGCAATGAACTCGTCCTTGCTGATGAACTGCACCGGGTGCGTCGCGACGACGGGCAGCGCGAGCCGGTTCGCCAGCGCCACCGAGTGACGCACCTGCTGTTCCTGGTTCGGCTGGCCGGCGCGCTGGATCTCCACGTAAAAATGGCCAGGGAAAATCCGGGCCCAGCGGCGCGCGCACGCCTCGGCCTTGTCCAGGTCGCCGTTGTCGATGGCTTGGCCGATGTCGCCGAACTGCGCGCCCGACAGCACGATCAGGCCGTTCGACTGGGGCACCTCCGGCTCCAGCGTGGAGACGGACGTCGCCAGCGCTTCCAGCCACTCGATGCGCATCTCGGCCCGGCCCTTGTACTGGTTGGTGAGCCACGCCTTGGACAGCAGTTCGCACAGCTGCAGGTAGCCGGTCTTGTTCTTGCACAGGATGAGCAGGCGGAACGGCTTGTCGCGGTTCTCGTCGTTCGTGATCCAGGCGTCGACCCCGACAATCGGCTTGACGCCCTTGCCGCGCGCCGCTTTATAGAAGCGCACGAGGCAAAAGGCGTTCGCCAGGTCGGTCACACCCACCGCCGGCTGCTGGTCCTTGACGGCGGCAGCCACGAGGTCGTCGATGCGGACGAGGCCGTCGACGATCGAGTATTCGGTATGGACGCGGAGGTGGGTGAAGATCGGGGAAGTCATCCTGTCATTTTACCTCGGACGGCAGGAATGGAGGGTTGCATCCAGGCACGGTGTTTCTCTTGACAAGACCTCGATGCGTCGTTCCCGTGCAGGCGGGAATCCATACTGAGCGTCCTTGGTCGGCCCAGTATGGTCCCCGCCTGCGCGAGTCGTTTCCGGCAATGACGGAACGATGGGATGTCAGAACGTATAGTTGATGGCACCCCCGAACACCCACTGGTTCTGACTCCCGCGCCGGTCGACGATCGGACTGTCCTTCGCATCCCCCAGCAACCTTTCGTAGCGCCCGGCCAAGGTCAGGCCCCAATGCCGGTCGAACTGCGACGTCACCTGGAACGGGATCCGGATCGACGTCAGCCCGCCCTCGGGCCGGTACGGCACGGCGCCCCGCTCCGGGAACGCGGCCAGGTCGGCGCCGTTGATGCCGAAATAACGGTCCGTGAAATGATCGCTGGCGAAGAACAGGCTGAACCCCGCCGAACCGAGCAGCGGCCGCCCGCCCAGGCCTTGCGGGAACGGATAGAAATACGTCGCCTTGATGCTGCCCGTGGCGCCCGTATATAGATTGTTCGTGTTCCACGCGACGTCGCCGCTGAACACGACTTTGTGGAGCGGATCGCCGGGCAGCGGCCACTCATAACTGGCAAAGACGCCGAGCTCGGACGCGGCCGGGATCCGGCGCATCTGCCGGACGACAGGGTCCTTGACGTCCGTGTCGCGGGTCGGCCGCGCCCGGTACAGGAAACCGGCCCGCAAATTCCTGAACTGACCGTAATCGAGCGCCATGTTCGATGGCACCACGTTCAGCTTGACTTCCGGCCCGATCACCCGCAGCCACATGCCGTTGCCGAAGTTGGCGTGCAAAAATCCCTCCCCCTCGGGATGGTAATCCTCGGACCCGACAAAATCCGGCAGCCCGAACGCGCCCGCCCCCGCCATATTGACTTCCTGCGGCATCTCGACCGGGATGACTTCCTGTGCGCCGGCGCCCGCGATGACCAGCATGGCGCCGGACGCCGCGAGACCCGCCTTGAAAAACGTTAGCTTCATGACTCACCCCCTGTTGAATGATGCGAACCATCCTACGGGGAGACGTCAATACGGCTGTTTGCGGCGCCTCATATGCGTTGTCGAACTTTTATGATCCGACTTTGTCGGGCCGATCGCGACAGGAGATGTCGTGTGGCGCATCCGCCACGCGGCGGTTACCGCACGGCCACACCTGCCTGGACGGGCTTGTCGGCGCCGTAGCGGCGGCGCATGCGCAGGAACGGTTCCTCGATGCTGTTATAGCCGAGGGTCGCCAGCGCCCACGTCGCGCCATAGCTGATGGCGACCATGAGGGCGGCGTCGAGCCAGCCGCGGCCGGTCGGATGCACGAGGCCGACGCGCTGCGCCAGCAGATGCAGCAGCCCCATGTGCAGCAGATAAAAGGAAAAACTGACCTTGCCGCCATGGCACAGTACGCGCTCGACCGGGTCCGGCAGGCGCGGGCGGAACCCGACCCAGGCAATGATGAAAAACGCCCAGCCGGCGGACTCCGCCATCGACCAGAAGATCCAGAACGACGATTTCGGCGTCGCGCCGAACGGCGCCAGGCGGTGCATCGTGGCCGTGTCCCACACGACGAGCGCGGCCGCCACGACGAGCAGCCACGGCGCGTGGCGCTGCAGGCTGGCCTGGTACTGCTGGTACAGCATCGCCGCCAGCATGCCGATCAGGAACTGGTCGAAGCGGCCGACGAACGTACAGAAATACATCAGCGTGCTGTTGTCGTTGACGGTATAGGCCGCCAATTTGAAGAACGCCATCAGCGCCAGCAGTTCGACGAGGTAGCGCTTGCCCCGCTCCAGCGCGAAGCGGGCCAGGAACGGAAAGACGAGATAGAACAGGAATTCCAGGGAGATTGTCCAGGCCGCGCCCGTGATCACCGTGCCGGACGTCGGCGCATGGCCGAGGTTCGTGGCGAACAGGTACAGCAGGTCTTGCGGCTGGAACGTGTCGCGCCCGATCGACGTGGCCACGAGGAAGATCGTCAGGAACAAGGGGAAAATCCGCAGCACGCGGTTGCGCACGAAATCGCGGTAGACGATGGTTTTCTGCGCCAGCGCGATCTGCATGAACAGAAAGCCGGACAAGGTGAAGAACAGCCCGACGCCCGTATGCCCTTCCGTGACCAGGGCCGCCCAATTGCTCGTCAGCGGCGCCCCGCCCAGGCCGCGGTACTCCAGGTGGAAATGGAACAGGAACACGATGGTGGCGGCCAGCCAGCGCAACTGGTCGATGCGCGGGTTGTATTGCAGGTTCAACGATTGCATGGGAGGGCCGGAAGGCTTGCATGAAAGAAAAGCATTGTAATGCCAATTGCCGTGTATATGACGTCTTCTGGGCTCAGCTGCCTTATAATAGAAGGCTTCACTTCACGTCCCACCGCTTTAACGATCATGCACGTCAATATCGCCGCCTACAAGTTCGTCAGCCTCGACAACCTCGAAGAGATGCGCCCGCAATACCAGGCGCTGTGCAACGAGCTGGGCCTCAAGGGCACCGTCCTGCTGACGCCGGAAGGCATCAATATGTTCGTGTCCGGCCTGCGCGAGGCGATCGACCAGTACCTCGCCTGGGTGCGCAGCGACGCCCGCCTGGCCGACCTGGAGTGGAAGGAAAGCCTGTCGGCCGAACAATCGCACCGCCGCATGCTGGTCCGCATCAAGAAGGAAATCATCACGATGCGCATGCCACTGATCAAGCCGGAACTGGGCCGCGCGCCGTCCGTGGCGCCGAAGACACTCAAGCGCTGGCTCGACCAGGGCCATGACGACGACGGCGTCCCGGTCGTGATGATGGAAACGCGCAACGCATTCGAAGTCGACGTCGGCACGTTCGAGAACACGCTCGATTACCGCATCGAGAAATTCAGCGAATTCCCTGAGGTCGTCGAGAAACACAAGGACGAGTTGAAGGGCAAGACCGTCGTGACGTTCTGCACGGGCGGCATCCGCTGCGAAAAAGCGGCGATCCACATGCAAAACATCGGCTACGACCGCGTCTACCAGCTCGACGGCGGCATCCTGAAGTATTTCGAGGAAGTGGGCGGCGACCACTACACGGGCGACTGCTTCGTGTTCGACTACCGCACCGCGCTCAATCCGAAGCTGGAGCCGACGGAAACCGTGCAATGCTTCGCGTGCCGCGCCGTCGTGACGCCGCGCCAGCAGTTGTCGCCGGAGTATGTGGTGGGGAAATCGTGTCCGCATTGCGCGGGTGGCGGGCGGGCCGGCAAGCCTGTGCCGGACGAAGCCGGCGCCTGACACGCAATCCATTGATGAGGCCATGGGCGCTGCGTTGATCGCCGCGCCCATCCACCTCGTTCGCTGCTGTCCCAATCGCGAATGCGATATGAAACGTCGGTTCGTGCAACAACGTCGTTCAAGCCAGATGATGCGGTACGTCGGTGCCGGTCGGGGTGCCCACGATCTCGGCGATCTTGGCGTCGATGACACCCGGGTCGATGGCATAGGCCGAAGTCGTCAGGTCGACGATCGTCCCGATGAAGGCCTTGGCTTTCAGATTTGCCGCCGTGCCCGAATAGGCCGCGATTTCGGCCGGGGTGTCGACGTGCGCCGTGAACGAGGTGGCGACGGCCACGCGGCCGTTATAGACCAGCTTGTCGTTGCCCTGGGCGCCCGCGGCGACGGCCGTCACGACGTTGTCGATGGTGATCGTGTGATTGTTCAGCACGTTCGTCCAGTAGTCGACGCCCGCCTGCTCGCCGGCACGGCCGAACAGGTTGTGATACACGGCCTGCACGATGCTCTGGTTGTCCAGGCCGGCATACGTGTCCTTGTACTCCTGCGAGGCCGCGAAGTTCGCGGAAATCTGCTGCACTCCATTGGGATTGGTCGCCAGCACATTGTCCCAGTATGCCAGGCCATTCGGGTCCGCCGGGCGGCTGAAGTATGCAATGTACAACTGCTCGACGGTCGTTGTGTTCGTGGTTGCCATTATTACCTCCATGTGGAAATGTGAGGAAATGGTACATGAACTGACCAGATGGCGGCGCCAGCAACACAGCAGTGCGCAAGCAGATTCCGCGTGGATACTGTTTCTGGATCGAAGTGGTTACTTACTGCATTCAGGAAAATTGTTAACTAAATGCATTAAGAATATGCGCGGCGGCGCCGTATCGGCGCCGCCGGAAAGACTCAGTGGAAGTAGGCGGCGACTTCGCGCACGGCGCTGTCGTCCAATGTGCCGGCCGCCGCGCGCATGCGCAGCAAGCCGAGCAGGTACATGTAGCGGGCCTGCGCGAGGTCGCGCTGGCTCGTGTACAACTGCTGCTGCGCGTTGAGCAAGTCGAGATTGATGCGCACACCACCCTTGATGCTCTGTTCGGTGGCCTTCATCAATTCCTTGCTGGAGGCGACGGCTTTTTCCAGCGCCGTGACCTTGGCCACGCTGTTCTGCACGAGGTCGTATGCCTTGCGCAGCTCCACGACGACCTGATTGGTGCGGTGGTCGAGGTCGGCCTGGGCGCGGTTCCAGTTCGCCGCCGCCTGGCGCGTCGTCGCATTGATCGCGCCGCCCTGGTAGATCGGGATGTTCACCTGCACACCGATCGCGCGGTTGACCGAGTTCTGCTGGTAGTTCTGCAGCGAAGCCGCATCATCCCTGCTGTAGGTGCCGATGAGGTCGACGCGCGGCGCGTGTCCCGCCTTGTCGCGCAGGATTTCCAGGCGCGCCTGCTCGACCGCCAGACGCGCCGCCGCCAACTGCGGATTGCGCGCGATGGCCGTCGCGCGCCAGTCCTCGAACGACTTCGCCGGCAGATTCTGGAAATGGAAGTTGGCGCCCAGCGGATCGAGCGTGCCCGGATCCATGCCGATCACGCCGGCGAGCGTGTCGCGCATCGCCGTCGCATTGTCCTGCGCCTCGACCAGCTGGGCCTCAGCCAAGTCCAGGCGCGCCTGGGTTTCCAGCATGTCGGTCTTGGTGCCCTCGCCTTTTTCGAACAGGCGCTGGTTGACCTTCATTTGTTCCAGATACATGTCGCGCTGTACTTTGGAGAGCGCAACCTGGTCCTCGGCGAACAACGCGTCCGAGTACGCGCCGACCACGCGCAGGATCACCTGAGCGGTGTCGGACTCGAACTGTTTCGCGCCCTGCTCGGTCTGCACCTTGCCCTGGCGGTAGCGCATCCAGCCGTCCAGGTTGAGGATCGGTTGGCGCACCTGGATCATCGACGAGCGGCTGATGTAGCGCGGATGTGCCGGAAATCGGATCTTGTACTGCTCGCTGTACGTATCGGTATCGGCGATGTTGCGGTTGGCCGAATAACTCGCCGACACCTGCGGCAGCAGATTCGAGCGCCCGAGGATGCGATTCTCCTTGGCCGACTCGTTCTCGTAAAAATTCATCCGGTACTGCGGATCGTTCTTCAGCGCGGCCTCGTAGGCCTGCTGCAGGGTGATCGCACCGGCGCTCCCATTCGCGGCCAGCAGCGCCGCCGCCAAGACCAGCCCCCCCTTGCGCAGGCTTCCCAGTGATGTCATTACCTTTCTCACGCGTTCAATCCTCGCTCATCGACGAATGGGCACGGTCGAATACCGGCTTGAGCAGGTAGTTCATCATCGTACGTTCACCTGTCTTGACGAACAGTTCCACCGGCATACCGGGGCGGATGTCCATGTGGTGGGCGGCGATCATCTTTGCGCCCTCCGGCGAGACCCGCACGCGCACCTTGTAGTATGCGGCGCCGCTGCGCTCGTCGACGGTGCGGTCGGCCGACACGGTCTCGACCACACCCGGGATATGCGGCGTACGGTTCGCGTTGAAGGCCGAGAAAATCAGCTCGGTCGGCAGACCCGCCTGGACCTTGTCGACCAAGTTGACCGGCAACTGGCCTTCGACGACAAGCGGATCGTCGCTCGGCACGATATCCATCATCTTGAACCCAGGCGCGACCACCCCGCCGTTGGTGAACACGGCCAGGTTGACGACGGTGCCGTCAACCGGCGCCTTGACCTCGACGTTCGACAGCTCGAACTGCTGGGCCTGCATGCGCGCGCCCTGGGCGCCGACTTCCTTCTGGGTATCGGCCAGCAGCGTGCGCACTTCCTTCTGGTACTCGTCCATGCGCTGCGATTTGCGCAGGGTCAGCTCCATCACCTGGCGCTGGGCATGGCCGATGTTACCGATGTCTTCGGACACCGCACCCTGCAACTGGGCGTAGGTACGCTCCAGGTCGAGCAGGCGGTTGCGCGCCACATAGCCCTCCTTGGCCAGGTCGCGCATGCCGTCCAGTTGTTCCTTAAGGAAGCCGATCTGCTCCTTCTTGCTCTGGCGCGAGTCCTGCAGGCCCTGGATCTGGCTCTTCAAGCCCGCGATGTTCTCGTCCACGGTGGCCAGCTCGGTCTTCAATGCGGCGCGACGCGAGGTCAGCAACTGGGATTGCAGCGTCATCGCGTCGGCGATGGCGGGCTCGCTCGCATGCGCGGCCAGCTCGTCCGGGAAATGGATCGTCGACGCGCCGTCGCGCTCGGCCAGCAGGCGCGCCTCGGTGGCGCGCGCGGCAAGATACTGCGCCCGGGTCATGTTGTAGCCGGCCTTGGCGTTCACCGCATTCATGCGCACCAACACTTGCCCGGCCCTGACCGTGTCGCCATCCTTCACCAGGATGTCCTGGATGATGCCGCCCGTCTGGTGCTGGATCGCCTTGCGGTTCGATTCCTTGGTCACCGTGCCCGACATCGGCACGCCCTTGTCGAGCGGTGCGAAGACCGCCCAGACCAGAAAGCCGAGCACGCCCAGCACGACGACGAGCCAGCCCAGGCGGGACCAGCTACGGTCGTCCGTATTCACTTCAAGCGGCGTGACGTCATGCGCGATGACTTCGGTGGCCGCGTCTTTCTTTTGAATGAGCTTCATTACTTGATCCCTTGTTCGGTATCGGTATCCGTCCGTTCGGTCGGCGCCGGTCCCTGGGCCTGCGCCTGGGCGCGCGCCTGTGCCTGCTGCTGGGCCAGAACCGCCTTCTGGCTCGCCTCCTGCAGCGCGGCCAGCACTTGGTCGGTCGGGCCGAAAGCCTGACCGACACCGTCGCGCAACAGCAGCAGCTTGCTGGTCGCGCCGATGATGCTGGTGCGGTGCGTGATCAGGACGATGGTCTTGCCGCGCCGGCGCAGGTCGAGCACGGCCTGCACCAGCGCCTGCTCGCCCGCTTCGTCCAGGTTCGAATTCGGCTCGTCGAGCACGATCAGGGCCGGGTCGCCGTACATGGCGCGCGCCAAGCCCAGGCGCTGCTTCTGGCCGCCGGAGAGGCCGGCGCCGCCGTCGCCCAGCAGGGTGTCGTAACCCTTCGGCAGGTGCAGGATCAGATCGTGCACGCCGGCACGCTTGGCGGCCTCGACCACCTTCTGGGCGTCGATCTCGCCGAAGCGGGCGATGTTCTCGCTGACGGAGCCGCTGAACAGTTCGATGTCCTGCGGCAGGTAGCCGATGTTCGGGCCGAGTTCGCCCTTGTTCCAGCTATAGATGTCGGCGCCGTCGAGGCGCACCTTGCCTGCCAGCGCCGGCCAAACGCCGACCAGCAGGCGCGCCAGAGTCGACTTGCCCGCACCGCTGGGGCCGATCACGCCGAGCGCGTCACCCGGGGCGATCGCGAAGGAGAGGCCGCGCAAGACCTGCTGATTGGTGCCCGGCGGACCGGCGACTACACCTTCCACCGTCAGCGCGCCTTGCGGCTTGGGCAGCTCCATGCCGGCCGGGCGCGCCGGATTGGCGTCCAGCAGCGCGCTAAGGCGTTCATAGGCCATGCGGGTGCTGCTCCACGATTTCCACACCGCGATCACCTGCTGGACCGGACCCAGCGCCTTGCCGACCAGGATCGAGGCGGCGATCATCATGCCCGGGGTGATGCGGCCGTCGATCACCAACAAGGCGCCCAGGCCCAGCACGAGCGATTGCAGCGAGGTCTGGAAGAATTTGGTGACGGCGCCCACGATGCCGGCCTTCTGGCTGGCTTCCGCCTGCAGGTTGAGGAAACGGCTGTGCAGCTTGAACCATCGATTCATCAGATTGGGCAGCATGCCCATCGATTCGATGACTTCCGCGTTGCGCAGATTGTTTGTGGCCAGGGTGCCAGCGACAATGGCCATCGTGTTCGCGTTGGACAAGGGCTCGCGCGACACTTTTTCATTCACGACGGCGAGCACGATCAGGATGCCAGTGCCGAATAGCGCGAACAGGCCGAGCCAGGGCTCGAACAGGAAGATCACCAGCAGGTAGATCGGGAACCAGGGTGCGTCGAAAAACGCGAACAGCGCATTACCGGTCAGGAATTGACGCAGGCTGGTGAGATCGTTCAGCGCCTGTCCGGCGTTGCCGCCGGCCTGCTTCAGGTTCTGCTCGAACGCGGCGGTATACACACGCTTGTTGAGCGTCATGTCGAAGCGCGCGCCTACACGAATCAGTACAAAACTGCGCACCATTTCCAGTGCGGACATCAGCAAATAGGCGCCGAGCATGATTACGGTCAGCATCAACAGCGTGACTTCGTTGCGGCTCGCCAGGACGCGGTCATACACCTGCAGCATATAAAGCGAGGGCACGAGCATCAGCAGATTAATGATGGCGCTGAATGTGCCGACAGAAATGAAGGCGCGCTTGAACCCCTGCAGGGCCAGTGCGATCTCACTTTTCGGTTTCGATAATTTGTTAGTCATCAGTAGGCGTCGATAGTCCTCGTGCGGGATGCACGGCGATACAAAAACAGATGCGCTAACGCAAGACCCATTAGCGACTGCGACATTATCGCTCAAACGAATCAGAAAATGTGACGGACATCACATTTTCTTGCCTGGCTGTTGCATTTGAAGGGGAACCGATCGGACGGCTGCCGATCCGGCAAAAGAAAAGGCATGCCCTTAGACACGCCTCATGAATACGCTTTACACGGGTCGCCGTTCGCATCCCATCCGCGCTGAAACTCTGCAGGGACTTGCCTCGCATTCGACAGCACTGCGGAAACGTCATACGGCGGACCGTTTTGTTCGCGTAAAAAATGCGGCCGGGAAGGCCCGGCCGCATTGTTACCAGCCCTGGGGGGCTAGTGCCGACTCACTGATTAGTGAGTTGCCGGCGGGATGCCGAAGGCGCCGGTGACATCCAGGGTACCAACCAGCTTGACTGCAAAGTCGCTGTTGTCCAGGGTGCCGTTGTGGTTGGTGTCGGCGAACAGGTAGGTGTTGCCACCGAACTGGAACTCGACGACGTTGTTACCAGCGTGGGCAGCAGCGTCCACGAAGGCCAGGGCCAGGGTGGTGTCGCCAGCGGCCAGGGTCAGCTTGGCCAGACCAACTTCGGTCGTCGCGTTGGTAGCCAGCGCGGTCGTGCCGTTGATGGTCAGGACACCATTGGCAACGCCTGCGTTGTTGTTGGCTGCATTACCAGTGTTGTTCAGCGAAGCAGCGCTGATCACCAGGACGTCCGAGTTCGGATTCGCAGCGGTACCAGTGTTGGCCGCGTTGAAGCCGACGATGGTGTCCATCGTCTGGTAGGTCGAGTTCACCGTGATGACATCGTGGCCGCTGCCCAGGGTGATGGTCTCAGCCACTTGGTTGCTAGTGGTCATGGTCAGGCCGCCAGCGACAGCACCCTTGAGGGTACCATTGGCGATGGTGTTGCCCAGCTGCGAAGCGTCGACGCTGGTCAGAGCGGCCGAGCTCGTTGCATCGATGCTGACGTTGCCGTTGCCGGTCAGAACGATCGACTTCAGGTGCTGGTTCACGCTGGCAACGTTGATCGTGGCGCTGGCCAAGTTGTCACCAGTCGCGTTCGACGATGCATTTGCGGCGTTGGCCAGATTCACGGTCAGCGAAGTCTGCAGGTCACCATTGATCGTCGCGGCGGTGGCGGCCGAAGTCGATGCGTTGACGTTCACGGTCGCGGTATCGGCCTTCAGGGTCAGGGTTGCAGATGCCGTGTCGGTGACGTTCAGGTTGCCGGCGTATGCCGTAGCCGAGTAGCCCGAAGCCGTCGCAGTGAGGTTGCCGCCGGTCGTCAGGGCCTGGGTGGTCACGTTGGTCACAACACCGCCCTGGTCAAACTTCATACCGGTGAAAGACACTTGCGATGCATCAACGCCAAACACGTTGTTCACGAACTCGATGTTCTCGACGTTCGTCACGGTCGAGTTGAGCAGAGCGTAGTCGCCTGCGGCGAACGCGGTGGTCGTATAGCCGCTGGTCGGGGTCGTAGCGCTCAGAACCAGGGTGTCGGTGCCAACGCCGCCATCGATGGTGTTACCAGCTGCCAGTTGGCTCTGGTTGACCTTGATGATGTCGTTGCCAGCACCAGCGCTCACGGTAAAGTTACCGTTGCCGGTGACGTGGGTGAGGTCGATGGTGTCATCGCCTGCACCGGTACCCACGTTCAGGTTCACTGCAGCAACAGCCGCGGCGGTGCTGGTCGCTGCGACGGCTGCCGAGGTCACGGTGTTCAGGACCAGGGTATCGTTGCCAGCGCCGGTCATCACCGAGGTGACTTTGCTACCCAGGCCGCTCAGGCTGATCGCGCCGGTTGCAGCAGAGCCATCAAAGGTCGCCAGGTTTGCTGCGCCAGCCAAGTTCATGGTCAGGTTACCCGCGCCTGCAACGGTCACTGCGGTGTCAGCGGCTGCGTTCAGCGCAAGAGTCGAAGCCTTGGCACCCGTGGTGATGTTCACGGTCTTGACCGCGGCGTCGTTCAGGGTTGCGCCCGAAGCCAGATTGTTGATGTTCAGTGCCAGCGTGGTGGCGGTCGGCTTTGCCGAGTTGTCGGTAACGGTGACGCTTTGAGCCGAGTTAGCCAGCGACAGCGATGCCAGCGCATTCGAGTTGACGGCCGAGCCTGCACCGTAACCATCCAAGCTGACGGTCGTGATGGTGTTGGCCTTGGTGCTGTCGGTGTTCGCGCTGTTCGCGTCGGTGATCACCACCGCGCCATCCACGATACCGCCAACCGGAGCAACGGCGGTCACTGCGGCAGCGTTTGCGGTGGTCGCGGCGATCGCGTCGGTAGCGGCTGCGCTCGTGGTCGAGGTGGTAGCGGTGAACGGCGTACCTGCGGTGCTAGCGGTAAGCGTCACGGTCGAACCAGAAGTGGCCGTGGTGATGCCTGCTGCGGTGATAGCAGCCTTCAGTCCAGCAGCAACGGTAGCAGTCGTATCGCCTGCCACAGCGGTGTAGCTGTAAGCGTTACCATTGACGGTTGCGGTGAACACGTCGCCAGTCGCCACGGTGCCGGCGATGGTGATGGTGTTCACTTGCGCCACCGCAGGAGCAGCAGCGACACCAGCGACAGCAGCAACGGCAGCGGTCTGAGTCACGGTGACCGACGTGGTGTTGGCGGTGCCGGTAACGGTCACGGCTGCGCCGGTTTCCGAGAAGGCGGTGCCAACGGTGTTCGTGACGGTCGGAGCGACCAGGTTTTCGGTCACGGTCACGGTCGAGCCGCCGGTGACGTTGATGGCACCCTGCGTGGTGCTGGCGCCGGTAGCGGCTGCGTTGGTGGTCGTGATGGACACGGCGCCAGTCGGGGCGGCAGCTGCGCTACCCACGGTCACGGTACCCGTGGTGACGCCCGAAGCGGTCACGGTCACGCTGGTGCCGCCGGTAGCCGAGATCGAGCCGGCGCCCAGCGCGGTATCGGTCTCGATGATTGCGCCGGTCGCTTTGGTCAGGGCGGCGCCGCCAACGGAGGCAACGGTTTGGGTCGAACCACCGGTGACAGTGGCGGTACCCACGCTTGCGACGGACACAGCGGTCGTGCCTGCTGCGGTCACGGTTGCCGGGCCAGCAGCCGTGTTCACGGCCACTTTCGTCACGCCGGCGATTGCGGACGTGTTGATGTTGGCGCCAGCCGCTTCTGCGCTCTGGACGTTGATCGTCTGGATGTTGTTCAGCGTAACGTTAGCAGGGATGCTCGTAGCGGCACCACCTGCGGTGACGTCAGAAATGTTCAGGACGTTGGTGCCAGCACCGCCGTCGATGGAGTCGAAGGTCGACAGCGTCGGGTTAGTGCCGCCGACGGTGGCATTGAACACATCGTTACCAGCGGTACCCACCAGGGTATCCATACCCGAAGTCAGGGTAAAGGTCTGGCCGATCGAATTCAGGTAAGCGTTGACCACGCCGTTCACGGCGTTGGACAGTGCGGTCGGAGCGATGGCTGCGGCCAGCGAATTGTTGTCGGTGATGCCGGACAGGAAGGACTTGGCTTGAGCATTGGCAGCATTGCCCGAGTACGCCAGGATCTGCTGGGTCGTGGTCAGCGCGCCGGTGAAAGCGGATGCGGCCTGGACACGGTTATTGAACGTAACCAGGTCGGAGCCTTGCGCGCCCGCGGCGATGGCGGTCACGGCCTGGTCGACGGTGAACTTGCCAGCGATCAGGTTTTGTGCCCAGAAGTTCAGGCCAGGAACGTCGGCGTCATGGCCAAACAGGTTGTTGTAGACAGCGTTGACGACATGGTAGGCATCCATGTTGGCATAAGCAGCCTTGTACTCGGCCGACGCCGCGAAAGCGGCCGAAACGGCAGCAGTGTTGCCTTTGGCTTGTTCGACGACCGATTCCCAGTATTGCAGGCCAGATACGTCAGCCGGGCGATTGAAATACGCAACGTACAGTTGTTGGATGGCTGCGTAGTAGGTAGTTGCCATTATTGCTCCTAAATAGATCAAACGATCAGGGGGTTTAAATCGATCTGCAGCGACACAATCGTGACCTGCGAGTACCAACCTGCCGAATCATGACAGAGGTCTCAAGACCAGGAATGTGACCGTCATCACAAATAACAGGGTTTTTTTTCTACTGGAACTGCTGAACCAGCTACAGAATCGGCGGCCATTATCAAAGAAGACAGCTGGCAAAGCAAGCAATCGACATCGAAATAAAATCGGATCTCAACGTGAATATGCGCGAATAATCTCGGCGTGAGAATCTGAGTACTTTCTCAATACATATAGTATTAGTATTAATGGCAGCATCAGACGGCATCCGGGTTTCCAAGCAAAAATGAAAATCCCCCGTCACCGGGGAGAATCGCTGCCGGACTCGGGAATGGACAAGAATCAGCGATGCGTCCAGGAGGTCGCGCCGTTCACGGTGCGAGTGGAGTCGATATAACCGTCGAAGAGGTAGGCGGCGCTCCCTCCCCCGGCATTACTGAGTGCGCCCTGCACGTTGATATAGCCGGGGCGCGAATACGCCGGGTCGCCATACAGCCGACCATTTGCACCGACATTGCCTTGCGCCTGCAGTTTATGGATCGTCGCCCCGTCCGATAAGTCCATCGCGGTCGTAAATGCGCGGCTGCCGAAATCGACATTCAATGTGCCGTTACTCAGCTGCGCGGCCTTTGCCGAGCCCGCCGCATCGCCCGGTGTCATGATATAGGCTTCGCTATTCTTCAACGCAAAACCGACATTACCCTGGGCCGGCGACACGAATTCCTTGCCAGCAGTCCAGTACAGCACAAAATTGCCATCAATGATACGTTCGGCATTCACGGGACCGGTCAACGATATATTGGGCGCACTACCGTTGAGCAAAGTCCACCGTCCCCATTCAAGCTGCCGCTCCGGCAAGTCCGGCGTCGCCGGCTGCCCCTGCCCGCTATTGTCCGACATCACCGGAGGTGCCGTAACAGGTTTCTGGACGACGGCTTGATTGATCGTATGGGTTTTCTGCGCATCCAGCGTCGGCTCGGCCACGATATTCGAGGACCCCGCGGCGCCAGCCTTGGCGAGCGGTTCGTCCGCACGCGGCGGCGACGCCTGGTCAAGCGTAGCGATGCCTCCGGGCAACAGTAGAGGCGTACCCTGGCCGCGCTGCACCTGCAACAATAAATTACGTTGCGCGGCTGACAGCTCGCGGCTGGCCGTACCTTCACATGGCCCCGCGCCATCCGGACGACAGGCGTCAACGAAACCACTGACCACCACGCCGCCGGTCAGCACGGCGACACGCGAGATGTCCTGGTCGGTATAGACGGTGAAGTCGGTGCCGCGCACGCCAATCGCCGCAACCGGGGTATTGAAACGGAAGTTCTGTCGCGCCAACTTGACGGCCTCGCCGGACTTGCTGCGGGCAACGCCCTTGATCAGCTCCAGCTTGACCCTGGTGTTGACCGGGTTACTGGTATCGACATGGTAGGTGACGATGCGAGCTTGCGTGTTCGGGCGCAAGATGAAGAGACCATTGTCGATCGTCTTAATATATAGGAAGCCATCCGCCCCAGTGCTGAGCAGATCGCCTTCCTGTACGGCCGCGCCTTCGGCGCCGGCATGTTCGGCGATCTGGACAGCGCCCGCGGCGAAGACGACTTTGCCTGCCTCTGCGGCATGCGCCTGGGCCGCCAGGGCCAGCGTAGCAACAACAAGTAGACGACGTGGCATTGTCATTCCTCTTCTTTCGAGCATTATCGTGATCAGGCAATAGATTTCTGTGACAGCCATCACATTTTATAGCAAACTAGGCCGTTCCCCCGGGCATTAAACACCCGCGACAACCAATAATCGCTGCGATAGCTGGAACTGCCCGGCTATACTTGCTCTTTTATAGCAACATTTTTCCGACCTGCGTGACTCCGTCTTCTTCATCCGTCATCCCGCGCGCCTGGATTGGTCCGGTCACATGGGTTAATGTCTTAAGCTGGCTAATCGCGATCGCGGCCGTGTTGCCGACGCTCTGGGCAGAGTGGGGCGTACCCCCGCAAATGTCGTTTTTTGGCAACGAACAATTGCGCGATGCATTCGTCCGCGCGCAATCGACGATCGCTCCCGAGCCGCGTATCCTCGTGGTCGACATCGACGAGGCCAGCATGAAGGCGCTCGGTCCATGGCCATGGCCGCGCGCCCGCCTGGCCGATCTCGTCGAAATCTTGCTGACCCGCTATGAAGCGCGCGGCATCGCGCTCGACATTCTGTTGCCGGAAGCAGCCGACCCGCCTGGCGATACGCGTTTGGCGATGCTGGCCATGAACGGACCGCTGGTGCTTGCCCAGGCTTTCGCCTATGACCCTGCCGGGCTGCGACCAGAACCCTTGCGCAGTGGCGTACTCGCCGGCGCCACCCATTATTACCGCGGTCCCGGCGTTCTCGCCACTGGCTACCTGGCCAACCATGCGGGCTTGGCGCGCGCACCGCACGTCGGCAACATCGGTTTCATCCCCGACAACGACGGCGTGCTGCGCCGCATTCCGCTGCTGACCCGCTTCGACGGCCGCGATTACCCGGCCCTCGCCCTTGCCCTCGTCAATTGCTGCACCGGTTCCCGCCCCCTGCAATTGGGCGATCCGGGCCTGATGCGCGTGTCGTTCCGACGCGACTGGAGCGCCTTCACGATCGCAAGCGCGGCCGATATCCTGTCCGGTAGCATCGACCCGGCCAGCGCCAGCGGGCGCCTCGTGCTGGTCGGCTCTTCCTCGATGAGCCTGACCGACCGCGTGGCGACGCCGCATGACGCCAGCCGCCCTGGCCTGGACGTACAGGCCGCCGTGCTGTCCGATCTGCTCGACCACCAAGCGGGCGCCGTGCCGCCACGCTGGCCCGGGCGTGCATTGGCAACAGCCTTCGCGCTGACCGCCGCGCTACTGGCGGCGTTGGCCTTTCCGCGCCTGGCAGCGCTGTCCAGCGTGGGCCTGCTGGCAGGCCTGTCGGTGCTGTGGGTTGGCGTGGCCTACCTGACGGCACCGCATGACCCGGGCTTCAGTACGACCGGACCGCTGGCCACCAATCTTTTCCTGCTCACGTTGGCCGTGCCCTTCCACTGGCAACAATCCCAGCAGCGCTCGCGCCACCTGCTCAGCACATTGCGCCAGTACGTGGCGCCGGCCGTCGTGCAAGAGCTATTGCGGAGCAATCTGCGCGACCCGCTGTCGCCCCGCCTGCTCGACGTGACCACGCTGATCGCCGACATGGAAGGCTATACCGGCCAGGTCGAGTCGTTGTCGATGGAGCAGGCTGCCGTCCTGACGCGCGAATTCCTCGACTGCCTGACCGAGCCCGTTTTCGAGCATGGCGGCACGCTCGACAAGTACACCGGCGACGGCCTGGTCGCGTTCTGGGGCGCGCCATTGCCGGTCGAACAGCACGCCGACCTGGCACTCGACGCCGCTCGCGCGATCGTCGAGCGCGTCTCTCGCCTCAGTGATGCACGCCAAGCACTCGGCTATCCGAGCCTGCGCGTACGCATCGGCATCGAAAGCGGCCTGGCGATGGCGGGCGACTTCGGCACCTCATTGCGCAGCATTTACACGGCGGTCGGGGACAGTGTGAATACCGCGTCGCGCCTGGAACAGGCCGCGCGCGAATTCACCTACGACGTGATCGTCGGCGCCGGTACGGTCGAACGAGCGGGCCGGCATCGTTTCCTGCCGCTGGGCGAGCGTCGCTTGCGCGGCAAGGGCAAGGCCACTGTCCTGTACACGGTCATCGACGGCGCCCCCGGTATCGAACAGCCGGTCCCGGCGCCGCCCATGGAGCGCCCAGCATGACGCATCCAGAACCGCGCCGGGCGGCCCTGGCCGCCCGGCTGCTGGCCTGCACCCTGCTGCTCGTGCCCACCGTCGCACGGGCCGGCCAGGACGCGCCGCTGCAACAGGACCTGTATCAGGACGCCCTGCAGGCGATCGCCGAAGGCCGTCGCACCGACGCCTCGAATGAACTGCGCCGCCTGATCGACAAGGAGCCGCTGCATGCCGGCGCCTGGGTCGACCTGGCGATGGCCCAGTGCGCACTCGGCCACGGGGACGAGGCCGAACGCCTATTCGCCGTCATCGAGACCCGCTTCAACCCCAGCCCGGCCATGCTGCAACTGATCGCCGAGACCCGCGAAGCCGGCTGCTCCACCTGGCATGCGCAATCGACATTCACGGTGACGACGGGCCGGGGCACCGACCAGAACGTCAACCAGGGGGCCAGCGCGTCCAGCTATACCCTGGATACAGGGTCCGGACCGATCGAATACGCGTTGTCGTCCGATTTCCTGCCGCACCACGATCAGTACACGATGGCAGCAGCGGATTACACGCGCGAACTCACGCGTAACGGAACCGTCGGCTTTGCCCAGTTTCTGGGGCGACGCAACGACCACCTGCATCGGTACGACAGTGCTTCGCTGTTCGCCGGCGTCGACGCACCTTGGCGCATCGGCCGATGGGCGTTGCGCACGACAGGCACACTGGGCAACATCACGCTGGGCGGCCACGACTACCAGCATCAGGTCCAGTTGCAGGCACGCATCGACCCACCCTTGCCGCTGCCTGGCGGCGTCCAGTTCGCCCTGCTGGCCAGCGCTGTTCACACGCAATTTCTGACGCTGGCGAACTTCGATTCGAACACCTATGCATTACGGGGAATACTGACCCACCGTAAAGAGGGCCGGTACGACAGTGTCGGCATTGGCCGCCTGGATGACCGCTCCGGCGCACTGCGTCCCGGCGGCAGCCGCATCGGCTGGTATGGCAACGTGCAGACGCGACGCGCGCTGTCGACCAGGCTGAGCGGCGAACTGGCCTATACGGCACAGTCCTGGCATGGTGACCAGCCGTATTCGCCGGGTCTGATCAACGCCGTACGCCGCCAGCTTACGCAATCGCTGCGCGTCTCGCTGAGCTATCGGCTCGATGAACATCAGAGCCTGCAACTGGAAGCACGTGCGGTCCGCAACCGGGAAAATATTTCTATTTTCGAATACAACAATCACCAGCTGCAACTGAGCTGGCAATGGCAGGGTTTCTGACATGGCGCCACGCACCCTCGAGCAGGCCACGGCCTCGCACGACAACGGTTTCAACCTCGTCCGGCTAGTGTGCGCCACGCTCGTGGTCGTTTTTCACGCCTTTCCGCTGAATTCGGCGCGGCCTGGCGCGTCCGACCCCGTCAGTCCGCTGCTGGCGCCGCACACCGACCTCGGCGCGCTCGCGGTCGGCGTCTTCTTCCTGATCAGCGGCATCTTCATCAGCCAGAGCTGGGAACGCGACCCGCACCTGGGCCGCTACCTGCTGCGCCGCGTGGCGCGCATCGTACCCGGCCTGTTCGTCTGCCTGCTCCTGACGACGGCGCTCGCGGTCGGCCTGTTTTCAAGCGCAGGCTGGCGCGGCATGCTGGCGCCGGCGCCGTGGCGCTACATCGTCGACAACACCGCGCTGCACTGGCTGCGCTACATCATCCCGCCGGAACAACTGACGCTCCCGGGCGTATTGAACGGCGAGACGCTGAACGGGCCGCTATGGACCCTGTACTGGGAAGGCCGGATGTACGTAGTGGTGGCGTTGGTCGGCCTCGCCGCCGCGCTGCCGCTGCGCACGTGGATGCGTGGTGCCGCGCTGTTCCTGCTGGCGGCGGCGAACCTGTTCCCGGACGTGATCGGCGGCTATGTGTGGGAGACGCGGCTCTGGTCGCTGTTCCTGACCGGCATGCTGCTGCACACGCTGGCGCGCGACCTGCGCATCGGCTGGCGCCATGTCGCGTGCGCGCTGGCGCTGGCCGGCCTCAACTGGACACGTTGGGCCGCCTTGACGCCGAACCCGCTGACCTGGTTCGGCATCCTGCTGGTGGCGGCTACGCTCGCGCTGGCCGTCGGAAGCCTCCGGCTGCCTGTCGCCGCCCACCTGCAACGCCACGATTATTCCTACGGCATCTACATCTATCACTGGCCGGTGCTGCTGATGCTGCGTACCGCGTTCGCCCCGCTCGGCCACTGGCGGCTGCTGGCGCTGGGACTGCTCGTGACGGGCGTGCTGGCCGTGCTCAGCTGGCACCTGGTGGAAGCCCCCGCGCTGCGCACGGTGCGGCGCCTGCTGCGCCGGAACGCACGCGAAGCGCTGGCAGGCGCGACGCCCGCGCGTCCACGCGAACGCGCCTGACCTTTGCACTCTGCTAAGCTGCGAAAATGCCGCACCGGCGCGAGAATTGCGCCCCGTTGCGACCTCGACCGTATACAATCATGCCTGGTCGAAATGAGGATAGCGGAACGGATGGTTGTGGATATGCTGTTGCTGGGCCTGGCGAGCGTCGCAGTCGTTTCCGGCTGCCTGGTGCCGAACCGCTGGCTGCCGTCCTCCCTGCCCAACGATAAATTGTTGCATTTCGCGAGCTTTGCCGGCCTGAGCCTGTTGGCCCTGCGCATCGCGCACGGCCGGACCGAAGCGGCGCTGTGGCTGCTTGGCCTATTGCTCGGCGGCTGGCTGATCGAATGCCTGCAGGCGCTGCTGCCCGACCGAGGGTTTTCCTGGCGCGACATCGGCGCCAACGCGGCGGGCATCGCAACGGTCGCGCTGTGCGCCGAGTGCATCCACCTGTTTTCCAAATGAAGCCCATGACCTCCACGACGAAGGAAATGCAACGCATGGATCCCGTCCCCGCGGCTGCGCCCCCGGCCGAGGAAAGGCAGATCCAGATCCACCTGCGCAAGATCCCGCTGCTGGCGGAGCTGAACGACGAGGAAATCATCCGCGTCAAGCAAGACATGCGCATCCGCCAATACATCAAGCGCGACATCGTGCTACAGAAGGGTGGCCATGGCGACGGCCTGATGTTCCTGCTGTCCGGCCAGCTGCAGGTCATCGACGTGACGGAGGATGGCCGTGCGATCGGCCTGCGCATGCTCACGCCGGGCGACTTCTTCGGCGAAATTGCACTGATCAATAATTCGACGCGCTCTGCCTCCGTCGTCGCGATGACGGACGTGCTGGTCGGCTTCCTGCCCGCGCCCACGGCCATGCATCTGTTCGCCCACTCGCCGTCGGTGGCGCGACACATGCTCAAACACCTTGCGCAAAAGATCCAACGCGATTCCGAATTGCGTGCCCTGCTCAGCATCAACAACACGGCCAAGCGCATCTATACCTACCTGATGCAGATGCAAAAACAGCAGTCGTTGGAACCGGGTGTCCCAAGCGTCGTCGAAAACCTGCCCACCCACCAGGACATCGCGAATATGGTCAACACCAGCCGCGAGACGGTCACGCGCGCCCTGCTCACGCTCACCCAGCTGGGCATCGCGCAAAAGGATGCACACCGGTTGATCATCCGCGATCCGGAAGGCCTGAAGAAGCTGGCGCACGGCGCCTGAGGCCGGCCCGGTCCGGTGACATCCGGCCCAAACTTCGTTACAACTCTGTTAATTTGTGTGGCAGAACCGTAGAGTATAATCTTGCGCTCACTGGGCCTTGCCACTTTATGAAGAACCACCAGACGTACTCTGCCGAGGCGCCGCCTGCCGGGACCGCGCCATGATCTCTCCCCTGATGCTGCGCGGCCTCTGGGCCTACCGCGGCTTCGTGCTGGGCAGCGTCAAACGCGAATTCCAGTCGAAGTACAGCAATGCGGTGCTGGGCGCGCTGTGGTCCCTGCTCTCGCCGCTCGCGATGATCGTCGTGTACACCGTGATCTTCGCCGAGGTCATGCACAGCAAGCTGCCCGGCGCCGCGGCCGACGCGCACTACGCCTACAGCATCTGGCTGTGCGCGGGCGTCCTCACGTGGGGCCTGTTCGCCGAGATCGTCGCGCGCGCCCAGGGCATGTTCATCGAGCAGGCCAACCTCATCAAGAAGGTCAGCTTTCCTCGCATCTGCCTGCCCCTCATCATCGTGCTCTCCGCCTTGCTCAACTTCGCCATCATTTTCGGCCTGTTCACCGTTTTTCTCGTCGCCTCGGGTTCTTTCCCCGGCTGGATCTATTTTTCCATCCTGCCCGTGCTCGCCGTGCAGGTGCTGCTGGCGATCGGACTCGGCATGATCGCGGGCGTGCTGAACGTGTTCTTCCGCGACGTCGGCCAGTTCGTCACGATCGCCATGCAGTTCTGGTTCTGGCTCACGCCCATCGTGTACCCGGCCACGATCCTGCCGGCCGACGTGCGTCCGCTGCTGGACTTCAATCCGATGGCGCGGGTGATCGCCGCTTACCAGGCCGTGCTCGTGCAAGGCGCCGCGCCCGACTGGCGGTCCCTGTTCCCCGTGTTCGTGCTGGCCGTGGTCCTGTGCCTGTTCGGCCTGCGCCTGTTCCGCCGCCGCGCCGGCGAGATGGTGGATGAACTCTGATGGGCGCGATCGTCGTCAAAGGCCTGGGCAAGGCCTATAAACAATATCCGACGCGCTGGTCGCGCCTGGCGGAATGGGTATTTCCCGGCCGCCCGCGCCACAAGCTGAAATGGGTGCTGCGCGACGTCGGCTTTTCCGTCGCGCCGGGCGAAGCCGTGGGCCTCATCGGCATCAACGGCGCCGGCAAGAGCACCCTGCTCAAGCTGATCACGGGCACGACGCAGCCGACGACGGGCACCGTCTACATGGAAGGCCGCGTGGCCGCGCTGCTGGAACTGGGCATGGGCTTCCATCCCGATTTCACGGGCCGCCAGAACGTCTACATGGCGGGCCAGCTGCTCGGCATGACGGTCGACGAGATCACCGCACTGATGCCGGAAATCGAAGCGTTCGCCGAGATCGGCGACTACATGGACCAGCCCGTCCGCGTGTACTCGAGCGGCATGCAGATGCGCGTCGCGTTCTCCGTCGCCACCGCGCGCCGGCCCGACATCCTCATCGTCGACGAAGCCCTGTCCGTCGGCGACGCGTACTTCCAGCACAAGAGCTTCGACCGTATCCGCCGCTACCGCCAGCAGGGCACGACGTTATTGCTCGTCTCGCACGACAAGCAGGCGATCCAGTCCGTGTGCGACCGCGCCCTGCTGCTGGACGGCGGCCGCCTCACCAAGGAAGGCGCGCCGGAAGAGATCATGGATTACTACAACGCCCTGATCGCGGAGCGGGAAAACGCGACTGTCCGTCTGCAGGCGACCGGGACGGGCAAGGTGCAGACCGTGTCCGGCACGGGCGAGGCGACCGTCGCCGACATCGCCCTGCTCGACGAACACGGCGAGCGCGTGGAAGTCGTCGACGTCGGCGCGCCGGTCACGCTGCAGGTGACGGTGAAAACCAACGCCGCGATCCCGCGCATGGTCCTCGGCTACATGATCAAGGACCGCCTCGGCCAGCCGATGTACGGCACCAACACGCATCTGAAGGAACTGCCGCTGGACGACGTGGCGGCCTTTGAAACAGTCGTGTACCGCTTCGCCTTTCCGATGAACCTGGGACCGGGCAGCTATTCGGTGGCGACGGCCATCGTCAGCACCGAGACCCACCTCGTCAACAACTATGAATGGCGCGACCTGGCGCTCGTGTTCACGGTCGTGAACATGCGCCGTCCGTATTTCGAAGGGTCGGCCTGGCTCGACCCGGCCATCGACATCCAACGCACATGAGATTCATCTCCTACGCCCAGAACAACGAGGACGTGCTGCTGTGGCGTGCGCTCGGCCACATCCGGGACGGCTTCTACATCGACGTGGGCGCCAACGATCCGGTCGAGCATTCGGTCACCAAGGCGTTCTACGACGCCGGCTGGCGCGGCATCAACATCGAACCGCTGCCGGCCCACATCGCCGCCTTCGACGAGCAGCGCCCCGGCGACATCAACCTCGCCGTCGCCGCCGGCAGCGAGGCCGGCACGCTCACCTTGTACGACGTGCCCGCCGTGCGCGGCTGGGCCTCGCCCGAGCGCAGCGTCGCCGACCTGCACCGCGCGGAAGGCCACGCGGTAGCCGAACTCACCGTGCCCGTGCGCACTTTGACCGACGTGTGCGCAGAGCACGTGCGCGGCGACGTCCACTTTTTGAAGATCGACGTCGAAGGCTTCGAAGGCGAAGTCCTGCGCGGCATGGATTTCGAGCGCTGGCGGCCCTGGGTGCTCGTGATCGAAGCGACCCTGCCGAACAGCCGCGAGACGAACCACGCCAGCTGGGAACACCTCGTCACCAGCCGGCGCTACCGCTATGCGTGGTTCGATGGCCTGAACCGCTACTACGTGGCCGAGGAACACGCGGAATTGCTGGACAGCTTCGGCATCCAGCCGAACGTCTTCGACGACTACATCTCGCACCATCTGGACAAGGCCTGGACCGCGAACCGCACGGCCACGAAAGCCCTGGAAGCGTCGGAGCAACAGGCCGAGGCGGCACGCACCGAGCTGCACGACATGATGCAGTTCGCGGAAAACCTGGAACTGGAAAAGCAGGAGGCGTTGGCCGAAATCGCGCAGCTGCGCCACGACCTGGCCCAGGCCCACGCCAACGGCCAGCAAGCCACGCTGTGGGCGCGCGACCTCGAGCAGCGCCTGACGGCGACCTATAACAGCACGTCTTGGAAGGTGACGCGGCCGCTGCGCATGGCGGGCAGCATCGTGATCCGCCTGCGCCGGCCCGGCCTCGCGCGCCGCGTGCTTGCGCGCGTGACGAAGAACCAGCGCCTGCGCCGCGCGTTGATCCCGTTCCTGCTGCGCCATCCGGCGCTGAACCGGCGCGTGTCCGGCATGCTGCAGGCCGTCAAGGGCAGCCTGCCGCAGCCGGCGGTGAACATCGACGTCCCCGAAGAACTCAGGGGCCTGCCGGTCTCGGTCCGCAACGTGCTGGCCGACCTGCAGCGCGCCCGCAAGCACACAGGCGGTTGAACCATGCGTATCGTGATCGACTTCGACGACAGCCAGGATCGCATCGATTCGGCGGCGCTGACGCTCGCCCAGGACCTGGTGCGCACGGCCGCCGGCCATGACATCCGGGTGACCGTCTCGAACCGCTCGCACGTGGCGGTGGAGACGCTGCGCTCGGTGTTCAAGGACCGCCTGCGCGTGTTCGATTTGCCTGGCAATCCCCGCTACGCGGCCGCGGTGCGCATCCACGCCTTCGCCGGCCTTGCGCCGGACGTCGTGCTGACCTTGGCCAGAGCCGGCCGCGCCCGCGCCATGCCGGGCGCGCCGTTCGCGCACGTCGTGTCCGCGCCCGGCACCGAGAGCGCCGGCGCGCTGTGGACCCGCGTCGCCGCCAGCGCGGCCGAAAGCGCGGCGCCGCCCCTGGCGCCGCAAGGCCGCCCGAAACTGGCGTACGTGTCCCCGCTGCCGCCCGTCAAATCGGGCATCGCCGACTACAGCGCGGAACTGCTGCCGGAACTGGCGAAGCACTACGACATCGACCTCGTCGTCGACCAGGAACACGTGAACGATTCGCGCGTGGCGGGCTTCCCGCAACACAGCCCCGCCTGGCTGCGCGACAACGCGCACCTGTTCGACCGCGTGCTGTACCACTTCGGCAATTCGCACGCGCACCAGCACATGTTCGCATTGATCCGCGACGTGCCCGGCGTCGTCGTGCTGCACGACTTCTTCTTTTCGGGCGTGCTGGACAACCTGGAACGCGAAGCGTATCTGCCGCAGGCGTTCATGCAGGCGCTGTACGAATCGCACGGCTTCAGTGGCCTGCTCGACCACGCGAGGAACGGCCGCAATTCGGCCATCTGGAAGTACCCCGTCAACAAGGGCGTGCTGGATGCGGCGGCCGGCGTGATCGTGCACTCGGATTTTTCCAGAACGTTGGCAAGCGACTGGTACGGAGAACAGACGGCCGAACACTGGCGCACCATCCCGCTGCTGCGCGGCCGGCCGGAAGGCAGCATCGGGCCTGACGCGCGCGCGGCCGCCCGCACGCGCCTGGGTTTGGCGATGGACGACTACGTCGTGTGCACGTTCGGCATGCTGGGCCGCACGAAGCTGAACGCGGAATTGCTGGACGCCTTCCTCGCTTCGCCGCTCGCTCTGGATGCGCATTGCAAACTGGTGTTCGTCGGCGAGAACGACCCGGGCCTGTACGGCGGCGAGCTGCTGCGCAAGGCCGGCGCCAGCACGGCCAACGAGCGCATCCGCGTCACGGGCTTCGTCGACGCGGCCACCTACGCGGACTACCTGGCCGCCGCCGACTGCGCCGTACAGCTGCGCACGTCGACGCGCGGCGAGACGTCGGCCTCCGTGCTCGACTGCCTGTTGTATGCGCTGCCGACCATCGTCAACGCGCACGGCTCGACGGCCTCGATCGACGATCGCCTGCTCGTCAAGCTGCGCGACGAGTTCACGGTGCCGGAACTGGCCGACGCGCTGGCCCGCCTGCACGCCGATGCCGATGTGCGTACGGAGCTCGGCCAGCGCGCCCTCGCCCACATGGATGCCGAGCACGCGCCCGCGCGCGTCGGGCGGATGTACGTCGACGCGATCGAACACTTCACGCACCACGGCAGGCACGCGCTGTACCGCCAGGTCGTGCGCGCCGCCGCGCCCGTCTGCCCGGACAGCGAGTTGGCGCCGCTCGCCGCCGCCATCGCGTTCAACCGCGTGCCCGTCGCGCCGCGCCAGCTGCTGGTCGACGTGTCCGCCCTCGTGCAGTCGGACCTCAAGACGGGCATCCAGCGCGTCGTGCGCAGCGTCCTGCTGGCGATGCTGAACGATCCGCCGGCGGGCTTCCGCGTCGAGCCCGTGTTTTCCCACGGCGGCGGCAACGCCTACCGCTACGCGCGCCAGTTCGCGCTCGGCATGACCGGGACGACCGACCTCACGTTGGAAGACGCGCCCGTCGACCTGCGCCCCGGCGACGTGTTCCTCGGCCTCGACCTGTTCACGAACGGCACGTCGCAAAACGAAGCGCTGCTGCGGTCGATGGCCGACCGCGGCGTGCACATCCACTTCGTCGTGTACGACCTGCTGCCGATGCTGCGTCCGGACGTGTTCCCGTTCGGGACGGAACAGTATTTCGGCGACTTCCTGCGCACCGTGCACGCGGTGTCCGACGGCGTGATCTGCATCTCGCGCGCCGTCGCCGACGAACTGGCGGCGTGGTACGACGGCCAGGGCCTGCGCCGGCGCCTGCCGCTGCAACTGGGCTGGTTCCACCTGGGCGCCGACATCGACGCCAGCGCCCCGAGCACGGGCCTGCCGCCCGATGCCCACGTCGTGCTGGCCGCGCTCGCCGCGCGCCCCAGTTTCCTGATGGTCGGCACCGTCGAACCGCGCAAGGGCCAGGCCCAGGCGCTGGCGGCGTTCGAACAGTTGTGGGAACGGGGCGTGGACGTCAACCTCGTCATCGTCGGCAAGGAAGGCTGGATGGTCGAGCAACTCGCCGCGCGCATGGCCGATCATCCGGAGAAGGGCAAGCGCATGTTCTGGCTCGCCGGGATCTCGGACGAGATGCTGCTGAAACTGTACGCCGGCTCGTCGGCGTTGCTGGCCGCTTCGGAAGGCGAAGGCTTCGGCTTGCCGCTGATCGAGGCCGCGCAGCACGGCATCCCGATCGTCGCGCGCAGCCTGCCCGTATTCCGCGAAGTCGCGGGCGAGCACGCGTATTACTTCGACGGCCTGGCCCCCGCCGACCTGGCGCGCGCGCTCGAAGACTGGCTCGCGCTGTGGCGCGACGGGAAGGCGCCCGCCTCCACCGGCATGCCATGGCTGACGTGGGACCGCAGCGCGCGCCAGGTGGTCGACGCCGTCGTCGGCGGCAAGTGGTATCGCACGCTGCCCGGCACGGACGCTTGACCGGCGATGCGGCCCGCTGACGATCCCGCCCTGCGCCGGCTGCCCGCGGGCTGGCGCGCCTGGCGCTTTCCGCTCGCGCTGCTGGCCGCGCTGAGCATCCTGTTCGGCCTCTCCCAACCGATCCTCGGCGGCGACATGCTCGAGTACACGCTCGACACGGTCGCCATCGCGCACCACGGCACGCCCGACATCCGCCTCGCCGACATCGCCGCCGTGCGCAAGCTCGTGCCGCAACTGGGCTGGGCGTTCGATCCGCTCGAACAGGACATGCGCGAAGGCAGGCAGAACGTGTACCCCGCGTTCGCGCGCGGGCGATACGGTGACGTCTTCCCGATTCACTTCTTCGGCTATCCCGCGCTGGCGGCGCTGCCGCTGCGCGTGTTCGAGACGGTGGGCATCGCGCCGTTGAAGGCGTTCCAGGCCGCGAACTACGCGGCTGTGTTCGTGCTCGGCCTGGCGCTGCTGCGCTTTTTCCGCTCGGCCGTGCGCGCCGGCCTGGGCGTGCTGCTGTTCCTCGGCTGCGGCGGCATGCTGTACATGAACCAGACGAGCCCGGAGTGCGTCAGCGCCGCGTCGCTGCTGGCCGGCCTGCTGTTCTGGCTGGGCGGGTCGCCCGTCGCCGGCGGCATCATGGCCGGTCTCGCGGCCCAGCAGAATCCGACCATCGTGATGTTCTTCGCCTTCGCGCCGCTGCTCAAACTGTGTGCCGACTGGCGCCACGACGCAGGCTTCAAGACCAACGCGAAGGCACAGCTGACCCGCGCGAACGTCACCGGATTCGCGGCGGGCCTCGCCGTGTTCGCGCTGCCGCCGCTGTTCAACCTCGTCCAGTTCGGCGTACCCAACATCATCGCGCGCAGGTTTTCCGATCCGGGCCTCATCAGCGGCACGCGCCTCGTGTCGTTCTTCTTCGACCTGAACCAGGGCGCGATCGTCGCGCTGCCCGGCGTGGCGGCGGCGCTGCTCGTATGGGGCTGGCGCCGCAACCTGCATCTGACGGCCTTGTGCCTGGCCCTCGTGCTGGCGCTGATCCTGCCCGCGCTGGCCGTGTTGAACTGGAATTCCGGCGCGGCCGGCGTCATGCGCTATGCGTTCTGGGCCGGCATGCCGCTCGTGTTCGCGCTGCTCCTGCGCGTGCGCATGCACGGGCGCTGGCCGCCGCTGCTGGCGCTGTGGCTGGTGCTGACGCAGGGCGGCGCCATGCTCAACGCGGGCAGCTATACCTACGTGGAATTCAGTCCGCTCGCGCGCTTCGTGCTGGCCCATGCGCCGGACCACTACCATCCGGAACCGGAAATCTTCGCCGAACGCATGGCGCATAACGACGACTACATCCAGCCGGACAAGGTCTATGTGTACCGCCCGGCCGGGCTGCCGGCCAAGGCGCTGTTCAACGCCGCCAATAAAAACGCCGGCGCACAGTTGTGCGGTCCGGGCCGCACGCTGGCATCCGGCAACCGCATCGTCGAAAGCGCGCAGGGCTGGCGCTACCTCGACGGCGACCCGCTCTGCATGCCCGCGCCTTGATCGCATTAGTGCGGTCACGAACAGTGTGGCGTCGGCGACCGCCCTAGAATTTCACCATCGAGCTTCATCGGGGATCGCGCGATGGTGATGGGACCGGACAAGGAAAACGCCCTCAAGAACGGCATGGAGGAGCAAGGCGGCGGCCAGAGCTTCGGCGTGCCCGCGGCCGGCGAGATCGAGGGGAATGCCTACGAGCCGATGGGCAATCCCGGCGTCAACCACTGGCAGGCCACGTACATCAAGCGCGACGGACTGGACGATCGCGGCAACATCTTCTTCGCCGCCGTCGAGATGACGCGCATGCCGATGACCATCACCGATCCGCGCCAGCCGGACAACCCGATCGTGTTCTGCAACGGCGCCTTCCTCGACCTCACGCATTACAAGCAGGAAGACGTCATCGGCCGCAATTGCCGCTTCCTGCAGGGCCCGCAGACGGACCGCCGCACGGTGGACGAGGTGCGCAAGGCCGTCGCGGAGCAGCGCGCCGTCGCCGTCGATATCCTGAACTACAAGGCCGACGGCTCGCCGTTCTGGAACGCCCTGTTCATCGGTCCCATCTTCGACCAGGACGGCCAGCTGCTGTACTTCTTCGCATCGCAGATGGACATCTCGGAACGCCGCCTGAGCCAGGAATCCCATCTGCAGGCACAGAAGATGGAAGCGATCGGCCAGCTGACGGCCGGCATGGCGCACGACTTCAACAACCTGCTGCAGGTCATCAACGGCAATCTGGAAGTCGCCCTGATCGGCCTGGACAAGCCGGACATGGCGCGCGGCGCGCTGGAACGGGCGCAGCGCGCGGCCATGCGCGCGGGCAGACTCACCCAGCAGCTGCTGACGTTCGCGCGCAAGCAGCGGCTCGAGCCCAGGCCCGTCAACATCAACAACCTCGTCGTGGAGTTCTCCGAGATGTTGGTGCGCACGCTGGGCAACAAGATCGACCTGCGCCTCGACCTGCGTCCCGGCCTGCCGCTGTGCCATCTCGACCCGACGCACCTCGAGATGGCGCTCCTGAATGTGCTGATCAACGCGCGCGACGCGCTGCCGGAGGGCGGCGAGGTGACCGTCGCCACGGCGGTCGTGCGCGACGAGGACCGCATCAAGGCGCACAACCTCGACCCCGGCACCTACGTCGACCTGTGCGTGATCGATCACGGCATCGGCATGCCGCCCGAAGTCCTGCGCCGCGCGACCGAGCCCTTCTTCACGACCAAGGGGCCGGGCACGGGCCTCGGGCTGGCGATGGTGCACGGCTTCGTGCAGCAGTCGCACGGCCGCCTGGAAATCGACAGCACGCCGGACAAAGGCACGACGGTGCGCATGATCTTCCCGGTGGCCGACCACGGGGCCGAATCCGGCGCCGACGGCCAGGATGACGCCGCCGCGCCGGACGCCCACGACGCGGCCGGCAGCAAGCCCAGCGTCCTCGTCGTCGAGGACAACGACGATGTGCGCGAACTGGCCGAGAGCGTGCTGGGCATGGCCGGCTACGCGGTCTTGTCGGCTGCCAGCGGCGAACAGGCGCTGACCCTGCTGCGGCAAGGCGCGCGGGTCGATCTGCTGTTCACGGACGTGATCATGCCGGGCGGGATGAACGGCCTGCAGCTCGTCGACGAAGTCCGCCGCCTGCGCCCGCGGCTGCCGGTGCTCGTCACGACGGGGTATATGGATGAATTGCCGCGCCAGGGCCAGGGGCAGCGGTTGAATATCCTCGCCAAGCCGTACAAGCATGGCGACCTGCTGGCGCGGGTGGAGGCGGCGCTGGGGCGGGACGTATAAACGTCATTCCCGCGGAAGCGGGAATCCATGCCGAGTTGCCGAAGTCCGGTTGTCAGACACCTTGTCAAGCATCCCGCAGTCCGGATTCTGATGCTCGGCATGGGTCCCCGCTTGCGCGGGGACGACGGCCACTGCCAACAAAAAAGGCCTGGCGCGTCGCGTCAGGCCTTCATCTTGATTACTGCTTCGGCAATCCACCCAGCAGCGCCGCCAGCTTGGGCTTCGGCTTGCTCGAAGCGGCCGGCGCCGCCGCCGTTTCCTTGCGCGCGACCGCCGACGGTTCGTAAGGCTTCAGGAACCACGGATCGATCTTTTCACGGCGCGGCGCGTTGAAGGTACGCGGGGCACGTTCAGTGCGCTCCGCGCGCTCGCCGCGCGGGTTGTCCGACTCGCGGCGGCCGCCGCGGCGATCGCCCGTGCGCTCCGCGCCGCGCGCGTCGCGCTCGAAGCCGCGCGAAGGCGTGAAGCCGGTCAGCTCGCCGCGCGTGATGGTCTGCTTGATCAGCTTCTCGATGTCGGCCAGCAGGCGCTCGTCCTTGTCCGAATACACCGACAGCGCATCGCCCGTGGCGCCGGCGCGACCCGTGCGGCCGATGCGGTGCACGTAGTCCTCGGCGTTGTACGGCAGGTCGTAGTTGATCACGCACGGCAGGTCGGTGATGTCGAGGCCGCGGGCCGCGACGTCGGTCGCGACCAGCACGTCGATGTCGCCCTTTTTAAACGCGTCGAGCGCGGCGATGCGTTCCTGCTGGGTCTTGTCGCCGTGGATGGCGGACGCCTTGATGCCGGCCTGCTCGAGGTAGCGCGCCAGGCGCGAGGCACCGATCTTCGTGTTCGAGAACACGAGGACCTGCTTCAGGTCGCGCGCACGGATCAGGTGCTCGACGACGTTGCGCTTCTGCTCTTCGTCGACCTTGTACAGCACCTGGGTGATGGACGTGTTGGTGGCGTTGCTGCGCGCGACTTCGATCGTCAGCGGGTCGTTCAGGAAGCTGGACGCCAGCTTCTTGATCTCCGGCGAGAACGTGGCCGAGAACATCAGGTTCTGGCGCTTCTTCGGCAGCAGGTTGATGATGCGCTGCAGGTCCGGCAGGAACCCCATGTCGAGCATGCGGTCGGCCTCGTCCATCACGAGCATCTGGACCTGGGCCAGGCTGATGTTCTTCTGCTCGACGTGGTCGAGCAGGCGGCCCGGCGTGGCGATGACGATCTCGACGCCGCGGCGCAGGATCTCGGTCTGCGGCTTCATGTCCATGCCGCCGAAGACGACGGTGGAGCGCAGCGGCGTGTGCTGGGCGTAGGCCTTGACGTTCTCGGCGACCTGGATCGCCAGTTCGCGCGTCGGCGTCAGCACGAGGGCACGCACGGCATGGCGCGCGGGCGACATGCTCGTGTTGGCGTGCGGGAGCAGCAGCTGGATGATCGGCAGCGAGAAGCTCGCCGTCTTGCCGGTGCCGGTCTGGGCCGCGCCCATGACGTCGCGGCCCTGCAGGACGATGGGAATCGCCTTGGCCTGGATCGGGGTCGGGTGCACATAGCCCTGGTCCGACAGCGCACGCTGGATCTCAGGCGCCAGGCCGAAATCGGCGAAGCGCACGGTCGGTGCGCCGCCAGCTTCAATGGTGGTCGGTGTTTCAGACATGTTTTCTTTCGGGCAATGAATCGTTGCGTTCTACGGCCGGGCTGCTGCCCTGGCAGGGCCAACGCGGGAAAACCGGGGTGACGGGACGCGCCTCGCGCGGCTTGGCCGGGAGCGGCGACTTTGGCTGCCTGGTCAGCGCCACACGGCGCCGCACGGACGTAGAGAGTCTAAATCGCGCTCAAGGTTACCTCAAATCCTACCCCCTGTATATGAAATCCGCGTTTTTGACGGCAAATTACAATGTTTTAATCCCCTGCTCTTTACGTTCCTTTACCCGGCTTTACACCGTCCGGCCTGCTTCCCGGGCCGCCTTCGGCCGATAATGCATGCAGTCAACAATCCCGCTTAGCAAAGGATTCCATCATGGTTGCAAGCATCAGCAGCAATACCGGCAGTCTGTCGAACTGGGCCGATTCCGTGTTTTCCAAGCTCGACACGAAGAACCAGGGGTATATCGAAAAGAGCGATCTGCAGAGCGCGCTGTCGGCGACGGGCGATTCGAGCGCCACGCCGTCGAGCGACATCGACGACGCCTTCGGCGCCCTCGACGGCGACGGCGACGGCAAGGTCACCAAGAGCGAGCTGACGGACGCGATGACGAAGCTGTCCGACCAGCTCAATGCCCAGTTCGATGCGTCGCGCATGAACGGGGGCGGCATGCGGCCGGACGGTCCGCCGCCCGGTCCGCCGCCGGGTGGTGCGGGCGGCCCCGGTGGCGCCGGCTCGACCGCTTCGACCGGCTCGGGCAGCAGCACGAGCGGCACGACCGGGGCGGCCGACACCAACGGCGACGGCACCGTCAGCGCGGCAGAACTGGCCGCTTACGATGCGAAGCAGGCGGATTCGGCCAGCGGGTCCGGCGATTCAGGCAGCGCCGCCAGCGAAGGTTCCGCGAAGGCGCATCGTCGGCACGATCCGATGCGCGAATTCGCGCACGCGCTGAAATTGCTGAAGGCCTATGCCGACAACGGCAGCGACGGCACGTCGTCGTCGACCAGCTCGACGAGCTCGTCGAGCAGCAGCATCAGCGCCGAAGCATAAATCAGGATGTGATGAGCCCGTGCTCATCGAGCACGTCGTGCAGCAGCTCCAGCCGGATCATCGGATTGTCGAGCATGAGCATGCTCTGCTTCTGGTGATTGGGCAGCGGCAGCAGCTCGCACCAGCGGTTGGCCACCCAGCCGCAATCGTCCAGACGGAACGGGGGCTGCACGGGCCAGCGGCTCTGCGGCACGTCGTGCAGCGATGCCAGCACGCGGTCGAGCGCGTCGGCCGCGCCCTTGAGGTCGGACGGAATGCGCACGACGTGGTCGTCTTCCAGCAGTTCGGCCTCGGCCATCCACAGGCCGTTGGTGCGGCGCTCGCTGTCCAGCACGTTGAAGCGCGCACCGCCGCGGCACACCACCTGCAGCAGTCCCGGCGTAGACGCCGTCGTGTCCTGCACGGCGGCCAGCGTGCCCGCGGCCGCGAACTTTTCCTGCCCCTGCGGCGTGCGCACTTCCTGGCCGTGGGTCAGCAGCACGACGCCGAACGGTTCGTCCTCCGTCAGGCAATGGCTGATCATGTCGAGGTAGCGCACCTCGAAGATCTGTAGCGGCAGCACGCCGTCCGGGAACAGGACCGTGCTCAGCGGGAACAGGGGTAACGTGATCGTGGCCATGCGCGCATGATGACAGATTCGCCGCGCGGGACGGAGCACGATTGCACCGTCATTCGTCCCCCGGTCCTTCGATCGGCAACGTGCGTACGGCCTCGGCCAGGACGCGCAGACGCCAGCCCAGGCGCGCCCAGCCGGGGTCCGGATGATTCCCGACGCGCACCGTGACGAAGTGACCCGGCGCCGCGTCGCAGGCATACACATAGTCGCCGGCCTGCTCGAACGGCAGGCGGAACGCGTGGCCCGGCAGCACGAGCGCCTGGCCGAACACGTGCGGCGCGGCGTCGCGGTTGCGCAGCAGCAGGACGTCGCGCACGCCCAGCGTCAGGCGCACCTCGGCCGGCACCGGGCCGGCGCCGTGCGCGAACACGAAGTCGCGCTCGCGCGTGGGATAGCGCAGCGGCGCGAGCGCGGCCCACAGCACGACCGCGACCAGGGCCAGCGCGGCGCCCCAGCGCACGCGGTGCAGCAGGCTCGCGTCGGTGGAAGAATGGGAGTGCATGGGCATGGCATAAAACGCCCATTGTAGCCGCAGCCCTGTTGTGCGCCCGTTCCGTCCAACCATGCGTATCCTTACAGGACGGCGCGCTTGCCTTGCCGGCAACGGATTTTCACCCTCATCGCCTTGTCGAGTACAGCGTACAGCAGTCATGCCGCATTCAGAGCCATTGCCCACATCATCCAGACGCGCCTCGCCGCGCAGCCCAGCCCACCTTCCCCTTCTCCTGGCCGCGCTCGCGTTCCTCGCGGCGCTGATCGTGACCTATATGGTGGCCGGCAACGCGCAGCGGACGGCGGCGGGCGAACTGGCGGGGAATTTCAATTTCCGGGCACGCGAACTCGCCACCAGCATCGACCGGCGCATGGACGTCTACGAGGAAGTGCTGCTGGCCACGAGCGGCTTCCTGCGCGGCTCGGTCGACGTCGGGCGCGCCGAATTCGCCGACTACTACGCCCTGCTGCGCCTGAACGACCACTTCCCCGGCATCGAAGCGATGGGCATCGCCGCGATCATCCCGCCCGGGCGGCTGGACGCCCACGTCGCCGCCATGCGCGCCGAGGGCTTCCGCGACTACGCGATCAAGCCGCCCGGGACGCGGCCCGTGATCACGTCGGTCACCCGCATCGAACCCTTTTCGGGTCGCAATCTGCGCGCCTTCGGCTACGACATGTTCAGCGAACCGGCGCGACGCGACGCGATGGAGGCGGCGCGCGACTCGGGACACGCCACCGCCACCGGCAAGGTCGTGCTGGTGCAGGACGATAAACGCGGCGAACAGTCGGGCTTCCTGATGTACGTGCCGGTCTATCGGGCCGGCCAGGCGCACGACACGATCGCGGCCCGCCGCGCCGCCATCGTCGGCTGGGTGTATGCGCCGTTCCGCATGAACGATTTGATGCGCGGCCTGGGCGGCGAATATCCGGGCGGCCTGCAGGTCGAGATCTACGACGGCATGGCCCCCACCGCCGACGCCCTGCTGTATCGCGCCCCCGGCAACGCGCCCGCCCGCCATCGCCCCCGGCTGAGCTACCAGACGACGGTCGACAGCGCCGGCCGGGCGTGGACCGTCGTCGTGCATTCGACGCCCGGCTTCGAGGCATCGATCGACCGCCGCGCGACGGTCGCGATCGCGCTGACCGGCATCGGTCTCGGCGTGCTGCTGGCGCTGGTCGTGTGGCTGCTGGCCTCCGAACGCCGCCGCGCGCTGCAACTGGCGCAGGGGATGACGGTCGAACTGCGCGCCTCGCGCGACCGCATCGACGCCGAGCGCGAACGCGTGCGCCTGATCCTGCAGACGGCCTACGAGGCCTTCATCGCCATCGCCCCGGACGGCCGCATCACGGACTGGAACCTGCGGGCCTGCCAGCTGTTCGGCTGGCGCGAAAACGAAGCCGTCGGACGCAACGTGCTCGACCTCCTGATCCCGGCGCCGGAACGCGGCGCATGGCGCGACTGCCTGGACCGCTTCGCACACAGCGGCGACTGTCCCCGGATGACGGGTCCGACGGAAGCGACGGCGCTGACGCGCGAGGGCCAGGAGATTCCGGTGGAGATCGCGATCACGGCGCTGCCCACCCCACAGGGCTACGGCGTGACGGCGTTCGTGCGCGACATCCGCCCGCGCAAGGAAACGGCCGAACGCGAGCACCAGCGCCAGCAGCGCCTCGAGGAAGCGCGCGCGGCGCTGCTGCGCTCCCAGAAGCTGGAGGCCGTGGGCAAGCTGACGGGCGGCGTGGCGCACGACTTCAACAACATCCTGCACATCATCAGCGCCAACGTCCAGCTGATGCTGCGCGCCGAGGACAACAGCCGCAAGCGCCTCCTGAACATCCTCGACGCCGTGGAACGGGGCAAGAAGCTGACCGCCCAGCTGCTCGCCTTCGCGCGCCGCCAGCCGCTGCATCCGAGCGTCGTCAACCTCGCCCAGCTCATCGAACGCATGGACAGCCTGCTGCACCGCGCGGCCGGCGACAGCGTCGCGATCCGCATGGACATTGCGCCCGACCTGTGGAACGTCCTCGTCGACCCCAACCAGCTGGAGAACGTGCTGCTGAACCTCGTGATCAATGCGCGCGACGCGATGGAGGGCGGCGGCAGCGTCACCATCGCGCTGGCGAACACGACGATAGCGCCGGCCGACCAGCTGGCGTATTCCGGCATCCGTCCCGGCGAATTCGTCACCATCGCCGTCAGCGACACCGGCACCGGCATGCCGCCCGACGTGATGGAACGCGCCTTCGAACCGTTCTTCACGACCAAGCCGGAGGGCAAGGGCACGGGCCTCGGCTTGTCGATGGCGCACGGCTTCGTCAAGCAGAGCGGCGGCCATATCCGGCTGGCGAGCCGGCCGGGCGAAGGGACGACCGTCACGATCTACCTGCCGCGCGCCCTGCAGGACACCCCCGACCCGGCCTTCCTGCCGGTGCCGCACCGACCATGACCGCCTACCCTCGCCGCCACGCCGCCGCCATCGACGCCGCGCCGCGCGCGCCCGGCTTCGACCAATCGCTCGCCTTCCTCGCGGAAGGCTACGAATTCATGCCGCGGCGTTATGCGGCCCTGGGCGGCGACATGTTCGCGGCCCGGCTGATGCTGCGCCGCGCGCTGTGCGTGCGCGGCGAGGATGCGGCGCGCATGTTTTATCAGCCCGGCCGCTTCACGCGCCGCCACGCGCTGCCGGCGACGACGATGGCCCTGCTGCAGGACTTCGGCAGCGTGATGGCGCTGGACGGCGAGGCGCACCGCAAGCGCAAGGCCATGCTGATGTCGCTGTTCGGTCCCCTGGAGCGGCAGCGCCTCGTGGGCCTGGCGGCGGCGGAATGGCGCACGCAGTTCGCGCGCTGGGGCGCGCGACCGCACGTGGTCGTGCACGAGGCGGCGCAGGAAGTGTTGTGCCGGGCCGCGTGCCGCTGGGCGGGCATTCCCGTCAACGCGGAAGAAGCGGCCCGGCGCACCAAGGAATTCGCGCAAATGATCGCCGGCGCCGGTTCGGCCGGCCCGCGCAACTGGCGCGGCCTGCTCGTGCGCACCCGCACCGAGCACTGGGCCCGCGCCTTGGTCGACGCCGTGCGCGCCGGCCAGGTGCAGCCGCCGTTCGACAGCCCGCTGAACGTGGTCGCACGCCACCGCGACGCCGACGGGGAACTCATGAACCGCAAGCACGCGGGCGTGGAACTCATCAACCTGCTGCGGCCGACGGTGGCCGTGGCGCGCTACATCGCCTTCGCCCTGCTGGCGCTGCACGAACATCCGCTTTGCCGTACGCGCATCGCCGCCCGCGACGACGACTACATCAACTGGTTCGTGCAGGAAGTGCGCCGCTTTTACCCATTCATTCCGGCGATGGGCGGCCGTGCGCTGCACGCCTTCGACTGGCACGGACTGCATGTGAAAAAAGGGACGTGGGTGCTGTTCGACCTGTACGGCACGAACCATCACCCGGCGTTGTGGGGTGATCCGGAGGTGTTCCGGCCGGAGCGTTTCGAGCGCTGGCAAAGCAGCGGCTTCGACTACGTGCCGCACGGCGGCGGCGACCATTATTCGGGCCACCGCTGCCCGGGCGAATTCGTCACGGCCGATCTGGTGAAATCGGCGCTGCAGCTGTTCGCGGGTGAAATCGCCTACGACGTGCCGCCACAGGACTTGACGGTCGGCCTGCGCCGCATTCCGACCTTGCCGGCCAGCGGGTTCGTGATCACGAACGTGCGTGCACCGGGAACCTAAAACAACGTCGTCCCCGCGCAGGCGGGGCCCCATACTGAGGTGCAGAATGCCGAACCTCGGACACAATGGTGCTTGACGTCCGGCTTCGGGAGCTCAGTATGGGGGCAGCAGCCCAGTGGGCTGTTCCCGTTTTCACGGGAACGACGAGCCGTCTCAGCGCACCAGGCGCCCGTCCAGCACGCGCACGTGTTCACCGTTGCGGAAGCGCGCCGCGCCCTTTTCCGTGAAGGTGCGATAGCCGCCGGCGGCCATCTTCACGCGCACGTCCGTATAGGTTTCGGCCTTCATGTTGCGCTCGATGCGGTTGCCGGCATACGCGCCGCCCATCGCGCCCGCCACCGTGGCGAGGGTACGGCCGCGGCCACTGCCGACCTGGTTGCCCAGCAGGCCGCCGACGACGGCACCGCCCACGCCGCCGACGCCGCTGGCGCGCTCGGGTTCACGTTTGTACGTATGGTTCGAGACGACCGTGCCGCAGTTGCGGCACTCCGCTTCGGCACGCGGATTGTGGTCCGGTGCAGCCTGGGCCGCGAATGGCGCGGCGGCGGCGGCGAAGACTGCCGCGACCAGGGCGGCACGGGCGGTTGCGCGGATGGACGTGCGTTGCATGGTATTCCCCTTCGATATCGTTGTAGCAAACATGTGTACAGAGTAACGTCCATGCTCCACGCTGGAAAGAGTGAAAGAGTATCAATTGCAAGCGAGTGTAACTGGTCACTTTCGGTGCAATATGGAATGATTCGTACTGTAAATATGCAATTCTGTCTTTTTGATGCAACTTTCGATGCCACGCTCCAAAAAGTTTTTCTATAGTACCGACAAGTGATAATTTGAAATAATTAAACGCAACGAGCCGCGACCGTCGGCCTTCGTCATTCCATGTCCAAACGCATCCCGTCGCGCGCTGCCCTGCACGTCCTCGCCTGCACCGCCCTGCTGCATTGCGCCCAGGCGGCGCAGGCCGGCGTGGACGCCGCCGACGGCGGCAATATCCAGACGTTGAGCACCATGCCGCTCGAGGACCTGATGCAGATGCGGGTCGTGACGACCGCGTCGAAATTCGCCCAGCCGATCAGCGACGCGCCGTCGTCGGTGGTGGTGCTCACGGCCGCGGACATCCGCGACTTCGGCTGGCGCACCCTGGCCGACGCGCTGGCCACGCTGCCCGGCCTGTATGTGACGAATGACCGCAACTACGCCTACCTGGGCGCGCGCGGCTTCCTCCGTCCGGGCGACTACAACAGCCGCTTCCTGCTGCTGGTCGACGGCGTGCGCGTCAACGACACGGTATACGACCAGGCCCTCATCGGCACCGAAGGCCTGCTCGACATGGACATGGTCAAGCGCATCGAATTCGTGCCCGGTCCCGGCTCGGCCGTGTATGGCTCGAACGCCCTGTTCGGCGTGATCAACGTCGTCACGCGCGACGGCAGCGGGCTGTCCGGCCTCCAGGGCTCGCTCACCGCCGGCACCCAGCGCGAGCGCCGGGCGCGCACGAGCTACGGCTGGCACGGGCAGAACGGCGCCGACCTGTTGCTGTCCGCCAGCGCCTTCAACCGCACGGGGCGCGACCTGTATTTCCCGGAGTTCGATACGCCGGCCACCAACGGCGGCGTCGCCCGCCGCCTCGACTGGGACCGCGCGCAGAACTTCCTCGTCAAGGGCAGCGTCCAAGGCGTGACGCTGTCGGCCAGCCACGTGGCCCGCACCAAGGGCATCCCGACCGCCTCCTTCGGCGCCGTGTTCGGCGCGCCGGACCGCACGCGCGATACCCAGACGAGCATCGGCCTGACCTGGAACGCCCAGGTCGCGCCCGCGCTGGCGCTCGCGGCCCAGGTGCAATCGGGCCAGGCCGATTACGTGGGCACGGGCTGGTATCCGAGCGACACCGCCGTGCCTCGCCTGAACATCGACGGCGCCCACGCGCGCTGGTATGGTGCGAGCGTGAACGCGACGCTGACGAACCTGCCGCGCCAGAAGATCGTGCTCGGCGCCGAGCTGGGCAACGATGCGCACCGCGACCAGTACAACTACGACGCGCAGCCGTATGTGCTGCAGTTGAACGATCACCACAGCGCCATCCGCCGCGCCGTGTTCGTGGAAGACGAGATCCGCCTGCCGGCCGGCTTCCTCGTCAACGCGGGCGTGCGCTACGACGAACGCGAGACCCCGGACACGCATCGTTTCAGCCCGCGCGTGGCCATCGTGCACAAGACGACGGCCTTCGATACCGTCAAGCTGATCGTCGGCAGCGCATTCCGCACGCCGAACGCCTACGAGATGTACTACGCCACGTCGGGTCCGGACGGCCAGCTCCCGAACCTCAACCTGCAGCCGGAACGCGTCGCGACGCGCGAACTGGTGCTGGAGCACCTGCTGGCCGGCGGCGGACACGCGACGTTGTCGCTGTTCCGTTACCAGGTGCAGGACCTGATCAGCCAGCAGCACGACCCGAAGCGCGGCCTGCTCATCTTCCGCAACATCGACCATGCCGACGCCCGCGGCCTCGAAGCGGCGCTCGACCGCGACTTCGGGAACGTGCGCGTGCGCGCGAGTTATTCCTGGCAGCTGGCGCGGGGCACGGACGGCGCGCCGCTGATCGATTCGCCGCGCCACCTGGCCAAGGCCAATCTCACCGCCCCGCTGGGCTGGCGCGGCGGCCGCGTCGGCGCCGAATTGCTGTGCAGCGGCAAGCGCCTGGCCGAGCAGGGCGCGGCGGCCGGGTATTGCGTGGCCAACGTCACGCTTTCCGCGCTGCAGCTGCTGCCGCGCACGGAACTGTCGCTGAGCGCGTACAACGCCCTCGACCAGCGCTATGCCGACGTGGCCGGCCCCGCCTTCGTCCAATCGACGCTCGCGCGCGAGGGCCGGACGCTGGCCGCGAAACTGGACTGGCGGTTCTGACCATGTTCCGCGTGCTCGCCCTCCTCGCGATCGTGTCCGGCCTCGGGCTGGCGGCCGGCATGTGCCGCGCCCAGGTCGACGGCGCGGACCTCAAGTCGGCGTACATCTTCAACTTCGCCATGTTCACGACCTGGCCGGACGCGAACACGAAAGCGCCGCTGGTCGTGTGCGCGAGTCCCGACAACCCGCTCTGGCCCGGCCTGCACGCCCTGAGCGGCAAGCCCGTCAACGGCCGCCCGTGGACCGTGACGGAACTCGCGCATCCCAAGGCCCCGCGCTGCGACATCGCCGTGCTGGCGCGCACGACCGAACGCCCGGCCGCGCTGACGACGGGCGTGCTCGTCGTGCGCGACGGCGCCGGCAGCAAGGCCGCCATCACCCTCGTCGAGGACGATGAGCACATCCGCTTCGACATCGACACGCAGGAAGCGGCCAGGAGCGGCCTGCGCTTTTCGTCCCACCTGCTGCGCCTCGCGAGGAACGTGCTATGAACCCGACGACGGCGCGACGCCCCGGGGAACTGAGCCGCATGCTCGGCGTGGGCCAGCTGCTGGCCGCGGCCGCCGCGCTCGGCGTCGCCTGCTGCATCCTGCTCGCTTACCAGTTCGTCGCCCTGCGCCGCAACCTCACCGACGACCTCACGGTGCAGGCCGCGATCATCGCCGACAACGTGGCGGCCACACTGATGTTCCACGACCAGGACGCGGCGCACGAGATGCTGCGCTCGTTCCGCCACTCGTCGTTCCTGGCCGCCGCCACCGTGTATGACCGCCAGGACGTCGAATTCGCCGCCTACCGCAACGGCGCCGTCGACGAGACGCCGTCGCTGCTGCGCGACTGGACGCTGTTCGCGCCGCTCTCGGTGGCGCGGCCGATCCGCTACCGCGGCATGGCTCTGGGCCGTGTCGTGCTCACGGCCGACACGGTCGGCATCCGCAACGGCCTGCTGCGCTACGGCGCCTTGCTCGGCCTTGCGTCGCTGGGCGCGCTGGTGACGACGTCGCTGCTCACGCGTCGCACCAAGGCGCGCATGCGCCGCGCCGAGTCGCAGCTGAAGCACCTGGCCTATACGGACACCGTGACCGACCTGCCGAACCGCCGCTGCACCTATGAAGCGCTGGAGCTGGAGATCGCCATGCGCACCGAGGCGGGCGGCCGCATCGGCCTGCTGCTGATCGACCTCGACAACTTCAAGGTCGTCAACGACACGGCCGGCCACGCCGCCGGCGACCACCTGCTGCGCGAGGTCGCGAGCGTGCTGCGCACCACGGCACGCCCCAGCGACCGCATCGGCCGCATCGGCGGCGACGAATTCGCCGTCATCGTCGCGCCGCTCGAGGATGCGGCCGAACTGGAACGCGTGGGCCAGCGCATCATCGGCGGCCTGCGCCAGCCGTTGCAGGTCGAAGGCCTGGAAGTGACGCCCACCGCGAGCATCGGCGCCTGCGTGTTCCCGGACGACGCCCATACGATGAGCGAACTGCTCAGCAACGCCGACGCCGCCCTGTACCGCGCCAAGGCCAACGGCCGCGACAACGTGGCCGTGTTCGAGCGCGAGATGATCCTCGCCACCCAGCGGCGCGCGCGCCTGGACCGCGACCTGCGCCGCCATCTCGAAGCGGGCCTGCTGGAGCTGTGCTACCAGCCGCAATACGCCTGCGGCCCGCGCAAGATGGTCGGCGTGGAAGCGCTGCTGCGCTGGCCGCATCCGGACCAGGGTTATATTTCGCCGGCCGAATTCATCCCCATCGCCGAGGAGAGCGGCCTGATCGTCGAGGTGGGCAAATGGGTGCTGGAACGCGCCTGCCTGGACGCGGTCGCCCTGTACCGCCAGACCGGCACGTGGCTCAGCATGGCCGTCAACGTCTCCGCGCGCCAACTGCGCGACAAGGACTTCATCCGCGTCGTCGAGCACACGCTGGCGACGACGGGCATGCCGCCGGAGCGCCTGGAGCTGGAGCTCACCGAGAGCATGCTGATGGAAGACCTGGACGTGGCCGTCGACTTCATGCACAACGTGCGCGCGCTGGGCGTGCGCCTGTCGATCGACGACTTCGGCACCGGCTACTCGTCGCTCGCCTACCTGCAGACCTTCCCGATCAACCACCTCAAGATCGACCGCAGCTTCGTCCGCCTGCTGCCCACGTCGGGCACGACGATCGCCGGCGCCGTGATCGCCCTCGCGCACGGTTTCAACCTGACCGTGGTGGCCGAGGGCGTCGAAGAAACCGAGCAGTTCGAATGGCTGCGCCAGGCCGGCTGCGACTACGTGCAGGGCTACCTGCTAGCGCGCCCGCTGCCGCTGGCGGCCCTGCGTGCGCGCGTGCTCGAGGAACGCGTGCCGGCAGCTTGATCCGTCAGTCCGGCGCGGGCGCGTCGACGATCAGGCCTGGCGCGAGCGCCCGGATACGCGGCTCGACGTAGTACCCGCCCGCCTCCACATATCGCAAGGCGCAGCGCGCGCACACGGCGCATTGGCGTACCTCCGCGCGGTTGTACGGATAGTGGCGCGGCGCGATGGGTGCGTCTGCCGACCAGTACGTCGTGCCGTGCGGGTGATACTCGGCGAACGTCGGTTCGCCGTACGGATCGTCGACGAGCGTGCCCACCGTGCGCATGCTCTCTTCCGGAAAATCCACAGGAACGCGCGTCCATTCGCGATACGTATCGATGGCGCAGGCACAGGGGCGCGTCACGGCGGCCGATGCCTGGGCCAGCGATTTCAGTTCGTCCACGGTCATGATGACTCCATTGATGCGGGTCTGGCCCGGCAACAAAACGTGCCGAACATCAAGCCTTACGGGGCCCGCACGACGATGGTATCTTGTCGAGGCAAGTCCAGGGAACCCTTTTAGGAGAACACACGATGGCAGCGAAAAAAATCCTGTTGTTGACCGGCGATTTTGCGGAAGATTATGAAACCATGGTGCCGTTCCAGGCGCTGCAGGCGGTAGGCCACACGGTGCACGCCGTCTGCCCCGGCAAGAAGAAGGGCGACAAGGTCAAGACCGCGATCCACGATTTCGAAGGCGACCAGACCTACACCGAAAAGCCCGGCCACCAGTTCGCGCTGAACGCCGACTTCGCCGAGGCCAGCGCCGACGACTACGACGCCCTCGTCATCGCGGGCGGCCGCGCGCCCGAGTATTTGCGCCTCGACCCGCAGGTGATCGCATTGGTGCGGGGCTTTGCCCACGCCGACAAGCCGATCGCCGCCGTCTGCCACGGCGCCCAGCTGCTGGCGGCCGCCGACGTCATCCGCGGCAAGCGCGTGTCGGCCTACCCCGCGTGCGCGCCCGAGGTCCGCCTGGCGGGCGGAGAATACGCCGACATCGCGGTCGATGCGGCCGTCACGGACGGCAACCTCGTCACCGCACCGGCCTGGCCCGCGCATCCGCAATGGATCGCGCAATTCCTCAAGCGGCTCGGGACCGAGATCGCCCTGTGATCCGACCGCGTGGCGCGCCTGCGGCGCGTCACGCCTCTCAGTGCGCCAGGTTCTTGTCGAGGAAGGCTTCGACGCGCTTCCAGAAATCGATGCTGTCGTCTTCGTGGCGCCAGCCGTGGCCTTCCTCCGGATAGACGACGTACTCCACGTTGGCGTTCTTCGCCTTGACGGCGTCGTGCATCTTCGCCGCGTGCACGACGGGCACGCGGCGGTCCTGCGCGCCATGCGCCATCAGCAGCGGCTGGCGGATGCGGCCGGCCTGCGCCAGCGGCGACACGTCCGCGAAGGCCGCCGGATTCGTGAGCGCGTCGCCGATCAGCGTCTTCATGTCGTAGCGGCGCGCATCCTCGGACGCATCGCTTTCGACCGCCGTGAACAGCAGTTCGATGTCGGTCACGCCGGCCCATTCCACGCCGGCGCGGAACACGTCCGGATCGCGCACGAGGCCCATCAACGTGGCATAGCCGCCATAGCTGGCGCCCATGATGCCGATGCGCTTCGGATCGGCCCAGCCCTGCTTGACGGCCCAGGCGGCGGCGTCGGCAAGGTCGTCCTGCATCGCCCGCCCCCACTGCTGCCAGCCGGCGCGGAAATGCGCGGCCCCGAAGCCCGTGCTGCCGCGGAATTCCGGCTGCAGCACGACGTAGCCGCGCGACGCCAGGAACTGTGCCTCTTCATCCCATTCCCATGATCCGCCGCGCACATAGGGGCCGCCATGGACGAGCACGATCGCCGCGCGCGGCCCCGCGGCCTTATCCGGTGGCATCGTCACGTAAACGGGGATCTGCAGGCCGTCGCGCGCGGCATAGTGGAAGAAATCGCGCGTGCCCATCTGCTTCGGTTGGATGTCCGGATGGCTGCTGCCCAGCCCCACGATACGGCCATCGGCCGGCGTGTACAGATAATAGGTGGGCGGCGTGCGGTCGGACGTGGAGGAAACGACGACGGCCGCCGGAGTGCGGCAATCCTGTGCGCATGTGACGTGATTGATCGTGCCCGGCAATAGCGCATCGACTCTTTTCTGGATCGCCTGCATGGTCGGATCGAGCCAGGCCGTGGAAGCGGCATCGGCCTCAAAATGCACCCCGAGAATCTTCTTGGCGCCGTAATCCTGTTCCAGCGTGCCCTGGAAATCGAACCCGTCGATATCGACGAACGGCGTCTTGTCCAGCGTTTTCTTGTCCAGGTCGAAGGCGAACAGGGCCGTGCGTCCCTTGTAGCCGGCACGCACGTACAATGTGTTGCGATTGTCGAACATCAGCGGCTGGAACGCCTCGTCCTGATAGCAATCCCGATTGCTGATCTCGCTCCACGGCCCCGCGACGTCGGCGCGATAGTAGGCGATGCATCGGCCCTTGCCGCGGGCGATGGCCACGCGCGGCTGGTCGGACGCATCGAACAACCAGTGCCGCACATGCTCGGGCTGCGGCCCCTTCACCATGTCGCTCAGGATGCGCGTGCGTGTGTTCAGGCGGTACGGATGCAGGGCTTGCGGTTGCGGATCGATGTTATTCCAGCTGAGCTTTCCGACAATGATGTCGTCGGATCCATCGTGGGTCACGCCCATGAAGATGTGATCGGCCTTCAGCACCCGGTCCTTGATCAAGGTTCCCAGGCTTTCCTGTTGATGAAGCCAGTTCCCCGAAATCAGGTGCGTCAGGTGCGTACCGTCGCGGTCGACGGCGAACTGGTCGTAGTTGCCTTCGAATTCGATTTTTACATTCTTCAGCGTAAAGGTCAGACGGTTGTCGTTGACCCATCCGAGAGCCTGCAGGCGCGCGCTGTCGAACGTCGTGACGGTGGTGACCTTTTTCAGGTCCACCGTCTCGCGCACCACGAGCGCCTGCTGGCCGCCGTCCAGGCGGTTCAGGAGCGCAACATAGCGCCCGCTCGGCGACAATTTCACGAAACCAACGTCGGGATGACGGAAGAAACTCTCGACGGGGGGACGTTCGGCGGCGTGAACGCCCGCATGTGCGGTGAGCAGCGGCATCGCTGCGAGCATGGACAGCAAAAGAGATGACAGTCGATTCATGGTGGCGATTGTTGATGTAACAATCGCCCATCGTTGCCCTATCAGCAACTTTTGTCAATATGAAATCTTTGATTTATGTAAATGTAATGCGATATTAAGCTGCTTCGGCGGTAGCGCCCCTGTCCGGCGCCATGTGTGCGCACACGCGGTCGCGGCCGCCCTGCTTGGCGCGGTACAGTTCTTGGTCGGCATGCTTGATGACGACGCCGACCTCGTCGTCCTGGTGGTGTTGCGCCACGCCGAACGACGCCGTCACGCGCATTCCTGCCGGCCACGTCTGCTGGTGGAGGGCATGGCGCAGGTTTTCCGCCAAGATCTGTCCCTGGTACACATTGGTCATCGGACAGACGATCAGGAATTCCTCGCCGCCCCAGCGCACGAGCCGGTCGGACGAGCGGATGCCGGACGAGACGACGTTGGCAAACTTGCGCAGGACGTCATCGCCCACGTCATGGCCATGCATATCGTTAATGCGCTTGAAGTGGTCGATGTCGATAAAGATCACGGCCATCGGATCGCTCAGCAGGTTCGACGTGCTCATCAGCGCCGCACGCAAGCCCTGCCGGTTCAGCACGCCCGTGAGCGGATCGATATGCACCTGGCCGGCCAGGTCGCGCGCCTCGAGCTCCAGTGCCTTGTTGACCTCGCTGAGCAGCGCGATGGCCGCCTTGCTATCCTTAAGCTGCGTGCGCAATGACAACGTGAGAATCGTCATCCAGCCGACGGCGCACAGTACCCACGCTGCCACGACCCCCATCAACAAAAGGTCCCGGCTGATCATCTTGCCGTGCAGGCGCAGGCGGTGCAGGGTGAACACGCTCTCGCCTTCCTGCTCGCCACTGATCATCAACTCGGCGCGCGCGACGTTGTCGATGGCGACGGCGGAATGCTCCAGCGATGGCTTGGCCATATCCTTCCACCATTGCGCCACGCCAAACCACTTCATCGGTATCAGTAGACGGCCATCCGCCGGCAGGTCGAGCGCGTCGATCTGGTTGACCTTGTAGGTTTGCCACTGGTCGAGCTTGGTCATGCCCTCCTCGGCATTCGCGAGAACCAATCCGAAATTCGACTTCCCCGGCCCGGCATAGCTTGCGTCGATGGTCATGTAATCGAAACCGGACATGTTCATGCCCGCGCCGTCCTTGAGGAATTCGAAGGTCAGCTTGCAATAAGGCCACGAGCTCTTCCGGGAGATATGGCAATGCACGATCAGATCGTGCCCTTTCCGCTCGAGCGAGCCGACGGACGCGCCGCCGCCGCCGCGATCATCCTCGACGCTGACTGGAAAATGATCACCGGTCAACTCGACCACTTTCTCCATGCCCCAGTGCTGCCAGCTGAGCAAGACCACGGTCAAGAGCAGCAACCCGCTGAATACATAGCGGGCGTGGCCGAGTAAACGGACAAGAGGCTGGAGAGAAGAGTCTGCAGAAGACGCCGACATGATTGATCCACGTAAAGATTCCTTGTGGCATAGCAAGATACCTCACCAATTCGGGGCATGCAACACAACTGTCATACTCTGCCGCCATTTGTTGTCTTTTCGTGAAATGACGAACAAGTCTCGCTGTGCGATACAGAACGGAAGATCACGTAAAAACTGCGTATTCTTGCTCTTCTGCTAGCGGATAACGGGGACATGGTTCATGGAAAAGCAACCATTCGATATCGGCGTGGCCCTCGACCGCATCGAGCAAGCCGTACAGCCCTGGCCCAAAGCCGCCCTCTTCCAATTGGCCGAAGAAGGCTATACCTCGACCTTCGAGCAACTCCTGGCTTGCATCATCTCGATCCGCACCTATGACGAGGTGACGCTGCCGGTCTCGCGCAAGCTGTTCGCGCGGGCGCGGTTACCGGCGGAAGTCGCCCGGCTCACATGGGAAGAGCTGGACGCCCTGATCAGTCCCGGCACGTTCCATGAGCGCAAAGCGAATCAGATCCTGGCCATCGCGCGCGACGTGCACGAACGGTTCGGCGCCACGCTGCCCTGCGACCGCGATGTGCTGCTGTCCTTCGCCGGCGTCGGCCCCAAGTGCGCGAACCTGGTGCTGGGGGTCGCCTGCGGAACGCCCGTCATCAGTGTCGACATCCACGTGCATCGTGTGACAGGGCGCTGGGGATACGTCAACGCTTCCACGCCCGAAAAGACGCTGGTCGCGCTCGAAAACACGCTGCCGCAGCGGTACTGGATCGACATCAACCGGCTGCTGGTACCGTTCGGGAAGCACATCTGTACCGGAAACCGGCCGAAGTGTTCGACCTGCCCGGTACTGGACATGTGCCGGCAGGTCGGTGTCGACGAGCATCGTTGATGGGCTCGCCCCCGAAGTGGGCTGTTTCGGGGGCGGTGCCCGGCCACGGCGATGACGCCGCCGGCGGGCAGCCGGCGCAGCCCGCCCCGCCCAGCTCACGGCGCCCTCGGCGACGGACGTGATCACGCAGGGCGCCTTCGGCCTGCTGCGCGGGTATTCAAGAAGTAACGCGCTCGAACGCCATGACCCAGTTCGTCTCCCACGTCGCGCCGCCGTCCGTCGAGAACGCCTGCTGCCAGCGCGCGCTCGCGGCCGTGATATCCGTCCAGAGGAAACGCACGCGGATAGGCTGGCCGTTCAGGATGTCATCGGCAAAGAAGGTGCCGGTACCGTCCTGGAACGCGCCGACGACCGGGACGCCGAGGTTGTGGGGATGGCGGCTGTCGAGCCACCAGATGGACCATTGTCTCGTCACCGGATCGTAGGCGCGGATCGTGACCGCGCGATAGGTTCCCGACGGCAGTTCCAGCACGTTGTCGTCGACGTTCGCCTGACCGTCCAGCACCGGTCGCATGTGACATGTGCCCGGAAACTCTTCCCATTCGGTGCATCCCGCAAGCCGTTCCTTGAGGCGCCGATGGCGGACTGTCCAGAGACCGGTCAGGAAATCGAAATCGTTCATGGTGGTCTCCTCATGCATGGATGGCCGAGCGGGTTGTCGGGACGAGCTTCATGGAACGCGGCGGCTTTTTCAGCCACTGCGACAGGGCCGGCGCGAGGTCGCGCTGCCAGTTCTCGTCGATCGTATCCTCGAACACCGTCACGCCGACGAGCACGTTTTCTCCCTCGCGCACGGGCAGCCGTGGGAAATTGTTCGGGCTATGTTCGGTGACATACCAACCCTGCGTCAGCGCGCCTGCCTGACGCAACACCGACGTCATGCGCTCGCGACAGAAGTCGAGCAGCGCTTGGCTTGCGACGTCGTTCAGACTGAACACGGTCACATCGACCAGGCCCGGCGGCGCTTTGTTGGCCTCGTGCCCTCCCCTCCGTGCGGGATCGTGCGCGAGGCCGGCACCGTCCCACGCCGGCCGCAGCAGCAGGACATCGTCGGAATCGATCATGGTCGCGTTCGCCGCATCGCGATGGGCCGCCCAGATCGGTCCGCCATAGAAGCCTTGCAGCCCACGCGCACGCGACGCCATGTCGGCAAAGCCGCGCAGCCAGACGAAGCGGTCCGGATCATCCAGATCGCGGAACTGGCCCATCACGCTCATGCCTTCGGCTTCCTGCGATTCGACGAATTCCCGGTCGAACAGATCGATCAATGCGTCACGCTGTTGCGGGCGCAGCGTGTACTGGCGCAGCTCGACGATTTCCGGATTTTTGCTGGACATGACTGTCTCCTTGTTGGCTTCGGTCCATGCAGTATCGACTAGAATATCTGCCACCCCATGTCATATATTCCGCCCGATCATGCGTGCCAGCCGCCTGCTTTCCATCCAAATGATGCTCGAGACGCGCGGCCCCATGAGCGCCGCCGCACTGGCCGAGGCGCTGGAGATATCCGTGCGCACCCTGCATCGCGACATCGACCAACTCACCGCCGCCGGCGTGCCGATCTACGCGGAACGCGGCCGCACCGGCGGCTTCCGCCTGCTCGACGGCTGGAATACGCGGCTCACCGGACTGACACCCGCCGAAGCGCAAGTCGTGTTCCTCAGCGGCCTGGCCGGCCCGGCAGCCGACCTCGGCCTCGACAAGCCGCTACAGGGTGCGCAGCTCAAATTGTTGACCTCGCTGCCGGAATCGTCGCGCACGGAAGCGCAGAAGATGCAGTCGCGGTTTCATCTCGATCCGGTGGACTGGTATCGCGAGGCCGATGCGGTGCCGTACCTCGCGATCGTCGCGGAGGCTGTCTGGTCGGACAGGCAATTGAGCTTGTGCTACGAGAGTTGGCGGGACGAAGTGGAGAGGGTCGTTCATCCGCTGGGGCTGGTGCTGAAAGCGGGTGCGTGGTATCTCGTTGCTGCATCGGAGGGTAAGCCGCGTACCTATCGGATCTCGAACGTGAAGCGCGCCGCCATGCTGGAACAACGCGTGCGGCGGCCGGCACGGTTCGATTTGGCGCGGTACTGGGCGGACGCTGTTGCGCGGTTCGAGTCGGAGCTTTATACGGATTATGCGGATGTGCTGGCGACGCCGGTTGGGCTCAAGAATTTGCGTTACCTGAATGCGGCGGTTGCGCGTGCTGTCGCGGAGGCGCGGCCTTCGCGGCGGCGGGATGGGCGGGTGGCGTTGCGTATTCCTATCGAGTCGGTTGAGCATGGCGCTGGCCAGTTGTTGCGGCTGGCGCCGGAGGTCGAGGTGACGGGGCCGGTCAGGCTGAGGAAGGCGATGGTGTCGCGGCTAAGACAGGTGTCGGCGTTATATGGGTGCTGAGGGCAGGAGCAGCCACACTGCGCTATGTAGACAATATAGACTTCCCACTTTTAGCGCTTCCCCAGCATGAATCTATCAGATTTTCAGTGTGGAACAGGGTCATGAAATAATGCCGAGCTGGCTGAAGCAGCGCAAGCCGTCAGCTCGCCTTGAGATTAATCAAGCTGAGCAAGATCAGCACATGCAGCGAACATCAATTATCGTTCTGCTACCCATCAAGACAAAAGCAGAGCCCGGTTCTTGCTCGTAGTCAAGGTCACCCTAGACGTGTTGGTTATCTTAGCCGATGGAAAATCTGATACCTGATAACCCATCGGAGGCAACACATGGGCGAAAGCCAAGCGATCGCGGCGGGAGCTGCGCTGTCGGCGTTCAGTCACGATGCGCAGCACGACCGCATGATGTGCTTGGACTTCCCCCTCGGCGATGCACTGGAAGCCATCCTCCTGCAGAACCGGCTGACGGCGCACGAAGAAGTCTCCCGATGCTTCCGCTTCGAGGTCGAACTCCTGTCCGATGACGCACGGATTCCGTTGAAGGCGATGATGGCCAGGATGGTCACGCTCTCCCTGGTGCGCGAAGACGGCTCGCTATGGTACTTCAACGGCTACGTCACCGAATTCCGCTTCCTTCGCGCCGATGGCGGCTTCGCGTTCTACCTCATGGTGCTCGAACCCTGGCTGGCATTCGCCAAGCTCCGCAAGGACAACCGGTCCTTCCACGGCAAGAGCGCCCTCGAACTGACCGAGCTCACGTTTGCCCCTTACCGCCAGGCCGACTGGAATCCGGTCATCGTCGGCGACTATCCGCGGTTGACCTGCGCGAACCAGTACGGCGAGACCGACTACAACCGCCTGCACCGCTGCTGGGAAGACCTCGGGCTGCACTACTGGTACGAGCACCGGGCCGACCGGCATACGCTCTGGCTCAGCGACAAGAGCACGCTCGCGCAGCCCATCGATCCGACCGGTATTGACGATTCCGGCGAAATTCCGTTCCGTGACAAGGCCGGTTCGCTCGAAGACGACGGCATCCGCGAGTGGAGCCCCGTGCGCCGCATCGGCTCAGGCCGGACGACCCTGGCCAGCTTCGACTACAAAAACCCGGTCGCGCAACGGGCGAGTGCCGAGTCCCTGAACAACCAGGGCGACGTCTATCCCTATGAAATCTACGAAAACACGAGCTCGTACGGGTTCCGCACGCACGACGAGGGCGAACGGCTCGCGCAGCAGGGCATGGGCGAGCGCGACGCGAACGCGCAGACCTTCGAAGCGCGCTGCAACGACCGCACCGCCCAGCCAGGCCGGTGCTTCAAGCTCGGCGACCACTTCAGTGCCGAGCTGCGCTTTCCCAAGCGCGGAGAGCCCGCCCAGCCCAGCATCCGCGACCGCGACCGCGACTACCTGATCCTCTCCGTCGACCACGAAGCGAGCAACAATTATCAGGCTGGGCCAGGCGCGCCATCGAATTACGAGAACACATTCCGCTGCGTGCGGAAGGATATCCAGTGGCGCCCGGGGCGTCACTACAACAGCCAACCCTGCACCTACCCCGGCATCCAGACGGCCATCGTGGTCGGGCCCGCCGGCTCCGAGATCCACACCGATGGCTATGGACGGGTCAAGGTGCAGTTTCACTGGGACAGGCTGGGCAAACACGACGAGAACAGTTCACCCTGGCTGCGCGTGATGTCGCCGGGCGCGGGCAACGAATTCGGGAAGATCCGCCTGCCGCAGGTCGGCGAGGAAGTGGCGGTCGTCTGTCTCGACGGGAACATCGACCACCCGGTGATCCTGGGTGCGCTGTATAACTCCACTCACATGCCGCCCTGGCAGTTGTCGGAGCAGCAGGCTTTGACGGGCCTGCGCAGCCGTGAAATGCAGGCGGGTGAAGGCAGCGGGCGCGGCAATCACCTGGTGCTCGACAACACCGCAGGCAAGATCCAGGCACAGCTGAAGAGCGATCATCAGTGCAGCCAGCTGTCGCTTGAGCACATTACCCGCGTCGAAGACACGTCCGGGAGAAACGACCCACGCGGCGAAGGGTGCGAACTGGCCACCAAAGCCGTAGGCGTGGCACGTGCGAACCAAGGCATGCTCATCACCACGGAGGCGCGGCCAAACGTGGCTTCCTACATCAAGGACATGGGCGAGACGATTCAGCGGTTGTGGGCTGCCGCGGACGTGCAAGAGCAGTTGACGGGGATGGCGCAGCACTATGGCGCTCAGGAGAAGCAGGAACCCCAGCAAGCGGACGCCGTTGAGGACCTCAAGTCCCAGAACCAGGGCATCCGGGGCGGCGGCAAAGGAGAGTTCCCGGAATTGACCGAGCCGCACCTTATCGTCGCGAGCCCGGCCGGGATCGAACTCAGCTCCGCGCAATCCACCCACATCGCCAGCAGCCGTCACACCGCCATCACCAGCGGCAAAAGCCTGTCGATCGCGAGCGTCGACGGGCTTTTCGCAAGTATTGGCAAGACCTTTCGGCTATTCGTGCACAAGGCCGGCATGAAGCTGATCGCTGCCGGAGGCAAGGTGTCCGTGCAAGCGCAAGAGGATGACGTGGAGGTCATTGCCAACAAGGTCCTTGAACTACTCAGTGAGACGGATTGGGTTGATATCCGCGGCAAAAAAGGCGTGCGGCTGCATGGCGTGAACAACATGGTCGAGATCGGTGAGCAGGTCCAATTCTTCACCTCTTCACCTGTGCTATTCCACGGCAACCTGGAAACGTTGCCTGCAAAAAGCGTATCGCAGGCTTTCAATGAACGCTCGTCCGACTATCGATTTGACCAGGAGGTCAACTTCGTCAACGCGAATATGAAACCGGAGAAGAACATCGCTTACGAACTCGTGCGCGGCGATGGAACAGTCATCGACGGAAAAACCTCAGCCAGCGGCAGCACCCAAGTTCAGAAATCAGGCAGTTTCGACTCCTACACCATCCGCTACAAGGGCGAATTACCATGAGCGACCAATCCGGACTGAATGAGCGAGGAAATCACCAGGGCGAATTCACGCAGGGTGTCGGCGGATGGGCCGAATACACGGTCTACATGACGGAAACATCTGACACAATCCGCCACGATGTCAAGCTACCGCCGCGCAAAGTTCTTCCTGTGATTTTCCTGCCAGGCGTGATGGGCAGTAACCTAAGGCTAAGCAGGGAACGGCAGAAAAAGCTGGACCGACTAGACAACCGGTCGTGGCGGCCGGACGATATGGTCGGCATCGTGAACGAGGTAGGTCTTGCGGCTTTCGACACTGACATTGGCGGATGGTACAAAAACGCCACGCCGGCGCAACGGCAACTCATGCTCGATCCGAACGAGACGGAAGTCGAGTACTACCACTATACCGAGAGCAAAGGACGTTTTGATCCCGAGGGCAAGGAAACGCTGGCGGCGGACCAGCGACATCAAAATGTTCCTGACAGTCTCCAGCCCATCCCACCCTTGATGGGGCCATCGCTACGAACGGGCCACCTGCCCAATCGCCGGTCGGCTACCGCCAAGCGCGAATCCCCGGCGCAGATAGCAAGATGGCGCGGCTGGAGCGAAGTCTTGTTCAAAGGGGCTTATGGCCAGATGTTGACAACGGCTGAAAGCTATCTTAACAACATGTTCGTTCATGACCGGATCAATCCGAATTGGCAGCGAGTCCTCGCAAACCCGAGCACCTTCGGCGCCGTCGATTTTGATACTGCGTTGACCGAGAAAGATCTGCGCAAAGTCGCCGCTTGCTGGTATCCGGTCCACGCCATGGGCTACAACTACCTGAAGAGCAACGGCGAATCTGCAAAGGTAATCGCAGACCGCATCCGCGGGCTTGCCACAGGCTACCAGAAACGGGGTTTCCAATGCGACGAGGTGATTATCGTAACGCACAGCATGGGCGGTCTTCTCGCACGCGCGCTCATCCATCCGAAGTATGGAAATCTGCTCAACGACCCCAGCGTCAAGGTACTCGGCATTTACCACAATGTGATGCCGACCATGGGCGCCGCTGCGTCCTACAAGCGCACGCGATTCGGCTTCCTTGAAGGACCTGGAACGATTGCTGAAATCGGGGCACGCGTTCTCGGAATCGATGGGCAAAATGCGACCGCCATCCTGGCCAATGCACCTGCTGCCCTAGAATTGTTTCCTGGATCGGCCTACGGCAAGGCGTGGCTCAAAGTTTTGGATGGATCAGGGCGCGAGATGTGGAGTTTGCCTAGTAACGAGGAAAGCGCCTTGGAAAGCATTTATCTGCAGCCTGCAGACAAGTGGTGGCGGCTATTCAATCCGGATTGGGTCAATCCCGGGCGCGTAGATGAGAAGAAAGGTGGAGGTATCACGGCCGTTAACAGACGTCTGAAAGAAGCTGCCGCTTTTATTGAGGATATCAGTACTACTTTTCACGGGGGTGTACCAGATTCTGTGTAAACGATTCTTCGTTTAAGTCTGCGGCACCCGGTCTTCAAACTGGATGGCGAAGCGGTTTAACGCAGCTTTCCAGTCCCGTATCGGCATCGTCCACTTCTTGCTGATGTTGTTCAGGGCAAGATAAAACAGCTTGCTGACAGCTTCATCGGTCGGAAAGGAACTGCGGGCCTTGGTCACTTTTCGCAGGCTCATGTTAATCGATTCAATAGCGTTCGTGGTGTATATCACCTTTCGGATTTCCGGCGGGTAGTCGAAGAACGGTATGACGCGCGCCCAGTTACGGCGCCAGGACTGACTTATCGGTTTATACTGTTTATCCCATTTATCTTCGAATTCGGCAAGCCTGAGTTCAGCCTCGTCGGTAGTGGCTGCACTGTAAATCAACTTCAGATCGGCGGCGACTTCCTTCTGCGCTTTCCAGGGCACGAAATTCAGGCTGTTGCGCACCATGTGAACGATGCACAGCTGAACCGAGGTCTGCGGGTAGACCGCCTCGATGGCGTCCGGGAAGCCTTTCAGGCCGTCGACGCAGGCGATGAATATGTCCTGCACGCCACGATTTTTTAGCTCGGTCACGACCTGCAGCCAGAACTTCGCGCCTTCAGTTTGGGAGATCCACAGGCCCAGCACCTCCTTGTGGCCATCCATGTTGACGCCGATGGCCAGGTAGACCGCCTTGGTACGCACCGCGCCGTTGTCGCGCACCTTGACGTGAATGCAGTCGAGATAGAGGATCGGGTACACGGCGTCGAGCGGGCGGGCCTGCCAGAGCTTCACATCCTCGCTGACAGCGTCCGTGACGTTGGAAATGAGGGTCGGTGACACCTCGGTGCCGTACATCTCTTCCAGATGGCTTTGGATCTCCCGCACGCTCAGGCCACGCGCGTAGAGCGAGATGATTTTGTCGTCGAAGCCGGTCCAGCGTGTCTGATGCTTGACGACGATCTGCGGCTCGAACGTGCCCTGGCGGTCGCGAGGAACGTCAAGCGGCAGCGCGCCGAAATCGCCCTTGAGCGTCTTGATGCTATGGCCGTTGCGGGTGTTGGCAGTGCTGTTGGTCACCTCGCCGCTTTTGTCGTGGCCCAGGTGGTCGGTCATCTCGACTTCCAGCGCGCGCTCGACCAGCATCTTGGTGAGCTGCTTGAGCAGCCCATTTTCGCCGATCAGGTCCTCGGGCTTCTGGTAGTTTGCCAGCAGGCCGTCGGCAAGTTTGAGCAGTTCCGGATCGGGCTTGGCCCGCTTGTTACGCTTTACAACGGTCATCGTTTCTCCTAATGGCGGCAGTGTCCTGCCAAATGACCGTTTACACAATATTATTTACACCCTCCAAATTGAGCGCCTCTGATCCCGGTAGCGAGCAAAATCAGCTCCTTGGCCAACGTGCGGAAACACAGGTCATTTCGAAGCCAGCGATCAATGCGGCCATACTCTTGCGCCGGATGTCGCTTCTTCGCTGCAACGTCTCGCCGATATTGCCTGAGCGCCTGGCCCAATGTCATCTTCTCGGCTGCGGAGTTGTCGACGTAAATGCCGGTGTCGATTTCGGCCTCGACCCCGCGCGCCCACTTCTGAGCTTCAGCTTGTGTGTCAAAGGTGCGATAAGTAGGTTTGTAGCCCTTACGGCGCACCTCAGCACGCCAGTATTCACCACGCTTCTTGATATATGCCATTCTTGATTTCTCCAACCGTCAACGGGACGCTTGGCTCGAATCATTCCATTCCGGCAGATTTCCGGCAAAGGGCAGTTTTTGAAGCAACTTCTTGCCAAAATCGACCATGAAAAAAGCCCTTTCGATTTCTCGTAAGGGCTTGATTTCAAAGCACAACATTAATTGGTAGGCCTCCCCGGAGTCGAACCGGGCACCAACGGATTATGAGTCCGCTGCTCTAACCAGGCATGAGCTAGAGGCCCGAAACTGGTACATCCGAAGACGCTAAAAACTCGCCACTTGCGGATGACAGGCCGAAGCCTGAGCGTCCGAAGTGGCGAGAGGATATTGTGTTAGCGTAGGTCCGTCAAGCCTCAGCCGCTATTGCCTTCGAGGAAGCTCTTCAGCTTGTCGGAGCGCGACGGGTGGCGCAGCTTGCGCAGCGCTTTCGCTTCGATCTGGCGGATGCGCTCGCGGGTGACGTCGAATTGCTTGCCGACCTCTTCCAGCGTGTGATCCGTCGACATTTCGATGCCGAAGCGCATGCGCAGCACCTTGGCTTCGCGCGGCGTCAGCGAGTCGAGCACGTCCTTGACGACACCGCGCATCGAGGCATGCAGCGCGGCGTCCGAAGGCGCCAACGTGTTGTTGTCCTCGATAAAGTCGCCCAGATGCGAATCGTCGTCGTCGCCGATCGGCGTTTCCATCGAGATCGGCTCTTTCGCGATCTTCATGATCTTCCGAATCTTATCTTCCGGCATTTCCATCTTGATCGCGAGCGTCGCCGGATCCGGCTCGGCGCCTGTCTCCTGCAGGATCTGGCGCGAGATCCGGTTCATCTTGTTGATCGTTTCGATCATGTGCACCGGAATACGGATCGTGCGCGCCTGGTCTGCGATCGAGCGGGTAATGGCCTGACGGATCCACCACGTCGCATACGTCGAGAATTTATAACCGCGACGGTATTCGAACTTGTCCACCGCCTTCATCAGGCCGATATTGCCTTCCTGGATCAGGTCGAGGAATTGCAGGCCGCGGTTCGTGTACTTCTTCGCGATCGAGATGACGAGACGCAGGTTAGCTTCCGTCATTTCGCGCTTGGCCTTGCGCGCCTTCATTTCACCGGCCGCCATCTGGCGGTTGATGTTGCGCAGGTCCGGCAGCGGCAGGACGACACGGGATTGCAGGTCGATCAGGCGTTGCTGCAGTTCCTTGATCGTCGGGATATTACGGCCGAGGATGGCGCTGTAGGCGTGTCCGGCGTTCACTTCGCCGTCGACCCACTCGAGGTTCGTCTCGTTGCCTGGGAAGACCTTGATGAAGTGGGCGCGCGGCATGCCGCAGCGGTTCACGGCCACGTCCAGGATCTGCTTCTCGATGTGGCGTACTTCGTCGACTTGGCCGCGCAGGGTGTCGCACAGCTTTTCGACGACCTTGGCGGTGAAGCGGATGCCGAGCAGTTCGTTCGAGATCGCTTCCTGCGCCTTGATGTAGCCGTCCGAGTTGTAGCCCTGCTTTTCGTAGGCCTTGCGCATCTTGTCGAACTGCTGCTCGATGATGCTGAATTTTTCGAGGGCCGAGTTCTTCAGCTGCTCGAGCTGTTCGGCGGAATAGCCGGCGGCACCGGAACTCGCGGCCGCCTCTTCTTCCTCTTCCTCTTCTTCCTCTTCCTCGTCGTCTTCCTCGTCGTCGTCGGACTCGGTCGCAGCCGGGGCGACGGCGGTCGGCGACGTCGCTTCGTCTTCGTCCGGGTCGACCATGCCGTCGACGATTTCGTCGATCTTGATCTCGTCCTGCTCTATGCGGCGGGCGGCGTCGATGATTTCGGCGATCGTCACCGGGCAGGCGGAGATCGCCTGGATCATGTCGCGCAGGCCGTCTTCGATGCGTTTGGCGATCTCGATCTCGCCTTCGCGGGTCAGCAGTTCGACGGAACCCATTTCGCGCATGTACATGCGGACGGGGTCGGTGGTGCGGCCGAAATCGGAGTCGACGGTCGACAGCGCCGCTTCGGCGGCAGCCTCGGCTTCGTCGTCGCTCGTGACGGTGGCGACATTATCGGACAGCAGCAGCGTTTCGGCATCGGGCGCGTGCTCGTAGACGGCAATGCCCATGTCGTTGAACGTGCCGATGATGCCTTCGATCGCTTCCGGATCGACGATATTGTCCGGCAGATGGTCGTTGATCTCGGAATACGTGAGGAAGCCGCGCTCCTTGCCCGACTTGATCAGGGCCTTGAGCTTCTGGCGGCGGATTTCCAGTTCCTCTTCGCTCGCTTCCGTGTCCGAGGAGAACGCATCTTTCAGCAGCGCTTTTTCCTTGGCCTTGCGGTCCTTGGCCTTGGCCTTGTCGACCGCTTTCAGCTCGGCGCGCTCGACCGCGTTCAGCGCGGCGACTTCGTCGTTCTCGGGCGTGAATTCCTTGGGCTTGCGGCCGCGCCGGCCCGGCACCTTGACGGCCGGCAGCACGTAGCCGGACGTGTCGATCGCGGCGAGGGCTTCCGCGTCGGTCGTCTGGCTGACAGGCGCAACACCCGCAACGCGAGCTTCCGCCTTGTCTTGCGAATTGTCCACTTTAGCGGACATCCTGGTGGATTTGGTAGCCACTTTGGTTTCGGGTTTCTTGGTTGGCACAGGCGCTTTCGAAGTCACAACGACCACTTTACTATGGTTAAAGATAAAGTTTTGTTACCTTACATCACGCTGCAGGCACACTCGGTTGCCCTGCTAACTGAAACAACCCCGCCCGGATTGACACGAAAAATCGTTTCAATGCTTGCAATAGTTAGCGTTTTATTATAGCACGCGCCCCTGTTCTTTCCAGTCAAGAACGCCGCCTTGGCGACCGTCCTTCATCAGGCGAATTTCGCAGGGGTTTCGTTTGCTGCCTCCCGGGCCAAGAGGTCCTGCTGAGCTGTGATTTCGCGATAGCGGGCACTCACCTGATCTGGGGTCAATCCGGAAGAAAACAACTGGTTCAACTCCTGTTTCAATACGTCCATCTTGACTTGCCTCACCGCACTTGTCAGCCATACACGATCGGCTTCGCTATCCGATTCGGGTTCGACGGCGATGGCCGCGATCAGGTTGTCGTATTCGCTGCTCGTCTCCTTCAATTGCTCGGACAACGCGGCGAACGTACCGTTCGCCCCCAATGCCTGGGCCATCGCGACGAGCTGGCGCAAGCGCTCGGCTTGCTCGACGCCGAAATGGTCGAAAGCGCGCAATGCTGATTCATCCAGGCCCAGCGCCAGCGCCGGATGGGCGACGAGGATGCGCGACATCTGCAATTCCAGGCCAACCGGCTCCGGGCGCCCCTGGCGCGGCGGGGCTTTGCGCGCCACCGCAACCGGCTTGGACAACTCGAACAACGCTTCGATCTCCGCCGGCGTTGACTCGGTCAGGTTCGCCAGCCCGCGCACGATCTGCAGGCGCAGGGCCGTCGGCGTCATGGCTTGCAGCAGCGGTTTCGCATCGAACTGGACGCGCGCCCGGCCTTCCGGCGTGTCGAGATCGTGTTCCGTCGTCACTTCGCGCAGCAGGAATTGCGACAGCGGCATCGCTTCGTTGATTTCCCGTGCGAACGCTTCCGCGCCGAATTCGCGCACATAGCTGTCCGGATCGTGTTCTTGTGGCAAGAACAGGAACTTGATCGTCTTGTTGTCCGTGACCTGGGGCAAACAGGCTTCCAGCGCACGGCGGGCGGCGCGGCGGCCGGCCTTGTCGCCGTCGAAACTGAAGATGACGTTGTCGGTCTGGCGCAGCAGCTTTTGCACGTGGGTACTGGTACACGCCGTGCCGAGCGTTGCCACGGCTTGCGGGAAGCCGAGCTGGGCCAAGGCGACGACGTCCATATAGCCCTCCGTCACCAGCACATAACCGGCGTCGCGGATCGCCTGGCGCGCCTCGAACAGCCCATATAACTCATGACCTTTCTGGAACAGCGGCGTTTCCGGCGAGTTCAGGTATTTCGGTTCGCCGCCGTCGAGCACGCGGCCGCCGAAGCCGATCACCTGCCCTTTCGTGTTCCGGATCGGGAACATGATGCGTTCGCGGAATCGGTCGTAGCGTTTTTTATTGCCGCCATCCTCATCCACTTTATCGATGACGAGGCCGGATTCGACGAGCGCCAGCGCGTCGTAATCGGGGAAGACGGAGCGCAGGTTGTCCCAGCCGCCGGGCGCGTAGCCGAGGCCGAAGCGGGCCGCGACTTCTCCCGTCAAGCCGCGGCCTTTTAAATAGGCAATGGCGTTTGGCGCCGTGCGCAATTGGGCACGATAAAAATCGCAGGCCTGGTTCAGCGCATCCGACAAGGCCAGCGTCTGCGCCTGCTGGGCGGCGCGCTGGGCCGGCGGAATCTTGTCGTCGGCCTGGGGCACGATCATGCCGACGCTTTGCGCCAAGTCCTTGACGGCGTCGACGAAGCCCATGCCCGAGTATTCGATCATGAAGCCGATGGCGGTGCCGTGGGCGCCGCAGCCGAAGCAGTGATAGAACTGCTTGGTCGGGCTGACGGTAAAGCTGGGGGACTTTTCGTTGTGAAACGGACAGAGCCCCATGTAATTGGCGCCGCCCTTTTTCAGCTGCACATAACGTCCCACCACGTCGACGATGTCAACGCGATTGAGCAAGTCGGTAATGAATGATTGCGGAATCACTTGATCTAACAGGTATTTGTCTCAGGTCAGACTATACCGCAGGGCTCGTTACAAGTTGATTTGCAACAATGCAACATGGCGTTGCCGCTCCGGTGCATCAAAAACAGACACGGCCGTAGTGTCGTTGCCGCAGCCGTGTCGCGCCAGGCTCAAGCGCCTGCGAGGGCTTTCTTCACCTGGGCCGACACCGCCGTCATGTCGGCACGGCCAGCCAGTTTCGGTTTCAGGATGCCCATCACCTTACCCATGTCCTGCGGACCGGCGGCGCCCGATGCGGCAACCGCGGCGGCCACTTCGGCGGCGACTTCCTCATCCGACAGGCCGGCCGGCATGTATGCCGTCAGCACGGCCAACTCGGACTTTTCCTTATCAGCCAGATCCTGGCGGCCACCACTTTCGAACTGGGTGATCGAATCCTTGCGCTGCTTGATCATCTTTTCGACGACAGCCAGCACCTGCGCATCGTTCAGCTCGACCCGTTCGTCCACTTCCTTGCGCTTGATCTCGGCGATCAAGAGACGGATGGTCGAGAGGCGCTCGCTGTCCTTGGCGCGCATGGCGGCTTTCATGTCGTCGGTGATTTGGTCTTTCAAGCTCATGGAGACTCCATTCGATGGGGGCAAAAGGCAAAACCCGCTGCGGCACAACCGGAGCGGGCTTCGTCGGATTCAGGCCTTGCAAAGCCGGGACTGGCAATCGGCCGTCACCGGATCAGGCGTGAATGTAAATCAGTACAGCTTCTTCGGCAGTTGCTGGCTGCGGATGCGCTTGTAGTGACGCTTCACGGCAGCGGCCAGCTTGCGCTTGCGCTCTGCAGTCGGCTTCTCGTAGAACTCGCGTGCGCGCAGTTCCGTCAGCAGACCGGTTTTTTCGATAGTGCGCTTGAAGCGACGCATAGCGACTTCGAACGGCTCGTTTTCTTTAAGGCGGATAGTGGTCATGTAAAAATGAAACCGTTGGATTTAGGGAAGAACGAAATTCTAACAGCTTTTCAAGCTCTGTGCGATGTTTTTCATCAGTGTGCAAAGTTGCCACATCGCAGCGGTTTCACTCGATCGCCCCGCCCGCCGCGACGCCGGAAGCCCATGCCCACTGGAAGTTATAGCCGCCGAGCCAGCCCGTGACGTCGACCGTCTCGCCGATGAAATACAGGCCGGGGACATTGTTCGCCATCATCGTCTGCTGCGACAGTTCGCGCGTATCGACGCCGCCCAGCGTCACCTCCGCCTTCTTATAACCTTCCGATCCGGTCGGCACGATGGCCCAGCGGTTGATCGCATCGCCCAGCTTGCGCAATTTCGCATCTGCCATGTCCGGCAAGCGCGCATCCAGCGCGAAACCGTTACCGAGCAAGAGACCTTCTGCAAGGCGGGTAGGCAGCCACTGCGACAAGACATTTCCCAACTGCTTTTTGATCGTCGTCTTCATACCGATCAGTTCTTCCGCCACGTCGATCTCCGGCAGCAGATTCAACAGGATGGCCGTGCCCGGCTGCCAGTAGCTGGAAATCTGCAGGATGGCCGGGCCGGACAGGCCGCGGTGCGTGAACAATAAATCTTCCCGGAAATAGCCGTACTTTGCATTCTTGCCCTTTTTCGACCCCGTCTCGACGTCGACTTCGAGCGCGATGCCGGCCAGCGGCACGAACGGTTGCCAGCTGGGGCCGTCAAAGGTCAGGGGCACGAGACCAGGGCGCGTCTCGACGATCTTGATATCGAAGTGCTTCGCGATGCGGTAGCCCAGGTCGGTGGCGCCGATCTTCGGGATCGACAGGCCGCCCGTTGCGACCACGACATTGGCGGCGAGGATGGGTTCACCGTCCGTGTCGATGCGGAACCCATCCGCATGCTTCGAGACCCCGGCCACCTTGCACGGCATGCGCCACTGCACGCCGCCCGCGTCGCATTCGGCCTTGAGCATGGCGATGATCTGTTCGGACGAGTCGTCGCAGAACAGCTGGCCGCGGTGCTTTTCGTGGTACGCGATGCGGTGTTTCTTGACGAGCGCGAGGAAATCCTGGGGCGTGTAGCGCGACAAGGCGCTGCGGCAGAAATGCGGATTCTCGGACAGGAAATTCTGCGGGCCGGCGTTGATGTTGGTGAAGTTGCAGCGGCCGCCGCCCGAGATGCGGATTTTTTCGGCCAGCTTGCCGGCGTGGTCGACCAGCAGGACGCGCTTGCCGCGCTGGGCCGCGGTGGCGGCGCACATCATGCCGGCCGCGCCGGCGCCGATGATCGCCACGTCGTAGTGTTTTGCCATGCCTCTTCCGTGAATGCTGCGCGCAAAAGGCGTGATTGTACGGGAAGGAAGGCGGATCAGACAGCCGTACGTAAAGCCCGCGCCACCTGCACGCACTGCGCCACCTGCGCCGCGATCGGCGGCGGCACGGGCTGTTCGCCGCGCAGCGCGCGCGCGATCCAGTCGGCGGTGGCGGCCGCGTCGCGGCCTTCCGGCGCGGGCGCCAGCGCGTCGGCCGGGGCGTCGCGCTCGATCAGCAGGGTCTTTTGTCCGGCGTGGAACCAGTTGATTTCCTGGGCGCGGTTCGCGTTCGCCACCGTCTCGCCTTCGGTGCCGCGCATGAGGAAGGCGTCGCCGCGGGCGTGCGGGGCGGCCGTTTCAAAATATTCGGTCAGCATCGCCAGGTATTCCGGATGCGTGTACGACACGAGGCGCAGCGCCGGGCCCTCGAACGGCTGCAGGATCTTGACGAGGGTGTGCGTGGAATTGCGCACGCCGAGGATGCGGCGCAGCGACAGCTGGTGCGCCAGCTCCGGCGCCAGCCGCTCGATCGGCATGAAGCACGGTCTTTGGTCCGCAAAAACGTCCAGCATGTCGGCCGTGGAGCCGACGGGGCCGATGCCCATCTCGGCGAAGATCTCGGCCGTCGTCACGCGGCCCGGATCTTCCTGGACGCCGTGCACCAGCACCGGCACGCCCTCGCGCGCGAGCAGCAGCGCCAGCAGCGGCGTCAGGTTGGCCAGCTTGCGCGCCCCGTTATAGCTGGGGATCAGCACGGGCGCGAAGTCGCCGGGCGGCGCGGGCAGCGGCGCGAACGACGCTTCGGCCGCGTCCATGAAGCCGGCGATTTCCTCGACGGATTCGCCCTTGATGCGCATCGCGAGCAGGATGCCGCCCAGTTCCAGGTCGGACACGCGCCCGTCGAGCATGGCGGCGTAGAGCAGCTTGGCGTCCTCGCGCGACATGCTGCGCGCGCCTTTCACGCCGCGGCCGATCTCCTTGATGAAGCGGGCGGCCGGGAAGGATGCGGGGTTCTGGGGTGCGTGATTGGTATCCATCGCGACAGCATACCATCCCCTCGCGGATGCGAGTTTTTTGAGCAAGAGGGTGCAGGATGCGCGATTTCAGGCTAGACTCATTGATCCCTCAGGAACAAACACGAATGCCATGCTGATCACGCCCGATATCGAAAATACCAACGTCACCTCGTTCGCGACCATGCCGACGCCCAGCGAACTGCATAAAAAGCTGCCGCTGACGGACAAGGCCTTCACCACCGTGATGAAGGGCCGCGAGACCCTGCGCAACATCCTCGACCGCAAGGACAAGCGCCTGTTCGTCGTCGTCGGCCCCTGCTCGATCCACGATCCGGTCGCGGGCCTCGACTATGCGCGCCGCCTGAAGGCGCTGCAGGCCGAGGTGCAGGACACGATGGTGCTGGTGATGCGGGTGTATTTCGAAAAGCCGCGCACGACCACCGGCTGGAAGGGCTATATCAACGATCCGTTCATGGACGACTCGTTCCGCGTCGACGTCGGCATGGAACGCGCGCGCCAGTTCCTGCTCGACGTGTGCGAGCTGGGCCTGCCGACCGCCACCGAGGCGCTCGATCCGATTTCTCCGCAATACCTGGGCGACCTGATCGCCTGGACCGCGATCGGCGCGCGCACGACGGAATCGCAGACGCACCGCGAGATGTCGTCCGGCCTGTCGACGCCCGTCGGCTTCAAGAACGGCACCGACGGCGACGTCAGCATCGCCGTCAACGCCGTGCTGTCGTCGTCCAGCCCGCACTCCTTCCTGGGCATCAACGACCAGGGCAGCGTGTCGATCGTGCGCACCCGCGGCAACGCCTACGGCCACGTCGTGCTGCGCGGCGGCGGCGGGCGTCCGAACTACGATTCCGTGTCCGTCGCGATCGCCGAACAGGCCCTCACGAAGGCCGGCCTGCCCGCGAACCTCGTCGTCGACTGCTCGCACGCGAACAGCTACAAGAAGCCGGAACTGCAGCCGCTCGTCATGTCGGACGTGATCCAGCAGATCAAGCACGGCAACCGGTCGCTCGTCGGCGTGATGATCGAATCGAACATCGTCAGCGGCAGCCAGCCGATTCCGAGCGACCTGTCGCAGCTGAAATACGGCTGCTCCGTCACCGACGGCTGCATCGGCTGGGACGACACCGAAGCCATGCTGCGCAGCGCGCACAAGGAATTGCTGCAGCGGGCGTAACGTCCGGCGCCGCGCAGGCGGTTCGCATCTTCCTCCGGACGCGTGGACGGCGCACGGGCCGCCGCGGCATCGCTGCCGCGGCGCAGCCGGCTGCGCGCCCCGAACCACCCTACGGTACAATGGCGGATTGCGCGGCGCCCTGGGCGCCCATCTTGTCTTCCTCATACTGTTCCTGCTTGCCCATGATTGTCCTCGGCGTCGAATCCTCCTGCGATGAAACCGGCCTGGCTCTGTACGACACGGAGCGCGGCCTGCTGGCCCACGCACTGCACTCGCAGGTCGCGATGCACGAGGAGTACGGCGGCGTCGTGCCGGAACTGGCGTCGCGCGACCATATCCGGCGCGCGCTGCCGCTGCTGGAACAGGTGCTCGCGCAGGCCGACCTGCCGATGGAGCGCATCGACGCCATCGCCTACACGCAGGGTCCGGGCCTCGCCGGCGCGCTGCTGGTCGGATCGTCCGTCGCGTGCAGCCTGGCGCTCGCGCTCGATAAGCCCGTGCTGGGCGTGCACCACCTCGAAGGTCACCTGCTGTCGCCGCTGCTCGCGAGCGAGCGGCCGGAATTCCCGTTCGTCGCCCTGCTCGTCTCCGGCGGCCACACGCAGCTGATGCGCGTCGATGGCGTCGGCCGCTACACGCTGCTGGGCGAGACCCTGGACGACGCCGCCGGCGAAGCGTTCGACAAGTCGGCCAAGCTGCTGGGCCTTGGCTATCCGGGCGGCCCGGCCATTTCGCGCCTGGCGGAATTCGGCGATCCGGAAGCGTATAAATTGCCGCGTCCGATGCTGCACTCGAAGGATTTCAATTTCAGCTTCTCGGGACTGAAGACGGCCGTGCTGACGGTCGTGAAGAACAACGCGGCGGACGTGGCCAACGTCTGCGAGCAGGACAAGGCCAACATCGCGCGCGGGTTCGTCGATGCCATCGTCGACGTGCTGACCGCCAAATGCGTGCTGGCGCTGAAGCACACGGGCCTCAAGCGCCTCGTGATCGCGGGCGGCGTGGGCGCGAACCGCCAGTTGCGCGCATCGCTGAACGCGGCGGCGGCGAAGAAGCGGTTCAAGGTCTATTACCCGGAACTGGAATTCTGCACCGACAACGGCGCGATGATCGCGTTCGCGGGCGCGCTGCGGCTGGAGCGCAATCCGGAAGCGGCGCAGCGCGATTACGCGTTCAACGTGCGCCCGCGCTGGCCGCTGGACGAGATCGAGCCGGCCTGATTTTCGCCGACCTGACCGTCAGGCCGCTTCCTTCGCCGGCCTTGCCTGCCGGTGATACAGGAACTCCAGCACCCTCGTCCGATACTCGTTGTAGAGCGCATCGTGCGCCAGCGCGACGCGCTCGCGCGGGCGCGCCAGACGCACGTCCACGATCTCGCCGATGGTCGCGGCCGGGCCGTTGGTCATCATCACGATGCGGTCCGACAGCAGCACCGCCTCGTCCACGTCGTGCGTGACCATCACGACCGTGGAGCCGGTCTGGGCGACGATGCGCAGCAGTTCGTTCTGCAGGTGGGCGCGGGTCAGCGCGTCCAGGGCGCCGAACGGTTCGTCCATCAGCAGCACCTTCGGCTCCATCGACAGCGCGCGCGCGATGCCGACCCGTTGCTTCATGCCGCCCGAGATCTCGCTGGGCCGCTTCTGCGCCGCGTGCGTCAGCCCCACGAGCGCCAGCGCATCGGTCGTGCGCGCACGCAGCTTGTCCTTCGGTTCGCGGTCGCCGAACACGCGCTCGACGGCCAGGTAGACGTTCTCGAAACAGGTCAGCCAGGGCAGCAGCGAATGGTTCTGGAACACCACCGCACGCTCCGGCGACGGTCCGGCGATCTCGCGGCCGGCGCAGATCAGGACGCCCTCGGTGGCACGCGTCAGGCCCGCCAGCAGGTTCAGCAAGGTCGACTTGCCGCAGCCCGAGTGGCCGATCAAGGTGATGAACTCGCCGCGCGCCACCTTCAGGTTGACGTCGGCAAGGGCGTGGAACGAGCCCTTGCGGGTGTCGAACAACATCTCGACCTGCTGCACTTCGATGAATTTCGGCTCGCTCATATCAACTCCCGGATTCTTCGTAGGTGACGGCGCGGGCCAACGCGACCAGCGCCTGTTCCAGCACCAGCCCGACCACGCCGATGACGACGATGGCGATGATGATGTGGGGGACGTTCAGGTTGTTCCACTCGTCCCAGACCCAGAAGCCGATGCCCACGCCTCCGGTCAGCATTTCGGCGGCGACGATCACCAGCCAGGCCGTGCCGATCGCCAGGCGCACACCGGTCAGCATATAGGGCAGGACCGAGGGCAGCAGGATCGTCGTGAAGATCTTCCACTCCGACAGGTTGAGCACGCGCGCCACGTTCATGTAGTCCTGCGGCACGCGCTGCACGCCGACGGCCGTGTTGATGATCATCGGCCAGATCGAGCAGATGAAGATGGCCCAGATGGCGGCCGGATTGGCGGCCTTGAACACCAGGAGCCCGATCGGCAGCCAGGCCAGCGGCGAGACCGGGCGCAGCAGGCTGACGATGGGATTGCACATGCCGGCCAGGAAGCGCGAGCGCCCGATCAGGAAGCCGAGCGGGATGCCCGCTAGCGCGGCCAGGCCGAAGCCCAGCGCCACCCGCTTGAGCGACGCCAGGATGTTCCAGCCGATGCCCTGGTCGTTCGGCCCGTTGCTGTAGAACGGGTCGGCGAACAGCTTGACGGCCGCATCCCACGTCACAAAGGGCGATGGGAAGTTGCCGTTGCTGGCCGAGACGAGCTGCCACACCAGCACCAGCAGCCCCAGGCCCAGCAGCGGCGGCAGCAGCGCCAGCAACACGGCGCGGCCATTCGGCGCGCGCAGCGCCAGGGCGCGCCAGCCGGGCGCCGCCGGCTTGGCGCGCGCGCCGGATGTCGAATCCACGATTGCGTTCATGATGTCCTCACTATGGTCGATGGATGCACGATCACGCCTTGATCTTGAACGCGGCGGCATAGCCGGCCGGATTCTTCCCGTCCCACACGGTGCCGTCGATGAGCTTTGCGGAACGCATGGGCGACTTCGGCACCTCGGCCTTGGCCATGGCGGCCGCTTCCCGGTACAGGCCGACCTGGTTGACGCTCGAGGCCACGGCCAGGTAGTCGGGATCGGACTTCAGCAGGCCCCAGCGGCGGTGCTGGGTCATGAACCACATGCCGTCCGACAGGTAGGGGAAATTGACCGTGCCGTCGTTGTAGAACTTCATGTAGTTCGGATCGTCCCAGGTCTTGCCCAGGCCGTTCTGGTAGCGGCCCAGGATGCGCTGGTTGATCACGTCCACCGAGGTGTTGACGTACGATTTGTCGGCGATCGTCTCGGCCATTTTCACCTTGTTGGACATGCTCGCGTCGATCCACCGGCTCGCCTCCAGCACCGCGGCCACGAGGGCGCGCGCCGTGTTCGGATACTTCCTGACCCACTCGAGCGAGGTGCCGAGGGTCTTTTCCGGATGGTCCTTCCAGATCTCCTGGGTCGTCGCGGCGGTGATGCCGACGCCGTCGGCGATGGCGCGGTGGTTCCACGGCTCGCCCACGCAGAAGCCGTCCATATTCCCGACCCGCATGTTCGCCACCATCTGCGGCGGCGGCACGGTGATCACCTTCGCATCCCTCATCGGATTGATCCCGTAGCTGGCCAGCCAGTAGTACAGCCACATCGCATGGGTGCCGGTCGGGAAGGTCTGCGCGAAGCTGTAGTCGCGCTTGTCCGTGCTCATCACCTTGGCCAACGACGGGCCGTCCACCGCATGGGCGTCGGCCAGCTTCTTCGACAGGGTGATGGCCTGGCCGTTGTGGTTCAGGTTCATCAGCACCGCCATGTCCTTCTTCGGGCCGCCGATGCCCATCTGTACGCCGTAGATGAGGCCATACAGCACATGGGCGGCATCCAGTTCGCCGTTGACCAGCTTGTCGCGCACACTGGCCCAGGACGATTCCTTGCTGGGCACGATCTTGATGCCGTACTTCTTGTCGAAGCCCAGCACCGACGCCATCACCACGGAAGCGCAGTCGGTCAGGGGGATGAAGCCGACCTTGACTTCCGTTTTCTCGGGTTTGTCGGAACCGGCGGCGAAGACCCCGCCGGAGACGAGTCCGGTGAGCGAGGCCGTGGCGGCCAGCAGGCGGCGGCGGGTCTGATTGGTTGTATCGGTCATGTTGGTCCTTGTAGACGGCAAACGAAAGAAAGAGACAACGTCGGCGGCGGGCGGAGTGGCCGGCTCCGGCGCCCTCGCAGTCAATACAGCAAGTGCCGTGCCAACACTCGAAACATCGCGCCGGCACCGTGGTTGTGCCGACGCACCAACAAAAACGGGGACGCACACCGATTGCGTGCGGCCGTGCAGGCCGGCGTGCCAGAGCACGGCGCACGCGCGTCCGGAACCGTGCAGCGTGCGTCGGCGTGGCGCATGGGCCTGTCATATCGTTGTCATCTGATCAAGATAGAGTGCGCCCGGTTTACATCACAACATCACAACGGACCCACGATCTTGAAACGCAACCACGTACTGCTCGCGGCCCTTGCCGCCGCCGGCCTGACAGGCTGCGGCGAGCCGTCCACGCCCGCCAACGTCATCCCCGAAGGCACGACCGTCACCCTCGCCCTGCTCGAGACCACCGACATCCACTCGAACGTCCTCGGCTACAACTATTACTCGCTCGCCGACGATGCCACGCTGGGCCTCGACCGCACGTCCACGCTGATCCAGCAGGCGCGCGCCGAGACGCCGAACAATCTGCTGTTCGACGACGGCGACGTCATCCAGGGCACCTTGCTGGCCGACCTGCAGGCCGTCACCTCGCCCGTGAAATGTTCGGACACGCTCGCCGTGCACAAGGCGATGAACGCGCTGAAGTACGACGCGGGCGGCCTGGGCAACCACGAATTCAACTACGGCCTGCCGTTCCTCAGCCAGGTCACGAACACCGACTTCGGCATCCCGGGCGTGACGAAACCGGCCGGCACGTGCGGCGGGCCGAACTTCCCGCTCGTGCTGTCGAACGTGACGGCAGTCGCCACGGGTAAAACGATCTACGAACCGTACCGCATCCTCGCGCGCAACTTCACGGCGACGAAGCCGAACGGCGAGACGATGCCGGTCACCGTCAATGTGGGCGTGATGAGCTTCGTGCCGCCGCAGATCCTCGACTGGGACCAGAAGAACCTGGCCGGCAAGGTGGCCGTCGGCGGCGCCGTCGAAGCGGCGAAACAGTATGTGCCGGAGATGCGCGGCAAAGGCGCGGACCTCGTCGTCGCGCTGTCGCACGGTGGCTTGGACACGAGCACGTACAGCCCGAAGATGGAAAACCAGAGCTATCACCTGAGCACGACCGGCATCGATGCCCTCTTGATCGGCCACTCGCACCTCATCTTCCCGAAGGGGAAAGAAACGGGTGCGCCCGCGCTGGATCCGTCGTTCGCCGCGATTCCCGCCTCGGCCAAGGTCGATGCGGTGGGCGGCTTCGTCAACGGCGTGCCGACCGTGATGGCGCAGAGCTGGGGACGGCGTCTCGGCGTCGTCAAGATGACGCTCGCCTACCAGGGCGGAAAATGGATCGTGCAGCCGGCGAAGACGACCGTCGAATCGCGCGGCTACAAATACAAGGACGGCACCACCCCCGTGACCGCCGACCCGGCCATCGCCGCTGCCGTGCAGACGGAACACCAGGCCACGATCGCCTATGCGAAGCAGCCGCTGGGCGTGTCGACGGACTTCGAGATGTCCTCGTACTTCGCGCTCGCGGGCGACGTATCGGCCATCCAGCTCGTGAACCAGGCGCAGATCGATTACGTGAAGAACGCCATCGCGACGAGCACGGACGCCACCCTCTCGAGCTACAAGACCATCCCCGTGATCTCGTGCAGCGCGCCGTTCAAGGCGGGCCGCAACGGGCCGTCCGACTTCACGGACGTGGCCCCTGGCGCGACGCCCGCGGCGCCGATCGGCCTGCAGGTCCGCAATCCGGGCGACCTTTACCTGTACAGCAACAACAACCTGCAGGCCGTGAAGATCAAGGGATCGGACCTCAAGAACTGGCTGGAGACGGCCGCGAAACAGTTCGCGCGGATCGATCCGGCGGTCACAAGCGAGCAGGACCTCGTCCCGTCGTACGGCACGATCTATAACTACGACGTGTTCTACGCCGAGAACAACGCGCTGCAGTACCAGGTCGACGTCACGAAGCCGGTCGGCAGCCGCGTCGTCAACCTGACGTACCAGGGCAAGCCGGTGGCGGACACGGACGACTTCATCGTGGCCACCAACGACTACCGCGCCGGCGGCGGCGGCAACTTCCCCGGCATCGACGGCAGCAAGACGATCATCAAGTCGCCGGACGCGAACCAGGCCGTCGTCAGCAATTACCTGCAGAAGATCGGCGCGGCGAGCGGCAAAGTCACCCTGGCGGCGAACGGCGGCGCGAAGAGCTGGAGCTTCGTGAAGACCGCGACCGCCGGCCCCGTGATCCTGCGCTCGGCCCCAGGCCATCTCGCGCTGGCGAAGGCGGCGGGCCTCTCCGCCGTCACGGCCGAGGGCGGGCTGGACGCGAGCGGCTTCGCCAAGTACGCGATCGACCTGTCGAAGTAAGCCGGCATGCGTATCCGTATCACTCAAGCGCTGCTGCTCGTCCTCCTCGCCGGCTGCGCACGCGCCCCGCTGCCGGCCGAGATCGAGGCCGTCGCCATGGACGCGTCCCAGCGCGGCGACGCGGCCGCCGAGCAGCGCCTGCGGGCCTGGGCCGACGACGGCCTGGCGGTGGCCGAGCGCGAACTCGCCCTGCTCTACCAGAAGCGTCATCGCGAGGACCAGGCGCGCGCCCTGTTCCTGCGCGCGGCGCGCCAGGGCGATACGGAAAGCGCATGGCAGCTGGGCGAGCTGGAACGCGAGCACACGCAGGACAGCGGCGCGAACGCGCGCGCCGCGCGATGGTACCGCCAGGCGGCGCAGCAGGGTCACGCCAAGGCCGCGCTGGGGCTCGCGCTGCTGCTCAAGAACGGCGACGGCGTCCCGGTCGACAAGGCCGCCGCCGCGCACTGGCTGGCCGTGGCCGCGCAGGCGGGCGATGCGCATGCGATGTTCCTGCTGTCGAACGCGTATGCGGACGGCGACGGCGTGGCGCCTGACCCGCGCCGCGCGCGCGACCTGCTGGAGCGCGCCGCGGACCGCGAGTACCCGGCCGCGATCCAGGAGCTGGCCCTCGTCAAGCAGACGGGCGACGACCTCACGCCCAAGGACGCCGCCGAGGCGGAGCAGTTGCTGAAAGAAGGTGCCGAACACAGGCGCAGCAACGCAAGCCGCTTCTGAAACGCGGCCGTTCCAGACACTGTTCTGGTGAACTTGTTAGCTTGACATCGATCCTACCGTGTGACCGCCATTCTCCAAAGAATGGCAAACTCTGGCAGTTGAGTTTTACGGAGGTATCGAATGCGCGTGGTTAGCTGGAATATTCATTGGGGCTGTGGGAGGGACGGGCGCATCCGCATCCACGCAATCATCGATGTGCTGCGCAAGCTGAATCCCGACGTGATCTGCCTGCAGGAAGTGGCGGCCAACCATCCCGAACTGGAGGGCAGCGCCAGCGCGAGCCAGTTCAAGCAGCTCGCCGGCGCCTTCGGTGGCTACCACATGATCGAGCACGCACCGAGCGAAATCTATCGCAACAATCTGCCTCGGCAGTTCGGCAATATCCTGTTGTCCAAATTCCGCATCACCCAGGCGCAGCGCCACATGCTGCCGTGGCCCGTCGATCCGGAACACCCGGCCGGCATGCCGCGCGGGATGATCGAGACCGTGCTGGAAGCGCCCGGCGGCAAGCTGCGCCTGCTGACGACCCACCTCGAATATTACTCGCCGGTACAGCGCGGGGCGCAGGTGCGCCGCATCCGCGAACTGCACGAGGAGGCCTGCGCCAGGGCCGCCGTCTACCAGCCCGAGCCCGATCTCGAGCCGCCGTTCCAGCTCGGTTTCCGGCCCGGCACGGCCATCTACTGCGGCGACTTCAATTTCGGACCGGACTCGGAAGACTACCGGGCCATGCTGGCGCCCGCGCCGGCCGGCTCGCTGGCCTTGCTGGATGCCTGGCGGGTGCGCCACGGCGACATGGCGCGCGCACCGACGGCCGGCCTGCACGGCTTCAAGTGGCCGGAAAAGCCCGACTGCTACGATTATTTTTTCGTCACCGAGGACTTGGCCGGACGCGTCGCCGACGTCTCCGTGCAGTCCGAGACGTCGGCCTCGGACCACCAGCCCATCGTGCTCGACCTGAGCTGAACCGGCGGCCTTTACGCGGCCGGTTCCTCGTCCTGCTCGAGTTCCTCGTCCTGCTGCGCGATCTGGCGCAGCGCCTGCTCGAACACCTCGGGCGGCTGGCCACCCGAGATCAGGTGGCGCTGGTTGATCACGATGGCGGGCACCGAGCGGATGCCGGCACGCTGCCAGTAGTACTCGAGCTGGCGCACCTCGTCGGCGTACGCGTTCGATTCCAGCACCTGGCGCGCGGCCTCCACGTCGAGGCCGACCTCGCCCGCCGCGCGCAGCAGCACGTCGTGCGCGCCCGGGTTGTCGCCTTGCGTGAAATACACCTCGAACAGCTTTTCCTTCAGTGCCTGCTGGCGGCCCTGGCCTTCCGCCCAGTGCAGCAGGCGGTGCGCGTCGAAGGTGTTGTAGATGCGGCCGCGCTTGCTCATATCGAACGTGAAGCCGACGGCCTCGCCGCGTTGGCGGATCATCTCGCGCGATTGTTCCTGCTGGGCCGGCGTTGAGCCGTATTTCTCGGTGATGTGCTCGAAGATATCCTGGCCCTCGGGCCCCATGCCGGGGTTCAGCTCGAAGGGCTGGAAGTGCATGTCGACCGTAATTTCATCGGACACCCGGTCCAGCGCCTGCTCGAGCGATTTCAGACCGATCGCACACCACGGGCACGACACATCCGACACGAAATCGATTCTCATCTGCTTATTCACGTTTCACCGCCTTCCAATTGTTTTCACTAACGCCGATGGCATATGGTGACACATCGAACGAAAGGGAGCAGCGCGCCAAACAAATTCGGCAAATCGACAATCCGGGGTCAGACCCCGGTTTTGGGCTATTTCTTTCGAGGCGCTGCTTTGGCCGCTGCGGCCGCCTTGGACTTGCTGCCGATCCGGGATTCCTTGCCGGCCAGGAGATTGCTGATGTTGCTGCTATGGCGGTACAGCAGCAGCAGGCTCATCGCGATAACGGCGAACAGTTTTTCGTCGGCGCCGAACAAAAGGCCGTAGTAGAACGGCGCGAAGATCGCGGCCACCAGCGCGGCCAGCGACGAGTAGCGGAACGCGTAGGCGACGACGAGCCACGTCACCAACGTCGCCAGGCCGAGCCAGACGTTCAGGCCCAGCAGCACACCCAGCGCGGTCGCCACGCCCTTGCCGCCGACGAAGCGGAAGAACACGGGCCACAGGTGGCCCAGGAAGACCGCGATGGCCACGAGAGCCACGCCGCCATCCTCGACGCCGAACCGCTCGCCGAAATGGATCGCGAGCCACACGGCCAGCCAGCCCTTGGCGCAGTCGCCGACGAGGGTCGCGATGGCCGCCTTCTTGCTGCCCGAACGCAGGACGTTGGTGGCGCCCGGGTTCTTCGACCCGTAGGTGCGTGGATCGGCCAGGCCGAACAGGCGGCTCGCCACGACGGCGAAGGAAATCGAGCCGATCAGGTAGGCTGCGATGGTGAACAGAATTGTGTACATGAGTCTCTTTTCTTCATCCCCGGCCAGGAATCTGGCGCGCGTGAAATATACACCATCGGCCGAGGCCGGCGATAGTCGGGCGATCAGTCCGCCAGCGCGCAGTGCACGGGCCGGGCTTTCAGTACGTCGACGAGCACGCCGGGCGCGATACCGACGAGGAAGCCGCGCCGTCCGCCATTGATATAGATCTTGTCCAGCTGCAGGATGCTTTCCTCGACATAGACCGGCATCGCCTTGCGCACGCCGAACGGCGACGTGCCGCCGACCAGGTAGCCGGAATGGCGCTGGGCGACGTCCGGCTTGCACGGTTCGACGGATTTGCAAGGAATCACGCGCGCCAGGTTCTTCGTCGAGACCTTGCAGTCGCCATGCATCAGCACGATCAACGGCTTGGCCGCCTCGTCCTGCATCACGAGGGTTTTCACGACGGCGTGTTCCTCCACGCCCAGTTCGCGCGCCGACACGGCCGTGCCGCCATGCTCCTCGTACTCGTAAGGGTGCTCCGAGAACGCGACCCCATGCTTGCGCAGGAACTGTGTTGCCGGGGTTTCGGAGATATGCTCTTTCTTGGCCATGCGTGTTACGCTAAATGCAAACGGAGGAGTTGCTTATTATGCAGCAAGAGATTCGCTTTGCCACCTTCAACGTGTGTAACCTCGCCCCGCCGGGCGCCAGGCTGTACGACAACCTGGAACCGAGCACGCCCGAGGAATACGAAGCGAAGATCGCCTGGACCGCGCACCAGATCGACATGCTCGGCGCCGACGTCATCGGTTTCCAGGAAGTGTTCTCCCAGGCCGCGCTGGCCGAGGCGCTGTCGCGCACGCGGCGCTTCCGCGATGCCGTCCACGTCGGCTTCGATCCCGACCCGGACGCCGAAAAACTCACGCCCAGCGTCGCCCTCGCCTCGCGCCTGGCGCTGGCCGATGCGCCCCGGCAGCTGCCCTATTTCCCGCCCGGGATTGCGATGCCGCCCGGCAATCGCGATCCGGAACGCTTCACGCGCGCGCCGCTGCACGCGGCGATCCAGCTGACGCCGGATCTCGTCGCCGACGTGGTGGTCGTGCACCTCAAGTCGCGCCGCCCCGACTACCGCGCGGGCGACACGGGCGACGATCCGCAACTGTACGCGCTGGCGTCGCTGCGCTCGCTGATCCGGCGCGGCACGGAGGCGGCCGCGCTGCGCGTGCTGCTGACCCAGATCGGCCGCGAGAACCACCGGCCGCGCATCGTGCTGGGCGACTTCAACGACGTGGCCGACGCGGTCACGACCGGCATCGTGCTGGGCCTCGGCGCGCCCAGCGGCGACCGTTTATATGACGCCTGCCAGCTGCAGGGCCGCCAGGACCTCCTGCGCCATGTCGGTTTTTCCAACGTGCATGACGGCTATCACTCGACCATCGACCACATCCTCGTGTCGGCGGAATTCAATCGCGACGTGCCGGGGGCGCTGGGCGAAGTGGTCGACGTCGTCTATCTGAACGACCATCTCGACCTCGGGTTGCCGGAGGCGTCCGATCACGGGCAGGTGCTGGCGCGGGTGCGTCTGTTCGGGCAGGCCGGGACGCCGGCCGGCGACGGTTGACGTCAGCACGTCATTCCCGCTTTCGCGGGGACGACGTTGTGCGGCACGCCACGTCCGTCCCGGATTTTGCGCAGTTCAGCGTCCCTTTTACACCGCTCGTCGCATTCCGATAGCGGTTCATCATGCTCACACCTACCATGCTCTCATGCGCTGGGAGCTCCATCCCGCCGTCGCAGGACGGAGCACTTGCGCTCTCCTTTCCGCTCGCGCTCACCACACATAAAGAACAACCATGAAGATCGAGTCCCTGCCCCTGTCCGCCGAACAGCCCACCCCGCCGCGCCGGCGCACCAAGGTCGTCGCGCTCACGCTGCTGGCCGTCGCGCTGGCGGGTGCCGGCGCCTACGCGCTGACGCACCGCGCCGCGCCCCCCGCGCCGGCGGCCGCGGCACCGGCGGCAACGGCGCCGGTGCACGAGTTGTCGGTGCGCGACATCGCCCGCATCGAGGCACGGCCGCTGGCCGTCACGCTGCCCGTCACGGGCTCGCTCATGCCGCTGTCGCAGGCCACCGTCAAGTCGAAGGTGTCGGGCATCGTGCTGTCGACGGCCGTGCAGGAAGGCATGGACGTCAAGGCCGGCCAGGTGATCGCGCAACTCGACCCCGCCGAGGCGAGAGCCCGCGTGGCCCAGCAGCAGGCCCTGCTGGCCGAGGCGCAGGCGCGCCTGGCGCTGGCCAAGAAAAACATGAGCAACAGCGCGTCGCTGCTCAAGCAGAATTTCATCGCGCAGAACGCGTACGACACGTCCGCGAACGCCGTCGATCTCGCCCAGGCCGCCGTCGATTCCGCGCGCGCCCAGCTCGACCTCGCGCGCATCGCGCTGGCCGACACGACGATCCACGCGCCTCTCTCAGGCGTCGTCAGCAAGCGCCTCGCGCAAGCCGGCGAGAAGCTGTCGCCGGATAGCCCCGTGTTCGCCATCGTCGACCTGAAGCACCTGACGCTCGACGCCCAGGTGCCGGCCTCCGACATCCCCCGCATCCACGTGGGCCAGGACGTGCAATTCCACGTCGACGGCTTCGACGGCCGCAACTTCACGGGCAAGGTCGCGCGCATCAACCCGGCCACGGAAACGGGCTCGCGCGCCATGATCGTGTACGTGGACGTGGCGAATCCGGACGGCCTGCTGCGCGCCGGCATGTTCGCCAAGGGCACCATCGTCACCGAGAAATCGGCACCGCATCCGCTGCTGCCGATCGGTGCCATCCGCCAGGAAAACGGCCGCGACGTCGTCTACCGCGTCGACGGCGGCAAGGTCGTCGTGCAGCCCGTGACGCTGGGCCTGCGCAACCAGGACGCGGGCCTCGTCGAAGCGCTCGACGGCGCCGCGGCCGGCATGACCGTGCTCGCGGTGCCGCTGGACGGCATCAAGCCGGGCAGCCTGGTCAAGCTGCCCGACGCCGCAACCGCAGCCGCGACGCCGGCACCGAAAGGCTGAACCATGTGGATCACCCGTACCAGTATCAAATATCCCGTCTTCGCCACGATGGTGATGGTCGGCCTGATGGTGCTCGGCGTGTTCGCGTACCGCGGCCTCGGCGTGGAGAGCATGCCGAACATCGAGATCCCGGCCGTCTTCATCGAGACGCAGTATCCGGGCGCGTCGCCGGAACAGGTCGAGAATGACGTCACGCGCCCGATCGAGGAAGCGGCCAATACGGTCGGCGGCATCAAGACCATCCGCGCCACGTCGTGGGAAGGCCGCTCCGGCGTCGGCATCGAATTCCAGCTGACCGTCGACATGAACCGCGCCGTGCAGGATCTGCGCGACCGCATCAGCACCGTGCGCGGCCGCTTCCCGCGCGAAGTGAAGGAACCGGTCGTGTTCCGCGAGGAAGGCGAGAACACGCAGCCCGTGATCCTGCTGTCGCTGACGTCGAAGGAGCGCAGCCTGCGCGACCTGTCGATGCTGACCGACCAGGTGATCGTCAAGCGGATCCAGGCCGTCGCCGGCGTGGGGCAGGTCCGCGTCAACGGCAAGCAGGACCGCCAGGTGCTCATCGACATCCGTCCGGACCAGCTGAAGAGCCTGAACGTCGGCATCGACGAGGTGATGAACGCCATCACGGCGACCAACGCCAACCTGCCGGCCGGGCGCATCAGCCGCGGCGCGCGCGAGAACCTCGTGCGCATCGAAGGCAAGATGAAGGAAGCGGCCGACTTCAAGCGCATCGTCGTCGCCAACCGCGTGGGCGGTCCGGTCTACCTGAGCCAGGTGGCCGACATCTCGGACGGCGCCGCGGAAGAACAATCGATCTCGCGCGTGAACGGCGAGCGCGCCGTCACGCTGGAGATCGCGAAGGTCCAGGACGCCAACACCGTCGAGGTGGGCACCGGCGTGCGGGCCGCGATCGAAGCGATGAAGACCACCCTGCCCAAGGACGTCGAATTCCGCATCCTGGACGACAAGGCCAAGAACGTGCAGGGCCAGGTCGACAACGTCAAGGAAACCATCGTCGAAGGCGCGCTGCTGACGATGGTGATCGTGTTCCTGTTCCTGCACTCGTGGCGCAGCACCATCATCACGGGCCTGACGTTGCCGATCTCCGTGCTGGCCAGCTTCATCGCCATGAAGTACTTCGGCTTCACGCTGAACTTCCTCACGCTGATGGCGCTGTCGCTGTGCATCGGCCTCTTGATCGACGACGCCATCGTCGTGCGCGAAAACATCGTGCGCCACCTCGGCATGGGCAAGAACCATGTGCGCGCCGCCGAAGACGGCACCAACGAGATCGGCCTTGCCGTGATGGCGACGACGTTCGCCATCGTCGCCGTGTTCGTGCCGATCGCGTTCATGAAGGGCATCATCGGCCGCTTCTTCCTGCAGTTCGGGATCACGGTCGCGGTGGCCGTGCTGGTGTCGCTGTTCGTCAGCTTCACGCTCGACCCGATGCTGTCGTCCGTGTGGCCCGATCCGGTCAAGGACCGCTTCAAGTACGTGCCCTGGCTGGGCCGCCTGATGGCGCGCATCGAGGTCGGCATCGAGTGGCTGCACGGCGTGTACGCGAAGGTGCTGTCGTTGGCGCTCGGCTGGCGCAAGTCGACGTTGTTGCTGGCCGTCGCGCTGTTCGCCGGCAGCCTGATGCTGGTGCCGAAGATCGGCGGCGAATTCGTGCCGCAGGTCGACGACGGCTTCATCCAGCTGCGCCTGAAGACGCCGATCGGCTCCAGCCTGGAATACTCGGATGCGAAACTGCGCCAGGCCGAGGCCGCGCTGGCCGAGTTCAAGGAAATCGACAGCGTCTCGACCATCGTCGGTTCGTGGGAAGGCCGCAACTACTCGCAGGTGAACCTCAAGCTGACGGACGTGCACAAGACGCACCGCCGCTCGCAGCAGGAAATGGAAAAGGTCATCCGCGACCGCCTGGAAAAGATCGCCGGCATCTCGCTGACGGTCGGCCAGCGCCCCATCTACATCGCCATCCTGGGCAACGACGAAGCGAAGCTGGACGTCGTGGCCCACACGCTGATGGACAAGATGCGCAAGATCCGCGGCGTGGCCGACATCGAGTACAGCCAGGAAGGCGCGAACCCGGCGACCATCGTCAAGATCAATCACGAGCTGGCGTCCGACCTGGGCCTCACGGTACAGCAGATCGGCACGGCGCTGCGTCCGTTCGTCGCCGGCGACCAGACCAACCGCTGGCTCGCGCCGGATGGCCAGAACTACGAGGTCAACGTGCAGCTGCCGAAGTCGGGCCGCGAGAAGGTGGCCGACCTGGCCGACCTGTCGGTCGCGTCGTCGAAGACGGATGCGATGGGCAACCCGATCATGGTTCCGCTGCGCCAGGTCGTGCAATTCGTCCCGTCGACGAGCCCGCAGATGCTCAAGCGCCAGGCCCTGCAGCGCCGCGTGGCGGTCTTCGCCGGTCTCAACGGCCGTCCGCTGGGCGACGTGATGGGCGAGGTGAACAAGGCAATGAAGGCCATGCAGCTGCCGGACGGCGTGCGCTTCGACGTCGGCGGCGACGCCCAGCAGATGGACGAGACGATGGCCGGCTTCGGCGTCGCTTTAGGCATCGCGGTGATCTTCATCTACCTCGTGCTGGCGTCGCAGTTCGGCAGCTTCCTGCAGCCGATCGCGATCATGGTGTCGCTGCCGCTTTCCTTGATCGGCGTGCTGGTCGCGCTGCTCATCACGAAGACGACGCTGAACATCTTTTCCATCATCGGCGTCGTGATGCTGATGGGCCTCGTGACAAAGAACGCGATCCTGCTGGTGGACTTCGCCAACCACGGCCAGCGCGAAGGCCGCACCCAGTTCGACGCGCTGATGGAAGCGGGCCAGGTACGCCTGCGCCCGATCCTGATGACGACGCTCGCGATGATCTTCGGCATGCTGCCGATGGCGATCGGCATGGGCCAAGGCGGAGAAACCCAGGCGCCGATGGGCCGCGCCGTGATCGGCGGCGTGATCACGTCGACGTTGCTCACGCTGGTCGTGGTGCCGGTGGCGTACACCTATCTCGACAGCCTGGGCAAGCGGGTGGCGGCGTGGTTCAAGCGGGGGCATGAAGAACACGCGGTGGATGACACGGCGAAGGAGCAGACTGCGTAACGTCGTGCTCCGTCGGCCCCGCGAAAGCGGGGACCCATGCTGAGCTTGCTTAAACCGACCGCCTCGACTCGTGATGCTCTGTATGGGTTCCCGCTGCCGCGGGAACGACGTCTCGTGGTCAGGCGGGGTCATGCTCCTGCTGCGCTTCCTCGCCGGAATCCTCGTCCAGCACCGGCGCCTCCTCCCCTTCGCCTTTGTGCTGCTTGGCTTCCTGCTTCTTGCGCGCTTTTTCTTCCGCCTTGCGCTTCTTCTCCAACTCCCGCTGCCGTTTTTCGTACTGGAAATTCGTCTTGGCCATGCTTACCTCGAGACTGTCGTTGGAAAGGTCGTACCGGTCCATTATGGACCAGTCATCGCATGTCGTCTTGAGAATTAACCACGCGGGTGGTGCTGCGCATGCAGCCCCTTCAGGCGTTCGCGTGCGACGTGGGTATAGATTTGAGTCGTGGAAATGTCGGAATGGCCAAGAAGCAATTGCACCACGCGAAGGTCGGCGCCATGGTTCAGCAGATGCGTGGCGAACGCGTGACGCAGCGTGTGGGGCGACAGCGGCGCCGTGATGCCCGCCTTCGCCGCATGCTTCTTGATGACGACCCAGAACATCTGGCGCGTCATGGGGCCGCCGCGGTGCGTGACGAACAGCGCGTCGTCGATCTGGCCGTCCAGGATGACGCCGCGCGCCTCTTTCATATAGCGCTCCAGCCAGAATCGCGCCTGCTCGCCGAACGGCACGAGGCGCGTCTTGCTGCCCTTGCCCGTGATGCGCAGCACGCCGTCGTTCAGGCTCAGCTCGACCAGTTTCAAGGCGACGAGCTCCGACACGCGCAGGCCGCTCGCGTACATCAGTTCGAGCATCGTGCGCTCGCGCAGGCCGAGCGGCGTCGCCACGTCCGGCGCCGCCAAGAGCGCATCCACCTGGGCTTCCGTCAGCGTGTGCACGAAGCGCTGCGGCTGCTTCGCGGACGCCATCTTCAGGCACGGGTCGACCTCGATACGGCGGTCGCGCAACGCCAGCTGATAAAAGCGCTTCAGCACGGACAGGCGGCGGTTGGCGGAACTGGGCTTCGTGTCCGCGTGGCGTTCGGCGAAATAGGCGGCGATGTCCTGCGGCTCGACGGCGTACAGGTCGCGCCGGCCGGGGCGCTTGACTTCGAGCCAGCGCGCGAACAGGCGCAGGTCGCGCCGGTAGGCGTCGAGGGAATTCTTCGCCAGTCCGTGCTCGAGCCAGAGCGTGTCGCAGAACGCGTCGATCAGGGGAAGATTGACTGCTGCTGCCATGGCATCTCGAGCGCCAGCGCGCCTTCGTGGCGCAGCAGCCAACGCTTGATCCCGAGCTGGAATCCGTGTTCGTCGTCGCTGCTGGAAAAACCGCCCAGGCCGCCGGACGCGGTCACGCGGTGGCAGGGAATCACGAGCGGGAACCAGTTGGCGCCGCAGGCCTGGCCGACGGCGCGCGGTGCGGATTCGAGCTGCTTGGCGATCTGGCCGTACGTACGCACGTTGCCGCGCGGGATGGCGCAAATGGTGTCCCAGACGCGGCGCTGGAACGCGCTGCCGGCCTCTTTCAACGGCAGGTCGAAGCGGAAATCGGGGTCCTCGAAATAGCGCGCCACCTGGACGGCGGCCTGCTCGGCGACGGCATCCTGCGCCGGTTTTTCCTCGTAATGCGGCGGCAGGTAGACCAGTTCGCGCAGCCGTCCGTCTTCGGTACGGATGCCCATCGCTCCAAACGGCGCCGCGATGATGGCGCTGAAAATCTCGCTGCCTTGTTGTGTGTTCATCGATGCAGTGTAAGACCCGGCACGCCCGATCGCAAGTCCCCGCGCGGAGGCAAAAAAAAACGCACCCGGGGGTGCGTTTCTAATTTGGTCACGTTTTCGGCTGCCTGGTCATTGCCGGCTGCATCATGTAAAACGTGTGTCTCCTCCTAACTGTTTTCCGGTAAAGTTTGTACTTACCGCTTTCTTTTCCCTCTCCCAAATCGTATTCGGTTCGCTTTATCGCACCAGGTTGGTGCCAAAAGGTGCCCCATCATAACGCAACCGCATAAGAAAAGCGTAGTTTTTTATATACATTCACGAAATATATTTCGGTCATAAGCCTACCCGACATGTCAAAAAACGGGTAAGCACCTCGTCCCATTGATTGCAGACAACTAATATTCGGTGGCGCACTGAATCCGGGCAGTCAGCGCTTGGCCGTCATGGGCGCCGCGGTGCGGGACGTCGTCTGGTTGATCGCATCGATGAGGTCCTTGCCGATGCGGCCTTCCACCTGTTTCTGCACGGGCAACAGCGCCTGGCGCCACTCGGCCTGTTCCTGCGGAGTCAGCGTATAGATCTTCGTCTTGCCCGTCTTGCGGATCGCATCCAGGGCCGCGTCGTTGTCGCGCTGGGCGATGGTTTTTTCGTAGGCCGTGGCGTCGCGCATCGCCTGCTCCAGCTCTTCGCGGATGTCGCGCGGCAAGCCGTCCCAGAATTTCTTGTTGACGATGACGGCGTAGCCGAGATAGCCGTGGTTCGACACCGTCACGTATTTCTGCACCTCGTGCATCTTTTGCGTGTACATATTCGACGGCGGATTCTCGGTGCCGTCCACGACGTGGGCCTGCAGGGCCGGATAGACTTCGGAAAACGCCAGCACCTGGGGAATCGCGCCGAGCGCGCGCATCTGCGCGTCGAGCACCTTCGACCCCTGGATGCGCATCCGGAGGCCGTGGAAATCGCCCGGATTGTGCAGCGGACGATTCGCCGACATCACCTTGAAACCGTTGTCCCAGTAGGCCAGGCCCGTGATGCCCTTGGATTCCAGCTTCTGCAGCAGGTTCTTGCCGATCGGGCCTTCCGTCACGGCATACAGCGCCGCCTTCGTCGGGAAGATATAAGGCAAATCGAAGGCTTCGAATTCCTTCACGCCCAGCGGCGCGAACTTGGCCAGCGACGGCGCCAGCATCTGCACGGCGCCGAGCTGCAGCGCTTCCAGTTCTTCCTTGTCCTTGTACAGCTGGCTGTTGGGATAGACCTCGACGCGGACCCGGCCGTGCGTCAGCTGTTCGGCCAGCACGCGGAAGCGTTCGGCCGCCAGCCCCTTGGGCGCGTCCGGCGCGACGACGTGGCTGAACTTGATGATGATGGGGGCCTGGGCCCGGACGCCGCCGGCGGCGCCGAGGCCGGCCAGGACGGCGAACGCGGCCAGCGTGGCTTTGATGCGCATAGATTTCCTCTTCCCCCGGTGTATATTCGGGTACCGACCGCCAGTGTGCCGCTTACCTCACGGCGCCGCTATCGTGGAAAACCACGACTGGTCGGCAGCTGGCAAAAGATGAAACGTTATCACATGAGAACTTCCTTTACCCTGCCCCGCCCCGTCCCGGAAGGCCCGTGGCGCTGGCTGGTGCCCGTGCTGCTGGTGCTGCTGTTCCTGCTCGTGCTGCTGTGGCTGCCATGGCAGGCGCGCCAGATGGAAAGCAACGAGCGCCAGGAACAACTGATCGCCGACACCCTGTGGGTCGAGCAGACCCTGCGTTTCGAACTGGCCCGCAGCGAGGAAGCGCTGGCCGCGCTGGGCGCCGACCTGGCCATCGAGACGCCGCAACCGGCCGCGCTGCAGACGCGCCTCGCGCAGATGTTCAAGAACGGCCACGAACTCCAGCGCATCATCTGGTACGACGCGCACGGCCAGGTCAAGGCGGGCCGCGGGCTGGAACTGCCGCCCGAAGGCCTCACGCAATCGTCGCGCGACGCCGCCGCGATGTCGCGCAGCACCCGCCTGGGCCGCTACAGCGAACCGTATGGCGCCAAGGGCCTCGTGCACGGCCTGATCGACTTCCACCTGCCGCTGTACCACGCCGGCAAATACATGGGCAGCCTCGTCGCCACGTACAACCTGCAGACGCTGCTGGACGAGAACGTGCCGTGGTGGTTCGCCCAGGACAACGCGCTGTCGCTGCTCGACCGCGACGACCGCGTGGTGGCGCAGCGCGCCGCCGGCGGCCCGGGCCGCGGCGTCTACACGCACAAGCGCGCGCTCGACCTGCCGGGATCGCAGATCGTGCTCGCCACCGACAGCGTCAAGGGCGCGCCCAAGCTGCTGCCGAACCTGCTGGTGGGGTCCGTGATCGTGCTGGCGCTGGGCCTCGTGATCTCACTCGTCGCGCTGTGGCGCCACATCGCGCGCACGATCGCGGCGGAAAACGCGCTGCGCCAGCAGATGGCGTTCCGCACGGCGATGGAAGATTCGCTGCTCACGGGCCTGCGCGCGCGCGACCTCGAAGGCCGCGTCACCTACGTCAACCCGGCATTCTGCCGCATGGTCGGCCTGCCGCCGGAAGACCTGCTGGGCAAGACGCCGCCGATGCCCTACTGGGCGCCGGAAGCGATGTCCGAGTACGAAACCCGCTTCCGCAAAGTGCTGTCGGGCCAGGTCACGCCGCAGTTCGAGACTGTGTTCCAGCGCTCGGACGGCGTGCGTGTGCCCGTGCTCGTGTTCGAAGCGCCCCTCGTCGACGCCAACGGCCGCCACACGGGCTGGATGAGCTCCATCCTCGACATCACCGACCGCAAGCGCGCCGAGGAACTCAATCGCCAGCAGCAGGAAAAGCTGGAGACGAGCGCGCGCCTGGCGACGATGGGCGAGATCTCGTCGATGCTGGCACATGAACTGAACCAGCCGCTGGCCGCCATCTCCAGCTACACGGCGGGCGCGCTCAACGTGCTCGCGCGCGCGGGCGACGGCGCCGACGGGACCAAACCGCCGCTCGACGCCGGCATGCTGAAGCGCGCGCTGGAGCAGGCGAACACGCAGGCGCGCCGGGCCGGCCAGATCATCCGCAGCGTGCACGAATTCGTCAAAAAGCGCGAGCCGCGCCGCGAGACCGTCGCCATTCCCAACGTCGTCGACGGCATCCACGCCCTCGTCGAACTGCAGGCGCGCCAGAGCTACGTCGTGCTGCAGGTCGACGTTCCGCCCGACCTGCCGCCCGTGCTCGCGGACCGCGTGCTGATCGAACAGGTGCTGCTGAACCTGACGCGCAATGCGATCGAGGCGATGCAGGAGATCGACCCGGAGCGGCGTGTACTACGCATCGCCGCGCACACCGGCGCGCAGGGGCAAGTGGCCGTGTCCGTGATCGACAACGGCCACGGCATCGCGCCGGAAGTGGCCGAGCGCCTGTTCTCGCCGTTCTTTTCGACGAAGGCGGAAGGCATGGGCATGGGCCTGTCGATCTGCCGCACGGCCATCGAATTCCACGGCGGCACGCTCACCCACGCGGACAATCCGGGCGGCGGCACCGTGTTTACGTTCACGTTGCAGCAGGCCCAGGAAGCGCCCGTCACCTGATTCGTGCTTTACAATACGCGCAAAACAGGAGACCCCGGAGCCACCATGCTGCACATCGTCGACGACGAAGACGTCATCCGCGACGCCCTCGAATGGCTGGCGCAATCGCGTGGGCTGCCGGCACGCGGCTATGCGGGGGGCCAGGCCTTTCTCGACGCTTTGGGCGACCGGTTCGCGGCCGACGCCGCCCACGGCGACTGTGTGCTGCTGGACGTGCGCATGCCCGGCATGAACGGCATCGCCGTGTTCGACCAGCTGGTGGCGCGCGGCCTGCTGGCGCGCCTGCCCGTGATCTTCCTGACCGGCCACGGCGACGTGCCGATGGCCGTCGATTCCCTCAAGCGCGGCGCCTTCGATTTCTTCGAAAAACCCTTCAACGACAACCAGCTAATGGACCGCGTCGAGGAAGCGCTGGCCGCGTCGCGCAAGGCCGCGTCGAGCGACGCCATCCGCGCCCGCCTCGCCACGTTGTCGGCACGCGAACGCGAGGTCCTCGACCTCATCCTGGCCGGCAATATGAACAAGGTCGTCGCCGACAAGCTCGGCATCAGCATGCGCACGGTCGAGGTGCACCGCGCGCACATCTTCGACAAGATGCAGGTCAAGACAGCCGTCGAGCTGGCGGGGTTATTGAAATAGCCAACGCCGTCATTCCCGCGCATGCGGGAATCCATGCCGAGGCTCCGGCAATCGTAAATGTGATTTTTACGCGACCAGTCTCTGAACTTCAGTATGGGTCCCCGCTTTCGCGGGGACGACGCTCAGCACTTGCTATCCGTAACTGCGCGCACGGCTGCCCGCGCGTCGCCGCGCCGCGCGGGGTTCGCTTGTAAAATCAATCTGAACATGGAGTGGTCGAACTCACCACGTCGAAAAATTCTTTAGGGAACGCAGATGAGCGAGAAGACGATAGCCGACAAAATGTTCTTGAGGAGCGCGAAATCGATGCTGATCCTGAACGGGAACGTTCACCCCGGCATGGTGTCGCAGATACCGCCTAACCTGATCAAGCCGGATCAGGACAAAGTGGACGTCGTGTTGCTGTTCGCAATGAACCGCAAGGAACTCGAACAATTCTTCCCCATCGCCAAAGAACGCCTCGGCGACAAGGGCTCGCTGTGGGTCGCCTATCTGAAACAGACCGCCTCCAAGGCCACCGACATCAATCGCGATTCGATCAACGCCTATGCCAAGGAAAACGGCATCACGGGCGTCGCCATGATTTCCATCGACGGCGACTGGTCCGCCCTGCGCATGAAGCGCATCGAAGTCTAAACCTGCTCCCCGTGGCGCGCGAGCGCCCACGCGACGTGCTCGCGCACGAGCCCCGACGGGTGGTCCGCGCGGGTACGCAGCGCGGCGACGATGGCGTCCGACGTCGTGGCGTTGCCGAGGCCGACCGCCAGATTGCGCAGCCAGCGCTCGTGCCCGATGCGGCGGATCGGGCTGCCTTCGAGGCGGCGGTTGAAGTCGTCCTCGCTCCACCCGAACAACTCGATCAGCCCCGCCGTGCCCAGGCCGTTTCTCTCGTCAAAGTCAGGCACCGTCGCACGCTGCGCGAACTTGTTCCACGGGCACGCGAGCTGGCAATCGTCGCAGCCGTAGATGCGGTTGCCGATCAGCGGACGCAGCGCTTCCGGGATCGCCCCCTTGAGCTCGATCGTCAGGTAAGAGATGCAGCGGCGCGCATCCAGCCGGCCCGGGCCGAGGATGGCGCCCGTCGGGCACACGTCGATGCAGGCGCTGCACTGGCCGCAGTGGGCGCCGGTCGGCGCGTCGACCGGGAGCGGCAGATCGACGAGGATCTCGCCGATGAAGAAGGTCGAACCGGCCTCGCGGCTCAGCAGCAGCGTATGCTTGCCGCGCCAGCCGAGGCCGGCCTTCTGCGCCAGCGGCAGCTCCATCACGGGCGCGGAATCCGTGAACACGCGGTAGCCGTACTCGCCGACGGCGGCACGGATGCGCTCCGCGAGTTGCTGCAGGCGGTTGCGCAACACCTTGTGGTAGTCGCGACCGCGCGCATAGATCGACACGACGGCCGCGTCCGGATCTTCCTGGCGCAGGCGTTCTCGCGCGCGCCAGTCGGCCGGTGTTGCCATCGGCAGATAATCCATGCGCGCGCTGATCACGCGCACCGTGCCGGGCACCAGCTCGGCCGGCCGGGCGCGCTTCATGCCGTGGCTTGCCATATAATCCATCTCGCCGTGATGGCCCGCGTCCAGCCAGGCCTGCAGGCCCGCTTCCTGGTCCGCGAGATCGATGTCGGCGATGCGCACGTCGGCGAAGCCCAGCTCCACACCCCACGCCTTGATGGCCTGGACGAGTGCGGGAAGATCGGGCTGTTCGGAAGACGGGATGGCGGACATGGCTGACCTACAAACCTCATATTCTATTCGATGCAGCAGCAACTGAAAGCTTATCTTCCCGACGAATCGGCCACGCAAGCCCTGGGTGCCGCCCTCGCGCGCGCGCTGCGTCCGGGCCTTGTCATCTATCTCCACGGCGACCTCGGCGCCGGCAAGACGGCGCTCACGCGCGCGCTGCTGCACGCGGCCGGCCACAAAGGCGCCGTCAAGAGCCCGACCTATACGCTGTCCGAGCCGTACCGCATCGACCTGGATGGCCAGAAAGTCAACCTGATCCACTACGATCTGTACCGCATGTCCAGCCCGGAGGAATTCCTCGACGCGGGCTTCCGCGAAGATTTCGACGGCAACAACATCTGCATCGTGGAATGGCCGGAAAAAGGCGAACCGGTGTTGCCGCCGCCCGACGTTAAAGTGTTGCTTAAGGTCAGCGGTCCTGGGCGTGAGGTAGAATTGAAGGCGTTGTCCGACTTGGGCCTGCTATGCCTCGAACGCCTGCACTACCCCCCGACTCCCTGATTCCCGGTTCCCTGAAGCGACGCACGATCCTCAAGGCCGGCGGCACGCTGCTGCTGTCCGTCGTCGCGCCGCTGACGGCCTCCGCCGCCCAGATCATGGCCGTGCGCGTGTGGCCGGCGGACGAGTACACCCGCGTCACGCTGGAAAACGACGGCGAGCTCAAGACCACGCACTTCATGGTGCCCGATCCGCCGCGCCTCGTCGTCGACATCGACGGCCTCGCGCTGAACGACACGCTGAAAAGCCTCGTCGCCAAGATCGAATCGAACGACCCGTACATCAAGCAGGTGCGCGTGGGCCAGAACCGGCCGAACGTCGTGCGCCTCGTATTCGACCTCAAGGAAGAGGTCAAGCCGCAGGTGTTCAGCCTGGCACCTGTCGCCGGTTATCACCATCGCCTGATTTTCGACCTGTATCCCGTCAAGGCCGTCGACCCCCTCGCGAACATGATCGCCAAGGAAAACTGGAGCACGGACGCGGCTCCGGCCACGCCGACGCCGGCCGTGCAGCCGGGCGAGCCGACCGTCGGCCAGGCCGGCCCTGACGCCATCGCCAAGCTCGAAGCGGACGCGGCGCGCGCGGGTTCTTCTCCGGCGCAACCGCAGCCGACGACGCCCCAGCCGGCCACGCCGGCCAAGGCCGCGCCGGGCCAGAAGGTGATGCGCATGGTGACGATCGCCCTCGACCCCGGCCACGGCGGCGAAGACCCGGGCGCGACCGGCGCCACGGGCGTGCACGAGAAGGACATCGTGCTGGCGGTGGCGAAACGCTTAAAAGCCAAGCTGGAAGACTTGCCGAACACGCGCGTGATGCTGACGCGCGACGCCGACTTTTTCGTGCCCCTCGGCCAGCGCGTGGAAAAGGCGAGAAAGGTGCAGGCCGACCTGTTCGTGTCGATCCACGCGGACGCGTTCGTCGAACGGACGGCGCGCGGTTCCTCCGTATTCGTGCTGTCGGAAAAAGGCGCCAGCTCGAGCGCGGCCCGCTGGCTGGCAAACGACCAGAACAAGGCCGACCTGATCGGCGGCGTGAATCTCGGCACGCACGACCGCGAACTGGCCAGCGTGCTGATCGACCTGTCGCAGACGGCCCAGATCAACGACAGCATGAAGCTGGGCAAGGCCGTGCTGACGGAGATCGGCGGCATCAACCGCCTGCACCGCGGCGTCGTCGAACAGGCCGGCTTCGCCGTGCTGAAGGCGCCGGACATCCCCTCGATCCTCGTCGAGACCGCATTCATCTCCAACCCGGACGAAGAGGCGCGGCTCAAGGACGACGCCTACCAGAACCAGCTGGCCGACGCGATCACGAAAGGCATCAAGCGCTACTTCGCGTACAATCCGCCGCTGGCGAAGAGCCGCATGACTTAACGGGCGCCCGCGGGCGTCCCATAAGGAGATTCTCGTGAGCGCAACGACCATCCAATTCGGGCAATTGCCCGCCCTGCAACTTCGCGCGCCGGACGGCGCCGAGGCGACCATCACGCTGTACGGCGCGCACCTCGTGTCGTGGAAGGCCGTGACCACGGCCGATACGCCGGGCCAGGAGCGCCTGTTCCTCAGCAGCCTGTCGGCGCTGGACGGCCGGAAGGCGATCCGCGGCGGCGTCCCCGTCATCTTTCCCCAGTTCGCCGAGCGCGGCAACGGCATGCGCCACGGCTTCGCGCGCGTCGCCACGTGGCGCGTCGTCGACCAGGGCGAGCAGGACGGGGCCGCGTTCGCGGTGCTGGCACTGAATCAAGCGGACCTGCCGCAACAGATCGCGGCGGCCTGGCCCTACGCCTTCGAACTGCAGCTGCGCGTGGCCGTGCACGGCGCCCAGCTCGACATGTCGCTCGAGGTCCGTAACACGGGCACGCAAGCCTTCCCGTTCGCCGCCGCGCTGCACACCTATCACCTGGTCGACGACGTGGACGCCGTGCGCATCGACGGCGTGCAAGCCGACACGCTCGCGCTGACCGACAAGCTCGACCAGGTGTTCGAGCGCATCCCCGGCGCGATCACGTTCGACTCGGGCGCCGACAAGGTGACGTTGGAACAGACGGGCTTCACGGACGCCGTCGTGTGGAACCCGGGCGCGGCCGACGCGGCGGCGCTGTCCGACATGGACGACGAGGAATACCGCCGCTTCGTCTGCATCGAACCGGCCCTGCTGGGGCCGCAGCAGCTGGAGCCGGGCGGGATCTGGCGCGGGACGTACCGCGCGACGGTACAGGCAGGGTAAAACAGGAACGCCGGCTCTTGCCGGCGTTTCATTTTGTAGCAAAAAGAACGGCAAACCTCGCCGGCCGGCCTAGACTGCAGAAGGCAAGCATACGAGGTGACGCGATGACTACCCACAAATCCGGCTGGGGGAAACGCCTGGCGGTGGTACTGGCGGCAGGTGGCGCCTTGTCGGGCTGCGCCGTCTATGCGCCGCCGTACGCGGCCTATGACGCGCCCTACTATCCTTATTACGGTTATGGACCGGCCTACGTCGGGCCGCCCGTCTCGCTCGACTTCAGCTACCACGAATATCGTGGAGGCCGTGGGCGCGGATGGGGTCACCGCGGCTGGCATTGACCATGCCGTCGCTCAGTTCGACTCCTTGACCATGCGGCCCGCGGTCGGCTGCACCGGCCGCGCATTCAGCGGATACAGGCGCGAGAACAACGCCATCTGCGCCGGCGACGCCTGCATCGGCTGCTTGAACACCATCCACAGCACGCCTTCCGTGCACGGCGGCTCCGTCAGCGACCCCATGTAGGTGAAGTACTCGCGACGCTCCGGCAGCGCGTCGGTCGGGTCGAGCACGATCGCCGGCGACACGACTTCCTGTTTTTCGAGCGGCAAATTGTCCCAGATGGTTTGCATCAGGCGGTGCGGCTGGCCGCGTTCCAGCAGCACGGCGATGATCGCGACCTTGCCTTCGGCGCTACGGTGCACGAGGTGGATCACCATTTCCGTCCCTTTGCCGTTGATCTTTTCCTCGGACGGACGGTGGAAATGGAATTCCTGCAGCTCGTACGCCGTGTTGCCGATGGTAATGAAATTGCCGCCGCCCACTGTCACCTGGACCGTGTGGCCATTGTTGACTTCGCTGAACGACGACGGGTGGTAGTCGAAGCTGATCTGTTCGAGGTTGACCTTGATGCCGTCGCGCAGGTCGATCGGCGACTGGCGGTTGCCGGTGCCGCACTTGGCCCAGTCGGAATTGATCTTCGACCAGTTGGCCGGGCCCGTCTCGCCCTCGTACGACCACACGGTGCCGTGCCTGGGCGCGGCGGCGATGGCGGCGGCGACAGCGGCGGCCTGCTCGTCCTGTTTGCGCCTGGCATCGGCGAGTTTCCTGGCGCGCGCGGCGGCCGTGGCGCGCGCCTGCTGGCGCTCGCGCAAGGCGGCCAGGCGCTGGGCGATCTTGGCCGACAATTCGACCTCGGCTTCTTCCTCGTTCCCTGCCGGCTCGGCCTTCTCGGCCTTCTTGACCTCCGGCTCGGCCTTCTTGGGCACCGGCGACGACGGCACCATGGCCGATGCCGGTTTGGAAACGGAAGCCGCCAGTTTGGCTGCCGCGGCGGCTGCGGGATCGTTCGCGGCGCTTGCGGTCACGACGACGCAGCTGCAGGCGAAGAAGGCGATCAGGTTACGCATGGGAATCCAGTAGTATTGCTCTTCCCTGCCTTATCGGCGTGACCGACAGTAAACTTGAGCCCCGGGAACAATTCCGTGCGTCAAGATGTCGTAAACGCACAGCGCGCCGTCGGGCGGCGCGCTGCAGGGAGACGATATGGCAGGGTTCAGCGGCTCATCATGCGCCGGCCCACCTTGTACAAGCCGCCCAGCGCCAGCGGCACGATGGCCGCGCCGACGCCGACCAGCACGATGACCGTCAGGTGATCGCGGACCACGGGGATATTGCCGAAGAAGTAACCGCCGGTCACCAGGCTGATTACCCACGCCGCGGCGCCCGTCACGTTATACATCTGGAAGCGGGCATGGGTCATGTCCGAGATGCCCGCGACGAACGGCGCGAACGTGCGGACGACGGGCACGAAGCGGGCGAGGATGATCGTCTTGCCGCCGTGGCGTTCGAAGAATTCGTGCGTGCGGTGCAGCGCGTCCTTGTTCAGCCAGCGGTAGTCGTGCGTGAAGACGCGATGCCCGATCGCGCCGCCGATGTAATAATTGAGGGTATTGCCCGTCACCGCCGCCACGATCAACAAGGTCGTCAGCAGGGGATAACTCATCTCGCCGGTGGCGCAGAAGGCGCCGGCAATGAACAGCAGGGTGTCGCCGGGGAAGAAGAACAGAACCACGAGGCCGGTTTCGCAGAACACGATGGCGAACAGCACGGCATACACATAAACCCCGTATTGCGCCAGCAGTGTGCCCAGGGTTTTATCGACATGGAGGATCATGTCGATGAATTGCATCAGATCCATAATTTTCCTAAATGGTAGCGCCGAATCATACCACCAGTCCGCCCCCCGAAATGGGTCCCGGCTCATCTTGGCAGCGAATTTTCTTGATTGCCAAATGGTTTCTTTTTCATTAATTCCCATATTACAATCGTCGGCACACCCACCATGACCGGGCCCGCCACAAGCGGCCAAGGAGACGACTTGAAGGCTTACCAGACCCTCCGGCGCACGATCCTCGTCGCCGCCTGCACCCTGCCCGCGGCACACGCCGCCGCCACGAAGGAATTGCCGCCGAAACCCAGCGTGGCCGACATCGTCAAGGCGTCGACACCGTCCGACTGGCGCCCGCTCGATCCGGACAACACGCTGTACATGGAACTGCCGTTCGGCCGCGTCGTCATCGAGCTGGCTCCCGCGTTCGCGCCGAACCACGTGAAGAACATCAAGGCCCTCGTGCGCGAGCATTATTTCGACGGCCTGGCCATCGTGCGCGTGCAGGACAACTGGGTCGTGCAATGGGGCGACCCGAACGAGGACAACGACAAGGCGAGGGCCGTCAAGGGCGCGCAGAAGACGTTGAAGGCCGAGTTCACCGTGCCCATCAAGAACGACACGCATTTCACGCGCCTGCCGGATGCCGACGGCTACGCGCGGGAGGTCGGCCATTCGAACGGCTTTCCCGTCGGGCGCGATCCGAAGACGGGCGAGACCTGGCTGGCGCATTGCTACGGCATGGTCGGCGTGGGCCGCGACAACGACGCCGACAGCGGCGGCGGCACGTCGCTGTACGCGGTGATCGGTCCGGCGCGTCACCTCGACCGCAACATCACGGTGGTCGGCCGCGTGATCTCCGGCATGCCGCAACTGGCCGCCCTGCCGCGCGGCCCGGCACCGATGGGGTTCTACGACAAGCCGGAGATGAACGTGCCGATCAGCGCCGTCAAGGTCGCGGCCGACGTCCCGGCCAACCAGCGCAGCCGCTTCGAAGTGATGCGCACCGACAGCGCCACGTACCAGGCCGTCCTCGACGCCCAGCGCAACCGCGGCGGCCCATGGACCAAGGTCGCGGCGGGCCACCTCGACCTGTGCGCGGCGCCGATACCGGTACGGGAGCAACACTAACCTTCAGGAGACCGCCATGGACAAACCGATCATCAATATCGACGACGTCACGCTGGAACCGCGCCCGCCGGGCATGTCGCCCGAGGGCGAGGCGGCCGACCGGTACGACGCGAAAATGGGTTTCATCGGCACGCGCATCGGCGCCCGCAAGCTGGGCTACAACCTGACGGCGGTGCCGCCGGGCAAGCGCGCGTTCCCCTTGCATAACCATCACGTCAACGAAGAAATGTTCTTCATCCTGCAAGGCAGCGGCGAACTGCGCCTGGGCGACGCCGTCCACCCGATCCGCGCGGGCGACATCATCGCCTGTCCACCCGGCGGCAAGGAGGTGGCGCACCAGATCGTGAACACGGGCACCGAAGAACTGCGCTACCTGGCCGTCAGCACGAAAGAGTCGCCGGAACTCGTCGACTACCCGGATTCCGGCAAGTTCGGCATCCTGGCCGAGCGCCCCGGCACGGGCGAACGCTTCGCATTCATCGGCCGGGCGGACCAGTCGCTCGACTATTGGGAAGGCAATTAACCAAAACCGGGGTCAGATCCCGTTTTTTGGCAACTTCTTCAAAGACATTTTGTCAATCAATATCCTCAAACCGGGGTCTGACCCCGGTTTGGCAAAAATCAAACAGCCACGGTTTCGGGGCTTGCCGCGAGCTATAATTTACGGATGAACGCCCCGGCCCCCACCCACCGCCCCATCCAGCAGCTTCCCGACCAGCTCATCTCGCAGATCGCCGCCGGCGAGGTCGTCGAGCGGCCATCCGCCGTGGTGAAAGAGCTTCTGGAAAACGCGCTCGACGCCGGCGCCACGCAGATCATGGTCCGGCTCGAAGAAGGCGGCGTCAAGCGCATCGCCATCACCGACAACGGCCGCGGCATCCCGCCCGAGGAATTGCCGCTCGCGCTGGCGCGCCATGCGACGTCGAAGATCGCGTCGCTGACCGACCTCGAAAACGTCAACACGCTCGGCTTCCGCGGCGAGGCGCTGGCGTCGATCGCGTCCGTCGCCGCCGTGTGCATCACGTCGCGCACGCCGGGCGCGCCGCACGCGTGGGAAATCGTCGGCTCGCACCAGGGCACGGTCTCGCCCTCGTCCGGCCCGTTCGGCACGACGATCGACGTGCAGGACCTGTATTTCAATACGCCCGCGCGGCGCAAATTCTTGAAGTCGGAGCAGACGGAATACGGCCACTGCGCCGAGGTCGTGCGCCGCATCGCGCTGGCGCGGCCGGACGTGTCGTTCAGCCTGACGCACAACGGCCGCACGATCGACCACTGGAACACGAGCGAGGCCGCGAAGCGCAGTGCGCAGATCCTCGGCGGCGACTTCGCCGAAGCCCGCCTGCATCTGGATGAAAGCGCCGGCCCGCTGCGCCTGCATGGCTACGTCGGCCTGCCGACGGCATCGAAGGCGCGCGCCGACAGCCAGTATTTCTATGTCAACGGCCGCTTCGTGCGCGACAAGCTGCTCGTCCACGCCGTGAAGGCCGCGTACGAGGACGTGCTCCACGGCGACCGCTTCCCGTCCTACGTGCTGGCGCTCGAACTCGACCCGGCGATGGTCGACGTGAACGTGCACCCGTCGAAGATCGAAGTGCGCTTCCGCGACAGCCGCGCCGTCCACCAGTTCGTGTTCCACGCCGTGCAGCGCGCGCTGGCCCAGACGTCGGCGACGGCGCACGGCAACGCGCCCGCGCCCGTGAGCGCGGCCGAGATCACGCCGTCGTCCACCTCGCTGGGCGACACGGCCTGGCGCCGTCCGCACGAGCAGACGTCGTTCGGATCGCAGCTCGCGTCGCCCGCCTGGACCTCGGGTTCCGGCACGGGTGGTGGTGGCGGCGGTTCGCGCGCCTCGTCGACGTTCTCGCCCTCCCCGTTCCCGGCCGGCAGCCGCTGGGATGCGCCGGCGGGTGCCGGCATCCCGCAACGCACCGAGAGCTATGGCGCGCTGTTCACCGGCGCGCCGAAAGCATCGCAGCCCCCGGGCGTAGAGGAAACACCGCTGCCGGAGACGACGAAGCCCGCGTCCGACGACGACTTCCCGCTCGGCTTCGCGCTGGCCCAGCTGCACGGCATCTACGTGCTGGCGCAGAACCGCAAGGGCCTCGTGCTCGTCGACATGCACGCCGCGCACGAACGCATCCTGTACGAGCAGCTGAAGAACGCGCTCGACGCCCAGGCCGGCGGCGAGCAGATGCAGGTGCAGCAGATGCTGATCCCCGTGACGTTCTTCGCCGACGCCATCGAAATGGGCACCGCGCAGGAAGAACAGGAGACGCTGAAGGCCCTCGGCTTCGACATCGCGGCCGTGTCGCCGACGACGCTCGCCGTGCGCGCCGTGCCCACCCTGCTGAAGAACGCCGACGCCCAGACGCTCGCGCGTGACGTGCTGCGCGACGTGCGCGAGTTCGGCGGCTCGCGCGTGCTGATCGAGCGCCGCAACGAACTGCTCGGCACCCTCGCCTGCCACACGGCCGTGCGCGCGAACCGCATCCTCACGCTGCCCGAGATGAACGCCCTGCTGCGCCAGATGGAAGCGACGGAACGCGCCGACCAGTGCAACCACGGCCGCCCGACCTGGGTTCAATTGGAGATCGCCGCCCTCGACAAGCTGTTCCTGCGCGGCCAGTAAAGACACGAATGACTTCGCATCAAAAACCGCTGGCCGTGGCCATCATGGGCCCGACCGCGTCCGGCAAGACGGCGGCCGCACTCGCCATCGCGCAAGAGATTCCCGTCGAGATCATCTCGGTCGACTCCGCCCTGGTCTACCGCGGCATGGACATCGGCACCGCGAAACCGTCCGCCGAGGAACTGGCGAGCGCGCCGCATCATCTCATCGACATCATCGATCCGCTCGACGCCTACTCCGTCGCGCAGTTCCGCGCCGACGCGATCCGGCTCGTGGCCGAGATCCAGGCGCGCGGCCGGCTGCCGCTGCTCGTCGGCGGCACGATGATGTACTTTAAAGGGCTGAACGACGGCCTGGACGACCTGCCCACGGCCGACGCCGACGTGCGCGCCCGCCTCGACGCGGAAGCGGCGCGCATCGGCTGGCCCGGCATGCACGCGAAGCTGCGCGAGGTCGACCCGGTCACCGCGGACCGCCTGGCGCCGAACGACGCCCAGCGCATCAACCGCGCGCTCGAAATTTATGAACTGTCGGGCAAGCCGATGTCGGCCCTGCTGGCGCGGCGCGACAAGCCCGAGCTGCCGTTCGACCTCGTGCCGTTCGCGCTGGAGCCGCTCGATCGCGCCGTGCTGCACGCGCGCATCGCGCTGCGCTTCGACCAGATGCTGGGCACGAGCGACGACACGGGCATCGTGGCCGAGGTCGCGGGCCTGCGCGCGCGCGGCTACCTGCATCCGAATCTGCCGTCGATGCGCTGCGTCGGCTACCGCCAGGCGTGGGAATACCTCGACGGCAGTATCGACCGCGCGCAGCTGCGCGAGACGGGCATCGTCGCCACGCGCCAGCTGGCCAAGCGCCAGCTGACCTGGCTGCGGTCGATGCCGGAGCGGATCGTGATCGATTGCCTGGGGCCGGATCCGGCGCGGCAGATGCTTGCTCATCTGGCCACGTTGCGGGCATGAGACGATTGGAACAAGGCTGGACAGGGTGATCCGGAGCGGGTAGCCTTGACACTTCCGGGGCCGAACGGCATAATGCTCCCCGTTCTGGTGATATAGCTCAGTTGGTTAGAGCATAGCATTCATAATGCTAGGGTCGGTGGTTCAAGTCCACCTATCACCACCACAGGATTCAAGCGAGATGGCTTGGCACTCAGCTGAGCCATTTTGTTTTAGCAGCGTTACAAGCTGGTGATATAGCTCAGTTGGTTAGAGCATAGCATTCATAATGCTAGGGTCGGTGGTTCAAGTCCACCTATCACCACCAGATTCGAAAAGCCGCCGGTTCGCAAGAGCCGGCGGCTTTTTTCTTTCGCGCGCCCGTGCTGTTGAAATTAGGTCAACCGTCGCCGACGTCCGCATCTTCTCCCAACGCGAACTCACCCCGCGCGAACGCCGCCAGCACGGCCTGCGCCTGCTGCAGATGATCCTGCGGGACGAGGATGCGCACGCCGCCGAGCGCAGGCGCCAGCAGCAGGTCCGTCTGCACGAGGTGGGCGTCGGCCAGCACCGCCGGGATGCCGGACGCGGCGAGGCAGCCCTGCACGAGGTTCGCTTCCAGCGGGATCAGGTAGCGCGCCACCTCGACCAGGTCGCGGCCCGGCAGGCGCGCCAGTTCGGGGGCGCCGGTCAGCGCCGCGTTCAGCATGTCGCTCGATATGTGCATGACGATCCTCCGTTTTATCCCAGCCAGCCCGGCAGCGCGGACAGCAGGTACAGCACGACGCCGATCAGGCCGCCCACGAGGGTGCCGTTGATGCGGATGTATTGCAGGTCCTTGCCGATGTTGATCTCGACCTGGTGCGACATCTCGCCACTGTCCCAATGCTTCACCGTGTCGGCGATATGGCGCGTCAAGAAGCCCGCGAATTCGGGCGCGGCGCCGCGCGCGGCCAGTTCCAGGTTCTCGTTCAGCGCGGTGCGCAGCACCGGGTCCTCGGCAAGTGTACGTCCGATCCAGGCGCCGGTGGCGACGATCCGGCGATGCAGCACAGAGTCGTCCTTGTGCAGGTCGGCCTTGAGCCAGCCTTTCAGGTCGCCCCACAGCGACCCGATGTAGCCGTTCACGCCGGCGTCGCCGAGCAGGTGGCGCTTGATGTCCTCACCCTTGTCGATGAACGCCGGATCGGTCTTCAGGCGTTCGATGAAGTCGTGCGTGAACACGTCGAAGCGGCGGCGCAGCGGGTGGTCCGGGTCGTCGCTCACGCGCTTGAGGATGCCGGCCGCGAGCCGCACGGAGATGTCCGCCCCCTTGCGGCCGATGAGTTCCGACGGCAGCATCTTTTCCATGAACGCGTATTCGTCGCGCAGCCAGTCGACGATGCCTTGCGCGATGAAGTCCTGCGTCTCCGGGTTCGCCAGCAGGTTCGCGAGCTGGTTGATGCCCTCGTCGAGGATCTGCTGGTGGCGGCCGTCGCGCGTCAGGCTTTCCAGGATCGTGCCCGCCGTCTGCGACAAATCGACGCTCCTGACCATGCCGTGCACGGCGCGCCGGATGAAGTCCTGCACGGCAGCGTCCTCGATGACGTCGAGCGCGAAGCCGGCGATGCGCACGAGGGTGTCGCCCAGGCGTTCCGTGTTCTCGGGTTTCGTGAGCCAGTCGGCCACCTTCTGCGCCGGGTCGTGGCGCTGGATCAGGCGCACGATGGAATCCGTGTCGAGGAATTTGTCGCGCACGAACGCGGCCAGGTTGTCCGCGATGCGCTCCTTGTTGGCGGGGATGATCTCCGTATGGCGCGACACGAACGGGATCGGAATCCGCTTGAACAGCGCGACGACGGCGAACCAGTCGGCCAGCGCGCCCACCATCGCCGCCTCGGCGAACGCCTTCAACAGGCCGATCCAAACGTTGCCGGGCCAGCGGGCGATCAAACCCAACGACACGACGAACAGCGTCGCTGCGCCGACGAAAAAGCCCAGCGCCAGGCGCTTGGACTGGCGCAGCTCGAGTTCCTTGTGCGGCATGGTTTCCATGCCGTCATCGTAGCCCAGCCTACACGATATTGTCGCGCCGCAGCGTGGCGATGGCGTCCTGGTCCCAGCCCCAGTCGGCCAGGATCGCGGGCCCGTCCGGTGCGGCGACCGGCCCGGCATGGCCCGGCGTGCGCGAGAAGCGCGGTGCCGGCGCCGGCTGGGTCACGCCGTCGACGTCGACGAAGGTCGCGCGTGCCGCGTTATGCGGGTGTTGTGGCGCCTCGTCCATGTCGAGCACGGGCGCGAAGCACACGTCCGTGCCCTCCAGCAGCGCGCACCACGCGTCGCGCGTGCGCGTGGCGAACAGCGCCGCGAATTTTTCCTTGAGTGCCGGCCAGTCGTCCTGGCGCCGCTGCGGCACGAACGCCGGGTCGGCGGCGCCCGTCAGCACCAGCAGTTGCGCGTAGAACTGCGGTTCGATGGCGCCCACGGCGATGAACCTGCCGTCCGCGCAGGCGTAGGTGGCGTAGAACGGCGCGCCGCCGTCGAGCAGGTTCGCCCCGCGCTCGGACGACCACGAACCGTGCGCGCGCAGACCGTACATCATGGCGCCCAGCAGCGCGGCGCCGTCCGTCATCGCGGCGTCGACGACCTGTCCGCGCCCCGACGCGCGCGCTTCCAGCATGGCGCAGACGACACCGAACGCCAGCATCATGCCCCCGCCGCCGAAGTCGCCGACGAGGTTCAGCGGCGGAGCGGGCGGCCGGTCCGCCTCGCCCATCGCATGCAGCATGCCGGACAGCGCCACGTAGTTCAGGTCGTGCCCGGCCGCGTGCGCGAGCGGGCCGGTCTGGCCCCAGCCGGTGACGCGGCCGTACACCAGCTTCGGATTGCGCTCGCTGCACACGTCCGGGCCGAGGCCCAGTCTCTCCATCACGCCGGGCCGGAAGCCTTCGACGAGCGCGTCGGCCTTGGCCACGAGGTCGAGCAGCAGGTGGCGCGCGCGCGGGCGCTTGAGGTCCAGCGCCAGCGAGCGCCGGCCGCGCGCCATCACGTCGTACTTGGTGCCCAGCGACGGGTAAGGATTGGGTAGAGCGGGATCGAGCTTGCGCTCGATGCGGATCACGTCCGCGCCCATATCGGCCAGCATCATCGCGGCGAACGGGCACGGGCCGATGCCGACCATTTCGATCACGCGCAGGCCTGTGAGAGGTCCGTTCCGTCCGTTGCTCATCACAGCGAGCGGGCGATGATTTCTTTCATGATCTCGTTCGCCCCGCCGTAGATGCGCTGCACGCGGGCGTCCAGGTACATCTGCGTGATGGGGTATTCGAGCATGTAGCCGTAGCCGCCGAACAGCTGCAGGCAACGGTCGACGATCTTGCACTGCAAATCCGTGATCCAGTACTTGGCCATCGACGCGCGCACGGTGTCCATGCGGCCGGCGACGAGGTCTTCGATGCAGCGGTCGATGAAGACGCGCGCCACCGTCGCTTCCGTCTTGCACTCGGCCAGCACGAAGCGCGTGTTTTGCATCTCGATGAGGGCCTGGCCGAACGCACGGCGCTCGCGCGCGTGCGTGACCGTGAGTTCCAGCGCCCGTTCGATGCAGGCGACGCCCGCCACGCCGACGATCGTGCGTTCGTACGGCAGTTCCGCCATCAGCTGGGCGAAGCCGTGGCCTTCTTCGCCACCGAGCACGCTCGAGAGCGGGACGATGGCATCGTCGAAGAACAGCTCGCACGTGTCCTGGCCTTTCTGCCCCATCTTCTCGAGGATGCGGCCGACGCGGAAGCCCGGATTGTTCGCCGTCTCCAGCAGCATCAGCGAGATGCCCTTGGCGCCGGCGGCGGGGTCGGTCTTCGCGACGACGAGGACCAGGTCGGCCAGGAAGCCGTTCGAGATGAAGGTCTTGGAACCGTTCAGGCGGTAGCCCAGGTCCGTGCGCACGGCCGTCGTGCGGATGCCCTTCAGGTCGGAGCCGGCGCCCGGCTCGGACATCGCGATGGCCGCGATCAATTCCCCGCTCGCGAGCCGCGGCAGGTATTTGTACTTCTGCTCTTCCGTCCCGTTGTTGAGGAGGTAGTGCGCCACGATCGCATGCACGTGCAGGCCGAACGCGGTGTCGCCGGCCAGTGCCAGTTCCTCGAACACGACGGCCTGGTGGGCGAACGTGCCGCCCGATCCGCCGAAATCGTCGGGCACGTCCGCGAGCAGCAGACCCAGTTCGCCGGCCTTTCGCCACAGCGCGCGGTCGACGTGCTGCTGTTCGCGCCAGCGCTGCTGGTGCGGCACGACCTCGCTCGCCACGAAACGGCGCACGGCGTCGCGGAAGGTTTCCAGCTCGGGCGTCATCCAGGGTGATGTCATGGTCGTCTCCTCACACCTGATACAGCGTGACGACGCACGCGCCGCCCAGCCCCAGATTGTGCTGCAGCGCCGTGCGCGCGCCTTCGACCTGGCGCGCGCCCGCGGTGCCGCGCAGCTGGTGCGTCAGTTCGAAGCATTGGGCGAGACCCGTCGCGCCGAGCGGGTGCCCCTTCGACAGCAGGCCGCCGGACGGATTCGTGACGACTTTACCGCCGTATGTGTTGTCGCCGTCGCGGATGAATTTGTCGGCACCGCCTTCCGGGCACAGGCCCAGCGCCTCGTAGGTGATCAACTCGTTGTGCGCGAAGCAGTCGTGCAGTTCGACGACGTCCAGGTCGTCGGGGCCGATGCCCGCCTGCTCGTAGACTTTATTCGCGGCTCCCCGGCTCATGTCGTAGCCGACGAGGCGCATCATGTCGTTCGAGTCGAACGTGCCGGGACGGTCCGTCGTCATCGCCTGCGCGGCGATGTGGACGTCGGCGCGCAGGCCGCGCTTCTTCGCGAAGTCCTCCGACACCAGCACGGCCGCGGCGGCGCCGCAGGTGGGCGGACAAGCCATCAGCCGGGTCATCACGCCGGGCCAGATCGCGGGGGCATCCAGCACGTCCTGGCTGCTCACCTCCTTGCGGAACAGGGCCAGCGGATTGTTCACGGCGTGCCGGCTGGCCTTGGCGCGGATGCGCGCGAAGGCTTCCAATGGCGTGCCGTATTTTTCCATGTGCGCGAGGCCGGCGCCGCCGAAGTAGCGCAGCGCCAGCGGGATCTCGGGCTTGCCGACGAGGCGGTCGGTGACGGCGTCGAAGTCGTCGAACGGCGCGGGACGGTCGGTGAACACGGACGCCAGCGCGCCGGGGCTCATCTGCTCGAAGCCCAGCACGAGCACGCAGTCGGCCGCCCCGCCCTGCACGGCCTGGCGCGCGAGATACAGCGCGGTGGAGCCCGTGGAGCAGTTGTTGTTGACGTTGACGATCGGGATGCCCGTCATGCCGACGCCGTACAAGGCTTTCTGGCCGCAGGTGGAATCACCGTAGACATAGCCGGCATAGGCCTGCTCGACCTCGGTCCAGGCGATGCCCGCATCTTCCAGCGCGGCGCGCGCGGCCAGCGCGCCCATCTCGTGGTACGGGGCGCTCGCCCCCGGTTTGGCGAACGGGATCATCCCGACACCGGTCACATGGACTTTGCGGCTCATCGTCGTCTCCTCGAGCACATGCTCTGTTATGGTCTGCAAACTAGGTCACTCGACCTGCTCAACCGATTATAGGTCAGACGACCTGTTTTTCAAAGCGTGCCGTGCGATAATCGTGTCCATGACTCCCACGCTCGACCAGACCCTGCGCAACAAGTCTTCCCTCACGACCGAAAAAGGCTGGGAGCGCGTGCACGCGATCCTGCAGGCCGCGCGTCGGCTGCTTGCCGCGGACGGCTATGCCGGCCTGTCGATGCGCAAGGTGGCCGCCGAGGCGGGCATGACCCTGTCGAACGTCCAGCACTATTACAACAGTAAAGAGGTCTTGCTGGAGGCCGTGCTGCTGTCCACGATGGACGAATTCCAGGCCAAGATGGACCGCATCTCGGCCGAGATGAGCGACCGCCCGCGCCTGGACCAGTTCCTGTCGACGGCGGACATGTTCCTGGAAGAGATCACGGACCCGGTCACGCACGCGCTGTTCTTCGAGATCTGGGCGCTGGCGTCGCGCAACGCGTTCGCCTCCAGCCTCATGGACCGTATGCTGGGGCGCGAGCGCAAGACCGTCTACAACCTGATCCGCGGGATGAATCCGACCATCTCCGACGAGGAATACATGCAGCGCGCGATCCTGATGGTGGCGCAGATCGAAGGGCTGATGCTGTTCCGCCTGGACCGCGAATCGCGCGGCGCGCAGTTCCTGGCCGTGCGGGCGGCGGTGCGCAAGGCGTTGCTCAACCTCGCCACCGTCCCGTAATGGACGTAGGGTGGACGGCGGCGCCGTCCACCCTACCGGACGCGCCCCGATTGTCGAATATACTGGTCCGGTTCAAGATAAGGGAGCCCGGATGGACCACGACATCAGCCTGATCACCACCATCGCCGCCGCCCTCGGTCTCGGCCTGCTGTTCGGCATGCTCGCCGTGCGCCTGCGCCTGCCGGCCCTGGTCGGCTATCTGGCCGCCGGCGTCATCATCGGCCCCGCCACGCCCGGCTTCGTCGCCGACGTGCATCTCGCCTCGCAGCTGGCCGAGATCGGCGTGATGCTGCTGATGTTCGGCGTCGGGCTGCATTTCTCGCTGGACGACCTGCTCGAAGTGAAAGGCATCGCGCTGCCCGGCGCCGTGCTGCAGATCGCGGTGGCGACCCTGCTCGGCATCGGCCTCACGCATCTGTGGGGCTGGGACCTCGGGGCCGGCCTCGTGTTCGGCCTCGCGCTGTCCGTCGCGAGCACGGTGGTGCTGCTGCGCGCGCTGGAAGACCGCGGCCAGCTCGATTCCTTCAACGGCCGCATCGCCGTCGGCTGGCTCGTCGTGGAAGACCTCGTGACGGTGCTCGTGCTCGTGCTGCTGCCCGCGCTCGCGGGACCGCTGGGCGGCAAGGGCGACAGCGGCGGTTCGCTGTGGCTCTCGCTCGGCAAGACCTTGCTGCAGGTCGGCGCGTTCGTCGCCTTCATGCTGATCGTGGGCCGCAAGCTCTTCCCGTGGTTCCTGTGGCGCGTAGCGAAGACCGGCTCGCGCGAGCTGTTCACGCTGGCCGTGATCGCGGCGGCCGTCGGCATTGCCTACGGCTCGTCGCATTTGTTCGGCGTATCGTTCGCGCTGGGCGCCTTCTTCGCCGGCATGGTGTTGCGCGAGTCGGAGCTGAGCCACCGCGCGGCGGAAGAAACGCTGCCGCTGCGCGACGCGTTCTCCGTGCTGTTCTTCGTCTCCGTCGGCATGCTGTTCGATCCGCGCGTGCTGGTCGAGAGCCCGCTGGAAGTACTGGGCGTCGTCGCCATCATCCTCGTCGGCAAATCGCTGGCCGCGTTCCTTCTCGTGCTGGCGCTGCGCTATCCGGTCAATACGGCGATCACGGTGTCCGCGAGCCTCGCGCAGATCGGCGAATTCTCGTTCATCCTGGCCGCCCTCGGCATCTCGCTCGGCCTGCTGCCGGAAATGGGCCAGAACCTGATCCTCGCGGGCGCCATCATCTCGATCGCCGTGAATCCGCTGATGTTCAAGCTGGCCGGCCCGCTGCAAAACTGGTTGCGCGAAAAATCCGAACACGCCCGCAAGCTGGAGCGCTCGCCCGATCCGCTGGCCGAGCTGCCGATGACGGTCACGCACGAGCGCCTGACGGGCCAGGTGGTGCTGGTCGGCTACGGCCGCGTGGGCAAGCGCATCGCGCAAGAGCTGGACAGCCAGGGCGTGCATTACGTGGTGGCCGAGCAGAACCGCGACATCGTCGACGCCCTGCGCCGGCGCGACCAGCCGGCCGTGGCGGGCAACGCGGCGGAGCCGGGCGTGCTGATCCAGGCCCATATCGCGCGCGCCGCCATGCTCGTGATCGCGACGCCGGACACGTTCCACGTGCGCGCGATGGTGGAGACGGCCAAGGCCCTCAACCCCGCCATCCGCTGCGTGGTCCGCACGCACAACGAGGAAGAGGCGCGCCTGCTGCGCGAGGAAACGGGCGGCACGGTCCTCGTCGGCGAACACGAACTGGCGCGCAGCATGACGCGCCACGTGCTGGACGGGTTAGCGCTCGCGCAGGCACACTGATTCCGTGACCACGACGGCGATGGCGCAGATCATCGTGCTTCGCTCCATGATGCCGGCGGCCAGCAATACGACGGTGAGACCCGCGCACCGCCGGACGCAATGGCCGCCCAGGCGCGCGCCCCGCAGCAGCGCCGCGGTGCAGACGGGCGGACCAGGCGGGACCGGATGCGCCGGACGAGGGCGCAACGCTGCAACGTGCCAGGCGGCGCCCGCCACGCCGGCCGCCGCCGCCAGCGCGGGCATCATCCGCGCCAGCGCGGGCATGGTCAGCAGCAGCTGCGCGACGGCCGCGCCGGCCAGGTACACGGGCAGGCCGGACGCCGTCCAGGCCGCGGCCCAGGCCACGCCGGCGGCCGCGGTGAGCAGGAACGCCCTTCCCGTCCCGACAAGTGCGGCCCGGTAGCGCCGCAACGGCGCCACGGCGAGCGGCAGCATCATCGGCACCATCATCAGCGCCCACATCCGCGTAAAGCCGGCCGCGGCACCGATCCACGACTGGCCGCACATCGGCAGCCACATGGCCGACATGGTCCACCCGCCGGGCATCGGTATGCTGCCCATCATCGCACGGGGTATTCGTCGTGCCGCCGCCACCAGACGCCGCTCTCGTTGCGGCCTTTAGGCGCGCGGTCCAGCCACGGGTACATGCCCCACAGCGCGTCGAGGCCGCGCGCGTAGGTCGAGTACGTGTGATACACGACGCCGTCCTCCTGCACGAACGCGCTCAGGCCCGGCCGCTCGCGCGTGTAGGTGGCGAGGTCGGTGCCGGTCGATGCGGCCTGCAGCGCCGCCGGACTGGCGCTGTCCTGCATCGTCCACTGGGTCTTGACGGATGACTGCATCGGCGGCTCGCGGCGGTAGTTGTACTCGATGCCGCCTTCGCGCTGCTGCGCCTCGCTGAACCAGACGTTGAAGTCGGCGTTGAAGTCCGCTGCGCCGCCCTGGTGCGAGGTCGCCCACGGGAACGTCCATCCCATGCGCTCCTTGTAGGCGCGCAGCTTGGCTTGCGGCGCGCGCGACACCGCCATCAGCATCACGTCGTGGTTGGCCAGGTGCGTGGCGATGCCGTTGAAGCCGTCGGCGATCGCCGAGCAGGACGGGCAGCCCGCGGTGTAGTCGACGCCGAACATGAAGTGGTAGACAAGCAGTTGCGAACGGCCCTGGAACAGGTCGGCCAGCGATGCGGTGCCGCCCTCGGTGTCGAAGCGGTAATCCTTGTCGATGCGGACCCAGGGCAGTGCCTGCCGCTGGCGCGCCAGCTCGTCGCCGCGGTGCGTGAGCTCGCGCTCCGCCTCCCACAGCCACAGCCGCGCGGCCAGCCATTCGTCCCGGGTTCCCGTCTGATGTGTGGTCATGGTCTTTCCTTTGGTGGTTGGGAACGTCGAAAAACCTGCTGCGCGTTTGCAGATTTGACCCGCGATGCTCGCTGTGCTTCTCGTACAGCTGCGCTTCTCGGTCAAATCTGCTGCCGCTCGCAACGGTTTTTCGAGGTCCCCGGTTGAAGGTGCGGTGTTATATTAGGAGCGGCACAACACACGACGGGAGTGACAAGTTTGGCGCGATTCCGATGGACTCGATGATCACGGCAGCCGCCCTGTCCCTGGCGCGCGGCGACCCGCTCGGCGCGCTGGACCGCGTCGCCTTGCGTGACGATGCGCCCGCGCTCGCATTGCGCGGCATCGCGATGGCGCAGCTGGGCGATCTCGCGCGCGCCCGCCAGCTGGTGCGCCGCGCCGCCCGCGCCTTCGGTGCGAAAGAAGCCGTCGCGCGCGCACGTTGCCTGCTCGCCGAGGCCGAGATCGCGCTCGCCGTGCGCGACCTCGACCCATGTGCAGTGCTCCTCGCCGACGCGCACCGCACGCTGGACGAGCACGGCGACCACGCCAATGCCGCGCACGCCCGCTACCTGGATATCCGCCGCCTGCTGCTGATGGGCCGCCTCGACGATGCCGAACAGCGCCTGGCCGCGCTGGACCCGGCCGGCATGCCGCGCGCCCTGCGCGCCGCGCACGAGCTGACCGCGGCCGGCATCGCGATGCGCCGCATGCGCTCACAGGCGGCGCGTGCGGCGCTCGCCCGCGCGGGCGCCCATGCGCGCGCCGCCGGCATCGCCGCCCTCGGCGCCGAGATCGGCTGGGCGGAGCGCCTGCTCGATGCGCCGGCAGCCAGGCTCATCACGCCGATCGGGGCGCGCGACGTGCTGCTCGATGAGGTGGAGAGGCTGATGTCATCCACGGCGCTGGTGGTCAACGGCTGCCTGCATGCCGTGCACCACCTCGCCCTGGAAATCCCGCTGGCCCGGCGGCCGGTCCTGTTCGCGCTGGTCCGTACGCTGGCCGAGGCCTGGCCGCAGGACGCACCGCGCGAAACGCTGATCCTGGCCGCGTTCCGCATCCGCCATCCCGACGAGACGGACCGCGCCCGCCTGCGCGTCGAGATGGGCCGCCTGCGAACCGTGCTGCGCGGCGCGGCAAGCGTGCGCGCCACGCCGCGCGGCTTCCAGCTGGTGCCGCGCGACGGCCATGAAGTCGCCGTGCTCGCCCGGCCCGTGGACGACGACCACGCACCCGTGCTGGCGTTGCTGGCGGACGGCGAGGCGTGGTCCAGCTCCGCGCTCGCGCTGGCATTGGGAACCAGCCAGCGCACCATTCAGCGCTCCCTGGAAGCGCTGGCGGCGGCCGGCAAGATCCAGGCGTTCGGACAGGGCCGCGCGCGCCGCTGGTCGATGTTGCCCTTGCCCGGTTTCGCGACAAACTTGTTACTCCCGACCGCGCTGGGCGTTCAATAAAATGACGGCATGAAAACGACACCTGCCCACATCGTCCGCGAATACGGACCCTTCGACGACAAGCCCGGCGTGCATGGCGTCTCCTTCGACGGCAAGCAGCTCTGGTTCGCATCCGGCGACCACGTGAATGCGGTCGATCCCGACAGCGGCCGGCTGCGCCGCTCCCTCGCCGTCCAGGCCCATGCGGGGACGGCCTTCGACGGCCGTTACCTGTACCAGATCGCGGACAGCCGCATCCAGAAGATCGACCCGGACACGGGCGCGGTCCTGTCGAGCATCCCGACACCGGAAGGCGGCGGTGCCGGCCTGACGTGGGCCGAAGGCTCGCTGTGGATCGGCCAGCACCGCGCCCGCAAGATCCACCGTCTCGACCCGGAGACCGGGGCGATCCTGAATACGATCGAATCGAAGCGCTTCGTCACCGGCGTGACGTGGTTGAACGGCGAGCTGTGGCACGCCACCTGGGAAAACGAACAGAGCGATTTGCGCCAGGTCGATCCGCGCACCGGCGACGTGCTGCAAAGCGTCGAGATGCCGCCCGGCGTGCTGGTATCCGGTCTCGAATCCGACGGCGCGGACCGCTTCTTCTGCGGCGGTGGCGGCAGCGGCAAGATCCGCGTCGTGCGGCGCCCGGAATAAAAGTAAAAGGCGAAAAAAAACGGCGGACATCGCTGTCCGCCGCATTAACTTGAGTGCTACCTCAAGACCATCAAACAACCACCAAACTTTATCTCAGGCCACCGCCGCCTCTTCGGCACACAGCTTCAGGTTGGCGTGGCGCGGTGCCGAATTTGCCGCACTCAGGCCGGCCATCAGGGCGTCCTTGTGCTGTTCCAGCAGGTCGAACACGGCGTCTTTCGACAGCACGTACTGGTCGAGCAGCGTGTCCTTGATCGAGACGATCACCTCTTCGTAGTCGCGGATCGCATTCAGCGTGTAGTTGTACAGCTCGTCCGATTTCTCCTCGACCTGGCGCAGCGTGTGCTCGCCGGACGCGTCGTTCTGCAACTGGCTGTAGTCGATCTTGGCGCGCGAATACATGGAGAGGCGGCCGACCATCAGGTTCAGCATCTTCGTGATCTTTTCGATGTCGTTCTGGCTGCCCACCGAGATGCCGCGTGCGCCATAGAACAATTCTTCCGCCGCGACGCCGCCGTACAGGCCGATCACGTCGCGCTCGAGCTCTTCCAGCGTGCGCAGCGACATGTCTTCACCGGACTGCAGCACATAACCCAGCGCACCGATCTTGGACACCGCTTCCGTGCTGATCTTCAGCAGATGCGACTTTTCCTTGACCTCCGCCAAACTCATGCCGGCGCGCAGGAACGGGTCGATCTGCATGAAGAAGTGACCCAGCTCGTGCACGGCGATGCGCTCGCGCTGCTTGAGCTTCTCGGCCGTCGTGGCGCGGTCCGTCAGGCCGATCGTGGCGCGCTCGTAGGCGCGGAACAGCAGGTCGGTATTGATGATCGTTTTTTCCTGGATCGAGATCATCGATGCGCGCTCGACCACGGTTTCCAGCAGGGCCGGGCTCAGGTTCTGGGTGATTTCCGCGACCTGGTCCAAGTCGAGGTCGTTCCAATCCACGAGCCCCTCTTTCTTGCGCGACAGGAAGCTGCGCAGGAGTTCCTTGCGCTCGGCCTTGTTCGGCAGGCGGAAATTGATCTTCACGGAGAAACGGCGCAGCATCGCTTCGTCCATTTCCGTCGACGCATCGTCGAAGTTCGAGGCGACGACCCAGATCACGCCCTGGCCCTTGTCGCTCTTGACGCCGTCCAGCAGACCCAGCAGGGTGTTGGCCGTGTCGTCTTCCCATTTCTTTTCGCTGCGGCCGCGCGGCATGAACAGGCTTTGCGCTTCATCCAGGAAGATGATGCAGCGGCCCTTGCCCGACGCCTTGCGGTACAGGGCGTTCAGCGCCTTCGAACCGCCGCCGACATAACCCGATTCCAGCGCCGAACCGGACGCCTGGATCAGCGGGATGTCGAGGCGCTTGGCCAGGTAACCCACCAGCTTCGTCTTGCCCGTACCGGCCGGGCCCGTCAGCATGACGTTGAACGGCTTGTCGATGTTGTGCTCTTTATACAACTCGCGGTTGCGGATCATGTCTTCCAGGTGCAGCACTTCCTGCTTGATGTCTTCCATGCCGATCAGGTCGTCCAGGCTGCCCTTGAGCTTGTCGGGCGTGATCAGCTGGCTGCTCATGCCCATGCCCGGGATGCCGAATTTCATGGCGTACAGGATCACCAGCAGCACGGTCAGGTCGAGCGCGTGGCGCTTCAGGAAATCGACGGTGTCGGCGCCGAAGCCTTCGCCCTCGTCCTGCATGACGGCCTTGTGCGACGCCAGGTATTCGTCCTTGGCGATGGAATACGGGATCGCGTTCTTGAGCAGCACTTCACGCTCCAGCGACAAGTGCGACGTGCTGGGCACCTTCACCACGTGCAATTGCGGCGCGTCCTTGAACTTATAGATATAGCGCGGTGAATCGGACAGCGGCTTTGCGACGATCAAATAGTCGAGGCGATCCTTCTCGGCGGCCAGCTGGGTGATTTCGGAAATATTTTGCGAGTAGACGACCGGCGACGGATCCTGCGGGATATCGGCCTTGTAGATTGCCCAGCCCGTCAGCACGCCAAGCATCACGGCGGTCAGAATCCGGACATAAACATTCTTAAAGGCAATTTGAAGTCGGGCAAAATTGGGCATATCGGTACTCTTACAAAGTCGAAGGTGCGTGACACTGCGGATATTGCGTGCCTTTCGAAGTGCCGAGTGGACGCGAAAGGCGGCGGTGCGGGGACCGCGGGGTCTTCAAACGTGTGCGTTTGATATTGTTTTGATGCCCGAAGGCAATGGGGATATGGAGACTATACTCGCAAAGAAAAGCGACGTGTATACCGTACGTGGAAAAAATTTGGAATCGCAACAGGGCTGATCAAAATGACATCAGTTTTCATTGTCCACCTCACACATCCATTACATGAACCGCAATAAACGCACTTGCATTTAGCTTTTTATCAATAGCCAATCGATTAATTTATTGCATTTGTTTTATTTAAAAAATGATTAACTTTGCCATCTGTTTATCATGCTTTAACTGCACGTAACGGACGCAATGCACAGCGCATTTTTGCTATGCTGGGATACATCCGCATGGCACCGCTATCGGTTCCCGGCGCGGATGACGTGAACCACCGTCAGACGTTGGTAAGCATTGATAAGGAATGACCGTGAAACGATACGCACTTGTCGCAACGCTCAGTCTCCTGCTGAGCGGCGCCGTCCAGGCTGCCGCCATTGACCTCGACAACGGCCACACCGTGCTTCGCATGCGCGGCGCGGCCGATCTGTCGACGGTAAATCACAACGAAGTGGTGGCACCGCCATCCCCTTCGATGTCCGAACTTCCGGAACCGGAAGTGTTTGCCATGATGCTGGTCGGCCTGATCCTGATCGGTTATCGGGCCAGCCGCGACAGCAGCGAGAAATTTAAATAAGGATCGAATCCTGAACTGTTCCGCAAGACGCGGAAAGTGCGGCGCCGCAAGGCGCCGTTTTCTTTTGTTGTATGCCTTTGAGAAAGGCCGGATGCCTCGGCATCAAGAAAATTATATGGGAACGAAATAGCCGATTTCAAGGGCAATTAAGCCGGCAATTCCTGGCACAGTGCGTGCAATTTACTCAAGGTCGCCCAATTGCGCGCCGTCGTCGCATCCCCTAACTGCTTGCCCAGCGCCGCGGCGGCCGTGCTGTCGAGGATACCGCCGGGGCACCACACATAGACGGCCCGACCGCCCAATGCCACCGCCCCGGGGTGCCAGTCCTGGCCGCACAAGGCTTCGATAGCATCGGGCGGATGGGTGCCGGCGAGGATGAAGGTCAGCAGGCGGCTATGGTCGGTCGCCAGTTCCAGCAAGGGATTGGAAGATATGATCTCGTCCAGCTCGGTGCACCCGAGCACGAGGGTGCGAGAGGCGACGCCCAGCTTGAGCACGAGCGCCTCCTCGATCTCGGCCGCCACCGCGTCATGCGCCTTGGCCGGACCGGTGAACACGACGTTTCCGCTGTTCAGCAGGCTGCGCACATCGTCGTAGCCGAGATCCCCGATCAGTTTGCGCAGGTCGGCCATGGCGATGCGTTTCGCCCGTCCGACATTTACGCCTCTCAATAGTGCAATATAGCGTTTTCTGGTCATCCGGGGATGCTAACTTGTCCGGATTAAGAAAGCATTAAGGCGGCACGCCCGCCTTACCCGATGGTAATATAATTACATTACAAAACACAAAGAGGGAAGCATGAGCGGTCCTTTCCAGCTGACGCTGCTGGCCGAGACCCGTCCGGGGATGGTGTTGTCCGACGTCGTACGCGACGGCAAGGGGAACGTGTTGCTGGCGCAGGGTGTCGTCCTGACGGAATCCATGCTCGCCTCGCTGGGCCGGCATGGCATCGACATGCTGCCCATCCTCCAGGCTGTCGCGGCACCGCCGCCTATCGATCCGGAAGCGATCCAGGCGCGGCTCGACCACGTGTTCCGCAAGCACGACCGCGACGATCTCGGCGACTGGGCCACCGGCATCCTGCGCCGCTTCGTGGAAGACTACCGCCTGCAGCGCGAGGTGACCCCATGAACCGCCTGACACCCGAACAGCTCGCGGCCGGCGTGCAAGACCTGCCCTCGCTGCCCGCCGTCGTCATGGAATTGCTCAGCAGCATAGAGCAGGAAGACATCGACATCTCCGTGCTGGCGAAAAAAGTGTCGTACGACCAAGCCCTGACGGCAAAAACCCTGCGCCTGGCGAATTCGTCGTCGTACGGTCTGCAAGTCAAAGTCACGACGATCCAGCAAGCCATTACGTTTCTTGGCTTCCAGACGACGCGCAACCTGATCACGGCGGCCGCCATCACCGGTTGCTTTCCGAGCGGACGTTGCGCCGGATTTCATGACAAGTCGTTCTGGCGCCATTCGATCGCGACGGCGGCGTGCGCACGCGCGCTGGCGCGCCGGATGCGCTTCAATCAAGACATCGCCTTCACGGCTGGCTTGCTGCACGACATCGGCCGGCTCGTGCTGGTGACGGGCCATCCGGACGCCTATGACCAGGTCGTGGCCTGGCACGGGCAACACGGCGGCGACTGGCAGGAGGCCGAACGGGCCGTGCTGGGCATCGACCACGTCGACGCCGGGGTCGCGCTGGCCGAGCACTGGAATTTCTCGGACACCATGCGTCATGCGATCGCCTACCACCATGCGCCCGACACGCAAGGCGCGGGATTCCTGGCTGCGATCGTGCACGTGGCTAATGCCATTGTCCACGCGCTCGATCTCGCCGGTGAAGACGATGAACTGGTGCCGCGCGTATCCAGCGTGGCCTGGGATGCGATGGGATTGAATGAAGAAGCCTATTTGCATCTGTTCCGTGAGACGGAATTGCAGTTCGGCGAGATGTCGACCATCCTGATGGCTTGAAAGAGGCCGTTCAAGCCCAGGACGGCCGGCGATAATGACGGCAGCGAAAGCCTGCTTCGCTGCCGGGTCGCACCGTAGGCATGACAGGACCGACTGTCATGCCCACGGCATCAGTGCGCATAGTTGCCCGACGGCTTGGACGAGGGTTCGTTCGATTGCGGTTGTTGAGCCGATTGTGCTTGCGGCTGACCTTGTTGCTGTTGCGCAGCCTGCTGAGCGGCTTGCTGTGCAGCTTTTTCCTCAGGCTTCGGGCGGCCTTGGGCATCGGACAGACGATATTTGGTGCGGCGGTCGCCCATCAGGTCACGCAAGTCGCGGATGCTCATGCCGGTCACTTCATGCATGCGAATCAGCAGCGAGGCGCCGACCGGCAGGCGATGGTGACGGATCTTGCTGATCACCGGCGGTGCGACCTCCAGCATGCGCGACAGCGCAGCATCGTTCTTCAACTGCATCTTGCCGAGCAGAATATCCAGCAAGTGGTTCGGGTTGTAGCTTTCCTGTGATGACAAAGCGTGATGTGCCATGATGACCTCGTGAATGGTTAAAATAGTTCTTTTTACGAACTGCGTTTAATGACTGAATTTCATCAACATAAGTTCCCGGATCGCGTTTCCGACTGACCAGGCATCCACCTGACATGCCGGCGACGTTACCGGACTGCGTGCGCTCCCTTGGCGGGAAGCGCGAAAAACCCATGCAGCGTCGGAACCCTTCCGGGCGCCGCGACCGGACTGCGGTCGCCGCTGCGGTTTTTGCACTCCCCGCTTCCCACATGCACTTGTTTTTCGGACAAATTATCAAACTCATATGCCGAGTTCACACTCGACCTGAGCACGAAATTCATTGGCCGAAATCAAGCTAACCGGTGGAAAGCTTGTCACATAGTCATTTCAGCACATGGTGACAAATTGTGGCGCACGCAAGTGTTTTTTTGGACTAATTTTGCAATTGCCGAGCTACACGAACTGGTTGATTCACAAAGAGAAATACATTCGAGTCGGCCCGGCAACTTTAAAGATAACAGCTGGCAAGGAAAATTCAAGATTTAACAATGTAACCGACTGTACAGAATTTAATGTTGGGAAAGTTCCAATTCCGCGTAGCATGGAATACCGGCGCGCACGACCGCACGCACCCGCTTTTCCGGCCCGTATTGCGATTTACGGTAAACTGGACGTCCACTTGTCAAGCATCAGGGAACGTCGTAAAACCGACGACGGTTTTTCGAGGTCCCCATCAGCACTCAGAAGCATTCCATGCAGAAAAAAGTATTCATCAAGACCTTCGGTTGCCAAATGAACGAGTACGACTCGGACAAGATGGCGGACGTGCTGGGCGCGTCCGACGGGCTCGTACGCACCGACACGCCGGACGACGCCGACGTGATCCTGTTCAACACCTGTTCCGTGCGCGAAAAGGCGCAGGAAAAAGTGTTTTCCGATCTGGGACGCCTCAAGGAACTCAAGCGCGCCAAGCCCGACCTGATCATTGGCGTGGGCGGCTGCGTCGCGTCGCAGGAAGGTGAGGCGATCGTCAAGCGCGCGCCGCACGTGGACATGGTGTTCGGCCCGCAGACGCTGCACCGGCTGCCGCAGATGATCCAGCTGCGCCGTCACACGGGCGCCGCCCAGGTGGACATCAGCTTTCCGGAAATCGAAAAGTTCGACCACCTGCCCCCGGCCAAGGTCGAGGGTCCGGTCGCCTACGTGTCGATCATGGAGGGCTGCAGTAAATATTGCAGCTACTGCGTCGTGCCCTATACCCGCGGCGAGGAAGTCTCGCGCCGCTTCGAGGACGTGCTGACGGAAGTCGCCGGCCTGGCCGCGCAGGGCGTCAAGGAAATCATGCTGCTGGGGCAGAACGTGAACGCCTATCGCGGCGCCATGGAGTCCGGTGAAATTGCGGACTTCGCCCTGCTGCTGGAATACGTGGCCGAGATTCCCGGCATCGAACGCCTGCGCTTCGTCACGAGCCACCCGAAAGAATTCACCCAGCGCCTGATCGACGCGTACGCGAAGATCCCGCAGCTGGTCAACCACCTGTACCTGCCGGTGCAGCACGGCTCCGACCGCATCCTGCAGGCGATGAAGCGCGGCTACACGGGCCTGGAATACAAATCGATCATCCGCCGCATCAAGGCCGTGCGCCCGGACATCTCGATCTCGTCCGACTTCATCGTCGGCTTCCCGGGCGAGACGGACGCCGATTTCGAAGCGATGATGAAACTCGTGGACGATGTCGGCTTCGACAACAGCTTTTCCTTCATCTTCAGCAAGCGCCCGGGCACGCCGGCCGCCAACCTGGAAGACGATACCCCGCACGAGGTCAAGCTCGCGCGCCTGCAGCGCCTGCAGGCGCAAATCGATGCCAACACCCGCAAGACCAGTGCAGGCATGGTCGGCACCGTGCAGCGCATCCTGGTGGAAGGCCCCTCCAAAAAAGGCGGCGGCGAACTCCAGGGGCGTACCGAGAACAACCGCGTCGTCAACTTTTTCCCGGGCGCCGCAAGTAGCGACACGCTCGTCGGCCAGCTGGTCGACGTGCGCATCACCGAGAGCCTGGATTACACCCTGCGCGGCGACCTGGTCGCCAGCATTGATACGATTGCCAAAGCCAGTTGAAAACGCCCACCCAGCCTTCGTACTTCATTCCCGAGCCGCTCGATAACACGCGGCTCGCCCACCTCTGCGGACCGCTCGACGAGAACCTGCGCCAGATTTCGGCCGCGCTCGACGTGACCATCTTCCGGCGCGGAGAGAAATTCATCGTCAGCGGGACGAACGCCCAGCGCGCCGTCGAACTGCTCGAACGCTTCTATGCCGTGGCCGACAAGGTCGTGCCGATCGAGGAAGTGCAGCTGGCGCTCGTCGAACAGCGCGCCGGCCTGAAACCCAAGACGGCCGACGCCGAGGCATCGCCCAAGGAGCCGGGCGCCGCGGTCACCGAGGAAGTCGACAAGATCGATGGAGAAGCCGACGACGAGGAACTCGTCAGCCCGATGCTCAAGACGCGCCGCCACGACCTGCGCGGCCGCACGCCGCACCAGATCCAGTACCTGAAGGCCGTGCTCGAACACGACATCAGCTTCGGCATCGGCCCGGCCGGCACCGGCAAGACCTATCTCGCCGTCGCCTGCGCCGTCGACGCCCTCGAGCGCGACGCCGTCAAGCGCATCATCCTCACGCGCCCCGCCGTGGAAGCGGGCGAGCGCCTGGGCTTCCTCCCGGGCGACTTCGCGCAGAAGGTCGACCCGTACCTGCGACCGCTGTACGACGCGCTGTACGACCTGCTCGGCTTCGACCGCACGCAAAAGCTGTTCGAGAAGCAGGTGATCGAGATCGCCCCGCTCGCGTTCATGCGCGGCCGCACGCTGAACCACGCGTTCGTGATCCTGGACGAGGCCCAGAACACGACGGCCGAACAGATGAAGATGTTCCTGACCCGGATCGGCTTCGGCAGCAAGGCCGTCGTCACGGGCGACGTCACCCAGGTCGACCTGCACAAGACGCAGCGGAGCGGCCTCGTCGACGCCATGCACGTGCTGAAGGACGTGCGCGGCATCGCCTTCACCCAGTTCTCCAGCGCCGACGTCGTGCGCCATCCGATGGTGGCCCGCATCGTCGACGCCTACGAGAAGGCCGCGTCGATGCAGGAACTCGGCGCGCTCCCCGGCACTTTGAACAAACCAGCGACCCGCCATGTCCGTAAAAAAGCATAACCTCGAACTGGACGTCCAGTACCCCGACACCCGCCTGGAAGCCTCCCTCACGCCCGAGATGGTCGAGCGCTGGGTACAGGCCTCGCTCCTCGGCCCGGCCGAGCTGGCGATCCGTTTCGTCGACGCGGAGGAAGGCCGGACCCTGAACCGCGAATACCGCGGCAAGGACTACGCCACCAATGTGCTGACCTTCGCCTACAACGAGGGCGCGGAAATCGACGACGACGAACCGACGCAGGCCGACATCGTCCTGTGCACGGACGTCCTGCAGCGCGAAGCGGATGAGCAGAAGAAGACGGTCGAAGAACACGCGGCACACCTCGTCGTGCACGGCGTGCTGCACGCCCAGGGCTTCGACCACGAGACGGACGAGGAAGCGGAAGAGATGGAACAGCTCGAGCGCGACATCATGGAAGTGCTCGGGTACCCGGATCCGTACGCGGAGAACGAATAAAAATTTCCGTCGTTCCCGGCATTGCCGGAAACGACTTCTCGCGGAAGCGGGAACCCATGCTGAGCCAATGTGGACGCGACGTATGGGTTCCCGCTTGCGCGGGAACGACGGGCCTCACGCTTTCTTGAGCTGCTCCCCGATCGGCAACTTGCGCACCCGCTTGCCCGTAGCCGCGAACACCGCATTCGCCAACGCCGGCGCGATGCCCGCCGTCCCCGGCTCGCCGATCCCGCCCGGATCGTCGTGGCTGTTCACGATATAGACCTCCACGGCCGGCGCCTCCGGCATGCGCATCACGCGGTAGTCGGAGAAGTTCGTCTGCTGCACCCGCCCCTTCTCGACCGTCACCTCGTCCCACAGCGCCGCGCTGGCGCCGAACACGATGCCGCCTTCCATCTGCGCGACGATGGTGTCCGGATTGACGTTCTGGCCGCAATCCAGGGCGCACACGACGCGGTGCACGCGCACGTCGCCATCCGGCCCCACCGACACTTCCGCCACCTGCGCCATATAAGTGCCGAAGGCAAACTGCGTGGAGACACCGCGTCCCAGCTTGCGCCCCGCGATCGGTTTCAGCGGCTTGCCCCATCCGGCCTTCTCGGCCGCCAGGTTCAGTACCGCCAAGGTGCGCGGGGATTTCTGCAGCAGCGAGCGGCGGAACGCGACGGGGTCGGTCTTGCTCGCATACGCCAGCTCGTCGATGAAGCTCTCGACGACGAAGACGTTGTGCGTGGGCCCGACGCCGCGCCAGAACGCCGTCGGCAGGCCGGGCGGCTCGTGGCGCATGTATTCGACGCGGATGGCGGGAATCGCATACTGCAGGTCGGCCGCCACTTCCACCGCGTCCGGATCGACGCCGTTCTTGACCATCGGCGGCGCGAAGCGCGACATGATCGACGATCCCGTCACCCGGTGGAACCAGGCCACGGGCATGCCCTTGTCGTCGATGCGCGCCGACATGCGGTCGACGTAGTACGGGCGGTACATATCGTGCTGGATGTCTTCCTCGCGGGTCCAGATGATCTTGATCGGTCCCTTGGCCAGCTTGGCGAATTCCACCGCCTGGATCACGTTGTCGACCTCGAGCCGGCGCCCGAAGCCGCCGCCGATATAATGGTTGTGCACGCGGACCTTCTCCAGCGGCAGCCCGGTGATCTTGGCGGCCGCGCCCTGCGCCAGCGCCGGCACCTGCGTGCCGACCCAGATGTCGCAGCCGTCCGGCTTCAGGTCGACCGTGCAGTTCATCGGCTCCATCGTCGCGTGCGCGAGGAACGGGACTTCGTAGATGACGTCGATGCGGCGGCCCGGGCCGGCATCCAGCGCCTTGAGCGCGTCGCCCTTGTCCGTGGCGACGGCGCCCGTGTTCTGCGACACCTTCATCATGTCCGCGACGATGCCGGCCAGGCTGACGTTGGCGTTGGTACCGTCGTCGAAGCGCGGCGCGGCCGCCGCCAGGCCCTGTTTCGCGGCCCAGAAATGTTCGGCCACGACGGCCACGGCGCCTTCGATGCGCAGCACCTGGCGCACGCCTTTCACGGCCATCGCCTTCTGCTCGTCGACGGCCGCGACCTTCCCCCCCAGGACAGGGGATGCCGCCACGGCAGCGATCCCCATGTTGGGCAGGCGAGCATCGATGCCGAATTGCGCGGACCCGTTGACCTTCGCCGGCGAATCCAGCCGCTTGACCGCCTTGCCGACCAAGGCGAACTGGGACGGGTCCTTGAGCTTGACCTCGGCCGGAAACTTCAGCTGCGACGCCGCGTCCACGACTTCGCCGAAGTGCACGGCACGGTTCGACGCCTCGTGGCGGATCGTTCCGGCCACGACCTTGACATCGCCCGGTTCGACGTTCCAAGTCTTGGCCGCCGCCTGCACGAGCACCGTGCGGACCTTCGCCCCGGCCTCGCGCAGCGGTTTATAGGTGGCGCGGATCGACGTCGAGCCGCCCGTCACCTGGCCGCCCAGCAGCGCGTCGGCGTACAGCGAATTGTTGGCGGGCGCCTGCTCCAGCTTCACCTTCGAGAGATCGGCGCCCAGTTCCTCGGCCAGCAGCATCGGCAGCGACGTGAACGTGCCCTGCCCCATCTCGACCTTGTGGATGATGAGGGTGACGATGCCGTCGCGGTCGATGCGGATGAAGGCGTCGTGCGCGAGGCCCGGCGCCTCGTTGGTCATGGCGGTCGAGGCCTGGCCGACGGCCTTTTCGGAGGGCGGCTCCTTGCGGTCGCCGGACGGCGCCTCGCCCTGCCGCGGCTTTTGGCAGCCGAACAGCGAGAAACCGAACAGCAGGCTGCCGCCGCCGGCCGCACCGGCTTTCAGCAACTGGCGGCGTTTATTCGAAACGGGTTCCTTGGTCATCTGGTCCATGTGGTCGTCCCCTTTCACGCCTGGCCAGACGCGATCTTGATCGCCTTGCGGATGCGGTTGTACGTCCCACAGCGGCAGATATTGCCGGCCATGGCGTTGTCGATGTCGGCGTCGCCCGGTTTCGGGGTCGCGTGCAGCAGCGCGGTGGCGGACATGATCTGGCCGGACTGGCAGTAACCGCACTGGACGACGTCGATCTTGCGCCACGCCTCCTGCACCTTGGCCCCGACCGGGTCGTTGCCGATCGCCTCGATGGTCGTGATCTTCTTGCCGGCCGCCGCCGACACGGGCGTCACGCAGGAGCGGATGGCCTGGCCGTCCAGGTGCACGGTGCACGCGCCGCACAGGGCGGCACCGCAGCCGAACTTGGTGCCGGTCAGGCCGAGCACGTCGCGGATGGCCCACAGCAAGGGCATGTCGTCGGGGATATCGAGGTTGGTGGCGGTGCCGTTGACGTTCAAGGCGGGCATGGGGGTTCCTTTCCTTAGCGAATGATCAACTATAGGATGAAGACTGGCAGCAACGGCGCACGCCTGCTTGAGCCTGGATGTCTGCATAAAAATCAGGCATTCGGGCTTTTGGTGTATCCTATGGCCCATCGCAACAACGGCTTCACGCCAACTATGCCTGAGCACCCTGCTGACGTCCGTTCGGACGTTAAAACCCACCGGTCGCTGTTCGAACGGTTGACCGCACTGATTTCCCCCGAGCCCGAAAACCGCGCCGAGCTGCTCGAAGTGCTGCACGACGCCCACGAACGCAACCTCATCGACGCCGACGCCCTTTCCATGATCGAGGGCGTGTTCCAGGTCTCCGACCTGTCGGTGCGCGACATCATGGTCCCGCGCTCCCAGATGGACGTGATCGACATCACGAAGCCCATCGAGGAATGGCTGCCGATCGTGCTGGAGACGGCTCACTCGCGCTTCCCCGCCATCGAGGGCGAGCGCGACAAGGTGGTCGGCATCCTGCTCGCCAAGGACCTGCTGCGCTACTACGCGGAAGAATCGTTCGACGTGCGCGACATGCTGCGCCCGGCGATCTTCATCCCGGAATCGAAGCGCCTGAACGTATTGCTGCGCGACTTCCGCGCGAACCACAACCACATGGCCATCGTCGTCGACGAGTACAGCGGCGTGGCCGGCCTGATCACCATCGAAGACGTGCTGGAACAGATCGTCGGCGACATCGAGGACGAGTACGACTTCGACGAGGAAGAGGACAACATCCTCTCCATCAAGGAGGGCCAGCTCGGCCCGCGCTGGCGCGTGAAGGCGCTGACGGAGATCGAGCAGTTCAACGAAGAAATCGGCGTCGACCTGCCCGAGGACGACGTCGACACCATCGGCGGCCTCGTCGCGAGCCACCTGGGCCGCATGCCGCACAAGGGCGAAGTCTTCGACCTCGAGAACCTGCGCTTCGAAGTGCTGCGCGCCGACGCCCGCCAGATCCACGTACTGCTGGTCGAGAAACTCCCGGCCAACGACGACGATCACGATTGACGCGGGACCCGTAGTGTTGGAAACCAGTCTGAACCTGCGGCGGCGCCGCAAGCCCGCCGTGGCGCCCGATCCCGCGCTGCGCGGCACGCGGCCGAGTGCCATGGGCCTCGTCGTCGCGGCGCTCGTCGGCTTTGCCACCCTGTTCTCGTTCGACCCGTTCGGCTGGTGGCCCGTCCAGTTCCTGTCCCTCGCCTATTTGTTCTACCAGGTCGGCATGGGCAGTTCGACCCGCCGCGCCGTGCTGCTTGGCTGGGCGTTCGGCTTCGGCTGGTCGGTCGCCGGCATGCACTGGCTCTATATTGCGCTGAACCGCTTCGGCGACCTGCCGGCCGTGCTGTCCGCGATCGCCATCGCGCTGCTGGGACTTTATATGGGCCTGTTCGGCGCGCTCGCCTCGGGCGTTTCATCCTGGCTGCGCAAGCGCTGGTCGCTGCCGGTTCCCGCCTTCCTGCTGCTCGTCTTCCCCGTCTGCTGGGGCGTGTCGGAATGGATGCGCGGCTGGGTGTTCACCGGATTTCCCTGGGCGGCCTCCGGCTATGCGCACGTGACGGCCCCCCTTAGCGGCTTCGCGCCCATCCTCGGCGTGTACGGCATCGGCGTGCTGGTGGGCGTGTGCTCGGCCTGCATCGTGATGCTGACCCAGCGCCGCAAGCTGCCGGCCGTCGGCCTGTTCGCCGCGCTGCTGCTGGCCGGCTGGGGCCTGAAACACATCGCGTGGACCGAACCCGCCGGCAAACCGCTCACCGTGCGCCTCGTGCAGGGGAACATCCGCCAGGACGAAAAATTCAGCGCCGAGCACCTGGGCGACATCCTCGTGCGCTACCGCGACATGATGACGGCCGCGCCGGCCGACCTGATCGCGGCGCCGGAGACGGCGATCCCCGTGTTCCCGAACCAGCTGCCGCCCGGCTACCTGCAAACGTTCCGCGACTATGCGGCGCGCACCGGCAGCGCGTTCATGTTCGGCATCCCGCTGGCCACAAGCATGACGGTCTATGCGAACAGCGTGGCCGGCATCGGCCCGCAAGGGCAGTCCTACCGCTACGACAAGCAACACCTCGTGCCGTTCGGCGAATTCATCCCGACGGGCTTCCGCTGGTTCACGGACCTGATGCAGATCCCGCTGGGCGATTTCACGCGCGGCCCGGACGTGCAGGCGCCGTTCGCCGTGAAGGACCAGCGGGTGCTGCCGAACGTCTGCTACGAGGACGTGTTCGGCGAAGAGATCGCGAAGAACCTGCGCGCGGAAGCGCAACCGGCCACCGTGCTGTTGAACGTGTCGAACCTGGCGTGGTACGGCGAATCGGTGGCGATCCCGCAGCACCTGCAGATCTCGCGCATGCGCACGCTCGAGACGGGCCGCCCGATGCTGCGCGCGACGAACAACGGCGCCACCGCCGTCATCGACGGCCGCGGCAACGTCGCCGCGCTGCTCCCGTTCTACAGCCAAGGCACGCTGGCGGCGACGGTGCAGGGCATGGCCGGCACCACGCCGTACATCCGCTTCGGCAACCTGCTGTTCCTGGCCCTGGGCGCCCTGCTGCTGGGCGGCGCCTGGTTCGCCGGGCGGCGGCGGCAGGCGAACGGATAAAATAGCGATTCACTTCAAGCCAATCAGTAAAACCCGCTAGAATTGGTGTTTTAGCAAACCCACCGTGTTCGCGCCCCCGTGCGCGCGAAGCCTACAAGATGCTCACATTCCAACAAATTATTCTGACTCTGCAAACCTACTGGGACAAGCAGGGTTGCGCCCTGCTCCAGCCGTACGACATGGAAGTCGGCGCGGGCACCTTCCACACCGGCACCTTCCTGCGCGCGATCGGACCGGAACCCTGGCGCGCCGCGTACGTGCAGCCGTCGCGCCGCCCCAAGGATGGCCGCTACGGCGAGAACCCGAACCGCCTGCAGCACTATTATCAGTACCAGGTCGTGCTGAAACCGGCGCCGGAAAACATCCTCGACCTGTATCTCGGTTCGCTGGAAGCGTTGGGCCTGGACCTGAAAAAGAACGACGTGCGCTTCGTCGAGGACGACTGGGAAAGCCCGACCCTGGGCGCCTGGGGCCTCGGCTGGGAAGTCTGGCTGAACGGCATGGAAGTCACGCAGTTCACCTACTTCCAGCAGGTCGGCGGCCTCGATTGCAAGCCCGTGCTGGGCGAGATCACGTACGGCATCGAGCGCCTGGCCATGTACCTGCAGGGGGTCGAGAACGTCTACGACCTCGTGTGGACGGAGTGGGAAGAGAATGGCGTTAAGAAGACGCTCAGCTACGGCGACGTCTTCCACCAGAACGAAGTCGAACAGTCGACCTACAACTTCGAGCATTCGAACACGGAACTGCTGTTCCAGGCCTTCGCCAACCACGAGAGCGAAGCCAAGCGCCTGATCGAACTGGCGCTCACGCTGCCCGCGTACGAGCAGATCATGAAGGCCTCGCACAGCTTCAATTTGCTGGATGCGCGCGGCGCCATCTCCGTCACCGAGCGCGCCGCCTACATCGGCCGCGTGCGCACCCTGTCGCGCCTCGTCGCCCAGGCTTATTACGATTCGCGCGAGAAACTGGGCTTCCCGATGCTGCCGAAGACCGCTGACGACGCAAAAGCCGCCGCCTGAGTCCAGAATAGAACACACAAATGATGAATCAAACACTACTCGTCGAACTGCAGACCGAAGAACTGCCGCCGAAGGCGCTCGTGAAACTGGGCGCCGCGTTCGCCAACGGCATCGCGAACGGCCTGAAAGCCCGTGATTTCCTCGACGCCGACAGCGTCGTCACGTCCTACGCCACGCCGCGCCGCCTGGCCGTCTCCATCACGAACGTGCACGGCACGTCGCCGGACAAGGCCATCCGCGAAAAAATCCTGCCGGTGACCGTCGCCCTCGACAAGGACGGCAACCCGACCGCGCCGCTGGCCAAGAAGCTGGCCGCCCTCGGCTTCCCCGACCTGAAGATCAGCGACCTGGAACGCGCCCCGGACGGCAAGGCCGACAGCTTCTTCTACACGTACACGGCGCCGGGCAGCGGGCTCGCCGAGGGCCTGCAGCCGGTGCTGGAAGAGACGGTCGCCAAGCTGCCGATCCCGAAGGTGATGAGCTACCAGCGTCCGGACGGCGCGACCGTGCAGTTCGTGCGCCCCGTGCACTCGCTGCTGGCGCTGCACGGCGAGACTGTCGTGCCGTTGTCCCTGCTGGGCCTAGCGGCCGGCCGCAGCACGCTCGGCCACCGCTTCCTGTCGAACGGCCATCCGTTCGATATCGTCCATGCGGACGCCTACAATGAACTGCTCAAGGTCTTCGGCAAGGTCGTCGCGAATGCCGAGGAACGCAAGGAATCGATCCGCACCCAGCTGCTGGCCAAGGCCGGCGCCGACCAGGTCCTGATGCCGGAATCGCTGCTCGACGAAGTCGCTGCGCTGGTCGAATGGCCCGTCGTCTACGAATGCCATTTCGAAGACGCCTTCCTGGCCGTGCCGCAGGAATGCCTGATCCTGACCATGCAGACGAACCAGAAATACTTCGCGCTGACGGATTCGGCTGGCCGCCTGCGCTCGCGCTTCCTGATCGTGTCGAACCTCGCGACCGACGATCCGTCCGCCATCATCGGCGGCAACGAGCGCGTCGTGCGCCCGCGCCTGTCGGATGCCAAGTTCTTCTTCGAGCAGGACAAGAAGAAGTCGCTGGAATCGCGCCTGCCGCTGCTGGCCAACGTCGTCTACCACAACAAGCTGGGCACGCAGCTTGATCGTACGCAGCGCGTCACGCGCCTGGCCGGCGCCATCGCGCGCCGCCTCGGCTACGACGTGCTGCTGGCCGAACGCGGCGCGCAGCTGGCGAAGGCCGACCTGCTGACCGACATGGTCGGCGAGTTCCCGGAACTGCAAGGCATCATGGGCACGTACTACGCCCGCAACGACGGCGAGCACGAGGAAGTGGCGCTGGCCGCATCCGAACACTACCAGCCGCGCTTCTCCGGCGACGCGCTGCCGTCCACGAACACGGGCCTCACGGTCGCGCTGGCCGACAAGCTGGAAACGCTGGTGGGCATCTGGTCGATCGGCCTGCAGCCGACCGGCGAGAAGGACCCGTTCGCGCTGCGCCGCCACGCACTGGGCGTGATGCGCATGCTGGTCGAGAAGCGCCTTCCGCTCGCGCTGTCCGACCTGCTCAAGGATGCCGCCGGCGTGTTCGACTACATGCCGACCTTCAAGGATCCGACGCTTGACGTCACGGCGTTCATGCTGGACCGCCTGCGCGGCCTGCTGCGCGACCGCGGCTTCGCGCCGAACGAGGTCGAAGCGGTGCTGGCGCAGAACCCGGACCGCGTGGACGATGTCGTGCAGCGCCTGGAGGCGGTGCAGGCCTTCGCGGCGCTGCCGGAAAGCGCGTCGCTCGCTGCCGCCAACAAGCGCATCTCGAACATCCTCAAGAAGAACGAGGAGGCACTGGCCCAGGCCGGCAGCGTCGATGCAGCCGTGCTGCAGGATGCCGCGGAAAAGACGCTGTACGCGAGCGTGCAGCGCGTGCAGCCGGACGTCGACGCAGCCTTCGAGCGCGGCGATTTCACCGGCACCTTGAAGACGCTGGCGCAGCTGCGCGACGACGTCGACGCGTTCTTCAACGACGTGATGGTGATGGCGGACGACGTCGCCTTGCGCAACAACCGCCTGGCCCTGCTGTCCATCCTGCACCGCATGATGAACCGCGTGGCCGACATCTCGAAGCTGGCGGTATAAGAGGAAACGAGGCGAAACGCACCATGAAGCTGATCATCCTCGACCGGGATGGGGTCATCAACGAGGACTCCCCCGATTTCATCAAGTCGCCCGCCGAATGGATCCCGATCCCGGGTTCGCTGGAGGCGATCGCGCGCCTGAACCAGGCCGGCTACCGCGTCGTCATCGCGTCGAACCAGTCGGGCATCGCGCGCGAGCTGTTCGACATCGCGACCCTGAACGCGATCCACCAGAAGCTGCACGCGAGCGCGCAACTGGTGGGCGCGGACATCGACGCGATCTTCTTTTGCCCGCACGCGGCGATCGACAACTGCGACTGCCGCAAGCCGAAGGCCGGGATGTTCGAGGAGATCAGCAAGCGCTTCAAGGTCAGTCTCAAGGGCGTGCCCACGGTGGGCGATTCGCTGCGCGACCTGCAGGCCGGCTTCATCTGCGGCTGCGTGCCCTACCTGGTCCTGACCGGCAAGGGCGAGAAGACCTACGCGACGGGCGGCCTGCCGCCCGGCACGCAAGTCTTCCCCGACCTCGCCTCCATGGTCGACGCCTTCCTCAAGACCGCGTCCACGCCAACACCCGCCAACGCATGATCGTCAACGAATGATCGCCACTACCGCCACACCCGCCACGGAGACCACGCCTTTGCGTACCGCCGCCCTGTTCCTGCGTTCCCTGCTCTTCGCGATCGTCATGACGGTCGCCACCGTCGTCTGGGCCTGCGTCTGTTTTCTGGCGGCGCCGTTCCCGTACAAGACCCGCTTCTTCGTCACCTCGCGCTGGAACGTATTCATCATCTGGTGCGCCCGCGTCATCTGCGGCGTCCGCTACCAGGTGAAGGGCTACGAGAACCTGCCTGACCAACCGGTGATCCTCCTGTCGAAGCACCAGTCGGCATGGGAGACGATCTTCATGCTGCCGAATATGAAGCGGCCGCTCGTCTATGTCTTCAAGAAGGAAATCCTGTACATCCCGTTCTTCGGCTGGGGCATGGCGCTGCTGCGCATGATCCCGATCGACCGCAGCAAGGGCAAGCGCGCGTTCGCGCACGTCGTCAAGATCGGCAAGGCGCGCCTTGCGGATGGCCAGTCGATCATCATGTTCCCCGAAGGGACGCGCATCCCCGTTGGCCAGAAAGGACAGTACAAAAGCGGCGGCACGCGCCTGGCGATAGAAACACGTGCGATGGTCGTGCCGATCGCGCATAATTCAGGTGAGTGCTGGCCCAAGAACTCGTTCATCAAGCGGCCCGGCCTCATCACCGTCTCGATCGGCAAGCCGATATCGCCGGAAAACCACACTGCCGACAGTCTGATGCAAGAGGTCGAAAATTGGATAGAATCGGAAATGCGCGTCATTTCGCCCCACGCCTATTCAGGTACCTGAACGAACTGGGCGCGCAGACCAAAGCACCATCGAAGCCGCCCACCATGACCTCCCCCAAGATCGACGCGAACCAGCTGGAGCTGTTTGCCCAGGAACTCGTCGCGACGCTCAAGCCATCGCCCGTGCCTGCGGCGAAACCGGCGCCACCGGTCCCGCTGTTCAAGGCACCGCCGGCGCCGACGCGCACCCTGCCCATTCCGCCCGTCGGCCCGAACGACCCGCCGCTGCGGCGCATCCAGCTCGGATCGCACACCGTGCACTACGTCCTGCGCCGCTCCGCGCGCCGTTCGCACGGCTTCATGGTCTGCGACGAGGGCCTGTTCGTGACGTCGCCGAACCGCGCGCCGCTGGACGACATCGAGCGCGCCATCCGCGCCAAGCAGCGCTGGATCCTCACCAAGCTGTTCGAACGGGGCGAGCGCCGCGCCCAGCGCGCCGAACGCGCCCCCGTGGAATGGGTCGACGGCGCGCAACTGCCCTACCTGGGCAACGACATCACGTTGCGCCTGGAGCCGGCCGCGCGCAGCCACTGCGTCTACGATGCCGACACGCGCACGCTGCACCTGGGCGTGACGCCAGGCCTGGAGACGTGGCAGATCCGCGAGCGCGTGAAGCTGTGGTTCCAGGACGAGGCGAAACGGCTGTTCGGCGAACGCCTGGACCTGTACGCGCCGCGCGTGGGCGTGACCTATCACTCGTTCGCGATCTCGTCGGCCGGGACGCGCTGGGGCTCGTGCACGGTGGCGGGGAATATCCGCCTGAACTGGAAGCTGGTGCACTATCCGCTCGCGCTGCTGGACTACGTCGTCGTGCACGAACTGGCGCACCTGCGCGAGATGAACCACAGCCCGGCATTCTGGGCCGTCGTCGGCGAGGTGTTCCCGGATTACGATGGCGCCAAGGCGGCGCTCAAGAAGCGGTCGGTGGAGATGCCGGTTTTATTTCCCGACGAATGATGCAATAGTGGGCACGTTTCATTTGAGGCCCCGGCCTCAAATGAAACGTGCCCGCCAAGCGTAGGTTCAAGAGGCGCGGAACTGCAGCTCGCCCGTCGCACGCGCCTCGACGATGCCGCGCATCGCGCTGACCTCGTCCTTGTTCAGGCACCGGAACGGAATGGGCAGGGTGCCCCGCTTCAGGACCATCATGAAGCCGCTCGAATACGTGCGGATGCGCTGCACGTCGTCCCAGCCGATCAGGCTCACGCCGGTGTCGCTGGTGCGCACGATGCCGTGCTGGTCGATCTGGAATTCGTAGGTGCGCTTCCCGCGCCGCAGGAGCACGAAGTGCGCGGCCGCCGACAGCGTGCTTTTCAGGCGCAGGTAGAGGCCCATCGGCCAGCGGATGTGGCGGCGGCGGATCAGATAGCCGCCGTGCTCCCACATGAAGCGCACGTATTCGGCGAACGAGTAGCGTACCCAGAAATGCAGGCTGTAACGCTCCGCCGGCGGATGCACGGTCGGAATCGTGGCCGCCGGCATCGCGTCGGCGCCAAGATCCTCGGTGTCAGGCTGGTCCAGAAGCGCGGCCCCGCCATCCACGTTGCCGGCCGCTCGCGAGCGATTTGACCACAACATGTGCATCCCCTTTCATTTTCTAATTAAAGAGAATGGTAGCAAAAGCTAGGCGATAATTTGTTGCAAGAGTTCAACAGTGCGCACTGTCGCGCCCCGGTGGCGCGCTGCGAAGGCCAGCGCCCGCGCGCCCATCGCGGCACGACGGCCGTCGTCGTCGAGCAGGGCGGCGGCCGTGCGCATCAACGCGGGGGCATCGACTACGCGCAGCGCGGCGCCCGCGGCGACGGCTTCCTCGGTCGCCTGCAGGAAGTTGAAGGTATGCTCGCCCACCAGCACCGGCTTGGCCAATGCACAGGCTTCGATCAGGTTCTGGCCGCCCAGCGGCAGCAGGCTGCCGCCGATGAAGGCACAATCGCAGGCCGCGTAGTAGGCGAACATCTCGCCCATCGAATCGCCCAGCAGCACGTCGGTGTCCACCTGCTGCGGCAGTGCCGATCGGCGCGCCAGGGTCAGGCCGCGCTCTTCGGCCATGCGCGCCACCTCGTCGAAGCGCTGCGGATGACGGGGCACCAGCACGAGCAGCATGCCGGCCGGGCGCCTGTCCATGGCCTTGTACGCGTCGAGGATGAGCGCCTCTTCTCCTTCGCGCGTGGAGGCGCACAACAGCACGGGGCGATGCGCGAAGCGCGCGCGCAGCATGGCGCCCGTGTCCAGCGCGGCCTGCGGCGGCACGACGTCGAACTTGATGCTGCCCGTGACGGCGACGTTCGGCGCACCCAGCGATGCGATGCGTTCGGCGTCCGCCTCCGTCTGCGCGGCCACCAAGGCGATCGCGCGGGCCGCATCCGTCATCAGGCCACCGATCTTGCGGCCGCGGCGCAGCGAACGTTCCGACAGGCGCGCATTCACGAGCGCCACCGGGACCCCTTGCGCGGCGCAGCCGTGGATCAGGTTCGGCCACACTTCCGTCTCCATCAGGATGCACAGCGCGGGCTCGAAGTGACGCAGGAAGCGGCCGACCATGAAGCCGGTGTCGTAGGGCAGGAACGACTGGACGACGCGGTCGCCGTGCTTGGCGAACAGCGCGCGGCCCGTGGCGCGGCCCGTCGGCGTCATGTGCGTGAGCAGGATGCGGCAATCGGGACGCGCGGCCAGCAGGGCTTCGATAAGGGGCTCGGCCGCGCGCGTCTCGCCGACGGAGACGGCGTGCACCATGATGGTCGGGCGTTGTTCGAGCCGGCGGCCGTAGAAACCGAGGCGCTCGCCCAGGTGCGTGCGGTAGCCGGGTTCGCGCCGCCCGCGCCACCACAGACGGCCCAGCACGAGCGGCAACGCCAGCCACCACATCAGCGAATACAGCACACGCATCAGCGGTTCTCCAGCAAGCGCCGCGTGGCCGCCACGACCTCGTCGACCGACGGCGGCGAGCCCGTGTCGCCCAGGTTGACGATACGCGGCGACCAGTTGCCTTCGGTCTTCCAGCGCGGCGAGTCGGCATAGATCTCGACCGTCGGCCGCACGAAAGCGGCGGCGATGTGCGTGAGGCCCGTGTCGACGCCCACCGCGAGCGCCGCGTGGCGCGCCAGTTCCACCGCGTCCATCATCGACAGTTGCGGCAGCACGCGCGCGTCCAGCAGTGCCGCCGCGAGTCGTTCGGCTTCTTCCTTCTCGCGCGGCGAGCCCCATGGCAGAAGTATCGTCATCGGCGCCAGTGCCTGGCCGAGCGCGATCCAGTGCGCGGCAGGCCATTTTTTCGCGTCGCGCGCCGTCCCGTGGAAGAACACGGCGTAGTCGCCGGGCGGCATCCAGGCTGGGCGCGTGCTGCCTTCGGGCGGCGGCAGGCCGAAATCGGGCGGCGTGTCGACGGCATAGCCGAGCGCCGCGGCCACGACCTGGCGCCCGCGCGCCACCGCGTGCGTGCGCAGGGCGACCGGGATGCTGCGGCTGTGGAAGATGCGCGAGATGCCTTCGTAGCCCGAGTCCTCGGTGCCGTTGGCCATGCCGATCTTCTGGCCGCCGCGGGCACAGGCCATCACGATACCCGTCTTGATCAGGCCCTGCGTGTCGAACACGTAGTCGTACCGCTCCGCGCGCAGGTCGCGGAAGAAGCCGCGCAATTCCGCGCGCACGGCGGCATGCTTGAGCCCTTTGCGCCAGCGCCGCAGCGCGAACGGGATCACCTTGCGCACGAGCGGATTGAGTTTCACGAGGCTGACGTAGCCCTCTTCCACCACCCAGTCCACCTGGGCATCCGGAAAGTGGCGCCGGATGTCGGCCACGATCGGGAGATTGTGCAGGACGTCGCCCAGCGACGAGACCCGCACCAGCAGGATCTTCATCAGAACGGCAGCTTTGCGTCGGGCTTGGCGGCCAGGATCACGCGCGCGAATTCTTTCTGGATGCGGTCCAGTGCTGCCGGGTTCTCGCCTTCGAAACGCAGCACGACGACGGGCGTCGTGTTCGAACCGCGCGCCAGGCCGAAGCCGTCCGGGTATTCCACGCGCAGGCCGTCGATGTCGACAATGCGGTCGGCGCCCGGGAATTGCGCTTCGGCGCGCAGCTTGTCGATCAGCGCGAAGTTCTCGCCTTCCTTCAGGTGCAGGTGCAGTTCGGGCGTGCTGGACGCGATCGGCAGGCCGTTCAGCAGCGCCGACGGATCGAGCTCGCGCGTGAGGATCTCGAGCAGGCGCGCGCCCGTGTACAGGCCGTCGTCGAAGCCGAACCAGCGGTCCTTCCAGAAGATATGGCCGCTCATTTCGCCGCCCAGCGGCGCGCCCGTTTCCTTCAGCTTGGCCTTGACGAGCGAGTGCCCGGTCTTCCACATCAGCGGACGGCCGCCGTGCTGCTCGATCCACGGGCCCAGGTGGCGCGTGCATTTGACGTCATACAGGATCTCGGCGCCCGGGTTGCGCGACAGGACGTCCTGCGAGAACAGCATCATCTGGCGGTCCGGGAAAATGATCTGGCCATCCTTGGTGACGACGCCCAGGCGGTCGCCGTCGCCGTCGAACGCCAGGCCGATCTCGGCGTCCGACGTTTTCAGGCAGTCGATCAGATCCTGCAGGTTTTCCGGATGCGCCGGGTCCGGGTGGTGGTTCGGGAAGTGGCCGTCCACGTCGCAGAACAATTCGATCACGTCGCAGCCCATGGCGCGGAACAGGTCACCCGCGACCATGCCGGCCACGCCGTTGCCGCAGTCGACCGCGATCTTGACCGGACGCGCGATCTTGACGTCGGCGACGATGCGTTCGACGTAGGCGGCCTTGATGTCGTGGGTCGAGTAGCCGCCCTGCTTGGCGGCCGGCTGGAAGTCGTCGCGCTCGATGGCCTGATACAGGGCCTGGATGGCGTCGCCGTAGATCGCCTCGCCGGCGAGGACCATCTTGAAGCCGTTGTAGTCCGGCGGATTGTGGCTGCCCGTGACCATGATGCCCGAACGCGCACCCAGCACGTTGGTGGCGAAATAAACCATCGGCGTCGCGACCATGCCCAGATCGATGACGTCCACGCCCGCGGCCTGCAGGCCCGCGGCCAGCGCCTGCGCCAGCTCCGGACCGGACAGGCGGCCGTCGCGGCCGATGATCACGGTACGCTCTCCCTTGGCCAGCGCGGCGGCGCCGAACGCCTGGCCGATGCGCCGCGCAATCCCTGCGTCGAGCGTGCTGCCGATCACGCCGCGGATGTCATAAGCCTTGAAGATCGTTTTCGAGAGAGGAACCATGGATTATCTACCTTGCTGGACTGGGCACCGAATGCGCGCACGCGGGCATAGCGATCGCCGATTGGATCGGATGACGGAAAAAGGGATATTGTAACGGCAAGCAGGGAGACGCGGATGACGATCCGGTGAAACGTGAGCATTTACAGGGAGATCCGCGGACGCGAATGCTCCCTGTAAAAGAGGATGCGGGGAACGCGCGGAATCAGACGCGCAGTTTGTCCAGCGATTTACCGCCCTCGACCCATTCCTTGACCCATTTCGGCTGGCGGCCGCGGCCGGTCCACTGTTGCGACGCATTGTCCGGATTGCGATAACGGACGGCCACGGTGCCGACATTCGCGCCTGCCGATTTGCCGCCACGGCCGCTGGTGCTGATCAGGTCTTTCAAAGGCACACCTACGCTCTGTGCGATGGCCATGATCTGCTCGCGCGCCTTTTGTACTTCCTGAACCTCGCGTTTCTTCATTTCCTGCTTGATCTGCTCCTGCAGGTTGCGCAAATCGCCCAAGGACAAATTAGACAGATCCATCTTGATTCCTTATAAGTAGAGTCTAGGTGTAAGGGATTTTATCGAATATTCACCAATTCTCGCAATATACTACAACTGAAATTTCTTCAGTGTTTTTTGTGCCAAATCAGCCAGCGCGGGGACTTGAATCTCACGATACGCGCGTACAACCATACGTAGCTGATAATGAACAACAAGCAGAAGAATATCAAAATTCCCGTATTCCGCCAGAACACGGTTGCCGGGATAACGGCGGTGAGGGAAAACAACCACAGGTATGGCGACGTCCGCGCATTCCTTTTCATCAGCGCACGGGCTTCTTTGCGGCCGACGGTCCATTGCACGATGCGCCGGAAAATCAGACTGTGCAGGTGGATTCCGTCCGGCATCGTAGGCGATTTCCCACGCACAAACATTCGGCGATAAACGGAAAAGACGGTTTCGAATGTCGGATAAATCAGCAGCAATGCCGCATACCACGTCGATACCTGGGGATTGCGCATCACCAGCAGCAAAGCCAGTTCGCCCAGCATGAATCCGATGAAATAAGCGCCGCCGTCGCCGAGGAAGATGAGACCGACGGGGTAATTCCAGACGAGGAAGCCGGCCGTCGCGCCGGCCACCGTCAATGCGGAAACCAGCACGAACATGTCGCCCACCTGCCAGCCCACGTACGCGAGCGACAGCAGCATGAAGATCGTGACCACGCTGGCCAGGCCATTGAAGCCGTCGATGATATTCACCGCATTCGCAATACCGGCAACGGCCAGTACGGTCAGCGGCAATACCAGCCACAGCGAATCCAGGCTCCAGCTGACGAAAGGCATATCCAGGCGCGCGATTTTCGCATCCAGCACCACATAGCCGAGCAGCGCCGCCGTCATCGTCAATATCAGGCGGCGCGAGGGACGCACCGTACCCGTATAGTCTTCGACGATACCGCCGGCGAATGCGATCGCCGAACAACCCAGCAATGCCACCAGCCAAAAACCCAGGGCCGGTACCCGCCATACGGAAATGCCGGCGCTCAGGGCAACGGCCAGGAAGATCGGCAATCCGCCAATGCGCGCCACCGCGTGTTGATGGACCTTCTGCACGCCCTTGAAATTATCGTCGAGCGCCGGGCCGTGCAATTTCGAATGCTTGACGATCAGGAGCGTCAGCAGCGCGGACACAACAAAACTTACGAAGAAAGAAAACATTATTATTTTTCAGATGCAACCCGGCGGATGACGGTCATCGGCGCGGAGAAATGGGACGGTCATGCGCGATTCGATTCCGGCTCCCGCCCTGGTGAAGACGAGCCATTGTACCGGATTGGCACTCGGCAATCCGGACCTCAGCAGTGTACGCGCGCATGTGCCGTTCCGATTGAGAAAATACGAAATACCGAAACTTTGACGAAGCAACAAGACAATTTACAATCGGTAATGCATCCGGACGGGCTCGTACACGAAACCCGGATAAATCCTTTAGTATCGATACTGAAAAAACGAAATGAATCCGAAATGAAGACCTATGTGATCGGCGACCTGCAAGGGTGCGCCCACGAAGCCGGCCTGCTGCTGGAACAAATCGAGCCGGGCGCCCGCATCCTGTTCGTCGGTGACCTGATCAACCGCGGTCCCGATTCGCTGGGCGCGCTGCGCCGCGTGAAGGCGTTGTCGGACGCGAGCGATTGTCGCGTCGACGCGCTGCTCGGCAACCACGACCTGCACCTCCTGGCCGTCGCCGTTGGCGCCCAGAAGATGAGCCGTTCGGACACGCTGGACGAGATCCTGGCCGCCCCCGACCGCGATGCGCTGATCGACTGGCTGCGCCGTCGTCCGCTCGCGATGTTCGTCGACGCGCACCTGCTGGTTCACGCCGGCGTGCCGCCGCAGTGGACGGCGGCGCAGACGATGGCGCTCGCGGCCGAAGTCGAGTCGGTGTTGCGCGGCGACCACTGGATCGAGTTCCTCGGCCAGATGTACGGCAACGAACCGGATCGCTGGGACGACGGCCTGACGGGCATCGCCCGCCTGCGCTGCATCGTCAACGCGCTCACGCGTATGCGCCTGTGCTGGCCGGACGGGCGCATGGACTTCGCCCACAAGGAAAGCGACAAGGGTCCGGACGGGTCCGATCTGCGGCCGTGGTTCGATTTGCCCGAACGCCGCACGGCCGACGTCACCGTCGTGTTCGGGCACTGGTCGGCGCTGGGCCTCGTGCTGCGGCCCAACCTCGTGGGCCTGGACAGCGGCTGCGTATGGGGCGGCAAGCTGACGGCCGTGTGCCTGGACGACCGCTCGCTGCTGCAGGTGGATTGTCCCGAGTATCGGGAACACAGCGGCAAAAAGTAGAAAAGGAAACGTCATCCCGGCGGATGCGGGGATCCATACTGAATTTCCGAAGTCGGAAACTGAATGCAGCACGACACGTCGCCCGAGCCGAATCCAGTACTTCAGTATGGGGTCCCGCTTTCGCGGGAACGACGTGGCCGGGTTTGCCCCAGCGCCTCCGCAATCGCATCATGCGCCGCCTGCGCCAGTTCGCGCCGGTGCGCGCCCGCCGCCGGGATCGGCGCCAGGCAGGCCAGCCGCGCGACGACCGGCTCGCCCCCGAGGATGCGCACGATGCTGTCGACGAACGTCGTCTCGCCCGTGTAGTCGACGGACGGATGCCAGGCGCCGTTGCCGTCGACATAGGCCAGCGCGACCGGCTGCACGGGCACGGCGGCGTCGATGGCCGCTTCGAACAGATTGGCGTGGAACGGCAGCAGCATGCCTTGGCTGGCCGTCGTCCCTTCCGGGAAGAAGGCCACGCGGCGGCGTTCGGCCAGCGCGTCCACGAGCCCTTTGAAAATGTGGCGCAGGTCGCGGCGGTTGCCGCGCGCGATGAACACGGTGCCGGCCTGCGCGACGAGCCAGCCCACGACGGGCCAGGCGCGGATCTCGGCCTTGGCCACGAAGCGGCAGGGATGCACGGCATTGATGACGAAGATGTCGAGCCACGAAATGTGGTTCGCCACGATGAGCGCATGCGCGAGCGAATCTTCTCCCGCCACGCATTCGAGACGCACGCGGCAGACACCCAGCAGGCGCGCGGACCAGCGCCGGATCAGGCGCTCGCGCAGAGCGCCGCTCGCCCACGGAAACACGAGGGCGCAGGTGGCCAAGCCCTGGACGAGATGGAGGACGACGCGCGCGAGGCGCAACGCAAGCTTGATCTTCAATGGAGGCTCGAAGGAAACGCCGCGCAGGCCGCGGCCGCAGCGATTGTACCGCTGCGGCCGCGGCTTGCGCTCAACCTTCGGATCAGCGTTCGAACGCGACGTGGCCGGCGACGATCGTCGCCTTCACCTGGCCCGTCAGTTCGTAGCCGAGGAAAGGCGTGTGCTTGCCCTGGCTGGCGAGGGCGGCGGCGTTGACGGTCCAGCGCGCGCCAGGGTCGAACAGCACGACGTCCGCGCTGGCTCCCTTCGCCAGCGTGCCGGCGGACAGGCCCGCCATGCGCGCCGGGTCGCTCGTGATCTTCGCCAGCGCCGTCGACAGCGCCTTGCCGTCGTTACCCTGTTCCGCCGCCCATTTCAGCATCAAGGACAGCAGCAGCTCGAGACCGGTGGCGCCGGGCGACGCCTCGGCGAACGGCAGCAGTTTCTCGTCGTCGTCGACGGGGGTGTGGTCCGAGCAGACGGCATCCACGGTGCCGTCCAGGACGGCCGCGCGGATCGCGTCGCGGTCGCGCTGGCTGCGCAGCGGCGGCGTGAGGCGCGCGTTGGAATCGAAAAAGCCGATGTCGGCGTCCGTCATGTGCAGGTGGTGCACGCCGACGTCGCACGTGACCGGCAAGCCTTCCTTCTTCGCGGCGCGGATCAGGTCCAGGGCGGCGGCGGACGAGATGCGGCACAGGTGCACGCGTGCGCCCGATGCGCGCATCAGTTCGAAGATCGTGTGCAGCGCGATCGTCTCGGACATCACGGGCACGCCGGACAGGCCCAGGCGCGACGCCAGCGGGCCGCTGTGGGCGATGCCGCCGCGGCCGATGTGCGGGTCCTGCGGACGCAGCCAGACGGTGTAGCCGAACGTCTTCGCGTACTGCATGGCGCGCAGCAGCACGGTCGTGTCCTCGATCGGTTCCTCGGCCTGGGCGAAGCCGATGCAGCCGGCTTCCGTGAGCTCGGCCATCTCCGTCAGCGCTTTCCCTTTGAGGCCGACGGTCAGCGCGCCGAGCGGATGCACGTGGGCCTGGTTCAGCAGGCGCGCGCGGTGCTTGAGCATTTCGACGAGGCCCGGCTCGTCCAGCACGGGGTCGGTGTCGGGCGGGCAGACGAGCGTCGTCACGCCGCCCTGCACGGCCGCCTGCATTTCCGATTCCAGCGTGGCCTTGTATTCGTAGCCCGGCTCGCGCAGGCGCGCGGAGAGGTCCACGAGGCCCGGCGCGACGACGAGTCCCGCGGCATCGAATGTGCGCGCGGCCGTGAAGCCGGCGGGCGCGCTGCCGATGGCGGCGACTTTGCCGTCGGCGATGAAGAGGTCCTGGACGGCGTCGATGCCGCCCGCCGGGTCGATCAGGCGCCCGTTCTTGATATGCAAATTCGTCATGCGTGACTTCCAGCCAAAATACTCATAACCGCCATGCGAACGGCGATACCGAAGGTGACCTGCGGGAGGATCACGGCCTGGGCGCCGTCCGCCACGGCCGAGTCGATCTCCACGCCGCGGTTCATCGGGCCCGGGTGCATCACGATGGCGTCCGGCTTGGCGAGCGCCAGGCGCTCGGGCGTCAGGCCGTAGCTCTTGAAGTACTCGCCGGCCGACGGCAGCAGCGCGCCCGACATGCGCTCGTTCTGCAGGCGCAGCATGATGATGACGTCGACGTCCTTCAGGCCTTCATCGATGTTCGTGAAGACGCGCACGCCCATCTGCTCCAGGCCGCCCGGCAGCAGCGTGTGCGGGCCGATGGCGCGCACTTCCGGCACGCCCAGCGTGGTCAGCGCGTGGATGTCCGAGCGCGCCACGCGGCTGTGCAGGATGTCGCCGACGATGGCCACGCGCAGGTTCGTGAAATCCTTCTTGTAGTGACGGATCGTGTACATGTCGAGCAGGCCCTGCGTCGGGTGCGCGTGGCGGCCGTCGCCCGCGTTCACCACGTGCACGTGGTTCTGCTTCGTGTCGTTCAGGTGCTTGGCGATCAGGTACGGCGCGCCCGACTGCGCGTGGCGCACGACGAACATGTCGGCGTGCATGGCCGACAGGTTGTCGATCGTGTCCAGCAGCGACTCGCCCTTGCTCGTCGAGGACGCGGCGATGTTCAGGTTGATGACGTCGGCCGACAGGCGCTTCGACGCGATCTCGAACGTCGTGCGCGTGCGCGTCGAGTTTTCGAAGAACAGGTTGAAGACGCTTTTCCCGCGCATCAGCGGCACCTTCTTGACCTCGCGGTCGGAGATGCTCACGAAGCTCGAGGCGGTGTCGAGGATGTGATTGATGATGGCCTTGGGCAGCCCCTCGATGGTGAGGAGGTGCTGCAGCTCGCCGTTCTTGTTCAGTTGCGGGTTATGCATTGTCGTCTTCGATCTTGAGCGAAAGTTGGCCGGATGCGTCGCGCGACAGCGCGAGCGAGCGGCCCGGCGCCAGCCGCGCGTAGGCGCCCACGAAATCGGCGGCCACCGGGAGTTCGCGGCCGCCGCGGTCCGCCAGCGCGGCCAGCATGATACGCTGCGGGCGGCCAAAGTCGAACAGCACGTTGATCGCCGCGCGCACCGTGCGGCCGGTGTACAACACGTCGTCGACGAGCACGATGGTCGCGCCGTCGACGTTGAATTCGATCCGGGTCGGCTTCACGTCCGGATGCAGGCCCTTGCGGGCGTAATCGTCGCGGTAGAACGAGACGTCGATGAAGCCCAGGCGCGCCTGCAGGCCCAGGTCGGCGGCAAGCCGCTCGGCCAGCCACGCGCCGCCCGAGTGGATGCCGACGATGGCGGCATCCGGCACGTCGGACAAACCGGCGCGCACCTGCGCGAGCAGGTCGCGGTACAGGGCTTCCGCGTCGAAGCCTGCTGGTTCCGAGTCGTTAATATGAGTTGGCATGATCGTCAAAGTATTGTTGCAAAATGATGGCGGCGGCCTTGGCGTCGATGATCTCGCCCCGCTTGGCGGTAATGACGGCCGACGAATAGCGTTCGTCGACGAGTTCCACGGGCAGGTTGAACCGGCCGTTCAGCTGATTGGCGAAGCGGCGCGCGCGCAGGGTCATCTCGTGCTCCGCGCCGTCCGGATGGCGCGGCTCGCCCACGACGAGGCGCGCGGGGCGCCATTGTTCGATCAGGTCGCCGATGACCTTGAAGCGGGTCGCATTGTCGACCGCCTTGATGACGGACAGCGGCTGCGCCTGTCCCGTCAATGTATTCCCCATGGCGATGCCGATGCGCTTGATGCCGAAGTCGAAGCCCAGAACGATGTCGACCATTACCTGCGCCGACTCCGGACAAATACGCATCCAGGAACCCATTCCAGTAGGGTGGGCACGCCGTGCCCACGCGCGACGTTTGCGTCATGCTGGCGCTCGCGCGGGCACAGGGGTGCCCACCCTACCAGTGTGCAACCGTCAGGCATGACCGGCCTCCGATGCGAGCATCAGCGGGTCGATGCCCAGCAGCTTGATGGCGGCGTTGTAGCGCTCCTCGATCGGCAGGTCGAACAGCACGTGCGCGTCGGCACCCACCGTGAGCCAGCCGTTGCGGGCGATTTCCTCTTCGAGCTGGCCCGGGCTCCAGCCGGCATAGCCGATGGAGACGAGCATGCGGCGCGGGCCGGAGCCGTTGGCGACGGCTTCCAGCACGTCGATCGACGTGGTGAACGCGACGTCGTCGGTGACGCTCAGCGACGAGGAATAGCGGCCGCCCGGCGAATGCAGCACGAAGCCGCGGTCGTCCTGGACGGGGCCGCCGAACATGATCGGTTCGTTGACGACGCTCGGACGCAGGCCTTCGGCCACTTTCAGGTCGATGCGGTCGAACAGCACGTCCATGGTCATGTCCGTCGGCTTGTTGATGACGACGCCGAGCACGCCTTTGTCGTTGTGTTCACAGATATACACGACGGCGCCGCCGAAGATCGGGTCATTCATCGACGGCATGGCAATCAGGAAATGATTAGCCAGGTTCAGCTGTGAGGCAGATGCGCCCGCCGTGCCCATATGAAGGGTGTCTTCCTGGGGCATCCCGGGCATGGTTAGAGGCTTGCCGACCTTACTTTTTTTCATGCTCATACTCTCTGTTGGCTCACTCTCTGGGGTTACCGCGGCATTTCTAGGCTGAAAAGCTGGACTTTTCGCTAGTTTACACCGAATTGCCCGACCAGCCATGGAAGCCGCCCGGCCGGGCCAACCCTGAGAGATGGTAGACAGTAAAATTCTGGACCGCATTGACTCCGCACACAGAAGATGACTTTAAGAAACTCCCTGGTCTGGTTCCGGCGCGATTTGCGTGTGGACGACCATGCCGCGCTGCATCATGCTCTGCTCTCCTCACGCCGTGTGTTCGGCGTGTTCGTGTTCGATACCGACATCCTGGCCGGCCTGCCGGCCGACGACCGGCGCGTTCAATTTCTGGTGGACAGCGCGCGCGAGCTGGATGCGCGCTTGCGTGCAATGGGAGGTTATCTCATCGTGCGGCACGGGCGCGCCACGCAGGTGATCCCCGAACTTGCTGCCGGGCTGGATGCGGAATCCGTCTTCGCCAACCGCGACTACGAGCCGCAGGCGCGCGCGCGCGACCGCGCCGTGCAGGACGCCCTGCGCGCCGCCGGCCGCAGCCTGCAGACGTTCAAGGACCAGGTGATTTTCGAGCAGGACGAGGTCTTGACCCTGGCCGGCGGCCCGTATTCCGTCTTTACGCCCTACAGGAACGCGTGGCTGAAACGCCTCGCGCGCGAGCCGGAGGCGCTGCGGCCGTTCGAGACGGCGCCGCACGCCGCCGCATTCGCGCCACCGTCCACCGATCACGTCCTGCCGACTTTGGAAGAGCTCGGCTTCGTACCGAACGCCGCGCCCATCGCGCATCCCGGCGTGGCGGGCGCCGAGCAGTTGCTGGCGCAATTCGAGCGACGCCTCGCGCGCTACGACCACGACCGCGATTACCCGGCACTGGACGCGACGTCGCGCCTGTCGGTCCACCTGCGCTTCGGCACATTGAGCGTGCGGCGGCTCGTCGCCATGCTGCAGGCGCGCATCGCCGATGGCAGCGGCGGCGCCGGCGCGCCGGTGTGGCTGTCGGAACTCATCTGGCGCGAGTTCTACATGATGATCCTGGCGCGCCATCCGCGCGTCGTCGCGCATGCGTTCAAGCCCGCCTTCGATGCAGTCGCGTGGGACGAAGGCCCGATTGCTGCCGGGCTGTTCGCCGCCTGGTGCGCCGGCCGCACGGGCTACCCGCTCGTCGACGCCGCCATGCTGCAGCTCGAACGGACGGGCTTCATGCACAACCGCCTGCGCATGGTGACGGCCAGCTTTCTCACGAAGGACCTCGGCATCGATTGGCGCCGCGGCGAGCGCTGGTTCGCGCAGAAGCTGAACGATTACGAACTGGCGTCGAACAACGGCGGGTGGCAGTGGGCGGCATCGATGGGATGCGATGCGCAACCCTGGTTCCGCATCTTCAATCCCGTGACGCAGTCGCGCCGGTTCGATCCGGACGGGGATTTTATTCGGCAGTACCTGCCGCAACTGGCCGGGCTGACGGGAGCGGCGATTCATGCGCCGTGGCTGGCGAAGCCGGAAGCGCTGGAGAAGGCCGGGATCGTGCTGGGGCGGGATTATCCGCTGCCGGTGGTGGATCACGAGGAAGCGCGGGAGAAGACGCTGGCACGGTTCAAGGCGGTGCGCGACGCGTAACGTCGGTCCCGGCACTGCCGGAAACGACTCCCCGCGAAAGCGGGAATAGTGCCCCGCACTATTCCCGCTATGCTGAGCGTCCACCGTCGGTAACGTCAGCGCACTGCCAACCGAACGACTTCGGTAACTCAGTATGGGTTCCCGCTTTCGCGGGAACGACGGCTGTCGAGCAATCCGTTAATCGCCGCCAGCAACGCCTCCTCCTGGAACGGCTTGCCGAAATACGCATCGACGCCGAGCCCCAGCGCGACATTGCGGTGCTTGTCCGCCGTGCGCGACGTGATCATGATGATCGGCAGCTCGCTTGTCGCGGCATCGCCACGCACGTGGCGCGTGAGGTCGAAGCCGTCCATGCGCGGCATTTCGATATCGACCAGCATCAGGTCGGGCCGCGCCTCCTGCATCTGTTCGAGCGCATCGACGCCGTCCTTGGCCAGCAGCACGCGATAGCCTTCGCGCTCCAGCAGGCGCTGGGTGACCTTGCGCACGGTGAGCGAATCGTCCACGACCATGATCGTCGCGATGCGCGCCGGCGCCGGCACGGGTTCCGCCTGCGCGGCGGGCGCGCGGCCCGGACGCACGTCCTGCCCGGCCAGCTGCACCGGATCGAGGATCAGCACGATCTCGCCCGAACCGAGCACGGTGGCGCCGGCGATGCCCCGCATATGCGCCAGTTGCGGCCCGATGTTCTTGATGACGACTTCGCGGTTGCCCAGCACCTCGTCCACCCGCACGGCGACGCGCGTGTTGCCGCTCCTGAGGACCAGCACGGGCGACGAGCGTTGGCCGCCCGCCCCACCCGGTTCGTGCAGCAACACCGGCAGATAGTGCAGCGGGATGCTCTCGCCGTGGACGCCGATCGATCCGGCGCTTTCGGCCGCCTGCAGATCGGTGTCGCGCACCTGCAGCACCTGTTCGACCAGCACGGCCGGCAGCGCGTGCGTGCGCGTGCCGCTGGCCACGAGCACGACCTGCGTGACGGCCAGCGTCAGCGGCAGGTGGATGGTGAAGGCGGCGCCGCGGCCCGGCGTCGTCTCGACGTCGACGCGGCCGCCCAGCGCGCGCGCTTCCGAGCGCACCACGTCCATGCCGACGCCGCGGCCGGCCAGTTCCGTCAGCGTGTCCGCCGTCGAAAAGCCCGGCTCGAACACCAGTTCGGCGGCATCCTGGTCGGACACTTCTTCGCCCTCGGCCAGCAGGCCGGACGCGGCCGCCTTGGCGCGGATGCGGACCAGATCGAGGCCGGCACCGTCGTCGGCGAAACGGATCTCGACCTCGTTGCCCTGCTGGCTCACCTGCACGAGCAGTTCGCCGGTTTCCGGCTTGCCGGCGGCGAGGCGCGTGTCGCGCGCTTCGATGCCGTGCACGATGGCGTTGCGCAGCAGGTGTTCGAACGGCGCGGCCATGCGTTCCAGCACGCTGCGGTCGATCTCGACGCCGCCGCCGCGGATGTCCAGGTTGACGCGTTTATCGGTTTCCTTCGCGGTCTGGCGCGCCACGCGGAACAGGCGCTCGGACAAGCTCGCGAACGGCACCATCCGCACCCGCATCAGGTCGCGCTGCAGCTCGCGCGTGAGGCGCGATTGCGCGGTCAGGTCGTCGGCCGCCGCTTCCACCGTGCGCGCGAAACCGTCGTGGAACGAACCGACGTCGTTCACGCTCTCGGCCATCATGCGCGTCAGTTCCTGCAGGCGCGTGAAGCGGTCGAATTCGAGCGGGTCGAATCCGCGCTCGCCGGCAATCGACAGGCGCGACGCGATCTGCGACTCGGCCTGCACCTCCACCTCGCGCAACTGGCGGCGCAGGTTGGCGAGATTGTCGGCGAAGTCGGACAGCATGCCTTTCAGCGCGCCCACCTGCGTTTCCAGTTTTGAGCGCGTGATCGACACCTCGCCGGCCTGGTTGACGAGGCGGTCGAGGATGTCGGCGCGCACGCGCACGAGCGGCGCGCGCGCAGCCTGCTCGTCCGCCGTCGGCACAACCACCGGCCGCGCGCCCGCGGGTTCCGGTGCGGCGGTTTCCGCGGCCTGTGCCGGCGCGGCCGACGCCCCGTGTAGCGTCGGCCCGGCGGGCTGCTGCAACTGTTCGAACAGCAGCTGCGCCTGGTCGTAGTTGGCGAGCAGTTCGTCGAAGGCGGCCGGATTCGTCGTCCCGGCGTGCAGCATGTTCTCGATCTGCGTTTCCAGCGCGTGCGTGTGCTGGCCGAGGCGCATCGCGCCGGCCATGCGCGCGCTGCCCTTGACCGTGTGCAGGGCGCGCAGCAGGCCTTGCGCGACGGCCGCATCGGCCGGATTCTGCTGCCACTGGCGCAGGCCGTTGCCGATCTGCGGCAGCAGGTCCGCCGCTTCTTCCATGAAGACGGGCAGCAGGTCCGGGTCGAGTTCGTCGACGAAGACCGGTTCGGCGGCCAGGGCGTTGTCGGACTCGGGTTCGGGCTCGGGTTCGAACTCCGGTTCGGGTTCGGGTTCGGACTCAGGTTCCGGCTGCGGCTCTGGTTCCGGCTGCGGCTCTGGCTCGGGCACGGCGTCCGGTACGTCGAACAGCGCATCGACGTCGATGACGTCGCCGGCCTCCGGTTGCGCGGGGGCGGGCGCGGGTTCGGCCTGTTCCAGCGTGGGCACCGCGAACGGGTCGTCGAAATACGAATCGAACAGGTCGTCGACGGCGCTGACGGCCGAATCGTCCTGGTGCGGTGCCGGCGCGCGCGGCGCCAGTTCCGTGCTGGCGGGCAGTGCCGGCGCGCTGGCGGCCAGCGACGGATCGGCCAGGATGCTGGCATAGGTGGCGGCGAACAGCGCGTCCAGGCGCTGCGCCAGCTCCGGGTCGGCGTCGTCGAACACGGCATCGGCGCGGACCTTTCCCAACTCGTCGCGCAGCGCTTCCAGGCGTGCCAGCAATTCCGGCTGCGCGGGCGCCAGTTCTCCCAGCGCGAACACCTGCAGCATCACGCGCACGCGCTCGACCGTCTCGTCCAGCAGGTCGAACTGTGCGCCGCTCAAAGGCGGCACGGCGACCTGCAGCGCTGCTTCCAGCGCCACGGCCAGTTCGCGCAGCGCATTGAAGCCGACAGTGGCCGACGTGCCGCCCAGCGTGTGCGCGGCCTTCAGTGCCTGCGGCGTCACGGCGCGCAGCGGTTCCGCGCGCCAGGTGGCGAAGTCGCCCGCCAAGGTGCGCACCAGCTCCTCGGTCTCGCCGAGGTAGATGTTATACAGCTGCAGCGGGATTTCCAGATCGCCCACATGCCGCACGTTCGATTCCGACACGGGAAAGGCCAGCACATTGTCCGGCAGCTCTTCGGTCGACAGGGCCGGCAGCGGCGCGGGCGCCTCGTCCGGCGCGACGTCGAAGCCGGCCGCGGGTGCGACCGGTTCCAGGTTTGCCGCCACAGGCGCCGCATCGTCTTCCGTCAGCCCGGCCGCGGCCGTGGCGTCGAGCGCACCGACCGTTTCCGGCGCCAGTTCGGCCGGCGCGTCGACCGCCGGCACATACGGCGCCGACACGAGCGGCGCGGGCGCTTCCGGCACGGTGAACGTTCCGCCCTCCTGCACGCTGGCGGCGGCGCGCACGAGCGCCTCGCCGTCGCGCTGCGATCCGCCGGCCGCCAGCTCGTCGACCCACGCCGACAACTCGGCATGCGCATGTGCGAGCAACGCCAGCAGATCGGGTGTCGCGGCGCGCGCTTCGGCCAGCCACAGGTTCATGACTTTTTCGATGGCGGCGGCCGCCGCCGCGAACTGCTCGAGGCCGACCATGCGGCTGCTGCCCTTGAGCGTGTGGAAGCCGCGGCGCAGGCGCGTCAAGGTGTCCTGGTCGGCCGAATTGGCTTGCGTGGCCGGCAGCGCGCCGCCGACGACGTCCAGCACGTCGCGCGCTTCGCCGATGAAGATCTCCAGCAGCTCGGCGTCGACGGCGCCGACTTCCGGCGCCGGCGCGGGTTCGGATACCGGCGCAGGTTCGGCCGGCGCAGCGCCCGCCTGTCCTTCGAACGGCAGTTCGTGGAACAGACCGGCGGCGGCATCGAAGCGGAAGCGCTTGCGCGCGCCGTCCACGTTCTGCGCCAGCGCGTCCGTGAAGAAGCCGAGCGCGCCGATGTTGCGGGCCAGGTTGTCCAGCAGCGCGCCGCGCGTCGCGGCATCGGGCTGCGTGTCGATGAGCGTGCGCACCTGGGCACGCACGTGGTCGACGGCCTGCGTGGCGGGGTCCTGGTCGAGGATGGCCAGCGCGCCCCGCAGCTGATGCAGCAGCGGGTCGACCTGCTCGAGCGAGGCGATGCGCGCCGGGTCTTCGTAGTAGTCGTCGATGAGCTTTTCGACCTGGCGCAGGCCCGTGCGGATTTCGCCCGCCAGCACGGCCACGGTCTGGCCCTGCTGCAGCTCGCGCGCCATCTCGCCGTGCCAGGCCGGGGCGTCAGGCGGGGTCTCGCCGTGCGCCAGCGCGAGCAGGCGCTGGCCGACGGCCTCGGCATGCTGGCCGAAGTCGTCGGGCAGCTGGCGCACCTGGTCCAGGCCGTGTTCGACGAACAGCATGGCCTCGGCCATCTCGAGGCTGAACTGGTCGCTGCGGTCGCCCTTCATCGATTCGCTGGCGGCCTGGCCCAGCTCGCGCAGCAGGTTCGCCAGCGCCGGTGCGCCCAGTTTCTCGCTGGCGCCCGCCAGTTTCGACAAGGCGTCGTTGAAGCCGCCGCCCGTGACGTCGCCGCCTTCGGTGGCGACGCGGTCCCAGCCCTGCTTGGTCTCGATCAGCGCTTCCTTGGCATCCTTGAGCGCCTCCGGATCGACGCGGCCGTAGCGGCGCTCCAGATAATCCGCCGGCACCTGGCCGCCGACATGGTACGCGTCGCGCAGCTGGCGGGCGTCAGGCGTCGGTTCGGGCGCGGCGGCGATGAAGAACAATGCGTCGCGCAGCAGCGCTTCCGGCAGCTCGGTATGGCCTTGCGCCTTGCGGCGCAGTTGCAGGTTGACCTGGCCGAACAGCTGCTTCACGTACAGGTCGGGCGCCACCTGGCCATGTGCGACGAGGTCGGCGACGGCCTGCAACGACAGCCAGAACGCGTGCGCTTCCGCCTGCGGCTGGCCGTGCACGACGTTCGCCAACGCATCGCGCATGGCCGCCGCCTGGGCGCGCTGGGCGTCGGCGTCGGCGCTGCGCAGGAACAGCAGCAGGGCCTTTTCGAATTGCGCGCGGCTCGCGGCGTAGTCCGGCATCGGGCCGGCGCCGCCGTCCGGCAGCAGGGCCGGTGCCAGGTCCAGCACGAGCATCTGGCCCGGATGCACCCGTTCGACACCCAGCAATTCCTGCAGCGCGCGGTAGTACGGGAACAGCCGCACGGGTTGCGGCGCGGCGCCGTCCAGCAATTCTTCCAGGTATTCGACGAGCGCCCGGTAGGCTTCGCCCACCGCACCGGCCCGGTCGGCGTTCAGCGCCAGGGCGCCGTCCTTGAAGCGGTCGATGACCTGCTCGGCCGCTTCGCTCAGGCGTTCGACGCCGGCGACGTCGACCATCTGCAGCGCGCCATGGGCCTGATGCAGGTGCGATTTGGCGTGCAGCAGCAGGGTCGGCTGCGCGTCAAGACTGCGGCCGGCCGCGTCCTGCAGCGCCTTGGCGGAGCGCCCGAGGGCATCGCGGATTTCCCCGATGACCCAGGAGAGAGGGCCGGTGTCGAAAGGCGGTGCGGCGGACGCGTGCGAATACTGGTTCATGTGGGGCGGACGTTAGGGACTCAAGCGGCGACGCGGAAGCGCGACACCGAATTCTTCAGTTCCTGCGCGAGCTCCGCCAGCTGCCGGATCGACTGCGCCGTCTGCTGCGTGCCGCCCTGTGCCTGTTCGGTGATCGCGAGGATGTGCTGCATATTATGCGCCACACCGTTCGCGGACGTCGCCTGCAGGCCTGCCGCGACCGCCATCCCCTGGATCAGTTCAGCGAGACGGTTCGACACGCGCGAGATGTCGGCCAGTGCCGCGCCGGCCGCGTCGGTCACGCGCGCGCCCTCGACGACGCCCTGCGTCGACTTTTCCATCGCCGCCACCGCGTCGTGCGTGTCGGTCTGGATGGTGCGCACCAGCGCGCCGATCTGCTTGGCTGCTTCGGCCGACCGTTCCGCCAGCCGCTGCACTTCTTCCGCCACGACGGAGAAGCCGCGCCCCGCCTCGCCGGCCGATGCGGCCTGGATCGCGGCGTTCAGCGCCAGCACGTTGGTCTGTTCCGTGATGTCGGAAATAAGCTCGGTGATCTCGCCGATCTCCTGCGACGACTCGCCCAGGCGCTTGATGCGCTTGGACGTTTCCTGGATCTGCTCGCGGATCTCGCCCATGCCGCGGATGGCGTTCTGCACGGCGGTCGCGCCCTGCTCCGCCGCCGCCACCGACTGGCGCGCCACCTCGGCCGATTCCTTCGCGGAGCTGGACACGTCCGTGATCTCGCCCGCCATCCGGAGCATCGTGGCCGACGTATCCTGGATCTCGCGCGCCTGCTGGCCCGCCGCGACGAGCAGGCTGCTCGACACCTGCTGCGCGTCGTTCGACGCCTGCGTCACTTTTTCCGCCGTGGCGATCACGCGCACGACGAGGCCGCGCAATTCTTCCACCGTGTAGTTCACGGAGTCGGCGATGGCACCGGTGATGTCTTCGGACACGGTGGCGTACACGGTCAGGTCGCCGTCCGCCACTTCCTGCAATTCGTTCATCAGGCGCAGGATCGCGGCCTGGTTCTGGTCGTTGGTCGCCTTGGCTTCCTCTTCCTTGGCCTGGGCCAGCAGGCGCATCGCATCCGCCTCCTGGCGGCGCGCGTCGGCGCCGCGGGTGCGGTTGCGCGAATCCTGCAGCATCACGCGCGAAATGCTGCCCGCGGTGACGAGCGTGAAGATCGACGCCGCGATGAGCAGCCAGAACCAGCCGTCCGTGCTGCCTTCGCCGGCGCGGTACGACGCCTGCAGGTCCGTCAGCTGGCGGCGCAGCGCCTCGTTGTCGCCGAAGATGGTCTGCTCGGCGGCCTTGGCGGCCGTCATGTCGGACAGTTTATCCAGGAAGGTCGAGATCAGTTTCTGGCAGATGTCGAATTTCGACCGCACCTCCTCGAGCTTGGCGCGCAGGTCGGCGTCGCGCAGCGGGGCCAGGCCCAGCGTCGCGCTGCCGTTCAGCAGGCCGTCGACGATGGCGCGGAACGTGGTTGTGTCGCGCCCCATCTGGAAGGCGGTCTCGGGGCGGATGCCGCCCGAGGTGAGGAATTCGCCGGCGCTGCGCGACAGGCGCTGCGTCAGCATCATCATGCGGCCCAGTGCCGCCAGTTCGCGCGCGCCGCCACCGTGCGCCGTGCGCTCGGTGAGGATCTCTTCGGTCAGCGCCAGCATTTCGGGCGCCAGGACGTCGAGCCGCTTGAGGTTCTTGTCGAAAGCGACGAGCTCCGGCTTCATCTTGAGGATGCTGGCGGAGGCCGAGTCCGACACGTTCCACTTCTTGCGCACCGTGGCCAGCTGCGAAGCCAGGTCGCCGCTCGACGCCGGGATCGCATTGCCGTTGAAATCGCCGCCCTTGGCCAGCAGGTCGAGGTCGCGCGACAGGGCCATGCGGCTGTCCTGCAGCTGCGTAAAGGCGTCCGGCACGCCCTGCATCGCGTTCGGCGCGGCCTTGCCCACGCGCTGCGAGTGCATCAGCGCTTCGCTCGCGATCTGGGTCTGGGCGCTGGCGATCGCGCCGCTGCCGGCATTGCGCCACAGCGCCAGCAAGGTCAGGAGGATGCCGACGACGAAGGCCACGAGCAGAATGCGCAGCTGGCGCGGCAGCGATAAATGGCCGATCAGCGGCAGGCGCAGTTCGTCGTCGCCCCCGCCGGCCGCGGCGTTCGCCGCAGCGGCGGCGGTGCGCTGCTTGCGTCGCGCGAGCTGGCCCAGGCGCAGCGCGGCGTCATCCGCGGAACCCGTCGCCGCCGTGCCGCTGACGGGGCCGACCGGGACCGACGGCGGCACCGCCGCCGGCAGCGTGCCGACGCCGAACTGCGTGTCCGGCGACGCCAGCACGGTGCCGGTTTCGCCGTCGCGCGCCGGCGCGTCGCCGCCCCCGTTCTTGGGGAAGAAATTCATCGACAGTTTGGATGCGAATCCCATTCCAGCTCCAATGCAAAAAATACTTAGTGCCTATCCCGGCAGGGCACCCTGTGCCCACCAAACGTCCGATCATGCGAACGTCAAGGGTGGGCACGGGTGCCCGCCCTACGGCGTTCCTAGCGTGCGACCTGCAAAAACCGTTCCTCGCGCGCGAGGGCGGCCAGCGACAGCGGCGTCCATTCGCCCCCTTCGGCGTCGCGCAGGCGGCCGCCCTGCGATTCCATGTCGGCCGCGTGGCGCAGGCCGACGACGCGCCCGACCAGCAGCGCGCACGGAAAAGCCAGGCTTGGTGCGAACGTCACGAGGCGCGCGCCCGCGGCCGGCACGGCGGCCGGCGCGGCCTCGGGATCGAGGTAGCGCGCCAGGTCGACGACGCCCACCAGGCTGCCGCGGACGTTCGCGAGGCCGAGGTACCACGGCTGCGTGAGCGGCACGGCGGCCAGCGGCGGCAGCGGCACGATTTCTCCGGCTTCGACGAGGTCCAGCAGATAGCGCACGCCGCCGATCTCCACGCCCAACTGGTGCGCGCGCGCGCCGCTGCTCGTGCGCGCGGCCTGCATGCGCTCGAGCAGCTGTTCCTGGTACTTGCGCAGGCGGGCGCGCCGCGCCGCGCCTTTCTGTCCGCCGGCGTCGCTGGCGCCCATGTCAGGCGCCGAGCGTGGCGATCGTGGCCAGCAGCTTGGCCGCGTCGACCGGCTTGACGAAATAATCCTTCGCGCCCTGGCGCATGCCCCAGATGCGGTCGGTTTCCTGGTTCTTGCTGCTGCAGATGATGACGGGGACGGACGCCAGTTCCGGATCGCGCGCGATCGAGCGCGTCACCTGGAAGCCGTTCGCGCCGGGCATCACCACGTCCATCAGGATCAGTTCCGGACGGTCGGCGCGGATCTTGGCCAGCGCCTCCTCGCCGTTGTCGGCGGTGGTCACGGTGAAGCCGTTGCGCACGAGGATGTCGGTCAGGTAGTAACGTTCCGTCGGGGAGTCGTCGACGATCAGGATTTTTTGTATGGCCACGGTGGGCTCCGCATCGTTGGGGTCAGGCAGCATCGGCGGTGCCCTGCGCATGGTCGCGCACGGCCGCCAGCAGGCTGTCTTTGGAAAAAGGCTTGGTCAGGTAGGCGCTCGAGCCCACCATCGCGCCGCGCGCACGGTCGAACAGGCCGTCCTTGGACGACAGCATGATGACCGGCGTGGCATGGAATTTCGCGCTCTTCTTGATCAGGGCGCAGGTCTGGTAGCCGTCGAGGCGCGGCATCAGGATGTCGCAGAACACCAGCGCCGGCTGGTGGTCGTTGATCTTGGCCAGCGCGTCGAAGCCGTCCTCCGCCAGCACCACCCGGTAGCCGGCCTGTGTCAGGAAAATCTCGGCGGACCGACGGATCGTGCTGCTGTCGTCGATCACCATGATCGTCAAGCCTGTCGGTTGCGTCGTCATATTCGTTTCACTTCAGCATGATCCAGCAAGATAGCATAGGGTCTGGGCCTTGTGCATGAAGTGTTGCGATACGTCAACTCACGGATCTGTGCTTTATTGAAGGGATGGCATGAAACATTGGCGGGACGCTATCGCCCGTTGATGGAATGGCAAATGAAACGGCTTATATGGCGGTCATTTCAAAGTCGTCCTTGCGCGCGCCGCATTCCGGACACGTCCAGTTCATGGGCACGTCGGCCCAGCGGGTGCCCGGTGCAATGCCGTCGTCCGGGGCGCCGGCGGCTTCGTCGTAGACCCAGCCGCAAATCAGGCACATCCAGGTCTGATACACCTGTGTTTCAGTACTCACGTTCGATTCCTCTTTTCAGTTCAGTGTTAGCCTAACGGTCCCCATCAGATAAAATGGGGGGAGAGATATCTTAATCTACCCGCTGTGCAAAACCAACAGTCTCCACTCATCCTCACGTTCGGCCCCGCCGATCCGGTCGGGGCGCTGGGCATCCAGTGCGACGTGACCGTCTTCGCCATGCATGGCTGCCACGCCCTGTCGGTCGTGACCGGCCTGCTCGTGGCCGATTCCGCGCGCGTGGACGACATCCAGCCCACCGACCATTCCTTCGTCGTGGAACAGGCGCGCATGCTCCTCGAGGACATGCCGGTGGCCGCCATCAAGATCGGGACGATGGCCAGCCTGGAACAGATCGCCGCGATCGCGGAAATCGTGTCCGACTACGCCGAGGTGCCTCTCGTGCTCGATCCGTTCACGTCGTCGCTGCCCGATTGCGGCACGCGCGACGACGACATGATGACGCTCATTCATCAATTGCTCGTGCCGCAGGCCAGCATGTTCGTGCTGTCACAACAGGAACTGGCGCGCTTCGCCGACTGCTGGCGCGACCCGGCCAGCACCGCCACCGTCGCCGAGGATGCGGCGGATCTGACGGGCATCGGCTGCGGCCACGTGCTCGTGACGGGCGTCGGCGGCGGCGACGGCACCCGCTGCAACGAGTTGTACGATCCGGACGGCCTGGCCACCGGCCTGCCCTGGTCGCAACACCTGCCCGGCCCGTTCGTCGGCGCCGGCAACACGATGTCGGCCGCGCTGGCGGCACGCATGGCCCGCGGCGCCTCCGCCCAGGATGCCCTGGCCGGCGCCCAGGACTACGTCAACGGCGCCCTCGCCAACGCCTGCCGCTTCGGCATGGGCCGGCTCATTCCCAACAAGATCTTCCGCGCACCGAGCGCGGCCTGCTAACCCAGACGGCGCCGGCCCTTCGCGGGCATGGCGCCGGATTCACCCAAGAAGACCATGACCGCTACGTCCGCCACTTCCCAGAACGACATCCTGTTCGCCCGCGCCCAGCAGACCACGCCGGGCGGCGTGAACTCGCCCGTGCGCGCCTTCCGCTCCGTCGGCGGCACGCCGCGCTTCATCACCCGCGCCGAAGGACCGTATTTCTGGGACGCCGACGGCAAGCGCTACATCGACTACATCGGTTCCTGGGGGCCGGCCATCGTCGGCCACACCCACCCGCAAGTCGTGAAGGCCGTGCAGGATGCGGCCGCGCGCGGCCTGTCGTTCGGCGCGCCGACCGAGGGCGAGATCGAGATCGCCGAGGAAATCTGCCGCCTCGTGCCGTCGATCGAGCAGGTGCGCCTGGTCTCGTCCGGCACGGAAGCGACGATGAGCGCGCTGCGCCTCGCGCGCGGGGCCACGGGCCGCGACAAGATCGTCAAGTTCGAAGGCTGCTACCACGGCCACGCCGATTCGCTGCTCGTGAAGGCCGGTTCGGGCCTGCTCACGTTCGGCAACCCGACGTCGGCCGGCGTGCCGGAAGACTTCGTCAAGCACACGCTCGTCCTCGACTACAACAACATCCCGCAGCTGGAAGACGCGTTCGAGTCGATGGGCGACACGATCGCCTGCGTGATCGTGGAAGCCGTGGCCGGCAACATGAACCTGATCCGCGCGACGCCGGAATTCCTGCAACGCATGCGCGAACTGTGCACCGAACATGGCGCCGTGCTGATCTTCGACGAGGTGATGTCCGGCTTCCGCGTCGGCATTGGCGGCGCGCAGGCGCTGTACGGCATCACGCCCGACCTGACGGCGCTCGGTAAAGTCATCGGCGGCGGCATGCCGGTGGCCGCGTTCGGCGGCCGCGCCGACCTGATGCAGAAGATGGCCCCGATCGGCCCCGTCTACCAGGCCGGCACGCTGTCCGGCAACCCGGTCGCCGTCGCCGCCGGCATGACGACCCTGAAACTGATCCAGCAGCCGGGCTTCTACGAGCACCTGACGGCACAGACGAAGAAACTGGTCGACGGCCTCGCCGCCGCCGCGAAGGAAGCGGGCATCGCGTTCTGCGCCGATGCCGTCGGCGGCATGTTCGGCATGTATTTCGCGGACACGATCCCGTCCACCTACGGCCAGATGATGGCCGGCGACAAGGAGCGCTTCAACCGCTTCTTCCACGGCATGCTGGACGAAGGCGTGTACTTCGCCCCGGCCATGTTCGAAGCGGGCTTCGTGTCGGCCGCGCACGACGACGGCGTGATCGACGAGACGGTCGCCGCTGCCCGCCGCGTGTTCGCGCGCCTGGCTTAAACCGGGCTTATTTCTCTCTTTTGTTACCAGGGGAACACGTTCGAATCGTGCTCCCCATGCTACACTGCGCGCCAATCATGGACCTTCCCTCTACTAATCCGATCGCCCCGGCGCGCTGATCTTTCCGGCTGCGCGCCTGTGTTCATTCGCGCGAGCCTCACATGCCGTTCAAGCTTTTCCGCCGCCTCACCGACAACGCCACCCTGAAATCGCTCGGCCCCGGCCTCATCACCGGCGCGGCCGACGACGATCCGTCCGGCATCGCGACGTATTCTCAGGCCGGCGCGCAATTCGGCTTCAACACGTTGTGGACGCTCGTGCTGACGTACCCGTTCATGGTCGGCATCCAGCTCGTGTCGGCGCGCATCGGCCGCGTGACGGGGCGCGGGCTGGCGGCCAACATCCGCCGCGCGTACTCGCCCTGGCTGCTGTACGTCATCGTCGCGCTCCTGCTGATCGCGAACGTGATCAACATCGCGGCCGACATCGCCGCCATGGGCGAAGCGCTGCACCTCGTGACGGGCGTCGGTTCCAGCCATCTCTACGCGCTCGGTTTCGGCGTGCTGTGCCTCGTGCTGCAGGTGTTCCTGCCGTACGCCACCTACGTGCGCTACCTGAAATGGCTGACGCTGGGTCTCCTGGCCTATGTCGCGACGGCGTTCGCCGTGCACATGCCGTGGACGGAAGTGTTCGCGCGCACCGTCTGGCCCCACTTCACGTTCACGAAGGATTCCGTCGCCCTCATCGTCGCCGTGTTCGGCACGACGATCAGCCCGTACCTGTTCTTCTGGCAGGCGTCGCAGGAAGTCGAGGAAATCCGCAACGACCGGCACACGCGCGCCCTGCGCACCCGCCCGCGCGACGCCGCCGCCCAGCTCAAGCGCATCAAGTCCGACACCCTGATCGGCATGGGCTTTTCCAACCTCGTCGCCTTCTTCATCATGCTGACGACGGCCGTCACGCTCGGCGCGCACGGCATCACGGACATCCAGTCTTCAAGCCAGGCGGCCGAGGCGCTGCGGCCGGTCGCGGGCGAATTCGCGTTCCTCGCGTTCGCGCTGGGCATCATCGGCACGGGCATGCTGGCCGTGCCCGTGCTGGCCGGGTCGGCCGCGTACGCCGTCACCGAGAGCTTCCGCTGGCGCAACGGCATGGACTTGAAAGTCGTGGAGGCGCGCGAGTTCTACGGCATCATCGCCCTCGCGACCCTGGGCGGCGTGCTGCTCGACTTCGCCCCGGTCGACCCGATCGCGGCACTGGTGCTGTCCGCGCAGATCAACGGCGTGATCGCCGTGCCCATCATGGCCGTCATGATGCTGCTCGCGCATAACCGCAAGATCATGGGCGGCTACACCCTGTCGACGCGCCACACCGTCATCGGCTGGGCCGGCGTGGCGATCATGCTGGTGGCGGTGGTGGCGATGTTCGCGACGCTGTGATCCCCCACGCGTGGGGCTGCACCGGCGCGGCCCCGCAGCATACGATGCGCTCCTCAATGCACACACCGTTCAGGAGCCGCATCATGCAAACCACGACCGCCACTTCCCTCCAGCAACCGCAGTTCTCGCGCGCCGGCATCATCTGGCTCAAGCTGGCCGTGCTCTACCTCATCCTCGGCATCTCGCTCGGCATCGCGATGGGCGCCAGCCAGAACTTCACGCTGCGCCCCGTGCACGCGCACATCAACCTGCTGGGCTGGACGACGATGGCGCTGGCCGGCCTCATCTACAGCGTATTTCCCAAGGCGGGCGAAAGCGTCCTGGCGCGCCTGCACTTCTGGCTGCTGAACCTGGCCCTGCCCGTGATGATGGGCGCGCTCTCCATGCTGCTGCTGGGCCATGTCGCCATCGCGCCCGTCCTCGCGATTTCGGAAATCATCGGCGCGCTGGCCATCCTGGCGTTCGCGGCGAATCTGTTCCTGAATCTGAAGCAGTAAGCGCGGCCTCTCCGGTTATACTTGCCTGAATAATAAAACCGGAAGAGGCACACCGCATGGCTGTTCGTCCCGTTCGATTTTCCTGCGCCGCGCTGGCCGCGGCGGGTCTGTTCGCCGTCGCGTTGCCCACGACCGGGGCGCCGGACCGCGCCGCCACGACCAACCCAGGAGCCAGCATGGAAAAGAAAACCGTCCCGCTCGACACCATCCAGCGCCAGGAGCAGGCACTGCAATTTGCCGCCTTCGACAACGACGCGGCGCTCGCGATCGGCAACAAGATCGTCGAGATGGCCAAGGCCGACAAGGTCGCCGTCACGGTCGACGTCACCGTCAACCGCAATCCGCTGTTCTTCCATGCGATGGCGGGCACGAGCCCGAACAACGTCGACTGGATCCGCCGCAAGAGCAACCTCGTGAACCGCACGGGCCACGCGTCGTTCTTCATGCACACGCAGGCCGTCGAACGCGGCCAGGACTTCGACAACCTGCCGACCTTCGACAGCAAGGATTACGCGGCCCACGGCGGCTCGTTCCCCATCGTCGTCAAGGGCACGGGGCAGATCGGCACCATCACCGTCTCAGGCCTCGCGGGCGTGGACGACCACGCGATGGTCGTGCGCGCGTTGAAGTGGTATCTGAAGGCGGACGACGTCCCGCTGCTTTAATCCCCACGGCACTTCGAAAAACCGTCGCGGGCGGCAGCAATGGCGTTCGAGAAGCGCAGCTGCGCGCGTGGTACGGCCGGTCCGCCGTCGCGGCGCATCGCAGCCTGCGCGGCCCGGTCCGCAGTGCAACCCGCAGCAGGCTTGGCGACGAGCCCTATTTCAGCCAGCCGCGGTGGCGGAAGTAGAGAAAGGGCGCGATCGCGCTGATCACCATCAGGCCGATCGACCAGCCGTAGCCGACGCGCCAGTGCAGCTCGGGCATGAACTCGAAGTTCATGCCGTAGATGCTGGCGATCAGCGTCGGCGGCAGGAACGCCACCGAGGCCACGGAGAAGATCTTGATGATCTTGTTCTGGTTGATGTTGATGAAGCCGACGGTGGCGTCCATCAGGAAGTTGATTTTGTCGAAAAGGAATGAGGTGTGGCCATCCAGCGATTCGATGTCGCGCAGGATCTGGCGCGCTTCCTCGAACTGGTCCGTGTTCAGCAGGCGGCCGCGCATCAGGAAGCTGACGGCACGGCGCGTGTCCATCATGTTGCGGCGGATGCGGCCGTTCAAGTCTTCCTCGTGGGCGATCGCATTCAGCGCGGACGCCGCATCCTGGTCGGTGAATTCCTTCTGCAGCACGCGCTGGCTGACGTCTTCCAGGCTTTCGTAGATGCCTTCCAGCGCGTCGGCCGAGTACTCGGCGTCGGTCGCGTACAGGTCCAGCAGCACGTCCATATAGTCTTCGATCGAACCGGGCCGCGAGCGCGCACGCAGGCGCACGAGGCGGAACACGGGCAGATCGTCCGTGTGGACCGAGAACAGGATTTTCTTGGCCAGGATGAACGCGACCGTCACGATGCGCGACGGGCCATCCTCTTCCTCGCGCAGGAAATCGGTGCGCAGGTGCAGGTCGCCGTTTTCCGCCTCGTAGTACCGGGCCGAGGCCTCGATGTCCTGGACTTCGTCCTCACCCGGCAGGATCACGTCATAGGTCGCCTTGACCAGTGCGCGCTCTTCGTCCGTGGGATCGGTCAGGTCGACCCAGACGGCAGGCACGTTCTCCAGATCGGTGCGCGACGCGATAGGTACCTGATTCAGTCGGCCATTTTGTAGAACAAATACGTTGATCATGCGCTGCTTTCTCGGCCGGATTCGGAAACAGCGCAAGTGTACCTGTTAGCCCTGAGCCCGGCCAGTGCGCAGGCGCACGTTTTCCCGAGCAAATGCCCAATTCGGGGTCGGGTCCAATTTCGCTGCAAATTCGAGGTCAGAGCCCTTTTTGGAGCAACGTCCAACCGGATTTTTTGAGCGGCCGCGCTACGAAAACGTCATGAGACAGGTGCACGAGCGGCAAAGTTGAGACCGAGTTCCACGTGCCGGCAGGTGCTCTGCCCTGAATGACGGGAAAAACGTGCTCTGCCCCCCGGATTTAACCCTGCCCCGATGTAACCTCGGATTTATGGCAGCTCGGCCGCGCTCATGCGGCGCTGGATGACCGCCGTGCGGCGCGCCAGGTAGTTCGTGTCGCGGTGGCGGTCGTAGAAGCGCGGGTTCGGCAGCATCACGGCCAGGCGTGCGCCCTGGGCCGGCGTCAGGTTCGCGGCCGACGTGTGGAAATAGTGGCGCGCCGCCGCTTCGGCGCCGAACACGCCGCGGCCGAATTCGACCACGTTCAGGTAGATCTCCAGGATGCGTTCCTTGTCCATCACCGCTTCCAGCATGTAGGCGATGATCAGTTCCTGGCCCTTGCGCAGGTAGTTGCGCGAGCCGGACAGGAACAGGTTCTTGGCCAGCTGCTGGGTGATCGTCGAGCCGCCGCCCACGACCTTGTGCTTCTTGTTGTTGCGCTCGTACGCCTTTTCCAGCGCGTCCCAGTCGACGCCGTCGTGGTCGACGAAATTGGCGTCCTCGGATGCGATCACGGCCCGCTTCAGGTTGTCCGAGATGCGGGAATACGGCACCCACACCTGTTCCAGCTTCGCGTTCGGGTTCTGCTCGCGCAGCGCCGCCAGCTGCTGGCGCATCATGCTCGTGGACGAAGGATTGAACTGGGTCCACCAGCACACCATCGCAAAGAAGTACAGCTGCAGCAGGACGACGAGCAGCAACGGCCCGAGGATGACCCATTTCAGCCAGCGCCGGCCGCCGGTCTTCGCGCGCGCCGGGGCGCCCGCCTTGAGCGTGCCGATGCCGCTCATGATGCGCGCATGCGGGCCAGCAGGGCCGACGTCTCCGGGCGCACGCCGCGCCAGATGGCGAACGCTTCGGCGGCCTGTTCGACCAGCATGCCGAGACCGTCGCGCACGATCGCGCCGTGCATCGCCGCGAACTGCATGAACGGCGTGGGCGCCTTCCCGTACATCATGTCCAGCGCCAGCGTGCCCGCACGGAATGCCGACGCGGGCACGGGCGGCAGGTCGGCCGACAGGCTCGCCGACGTGGCGTTGACGACGACGTCGAACGGACCCGCGATATCACCGAACCCGCAGGCGCCGAGCTGCCCCGGATACGCCACGTGACCGGCAAAGTGAGAGACCAGCGCATCGGCCGTCGCGCGCGTGCGGTTGGCGATGATGATCGATTCCGGCTGTTCGCGCAAAAAAGGCAGGATCACGCCGCGCGCCGCGCCGCCCGCGCCCAGCAGCAGGATGCGCTTGCCGGCCAGGGGCACGCCGGCGTTCTTCACGATGTCGGCCACGAGGCCCGGACCGTCCGTGTTGTCGCCGACGATCTCGCCGTCGTCGAAGCGCAGCGTGTTGACGGCGCCGGCCAGGCGGGCGCGCTCCTCGAGCCGGGTGGCCAGCGCGGCCGCTTCCAGCTTGAACGGCACCGTCACGTTGGCGCCGCGATAACCCTGCGCGATCAGGTCGCGGACCGTGTCCGCGAAGCCGTCCAGCGGCGCCAGGCAGCGTTCGTACGCGATGTCCTGGCCGGTCGCGGCCGCGAAGGCGGCGTGGATGTCCGGCGATTTGCTGTGGGCGATCGGGTTGCCGATCACGCAATATTTATCGGTCATTCTGTCTCCTGTTAGCCATCCCCGCGCAATTCCGCCTGGAGTTTTTCTTCGCGTGTGAATTTGAAGCGGGTGACGACGATCCACAGATCGTCCTTGTCGCTCGACCGCATATTGGCGGGGAACTTGCCGAACGGCGCGGCGCGGCGCACGATCGCCAGCGCGGCCTTGTCCAGCGCCGGATTGCCGGAGCTGCGTTCGATGCGCGGCCCGCCTTCCTTGTCGTACAGCGTGCCGTCCTGGAAGATCGGGATATAGACGACCAGTTCGCCGTACAGCTTGTGCCCGTTCTGCTGCGGGAAATTCAGCGTGCCGACTTCCTCCACGCGCTTCTGCATCGCCTTGTAGTACATGGCATAGCCGACTTCGCGCGTGCTGGGGCTGATGAACGTTTTTTTCGGCCGCTTGTTCTCGTCGGCGATGCGCTGCGTGATCTCGGCCGTCATGCGCGCGATGGCCTTGGTGGAGTCAAGATTGTCCTCGCCCGTGCGGCTGGGGTCGGGCTTGGCCTGGTCGGCGACCGGCGTGCGGTTGAACTGCGACCGGTGCATCTTCGTCAGCACGCTGTTCTGTTGTTGTTCCAGTTCGGCGATGCGGCGCTGCAGGGCGCGGATAGCGTCGCCGTTCTCGACCTTGCGCAGGTCGGGCAGCGGGGACTGGGCGCGGCCGGTATCGGCATTGCCGCCGCCGTCCAGATTGGCCTGGGCCAGCGCGTCGGCCTTGACCGGCGCGCGCGCATGCTTGGCGTTGACGAGGATGACCTCCAGCCCCGGATCGGCCGGCTGCAACCGGAACGCGTCCGGCGCGGCGAAGCGGATCGCCAGCAGGGAGGCGTGCGCCAGCACCGAAGAGGCGATGGCGATCATCAGGGGACGGTTGTGTCGGAGGGTCTTCACGCGCTGCGGGGTGGGACGGTTGGGGTCACGGAACTCCCCATTCTACCGTGCAGGCTGGCCGTGTGCGAGCCTTGTGGAAAGTCCCGATCGTTGAAGCAACAGGATATTGTCGACGTTTCAACGACCGGTATCAGCCATACATCACGCGGCCTGCTGCGGTTCCTCCGGCCCGGCCTGTTCGCCCGCCACGTCGGTCTGCGTCTCCGGATCGGTGACCGCGACGGCGCCCTCGGCTTCGGCCGCTTCCGCCGCCGCCGCTTCGCCCGTGTCGGTGCCCTCCTCCTCCTCGTCCAGGCCCAGCTCGGCCGCCGCTTCCGGCGCCACGGCCGCCACTTCGAGCAGGCGCGCTTCCAGCGCCAGGTCGACCTCGTCCCAGCGCACGATGTCCAGGCGGACCTGGGCGCCGCGCGCCGCCTGCGGCATGCCCGGCAGGCGGATCACGAGCGGGATCTCGACGAGGCGCAGCACCTCGTCCTTCAACACGACGGCATCGACCTGCTTGGCGTTTTCCTGCGCCAGCCAGCGCAGGCACCAGTAACGCTCCATGTTCTGCTGGAAGTCGTTGTAGGCGGAGTACGCGGCGTCGAAGGCGGAGACGATCGAGAACAGCGTCGCGTCGCGGTGCTTGAACGGGGCGACGAGCGGCGCCGTCACGCCGTTCGACGCGCAGGCCAGAATCTGCCACTGGTTCACGAGGTCCGTATAGCGGCGCAGCGGCGACGTCGACCACGCATATTGATCGACGCCCAGCCCTTGGTGCGGCGCCGCGTGCGTGACCATGCGCACCTGCATCTTGGCGGCCCAGCCGCCGGCGCCCGGCCCCTGCGAGCGGTAGATGCCGGGCACGCCGCAGTCGTGCAGCAGCTTGCCCCACGTGCTGTTGGCGAAGATCATGAGCTCGGCCACGATCTTGTCCAGCGGCGCGCCGCGCTTGCGGCGCACGATCGTGACGACGTCGTCCTCGACATAGAAATTGAAGTCGACGCGGTTCGCCTGCTCCGGCTTCAGCCCGAACGCCTCCCGCTTCTTCATGCGGCCCGCTTCCAGCTGCAGCGCCCATTGCCACAGCAGCCCCAGTTCGGTCTTGTGCGGGTAATCGCCCGCGCCATTGTTCAGCGTCTCTTCGTTGACGACGTCGTCCAGGTCGTTGTGGCGCAGATTGTTCTTGATCGGCACGCGCTCGGCGCGGGTCGTCGTCGAGACCACGGACCACGTGGCCGGGTCCAGCACGGCATACAGCGACAGCGCCGGGCAGTCGTTGCCCTCGGCCAGCGTGTAGGCGTTCACGACTTCGTCCGGCAGCATCGTGATCTTGTCGCCCGGCATATACACGGTCGACATGCGCGCGCGGGCGATCTTGTCGATGGCGTCGTCCGGACGGATGCCCAGGCCCGGCGCGGCGATGTGGATGCCCACGCGGACGGTGCCGTCAGGCAGCGTCTCGACGGAGAATGCGTCGTCGATCTCGGTCGTCGTCACGTCGTCGATCGAGAACGCGGCCACGTTCGCCAGCGGCAGGTCGGCGGGCGGCGCGGGCACGGCCACGGGCGGGAAGCCGGCGCCGCGCGGGAAGTGCTCGAACAGGAAGCGTCCCATGTGCAGCTCTTTCGCCGACGCGATGCCGCCCGTGGACAGCATCAGGCGCGGGGCCGTCGTCTGCAATTCGTCGGCGGCCGTCTCGAGCGCCTTGTATTCGATGCTGTTCTTGTCCGGCTTGAACAGCAGTTGCTGGACGAGCGGCTGCATCGCCTGCGGCAGCGTGCCGGCCTTCAGTTCCTCGACATAAGCGGCCTGGACGACGGCCTGCTGCTTCTTCTTTTCGATGCCGGCCAGGGCCGCGCGCAACGACTGTTCCGGCGCCGCCTTGTAGCGGCCGCGGCCCTTCTTGTAGAAATAGATGGGCGCGCCGTGCAAGGCCAGCACGAGGCCGGCCGCTTCGAACGGCAGCGGCGCATGGCCGAAGTATTCGGCGCCCAGTTCCGCGAACCCGAATTCTTCCTGGCCCGCGACTTCCCACAGGAATTCCAGGTCGACGTCCGCCGCGACGGCCTTGGCCTGCTCCAGCAGGGCGGCGGGATCGGGCTTGTCGAACTGCAGCAGCACGTCGCGCGCCTTAACCTTGGTTCGCTTCCCGCTCGGCATTTCGACCTGATAAGCCTCGCCCGCCTGCGACAGCACGGTGCCGACCTTGAAATCGCCGGACTCTTCGAAAAATAAGTTCATGTTTATTTCGTATTCATGTTGGTTGCGGCCAGGTCGAGCACCTCGGGCAGAAACACCTCGGTGACCAGCAGCAGGCCCTGGCGGCGGCGATAGACGCAACGCCGCGCAAAATAAGTCTCTTGCGCCGGGCCATCGCGGCCGAGCGTGGCTTGCACGCGCGCCAGCAGCGGATGGCCGGGACGCAGCCGCGCGAATTCAAGCTCGCCGCGCGTGACCCTCGGGTCGTAAAACAGCGTGGTGCCGAGCGACCGCTCGCCCAGCGCCGAAAACAATGGCCAGTCGCTCGCGCTCGCGCTCATCGGCACGACGGTGTGGCCGTACACGACCGGTCGGCCGTCGCAGCGCAGCAGCACCTCGCGTTCCCACACGCGCCGGGGCCGCGCCAGGCCGATGGCACCGGCCTCGTCCGCCAGGCACACATTGCCCGCCTGGCGCAGTTTCTGTACGCGAAAATGGCGGCTGTGCGCGATCAGGCGCGCCGTCAGCGAGCCGGGCGTCGTCAGCCAGTCGCGCATGGCGGCCGGCGCATGCACGCCGTCCGCATGCGCCAGCCAGCGGGCCCGGCGCAGCGATGCCGGCCTCACCTTGCCGGGTCCGATCCGGCGCCGCCTTGCAAGGAATCACGCAGACAAAACGCCAGCACCTCGTCGACATACTGCTCGAATTCCGATACGGCGTGGTCGCTGCCCTGGATGACGTGCTGGTGCGCGCCCGGGTAATGCGCAACCATGTCGCGGTAGTCCAACACCTCGTCGCCGGTTGCGGCCAGCAGGAAATAGCGCTCGGGCCGCGTGATGGTGCCGACCTTCAATGCGGCCAGCTCGGCGATGTACTCGCGCTTGAATTCGAACGGCTCGCCGGTATGCCATTCCGTCGTGATGCCGACGTGCTTGTCGAGATCCTGCAAAGGGTCGACGGCCGGATTGATCAGGACCGCGCGGCAGCCGAAGCGCTCCGCGAGCCACGTCGCGTAGAAGCCGCCCAGCGAGGAGCCGATGATGGCGAGATTGTCCGCATGACGCTGGACGAGCGTGAGCACGAGTTCCATCGCGGCCTTCGGCGATGGCGGCAGCTGCGGACAGGTCAGGTTGCCGGCCAGGCCGGCCGCCTGCATCCGCTGCTGCACGACGCGCGCCTTGAACGAGCGCGGCGACGAACGGAAGCCGTGCAGATAAAGAAGGTGGGCGCGCGCGCCCTCGCGGGCGTCTGCGGAAAAACCTGGTGACCCGCTCATACCGCCAGCGCCTCCAGCAGCTTCTGGTGGACGCCGCCGAAGCCGCCATTGCTCATCACGAGAATATGGTCGCCCGGCTGCGCAGCCTGGACGATCGCCTGGACCATGTAGTCGAGCTGGTCGAAGCTGTGCGCATTGGCGCCCAGCGGCTTCAACGCATCGGCCAGCGACCAGCCCAGCGCCTGCTGGCTGCCGAAGCCGAACACGAGGTCGGCATCCTTGAGGCTGCCCGGCAGCGCATCCTTCATGGCCCCCAGCTTCATGGTATTCGAACGCGGCTCCAGCACGGCCAGAATGCGGCCGCTGGCGCCGATTTTCTGACGCAGGCCGCCGACCGTTGTCGCGATCGCGGTCGGATGGTGCGCGAAATCGTCGTAGACGGTCACGCCCTTGACCTTGCCGCGCACTTCCATGCGCCGCTTGACGCTCTGGAAGCGCGCCAGCGAATCGATCGCCTGGGCGGGCGGCACGCCGACGTGGCGGGCGGCAGCGATGGCGGCCAGCGCGTTGCTGCGGTTGTGGTGGCCGGTCAGGTCCCAGTGGACGGTTCCTTGTTGTTCACCATTGAACAGCACGTCGAAGCTGGAACCGCCCGGATGCTCGACGATGCTCCAGTTCACGCCGTCGGAACTGCCGAAACTTTCCTTCTCGCTCCAGCAGCCGCGCTTGAGCACGCGCGCCAGCGAGGCCTCGTCGCCGTTCACGACGATGCGGCCGACGCCCGGCACCGTCCGCACGAGGTGGTGGAATTGCGTCTCGATGGCGCCGATATCGGGGAAGATGTCGGCGTGATCGTATTCCAGATTGTTCAATACGGCCGTCTTCGCGTGGTAGTGCACGAATTTCGAGCGCTTGTCGAAGAAGGCGGTGTCGTACTCGTCCGCCTCGATGACGAAGAAGTCGGACTCCGTCTCGCCGGACAGGCGCGCCGACACGCCGAAGTTCAGCGGCACGCCGCCGATCAGGAAGCCCGGCGAATAACCGGCATCTTCCAGGATCCACGCCAGCATCGACGACGTCGTCGTCTTGCCGTGCGTCCCCGCGACGGCGAGCACCCATTTATTACGGAGAATATGGTCGCCGATCCATTGCGGACCTGATACGTACGGCAGGCTGCGGTTCAGGATTTCCTCGACGAGCGGATTCCCGCGCGTCATGACGTTGCCGACGACGTACAAGTCCGGGTTCAGGTTCACCTGTTCGGGCCCGTAACCCTGGATCAGTTCGATGCCCTGGGCTTCGAGCTGGGTGCTCATCGGAGGGTAAACGTTGGCGTCGCACCCGGTGACGCGGTGGCCGGCCTCTTTGGCCAACACCGCGAGGCCGCCCATGAAGGTGCCGCAGATGCCGAGAATATGGATGTGCATGACGTGCCGAAATAATGAAGTCGGTTGAGCGAATACGCGATTCTACCCGACGCGATGCCATTTTCCTTTCAAGAGTATGATCTCGGACATGATGCCCAATTCAAATGACGACCTCCAACAGGTGCGTGCACGCATCGCCGCGACGGCCGCCCGCATGATTGCCCAGGATGGGGCGGACTATTCCACGGCCAAGACGAAGGCGGCGCGCCAGGTGCTCGGCGTGGACCGCCCTTCTCCGAATTACTTGCCTGACAATATACAGGTCGAAGACGAAGTGCGTCGCTACCAGACGCTGTTCCTGGGTCCCGCCCAGGCCGCGCGCGTCCGGCATATGCGCGGCGCGGCCCTCGACGTGATGGAACTGCTGGCCGAATTCCGCCCGTATCTCACGGGCCCCATATTGAATGGAACGGCAGGCGAACATGACGAGATCCACCTGCAATTGTTTGCTGATAGCGCTAAGGAAGTCGAGATCTGGCTGTTGAACCGCAACGTCAATATCGAGATTTCGGAAACGCCCCATTTCAAGGGCGGGCGCCACGATCCGGTGGAAACGGTCAGTTTCATGTGGCAAAAAGAAATGGTGCACGCGGAGCTGTACGAAATGAACGACCTGCGGGGCGCGTTGAAGCCCCGCGCGGACGGCCGCCTGCACCGCGCCGACGCCGCCACCCTGCGCACCCTGATGACCAATGACTCCCCCGAACAAGATGAATAAAAAACACTTGGCCGGCTATGTGCTCCTGGCCACCGCCTTCACGGTGCTCGGCGCCATCGCCGGCGTCAAGCAGGACGCCAAGGGCCCGCTGACGACCAGCTATACGCCCACGGACGGCCGTCCGCACACGGCCGTGACGAACCTGTATGCATCGTCGCTGAACGACCTCGCCGGCAAGCCGCAGCCGCTCGGCCAGTGGAAGGGCAAGCCGCTGCTCGTGAACTTCTGGGCCTCGTGGTGCGCGCCGTGCGTGTCGGAGATGCCGGAATTGTCCGACCTCGCGGCCAAGGACGGCGGCAAGCATTTCAATGTGATCGGTATCGGCATCGATTCCCCCACGAACCTCGCCGAGTTTGCCCGCAAAATCAAGATTTCTTACCCATTGTACGTAGGCGGCATGGGTGGCACGGACCTGGCGCGCGGCCTCGGCAATGCCCAGGGCGGGTTGCCGTTTACCGTGCTGATCGGCGCAGATGGACAGGTCCGCAAGACTTACCTGGGCCGCCTCAAGTTCGATCAGTTACGCGCCGACCTGGCCAAGTTGTAGGCGCCAGCCGTCGTCCGCGAACGATCGTGCACTTATTTTCCGACTTCTTTTTATCGCTTGCCAACACGTAACGTTGGCGGCAAAATGCCTGTCTTTCGGGCAAACAGACGGTTCAACATGGCGAAAAAGCTACTGCTGCTCAATGGCCCCAACCTCAATTTGCTGGGGACACGTGAGCCTGCGGTGTATGGCGCGACAACGCTGGCCGACATCGAGCAGGCCGCCACCGCCCAGGCGCAAGCGGCCGGGGCGGAGATCGCCTGTTTCCAGAGCAACCATGAAGGGGCGCTGATCGACCGTATTCACGCTGCCCGCCAGGAAAGCGTGGACGCGATCGTCATCAACCCGGGCGCATTGACCCATACCAGCGTCGCACTGCGCGATGCGCTGGCGGGGGTGGAGATTCCGTTTGTGGAAGTACACATCTCTAATATTTACAAGCGCGAGGAGTTCCGGCACCACTCGTTTTTGTCGGCGATCGCGCAAGGCACGATCTGCGGGCTGGGAGCTGATGGATATCGCTTTGCCATCGACTTCGCGCTGAAACAGCGTTAATCTACGTCAACTTCACGCATTCCGCGCGTAAGTGCGTATCACCCGACGCGCCGTATGCTCTTAAACAAATAATTCCAAGGGGTTTCACATGGATCTAAGAAAACTCAAGACACTGATCGACCTCGTCGCGGAGTCGGATATCGCCGAACTCGAAGTGACCGAAGGCGAAAGCAAGGTCCGCATCGTCAAGTCCTCGGCAATCCCGCAGAATCAGATGGTCATGGTCCCGCAGCAAGGCGTCCAGCAATACTCGGCACCGGCCATGCCCGCCCCGGCCGCACCCGCCGCAGCCCCGGCCGCGCCAAGCGAACCGACCGGCCACGTCGTCAAGTCGCCGATGGTCGGCACCTTCTACCGCTCCTCGGCACCGGGCGCCCCGGCATTCGTCGAAGTCGGCGCGACCGTGAAGGAAGGCGATACCCTGTGCATCATCGAAGCGATGAAGCTCCTGAATGAAATCGATGCCGACGCCTCCGGCACCATCACCAAGATCCTGGTGGAAAACGGTCAGCCCGTCGAATTCGGTCAGCCGCTGTTCGTGATCGGCTAACGTCTCCCGGCGCGGTCGTCCGACCGCGCCCTCCCGGCATGCCGCCGGCACTCAAAGAAACACCGAACTTACCATGTTTGAAAAAATTCTTATCGCCAACCGTGGTGAAATCGCGTTGCGTATCCAGCGCGCTTGCCGCGAGATGGGCATCAAGACGGTCGTCGTGCACTCCGAGGCGGATAAGGACGCCAAGTACGTGAAGCTGGCGGACGAGTCCGTTTGCATCGGTCCGGCGCCGTCCGCGCAGAGCTACCTGAGCATGCCGGCGATCATCAGCGCGGCCGAAGTCACGGACGCCGAGGCGATCCACCCGGGCTACGGCTTCCTGTCCGAGAACGCCGACTTCGCGGAACGCGTCGAAAAATCGGGCTTCGTGTTCATCGGCCCGCGTCCGGAATCGATCCGCCTGATGGGCGACAAGGTCTCGGCCAAGCAAGCCATGATCCGCGCCGGCGTGCCCTGCGTGCCGGGTTCGGACGGCGCCCTGCCCGACGATCCGAAAGAGATCATCCAGACCGCGCGCCGCGTGGGCTACCCGGTCATCATCAAGGCCGCCGGCGGCGGCGGCGGCCGCGGCATGCGCGTCGTGCACACGGAAGCCGCGCTGCTGAACGCCGTCACGATGACCAAGGCCGAAGCCGGCACCGCGTTCGGCAATCCGGAAGTCTATATGGAGAAATACCTGGAGAATCCGCGCCACGTGGAAATCCAGGTCCTCGCCGACGAGCACAAGCAGGCCGTCTGGCTGGGCGAGCGCGACTGCTCCATGCAGCGCCGCCACCAGAAAGTGATCGAGGAAGCGCCGGCACCGGGCATCCCGCGCAAGCTGATCGAGAAGATCGGCGACCGCTGCGCCGAAGCCTGCCGCAAGATCGGCTACCGCGGCGCCGGCACGTTCGAATTCCTGTACGAGAACGGCGAGTTCTACTTCATCGAGATGAACACCCGCGTGCAGGTCGAACACCCGGTCACCGAAATGATCACCGGCATCGACATCGTGCAGGAACAGATCCGCATCGCCTGCGGCGAAAAGCTGCGCTTCCGCCAGCGCGACATCATGCTGTCGGGTCACGCCATCGAGTGCCGCATCAACGCCGAAGACCCGTTCAAGTTCACCCCGTCGCCGGGCCGCATCACCGGCTGGCATCCGCCGGGCGGCCCCGGCATCCGCGTCGATTCGCATGCGTACGCCGGCTACTACGTCCCGCCGAATTACGATTCGATGGTCGGTAAGGTGATTGCCTACGGCGCCACGCGCGACCAGGCGATCCGCCGCATGCAGATCGCGTTGTCGGAAATGGTGGTCGAGGGTATCCTGACCAACATCCCGCTGCACCGCGAACTGATGGTCGACGCCCGCTTCATCGAGGGCGGCACCAACATCCACTACCTGGAGCAGAAGCTGGCCCACAAGCCGGACCTGCCGAAGGATGGCGCGATCGGCGCCAAATCCGAGGCCGCAGACGCAAAGGCTGATCAATGAGTTGGACTGAAGTCATCATCGAGATCGCACGCGAGCACGCCGAAGGGCTGTCCGACGCCCTGATGGAAGCGGGCGCGCTGTCGGTCTCTGTGGAAGACGCGGACGAAGGCACCGACGCGGAAAAACCCCTGTTCGGCGAGCCGGGCATGGTGCCGAAAGAGGCCGCCTGGGACCACAGCCGCGTCGTCGCATTGACGGACGAGGATGCCGACCAGGCCGCGATCGTGGCCGAGGCAGCAAGCGCCATCGGCTTGCAGGAAGCACCCGCGTTCACGACGCGCCCCGTCGCCGACGCCGACTGGGTGCGCCTGACGCAATCGCAGTTCGAACCCATCCACATCGGCAAGAACATCTGGGTCGTGCCGAGCTGGCACGAAGCGCCCGATCCGGACGCGCTCATTCTCGAAGTCGACCCGGGCCTCGCGTTCGGCACGGGCAGCCACCCGACCACGCGCCTGTGCATGGAATGGCTGGAAGCCCATCCGGCACCGGGCAAATCGGTGCTGGACTACGGCTGCGGCTCGGGCATCCTGGCGATGGTCGCGAAAAAACTCGGCGCGGCCGACGTCACCGGCGTCGACATCGACGAGCAGGCGATCGAATCCGCCAGGCTGAACGCGGAACGCAACCGCTGCGAGATCGATTTCTACGTGCCGGACGACTTCGTCGCGTCGAAGCACGGCGGCGAACGCTTCGACATCGTCGTCGCGAACATCCTGTCGAGCCCATTGAAGCTGATGGCGCCGATGCTCTCGAGCCGCGTGGCCGACGGCGGTTTCTTGATCCTGTCGGGCGTGCTGGCGCGCCAGGCCGAGGAAGTGGCGGCCGCGTACGCACCTTTCATCAAGCTGGGCGTCTGGGCCGAGCAGGACGGCTGGGTCGCTCTGCACGGGCAGCTTGGCGCAGCGAATGCACCGGAGCCACGTGCTACCGACGGCAGCAAATAAGGCATGGCGCTCGCCACCCAGTGCCCGCATTGCCACACCACGTTCCGCGTCGCCGCGGACCAGCTCAAGCTCCGCGGCGGCATCGTCCGCTGCGGGTCTTGCCAGCGCATCTTTGACGGCAACGCCCACCTGATCGACCTGGACAAGCCGGCAGCGAAGGCCCCGTCCGACACCCCACCCGCACCGCCCTCCGCCGATTTCGACGCGCTGCCGGTCTACACCCTCGATTTCGACCACACGTTCGATCCGCTCGGCATCCTCCCCAAAGTGGAAGCGCCGGACGAGGTGCAGCCACCGGCACCGCGCGCGCACGTCTGGCGCACGGGCAGCGCGTCCGCGCGCGAGCCCGGGCCCGAGGCCGAGGAAGCGCCGGCCGCGGAGGAACCTGTCGCGGCACCGCCCGCGCCGAACTATGCGCCCGCCGGACGCGTCGAGCCGCGCCTGGAGCCGGTCGTCGATGCCGCCCCCGACGCGGCCGCAGTCCCCGCCGAGGAACCGCCCGCGGAGACGGAACCGGCACCGGCCAACGCCTACGCGCCCGCCGGCCGCATCGAACCGGACTTCGGCCTGCCGGTCGACGAGGAGATCGTCGCCCAGCCGCTGCCCGACTTCGAACCGGAACCGGAGCCACCGCCGCCCGAAGCCGAACCGGAGCACGAGCCGGAGCCGCCCGCAGCGGCCGTCCCCACCCCGCCGGCCGACGACGCCCCGCCCGCCTTTCTCCCGCTGCGCGCATCGGCGGACAGCGAACCGCCCGCACCGGCACCCGCGATGATCCCGCCCGTGCTGCCGGCGCGCAGCAAAGCCGTCCGTGCGTCCGAGGCGCGCACCCGCCGCTCCAAGCTGACGCCGACGAAGATCGAACCGCCCAAGCTGCGCCTGGCGCCGGACGGCGACGCCGACGAACCGGAGTTCGTCAAGCGCAGCCGCCGCCAGGAACGCATGGGCCGCACGCAGCGCATGCTGATGGCCGCGGGCACCGTCGTGCTGCTGCTCGTCCTGCTGGCTCAGACGGTGCTGGGATTCCGCAACGTGCTGGCGGCGCAGCATCCGGGCATGAAGCCGGTCCTGATGGCCGCCTGCGTCGTGCTGGGCTGCCGCGTGGAGCTGCCCGCGCTGGCCGAGAACCTCGTCATCGAGACGGGCGAACTGACCTCGCTGGGCCCGGACACTTACGCGCTCAATACGCTGCTGCGCAACCAGGGTAACCTCGTGCTGGCCTGGCCCAGCATCGAGCTCGAGCTGACCGACGCCAACGACAAGCCGGTGCTGCGCCGGGTCCTGGCGCCCGCCGACTATCTGCCGAAGGGTACGCCGGCGGCCAGCGGTTTCGGCCCGCACTCGGAGCAGCCGGTCACACTGCATTTCACGCTGGCCGGCCTGCGGCCGTCCAGCTATCACACTTTCGTTTTCTATCCTTGAGGCTTCCAATGACCAAGACCTCGCTGATCTGCGGCTCGATCGCCTTCGACAAGATCATGCAATACCACGGCCGTTTCGGCGAAACGCTGCTGGCCGACCAGCTGCACCGCGTGAACGTGTCGTTCCTCGTGCCGACCCTGCGCACCGAATACGGCGGCTGCGCCGTCAACATCGCCTACAACCTCAAGCTGCTGGGCGGCGAGCCGCTCATCATGGGCACCATCGGCCAGGACGGCGGCGACTACCTCGACCGCATGGCGCAGCAAGGCCTCGCCACCAACGCGATCCGCACGATCGCCCATGCGTACACGGCCCAGTGCTTCGTCACGGCCGACCTGGACAACAACCAGATCAACGCCTTCCACCCGGGCGCGATGCAGTTCTCGCACGAGAACAACCTGGCCGACCACCTGCCGCTGCGCGTCGCGATCATCGCGCCGGACGGCCGCGACGGCATGATCAAGCACGCACGCGACTGCGCGGAGCGCGGCGTGCCGTTCATCTTCGATCCGGGCCAGCAGCTGCCGATGTTCAGCGGCGACGAACTGCTGACCTTCATCGACCAGGCCAGCTACCTGGCCTGCAACGACTACGAATTCGAGATGGTGATGGACCGCACCGGCTTGGCCCTGCAGGACATCGCGGCGCGCCTGGACGCGCTGGTCGTCACCCGCGGCGAAGCCGGTTCCGACATCTATGCCGGCGGCGAACACCACAAGATCCCGGCCGTGCCGGCGGCCAGCGTGGTCGATCCGACGGGCTGCGGCGACGCGTATCGCGCCGGCCTGCTGCACGGCATCGCCAACGATCTCGACTGGCCGACGACGGGCCGCCTGGCCAGCCTGCTGGGCGCCATCAAGATCGCCCATCAGGGCGGCCAGAACCACAGCTTCACGCCCTCGGCGATCGCGGACCGCTTCGAGGCGGCCTTCGGCTACCGCTTCTGACGCGCGAACAACGAAAAGCGCGCCGTCCCTCGCGGGACCGGCGCGCTTTTTTTTGTGGCCGCAGCCGTCAGATGTAGAACACCTGGCGCAGCAAATACTGTGCGATCTGGATCAGGATCAGCGCCACCAGCACCGTCAGATCGAGGCCCCCGATGGGCGGGATCACGCGGCGCAGCGGGCGCAGCAGCGGGTCGTTGAGGGCGTGGACGAACGGCGCCAGCGGCGCGTGCGGATTGATCCAGCTGAAGATCACCTCGATGATCAACAGGCCCATGAAGCCGTACAGGATCCAGTCGATCAAGCGGAACAAGGCGATCAGCACGACCGCCTGGCCGCTCGTCCCGGCCAGCAGCAGGATCGACGACGCGGCCAGCACGACGAGGAACGCCCCGAGCAGGCTCGCCCAGTCGTAACCACCCATGCCCGGCACGAGGCGGCGCAGCGGGCGCACGAGCCAGTCGGACAACGTGAACGTAAATTGCGCGACGGACGCCGGCGGACGCACGCGGATCACCTGCATCCAGAAACGCAGCAGCAAGACTCCACCCAGCACACCGGCCACGGTATCGACGATCAATTTAAGAATGGGCAGCACGACGACTCCTTGAAAAAAAACCGCTGTGTGAAAGCTCACACAGCGGTATTTTGCCTGAACCAGGCAGGAATGGCTTACGGACGGCTGCTCGTCGGGAACGGCCATGCTGCCGGTGCGATTACCGATTTGGCGGCCGGCGCCGGGCTTGCGGCCTGGGTGGCGCTGTCCTTGCCGTCGGTCTTGGCTTCGGTCTTCGTCTCGGCTTTCGCTTCAGGCTTGGCTTCCGGTTTCGCTTCCGGCTTGGCTTCAGCCTTGGCTGCCGCGGACTTCTTGGCGGCCGGCTTCGCGGCGGCTTTCTTCACTGCCGGCTTGGTCTCGGCGCTTTTGGCGGCGGGAGCGGCGGCCTTGGTGGCAGCGGTTTTGGTCGCAGCGGGCTTGGCGGCGGTCTTGGCGGCAGCGGTTTTGGTCGCAGCAGGCTTGGCGGCGGTCTTGGCGGCAGCGGTTTTGGTCGCAGCAGGCTTGGCGGCGGTCTTGGTCGCAGCGGTTTTGGTCGCAGCAGGCTTGGCGGCGGTCTTGGTCGCAGCCGGCTTCGCAGCGGCGGTCGACTTGGCAGCAGTCTTCTTGGCAGCCGGTTTGGCGGCGGCGGCCGGCTTGGCAGCAGTCTTCTTGGCAGCCGGTTTGGCGGCGGCGGTCGACTTGGCAGCAGTCTTCTTGGCAGCCGGTTTGGCGGCGGCGGTCGACTTGGCAGCGGTCTTCTTGGCAGCCGGTTTGGCGGCGGCGGTCGACTTGGCAGCGGTCTTCTTGGCAGCCGGTTTGGCGGCGGCGGTCGACTTGGCAGCAGTCTTCTTGGCAGCCGGTTTGGCGGCGGCGGTCGACTTGGCAGCAGTCTTCTTGGCAGCCGGTTTGGCGGCGGCGGTCGACTTGGCAGCAGTCTTCTTGGCAGCCGGTTTGGCGGCAGCGGTCGACTTGGCAGTAGTCTTCTTGGCAGCCGGTTTGGCGGCGGCGGTCGACTTGGCAGCAGTCTTCTTGGCAGCCGGTTTGGCGGCGGCGATCGACTTGGCGGCAGTCTTCTTAGCAGCCGGTTTGGTTGCGGCCGGCTTGGTGGCTGCGGTTTTGGTTGCAGCGGCTTTCTTTGCAGCCGGTTTGGCGGCGGGCTTGGTTGCAGCCGATTTAGCCGGCGCTTTCGTTGCAGCAGCTTTCTTCGCGGCCGGTTTGGCGGCGGCTTTAGCGGCTACGGTTTTGGTTGCGGGTTTATCAGCTGCTGCTTTTGCGGCCGGTTTGGTGGCGGCTTTTGCAGCCGACTTGGCTGCTGGTTTTTTCGCGGCGGTTGCCATTTTCTGTTCTCCTTCTCTGCGATGAGAAATTACGCTACATGGTTTGAACCCGTCCAACCCGGTCTGCTTGGTCGGGCGAATTATTCATCGGCGCAAACGCTTTGTTTGCGTCAATGAATCCGGCACAGCCGAACTGCCGCGGCGATTCGATAAAACCCGCAAAACTTCCGGGCATTCATCTCCGATTTACGCTATACTGTATTTTCATACAGTAGATTCAATCGGTGCTGCTCAACCTCCACAGCAGTCCAGCTATCGTCGTCGCCGACGACCGAAACGACTAAAGTCCGATGGTTCAGTGCGCTGTCCACATCGCAGCCCGTGCGCCGCGAAAAGAAAAAGCCGCCATACCCGACATTTATCAGGCAATGCGGCTTGTTCTTTTCGCTAAGCTTACGTGCATACTGAATGAATCAGCGTCCCATTTTTGATCGGTTTGTTTCCCGTTCGACGTTCCGAAAACCGGCGTCTTCACGTTTTGACAAATTCAATCACGTAAAGTACACGAAAACCTTGTCAGTGCGCAACCCGCACACAGTATTTTTCATGTCTTTTATAGGACAAACCAGCGATTACATCAACCGAAACGATCGCTGCGATAACATTTGATTCGTTCTTCGCTCTGCTCAGTCTCCAAAAACAAGCGCGCAAATCGATGCGCATTACCTTGCTACCATTTCGCATAAAGCCTTTAAATAAAGGCGCTATACAGAATTAACCCTCCGCCGCACTAATGCGCAGCAAGTCCATCTTGCACAGCCACGCGAGTCCGCGCAGCAAAGTCGACCGGTCGCACGGTCCGAGCGCATCGAGCAGCTCGTCGACCTGCGTCGGACGCGATTCGATGGACCCGAAGATCTGTCCGAACTCTTCCAACGTCGGCAGCGACGCGTGCGCGAAGCGGTTGATCGCGAGTTCGCGATACTGGCGCAACAGCGCGAGCGACGCGTCCGGCGCGAGCTCCACCATCGACGTCGGCGTGATGAGCATCGTCGGATACGTGGCGAACAGTTCGAACGGATCGAGCCTGTCCGGCACGGCCGCCGGCAACGCCGGACCGAGTGCCGCATCGGCGCGGCGCCGCTCGTCGAGCTCGCGCCACAACGCGCGGTAGCGCCCGAACACGACGGCCCAATCGAACTCGGCGCGCACATGCCCACGCGCGTTCTCGCCCAGCCGGCGCCGCAGCGCCTCATCGCCGGCGAGGCGCGCGCACGCCTGCGCGAGCGCCGCGCCGTCCACGGCCACCGCCTGACTCGTATGACCGCAATACGCGTCGTAGCTGTCCACGCCATCGTCGTAACGCTGCGCGAGATCAAGTCCGGCGCCCGCGGCCGGCATCACGGTCGGGATGCGGTAGCCGTCCACGCCGTCGCGCACCGTGTCGCGGTAGCCGTTCCAGTCGCTGACGATGCATGGCAGCCCGGCCGCCATCGCCTCCAGCGGCGTGAGGCCGAACGTCTCCTGCACGTTGTCCGCAAGCGAGATGAAGACGTCGGCGGCGGCCCAGGCGTCAAGCTGGTTCGCGGCCACGCGGCCGTCCAGCACGGACAACTTCACGGATGGGCACAGCTGCGCGGCCGCCTCGTGGAAGGCCTTGTCGATGGCCTCGTTGGCGAACCAGCCGCACAACACCAGGTGCACCCGCCGGCCCTGTTGCGCCGCCTTGTCGAGGGCCGTGAACATCTGCTGCGGATGGGCCTTGGCGTGGAACGACAGGCGGCCGAAGAACAGGAAGGCGCAATCGCCGTCATCGAGCCCCAAGCGCCGGCGCACGGTTTCGCGGCGCGCGGCATCGATGTCGAAGTCGGCGCCGTGCACGCCGAGCGGGATCAGGGGCAGCTGCGGCAGCTCGAAGCGCTGGGCCCCGAGGCGCGCGCCCAGGTACTCGGCCTGGCGCTCCAGCAGGCGGCGCACGCTGTCGCGCACGACGCGCGACGTGCAGATCACGGCATCCCAACTGCGCACGGGCGCGACGAGCAGGTTCGCGAGGCTCGTCATCACGGCGTGGCTGGCCGTCGTGTGCGTGATGCCGCACAGGCTGTAGCGGCGCTCGCCGATGCCGTGCCGGCGCCACGCCAGGCGCTCGATGCCGGGCGCGGGGTAATAGAGCGTGCCGTAGCGCTCCAGGTCTTGCGGGCGGCCCTGGGCTATCCATTCGGCCTTGCCTGCGTACCCGTACTCGCGCAGCAGGCGCTCGCCCTCGGCCGCGTGGGCCTGGCCGCCGGCGAAGCAGCCGACCGCCGCGAGGCCGGGCGCGGTCGCGATGGCGCGCAGCAGGCCGGCGCCGGCGGCCTGGCGTCCCATCAGGCGCGGGCCCGACGTCGAGTAGCCGTCCGGCGCGTAGTGGAAGGCGAAGCGGTCCGTCATGCGGCCTCCTCGTCCACGCGCCCGGCGCCGGGCAGGGGCTTGAGCAGGTCGAGGTAGACCGGCAGGCCCACCGTTTCGAAATCGTAGCGTGCGAGCACCGTCGCGCGGCCTGCGAGGCCGATGCGGGCGATCTCGTGGCGGCGCGCGATGAGGTCGAGTGCGCGGTCGGCGAGCCGCGCGACGTCGAAGAACGGCGTGAGGAAGCCGTTCTCGCCGTCACGGATCACTTCCTGCACCGGCGCCGTGCTCGAGCCCAGCACCGGCACGCCGACGGCCATCGCTTCCAGCATCGACCAGGACAGCACGAACGGATACGTCAGATAGACATGCAGGCTCGCCACCTGCAGCGCGCTGCGGTAGGTGGCGTACGGCACCTTGCCGAGGAAGTGCACGCGCGACCAGTCGACGGCATCAAAGCGGCCGTCCAGCTCGGCCTTGAGCGCCTCGCGGTAGCTCGCGTGACCCTGCGGCGGACGGCGGCCGTAGCTGACGCCGTCGCCGCCGATGACGACGACCTGCAGCTCGGGATTCCCGGCCAGCAGGCGCGGCAGGCTGCGCATGAAGACGTGGAAGCCGCGGTAAGGCTCGAGGTTGCGCGCGACGAACGTCAGCACCGGCTGGGCGCGCGTGAGCACGGCGCCACCAGGCAGCACCAGCTGCGCGCACGGATCGGGGCCGAGCTGCTGCGTGTCGATGCCTTCGTGCACCTCGCGGATCTTGGCGCGCAACTCGGGCGGATGCACGCCGAGCTGCCAGCGCGTGGGCGCGACGCCGTCGTCGGCCGCCAGCAGCGACTGCATCAGCACGGAGTTCTTGATGCGGATGCGCAGGCGGTCGTCGAAGCTCACCGGGTACTCGGGATCGAAGCCGACGTCCAGTCCGTCCGCGGCCCACCAGAACTCGCAGAACACGACGAGGCGCGCGCGCGGGAACACGTCCTTGACGAACAGGCCCTCGCCCCAGCCCGGGTGGCATACGACGACGTCGGGCACGAAGCCTTCCTGCTTCAGCGCCACGCAGACGCGCGCGACGGCCTGGCCGCGGCGCACGCATCCTTCGAAATGACGCAGGTAGTGATGGGTCTTCTCGCCCGGACCGTCCGGTTTGGCGTAGCCGATCACGCGCAGTTTCGGGCCCGCCGGTTCGCGTCGCACCGCAGTCTCTTCGCCGATCGCGACCACTTGATAGTCGGGCCGCGTCTGCAGATACCGCATCAGCCGGCGGAACTGGCCCGGCAGATTCTGGTGGATGAAGAGAACTCGGATCATGACGTTCGGTTCGCGTGGCGACAACGACAAGTTGGAATTGAACGCATGATAGCCTCAGACTTCACCGAGTGGCGCGACGCACACGCAAAAATCGTGACGAATGCGTGCGTTGCGCCACGCAAGAAGGCATCGACGTGTCGCCGGAGGTACGGATGAAGGTCCGCGATGGCGATCGCGGACCGTGCACATCGACCACGGCATGCGCGAGGTCCGGGCGTGCGACGAAGGCATCGATCACGTCCTTCGTCGCTTCGCGACAGCACGCGCGCCGCGACACCGATGCGCATGCTATGAAATTTCCTGACCTAAACCTCACCTCTGCACTCGGTCTCTCAATAGAGCGGATCGCCGAACGCCTCCTTCAACCATGTACGCAGGGCGCGCAGCTTCGCGGACGGATTGGCCGTCCGCGTGCGCGATGTAGATGTACTCCTGTTCGGCCTCGATGCCGACGTCGATGACGCGCAAGGTCCGCGCCTTGATGGCGGCGCCGACGATGAAGACCGGCAGCAGCGCGATGCCCAGTCCGGCGATCGCGGCGTCGCGCATCATGTCGCCGTTGTTCAGCACCATGCCGGGCCGCCCGCGCCCGACGCGCGTCTCGCCGTGCTGCGCGAAGCGCCAGTCGGCCCGGACACGGTGCATATCGAAGATGCCGCGATACCATTCCCTTCGAGTTCTTCCGGCGAACGCGGCGCGCCATGCCGGTCCAGGTAGGCGGACGCGGCGACGAGCACGCGCCGCCTGCCGCCAGCTGCCACGCGACGAGGCAGATGTCCGCGATCGGACCGTGGCGGATGACGGCATCGAAGCCATCCGACGTCGCGTCGCCCCGGCGGTCGTCCAGCTCCAGCGTCAGCTGGATGTCGGGGCACTTCGCGAGAAAGGGATAGGGCGCGGGGCCCAGGTGCATGCGGCCGAACGTCACCGGCGCGGCGATGCGCAGCGGGCCGCTCAGTTGGCCGCGCCGTTCGGCCAGATCGGCCGCGGCCTCCTGCACGTCGCGCACGATGCGCGCGGCGCGCGCGAGGAAGGCGGCGCCGTCTTCGGTGCGCGAGAGCTTGGGCGTCGACCGCTGCAGCAGACTCGCGCCGAGCGACCGCTCGAGCTCGACGAGGCGCTCGCTGACGACGGAACGCGACACGCGCAGCCGGCGCCCCGCTTCGCTCAAGGAACCGCTGTCGGCCGCCGTGACGAACGTGGCGACGCCTCCCAGTTTCATGTCCGGTGATACGTTTGTTCGGCGTTTCCGGATTGCTGTTGCGGTATTCGACGACTAGTCCGGCTGCCCATCCTAAACCATACTGGCCTTCACCTCGAGGGCATTCAGCGACGGCCAGGTGGCCTCCCCCGCCGGGAGAAGCCTTTCATGTTCCATCGTATCGCAGCCGTTCTTTCGCTGTCCCCGGCGCTGAGCCATCCCGCCGGCGCCGCCGCCCAACCCTTCCCGCCCGCGTTCAAGGCCCGGACCATCCAAACCGGCGACGTCACGCTGCACGTGTGCGCCGGCGGGCACGGTCCGGCCGTCGTGCTGCCGCACGGTTTCGGCGCCACGGCGCCGTGTGGCCGCCGCTGGCCGGCCGCCTCGCGGCCAACCATGCCCTCGTCGTGCCCGACCTGCGCGGCATGGGCCTGTCCTCGCCCCCGGCCGGCGGCTACGACAAATGGACGCAGACGGGCGACATCCGCGCCGTCCTCGACAAGCTCGGCATCGGCCACGCCGTCGTCATCGGCCACGACATCGGCACGATGGTGGCCTTCGCCTGCGCGTCCCGCTATCCCGACAAGACGAACCGCCTCGTCGTCATGGACGCGCCCGTGCCCCGGATGCCGCCGTGGGAGCAGATCGTGCCCAATCCGCTGCTGTGGCACTTCTCGTTCGGCGGCCCGGACGCCGAGCGCCTCGTCACCGGGCGCGAGCGCATCTACCTGGACCGCTTCCGGAACGAATTCGCCGGCGACCGGAAGAAGGTCGACGAAGCGACCCCGCACTTAAAGAGGGTCGACGAAGCGACCCATACTTATTATGCGAAGCGGTATGCCCGTCCCGGCGCCAGGCACCCGGCCTTCGCGCAATTCCTCAGTTTTCCCAAGGATGCCGAGACCAACCAGAAGGTCGTCGACCACAAACTCCCCATGCCCGTGCTGGCGATCGGCGGCGCCAAGTCGTTCGGCGTCAACGAGGCCCTCGTGATGCGCAATGCGGCGACCAACGTCAGCGAAGAGGTCGTTCCGGATGCGGGGCACTGGCTGATGGAAGAAGCGCCGGAGGCATTGACGTCGGCGCTCCGAAGTTCGTCGACGGAAAATAAAAAAGCCCGCCGGGTGGCGGGCTTCGTCGGGCGCGGGCGGGCGATCCGGGATCAGTCCCAGTTCAGCGCACCGCCGGTCTGGTACTCGGTCACGCGCGTCTCGAAGAAGTTGCGCTCCTTCTTCAGGTCGATCATCTCGCTCATCCACGGGAACGGATTTTCTTCGTTCGGGAACAGCGCATCGAGGCCGATCTGGACGGCGCGGCGGTTCGCGATGAAGCGCAGGTAGCCCTTGAACATGGCTGCGTTCAGGCCCAGCACGCCGCGCGGCATCGTGTCTTCGGCGTAGCGGTATTCCAGCTCGACGGCCTTCAGGAACAGCTGCTTGATCTCTTCCTTGAACTCGGTCGTCCACAGCTGCGGGTTTTCCATCTTGATCGTGTTGATCAGGTCGATGCCGAAGTTGCAGTGCATCGATTCGTCGCGCAGGATGTACTGGTACTGCTCGGCGGCGCCCGTCATCTTGTTCTGGCGGCCCAGCGCCAGGATCTGCGTGAAGCCGACGTAGAAGAACAGGCCTTCCATCAGGCAAGCAAACACGATGATCGAGCGCAGCAGCTTCTGGTCGTTTTCCAGCGTGCCGGTGTGGAACGTCGGATCGTTGATGACCTCGATGAACGGGATCAGGAACTGGTCCTTGTCGCGGATCGACGGGATCTCGTTGTAGGCGTTGAAGATTTCCTTCTCGTCCAGGCCCAGCGATTCCACGATGTACTGGTAGGCGTGCGTGTGGATCGCTTCCTCGAATGCCTGGCGCAGCAGGTACTGGCGGCATTCCGGCGCCGTGATGTGGCGGTAGGTGCCCAGCACGATGTTGTTCGCGGCCAGCGAGTCGGCCGTCACGAAGAAGCCGAGGTTGCGCTTGACGATGCGGCGCTCGTCTTCGGTCAGGCCGTTCGGGTTCTTCCACAGCTCGATGTCGCGCTGCATGTTCACTTCCTGCGGCATCCAGTGGTTGGCGCAGCCGGCGAGGTATTTGTCCCACGCCCACTTGTACTTGAACGGGACCAGCTGGTTGACGTCGGTCTTGGCGTTGATGATGCGCTTGTCGTCCGCGTTCACGCGCTTGGCGACGTCGGCGGCGCTGGCTTCAGAGTTGGCGGCGGCAGGGGCCGGCGCGGCGGCCGGTTCATCGTCCCAGGAGAGAGCCATGATGTTTTCCTTCTTGAGTTCTTGTAGTGGCAGCGCCCGGCGGTGCCGGGCGGTGCGTGTTTCACGTCAGGGTATACAGTCCGCTTATTGGCAAGCTTCGCACTCGTCGAAGCCGGCATCGCCCGGACGCAGGTAGCAGGCGGCGCCTTCGACGACGTCCGGCGTCGGTGCCGGAGTGGCCGGCGCCGGAGCGGCAGCCGGAGCCGCCGACAGGCCGCCGTCGACCGCCACGGCGTTCAGCGCGCCGGTACGGGTGGTCGACTTCTCCATGTGCGTCGCGGCGATCGTGCGCAGGTAGTACGTCGTCTTCAGACCGCGCAGCCAGGCCAGTTTATAGGTCTCGTCCAGCTTCTTGCCCGAGGCGCCTGCCATATAGATGTTCAGCGACTGGGCCTGGTCGATCCACTTCTGGCGGCGCGACGCGGCTTCCACCAGCCACTTCGGATCGACTTCGAACGCGGTGGCGTAGATGTCGCGCAGGTCTTGCGGGACGCGGTCGATGCGCGACAGCGAGCCGTCGAAGTATTTCAGGTCGTTGATCATGACCTCGTCCCACAGGCCGCGCGCCTTCAAGTCGCGCACCAGGTACGAGTTGATCTCGGTAAATTCACCCGACAGGTTGGACTTCACGTACAGGTTCTGGAACGTCGGCTCGATGCAGGCGGAGACGCCGATGATGTTCGAGATGGTCGCGGTCGGGGCGATCGCCACGCAGTTCGAGTTGCGCATGCCGAACTGCTTGATGCGATTCCGGACGATGTTCCAGTCCATCGACTCGGACGCGTCCTGCTCGAGATAGCCGCCGCGTTCGTCAGCCAGCAGCTTGATCGAGTCCTGCGGCAGGATGCCGCGGTCCCACAGCGAACCTTCGTACGACTGGTAGCGGCCGCGTTCCTCGGCCAGCTCGGTCGATGCCAGGTAGGCGTAGTAGCAGACGGCTTCCATCGAGCGGTCGGCGAATTCCACGGCCTTATCCGACGCGAACGGCACGCGCATCATATGCAGGCAGTCCTGGAAGCCCATGATGCCCAGGCCGACCGGACGGTGGCGCAGGTTCGAGTTCTTGGCCTTGTCGACCGCGTAGTAGTTGATGTCGATGACGTTGTCGAGCATGCGCATCGCCGTGCGGATGGTCTTCTGCAGCTTGACCACGTCCAGGCCGTCGCCCTTCATGTGGGCCGGCAGGTTCACGGAGCCCAGGTTGCAGACCGCGATTTCGTCTTCGTTCGTGTTCAGCGTGATCTCGGTGCACAGGTTCGACGAGTGCACGACGCCCACATGCTGCTGCGGCGAACGGATGTTGCACGGATCCTTGAACGTGATCCACGGGTGGCCCGTTTCGAACAGCATCGACAGCATCTTGCGCCACAGGTCGAGCGCCTGCACCTTCTTGTGCACGGTCAGCTCGCCGCGCGCGGCCTTCTCTTCGTACTTCAGGTAGGCTTCCTCGAAGGCCTTGCCGACCTTGTCGTGCAGGTCCGGCGCTTCCGACGGCGACAGCAGGGTCCACTCGCCCTTTTCCATCACGCGCTTCATGAACAGGTCCGGAATCCAGTTTGCGGTGTTCATGTCGTGCGTGCGGCGGCGGTCGTCGCCCGTGTTCTTGCGCAGGTCGAGGAATTCCTCGATGTCCAGGTGCCACGTTTCCAGGTAGGCGCAGACGGCGCCCTTGCGCTTGCCACCCTGGTTGACGGCGACGGCGGTGTCGTTCGCGACCTTCAGGAACGGCACGACGCCCTGCGACTTGCCGTTCGTGCCCTTGATGCGCGAGCCGAGCGCGCGCACCGGGGTCCAGTCGTTGCCCAGGCCACCGGCGAATTTCGACAGCAGCGCGTTTTCCTTGATGGCGTCGTAGATGCCTTCCAGGTCGTCGGCGACGGTGGTCAGGTAGCACGACGACAGCTGCGAGCGGCGGGTGCCCGAGTTGAACAGCGTCGGGGTCGAGCTCATGAAGTCGAACGTCGACAGCAGGTTGTAGAACTCGATGGCGCGCGCTTCGCGGTTGTCCTCGCGCAGCGCGAGGCCCATCGCGACGCGCATGTAGAACGCCTGCGGCATCTCGATGCGGGTTTCGCGGATGTGCAGGAAGTAGCGGTCGTACAGGGTCTGCAGGCCGATGTAGCCGAATTGCAGGTCGCGGTCGGCGACGATGGCGCGGGCCAGCTTCTGCAGGTCGAACTTGCCCAGTTCCTCGTCCAGCAGCTCCGCGTCGATGCCCTTGGCGATATATTGCGGGAAATAGGTGATGTATTCGGCGGCGGCGCCGGCCTGCGGCACGTCCTTGCCGAAGATCTCCTTGCGGATCGAGTGCAGCAGGATGCGCGCGGTGACCTGGCTGTAGGCCGGATCCTTTTCCATCAGCGCGCGCGCGGCCAGCACGGCCGACTTGTGCAGTTCCTCGACCGGCACGCCGTCGTACAGGTTCTTGACCGTCTCGGCCAGGATGGCGTCGGCGTCGACGTGCTTTTCCAGGCCGGCGCAGGCGGCGTTGATCAGGGACGAGACTTCGTTCATGTCGAGCGGGCGGCGCACGCCGCCGTCGACCACGGTGAACTGCGGCGTGGCGATCTGGGTGCCGCCATTGGCTTCCTTGGCGGCGCGGCGCTCTTCCATGCGCTTGGCGCGGTACAGCACGTATTCGCGCGCGACGTCATGCTCGCCCGAGCGCATCAGGGACAATTCCACCTGGTCCTGCACATCCTCGATGTGGAAGGTACCGCCGTTCGGCTGGCGGCGCACCAGCGCCGCGACCACGTTGTTCGTCAGCTGCTCGACCAGTTCGCGGATGCGCGCCGACTCGCGGCCGCTCTCGCCGTTCACGGCCAGGAACGCCTTCGACATCGCGACGGCGATCTTGCTCGGTGCGAACGGCACCACGGCGCCGTTGCGGCGGATGATGCGGTAGTCGTTACCCGCGACCAGTTCGGCCGCGTTCTTGCCGGCCGCCGATCCTGCTGCGACGTGCGGATTGATGGAAATGTCCGAAGATGTTTGCATTGAGCCTCCCAGCATGGCGTTCACGAACTGCCACCGCCTTCACGAATTTGTAGATGGACCCGCGATGAATCCGGGGAAAGCTGCCAACTCATCAAAATTAGCAACTCGATAACTTTTCGCCGATAAAAATAGGAGCAGCAATGTTGAGAAAAAAGCTTTGCGCCCCTACTCCTTCTGTTCGGCATTAAGGCCGTTGACCACTAGATGTAGTAGACAACGGCCTTACAGACCTAATTGTAGTCGATGTACGGAATTTTTAAGAGCTCTGCTACTAAGATTTTTTTCTTGACATCGATCAGACCCGATACCTGAAGCCTCCACGGCGAAGTAAGCGCTAACATCGATTTTATGGCGCGATTTTCCGTGCTTACTATTCGTGCAAAAACCGACCGTTTGGCTTTGCTGCGTTGGCGAAAAGGCCACGACCGGGTCAGGGTTCGGGCGCATGAATGTCCAGTTTCTGCATCTGGTAACGGAGCTGGCGCACGCTGATGCCGAGCAGGCTGGCGGCCTGCGTGCGGTTGAACTGGGTTTGGTTCAGCGCGCGCAGGATGATGTCGCGCTCGACCTGGCTCAGGTAGTCCGGCAGATTGCTCGGCAGCGCGTCGTCGGCGAGCGACGGGGGCGGCGCGGCCGGCTCCGTCGCCGAGGGCGCCGGGGCCGGGGCCTGAGCCTGGACATCGGCAACCGGCACGACGGCCGCATCGCCCAGCTTCGCCCCTTTCAGCAGCAGATCGCCCACCTCGATCACGCCATCGTCGGCGAAGGCGAGCGCCCGCTCCAGCACGTTTTCCAGCTCGCGCACATTGCCCGGAAAGGCATAGCCGCGCAGCGCCTCGAGCACGCCGGGACCGAGGCGCGCGCCGCCGGGGCCGGCCAGGCGCGCGAGGATGGCGTCGACCAGGAGCGGCAGATCGTCCAGGCGCTCGCGCAGCGGCGGCAGCGTGAGTTCGATGACGTTCAGGCGGTAGAACAGGTCCTGGCGGAAGCTGCCGTTCTCCACGCATTTGGCGAGGTCCTTGTGCGTGGCGCTGATGATGCGCACGTCGACCGGTTCCTCGACGGTGGCGCCGATCTTGCGCACGCGCCGCTCCTGGATCGCGCGCAGCAGTTTCACCTGCATCGCGAGCGGCAGGTCGGCCACTTCGTCGAGCATCAGGGTGCCCCCGTTGGCGGCCTGGAAGAAGCCGTCGCGCTCGTCGTTCGCGCCCGTGAACGCGCCCTTGCGGTAGCCGAAGAACTCCGCCTCCATCAACGCCTCGGGAATCGCGCCGCAGTTGACGGCGACGAACGGCTTGCCGGCGCGCGCGCCCTGCGCGTGGATCTCGCGCGCGGCCAGTTCCTTGCCGCTGCCCGATTCGCCGTTGATCGCGATGGGCGCCTGCGAGCGCGCCAGCCGCGCGATCTGGGCGCGCAGCGCCTGCATCGCGGGCGATTGCCCGATCAGGCGCGACGTCCCGTCCGCATTGGCGCTCGCGGGAGCAGCCGCCGGGTCGGACAATTTCAGCGCGGCGCGCACCATCGCGCGCAGGTCGTCCAGCACGACGGGCTTCGACACGTAATCGAACGCGCCGGCCTTGAGCGCCACGACCGCATTCTCGGCGCTGCCGTACGCGGTGATCACGGCGATGGGCGTGCATTTATGATTGGCCGCCACCTCGCGCACGAGTTCCAGCCCCAGGCCGTCGGGCAGGCGCATGTCCGTCAGCACCAGCGCATACGGTTTCTGGCCGAGCAGCGCGCGCGCTTCGCGCACGGTCGCCGCGCTGTCCACGTCGAGCCCCATCTTGAGCAGGGTGATCTCGAGCAGCTCGCGCAGGTCGGGTTCGTCGTCGACCACCAGGATGCGGGGTGAGCTCATGGCTTTCTTTCCGTGACGTTAAAGGGATGCGGCGAAGGTGATCACGAAGCGCCCGCTGGCCTCGCCCGTGCCGTCGCCGGCAGCACCGGGCCGGACGTCCTCGGTGCGGTATTCGTAGTCGAGCATCGCGCCGTTGTTCAGGCACAGCTCGCGCGCCAGGTACAGGCCCAGGCCCGTGCCCTTGCTCGACGTCGTGTAGAACGGTTCGAACAGGTGCGCCCGCACTTCCGGCGTGATGCCGGGGCCGTCGTCCTGCACGTGCAACTCCATGCGCCCCGTGGCGTCGAGCACGGGGACCACGCGAATGCTGGCCGGCTTGCCGCTCGCGTAGCGGATCGCGTTGCCGAGCAAATTCACGAGCACCTCGCGCAGGTGCAGGCCGTCGAAACGCACGCTGCGCCCGTGCGCCTCGCCCACCCATACTATATCACCGGCCAAACCGTGCATTTCCGTGAACTCGGCGCGCAGCTCCGGCAAGAAGTCGTCGAGCGCCACGGGCGTGCCGTTCGGCTGCACCTTGCGCGACAGTTTCAGGATGTCCTCGACCATGCGGTTCACGCGCGCCACGTTGTCGTTCACGATGCGCAGCAGGCGCACCTCGGCCGGCCCGTGCAAGTCTTCCGCCAGCAGCGAGGTCGCGTGGCCGATCGCCGACAGCGGATTCCTGACCTCGTGCGCGATGCTGGCCGTCAGGCGGCCCATCGATGCCAGCTTGAGTTGCTGCGCCTGGTTTTCGATGGCGCTCACGTCCTGCAGGAACACGAGGCTGCGCTCGGCCGCGCCTTCCGGCGTGTCGACGCGCGCGAAACGCAGCTTGAGGTGCACCGGCTGGTCGAGGCGGCCGCGGATCGCCCCTTCGGTCTCGTGCCAGCGCTTGATCGTGACGTAGCCGCCCGTCGCCGCGGCCGGCGCGTCCGTGGAGCAGCCGACCCAGGCCGCGAAACTCTGCGCCACCGGCTCGAGCGCCGGCACGTCGGACAGCAGGAACGCGTTGCCGTCCTCGCCCGGCTGCGTCTCCAGCCCGAGCATGCGGCGCGCCGCCGGGTTGCCGCCGAAGACGGTGCCGTCGCGCCCGAGCACGAGGATGCCGTCGGCGACGTCGTCCACGACGATGCGGTAGATCGCCTGCTGGATGCGCAGGTCGGCGCCGCGGCGCGCGGCCAGTTCTTCTTGTTTGATGAGCCGCGCAGCCAGGCGGTTCAGCACCAGCACCACCGCGAAGAACGCGGCGCCGGTGAGCCCCGCCTGGGTCAGCGGCGGCTCGCCCCCGCGCACGAAGATCTGCCAGGCGCTTTCACCCAGCACGAACAGGGACGCCAGCGCGGCCGAGAACAGGGCCAGCAGCAGCGGCGCGAGGATCGCGGCGCCCGCGAGCGGGAACAGATACATCAGCGCGAGGCCGCTGCGCATGCCGCCGGCGGCCAGGTACAACAGCGAGATCGCGACGATGTCGACGACGACCTGGCCGGACAGCTGCCACAGGAAGCGCCGGCGCCAGCGCTGGGCGACGGCGGCGAACAGCAGCGCCGTCAGCACGTACGTGATGCACGTCTCGGCATACAGGGCGCCGTCCAGGCGGCCGCGCCGCACGTCCACGGCCAGGTAGAGCAGCAGCACGAGCGCGATCACGATGCGCGTGACCGTCAGCGTCTGCAGCGAGCGCCAGAACGTCGAGCGCGACTCGGCGGAAAGGGGCAACCAGGGCGCCATGCGGCGGCTTACCCGGCCTGCTGCTGCGCCTCGCGCGCGTGCGCCGTGCCGCAGTAATCGCGGCCCTCGACCCGCACGGCCTCCGACGAAGGGAAATACACGCCGCAGTGGGCGCAGCAGGCCATCGGCTCGGCCTTGTCCTCGACGCGGCTCCAGGCCTTGGCGTCGCCGCCGCTTGCCGCGGATGCCGGCCCGGCGACCGGGCCTTGCGCGCGCGCCATCGCGGCGCGCAGTTTGCTGCGCACCGCCATCACCACGAGGATGACGAGCGCAATCCAGAAAAGCAGTCGCGTCATACGAACCCCCGGTGCAGAACGACTTCAAATACGAACCGGCTGCCGACATACGCCAGCGCCAGGGTGGCGAATCCGGCCAGCGTGAAGCGCAGCGCGGTCTTGCCGCGCCAGCCGCGCCAGCGGCGTCCGGCCAGCAGCGCGGCGAACAAGACCCACGACAGCAGCGCGAACACGTTTTTATGGTCCCAGCGCAGCGCGCGGCCGAACAGCTGTTCGGAGAACACGATGCCCGACAGGACAGTGAGACTGAGCAGAACGAAGCCGATGCCGATCATGCGGAACAGCAGCCGTTCCATGGTCAGCAGCGCCGGCAGCTGGTCGATCGCGCTCCCCAGCCAGCCCTTCTTCGCGCTCTTCGTGTGCAGGCGCGCCTCCTGCAGCGCCATCAGCACGGCGTGGAAAGCGGCGATCGTGAGCGTGCTGTAGGCCGACACGGCGACCGCGACGTGCCAGCCGAACGCGGGCGACTGGGCCTGCACGGGCATCAGATTACCCGGGAACAGCGGCGGCAGGATCGCCGCGACGGCCGCGCACGGCATGACCATGCGGCGCATGCTGTCCAGCGCGAAGTTGCGGTTTTCGATCCAGTAGGCGGCGACGGAAATCCACAGCGCGGCCGACAGCATGAAGGCGAAGCCGACGCGCAGCGTGCCGTTCGTCACGATGTCCGGCCACAGCGCGGCGCCATGCACGGCCCAGGCCACGGCTGTCACGACCGAAATGGCCGAGCCCTGCCGCGACGGCAGCAGGGCACATACCGCGTACAAAATGGCCGCGGCGATAAATAGGGTGAGTTGCATACGCGCGAGTCTACACCATCCGGAATGGGCAAGGTTAGGTTGCCAGAAGAGTAATCAGCACGTCATTCCCGCGAAAGCGGGAACCCATGTCGAGTTACCGGCATCCGCCGGCTTCACGACTTCCGTAGCTCAGTATGGGTTCCCGCTTCCGCGGGAACGACGTTGGTTTAATCGACCGCCGCCGCCTTGATCTCCGCATCATGGTGACGCTGCTGTTCCTCCATCACCATGAGCCCCAATTCCCGCTTGAGCGCATTGAACTCGGGCGCCGCCGGGTCGCGCAGGCGCGGCAGCTCGACGAGCATGTCGCGCTTGATCGTGCCCGGCCGGTAGGTCATCACGACGATGCGGTCGGCGAGATAGATCGCCTCCTCGATGCTGTGCGTGACGAAGATGACGGTCTTCTTCAGTTCCGCCCACAGGCGCAGCAGCTCGTCCTGCAGGTTGCGCCGCGTGAGCGCGTCGAGCGCGCCGAACGGCTCGTCCATCAGCAGGATCGGCGAGTCCAGCGCCAGCACGCGCGCGATCGCCACGCGCTGGCGCATGCCGCCGGACAGGTCTTTCGGATAGCGCTTCGCGAAGTCTTCCAGCGACAGGAGTTTCAACAGTTGGCCCACGCGCGCGGCGATCTGCGCGCGCGGCATGCCCTTGATCTCCAGGCCGAAGCCGACGTTCTGCTCCACCGTCATCCACGGGAACAGCGCGTATTCCTGGAACACCATGCCCCGCTCCGGACCGGGTCCGGCGACCGGCACGCCGTCGGCCAGCACCTTGCCCGACGTCGGCGGGGCGAAGCCGGCGACGGCGTTCAGCAAGGTCGACTTGCCGCAGCCGGAAGGCCCGAGCAGGCAGACGAACTGGCCATGCGGGATCTCGAGACTGATGTCCTGCAGCGCGACCATCCTGCGGCCGTCGCCGTCGAACACCTTGCTCACGTTGTCGATCACGATGTGGGCGGTCATATCAGTGCTCCAGGCCGCGATGCCAGCGCAGCAGGTAGTTGTTCAGTTTATTCATGCCGGCGTCGATGGCCAGCCCGAGCAGGCCGATCGTGATCATGCCGGCGATGATCTTGTCCGACCAGAAGTACTCGCGCGCTTCGAGGATTCGGAAACCGAGGCCGTTGTTCACGGCGATCATCTCGGACACGATGACGACGATGAACGCCGTGCCGATGCCGATGCGCATGCCGGTCAGGATGTACGGCACGGCCGCCGGCAGGATCACGCGCAGGAACATCGTCGTCCCGCCGGCGCCCAGATTGCGCGCGGCGCGCAGATAGATGCCGTCGACCTGGCGCACACCGGCGATGGTGTTCATCAGTACGGGGAAGAACGCGCCCAGCGCGATGAGGAAGATGGCCGGCGGGTTGCCGAGGCCGAACCACAGGATCGACAGCGGGATGTAGGCGATGGGCGGAATGGGCCGCAGCAGCTGGAACAAGGGATTCAGCCACGCGTACGCGACGCGGCTCGCGCCCATCCACAGCCCCACCGGCAGCGCCAGGCCGGCGCCGACGAGGAAGCCGACGAGCACGCGGTACAGGCTCCCGAGGGCGTCGGTGATCAACTCGCCCGAGACCATCCACGCGAGCCGCCCGCCGCCGCCCGCCTCATGCCAGGCCTGGTAGTCCTGCAGCGGCAGCAGGTACGCGACCCACTTGCGCCACACCTGCAGCGGGGACGGCAGGATGTTCTCGTTGACCCATCCCATGCCGGCCACCCACTGCCAGATCGCGATCGCGACGACCGGGACGACCAGGCCGATTGCGATGTCCTGCCACCTGCGTTTCGTCATTCAATTTCTCCGTTCTGGTTCGGAACGTGCTACGTGTAGGGTGGACAGGCACCGTTGGAACGCGTGGACGGCAAGCCGTCCACCCTACCGTCATTTGATGTTGAGGCTCTTCTTGGCATCATCCAGCAGATCCGTCTTGACCCACTGCTTCGCCACGGGCGGCTTGGCCATGCGGCCGACACCCGTCTTGACCATGATGTCGGTCGTGGTCTGGATGTGCTCCGGCGTGATGTCGTAGGTGTACGGCGAATTGCTGATCGCGTCGTCGAAGTCGTCCTTCGTGATCTGGCCCTTGAACACGACTTCACGCACGTATTTCTCGGCCAGCGCGCGGTCGCGGATGAAGGCGCTCGTGGCCATCACGAAGCAGCGCATGAATTTCTCGGCCACCGCATGCTTCGTGTCGTGGAATTTCTCGGTCATGACCATCGTCCGCACCGGCTCGCCGATCGGGGTATCGTACGGCTTGATGACTTCGACGCCGAAGCCCTTGTTGATCGCCTGCGACGACTGCGGCTCGGACTGCATCATGGCGTCGATGTTCTTGCCCAGCAGCGCCTGGTTGAGGTCGGCGTAGGCCAGGTAGACGACCTGCACGTCCTTGCCGGGCGCGGCGTCGGCGGACAGGCCCGCCTTCTGCAGCTCGGCCATCAGCAGGACTTCCTGGATGCCGCCGCGCGTCACGCCCACCTTCTTGCCCTTGAGGTCCTTCACGCTCTTGACGCCCGCGTCCGGCCGCGCGACGAGGCGCACGCCGCCCTTGGCGAAGCCGGCCACGACATAGATCGGCGCGCCGCCGGCGCGGCCCGAGATGGCGGCTTCGGACGCCGTCGCGCCGACGTCGAGCTCGCCCGCGATGATGGCCTGCATCACGTCCAGGCCCTTCGCGAACACGCGTTCCTCGACCTTGATGCCGCATTTGGGGGCGATTTCCTTGATGTACGAGACCGCGCCGTAGTGCGCGAACTTGAGATTGCCGAGGCGGACCACGTCCTGGGCGTGGGCGCCGCCCGCGGCCAGCAGCGCGGCGAGGACGAGGGTCTTGCGAAACACGGTTGCTTTCATTCTGTCTCCGATCGGGGTCGAACTTTTATTGGAATGAACTACGTGATGCAGCTCTGGAAAATAAACGCGAAGCAATACATTGTCAAACCGTCCAAGCAGCTTTTACCAAGAATCAACCCAATCGGTTGACTGCACCGCTTGCGAATGGCTGAATACGGGTCTTGACCGGAGAAAACGCGCCCCGACATGGGGTAAAATGGCGGATTGCGCCCGCCCGCTTATATATATCAGTATAAAAGGTAGAACATGCTGGATAACCTTACCCAACGCCTTGCCAAGGTCGTCAAGACGATGCGCGGCGAGGCCCGCCTCACCGAGGCGAACACCGCCGAGATGTTGCGCGAAGTGCGCCTGGCCCTGCTCGAGGCCGACGTGGCGCTGCCGGCCGTGCGCGAATTCATCGCCAAAGTGAAGGAAAAGGCGCTGGGCGAAGAAGTCATCGGCTCGCTCTCGCCCGGCCAGGCCCTCGTCGGCGTCGTGCAGAAGGAACTGGCCGCGCTGATGGGCGCCGACCTCGGCCCGGAAGCGTCGCAGCTCTCGTTTGCCCAGCAGCCGCCGGCCGTGATCCTGATGGCCGGCCTGCAGGGTGTCGGCAAGACGACCACCACCGGCAAGCTCGCCAAATACCTCAAGGAAGAGAAGAAGAAAAAAGTCCTGACCGTCTCCGCCGACGTCTACCGCCCCGCCGCAATCGCGCAGCTGGAATCGGTGACGAAGCAGGTCGGCGCCGACTTCTTCCCGTCCACCGCCAGCGACAAGCCGGTCGACATCGCGAAGAACGCGATCGACTGGGCGAAGAAGCACTACCACGACGTTGTCATCGTCGACACGGCCGGCCGCCTGGCCATCGACGAGGCGATGATGCAGGAAATCGCCGCCGTGCACGCGGCCGTGAACCCCATCGAGACACTGTTCGTCGTCGACGCCATGGTCGGCCAGGACGCGATCAACACGGCGAAAGCCTTCAACGACGCGCTGCCACTGACTGGCGTGATCCTGACGAAGCTCGATGGCGATTCGCGCGGCGGCGCGGCGCTGTCCGTGCGCCACGTGACGGGCAAGCCGATCAAGTTCGCTGGCGTGTCGGAAAAGCTGGACGGCCTGGAAGCTTTCGATCCGGCCCGGATGGCCAACCGCGTGCTGGGCATGGGCGACATCCTCGCGCTCGTCGAGGAAGCGCGCAAAGGCGTGGACATGAAGGCTGCGGCCGACATGGCCAACAAGATCAAGTCGGGCGGCAAGTTCGACATGAACGACTTCCGCGCCCAGCTCGCGCAGATGAAGAAGATGGGCGGCATGGCCGGCCTGCTCGACAAGTTGCCGGCCCAGTTCCAGCAGGCGGCCAGCGGCGCCAACATGGATCAGGCCGAAAAGCAGGTGCGCCGCATGTGCGGCATCATCGACTCGATGACGCCGCTTGAGCGCGCCAAGCCGGAACTGATCAAGGCCAACCGCAAGCGCCGCATCGCGGCCGGCGCCGGCGTGCAGGTGCAGGAAGTCAACCGCATGCTGACCCAGTACGAGCAGATGAACACGATGATGAAGAAGCTCAAGGGCGGCGGCCTGATGAAGATGATGCGCGGGATGAAGGGCATGATGCCCGGCATGCGCTGATATCGACCGACGCTTGCAAAAAGCCGTGCGCGACGATTGTCCCGCACGGCTTTTTTGCGCTTGGGATGTCTGTTTTTTCACTCTAGAGGGGCCTGGGTAACACAACGGGCGGATTTAGGGCTTGTAAGAGTGAAAAAATTTCGAAAAAGACTTGCACGAACACTAAAACCCTACCAATATAAGCCGGGTGCGCTCACGCGCAAATTTCCATGTGTTCCGTTTAGGAGGCTCGAAGATGGCAACAGCCAAAAAAACCACCGCAGCGCCCGCCAAGAAAGCCGCTGCCAAGCCTGCTGCGGCGGCGAAGCCGGCAGCGAAGAAGGCAGCAGCTCCTGCCAAAGCAGCAGCACCGAAAGCGACCGCAGCAGCAAAGAAGCCGGCTGCGGCACGCAAGCCCAACGCCGCTTTCATGAAAGAGATGACCCCGTCGGCACCGCTGGCTGCCGTCGTCGGCGCAAAACCGCTGCCGCGCACCGAAGTGACCAAGAAAGTCTGGGACTACATCAAGGCGCAAAACCTGCAGGACGCGGCCAACCGCCGCATGATCAACGCCGACGACAAGCTGAAGGCCGTCTTCGGTGGCAAGGCGCAGGTATCGATGTTCGAAATGACCAAGCTGATCTCGGATCACCTCAAATAAGAAGACCTGGCTGGTCGTCCCACCGGCCCCGATACAAAAAGCCCCGGCGAGCCGGGGCTTTTTGCTTTCGGTGGACCTGTCCGCACGGCTTCCTTGGTAAACGATATCACGACGTAGGGTGGCATTCGAGGCCGGGGCCTCAAATGAAACGTGCCCACCAAATGCGAGCGCCGCGGTAACGCACGGTGGGCACAGGGTGCCCTGCGACTTTGCGATGAGGTGTCCGACATGAGATTCGACCTGGTAGACCTGCAGCTGTTCCTGCACGTGGTGGAAGCCGGCAGCATCACGGCAGGCAGCCAGCGTGCGCACCTGGCGCTCGCATCGGCCAGTGAGCGCATCCAGAACATGGAAGCGGCGCTGGGCGTGCCGCTGCTCGTGCGCGGCCGGCGCGGCGTGCAGCCGACGGCGGCGGGACTCGCCCTGCAGCGCCACGCCCGCCTCGTGTTCCAGCAGCTGGCGCGCATGCGCGCGGAACTGGGCGAGCACGCGGCCGGCCTGAAGGGCCAGGTGCGGCTGCTGTGCAATACGGCGGCGCTCTCCGAATATCTGCCCGACACGCTGGCCGGCTTCATGGCGCGTCATCCGAACGTCGACATCGACCTCGAAGAACGCACCTCCAGCGACATCGCGCGCGCCGTGCGCGAAGGCGGCGCGGACCTCGGCATCGTGGCCGACACGGTCGACCTGTCCGGCCTGGAGACCTTCCCGTTCTGCACCGACCGCATCGTGGCCGTCGCGCAGCCGGCGCTGGCGCGCACGCTCGTCACGCAGGAGGGCCAGGCCGTGACGTTCGCGCGCCTCGTGGACTTCGACCACGTCACGTTGACGGGCGACAGCGCCCTGTTCCGCTACCTGAGCCAGCTGGCCGAACGCGCCGGCCGCACGTTGCGCGCGCGCGTGCGCCTGCGCAGCTTCGACGCCGTGTGCCGGATGGTGGAGAGCGGGGTCGGGATCGGCATGGTGTCCGAACCGGCCGCGCGGCGCTGCGCACGCACGATGGACATCGCCGTGCTCGAACTGGCCGACGCGTGGGCGTTGCGCCAGCTGTCGCTGTGCATGCGCAGCTTCGACGCGCTGCCGCGGCATGCGCAGCAGCTGGTGGAAGAAATCCGCGCGTGAACGTGCGGATTTCAAGTAGGGTGCACGGCGCGGCCGTCCACGCGTTCAGCCAACGCATGCTCGCCTGCGCATCGTGTCAAGCGAGATTCGAACGCGTGGACGGGAAACCCGTCCACTTACCCGCGACGCCGGCAGCGCGATAAACGCAGGTCCCGTTACCGGCTGGAGACCATCACGTCCTGCTTGAATTCCCAGTTCTTCCATGCCGCCAGCACCGCGTTCGGGTACTGGGGCTGGCCGCGGCTGCCGTTGTAGCGGCCGAGGGCAAGGTACAGGTTGCCGCCTTCCATGTCGATGTACATGCGCAGGATCGAGCAGCCGTAGCGCAGATTGGTCTGCATGTCGAACAGCGCGCGGCGGTTCGAATCGCCGATCACCTTCGTCCAGAACGGCATGACCTGCATGTAGCCGCGCGCGCCGACCATCGACACGGCGTACTTGCGGTACGCCGACTCGACCTGGATCAGGCCCAGCACGAGGCCCGGATCGAGGCCCGCGCGCGTGGCTTCGTACCACGCGGATTCGAGGAATTCCGTGCGCGTCTGGTCGTCCGGCAGGCGGCGCTTGAGGCGCGCCGACATCGCGTCGAACCACTGCTGGTAGCGCACCCGGGCGACCTCGTCGCGGAACACCGGCTTGGGCGGCCGGCCGTCGCGGATGGCGTGTTCGAGCGCCAGCCGGACCGAATCGGCGAGCGCTTCTTCTTTCTGGTTGCCGGCCTGCGCCGCGCCGCTGCTCATCAATGCAGCGGCGAGCAAGACCGGGCCGAGCCGGGCTGCCGCCCGGCCAATCAACCGTCGTGCCATCACTTGCCCAGCTTGGCCTTGACGAAGCCGACCATGTCGGCCGCCGGGACGGCGGTGGCATCAAGATCGCGGCGGCCCTGGTATTCCAGGTTGCCTTCCTTGAGGCCGCGCTCGCCGATCACGACACGGTGCGGCACGCCGACCAGTTCCCAGTCGGCGAACATCGCGCCCGGACGCAGGCCGCGGTCGTCGACGATGACGTCGACACCGGCCGCTTCGAGCTCGGCATACAGGCGATCGGTTTCGGTCTTCACCAGATCGCTGCGGTCATAGCCCATCGGGCACAGCACCAGTTCGAACGGCGCGATGGCGTCCGGCCAGATGATGCCCTTGTCGTCGAAATTCTGCTCGATGGCGGCGCCCACGATGCGGGTCACGCCGATGCCGTAGCAGCCCATTTGCATCGGGACCGGCTGGCCCTTCTCGTCCAGGTAGACGCAGTTCATCGCGGCGGAGTACGCCGTGCCGAGCTGGAACACGTGGCCCACTTCGATGCCGCGCTCGATCGCGAGCACGCCCTTGCCGTCCGGCGAGGCGTCGCCTTCGACCACGTTGCGCAGGTCGGCGACGACGGGTTCCGGCAGGTCGCGGCCCCAGTTGACGCCCGTCAGGTGGTATTCGGCCTCGTTGGCGCCGCACACGAAGTCCGACATATTGGCGACGGTGCGGTCGGCCACGATGTTGACCGGCTGCTTCGGGCCCACCGGACCGAGGTAGCCCGGCACGGTGCCGTAGGCGTCCAGGATTTCCGCCTCGGTGGCGAAGCGGAAGTCTCTCAGGCCCGGCACTTTCGAGACCTTGACTTCGTTCAGGTCATGGTCGGCGCGCAGCAGCAGCAACCAGTTTTCTTTCGTGACCTGGCCGTCGACTTCTTTCTCGGCCGTCAGGGCGATCGCCTTCACGTTGCGCGTGAGTTCGATGCCGAGCAGCTTGGCGACCTGCTCGCATTTCGTCGAGTTCGGCGTCAACACCTTCGTCATCGGCTGCGTGGCCGCGCCGCGCTGGGCGATCAGCGGCATTGCCTCGGCCGCTTCCATGTTGGCGGCGTAGTCCGATGTCGGGCAGTAGACGAGCGCGTCTTCGCCGGTGCTGGCGATCACGTGGAATTCGTGCGAGCCGGTACCGCCGATCGCGCCGTTGTCGGCCGCCACGGCGCGGAACTTCAGGCCGAAGCGGGTGAAGGTGTTCACGTAGGCGTCGAACATCGTCTGGTAAGACTTCTGCATGCCTTCGACGTCGCGGTCGAACGAGTACGCGTCCTTCATCGTGAACTCGCGGCCGCGCATCAAGCCGAAGCGGGGACGGCGCTCGTCGCGGAATTTCGTCTGGATGTGATAAAAATTCAACGGCAGCTGGCGGTACGATTTGACTTCGGTGCGCACGACGTCGGTGATCACTTCTTCCGACGTCGGCTGCAGCGCGAAGTCGCGGCCGTGGCGGTCCTTGAGGCGCAGCAGTTCCGGCCCCATCTTGTCCCAGCGGCCTGTCTCTTGCCACAGTTCGGCCGGCTGCACGAGTGGCATCAGGAGTTCGATCGCGCCTGCCTTGTTCATTTCTTCGCGAATGATGCCCTCGACCTTGCGGATGACGCGCAGGCCCAGCGGCATATAGGTATAGATGCCGGAGCCAAGTCGCTTGATCATCCCTGCGCGCATCATCAGTTTATGACTGACGATCTCGGCGTCGGAGGGCGCTTCTTTGAGCGTTGAAATAAAAAATCGTGAGGCGCGCATATCGGTGAATTCTTTTTAAAAAGAGAGGGTTATAATCGACCTAATTTTAAAGGATTAGCTGGCTGATGCATCCAATCTTTATACAAATGGGTCCGAAACAAGTGGTGCATGCTGTTGTTCCTATGCAGGTTAACGACGAAAGCACCTGAGGAGCCTTGCAGGTTCAGCAAGTCTCCAGGGATTTGTAAGTAAAAACGTAAGAGGGATCGGCCGGCAGAAAGTTTCGAGGTGAATTATGCTCGATCGTGAAGGGTTCCGCCCCAACGTCGGCATCATCCTGCTGAACGCCAACAACGAGGTGTGGTGGGGCAAGCGGGTGCGTGAGCATTCTTGGCAATTTCCGCAAGGGGGTATCAAATACGGCGAGACGCCGGAACAGGCGATGTACCGCGAGCTCGAAGAAGAAATCGGCCTGCGTCAGGAGCACGTCAAAATCGTGGGCCGGACCCGCGACTGGCTGCGCTACGAGGTGCCCGATCACTTCATCAAGCGCGAAGTGCGTGGTCACTACCGCGGGCAGAAGCAGATCTGGTTCCTGCTGCGCATGGTGGCGCGCGACAACGACGTCAACCTGCGCCTGACCGACCATCCCGAGTTCGACGCCTGGCGCTGGCACGACTACTGGGTACCGCTGGACGTCGTCATCGAGTTCAAGCGCGAAGTGTACCAGCGTGCGCTGCAGGAGTTGTCGCGCTTCATCACGTGGCCCGCGAACGGCGACCGCCGCCACAATTCGCGCTACCTGCGCCAGCCGCACGAGCGGCGTGGCCAGGGCGGCAACGGCGGCAATGGCGGCAATGGCGGCAACAAGCAGGCCGGCGCCAATGCCGCCAATGCCAGCAGCAAGGCGGTGGCGGTGGCCAGCAAGGCCATCGCGGACGCGGCCGGCAGCTCCAAAATGGTGTTGGCGCAAGGGGCTACACGCAAGGAGTGATCTGCGCGAGTAGCGCGGAAGCAACACAACAAAGGCAAAGCAGCCGTGCGAGCGGTTGTCTTTGCCTTTTTACATTTTTGTAATGTATTTTTTACAAAATTGCGCAGTAGAATTATTGTCATGATGATCTCTACGTCGCCACTGGTCCGTGCCCTCCCCTTGCTGCTGGCCGCGCTGTGCGCCTCGGCGGGCGTCCACGCCGAGGACACGCCGCCCAAATGCACCTACGTCGAAGTGGCCAGCCTGCCCATCCGCTACGTCGGCGAGGGCCTGGAGCCCGCGGTCGACGGCACGATCGACGGCACCCCGGCCACGATGCTGATCGACACCGGCTCCGACCAGACGCACATGACGATGAACGCGGCGGCCCGGCGCGACCTGAGCCTGCACATGACGGGACGCTGGGTCGAAGGCATCGGCGGACTCTCGCGCCTGTACTCGGCACGGCTGAAGGATTTCGCCATCGGTCCGGCGCACGCCGGCCGCCGCCCCGAACTGACCGTGATCGGCAGCACCACGTTCACGCCGGCCTTCGACGCCATTGTCGGTGCCCCGTTCCTGCTGCAGGCGGACCTGGAACTCGACCTGCGCGCCAAGCGGATGAAGTTCTACCGCCCGCTCGAATGCCGCAAGACCGAACTGTTCCTGTGGCAGGAGAACACGGTCGTGCTGCCGTTCGAACGCGGCTACGGCAACAGTCCGAACCCGCATTTCACGGTCGTCGTCAACGGCAAGGAAATGGATGCCCTGATCGACTCCGGCGCGCACCGCAGCTTCATGATGCTGAATGCGGCCAAGCGGGCCGGCATCGACGTGGGCGGGCCGGGCGCGGTCCGCATGCGCGACGCCGGCGGGATCGGGTCCGACCGCGCACCGCACTGGATCGCCCCGGTCAAGACGCTGCAGTTCGGCGGCGAGACCATCCGCGACGTCGAACTGGGCATCATCGATTCGCAGGGCGCGCGCACCGCCGACCTGTACCTCGGCCAGGACTTCCTGCGCACCCACCGCGTGCTGTTCGCGATGAGCCAGGAAAAGCTGTACATCGCCTACCTGGGCGGCGACGTGTTCACGCGCGGCACCGGGCTGGAACCCTGGATGCGCGCCGAGGCCGACGGCGGCAATGCGGACGCCCAGTACGCGCTGGCCCAGATCTACGGCAACGGCCGCGGCGTCGCGCGCGATCCGATCCAGGCCGGCGTCTGGCTCGACATGGCGGCAAGCCGCGGCCAGCCGAACGCCAGCCTGCTGCTCGGCCGCCGGCAGATGCTGGCCGGGCACCTGGACACGGCGATCCCGCAACTGCGGCGCGCGCTCGACCAGCTGCCGGCCGACCGCCTCGGTCCGTTGTGGCTGTACATCGCGCGCGTGCGCCACGGCGAGGCCGAACTGGCAAAGACCGAACTGGAAGCGGCGCTGAAACGGCAGAAGGAAGACGACTGGCCCGCGCCGATCGCCGATTTCTATCTCGGCAAAGTCAACGCGGCCCGCCTGCTGGACGAAGCGGGCAAGGATGCGAAACTCGCGCATGCGCGCACGTGCATGGCCGAGTCGTACATGGCAGAATGGCATGATGCGCGGGGCGAGACGGCCGAGGCCAGCGCGCTGCGCGCCACCGTGCGCACGAACTGCATGCCCCCCGGAGCCACGCGATGAAACTGATCGCCACCCGTGCCGGCCGCGCGGACAAATACGACCAGCTGCGCTGCGTGCGCCGCGACGGCAGCGCGACCGGATGCGCGATGCCGCGCCAGGGCATCCTGCCGCACGACCTCGTGCACTACGTCGTCGAATCCACGCTCGGCTGGCGCCACGCCTTCTACGGCATGATCGCGGCCGGCACCGACATCGGCGGCGCGATGGAACAGGCGCACGATCCCGGCAACGCGGCGCTGGTTGACCAGGCCATCCACGTGGAAGCCATCGTCGAGAGCCTGCAGGCGCAGTTGTGGAGCGGCGCGTTCGATGCCGCGATGTTCGACGAAGGCGTGCGCACGGCCTGCACGGGCCGCGGCCGCAGCGTGCCGGCACTGCCGGCGGACGCCGGCCGGCAGCTGTTCGACGCCGTGCTGCTGCTGGACGAACGCTGGCGGCTAGTGCCCTGGCACGGCACGCTCGAGCTGGAACTGCCGGACCTGTGACCGCGCAGCGGGGGCGGCGTCATCGCGCTACAATGACGCCCTTCCCCCAGTGTTTCCGACGGTTCCCGCCATGTTCACCCCTTCCTCCCACGACGTCCGCCGCTTCTTTTGCGAGGCCTTGCGCAAGCGCCGCGCCGGCGAGATCCTGACCCCGATGGACGCCATCGCCGCCGACTGGATCGAGCAGCATCCCGAGTACCACGACGAGCTGGCGGACGCGGATGAAGCCGTCGCGCGCGACTATGCCGTCGAAGGCGGCAAGCCGAATCCGTTCCTGCACCTGTCGATGCACCTGTCGATCACGGAACAGGTGTCGATCGACCAGCCGCGCGGCATCCGCGCCGCGTTCGAGGCGCTGGCCGCGCGCGTGGGCGAGCACGAGGCTCACCACGAGATCATGGAATGCCTCGGCGAGATGATCTGGTCGGCCCAGCGCCACGGCACGCAGCCGGACACGGATGCGTACGTGGCCTGCGTGCGCAAGCGCGTGCGCTGACCGGTCCTGCGAATGAAAAATCCCTCGTGCCGGCAGCGCCGGGACGAGGGATTTTTTATATGGCCGGGCGCCGCGTCAGCGCTTCGTGACGAGCGGTCCGGGCAGGCTTTGCAGGTAGGCGGCGATATCCGCCATGTCGCGGTCGGACAGCGGCTGGGCCATGCCGGCCATGATCGCGTTGTTGCGGCCGTTGGCGACCTTGTTGCCGCGCTTGTAGGCGGTCAGCGCATGCACGAGGTAGTCGGCATGCTGGCCGGCCAGCTTGGGATAGCTCGGGTCGATCGGGGTCTTGAAGTCGGCGCCGTGGCAGGACGCACAGTTGTATTTTTTCGCGAGCTCGGCGCCGTTGGCGGCGTTGCCCGAGGCCAGGGCCTGGCCCGACAGGGCGAGGGATGCGGCGCCCAGGGTCAGCGCGACGATCAGTTTGTTCATGGCGCGCTCCTTACTTGGACGGGGTCTGTTGCGAGTAGTACGCGGCGATGTCGGCGATGTCCTGGTCGGACAGGCTGGCCGCGATGCCGTGCATGGACGGGTGATTGCGGTCGCCTTTCTTGTACGCCTGCAGCGCGGCTTCGATGTACTTGGCCGACTGTCCGCCGATCTTGGGTACGCGATAGACCTCGGGGAAGCTGCCCTTGTAATCGGGGATGCCGTGGCAGCCGATACACTGCTCGATCTTGTTGGGTGCTGCCTTCGGATTGCCGACGATGTCGGCCGCGCAGGCCGTGCCGGCCATCGAGGCGCCGGCGGCAAGCACGAGTAAAACTGTTGAAATTTTCATGGATGACCTATCGTGAGGTTGATTCGATAGGGCGCCTTGCGACCCGTGCGGCGGCAGCAGGTTTTCGAGACCCCCGGTACTGCGACTGCAAAAACACTTGGCATTTGTACTACGAACCGGTCGATTCTATCCGAAGAATATGGTCGAGTCCATTGGGCACCGCAGCATGGACGGCCATCGCGCCACGGCGTTCTGTCATATACTCGTTGGCATTTCCTTACCACTGACTCAGGCCCATGCACGCATCCCGACGCTTCGAAGGCAGCGACAACTATGTCGCCACCGCCGACCTGAAACTGGCGGTCAACGCCGCCCTCACCCTCGCCCGACCGTTGCTGATCAAGGGCGAACCCGGCACCGGCAAGACCATGCTGGCCGAGGAAGTGGCGGCCGCGCTGGACATGCCGCTGCTGCAGTGGCACATCAAGTCCACGACGAAGGCCCAGCAAGGCCTGTACGAATACGACGCCGTCTCGCGCCTGCGCGATTCGCAGCTGGGCGACGAGCGCGTGCGCGACATCCACAACTACATCGTCAAGGGCGTGCTGTGGCAGGCGTTCACGGCGCCCGAGCCGGTGGTGCTGCTGATCGACGAGATCGACAAGGCCGACATCGAATTCCCCAACGACCTGCTGCGTGAACTGGACCGCATGGAATTCTACGTGTACGAGACGCGCGAGATGGTCGTGGCGAAGCACCGCCCGCTCGTCATCATCACGTCGAACAACGAGAAGGACCTGCCGGACGCCTTCCTGCGCCGCTGCTTCTTCCACTACATCAAATTCCCCGACCGCGACACGATGGCGGACATCGTGAAGGTCCACTATCCGACCTTGAAGGCCGACCTGCTGTCCGCCGCGCTGCAAAGCTTTTACGAGCTGCGCGACGTGCCGGGGCTGAAGAAAAAGCCGTCGACGTCGGAATTCCTCGACTGGCTGAAACTCCTGCTGGCCGAGGACATCCCCGTCGAGGTCTTGCGCAGCCAGGACGGCAAGACGATCGTGCCGCCGCTGGCCGGCGCCCTGCTCAAGAACGAGCAGGACGTCGGCCTGTTCGAGCGCCTGGTGGCGATGGCGAGGCACAACCGATGATCCACGTCGATCCCGTCACCCTCGAATTCAACGGCGTGCGCCTGGAGCCGCTCGGGCTGCACCACCTGGACGGCCTGCGCGCGGCGGCCGCCGACGGCGAACTGTGGAACCTGCGCATCACGTCCGTGCCCGAACCGCAGGACACGGAAAACTACATCCGCACCGCGCTGGAGATGGGTAACCGCGTCACCTTCGCCGTCGTCGACGCCGCCAGCGACACCGTCGTCGGCACGACCAGCTACCACGACATCATGCCCGCGATCGACCGTGTCGAAATCGGCTACACGTGGTATGCGAAGAGCCGCCAGCGCAGCCACGTCAACACGAGCTGCAAGCTCCTGCTGCTGTCGCATGCGTTCGACACGCTGGGCTGCGCCGTCGTCGGCCTGCGCACCGATAATTTCAACTACGCGTCGCAAGCCGCCATCGAGCGCCTGGGCGCGAAGAAGGATGGCGTGATCCGCCACCATGCGCCGCGCCGCGACGGCACGGTGCGCGACACGGTCATGTACAGCATCGTGCGCGGCGAGTGGCACGAGATCAAGTCGCACCTGCATTACCGCCTTTCGCGCCACGCGCAATAAAGGAGCGCGCGATGCTGATCGACTTCTTCTTCACCCTGCGCGACGCGAAGGTTCCCGTCACGATCAGGGAATTCCTCACGCTGCTGGAAGCGCTGCAGCAGCAGGTGATCGCGCCGTCGCTCGACGAGTTTTATTATCTCGCGCGCCTGACACTGGTGAAGGACGAAGCCCATTTCGACAAGTTCGACCGCGCGTTCGGCGCCTTTTTCAAAGGCATCGAGACGGTGTTCGACGCCAAGGCCGACATCCCTTTGGATTGGCTGCTCAAGCGGCTCGAACGCGAGCTGACGGCGGAGCAGAAGGCGCAGCTGCAAAAGCTCGGCTACGACAAGCTGATGGACCGCCTGCAAGAACTGCTGAAGGAACAGAAGGGGCGCCACGAAGGCGGTAATAAATGGATCGGCACGGGCGGCACGTCCCCGTTCGGCAACGGCGGCACGAATCCGGAAGGCATCCGGATCGGTGGCAAAGGGGGCAACCGCAGCGCCGTCAAAGTGTGGGACCAGCGCACCTACCGCGACTACGACGGCGAACGCGAACTGGGCATCCGCAACATCAAGGTCGCGCTGCGCCGCCTGCGTCGCTTCGCGCGCCAGGGCGCGCCCGACGAACTGGCGCTGGACGAGACGATCCGCTCCACCGCCAACAACGCCGGCTGGCTCGACATCAAGATGCAGCCGGAGCGGCGCAACCGCATCAAGGTGCTGATGCTGCTGGACGTGGGCGGCACGATGGACGACCACATCGAGCGCACCGAAGAACTGTTCTCGGCCGCGAAGGCCGAGTTCAAGCACATGGAGTTCTACTATTTCCACAACTGCGTCTACGACCATCTGTGGAAGAACAACCGCCGCCGCCATGCCGAGCGCTTTCCCACGTGGGACGTATTGCGCACCTACCCGTCCGACACGCGCCTCATCTTCGTCGGCGACGCGACGATGAGTCCCTACGAGATCCTGGCGCCGGGCGGCTCCGTCGAATACGCGAACGACGAAGCGGGCGCCGAATGGCTGGCGCGGTTCTGCCATGCGTTCCCCAAATTCGCCTGGATGAATCCGGAGCCCGAACACTTGTGGCAGTACCGCCAGTCGATCGACATCATCCGGAGAATCATGGGCAACCGCATGTTCCCGGTGACGATGGACGGGCTCGAACGGGCGATGCGGCTGCTCAGCAAATAACCTAACCGTCGCGTTTCGGCAGGGTGGACGGCTATGCCGTCCGCCCTACCCGCGTCATCCTCCTACATGTAATCGTGCGCACATATGCGTCTTGTAGAATCGGCTCCAAGTCATAACATTTTGACAAAGGAGCGCCCATGCAGGATTTCCTGGCGATCCTCACCAGCCTCGCCTGGCCGTGCGCGATCACGCTGGCCTGGCTGGTCGGCGAATTCGGGCAGCGCTGGACAGGCCTGCCCCGCATCAGTTTTTATGGGCTTGCCGGCTTCGTGCTGGCCGCGCCCCAATTGGGCGTCCTGCCGCCGCCGGAGACCGGCACGGCGCTGCTGCTGGCCGACGTCGGGTTCGGGCTGATCCTGTTCGAGCTGGGTTACCGCATCAACCTGCGTTGGCTGCGCACGAACCCGTGGATCGGCGTCACGGGCCTCGTCGAGACGGGCCTCACCTTCATCGGCGTGTACCTCGTCGCGGACGCATTCGGGGCGCCCCTGTTCGACCGGCTGATGCTCGCATCGCTGTCGATGGCGACGTCGCCGGCGACCGTCGTCCGCGTGATCAACGAACAGAAAAGCTCGGGACAAGTGACGGAACGGGCGCTGCACCTGTGCGCGCTGAACTGCGTGCTGGCCGTGTTCGCGTTCAACGCCGCCGTCGGCCTGTGGATCTTCCGGACCTCCGAGGATGTCGGCGACGCGCTGTGGAACAGCCTCGTCGTGCTGAGCGTGTCGACGTTCACCGGCGCCGTGTTCGGGCTCGTCGTGCCGGGCGTCCTGCGCCTGCTCGGCAAGGTGACGCAGGATGCCACCGTCGCTTTCGCGCTGGCCGTGATCCTGCTCGTGTCGATCACGTATGCGTTGGGCCTGTCGCCCGTCGTCGCCGCGCTCGCGTTCGGGCTGACGGCGCGCCATCGCCGCGTCGCGTTCAGCCAGGCGCAGCGCAATTTCGGCGCGCTCGGCGAACTGCTCACCGTCGTGCTGTTCGTGTTCGCGGCGTCCACGCTCGACTGGCGCCGCGTGTGGGCCGGCGCCCTGCTTGCCGGCGCCCTCGTGCTCGTGCGCCTGCTCGCGAAGACGGCCGGCGTGACGGCGTTCGCGCATCTGTCCGGCATTTCGTGGCGCAAGGGCGCGCTGACCGGGGTGGCGCTCACGCCGTTGTCGGTGTTCGTGATCCTCCTGATCGAACATGCGCGCCACGCGGGCGTGGCGGTGGTCGAGGAATTGCGGGCCGTGGCCGCCGTGACGATGCTGCTCGAAGTGTTCGGTCCGATCATCCTGCAGCGCGCCCTCGTGTGGGCGCGCGAAGCGCCGGAGGCCAGCCATGCCGCTTGAACCCTTTGCCACATCGAAGCCGCTGACGTTCGGGGTCGAGCTGGAACTGCAGCTCGTCAGCCTGTCCGACTTCGACCTCACGCCGGCCAGCCCCGACCTGATGCACCTCCTCAAGCGCAAGCCGTTCCCGGGCAACGTCACGCCCGAGATCACCGAGAGCATGATCGAGATAAATTCGAGCGTGCAGACCGGCTACGGCGCGCTGCTGGCCGAGCTGCTCGAGATCCGCGACACGCTCGTCGCCGCCAGCGACGTGCTGAACATCGGCATCGCCGGCGGCGGCACGCATCCGTTCCAGCACTGGTCGGAGCAGCGCATCTCGGCCAAGCCGCGCTACCAGGAATTGTCGGCGCTGTACGGCTACCTGGCCAAGCAGTTCACCGTGTTCGGCCAGCACGTGCACATCGGTTGCGCCAGCGGCGCCGATGCGCTGTTCCTGCTGCACGCGCTGTCGCGCTACATCCCGCATTTCATCGCCCTGTCGGCCTCGTCGCCGTTCGTGCAGGGCCACGACAGCGGCTTCGATTCGGCGCGGCTGAATTCCGTGTCGGCCTTTCCCCTCAGCGGCCGCGCGCCGTTCACGCTCGGCTGGGACGATTTCGCCAACGTCTACTTCGCCAAGATGGAGCGCACGCGCATCATCCGGAGCATGAAGGATTTTTACTGGGACCTGCGGCCCAAGCCGGAATTCGGCACGATCGAGCTGCGCGTGTGCGACACGCCCCTCACCGTCGAGCGGGCCGCGGCACTGGCCGCCTACCTGCAGGCGCTGTGCCGCCACCTGCTCGAACGGAAAGAAGCGCCGCCGCTGGAAGACGACTACCTCGTCTACAACTACAACCGCTTCCAGGCCAGCCGCTTCGGCCTCGACGGCGTGATCACCCATCCGAAGACCTACGAGCAGATCCCGCTGCGCGACGACATCCTCGCGACGCTCACGCTGATGGAACCGCATGCGCAGGCGCTGGGCAGCCTGGACGCGCTGCCGCACTTGGCCGCGGCGGCCGTCGAAGGCGACGACGCGGGCTATCTGCGCGGGCAGTACGAACGCCAGGGCAGCGCGGAAGGCATGGTCGACGCGGCGATCCGGCGCTTCCGCGGCCGTTAAAAAAATTTTCCGTGCGTGTCGATCCGGCGGCGGCCCGTTCGTCGTAGCATCGGAGGGATGTCCTCTGCCACCCACGCCAAGGAGACCGATCATGTCCACGAATACCGTCGAGCTGCACCGCGTTCTGAAATCCACCGCCGACCGCGTCTATCGCGCTTTCCTCACGCCCGCCGCCGTCGCCAAATGGCTGCCGCCGCATGGCTTCACCTGCACCGTGCACGAGCAGGACGGCCGCGTCGGCGGCCGCTACCAGATGTCGTTCACGAATTTCACGACGGGCGGGAGCCACTCGTTCGGCGGCGAATACCTCGAACTGGAACCGGGCAAGCGCCTCGTCTACACGGCCGAATTCAACGACCCGAACCTGCCCGGCCGCATGCAGACGACCGTGCTGCTGCGCGACGTGTTCTGCGGCGTCGAAGTCAAGATCAAGCAGGAAGGCATCCCCGCCGCGATCCCCGCCGAGCTGTGCTATCTCGGCTGGCAGGAATCGCTTCAACTGCTCGCGCAACTCGTCGAGCCCGAGATCAAGGAGTGATCAAACGGCACCTGGTCGCGGTCATGCATCCCGTAGTCGCGCACGACGGCGGCCACGCGCAGCCGGTAGTCGGCAAAGATGCCGGCGCGGCCCGCCGCCTGCATCGCCCGGTGCGCGGGCAGCGTGCGCCAGCGCTTGACCGCTTCCTCGTCGCGCCAGAACGACAGCGACAGCATGCGGTCCGGCCGCGCCAGCGAGGTGAAGCGCTCGATCGAGATGAAGCCGTCGATCGCGTCCAGCTCGGGGCGCAGCGCGGCGGCCGCGTCCAGGTAATCCTGGCGCCGGCCGGGCGCCGGCTCCACTTCGAAGATCACGGCGATCATGGCAGCGTGCCCTCGACCGGCTCGGTGAACGTCCGCTCCTCGCGCAGGATGAAGCGTTTCTCGCGCGCGAAGTCGAAGTTGGCGCGGGCTTCGCCATCTTTTTTCAATCGCAGCCGGTAGGCTTCGTAATCGGCCAGGCTGTCGAAGCCGACCAGGCCCCACGCCTCGTAATTCGTGCCCTCGTGCGGCGCAAAATAGCCGAGCAGGCGGCCGCCCAGCCTGGGGATGATGCGGCCCCAGTTCTCGGCATATTCGCAAAACGCGGCGCGCTGGACGGGGTCGATCTCGTAGCGGATGAAACAGGTGATGGGCATGATGGCTCCTCGTGTTATTGAAGCCCCATGGTAGTCACTGGCCCTGGCTTGATGCTTCGGCTAAGATCGAAGCATATGAGAGACGGACCGAACATCGCCAACATCGCCGCACTGATCGGCGACCACGCCCGCGCCGAGGTGCTGAACGTGCTGATGAGCGGCATGGCGCTGACGGCGACCGAACTGGCCGACGCCGCCGGCGTCACGCGCCAGACGATCAGCACGCACCTCGCCAAGCTGCGCGAAGCGGGCCTGCTCGCCGTGGAGGCGCAGGGCCGGCACCGCTATTTCCGCATCGCCGACGCCGACGTCGCCCAGCTGCTGGAATCGATGATGGGCGTCGCGTTCGGCACGGGCGCCGTGCGCGTGCGCGGGAGCCCGCGCGAGCCGGCGCTGCGCAAGGCGCGCGTCTGCTACGACCATCTCGCCGGCGAACTCGGCGTGTTCGTCTACGAAAGCCTGGCCAGGCGCGGCGCGTTCGCGCTGGATGCAAGCGGCGTCGCGCTCACGGACGCGGGCCGCGCCCTCGTCGCGCAACTCGGCATCGATCCGCTGCCGTCCGCCACGCGGCGGCCGCTGTGCCGCACGTGCCTGGACTGGAGCGAGCGCCGCCATCACCTGGCGGGCACCCTCGGCACTGCGCTGCTGGACCGTTTCCAGCAACTGGGCTGGGCGCGCCGCGTGCCGGATTCGCGCGTGCTCGCGTTCGGCGTGGACGGCGAAGCGGCGCTCAAGGCCTGGCTGGGCTGAATCAGGTCGCCAGCGTCGGCCTGCCCTGCCCCAGGATGCGCGCCAGCAGCGGACGTTTGACGGGCGCCGGCAGGGCGCGGTCGACGAGTGCCGCCCACTTCACGCTCAGTTGCTCGCAGGTGGCGCGCAGCACCGGATCGGCGTCCGGCAGGCGCGCCAGCGCGTTCAGGTGACGTTCGATCACCGACGCGAGTTTCACGCACGGGCCGTCGCCGCCCGCGCGGTCGCAGGCGACCGCATTGGTCACCGTGTATTGCGACATCAGGTGCAGCAGGGCCGCCACCAGCAGTTCGTTGCGCGTGGTGCGGCGCGCATCAGGCATGTTCAGTTCGTCCAACAAATCGTCGTCCACAAGACCTCCTCGAAATATTTGAGAATGATTCTCATTTCGATTATGAATCGGGACGAGGCCGAAGGCAAGCGGAATTCAGAGGCGGGTTTCGCGGGCCGCGCGCAGGAATTCGTCCAGCACCGGCGTGCAGTCGAGCAGGTCGCCGCCGGTGGCCCGGTGGAATTCCGGATGCCACTGCAGGCCCATCACGAACGGCGCGCGCTGGTAGCGGATCGCCTCGACGACGCCGTCCGGCTCCGACATCGCTTCGACGTGGATATCGCGGCCCAGGTCCTTGACGGCCTGGTGGTGGATCGAATTCACGACGGCGCGCTCGTGCTTGGGAAACATCTTGCGCAACGACGACCCCTGCGGGAACACGATGGCGTGGCGGTGCGCATCGTAGATGTCATGCACGTGCGGCTGGGCACCGGGGACGTTCGTCGCGACGTCCTGGTACAAGGTGCCGCCGAACGCGACGTTGATCAGCTGGCAGCCGCGGCAGATGCCCAGCACGGGCTTGCCGGCATCGACGAACTCGTGCAGCAGTTCCAGTTCGTAGACGTCGCGCGCGCGGTCGCCGCCCCACTCGGGCCGGGTGGGTGTTTCGGAATACGTCATCGGCGAGACGTCCGCCCCGCCCTGCAGCACGAGGCCGTCCAGGTGGCGCGCGTAATGGCGCATCGTGATGTTGCTGGGGTGGAGCAGTCCGTTCGTATTGACGGTCGGGACCATGAACACGAGCACGTCGCGCGACATCACCCATTGCGCGATCGATTCCTCGAGATATTGCAGATTCTTGCTGCGCAGGCCTGTCGCGCCCGCTTCGGGATGGAAGATGCGGGCCGACACGCCGATGCGCAGCGTGCGCCGCATGAAGTCGCGATTGAATTTATCGGCCAATGCGCGCCAGCGCGAGCGCAGCACGCGGCCGGCCAGGTTCAGCGGCGTGTCGTCCGTGCGCAGATAGCGCGACGTGCCGCCCCCGGCACGGCGGTCGGGCACGCGCGGCGGGCCCGACGGGCCGTCCTGCGGCGGACCGGATTCGCTCGCGGGTTCGCCCGGTTTGTTAGCGTGCTTGTCATTGTCCAAAGCCATGATCTCAATATATCCTTGCGACGGTCGCGCACGATTCGGATTTGAAAAAAATGTCGTTTTGTTACGAAAGCTCCCGCCACCGCCTCCTATGAACAGGATGCCGGGATGCGCCAGACTTGGCAATCTGTGCAACGAGTACTTGCAAACTTGCGCCTGACAGGCAAGAATACTGTATTTCCATACAGTTGTTTTGCCCGTACACCGCGTCCCGTCTCCAGGAACGACTCTCCGTCACGTGGCGTGAAGTCGCTTATTTTCCCCGCGACAAGATAGAATGCGCAGCATTCGAATGATTGAAGATCAAGCATGGCCACCAAGAAACCCGCACCCGATTACAGCGAATCATCCATCCGCGTCCTGAAAGGACTGGAGCCCGTCAAGCAGCGTCCGGGCATGTACACCCGCACCGAGAATCCGCTGCACATCATCCAGGAAGTGATCGACAACGCCTCGGACGAGGCGCTCGGCGGCTACTGCAAGAACATCGACGTGACGATGAACGCGGACGGCTCGATCACCGTCGAGGACGACGGCCGCGGCATTCCCGTGGGCCTGCATCCGGCAGAAGGCGTGTCCACGGTCGAGATCGTGTTTACGCGCCTGCACGCCGGCGGCAAGTTCGACAAGGGTTCCGGTGGCGCGTACGCGTTCTCGGGCGGCCTGCACGGCGTGGGCGTGTCCGTCACGAACGCGCTGTCGAAGCGCCTCGAGATCACCGTCTGGCGCAAGGACGACGACGGTAACGGCGTGCACAAGCTGGTGTTCGCCGACGGCGACGTGATCGAACCGCTGACGTCGGAACCGTTCGAGCGCGGCGGCAAGAAGAACGGTACGCGCGTCACCGCCTGGCCGGACGGTAAATACTTCGATTCGCCGAACATCCCGATGAGCGAGCTGCAGCGCCTGCTGCGCTCGAAGGCCGTGCTGCTGCCGGGCGTCACCGTCACGCTGACCAACGCGAAGACGGGCGACAAGCAGACCTGGCGCTACGACGAAGGCCTGCGCGGCTACCTGACGGAAGCGCTGGCGCAGACGGCGGGCGGCGGCCAGACCGTGATCCCGCTGTTCGAAGGCGCGCAATACGCGGCGGCGGGCGATGAAGGTTTCGCGGAAGGCGAAGGCGCGGCGTGGGTCGTCGCGTGGACGGAAGAAGGCGCCGTCGTGCGCGAATCGTACGTCAACCTGATCCCGACGCCGAGCGGCGGCACGCACGAATCCGGCCTGCGCGACGGCCTGTTCGGCGCCGTGAAGGGCTTCGTCGAGATGCACTCGCTGCTGCCGAAAGGCGTCAAGCTGCTGCCGGAAGACGTGTTCGCGCGCGTCTCGTTCGTGCTGTCGGCAAAAGTGCTGGACCCGCAATTCCAGGGCCAGACGAAGGAACGCCTGAACTCGCGCGATGCGGTGAAGCTCGTGTCGACGTTCACCAAGCCGCCGCTCGAACTGTGGCTGAACCAGCACGTCGAGTATGGCCGCAAGCTGGCGGAACTCGTCATCAAGCAGGCGCAGTCGCGCCTCCGGTCGCTGCAAAAGGTCGAGAAGAAGAAGTCGTCCGGCGTGGCCGTCCTGCCCGGCAAGCTGACCGATTGCGAATCGACGGACATCACCCGCAACGAGCTGTTCCTCGTCGAGGGCGATTCGGCGGGCGGCTCCGCGAAGATGGGCCGCGACAAGGAATTCCAGGCCATCCTGCCGCTGCGCGGCAAGGTGCTGAACACGTGGGAAACGGACCGCGACCGCCTGTTCGCCAACAACGAAATCCACGACATCGCGGTGGCGATCGGCGTCGACCCGCACGGTCCGGACGACAGCCCCGACCTGTCGGGCCTGCGCTACGGGAAGATCTGCATCCTGTCCGATGCGGACGTCGACGGCTCGCACATCCAGGTCCTGCTGCTCACGCTGTTCTTCAAGCACTTCCCGGCCCTCTTCAAGAACGGCCACGTGTGCGTCGCGCGCCCGCCTTTGTACCGCGTGGACGTGCCGGCGCGCGGCAAGAAGCCGATCCAGAAGCTGTACGCGCTGGACGACGGCGAGTTGCTGGCCATCGAGGACAAGCTGAAAAAAGAAGGCCTCAAGGAAGGCGTGTGGAGTATTTCCCGCTTCAAGGGCCTGGGCGAGATGAACGCCGAACAGCTGTGGGAAACCACGATGAACCCGGACACCCGCCGCTTGCTGCCGGTCGCGTTCGGCGACTACGGCCTGGCCGAATCGGCGGCGCGCTTCAATATGCTGATGGGTAAAGGCGAAGCCGCGGCCCGTCGCGCGTGGCTCGAAGAACACGGGAACGAGACGGAAGCGGATATTTGATGCGCACGTAGCGCGTGGGCTCCGGGAGCCCGCCCTACCACACGCGATGCCGTAGGGTGGGCACCCCGTGCCCACGCGTACAGCTCGAACGAACCGAATACACAGAACTATGACCCAAGCAAGCCTCTTCGAACAACAAAACGCGCCCTCGGACGATACCGAGACGCTGACTCTTTCCACCTTCGCCGAACGCGCGTACCTGGACTATGCCGTCTCGGTCGTGAAAGGCCGCGCGCTGCCGGACGTCTCGGACGGTCAGAAGCCGGTCCAGCGCCGCATCCTGTACTCGATGAACGAACTGGGCCTCGGTCCGACCGCGAAACCGCGCAAGTCCGCGACCGTCGTCGGCGACGTGCTCGGCAAGCTGCACCCGCACGGCGACCAGTCGGTCTACGACGCCCTCGTGCGCATGGCCCAGGACTTTTCGCTGCGCTATCCGCTGATCGACGGCCAGGGCAACTTCGGCTCGCGCGACGGCGACGGCGCCGCCGCGATGCGTTACACGGAAGCCCGCCTGACACCGGTCTCGCGCCTGCTGCTCGACGAGATCGACATGGGCACGGTCGACTTCCAGCCGAACTACGACGGTTCGAGCGAAGAACCGCGCACCCTGCCCGCGCGCCTGCCGATGCTGCTGCTGAACGGCGCGTCCGGCATCGCGGTCGGCATGGCCACCGAGATCCCGTCGCACAACCTGCGCGAAGTGGCGGCATCCGCCGTCGCGATGATCCGCAATCCCAAGATCACGCACGCCGAGCTGATGACCCTGATGCCCGGCCCGGACTATCCGGGCGGCGGCCAGATCATCACCCCCGCGTCCGCCATCGCCGACATGTATGCGGCCGGCCGCGGTTCGATGAAGGTGCGCGCGCGCTGGAAGATCGAGGAACTGGCGCGCGGCCAGTGGCAGGCCGTCGTCACCGAGCTGCCGCCCGGCGTGTCGTCGCAGCGCGTGCTGGAAGAGATCGAGGAACTCACGAACCCGAAGATCAAGGTCGGCAAGAAGACCTTGTTGCCCGAACAGCTGACGCTGAAGCAGACGATCCTCGGCGCGCTGGATGCCGTGCGCGACGAATCCGGCCGCGACGCCCCGGTGCGCCTCGTGTTCGAGCCGAAGTCGAAGAACCAGGATCAGACGGAATTCATGCTGATGCTGCTGGCGCACACGTCGCTGGAAACCTCCAGCCCGATCAACCTCGTGATGATCGGCGGCGACGGCCGCCCGCGCCAGAAAGGCTTGTCCGAGATCCTGCAGGAATGGATCGACTACCGCTTCGTCACGGTCCGCCGCCGCACGGCATTCAGGCTGGGCAAGGTCAACGACCGCATCCACATCCTGGAAGGCCGCGAGACCGTCCTGCTGAACATCGATGAAGTCATCCACATCATCCGCAACTCGGACGATCCGAAGGCCGCGCTGATCGAGCGCTTCCGCCTGTCGGAGCGCCAGGCCGAGGACATCCTGGAAATCCGCCTGCGCCAGCTGGCGCGCCTGGAAGCGATCAAGATCCAACAGGAGCTGGCCGAGCTGCGCAACGAAAAGGAAAAGCTGGAAGACATCCTCGAGAACCCGTCGTCGATGAAGCGCCTGATCATCCGCGAGATCGAGCTTGACGCGAAACAGTACGGCGACGACCGCCGCACGCTGATCGAGGAAGCGCAGAAGGCCGTGGCCGAGCAGAAGATCGTCGACGAGCCGGTGACCGTCATCGTGTCCGAAAAAGGCTGGGTGCGCGCGCGCGCCGGCGTCGGCCACGATCCGGCCCAGTTCACGTTCAAGGCGGGCGACTCGCTGTACGGTGCGTTCGAGTGCCGCACCGTCGACACGCTGCTGTGCATCGGCGACAACGGCAAGGTGTATTCCGTGCCCGTGGCCGCCCTGCCCGGCGCGCGCGGCGACGGCGTGCCCATCACGACCCTCGTCGACCTGTCGGGCGGCGGCCGCATCCTGTACTACTACGTGGGTCCGGCCGACACGCGCCTGCTGCTCGCGACGTCGACCGGCTTCGGCTTCATCACGAAGGCCGGCGACATGATCACGCGCCTGAAAGGTGGTAAATCGTTTATCACGCTGGACGACGGCGCCGTGCCGCTGCCGCCGCGCGTGGTCACGGACAATGCGGGCGCGATCGCCTGCCTGTCCGAAAAAGGCCGCGTGCTGGTGTTCGGCATCGACGAAATGAAGGTGCTGCAGAACGGCGGCCGCGGCGTGATCCTGATGGGCCTCGATCCGAAGGAAAAGTTGCTGGCCGTCCAGCCGATCAGCCAGAAGGGCCTGAACGTGGTCGGCACGTGGGCCGGCGACAAGCCGCGCACGGTGGAGCTGTTCGCGTCCGGCCTGGAGCCGCACTTCGGCAAGCGCGCCAACAAGGGCAAGCCGTTGTCGGCGAAACTCAAGGCCAAGGACCTGGCGATGCGCACCACGGGCGACGCCGGTTAAAGTCCCCGCGCATCAAACGACAAAGGGGGTGTACCAGATTCTGTGTAAACGATTCTTCGTTTAAGTCTGCGGCACCCGGTCTTCAAACTGGATGGCGAAGCGGTTTAACGCAGCTTTCCAGTCCCGTATCGGCATCGTCCACTTCTTGCTGATGTTGTTCAGGGCAAGATAAAACAGCTTGCTGACAGCTTCATCGGTCGGAAAGGAACTGCGGGCCTTGGTCACTTTTCGCAGGCTCATGTTAATCGATTCAATAGCGTTCGTGGTGTATATCACCTTTCGGATTTCCGGCGGGTAGTCGAAGAACGGTATGACGCGCGCCCAGTTACGGCGCCAGGACTGACTTATCGGTTTATACTGTTTATCCCATTTATCTTCGAATTCGGCAAGCCTGAGTTCAGCCTCGTCGGTAGTGGCTGCACTGTAAATCAACTTCAGATCGGCGGCGACTTCCTTCTGCGCTTTCCAGGGCACGAAATTCAGGCTGTTGCGCACCATGTGAACGATGCACAGCTGAACCGAGGTCTGCGGGTAGACCGCCTCGATGGCGTCCGGGAAGCCTTTCAGGCCGTCGACGCAGGCGATGAATATGTCCTGCACGCCACGATTTTTTAGCTCGGTCACGACCTGCAGCCAGAACTTCGCGCCTTCAGTTTGGGAGATCCACAGGCCCAGCACCTCCTTGTGGCCATCCATGTTGACGCCGATGGCCAGGTAGACCGCCTTGGTACGCACCGCGCCGTTGTCGCGCACCTTGACGTGAATGCAGTCGAGATAGAGGATCGGGTACACGGCGTCGAGCGGGCGGGCCTGCCAGAGCTTCACATCCTCGCTGACAGCGTCCGTGACGTTGGAAATGAGGGTCGGTGACACCTCGGTGCCGTACATCTCTTCCAGATGGCTTTGGATCTCCCGCACGCTCAGGCCACGCGCGTAGAGCGAGATGATTTTGTCGTCGAAGCCGGTCCAGCGTGTCTGATGCTTGACGACGATCTGCGGCTCGAACGTGCCCTGGCGGTCGCGAGGAACGTCAAGCGGCAGCGCGCCGAAATCGCCCTTGAGCGTCTTGATGCTATGGCCGTTGCGGGTGTTGGCAGTGCTGTTGGTCACCTCGCCGCTTTTGTCGTGGCCCAGGTGGTCGGTCATCTCGACTTCCAGCGCGCGCTCGACCAGCATCTTGGTGAGCTGCTTGAGCAGCCCATTTTCGCCGATCAGGTCCTCGGGCTTCTGGTAGTTTGCCAGCAGGCCGTCGGCAAGTTTGAGCAGTTCCGGATCGGGCTTGGCCCGCTTGTTACGCTTTACAACGGTCATCGTTTCTCCTAATGGCGGCAGTGTCCTGCCAAATGACCGTTTACACAATATTATTTACACCCTCACGACAAACGGACCCGCGGGTCCGTTTGTCGTTGGTGCGCCCGCCAAATTACTTGGCGGCGTCCTTGTGCGCTTCGGCCGTGGCTTCGGCGCGTTTTTCGTTGGCCTTGGCGTGGGCCTTGGCTTTATCGGCGTTGGCGTCCACGATCTTCTTCTGGGCCTTTTCGTCGGCCTTGATCATGGTCTTCTGGGCGTCGTAGGTGGCGTCGGCGGTCTTTTCCTCGGCCTTGGCGGCAGCCTTGGGCTTGTCTTCCGGATCAGCCTTGGCGACCTTCTCGTTGGCCTTGGCGATCTTCTTCTCGGCCTTGCTCTGAGCCTTGGCCTTCTTCTCGTTGGCCTTGCTCGTGGCCTTGCTGATCTTCTCGTCCTGCTTCGAGATCTCCTTGGCTTCCTTCTCGTCGGCCTTGTTGATCTTCTTGTCGGCCTTGGCGTCGCCGGTCGACGTCGTGCCGGCGGCGCCGCTCTGGCCCGTCGACATGGTCGTGCCGGTGGTCGTGGCGGTCGTGGTGGCCGGGGTGGCCGGTGCGGTGGCGGTTTGGGCGTAGACCGAGGTGGCGAACAGGCCGGCGATCAGGGTGGCGAGCAGTTTATTCATCATGGTTCTCCTGAAGTGATTATGGTGAGGCGGCGCGACGAGGCGCCGTGTGTTTTTGTTAACTCGAGCCATCAGAATAGGCTTCGGCAGTCACACGCTCTGTTCGCCAGCGCACGTAGTACATACCGCTCGTCATTTAATTTGTGACCAGATCTTTCAGCTGTCAGGACCCCGACCGCGCCGCCGCTTTCTCGGCACCCTTGCGTTTCGATTCGGCATGTTTCTTCTTGCTCGCCTTCACCGCGGCTTCCGTCTTCATGCGGCTGCCCGGTGGCTCCTTCACGGCCCGTGCATTCGCCTTCATGACTTCGCTCTCGGCCTTGGTCCCGGTCTCGCCGCGCCCGCCGGTGGCCGCGGCGTTGGGGTCGGTGTTGTTGGGCGCCGTCGTGTTGGTGGCCTGCGCATTCACGTTGTCGGACTTGCCCGGCGCCGGATTGATCACGGCCGTGCTTTTGCCGATGACTTGGCCCGCGGTGTCGACCCCGGCCGCCTGCCGGCCCGTGTCACCGTGCTTCGATCGCGTATTGGCCGTGCCGTCCGTGCGCAGGCCGGTGCCGGACACGCCGGCGGCGGTGGTGTTGTTGCCGGACACGGCCTGGCCGATCGGCGCCGTGTTGGCGGTGGTCTGGGCCCAGGCCGACGACGCCAGCAGGGCACACGCGAGGGTGGAGAGGAATTTGTTCATGATGATCCCGTTTCGTCATGCGATTGGTAGGTCGAAACGAGGATAGGTGCGCCGTCCGGGTGTATCTGTTCGGCAGCGCACCCTGGCGGGGCGTTACACAGCGGCTATTTCTTGCCGGCGTACAAGTCGATGATGTCGCCGATGCCGTCCTGGCAGACCGGACAGAACTGCCCGCTGCGGTCGAACATGATGCATTGCATGGCCGGACGATAATAGCCGGTCGCCTCATAGTTCGCGCCTTCGAACGCCCCGATCGCCTTGCGGTACCTGGCCTGCGCGAACAGGGCGTTCGTGTGCGCCAGGTCTTCCCGGAACAGCGCGCTCATCTCCGCCTCCGGCCGGTTCGCCGCCCGCAGCGCCGCGCGCTTCTTCTGGTACTCGCGCGAGTAGGCTTCGTACTCGGCCTTGGGCCACGGCGTCGGCAGCGGCGTGCCGGCCTGCACATACTTCTTCCATTTCAGGTGGGCCGGATCGCGCAGCGCCGTCACGTTGGGTTCCCACGGCTCCATGCGCACGCCGCTGGATTGGTAAGCGACGGGCGACGTGTAATACTCGTCGGCCAGCCCGGCGAAGTGGTGGCCGAACTCGTGCACGAACAGATAGTCGGCCCAGTCATTGCCGGCGGCGGCCGTGCTGAACTGGCCGAAGATGCCGCCTCCGCCATACGTGTCGTTGTTGACGAGGATCTCGATGAATTCGTATGGCGCATACTGGGCAATATCGCGCAGCGCACGGTTGTCCAGGGTCAGCACGTAACGCTCGCTGCCGAAGATGTCGTAGCGCGTGCCCAGCGCGGACGCGTGGTGCACACCCGTCGACGGCCGCGACACGCCCGATTCCTGCGTCGGTACGGCCAGCGCCCACACATTGAAATCGTTCGCGCGCTCCTTGAACGGCGACACTTCGAACAAGTGCTGCGCGAGACGGCGCACGGCGGCCTCGAACTTGGGCATCTCGGCCTGCGTATAGCCGTCGCCCAGCACGAGCAGGTCGACCTTGTCGGGCGACGGACCGCTGACCCGGATCGGAATCGGCTTTGCCGGCGCCGGCCCTTGCGCGCGCACGACGTCCTGCGCATCCGTATCGACATCCACGCTCCACGCGACGGAGAACTGGTTGCGCTCGTCGCGTTTCAGGATGCGCACGCGCACGGGACGGTCAGGCTTGGGAAAACGCACGGATTCGTGAAATCCGCGGCTGAGCTTATTCGCTTCCTCGGTCGTCTTCCACTCGCCGAACACGGTGGAAAAGTCGCGCGAATACAGCAAGTCGCCCGTCTTCGCGTCGGCCACCTCGACGCGGTTGTTGCCGCGGTTGGTGTCGTCGAACCGCCGCGACATCGCGCCCGGCCACGGCAGCGGTTCGATCAGCACGCGCTCGATCGCGTATTGTTCGGACAGTGCGTTGCCGCTGTGGATGTAGTCGAGGCGGACGGTGGCGGGCTGGGTTGCCTGGGCAAGGGCCAGCGCAGGGAAGGCCCAGGCGGCGAGCAGGCGCAGCATCGATCGGTACATGGGGTCGCTCCTTCGTTAATGTGCTGCAACCACGGCATTGTCGGCCTTCGGCAGGCTCTTCAGCAAGCCCTGCAGATTGCCGTCGATGCTGCTATACGCGCTACGTACCTGGGACAGGGCCTTCAGCATCTGGTGCGGTGTCGCCGTGCCCGTTTCCAGGTCACTCAACGTGTCCATCATGCGCGGGCCGTCGACGAAACTCGTGCCGCCACCGGTCGACAGCGACTGCACGTCGCGGATATCGGCATAGGCCGTCACATAACGTTGCAATTGGTCATCCGGTATCCAGGTGACGGCCTGGTTGGCAACGGCCGCGTCCCACGCTTCATGACGCAGAGTGGGCAGCGAGATACTGAGAACGACTCCGGCCTTCCAGTCGCTCTTGAAGCGTGCCATCAACACATTGTCGGCCACCTTGTCGCGGATGCCCTGCAACAGCTCGGCGCGGACCCGTTTGATCTCCTTCAGGTCGCGCTCGTTATGCGCGAGCACGTCGTTGACGTCCTTGACATTGAGGCGCAGCTCGGCCTCGATCTTCTCGCTCGCCTCGTGCGCGAGCTGCTTGTGATGAATGGCCTGGACGGTGTGCTCAAGTGCCAGGGCGGTGAGGATACTGATGACGATCATCACGTACTCGCCGCCGAACTCCTTCAGCTTCTTCGATTTCGGAACTTCGAAATGCATGGTGAACCCGCGCTAGATATAAAACTTGCAATCTAGCGCAGGTTTGGCTTTCTGACAATCAACAGCATCGTCAGCGGGCTTGCGGCAAGGCGAGCCGCCAATGTTCCCAGTCCGCGTCCGGCGCGCCGCCGACGCGGCGGTACAGGCGTTTCGCGGCCTCGTTGGATGGCAGCACGAGCCACGTGATCCATCCGGCGTCGATGCGTTCCGCCTCGCGCCGCAGGCTCTCCAGCAGGCCGGCGGCGATGCCCTGGTTCCTGTACGTGACGTCCACGAACAATTCCTTCAGGATCACTGTCGGCCGCAAATCGTACGTGAACGCCTGCGCGAGCCAGACCGCGTAGCCGGCCAGGCGGCCATCCTGCCCTTGCGCGACGAGGATGCCGCACTGCGCGCCCGGCCCGAATGCCCGGACGCGCAGATCGCCGGCCATCACGCGGAACCGCGGCAGATAGCCCTCGAACGCGGCAAGCGCGCGCATCATGCCGATGAGCGGCTCGGCGTCGTCCGGCCGGGCCGGGCGGATCGTGAAACGCTCACTGGCCATTGCCGACGGCCAGCTCGAACCCTTCGTCGATCCAGCCCGTGATCCCGCCGATCATCAGCTTGACGGGCCGTCCCAGCTTCGCCAGCCGGTACGCCGCGCGGTGCGCGCCATTGCAATGCGGGCCGGCGCAATAGACGACGAACAAGGTGTCCATCGGATAGTCGCGCAGTTTCGCTTCGACGATCTTCCCGTGCGGCATGCTGATCGCTTGCGGCACATGGCCCCGCACATACAGGTCCGGGCTGCGCGCGTCGAACAGGACGAAATCCTGCCTGGCGCCGGCGATGGCGTCGTGGACGTCCCAGCAATCCGTCTCGAATTCGAAGGCGGTGCCGAAGTGGGCGATGGCGCGGTCGCTGGACGCTGCGGGGATGGCGGCTACGGATGAGGTCATGGGTTTCTCCTTTCAGTGAGACGCCAGTGTCGCAGCGGCGGGACATCGGCGGCAGTGCCTTGCGCGACAGAAATTGGTAACATCGTGCCATGTCCCATCATGTCGCCATCGTCGCCTACGACGGCCTGTGCACCTTCGAATTCGGTTGCGCCGTCGAGCTGTTCGCCCTGGAGCGTCCGGAGCTGGGCGTGCGCTGGTACACCCATGCCGTCTGCGCCGTCGAGCCCGGTCCCCTGCGTGCCATGGGCGGGCTGACCGTGCACGTGCCGCACGGCCTCGACGCGCTCGCGCGGGCCGACACGATCGTCATCCCCGGCTGGCGCGATCCGGCCGAAGCGCCCCCAAGCGCCCTCGTCGACGCGCTGCGCGCCGCGCACGCACGGGGCGCGCGCATCTGCTCGATCTGCTCGGGCGCGTTCGTCCTCGCCCACGCCGGCCTGCTCGACGGCCGCCAGGCGACCACGCACTGGCGCTACCTGGACGACCTGCAAGCACGCTTTCCCGGCATCGCGATCGATCCGGACGCGCTGTACGTCGAGGCCGGGACCATCGTCACATCGGCCGGCTCAGCGGCCGGCCTCGACATGCTGCTGCATCTCGTGCGTGCCGACTTCGGTGCGGACGTCGCCAACAAGGTCGCGCAACGCCTCGTGATCCCGGCGCACCGCGACGGCGACCAGGCGCAGCGCGTCGCACGTCCTCTCCCCGATGCCGGTGTCGACACCATCGCCCGCCTCATGGACCGGGTGCGCGAAAACATCCGCGCCGATCACAGGGTCGCCTCGATGGCGGCGGAGGCACGCCTCGGCACGCGCACCTTTCAACGCAGGTTCAAGGAGAGAACGGGCCTGGCGCCGCTCGGCTGGCTCGTGCGCGAACGCGTCGCGCTGGCCGCGCAGCTGCTGGAGTCGCGGCCTCTGCTTGCTATCGATGCGGTCGCCGACCTGGCCGGGCTCGGCTCGGCCGAATCGCTGCGGCGCCATTTCCGCGCGCATGGCCTGGCGCCGCCCGGACGCTACCGCAAGCGCAGCGGCGAACGGGCCCTTGCGCCCTTGCCTGAGCTGGCTATTTATACTGGTACAGCGGACGGCGGATGAGGATGGGCCGGATGTCCAGCCGCACGTTGTAGATCGAATAGGACTCCATGGACGACGACTGGTAGCCGACGCTGTCGTCCGTGCGCGTAAAACGGAATTCGAAGCCGAGGTCGGGCTGGACGCCGTTCGGGCTGCCGAGCGTGATGCCGATGGCGTCCGGCTGGTCGCTGTCGATCAGCTTGCTCATGAGGTCGACGACCGAGCTGTTGCCGAGAATGTCGGCCGTGAACAGCGGCTCGCGGTAATACGGCCGCGACGGGTCGAGCTTGTTGTCGGCCTTGTCGTCGGACGGCGTGCATTCGTGGGTGAGGATGTTGAAGCGGTCGCCGTTGTCGAGATAGCTGACGCGCACATTGGTCACGTTGAACGCCCCTTCGTGCACGGTCGCGCCAGACAGGTCGAGCACCAGCGCGCCTTTATAGCCGATCACTTCGACGTCGCGGTTGGGCAGCACGACCATGGCCGTGTCCTCGTCGATGCCCAGTCCGAGCTTGTAGCCCTTCTTGAGCATGGCCGGCAGCATGCGCGCGAAGCGGCCGCGCACGAGCAGGTGCTGGTCGATGAACACGTCGTCGCCGACAAAGCCGAGCCCGTCCGTGATTTCCTGCCCTTCTTCCACACCGAGCTTGAGCGTGGCCAGCACGGCCTTGGGCCGGCCGAACATCGTGCTGCTCATGATGGCGGCGCCGGCGCTGGAGCCGGCGATCACGCCGCCGCCCCGGTACATGTCCCACAACGCGTCGAGCACGCGGGTATTGCTGCCGTCTTCGTGGCGCAGGGCGCGGGTGATACGGCTCTGATCGCCGCCCGCGAAGAACGCGCCGTTCGCGCCGCGCACGGCTTCGGCGAGGCCGGGGTCGTCGGCCGCGGCCTGGTAATCGCTGCCGGACAGCTTGACCGCGACGGGCACGAAAAACGCCTTGGCGCCATAACTGTTGAGGCGCTCGACGAGGCTCTTGCCGGACCGTTCCGGCGTGCCCGACGCCGACGCGAACACGGCGATGCGCGCACCCTTGCCGCCCGCCAGCTGGATGATGCGTTCCCACACGGGGCCATTCCCGGGGCGGAGATTCCCGCCGATGATGACCAGCGACCCCTTGGGCGGAGGCGCGTCAAGGGCGGCGCACCAGGGCGTGCCGGCCAGCAGCAGCACGGCCAGCAGAAGACGCAGCGCAGAGCGAACCATAAAATCCTTCCCAGCAACATTTAACCGACAGACAGATCGTAAGACTGATTCTAGAGGACTGTCGCCGTGTTGAGTCCGCTCAGGAAAGATATATGTTCGGGGAGAAGCGCTCCATCACGGAATCCGGACGCTGCGGCGGCGCGAAGCCGAACCGCGCAAACAGGCTGTGTGCGTCGCTCGTGTTGAGGGTGAAGCGCCGCAACCGCTGCAGGCTCGGATGCTCCAGGACGATGCGGATCAGCTGCTTGGCATAGCCGCGTCCGCGGTACTCCGGTACGACGAAGACATCGACCAGCTGGGCCTCGGTGGCATAGTCGGTGATGACCCGGGCGAATGCGACCTGACGGCCGTCGAGATAGCCGCCGAAGCACAGCGAGTTCTCGATCGAGCGCTCGACGACGGTACGCGAGATGCCTACGGCCCAGGTCGACTGCTCGCTGAGGAAGCGGTAGATCATCGGCACATCGAGCGTCGTCCGGTCCGTGCTGACCTGGAAACTGGAATCGTTGGTGGTTGGAATCATGGACACGCCAAACCGTCAATCTGGTAAAAAAACCAATTCTAGCCCCGTTCCGGCTCGCACGGACAATTATGCCAATCGTGCGTGCATGACCGTTCAGCCCCGCGGCAGATAGCGGTCCGGCAAGCGCAACGAGGCATCCTCCGCGCGCCAAGGACGTTCACGATCCACCAACGCTTGCCGTCGTTACGTCGTTATATAGCTGGATGCTGTTGGTGCCGCGCTGGAACGGTTCGGCCTCCCCGCGCGCATGCCGCGAAAAACAGAGGCATGATCGGACATTGCGCGAGACAGTGTAGGGAAAGCCGGCAGGGCCGATTCGCCGGGGGCGCGTCTGCACAGTTTATAATCAGGAATCCAAGAAAATCCCGTCACCCGCCTCCATCATGACTGAACAATTTGCCAAAAAAGCGGAAGCCTGGTCGGCCCGCTTCTCCGAACCCGTCTCCGACCTCGTCAAGCGCTACACCGCCTCCGTCTTCTTCGACAAGCGCCTGGCCCTGTTCGACATCCAGGGTTCGCTCGCCCACGCCGACATGCTCGCCGCCCAAGGCATCATCAGCGCCCAGGACAAGGCCGACATCGAACGCGGCATGGCCCAGATCCGCGGCGAAATCGAAGCCGGCCAGTTCGAGTGGCTGCTCGACCTGGAAGACGTGCACCTGAACATCGAAAAACGCCTGACGGAACTGGTCGGCGACGCCGGCAAGCGCCTGCACACGGGCCGTTCCCGCAACGACCAGGTGGCGACCGACATCCGCCTGTACCTGCGCGCCGCCATCGACGATATCCTCGCCCTGCTGAAAGGCCTGCGCGGCGCCCTGACCGATCTGGCGGAACGCAACGCGGACACCATCATGCCGGGCTTTACGCACCTGCAGGTGGCGCAGCCGGTGACCTTCGGCCACCACCTGCTGGCTTATGTGGAAATGTTCGGCCGTGACGCCGAGCGCATGGCGGACACGCGCCGCCGCGTGAACCGTCTGCCGCTGGGTGCCGCCGCCCTGGCGGGCACCACCTTCCCCACCGACCGCCTGCGCGTGGCCAAGACCCTCGGCTTCGAGGACGTTTGCCACAACTCGCTCGACGCCGTATCTGATCGCGATTTCGCGATCGAGTTCACGGCCGCCGCATCGGTCTTGATGATGCACATCTCGCGCATGTCGGAAGAGCTGGTGACGTGGATGAGCCCGCGCGTGGGCTTCATCGACATCGCCGACCGCTTCTGCACCGGCTCGTCGATCATGCCGCAGAAAAAGAACCCGGACGTGCCGGAACTGGCGCGCGGCAAGACGGGCCGCGTGTACGGCCACCTGATGGGCCTGCTGACCCTGATGAAGGGCCAGCCGCTGGCCTACAACAAGGACAACCAGGAAGACAAGGAACCGCTGTTCGACACCGTCGACACCGTGCTGGACACGCTGCGCATCTTCACCGACATGGCTTCCGGCATCACGGTGAAGGCCGAGAACATGCGCGCGGCCGCCCTGCAGGGTTATGCGACGGCGACCGACCTGGCCGACTACCTCGTCAAGAAAGGCCTGCCGTTCCGCGACGCCCACGAAGCCGTGGCGCATGCCGTGCGCGCGTGCGACGACGCCAAGTGCGACCTGTCGGAAATGTCGCTGGAGCGCCTGCGCGAATTCTCGCCGCTGATCGAACAGGACGTGTTCGCCGTGCTGACGCTGGAAGGCTCCGTGGCGGCCCGCGACCACGTGGGCGGCACGGCGCCGAACCAGGTGCGCGCGGCCGTCGCGCGCGTGCGGGCACAATTGGCGGAGTAGGGTGGGCGGCCCTCCGCCCACGCGGACGTTTGCGGCTCGCCGGCGGTCGCGTGGGCACATGGTGCCCACCCTACGTACAATCCGATTGGACACCAGTTCGATCGGAGAACGCCATGCAACGCTACGGCAACCAGAGTCGTGAATCCGGCGTCGTCGCCTACGACATCGACGCCGGCCGGATCGTCGTCCAGTTCAGGAACGGCGAGCGCTATCTCTACACGGAAGACAGCGCCGGCGCGGCCAATATCGCGAAAATGCAGGAATTGGCCCGGGCCGGACGCGGGCTGTCGAGCTTCATCAGCCAGCACGTCCACGACCGCTACGCCCGCAAGATCAACTCGCGCCGACTTTAACCACACAGAAAGATCCATGACCGCAACGCCCGACCTGCCCCAGCGCGACTTTGCCGCCTTCCTGTTCGACATGGACGGCACCATCCTCACTTCCATCAAGGCCGCCGAGCGGGTCTGGGGCGATTGGGCCGCCAGCCACGGGCTCGACGTGGCCGCCTTCCTGCCCACCATCCACGGCAAGCGCACCGAGGAAACCATCCGCGCCCTCGAGCTGCCGGGCGTCGACCCGGTGGCGGAAGCGGCGCGCATCACGCTGGCCGAGATCGAGGACGTGGCCGGGATCGAGGCCATCGAAGGCGCCGCCGGCTTCATCGCCAGCCTGCCCGCGCAGCGCTGGGCCATCGTCACCTCCGCGCCGCGGGCACTGGCCGAAGCGCGCATCGCCGCGGCCGGCCTGCCGCTGCCGGCCGTGCTGGTGGCCGCCGAGGACGTCGAGCGCGGCAAACCGGCACCCGATCCCTTCCTGCTGGGCGCACGCAAGCTCGGCGTCGAACCGAAGGACTGCCTCGTGTTCGAGGACACGCTGGCCGGCCTGCGCTCGGCCGCTGCCGCCGGCATGGCGAGCATCGTCGTGACGGTCACGCACGCGCATCCGCTCGAGACGGACGTCGCTGCCGTGCTCGACTATGCGGACCTGCGCGCCGTGACGACAGCCGATGGCTTACTGCGCGTGCAGAAAAAATAATGTCACCGATAGGTGACTTTTTGAGTCGTCAAGGTTACATTACCACCCATCACTTTGATGGAGGTACACATGTCCCCGATGCCTGCCGACCAGACCGAACGCCTCGTCCAGTTTTCCCGCCGCCAGCTCTGGTGCGTGTTGATTTTCCTGCTGGTCCTGGGCGCCGGCCACCTGGTCAATTTATTCGTACCAGGGAAGAGCGCCGCGCTGGTCAGCCTACCGATCTTTCTCGCGGTGTTTTTTGCGATGCCGTCACCCAAAACGAACGGCATCGGTTTTGCGAGCACGAGTCCTGCCATGAAGGCCTTGCAGAACGACGAGTTGCGTCAGTTCGCGCTTGCCAAGGCCTTTCGCAACGGCTTTTTCATCCTGTTGGCCTACCCGCCGCTCTGCGCGATCGCACTGACCGGCTGGGCCGTGGCCGACCCGCTGCCGGCCGTCGTCGCCAGCGGCGCTTGGCTGGGCGCCGTCGTATTCCTGGCCAGCCTGCTCTGGTACGACCGTTGAATCCGATGGCCGATCAACTGACGACGACGATGAAACTGCAGCGCGCCCGCCTCGACCTCACGCAGGCCGAGTTGGCCGAGCAGGCCGGTGTCACGCGCAAGTCGATCAATGCGATCGAAACCGGCAACATGGTCCCCTCCACCATCCTGGCGCTGAAGTTGGCCAGGGTGCTGGGCGTGACAGTGGAAGAGTTATTCGCTATCGAGGTTCGTCCGGACTGATGCCGGCCTGTTCCCCGTGATCCGCCCGGAACACGCGCGGCGCCAAGCTCTTCTCGTCCGTTTCGATGGCCGCGTCCTTGTCCGCGGCCGGCATGGCCGAGGTGCGCGTGTCGCGCTTGGGATACGGCGTACCGTCGCGGTGCGAATAGCTGCCGGTCTTGCCGTCGTAGACGAGGTCGATGTCCGGATAGTGCGCCGTGTCCTCGGGGATCCGGGAGCCGACGCACAGGAACAGCGCATTGCCCCAGCCCCGGTTGATGAGCTGGTGGCCATTCGGCCGCCCGGCGGGAAAGGCCGCGCAATCGCCCGCGCGCATCAGCGTTTCGCCTTCGTCCGTCACGAGCGTCAGTTCGCCGGACACGACCATCACGAATTCGTCCTCATGGCTGTGCCAGTGACGTTGCGACGATGCCGCGCCGGGTTGCAATTCGACGAGGTTGACGCCGAACTGGGTCAGTCCGCCGGCATCGCCCAGCGCCTGCTTGCTGCGGCCGTTGACGGCTTCGGCAAAGGGGTCGGGATACCCGGTACCGGTCAGCACGGGAATACTGCTCAGGTCTAGCCGCGACATGGATCACTCCTTATCAGGTTCGCGCGCGGCTTTGGCCCTTCCTCAGCCGCGTTTTTGCACCAGCGTCAGGATATCGTAACTTGCGACGAGTTCGTCGTTCTGATTCGTCACCTGCACGTCCCACGCGACCACGCCCTGCCCGCGCCCCTGGTCGTCCGTGCGGTTGCGGTCGACCTTGCGCTTGCACGTGAGGCGCGCGCGGATGGTGTCGCCGATCGCCACCGGCGCCACGAAGCGCAGGTTGTCGAGGCCGTAGTTCGCCAGCACGGGCCCCGGTGCCGGCGACACGAACAGGCCCGCCGCCGCCGACAGCACGAAATAGCCGTGCGCGATGCGCTTGCCGAACTGCGTGTCCCGCGCCGCGATCTCGTCGAAGTGCATGTAGAAATAATCGCCCGAGACGCCGCCGAAGTTGACGATGTCCGCCTCGCTGACGGTGCGGCGGTGCGTCAGCAGCGAGTGGCCGATCTCCAGGTCTTCGAAATAACGGCGGAACGGGTGCACCTCCGATTCCTTGACGGCCGCGCCGCGCACATACTCGCCCGTGACGGCCGCCAGCATCGTCGGCGAACCTTGCACCGCCGCGCGCTGCAGGAAATGTTTGACCGCGCGGATACCGCCGAGTTCCTCGCCGCCGCCGGCGCGGCCCGGACCGCCGTGCTTGAGCATCGGCAGCGGCGAGCCGTGGCCGGTCGAATCGACGGCCGCGACGCGGTCGAGGATGTGCACGCGGCCATGCGACGCGGCCGCCACGGGCACGGCGTGCGCCGCGATGGCCGGGTCCTTCGTCACCAGGGTCGTCACGAGGCTGCCCTTGCCGCGCGCCGCGAGCGCCAGCGCCTCGTCGATGTCGCGGTAAGTCATCATCGTGCTGACGGGGCCGAACGCCTCGACGTCGTGCACGGCATCGTTATCCATCCCGTTGCGGCACAGCAGCAGGGTCGGCGCGAAGAACGCACCGGCGGCCACACCCTCGCCGACCGGCTGAAAACCGTCGCGGGCGCTGAACAGCACCTCGTTGCCGCGCGCAAGCATCTCGACCCGCTCGCTGACGTCGCGGTGCTGGTCCAGCGACGCGAGCGCGCCCATGCGCACGCCCTCGACCTTAGGGTTGCCCACGACGATCTTCGCGAGCCGCGCGCGCAGGCGCTCGCCGACGACGTCGACGAGGTGTTCCGGCACGATCACGCGGCGGATCGCCGTGCATTTCTGGCCCGCCTTGCCCGTCATCTCGCGTGCCACTTCCTTGACGAACAGGTCGAGCTCCTCGTCGTCCGGCGACACATCGGGTGCGAGGATCGCGGCGTTCAGCGAGTCCGCCTCCGCCGTGAACGGCACGGATTCGCGGATCAGGTTCGCATTGCCGCGCAGCTTCGCCGCCGTGTCGGCCGACCCGGTGAACGTCACCGCGTCGAAGCCGTTCAGGCGGTCCAGCAGGTCGCCGGTCGAACCAATGACGAGTTGCAGGCAGCCTTCCGGCAGCAGTTCCGACTCCATCATCATCTTTACCACCGCATGCGTGAGATAGCTGGTGGCGGTGGCCGGCTTGGCGATGCAAGGCATGGCGGCGAGGAAGCTCGGCGCGAATTTTTCCAGCAGGCCCCAGATCGGGAAATTGAAGGCGTTGATGTGCACCGCCACGCCGCCGCGCGGCACGAGGATGTGCGTGCCCGCGAAGCCGCCCCGCTTGCCGAGCGCCATGGCCGGGCCTTCGTGCAGCACGTTCGACGACGGCAGCTCGCGCCCGCCGATGCTGGCGTAGGCGAACAGGGTGCCGATGCCGCCCTCGACGTCGACCCAGCTGTCCGGCCGCGTGGCGCCCGTCAGGTGCGAGATCTCGTACAGTTCTTCCTTCCGCTCCATCAGGTACGCGGCCAGGGCCTTGAGGCGCTGGGCACGCTTCTGGAAGTCCATCCGCATCAGTGCCTGCACGCCCGTCTTGCGGGCATACGTGACGGCTTCGCCGAAGTCGATCTTGTCGGCGTGCGTGTGGTAGATCAGCTGGTTGTCCAGGGCGCTGTGCAGCGGCTGGTGGGCTTCGGTGCCGAGCCAGCGGCCGGCGATCAGGCTTTGCAGGGTGGGGGTCATTTCTCGTCTCCTCCGGTCGGGTGGATCACATCATTTGTTTGTGCGGCTTCGGTGCATCGATTGGGTCCCCGCGAAGGCGCGAACCCATGCTCACTTCGCACAGACGCGGCTATTTTTTTGGCTTGTGCGGCTCATCGAACACGATGCGCCGCCGGTCCGGCTCCACTTCCGTCAGCGCCTCGACCTCGCGCATCGTGCGCATCGACCTGACGTTCAGGTCGTGGTACTGCCGCGTGCCATAGCTCTTCCACGCGATCTCCTCGTCCGATACCGTCCGCACGATCTTCGCCGGTGCGCCCAGCACCAGGCTGCGCGGCGGGATTGCCATGCCGGCTTTCACGAAGGCGGCCGCACCCACGATGGATTCCGCGCCGACGACCGCCTTGTCCATCACGACGGCATTCATCCCGACCATCGCGTTGCGCCCCACGCGGCAGCCATGCAGCACGGCCCCGTGGCCGATGTGGCCATCCACCTCCACGACCGTGTCGTCTTCCGGAAAGCCGTGCATCACGCACGTGTCCTGCACGTTGGCGCCCTCTTCCAGGATCAGCCGGCCGAAGTCGCCGCGCAGCGACGCGAGCGGGCCGACATAGCAGCGCGGACCGACGATCACGTCGCCGATCAGCACCGCGGTCGGGTGCACGTATGCGGTCGGGTGCACGACGGGACGCAGGCCGTCGATTTCATAGACTTTGGCCATCTCACACCCGTTCCACGATGAGGGCGATGCCTTGACCCACGCCAATGCACATCGTGCACAGCGCATAGCGGCCACCCTTGCGGTGCAATTGGTTGACGGCCGTCGTGACGAGCCTCGCGCCCGATGCGCCCAGCGGGTGGCCGATGGCGATGGCGCCGCCGTTCGGGTTCACATGCGCGGCGTCGATCGGCAGGCCCAGGTCGCGCAGCACGGCCAGGCCTTGCGATGCGAACGCTTCGTTCAATTCGATGACGTCCATCTGGCCGATGGTCAAACCGGTCATCGCCAGCAGTTTCTTGGTCGCGGGCGCGGGGCCGAAGCCCATGATGCGCGGCTCCAGGCCCACCGTCGTCATGCCGACGACGCGGGCGCGCGGTGTCAGGCCGAATTGGTCGACGGCCGTGCCGGATGCGACCAGCACGGCGCAGGCGCCGTCGTTGACGCCGGACGCGTTGCCCGCCGTGACCGTGCCGTCCGGCGTCACGACGCCTTTCAAGCGGGCCAGCGATTCCAGGGTCGTCTCCGGGCGCGGGTGCTCGTCCGTGTCGAACACGCGCGACCCACCTTTTTTGTCGTGCAGCGTGACGGGCACGATTTCGTCCTTGAACACGCCGGCCGCATGCGCCGCCGCCCAGCGCTGCTGGCTGCGCAGCGCGAACGCGTCCTGGTCGCCGCGTGCGATGCCGAAGTCGCGCGCCACGTTTTCCGCCGTCTCCGGCATCGAGTCGATGCCGTACTGCGCCTTCATCTTCGGATTCACGAAGCGCCAGCCGATGGTCGTGTCTTCGATCTTCGCCGTGCGCGAGAACGCGCTGTCGGCCTTCGCCATCACGAACGGCGCGCGCGTCATGCTCTCGACGCCACCGGCGATGATCAGGTTCGCTTCGCCCGCGCGGATGGCGCGCGCGGCGCTGCCGACGGCGTCCAGGCTGGAACCGCACAGGCGGTTGATCGTGGAGCCGGGAACGCCGGGCGGCAGGCCGGCCAGCAGCGCGGCCATGCGCGCGACGTTGCGGTTGTCCTCGCCGGCCCCGTTGGCGCAGCCGTACAGCACGTCGTCGACCTGCGACCAGTCGATGCCGGGATTGCGTTCGATGAGCGCGGCGATCGGCAGCGCGGCCAGGTCGTCCGCGCGCACGCCGGACAAGGCGCCTCCGAAGCGGCCGAACGGGGTGCGGATGGCGTCGACGATGAATGCGTCAGTCATGCTGGAATCTCCTTATTGGTGTTTGGGCCGCTTGTCGACCACGCGGCGCGCCTTGCCCGTCAGCGAGCGTTCGATGCCTTGCGCGGGCAACAGCTGCACGGCCGTCGTCACGCCGATATACGTCTTGATGCGGTGCTGCAGGTCGCGGGCCAGCGCATCCACGCTGTCCGTCACGCCTTCGCGCAGTTCGCAATGCACGGCCAGCGCGTCGAGGTGCCCGTCGCGCGTGACGACGAGCTGGTAGTGCGGCGCCAGCGCCGGCATCTGCAGGATGAGTTCCTCGACCTGGCTGGGGAAGACGTTCACGCCGCGGATGATCAGCATGTCGTCCGAACGTCCGCTGATGCGGCCCATGCGGCGCATCGAACGCGCCGTCGGCGCCAGCAAACTGGTCAGGTCGCGCGTGCGGTAGCGGATGATCGGCAGCGCTTCTTTCGTGAGCGACGTGAATACGAGCTCGCCCTCTTCCCCGTCCGGCAGCACCTCGCCCGTGTCCGGGTCGATGATCTCGGGGTAGAAATGATCTTCCCAGATCACGGGGCCGTCCTTCGCTTCGATGCATTCGCTGGCCACGCCGGGGCCCATCACTTCCGAGAGACCGTAGATGTCGACGGCATCGATACCCGCGCGTTCCTCGATTTCGCGGCGCATGGCGTCCGTCCACGGCTCGGCGCCGAAGATGCCCACCTTGAGCGACGACGCGGCCGGATCGAGCCCTTGGCGCTTGAATTCCTCGACGATGTTGAGCATGTACGACGGCGTCACCATGATGATCGAAGGCTTGAAATCCTGGATCAGCTGGACCTGTTTTTCCGTCTGCCCGCCCGACATCGGCACGACCGTGCAGCCGAGGCGTTCGGCGCCGTAGTGGGCACCGAGGCCGCCCGTGAACAGGCCGTAGCCGTAGGCGATGTGGACCATGTCGCCGGGACGGCCGCCGGCCGCGCGGATCGAACGGGCGACGACGCCCGCCCACGTGTCGATGTCGCGCCGGGTGTAGCCGACGACGGTCGGCTTGCCCGTCGTGCCGGACGATGCGTGCACGCGCACGACCTGCTCGCGCGGCACGGCGAACAGGCCGAACGGATAATTGTCGCGCAGCGTCTTCTTTTCCGTGAACGGGAATTTCGCCAGGTCGGCCAGCGTTTTCAGGTCGTCCGGATGCACGCCCGCTTCATCGAACGCGCGGCGGTAGTGCGCCACGTTTTCATAGGCGTGAGTCAGGCTCCACTTGAGCCGCTCCAGTTGCAGGGCCTGCAGTTCGTCGCGGCTGGCGCGCTCGATCGGATCCAGCTCGCCGGGTTGCGGAATGCGTTGCACCATCGTTGTCTCCTCCGTTTACATGTCCACCGGTGCGACGTGGCCGGCGACGCGATGCGACTTCCCTCGGAACAGGGCGACCTTGCGCCCGTCCGCGTCCGTCACGACCACGTCGTAGACGCCCGTCTTGCCGGACAGAGCCTGCTCGACCGCTTCGGCCACGAGCACGTCGCCCGCGCGACCCGGCGCGAGATAGTCGATCGTGCAGCCGGCGCCCACGGTATTGAAATTGTGCGAATTGCAAGCGAACGCGAAGGCGCTGTCGGCCAGCATGAAGATGTAGCCGCCGTGGCAGGTGCCGTGGCCGTTCAGCATGTCCTCGCGCACCCGCATGCGCATGCGGGCGTAGCCGGGACGGATTTCATCGAGCGTCATGCCCAATGCCTGGCTGGCCGGATCGCGTTCGTACATCGTTTTGCCGGCCAGCTCGGCCAACGCCTGCTTTTGCTCCATGATTTGATCACTGTGCATGGATGCGCGCTCCATCAGGGTTCGCGGCCAGCTTGCGGCGCAGCAGCGGCGATACGCGGTAGCGGTCCTCGCCATACGTCGCGCCGAGGTTGGACAGCACGGTGAACACATGACGCAAGCCGACGGCATCGGCCCACGCCAGCGGTCCACGCGGATAGTTCACGCCCTTCTGCATCGCGATGTCGACGGCCGCCGCGGAGCACACGCCCTGGTTGACGGCGTCGAGCGCCTCGTTGGCCAGCATGGCGACGGTGCGCATCACGGCCATGCCGGGCACGTCGTCCAGGCGCGACACCGTGAAGCCGGCTTTCTGGAACACGCCGACGGCCGCGTTCCATGCGGCGTCGCTGCACTGGTCCGCGCGCGCCAACGCGATGCGCGTGGCGTTGGCCGGGTCGAGCAGCAGGTCGAACAGGATCGTGTCCGGGCGGCCGTCATCGCATGCGCGCTGCGTGGCGCTGCGGCCGTCCGTCAGGAAGATGGCGGCGGCGCCCTTCGAATCGACCGCGATGCCGGCTTCGCGCAAGCGCGCCTCGAGGGCAGCGGTCAGCGGATCGGCGCCACCCAGCGCCACCTGCGCTGGACACGGCTGCGCCCTTTCGGCCTGCGCCTGCGGCATCGGCACGCCCTCGCCATAACGGTAAAAGCCGCGCCCCGTCTTGCGGCCCAGGAAGCCGGCATTCACCAGTTCCTGCTGTACGACGGACGGTGCGAAGCGCGGATCGCCGTAATAGGCATGGAAGACGGATTGCGTGACGGCGTAATTGACGTCGTGGCCGATCAGGTCCATCAGTTCGAAGGGACCCATGCGGAAACCGCCGCAGTCGCGCAGCACGGCGTCGATCGTGGCCGGGTCGGCGGCGCGTTCCAGCAGCAGGCGCAGCGCCTCCGCATAGTAGGGCCGCGCCACGCGGTTGACGATGAAGCCCGGCGTGGACTTCGCGTGAACAGGGCTCTTGCCCCAGGCGGCGGCCGTCGCATGGACCGTGTCGGCGACGGCCTTGTCGGTGGCGACGCCGGAAATCACTTCCACCAACGCCATCAGCGGCACCGGATTGAAGAAATGCATGCCGGCGAGGCGTTCCGGGCGTTTCAATGTCGCGCCGATCGCCGTCACGGAGATCGACGACGTGTTCGTCGTGAGGATGCAATCCGGGCCGACGACGTCTTCCAGTTCCGCGAACAGGTCTCGCTTGACGTCGAGATCTTCGACCACCGCCTCGACCACCAGCGCGGCATCCTTCGCTTCTTCCAGCGCGCGCATGGGGTGCACGCGCTCGCGGGCGAGATCCGCTTCCGCCGCGCCCATGCGGCCTTTTTCGACGAGACGGGCGAGGGCCTTGCCGATGCCGGCGATGGCCTGTGCGACGGCGTCCGGACGGGTGTCGTACAGGCGCACGGTGTGCCCGGCCACGGCCGCCACCTGGGCGATGCCGGAGCCCATCGCGCCGCTGCCGATGACGGCGACGACGCTGTTCTTGTCCAATGCCTGGGCCATCTTATTCTCCCTTGAACTCGGGCTGGCGCTTGGCGACGAATGCGGCGACGCCTTCGCGGTAATCGTGGCTGTAGCCCAGTTCGCGCATCATGCCCGCTTCCAGGTGCAGCTGCTGTTCCAGCGTATTCGTCCAGCTTTCCAGCATGGCGCGCTTCGTGAACGCCAGGCCTTTCGTCGGCGCGGCGGCGAAGCGGCGGGCCATGGCCAGCGCCTCGTCCATCAGCGACTCATCGGGCACGCAGCGCCAGATCAGGCCCCATTCCTCGGCCTTTTCGGCCGGCAGCTTGTCGCCCAGCAGCGCGAGGCCCATCGCGCGGGCCGGACCGATCAGGCGCGGCAGTACCCACGTGCCGCCCGTGTCCGGGATCAGGCCCAGCTTGCAGAACGCTTCGATGAAGCTGGCCGACTTCGCGGCCAGCACGATGTCGCACGCGAGCGCCAGGTTGGCGCCAGCGCCCGCGGCCACGCCGTTGACGGCGCAGATCACGGGCAGCGGCAGACTGCGCAAGGTCAGCACGAGCGGTGCATAGAGTTTTTCGACGGATTCGCCCAGGTCGACGCCCGGCGCGCCCGGCTCGACGGCGCGGTCGTTCAAGTCCTGGCCGGCGCAGAAACCGCGGCCGGCGCCCGTCAGCAGCAGCACGCGCACGCTCTTGTCGTCTTCCACGCGCTTGAGCGCATCGCGCACTTCGAGGTGCATCGCCTGCGTGAAGCTGTTCAGGCGCTCGGGGCGGTTCAACGTCAGCGTGGCGATGCCCGAGTCGATGGTGAATTGGATGGTCTCGTAGGTCATGGGTGTCTCCTTTAACCTCGTCATTCCCGCGGAAGCGGGACTCCATACGACGTCCGCGTTCATGTTCAGCATGGACTCCCGCCTGCGCGGGAATGACGGTTTCTGTTTTGTCGGCGTTTACTCAATCACGTCGAAATCGACGACGACCTTGTCCGTCACCGGAAAACTCTGGCAGCTCAGCACGAAGCCGCGCGCGACTTCGTAGTCTTCCAGCGCATAGTTGACGTCCATGTCCACCTGCCCCTCGCGCACCTTGCAGCGGCACGTCGAGCACACGCCACCCTTGCAGGAGTAACGCATGTCGAGGCCCGCGCGCAGGCCGGCGTCGAGGATCGATTCCTTGTCGCGGTCCATCGTGAAGCTGGCGTGGTTGCCGTCCATGACCACGGTGACTTCGGTCAAGTGATGCGCTTCGTCCGCGGTCTGGCGGCGCGGCTTGCGCGGTGCCTGCGCGGCGCCGGCGGCGAACAGCTCGATGCGGATGCGCTCTTTCGGCATACCCGCTTCCTGCAACGCGGCGGACACGCCGTGCATCATGTCTTCCGGGCCGCAGATGAACGCGTAGTCGACGTCTTCCACGCGCAACCAGTGCCGGAACAGCTGGCGGCATTTGTCCTGCGTGATGCGGCCGTTGAACAGCTCGATGTCCTGCTGCTCGCGGCTCATCACGTAGACGAGGTTCAGGCGCTCCAGGTACTGGTCCTTCAGCTCGGCCAGCTCGTCGCGGAAGATCACGGACGACGATGCGCGGTTCCCGCACAACACGGTGAAGCGGCTGTGCGGCTCGGCGATCAGGGTCGTCTTGACGATCGAGAGGATCGGCGTGATGCCGCTGCCGGCGGCGAACGCCAGGTAGTGGCGCCGGCTGTCGGGTTCGAGCGGCAGGTTGAAGCGGCCTTCCGGCGGCATCACGTCGAGCGTGACACCAGGGCGAATACATTCGTTGGCCCAGGTCGAGAACAGGCCGCCCTGCACGCGCTTGATGGCCACGCGCAGGCGATCGTCCTGCACGGCCGAGCAGATGGAGTAGGAGCGGCGCACGTCCTCGCCGTCGATCATCGCGCGCAAGGTCAGGTGCTGGCCCTGGCGGTACTGGAAGGCCTCGCGCATCTCGGGCGGCACGTCGAAGGTGACGGCGATGGCGTCGCGCGTCTCGTGCTTCACGTTCGCCACGGTCAATGGGTAGAACTTGCTCATGTGGGCCTCAATGGCATTTAAAGTAGTCGAACGGCTCGCGGCAATCGAGGCACTGGTACAGCGCCTTGCACGGGGTCGAGCCGAACTGGCTGGTCAGGCGCGTGTGCGTCGAGCCGCAGTGCGGACAGGCCACAATGGGCTGCAGGATCGCGTGGCGCTTCACGCCGTGCGCCAGCCCGCTGATGTCGATCACCTGCTGCACCGGCGGCGCGATGCCGTAGCCCTTCAACGCCGCCTTGCCGGCGTCGCTCATCCAGTCCGTCGTCCATGCCGGCGACAGACGGGTGACGATGCGCAGCTTGTCCACGCCGCGCGCGCGCAGGGCTTTTTCGATGTCTTCCGCGATGACTTCCATGGCCGGGCAGCCGGAATACGTCGGCGTGATCGTGACGACGCACTCGCCGTCGTCCCTCACGTCCACGGCGCGCACGATGCCCAGGTCGACGACGGAGATCACGGGGATCTCCGGGTCCGGGACCTCGCCCAGCCAGGCCCGCACCTGGTCGGCCGTGACGGGCGACGCGGTCATCACCACGTCACGCCCGGATAGGCGCGCTGCAGGAACTGCATCTCGGCCAGGATGTAGCCGAGGCGTTCCGTGTGGCGGCCCTGCTTGCCGCCGCGCTGGACGTAGGCCTCAAGCGGCGGCATCGCCAACGTCGCTTCTTCGAGCACCTCGGCGACGTGGCCCAGGAAGGCGGCGCGCAGCGGCTCGGCGGCCGGTGCGACGCCCTGCTCGACCATCGCCAGGTCGACGTCGTCGTAGATGAACATCTCGCCGGCATACGTCCACAACTCGTCGAGCGCGTCCTGCATCTTGCGGTGGCTGACGTCCGTGCCGTCGCCCAGGCGCACGACGAGGTCGCCGCTGCGGCGCAGGTGGTACGTCACTTCCTTGACCGATTTTTCCGCGATCTCGGCGATGCGGCGGTCGCTGGAGGCCAGCAGGCCGCGCATCAGGAAGTAGTGCCACGTATCGAACAGGAACTGGCGCGTCAATGTCTGCGCATAGTCGCCGTTCGGCTGCTCGACGAGCAGGCAGTTGCGGAAATCGCGGGCATCGCGCAGGTAGGCGAGGCGGTCCTCGTCGCGGCCGTGGCCTTCGATTTCGCCGGCATACGTCAGCCACAGGCGCGTCTGGCCCAGCAGGTCGAGGGCGACGTTGGTCAGCGCCATGTCCTCTTCCAGCGCCGGGCCCTTGCCGCACAGCTGCGACAGTTGCTGCGACAGGATCAGCGCGTTGTCGCCCTGGCGCAGGAGATACTCGAACTTGAACTGAGCGAACTTGTTGGCATCCACGGCAGGCTCACAGATTCTTGACTTCTTCCGGCATCGGGAAGAAGGTCGGGTGGCGGTAGACCTTGCTGTTCGACGGTTCGAACAGCGCGTCCTTGTCGGCCGGGCTGGACGCGACGATGTCGGCGGCTTTCACGACCCAGATCGACACGCCTTCGTTGCGGCGCGTGTAGACGTCGCGCGCGTTGTTGATCGCCATCTCCGCATCCGGCGCGTGCAGGCTGCCCACGTGCTTATGGGCCAGGCCGTGCTGGCTGCGGATGAAGACTTCCCACAGGGGCCATTCTTTGCTCATTGTTGTCTCCAGTAGAACGCCGTCGTTCCCGGCACTGCCGGAAACGACTTCCCGTGGAAGCGGGAACCCATGCCGAGGCGATTCCAGACGCCCGGTATGGATTCCCGCGTGCGCGGGAATGACGTCGTCAATTCTTATGCTGCTGCCTTTTTGGCGGCCTGCTTGTCGGCATGCGCCACCAACGCCTCGCGGAACCACGCCCCGTCGTCGTACGCCTTCACGCGCGTACGCAGGCGGTCCTTGTTACACGGCCCGTTGCCTTTGAGGACGTTATAAAACTCCTCCCAGTCGATCTCGCCGAAGTCGTAATGCCCGCGTTCCTCGTTCCATTTGAGGTCGGGATCGGGAATGGTCAGGCCGAGGAATTCGGCCTGGGGCACGGTCTGGTCGACCATGCGCTGGCGCAGTTCGTCGTTCGAGAACAGCTTGATGCGCCACTGCGTCGATTGCGCGCTGTTGACGGATTCCGCGTCGGACGGGCCGAACATCATCAAGGAAGGCCACCACCAGCGGTTGAGGGCATCCTGCGCCATCGCCTTTTGCTCGGGCGAACCCTGGGCCAGCTTCATCATGATGTCGTAGCCCTGGCGTGCGTGGAACGACTCTTCCTTGCACACGCGGATCATCGCGCGGGCATACGGGCCGTACGAGCAGCGGCACAGCGGGATCTGGTTGATGATGGCCGAGCCGTCCACCAGCCAGCCGATGGCGCCGATGTCGGCCCAGGTCAAGGTCGGGTAGTTGAAGATGCTCGAGTACTTGGCCTTGCCCGAGTGCAGGGCGGCCAGCAATTCGTCGCGCGACACGCCCAGCGTCTCCGCGGCGCTGTACAGGTACAGGCCGTGGCCGGCCTCGTCCTGGATCTTGGCCAGCAGGATGGATTTGCGCTTCAACGTCGGCGCGCGCGTCACCCAGTTACCTTCCGGCAGCTGGCCGACGATCTCGGAATGGGCGTGTTGGGAAATCTGGCGGATCAGCGTCTTGCGATACGCCTCGGGCATCCAGTCCTTCGCTTCGATCTTGACGCCGGCGTCGATGCGGGCCTGGAACGCCTGCTCTTCCTCGCTCATGTCGGCGCGGGTCTGGACCTGTTTCAGGCCGGTTTCCACCATCTGGGCATACATGGTCAGTCTCCGTTTGTTATCTGCTTCGATCCATAATACGATACAAGAATCGCGATGTATAGCGAAATTTTGAATCATATCGAGACCGGGTAAAATCGCCGTCATGACCGAACCCAGCAGCCATCAGTGGATCGCCCACTTCCTCGACACCGATCCGCCGCGTTCCAAATCGCTCGTGATGACGATCTTCGGCGACGCCATCGCCCCGCACGGCGGCCGCCTGTGGCTGGGCAGCCTGATCGAGCTGGTGGCGCCGCTCGGCGCGACGGACCGGCTCGTGCGCACGAGCGTGTTCCGCCTCGTCCAGGAAGGCTGGCTGGTCGCGAACCGCGAGGGCCGGCGCAGCAGCTATGCCCTGCAGCCCGACGCCGAGCCCCGCTTCGCGCGCGCCAACCGCCGCATCTACGCGCCGCCGGGCGTCGACTGGAATGGCCGCTGGACCCTGGTGCTGGCGCCCAACGGCAGCATCGACAGCTCGCTCCGCGCGGCCGTGCGCAAGGAACTCGAATGGGAAGGTTTTGCGATGCTCGCGTCCGGCCTGCTGGCGCATCCCGCGGCCGATCCGGACGGCGTGGCCGAGGTGCTGCACCGCGTGGACGGCGCCGGCAAAGTCTTCGTGTGCGCCGCGACGGAACTGCCGGGCGTCGAAGCGCGGCCGCTGGCGGAACTGGTGCGCGAAGGCTGGGATTTGTCGGGCGTCGTGGCGGGCTACCGCCGCTTCATCGACGCGTTCACGCCGCTGCTCGACCTGCTGCGCGCGGAGCCGGCACCGGAGCCGCGGCAAGCGTTCATCGTGCGCACCTTGCTGATCCACGCCTACCGCCGCGTCCAGCTGCACGATCCGATGCTGCCGCTGGCCTTGCTGCCGCAGCCGTGGCCCGGGTCGGAAGCGTATGCGCTGGCGCAAGCGATCTACCGCCTCGTGTGGGAACCGGCCGAACGTCACCTGATGGACGTGTTGCGGCGCGAAGATGCGGATGCGCCGGAGGCGGATACCGGACTCTATGAGCGGTTCGGTGGGCTACGCTGACCGCAACGCAAGACAACGTCATTTCCGCGCAGGCGGGAATCCATACGTCGCGTGAACCGTGGCTCAGCATGGGCGGGAAGAGCCCGGAGGGCTGTTCGCGCCTGCGCGGGAACGACGGCAACTCAACAATCCAACGCAAACTGCGCCGCCGCCATCGGATGGCGGATCCGGTCCAGCGCCAGTTCCAGGTCGAGTCCCGGCCAGTACAGGCATTCGCCACCCGGGTGTTCGATGCGGCACAGCTGCGCCACGGTGGCGTGCTCGAACCAGGGGAACAGTGCGAACGGCACATACAGTTCTTCGTCGCGCCAGCGCAGCCAGAAGCCGCGCCGGTCGATGCTCGTGATTTCCGGCCGCGCGACACGGATGTCCATCATGCTCTGCTCCTCGATGAGGCCAAGCAAGAACAGTAGCAAAAGCACCGGCACCCTCTTTTGCGCGTAAGCAGAGCATCCGGTTCCGCCCGACAAAGCGGTATCATGCTCGCCTCACACCCAACAACAACAGGACACATCCATGTCTATCAAGATCAGCAGCCAGTTCGACGCTGGCGCCATCGAGGTCGTGAACGCCACGAGCGCGAACGCCATCGACCTGAACATCCGCAAGGATTCGCACGCCGACATCACCCAGTGGTTTTATTTCCGCCTGCAGGGCGCGCAGGCGCAGCCGTGCACGATCCGCCTGCTCAACGCGGGCCGGTCCGCGTATCCGAAAGGCTGGGAAGACTACAACGCGATGGCCAGCTACGACCGCGTCAACTGGTTCCGCGTACCGTCCCGCTTCGACGGCCAGGTGCTCACGATCGAGCACACGCCGGCCATGGACAGCGTCTACTACGCCTATTTCGAACCCTATTCGTGGGAACGCCACCTGGAGTTGCTCGACCGCGCCCAGATGTCCGAACACGTGCGCATACTGGACCTCGGCTCGACGGTCGAGGGCCGCGACCTGAACCTGCTCGTCATCGGCGAGGAAGGCGCGGGCAAGAAGAAGGTGTGGGTCATCGCGCGCCAGCACCCGGGCGAGACGATGGCCGAGTGGTTCGTCGAAGGCATGCTCGACGCCCTGCTCGACCCGGCCCACCCGTTCGGCCGCCAGCTGCTCAAGGAGACCGTGTTCTACGTCGTGCCGAACATGAACCCGGACGGTTCCGTCCGTGGCAACCTGCGCACGAACGCGGCCGGCGCCAACCTGAACCGCGAGTGGCTGAACCCGTCGATGGAACGCAGCCCGGAAGTCTTCCTGGTCCGCAAGAAGATGGAAGAGACCGGCGTCGACCTGTGCCTCGACGTGCATGGCGACGAGGGCCTGCCCTACGTCTTCATCGCCGGCAGCGACGCCCTGCCGACCTTTACCGCCGAGCAGGCCGCGGCACAGAAAGCGTTCTCGGACGCCTTCATGATCGCCAGCCCCGACTTCCAGGACGTCCACGGCTATCCGAAGGAGCCCTACACGGACGAGGTGCTGACGATGGGTTCGCCCTACGTCACGCACGCATTCGGCTGCCTGTCGCTGACCCTGGAATTGCCGTTCAAGGACAATGCCAACGATCCGGATCCGCAGGTCGGCTGGGACGGCGCCCGCAGCGCGCGCCTGGGCGCCGCCGTGCTGCAGCCGGTGCTGCAGGCGATCCGCCGGCTGCAGAAATAAAAAACGGGGCGCAGGCCCCGTTTCAGCGCTTACAGGAAGGTGAACACCTGTTCCTGCGTCAGGCGCGATTTCGGCAGCGCGGCATTGAAATCGCTGTCGGCGTGGTAGCCGAAGGCCAGCAGGACGAGGCTGGACAAGCCCTGTTCGTGCAGGCCCAGTTCCGCGTCCAGCGCGGCCGGGTCGAGGCCTTCCATCGGCGTCGTGTCCACGCCCAGCACGCTGGCGGCCAGCATGGCGTTGCCGAGGGCGATATAGGCCTGCTTCTCGAACCACTGCGGCAAGTCCTTCAGTGTGTAGCGGTGCAGGTTGACGTAGCCCAGGCGGCCCTTGGCCTGGCCGGCCTTGGCGGCATCGTCCTTGAAGCGGCCGTCGCGCTGCTCCTGCTCGAGCAGGCGCTCCAGGTGGCCGCCTTCGACGTCGACGCGCGTGCAGAACAGGATCACGTGCGACGCGTTGAGGATCTTCGCCTCGTTGTAGCTGTACGGCCCCTGCACGCCCTTGGCCAGGCGCGCCTTGGCTTCCGGCGTGCTGGCGACGATGAAGTGCCAGGGTTGCGAGTTCACCGACGACGGGCTGTTGCGCAGCACTTCATAGATCTGCTGCATCGTCTCTTCGGGGACGCGACGCGTCGGGTCGTAGGCCTTGGTGGTGTAGCGTTGCTTGGCGGCGGCGAGAATGTCCATCGGGTTCCTTTCAAAAATGCGTATCTGCACATTATTGCAGGAACCCGGATTTCGCGTGCGCGACCGGAAACCACGGGTCAGCTGCCGGCGACGACCATCTTCTCGATGAGGATGGAGCCGGTCGACTTGTTCCCGCGCGTCAGCACGTCGTTGCCGACGCCGACGATGGCCTGGAACATGTCCTTCATGTTGCCCGCGATGGTGATTTCTTCCACCGGGTACTGGATGACGCCGTTCTCGACCCAGTAGCCGGACGCGCCGCGCGAGTAATCGCCCGTGACGTAGTTCGTGCCCTGCCCCATCAGTTCCGTGACGAGCAGGCCGGTGCCCATCTTGCGCAGCATGCCTTCGAAGTCGTCGGCGATCTTCGTGTCCTTGGAGACGATTTCCAGGTTGTGCGAGCCGCCCGCGTTGCCCGTCGTCTGCATGCCCAGCTTGCGGGCCGAATAAGACGACAGGAAGTATCCCTGCAGCACGCCGTCGCTGACGACCTTGCGGCGCTGGGTGCGCACGCCCTCTTCGTCGAACGGGGCCGAGCCGACGCCGCCGATCAGGTGCGGGTCTTCGACGATCTGGATGTGGGACGGGAAGATGCTCTGGCCGAGCGAATCGAGCAGGAAGCTTGATTTACGATACAGGGCGCCGCCCGAGGTTGCCTGGACGAAAGCACCCAGCAGGCCGGCGGCCAGCGGCGCCTCGAACAGCACGGGGCAGGTGCGCGTGTCGAGCTTGCGCGCGTTCAGGCGCGCGAGGGCGCGCTCGGCGGCGTAGCGGCCGATCTTTTCCGGATCGCCCAGTTTCTTGGGATCGCGCGCCGACGAATACCAGTCGTCGCGCTGCATATTGGCGCCCTTGCCGGCGATCGGGGCGACCGACAGCGTGTGGCGCGAGAACGGGTAGCCGGCGCAGAAGCCGAGCGAGTTGGCCGCCACGAAGTGCGACTGTTGCACATAGACGCTGGCGCCCTCGCTGTTCGTGACGCGCTTGTCGACGGCGAACGCGGCGGCCTCGCAGCGCTGGGCGATGGCCACGGCGTCCTCGGCGCTGATGTCCCACGGGTAGCACAGGCGCAGGTCGCGCGGATTCGTTTCCAGCAGATCGGCGTCGGGCAGGCCGGCGGCCGGGTCCTCGGCGGTGAAGCGGGCGATGTTGTACGCCGCCTCGACGGTGGCGCGCAGCGAGTCGCGCGAAAAATCGGACGTGTTGGCATGGCCGCGGCGCTTACCGCAGTAGACGGTCACGCCGATGCCCTTGTCCTTGTTCTGCTCGATGGTTTCGACCTGGCCCTTGCGGACCGTCACCGCCAGCCCGCTACCCTCGCTGATCTCGACCGACGCATCGCTGGCGCCCGTTTCTTTTGCAATGGCAAGCACGTCCTGTGCAAGCTGCTTGAGCTGATCCTGGGTATGGGTGAAGACGGTGTCGGTCATGTGCGTTTTTCGTAGCGAGCCCTAAAACAGTTATCATAGCAGCCGTTTACTGTTTTTACCGGCCGGGCGTGCGCCCTGTCGAATCTAGATCATCATGCCAAATGCCAACCGCGGCTCCGTCGGCTTCCGCTCCGACGAGTTCGACCAGGAATACGAGCGCCCATCCAAGTCCGAACTCAAGCGCCAGAGTAACGAGTTGCAGAAGCTCGGCGAACAGCTCATCGAGGCGCCGCGCGACCGCGTCAAGCGCGTCCCGATGCCGGACGAAGTCCGCGACGCCATCCTCATGTGCCAGACCATCACCAACCACGAAGGCCGGCGCCGCCAGCTGCAGTTCGTCGGCAAGTTGATGCGCTCCCTCGACGAGGAAGAGGTCGCCGTCATCCAGCGCACCATCGAAAGCTGGAAGGGCACCTCGAAGGCCGAGGCGGCCGCCCTGCACGCGCTGGAACGCCGCCGCGACAAGCTGCTGGCCGACGACAAGGCCCTCACCCAGTTGCTGGAAGAGCACCCGCACCTCGACGTACAGCACCTGCGCACCCTGATCCGCAATGCGCGCAAGGAGCAGGCCGAGAACAAGCCGCCGAAGGCCTACCGCGAAATCTTCCAGATCCTGAAGGACCTGGCCAAGGCGCCGAAAGCCGCGGCGGACGATGAAGCCGCCGAGGACGAGGACGAAGACGATGAGCCTGGACAATAAGGTCGAGGAGCTCGTCGTCGGCCTGGTGTCGGTCTCGGACCGCGCCAGCGGCGGCGTCTACGAAGACAAGGGCATTCCCGCGCTGCGCGACTGGCTGGAATCCGCCCTGGTGACGCCCTTCCGCGTCGAGACGCGCCTGATCCCGGACGACCGCGCCAGCATCGAGCAGACGCTCATCGACTTGGTCGACACGGCCCGCTGCCACCTCGTGCTGACGACGGGCGGCACCGGTCCCGCGCGGCGCGACGTCACGCCGGAAGCGACCCTCGCCGTGGGCACGAAGGAGATGCCGGGCTTCGGCGAGCAGATGCGCCAGATCAGCCTGCACTTCGTGCCGACCGCGATCCTGTCGCGCCAGACGGCCGTGATCCGCGAGACCGCCGACCACGCCGCGCTGATCATGAACCTGCCGGGCCAGCCGAAATCGATCAAGGAAACGCTGGAAGGCCTCAAGGATGCGGACGGCAAGACCGTCGTGGGCGGCATCTTCGCGGCCGTCCCGTATTGCATCGACCTGATTGGCGGCCCCTACGCCGACACCGCCCCGGAGATCTGCAAGACCTGGCGCCCGAAATCGGCGCAGCGTCCTGCCGCATCCTGATCACATACAAGGACACCGCATGAGCGAACTGCTCGAACACATCCAGATCGAGACCAACGACAACCCGGAAATCGCCATCATCTGGATGCATGGCCTGGGCGCGGACGGCAACGACTTCGTGCCGATGGTGCGCGAACTGGACCTGGCCGGCCTGCCCGGCATCCGCTTCATCTTCCCGCATGCGAAGACGATGCCCGTCACCGTCAACAACGGCTACGTGATGCGCGCCTGGTACGACATCACGGGCGCGGAACTGACGCGGCGCGAGGACGAAGGCGGCCTGCGCGCCTCGCAGAAGGACATCGAAGCCTTCATCGAGCGCGAGAAGGCACGCGGTATTCCCGCTTCGCGCATCATCCTGGCCGGCTTCTCGCAAGGCTGCGCGATGACCATCCAGACGGGCTTGCGCCATCCGGAACGGCTGGCCGGTTTGCTGTGCCTCTCGGGCTATGTGCCGCTGTCCGCCAAACTGGCGACCGAACGCACGGAAGCCAGTCAATCCACGCCGATCTTCATGGCGCACGGCCGCTACGACAACGTCGTGCCGTTCAACCGCGCCGAAGCGTCGCGCGACCTGCTCGTCTCGCTCGGCTACCAGCTCGAATGGCATGAATACGCCATGCAACATACGCTGTGCCTCGAGGAAGTCGAGCACATGTCGGCGTGGCTCAAGAAGGTGCTCAGCTGACGCGCGCTCGCGCATGAAAGAACGGCGGCCAGGTGCCGCCGTTTTGTTTTGGTGGCCGGCTAGTCCGGCAACGGGTCCGCACTCGACGGCGGCGCTGCCGTGCGCGCCGTGTTCATCACCATCGCGAGGAATGTGTAGTAGCCGTTCACGCCCATCAGGTCGACGACGCCCTGCTCGCCGAACAGCGCCAGCGCGTCGTCGTAGACGCGGTCCGACACGCGCTTGTGGCGGTGCAGTTCGAGGCAGAAGTCATACACGACCGCTTCGTCGACGAGCAGCGCGGCCGGCCGCTCGCGCCGCGCGATGGCGGCAATGACGTCCGGCGGAACGCCCACCTGCTGCGCGATGGGCGCGTGGATCGCCCACTCGACCTGCTGGTCCCACTCGCGCGCGGTGACCAGGATCGCCAGCTCGGACAAGCGCACGCCGATGGCGCTGCGATAGCGCAGGTATTCGCCCAGCCGCTGCGCATACTGCATCAGCTCGGGACTGCGCAGCAGCGGCACGAATGGCCCGTACAGCGCGCCGCGCGGGCCATTGATGATCTCCTGGGCGGCGGCGCGCTGGGCGTCGGTCCAGTCTTCCGGCGGAATCGGGCGGAGGCGGTCGGTCATGAGGAAAATATTCGCATGCCTTGAGGCAAAAATCAAAAGAATCCCGACGATTCCCGCTTATTGTCAACCGTCAACTTTTTAGGGAGCGTTCATGACTCACATCCTGCACCGCAGCCTGCGTCAGACGCCGCCGATCGCGGTCGGCGGCGCGGGCGTCTACCTGTACGACAGCATTGGGCGCAGCTATCTCGACGCCAGCGGCGGCGCGGCCGTGTCGTCGCTCGGACATGGCCATCCGGACGTCATCGCGGCCATGCACCGCCAGATCGACCGCTGCGCCTATGCCCACACGGCCTTCTTCACGACCGAGGTGGCGGAAGAACTGGCCGACCGGCTCGTGGCGAACGCACCGAGCGGGGTCGAGGGCGTGTACCTCGTGTCGGGCGGGTCGGAAGCGATGGAGACGGCGCTGAAGTTGGCGCGCCAGTACTTTGTCGAAGGCGGGGAACATCGACGCTCGCTCTTCATCGCGCGCCGTCAGAGCTACCACGGGAACACGCTGGGCGCGCTGGCCGTGGGCGGCAACGAATGGCGCCGCCAGCCGTTCGCGCCCCTGCTGATCGACGTCGAACGGGTGTCGGCCTGCTACGAATACCGCGGCCGGACCGAAGACCAGACCGTCGACCAGTACACGGCGATGCTGCTGGACGAACTGGAAGCGGCGATCCTGCAGGCCGGTCCGGAACACGTGATCGCGTTCTGCGCCGAACCCGTCGTGGGCGCGACGGGCGGCGCGATCCCGCCCACGCCCGGCTACTTCCGCGGCGTGCGCGCGCTGTGCGACAAGTACGGCATCCTGTTCATCGCCGACGAAGTGATGTGCGGGATGGGCCGCACCGGCACCATGTACGCGATCGAGCAGGACGGCGTCGTGCCCGACCTGATCGCCGTGGCCAAGGGCCTGGGCGCGGGCTACCAGCCGATCGGGGCGGTGCTCGTGAACGGCACCATCGTCGAGCGCCTGCGCGCCGGCAGCGGCGTGTTCCTGCACGGGCATACCTACATCGGGCATCCGGTGGCGGCGGCGGCGGCCCTCGCCGTCCAGCAGGTGATCGAGCGCGACGACCTGCTGACGCAAGTCCGCCTGCGCGGCGCCCAATTGCGTGCGATGCTGGACGAGGAATTCGAAGACCATCCGCACGTGGGCGACATCCGCGGCCGCGGGCTGTTCCTCGCGCTGGAACTGGTGCGCGAGCGGGACAGCAAGACACCGTTCGCGCCGGAACTGAAGCTGCATGCGGCCATCAAGGCGTGCGCAATGGAGAACGGGTTGCTGGTGTATCCGATGGGCGGCACGATCGACGGCCGCCAGGGCGATCACGTACTGCTGGCGCCGCCGTACGTCGTCACGCAGGGGGACCTGGGCGAGATCGTGGGGCGCTTGAAGGAATCGATCGAAGGGGCGTTGAAGCGGGTGGCAATCTAGCCGTCGTTCCCGCGGAAGCGGGAATCCATACTGAATCACCGAAGTCGGGTACCCCTCAATCGTCGCGACGGCACCGACTTATGGAATCCTGTTGCTCGGCATGGGTCCCCGCCTGCGCGGGGACGCGCTTATCAGGCGTGTCAGGCTTTCGGATACGCGAGCACTTCCTGCTGCTGCTCGCCCAACCCCGCAATCCCGAGACGCAGCTTGTCGCCCTTCTTGAGGAAGCGCTGCGGGCTGCGGCCCAGGCCCACGCCCGGCGGCGTGCCCGTGGTGATGATGTCACCCGGCTCCAGGGTCATGAAGCGCGACAGGTAGCTGACGATTTGCGCGACCGTGAAAATCATCTTCGAGGTGTTCCCCGTCTGCACGCGCTTGCCGTTCAGTTCCAGGTACAGATCGAGGTCCTGCACGTCGAAGATCTCGTCCTTCGTCACGAGGAACGGGCCGACGGGGCCGAACGTGTCGCAGCCTTTGCCCTTGTCCCATTGCGAGCCCAGTTCGAACTGGTAGGCGCGCTCGGAGACGTCGTTGACGACGCAGTAGCCGGCCACATATTTCAGCGCGTCCTTCTCGTCCACGTACTGCGCGCGGGTGCCGATGACGACGCCCAGCTCGACTTCCCAGTCGGTCTTTTTCGAGCCTTTCGGCAGCTGGATCGGATCGTCCGGGCCGTTCAGGCACGACGTCGCCTTCATGAACATGATCGGTTCCTTCGGGATCAAAGCGCCCACTTCGGCCGCGTGGTCGGAGTAATTCATGCCGATCCCGATGAATTTGCCGACGCCCTTGACCGGCACGCCGAGTCGCGGATTGCCGCGCACGAGCGGCAGCGTTTTCCAGTCGACCTTCGCGAGCTTGCGCAGCGCCTTTTCCGACAGCACCGACGCATCGACGTCCTCGATCACGCCGGACAGGTCGCGCAGGCGGCCTTCCTCGTCGAACAGGCCCGGTTTTTCCTTACCGGGGCGTCCGTAACGAACCAATCTCATATTCTTCCTTCTGGGTGAGCAAAACGATGTCGCATTTTACTTGACGGCGCTGAAGGCAGTGATGGACATAGCCGAGCAGGCCAGGCAGCTGCAGTGCCACCAGCACGCCGAACGCGACGCGGTAGGCCACCGCCGGGAAGTGGCTGGCGGCGTCGGGATGCCACAGGCCGACGATCAGGCCGAAACCGGCCTGCACGAGGAAGGCGCCGATGAAGATCAGGAGATTCAGGCACGTGGCCGCGCGCCCCGTCAGTGCGCGCGGCAGCCTCTGGGCCACGATCGCGTATTCGATGCCGGTGATCGTTCCCACGAGCGTGAACAGCACCGACAGCAGCTGCAGGCTGGGACGCCAGTTGCACACGATCGCCACCTGCACGAGGATGAAGAGCAGCACGCCGACGGCGGCTACGTCCAGCGCCTCGATGCCGCGCCGCCCGGCCCATTCCGTGATCATGCCGACGGCGATGGCGCCGAAGATCACCGACGCCATCCCCATGTACAGCAGGTAGGCGACGGCGGCGTCCGGGAAGCGGGCCACGTCCGACAGCCAGCGTCCGATCCACAGGCCCTGGATGCCGAAGAAGATCGCATGCGGCACGAGCACCAGCGAGATCGTCGTGCGGAACGCGTGCGCGCGGTACACGTCGAGCACCGAGCGCACGGTCGGCATCGCCCCGCCGGGCGCCTTCGACCGCGGCGTGACGAGCCAGATCAGCAGACCGCTGGAGGCGGTCAATGCGGCCAGCAGCATGAACAGGCCGCGCCAGTCCGTGTGCTGCAACAGCATCCGCACCGGCATCGTCGCCGAGGCAGCGCCCAGACCGCCCACGGCGATCAGATAGCCCTGCACGGATGGCAGGCGCTTGGGCGAGATCCACGTGGAGATCGCCTTCACCGCCGACATGAAACAGCCGCCCAGGCCACAGCCGATGACGGCGCGCGCCAGCACCAGCTGGCCGAACGAGCGACCCGTGGCGAACAGCAGCGCGCCGAATGCCGCCAGCATCAACAGCACCAGCTGCACCTTGCGCGGACCGTAGCGGTCGAGCGCGATCCCGACCGGCAGCTGGACGAGGGCAAACGCGAAAAAGAACGCGCTGGTGAGCAGGCCGAGCTGGCCCGGCGTCAGCGCGAGCGCGCCGACCAGATGCGGTGCCAGCACGGCGTTCACGTTGCGCAGCAGCGAGGACAAATAATGTCCCAGCGCGAACGGCAGGAACACGTAGAAAAACACTGCCACGCCGTTCAGCGGCGACTGATTCTGGTCGGTTTCCATGCACACCTCCTGCGGCTCAAGCCGCGTCGGGTTGACTGTCGCTGGCGCGCTGGTCCTGGGTGCGCGCCGGCTGGATCGGAATCACGCGCCCAACCGCCGGGAAGGCATCTTGATCGTCTTCACCGCCCTCGAAGAAAAACTTCTTGCGGCCGAACGCCGGTTTCAAGTGATCGAGCCAGGTGGCGTCCGGGTCGTATTTCGCGAAGAACGGCCGGCGCACCCAGTCCGGATTGCGCGCCTGCAGGAACTGCAGCGCGAACAGCTTTTCGCCGTTGATGGTGACCACGCCGTCGATCACGACCTTGCCCGGGAACGCGCTCATCGACGGTCCGCGCACGGTGCGCGACAGGCCCGACACCATGCTGTACGCGGCCTGGAAGATCTCGTGCGCGCGCCCCAGCGGCAGCCCGAAGTACTCGCGCGGCCCCGTGTCCCGCTCCACGAACATGTAGTACGGGATCGCCCCCAGGCGCACGCCCGTCGTCCACAGTTCGGCCCAGCTGTTCGGGTCTTCGTTGATGTGGCGGATCAGCGGGCCCTGCATGCGCAAGGTGGCGCCGGTGCCGACGATGCGCTTGACGGCCTGCTGGGCGATAGGCTGGCGCAGCTCGACGGCATGGTTGTAATGCCCCATCAGCGCGAGGTTCTTGCCGGCCTTGACGACTCGTTCGAACAGGCGCATCAGATCGTCGCTGTCCTTGTCCGACACGTAGCGCTGCGGCCAGTACGCGACCGACTTGGTGCCGATGCGGATGTTCTGGATATGCGCCAGCTCGGGCGCCAGCAGCGGTTCGATGAACTCGGCCAGCGAGCGCGTATTCATGATCATCGGATCGCCGCCCGTGATCAACACGTCCGTCACGTCCGGATGCGAGGCCAGGTAGGACACCAGCTCCGTGCTTTCGCGCGCATCGAACTTCATATCTTCCATGCCGACGAATTGCGGCCAGCGGAAGCAGAACGTGCAATAGGCGTGGCAGGTCTGGCCCGCGCTGGGGAAGAACAGCACGGTTTCCTTGTACTTGTGCTGCAGCCCCTTGAGCGGCGCGTCGTTCACGCGCGGCACGTTGTGCGTCATCTGGCCGGCCGGGTGCGGGTTCATGCGCATGCGGATGGCGTGCACGAGCTTCGCGACCGCCGCGTCGTCCTTCTTGTAGAGCACCAGATCGCGCAACTGCTCGTATTCCCTGCTCGGGAGCATGTCGCGGTGGGGAAACGTCAGGCGGTAGATGGGATCGTCGGGGATGTTGTTCCAGTCGATCAGCTGTTCCATCACGATTCGTTCGTGCGGAACGGCAGGACATGGGAGACCACCTGCACCGCTTCCTGCAGGTCGGGGCTCAGCCATCGCCATTGGCGTGCATTCTGGATCGACTGGCGGGTATAGGGCTTGAACTTGGCGGGCGTCGCGTCGAGGGTCACGGGAGTTCTCCTGAGGAAGTGGTTGATGGCAGCAAAAGGTGACGCATGGAAATAATTGCCGACAGGAACCGATGGTAGGGAGACGACACCGTGTCTGAGTTGCCACTAGTCAAGTTCCAATTCCATTTCTCACTGATTTCCACATGCACTGCGAAAGATCAGCGTTGCCGTTGCGGCAGGATGCCACTTGCGTTAGCACAACAGCCCGGGGAAGTCCGCGGCGTACAGTAGGAAATGCAAATAGGCAACATTCAGACCTATCCTCATCCCCCGAAAGGACATCCTATGAAACTGACCGCAACCGTAGTCGCTACCGCCCTGACCCTGTCCTGCGCCGGCGCACTGGCGTCGGAACCGTCCGAGAAGGATGCGATCGCCATGGCAGAGCGCGGCGCCGCCATGGTCAAGGCTAAGGGCAAGGAAGAAGTCATGAAGCGCATCACGGCCAAGGATCCGGAGTTCGTCCAGGGCTCGCTGTACATCGACATGCGCGACGTCAAGACCGGCATCGTACTGGCCCATCCGTACAACCCGTCGATCGTCGGCAAGGACCTGACGGACGTCCCCGATGCCAACGGCAAGAAATACCGCCGCGAGATCATCGAGCTGGCCGCGGCCAAGGGCAAGGGCTGGGTCGACTATCAGTACAAGAATCCGACCACCGGCAAGATCGAACCGAAGACGACGTACATCCTGCTCGTCGACGGCGTCGTGCTGGAGGCAGGACTCTACAAGAAATAACAGTCTCGAACGCGTCGAGCGGGAGCGAAACATGCTGAAAAAACTTCGGATCGGTCCCAAGCTGCTGCTGGCCCCCGGCATGGTGCTGGTGCTGCTGTTGATGTTGTCCGGTGCCGCGTGGTACGGGATGGTGCGCCAGAACGCGTCGCTGGAAAACATCGTGCAGGTCCGCGCCGCGCGCCTGAAAAGCGTGGCCGACGTGGCGGGCGAAGCCAAGTACGTCCACGCCAACGCCTACCAGCTGCTGGCCTGGATCAACGGCAGTTTCGCCAAGAACCGACTCGACGCCCTCATCGCCGACATCGGCAAACGCCACGCCGCCGTGCAGGCGCAATTGCAGGAACTCGCGCGCGCGACCGACGGCGCCGAACGCAAGCCCGTCGACGCATCGCTGGCGGCACTGGCGGCCTACCGCAAGGCCGTGCAGGACACGATCGAGATGGCGCAGGTCGACCAGTCGATCGCCACCAACTCGATGCAGAAGGCGGAAAAGGAATTCATGGTGCTGAACCAGCAGTTGGCCCAGCTGGCCACGCTGGAAAAGACGCTCAGCGAACAGGCGTATGCCGCCGCGCGCACGGAGTTCCACAACCTGGGCACGTGGATGGCCATGTTGGTGATGCTGTCGATCGCCGTCTCGCTGGCCGTGACGATGTTCGTGCGCCGCGCCATGCTGCGCGACATCGGCGCCATCTCGGCCGTCGTGGGCGAGCTGGCCGAAGGCCGCCTGTGCGCCAGCGCCCATAACGACGGCCGCGACGAAATCGCCGACACGGCGCGCGCGCTCGACCAGACCATCTCCAACCTGAACAAGACCCTGCGCAGCGTGCTCGATTCGGTGCGTTCGATCGACACGGCGTCGAAAGAAATCGCCAGCGGCAACCTGGACCTGTCGACGCGCACGGAGCTGCAGGCCGGCTCCCTGCAGCAGACGGCGAGCGCGATGGAGACGCTGACCCAGGCCGTCAAAGGCAATGCCGACAACGCCCGCCTGGCGACGGCACTCGCGGCCGAGGCGGCCCGGCTGGCGACCGGCGGCGGCCAGGCCGTCGACCGCGCCGTGGCCACGATGGAATCGATCCGCGCCAGCTCGCGCAAGATCGTCGAGATCACCGGCGTCATCGACGGCATCTCGTTCCAGACCAATCTGCTGGCGCTGAACGCCGCCGTCGAAGCGGCACGCGCCGGCGAGCAGGGCCGCGGCTTCGCCGTCGTGGCCAGCGAAGTGCGCACGCTGGCCCAGCGCTCGGCGTCGGCCGCCAAAGAGATCAAGGCGCTCATCGCCGATTCCGTGGCGATCATCGACAACGGCAGCGCGGCCGTGGGCGAGGCCGGGTCCAGCATGGGCAGCGTGGTCGCGTCGGTGCAGCAGGTGAACGACATCATCAACCGCATCAGCGCCGCCAGCACCGAGCAGGCCGACGGCATCGCCGAAGTCAATCGCGCGGTCGGGCAGATGGACGATATGACGCAGCAGAACGCCGCCCTCGTCGAACAGGCCGCGGCGGCGGCGGCCAGCCTGCACGAGCAGACCGTCAACCTGGCGCGCGCGGTGTCGATCTTCCGCATCGAGGATGGGCAGGACGACGCGGCGCCGGCCGCCATCGAACGACGCGCCCCGGACAGCCCGATGCGCGGCCGGCCGGCGCTCGCACACCGGCCGGTTCAGGATGACCGGGAAACGCCCCGGCCGCGCCGCGCGGCCAAGGGCCGCTGAACGTTCAGCGGAACGGCTTGCTGACCCAGCGCGAGCCGGCCAGGCCGAAGCGCCAGGGTACGTCGACGGCTTTCGAAATGCCGATGCGCGGCCCGCTGACCACGTCGATGCCGCTCGGTGCGGGCGCCAGCTCGAACGGCGGCGCCGCCAGCGATTGCCCGTTCAGGGCGCGCGTCACACCCAGCGCCTGGCACAGTTTGCCGGGTCCGGAACACAGCAGCCAGTGATCGCGCGTGCCGCGCCGCTCGCACATAGTGTCCAGCCCCGTCACGGGTTCGAGCGCGCGGATCAGGACCCCGGCACCATGCCCCTCTTCCCGGCAAACGAAATTCAGACACCAGTGGATGCCGTAGGAGCGGTAGACATAAGCGTGGGCCGGCGGCCCGAACATCGCGAAATTACGGTCGGTCGGGCCGGAATAGCTGTGCGAGGCGGGATCTTCGCCGTCATAGGCTTCCGTCTCGACGATGCGGCCGCCGACGCCGTCGACGAGCACCGTAACGCCGATCAGCTGGCGCGCGACCAGATGCGAAGGCGCGTAAAAATCGATGCCGGCAAGAATGGTTGAAGACATGGAGCAATTCTATATTGTTAAGATTTGACAGGTCGCACTGTCTGTTTTGCTACACAAGGGCAATACTTTGCTGCAACTTCTACGGCACTGGTTTATAGTGACAAACTTCGCGCGTATTTCCGTGCAGCATCACCCAGCACCGTTTTTCCCGTCCAGTCATGAGTACAGCAGCTGTCCTGGCGCGTCCGAGCGCCGCCGCCGAGGATCCCGTCGACGCCCTGATCAAGTCGATCCGGATCCCGCCCCGTCCCAGCCTGCTTGCTGATCTGCAACGGGAACTTGCGTCCCCGGATCCGAGCCCGGCCGTGATTGGCCGCATCGTCGCCAGCGACGTCGGGATGTCGGGCGCCCTGCTGAAGCTCGCCAACTCGTCCATCTTCGGCGGGCGGCGCAAGGCCAAGTCGATCGAGCAGGCGATCTTGTTCCTCGGCATTAACCAGGTCGCGGCCCTGATGACGGGCCTGCTCGCACGCCAGGCGATCCCGGCGAACAGCGCCGCGCTCGCCAATTTCTGGGAAGTGTCGAGCCGGCGCGCGGAGGCGATGGTCTTCCTGTCGCGCCGCCTGCGCATCGGCGAGACGGACGTGGCGCACACCTTCGGCCTGTTCTGCGACACCGGCGTGCCGCTGCTGATGGACCGCTTCGCCGACTACGAAAGCACCTATGCTTGCGCGTCGCTCGAATCGGAACGGCCGTTCACGGCGCTGGAAAACGAGCGCCACAACACGAGCCACACGACCATCGGCACGCTGCTGGCGCGCAACTGGGGACTCTCGGAAGATGTCGCCTGGTCCATCCTGCACCACCACGATTACGCGGTCCTGGACGACGCCGACACGGCACCGACGGTGCGCTCGCTCGTGGCGCTGTCGCTGCTGGCGGAAAGCGCGATCTGCAAATATCAGGGCGATGCCGAATCGCTCGAATGGAACAAGGGCGGTGCCCGCGCGTTGGCCTATCTCGGCCTCTCGCACGAGGAAACGGCCGAGCTGCTCGACGAACTGCACGAAGCCTTCCACGCCGACCAGTAGCGCGTCTTTAGGGCACCTCGAGGACCGTCGCGAGAGCGGATTGTCGAGGTGTTCTTTACTTCCGCCCCGGACCGGCAGATACTTCAAGTCATAAGACTGATAATCGACGAATCGCCGGCCGAGGAGGAGACATGAACCGCCTGGCGTCCCTATTGATCGTATTGCCCCTGCTGCTGGCCGGCTGCGCCAGCACCCCGCAACATCCTGCCCCGCCACCACTGTTCGCCGACGCGTCCTTCAAGCCGCCGTCGGAACCCATCGGCGCGCAAAACCTGTTCACGCTGAGTCCCGCGATGCAGGCCTATATCCACAGTCCCGCCTTCGAAGCGCATCTGCGCAGCAAGGGCCTGGAGCAGGGCCTGATCGACGCGCTGTACAGCAAGACCGACCTGAAGCTCGAATACGATTCCAGCCGCACCCGCACGGCCGCCGAGACGTATGCGGCGCGCGCCGGCAACTGCCTGTCGCTCGTCGTCATGACGGCGGCTTTCGCGCGCGAACTCGGCATGACGGTGCACTTCCGCAGCGTGATGGCGGACGAGACGTGGAGCCGCGACGGCGGCATCTATCTCGTGTCGTCCCACGTCAACATCGCCCTCGGCCACCGCCGGCCCAACGGCCTGCTGTACGACGAGACGTCCGAGCACGAACTCGTCGTCGACTTCCTGCCCCCGCCGGACGCGAGCCGCCTGCGCAGCCGCCAACTGGAAGAAGACGACATCGTCGCGCTGTACCTCAACAACCGCGCCGCCGAATCGCTCGTGCAGGGCAACGTCGACGACGCCTACTGGTGGGCGCGCGCCGCCGTGGCGACCAATCCGCCGAACGCCATCGCCTACAATACGCTGGGCGTGATCTACCAGCGCCACGGCGATCTCGTCATGGCCGAACGGGCATTGCGCACGGCGCTCGAACGCGAGCCGGAAAGCATCGTCGTGATGCAGAATCTCGGCCCCTTGCTGGCGGCGACGGGCCGTCCGGCCGAAGCGGCCGAGATGGCGCGGCGCGTGGCCGCCGTCGAACCGGTCCCGCCGTTCCAGTACTTCGACAAGGGCATGGTCGCCCTCAAGGCCGGCGATTACGACGCCGCGCGCAAGCTGTTCGAACGCGAGGTCAAGCGTGCGCCCTACTACGACGAGTTCCACTTCTGGCTCGCGGTGACGCTGCTGCGCCTTGGTCAAGCAAAGGAAGCCCGCGAAGAGCTCACGCAGGCCATCGACACCAGCACGAAGTCGGACAACCGCCAGTTGTACTCGGCCAAGCTGGCACACCTGCGGCGCCAGAGCGCGAACAGCGTCCAGTTGTACTGAGAACGTAAAACGGCCGCGCCACCGTGTCGGGATGACACGGTGGCGCGGCCGTCGTTGTTCGATCCGGGTCGATCAGCGGCGGCGCTGGCGCGCGGCCGACGGCGCGGGCACGCCGCGGGTTTCGAGATGGCGGAACACGATCCGGCCCTTGTTCAGGTCATACGGCGACATCTCCAGCGTGACGCGGTCGCCCGCGATGATGCGAATGTGGTTTTTCTTCATCCTGCCGGACGTGTACGCGACCAGTTGGTGGCCGTTCTCGAGGTCCACGCGGAAACGCATTTCCGGCAGCACTTCGGTGACCTTGCCGTTCATTTCGATCAGCTCTTCTTTCATGGTTTTCCTTTCGATGTGATCCCTCCCGGCATCGGCACGCGCCCTCGATGCCAAAACGGCCATCGCAGCGTCATCCTCGGGACGCTGGTCACGCATTGCCTGCTAAGGGTCGGGAAAAAATGCGGCGCCAGCTCGTACCGTGGCGCCGTGGGGGGATGGATCCGATATGAGGACGTTGTCGCGAAAAAAAAGGCCGGCCGCCATTCGCAATAATGTTGCTGCACGGTCATAGTTTGAAATGTTTCCCAATATCCATGTTAAGCTTGCCATAAAAAAAGATCAGGCCAATCGATGCGCCACGATCGACATCAGACAGACAACCGCCGCGCGGCCAGGGCCGGCACCGGCACGCAGCCCATGCACAGCGTGCGGGAGGGAAAATCAATGGGCTTGATGGATTCCATCATGCCGGGAAGTGTCATGCGCCGCCGGCTCGTGCTGGTTGTCGCGTTGCTCGTGTACGCGTTGCAGGCCGATGCCAGGACCCTGCACGTCGTTACCGACAACAACTATCCCCCTTTTCTATTTCTGGACAAGAACGGGCGCCCCGAGGGTTATGTCGTCGACCTCTGGCACCTGTGGGAACAAAAAACGGGCGTCCATGTCGACCTCCAGCCCATGCAGTGGAGTAACGCGCTCCAGACGATGCACGACCGCCGGGCCGACGTGATCGACATGATTTTCCGCACGCCGGCGCGCGAGCCGCTCTACGATTTCTCCCAGCCGTACGACGCGCAGACGGTCGGCATCTATGTCGACACGTCGATTTCCGGCATCCACGACGTCCAGTCGATGAACGGCTTCCTGGTCGGCGTGGAGCGCGGCGATGCCTGCGCCGAACAGTTGGCCAGGCAGGGCATCACGAACCAGGTCACCTACCCGGGCTACGTCGCCATCCTGGATGCCGTCCGGGCCGGCGACATCAAGATCTTTTGCATGGACGACCGTCCGGCGAACTACTATCTCTATCTCTACCGCGACCAGAAAAAGTTCGCCAAGGCCTTCACGCTGTATCTGGGGCAGTTTCGCTGGGCCGTCGCCAAGGGCGACAAGGCGACGTTCGATCTCGTCGAGCAAGGCATGGCGCGCATCACGCCGGCGGAGCGCGAGGCGCTGCGGAGCAAGTGGTTCACCCAGCCGATACAGTTCCGGCCCTACCTGCGCATCCTCGCGTCCGTGATCCTCGGCGCGCTGGCGGCGCTGGCCGCCACCTTGTTGTGGATCCGGTTCCTGCGGCGCGCCGTCCAAGCGCGCACCGCCGAGATCCAGCACAAGAACGCGCAACTGGAGCGGACCGCCCGCGCGCTCATGGTCGAGCAAGCCCAGCTTCGCACGCTGGTCGAAAACAGCCCGGATGCCATGGCGCTGAAAGACAGGAACAACGTCTACGTCCACTGCAATGCCGGTGCCCATGCCTTGCTCGGCCTGCCGGGCGACAGGATCATCGGGCGCACTGCCGACGAGCTGTTCGTGGACAAGGCGTTTGCCGCGTTCATCAAGGAAAGCGACGAGCATGTCCTGCGCACGGGCCAGCCGCACAGGTACGAGCAAGCGATCGCTGCGCCGGACGGCATCCTGCGCGACCTGGAAGTGATCAAGGTGCCGATCCGGGCGGACGACGGCGAGACCGAGGGTGTCCTTGCCGTCGTCCGCGACATCACCGAGCGCCGCCGCGCCGAACGCGAACTGCGCGTCGCCTCGGTCGCCTTCGAAAGCCAGGACGGCATGCTGATCACCGATGCCCAGGGCAACATCGAACGCGTCAACGCCGCTTTCACCCGCATCAGCGGCTACGCCGCCCTTGACGCGATCGGCCAGAGTCCGCGGCTGCTGCGCTCCGGGTTGCACGAGGACGATTTTTACGAGGCCATGTGGTCGACGCTGACGACGACCGGGTACTGGACCGGCGAGGTGGTCAACCGGCACCGCGACGGCGGTCTGTACACGGCGCGGCTCTCGATCACGGCGGTACCGGACCCGCAGGGCCGGACGATCCACTATGTCGGCAACCTGCAGGACATCACGGCGGAAAAACAGGCCCATGCCCTTGCCGAGCGCCTCAAGCTGTTCGATCACCTGACCGACCTGCCGAACCGCGTCCTGCTCGCCGACCACATCGACCGTGCCATGGCCGGTGCCGGCAACGCCCAGGAGTTCGGCGCCGTCATGATGGTGAACCTCGACCACTTCCAGAAGCTGAACGATTCCCTTGGCCATGCCGTGGGCGACCAGTTGCTCGTGGAAGTGGCACGGCGCATCCGTTCGCTCAAGCGCGAGGACGATACGCTGGGCCGGTTCAGCGGCGACAGCTTCGTGCTGCTGGCCGAACGCCTGGGCACGGACCGGAATGCGGCGGCGGCCCGCGCGCTGCTCACCGCCGACGCGATCCGGGCGGCGATCGCCGAACCGATGATGCTCGACGGCCACCGGCTGGCCTGCACCGGCTCGCTCGGCGTCACGTTGTTCCGCGACGGCGCCGACAGCCCCGATGCCTTGCTGTGCCAGGCCGAGCTGGCCCTGTACAAGAGCAAACAGAGCGGACGCAATACGGTGCGCGTCTTCGAGGACGAAATGCAAGCGGAGCTCGACGGCCGCAACTGGCTCGAGAAAGCGCTGCGCGACGCCATCCGCGACGAGGCGCTGACGCTGCACTACCAGGTCCAGGTCGATGCCCGGGAACGTCCGATCGGCGCCGAGGCGCTGCTGCGCTGGACGCACTCCGAACGCGGCGCCATCCCGCCCGCCGCGTTCATTCCGCTGGCCGAGGAAACCGGACTGATCGAACCGATCGGACGCTGGGTGCTCGCCACGGCCTGCCGCCAACTCGCCGCGTGGACGCGCGACGACGCCATGGGCGGCCTGACCCTTGCCGTGAACATCAGTGCGCGCCAGTTCGAGTCCGACAGCTTCGTCGACGACATCCTGGCCGAAGTCAGGCGGTCGGGGGCGCCCGTGGACAAGCTGAAGCTCGAGGTCACGGAAAGCCTGGCGTTCGGCGACCTCGAATCGTCGATCCGCAAGCTGCACATCCTCCGGACCAACGGCTTCAGCATCTCGCTCGACGACTTCGGCACCGGCAATTCCTCGCTCAACTACCTGACGAAGCTGCCGCTCACGCAGCTCAAGATCGACAAGTCGTTCGTCGACGAACTGCCGGCGAGCCACCGGGATGCCATGGTGGCCCACACGATCATCGCCATGGGGCGGGGCCTCGGACTGGACGTGATCGCCGAAGGCGTGGAGACGGCCGCGCAGCGCGATTTTCTCGTCGCGCACGGATGCCATTCCTTCCAGGGCTACCTGTTCGGCAGGCCGCTGCCGGTGCGCGAATTCGAGGTGCAGGTGCTGGCCGCGCTGGTTGCGGCGGAGACGTAGCGTGCTTCAGCGTGGCTCGATCAGCTGCCGCCACACCGCCAATTTTTGTTCGAACGTCAGCGCCATATGCGCCGGAGAACTCGACGGCAGCACGACGGTGCGATACCCCTGCTGCGCGAACTGCGGCGCGAACTTGCCCGACGTCTGCCCGTTGAACCCGACCGTCTCCAGTTCGGGACACAGCCGGTGCAGCCGCTCGAAATCGTTGGCGGCCGGGTTGCGGATCGCGGAATCGAGGCTGCCTTCGCGCTCGCACGCGGCCAATACGTCCCACAAGCCGAAGCGGTGCGCCAGCAGGCGCGGCAGGCGGTCGGCATACGGCAGTGAATAGAGGTCTTCGCCGATCAGGGCGCCGACCAGTTTCCAGAACTGGTTGCGCGGGTGTGCGTAGTACTGCTGGGCGGCGAGCGACGCGGCGCCCGGGAAGCTGCCCAGGATGAGGATGCGCGTGTCCGGGGCGATGACGGGAGCGAGGCCAGTGAGTTGGGAAGAGTCGGATGAAGTCGGCATGCGCCGATTCTAGCCTGCGCCGGAAAAAAGCGGCGGTACGCTCGCACGTACCGCCGCAAAGGGCATTACCGGAATCACGGTAAAGCCAGGGACAGTGTGTCCTTGAGTCTTAATTCCGTGCCTGCGCCGTGTCATCCACGCGCGCCGTGGCATCCCAACCGCCGCCCAGCGCACGGATCAGCGCCACGGTGGTGATCGCACGATCGCCCCGCAACTGCACCGCATTGCGCTCGACGTTCGCCAGGTTGCGCTGCGCGTCCAGCAGTTCGAGGTAGCTGCCGCGGCCCGCGTCGTACAGCTTCTGCGCCAGGTCCGCCGAGCGGCGGGCGGAGAGCACCGCCGCTTCGATCTCGGCGCTCTGCCCCGCCAGGATGCGCAGGCCGGCCAGGTTGTCCTCGACTTCGGCGAAGGCCGTCAGGACGCTCTGGCGGTACGAACCCACGGCTTCTTCCAGCGCGGCCTCGCTGCGCACGACGTTGTTGCGGTTGCGGCCACCGTCGATCAGCGGCATCGACAGCGCGGCGCCCAGCAGCCACGAACGGCTGCTCCACTTGAACACTTCGGCGAAGCTGGTGCCGACGCCGCCGGTGCCCGCCGACAGGTTCAGCGCCGGGAACATCGCCGCGCGCGCGACGCCGATGCGGGCGTTGGCCGCTTCCATCGAGCGCTGGGCGCTGGCGATGTCGGGACGGCGCTCCAGCAACGTCGACGGCAGGCCGGCCGGGATCAGCGGCAGCGCCGCGGCGTCGGAGAGCGGACGCGAAGGCGCGGCGAAGTTCGAGGCCGGCTTGCCCAGCAGGACGGCCAGCGCGTGTTCCGCGGTGGCGCGCTGGCGTTGCAGGCCGATGGCTTCCGAACGCGCCGTCGCCAGTTCCGTCTTGGCCCGCGACAGGTCGAACTCGCCGATGTCGCCCGCGTCGAAGCGGCGGCCCGTCACGCGCACGCTTTCTTCGCGCAGCTGCACCGTGTGGTTGACGGTCGCGATTTCCGCATCGAGCGAACGGAGGCGGAAATAAGTCTGCGCCACATCCGCCTGCAGCGACAGCAGCACGGAGCGGTACGTCGCTTCCACCGCGCCGGCGTCGCCGCGCGCGGCCGCCACGTTCGATGACACCCGGCCGAACAGGTCGACCTCGTAGCTGGCCGACAGGCGCGCCGAATACGTGTTCGCGGCCGGGACATTCGTTCCCTTGGGCAGATTCGCTTCCAGCGGCGACAGGCGGGTGCGCTCGGCGCCGACGCCGACGCCGATCTGCGGGATGCGGTCCGCTTCTGCAATGCCGGCGATAGCGCGGGCTTCCTTCACGCGGGCGGCGGCCACCGTCAGGCTCTGGTTGTTCGCCGTCGCGTCAAGGATCAAGCCGTTCAGCGTCTCGTCGTTGAACGCACGCCACCATTCGCCGCGCGGCTGGGCTTCGGCCGGGCGGCCGACGGTCCACGTGGTGCCGTCGGCGGCGCTGCGCACGTCGTTGACGGCAGCGGCAGGTGCCGTTTGCGACTCTTTGAACGCCGTCGGCGTCGCAATCGTCGGTTGCTTGAATTCCGGGGCGGCGCACGCGGTCAGCAGCAGGGCTGCCATCAGCGGAGCGACACCTCTTGCAATCATCATTTTCATATCAGTTTCCTTCCAGGGCCGGAGCATGGTCGCCGCCGACGGCCTTCGGTGCCGTCTCGTGGGCGTGGGCATGCTTCGGCTTTTCGAAACGCTTGGCCAGGGTGCGCAGCAGGACGTAGAACACCGGCGTCAGGAACAGGCCGAAGAACGTCACGCCCAGCATGCCGGCGAACACCGCGACGCCCATCGCGTGGCGCATCTCGGCGCCGGCGCCGTGCGACAGCACCAGCGGCACCACGCCCATGATGAACGCGATCGACGTCATCAGGATCGGACGCAGGCGCAGGTGGCAGGCTTCCAGCGCGGCGGCCACGATGCTGCGGCCATGGTGTTCCAGCTCCAGTGCGAATTCCACGATCAGGATCGCGTTCTTCGATGCGAGACCCACCAGCACGAACAGGGCGATCTGCGTGAAGATGTTGTTGTCGCCGCCCGAGAGCTTCACGCCGATGAGGGCGCACAGGATCGACATCGGCACGATCAGGATCACGGCCAGCGGCAGCGTCCAGCTTTCGTACTCCGCGGCGAGCACGAGGAACACGAGCAGCACGCACAGCGGGAACACGTAGATCATGGTGTTACCGGCCAGGATGTCCTGGTAGGTCAGGTCGGTCCATTCGTACGAGATCCCTTTCGGCAGATTGGCCTTGACGATTTCTTCCATCGCGGCCTGCGCCTGGCCCGACGACACGCCCGGGGCCGGGCCGCCATTCAGCTCGGCGGCGACGTAGCCGTTGTAGCGCTGCACGCGGTCGGGACCGTACGTGTCCTTGATCTTCATGAGCGAGGACAGCGGGATCATCTCGCCCTTGTCGTTGCGGACTTTCAGCTGTGCGATCTGCTCGCGCTGCGAACGGAACGGCGCATCGGCCTGCACGCGCACCTGGTAGGTGCGGCCGAACTGGTTGAAGTCGTTCACGTACAGCGAACCGAGGTTGATCTGCAAGGTCTGGTTGATCTCGGCCAGCGGCACGCCCAGCTGCTTGGCTTTCACGCGGTCGACGTCGGCGAACAGTTGCGGCACGTTGATCTGGTAGCCCGAGAACACGCCCTGCAGGCGCTTGTCGGTCCACGCCTTGGCCTGGATGGCCTGCACGGCTTTATACAGTTCGTCGTAACCGACGCCGGCGCGGTCCTCGATCATCATCTTGAAGCCGCCGGTCGTGCCCAGGCCGTTCACGGGCGGGGGCGACAGCACCATCACGAACGCGTCCTCGATGGCGCCCATGCGCTTGTTGATCTCGGCGGCGATCGCCTCGGCGCTCTGCGCCTTGCCTTTACGTTCGTCGAACGGTTTCAGCGTCGTGAACACGATGCCGGCGTTCGGCGCGTTGGTGAAGCCGTTGATCGACAGGCCAGGGAAGGCGACCGACGATTCCACGCCCGGGATCTGCTTGGCGACGTCCGACATCTTGCGGATCACGGCGTCCGTGCGGTCGAGCGAGGCGGCGTCCGGCAGCTGCGCGAAGCCGATCAGGTAGGCCTTGTCCTGCGACGGCACGAAGCCGGGTGGCACGGCCTTGAACATGAAGATGCCGGCGATGGCGAGCAGCACGTACACGCCCAGGGCTGCGCTCTTGCGCTTCAGGACGCCCTTCACGCCATCTTCGTACTTGTGCGACGAGCGGCCGAAGAAGCGGTTGAAGGCGGCGAAGAAGCGGCCGAACACGACATCCATCGCGCGGGTCAGGCGGTCCTTCGGCGCGTTGTGCGATTTCAGCAGCGCGGCGGCCAGCGCGGGGGCCAGGGTCAGCGACGAGAACGCGGAGATCACGGTCGAGATGGCGATGGTCAGCGCGAACTGACGGTAGAACTGGCCGGTCAGGCCCGACACGAAGGCGATCGGGATGAACACGGCGCACAGCACGAGGGCGATCGCGATGATCGGGCCCGAGACTTCCTTCATCGCCTGCACGGTCGCATCATGCGGGTTCAGGCCGTTCGCGATGTTGCGCTCGACGTTCTCCACCACGACGATCGCATCGTCCACCACGATACCGATGGCCAGCACGAGGCCGAACAGCGACAGCGTATTGATCGAGAAGCCGCAGGCGAGCATCACCGCGAACGTACCGACGACGGACACCGGCACCGCCAGTAGCGGGATCACCGAGGCGCGCCACGTCTGCAGGAACACGATGACGACGAGCGCCACCAGGATCACCGCTTCGATCAGGGTGTGGATCACGGAGTCGATCGACTCGCGCACGAATTGGGTCGGGTCGTACACAATGCTGTATTCGACGCCTTCCGGGAAATCTTTCGACAGTTCCTTCATCTTGGCGCGCACGTCCGACGACAGCTGCAGCGCGTTGGCGTTCGGCGCCTGGAAGATGGGGATCGCGACGGCCGACTGGTTGTCCAGCAGCGCGCGCAGGGCATACGAGTTCGAGCCCATCTCCAGACGTGCGACGTCCTTCAGGAGTGTCGTTGCGCCGTCGGCATTGGTCTTGATGACGATGTTGCCGAACTCCTCGACCGATTGCAGGCGGCCCTGCGTGTTGACGGTCAGCTGGAAGTCCGCGCCTTTCGACGGCCCCTGGCCGACGACACCGGCCGCCACCTGCACGTTCTGCTCGCGGATCGCGTTCACGACGTCGCTGGCGGTGAGGTTGCGTGCGGCGACCTTTTGCGGATCGAGCCAGACGCGCATGGCGTAGTCGCCCGAACCGAACAGCTGGACTTCGCCCATGCCGTTGATGCGCGCCAGTTCGTCCTTGACGTTCAAGGTCGCGTAGTTGCGCAGATACAGGTCGTCATAGCGGCCGTCCGGCGAGCGCAGGTGGACCACCATCGTGATGTTGGGCGAGCTCTTGACGGTCGTGACGCCGATCTGGCGCACCTCGTCCGGCAGGCGCGGGAGCGCGCGCTGGACGCGGTTCTGCACGGCCGTCTCGGCCTGCTCGACGTTGGTGCCGATCTTGAAGGTCACCGTCAGCATCAGCGCGCCGTCGGAGGTGTTCTGCGACGTCATGTACAGCATGTTTTCGACGCCGTTGATTTCCTGCTCCAGCGGCGTCGCGACGGTTTCCGCGATGACCTTCGGATTGGCGCCCGGGTACTGGGCGCGCACCACCACGGAGGGCGGCACGACGTCCGGGTACTCGGAGATCGGCAACTCGAAGATCGAGATGAGGCCGGCCACGAAGACCAGCACCGACAGCACGGCCGCGAAGATCGGCTTGTCGACGAAAAAGCGTGAGATGTTCATGTGTTCTTGTCCCTCGAATTCTTGTGGGATGACTTCCTTATTTGCCGCTATCCGCCAGCGCCAGCTTCGTGTCCTTGGCGGGCGCCTTGGCCGGCGCCAGCGAAGCGACCATCGGCACCACCTGGGCCGTGATGGGGGAGCCCGGATGCACGCGCTGCAGGCCGTTGACGACGATCTTCTCGCCCGGTTTCAGGCCGGCGCGCACCACGCGCAGGCCGTCGACGACGGGTCCGAGCTTCACTTCGCGGTACTCGGCCTTGCCGTCCGCGCCGACGACGAACACGAACTTGTGGCTCTGGTCCGTGCCCACCGCGCGGTCCGTGATCAGCAGCGCCGGCTTGGCGTCGCCGCCGCCGATCCGCACGCGGGCGAACAGGCCGGGCGCCATGGCGCGGTCCTTGTTCTCGAACGTGGCGCGCATGCGCACGGAACCGGTCTGCGAGTCGAGCTGGTTGTCGACGAATTCCAGCTTGCCCTCGTGCGGGTAGCCGTCTTCGTTGACGAGGCCGACGTTCACCGGCACCGATTGCCCCTCGTGCGCCTGCTTGGCGACGCGCAGATAGGTTTCCTCGTCGCCGTCGAAGCTGGCGTAGATGCGGTCCAGCGACACGACCGACGTCAGCACGGCCGATGCATCGACCAGGTTGCCGAGGGTGATCTCGGCCTTCGACACGCGGCCGTTGATCGGCGAGACGACGCGGGTGTACGACAGGTTCAGGCGCGCTGCTTCGGCTTGCGCTTCGGCGGCGCGGGCGGACGCGTCGAGTTCCTTCTGGCTCGAGAGGCTGGCATCGTATTCGCGCTGCGCGATGGCCTTGTCGCCCAGCAGGCGCTCGGCACGGGCCAGTTCGACGCGGGCCAGGTCGGCCTTGGCGCGGGCCGATTTCGCGGCCGCCTGGGCACGTTCGGCTTCGGCCTGGTACGGACGCGGATCGATCACGAACAGCACGTCGCCCTTCTTGACTTCCGCACCCGGCTTGAAGTTGACGGCCGTGATGTAGCCCGACACGCGCGGACGGATCTCGACCCGCTCGATGGCTTCGAGACGGCCCGAGAATTCCTGCGTTTCGGCGACCGGCTTCTCCAGCACCACGGCGGCCGACACCGGCGGACCTGCCTGCGCCTGGGTCTGCGCTTCGGCGCTCTTACCTGTCGCATCCGAGCATCCGGCGAGGGTGGACATAAATGCGGCCGCGACGCCGGCGGCGCCCAGCGCCAGCACGACGGGACGCACGGCCGTCTGGAATTGTTGAATCGTTTTCATTGGTTAGCCCTCCGTTATTGACTATTTATTAATGATTGGACGAAAACGGTCCTTCCCAGTCTTTTTCAGGAAAAGACAGGTCTCCCGTGCCTCGCCAGGCACGTTGTTATGGTTGGTGGTGGATTAAACGATCCGCAGGATCAACAGCTGGCCGGCTCTTCTTCCTCGTCGAGGCCGGCAATAAAGTTGGCGATCTCGGACAATGCATGTCCTCGACAAGCACACGTATCGCGTGCATTCGGTTCCTGCAGGCGTTGTGCCGCCTGCAGACGCCTGACCGTCGTCGGCACGCCCGACTGGATCAGTTTGCCGCCATAGGCTTCCGCTTCGTCGCGCAGCGGGTCGTCCTCGATCGACAGGATCAAGGCCGGCGGCAAATTCTTCAAACGGCTCGACTGCAGCGGCGACGCATACGGATGGCTGCGGTCGGCCGCGTGCGGCAGATAACCCCGGTAGGCGGCGGCGCATTCGTCGAACACCTTGGCCTTGTCGGGGCAGGTCGGCATCTCGCGCATCGAGCAGGTCGACAGGCCCGGGTCGAGCATCGGCATCAAGAGGATCTGGCCGGCCAGCCGCGGCGCGCCCCGGTCGCGCGCCATCAGCGTGCACACGGCCGCGAGGTTCGCGCCCGCTTCGATGCCCGCGACCAGCATGCGCTTGCCCGTCCAGCCGAGCTTCGTCTTGTTCTTCTTTGCCCACATCAGCACGGCATGCGCATCCTCGGCGGCGGCGGGGAACGGCTTCACCGTCGCCAGCGTATAGGTCGACGACAGCACGACCGGATAGCCGCTCGCTTCGGACAGGTGGCGCAGGAACGGATCGGCGTCTTCCAGGTCGCCGTCGACGAAGCCGCCGCCATGGAAGAACACGATCAATACGTCGCGCTTGCCGTCGACGGCGGCCTTGTACAGGCGCGCCGCCAGCGGTCCTTCCGCGCCCACGACCTGCAGGTCACGTACCGTCAGCGTATGGCCGTCGTCCGGTTTGCGCGCCACGCTCATCGATTCACCTCGCGATTCACCTCGTTGGCCGCCACCAGCACGGCCGGGATCGCGTTCGCATCGCATTGTTCGCCCTTTGCGACGACGTGGAACAGCGCATCGTAGCCGCGCGCCTCGGCGCCGGCCGCACGCGCGTACTCGTCGGTGAGTACCGTGCCTGCCATGGCCACTACGCCGAGTATCAGCCCGAACACTGCCGCGACTGCATCGCGATGCGCTTTCATGATCCTCTCCTTGGGTTTTACAAATACTGCATTTACCAGCTACCGTACCGACACTATAGTCTTCATCTACAATCCAATAAATAGCGCATTTACGAATCCATTGTTCAGATTTTTGAACAATCACACATTCTCACGATCAAAATGACGTGAGCTGATCGATAAGGTTGTGTCATGAACAAGCTACAAGCCATGGAAGTCTTCGTGCAGGTCGTCGACGCCGGCAGCTTCACGCGCGCGGCCGAGTTGATGAACCTGCCCAAAGCGACGGTGTCGACGCTCGTGCAGGCGCTCGAAGGGGCGCTGTCGGCCAAGCTGCTGCACCGGACCACGCGCCAGGTGACGGTGACCACCGACGGCGCCGCCTATTACGAGCGCTGCCTGCGCATCCTGTCCGACGTGCGCGACGCCGAGGAATCGCTGTCGCGCACGCGCCTGTCGCCCAGCGGCCGGCTGCGCGTCGACGCGCCGACCGGGATTTCGAGCGAGATCCTCGTGCCCGCCCTGCCCGCGTTCTTCGAGCGCTATCCGGACATCATGCTGGAACTGGGCAGTTCCGACCGCCCCGTCGACCTCGTCGAGGAAGGCGTCGACTGCGCGGTGCGCGGCGGCGCGTTGGGCGACACGAGCCTGATCGCGCGGCGCGTGGGCGTTATCAATTTCCTGACGGCAGCTTCGCCCGCGTACATCGCGCGCCACGGCATGCCCCAGCATCCGCGCGACCTCGACCGTCACCGCTGCGTGAATTATTTCTCGGCCAAGACGGGCAAGATCCACGACTGGGATTTCACCCGCGGCGACGAGCGTATCGAGGTGCCGATGCGCGGCGTGATCGCGCTGAACGATTCGAACGCGTACGTGGAAGCGGGGCTGGCGGGACTGGGCGTCATCCAGATGACGGATTACCTGCTCGACAAGCACGTGGAGACCGGGCGCATGGTGCAGGTGCTGCCGGACTGGCGCAGCGACCCTGTGCCGGTGCATGTCGTGTATCCGCAGAACCGCCACCTGTCCGCCAAGGTGCGCGTGTTCGTCGAATGGGTGGCCGAATTGTTCGCCGCGAACCCGTATATGCATATGGGTGCGATGCCCCGGACGCCGGCGCCGACGGTACCATCGCCGGTCCCGCTCACGGCGTAAGCACAGGTGTAGAATCGACATCACAATCACGGACAGGAGGCCCCGATGACCCAGCCGCGCACGATCGACGTGCTGCTCGACCAGTACAGCGACAGCCACCGCAACCCGACCAACGAGCTGATCCACTTCGTGTGCGTGCCCGTGATCGTGTTCACCTTGCTGGGCATCCTGTGGAGCATCCACCCGGTGCTGGCCGTCGGCGCGGTGCTCGCGGCGCTCGTGTATTACTTCCGCCTGTCGCCGCCGTTCGCGTTCGGCATGCTCCTGATGAGCGCCGTGATGCTGGCCGTGCTGGCGCTTATGCCGCCGTTCACCGTGCTGCCGCTGTCGATCGCGATCTTCGTCGTCGCGTGGATCGGCCAGTTCATCGGCCACAAGATCGAGGGCAAGAAGCCGTCGTTCCTCGACGACCTGCGCTTCCTGCTGATCGGTCCGCTGTTCGTGCTGGGTTTCCTGTATCGTCGCCTGCACGTCGCTTATTGAATTGTTTTGGAGTGCCCATGAAACGACTATCTACCTTTACCCTCGTCTCGCTGACCGCCCTGCTCGCCGCCTGCGCGGGCCCGTCGAACTCGGGCAGCGTCTACAGCAGTTACCAGACGATGAATGAACAGTCGGTGCGCATGGGCACCGTGGAATCCGTGCGCAACGTGACCATCGCCAACCCGGAATCCGGCGTCGGCACCATGACCGGCGCCGCGCTGGGCGGTCTGGGCGGCTCGCAGGTCGGGCACGGCAACGGCTCGGCCGCCGTCGGCATCCTGGGCGCCGTCGCGGGCGGCATCATCGGCAACCGCGTCGAGAACCAGGCCAACAACCGGCCCGGCTTCGAAATCACGGTCAAGCTCGACAACGGCGAACTGCGCTCCATCACGCAGGCGGCCGACGAGATGTTCAGGCCGGGCGAGCGCGTGCGGCTGCTCAGCAACGGGTACACGACGCGGGTCACGCACTGATTACTCGTCGTTCCCGCGAAAGCGGGAACAGCCCACCGGCGTGTTCCCCCATGCTAAGCCGCGGCATCAGGCCGCCTTCGCAAGCTCGGCATGGAGGGCATACTGCTGGGGGCACTATTCCCGCGTGCGCGGGAGTCATTTCCGGCACTGCCGGAAATGACGGTACCTCGGCGGCCCGGACTGTCGCAAATTTGGTATCCCAACAGCATCGCGAAGCACGTATACTTTCGCGATGCCCTCCTACGCCCTGTTCACCATCGCCTCCCTGATCTGGGGATCGACATTCTTCGCGATCACCCTCGAGCTGGGCGAAGTGCCGCCCGCCGTGTCGGTCGTCTACCGGTTCGCGCTCGCGTCCCTGACGTTGTTCGCGTTCTGCCTGCTGCGCGGCGACACGCTGCGGCTGCCCTGGCGCGTGCAGCGCTGGGTCTTGCTGCAGGGCTTCTTCATGTTCTGCGTGTCGTACGTCTGCACCTATCACTCCGAACAATACGTCGTCTCGGCCCTCGTCGCCGTGCTGTTCGCGCTGATGGTGTTCTGGACGCCGGTCTGCGCGCGCCTCGCGTTCGGCACGCCGATCCCGCGCCGCACCTGGGGCGCCGGCGCGGCCGCGATCACCGGCGTCACGCTGCTGTTCTGGCATGCGATCGGCAATGCGCTCCGCGAACTGAACCAGGGCGGACAAGGCCACTTCATCCTCGGCCTCGTGCTGGGCATTGCCGCGTCGATCGCCAGTTCGGCCGGCAGCATCGTCGTCGGCAAGGTGCGCGAGGCATCGAGCAACCTCGTGTTGACGACGGGCTGGTCGATGTTCTGGGGCACGTGCATGGTCGCCGCCTGGTGCCTCGCGACGGGCCAGCCCTTCATCATTCCGCGCACGGCCAGCTATGTGCTGGGCCTGCTGCACCTGTCGATCTTCGGTTCGGTCGTCGCATTCATCTGCTACTTCACGCTGATCAACCGCATCGGTTCGAACAAGGCCGTGTACATCGGCGTAATCACGCCCGTGATTTCCGTGCTGCTGTCGATCAAGCTCGAACACTACCGCCCCGGGCCCGCCGAATGGCTGGGCATGGTCGTCTGCCTGGGCAGCGTCGCCTGGGCCCTGCGCACGCCTGCCGCCAATCCGGCCGAATCCGTCAACCTCAACGACGCAATCGAAACGACTCCATGACTCTTGACACCACCTTCGCCATCCGCCCCGCCACCCCGGCCGACGTCACCCATATCCAATCGATGATCGTCGAGTTGGCCGTGTTCGAAAAGCTCGAGCACCTCGTCGTCGCGACGGAAGAGAAATTGCACGAAGGTTTATTTGGCGCGCATCCCGCCTGCGAAGCGATCGTCGGCGAGGTCGATGGCGAAGTCGTGACGTTCGCATTATTCTTCCACAATTTCTCGACGTTCTTGACCAAGCGCGGCCTGTACCTGGAAGACCTGTACGTGCGGCAATCGCAGCGCGGCAAGGGCATCGGCAGCCGCATGTTGAAACACCTGGCGCGCCTGGCCGTCGAGCGCGGCTGCGGCCGCTTCGAGTGGTCGGTGCTGGATTGGAACGCGCCGGCGATCAATTTTTATAAGTCAATGGGCGCCGAGATCTTGCCCGACTGGCGCATCTGCCGCGTCACGGGCGCGCCGCTGGAAGCGCTGGCCGAAGTCTGATTCAGGCAAGAAAAAACCCACGGGCTGCATCGCGGCGCCGTGGGTGAACCCATTCATTGATGGGGAGGGGAGACTTGAATCCAACGGTTTCACTATAAGCGTCACGCGGCGGCATTTGCAGATTCCTTACAAATGCTTACCTCGGTAACAGAAAGCTGTCATTTCGTGGGCCGGGCCCGATTGAGTGATCACAAATTCAAGAACGCGTCGAGCGGGACAATGTGGTCAATCACGAGGACACGGACATGAAAACGCCAACAAAACCGCACAGCATGTCGATTACCAGATGGGTCTACCGGGCCTGGCTGCGTTCCCGTATCGACACGTACACCCGCAGCCTGCACGCGATCGCCGTCCAGCGCGAAAACGATTTTCACGCGGAACGCATCCTGCACCGCGCGATCTCGACCACCCGCTCCAAGCTTCAATCCCTGTAGCGTCCGCGCGCCAGCAGGCGCTCGCCCAGTTCGAAGGTCGCCTGCGTCAGCAAGGCCAGCAACGCCGCCGGAATCGCACCGGCCAGCAGCATGTCGTTGTCGTTCAGCGCGAGGCCCGTCGTGATGCGCTCGCCGAAGCCGCCGGCGCCGATGAAGGCGGCGATGGTTGCCGTGCCGACGCTCATCACGGCCGCCGTCTTGATGCCGGCCAGGATGGTCGGCGCGGCCAGCGGCAGCTCGACCTGCACCAGCGATTGCCACCGGGTCAGCCCCAGCGCCAGCGCCGCCGTGCGCAGGCCGGACGGCACTTCCAGCAGCCCCGTGCACGTATTGCGCACGATGGGCAGCAACGCGTAGGCGCACAGGGCGACGAGGGCCGGGACGGTGCCGATGCGGCCGAGCAGCGGGATCAGGATCGCCAGCAGCGCCAGCGACGGCACCGTCTGCAGCACGCCCGCCACGGCCAGCACGGCCTGGCGCAGGCGCGGCACGAGCGCGGCCACGATGCCGAGCGGAATGCCGGCGACGCAACCGAGCAGGACGGCAAAGACGACCAGCAGCACATGTTGGCGCGCGAGGTTGATAAAGCCATTGCCAAAGGTTTTGGCGAGCAGGCCGTCGCGCGCGGTGGACGGCGCATCATGGGCCAACCACGCACGTGCGATGGCGGCAAAGCCCTGCCCATCCAGCTCGGCCGCCGCATTCATGGCGATCATGTCGTCGGCGTTGATGCTGCCTTCCAATTTTTCGATGGCACGCCAGGCTTGCGGAAACCGCTGCGGCACATCGAGCCGGTACAACAACACGGCGTCGTAGCGCGGAAAATAGTGCTTATCGTCGTCCAGCACGCGCAAGCCGTACTGGCGGATCTTGGCGTCCGTCGAATAGATATCGATGGCATCGACCTGCCGCTGCGCCAGCGCCTCGTAGGCGATGCCGTGGTCCAGGCCGCGCGGTTGCTGCGTCAGGCCGTAGCGCCGCGCGAGGCCGGGCCAGCCGTCCGCGCGCCCGAGGAATTCATGCGACAGCCCGATTTTCACCTCCGGATGGGCCGCCAGGTCGGACAGGCGGCGCAGATCGACATCGCCGCGCACGGCCAGCGCATAACCGTTGGAAAAGCCCAGCGGCACGGCCACGCCCAGGCCCAGCGGACGCAGCGCCGCGCGCATGGCATCGAGCGACGTCGGCGCCTGATTCTTGAGGATTTCCAGATCGATCGTGCCCAGGTATTCGGGATAAACGTCGATCGCGCCCGAGCGCAGCGCACCCAGCACGATGGCCGTGTTGCCCATTCCCTGTTTATGCTCGGCAGGTCCCGTGCGCGCGGCCGTCTGGGTGAGGATTTCGCCCAGGATGTAGGACTCGGTAAAGCGCTTGGAGCCCACGCGCAGGGTGTCCCCGGCGTGCACGGACGACAGGATGCCGGCGCAGGCGAGCACCAGCATGGCGAATCTCAGCATGCGGTTTCCGATGGCGTTGTGGATGAGCGGTCAGGATACCCGATCGCGCCACACGCCGGCACGGACGACGCCGCGGCACGGATTCGCACCGATCGCATACGCCAGGTCGGCCGGGCGGGCGATGTCCCACAGGGCGAAGTCGGCGCGTTTGCCGGCTTCGAGCGTGCCGGCATCCGCGCGGCCCAGCGCGCGCGCCGCGTTGACAGTCACGCCGCGCAGGGCTTCCAGCGGCGTCAGGCGCCACAGCGTACACGCCATGTTCATCGCCAGCAGCAGCGACGTCATGGGCGACGTGCCCGGATTGCAGTCGGTGGCGACGGCCAGCGGCACGCCCGCGTCGCGCAGCTGCGCGAGCGGCGGCATGCGCGTCTCGCGCAGGAAGTAATAGGCGCCGGGCAGCAACACGGCGACGGTACCCGCGCGCGCCATCGCGGCCACGCCGTCGGGCGACAGCCACTCGAGGTGATCGGCCGACAGCCCGCCATACCGCGCCACGAGCGCCGCCCCGCCCTGGTCCGACAACTGCTCCGCATGCAGCTTCACGGGCAGGCCGAGGCGCTGCGCCACGTCGAACACGCGCGCCGTCTGGTCGTGCGAGAAGCCGATGCGCTCGCAGAACGCATCGACGGCATCCACGAGACCTTGCGCGGCCAGCGCCGGCAACATCTCGCTGCACAGCATGTCGATGTAGTCGTCGGCGCGGCCCGCGTACTCGGGCGGCAGCGCGTGCGCGCCGAGGAACGTCGTGCACACGTCCACCGGCAACAGCTCGCCGACGCGGCGCGCCACGCGCAGCATCTTCGCTTCCGTATCGAGATCGAGGCCGTAGCCGGACTTGATCTCCAATGTCGTCACGCCCTCGGCCAGCAGGGCCCGGATGCGCGGCAGGCTGGCGCTGAATAAATCGTCCTCCGATGCCGCACGGGTGGCGCGCACGGTCGACATGATGCCGCCGCCCGCCCGCGCGATGTCTTCATAGGTGGCGCCGTTCAGGCGCGCTTCCCATTCGTCGCTGCGGTTGCCCGCGTAGACGACGTGCGTGTGGCAGTCGACGAGGCCGGGCGTCAGCCAGAGGCCGCCGCAATCGTGGGTGGTCGCGGCCGGCGGGGCATCGCGACGCGGTCCCACCCAGGCGATGCGTCCGGCGCGCACGGCCACGGCGCCATCCTCATTGACGCCGTAGCCGTCCGCCAGCGTGGCCAGGCGCGCGTTCGTGTACAGGACATCGGCCTGTTCACTCATACATGCCGTCCTCGTCTTCCAGATCGTTCTCGTCGTCGTAGTACTGGATGTCGACGATGAAGATGACGCCCTGCTCCGCCCGCAGCTTCCACGTGGTGTCGGGGTCGATCACGACGGCGTCGAAGCGCACGAGGTTGATGCGCTGGTCGTCGCTGCAGAGTTCGAGGCTGTCGCCTTCGGCCAGGAACAGCACGGTGACGTCGGCGCGCGCGACGAACGTGGAGTCGCCGTCCAGCTGGCGGCGGCCGAAGCGGTGCCAGCAGCGGTCGGTGCGGGTCATCACGTTGAAGTCGGTGCTGGGGCCGCGATTCAGCTTGGCTTCCACACGCGATTCGCCGTCGAACGCGGCGACCGGCTCGGCCTTCGACAGCAAGGTGGGCGCGCCGTCGATCTCGAGCGTCATGCCATGCCCGTCGACCAGCACCAGCGTGCGCTCGACGCCGGGAAAGACGGAGAACGGGCCGTCGTTCGCGATCGTGGCCAGGCTCACGCGCCAGTCGAAGGTTTCGAAGTCGGCGTCCGGCGGGAACACGGCGATCTCGGTCGTACTGCCGCCGCCGTTCTTCCACGACACCGGTTCGAGGCCTGCATACGGAATCAGCATCGTCATGGCTTGCCCCTCATCGTCGTTGGAATCAATGTGCGTGCAGTGTACGCGCTGCGGCCTTGTAGCGCTGCGCGATCGCATCCTGCGCCTTGTGGCGGCCGCCCTGCACCACCCAATGACCGCCGGCCAGCACGTCGCGCACGAGATTGTCGTTGCCGCTGAACAGGAAGCGGCCGAGCACTTCGTGCGGCGGCACGCCGTCCAGGTTCGGGTGCGCGCTGTCCAGCACGAGCAGGTCGGCGCGGCGGCCCGGGGTCAGCACGCCGAGACGGCGCCCGGCCGCCTGCGCGCCGCCCAGCAGCGCCTGGCGCCACAGGAAGCCGGCGACGTCGCGCTCGTCGCCGTGCACGGCGATGTTCCGGCGCTGGAGCGCGAGGCGCTGGCCGTATTCCAGCCAGCGCAATTCTTCGACCGGGCTCTGCGACACGTGGCTGTCGCTGCCGATGCCGAAGCGCCCGCCCGCCGCGATGTACGGCGCCAGCGGGAACAGGCCGTCGCCCAGGTTCGCTTCCGTCGTCGGACACAGGCCCGCGACGGCGCCGCTGGCCGCGAGCCGGTCGCGCTCGCCGTCCGACAAATGCGTCGCATGCACGAGGCACCAGCGCGCGTCGACGCCGACTTGCTGCATCAGGTAATCCACGGGACGCATGCCGGTCGCCTCGACACACTGCGCCACTTCGAGCTGCTGCTCGGCGATGTGGATGTGCAGCGGCCGCCCGGCCGGCAGCGCCTGCGCCAGCTCGCGCAGCTGGGCGGCCGACACGGCGCGCAGCGAATGGGGCGCCGCGCCCACTTCCAGCTGGGGACCGCGCAGCGGTTCGAGCGCTTCGACGATGCGCAGCACCTGCGCCGGATCGGTGCGGAAGCGTTCCTGGTCCTGACGCAAGGGCGTGTCGTTGAAGCCCGCGTAGGCATACATCACGGGCAGCAGGGTCACGCCGATGCCCGATTCGTGCGCGGCCTGGGCGATGCGCTGCGCCGTCTCGGCCGGCTGGCCGTAGACGTGGCCGCCCGGTGCCCGCTGCACGTAATGAAATTCGCAGACGGCCGTGTAGCCGTGGCGCAGGCATTCCGCGTACAGCTGCGCGGCGACGGCCTCCATCTGCTCGGGCGTGATGCGGTTGGCGACGCGGTACATCAGGTCGCGCCACGTCCAGAAGCTGTCGGGGCTGCGGTCAGGTCCACTTTCCGCGCGCTCCGTCAGTCCGCCGATCACGCGCTGGAACGCATGCGAATGCAGGTTGATCATGCCCGGCAGGACGTAGTCCACGCGCGCCACGCCGAGCGGCGGCGAGGCGTCCGGTGCGGCCTTCGTCAGGTCGCCGCGCACGTCCCATTCGAGCAGCACGTCCCGCTGCCAGCCCTCGGCCAGCAGCGCGTGGCGCGCGAACAGGGCGTTCACGCGTGGCCTCCCGCGCGCGCCCAGGCGATCGCATGCTCCAGCAATTCGCGCAACAGCGGCTGCACCTTGCCGGCGACGTCGGGCTGGTAATCGAAAGTGGGCGCTTCGTTCATGTACAGACTCTGGCACATCTCGAGCTGGATCGCGTGCACGCCGGCCGCCGGATTGCCGTAGAAGCGCGTGATGTGGCCGCCCTTGAAGCGGCCGTTGAAGACGAAGGAAAAGCGGTCCTGGGATTCCGCCACGCGCATCATCTCGCCCTGCAGCTGCAGCGAGCACGACCGGCCGTCGGCCGTGCCGAAGTTCAGGTCGGGCAGGCGGCCGTCGAAGAAGCGCGGGACGACGGACGCGATCGAATGCGCATCCCACAGCACCACCTGGCCGTGCAGCGCGAGCAGGCGATCGAGTTCCGCGCGCAGCTGCCGGTGGTAAGGCCGCCAGTACAAGTCGAGGCGCCGTTCGATCTCGTCGGCATCCGGCTCGCGGCCGTCCTGGTACAGGCGCTCGCGCGCGAACGTGTCGACGGGGCACAGGCGCGTCGTGTCCTGGCCCGGGTACAGATTCGTGTCCTCGGGCGGGCGGTTCAGGTCGATGACGTAGCGCGACCAGCGGGCCGACAGGGTCGAGGCGCCGATGCCGTCCGCGAACGCGTACAGGTCGGGCAGGTGCCAGTCCGTGTCGGCCCGGACCAGCGCGCACGGCGCCATGGTCGCCGCGATGTCGTCGGGAATGTCGGTGCCGGCGTGCGGCATCGACAGCAGCAGCGGCACCGAACCTGGCTTGAACCTGAAATCCATCGTGACTCCTGCTTAGTGATTTCGTTCTATCAGTGCAGCGCGGCGAACAAGTCCTTGCACGCGGCCGACAATTCGCCTTCCATCACCATCCGGCGCGCCGCCTCGATGTCCGGCGCGAAGAACCGGTCTTCGTCGAACGCCGGCACGTGTTCGCGCAATTTTGCATGAACGTGTTCCAGGTGGCTGGAGCTCGTCAGCGGGCGGTGGAATTCGATCCCCTGGGCCGCCGCCAGCAGCTCGATGCCGACGATGACACCCGTATTGTGCGCCATCTGGCCGAGACGGCGCGCCGCGAATGTCGCCATGCTGACATGGTCTTCCTGGTTCGCGGACGTCGGCAGGCTGTCGACGCTGGCCGGATGCGCCAGCGACTTGTTTTCCGACGCCAGCGCGGCCGCCGTCACGTGCGCGATCATGAAGCCGGAGTTGACGCCCGGCTCACGCACGAGGAACGGCGGCAGGCCGGACAAGGTGGAATCGATCAGCAGCGCGATGCGGCGCTCGGCCAGCGCGCCGATCTCGGCGATGGCCAGCGCCAGCGTGTCGGCCGCGAAGGCGACTGGTTCCGCATGGAAATTGCCGCCAGAAATCACTTCGCCCGAGTCCGGGAACACGAGCGGATTATCGGTCACCGCGTTCGACTCGATCAACAGCGTGCGGCCGGCCTGGGCGATCAGGTCCATCACGGCGCCCATGACCTGCGGCTGGCAGCGCAGGCTGTACGGGTCCTGCACGCGCTCGTCGCCGACGAGGTGAGACGCGCGGATCGCGCTGCCCGCCACCAGCTGGCGATAAATCTTCGCCGCCGCGATCTGGCCCGGCTGGCCGCGCACTTCGTGCACGCGCGGGTCGAACGGCGCGTCGCTGCCGCGCGCGGCGTCCAGCGACAGGCTGCCCGCCACCATCGCCGCCTCCAGCAGGCGCTCGGCCAGGAACAGGCCATGCAGCGCCAGCGCCGTCGACACCTGCGTGCCGTTGATGAGGGCGAGGCCTTCCTTCGCCGCCAGCACGACCGGTTCGATGCCGGCCGCCGCCAGCGCGGTGCGCGCGTCCATGATCTCGCCGCGCATGCGCACCTGGCCGACGCCCAGCATCGCGAGCGTCATGTGCGCCAGCGGCGCGAGGTCGCCGGACGCGCCCACCGAGCCCTGGCACGGGATCGCGGGCATGATGCCGGCGTTGTACAGCGCGATCAGGGTGTCGACGATCAGCGGCCGCACCCCGGAATAGCCGCGCGCCAGGCTGCCGATCTTGGTGAGCAGGATCAGGCGCACGACGTGGTCCGGCAGGTATTCGCCGGTGCCGACGGCGTGGGACAGGATCAGGTTCTGCTGCAGCTGTTCGAGCTGGGCCTGCGGAATGTGGCGCTTGGCCAGGATGCCGAAGCCCGTGTTGATGCCGTAGGCCGGATCGCCCTTGGCGACGATGCCCTGCACCGTCGCGGCCGACTTTTCGATGGCGGCGTAGGCTTCCGGCGCCAGGGTCAATGCGCCGGGGGCGCTCCAGACCGCGCGCAGGTCGTTCAGGGACAATGCGCCCGGTTGCAGGATGAGGTGATGTGCTTGAGTCATGGTGTCGTGGTGTCGCTAGCAGTCTTACTTGATCATCGGCAGGCGCAGGCCGAAGCGTTTCGCCGTTTCGATCGCGAGTTCGTAGCCGGCATCCGCATGACGCATGACGCCCGAGGCGCAATCGTTGACGAGGACGCGGGCCAGGCGTTTATCCGCGGCCTCGGTGCCGTCGGCCACGATGACGACGCCCGCATGCTGCGAATAGCCCATGCCGACGCCGCCGCCGTGGTGCAGCGACACCCACGTCGCGCCGCCCGCCGTGTTCAGCATGGCGTTCAGCAGCGGCCAGTCGGAGACGGCGTCGGTGCCGTCGCGCATGGCTTCCGTCTCGCGGTTCGGGCTCGCGACGGAGCCGGTGTCCAGGTGGTCGCGCCCGATCACGATCGGCGCTTTCAATTCGCCCGTGCGCACCATCTCGTTGAACGCGAGGCCGGCCAGGTGGCGTTCGCCGAGGCCCAGCCAGCAGATGCGCGCCGGCAGGCCCTGGAAGGCGATGCGGTCGCGCGCCATGTCGAGCCAGCGGTGCACGCGCGCGTGCTGCGGGAAGAGTTCCTTGATCTTCGCGTCGGTTTTATAGATGTCTTCCGGATCGCCGGACAGTGCGACCCAGCGGAACGGACCGCGGCCTTCGCAGAACTGCGGGCGGATATACGCCGGCACGAAGCCGGGGAAGTCGAAGGCATTCCTGACGCCCTGGTCGAACGCGACCTGGCGGATGTTGTTGCCGTAGTCGACGGCGTGCGCGCCCAGCGCCTTGAAGTCGAGGATCGCCTGCACGTGCACGGCGCACGATTCGGCCGCGGCCTGCTTCAGCAGCCCGTGCTGCGCGGGGTCGCGCTGCGCCGCCAGCCATTGTTCGACGGTCCAGCCGCGCGGCAGGTAGCCGTGGATCAGGTCGTGGGCGGACGTCTGGTCCGTGACGACGTCCGGCACGAGGCCGCCGGCTTGTGCGCGCCGCACGAGTTCCGGCAAGATCTCGGCCGCATTGCCGAGCAGGCCGATGGAGACCGCTTCGCGCTTGTCCTTGTGCTGCGCGACCATGGCCAGCGCCTCGTCGATGTCGCGCGCCTGCTTGTCCAGGTAGCGGGTGCGCAGGCGGAAATCGATGCTGCTTTGCTGGCATTCGATCGTCAACGACACGGCGCCGGCGAACGTGGCGGCCAACGGCTGCGCGCCGCCCATGCCGCCCAGGCCCGCGGTCAGGATCCAGCGCCCCGCCATGTCGCCTCCGAAGTGCTGTCGCCCGGCTTCGGCGAATGTCTCGTACGTGCCCTGCACGATGCCCTGCGTGCCGATATAGATCCAGCTGCCGGCCGTCATCTGGCCGTACATGAACAGGCCTTTGCGGTCGAGTTCATTGAAGTGCTCCCACGTCGCCCATTTCGGCACGAGGTTCGAGTTCGCGAGCAGCACGCGCGGGGCGTCGGGATGCGTCTGGAACACGCCGACCGGCTTGCCGGACTGGATCAGCAAGGTCTGGTCGTCGTCCAGTTCGCGCAGCGACGCGAGGATCTGGTCGAAGCAGGCCCAGTCGCGCGCCGCGCGGCCGATGCCGCCGTACACGACGAGGCCTTGCGGGTTCTCCGCCACCTCGGCATCCAGGTTGTTCTGCAGCATGCGGTAGGCCGCTTCGGTCAGCCAGTTCTTGCAAGTGAGCTCGCTGCCGCGCGGGGCGCGGATGACGCGGGTGGGATCGAAACGCGGATCACCGGCGGGAGAGACTTTGGTCATGACAGACTCCTCGATAAGGATGCGCGGGACGCACAGGCGCCCGCATTCCTGAAAGTCTAAGTTGTCTATACAACTACGTCAAGGGCGATAACTCAGATTCGGACGGTAGCGCAGCAATTCATTGTCCACCCGGTCGACGAGGCCGGACAGTGGATATGGCGTCCCCAGCGTGGCGGCCGCGCCGAACGTCGGCACGGCGCGCATCAGCACGTATTGCGGCACCTCGCCGCCGGCCTGCAGCCGGTACCACGTCTGGCGCGCCGCCGTGCCGCGCTCGCGCGCCACCGCCTGCTCGAACGCGGCTTCCTGGCCGGGACGGATGTGGTACGTCGTCATGGAGAGAAAAGGCGACGCGTCCGGCAGCGGCTCGCCCGTGCTCATCGCATCGACCCGCTGGTAGATGCCGTGGCTGACGAAGTCCGCGTACGGCGCCACGTTCACGTTGTTGTCGGCGGCGTCGGCCGCGGGCTGCACGGCCGCGTCGAAGTCGGCGGCCGCGTGGCCGAACGTGCCGTCCATGAACAAGTTGATGCGGTTGCCCAGCACGAAGGTCCAGCCATACCACGTCCACGTGTCCTTCGCGCCCCGGTGCCATTGCAGGTGCCGCTCGTAGCCTTTTTCGAACGCGTCGGCCTGGCCGGGCTTGGGCACGATGACGACCATGCGGGCGTAGGACGGGCTGCCCTGCTGGGCGAACGCCGGGGACAGGGCGGCGAGAGCGAGAGCGGCGACGATGCCTTTCAATGCATTTCCTCCCAATGTCGATGTCATGGCTTGCGGTAGACCTGGCGGCCGCCCACCCACGTTTCCAGCACGCCGATCTGGTGGATGTCGTACGGCGACATCTTGAACATGTCGCGGTCGATCACGATGAAATCCGCGTACTTGCCCGCTTCGAGCGAGCCTAGCGTGTTTTCCTGATGGCCGGCGTACGCCGCGTCCAGCGTGAAGCAGCGGAACGCCTCCTTCAAGGACATCTCCTGCTCGGGATACCAGCCGGCGATCGGGTTGCCGGCCGCGTCCTGGCGCGTGACGGCCGCGTGGATGCCGAAGAACGGATTCGGCGCCTCGACCGGAAAATCGGAGCCGCACGCGATGCGCGAGCCCTGCGCCAGGAACGTCCGCCACGCGTACGCGCCCTTGATGCGCTCGGGGCCGATACGCTGCTCGGCCATGTTCTTGTCGGACGTCGCATGCGTCGGCTGCATCGACGGGATGATGCCGATGCTTTTGAATCGCGGGATGTCGGCCAGGGTCACGACCTGGGCGTGTTCGATGCGGTGGCGCAGCGCTTGTGCGTGATTGGCCGGGATCTCTTTCGCGAACGTGTCGAGGATCTGGCGGTTGCCGGCATCGCCGATCGCGTGCACGTTGACCTGGTAGCCCTTCTTCATGGCCTTGGCGATCATCGCGTCGATTTCCCCGTTCGAGTGGAACAGCAGGCCGTGCGAATGCGGGTCGTCCGTGTACGGCGCCAGCAGCGCGGCACCGCGGCTGCCCAGCGCGCCGTCGGCATACAGCTTCACGGCGCGCAGCGCGTACATGTCGTGGCCGTAGGCGTTCAGCGGGCCGCTTTTCGACAGCTGGTCGAAGTCCGCCCCGGTGCCCCCGATCATCGCGTAGATGCGCGCCGTCAGCTTGCCGTGGTCGGCGTAGTCGCGGTACAGCCGGTCCTGGCCGACGCCAATGCCCGCGTCGTGCGCGCTCGTGAGGCCGACGCTGGCCATCCTGGCCAAGGCGCGGTCGAGCATCGTGCGGGCTTCCTGCTCCGTCGGTTGCGGCAGCACCTCCTGGATCATGGCCTGCGCGGCGTCGACCAGCACGCCCGTCGCGTGACCGGCGGCGTCGCGCACGATCTTGCCGCCCACCGGATCGGGCGTCTTGTCCGTGATGCCGGCCAGCGCCAGCGCGCGGCCGTTGGCCCAGCCGGCGTGGCCGTCGACGCGCTCCAGCCAGACGGGGCGATCGGCCACGACGCCATCGAGTTCCTGCGCCGTCGGGAAGCGGCCCAGCTTCCAGTTTTCCTGGTTCCACCCGCGCCCGCGCACCCACGCGCGCTCGCCGTTGGCGCGCGCATAGTCGCCGATGGCGGCCAGCGCCTGCGGCAGCGACGTCGTGGCCGACAAGTCGAGCTGCGTCAGCATTTCGCCCAGGCCGAACACGTGGCCGTGCGCATCGATCAGGCCCGGCAGCACGGTGCGGCCGGCCATGTCGACGTGCTTCGCCTGCGGCGCCTTCGCCGCCACGTCCGCGGCGGTGCCGACGGCGAGGATGCGGCCGGCGTCGTCGAACGCGAGCGACGCGAACTGGACGACGTCGCCCTTCGCGTTCAGCGTGTAGCCGTTGGCATTGTCGATGACGGTGGTGGCGTGGGCCGTGGCGGCGGTGAGGGCCAGGGCGATCAGGGTGTGCCTTGTGTGCTTGTGGCGCAGGCGCATCGGGGTCTCCGTTCTCGTTGTGGTTGAACCGCGGTACGGTTCAATAGCAAGAAACAGAGTGTATCGAAATTTATATTGTGGTCAATCGCCGGGCCACGGTTCGATCGCAAGAACCGGAGGGTGCGACGCTTTGTACGGTGGTCCAATCGTGGTCCGACGATTGGAGATGAACGATGATCACCCTGTACGATTACCTGCCCTCGCAGAATGCCTGGAAAGTCCGCCTGCTGCTGAACCACCTCGACCTGCCCTACCGCACGGAGATCGTGCGCATCTTCGAAGGCGAAGGCCAGCGTCCCGAATTCCTGGCCGTGAGTCCGACCGGCGCGGTGCCGGCGCTGCGCCTGTCCGACGGCCGCACGCTGGCCGAGTCGAACGCCATCCTGACGTACCTCGCGCACGGCACGCCGTATCTGCCGGAGGATGCCTTCGGCCAGGCGAAGGTGCAGTAATGGCTGTCGTTCGAGCAGGACCACGTGGCATCGATCGCCACCTTGCGCCACTGGAGGCTGACGGGCAAGCTGGCGCGGCGCGCGCCGGCGCTGGTCGACCGCCTGCGCCTCGTCGCGCACAAGGCGCTGGCGATCCTCGACCGCGAACTGGCGCAGCGCCCGTTCATCGCGGGCGCCGCGTACACGATCGCCGACATGTCGCTGTTCGCCTACGTGCACCGGTCCGACGAAGCCGGGCTCGCGCTGGAAGACTATCCCGGCATCGTCCGCTGGATAGCCGGCGTGCGGGCGCAGCCGGGCTTCCTGGGCACGGTATACCCCTACTCGATCGACCCGTTCTCGGGCAACGAACTGCCCTGACGGCGCGCGTTCACTCGAACTGGATGCGCGTGATGTAGTACGGCGGGTAGGCGTTGCCCTGGCCCTGCCAGAGGATGGCGTCGATGGTCTTGCCGGCCGCGTCGATGTCCTTGAGCGGCACCTCGACGACGGCCCACGTCTTCGCCTTGGGCTGGATGACGTAGTCTGCCTCGATCGCTTTGCCGTCGGCCATGGCCTTGACCATCAGGGTCTGGCCGCCGTCCCTGCCGCCGTTGATGACGAAGGTCAGCTTGCTGTACCCCTCGGTGGAAAACGGATCGTGGTGCAACGCGAGGGCGCTCCACGGATCGCCTTCGACGCGGATCGGCTTGCCGTTGCCGATCGGGACGGCCAACTGCGTCTTGGCCCAGCTCCAGTTCTGGAAGCCGTTCTTCAATTCGTCTTCGTAGACGACGAGGGGTTGCGGCAGGTTCCCGGCCCGGGCCAGGCCCCCGCCGGCCAGGCCGGCCGCACCAAGGGCGGCCAGGAACAGGCGGCGCGATACGCTCATGGTTGTCTCCGTTGGATTATCGTTGTCATGCCTGCTTGACGCAGGTAGGTCGATGTTACGACTGAAACATATGCATATCCAAAGCCCGGTAAAAATTCTTTGCCACTTGGCGGATTTCGTAAACCAAAACCGGGGTCAGAGCCCGATTTTTGGAAAGTTCCGCATGCAAATGGTCCAGATACACCTGCACAGTTGATCTTGCTCGCCGCCGGTCGGACGACGATTCTGTATCGTCTCGTTTTTCGTCGCTTTCCGCTTTCCGCTTTCGCCATGCCACGTCCGCGCCGCCTTGTCCTGCCGTCGGTACCACTCCATGTCATCCAGCGAGGAAACAATCGGCTTCCGTGCTTCACCTGCCGGAGCGACTATCTGGTCTATCTCGACATGCTGCGTGAATGCGCATACGACTGCGGTTGTACTCTGCATGCCTACGCACTGATGACCAACCACGCGCATTTACTCTTTTCGCCAGATGATGAGCATGGCGCCAGTGTACTGATGCGGCGCTTGGGCCAACGTTACGTGCAATACTTCAACCGTCGCCATACGCGTACGGGCACCTTGTGGGAAGGCCGCTTTCGTTCTTGCCTGGTGCTTGACGAGCAATATTTTCTGGCATGCCAGCGCTACATCGAGCTCAATCCTGTCCGTGCGCGGATGGTGGACAAGCCGGAACACTATCCTTGGTCCAGTTACCGAATAAATGCCCTTGGACAGGAGAGTCCGCTGGTCAAACCGCATCTCGCTTATTTGCGCCTGCATCGTGAAACGATCGCCCGTCAAGCTGCATACAGGCAGCTATGTGAAGAGGCATTCCCCGAGCAACTCATCGCAGAAATCAGAGATGCCAGCAATGGCCATCGTCCTCTCGGCACCGCAGCACCGAGAGGGACGACGCCAGAAAAAGCGCTGGAACAATTTCCAAAAATCGGGCTCTGACCCCGGTGTTTAGCTGGCGTCGTGGAAGATGATGCCGAGCGTATGCCGCCGGCCGCTGCGCACCCGGCTGACGCCGTGCCGCATGTTGACCCGGTAGACGCCGCGCGTGCCGTTGACGGGGCGCGTGTGCACGGGGAAGACGACGGCGTCGCCCTGCCCCAGCGGCACCACCTCGGCGCGCGATTGCATGCGCGGTCGCTGTTCCGTCAGGACGAATTCGCCGCCGCTGAAATCCACCCCGGGACGCGCCAGCAGCACGGCCACCTGCAGCGGGAACACGAAGTCGCCGTACAGGTCCTGGTGCAGGCAGTTGTAGTCGCCCGAACCGTATTGCAGCAGCAGGGGCGTCGGCCGCAGCTGGCCGGCCGCATGGCAGCGCGCGAGGTAGTCCGCATGCGCGTCCGGATAGCGGTCGGGAAGGCCGAGCGCGGCCTGCCAGCGGTTGGCGATGCGCGCCAGCGGCGGATACAGGGCCGTGCGCAGGTCCGCAAGACCGGGCGGCAGCGGGTAGGCGTAATAGCGGTACTCGCCCCGCCCGAAACCGTGGCGCTCCATCACGACGCGACTGCGGAACAGCGCCTCGTCCGCGTAACCGGCCGCGTATTGCGCGCACTGGCCCGAGTCCAGCAGCGACGGCAGCACGGCGCAGCCGAACGCATCGAGGTCGTCGCCGACGCGGTCCCAGTCGATGCCCGCCATGCGGTCGACGTCCGTCATGCCTCGACCTCGTCCGCCTGGCTGGCCTCGCGCTGGAGCAGCGCGTGCTTGCGGTCGACGCCCCAGCGGTAGCCGGAGATCGAGCCGTCATTGCGCACGACGCGGTGACAGGGAATCGCCACCGCCACCGGATTGGCGGCGCACGCCCCCGCGATGGCGCGTGCGCCCTGCGGCATGCCGAGGCGCGCGGCCAGTTCGGCATAGCCGACCGTCTGCCCGGCCGGGATCTGGCGCAGCGCCTGCCAGACGCGCTGCTGGAACGCCGTGCCGCGCACGTCCAGCGGCAGGTCGAGGCCGAGGCGCGGCGCCTCGACGAAGGCGACGACCTGGGCCACCGTGCGCTCGAAGCCGGGTTCGGCGCCGATCAGTTCCGCTTTCGGGAAGCGGTCCTGCAGGTCGCGCACGAGCGCGTCCGGATCGTCGCCCAGCAGGATGCAGCAGATGCCCTTATCGGTCGCGGCGACAAGCAGCGCGCCCAGCGAGCATTGCGCCACAGCGAAGCGGATGGCTTCCCCGCCGCCGCCCGCGCGATAGCGTTTTGGCGTCATGCCCAGCATGCCGGACGACGCGGCGTAGAAGCGGCCGCTGGAATTGAAGCCGGCATCGTAGGCGGCCGCGGTGACGCTGCCCGCCTGCGCGAGCCCCTGCTTCAGACGCTCGGCCCGGCGCGCCGCCGCATAGGCCTTGGGCGTGATGCCCGTATGGGCCTTGAAGATGCGGTGGAAGTGGAAGCGGCTCATGCCGCAGGCCTCGGCCAGGCTGGCGAGGTCCGGTTCTTCCTCGGCGGCCTCGATCAGGCGGCAGGCCTTGGCGACGGCGTCGGCCTGGCGTTCGGCCAGCGGCGGCGCGTCCGGACGGCAGCGCAGGCAGGCGCGGAAGCCCGCCGCCTCGGCATCGCCCGGCGTCGCGTGGAAGGCCACGTTGGCGCGGCGCGGCGTGCGCGACGGGCACGACGGCCGGCAGTACACGCCCGTGCTGCGCACGGAATAATAAAACCGGCCGTCGGCGTCGCGCGCGCGCGCGACGACGGCCGCCCAGCGCTCGTCGTCGGTGGCGTAGGCGGCAGGTGCGGTCTCGGTTCGGCGGATGGTGGCGGTGTTCATCTCGGTCTCCCAATTCACGATAGCCCCATCGTAAGCGCCGGCGTGGCGGCAAACACTTCGGGTCTTGCTTTCGAATTCGCGATGCTAGAATAACGCCTCTCATCGCCGCGGCGGCATCCAGGATTTTCGGAGAGTAGTTTGGACGAACAAATCGCGCAAGACAGTACACCCATTTTCCAGCGCATCAAGGACTACCTGCTCGGCGAAATCGCATCGGGCCGCTGGAAAGAAGGCGACCTGGTGCCCTCCGAGCAGGCGCTCGTGCGCCAGTTCGGCGTCTCGCGCATGACCGTCAACCGGGCCGTGCGCGAACTGACGGCGGAACAGGTGCTCACGCGCCGCCAGGGTTCGGGCACCTATGTCGCGCCGCAGAAGTACCAGGCCACGCTGGTCGAGATCCGCAACATCGCCGACGAGGTGCGCGCACGCGGCCACGTGCATGCGAGCCATCCGCGCCTGCTGGAACAAAGCCCGGCGGGCGAGGCGCTGGCGCGCCAGTTCGAGCTGGCGCCCGGCACGCCGCTGTTTCACTCGCTGATCGTGCACGACGAGAACGGCCGGCCGATCCAAGTCGAGGACCGCTGGGTCAATCCGGCCTGCGCGCCTTCCTACCTCGATCAGGATTTTTCGCGCATCACGCCCAACGAACACCTGATGACGGCCGCGCCGCTGCAAGGCGCCACCTACAGCATCGAGGCGCTGCCGGCGCCGCGCGAGGTGGCGGACATGCTGGACGTCGCTCCCGGCACGTCGTGCCTCGTGCTCAAGCGCCGCACCACGTCGAACGGCCGGGTGGCCTCGGTCGTGACGATGTGGCACCCGGGACATTTGTACAAGTTCACAGGCAGCGTCGGCTGACGATGCCGTTCGACCCGGCGTAAAATCGCGATCATGGCTGACGTTAATCAGGATCGCCGCGTATGTTAAGATTTTGTACAAAGCTTACGAACACGTTCCAAAAAAATCGGTTATTATTCCGATTAAACCCCGCCTGACATCCTCTTGCAGCTCTTCCACTATTGAATATTGCACACATTGGCACCACCTTTGTGCAGCAAGCCAGTCTGACAAGTACGGGAACCGGCTGACACTACCGAGCAGGATCGACGAGAGGTCCACGAAGACCTGCAGGCATTAATTGACCTACCTCTCACTGAGGAAAACATGAGCGAAAACATCAAACATATCAGCGATGCATCTTTCGAAACCGACGTGCTGAAGTCCGAGCGCCCGGTCCTCGTCGACTTCTGGGCCGAGTGGTGCGGCCCCTGCAAGATGATCGCGCCGATCCTGGAAGAAGTCGCGAAAGAATACGATGGCAAGCTGCTGATCGCGAAGATGGACGTCGATGCGAACCAGGCCGTGCCGGCCAAGTTCGGCATCCGCGGCATTCCGACGCTGATCCTGTTTAAAAACGGTGTCGCAGCCGCCCAAAAGGTCGGTGCCATGGCCAAAGGCCAGTTGACCGCCTTCATCGACAGCAACATCTGATACCATTGGTGGCGGCAGCGCGCCCGCACTGCCGCCTGTTCCGGACTGGGTAGACGATCGATTCCGATCCTATCCTTTGATTAACCCACGCAGTCCCCTCCCCTACCTTTACATTCCCGTCACGGGACACCCGACACATGCACTTATCTGAACTGAAGGCAATGCACGTCTCCGCCCTTCTGGAGATGGCGATCAGCCTGGATATCGACAACGCAGCCCGCCTGCGCAAACAAGAACTGATGTTCGCGATTCTCAAGAAGCGCGCGAAACAAGGCGAACAGATTTTCGGCGACGGTGCGCTCGAAGTGTTGCCGGACGGGTTCGGTTTCCTGCGTTCGCCGGATGCGAGCTACATGGCTTCCACCGACGACATCTACATCTCGCCGTCGCAGATCCGCCGCTTCAACCTGCATACGGGTGACTCGATCGAAGGCGAGGTGCGCACGCCCAAGGATGGCGAACGCTACTTCGCGCTGGTGAAGGTGGACAAGGTCAATGGCGAATCGCCGGAAGCCTCGAAGCACCGCATCCTGTTCGAAAACCTGACCCCGCTGCATCCGAACGAGCCGCTGCGCCTTGAGCGCGACATGAACGGCGCGGAAAACATCACCGGCCGCATCGTCGACCTGATCTCGCCGATCGGCAAGGGCCAGCGCGGCCTGCTGGTCGCTTCGCCGAAGTCGGGCAAGTCGGTCATGCTGCAGCACATCGCCCACGCGATCACCGCCAACCACCCGGACTGCACGCTGATCGTGCTGCTGATCGACGAACGTCCCGAGGAAGTGACGGAGATGCAGCGCTCGGTGCGCGGCGAAGTCGTGGCGTCGACGTTCGACGAACCGGCCACCCGCCACGTGCAGGTCGCGGAAATGGTGCTGGAAAAGGCCAAGCGCCTCGTCGAGATGAAGAAGGACGTCGTGATCCTGCTGGACTCGATCACCCGTCTGGCACGCGCCTACAACACCGTGATCCCGGCCTCGGGCAAGGTGCTGACCGGCGGTGTCGACGCCAACGCGCTGCAGCGTCCGAAGCGCTTCTTCGGCGCCGCCCGTAACGTCGAGGAAGGCGGCTCGCTGACCATCGTCGCGACCGCCCTGATCGAGACCGGCTCGCGCATGGACGACGTGATCTACGAGGAATTCAAGGGCACCGGCAACATGGAAGTGCACCTCGAGCGCCGCCTGGCCGAGAAGCGCGTCTACCCGGCGATCAACCTGAACAAGTCGGGCACCCGCCGCGAGGAACTGCTGATCAAGCCGGACCAGCTGCAGAAGATCTGGATCCTGCGTAAGCTGCTGTACTCGATGGACGAGATCGAGGCGATGGAGTTCATCCTCGACAAGATGCGCGCGACCAAGAACAACGTCGAATTCTTCGACCTGATGCGTCGCGGCGGCTGATCCTCCAGCCCTGGCATCGAACGGAAAAGGCGAGTCTTACTCGCCTTTTCTGCTTTATGCGCTACGATTCGTTTAGATCAAGCCCCGGGTAGCCGCGGCGCGGAGAATCCGCACCGAGACCACCAAGGAGACCGACATGCCTTCCGAACTGCATGATGCTCCGGCGCAGCGCAACAAGGATCTGCTGCTCGACCGCCGGCTGACTGTCCTCGAAACACGCTTCGATACGACAATGACCATGCTGCCCAACAAAGCCGACCTCTCCGAACTGAAAGCCGAACTGAAGACCGACATCCATGACGAAGCCGCTCGTCTGAGCAAATGGGTGGCGGCAACAGCCGTCACGATGGTCATCGGTTTCGCCGGCATGATCCTGACCATGCTGGGGCGCCTACACGGCGTCTGAACGGTGTAGAAACTGCACCGGTTGCCTTGGGGGCACGGCTGGCTTATAATCGCCGGTTCCGTATCCAACCCTGGCAAGTGATCGGCAATCGGGTCAAGAAGCAGGTCGACCGACGAAGTGCCGTTTGGCTACCAACTACACCGAGGCAAAACCATGAAGACCGATATCCATCCGGATTACCGCGAAGTCGTGTTCCACGACCTGTCCTGCGATTTCAAATTCATCACCCGTTCGACCATCGCTACCCGCGAAACCATCAATTTCGAAGGTAAAGATTACCCGCTGGTCAAGATCGAGGTGTCCGCTGAATCGCACCCGTTCTTTACCGGCAAGCACAAGATCGTCGACACCGCTGGCCGCGTTGAAAAATTCCGCCAGAAGTTCGGCTCGGTCGGTTCGAAGACCAGCGTCGCCAACGGCTAATCGCCGACGAGCGAACACCAGGAAGCCTGCGGGCTTCCTTTTTTTTTCGCGTTACGCCTGGTAGCAATGCCATCCGCGACGCTTTTCCACCGTCCCCTTATACTACGCGACATTAATTTATTGCATTACTTCGCGCTATCGATGAAACCCGTCCGCCTTCCCGCCGCCGCCACCCTCGCGCTGCCACGCTGGGCTTTGTATGCACTCGGCCTGTTGTACATCCTGCCGGGCCTCATCGGGCGCGATCCGTGGAAGGATGACGCCGCCAGCTTCGGCGTCATGTGGACGATGGCGCACGGCGGCATCCGTGACTGGCTGTTGCCGAATATCGCCGGCCTGCCCTCGCCCGACGAAGGGCCGCTGACGTTCTGGCTCGGGGCGCTGTGCATCAAGCTGTTCGGGTGGCTCGTGGGCGACGTGCTCGGGGCGCGCATGTCGACCATCGGCATCTTCGTGCTGGGCACGGTATCGCTGTGGCACACCGCCTTCCACCTGGGCCGGCGCTCGGAAGCCCAGCCGCTGCGCCTGGCCTTCGGTGGCCAGCCGGAGCCGGACGACTATGGACGCACGCTGGCCGACACGGCCGTCCTGATCTATCTCGGCTGCCTCGGCCTGCTGCTGCACAGCCACGAGACACTGGCCGTCACGCTGCAGGGCGCGCTGCTGTCCTGGTTCCTGTTCCGCTCCGTACGCTATATCGAAGACAGCACGCCGCGTAACGCCGTGCTCGTCGGCGCCACACTGGGGCTGCTTACCCTGACACGCGGCTTCGCCCCGTCGCTGGCCCTGCTGGCCGCGCTCTACCTGTGCACCCGCTTCCTCAAGCTGCCGCCGTCACCGACGCTGCGCCACCTCGGCCAGGCCACCGGCACAGCCCTCCTGATCACGCTCCTGTGGGCCCTACCGGCCACCTTGGCGCATCCGTACGGCCTGTCGCCTGTCAGCGGTTGGCTGGCCTGGAACGCCGACCAGCTGGGCGTGCCGGGCTGGCATGCGATCAAGGCCTTCTGCCGCGTCGGCATCTGGTATTTCTGGCCGGCCTGGCCGTTCGCGGCCTGGGCCGCCTGGGCCTGGCGCCGCCAGCACGGGATGCTGCACATCATCCTGCCGACCTGCTTCGTCGGCGTGCTGGCGCTCGTGATCCTGTGCGACCCCGTGCCGGAGAGCGGCGACTTGCTGAAACTGCTGCCGCCGATGGCATTGATGGCCGCGTTCGGCCTGCCGACGATGAAGCGCGGCGCGATCAATGCGATCGACTGGTTCTCCGTGATGGTGCTGACCCTGCTGGGCGGGCTCGTCTGGATGTTCTGGATCGCCAAGCTGACGGGCTGGCCCGCGCAGCTGGCCAAGAACGCCCTCAAGCTGGTGCCGGGCTTCCGGCCGGAATTCGGCATCGTCGCCTTCCTCGTCGCGGCCGCGACGACGATCGGCTGGATCTTTCTCGTGCACTGGCGCCTGTCGCGCCAGCCGTCCGTGCTGTGGCGCGCCGTGGTGCTGTCGTCGGGCGGCCTGATCCTGCTGTGGGTGCTGCTGATGACGCTGTTCCTGCCCGACCTGAACTACGGCAAGAGCTACGCCAGCGTGGCCCAGCAGATTGCCGCGCGCCTGCCGGCCGACGCCGATTGCATCGACACCAACATCGGTCCGGCCCAGCGCGCGTCGTTCGCGTATTTCGGCCACTTGCCCTTCGCCCCGGTCGACGGCGGCACGTGCAGCTTCCTGCTGCTTCAAGACAGCGTCGGCCAGAAAGTGCCCGTCCCTATCGGCCCGATGCAGAACGGCGCGCTGGTACGCGGCGGTGCTGCGCTCCCCTTCCGAGGACGCGACTGGACGCTGCTGTGGGAAGGCCGCCGCCCATCCGACCGCGACGAACGCTTCCGCCTGTACCGGCGCGTGCGCTGATTCTTATCCGCGCCGGCCATCCGCGTGCACGCGCGCGGGCTGGCGCCGGCGCCATGCCAGCGTCGTCAACACGCCCAGGCCGGCCAGCAGCATGCCCCAGGTCTGCGGCTCCGGCACCGGCGCGATCGTCAGGTCGGCCGCGAACGCCCCGCCGCCGACGCCGCGCACCTGGCCGTCCACCTGGATCGCGTAGGAACCTCTCGTCAACCCATAACCGCTCAGCGACCAGGAATCGGGCGCATCGGCACCGGTTCCGGTCCCGTCGATGCCGGCAATCGCCGTGCCCTGCATGGTCTTCGTGACCGGGTCGTAGCGATACAGGGAAAGGCCGGTGATCAGGAGGTCCTTGGTCTGCGGTGTGTTCAGGTAGGACGACGTCAGCGACGCGGCCGCGTCGAACGGCGTGCCGACGTCGAAGGTGAAGATGTCGGTGAACGTGCTGCCGGTAGTCGATTGCGCGAACGTATCGCCGAAATGCGCATTGAAGCCGCCCAGGCCGTCGCCGACCGTGACGACCGGCGCCGTGCGGTTGACCGTCGCCGCACCCGCGCCTTGCGCCACGAGGGCCGCGCCCGCGACCATGGCCAGAACGAGAGATTTGAGTTTCATGACAGTTCCGTTGAGAGATTAATCGGACTCGCTATCCAGGAACGCGTGTCTTTACACCGATCCGTCGGCACAGCTTAAATTCGTCGCGCATGACTAACCGTTAGATCTCGCACAAATTTCGCGCATTTCCGGGTTGAAAAGAATCTCCCGTTCAGGAATTTTCCTTTTCGAAATAATTCATTCCGGAAAAAGCAAATTTGAGGGAAGTCAATCCACCGTGGAGGCGCTTGATCAAAATGGAGTTGCGGCCGGTCCCAGCCGTCGTTCAACGAAGGGAGTCTCGAAAAACCGTCGCGAGCGGCCGCAATGCCGTGGAAGAAGCGGAGCTGTACGGGTAGTACAGCGAGCCTCGCAGCACGGCAGTGCAACGCGCAGGTTTTCGACGTGTCCGAAAGGAGTTTCCATGAAAAGCGTAACGTTTTCCGAGATCGAGCGCGTCCGGAAGGGACCGCATCGCCCCTTCCCCACCTCCCCCGCGCAGCGCCTGACGCTGCTTGGGCTGAGCCTGGTGGTGGGCCTCCCCGCGCTGGTCCTGACGTTCCACTTGATCGATCCGACGGCGCCGCTCGGCTACATCGTCGTACCCGTGCTGCTGGGCGGCCTGCTGCCGACGGTCGCCCGCACCTTCCCCGGCCGGTTCGAAGTCACGACGCGTTTCTCGGCCTGCCATCTGGTCGGCACACTGGACGATGCCATGGAGCGGCTCGGTTATACGCTGGACGAACGCGGCCCCGGCACCGTGCGCTACTGCATGCACGCGGCGCGTTGGCCGGCATGGAAGAGCGGCGACATCACCGTCACGGTGCGCGACCACATGCTCGAAGTCACCGGCCCGATGCGCACGCTGCGCGCCCTGCGCAGCCAGCTCAGTTGCTGACGGCGGCCTCGCCGGTGGGCCTCACACCTTCATCGGCAAGATCACCATCTGCAAGCCTTCCAGGTGCAGCCGGCGCTGCACCGCCAGCGACGCCTGGTTGTGCAGCAGCCGCGTGAACCAGTTATCGGATGCGAAGATCAATTTACTGGTGAAGAAAATCGAATTCGGATACTCGCGGTTGATCTGCTCGCACATGCGGGTCACCTCTTCCACCGCGTCCGTGCCGAAGCCGATGTAGGATGCCGACGCCATGCCGTGGCTCTGGCAGAAGTCGACGAAGTATTCCAGCGTCCGCGCCGCATCCTTGCGCATCTTCTCGAGCGCGCCTTCGCCGCCGTACGCGAGCGAATCGACCGTGCGCGCGTTCACGAACAGGAAATTCTTGAAGTGGCCGGGGAACATGCGCAGCACCCACAGCAGCGCATGCAGACCGCCGCCGCGCGAGTTACCGACGATGAACACGGCCGTCTGCGCATTCGGGTCCGGTTCGACGATGTCCTTCACCGGACCGAACGGCTGGTTGGCGAAGACCCGGTCGACGGAGCGGATGGCGCGCTTGGTCTCGCGGTAGTGGTTGCGGATGACGATGCACAGGCCGGCGATGGCGGTGATGATGAGCGCGGTGGCCCAGCCGCCCTGCATGAAGCGCTCGACGAGCAGCACGGCCAGGATGCCGGCGCAGATCACGAAGCCGACCAGCGACAGCAGGAAGCGCCGCACCCAGCGCACATTGTCCGTGTCCCTGCGATGGCGCCACCAGTACAGGCACAGGCCGAACAGCGAGATCGCGAACGTCAGGAACACCGAGATCGAATACAGCACGACGAGCAGCGTGACCTGGCCGCGCGTCCAGAACAGGATCGCCAGCGCGGCGATGCCCATCACGAGGATGCCGTTCTGGGTCACGAGGCGCGTGGACAGGTAGCGGAACTGGTGGGGCACCCAGGAATCCGACGCCATGTTCGACAACACCGACGGCCCGCCGAGGAAGCCCGTATTAGCCGCCACGAACAACAGCCCGGCCTCGAATGCGAGCGCGACGGCGAGCAGCACCTGGTTCGCCAGTTCGCTGCCGAGGCCCATGCTGGCGATGATGCGGCGGAACGCGGTCGCATTCAGCGTCTCGCCCGGGGTCGGCTGCGCGTCCCACAGCAGGTACAACAGGATGATGCCGCCGGCCGTGATCGCCAGCGACAGCGCCATGTAGAACATCGTCATCTTGCCCGTGCGGACGCGCGGCTCGGCCAGCAGGTTCACGTTGTTCGACACGGCCTCGAGGCCCGTATAGGTACCGCCGCCCTGCGAATACGCGAGCAGCAGCATGCCGGCCACGCCGGCCCAGCCGATCTCGCGCGCCAGCGAGGCCGTCTCGGCCACCGTGTTCGGCACCAGCTGCGGCAGGTGCGACGCATGCGCCACGATGCCGTACACGATCAGCACGAGGTGCGTGGCGACGAAGCCGAGGAAGATCGGCAGCAGGATCTGGATCGCCTCCTTCAGCCCGCGCAGGTTCATCACGATCAACAGGCCGATGAAGAACGCTTCGGCCCAGAGTTTATAAGGCTGGAAGCCGAGCGGCAGGAACGAGGCGAGCGCATCGACCCCCGACGCGATCGAGATCGCGATGGTGAGCACGTAGTCGAGGATCAGGGCGCAGCCGGACACGAGCCCCAGATACGGCCCGACGAGCTTGGTGGCCACACGGTAGCCGCCGCCGCCGGTCGGGAACAGCTCGATCACCTGGTTGTAGGCGAGCGCGATGATGAACACCGTGACGGCGGTGGCGATGGCCATGTACAGGCCCAGGTGCGTATGGGCACCAAGCGCGCGAAAGGTTTCTTCCGGACCGTACGAAGAGGACGACAGGCCGTCCGCGCCGAGCCCGACCCAGGCCAGGAAGGCGACCAGGGCCATCGAGTGACGCGTCTCGCTCTTCATGGGATCGAGCGGCTTACCAAGGATGATCTCGCGTATTTTTTTATTCTTCATCGTGCAGGCCGCCTTTGCCGGGCGGCTCGTTTGCTCAGGTAGGCGAGATCATACGCCGGAACGCCCCCTGCGCCCACTGCTCGCGCCCCGCCAGGCACGCACGCTGGTCAATTTGGCATCGCATGTGCTAATATGCGCGCCTGCGCTTGCAGCCTCTGTGGCGGAATTGGTAGACGCACTTGACTCAAAATCAAGCGCCGAAAGGCGTGCCGGTTCGATTCCGGCCGGAGGCACCACCTACTCATCCGTAGTAGTCCCGCAAAGTCCAAGAAACCGCGTTTCTCCCTCTGGGAACGCGGTTTTTTTGTGCGCCAAAGTTTGAGCTCGTCCATTACCAGCCGCCGTTTTTTAATCCATATTTCTCCATATGGATAAAAAACGCCAACCGTCATGGATTTAAAATGCCAAAGATCTGCACCCCTCTGTCAGACACCGCTGTTCGGAACGCCAAGCCCAAGGACAAAAGCTATACCTTGGGCGACGGTGAAGGCATGTATCTCGAAGTCATGCCGAACGGGACAAAATTCTGGCGCATGGCCTACAGGCAGCCGAACGGCAAAAATAACCGACTGACCTTTGGGAAGTATCCGATAGTGACTCTTGCCGAAGCCCGCATCAGGCGGCTTGCGGCTCGCCGGCTGCTGGACCAGGGGATCGACCCCGGAAGGGTCAAGCGTGAAGAGAGGAGGCTAAGGCAACGGCAGCGCAACATACCTTTGAGGGTGTGGCCCGCGCTTGGCTGGCCAAGACCGCGCCTAGCCGGGCCGCCAGCACGCAACAGAAGAACACCGCCTGGCTCGAAGCGAACGTCTTCCCGGTCATCGGCTCCCTCCCCATCTCCACCATCAAACCCAAGGACGTGCTTTCCGCGCTTCGACGGATCGAAGCACGAGGAGCAATCGAGTCCGCGCACAAGATCAAGCAGTTGTGCGGTCAGGTATTCCGATTTGCGGTTGCCAGCGGACTTGCCGACCGCGACGTCACCACGGACCTGCGGGGCGCACTTTCCGCCGTCCCGGAAGCGCACTACGCCGCGATCACCGAGCCGGAGCAGGCTGCCCAACTGCTGCGCGCCATCGACGCTTACCACGGCCATGCCTTTGCCATTTTCGCGCTCAAGCTGGCGCCGCTGGTATTCGTCCGCCCCGGAGAGCTGCGCGCTGCCGAATGGTCCGAGATCGACCTCGGCGCGGCCGAGTGGCGCATCCCTGGCGCCAAGATGAAGATGGGACAGGACCACATAGTCCCACTGGCGACGCAAGCGGTCGCGGTGCTACAGGAGCTTCACGCTATTACCGGACATGGAAAGTTTGTGTTCCCCAGCGTCCGCACGGGCGAACGCTGTATGAGCGAGAACACGATCAACGCGGCCTTGCGCGCCATGGGCTACGGCAAGAATGTGATGACCGGCCACGGCTTCCGTGCGATGGCGCGCACGATCATGGATGAAGTTCTGGGCGAGCGGGTCGATTTGATCGAGCACCAGCTTGCGCACGCCGTCAAAGACCCGAACGGGCGTGCATATAACCGGACGGCGCATCTGCCTGCGCGGCGGTTGATGATGCAGCGCTGGGCGGACTACCTTGATGCAATCAAACGGGGCGGTGGACCACCCGACGTCAAGCAGTAGAGGTCCCGGCACTCTGTCAATTGACACCGCAGTTGTGGCGCGAGCGCAAAAGTGCCTTCGGTGCTGCGAGAAGTATCTCAGGTATAAAAATACCGACGCGCACATGCTAATTTACTTAGCCATCCTTAAGTAAACCAGTGAAACCGGTCAATTTCGTGGGTAATCTCACGCTATGTTACGGGCGACTTTGCTTCCAAAACTGCGTAATCGCCGATGCCGACCACGATCGGAATCTGGCTACGGATAGCAGGCACTTGCCGCTCTCGGACCGCGAGCGGATCGCCCGGCTATCAAAAACGTTCACCTTTGAGAATTCGTTGCCCGTGCGGCTTGGGATGTGCCATTCCACTCGCAGCATCAGACGAGGCCGCGCGGCCGACCCGTACCAAAGAATTAATGTGACAGTCACGCATTTGCGTCCATGCATTGGACGGTCGCGTGTGCCTTCAGCGCAGTTACCGATTAGCTAGGGAACGGTTTTTACGCCACCTTTACAGCAACAAGCGTAGAGTTGAAGCAACAGAGCGAAGCCTCTTCACAACAGACGCCGCACGCTCATGCAGACAGCTGACATCGAAAGACAGTCAGCAGGACAGAAACAAGAACGAAAGGCGCTCCGTGATCACCCCATATCCGGCACTCGTGTGCGTCCTCCTGGGGTGCGCATTGATTTCGAGCTTGAGACTCACGCACCTCATTTTCCGTGAATTCCGCGATAACTATCCTGTTACTTGGGTGGAGATGGGAGAACCAGAGAGCGTATTCACGCGAAGGAGTACGTACTGGGAGCTCGACAAATTCTGGAACTCGGCCGTTCAGTAGTCAGCAGTCAGTCCGCATACTTCCTATCGGCGAGTGGCATTTTATTTCAGAATCTGGGGCATTTTTGCTTCAACGGACGGCCGGCTTTTGATTCGAAGGACGGTAGCGATCTACGTCAACTACGGTCGCGGACTGGGCTTCGGACAGTCACGCTTTTGTTTCATCAAACCGCCTCGGCGCGGGGCCAGCTGTCAAAAATGATCAACATTGAGGAGAGAGCTTGGCCGTACGCTCGTGCCGAGCCCGGTTCAACTCGCAGCACCTTTTGACGCTCTACAAGCCCATCTTTGTCCAGAGCGGCGCAAGGTCAGCAGGTAACGGCATAGTCAGTAACAGTTTCTGCCACCGGTCCTCCTCCTGCGTCTGCCCGAGAACCCGGTTCAGTACGTCATGCACGACCATCGGGTAAAACTTCTTCGCATACAGATGTTGATGATAAAACTCGAACGGCTGTAACTGTTCGTATCCGAGTAGTTTCTGGTTGACTTCCTGAGCGATCCGCGCTGCGTCAAATTTATTCAGCCAACCACTGACGATTTGGGTTAGGGTGGCGTCATTGGGCACGGCGGTCGGATCGAGGAGCGAATCCCGATGTTCGGAACTACGCATGTGGCGGTAGATCGGATGAATAACATGCCATAACGCGGCATGCCGCTTCCAGTTAGCCAGATTCGCCTCGATCGCTTGGCGCAGCTGTGGTGCACCATCGTTAAACCGCGCGCGCTGTATTGGCGGCAAGGCAGCCCAGATCTCGGCTGGATCGACTAGGTAGCTTTCGACGCAAAACCGGGGAAGCACGAACAGGTTTGAACAAGCGGCGCTGGCCGACCCGACTTCTGCCAGGGTCCATTCGTCGCGGTCGACGACGCCGATCCATGTCGGTTCTTCCTGCAGGATCTCCGGCACCCGCGTCTTTGCGCCAGCGTAGGCGACCACCCACTGCTGGTCCCACGCCCCATTGCGTTTGCGCAGGAACGCCGAAAACGCCCCGACGTCATCCTTTCCTTCAACAACCAATGCACGTTTGCCTGTGATACCGATTTGCTGGCTTTTGATGTCGGCAATCCGTTTAGCGAGCTTGCTCATACGGCCCCGCGCAGTTCAACCCGTTTGCCAGTGGCTTCGTAGCGAGTCCATATCTCAGGCTGATGCGAAGTGGTAATGAGCTGCCCACCTTTATCGGTAACGATGCTTTCGAGGGTCGACATGATACTGCTGACAAGGGAAGGATGCAGGTGCAGGTCTGGTTCGTCGACCAGCACAACGCATCCTTCTTCCGCCCAGCGGGTGACAAAATAGATCAGGATCAGCGCTTGGTGCTCGCCCGCACTCAGGTCATCAAGCGAGAGTTTGACGTTTGATTGCCCTGGGAACCGGACACGCAGACGGTTCTCTCCGGGACGCATTTCCGGATCAATCTTCTTGCCCATCAGGAAGGTATTGAGGCGGCGCACGACATCGACGAACGCGCGTGGCTGCGTCGTTTTCATCGCAATCAACGATGCCTCCAACTGGCCTTTCCATTCGTCCGTCGCCTGGTAGCGGGGTAGCCAACGGGTGGCTGAATCATCGGCAACGAATGAGCCTACGCTACGCTTTGGATTGACCCACCGGCGCTCCTCTGCATCTAGGTAAATCATGTTCGGCGTCGAAACCTTCTCGAAACTAAGGATCAATTTGCGTCGCGCAAGCGCGAACTCCTTCAGCCATTTGTCGCCTCGCGAGTAGAACGTTCTCTTCGGCGTGCCAGGCTTGCCACGGCTGACGAATTCTCCGATCCAAGTGACGTCCGGATAGTCTTTCTGAAGGCGCTCGCACCACTCGGTTTCACCGAACATCAGCCCGAGTTTGCCTGGAACAAATGGCACGCCGGAGAGGATGACGGAACAGCCATCCCAACGTTGCAGCCATTCTCTTGCCGCAGCGTTCTTCGGCAGCTCCTTGTGATAATCGAGCCAATAACCTAAGGCTTCCCACAGGTTCGCTGCGGTGCGCAAGACTGTCGATTTGCCGCACCCGTTCGGCCCCGTCAGCAGGACATATTTTGCAACTTCTCCTGACCAATCGTCGGTGAAGTCGATTATTTGGTGCTGCAGCGGCCCTACCGCCGAGATGACGAATTTTTCGATTTTCATGTAGAAATTTCAGCCGGTGTTTCATTCAACGAAGCAGCGCATGCGGGCCGATCAGCTATTGCTATCACTTTCGGCTAGCCTGGTCGGCGTTTGATCGCTTTCGCGCCCCGTCCGCATCATGCGGTCGAGGCAATGCGTGGCGTATCCATCTTTCTCGATTGCACCAAGAGTAGCATCGATCTCCGTCAGCCCCATAGAAACCGCCAGGCGCAGACGTCCTTCGATGGTTTTCCAGTAGCGCCAATGACCTGAATCGGTCCGCTCCAGTTGCGCTCCTTTCCTGTCGAGTGTGAGAGCGAGGAAACGAGGGTCCTCCAGCGAGCGCCAAACGTGCAAACGCACGAAACCGCGAGCACGGTAACGGGTGGCTCGGACAAAAGGTGCGCCGTTGGTTACCTTGACGTTCTGCGCGTCGATAACATAACCGTCACGCTCCATAATCTGCCGGACCATGTGGCCTATCATCTGTTTAATACGATCGTTCTGGACTGTCGAGCCGAATTGTTCGAGCAATTGTTCTTCGATGCCTTCCACCGCGGGTCGGCCAAGCGCGGTCGCAGTTTGCATGCGAATACGTGTCTCAGACGACGTCAGGTAAGACCATAAGTTTTGGCCGAGCTCTGTTTTAAAAACGCGATCAAACCCTTGGGCATCATAGTCGAACGTATCCATAACTTTTCCCCGCAATCAGACCGGGCGATTTTGACCGGTCTAATTATCCACGTCAAGCATATATTTCCAATGGTCAACGATGGTTGTGTCGCATTGACGAGCGCATTGGCCGAGTCTAGTAAACTGTTGAGGCATGTCCCGCGTCACCTTTGCTTCATGAAATAGCGCTCCTCGGCGAGTCCCACTTTCACTTCATCGAAAGTTGTCGGATGGTTTTCGCGTATCACACGTCGAGCTTATGGCCTACGATCGGGCCGTCAACGATCAGAGTGAAATGCTGCCAAGAAGAACGAAGTCAGAAAGCGATTAGAAAATGAAGTGAAGTGGCGCAGCGGACGTCATGCGCATCGGTGCGAGTTACGGCTCAGGCACGGGAACGAAGCTTACGTACGATTTATCGACATGAGGCAAGGCATACGGCGGGGCAACCCAACCAGCTAGCATCGATCGATTTCCCGTGACACATCGCGATCAATTCCAGACTGCTCTTGCAGAAGAATTCTTAGTTCTACGCCTGTGTCCTCAACGGCGACAAGCATCCGGTCCAGGACTTATTGACGGATACAGCCAATGGACCGCATATGCTGCTCGGTTACCGGCACCAAATTTCGATATTGGGACGTGCAGAGCCGTCGCTACCACTAGTGATCCAGCGTGTGAGCGCTATCGGTGTCTGCAGCACACATGGCGCCTGCGTTTTACGCTGCCGTCCGCTAACACTACCCTTTCCCATACCCTCATTGATCAGCGGCCTATATAGCTGCGGTACGAGATACATTAATTATCTGACCGAAATTACAGCCGCCGCCGAGGCTGTAGAGGCCGCGCATCCACTGCCGCGCTACGTCGTTGTTGCTATTGCAGAGTTCGCTAGACATGCGATATGCTTACGCGCAGGCGTCCGCCAGAGTTCCAGCGACTCAAATCCGACCATGTTCCTTCTTGTAGTATCCCAACTTTTCCGACCTCGTGCGTTTCTCGCCGGCATGGAACAAGTTAAGCGCTGGTTGTTCCTTGCCTAATTTGGAGAAAACACATGAGTACGGATTTCGCATCCCTGTCCTATTCCTTTCGTGTAGTGAGCCAGCAGCGTGACATCGCCATCAAACTTGGCCACGCCCAGCAGCTCCTCGCCTGCGCTTTCGGCTACCAGACGCTGGCTGGCTACCAAAGGTCGAGTGAAGAACCGGCCACGATCAATGATGGTGTTCACCTCGTCCTCGACGCAGCCACGTTGCGGCAGCGTGCAACAGATCTAGGCCTATCCTTGACGAGCAAGCAACTGGTCGACCTCATCGATGCGGCTTTCGCCAGCCGGCTACGACGAAGCGGTGTGCACGCATCGGAAATGGACTTCTTCGACTTCCTGCACGGCAGCTTACAATCCACCGTGGTCAATGACGATGACGTGGGACGCATAACGGCAGACATGAACACGAACGGTGTCCGCGAGATCTACGTGCCGTTCGATTTCACCCTTGCCGACCTACCCGAGGTCGGCGAGACTTTATCGATACCCGTGGTCGGACATCTGAGCATGGAAATCGACCTGGAGCGGCCTTATGCCGGACACCAAGTCGATGTCGAGGCGATCGTGAGCGTAGATCGTCTGGGTCGCCGGCTCGTCGGCAATGTGCACATGGAGATCGAACGGGCGTCTGAGAACGCCCCCTACGCCGACCGGGCCCTCATCTCGCGTGCACAGGCGTATGCGGATAGGCTGGATATGCCGCTTGAACTCATGGAGCAGCTCGACAACGTGCTCGTCGACGAGAACGCTGGCACGAGTGGCGATGGTGCATACGGGTACTGGCTCGACTTCTCGGCGGCTGACCCACAGCACGTCGTTGCGGCGATCCTGCAAAAGCATGGAACACTACTGTTCGACGTTGGGCCAAGCTTCTTCGAAGACGTCGAACGGGAGGATTAACGCCATCTGGACAAGTGGATAAGCTGGCCGTGAGCGATCATCGGTCATGAGCAGCTCTAGCGTCCCTCAAGCAGACGTGAGTTCGACAGCAAGCGCCGACTCTGGCGACGCAGCAGGCGTAATAAACGCTTAGGTGTAGCTCAAGCATCTGGCACAGCCGACGTAGAATACGCACGCTAATGCTCCTGCACGAATCCGTACTTCACCGGGACACCTCGGCGAAGTACGCGGCCGCCATTTTTTGAATATCTCCTTCTGTGTGACGTTTCTGCTCCGCCTTCAGACGGCGGAGCTCCACTTGCTGCTCGTTGCTGGCTTGTTGCTCAACCGGCGTTGCACTGTACCGCTTTACTCACTGATATAGGCTATATCCGCTGACCGGTACATGCCGCTACCTCGGCTACCATATGGCCACGCTCGCTGACCTGCTCGACCGCTTCGATGCTGAATTCTTCGGCGTATCGCTCGCTGCTAATTACCTGTCCACATGCCTCATTGTAAGGCTGAAGAGTATCCACGGTAGCGGTGGCAATTCACTTCGACTGGCCAGCCCTACCAAAAGTGCAACAGTTGGAGAGATTCTTAAGGACAATCTAAGATAGTATGACGACTTACCTCCTTGTCAAGCTTTTGACGATCCTGATGGTTTTGCCTCGACAATAATGGACTTCGAAATACTCATCGACGACTCGTTCCTCAACCTCAACACTAAACCTGGACTCTCGCCTCTGGATCGTAAGCATGTACTCAGCCTTGTAAACGGCTTCGAGGACGGCAAGTGGCAGTTTTCGGACTTGCACAACTTCGTTTGGGACAATATTGCGGAAACTGCCCTGTCGGAGCGTGAAAGGGCCAGCTTAGTCGGGAAGGCTCACAGTCAGCTAACTGCCGCAGCGCGGAATCTACGCCTGACCGATAAGGAAGACGAATTCGGAAAAGGAAGCGAACTTGCCGAGATAGTCTTGTACGGAATAATGAAAAAGCATTACGATGCCTTGCCTGTAGTGCCAAAGATATTTTATAAGCAAAACGCCCAGGATAATGCTAAAGGCGCAGATAGTGTCCACCTTGTCATAGCCAACGGCGATTTTTCGCTATGGCTTGGGGAAGCAAAATTTTATAACAGCATAGACAACTCTCGACTAGCCAGCATTATCCAGTCCGTAGGGAATGCACTTGATACGAATAAGCTAAAGAAAGAAAATAGCATCGTAACAAACCTTCAGGACATCCAACACCTTATCAGCGACGAAGATCTACGCAATCGCATTCTTAGTGCTTTAGCAGTACGAAAGTCGATTGACGAGCTGGTAAGTCGAATCCATATTCCCATTCTTCTCATCCACGAGTGTGCGATTACAGCTGAGGCCACAGCCCTATCAGAAGAATATATAAAACAGGTTCGGCGTTTTCATAGGGACCGCGCACAAGCCTATTTCGAATCGCAAATCGCGAAGCTAAAATCTTTCCACAAATATCCACAAATAACTTTTCATCTCATACTGTTTCCAGTGCCTGACAAGAAGAAGATCATTGATAAATTCATTGCTAATGTAGAATACTACAAGGATCAGTAATGACCATAGATTTGTTTGACTTATGCAATGTCATCAATGATCTTCTCATTGCCGGGCAGGAAACCGAAGCACGCGACGAACTTATCCGAACTCTCGACTATTGTAAGCGCCACAGTGTCGAGTTCACGCCGCTACTAAACCACTTGATCCGTCAGACTGGGCTATATCCATATCTTCAGTTGTCTAGCGCAGACTGGCAGGACCGCTACGTCTACGAAGCATTCAAAGTAGATGTGGGAGAAAAAAAGCCTGTCGCGTTACATAGGGAACAGTCCGCCCTACTGGCATCATTATTAGATGGTGAAAGTCTAGCCGTTAGCGCACCAACCAGCTTCGGCAAAAGCTTCGTTATTGATTCCTTCATTGCCGTTAAGCAACCTAAAAATGTAGTGATTATTGTCCCTACGATTGCTCTAACCGATGAGACAAGAAGGCGTATTCAGCGAAAGTTCGGCCGAGATTACAAGGTAATTACGACTGCAGACGTTGAGCTAGGTGAGAGGAATATTCTGATATTTCCCCAAGAACGAGCGATCGGATATGCGAGTCGCCTGCCTGAAGTCGATATATTGATCATCGATGAGTTTTACAAAGCAAGCAAAAAGTTTGACAAAGAACGATCGCCATCCCTCTTAAGGGCAATACTAAGCTTAAGTGAACGGGCAAAACAGCGTTATTTTCTTGCCCCAAATATTTCAGGCCTAAATGACAGTCCGTTCACCCGCGGCATGCGGTTTGAGAAATTTGACTTCAATACCGTTTTCCTGGAAAAGAAGGAATATTTCAGACAGATTGGCACAGACGAGGTAAAGAAGAGCAAATATCTCTTGAGAATACTTGGAGAGAATGAAAAGAAAACGCTAATCTACGCAGGAAATTATCCAAACATTCACAAAGTCAGCAATCTTCTTATAGATAACTTAACGCCAGTACGCAGCAAGCTACTGTCGGCATTCGAATCCTGGCTCTCGAGCAATTACGACAAGAATTGGCACCTAACCTCGCTCGTAAAAAGGGCTGTAGGAGTACACAACGGGCAGCTTCACCGATCTCTTAGCCAGATACAAGTACGTCTCTTCGAGGAAGCAGACGGGCTGATGAGTATGATATCAACATCATCGATCGTGGAGGGCGTAAACACATGTGCCGAAAATGTTGTCATATGGCGTAACAAGAATGGGAACTCGAATTTAAAGGACTTTACATATAAGAACATTATTGGCCGAGGTGGACGAATGTTCAAGCATTTCGTCGGCAAAATCTATATTCTTGAAAGTCCACCAGCCGACGAGCAGGCCGAACTCGACTTAAAAGTCCCTGATGAGCTGTTAGGTGATATTGATGAGGAGAAGTATCGCGATGATCTTACTCCTGATCAAATCGGGAAAATCATAGAATACCGGAGAGAAATGCAGTCCATCCTCGGAGACAAAGAGTATCAATCCTTGCACGACGATGGAATCTTTCAGTCCAGCGATAGTTTCCTACTAAAACGAATTGCAATTGATATCAAAAGGAACCCGCAGTGGAATGGCCTTGGATATTTAAACTCGCCTAATCCGGCCGACTGGGATCGCTTGCTGTACAAAGTAATCGCGCTAGCACCTGGGGGATGGGACATAGAATATAGCAAGTTTGTAGCATTCGTAAAGATTTTATCAAAGAACTGGTCTTTGTCTATTCCGCAGCTATTATCAATGTTGGACAGCGTGGACGTTGGAATTGACGATTTCTTTAAGCTCGAAAGGAACGTGGTTTTTAAGCTTTCTGCACTGCTCGCTGACGTTAATACGATCCAGAGTGCTATTCTAAAAGACAAAAAATACGATATATCTTCGTTTGTAGCAAAAACGTCATTCGCTTTCCTTCCACCGGTTGTATTCCAGCTAGAAGAATACGGACTCCCGAGGATGTTAAGCAGAAAAATCCACAGGGCCGGCTTAATCGATTTCGAAGCTCAAGAACTTTCGCTTCATACGGCAGTTGCCAAGTTAAATAAAATCGGGATAGAAAAAATTATGACTACCGTGGAAAATTTAAGCGAGTTCGACCGATACTTATTAGAATATTTTTACGAGGGAATTCAGGTGGAAGAATTTTAGATCGGCGCAGACGATCGGAGTTGCCTCTATGTGCTTTTTCGGTCAACTGCTCTTTTACCTAAACCTTGCAACACACCATCAATATGCCGCGAAATGTCACTTATTGAACTTGAGGATGCAAGATACTGCTTCGCAGCAGGTCCGAGACAGATTCATTTAGCAATAAGAATCCTGGCCGTTGTCTTCGGAAATAGCAGCGCACGAGGTTTTGCAATCCTTGTTTTGGGCTGCCCCCTCCCGTTGCCGTTCTTGTTTCGCTCAATGCCGCGCGCTACACTAAACCGTGCTTAACATAGCCTATCACAAATTAGATTCAGCAAAATTATTGTTTATTCGACCAAGACCGTTAGATCAGCGTAAGATTTCTTAGCAATTGCCGTTGCCGTTGAGCATGTCTCGGCATTGGAAATATGCGCCCAGTGGTTATCAAGCCGCCAAATAGCGCGCCGCGATAACTCGTGTTTTCGCTCGAAAGCTGTTATGTCCATTTAACGGCTGATCGGCCAACGCCGCGCGCGACAAAGGAAGGGCAGCGTGCACTGAGCCTGCCGACAGTTCGGCCTATATACATATCACTTCGCATAAATCTTCAAGTCGACAATACATTTCTGATATCGGGTCTATTTGATAAGTTTCGGAGAATGGGGGAGCGATGAGCGGCAGCGTACCTTTGCGCCGCCTGCGCATCGCCTGCCCCCTTCAGTCGTGTGAAGGGATTCCGACCGACTCGCCGGTCTGCCTGCGCGATCAAACGAAAAGCCCGCGCAGAGAGTGACCGACCGCCGCCCTGGCAGCGGCTGACTACCTGGCTCGCCCTCGTGCGCAAGCACGTCCTTCGTGAGCAAGACGCGAGCCACGCGAGCCGCGCGCCTTGTGCCCGCTCGATGCGCAGCCGTACCGTGTGCATCGCTGCGCCCAACTTTCGCGCGAAAGCCCTGGCCTGTTTTAGTGGCGCAGCTCCTCGATCACGGGTTGATGTTCCAGATGGTCGACGGCGGCGGCAAGTGGCAGCGAGCAAACGCCGCTAGCCGCGTAAGCGTCATGAATGGAAGCTTCCAAGGCGAGACCGTACCGCAGCCTCGATGCGAAGCACGACAGTGCGGTCCGAGGGCCATGCCCGAGGAGACGCGCTACACTGGACGGGCCCAGCTCGCCGCAGTAGCATCGATTCTTTGCCCGGCACGACCATGAACGACAGCGACCAATTGACTGCGGCCACGCCTAAGCGGGGCCGTCTGGCTTCGACGCACTATCAATGGGGCTTCCACCTCAACGGCAACGAACACTGGCTCGAAAGCTTCACCAACTTCTTCACCTCAGTCGACATAGCGATCATTGCGAATCACGAAGACGACAGGCCTACAACCTTCGATTTCACGTCTACGCACCTGAACGGGTTGACCGGCGTACAAGCCGCGATGCGCGCGCGCGAGCTGCTGACCTTGTTTAACGGTGTTATGCAGTTGCGCGAGGGCGACAGATTTCGCCCGTTTCGGATCGGAGAGGGCTACGATTTCTGGTCCCACGCCCGGGCGCGGGTTGATTACTTTCGCACCGTGCCGGTGCCGATGTTCCCTGACGACGTCGAAAACCTGCGCTACCTGAGGCACAGCCAGCGCAAGCTTGATCCGACGAGCAAGCAGCTGTTCCTGGCCAGGTCGGACAGGTACCTACGCACAATCTTCCGGACGCTCGGTCGCGAAGGCGTCTCGTTCGTGGCCCTGTCGAAGGTACAGGACACGATCGCGGCGCACCTCCAACTGAGCGGCAAGAAGGCAACCCGGGCAGAACTGGCGGCGCTCGGCGACAAGACGGCGAGCGACGTCGAAAATTTTGACTGGACGGCCAACAACTTCGACGTCGCGGGCGAGGATGCACGTCACGGGCTGAACGCAAAGTTCAAGCCATCGACGAGGTTGAGGGCGCTAACGCTCGAGGAAGCGGCCGACGTAATGTTCCCGATCATCCGTGGGTTCGTGCGGGAACGCGTCGACCAGACCTTCGACCAGCAATGGGAGGCGGTCCTGATCGATAACGTAGAGGGGGTAGATCCACCGATACCGCGCCCCGAAGATACGCGGCCGGATTACAGGCCAGGGTAGCCAGGTTTTTTTATCCAAGTCCACTTTCGCGCGTCAGCGCGAAAGTCTAACTATAGGTGCACGCGAGAGGTGCACGCGAGAGCCTGATCCATCGCCGCATGGTCGCCCAGGTCTGGTAAGCCCTTTGCCGCGAGAACCTTAGCGATTAGGTGTCGATTAGGTGTGGCTCTGGCCTACTTCGGCGACCACGCTACCAAAATCACGATGCGCAAGGTCTGAAAATGCAGCCTCGACCTGAGAAATCTGCCGCTTGGAAAGCGAATTGATGACATCATTCGGAGTCGCCATTGGATGGTCCAGGAAGTGCTGCTTCATCACCTTGCGGAGCTCTGGAAGTGTCTTCACCAATTTTTCGATATCTTGAGCAAGCAGGACTTTAATGGTGTATCGATCCGGGTCTACTGTCGCCTGTGCGGTCGAGAGTCTTTTTTGAGCTTCGGGCGAAAGCTCGCCAGTGAGCCACAATTCGAAGGCGAGCTTAATATTCTTGAATTCAGAATTCTCGAGGGTTTGGCTTCTCACGCTTGGAATGCGCTTGGTTAACCAAGCTTCGATTTCTGAATCTGGCAGCATTCGGCCGGGTAGTAGGCCTTTGCATTCGATGAATCTGATCTCGTGGTCGGGCACGTGGACTCTGACGTCGACTTCTGCTACATCCTTACCGTCCTTGCGATAAATCTTGTTCATAAGGATATGGGCGCCTGGAACTGTTTTCCGCATCACGTCTGCGACGACGAACTCGAAGAGGGCCCCGCGGAGCGTGCCGGCTGCGCCCTGCGTATTCCGCCGAAACTGGACACCCGTTCCGCCGCAAACTGGACACGCATTCCAGCGCAAACTGGACACCTGTTCCAGGCCAAACTGGACACTCGGGGCGTGACGGCACGGGGTCGAGGTTCGGGTTTTACTCCTGATGAGCTGGTCTTGTCAAATTGGCCCGTTTTTTTCGCAGGGAATCTCCTTTCAAGTTGAGCTGGTGGGCGTTGTGGACGAGCCGGTCAAGGATGGCGTCGGCCAGGGTCGGGTCGCCGATGGCGGGATGCCAGTGCTCGATGGGCAGCTGGCTGGTCACGATGGTCGAGCGGGTTCCGTGGCGGTCGTCGAGCACTTCCAGCAGGTCGCGCCGGTGGGCATCGTCGAGCACAGCCAGGCCCCAGTCGTCGATCACGAGCGTGTCGATCCTGGCCAGTTGCTTGAGCAGCTTGCCATAGCGCCCGTCGGCACGGCCAATGCCCAGTTCGTCGAGCAGGCGCGGCAAGCGCACGTAGTACGCGCTGTAGCCCTGGCGGCAGGCCTGGTGTGCCAGCGCGCATGCGAGCCAGGTCTTGCCCACGCCGGTGGGGCCGGTCAGCAGCACGTTCTGCCTGTCAGTCAGCCATTGCCCGGCCAGCAAGCGCTGAAACAGCGCCTTGTCGAGGCCACGCGGGTGGCGGTAGTCGATGTCCTCGGCGGCTGTGTTGGGTTTGAGCCTGGCGCGCTGTAGGCGCAGGGCCAGTGCCTTCCCGTCGCGCTCGGTCACTTCATGGTCTACCAGCAGGCCGAGACGCTCTTCGAAAGTCAGATGGTCCAGGTCCAGTGCGCTCTGCTCGGCAAAGGCGCGCGCCATTCCAAACAGCTTCAGGCGCGTCAGTTTGTCGTGGGTGGGATGATGCAACATGGTACGTCCTTTCATGGTTGCAGAGCGCGCCCGGGGGGGCGCAGCTTCCGCGTTCAATGCATAAATTGTTTATATCGTTTATTCGCGATGTCAGTGCAGCTGATGCGATTGGTAGTAGGCGGCGCCGCGCAGGTTCTCGTGCTCGGGCAAGTCGAGCGTGCGCTGCACGCCCTGCGGTTGCTGGTCGAGTCCGTTCTTGAGGATGGCCTGCACGCTCTTCCAGCTCACCGCACCGTGCTTGAGGGCGTGGGCGCAGGCCGCCTCCAGGCGTTCGACGCCATATCGCTGGCCCAACGACAGCACGCCGAGGCAGCTGCGGTAAGCCTGCTGGGGATGACGCCGCTGATGCAGCAGCCGCTCAACCAGCACCGCGCAACGCGGCCCGATCGCAGCGGCCCGCGTCGTCAGCGTGGTGGCGTTCCAGCCGGCGACTTCACGGTGCGCCGCGGGCATGTGCGCGTCGATCGTCGTATGGCGGCCCTTGACGGTGCAGTAGGCGTGGCTGGCGATGCGCTGGCCGCGCTGGAAGATTTCGACGGTCATCTTGGTGACGCGCACGTCCACCTGGGCGCGCGCGTGCTGGCATGGTACCGAGTAGTAGTGCCCGTCGATCTCGACGTGATAGTCGATGCCCACCCGGGCCACCTTCCATTCGGCGTACTCGTAGCGCCGTTGCGGCAGCGGACGCAGGGCCGGCTGGTCCATCTCCGCAAAGGCGCTGGCGCGGCAGCCCGGCAGCTTCTTGAAGGGCCGCTGGTTCACATCGGCCAGCAGGGTCCGCAGTGCGCGATTGAGCTCGTTGAGGCTGAAGAAGCGCTGGTGGCGCAGCCGCGCCAGCACCCAACGGGTGATCACCAGCACGCCGTTCTCGACCTTCGCTTTATCTTTCGGACGTCGGGCACGTGCCGGCAGCACGGCCACGCCGTAGTGCTCCGCCAGGTCGTGGTAGGTCGGGTTGAGGTCCGGCTCGTAGCGCGACGCCTTGGTCACGCCGCTGCGCAGGTTGTCCGGTACCCACAGCTCCGTGCAGCCGCCGAAGAACTCGAGCGCGCGCACGTGGCTGCCAATCCAGTCAGGCAGCTGCTGGCTCCAGGTGGCTTCGAGATAGGTGTAGTTCGACGCGCCCAGTACGGCGACAAAGATCTGCGCGTCGCGGATTTCGCCGGTGGCGCCGTCGGTGACGCCGACGGTCTGGCCGGCATAGTCGACGAACAGCCGTTCGCCCGGCGTGTGGGTCTGGCGCATCGACAGCGTCAGCTGCTGGCGCCAGCGGCGGTAGTGGTCGCAGAAGGCGCTGTACTGCAGGCCGTCGGCCTGCTCGACCTTGTACTCCTGCCACAGCAGCTCGAGCGTGACGCCCTTGCGGCGCAGCTCGTTGTGCACCGTCAGCCAGTTCGGCGCCGGACGCTTCACTGACGATGGCTCGCTCGGCGGAAACAGCCGCCACTCAAGCGCGGCGTCGTCAAGATCCGCCGGCATCGGATACGGCAAGCCTGCCACCTTGGCGCGGGCCAGGTAGTCCGACACGGTGGTCGGCGAGGCGTTGATGATGCGGGCGATCTCCCGCTTGGAGCGGCCGTGCTCGAAATGCAGCCGCAGGACTTCATGGATTTTGCGCATGGATAACCTTTTGTTGGTCAAGCAACCCTCCCGGAAAAATCCGCGAGAGTGCCACAGTTATCCCTTGCCGCCAGCCCCTTCGGCCCGCTTCAAACTGTCCAGTTTGGAGCGGAATCAGTGTCCAGTTTGCGCTGGAACGGGTGTCCAGTTTGCCGCGGAATCAGTGTCCAGTTTGCCGTGGAATGGGTGTCCAGTTTGGTCTGGAATACGCAGCGCCCTCAACCTTTCCGAGTTTATCGAACAGATGAGAGAACTTATCGGGGTCTACAGCTTGAGTCGCAGCTTGCGTCAGCGTGCCGCTTAGCTCCATCAAAGCACGGGCCACATCAGTTCCGAACAGCGACTCAGTCGTAGCCGGAATGATGCCTTCCTGACGAATTGCATCGAGGGCGTCGCGGCTATATCGATGAGCAACGAAGAACTGCAGCGTGCGAACGTTGCGCACCTGGCGTAGCGTCCTGCACTTGTAGATGAAAGGCATCATGTCGTCTAATTCGACCTGCTCCTTCAAAAGCACGTCGAGAACCATAAAGCCTGGTTTGGGGCGGCCTGAGTTGGTCCAACTCGTCAGCGCACTGACATATGATGGAGCTGTCAAATCCCACTCGAACACGGAGACGGTAGGCGCGGTTCCTTGTTGGCTATCCCGCAACATAAAACTAGAGAAGCTACCAAGTCCGAGTTTTGCGGCCCATTCTTGTACGGACTGAAGAAGCACGGTTTCCGCAATCATTCGAGCGCGTATTCCAGGGAGCAATTCGTCAAGATTTGCGGCCTTCTTCGTGAACGCGAAGCACTCGCCCAAACCAGGTACTTCTATGGTCTGGAAGAGCGTAGTGCCGACAAGGTCCTGCCAGACACGTTCAAATGAGATTTGGCGGGTGCCGGATGAGATGCCAGCAGCGGAAGCGAGATGTGCCAGGGGGAGAAGGCCGCCGCGAGCATGCAGTGCTCGAATCACGAGGGTGTAAATAATATTGTGTAAACGGTCATTTGGCAGGACACTGCCGCCATTAGGAGAAACGATGACCGTTGTAAAGCGTAACAAGCGGGCCAAGCCCGATCCGGAACTGCTCAAACTTGCCGACGGCCTGCTGGCAAACTACCAGAAGCCCGAGGACCTGATCGGCGAAAATGGGCTGCTCAAGCAGCTCACCAAGATGCTGGTCGAGCGCGCGCTGGAAGTCGAGATGACCGACCACCTGGGCCACGACAAAAGCGGCGAGGTGACCAACAGCACTGCCAACACCCGCAACGGCCATAGCATCAAGACGCTCAAGGGCGATTTCGGCGCGCTGCCGCTTGACGTTCCTCGCGACCGCCAGGGCACGTTCGAGCCGCAGATCGTCGTCAAGCATCAGACACGCTGGACCGGCTTCGACGACAAAATCATCTCGCTCTACGCGCGTGGCCTGAGCGTGCGGGAGATCCAAAGCCATCTGGAAGAGATGTACGGCACCGAGGTGTCACCGACCCTCATTTCCAACGTCACGGACGCTGTCAGCGAGGATGTGAAGCTCTGGCAGGCCCGCCCGCTCGACGCCGTGTACCCGATCCTCTATCTCGACTGCATTCACGTCAAGGTGCGCGACAACGGCGCGGTGCGTACCAAGGCGGTCTACCTGGCCATCGGCGTCAACATGGATGGCCACAAGGAGGTGCTGGGCCTGTGGATCTCCCAAACTGAAGGCGCGAAGTTCTGGCTGCAGGTCGTGACCGAGCTAAAAAATCGTGGCGTGCAGGACATATTCATCGCCTGCGTCGACGGCCTGAAAGGCTTCCCGGACGCCATCGAGGCGGTCTACCCGCAGACCTCGGTTCAGCTGTGCATCGTTCACATGGTGCGCAACAGCCTGAATTTCGTGCCCTGGAAAGCGCAGAAGGAAGTCGCCGCCGATCTGAAGTTGATTTACAGTGCAGCCACTACCGACGAGGCTGAACTCAGGCTTGCCGAATTCGAAGATAAATGGGATAAACAGTATAAACCGATAGGTCAGTCCTGGCGCCGTAACTGGGCGCGCGTCATACCGTTCTTCGACTACCCGCCGGAAATCCGAAAGGTGATATACACCACGAACGCTATTGAATCGATTAACATGAGCCTGCGAAAAGTGACCAAGGCCCGCAGTTCCTTTCCGACCGATGAAGCTGTCAGCAAGCTGTTTTATCTTGCCCTGAACAACATCAGCAAGAAGTGGACGATGCCGATACGGGACTGGAAAGCTGCGTTAAACCGCTTCGCCATCCAGTTTGAAGACCGGGTGCCGCAGACTTAAACGAAGAATCGTTTACACAGAATCTGGTACACCCCCCGAATCACTCGCGCATAGGCTCCGCTACCTTCCTCAAGCGCTTTAGCCAACTGGCCCCAAAATCGATCGCTCCCGTACTGACTTGCCACATACAAAAACTTTGCTCTGCGTGCGAAAGGTAGCTTCAATTCGCGAACAGACTTGCTTCGTCGTTCGATTTTCTTACGAGCGGCAGCCGGCGTAATACCAAGCCATTTTTCAAGGCCGAGAGCAAGCTGGCCGCTCAACTGCGGGCCATCGCTTAACAAGAAGTCATGTACCTCATCACGCATGTTGCTCCTCCAGTGTCACAGAGCGCTATTTATAATCGTACGGCGGAGTGACAGTGGAGCGCAAACTTTTATTGGCGTCGTCAAAAAAGATCAACAAAAACAGATACTTAAAGATTTTTCGCTTAAAAGAGACCGGAAACATGTTGTCACAGTCCAAAAGCTTTTCTTAGTTGAGCTCCGAATGGCTGCCGAATTTACTGTTTTGACTAGAAATACTTGGTACCGGCAGATGCAGGCTTTAGGCGAAGTTCAGTAGCAAGCATAGCCGCGCTTGGGCGCTTGCGGCCCGAATGCAGTCTGCAAATGAGATTCGTGGTCATTGCCATTCAGAGTACAGCATGCATTCCACTTCCAGCATCGTAACCGGGTACGCGTTAAGGAGCCGTGCAAGGTCCTCCTGGTCGAGCAGCTGCATCGGGTTGAATGATGCATTTTCCCGTGCGTGACCGTTGAAGAACTGGTTCGTGATGCATACTTGCTCAAAGCGCACACCCGAATGGCGGCGCCGATAGTAAGCTTCGCCGGCGACGACCTCTTTGACGGCATCTCAGCCGAGCATGGCCCCATCCTTGCCCGGGCTCTTAGCCTGCACCAGCTGTCCGCGGTCTCCCGAGATGGCAACGACATCCACTCCATAGCCCTTGGTACTCGGCGTGCGATAGGTTTCGTGACCCTGCTTTACCCACAGGACGCCGGTCAGGCATTCGAAGTGCTGTCCGCCCATGCGCAGCGCCATGTCCAACGTGAACCATTGTTAATCTCGAAGAGATTAACAATACGAGACGCCAGTCTATCCTGCCTCCAAAAACCAACCCCAAAGACACTGCTTTCAATACTCTCGAGCCGAGTCTAATGACGCTTGCATAGGTATCAGCGCAATATCCCGGACGCCACTCGACGGCACACTGCTACCTGCGTCGCAGCCGCGCTAAGGATCCTATGCAGTCACTGCACCGACGACGCGACGACACCCGCGCTATCCGGCTATGCGGCAGCGATGCTTCTTTTCAGGCTCATTTTGGAGGCGTACATGTATCAGCAAACGGTCGATGTGGCGGTTGAACGCCGTGCGTCGAGCAATCGTGCCGACGTTCGGTTCCTCAGACTTAAGGAAGTGCTCGCCATCTGCGGCAAGTCGCGAAGTAGCGTCTACGACGCAATCAAAAAAGGTGACTTCCCAAAACCGGTAAAGCTCAGCGGCAGGTCGTCCGCGTGGATCAAGAGCGAAGTGGAACAGTGGGCTGTCGAATGCATTCGCGCCAGCCGACGGGATTCAAGGCCTTGAGCTACGGGCCGTCGACTATGAACGAACGCCGCGTCCGAATGGATGCGGCGCGATTCGTCGCCTTCATGCTGCCCCTACGGGTTCTGGTACGGACGCATGACGTTCGCCACCCTGCAGATTTCGGCGTCGTGCCATAGTTCATCTATCGTGGCGTGCTTGCCGTTCCAAGCCTCGCGCAGCGCTTCGAGAGCGACATCGAGACCGATCTTATTGCTCAAGAATTCTGTCGTCTGGTGGTTTATCTCGCCAGCCATACAAAATCTAGGCAGCTATCCATATTTGCCGAGCTTTTGTGCAGAATATCGGCCGGAGTAAGGCAAACAGGTCAAGTGTTCGTCATGACGAACACTCGGATTTCGTCATGACGAAATTCCTCCTTGCGCCCTTGTTGGAAGTTGCACCAATGAAACAAAATGTGGATATTGAACAGTTCCACATTACAATGGCAGTTAGCTCAACAGCAAGGGCAACAGCCGATGTCCGCAATCCTCTATTACGAACAGCACGCAACCCGGCTGGTGACGCAGTACGAGTCGCTGTCATTTGAAGACGTCCACGCGGACCTGATGGCTGTACTGCCGGCGCCGGGAAGTACGGTTCTCGATATCGGCGCAGGTTCCGGCCGCGACGCGGCGTGGCTCGCGGCAAAGGGATACGACGTCGTGGCCGTCGAGCCGTCCGAGGCCATGCTCGCCCACGCGCGCGCTAAACACGCATCGAACCGGATCCAATGGCTTTCCGACAGCCTGCCTGACCTCGCAAGGGTCCGCCGCCTCGGCCTGAGCTTCGACCTCATTCTGCTGTCCGCCGTCTGGATGCAAATCCCTCCAGCGGCGCGCCAGCGCGCGTTGCGCAAGCTGGTGACGCTGCTGGCGCCGAAAGGACGTATCGCGATCAGCCTCCGGCTCGGCGCGCCCGAGACCGAACGCGCGATGTACGAGGTCTCGCTGCCGGAACTGGCCGGCCTTGCCCAGCAATTCGGGCTGCGCATCGTCCACACCAGCGACAGTCAGGACAAGCTGGGACGGAGCGAGGTGTCGTGGACGAACGTCTTGCTGGGACTTCCCGACGACGGCCTCGGCGCCCTGCCCCTGCTACGGCACCTGATCCTCGTAGACGAAAAGTCGTCGACGTACAAGATCGCGCTGCTGCGCGTCTTGGCGCGCATTGCCGATACCGCCGCGGGACTAGCCAGGTACGATGCAGAATCCGTAGTTGTGCCGCTGGGTCTCGTATCGCTGTTCTGGCTCCGCATGTACAAGCCCCTGATCGAACATCTCCTTCCTCAGATGCCGCAGAGGACCGGCCCCGGCTTCGTCACCAACAACTTCACCTCGCTGCGGTCCGTCACCGCGGTCGAATTGCGCATCGGCTCCATGTTCAGCGGCCAGACGGCAAAACACCTGCACCAGAGTCTTTCCGAGATCTCGCAGGTGATCCGCAACATGCCCGCGAACTACCTGCGTTGGCCCGCGAGCGACAATCCGATTTTCGAAGTCACGCGGCGCCGCATGGTGCCGACGCCGTCCCCGTTGCAGATCGACGAAGCCTTCCTGTGGAGTCTCGGCGACTTCCGCATCCCACTTGAGATCTGGCAGGCGCTCACGCATTACAACGTGTGGATCGAGCCCGTCCTCGTGTCCGAATGGGTCCGACTGATCGAATCCTACTGCTCGGATGGACGACCCGACGTCCGCACGCTTGCACACTCGCTGCTCGCATGGGTCGATCCTGCGCGCGACACCAGCTTCGCCCGCGCGGCGGTCGATCGCATGCGTGCAGCCGGCAAGCCGGTGTATTGCGTCTGGTCCGGTGCGCGGCTGCGCGACGAGTACGACGTCGACCACTGCTTTCCATTCGCCGCATGGCCCTGCGGCGACGCATGGAACCTAATGCCGGCGTCACGCCAGATCAACATCCAGAAGTCGAACCGGCTCGTCACCCAGGTCGCGCTGGAGAGCGCGAGCGATACCATCAGCAGTTGGTGGCATGACGCGTTCCTGAGTCAGGGCGACGGCCTACGGCGCCAGTTCTTCCTCGAAGCCTCGCAGACGCTGCCGATTCTCGTGGCCACGCCGGAGCCGGCCGACGTCATCGACGCGATGAAAGTCCATCGCATCAGGTTGAGCAAGGATCAGGGACTGCGTCCTTGGGAGCCGTCGACTGCCACTGGTCGCAACCGGACCGCGGCGCCAAGCCTTCCGTCAATATCGCAACCGAATATCGAGTGAGTTCGACGACATGAAAATTATCCTGATCCTCCTCGTGCTGGCCGTGCTGGCGGTGGCCGCCCTTGCTGCAAAGTCGAAGAGTACGAAAAAAACTAGCCGGACCGGTACCTACCGCCAGCGCAAAATCATGAGCGATAACGAGGAAGAGTTTTTCGGCCGACTCGTCGTGGCACTTCCCGACCACTACATTTTTCCGCAGGTAGCGATGTCCGCCCTGCTGGATCCGGCTAGCAGCGACAAGAAAGAAGCCCATAGCGACAGGATGAGCATCGCCCAGCAGCGCGTCGATTACGTCGTCTGCACCAGACGATGCGAGGTCGTCGCGGTCGTCGAACTGGACGACAAGACGCACACCCGCGCGAAGGACGAACTGCGGGATGCACGGCTCGAACAGGCGGGCATCCGGACCGTCCGCTTCCAGGCCCGTCACAAGCCGAAGGTCGAGGCCATCCGGAGCATGATTCTCGGCCCCACGATGACCGAGGCCGGCAACGCAGCAGCCGAACCCACCGGTCAGGGTGCCGCGCCTGCCGGCGCCACACCATTTACACAGCAATAGTCGCCACGTCTGCATCGGCACGACAACGCGCCGGATTTTTCGTCATGACGAAAAAATTTGTGGCCCGCAATGCCGGCATCCCGTCACGGGAACGACAGTGAACCTGAGCCAACAGCGCGGTCATGGCGAACAGCCAGATTTCGTCGCGACGAAATTTGTACCCATCGCTTTGGGCCGGCATCGCATATAAAGACGCTCTCCTGATGCAAAATCCTTCATATTTGACGTAGGGAGCAACCAATGCGAATCACCGTGACGATTGACGACGCGTTGTACGAAAAGGCGCTGGAGATGGCGGACCCAGACATAGACAAGGCCGACCTGTTTCGTGAGGCAATCAAGACCTTCGTGCGTGTCCAGGCCGCGCGGCGTCTTGCCAGCCTTGGTGGCGCGGCGCCTGACATAGCAAACATTCCGCGCCGGTCCGGTGAGCCAGCGGAATGAAAGCTGTAATAGCGGGCGCAACGTCAGCGCTTGGAAACGGCAGTGAACTAAGCTACGCGACAAGGGTCTAAGTGGTCAGCGGGATTTTGCATTCAAAAACCGCATCCGTACCCTAAACGGTTGAGCATCCACAGGTGTATCCATGCCACAGATGAGCCCGCCAAGAAAACCCAGCAGCCACGCGGCGTCCAGCGGACTCATCGATTCCGGCCGGAGCACCATTCCTGAGTAGTCATCTGACGCCGGTTAACGCGCCGGCAATCCCCAGTCGTCGTACTTGTGCACGATTGCACGCGCGGTGCCGTCGCGCTCCATGTTCTCCAGCGCGCCGTTCATGCGCGCCACGAGGGCATCGGGCACGGCCCGGTTGCAGGCCAGGTAGACGCGGATGCGATTGAATACCAGCACCGGCACCACCTTTCCCGTATAGCCCAGCCGGTCGAGCGTGATGCTGCCGCGCCGGATGCTGGCGGCCCACAGGTCGATCCGGTCCATCATCAGCTTGCGGGGATTGATCATGTCGTTCGGCGCGGGGTCGACGTTGAAGCCGCGCGCGCGCAGGAACTGGTCGCGCGCGTCGCCGTTGTAGGTGCCGACGCGATAGGCGCGCGCATCGTCCAGGCTGCGCAGGTCGAAGTGCCGGTCGGCGCGTCCCATCAACACCCATTCGGCCTCGCCGATCGGGCCGATCCATTTGAAATTCGGCTCGCGCTCGGGCGTGCGGGTGGTCGAAAACACGCAAGCGTCGCCACGTTCCAGCGCGGCCGTGTAGGCGCGCTTCCACGGCAGCAGGTCGATCGAATAGGCGATACCGGCCCGGGACATGATCTCGCGCACCATGTCGGTACCGATTCCCATCACGCGGTCGCCTTCGCGCATGCTGTACGGTGCCGAGGTCTCGGTGGTCAGGTACAGCCGCGGCGCCGGCTCCGCCCGCGCGAGTGTGCAAGCCACCGCCAGCAGTGCGGCCAGAACTGTCGTTTTCATACGTGTCGCACCCAATGCGGGCGTCCAAGGCGGACGACCCCGTCTTAACTAGCATAGCAGCAACATCACGGACGCGGCAACGCGTAACAACTCGGCAACATTGTCCGTCTTCCGGTGGCATCCATACGACAACTTTCATGTTCGTTCGGCATTTGATAATAGTCGGAAAGACTTTCACTTCGGAAAATGCCATACTGACGAGCAACAAGTAAATCTCTCAAAAAATCACAGCCATGCTGTCCGTGTTCACACTCCCGTCCGACCCGTCGCTGCTCAGCTACGGTCTATACACGCCCAAACTGGTCGCGTTGTCCGTACTGGTCGCCATCTTTGCCTCGTGGATGGGTCTGCAGATCGCGGGCCAGGCCGCCGCCAACCGTGCCCAGCGCTGGATCATCCTCGGCACCGGCAGCCTGTCGCTCGGCGCCGGCGTGTGGGCGATGCACTTCATCGGCATGCTCGCGTTCGACCTGTGCACGGACGTCGACTACGACCCGACCGCCACCATCCTGTCCAGCCTGCCGAGCATCGGCGCCTCGTTCGTGGCGCTGGCGGTGATCGCGCGCGATCGCCTGGGCGGCTGGGGCTTGCTGGCCGGCGGCGTGCTCGTCGGCGCCGGCATCGGCGTCATGCACTATGCCGGCATGGCCGGCATGCGCATGGACCTGGGATTGCGCTACGACCCGTTCATGTTCGCCCTGTCGATCGTCGTCGCGGTGGTGCTGGCGACCCTGGCGCTGTGGGTGCGCTTCGGCCTGTCGAGCCTGTCGCACCGGCTGAGCGAGCAGCGCCGCCTGCTGCTTGCCGCCATCGTGATGGGATGCGCCATCTCCGGCATGCATTACACCGGCATGGAAGCCGCGCGCTTCGTCGGCCACATCGACAATCTGACGCCGCACAAGGCCAGCAACGGCACCTTCCTGGCGCTGGCGATCACGCTGATCGTCGTCGCGTTCACCGTCTTCGTGCTGGCGGCCAACGGCCTGCTGCGCTACCGCCAGATGTTCCGCGAACTGTCGCGCAGCGAAGCGTGGATGCGCGCCCTGCTCACTACCACCGTCGACGGCGTGATCACGGTCGACCGCCAGGGCATCATCCGCGAATTCAACGCGTCGGCCGAGCGCATCTTCGGCTGGCGCCGCGACGAGATCGTCGGCCAGAACATCCGTCTCGTGATCGGCAACGAGACCGCGTCCGAAGAAGTCGGCCTGCTGCGTTCGCTGCGGACCGGCGAAATCAGCTCCAGCGTGCGCGGCGCCGACGTGACCGGCCGGCGCAAGGACGGCACCATCGTGCCGATCCGGCGCGCCCTCGGCCATGCGCGCCTCGACCAGCAAGACTTGTTCGTCTGCTTCATCACCGACATCAGCGAACGGCGCAAGATGGAGCAGGCGCTGCGCGCGAGCGAGCAGCAGTTCCGCTCGCTGATCGGCAATATCCCCGGCATTTCCTACCGCAGCAGCCTGATCGAAGGCGAGGCGCCGATGCTGTTCATCAGCGACGCCGTCGAGCGCGTCACCGGGTATGCGGGCCGCGACTTCCTGGGCGCGACGCCGCGCCGCACCTTCGCGCCGCTGATCCACGCGGCCGACCGGGTGCGCGTGTCGGAGACGATCGCCACCGCGCTGCGCGAGGACCGCCCCTACCTCGTCGAATACCGCCTGCTGCACGCGGACGGCAGCACCCGCTGGATGTGGGAGAACGGCACCGGCGTGCGCAACGATGACGGCGAACTGTGCTGGCTGGACGGCGTCATCCTCGACATCACGGAACGGCGCCAGATGGAAGACGCGCTGCGCGAAGCCAAGGAAAACGCCGAGCAGGCGGCCGCGGCGCGCGCCAGCTTCGTCGCCAACATGAGTCACGAGATCCGCACGCCGATGAATTCCATCCTCGGCTTCACCGACGTGCTGCTGGACGGCGAACTGAACACCGACCAGCGCCGCCACCTGGACACGATCCGCAGCTCGGGCCGCGCCCTGCTGCGCCTGCTCAACGAGATCCTCGACACGGCCAAGCTGGAAAAGGGCGCCGTGGAGCTGGAACAGAACGATTACAACCTGCTGTCGCTGATCGACGAACTGTCGTCCACGCTGGCGGCGAACGCACGCGCCAAGGGCCTGCACGTCGACATCCACTACGATCCTCTGCTGCCGACCTGCCTACGCGGCGACGAGCTGCGCGTGCGCCAGGTGCTCACCAACCTGCTCGACAACGCGATCAAGTTCACGGAACAGGGCAGCGTCACGCTGCGCGCCGAGCTCAAGGACGAACAGCTGCACTTCACGGTGACCGACACCGGCATCGGCATCGCGCCGGACCGCTTGAGCGCCATCTTCGAACCGTTCACCCAGGCCGACGCCTCGATGACGCGCCGCTTCGGCGGCACCGGTCTCGGCACCACGATCAGCAAGCAGCTGGTCGATCTGATGGGCGGCCGCATCTGGGCCGAGAGCGAACCGGGCCGCGGCACGACGTTCCATGTGGTGCTGCCGCTCGCGCTGGCGCGCTTCGCCCCGCAGCAGCCGCGCGTACGCACGGCCGCCGCCCTGCCGCCGCTGCGCGTGCTGGTGGCCGACGACGTGCCGCAAAACCAGGAACTGCTGCAGCTGTTGCTGGCGCGCCGCGGCCATACGATGACGGCCGTCAGCGACGGCGCCGCGGTCGTCGACGTGGCGGGCCGCGAGCGCTTCGACGTGATCCTGATGGACTTCCAGATGCCGACCCTCGACGGCCTCGACGCCACGCGCCTGATCCGCCAGCAGGCCGAGGAAGCCGGGCGCCCGCGCGTGCCGGTCATCGCCATGACCGCCAGCGTGCTGCCAGAGCACCGCCGTGCCAGCGTCGAAGCCGGCATGGACGGCTTCGCCAGCAAGCCCGTCGACTGGTTCGCGCTGTCGCACGAGATCGCGCGCGTGCTGGGCCTCGGCCCGGGCCAGCAGGCGAACGACCTGCCGGCGCAGGAGCGCCGGACCCTGAACCGCCACGCCGGCCTGCGCCGCTGGAGCGGCAACGAGGACGCGTACGTGGAAGCCCTCGCCCACTTCTCCGCCCAGCATGACGGTCTGGGCGCGGCGCTCGAGGCCCTGGCCACGGCCGCCGACTATCTCGCGCTACGCATGCAGGTGCACAAGGTCCGCGGCATCGCCGCCAACCTCGGCCTGGAACTGTTGGCCGACGCGCTGGCCCAGCTGGAAAGCCTCGTCGACAGCGACAGCAGCAAGCTGTATCCGGGTGCCGAGGCCGCGCTGCAGCAGATGCTGGATGCCGTGTGCGGCCAGCTCGACGACGCGTTGGGCGCGATCCGCGCGGCGCAGCCGGCCCCCGCGGGCAGCGCGCCGAGCGGCACGAACAAGCCGCAAGGCGCCCGTCCCGCGGCCGACCTGGACCGCGCGCGCCGCGCCGGCAACGTCCTGCGCGACGCGCTCAAGCGCGGCGGGCTGGACGACGCCGCGCTGGCCGGCCTGGCGGCCGCCACGAGCGGCCATCCGCTGGCGGGCCGCGTGGCGCAGGTGCACGCCGCCATTTCCGATTTCGAGTTCGACCTCGCCCTGCAACAACTTGACACCGTGCTAGCCGCCATCGACGAGCCGGCACAGGAGATTATCGAATGACCACCGTCTCCCAACCGCTGATTCTTGCGGTCGACGACGAAGCGAGCAATCTGCAGTTGCTGCGCCAGATCCTGCAAGACCACTATCGCCTGCGCTTCGCCAAGGACGGCCCGCGCGCCCTCGAACTGGCGCGCGAAGAACTGCCCGACCTGATCCTGCTCGACGTCATGATGCCCGGCATGAGCGGCTATGAAGTGTGCGCGGCCCTCAAGGCCGACCCGGCGCTGGCCGCCGTTCCCGTCATCTTCGTCACCGCACTGAACGAGACGAGCGACGAGCTGGAAGGTTTCGAAGCCGGTGCCGTCGACTACATCACCAAGCCCGTCAGCCCGCCGATCGTGCGCGCGCGCGTGCGCACCCACCTGTCGCTGGTGCGCATGGAAGAACTGCGCGCCTCGCGCCTGGAAATCGTCCAGCGCCTCGGCCTGGCCGCCGAATACAAGGACAACGAGACCGGCCTGCACGTCATCCGCATGAGCCATTTCGCGCGCATCCTCGGCCTGGCCGCCGGCATGACGGAAGCGGAAGCGGACGACCTGCTGCACGCCGCCCCCATGCACGACGTCGGCAAGATCGGCATCCCCGACCGCGTTCTGCTGAAACCCGGACCGCTCGACCCGGACGAATGGAAGATCATGCAGAACCACTCGCAGATCGGCGCGGAGATCATCGGCCAGCATGACCACGGCGTGCTCGCGCTGGCGCGCAACATCGCCCTCACCCACCACGAAAAGTGGGACGGCACCGGTTACCCGAACGGCCTGGCCGGCGACGCGATCCCGCTCGAAGGCCGCATCTGCGCCATCGCCGACGTGTTCGACGCCCTGACGTCGGTCCGGCCGTACAAGAAAGCGTGGTCGGAAGAAGAAGCGCTCGACTTTCTCGTCAAGCAGAAAGGCAAGCATTTCGACCCGGTGCTGGTCGACCTGTTCCTCGCGCAGTTGCCCGCGATCCGCGAGATCCGCGAGCGGTGGGCGGAGCGGGATGTGGCGCCAGCGGCGCCGCTGCCCGCGGCCGCGTAGGGTGGGTGCGGCCGGCGTAGGCACCCCGTGCCCACGCGTGACGCTATCCTAGACGCGGCGCGGCGGCCAATCGCACTTCCGCCTTGCGCGCCACCAGTTCCTGGTACAGGTGCGCATAGTTGTCGGCCATCTGCGCCGACGTGAACAGCTGCCAGTAGCGCGCCTCGGCCCGCTGGCCCATCTCCTGCGCCATCTGCGGATCGTTCCACAGCGTGTTCATCGCGGCGCGCAAGGCGTCGTGGTCGGACGGCGGCACGACGAGGCCGGTCTCGCCATGCACGTTGATGTAGGTGGTGCCCGTGCCGATCTCGCTGGAGATCATCGGCTTGCCGTACATCGCGCCTTCCAGCAGGGAGATGCCGAAGGCTTCCGAGCGCAGGTGCGACGGGAAAGCGACGGCGTAGCAGAGCTTGAGCAGCGCCGCCTTGTCGAGGTCGTCCACGGCACCCACGAACTGCACGCGCGTCAGCCCCAGGCGCGCGGCGTGCGCCTTGAGTTCCGCCTCGATCGGCCCCGCGCCGACGATCACGACCGGATAGTCGGTGCCGGCCACCGCGTCGAGCAGGATGTGCAGGCCCTTGTAATAGCGCAGCACGCCCACGAACAGGAAGAATTTCGGGCCGACCTTGGCGCGCCAGTGATCCAGGCGCGCCTCGTCCGGCTCCGGATAGCTGGATTTATCCAGGCCGAAGGTGATCACGCGCGTCTTGTCGCGGTAGCGGTCGAGCACGGCCGACGAGGCGAGATAGTTGGGCGACGTGGCGACGATCGTGTCGACGCTTTCCAGGAAACGGTGCTTGAGCGGCTGGTACAGCTTCAACAAGGCCTTTTGGCGCACGATGTCGGAGTGGTACGTGACGACGGTCGGCTTGTCGATGCGCGCCAAAAAGTGCGCCACGTCCATGAAGGGCCACGGGAAGTGGTAGTGCACGACGTCGGCCTCAGCCGCCATGCGCGCCAGCTTGCCGATCGCCTGCACCGACACCGCGTTCGACGCCACCTCGAAGTTCAGCGGCGCGCGGTGCACAGTGTGGCCTTCGTAATCAAAGGGTTCGAGGCGGCGGTCGCGCGACAGCGACAGCACCTGGTTCGTGATGCCCAAGCGCCCTGTCCCCACACACATCTGACGGATGACCTGTTCGACCCCGCCCACCGAGTCGGGAAAATAGGTCTTGTAGAAGTGGAGGACACGCATGGGTTTGAACATATGGACGGTCTGTTGCTTCAGAGGAGAGAACGGTAGACGGCAGCGGTCAGGCGCGCCGTCGCGTTCCAGGTCAGCTGGGCGGCACGCGCGCGGCCGGCCGTGATGCAGCGCGCCCGCACGGCGGATTCGCGCGCCAGCGTGAGCATGGCATCGGCGATCGCGCCCGTGTCGAGCGGATCGACCTCGAGCGCCGCGCCGGCCGTCACCTCCGGAAGCGACGTCGTGTTCGACGCGACGACCGGCACGCCGGACGCGAACGCTTCCACCACCGGGATGCCGAAGCCTTCGTACAGCGAGGCGAACACGAACACGCCCGCGCCCGCATACACGTGGCGCAGCTCCCCGTTGTCGGTGAGGTGGTTCAGCCACACGACGTTGGCGCCGTCCTGCACGGCGGCGGCGATGCGGCGCAGCACGTCTTCGGACCGCGCGCCGGCGCTGCCGACGATGACGAGCTGGCGCTCCGCGCGCACGGCGGCCGGCAGCGACAGATACGCGTCCAGCAGACGTTCGACGTTCTTGCGCGGCTGCAGCGTGCCCACGAACAGGAAATACCCCGGCCGCAAGCCGTTGGCCTGCAAGGTGGCCGCCACGGCGTGGGCCGGCGGCGGATCGAGCCATTCGTCGTCCACGCCGCACGGCACCACGGTGATGCGGCGCTCGTCGATGCCGAAGCAGTCGACCAGTTCGTCGATGGCGAAGTGCGACAGCGCGATCACGTGGTCGGCCTTTTGCGCGGCCTTGCGCTGCAGCCAGTTCTTCAGGCCGCGCAGGCGCGGGTTGCACCACTCGGGATGCTTGACCGGCAGCGCATCGTGCAGGCTCGCCACGACGGGGCAATCCATGCGCACGACACGGTAGTCGGTCACGTGGAACACGTCGACGGGCATGTGCACGCGGTACGCGCTCGGGGTCACCAGGTCGATGAAGGAGGCGCGCTCAAACGTGTGCGGCAACGCCGTGCCCGCCGTGATGGGGCCGGCGCCGCGCACGCGCGGCCAGGAATACGGCCGCGTCGCGCAGCCGGCGCCCGGCAGATGGCGCAGCAGCGCCTGCGTATAGACGCCGATGCCGTCCAGGTGCCCGCCCGTGAAGGCGGGTTCGATCATGGTCGTGCCGATGCCGATGCGCAGGTCGGGCAGCGCTTCCGCGTCGTTCGCCGCGGCCGGCACCGTACGGATGCGATCGTGGAATCCGGCCGCGCCGTCCGGTCGTCGTTTGGGAAGGCCCAGTTCGATCATGGTCGTGTCCAGGCGGTCGGCAGGCGGCTCACGCCTGGTACATCCAGCGCAGCGTCTCGACCAGCGGGGTGGGCGCGATGGCACCGATCGCGCCGGCCAGCTTGGCGTTGTTGCCGGACAGCGTGAGCACCTCGTTGGCGCGCACGAAGGCCGGATTGACGTGCACTTCGATGCGGTAGCCGGCGATGTCGCTCATCATGTCGATCAGGCTTTCGAGCGAATGCGAACGGCCGGAGCAGACATTGAAGACTTCCCCGGCGGGCGCTGCCGCGAGCAGGCGGCGGTAGCTCTTCGCCACCGTGCGCACGTCGGAAAAGTCGCGCGCGATGGCCAGGTTGCCCAGTTCGATGCGGCGCGCGCCCTTGCGGAAGTGCGACACGATCTTGGGCAACAGGAAGTTCTCGTTCTGGCCGACGCCCGTGTAGTTGAACGGGCGCGCGATCACGATCGGCAGCTTGTCCATCCACAGGCGCGCCATGTATTCCATCGCGAGCTTGCTGACGGCGTAGTCGTTAGCCGGCGCGGGCGCCACGAATTCGTCGATGACGGGCACGTCGGCATTGCCGTAGATATTCGCCGACGAGGCCAGCAGCACGCTGGACGGTTTATGCGAACCGTGCGCCAGCGCTTCCAGCAGGTTGCGGGTACCGACCACGTTGACGCGGTACATCTGCTCGGCGTCATTGTGGGCCACGAACGCGATGGCGGCCAGGTGGACGACCACGTCCGGCCGCACCTGCTCGATCACGGCGGCCAGCGCGGCGCGGTCGCTCAGGTCGACGGTGAAGATGTCCGGTCCGGTCTCGTCGCCCGGCAGCACCGTGCCGTGGACGTGGTAGCCCGCCGCGGTCAGCTCGCGCGCCATGTAGTAGCCGGTAAAGCCGCGCAGGCCGGTGATCAGGGCGCGCTTGCCCTCACCCTCACGCGGCTCGACATGCGGCTCCGCCATACGGACGAGATCTTCCGTGACCATACGGTTCATGTCAGAACGAGAATCCGGTTTCGTTGCGACGCAGGTCGGCGTCGACCATCATCTGGCACAGTTGTTCGAGCGACGTCTCGGCCTTCCAGCCCAGTTCGCGCTGCGCCTTGGACGGGTCGCCGATCAGCAGGTCGACTTCGGCCGGGCGGTAGAACTTGGGCGACACGCGCACGAGCAGCTTGCCGGTACGGGCGCAATGGCCCGTTTCCTGTTCGCCCTCGCCCTTCCATTCGACGTCGAGGTTGGCGCCGCGGAACGCCATGGTGACGAAGTCGCGCACGGTTTCGGTGCGGTTGGTGGCCAGCACGAACGTGTCAGGCTCGTCGGCCTGCAGGATGCGCCACATGCCTTCCACGTATTCGCGCGCATAGCCCCAGTCACGCTTGGCGTCCAGGTTGCCCAGCTCGAGCACCTCGAGCTTGTTCAGGACGATCTTGGCGACGGAATCCGTGATCTTGCGGGTGACGAACTCGCGGCCGCGCAGCGGCGACTCGTGGTTGAACAGGATGCCCGAGCTGCCGAAGATGCCGTAGGACTCGCGGTAATTCACGGTCATCCAGTGCGCATACAGCTTGGCCACGCCGTACGGGCTGCGCGGGTAGAACGGGGTCGATTCGACCTGGGGCACGGCCTGGACCTTGCCGAACATCTCGGACGTCGACGCCTGGTAGAAGCGCGCCTTCGGATGCACGATGCGGATCGCTTCCAGCAGGTTCACGGCGCCGATGCCCGTGATCGAGGCGGTGGTCACCGGCTGTTCGAACGAGACGCCGACGAAGCTTTGCGCGGCCAGGTTGTACACCTCGTCGGGACGCGAGGATTCGATCAGGCGGATGCTCGAGGAGAGATCGGTGAGGTCGTATTCGACGAGGGACAGGTTGGGATGCTGCTCGATACCGAGTTCGGCGATGCGCCAGAAATTAACCGAGCTGGACCGGCGGAACGTGCCGGTCACGTGGTAACCCTTTTCCAGGAGCAGTTGCGCTAGATAAGCGCCATCCTGCCCGGTAATACCGGTGATCAGGGCCTTTTTTGTTGTTTGCATGTTCTTGGTGATCCAGTGGTGGTCCGTGACGGCCGCCGCGACGAGCACGGCGGGACGGCATGCGGGGCGCTAAGCCCATGGCGCGGACCAGATAAACTTCCGACAACCCCGCATTGTATCAGAGCGGTGCTTGTATCCTTGCACAACAGAAATCGTGCAAAAAATACAATAAGTACTCGTGTATTATCGCCTGAAACTGTGCTGAAACGGCGCGTGATTACGCATTGTTACGAGTCGCTCAAGCTTTATTACATATTCACGAATTGTCGGGAACTTCTACATTTCAATGACAAAAGGGCCAGAATCGGCCCTTTTGTTCGACGTTGTTCGCCGGTGGCGAATCTACAACACCAGCTCCGCGATCAACGCTCCGACACGGCGTCCACGACGCACAGCGCCGTCATGTTGACGATGCGGCGCACGGTGGCCGACGGGGTCAGGATGTGCACCGGACGCGCGCAGCCCAGCAGCACCGGACCGACGGCGACGCCGCTGCCGGCCGCCGTCTTGAGCACGTTGTAGGCGATGTTCGCCGCTTCGATGTTCGGCATCACGAGCAGGTTGGCGTCGCCCTTGAGCGTCGACTGCGGCATGATCTTGGCGCGCAGCTTCGAGTCCAGCGCGGTGTCGCCGTGCATCTCCCCGTCGACTTCCAGCTCCGGCGCCTTCTGCTGCACCAGCGCCAGCGCGGCGCGCATCTTTTTAGCCGATTCGCTGTTCGACGTGCCGAAGTTGGAGTGCGACAGCAGCGCCACGCGCGGCGTGATGCCCAGGCGCTCCAGTTCCTCGGCCGCCATGAGCGTGATCTCGGCCAGCTCTTCCGCGGTCGGGTTCTCGTTCACGTGGGTGTCGACCATCGCGATCTGGCGTTCCTGCGTGATGATGAAGTTCAGCGCGGCATACACATTGCTGCCGGCGCGCTTGCCCAGCACCTGGTCGATGTATTGCAGGTGGACTTCGGTCGTGCCGTAGGTGCCGCAGATCATGCCGTCGGCGTCGCCCTTGTGGATCATCATCGCGCCGATCAGCGTGTGGCGGCGGCGCATCGCCAGTCGGGCGAGGTCTTCCGTGACGCCCTTGCGCATCACCATCCGGTGGTAGGTCTGCCAGTAGTCGCGGTAGCGCTCGTCGAAATCCGGGTTGATGACGTCGAAGTGCTGGCCCTGCTTGAGGCGCAGGCCGAACTTCTCGATCCGCTTTTCCAGCACGGCCGGACGGCCGACGAGGATCGGACGGGCCAGGTTCTCGTCGACGACGGCCTGCACCGCGCGCAGCACGCGCTCTTCCTCGCCCTCGGCGTAGACGATGCGCTTCAGTTCGGCCGGCGCGCTCTTGGCGATCTGGAACAGCGGCTTCATGAAGCTGCCGCTGCGGTAGACGAATTGCTGCAGGCTCTCGGCGTATGCGGCCAGGTCGGTGATCGGACGGGTGGCGACGCCGCCTTCCATCGCGGCCTTGGCCACGGCCGGCGCGATGTGCGTCAGCAGGCGCGGATCGAACGGCATCGGGATCAGGTATTCCGGACCGAACGACAGGTTCGAGATGCCGTAGGCCGATGCCACGATGTCCGACTGCTCGGCGTGCGCGAGGTCGGCGATGGCGTGCACGACGGCGATTTCCATCTCGCGCGTGATCGTCGTCGCGCCGCAGTCCAGGGCGCCGCGGAACATGTACGGGAAGCACAGCACGTTGTTGACCTGGTTCGGGTAATCCGAACGGCCGGTGGCGATGATCACGTCGTTGCGGACGGCCTTCGCGTCTTCCGGCAGGATTTCCGGATTCGGGTTCGCGAGCGCCAGGATCAGCGGGTTCGGCGCCATCTTGGCGACCATCTCGGGCTTGAGCACGCCGCCGGCGGACAGGCCGAGGAAGATGTCGGCGTCGGGGATGATCTCGGCCAGCGAACGGTACGGGGTGTCCTGGGCGAAGCGTTCCTTGTCCGGGTCCATCAGCTCGGTGCGGCCTTTATAGACGACGCCGGCGAGGTCGGTCACGTAAATATTCTCGATCGGGAAGCCGAGGTCGACGGCCAGGTCGAGGCAGGCCAACGCCGCCGCGCCCGCGCCGGACACGACCATCTTGCACTTCTTGAGATCCTTGCCGACGACTTTCAGGCCGTTCAGGATGGCGGCGCCGACGATGATCGCGGTGCCGTGCTGGTCGTCGTGGAAGACGGGGATCTTCATGCGCTCGCGCAGCTTGCGCTCGATGTAGAAGCACTCGGGCGCCTTGATGTCCTCGAGGTTCACGCCGCCGAACGTCGGCTCCAGCGCGGCGATCACGTCGATCAGCTTGTCCGGATCGTTTTCGTTGATCTCGATGTCGAACACGTCGATGCCGGCGAACTTCTTGAACAGCACGCCCTTGCCTTCCATGACGGGCTTGCTGGCCAGCGGGCCGATATTGCCGAGGCCAAGCACGGCGGTGCCGTTCGAGATCACCGCGACCAGGTTGCCGCGCGCCGTGTATTTATAGGCGGTGGTGGGGTCCTTGACGATTTCTTCGCAGGGCGCGGCCACGCCCGGCGAGTACGCCAGGGCCAGGTCGCGCTGGTTCAACACGGATTTGGTCGGGGTGACGGCGATCTTGCCGGGAGTGGGAAACTGGTGGTACTCGAGCGCGGCAGCCCGCAGTTGTTGACGTAATTCTTCTTTTTTATCGATTGACGAATCCATGCTCTGCTGCCTTTTTGAACTGACGGGGGGTCTCCGATTTTAGCAGAGTGTCACCGTCCCTCGTCTACGTATTTCTTGGTATCGACAGCAGCGACCAAGGGCGGGTAGCATGGCAACCCGCCCCATCGCCTGTGTCGGGCGGGCGCTTTCGGGAAGTCACGGGATGCCGCCGGCCATCGGCTATCAATCGGAAGCCGCGTTCAAGCGCGTGTTCAAGCGCCATTACGGAATCGGGCCCGGCGGCTACCGGCGCACGGTCGTCCCGGATTAGAATCGCGGCATGCTTTCCGAATTCGATCTCATCAAACGCTACTTCCAGCGCGACCGCGCGCCCGGCCCAAATACCGTCCTCGGCGTCGGCGACGACTGCGCCCTGCTCGCGCCCACGCCCGGCAAGCTGCTGGCCATTTCGTCCGACATGCTCGTCGAGGACCGCCATTTCTTCGCCGGCGCCGACCCGTTCCTGCTGGCCCACAAATGCCTGGCCGTGAACCTTTCCGACCTGGCCGCGATGGGTGCCAGGCCGCTCGGTTTCACCTTGGCGCTGGCGCTGCCGGCCGCCGAACCGGACTGGCTCGATGCCTTCTCGCGCGGCCTGTTCGCGCTGGCCGACGCCCACGGCTGCGAGCTGGTGGGCGGCGACACGACCAAGGGCCCGCTGAACATCTGCATCACGATCTTCGGCGAGACGGCGCCCGGCCAGGCGCTGCGCCGCGACGCCGCGCGCGCCGGCGACGACATCTGGATCTCCGGCACGCTGGGCGACGCGCGCCTGTGGCTGGCGGCGCGGCGCAGCGAGGTCGCGCTGGACGCGGCCGACCATGCGGCCGCCGCCGAGCGCATGCACGCACCGGCGCCGCGCGTGGCGCTCGGGTGCCTGCTGGCGGAAGGCGGCCTGGCGCACGCCGCGCTCGACATCTCGGACGGCCTCGTGGGCGACCTGCGCCACATTCTCGCCGCGTCGCGCGTGGGCGCCGTGCTGGACGTCGATGCGCTGCCGGCCGGGCCGGCGCTGCAACGCCAGCCGCGCGCGCTGCGCCGCCGTTTCGCCGCGGCGGGCGGCGACGATTACGAACTTTGCTTCACGGCGCCGGTGGAACAGCGCGAGGCGATTCTTGCGGCCGGGGCGGCGAGCGGCACGGCCGTGACACGGGTCGGCTCGATCACGGCGGAGCCGGGGTTGAAGCTGGTCGATGCGGACGGCGCCGCGCTCGATCTGCAGCTGGCCGGCTGGGACCATTTCAGCCCCGGCTAACCGCCGCACGGTATGCCGAAACCGTGCGCGGCGCGCATGCCGCGGTTGAACGCGTGGACGGCCGGGCCGTCGACCCTGCCCGCAACGCCGGGTATTCGCGTCACGCCGCCTCTTCATCTCCCCGCGGCGTCCTGCGGTCGTCATACGGCCCGTGCGTGAGCCAGTACTGGCGGAACGCGAGGCGCACGTTGTCGCGCAATTCGGTGTCGTTCCACGGCTTCGTGTAGAAGCGGTAGATGGCCCCGCGGTTGATCGAATCGAGCACCGTCTCCACGCCCGTGTAGCCGGACAGGATGATGCGCATCGTGTCCGGATACATCTCCTTGACCTTGCTGAGGAACTCGGTGCCGCTCATTCCCGGCATGCGCTGGTCGCACAGGATCACCTGCACGTGGTACAGCGCCAGCAGCTCGAAGCCCTCGGCCGGCGACGCGGCCGTCAGCACCCGGTAGTTGTCGCGCCTGAACAGGCGGTGCAGCACGGTCAGCACGTTGACGTCGTCGTCGACCACGAGCAGCGTCTGGACGTTGCGGTCGTCCTCCGCCGGGCGCGTGGGCTGGGCACGGTTTTCCAGGATCAGCCGGGCCAGTTCGGCGGGCGCGAGCGCGCGCGCGAAATGAAAACCCTGGATCTCGTCGCAGCGGTGGCGGCGCAGCAGCACCATCTGGGCGCGCGATTCCACGCCTTCCGCGATCACCTGCATGTGCAGGCTGTGCGCCATGCTGATGATGGCCAGCGCGATCGCGGCGTCGTCCGGGTTCGTCGTGATGTCGCGCACGAACGCGATGTCGATCTTGAGCTTGTCGATCGGGAAGCGCTTCAGGTAAGCGAGGCTCGAATAGCCGGTGCCGAAATCGTCGATGGCGATGCGGATGCCCATCGCCTTCAAACGCTCCAGCACCTGCACCGTGTGCTCGAAGTTCGACATCAGCGCGCTCTCGGTCAGTTCCAGTTCGAGCAGGCTCGGATCGACGCGATGCGCTTCCAGCGCGGCGCGGATGTCGCCTTCCAGGTCGCCCTCGACGAACTGGCGGCTCGACACGTTCACGGCCACGCGCACGTCGCGCACCCCGTCGAGCGTCCACGCGGCGATCTGGCGGCAGGCCTCGCCGATGATCCACGCGCCCACGCGCACGACCATGCCCGTGTCTTCCATGATGGGCACGAATTCGGCCGGATACACGAGGCCGAAACCGGGACGGCGCCAGCGCAGCAGCGCCTCCACGCCGCTCACGCGGCCCGTGTTCAGGTCCAGCTTGGGCTGGTAGTGCAGCTCGAACTGGTTGTCGTCGATGGCGCCGCGCAGCGCCATTTCGAGGTCCAGGCGCGCCAGCACCTGCACGTTCATCCCGGCCGTGAAGAAGCGGTAGCCGTCGCGCCCGGCCTCCTTGGCGCGCACCATCGCCACGTCGGCGTATTTGACGAGCGTGCCGGGGTCGGTGGCGTCGTCGGGATACATCGAGATGCCGATGCTGGCCGTCATCACGGCCTGCTGGCCGTTCAGGTCGAACGGCGCGCGCAACGCCTCGCGCACCTCGTTGGCGACATTCACCGCCTCGTCCTCGGTCTGCTCGCGCGTCATCGTGAGGATCAACGCGAACTCGTCGCCGCCCAGCCTCCCGATGGTGTCGCGCAGGCGCACGGAGCGCACCAGTCTCGTGCTGAACTGGCGCAGCAGTTCGTCGCCCAGCGCCGGGCCGAGCGAATCGTTGACGATCTTGAAGCGGTCGAGGGTGATGAACAGGACGGCGATGCGCCAGTTCTTGTCCTGCGCGAGTTCGATGGCGTCGCGCAGCGTGTGGAAGAACAGGCTGCGGTTCGGCAGGCCCGTCAGGCTGTCGTAGTTCGACATGTGCTTCAGGCGCTGCGCGGCCTGCAGGCGTTCGCTGATGTCGCGCGCGACGGCGATCAGGATGCGGGTCTGGTCCAGCGACTGCAGCTGCCAGCTGATCTCGACGGGCACGGAGCCCTGCCCGTCCGAGCGCAGCAGCTCGGTCTCGACGATGTCGTGCTCGCGCGACGTCGACGCCGGATCGGCGTAGCGTTCGAGCTGCACGCGTTGCGCGAGGCCCAGCGCGACCGGGTCGATGCGAAGCAGCGCCTCGCGCGAAAAACCCAGCATGCGGCAGGCGCCGTCGCTGACGTCGACCATCGCCATCGTGTGCGCGTCGACGAGGAAGATGGCATCCGACGTCGCATCCATCGCGCCGCGGAAGCGCTGCAGTTCGGCCGTGCGCTCGCGCACCTTGCGCTCCATGCGCACGCCGTAGTCGCGCGACTCCTTGTGGAACAGCCGCACTTCGAGCAGGTTGCGGATGCGCGTCAGGACTTCGACCGTGTCGAACGGCTTGCCGATGAAGTCGCGCGCGCCCGCTTCCAGCGCGGCCAGCTTCTTGTCCGGCTCCGCCGTCACCACGAGCACCGGCAGCCAGGATTCGCGCTCCATCGGTTTCAGCGCTTCCATCACCTGGAAGCCGTCCATGTGCGGCATCTGCAGGTCGAGGATGATCAGGTCGTAGCGGTGCTGCAGGTGCAGCGCGGCGACCTGGCGCGGATCCGTGGTGCTGGCGACGTTCTCGTAGCCGCTCGTCTTGAGCAGGAACTCGAGCAACTGCACGTTCACCGGTTCGTCGTCGACGACGAGGATGTGCGCGCGGCGAATGTCGTTGGGCGAAATCATGGCGTGGTCCTTATTCGGGCTGTCTTTCCTCGACGGTGCGCTGCGCCAGCACGCCGTCGATGGCCTCGTTGAACTGGCCGATGTCGATCGGCTTGGTCAGGTAGCGCACGAAGCCGGCCGCCAGCGCGCGCTCGATGTCGGCGCGCATGGCGTTGGCGGACACCGCGATGACCGGGATCCGCGCGGTCTCGGGTTCGCGGCGCAGCTGCGCCAGGACCTCGAACCCGGAGAGGCCGGGCAGGTTCAGGTCCATCAGGATCATGTCGGGTTTCTGGCTGCGCGCCAGCGACAGGCCGAAGTGGCCGTCCGGCGCGCTCACGAGGCGCAGGTCGGGGCGGAAGCGCACGATCTCCTGCACCAGTTTCAGGTTGGCCGGGTTGTCTTCGATGTACAGCACCGTGGCCGGCTGCGCGGGCGCGACGGCGGGAGCAAGGCGCGCGGCCGGCTGCGCGTCGGCCACGTCCCCGTCCGCGTCGGTGCAGGCCAGCTCGATCCAGAACACGCTGCCCGCGCCGGGGCTGCTGGTGACGCCGATCTCGCCGCCCATCAGCTCGACGAGGCGGCGCGTCACGACTAGGCCGATGCCCGTGCCTTCCTGCGTGCCGCCTTCCTGGCCCAGGCGATTGAAAGGCTGGAACAGGCCGGCCACCTGTTCGGGCGACAGGCCCATGCCCGTGTCCTGCACGGACAGGCGCAGGCGCTGCGGCGCGGGATGCGTGCAATCGACGACGACGGCCCCGCCCTCGCGGTTGTACTTCACCGCGTTCGACAACAGGTTCAACAGCACTTGCTTCAGGCGCGTGCGGTCGGCCTGCACGCGCGCCGCTGGCGCTTCCGGGAACAGGACCCGCACCCCGCGCGTGGCCGCGAGCGGCGCAATCATGCTCCGGCATTCGTCCAGCACCTCGGCCAGCAGCACCGGTTCCATCGACAGGGAGAGCGCGCCCGCTTCCACCTTGGCCAGGTCGAGGATCTCGTTGATCAGGGTGAGCAGATGCCGGCCGGATTTCAAAATGTGGCCGGAGAATTCCAGCTTCTGTTCGGGCGTCGTCGGCATGTCTTTCGAGGCCAGGATCTGGGCGAAGCCGAGGATGGCGTTGAGCGGCGTGCGCAGCTCGTGGCTCATCGACGACAGGAACGCGGACTTGGCCTGGTTGGCGTTTCTCGCTTCCTCGATCGCCAGCTCCAGCTCCGAATTGGCCAGCTCCAGCTGGGCCGTGCGCTCCTGCACGCGCGCCTCGAGGCGTTCGTTCAGGCGCGCGATCTCGCGGTTCGAGTCTTCCAGCGCACGCGTGCGCTGCTCGATCTCGGTCAGCATCGCGTTGAAGGAATCGACGAGTTCCGCCGCCTCGTCCTCGCTGATGCGCGGCGCGCGCCGCGAATAGTCGCGCCGCGCCACGACTTCGCGCGCGATGTTGGTGATGGCATCGATCGGCGTCGTGATCGTGTGGCCCAGGCGGCGCACGAGCAGCCACGCGGTGAGCAGCGCCAGCACCGTCACGCAGGCGCAGATCACCAGGTAGTCGCGCATGCGTTCCATCAGCTGGTTCTGCGAGCGCAGGTACACGGTGCCGAGCAGCTCGCCGTTCTCGCTGATCGGCTTGTACAGCACCAGCTCGTCGCCGTTGCCGACATAGGTTTCCTTGCCGCCGGCATGCACCGGCCGGCCGCCCTTCGCGGGACGCACCGGGAACGCGCCGGTCTCGCCGGGGGCGACATAGGTCGCGAACAGCGCGCCGTGCTCGTCGTAGATCGCGGCCGCGCGCACCGAGGGCCGGCTGCGCAGCAGGGCCAGGTTCTCGCGCGCCAGGCGGCCGTCGTCGAACGCGAGCGCGGCCGACGTCATGTGGCCCACCAGTTCCGCCTGCGTCGCCAGGTCGTTCAGCAGTGCGCTCTTGTAGCTGCGCAGGTCGTAGGCGACGACGGTGCCCACCGAGACGGCCAAGGCGGCGAGCGTCGTCGACATCACGATCGTGACGAGTTTTTCGCGGATCGAGCGGCGCGGACGGATCATGGCCTTCACCATGCCGCCAGTGCCAGCAGGCGCGCACTGATGCGCAGCTGCGCGGCCATCGCTTCGAGGCGGTCGATGCGCAGCCGCAGGCGCTCGCCGTCCGCCATCAGCCCGACCACGCAGCCGTGTCCGGGCGCGCCGTCGCAAACCGTCAGGACGGGCTGGCTGCGCACGGCGTCCAGCAGCCGGCCGCGCGCGGGCGCGGCGCTCACGAACAGGACGTGCAGGCCGCGCGGCATGGCGCGCGGATCGAGGCGGGAATCGATGCGGACGACGGCCAGCGGCCGGCCGTGCACGAGGCGCCCGTCCATGAACCGCCCGGCCTCGTCGGCCAGCGCGTCGTCGCCGGCGACGCCGATCAGCAAGGGACCATCCGCGCGCGCGAACGCGGCATCCGGCCAGTCGACGAACGTGGCGACACGATAGATATAGGCCGCCTTGAGCTTGCGCTCAGGGGTGGCAACGGGGCTGGTCCGGGCATGGACGGCACCCGCTACGATCAGCAGGCACAACACCGCCCGACGGGCGCCGCGCGCGGCTGCAAAGGACGACGCCATCATGGTTATGCCGGCCCCGGATAATCATGCGCGAAACGGTCGAGCGGCATGCGAGGTCCTGGTTCGGTCAATGAGCAACGGTGCGGGCAGAGCCCGCAAGGCGAGCAGAATAGCAGCCCGGCCGGGTGTAATGTCGCACGGAACGAACTCGTTCATTAACGATGGTAAATACAATAACATTTGTAAGGACAAGGCAGGCATGGCTTTTCGTTAAGATTCCGACGCCGCACGCTGGGAAGGCGCGCTAAAATGGATGCGAGCGCGCAGCGGATCCATCCACGCCCGGCACACGGCGGCGCGCCCGCGAAAGATCCTGGAGACCCTGGCGGCCCGCTGGTCCGCCATTACAAGGAGGAGCGACACGTGACGAACGACATCATCGACCTGGCCACCCGTGTGGGCCGGGCACTCGAAGCCAAGGGCCTGCTGCTGGCCACCGCCGAATCCTGCACGGGCGGCGGCGTCTCCCAGGCCATCACGGAAATTCCCGGCTCGACCGGCTGGTTCGAATGCGGCTTCGTGACGTATTCGAACGCCTCCAAGACGGAGATGCTGGACGTGCCGGCCGCGTTGATCGCGCAATTCGGTTCCGTCAGCGAGGAAGTCGCGGGCGCGATGGCCGAAGGCGCGGTCGCGAACAGCAATGCCGACGTGGCGGTCTCCACCACCGGCATCGCCGGCCCCACCGGCGCCGTTCCCGGCAAGCCCGTGGGCACGGTGTGCTTCGGCTGGTCGAAGGGCGACACGACGTACACCGAACGCCTCGTATTCTCCGGCGACCGCCACGCGGTGCGCGAGCAGACCGTGGCGCACGCGCTGTCCGGCCTCCTGCGCCTGCTCGAGTAAGGATGCCCCGCCTGCCGCTGCGTGCCACGGCCGCGCTCACGATGTTCGTCTGCGTGAGCGCGCTTGCCGCGGGCGTCGACGAGGGCATCACCGTGTACGCGGCCGGCGACATCGCGCGCTGCGCCTCCCCTGACCCGGCATATTCGGGCGCGGCCGAGACGGCCGCCACCGTCGCCGCCGGGCTCGCGCAGGACCCGCACGCCGTCGTGCTGGCGCTGGGCGACCTGACCTATCCGCGCGGCGCCATGAAGGAATTCACCGGCTGCTACGCGCCCACGTGGGGCCGCTTCAAGGACCGCACCTGGCCCGCGCCCGGCAACCACGAGTACTACACGCCGGGCGCCCAACCGTATTTCGCCTACTGGGGCGCACGCGCCGGCCGCGGCTACTACAGCTTCGACCTGGGCACCTGGCACATCGTCTCCCTGGACAGCAACCTGGCCCCGGCCGCGCACGCGGCCCAGCTGGACTGGCTGCGCGCCGATCTCGCCGCCCACCCCGCGCGCTGCACGCTCGCGTATTGGCACCATCCGCTGTACAGCTCGGGCGGTCACGGCAGCATCCCCAAGATGCGCGACGCCTGGAAACTGCTGTACGACGCCGGCGCCGAGCTGGTGCTGTCCGGCCACGACCACGATTACGAACGCTTCGCCCCGCAGGATGCGGACGGCCGGCTCGATCCGGCGCGCGGCATTCGCCAGTTCGTGGTCGGCACCGGCGGCGCGTATCCGACGCCATTCCTGCTCACCGTCGCGCACAGCGAGGTCCGCGACAGCAACCGCACCGGCGTGCTGCGCCTGCAGTTGTACGCGGGCGGCTACGGCTGGGAATTCGTCGAGTCGACGCGGCTCGCTTCCTTCGGGGTCGCGCCGCCCGACCGGGGCAGCGCCGCCTGTCATTAAAAAAACGGAGTCCGCATGACACGCCTCCTGTCCATCCTGCCCCTGTTGCTGCTCCTCGCGGGACCGCCGGCGGCGCATGCCCAGCCCGCAGCGGCCGCCGCCGTGCCGCAGATCCGCTACGACAAGACGCAGCTTCCCAACGGCCTGGAAGTGATCCTCGTCGAAGACCACCGCCTGCCCATCGTGGCCGTCAACATCTGGTACCACGTCGGTCCCGCCAACGAGGCGCCCGGGCTGACCGGCTTCGCCCACCTGTTCGAGCACATGATGTTCGCCGGGACGCGGCACCTGCCGCGCGGCCTCGCGGACCGCCTGCTGGAAGGCGCCGGTGCCACCGACAGCAACGGCAGCACGGACTACGACCGCACCAATTATTACGACACGGTGCCGTCGAACCAGCTGGAACTCGCGCTGTGGGTGCACGCCGACCGCATGGGCTATCTGCTCGACGTGCTCGATCAGACCGCGCTGTCGAACCAGCAGGACGTCGTGCGCAACGAGCGGCGCCAGAGCGTCGAGAACCGCCCGTACGGCATCGTCGAGGAAGCGCTGAACCACGCGCTGTTCCCGAAGACCCATCCGTATTACGCGGCCGTCATCGGCTCGCATGCCGACATCCAGAACGCGAAGCTGGCCGACGTGCGCGACTTTTTCAAGCGCTACTACGGCCCGAACAACGCCAGCATCGTGATCGCCGGCGACATCGACAAGACCAAGACGCGCGCCCTCGTGGCCAAGTACTTCGGCAGCTTCAAAAAGAGCCCGCCGGTCGTCCGCCCGCAGGTAACCACGCCCGCTATCACCCGCGAGCGCCGCATCATGGTGCCGGACCGCGTCGAGCTGCCGCGCGTGTACATGGCGTGGCTCACGCCGCCCGCGTTCCAGCCGGGCGACGCCGAGCTGGAAGTGACGGCGCAGATCCTCGCCGGCGGCAAGGCGAGCCGCCTGTACAAATCGCTCGTGTACGAAGGCCAGCTCGCCCAGGAGACATCGGCCGCGCAGAATTCGAACGCGCTCACGTCGACCTTCATCGTCGACGCCACCGCGCGCCCCGGCCACGACGCGGCCGAGCTGGAAGCGGCCATCGACGCGGAACTCAAGGCGCTGCGCGACAACGGCCCGTCCGAACAGGAAGTCGAACGCGCCCGCAACACGATCGAGACGGCGATGCTGACGTCGATCGAAAAGCTGGGCGGCACGGGCCTCGCGAACCAGATCAACCAGTACAACCAGTACACGGGCGATCCCGGCTACCTGCCGAAGGACATCGCCCGCCTCACCCGCGTCACCGCCGCCGACGTGCGCCGCGTGGCGCAGGCCTATTTGCAGCCGAACGCGCGCGTGATCGTCGTGGGCGTGCCGGGCAAGCCGGATCTCGGTCCGGACGTCCCGACGCCGCCGGCACCGAAAGCGTCCAAGACCGGGCTTGCCGCCGGCATCAACCGCGACGAACCCTGGCGCCGCGCGCCGCCGAAACCGGGACCGGCACCGCGCTTCGCGCTGCCGCAGGGCGAATCGTTCAAGCTGCCGAACGGCCTCACCGTCATCTTCCATCCGAATCCCGCGCTGCCGCTCGTGGCCGCGGAACTGGTCGTGAAAAGCGGTTCCGACGCCAACCCGTCCGACCAGCCGGGCCTCGCCGGCTTCACGGCGCAGATGCTGGAAGAAGGCACGGCCACACGCAGCGCGCCGCGCATCGCCGACGAGATCGCGCAACTGGGCGCCTTCCTCGGCAGCGCCGCGTCGAACGACGCGTCGACGGTATCGCTGCTGGCGTTGCGCGCCACGTTCCCGCAGGCGCTGGACGTGCTGGCCGATGTCGTGCTGCACCCGGCCTTCCCGACCGCCGAAGTCGAGCGCCAGCGCGCCGCGCGCCTGGGCGAATTGACGCAGCAGCGCGACGACCCGGCGCTGGTCGCCGCCGTTGCCGCGGCCGGTGCGCTGTACGGACCGAACCACCCCTACGGCTACGGCCAGCTGGGCACGGAACAGGCGATCCGCGCGACGACGCGCGAAGACGTCGTGCGCTTCTGGCGCCGCCACTACCTGCCCGGCAATGCGGCCCTCGTCGTCTCCGGCGACATCACGGCCGACGAGCTGCGTGCGCTGGTCACCGCACGCTTCGGCGGCTGGGAACGCGCCGACGCGGCCGTGTCGGCGGTCGGCGATCCGTCCGGCACCAAGGCGCGCCTCATCGTCGTCGACAAGCCGGGCGCACCGCAGACGGCGCTGCGCGTGACGACCATCGCGGCCGCGCGCAAGACGCCGGACTACCCGGCCATGCAAGTCATGAACGCGGCGCTGGGCGGCCTGTTCTCGAGCCGCATCAACCTCAACCTGCGCGAAGAAAAAGGCTACAGCTATGGCGTGTTCTCGGCATTCCGCTACGACCGCACGCCGGGCCCGTTCACCATCGCGGGCAGCGTGCGCACGGACGTCACGGGGCCGTCGGTGGCCGAGATCTTCAAGGAGGTGAACGGCATGCGTGCCAAGCCGCTGCCGACCGCCGAACTCGCGGGCGCGCGCGACTCGCAGGTGTATTCGCTGCCGGGCCAGTTCGAAACCAATAGCGGCATCGGCGCCAGCCTGGCCGAGACCTATGTGTTCGACCTGCCGGCCGACTACTGGCGCACCCTGCCCGACCGCTTTCGGGCCGTGACGGCGGCGCAGGTGCAGGCGGCGGCGCAAACTTGGTTGAAGCCCGAGCGGCTGAAAGTCATCGCCGTGGGCGACCGGGCGGCGATCGTGCCGCAGTTGCAGAAGCTTGGGCTGGGGGAGCCCGAGATGCGCGACGCTGACGGACAGCTACCGTAAGGTGGACCGCGGCACCGCACGGTTTGTGTTCCGCAAGCGTGCACGCCGTCCACGGGTTCGACGCCGGCAGGCGTCGCGACGAACACGCAACGCTGCCGCCGGTTGAACGCGTGGGCGGTGCTCGCGCCGACGTTGCGCGGCATGCACGGTCGAGCCGCACCTGCCCGCAACGCATCGTTGCGCCACATGTGCATACGATAGCCCTTGCGCCCGCCACCCCTATGCGTTTAACATGTGAACAGTTCTTCACACGTTAAGCATGAGCATCCCCCCCGACATCGACAACGCGGTCGACGAGCTCGCCGACCTGTTCCACCTGCTGGGCGACCCCACGCGCCTGCGGATCGTGCTCGCCTGCCTCGCGCAGCCGACCGCCGTGGGCGACATCGCCGCCGCGTTGAACCTGTCCAGTTCGCTGGTCAGCCACCACCTGCGCCTGCTGCGCGCGGCCCGCATCGTCAAGGCCGAGCGCCAGGGCAAGCAGGTGTTCTATGCGGCCGCCGATGCCCACATCAGCGGCCTGCTCTCTGACATGTTCGAACACATCGCCGAACCCATCGTCGAATAAACTACGGACTGGACGCATGAGTCAACATCATTCCCACGGCCATGGACATGGCCATCATCACCACCATCCCGCGCCGGGCGACAACGGCCGCGCGTTCGGCCTCGCGATCGCCCTGAACACGGCCTTCGTCGCCATCGAATTCGTCTACGGTTTCATCGCCAACTCGACGGCGCTGATGGCCGACGCCGGCCACAACCTGTCCGACGTGCTTGGGCTGGGCCTCGCCTGGGGCGCCGCGCTGCTCACGAAAAGCGCGCCGACGCGCCGCTTCACATACGGCCTGCGCGGCACGTCGATCCTGGCGGCCCTCGCCAACGCCCTGCTGCTGATGGTCGCGTGCGGCGCCATCGCGTGGGAAGCCGTGCACCGCGTCGCCCATCCGGAACCGGTGGCCGGCACGACGGTCTCCATCGTCGCGCTTGTCGGCGTGCTGATCAACGGCTTCTCGGCCTGGTTGTTCGTGGCTGGCAGCAAGGACGACATCAATGTGCGCGGCGCCTGCCAGCACATGGCGGCCGATGCCGTGCTGTCGCTGGGCGTCGTCATCGCCGGCGTCGTGATCATGTACACGGGCTGGACCTGGCTCGACCCGGCCGTCAGCCTCGTGCTGGTCGTCGTGATCGTGGTGGGCACGTGGTCGTTGCTGCGGGAATCGATCCAGATGGTGCTGGCGGGCGTGCCGGACAGCGTCGACGCGACGAGCGTGACGGCCTTCCTGGCCGCGCAGCCGGGCGTGACCGAGGTGCACGACGTGCACATCTGGGCGATGAGCACGACGGAGACGGCCCTCACGGCCCACCTCGTCATGCCGGCCGGCTATCCGGGCGATGCCGCCATCGACGACCTCGTCGGCCACCTGCGCGAGGATTTCGCCATCCACCATTGCACGCTGCAGGTGGAACAAGGGACAACCAACCACAGCAGTTGCTGCCTGCAGGACGGCATGACGGCGCATGCGCACGACGATCATGACCACGATCATGACCATGATCACGACCACGATCATGATCACGGCGCCCATTCACATGCGCACTGACACCGCACCGTAAAAAAAAGCCCCGCAGACATCGCGGGGCTTTTTTTATCCTGCCAGGTTGGCGTACAACGCCGTACTGAGATAGCGCTCGCCGAACGAGGGAATGATGGTGACGATCAGCTTGCCCGCATTCTCCGGCCGCTTGGCGACCTGGATCGCGGCCCACAACGCGGCGCCGGACGAGATGCCGACCAGCAGGCCCTCCTCGCGCGCGGCCGCTCTCGCCGTCTCGAAGGCATCCTCGTTCTTGACGGTGATGACTTCGTCGTACGCTTTCGTGTTCAGCACTTCCGGGATGAAGCCGGCGCCGATGCCCTGGATCGGGTGCGGGCCCTTGGTGCCCTTGGAGAGGATCGGCGACGCTTCCGGTTCCACGGCGATAGCCTGGAAGCCGGGTTTTCTCGCCTTGATCACTTCGGCCACGCCCGTGATGGTGCCGCCCGTGCCGACGCCGGCCACGAGGATGTCGACCTTGCCGTCCGTGTCGCGCCAGATCTCCTCGGCCGTCGTGCGGCGGTGGACCTCCGGGTTGGCGGGATTGTTGAACTGCTGCGGCATGAAACAGTTCGGGTCGGATGCGACGATTTCCTCGGCGCGGCGGATCGCGCCCAGCATGCCTTCCGGCCCGGGCGTGAGCACCAGTTCGGCGCCATAGGCGCGCAGCAGCGTGCGCCTTTCATTACTCATGGTGTCGGGCATGACGAGGCGGCAGCGGTAGCCGCGCGCCGCGCACACCATCGCCAGCGCGATGCCCGTGTTGCCGCTGGTGGGTTCGACGATGATGGTGTTCGGGCCGATCCTGCCGGACTGCTCGGCCGCTTCGATCATGGCCCAGCCGATCCGGTCCTTCACGCTGTGGGCCGGATTGTAGAACTCGAGCTTGGCGGTGATGTCCGCGCCGGCACCTTGCGCCAGGCGGCGGATCCGCACCAAGGGGGTATTGCCGATCAATTCCGTCACGTCGTTCGCGATACGCATGCATACCTCCCGGTTGAATTAGATTTACTTCACCTTCAACAGTTCAACATCGAAGATCAGATCGGAATCCGGCGGGATCGAGCCGCCGCCGGCGCCGCGTTTGCCGTAGGCGAGTTCGCTCGGGATGATCAGGGTGCGCTTGCCGCCCACCTTCATGCCTTGCACGCCCTGCTCCCAGCCCTTGATGACCTGGCGCGCGCCGAGCTGGAACTCGAGCGGTTCGCGGCCCGCGTCCAGCGACGAATCGAATTTGCGGCCGTGCTGCTTGGCGGCCAGCGGCTTGTAGAACCAGCCCGTGTAATTGACCACGACGGTGCTGCCGACGGTGGCTTCCGCGCCCTTGCCGATCACATGATCGATGACCTGCACCTGCGGGCCCTGCTGGGCCGGCTGCGCCTGGGCGTCGGCGGGGTTGACGGGATTGTTCGGGTTGGCAGGATTGGCCGCGTTGGCGGTGGCCTGGGATGCGTCCTGCGCGTTGGCGGCGACAGCCGCAAGCAGCAGGCTTGCTAAGGCGATACGACGAATCATGGAGCCTCTTTCACGAATCAGTAAAAAGGGCACTTCGAAAAACCGTCGCGAGCGGCGGCAATGCTGTTCGAGAAGCGGGGCTGTACGAACAGTACAGCGAGCATCGCAGGACAGCAGTGCAACGCGCAGCAGGTTTTGCGACGTGCCCGACTGATTCTATGATAACAAGGCCTCCTCCGGTTGCACAGCGTCGACGGATTCGGTTACATGTACGGGCGCCGGCACGGCATTGGCCGCGTCCGCCAGCTTGCGCAGCAGATGGCCGGCCGCGACCATGCCGAACGTCGCGGTGACGACCATGCTCGAGCCGAAGCCGGCGCAGTTCAGGCCCGTGATGCTGCCCGCATCGACGTCGCAGGCGTCGCCCGCTTCCGGGTAGCGCAGCGGTTCCATCGAGAACACGGCGTCGATGTGGTACTTGTTCTTTTCGCCGCGCGCGAAGCCGTAGCGGGCGCGCAGGATCTTGCGCACTTTTTTCAGCAGCGGTTCCTGCTCGGTGCGGGCGAGGTCGCGCACCTCGATCTTCGTCGGATCGAGCTGGCCGCCGGCGCCGCCGATGACGATCAAGGGAATCGCATGCGCGCTGCAGTACGCGATCAGCGCGGCCTTGGCCTTGACGCTGTCGATGGCGTCGACGACGTAGTCGAAACGACCGGTTCCGATCATGTGCGGGATGTTGTCCGGATCGATGAAGTCTTCGACGAGCTCGACTTCGCAGTACGGATTGATGAGCGCGATGCGCTGTTTCAGCGCCTCGATCTTGGGCATGCCGATCGTGGTCGACAGGGCCTGGATCTGCCGGTTGATATTCGATTCGGCCACGTTGTCGAGGTCGATGAGCGTGATGCGGCCGACGGCGCTGCGCGCCAGCGCTTCGACAATCCAGGAGCCGACGCCGCCCACGCCGACCACGCAAACGTGCGCCGCACGGAAGCGTTCCAGTGCACGCTCGCCGTAGAGGCGGGCAATGCCGCCGAAGCGGCGGCCGAAGTCGACGTCATCGAGGAGAGAGGTGGAAAGCGTAGTCATCATCCGCCCATTTTACCGGACGGCGCGGCGCTCCTTGCACTAAAATAACTTTCAGTCAATCAAAAATTTAGCCGCATTCTGCGTGTCCACAACAGCGATCATGAACAACATTCTTCCCGACCCCGCGCCCGATTTCGACCAGCCCGTCGCCGTCCTCAAGCATTGCCACGGACGCATCCGCAAGCAACTTGCCACGCTGGAAAAACTGCTCGCCCACCTGCCGGAACACGGTGCCGACGAGCAGGCGCGCCAGGCCGCCACGGCCGTGCTGAGATACTTCGACAAGGCGGCGCACCTGCACCACGAGGACGAAGAGCAGGACCTGCTGCCGATGCTGCTGGCCGTCGCCAAGGGCGACGATGCGGCCACGCTGCAGGCGCTGGCGCCCGTGATCCTGCAGGAACACAAGGACATGGATGCGATGTGGCAAGACCTGCACGAGCAGCTGACGGGCATCGCGGACGGCAGCGGCACGCAGTTGTCGGCATCCATCGTCCGCCGCTTCGTGCAGAGCTACCAGGGCCATATGGAACGCGAGGAAGGCATCGTGGCGCCGATGGCCCTGCGCCTGTTCGGACCGGACCAGATGGCGCGCCTCGGTGCTGCCATGCGCCGCCGCCGCGGCCTGGACGCACCGGCGGCGTGCGCCGAATCGGCGCCGGCCATCGGCGAACGCGTGGCCGACCTGCGCAAGGATTACGGCCAGGCCCGCCTGGACGAAAGCGACGTGGCGGACGACCCGATCGTCCAGTTCACGCGCTGGTTCGAGGAAGCGCTCAAGGCCGAGGTGAACGAGCCGAACGCGATGAGCCTGGCCACCGTGGGTCCCGACGGGCGGCCGACGTCGCGCATCGTGCTGGTCAAGCAGTTCGACGAGCGCGGGTTCACCTGGTACACGAATTATGCGAGCCAAAAAGGCAAGCAACTGGAAAGCAAGCCTTTTGCAGCTCTGCTATTCTTCTGGAGTGAACTTGAACGGCAAGTGCGAATCGAAGGCAGAGTTGAGCGCACGAGTGCCGACGAAAGCGATAAGTATTTCAACAGCCGGCCCTTGAAGAGCCGGCTGTCGGCGATCGCGTCCGAGCAAAGCGAACCGATCGCGAATCGTGCCGCCCTCGAACAACATTACGAGGAAGTGGCGCGTCAATATGGCGAAGCACCGCCACGGCCACAGCATTGGGGCGGTTTTCGCCTGGTGCCGGAACGGATCGAGTTCTGGCAGGGGCGGCGTTCACGCTTCCACGACCGCATCGTCTACACGCGGCAGGAAGACTGGCATTGGACGCGGCAACGTTTGCAACCCTGAGCCGGCGCGTCCGGTTCAGGACTAGCCGGAGATACGCGTGTTCGACCAGATGAAGCTTTCCGCCTGGACTTCAGGCATTCGCAGCAAATTCAACCTGCCCCTGCGCGTGGAATTGTGGAACGGCGCGCAGGTCGACCTGTCGTCCGACCACCAGCCGCGCGTGAAAATCCGCGTTCCCAACCCGGGCGGGCTGCGCTACCTCCTCGCTCCGTCGCTGGGCAACCTGGGAGAGGCCTATGTCGAAGGCGCGCTCGAGATCGAAGGGCGCGCGGCCGACATGATCCAGGTGGGTTCAGCCCTCGCGGAAACCACGGGCAAGCCGGCGCGCACCAGCCGCGTCGCCAACGCCGCGTTGCGCCTCGTCTCGCCGCACACGCGCGAAAAGGATGCCGAGGCCATCCGCTACCACTACGACGTCTCCAACGAGTTCTACAGCCTGTTCCTCGACCCGGCCATGGTGTATTCCTGTGCCTATTTCGAGAACGGCGACGAAGATCTCGCCACGGCCCAGCAAAAGAAGATCGACCACATCCTCACCAAGATCGGCGTGCAGCCGGGCCAGACGCTGCTCGACATCGGTTGCGGCTGGGGTGCCCTGGTCATGCGCGCCGCCAGCAAATTCGGCGCGCGCTGCGTGGGCGTCACGCTGTCGCAGCGCCAGTACGAGCTGGCGCGCGAGCGCGTGGCCCAGGCCGGGTTGCAGGACCGTGTCGAGATCCGCTTGCAGGACTATCGCGACGTCGGCGGCAGTTTTGAGCGCATCACGAGCGTCGGCATGTTCGAACACGTGGGCGTGGACAACCTGCCGGAATACTTCAGCCGCATCAACAAACTGCTGGCGCCGGGCGGGGTCGTCATGAACCACGGCATCACCACGACCGACGTCGAGCAGCGCAACAGCCCGTACGGCGGCGGCGAATTCATCGACAAATACGTGTTCCCGCACGGCGAACTGGCGCACCTGTCGACCGTCATCCGCACCATGCAGGAAGGCGGCCTCGAAGTGCGCGACGTGGAAAACCTGCGCCGCCACTACGCCCGCACGTGCGCGCTGTGGACGGAGAATTTCGAGAACAACGCCGAACGCATCCGGGCGACGTGCGACCCGAAGACCTTCCGCATCTGGCACGTCTACCTGGCCGGCTGCGCGTACGGCTTCGCGCATGACTGGATCAGCCTGTATCAGATCGTGTGCGGCAAGGCAGGCGGGGAACCGGCGCAGATTCCGTGGTCGCGGCGGTATATGTACCCATGACCGGTGGGCCGTGGGCACGGGGTGCGGCGAATTACTTGACGCGCTCCGTGAACATCTTGCGGAACTTGGCGACCTTGGGCGCCACGACGAACGCGCAATAGCCCTGCAGCGGATGCTGGGCGAAATAATTCTGGTGATAGTCCTCGGCCTTGTACCACTGCTCGGCCGGCAGCACCTGCGTGACGATCGGCGCGTCCCATACGCCGGCCATCTCGGCCATCACCTTGCGCGCCGTCGCTTCCTGCTCCGGCGACGTGTAGAAGATCACCGAGCGGTATTGCGTGCCGACGTCGTTCCCCTGGCGGTTGAGCGTCGTCGGGTCGTGGATGGTGAAAAAGATTTCCAGGATGTCGCGATAGCTGATCACGTCCGGATCGAACTCCAGCTTCACCACTTCGGCATGGCCCGTCGTGCCGGCGCACACCTGCTCGTACGTCGGCGCGGGGGTCTCGCCGCCCATATAACCCGATTCCACGCGCAGGATGCCGCGCGCTTCGAGATAAACCGCTTCCAGGCACCAGAAACACCCGCCGCCCAGGATGGCCACTTCGGTTGCGGATTGCTGGCTCATACTGACTCCTCGAGGGATAAATAGTTTTCCATGGCTTCACTGTAACCGAAAGTGCACTGTTGTGCAGGATCAACGAGCAGCCGGCCAGAGGGAGATAAGCCATTGGTGGCATAATGCGCGGATGAACACCAGCTCACCTCGCGCCATCACGCGCGGTTTCGATTCCGCCCATTTCCGCCAAGCCCTGTCGCAATTCGCGACCGGCGTCACCGTGATCACGACCCGCCTGGGCGACGGCAAATTCCGCGGCCTGACCGCGTCTTCCTTCAATTCCGTGTCGCTGGAGCCGCCACTGGTGCTGTGGAGCCTGTCGAACGTCGCCAACAGCCTGCCCATCTTCACCGGCAACTCGCACTACGTGATCAACGTCCTGTCCGCCGGGCAGGAAGAGCTGGCGCGCCGGTTCTCGCGGCGCGGCCAGGATCCGTTCGAGGGCGTCGAGTATGAACTGTCGCGCACCGGCCAGCCGATCCTGAAGGGCGTCTCCGCCTGGTTCGAGTGCCACAACCGCAGCCGCTATCCGGAAGGCGACCACGTGATCTTCGTGGGCGAAGTGGAAGACTGCGCCGTGCATCCGCAGGCCGCCCTGCTGTTCCACGGCGGGCGCTTCGGCACGACCTGATCCTTGCTCGTTTAAAAATGAAAATGCCTGTCGCAGTTTGAAAAGATGCGCGCGGGCGGGCTTCCTATAATGGCTCGACCCGGGCGGCCATCATTCGCCCGCCACATTCTTACAAAGATTGAGACAGGAGCCTCATGAGCCGTTCCGATACGCCCCGCAAAGCCCAGTTCCATTGGGATGACCCGTTGCTGCTGAACGAGCAGCTGCTCGACGAGGAGCGCATGGTGCGCGACGCCGCAGCGGCCTATTGCCAGGACAAGCTGCTGCCGCGCGTCCTGGAAGCCTTCCGCCACGAAACCACCGACCCGGCCATCTTCCGCGAGATGGGCGAACTCGGCCTGCTGGGCCCGACCATCCCCGAGCAATACGGCGGCCCCGGCCTGAACTACGTCAGCTACGGCCTGATCGCGCGCGAAGTCGAGCGCGTCGATTCCGGTTACCGCTCGATGATGAGCGTGCAGTCGTCGCTCGTGATGGTACCGATCTACGAATTCGGCAACGAAGAAACGAAACAGAAATACCTGCCGAAGCTGGCCACCGGCGAATGGATCGGCTGCTTCGGCCTGACCGAACCGAACCACGGCTCCGACCCGGGCTCGATGGTCACGCGCGCGCGCAAGGTCGACGGCGGCTATTCGCTCTCCGGCTCGAAGATGTGGATCACGAACTCGCCGATCGCCGACGTGTTCGTCGTCTGGGCCAAGGATGACGAAGGCCAGATCCGCGGCTTCGTGCTGGAAAAAGGCTGGAAAGGCCTCTCAAGCCCGGCCATCCACGGCAAGGTCGGCCTGCGCGCGTCGATCACGGGCGAGATCGTGATGGACGAGGTATTCTGCCCCGAAGAAAATGCCTTCCCCGAAGTGCGCGGCCTGAAGGGTCCGTTCACGTGCCTGAACTCGGCCCGCTACGGCATCGCCTGGGGCGCGCTGGGCGCCGCGGAAGACTGCTGGCACCGCGCGCGCCAGTACGTGCTGGACCGCAAGCAATTCGGCAAGCCGCTGGCCGCGAATCAGCTGATCCAAAAGAAGCTGGCCGACATGCAGACGGAAATCACGCTGGGCCTGCAAGGCGTGCTGCGCCTGGGCCGCATGAAGGACGAAGGCACCGCTGCGGTCGAGATCACGTCGATCATGAAGCGCAATTCCTGCGGCAAGTCGCTGGACATCGCGCGCATGGCCCGCGACATGATGGGCGGCAACGGCATCAGCGACGAATTCGGCGTGGCGCGTCACCTCGTCAACCTGGAAGTCGTCAACACGTATGAGGGGACGCATGACATCCACGCGCTGATCCTGGGGCGTGCTCAAACTGGCATTGCTGCATTCTGAATACGGTAGGTGGACGGCAAGCCGTCCACCCTACGAAAAAAAACCGCCACGAGGGCGGTTTTTTTTATGCTGGCGGCAAGCTCAGAACTTGTAGCCCAGCGTCAGCACGGTCGAGTTCGGATCCAGCTTCATGTGCTGGCCCTGATGCGTGGAGAAGTGCACGTCGGTACGCAGGCGGGTCTTCACGAGCGCGGCGTTGAGGAACCATTTCTGATTGAAATTCCAGACGGCGCCGACCTGGCCCGACACGGTCCACTTGTTGTCGATGCTGAACGTCGTCGCCGGACCGCCCGGGTTCGTCAGCGCCGTCATGCGGAACGAGCCGGTTTCCTTGTAGAAGTAGGCATAGGTCACGCCCAGGCCGACGTAAGGACGGAAGGCCGCGGTCGGCTCGAAGAAACGGTATTGCACGAACGCGGTCGGCGGCAAGGCTTGCACCGTACCCAGCTCGCCCGTGCCGGCAATGGCGCCCGCGCCGTACAGGCTGTGCTTGTACGGCGTGGCGAAGGTGAATTCGCCGGTGATGTTGTCGGTGATGCCGTAGTTGACCACGATCACCGGTTCCGTGTCCTTGCCGACGTCGCCCAGCGAGTTCGGCAGGGCCGGCGCGGTAATCGCACCGCTTTCCACGTGCGGGGTGATCTGGGTGGCGCCGACCGACACGGCCCACTGCCCCTTGGCCTGTGCCGCAGCGCTGCCCGCCACGGCGAGCGCGCCTGCGGCCACCAGCAGTTTCACGACGTTGGAACTTACTTTCATGTTATCTCCTGATTCTTATGGATGGCCCGTCCGCGCGGACGGGCTGGTCGGGAACGTCGAAAAACCTGCTGCGCGTTGCACTGTCGTGTTGCGATGCTCGCGACGGTTTTTCGAAGTCCCCTATGTGAGGATTACAGCCAGCCCTTCGTGGCCATCTGCTCGAGGACGTAGCGTGCGATCAGCCAGTTCTCGAACGGGGTCGGGTGCACGTCGTCGGCGAACATGTAGTGGCTGACGTCGCCGGCGATCACGTTCTTCGCGTTGCAGACGAGCGACGTGGTGCCCAGCGCGTTCGGGCCGCAGGCCGGGGTCGACGTGTTCGACAGGCCGTACGGCGCCGGGTTGATGACTTCGTCGTGGCTGACGCTCCACAGGTCGACGTACAGGACCTTCGGTTCGTTCGCGACGCCGACCTTCAGCTGGGCGTTGAAAGCATCGACGGCCGTCTTGATCAGGGACTGGACGGCAGCCGGCTGCGATCTGCCCGACGGCGTCGAAGCCACGTCCGGCAAGTTGTTCACGACGACGTAGTTCGCGCCCTTGGCGACGATCTGCGTCTTGACGAGGGCCGCCAGCTGGCCGCCCGCGGTGGCCATCGCGGTGACGACGCCCGCGGCATTGGCGGTCAGGTAGTCGGCGCCCGCCTTCTGGCCGGCGGCCAGCGAATCGGCCTTGGCCTTGTCGACCATCGGGCCGTACACGGTGGCCTGGGCAGCCGCAGTATTGCCGGCCATGACGGCCGCGGTGACGGCGGCCTGCACGACGGACGCGTCGGTGTGGCCGGCACGCGCCGCTTCAGTCTGGATCGCCAGGCCGATCGATTGCGCCGCGGTGGCCGGGTTCGTGGCACCGGCGGCCAGTTGCGTCGTCAGCGAGACGGCGAAGGCTTGCGAGCCGGCCGTGGTGCCGGCGGCGGTGGCGCTGGCCGACAGTTGGCCCATCAGGAACAGGATGTCGTTACCGCCGGCCAGGACGGTCACCAGCTCGGTGCCGCTGAACTTGCCGCCGCTCTTCGCCAGGTGGTTCGCGATCTGCGTCACCACCGGTACGGTCGTCTGGCCCAGCGGCGAGCCCGTGGCCGCGTTGCCGGGGCCGATCGGATTGATCACGCGCGAGCCGCCTTGCGCATAGTTCAGGCAGTTGGTGTTGAACGTGACGGGCACGGCAAAGCCCTTGGTCGCGTCGCCCTGCAGGCCGGTCTGGGCCGGGCACGGGGCCGGCAGCTTCAGTTGGGCTGCGACGAATTCGGTCCAGTTCTTGCCCGTGAGGTCGGGGCTGATCGACGTGTTGTCGCCGTTGATCGTGAACTTGCCACCGCCCAGTGCCTTCACGCCGCCGACGGCATAGGTGCCGACGTCCGACAGGCTGTCGCCGAACGATACCTGGGCGCTGAACTTAGTGGCCGGGGTCTGGTCGCCGGCACGGGGGCTGGTGCTGCTGCCGCCGCAGGCCGACAGGACGGCGGCGGTCACCAGTGCAAGCGCGAATGAGGTCTTACGCATTGTGTCTCCTAAAGAAATTTTTCTTATGCAACGAACGGCCGTGCTATTCGTGTCTTGACTAATATGCCAGTGTTCGACACCGTTGTATAGCGAAAACCTTTGTCGTGCGCCGGCAACAACACCTCCGATTGTTGGGGTAGGGACAAGGCCGGCAGCGGCCGATTATAGCAACGCCGCCGGCTCGTTTTTACCTCAATGTGACAATGTTGATTGAAAATAATCGCGTGTCGCGGCCATGCAAAACGGCGCCACGAGGCCGGCGTGGTAAGCCGACGACACGGCGTCGTCGCCCGAGGCCGCGCGCAGGAGCGCCTTGGCCGCCACGAAGCCGGCCTTGGCCGAGCGGTACGGGTCGTTCAGGCCGGGCGTGTCGTCGATGTCCAGCAGCGTGACATTGCTGCCGCGTGCGCTGAAATAGCTCGCTGCCGATGTCGCGTTGAAAAACGGCACGACCGGGTCGGCATGGCCGCCGCACAACATCGTCGGAACGTTCGGCATATAGCTGCGCAGATCGTTGCGTACAAGCCACTTGCGCAGGTTGTGGGCCGGCGCGCAGGACAGCGGCGCCGTCGCGCTCTGGTCGCACGGATGCGACGCCAGGTCGGCCAGATAGCCGTTGCGGTAAGCCGTGCGGATCAGGTTATTGGCGCCGAAATACTGCGTGTAGCCGGCCGTCTGCGGCTGCGAGTCGACGGCGAACAACGCGGTCGCGGGCAGCCTGCCCTGGCCGACGAGGTCGCTGCTGCCGAGGCTGCCCGGAATCAGGTCGGCAATCGTGGACGCATACTGCGCCTCGTAGATGTCGGACGGTGTCGTGTACAGCGCGGCGCTGGCGTGCTGGGCGGCATTGACGATCATCGGCACGATCACGGTGGCGCCATTGCGCGGCGCGCCGCCGAACAGGTCGTCGCCGAAACGGGCGAGCGCGTACGGGCCCGACATGCCGGACGCCGCCGTCAGGTTGAACTCGTTCGTCCCCAGGTCTTGCATGGCGCGCTGCGTGGCCATCGCGACATAGCCGCCTTGCGAATAGCCGGTGACCATCAGCTTGCCGGAATCCTTGGCGCCGATTGCCGTGAACGAGGTGCGCGCGGCGCGCAGCGCGTCGATCATGTCGGCGGCCTGCGCGATGCGGTCGAGGTAAGGGTGATAGCCGAGCGAAGAGCCGCTGTAACCCGTATAGTTCGGCGCGACGACGATGAAACCCTGGGCCGCGAACACGGCCGCCGCCAGGCGCGCTTCTGCGTTGTTGGCAATGTCGGCCATGTCATACGATTTTTGCAACGACGTGCCGTGCGCATACAGCACGACGGGCCGCGAATTGCTGCACGAGTTGCCACCGCCGGTGGGCACGAAGACGGCGGCAGTGGCGTCCGTCGTTTCGCCGGCGCCGCCGATCGTGTTGTAGTGCACGCGATACACGGACACCGAGCACTGCGGCTGGCCCGCGACGGCCAGGGTGCCCTGCTGCGCCGCTTCGAGGAAGCCGGCCAGCACGGTGGGGGTCAGGGTGGGCAGACTGGCGCCGCCGACATTGACGGCCACGGAGGCGGCCTGCCCCACGAGGCTGCCGCGCGTCGCGACGGGCAGCGGGTCCGGATTCGTGACGCCGGCGGGCGTGCCGCCGGCGGTGGTGCCGCCGCTGCAAGCGGCAAGCAAATAGCCAAGCCCCAGGCTGCAGGCCAGGGTATAGAGGGAACGCATGGGTGTCCTTCGACTAACGGATGACAACAAAAGGTCCGCGCAGAAGGCGGACCAAAGATTGCCGTGTAGCATGCACCGGACAGGCGTTTTTGGGAAGATTCCGAACGGATTACAGCGCGGTAGTGTTGTTTATCAACCCGTGCACGATGCCGGTGGAACCATGCGCGGCGCGGCGCAGGCGGTCGTTGACGCCCGACCATGGACCATCCTGCGGCGGCGCCTCGACGAGGATGACGTCGGCGGATGCCCCATCCATCGCCCGCAGCGCCGCGTACAGCGCGTGCGCGAAGCCTTCGGGCGACGCGGGCAGGCGTACGGCCGCATGCGTGGCCGGCAGGTCGGAATAGTGAATGAGCGCGACCTTGCGCCCTGCCCCTTGCAGCCTCGACAAGGTGTCGGCCAGCGTGGCCGTGTCCTGCATCGCGACCGGCGTATGCGGCGCGTAATGCGATTCCAGCGTGCCGGACGCGCGCGGGGCCGCGGCGTCGGGACGCGCCGGCACCTGGTCGATCACGGCCGCGATGGCGTCAAGCGAGATATGGCCCGGACGCAGCAGCACGGGGCCGTGCGTCGCCAGACGGGATAAATCCACGATCGTCGATTCGATGCCGACCTCGCTCTGGCCGCCATCCAGCACGAACGCGATGCGGCCGTGCTCGCCGATGTCGTCGCCGAACTCGTCGCGCACGTGCTGGGCCGTCGTCGGGCTGACGGCGCCGAATTTGTTCGCGGACGGCGCGGCGACGCCGCCCTTTCCGCCCTTGAACGCCTGCAGCAGTTCGATGGCGACGGGATGCGACGGGCAGCGGATGCCGACCGTGTCCTGGCCGCCGGAGACGGCGTCCGGGATGTGCGGCGCGCGTTTCAAGATCATCGTCAGCGGACCGGGCCAGAAGGCGTCGGCGAGCTGGCGCGCTTCCGAGGGAATATCGGTGGCCCAGTAGTCCAGATCGGCGCCCGGGGCCACGTGCACGATCACGGGATGGTCCTGCGGGCGGCCCTTGGCGGCATAGATCGCGGCCACGGCGGCCGGATTTTCCGCATCGGCGCCGAGGCCGTACACGGTTTCCGTCGGCAACGCGACGAGCCGGCCGGCCTCGAGCGCGCGCGCCGCGGCTTTGATCACATCATCCGTCACGGCAGGATTCACGGCGCGATCCCGAGGATGGCGCACGCTTGCGCGACATTCGCCTGGGCTTCCTGCAAGGTGGGCGCGACGAACGTCACATGCCCCATCTTGCGGCCGCGGCGCGGGTCCGTCTTGCCGTACAGGTGCAGGTTGGCGCCGGGCAGCGCCAGCACCTTGTCCCACGCGGGTTCGCGGGCCCGCTCTTGCTCACCATTGCCGTCGAACCACACATCGCCCAGGATGTTCAGCATGACGGCCGGCGAATGCTGGCGCACATCGCCCAGCGGCAATTGCGCCATCGCGCGGACTTGTTGGGCGAACTGGCTCGTGATGCACGCGTCCATCGTGTAGTGGCCGCTGTTGTGCGGCCGCGGCGCCATTTCGTTGACGATGAGCGAGCCGTCGGCCAGCACGAAGAATTCGATGCACAGCACGCCGACATAGCCGAGCTCTGCCACGATGACGCGCGCCGCATCCTGCGCCTTGCGCGCGCATTCATCGGACACGTTCGGGCCCGGTACGGTCGTCGTGAACAGGATGCCGTCGCGGTGCACGTTCTCCGCGATCGGGTAGACGACCGACTGGCCATCCGCCCCGCGCGCCGTCAGCACGGACACCTCGTACGCGAGCGGCAGCATCTTTTCCAGCAGACAGGTCACGCGGCCCATCGACTCGAACGCGGCGCGGACGTCGTCGCGCGTGCGTACGCGCACCTGGCCCTTGCCGTCGTAACCCATGCGCACGGTTTTCAGGATGCCGGGCAGCAGGTCGTCGGCGATGGCGTCGATGTCGGCATCGCTCGCGATCACCTTGTGCGGCGCCGGCATCACGCCGGATTTATCCGCGCAGGCGACGAAGAAGGATTTTTCCGCGATGCGGTCCTGGGCGACGGACACGCCGTGCGCATTGGGCGCCACGAACACCTGCTGCGCGAGGCGCGACAGGCTGGCGGCCGGGACGTTTTCGAATTCCGTCGTGACGGCCACGCATTGCGCGGCCAGCGCATCCAGGCCGGCGGCGTCTTCGTAGCCGGCCTCGACGAGGCGCTCGGCCACCTGGCCGGCCGGGCAGTCGTCGGACGGCTCCAGCACGGCCACGCGGTAGCCCATCGCCTGCGCGGCGTGGGCGAACATGCGGCCCAGCTGGCCGCCGCCCATCACGCCCAGCCAGGCCGGTTCGCCGGCGGCCGGAAGATAGGCTCGGGACTTCATATCACTCATCAGTCGTTCACAGGCAGGGTCATGGCCTTGGCGGCGGCGGTCTGTTGCTGGCGGAATTGTTCCAGCTGGCCAGCCAGGGTGTCGTCGGTGGTGGCGATGATGGCGATGGCCGTCAACGCGGCATTCGCGGCGCCGGCCTCGCCGATGGCGAAGGTCGACACGGGCACGCCTTTCGGCATCTGCACGATCGACAGCAGCGAGTCTTCGCCGCGCAGGTATTTCGACGGCACGGGCACGCCCAGCACCGGCACGACGGTCTTCGCGGCCACCATGCCCGGCAGGTGCGCGGCACCGCCGGCACCGGCGATGATGGCGCGCAGGCCGCGGCGACGCGCCGATTCCGCATACGCGAACATCTCGTCCGGCATGCGGTGCGCCGAGATCACCTGCGCTTCGAACGGCACGCCGAACTGCTTCAGCATGGCGCAGGCGTGCTGCATCACGTCCCAGTCGGAACTGGAACCCATGATCACGCCCACGAGGGGCTTGTTCTGATCCGCCATCTTTACACCTTCAGCTTCTCGCCCGTCAGGCGTTCGATGGCTTCGAAATACTTGGCCTGGGTCCGGTCGATGACGTCCTGCGGCAGCGGCGGCGCCGGCGGGGCCTTGTTCCAGTCCTTCAGCGTTTCCAGGTAGTCGCGCACGAACTGCTTGTCGAACGACGGCGGCGACATGCCCGGCGCGTACGAATCCGCGGGCCAGAAGCGGGAGGAATCGGCGGTCAGGACTTCGTCCATCAGGTGCAGCACGCCGTTTTCGTCCAGGCCGAATTCGAACTTGGTGTCGGCGATGATGATGCCGCGCGTGGCCGCGTAATCGGCGGCGGTCTTGTACAGCTGGATGCTGATGTCGCGGATCTTGTTGGCCAGTTCCGAACCGATGCGCTGTTCCATGTCGGCGAAGCTGATGTTCTCGTCGTGCTCGCCCAGGTCGGCTTTCGCGGCCGGGGTGAACAGTGGCTCGGGCAGCTTGTCGGCCTGACGCAGGCCGGCCGGCAACTGGATGCCGCAGACGGCGCCGGTTTCCTGGTAATCCTTCCAGCCCGAACCGATGATGTAGCCGCGCACGACGGCTTCGACGAGGATCGGCTTCAGGCGCTTGGCGACGACGGCGCGGCCTTTCACCTGCTCCACTTCCTCGGGTGCGACCACGGATTCCGGCGCGACGCCGGTCAGGTGGTTCGGCACGATGTGGCCGAGTTTTTCGAACCAGAAATCGCTCATCTGGTTCAGCACCATGCCCTTGCCGGGAATCGGTTCGTTCATGACGACGTCGAAGGCCGACAGGCGGTCGGTCGTGACGATGAGGATCTTGTCGTCGCCGACGGCGTAGTTGTCACGGACCTTGCCATGGCCCAGCAATGGCAGGGAGGAAATAGTGGATTGGTAGAGGCTTTTCATAGAGGGGATATCTTGATAAAGCGAAACCGGCGAAGGGGCCGGTCGGATGGGCGGCGGTTGGGAGAACCGGTGCCAAAGCGATATTTTACGTGATTCCTACGCTATCGTCGTCAAAAGCAACGATGAGCTCGCAGGAATGGCCGTCGCCCCTGCGGAGGCAGGGGCCCACTTCGTGGCTCAGCTGATGAAATTGGGTCCCCGCCTTCGCGGGGACGACGGGTTACTGCAAACTATTACTGAACGATCTGCGCCAGTTCGCCAGCTTTATAGCGCTCAGCCATTTTCTCCAGCGGAATCGGCTTGATCTTGGCGGCCATGCCTTCGCAGCCGAACGAGATATAGCGTGCCTTGCAGATCTGCGTCGCGGCTTCGCGCGCCGGCTTCAGGTAGTCGCGCGGGTCGAACTTGGACGGGTTCTCGAACAGGTATTTGCGGATCGCGGCCGTCATCGCCAGGCGGATGTCGGTGTCGATATTGATCTTGCGGACGCCGTGCTTGATGCCTTCCTGGATTTCCTCGACCGGCACGCCATAGGTTTCCTTCATGTCGCCGCCGAATTCGCGGATGATGGCCAGCAGCTCCTGCGGGACCGACGACGAACCGTGCATCACGAGGTGCGTGTTCGGGATGCGCGCGTGGATTTCCTTGATGCGGTCGATGGCGAGGATGTCGCCGGTCGGCTTGCGCGTGAATTTGTAGGCGCCGTGCGAGGTGCCGATGGCGATGGCCAGCGCGTCGCACTGGGTGCGCGCGACGAAGTCGGCGGCCTGCGCGACGTCGGTCAGCAGCTCTTCGCGGGTCATGGTGCGGTCCGCGCCGTGGCCGTCTTCCTTGTCGCCCTTCATCGTTTCCAGCGAACCGAGCACGCCCAGTTCCGCTTCGACGGTGACGCCGATCGAGTGCGCGAACTTGACGACTTCCTTCGACACCTCGACGTTGTAGTCGTACGAGGCGACGGACTTGCCGTCCGCTTCGAGCGAACCGTCCATCATGACGGACGTGAAGCCGGAACGGATCGCGGCCATGCAGACGGCGGGCGACTGGCCGTGGTCCTGGTGCATCACGACCGGGATGTGCGGGTAGGCTTCGACGGCGGCGTCGATCAGGTGGCGCAGGAAGGCTTCGCCGGCATATTTGCGGGCGCCGGCCGAGGCCTGCATGATCACCGGGCTGCCGGTCTGGTCGGCCGCGGCCATGATGGCCTGGACCTGTTCCAGGTTGTTGACGTTAAACGCCGGGAGGCCGTAGCCGTGTTCGGCGGCGTGGTCCAGCAGTTGACGCATTGATACGAGTGCCATGGTTTAGCTCCATAGGAATAAAGAAACCTTTCCGGGTCTCACACCTGCTGCGCGCGCATGCGCCTGGCCTCGCGCGACAGGCGCGTCAGCCATGCACATCTTTCGTTCGACATGCGGCGCGGCCGCGGGTTGCGGCCGCGCGCTCAGGTGTTGAGCTCCCTCTTAATCAAATTCCCCGACGCGAACGATCTTCAATGCGTTCGTACCGCCGACCTGGCCCATCGGCTCGCCCCACGTGACGACGATCATGTCGCCCTTCTTGACGATGCCGTTGGCCACCATCAGGTCTTCCGCCTGTTTCAGGACGGCGGCGCTGTCGCCGCGCTGAGTCAGGTGGTACGCATGCACGTTACGATACAGCGATACCTTGCGCTGGGTGGTGACGCTTGGCGTCAGGGCATAAATCGGGGTGTCGACGTGGTGACGGCTCATCCACAGCGCGGTCGAACCGGATTCGGTCAGCGCCACGATCGCCTTCACGCGCAGGTGGTGCGCGGTGAACAGGGCGCCGTACGCGATCGACTGGTCGATGCGGGTGAACTGCACGTTCAGGAAGTCGGCTTCGAGTTTGTTGTATTCGGAACGCTCCGCTTCGACGCAGATCGCGGACATCATCTCGACCGTCTCGACCGGCCACTTGCCGGCGGCGGTCTCGGCCGACGTCATCACGGCGTCGGTGCCGTCCAGCACGGCGTTCGCCACGTCCGACACTTCGGCGCGGGTCGGCACGGCGTTGACGATCATCGATTCCATCATCTGCGTGGCGGTGATGGCCAGCTTGTTGGAATCGCGCGCCATGCGGATCATGCGCTTCTGCAGCGCCGGCACGGCCGCGTTGCCCACTTCGACGGCGAGGTCGCCGCGGGCGACCATGATGCCGTCGGAGGCGTCCAGGATTTCCTGCAGCACCGGAATCGCTTCCGCGCGCTCGATCTTCGCGATCATCATCGGCTTGTGGCCCGACGGCTCGCCGGCGATGTTCGCCAGCTGGCGCGCCATTTCCATGTCGGTCGCCGTCTTCGGGAACGAGATCGCCAGATAATCGGCCTGGAAGGTCATCGCGGTCTTGATGTCTTCCATGTCCTTCGCGGTCAGCGCGGGCGCCGTCAGGCCGCCGCCCATGCGGTTGATGCCCTTGTTGTTGGACAGGTCGCCGCCCACCTTGACGATGGTGTGGATCTCGCTGCCGGCCACGCGCTCGACGATCAGCACGATCAGGCCGTCGTTCAGCAGCAGCGTGTCGCCCGGGCGGACGTCGTTCGGCAGGGCCTTGTAGTCGAGGCCGACGCGCTCCTGGTTACCCAGCTCGCCGTTCTCGCCCCAGCGGGCGTCGAGAATGAAACGGTCACCATTGTTCAGCAGGATCTTGCCTTCTTCGAACTTGCCGACGCGGATTTTCGGACCCTGCATGTCGGCCATGATCGCCACTTCGCGACCGCACTCGGCGGCGGCGCGACGCACCAGGTTGGCGCGGTCGATGTGGTCCTGGGCGCGGCCGTGCGAAAAGTTCAAACGCACGATGTCCACGCCTGCACGGATCATGCGGACGAGCGTATCGAAGTCGGAGGAAGCGGGGCCGATGGTTGCGACGATCTTGGTACCACGAGACATTGATCTATCCTTGAAGTGAAAAGCGCAGCCCGTGGACTGCGCTGGTGACCGTGAGGTGTTATTTCGCAGCGCTACGCTGCAGCAGGATCTCCACAGCCGGCAGCGTCTTACCTTCGAGGAACTCGAGGAAGGCGCCGCCGCCGGTCGAGATATAGCCGATCTGGTCGGCAATATTGTATTTTGCGATCGCGGCCAGGGTGTCGCCGCCGCCGGCGATCGAGAAGGCCTTCGAGGCGGCGATGGCCGCGGCCAGGGTCTTCGTGCCTTCCGCGAACTGGTCGAACTCGAACACGCCGACCGGGCCGTTCCACACGATGGTGCCGGCCTTGCCGATCTGCTCGGCCAGCTGGGCCGCGGTCTTCGGGCCGATGTCGAGGATCATGTCGTCGTCGGCCACATCCTTGACGTCCTTGATGGTCGCGGCGGCCGTCGGCGAGAATTCCTTCGCGCACACGACGTCCACCGGGATCGGCACCGTCGCGCCACGGGCGGCCATCTTGTCGATGATGGATTTCGCCTCAAAGACGAGGTCCGCTTCCGCGAGCGATTTGCCGATGTTCAGGCCCACGGCCTTCATGAACGTGTTGGCGATGCCGCCGCCGACGATCAGGTTGTCGACCTTGTCGGCCAGGCTCTGCAGGATCGACAGCTTGGTCGACACCTTGGAACCGGCGACGATGGCCAGCAGCGGACGCTGCGGTGCGCCCAGCGCCTTGCCCAGCGCGTCCAGCTCGGCCGCCAGCAGCGGACCGGCGGCGACCACCGGCGCGAACTTCGCGATGCCGTGCGTGGTCGCTTCGGCGCGGTGCGCGGTGCCGAAGGCATCGTTCACATAGATGTCGCACAGCTTGGCCATCTTCTGGGCCAGCTCGTCCGAATTCTTCTTCTCGCCCTTGTTGACGCGGCAGTTTTCCAGCAACACGACCTGGCCCGGCGCGACATCGACGCCATCGACCCAGTTCTGCTTCAGCTCGACCGGCTGGCCGAGCAGCTCGGACAGGCGCTTGGCGACCGGCGCCAGGCTGTCTTCCGGCTTGAACTCGCCTTCGGTCGGGCGGCCCAGGTGCGACGTGACCATCACGGCCGCACCCGCATCAAGCGCAGCGCGGATCGCGGGAACCGAAGCGCGCACGCGCGTGTCTTCTGTAATGTTGCCGGCGTCGTCCTGAGGAACGTTCAGGTCCGCGCGGATGAAGACGCGCTTAGCCTTAAGCGCGCCTTGGTCGATCAGGTCTTGCAAGCGGGTGAAATTGAGAACGGCCATTGTCACAGTCGGTGGAATGTTTAAAAAACGCTATTTTACCTTAGAGGCCGTTGTGGAAAACATCAGAAACGCGCAGGACAGTGAATACCAGCATGCCGACTACGATGGTTTGCAACATGTTCCGCCGCCACAGGTAATAGGCCAGCGCAACGATACCGGCCAACAATTTCGGGTTCGTGACGGCCAGCTGGATGTCGCCTTGCGGTCCCAGCATGAAGTCCGGAGCGACGATCGCGGCCAGCGCGCAGGCCGGCGCAAAGCGCAGCATTTCCTGCACGCGCCGGGGAATCGTCACGCGGTGGCCCACCATCCACAAGGCGCTGCGGGTGCTGGCCGTGGCCACGCCCAGCACGGCGATGACGGTCCAGATGTCCCAGTCAGCCATGGCCCACCTTGCGGCGTCCGCGCGTTTCCTCGACGACGATGGCGGTAACCATGCCGACCAGCACCGCGACCAGCAAGCCGAGCTTGTATGGCAAACCATGCGCCAGCACCGACACGATGCTCGCCACGAGCACGCCGCACAGGGCGGCGCCGTTGATGATCAGGGGCACCAGGATGCACAGGATGGCGAGCGTGCCGGCAAACCCCAGCTGCCATTCGGTCGGGACGGCGCTGCCCAGGAAGATGCCGACGAACGTGCCGACCTGCCAGGCGACCCAGCTCGGATACAGCAAGCCCTTGAGGAACGACAGCTTGCCCCGTTCGGGCGCCGTCCGGGGGTAGCGCTGCAGGAAGAGCGCGGTCGTCAGGTCGCCGGAGATATGACCGAGATAAAAACGCTGGAACAGCGGCAGTTGCGAGAAATGGGGCGCGAGCAGCGCGGAGAAAATGACGAAACGCAGGTTGACGACGAAGGCGGTGGCGAAGATGACCCCGACGGGCGCGCCGGCGGCGATCAGTGGCAGCGACGCCAGCTGGGCCGAGCCGGAATACACGACGAGGGTCATGGCGCTGGCCTGCAGCACGGTGAGGCCGCTCTTGACCATCGCGACCCCGACCACCATGCCCCACGCGCCGAGGCCGAACAGCGTCGGCAGGCCGACCTGGAAGCCTTCGCGCCAGGCCGCCGGGTCATGGCCGTCGACGTCGTTGCCACGTTCCATGCCCGGGTCCAGGCGTGCTCCGTTCATGTCGCGTTCCTGCAACAAAAACGGAAAACAGGCATGGCGGACGGGCGACGTTCGGACATGAAACGATGTGGTGAAAAAGCGTGAAGATTTCCTTGCCGGAATTCTACTCAACAGTGTTAAGGCCGCTATTCTACCGGACCATTCCGGCAATCAGGTCGAATCCGTTAGAATCGTGGTTTTGGGAATGCCGAGATACCGGGCGAGCGACGCCGGAGCGCCATGGATAGCTAAGGTAAGTAAATACCGTGCGCATGGCAAGCCTGCACAGTCCGGTCCGGAATTCCCCTTGCCAAACTAGTTGACGGAGAAATCAATGAACGACAAGACCATCCCGGTCGTGGAACTGGAAGCGAAGGACCTGCCGGCTTATTGCCCGAACCCGGCCATGCCGCTGTGGTCGTCCCACCCGCGCGTCTTCCTGGATTTCGATCATGACGGCAATGCCAAGTGCCCGTACTGCGGCACCCAGTACCGCCTGAAGCCGGGCACGGTGCTGGCGCATCACTGATTCCCTTCTACCGGGAGCTTGCCGTGAACCAAGCGGGCGCAGCAGACTTCCGGGCCCCCTGGTGGCTGCCGGGCGGTGATCTGCAGACGATTTATCCGGCCGTCTGCATCCGCAAACCGGCCGTCGCCTACCGGCGCGAGCGCTGGGACACGCCCTGCGGCCAGGATTTCATCGACGTCGACCTCGTCGACGGCGCCACGGCCGGCGTCCCCTTCGTGCTGCTGTTCCACGGCCTGGAAGGCTCGTCGGACAGCCACTACGCGCGCTCCCTGATGGCGCTTGTTGCGGCGCGCGGCTGGCATGGCGCCATCCCGCACTTCCGCGGCTGCTCGGGCGAGGCGAACCTGGCGCCGCGCTTCTACCACTCGGGCGACGCCGAAGAACTCGACTGGATCATCCGCCGGCTGCGTCCCCGTTATCCCGGTCCGTTCTACGTGGCCGGCGTGTCGCTCGGCGGGAACGCCCTGCTGCGCTGGCTCGGCGAACAGCGCCATGGCGCGGGCATCGTCGACGCGGCCGTGTCCATCTCCGCCCCGCTCGACCTGGCGGCCGGCGGCGCCGCGCTGTCGTCCGGCTTCAACCGCCTGTACACGCGCATGTTCCTGCAGACCTTGAAACCGAAGGCGCTGGCCAAGCTGGAGCGCTTCCCCGGCCTGTTCGACCGCGACCGGCTGCTCGCCGCAAACGATTTATACAGTTTCGACAACGTCGTCACCGCTCCGCTGCACGGCTACCGCGACACGGACGACTACTGGCACCGCGCCAGCGCGCGCCACGTCCTGCACGACATCGTCGTCCCGACGCTCGTGCTGAACGCGCGCAACGACCCGTTCCTGCCCGGCCGCCACCTGCCGCGGACGGCCGCGCCCGCGGTGACGCTGGAATATCCGGCGACGGGCGGCCATGTCGGCTTTTCCACGGGCCCCTTCCCTGGCCGCTTGGACTGGCTGCCGCAACGCATCCTGAAATTTTTCGACGACACGGCCATGCGCGCGCCGGCGCCTGTGCGGCTGTGCCAAGCTTGAACCCATGGACGACATCGTAAAACAAGCAATGGCCAAATGGCCGAACGTGCCGTACTGCTACGGCTGGCTGGCACTGGACGCGCGCGGCACTTGGCGCATGCGCGACGAAGCGGCCCAGCGCGCGGGCACACCGGGCGACAAGCTGACGAATGCCGCGCTGGTCGGCTTCATCGCCCGCAATTATTTAGCGGACGAGCGCGGCTGCTGGTATTTCCAGAACGGTCCGCAGCGCGTCTACATCAACCTCGAGACGACGCCCTTCATCGCGCGCACCGATCCCGCGCAGGGGCTGGTGCTGCACACGGGTCAACCGCTGGGCGCGCCGGACGAGGCGTTCCTGACGGACGCCGGCGGCATCGTGCTGCGTGCCGGCCAGACGATCGCGCAAGTGGACGACCGCGACGCGGGGCAATTGCTGCAGGCGTTCGCACTGGACGGCCGTCCCGCCACGGATGAAGACGTGATGGCGTGGCTGGAAGGCGGCGCGGGCGAGCTGAGCTTACGCTGGCAGGAGCGGCGCATCGGCGTCGGACGGATCGCGGCGGATGACGTGCCCGGCCGCTTCGGGTTCGTGCGGCGGCCGGATCTGGCGCAGCCATCAAAACCAGCTCATTGACACGTCGTTCCCGCGCAGGCGGAACCTAATTTCGCTTGGTGGACGGCGCAAAACCTGGGCCTCCGCCTCCGCAGGGGCGACGTAGTTTTCTTGTGCCCCCGCCTGCGCGTGGGCGACGTGGTTTCAGGTCACCGGTCCTTGTCCTTCTTCGCTTGGTGGACGACGCAAAACCTGGCCCCCGCCCGCGCGGAGGCGACGTAGTTTCAAGTCACCGGTCCTTGTCCTTCTTCGCTTGGTGGACGACGCAAAACCTGGCCCCCGCCTGCGCGGAGGCGACGTGGTTTCAAGTCACCGGTCCTTGTCCTTCTTCTCTTTCTTCTCGTCCTTCTGGCGCTCGTTCAACTCGCGTTCGCGCGCGTCGATCACGGCCTGGTCGTAGAACGACACATCCTTCGCCTTGCGCGCGAGATTGAGCTGGTCGACGGCCGCCGGCAGCGCACCCGTCAGCACATACGACTCCGCCAGCGCCATATGCTGCAAGGCGATCTTGCCCTGGGCCGCATAGGTCTTGGCCAATTGATCGTAGAGCTTGGGTTCTTCCCGGTATTGCTGCACCTGGTCGCGCAGGAACTGGGCGGCCTTGTCCAGCCGGCCGTCCGCGATCAACGCATCGGCATACTGGCGTGCCAGCATGCGCGACAGCGGGAATTTCTGGTACGCGGCTTCCGCTTCCTGCACGGCCTGGTGGACGATCTCCGGCGGCTGCCCCGGCGCCAGTTTGATCTCGGTGCCGAGGCCGGCAAACATGGCGCTGCCGTCCGTACCGCTGCGCTCGCTCGAGAACACGCCGGGCCGCGGCTTCGTCGACGCCTTCGCCTTGTCGAGCCAGCTCTGCGCCGACTTGAGGTCGCCCTGCTTCAACGCCAGGTATGACATGCCGTACATGGCGGCCGTCTGCTGCTGCGTGTTCGACTGGGCCAGCTGGCTCTCGAACGTCGATTTCGCTTCGTCGCGGCCTTTCTGGCTTTCGTCCTGCAGCACGCGCGCACGGGCGCGCACGAGGTGGAATTCGATGCTGTCCGGCCGGATGTGGATCGGCTTCGGATTCTCGCGGATGCGCGCCTGGATGTCGGCGATGCGCTCGCCCGTCAGCGGGTGGCTGCTGAGCCAGGCCGGCGCCTCGCCGTACACGCGCGTCGTGCTCTGCAGGCGCTTGAAGAAATTGACCATGCCCGACGTGTCGTAGCCGGCCGCGCGCATCGTCTGGAAACCGACGCGGTCCGCCTCGCGCTCGGCGTCGCGGCTGAAATTCAGCTGGCGCTGGATGGCCAGGCCCTGCCCGCCCATCATGACGCCCATCGCCGCATCGGCCCCGCCGCCGGCCTTGCCGACGAGCGCCGCCAGCAGCAGCGCGGCCAGCGGCAACAGCGCATCCTGCTTCTGCTGCCCGATCATGCGCGCGATGTGACGCTGCTGCACGTGGCCGATCTCGTGCGACAGCACGGACGCCAGTTCCGATTCGCTTTGCGCGGAGAGCAGCAACTGCGAGTGCACGCCGATGAACCCGCCGGGCAGCGCGAATGCGTTGATCATCGGATCGCGCACGGCGAAAAAGAAGAAATCGGCATTCGTCTCGCCACGCGCGCCGGGCGCGAACGACACGAGGTTTTCGCCGAAATTGTTCAGGAACTCGATGATCGCGTCGTCGTCCAGGTAATCGGGATCGCGGCGGATATCGTTCATGATCTCTTCGCCCAGCTTGCGCTCCATCACGGGCGACAAGTCGGCACGCGCCGTGTCGCCGAGCGTCGGCAAGCCGGTCGAATCGGCACTGCCGCGCAGCACGGGCACGGTGGGAGCCGCGAGGGAGCCGGCAGTGGCCACGGCGAGACCGACGGCCGCGGCGAGGCGGCGCCACGGCCACCTTGGTGAAAGCTGCAACATCGCTGAAATCGGGTTAGGTTTCACGATGCTATGATACCCGCTTCCCGGCCGTTGCCACTGCTGGGCCATATTTTGTGACTTCGTTCCCTCGACAACATGACAACATCTCCCCTGACCCACTTCGACGCCACCGGCCAGGCCCACATGGTCGACGTCGGCGCCAAGGACGCCACCCACCGCATCGCCGTCGCCGCCGGCACCATCCGCATGCAGCCGGCCACGTTGGCACTCGTGACGTCGGGCTCGGCCAAGAAGGGCGACGTGCTGGGCGTGGCGCGCATCGCGGCCATCATGGCAGCCAAGCGGACGAGCGATCTGATTCCCTTATGTCATCCGCTGGCCATCACCCGGGTTGCGGTCGATTTCGAGATCGATGAGGCGAATCACAGTGTGCATTGCCGGGCTCAGGTCGAGACGTATGGCAAGACCGGCGTCGAGATGGAGGCGCTCACTTCTGTCCAGGTGGGCTTGCTGACCATTTATGACATGTGCAAGGCGGCGGATCGGGGGATGGTCATGACGAATATCCGCGTGCTGGAAAAGCACGGCGGCAAGTCCGGCGACTGGACAGCCCAGGTATAAGCAGCCACCGGCCTCGACGACGACACTATAAGCCGGCCTGTTTATTAAATAGCTTGTTCCTGTTGTGTTCGATGCACTCGTGAATCGGTTCCGCCGTCAGGATCGTCATAAACCCGAGCTCTACAGGCTCGTTGTTTTTGCCGAGACTCTCGGTAACAAGACCCAACGCCATCGTTCCGGCGCCAACCGGAAGGCTTTCGTTAAAACGCACAATTGCTGGACCGCCACTGAAACCGCCGCGGGCCATCGAGGACACGATGTAATGGTCGAACACGTGGTCATAACGTTTTACGCATGCATTGACCTCACCTAACGTGGCGACGAGGATCGGTTCGCGCGAGAACGGCACGGGCGGGAATCCCATGATGAGACACTCGTCGAGCAGGAAATCGTAATTCCCATAAGGCAATTCCTTGCAGTGAAACCCCAATTCGATCTCGGTGGGCGGATACCAAGTCAGCGTAAAGCAAGCGATGTCGATGTTCGGATTCGGATGGAAAAACGGTCCCGTGAATGGTAATTGCCTGCGCCGCGAGTCGTCGCCAACTTCATCTAACCGGCCGCTCACATTTTGTTGTGGGGGCACCTCGACAACATGGTTTACGCCGAGGATCTTTTGGCCATCGACGACATGACGCGCGGTGACGTAGATCCCGTCCCCTACGTGAAAAGCCGTGCCAATGCCTGGAATACCATCAGGACTTTCCACTTCCACGAAAGCAACCGCCGGCCCACATTCTCTGAACACCTGCCGATCCCATCTATTGTAATTCGACATATCGCTCCTTATTCTTTGACTCTGACATTACAAATTATGGCTCAGTAAGTAATTTTTCACATGTGGCCACCTCGCTCAACCGCGTCCCAATCCACCAATAATTCCCCTGCACATCCTGTACCCCCGCCGTCCGGTCCCCATAAGGCTGATCGCGCGGCTCGGACAGGCTGGTCGCCCCCTGATCCAGCGCCCGCGCATAGACCTTGTCGACATCCTCGACGTAGACGTGAACCGATGCGATCAGCTCCGCGCCCGGCCGGAATCCCACCATCAGCACCGAATCGCCGATCCGCACCTCCGCGTGCCGGATCGCGCCCTCGGCGTCGACCTGGCGCCGCAGTTCGACCGCGCCGAACGCGTGCGACAGAAAATCAAGCACGACACGCACGTCCTTGACCAGCAGATAGGGCGACACCGCGTTATAGCCATCCGGTTTGTATCCTGCGTCCATATCGTCTCTCCGTCATGTGGTTGGTCATCAAAACTGGACAATTCTGTCACAGCTGTATCGTCGTGCCATATAACTGTTCATCTTTGACACATCCGCGTCCCGAAATACACGCCGCGGATAAGTGGCATGGATATTGCGAATTCCTCCTTGACTGCGCGCCGCGCAATCACAACCACATTCATCGATCAAGGAGACAACCATGAACTGGACCAAACCGGAATTCATCGACTGGCGTTTTGGCTTTGAAATCACGCTGTACATCGCCAACCGCTGACGCAGCCAACCGCCCGCGGCACCCGCCGCGGGCTGACCGGATCCATCCATGAATATCATCGTATTAGGCTCGGCGGCCGGAGGCGGCTTCCCGCAGTGGAATTGCAACTGCCGCAATTGCGCGGGGCTGCGCAACGGCACCGTCCGCGCCACGGCGCGCACGCAATCGTCGATCGCGGTGTCGTCCAACGGGACCGACTGGGTGCTGATCAATGCGTCGCCGGACATCCTCGCGCAGATCCGCGCCACCCCCGCGCTGCAGCCCGCGCGGGACAAACGCGATTCCGGCATCGCCGCCGTCATGCTGATGGATGCGCAGGTCGACCACGTCACCGGCCTCTTGATGCTGCGCGAAGGGAGCACGCTGGCCCTGTACTGCACGGCGCCCGTCTGGCGGGAACTCAATGGCGCGCTGCCGCTCGTGCCTGTCCTATCGCACTACTGCGGCGTTCATTGGCATGAACTGCCGGTGGATAGCAGCCTGCACGTGCCGGGCATCGCCGGCATCCGCTTCACGCCGTTGGCGCTGTCCAGCAAGGCGCCGCCGTATTCCGACCATCGCGCGCATCCGCAAATCGGCGACAACATCGGCCTGCTGATCGAGGATCTCGCTACCGGCAAGTCGGCGTTTTATGCGCCCGGTCTCGGCGCCATCGATCCGCACGTGGAGGCCGCGCTGCGCCGCGCGGACTGCGTGCTCGTCGACGGCACGTTCTGGCGCGCGGACGAGATGATCGAACTCGGCTTTTCCAGCAAGACGGCCGCCGATATGGGCCACCTGCCGCAATCGGGCGAGGCCGGCATGATCGCGGTCCTCGACGGCATTGGCGCGCGGCGCAAGGTGCTCATCCACATCAACAACACGAATCCGATCCTGGACGAGGACTCGGAGCAGCGTGCCGTCCTCGCGCGTCACGGCATCGAAGTCGCGTTCGACGGCATGGAGATCACGCTATGACCACCGCCGCACCGTGGAGCCGCGACGAATTCGAGGCGCAATTGCGCGCACGCGGTGCCGGCTACCACATCCACCATCCGTTCAATGTCAACATGAACGACGGCCTGCTGCGTCCGGACCAGATCCGCGGCTGGGTCGCCAACCGGTTTTATTACCAGGTCAATATCCCGCAAAAGGACGGCGCCATCATTGCCAATTGCCCGGACCGCGCCACGCGGCGCCGCTGGGTGCGCCGCATCCTCGACCATGACGGCTGGGGAGATAACGACGGTGGCATCGAAGCATGGGTGCGGCTCGGCGAGGCCGTCGGGCTCACGCGCGAGGCGCTGTGGTCGCAACGGCACGTCGTGCCGGGCGTGCGCTTCGCCGTCGACGCGTACGTCAACTTCGCGCGTCAGGCGCCGTGGCAGGAAGCCGTCTGCTCGTCGCTGACGGAGATGTTCGCCCCCAGGATCCACAAGGACCGGCTGGCCAACTGGCCGACGCATTACGCGTGGATCGATCCCGACGGCTTGCAGTATTTCCGCAGCCGCATTTCGCTGGCCGAACGCGACGTCGAGCACGGCCTGGAAGTGACGCTCGGCCACTTCACCACCCGCGCCCAGCAGGAGCGCGCGCTCGAGATCCTGCAGTTCAAGCTCGACATCCTGTGGGCCATGCTCGACGCCATCGACAAAGCGTATCCGTAAGGAGGACTCCCATGCACACCGTTCCCGATCAACCCGCCTTGTCTCGCCTGTTCCGCATGCAATGGGAAGAGGCGCAAGGCCTGTATGTGCTCCTGTATCCGGAAGGTATGGTAAAGCTGAGCCGGAGCGCGGCCGAAATCCTGAAACGCTGCGATGGCCGGCGCACGGTGCCCGCCATCGTCGGCGAGCTCGAACAGGTGTTTCAGTGCGCCGGCCTGCGTGGCGACGTCGACGATTTCCTGCGCGTCGCCGGCGAGCGCGGCTGGATTGTCTGAGGCCGCCATGAACGCCCCGACACCGCATCCGCACATCGCCCCGCCGCTGTGGCTGCTGGCCGAGCTGACCTATCGCTGCCCGCTGCACTGCCCGTTCTGCTACAACCCCGTCGACTACGCCAATGACCGCACCGAACTGTCGACCGAGCAATGGATCGACGTGATGCGCCAGGCACGCCGGCTCGGCGCGGCCCAGCTCGGGTTCTCGGGCGGCGAGCCGCTGCTGCGGGACGATCTCGAAGACCTGGTCGGCGCAGGCCGCCGGCTCGGGTTTTATACGAACCTCATCACGTCCGGCATCGGCCTGACCGAAGCGCGCCTGGCCCGCATGAAGGAACTGGGGCTGGACCACATCCAGCTGTCGTTCCAGGACTCGACGCGCGCAATGAACGATTTCTTGTCGAGCACGAAGACGTTCGACCTGAAGGCGCGCGTCGCCAGGCTGATCAAGCAGTACGACTACCCGATGGTGCTGAACGTCGTCCTGCACCGTTTTAATCTCGACCACGTGGACAAGATCATCGACATGGCGCTCGAGATGGGTGTCGAGTACCTGGAACTGGCGAACACGCAGTATTACGGCTGGGCGCTCGTCAACCGGGCCCGGCTGATGCCGACGCGTGCACAGGTCGCGCATGCGGAAGCGGTGGTGAACGCGTACCGTGCGCGGATCGGCAACCGGATGCGCATCCTGTTCGTCGTGCCCGACTATTTCGAAGCGCGCCCCAAGGCGTGCATGAACGGCTGGGGCTCGGTGTTTCTCGGCATCGCGCCGGACGGCACGGCGCTACCCTGCCACGCGGCCCGCTCGCTGCCGGGCATCGCCTTTCCCAACGTGCGCGAGGCCAGCGTGCAAGACATCTGGTATGCCAGCGAGGCCTTCAACCGCTATCGCGGCGATGCCTGGATGAAGGATCCGTGCCGCACGTGCGACGACAAGGCGAGGGACTTCGGCGGCTGCCGCTGCCAGGCCCATGCGCTGACGGGGGACGCCACGAACGCGGACCCCGTGTGCGCGAAGTCGGCGCGGCATGAGGAGTTGCAGACCATCGTCATGCACGCGCAGCGGGAGCAGGAAGCAGCGGTGTGGCGACCGGCGCAGAAAATCGTGTTCCGGTCGGACGCCAATTCGCGCGCTCACCCCTGCCCGTAAGGCATGTACTCGAACCCGTTGCCGATCACGCCGATGAGGCCGGCCTTGTTTTCCGCGCTGTCACTGATGGATGCCAGGACGGAGGCGGTGCCGGCGACTTTGCTGTCGAGCACGCCGGCCCAGAAATCCAGGCCGCCCGGGTCGGGCGCGCGGTGCAGGATGTTTTCGTAGTATCGGGTGACCAGTTCGCGGTTCGACCCCACCCCGTCGTACGCTTTGTGGTATTCGGGCGAATCGAGGAAACCTTGGGCCACGCTTGCCAGGCTCTGGCCGTGATCCATCGCACGGATCCAATAGCCCAGTCCGCCCGCGTCCGGCGCGCGATTGAATGCGGCCTGGTAGATGCGGTAGACCTGCCCGCCGTTGCCGTCGATGTCCAGCGCGACGGTGGTGTCGCTGAAGGCGAGGCGTTCGACGCCCGTCAGCTGCTGGACCGTGCCCGCCTTGTCCGTGACGGTGTACGTGCTGCCGGTCGTGCCGATCCGCTGGATGGTCGCATCAAGATGCGTCATCGACAACCGGACCGTGTCGATGCCGGCGCCGCCGTCGACGGTATGGGCGCCGCCGAGCAGCGTGATCTGGTCGTTGCCGTCGCCGGCCATCACGCCCAGTTGCCCGCCGCCGCCCTTGAGGCTGATGCGGTCGTCGCCGGCGCCCGCCTGCAGCATCACGGCATCGTACAGGCGGCCCGGCAGGTCGACCGTGATGTCGTCGTCGCCGCCAAAATAGCGGAGGTCGCGCAATATCGCATCACCCAGCCCCTGATTCGCGTTCGCGCCCGCCGATACGCCGGTCAGTTGCAGCAGGCTGCCGTCGCGATACTGCTCCCGGTACGCGGTGAGGATGCCGTCGATCGCATTCGAACGGGTCGTATCGATATGAAAATTGCCGTCGGCGCTGCTCGTGGCAAGGAATTTGTCGGCGTCGACCGTGACGTTGGTGAAGGTCCCGCTCATGTCGCCTGCCGGCGTCAAGGTCAGGCTGCCTTGGAGCGAGATGGCGACGTTGCCAAACACGGGGTCGTAGCGCGGGCTGCCGACGGGCAGTTCGGTCGCGACGTGCAGGTACGTCAACAAATGGCCTTGCGCCGACGCGGTCGCGCTCAGGTTGTCGCCCGTCAGGGTGTAATCGAAATTGAACTTGCCTGCACCGGACATGGCGGCGACGCCGTTCTGTTCGAACGTGTAACCGGTGGCGCTGGCATGACCGCTGCTGGCGGCCGGATTGTCGCGCACGACGTTCGTGTAGGTTTCCGTCGCGCCGCTCGTGTAGCGGACGACCAGCGTCGTGCCGTCCAGCGTCCAGCCGACGGGCTGTCCAGGATCGGGAAGATCGCCGGGAGAACCAGCGACATCCACCAGCCCGCCCAGCGACTCGTCGAATGCGGCGTTCTGTTGTTCCAGCGCGTGCTGCTGGTCGACGACGGCTTGCGACAACCTGATGCTAAGCGTGGCCATGTTGCTCATCCTATTCGGCAAGTTCGGGCGGGGCACCAAAGGCCATTGTAACGAGATCAACAGTCGAAAAACTCACGAAAAATATCTTCCTGCCATGCAAAAGCTGATTGATTTGACACGGAACGTGACGGCCTTTGCCGGAAGTGTTGGGTAAACGCCCCAGATTGCGCCGGCATGTGGAAGACGCGTCGAATTATTGCCGCACATCAATTAACATTTAAGTGAAATTGTCACCCGCCGCTCGTCCGCATGCGGCTTTCCCGACTGTCTCCCTCTTTCAGGAGAACTTTTATGTTTCAACAGATGAAGGTCGGCACCCGGCTGACGCTGAGCTTTCTCGCCGTCGTCGTGCTTGGCGCCATCGTCGCCGGCATCGCGGTCTATAACATGACCCAGATGAACGAGCGCGCGAAACGCATGTACCAGAAGGAATTGCTGGGCATTGCCTACGTCAAGGAAGCGAGTCTCGACCAGGTCAACGTGGGCCGCGCCCTGCGCGGGGCCATGCTGGCATCGAGCGAGGAGCTGCGTGCGCAAAACCTGGCCACTGTCGACAAGTACAAGCAGCGGCTGCGGGAAAACCTCGACAAGGCCCGTCCGCTGTTCTACACGGATGACGGCAAGCGCACCTTCGCCGAAACCGATGCGCAGTTGCGCGAGTACGACGACGTCGCCGCGGAACTGGTCAAGCGCATGAAAGCGGAGCCGCTCGAACAGAAGCGCGACTCCGTCGACTACCTGTTCGGCACCTTCCTGCCGAAGGCGACGGCCATCGATGCCAAGTTGGCGGACCTCGTCCAAGGCAAAGAGAAACTTGCGCAGGAGTCCAATCTGTCGAACAAGAACGCGTATGAAAGCAGCCGCGCCACGATGCTGATCCTCGTCGCGCTCAGCGCCATGACGGGCATCGGCTTCGGCATCCTGATCACGCGCAGCCTGACGCGCCAGCTGGGCGGCGAACCCGCGTATGCCGCGGAGGTTGCCGGCCGCATCGCCGCCGGCGACCTGCGCACGGAGGTGCAACTGCGCGCCGGTGACGAGACGAGCCTGCTGTTCGCGATGAAATCCATGCGCGACCGCCTGGCCCGCATCGTCAGCGAAGTGCGCCAGGGCACGGACGCCATCGCCTCGGCCTCCAACGAAATCGCGAGCGGCAACCTGGACCTGTCGTCGCGCACGGAAGAACAGGCCAGCTCGCTCGAGGAAACGGCATCGTCGATGGAACAGCTGACGTCGACCGTGAAGCAGAACGCCGACAACGCGCGCCAGGCCAACGTGCTGGCGCAGACGGCGTCGAACGTGGCCGGCCAGGGCGGCGACGTCGTGGCCCAGGTCGTGCAGACGATGGGCTCGATCAACGACTCGTCGAAGAAGATCGTGGACATCATCACCGTCATCGACGGCATCGCGTTCCAGACGAATATCCTGGCGCTGAACGCTGCGGTGGAAGCCGCGCGCGCCGGCGAGCAGGGCCGCGGCTTTGCCGTCGTCGCGGGTGAAGTGCGGACGCTGGCCCAGCGCTCGGCCGCCGCCGCCAAGGAAATCAAGGCCCTGATCGGCGACTCCGTCGACAAGGTCGAGGCCGGCACCAAGCTGGTCGACCAGGCCGGCAGCACGATGACCGAAGTGGTCACGAGCATCCAGCACGTGACGGACATCATGGCCGAGATCAGTGCCGCCAGCCAGGAACAGACCAGCGGCATCGAGCAGATCAACCAGGCGATCAGCCAGATGGACAATGTGACCCAGCAGAACGCCAGCCTCGTCGAGGAAGCGGCGGCGGCGTCGGAAGCCCTGCAGAGCCAGGCCGTCAAGCTGGCGGAACTGGTCAGCGTGTTCCAGATCGACGACCGCGCGCCGGCAGCCGTGCCCGCCCGCAGGACGCCCGTGCGCGCCGAACCGGTCATGACGACGCCGGCGGCACCGGCAGCAAAGCTGGCGGCGCCGGCGGCCAAGCCCGCCGCTGCGGTCGTCAAGCCTGTGCCCGCCCGCGCCCCCGTGAAAGCGACTGCCAGCACGGCCGCGGAGGAGTGGGAAGAGTTCTGATCCCGCTTGATCCCTGGCGTCCGTACGACATATTGCCCCCGCCCGGCCGGGGGCTTTTTTTCGCCTGACCGGTCTTTCTGCGTGTTAAATTGCTGCCTTCCACCGGCCGCGCCCAGCAAGCGGGGCCGTGTATTCACAAGCCACAAGCGAGAGGACAGGATGAAATTACGTATGCTGGCGCTGGCCGCGGCCCTGACGGGCACGGCACTCGGCGCGACGGCCGCACCGCGCGGATTCACGGTCGAGGACCTGGTGACGATGGAGCGGGTCGGCAGCCCGGCGGTGTCGCCGGACGGCGGCCGCGTCGTCTACACGGTGCGGACGACCGATATGGGCAAGAACCGCGGTCATACCGACCTCTACCTCGTCGACCTGCGCGCCGCCAACCCGGCGCCGCAGCGCCTGACGTCGGACGCCGCCAGCAGCACGGATCCGGAATGGTCGCCGAACGGCGACGCCATCTATTTCATCTCGTCGCGCTCGGGTTCGGGCCAGGTGTGGCGCGTGCCGGCGCTTGGGGGCGACGCTGTCCGCGTGACGGACCTGCCGCTCGACGTGGACGCCTTCCGCGTCGCACCGACCGGCGACCGCATCGCCTTGAGCCTGGCCGTGTTCCGCGACTGCGCCGACCTCGCCTGCACGAAAGCGCGCCTGGACGCGAAGGAAAAAGACAAGGCCAGCGGCAAAATCTACGACCGCCTGTTCGTGCGCCATTGGGACACGTGGTCCGATGGCCGCAATGCCGTGCTGTACTCGGCGCCGCTGGACGCGTCCGGCCGCGTCAACGGTACGCCCGTCAGCCTGTCGGGCTCGCTGGACGGCGACGTGCCGTCGAAGCCGTTCGGCGACCGCGAGGAATTCCGCTTCAGCCCGGACGGCAAGACCGTCGTGTTCTCGGTGCGCATCGCCGGCAAGACCGAGGCGTGGTCGACCAACTTCGACCTGTACTCGGTCCCGGCCACGGGCGGCACGCCGCGCAACCTGACGGCCGACAATAACGCCTGGGATACGAAAGGCGTGTTCTCGCCGGACGGCCGCACCCTCGCCTACCTGGCGATGACCCGGCCCGGCTTCGAAGCGGACCGTTACCACATCGTGCTGCTCGATCTCGCCACCGGCAAGAAGCGCAACGTGGCCGAAAGCTGGGACCGCTCGCCGGGCAGCATCCAGTGGACGGCCGACGGCAAGACGCTCGTCGCGGACGCCGAGGACATCGGCCAGCACCGGCTGTTCGCCATCGACGTCGCCGGCGGGAAGGTCTCGCCGCTGACCGACAAGGGCGCGATCGGCGGCTTCGACGTGCGCGGCAACACCGTCGCCTACACCCAGGCGAATCTGGCGTCCGGCGCGCAATTGTTCAGCATGCAGCTAGGCAGCAACAAGCCGGTGCAACTGACCCACGTGAACGAACAAAAACTGGCGGACGTACGCTGGGGCGAATATGAACAGTTTTCGTTCAAGGGCGCGAACGGCGACACCGTCTACGGCCACGTGATGAAGCCATGGAATTATGAGCCGGGCAAGAAGTACCCGATCGCCTTCCTCGTGCACGGCGGCCCGCAGGGCAGCTTCGGCAACGGCTGGAGCTACCGCTGGAACCCGCAGGTGTATGCGGGCGCCGGCTACGCGACCGTGTTCATCGATTTCCACGGCTCGACCGGCTATGGCCAGAAATTCACGGATGCCATCAGTGGCGACTGGGGCGGCAAGCCGCTCGAGGACCTGAAAAAAGGTCTGGCCGCGGCCGAGGCGAAATATGCCTGGCTGGACCGCTCGCACGCATGCGCGCTGGGCGCCTCATACGGCGGCTATATGATGAACTGGATCGAGGGCAACTGGTCGGACGGGTTCAAATGCATCGTCAACCACGACGGCGTGTTCGACACCCGCGGCATGGCCTATTCCACCGAAGAACAATGGTTCACCGACTGGGAAAACGGCGGCCCGTATTTCACCGTACCGGAAAAGCATGAGCGCTTCAACCCCGTGCTGCACGTGAACAAGTGGAAGACGCCGATGCTCGTCGTGCAGGGCGACCTCGACTTCCGCATCCCGACGGCCCAGGGCCTGTCCACGTTCACGGCACTGCAGCGCCGCGGCATCGACAGCAAGCTGCTCGTGTTCCCGGACGAGAATCACTGGGTCCTGAAACCCGCCAACTCGTTGCTGTGGCATCACACCGTCATCGGCTGGCTGGATCAGCACCTGAAACAGTAAATGACGGACCTGGATCCGGTGCGCTGCACGCTGTTGCGGAATCTGACGTATGAAGGGTTGCCGGCGGATCGGCAAAAGATCGTGTAAGCGCCGCCGGCCCGCTATCGCTCAAAAAAAGCCCAGTTCCCACAGGCGCGGCCAGCGCAGGCCCCGGTTCACGGCGGCGTTCGGCGTACCGTCGTTCATCACGTCGACGACATCGGCGTAGACGCCCCCGGCCAGGGCAACCAGCGCGACCAGCAGGATCAACATGGTGGCGAGTCGCGTTGCCCCGCCGGCTGCACGCGGCGGCTGCGCCGCCGGGGCGCTCATGCGTACCCAGGCAATGGCGAATCCGAGGTACAGGGCGATCGCCAACTGGCTCTGGGGCATCACGATCAGGCCCGAAACCAGGCCGTCGACGAGCACCGCGGCGCCGCTGACCAGCAATGCCGGCAATACGACACTGCCGCCTTCGACGGACGACATGCCCGCGCGCGAACGCACGAGCGCACTCATGCCCTGGAACAAGGCGAAGCCAAGCAACGGCAGCGCCGGCAAGCCCCACTCGACCGCAATCTGCAGCACCCAGTCATGCGGATGCGCCGCCAGGCGGAAGCGGAGCGCATCGTGGGCGAAGTGCATGGGACCGACGCCGAACCAGGGATGCTGGCGGATCAGTTCGAGAGCATTTCCCCATATAAAGGAGCGCATGCTCGAAGGATCGTTCTTGCTACGTTCGAGCGCATAGTCGAGGGCGCCGAAGCTGCCGTTGCCGGCGAGCACCGGCACGATGACGAGGAAGACGACATACATGGCGATACCGCCTGCGAAGGTCACCGCGAATGTCTTCAGGTAGGCGACTGCGGAACGCCGCAGCACGATCGCGGCGAACACGACGCCGGCCGCGAGTCCCAGCAGGCTGCCGCGGCCCGTCGTGGCGATGATGCTGAGCCACCAGAGCGATACCAGCGTCAGCCAGAGGTAACGCAAGCGGGACGCGCGTGGCGTCAGGCAGCAAAGGAGGACCAGCAGCGGAAGCAGCACCGTCTGCGTATGGTTGAAAAAGCGGATATTGCTGAAGCCGGGCGCGAAGTCCAGGGCTTCCAGATGGGTGCCAAGCGCGAATGAAGCGCAGTAATTGACGACGATGCGCACCGCATGCAGCACGGCGGCGCAACCGAGGGCCTGCAGCGCTATCTGCATCACCGGCATGCCGCCGCGCTGGACCTGGGCGGCGATTGCCAGCGCCATGGCCAGCAGCAGCACGAACATCGCCACCTCGACCCCGGCATAACCGGGCGCGTAGGCCATCGTGGCGGCCACGGCACCGTAGGCGAAAAACAGGGCGAGGCTGCGGCCTCCCCAGGAAGCGCCGAAGAACGCGATCAGCCCATCGGATCGGGCGAGGACAAGGGTGAGTCCTGCCAGCAGCAGGAACGCGATTTCATGGATACGCTGCTCGTCGTGTCCTATCCTGCTCAAGAAATTGATCCCCAAAACGACAATCAAGGCGAACAGGTAAGCGGCCGGCACGATCCGCTTCCAAACGGGATGATTGTCAAGCTTGGCGGTTGCAGTCGTTGTCGTCATGGCGGAAAGTAATAAAAAATGCCGCCCAGCTTACACTGAGCGGCATTTTCAGAAGGATCGTCGGGAGACGAGGTCCGATTAGCTCTGGCCGACGCAGACGCCGGTGGTGCCGATCAGCTTTTGCTTGATAGTCGCTGCGGCGCAGCTCCAGCCACCGTTGACATCGCGGGTCAGGACGATATTCTGGCCGGAGACGGTCGACGGGCCGCCGACGATGGCGCAGGTCAGCGTGGTGCCGGTCACGGTGAAGCTCGAGCAGTTGGCGGTGGCGGTGGTCGACAAGCCGACGTCTGCAGGCGTGCTCGGCGTTGCGCCTTCGTTCAGCTTGACTTCAAAGGCGGTCTTGCCGGCCGACACTTCGCCCAGCGCGGCGGCGAATTTCGACTTGGCGACGTAGTCCTGGTAAGCCGGGATCGCCACGGCGGCCAGGATACCGATAATCGCGACAACGATCATCAGTTCGATCAGGGTGAAGCCGGCTTGGGCCTTCTTGACGATTTTCGGTGCTTTCATGATGTTTCTCCAGGTTGGGGGCACTGCAAATTAAAGGGTGTTTCGTATTCGGTACTGCTTGCTTCTGCCCTGTACTATATGCAACCGCCGTGCCAGGTCGTTTCCGTATGGAATCGTTAGCACCGTGCTATCAAATTGTGGGTTTTCGCGTGTTTTCCGCATTGCCGCATGACAATTTTTGTCACCGGGCATGGCGAAAATTGTCATCCTGCCGGATTTTGTTGAGTTGCGACAAAAATTGTCAGCTTGTCGTGCCCGCCTGGACGAAAAAAAACGGGACGCCGAAGCGTCCCGTTTCATCGGATACGGATCCGCGGGATTACAGCATCGCCTTCAGCAGACGCGCCATTTCCGACGGGTTCTTAGTCACCGTAATGCCGCAGGCTTCCATGATTTCCAGCTTGGCTTGCGCGGTGTCGGCACCGCCCGAAATCAGCGCGCCGGCGTGGCCCATGCGCTTGCCCGGCGGCGCGGTGACGCCAGCGATGAAGCCGACGACCGGCTTCTTCATGTTGTCCTTGATCCAGTAAGCAGCGTTGGCCTCGTCCGGGCCGCCGATCTCGCCGATCATGATGACGGCGTCCGTGTCCGGATCGTCGTTGAACATCTTCATCACGTCGATGTGCTTCAGACCGTTGATCGGGTCGCCGCCGATGCCGACTGCCGACGATTGGCCCAGGCCCAGCGCGGTCAGCTGACCGACGGCTTCGTACGTCAGCGTGCCCGAACGGGACACGACGCCGATGCGGCCTTTCTTGTGGATGTGACCCGGCATGATGCCGATCTTGATCTCGTCCGGCGTGATCAGACCCGGGCAGTTCGGGCCCAGCAGCAGGGTCTTCGAACCGGCCTTGGCCATGCGATCCTTGACTTCCATCATGTCACGGACGGGGATGCCTTCGGTGATGCAAATCGCCAGGTCCAGCTCGGCTTCGACGGCTTCCCAAATGGCGGCGGCGGCGCCTGCCGGCGGGACGTAGATGACCGACACGGTGGCGCCGGTTTCCTGCTTGGCTTCCTTGACGCTCGCGAAGATGGGGATACCCTCGAAGTCCTCACCGGCTTTCTTCGGGTTCACGCCGGCAACGAAGGCTTCACGGCCGTTCGCGTAGTCGCGGCACATGCGGGTGTGGAATTGGCCGGTCTTGCCGGTGATACCTTGGGTGATGACTTTGGTGTCTTTGTTAATCAGAATCGACATTTTATTTCCTTCGCGAATTAAGCTTGGCCAGCTGCAGCGGCAACGACCTGCTTCGCTGCGTCTTCCATGGTGTCAGCCGAGATGATCGGCAGGCCGGAGTCGGCCAGCATCTTCTTGCCCAGGTCTTCGTTGGTGCCCTTCATGCGGACGACCAGCGGCACTTGCAGCGACACGGCCTTCGATGCGGTGATCACGCCTTCGGCGATCACGTCGCAGCGCATGATGCCGCCGAAGATGTTGACCAGGATGGCTTTCAGGCCCGGGTTCTTCAGCATGATCTTGAAGGCTTCCGTGACCTTCTCGGCGGTCGCGCCGCCGCCGACGTCCAGGAAGTTGGCCGGCTCGCCGCCGAACAGCTTGATGGTGTCCATGGTGGCCATGGCCAGGCCGGCGCCGTTCACCAGGCAGCCGATGTTGCCGTCCAGCGAGATGTAGGCCAGGTCGAATTTCGATGCTTCGACTTCAGCCGGATCTTCTTCGTCCAGGTCGCGGTAGGCGACGATTTCCGGATGGCGGAACAGGGCGTTCGAGTCGAAGTTGAACTTGGCGTCCAGGGCGATGACTTTGCCGTCGCCGGTCAGGATCAGCGGGTTGATTTCGGCCAGCGATGCGTCGGTGTCCCAGTAGGCTTTGTACAGGCCTTGCAGGTTGGCGCGGGCAGCCGGGATCGAGGCTTCCGGCACGCCGATCTTGGCGGCGATGCTGTCAGCGTCGGCGTCGGTCAGGCCGACGGCCGGATCGATGGCGATGGTGTGGATCTTTTCCGGGTTGCTGTGTGCGACTTCTTCGATGTCCATGCCGCCTTCCGACGAGGCCATCAGCACGACGCGCTGGGTGACGCGGTCGGTGACCATCGACACGTACAGTTCTTTCTTGATGTCGGCGCCTTCTTCGATCAGCAGGCGGCGGACTTTCTGGCCTTCCGGACCGGTCTGGTGGGTCACCAGCTGCATGCCCAGGATCTGGTTCGCGTATTCACGCACTTGTTCCAGCGACTTGGCGACTTTCACGCCGCCGCCCTTGCCGCGGCCGCCAGCATGGATCTGGGCCTTGACCACCCAGACCGGACCGCCCAGCTCTTCAGCTGCCTTGACAGCCTCGTCAACCGACAAGCACGGAATGCCGCGCGGAACGGTCACTCCGAATTTTCGGAGGATCTCTTTGCCCTGATACTCATGGATTTTCATGCTGGCTTCCCTTCTTCTGTTACTGATGTAGTTTAGAAATGCGAATGAATAAATAAAGCGACAAATCCGGAGTCTACTCCGGACAACACTACCCCGGCACCGCCTTTAGCGACCAGCGCGGATAGTACGTTTCGACGGCGGGGCCATCGAGGCGCAGTGCGTGGCAGCGGTCCAGTTCGTAAGGCCGCTCGGTCGAGGTATCGACCGAACGGTTGGCCATCGCGTCATCGGCGAAGGCCTGGATTGCCGCGGTGGGCAGGACTTGCGCGAGTTCGGTCAGGTGGGTGCAGCCGAGTACCCCGGACAGGCGGTCCTTCAGATGCAATCGGAAATGTTTCAGCAGCGACAAGCCGATCAGCTTTTTATAAGCAGGAGCAATGGTGTCGCAGAAACCGGGATAGGGTACGGCGTCGGACGCGGCTTCGGCGTCGACGATATTCATGTCGCGGTCGATGGTCACGCGCAGCTTGAGTTCGTGCACCGGCAGGCCGGCCGGGCGGGAACCGGAAGGCAGGGCAATGTCATGCGTCTTGGTGTCGCGGATGCAGGCGTCGAGATCCCACAGGCCATCGTCGCGCGCGAACACGTCGACAGTGATGGCGCGCGTGTGCCGAGGCTTACGCGGAGCGGGTGGAGACAGGGGCATAAACACCAATGCCGGAATGCGGCGAAAAAATTTGCAGCCGTTGTGCCTGATGCACGTTGCCGCAGCTTCTACGGCAACAACCGCTCTTGCGGCGCTGCTTAAACCATGAAAGTTTAGCACAGGGTGCCGGCCTGTGCACCGTATCCTCAGTTGCCCAAGGGTTTATGAAGGGAAGATAAGGGAAGATGTTGCGAAGTTGTGATGACGAAAGCGCAAGCTTGTGCGCGTGGCTGCGTCATCGAACTGTCATAAACAAGACCGCAGTCCGTCATTCACAACAGTGAGAAGCGGGATCAGAGATCGTCTTCGTCGTCGCCGCCCTTCAGCGCGGCACGCACCGCGCTTTGGGAAAAGCCACGTTGCAGCAGAAAGCGCATCTGCTTGCTGCGCTCTTCGGCATCTTGCGGAACCCGGTTGAACTTGCGGCGCCAGACCTCACGCGCCCGTGCCGTTTCGGATTCCTTCAGTTCGGACTTGAGCTCGTCGAACGCTTCGCCGTTGACGCCATGCTGCTGGAGTTCGGCAAGTACCCGCGCGTTGCCGTAGCGGCCCGCACGCCGGTTCACCAGCGATTCGGCAAAGCGCTCCTGCGACAGCCAGTTGTTCTTTTCAAGGAAATCGAGGAGGGCTTCGACGTCGTCGCCCTCCTCCGCATATCGAGACAATTTGCGCGCCAGTTCGAGCCGGCTGTGCTCGCGCGTCGATAAATATTTCAACGCGCGAGCCTTGAGGCTCAGCTGCTGGCGCACCATCGAGGACGATTACTCGTCGTCGCCGACGGAGGCCAGCTGGGGCGCATCGCCACCGACCGGACCCGGCGGCAGTTCGCGCACGCCCAGGGCGGCGCGGACCTTGTTCTCGATCTCGCGTGCCAGTGCCGGACGCTCCTTCAAGAAGATACGCGCATTGTCCTTGCCCTGGCCGATGCGTTCGCCGCCGTAGCTGTACCACGAACCCGACTTCTCGACGATCTTGTTGTCCACGCCCAGGTCGATGATCTCGCCTTCGCGCGACGTGCCTTCGCCGTACAGGATGTCGAAGTGCGCTTCCTTGAACGGGGGCGCGATCTTGTTCTTGACGACCTTGACCTTGGTTTCGTTACCGATCACCTCGTCGCCAGTCTTGATCGAGCCGGTACGGCGGATGTCCAGACGCACGGAGGCGTAGAACTTCAGCGCGTTACCGCCGGTCGTCGTTTCCGGGCTGCCGAACATGACGCCGATCTTCATACGGATCTGGTTAATGAAGATCACCAGGGTGTTCGTACGGTTGATCGATGCGGTCAGCTTGCGCAGCGCCTGGGACATCAGACGGGCTTGCAGGCCCGGCAGGGAATCGCCCATGTCGCCTTCGATCTCGGCGCGCGGCGTCAGCGCCGCCACCGAGTCGATGACCACCATGTCGACGCTGCCCGAACGCACGAGCGCGTCCGTGATTTCCAGTGCCTGCTCACCCGTGTCCGGCTGCGAGATCAGCAGCTCGTCCAGCTTGATGCCCAGCTTTTGCGCATAGGTCACGTCCAGCGCGTGTTCGGCGTCGATGAACGCGCAGGTGCCGCCCAGCTTCTGCATCTGGGCGATGGTCTGCAGGGTCAGCGTCGTCTTACCCGACGATTCCGGACCATAGATCTCGACGATACGGCCGCGCGGCAGGCCGCCGACGCCGAGGGCGATGTCCAGGCCCAGCGAACCGGTCGAGACGGTTTGCACTTCCTCGACGGGCGCATTGGTATCCATGCGCATCACCGAGCCTTTACCAAATTGCTTTTCGATCTGCGCGAGGGCTGCTGCCAGCGCCTTGCCCTTCTCGGCTGCATTTACTGCGGATTTTTTGTCGTCCATAACTTTCTTTCTGTCCTAGAGTGATCCAAGGTGTGGGCCGCTCGCGCGATTTCAATAGGAAGTACTGTATAAAATCCCAGTGGTTTTGGCAAGCGTTATTTACAGTCGTGTGACAATCCGTTGACCGATTCGACTTGTTACGCAATATCCAACACAATATACGAAACAACGAAGGGAACCTTGAAAAACCGTCGCGAGCGGCCGCAACGCAGTTCGACAAGCGCAGCTGTACGAGCGGTACAGCCGGTCCGCCGTCACGGCGCATCGCAGCCTGCGCGGCCCGGTCCGCAGTGCAACGCGCAGCAGGTTTTTCGACGTTCTCTAATGTCCAAGCCAGAAACGAGGGAGCCGAGATGCGTATTTTACTTGCCGAAGATGACAGCGTGCTCGCTGACGGGTTGACGCGCTCGCTGCGCCAGTCCGGCTACGCGATCGATTGCGTGAAGAACGGCCAGGACGCCGACACCGCGCTGTCCACCCAGGAATTCGACCTGCTGATCCTCGACCTCGGCCTGCCCAAGCTGTCCGGCCTGGACGTGCTGCGCCGCCTGCGCGCGCGCGGCTCGCTGCTGCCCGTGCTGATCCTCACCGCGGCCGACTCCATCGAACAGCGCGTGGGCGGCCTCGACGCCGGCGCCGACGACTATATGCCGAAACCGTTCGCCCTGTCGGAACTGGAAGCGCGCGTGCGCGCCCTCACCCGGCGCGGCCAGGGTGGCGGCTCGACCGTCATCCGCCACGGGCCGCTCGTGTACGACCAGGTCGGCCGCAGCGCCTACATCAACGACCAGATGCTCGACCTGTCCGCGCGCGAACTGGGCCTGCTGGAAATCCTGCTGGCGCGCACTGGCCGCCTCGTGTCGAAGGAACAGCTCGTCGACCACCTGTGCGAATGGGGCGAAGAGGTGTCGAACAACGCCATCGAGGTCTACGTGCACCGCCTGCGCAAGAAGATCGAGACGGGCGGCATCCGCATCGCCACCGTGCGCGGACTGGGCTATTGCCTCGAGCGTCACGCGGACAGCGCCCACAAGAGCGCCGAAGCGGCCAGCGGCCACAAGTGAAACGATTCAAGCGGCGCGCCGCCGGGCCCGATCCGCTCGCCGTCGCGGAACCGCTCGACGAGCTCTACGTTCCGCCCAAACCCGAGCCGGAAGAAAGCATCCAGCACTCGCTGTTCGGCGAGATCCTCGACTGGATGCTGGCGCCGCTGCTGCTGCTGTGGCCGATGAGCATCGCGATCACGTACCTGGTCGCGAAATCGATCGCGAATCAGCCGTTCGACCACGCGCTGGAAGACAGCGTCACGGTGCTCGCCCAGCAGGTCAAGGAAGTGGACGGCAAAGTGGTCGCGCGCCTCCCCAGCACCGCGCGCGACATCCTGCGCGCCGACGACGTCGACAGCGTCTATTTCCAGATCAGCGGCCCGCACGGCGAGATCGTCGACGGCGACCGCGACCTGCCGCTGCCGAACGCGGACGACGCCGAACGCAGCGGCCGCGTGCACTTCCGCACCGAGACCCTGCACGGCGCGCCGATCCGCATCGCCTATGCCTGGGTCAACCTGCAGCCGCTGCTGGACGCTTCTCAGGAACCGCGCCTGGCCCTCGTGCAAGTGGCGGAAACGCTGGAAAAGCGCGCGCAGCTGGCCAACGAGATCATCAAGGGCGTGATCCTGCCCCAGTTCATCATCCTGCCCGTGATCCTGGCTCTCGTCTGGTTCGCCCTGTCACGCGGGCTGTCGCCGCTGGCCCAGCTGCAGGAACGCATCCGCGCCAGGCCTCCGGACGATTTATCGCCGATCGATTCGCGCCAGGTGCCGGAAGAGATCTCGCCGCTCGTCGGCTCGCTGAACGACATGCTGGCGCGTCTCGCGCACACGATCGCCGCGCAGAAGCGCTTCATCGCCGACGCCGCGCACCAGATGAAGACGCCGCTCGCGGGCATGCGCATGCAATCGGAACTGGCGCTGCGCCAGGTCGACCCGAACGAGATCCACCGCTCGCTCGAACAGCTGGCCAAGAGTTCGGAATCCGCCACGCGCCTCGTGAACCAGCTGCTGGCGCTGGCGCGCGCGGAAAACCAGCCGCATGCCGGGCTGGCGTTGGCCCCGCTCGACCTGGCCGCACTCGCGCGCGACGTCGTGCAGGACTGGGTGCAAGCCTCGTTCGCGCACGAGATCGACCTCGGTTACGAGGTCATCGGCGATCCGCCGGAAATCGCGGGCAGCGCCATCATGTTGCGCGAGCTGCTGTCCAACCTCATCGACAACGCGCTGCGCTACACGCCGGCCCAAGGCAGCGTCACCGTGCGAGTGCGCGGGACGAACATCGGCAACGGCGACCAGGCCTTGCTGGAAGTGGAGGACACCGGCCCCGGCATCGCGCCGTCCGAGCGCCACCGCGTGTTCGAGCGCTTCTACCGCATCCTCGGCTCCAGCGTGCCCGGCTCCGGCCTGGGCCTGGCCATCGTGCGCGAGATCGCGCAGCAGCACGGGGCCGAGATCGAGATCTTCAACAACCCGCGCAGCACGCACAAGAAATTCCCGGGCAGCCTGTTCCGGCTGACCTTCCCGCCCACCGTCACGCCTGTCCCCGATGCCGACCGAGACCGCCCCTTCATCTGACACCGACCGCGCACGCGTCTATGCCGCGCGCGCCGCGCACTGGGCCAGAGCGCGCCGCCTGGTCGCGCTGTTGCTGGCGCTGTGGCTCGCCACGAGCTTTTGCACCGTGTTCTTCGCGCGCGACCTCGCGCACCTGTCCGTGTTCGGCTGGCCGCTGTCGTTCTACCTCGCGGCGCAGGGCGCGTCGCTGATTTATCTGGCCATCATCGGCGCGTACGCCTGGCGCATGCGCATCCTCGACCGCGAGTTCCGGCGCATGCTGGAGGCACGCCCATGACCGGCGCGGCACCGTCCACCGCGGCTTCGCCGTCCGCGAAGACGCGCAGCTATTTCCGCCGACTGGCGCGCTACTATGCATGGTTCACGATCTGCTTCGCCCTGTTCCTCGGGGCGCTGGCGATCCTGGAAAACGAAGGCATGCCGCGCCAGTGGATCGGCCACCTGTACATGTTCGCCACGATCGTCCTGTACGCGATCATCGGCGTCGTCAGCCGCACGTCGAACGTGTCGGAGTACTACGTGGCCGGGCGGCGCGTGCCCGCGCTGTTCAACGGCATGGCGACGGCGGCCGACTGGATCTCGGCGGCCAGCTTCATCAGCCTCGCCGGCACGCTGTACCTGCACGGCTTCGACGCCCTCGCCTACGTGATGGGCTGGACGGGCGGCTACTGCCTCGTCGCGCTCCTGATCGCGCCCTATCTGCGCCGCTTCGCCCAGTACACGATTCCCGATTTCCTGGCGGCGCGCTACGGCGGCGAGACCGGCACGCAGCGGGGCAACCTGGTGCGCGCGCTGGCCGTCGGCGCCACCATCGTCGTCTCGTTCACGTACGTCGTCGCGCAGATCTACGCAGTGGGGCTGATCGCGTCGCGCTTCACGGGCGTCGATTTCTCGGTCGGCATCTTCCTCGGCCTCGCCAGCATCCTCGTGTGCTCGTTCCTGGGCGGCATGCGCGCCATCACGTGGACGCAGGTGGCGCAATACATCATCATCCTCGTCGCCTTCCTGATCCCGACGATCTGGCTGTCGATGAAATTCGCGGGCAACCCCGTGCCGCAGGTGGCCTACGGTTCCGTGCTGCCCAAGCTGGCCAAGCGCGAGGCCCAGCTGGCGGCGGATCCGCGCGAGGCCGAAGTCCGTGCCGCTTTCCGCGCCCGCGCCGACGACTACGACAAACGCCTGGCCGGCCTGCCGCATTCCTGGGAGGCCGGCAAGATCGACGCGCAGCGCCGCCTGGACAAGGCGCGCGGCCGCAACGCGCCGCTCACCGAAGTGCGCACGGCCGAGCGCGAACTGCTGGACTATCCGCGCACGGCCGACGAAGCCGCGCATGTGTGGAGCGACCTGCGCGCCGCCAATCTCGCGCGCGCCCAGCCGCCCGAACCCCATGCGGAGCCGTTCCCCGGCAAGACGCGGCAGGAGTCAAGCATCCGCCGCAACAATTTTCTCGCGCTCGTGTTCTGCCTGATGTTCGGCACGGCCGCGCTGCCCCACATCCTGATGCGCGCGTACACGACGCCGTCCGTGCACGAGACGCGCGTGTCCGTGTTCTGGACGCTGTTCTTCATCCTGCTGATCTACCTGACGATGCCGGCGCTGGCGGTGCTCGCCAAGTACGACATCTACACGGCCCTCGTCGGCAGCAGCTACGATTCCCTGCCGACCTGGGTCTCGTACTGGGCCAACGTCGACAAGGCGAATCCGCTGATCAGCATCGTCGACGTCAACGGCGACGGCATCGTGCAGCTGGCCGAGATCGCGATCGACGGCGACGTGCTGACCTTGGCCACGCCGGAGATCGGCGGACTGCCGTACGTGATTTCCGGCCTGGTCGCGGCGGGCGGCCTGGCGGCGGCGCTGTCCACGGCGGACGGCCTGCTGCTGGCGATCTCGAACGCGCTGTCGCACGACATCTACTTCAAGATCGTCGATCCGGGCGCCTCCACGCAGAAGCGCGTGACGATCTCCAAGCTGCTGCTGCTCGCCGTCGCCTTCATCGCGGCGTACGTCGCGTCGCAGAAGCCGGCGGACATCCTGTCGCTCGTCGGCGCCGCGTTCTCGCTCGCGGGGTCGACCATGTTCCCGGCGCTGGTGGCGGGCGTGTTCTGGAAGCGGGCCAATTTCGCGGGCGCGATCGCGGGCATGGCGACCGGATTCCTCGTCTGCATCTACTACATGCTGCACACGAATCCGATGCTGGGCGGGAGCCTGGACGGCGTCTGGTTCCACATCGCGCCCATCTCGGCCGGCGTGTTCGGCGTGCCGGCGGGCGCCCTGGCGCTCGTCGTGGCCAGCCTGCTGACCGCGCCGCCGCCGCGCGAAAGCGGAGGGCTCGTGGAGCATATCCGGGCGCCGGAATGACAACGGGGCGCCGCGGCGCCCCGTTTCAACATGAAGCCGGCAGGCTTATTCGACGATCGTCTGCGCCTGGCCTTCGCCGCGCGCGCGGATCTCGCCGATGCGGTACACGGTCTCGCCGGCCGCCTTCAGCTGGGCTTCGGCCGCGTCGGCGTTGTCCTTCGAGACGATGACCGTCATGCCGATGCCGCAGTTGAACACGCGGTGCATCTCGGCATCCGCCACGCCGCCGTGCTGCTGCAGCCACTGGAACAGCGGCGGCAGGGTCCACGACTTGCTGTCCAGCACGGCCGTCAGGTTATCGGCCAGCACGCGCGGGATGTTCTCGACGAGGCCGCCGCCCGTGATGTGCACGAGGCCCTTCACTTCCATCGCCTGCATCAGCGCCAGCAGCGGCTTGACGTAGATGCGGGTCGGCTGCATCAGCGCGTCGGACAGCTTGCGGCCGTGGAAGTCGGCTTCCAGGTCGGGCTTGGAGACTTCGATGATCTTGCGCACCAGCGAGTAGCCGTTCGAGTGGATGCCCGACGAGGCCAGGCCCAGCACGACGTCGCCCGGGGCGATCTTGGTGCCGTCGATGATCTGCGATTTTTCCACGGCGCCGACGGCGAAGCCGGCCAGGTCGTATTCGCCGTCCGGGTACATGCTCGGCATCTCGGCCGTCTCGCCGCCGATCAGGGCGCAGCCGGCCTGTTCGCAGCCAGCGGCGATGCCTTTGACGACGGCGGTCGCGGTCGTCACGTCCAGCTTGCCGCAAGCGAAGTAATCCAGGAAGAACAGCGGCTCGGCACCCTGCACGAGGATGTCGTTGACGCTCATGGCGACGAGGTCGATGCCGACCGTGTCGTGGCGGTTCAATTCGAACGCGAGTTTCAGCTTGGTGCCGACGCCGTCGGTGCCGGACACGAGAACCGGTTCCTTGTATTTTTTGCTGATCTCGAACAGCGCACCGAAACCGCCGATGCCGCCGAGCACGCCTTCGCGCATGGTGCGCTTGGCAAATGGTTTGATCGCTTCGACCAGGGCGTCGCCGGCATCGATATCGACACCAGCGTCGCGGTAGGAGAGAGAAACATTAGATGGTTGGCTCATGGTATTTGGCAGCGGAGGCGGTAAAATAGTAGGCGGTTGACAACTGGACATTAGACGGCGTGAACTGTCGGTAGCCAGCCGGTCAATCCATTATTTTATCAAAACGGCCTGCCGCGGCACCGTTTTAACGGTCAGAACAACAATTACATGCCTTTTTCCCTCAGCCCGGAGCAAAAACAATCAGCGTTTTGGTTGGCACTCTGGCTGGCTTGCGGTCTGCTGCTGTACGCCCTCGGGCCCATCCTCACCCCGTTCATCGCCGCCGCCATCCTCGCCTACGCGCTGAACGGCGCCGTCGACCGGCTCGAACGCGTGCGCCTCGGCAAATTCCACCTGCCGCGCTCGCTCGCCGTCGTGGCCGTGATCGTGGCGTTCCTGGCGGCCGTCGGCGCCCTCGTCCTGATCGTCGTGCCGGTGCTGCGCACGGAATTGCCGCTGCTGCAGGCCCAGATCCCGGACGCGCTGGCCCGCATCGACACCATGTTGCGGCCCCGGCTGGCGCAGCTGGGCATCCACATCAAGCTGGACGGCAGCAGCCTGCGCACCATCCTCACGCAGCAGATCATGACGTCCAGCGACGAGATCTGGACGACGGTGCTCGCCTCGGCCCGCGTGGGCGGCAGCGCGCTGCTCGGCTGGATCGCCACAAGCATCCTGATCCCGGTCGTCCTGTTCTACCTGCTGCTGGACTGGCACCGCCTGCTGCGCCAGCTGCAGGACGCCGTGCCGCGCCGCTGGGTGAATCCGACCGTGGACATGGCCCTGGAAGTCAACGCCCTGCTGGCCCAGTACCTGCGCGGCCAGCTGCTCGTGATGCTGGTGCTGGCCCTGTACTACTCGGCGGCGCTGGCGCTGGCCGGCTTCGAGGTGGCGCTGCCGGTCGGCATATTGACGGGGCTGCTCGTCTTCATTCCCTATCTGGGCTACGGCCTGGGGCTGGTGCTGGCGCTGACGGCCGCCATCCTGCAGTTTTCCGACTGGAGCGGCGTGATCGCCGTGGCCGTGATCTACGGCGCGGGACAGGTCATCGAGGGCTTTTTCCTCACGCCGCGCCTCGTCGGCGAGCGCATCGGGCTCAATCCCTTGGCGGTGATTTTCGCCCTGCTCGCCTTCGGCCAGCTGTTCGGCTTCGTGGGCGTGCTGCTGGCGCTGCCCGCGTCGGCGGTGCTGATGGTGGCGTTTCGCCACTTGAAACGCCACTATCTGCGCAGCAGCTTCTATAATGCGTGATTCACACGCACACGACATGATGAGAACCGAGCCATGAAACAGCTGGTGCTCGATTTGGGCGCCGAGCCGGCGCAAAGCCTCGACACCTTCCAGATAGGGGAAAATGCCGAAATGGCGCATTTGATGCACCAGTTCGCCCAGCGCGCATCGCGCGAGCATTTCTGCTACCTGTGGGGAGAGACGGGCGCCGGCAAGACGCACCTGCTGCAGGGCCTCGCCGCCACCGATGGCGCGCGCTACATCGCGGCCAATGCCGGTGCGGACGCATTCGTATTGACACACGACGTGAGCCTGTACCTCGTCGACGACGTCGACCAGCTCTCGCCCGAGCGCCAGATCGACGCCTTCGCCCTGTTCAACCAGGTGCGCGAACATGGCGCGTACATGGTGTGCACGGGCCCCGTGCCGCCGGCCGTGCTGCCCGTGCGCGAAGACCTGCGCACGCGCATGGGCTGGGGCCTCGTATACCAGATCCACGGCTTGTCCGACGACCAGAAGATCGCCGCCCTCACGCAGGCCGCGGAAGCCCGCGGTTTGACGCTGTCGGCCAGCGTGTTACCCTATCTGCTGTCCCATTTCAAGCGCGACATGCGCTCCCTGTCGACCATGCTGGATGCGCTCGACCAATATTCGCTCGAGACACAGCGTCCGGTCACGGTACCGCTGCTGCGCGATCTATTGCTTCAGGGAAACCCCGGCAGTCCACACTCCGAACCAAAAGAATGAACGACCTCGCGCTGTTTGACCTCGACCACACCCTCCTGCCGATCGATTCCGACTACGAATGGGGCCAGTTCCTCGTGCGCCAGGGCGTCGTCGACGCCGGCGAACACCAGCGCCGCAACGACGCCTTCTTCGCGCAGTACAACGCCGGCACGCTCGATCCGGTCGAATACCTCGAATTCGCCCTCGGCACCCTGGCCCGCTTCGACCCGGCCCATTTGAAAGACCTGCAGGCGCAATACATGCGCGACGTGGTCAAGCCAAGCATCCGTCCGAAGGCGCTTGAGCTCGTGCGCAAGCACCAGGACGCGGGCGACCTCGTGGCGATCATCACGGCGACCAATGCGTTCGTCACCGCGCCGATCGCGCGCGAGTTCGGCGTGGAGCACCTGATCGCCGCGCGCCCCGAGCTGGACGAACGCGGCCACCCGACCGGCAAGCTGGCCGGCACGCCCACGCAGGGCCACGGCAAGGTCGTGCACATGCACGCATGGCTGGAAGGCCTGGGCCGTCCGTTCGACAGCTTCCAGCGCAGCTGGTTCTACAGCGATTCGCACAACGATATCCCGCTGCTGTCGGTCGTCTCGCACCCGATCGCGACCAATCCGAGCGACAAACTGAAACAACACGCAACCGCCCTCGGCTGGACCTTATTGCATCTCTTCGATGCACCTGTTCAATGATCAAAAAATTCATTCGCAAAATTCTGGGCGTCAAAACCGAGCGCGACCCGACCGAACCCGTCATCCTCGGGCCGGAGCAGCACGGCATCGATCCCAAGCTCGTGTCGAACAACGCGGTGCGCGTCACGCAGACCCTGCAGGAAGCCGGTTTCAAAGCGTTCGTCGTCGGCGGCGCCGTGCGCGACCTGCTCCTGGGCGTGAAGCCGAAAGACTTCGACATCGCCACCGACGCCACGCCCGAGGAAGTCAAAAAGCTGTTCCGCCGCGCCTTCATCATCGGCCGCCGCTTCCAGATCGTGCACGTGATGTTCGGCCAGGACCTGCTGGAGGTGACCACGTTCCGCGGCAAGGGCAGCGACAACGCGCCGAAGGACGAGCATGGCCGGGTCCTGCGCGACAATAACTTCGGTCCGCAGCACGAAGACGCCGAGCGCCGCGACTTCACGATCAACGCGATGTACTACGACCCGGCCACGCAGACGGTGCTCGATTACCACGGCGGCATCGAAGACATCCGCGCCAAGGTCCTGCGCATCATCGGCCAGCCGGAAGCGCGCTACCGCGAAGATCCGGTGCGCATGCTGCGCGTCGTGCGCTTCGCGGCCAAGCTGCAATTCACCATCGAGCCCGCGACCCGCGCGCCGATCCCCGTGATGGCCCCGCTCATCAACAACGTGCCGGCCGCGCGCGTGTTCGACGAAATGCTGAAGCTCCTGATGAGCGGCCACGCGCTGGCCTGCCTGAAGGAGCTGCGCTCGTCCGGCCTGCACCACGGCCTGCTGCCGCTGCTCGACGTCGTGCTGGAACAGCCGATCGGCATGAAGTTCGTCACGCTCGCCCTCGAATCCACGGATACCCGCGTCAAAGCCGGCAAGGGCGTGTCGCCGGGCTTCCTGTTCGCGTCGCTGCTGTGGCACCAGGTGCTGGAAAAGTGGAACGCCTACCGCGCGGCCGGCGAATCGCCGATCCCCGCGCTGCACCTGGCGGCGGACGACGTCCTCGACAACCAGACCGAGAACCTGGCCCTGCAGCGCCGCATCGCCACCGACATGCGCGACATCTGGGCCATGCAGCCCCGCTTCGAACGCCGCAACGGCAAGTCGCCATATAAGCTGCTGGAGCATCCGCGCTTCCGCGCCGGCTTCGACTTCCTGCTGCTGCGCTGCGAATCGGGCGAGCTCGATGCGGAGATCGGCAACTGGTGGGCGACGTTCTACGCCGGCGACGTGGCCGAGCGCGAACGCCTGATCAACTCGGCGCGCGACATCCCGCCGTCCGGCCAAAAGAAGCGCCCGCGCCGCCGCGGTCCGCGCCGCGCGGAAGGTGAAAGCGGCGCACCGGCCGACGCACAGGCCGCGGGCGGCGAATGATCGCCTGGGTCGGCATCGGCGCCAACCTGGGCGACGCGCGCGCGAACGTGCTGGACGCCATCGAGCTTTTGTCCCGCCTGCCGGGTGCGACGCTGCTGCAAACGTCGTCGCTGTACCGCACGGCCCCGATCGACTCTTCCGGCGACGACTACGTCAACGCCGTCGCCTCGCTCGACACGGACCTCGACGCGCACGCCCTGCTGCAGGCGCTGTTCGCCATCGAACAGGCCCACGGCCGCGAGCGCCCCTACCGCAACGCGCCGCGCACGCTGGACCTCGACCTGCTGTTGTACGGCGACCAGGTCATCGATGATGCGCCCGGCTTGACCGTCCCGCACCCGCGCATGCACGAGCGCGCGTTCGTGCTCGCGCCGCTGGCCGAAGTGGCGCCCGGTCTCGTCATCCCCGGCCGTGGCGCCGTGGCCGCGCTGCTCGCGGGCGTCGGCGACCAGGGCATCGCCGTCCTGAATTAAAAACGCAGCGCCAGGTACACGCCGGAGACGGCCAGCGTCATGAGGGCGACAGGCACGCCCACGCGCGCGTGGCGCCGCCAGTCGATGACGATGCCGCGCCGCGCCGCCGCATCGACGACGATGATGTTCGCGATGCTCCCGACGATCAGCAGATTCCCCGCCAGCGTGCTGACCAGCGCCAGCATGACCCCGCCCATCGGATGATGCACGACGGGGATCAGGAGCATCACGGCGGGCACGTTGGACACCAGGTTGGACAGCACGAGCGTGGCAGCGAACAACGCGCCCGGCTGATCCAGCCGCACACCGAGCGACGCGAGCCAGGCGATGGCGTGTTCCGTCAATCCCGTGCGCTGGAACGCGGCGTTCACGACGAAGAGGCTCATGAACAGCACCAGCAATTCCCAGTCGACGAGCCCCAGCATGTTGCGGGAACGCAGCTGGCGGCTCATCAACAGGATGCCCGCGCCGATCAGCGCCATGTGCTCCCTGGGCCACGGTGCGACGAGGAAGCCCACCAGCAGCGCGCCGGCAATCGTCAAGCCCTTGGTCGTTTGCCAGGCATCGAACGGGATGTTCGCCGCCTCGGACCCGGTGTCGGCCGCGCTCTCCTCCCAGCATCCCTTGGTCTGCCACGCGATCAGCGCCCAGCTCGCGGCGAGTCCCAACGCGACCGGGATGATCGCATCCAGAAAATAACCGTCGAACGACAGCCGCATCGTCTGGCCGATCAGCATGTTCTGCGGATTGCCGATCAGCGTCGCGGCGGAGCCGATGTTCGATGCGCACGCGAGCGCCAGCAAATACGGGACCGGCGCGAGCCGGCGCCGCCGGCACGCGTCGACGAGCAGCGGCGCCATGGCCAGGCAGACGATATCGTTGCTGAACACGGCCGACAGCGCCGCGGCGACGACGATCAGCACGCCCAGCAGGCTGGCGGGACTCAGCGCCAGCCCGGCCAGTTTATTGGTGACCCAGTCGTAGAACCCGCCCAGCCGCATCTGCGCCGAGACGACCATGAAGGCGAACAGCAGGGCCATCGTCGGCAGGTGGATCGACGCGACCGCCTGCTCCAGGCTCAACGCATTGATGCTGATGAGCGCGATCGCCCCGAGCAGCGCGACGCCGGTCCGGTCGAGCCGCAGGAACGGCAGCCCGCCGAGGATCATGCCGAGATAGACGACGAGGAAGATAACGAGGATGGTCGTGGCCATTGGGGTGACGAAGTCTGTCGGTGGCGTTTTCAGGTAAGATCGCGCATCTTAACAAACGATGCCGGGCACGCCTGTGACCGCATGCTTGCCCGAGGCGCGTGACCAAGCCGGGGCGATCCTCCGGCATATCTTGATTTGCAAAGGAATACTATGAGCGCTTATTTGGGCGGAAACGCGACGAACGAGGCACCGGTGCGCAAGGCCGTGACCCTGCCCTCGCTGCTGGCGATGCGCGCGGCCGGCGAGAAGATCGCCATGCTCACCTGCTACGACGCCAGCTTCGCGTCGCTGATGGACCGCTGCGGCGTGGACATCCTCCTGATCGGCGACTCGCTGGGCATGGTGTGCGCCGGCTACGACTCGACCTTGCCCGTGACGGTGGCGGACGTCGCCTACCACACCGCGTCCGTCGTGCGCGGCCGCAAACACGCGTTCGTGCTGGCCGACCTGCCGTTCGGCAGCTACGGCACCCTGCAGCAGGCTTACGACAGCTGCGCCGCCCTGATGCGCGCGGGCGCCCAGATGATCAAGATCGAGGGCGGCGCCTGGCTCGCGGAGACCGTGCGCTTCCTGACCGACCGCGGCATCCCCGTCTGCGCCCACATCGGTCTCACGCCGCAATTCGTCCACCAGCTGGGCGGCTACCGCGTGCAGGGCAAGACCGACGAAGGCGCGGAGCAGCTCAAGCGCGACGCGCAGGCGCTGCAGGACGCCGGCGCGGCGATGGTGCTGCTGGAAGCGGTGCCGGCGGCGCTGGGCAAGGAAGTAACGGGCATGCTGCACGTGCCGACCATCGGCATCGGCGCGGGTCCGGACTGCTCGGGCCAGGTGCTCGTCATGCACGACCTGCTGGGCGTCTTCCCGGGCCGCAAGGCGCGCTTCGTGAAGAACTTCATGGAAGGCCAGACGAGCATCGACGCGGCCGTGCAAGCCTACGTGGCGGCCGTCAAGGACGGCAGCTTCCCGGCGCCGGAACACTGCTTCTGATGCCATGGACGCGCAACCGGACACCACCCGTCTGTTCCTGGCGCTGTGGCCGATTGAGCCCGTGCGGGACCAGCTGCGCGCATGGCGCGATGCGTGGACGTGGCCGCGCGGCGCGACGCCCGTCCACACCGATAAACTGCACGTGACCCTGCACTTCCTCGGCAACCTGCCCAGCAGCCGGCTGCCCGAACTGCTGGACGGCCTGCAGGTGCCCTTCACGCCTTTCCAGCTGCAGTTCGGCCGCCCCGTGCTGCAGCACAGCGGGATCGCATGGCTGGAACCGCACACCGAACCGCAGCCGCTGCTGGACCTGCATGCGCGCCTGTCCGACGCCTTGCTTGCGCTGGGCCTGACGCCGGAAGCGCGCAAATACCGGCCGCACGTGACGATGGCGCGGCGCGCCAACGGGGCAGTCATCCCCGCAGCAGGTCCGGCGATCGACTGGGCGGTCACGCATTACGCCCTCGTCGCATCACACGCCGGCGCCTACACGGTGTTAAAAGAATACGGGTAGGGCGGGCACCCCGTGCCCACGTAACGCCGCCACATCGCAAGCGTCCGCGTGGGCGGAGGGCCGCCCACCCTACGGCAAAACGCGTTTCGAATTCGCGGCGATCACGATCCCCGATAACGACAGGATGCCCAGTGCCACCGCGATATTCGCATGCGCCGCGATCGATCCGATCAACGGCGGCGCCATCAACAGGCCCGCGTAGCCGAGCGTGGCCACGGTCGCGAGCCCGCCGCCGGCCGACATCCCCGGCATGCGCGCGGCCGCCGCGAAGATCAGCGGCACGACGTTCGCCGCCGACAGGCCGATCAGCGCGAAGCCCAGCGCCGACAGCCAGAAATGCGTGCTGACCACGGCCAGCATCAACCCCGCGAACATACCGAGCCCGCCCACGGTCATCACGCGCAGCGGCCCGAAACGCAGCACGAGACGGTCGCCGGCGAAGCGGCAGGCGGCCATCGTCACCGAGAACGCGGAGTAGCCCAGGGCCGCCGATGCGGCGTCGACCTTCGTGCGTTCCGTCAGCAGCAGCGCGCTCCAATCCACAAGCGCCCCCTCGACGGCGAAGCACAGCAAACCGAGCATGCCGAGGAACAGCGCGGGCCCGCGCGGCAACGCGAAGTGACTTGCATGCGGCGCCGACGGCACCGCGAGCAGCCTGCGCGCGCACCATGCGACGACGACCGCGATGGCAACGCTCACCGCCAGCGCCCCGCTGCCGTCGCCGAGACCGGCGGCGATCAGCAGGCCGCCCAGTGCGGCGCCGACGAGGCCTCCGAGGCTGAAGAAGCCGTGGAACGAGGACATCGTCGGAATGCCGCGCGCCGCCTCGACCTCGCTGGCGTTGGCGTTCATCGCCACGTCCAGCACGCCGTTGCTGGCGCCGAACGCGTACGCCGCGAGGAACAGCGGCACGACGCCGCCCACGTTCATCAGGAGGGCACTCGTCAGCGCGAACAGCAGGCCGCTGCCGATGACGACGGCGCGCGTGCCCCAGCGTCCTGCCATCCAGCCGGACAGCGGCATCGCGGAGATCGCCCCGCCGGCGATGGTCAAGAGCAGGAAGCCGAGCACGCCCGTGTCGATGCCGGCGCGCGCCTGCACGAGCGGCACGTGCGCGGCCCACACGCCGATGCCGGCGCCGTTGAGCAGGAAGATCGTCGAGACGGACCAGCGCGCGGCGTTCAAGCCCGCGGCCGGCGCGCGTTCGAGGGTCAGGCCGTCGTCGATGCGGCTCATGCGCGGCTCCTTGCGGCCAGTACGATCTCGGGCGCGCGCTCACCCTTGCGCAGGCGCGCGACCACGTCCGGCGCGGCATCCGCTTCCAGCACGAGGCGGTCGATCTCGTGGAGTGGCGCGATCGCGAACGGCGCCGGCGCCTCCAGCCGTTCGTTCAGCGCGGCCACGACGCGCCGGCTGCCCACGGCCAGGATGGCTTGCTTGAGGACGGCTTCCTCGACGTCGCTCGCGCCCAGGCCGCGCTCGGCCTCGACGCTGCACACGCCCACGACCGCCACGTCCACGCGCAGGCGCTGGATCTCGGCCAGCGTCTGCGCGCCCAGCACGGCGCCGACGTGGGCCGAATACACGCCGCCCAGCAGCACGACGCGCGTGGCGCGCAAGTGGCCCAGCCCCAGCGCGATCTGCGGACTGTTGGTGATGATGGTGGCCGCCAGCCCGTCTTCCAGCTGGCGCGCGAACGCGAGGTTCGTCGTGCCGGCATCGACCAGCACCGTGTCGCCCGGGCGCACGCTGTCCGCCAGCGCGCGCGCCAGCATCTCCTTGCGTGCGCCGTCGGCATCGAGCCGCTGGCCGAAGCTGGGCACGGCCTGCGTGCGCCGCATCGCGCCGCCATGCACGCGGCGCAACAGGCCGGCCGCGTCCAGGTCGCGCAAATCTCTCCGGATCGTGTCTTCCGATGTGTTGAACCGCTGCGCCAGTTCGGCCGCCAGCACCTTGCCTTGCTGCTCGACCGTGTCGACGATGTGTTGCCGTCGTTCTTCCGCCAGTTGCATATGCCCTCCTCGATGCCGGTCACTGTACACGTTTACGCACAAAGCAGCAATAATCAATACAAACGTGCACATCCATGCATACCGGCGGCCTGATGGTTGGTTCGTGATGCGTTCGTTGTTACACTTGCCAAATTCATTATCAGAAAAATATGCATCAGTCCGCCGTCATCCTGATCGTCGACGACTACCTCCTGATCCGCACCGCCGTGCGCCAGGTGCTGACGGAGCTCGGGTTCGCCAACATCTTCCAGGCCGATAACGGCAAGACGGCGCAGGACCTGATGCGCAAGCAGCCCGTCGACATCGTGATCGGCGACTGGGGCATGCCCGTGATGAGCGGCCTGGACCTGCTGCACTGGATGCGGCACGACGCGCGCTATGCGCAGACGCCGTTCATGATGCTGACGGCCGAGGCGAATCCGGCCTCCGTGCGCAGCGCCTTGCAGGCCGGCGTCAACGCCTACATGATCAAGCCGTTCACGGTGCACAGCTTCGCCAGCAAGTTCATGGCGATGATCGGCACGGTGCAGGACAGTGCGGCCGCCGCTGCGGTGCCTGCCGGCGCGGCGCCCGCGCCGGAACCGAAGGCCGACGCCGCGCCGCCGGTGCTGAAGCCGACGCCCGTCCAGGCCGACGTCATCGGCCTGCAGGCGCCGCTGGCCGAGCGCCTCAAACGCTGCACGGTGCTGATCGTGGACGACGTCCCCACCAACATCGAGGTGCTGGCCGGCGCGCTGAAGGACTAGTACGCGATCAAGGTGGCGATCAGCGGTCGCAAGGCGCTGGAAATCGCCCGTGCCTTCCCCGTCGACCTGATCCTGCTCGACATCATGATGCCCGTGATGGACGGCTTCGAGACGTGCCGCCACCTGAAGTCCGATCCGAAAACGGCGCACATCCCGGTCATCTTCCTGTCCGCGAAGGACGCCGTCGACGACATCGTGGGGGGCCTGAGCCTGGGCGCCGTCGACTATGTCTCGAAGCCGGCCGACCCGACGATCCTCAAGGCGCGCATTGCGACGCACCTCGCGTTGGCGACGGCGATGGGCGACCTGAAACGCCAGAACGATTTACTGATCGAGAACGCGCACCTGCGCGAAGACGTCGAGCGCATGACGCGCCACGATCTCAAGAGCCCCATCGCCGTCACGCTGCACGCGAGCCAGGCGCTGCTCGGCAGCGATCTTCCCGACCCGCAGCGCGAGCATGCGCACATGATCGAGATGGCCGCCAACCACGCGCTCGACATGATCAACCGCACGCTCGACATCCACAAGATGGAAAAGGGCGAGTATCAAGCCGCGCTGCAGCCGTTCGACCTCGCAGCCCTGCTGTCGCGCGTGGCGCAGCAGACGGAGCTCGCGTTCACGGACCGCCGCATCGCGATCCATTTCGCGGCACCGGGCGACACCGTGTGCCTGGGCGAATCGCTGCTGTGCTATTCGTTGTTCACGAACGCCTTCAAGAATGCGGCCGAAGCGTCCCCGCCGGGCGCCACGATCAAGGTCGACGTGGCGCCGGGGGTAGGCAGCCTGCACGTCGTCATCGACAACGAGGGCGAGGTGCCGCTGACCATGCGCGGCCGCTTCTTCGACAAGTACGCCACGGCCGGCAAGGCCGGCGGCATGGGCCTCGGCACGTATTCGATCCGCCTGATGGCCGCGGTCCAGGGCGGTGACGCCACCATGGAGACGAGTGACGGGCACACGCGCCTGACCGTCACCCTGCCCAGCGTATGACGCACGGTGGGGTCACACCAACAACATCAGGTGCTCCCGCTCCCACGAACTGATCACACGCGAAAACGTCGCGAACTCCAGTTCCTTCACTTCGCAGAACGCCTGCACGAACAAGGGCCCCAGCATGTCGGCCAGCGCCGGACACCCGCGCAGCTGCAGGATCGCATCCTCGAGGTTGCGTGGCAGGTCGCCGTGGATGTGCTCCGCGCTCTCCGGCGTGGGCGCCGACGGCTCCACCCGTTCGACCATGCCGAGAAAGCCGCAGGCCAGCGTCGCCGCCATGGCCAGATACGGGTTCACGTCGACGCCGGGCACGCGGTTTTCCACGCGCCGGCTGGCCGGCCCGGAATTCGGAATGCGGATGCCGCACGTGCGGTTGTCGTAGCCCCAGTGCACATTCATCGGCGCCGACTGGAAGCGCGACAGGCGCCGGTACGAATTCACGTGCGGCGCGAACAGCAAGGTTGCCGGCGGCACGTATTTTTCAAGGCCGCCGATGAAGTGCCGGAACAGCGCGCTTTCCGACCCGTCCTCGTTGGAAAAGATGTTGCGGCCTTCCGCGTCGACGATGCTCTGGTGCACGTGCATCGCACTGCCCGGCTCGGTCTCCATCGGCTTGGCCATGAACGTGGCGAAAATGCCATGGCGCAGCGCCGTCTCGCGCACGGCCCGCTTGAACAGGAAGACGCGGTCGGCCAGTTCGAGCGCGTCCCCGTGCGTAAAATTGATTTCCATCTGGCCCGCACCGGCCTCGTGGATCAGCGTCTCGACGCCCAGCTCGTGCTGCTTGCAGAACGCCGACAACTCCAGGAAGAACGGATCGAAATCGTTCACGGCATCGATCGAATACGATTGCCGGCCCTGCTCCGTGAAGCCGCTGCGGCCCGTGGGCGGACTCAGCGGTTCGTGCGGATTGGTCGTGCGCGCGACGAGATAAAACTCCATTTCCGGCGCGACGACGGGTGTCCAGCCGCGTCCGGCATATCGGGCGAGCACGTGGCGCAGCACGGAGCGCGGGGCCAGGTCGACCTGGCTGCCGTCGAAGTTCATGCAATCGTGGATCACGAGCGCGACGCGCTCCGTCGCCCAGGGCACGACGCGGATCGTGGCCGGGTCGGGCACGCACACCATATCGGGATCGATGGAGCCGACATACGGCGTATTGTTGGGTTGTTCGCCGTGCACCGTGTTCAGCAGGACGCTCTTGGGCAACCGCATGTGCTCGCCGGCCAGGAACAGGTCTTTCGGAAGGATCTTGCCGCGGGCTATGCCCGTCATGTCGGCGATGACGCACTCGACTTCGTGGATGTTATGTTCGCGCAGGAAATCGCGCATCGGATCATGCGCTTCGGAATCCATCACACTCCTCGCTTCACTCGATGCGGGTCACTATAGCATCGGGGTTGTTTGTGGCGCGCGCGGGTTGGAACCCCGTCGTTCCCCAATCTCGCAATTCGTTGCCCGCTTACCGCACTTCGCGTCATGGACGTTCCGCCGGGCGCGATCCTGCGTCATACTTTCTGAATGGAACAGCTGACGAGGACCACGACGACGATGCCGACCGGCGGCATGTGGCGCAACTACGCCTGCGCCTGGCTCGCGTACATGGTGCTGCTCGCGGTCGTGCTGCAGCTTGCCGATCCGAACCAGCGCGGCTTCAACTGGCACAACATGGTCCCGATGTTGTGGATCGTGCCGCAGGCCCTCGTGCTGGCCCTGCACTGGCCGCTCAGCGGCTGGATGGAACGCCGGCGCGTGTCGTTCGCGGCGCGGTGCGTGATCCACGGGCTCGGCGCACCGACCTATGCCATCCTGTCGTACGCGCTGCCCGCGTTGCTGTCCGGCGCCACGCAGCCGCTGTCGTTCTACGTGTGGCCGGTGCTGTATTCGATGATGGGCTACGGCGTCATCGCCACCACCTTCCACATGGTGCGCACCAACGCGGCGCGGCGGCGCCAGGAAGTGGCCATGCAGCAGGCGCACGCGCTGCTCGTGGCGACGGAGCTGAACGCGCTGCGCAGCAAGCTGAATCCGCACTTCCTGTTCAACACGCTGCACTCCATCATCGCCCTCACCCGCCGCGACCCGAGCGCCGCCGAGACGGCGCTCTTTCAATTCTCCGACATGCTGCGCTACGTGCTGGACACGGAAAAGACAGGCAACGACCGCGTCACCCTGGACGACGAGCTGGGCTTCGTGCGCGACTACCTGGAGCTGGAAAGCCTGCGCCTCGGCCCGCGCCTGAAGGTCGACTGGGAACTGGACGATGCCGCGTCCGGCCGCATGCTGCCCGCGCTGTCGCTGCAGCCGCTCGTCGAGAACAGCATCAAGCACGCGTTCAATCCGCACAGCCGGCCGGGCCGCCTCTTGATCCGTACGCGCATCGACGCGCACACGGGGACGCTCGTGCTGTCCGTCGGCGACGACGGTCCCGGCGCCGACATCGGCCGCGTGCGCGCATCGAACGGCCTGGGCCTGCGCACCGTCGAGCGCCGCCTGCAGCTCGAATACGGCATGGACGAGGGCCTGGCCATCGACACGGCGCCGGGCGCCGGCTTCGTCGTCACGATGGCCATCCCGCTCGCCGCCAACGACAAGGATTTCACATGACTCAACCGAGTGCCCGGACCGTGTTCATCGCCGAGGACGAACCGCTCGCGCGCGACGTCCTGCGCGACTTCATCTATGCCCATGCCGGCCTGCGCCTCGTGGGCGAAGCGGCGAACGGCGCCAGCGCGCTCGCGCAGATCGACCGCATCCGCCCCGACATCGTCTTCATGGATATCCAGATGCCCGAGATGACGGGCCTGGACGTGCTGCGCCGCCTGACCGTCGTGCCCGACATCGTGTTCACGACCGCGTACGACCAGTACGCCGTGACCGCGTTCGAACTGAACGCCGTCGACTACCTGCTGAAGCCTTTTACGCGCGCCCGCTTCGACGCGGCCGTCGCGCGCCTGCTGGAGACGCCCGGCGCGGCCGTGCCGGCACGCGACGTCGTCGACGGCGCCCTCGCGCAGGCCGTGCAGCGTGCGCCAAGCAGGATCGAACGCATCCTCGTGCGCGACCGCGGGCGCATCTTCCCGCTGTCCGTGAACGAGATCGCCTACCTCAAGGCGGACGCCAAGTACACGGCGATCGCCGCGCGCGGCCACACCTTCCTCGTGCGCATCGGCATCTCGGAACTGGAAGCCCAGCTGGACCCGGGCCGCTTCATCCGCATCCACCGCTCCGCGCTCGTCAACCTCGACTTCGTCGATTCGATGCGCGCGGACGATCAGTCGCAGCTCGAGATCACGATGCGCGACGGGGCCGTGCTGACGGCGAGCCGGGAGGCGTCGAAGGTGTTGAGAGAGATGGCAATCTGAGCGTCGGCCCGCACCCTCGGCACGTCATTCCCGCGCAGGCGGGAATCCATGCCGAGTTCTCGGCCGGCATACTGAAAATTCGGTAGCGCAGTATGGGTTCCCGCTCTCGCGGGAACGACGGTCTGTGGCTTAAAGCTGAATCCACGTGGTCTTCAACTCCGTGTACTTGTCGAACGCATGCAGCGACTTGTCCCTGCCGTTGCCCGACTGTTTATAGCCGCCGAACGGCACCGTGATGTCGTCGTTGTCGTATTGGTTCACGTGCACGGTGCCCGCGCGCAGCCGGCGTGACGTGCGGATCGCGCGGCTCATGTCGGCCGTCCACACGGCGGCGGCCAGGCCGTACGGCGTCGCGTTGGCCTGGCGCACCGCTTCATCCAGGTCCGTGAACGACAGCACGGACAGCACGGGCCCGAAGATTTCCTCGCGCGCGATGCGCATCGTGTGGTCGACGCCGTCGAACAAGGTCGGCTCGATATACAGGCCCCCCGTCTCCGCGCGCGCCGCGTTGCCGCCCGCGAGCAGGCGCGCGCCCGCGGCCTTGCCGTCCTCGATATAGCCCAGCACCGTCTTCATCTGGGTCGCGTCGACGATCGCGCCCATCACCGTCGCCTCGTCGAGCGGGTCGCCCGGCGCGTACTGCGGGGTCAATGCCAGGGCCTTGTCGAGGAACGCCTGCCGGATCGATTCCTCGACGAACAGCCGCGACGGCGCATTGCAGCTCTCGCCCTGGTTGAAATAGATCGAGCCGATGGCGCTGGCCACGGCCGCATCCAGGTCCGGGCAATCCGCGCACACGATGTTGGCGGATTTGCCGCCCAGCTCCGTCCACGCGCGTTTCAGGTTCGATTGGCCCGCCATCTGCAGGATCTGCTTGCCCACGCGCGTGGAGCCGGTAAAACCGATGCAGTCGACATCCATGTGCAGCGCGAGCGCGCGGCCCGCTTCGTCGCCGTAGCCGGGCAGCACGTTGAACACGCCTTCCGGCACGCCGGCTTCCAGCGCCAGCTCGGCCAGCCGCAGCGACGTCAAAGGCGCCTTTTCCGACGGCTTCAGCACGACGCTGTTGCCGCTTGCCAGCGCCGGACCGATCTTCCACGCGGCCATCAGCATCGGATAATTCCACGGGATGATGGCGGCCACGACGCCGACCGGCTCGCGCGTGATCAGGGCCAGGCTGTCCTGCGGGCTCGGCGCGACCTGGTCGTAGAGCTTGTCGATGGCCTCGCCGTACCAGCGGATGCAGTTCTGCGCCAGCCGCACGTCCACGCTCTTGCTGTAGCGGATGGGCTTGCCCATGTCGAGGGTTTCCAGCAGGGCGAGTTCGTCCTCGTGGGCGAGCATCAGGTCGGCGAAGCGGATCAGGGTACGCTTGCGTTCCGCCGGCGCCTTGCCGGCCCAGCGGCCGTCTTCGAACGCGGCGCGGGCGCCGGCGACCGCCGCATCGACGTCGGCCGGTCCGCAGCGCGCGACGTCGCCCAGGATGCGGCCGTCGACGGGCGATATATTGTCGAAACGGGCGCCGGAGAGGGCGTCGACGCGCCGGCCCTGGATGACGGCGCGGCCGTCGATGTGCACCGTTTTGGATCGTTCGTGCCAGTCCATTGCCCCCATATCGTCTCCTTCTGGATACCATCTGTTGTCAGGCCGATACTAGCAAACAAAATCGATCCAAATGCCGATTTCTGCCGCTATAATCGCGAATTTTTCCCATCCGCATTTTCTATTTCCGCCGTCGCCGGGAGCACTTACTGATATGAACACCATCCTGATTTCATCCGTCGTGCTCTACCTGCTCGGCACGCTCGGCCTGGGCGTCTGGGCCGGGACGCGGATCAAGGACACGTCCGACTTCGCCGTCGCCGGCCGCAGCCTGCCGCTGATCATGGTCGTGACGACGACGTTCGCCACGTGGTTCGGCGCCGAGACCGTGATGGGCATCCCGGCGAAATTCGTGCAGGGCGGCCTGGGCGCCCTCGTGGAAGACCCGTTCGGCGCCGGCACCTGCCTGATCCTCGTCGGCCTGTTCTTCGCCGCCCGCCTGTATAAGCTGAACCTGCTGACGATCGGCGACTACTACCGCGCCCGCTACGGCAAGGGCATCGAAGTGTTCTGCTCGGCCGCCATCATCCTGTCCTACCTCGGCTGGGTCGCGGCGCAGATCACGGCGCTGGGCCTCGTGTTTTCCGTGCTGACGGGCGGCGCGATGTCGGAGACGGCCGGCATGATCGTCGGCACGCTCGCCGTGCTGATCTACGTCGTGATCGGCGGCTTCCTGGCCGTCGCGATCACCGACTTCATCCAGATGATCGTGCTGGTCATCGGCCTGTCCGTCATCGCCATGTTCTCGGCGAAACTGGCCGGCGGCACGGGCGCCGTCATCGACATGGCCCACAACGCCAATCTGTGGCACTTCCTGCCGCAGGCGAAGTTCACCGATATCGCCTTCTTCGTCGGCTCGGCCGTCACGATGATGCTGGGCTCGATTCCGCAGCAGGACGTGTACCAGCGCGTGATGTCCGCGAAGAACGCCCCGACGGCCCGCGCGGGCGCCGTGATCGGCGGCGCCAGCTACATCATCTTCGCGTTCGTGCCGATGTTCGTCGTCGCGTGCGCCGTGATCGTGATGGGCAATGATGCGATGGAACTGGCCAAGAGCGATTACCAGCGCGTGCTGCCCACGTTCGTGATGACGAAGATGCCGCTGGTCATGCAGATCCTGTTCTTCGGCGCGCTGCTGTCCGCGATCAAGAGCACGTCGTCGGCCACGCTGCTGGCGCCGTCGACCAGCTTCACGGAAAACATCCTCAAGAACCTGCGCCCGGGCATGAGCGACCGCCAGCAATTGCTCGCGATGCGCGTCACCATCGTCATGTTCGCGTCGCTCGTGCTGGCGTACGCCATCGCGATGAAGGGCACGTCGATCTACGACCTCGTTTCGTCCGCTTACCAGGTGACGCTCGTCGGCGCGTTCGTGCCGCTCGTCACCGGCCTGTACTGGAAGCGCGCGACGACGCAGGGCGCGATCGTGTCGCTGGCGGCGGGCATCACCACCTGGATCGTGTTCTTCCCGCAGATTTCGCCGCTGGGCGAAGTGTTCCCGGGCCAGCTGGCCGGCCTGCTGGCGGCGTTCGCCGGCATGGTCGTCGGGTCGCTGGCGCCGCAGGTGCTCAAGAACAGGCATGAGCCGCACAAGACGGCGGTGAGCGTGTAACGTCAAAGGCCCCGATACGTGTTCGGGGCCTTTTGTTTTGCGGCGTCGGTTGCGGTGTATGGATTCCCGCTTTCACGGGAATGACGGCCTGTATCGTCGTTCCCGCGGAAGCGGGAACAGCCCACCGGGCTGCTCCCCATGCTGAACATCCCGGAACCACTACGGTTTTACCCATCCCCGCGCGACCACATCCGCCAACGTCCGGTCCAGACAAAACCGTATCCGCTCCACCATCTCATCGATCTGCGCATACGTCATCACGAGCGGCGGCGCCACGATCATCCGGTCCCCGACGGCGCGCATGATGACGCCGTTGTCGAACATGTGCTGCCGGCACACCATCCCCGCCCCCAGCGCGCGCGCGAACGGCTCGCAATCGTGCACGGTCGCGCCCTTGCGCCGCACGAGGTTCAGGCCCGCCGCCATGCCGATGCTTTCCGTGTGCCCGACGAGCGGGTGGTCCGCCAGGCGCGCGAACGCGACCTTCAGGTGCGGACCCGTCTCGCGCGCGACCTTGTCGACCAGCTTCTCGTCCTCGATGATGCGCAGGTTTTCCAGCGCCGCCGCGCAGGCGACGGGGTGGCCGGAATACGTGAAACCGTGATTGAAATCGCCGCCGCGTTCGATCAGCGCGCGCGCCACCCGCTCGCCGACCAGCACGCCGCCGAGCGGCACATAGCCCGACGTGACGCCTTTCGCGAACGGGATCAGGTCCGGCCGCATGCCCATGCGCTCGCAGCCGAACCACGTGCCCAGCCGGCCGAAGCCGCAGATGACTTCGTCCGAGACGAGCAGGATGCCGTACTTGTCGCAGATGCGCTGGATCTGCGGCCAGTAGGTCTGCGGCGGGATGATGACGCCGCCCGCGCCCTGCACCGGTTCGCCGATGAACGCGGCGACCTTGTCCGGCCCCAGCTCCAGGACCTTCTGTTCGAGCCAGTCGGCCGCCAGCAGCCCGAATTCCGCTTCGGACAGGCCCCGTCCGTGCTCGGTAAAATTCGGCTGCTCGATGTGGTGGATGCCGGGGATCGGCAGCGCGCCCTGGGCGTGCATCGCGTCCATGCCGCCCAGCGACGCCCCGGCCACCGTGCTGCCGTGGTAGGCGTTGCGGCGGCTGATGACGATGTGTCGCTCCGGCTGGCCCATCAACTGCCAGTAGCGCCAGACCATGCGCAGTGCCGTGTCGTTCGCTTCCGAGCCGGAACTGGTGAAGAACACGTGCTCGAAGCCGGGCGGTGCCAGGCCCGCCAGCTTTTCCGCCAGCTTCACGGCCGGCACGTTCGTCGTGTTGAAGAAGCTGTTGTAGAACGGCAGAACGTCCATCTGCCGGGCGACGGCTTGCGTGATGGACGCGCGGCCGTAGCCCACGTTCACGCACCACAGGCCGGACATGCCGTCGATGATTTTATTGCCGTCCGAATCCCACAGGTAGATGCCCTCCCCGCGCACCATCACGCGCGCGCCCCGGGCGCTCAGGGCGCCGTGGTCGGTGAACGGATGCAGGAAGTGGGCGCTGTCGAGTTGTTGCAATGTGCGGGTGTCATGCTCCTCCCGGACCGGCGCGCGCAGGCCTGCCTCGAATGCCATGGTGTCGATAGTCATGATGATCTCCTCGTCGTCGTCGCATGGTCATACGTGCAGTAACAGGTGTTCCCGTTCCCACGGGCTGATGACGGTCATAAATTCCTGGTGCTCCAGTTCCTTGACCGCGGAATAGACGTCGATGAAGCGCTCGCCGAGGATGTCGCGCAGGTGGTCCTCGCCGCGCAGCAAGGTCAGCGCCTCGGACAGGCCTTGCGGCAGCTCGACCTTCATCTTGTAGGCGCTGCCCTCGACCATGGGCGTCGGCTCCAGCTGTTCCTGGATGCCGAGGTAACCGCAGGCCAGGGTGACCGCCAGCGCGAGGTAAGGATTGGCGTCGGCGCCGATCACGCGGTTTTCCACGCGCCGGTCCTGCGAGCCGGACACGGGCACGCGGAAGCCCACGGTGCGGTTGTCCACGCCCCATTGCAGGTTGATCGGGGCGGCCGTGTGGCGCACGATGCGGCGATAGGAATTCACGTACGGCGCGACGATCGCCATCGCGGACGGCATGTATTTCTGCAGGCCGCCGATGTAGTGGCGGAAGAGATCCGACGGGGAGCCGTCCGGATTACTGAAAATGTTGCGGCCGGATTCCGCGTCGACGACGCTCTGGTGCACGTGCATCGCCGAGCCGGGCTCGCCAGCCATCGGCTTGGCCATGAAGGTGGCGTACATGTCGTGCTTTAACGCGGCTTCGCGCAGGGTGCGCTTGAAATAAAAGACCTTGTCGGCCAGGCCCAGCGGTTCGCCGTGCTGGAAATTGATCTCCATCTGGCCGGCGCCGATCTCGTGGATCAGCGTGTCGACGTCGAGGCCCATCATGTCGCAGTAATCGTAGATGTCCTCGAACAGCGGATCGAATTCGTTGACCGCGTCGATGCTGTAGACCTGGCGGCTCGTCTCGGAGCGGCCGCTGCGGCCGATCGGCGCGGCCAGCGGCAGGTCGGGGTCGATGTTTTTCGCCGTGAGATAGAACTCCAGCTCGGGCGCGACGAGCGGTTTCCAGCCCTTTTTCTCATACAGCTTCAGCACGCGGCGCAGCACGCTGCGCGGCGCGAAATCGACGAGCCTGCCGTCGGCGAAATAGCAGTCGTGGATCACTTGCGCGGTCGGGTCGACGGCCCACGGCACCATCGTGATCGTGCCAGGGTCGGCCTTCAGGATCATGTCGCGGTCGGTGGTCGAGATGGCGCGGTCGAAGGCGTCGTCGTCGGAGGGCGAATTGCCGGTCACGGTCATGCCCAGCACGATTTCCGGCAAGCGCATGCCGCGGTCTTCGGTGAATTTGACGCGCGGAAGGATTTTTCCACGCGCGACGCCGGTCAGGTCGGGGACCAGGCATTCGATTTCGGTGACTCGTTTACCGTTGAGCCACTCGTCCATGTCGTTATACGAAAAATTGTCGCGGATAGCCATGATGTTCTCTCTGTCCGTTGAATGTTGACAGCCGCGCGCGGACGCGCCGCCCGCGGGCTGCGTGGATGTCGAGCAGGGATCCGGGAAGCTATGGGACGGGCGTGACCGCCCATTTGGCGTCGGGGGTCATCGTGGTGTCCGTTTTGTAGCTTGGTAAGTGCGGCAGGCCTTGCCGAACGCACCGAACATCTTCATCGAATGCGGATTGTGGACGATGCGCCATTCCGGATGCCATTGCACGGCCAGCGTGAAGCCGGGCGCGTTCTTCACGGAGAAGGCTTCCACGAGCCCATCCTCGGCCGTCGCTTCGACGACGAGGCCCGGCGCCAGTTCGTTCACCCCTTGGCCATGCAGCGAATTCACCGGGATTTCTGGCAGGCCGATAATCTGATGCAGCATGCCGCCTTCCACGAGCTGGATCTTGTGGGCGTCGCCATACTGCTCGTCCATGCCGAGTTCCGGATTCTCCCGGTGATCGAAGTGCCCCGGCACGGCCTGCACGGCCTGGTGCAGGCTGCCGCCCAGCGCCACGTTCATTTCCTGGAAACCGCGGCAGATCGCGATGATCGGAATGCCGCGCTTCACGGCCGCGCGGATCAGCGGCAAGGTGGTCTGGTCGCGCGCCGGATCTTGCGGCAGCGATGGGTCGAGCAACTCTTCGGAGTAATAGCTGGGGTGCACGTTCGAGGCCGAGCCCGTCAGCATGATCCCATCGCACAGCGCGAGCATCGTCTCCAGGTCGAGCGCTTCCCCCAGCGACGGCAGGATCAGCGGCGCGCAGTCGGCACCGAGGACGACGGCGTCGATATACTTGTGCTGGGCCGCGTGATAAGGGTGTTCACCGAAATCGCGGGTGCAAGCGGGGACGAAAACGATCGGGCGCATGGTCTCTACCTTGTCGTGAGCGCACAAGAACCATCATACGTACAAACTGGTCCGAATGCGAGTGGCCGTTGTGTCAGATCAAGGAACGCACATTCCCAAGCAATGCTTCCCTGGAATCTGCTAGTCGAGCGGGTTCGTAACCCGTAGCAAAAGCTTAACGTCAACTGAAAGACGATGCCAACACAAACGGTCCGGAGGACCTGGCGCGACGTGGTATCGTAGTCGCCACGCTCGAACGCGATGACGAGGTGCGTATGTTCAAGCTCAACGATCCCTCCCTCCTGCGCCAGCAGGCGTATATCGACGGTCGCTGGTGCGACGCCGACGCCGGCAAGACGGTCGCCGTCGTCAATCCCGCCACCGGCGAAACGCTCGGCACCGTGCCGCACATGGGGGCCGAGGAAACCCGGCGCGCCATCGACGCGGCCAATGCCGCCTGGCCCGCATGGCGCAAGAAAACGGCGCGCGAACGCGCCCTCGTCCTGCGCAAGTGGAACGACCTGATGCTGGAGAATGCCATCGACCTGGCGTCCATCATGACGGCCGAGCAGGGCAAGCCACTGGCCGAATCGAAAGGGGAAATTGCCTACGCCGCCTCGTTCTTCGAATGGTTCGGCGAGCAGGCCAAGCGCATCGAGGGCGACGTGCTGGAATCACCCGCGCCCGACCGCCGCATCGTCGTCACGAAGGAACCGATCGGCGTGTGCGCCGCGATCACGCCGTGGAATTTCCCGGCCGCGATGATCGCCCGCAAGGTCGCGCCCGCGCTGGCCGCGGGCTGTCCCATCGTCCTGAAACCGGCCGAGCTGACGCCGTATTCCGCCCTCGCGCTGGCCGTGCTGGCCGAACGCGCCGGCGTGCCGCCGGGCGTGTTTTCCATCGTGATCGGCGACTCGAAAACGATCGGCGCCGAGATGTGCGCGAATCCCGTTGTCCGCAAGCTCAGCTTTACGGGATCCACGGCCGTCGGCCGGTTGCTGATGGAACAATGCGCGCCGACGGTCAAGAAGCTGTCGCTGGAACTGGGCGGCAACGCGTCGTTCATCGTGTTCGACGACGCCGATCTCGACGCGGCCGTCGAAGGCGCGATGGCCTCGAAATACCGCAACATGGGACAGACCTGCGTGTGCGCCAACCGCATCTATGTGCAGGATGGCATCTACGATGCGTTCGCGCAAAAGCTGACGGCGGCCGTCGCGAAACTCAAGGTCGGCAACGGCATGGAACCGGGCGTGAACCAGGGGCCGCTGATCGAAGAAAAAGCTGTCGAGAAAGTCGAGCATCACATCGCGGACGCGCTCGGCAAAGGCGCCCGCCTGCTGCTGGGCGGCAAGCGCCATCCGCTGGGCCACACGTTCTTCGAACCGACCGTGCTGGCCGACGTCACGCCGCAGATGCTCATCTCGGACGAGGAAACCTTCGGCCCCGTGGCGCCGCTGTTCCGCTTCAAGACGGAGGACGACGTGATCGCCCTCGCCAACGCGACGGAATACGGCCTGGCGTCGTATTTCTACGCGCGCGACATCGGCCGCGTGTGGCGCGTGGCCGAGCGGATCGAATCGGGCATGGTGGGCGTGAACACGGGCCTGATCTCGAACGAGGTCGCGCCGTTCGGCGGCGTCAAGCAATCGGGCCTGGGCCGCGAAGGATCGAAGTACGGCATGGACGATTATCTCGTCATCAAGTACATCTGCCTAGGCGGCATGTGACAGGCAGGATGGACGGCTCCACCCGGCTGCAGGGTGATCGGAAACGTGAACGCCGTCCACGCGTTCACGTGCCGGCTGTGTGGTCGCGATTTGCGCAAGATTGTTGAATGCGTGGACCGCGAAGCCGTCCACCCTACCGTTTGTACTCGTGATACTTGCGCGCGTCCCCGCGTACCTGGTCGGCCGGATACTTCGCGCGGTTGAGCACCATCTTTTCCTGCACGGCGGCGAGCAGGTCGACGTCCAGCTTGTCCGCCAGGCGCACGAGGTAGACGAGCACGTCCGCCATCTCGTGGCGCACCTCGACGAGCTTGTCCGCGCCGAGCTCGTCCGCCCGGCCGTGCTGGAGCCATTGGAAATGTTCCAGCAGCTCGGCCGCTTCCACCGTCAGCGCCGCGGCCAGGTTTTTCGGCGTGTGGAACTGGTCCCAGTCGCGCTCCTCGACGAATTCGCGCACAATGGCGCGCAAGCACGCCAAGTCGCCAAGTGACGGATCATTTGCCATAATAATCATGCTCCAATACAAGAATCCCGCATGGGACGCCATGATACTCCGGCCGGACCCGGCCCCGACGCTGATAACGCTACCAAACAACGCACGATGAATAAACCAGAAACTCTGCGCAGCCGCGCCAGCGGCCGCGTCACGTTGGCCGAGGTGGCGGCCCGGGCCGGTGTCGGGACCATGACGGTGTCGCGCGTGATCAACCAGCCGGAGCTGGTGTCCGCCGCGTTGCGCACGCGTATCGAAGAGGCGATCGCGGAGCTGGGCTACATCCCCAACCGCGCCGCCCGCGCCCTGGTGTCGGCGCAGTCGAAGGTGATCGTCGTGCTGGTGCCCTCGCTGTCGAATGCCGTGTTCACCGACGTGCTGGCCGGCGTCCAGGACGCACTGGGCGGCGACGGTTACCAGATCCTGATCGGCAATACGATGTATTCGGATGCCGAGGAAGAGAAGCTGCTCGGCATCTACCTGCAATCGAACCCGGACGGCGTGTTGCTCTCCGGCCTGACGCACAGCAAGCAGGTCACGCACATGCTGGCCACGTCGAAGCTGCCGGTCGTGTCAATGATGGATTTGGCGAGCGAGCCGGACGTCATGTCTGTCGGCTTTTCGCAACTGGAAGCCGGCTACACGATGACGCGCTACCTGATCGACAAAGGCTACAAACGCATCGGCTTCATGGGCGCGCAGCGGGACGAACGCACGTTGAAACGGGCGGAGGGCTACCGCCGCGCCCAGCGCGACGCGGGCCTGTACGATCCCCGGCTCGAGGTCATGGTCGGCGACCCCTCCTCGCTCGCGCTCGGCTCGGAACTGCTGGGCCGCATGCTGTCGGTGACGCCCGACTGCGACGCCATCTTCTGCTGCAACGACGACCTGGCGCAGGGCGCCATCTTCCAGTGCCAGCGGCGCGGCATCGCCGTGCCCGGCCGGCTGGCCATCTGCGGCTTCAACGACCTGCCCGTGTCGGCCTGGATGAATCCGTCGGTCACCACCATCGCCACGCCGCGCTACCGCATCGGCTATGAAGCCGCCCAGCTGTTGCGCGCCGTCATCCAGGGCGAGAAGCCCGCCGTCACCCGCATCGATCTCGGCTTCACGCTGATGGCGCGCGAGAGCGCCTGACCCGTCTGCTGCGCTGCAGCATAGAAATTTCTTTACAAAGTCATCGATCGGAGTAGACTCGGCCGTCCTGATAGCGCTATCAGATTTATCAAGAATTATCAGAGACAGACCATGCCCATTCCCGTTCCATCATCGTATGCCCGACCGGCCCGCTGGGTCGTCATGGGCGTCTCCGGCTGCGGCAAGAGCGAAGTCGGACAACGCCTGGCACAAGCACTGGGCGTCCGCTTTCTCGAAGGCGACGCCTATCACAGCCCGGCTAACGTCGCCAAGATGGCCGCCGGGATTCCGCTCGACGACGCCGACCGTGCCGACTGGCTGCGCGCCCTGCAGGCCGAGATCGCCCAAGCCCGGGCGAGCGGCGCAGGCTTTGTACTGGCCTGCTCGGCCCTCAAGCGCCGTTACCGCGACGTGCTGCGCGACGGCGCGCCGGACCTGCGCTTTGCCCACCTGAGCGGGCCGCGCGACCTGATCGCCGAGCGCATGCTGGCGCGCACGGCGCACTACATGCCGGCGTCGCTGCTCGACAGCCAGCTGCGCGACCTCGAACCGCTGCAGCCGGACGAATCCGGCGTCCTGCTGGACATCCGCAAACCACTCGCCGTCCTCACCGACGACATCCTTCACCCCGAGGGTCGCTAGAACCCATCACTCAATCACACAGGAGACGACAACCATGACATTCACAAGACAACAAGGCATCCCCCGCCGCCGCTGGGGCATCGGCGCCCTGCTCGGCATGGGCGTGCTGATCAACTACATCGACCGCATCGGCCTGTCCGTCGCGGCCCCGCAGATCAAGGACGTGTTTCACCTGAGCGCCGTCGAACTGGGCCTGCTGTTCTCCGCGTTCGCGTGGTCGTATTCGCTGCTGCAGATTCCGGTCGGCATGGTGCTGGACCGCTTCGGCCCGACCAAGGTCGGCCGCTGGGGCGCCTTCCTGTGGGGCGTGGCTTCCGTGATCACGGCATTCTCGAGCGGCTTCGCGGGCATCTTCATCGCGCGCATCCTGCTGGGCGTGGCCGAGGCGCCCGCCTTTCCGGTCAGCTCCAAGGCCACCGGCTACTGGTTCCCGCGCAACGAGCGCGGTCTGGCGACCGCGATCTTCGATGCGGCCGCCAAGTTCTCGAACGTGATCGGCGTACCGCTCGTCGCGATCACGGTGGTGAGCGCCGGCTGGCGCTGGGGTTTTGCGCTGACGGCCACGCTCAGCTTCCTGTACTTCATCGCCTTCACCTGGCTGTACCGCGACCCGAGCGCGGACAAGCGCCTGTCGAAAGCGGAATACGATTACATCCAGCGCGGCGGTGCCGCTCCGGAAGGTCCGGCCGACGCCGGTGCCCTGAACATGCTGGGCTATCTGCTGACCAAGACCAAGGTGTGGGGCCTGACGATCGGCTTCGCCGCCTACGGTTACACCTTCTATCTGTTCCTGACCTGGCTGCCCGGCTACCTGGTCGAGGCGATGCACATGAGCATCCTGAAATCGGCCGGCTTCGCCGCGATTCCGTGGGCGTTCGCCACCGTCACCGATCTGTTCGTCGGCGGCTGGCTGATCGATCACCTCATCTCGCGCGGCAAGGATGAATCGACCGTGCGCAAGACCGTGCTGATCGTCGGCATGTTCTTCGGCCTCGCCGTGTTCGGCGCCACGCAAACCACCGATCCGGCCTGGGCCATCTTTTGGATCTCGATCGCGCTGGGCGGTCTGGCCGCGGCCGCACCGGTCGGCTGGTCGCTCCCGTCCCTGATCGCACCGAAGGGCGGCGCCGGCACCATCGGCGGCATCATGAACTTCGCCAACAACCTGATGGGTGCCGCGGCCCCAATCGTGACCGGCATGATCGTCGGCGCCACCGCCTCGTTCACCAACGCCTTCTTCGTCGCCGGCGTCATCCTGCTCGTCGGCATCGTCTGCTTCGTGTTCGTGCTCGGGAAGATCGAGCCGATTCCGGATCCGGAACCGGTCCGCGCAACGGTCACGGCTGCCTGAAAGGAAAACGTACAATGACTATCAAGTTTTCCTTCTTGTGCGCCGCCCTGCTGTGCGGCGCTACGGCCTCGGCCAGCGATTCGGTCGCGTTCTATGGCGTGATGGATGTCGGCATCTCGGTCGACCAGGGCGGCGTCGCCGGCACGTCGACCCGGGTGACGAGCGGCATGGCGACCCAGAGCCGCTGGGGCTTCCGCGGATCCGAAGACCTGGGCCAGGGCATGTCCGTGTTCTTCGTGATCGAAGGCGGCATCCATGCCGACAACGGCACCTCGACGCAGAACAATACGCTGTTCGGCCGCACGTCGATCGTCGGGCTGCGCGGCCGCTATGGCGCGATATCCGCCGGCCTGCAGGACACGCCCCTGTTCACGACGCTCAACGTGGTGGTCGACCCGCTGCGCAGCGGCGTCGTGCGCGCCAACAACCTGATGCCGCCGACCGGCTTCCGCGCGCCGAATTCCGTGCTGTACCGGAGTGCGGACATCGACGGCTTCAGCGGCGACCTGATGTATTCTGCCGGTGAAGTGGCCGGCAACAATGCCGCCGGCCGCGCGTTCGGCGGCTCGTTCGGCTACAGCCGCGGCCCGCTCGCCGCCCGCATCGCGTACCACCGCAAGAACAACGACAGCGCCACGGTGACCGGCACCGATCCGGCCCGCAACCTGCTGTTCGGGGCAAACTACGATTTCGGGGTCGCGCGCATGCACTTCGGCTATGAAGTCAACAAGGGGCGCAACAGCGCGCCGCTGAACAATGGCGCGGCAGTCTTCGGCGGCCCTGCCCCGATCGCGTCGACGGACAGCCGCGACCTGCTGCTGGGGGCGTCGCTGCCGTTCGGCGCCAGCACCGTCGTGCTGACGTATGTGCGGATGGACGATCGCACCCTCCGCAACCAGGATGCGCAGCAGCTGGGCGCCGCCTATATGTATGCGTTTTCGAAGCGCAGCGACGTCTACGCATCCTACGGTGTGATCCACAACCACAACGGCGCCGCCTACACGGAAGGCAACAGCGAAGAGCCCGGCACGGGCAACCGCCAGTTCGCCATGGGCTTGCGCCACCGCTTCTGACGCCATCCCGGGCACCGGCGGCCGCCGGTGCCCGTTCCCTTCTTACCTCCGCTCTTCGCCGTCGACGTAGCCGCGCAGGATCTTGTCCAGCTTCGGCTGGATTTCCTCGTAGCTGCTCACGGTGATGCCCAGGTCGCGCAGCAGGCCGTCGTGCACGCCATAGACCCAGCTGTGGATGGTCAGGTCCTGGCCGCGTTCCCACGCGTCGCGCACGACCGTGGTCTGGGCGATGTTGATGACCTGCTCGGCCACGTTCAGTTCGACGAGGCGGTTGGTGGCGGCGGCGCCGGCCACGTTGCCCAGGTATTTGCCGTGCTTGTCGCGCACGTCGCGCACGTGGCCGAGCCAGTTGTCGGCGAGGCCAACGCGCGTATTGTTCAGCGCCGCGCCCACGCCCGAGCAGCCGTAGTGGCCGCACAGGATGATGTGCTTGACCTTGAGCACGTCGACGGCGAATTGCAGCACCGTCAGGCAGTTCAGATCCGAGTGGGAGACAACGTTGGCGATGTTGCGATGGACGAACAGTTCGCCCGGCGCCATGCCGACGAGTTCATTGGCCGGCACGCGGCTGTCGGAGCAGCCGATCCACAGGTATTCCGGGGACTGCTGGGAGGCCAGATCCTTGAAGAAATCGGGATCTTCCTTGATCATCGACGCCGCCCATTGGCGGTTGCGTTCGAAGAGGTCTGCGGCGGTGAGGCCGGTGGGGGTCTTTGCCATGATTTCCTATCTTTGATACGGATGCGGCAGGCTCAGCCGAAACGTCACTCCCGCGAAAGAGGGGCCATGCTGAGATTCCGCGAGCTACCCCAGCGACTTCAAGGTAGCGGCTCCGGAGCCGGGTTATGGATTCTCGCCTTCGCGGGAAGTCATGTCCGGCAGTGCCGGGAATGACAACGTTATCTAACCAACCACATCCTGGTCAAAAAAAACCGCCGAAGGCTCACACCGTTCAGCGGTCCCTGGACTTCTTACTCGAAGAAGTCCTTCACTTTATCCATCCAGCCCTTGCTCTGCGGACTGTGTTTCGCCCCGCCCTCGTTCGTCAGGCGGTCGAATTCGCGCAGCAGGTCCTTCTGCTTTTCGGTGAGCTTGACGGGCGTCTCCACCACGACGTGGCAGAACAGGTCGCCCGAATAGCCCGAGCGCACGCCCTTGATGCCCTTGCCCTTGAGGCGGAAGGTCTTGCCGGTCTGGGTGCCTTCGGGGATCGTGAACGATACTTTGCCGACCAGCGTCGGCACCTCGATCTCGCCGCCCAGTGCTGCCTTGCTGAACGAGATCGGCATTTCGCAATGCAGGTCGTCGCCTTCGCGCTGGAACACGGTATGCGGCTTGATGTGGATCTCGACGTACAGGTCGCCCGGCGGCCCGCCGTTCGTGCCCGGTTCGCCGTTGCCGGTGGAGCGGATACGCATGCCGCTGTCGATGCCGGCCGGGATCTTCACTTCCAGCGTCTTGTTGCGCTTGATGCGTCCGGCGCCGCCGCAGGCCGCGCACGGTTCCGGAATGATCTTGCCGCTGCCGTGGCACTTCGGGCAGGTCTGCTGGATCGAGAAGAAGCCCTGCTGCATGCGCACCTGGCCGTGGCCGTGGCAGGTCGAGCAGGTCACGGGCGACGTGCCCGGCTTGGCGCCGCTGCCGTGGCAGGTGTCGCACTTGTCCCAGCTCGGCACGCGGATCGTCGTGTCGAAGCCGGCAGCTGCCTGTTCCAGCGAAATTTCCAGGTTGTAGCGCAGGTCGGCGCCGCGGTACACCTGCGGGCCCGAGCTGCGGCCGCGTCCGCCGCCAAAGATGTCGCCGAAGATGTCACCGAACGCATCGCCGAAGCCGCCGGCACCGAAGCCGCCGCCCATGCCGCCGTTCGGATCGACGCCAGCGTGACCGTAGCGGTCATAAGCCTCGCGCTTTTCCGGATTGGTCAGCATCTCGTAGGCTTCTTTGACCTCCTTGAACTTCTCTTCCGCTTCCTTGTTATCGGGATTGCGGTCCGGATGGTACTTCATCGCAAGCTTGCGATAGGCCTTCTTGATCTCGTCTTCCGAAGCATTCTTCGCGACGCCGAGGATCTCGTAAAAATCACGCTTTGCCATTTGTCGGCACCTTGCTGTCTATCTACAAAAGAACTGTGGCAGACCGGGCGCTACCCGCGAACGCACAGCCCAAAAGGATACGAGTATACAGTGAGCATTACGGGCTTGCTCGACTCGGCCGTAAAAACAACGCCGGATCGGTCCCGCAGAGTCTGGACTGGGCAAAAAAACCGAGCCGGGCACCATGTGGTCGCTTCGGCTCGGCGGGTTGCGGCGACGGGGCTGCCCGCTGAGGCTGCCCCGTCAGGACGTCATTACTTGGCGTCCTTGACTTCCTTGAAGTCGGCGTCGACGACGTCGTCATCCTGCTTGGCCGACTCGGCACCCGGTTGCGCGCCGCCGGCCTGTGCACCGGCTGCGCCCTGCTGGGCTTGCATGTCGGCATACATCTTCTCGCCCAGCTTCTGGGCGGCGGTCGACAGTGCGGACACCTTGGCGTCGATCTCGGCCTTGTCGCCCGACTTGATGGAACCTTCCAGGTCGGTGATCGCGGCTTCGATCTTTTCCTTCTCGCCCGCGTCCAGCTTGTCGCCGTACTCGGTCAACGACTTGCGGGTCGAGTGCACCAGCGCGTCGGCCTGGTTGCGCGACTCGGCCAGTTCCTTGACTTTCTTGTCCTCTTCCGCGTTCAGCTCGGCGTCCTTCACCATCTTCTGGATTTCCTCTTCCGACAGACCCGAGTTGGCCTTGATGGTGATCTTGTTCTCCTTACCGGTGGCCTTGTCCTTCGCGCCCACGTGCAGGATGCCGTTGGCGTCGATGTCGAAGGTCACTTCGATCTGCGGCGTGCCGCGCGGTGCCGGCGGGATGCCTTCCAGGTTGAACTCGCCCAGCGCCTTGTTGCCGGCGGCGATTTCGCGTTCGCCCTGGTAGACCTTGATGGTCACGGCCGGCTGGTTGTCGTCGGCGGTCGAGAACACCTGCGAGAACTTGGTCGGGATCGTGGTGTTCTTCTGGATCATCTTGGTCATCACGCCGCCCAGGGTTTCGATACCCAGCGACAGCGGGGTCACGTCCAGCAGCAGCAGGTCCTTGCGGTCGCCGGCCAGCACGGAGCCCTGGATGGCGGCGCCGACCGCGACGGCCTCGTCCGGGTTCACGTCCTTGCGCGGATCCTTGCCGAAGAACTCTTTAACTTTTTCCTGCACCTTCGGCATACGGGTCATACCGCCGACCAGGATGATGTCGTCGATGTCCGAGACCTTCACGCCGGCATCCTTGATGGCGATGCGGCACGGCTCGATCGTCTTGGCGATCAGTTCCTCGACCAGCGCTTCCAGCTTGGCGCGGGTGATCTTGAGGTTCAGGTGGACCGGGGCGCCGTTCGCCATCGCGATGTACGGCTCGTTGATCTCGGTCTGCTGCGAGGACGACAGCTCGATCTTCGCGCGCTCGGCCGAAGCCTTGATGCGCTGCAGGGCGATCGGGTCCTTCGACAGGTCGAGGCCGTTGATCTTCTTGAATTCGTCGATGATGTAGTCGATGATGCGCTGGTCGAAGTCTTCGCCGCCCAGGAACGTGTCGCCGTTGGTCGACAGCACTTCGAACTGCTTCTCGCCTTCCACGTCGGCGATCTCGATGATCGACACGTCGAACGTACCGCCGCCGAGGTCATACACGGCGATCTTGCGGTCGCCCTTGTCGGTCTTGTCCAGGCCGAATGCCAGCGCGGCCGCGGTCGGCTCGTTGATGATGCGCTTGACGTCCAGACCGGCGATGCGGCCGGCGTCCTTGGTCGCCTGGCGCTGCGAGTCGTTGAAGTACGCCGGGACGGTGATGACGGCTTCCGTCACTTCCTCGCCCAGATAGTCTTCGGCGGTCTTCTTCATCTTGCGCAGCACTTCGGCCGAGATCTGCGGCGGTGCCAGTTTCTTGTCGCGCACCTGCACCCAGGCGTCGCCATTGTCGGCCTTGATGATCTGGTACGGCATCAGGCCGATGTCCTTCTGGACTTCCTTCTCGTCGAATTTACGGCCGATCAGGCGCTTCACCGCGAACAAGGTGTTTTTCGGGTTGGTGACGGCCTGGCGTTTCGCCGGCGCGCCGACCAGGATCTCGCCATCTTCCTGATAAGCGATGATCGAAGGCGTAGTACGGGCGCCTTCCGCGTTTTCGATGACCTTGGGCTGACCATTTTCCATGATCGCCACGCAGGAGTTGGTGGTGCCCAGGTCGATACCGATGATTCTGCCCATAATATTTTCCTTTTTAGTACTAAGTTTTCAGATGTGTCGAATATTGGGAAATGTCGCTTCGTTTCAAGAGCTTATTCAGCCCTCAGCGCGACATTATTTCGGTGCCGCGGCGGTCACGATGGCCGGACGCAGCAGGCGGTCGGCGATCATGTAACCCTTCTGCAGGACGGTCACCACGGTGTTCGCTTCCTGGTCGGCCGGGACCACGGCCACGGCCTGGTGCTTGTTCGGGTCGAGCTTGTCGCCCGGTTGCGGCATCACTTCGACCAGACGGTTCTTCTCGAATGCGGCGGTGAGCTGCTTGAGGGTCATCTCGACGCCTTCCTTGATCGATTCGACCGTCGGCGCTTCGACTTTCAGGGCCATCTCGAGGCTGTCGCGCACCGGCACCATGGCCTCGGCGAAGCTTTCGATGGCGAACTTATGGGCCTTGCTCACATCTTCCTGGGCACGGCGGCGGATATTGTCCGCCTCGGCCTTGGCACGCATGAATGCATCGTGCATTTCGGCCAGCTTGGCTTCGGTGGCGCTCAGCTGTTCTTCGAGGCCGGGCTCCGTCGCCGGCGCGCCCTGGGCCGCGGCAGGGGCTGCGGCATCGGCTTCCGGCTGATTGCTCACCTCTTGGTTTTCTTGGTCTTGCATCGAAAAAACTCCTGAAATCAAGGACTTGGCTGATTGATTGGACGGTTACACCGCTTATACAGGCCCCCATATTGGGCAATCGCCTACATTTTCAAGGGGAATTGCCGCATTAATATGCAGATAAGCGTAGTCTTTTGTTACAAGACTACTTGCTCGTAGTCACCATCGTCAGCCCGCCGTTCTACTATCGTTGTGTTAAGACATCCGTCCGAACGACCCGATGGGAACGATCATGAAACTGCATCTGATAAGCGGCGCCGTGCTCATCTGCACCCTGCTCGCGCTGGCTGCGATCTGCCTGGCGGAACTCGGGTCGGCGCCGCAAAACGTGGCATTCTAGCATCTTGCCGTCGGGCGACGGCTAATTACGCACCCAACTTCAATGCGTGCTCGCGCGCGATTTCGGCATCGCGGCGCTCCGCCTCGCGTTGCGCGGGCGTGAGCATCGTCGGCCAGCCGATCAGATGCTGCTCGGCGATCTCGGCCATGCCGACGATCCAGGCCGCATTGTCGTTCAGGCAGGGAATGTAGTGATAATCCTGGCCGCCGTTCGATTCGAAGTCGTGGCGCACTTCCATATTGATCTCTTCCAGCGTCTCCAGGCAGTCGCTGGTGAAACCCGGGCACATCACGTCGATCCGTTTGATGCCGTCCTTCGCGAGCTGCTGCACGGTCGGCGCCGTGTACGGCTGCAGCCATTCGGCGCGGCCGAAGCGCGACTGGAACGTGACCAGATATTGATCGGGCGATAAGCGCAGGCGCGCCGCCAGCAGGCGGGCCGTCCGGTGGCATTCGCAGTGATACGGGTCGCCGAGCAGCAAGGTACGCTTGGGCACGCCGTGGAAGCTCATCACCAGTTTCTCGCCGCGGCCGTGCGCCTCCCAGTACGACTCCACGGACTCCGCCAGCGCCTCGATATAGCCTTCGTGGTCGTGGTAATGCTTCACGAGGCGCAGCTCGGGGATGTTGCGCACTTTTTTGTAGTGATCGAAGACGGCGTCCCAGATCGATGCCGTCGTCGTGCCGGAATACTGCGGATACGCGGGCAGCACGGCGATGCGCTCGACGCCGCGCGCCTTCAAATCGTCCAGCACGTCCGGCAGCGCGGGCGAGCCGTAGCGCATCGCCATCGCCACCTCGACGTCGCGGTGGCCGCGTTGGCCGAGCAGCGCCTGCAGCGCGGCCGCCTGCCGTTCCGTGTACACCTTCAAGGGCGAGCCGTCGCGGCGCCAGATGGTCGCGTATTTTTTCGCCGACTGCCCCGAGCGGAACGGCAGGATCGCCAGGTGCAGGATGACGTTCCACACGGCGCGCGGGATTTCCACGACGCGCGGGTCGAGCAGGAATTGCTTCAGATAGCGCCGCACCGCCGGCCGCGTCGGCGCCTCGGGCGTGCCGAGGTTGACGAGGACGATGGCGCTCTTCGCGATGGTGCCGTGCTGGTGCGCCGGTTCTTTGTTGAAGGGCATGGTCGACTCAGGACGCCAGCAACTCGCGCGCATGCTTGCGCGTGGTCTCGGTGATCTCGATGCCGCCCAGCATGCGCGCCACCTCCTCCACGCGGGCCTTGTTGTCGAGCACGTCGATGCGCGACACGGTCTTGCCGCCGTCCGTCGTGCCCTTGGCCACCTGGAAGTGCTGGTTGGCCTGGCTCGCCACCTGCGGCAGGTGTGTGACGCACAGCACTTGCCGGCTCTGGCCCAGGCGTTTCAGCAGGCGGCCGACGACTTCCGCCACGCCGCCGCCGATGCCCGTGTCGACCTCGTCGAAGATCAGGGTCGGCACCGTCGTCGCGTTGGAGGTGATGACGGAAATCGCCAGCGAGATCCGCGCGAGCTCTCCGCCCGACGCCACCTTGGCCAGCGGCCGCGGCGCGACGCCGGCGTGACCCGCCACGAGGAACTCGACCTGCTCGACGCCGTACGCGGCCGGCTCGCACGGATTCAGCGCGACGACGAAACGGCCGCCGCTCATCGACAATTCCTGCATCGCTTCCGACACTTGCGACGACAGGCGCTGGGCCGCTTGCGCGCGCGTCGCGGACAGTTTCTGCGCGGCCGCCATGTAGACCGCCTTGGCCTTCTCTTCCTGCTTGCGCAAGCCTTCCACGTCGCTGGCGTCGGCCAGCTGCTGCAGCTTCGCCTTCAGCGTGGCGTGCTCGTCCGGCAGTTCTTCCGGCGCGACGCGGAATTTGCGGGCCGTGCTGTGGATCGCGTCCATGCGCGCGTCGACCTGGGCCAGGCGCTCCGGGTCGAGCTCGACCTTGTCGACATACGTGTTCAGCGCGTACACGGCTTCCTGCAACTGGATGCGCGCCGGCTCCATGCAATCGAGCACGGCCTGCAGGCCCGCGTCGACACCGGCCAGCTTCGCCAATTTCTGGTTCAGCGACGACAGCTGCGACAGGATCGGCTGCTCCGATTCCGACAGGGCATTCAGCGCTTCCTGCGCCCCCTCGATCAGGCTCGCGGCATGCGACAGGCGGCTGTGTTCGTTCGTGATCTCGGCCCACTCGCCCGGCTTCACGGCCAGCTTATCCAGCTCGCCAACCTGCCATTCGAGGCGCTCGCGTTCCAAGAGCACGTTCTTCGCGTTCGTCTCGAATTCCTCGCGCTGGCGCGCCAGCGCCTTCCACGCTTTATAGGCAACCGCGACGTCGTGCACCTGCGCGGCGGCGCCGGGGTCGCGCACGGCGATCTGGTTGTCCAGCAGGGCGCGCTGGGCATCGAGCTTGAGCAGCGACTGGTGCGCGTGCTGGCCGTGGATGTCGACGAGGAGCTCGCCCAGTTCGCGCAGCTGGCTGGCGGTGGCGGCGCTGCCGTTGATATACGACTTGGAGCGGCCGGCGTTGTCGATCACGCGGCGCAGCAGCGCGCCGCCTTCGTCGGTCCCGAACTCGTTCTGCTCCAGCCAGTTGCCTGCTGCCGGGGTCAGCGCGAAGTCGGCGCTGATGTCGGCCTTGGCCGCGCCTTCGCGCACCATGCTCGCGTCGCCGCGGCCGCCCAGCGCGAGCTGGAGCGCGTCGATCAGGATCGACTTGCCGGCGCCGGTCTCGCCGGTGAGCACGGTGAAGCCGTTCGAGAACTCGAGCTCGATCGCGTCGACGATGACGAAGTCGCGGATGGTCAATGTGCGCAACATGAAGAAACTCATCTCCTGATGGATGCTGGAATTATTTGAGCTTGCCGTCACCGGACGGATATTCGTTCCAGTGCAGCTTCTCGCGCAACGTGTGGTAGTAGCTCCACCCTTCCGGATGCAGGAAGGTGATGGTGTTGGGCGAGCGCGAGATCATGATCTGGTCGCCGTGCTGCAGGCTCGTGAAGGTCTGCATGTCGAAGTTCACGCTGATGTCGCGGCCGTTGATGATTTCGACGACGATGTCGCTCGTGTTCGGCACGACGATCGGCCGGTTGGACAGCGCGTGCGGCGCGATCGGCACCAGCACGATGCCGGCCAGCGTGGGATGCAGCAGCGGGCCGCCGGCCGACAGCGCATACGCCGTCGACCCGGTGGGCGTGGACACGATCAGGCCGTCCGAACGCTGGTTGTACATGAACGTGCCGTCCACCGTGACCTTCAGCTCCGCCATGCCGGCGCCGGTGCCGCGCGCGACCACGACGTCGTTGACGGCGACGGAACAGTGGATCTCGGCGCCGTCGCGCACGACGCGCGCTTCCAGCAACAAGCGTTCCTCGGCCTTGGCCTTGCCACTGAGGATGTCGCCCAGCGCGGGCAGCATGCGGTCGATGGGGATGTCGGTCATGAATCCCAGGCGGCCCTGGTTGATGCCGATGAGCGGCACGCGGTAGCGCGCGAGCTGGCGGGCGATGCCGAGCATCGTGCCGTCGCCGCCGACGACGATAGCGGTGCTGCAGTGCGCGCCGATCTGGGCGATCGTCATGGCGTCCACGCCGGCGACTTTCACGTGACCCGCCGTCGCTTCCTCGAACACGACGCGGTAGCCGGCGCCTTGCAGGAAGTCGACGATGGCCTGCACGGGCTCGTCGATGCCGGCCGTGTTGTGCCGTACGACGAGCGCGATGGTTTGTTGCGGTTCAGGCGTCACGGACATTACGACTCTCGGCAGCAGGTGATAGGGAGACAGAAGATTAACCGATTCGCCCGGCTTCTGCACTATCGCAACTCAGCAAATACTGTACAAACGCACAGTATAGTTGGGTGGACGGACTTCCGGCAAGCGGACCAGTCGAGCTCGCTTCAATGAAGGATCCCGATCCCGAACGCGGCGCCGATCGCCAGCCCCATGCCGGTCACGTGCAGCGCCATCAGCACGAACCAGCGCACGCCGGTCATCAGGCGCGAGCCGCCGTACACGCGCCGCATCGCGACGGGGGTGTAGAACACGAGCCACAGCCACAGCAGGAACGTCACGATGCCGAACAGGTCCGGCACCAGCATGATGAGGGTCAGGGCGAGGAACGCGAACCCGTTCACGTGCAGCGCGAACAGCAGGTGTTCGCCGTAGCGCCGGCCCGATCCCAGGTACAGCACCTTCAGGTACAGCGCGAACAGCGGCATCATGAAGAACACGGCATACGGCACATAGCTGTTGAAGACCGTCCGCATCACCTTGTCCCGCTCCGCGGGCGTCATGTTGCTGAACCGGTCCGCCTGCTCGCCCCAGTGCGCGTTGACGTTGCCGATGGCCTTGCGGACGTCGACCGTGCCCGCGGCGATTTCGCCCGGCTCGTCTTCGCGCATCAGCCCGCCCTTCCGCTCCGCCTTGCCGTGCGCGGCCGCCGGGGCCGGCGCCGGGACCTCGTCGTGGCCGGTGTAGTTCACGACGGCGAAGAAGACCAGGCTGAACGTCAGGTACAGGCGCAATGGCTGGATGTAGCGCACGCGGCGGCCATTGATGTATTCCAAAGTCAGCTGCCCCGGCCGGAACAAAAGGAGCAGCAGCGACTTCCAAAGCTTGCCTTCCAGCGCGACGTAATGGCCGATGAATTCGTGCACGAATTCGCGCGCGCTGGCCGGATGCAAGACGGTCTCCTGCCCGCACTCGTGGCAGTAGTGTCCGCGAACGACGGCGCCGCAATTCGGGCAGTCGCTGGCGGCGTGGTGCGGATGGGCTGGCATGTTCATGACGTTCGCGGCGGTTGTCATTGAAACCAACATGTTAGCGATTTAATTGCAAAAAAGCATCTTCCAATTGCGCGACCGCCTTCGGATCGAACGATTAGGATTTAATCAATTGAATCGAAGGAGGTTGTCATGGTGCAGGAAGAAAAAGACCGTGTCGTGAATACCGACCGGAAAATCGAAGAACAGAGCTACAAGCGCGAACCGCACGAGCGCGACGAATCGCCCGACGGCCAGGGCGTCCGGCCGCGCGGCATCATGAAACAGGCGGCCGAAGACCTCGAGCAAGGTCTCGTCGACACCGACGCGCGCGTGACCCCGGGCGCCAGCGAAGCCGTGGACCCGGCGCCGGACGCCACCGGCAAGGCCAACCCGCAACCCGACCGCCACCGCGACATGCGCGACCACGATTCGACCATTCCGGAAGGAGGCAAGAATCGATGACGCCACGCACCAGGCTTGCGTTCCTGTTCCTTCCCTTGCTGGGCGCCGGCAACGCCATGGCCCAGCAATATCCCGTCGGCTGGGGGCCGAATCCGGCCCTGCCGGCACCCGAGAAATCCCTGATCCCGACCATCAATGTGGCGAAGGCGGATGCGTGGCCGAAAGGCACGCGCCCGACGCCGGCCGCCGGGCTGGCCGTCACCGCGTATGCGACCGGCCTCGACCATCCGCGCTGGCTGTACGTGCTGCCGAACGGCGACGTGCTCGTGGCCGAGAGCAACAAGCCCGGCAACGCGCCGAAGGAAAAAGGCATCCGCGCCAAGGTGCAGGGACTGGCGCAGAAGGAAGCCGGCGCCGGGGTCGCATCGCCCGATAACATCATCCTGCTGCGCGGCTTCAAGCCGGACGGCACGGCCGATACGAAAGTCACGTTCATGCAGGGCCTGACGTCGCCGTTCGGCATGGCCCTCGTCGGCAGCGAGCTGTACGTCGCCAATGCCGACGCGCTGTGGAAATTCCCGTACAAGACGGGCGAGACGAGCATCACGGCCAAGGGCACGAAGGTGCTCGACCTGCCGTCCGGGATCAACCACCACTGGACGAAGAACGTCGTCGCGTCTCCCGACGGCAAGAAGCTGTACATCACCGTCGGCTCGAACAGCAACGTGGCCGAGAACGGCATGGACGTCGAAAAGGGCCGCGCCGCCATCTGGGAATACGACCTCGCCAGCGGCAAGTCGCGCATCTACGCGAGCGGCCTGCGCAATCCGAACGGGATGGATTTTCAACCGCAGACGAAGGCCTTGTGGGCCGCCGTCAACGAACGCGACGAACTCGGCAACGACCTCGTGCCGGACTACATGACGGCCGTGAAGGACGGCGCGTTCTACGGCTGGCCGTACAGCTATTACGGCCAGCATGTCGACACGCGCGTCAAGCCGCAGAATCCCGACCTCGTCGCCAAGGCCATCGTTCCCGACTACGCGCTGGGCGCGCACACGGCCTCGCTGGGCCTCGCGTTCTACAACGCCGATCTGATGCCGCAGTTTAAGAACGGGGCGCTGATCGGCCAGCACGGCTCGTGGAACCGCAAGCCGTTTTCCGGCTACAAGCTCGTGTTCGTGCCGTTCACGAACGGCAAGCCGAGCGGACCGCCGCAGGACGTCCTGGCGGGCTTCCTCGGCAAGGATGAACACGCTTACGGGCGCCCGGTCGGGGTCGCGGTCGACAAGACCGGCGCCATCTTGCTGGCGGATGACGTCGGCAACATCGTCTGGCGGATCACACCTGCCGCCACCAACCAGGGAGCAACTAAATGATCAAACGTAAGGGAAGCGCCGTCTGGAGCGGCGGACTGAAAGACGGCAAGGGCACCGTGTCCACGCAGAGCGGCGTCCTCAACCAGTCGCAATACGGCTTCAACACCCGCTTCGAAAACGGGCCGGGCACGAATCCGGAAGAACTGCTGGCGGCCGCCCACGCGGGCTGCTTCACGATGGCGTTGTCGGCCCAGCTGGGCGAAGCGGGCATGACGGCGCAGAAGCTGGAAACCACCGCCACGGTATCGCTGGACAAGGCCGACGGCGGCTTCGCCATCCCGGCCGTGCACCTGGAACTCGTCGCCACGATTCCCGGCGCGAGCGAGCAGGCGTTCCAGGAAGCGGCGCGCAAGGCCAAGGAAGGGTGCCCGGTGTCCAAGCTGTTCAATGCAAACATTACGCTGGACGCCAAATTACAGGCTTGATTACGCCAAACGCCCACCCTAAGGCTGCCGTAGGGTGGGCGGCCTCCGCCCACCATCCGCCTGCATGGCGACGACTGCCTGCACGAATCCACCCGAGCGCATAAAATCCTCGCTTTCCCCTCCAAACAACAAGGACAACAATGCGCATCCTGCATACCATGTTACGCGTCGGCGACCTGCAGCGCTCCATCGACTTCTACACCAACGTGCTGGGCATGAAGCTGCTGCGCACGAGCGAGAATCCGGAATACAAATACACGCTGGCGTTCGTCGGCTACGGCAACAACCCGGACCATGCGGAACTCGAACTGACCTATAACTGGAGCGTCGACAAGTACGAGATGGGCACGGCCTACGGCCACATCGCGATCTCGGCCGACGACATCTACAAGACGTGCGAACAGGTCCGCGCGGCCGGCGGCAACATCACGCGCGAACCGGGCCCGGTCAAGGGCGGCACGACCGTCATCGCCTTCATCACCGATCCGGACGGCTACAAGGTCGAACTGATCGAGCGTGCCGACCACGCCGGCGGTGCTGGACTGAGCAGCTGACCTTCCTCCCTGCTACAATCTCCGCGCCCGTTTCCGAACGGGCGACAATTTAATACGTCTTCGGGGCGGGGTGCGATTCCCCACCGGCGGTATGGTCACGGTGTGGCCGAGCCCGCGAGCGCCTGCGGTTGCAGGGTCAGCAGATCTGGTGAGAAGCCAGGGCCGACGGTATAGTCCGGATGAAAGAAGATGTGCGTCATCATGCGTACGCTGTGCCGTCAGGCATGGGCGTGCGCGTCGTTTCGCGTTGCCCTGATGCGTTTTTCGCTGCGCCTTTGTGCGCTAACCATTTGCGAGGAGCGTCTCAATGACCACCCATGCTTTTACCCTGTTTAGCGAGGATCTCGACGGCCGCATCGCCGCCGCCCTCGACGCCACGCGCGCCGGCATCCCGGTGATCCTGCTCGACGATTTCGACCGCGAGAACGAAGCCGACCTGATCGTCGCGGCCGAAAAACTCACCGTCGACACCATGGCGCTGATGATCCGCGAATGCAGCGGCATCGTCTGCCTGTGCCTGTCGGCCGACAAGGTCCGCGCGCTCGATCTGCCGCCGATGGTGCCCGATAACGGCAGCCGCTACGGCACGCCGTTCACCGTGTCGATCGAAGCGCGCGACGGCGTGACCACCGGCGTTTCCGCGGCGGACCGCGTGACGACGATCCGCACCGCGATCGCCGCGGATGCGCAACCGGCCGACCTCGTCCGTCCCGGCCACGTGTTCCCGTTGCGCGCCAACCCGGCCGGCGTGCTGGGCCGAGCCGGCCACACGGAAGGCTCCGTCGACCTCGCCGTGCTGGCCGGCCTGCAGCCGGCGGCCGTGCTGTGCGAGCTGATGAACGAGGACGGTACGATGATGCGCGGCGACGCCATCGAACGCTTCGCGCGCGAACGCGGCTTCCCCATCCTCACCATCGCCGAGCTGATCGCCTGGCGCACGCGCAGCGAGCAGAAGGCCGCCTGACCGGCGTCACTTCCTCGGCTTGAGCAGCGCGAGTCCCGTGTTCGTGCGCACGACGATGTTGCCGTCATCGGCCACCGCGAGCGCGTGCACGAGCACGAGGCCGGCCGGTGGGGCATCGAGCCGGTCGTTCAGATCGACGATGCCGTCCTTTCTCGTCCAGGCAATCGCGTGTTCCTCGGTCTTTGTCGTGGCCGAACCGACGACGATTAGGAAATTTCCAAAATTCGGGCTCTGACCCCGGTGTGTTACGGCTGCTGCAGCAGCGCGTTGATCGGCTGCAGGTCTTCCTCGCGCAGCGAACCGGCGGCGGCTTTCAGCTTCAGGCCGGCCAGGATCGTGTTGTAGCGTGCGCGGGCCAGGTCGGTGCGGGTCTGGTACAGCTGGCGCTGGGCATTCAGCACGTCGATGTTGATACGCACGCCGACCTGGTAACCGAGCTTGTTCGATTCCAGTGCTGAATTGCTCGACACCTCGGCCGCTTCCAGCGCCTTCACCTGGGCCAGGCCGCTGTTCACGCCGAGGAAGGATTGGCGCGCCACCAGCGCGGCGTTGCGGCGGTTCGCTTCCAGGTCGTTGCGGGCCTTGTCTTCCAGCGCGATCGATTCGCGCACCTTGCTCGTCACGGCGAAGCCGTTGAAGATCGGGATGCTGTACTGGATGCCGATCGCGTTGTTGTTGGTCTTGCCCGACTGGACCGTCTGGCCATTGACGTCGCGGTGCAGCGACGATGCCACCAGGTCCACGGTCGGGTAGTGGCCGGCGCGGTTGCGCGAGATGTCGCGCTTGGCCGATTCCAGCTGCAGCTGGGCCACGGTCACGGCATAGTTCTGGTTCTCGGCGGCGGACACCCACTGGTCGACGTTGATCGGCTGCGGCGCCGTCAGGGTGACGCCCGTGCGCAGCGTCGCCAGCGCGGCCGGCGGCGTGCCGATGATGGCTTGCAGCGCCGTCTTCTTGGTCTCCAGATCGTTGACGGCAGCGATTTCCTGCGACACCACCAAGTCGTACGCGGCCTGGGCTTCATGCGTGTCGGTGATGGTCTGCGTGCCGACCTCGAAATTGCGCTTGGCGGAAGCCAGCTGCTCCGTCACGGCGACTTTTTGCGCCCGCGTGGATTCCAGCGTGTCCTGGGCGGCCAGCACGTCGAAATAGGCCTGGGACACGCGCGTGATCAGGTCTTGCTGGGCCTGGGCAAACTGGGCTTCCGAAATGGCTTGCTGCAGCTTGCTCTGCTGGTAGGTTTCCCAGCGGTCCCAGCGGAACAGCGGTTGCTGCAGCGTGACCTGGATCGTCTTGTCGCGCAGGTTGCTGCCGGCACCCGCGGCCGGATTGTTGTTCCACGACGTGAAGTCGCTGTTGTTCTTGGTGATGTCGCCGGTGACGCCGACGGTCGGCAGCAGGCCGGAACGCCCCTGGGTGATACGTTCGCGACCCGCGGCGGCGGCCGCGCGGGCGCTGGCAAAAGTGGCGTCGTTCGCCAATGCCTGCTGGTACACCTGGATCAGATCGGCCGCCTGGGCATTGAGCGAAAACGCGCTGGCCAACAGTACGGCGATGAGGGGCTTCTGCATTACTTTCTCCGTCGGAGTCATCAATAGTTAAGGACGCAGGCCGTCAATACTTGGGCATCGAAGGATCGACCTGCACGGCCCAGGCGTGTATTCCGCCTGTGAGGTTGGTGATGTTGCTGAATCCGTTGCGCTCCAGGAAAGCGGCCACTTGCATGCTGCGTGCGCCGTGGTGGCACACGCAGACGATGTCCTGGCCGTCATCCAGTTCGCTCACGCGGATCGGAATCAGGTTCATCGGAATCTGGATCGAGCCCTCGAGGTGGCAGGTCTCGAATTCCCAGTTTTCCCGGACGTCGAGCAGCAACGGCTTCGGACGCGACGGGTCGGCCAGCCAGGCGGCCAACTCGGGGGCGGTAATGTGCTGCATCGTGTGTGCCTTTCGCCTTAGAACTGGAAGTGCGACGGCACCGGGGCGCCGGTCAGGTAGCGCACATTGGTCTCGAACACCTTGATCGTGCTGTAGCTGTTCTCGCCCGTGCGGGTGATGATGCACGCTTCCATCACCGGCGCCTGGCCGACGATGGCGGCGATGCGGCCGCCCACCTTCACCTGCTTCAGGATCGCTTCCGGCAGCACTTCCAGCGCGCCCGAGATCACGATCACATCGTAAGGCGCACCCTTTTCCCAGCCTTGTGCGCCGTTGCCGACCTCGACGGTCACGTTGTGGATACCGGCATTGGCCAGGTTTTTCTTCGCCAGTTCCGCCGTTTCCGGATTGATTTCCACGGTGGTCACCTTGGCGGCGCGGTGCGCCAGCAGGGCGGCCATATAGCCCGAACCGGTGCCGATTTCCAGCACGGTCTCGTGTTTCTTCACACCGACTTCCTGCAGGATGCGCGCCTCGAACTTCGGCGCCAGCATCGATTCGCCACCCGGCAGCGGAATCTCGACGTCGGCGAACGCCAGGTTCTGGTACGCGGCCGGCACGAACTGTTCGCGCTTGACGACGTGCAGCAGGTCGAGCACATCCTGGTCCAGCACGTTCCACGGACGGATCTGCTGTTCGATCATGTTGAAGCGGGCTTGTTCGATATTCATCTTTATACTCGGTGGGAAAATAAATAATCCGATATTTTATCGTTGAACGGCTTCAGCAAACATATCTTAGCGATACGACGCTGAACGCCAGCGAAAATTGCGACAGTCTGCAGTTTAAGGGGCATGAAACCCGGAAAACGGCGTCTTGACGTACGGAGACTCGAGAAACCGGCTGCGCGTTGCAGGTTCGGCCCGCGATGCTCGCTGTACTTTCGTACAGCTGCGCTTCTCAACCAAACCTGCGGCCGCTCGCGACGGTTTTTCAAGGCCCCGGTGCGAAAACGGTTCACGCGCCGGGAGACAGCAGGCCGTGCAGCGCCATGTCGAGGAAGGTATCGAGGAAGGCCAGCGGTTCCAGTTCCCCGCGCGGGCACGGGCCGACCGAATGCTTCCAGATGATCAGGGTGAGCATCGGGGCGACGAGCACCTGGGTCATCATGTTGACGTCGATGCGGCGGAACTCGCCCCGTGCGATGCCGCGCTCCAGCATCGACGACATGGCCCGGGTGCCGCGGTTGATGACCTCTTCCTGGTAGAAGCGGGCCAGCTCCGGGAAATTGTCGGCTTCGGCCGTGACGAGCTTGATGATGCCGGAGGCCTTGGTCGCCCCCAGCCGCTGCCACCACGAGTGGATCAGGTGGCGCAGCAGGTCGGCGCTGTGGCCGTCGAATTCGGCGACGGATGCTTCCGCCTCGCCGATCACGGGCACGATATTGCTGCGCACGACGGCCTTGAACAGTTCTTCCTTGTTTTCGTAATACAGGTACAAGGTGCCCTTGGACACGCCGGCGCGGCGCGCGACGTCTTCCAGGCGTGTGGCGGCATAGCCACGTTCGACGAACAGGTCGATGGCCGCCTCGAGCAACTCCTGGGGCCGCGCGTCCTTACGGCGCTCCCAGCGCGGCTTGGTGTCAAAAGGGCATGGCATGCGTCTGTCCGACAACTAACTAATGAGTCAGCAAATATAGACCTGGGGATAGGGTCAGTCAAGAACACCCCCTGTCGGTAGTATACTGGCAGCTTGCCCGCCTTCGGTCTTTACATGAGCGTTTCGTCTTCACCCGTTTCCTGCCGCCCCGGCTGCGGCGCCTGCTGCATCGCGCCCTCGATCACGTCCCCGATTCCCGGCATGCCTTTGGCAAGCCAGCCGGGGTGCGCTGCGTGCAGTTGGACGAGCACGACGGCTGCCGCATTTTCGGGCAGCCGGGCCGGCCGCGCGTCTGCGGCAGCCTGCCGCCCTCGCGCGAGATGTGCGGGGACACGCGCGAGCAGGCGATGTTTTTTCTTTCCGAACTGGAACGCTTAACGGCCTGACATTGCCTCCATATGGAGACGGTAACTCGACGGCAACCCCCTTCCTCATGGTAAGCTTGCGGCCCGCGCAGCACCGTCCGCGCACGCGTCCCCAACCCTACCGAACTCATACATCAAATGGATATCATTCTCGCCCTAAAAGCGATCATCATGGGCCTCGTCGAGGGCTTCACCGAATTCCTGCCGATTTCGTCCACGGGTCACTTGATCCTCGCCGGTAGCCTGATCAATTTCACGGGCGAAGTGGCCCAGGTATTCGAAATCGCGATCCAGGCCGGCGCGATCCTGGCCGTGATGTGGGAATACCGCGTGCGCATCGGCGCCGCGCTGGGCGGCGTCACGTCCGATCCGCGCCAGCAAAAACTCGTCATCAACCTGATCGTCGCCTTCATCCCGGCGGCCGTGCTGGGCGTGTTGTTCAGCAAGGCGATCAAGGCGCACCTGTTCGCGCCGGTGCCGGTGGCCGCCGCGTTCATCGTCGGCGCCTTCGTGATCCTGTGGGCGGAGCGCCGCCACAAGGTGCTGCCGGGCGCGCACCGTATCGCGACCGTGGACGACATGACGGTCATGGACGCGTTCAAGGTCGGCTGCGCCCAGTGCTTGGCGCTGATCCCCGGTACCAGCCGTTCGGGCGCCACGATCATCGGCGGCATGCTGTTCGGCCTGTCGCGCACGGCCGCCACCGAATTCTCGTTCTTCCTCGCGATCCCGACGCTGCTGGCCGCGACCGTGTATTCCGTCTTCAAGGCGCGCCACGACCTGCACGCGACCGACCTGCCGCTGTTTCTGATTGGCGGCGTGGCGGCGTTCATTTCCGCCTTTCTGTGCGTACGTTGGCTGTTGCGCTTCATCAGCACGCACGACTTCACGGGCTTTGCCTGGTACCGTATCGTGTTCGGTGTGATCATCCTGGTCACCGCCCATTTCGGCTGGGTGGTTTGGGCCGAATAATTCGAGAGCAGTAGCATCATGACGAGCGACATCCAGCAACGCGCGCTGCAGATCCTGCAGACGGTATTCGGCTACCCGGCCTTCCGCGGGCAGCAGGCCGAGATCGTCGAGCACGTGGCGTCCGGCGGCGATGCGCTCGTGCTGATGCCCACCGGCGGCGGCAAGTCGCTGTGCTACCAGATTCCCGCGCTGCTGCGCGACGGCGTCGGCGTCGTCGTCTCGCCGCTGATCGCGCTGATGCAGGACCAGGTCGACGCGCTGGCCGAAGTGGGCGTGCGCGCCGCGTTCCTGAACTCGACGCAGACGTTCGAAGAGACCCTGCGCATCGAGCGGATGGTGCGCACGGGCGAGATCGACGTCGTCTATGTGGCGCCCGAGCGCCTGATGACGCCGCGCTGCCTGGAACTGTTCGAGTCCGCGCACATCTCGCTGTTCGCCATCGACGAAGCGCACTGCGTGTCGCAATGGGGCCACGATTTCCGGCCCGAATACATCCGCCTGTCGATCCTGCACGAGCGCTTCCCGCACGTGCCGCGCATCGCGCTGACGGCGACGGCCGACCAGCTCACGCGCGCCGAAATCGCCCAGCGCCTGCAGCTGGAAGAGGCGCGCCAGTTCGTGTCGTCGTTCGACCGCCCGAACATCCGCTATTCCATCGTCGAAAAGACGAACGGCCGCAAGCAGCTGCTCGACTTCATCACGGCGGAACATCCGGGCGACTCGGGCATCGTCTACTGCCTGTCGCGCAAGAAGGTCGAGGAGACGGCGGAATTCCTGAACGAGAACGGCATCCGCGCCCTGCCCTATCACGCGGGCATGGAGTATTCGCTGCGGGCCGACAACCAGGCGCGCTTCCTTCGTGAAGACAATATCGTGATGGTGGCGACCATCGCGTTCGGCATGGGCATCGACAAGCCCGACGTGCGCTTCGTCTGCCACCTCGACCTGCCAAAATCGCTGGAAGGCTATTACCAGGAAACGGGCCGCGCCGGCCGCGACGGCCTGCCGTCCAATGCCTGGATGGCCTATGGTTTGCAGGACGTCGTGCTGCAGCGCCGGATGATCGACGAGTCCGACGCCGACGAGAATTTCAAGCGCGTGCTGTCGTCGAAACTCGACGCCATGCTGGGCCTGTGCGAGACGCTCAGCTGCCGGCGCATGCGCCTGCTCGAATACTTCGGCGAGCGCTCCGGCCCATGCGGCAACTGCGACACGTGCCTGATCCCGCCGACGTCGTTCGACGCGACGGTGCCCGTGCAAAAACTGCTGTCCGCGATCTACCGCGTCGACCAGCGCTTCGCGGCCGGCCACGTGATCGACGTGCTGCGCGGCGTGAGTTCCGAACGCATCGTCCAGTGGCACCACGACAAGCTGACCGTGTTCGGCGTCGGCGCGGAACGCGGCGAGCAGGAATGGCGCGCCATCGTGCGCCAGACGATCGCCCTCGGCCTCGTCACCGTCGACCATGACGCGTTCAGCTCATTGAAACTGACGGAAGCGGCGCGGCCCGTGCTGAAAGGCGAGCAGAAAGTGCAGCTGCGCCAGTACCAGAAACCGGTCAAGCCCAAGCGCACCTCGACGCCGCGCGGCTATGAAGAAGTCGAGCTGTCGAAGTCGGAACAGGCGATCTTCGACAAGCTGCGCTGGTGGCGCGTCGAAACGGCCCGCGCGCACGGCGTGCCCGCGTACGTCGTGTTCCAGGACGCGACCTTGCGCGAGATCGCCAAGGTCAAGCCCACGTCGCTCAGTCAGCTGCGCGGGGTGTCCGGGGTCGGCGAGAAGAAGCTGACGTCCTACGGCGACGAGATCGTCGGCATCATCAGCGAGATGGTTTGACAGCGACCGGCCGCGCTACGTGTTGGGTGGACGGGTCCCCCGTCCACGCGTCCGGCCGACGCCCGCATTGCGGCGACATTACCGTTCGTTGAACGCGTGGACGGCAAGCCGTCCACCCTACCGGCAACGTGTCGGCGGTTTTATTTTTTGGTAAAGACGAGGTCCCACACGCCGTGGCCCAGCTTGAGGCCGCGGTTCTCGAACTTGGTCAGCGGCCGGTACGCCGGCTTCTCCGCGTAGCCCTCGGCCGTGTTCTGCAGCGCCGGCTCATTGCCCAGCACTTCCAGCATCTGCACCGCGTAATCTTCCCAGTCCGTCGCGCAATGGATATAGCCGCCCCGTGCCAGCTTGCGGCACAGCAGGTCGACGAACGGCGGCTGGATCAGGCGGCGCTTGTTGTGGCGCGCCTTGTGCCACGGGTCGGGGAAGAAGATGTGCACGCCCGCCAGCGAACCATCGGCGATCATGTTGTTCAGCACCTCGACGGCATCGTGCTGGATGATGCGCAGGTTCGGGATATCCTGCTCGCCGGCCAGTTTCAGCAGGCTGCCCACGCCCGGGGTGTGGACCTCGACACCGATGAAATCCTTGTCCGGCATCGCCTTCGCGATGTGCGCCGTCGTGTCGCCCATGCCGAAGCCGATCTCCAGGATCAGCGGCGCGGTGCGGCCGAACGGGGCATGGAAATCGTACTCTGCCTTGCGGTACTCGATCAGATAGCGCGGGCCGAACGCTTCCAGCGCGCGCGCCTGTCCGGTCGACAGGCGGCCGGCGCGGGTGACGAAACTGCGGATGCGGCGTTCGGTCGGGTCGTAGAGCATGGTGCGGCCCTGCTCGTTGGTAGGCGTATCGGAAGACATGGGAATGAGATGAAGAGTCAGAAAAAGCGGGCGCCATTATAACCCGGCGCTTCCGCGCACCGATCTCCGACATAATGCGTCCGTCGCCATCAGGAGCCGCCCATGCACCAGCAGACCCACCCGATCGCCACCGAGGACAACGTCGCCGCCTACCGCCTGACCTCTTTCCACTACGGCACGCCCGGCAGCGGCAAGAAGGTCTATATCCAGGCTTCGCTCCATGCGGACGAGGTGCCGGCGATGCTCGTCGCGCACTTCCTGCGCCGTGAGCTCGACCGGCTCGGCGCGGCGGGAAAAATAACGGGCGAGATCATCCTGGTGCCGGCCGCGAATCCGATCGGGCTGTCGCAAGTCATCCACGGCGCGCCGTTCGGGCGCTTCGACCTGGCCAGCGGCGTCAATTTCAACCGGTCATACCGGCATGTGGCCGAGGCGCTGAAAACGTCGCTGGAGGGCAAACTGGTCCCGGACGCCGCCGCCAACGCGGCCCTCGTGCGCGAGCATGCGCGCCGCGAGATCGCGGCCTGGGTGCCATCGAGCGCGACGGAAGAACTCAAGAAGACGCTGCTGGGCATGGCGATCGACGCCGACATCATGCTCGACCTCCATTGCGACAACGAGGCGGTGCTCCACATGTACACGGGCACGCCGCTGGCCGAGCGCGTCAAACCGCTGGCCGCGCTGATGGGCGCGCACGCGGTGCTGCTGGCGAGGGAATCCGGCGGCGAACCGTTCGACGAAGCGTGCAGCCGCATGTGGTGGCAGTTGCAGGAGCACTTCGGCGACCGTTTTCCGATTCCGCTCGGCTGCGTCGGCGTGACGGTCGAGCTGCGCGGCGAGAACGACGTGCGCTACGATCTGGCCGAACGGGATGCGCACGCGCTGCTGCAATACCTGGCGCGCGAGGGCGTCGTCGACCTGCCGCACGAGCCGCTGCCGGATCCGCTGTGCGAGCCGACGCCTTTGGCCGGCGTCGAACCGCTGCACGCGCCGCATGCGGGCGTGCTCGTGTTCCTGAAACGGCTGGGCGACCGCGTGCAGGCGGGCGACGCCGTCGCCGACATCGTCGATCCCGTCAGCGGCAGGACGACGACCTTGCGGCCGACGCAGTCCGGCATCCTGTTCGCCAGCACGGCGCACCGGCATCTGCTGCGCGGGATGCACGTCTGTAAGATCGCGGCGGCGGCGGCGTGGCGGAGCGGGAGTCTGCTGGGGGCGTGAAAAGGAACGCACAACTGAACCGTCGCCCCCGCGAAAGCGGGGGCCCATACTGAGCAACAGAATCCGGCACGTTGGAAGCCGTGCGGTATTTTTGATATCCGGCTTATCCGACTTCGGCGCATCAGCATGGGTTCCCGCCTGCGCGGGAACGACGTATCAAGCGTTGCGGGTCTTATGCCGCCAGCGCCTCCTTGAACAGGTAGCGCTGCGCCAGCAACGGCGCAATCGCCGCCGCCGGCTGCGGCCGCGCGACGAAATAGCCCTGCACTTCATTGCAGTTCAGCGCGCGCAGGATGCCCAGCTGTTCTTCGTTCTCGACGCCTTCCGCCACGACCTCCATCCCGAGCGCGTGCGCCATCGACACGATGGCCTGGAAGAACACGGTGCCTTCCTTCGAGCGTCCCAGTTCCGCCGTGAACGAGCGGTCGACCTTGAGCACGTCCATCTTCATGCGCTGCAGTTGCGACAGCGACGAGTAGCCCGTACCGAAATCGTCGACGTGCAGCTTGACGCCCAGCGCGCGGATGGCGGCCAGCTCGGCCAGGATCTCGGCCTGGTCGCCCATCATCGCGGACTCCGTGATCTCGACTTCCAGCAGGCCGGCCGGCACGGCGTGGCGTTGCAGGGCGTCGGCCAGCTCGCGCTGCACGCCGCCACGCAGGAACTGCTTGGGCGAGACGTTGATCGACACCGGCACCGGCACCGCGCCCTGCGCGCGCCACGCGGCCAGCTGGGCGCAGGCCTGGTCGATCACGATGGCGCCGATCGGCACGATCAAGCCGCTCGACTCGGCCAGCGGGATGAATTCGTCCGGACGGATCATGCCCAGCTGCGGATGCTCCCAGCGCAGCAGCGCTTCCATGCTCAGGAGTTCGCCCGTGCGGGTGTCCACGCGCGGCTGGTAGTACAGCACGAACTGGCGCTTGTCGATCGCTTCCAGCAGGCGCTGGCGCAGCTGGGTGCGCGTTTTGAGGATGTTCGACTGGGCCGGATCGAAGAAGCGGTACTGTCCCTTGCCTTCGGCCTTGCCGGCATACATGGCGATGTCGCCGTGACGGATCAGGGTGGCCGCGTCGAGGCCGTCGCGCGGGTAGACGGCGATGCCGACCGAGGCGCCGATCATGTGCTGGTCGTCGGCGATCAGGAACGGCTTGCTGAAGGCGTCGACGATGCGCGTGGCGACGATGGCCACCTGCTGGTCGCTGTCGAAGGGGCTCAACAGGACGACGAATTCGTCGCCGCCGAAGCGGGCCACGCTGTCGCCCGGACGCAGCTGCGACATCAGGCGCTCGGCGGCGAGCTTGAGCAGGCGGTCGCCGACGGCGTGGCCGTGCGAATCGTTGACCTGCTTGAATTCGTCGAGGTCGATGAACAGCAGCGCCGCGCCGTGGTCGCCCTCGTGCGCCTGGGCCAGCGCGGCCGGCACGAAGTTCAGGAACCAGTGGCGGTTCGGCAGGCCCGTGAGGCTGTCCTCGTTGGCCAGGCGCGCCAGTTGCGATTCGTGCTCCTTGCGCTCGCTGATGTCCTGCAAGGTGACGGCGAGGACGTCGCCCACGCGCACGATGCGCCGGTGGCCCCAGCGGATGTTCAGGCGGTTATTCTCGGGCATGCGCCGGTCTTCCTGGTGGAAGCCGACGGCCAGCGCCGTGCGGTAGTTGGCGGCCAGGTCGTCGAACGAGCTGCCGTGATGGAGTTCGGAGATCAGGCTGCCGACCAGTTGCGAACGCGTGGCGCCGTAGAAAAAGGCGCCGCGCTCGTTGCAATCGACGATACGGAAATCGCTCGCCTGGCCCTTGCGGTCGCGCACCGGCGCGACCATGTAGAAGCCGTCGTTGCCGCTCTCCGTCGCCGTGCGGTAGGCGCGCTGGATCTCGGCCCGGTCGCGCGCCCGCGCCCCCGCCCGCAGCGACAGCACGCTCGCGCCCAGCGCCAGCAGCGACAGCACGACGGTCGCCACCAACGTGTGGTTGCGGCTGTCGGTCCAATAGGCGTCGGCCGCTTCCAGCACGGCCGTATGCGACAGCGCGACGAGGGCCACGAGCGGATACGCGCTGGAGCGGCGCCAGCCCAGCACGCGCGCCTCGCCATCGGCAAAGCCGCCCGGCCCTTCGACCAGCTGCACGCCGCGCGCCACCGGCCAGCGGTCGGCATTCGCGGGCAGCAGCGAGCCTGCGCTCTGGGTGCGCACGATGCCCCGGGCGTCCTGCTCGACGCGGAGCGAGTTCTCGGTACCGACGAGCGCCAGCAGGCTGCCCGGGCCCAGCGTGGGCGAGCTGACGAACGACGTGAAATACGAGGCGTCGACCGCCATCAGCAGCACGCCGTCGAATCCGTCCTCGTCCGTGTCGAGGCGGCGCGTGAACAAGATCGTGCCGCGCGTCTCGTCCAGTTCCGGCGGCGGCGTGCCGATGCGCAGCGCGGTCGAGATGGCGTCGCGGTGCTGGACGAAAAAGGCCGCCTTGGACAGGTTCAGCCCGCGCTCGTGGATGCGGTTCGATGAACGGATCGCGCCGTCGGGTCCGATGACGCTCACGTTGACGAAGGCGGCGTCGGTAAACATGCCGTCGCGCCGCATGTTTTCGATCAGGCTGCGGTCGCGCGCATGCTCCCAGCTGTGCTTGAGCTGCATGGTGATCTGGTCGATCTGCGCGACCGAGCGCGTGACGTACTGTTCGTAGGCCTCGGCATACGCGTCGGCTTCCTTGAAAGCCTGCTCCTCGGCGCGCCGGTGTTCGGAGCCGGCATGCAGGATGGTGGCGGTCCAGAGGGCGGCACAGGCGAGCAGCGCCAGCGCGGGCCACAGCAGCGCGAGGAATCGGTGGGTGCGCGGGGCGGTGTGCGCACTGGACTTGGACATGCGTTTTCCGTCAGAAGGCGTGTGCCAGGGCGCACGCACAGTTACTGTTCAGTAAAACGCAGTGTAAGAAATGAAAGTTACGGGTTGATGACATTGGGACGGAGAAATATTAATTACTCCGGCACGCCCCCGGACAATGCCTGCGCCAGCGCATCCACATTGGCCGGCTTCACGAAATGGTAATGAAAACCCGCCGCTTTCGAGGCATCGCGGTCCTGCTGCTGGCCATATCCCGTGAGCGCGATGAACAGGGCGCCGGCCGCGCGCGGCAGGGCACGGATCTGGCGGGCCAGTTCGTGGCCGTCCATGCCGGGCAGGCCGATGTCGAGGACGAACGCGTCGAAGGAACGTTCGCGCGCGCACGCCAGCGCCTGCAGCGGGTCGTATTTGACGACCGTCTGGTGGCCCAGCACCTCGAGCAGCATCGCCACCGTCTGGGCGGCATCGACGTTGTCGTCGACAACCAGCACGCGCCGCACGAGAGGCGGCGCCCCGATGCCGTCGGCATGCCTGGACGGCGTGGGCGCGGGCGCCCCGCCCCGGCTGCCGTGGCGCTCGACGGCGTTCTTGACCGGTGCGGGCGCGATACCGGCACCGGTGTCGGGATGGATCAGTTCGGCGCAGGTGACGCCGTCCTGCGATTCTTCGGAAATGCCGTTCAATTCGTACATAGCTCGGTCCCGTTCTGCGGCATGGCATTGCAATGGTACGAAAATACGCCGCCCCGGCGCGCAGCCTAGGTGGGACGGCATGCACCAAGGATAGCGCTCCTAGTGCCGCGCGGCAATACGCGCACGATTGAATGTCAGCGCCGCGCCTCGGCCTGGGCCAATACCTCGTTGACTTCGTTCAGGTCGGCGGGCTTGACCAGGTAATGGTCGAAGCCGGCCTGCTGAGCCTCCTTGCGGTCCTGGTTCTGGCCGTAGCCGGTCAGGGCGACCAGCGTGGCGCCCGCGTTTTCCGGCTGGGCGCGCAGCCGCCGCGCCAGTTCATAGCCATCCATGTCGGGCAGGCCGATGTCGAGCAGCAGGACGTCCGGATGCTCGTCCTGCGCCCGCGCCAGCGCCCCGCGCGCGTCGTATTAGACGCTCACGGCATGGCCCTGCACTTCGAGCAGCGCGGCCAGCATCTGGGCGGCGTCGGCGTTGTCGTCGACGACGAGCACGCGCAGGTTGCCGTTGTCCTGGACGGCATCCGCTTTGCCCGCTCCGGCATCCGGCGCCTCGGCCGGGGGGCGCGCCACGCACGGCAGGGAGATCGAGAACTCGCTGCCCTGCCCCAGGCCTCTGCTCTCGGCATGCACGGTGCCGCCGTGCAGGGCGACGAGGCTCTTGACCAGCGCCAGCCCGATCCCGAGCCCGCCCTGGGACCGGTCCGGCGTGCGCTCGGCCTGGGTGAACAGGTCGAAAATGTACGGCAGGACTTCCGGCGCGATGCCGACGCCGTTGTCGCGCACCGCCACGGTCACGCACCCCGCCTCCACCGTCACGGTCAGCACGATGCGTCCGCCGGGGGCCGTGTACTTGGCCGCGTTGTTGAGGATGTTCGAGATGACCTGCACGAGGCGCGTGCGATCGCCGGTGACGTGCGCCGGCTGGCCGGACAGCTGCAGGGTCAGCGCATGGCGGCGCATGTCGATCAGCGGCCGCACCTGCTCGACGGCGGCGGAGACGATCGCGTTCACATCCAGCTCTTCCCGCTCCAGCGTGACGAGGCCGCGGGTGACGCGGGAGACGTCCAGCAGGTCGTTGACGAGGTCCGTCATGTGCTCGGCCTGGCGCACGATGATCTCGCTGGCGTTGGCCACGCTCTTGGGGTCGAGCCGGCCGAGCTTGAGCAGCTGGGCCGCCGTCATGATCGGCGCCAGCGGATTGCGCAGCTCGTGCGCCAGCATCGCCAGGAACTGGTCTTTCTGGCGGTTGGCGGCGCGCAGCTCGTCCTCGACGAGCTTGCGGTCAGTGACGTCGCTGCCTTCCACGAAGATACCGTTCACCTGGCCGTTCTCGTCGCGGATCGGCTGGTACACGAAGTCGATGTAGCGCTCTTCCAGCGGCCCTTCCGGTTCGCGCTGCAGGCGCACGGGCAGCGCGTGGCCGACGAACGGCTCCCCCGTCGCGTAGACGCGGTCGAGCAGTTCGAAGAAGCCCTGGCCGACGATCTCCGGCAGCGCCTCGCGCACGGACTTGCCGACGACCTGGCGGTGGCCGACCAGCTGCATGTACGACTGGTTCGTCAGCTCGAACACGTGCTCGGGGCCGCGCAGCACGGCCATGATCCCGGGCGCCTGCGCGAACAGGCCGCGCAGCCGCTCGTTTTCCTCGTTGCGGTATTTCTCGGCCAGCACCTGGTCGGTGACCTCGACGCACGCGCAATACATGCCGGCAATCTCGCCGCGCTCGTCGCGCACCGGCGAATACGAGAACGTGAACCAGGTCGGCTCGTCGTAGCCGTGGCGGTTTATCACGAGGTACAGCCGGTCGGCATACGTCGCCTCGCCGCGCAGGGCACGCTCGATCAGGGGGCCGATATCGTGCCAGATCTCGGACCAGACGTCGCGGAAGCGCCCGCCCAGCGCGGCCGGATGCTTGGCGCCGAGGATGTCGCGATAGGAATCGTTGTACAGAAACCCGAGCTCCGGCCCCCAGGCCACGAACATCGGCAACTTCGAATTCAGCATCAGGCCGACGACCGTGCGCAAGGCCTGCGGCCACGTGCGCGGATGGCCCAGCGGGGAGCCGGACCAGTCGTGCGCGCGCATCATGGCGCCGACCTCGCCGCCGCCGCTCAGGAACATGAGCGTGCCGGCCTGGTCGAGGGCGTTGGGATGGGACGGGTCTTGTCTGTCTTCTTGCATGATTGACACTGATGGAGCGACATCACCAGTGTGCCATAAGGGCTTGCCACAGGCGCGCACGGCGGGGCAGGCGGACTGGAACGTATTACGAGGGAGGGCGGTGCGGCTTTCGGTCCGGTTCAACCGTGGCGCAAGACATGGCGGCTGTTGGAGCGGGTGAAGGGAATCGAACCCTCGTCGTAAGCTTGGGAAGCTTCTGCTCTACCATTGAGCTACACCCGCGTTGCCCGCATTCTACGCGCGTTCGCGACGTTTTGACAATTCTCCAGCCGCTCACAGTTGGCCTTAGATGTTTTCAGCATGAGCTAGTGCCGAAAAATTCGTTGGGCTGCCCATGGACGGGCTCGTATATTGACAACTCGTCCATCAGCATAGCGGAGGCATCGTGGCGCTCATCGAATCATTGCCCAACTCACGCCGGGAGAACGACTGATGGCCGACTTCGACATCGGCGCGATCGTGTGCGACCTGCACGACGCGCGCCGGCAATGGCGCCAGGCCCACCGTCCGGCCGGCGAAGTGCGCGGCATCGAGTTCCCGTCGCGCGAGGCGCTCGCGACCATCGTCGGGCAATTGAAGGGCGTGCTGTTTCCGCTGCGCCTGGGTCCACCCGACCTGCGCGAGGAAAGCGAGGATTTCCACGTCGCCCATGCCCTCGACACCGCCCTGCACGCGCTGCTGCGCCAGGTGCGCATCGAGCTGCGTTACAGCGCGGCGCTGCGCCACCTGACCCATACCGACATCGAACCGCAAGCGCTGGACGCGACGCGCGCGTTCGGCGCCGCCCTGCCCGGCATCCGCACGCTGCTCGACAGCGACGTGATCGCCGCCTACCAGGGCGACCCGGCCGCGCGCAGCGTCGACGAAGTGCTGCTGTGCTATCCGGGCATCCACGCGATGATCCACCACCGTCTCGCGCACTGCCTGTACGGGCTCGGGCTGCCGCTGCTGGCGCGCATCATCGCCGAACAGGCGCATGCGGAGACCGGCATCGACATCCACCCGGGCGCGACGATCGGCCCGGGCTTCTTCATCGACCACGGCACGGGCGTCGTGATCGGGGAAACGGCCGTCATCGGCCAGCGCGTGCGCCTGTACCAGGCCGTCACCCTGGGCGCCAAGCGCTTCCCCGCGAATGCCGACGGCACGCTGCAGAAGGGCTTGCCGCGCCATCCCGTCGTCGAGGACGACGTCGTCATCTATGCCGGGGCCACCCTGCTGGGCCGCATCACCATCGGCAAGGGTGCCGTCATCGGCGGCAATATCTGGCTGACGCACGACGTGCCGCCCGGTGCCCGCGTGGCCCAGGCCGCGTCGCGCGAGGACGACCTGGGGGTGCCGGGCGAGTCGGCCTGATCTCCGCTCACCTGGGGCTCTCGACCGCGTACCCCCTGGACTGCAGCGCAGCCAGATAGCTCGTCGGACCGACGATGTCCTGGATTTCCAGGACGGCGAACGTGGTGGCGTTATTGGCCAGCGCTTTTTCCGCCGCCTTGAGCCAGGAGGCGCGCAGGCGCTCGCGCATCTGGCGCAGGGCCGCGGCATCCTTCGCGATCGAACTGTTCAGCACGGCGTCCAGGCAGGCGTCGCGGCGCTCCGCGAAATTCAGGCCGCGGATTTCCGCGATGTCGCCATTGGCCCACGCATTCGCACGCACGCGCATCGTTTCGAGATCGACGTCCAGGCTGTCGAGCGTCCTGGTGAAGCAGACGAGGTCGTCCACTTGCGAATTCTTGAAGTCGCGCACGAGCTTGCGGGGATCGTCGAGCATCACGTCGTAGCCGGAATCGCTCAGCTTGACGTTGTTCTTCTTCGCGATGTCCTGGATCGTGTCCAGCACTTCGCCACCATAGGACAGGCCGCTCTTCTTGAGGCCCGCGAGCAGCAATTCTTCGCCGGCGAAGACGGGCCGGTAGTGTTCGACACCGTCGTCGTTGCCGATGTATTTGGCCTTCAGCACCGTCCAGTGGTCGTAGACATCGGGCGGGACGACGTCGTGCAGCACGGCATCGTCCGGGTTCCGCTTGATGCCGATGAGGCTGGGCAAGGCCGTCAGCCCGCGGAAGAAACCGATATGGGCTTTCGCAACGGGCGGGGTCAGGACTTCCTGCGATTTGGCCACGAGACGTTCGACACGCGACGCATCCCACTGCATCTTCTGCGGCAGCGGCGCGTACGTCCCGAACACCCACATCACATGCGTACCCTTCGAGACTTTCCACACGCCCGGGCCGGGACGGCGGCCTTCGACGACGACGGTGGCCGGGACGGCATCGGGTCCGGCCGGCTGCGCGGCCTCGTCCACGCTCTGGGCACATGCCGGCACAGCCAACAGGCCCAGCCAGAGCGCGTATTGCCGGGTTCTCTTCATGGGGGACCTTATTTCGGACTCTCGACCGTATAGCCTTTCGCCCGCAGGTCGGCCAGGTAACTGTTCGGGCCGGCGATGTCCTTCATCCGCAGCAGCGCGAAGGTCGACGTATTGTTGGCCAGCGATTTTTCCGCTGCTTTCAGCCAGCCGGCGCGGGCGCGTTCGCGGACGTTTTGTAAGGCCGGCGTGGTCTCGGCGAGCGGACTATTCCAGAGGGCATTGCCGCATGCTTCGTCCCGTTCGGCATAGTCCAAGCGGGCGATCTCGGCGATGTCGCCGTTGGCCCAGGCATTGGCGCGCACGCGCATGGCGTCGATGTCGTCGTCCAGGCGTTCCATCGTCTTGGTGAAGCACGTCAGGTCTTCCATCTGCATTTTCTTGAATTCATTGAGCACGCGGCGCGGCGCGGCTCGTCGAGTTCGATGGCGAGTACCGTCGAGGTCAGCTTGACATTGCTCTGCTTGGCAATCTTCTCGATCCGGTCGCTCACGGCACCATTCCGCGCGAGGCCATTCTTCGCCAGGCCTGCCTGCAAGAGTTTTTCAGCTGCGAAGAAGGGCCGTTCGCGCTCGACGCCATCATCCGCACCGATGTACTTGCCTTTCAACGCTTGCCAGCGCCCATACACGTCCGCCGGTAGCACGTCCTGCAGCCGCGCGCCGTCCGGGTTTTTTTCCAGGCCGATCATCGTTGGGATCAGGGTGAGGCTGCGGAAAAATCCGAAGCCGATGTTGATGCCAGGCTGCAGCAGCACTTCCTGCGACTTGGCCACGAGGCCCTCGACGCGCGCCGAATCCCATTCCATCTTTTGCGGCAGCGGGGAATACAGGCCGAACACCCACATCACGTGATCGCCCTTCGACACTTTCCACACGCCGGGACCGGGACGGCGGCCTTCGACGACGACGGTGGCCGGGACGGGCTCCGCCGCGGCATCGACAGCCGGCGCGGGTTCAGGCTGGGCCGTGGTCTGGGCCAGGGCCGGCAGGGTCACGACACTGAGAAACAGTGCGCATGCATATCGTTTGCTCATCGGGCATCCTATTCTTGTTGTGTGCGCAAAAGCTTAGCGCCACGGATGAGATTAGCCTATCGGGGCAACGAAGTGTTACATTTTTGACATGCATATGTTACGGCGGCAACATTCACGCGTCCGGTGTCTCGGTCGGCCGGTGCAGGAGATCATGCGCCAGCTTCAGCCCCTCGACCATCGTGTTGAACGCCGCGCGCTTCGCCTCCTCGCCCGGCACGCGCAGCACGTACGACGGGTGGTACGTCGTGACGACCCAGCGTCCTTCGTGGCGCAGCGGCTTGCCGAGCGAATCCTTCAACGTCACATTGGCCGTGCGCAGCACGGATTTCAACGCGGTGGCACCAAGGGCCACGACGACGGTCGGTTTGACGCTCGCCAGTTCCTTGTCGAGCCAGTAGTGGCACGCCTCGATCTCGCGCTGGACCGGCGTCTTGTGCAGGCGGCGCTTGCCGCGCGGCTCCCATTTGAAATGCTTGACGGCGTTGGTGACGTAGATCGTGTCGCGGTCGACACCGGCCGCCTCGCACACGCGGTCCAGCAGCTTGCCGGCCGGGCCGACGAAGGGTTGTCCCGCCAGGTCTTCCTGGTCGCCCGGCTGCTCGCCGACGAACATGATTTTCGCGCGCTTGGGGCCTTCGCCGCCGACGGCCTGGGTGGCGAACTGCCACAGCTCGCAGCGCCGGCATTCGTCCAGTTTGGAGGGCTGCTGGCGCTCCGGCTGGGCGTCATCGGGGGCGATCGGGATCGTCGTGCCCTTGCGCTGGCCGACGGCCTCGTACTGGCCCACCTTGCGCGCGCCCAGCGCCGCTTCGCTCACCATCTGCGGCACGATCTTCGCCTCCGGCAGGTTCTTCCAGCGATGCGACGGGATGTGCTGGTGCATCACGTCCGTGTTCAGGCGCGCGGGGTTGAACACGCTGCGGTAGTAGGTCAGCCACAGGGCCTCGCCCGTGTCCTCGAGGTCGGCGGCATCGCGCACGAGCGGTCCGGTGTTGTGCAGCGTGTGGCCATCCCACAGGACGCTCGCCTCGGGCGTGGCGATCATCCAGCTGACCTTGCCCATGCGCGACACGAAATGTTCGGCCACCTGGGGCAGCACGTCGTGGCGCGGCTCGTACCAGGCGACGAAGCGGGGCGGGCCGGCTTCTTCCGGGCGCTCGCGGAAGCGGATATAGGCATGCATGTCGTGTTCCTCGCGGTGCACCGCCTTCACCATCGCGTGCAGGCGCGCGCCGTCTTCGTCGGCCGGCGACTGCACGTCGTGCTCGCCCTGCTGCCAGCGCCAGATCACGCGGTACAGGAAGGCCCAGCGGTCCGGCACGCGGCAGCACGCGGCCGCTTGCAGCATCTCCATCAGCGAACGCGGGATGTGCGGCGCGGGTCGTAGTGGCTCGTCCGGCGGTTCGGTCGGCGGCGGCGGTATAGAGGGATTATCGGATGCCTCGGCCGCAGGCGGCGCACCCGTGAACAGGTCGCCGCCCGCCAGCAGATCATCCATGTGCGGCGCGCTCCACGTCACCTGCTCCGGCGGAATGCCGTGGACGAGCAGTTCGCGCGCCGCCTCGCGCCATTCCGCGAACGTGTCGACCGCGCGTCGCACCGCCATCATGCCGCCTGTAGTTCCGGCCACAGATTCATCTGCCGCGGCGCGTCGGCCAGGTTACGCCGCAGCAGGTCGGACGACGCGGCGCCTTGCGCCGGCTTGTAGTCCGCCGTGATCACGAAGGGCGCCAGCTTTTTCAGGCTGCAGCGCAGGCGCGACAGATCCTCCCAGCGGATGCGCCGCAGCCGCCGCAGGTCGATCAGGCGCTTCGCCGTGCGCAGCCCGATGCCCGGCACGCGCGCGATCATGCTTTCGTCGGCGCGGTTCAGGTCGAGCGGGAAATGCGCGCGGTTCGCGAGCGCCCACCCCAGCTTGGGGTCGATGTCGAGTGCAAGATTGCCGGCCGCGGGCATCAACTCCTTCGCCGTGAATCCATAGCCGCGCAGCAGGAAGTCGGCTTGATACAAGCGGTGCTCGCGCAGCAGCGGCGGCGGTGCGGACGGCACGCTCGACGGGCTTTGCGGGATCGGGCTGAAGGCCGAGTAGTACACGCGCTTCAGTTTATAGCTGCCGTACAGCGTCTGCGCGGTATGCAGGATCGTCCGGTCGTCGCTGGCGTCCGCGCCGACGATCATCTGCGTGCTCTGCCCCGCCGGCGCGAACACGGGCGCCTTGGGGTGGTCGTCCTTTTCGTCCAGCCTGGCGCGGATGGAACCCATCGCCAGCTTGATCGTGTGCACGCTCTTTTCGGGCGCGAGCTTCGTCACGCTGTCCTGCGTGGGCAGCTCGATGTTCACCGACAGGCGGTCGGCATACCGGCCCGCCAGTTCGATGAGGCGCGGGTCGGCGTCCGGGATCGTCTTGAGGTGGATGTAGCCGCGGAACTGGTGGTCCTCGCGCAGGCGGCGCGCGACGTCGACCAGCTGCTCCATCGTGTAGTCGCTCGACTGGATGATGCCGGAGCTGAGGAACAGGCCGTCGATGTAGTTGCGCAGGTAAAAGTCGTGCGTGAGCTTGACGACTTCGTCGACGGAGAAGCGCGCCCGCGGCACATTCGACGTGCGCCGGTTCACGCAGTACTGGCAATCGTAGACGCAGAAATTCGTCAGCAAAATCTTGAGCAGCGACACGCAGCGCCCGTCCGGCGTATAGCTGTGGCAGATGCCCATGCCGTTCGTCGCGCCGAGCCCGTCCTTGTCGACGGAGTCGCGCTTCGGCGCCCCGCTGCTGGCGCAGGAGGCGTCGTACTTGGCCGCGTCGGCCAGGATCTCGAGCTTGTCTTTGAGTTCCATCGCGGAATAAATACTGTATATATTCACAGTATATCGCGAATCGCCCCCGCCACGCCGTGCGCGAACGCACTGTGGCCATCATTGTCCAATCTGACGACGGTCATTTCACAATGTTAATATCGGCGGATCGCGCCAAATCTGGCTGGGGATCATCATGTCTGTTCAATTTCGCAACAACGTCCACGTAACCGGCTCAGGGCCGACGACGATGGTGTTCGTGCACGGTTTTGGTTGCGACCAGACCATGTGGCGCTTCCTGGTGCCCACCTTCGCGCAGCGCTTCCGCGTCGTGCTGTACGACCTGACGGGCAGCGGGCGCTCCGACTGGTCCGCCTACGACCGCACGAAGTACGCCAGCCTGCAAGGCCACGTCAGCGATCTGCTGGAAGTGCTCGACGCCTGCGCGGCCGGCCCGACCATCGTCGTCGGGCACTCGATCGGCGCATCGATCGCCCTGCTGGCGACGGTCGCGGCGCCGCAGCGTTTCCTGGCCCAGATCCTCGTCGGCCCGTCTCCCTGCTACGTCAACGACGGCGATTACGTGGGCGGTTTCAACCGCGAAGACATCGATGGCCTGCTGGACTCGATGGAGACGAATTTTCTCGACTGGTCGCGCAAGATGGCGCCGGCGATCATGGGCGCGCCCAACCAGCCGGAACTCGGCGAGGAACTGACGCGCAGCTTCTGCCGCAACAATCCCGCCATCGCCAAGCATTTCGCGCGCGTGACGTTCAATACCGATATCCGCGCCGAGGTGGTGCGCTCCACCGTCCCCGCCCTGATCCTGCAATGCAGCGACGACCTGATCGTGCCGCGCGAAGTGGGAGACTGGCTGCACGCGCACCTGGCGCACAGCGTGCTGCGCGTGATCGACAACGTGGGGCATTGCCCGCACCTGAGCGCGCCGACGGCGAGTTCGGATGCGATCGAGTCCTTTCTCGCGCAGACGCTGGGGTAAGGTGGGCGGGTTTCCCGTCCACGCATTCAACGGCATGCGAATGACCGCGCAATCAAACCGGCATATGCGCAACCGCGCGTCCGTTCAAGCGTGATTTGAACGTGGACGGCATAGCCGTCCACCTTACGCCGCGCCGATGTATCCGTTGGCCTGCGCCAGCAGCGCGGGCTCCATGCGCGCCGCGATGCGCCGGATATAGTTCGCGGCCGGCGCGATGCCGGCGGCGCCCGCGCGGTGCAGCCATGCATAGGCTTCCACCAGGTCGGTCGGCACGCCCTGCCCCGCCGCATACATCACGCCGAGGTTGAACTGGGCGCGCGCATGGCCCTGGCGCGCCGCGCACAGGTACCAGAAATGGGCGGCCTCGTAATCGCGCTCGGCGCCGTGGCCGCTGTCGTGGCGCAGGCCCAGCGCGAACTGCGCGAGCGCGTGGCCCTGCTCGGCCGCCTTGCGGTACCACATCGTCGCCTGGCGCGGATCGACCGTGCCCGTGTCGTCGCGGTCGAGGAGCATGCCCAGCGCGTACTGGGCCGGCGCGTAATCCTGATCGGCCGCCTTGCGGTACCAGTACGCGGCTTCGCGCTCGTCCTGCTGCACGCCGTTGCCGCTTTCGTAGCGCAGGGCGAGGTCGAATTGCGCGCGCAGGTGGCCTTGTTCGGCGGCCTTGCGATACCAATCGAGTGCGACTGAAGGATCCTGCGGCACGCCATGGCCCGCATCGTACAGCTGGCCGAGGTGATACTGCGCGCCGGCGAAGCCCTGGCCGGCCGCCTGGACATACCAGTGCGCGGCCTGCGCGTAATCCTGTTCGACGCCTTGGCCATGTTCATAGCGCAGGCCGAGGTTGTCCTGCGCGCCCGCGTGTCCCTGCTCGGCCGCGCGCCGGAACCAGGCCAGCGCCAGTTGCGGGTCGCGCGCGACGCCGTGGCCGGCATCGTAGATCAATGCGAGATTGAACTGCGAGCTGGCGTGGCCTTGCTCGCCCGCGCGGCCGTACCACAGGATGGCTTTCTCGCTGTCCTGCGGCAGGTCCTGGCCCTTGTCGTAACGGAGACCGAGGTTGAACTGGGCCGGCGCATAGCCCTGCTCGGCGGCCTTGCGGAACCAGTGGATGGCCTGCTGCACGTCGCGCGCGATACCTTGCCCGCTGTCGTAGCGAAGGGCCAGGTTGAACTGCGAGCGCGCGTAATTCTGTTCGGCCGCCTTGCGATACCAGGCGATGGCCTGTTCGACGTCCTGGGCGACGCCCTTGCCACCCTCGTACATCATGCCCAGATTATGCTGCGCGCCGGGATCGCCCTGCTCGGCGGCCTTGACGAACCAGTGCAGCGCTTCGTGCACGTCGGCCGGCGTGCCCTGTCCTTTCGCATACAGCCATCCCAGGTTGTATTGCGCTTGCACGTAGCCCTGTTCGGCCGCCTGCCGGTACCAGTACAAGGCCTGGCCCAGGTCCTGCGCGACGCCCTGACCCTTCTGGTACATCACGCCGAGGTTGTACTGCGCCTGTTCGAGGCCGGCGCTGGCGGCCATGCGGTACCAGGCCACGGCCAGCTCGTAGTTGCGCGGCACGCCCTGGCCGTTCACGTACATGAAGCCCAGGCTGTGCTGGGCGGTGGCGACGCCGCGCTCGGCCAGCGCCTTTACGCGCAGGAACTCCGCGGTGTGGCGGGCATCAAGCTCGCTGGGGCTGGCCTGGTCCGGCATGACGCATCAGGCCTGGAAGGCGAGCACGTTCGATGCGCCCGCCGGCAACGCCTGGCCGCGCAGCACGTCGATGAAGCGCGGCAGCGGCATCGGTCGGTGGTACAGATAGCCCTGCATCGTCAGGCAGCCGTTCGAGCGCAGGTAGCGCGCCTGCGAATCGGTCTCCACGCCTTCCGCGATCAGGTTCAGGCCCAGCCCGCGCGCGATCGAGATGATCGCCAGGACGACCGGGTAGTGACCGTGCTCGTCGTGGATCTCCTTGACGAACGACTGGTCGATCTTGATCGTGTGGACGGGGAAGCGGTGCAGATAAGCGAGCGACGAATAGCCGGTGCCGAAGTCGTCGATCGCAACGGACACGCCCAGCTGTCCCAGTTTATTGAGCTGCTCGATCGCGTGCTGCGGGTTGCGGATGCAGATGTTCTCGGTGATTTCGACTTCGATCTGGCTCGGCGCGATCCCGTAGCGCAGCAGGGCGTTGCGCATCTTTTCGTAGAAGTCGCCCCGGTCGAGGTATTGCGGCGACAGGTTCAGCGACAGCCGCACCTGGTTGCCGCCGATGTTCTTCCACTGCAGCATATCGCGGCACAGGGCGCCGATCATCCAGTCGGAGATCGGCAGCATCAGGCCGTTCTCTTCCGCGAACGGCAGGAATTCGCCCGGCGAGACGATGCCGCGGGTCGGATGGTTCCAGCGCATCAGCGCCTCGGCGCCGACGATGCGGCCGCTGATGGCGTCGATCTGCGGCTGGTAGTACATCTCCAGCTCGTTGTTCTCGAGCGCGCGGCGCAGGCTCTGTTCCAGCGCGATCTTCTGGTGCGAGACGTCCTGCATCGACGGGTCGTAGAACGCGTGGCCGTTCTTGCCTTGTCCCTTGACCTGGTACATGGCGATGTCGGCGTGGCGCAGCAGTTCGTCGATCGATTCGCCGTGGCTCGGGTAGATCGCGATGCCGATCGACGCCGAGATGTGCACGGCGTGGCCGTCCAGGTCGAACGGATCCTGCAGCACTTCGAGGAATTTGTCGGCCACCATGCGCGCGTCGTCGCGGTCGCGCAGTTCCGGCAGCACGATCGTGAATTCGTCGCCGCCCTGGCGCGCCAGCGTGTCGCCCTTGCGCAGGCATTCCTTCAGGCGGCCCGCGGCCTGCTGCAGCAGTTCGTCGCCCTTCACGTGACCCAGCGTATCGTTGACGAGCTTGAAGCGGTCCAGGTCGATGAACATGACGGCGAGTTCCGTCTGCTTTCTCTTGGCCTGGATGACGGCGAGGCCGAGACGGTCCTTGAACAGGATGCGGTTCGGCAGGTCGGTCAGGATGTCGTGGTAGGCCTGGTACGAGATCACTTCTTCCGCGCGCTTGCGGTCCGTGATGTCGCGCGCCACGCCATACGTGCCGTAGAACTCGAGCTTCTTGACCTCCTGGTCGGGCACATGCATGCCGATGGCGTTCAGCGAGATCGTCATCAGGGTATTGTTGAAGGTGCGTTCCTGATTGGCGCCCGCGTGGCACTTCAGGCGCAGCTCGACGTTGCGCGACGCGCGCTCGTCGACGCGGCGCTCGTTGAACACGTAGCGCGCGCGCTCCAGATCCTCCTCGTGCACGACGATCGAGTAATGCTGGCCGATGAGTTCTTCGCGCTTGTAGCCGAGCAGCTGGTAGGCGCGGTCGTTGATGAAGGTGAACTTGCCTTCGTGGTTCAGCGTGTAGATGATGTCGGGCGAAGAGTCCACCAGGTAGCGGTACATCTTCTCCGAGTTTTCCAGCTGGTTCGCGATGCGCGCGTTGGCCTCTTCCAGGCGCCGCTGCTTCAATGCGTTCGCCACGGTGGTCAAGAGTTCCTCGCGGCTGTACGGCTTGCGCAGGTAATCGTAGGCGCCGCGTTTCAGCGCGCCGATGGCGGCGTCGATGCCGACCTCGCCGCTCATCACGATGACATCGGATTCGATGCCCTTCTGGTTGATGAAGTCCATGATCTCGTGGCCGCCGATGTCGGGCAGGCGCAGGTCGAGCAGCACGAGGTCGAAGCGCAGGCGCGACAGGTGGGCGAGGGCTTCGCTGCCGGTGGCCGCCGTGACGAGCTGGTAGCCGCGGCCCTGCAGCAGCTCGTGCAGCGACGCGAGCAGGCGGGGTTCATCGTCGACGAGCAGGAGTCTGGGCTGGTCGATGCCGAGCGAAGTTTGCGTGTCGTGGGGGCTGGACGACGTGGCGCTGGCGGAGAATGGATTCATTGTTACCTTATACGGATCCAAGCGCGCGCACCGGCATTGTTGCCGGGGCGCCGGCGCCGGCATGCGCCGGCAGCAGGATTTCAAAACTGGTGCCGGTCGTGCCGCTGCGGCAGGCGATATGCCCGTTCAGCTTCTTGACCAGGCTGTGCACGATCGACAGGCCGAGGCCGTGGTGCGGCCCTTCCTTGGTGCTCTTCACGGCCGAGAACAGATTGGCCAGCACGTCGCGCGACAGCCCCGGACCGGTGTCGGAAACGACCAGCTCCAGGTACAGCCTGCGCTCGCGGTTCACGTGGCCGCGGTTCGCGATCTCGATGCGGCCGCCGCTGGCCGACAGCGCCTCGATCGCGTTCTTGACGAGGTTCACGAGGATCTGCTTCAGGATGTCCGGGTCGCCCTCGATGCGGCTGTCGGCGTCAAGCATGCTGACGACGATCTCCACGTTGGCCGGAATGAAGTTCGTCGTGCGGAACAGGCGCAGCACGTCGTCGACGACCCTGGTCACGTCCGCGGCCGGCGCCGCGCCTTCGATGCGAGGCTGGATGTCCGTCAGGCTGCCGACCAGCTGGCCGACGCGGTCGATCTCCTCGTTCAGGATCGACAGCTCGGCGCTGACCGGTTCCTGGCGTTCCAGCTTGCTGTCCAGGACCGACAGGTAGTTCTTGATGATCGACAGCGGGTTGTTCACTTCATGCACGACGCGCCGCGACGCTTCGCGGTATTCCTCGGCCACGTGGGCGAGCTGGCGGCGCGCGTGGCCGCGCTCCGACATCGCCGTCTCCAGGGCACCCGCGGCTTGCGCGCCGAACGCCTGCAGGAAGCGCTCGCGCTTCTGGCACGCCGGCAGCTGCCAGCTGGCGACGCCGCCGACCAGCACACCGAGGCAGCGCGCGCCCGCGACGAGCGGCAGGCACACGAGCGATTCCGTGCCGAGCATGCGCAGCAGCTGTTCTTCCGCGAGGCCGAGCGGACGGCCGTCGCGGCGGATGAAGCCCATGCGGCGCTCCAGCGCGGCCTGCGCGACGGCGCCGCCCTTCGCCAGCGGGACCGTGAATTCGGCGACGCGTTGCTGGGTCGCGGTCGGCGCGCCGACCAGGGCCTGCCCGGTCGGATTCTCCAGCAGCACGACGGCGTTCTCGAAATCGAACAGGATGCGCGCCGAACGCGTCATCGCTTCCAGCAGGCCCGACTCGCCTTGCTGGCGCGCGAACGTCTGGCCGACTTCGGACACGAGCACCAAGTTGCGCACTTCCTCGGACAGGCGCTGCTGCACGGGATCGACGGGCGGCGGCGGCGCGAACGCGGGCAATGCCGGCAGGTCGTCGGCGCCGGCGAGGTCGATGCCGAGGTGGACGGCGGCCTTCTCGACCTGGCGCGCGGCGAGGCCCAGCAACTCGTCCGGCGCGTCCGGACCGAGGCCGCACAGGGCGCGCGCCTCGTCCACGAGGACGTCATCGTTGGCATGGCTGGACAGCACGTGGGCCACGCGCACGATGCGGATCAACGGATGCGCCGCTTCCAGGCGCTCGCTCGGCTCGTGGTGGTACAGGACCGAATCGGCCAGGAAGGAATCGAGCTGCCAGCGCTCGATCAGCCAGGCGCCCGCTTCGGCGTGCGTGATCTGCAGGGTGCGCTGCTCGACGGCGCACAGGTCTTCGTCGTCGCGCGCCGTGAAGTTGAACCCGTATTCCTTCGGCGCCGTCGCCAGCAGCGCGAGGCGGCCGACGTTGTGCAACAGGCCCGCCAGATAGGCTTCTTCCGGCTGCGCATACTCGATGCGGCGCGCCACTTCGCGCGCCAGCACGGCAGCCGTCAACGAGTTCTTCCAGAACGCGCGCAGGTCGGTGGCGCCGGAATTCGGGAAGCTGTTGAAGGTCTGGAAAACGGAGTCGCTGATGACCAGCGTCTTGATCATGTCCGTGCCCAGCGCCACCATGGCCTGCTCGAGATTCGGCTGGCGGCCGTTGCGGTGGTAGGCCGAGCTGTTGGCGACGGTGAGGATCTTGCCGGTCATGCCGGCATCCTTGGCGACCAGCGCGGCCAACTCCGGCATGCCCAGATCGTCCGCCTGCAAGTGCGCAAGCAGCTTGATGAGGATCTGCGGCATGGCCGGCAAACGCGCGATCAGCAGTCGGTTGCGGATGTCCTGGTCAGGTTGATGTATGGATTCAAGCACGGCCGCCAACTTGGTTTCTGGGTGATGGCCGCCATCCCTGCGGGGCTGCCACAACATTCGTTTTTGCGGTCCCTGGAATAGGGTAATTCTTACATCGTTATTCCAAGCATGAAAAACTTATCTTAGCATATATACATTTCTGACCGGGAACAATATTTTCCGCGCAATGTGACGCATTTTAGAGTCAAATTTCGATTGCAGAGTATTGACACAACTCATAATAGAGCGCAATAGTTGACGTTTTTTTATTCAGGCCAGCGCCTTGTAGCGCCGGTACTGGCACGACGTCATCCAGCACGCCAGCGACGCCAGCGCGAACGCGGCCTGGCCGAGCGCCATCGCCAGCACGGAATGGGTCAGCGCCGGCGCGATGATGCCGGCGACCAGCGCGCCCATCAGGGTCGTGACGAACGACTGGCACGACGCCACCGTACCGCGGATATGCGGAAACAGGTCGAGGGCCAGCAAGGTTGCGCTCGGGTTGATGATCGAGCTGCCGAAGTTATAGAAGAACATCGGCAGCACGGTCCACGGCAGCGCCGGCGGCAGCACGGCGTGATACGTGACGGAACCCGCGACGGCCGCCAGCATGAATGCGTAGCCGATGCCGATCTGGCGCGAGAACGTCATCTTCCCCGCCAGCCGGTTGGCGGCGAGCGCGCCGAGGAAGATGCCGCTCACGGCCGGCACGAACAGCCAGGCGAAGTCCGACGGTCCGAGATGCAGGTGGACGGGCAAGAGTACGGGCGCGCCGGCGATGAACAGGAACATGCCGCCGAAATTGAAGGCGACGATGCCCGACTTCATCTGGAACAGCACGGAGCTGAAGATGTCCCAGTAACTGCGCGCCAGGAAGCGCGGGTTGAACGGCTGGCGGCGTTCCACCGGCATCGTCTCCGGCAGGTGCTGCCAGCACACCCACCACAGCACGACGGAAAACGCGAGCAGGCCGAGGAAGATCGAACGCCAGTCGAACGCGGCCACCACCCAGCCGCCCAGCACGGGCGCGATGGCGGGCGCGATCGAAAAAATCATCGTCACCATCGACAGCAGGCGCGCGGCCGGCGCATCCGAATACAGGTCGCGGATGATCGCGCGTCCCACGACGACGCCCGCCCCGGCCGAGATGCCCTGCATGATCCGGAAGACCCACAGGTAATGCACGGAATGCGCGGACGCGCAGCCGAGCGTCCCGACCGCGAACACGATCAATCCGACGAGGACCACATTGCGCCGCCCGAACGCGTCCGACAGCGCGCCGTGCCACAGCGACATCACGGCGAAGGCCAGCATGTACGCCGTCAGCGTCTGCTGCACCTCCAGTCCGGTCGCGGAGAGCGACGCCTGGATGGCCGGGAACGCGGGCAGGTAGGCGTCGACGGAGAACGGGCCCAGCATCGACAGCGCGGCCAGCAGAGACGCGAGGCCGCCCGCCGACAGCATCGTGATCTTGTGCGGCGCCGGCAGCGGGACGGGGGTGACGGGGTCTTTCGGTAGATTGTCCGGTTCTGGTTCGGGTAGCATTTATTGGTCGTCTTTGGGTTTGGCTGCGTCGCGGCGGTTGAAACCGGCGACCATGTCGAAGCGGAACAGGCGGCATTCGAGGGCGCCGTTGAAGAACGGCGTCTTGCGCGATTCCTTCAGGCGCAGCATCTTGGGCAGGCCCAGGTCGGCCGTGAACAGGTACACGGTCCAACCGGCGAAGCGCTGCTTCAGCGTGGCGGAAAGCTGCTGGTAGAAGCCGACGGCCATCTCGTCCTGCGGGATCGTCGAATCGCCGCGCACGCCGATACGCTCGCCGTACGGCGGATTCGTCACCAGCAGGCCCGGCTCGCTGGTGGGCGGCTGCACCTGCTGCGCCTCGATCTGCTTCAGCGGCACCTCGAACAGGATGCCGGCCGAGCGCAGGTTATGGCGCGTCATCGCGACCATGTCGCCGGAGATGTCGGAACCGAAGATCGTCGGTTCGGCCGGCAGCGGATTCGGCTTGATCGCCGTCTTCATCTCCTGCCAGGCCTTGGCGTTGAAATTCTTGAATTTCTCGAACGCGAAGCGGCGCCGCGCGCCGGGCGGGATGCCCTGCACCATCTGCGCGGCCTCGATCAGGATCGTGCCCGAGCCGCACATCGGATCGAACAGCGGCACGCCCGGCTTCCAGCCCGCGACGCGCAGCAGGCCGGCGGCCAGGTTTTCGCGCAGCGGCGCGTCGCCCGTCTCTTCGCGCCAGCCGCGCTTGAACAGCGCTTCGCCGGACGTGTCAAGGTAGATCGTGAAGTTGCGCTGGTCGAGGAAGCCCATGATGCGCATGTCCGGCTCGCGCGTGTTGACGGACGGGCGGCGGCCGAACTGGTCGCGGAAGCGGTCGCAGACGGCATCCTTGATCTTCAGCGTCGTGAACTCGAGGCTCGTCAGCGGCGACTTGATGGCGGTGATGTCGACGCGGATCGTGTGGTCGACGCTGAACCAGTTTTCCCACGGCTGTTCCAGCACGAGGTCGTAGATGTCGTTTTCGTTGGCGTACGTGCGGTTGGCGATGCGCAGCAACACCCGCGACGCGATGCGCGAATGCAGGTTGATGCGGTACGCGTCCGTGTCCGTGCCCGAGCAGTGCACGCCGCCCGGCACCTGGTTGTGCACCTTCAGCGACGTGCTGCCGGTGGTGTGTGCGATCTCGGCCAGTTCGTCGGCCAGCGCCTGTTCCATGCCGCGCGGGCAGGGGCAAAAGTAGGAAGTCATAGGGGTACCCTTTATCCGTTAGTTAAAAACCTTCGGGGTCAGAGCCCGGTTTACACGGGTGGGCTCTGACCCCGACTGACTAAAAAAGAAGCGGCCGGGATCGCCCGGCCGCTGGTGAATCTTTTCGTTGGTGCGTGAATCAAAACGGCTTCACGACCACCAGGATCACGATCGCCAGCAGCAGCAAAACCGGCACCTCGTTGAACACGCGGAACCACTTATGGCTACGCGTATTGACGCCGCGCTCGAATTTTTTCAGCAGCGATCCACATGCATGATGGTAGCCGATGACAAGGACCACGAGCGCCAGTTTCGCATGCAGCCAGCCGCCCTTGATGCCGAAGCCCAGCCACAGCCACAAGCCCAGCAACAGCGCCGGCACCATCAGGATCGTCGTGAACCGGTACAGGCGGCGCGCCATGCCGAGCAGGCGCTCGGCGACGGCCGGATTGCTTTCCTGCGCCAGGTTCACGTAGATGCGCGGCAGGTAGAACAGCCCGGCGAACCACGAGGCGATGAAGACGATGTGCAGCGCTTTGATCCAGAGGTACATGCAATTCCTTTAATCAAAAACTCCAATTCGGGGTCAGAGCACGTTTTTGTGCAACGTCTCCTGAGAACCAACGGGCACAAAAGATTTGCCGGTGCCTCTACCCCGCCCTGACCGCGCCTCGCCGCTGCGGTCTGTCGCGATCGGAGATCGCGCGCGCAATTTTCCAGAAAGGTCTCCGACCCCGAATTGAGTTGTCGTTATTTGCGCACTTCGCCGTGGCCGAACACCACGTATTTCAACGACGTCAGGCCTTCCAGGCCGACCGGCCCGCGCGCGTGCAGCTTGTCGTTCGAGATGCCGATCTCGGCGCCCAGCCCGTATTCGAAGCCGTCGGCGAAACGCGTCGATGCGTTGATCATCACCGAGGCCGAATCGACTTCGCGCAGGAAGCGCATCGCGTCCGTGTAATCCTCGGTGACGATGGCGTCCGTGTGCTTCGACGAATACGTGTTGATATGCTCGATGGCCGCGTCGATGCCGTCCACGATCTTCACGGCGAGGATCGGCGCCAGGTATTCCGTGCTCCAGTCCTCTTCCGTCGCCGGCACCAGGTGCGGATAGCCTTGCAGGATCGCCTGGCTTTCCGGATCGGCGCGCAGCTCCACTTCCTTCGTCGCGTACAGCGCGGCCAGTTGCGGCAGCACGGCCTTCGCGATGGCGCGTGCGACGAGCAGCGTTTCCATCGTGTTGCACGTGCCGTAGCGGTGCGTCTTGGCGTTCATCGCGATGGGCAGCGCCTTGGCGATATCGGCCTTGGCGTCGATGTAGACGTGGCAGATGCCGTCCAGGTGCTTGATCATCGGGACCGTGGATTCCTTCATCAGGCGCGCGATCAGGCCCTTGCCGCCGCGCGGGACGATGACGTCCACGAATTCCGGCATCGTGATGAGGGCGCCGACGGCGGCGCGGTCCGTCGTCTCGACGACCTGCACGCCGTGTTCCGGCAGGCCCGCGCCGCGCAGGCCCTCGGCGACGAGGGCCGCGAGCGCGCGGTTGCAGTGGATGGCTTCCGAGCCGCCGCGCAGGATGGCGGCGTTGCCGCTCTTGATGCACAGGCCGGCCGCGTCGACCGTCACGTTCGGACGCGCTTCGTAGATGATGCCGATGACGCCCAGCGGGACACGCATGCGGCCCACCTGGATGCCCGTCGGGCGGAATTTCAGGTCGGTGATCTCGCCGATCGGGTCGGGCAGCGCGACGATCTGGCGCAGGCCGTCGACCATCGTGGCGATCGCCTTGTCGGACAGCGCGAGGCGGTCCAGCAGCGCGGGCTCCAGGCCGGCGGCGGCCGCCGCTTCCATGTCGCGCGCGTTGGCGGCGCGCAGGCTGTCCGCCTCACGCTCGATGGCGGCGGCGATCAGGAGCAACGCCTGGTTGCGGGTGGCGCTGTCCGCGCGCGCCATCGCGCGCGAGGCCGCGCGGGCCTGGCGGCCGATTGTGTGCATGTAGTCGGTGATGTCCATCGTGCTTCGTCCGTATGTGTTCGTTTTTGTCCGGCACCGATTGATCACCGGCCCGTAGGGTGGGCATTTGAGGCCGGGGGCCTCAAATGAAACGTGCCCGTCATTCATGTGCCGCATGGCGGGCACGGGGTGCCCACCCTACGGCGATTCCGCATTCCCCGGTTGTCACGAGGCGACCCTGAGCGCGAGCTGCAGCATCGCGTCCCACGCATCGCCCGCGAACTGCTTCGCGCGCAGGCCCTTGACCATCTTGTCGACCTGCGCCGCCTGCTGCAGCGCCGCTTCCAGGGTCGGCAGGGAAATGCGCCGCAGCGCCGGTTCCATCATGCGCTCGCGCGGGCCCCAGATGCGGTATTCCTTCAGCAGCGCGCCGAGCGGGCGTCCCTGCGCCATCCCTGCCTTCAATTTTAGCAGCGTGCGGATTTCTTCGGAGACGGCCCACAATACCAGCGGCAGCGCCTCGCCCTCGCCTTTCAAGCCGTCCAGCATGCGCACGAGGCGCGCCGGGTCGCCGGCCAGCATCGCTTCCGACAGCTTGAAGACGTCGTAGCGCGCCACGTTCAGCACCGCATCGATCACCTGGTCGTAGGTCAGCTTGCCCGGCTCGTACAGCAAGGCCAGTTTCTGGATCTCCTGGTGCGCCGCGAGCAGGTTGCCCTCGACGCGGTCGGCGATGAAGTCCAGGCTCTGGCGGTCCGCGCTCTGGTTCTGGCTTGCCAAGCGCATGCCGATCCAGCCCGGCAGCTGCGCGCGTTCCACGTTCGGGATCTCGACGTAGACCGCCGCCTGCTGCAGGGCCGCCACCCACGACGCCTTGGCCGTCTGCCAGTCCAGCTTCGGCAGCGTGATCAAGGTGAGGTTGTCGGGGTTCAGGTCTTTCGCATAGTTCTGCAGGGCCGCGCTGCCGTCCTTGCCCGGCTTGCCGCCGGGGATGCGCAACTCGATCAGCTTCTTGTCGCCGAACAGCGACATGGCCTGGTTGGCGGCCAGCAGCTCGCCCCATTTGAAGTTGCGCTCGACCGTGAGCACGTCGCGCTCGGAATACCCTTGTGCGCGCGCCGCGCGGCGGATCTTGTCCGCCGCTTCCAGCGCCAGCAGGTGCTCGTCGCTGGTGATCACGTACAGGGGCGCGAGCCCCTTGGCGAGGTGGCCGTCGAGCGCCTCAGGCCGCAACTGCATGGTCTTCCTTTTTCGCTTATTTGTTAAGTGGCCGGCTTCATCGCGGCAAGACGGCGGATGATCTGCTGGACCAGGTCCGCCTGCATGTCGCGGTACAGCAGCGCTTCTTCCGATTCCTTGGCCAGCACCTGGGTCTCGTCGAACGCCATGTTCCGGCGCAGCGATATCTGGGTGGGCGGCACCAGCTCCGCGCCCTTGGCGTCGCGCACGGCGAACGACAGCGTGTACGTCAGCAGGTATTCGCGCACGCGGCCCAGGCTGTTCAGCGACAGGATGGACTTGTTGCGCGTCTCGCCCAGCAGCACGAACTGCGCCTCGGCATCCGTCGCCTTGTCGGCGATGACCAGCTGGCCGGTCGCGCGCAGGTTGCGCTTGAGTTCCGTGCCCAGCGCGGACGTGTCCGGGAAGCCGAGATAAATGCTGTTGAACGGCATCGTGTAGCTGCCGTTCGAACCGCGCAGCTGAAAGCCGCAGCCTGCCAGGCTGGTTGCCACCAGCAGGGCCGCAGCGGCACGCACCACCAACTTCCTGGTATGGGCGCGCATCGTTTACACCACGATGTTGATCAATTTGCCGGGGACGACGATGATCTTCTTCGGCGTACCTTCGATGAACTTCTGCGCGGACTCCGACGCCAGCGCGGCAGCCTCGATGGCGGCCTTGTCGGCATCCTTCGGCACCTTCACGGAACCGCGCAGCTTGCCGTTCACCTGGATCATCAGCTCGACCTCGGCCTGCTCCAGCGCGGCCGGATCCACTTCCGGCCAGGCGACGTCGAGGATGTCGCCGTACTTGCCGGCATAGCCCAGCTCCTGCCACAGCGCGTGCGTGATGTGCGGTGCGACCGGGTTCAGCATGCGCAGGAAGATCGACAGGCCTTCCGTGATCACGGCGTCGCTTGCCGCGCCTTCCGCCAGCTTGGCCGACTCCAGGGTATTGAGCATCTTCATGCAGGCCGAGACGACCGTGTTGTACTGGATGCGCTTGAAGTCGTAGTCGGCCTGCTGCAGCACCTTGTGCACTTCGCGGCGCAACGTCTTCTGCGCGTCGTCCAACGTGCCTTGCTGCTGCGCGGCCAGCGCGGCGGCGACGCGCTCGCGCTGGGCATACCCGAACGCCCAGACGCGGCGCAGGAAGCGGCTCGCGCCTTCCACGCCCGACTCCGACCATTCCAGCGTCTGCTCCGGCGGCGCGGCGAACATCGTGAACAGGCGGGCGGTGTCGGCGCCGTACTGCCCGATCTGCGCCTGCGGGTCGATGCCGTTGTTCTTCGACTTCGACATCTTTTCGGTGCCGCCGATGACGACCGGCTGGCCGTCTTCCTTCAGCACCGCCGATTGCGGACGGCCGCGCTCGTCGAACGTCAGGCTGACGTCCGCCGGGTTGTACCACGTCTTCTTGCCGCTAGCGTCTTCGCGGTAGTAGGTCTCGTTCAGCACCATGCCCTGCGTGAGCAGGTTGACGAACGGCTCGTCGAATTTCACGAGGCCGAAGTCGCGCATGACCTTCGTCCAGAAGCGCGCGTACAGCAGGTGCAGCACGGCGTGCTCGATGCCGCCGATGTACTGGTCCATCGGCATCCAGTAATCGTTGCGGGCCGGGTCGACCATCGCATCGTCCGAACCCGGCGACGTATAGCGCATGTAGTACCAGGACGAGTCGATGAACGTGTCCATCGTGTCCGTCTCGCGGCGCGCGGGCGCGCCGCAGCTCGGGCAGTCGACCTTCAGGAACGCTTCGTGTTTCTTCAGCGGGTTGCCGGAGCCGTCCGGGACGCAGTCTTCCGGCAGCACGACCGGCAGGTCCTTTTCGGGAACCGGCACCGTGCCGCACTTTTCGCAGTGGATCATCGGGATCGGCGTGCCCCAGTAGCGCTGGCGCGAGATGCCCCAGTCGCGCAGGCGGAACGTGACCTTCTTGTCGCCCAGGCCCAGGTTCGCGAGGTCGCCCGCGACGGCGTTGACGGCCGACGTGTAATCGAGGCCGTCGTACTTGCCCGAGTTGACGACGACGCCGCGTTCCTTGTCGCCGTACCACTCCTGCCAGCCGTCCAGCGAGAACGTCTCGCCTTCCACGGCCACCACCTGCTTGATCGGCAGGTCGTATTTTTTGGCGAACGCGAAGTCGCGCTCGTCGTGGCCCGGCACGCCCATCACGGCGCCGTCGCCGTACGTGATCAGGACGTAATTGCCGACCCAGACCGGCACCTGCTCGCCGGAGATCGGGTGCGTCACGAACAGGCCGGTCGGCATGCCCTTCTTTTCCATCGTCGCCATGTCGGCTTCGATGACGGAACCCTGCTTGCACTCGGCGATGAACGCCTGCAGTTCCGGATTGTCCTTGGCCGCGTGCTGCGCCAGCGCGTGTTCCGGCGCGACGGCGCAGAAGGTCACGCCCATGATCGTGTCGGCGCGCGTCGTGAAGACGTACATCTTGCCGTCGTTGATGAGCTCACCCTGCTCGTCCATGATCACGTGCGGGAAGGCGAAGCGCACGCCGGTCGACTTGCCGATCCAGTTGGCCTGCATGATGCGCACGCGCTCCGGCCAGCCCGGCAGCTTGTTGTCGACGTGGTCCAGCAGTTCGTCGGCGTAGTCCGTGATGCGCACGTAGTACATCGGGATCTCGCGCTTTTCCACGGTCGCGCCCGAGCGCCAACCCTTGCCGTCGATGACCTGCTCGTTGGCGAGCACGGTCTGGTCGACCGGGTCCCAGTTCACGGTGCCGGTCTTCTGGTAGATGATGCCCTTCTCGAGCATCTTGAGGAACATCCACTGGTTCCACTTGTAGTAGTCCGGCTTGCAAGCGGTCATTTCGCGCGACCAGTCGATCGCGAGACCCATCGACTCCATCTGGGCGCGCATGTGGGCGATGTTCGAATAGGTCCACTGGGCCGGCGGCACGTTGTTGGCCATCGCCGCGTTCTCGGCGGGCATGCCGAAGGCGTCCCAGCCCATCGGCATCAGCACGTTGTAGCCGTTCATCCGCAGATAGCGGTACATCACGTCATTGATCGTATAGTTGCGCACGTGACCCATGTGCAGCTTGCCCGACGGGTAGGGCAGCATCGAGCAGGCGTAATACTTGCCTTTCGGGAAACGCGGGTCATTCTCGACGGCTTTATACGCGTCGATCGATTTCCAGTAGGCCTGCGCGGCCTGTTCGACTTCGGCTGGACTATATTTATCTTGCATGATGTTCTGCGGACTGAAAGAGGTGAGCAGAACATTATACCGGCTCATTCGTCAACCGGCCCTGCTGGCGCGGCCGGGGACGTTTGCGATATGCGTAGGTGGACGGCTCTGCCGTCCACGCGGTGATACGCACCGTCAAATATGCCGCGTCCGTGCCGGCGGATGTTGAACGCGTGGACGGCAAGCCGTCCACGCGACCCGCGCCGCGGGTGCATTTAACGGAGCTCGAGTTCCAGGGCCGGCTTCTCGCCGTAGTCCTCGTAGCGCTCGTTGATGCCGATGATGCAAAAGGCCATCTCTTCCAGCACGTCCGGCGCCCGTTCGCGCAGGGCTTCCGAGTGCGTCACGACGATGTGCAGCACCTCGTCCTTCTTGAGCCGGACGCTGCTCATGCCGTCCTCGTCGCGCAGATAGCTCAGGCAATCGACCCAGGAATCCATGGTGTGCGCATACGAATCGGGAAAGCCGAACGCACGCTGGCTCTCGACGTGAAAGCTTTCCGCGTCGGTGATCGCGGCGCCGTTGAGCTCGACGGTGGCCATGAGAGTCTCCAGTTAAGCGTCGTTCCCGCGCAGGCGGGAACGACGGTACTTATTCAGTGCGCGGGAATGAAAAACCCGCCGTCCCGGCCAGTATGCCAGCACATCGCCGGCAAAGCCGTCCAGTTCGGCGGGCGTGTGCGTCAGCCCTTGAGGCCCAGCACGTCCTGCATGTCGTAGAGGCCGGTCGCCTTGTCAGCCAGGAAACGCGCGGCGCGCAGCGAGCCCTGGGCGTAGCTGACGCGGCTGCTCGATTTGTGGCTGATCTCGATGCGCTCGCCGATGCCCGCGAACAGCACCGTGTGGTCGCCCACGATGTCGCCGCCGCGCACGGTGGCAAAGCCGATCGTCGACGGGTCGCGCTCGCCCGTCACGCCTTCGCGGCCATAGACGGCGCATGCCTTCAAGTCGCGGCCGAGGGCGTCGGCGATCACTTCGCCCATTTTGAGCGCCGTGCCGGACGGCGCGTCGACCTTGTGGCGGTGGTGGGCTTCGATGATCTCGATGTCATAGCCCTCGGCGAAGTTCTTGGCCGCCAGTTCGAGCAGCTTCATCGTGACGTTCACGCCGATGCTCATGTTCGGGGCGAACATGATCGCGGTCTTCTCGGCGGCGGCGCGGATGGCGGCCTTGCCGGCGTCATCGAAACCGGTGGTGCCGATGATCATCTTGATGCCGTGCGCGGCGCAGTATTCCAGGTGGCGCAGCGTGCCTTCCGGGCGCGTGAAGTCGATCAGGAAGTCGGCGTCCGCCAGGCCCTTGTCCAGGTCGGACTGGATCACGACACCGGTCAGCTGGCCGGAAAACGCGCCGGCGTCCGAATTGATGAACGGGTTGCCTTCGCGGTCGAGGGCGCCGGTCAGCTTGGCGTCCGGCGCGGCGGCGATGGTTTCGATCAGCATGCGGCCCATGCGGCCGCTGGCGCCGGCAACGGCGATTTTCAGTTGCGTCATGTTATTCCCCCCGTCCGCCGCCTTTGGCCGCCTCGTCGCGCTTGCGCTTGAGTTCGTCCAACGATTCCTGTTCGGACTTGGTTTCGTATTTCGAGATGCCGATCAGGCGATTGATGTATTCGCGCTCCGTCGGCAGGTTGCCGCCGTCGAAGTGGTCGACCTTGTCATCCTTGAAATAGACGGTGACGCGGCTGGTGGTCAGCTCGCCGTTGCCGCGCGCGAGGTAGAACGGATAATCCCAGCGGTCCTTGTGGAAGGCGTCCTGCAGCAGCGGCGTGCCGAGGATGAATTTCACTTGATCGCGGGTCTGGCCGACCTTCAGCTGGTTCAGCATTTCCTGCGACACGAAATTGCCCTGCTGGATGTCCGGGCGGTATGGCGAGAAGATCCAGAGGAATTTCTGCAGCTTGGTGACGGTCGTCGTCTGCGCGCCCGAATTCGCGATTGCCGCGGACTTGCCGGCATCGGCGGCGACCGCGTCGGGGGCGGTGCTCACCGGCGCGGCCGGCTGGGTCTGGTTGCGCCAGGCGGCGCAGCCGGACAGCGCCAACGTCATGCAGGCGAGGCCGGCCACGAGCGCTGCCCGGGCGTGGGAACGATGTAAAACGACGTTAATGCGCATATCTGACCTTAAAAATCGATGAGGCGGGAGCTATCAAAACGCTATATCATAAAGCACTCCGCCCATATCCGAGTAACAAAACATGAGCCACAATCCAACCGACCTGAAAGCCAGCGGCCTGAAAGCAACCTTGCCTCGGCTAAAAATCCTGGAAATTTTCCAGAACAGCGCGGTGCGGCACCTGACGGCGGAAGACGTCTACAAGACCCTGCTGAACGAAAACATGGACGTGGGCCTGGCGACCGTCTACCGGGTGCTGACCCAGTTCGAACAAGCCGGCCTGTTGAACCGCAATCACTTTGAAACCGGCAAGGCAATCTACGAGCTGAACGCCGGCTCGCACCACGACCACCTCGTCTGCCTGGACTGCGGCCACGTGGAAGAGTTCTACGACGACGAAATCGAAAGCCGCCAACAGAAGATCGCCGCCGAACGCGGCTTCAAGATCGCCGAGCACGCCCTCGCCATCTACGGCCACTGCCAGAAGACCGACTGCCCGCACCGGCATTGAGGCCGCGGCGGAATCAGGAGTGGCTCAGCGCGTTCGACAGCAGCTTGGCCGTGATGTCGACGATCGGAATCACGCGCTCGTAGGCCATGCGCGTGGGGCCGATGACGCCGAGGGTGCCGACGATCTTGCCGTTCACCTCGTACGGCGCGGTGACGACGCTCATCTCGTCCATCGGCACCAGCTTCGATTCGCCGCCGATGAAGATCTGCACGCCGCCGGCCTTGCTGGACACGTCGAGCAGCTGCATGAGGCCCGTCTTCTGCTCGAACATCTCGAACATCTGGCGTAGCGAGCTCATGTTGGACGACAGGTCGGCCACCGAGAGCAGGTTGCGCTCGCCGGCGATGACCATATCGTCCGTCTCGGCCAGCGCCTCGCTGCCCGCTTCCACCGCGGCCTGCATCAGGCGTCCCATATCGTCGCGCAACTGCTGCAGCTCGCCCGTCAGGTTCCTGCGCACCTCGTCGAACGACAGGCCGGCGAAATGCTGGTTCAGGTAATTGGCCGATTGCGTCAGCTGCGCCGGCGTGTAGTCGACGTCGGTCAGCAGCAGGCGGTTCTGCACGTCGCCGCGCGGGTCGACGATGACGAGCAGGATGCGCTTTTCCGACAGGCGCAGGAATTCGATCTGCTGGAACGCCGATTCGCGCCGCGGGCTCTGCACGACGCCGGCGAACTGCGACAGCGACGACAGCATCTGGGCCGCGTTGGCGATCACCTTCTGCGGCTGGTGCGCGGGCAGGCGCATGCTGGCCTCGACGGCGTTCTCGTCGATCTGCTGCACGGTGAGCAGCGTGTCGACGAACAGGCGGTAGCCGCGCGGCGTGGGAATGCGGCCGGCCGACGTGTGCGGACTGGCGACGTACCCCATTTCCTCGAGATCGGCCATGATGTTGCGGATCGTGGCCGGCGACAGGTCGAGCCCGGAAATCTTCGACAGCGCGCGCGAGCCGACCGGCTGGCCGTCGGCGATGTAGCGCTCGACCAGGGCTTTCAGCAGGGTTTGTGCACGGTTATCGAGTTGCATGGCCTAACCAGGGTTCCGTTTCATTTCTGTCATTATGCACGTTCGGTCAAAGCTTGTGCTTAACCGCGCTCTTGCTCGTGTTCGCGCCTGAGCCAATCGATCAGCTCGTCGAAGTCGCGCACGATCGCATCCGGCACCACCTCGTGCTCCAGGTGCTTGGTCGAGCCCGTGCGGTTCATCCACACGGCGCGCAGGCCGGCACGCTGGGCGCCCTGCACGTCGAGCAGCACGTCGTCGCCGACATAGACCGCATCCTCGGGCGCCACGCCCAATTCCTTGCAGGCGGCCAGGAAGATGGCCGCGTCCGGCTTGGCCACGCCGAACTGGGGCGCCGCCACCGACACCTTGAAATGGTGCGACAGGCCGATCGTCCGCAGGTCGGCATTGCCGTTCGAAATCGAGCCGACCAGCACGCGGCTCTTCAGCTTCAACAAGCCCGGCAGGACGTCGTCGTAGGGGACCACGGCATTGCGCGCGGCGAAAAACTGCGCCATCGCATGCTCGACCTTGGCGGCATCCTCGCCCGCCGCCTGGAACGCGTCGACCAGGCCGGCGCGGCGCAGCTTGCCGAGGTCGAGGTGGAATTCCGGCTTGCGCGCCAGCAGTTCCAGGCGCGCCTGGCGCAGGGTGTCGATGGTGAAGCGCTCGGCCACGCGCGGCGCGTGCTCGCGCAGCCACGCGAACAGCGTCTCTTCCGCCTGCAGGATGACGGGGGCGATCGGCCACAACGTGTCGTCGAGGTCGAACAGGATGGCTTTGGGCCAGGCACGGCGGGTGTTCATGCTGGGATGCGGCTTCGGAAACGAAGCTTGGACAGTGGAAAGGAGCGGTCCAAGCATAACGAGGGCCGCGCCGAAAAGCAATGCCGTGTCCGACTCGGGCGCATGGTTACACCGTGATACAAAGGCAAATAGGGCCGATGGTTGGCAAATGCACTAAAATGATGGGTATTTTTCTATTCAGCCGTACCGGCGCCGCCCGCGCGCCATCATTCCATTGTGGAGATTTTATGAAGAGCTCGATCCTGCGTGCCGGCGTTGTAGCGCTGGCATGCGCGCTGGGCCTGTCCGCCTGCGGCGGCGGGAGCGGCGACCTGTACCTGTCCGGCGCGGTCAGCAATGTCACCAAGGACGGTCTGGTGCTGACGAATAATGGCGGTAACGACACGGCCGTCGTGTCGCCCTATACCTCGTTCCAGTTCAGCAACCGCGTCTCGACCGACGACCAGTTCAATATCGAGGTCAAGAGCATTCCGTCGAACACCAGCGAATGCCACGCCATCAACGGCAAGGCGCGCGCCAACTATTACACGATCGCCCAGATCCGCGTGACCTGCACGATCAAGACGCACGCCCTGACCGTCAGCGTCAAGAACCTGACCGGCAACGGCCTCGTGGTCGTCAACGGCGCGGATCGTCATGACGTCCCGGCGGGCACGGCCACGGTGCAGATGGCCCCGGTGTACGAAGACGGCGCATACGGCGTCACCGTCCTGACCCAGCCGACCGGCCAGACCTGCGCCGTCAGCGGCGGCAGCAGCGGCAACGGCTCGGGCATCATGGGCGCGACCGAAACCACCACCGTCACCGTCACCTGCTCTTAACTCCGGAGAGACTCACATGAAGTTTTCCCTCGCGCGTCCGGCCCTCGCCCTCGCGATCATGGCGACGCTGGCCTCCTGCGGCGGCGGCGGCAAGGCCACGTTCCCGATCAACGTCACGGTCAGCAATGTGCGGTACCCGGGCCTCGTCCTGACCACGAACGGCCAGGACCTGACCGTCAACCCGCCGTCCGCCACCAGTGCGACGGACGCCACCGTCCCGGACGTCGTGCTCGCGTTCCCGAACCAGATCGAGTACGGCCAGACGTATGAAGTGATCCCGAAAGGCGCGACCGTCAGCAACCACGTTCCCTCGGGCGGCGCGCAGCCGAAACACCAGACCTGCGCGCCCGTCACCTTCCCGGCGTACGGCACGGCCGGCCAGCTGGCCAAGATCGACGTGCGCTATGCCTGTGCCATCAATACGTATGCGCTCACCGGCGCCGTCAAGGGCCTGACCGGCACCGGCCTCGTCCTCGCCAACGGCAGCACGACCGGCACCATCGCCGTCAGCCCCGCCCTGGACGCCAACAAGGCCCCGACCGGCGCGGACGTTCCGCTGACGATGAACCCGGTTCCCTACGGCAATACCTACGGCGTGACCGTCCTGACCCAGCCCACCAACCCCAGCCAGACCTGCACCGTCACCGGCGGCGCCAACGGTACGGGCGGCGGCACGATGGACGACGCGGCGGAAGCGGCCAAGGGCGTGAGCAACCTGGTCGTGACTTGCGTGACCAATAAGTGAGATATGGAAATTTCGTATATCGAATATGCGAAACAAAAATTGGACTGATATGCTGTAGCGCAGCATAATTGCACCTGTCTCCTCCAACTCTCCTCAGAAAAGAATTGGATTTAAGCCCGCCTCAACAGCGGGCTTTTTTTTTGCCCGCGGCGCTCGGGCGGACGGATCAGATGGCGGCTTTCTCGACGGCGGTCAGGCGCTTCGCGGTCACTTTGACGACGGCCATCTGCTGGCCTTCGATCGTCACCTGGGCGTCGTAGCGCGCATGTTTGGCGCTGCTCGCGGCGTGCGCGGCGCTCGTCACGCCCACGAGGACGGCGGCTGCGAGGAAGATGGCTTCCATGTGTTTGAGGACGTTCATTTCGCTTCTCCTTAGGGTTCGTTTCGGTTTGTCGGGAGCCGTGATCGGCTTGGTATGGTGTCACTGTAGGCGTGCAGCGCCTTCCCTTCCACCGGCGTGCGACGAAACGCACAAAACGCGGGATAAAGCGGCCAAAAACGGGATGGTGCGTTGCGACATGGGCAGCGGCGCATGAGCATGCTCAACAGCCGGGCCGGATTCGCTGGCGATACTTCTCTGCGCACAAGCGGAGGTGGGGGCGAATATGGGACGGCGGAACTTCCTGGAACTGGATGCGGACGGGGCAACCGGGCCCCTGGCGACGCGGCCGGCCGGCACGGTGTCGGGTTGGAACGGGCTGGCGCTGCGGATCACGGACACGGCGCGGGCGCTGCATACGCTCGCGCGCCTGCACACGTGCATCTACAACGCCTGGGCCGCCTACGACGGTGACGCGCGCCAGACGGTGCAGGGCGTGGCCGTGCGCCTGCCCCGCGCCGAGCGCGACGCCGCCAGCAAGACGGCCGCGATGAGCCATGCGGCCCGCGGCATCCTTGCCGGCCTGTTCCCGGAGACGCTCGCCGACGTCGACGCCCGCATGGCGAGCCTGGGCCTCGATCCGGCCGCCGCGGCTGGCCAATTCAGCCCGGCGGGCATCGGCCGCACGCAGGCGGCGGCGATGCTCGGGGCCCGCCACCGCGAGCAGCCGTTCGCGCTGATGCCGGCCGAGGCCCGCCAGCCCGTCACCGCCGGGCAGCAGGCGATCGCCGCGCACTGGTTCGCCCAGGCCCGGCACATCTCGGTACGGGACGGCCACGACGACGACCGCGACGTGCTGCTGTACTTCGTGCTCGCCAATGCGCTGGCGGACGCCGCCAGCGCGGCCGGGGATGACGCGGCCTGCGCCGCGGCCGCCGCCGAAGCGCTGCGGCGCCTCACGGGCGGCGTCCGGCTGGATGCGCCGGCGTCGGAGGCGGGAAGAAGAGTCGGCGCGCGCGTGTTCGACAAGGCGCGCCGTTATTGGCAGGGGAAGCTGTAGCCGCTTACGGACGGGTGGCCGTGCCGGACGCGCTGCCCGACGCCGAACCGCTCGCGCTGCCGCTGACCGTCACGCCGCCGTTCACGGCCGACGCGCCATCGTGCGCCGCACCGATCGCACCGCGCCCACTGCCGGCGGCCTCGCTGCGGGCGACCGCCGCGCCATCGTGCGCCGAACCGATTGCGCCGCGCGCACTGCCGGCCGCCTCGCTGCCGGCGACCGCCGCGCGGTCGCGCGCCGAACCGATTGCGCCGCGCGCACTGCCGGCCGCCTCATTGCCGGCGACCGCCGCGCGATCATGCGCCTGGCCTGCCGCGCCGCGGGCCGCGCCGCCGACCATACCCGCCGCGGCGCTGCCGTCCATGCTGGCCGAGCCCGATCCGTCGGCATAGGCCGACGCGCCCCCGCTGCCGCCTTCGGCCGAGACCGAACGCTGCGCGCTGGCCGCGCCGGTGGCGTTGCCCGCGAGGCTGCCCGCGCCGGCCAGCAGGCCCGGCCGTTGTGCGGGGGCGGCGGGCTGGGCCGGTGCGGAGGCGGCGGGATTCGGGGCTTGCCGCTCCGCAGTGCGGCCGGCGCCGGACGCGGCATCGGCCGCGCCGTCGCGCACGAGGCGTCCTTCGCCGCGCAGGCCGCCCATCGTATCCATGCGGCTGATGCCGCCCATGCCGCCCATGCCGCCGCCGATCATGCCGCCGACGGACCCGCCCAGCGAGCCGCCCATCCGGCCGCCGAGCAGTTGCGCGTGGGCCTGGTGAGCCATGCCGATTGTCAGGATGAGGGCGATGTGGCGGGCGATCTGTTTGGTGTTCATGTCTGTTCTCCTTGGGATGGGGCGGCACATTGCGCCGCCGATACAAGGAAAACGGACCAGCTCGCCGTTTTCTTCCATTCCTTCAAAAATTTTTTTCAACGCAGGTCCGACGGGTCCGTGCGCAAGCCGGCGCCGACGATGCCATAACCGGTCTCGTCGTTCGCGACGGCCTGGCCGCCGCCGGCCTCGCGCGCCAGCGCGTCCACGGCGCGTGCGGCCGCGGCGCGGTCCGGCCGGGGCAGCCGCTGCGCCAGCAACGCCGCGACGATGGGCGCCGCGAACGAGGTCCCGCGCACCTGGCGGTACGGCGGCGTGCCCGGCGCGGCGCTGACCATCTGGCTGCCGGGCGCGGCGAATTTCACCTGCGGACCGCGCGCCGCTTCCGGCAGCGGCCGGCCGCGCCGGTCGACGCCCGTCACGCCGACGACGCCGGGATAACTGGCCGGATACAACGGCGGCGCGGCCGGTCCGTCGTTGCCGACGGCGGCCACCAGCAGGTGTCCGCGCGCCTGCATCGCCGCGACGGCACGCGCCAGCAGCGCGTTCGACGGGCCGACGAGGCTGATGTTCACGACGCCGACCTGCTGCTCGTCCAGCCAGCCCAGCGCGGCCGCGATGCGGTCGGCGGCGCCGCCCACCGGGCTGCCGCAATACACGTCCGCCGCGTACAAGCTGGCCCCCGGCGCCGCGCCGCGCAGGTGGTCGGAGCGCCCGATCATCAGCGCCGCCACGGCCGTGCCGTGCGGCGCCGGAACCGCCTGGCCGTCGCACCCCCAGCGCGAGATGGCGGCGTCCTCGAAGACCGGGTGCGCGCCATCGACGCCGCTGTCGACGAGGCCGATGCGCACGGCCGCCTTGCCCCCGGCCGGCACGCCATCCGCCGCGCCGCTGCCCGTGTACACATGATTGAAATCGTAGCTGCCGTCGGGGTCCAAGGCGCGCAGGCGCTCGACCAGGGCCGCCGTCGTTGCCCCGGCCGGCAGCCGCAGCACCACCATGCGCTCGCCCAGCCCCGGCAGCGCCTCGTCGCGCACGACGGTGGCGCCAGCAATCTGCGCCGCCCGCAACGCCGCCTCCGATGGCGACCAGGCCAGCACCTCGCCCCGCAGCGCCGGTTCGCCGCGCGGATCGGCCTCGAGCTGGTCCGGATGGTCGCGCAGCAATCGTTTGACGGTGTCGAGGCGCAGGCTGCCGAGGTCCGGCAGCGGCGCCCGGTCGAGCAGCTGGTCGACGGGCCGGCGCAAACCGTCCAGCCCCAGCGGACCGACGCGCCCCGGCAGCGGCAAGGACGGCAAGCCCAGCTGCGCATGGGCGGACGCCGTCCCGCACACGAGCGCCACGGCGACGAGGCCACGCCTATTTACGAAAGGGAATTTCATGTGCGGATCATATATGATTGGCCGGAATATCCAGTTAACGAACGACGGCGGGAAGAAAATCCCCTTCCCCATCGTTTACCCATACAGAGACTATGCTTGCCGACGAGATTGCCGCCCTGCTGCCCCGCATGCGCCGCTTTGCGCGGGCGCTGACCTACCATCGCGAAGACGCGGACGACCTGGTCCAGATCGCGATGGAGCGTGCGCTCGGCCGCAGCGAACAATGGGAACCGGGGACGCGGCTCGACAGCTGGCTCTTCCGGATCATCAAGAACGCGTGGATCGACGAGGTGCGCAGCCGGACCCGGCGCGCCGAGCTGTTCGCGCCGGAGGAGGAAGGCGAACACGTGGGCGACGACACCGCGCAGGCGCACCAGCAGCGGCTCGCGATCCAGAAGGCGATCAGCCTGCTGTCCGAGGAGCACCGGCTGGTCGTCGGCCTCGTGCTCGTGGACGGGTTGCCGTACAAGGAAGCGGCGGACGTGCTGGAGATCCCGGTCGGGACCCTCACCAGCCGCCTGGCCCGCGCCCGGGAGGCCCTGCAGCAGCTGCTTTCCGATCAGACACGAAGGACACCATGACATTTTCCGATGACACCCTGATGGCCTATGCCGACGGCGAGCTCGATCCCGCCGAACGCGCCGCCGTCGAACAGGCGATGCGCACCGATCCCGCCATCGCCGCCGCCGTGGCGCGCCACCGCGCCCTGCGCGCGGACGTCGCCGCCGCGTTTGCCGGCATCCTCGACGAACCCGTGCCCGCGCGCCTGCAGCCGGCGCCGCCGGCGCCCGTGCTGTCGCTCGATGCGGCGCGCACCGCGCGGGCCGAGCGCCGCAGATGGTCGTGGCCGGAATGGGGCGCGCTGGCGGCCACGCTCGTCGTCGGCGTCCTGGTCGGCAAAACGGTCGCCGGCGGCGGCGCGCCCGCCATTGCGGGCAACGGCAGCCAGGTGGTGGCGCAAGGGGAACTGGCGTCCGCGCTCGACCGCCAGGTCGGCGGCAAGGCGGATGGCGCGGTAAAGGTCGGCGTCAGCTTCGCCGCCCGCGACGGCGCGTACTGCCGCGGCTTCGTCATGGGGTCGTCGGCCGGCCTCGCGTGCCGTGAGGGCGGACAGTGGAAGATTCCCGTGCTGGCCGAGTCGGCGCCGGAAGCGGCGGGCGGTTACCGCCAGGCCGGCAGTGCGTTGCCGGCGGCCGTGCTGGAGGCGATCGACGAGCGCATCGCGGGCAAGCCGCTGGACGCGGCGGCAGAAGAGGCGGCGCGGGCACGCGGCTGGAAGAACGGCCGGTGATGAGCGGCAGGTGGATCAGGCTTGGGGTTTCAGGATGTTGGCCAGCGCCACGTACTGTTCCAGCCCCACGGCTTCCGGACGCGCGCCCGGATCGATGCCGGCATCGACCAGCTGCTGTTCGGTGAACATGCCCGCCACGCAGTTGCGGATCACCTTGCGGCGCTGCGAGAACGCCTTTTGCACGACGGCTTCCAACGTGGCCGCGTCGGCCGGCAGCTGGCGCTTCGTGGGCACCATGCGCACGATGGCGGAATCGACTTGCGGCGGCGGATCGAACGCCGTCGGCGGCACGATGAACAGCAGCGCCATGTCATAGCGCCACTGCAGCATCACGGACAGGCGGCCGTAGGCCTTCGTGCCCGGCTCCGCCACCATGCGCTCCACGACCTCTTTCTGCAGCATGAAGTGCTGGTCTTCGATGAGGTGGGCGTAGTCGGCCAGGTGGAACAGCAGCGGGCTGGAGATGTTGTACGGCAGGTTGCCCACCACGCGCAGCTTCTTCCCTTCCGGGACGGGGATGGAGCCGAAGTCGAACTTCAGCGCGTCGCCCGAGTGGATGGTCAACCGCTCGCGCGGATAGGCTTTTTCCAGGCGCGCGACGAGGTCGCGGTCGAGCTCCACCACGTGCATGTGGTCGAGCTCCTTGAGCAGCAGCGCCGTCATCGCGGCCAGGCCGGGGCCGATTTCGACCATGGTGTCGCCGCGGCGCGGATCGATGCCTTCGATGATGTTGTGGAGGACGTGGTCGTCGGTCAGGAAGTTCTGGCCGAAGCGCTTGCGGGCTACGTGTTTCATTTGTCGTATGCGGTTATTGCTGCTGCGCGCGCACCATGGCGATAGCGACGCGGATCGCCTCCTCCATGCTGCCGCAATCGGCCTCGCCGAGGCCTTTGGCCGCCAGGTCGAGGGCCGTGCCATGGTCGACCGAGGTGCGGGTCAAAGGCAGGCCGAGCGTGATGTTGACGCCGCGCCCAAAAGTAGCGTACTTGAGCACGGGCAGGCCCTGGTCGTGGTACATGGCCAGCACGGCGTCGGCGTCCTGCAGGTATTTATGTTGGAACAGCGTGTCGGCCGGATACGGGCCGCGCGCGTCGATGCCGCGGCTGCGCGCATCGTCCAGCACGGGCGTGATGACGTCGATCTCTTCGCGGCCGAGGTAGCCGTTCTCGCCCGCGTGCGGGTTCAGGCCCGTCACCAGGATGCGCGGCGACGCGATGCCGAATTTCTTCACGAGGTCCGCATGCAGGATGTCCAGCACCTGCGTGAGGCTGTCGCGCGTGATGGCGCTCGATACATCCTTGAGCGGCAAGTGGGTCGTGGCCAGCGCCACGCGCAGGTACGGTTGATCCGCCCCCGGCGAGCCGGCCAGCATCATGACGACTTTCGGCGTGCCCGTCTTTTCGGCCAGGTATTCCGTGTGGCCGGAAAACGCGACGCCGGCATCGTTGATGGTGCTCTTCTGCAGAGGTGCCGTGACGATGGCGTCCCACCAGCCGGCCCGCGTGCCTTCGATCGCGAGATCGAGCGTGGCCAGCACGGCGCGGCCGTTGGCGGCGTCCAGCTTACCCGGCACGACGTGCGCATCGAGCGGCACGTCGACGACGGGAATCGTATCCGGACCAAAATGCGGCAGGCCGCTGTGGCGCAGCGCCAGCGTGGAGAGCGCGGACAGGCGGATCGCCGGGTCGATCAGGCCCGCCGTCAGCGAAAGAAAGGCGGCATCGCCCACGAGCACGCACCTAGCCTCGCCGCGCAGCGCCCAGGCCGCGCGGATCGAGATCTCGGGACCGATGCCGGCCGGCTCGCCGACCGTGATCGCGAGATTGGGGCGTGCGCCTGTCCGGGACATTTATTTGTCCTCGCGGAACTCGACGTAGGCGCGGTCGCGGACCTGGCGGCTCCAGTCTTCCAGCGCTTCCTGGCGCTTGCGGTCGGTGAGGACCTGGCGTGCGGCCGAGCGTTCCTTTTCCTTCGACACGTCTTCCGTCTTGCGCTCGACGACCTCGATCAGGTGCAGGCCGAACGGCGTCTTGATGACGTCCGACACCTGGCCCGGCTTGAGGGCGTTCATCGGGTTCTCGAATTCCGGCAGCGCGTCGCCCGGGTACAGCCAGCCCAGGTCGCCGCCCTTCGAGGCCGAGCCGTCGTTCGAATACTGGCGCGCCATGTCTTCGAACGTCGCCTGCTTGCTCTCGATCTTCTGCTTGATTTCCTGGAGCTTCTTGCGGGCGTCGTCCTCGCTCTGCGTCGGCGTGATCTTGAGCAGGATGTGGCGCGCGTGGGTCTGCTGCACGACGGCCTGGTCGGCCTTCTGCGCATCGGCGAGCTTGCGCTGGTCGATCAGCTTGAGGATGTGGAAGCCGACGTTGGTGCGGATGACCGGCGTGACCTGGCCCGGCTTCAGCTTGTGCAGCTCGCTCGCGAAGATCGGGGGCAGGCGGTCCGGGTCGCGCCAGCCGACCGAGCCGCCTTTCAGCGCGTCCGGCGAATCGGAATACGTGGCGGCCATCTTGGCGAAGTCGGCGCCGGTGCGCAACTGGCGCGCGACTTCGTCGGCGCGGGCTTTACGGGCGGCGATCTGTTCGGGCGACGCGTTTTCCGGGATGCGCACGAGGATCTGGGCGATGTCCATCTCGACGCGGTCGGCGGCGGCGGCCTTCTCGGCCGCCATGTACGTGTCGATCTCGGCCTCGGTGACCTGGATCTTGCTGTCGACTTCGTGCTCGATCAGGCGCTGCATCATGATCTCGTTGCGGATCTGCTCGCGGAACTGGGAGAACGGCAGGCCGTCCTTCTCCATCGCGTTGCGCATCTCCTGCACGCTCATCTTCTGGTTCTCGGCGATGCGGCCGATGGCGCGGTCGAGCGTCGTGTCGTCGACGCGCACGCCCATTTCCTTGGCCAGCTGGAGCTGGGCGCGTTCGGTGATCATGGCTTCGACGACCTGGCGGCGCAGGTCTTCCTCGGCCGGCATCTGGGCGCCTTGCGCTTTCAGGCGCTGGGTGATCTCGGCCATGCGCTGCTCGACTTCGCGCTTCGTGATGACTTCGTCGTTGACGATCACGTACACGGAATCGATCACGTGGGCGTTGCTGGTCGCGGGCGGCAGGAAGCCGGTGCCCGGTTTGGTGGACGGCGCGGCGGCAGGTGCGGCCGGCTTGGCCTGGGCCAGGACATCGCCCGTGGCGAGGGCGCACAGCAGCACCGCCGCCAGCTTGAGCTGGTGCGGACGGAGCGGGGACAGACGGGTAGTACGCATATTCAGGAAAGCACTCATTTCAGGTATCTGGTTGTCCATGGCCCGGTCAGGGGCGGCCGACGTTGGTGTTCAGCCGGGTATAGCCGGGGATGCTCTTGTTGAAAGTCTCCAGCGGGTTGCCGAAGCCCAGCCGCGACAGGCCGTTGAGCTCGAGCTGGAAGAAGATCGGCGTCGAGGTGGTCTGCGCGGCCGTCACGAAACGCTGTGCGCCCATGCGGAACACCCAGCAATCCGCCTTGTACTCGAGCCCCACGAGGCTCTCGAGCAGTTTGCGGTCGCGCACCGAGTAGCTGACCCGGGTCACGCCATACCAGCGGTGCGACAGCGGCCACTGGCCCGAGACGTCGACGTTGCGGAAGCCGTTGGCGATGCCGAAGGTGTCGCGCTGGAAGCGGTATTCCAGGTTCAACACCTTCATCGGGGCCGGCTGCCATTGCACCCCGACGTTCGAGCTGTACAGGCTGCGCGCCTGTGCATCGTATTGTACGCCGCTGTCGAAACTCCACGACTCCGAAATGCGCCCCGACGCCGCCACCAGAGCGTCCGAGCGGGTCTGGTTGCTTTGCTCGTTCGAGTTCAGGCGCACGCGCGGGTCGGTGAAATAGTAGCGGCTGCCGACCGCGAGGCGCAGGCGCTCGGCGCCGTTCGCCTCGATGAAGCGCGAGACGATCGCCGCCGTCAGCTGGTTCGCATCCGACACCTTGTCGGCGCCGACGAAGCGGTTTTCCGTGAACAGCTGGGCGTAATTGAAACCGGCGACGCCCGTATCGAAATTGGGGATGTCGGCCTGATTCTTGTACGGCGTGCGCACGTAGAACAGGCGCGGCTCCAGGGTCTGCGTGCCGTCCGGTCCGAACAGCGACGACTTGCGCTCGAAGACGAGGCCGGAATCCAGCGAGAACGTGGGCAGCACGCGCGAGATCTTGTCGTCCGTGTTGACGTTGTGCGTGAGGTCGTACTGCGTCGCGTGCAGCATGACCTTGGGCGTGATGAACCAGCCCGGATGCACCCACGGATAGCTCACCTGCGCCACCATATTGGCGCGGTTGCCCTGCACCTGGTTGTCGTCCGGATGCGAGAAGCGCGTGGCTTCCGCGTCCACCGACCAGTCGAAGCCGCCCAGCACGTCGTAGCGGCCCGCGTGGAAGTTCAGGGTCGGCAGGCGGTTGTACGGCGTGGCCACGGTCAGCGCCGGATTGAGCACGGCGCCCGGGTCCTGCAGGACCTGGTAGCTCTGCACGCGCGCCGTCAGGTTCCAGTACTGGCCGTAGTAATCGGTGCGCAGTTCGCGCAGCAGCTGGCGCTCGGCACTGGCGGCGACGGTGCGCGAGAAGTCGGACGGGTACTCGTTGTCCGACGCCGCGTGCGCGTTCCAGCCGAACGTCCAGTTGGGCGCCAGGAACTGGTTGTGCAGCGTGTCGACCCACCAGCGGTTGCGGTGCGCCAGGCGGTCGCCCGCCAGGTATTCCACGTGCGTCTCGCCGTGGTAAGGCCCGCGGTCGGTCTCGCCCAGGTAGCGGCCCGTCGCGCCCAGCTGCAGGCCGCGCGCGAAGATGTAGCGCGGGAACAGCGTCAGGTCGCGGTTCGGCGCGATGTTGAAATAATACGGCACCATCAACTCGGCCGACCCCTTGGAGCCGAAGCCGATCGTGGGCGGCAGCCAGCCGGAACGGCGCGCGCCGGACAGCGAGAACGACAGTGCCGGTGTGCCGATGATGGGCACGTCCTTGAAATAAATGATCGTCTTGCCGGCCGTGCCGACGTCGCGGCCCTGGTCCAGGCGCAGCGTGCTGGATTTCAGGTACCAGTCCGGATCGGGGCCTTCGCACGTGCTGTACGTGCCGTCGACGACGACGGCCTGGTCCTCGCCGAGGAAGTTGATGCGCTGGGCCTTGCCCTGCGCATTGTTCGCCGCCAGGCGGTAGGCCGGATGCAGCACCCAGCCTTTGCCCGTTTCCAGGTTCAGCTGCAGGGCGTCGCCCTTATAGCGGTCGCCGAAGCGCCACATCGTGATATTGCCTTCGGCCGTGACCTCGTCCTCGACGCGGCGGTAGCAGGCCGTGTCGGCGGTGACGCCGGTGGCGCCGCGCGTGATCTCGACGTTGCGGACCATGTTCAGGATGCGGTCCGGGCGGCCGGAAAACTCCTCGGCGCGCATCGTGATCGGCAGATCGCGCTCGTCCGGACGGGCCGGCGCAGGCATGGGTGCAGCCGCCGGCTGCGCCGCCGTCTGTGCATACAACGGCCCCGCGGCCATGGCCACGAGGGCGGACAGGGCTGCGGTTCGCCGCGGCGGGAATGGTAGGGCCGTCATCCAGCTCATGAAAGATCGGGTTGCACCATAGAGGGCGATTTTTTGGATTGAATCCCTTATTATATGGGAATTCCTATCACCAACCCGTTTCACCGGGACGCTTCATGTCTTCTCAGTCTCAACACGTTCCCTCCACTCCCGACAAGGATGCCCGCCTGGCACGGCTGATCGAATGGCTGAGCTCGCTCGACCTGGTCGACGTCGGCAGCCTGCGCCCGGCGTCGTCCGATGCGAGTTTCCGCCGCTACTTCCGCCTCGATGTTGTGCCGGCGCTACGCGACAAGCTGGGCGAGTCCCTCGTCGCCATGGACGCCCCGCCGGAGCGCGAAAACGTCCCGGCATTCATCCACGTCGACGGCCTGCTGCGCGACGCCGGCGTCACCGTGCCCGCCATCGTGGCCCGCGACGTGGACGCCGGTTTCCTGCTGCTGTCCGACCTCGGCACGACGATGTACCTGCAGCGCCTGTCCGTCGACAACGCGCCGTTCATGTACTCGGACGCGATCGACGCCCTGATCAAATTCCAGCTGGCGAGCCAGGCCGGCGTGCTGCCGGAATTCGACCGCGCCTTCGTGCTGCGCGAGCTGAACCTGTTCCCCGAATGGTTCATCGAGCGCCACCTGGGCGTGCAGATGAACGACATCCAGCGCGCCCAGCTGGACAAAGTGTTCGAGGCGATCACGGCCAACGTGTTGGCGCAACAGCAAGTCTACATGCACCGCGATTTCCATTCCCGCAACCTGATGTTCCTCGACCAGGGCAACCCGGGCGTGCTGGATTTCCAGGACGCGGTCTACGGCCCCGTCACCTACGACCTGGCCTCGCTGCTGCGCGACGCCTACATCCAGTGGGACGAGGAATTCGTGCTGGACTGGGTCGTGCGTTACTGGCAAAGCGCGAAGCAGGTCGGCCTGCCTGTCAACCCGGACATCGACGCCTTTTATCGCGACTTCGAATACATGGCCCTGCAGCGCCACTTGAAAATCCTCGGCATCTTCTGCCGCCTGAACTACCGCGACGGCAAGTCCACCTATATGGGCGACCTGTCCACGGTGATGGACTACGTGCGCAAGACCGCCAACCGCTACACCGAACTCAAGCCCCTGCTGCGCCTGCTCGACGCGTTCGAGGACAAGGCGCCGCAAGTCGGCTACACCTTCTGAAGACCATCCGATGAAAGCCATGATCTTCGCCGCGGGCCGCGGCGAGCGGATGCGTCCGCTGACCGATACCTGCCCCAAGCCCCTGCTCAAGGTGCGCGGCCGCCCCCTCATCACCTGGCACGTGCTGAACCTCGTGCGCGCCGGCCTCAAGGACATCGTCATCAACCACTCCCACCTCGGCCACATGATCGAGGAAGAGCTGGGCGACGGCAGCCGCTACGGCGCGCGCATCGTCTACTCGCACGAACCGGCGCCGCTGGAAACGGCGGGTGGCATCGCCAACGCCCTGCACCTGCTCGGCGACGAGCCGTTCCTGGCCGTCTCGGGCGACATCTATGCGCCCTACTTCGACTTCGAACAGGTACTGGACGTGCTCAAGGACGTCGACGCCGTCGGCCAGCCGATCCCGCCCGAGAAGCGCGACATCGCCTGGCTGTACCTGACGCCGAACCCGTGGCACAACCCGGACGGCGACTTCGGCGTGACGATGTACACGCTGTCCAACGACGGCAATCCGAAGTGGAATTTTTCGAACATCGGCGTCTATCGTCCCGAGATGTTCGACGGGATCAAGGCCGGGGAAGTTTCGCGGCTCGGCCCACTGATGCGCAAGTTCATTGACCAGGGTCGCATCGGCGGCGAGATCTACGACGGTCCCTGGGTCAACGTCGGCACCGTGCGCCAGCTGGAAGAACTCAACGCGCCGCCGGGCTCCGTGAAGGCGGGCGCCTGATGGATTACGCGGCACGACGCGCGCGCCTGGCCGCGCAGATGCAGCCCGGCAGCGTGGCCGTGCTGCCCACCGCCCCGGCCGTCCTGCGCAACGGCGACAGCGACTACCCCTACCGCCACGACAGCGCGTTTTACTATCTGACCGGCTTCACGGAACCGGAAAGCGTATTGGTACTCGTCGCCGCAACGGGCGACAAGCCGGCGCGCTCCATCCTGTTCTGCCGCGAGAAAAACATCGAGCGCGAGATCTGGGACGGCTACCGCCATGGCCCCGAAGCGGCGCGCACCACGTTCGGCTTCGACGACGCCTACCCGATCGCCGAACTGGATACGCACATGGCGCGCCTCCTCGCCAACGCACCGGCGCTGTACTACGCGCTGGCATCGAACGCCGCGCTCGACGCGCAGGTGACGGGCTGGATCAAGGCCGTGCGCGCGCAAGCCCGCACCGGCACCACCGCGCCCGACACCTTCGTGAACCTGCTGCCGCTGCTGGACGAGATGCGCCTCGTGAAGGACGCCGACGAGCAGGCGCTGATGCTGCGCGCCGGCGAGATCTCGGGCCGCGCCCACGGGCGCGCGATGCGTGCGGCGCGCCCAGGCATGTTCGAGTACGAGCTGGAAGCGGAGCTGCTGTACGCCTTCCGCAAAAGCGGCGCCCAGTTCCCCGCCTACACGCCGATCGTGGCCTCGGGCCCGAACGCCTGCATCCTGCACTACAACGTCAACGACCGGAACATGGAAGACGGCGACCTGGTGCTGATCGACGCCGGCTGCGAACTGGATGGCTACGCGTCCGACATCACCCGCACGTTCCCGGTGAGCGGCCGCTTCACGGACGCCCAGCGCACGCTGTACGAACTGGTGCTGGCCGCGCAGGACGCCGCGTTGGCCGCCATCGCGCCGGGCCGGCCGTACAGCGCCTTCCACGAAGCGGCGCTGCGCGTGCTCGTGCAGGGCATGCTCGACCTGGGCCTCGTCGACAAGTCGAAATACGCCAGCGTCGACGACGCCATCGCCGACAAGGCCCACGTCCCGTTCTACATGCACGGCACGGGCCACTGGCTCGGCATGGATGTGCACGACGTGGGCGGGTACCGCGACGTCACGCAGGCCGAGAAGCCATCGCGGCCGCTGGCCGAAGGCATGGTCGTCACGGTGGAACCGGGCATCTACGTGCGTCCGGCCGACGGCGTGCCGGAACGCTTCTGGCACATCGGCATCCGCATCGAGGACGACGTCGTCGTGACAAAGGACGGCTATCGCCTGCTGACGGCGTCCGCGCCGAAGACGGTGGCCGAGATCGAAGCGATCGTGGGGACGGCGCATGGCTGAACAGGCGCTGCACGTGGACGTGGCGATCTGCGGCGCCGGCCCGGTCGGCCTCGCGCTGGCCGCGCTGATGGCGCGCCGCGGCGTCGAGCCGGGGCGCATCGCGCTCGTCGATGCGAAGGCGCTGGGCCAGGCGATCTCGGACCCGCGCTCGATCGCGCTGTCGTGGGGCAGCCGCATGCTGCTGGAGGATGTCGGCGCGTGGCCCGCCGTGCAATCCGCGGCCACGGCCATCCACCAGATCCACGTCTCGCGCCGCGGCCATCTGGGCCGCAGCGTGATGGACCGCGCGGAACACCAACTCGACGCGCTGGGCTATGTGGCGCGCTACGGCGACGTCGTCGACGCGTTGTCGCGCGCCTGCGAGCGCGTGGGCGTGCAGGTGCTGCGTCCCGCGCGCGTGGCCGCGCTGCATGAAGACCGCGACGGCGTCGTGCTCGAACTGGACGACGAGCGCACGCTGCATGCGAAGGTCGCCGTGCAGGCAGAAGGCGGCGTGTTCGGCGCACAGGCCGAGCGGCCGCAGCGGCGCGACTACGTGCAGACGGCCGTCATCGCGCGCGTCACGGCGAGCCAGCCGATTCCGCACCGCGCCTTCGAACGTTTTACGGACGAAGGCCCGCTGGCGCTGCTGCCGCAGGACGGTGCCGACGGCCACCAATATGCCTTGGTCTGGTGCGTGCATCCGGAGCGCGCGCAGCAGCTGCTGGACCTGGGCGAGCCCGAATTCCTGCGCCGGCTGGGCGAGGCGTTCGGCGAACGCCTCGGCACATTCACGCACGCCTCCACGCGGGCGGCGTTTCCCCTCGGGCTGAATGCGGACCCCAGGTTCTCGGCGCGCACGGTCGCCATCGGGAATGCGGCGCAGACCTTGCATCCGGTCGCGGGCCAGGGTTTGAATCTCGGCCTGCGCGACGCGGCCGTGCTGGCGCGCCTGCTGGCACGCGGGATCGATCAGGACGGCGGCACCGCGGACGCGCTGGCGCGCTTTGCGGAAGAACGTGCGCGCGACCGCGGCGCCATCATCCGCACGACGGATGCGATGGCGCGCGTGTTCGCGAATACGGGGCCGCTGCAGGCGGTGCTCGGGCTGGCGCTGGCGGCGCTGGATACCGTGAAACCAGCAAGGATGCTGCTTGCCGAACTGATGATGTTCGGGCGGCGTTGAACGCGTGGACGGCTGTGCCGTCCACGCGTTCAACCATCATTCGACTGCCTTGACCATCGCCTCGATCACCTTCTTCGCATCGCCGAACACCATCATCGTGTTCGGCTGATAGAAGAGATCGTTGTCCAGCCCCGCATACCCCGACGCCATCGAGCGCTTGTTGACGATGATGCTCTTGGCTTTATAGGCCTCGAGAATCGGCATCCCCGCGATCGGCGATTTCGGGTCCTTGGCCGCCGGGTTCACGACGTCGTTCGCGCCCAGCACGAGCACGACGTCCGTCTGGCCGAACTCGCCGTTGATGTCTTCCATCTCCGCCACCTGGTCGTACGGCACCTCGGCTTCCGCCAGCAGCACGTTCATGTGGCCCGGCATGCGGCCCGCCACCGGGTGGATCGCGTAGCGCACCTGCACGCCGTGCGCCGTGAGCTTGTCGACCAGTTCCTTCACCGTGTGCTGGGCGCGCGCCACCGCGAGGCCGTAGCCCGGCACGATGATCACGGATTCCGCGTTCTGCAGGATGAACGCCGCGTCTTCCGGCGAGCCCGATTTCACCGGACGCTGTTCCTTCGCGCCGCCCGCGTCGCTGGATGCCCCCTCGCCGCCGAAGCCGCCCAGGATCACGTTGAAGAACGAGCGGTTCATCGCCTTGCACATGATGTACGACAGGATCGCGCCGCTTGATCCGACAAGCGAGCCCGCGATGATCAGCATCGAGTTGTTCAGCGAGAAGCCGATGCCGGCCGCCGCCCAGCCCGAGTACGAGTTCAGCATCGACACGACGACGGGCATGTCCGCGCCGCCGATCGGGATGATGATGAGCACCCCGAGCACGAACGACAGCACGGCCATCACGATGTACGGCGTCCACGCGGGCGCGCTGCCTGCCGAGAAGCAGAACACGAGGCCGAGCGCGATGATGGCGATGGCCACCAGCAGGTTGATCATGTGCTGGCCCGGATAGCGCACGGGCGCGCCCTGGAACAGCCGGAATTTATATTTGCCGGCCAGCTTGCCGAACGCGATCACGGAACCGGAGAACGTCACCGCGCCGACGAACGTGCCGATGAACAGTTCCAGGCGGTTGCCGAACGGGAGTCCTTCGCCGCGCGCGGCGATATTGAAGGCCCACGGCTCGGACACGGCCGCGATGGCGATGCACACGGCCGCGAGGCCGATGAGCGAGTGCATCGCGGCGACCAGTTCCGGCATCTTGGTCATCTCGACGCGCTTCGCGGCCACGGCACCGATCGCGCCGCCGACGACGACGCCGAGCAGCACGAGGCCAAAACCCATGCCGCCCGTCTGCATCTGCTCCTTCAGCTTGAACATCAGGGCGATGGTGGTGATGACGGCGATGCCCATGCCCGTCATGCCGAACGCGTTGCCCATGCGCGCGGACGCGGGCGACGACAAGCCTTTCAAGGCCTGGATGAAGCATACGGACGCCACGAGGTACAGGAGCGTCACGACGTTCATGCTGATCATGTTCATGCGGCCTCCTTCGCGACGCCGACGGCATCCTTGGCGACCGGCGCGGATTTCGCCGCTTTCGGTTCCTTCTTCTTGAACATCTCCAGCATGCGCTGGGTGACGAGGAAGCCGCCGAACACGTTCACGGCCGCCAGCGCCACCGCGACGGTGCCGGCGATTCTCCCGGTCAGGCCTTCCGTCAGGCCGGCCGCCAGCATGGCGCCGACGATGATGATGGCCGAGACGGCGTTCGTCACCGCCATCAGCGGCGTGTGCAGCGCGGGCGTGACGGTCCACACGACGTGGTAGCCGACATAGATCGCCAGCACGAAGATGATCAGGTTGATGATGGTATGGCTGATTTCCATGACGCGTCTCCTTGTTTACGCCGCTTTGCGCAGCACGTCGCCGTCGATGGCGACGAGCACTGCGCGCACGATCTCGTCCTCGCGGTCGATGACGAGCTTCCCGTCCTTGTCGATCACGAGCTTCAAAAAGTCCAGCACGTTGCGCGCGTACAGGGCCGAGGCGTCGGCCGCGACGAGCGCCGGCAGGTTCGGTTCGCCGATGATCGTCACGCCGTGCTTGATCACCGTCTTGCCCAACTCCGTCAGCGGGCAGTTGCCGCCCTGCTCGATGGCCATGTCGACGATCACGGAACCCGGCTTCATCGCGCGCACCGTCTCTTCCGCAATCAGCACGGGGGCCTTGCGGCCCGGGATCAGCGCGGTGGTGATGACGATGTCGGCCTGCTTCGCGCGCTCGTGCACGAGCTCCGCCTGGCGCCGCATCCAGTCGGCCGGCATCGGACGCGCATAGCCGCCGACGCCCTTGGCGATCTCCCGTTCCTCGTCGGTGAGGAACGGCACGTCGATGAATTTGGCGCCCAGCGATTCCACCTGCTCCTTCACGGGCGGCCGCACGTCGGACGCTTCGATGACGGCACCGAGGCGCTTCGCGGTGGCGATGGCCTGCAGGCCGGCGACGCCGACGCCCATGATCAGCACGCGCGCCGCTTTCACGGTGCCGGCGGCCGTCATCAGCATCGGCATGAAGCGCTGATAGGCGTTGGCGGCCATGATCACGGCCTTGTAGCCGGCGATGTTGGCCTGCGACGACAGCACGTCCATCGATTGCGCACGGGTGATGCGGGGCGCCGCTTCAAGCGCGAACGCGGTCAGGCGCTGCTGCGCCAGCGCGGCCAGGTTGTCCGTATCGAACGGGTTCAACATGCCGACGAGGGCGGCGCCCTGCTTCATCTGCGCGCGCTCTTCCGCGTTCGGGCTGCGTACTTTCAGGACGAGGTCGGCCCCGAGAGCCTCTTGCGCGGTCCCGATGCGGGCGCCAGCGGCGACATAGGCGTCATCAATCGCGGAAGCATGCACGCCGGCACCGGATTGCACGATCACTTCGTGCTGGGCAGCCAGCTTTTTGACGGTTTCGGGAGTTGCTGCGACACGTGTCTCGCCCGGCCTCGTTTCGGCCGGAACACCAATTCTCATGATGCCTCCATAAAATTGATAAACTGTCCACAATCTAGCATGTAATGCTCCGATGAATACAGATGAGTGGTTTTTCGTCAACAGATCGGCCATTCTCATGGCATAGCCTGCGAGAACCTAGACGAATCCACAAGGTTTTTGTTTCAAATCAATATTCAAACTTGTCCGGAACTGTTGCACCGCAGCGTGCGCCCGAGCAACGCACGTTCCATCAAGGTAGAATGTCGGCTCACATTAAGGACGCGCATGACCCATACCTTCAGACCGTCAGTCACCGTCGCCGCGATCATCGAGCGCGATGGCCGCTTTCTGCTGATCGAAGAGGAAACCAGCGACGGCATCCGCCTGAATCAGCCGGCCGGCCACCTCGACCCGTGCGAATCGCTCGAACAGGCGGTGATCCGCGAGGCGATGGAAGAGACGGCGCATGAATTCATCCCGGAAGCCCTCGTCGGCATGTATCTGTCGCGCTACCACTCGAAGTCGCGCGGACATGACGTGACCTATCTGCGCTTCACGTTCTGCGGCAAGGCGGGCAAGCAGTACGACCAGGCGCTCGACCACGGCATCCTGCGCACGCTGTGGCTCACGCGCGACGAACTGGCCGCGTGCCAGGAGCGCCACCGCAGCCCGATCGTGCTGCGGTGCGTGGACGATTACCTGGCGGGCAAGCGCACGCCGCTAGACCTGCTGTACACGGACTATTCGGTCTTCGACGGCGGACTCACCATCAAACCGGACGTAACCTGAAATGAGCAAAAAGAAAGTCGTGATCGGGATGTCGGGCGGCGTCGACTCCTCGGTCGCGGCCTGGATGTTGAAGGAACAGGGCTATGAAGTCGTCGGCCTGTTCATGAAGAACTGGGAAGACGACGACGATTCCGAATACTGTTCCACGCGCCAGGACTGGATCGACGCGGCCAGCGTGGCCGACGTCGTCGGCGTGGACATCGAGGCGGTCAACTTCGCCGCCGAATACAAGGACCGCGTGTTCGCGGAATTCCTGCGCGAATACCAGGCCGGCCGCACGCCGAACCCGGACGTGCTGTGCAACGCCGAGATCAAGTTCAAGGCCTTCCTCGACCACGCGATGAAGCTGGGCGCCGACCTGATCGCGACCGGCCACTACGCGCGCGTGCGCCACAACGGCGCCACTAACAAATTCGAGCTGCTGAAAGCGCTCGATTCGACCAAGGACCAGAGCTACTTCCTGCACCGCCTGAACCAGGCGCAGTTGTCGAAATCGCTGTTCCCGCTGGGCGAGATCGCCAAGACGGAAGTGCGCAAGATCGCGGAAAAACTGGGCCTGCCCAATGCGGCGAAAAAGGATTCGACGGGCATCTGCTTCATCGGCGAGCGCCCGTTCCGCGAATTCCTCGGCCGCTACCTGCAGCACAAGCCGGGCCCGATGAAGCTGGACAACGGCCAGACGGTCGGCGAGCACGTGGGCCTGTCGTTCTACACGCTGGGCCAGCGCAAGGGCATCGGCATCGGCGGCCTGAAATCGCACAAGAACGCGGACGGCACGAGCGAACCGTGGTTCGTGGCGCGCAAGGACATCGCCACCAACACGCTGTACATCGTGCAGGGCCACGACCACCCGTGGCTGCTGTCGGCCAGCCTGGGCGCCGGGCAGGCCAGCTGGATCGCGGGCGCACCTCCGGAGCCGCGCGCTTTATCCGCCAAGACCCGCTACCGCCAGGCCGACGTGCCCTGCACGGTCGCGCCGGAAGGTCCGGACCGCTTCACGCTCGCCTTCACCGATCCGCAATGGGCGGTGACGCCGGGCCAGTCGGCCGTGTTGTACGACGGCGACGTGTGCCTGGGCGGCGGCATCATCGATACCGCGACCGCCGCCTGATTGTTGCATTCTGCCCGCAGCCACGGCATTTTTGTTCACGATTGTCTTTTGGCCATCGTATCCGACACAAAAATGTCGTACTCTTCCGGTATATTGCTGCATGGAAACATGCGACACGTTTAAACCTGAGGAATATCAATGGCTGAAGACATCGTCAACAACGCGACCGAAGTGCTGTCGTTCCGCCTGGGCAGCGAGGAATATGCGATCAGCATTCTCAAGGTCCAGGAAATCCGCGGCTACGACGCCGTCACCCGCATCGCCAACGCGCCCGACTACCTGAAGGGCGTCGTCAACCTGCGCGGCATCATCGTGCCGGTGGTCGACATGCGCATCAAGTTCAACGTCGGCGCCGCGACCTACGACGCGTTCACCGTCGTGATCGTCCTGAACATCAACAACCACACGATCGGCATGGTGGTGGACAGCGTCTCGGACGTCGTCACGCTGACGGCGGACCAGATCAAGCCGGCCCCGGACCTCGGCGCCACCGTGTCGGGCGAATACCTGCGCGGGCTCGGTACCGTGGGCGAGCGCATGCTGATCATGCTGGATATCGACAAGCTGCTCGGCTCCGAGGAGATGGGGCTCTTGGCGGCGGCGAAAGAGGCGGCCTGATTTAGGCCCGCAGCACAAAGACGTCGTTCCCGGCATTGCCGGAAACGGCTCCCGCGAAAGCGGGAATGACGTTTTTTTAGTCGCCCCGGTGCTTCTTGACGATGGAAATGACGGTGTTGCGGATCGTGCGCAGCACCGTGTCGGCCTTGAACGGCTTGACGATGAACCCGTGCACGCCGCCCGCGAGCGCCGCCTGGACGGCCGGCGCGTCGAGCGAGCCGGACACCATGAAGATCAGCGTCTTGGGCAGCTGCGCGCGCAGCTGTCCGATGGCCTCTTGCCCGTCCTCGAACTGCTCGCGCGCGATGCAGAAGATGTGCGGATGGTGCTTGAGCGCGAGCGCAAATCCGGCCGCGGCCGTGTGGGCCTGGCCGGCGACGTCGTAGCCGCCGTCGGTGAGCACGGTGGCCAGCAGGCCGCGCGCGACGGCGCTGCCGTCCACGATGATCGCCTTGAGCATCGGTTTCCTTTCTTTTAATCTGCTTCGTACGCCAGCATGTTCCACGTGACGCCCAGGCGCACGTCGGTCTTCAGTTGCACCAGCTTGCGCGACACCTCAAGGATCTCGCGCTCCGCGCGCAGTCTCTCGCCCAGCGGCGTCTTGAGGATGCCGGCGCCCGCCATGACGGCGTCGAGGTCGCCATAGGCATTGAGCAGGCGCGCGGCCGTCTTCATGCCGATCTTCGACACGCCCGGCACGCCGTCGGTCGGGTCGCCCATCAGCGCCAGCAGGTCGTGCAGGCGCTCCGGCGCGACGCCGAACCTGTTGCGCACCCACGCGTCGTCGTGCCACTCGCCCTTGAAATGATCCCACACCAGCGCGCCGTGCGCGATCAAGGGGTGCAGGTCCTTGTCGGTGGTGGCGACGACGGCGTCGCCGCGCCCCTCCGACAGCCAGCGCAGCACGCCGGTGCCGATGACGTCGTCCGCCTCGACCTCGGGCAGCATCAGGACGTGCAGGCCGACCTTGCGCAGGCGCTCGTGGAATTCCGGCAGCGCTTCGCGCAGCACGCCCGGCATCGGCGCGCGGCCTTCGCGGTAGCGCGGATACAACGCGTGCCGCCACGTGGCGCCGCCGTAGTCGAACGCGGCCAGCACGTGCGTGGGCGCGTGCGCTTCGAGCAGGTTGCGGAACGACGAGAACGCGTGGCGCAGCGCGATGCTCGCCTTGAGGTCCGAGTCCGGTTCGGGGCTCGCCTCGTACACGCGCCGCACGATGTTCAGGCCGTCGATGGCCAGCAGCTTTGCCATGGTCCTTACTTTTTTACTTGACGAAGGCGTATTCCCCGCCCTGTTCGAGCGCGCGCCGGTAGGCCGGCCGCGCGTGGACCTTGTCGAGGAAGGCGACCAGGTTCGGGTATTGCCCATCCAGCCCGCCGCGCGCGGCCGCCGCTTCCAGCGGGAAGCTCATCTGGATGTCGGCGGCGGAGAACTCGTCGCCGGCGAACCAGGTGCGCTTGCCCAGCTCCCCCTCCAGGAACGCCAGGTGCTGGCGGATCTGCGGCAGCACGAAGCTGTCCTTGACCTTGTTCGCGATCGCGCGCGCGATCGGGCGCACGAAGAACGGCGCCGGGCTGCTCTCGACGCGGTCGAACACGAGTTTCAGCAGCAGCGGCGGCATCGCCGATCCTTCCGCGTAATGCAGGAAATACGTGTAGTGCAGGCGCCCGGGCGTACCCGGCACCGGCGCCAGCGCCGTGCCGTAGCGGCCGACCAGGTACTCGATGATCGCGCCCGATTCCGCCACGACCGTATCGCCGTCCTGGATGACGGGCGACTTGCCGAGCGGGTGCACGGCGCGCAGCGCGGGCGGCGCCAGCATCGTCTTCGGATCGCGTTGGTATTTTTTGATCTCGTATTCCAGACCCAGTTCCTCCAACAGCCACAGGATGCGCTGGGAGCGCGAATTGTTCAGGTGATGGACGACGATCATCGGCATTTGCGGGCGTGATAAAGGCGGTAGCTTAGCATTGTTGGGGGCCGATCAGAAGCAAAGTGGCAACGACAACATCCTTGCCACATACGCCATACTCAAACGCGAATACTGTTTATATCGTTAGCGCGATTAGAGATCCAGACATTTCCAAGACTATAAAAGAACGTTGTAGGGATGCCGCGTCAAGCCTCTATTTTTGAAGAAAATCACTAATTACGCACGTCATCTCATATGACCATGATTACACTCAAAGTACCTTTCCCCAGATCAATTGCCCTGCCATGACATTCCGCCATCTCGCCATCCGCGCCAAGCTCATGCTCAGCATGGGCGTGTGTCTGCTCGTATTCATCGCCATCTCGTCCACGCTGTCGATTTCGATGACCGGTTCGCACATGCGCGAGCGCGTCGTCGGCAGCGAATTGCCGGCCCAGATCAGCGCCATCCGCAACGACATCCAGCGCCAGATCGCCGAACCCGCCGCGATCTCGCAGACGCTGGCGCACAACACGTTCCTGGAGGCGTGGGAAGACGCCGGCAATCCGGACGACGGCCTGGCGGCCTGGACGACGCAGGCCAAGCGCCTGCGTGAAGCCAACCGCGCGGCCACCGTGTTCTGGGTGTCGGACAGCACCTCGAAATACTTTACCGAAAAGGGTCTCGACCGCATGATCGACAAGGCATCCGCCAAGGACGCCTGGTTCAAGGCCTTCCTCGACAGCAATAAGACATACACGCTCGATCTGGACAAGGACGCCGGTTCCGATGTCTACATGCTGTTCATTAACACGCGCGTGCAGACGCCGAACGGCAAACTGGCCATCGCCGGCCTGGGCCTCTCCGCCGACGCGCTGGCGAACAGCATCCGCAGCTACCGGCTGGGCAAATCCGGCTTCGTCTACCTGGTGAACAAGGACGGCGTGCTGATGGTCCACCGCGACCGCAGCCTGCTCGACGGCCATCACACCCTCGACAAGCTGCCCGGCTTCACGCCCGATCTGGCGCGTTCGCTGCTGGGCAAGCAGGCGTTCGCGTCGGCGCACTACGACGCGCCGGCGGGCCGCCAGTTCGTCGCCTCGTCGTTCGTGCCGGAGCTGGGCCTGTACGTCGTGGCCGAAGTGCCGGAAGCCGAAGTGCTGGGCAATATCGGCCAGACGGCGGCGGTGTCCGCCATCATCGCGGCCCTCGTCGGCGGCGCGGTGGGTCTCGCGGCGATCTGGTTCGTGTCCGGCGCTATTTCGGCTCCCGTGATGGGCGCGGCCGGCATGCTGGGCGAAATCGCCGACGGCGAAGGCGACCTCAGCCGCCGTCTGCAAGCCGATGGCGAGGATGAAGTCGGCAAGCTGGCGCAGGCGTTCAACCGCTTCGTCGGCTCGCTCAGCGGCACGATCGGCAAGGTACGCGACAGCAGCCACGTGATCGCGGACGCCTCCGCGGAAATCGCACGCGGCAATCTGGACCTGTCCGCGCGCACGGAAGCGCAGGCGTCGAGCATCGAAGAGACGGCGGCCGCGATGGAAGAACTGACGACCACCGTGCGCAACAACGCCGAGCACGCGATCGAAGCGAACCGCCTCGTGTCCGAGACGGCGCAGTCGGCCGAAAAAGGCGGCGCCGTCGTGGCGGAAGTCGTGCGCACGATGGGTGCCATCACGGAAAGCTCGCGCAAGATTTCCGAGATCATCGGCGTCATCGACGGCATCGCCTTCCAGACCAATATCCTCGCGCTCAACGCGGCCGTGGAAGCGGCCCGTGCGGGCGAACAAGGCCGCGGCTTCGCGGTCGTCGCCGGCGAGGTGCGCACGCTGGCGCAACGGTCGGCCGCGGCATCGAAAGAGATCCGCCAGCTGATCCTGGATTCCGTCGCCAAGGTCGACGCCGGCAGCGCGCTGGCCGATGGCGCCGGCCAGGCGATGGAAGCGATCGTCGGCTCGGTGCGCCGCGCGGAGGTCCTCATGCGCGACATCGCCTCGTCGAGCCAGGAGCAGAGCCTGGGCATCACCCAGGTCAACCAGGCCATCGCGCAGATGGACGACGCGACCCAGCAGAACGCGGCCCTCGTCGAGGAAGCCGCCGCCGCCGCCGCCGCCCTGCAGGAACAGGCGCGCGAACTGGATGCCATCGTCGGCACGTTCAAGCTGGCAAGCGGCCCCGCGGCAGCGGTGCCGGCCCTCGCCGCGCCGAACCGCAAGCGCCTGGCGGCATAACCCGCCTAAAACCGGGGTCAGAGCCCGATTTTGAGCAATTTCCAAAAACCGGGCTCTGACCCCGGTTTTATGGCCCGTTTGCAGAGTTCCCCACCCTTCGGTACTATGTTTGGTTGCAACTTTACCCAGGTTGCTCATTCAACCGTCCCGTGGAGAACCATCCAATGTCGCGTCACTGCCTGCCGTCCCTGTCCGCCCTTTCCCTCGTGCTTGCCGCCGCCTTCGCCACTGGCGCACAGGCCCAGACCGCGCCGATGGCGCCGGACATCCCGGCCGACAAGTTCACCACGACGGTCCCGAACGCCGACTACGTCAAGCAGGACGTGATGATCCCGATGCGCGACGGCGTCAAGCTGCACACCGTGATCGTGATCCCGAAGAGCGTCATGACGGGCAAGGCGCCGATCATGCTGACGCGCACGCCCTATAACGCCTCCGGCCGCGCGAGCCGCATGAAGAGCCCGCACCTGGCGTCCATCCTGGGCGACGGCGACGATGCCTTCATCGAGAACGGCTACATCCGCGTGTTCCAGGACGTGCGCGGTAAATACGGCTCGGAAGGCGACTACGTGATGACGCGCCCCGTGCGCGGCCCGCTGAACAACACGCCGGTCGACCACAGCACGGATGCCTACGACACGATCGATTGGCTCATCAAAAACATACCGCAATCGAACGGCAAGGTGGGCATGGTCGGCTCGTCCTACGAAGGTTTTACGGTGCTGATGGCCCTCGTGGAACCGCACCCGGCGCTGAAGGCGGCCGTGCCGATGAGCCCCATGGTCGACGGCTGGCGCGGCGACGACTGGTTCCACAACGGCGCTTTCCGCAACCCGAACCTCGCGTACATCGCCAGCCAGAACGCGGCGCGCGGCGAAGGCGAGAAAATCGTCACCGGCATCTACGACGATTACGAGGCTTACCTGCGCGCGGGATCGACCTCGGACTTCGCCCACATCTATGGCCTCGACCAGCTGAACTTCACGAAAAAACTGTTCGAGCATCCGGCCTACGACAGCTACTGGCAGGAGCAGGCGCTCGATAAGATCCTGGCCAAACGTCCCTTGAGCGTGCCCACGATGACCGTCGTCGGCCGCTGGGACCAGGAAGACATCTACGGCGCCTACGCGACCTACGCGGCCGTCGAACCGCAGGACAAGACGAACAAGCTGAATTCCCTGGTCGTCGGCCCGTGGCGCCACAGCGGCGTCAATTACGAAGGCTCGACGCTGGGCGTGCTGAAGTTCACGGGCGACACGGCCCGCGAATTCCGCCACGACGTCATGCTCCCGTTCTTCAACCAATACCTCAAGGATGGCGCGCCCGCGTTCGACACGCCGCCCGTGTGGTCGTACCAGACCGGCGTGAACCGCTGGCGCCGCCTGGAGCAGTGGCCGCTCGTGCCGGCATCCACGCCGCTGTACCTGAAGCCGGGCTTCGGCCTCGCGTTCGAGAAGGCCGAGGGCAAGGCCGACAAGACGGCCGCGTTCGACGAATACGTGTCCGATCCGGCCAAGCCGGTGCCGTTCGTGCCCCGTCCCGTGCACATGGGCGACGGCAATGTCTGGAAGCCGTGGCTCGTGACCGACCAGCGCAGCTACTCGGACCGTCCGGACGTGCTGACCTACACGAGCGCCCCGCTCACGGCGCCGCTGCAGCTGGCCGGCCAGCCGATGGTCGACCTGTTCGCGTCGACATCGGGCACGGACAGCGACTGGGTCGTCAAGCTGATCGACGTGTACCCGGACGAAGTGGCGGCGCAGCCGGAGCTGGGCGGCTACGAGCTGCCGATCGCGATGGACATCTTCCGCGGCCGCTACTACCAGGGCCTGGACAAGCCGGCCGCGATCCCCGCGAACAAGGCCGAGCGCTACCGCTTCGCCCTGCCCAACGTCGACCACGTGTTCCTGCCGGGCCACCGCATCATGGTGCAGATCCAGTCCAGCTGGTTCCCGCTGTACGACCGCAACCCGCAGACCTTCGTGCCGAACATCTTCTACGCCAAGCCGGGCGATTACCGCAAGGCGACGCAGCGCGTCTATCACGCGCCGGGACTGGAGAGCGCGATCGAACTGCCGGTGGTGCAGATGACGAAGTAATCCACAGGTCAAATACAGGGTTCGGCAGCGCACGGAGCGCGCCCATGTCCCGGCCTAGACTGCCGGCATGGGCGCAATCTACATCGGCATCTCGGGCTGGCGTTACGAACCATGGCGCGGGGTGTTCTACCCGCCCGGCCTCGCGCAGTCGCGCGAGCTCGATTACGCATCGCGCTTCCTGCCCACCATCGAGATCAACGGTTCCTTCTATTCGCTGCAGCGCCCGTCCAGCTATGCGGCGTGGTACGACGCGACGCCGCCCGGCTTCGTGTTCGCCGTGAAGGGCAACCGCTTCCTCACCCACATGCTCAAACTGCGCGGCATCGGGACGCCGCTCGCCAACGTGCTCGCCTCGGGCGTGTTCGCGCTGCGCGAGAAGCTCGGACCCTTCCTGTGGCAGTTCCCGCCGCAGCTGCGCTTCGACGCGGACAAGGTCGAGCATTTCCTGTCCCTGCTGCCGCACGACACGGGCCGCGCACTCGATATCGCGCGCGGTCACGACGAGAAGCTTGCGGGCCGCGCGCTGCTGGAGATCGACGCCGTGCGCCCGCTGCGCCACGCCGTCGAAGTGCGCCACGAGAGCTTCCGCGATCCCGCCTTCAGTGCGCTGCTGCGCAAGCATAATGTGGCGCTGGTCGTCGCCGACACGGCCGGCAAGTGGCCCGACTTCGACGAGGTGACGGCGGACTTCGTCTACATGCGCCTGCACGGCGAGCACGAGCTGTATGCGAGCGGCTACGAGGACGAATCGCTGGCACGCTGGGCCGCGCGCATCCGCGCGTGGGCGGAGAATGGGGATGTGTACTGCTACTTCGACAACGACATCAAGGTGAGAGCGCCGTTCGATGCGAAGCGGTTGATGGAGATGGTGGGCGCGGATTGGAAACCGGCGGTCTGAAAAAAACCGTCGGTCCGCCCAGGCGGGGCCCAGTTTTGCATGCGTTTCGACGGCGCGTAAACCCGGGTTCCCGCCAAGGCGGACGGGTAGTCGGGGAACGACGTGACTAGTGCCGTACGTGAACCTGGATGACCTTGCGGCCCTTCGCATCGGTCTCGGGCAGCGGCGTCGTCTCGCACGTGCCGCACGTATCGCACCCGCTGCCGCAGCTCGAATCGGTGCCGAGCCATTTCACGATCCGGCCACGGCCGGTGCCGCCCGACAGCTTGTAGACGAGCTTCTCGCGCCACGCCTTGGGCAGGTATTTGGCCGCCGCATACAGCGCGGCGAAGGCGACGATGACGGCGACGATCAGGTACTGGATCACGATCAGCTCCCCAGCACGGCCCGTGCGATGTGGAAGGTCAGGAACGAGGCCGTGTACGCGAGCGCGAACATATAGCCGGCCATCAGCAGCGCGTAGCGCACGCTGCCCGTCTCGCGACGCACGACGGACAGGGTCGACAGGCACTGCGGCGCGAACACGTACCAGGCCAGCAGCGACAGCGCCGTCGGCAGGGTCCACGAGGCGGCGATGATCGGGGTCAGCGAGCTGGCCACGTCGTCGCCCGTCGTCGACAGCGCGTACACCGTGCCGAGCGCGCCGACGGCCACTTCGCGCGCCGCCATGCCCGGCACGAGCGCGATGCAGATCTGCCAGCCGAAGCCGATCGGCTCGAACACGACGGCCAAGGCGCGGCCCAGCATGCCGGCGATGCTGTAGTAGATCGGCGGATGCGTCGCGCCTTCCGGTGCGCCCGGGAAGCTGGACAGGAACCAGACGAGGATCATCAAGGTGAGGATCACGGTGCCGACACGCGTGACGAAAATACGCGCGCGCTCCCACAGGCCCAGCACCAGGTTGTGCAGGTGCGGCCAGTGGTAGGCGGGCAGTTCCAGCATCAGCGGCTGGTGGCCCTTGGCGCCGACGGTGCGCTTGAAGAAGTACGCGACGCCCATCGCGCTGACGATGCCCGCCGCGTACAGCAGGAACAGCACGAGGCCTTGCAGGTTGATGCCGCCGCCCAGTTCGCGGTGCGGGATGAACGCGGCGATGACGAGCGCGTACACGGGCAGGCGCGCGGAACACGTCATCAAGGGCGCGATCATGATGGTCACAAGGCGGTCGCGCGGGTTCTGGATCGTGCGCGCGGCCATCACGCCCGGGATCGCGCAGGCGAACGACGACAGCAGCGGAATGAACGCCCGGCCGGACAGGCCCACGCCGCCCATCATGCGGTCGAGCAGGAACGCGGCGCGCGGCAGGTAGCCGCAATCCTCCAGCACGAGGATGAAGAAGAACAGGATCAGGATCTGCGGCAGGTACACGAGGACGCTGCCCGCGCCGCCGAACACGCCGTCGACGATCAGGCCGCGCAGCGGGCCGTCCGGCAGTGCGTTGCCGACCCAGTGGCCCAGCGCGTCGACGGCGTTCTTGATCAGGTCCATCGGCACGTTGGCCCAACTGAACACGGCCTGGAAAATCAGGAACATCGTGGCCGCCAGGATGACCGGGCCGATCACCGGATGCAGCACGACGTGGTCGATCTGCTCGCTCAGGTTGCCGGTGTCCTTGTCGAAGCTGACCGTCGCGTCGATGATGCGGCGCACTTCGCGCTGCGTCTCCTCGACGGGGACGGCGTCGATGGCGGACAGCGGGTTCGGTGTCACATGCGTATCGAACGGCATCACTTCCAGCGCCTTGAGCAGGCCCTTCTCGCCGCCGGCCTGCACGGCGACGGTCTCGATGACGGGCATGCCGAGTTCCTGCGCCAGGCGCGCCGTGTCGATCTCGATGCCGCGCTTTTTCGCGACGTCGACCATGTTCAGCGCCAGCACCATCGGCAGGCCGAGGCGCTTGATCTCCAGCACGAGGCGCAGGTTCAGGCGCAGGTTGGTGGCGTTGACGACGCAGACGACGGCATCCGGCGTCTGCTCGCCGGCGCGCAGGCCGGCGACGACGTCGCGCGTGATCGCTTCGTCGGGCGTATGGGCGTTCAGGCTGTAGGCGCCGGGCAGGTCGAGCACGCGCAGCGGACGGCCGCCCGGCAGCATGAAACTGCCTTCCTTGCGCTCGATGGTGACGCCGGCATAGTTCGCGACCTTCTGGCGCGCGCCGGTAAGGCGGTTGAACAGGGCGGTCTTGCCGCAGTTCGGATTACCCAGCAGGGCGATGAGCGGCGCTTTGGCGGCCGCCTGGACCTGCTGATCTACTGCTCCCATGTCGGTTCCGTCACTCCGGCTGGATCGAGACCAGCGCCGCCTCGAAACGGCGCAGGGCGAACGTCGACTGGCCGACCTTCACCGCCAGCGGACCGCCGGGCAGGCCGCGCTTGAGCATGCGGATGCGCTCGCCCGGCACGAAACCCAGTTCCATCAGGCGGCGCGACACGTCGATGCCGCCGTCGCGGCTGCCGACCGCGTTCGGCGCGAGGTGGATCACGGTGCCGCTCTGGCCGGCCTTGAGGCTGTCGAGCGTGGTCAGGGTGGGTGCAAGAGTCATGGTGTCGCTTCCCGGTGGTAGTGCGATGCTGTAACGGATGGGTACATCATAAACCTAAATGCGAATTATTTCTATTTGCGGTTTGTCTACTTCCGTTCTCTCAGCCTTCATTTAACGCAACAACGCAACAAAAACGCTTGCATTCGGGATTCAACTTGAGCAGAATACGAAGGGTAATGAGAATGATTCGCATTATAGACCAAACAACACTGGCCTGTGATGCACTTACCACGGAACCGTCCATGATCGTCTGCGTCTGCAATAACATTTCCGACCGCGAAATCCGCCAGGCGGTCGACCTCGGCCTGACCTCGATGGCCGACCTGTACAAAGAACTGGGCGTCGGCACCTGCTGCGGCAAATGCGTCAGCTATGCGCGCGAAGTGATGCACGAGCATCTGGAAAGCAAGACCACCGTCACCGAGCTGCGCCGCACGCCGCACGACGGTCTCGCCGCCTGATACGGGCGCCCCCTCCTCCCTACCGGCCGCCGCCGGCGGCGAGCACCGGCGGACAAGGCCTCGATGTTGCTACGCACAATCGGTGCGTGCCCCGTCCACACGCGGTCCGGTCTTGGTAATATGTGACTTCCGATGCGCCCAGATTTCACTCCTATGCCCGTAATCCCGTTCCGACCACCCAGAGCGCCCTTTACGGTCCAGCCTCCTCCCCAACCTTCGCGCCGCGCCATGATCGTCAAGTGGCTGCGCAAGACGCATGGCTGGATCGGCCTCTGGGGCGCAGTGCTCGGGCTGCTGTTCGGCAGCACCGGCATCCTCCTCAACCACCGGGCCGTGATGAAAATTCCCGCCGTCGAGGCGCAGGAGTCCACGGTCCAGGTTCCCCTGCCAAATCCGGCGCCGGCCAGTCCGCAGGCGCTGGCCGGCTGGCTCAAGCGTTCATTGCGATTGGAGCCGGAACCGGGACGCGTAAAAGCCGAGGCCGCGCGGCCCGTCGCGTGGGGCGACAAGGCCCTGATCCAGCCGGCGCGCTGGAGCGCCAGTTTTACTTCGCCATCGGGCAATGTCCAGGCCGAATATTGGGTCGGCAACAGCTATGTCACCGTCAAGCGCGCCGACAATAATGTCTTTGGCACCCTCGTCAACCTGCACAAGGGCGTGGGCATGAGCGCCGGGTGGATCCTGCTCGTGGACACGCTCGCGGGTTCCATCATCCTGCTGTCGCTGTCCGGCGTCGTGCTGTGGACGCTCACCAACCGGCGCCGCACGGTCGGCATCGTGATCGGGGCCGTGTCGCTGCTGGCGGCGGGCGGCCTGGCGCTGGCGGCGATCTGACGATGTGCGGCGGCCGGCTTCGGCATGCCGACATATGGCATGCCCGCCAGCCCCGTGGTTTGCTATGATGTCATGACGCTAACCGCACGCAAAGGCAATCCATGAAGGGCGATCCCAACATCATCCGGCTGCTCAACGCGCAGCTGACCAACGAGCTCACCGCCGTCAACCAGTACTTCCTGCATGCGCGCATGTACAGGCACTGGGGCTTCGAGAAGCTGGGCAAGAAGGAATACGACGAATCGATCGGCGAGATGAAGCACGCCGACCGCCTGATCGACCGCATCCTGATGCTGGACGGCCTGCCCAACCTGCAAGCCCTGCATAAGCTCTTGATCGGCGAATCGACGCAGGAAATGCTCGAATGCGACCTCAAGCTGGAACGCGCGGCCCAGGTCACGGTCAAGGAAGGCATCGCCGCCGCCGAGATCGCGCACGATTACGTGTCGCGCGACCTGCTGCTGGAGATTCTCGAAGACACCGAGGAACACATCGAGTGGTTGGAAACCCAGCTCGACCTCATCGTCAAGGTGGGCATCCAGAATTATCTGCAGAGCCAGATGGGCGAGTAGGTGGGCATTTGGGGCCCGGGGCCCCAAATGAAACGTGCGCGCGCGTATGACGTCAACACATCGCATACGTCACGCGTGGGCGGAGGCCGCCCACCCTACCGGTATCAGACGGCTAGCGCCAGCGCGCCACCCACTTGTCGTAGAAGCCGATATCGTTCGGCACGGCCCCCGTGACGGCGCAGATCGCGCCGGCGAACTCGTTGGCGCGAGAAAGCGCCAGTTCCAGCGGCCAGCCGCGCGCGCAGCCCAGCAGGAAGATGGCGGCGAAGGCGTCGCCGGCGCCCGTCGTGTCGATCACGAACGGCGGCACCGGATTGTCGCGCGTGGCGATATAGCTGCCGTCGGCGCCGAAGTACACGGAACCGCGGTGGGCCAGCGTCACGATCAGCGCTTCCAGCGAAAAACGGTCCATCAGCGCGCGGCAGGCCGCGTGCACTTCTTCCGTCGACAGTGCCGCATCGTTCGGGCCGATCTGGAAATACCACTGGAACAGCGCCTGCAACTCCTCTTCGTTGACCTTGACGACGTCGGCCGCCGTCAGCGATTTCGTGACGATGGCTTCGGTCGCGTGGCCGGGACGCAGGTTCAGGTCGAGGAAGCGTTTGGCCCGCGTGTTTTCCAGCACGGCCGCCAGCGCCAGGCGCGAGCGTTCCTCGCGCTGGACCAGCGTGCCGAAATACAGCAGGTCGTGATCGCCGCCGGCGACGCTCGCGGCGGCGCGTTGCGGGTCGATGAAATCGTAGGCCTGGCGCGGCAGCAGCGTGAAGCGCTGCGAACGTTCCGCGACGGCGCGGCCCGTCTCTTCCATCGGGTCGATCTGCAGGCCCGATTCCGGGATCACGAAGCGCTCGAACTCGGCCCGCACGGCCGCGCCGTTGCGGTCGTCGCCGATGCGCGTGATCATCAGGGGCGGGGCCATGAAGGCGGCCAGGTGGCGCGCCACGTTGAACGGGGCGCCGCCGACGGCATGCCCGGCCGGGGCCTCGTCGACGAGCACTTCGCCGAAGACGATGGTCGAGATGCGCGCCGTCATCATGCGGCGCTCACTTCGGCAGGAACGGCACGGTGTCCTTGAACGACGGGCGTTCGGACAGCTTGTCGAACAGGCGCGCCAGGTTCGGGTAGGTGTCGCGCCAGGCGATGTCCGGGAAGCGGAACGCCAGCCAGCCCAGCGTGCAGCCGACGGCGACGTCGGCCAGCGTGTAATGGATCCCCATGCAGAACGGTTGCTCGCCGAGGTTCTCGGACATCACTTTGATGCCGGCGTGCACCTTGCCCATCTGGCGGTCGAACCAGGCCTGGCTCTGCTGCTCGGCCGGACGCCACGTGCGTTCCAGGAACGCCAGCACGGCCGCATCCAGCACGCCGTCCGCCAGCGCTTCCCACACCTTGACGTTGGCGCGGTCGCGGCTGTTCGCGGGCAGCAGCTTGCACACGGGGGTCAGCGTGTCGAGGTATTCGGCGATCACGCGCGAATCGTACATCGTGCTGCCGTCTTCCATCACGAGGCAAGGGACTTTGCCGAGCGGGTTCGACGACGCGATGTTCGTTTCCGGTGCCCAGACGTTTTCCAGCTCGAACTGATAGTCGAGCTTTTTTTCTGCCAACACGACGCGCGCCTTGCGCACATAGGCACTGGTGACGGAACCGATGAGTTTCATAAATGCTCAGTAGAGGGGATTGGCAGACAGTATAACATCGGCCTTCCGCCCATCGAACGCCGGGGAACCGCCTGCAACGGTGGTCAAATGAGACTTGACAAAGCGATCCCGGCCAGGCTGCCGATGGTAGAATCTCGTTTTTGCACTCACCGCTTCCCTCCTCCCATGACCTCTACCGCCTCCTCGACCCTGTCGGCCCTGTCCCCCTGGACGGCCGCTACGCCGCCAAAACCGACAAACTGCGCCCTATCCTGTCGGAAGCCGGTTTCATGCACCATCGCGTGAAAGTGGAGATCGCCTGGCTGCAGGCGCTGTCGCAGGCCGGCTTCGCCGAACTGAAACCGTTCTCCGCCCAGGCGTCCGCATTGCTGGACAAGCTGGCCGCCGACTTCTCGGAGCTCGATGCCGCCCGCATCAAGGAAATCGAGGCCGTCACCAACCACGACGTGAAGGCCGTCGAGTACTGGCTGAAGGAACAAGTGAAGGACGTGCCGGAGCTGGTCGCGGCATCCGAATTCATCCACTTCGCATGCACGTCGGAAGACATCAACAATACGTCGCACGGCATGATGTTGAAGAGCGCCCGTGACGGCGTGCTGCTGCCGTCGCTTGCCGCCGTCATCGCCAAGCTGACCGAGATCGCCCACACGAACGCCGACCTGCCGATGCTGTCGCGCACGCACGGCCAGACCGCGAGCCCGACGACCCTCGGCAAGGAATTCGCCAACGTCGTCGCGCGCCTGCAGCGTGCGGTGAAACGCATCGCGGACGTGGAAATCCTCGGCAAGATGAACGGCGCCGTCGGCAACTACAACGCGCACCTGTCGGCCTACCCGGGCTTCGACTGGCCGGCATTCTCGAAGAACGTGATCGAACAGCGCCTGGGCCTGACGTTCAACCCGTACACCATCCAGATCGAGCCGCACGACTACATGGCGGAACTGTTCGACGCGATCGCGCGCACGAACACGATCCTGCTCGACCTGAACCGCGACATCTGGACCTACGTCTCGCTCGGCTACTTCAAGCAGAAGCTGAAGGCCGGCGAAATCGGTTCGTCGACGATGCCCCATAAAGTCAACCCGATCGACTTCGAGAACTCGGAAGGCAATCTGGGCCTGGCCAACGCCATGCTGCGCCACATGGCGGATAAACTGCCGGTCTCGCGCATGCAGCGCGACCTGACCGACTCCACGGTCCTGCGCAATATCGGCGTCGGCTTCGGCTACGCGCTGCTCGCGTACGACAGCTGCCTGCGCGGCCTGAACAAGCTGGAAGTGAACCCGCAGCGCCTCGAGCAGGACCTGGACGCGAACTGGGAAGTGCTGGCCGAGCCGGTGCAGACCGTGATGCGCCGCTACGGCATCGAGAACCCGTACGAGCAGCTGAAGGAACTCACGCGCGGCAAGGGCATCACCCGCGACGCGCTGCAGGAATTCATCGGCAAGCTGGCGATCCCGCAGGACGCCAAGGACCTGCTGCTGGCCATGACGCCGGCGAATTACACGGGTCTGGCGGCGCAGCTGGCGAAGGCGATCTGACGTCATTCCCCGCGAAAGCGGGAATAGTGCCCCCGGCACTATTCCCTCCCATACAGAGCATCAGGATTCGGTTAGCGGCGCGTATCGAAGCGCGTCAAGGATGCGGCTTCGGAGGTTCAGCATGGGTTCCCGCCTGCGCGGGAACGACGGTATATTTCCTCACCTCTGCCACGTCAACTTGACGCCCACCGTCCTGGGCACCTCGCTGCGCACGGACGCCATGCCGTATTCCGCATGACCGCCGTTCAGATTCGTCCCGATCACCGATAACTCCATCCCCTTTGCTACGCGCCAGCCGAAGCGGGCGTCGAGGGCCCAATAGGCCGGCACGGATGGGAATCCCAGCGCGCCGTTGCGGCGCACGGCCAGTTCCAGCTCGCGCTTCTCGTCGATCACGTGGCTGGAGCGCAGCTGCGCCGTGTAGGCCGGATCGCGGCCCGTGGTCATGCGGCTGGCCTGGTCGCGGCTGCCGGGCTTCAGCGCGAACGCCTCGTGCAACAAGGTGGCGCCCGCGGCGATGCGCCACGACTCGCTCATCTGCACATTGCCCCAGGCTTCGATGCCGCGCGCCGCGCCTTCCATCAGGTTGCCGAACACGACCGTCTTGCCGTCGGGCGTGACGTCCTGCGTGCGCAGGTGATCGTACAGGTCGCGGTAGGCCGTCACGGAATACGACACGCGCTGTCCCGCCTGCCCGCGGTAGCCCAGTTCGAACACGCGCGCGGTCTCGGACCGCACCCGGTTCCCGCCCGCCAGCAGGAAGGGCGGCGCGCCCGGCACGTAGGCGTCGACGTCGAGCCGCGCGGGCGCGCGCACGGTGCGCGACACGGCCGCCCAGAACGCGTGCGCCGGCGTGGCCCGCCAGGACAGGCGCACGTTCGGCAGGAATTCGACGCCCGTGTACGGATTGCGCTCCCAGCGCGCGCCGATGATGGCGCGCAGGTCGTCGTGCAAGGCCACCTCGTCCTGCGCGAACAGGCTGGCCCAGGCCTGCTTGTCACTGGCCGGCAGGAAGGCGACGAAGCGGCTGTTGTCGACGTGGTCCCAGTTGTAGCGGTATTCGCCGCCCCACACGATGCGATGGCGGCCCAGCGGCGCCAGTGCGTGCTGCAGCTGCAGGTCGGCGATGTCGACGGTGTCGGCGAACGCGGGCGGCACACGGCGGTAGCGGATGTCGTAATACGCCTGCGCGCTCACGCTGCCGCCGCCGTCCAGCACATGCTCCCAGCGCCCGGTGATGTTCGCGCCATGGAGCAGGATGTCGTCCACGCCCGCGCTCGCGCCCGGGGCCGGGACAACGCCCGGCGCCGGCTGGCCTTCGCGCCCGCGCCACGCGTTGGCGTTGACGCTGAACCGCTCGGGGCCGCGTTCCCAGTCGCCGCGCCAGCCCACCTGGCCCTGCGTCCAGTCGTCGTCGACGGGCCGCCCCGATGCCAGCTCGCCGTGCTCCAGCCTGAACGCCTTGCCGTAGGCGCGCCAATGGCCGCCCTCCATGGCGGCGCCGTGACGGAACGCGGCCTGCGCGCCGTTGTCGTCGGCGCGCAGAACCAATAGATCTCCCTGCGTGTCGCGCGCGCGGTGCGTCGTGATGTTGATGACGCCGTTGACGGCATTCACGCCCCACAGCGTGCCGCCCGGGCCGCTGATCACCTCGATCCGTTCCACGTCTTCCAGCATCACGTCCGGCTCGTCCCAGAACGTGCCGGAAAACAGCGGGGAGTACACGGAGCGGCCGTCGATCATCACCAGCAGCTTGTTGGCCGGGCTGTCGCTGGTGCCGTTCATGCCGCGCGCGGAAATGAAATAATTGGCGTTGCTGCTGCGCGCGACCTGCACATTGGGCGCCAGGTTCAGGGCCTCGGCGAGATTACGCACGCCCGAGCGGCGGATGTCCTCCGCCGTGATCACGTAGACGGATGCCGGCGCGTCCTGCAGGCGCTCGGGCCGGCGCGATACCGACGTGACGTCGATGTTCGCCAGCTCTTCGATCGACAGGTCGGCGAACTCGCCCCCGGGTCGCCGCGGCCCTTCGTCGGCGTGGACCGGCAGGGCCAGCAGCCCGGCGAACAGCCCGGCGAGCAGCGCGGGCGGGCGGGGAACCAGTGGGTGCATTGCGTTATCTTTTATAAATCCATTTTCTTAACATTTTACCTTCACGCATCCATGATTCCGCCGCGTGCACCGTTGAGACTGGCATATGCGCCACGGATTGTGCCATTTGTCGAACAAAGATATCCGTTTGGATAGCTTCCTCGCGATATTTGGAACAGGTAAAGTGTCCCTATTGCAAAATCACGCTTGGTCGCAAGTCGTGCTAGTGTGTTTAAAGAAATGCCGGCTGCTTAACCCAGCCGAACTTGGTAAGATTTGGTTCTAACTCGTACTAATTGATCGGAGACCCGTCCATGCAGCGCTACACCACGACCGCCATCGTGTTTCACTGGCTGATCGCCGCGCTGATCATCGGTGCGTTCACGCTGGGCCTGGTGATGACGGACATCCCCGGCATCTCGCCCACCAAGCTGAAATATTTTTCGTGGCATAAATGGGCCGGCGTGACCGTGCTGCTGCTCGCCACGCTGCGCCTGCTGTGGCGTCTGAAGCATCGTCCGCCGGAACTGCCCGACACGATGCCCGCATGGCAGCGCAGCGCCGCCCACGGCCTGCATCACCTGCTGTACGTGCTGATCTTCGCCGTGCCGCTGTCGGGCTATTTTTATACGCTGGCGGCCGGCTTCCCGGTCGTCTATTTCGGCCTGTTCCAACTGCCGGTGTTCATCGCCAAGAATCCGGCGCTGGCCGAAACGCTGAAGCCGATCCACTACTGGCTGAACATGATCATGGCCGGCCTCGTCGGCCTGCACGTGGCGGCCGCCCTGAAGCACCAGTTCATCGACCGCGACGGCACCCTCGGACGCATGCTGCCCGGCCGTTCCCATTGAAGGAGATAACCATGACATTCACCCGTGGCAGCCTGGCTGCCCTGCTGGCAGGCGTCGCGCTGGTCGCCAGCGCCGTACCCCTCAAGACGGACGTCGCGCACAGCAGCGTCTCGGCCGTGTTCAAGCAGATGAACGTGCCGGTCGAATCGAAGTTCAAGAGCTTCAACGCGCAGATCGACTACGACGCCGCGCACCCGGACAAGGCGACGGCGCGCGTCGACATCGACACCGCCAGCTTCGACATCGGCGAGGCGGAGTACAACAAGGAAGTCGCCGGCAAGGACTGGTTCAACTCGGCCAAATTCCCGAAGGCGACCTTCGTGTCGTCCGCGATCAAGCCGGCCGGCGCGGGCAAGCTCGCCGTCTCCGGCAAGCTGACCATCAAGGGCAAGACGCAGGACGTGACCTTCCCGGTCACGATCAAGCCGGAAGGCGGTAAACAGGTTTTCGAAGGGCAGCTGCCGATCAAACGGCTGGCCTTCAACATCGGCGAAGGCGAGTGGAAGGACACGAGCATGGTCGCCGACGAAGTCGTCATCAAATTCCGCGTCGCCGCGGGACAGTAATATCATTTATCGATAAAGGATCGTTTTACATGAAACTCAAGCACCTCGCCCTGCTCGCCGCCGTCTTCGCTTCCAGCGCCGCCTTCGCCGCCGACACCTACAAGGTCGACCCGGGCCACACCTATCCGAGCTTCGAGGCGGACCACTTCGGCGGCCTGTCGAACTGGCGCGGCAAGTTCGACAAGACCGAAGGCACCATCGTCGTGGATCGCGCGAACAAGACGGGCAACGTCGACATCACCATCGACGCCACGAGCCTGGACTTCGGCAACGCCAAGCTGAACGAGCACGCCAAGGGCCCGGAAATGTTCGACGTGGCCAAGTACCCGACCGCCACCTACAAGGGCAAGCTCGTGTTCAAGGGCGACGTGCCGACCTCCGTCGACGGCGAACTGACCCTGCACGGCGTGACCAAGCCGGTCACCCTGCACATCAACCAGTTCAAGTGCATCCAGCACCCGATGCTCAAGCGTGAAGTGTGCGGCGCCGACGCATCGGCCACCTTCAACCGTGCCGATTTCGGCGTGGATTACGGCGTCAAGATGGGCTTCAAGCCGGAAGTCAAACTGGCGATCCAGGTCGAAGCCGTCAAGCAGTAATCACCGGCAGCCAATAAAAAACCTCGCGGCCAGCACGGCCGCGAGGTTTTTTTACGCGCTTATTTCTGCGCCGAATCAGCGGCCGTCGCGATCCAGGTCACCCGGCACCGCACGCTCCACGCGGTCCCACGCGGCGCGGCTGGCGGCCTTGGCCTGCTCCCACGTCAGGCGCGAATTGCCCCTCACACGATCCCACTCGTCGGCCATGTGCGGCTCGGCCAGGTCGTAGCTCGGGAAGCGGCGCGCATTGTTGTAGCCCAGCGCATAGGCCGGCGCATAATCGTCATACGTGTAGCCCGTGGTGTAGTACGGCTGGGTCTGGTAGTTGGTGCGCCAGTAAGCGTCTTCCGCCGTCGGGTTGACGAGGTGACCGGCACCTTTACCGACCATGCCGCCGGCGATGCCGCCGATCGCGGCACCCGCGGCCATGCCCACCGGGCCGCCCACGGCGCCCAGCGCGGCACCGGCCGCCGCACCGCCACCCGCGCCGACGCCGCCGGCCAGGTTGTGCTCATGCAGCTCGTCGCCCGGTTTCGGGTTCACGACTTCGCCCGCGCCCTTGCCGGCCATGCCACCCGCGATACCGCCGATGGCGGCGCCCGCGACGGTGCCGATCGGACCGGCCGCGCTGCCGACGGCCGCACCGGTCAGCGCGCCCGCGCCGGCACCCGTGCCCTGTGCCAGATTGTGTTCATGCAGGCGGTCTTCCGAGTGCGGATTCACCACTTCGCCCGCGCCACGGCCCGCTGCGCCGCCGGCCAGGCCGCCGATTGCCGCACCTGCCAGCGCACCGACCGGACCTGCGACCGAACCCGCCGCCGCACCCATCGCGGCGCCGGCGCCGGCGCCCGTGCCTTTGGCCAGATAGTGTTCGCCCAGGTCGTCGCCCGGTTTCGGGTTGACGACTTCGCCCACGCCCTTGCCGGCCATGCCGCCGGCGATGCCGCCGATGGCAGCGCCCGCCGCCATGCCGACCGGACCGCCGACCGCGCCCAGTGCGGCGCCGGTGGCGGCGCCCGCGGCGGCGCCGATGCCGGTGCCGATCACGTGCGAGCCGCCGTTATCGACGAAGGTCTGGTTCAGGTAGGCGACGTCTTCATCGTTACGCGGCGTCACGCCCATCACGATGCCGCCGTTGTTGATGCCTTCTTCGTAGTGCTTGACGCGTTCTTCCGGAATGCCGGCACCGATCAGCGCGCCGATCAGGCCGCCGGTGATGCCGCCCGCGCCCGCGCCGGCCAGTGCAGCCGCCAGCGGACCGGCGACGACGAGGCCCGCGCCCGGGATCACGAGGGTGGTGCCGATGGCGGCCACGCCGGCCAGCACGGCGCCGATGGTGCCGCCGATACCGGCACCGGCAGCGGCGCCCTCGGCGGCCTTGCTGCCCAGCTCAGTCTCGGTGTCGGCGAAGTGGGTCTTGCGGGTGGCGTCGGACATCATGAGGTTGACGTCGTCCTTCGTATAACCGCGGGTCGAGATCGCGTTATAAGCGCGCTCCGCGCTGGCACGGTCGGGGAACAGCCCGGTCACCATGCGGTCTTGCTTCCTCTGCTCAGTCGTTGTGTTGTCGAAAATAGCCATGATGCATTCCTTTCAGTAATCGAAGCGGTCCGGGTGTTGAAGTTCACTTGATGCAAAGTGGCTTAAACGATATGCCTGCCCATCAGTGCGCTTCTGTTCGCTGACGCACCCAGTCCGGGACATTCCACACCACAACAGAACGCTGCGCCGGTTTGCGCGTCTAACGTTCGGCAACGCACCGACCCCGGACCGTGTGCATCACTAGACTTTGCACATGGCCTCGGCATTCAATTGGCCTGGAGTATGTTTTTTCCAACTTGAGGAGGACTCAACATGTTATTCATTATCTGGATCGTTGTCGGTGGTGTGCTCGGCTGGCTCGCCAGCATGGTCATGAAGACGGATGCTGAGCAAGGCATGATTCTCAATGTCGTGGTTGGTATCGTGGGAGCCTTCCTGGGTGGCTGGCTGCTGTCTCCGCTGTTCGGCAGCGGCACCATCAATTCCGACGACTTCAGCGTATCGTCGCTGCTGGTGTCGTTCCTGGGTGCTGTGATTCTGCTCGCAATCGTGAATCTGCTGCGTCGCGGCCGCGTCCGCTAAGAAGGTGCAAGCCCCACTTTGAAAACCAACGTCGGCTGGCGTTGGTTTTTTTACGTCTTCAAGTCGAGCTCATGCGTATCAAACGTTCCATCGTCGTCCTCATCACCTGCATCGCCACCCTGGCGGCAGGCTTGCTCGTACTGAACTTTTCGCCCGGCGAAAAGAAGATCGACACCCAACTGACCCGGCTCTACGACACGGGCGATCCGCAGTTCCGCCGCTCGCTGGGCGTGCTGCTGGGCCCGCCCATCGTCGAGGGCAACAAGGCCGACGTGCTGCTCAACGGCGACCGGATTTTCCCCGCCATGCTGGACGCGATCCGCTCGGCGCGACAATCGATCAACTTCGAAACCTATATCTATTGGGAAGGCACGATCGGCCGCGAATTCACGGAAGCGCTGTCGGAACGGGCGCGCGCCGGCGTCAAGGTGCACGTGCTGCTCGACTGGATCGGCAGCATGAAGATCGACGACGCCTCGCTCGACCAGATGCGCCGCGCCGGCGTGCAGGTGCACCGCTACCACAAGCCCGTCTGGTGGAAGCTGGCGCGCCTGAACAACCGCACGCACCGCAAACTCCTGATCGTCGACGGCAAGGTCGGCTTCACGGGCGGCGTCGGCATCGCCGACAAATGGCGCGGCAACGCCCAGGACCCCGACCATTGGCGCGATTCCCACTTCCGCGTCGAAGGCCCCGTCGTCGGGCAGATGCAGGCCGTGTTCAACGACAACTGGACGAAGGCGACGGGCGAGGTGCTCGACGGCCCCGCTTACTTCCCGGCGCTCGTCGCGCAAGGCGATATGCCCGCGCAGATGTTCTCCAGCTCGCCCACGGGCGGCAGCGAGAGCATGCACCTGATGTACCTGCTCGCCATCACGGCCGCGCGCCACAGCATCCACCTGTCGAACTCGTACTTCGTGCCGGACAAGCTGGCCGTCAAGGCGCTCATCGCGGCCGCGAAACGCGGCGTCGACGTGCGCATCATCACGCCCGGACCGATCATCGATTCCGACGTCGTGCGCGCCGCCTCGCGCGAGCGCTGGGGAGAACTGTTAGCGGCCGGTATCAGGATGGCCGAGTACCAGCCGACGATGTACCACGTGAAGGCGCTGATCGTGGATTCGCTGCTCGTCTCCGTGGGGTCCACCAATTTCGACAACCGCTCGTTCATCCTCAACGACGAGGCGAACCTGAACGTGCTCGATGCCGGCTTCGCCCGGCAGCAAGAGGCCGTGTTCGACGACGACTGGAAGCACGCGCGTCCGGTCACGTTGCAGGCGTGGCAAAATCGGCCGTTCACGGAAAAGATCGGCGGCATGCTGGCGGACCTGATCGGGGCGCAGCTGTAACCGGACGAAGGACAAGCCATGAAAAAAACGCTTCTCTCGCTCGCCATCCTCGCCACCTTCGCCGCGCACGCCGACGAAGGCATGTGGATGCCGCAGCAGTTGCCGCAAGTCGCGAAGCAACTCAAGGCCGACGGCCTCAAGCTCGATCCGGCGGCGCTCACCCGGCTGACCGACTTCCCGATGGGCGCCATCGTGAGCCTGGGCGGCTGCTCGGCGTCGTTCGTGTCGCCGCAAGGCCTCGTGATCACGAATCACCACTGCGTGTACAACAGCGTGGCCGTCAACTCGACGCCGCAGCGCGACCTGCTCGCCGACGGCTTCCTGGCGCGGACGATGGCCGACGAATTGCCGGCCGCGCCGGGCAGCCGCGTGTTCGTCACGGAGGAAGTCGCCAACGTCAGCAACCGCGTCGTTTCTCCCGACGTCGCCAGGCTGACGGGCAAGGCGCGCCTGGACGCGATGGAGAAGAACCAGAAATCCCTCGTCGCGGAATGCGAGAAGGAAGCCGGATACCGCTGCACCGTCGCGAGCTTCTACGGCGGCCTGGAGTTCTACCGTATCAAACAGCTGGAGATCCGCGACGTGCGCCTCGTGCACGCGCCCCCGGTCGGCATCGGCAAGTTCGGCGGCGACCTCGACAACTGGATGTGGCCGCGCCACACCGGCGACTACGGCTTTTATCGCGCCTACGTCAGCAAGGATGGAAAAGCCGCGGACTACGCGAAGGACAACGTCCCGTACCGTCCGAAGCTGTGGTTGAGAATCGCTCAAGACGGCGTGCGCGAAGGCGATTTCGTCATGGCCCTCGGCTACCCGGGCCGCACGAACCGCCACCGCCTGCCGTCCGAAGTGGCGTTCACGTTCGACTGGAATTATCCCGCGTTCGTGAAGGCGTCCGGCGAAACGCTGGCCATCATCGAACGCGAGACGAAGAACGATCCGGCCGCGCACCTGAAGTACGCGGGCCAGATCGCGAGCGTCAACAACTACTACAAGAACCGCAAAGGCATGCTCGCAAGCTACGAAGGCAGCGACATCCTCGCGCGCAAGACGGCCGAGCACAATGCGCTGAAGGCCTGGGTGAATGCGAACCCGCAGCGCAAGGCGGCATTCGGCGCCGACATCGACGCGGCCGAGCAGCTGATCGCCAAACGCGACGCGCAGACGAAGCGCGAATTCTTCCTCGGCTATTCGATGCCGCGCTTCCTGAATTCGGCGCGCACCCTGTACCGCCTGGCCAACGAGCGCACGAAGCCGGACATCGAACGCAAGTCGGGCTACCAGGAACGCGACGTGCCGCGCCTGACGTCCGTCATCGGCGGCCAGGACCGCACGTACGACGAAAAAGTCGACAAGGTCCTCGTGCTGAACTTCCTGAAGCAGTACAACGCGCAGCCTCTCGACCAACACGACGCCGCGTTCGACAGTGCGCTGGGCATCAGGCCGGGCATGGGCGAGGCCGAGCTGAAGGCGCTGCTCGACCGCATCTATGCCGGCTCGCAGCTGCAGAACAAGGACGTGCGCACCGCGTGGCTGACCAAGACCCCGCAGGATTTCAAAGCCAGCAACGACAGCTTCATCAAGGCCGCCGTCGCCATGTACGACGCGGACATGAAGCACGAGGCCGAAGAAGACGAGCTGGCCGGGAACATCCAGAAGGCCTACGCCAGCTACATGAAGGCCAAGATCGCCTACATGCACGGCAAGGGGCAAGCCGTCTACCCGGATGCGAACAGCACCCTGCGCGTCACCTTCGGCAACGTCAGGGGCCGCGACTACGGCGCCGACGGCACCGGGTCCTGGACCGCGTTCACGACCGTGAGAGGCGTCGTCGCCAAGCACACGGGCGAAGGCGAGTTCAATGCCCCGGAACGCCAGCTGGCCGCGATCCGCGCGAAGGACTTCGGCCGCTGGACCGACCCGATACTGAAGACCGTGCCCGTCGACTTCCTCGCCACGCTGGACATCACGGGCGGTAACTCAGGGTCGGCCGCGCTCAACGCGCGCGGCGAACTGGTGGGCCTCGCGTTCGACGGCACGCTCGATTCCATCATCTCCGACTGGGATTTCAATCCGCGCGCCACGCGCGACATCCAGGTCGACATCCGCTACATCCTGTGGAATATGGAGAAGGTGGACCACGCCGACAACCTGCTGAAGGAAATGGGCGTGTTCTGACGCTCCGGCGGTCAATCCGCCTCGACTTTGGACCGCTGCAGCGAGTTCTCGAGTTCGGCCATGCCGGTCGGCAGGTCCACTGTCGCGCCCAGGTCGCGCATCGTGCTGCCCAGCGCGTGCACCGTGCGGAACAGGTGGTGCGCGCGGCATTGCTCACCCATCTGCCCGATCCTAACGATCGGCAGCCCGAAGGAACCCGAGATCTCGACCTGGTAGCGGCTGGAGATCGTGGAGCAGACGGCCTGGTTGGTGACGCCATCCGGCAGATTGATCCCGACGACGGAGTTGAGCCGCGATTCCGCGGGTGCGAACAGGGACAGGCCCATCGCCTCGATGCTGTGTTGCAGCGCGGTCGAGCAACGCAGGTGGCGCGCAAACCTGACCGGCAGCGTTTCCTCGCACACCAGGCGCAACGCCTCGTGCAGCGCCAGCACGCCCGACACCGGCGCCGTGTAGTGGTACGACGCCTTATGCCAGAAATTCTCGGCCAGCAGGGCGTCCAGGCACCAGTGGGTATTGGGCGTCGGCCGTTCGCGGATACGGCTCCACGCGGCATCGGAGAACGCGAGCAGCGATACGCCGGGAATCGACGACAAGCCTTTCTGGCCGCCGGTAATCACGGCATCCACCTGCCAGTTGTCCATCTCGAACGGCGTCGTGCTGAGCGTGCACACGGCGTCGACGATGACCAGGCATCCCCGCGATTTCGCCAGCCGCGCGATGTTGTTCACGTCGTTGTTGAACGTGGTGTTGGACGTCTCGCCCTGGACGAGCGTCAGGCAGTGGGGCCGGTGTTGATCGAGCAGCTCTTCCAGCCGTTCCAGCGACATCGAATGCGGAAAGATCTCGTTCATGGTGACGACGTCCGCCCCCGCGCGGCGGCTCATCTCCGCCATCCTGCCGCTGAAGAATCCGTTGCAGATCGACAGCACGCGGGTGCCGGGCCAGACGAGATTGCAGATCGCCATTTCCATCGCGGCCGATCCGGGCCCGGCCACCCCCAACACCCAGTTGGAGCGGGTCTGGAAGACATACCTGGCCATGTCCTTCACCTGGCTGATGATCTTCGCCATAGTCTCGCCCAGATGGTTGATGACCAGCGAATTCGCCCGGGCGACCGCGCTCGGGATCGGCACCGGACCGGCGCCCATCATCAGTAAGGGATCGTCCGGCAGGATAGCGCTCAGATATTCGACCTGCGGAGGGCGGATTTCGTCATGGGTTGACTGGGGCTGTGTGTTCATGGTGGGGCCTTCGTCGCGTTAACAGTCGAACAAGTGTACCAAGTATTCCATCCGCGCCATCTGCATCTCATACCGCGCAATGCGCAGTCCATGCCATCGGGCCTGCCGGGGTCACGCCATCCCTTTACACTGCCTGCATATTACGCATAAGGAGAATGGCAAATGAAGCAGATCTGGATCTGGTGCTGGGCCCTGCTCGGCATCGCATGCGCGGACGTGCGCGCGCAGGACGACGCGAAGGCGCAGGCGTGGACGCAGGCCCGCGCCATCGTGGCGGACCTCGACAAGATCGTCGCGCCGCACGGCGTGCAGGAGTCGTACAAGACGCGCATCGGCGGCATCGACCAATGGCTCACCGTGCGCGGCCAGGAACGCGACAACCCGATGATCCTGTTCGTCCACGGCGGTCCCGCGTCGCCCGTCACGCCGACCCTGTGGCAGTTCGAGCGCCCGCTCGAGGAATACTTCACCATCGCGAACTGGGACCAGCGCGGCGCCGGCAAGACGTATGGCGAGGCCGAGCCAAGCAAGGTCGCGGACACGATCCACATCGACCGCTACGTCGACGACGCCATCGAAGTGGCCGAGCACCTGCGCCGGCGCTACGGCAAGAAGAAGTTGATCCTGATGGGCCATAGCTGGGGCACCATCGTGGCCATGAAGGCGGCGCTGAAGCGTCCGGACCTGTTCTATGCCTACGTCGGCATCGGCCAGGTGATCAGCGTACGCGAGAACAAACGCATCAGCTTCGACTACGCGCTGGAGCAGGCGAAGGCGCACGACAACGAGGAAGCGCTGCGTGATCTGCAGTCGATCGCGCCCTACCCCGGCAACCAGCCGATCACGCGCGAGCGCATCATTGTGGCGCGCAAATGGCCGCAGTACTACGGCGGCTTGAGCGCGTACCGCAGCGAGTCCGCCTATTATTTCGACGGCCCGCGCCTGTCGCCGGAATACGATGCGAAACAGGCGAAGGACATCGACCAGGGCAGCCTGCTCACGCTGGGGCGCATCCTGCCGGAGTTCGTGCAGGTGGACTTTACGGACGTGAAGACGTTCCCGATCCCGGTGGTGATGTTCCTCGGCCGGCACGATTACACGACGCCGACGGCGCCGACCGCCGCATGGCTGGCGCAGGTGAAGGCGCCGTCGAAACAGGCCGTGTGGTTCGAGCGCTCGGCACACATGATCCCGTGGGAGGAGCCGGGGAAAACTCTGGTCAGCCTGTTGACCTACGTGAGGCCGCTGGCCCGGTAGGCACCTGTCATTCCCGGCATTGCCGGAAATGACTTCCCGCGCACGCGGGAATCCATGCTGATTTTCCGAAGCCGGATGACTGGAGATAGCGCAGCGTTCCGATATACGGAATTCTGTCACTCAGCATGGTTCCCCGCTTTCGCGGGGACGACGATCGGCGTCAGTGCACCAACTCCACCTGCGCCGCATCCACCTTGTTCAACCGGCTGTTGTGGATCCCGTAGCCAAAATAGGTGAGCACGGCCACCGTCATCCAGATGGCAAACACCGTATAGGTCGTGCTGGACAGCCCGCCCACGAGGTACAGGCAGGCGAGGATCGACAGGCCCGGCACCAGGTAAGGCCCGAACGGCACGCGGAACCCTTTGCGCCCCGTGTCGCCCTGCTTGCGGCGGATGACCGGCACGGCGATCGACACGACGATGAACGCGACCAGCGTGCCCATGCTCACCATGTCCCACAGGAAGGTGGAGTCGACCAGACCCGCCACGAGCCCCACGGCGATGCTGACGATGAGCGTGTTCGTCACCGGCGACTGCGTGCGTGGGTTGACCTTGCGGAAGGCTTTCGGCACGAGGCCGTCCTTGGCGATGGCGTACAGGATGCGCGTCTGGCCGTAGATGGTCACCAGCGTCACGGAGAACACGGAGATGACGGCGCCGGCCGACAGCACCAGCGTCGGCCACGCCTTGCCGGTCACGTGCTGCAGGATCACGGCGAGGCCTGCTTCCTGGCCCGCGAACATCGACGCCGGCTGGGCGCCCAGGGCGGCGATCGCCACCAGCATGTAGAACACCGTGACGATGCCGAGGGCGGCCAGGATGCCGATCGGGACGTCGCGCGTGGGGTCCTTGACCTCTTCGCCGGCCGTGGCGATGGTGTCCAGGCCGATGAACGAAAAGAACACCGTGCCCGCGGCCGCCGTCACGCCGGCCAGGCCGCCGATGCCCTTGCCGTTTGCCGGCCAGACGAACGGGTGGAAGTTGTGGATGTCGAAGCCGGACAGCGCGATCGCGGAAAAGAACACGAGGATCGCCAGCTTGATGAGCACCGTGATGGCGTTCGTCGTGGCCGATTCCTTGGTGCCGCGGATCAGCAGCACGCAGCACAGCACGACCAGCAGGATCGGCGGCAGGTTGATATGGCCGGCGTGGATCTCGACGCCGCCGGTCTTGCCCGCGACGATCAGGGGCGAGCGCAGCGCGTCGGGAATCTGCCAGCCGAGCGCGTTCTGCAGGAAGTTATTCAGGTAATCCGACCAGCCGATGGCCGTCGCGCTGGCGGCGAGGCCGTATTCCAGCAGCAGGCAGGCCGCGACGATGAAGGCGGCGAACTCGCCCACGGTGGCGTAGGCGAACGAATACGAGGAGCCGGCGGCGGGCACGCGGTTGGCCAGTTCGGCATAGCACAGCGCCGTGAGGCCCGCCGTGATGGCGGCCATCAGGAACGACAGCACGACGGCCGGACCGGCCTTCGGCACGGCTTCGACCATCGTGAAGAAGATGCCGGTGCCGATCGTGGCGCCGACGCCGATCATGGTCAGGGGAAACAAGCCCAGCGAACGGTCCAGGGCGGGGGCATGGCCGTCATCGAGCTTGTGCTCGGACGTCTTGGTGCGGATGAGCTTTTGGCCCAGGGTCTGCTTCATGCTGCCTCCTCGACGAACTGGATCGTCCCGGGGCCGGGCCCCTTGCGTGCGCCGGAACATCCGAACGACAGGAGAGCCGGCCCGGGAACGGCGACCGGTCTACCGCCTGCCGTCACCGTCTTGGGTATTCGTACCTGGACGCGGTCCGACAACGCAGCATTGCTCATGCACGACAACAGTCTCCTCAGTGCTTCCATTTTTTCTTTCGGTGTTGGAATGTTGAAACGATGTGGATGGTTACGACGCGGCACTTTCCCGCCGAGGTGGCCGCGTCCGTCGACAACGTGTTTCGTTGTTGGCGTCATCGGCGCGGCCGCGCCGGCAGACGCAGCCTGCCGGGTGCGGAAACGTGCGTACAGGGATGGGTCGGCGCCGGGCCCGGGCGCCGCAAGCGCCTCCGCTTTACTTACCGGGGCCATTGGTTGCGCGTCGCTTGACGAGAAATAACGGTGAACCGGAAGGCGCGGACATGTCAGTTTCTCATTCGAAACCAATGTGCCGCGGAACCGAAGACCGGGAAGAAGGCCATGCATCGAGCTTGTCTGAGCTATTCATCGGTCTTTGATCATCCATAGGCGCAATCGGCACGAACATGGTGGAGCAGGGTCTGGCCGGTCATAGCACGCCCCGGCGCAGCAACGTACTTGCGTTCAAGAAAAAACTCCCTGCCCATCTTAACGGTCATGCCCGCCCTGCATACATCGAAATTGCGACGATAAATGTCAAAAATCGTAGGGTCGCGCAGCGCGCGGGGCGCGCCCTTGGCGGGCTAGCACAAAGCGGCAGCTATTTCCTGACATTTGCCGTCGCTATTTCGATAGATCAAAAGAATGTAGAGCACATAAGATTCATACAGGCATATTTTCTTCGACGCAAGATCCTGACCAGCCCTAACCATGTGGATGCAATGCAACTCTGCGCAGGGATTCGCTGACTGCGCTGTCGCTCGCGTGCGCATTGCAATACGACCGGCAATGAACCGATGACTAGCATCAAACAGCGCGACGCTACCGCTCTCCACCTCGCGCGACCACCAGTGCCTCCCTCTCGTGGGATCCGAACACAAGGCGGACATGGCTGAGGTTTCGGAGCTCACCCGCATTGCCCGCGACGTTCCGCTGACGATCCTGGTGGTCGAGACGGACCCCCTGCCGTCGTTCTCGTCGGCGGCGTTCATCCGGCCATTCGCCATCGTCAGCGATCTGCTCGGCCCGGACCGCGTGCGACTGACGACCTCCACGCTCGATACGGTGCCTCAGGAGCATCGCGCGCATATCGCCTTGCTGGTGGGGGACGATTCGCCGTCGACGCCCGCCCCGGCCAGATGGCGCAGCGCCTACGACAGCCTGCGCCTGGCGTGCTTCTGGGGTGCCATCGGCTGCCCCGTGCTCTGGTTGACCAAGGCGGGCGCGATGGACGGCGCCCGCACCGCCCTGCCGCGCAACCTGCTGCTGGACGCCGGGGACATGGTCGAGCGCGCGATCCTCACCCAGCATTTCTACGAGATCGACGGTCATCGGCTGAGCTGCTGCGGCGGTGCGGCCGGTATCGATTTCGCCCTGGCCCTGATCGGACGAATCTGGGGCAGCGAAGTCCAGCTCGCCGTGCAGGACGCCTTGTACGTCGATCGGGTGCGCAGTGCCGACGACCGCCAGCGGCTGACGCTGCAATCGCGCTTCGGCATGCTGCAGCCCAAGCTCACCGAAGCGGTGGCACTGATGGAGGCGAATATCGAAGAGCCGCTTTCGACGGACGAGATCGCCACACTGGTGGGGCTGTCGCGGCGCCAGCTCGAGCGCCAGTTCCGGCAATTCCTCGACAGTGTACCGTCGCGCTATTACCTGGAGCTGCGACTCGCGAAGGCGCGCACGCTCCTGCTGGAGACCAACTACTCGATCGTGCAGGTCGGCCTGATGTGCGGGTTTTCGTCCGGCTCCCATTTCGCATCGGCGTACGGAACTCATTTCGGCATCAAGCCGCGCGACGAGCGACAGCGCAAGCTGACCGGTCACTGAGCGCACGCGCCGCGTGCACGCGGCAGCGGCCGGGCTCGCCGTCGATGCATCGCTTTCTGTCTTGCGCCGTCGCAATTTCGAAAGATCGGCGGCGGGCGGGCTCCTAGAATCCTTGCATCAACTCCTCCGACTCTTTCACGAGAAGCAAACCATGTTCTTTGTACGCCCGGCGGAGCCGGAAGACGTCAGCGCGCTCGTCCACCATGCGCGGCAAGGCGCGCACTCGTTGCCGCACGACGCGCAAGCGATGGCGCAGGTGATACGGCATTCGATGGCATCGTTCGACGCCACCGTCAAGTTCCCAGGCGAGGAAGCCTATCTGTTCGTGCTGGCATCGAGCGACGACGATGCGGTGCACGGCGCCGCCATGCTGAGCGCGCGCGCCGGCGCCAGCGGCACGTTCTTCGCCTTCCGCAACGAAGTCATCCACCAGGTATCGCGCGACCTGGGCATCAGCCATGGCGTGCACGTGCTGGAGCTGAGCTCGGACCTGACGGCGCATTCCCAATTGTCGGGTTTCTGGGTGCGCACGCCCGAGCAGGCGGGCGACGGCGCCGACCTGCTGTCGCGCACGCGCCTGCTGTTCGCCGCGGCCGAGCCACACCGGGTCGGCGAATCCATCTTCGCGTCGCCGCCCGGCTATACGGGCCCGGACGGCGTCTCGCCATTCTGGGAAGCGCTCGGGAGGAAGTTCTTCAACATCGATTTCCTCGACGCCGAACGGGCGGTCCAGGCCACCCGCAACCGATCGATGATCGTCGAACTGATGCCCCATTACCCGATCTACGTTCCCCTGCTGCCGGGGAGCGCCCAGGCCGCGATGGGGCAGGTGCACCCGCTGGGCGAACTGGCGTACCGCATTCTCGCGGACGAGGGCTTCGGGACCGACCAGTTCATCGACATTTTCGATGGCGGCCCGATCCTGCAGGCGAGCCGGCAGGCATTGCGCTCTTTCTCGCAGTCGACGACGCGGCTGGTGCGGCGCACGGACGATGCGCCGGCGGCCGGCCGCGCACGCTATCTGGTCAGCAACCGGCGCACCACCGGGTTGCGGGCGATCCTGGCCGACTGCCCGCCGATCGACCACACGGAAAACATCCATTTGACGGACGCCATGCTGCGCACCCTGGAGGTCGGGCCGGGCGACCTCGTGTTGTGCACCAGATTGTGAGGACAAGATGCTGATCGTACGACCCATCCAGGAGCGGGATCTCGACGGCCTGCTGGCCATGGCGCAGCAGGTCGGGGCCGGAATGACCACCCTGAAGCCCGACCGCAAGATGCTGCGGCAACGACTGGACACGGCCTGCGCCTCGTTCGCCGAGGCAATCCCGGCCGAACAGCGCGACTATCTGTTCGTGCTCGAGGACAGCGCGAACGGGGAACTGGCCGGCGTCTCGGCCATCAAGGCCGCGGTCGGCCTCGACGAGCCGTTCTACAACTACCGCGTCGGCACGCTGGTGCATTCGAGCCAGGAGCTCGGCGTGTTCTCGCGCATGGAGACACTGTACCTCTCGAACGACCTGACCGGATGCTCGGAACTGTGCACGCTGTTCCTGCGGCCCGCCTACCGCACCGGGAACAATGGCCGCCTGCTGTCGAAGAGCCGGTTCATGTTCATCGCCCAGTTTCCCCACCTGTTCGACCGCAAGCTGATCGCGGAGTTGCGCGGGGTCCAGGACGAGCAGGGGCGCGCCCCGTTCTGGGAAGGGCTGGGCCGCCACTTCTTCCGGATCGATTTCGCCAGGGCGGACGATTTGTCCACGCTCGGGAAGAAGTCGTTCATCGCAGAGCTGATGCCGCGCCATCCGCTGTACGTCGCCTACCTGCCCGAGGATGCCCGGGCCGCGATCGGGGAGGTGTTCCGCGACACCGCGCCGGCGCGGCGCCTGCTCGAATCGGAAGGCATGAACTACGAAGGGTATTGCGACATCTTCGACGCCGGTCCGGTGTTGCAGGGACGGGTGGCGGAACTGCGCGCGCTGAAGGAAAGCGAGCTGGCGCGGGTGAGCGCACCGGGTCACGGCGAGGCGCAGCCGGCCGGCGTCACGCCGTGGATGGTGGCCAGCACCTCGCTGCGCGACTTCCGCGTCATCGTGACCGGGCAGGCACCGGCGCACGGCCACATCGTCCTGAACGCGGCGCAGCGCCAGGCCCTGGGTACCGGGGATGCCCCGGTACGCGTCATGAAACTCAACCCGAGGAACACAGCACATGCGTAATCACTTTATCGATGGAACATGGATCGCCGGCGAAGGCGCCGCGCTCGCGGTGGTCGATCCGTCCAGCGGAAACACGATCTGGACCGGCCGGCACGCCACCGCCGCCGAAGTGGCGGCCGCCACCGACGCCGCGCGGCGCGCCTTCGAGGGATGGGCCGAACGCGGCCTGGACGAGCGCATCGCCGTCTGCGTGCGCTTTCGCGACCTGCTCAAGGAGCACGGTGAATCCCTGGCCGTCACGATCGCGCGCGAGGTGGGCAAGCCCTTGTGGGAAGCGCGCACCGAAGTCGCGACGATGGCGGCCAAGGTCGACATCTCGGTCCAGGCCTACCATGCCCGCACCGGCACCGGCCGCTCCACCGTCGCCGACGGCCAAGCCGTGCTGCGCCACCGTCCGCACGGCGTCTTCGGCGTATTCGGTCCGTATAACTTCCCCGGCCACCTGGCCAACGGCCATATCGTGCCGGCCCTTATCGCCGGCAATACGATCGTCTTCAAGCCCAGCGAATACGCCCCGCAGACCGCGGTGCTGACGGTCGCGCTGTGGGCGCAGGCCGGACTGCCGGCCGGCGTGCTGAACCTCGTGAACGGCGCACGCGACACGGGCGCGGCGCTGGCGGCGGACGACCGGCTGGACGGCGTGCTGTTCACCGGGAGCTACCAAACGGGCGCGCTGCTGCACCGGCAACTGGCCGGCAAGCCGGAAAAAATGCTGGCACTCGAAATGGGGGGCAACAACGCCCTTGTCGCCTGGGGCGTGGCCAACGTCGATGCCGCGGTGCACCACACGATCTTCTCGGCCTTCGTGTCGGCCGGCCAGCGTTGCACCTGCAGCCGCCGCCTGATCGTCGAGGATGGCGCGCGCGGACAGGCTTTCATCGAGCGCCTGGTCGAGTTGGCGCGCCTGATCCGCGTCGGTCCCTGGGACAGCGATCCGGCCCCCTTCATGGGTCCGGTCGTGTCGGCGCGCGCCGCGCAGAGCCTGCTCGCGGCCCAGGACGCACTGGTGGCCCGCGGCGGCCGCACGCTGCTGGAGATGCGCTCGCTGGTGCCCGGCACCGGCCTGCTGACGCCGGGCATCGTCGACGTGACCGGCGCACTCGACATTCCGGACGAGGAATGGTTCGGCCCGCTGCTCCAGGTGCGGCGCGTGCGCAGCTTCGAGGACGCACTGCGCGCCGCCAACGCCACCGCATACGGGCTCGCGGCGGGCCTGCTGAGCGAGGACGAGGGCTTGTGGCGCCGCTTCCAGGCCAAGGCCCGTGCCGGCATCGTCAACTGGAACCGCCCCACTACCGGCGCGGCCAGTTCGGCGCCGTTCGGCGGCATCGGCAAATCCGGCAACCACCGGCCCAGCGCTTATTACGCGGCGGACTATGTCGCCTACCCGGTCGCCTCCATCGAGAGCGGCCAGCTCGAACTCCCCCAGCAGCCATCCCCCGGCCTGCCGTTCTAAACAAGGAAACCCATCATGTCGAATCACGCCTCGCGCGAATACAACTTCGACGGCCTCGTCGGCCCCAGCCACAACTACGCGGGTCTGTCGTTCGGGAACGTGGCCTCGTTCAACAACGTGAAGAGCACGTCGAACCCGCGCGAGGCCGCGCTGCAAGGCCTGGAAAAAATGCGTACGCTGGCCCTGCGCGGCTTTGGCCAGGCGATATTGCCGCCGCAGGCGCGCCCGAACCTGCGCCTGCTGCGCCAGATCGGCTTTGGCGGCAGCGATGCCGACGTGATCGCCAAGGCCTACAAGGCCGCGCCCGAGGTGCTGGCCTGCGCCTACTCGGCGTCCCCGATGTGGACCGCCAACGCGGCGACCGTCAGCCCAGGCGCCGACACCGCGGATGGGCGTACGCACTTCACCGTCGCCAACCTGAACAATAAATTGCATCGCGCGCAGGAACACGTGCAGACTGAGCGCACCTTGCGCGCCATCTTCCGCGACCAGGCGCATTTCGCGGTGCACGCGGCACTGCCGCAGACGCCTGCGTTCGGCGACGAAGGCGCGGCCAACCATATCCGCCTGTGCGGCGGCCACGGCGCCAGGGGCGTGGAAGTGTTCGTGTACGGGCGTGAGGAATTCAGCCGCGCCGCCCCGGCACCGGTGCGTTTTCCGGCTCGGCAGACCCTCGAGGCGAGCAAGGCGGTCGCGCGCCTGCACGGCCTCGAGGAACGCCGCACGGTATACCTGCAGCAGGACCCGGCGGTGATCGACGCCGGCGTATTCCATAACGACGTAATTTCGGTGGGCAATGCCGACGTCCTGTTCTACCACGAGCACGCCTTCATCGACGAGCGGTGCGCCCTCGACGCGCTGCGCGGGGCCATGCGTGCCGTCGACACCGAACTGCGCACGGTCCGGGTGCCTGCGGCCGCGGTGCCGGTGCGCGACGCCGTTTCCAGCTACCTGTTCAACAGCCAGTTGTTGTCGAAGCCGGACGGCCGCATGGCGCTCGTCGTACCGCAGGAATGCCGGGAGAACGCCGCGGTGGCGCACTACCTCGACGACTTGATGGCGTCGGGCGGCCCCATCGACGAGCTGATCTGCTTCGACCTGCGCCAGAGCATGCGCAACGGCGGCGGCCCGGCCTGCCTGCGCCTGCGGGTGGCGCTGAGCGACGCCCAGGCGGCTGCGATGCACCAGGGCGTGATCATGAACGAGACCTTGTACGTGCGGCTGGTCGCCTGGGTCAACCGGCATTACCGCGACCGCCTGGCGCCGTCCGACCTGGCCGATCCCCAGCTGGCGATCGAAGTCAACACCGCCCTGGCTGAACTGTCGACGCTGCTCGGCCTGCCCGACCTGTACGAGTTCTGACGCCGGGTCGACCAAACCTGCTCGGCGGCGTCGCATTCCTGTGCGTGGCAGCCGACGGGTTTTGTTGTAATGCCAGTGGCCGGTCGGAGAACGGGCCACGGCTGGAAAAAAACCAACATCGGAGAAGACAGAAGACATATGAGCACACCCTTGAAACCTACGCCGATCCGCCAGTCCGTCCTGCTCGGCCTGTACGGCAGCGCAGCGCTGGCTTTCGCGCCGCCCGCCTTCGCACAAAATGCCACCGCCCCCGTCGCCAACGACGCCACCATCCAGAGCGTCAACATCGTCGGCTCGCGCCGCGTCGGCAACACGTCGTCCACCGATACCCCGGTGCCCGTCGACTACATCCCGCTGACGAAGGCCGCCGAGCAAAGCGGCCAGTTCGACCTGGCCCAGACCCTGGCCAATATCTCGCCGTCGTTCAACTCGACGCGCCAGACCGGTGCCGACGGCGCCGACCTGATCGACTCCGCCGCCCTGCGCGGCCTCGGTTCCGACCAGACCCTCGTGCTCATGAACGGCAAGCGCCGCCACACGACGGCCCTCGTGAACCTGTTCGGCGCGCGCAACCGCGGCAACACGGGCACGGACATGAACGCGATTCCCGTCCTCGCCATCAAGGACGTGCAGGTGCTGCGCGACGGCGCCGCCGCACAATACGGCTCGGACGCCATCGCCGGCGTGATCGACGTCGAACTGCGCAAGGACCTGGGCTGCGAGGCCGTGGCCGGCTTCGGCGAATACTCGAAACACGACGGCAAGAACTGGCTCGCCTCCGCGTACTGCGGCGTGGCCGTCGCCGACGGCGTGCTGGGCATCACGGGCGAATACTACGACCGCGGCCGCTCCAACCGCTCCGATCCGGGCAGCCTGCGCATCATCGGCGACACCAAGTCCAAGAACGAGACCGTGTACGTGAACGGCGAATTCCCGGTCGGCCCGGGCAAGCTGTACCTGACGGCCGGCACCCAGACGCGCGACGCCTCGTCGGCGGCGTGGGCCCGCGGCGGCATCGGTTCGGACGACATCCCGTCGCGCAACTCGGCCGCCATGTACCCGAACGGCTTCGTCCCGTTCATCAACGGCGACATCGACGACCGCTACGGCATCCTCGGCTACCGCACCCGCATCGGCGAATGGGCCAGCGATTTCTCGCAGACCTATGGCTACAACCGCATGCGCTACAACATTTCGCATACGCTCAACGCGTCGATCGCGAACCTGGACCTGATCAACGGCGGCAAGGGCGTGAGCCCGTCGCAGTTCAACGCCGGCGGCTTCTCGTTCCGCCAGCTGACCTCCAACGCCGACTTCAGCCGCTTCTATGACGACATCCTCGGTGGCCTGAACGCGGCATTCGGCTTCGAATACCGCAAGGAGAACTACCAGATCTTCGCCGGCGAGCCGAACTCGTACATCGACGCCGACGGCGTGGGCTTCGGCGGCAATGCCGGCAGCCAGGGCTTCCCGGGCTTCCAGCCGGGCGACGCCACCAACCGCGACCGTCACAGCACGGCCGCCTACCTCGACTTCGAAGCGGACATCGCCCCGCGCACCAAGCTGCAAGCGGCGGTGCGTCATGAGCATTACTCCGACTTCGGCTCGACGACGACCGGCAAGCTGGCCGGCGCCTTCAAGGCCACGGACGACCTGCTGCTGCGCGCCTCGGCCAGCACGGGCTTCCGCGCGCCGTCGCTGCAGCAGGTGTACTTCTCGTCGACCTTCACCGACTTCGTCAGCGGCGTGCCGACCGACGTCGTGCTCGCGCCGAACGGCGGCCGTGTCGCCAACGCGGCCGGCATCCCGAAGCTGCATGAAGAGAAATCGAAGAGCTACACGCTGGGCACGACCTGGACGCCGTCGAAAGCCGTCTCCGTCACGGCCGACCTGTACCATATCCAGATCGACAACCGCATCGTGCTGTCGGGCCGCTTCGACGCCGACAACTACCCGGCCCTGGGCGCCATCCTGCAGAACCTGGGCGTGGGCCAGGCGCAGTTCTTCGTGAACTCCGTCGATACCCGCACGCAAGGCCTGGACCTGACCGCGTCGCACCGCACGGCCATCGGCGGCGGCAAGCTGACCACCTACCTCGCCATGAACTTCAGCAGGACCGAAGTGACGGGTGTGCACGCCCCGGCCGCGCTGGCCGGCCATGAAGACGTGCTGCTGTCCGAACGCGAGCGCCTGTTCATCGAACAGGGCGGCCCGCGCCGCAAGGCCACGCTGGACTTCGATTACGTGCTCGGCCAGCTGGAAACGGACTTCCGTATCATCCATTACGGTCCGCAGACGCTGGGCACGTTCGACGGTCCGCCGGTACCGGACCAGTACTACAAGTCGAAGACGTCGGCCGACCTCGCGTTCACGTGGGCGTTCAGCGACAAGACCAAGCTGACCGTCGGCGGCACGAACATCTTCAACGTGCATCCGACCCTGCAGAATCCGGACGAGACGGACAATGGCTTCAAGTACGAGAGCGTGCAGTTCGGCCTGAACGGCGCCGCCTACTTCGCGCGCCTGTCGCACAAGTTCTGATGCCCCATCCACGTCATTCCCGCGCAAGCGGGGATGACGTTCGCTATGAGCTTCCCAAAGAACGCCGCGAAAACGTCGAATTCGGCGCCGGATGCCTGTTCGGCCGCCGTGTCACGCCGGTCCGCGAGCGCGGCGGCATGAGCCGCGTGAACCTGCTGGCCAGGTACCGCTTCAACTGAACCGGTCCGCCATGACCGCCGCGGGCGATGGCGCCGGCATGGACGATGGCGCTAAGCCGTCGCGGCGGCCATGCCGGCGAAACGGCCCCGGCTTGGCGCTCAGTGCGTCAACTCGGCCGGCACCTCATCCACCTCGTTCAACCGGCTGTTGCGGATCCCGTAGCCAAAATAGGTGAGCACGGCCACCGTCATCCAGATGGCAAACACCGTATAGGTCGTGCTGGACAGCCCGCCCACGAGGTACAGGCAGGCGAGGATCGACAGGCCCGGCACCAGGTAAGGCCCGAACGGCACGCGGAACCCTTTGCGCCCCGTGTCGCCCTGCTTGCGGCGGATGACCGGCACGGCGATCGACACGACGATGAACGCGACCAGCGTGCCCATGCTCACCATGTCCCACAGGAAGGTGGAGTCGACCAGACCCGCCACGAGCCCCACGGCGATGCTGACGATGAGCGTGTTCGTCACCGGCGACTGCGTGCGTGGGTTGACCTTGCGGAAGGCTTTCGGCACGAGGCCGTCCTTGGCGATGGCGTACAGGATGCGCGTCTGGCCGTAGATCGTCACCAGCGTCACGGAGAACACGGAGATGACGGCGCCGGCCGACAGCACCAGCGCGGGCCACGCCTTGCCCGTCACATTTTGCAGGATCACGGCGAGGCCTGCTTCCTGGCCCGCGAACATCGACGCCGGCTGGGCGCCCAGGGCGGCGATCGCCACCAGCATGTAGAACACCGTGACGATGCCGAGGGCGGCGAGGATGCCGATCGGGACGTCGCGCGTGGGGTCCTTGACCTCTTCGCCGGCCGTGGCGATGGTGTCCAGGCCGATGAACGAAAAGAACACCGTGCCCGCGGCCGCCGTCACGCCGGCCAGGCCGCCGATGCCCTTGCCGTTTGCCGGCCAGACGAACGGGTGGAAGTTGTGGATGTCGAAGCCGGACAGCGCGATCGCGGAAAAGAACACGAGGATCGCCAGCTTGATGAGCACCATGATGGCGTTCGTCGTGGCCGATTCCTTGGTGCCGCGGATCAGCAGCACGCAGCACAGCACGACCAGCAGGATCGGCGGCAGGTTGATATGGCCGGCGTGGATCTCGACGCCGCCGGTCTTGCCCGCGACGATCAGGGGCGAGCGCAGCGCGTCGGGAATCTGCCAGCCGAGCGCGTTCTGCAGGAAGTTATTCAGGTAATCCGACCAGCCGATGGCCGTCGCGCTGGCGGCGAGGCCGTATTCCAGCAGCAGGCAGGCCGCGACGATGAAGGCGGCGAACTCGCCCACGGTGGCGTAGGCGAACGAATACGAGGAGCCGGCGGCGGGCACGCGGTTGGCCAGTTCGGCATAGCACAGCGCCGTGAGGCCCGCCGTGATGGCGGCCATCAGGAACGACAGCACGACGGCCGGACCGGCCTTCGGCACGGCTTCGACCATCGTGAAGAAGATGCCGGTGCCGATCGTGGCGCCGACGCCGATCATGGTCAGGGGAAATAAGCCCAGCGAACGGCCCAGGGCGTGGGCATGGCCGTCATCGAGCTTGTGCTCGGACGTCTTGGTGCGGATGAGCTTTTGGCCCAGGGTCTGGTTCACGACGTGTTCCTCTTGGCGCGGGTGGCGCTGATTAATATGTGTTATGTGGATGCGATATAAGCACCCAAAGTCCGCGATTATAGGGCCACTTTCCGGGACTGCTTTCAGTGCGACAAAAAAAATACTTCACTTAAATATGCATGTGCTATGCATATTTAGGTAGAATACGTCCGTGCAGGTAGAATACGCCGGTACCCACCGAGCTTACCCGATGCGACTCACACGATTCTCCGATATTGGCCTGCGCGTCCTGATTTATCTGGAACGCGCGGGAGAACGTACGCAGCCGGTGACGGTGGCCGAGATCGGCAAGCAGTTCGACATCCCGCTGAACCACCTCGTGAAAGTGGTCGGGCAACTGGCCAAATTGGGGTGGGTACAGGCGACGCGCGGACGCAACGGTGGGCTGCGCCTCGCCGCCGATCCGGCAACGCTGACGATCGGCCAGGTGTTGCGCAAGCTGGAAGGCGAGGACGACGAACTGGTCGACTGCGAAGGCACGGACTGCGCGCTGAAGGTGGATTGCCAGCTGCGCGGCATGCTGCGCGCCGGCATGAAGGCGTTCTATGACGCGATGGACCGCTACACGCTGGCCCACGCGACGGCAGGCAGTACCGGCGAGCAGGTCATGCGCATGCACCGGATGTTCTGGGATGGCGCGGCTGCGAAACGCGCTCTGGCGCTGCCCGAACCGGTGAGTGAGGATTAACTTAGTATTTTGATGACAACGCCCGCCCTGCGGGCCTTTTTTTGAATCGTAAATCTGCATTTTAAATGCATAATTAAAGGAACCCACCATGATTTCGGAAGCTTCCCGCCCCTACATCGATGCCAGCGTCCCCGTCCTGCGCCAGCACGGCCTGACGATCACCAAGCTGTTCTACACGAACATGCTGGGCGCGCATCCCGAGCTGACCCGCATCTTCAACATGGGGAACCAGGCCAGCGGGGCGCAGCAGCAATCGCTGGCATCGGCGGTGTTCGCCTACGCGGCCAACATCGGCAACCCGGGCGCGCTGGGCCCCGTCGTCGAGCGCATCGTGCACAAGCACGTCTCGGTCGGCATCCGCGCCGAGCACTACCCGATCGTCGGCAAGCACCTGCTGGAATCCATCGCCGCCACGCTGGGCGACGCCGCCACCGCGCCGCTGCTGGACGCCTGGAAGGAAGCCTATAACGCGCTGGCCAAGCTCTTGATCGAAGCGGAAGCCAGGATGTACAGCACGGCCGGCATCCAGCCGGGCGAGACCCGCCCGATGCGCGTCACCGAAGTCAAGACGGAATCCGTCAACGTGCTGTCGATCCGCTTCGTCCCGGCGGACAGCAAACCCGTCCCCGCGTTCAAGCCGGGCCAGTACGTCAGCGTCGCCGTCGACCTGCCAGGCGGCCGTCACCAGCTGCGCCAGTACAGCCTGTCGGATGCGCCCGACGGCGAGAGCCTGCGCATCTCCGTCAAGCGCGAAGATGGCGCGGACGAGACCCCGGCCGGCGAAGTGTCGAACTGGCTGCACGCCAACGTGAAAGCCGGCGCCACCTTGCAAGTGTCGCATCCGTTCGGCGAATTCACGCCTGAGACGGAAGGCGACAAGCCGCTCGTGCTGCTGTCGGCCGGCGTCGGCATCACGCCGATGGTGGCCAGCCTGAAACGCGTGGCGGGCGTCAATCCGCAGCGCCGCGTGATCTTCGCCCATGCCGCCCGCGACGCGGGCCACCACGCGCTGCGCGCCGAAGTGGAGGCGCTGCAGGCCGTGATGCCGAACCTGTCGGTCGTGACGTTCCATGAAGACGCCCAGGGCGCCGCCGGCGTCATCGAAGGCCGCATGGATGTGGCCAAGCTGCCGGCATGGCCGCGCGAGGAAGCGGACGTGTATCTGTGCGGTCCGCACAAGTTCATGCAGGCGCAGTGGTTAGGCCTGCTGCACGCCGGCGTGCCGGCCACCCGCCTGCATCGCGAGGTGTTCGGGCCGGAGCTGCTGGACCACCTGCTCTGATCAGGCATACGTCGAACGCGTGGACGGCGAGCCGTCCACCGTACGCCGGCGTTGCGGTAGGGTGGCAGCTCAGCCGCCCACGCGTTCGACCAGAGCATGAATTGCCGGCCACGTGCCGGCATATTTTTTAATTCACGACCTGGATCAGCTTCCCGCTCAAGGTCCGCTGCGCGGGATTGCCGTACACGCGGATGCCGCCCGACCCGCCGTTCTGCGCGACGAGCGACTGCCGCACGTTCGCCGTGATGCCGCCCGATCCCGTCGACGACAGGTCGGCCTGATCGCTGACGAGGTCCGCCAGGTCCAGGTGGCCGGACCCGTTCGACCGCGCCGACAGGCTGCGCACGGCGCCCGCCACGCGCAGCTGGCCCGAGCCGTTCAGGCTCGCCGTCACGCGCTCGCCCTGCATGCGCCCGACGATCAGCCGGCCGGAACCGCTCATGGACACGGTGCCGCCGCCGCTGTGCAAGGTCGTCGCATCGATGCTCCCCGAACCGTTCATCGCCGCATCCAGGTTGGCCACGCGGCCCGTCAGCAGCACGGAGCCCGATCCCTGCTCCGCCACGACGAGCGGCGCGCCGTTCAGGTCTTGCACGGTCAGGTGGCCGGAGCCGTTATGGCGCACGTCCGTCAGGCGCGGCACGGTATAGGTCACGCGCACGGGGTGATTCGTGCGGAACGACCGCTCCTTCTCGATGACGAGGCGGTCGCCGCGCAGCTCCGTGCGGATGAACGGCAGCAGGTTGCTGTCCGCCTCCACGACCAGCATTGTTGCCGGGCCGACGCGCACGTCGACCGTGATGGTGCCGTTCACTTCCAGGCCCGGCACCGTGGCGATCGCACGCTCGTCGCGCGCGGGCACGCCGTTGCCTTCGACGGAATCGCTGGAGAACGGCGTGCGGACCTGGTAGTCGCCATCGCCGTTCGGGGTGACGATGATGGCGCAGCCGCCGAGGACGGCGCAGGTGATGGCGATGGCGAGCGGAGTACGCATGGTGTCCCTTTTCTTGTTGTCGGTGGATGCATGCCACTGTAGCAAGGGCATCTCGGCCCGTCCGGCGATGTGCGACGGACGGTCGAAAAGAAGGGACGAACGGTCGCGCCGGGCGACCGTCAGCGCTGTCCGAGGCGGGTATCGCCGAACAGGTGTTTGAGTTCGTGCGGCTGCGAGCGCCAGTACTGCGGCGGCGCGCTGACCGTCGCGCCCAGTTCCGCCGCCGCGTGCCACGGCCAGCGCGGGTCGTACAGCATGGCGCGCGCCAGCGCCACCATGTCGGCCTGGCCCGTCTGCACGATGGTCTCGGCCTGCTTCGCTTCCGTGATCAGGCCCACGCCGATGGTCGGCATGGACGTCTGCGCCTTGATGCGCGCGGCGAACTCGATCTGGTAACCCGGGCCGACGGGGATCTTCTGCCGCGGCGAGACGCCGCCGCTCGACACGTGGATGAACTGGCAGCCCAGCCGTTCCAGCTCTTTTGCCAGCACGAGGCTCTGCTCCAGGTCCCAGCCGCCGTCGACCCAGTCGCTGGCCGAGATGCGCATGCCGACCACCATCTCGGGCGACACGGCCGCGCGCACGGCCTGGAACACCTCGAGCGGGAAGCGCATGCGGTTTTCCAGCACGCCGCCGTAATCGTCCTCGCGCCGGTTCGACAGCGGCGACAGGAACTGGTGCAGCAGATAGCCGTGGGCGCCGTGCAGCTCGATGGCGTCCAGGCCCAGCGCATCGGCGCGGCGCGCGGCGGCGACGAAGCCGTCCTTCACGCGCTGCAAGCCCGCCGCATCGAGCGCCAAGGGCACCGCTTCGCCCTCCGCATGCGGGATCGCGGACGGCGCCACGGTCTGCCAGCCGTTCGGGTGGCCCGGCGGAATATTCGCCCCACCCTGCCACGGCACCTCGCTCGACGCCTTGCGGCCCGCGTGGGCCAGCTGCACGGCGATCTTGATGGGGGCGTATTTGCGCATGGCGTTGACAACGGGCTCCAAGGCGGCCGCGTGCTCGTCGGACCACAGGCCCAGGTCGGCGTAGGTGATACGGCCTTCCTCCGTCACGGCGGTCGCCTCGATGATGACGAGACCGGCGCCGGACAGCGCGAGGTGGCCGAGGTGGATCATGTGCCAGTCGGTGGCGAAGCCCCGGTCGGCGGAGTATTGACACATCGGCGCGATGGCGATCCGGTTGGCCAGTTCGAGCGGGCCGAGCTTGATCGGAGAAAACAGCTTGCTCATGGATGGGTGCACTCCCTTAACGTAGGGTGGACACCCCGTGCCCACCAAATGCATGCGTAAAGGGATAGTCTAGCGCGCACGGATAAAACGCGCTTTTCGAGAGCGGATGCGTGCGCTGAACGCGTGGGCACGGCGTGCCCACCCCACGATTAATCAGCGTCGGCGCGGACGACCATGATCCCCGCCCGCAACCCGACCCGCACATCCGGATTCGGGAACACGACACACTCCTCGTCGTGCTGAACGGTATAAACGGTATCGCCATCGCGCGCGATCACGTCGCCCTTTTTGAGCGGCGTGAAATTCTCCGTCTCGCGCCCGAAGCTCATCGTAAAAGCATCGGACAGCTTGGTGATCGACTGCGCCGTGTTGAACACCACGGGCGCCTTCCCCCCGCCCTGCGTGGAACCGCGCAGCAGTCCGTGCAGGGCCGACGCCATCGCCGCGAACTGCGACAGATCGTTCTGCCCCAGCGTGCCGACGCGTCCCAGTTCCACGGTGGTGCCCGCAGTGCCGTGCCGCTCGGCCGTCCAGTAGCTGTACGTGCCGGCGGACGCCGGGTTCATGATGACGGCTTCGATGCCGCCCAGTCCCAGCCACGCGATCAGTTCGCGCCGGGGTTCGTCCGCGATCAATTCCGGCACGATCGCAAAACGGGGATAGCGCGACCCGCGGATCGCCGTGTGCAGGTCGAGGTGCCAGCGGCGCGGGCCGCTGCCTTCGAAAAAGCCGGCGGTCGCCGCGATCAGCGTGTCCGCCCGCCCGGCTTCGAACGTGCCGGCCAGGTCGCCTCTGTTTTCTCGGAACATCCGGTTCAGGTCCGCGTCGATGAAACGCCTGCCGGCCGCGATGGCGTCGATGTTCCCGACGCACAGCATCAGGTCCACCGCGAGCGCCGAGGGCGCGCGCGACAGGGCCTCGATGGCGTAGGCCGCCATCTCGATCGGCCCCGTCTCGTCGCCGTGCACGCCCACCGACATCAGCACGGCGGGACGCTCAAGCATCGGTGCGGCCGCCTTCACCGTCAGCACACCTTTCGCAGGCTGGCCGACCGTGAAGCCGGCTTGCGCGAACCGGGCGGCCACCTCGCTGAAGTCGCCTTCGGCCAGCGCCCGGATTTCCTTCGGTAAGGTAGCCGCCATCGCGTTACGCCAGCGTCGCGACGGTGAGGGCCGCGGTGCCCGCTGCGATGCGGTCGGGGCTCGACCCTTCCGACAGCGACCACACGGCCAGCATCGCCTGTTCCAGGTCGGTCGGCTGGACGTAGCCGCCGGCCAGGCCTATCGCCGCCGTCAGCTCGCGCACGGCGCCCTGCATGTCACCGGTGGCGCGGCTCGCTTCCAGCACTTCCAGCAGCAGGCGTTGCTGCGTGCGGCGCAGCGCTTGCAGCGCGTAGTTGCGCAGCTGTTCCTGCGACTTGCTGGTGGCCGGCAGCTTGAGGCCGCGCTCCAGCGTGTCGATGCCGGCCTGCTCGCGCAGCAGCATGCCGACGCGCAGGAACTCGGCCAGCGACATGCCTTGCGGACGCTGCACCGACACGGCCGCGAACAGGAAGGCTGCCAGCGATTCGACCGTATCGACGGTCTTCCACGCCTGCACGAACGACGGCGACAGGCCTGCCTGCGCATCGGCATCCGACTTCGCCGGCATCAGCTGGCGCAGTTGCTCCGGCTGGGCGAACAGGTTCGACAGCTCTTCCATGCCGCCCGCGCCGGCTTGTTCAAGCGGCAGCGACAGCACGCCTTCGATCACGGTGCGCAGCATCACCCGGGTGCGCGCATCGACGGTCTGCGACACGTCGCGCGGCACGACCAGCGCATCATTGTCCAGTGCCTCGAACACGGGTGCCAGGTGCAGCGCGGCCCATGCCTGGCCCCAGGCTTTCACGACCTCGGCATCGTCGATGCGGTGTTCCAGCGCCAGGTCGCGCAGCATCAGCGGACCGCAGCGGTTGACGGATTCGTTCGCGAGCACGGTCGCGAGGATCGCGTTCGCCAGCGGGTGCGCCAGCGGATCGCGCGTGGCCACCAGCTGCGCCGGGAAATACGGGCGCAGGATGGTCTCGGCCCACGGCAGGCCGGTGAGCGGCAGCGCGGCCAGCAGGCGCTTGAAGCGGTTCTTGACGTTGGCGACGACGACGGCCAGTTCCGGCGTGGTGAGGCCCAGGCCGAGGGCCTTGCGGCGCTGCAGTTCCGTCTCGCTCGGCAGCTGTTCCAGCTCGCGCGACACGGCGCCTTCCGCCTCCAGGCTCGCGATCAGCGCGGCATAGCCGTCGACGACGCCACTGTTCGATTGCGCCTGCGCCTCGCGCACCAGCAGGTGCGTCTGCAGCGTGTTGTCGCGCAGGACCAGCTTCTCGATATCGCCCGTCATCTCGGTCAGCAGGCGGTTGCGCTCGCCCTCGTCCAGCTGGCCCGCGTTGACTTCGGTGTCCAGCCAGATCTTGACGTTGACTTCGTGGTCGGAGCAGTCCACGCCGGCCGAGTTGTCGATCGCGTCGGTGAAGATGCGGCCGCCGGCCAGCGCGAATTCGATACGGCCGGCCTGGGTCGCGCCCAGATTGCCGCCTTCCGCCACGACCTTCACGCGCAACTCGTTGCCGTTGACGCGGATGTTGTCGTTGGCGCGGTCCTTCACCTGTGCGTGGCTCTCCGTCGAGGCCTTGATGTAGGTGCCGATGCCGCCGTTGTAGAACAGGTCGACCGGCGCCAGCAGGATGCGGTGCATCAGTTCTTCCGGCGTGAGCGACGTCTCTTGGATGTCGAGCGCGGCGCGCACTTGCGGCGACAGCTCGATGTGGCGGGCGGTGCGCGGGAACACGCCGCCGCCTTCCGAGATCAGGTCCTTGTTGTAGTCGTCCCACGAGGAACGCGGCAGCGCGAACATGCGCTTGCGCTCGTTGAACGAGACGACGACGTCCGGATTCGGGTCGAGGAAGATATGGCGGTGGTCGAACGCGGCCAGCACTTTCAACTGGCGCGACAGCAGCACGCCGTTGCCGAACACGTCGCCCGACATGTCGCCCACGCCGACCATCGTCACCGGGGTCGTGTTCATGTCGTGGCCCATTTCGTAGAAGTGGCGTTTCACCGCTTCGAACGCGCCCTTCGCCGTGATACCCATCTTCTTGTGGTCGTAGCCGTTCGAACCGCCCGACGCGAACGCGTCGCCCAGCCAGAAGCCGCGCGAGACGGCGATGCTGTTGGCGATGTCGGAGAACGTCGCGGTGCCCTTGTCGGCGGCGACCACGAGGTACGGGTCGTCCTGGTCGTAGCGCACCGTGTCCGCTGGCGGCACGATCTCGCCGCGCACGCGGTTGTCGGTCAGCTCCAGCAGGCTCGCGATGAACAGGCGGTAGACGGCTTCGCCTTCGGCCGCGACGACGTCACGCGCCGCATCCTTCGGCATCTGCTTGCAGACGAAGCCGCCCTTCGAGCCGGCCGGCACGATGACGGCGTTCTTGACCATCTGCGCCTTCACGAGGCCCAGCACTTCGGTGCGGTAGTCTTCCATGCGGTCGGACCAGCGCAGGCCGCCGCGGGCGACCGGGCCGCCGCGCAGGTGCACGCCTTCGAAGCGGCGCGAGAACACGTAGATCTCGCGGAACGGACGCGGTTCCGGCACGAGCGCCAGGTGGCTCGTGTCGAGCTTGAAGATGATCTTCTCGCCGCGGTTTTCCTTCGTCCCCTGGAAGTAGTTCGTGCGCACCGTCGCCATCACGAGGTCGACCAGCGCGGCCATGATTTCCTCGGTGTCGGCGTGGTTGACCTGGGCGAGACCGGCCTTCAGCGCGGCCAGCTTGGCGTCGCCCGATGCGCGTTCCTCGCTCGACAGCTTCGGATCGAAGCGCAGCTTGAAGCCTTCGACCAGTTCCTTGACGAGGCTAGCCCGCGGACGCAGCGTCTCGGCCATGTAGCGGGTCGAGAACTTGCTGCCGGCCTGGCGCCAGTAGCTGATGTAGGCGCGCACGAGCTGCACTTCGCGCATCGACAGGCCGCCTTCGATGGTCAAACCGTTCAGGCGGCCGTCTTCCGCTTCGTCGTTGAACAGCGCGGCGAACAGCTCGCCGGCCACGTCGACGACGCCCGGCTTGGCCAGCTTGGCGGCGGACTCCGCGTCGACGATCAGGCTCGTGATGTAGCGGCGGGTGCCGTCGGCCGTGTCGATCCAGAAGCTCTGTTCGCGGTCGATGGCGACGCCGGCGTTCTGCAGCGCCGGCAGGATGCGCGACAGCGACGGCATCGTACCCGTCGAGTACAGGCGCAGCGACGTGACGCCCGCTTCATCCGTCTCGATGCGGACGGACACGTGGCCCTGCTGGCCGTTCGCGATGATTGCGTTCACGTCGCGGAAGGCGATTTCGGGCGCCGTCGCGGCCACGTAGTTCACGGGCAGCGTCGGCAGGATCTTGCGCAGCGCGTTGCGGGTCGGGACGTCTTCCACCGTGTCGGTCAGCGCGGTGTAGCGGTCGTGCCAGCCGTCCAGCACGGAGAGCAGCGGTTTCTGGATGTCGGTTTCCAGGTCGAGCGGATAGCGCGCGGCCTGGGCGATCAGGTAGACGCGGGCCAGCGGGCCGTCGGCGACGAGGGTCTGCGTGCGCACGTCGACGGCGCCCGAGCTTTCTTTCAGCGCCTGCGCCAGCGCGGCCACGACGGCGGCGCTGTAGCGCTCGCGCGGCAGGTAGACGAGGACGTTCAGGTGGCGCTGGTACACGTCGCGGCGCGCGAAGACTTTCGCGCGCGGCTGCTTGTACAGCGAGACGACGGAACTGCACACCTGGGCGAGCCAGTCCGGCTCCGCTTCCAGCGCCTCGGTGCGCGGCAGCGATTCCAGGATCTCGAGGAATTTCTCGGCGCGGAAGCCTTCCTGGCGCACGCCGGCGATGGACAGCACCTTCGCGACGCGGCCGCGCGCGAACGGCAGGCGCGCCAGCGGGGTCGACGTGGCGGCGCGGGTGAACAGGCCGACGAAGCAGTGTTCGCCGATCGTGTTGCCTTGCGTGTCGGTGTCGCGCACGCCGATGAAGTCCAGCGGCTGGTCGCGGTGCAAGGTGCCGGCCACGTCGGCCTTCACGATCGACAGCGTCTCGTCGCGCTTGGACAGGATCTCGAAGTCGCCCGGGATGTTCTGCAGGCAGGTGCCGTACACGGGATGCGCGGTGTCCTGCAGCACGCCGATGCGGCTCGGGATGTCGCGTTCGAGTTCGCGCACGCCCGGCTTCACGAAGTAGTAGGCATAGCCGAACGGCTCGAAGCCTTCGTTCTTGGCCCAGTCGAGGAAGGCGGCGACTTCCTGGCCGGACGGCGTGCCTTGCGCGGCGGCGGCGGCGGCGACGGCCGTCATGCGGTCGGCCATCGCGACGGCGTCGCGGTGCACGATGGCGGCGTCGCGCGCCACCATCTGGATACGGCCGATCAATTCGGAGAGTTCATCCTGCGGCAGGTCTTCCGCCAGCAGGCACAGGACATACGATTCCAGCGGCGCGCCGGTCTCGCCGACGGCGGCCACGCGGCCCGCGTCGTCGCGGCGCACGGGCAGCACGGCATTCATCACGCCCGACGCGACGACGCGCTGGCGGCGCAGCGCCATCACGAACGAGTCGACGAGGTAGGGCATGTCCTCGTTCAGGATCAGCAAGGCGGTCGACATGCCGCAGCGCCCGTCCGTGTAGCGCATTTGCGCGATCTGGCAGCCCGGGGTCGTGCGCTGCGCCACCTGGGCGAAGGCGTCCCACAGGATGGCCGCGAGGTTGCGCGGATCGATGCCGGCGAGGTCATCCTCGTCCAGGGCGCCGATCCAGGCGCTGATCAGTGCGCCCACCTGCTCGGGGGCATTGGCCGGCTTGTTCTCATTGACCAGCGCAAGGGTCTGGGTGCGCAGATCGTGAGGCATGTCTTTGTTCATTTGCTTCTCCAAAGCTGATAGTTGCGCCGGGTTCGTCACGGCTTGTGGCCGCGTGTTCCCGGCTTTGTATGGACAGGGTTGTCCTATTCCAATCTTGTGCTTCTTCGGGCGGCGCGCGAAAAACCTGAACGGTTTTTCGCGCTCCGCCCTCCCGGAAACTATTTCGTTATTAAAGCATGCCGCACGGCGGACGCGGCTCTTGTTCGGGAACCATGTTGTTGCCGTACAGCATCATGATAAATCGTACAGCCCCGGCAGACCGAGGATGCGTTCCAGCTCTTCCAGTGCGGCCGCGCACTCGATGGCCAGTTGCGGGTCGGCCAGGTCTTTCGGCTCGACGCGGTCGCGGTAATGGCGCTCGACCCACGGCACGAGGCGCGCGTACAAATCTTCCGTCATCAGCACGCCCTGGTGCATCGCGGCAGCCTCGTCGTCCGTGAGCACGACGCGCAGGCGCAGGCACGCGGGGCCGCCGCCGTTGCGCATGCTCTGGCGCAGGTCGAATTCGATCAGTTCATCGATCGGGCCACCGCTCGCCACCAGCTGCTCGAGGTAGCGGGTCACGGTCGGCGTCTCGCGGCATTCGTGCGGCACGACGAGGGCCATGCCGCCGTCCGGCTTGGACAGCAGCTGGCTGTTGAACAGGTAGCTGGCCACCGCATCGGCGACGGGCACGACGCCCGTGTCCACGCGCACGGCGCGCAGGTCGGTACCGGTGGTGCCGAGCGCGCGGCGCAGCGACTCCAGGGTCGAGACTTCGTCGGCGAACGCCTGCTCGTGGTAGAACAGCACGTTGCCGTTGCCGACGGCGATCACGTCGTTGTGGAACACGCCCTGGTCGATCACGTCCGGATTCTGCGACGCGAACACGGTGCGCGCCGCATCCAGGGCGTGCAGGCGGGCGACGGCTTGCGAGGCTTCCAGCGTCTGGCGTGCCGGGTATTTGGTCGGCGCGGGTGCGGACGGGTCGAACTCGACGCGGCCGTACACGAAGAATTCCACGCCCGCCGCGCCGTGGGCGCTGGCGAAGCGCGTGTGGTTGGCGGCACCCTCGTCGCCGAACGCGGGCGTCGACGGCAGCGGATCGTGCACGACGAAACGCTCTGCGTTCGCGAACAACGCGCGCAGCGTGCGGGTTGTTTGCACATGTTCTTCCGCGCGGTGCAGCTTGTTGTTCAGGTTCGCCGCCGTGAAATGCACACGGGCGTCCAGGGTGTCGGCCGAGGGGCTGACGGTGGCGGCGTTCGCCGTCCACATCGGCGACGCGGAGTACGCGCAGGCGAGGATCACGGGCGATTCGCGGTACGCCCGCGCCAATACGTCGGCGTCCGTGCCCGTAAAGCCGATACGGCGCAGCAGGCGGAAGTTAGGACGCGCCTGCGGCGGCAGCAGGCCTTGCGCGAAGCCGCGCGAAGCCAGCGCGCGCATCTTGGCGAGGCCCTGCAATGCGGCCTGGCGCGGGTTCGACGCGCTTCGCACGTTGTTGAACGAGGCGACGTTGCCGAACGAGAGGCCGGCGTAGTTGTGCGACGGGCCCACGAGGCCGTCGAAGTTGAATTCGCGTGCGTTGCGCATGTCAGAAGCTCAGTCCCGGGGACAGTTTGGCCGGCATGTCCAGCTCGGACGTTTCGATCGAGGCGACCGGATACGCGCAGTAATCGGCCGCGTAATAGGCGCTCGGACGGTGGTTGCCCGACTTGCCCACGCCGCCGAACGGCGCCGAGCTGGCCGCGCCCGTCGTCGGGCGGTTCCAGTTGACGACGCCAGCGCGCGCCTTGATGGCGAAACGCTTCCACAGGTCTTCCGACGGCGACAACAGCGCGGCGGCGAGGCCGAATTCGGTGGCATTGGCCGCATCGATGGCGCGGTCGAAATCGGCCACGCGGATCACTTGCAGCAGCGGTCCGAACCACTCCTCGTCCGGGATGCCCGTCGCATCCGTCACGTCGACGATGCCGGCGGTGACGAACCCCGCGTTCGGATCGAGCTGGCGCATGCGCAGCAAAACTCTACCGCCCTGCGCTTCCATCATCTCCTGCGCCTGCACGAGGCGCTTCGCGACGGCGGCGGAGACGACCGGCCCCATGAACGGCTGCGGGTCCGCGTTCGACGGGCCGACGGCGAGCTTGCCGGCCACGTCGACGAGGCGATCGATGAAAGCCTGGCCCTGCGGCCCGTCCTGCACGATCAGGCGGCGCGCGCACGTGCAGCGCTGGCCGGCCGAGATGAAGGCGGACATCACGGTGTGGTGCACGGCCGCGTCGATGTTGGTGACGTCCCAGACGACGAGCGGATTGTTGCCGCCCATTTCCAGCGCCAGCATCTTGCCCGGCTGGCCGCCGAACTGTTTATGCAGCGCGACGCCCGTCTGGCTGCTGCCGGTGAACAGGATGCCGTCGACATCCGCCTGGCCCAGCGCGACGCCGGTCGCGCGGCCGCCGTTCACGAGGTTCAGCACGCCCTGCGGCAGGCCGGCCTGTTCCCACAGCTGCACCGTATGCACGGCCGTGCGCGGCGCGAATTCGCTGGGCTTGAACACGAGCGTGTTCCCGGCGATCAGCGCGGGCACGATGTGGCCGTTCGGCAGGTGGCCGGGGAAGTTATACGGGCCGAACACGGCGAACACGCCGTGCGGACGGTGGCGCAGCACGGCGTTGCCGTCGGCGACCCTGGCACTCGTCTCGCCCGTGCGCGCGGCGTGCGCCTGCACCGAGATGTCGACTTTATTTGCCATCGTCGTCACTTCCGTGCGCGCTTCCCACAGCGGCTTGCCCACTTCCTCGGCGATGATGGCGGCCAGTTCCTCGTTGTGCTCCTTGAGCAGGTCGCGGAAGCGCTGGCAGATGGCGATGCGCTCTTCCAGCGGCGTCAATGCCCAGCCTTCGAAGGCGGCGCGGGCAGCCTTGACGGCGCGGTCGACGTCTTCCGCCGTCGATTCATTGCTGGTCCAGGTCTGGCGGCCGGTGGACGGGTCGATCGTCGCGAGCAGCGGGCCGCTGCCGGCCAGCCATTCGCCGCCGATGTAGTTAGAAACGTTAGCCATTGTTCTTCCTTACGTTGAGGGCCAGCGAGCGGATCGGATCGCCCGGCTGGCAATGCAGCAGTTGGAGTTCGCGCACGGATAGCGCGACCTTGCGGCCGCCGTCGCAGGCCTGGGTGAGGACCATGCGGAAATCGTCGAGTTTCGTGTTGGAGACGAGCGTGACTTCGCACTCGCCTTCCGGCTGGCCTTCCTCGGCCGTGGTCAGCACGCTGTCGCGCACGGCGCGCAGCTCGGCCACGCGGCCTTGCAGCACGGGGCCCGCGTCGAAGATGTCGACGTAACCCTCGTAGTGCATGCCTTCCTGCTCCAGCAGTTTGCGCGCGGGGAGCGTGGAGCGGTGCACCTGGCCGATCACGGCCTGCGCGTCTTCCGGCAGGTACGCGACGTACAGCGGCTGGCGCGGCATCAGTTCGGCGATGAACGATTTCTTGCCGAGGGCCGTGAGGCCGTCGACGTGGTTGAAATCCATCTTGAAGAAATGGCGGCCGAGCCCCTCGTAGAACGGCGACGTGCCGTCCTCCGCCTGGTAGCCGCGCATCTCGGCGATGATCTTTTCCGTGAACAGGTGCTGGAACTGGGCCATGAACAGGAAGCGGCTCTTGGACAGCCACTTGCCATTGTGGCCCGTGCGGTATTCCGGCATCAGGAACAGCGAGCACAGCTCCGTCGACCCGGTGAGGTCGTTCGACAGATACAGCGTGTCCATGCGCGTGAACACGTTGAGTTCGCGGCTGGAGTGGACGAGCGTGCCGATGCGGTAGTTATAAAACGGCTCCGTCAGGCCGACGGCGGCCTTGATGGCGCACACGCCGGCCAGACGGCCGTTGGACGTGTCTTCCATCACGAACATGTAGTCGCGTTCTTCGGGCGGGATCGTCTGCGCGAACGATGCCACCGCGGTCTCGACGCGTTCGCCCAGCATGGCGCGGTCCGGCTTCAGCGTGGTCATGCCGCTGCCGACCTGGCGCGCCATCTCGATCAGCGGATCGATGTCGTTCAGGGTGATTGCGCGAATTACGAGCATGGGTTCCTCATTGTTTTCCAAAGCGTCAGATGCGTACGCAGATGACGCTGTCGCCGGTCTCGATGCCGAGCGCCTCGCGCGCCGCCGGCGGCAGGCAGATGGCGTCCGAGCTCTCGGCCGGGTCGCACGGCAGCACGATCGCGCGGAACTTGCGCTCGCTGCTGGCCACCGCGTAATTCACCATCGCGCCCTTGCCGCCGCGCGTGGGCGGCTGCAGTTCGGCGTTCGCGACCTTCCGCACCATCGAGCCCGAGAACGAATGCAGCGCGTGCTTGTGCGCCTGCAGGATCGGGCCGCCGTCGAAGATGTCGATGTATTCGTCGGCCTCGAAGCCCTCTTCCGTCAACAGGTCGAACGCCAGTTCTCCACTCGGGTGGATCTGGCCCATCACGGCTTGCGCGGGGCCGGGCAGCAGCGGCACGTACACGGGGTAGTGCGGCATCAGCTCGACGATCAGGGTGCGGTTGCGGGCGCCGCCGATCGTGCGTTCGGCGTCGAGGAAATCCATCTTGAAGAATTTGCGGCCCAGCGCATCCCAGAACGGCGACTGGCCCTTGTCGTCCGTGACGCCGGCCAGCGGCACGAAGAAGCGGTCGCCGAAGCGGTGCGGCGCCAGCACGGCGTACAGCAGACGGGCACGCGACAGCAGCGCGGCTTCGCGCCGGCCGGTGTCGCGGTCGCGGATATAAAAGCCGGACAGCTGCGAATACGCCGTCAGCTCCGAGCACAGGGTCAGCGCGTGCACGCTGTGGCTGATGTTCAGGTCGCGCGAGACCTGCTGGATCACATCGTTGCGGAACGCGAAATAGGTGCCGTTGGAGCCGGCCGACGCGTGGATCGCGGCGGTGCCGACCAGCTCGCGCTTCTCGACGTCTTCGAGCACGAACAGGTAGGACTCTTCGCTGGGGATGTCGACGTGGGCGGCGAACGACGCCACCGAACGCTCCACGAACGCGGCGATTTTTTCGCGCGTGCGCGGCAGGGTGTGCACTCCCGGCGTGGACGCGGCGAGCAGCGTCTCGAGGGCGCCGACATCCGCAGGTTCTACCGGACGGACTACATACATGGGAACTCCCGACAAAGACATCGAACGAACGGAAGCCGGCCGGGCTGGGGTGGTCTCCCCTTCCGGCCGGTGTGCGGCTTAGCCGGCGAGGAACGCGTCGGCGGCCTGGCGCATGATGCGGTCCGCCTCGGCGATCTGCTCGTCCGACACGACCAGCGCGGGCGCGAGACGGACGACATCCGGGCCGGCGATCAGCAGCATCAGGCCGAGCTTTTCGGCGACCTTGGTGTAGTCCTTCGATTTCCCCTTGTAGCCTTCGGCCATCGGCAGGCCGATGAGCAGGCCCTTGCCGCGCGGCTTGGTGAACAGTTGCGGGTAGTCGGCGGCCAGCTTGTCCAGCTTCGCGAACACCTTGGCGCTCGCTTCGCGCACGCGCGCCAGGAAGGCCGGCTGGTTGATCTGTTCGATCACGGCGAGCGCCACCGTGGTCGCCAGCGGGTTGCCGCCGTACGTGGTGCCGTGGCTGCCGACAGCCAGGTACTGGGCGATCTCGCTGGTGGTCAGCATGGCGCCGATCGGATAGCCGTTGCCCAGAGCCTTGGCCGTGGTCAGGACGTCCGGGGTCACGCCCACGTTCATGTAGTCGTACAGCGCGCCGGTGCGGCCCACGCCCGACTGCACTTCGTCGAAGATCAGCAGGGCGCCGGTCTTGTCGCACAGTTCGCGCAACGTCTTCAGGAATTCGATGTCGCCCGGGATCACGCCGCCTTCGCCCTGGATCGGCTCGACGATCACGGCGGCCACGTCATCGTTGACGGCGGCGCGTGCGGACTCGATGTCGTTGTAGTTGATGTGGTTGATTTCCGGCGGCAGCGGCTCGAAGCCTTCGGTGTACTTCGACTGGCCGCCGACCGACACGGTGAACAGCGTGCGGCCGTGGAACGAGGAATAGCACGACACGATGCGCGACTTGTGCGGACCGAACTTGCCGTGGGCATACTTACGCGCCAGCTTCAGGGCGGCTTCGTTGGCTTCCGCGCCCGAGTTGGCGAAGAAGCAGCGTTCGGCGAAGGTGGCCTCGATCAGGGCCGAGGCCAGGCGCAGCACGGGCTCGTTCGTGTAGCCGTTGCCGACGTGCCAGAGAGTGTTGGCTTGGCGGGTCAGCGCTTCGACCACGACCGGGTTGCAATGACCCAGGCTGCTGACGGCGATGCCGGAGGTGAAATCGAGATAATGCTTGCCGTCCTGGTCCCAGACGTCCAGGCCCGACGCGCGCACGGGCACCATCGCGGCAGGTGCGTAAGTCGGGACGAGCACCTCGTCGAAAGTCTGGCGTGTGACAGGCCGCGTGGTGACACCCGAGTCGAGCTTAGCATTCATGACGTTTTCCTCATCCAAGTAAAGGTTGCGCGGACTCCAGCAGCCGCGCCGAGCGACTCATTATAGAGAAGCCAAACCTTGCCCTTCTTTCCAAACTGCGACAGGCATTTTCATTTTTGGACGAGCAACAATTAAAGATGCAGAAATAGCAACCGAATCGTCATGGCCGGACATGACTTCCCGCGGAAGCGGGGATAGTGCCCCCAGCATTATTCCGCCATGCTGCGTCGGCTTCGGATGCTCGGCATGGCTCCCGCCTGCGCGGGGATGACGGCGGTAACGTTACTGGCTCAGCTTGCGCTGCCGCTCTTCGCGCGGCGTGTTGCCGAACAGCGCGCCGAAGGCGGTGGAGAAGTGGGAGCCGGACGAGAACCCACACATCAATCCCACCTGCACGATGGAGTGATTGGTGTCGCGCAGCAGCTGGCGCGCCCGTTGCAGGCGCAGTTCGAGGTAGTAGCGCGACGGCAGGCTGCCCAGGTATTGCTTGAATAATCGTTCCAGCTGGCGCCGCGACACGCCCGCCAGCTGGGCGATCTCGTCGGTCGACAGCGGCTCCTCGATGTTTGCTTCCATCAGGGTGACGGCTTCCGTCAGCTTGGGCTGCAGCACGCCGAAGCGGGCTTGCAGCGCCACGCGCTGGCGCTCGTCCGGGCCGCGCACGCGGTCCACGCACAGGATTTCCTTCACCTGCGCCTGGACCGTCGCGCCGAACAGCAGATCGACCAGGGTCAGGGCGAAGTCGATGCTGGCCGCGCCGCCGCACGACGTGATGCGCACGCCATCGATCTCGTACAGATGCGGACTCAGCAAGGCCTGGTCGGCGCGCATGTCGACATCGGGATACAGCGACCACGGCAGCGCCGCGCGCGCACCGTTCAGCGCGCCCGACTCCGCCAGCCACAGCACACCGGCGCCGACGCCGCCCCAGCAGGGCGCCGCGCGGCAGCGTGCGACGACCGTGCGCAGGTTGGCGGGGCGCAGCCCGGCCTCCGCCTCGTCCGCGACGAGCAGCACGAGGTGCCAGTGGCGCTGGTCGGCCGCGAATTTGTCGGGGCTGCGCACGTCCACATGCAGGCGTTCCGGTCCCAGCACCTTGGCCGCGAGGCGCAAGGGCTGCACGAGGCCGGACCACGTCAGCGAATCCGGCTCGCCCGCATGCACGAGCAGCACGCGCAGCGGCGCCTCCTGCGCGAGGCGGGACAATTCAAGTTGCTGCATCGGGACAAACAGGGGTCATCACTCGGGGGCGAGCGCGGCGGCCGGCCGGCTCTCGGCATTCCATTGGCTGACAATCATACCGGAGATCAACAATGCCGCGCCGAACCACCCTCGGCCGCCCATCGCCTCGCCCAGCCAGAAGTACGCGAAAAACGCGGCGGCGCCGGGCTCGAACGCATAGATCACGGCGGCCTCGTTGGCGCTCGTGCGCGCCTGGCCCCACGCCTGCATCGAGATAATGGCGGCCGTGCACAGCACGCCGAGATAGGCGAAGTTCGGCGCATAACGGGCGAGCCCGTGGCCGATATACGTCCAATAGTTCGCGGCATCCTCGACGCCGACGGCACCGCGCGGCACCTCGCGCGCGACGAGCCACAGCGCAGCGCACACGGCCACCGTACCGATCTGCGCGGCCGTCACGCTCATCAATCGGGTGGCGCGGCGCGTATAGATTTCCATGACCTTGATGTAGGTGCCGAACGTGAGCGCGGCCAGCAGCGCGAGCGTGTCGCCGCGGCGCCAGCCGCCGCCGCCGTCCCAGCACAGAGCAACGAGCCCGGCGATCGCAAGCAGCAGCGCGACGACGATGCGGCGCTCCGGCAGGCGTCCACCGAGCACGCCGAGCAGCGGCACGACGAGCACGTTCAGGCCGCAGATGAAGGCGTTGCGGTTGGACGTCGTCAGGGCGAGACCTTCCACCTGGAACAGGTAGCAGAAGAACAGTAATAAACCCAGCGTCGCGCCCAGCCTCAGGTCCGTGCCGAGTTTGTCGCGGTATGCGCGCCACAGGAACGGCGACAGCAACACCGTCGCGATGGCGAAGCGGGTCAGGATGATCCAGACGGGAGAAAAATAAGCCGTCAATTCCTTCATCGCGGGAAATGTCGTTCCCCACACGAGGACGACGACGACGAGGGCGGCAATGCCGCGCAGATGCTGGGTCATGGCGCGTTCAATGAAGTCTGGCAAGATTGCTATGGTAACGGGCGCGACCGTAAATCGAGAAGCCCAGCGCGCGAAGCGCCGGGGCCTCGCCGCGCAGAGGCTATAATCGTTTCATGGGTGAACGATATCTGAAGAGTGTGCGCCTGCTGGCCGAATGCCTGCAAGGGTTCGAGCGCTTCGTCGCCGAACCGGTGCGCCGGCATGGGCTGACGCATCCGCAATTCGACATCATCGCCACCCTCGGCAACACACCCGGCATGACCTACAAGGAACTGGGCGAGCGGACCCTGATCACGAAGGGCACGCTGACCGGCGTCATCGACCGCCTGGAACGGAAGGGTCTCGTGGAACGCGTGCGCAAATGCGACGACAAGCGCTCGTTCCTCGTGCGCCTGACGGCGGCCGGCGATACCCTGTTCCATAATGTGTTTCCGGCCGTGGTCGCACACGGCAAGCAGCTGTTCGCCGATTACGGCGACGGCGATTTCGAACAACTGGACCACGCGCTGCACCGCCTGCGCACCCGGCTCGACGCGCCGGACCTGGTCTCACCGGGCGGGCACGTTCCCGCCGACGAAGGATGATATGAAGACAGCACTACTCGAAGGCAAAAAGCCCCCTCATTTCGACAAACACATCATCGGCAACCTGCTGCTCGACGTGGCCCCGCCCTCGGAAGTGCGCGACGAGCCGATGCTGATCGGCGTGCGCAACGAGGCCGGAGAAATCTACCGCCTGATCGGTGCCGCCACCCTGAACAGCTTCATGAACGCGGTCGAGGAGTTGTTCGACCTCGGCCTCATCGACGAGCTGCAGGACACCGAGGAACCGAAAGACGGCTGCGACGCCATTTTCAGCGAACCCTGACGCTCTGCCCGGGGGTATAATTTTTTCCCATGGACAGAATCGACGCCCTCAAGAGCATTGCCGCGCAAGCCGGGCGCGGCGACCTCCACTTTCCTACCCATGTCGACGCGACGTTGAAGCTGCAGCGCGCGCTGGCCGATCCGGATTGCCACATCGACGAAGCGGCGCGCCTCGTGCAGACGGAGCCGCTGCTGGCCGCGCGCACCGTGGCCATCGCCAACTCGGCCGCCTATAACCGCTTCGGCAACGACGTCACCAACGTCAAGGCGGCCGTCGCGCGCGTGGGCTTCCGCACGCTGGGCGCGCTGGCCGCGGCCGTCATCGTGCGCCAGCTGGCCGGCGAAATCCACGACCCGGTGCTACGCGCCAAGGCCGATCAATTGTGGCTGCACTCGACCCACGTGGCGGCGCTGTCGCAGGTGATCGCGCGGCGCGTATCGTTCGTCGATCCGGAAACGGCGATGTTCGCCGGCATCGTGCACGAGGTCGGCGGCTTTTATCTGCTGTCGCGCGCGCCCGAGTTCCCGGGCCTGCTGGACGGCGGCGCCGACGAATGGATCGAGCATGGCGAGACGGCCATCGGCCGCGGCGTCCTGCTCAAATTGGGGGTACCGGCACCCGTGATGGGCGCCATCGAAGCGCTGTGGAACGGCATGCGCGCCCTGCCGCCGGAAACCCTGGGCGACACGCTGCTGCTGGCAAACGACCTGTCGCCCGTCCCGTCGCCCCTGCTGGAACGCGATCCGGGCATCCCCGGCGTGCAGGTCGGCGCCACCATCGACTTCGCCGTCGGCGAAGGCACGCTCACCTCGATCCTCGAGGAATCGGAGGACGAGGTCAACAGCCTCACGGCCGCGCTGGCCTGATCCTGCGCGGTCGGTGTGTCGCATGCATATGTGACTTTTCAGTCATTTACTTTCATCTTGTTACATTCCTTACCGATTGAGAACTTCTCTTAGGGAAACATAGTGCTATCTTGGCCATATTGCGATTCACAACGAATCGCGAGCCCGAGAACACTAAGGAGTGAACCATGAAGAAACTGCTGCTCGCACTGATCGCCACGTCCGCCGTCGCCGGCGCCGCCCAAGCCCAGACCACCACGCCGCACGCCTACGTCGGCATCGGCGCGGCCACGGCCAATAACAAGTCGACCGACGACTATAAGACGAACGCCAAGGTCTACGGCGGCTATGAATTCGATCAGAACTGGGGCGTGGAAGCGGGCTACACGAACTTCGACAAGGAAGACGTCGGCGGTGGCACCGTGAAGGGCTCCGGCACGTATGTCGCCGGCAAGTACAGCATCCCGCTGGCCGAACGCTTCACCGGCTACGGCAAGCTGGGCGTCGCTTACAACGAGCGCAAGTACAGCAGCAGCCTGGGCACCCAGGTCAACAGCTACGACACGGGCCTGTATGGCGGCGTCGGCGTCGAGTACAAGCTGAACGAGAAGCTGGCCCTGAACGCCGAGTACGAACGCTACGGCAAGGACAAGGCGTTCGGCGCCAAGGCGGACGTGTACACGGTCGGTCTGAAATACGGTTTCTAAGTCCCCTCCCCGGACCCGGTAACGGGTCTGCCGCACCGGCGTCGTCCCTGCGCAAGCACGGACGACGTTTTTTCATGGGCGTCCGGACAAAAAAACGCCCGCTACGAGAGCGGGCCAAGTCCAAAACTAGGGATGTCCTGAAAGAGACGAGTCCATCTTAAGTCGCGCCACCTCTGCACTCTGTGCGCTGACTCACATTCTGTTAAATTTTCCTACTCATCTGTAAAAACACCTACGCAGACCGACGGCAGGGCAAAAAAAACCCGCTCCTTGCGGGAGCGGGTGAAGTCCAAAACTAGGGATGTCCTGAAAGAGACGAGTCCATAGTACGGCAGCCCTGTGCGAACACTCTGTGCGCTGCTTCACACAAATAAAAATCTTTTATATCAAAGCGCTGGCGTCTTGACCCACCCCATAAAAACAAAAGCCGCCACGGCCAGGCCGGGCGGCTTTGTCGACAGGACTGCCGCAATTACACGACCGCGCCGTCCGTTTCGTCTTTCGCTTTGATCGGCTTGATCAGGTCTTCGCGCTTGACGCCCAGCCACATGGCGATGGCGGCCGCCACGAACACGGACGAGTAAATACCGAACAAGATGCCGATGGTCAGCGCGACCGCGAAGTAGTGCAGGGTCTGGCCGCCGAAGAACAGCATCGACAGGACCATCATCTCGGTACAGCCGTGGGTGATGATCGTACGCGAGATCGTGCTCGTGATCGCGTGGTCGATGACCTGGGTCACGGACAGCTTGCGCTCCTTGCGGAAGGTCTCGCGGATCCGGTCGAAGATCACGACCGACTCGTTGACGGAGTAACCCAGCACGGCCAGCACGGCGGCCAGCACGGTCAGCGAGAATTCCCATTGGAAGAAGGCGAAGAAGCCCAGGATGATCACGACGTCGTGCAGGTTGGCGATGATCGCCGCCACCGCGAACTTCCATTCGAAGCGCACCGCCAGGTAGATCATCACGCCGACCACGACCATGATCAGCGCGTTCAAGCCGTTCTGCGCCAGCTCGTCGCCGACCTGCGGGCCGACGAATTCGACGCGCTGCAGGCTGACCACTTCCGCACCCGCCGCGTTGACGCAGCTGGTACGGGTGACGCTCTCGCCCTTGTCGGTGGTCTGCTGGACCTGCTTCGGCGCCCCGGATTCCGCCGCGCACAGCGCGTTGAACACCGTGGCCGACGTGCCGGAACCGGCCACGTCCTTGCGGATCGGCAGGCGCAGCAACACGTCCTGCGCGGTGCCGAAGCTCGTCACTTCCGGTTGCTCGTAGCCCAGTTTTTCCAGGCTGCGGCGGATCTTTTCCTGGTCGGCCGCGTGCGGGTAGCGCAGTTCCATCACGGTACCGCCCGTGAACTCGACCGAGAAATGCAGGCCCTTAGTCACCAGGAAGAACACCGCGGCGACGAAAGTCAGCGCCGAGATCACGTTGAAGATCAACGCGTGGCGCATGAACGGGATGTCCCGTTTAATCTTGAAAAATTCCATGTTCTACCCCGGTTATCCTTTCTTGACGGCCGTCCTGGCCGCGGCGGCGTCCGCGTTCCACACGGTGCCGATGGCGATCTTGCCGAGCTTTTTCTTGCGGCCGTACCACAGATTCACGACGCCGCGCGACAGGAACACGGCCGAGAACATCGACGTCAGGATGCCCAGGCAGTGCACGACGGCGAAGCCGCGCACGGCGCCCGAACCGAACACCAGCAGCGCCAGGCCGACGATGAGGGTCGTCACGTTCGAGTCGAGAATGGTCGCCCAGGCGTGGCTGAAACCGGCCGAGATCGCCGCCTGCGGCGTGTTACCCGCACGCAGTTCCTCGCGGATGCGTTCGTTGATCAGCACGTTGGCGTCGATCGCCATACCCAGCGCCAGCGCGATTGCCGCGATACCCGGCAGGGTCAGGGTCGCGCCCAGCATCGACAGCAGGGCCAGCAGGAACAGCAGATTGCAGGCCAGCGCCACGACGCTGAAGAAGCCGAACAGCTGGTAGTAGATGATCATGAAGATCGCGATCGCCACGAAGCCCCACAGCGTGGAATGCAGGCCCTTGGCGATGTTCTCGGCGCCCAGCTGCGGGCCGACGACGCGTTCCTCGACGAATTCCATCGGGGCCGACAGCGCGCCGGCGCGCAGCAGCAGCGCCAGCTCGGCCGCTTCCTGCGGGCTGCGCAAGCCGGTCGTCTGGAAGTTCGAACCGAATTCGCTCTGGATGGTCGCGACCTGCAGCACGGTGTACTTGCCTTTTTCCTTCAGCAGCGTGGCCATGCGCTTGCCGACGCGCTCGCGCGTCATGGCGCGCATCTTGCGGCCGCCTTCGGCGTTCAGCTCGATGCTCACGGCCGGACGCTGGTTCTGGTCGAAGCTGGCGACGGCATTGATGACCGAGTCGCCGGTCGCGACGACGTCCTTCGACACGACGACCGGCGCGCCCGGGCCTTCGGTGAACAGTTCCGAGTTCAGCGGGATCGCGGCGGACAACTCGGTGCCCGGCGTGATGGTGTCGTCGGTCACGCGGAATTCCAGCGTCGCGGTGCGGCCGATGATGTCCTTGGCGTGGGCGACGTCCTGCACGCCCGGCAGCTGGACGACGATGCGGTCGCGGCCCTGTTGCTGGATCACGGGCTCGCTCACGCCCAGTTCGTTGATGCGCTTGCCCAGTGCGCTGATGTTCTGCTTGACGCCCTCTTCCACCACGCGTTGCAGCGCTGCCGGCTTCAGGGTGACGATCAGCTTCAGGTCGGTGCCGTCGGCGGCCTCGGAGAACGCCAGGTCGGCGTTCTGGCTGGCCAGCACGTTGCGCGCCTGCGTACGGGTGGCCTCATCGCGGAAATTGATCACGACGTTGTTGCCGACGCGGTCGATGCCGGCGTGACGAATGTTCTTCTCGCGCAACTCACTGCGGACGCTCGACAGGACGCTCTTGATGCGCGTCTCCTGCACGGCCTTGGCATCCACCTGCAGCAGGAAGTGCACGCCGCCGCGCAGGTCCAGGCCGAGGTTCAACGGCTTGGCGTGGAGCGCCTGCATCCAGGCCGGCGTGTTCTTGACCAGGTTGACGGTGACGATGTAATCGGGGTCAAGCGGGTCGCGGTTCAAGTCGCGCTCGAGCGCCGTCTTGGCCTTGAACTGGATGTCGGGGGTCGCGAAGCGGGCACGCACGTTGCTGCTGTCGCCCGAACCTTCCAGCCCCACGGTCTCGACAGGAATACCTTCACGCTTGAGCGCGTCGGCGACCTTGCTGACCGTGTCGCTGGTGACCTTGACTGTGGCCTTGGAGGTCGTCACCTGCAATGCCGGCGAATCGACGAAATAGTTGGGCGCCGTGTACAGCAGGCCGAGCAGCACTGCCACAAGGATCAGTATGTATTTCCAGAGGGGGTAACGATTCATGATGTTCCAGCGTTCAGGATCGGGCGGATGGCGCGGCGCGGGCCGCGCGGCCGGATTACAGGGACTTCAGCGTGCCCTTCGGCAGCAGCGCGGTCACGGCGTTCTTCTGTACCACCACTTCGGTACCGGCAGCCACTTCGACGGTCACGTAGGTGTCGGTGACCTTGGTGACGCGGCCCAGCATGCCGCCGGCGGTGATCACTTCGTCGCCCTTGGCCAGCGCATCCATCATCGTTTTCAGCTCTTTCTGGCGCTTTTGCTGCGGACGGATCATGAGGAAGTACATGACCACGAACATCAGGATCAGCGGGGCGAACGTGGTGAGGTTACCCATCAGACCCGGATCGGCGGCACCGGCGGTTTGCGCGTACGCGTTGGAAATGAACACAAGGACTCCGATTGTATAAATGTGAAAAAACAAGCGCTGTATTCTAGCACCGGCAAAGTGTCAACAGCCAGTTTCCCACCATGTGGGAACCGGCATGCTGAAATGCAAGACATTATCGGAAATTTAATTCGATCGGCGAACACGCGCCGATCGACGATCACACGCCGCGGGCGCGGTCAGCGTTGAACTGCAGGCGGAAGGCGTGGAACCGATCCGCATCGATGGCATCGCGGATCTCCTGCATGAGGTTCAGGTAGTAATGCAGGTTGTGGATGGTATTCAGCCGCGCCCCCAGGATTTCCTTGGAGCGGTGCAGGTGGTGCAGGTAGGCGCGCGAGAAATTCTTGCAGCAATAGCACGAGCACGTCTCGTCCAGCGGCGACGGGTCGTCCTTGTAGCGGGCGTTCTTGATCTTGAGGTCGCCGAAGCGCGTGAACAGCCAGCCGTTGCGGGCGTTCCGGGTCGGCATCACGCAGTCGAACATGTCGACGCCGTTCGCCACACCGTCGACCAGGTCTTCCGGCGTGCCGACGCCCATCAGGTAGTGCGGCTTGTGTTCCGGCAGGCGCGGGCCGATGTGCTGCAGCACGCGCATCATGTCTTCCTTCGGCTCGCCCACCGACAGGCCGCCGATGGCCAGGCCCGGAAAATTAATCTCTTCCAGCCCCGCCAGCGATTCGTCGCGCAGGCGCTCGTACATACCGCCCTGCACGATGCCGAACAACGCGTTCGGATTCTCGCCGCGGTTGAACTCGTTCATCGAACGCTGGGCCCAGCGCAGCGACATGCGCATCGACTTCGCCGCCTCCTCGCTCGTGGCCGGACGGTCGTCGATCTCGTACGGCGTGCACTCGTCGAACTGCATGACGATGTCCGAATTCAGCGAGCGCTGGATCTGCATCGAGATTTCCGGCGACAGGAATTGGCGCGAGCCGTCGATCGGCGACGCGAACTTCACGCCCTCTTCCGTGATCTTGCGCATCGCGCCCAGCGAGAACACCTGGAAGCCGCCGGAATCGGTGAGGATCGGCTTGTCCCAGCCCATGAAGCCGTGCAGGCCGCCGAACTTGTCCATGACGTCCGTGCCCGGGCGCAGCCACAGGTGGAACGTGTTGCCGAGGATGATCTGCGAGCCGACTTCTTTCAACTCGTTCGGCGCCATCGCCTTGACGGAGCCATAGGTCCCGACCGGCATGAAGATCGGCGTCTCGATGGTGCCGTGGTTCAGTTTCAAACGGCCGCGGCGGGCGTGCGACAGGCCGCTCGTGTCTTTTTTGAGGAGGGTGAATTCGAGCATGGGTTCAATTCTTGGTTGCGCGCGACTGCGTCGTCAGCAGCATCGCGTCGCCATAGCTGAAGAAGCGGTATTCGCTGGCGATCGCGTGCGCGTACGCCTTGCGGATTTCATCGTAGCCTGCAAAGGCCGAGACGAGCATCATCAGCGTCGACTTGGGCAGGTGGAAGTTCGTAATCAAGCGGGTCACCGTCTTGAACAGGTAGCCCGGCGTGATGAACAGATTGGTGTCGCCGCTGCCGGCCACGAGCTCGCCCGACTGCGATGCCGACTCCAGCGCGCGCAGCGACGTCGTGCCGACGGCGACCACGTCGCGGCCGGCGGCCTGCGCGGCGCGCACGGCCTCGACGGTCTCTTGCGGGATCGTGTACCACTCGCTGTGCATCTTGTGCTCGGCGAGATTCTCGACGCGCACGGGCTGGAACGTGCCGGCGCCCACGTGCAGCGTGACGTAGGCGATGCGCACGCCCTTCGCGGCGACCTTGTCGAGCAGCGCCTGGTCGAAGTGCAGGCCGGCCGTCGGGGCGGCGACGGCACCGGGCGCCGATGAGTAGACGGTCTGGTAACGCTGCTCGTCGAAGTCGTCGGCGTCGTGCTCGATGTACGGCGGCAGCGGCAGGCGGCCGTGCGCCTCGATCAGCTCGAACACGTCGCCGTCGAAGTGCAGCGTGAAGAATTCGCCGGCGCGCTCGCCGACGCCGACCTCGAACGCATCGGCCAGGCGGATGCGCGAACCGGGCTTCGGCGACTTCGATGCGCGCACCTGCGCGAGCACCGTGCGCGGATCGAGCACGCGCTCGACCAGCACTTCGACCTGGCCGCCGGACTCCTTCTGGCCGAAGAAGCGTGCCTTCAGCACCCGGGTGTTGTTCATCACGAGCGTATCGCCGGCCTGCAATTGGTCGACGATGTCGGAGAATATGCGGTCGGTGATGCGGTCGCCGTCCAGCTGGAGCAGGCGCGACGCGCTGCGGTCGGGCAGCGGCACCTGGGCGATGCGCTCGGGCGGCAAGTCGAAATCGAAGTCGGAGAGGGAGTACGTTTTGCTCATCTTGGCTGGGAAAAACTGGTGCCGGCGCCTTACAATACGGGCTACAGCGTGCGGCGAACCCATTATTTTACACCCGGATTTCAGACTGAGGGCGCAGACCATAACCGTTATGCCCGAATACTGATAAGCCGACAACACGCGCCAACGAACCGCCATGCCAGCCACGAATGCCAAACCGGCGGCCAAAGCCGCAGTCAAACCAGCACCGAAAAGCATCGAAAGCAAGCTCGCCAAGCTCGGCCTGCGCACCGATATGGACCTCGTGCTGCACCTGCCGATGCGCTACGAGGACGAGACGCAGATCGTGCCCATCCGCGAAGCCTGCCTGCGCGGCGGCCACGTGTCGCAGGTCGAAGGCATCGTCACGAAGAACGAGATCGCCTATAAGCCACGGCGCCAGCTCCTGGTGACCATCGCCGACGAGACGTCCGACATCCAGCTGCGCTTCATGAATTTCTACGGCAGCCAGGTGAAACAGCTGGCCGAGGGCACGCGCGTGCGTGCGCGCAGCGAGGTCCGGCACGGCTTCTTCGGCGCCGAGATGGTCCACCCGGTCTACAAAATTGTCAACGAAGGCGCGCCGCTCCCGAACGCCCTCACGCCCGTGTACCCGTCCGGCGAAGGCTTGTCGCAGACGGTGCTGCGGCGCGCGATCGCGGACGCGATGAAGCGCGTGGACTGGACCGATACCGTCCCGCGCGCCGTGCGCGAAAAATTGAACCTGGCCGAGTTCCAGCCGGCCGTGCGCCTGCTGCACTATCCGCCGCCGGATGTCGACGAGCACGCGCTGACGGAGCGGTCCCACCCCGCGTGGACGCGTGTGAAATTCGACGAGCTGCTCGCGCAGCAGCTGTCGCTGAAACGCGCGCAGCAGGCGCGCCGCGAAAAAGGCGCGCCCGTGCTCGGCGCCGTGGGCGCGCTGTCCACCGCCTTCCTGCAGGCCTTGCCGTTCAAGCTGACCAATGCGCAGCAGCGCGTGGTCGAAGAGATCCGCCGCGACCTGCGCGCGGACTACCCGATGCAGCGCCTGCTGCAGGGCGACGTCGGCAGCGGCAAGACCGTCGTCGCGGCGCTGGCGGCCGCGCAGGCCATCGACAGCGGCTACCAGGCCGCGCTGATGGCGCCCACCGAGATCCTGGCCGAGCAGCACTTCCGCAAGATCGCCGCGTGGATGGAACCGCTGGGCGTGAAGGTCGCGTGGCTGACGGGCAGCCTGAAAAAGAAGGACAAGACGGCGGCCAGCGAGATGGCGGAATCGGGCGAGGCGCAGCTCGTGATCGGCACGCACGCCCTCATCCAGGACAGCGTGCAGTTCGCGAGGCTGGGCCTCGTGCTCGTCGACGAACAGCACCGCTTCGGCGTCGGCCAGCGCCTCACCCTGCGCAACAAGGGCTCCGAGGGCCTGGTGCCGCACCAACTGATGATGTCGGCGACGCCGATCCCGCGCACGCTGGCGATGACGTATTACGCCGACCTGGAAGTGTCCATCATCGACGAGCTGCCGCCGGGCCGCACGCCGATCGTCACGCGCGCCATCGACCAGAACCGGCGCGACGAAGTGATCGAACGCGTGCACGCGGCCGCGCTGGAAGGCCGGCAGGTCTACTGGGTCTGTCCGCTGATCGAGGAATCGGAAGCGCTGCAGCTGCAGACCGCCACCGAGACCTACGAGACATTGGCGCAAGCCCTGCCCGACCTCGTCGTCGGCCTCGTGCACGGCCGCATGAAGCCGGCGGAGAAGCAGGTGATCATGGATGCGTTTTCCGCGGGCGAGGTGCACGTGCTGGTGGCGACGACGGTGATCGAGGTGGGCGTCGACGTGCCGAACGCCTCGCTGATGGTGATCGAGCACGCGGAACGCTTCGGCCTGTCGCAGCTGCACCAGCTGCGCGGCCGCGTGGGCCGCGGCTCGGCAGCCAGCGCCTGCCTGCTGCTGTATCAAAGCCCGCTAGGGCCGGTCGCGAAGCAGCGTTTGATGACGATGCGCGAAACGACGGACGGCTTCGAGATCGCGCGGCGCGACCTGGAAATCCGCGGCCCCGGCGAATTCCTCGGCGCGCGCCAGTCCGGCCAGGCCATGCTGCGTTTCGCGAACCTGGAGACGGACCAGTGGATCGTCGAACAGGCGCGCGACGTGGCGGCGTGGCTGCTCGGATCGGACCGGCCCGAGTTTGATGCGATCGTCGATGCGCACCTGCAGCGCTGGCTGGGTGGGCGCGAGGAATTCCTTAAAGTCTGAGCACCGCCTCAAAACGTCGTCCCCGCCGAGGCGGGGACCCAAGTTTTATGCGTATCGGCATGCGCATGAATTGGCCCCCGCCAAGGCGGACGGCTAGTCCGGGGCGATGGTCAATCGTGCGATTACTTGGTCGCAGCCTGCGCCGTCGTATCGGCCGCCGCATCCTTCGCCGCTTCCTTGGTGGCGGCCTTCTTGTGATGCTTGGCCTTCTTCACGTGCTTCTTGGCCGCTTTGGCTTCCTGCTTCTCGTGCGACGCTTCGGCCTTGGCGACGGCAGGCGGCGTGGCCGAATCCGGGGCGGTCGTCGGCGCCGGGGCCGGGGTCTGGGCAAAAGCGGCGGTGGCGAACAGGCCGGCGATCAGGGTGGCGATGGTACGTTTCATGGTGTTGGCTCCTGCGGATTCGGTGATTCGGGTCGGTCGGTATTACTTGGTCGCGGCCGGAGTGGCGGCGGCGACGACGGTGGTGTCCTTGGCGGCGTGCTTCGTCTTGGCCTTCGCGTGCTTGGTCGCGTGCTTGGCGTCCTTCACATCGGTCTTCGCTTCGACCTTCGCTTCAGCCTTGGTCTCTTTCGCCTCGGCTTTCGCAGCCTGCGTCTCGTGCTTGGCTTCGGCCTTTGCCGCGGCGGGAGCGGCCGTCGGCGCCGGGGCCGGGGTCTGGGCGAAAGCGGCGGTGGCGAACAGACCGGCGATCAGGGCAGCGATGGTGTTTTTCATGATGAAGGGTCCTCAGTCGTTTTGGGTTTCAGTGATGCACGTTTGCTTGTCACTTGTGTCTGAAAACGGCCGACCCCGCTGCCCTGTTGACGCGATTTACAAATGCTTACTCGCCTGACAAACGCTTACAGCTCAGCCGTTTGCGCCAACACCGCCTCGACCCGCGCGATCCGCGGCGCCACCAGCGCGCGGTAGCGTGCCACCAGTTCGGGGCCGGCCCCCTCGGGCGAACCGGCATCGAACGGCGGTCGCGGATCGTATTCGAGCGCCAGCTGGATCGTGCGCGCGACGTCGTCGCCGGCCAGTTCGGCCGCCAGCGCGAGGCCGAAGTCGATCCCGGCCGTCACGCCGCCGCCCGAGATCCGGTTGCGGTCGCGCACGATCCGCTCCGCGACGGGCACCGCGCCGAAGCGTTCCAGCAGGGGCAACCACATCCAGTGGCAAGCGGACCGATAACCTTCGAGCAGCCCGGCCGCGCCCAGCACGAGCGAGCCGTTGCACACCGACGTGACGTAGCGCGCGCGCTCGCCCTGGCGGCGCAGGAAAGCCAGCGTGTCGGCATCGCCGAACAGCTGCTCGATACCGAAGCCGCCCGGCACGCACAGCACGTCCAGCGGCGGACAGTCGGCGAACGTGGTCGTCGGGTTGATCGTGAAGCCGACGTCGGTCGGCACCGGATCGCGGGTCTTCCACACGAGGTGCACCTGCGCGCCGGGGACGCGGCCGAGGATCTGGGCGGGACCGGTGAGGTCGAGTTGGGTCACATGCGGGAACAGCAGGAATCCGATGTGCAGGGCAGTACTCATGGCAGGCTCCGGGTTGTCGAGGAAGGATGACGCCATTCTAGGAAAGGGCTAGCATTGGCAGCAATGTCAAACTTATGCCGATTCCTGCCATGCCCTCCCCATCCCGCCAGATTGCGCTGGTCACGTTCGACGACGTCCAGGTGCTCGACGTCACCGGTCCGGCCGCCGTGTTCGGCGCCGCCAACGACGCCGCCGGGCGCGCCTTCTACCGCGTGCGCATCCTGTCGCCGCAGGGCGGCCCCGTGACCAGCAACTGCGGCCTGGCCGTCGTGACGGCGCCGCTGGCGAGTGTCCGTCCCGGTGCGCTGGACACCGTGCTGGTGGCCGGTGGCAGCCGGCGCGGCCTGCAGGCGCTCGCGCAAGACGCGGCGGCAAGCGCCTGGCTGCGGCGCGCCTGCGCCCGCGCGCGCCGCTACGGCTCCGTGTGCACGGGCGCCTTCGCGCTGGCGGCGTGCGGCCTCCTGGACGGCAAGCGCGTCGCCACGCACTGGGAAGCGACGGACATCCTCGGCCGCCGGCATCCCGCGATCGAGGTCGATGCGAACGCGCTCTATGTCGAGGATGGCCGCGTGTGGACGTCGGCCGGCGTCACCACGGGCATCGACATGTGCCTGGCCCTCGTCGCGCGCGATCTGGGCGAAGCCGTCGCCAACGCGATCGCGCGCCGGCTCGTGCTGTACGCGCGGCGGCCCGGCTACCAGTCGCAGTTCAGCACCGTGCTGGCGGCCCAGGAAAAGGCGGACAGTCCGTTCGCCGCCCTCGTCGACTGGATCCGCGCGCACCTCGACGACGCGCTGGACGTGGCCGCCCTGGCCGAGCGCGCGGGCATGTCGCCCCGCACGTTCCACCGCCGCTTCACCGACGCGCTGGGCGAGACGCCGGCGCGCTTCGTCGAGACGCTGCGCCTCGACCACGCGCGCGCACTGCTGCAGACGTCACTGGCGCTGAAGACGGTCGCCGCGCAGTCGGGTTATGCGACGCCGGGCCAGCTGTCGAAAGCGTTCGCGCGCCGCTTCGGCATCAGTCCTGGCCTGTTCCGCGCGATGCACGCGGAGCGGGCCGCATGAAAAAAGCCCGCATTGCGCGGGCTTTTCGAGAAGGGGCTGCGGGATTACTTGACAGCCGGTGCCGGTGCGGCGGTGGCGACGGTCGTGTCCGTGGCGGCTTCTTTCTTCACGGCGTGATGTTTGGCCTTGCGCTTGGCGTGCTTGGCATGCTTGGCGCTGGCCTTGGCTTCCTTCGCATCGGCTTTGGCGGCCTTTGCGTCGGCTTTCGCTTCTTTCACGTCGGCGTTGACGGCCTGCTTGGCATCGGTGACGTCGGCTTTCGCTTCGGTCTTCGCGGCCTGCTTGTCATGCTTGGCTTCGGCCTTCACGGCGGCGGGCGTCGTCGTGGCGGGCGTGGTCGCGGCGGGCGTGGTCGCGGCGGCGGGGGCCGGGGTCTGGGCGAAGGCAGCGGTGGCGAACAGGCCGGCGATCAGGGTAGCGATGGTCTTTTTCATGATGAAGGGTCCTCAGAGTTTGTCGGGGCAGGAACACGTCGTTTGCGTGTCACTTGATCCTGAAACGCGGACGGCCGCGCGGCTGTTGACGGGCTTTACAAACGCTTACTGCGCTGACAATCGCTTACAACCGGGCGCCGCCGCCATGAAAAAAGCCCGCATCGCGCGGGCTTCGTGCAAAGTGACTGCCGGATTACTGCTGGGTGGCCGGAGCGGCAGGCGCCGGGGCAGCTTCCGGTGCCGGGGTGACAGCGGGTGCCGGCGCCGCTTCCGGTGCGGGCGCGGCGGCGGGCGCCGGGGCGGCGGCGGGTGCCGGTGCAGCGTCCGGCGCCGGCGTCGTCGTGGTTGCGACGGTGGTGTCCGTGCTGTCCTTGGCTTCGGATTTCACGGCATGGTGCTTGGCCTTGCTCGTCGCATGCTTGGCGCTTGCCTTCGCTTCCTTCGCATGCGTCTTGGCAACCTTCGCATCGGCATGTGCCTCTTTTGCATCGGCTTGCGCTGCCGTGTCGACTTTCGGTGCTGCCTTGACGTCGGCCTTCGGTGCCGCCTTGACGTCGGCCTTCGGTGCCTTCACGTCGGCATTATTGACCAGCACGGCTTGCTTGGCGGCAGGCGTCGCGGTCTTCGTCGTGGCCGGGGCGGGCGTCTGGGCGAAAGCTGCGGTGGCGAACAGGCCGGCGATCAGGGTAGCGATGGTTTTGTTCATGATGAAGGGTCCTTGGAAGTTATCGGTCTGGGTGCACATCGTCTGCGTGTCACTTATCCCCTCAACGAGCTCTCCCGTCCGTCTGTTGACGCACTTTACAAACGGTTACTGTATTGACAAGCGTTTACACCCGTTGGCGCAGCCATGAAAAAAGCCCGCATCGCGCGGGCTTTGTCATAGGGCGGACCGGATTACTTGGCCGCCACCTTCGCGGCCTTGTGCTCGGCCTTCGCTTCCTTCACTTCAGCCTTGGCTTCCTTCTTGGTTTCCTTGGCATCGAGCTTGGCTGCCTTGACGTCCGCCTTGGCATCGGCCTTGGCTTCCTTGACATCGGCTTTCGCGGTCTGCTTGGCTTCCTTCACGTCGGCCTTGGCGGCGGCTTTGGTTTCTTTGACGTCGGCCTTGGCGGCGGCTTTCGTTTCCTTCACTTCAGCCTTGGCGGCTTGCTTCTCCTGCTTGGCTTCGACCTTGGCCGCGGCGGGCGTCGTCGCAGCCGGGGTAGGCGCCTGGGCGAAGGCAGCGGTTGCGAACAGGCCGGCGATCAGGGTAGCGATGGTCTTTTTCATGATGAAGGGTCCTCAGAAGTTTTGGGTTTGGTGCAACCCGTTTTGTGTTGCACTTGACCCAGAAACGCGGCCGTTCACCCATCTGTTGACGAGCTTTACAAATGGTTACCGCGCTGACAGATCCTTACATCTCGGCAATTTCAACTCAGTTTAAAAATCGTACCCGTGCCAGGCGTCCTTGAAATCCTTGGCGCGCGCATCGACGACTTCCGGCCGCGCGCGCAGCCACGCGATCACGGCTTCGCGATCCTCTTCCGACGGCGAACCGCGCTCGATGCGGGCGACCACGCCTTCCGTCTCGCTGAACGGCTCGCGGCCGCCGAAGCCGCCGCCCAGCAGGCCCCGCGCTTCCAGCGCGCCGAAGAAATCGTTGATGAAGTCGTGGTACGGCTCGCCGCGCATCGGGCTGTGGAACACGAGTTCGACGTCGAAGCAGTGCTCGCGGAATTCGCCGACGCGCAGCTTCTTGCGCTGGCGGGCATTCAGGCGCCGCATGCGGCTGGTCGAACGGGGATCGCGTTTCATTCATTCTCCTTGGTGGTTAATCGCTCGTTTGCGTCGAATCGGCGTTATAGGTCAGGCCGATCTGGCGCCGGACGTCGTCCATCACGCCCATCAGCGCCAGCGTATCCGCATGCGTCATGCCGGGGCTTTCCACTAGGCCCGCGCGCCAGCAGCGCTGCGCCTCGATCACTTCGTGCACATAGCCGTTGCCGATGTAGGGCGTGGGCACGGTGCGCGAGATGCCGTCGGCACGCGCCACCGTCACCGTCTGGGTGCGGTAGAACATCGTGTTCATGCGCACGTGGCCGCGTTCGCCCGCGATCGTCAGCTCGCTCGGCAGGCGCGCGCGCAGCGAGCAGCTGCACATGGACATGCCGCCGCCGCTGTGGCGCAGCAGGATGCCGGTCTGCTCGTCGACGCCCGTCGGGCCGAAGTCGGCGTGGGCCAGCACCCTGTCGACAGGCCCGAGCAGCGCCACCGCGATCGACAGCGGATAGATGCCCAGGTCGAGCAGCGCGCCGCCGCCCAGCACGGGATTGAACAGGCGGTGTTCGGGGCCGAATTCGGCCTTGAACCCCAGGTCGGCGTTCACCTGGCGCACGGTGCCGATCTCGCCCGAGTCGACGATGCGACGCACCTCGGCCAGCGCGGGCAGGAAGCGCGTCCACATCGCCTCCATCAGGAACAGGTTTTTCGCACGCGCGAGCTGCACGAGTTCCTCCGCCTGCCGGCGGTTGACCGTGAACGCCTTTTCGCACAGGACGCCCTTGCCGGCGTCCAGCGCCATGCGCACGTTCTCGTAATGGACGGGGTGCGGCGTGCCGACGTAGACGAGATCCACGTCGCCGGCCCGCACGAGGTCTTCGTACGATCCGTACGCCGTGCCGCCGAATTCGCGGGTGAAGCTGTCGGCGCTGGCCAGGTTGCGCGAACCGACGCCGGCGAGCTGCGCATCCGGCGTGTCCTTGAGTGCGGTGGCAAAAGCCTTGGCAATCTTGCCCGTGCCAAGGATGCCCCAACGTACTTTGTCAGTCATGGTGTCCTCCTTGAGTGTTGCTGGCCGGCCGTTTGGGCCGGAACACGGTGTGGTCGAGATAAAACGCTTCATTCTGGTCCGGCCACCAGCCCGGCACGCCCAGCACGGGCAGCGGGGTGAAGCCGGCCGTGGACAAGCCCTCGGCCGCTATCGCCTTGGACACCGCGCAATCGATCCAGTCGCGGCGTCCCTCGCGCTCAAACGCAAAAAAATCGTCTGGGGCGAACACGACGCGCACATGGGCCGTGATCGCCTTGCGCGGCGCGACGAGCTTTTCCATCAGCGCGTGCCCGAACAGCCACGGTTCGGCATCGCGCCCGAACATGGCGCGCCGGTCGAACAGGGCGTCGCGCCAGCGGTGCGCGCGCAGGTCGTCGACGAGCGCGCGGCCCGCGTCACCATCGCGGACGATCAGCAACGCCGCGTTCTCATCAAAAATGGTGGCGGCGTCGCGCGCCGGTCCGCGCGCTTTACCCACGCCGGCCTGCGCGATCTGCGCGGCCTGCAGGGCGTTCAATGCCCGCTTGATGCGCGGGAAGGTCTGCCATACGAGACCGTTGAAGAAATCGTGCAGGTTCTCGCGCGTCGGCACGCGGCCCGTGGCGCCGATGAAGGCCTCATAGGCCGTGCCCTCCGGCAGCTCGGCCTGGGGCACGAAGCGGATTGCCCGGCCCAGCTCGTTGACGAGCCCGAGCCGCGCCGCGTTGGCGTTGAACGCCGGGATAAAAGAGCCAATGAGGGGCCCCGGCGGCAGGCTGTCGAAAGCGGGACGGACCGCGTCGTACCACGGCCGCGTCCAGTCGATGTCCGGGAACATCCCGTTACAGCATCTTCCAGCCGATCTGTTCGCCGGCGTTCAGCGGGACGAGTTCCTGCTCGCCCATCGGCACCGTCGCCGGCAGGCTCCACGCCTCGCGCTTCAGGGTGATCGTGCCCTCGTTGACGGGCAGGCCGTAGAAGTTCGGGCCGTTCAGGCTTGCGAACCCTTCCAGTTTATCGAGCGCGCCGGCCTGTTCGAAGGCGGTGGCATACAGCTCCATCGCGTGCAGCGCGGTGTAGCAGCCGGCGCAGCCGCAGCTGGATTCCTTCGCGTGCACGGCGTGCGGCGCGGAGTCGGTGCCGAGGAAGAAGCGCTCGTCGCCGCTGGTGGCCGCGGTCACCAGCGCCAGGCGGTGTTCTTCGCGCTTCAGCACCGGCAGGCAGTAGTAGTGCGGGCGGATGCCGCCGCGGAAGATCTCGTTGCGGTTGTACAGCAGGTGGTGCGCCGTGATCGTCGCGGCGATCGGGCCTTCGGCCTCGGCCACGTACTCGGCCGCGTCCTTCGTCGTGATGTGCTCGAACACGATCGGCAGTTCCGGGAAGTCGCGGCGCAGCGGACGCATCACGCGTTCGATGAACACGGCTTCGCGGTCGAACAGGTCGATGTGCTGGTCCGTGACTTCGCCGTGCGTCAGCAGCGGCATGTCGAGTTCCTGCATCACTTCCAGCGTTTTATAGCACTTGCGCAAGTCGGTCACGCCGGCGGCGGAATTCGTCGTGGCGCCGGCCGGGTACAGTTTCACGCCGTGGATGAAGCCGGTGTCGCGGGCGCGGCGGATCTCGTCCGGTTCCGTGTTGTCAGTCAGATACAACGTCATCAGCGGCTCGAACGCCATGCCGGCCGGCAGCGCGGCCAGGATGCGCGTCCGGTATTCGGCAGCCAGCGCGGCCGTCGTGACGGGCGGCTTGAGGTTCGGCATGACGATGGCGCGGGCGAACTGGCGCGCGCTGTGCGGCAGCACGCTGGCCATGGCCGCGCCGTCGCGCAGGTGCAGGTGCCAGTCGTCGGGGCGGGTGATAGTGATGGTGTCGGGGGATTCGATGATGGACATGGCGGCTCTCGGATTGCGAACCCCGACATTTTATCGCACGTACCGGCGCCGGGCAGCCTTGCAGGTGCGCACGATACATTGCAATACAGAACTAAAATAGCCGTTCGGCTAGAATCGTGGCATGACGTTCGACTTGATCACGCTCGCCCAACTGGCGCTCATCATCGTTTTCGGCTACACGGTGTTCGGCCTCACCGGCTTCGGCTCGTCCGTGACGGCGATGCCGCTGCTGGTGCTGTTCATACCGCTGCGCATGGCGGTGCCGCTGATGCTCGTGTTCGACCTCGTCTCGAACGTGCTGCTGGGTTTGAAGAACCGCCGCTTCATCGAGAAGCGCGAAGCGTTGCGGCTGCTCCCGTTCATGGTGGCCGGGATGGCCGTCGGGGTGCTCGCGCTCGTGCGTGCGCCGGAGCGCACGCTGCTGGTCGTGCTCGGCCTGTTCATCCTGTGCTATTCGGCCTGGAGCCTGCTCGCTCGGCGCAAGCCGCGGCCGCTGGCGCCCGTCTGGGCCGGCCCGTTCGGCGTCGTCGGCGGCGTGTTCACCGCGCTGTTCGGCACGGGCGGCCCGTTCTATACGATCTTCCTCACGAGCCGCCTGGACGACAAGCTGGCCTTGCGCGCCACCCTCAGCGGCGTCCTGTTCTTCAGCGCGATATCCCGCCTGGTGCTGTTCACGGGCGCGGGCCTGTACGCCCAGCCGGCGCTGCCGCTGCTGGCTTGCGTGCTGCTGCCGTTCGCGCTCGGCGGGCTGTATCTCGGCAACCGGCTGCACCAGCGGCTGCCGGCGGAGCGGGTCAAGCAGGCGGTGTGGGTGGTGTTGATCGCGGGTGGGGCGAGTCTGGTACTGCGTAACCTCTAAACCGTCGTCCTCGCGCAAGCGGGGCCCCCTACTGGGCTGACCAGGATGCTCAGCACGGATTCCTGCTTGCGCGCGAACGACGCAGGGTCAGTGGATAATCTTCGCCAAGAACTCCCGCGCCCGTTCCGACGCCGGCGCCTCGAAAAACGCCTCGCCGGCGCTGTCCTCGACGATCCGCCCCTCGTCCATGAACACGACGCGGTCCGCCACGCGGCGCGCGAAGCCCATCTCGTGGGTCACGACCATCATCGTCATGCCGTCGCCGGCCAGGCCCGTCATCACGTCGAGGACTTCGCCCACCATCTCCGGATCGAGCGCGGACGTCGGCTCGTCGAACAGCATCGCGACGGGATCCATCGCCAACGCCCGCGCGATCGCCACGCGCTGCTGCTGGCCGCCCGACAGCTGGGCCGGGAACTTGTCCTGGTGCGCCAGCAGGCCGACGCGGTCCAGGTATTTCAGGCCATTGGCCGTGGCCTCGTCGCGCGAGCGTTTCAGCACCTTGATCTGGGCCAGGTTCAGGTTGTCGCGCACCGACAAATGCGGGAACAGTTCGAAATTCTGGAACACCATGCCGATGCGCGCGCGCAGCGCGGGCAGGCGCGTGGCCGGGTCGCCGACGGACGTGCCGTCCACGCGGATCGCGCCCTGCTGGAAGGGCTCGAGGCCGTTGACGGTCTTGATGAGCGTCGACTTGCCGGAGCCGGACGGGCCGCACACGACCACGACATCGCCGCGCGCAACGCGCGTGGTGCAGTCGCGCAGGACCTGAAAAGAGCCGTACCACTTGCTGACGTTGTCAATTTCGATCATTTATTTTTTGTCGGATTTTGGCATGCTTGACAGCACCATCAACGCCAAGGATACTGCCGGGACTTGTCAATATCACAGCACCAGGCACCCGGCAACCACCTGATCTTGCACGAGATTGTGCCACGGCGCCGGCGCAGGACGGACGATCTCCCCTGCCCGGCCATTCGCCACCACAGAGGAAGCTTATGAACAAACGAAACCGCCTCACCACCTGGATCCTCGTGGGCCTGGTTCTGGGCATCGCCGCCGGCTATGTCGCGCACACGAATCTCGCCGACCCCAAGGGCTTCGCCGACATCATGTCGCTCGTGACGACCCTGTTCCTCCGCCTGATCAAGATGATCATCGCGCCGCTCGTGTTCTCCACGCTGGTGGTGGGCATCGCCAAGATGGGCGACGCCGCGGAAGTCGGCCGCATCGGCGTCAAGGCGCTGGGCTGGTTCATCATCGCATCGCTCCTCTCGCTCACCTTGGGCCTGATCCTCGTGAACCTGTTCCGTCCGGGCGACGCGATGGCCTTGTCCGGCACCCTGCCGGCGACCGGCGCCTCGTCGGGCATCAGCGCCACCGGCCTGACGCTGAAGGACTTCATCACCCACCTCGTGCCGACGTCGATCTTCGACGGCATGGCCAAGAACGAGATCCTGCAGATCGTGATCTTCTCGATCTTCTTCGGTACCGGCGCCGCCGCCGTGGGCGAGCGCGCCACGCCGATGATCGTCGCCATCGACGGCGCCGCGCACGTGATGCTGAAAGTGACCGGCTACGTGATGAACTTCGCGCCGTTCGCCGTGTTCGCGGCCGTCGCCGGCGTCGTCGCCACCAGCGGCGTGGGCGTGCTCGCGACCTACGGCAAGTTCATGGGCGAGTTCTACCTCGGCATCGCGCTGCTGTGGACCATCCTGATCGCGATCGGCGTGCTGTTCGTCGGCCCGCGCCTGTTCAAGCTTCTCGGCCTACTGCGCGAGCCGACCATCCTCGCGTTCACCTGCGCCTCGTCGGAAGCCGCCTATCCGAAAACGCTGGAAGGCCTGGAGCGCTTCGGCGTCAAGAACCGCCTGGCCGCGTTCGTGCTGCCGATCGGTTACTCGTTCAACCTGGACGGCTCCATGATGTACTGCACGTTCGCCTCCGTCTTCATCGCCCAGGCCTACGGCATCGAACTGGCGCTGTCCACGCAGCTGACCATGATGCTCGTGCTGATGCTGACGTCGAAGGGCATGGCCGGCGTGCCGCGCGCATCGCTCGTCGTCATCGCCGCCACGCTGAACCAGTTCCACATCCCGGAAGCCGGCCTGCTCCTGCTGCTCGGCATCGACCACTTCCTCGACATGGGCCGCTCGGCCACGAACGTGATCGGCAACGGCATCGCCACCGCGGTCGTCGCGAAGTGGGAGGGGGATCTGACCGATCCCGCGCTCGCGGACAAGGACGTCGCCATAGCGCCGTTGCGCTGACCGCCACCCCGAACCCAGGCTCCTCCCAAGGAGCCTTTTTTTTGCCTTCCAAAAATTGTTAAACAAGGAGATCTTATGTTCTTAAAAGTTGTACGCACCTGGTTCGCGCTGTGCCTCATGACGATGCTGGCCACGGCCGCGCAAGCCCAGACGGCGGCGCGCCTGCCCAACGTGGTGATCCTCGCCACCGGCGGCACCATCGCCGGCACCGGCGCCACCAGCACGACGACGGTCGGCTACACGGCCGCCAAGGTCAGCGTCGATGACCTGATCAAGGCCGTCCCGGAACTGAAGCAGGTCGCGCACGTGACGGGCGAACAGGTCTTCCAGATCGCCAGCGAGAACATGAGCAACGAGCACTGGCTGACCTTGGCCAAGCGCGTCAACGCGCTGCTGGCCAAGCCGGACGTGGACGGCATCGTGATCACGCACGGCACCGACACGATCGAGGAAACCGCGTACTTCCTCGACCTCGTCGTCAAGAGCAGGAAGCCGGTGGTGGTGGTGGGCGCGATGCGTCCGTCGACCGCGATCTCGGCCGACGGCCCGATCAACCTGTACAACGCCGTGCTGACGGCCGGCAGCCAGGACGCCGTCGGCAAGGGCGTGCTCGTCGTGCTGAACGACCAGATCAACGCCGCGCGCGACGTCAGCAAGACCAACACGACGACCACCGACACGTTCAAGGCGACGGAACTGGGCCTGCTGGGCTACGTGGTGGGCAACCAGGCGCACTTCTACCGCGCCTCGACGCGCAAGCACACGGCCGACACGGAATTCGACGTGAGCAACCTGACGGCGCTGCCGCAGGTCGACATCGCCTACACCTACGCGAACGTGGGCCCGACGGCCGTCAACGCGCTGGTCGCCGCCGGCGCCAAGGGCCTGATCCACGCGGGTGTCGGTGACGGCAGCCTGCCGAACAAGGTGCGCCCGGCGCTGTCGGCCGCGCGCGAAAAAGGCGTGATCATCGTGCGCGCGAGCCGCGTGGGCCAGGGCATCGTGGCGCGCAACGGCGAGGCGAATGACGACCAGCTGGACTTCGTGGTCGCCGATACGCTGAATCCGCAGAAGGCGCGCATCCTGCTGATGCTGGCGCTGACCAAGACGAACAGCACCAAAGAGATTCAGCGGATGTTCTACACCTATTGATCGGAAGATCGGTACGAATCGCCGGGCAGACACCTGTCCGGCCCGCGGGGTCGCTCTGCCGGTCCCGCGGTCACGCAACACACCACGCTATTCCCACTTCCTGTGTCCGCCGTCCCGGCGAACTGCCTATTCAAATCATTCCCAAAATTTATATAATTTAAAAAAACAGCGAATATACATTATTGATTCCCGTTCGTACACTTGACTCCAAGATGCCCGATAACCGACAACATCAACGGGCGCATATCAGGAGACACATGTGACAGCCCAAGACTATCCGCGTCGCACCTTTCTGCGCCGGACCGCACTGCTCGCCTTGGCTGGCAGCGTGCTACCGTACTCCGCCCGAGCCGGCGACACCGTTCCTCCGTTGCCGCCCGATGCCTGCGATTGCCACATGCATGTCTACGACGGCCGCTTTCCACCCGCGCCGCAGGCCAGGCTGCGTCCGCCGCCGGCGACGGTCGACATGTACCGTAGCGTACAGCGCCGTCTCGGCACGCAGCGCACCGTGGTCGTCACTCCGTCCACCTACGGCACCGACAATAGCTGTACTCTGGACGCCCTGCACCAGTTCGGGAACCAGGCCCGCGGCATCGCCGTGCTCGACACGTCCGTATCGGACGCGGAGCTGGAGCGCCTCGACCGGGCGGGCATCCGTGGCGTGCGCTTCAACCTCGCCGTCGGCGCTGTCACCACGCCCGACATGATCGAACCGCTGGCCAGGCGGATCGCTCCGCTCGGCTGGCACGTGCAGGTCAACATGCCGGTCAGCGAACTCGAACGGCAGGCCGCAATGCTGCGCCGGCTGCGGGTGCCCGTCGTGTTCGATCACTTGGCGCGCATTCCCCTGCCGGCCGGTGTCGACCATCCGGCATTTGCCATCGCGCGCGGCCTCATGCAGGAACGGCGCGCATGGGTGAAGCTGTCCGGCGCCTACCTCGCCAGCAAAACCGGCGCCCCGGCCTACGCCGACGTCGGGCCGCTGGCCCAGGCGCTGATGCAATCCGCCCCCGACCAACTCGTCTGGGGCAGCGACTGGCCGCATCCCACGGAAGACCACAAACCGGACGATGCCGCGCTGCTGGACCTCTTGACCTCATGGTGCCAGGGCGATCGGCCGCTGCGCGACCGCATTCTTGTCGCCAATCCCGCGCGGCTTTACCGATTCTGACACCGCCGGGCCTTCCGGCATCCGCATCCCATCCGCCGGCCTGACGCATCCGCCGGAATGCCTGCGCGCGGCGGCAGGCGGCGCCCGCTCACCCCAACCAGAACACACACACAACCACCACAAGGAGACGCAACAATGAAAACATGCATGATCGCCATCGCGGCCGCCGCATTCGCCGCCGGGGCCTGCCACGCCCAGACGAGCAAGGTCACCATCTACGGCAAGCTGAATGTCGATCTGGAGTCGGTGAAAGCCGGCGGTGCCTCGACGACGCGCGTTACCAACAATTCCTCGCTGATCGGGTTTCGGGGCGAAGAAGACCTCGGCGGCGGCCTGAGAGCGCTGTTCCAGATCGAAAATTCGGTCAGCCTGGATACCGGCGCCGGCACCATCGCCGGCCGCAACAGCGGCGTCGGCCTGCGCAGCAACTACGGTACGCTGATCATGGGCCAATGGGATACCCCGTACAAAGCCATGACGATCCGCCTCGACCCGTTCACCAACAAGACCATCGCGGCTTACGGCGACGTGCTGTATGGCGACGCGTCCAAGACGGCTGCGAACGCCGCCAACCGCAATTCGTTCGACCGGCGCCAGCGCAACGTGATCGAGTACTGGTCGCCGAACGTCGCGGGGTTCTCCGGACAGTTGGCCTACGGCGTCAACGAAGAAAAGGGAACCTGCGCCGTCGCGTGCAACCCGAAGCTGTGGTCGCTGGCCGGCGGCTACGAAAAAGGTCCATTGTTCCTGAGCGCGGCCTACGAGCAGCACGACCAGTACGCCAATACCGCCACCGCGCGGACGCGCGACCGCGCATTCAAGGTCGGTGGCGCCTACATCTTCGGCAGCACCACGGTCAGTGCGATGGCCGAGCGCCTGCGCTACTCGGGCAATCTTGCCGCGACTGGCTTGCCGAAGACGTTCAAGGCGGGTGCGGCGCAGGAGGCCACGCTCGACACGCTGTGGCTGGGCATGACGCACCGGATCGGCGCCGGCACGCTGCGTCTGGCGCTGGGCGAAAGCCGGGACCTGAAACTCGATCGCGGCGGCGCGCCCGACACCGATGCCCGCTACGTCGCACTCGGCTATGGCTATGCGCTGTCCAAACGGACCGAGGCCTATGCCATGCTCGTCAAAATCAAGAATGGCGCCAATTCGCGCAATGACTTCGCGCTCAACAGCATCGACGGCGTCACGAACGGCGCGTCCCCGCAAGGGGTCGGCCTCGGCATGACCCACTCGTTCTGATCACTGCCTCGACCTACGGTATCGACAACCGTTGCCTCGTCGACGCGCTCCACGCGCTGGGCGAGGCCGCGCGCGGGATCGGGGTGGTCGACACCGAGGTGACGGATGCGGAGCTGGCGAGCGCATCCTGGTGGACAATCCGGAAACCTTGTACGGCTTCCGGGCAGCGTAACGACGCCGGCTCGACGCCGGCTCAGCGCGGTTCAGGCAGGGTCGAGGTGGGAAAACATGCGCAGGCCGCGTGTCGGCGCCTCGGCCCGCAGGATCGAACCGGTTTCCGACTCCGTGATGAACAGGCTCGTGCCCTCCGGGCCGCCGAACGCCAGGCTGGTGGTCGAGAAGCCCGCGCAGGAGCGGATCCTCAGCAACGGCTCCGCGACGCGCGACAGCCGCCAGACGGATCCGAATCCCGTGTGCGCGACATACAGCCCGCCTTCGTCGTCCAGCGCCAAGCCGTCCGGCCCGCCCAAGCCGCCGTGCAGCTGCGCAAACACGCCCACCTTGCCAATCAGGCCGCTCTCGTTGAGTGGAATGCGCCAGATCTGTTGGGCACGGGTGACGGCGACCAGCAGATGGTTCTGCATCGGATCGAAGACGATGCCGTTGGGGCTGGGAATGGTGTTCACCAGGCAGGTCAGCGTACCGGAGGGGGATAGGCGGTAGACACGGCCGCTGGGGTCCTGCAGGCCCGTCTGTCCCTGATCGGTAAAGTAGATGTCGCCCGACGGCGAAAACACGAGATCGTTGACGCCTTTAAAGCCCTCCGTTCCCGCGTTCTCAAGCAGCGGCGTCACATTGCCACTGGCGGGGTCGAGCTGTACCAGGCCACGCTTGTAGTCGGTAATGACGACGCGGCCATCCCGATGGATCTTGAGGCCGTTGGGCCAGCCGTCGTATTCCGTCACCAGTTCCCATTCGCCATCGGGCGTGATGCGGAAAACGCGGCCGTACGGAATGTCGGTGACGTACAGGCGTCCCTGCCCGTCGAACGACGGCCCTTCGAGAAAGGAGTCGATCTCCCGGCCTGAACGGTTCGCATTGGCCCAGGCCGTCTTCCGGGGCTTCCGGAACCGGTCGGGCATGCGGGTGAAGACGGTGGCGTCCACGGTAGGCGGTGCGTTGAAAAAGCTCATGGTGAAGTTCCTTGCAGGTTATGAATCGGACTTGGCCGGATCGCCGAGCAGCAGCATGATGGTCGCCCCGATCGCCAGGGCGCCGGCGACCGCCAGCAACGGCAACGTGAAGCCGCCGGTGGCCTGCTTGATGTAACCGATCATCGACGGACCGACGAAGCCGCCAAGATTGCCGATGGAGACGATCAATGCAAGACCGCCGGCGGCCGCGCGGCCGGTGAGAAAGCCGGAGGGAATGGCCCAGAACGTCGCCTGGAACGACAGGACGGCGGATACGGTCAGGGTGATGGCCAACATCTTCAGGATGGGCATGGTCAGGAAGGCCGAGATGGCCAACGCGGCAGCGGCGACCAGCATGGCCCCCACCACGTAGCGCAGCCGGTTGGGGCTGCGGCTCGCACGGCGCGACCACCACAGCATGCTGGCCGCACCCACGGCGTACGGCAGCGCCGTCACGAGGCCGACCTGGCTGGCGCGCAAGCCGAATTCCTTGACGATCTGCGGCAGCCACAAGCCGATGCCGAGTGAACCGACGATCCCGCAAAAATTGATCGCTGCCAGCGCGAACACACGCCAGTTGGTAAAAGCGTCGCGCAGCTTGTCGCCATGCTTTGCCGACAGCGTCTGCTGTTCCTCGGCGAGCCGGTCGGCCAGCCAGGCCCGCTCGGCGGGCGCCAGCCAGCGGACCTGCGACGGCTGGTCGGGCAGCAGATACAAGCACAGCACGCCGAGCACGACCGCCGGCAGTGCCTCCACCAGGAGCAGGACTTGCCAGCCCTTCAGCCCTGCGAAACCATCCAGCTCCATCAGCAGGCCGGAAACCGGCGACCCCAGCATGTTGGCGACCGGGATGCCGACCAGGAAGGCCGCGGTCGCGCGGCCGCGCCAGGCGCCGGGGAACCACTTCGTGAAATACAGATAAATGCCTGGCGTGAACCCGGCTTCCGCCAGTCCGAGCAGGAAACGGGTCAACGCAAAACTCTTGGGGCCGACGACGAACGCGGTCGCCATCGAGATCACGCCCCACGAAATCATGATGCGCGCAATCCAGACACGCGCGCCGAATTTATGCAGCGCCAGATTGCTAGGGATTTCGAAGATGAAATACCCGAGAAAAAACAGCCCGGCGCCCAGGCCGAACTGCGCGGGCGTCAGACCGAGGTCGCGGTTCATCGTCAGGGCGGCGAAGCCGACGTTGATGCGGTCGAGGTAGCTGACGACGTAACAAATGAAGACAAAGGGAATGATGCGCCGGATGACCTTCTTCATCGTGGCGTCTTCGTTCACTGCGGCTGCGGCCGTCGAGGGCTTGCGCATGTCCATGGCGGAGTCCTGGTTATCCTGTAAGCGGTAGAGGAAGCGGTTGCAACGATGCGGCTGCGATGCCGCCGGCGCCGCAAATCGTTGCAAGGAATGGAATCGCGCCGGGAAACCGACGCGCTGCAGGCGGATTAGGCCGTCGCCTTGGCCTGCGCGTTACGCGCCGCCCGGTGAGCGTCGTTGCTCAGCATGAGAAGGGTGATGATGCTGGCCACCGCCAGGAGCGCGATCGGCAGCAGACCGAGCGCGTGACTGCCGGTTTCTTCCTTGATCCAGCCGTAGGCGTTGACCATCAGGCCGCCGCCGATCAGGTTCGAGGCGGCATTGATGGCGGCCAGGCCGGCCGCCGCCGAACCCGGGGCGAGCCAGGACGAGCTCAGCGCCCAGAACGGTCCCTTGAAGGAGTAGGCGCCGATCAGGACGCAGGTCAGCAGCACGACGGTCGGCACGAGCGATGTCACGAACAGAGTGCACAGCATGCCGCCGGCGATCAGGGCCAGCGGAATCGCCGTGTGCCAGCGACGCTCGCCCTTGCGGTCCGAATGGCGGCCCCACCACACCATCAGCACGGCGGCGATCACGTACGGCACGGCGTTGACGAGGCCCGTCTGCATGACCGTCAGGCCGAACGACTTGATCAGCTGCGGCTGCCACACGCCCAGCACGGTGCCGGCCGACGACGCGGTGGCGCACACCAGGGCCATGCCCAGCACTTCCTTGCTGCGGAAGATCTGCCAGATCGACGGATGAGGTCCCGCCTCCTTCTTCTCGGTGCGTTCCTTCTCGATGCGCGCGGACAGCCAGTCGCGCTGCGCTGCGCTCAGCCACTTCGCCTGTTCCGGACGGTCAGTGAGTAAGAACAGGCACATGACGCCCAGCAGGATGGTGGGCAGGCCTTCGAGGATGAACAGCCAGTGCCAGCCGCGCAGGCCGAACATTCCGTCGGCCTGCAGCAGCAGCGCCGAGATCGGCGAGCCGACGAAGCTGGCCATCGGCACCGCGACCATGAAGATGGCGACGATACGGGCGCGGTAAGCGGCGGGGAACCAGTACGTGAGATACAGCACGACGCCGGGGAAGAAGCCCGCCTCGGCGGCGCCGAGCAAAAAGCGCAGGATGTACAGCGACGTCGCCCCCTGCACCAGCGCCATGCCGGCCGAGACGAGTCCCCACGTGATCATGATGCGCGCGATCCATTTGCGCGCGCCGAACTTTTGCAGCGCCAGGTTGCTGGGCACTTCGAACAGGAAATACGAGATGAAGAACAGGCTGCCGGCGAAACCGAACATCTTCGGCGTGAGGCCGAGGTCGTGGTTCATCTGCAGCGAAGCCATGCCGATGTTGCCGCGGTCGATGAAGGCCAGCAGGTAGCACAGCATCAGGAAGGGAATCAAGCGCCAGGTAATCTTGCGGATCGTGTCCGCTTCGAGGCGCGCGTTGTCATCGGTTACGCTCATGGTCGTCTCCCATAGTAATCGTTAAAGCGCGTCTTGGCGCGCGCTTGTGTTTTTTCGGCCTCAGGCCATCTGTTCAGATGCTTCCAGCACCGCCAGCACGTTGCGTGCCGCGGCCGTGCCCATGCCGACGTAGGCATCGCTCGTCACGCCACCGATGTGCGGCGACAGGATCACGTTGGGTATGCCCGTGAACGGATGGCCGGCCGCGAACGGCTCGACCTGGAAACTGTCCAGTCCCGCCGCGCGCAGGGCGCCGCTCTTCAGCGCGTCGGCCAGCGCCGCCTCGTCGATCAGGCCGCCGCGCGCCGTGTTCACGACGATGGCACCGGGGCGCATCGTCGCCAGCGTGGCGGCGTTCAGCATGTTGGCGTTGTCCTGCGTGAGCGGGCAATGCAGCGACAACACGTCCGACTGCGCGATGACGTCGGCCAGCGGGAGCCGCTCGACGCCTTCCGGCGCGGTCTGTGCGAACGGGTCGTGCGCGATCACGCGCATGCCCATCGCGGTGCCGACGGCCGCCACGCGCGCGCCGATCGCGCCCAGGCCCACGAGGCCCAGCGTGCGGCCGCGCAGTTCGAGGCTTTTATGGGTCGCCTTGTCCCAGTGGCCGTCGTGCATGCGGCGGTCGAGTGCCGGCACGTCCTTGGCGCACGCGAGGATCAGCGCCCACGTATGTTCTGCCACGGCGGGCGCGTTGGCGCCGACGGCCGCCTTGACGGCGATGCCGCGCGCGGCGGCGGCGTCCTTGTCGATCGTGTCGATGCCGGTGCCGTGCTTGGAGATCACGCGCAGGCGCGGGCTCGCGTCGATCACGCGCGCCGTGATGCGGCCGTAGCGCACGATGATCGCGACCGGCTCGTGCTGGCGGCACAGGGCGACCAGCGTGTCCTCGTCGGGAGCCTTGCCGGCGTAGACGATGTCGAAGCCGGCGAGCAATTCGACGGCCTGTTCCGCCAGGTCGGCACCCGTGACCAGGATGGCGCTCACAGCGTCTCCCCTTCGGTCAGCACGCCGGCCTTGCGCAGCGCGGCATCGAGCCACGTCGGACGCAGCTGGGCGCCGCTGCGGATGCCTTCCAGGCGCGCCGTCTCGTCGGCCAGCTTTTTCTGCGCCAGTTTCAGGACCGCCGGCACCTTGACCGGCTCGACGACGACGACGCCGTCGCCGTCGGCCACCACCAGGTCGCCCGGCTGCACCGTCACGCCACCCACCGACACGGGCCAGTTGATCCGGCCCGGCACCAGTTTCGACGGCCCGTTCGGGTTCGCGCCGATGGCGTACATCGGAAAGCCCAGTGCGCGGATCGCTTCCGTGTCACGCACGGCGCCGTACACGACGATGCCGGCGATCCCGATCGCCATGCATTGCGAGACCATGATCTCCCCCATCAGCGCACAGGACTCATCGCCCTTGCCGTCGATGACCAGGACGTCGCCAGGCTTGGCCAGCGCCATCGCCGCGTGAATCATCAGGTTGTCGCCCGGACGGACCTCGACGGTCAGCGCCGGTCCCGCCAGGCGCATCGTCGGGGCCAGCGGGGCGATGCGGCTGGACAGGGCTCCGCGGCGGCCGGCCACGTCGGCCAGGATGGATGATGGGAACTGGGCGGCGCGCGCGACCAGTTCCGGGTCGATACGCGCGATGTCGCGGTTCACGTCGGGTGGAGTGGAATGGCTCATGGATAGTCCTCGTGGTAGATGAACGACAGACACGGGAGGAGACGTGCGCAGGACGGCACGCGCGGTGCGGATTGCCATGGTCGTCTCCTCGGTGCAGCTGTTTTTTTGGTCGGGCAAGGTCTTGTATGAACCGAGTATAGAAAGGCCGATCTATAATGTATATTCACTTAATTTTCTTATTTCCAAACTTTCAGGAATGTGTCATGGACTTCCGCGACCTGAAATATTTCGAAGTCATCGCCACCGAAGGCAACCTGGCGCGCGCCGCCGAGCGCGTGCACCGCACCCAGCCGGCGCTGACGAAATGCATCGACCGGCTCGAAGAATCACTGGGCGCGCGGCTGTTCGAAAAGGATGGACGCGGCATGCGCCTGACGGCCGCCGGCCACGTCCTGCTGAAACGCACGCGCCAGATGGCGCTGATGGTGGAAGAGACGGCGCGCGAAATGCAGGATCACGCAGGCGGCCTCCAGGGCGAGGTCCGCATCGGCTGCGTGCCGACGATGGCCGAGCACCTGATGCCCGCCGTGTTCGAGCAGCTGCTGTTCGATGCGCCCGCGATCACGGTCACCTTGGCCGTGGCGATGAACGACAACCTGCTGGCCAGCTTGCGCGACGGCGACATCGACCTCGTCGTGGGACCGATGGTGGACGGCGATGCGGACATCGTTTGCGAACAGATCGCGGAAGACACGATGGTCGTGATGGCGAGCGAACGCCACCCCGTGTTCGACGCGCCGCGCACGCTCGCGGACCTCGTGCACTACAAATGGATGCTGCCGGCGCGGACGGTCGCGTCGCGCCAATGGCTGGACCAGACCTTCGAGCGCCACGGCCTGCCGCGGCCGCGCGTGCAGATCGAGTCGAATGTGTTGAACACGATCCTGCCGGTGCTGGAAAAGACGCCGCTGCTGGGCTTCGTCACGCGCTTCAACCTCGTGGCCGCGCGCGCGCGCGTGCGCGAGGTCGTGCTGCCCGAGGCGCAGATGAAGCGGCGGCTCGGGCTGGCGTATCGGAAGAACGGTTATCTGTCGCCGGTGGCGGCGCGGGTGGCGGAGATTTTAAGGGTGAGGGGGAAGGAGTTGCTGCTCATTTGAACGCCGTCACACCAATGTATGTCCCTGCATCCGCGTGAGAATCGCCAACGGACTCGCATCCTTGTCGTACTGGTGCATGGGCGACAGCTGCAGCGTGTGCTCCATCATGTACTGCCCCGCCATCACGGCGTGCGAGGTCTGGTCCGAGAAGCACACCCACGCGCAGCCCGGCGGGAAGCCGAACGTGACCTGCGGCGCGTTCTTCTGGTAGTCGAGGTCCGACTTCATCGCGTCGTGCAGCTGCAGCATGATGTGGTCGTATTCGCTGCGCAGCGACTTCGTCACGTGGAGCAGATTCAGCATCTTCGCCTGCCACGCCGAATACGGCTTTACTGTCGGCAGGAAGCGCCGGGCCACGTCCTCGAACGGTTCGCCCACGCGCCACACGCGCGGCTCGCCGTCCTGGTTCACGTTGGTGAACACGCGCAGCAGGCGCTCGCCGTAGTTCGGGCGCGACGGGAAGGCGTCGACGTGCATGCGGCGGTCGTCGGCGCGCCACGATTGCACGCGGTTCTGCACTACCGCCGGCCGGAAGCTCGTCGCGCCGCGGCGCAGGTGTTCGCCGTAGCGCGGCACCAGGTTGGCCAGCAACCCTTCGGCCTCGGCGCGGAAGCGGCCGATCATCCCGGCCATCAGCGCGCGCGTACCATCGTCGCCGACGACGCCTTTCAGGTCGCCGGCGGACGACAGGCTGATGTTGCGGGTCTTGGGGTCGCGGATGTCTTCGCGGAACAGCGCCAGTTCTTCCTTCTGCGGCGCGAAGCCGTGCCGGCCGAAGTTCGGGAAGTACAGCACCTTGCCCGCTTCCAGCGCGGCGATCCAGGCCGGGTTGCCGTGGCCGACATCGGCCATGTCGATCTCGACGATCTGTTTTTCCATGCTCTTCAATCCTAGTCTTGTACCACTTCGACCGGCGGCGAGGCCAGGTCTTCGTCCTGCCTTGCCTGCTGGCGGTCCCACATCTGCTTGTACAGGCCATCCGCCGCGATCAGGGCCGCGTGCGTGCCCCGCTCGACGATGCGGCCGTGGTCGAGCACGAGGATCTGGTGGGCGTCGGCGATGGTCGACAGGCGGTGCGCGATGACGAGCGTCGTGCGCTGCTTCGCGATTTCCTTCAACTGCGCCTGGATCGCCTGCTCCGACTTCGAATCGAGCGCCGACGTCGCTTCGTCGAAGATCAGGATCGCGGGGTTCTTGAGCAAGGTGCGCGCGATGGCCACCCGTTGCTTTTCGCCGCCGGACAGTTTGAGGCCGCGTTCACCCACCATTGTCGCATAGCCGTCAGGCAGGGTTTCGATGAACTCGTGGATCGACGCGGCGCGCGCGGCCGCCACGATATCGGCGCGGCTCGCGCCAGGGCGGCCGTAGGCGATGTTGTATTCGATGGTGTCGTTGAACAGCACCGTGTCCTGCGGGACGATGCCGATCGCGTGGCGCAGCGAGTCCTGCGTCACGTTGCGCACGTCCTGGCCGTCGATGCGGATGGCGCCTCCCTGCACGTCGTAGAAGCGGAACAGCAGGCGGGACAAGGTCGACTTGCCCGAACCGCTGTGGCCCACGACGGCCGTCGTCGTGCCGGGCGGGATCGTGAAGTCGACGTCGAACAGGATCTGGCGCTTCGGGTCGTAATTGAAATCGACGTGCGAGAACTCGACCTTCGCGCCGTACGTGACGAGCGGCTTCGCACCGGGCGAATCCGCGACTTCGCGGTTCTGTTCGAGGAGGCCGAACAGGCGCTCCATGTCGGCAAGGCTCTGCTTGATCTCGCGGTAGATCACGCCCAGGAAGTTCAGCGGAATGTACAGCTGGATCATGAAGGAGTTCACGAGCACGAGGTCGCCCAGCGTCATCGTCTTGTCGATCACGCCCTGCGTGGCGCGCCACAGGATCGCCGTCACGGCCGCCGCGATGATCAGGGACTGGCCCGTGTTCAGGAACGACAGCGACGTCTGCGAGCGCACGGCCGCCTGCTCGTACTTCTGCAGGCCTTCGTCGTAGCGCCGAGCCTCGTAGTCCTCGTTGCCGAAGTATTTCACCGTCTCGTAGTTGATCAGCGAGTCGATCGCCTTCGTATTGGCCTTCGAATCGAGGTCGTTCATCGTGCGGCGGAAGTGCGTGCGCCATTCCGTGACCGTGACGGTGAACGTGATGTACGTGACGAGCGCGATGGCCGTGATGCCCGCGAACCAGGCGTCGTAGTGCGTGCCGAGGTAGCCCAGCACCAGCGTGATCTCGACGAGCGTCGGCAGGATCGAGAACAGGGAGTACGACACGAGCGAGCTGACGCCGCGCGTGCCGCGCTCGATGTCGCGCGTCATGCCGCCCGTCTGGCGGTTCAGGTGGAAGCGCAGCGACAGCGAGTGCAGGTGGCGGAACACCTTCAAGGCGATCGTGCGTACGGCGCGCTGCGTCACGCGCGCGAACAGAAATTCGCGCAGCTCGGTGAACAGCGTGGTCGAAAAGCGCAGCGCGCCGTACGCGACGAGCGCGCCGAGCGGCAGCACGAGCAGCGCGTGCGGATTGGCAGGGCTGATCGTCAGCGCGTCGATGAGCTTTTTGAGCACGAGCGGCACGCCGACGTTGGCCATCTTGGCCCCGACGAGGCAGATCAGCGCGGCCAGTACGCGCCACTTATAGACCCACAAATAGGGCAGCAAGGTGGCGATGGTGGCCCAGTCGTTCCGTTTGACGTTCGGATCGGCGGCGGGCGGCAGGGAATTCGGAGATGAGCGGCGCATGGCAGGGCTTGTCGATTTATGGTTCAATCAAAAGGATTGTAGCCTTTACCGAGAATTCAAGATGACCGAGCCAGTAAACACCACCCCATCCATCACCCGCCTGCCCGAAGGAAAGATGCCGGTGCTGCGGATGATGCCCGCCCCGTCCGATGCGAACGTCTACGGGGACGTGTTCGGCGGCTGGATCATGGCCCAGGTCGACGTCGCCGGCTCGCTGCCGGCCGTGCGCCGGGCGAACGGCCGCGTCGCCACCATCGCCGTGAATTCCTTCCTGTTCAAGAACCCCGTATTCGTCGGCGACCTGCTGTCGTTCTATGCCGACATCGTCAAGGTCGGCAATACGTCGATCACCGTCTACGTCGAGGTGTACGCGGAACGCAACCGCCTGCAGACGGACGTCGTCAAGGTGACGGAAGCCACGCTGACCTATGTCGCCACGGGCCCGGACCGCAAGCCGCGCCAGTTGCCGCCGCTCGAATCGCTGATCGCGCAATAAGCACGATTCGATGTCCTGGCCGCGCCGCCTGTTCCTGCTGAACGCCGCGCGGCTCGCGGCCGCGACGCCTGCGCTGCTTCACGCCGCGCCGTCGAACGCGGCCGGCTATCCGTTCAGCCTCGGCGTCGCGTCGGGTTCTCCGCTGCCGGACAGTGTGATCCTGTGGACGCGCGTCGCGCCCGATCCGCTCGACGCGACCAAGACGCCCCCCCTCGCCCTCACCCTGCGCTGGGAAGTGGCACACGACGGCGCGTTCCGCGACATCGCCGCGAAGGGCAGCGTCATCGCGACGCCCGAGCTGGCGCACAGCGTGCGCGTCGACGTGAGAGGCCTGCAGCCGGCGCGCTGGTACTGGTACCGCTTCATGCTGGGTGACGCCGTCAGCCCCGTCGGCCGCACGCGCACGGCGCCCGCGCCGGACAACCTGCCGGACAGCCTGAAACTGGCGGTGGCCTCGTGCCAGCACTGGGACTTCGGCAGCTACGCGGCGCATCGCTACATCGAACAGGCGAATCCGGACCTGGTCGCCTTCCTCGGCGACTACATCTACGAATGGGGCGCCTACCGGCTGCAACATCCGCTGCGCGCCGTCCGCCAGGACGAGTCGTTCACGCTGGAAGACTACCGCCGCCGCTACGCCCAGTACAAGACCGACCCGGACCTGCAGGCCGCGCACCTGATCGCGCCGTGGATCGTCACGTGGGACGATCACGAGGTCGCCAACGATTACGCGGCCGACCGCGACGAGCGCCTGTCCCCGACCTTCGCCCAGCGGCGCGCGGCCGCCTACCAGGCCTTCTACGAGCACATGCCGCTGCGCCTGGCGCCCCCGAAGAACTTCGCGAACGTCCGCATGTTCCAGCGCTACGACTGGGGACGCCTCGCGCGCTTCCACGTGCTGGACGACCGCCAGTACCGCGCCTACGAGGTCTGCCCGCACCCGGGCCACGGCGGCTCGAATTCCGTGACACCGCGCGCCTGCCCAGGCCTGCTCGATCCGCGCCGCTCGATGCTGGGACTTGAACAGGAAGCGTGGTTGCGCGCCGGGCTGGCGTCGTCGAAGGCGCGCTGGAACATCCTCGCGCAGCAGACGCTGATGGCGCAGTCGTCGCAGATCCCGGTGACGCCTCCGGAGGCGGGGCGCTTCTGGACGGATGGCTGGGACGGTTATCCGGTCGCGCGCCGGCGCCTGCTCGATACGCTCGTCGACACGGGCGCCGCGAATCCGCTCGTGCTGGGCGGCGACGTGCACACGTTCTACGCGACGGAACTGCGGCGCGATTTCAACCGGCCCGTGTCGCAGGCGAACCCGGTGGTCGCGACGGAATTCGTGGGCACGTCGGTCACGTCGAGCTCGCGGCCGCAGCAGCGCACGTCGCAATACGTGGCGATGAACCCGCACATCAAGTTCGGACGCAGCGACAAGCGGGGTTACATGCTGATCGAGATCACCCCGCGGGAAACGCGCACGCGCTTCATGGGGCTGGACGAGGTGAGGAATCCGAAGACCGCGCAGCGCGAGCTGGCCGCGTTTCGGGTGGAGGATGGACGGCCGGGCGTGGAGATTACGGCGATTTAAAGAGCAACCGCTATCCAACCACGTCATTCCCGCGCAGGCGGGAACGACGGTGTTTTTATGCGTACGGTGTTTTCAGGCAGGCTGCTTCTCATCCCGCAGCTCGCGCCGCAGGATCTTGCCGACGTTGGTCTTCGGCAGGCTGTCGCGGAACTCGATGTACTTCGGCCGCTTGTAGCCGGTCAGCTGATCCTTGCAATAGACCATCAGCTCGTCCTTGGTGAGTCCCTTGTCCTTCTTGACGACGTACAGCTTGACGGCCTCGCCCGAGTGCTGGTCCGGCACGCCCACGCACGCCACTTCCAGCACGCCCGGGTGCGCGGCGACGACGTCCTCCACTTCGTTCGGGTACACGTTGAAGCCGGAGACGAGGATCATGTCCTTCTTGCGGTCGACGATTTTGACGGCGCCGGTCTCGTTCATCACGCCGATGTCGCCCGTCTTGAAGAAGCCGTCGCGCGTCATGACCTTCGCCGTCTCGTCCGGACGCTGCCAGTAGCCCGCCATCACCTGCGGACCGCGCACGGCGATCTCGCCGGCCGTGCCGAACGGCACTTCGTTGTCCGATTCGTCGATGATGCGCAGCTCCGTCGACGGCAGCGCGTAGCCGATGGTGCCCGTGAATTCCTTGATGTCGCAACGGTTCGCCGCGACCACCGGCGACGTCTCCGACAGGCCGTAGCCCTCGACGATCGGCGCGCCCGTCACCGCCAGCCATTTGTCCGCCACGACCTTCTGCACGGCCATGCCGCCGCCCGGGCACACCTTCAGGCTTGAAAAATCGAGGCTGGCGAAGTCCGGATGGTTCAGCAGGCCGTTGTACAGCGTGTTCACGGCCGGGAAGACGTTGACGCGGTAGTTCTTCAGCTCCTTGATGAAGCCGCCGATGTCGCGCGGGTTCGGGATCAGGATGTTCGTGCCGCCCGCACGCAGGCCCATCAGGGCGCACACGGTCAGCGCATAGATGTGGTACAGCGGCAGCGCGCACACGAATTGCGGCGTCGTGCCGGCCGGGATCTTCGCCAGGGTCGGGGCGAACCAGGCTTCGTTCTGCAGCACGTTGGCGATCACGTTCTTGTGCTTCAGGACCGCGCCCTTCGACACGCCGGTCGTGCCGCCCGTGTACTGCAGGAACGCGACGTCCTCGTGGCCGCATTCGACGGGTTTGCGAGACAGGCGCGCGCCTTCGGCCAGCATGCGCTTGAACGGCACCGCGGACGGCAGCGACCACGCCGGCACCATCTTTTTCACGGTGCGGACGACGAAGTTGACGAGCAGGCCTTTCGCGCCCAGCAGGTCGCCCATGCTGCCCACGATGACGTGCTTGACCTTCGTGTTCGGCACGACTTCGGCGACGGTGTGCGCGAAGTTTTCCAGCACGATGATGGCTTCGGCGCCCGAGTCGTTCAGCTGGTGCTGCAGCTCGCGCGCCGTGTACAGCGGGTTGACGTTGACGATGGTGTAGCCGGCGCGCAGGATGGCGGCCATCGCCACCGGATACTGCAGCACGTTCGGCAGCATGATCGCCACGCGTGCGCCCGGCGCCAGGCCCTTGTGCTGCAGCCACGCGGCCATCGCGCCGGACAGCTTGTCCAGCTCCGCGAACGTCATGGACTTGCCCATGCAGGCGAAGGCGTCGCGGTTGGCGTACTTGCGGAAGGAGTCCTCCAGCAGGTGCGTGAGGGAGCGGTACTGCGTCCAGTCGATCTCCGCAGGCACGCCCGCCTCGTACGACTTCAGCCAGAATTTGTCCATGTCATTGCCTCGCTTTTTCTCAATCATTGAAATCGTGTGCGCAAAAAAACCGCCCGGCGGCGGCACGTCGCCCCGCGCAGGCGGGGCCCCAATGTGCAAGCAGCTCGATAGCGCAAGCAAAGCTTGGAGGGGATTGTGCCGGGGGCACAATCCCCGTCTCCGCGGGGATGACGTCTCATGCGCTTGTCGTTACATCCGCTACGCCGCCTGCTTTTCCTCGCGCAGCGCGCGGCGCAGGATCTTGCCGACGTTCGTCTTCGGCAGCTCGTCGCGGAATTCGATGTATTTCGGCTTCTTGTAGCCAGTGAGCTCGCGCTTGCAGTAGTCCATCAGCTGCTCGGCCGTCAGGTCCGGATCCTTGCGCACGACGAACACTTTCACCGCTTCGCCGGAATGCTCGTCCGGCACGCCGACCACCGCGCATTCCAGCACGCCCGGGTGGGCCGCGATCACCGCTTCCAGCTCGTTCGGGTACACATTGAAGCCCGACACGAGGATCATGTCCTTCTTGCGGTCGACGATCTTCACGTACCCGTTGTCGTCCATGATGCCGACGTCGCCCGACTTGAAGAAGCCGTCCGCCGTCATGACCTTCGCCGTCTCGTCCGGACGGTTCCAGTAGCCGGCCATCACCTGTGGACCGCGGATCGCGATCTCGCCCACGCTGCCCACCGGCAGCGGGCGGCCGTCATCGTCGACGATGGCGACGTCCGTCGACGGCACCGGCAGGCCGATCGTGCCGGTGAAGCCCGGGACGTCGCAGCGGTTGCACGTGGCCACCGGCGACGTCTCCGACAGGCCGTAGCCCTCGATGATGTTGGTGCCCGTGAGCGCCTTCCACTTGTCGTTGACGGCCTGCTGCACGGCCATGCCGCCGCCGTTGGACACCTTCAGCGCGCTGAAGTCGACGTCCTTGAAATCGGGGTGGTTCACCAGCGCGTTGTACAGGGTGTTCACGGCCGGCAGCATATTGATGCGGTACTTCTTGAGCTCCTTGATGAACCCCGGGATGTCGCGCGGGTTCGGGATCAGGATGTTCAGCGCGCCCACGCGCATGCCCCACAGCGCGCACGCCGTCAGCGCGAAGATGTGGTACAGCGGCAGCGCGCACACGATGGTCGGGAATTCGACGAGCGGCGGCTGGCTCATCGCCGGCTTCGACCACGCCTCCGTCTGCAGGATGTTGGCGATGACGTTGCGGTGCGTGAGCGTCGCGCCCTTCGACACGCCCGTCGTGCCGCCCGTGTACTGCAAAAAGGCGACGTCGGTATTCTTCAGCTGCGCCGGCTGGAACGGCATCTTCGCGCCCTGCGCCAGCGCGTCCTTGAAGCGCACCATGTGCGGGATCGTAAAGTCCGGCACCATCTTCTTGATGTTGCGGACGACGAAGTTGACGAGCATGCCCTTGGCGCCGCCCAGCAGTTCGCCCATGCTGGCCACGACGACGTGGCGCACCGCCGTTTTCGGCAGCACCTGCTCGACCGTGTGCGCGAAGTTCTCGAGCACGATGATGGCCTCGCTGCCCGAATCCTTCAGCTGGTGCTCCAGCTCGCGCGGCGTGTACAGCGGATTGACGTTGACGACCGCATAGCCCGCGCGCAGGATGGCGGCCAGCGCCACCGGATACTGCAGCACGTTCGGCATCATGACGGCGACGCGCGCGCCCGGCTTCATCCCGCGGCTCTGCAGCCAGGCGGCCAAGCGCTTCGACATGTTGTCCAGTTCCCCGTACGTGAGGAACTTGTCCATGCAGACGTAAGCGTTGTTCGCCGCATACTTGCGGAACGATTCCTCCAGCATTTGCACCAGGGAACCGTACTGGTCGGGGTCGATCTCCGCCGGGACGCCGGGCGGGTAAGCCTTGAGCCAAATCTTGTCCATCGGTGCCTCTGTCTCCAGTATCGTTATCGTTTTGAACGCGGCCCAGAAAAATCGCACGGTCGTGCTGATATTACTAAGCAAGATGCTATCGGGCAGCGCGCCCGGACGCAAGCACTTTTGCGCTTTTCGAACAACGACTCTATCGACGTTTGACCAAAATGGCTACGGGCGTATTTCGCTGCGCTGCACCATCAGCGGCGCGGTCACGAGCGGCGGCACCATCCCGTTCAGCACGCGGTGGCGGTCGGACCGGTCCATCTCGGCCAGGCGTTTCACGGCGTCATAAAACTTTGGGAAGCTGCCTTCACGCTGCAACAGGGCGCGGAACGCGGGCACGAAGTCCTCATAGGTCGCAATCGACGCCAGGTGGGCATTGGACAGCGGCTGGTCGAAGAAACGGTCGTAGCCCGCGTAGCCGCCCCAGTTGCCCTTGAGGACCTGGTACTCGTCCTTGAGCTCTTGGAACAGGCGCACCTTGACGGCCCGTTTTTCCGCATCGCTGCGGTCGATCACGGCGTAATTCTGCTCGAGCGCCTTGCGGTACTTCATCAGCAGACCGAGGAAATCCTTCTTGCGGCTGCGGTAGCGCGCGTAAGCGTCGCGCATCTGCTGGTTGCCGAAGCGTTCCATCCAGCGCTCGACACCGACCTCTTCCACGGTCGACGCGAACGACTCATTGAATTGCGAATCGCCCTGCACGTACACGATCTGGTGCGCCAGTTCGTGGAAGATCATGCGGGCCAGTTCGCCGTCCGGGTAGTTGATGAACGTGGAGATCAGCGGATCGCTGAACCAGCCCAGGGTCGAATACGCGGCCACGCCGCCGACCTCGACATCGTCGCCCGCGTCGCGCAGCTCTTTCGCGTACGACTCGGCCGCGTCCTTGCTGTAATAGCCGCGGTAGTTCACGCAGCCGGCCACGGGGAAGCACCATTGCAGGGGCTTGAGCGACAGCTCGGGCGTGGCGACGACGTTCCACAGCACGTATTGCCGCTTCAGCGCCGCGTAGTTTTTATAACTGTTGTTGTCGGGTAAAGCCATTTCGGCAACTGCGAAGCGGCGGATCTGGCGCGCCGTCTCGAGGCGATGGCGCAGTTTGGTACTGGTGCCGGGGTCAGCGATCCAGTCGTCGATCGGACGGGCGTCCGACAGGAGTTCAAGCTGGCCTTGGGCCGCCTGGGTGTAGTAGTTCAGCGTCGAGCAGCTGGCCAGCAGCCCCGCCGCCGTGCCGGCAAACAGCACGGTGCGGAACCACGGGGTGATTCGCGAAAGTTTCATATTTCCAGATCATGGTGCGGCCTTTTCAACCTGCACCAGCGTGTCGTAAAAGGTGGGCGCCCGGCCCATATCGGTCAGGCGCTGACTGGTGACTTCATTGGCGTTCTTGCCGTCGCTGGCGAGCTTCTTCCACCAGATCGACAGGCCGACCACGAGGCCGGCCCGCGCGCGGGCGGTGACCCGGGCGCGCGCGACGAACGCGCCCCGGTCGTTGAAGATGCGTACCATCTCCTTATCGACGATGCCGCGGACAGCGGCATCAAGAGGATGGATGTCCAGGTGCGGTTCACCTTCCGTTGCGCGGAGGCTCTGGACATTGACAAAGGTTGAGTTGAGGAAGTTCCTGGCCGGCGGAGAAATCATCGCCAACGGATATTTCTGCGCCAGTTCGGGGTTGGAGGCGACCGACTCGTAGTTCGGGATATAAGTCGGCAGCGGATCGAGACCGTCGGCCAGCATCGAGGCGGAATAAAATTCGCACTTGCCGGACGGCGTGGGAAAACCGCCTTCGGCGAACGGCGCGGCCGGCATGTTCAGCTTTTGCCAGCCGGTGCGCTTCAGCGACGACCAGTCGAAGTGGACGGCGCGTTCGTGTTTCTTGTCGAACGCCTGGGCCGCCAGTTCGTCGTCCGTCTCGTCGAAGGCCGGATCCGTGAAACCCATGCGCTTCGCGATCAGGCGGAAGATTTCCGTATTCGGTTTCGACTCGCCCAACGGCGCGATCGCCGCGTTATTGGCCATCATGTACAGGTGGCCATACGCGAGGTGCGCGTCGACGTGTTCCAGCTGCGTGGTGGCCGGCAGCAGGATGTCCGCGTAGTCCGCGGTGTCGGTCTGGAAGTGTTCCAGCACCACGGTAAATAAATCTTCGCGCTCGAAGCCGCGTTGCACCTGCGCCGAATCGGGCGCGATCGCGAGCGGGTTCGAGTTGTAGACGATGACGGCTTCGATCTTCGGGCCGAACGCGGGCGACGCCTCTTTCTGCAGGTCGGCGCCGATGGTGTTCATATTGATCGTGCGCGGCAGCTTGCCGCGCAACAGGTCCGGGCGTTGCAGGGTGACTTTATCGGCCGGGAACGTGCCCGACGTCGACAACTGCACGCCACCAGCGGCGTGACGCCATGCGCCCACGAGGGCCGGCAGACAGGCGATGGTGCGCACGGCCATGCCGCCGCCATGCACACGCTGCAGGCCGTAGTTCATGCGGATCGCGACCGGCTCGCCCAGGCGCGCCGTGCGGCCGTATTCGCGTGCGAGGTCGACCACTTCATCGACCGTGATGCCGCAGGTTTGCGCGGTGCGCTCCGGCGTCCATTCGGCCACGCGGTCCTTCAATTGCGCGAAGCCGAACGTGTATTTCTCGATGTAATCGTGGTCGAGCAGGTTGTCCTTCACCAGCACGTGCATCATGCCCAGCGCCAGCGCGGCGTCCGTGCCGGGCATCAGCGCGATGTGCTGGTGACATTTTTCCGCGGTGAGCGAGCGATACGGATCGATGGCGATCAGCTTCGCGCCGCGGCGCTTGGCTTCCTGCAAACGCGTCCACAAATGCAGGTTCGACGCGATGGGATTACCGCCCCAGATCAAGATCAGCTTTGCATCCTGGAACTGTTCGGTATCCGTGCCGATCGAACCACCGATCGTGTATTTGTAACCGGTGGCGCCGGCATTCGCGCACACGGTGCGGTCGAGCAAGGAGGCACCGAGCGTGTTAAAGAAACGCATGGCCATCGCCTCGCCCTGCACCAGACCCATCGTGCCGCAATAGCTGTACGGCAGGATCGCCTGCGGGTCGCGCGCGGCGATGGGTTGCAGGCGATTTGCAATCTCGTCGAGCGCCTGCTCCCACGTGATGCGTTCGAACTTGCCTTCGCCTTTTTTACCCACGCGGCGCATCGGGTACAGCAGGCGGTCGGGGTGGTACGTGCGTTCGATGTAGCGCGAGACCTTCGTGCACAACACGCCGGCCGTCGTCGGATGATCCGGATCGCCCTTGACCTCCGTGGCCACGCCATCCTCCACGGTCACGAGCAGCGCGCAGGTATCGGGGCAGTCATGCGGGCAGGCGCCGCGGACGATGGTCTTGGTCATCGGATTCATCCAGAAAAACGTCGATAAACCAGTACTTTATACGATTCCAGCGCCAGCCGTTGGGCCCCTGGCGTTGCACATGGTGGAAGGGCTACAATAGTTCAAAACATGCACGGAGATACGAATGAGACTGGTCGAACCTATTCTCGCTTACCAATCCGAGCTCGAAACGATCCGGCGCGACATCCACGCCCATCCCGAACTCTGCTACGAAGAACAACGCACGGCCGACGTGGTCGCAAACCGTCTGACCGAATGGGGCATTCCCGTGGTCCGCGGCCTGGGGGTGACGGGCGTCGTCGGCATCATCAAGAACGGCACCTCGAACCGCGCCATCGGCCTGCGCGCCGACATGGACGCCCTGCCGATGCAGGAACTCAACACATTTGATCACGCGTCGCGCCACGCCGGCAAGATGCATGCTTGCGGTCATGACGGGCACACAACGATGCTGTTGGGTGCAGCCCACTATCTGTCGCGGAACCGCAACTTCGACGGCACCGTCTACCTGATTTTCCAGCCGGCCGAAGAAGGCGGCGCCGGCGCGCGCCGCATGATGGACGACGGCCTGTTCGAACGCTTCCCGATGGACGCCGTGTACGGCATGCACAACTGGCCTGGCATCAAGACGGGCAGCTTCGGCGTCGTCGCGGGGCCGATGATGGCATCCAGTAACGAGTTCCGCGTCGTGGTCAAAGGCAAAGGCGCGCACGCCGCGCAGCCGCACCGCGGCATCGACCCGGTGATGGTCGCCGTGCAGATCGCGCAAGGTTGGCAGACGATCATCTCGCGCGAAAAGAACCCGCTCGACACGGCCGTGCTGTCGATCACGCAGATCCACGCCGGCAGCGCCACGAACGTCATCCCCGACGAAGCCGTCATGATCGGCACCGTGCGCACGTTCTCCACTAGCGTGCTGGACCTGATCGAGCGGCGCATGAACGAGATCGCAAGCGGCCTCGCGGCGGGCTTCGGCGCCACCGTCGATTTCTCGTTCAAGCGTAACTACCCGCCCCTGATCAACCATCCGGAACAGACGGCGTTCGCCATCGAAGCGATGCGCGCGGTGGTGGGGGCGGACAATGTCGACACGAACGTCGAACCGACGATGGGCGCCGAGGATTTCGCGTTCATGCTGCAGGAAAAGCCGGGCTGCTATGTCTTCATCGGCAATGGCGACGGCGACCACCGCTCGCGCGGGCACGGCCTCGGACCGTGCCAGCTGCACAACGGCAGCTACGACTTCAACGACCACCTGCTGCCGATCGGCGCCAGCTTCTGGGCCAGATTGGTCGAGATGAGCCTGCCGCTGGCAGGCTGAGCGTTACAGCCGCCGCGTTACAGCCCCCGCTTTACAGCCCCAGTTCCCGCAGCACGGCTTCCTTGAGATCCTGTGCTTCGGGGCTGGACATCTTGCGCGGATGCGGGATGTCGACGTCGAACGTGGCCTGGATCGTCGTCGGCCGCGGCGACAGCACGACGATGCGGTCGGCCAGGTGCACGGCTTCCTCGACGTCGTGCGTGATGAGCAATACGGTGTGGCGCTCTTCTTCCAGGATGCGCAGCAGTTCCATGCGCATTTTCAGGTTCATGAGCGCGTCGAGCGCGGAGAACGGCTCGTCCATGTAGAGGATCTCGGGCTTCATGACGAGCGCCCGCGCGATCTCCACGCGTTTCAGCATGCCGCCGGACAGTTCGTGCGAATAGCTCTTTTCGAAACCTTTCAATCCCACCATCGCGGTGTAGTGGTCGGCCAGTTCCGCCTTCTCGGCCTCGCTGATGCCGTCCAGCCCGAACATCAGGTTCTGTTGCACCGTCAGCCACGGGAATACGGAACCATGCTGGGAAATGAGGATGCCTTTCGAACTCGGTCCATGCCGCACCTGGCCGTCGATGACGACGCTGCCCTCGTCGGGCGAGTCGAACCCGCACAGCATTTTCATCAACGTGGATTTGCCGCAGCCGGACGGTCCGACGATGGCGACGAATTCGCCGTCGCGGATGGTCAAGCTGATGCCGCCGACGACCGGCAACGTGCCCTTGCGGGTCTCGAAGCTTTTCTTGATGTCGTCGACGACGATCTTGTCCGCGACCTTGTATTGCACCCTTGGCTGCACCTTAGCGTCCATAGCGCCACCTTACCATTTTGAGACGTTCCAGGAGACGGGTGATCCCGTCCAGCATGAGGCCGATGATGCCGATGATGATCATGGCGGCGACGACCAGGTCGTAGCGGTTGCCCGCGTTGCGCGAATCCATGATCAGGTAGCCGAGACCCGAACGCAGCGCGATCATTTCCGCCGCCACCACCACCAGCCAGGCGACGCCCAGCGTGATGCGCATGCCGACGATAATCTCCGGCAGCACGGCGGGAATGATCACCTGGCGATACAGCTTGGCACGCGAGACGCCGAAGTTTTCCGCCGCGCGCAGGTAGCGCCGTTCGATCGTGTGCACGCCGGCGGCCGTCTGGACGATCATCGGGAACACGGACGCGATGAAGATCAGGAAGATCGGCGACGCGTTACCCACGCCGAACCACAGGATCGCGAGCGGGATCCACGCGATCGGAGAAATCGGGCGCAGCAACTGGAACAACGGATTGAGCGTGACCCAGGCGGCATCCATGCGGCCGATCCACAGGCCCAGCGGAATGGCGACGGCGATCGCGAGCAGGAAGCCGCTGCCGACCCGCATCAGCGAGGAACCGATGTGGTCCCACAGCGTGCCGTCCTGGACCAGTTCCCACGTGCCCGTGACGACCTGCCACGGCGTCGGGAAGATCGCGCTGTGCGTCTGGACCACGACGATCCACCAGACCGCGATCAGCAATGCCAGCACGACCGCCGGCGCGATGATCCGCGCCCGCTTCTGTGCAAAAAAACTTTTTTTCTTTTTCACAGCCTTCCGTCCCCTGTCATGTCTTCGATGTGTTCAACCACTGCATGGCCGTGCGCGCGCGCCACGCCAGCCGCCGCCAGCCTGCATCGGGCGCCGGATCGACGACGATGCGCATATGGCCGCTCGCGTGCGCCGTGCATTCGAACTGGACGTCCCCCGCGACGCCGAACGGCATCTTGAAGCTCTGGCCCGGCATGATGAGCACGGGCCCGAACGTCTGCGGCACCTTGTCGAGATTCCTCAGCACGAGGACGTCCTTGACGCCCAGCGTCAGCCGGATTTCCGCCGGCAGGATCTCGACCTTGTCGCCCGCCGCGCGCCGCGCGTACGTCCCTGCGGGAATCTCGAACAACTGCTCGCGCGAGCCCGCGGAAACCGGCGCGAACATGGCCCAGAGGACCACGGTGGCCAGCGCCGCCGCGGCCAGTTCGAGGATGCGGGAACGTGTCATGGGCCCAGCAGGACACGCACGTCGTGCACAACATCGTCCACCGCGCGGCCATACGGACTCAATGCCCGCAGCTTGCCGGACCGGTCGACGAGGTAGACGAAGGACGAATGATTGAAACCGTAATTCGCGCCGTTGCCGGTCCTTACGGCCGTGACGCCGTACTCCTTGCGCACCTCGGCCAGTTGCGCGGCGGGGCCGGTCGCGCCCACGAACGTCGGGTCGAACGCCGTCAGGTAGGCGCGCATCCGCTCAAGCGTGTCGCGCTCCGGATCGACGGTCACGTACACGACCTGGAAATCCTTGCCCTGCGCGCCCAGCTTGGATTTCACGGCCGCGAGTTCGGCAAGCGTCGTCGGGCACACGGCCGGGCAGGATGTGAAACCGAAGCCCAGCGCCACGACCTTCCCGCGGTAATCGGAGAGTTTGAGGGGCTTGCCGGTCGAACCCTGCAACGTGAAATCCGGCGCCATCCGGGGCGGCGAGAATTCGCCCGATTTCAGCGCGTCGGCACCCGCAGCCAACGGCAAAGCAAGCACTAACAGCGCTGTGGCGATGCGTTTCATAGCGTGATCGCGACGGGGCGGACGGCTTTGAAGAAGCTGTCGTCCACGTACTGGCTGAACTGGACGGGCTTCTTGAGCGTGCCCGCATCCAGCGACATCTGCATCAATTCGTCGAATTCCTTCGGGATGATGCGCAGGTCGCCGTACGTGACGCGGTCGCTCGGATTCGTCATCACGAATTTCAGGATCTTCGGGTCCTGGTTGAAGTATTTCTTGGTGGCGGCGATCGCGATGGCGCGGTCGCGGTGCGCGGGATCCGCATCCATCCAGGTGCCGGCCGCCTGCACGTAATTGACGAGGTCCTGCACGGCCTGGCGGTTCTTCGCGATCAGGTCTTCGCGCACGGTGAGCACGCAGCAGATGTAATTCGGCCACTCGTTGCGCGTCATGCGCAGCGGCGTCGCATACCCGGCCATCTGGGCCGCGGCGCCGAACGGCTCGCCCGTGCAATAGGCATCGATGGCTTTCGCGTACAGCGCGGCCGGCATGTCCGGCGGCGGCATCTCGACCAGTTCGACGTCCTTGATCGACATGCCTTCCGCGAGCAGCATCTTGCGCAGGAACAGCAGGTCGACGGCGAACCGGCTGGGAATGGCGACGCGCTTGCCCTGCAGGTCGCGGAAGTGCTTATAGCCCGCATCCGTGCGCACCATGATGACGGCGCCCGAACGGTGACCCAGCGACACGACCTTGACGGGAATGTTGCTGGACACGAGGTCCATGACCATCGGCGCCAGCACGTAGGCCGCCTGGATACGGCCGGCCATCAGCGATTCCTTGAGTTCGGGGAAGCCGCTGTATTTGCTGTACTCGAATCCGAGCGGCTGTGCCGGCTGTTTGGCGGCGGCGCTATCCGCCGCTTTCGCCGCGCACGCGACGGGGAGGGTCAGGTTGCAGGTCACGGGCAATCCACCGACGACCAGGGATTCGCTCTTCTTCTCCGAAGAACACGCGACCAGACCGGAAGGCAACATCATTGCCGACGCCAGTTTCAACAGCTGCCGCCGGGCGCGGAAACCGTCTTCCAGAATATCCATGCTGCCCCTGTAATGGGTTCATTATGTGCGGCAAGTGCTGCGTTGAACCGCGCTCCCCTGCTGCGTGTCTCCGAAAATATTACGTAACGATGTAATACCGCAGGGAATTATACGTAGTTGTATTGATTGCGCAAACAGTTAGTGAATGATCCGCTACGGGAGACGGTCCGGTGCGGTGCCCAGGCGTTTACCGGGATTCATCCGCTCCAACGCGATGAGACCCGCCGCGTGGTCGGCGGACGGGATGTCGCCTTCGATGGTTTCGTACTGGCGCGTCACCAGTTCCGTCACCGGCAAGGTGACGCCGGCCGCGTTCGCCGCAGCCAGGATATTGCGCTGGTCCTTCAACTGCGTCTTGACCTGGCCGCCCGGCATGAAGTTCCGCTCCAGCATGCGCTGTCCGTGCACTTCCAGCACACGGCTGCCGGCAAAGCCGCCACGGATCGCGTCGCGCACGGCGGCCGGATCGGCGCCTGCCGCTTCCGCCAGCAGCAACGCTTCGGCCACGACATTGATCGTCGCGCCGACGATCAACTGGTTGCACAGCTTGGCCACCTGCCCGCTGCCGACGGGGCCGACGGCTTTCGGATTGCCCAGCACGCGCAGCACGGGTTCGGCCTGCGCGTAATCGGCCGCGTTCGCACCGGCCATGATCGCGAGTTGGCCCGCTTCCGCACCGCCCACGCCGCCGGACACGGGCGCATCGACGAAGCGGCAACCCGCTTGCTGCAGACGGGCGGCGAACGTCAGGGCTTCGTCCTGGCGCGTGGAACTCATATCGATCCACAGCGTGCCTTGGGCCAGTGCCGGCAAGGCATCGGCGATGACCTGGCCGACGACCGGTCCCGCTTCCAGGATCGTGATCACGATGTCGGCGCCGCGCACGGCGTCAATCAGGTCGGCGTGCGGTTCGGCCCCGGTCGCGCGCAGCGCTTCGGCCTTGGCGGCCGTGCGGTTCCAGACGCGCAGGGGATAGCCGGCCTGGGCCAGCCGGGTCGCCATCGGCTTGCCCATCAGGCCGATGCCGAGAAATGCCACAGTCGGTAATGTCATTGCATCCTCACGAATATCCATTGCCCACATTCTAGCAATTGATAGGTCGACCACGTCCTTTCACCGACCTCGCTACAATAGCGGTTTGGCCGTGACCATTTTGCTTGCACGGCTTACTCTCACAGCAAAGGCAATGTTCTCCATGAAAAAAATGATGCGTTCCCTGGCGGCCGTGGCCGCGTTGTCGGCCGCCACGGCGGCTCACGCTGCCGACGGTATGTTCGATTCCGCGTCGGTGGAAGCCGGCGGCGGCGAGCACGTACAGGTCGTCCGTCTCGCGGTCCAGAAGGACTGGAACAAGAACTGGCTGCCGGCCGGCGGCTACCACCTGTCCGGCTACTGGGACGCGAACGTCGCTTACTGGCGCGCCAACCAGTGGCTGGACGTGCCGGGCGAGAAGAAGGACCTGGCCGTGGTCGGCATCACGCCGGTGTTCCGCTGGGAAGCCAACGACAAGCTGGGCTTCTACGCCGACGCCGGCATCGGCGCCGCCGTCTTCTCCAGCGTGTACCGCAACACGCACCGCCAGCTGTCGACCGCCTTCGAATTCGCGGACCACGTGGGTGTCGGCTATGTGTTCGCCAACAAATGGGAACTCGGCGCGCGCCTGCAGCATTACTCGAACGGCGGCATCAAGCATCCGAACGGCGGCGTGAACCTGCTGCTGCTGAAGGCTGCGTACCACTACTGATCGCACGTCCCGCACAAGTCGGGCTTGCGGGATTTATGTGACAATCGGAGCCGGCGGCGCCTGCTCCGAGCGTCGCATCAGATAATCCCGATGACCGATACCGACACCATCAAACGCTATTTGCCGTGGCTGGTGGCGACTGCCCTGTTCATGGAGCAGCTCGACGCCACCATCGTCAACACCGCCGTCCCCAGCATCGCGGCCAGCCTGCAAGTCACGCCGCTCAGCCTCAAATCCGTCGTTACGAGCTATATCCTCAGCCTGGCCGTGGGCATCCCGGTGAGCGGGTGGATGGCCGACCGCTTCGGCACGCGCCGCGTCTTCTTCACGGCGATCGCGATCTTCACCGTGGCGTCGGTGCTGTGCGGCCTGTCGCTGAACGCGCCGATGATGGTGGCGGCCCGCCTGCTGCAAGGGCTCGGCGGCGCGATGATGATGCCGGTGGGACGTTTATCGATCATCCGCACGTTTCCGAAAAACGAGTTGCTGGGCGCGATGAACTTCGTGATCCTGCCGGCGCTGATCGGCCCGCTGCTCGGTCCGACCGTCGGCGGCCTGATCGTGCATTGGATTTCGTGGCGCGCCATCTTCTTCGTCAACGTGCCCGTCGGCCTGCTCGCGCTCTACCTCGTCTGGCGGCATATGCCGGACTACCACGGCGCCGAGCCGCGCCCGCTGGACGTGATCGGGCTCATCCTGTTCAGTTCGGGCACGGCGATCCTGTCGTGGCTGCTGGAAGTCTTCGGCGAACACACGCTCGACCCCATGACGGCCGGCCTGATGCTGGCATTGTCCGTCGCGCTGCTCGCCGCCTACGCCTGGCACGCGAATGAGGCGCAGTTCCCGCTGCTGCGCCTGGCATTGTTCAAGGTGCGCACGTTCCGCATCTCGGTGCTGGGCGGCTTCATCACGCGCCTGGGCATCGGCGGCCTGCCGTTCCTGCTGCCGCTGCTGTACCAGTTGGGTTTAAAACTGGCGCCGTGGCAATCGGGCCTGTTGATGATGCCGACGGCGGCTGCCGCGATGGGCATGAAGCTGATCGCGCCGAAAGTGCTCGCGCGCTTCGGCTACCGCCAGGTGCTCACGTTCAACACGATCTGCATTGGCCTGACGATCGGCCTGTTCTCGCTGGTCGGTCCGGCCACACCGTGGTACGCCATCGCCGGCATCGGCTTGCTGCAGGGCTTTTTCAATTCGCTGCAATTCTCGAGCATGAACACGCTGGCCTATGCCGACGTCGAATCGAAAGATTCGAGCATGGCCAGCACGATCGCCTCGTCGTTCCAGCAATTGTCGATGAGCTTCGGCCTCGCGGCCGGCTCGCTCGTGACGGCGTGGTTCCTGGGCCGCGTGCCGCAGACCGACCAGGTGATGGTCACCAAGGCCCTGCACCACGCGTTTGTCGCGCTGGCCGTGATGACGATGCTGTCGTCCATCGTGTTCGCCCGCCTGCGCCGCGGCGACGGCGAAAGCATCACCAGGAGCAAGGCGGCCACCGCGGTGGCTCAGGATCCGGCGCCGCTGTCGCAGGCCTGACGCGTCACTCCGTCAGGGTCACGATGTTGCGGTTCGGATCGGCCATGTTGCCGGCCTCGCTGAACGGCAAACATGTACAACCTCGTCCACCGTAATGACGACGACATGATCGATGCGTTGGCGCGTGACGGCATTCCCTATGTGCCGTTTTTCCCGCTGGGCGGTTTTTCGCCGCTACAGTCGGAGACGTTGTCGGCCGTCGCGGCCGGGCTGGGTGCGACACCGATGCGGGTGGCGATCGCGTGGCTGTTGCGACGTTCGCCGAACATCCTGCTGATTCCCGGGACGTCCTCGGTTGCGCATCTGCGCGAGAACATGGCGGCGGCGGCGCTCGTGTTGCCGGACGAGGTGATGGCGAAGCTGGAGAGGATGTAAGAAGCACGAAGCCCGCTCAGGCAAGGATGGGCGGTGCCGATCCGGCCGGGCGGGCTTCGTGTTACCGAAAGCAAAAAGCCCGCTCAGACTGAACTGAGCGGGCTTCTGCGGAATAACTAGCCTGACGATAACCTACTTTCACACTGGTTGCAGCACTATCATCGGCGCAAAGTCGTTTCACGGTCCTGTTCGGGATGGGAAGGGGTGGTACCGACTTGCTATGGTCATCAGGCATAACTTGTACGAGCGCCGCAGCTTGAATGCATGCGTCACTCTGAATCTGGAAGAAGTGGTTTTAATCTGTTGTGTCAACAAACAGCCGAACCCTTGTATTGGCAATGACTGCCAAGGTTATAGGGACAAGCCGTACGGGCAATTAGTATCGGTTAGCTTAATGCATTACTGCACTTCCACACCCGACCTATCAACGTCCTGGTCTCGAACGACCCTTCAAGGAGCTCAAGGCTCCGGGAAATCTCATCTCAAGGCGAGTTTCCCGCTTAGATGCTTTCAGCGGTTATCTCTTCCGAACTTAGCTACCCGGCAATGCCACTGGCGTGACAACCGGTACACCAGAGGTTCGTCCACTCCGGTCCTCTCGTACTAGGAGCAGCCCCCTTCAAATTTCCAACGCCCACGGCAGATAGGGACCAAACTGTCTCACGACGTTTTAAACCCAGCTCACGTACCACTTTAAATGGCGAACAGCCATACCCTTGGGACCGGCTACAGCCCCAGGATGTGATGAGCCGACATCGAGGTGCCAAACTCCCCCGTCGATATGAACTCTTGGGAGGAATCAGCCTGTTATCCCCAGAGTACCTTTTATCCGTTGAGCGATGGCCCTTCCATACAGAACCACCGGATCACTATGTCCTACTTTCGTACCTGCTCGACTTGTCGGTCTCGCAGTTAAGCACGCTTATGCCATTGCACTATTAGCACGATGTCCGACCGTACCTAGCGTACCTTCGAACTCCTCCGTTACACTTTAGGAGGAGACCGCCCCAGTCAAACTGCCTACCATGCACTGTCCCCGACCCGGATCACGGGCCAAGGTTAGAACCTCAAACGAACCAGGGTGGTATTTCAAGGTTGGCTCCACGAGAACTGGCGTCCCCGCTTCAAAGCCTCCCACCTATCCTACACAGATTGGTTCAAAGTCCAATGCAAAGCTACAGTAAAGGTTCATGGGGTCTTTCCGTCTAGCCGCGGGTAGATTGCATCATCACAAACATTTCAACTTCGCTGAGTCTCGGGAGGAGACAGTGTGGCCATCGTTACGCCATTCGTGCAGGTCGGAACTTACCCGACAAGGAATTTCGCTACCTTAGGACCGTTATAGTTACGGCCGCCGTTTACTGGGACTTCAATCAAGAGCTTGCACCCCATCATTTAATCTTCCAGCACCGGGCAGGCGTCACACCCTATACGTCCACTTTCGTGTTTGCAGAGTGCTGTGTTTTTATTAAACAGTCGCAGCCACCAGTTTATTGCAACCCTTTCACCCTCATGGAGTAAACCATTCAAGCTACCGGGGCGTACCTTATCCCGAAGTTACGGTACCAATTTGCCGAGTTCCTTCTCCCGAGTTCTCTCAAGCGCCTTAGAATACTCATCTCGCCCACCTGTGTCGGTTTGCGGTACGGTCTCGTATGACTGAAGCTTAGAGGCTTTTCTTGGAACCACTTCCGATTGCTTCGTGTCGCAAGGACACCCGTCTCGACCCCTTGAATTACGCGCCCGGATTTGCCTAAGCGCCTTCTATGAGTCAAAAACCAGCTATTCCAACAGCTGGACAACCTTCCGCGATCCGTCCCCCCATCGCATCATACGACGGTGCAGGAATATTAACCTGCTTCCCATCAGCTACGCATCTCTGCCTCGCCTTAGGGGCCGACTCACCCTGCTCCGATGAACGTTGAACAGGAAACCTTGGGCTTTCGGCGAGAGGGCTTTTCACCCTCTTTATCGCTACTCATGTCAGCATTCGCACTTCCGATACCTCCAGCATCCTTTACAAGACACCTTCTCAGGCTTACGGAACGCTCTCCTACCATATGCGCAAGCGCATATCCGCAGCTTCGGTGACTGGCTTAGCCCCGTTACATCTTCCGCGCAGGACGACTCGATCAGTGAGCTATTACGCTTTCTTTAAATGATGGCTGCTTCTAAGCCAACATCCTGACTGTTTTAGCCTTCCCACTTCGTTTTCCACTTAGCCAATCTTTGGGACCTTAGCTGGCGGTCTGGGTTGTTTCCCTCTTGACGCCGGACGTTAGCACCCGACGTCTGTCTCCCAAGCTCGCACTCATCGGTATTCGGAGTTTGCAATGGTTTGGTAAGTCGCAATGACCCCCTAGCCATAACAGTGCTCTACCCCCGATGGTGATACTTGAGGCACTACCTAAATAGTTTTCGGAGAGAACCAGCTATTTCCAGGTTTGTTTAGCCTTTCACCCCTACCCACAGCTCATCCCCTAATTTTTCAACATTAGTGGGTTCGGACCTCCAGGGCGTGTTACCGCACCTTCATCCTGGCCATGGGTAGATCACCTGGTTTCGGGTCTACACCCAGCGACTGTCGCCCTGTTCGGACTCGATTTCTCTACGGCTCCCCTATTCGGTTAACCTCGCCACTGAATGTAAGTCGCTGACCCATTATACAAAAGGTACGCCGTCACCCCACGAAGAGGCTCCGACTGTTTGTATGCACACGGTTTCAGGATCTATTTCACTCCCCTCCCGGGGTTCTTTTCGCCTTTCCCTCACGGTACTGGTTCACTATCGGTCGATTACGAGTATTTAGCCTTGGAGGATGGTCCCCCCATCTTCAGACAGGATTTCTCGTGTCCCGCCCTACTTGTCGTACGCTTAGTATCACCGTTCGGATTTCGTGTACGGGGCTATCACCCGCTATGGCGTCTGTTTCCAAAGACTTCCACTATCCGATCGACTATCACGTACAAGGCTCATCCCATTTCGCTCGCCACTACTTTGGGAATCTCGGTTGATTTCTTTTCCTGCAGCTACTTAGATGTTTCAGTTCGCCGCGTTCGCTTCGCATACCTATGTATTCAGTATGCGATGACCTAAAAGGCCGGGTTTCCCCATTCGGAAATCTGCGGATCAAAGTGTGTTTGCTCACTCCCCGCAGCTTATCGCAAGCTACTACGTCCTTCATCGCCTGTAATCGCCAAGGCATCCACCATGTGCACTTATTCGCTTGTCCCTATAACGTTGGCCCCTGCATGAGTATCAGGGAACGTCATAACAACAAGGATTCAGCTTACTTTGTTTGTTGATACATACAGATTACTACCCTAAGTGTTCGATACATTTTTCAACGTATTGAACGCTTAAAGAAAACTTTACTTCTTCCAGATTGTTAAAGAACGAGAACTACACTTATCGAAGACTCAGGTCTTGGATAAATGCAGTGAACAGAGAGTGGTGGAGGATGACGGGATCGAACCGACGACCCCCTGCTTGCAAAGCAGGTGCTCTCCCAGCTGAGCTAATCCCCCAATACATGGACAACAGCGTTGACTGGTAGGGCTGGTTGGACTCGAACCAACGACCCCCGCGTTATCAACACGGTGCTCTAACCAGCTGAGCTACAGCCCCGAAAACTCTTCTCGTTTAACTTTATTAACAGCCGATAAGCGTAGGCGCTTGATGACCGAGCTTGCGCTCGCAGTGCCACTCTAGAAAGGAGGTGATCCAGCCGCACCTTCCGATACGGCTACCTTGTTACGACTTCACCCCAGTCACGAATCCTACCGTGGTAAGCGCCCTCCTTGCGGTTAAGCTACCTACTTCTGGTAAAACCCGCTCCCATGGTGTGACGGGCGGTGTGTACAAGACCCGGGAACGTATTCACCGCGGCATGCTGATCCGCGATTACTAGCGATTCCAACTTCACGCAGTCGAGTTGCAGACTGCGATCCGGACTACGATACACTTTCTGGGATTAGCTCCCCCTCGCGGGTTGGCGGCCCTCTGTATGTACCATTGTATGACGTGTGAAGCCCTACCCATAAGGGCCATGAGGACTTGACGTCATCCCCACCTTCCTCCGGTTTGTCACCGGCAGTCTCATTAGAGTGCCCTTTCGTAGCAACTAATGACAAGGGTTGCGCTCGTTGCGGGACTTAACCCAACATCTCACGACACGAGCTGACGACAGCCATGCAGCACCTGTGTTCAGGCTCCCTTTCGGGCACCCTCCAATCTCTCGGAGGTTCCTGACATGTCAAGGGTAGGTAAGGTTTTTCGCGTTGCATCGAATTAATCCACATCATCCACCGCTTGTGCGGGTCCCCGTCAATTCCTTTGAGTTTTAATCTTGCGACCGTACTCCCCAGGCGGTCTACTTCACGCGTTAGCTGCGTTACCAAGTCAATTAAGACCCGACAACTAGTAGACATCGTTTAGGGCGTGGACTACCAGGGTATCTAATCCTGTTTGCTCCCCACGCTTTCGTGCATGAGCGTCAGTCTTGACCCAGGGGGCTGCCTTCGCCATCGGTGTTCCTCCACATCTCTACGCATTTCACTGCTACACGTGGAATTCTACCCCCCTCTGCCAGACTCCAGCCTTGCAGTCTCCAACGCAATTCCCAGGTTAAGCCCGGGGATTTCACGTCAGACTTACAAAACCGCCTGCGCACGCTTTACGCCCAGTAATTCCGATTAACGCTTGCACCCTACGTATTACCGCGGCTGCTGGCACGTAGTTAGCCGGTGCTTATTCTTCAGGTACCGTCATTAGAGTCGGATATTAGCCAACCCCGTTTCTTCCCTGACAAAAGAGCTTTACAACCCGAAGGCCTTCTTCACTCACGCGGCATTGCTGGATCAGGCTTGCGCCCATTGTCCAAAATTCCCCACTGCTGCCTCCCGTAGGAGTCTGGGCCGTGTCTCAGTCCCAGTGTGGCTGGTCGTCCTCTCAGACCAGCTACTGATCGTCGCCTTGGTGAGCCTTTACCTCACCAACTAGCTAATCAGATATCGGCCGCTCCAGGAGCATGAGGCCCGAAGGTCCCCCACTTTCATCCGTAGATCGTATGCGGTATTAGCGTAACTTTCGCTACGTTATCCCCCACTCTTGGGTACGTTCCGATATATTACTCACCCGTTCGCCACTCGCCGCCAGGTTGCCCCGCGCTGCCGTTCGACTTGCATGTGTAAAGCATGCCGCCAGCGTTCAATCTGAGCCAGGATCAAACTCTTCAGTTTAATCTCTGTTTTGACACTTTCGTGTCATGTCGCTCACTCAAAATACTGACCGTTACTCATTGCTGAGCAACGTATTTCTTTTGCGTGAACATTTGATAATTTAAGCATTCAGTATCACCGAAGCGATACTGGCACCTCATCAAACGCCCACACTTATCGACTGTTGATTGTTAAAGAACTTCGTGTTCGGTACTGCCTTGCTGCGCTTGCGAATCGTTTTGTTCGTCAGCAGCAGAGGAATGAGATTATGCAGTGTTTCGCTTAACTCGTCAACCCCTCGTCTATTTCGTCGCGCCGTCGTTTCCGACTCATTTCATGCGCTGCGAAACAGGACGCGCACTATAACAACGGACGCACCCGGGCGCAAGAGCCGTTGCGCGACCGCCACTTCCCCTCATTCTCAGCCTAGTTGACGTTTAGGCAATAATCACCGAATATTGCTCCACCGAGCTAGAAATTATATCAATCCTCCTGAAGGACACCGGTGACTCTCGACGCCAACCAGATCCTGGCTCTCGCTCCCGATTCCGCCTCGGCCAGGGCCGGCAGCCAGCTCGCGGCGCCACGAAACTGGTCCAATCTAGGGACGAGCGACGTCGCGCTGTGGGGCGAATGCCAGGGCAGCGGCAAGACACCGTACCGCACCCAGATCGACCTTGGCGGCCCTGCCTTCAAATGCACATGCCCCAGCCGCAAATTCCCCTGCAAGCACGGACTCGGCCTGTACCTGCTGTGCACTGCCGAACCCGCGCTGTTCGAGCAAGGCGACGAACCGGCCTGGGTGCGCGACTGGCTGCAGAACCGCCAGGTGCGCCAGGAAAAGAAGGTCTCCGCGACCACGCTCCCGAATCCGGAAGCCGCGGCCCAGGCCCGCAAGCGTGAGGAAAAGCGCGAGGACAAGGTCGATGCCGGCCTGCTGGAACTGCAGACGTGGCTGCACGACCTGGCGCGCGAAGGTCTCGCGTCCGTGCGCTCGCGCGGGCAGGGCTTCTGGGATGCGATCGCCGCGCGCATGGCCGATGCCCAGGCGGCGCCGCTCGCACGCCGTTTGCGCCGCACCGGCAGCATGCTGTACCAGTCGGGCCTGCGCAATGCCGAGACCCTCGTCGCGAACGAACTCGCATCGCTCTACCTGCTGACCCAGGCCTGGCAGCGCATCGATCAGCTGGCGCCCGCGCTGCAGGCCGACGTGCGCGCCCTGCTCGGCTGGACGATGAGCCAGGACGAGGTGCTGCGCCAACGCCCCGTCGCGGACCGCTGGCGCGTGCTGGCCCAAAGCACCTTCGACGACGATCGCTTGCGCGCGCGCGCGACGTGGCTCCATGGCGCCAGCCAGGGACGCTGGGCACTGCACCTCCAGTACGCGGTCGGCACGCAAGGCTTCGACCAGCAGCTCGCGCCCGGCACGGCATTCGACGGAGAGCTCTGCTTCTATCCGAGCGCCTATCCGCTGCGTGCCCAGATCCGCAGGCAGGACGAAGCCTGGCCTCTCTCCGCGGATCTCGAACCCTCCGACCTCGACGGCCTGCTCGGCACCTATGCGGACGCCCTCGCGGCACAACCCTTCCTCGAGCGCCATCCGGTGCTGCTCGGCGGCCTCGTGCCGGACGACGCAGACCGCGGCATCGTCCGCGATGCGCACGGCCGCCGCATCGCGTTGCATCCCGCGTTCCGCCATCCGCTTCACCTGCTCGCGTTGAGCGGCGGCCATCCGCTCACCGTATGCGGCGAATGGGATGGACGCATGCTGCTGCCGCTGAGCGTCTGGCACGACGGGCGACTGTACAACATCGACAGCGATTTCATATGATGAGCGACGACGCGCGCCAGCTGCAGCAGCTGTTAAAAATCGGGATGACCCGCGCCGGCCGCCCGCCCGCCGCCCTTGCGGCGCCGCTCGACGCGCTGCTGCCCTTTGACGCCGCGACGGTGCCCGAAGCGGCGCTGTGGCTGTCGCTCGGCGCCCTCGACCTGTGGGAGCGCAGCGGCTTCCTCGCACCGGACCAGCCGGCACCGGCGCCGACGCCGGGCGCCGCGCCCGACCTGCTCCGCCCCTGCCCGCCCCGCGCGCAAACCATCCTCGCCCAGCTGCTGCGCGGCCTGCATCCGGCCGGCCTGGAGGCCGAGTGGCTGCGCCTGCTGCGCCGTCACGACGGGCGCGTACCGGCGCACTTCCTGCCTAAACTGCTCGATGCCGCCACACACCAGCCGACGCTGCGCCCGCTGCTTCCGCCCGTGCTGGGCGAACGCGGACACTGGCTCGCGCGGCAGCAAGGGGAATGGTCGTGGGTGGCCGCCAGCGTGGAGTCCGACGCGTCGCTGTGGGACACCGGCACGCCGGCGCAAAGAGTGGCCGCGCTGCGCGACTGGCGCGTCCGCGATCCCGGTGCGGCGTTGTCCGCCCTCGTCCTGGCGTGGTCCGGCGAGCCGCCGGAACAGCGCGCGGCCCTGCTGGCGGTGTTGGCGACAAACCTGGGACCGGACGACGAAGCCTTCCTCGAAACGGTCCTCGACGACCGCCGCAAGGAAGTGCGCACCGCGGCCCAGCGCGTGCTTGCGCGCCTGCCCGGATCGCGGCTGGCGCAGCGCATGCTCGATCGCCTGCTGCCGTTGCTGCGGCTCGAACGTCCATTGCTGCGCGCGGCCCGCGTCAACCTGACCCTGCCGGCGGCGATCGATGCGGCCATGCGGCGCGACGGCATCGGCGCGAGTCCACATCACGGCCTGGGCGAAAAAGCCGGGTGGGTCGTCGACATGCTGGCCGCCGTCGATCCCGACGTCTGGACGCGGCATTTCGACCGTGCGCCACTTGCCTGCCTCGCCCTCGCCGAGCGCAGCGAATTCGCCGCCGTGTTCGTGCGCGGCTGGGCGCTGGCCGTGCAGCGCCATGTGCAGGACGAGCCGTCGCCCGGACAGCAAGCCTGGCTGCGCGACCTGACCGCATGGTGGATCGCCGCCGACCCGACCCTGCGCGAGGCCGTGCCCGACAGCCTGTTCGACCTCGTGGCCGCCCACTTTGCGCACGACACCGACGGCGCCTCCAGCGCCCTGTTCAATGCCCTGCCCGGCCAATGGATCGCCGACGGCGCCCGCGTGCGGCTGCTGGCGCGTCTCGCCGCCGGTTCGCCGGACACGTGGCCCGCGACGTTGAGCCGGCACGCGCTGCGGCGCCTGCAGCCGGTCGTGCCGGCGATCGGGGACACGGGCCACCCGTGGCTCGTGCGCCAGCTGTTGTCCAGCCTCGCGCTCGTGCTCGACCCGGCGACGGCCGCCGCCTTCGAACCCGCCCGTCTGCCCGACGCGCAATGGCAAAGCGCCATCGACGAATTCCTCGATCTCGTGCGCCTGCGCCACGAGATGACCCTCTCATTCCAGGAGCCAGCATGACCTCCACCTCGTCCGTCCTCCGCCAGCATGCCGAGCAGCAGTACGCCGAAGAACTGGACGCACTGATCGCGTTCGATACACGCCAGCGCCCGCCCCGCTGGACAATGTCGCCGTGGGCCGTGTCGACCTATCTGCTGGGCGGCCGGCTGGACAACGGCGTGACGATCAGCGCCAAATACATCGGCAATCCGCGCGTGATCGAGATCGCCGTCGCCACGCTCGCCACCGACCGTGCCCTGCTGCTGCTGGGCGTGCCGGGCACGGCGAAATCGTGGGTGTCCGAACACCTTGCGGCCGCGATCAGCGGCGACTCCACGCTCATCGTCCACGGCACGGCGGGCACCAGCGAGGAAGCCGTGCGCTATGGCTGGAACTACGCGCAGCTGCTGGCCAAGGGGCCGTCGCAGGAGGCCATCGTCCCGAGTCCGGTGATGCGCGCCATGCGCACGGGACGCGTGGCCCGCATCGAAGAACTCACACGCATGCCGGGCGAGGTGCAGGACAGCCTGATCTCGATCCTGTCCGAGAAAGTCTTGCCGATCGCGGAACTGGACGACGAGGTGCTCGCGCAGAAGGGCTTCAACATCATCGCCACCGCGAACGACCGCGACCGCGGCGTCAACGAATTGTCGAGCGCATTGAAGCGCCGCTTCAACACCGTCGTGCTGCCGCCGCCGCGCACGGTCGACGAGGAAGTGCGCATCGTCGAATCGCGCGTGGCCAGCATCGGCCGCGCGCTCGAGCTGCCGGCCGAGACGCCGGCGCTGGAAGAGATCCGCCGTATCGTCACCGTGTTCCGCGAGCTGCGCGAAGGCGTGACGAGCGACGGCAAGACGAAGTTGAAGGCGCCCAGTGCCAGCATGAGCACGGCCGAGGCGATTTCCGTCGTCACGCACGGCCTGTCGCTGGCGGCGCACTTCGGCGACGGCGTGCTGCGCGGCGCCGACCTCGCGGCCGGCATGGTCGGCGCGATCGTCAAGGATCCGCTGCACGACCGCGTGGCGATGCTCGAGTACCTGGAGACCGTCGTCAAGGAGCGCGACGGCTGGAAGGATTTGTACCGCGCCTGCCGCGACGTGATGGCGTAACGCGCGATGAGCGTCCACCTGTTCGGCATCCGCCACCACGGCCCCGGGTGCGCACGCAGCCTGGCGCAGGCGCTCGCTGCGCTGGCGCCGGACTGCATCCTCGTGGAGGGCCCGCCGGAAGCGGACGCGCTGGCGCGCTTTGCCGGCCATGCGGACCTGGTGCCGCCGGTGGCGCTGCTGCTGTACGCGCCGGCCGATCCACAGCGTGCCGTGTTCTATCCGTTCGCCGAGTTTTCGCCGGAATGGCAGGCGCTCCGCTACGCCAGCGAGCATGGCGTGAACCTGCGCTTCTGCGACCTGCCGCAGACCCACCGCTTCGCCCTGAACACGACGCGCGAACAGACGGACGACATCCATACGGACCCGCTGCGCTGGCTCGCCCGCGCGGCCGGCTACGGCGACACGGAGACGTGGTGGGACCACCTCGTCGAGCAGCGCGGCGACAGCCTCGATCTGTTTGCCGCCATCGCCGAGATGATGACGGCGCTGCGCAACGAAGCCGGTCCGCCGCCGGACGAGCTGGAAGTGAAGCGCGAAGCGTGGATGCGCACGACGATCCGCCAGGCCGTCAAGGATGGCCGCGAACGCATCGCCGTCGTGTGCGGCGCATGGCACGTGCCGGCCCTCGCCGTGCTCCCCAGCGCGAAGAGCGACGCTGATTTGCTCAAAGGCCTGGCGAAGGAAAAGACCGCGGCGACGTGGGTGCCCTGGACGCACGGCCGCCTCACCTTCGCCAGCGGCTACGGCGCGGGCGTGACGGCGCCCGGCTGGTATCGCCACCTGTGGCGCCACCGCGAGCGCGCCGGCCTGCACTGGCTGACGGAAGTCGCCACGCTGCTGCGCCGGCACGACCTCGATGCGTCGTCCGCCCACGTGATCGAGGCCGTGCGCCTGGCCGACACGCTGGCCGCGCTGCGCGACCGTCCGCGCGCCGGCCTGGATGAATTGATGGAAGCCGTGCGCGCCGTGTTCTGCTACGACAGCGATGCGCCGCTGCGCCTGATCCGGCGCGAATTGCTCGTCGACGAGGCACTCGGGTCGGTGCCGGACTACGTGCCGGCCGTGCCGCTCGCGCAGGACGTGGCCGCGCAGCAGAAGCGCCTGCGCATGCCCGTGCGCGCGGACGCGGCGGAGCTCGCCCTCGACCTGCGCCAACCCGCGCACCTAGAAAAGAGTGTGCTGCTGCACCGCCTCGCGCTGTTGGGCATCGCGTGGGGCCGGCAGCTGGAGGTACGCGGCAGGACGGGCACCTTCCACGAGCAGTGGCAACTCGTGTGGGAACCGGAATTCGCCGTCGACCTGATCGCCGCCAGCCGCTGGGGCGGCACTTTGGCAACCGCGGCGACGGCGCTGGCGGCCGACCGCGCGGCGCAGGCGCAAACGCTGCCCGAACTCACGCGCCTGATGGAGACGATCCTGCTGGCCGATCTGCGCGCGGCCGTCGACGCGCTGATGGCGCGCATCCAGGAAGTAGGCACGCTGACGCCCGATCTCGGCCCGCTGCTGGCGGCATTGCCGGCGCTCGTCAACGTGCTGCGCTACGGCAGCGCGCGCAACGTCGATACGCAGGCGCTGTCCAGCGTCGTCGACGGCCTCGTGGCGCGCGCGTGCATCGCGCTGCCGTACGGCTTGCGCGGCGTCGCCGACGATGCGGCGGCCGGCTTGCTCGGCCAGGTCATCGCGGCCGACCAGGCCGTACGCCTGCTGCAGAACGAGACGCATGCGGCGGCGTGGTTCGACGCGCTGGAAGCGGGCGCCACGAGCGATCTGTCGCATCCGCTGCTGGCGGGACGGTGCGGCCGCATCCTCACCGAACAGGGACGCTGGGATGCGGAGCGCGCCGCGCGCCAGCTGTCGTTGCGCTGCTCGCCGACCATCGCGCCGCTCGTCACGGCGCACTGGCTCGAAGGTTTTTTGCAAGGGAGCGGCGCGCTGCTCGCGCACAGCGACGCGCTGTGGACCATCGTGAACGGCTGGCTGCTCGCGCAGCCGGACCATGTCTTTACGGAGCTGCTGCCACTGCTGCGCCGCACGGTCGCCACGTTCAGTGGGCCGGAGCGGCGCGAGCTGGGCGAGCGTGCGGCGCAGGCGGGCGGCACGACCCCGAGCGCTGCGCCGGCAGCGGCCGTCGACCCGATCCGGGCACGGCGCGTGCTGCCGATCCTGCACACGTTGTTCGGCACCCGCGCCGCCCAGGAGACTATCCATGACGCATGAAAAAGAAGCGGCGCGGCGCTGGCGCCTCGTGCTGGGCCAGGACGCCAACCAATCGCTGTCGCTGGGCGCGCACGATGCCGCCATCGACGCCGCGCTGGACGCGTTGTATGGCGCCGGTCCCGATACGCGCGGCGGAAGCCTGGGCGGATCGGCGCCGCGCGTGGCGCGCTGGCTGGGCGACATCCGCCAGTATTTCCCGTCCAGCGTCGTACAGGTGATGCAGAAGGATGCGTTCGACCGCCTGGGTCTGCAGCAGATGTTGTGCGAGCCGGAAATGCTGGCGGCCGTCGAGCCGGACGTGCACCTCGTCGCCACGCTCCTCAGCCTGAACCGCGTGCTGCCGAACAAGACGCGCGCGACGGCCCGCGCCGTCGTGGCGAAAGTCGCCCTTGACCTGGAAAAGAAGCTGGCGACGCCGATGCGCCAGGCCGTCGCGGGCAGCCTGAATCGTGCCGCGCGCAACCTGCGGCCGCGCCACCAGGACATCGACTGGCTGCGTACCATCCGCGCCAACCTGCGGCATTATCAGCCGGACTACCGGACGATCATCCCGGAGACACGCATCGGCTACGGCCGGCGCGGGCGCTCGCTGCGCGACATCGTGCTGTGCGTGGACCAGAGCGGGTCGATGGCACCGTCCGTCGTATACGCGAGCGTGTTCGCGGCGGTCCTTGCCGGCATCAAGGCGGTGACGACGTCGGTGGTGGTGTTCGACACGGCCGTCGTCGACCTGACGCCGCTGCTGCACGATCCGGTCGAGGTCCTGTTCGGCACGCAGCTGGGCGGCGGCACCGACATCAACCGCGCGCTCGCCTATTGCCAGGGCCTCGTCACGCGGCCGCAGGACACGATCTTCGTCCTGATCAGCGACCTGTACGAGGGCGGTAACAATGCCGAGATGCTGAGGCGCGCGGCGAGCCTCGTCGGCAGCGGCGCGCAGGTGATCGCGCTGCTCGCACTGGACGACAGCGGCGCCCCTTCCTACGACCGCAACAATGCGGCGAAGCTGGCCGCGATGGGCATTCCCTGCTTTGCCTGCACGCCCGACCTGTTTCCCGACCTGATGGCGGCCGCGATCCAGCGGCACAGCCTCGAACAATGGGCATCAGCGGCCGGCATCGTACATGCGTGATGACAGACGTCAATCGTGCGCACAGTTGAACACAGCCGTAATTGGCGCTACTGTGACCCCATGGACGATCAAGCCTCTCAACAAGAAAAGAACCATCAGACAATGCGCGACATCATCGAAGAGGCGCGCTGCATTCTTCCTGGCCTGCAGGCGGTGTTCGGTTTCCAGACGATCGCCGTGTTCAACGAACGGTTCAACGACCTCGCGCTGTATGCACAGGCGTGTCACATGGTCGGCCTCGCCTTGATGGTCATTGCGATGGCCCTCCTGATGACGCCGGCCGTGTACTACCGCGCCCAGCATGGCTATGCGACATCGCTCATGGTCAAGGTGTCGCGCAGAGCCATCCGGGGTGCGCTGATGCCACTGGCTCTTGGCCTGTCGCTCGACATGTTGACGGTTGTGTCGCTTGCAACCGACACGCTGTCGCTCAGCATCGCTGCCGCAGTTGCTTCCCTCTTCCTGTTTGTGGGACTCTGGTATCTGATCCCGCGCCGTGATCCGATCCAGGTCAGCGAACCGCAATCCTGACGCCAACGTTGCCACGGCAGCGTTGTGTGAGGCGCCGAACAGATGAGGGCGCTTGCACCCGGATAATACCCTTGTGTTCACGGCATCGTGGACAAGGATTTTACGAACTGGGCGACACTGGCCTACCTTCAAGTTCCGATATCGGGGGGAGCACAGACGGTGGCGAGTGTTTGCCCAGCCGTTCATACAGCGGCGCCGCGATGGTCATGCGGCCGCTGTGACGGCTGGTGGCGGCCGGCGTGGCGGCGGGACACGAATACCCGCTCGCGCCGGCGCAACCCGCGTCGTTTGCCGATGTCCAAGCGTATGGGTTTCAGACGCAAAGGAGGCAAGCATGAGCCTGACCCTGACCTCGGCCGACTTCACGCCCGGCGGTCCCATCCCGGCCATTCACACCTGCGACGGTACAAACATATCGCCGGCGCTGTCCTGGTCCGGCGTCCCGCCCGACACCCGCAGCCTCGTCCTCATCGTGGACGACCCGGACGCGCCCGATCCCGCGGCCCCGAAAATGACCTGGGTCCACTGGGTTCTCTACAACCTTCCACCGCAAGCGAATCGTCTATCCGCCGGGATACGCGAAGCCGACCTGCCGCCGGGCACACAGGCTGGCCTGAACGACTTCAAGAACACGCGCTACGGCGGGCCCTGTCCGCCCGTGGGACGGCATCGCTACGTGCATAAACTGTACGCGCTCGACACGGTCCTGCCCGACCTGCGTCACCCGACCAAGGCACAGGTCGAAAAAGCGATGCAAGGTCATGTGAAGGCGCAGGCGGAGCTGATCGGCACGTACCAGCGCGGTCACTGATCCGCGCGGATGAAATCGACGAACGCGCGCAGGGGCGCCGGAACGAGTCTGCGCCCCGGATAGTAGAGATATGGGCCGGAAAAACGCGGCCACCACGGTTCCAGAACGGGCTCGAGCTGGCCGCGCTCGATGTACGGGCGCAGCCAGTCCTCGAACAGGTAGACGATGCCTGTGCCGGCGACGGCCGCGTCGATCTTCAGGTCGAGGGCGCCGCCGACCTGGACCAGCAATTGTCCGGGCGGATCGATCGTCACCGTCTCACCGTCGCACTCGAACGTCCAGCGGATGACCGCACCGCTGGCGAAGCGGGCGCGCATGCAGGCGTGGTCCAGCAAGTCGCGGGGATGTTGCGGCCGGCCGCGCCGGTCGAGGTAAGCCGGCGCCGCCGCTGCCGCCATGCGCTGGACTCTCGGCCCGATCGGCACGGCGATCATGTCCTGCTCGAGCTTTTCTTCATAGCGGATGCCGGCATCACAACCGGCCGCGAGCACGTCGACGAAGCTCTCGTCCGCGATCACCTCGAGACGGATCTCCGGATACGCGGCGAGAAAGCGCGGCACGATGGACGGCAGGACGAGCCGCGCCGCGCTCATCGGCACGTTCAAGCGCAGCGTGCCGGTGGGCGTGTCGCGAAAACCGTTGACGACGTCCAGTGCGCTCTCGACTTCGTTGAGCACCGGGTCGAGCCGCGCGAGCAGGCTGCGGCCCGCTTCCGTCGGCACGACGCTGCGCGTGGTGCGGTTGAGCAGCCGGACGCCGAGCTTTGTTTCGAGACGCCGCACCGCATCGCTGAGACCGGACGCGCTGCCGCTCGTGGCCCGCGCCGCATCGCGGAAACCGCCGGCACGCGCGACGGCGACGAAGGCCGACAGGTCGCCGAGATCGACTTTCATGTGTTTTCCATTGTCCGTTCAGACGTACAACCCATGCGGATTATGCCGGATTGTACTGGGATTGTTGCCGGCTTATCGTGGATGCACTGTTCACTATTTATCAAAGGAGAACCTCATGTCCAGTATCGATCGCGCCGGCACCTATCAGCTCGGCGACCGCACCGTCCGGCGCCTCGGCTATGGCGCGATGCAATTGGCCGGTCCCGGTGTGTTCGGGCCACCCCGGGATCCCGACGCCGCCCGCGCCGTGCTGCGCGAAGCGGTGGCGCTCGGCGTCAATCACATCGACACGTCGGATTTCTACGGGCCGCACGTCACGAACCAGTTGATCCAGGAGGCGCTGCAACCGTATCCCGACGATCTCGTCATCGTCACCAAGATCGGTGCGCGGCGTGATGCGCAAGGTGGCTGGCTGCCGGCTGTCTCGGCGCAGGAGTTGCGACAGGCCGTGCACGACAATCTGCGCAATCTCGGCCTGGACGTGCTCGAGGTCGTGAATTTCCGCAGCATGTTGGATGTGCATGGTCCGGCGGAAGGATCGCTTGAGGCGCAGGTGACGGCGCTGGCGGAATTAAGGGAAGAAGGGCTGATCAAACACGTCGGCCTGAGCAACGTGACGATGAAGCAGGTCGAGGACGCGCGGCGCATCGTACCGGTCGCGTGCGTGCAAAACATGTACAACCTCGTCCACCGTAATGACGACGACATGATCGATGCGTTGGCGCGTGACGGCATTCCTTATGTGCCGTTTTTTCCGCTGGGCGGTTTTTCGCCGCTACAGTCGGAGACGTTGTCGGCCGTCGCGGCCGGGCTGGATGCGACACCGATGCGGGTGGCGATCGCGTGGCTGTTGCGACGTTCGCCGAACATCCTGCTGATTCCTGGGACGTCCTCGGTTGCGCATCTGCGCGAGAACATGGCGGCGGCGGCGCTCGTGTTGCCGGACGAGGTGATGGCGAAGCTGGAGCGGATGTAAGAAGCACGAAGCCCGCTCAGGCAAGGATGGGTGGTGCCGATCCGGCCGGGCGGGTTTCGTGTTACCGAAAGCAAAAAGCCCGCTCAGACTGAACTGAGCGGGCTTCTGCGGAATAACTAGCCTGACGATAACCTACTTTCACACTGGTTGCAGCACTATCATCGGCGCAAAGTCGTTTCACGGTCCTGTTCGGGATGGGAAGGGGTGGTACCGACTTGCTATGGTCATCAGGCATAACTTGTACGAGTGCCGCAGCTTGAATGCATGCGTCACTCTGAATCTGGAAGAAGTGGTTTTAATCTGTTGTGTCAACAAACAGCTGAACCCTTGCATTGGCAATGACTGCCAAGGTTATAGGGACAAGCCGTACGGGCAATTAGTATCGGTTAGCTTAATGCATTACTGCACTTCCACACCCGACCTATCAACGTCCTGGTCTCGAACGACCCTTCAAGGAGCTCAAGGCTCCGGGAAATCTCATCTCAAGGCGAGTTTCCCGCTTAGATGCTTTCAGCGGTTATCTCTTCCGAACTTAGCTACCCGGCAATGCCACTGGCGTGACAACCGGTACACCAGAGGTTCGTCCACTCCGGTCCTCTCGTACTAGGAGCAGCCCCCTTCAAATTTCCAACGCCCACGGCAGATAGGGACCAAACTGTCTCACGACGTTTTAAACCCAGCTCACGTACCACTTTAAATGGCGAACAGCCATACCCTTGGGACCGGCTACAGCCCCAGGATGTGATGAGCCGACATCGAGGTGCCAAACTCCCCCGTCGATATGAACTCTTGGGAGGAATCAGCCTGTTATCCCCAGAGTACCTTTTATCCGTTGAGCGATGGCCCTTCCATACAGAACCACCGGATCACTATGTCCTACTTTCGTACCTGCTCGACTTGTCGGTCTCGCAGTTAAGCACGCTTATGCCATTGCACTATTAGCACGATGTCCGACCGTACCTAGCGTACCTTCGAACTCCTCCGTTACACTTTAGGAGGAGACCGCCCCAGTCAAACTGCCTACCATGCACTGTCCCCGACCCGGATCACGGGCCAAGGTTAGAACCTCAAACGAACCAGGGTGGTATTTCAAGGTTGGCTCCACGAGAACTGGCGTCCCCGCTTCAAAGCCTCCCACCTATCCTACACAGATTGGTTCAAAGTCCAATGCAAAGCTACAGTAAAGGTTCATGGGGTCTTTCCGTCTAGCCGCGGGTAGATTGCATCATCACAAACATTTCAACTTCGCTGAGTCTCGGGAGGAGACAGTGTGGCCATCGTTACGCCATTCGTGCAGGTCGGAACTTACCCGACAAGGAATTTCGCTACCTTAGGACCGTTATAGTTACGGCCGCCGTTTACTGGGACTTCAATCAAGAGCTTGCACCCCATCATTTAATCTTCCAGCACCGGGCAGGCGTCACACCCTATACGTCCACTTTCGTGTTTGCAGAGTGCTGTGTTTTTATTAAACAGTCGCAGCCACCAGTTTATTGCAACCCTTTCACCCTCATGGAGTAAACCATTCAAGCTACCGGGGCGTACCTTATCCCGAAGTTACGGTACCAATTTGCCGAGTTCCTTCTCCCGAGTTCTCTCAAGCGCCTTAGAATACTCATCTCGCCCACCTGTGTCGGTTTGCGGTACGGTCTCGTATGACTGAAGCTTAGAGGCTTTTCTTGGAACCACTTCCGATTGCTTCGTGTCACAAGGACACCCGTCTCGACCCCTTGAATTACGCGCCCGGATTTGCCTAAGCGCCTTCTATGAGTCAAAAACCAGCTATTCCAACAGCTGGACAACCTTCCGCGATCCGTCCCCCCATCGCATCATACGACGGTGCAGGAATATTAACCTGCTTCCCATCAGCTACGCATCTCTGCCTCGCCTTAGGGGCCGACTCACCCTGCTCCGATGAACGTTGAACAGGAAACCTTGGGCTTTCGGCGAGAGGGCTTTTCACCCTCTTTATCGCTACTCATGTCAGCATTCGCACTTCCGATACCTCCAGCATCCTTTACAAGACACCTTCTCAGGCTTACGGAACGCTCTCCTACCATATGGATCAAAGTATAAATACTAAGAAACATATCCGCAGCTTCGGTGACTGGCTTAGCCCCGTTACATCTTCCGCGCAGGACGACTCGATCAGTGAGCTATTACGCTTTCTTTAAATGATGGCTGCTTCTAAGCCAACATCCTGACTGTTTTAGCCTTCCCACTTCGTTTTCCACTTAGCCAATCTTTGGGACCTTAGCTGGCGGTCTGGGTTGTTTCCCTCTTGACGCCGGACGTTAGCACCCGACGTCTGTCTCCCAAGCTCGCACTCATCGGTATTCGGAGTTTGCAATGGTTTGGTAAGTCGCAATGACCCCCTAGCCATAACAGTGCTCTACCCCCGATGGTGATACTTGAGGCACTACCTAAATAGTTTTCGGAGAGAACCAGCTATTTCCAGGTTTGTTTAGCCTTTCACCCCTACCCACAGCTCATCCCCTAATTTTTCAACATTAGTGGGTTCGGACCTCCAGGGCGTGTTACCGCACCTTCATCCTGGCCATGGGTAGATCACCTGGTTTCGGGTCTACACCCAGCGACTGTCGCCCTGTTCGGACTCGATTTCTCTACGGCTCCCCTATTCGGTTAACCTCGCCACTGAATGTAAGTCGCTGACCCATTATACAAAAGGTACGCCGTCACCCCACGAAGAGGCTCCGACTGTTTGTATGCACACGGTTTCAGGATCTATTTCACTCCCCTCCCGGGGTTCTTTTCGCCTTTCCCTCACGGTACTGGTTCACTATCGGTCGATTACGAGTATTTAGCCTTGGAGGATGGTCCCCCCATCTTCAGACAGGATTTCTCGTGTCCCGCCCTACTTGTCGTACGCTTAGTATCACCGTTCGGATTTCGTGTACGGGGCTATCACCCGCTATGGCCGCCGTTTCCAAGGCGTTCCACTATCCGATCGACTATCACGTACAAGGCTCATCCCATTTCGCTCGCCACTACTTTGGGAATCTCGGTTGATTTCTTTTCCTGCAGCTACTTAGATGTTTCAGTTCGCCGCGTTCGCTTCGCATACCTATGTATTCAGTATGCGATGACCTAAAAGGCCGGGTTTCCCCATTCGGAAATCTGCGGATCAAAGTGTGTTTGCTCACTCCCCGCAGCTTATCGCAAGCTACTACGTCCTTCATCGCCTGTAATCGCCAAGGCATCCACCATGTGCACTTATTCGCTTGTCCCTATAACGTTGGCCCCTGCATGAGTGTCAGGGAACGTCATATCGACAAGGATTCAGCTTACTTTGTTTGTTGATACATACAGATTACTACCCTAAGTGTTCGATACATTTTTCAACGTATTGAACGCTTAAAGAAAACTTTACTTCTTCCAGATTGTTAAAGAACGAGAACTACACTTATCGAAACTCAGTGTTGCCAAGCTTTGATAAATGCAGTGAACAGAGAGTTGGTGGAGGATGACGGGATCGAACCGACGACCCCCTGCTTGCAAAGCAGGTGCTCTCCCAGCTGAGCTAATCCCCCAGAATCATCACAAAAAAGTACACATCTACTTTTTTGTGGATCGAGGTAAAAATCCCTGGCAGAGCCAGATGATTTTTACAGACTAAACCCGACGATGATAACCATGGTGGGTCTGGTTGGATTCGAACCAACGACCCCCGCGTTATCAACACGGTGCTCTAACCGACTGAGCTACAGACCCGAACTGTTCTCGTTTAACTTTATTAACAGCCGATAAGCGTAGGCGCTTGATGACCGAGCTTGCGCTCGTGGTGCCACTCTAGAAAGGAGGTGATCCAGCCGCACCTTCCGATACGGCTACCTTGTTACGACTTCACCCCAGTCACGAATCCTACCGTGGTAAGCGCCCTCCTTGCGGTTAAGCTACCTACTTCTGGTAAAACCCGCTCCCATGGTGTGACGGGCGGTGTGTACAAGACCCGGGAACGTATTCACCGCGGCATGCTGATCCGCGATTACTAGCGATTCCAACTTCACGCAGTCGAGTTGCAGACTGCGATCCGGACTACGATACACTTTCTGGGATTAGCTCCCCCTCGCGGGTTGGCGGCCCTCTGTATGTACCATTGTATGACGTGTGAAGCCCTACCCATAAGGGCCATGAGGACTTGACGTCATCCCCACCTTCCTCCGGTTTGTCACCGGCAGTCTCATTAGAGTGCCCTTTCGTAGCAACTAATGACAAGGGTTGCGCTCGTTGCGGGACTTAACCCAACATCTCACGACACGAGCTGACGACAGCCATGCAGCACCTGTGTTCAGGCTCCCTTTCGGGCACCCTCCAATCTCTCGGAGGTTCCTGACATGTCAAGGGTAGGTAAGGTTTTTCGCGTTGCATCGAATTAATCCACATCATCCACCGCTTGTGCGGGTCCCCGTCAATTCCTTTGAGTTTTAATCTTGCGACCGTACTCCCCAGGCGGTCTACTTCACGCGTTAGCTGCGTTACCAAGTCAATTAAGACCCGACAACTAGTAGACATCGTTTAGGGCGTGGACTACCAGGGTATCTAATCCTGTTTGCTCCCCACGCTTTCGTGCATGAGCGTCAGTCTTGACCCAGGGGGCTGCCTTCGCCATCGGTGTTCCTCCACATCTCTACGCATTTCACTGCTACACGTGGAATTCTACCCCCCTCTGCCAGACTCCAGCCTTGCAGTCTCCAACGCAATTCCCAGGTTAAGCCCGGGGATTTCACGTCAGACTTACAAAACCGCCTGCGCACGCTTTACGCCCAGTAATTCCGATTAACGCTTGCACCCTACGTATTACCGCGGCTGCTGGCACGTAGTTAGCCGGTGCTTATTCTTCAGGTACCGTCATTAGAGTCGGATATTAGCCGACCCCGTTTCTTCCCTGACAAAAGAGCTTTACAACCCGAAGGCCTTCTTCACTCACGCGGCATTGCTGGATCAGGCTTGCGCCCATTGTCCAAAATTCCCCACTGCTGCCTCCCGTAGGAGTCTGGGCCGTGTCTCAGTCCCAGTGTGGCTGGTCGTCCTCTCAGACCAGCTACTGATCGTCGCCTTGGTGAGCCTTTACCTCACCAACTAGCTAATCAGATATCGGCCGCTCCAGGAGCATGAGGTCCGAAGATCCCCCACTTTCATCCGTAGATCGTATGCGGTATTAGCGTAACTTTCGCTACGTTATCCCCCACTCTTGGGTACGTTCCGATATATTACTCACCCGTTCGCCACTCGCCGCCAGGTTGCCCCGCGCTGCCGTTCGACTTGCATGTGTAAAGCATGCCGCCAGCGTTCAATCTGAGCCAGGATCAAACTCTTCAGTTTAATCTCTGTTTTGACACTTTCGTGTCATGTCGCTCACTCAAAATACTGACCGTTACTCATTGCTGAGCAACGTATTTCTTTTGCGTGAACATTTGATAATTTAAGCATTCAGTATCGCCGAAGCGATACTGGCACCTCATCAAACGCCCACACTTATCGACTGTTGATTGTTAAAGAACTTCGTGTTCGGTACTGCCTTGCTGTGCCTGCGAATCGTTGTGTTCGTCAGCAGCAGAGAAGTGAGATTATGCAGTGTTTCGCTTAACTCGTCAACCCCCATTTTTCTGCAACACAAGCGGCGTTATCAATCTACCTATCTCAACTGTTTGATTTAGCTGAACTTTTCTTGCGCTGCAGAAGCAGGACGCGAACTATAGCAAAACCCCTGGCCATCGCGCAAGTGGCGTTTGTCGTATTCGTGCGTATTGACGGCATCACGGCGCCAGCTGTCCAAGGATCGAATAAGCGGCCTGAACCCGGGCCGGAATCGGGTAATTCTTATTGGCCAGCATGACGATCCCGACGCGTTGTTCCGGCACGAACAGCACATAAGCGCCGAACCCGCGCGTGGCACCGGTCTTGTTGAACAGCGTCCCGGGCGGAGGCGCCTGCGGCGGCTGCAGCCGGGTGGCCGGATTCGGCTGGGCGCTCATCGTCGTCGAATTCCCCGCCTGCAGGGCGGCCAGCGTCACCGGTGCGCGATACTGCTCCCATCCGAGTCCCTGCACCGTGTCGCCGATGCGGTAGTAACCCGTGTGCGTGCAATCGATGGCGCGCCGCATCGACGCCGGCAGGCCGTCCGCGTCGATGTTCTCCTGGACGAAGCGGATCATGTCGGCGCTACTGGCCTTGACGCCGTACGTTTCCGCATCGAACATGCCCGGGCTGACGCGCACCGGCCGATCGGTCTTGTCGTAGCCCCAGGCATAATCGCCCATCGCGGCGGACGGTACGCGGATATAACTGTGCTTCAGACCCAACGCGGGGAACAGCCGGCCTTCGACCGCGTCGGCAAAATCGACGCCCAACGCGCGCGCCGTCACATGCCCGAACAGGCCCAGGCTCGGATTCGAATACCGGCGCTGCGTGCCGGGTGCAGCGTCGGGCCGCCACGCGCGGAAGTAGGCGATCATCTGCGCATCCGTCTCGACTTCATCCGGAAATTGCAACGGCAGTCCGCCCGGCGTATAAGTGCCCAGTTCAAGCACGCTCGCGCGGTCGATCCGGCTTCCCTTCAACTGCGGCATGTAGGTGCCGGGATGGTCGTCGAACGACAGCTTGCCGAGGCCCTGCGCATAACAGGCCAGCGTCGCCGTGACGGTCTTGCTGACGGAGCCCAGTTCGAACAGGGTATTCTCGGTGACGGGCACGTGCCCCTCTTTCGACGCCTCGCCGTAATTGAAGAACATCGCGTGGCCATCGACGGTGACGGCGACCGCCATCCCGGGCACGTCGTGCTGCGCCATCAACGGTCGGATGGCGCCGTCGACGGCCATACGCACGGCGGCTTCATCGACGGCACCCGCCGTCAACGGCGGCAGAGACAGGCATGCGAGGGCAATGGAGCGAAACAGAATGGACAAAGCGTTCTCCGGTTCATGGTGACCGAGCCAGTATAGGCAGGCGCTCCCGCCGCAAACAGTGCAGCCGTCCCGGCAAAACGGCACTTCGTCACATCGCCGACTTCAGCGCACTCAGATAACGTTCGCTGACGGCGACCGCGGCACCGCAACGCAATGTGAGCCGGTAGCCGCCGTCGCCGACCGTATCCAGGCGCGCGATCTCGCCGCGTCTGACGATCACGCCGCGGTGCACGCGGAGGAACTCGTCGGGCGCGAGCAGCGTCTCGAGGCGGTTGAGCGTGATGCGATGCAGGACCGTGCGCCCCGCCAGGTGCAGCTCGACGTAATTCCCGGCCGATTCGATCCACAGGATATCCGCCACGAGGATCTGTTCGATGCGGCCGACGGAGCGCACGTTGATCCGCTCCAGGGCCGCCTTGTCCGGGTTCGCGCCGGCGTCGACATAATCGCGCAAGGCCGCACCATAGGCTTCACGCTGACGGTGTCCCAGCATCGCGCCGATGCGCTCGACGGTCTGGCCGAGGCGTGCATCGTTCAAGGGCTTGAGCAGATAGTCGAGCGCGTGGACCTCGAACGCGTCGACGGCGTGTTCGCTATAGGCCGTCACGAAGACGATCAGCGGCGGCGCGGATACGCGGCTGATCTCGCGCGCGAGCACGAGCCCCGATTCGGCCGGCATCTGAATGTCGAGGAAGATGACGTCGACTTCCTGCGCGGCCAACGCCGCGCGCGCTACCGCGGTGCCATCGCATTCGGCCACGAGCCGCCAGTCGGGATGCGCGGCCAGGGCCAGGCGCAGATTGGCGCGGCTGGGCAGCTCGTCGTCGACGATCAGGTAACGCACCGTCATCGCTTACTCCCGCTCCAGCGGCAGGCGCACTTCGGCCACGAAGCGGCCGTCCTGCAGGTTCGTGCGCAGCGACGCGGTGGGATGCATGAGGCGCAGCCGCTCGCGCGTGTTCGCCAGCCCAAGGCCCGCGCCGGGATTGGGGGAAGCGTGCCCGCCGGTGGGATTCGTGACCCGGATCGTGAGCGCCTCCTCATCGGGCACGAAGGACAGGCGGATATCGCTCGGGCCATCGTGGCAATCGAGGTCGTGGCGCAGCGCGTTCTCGATCAGCGGTTGCAGCAGCAGCGGCGGACAATCGACGTCGTGCAGCAGCCTGTCTTCGCCATCGATGCGCACCTGCAGCCGCGCGCCGTAACGCAGGCGCTGCAGGTCGAGGTAATCGCGCACGAACTGCAGCTCGGCGGCGACCGTGACCGTGTTGCGCACGCTGGCCGACAGCGCATAGCGCAGCAGATCGCTCAGGCGCCCGATGCCGCCGAGGGCCAGCGTGCGGTCGCCTTCGCGCACCAGCGCGCTGATCGCATTCAACGCATTGAACAGGAAGTGAGGCTCGAACTGCGCGCGCAGGGCCAGCATGCGCTGTTCTTCCAGCGCGAGACGCAGGTTGAGCATGTCGGTCTGGCTGCGCTGCCAGGCCAGTTCGCGCTCGCGCGCCTGGCGCCAGTAATGGATGGCGAGGATCGCTGCAAACGTGCCAGTGGTCGAGAACCAGCCGACGAGCAGCATCTTCATCAGGATCCGGCGTGCGTCGTCGAGACTCGCGATGTGCAGGTAGCCGCGCAGCCACGCCATATACGTCCATTGCGCGGGCTGGAACACGAGCACGAGACCGACGAAGAGCAGGAACACGTTGTGCGGACGGGCGATCAATGCGGGCCAGCGCGCGAGCGTCATGCTCAGGCCCGCGCTCAGGACGATCAGCGGCACCGCGTACTCGACGAACCACGTCACCAGCAGGGATGGATAGTGGCTGTCGACGCCGAGGCGCAGGTTGTCGCTGTAGGTCTGCAATGCGCCGAGGGCGCTGATCGCGGTCCACAGCAGTACGACGATGACGACGGTCCTGGCCGCGGGCGGTATCGATGGCGGAGAGATGGCGTGCTGCTTCATCGGAAAAGTATAGCAGCGGGCCTGCCAGCCGATGGCCGGCGGACAGCCGCTTCGTCACGTGGAAGCGGCGATTCGTCACGCAGGCCAAGCCGTGGCGCCGGACCGGTTGCAGAATCGTCGACGCATCATCTTTATCAACTCACCAGCTACCCATGAAAAACACGATACGCCTTGCCGCCGCGCTCCTGTTCGGCGGCGTCTCCGCTACCGCCACCGCAGGCATGGATGAGTGGCTCGCGCCGCAGGATCCATTCGCCCTTTACGGCAACACCTATTACGTCGGCACACACGGCATCAGCGCCGTGCTGATCACGTCGCCGGCGGGCCACATCCTCATCGACGGCGGACCGCCTGATGCGGCCGGCCAGATCGCGGCGCACATCCGCGCGCTCGGCTTCAAGGTCGAGGACATCCGCTACATCCTGAGTGGACACGAGCACTTCGACCACGCCGGCGGCATCGCCGCATTGCAGAAGATGAGCGGCGCCGTCGTGCTGGGCAGTCCGGCGTCCGTCGCCGTGTTGCGCACCGGGCAGCCGGACAAACGTGACGCGCAGTATCCTAGCCTCGTGCCGATGGTCCCCGTCGCCAACACGCGCCCCGTGCGCGATGGCGACGTGGTCAAGCTTGGGCCGCTCGCGGTCACCGCGCATTTCACGCCCGGGCACACGCCCGGGGCGACCAGCTGGACCTGGCAATCGAGCGAAGGCGGCAAGACGATGCACATGGTGTACGCGGACAGCCTCACCGCCATCGCCGCCGATCACCGCAGTTTCAGCAGGAACCCGCTGTATCCGGACGCGCGGGCGGACGTCGAGCGTTCGATCGCCGCGGTCGACGGCCTGGAATGCGACGTGCTCGTGAGCGCACATCCGGAATTTGCTGACTTGTGGGAGAGGAAGGCCCGGCAACCCGAATTCGGAAACGAGGCCTTCGTGGATCGCGACGCATGCCACAAGTACGCAACGGCCGCGCGTGCGTGGCTGGCGAAGACGCTGGCGGCCGAGGCGCAGCCATGACGGTGATGCGCGGGCTGCTGTTGGCATGCTGTTTCGCATCCAGCCTGGCCATGGCCGCGGTGCCGATGTCGTATGTGCTCGACGACACGGAGGTGCGCGACGTGCACGCGCGCGCGCTGAACCGCGACTATCAGGTATTCGTTGCGCTGCCGGATTCTTATCGTTCATCGAACCGGCGCTACCCCGTGTTGTTCGTCACCGATGCCAATTACGCGTTCCCGGTCGCACGCGGCATCGCGCAACGTCTGGCCAAGCATGCGGGCATGGAAGACGTCATTGTGGTCGGCCTGTCGTATTCGAAAGGCGACAGCCCGGTGTACAGCCGTCGCCGCGATTACACGCCGGCCGTGCCGCGGCGCCAGGACTATGTCTCCGATATGGCGGGACGCACGCCGGCGTTCGGCGAGGCGCAAGCCTATGGCCGATTCATCGCCGCCGACGTGTTCCCGCTGATCGCTGCGAACTATCGCGCCGACATGAACCGCAAGATCTTTGTCGGCCATTCATATGGCAGCCTGCTCGGTCTGCAATTGCTGCTGAGCGAGCCGCGTACATTCGACCATTACATTCTCGGCAGCCCTTCGCTGTGGTTCGACCAGGGCGTGATGTTCGATCGCGAACTGGCGTACGCAAACGGGCACAAGGACATGCCAGCCTCCGTGTTTTTCGGGATCGGTGGACGGGAGACACTGCCCAAGGACCGGACACGGTCGCGGACGGAAGAGAATGCGGACATGGTCGCGGATTTATGCGACTTCGATGCGGCGCTCAAATCGCACCATTATCCGAACCTGAAGAGCAGGCTCGAGGTGTTTGCGGACGAGGACCATGCGAGCGTCTTTCCGCTGGTGCTGACCCATGGGTTGCGCGGATATCTGAAGAGGGTGCGCTAGAAAAGCACAAAGCCCGCTCAGGCAAGGATGGGCGGTGCCGATCCGGCCGGGCGGGCTTCGTGTTACCGAAAGCAAAAAGCCCGCTCAGATTGAACTGAGCGGGCTTTTGCGGAATAACTAGCCTGACGATAACCTACTTTCACACTGGTTGCAGCACTATCATCGGCGCAAAGTCGTTTCACGGTCCTGTTCGGGATGGGAAGGGGTGGTACCGACTTGCTATGGTCATCAGGCATAACTTGTACGAGTGCCGCAGCTTGAATGCATGCGTCACTCTGAATCTGGAAGAAGTGGTTTTAATCTGTTGTGTCAACAAACAGCCGAACCCTTGCATTGGCAATGACTGCCAAGGTTATAGGGACAAGCCGTACGGGCAATTAGTATCGGTTAGCTTAATGCATTACTGCACTTCCACACCCGACCTATCAACGTCCTGGTCTCGAACGACCCTTCAAGGAGCTCAAGGCTCCGGGAAATCTCATCTCAAGGCGAGTTTCCCGCTTAGATGCTTTCAGCGGTTATCTCTTCCGAACTTAGCTACCCGGCAATGCCACTGGCGTGACAACCGGTACACCAGAGGTTCGTCCACTCCGGTCCTCTCGTACTAGGAGCAGCCCCCTTCAAATTTCCAACGCCCACGGCAGATAGGGACCAAACTGTCTCACGACGTTTTAAACCCAGCTCACGTACCACTTTAAATGGCGAACAGCCATACCCTTGGGACCGGCTACAGCCCCAGGATGTGATGAGCCGACATCGAGGTGCCAAACTCCCCCGTCGATATGAACTCTTGGGAGGAATCAGCCTGTTATCCCCAGAGTACCTTTTATCCGTTGAGCGATGGCCCTTCCATACAGAACCACCGGATCACTATGTCCTACTTTCGTACCTGCTCGACTTGTCGGTCTCGCAGTTAAGCACGCTTATGCCATTGCACTATTAGCACGATGTCCGACCGTACCTAGCGTACCTTCGAACTCCTCCGTTACACTTTAGGAGGAGACCGCCCCAGTCAAACTGCCTACCATGCACTGTCCCCGACCCGGATCACGGGCCAAGGTTAGAACCTCAAACGAACCAGGGTGGTATTTCAAGGTTGGCTCCACGAGAACTGGCGTCCCCGCTTCAAAGCCTCCCACCTATCCTACACAGATTGGTTCAAAGTCCAATGCAAAGCTACAGTAAAGGTTCATGGGGTCTTTCCGTCTAGCCGCGGGTAGATTGCATCATCACAAACATTTCAACTTCGCTGAGTCTCGGGAGGAGACAGTGTGGCCATCGTTACGCCATTCGTGCAGGTCGGAACTTACCCGACAAGGAATTTCGCTACCTTAGGACCGTTATAGTTACGGCCGCCGTTTACTGGGACTTCAATCAAGAGCTTGCACCCCATCATTTAATCTTCCAGCACCGGGCAGGCGTCACACCCTATACGTCCACTTTCGTGTTTGCAGAGTGCTGTGTTTTTATTAAACAGTCGCAGCCACCAGTTTATTGCAACCCTTTCACCCTCATGGAGTAAACCATTCAAGCTACCGGGGCGTACCTTATCCCGAAGTTACGGTACCAATTTGCCGAGTTCCTTCTCCCGAGTTCTCTCAAGCGCCTTAGAATACTCATCTCGCCCACCTGTGTCGGTTTGCGGTACGGTCTCGTATGACTGAAGCTTAGAGGCTTTTCTTGGAACCACTTCCGATTGCTTCGTGTCGCAAGGACACCCGTCTCGACCCCTTGAATTACGCGCCCGGATTTGCCTAAGCGCCTTCTATGAGTCAAAAACCAGCTATTCCAACAGCTGGACAACCTTCCGCGATCCGTCCCCCCATCGCATCATACGACGGTGCAGGAATATTAACCTGCTTCCCATCAGCTACGCATCTCTGCCTCGCCTTAGGGGCCGACTCACCCTGCTCCGATGAACGTTGAACAGGAAACCTTGGGCTTTCGGCGAGAGGGCTTTTCACCCTCTTTATCGCTACTCATGTCAGCATTCGCACTTCCGATACCTCCAGCATCCTTTACAAGACACCTTCTCAGGCTTACGGAACGCTCTCCTACCATATGGATCAAAGTATAAATACTAAGAAACATATCCGCAGCTTCGGTGACTGGCTTAGCCCCGTTACATCTTCCGCGCAGGACGACTCGATCAGTGAGCTATTACGCTTTCTTTAAATGATGGCTGCTTCTAAGCCAACATCCTGACTGTTTTAGCCTTCCCACTTCGTTTTCCACTTAGCCAATCTTTGGGACCTTAGCTGGCGGTCTGGGTTGTTTCCCTCTTGACGCCGGACGTTAGCACCCGACGTCTGTCTCCCAAGCTCGCACTCATCGGTATTCGGAGTTTGCAATGGTTTGGTAAGTCGCAATGACCCCCTAGCCATAACAGTGCTCTACCCCCGATGGTGATACTTGAGGCACTACCTAAATAGTTTTCGGAGAGAACCAGCTATTTCCAGGTTTGTTTAGCCTTTCACCCCTACCCACAGCTCATCCCCTAATTTTTCAACATTAGTGGGTTCGGACCTCCAGGGCGTGTTACCGCACCTTCATCCTGGCCATGGGTAGATCACCTGGTTTCGGGTCTACACCCAGCGACTGTCGCCCTGTTCGGACTCGATTTCTCTACGGCTCCCCTATTCGGTTAACCTCGCCACTGAATGTAAGTCGCTGACCCATTATACAAAAGGTACGCCGTCACCCCACGAAGAGGCTCCGACTGTTTGTATGCACACGGTTTCAGGATCTATTTCACTCCCCTCCCGGGGTTCTTTTCGCCTTTCCCTCACGGTACTGGTTCACTATCGGTCGATTACGAGTATTTAGCCTTGGAGGATGGTCCCCCCATCTTCAGACAGGATTTCTCGTGTCCCGCCCTACTTGTCGTACGCTTAGTATCACCGTTCGGATTTCGTGTACGGGGCTATCACCCGCTATGGCCGCCGTTTCCAAGGCGTTCCACTATCCGATCGACTATCACGTACAAGGCTCATCCCATTTCGCTCGCCACTACTTTGGGAATCTCGGTTGATTTCTTTTCCTGCAGCTACTTAGATGTTTCAGTTCGCCGCGTTCGCTTCGCATACCTATGTATTCAGTATGCGATGACCTAAAAGGCCGGGTTTCCCCATTCGGAAATCTGCGGATCAAAGTGTGTTTGCTCACTCCCCGCAGCTTATCGCAAGCTACTACGTCCTTCATCGCCTGTAATCGCCAAGGCATCCACCATGTGCACTTATTCGCTTGTCCCTATAACGTTGGCCCCTGCATGAGTGTCAGGGAACGTCATATCGACAAGGATTCAGCTTACTTTGTTTGTTGATACATACAGATTACTACCCTAAGTGTTCGATACATTTTTCAACGTATTGAACGCTTAAAGAAAACTTTACTTCTTCCAGATTGTTAAAGAACGAGAACTACACTTATCGAAACTCAGTGTTGCCAAGCTTTGATAAATGCAGTGAACAGAGAGTTGGTGGAGGATGACGGGATCGAACCGACGACCCCCTGCTTGCAAAGCAGGTGCTCTCCCAGCTGAGCTAATCCCCCAGAATCATCACAAAAAAGTACACATCTACTTTTTTGTGGATCGAGGTAAAAATCCCTGGCAGAGCCAGATGATTTTTACAGACTAAACCCGACGATGATAACCATGGTGGGTCTGGTTGGATTCGAACCAACGACCCCCGCGTTATCAACACGGTGCTCTAACCGACTGAGCTACAGACCCGAACTGTTCTCGTTTAACTTTATAACAGCCGATAAGCGTAGGCGCTTGATGACCGAGCTTGCGCTCGCGGTGCCACTCTAGAAAGGAGGTGATCCAGCCGCACCTTCCGATACGGCTACCTTGTTACGACTTCACCCCAGTCACGAATCCTACCGTGGTAAGCGCCCTCCTTGCGGTTAAGCTACCTACTTCTGGTAAAACCCGCTCCCATGGTGTGACGGGCGGTGTGTACAAGACCCGGGAACGTATTCACCGCGGCATGCTGATCCGCGATTACTAGCGATTCCAACTTCACGCAGTCGAGTTGCAGACTGCGATCCGGACTACGATACACTTTCTGGGATTAGCTCCCCCTCGCGGGTTGGCGGCCCTCTGTATGTACCATTGTATGACGTGTGAAGCCCTACCCATAAGGGCCATGAGGACTTGACGTCATCCCCACCTTCCTCCGGTTTGTCACCGGCAGTCTCATTAGAGTGCCCTTTCGTAGCAACTAATGACAAGGGTTGCGCTCGTTGCGGGACTTAACCCAACATCTCACGACACGAGCTGACGACAGCCATGCAGCACCTGTGTTCAGGCTCCCTTTCGGGCACCCTCCAATCTCTCGGAGGTTCCTGACATGTCAAGGGTAGGTAAGGTTTTTCGCGTTGCATCGAATTAATCCACATCATCCACCGCTTGTGCGGGTCCCCGTCAATTCCTTTGAGTTTTAATCTTGCGACCGTACTCCCCAGGCGGTCTACTTCACGCGTTAGCTGCGTTACCAAGTCAATTAAGACCCGACAACTAGTAGACATCGTTTAGGGCGTGGACTACCAGGGTATCTAATCCTGTTTGCTCCCCACGCTTTCGTGCATGAGCGTCAGTCTTGACCCAGGGGGCTGCCTTCGCCATCGGTGTTCCTCCACATCTCTACGCATTTCACTGCTACACGTGGAATTCTACCCCCCTCTGCCAGACTCCAGCCTTGCAGTCTCCAACGCAATTCCCAGGTTAAGCCCGGGGATTTCACGTCAGACTTACAAAACCGCCTGCGCACGCTTTACGCCCAGTAATTCCGATTAACGCTTGCACCCTACGTATTACCGCGGCTGCTGGCACGTAGTTAGCCGGTGCTTATTCTTCAGGTACCGTCATTAGAGTCGGATATTAGCCGACCCCGTTTCTTCCCTGACAAAAGAGCTTTACAACCCGAAGGCCTTCTTCACTCACGCGGCATTGCTGGATCAGGCTTGCGCCCATTGTCCAAAATTCCCCACTGCTGCCTCCCGTAGGAGTCTGGGCCGTGTCTCAGTCCCAGTGTGGCTGGTCGTCCTCTCAGACCAGCTACTGATCGTCGCCTTGGTGAGCCTTTACCTCACCAACTAGCTAATCAGATATCGGCCGCTCCAGGAGCATGAGGTCTTGCGATCCCCCACTTTCATCCGTAGATCGTATGCGGTATTAGCGTAACTTTCGCTACGTTATCCCCCACTCTTGGGTACGTTCCGATATATTACTCACCCGTTCGCCACTCGCCGCCAGGTTGCCCCGCGCTGCCGTTCGACTTGCATGTGTAAAGCATGCCGCCAGCGTTCAATCTGAGCCAGGATCAAACTCTTCAGTTTAATCTCTGTTTTGACACTTTCGTGTCATGTCGCTCACTCAAAATACTGACCGTTACTCATTGCTGAGCAACGTATTTCTTTTGCGTGAACATTTGATAATTTAAGCATTCAGTATCGCCGAAGCGATACTGGCACCTCATCAAACGCCCACACTTATCGACTGTTGATTGTTAAAGAACTTCGTGTTCGGTACTGCCTTGCTGCGCCTGCGAATCGTTTTGTTCGTCAGCAGCAGAGAAGCGAGATTATGCAGTGTTTCGCGATGATCGTCAACTTCTTTTTTCGCCCCACCGAAGCGTTCAGAGCCGTTTAAAGGCCTGTCGTTTGCGACGAGGGACCGAATGATACCAGCGTCGCAAACGGCCCGCAAGTCCCGCTACAATGTGCGCTTTGCCGTTCTCCCCGCACCGCCATGACCATCCTGCTCGCCACCCTCAACGCCCGCTATGCCCACGCTTCGCTCGGGCTGCGCTACCTCTTGGCCAATATGGGAGCGCTGCAGGAGCAGACGAGCCTGATGGAATTCGTCATCGGCGCCAAAACGGTGGAGGTCGTGGAACGCCTGCTGGCAAAGCAGCCGCGCATCGTCGGCTTCGGCATCTATATATGGAACGTCGAGGAGACGACGAAGGTCGTCGCGATGCTCAAGCGTGTCGCGCCCGAGGTGACGGTCGTACTGGGCGGGCCGGAAGTCTCGCACGAGACCGGCGAACAAGAGATCGTGCGCCTGGCCGACTACGTCGTCACCGGCTGGGGCGACATCACCTTCCCCAAGCTGTGCGGCGAGATCCTGCACGGACCCAAGCCGATCATGAAGGTGCATGCGGGCGTCCAGCCGCCGATGGCCGACATCGCGCTGCCCTACTCTTTATATAGCGACGAGGACATCGCCCACCGCACCATCTACGTGGAAGCGTCGCGCGGCTGTCCGTTCAAATGCGAGTTCTGCCTGTCGTCGCTGGACAAGACGGCGTGGCCGTTCGGGATCGACACCTTCCTGGCGGAGATGGAGACGCTGTACCAGCGCGGCGCCCGGCTCTTCAAATTCGTCGACCGCACGTTCAACCTGAACGTCAAGACGAGCCAGCGCATCATGCAGTTCTTCCTCGATAAGATCGCGGCCCATCCGGACGACCCGGTCTACGCCCACTTCGAGCTGGTGCCCGACCACCTGCCGGAAGCGCTGAAGGCGACGATCGCGCAGTTCCCGCCCGGCGCGCTGCAGTTCGAGATCGGCATCCAGAGCTTCAACCCGGACGTGCAGACGCTCGTGAGCCGGCGCCAGGACAATGCCAAGGCCGCGGACAACATCCGCTGGCTGACGACGCACTCGCACGCGCACATGCACGTGGACCTGATCGCCGGCCTGCCGGGCGAAGACGTGGAGTCGTTCGCGCGCGGCTTCGACCAGCTCGTGGCCCTCGGCCCGCACGAGATCCAGTTCGGCATCCTCAAGCGCCTGCGCGGCACGCCGATCATCCGCCACACGGAACCGTACAAGATGGTGTACGACCCGTATCCGCCGTACACCGTGCTGGCCACGGACCGCATCGACTTTCCCACCATGCAGCGGCTCGTGCGCTTTGCGCGCTACTGGGACCTGGTCGCGAACTCGGGCCGTTTCGCCCATACGATCAAGGTGCTGCTGGGCGACAGCCCGTTCGCCAACTTCATGGCCTTTTCGGACTGGATCTACACGCAGCTCGATGCGACCCACCGCATCGCGCTCGATCGCCTGGCCAAACTGGTGCAGGCCTGGCTGCAGCGCCAGGGCATGCCGGCTTTCGAGGCCGCGGCCCTCGTCGCGAGCGACTACGCGGGCAGCTCGCACAAGCCGGCCGAGAAGACGGCGCAAGCCAAAGCGGCCGCGCCCGAGCGCCAGGTCCGCCATCTGGCCGCGTAAACACGGAACTCGACGGCAATGTGCGCCACCGAACGCTCCACGGCACGCTAGCGTCGCGCTGGTGGCGGCAGTCGCGAATCTCTTTTACACTGCCGCAATGCAGATTGAAAATGCGCCAACATTAACCATCGAGCATCCGAACGCCGGCGCGGAGCAATCCGTGGTGGCGCGCGGCGTATGGCAAGTCCACGCATTCTCGCGGCGCGGTTTCAAGGACATCGAAAAGACGATGACGTCCCTCGTGGGCAAGCCGGTCGCGTGGGACTTGTCGGAGATCGTCAGCCTCGATCACATCGGCGCCCAATTGTTCTGGAGTTCCTGGGGCAAGCGCCGCCCCGAGCATTTGAAACTCGACCCGCGCCAGGAAGAGCTGTTCGACCGCATCGAAAAATCCGGCCACATCGATCTGCCGCGCGCCCGCAAGAGCCGCCTGCAATGGGTGATCACGCTGGGCAGCGGCGTGCTCTCGTTCTTCGAACACCTGCGCGGCGCGATCACCCTGATCGGCCAGGTCGTGCAGGACATCGGCCGCTTCATCCGCCATCCGCTGTCCGGACCGTGGCGCGAGATCTCGGCCAACATCTACCACTCCGGGTTCCAGGCGCTGGGCATCACGGCGCTCGTGGGCTTCCTGATCGGCGTCGTGCTGTCGTACCTGTCGGCGCAGCAGCTGCGCATGTTCGGCGGCGACATCTACCTCGTCAACATCCTCGGCATGAGCATCATCCGCGAACTGGGCCCGCTGCTGGCGGCGATCCTCGTCGCGGGCCGCTCCGGTTCCTCGATCACGGCGCAGCTGGGCGTGATGCGCGTGACGGAGGAACTCGACGCGATGCTCGTGATGGGCATCTCGCACGGCTACCGCCTGATCATGCCCAAAGTGGTCGCGCTCGCGCTGGCGATGCCGCTGCTGGTCGTGTGGACGGATGCGATGGCCCTGATCGGCGGCATGGTCTCCGCGAAGATCGAACTGGGCCTGACGATGCGCTACTTCGTGCAGAAGCTGCCGTCGGCCGTGCCGATCGTGAACTACACCATCGGCCTGGGCAAGGGCGTCGCGTTCGGCATGCTGATCACGCTCGTCTCGTGCCACTTCGGCCTGCGCATCAAGCCGAACACGGAAAGCCTCGGGCGCGGCACGACGACGTCGGTCGTCACCGCGATCACCGTCGTGATCCTGGCCGACGCCGTGTTCGCGATCGTCTTCTCCGGGGTGGGCTTCTGATGGAGAACCCGGCCCAAAAATCAGGCCCGCAGCCCGCTGCGAAAGGCGAGCGCCCGCCGCAGCAGCTGAACCGCAAGCCGGACGAAGACGTCGGGCCGCCGGTCGTCCAGATCCGCAACCTGTGGACGCGCTTCGGCCGCACCGTCGTGCACCAGGACCTGAACCTCGACATCTACTCGGGCGAGATCCTGTCCATCGTCGGCGGTTCCGGCACCGGCAAGACCGTGCTGCTGCGCCAGATGCTCGGGCTGGAGCGCCCGTCCAGCGGCTGCGTCAGGGTGTTCGGCGAGGACGTCAGCAGCGCCAGCCCGGAACAGCTGCAGCGCATGCGCAACCACTGGGGCATGCTGTTCCAGCAGGGCGCGCTGTATTCGGCGCTGACCGTGTTCGACAACATCGCCCTGCCGCTGCGCGAGCTGCGCGCCCTGCCCGAGGAGGTCGTGCGCGACGCCGTGCTGCTCAAGATGGACATGGTGGGACTCGGTCCCGGCGACGCGAACAAGATGCCGTCCGACCTGTCGGGCGGGATGATCAAGCGGGCGGCCCTCGCGCGCGCGCTCGCGCTCGAACCGCAGCTGCTGTTTCTCGACGAGCCCACGGCGGGCCTCGACCCCGACCTGTCGGACTCCTTCGTGGCGCTGATCCAGACCCTGCACAGCGAGCTGCACCTGACCGTCGTGATGGTCACGCACGACCTGGACACGCTGTTCGCCCTGTCCTCGCGCATCGCCGTGCTGGCGGAAAAACACGTGATCGCGGTGGGCCCGTCGTGCGACGTGCTGCGCGTGCAGCATCCCTTCATCAAACACTTTTTCCTGGGGCCGCGCGGCCAGCGGGCGCTGGAAGTGCTGGAAGAGCGCATCGCAAGAAAGGAGTCGGAAGACTGACATGGAAAACAGATCGTATGCCCTCATGACGGGCTTCTTCACGGTCGCGCTGCTGGTGGCCGCCATCCTGATCGGCCTGTGGCTGAACCGCGACCGCACCGAGACGCACCCGTACGAAATCGTCACCACGCAGACCATCCCCGGCCTGAATCCGCAGGCGACCGTGCGTTACCGCGGCCTGGAAGTCGGGCGCGTGGACGACATCGTGTTCGACCCGCGCGTGACGGGCCAGATCCTCATCAAGCTCTCCATCGACGAAGGCGCGCCCGTCACGACGACGACGTTCGCCTCGCTCGGCTACCAGGGCGTGACCGGCATCGCGTTCATCCAGCTGGACGACGACCGCACGGGCTCCCCGCTGCTGAAAAGCGAGAAGGGCCACGTGGCGCGCATCCCGCTGCGTCCCGGCCTGCTCGACCAGCTCGAGAAGCGCGGCCTCGCGATCCTGGAAAAGACGGAACGGATCACGGACAGCCTGAACAACATCCTCAGCCAAGACAACCAGGACAAGCTCACGGGCGCCTTCGACAGCATCAACAAGGCCGCCGCCGCGTATGCCGACATCCCGGCCCAGCTGCAGCCGACGCTGGCCCGCCTGCCCGCGCTGACGGATAAACTCGACCGCACGATGGGCTCAGTGCACGACTTGTCGACCAGCGCCACCGCCGCCGCGCGCAACTACGACCGCCTCGCGACGAGCCTGCAGGCGCCGGGCGGTCCGCTCGAACGCGCCAGCACCGCCATCGATTCGCTGGGCGGCGTGACGTCCGACCTCGAGCTGCAGACGCTGCCGCACGTGGTCGACATGGCCGACGAGGCGAAGACGTCGCTGCGCGCCGTGCGCCGCACCGTGACGAGCCTGGGCGACCGCCCGCAAAGCATCCTGTTCGGCGCCCCGGCGGCCGACCCCGGCCCGGGCGAACCCGGTTTCGTCCCCCCGACCAAATGAGGAATCCAGCGACCATGCATCCGACCCGCTTCATTCTCGCCGCGGCCCTGGCCCTGATCCTGTCCGGCTGCGCTTCGCAAAAAGGCCAGCCGACGACGCAATTCGACTTCGGCCCGGCCGCGCCGGCATCGGCTCAAACGCAGGCGCCCCGCGCGCTCGGTCCGGTGGTCGTCACCGACGTCACCGGCTCGAGCGCCCTGGACAACGAACGCATGTTCTACCGCCTGACCTATGCCGACCCGCTGCAGGCGCGCACCTATGCGAACAGCCGCTGGACGGCGAATCCGCTGCAATTGCTGACCCAGCGCTTCAAGACGCGGCTCGCGCAGGCGGGCGCGCGGGTGCTGTCGGAGACCGACGCCTCCATCGGCATCCCGCTGCTGCGCATCGACGTCGACGAATTCGTCCAGGACTTCGGCGGCGTGAGCCAGAGCACGGGCACCGTCGCCGTGCGCGCCTCCGTGTTCCGGGGCCATACGCTCGTCGACCAGCGCAGCTTCCGCCAGGCCGTCCGCGCAACCAGCGCCGACGCGGCAGGCGGCGCGCGGGCGCTGGCAGCCAGCACCGACGCCATCGCGGCCGACATCGTGACCTGGCTGGGTACCTTGAATACCGAGCGACGATGACCGATACGGAAGACGAGGCCAGCTCCCGCGCCTCGCCGGTGGCGCGCGCGGCGCTGCTGGCTTATTTTCTGCTGATCGTCTACGCCAGCTGGTATCCGCTGTCCGGCTGGCGCAGCAACGGGCTGTCGCCGTTCGCCTTCCTCAACCTGCAGATGCCGCGCTGGTGGACCGGCTTCGACGTGATGGTCAACATCGTCGGCTACATGCCGTTCGGCGCCCTGATCGTGCTGGCGCTGCATCCGCGCGTGCGCGGCATGTGGGCCGTGGTCGTCGCGGCCGTCGTCGGCCTGCTCGTGTCGGGGACGATGGAAACCGTGCAGAACTACCTGCCCAGCCGCGTGCCGTCGAACCTCGACCTGCTGACCAATGCCGCCGGCTGCCTCGCCGGGGCGCTGCTCGGCGCCTGGTTCGCGCCCATGCTGCTGGACCGCAGCCGTTTATACCTGCTGCGGCAGCGCTGGTTCGCGGCGCACGCGAGCCAGGGACTGGTACTCGTCGCCCTGTGGCCGCTGGCCCAGGTCTATCCGCAGAACTACCTGTTCGGCAACGGCCAAGTGCTGCCGCTGCTGTCGGAATGGCTGTCCGAATGGCTTGACACGGACATCGACCTCGTGACCATGCTGCGCGGCGACGTGCCGATGAGCGTGGAGCAGTACTGGCTGTCCGAGACCATCATCACCGCGTGCGGCATGACGGGCGCCGCCCTCACCCTGCTGTGCCTCACGCGCCGCAACGCGCCCCGGCTGCCGCTGATGCTGGCGCTGGTCGGGGCCGGCATCGTCGTCAAGACGCTCGCGAGTTCGCTGTTCTTCGCGCCGGACAATGCGTTCGTCTGGGTCACGCCGGGCGCCGAGGGCGGCTTTCTGATCGGCCTGATCATGCTGGCGGGTCTGGCGTTCGCGCCCGAGGTCGCGCAGCGCCGGCTGGCCGTCGTGACGCTCGTGCTGTCGCTCATCGTCGTCAACACAATCCCGGCCAACCCGTATTTCGTCTCGACGCTGCAAGCCTGGCAGCAGGGTAAATTCCTGAATTTTAACGGGGCCGCCCAGTTCCTCGGCATGGCCTGGCCGTTCATCGCGGTGTGGTTCCTGCTGCTGCCCTCGCACCGGCTGAACCGGCCCTGAATTGGCCCCGATAACGGCGTATCATAGTAAGGATACAGCCCATCCGGAATCGACATGAACGACGACAAACCCTTTTATCGACATCACGTGTTCTTCTGCCTGAACGAACGCGAAGGCAAGGACTGCCGCCCCAGCTGCGGCAAGAGCGGCGCCGAAGCCGCGCAGCAGCACGCGAAGAAACGCGTCAAGGAACTGGGCCTCTCCGGCCCGGGCCAGGTGCGCATCAACAAGGCCGGTTGCCTGGACCGCTGCGAGGAAGGCCCCGTCGTGGTGATCTACCCGCAGGGCACGTGGTACACCTACGTGGACAACACCGACATCGACGAAATCATCGACCGCCACCTCGTCAAGGGCGAGGTGGTCGAGCGCCTGAAGATCTGAGGCCGACGCACGCAATGAACAAGAATTCGCACAAGTTTTACCTGACCGGCCCCGCCGGCAAGATGGAATGCCTGCTGGACGAACCGGAGGGCGCGCCGCGCGGCATCGCCCTCGTCGCGCATCCGCACCCGCTGTACGGCGGCACCATGGACAATAAAGTCGCGCAGACGCTGGCCCGCGCCTTCGTCGGTCTCGGCTACGTGACGGCACGCTTCAACTTCCGCGGCGTGGGCGAGTCCGAAGGCGTGCACGACGAAGGCCGCGGCGAAGTGGACGACATGGAAGTCATGCTCGACCACATGATCGAACAGTATCCGGGCCTGCCGTACGCGCTGTCCGGCTTCTCGTTCGGCACCTTCGTCCAGGCCCAGCTGCAGCAGCGCCTCATCGCCCAGGGCCGCCCGGCCGAGCGCCTCGCGCTGGTCGGCACGGCTGCCGGCAAATGGCCGATGCCGGCGGTCCCGGCCGACACGATCCTGATCCACGGCGAACTTGACGATACGATACCGCTCACGCACGTGTTCGACTGGGCGCGCCCGCTCGACATTCCCGTCACCGTGATTCCCGGCGCCGACCACTTCTTCCACCGCAAGCTCGTCCACATTAAAAATCTTGTCGCGCAATTGTGGCGGCGTGACATTTGAGCCGAACGCTGGCCTATAATGATGCGATCTTCTTTTAAGGCAATGCTTACGGGCATTGCCATCGCGTCATCTCACAGTTCACCTCGAGTTTGCTTCCCATGAAAAAGTTAATCGCGGCCTTCGCCGCCAGTGCCCTCCTGATGTCGGCCGCCCAAGCGCAGCAGGTGCCGGCCCCGCAAATCGCCGCCCGTTCGTGGCTCCTGCTGGATGCCACCAGCGGCCAGGTCATCGCTTCGCAGGATCCGGACATGCGCATCGAGCCGGCCTCGCTCACGAAGGTCATGACCGCCTACGTCGTCTTCGAAGCCCTGCGCGACAAGAAGATCACGCTGGACCAGATGGTCAACGTCTCGGTGCATGCATGGAAGGTCGACGGCAGCAGCTCGAAGATGTTCATCGACCCGGCCACGCCGGTGAAAATCCAGGACCTGCTGTACGGCCTGATGATCCAGTCCGGCAATGACGCCGCGGTGGCGCTGGCCGAAGCCGTGGCCGGCGACGAAGCGACCTTCGTCACCTTGATGAACCGCGAAGCCCAGCGCATGGGCATGAAGAACACCCACTTCGCCAACCCGCACGGCCTGCCCAGCCCCGAGAACTACTCGACGGCGCGCGACCTGTCGATCCTGGCCTCGCACGAAATCCAGGACTTCCCGCAGTTCTACAAGATCGACTCGATCAAGGAATTCACGTACAACAAGATCAAGCAGCAGAACCGCAACCGCCTGCTGTGGCTGGACCCGACCGTCGACGGCCTCAAGACGGGCCACACCGAAGCCTCGGGCTATTCGATGATCGCATCGGCACACCGCCCGAACGGCCCGGCCGGCGAGCGCCGCCTGATCTCGGTGCTGTCCGGCGCGACGTCGGACGGCAACCGCACGGCGGAAAGCCAGAAGCTCTTGAACTGGGGCTTCCAGAACTTCGACACCGTCAAGCTGTATACGAAAGGCCAGGCGATCCTCACGCCGGAAATCTGGAAGGGCTCCCAGTCGACCGTGAAGATCGGCTTCCCCAACGACGTGTGGGTGACCGTGCCGAAGGGCGTGGCCCAGAAGATGAAGCCGGTCCTGGAACGCAAGGATCCGCTGGTTGCGCCGCTGGCCCTGAACAGCCGCGTCGGCACGCTGAAGATGAACGTCGACGGCAAGCCGCTGCTGGCGCTGCCGGTGGTGGCGCTGGAAGAAGTGCGCGAAGCGTCGATCTTCGGCCGTGCGTGGGATTCGATGCGGTTGTGGATGAAGTAATTCCGGCTTAATCGACTACTCAAAACGCCGTCGCTCCCGGCATTGCCGGAACCGACTTCCCGCGCAGGCGGGAACCCATACTGAGCATCCTCGTTCACGTCAGCATGGGTTCCCGCTTTCGCGGGAACGACGTTTTTGCAGGGTTGCTTTCGCTATAATCATCTAATTATCAACCTGGAAAACCGCAATGACCCCAGCCCTCCCCCGCGACCTGTCCTGTCCGCGCATCGCCACCCGCAAGACCGGCGGCCTCGAACTGTCCCGCATCGTCGCCGGCATGTGGCGCATGGTCGAATGGGGCATGACGGTGGAGCAGCGCATTGCCTTCATCGAGCAATGCATCGCGCTGGGCGTCACGTCGTTCGATCATGCGGACATCTACGGCAACTACGGCGTCGAAGGCCTGTTCGGCGAAGCTCTGCGCGCCCAGCCGTCGCTGCGCGACCGCATGCAGCTGATCAGCAAGTGCGGCATCAAGCTGCTGTCGAATAAACGCCCGCAGCACGCCATCCAGCACTACGACACGAGCGCCGCGCACATCGTCGCATCCGCCGAGGAATCGCTGCGCCAGCTGCACACCGACCGCCTGGACCTGCTGCTGATCCACCGTCCCGACCCGCTGATGGACTTCGACGAGATCGCGCAAGCCTTCACGCGCCTGAAGCAGGACGGCAAGGTGCTGCACTTCGGCGTGTCGAATTTCAGCCGCCACCAGTTCGAGGCACTGAACCGCCGCATCGAGCTGTCGACGAACCAGGTGGAATTCTCGCCGCTGCACGTGGCGCCGATGTTCGACGAGACCTTCGACGGCCTGCAGGACAAAGGCGTCGCGCCGATGATCTGGTCGCCGCTGGCCGGTGGCCGCCTGTTCACGGCCAACGACGCGAACGCCGAGAACCTGCGCCTCGTGATCAAGGACATCGCCGACCGCCTGCACCAGCCGTTCGCCAGCGTGGTGTTCGCGTGGATCATGCAGCTGCCGTCGCGCCCCATTCCGCTGACGGGCAGTGGCCGCATCGAGGCGGTCTCGGTCGCCGTCGCCGGCACGACGTTCCAGCTGTCGCGCGCGGACTGGTTCGCGATCCTGCGCGCCGCGCGCGGGCACGAGGTCGCATAGGCGACGCGCCGCCATGGCCGAACCGCTCAAGATCGTCGAAGGCCGCGCCCTGACGGCGCAGCAGAAGAAGGATCTGCTGAACCGCCTCGCGCGCGTGGAGGGTCAGCTGCGCGGGGTCCAAAAGCTGATCGCGCTGGCCGACGGGCCGTCCGATTGCGACGCCGTGGCCCAGCAGATGGCGGCCGCGCGCAAGGCGCTGGACCGCTCGTTCGTGCAGCTGCTCACCGCCAGCATCGTGACCCATACGGGCAATGCGGGCGACGTCGAGGAAGCGAAGGTGGCGGCCGCGCATCTGGCCGCGCTGTTCGACAAGTTCGCGTAGGGTGGACGGGTTCTCCCGTCCGCCCTACGTAAATCATTCGTCGTCGTACACCTTCGGCGGCGCGATCTTCGTCCACCCACTCTTCCACGCGATGTTCAGCAGCAGCGTCGCGCCAATATAAAACACGAAGAACAGCGCAAAGAAGCGCGTCTGCAGCAGCGCCAGCAACACGACGCAGACACCCAGCGCGACGAAGGTCGCCTTTTTCGGCTGCTTGGAGCTGGGGAAGCGGATCGTCGACACCATCAGCGTCCCGACCGCGATCATCAGGAGCATGACGAGGAAGGCGCCGACCATGTCCGCCACCGGGTCGGGCCAGGCGACCACCACCGAGGCCACGCAGGCCGCGCCGGCCGTGATCGGCATGCCGACGAAATAGCGCGGGTCGGTCTTCCCGACCATCACGTTGAAGCGCGCCAGGCGCAGCGCGCCGCAAGCGACGAACACGAAGCAGGCCAGGCCGCCCATGCGCACGAGGGTCGGGTGCGCGGCACCCATCTGGGCGAAGCCGTAGCAGTACAACAGCAGGCCGGGGGCGCAGCCGAAATTCATCACGTCGGCGATCGAATCCAGTTGCACGCCGAACGCCGACTGCGTATTGGTGGCGCGGGCGACGAAGCCGTCGAGGGCGTCGAACACGCCGGCCAGCACCAGCAGGATCGCGGCCAGGCGATAGTCGGACGGATCGCCCACGGGGGCATTGTCGACCGAGATCACGATGCTGCCGAAACCGCAGGCGATCGACAGCAGGGTCACGAAACTGGGCAGGGCAAACTTGGCGCGCGCAAGGCGCTGCTGGCGGGTAGCGTTCACTAGGATACGTTAAAAGCGGAAGAAGGGCTTATTTTACATGGGCTTATGCTGAGGCCGCGATTGTCGGTGCGATCGTCACCAGGCGCCGATTTCGCCTAGAATGGAAGCTCTTTGTACTCCGGTCCGGCCGACGTTGGGAGTTTTACATGATGAATAAAATACATCGGGTGCGGCAAATTGCTCTCGCCTGCACCGCGGCGTGGGTGCTGGTCGCCTGCGGCGGCGGTGGTGGCGGTGGCGGCGGCGGCAGCGGCGGCAACACTGCCGGCGCCTCGAACGGCGCGCCGTCCACTGGGTTCTCGGGACAGGACGCCTCGGCGCCCGTCGCGACCAACAACATCGCCACCGACGGCCTGAACTGGATTAACTACCGGCGCAGCCAGATCGGCATGCCGGCCCTCGCACACAACGGCGTCATCGACGTCGCGGCCCAGGGCCATTCGGACTACCAGCGCATCAACAACACCGTGACCCACACCCAGACGGCCGGCAAGCAAGGCTTCACGGGCGTGGACCTGGAGGCGCGCCTGAAGGCCGCCGGCTACACGTTCAGCGGCAGCAACGCGATCGGCGAGGTCATCTCGGCGACCTCGAACGGTTCCGGCTTCTACATGGCGGAGGAATTGATCACGGCGATTTATCACCGCTTCGTGATCTTCGAGCCCGTGTTCAAGGAAATCGGCACCGGCGCGGCGGCGACGTCGAACAACTACAATTATTTCACCGCCGACTTCGTCACCAACAACGGCTACGGCAGCGGCATCCCCGCCGCCACGATCGTGACGTGGCCATTCAACGGCCAGACGCAGGTGCCGGCCACTTTCAACAGCGATTACGAGGAGCCGGATCCGGTGCCCGACCGCAGCGTGGTCGGCTACCCGGTCAGCGTGCACACGAACCTCACGCGCAAGCTGACGGTCCAGAGCTTCACGATCCGCGCGCACGGTGCCGGCACCGACCTGTCGACGCGCCTGCTGGCCCAGGGCCAGGATGCGAACACGACCACCCAGTCGGCGGCGGCGATCGTCCCGCTGGCCCCGCTGGCGGCGGCCACGACCTACGACGTCACCTTCACCGGTGCCGTCGACGGAACGCCGGTCACCCGCGGCTGGTCGTTTACGACAAAATAAGGCCTGATGAACAGTCCCGACCAACGCCCCCTGCCGGATGCAGCCAATGGCCCCGCGGTGAATCACGCGGGCGGCGTCGCACGCCTGATGGGCGACGGCGCGTTGTTCGGGCGCGTCCTGGCGCGCTTTCGCAACGAGTACCGCCAGGCCGCGGCCGGCATCCGCGCCGCGCACGACCAGGGCGACACCGTGCTGGCGCTGCGCCTCGTGCACACCCTCAAGGGCGCCGCCGGCATGATCGAGGCGGTGCCGCTGCGGCGCCAGGCGGATGTCGTGGAACGGATGCTGCACGCGGGCACGGGCGACGTGCACGGCAGCCTCGTGCGCCTGCAGGACGAACTGGAGCGGGTGCTGCGCGAACTGGACATCCTGGCCAGCACCCTGCCCGAACGCCATCCCGCGGCACCGGCACAGCGCGATCACGGCGACACCGTCGACCGTCTGATGCTGCTGCTCGATGAAGGCAATGGCGATGCGGTCGACCTCGTGCGCGAGGCCGGGAGCGCACTGGCGGCACAACTGGGGGAAGACCATTACCACCAGGTGGCGGGTCTGGTCGAAGGGTTCGATTTCGACGGTGCCCTGGCGCTGCTGCGCGCACGGGCCGACGGCGGCTGACCGGAGGCGCGACCGCGGTGCGCGGTGCCGCGGCTCAGCGGTTGTATTCCGCTTCTTCGTCGAACGAGTCGGCGCAGGATTTGCCGCAGAAACGGCGGACGCTGTCGAGCGGCTTTTCGCAATACCAGCACGAGCCCTTGGGCGGCAGGCTCTGACGGGTCGGCACCGACGTCGTGCCCATGGATGCCGCGACCATCGGCTCGACAGGCACGCTCTTGTCCGGAACACTTTCCTGTATCGTTTCCAAGATTACCCCCTTACCGGCAGCACGTCAGTAACGCAGAGATTACTTTAGTGGAACACCATGTGCATGAGAAAGCGCAAGCGCGCTTGTGCCCGCTTCTGCGGTACGTGCCGTTGCCAACTTTCAAACCAGTGTGCGCCGTTTGCGCTACCTCTGCAACGCCTGCTGCCGCACAGTTTTAAAGAAACAACAGTCACAGTGCCCCGACGTCATCGTCACCGATGCCGGACCATCCAACTGCCCGAAATAATAGCAGTATCGGCAACCCGTGCACGGGGCCGTTCAATCGTGCGAGGCTGTCGTGTCGGATTTGCGACGTGGGGATCAGCGCTCTGGTTCCAGCGTGACGAACAGGGCGCCGGGCGCCGTCTCGAGGCGCGTCGGGATAAATTGCACCCCCGCATAACGCAGGTCTTCGGGGTGGAAACTGTAGACCGGCATATCGCGCATCAGTTGATTCACGAGCAGGTCGGCCGCGCGGCCCAGGTCGCGCACGCGGTTGCTGTCCATGCCCTCCACGTCGAAGCTGTCGACGTGCGTCGAGGACAGGACGACGGCGTTGCGCACATTGTCCAGCACCAGGTGGCCGGACAGCGCCAGCGTACCGTTCCACGACTGACGCAGGAACGGCGGAGACACGGACACGTCCAGCGTGAGGCCGACGCGGTCGGTGTCCGGCATGATCGCCAGGCGCGGACGGTACAATTGCACGTCGAACAGCTCGAGCATGCGGTTACGCAGCGGGAAGCGGCGTTCCAGGCCCGCCTGCAGGCGGCCTTGCGACAGCTCGATACGGCGCGGTCCGATCATGCTTGCGCAGGAGGCCAGCAGGCCGCCGGCGGCCAGCGCCAGTGCCGCCTTGCCGAAGCGCCGTCTCGTCATCCCGTCTTGCTTCACTGCCATGGTTGCCTCATTCGTCAATGGATGGGGCAAGCCTAGCACATCCGCGGCGGACGTCATTTGCCGTTACTTCCCGATACAGAACCGACTGAAGATCACCCCGAGTAAGTCATCCGGCGTGAACAGCCCGGTGATGCTGGACAGCTGATCCTGCGCGAGCCGCAGCTCTTCGGCGAACAGGTCGAGCGACTGGTCGTCCTGCGCCGCGTGCTCGGCCGCGAAACGCAGATGCTCGCGCGCATTGCGCAGTGCGACGAGGTGGCGTTCGCGCGCGAGGTACAGCGACTCGCCCGTCTGCTGCCAGCCGGCGATGCGCAGGAGTTCGGCGCGCAGCAGGTCGATGCCGATCTTTTCGTGCGCGGACAGATAGATGTTGACCGCGTCGGCGCCCTGCGCGACGCTCGGCTGGTGGCCGGACAGGTCGATCTTGTTCCAGATGCGCACGACCGGCACGCCGGCCGGGAACGCGGCGACGATGTCCTCGTCGGCCTTGGCCGGGCCCAGGCTCGCGTCGAGCAGGTGCAGGATCACGTCCGCCTTGCCGACCTCGCCCCACGTGCGCTCGATGCCGATGCGCTCGACGACGTCGACGTGGTCCCCGATGGCACGGATGCCGGCCGTGTCGACGATGTTCAGCGGGATGCCCTCGACCTGGATCGTCTCGCTGACTTTATCGCGCGTCGTGCCCGCGATCGGCGTGACGATGGCGACGTCCGACCCGGCCAGCGCATTCAGCAGCGACGATTTACCGACGTTCGGCTGGCCGACGAGTACCACGTTCAGGCCCTCGCGCAGCAGCGCGCCCTGGGCGGCCTGGCGGAACACGGCCTCCAGCGCATCGACGATGCCCTTCAACTGGCCACGCGCATTCGATTTCTCGAGGAAGTCGATCTCTTCCTCCGGAAAGTCGAGCGTGGCCTCGACGAGCATGCGCAGGTTGATCGTCTTGTCGACCAGCTCGTGCACGACTTTCGAGAACGCGCCGGACAGCGATTGCGACGCCGATTTCGCGGCGGCCTCGGTGGACGCGTCGATCAGGTCGGCGACGGCCTCCGCCTGGGCGAGGTCGAGCTTATCGTTGAGGAAGGCGCGGCGCGTGAATTCGCCCGGCTCCGCGAGGCGCAGGCCGGCATCGCGGCCCGCTTCCAGCACGCGCGCGAGCAGCATGCGCAGCACGACGGGGCCGCCATGGCCCTGCAGTTCCAGCACGTCCTCGCCGGTGTACGAGTGCGGGGCCTTGAAGTACAGCGCGAGGCCCTCGTCGATGACGGCGCCCGCGGCGTCCTTGAACGGCAGGTAAGTCGCGTGGCGGGCCGCCAGCGTCGTACCGGGGAACAGCGCGTCCACGAGCGGAGACAGGTCCTTGCCGGAGGCGCGCACCACGCCGATGCCGCCGCGTCCAGGGGCGGTGGCGATGGCGGCGATGGGGGAGGTGTCGAGTTTCATGGGGTGGGATTGTAGTTTATTAGTCGGACTGATGCCCTAAGCCGCCGTCCCGGCGCAGGCGGGGACCCAGTTTTGCATGCGTTGCGTCGACGCGAGCAGTACTGGGGTTCCCGGCTGCGCGGGAACGACGTGCAGAAACAAAAAAGCCCGTGCGGGCACGGGCTTTTCGCTCACCAGGCCAGGTTTATTTGGCCGGCGCGAACTTCTTGGTGATGACGTACTGCTGCGCCATCGAGATCAGGTTGTTCACCACCCAGTACAGCACGAGGCCGGACGGGAAGAACAGGAAGATCACGGAGAACGCCAGCGGCATGAACATCATCATCTTCGCCTGCACCGGGTCGGCCGGTTGCGGGTTCAGACGCTGCGTGATGAACATCGAGATCGCGTACAGGATCGGCAGGATGAAGTACGGGTCCGGTGCCGTCAGGTCGTGGATCCAGCCCACCCACGGTGCGCCGCGCATCTCGACCGCGGCCTGCAGCACCCAGTACAGGGCCAGGAACACCGGCATCTGCACGAGGATCGGCAGGCAGCCGCCCAGCGGGTTGATCTTCTCGGCCTTGTACAGCTCCATCGTGGCCTGCTGCATCTTGACCGGATCGTTTTTGAAACGCTCGCGGATCGCCTGCATCTTTGGCGTCACCGTCTTCATCTTGGCCATGCTGCGGTAGCCGGCCGCCGACAGCGGGAAGAACAGCAGCTTGATCAGGATCGTGAAGGCGATGATGGTCCAGCCCCAGTTGCCGATCATCGAGTGCAGCCAGTTCATGGTGGCGAAGATCGGCTTGGCGATGATCGCGGCCCACGCGTAGTCGCGCACCAGGTCCAGGCCCGGCGTCACTTTTTCCAGCAGGCTCTGCACTTGCGGACCCGAGTACAGGCGCGCGGCGTTCGACACGGTCGCGCCCGGTGCCACGGTGCCCAGCGGCTCGACGGCGCCGATGGCGAACACGTTGTTGCCCAAGGCCTTCGTGTAGATGTCGCGCTGGGTGTTCGCCGGCGGGATGAAGGCCGAGACGAAGAAGTGCTGCGAGATCGCGATCCAGCCGTCGTTCGCCTTCTTCGCGTAGTCGGCCGAGCCCTTGGCGATCTTGTCGAAGGTCAGCTTCTGGTAGTGCTCGTCCGGCGTCCACAGGGTCGGGCCCGTGTAGCTGCTGTTGAAGTAGGTGTCGCCTTCCGGCTTCAGGCCGTCATGCTCGAGCTGGAAGTACAGCGACGGCGCGATCGGCGCCTGGGTCAGGTTGGTCACGTCGTGGCGCACGTCGATCACGTAGTCGTTGCGCTTGAACGTGAAGGTCTTGGTCAGGCGCACGCCGCCCTGCTCGGCGTCCAGCACGACCTGCACCTGGTTGTTGCTGTCCAGCGTGCGCGGGCCCGGACGGACCGTGAACGGGGTGTTGTGGTTCGGCAGGACGCCGGCCGGGCTGGTGCCCGTCAGGCCGGTCTGGGCCAGGTAGACGCGCGGGCCGTTGGCCTGGAACAGCACCTGGTTCTTGGTCGGGTCGACCTTGTCGCGGTACTTCAGCAGCTCCAGGCGGCGGATCACGCCGCCGGCCGTGTCGATGTCGACTTTATAGACGTCGGTGGTGACGGTGACGACCTGGGTCTGCACAGGCGCGGCGGCCGCGGGCGTGCCCGGGACGGCGCCGGCCGGCGTCGGCGTTGCCGCCGTCGGCAGATCATTCGGCTTGGCCGGATTCGGTGCCTGCGCGACCTTGGCCGGCGGCTGCGCCGAGAACATCGACTGCTTGCCGTTGGCCACCATCCAGTCGTTCCACAGGACGACCAGTGCGACGGCGAACACGATCCACAGGATGGTACGTTTATTGATTTCCATTGGTCTTATTCAGGAATGCTTGCAACCGCAAGCGGTTGGTGAGGAATGCTGCTCCCCGGGACGCGGTACCAGGTCGACGCCGCCCTCGTTCCACGGATGGCAACGGCAGATGCGGCGGGCTGCCAGCCAGCCGCCGCGCGCGGCGCCGTGGATCTTGACGGCCTCGATCGCGTAATTGGAACAGGTCGGATAGAAACGGCAGTTCTGTCCGAGCATCGGAGACACCAGCAACTGGTAACCGCGCAACAGCCAGACAAGCAACCGGTTCATGATAGTCCCGGTTGCGAGGCTGAGGGCGCAACGCTCGCCGCCTGTGGAGCGGCTTCGTTGGTCTTGCCACCTTTGCGCGGACGCGGCAACTGCGACGCGAACAGGCGCGCCAGTTCGACGCGCAGCTGCGCCTTCAGGGCGGACGTCGTGGCCGGACCGTCCTTGCCGTTGACGGGACGCGCCAGACGGACGATGCAGTCGAGCGCCGGCAACGGCGTCGTGCGGAACAGTTCGCGCGTGACGCGTTTGATGGTGTTGCGCGTGACCGCGCGCGGCGCAAAACGTTTGGCCGCGACGACGCCCAGCCGCGCATGAGGCAGGGCATTCGGTCGGGTATAGAGCACGAAATGCGCGGTTTTTTGTGCAGGGCGCAAACGAAAAACGGATGAAAACTCATCCGTTTTTACGATACGCCGAACGCGCGCAAAGTCGTGCGAACCTTCGCCTGACATAGGTCGTCGGCGCGGTGATGCGGCTTTCCGGGCTTAGACGGCCAGGCGCTTGCGGCCCTTGGCGCGGCGAGCGTTCAGGACCAGACGGCCACCACGGGTAGCCATGCGTGCGCGGAAGCCGTGCGTGCGCTTGCGACGAACGACGGAAGGTTGGTAAGTACGTTTCATGGTGGTCTCGCTTAAAGCAAAATAGAGTGCAAAAATCGGGGCTGAGCTCATGCTGAGTCAGCATTGCGCCAATGACATTTCGCAGTTGTTAAGCCAGCGTCACGCCTCAGCAAAGCTTGTCGCCTGTGTGCTAATTGTTGGATTAACAAAGCGTACGGGCGGGGAACCCTGAATTAGACTCTATTTGGTACCCGACTGTCAAGGCAACCGTTGTGTCAAGACCGCGCCATGGTGCGCCGCAACCCGTGGCGGGTGCGTGTCAGGCGGCTCTGTTTCGGTGGAAAATTCCTGTATCGCCTGTGGATAACTTGCGAGAACACAGGTAAAATAGAGTGTTACGCTTAACTTAGTCGATGTATGGATAACTTTTGGCAGACCTGTTCCAACCAGTTGGAGCTCGAGCTGACACCGCAGCAATATACCGCGTGGATCAAACCACTTGTCGCCCTCGACTACGAGGACGGCAAGCTGCGCATTGCGGCGCCCAATCGCTTCAAGCTCGACTGGGTGAAGTCGCAATTCGCCAACCGCATCACCGCGCTCGCGTCCGAGCATTATCAGCGGCCGGTCGACGTGCAGTTCGTGCTCGACCCGAAGAACAGCCTGCCGAAGAAAGCGGTGTCCTCCGCCCCTGCCCCGATGCCGTCCAGCAGCGGTGCGCTGGGCATCAACGCCGCGGCCGACAAGACCGTGCCGGAGATGCCTGTCGTCACGCCGGACAACGTCATCGCGAACAATCCGCGCCGCGAACAGAGCCGCGTCAATCCCGACCTCACGTTCGAGAACTTCGTGACTGGTAAGGCGAACCAGCTGGCGCGCGCCGCCGCGATCCAGGTCGCCAACAACCCGGGCGTGTCGTACAACCCGCTGTTCTTCTACGGCGGCGTGGGCCTCGGTAAGACTCACTTGATCCACGCGATCGGCAACCAGGTGATGGCCGACCAGCCGGGCGCGCGCATCCGCTATATCCACGCGGAACAGTACGTGCGCGACGTCGTGACGGCCTATCAACGTAAAGGCTTCGATGACTTCAAGCATTACTACCACTCGCTGGACATGCTGCTCATCGACGATATTCAATTCTTCGGCGGCAAGAGCCGCACGCAGGAAGAATTCTTCTATGCGTTCGAAGCGCTGATCGCTGCGAAGAAACAGATCATCATCACGTCGGATACCTATCCTAAAGAGATCACCGGCATGGACGACCGCCTGATCTCGCGCTTCGACTCCGGCCTGACGGTCGCGATCGAACCGCCGGAACTGGAAATGCGCGTGGCGATCCTGATGAAGAAGGCGGAATCGGAAGGCGTCATGCTGAACGACGACGTCGCCTTCTTCGTCGCGAAACACCTGCGCTCGAACGTGCGCGAACTGGAAGGCGCGCTGAGGAAAATCCTCGCGTACTCGCGCTTCCACGGCAAGGACATCACGATCGACGTCGTGAAGGAAGCGCTGAAGGATCTGCTGTCGGTGCAGAACCGCCAGATCTCCGTGGAAAATATCCAGAAGACCGTGGCCGACTTTTTCAACATCAAGGTCGCGGACATGTATTCGAAGCGCCGCCCGGCCAACATCGCGCGTCCGCGCCAGATCGCGATGTACCTGGCGAAAGAGCTGACGCAGAAGAGTCTGCCGGAGATCGGCGAACTGTTCGGCGGCCGCGACCATACGACGGTGCTGCATGCGGTCCGCAAGATCGCACAGGACCGCGCCAAAAACGCCGAGTGCAACCACGAATTGCACGTGCTGGAGCAGACCCTGAAAGGCTGATGCGTGAAAGGGGGGAAAAGGCTGTGCCCCCCATGATTTCTGGCAAAATATTGCGCGAACAACATTTTTACCCCTAACACCGAGGATATCTATGCAACTGGTCAAATCCACCCGAGACACGCTTCTCCGGCCACTGCAGATCGTGAGTGGTATTGTCGAGCGTCGGCACACCATGCCGATTCTGGCCAATATCCTCATCCGCAAGAATGGCGAAAGCGTCTCGTTCCTGTCGACCGACACCGAGGTGCAGATCACGACCCTGGCCAACATCGGTTCGGGTCCTGAAGAAGCCGGCACGACCGTCGCGGCGCGCAAGCTCCTCGACATCCTGCGCGCGCTGCCGGAATCGGGCGACGTCACGATGACCCTGCTGAACAAGCGCCTGACCGTGCAAAGCGGCAAGTCGCGCTTCGCGCTGCAGACCTTGGCGGCCGAGGAATTCCCGACCGTCTCCGTGGCCGACAGCTACAACGCGACCGTCACGCTGCCGCAAAAGACGCTGAAGCACCTGTTCAACATGGTGCACTTCGCGATGGCCCAGCAAGACATCCGCTACTACCTGAACGGCCTGCTGCTGGTGCTGGACGGTAACAACATCATCGCCGTTGCCACCGACGGTCACCGCCTCGCGTTCGCGCAAGTGACCGCCGAACAGCAATTCGAGCGCCAGGAAGTGATCATCCCGCGCAAGACCATCCTGGAATTGCAGCGCCTGTTGGAAGAAAGCGACGACACCGTCCGCCTGGACATCGCCGCCTCGCAAGTCAAGCTGACCTTCGCCGACATCGAACTCGTGTCGAAGCTGGTGGAAGGCAAATTCCCGGATTACACCCGTGTGATCCCGAAGGGCTACAAGAACGACTTCACGATCAGCCGCGAAGAACTGCTGCGTTCGCTGCAGCGCGCGGCGATCATGACGAGCGATAAATTCAAGGGCGTGCGCTGCATGATTTCTCCGGGCTCGATGAAGATCAGCTCCACCAACGCCGACCAGGAAGAAGCGGTGGAAGAACTGGAAATCGACTACGGCGGCGACACGATCGACATCGGTTTCAACGTCACGTACCTGCTGGACGTATTGAACAACCTGAAGTGCGACCAGGTGAACATCGCGCTGGGTGATTCGAATTCGTCGGCCCTGATGTCGATTCCCGACAATGGCGACTTCAAGTACGTCGTCATGCCGATGCGTATTTAATTTGGGCAAAGCGCCCATATATTTGTCTATTGCCGCCTGCTTTTTATGGCGGCAGCGGCTGCGGTGGAATGCTTGCAAGGCCACTTCGCTTGATGGTCCAGGCTGAACCAATCAACACCGGCATCGCAAACGTCCCGCCGCACCAACCGACGACGCAAGACAGCCGGCCAAGAGCCCGTCCGTCTGATTCACACGTTATTTGAGAAAGCAGTCATGTCCGAGAACACTCAAGCAGTTTTGGAATCCTCCCTTGCCAAGGCGGAAGAGTACGGCGCCTCGTCGATCCAGATCCTGGAAGGCCTGGAAGCCGTACGCAAGCGTCCGGGCATGTACATCGGCGACACGTCGGATGGCACCGGCCTGCATCACCTGGTGTTCGAGGTGCTCGATAACTCGATCGACGAGGCGCTCGCGGGCTACTGCACCGAAATCCACGTCACCATCCACTCCGACAACTCGGTCTCGATCACCGACAACGGCCGCGGCATCCCGACCGGCATCAAGATGGACGACAAGCACGAGCCGAAGCGCTCGGCGACCGAGATCGCGCTGACGGAATTGCACGCCGGCGGCAAGTTCAACCAGAACGCCTATAAAGTGTCCGGCGGCCTGCACGGCGTCGGCGTGTCCTGCGTGAACGCACTGTCGAAGCTGCTGCGTGTGACCGTCCGCCAGAACGGCAAAGTGCACCAGATGGAATTCGAGCGCGGCGTTCCGCTGAACCGCGAAATCGAAATCCGCGACGGCGTGGAAGTCTCGCCGATCAAGGTCATCGGCGAAACCGACAAGCGCGGCACGGAAGTCCATTTCTGGGCCGACGAGGAAATCTTCTCGCACGTCGAGTTCCACTACGAGATCTTGTCCAAGCGCATCCGTGAACTCTCGTTCCTGAACAACGGCGTCAACATCAAGCTGACCGACCAGCGCACCGGCAAGGAAGAAGTGTTCGCCTTCGAGGGCGGCACCCGCGGCTTCGTCGAGTACATCAACAAGTCCAAGACCGTCCTGCACCCGACCGTGTTCCAGGCGACCGGCGAACGCCTGTCGGAAAACGGCACCAATATCTCGGTGGACGTGTCCATGCAGTGGAACGACGCCTACAACGAGCAGGTGCTGTGCTTCACGAACAATATCCCGCAGCGGGACGGCGGTACCCACCTGACCGGCCTGCGCGCGGCGATGACGCGCGTGATCAACAAATACATCGACGAGAACGACTTCGCGAAAAAGGCCAAGGTCGAAATCTCGGGCGACGACATGCGAGAGGGTCTCACCTGCGTGCTGTCCGTGAAAGTGCCTGAGCCGAAGTTCTCGTCGCAAACGAAAGACAAGCTCGTGTCGTCGGAAGTGCGTGGCCCGGTCGAAGAGATCGTGGCGAAGACGCTCACCGACTTCCTGATGGAAAAGCCGAACGACGCCAAGATCATCTGCGGCAAGATCGTGGAAGCCGCACGCGCGCGCGAAGCGGCCCGCAAGGCCCGCGACCTCACCCGCCGCAAGGGCGTGATGGACGGCCTGGGCCTGTCGTCGAAGCTGGCCGACTGCCAGGAACGCGACCCGGCGCTGGCCGAGCTGTACATCGTCGAGGGTGACTCCGCAGGCGGTTCCGCCAAGCAGGGTCGCGACCGTAAGTTCCAGGCCATCCTGCCGCTGCGCGGCAAGGTGCTGAACGTGGAAAAGGCGCGCTTCGAAAAGATGCTGTCGTCGGAACAGATCACGACCCTGATCGCGACCCTCGGCACGTCGATCGGCCCGGACGAGTTCAACGTCGACAAGCTGCGCTACCACCGCATCATCATCATGACCGACGCGGACGTCGACGGCGCCCACATCCGCACCCTGCTGCTGACCTTGTTCTACCGCCAGATGCCGCAGCTGGTCGAGCGCGGCCACATCTACATCGCGCAACCGCCGCTGTACAAGGTGAAAGCCGGCCGCGACGAGCGCTACCTCAAGGATGACGTCGAGGAAGCGAGCTACATGATGCGCGTCGCCCTGAACGGCGCCGCGCTGCTGCCGAAGGAAGGCGCGGAGCCGGTCACCGACGGCGCGCTGGGCGACCTGGTCGACAAGTACAACAGGGCCAACGCGATCATGATGCGCCTGTCGCGCGTGATCGACCGCGCCGCCCTGTCCGCCATCATGACCGGCGTGAAGCTGGACCTGTCGACCCAGGAAGCGGCCGAGAAATCGGCACAGGCCCTGGCGAACGCGATCCACGACCCGAGCGTGAAAGTGGGCGTGCGCTCCGACGAGCTGTCGGACAAGCACAGCCTGCGCATCGAACGCATCCACTACGGCAACGTGCAAGTGACGTCGATCGACGCCGACTTCGTCGCCGGCGCCGACTACAAGACGCTGGAGAACTCGGCCGAGACGTTCCAGGGTCTGATGGGCGAAGGCGCCATCATCCGCCGCGGCGAAGGCGACAAGATGAAGGAATTCGCCGTGCGCGACTTCCAGCAGGCCATGGAATGGCTGCGCGACGAAGCGGAACGTGGCGTCTCCAAGCAGCGTTACAAGGGTCTGGGCGAGATGAATCCCGAGCAGTTGTGGGAAACGACCATGGACCCGACGGTGCGTCACCTGTTGAAGGTGCAGATCGAGGATGCCATCGCGGCGGACCAGATCTTTACGACGCTGATGGGTGATGAAGTCGAGCCGCGCCGGAACTTCATTGAATCGAATGCGCTGCAGGCGGGGAATATCGACGTCTGACGCTTCTGCATTCCAAACGAAACGGCCAATCCGAAAAGGTTGGCCGTTTTACGTTGAGGCCATCAATTCAATAGCCGGCTATGCTTCGGCAACTGCGCCGCCAGATACTCGTGCTGGTCAGCAAGAATATTCCGCCCGCTCAGCAGGTAATGCTCCGCGCGGCACGGGACGTACGGCACATAGATCAGCGGACGGAATTGCTCGACCAGCAAATTGCCTTTCTCCTGATTGCAACGCTTGCAGGCGGTCACGCAATTCATCCACGTATCCTTGCCGCCGCGCGACCTCGGCAAGATATGGTCACGCGACAGTTCCTTGTGCGCGAAGCGGTTGCCGCAGTAGGCGCAGGTGTAACGGTCGCGCTTGAACAGTAAATCGTTCTGGTGCGTCAGCGGCAGGCCCGTCCGGAACATGCGCGTCATGATTTCGCTGCCAACGATCGCAATGATCGGCTTGACGGCAATTTTCGACTGTACGCCCGAACGGGAATAGCCGCCGCGGAAAATGAACTCACGGTCGCCCAATTCCCAGGCCACTTTGCCGAGTGCGTAGTACAGGATGGCGTCCTCTGGTGGAATCCAGTCGAACGGATTACCTGCGATATCGAGTGCCAGGATCTGCGTGTTCATCATGTCACCTTCGTTTCGTAGTGACAGCGTAGCTTGAACACAAATAAAAGTCAGCAATCGAGTGCTGACTTTCGCTCTAGCCGCGCAATCTCACGGGCTTGGCGCCGAACGGCTGGACCACGACCGGCTTCGCCAACCCGGCCAGGAAACGGCCCAGCGGCGCTTCGACCCAGCGATAAAACACCGCCCCGGACGCCACGCTGGCCGCCCACGCCCACACGACACCCGCCCCTTTGCAAGTATGCATCGTCCGGCACGAACCGCGTAAACGCCGCGTTCACGACCAGGCACACCGGAAAATGCACGAGGAAAATCGAATACGAAATCTTGCCGAGGTAGTTGACGACCGACCACCCCGAGTTCGCATACGTGCTCAGCCGCGTGCGGCCGAACAGGAACAGGACGCAGGCCACGGCGGCGGCCACCGCGATGCGGATGCGGAAATCCAGTCCCAGCGCCAGCACGGTCGGCACGATCATCATCAGCAGCAACGCGAACGTCGCAACGAATGGCCGGCGCGGATCGCCCGCCCACCATGCCAGGACGCCCAGGCCATAGCTGCCGAAGAAATAGGGCGCCCACACGTCGAACCCGGCGTCGCGGTTGACGTACAGCAGGGAGATGCTCACGCCCAGCGTCACCAGCAGGGGCATCAGCCAGGCCGTGCGACGGTTGCCGGCGATGCGTCCGCCCAGCCACAGCAGGCCGGTGATCAGCGCATACAGCTGGAAGTCGATCGCGACATACCAGGCGCCGGCGGACAGCGATTCATAGCCCAGCACGCTTTGCAGCAGGAAAACGTGCGCGGCCAGTTGGGACAGATTGGGCGGCGCCGAAATCGAATCGTGGACCATCCACGTGCGCGCGAGCGCGGAGGCACCGATCGCCAGGAACATGGCTACGATGAAAGGCGGGGCCAGCTTGATGTAGCGGCGCCAGATCGTGCCCAGCGGGTTGCCGATGCCGGGCAGGCCGGACGGCGACAGGGATTTCGCGACGAGGAAGCCGCTCATGACGAGGAACGCCTGGACGGCGATGCGGCCATTGTGGTCGAGCCAGTCGATGAGCGACGGCATCAGCGGCCGTGCCGCGTCGGCCATCGGGCCGTAGAACGCCAGGTGGTGCAGGACGATCAGTTGCGCCGCACCGGCCTTCAAGAGGTTGATCAAACCAAAGTGTTTTTGGACCGTTGCGTTCGGTCCGGATACTCCCGAATCTTTCATAGTCAGCCCAGCCATTCAATGTTGCCCAGTGTCAGTCAAGCAACAATGTTGCATAAACAGCTGAGCGGGTCGCCATCATAGCCGAGCTGAATCGTGCGGGACCACGCTTTACACCTCGTAAAGCTTGTTACATAAAGATGCAAATTAATCTGAACACGATGGCCGGTATCGCGTTTTGCGGATGATCCCGGCCTCGCACGATGGATTGGTACGTCAGGAACAACTCCCATACGCGTAATACCCCGCCGCCGTCTGCCTGACATCCGTATACGCCGTCGCCATGTAATACCCCAGGTACTGGTTCGAATTCTTCGCATACACCTGCCCGTCCGCACCGATATACGCCCGGCCGGCCGACACATGCGACACATTGCTGGCATACCAGTGACTGCACGTGAACGGCGCCGCCGCGTTGCCGCTGACGATCTTGTCGATCATGGTCTTGATGGCGACCATCTGCCCGCCGCTCTTGGCCGGGAAATTCACATCCTCGTACCCCCACCAGTCCCAGCATCCGCCCGGATTGTTCGCGGTGATGATCGTTTGCGGATACAGCACGATGATGTTGTTCGTATCGGCCCAGCGGTTATAGCCCGCATTCTGATAAAACGCCGTGCCGACGACGGAGGCGCTTTGCAGGCAGCCGTGGAATGCCACGTGCAGCCGGCACGATTGGCCCGCCGCGCAGTTCGCCGGCACGTAGGCGTAGCCGCTGCTGGCCATGCTGTAGGTGTTCGGGTTGAAGTTGCCCCAGAAAACAGACTGGTCGAAGTTGATGAAGCTACCGCTTAATACCCCCGTGTTCTTGGGATTCAGCGGTCCATAAATCCATTTCAGGATCTCTCCCGCCGTATCGAAGTTGCAGTTGTCGACGTAGGGGCTGCCGTTGACCGCGCAGCCGTTGCCGAAGAAATCCGTCGGGATCGAATGCTCGGCCGCGAGATTGTTCTTGTAATAGATGTTGGCCGCCGGGAGATACGAACCGTACATCGTTTTGAGGTCGTCCATGACGGGCTGGCGCACCGTCGAATCGATCGTCCCCGACAGCAAATACACCTTCGATGCCGACATATTGCTGGTCGGGTCGATATAGCCATTGCCCGACCATGTATTCACCACCGAAATCAGATACGGCAGGTTGCGCGAGCCGGTATCGGCCATGCACGGGCCGGTCGCGATCGCCGCATTACCTTGCGAGCAGTAATAAGGCCCGCCGGCGATGACGCCCGCTCCCTTTTTGATCGTCTTCGAATACGCGAAATGCATCTGCACGGCCATGTCGGCACCGGACGAAAAGCCGGACACCGACACATCGTTCACGCTGACGTTGTACTTCGGTAAAGCGACGACCGCCGCGAAGGCGCTCGTGCCGAGAAAGCCAATGAGGATGCCGGCAAGATGTCTTGCCCTGGTCAGGATTGCCATGCTGTCTCCGATATTGTTGTGGGATTGACCCGAATCAGATTAGATGAGGTAGACAGATGTGCAAGCGCAAAGCAATGTGCGCGGTTGATCAGGCGGCTGTGCAAAAACGCCCGCCGTGCGTCATCAACCGGTCACGCAACCGTAATCACGTAGTCATTTCACAAAGTTAATCTCCGGACCACTTTTAACCTCCCGGCAGCTTGACTGATGACCCCGACCCGCACCGCCCGCCTTGTTCCCTCCCTGATCGCCATCGCCGCCGCCACGCTGTGCGCATCGCTGGCCCACGCCGCCGCCGCCGACGGCCTCCCGGCGGCCGCAGCCGATGCTCCCGGCATCCAGGACACGCCCCCCACCGGCGCCATCGCCACCGTCGAGATCTCGACTCGCAAGACGCGCTCGTCGGTCGCCCTGTCCGGTGCGGAGATGCAGAAGGTGCTGCCCGGCGTGAATCCGCTGAAGGCCTTGCAGACGCTGCCGGGCGTGAGCTTCCAGACGGCCGACCCGTGGGGTAACAACGAGCAGAACTTGTCGCTGTTCATCCACGGTTTCAACGGCCAGCAGCTCGGCTACACGATGGACGGCGTGCCGCTGGGCGACCAGCAGTACGGCAACTACAACGGCCTCGCGCCGCAGCGCGCGCTCACCAGCGAGAACGTGAAGAGCGTTGTGCTGTCGACGGGCGCGGGCGACCTCGGTACGCCGTCGACGAGCAATCTGGGCGGCACCATCGAGACCTATTCGCGCGACCCGTCCGCCAGCCGCAACCTCAATGTGCAGCAGACGCTGGGCAGCCACGGCGCCACCCGCACGTTCATCCGCTTCGACTCGGGCGACCTCGGTAACGGCAACAGCCTTTATCTCTCCGGCCTGCACCACGAGGCGAAGGCATGGGATTTCAACGGCCGCCAGAGCAACGACCAGTTCAACGCGAAACTCGTGCACCAGGGCGATGCCGGCAAGTTGACGCTGTTCGTCGACTGGTCCGACAAGACGGAGCCGAACGAGGATTCGACGCTGCACAAGGCCGGCACGCCGGCGCCTTACACCCGGCCTTTCCTGTACCCGGACTTCGCCGGCGCCCTCGCCTACCTGAGTTCGCAGGAAAACAAGGATGCCAAGGAAAACTTCCGCAATTACTACAGCGACGCCCAGCGTACCGACAAGCTGGCCTACGTGAAATACGAGGCTTACCTGAGCGACAGCCTCACTTGGTCGAACCAGTACTACTTCCACCACAACGATGGCGTCGGGGTCGTTGCCGGCCCCATCCAGCAAGCCGGCTTGCCGGGCCTGTTCGCGGTGTACTTCCCGAACCAGAACCTCAAATCGGTGTTCGGCAATTCGGGCTACGCCACGCGCACGACCGAGTACAAGATCAATCGCCAGGGCTGGCTGTCGAACGTGCGCTGGGATCTCGGCGCGCACCTCGTGCAGGGCGGCCTCTGGTTCGAGCACAATAATTCGGGCGCGTACCGCCGCTGGTATGCGCTGGACGTGAACAATCCGAGCACGCCGTACGAGCGGCCGAGCAATCCCTTGATCACGCAGTACGGCAGCGACATCGACAACAAGGTCGTGCAGTTGTACCTGCAGGACGAGTGGAAGATGCGGCCCGACGTCACGCTGCTGGGCGGCTTCAAATCGAGCCTGCAGTTCGCCGACGGCCGCTTCCCCGTCAATGAACTGCCGGCCGCGATCAGCAGCACGGCGACGGGCGGTCTGCCGGAAGGGAAGATCGATACGAAAAAATGGTTCCTGCCGCAGATCGGCGCGCGCTGGGACGTGTCGTCGACCGACCAGCTGTTCGCCAACATCCAGAAGAATATGCGCCAGTACGTGACGTACGGCGGCGGCGGGAATTCGCCGTGGAGCCTGTCGTCGCAGGCCGCGTTCGATTATTTCAAGGCGAACGCCAAGCCGGAGACGTCGGTCACGGTTGAAGCGGGCCTGCGCGATTCGCGCAACCTGAACGTGGGCCCGCTCACCGCGTTCGACGGCCAGGTCGCGCTGTACCACGTGACCTTCCGCGACCGCCAGCTGGCCATCAGCTCGAACCCGATCATCACGTCGTTCGCGGGCGGCACGACGATCCTGTCGAACGTCGGCACGGTCAAGACGGACGGCGTCGACCTGGCGGGCACCTTCCACTTCGGCCGCGCGTTCTCGTTCTACGACGGCATCTCGTACAACCGCTCGAAGTACGAGGACAGCTACCTCTCCGGCACGACCGTCGTCCCGACCGCCGGCAAGACCGTGCCCAACACGCCGGAGTGGATGAACAAATTCGTCGCCACCGCGAAGTTCGGCGGCCCGGCCGACGTCGAGGCGCAGCTGTCGGGCGATTACGTCGGCAAGCGCTACGCCACCTACACGAACGACCTGAGCATACCCGGCTACTTCCTCATGGGCCTGTCCGTCTCGGGTAAAGTGCCGCTGTCGATCGCGTACCTGAAAAGCCTGCGCTGGTCGTTCAGCGTGACCAATCTGCTGAACCGCGAAGGCCCGCTGCAACCGGTCGTCGGCCAGGCAAGCGGCAGCTACGCGACGTATCCGATCCCGCCGCGCATGGGCTTCTTCACTTTAAAGGCTGACATCTGATGACGCACACGATCCTCCTGCCGCTTGCTCCGCGCCGGCGCTTCCTCAAGGCGGCCGCTCTCGGCACCGCACTGGCCGCCCTGCCGCCGCTGACATTGGCCCAGCGGGCGAAACCGACCTTGTACGCCCACCGCGGCGCCAGCGCCCTGCGGCCCGAGCACACGCTGGGGTCGTACGCGAAGGCCATCGCGGACGGCGCGGACTTCGTCGAGCCGGACCTCGTCGCCACCAAAGACGGCGTGCTGGTGGCGCGCCACGAAAATGCGATCACGGACACGACCGACATCGCCACGCGGCCCGAGTTCGCCTCGCGCAAGACCCGCAAGATCATCGACGGCGAAGCGCATGAAGGCTGGTTCGTCTCCGACTTCACGTTCGCGGAATTGAAAACGCTGCGCGCCATCGAGCGCCTGCCGAAGATGCGCGGTACCGCGTACGACGGCCAGTTCCAGATCGTGAGTTTCGACGAGATCATCGACTTCGTGGCGGCGGAAGCGGCCGCGCGCGGGCGCACGATCGGCCTGATCCCGGAACTGAAACACTCGACGTGGTTCGCGCAGGCGGGCCTGCCGCTGGAAGACCGCTTCGTCGCCACCTTGAAGGCGCACGAGTACACGCGGCGCGCGCCGGTCGTCGTGCAGTCGTTCGAGGTCGCCAATCTGAAGGCGCTGCGCAAGGGTCTCGGCAAGCCGTCCAACGTGACGCTGGCCCAGCTGGTCATCGTCGGCGGCGCTTACGACAAGGCGAGTCCGGCCGACGTCGCCGCGAGCGGCGGCAGCCTGACGTATGGCGACATGGTCACCGCGCGCGGCCTGCGCGACATCGCCGCGTATGCCGACATCGTCGCGCCGAACACGCGCGCCGTCATCCCGCTGGCGAAGGACGAACGCCTGGCCGCGCCGACGGCGCTCGTGGCGGATGCGCACAAGGCGGGATTGCAGGTCGTCGTCTGGACCTTCCGGCCTGAGAACGCCTTCCTTGCGGCCGACTTCCGCAACGGCGACGGCTTGAACGCGCGCAATGACGCGGGGTCGGTCGCGGAGATCCGGCGCTATCTGGAGACGGGCATCGACGGGCTGTTCTCGGACGATTCCGCGCTCGCGCGCAAGGCGATCGACGCTTGACAATGGCAGGCAGCGGCGCGGCGTGTACCATGTGCGCATGACCTACCGCCTCGCCATCTTCGACTTCGACGGCACGCTGGCCGACTCGTTCCCGTTCTTCCTCGGCGTCTTCAACACGATCGCCGACCGCCACGGCTTTTCCCGCATCGACGTCGAACGCGCCGGCGAGCTGCGCCACTACAGCATGCGCCAGATGATGGACCATGTGGGCCTGCCGGCCTGGAAGCTGCCGCTGGCCTCGAAAACCTTCATGGCCATGATGCAGGAGAACGCCCACATGATTCCCCTGTTCGACGGCATCGCCGCCGCGCTGCGCCATCTGCACGAGCGCGGCGTGCTGTTGACCGTCGTCTCGTCGAATTCTGAGCACAACGTGCGCACGGTGCTGGGCCCGGAGCTGGCGGCGCTGATCCGGCGTTTCGATTGCGGCATGTCCGTCTTCGGCAAGGCAAGCCGCATCCGCGCCGTGCTCAAAGCGTGCGGCGTGGCGCCCGTCGATGCCCTCTACATCGGCGACCAGGCCCTCGACGCCGAAGCCGCGCGCAAGGCCGGCGTGGCGTTCGGGGCCGTGCATTGGGGTTACGCGGCCATCGAAGTCTTGCGGACGCAGGCATGCGCCACCGAGTTCGTCACGCCGGCGGACCTGCGCCGGATCGCTCCGGCATCGTAATCAGTAGGGTGGGCACTGCGTGCCCACGCGTCCAACCGGCATATGCATTGCCGCGACATTGCTTGAATCCGGCCAACACGGTGCATGCGTCACGCGTGGGCAGCGCATACCGCGCGTTCATGCCGCCGCTATCGGCGGAGCTGCCCACCTACGTTGCGCCAAAATACTTCGCATGCTAAACTTTCGTATATCAACAGTACTCAATCAAAGTATTTACGCGAACCGATATGCGCCTGACCGACCAGACCCTGAGCAGTCTCACCGCCGCGCTGACCCATGCGTCGCGCGCCTACCGTGCCGCCGCCGACAAGGTCGCGTCCGATTTCGGCCTGTCGCAGGCGACCGGACTGCCGGTGCTGGTCATCCACCGCTTCGGAGAAAATGGCGTGCGGCCGGGCATCCTGGCCGAGACGCTGAGCCTGGAAGCGTCGTCGCTCGTGCGCGTCGTCGACCACCTGATCGAATCCGGCCTGGTCGAGCGCCATGAGGATCCGCAAGACCGCCGCGCCAAGATTCTGCGCCTGACCGGCGAGGGCCTGAAAACGGCCCACCTGATGGACCAGGCGCTGACGCCCTTCCGCCGCAAGCTGTTCGGGGAGTTCGATGCGGCCGACGTCGAGGCGACCTTGCGCGTCCTGTCCGGTCTGCCGACCGCCATCGCCGCCATCCAGGCCGCATGAACCCGCCAACCCGGTCGGAGATCCTGTTCTCCGTCAAGTCTTTCGCGGCAGCGATGCTCTCGGTATATCTATCGATGCGCATCGGACTGCCGCGACCATTTTGGGCGATGATGACGGCGTACGTCTGCGCCGCGCCGTTCGCCGGTCCGACCCGCTCCAAGGGCCTGTACCGCGCGGGCGGCACCGTCCTGGGCGCGATTGCCGTCACGTTCGTCGTGCCGCGCCTGATCAACTCGCCTGAATTGCTGTCGCTGACGCTCGCACTGTGGATCGCCGGCTGCCTGTATTTCTCGCTGCTCGACCGCACACCGCGTTCCTACATGCTGATGTTGGGCGGCTACACCGCCGGCCTCATCGCCTTCCCTGCCGTGAACGAGCCGGGCGCCATCTTCGACATCGCCCTCGCCCGCGTCGAGGAAATCCTGCTCGGCATTACGTGCGCGACCGTCGTGCACAGCCTCGTGCTGCCGCAACCGTTCGGCCCGATGTTGCTGGCGCGCCTGGACAATGCCGTGCGCGACGCCCACCACTGGATCCGCGACGCGCTGAATCCGGCCGGCGACGCGCGCTCCGCCTCCGACCGCCGCAAGCTCGCCGGCGACATCACGGAGATGCGCCTGATGACCACGCACCTGCCGTTCGACACGTCGCACCTGCGCTGGACGGAACAAGCGGTGAACGCGCTGCAGGAACGCCTGGCAGCATTCGTGCCCATCGTGTCTGGCATCGAAGACCGCCTGACCGCGCTGCGCGACATGGGGGCAACGAGCGTGTCGGAGCGCTGGAGCGCGCTGCTCAAGGATGTCGTCGCCCTCGTCGAGAGCCCCAAGAGCGTGGCGATCGATGCCCAAGGCGCCGCTTTGCGCCGGCGCATCGATGCGCTCGAACCGGCGGTCGACAGGACACTCGGCTGGGCCGGCATGATCGAAGTGAATCTCGCCGCGCGCCTGCGCCGCCTGATCGAGATCTGCGTCGAGACGCGCGCCCTGCGCCAGCACATCGACGCCGGCGTGCATGGCCGCCTGCCCGAGGCCGTGCGCCACCTGCCGGGCGTGCCGGTGAGCGCGCTGCACCTGGACCGCGGCATGGCCGTGCTGTCCGCCTTTGCCGCCATGGTCGCCGTGCTGGCCTGCTGCGCGTTCTGGATCCTGACCGGCTGGCCGTCCGGCGCGGCCGCGCCGATGATGACCGCCGTGCTGTGCTGCTTCTTCTCCACGCAGGACAATCCGGTGCCCTTCATCAAGAGCTTCATGTGGTATTCGATCTATTCGATCCCGGTGTCGGCCCTCTACCTGCTGGGCATTCTGCCGGCCGTGCACGGCTTCGAGACGTTCATCCTCGCCTGCGCCCCGACCTTCCTCGTGCTGGGCGTGCTGCTGGCGCGGCCGTCGACGTTCGGACGCGCCATTCCCTTCCTGTTCGGCATCTGTGGCACCCTGGCGATGATCGATACGCACAACGCCGACATGGTGTCCTTCCTGAACAGCACGCTGTCGCAGGTCGTCGGCTATGTCGCGGCCGCCGTCACGACGAGCGTGTTCCGCCGCGTCGGTGCCGGCTGGACCGCGCGCCGCCTGCTCAAGGCGGGCTGGAGCGAGCTGGCGCGCCTGGGCAGCGGCGAGCGCGTCCCGTCGCTGCCGGAGTTCTCGGCCAGGATGGTCGACCGCGTCGGCATGCTGACCCCGCGCCTGGCGCTGGCCAAGGACCAGGACCTGCAAGCCGTCGATGCCCTGCGCGACCTGCGCATCGGCTTGAACATGACCCTGCTGCACAGCGTGCGTGCCCAGTTGGGCCGCGGCGACGCGGCCGTCGGCCCGCTGATGAAACAGTTATCGCGCCATTTCGCGCTGCGCCCAAAGGTCGACGCCGGTTGCGAACGCAGCCTGCTGGACACGCTCGACAACGCTTTGCGCGCCATCTGCGCCGGCCCGCGCGATAACGCCCAGCGCGAGGCCCTCGCCGCCCTCACCGGCATGCGCCGCGACCTGTTCCCCAAGGCGGCGGCCTATGCGCCGTCGCTCGTTCCTGCAATCTGAAAGGAGATCCGATGACCGGCGAAGTCAGCATCTACGGCCTCTACGTTCCTCCGCTCCTGCTGCTCACGCTGGCGGCGTTGGCGGTATCGCGGCTGTGCAATCTGGTCCTGGCGAAGACGGGCTTCTACCGCCTCGTCTGGCACCCGGCCCTGTTCGATTTTTCCCTGTTCGTCATCGTGCTCGGCGCACTGACGTATTACACACGCAACTGGTCCTGACATGGCTATGAAAACTATTTTGTCGGCCATCGGCCGGGTAAGTCTCACGGCGGTGGTGACCGCGGGCGCGGTCTATGCGGGCTGGCAGCTGTGGCGCCACTACGAGGTCGAACCCTGGACGCGCGACGGCCGCGTGAAAGCCTATGTCGTGCAGGTCGCGCCCGACGTGACGGGCCAGGTGACCAAGGTCTACGTCCACGACAACCAGCAGGTGAAGGCGGGCGAGCCGCTGTTCGAGATCGACCGTGCCCGCTTCGAACTGGCCCTGCGCCAGGCCGACGCCCAGGTGACGGCGGCCGAAGCCGCGCTGGCCCAGGCGCAGCGCGAAAACAAGCGCAACACCCAGCTCGACGACCTCGTGTCGCAGGAAATCCGGGAACAGGGCCAGACCCGCACCGACCAGGCCCGCGCCGCGCTGGCGCAAGCCATCGTCAACCGCGACACGGCCAAGTTGAACCTCGAGCGCACGCACGTGGTGTCGAGCGTGACCGGCATCGTGACGAACCTCGACCTGCGCGAAGGCGCCTACGCCACCGCGGCGCATCCGGTGATGGCCGTCGTCGACAGCGGCTCGTTCTACGTCGAAGGCTATTTCGAGGAAACGAAGCTGCCCGGCATCCAGCTCGGCGACCGGGTCGACGTCACGTTGATGGGCACGCGCCAGCCGATCCACGGCCACGTCGAAAGCATCGCCGAAGGCATTGCCGACCGCGACCGCAGCACGGGCGCCAACATGCTGCCGAACGTGAATCCGACGTTCAACTGGGTCCGCCTGGCGCAGCGCGTCCCGGTACGCATCGCCCTCGATCCGGTGCCGGCCAACGTACGGCTCGTCGCCGGGCAGACGGCCACCGTGAAGGTGCTGCCGGCCGCCGCGCAGGCAGCACCGGCCGGCGCCGTGGCGTCGAATACGGCCGCGGCCACCACGCATTGAAGCAATGACCATGAACCTTTACCGCTCAACCGCCAAGAAAGCATTCGCGCTGACGCTGCTGGCGGCGGCACTGGCCGCCTGCACCACGGTCGGCCCCGACTACCACGTGCCGAAAGAGGCCGTGATCAAGCGCGACGCGGCCAATGCCCCGTTCATGGGCGCGGCCGAACAGCCTTTCAAATCCGACCCGCTGCCGGCCGACTGGTGGCATCTGTACCAGGACCCGCTGCTCGACAAGCTGATCGCCAAGGCCTTCGCCAACAACACCGACTTGCGCGTGGCCGCCGCCAACCTGCAGCGCGCGCACGGCGTGCTGGAAGAGGTCGAGGAAAAGAAACGGCCCGAAATCGAGGCGAGCGTCGCCCCGCTGTACGGCCGCATCGCCGGCGCGCAGCTGGGTATCCCCGAACAATTGCCTACCGACGGCTTGTACGACGGCGACGTCAAGATCCACTACACGCTCGACCTGTGGGGCCGCATCCGCCGCGCCGTCGAAGCGTCGGAGGCGGACGTCGAAGCCGCGCAAGCCGCCAGCGACCTCACCCACGTGATCGTTGCGGCCGACACGACCCGCGCCTATGCGGAAGCGTGCTCGGCCGGCTATCAGCTGAAGGTGGCGCAGCAATCGGTGGACCTGCAGGCAAAGTTTGCCAAGCTCACGGCCGAACGCGTCCAGCGCGGCCGCGGCATCGCCATCGACAATACCCGTGCGCAAGCCCAGCTCGACCAGCTGCGCGCGAACTTGCCGCCGCTGGAAGCCCGCCGCCGCACGGCGCTCTACCGCCTTGCCGTTTTGACCGGCGAAGTGCCGAGCCAGTTCCCGGCCGAGGTCGCGCAATGCGCCACGCCGCCGCGCGTCGCCTCAAAGATCCCGGTCGGCGATGGCGCCGCCCTGCTGCGCCGCCGTCCGGACGTGCGCCAGGCCGAACGCCAGCTGGCCGGCGCGACCGCGCGCATCGGCGTGGCGACGGCCGAGCTGTACCCGAACATCACGCTGGGCGCGTCGGTCGGCGCGGTCGGCATGATGAGCCAGTTCAACGATGCGAACACGTGGAAGTTCAGCCTGGGCCCGCTGATCTCGTGGAACCTGCCGGCCACCAGCTCGGCCCGTTCCCACATCGCCCAGGCCAAGGCCGGCACGGCCGGCGCGCTGGCCCGCTTCGATGGCGTCGTGCTGAACGCGCTGCGCGAAACGGAAAGCGCGCTGACCGTGTACGCCCGCGAACTCGACCGTAACGCCGCCCTGCGCGCCGCCCGCGACCAGAGCGCGCTGGCATCGCGCCAGTCGGCCAAGCTGTACCAGTTCGGCCGCACGGACTTCCTGTCCCAGCTCGACGCGGACCGCACGCTGGCCATCGCCGAGAGCATCCTGGCCGCGTCCGACGCGCAGCTGGCGGCGGACCAGGTGCAGTTATTCCTGGCGCTGGGTGGGGGTTGGGAAAACACCCGCACGGCCCACGGCGAGCATGGCGGCGAACACGCCGCGGCCAATGGCGACAAGGCCGGGCAGGTGGCGCAGGCGACGCACGGCAAATAAATCGGCCCACTTGCCATAGCGTCGGCGCGCAACCGTCGCGCATCGCCGCGCGGACGGCGGTAACGGTGCGGATGGACGACCGCGGCCGGTGTGGCCGCCCACCCTACAGCAGCTTGTCGAGCGTGATCGGCAGATCGCGCACCCGTCTGCCCGTCGCGTGGAACACGGCATTCGCGATGGCGGCACCGACGCCCGTGATGCCGATCTCGCCGATCCCCTTGGCGCCCAGCGGGTTCACGTGCGGGTCGTCCTCGTCGACGATCTGCACGTCGATCTCCCGGATGTCGGCATTCGTCGGCACGTGGTATTCGGCGAGGTTGCCGTTCACCGCGCGGCCGATCCGCTTGTCGATCATCGTCTCTTCGAACAGCGCCAGGCTGATGCCCCAGACGATGCCGCCCATCAGCTGGCTGTAGCCCGTCTTTTCGTTCATCAGCTTGCCGACGCCGTAGACGCCCACCACGCGCGGCACGCGGATCTCGCCCAGGTCTTCATCCACCGTCACCTCGACGAACACGGCGCCGAACGCGTGCATCGAATAGGTCTGCTTCTCGTCGCCGGGCTCGGCCTTTGCCGTTGCTTCCACCGGACCACCGTGACGCGCGGCGATGGCCTGCATCGCTTCGCGCCGCGCCGGGTCGGCCAACAAATACAGTTCGCCGCCGTCCGACGTCGCATCCACGCCGACCTGGTCGGCCGTCGCGCCGAACAGGGGAGAACGTTCGTCCGCGGCGGCGATGCCGAGCAGTTTCAGGCGCAGCGCCTTCCCTGCCGCCTGCACGGCCGGCGCCACGCTGGCTACCGTCGTCGAGCCACCCGAGACCGGCGCTTCCGGCATCTGCGAATTGCCCAGCTCGAAACGCACGCGGTCGACCGGCACGCCGAGGGCGTCCGCCGCCACCTGGCTCATCACGGTGTAGGTGCCGGTGCCGAGGTCCTGGGTGCCGGAGCGGAACAACGCGGTGCCGTCCGGCATCAAGGTCGCGGAACATGACGCCGGCGAGCGGTTCGTCGGATAGCTTGCCGTCGCCATGCCCCAGCCGACCAGCTTGTTCCCCTGGCGCATCGAGCGCGGTTGCGGATTGCGGTCGCGCCAGCCGAACCGTTCGGCACCGATGTCGTAGCACTGGCGCAGCGATTTACTGGAAAACGGCAAGTCCTTGCCGGGATCGCGCTCCGTGTAATTTTTCAGGCGCAGCTCGAGCGGGTCCATGTGGAGCTCGTAGGCCAGTTCGTCGATGGCGCAGTCCTGCGCGTACGAACCGGTCGCTTCCCCGGGCGCGCGCATGAACGTGGGCGTGCCCAGGTGCATGCGCGCGAGGCGGTGCGACGTTTCCTGGTTCGGGCTGGCGTACATCATGCGCGTGACGAGGCCGCACGGCTCGACCCAATCCTCGATCATCGACGTGTAGGCGATGGTGTCGTGGCTGGATGCCGTCATGCGTCCGTCCGGCAGCGCCGCCATGCGCATGCGCTGCTCGGTGTTGGGACGGCAGCCGACCGGGCCGAACATCTGGTTGCGGTCCAGCGACAGTTTGACGGGCCGCCCCACCTGCTTCGCGGCCATCGCCGCCAGCACGACGTGCGACCACGCCGAACCTTTCGCGCCGAAGCCGCCGCCGACATACGGGCAGATCGACGTGACATTGTCCGGCGGGATGTCGAAGATGCCGGCGACGATGCGCTGCACGCCTTTCATGTATTGCGTCGAGTCGTACAGCGTGAGGCGGTCGCCGTCCCATGCGGCGATCGTCGCGTGCGTCTCGAGCGGATTGTGGTGTTCGATCGGCGTCGTGTAGGTGACGTCGATCCGCGCGCTGCCGGACAGCAGCCCCGCCTGCAGGTCGCCGCGCTTCGTGTCGGTTTCTTCCGTCAACACCTTGTCGGGCGGATGCAGCGATTGCTTCGCCTGCTCGAAGTCGAGCACGGCCGGCTTGCGTTCGTACTCGATGCGCAGCCGGGCGCCCGCCTCGCGCGCGCGCTCGAAGGTGTCGGCCACGACGACGGCGATCGGCTGGTTGTTGTAGTGGACGTCGTCTTCCTGCAGCAGGGTCAGCCGGCGGCCGATGGGCGGCTGGATCTTGCCGTCCTTCGTCTTTTCGGGCAGACGCAGGGCGTTCTCGTGGGTCATCACGAGCAGCACGCCGGGCACCTCGCGGGCCGCGCTGTCGTCGATGGAGAGCACGCGTCCGCTGGGGATCGTGCTCGTCACGAGGACCGCATGGGCCACGTCGTCGACCGGATGCTCGGCCGAATAGCGTGCCGCGCCGCTGACTTTCGCCCAGGCGTCGACGCGATTGATGGGTGCGCCCGTGATGCTCATGGCATGCTCCCTGCCACGCCGGTGGCGTGGCCGCCGGTGGCGATGCGCAGCGCCCGCGCGACGGCACGCTGCGCCAGTTCGACCTTGAACGCATTGTGCGCATGCGGCTGCGCGCCGGCGACGGCATCCGCCCCCGCCTTGCCGAGCACGTCGTCGGTGAGCGCATCCAGCGCGTGGCCGCGTAATCTCTGTTCCGCGCCGAGCGCGCGCCAGGGCTTATGGGCCACGCCGCCCAGCACGATACGCAGGTCGCGGATGGTGTCGCCATCCAGGTCGACGGCGGCCGCCACCGACACGAGTGCGAACGCATAGCTGGCGCGGTCGCGCACCTTGAGGTAGTGCGCGTGCTGCGCAAACGGCGACGGCGGCAGTTCCACCGCCGTGATCAGCTCGCCAGGACGGATCACCGTGTCGTCCTGCGGGCGGTCTTCCGGCAGGCGGTGGAAATCGGCGACCGGGACCTGCCGCGCGCCGTCCGGCCCCTGCAGGTGGACGACCGCGTCGAGCGCGACGAGGGCCACGCTCATGTCGGACGGATTCGTCGCGATACAGTGCGGGCTGGCGCCCAGGATCGCGTGGATGCGGTTGTGGCCGTCGACGGCGTCGCAGCCCGAACCGGGATCGCGCTTGTTACAGTGCGGGAAAGTGGGGTCGGTGAAGTAATAGCAGCGCGTGCGCTGCAGCAGGTTGCCGCCGACGGTCGCCATGTTACGGAGCTGGGTCGACGCGCCGTTCAGCAGCGCCTCCGACAGCAGGCGGTAGCGCCGGCGCACGAGCGGGTGATTCGCCGCCGCCGTGTTGCTGGCCATGGCGCCGATGCGCAGGCCGCCGCCCGGCAGTTCCTCGATGTCGGCCAGCGCCAGCCGGCTCACGTCCACGAGGCGCACCGGCTTTTCGATGCCGCTCTTGTACAGGTCGAGCAGATTGGTGCCGCCGCCGATGAACTTCGCGCCCGGCTGGCGCGCCAGCTCGAGCGCATGATTCACGTCCCTGGCCCGGTCATAGAAGATCGAATGCATGCACGTCCTCCTACGCCTGGCGCAAGACCACGCTGTGGATGGCCTTGACGATGTTGGGATAGGCGCCACAGCGGCACAGGTTGCCGCTCATGCGCTCGCGGATTTCGTCTTCGGACAACGCGCCCGGCGCCAGCTGGTCGCCTTCCGTCAGCATGCTGGCTTGCCTTGCCTTCACTTCGTCCAGCAGCGCCACCGCCGAACACACCTGTCCCGGCGTGCAATAGCCGCACTGGAAGCCATCGCAATCCATGAAGGCCTGCTGCATCGGATGCGGCTGTCCTTCCCGACCCAGGCCTTCCACCGTGGTGATCTCGCGACCGTCGTGCATCATCGCCAAGGTCAGGCAGGAATTGATACGTTGGCCGTCCACGAGGACCGTGCAGGCGCCGCACTGGCCGCGATCGCAGCCCTTCTTGGTGCCGGTGAGGCCCAGCACTTCGCGCAGTGCGTCCAGCAGCGTCACGCGCGGCTCGATCGTCAGGTTGTGCTCGGCGCCGTTGATCCGCAAGGTGAGCGGTTGCGGCGGCGCATAGGACGGCATCACGCCGGTCGGGCGCTGCGCCGATAGACTCTGGTCGTCGTCTGGCATTGCTTTGCTCGCTTCCGAAATGAGATGAATATCTTATTCATCATCTCCGAAATCGGAAAATCACGGAGCGCGACAGAATGTAATTCCTCAAAGAAATCAGTTACTTAGAGTCACGGGCGACAGGCCGCCGTTGCGGTCGGCGTTTGAAGCGCTCTATACTCGCGCAGTGATGCACCAAAGCATCGCCAACCCGGAAACGACCATGCGCTCCACCTTGCTCCTGTTGACGCCGCTCTTGCTGCTGGCCGGCTGTGTCAACGAATCGGCCAGCTATACCATCGACAGCAACGACCACGCCCTGACCGTGGTCGTCACGCAGGATTATTTCTGGAGCAAACAAGTGGCATTGCGGGTCGTCGCGTCGCGCCTGCCCGACTGCCAGCGCCAGTTCGACCTCGGCAAGACGCCGCTGGCCGACCTGAACGTCGAGCTGTTCTCGACGGGCGAGGAATCGTTCCTGCTGCGCGCGGGCGACGAGATGTGGCAGGTGGACACCCGGGATTGCAAGCAGTTGCCCCAGCCATCGGACAATGTCCAGGCCCAGCCGGTCGGCGTCTTCCACATGGACACGAAAAAGAAATTCGTGTTCGAGCCCGCGGAAGGGTCGGTGGCGACCGCGCGCTGATCGCGGCCGGATCAGCGCTGCCCGGTCAGCTGGCGCAGCCGCGCGATTTCGGCCGTGCGCCCGAGCTTGTCGAGCGCCTGCTCGAGCAGGGTACGGTCGCCGTCGCGCAGCATGGTCCATTGCGTGAAATATTCGTGCACGGTACGCCAGGGCGGAAACTCGGGCGGCATGCTGCGCCAGGCGCTGCCGGTGTGGAGGAAGTACAGGACGGCACAGAAGACATCGTACAGATCGTGCTTGCGAGGCCGGGTCTTGCGCCGCGCCGCTTCCAGCATTTCACGTACGGTCTCGAACTGTTCACGCGGTACATCGCTTGGAAAGGTTTGCCTGGCCATGTCGATCGCCTCAAATAGCACTTGGAGACATATGATCCGGAACAGGTTCCCGATCATCGACGGGCGCAAGGCATGTCGCACCGGGATCGAACATGAGCGCCCCGTAAATACGAGTCTAGCAGCGTGTTCGGAATCTTGGCGACTTTATTTGTATCGGCGGCGGTCCGGAAGGGAAGCCGGGGCGGCGGGCCGCGCCCCGGGACTCAGCGGTCAGTCGCGGGCCAGCGACAGGAACTCGGTGCGCAGCGCCAGGTTCGGCTGCAGTTCGCCGAGCAGGGTCGACGTGATGGTTTCCTCGCCCGGCGTGCGGATGCCGCGGCTTTCCATGCACATGTGGCGGCACTTGATGACCACGCCCACGGCTTTCGGTTCCAGCACTTGCATCAGCGTATTGGCGATCTGGACCGTCAGGCGTTCCTGCACCTGCAGGCGCTTGGAGAACACGTCGACGAGACGGGTCAGCTTCGACAGCCCGACGATCTTCCCGTTCGGCAGATAGCCGACGGTCGCCTTGCCGAAGAACGGCGCCAGGTGGTGTTCGCAATGGCTGTAGACCGGGATGCCGCGCACCACGATCAATTCATTGTATTCCTCGGCGCCGTCCTCGAAGGCCTTGAGGATCTCGACGGGATCCTGGTCGTAGCCGGAAGTCCAGTGTTTCCAGGCCTTGGCGACGCGTGCGGGCGTCTCGTGCAGGCCGGAGCGGTCGGGATCTTCGCCAAGGCTGGACAGCAGGCGACGCCAGTCGTGCTCGGTGAAGACTTCTTTGTCAGACATGGTGCATCCTAAAATTTTCGATTGCCGAGAGTATATAGAAAATGGGGCAGATCCACAGATGGCGACAGTTTCCTTGCGCAAAATGAAGGCCGGCGCGTGGCGCATGCGCTAGCGTAGTCGAGGTCCTTGTCACTGCGCGGGAGAACAGCCATGCTCGGAAGCACCGTCCTGGAAGTTGCGATCGGCCTGACATTTTGTTATGGCACGGTCGCGCTGATCGTCAGCACCTTGCAGGAAGCGCTGGCCGCGGCGTTCCGCCTGCGTGCCAATACGCTGCTGGCGGGCATCAAGAGCATGCTCAACGACCCGCGCTTCGACGGCTTAGCGCGTGCCGTCTACCTGCATCCGCTGGTCAACCCGCACTCGGACGGCGTCACGCCGCACGAGCGGGACATGCGCTCCCGGCCATCGTACATCGAACCGGCGCATTTTGCGATTGCCCTGGTGGACAGCCTGTGGAAAGTGCCGGGCGACTTCGCCCAGCTCGCGAACGCCATCGAGACGATCCCCGATCCGCAGGTCAGGCAAGTGATGCGGGGGCTGTACGGCCGCGCGCGCGACCTGCAGCAATTCCAGGACATGCTGGCCGGCTGGTTCGACAGTGCGATGGCGCGCATGTCCGGCACCTATAAACGGCGGCAGCTGCTGATCTCGCTGCTGCTGGCGCTGCTGCTGGCGATCCTGTTCAACATCGACAGCATCCACCTGTTCCGCACGCTGTGGCAGCAACCTTCCCTGACGGCGCACCTGCATGACGCGCCCGGCGCGCTCGACCCGGCCGTGTTCGACGCCATGATGGCGCTGCCGATCGGCTGGACCCATTTCCCGCCCGCGGCCGGCGCCGATTTCGCGCTGCAGTTCGCCGGCTGGCTCGTCACGGCGTCGACGGCGCTGTTCGGCGCCCCGTTCTGGTTCGACCTGATGCAGCGCGTCGTGCGCATGCGCAGCACGGGCAGCCGGCCGGAAGAACTGCCGCTGTCGCTGCGCGTGGAAGGCAAGATCGCGGCCGCGGCGACGCCGCTGCCCTGATTGCCGCCGCCTCAGCGTCCGGCCGGACGGTGGCTGTCGACGAGCATGCTCGAAATCGACACGTGCGGCACGCGCTCCGGCCACGCGTCATCCGGACCGAACCAGCGTGCCTCGCTGATCTCGTTCGGGTCGATACGGATGTCGCCGTCCAGGTAATCGGCCGTGAACGCGATCATCAGCGAGTGCGGGAAAGGCCACGACTGGCTGCCGAAATAGCGCAGGTTGTGCACGCGCAGGCCGACCTCTTCGAACACTTCGCGGTGCACGGCTTCCTCGATCGTTTCGCCGGCTTCCAGAAAGCCGGCCAGCGGCACGAAGCGCTTGGTCGGCGACTGCGCGTGCAGCGCCAGCAAGACCTTGTCTCCATTGCGGATCAGGACCATCATCGCCGGTGAGATGCGTGGATACGCCATGTGGCCGCAATTCACGCATTTGAAGCAGCGTTCTCCCGCCGCCAGCACGGTGCCGCTGCCGCAGGCGCCGCAGAAACGGTGCGTGCGCGCCCATTCCGCGATCTGGGCCGCGCGCACGGCCACGCCAAGGTGCGCTTCGTCAAACTCGCCGAACAGCGAACGCAGCCCGCGCCAGGCGTACCCCGCCGGCGCCAGCGCCTCGTCGTCCACCCAGGCCGTCTGGCAATAACGCTCCCCCAACAGACCGACCGGCTGCAGGCGCGGCGGATCGAGCGCGAGGCTGCGCACGGCGGTCTCGTCGGGCAGGCCGAGGTCGGCCTCGCGCACGAGCAGCCGCCCGCCGTGGAAGACGAAGGACAGCGGTGCGGCATCCTGCCGTGGAGCCATCAGGGGTGTGAACGAGGCGGGCGTCTGGAGCATGGGGTATCCGGTCATCGATGGGACTGGCGACGATGATACCGCCTTTCGCCACACCGTTCAGGACGCCGCCCAACGCGAATGGATGAACTAATCCAGGTCATCGTGCTCCAAGACTTAGCTGGACCGTTGCATCGCAATCCAACGAGGAGGAAACGATGACCGATGTTCCCGTCGTGCTCGGCATTAACCGGACCCAGGACGCCAGTGCCTGCCTGATGCAGGGTTCGCGCCTGCTGTGGGCAATCCAGAAAGAACGGCTGACGCGCCACAAGCACCACTGGGGCAGACCGGGCGACGTCCGCGACCATTACGGGCCGCGCCTGCCGTGGCCGGAGCGCCCGCTCGACGTCGTGGTCGAATGCTTCTCGTCCGACGACGAAGGGCGCAACCCGGCACGGTACGACGAGGAACTCGAGGCCACCCTGCGCCTGGCCCCGGGCTGCCGGCGCGCGCGCATCTCGCACCACCTGGCCCACCTGTACAGCGTCTTCCACCCCTCGCCTTTCCGCAACGCCGCCGTCATGGTCATCGACGGCCAGGGCAGCCCGGTCGCGGAACTGACCGACCACTGGAGCGGCGCCGCCTACGTGCCGGGCGACTGGCGCGAAGTGGCCTCGTTCTACCGTGCCGACCGTGAACGCGTGCACTGCATCGGCAAGCAGCTGTGGAACCGGGACGACATGCGCCTCGTCGGCCTCGGCATGTTCTATTTTCTGCTCACGCAGGCCATCTTTCCCGGCGAAGGCAACGAAGGCAAGGTGATGGGACTCGCCCCGCACGGCCTCGCGCATGCGCTGGGCCTGCCGCCGCTGGACGTCGAAGGGGGCCAGGTGACATTGCCGGCGGCCTGGCGCGACATCCTGCGCGACCATGAACGGTTCCGCTACGGCCAGCCGGGCGTCGCGTTTGCCGACTGCGCGAACCTGGCGGCGGCCGGCCAGCGCGCCTTCGAGGACGCCATCCTCGCCGTGGCCCGCTGGCTGCATGCGGAAACGGGGCTGGACAATCTGTGCTTCGCCGGCGGCACGGCACTGAACTGTTCGGCCAACGAACGCCTGCTGCGGGAAACGCCGTTCAAGCAAGTCTTCATTCCTCCGGCGCCGGGCGATGCCGGCACCGCGCTGGGCTGCGCGCTGTACGGCCTGACCGAGCTGGCCGGCGCCAGCTGCGCCTACCGCTGGACCCACGACTACCTGGGCCCGGCCCCGCGGCGCGACGACATCGAAGCCGCATTGGCCGACCGCGACGACCTGCACATCACGCACCTGCCCGACCTCGAGGCCATGTGCGACCGCATGCTCGACCTGCTGTGCAAGCGGCGCGTCATCGCGCTGTACCAGGGCAGCAGCGAATTCGGGCCGCGCGCCCTGGGGCACCGCAGCATCCTCGCCGACCCGCGCCACGCCGAACTACGCGACTGGATCAATGCGCGCGTCAAGCAGCGCGAGTGGTTTCGCCCGCTGGCGCCGGTCGTACTCGCCGAACGCGCGGCGGCGTATTTCGACTTGCCCGGCCCATCGCCGTTCATGCAGTTCGCAACGCCGGTCCGCCCGGACATGATGCCGCGCGTACCCGCCATCACGCACGTGGACGGCAGCGCGCGCCTGCAGACCGTCGGCCCCGACGACGACCCGCTGCTGCGGCATCTGCTGGAAGGTTTCGAGGCGCGCACCGACGTGCCGGTCCTGCTCAACACATCGTTCAACGGCAAGGACGAACCGATCGTCGAAACGCCGGACGAAGCGCTCGCATCGTTCCGCCACATGCCCCTGCACGCCCTTGCGATACCGCCCTTCCTGGTGACGAAACGGGTCGAGCCGGAGCTGCCCACATGATCCGCGCGTATCCGGCACGGCCCAGCGTGCTGCCCGGCGCCACGCTGATCCTGCATGTCTCCACCGACAGCAGCCGTTTCCGCGTCATCTTCTACCGCTGGGGCGACGGACCGGTATGGGTCCTGCGCAGCGAGTGGCTGCCCGGTGCATGGGCGGCCGATGCCGCGCCGGACGTCGACTGGAACTGGCCGGCCTATCGCTTTCCGATTCCACCGGACTGGCCCTCGGCCGTCTACATCGCCGACTTCGAAGAGGAAGGACGCAAGGCGCCGTTCGATCTCGCCCGCGACCACGGGACCGCCCTGTTCGTCGTGCGCGCGCGGGCGGGCGGGCGCGGCCTGCTCTATAAACTGCCGGTCGCCACGTACCACGCGTATAACGTCAGCGGCGGCGGCTGCTTTTATGCCCACCCGCCGCGCTCGAACGATCCGCCGGGCGCGCGCGTGTCGCTGCGCCGTCCCGGCGGCGGCATCGGCGGCCCCGTGTGGTGCGCCGCCGATCATTACGATGCGGCGTCGCCGCGCCAGACCTTCGCCCACTGGGACGCGCGCTTCATCCGCTGGATGGACCGCAACGGCTACCGCGCCGACTTCTGCACCGATCTCGACATCCATGCCGACCCGGCACTGCTCGCGGGCTACCGCCTGCTCGTATCCGCCGGTCACGACGAATACTGGAGCACCGCGACCCGTGATGCCGTCGAGGACTTCGTCTCCGGCGGCGGCAATGTTGCGTTCTTCAGCGCCAACGTGTGCTGGTGGCGCATCCACCTCGTCGACGACGGGACGGCCATCGTCTGCCACCAGGGCGGACCGCACGGGGCCCTGGACCACTGGTGGCCCCCGCACGGCGCGGCGCGTCCCGAAGACAGCCTGAGCGGCGCGAGTTACCGGCATGGCGGCGGCTGGTGGGACGGACCCCGCGCCACCGACGGTTACCGCGTCCAGCAGCCGGACCACTGGGTCTTCGCGGGCACCGGCCTGGCACGCGGCGACACGTTGTGTGCGCACAGCTGGCCGCCGCTCGCCGGCTATGAATGCGACGGCGTCCCGCTCGACGTGTTCGACACCGGCCACGGCGCCACGCTGTCGGCCTGGGCGAACGAGGATGGCACGCCGGCCGGCTACACGTTACTGGCGGCCGCGCGACTGGGCCCCGGCTGGCAGGAACTGCCGGCACGCGCACGCCACGCCGCCGGCGAAGGCATCCACGCGGCCGCCATGGGCCTGTTCAGCCGCAATGGCAGCGTGTTCTCGACGGGGACCACCGACTGGGCGCAAGTCCTTGACGCCGGTCGCGATCGCCGGCTGGAGCGCATCACGCGCAATGTCCTCGACGGGCTGTTGCGCGCAGCGCACCAGAGCGCCTAACAAAACCTTCAGGGTCAGACGCATCGTCGAAGACAGTACGCGTTGTACGGCGGGACGATGCAACGTCGCCATGGAGGTTTTGTTAGCCGCTCAGCCGAAAAGGAGGAAAAAGTGTACCGTCGACCACTGCTGCAGCGTCTCGATCCGTCTTCGGTCGTCGTATTCCGCGCGCTCCACCTCGGCGACATGCTATGCGCGGTGCCTGCCCTGCGCGCGTTGCGCGCCGCCCTGCCCCGCGCCCACATCGCACTGGTGGGTTTGCCGTGGGCGCAGCAATTTGCGGACCGGTTCGACACCTATGTCGATGAGTTCATCGCCTTTCCCGGCCATCCTTTATTGCCCGAGCAACCGGTCCGGCAGGAAGCGCTCGCGCATTTTTATACGCACCTCTGCACCCGCCAGTTCGCGCTGGCGCTCCAGTTGCACGGAAGCGGTGACGTGAGCAATGACATCGTCAGCGGCTTCGGCGCGCAAACGATGGCGGGGTTCTGCCGTGGCGACGCCGTCGTCCGCGACCGGACCGTCCTGTTCCCCTATCCGGAGATCGGCGCGGAGCCGGAGCGTCTCCTGTCCCTGATGGAACAGATGGGCGCACCATCGACGGGCGTGGACCTGGAATTTCCGTTGTCGCGGCAAGACGAGGATGAGTGGCGCGCCAGCGGCCTCGGCAAAACGCTCGTTCCCGGCGAATACATGTGCATCCATCCCGGCGCGCGCAAGCGGGACAAATGCTGGCCGGCGCACCTGTTTGCCGACGTCGGCGATCGCCTGGCGGCCGAGTTCGGCCTCAAGGTGGTGTTGACCGGATCGGCCGAAGAAGCGGACTTGACGGCCGAAGTCGCGGACCGCATGCACCACAAGCCGCTCGACGCCGCCGCACCGATCTCCATCGGCGCGATGGCCGTCCTGATGCGCGATGCCAGGCTATTGCTCTGCAACGACACCGGCGTGTCCCACATCGCGGCCGGCCTCAAACTGAAAAGTGTCGTCGTGTTCAGCAAAGCCGACATCGCCCGCTGGGCGCCACTCGACCGCCATATGCACCGCTGCATCTGGGATCCCGGTGCCGAACGCGCCCACGTGGTGCTGCAACACGCGCGTGCCTTACTGTCCGGTACGGCGCCGAGCCGGCAGCGCAGTGTCGGCCTGTGGCCCTACTGGTAGCGATCGATGGCCACCCGCGCCAATGCATCCACCTCATCGACACTCACGTCGGCCACGAAGCTCACATCATGCGGACAGCGCGTGTGGAGATTGTCTTTATCGCAGACGGGACATCGTGTCCGCACCGCCAGGGCGGCATGCAGCGCTGACGGCCGCAACGGCATCCCTTCGATCAGATTCGTCAGCCAGAAAATGCCGACACTCGGCACGCCCAGGGCCAACCCGAGATGCAGCGGTCCGGTGTCGTTCGATACCAGCAGGGCCGTGCGCTCGAGCAGGCCGCACAGCCCGCCCAGGCTCAGCCGGCCCGCGAGGTCGATCGCCGGTGCGCGCATGCGGGTCGCAACGTCGTGCACCAGCGCGGCTTCGTCCGCCGAACCGTTGATCGCCACGCACACGCCGTCTCGCGCAAGCCGGTCGCCCAACGCCGCGAAAGCGCGCGCGGGCCAGCGGCGGCGCGGATCGGTCGCTCCCGGCTGCAGCAGGACGAGACGTTCACCCGGCCTGACGGGGACGATTGCCGCCGCCTCGTCCCGATCGGCTGCCGTCAACGCGATTTCCGCTTGCGCGGCCGGCGGCAACCGGACATCGGCACCGGCAAGGCCCGCGATCTCGAGCAAGGCAAGCCTGCGCTGGCCGGGTTCGCGATAGGCGATCCAGCGGTCGAGCAAGGGAACGCCCAGCGCGCACGCGCCGACCGTCAAGCGCGCCCCGAAACGCAACAGGAAGGGATTCGAATACCGTCCGCCGCCATGCATCTGCAGCGCGAGATCGAACCGTTCCGCGCGCATCGCGTCGACGAAGCGCCCGATTGCGTCTGTGTCCGGTGCCGTATCGGGCGGCGCGGCCACGCCGGGGACGGGAGGGACTTCGACGACGCGGTCCACCGGGCCAGGCCGCCCTTGCAGGAACGTCCGATGCCAGGCTTTACCGGCCAGGACCAGCTCGGCCTCGGGATAGGTCTGCTTGAGCGCATGCAAGGCCGGCAGTGCGAACACGAAATCGCCCACCGCGCCCGGCCGCAGGACGACGATCTTGCGCACGTCGTCCATGTCACCGGATGTCCATCACGCTGTCTGCCGGCGGATCGGCCAACGGCAGCACATAAGGCGCATCGATGGCCCGTGCCGTGATCGTCGTCGGCAGTTCCATGTGATACGCGCCGGACGGCAGGATGGCGCAGCCGCCGTAGCGTGCCATGACGCGCTGCTGAGCCAGCACGTCTTCGCCGCAATGCTGCGCCGGCAGTTCGGGCCAGAAGTCGAAGCCGCCCGCGGCCCGCAGCTTGGCCGTGTCGAACATCACGCATCCGCCCACCCAGGCAATCTTGTAGCGCCGGGTCGGCGCGCCCTCCTGCTTCAGGCGCGACTGCACGTGGAACAGATTCGCCGCGCTGTGCAAATGGTGGCGTGCCCATGCCGGGCTGCCGGGCCGTATGGTTTCCGGCATCACGGGACCGTCCCAGAATTCGATTGTCTCCTGCATCGGCCGCAGCTGCCCGAGGAAGCTCAATCCGTGCAGCGCGCTGCCGACGAGGCCGCATCGTTCGGCGCGGATGACGGCGTGCAAGCGGGCGACGAGGTCGGGCTCAAGGATCACGTCGTCGTCGACGAACAGACAGAACGGAGACCGCACCTGGGCCAGCAGGAAGGCGCGCTGTTCGGCCATGCCGCGGCGGCGCTCACGTTTGAAGGTGTCCACGCTGCGTCCGCACGCGCGCAGGTAGCGCAATACGGCCTGCACTTCGCCATGCGCGCATGCGCCGTCCCCATCCGACTGGTCGGCAAGCACGATGCGCAAGGCCGGCCAGGTCTGGGCGCCCAGCGCCGTCAGCGTGACCGCGAGCGCCCCGGGCCGGTTGCGGGTCGGGATCAGGACGTCGATCGTCTCGCTCACGGCGTCGCCCTTCCATTTGGCGTCGCCTGGCCATTCAGATAGGGATTGAGTGCCGGATCGTTGTACATCTTGAATTGGCGATAGAGCTTGAAGTAAGCCCGTCCGGCCCGCGCCTCCGTGAGCAGGAGGTCGAGGCAGGACACCAGGTCCTGGCGTTGCGTGAGCAGGCGTTCGAGCTTGCCGGTGCAGGTGCGGACGTGTGCCTCGTCCGCATCGGCGCGTTGCGCCTGCGCGCGCATGTGGTGGATCTTGAGGGCCAGGATCGACAGGCGGTCGATCATGGCGCCCGCTGTCTCGCTCGAGAGCCGCGCGCCGGGCTCGCAGACGACGTGGCGCAGGTCGGCCAGCAGCGCCTCGTCGATGGATTCGACCGCGTCGTTGCGCTTCTGGTTGTAGCGGTCGATCAGGCGCTTGCCGGCCGCGATCTCGGCGGGCGGCACGTCCAGCCGGCGCGCCCGGTCCTCCTCGTGCCACAGCAGGCCGTTGTAGCGGTGGTTGTCGTCGATCCATTCCCATACGCCGGATGCGCCGGATGCGCCGGCGCCATGCGACATGACCGGCCAATCGCGTTCGCGCAGCTGACGGTCGTGGAACCAGACGATGGACACGGCATCGATTTCGCTTTGCATGAGAACTCCAGGCAGACGAGTGACACTGCTTGGAGCACCCAGGCGTACTGGGGTTCTTCGAAATCGGCTCGGGCTTGGCTCAGCGCAAACTGCGCGTGCCGGACGAAAAAGATTACTTCAACAGGCGCGAACGGCTGGCCACGAAGGCGATCAGCGCAGCCAGGCCGCCGATGTAGGCGATGGCGACCTGCATGCCGAGGCCTTGCGCGATGGCGCCGATCACCGGCGGGCCCATCAGGCTGCCGCTGTACGCCATGCTGGCGACGCCCGCCAGTGCCACCGGACCTTGGCTGCCTGCGGCGCTGAACACGAACGGGAACACCAGCGCCATGCCCGCGCCGGCGACGGCGAAGCCGAACAGGGCGAAGTAGGCATCCGGCGACAGCACGGCAAAGAACAGGCCGGCCGCACCCAGCATCGAGCCGCTGGTGACCAGGGAGCGGGCGCCGTAGCGGGCCTTGAGCTTGTCGCCGACCAGGCGGGCCAGCAGCATCATCACGGAGAACGACGACAGGGCCAGCGGCGCCAGGCCGTCCGATGCACCGAAATGCTCTTTCAGGAACACGTCGCTCCAGTCGGCGATGCTGCCTTCCGCCATCGAACCGAGGAAACCGATGGCGCCCAGGAACAGCAGCGGACCGCGCGGCAGCGAGAACGATTTTTTCTCGACGGCTTCGCCGGAATCATCCGCGTCCAGCGACGACACGCCGAAGTACAGGGCCAGGGCCAGCGGACCGGCCAGCATCACGAAGTGGGTCGCCGGCGCGATGTGCAGGCTCGCCATCAGGCTGCCCAGGGTGGCGCCCGCCAGGCCGCCGGCACAGCCGAGGCCATGCAGTTTCGACAGTTCCGACTTGCCGGTCTGCTTTTCGCGCCTGGTGGCGGCCGAGTTGACGGCGACGTCGAACGTGCTGGCCGCGACGCCCAGGCTCAGCACGGCCATCATCAGCAAAGGCACGGTCGGCGCGGCACCGATGGCGATCAGCACGGCCAGCAGGGCCAGGCCGGAAAACAGCATGGTCTTGCGCGCGCCGAGCGAACCCATCATGCGCGATGAAATCGGGTACGACAGAACGGCCCCCAAGCCGCCGCAGAGAAGAATCATCGACAACGCCGAGTGCGACACGTGCACGCGTCCGGCCATGGCGGGGATACGGCCGGCCCACGAACCCATGATCACGCCGAACACCGTGAACAGGAGCGGCAGGGCAAACGACTGCGATTGCGCGAATGCGACGGTGCGGGAACTGGCGGTGCTGACGGGCAGATGATTTTGCATTTAGTAGATGTTCGTTGATGACTGAAGCTGACAAAGGCCAAAAGCAAACGCCAACCGATTGGTTGGCGCATGGAAAGCTGACAGGGGGCAATTCTACGTGATTTGCGCGCGCTTTGCTTTGCCACTCGGAAAAAAGACGCCGACAGAAGTCACGGGTTTGTAACCAGATGTGAACGAGAGGCAAAGCAGCAGCGGCCGGCATTTGCAAAAATCATTGAGCGTGAAAACGTTTTCAAACTAGAATTGCCGGGCACAACGGACAGGAATCCCATGACGACCTCCACTATGCCGAACACGTCCCGCCTCGACCTCGTCGACGCCCTGCGCGGATTTGCGATCGTCTCGATCATGCTGCTGCATAACATCGAGCATTTCGACCTCTACTTTTCGCCGCCGGGGGAGCCGGCCTGGCTGAAAGGACTCGGACAAGGCATCTGGGACACGATGTTCGCCCTGTTCGGCGGCAAGTCATATGCCATCTTCGCCCTGCTGTTCGGCCTGACGTTCCAGATCCAGCACGACGCGCGGGCCCGGCGCGGCGAGGATTTCCGGCCGCGCTTCGCGTGGCGCATGCTGCTCCTGCTCGGGTTCGGACTGGTGAACAGCGCGTTCTACCAGGGCGACATCCTGTCGATGTATGCCGTGCTCGGCCTGGTCCTGATCCCGGTCGCGCGCCTGCGCATGCGCACCGTGTTCGTGCTGGCCTGCTTCCTCAGTCTGCAGCCGTTCGCCTGGTTCGATGCGCTGGCGGCACTGGACAGCGCGCCGGGCAAGTTGCCGGATCCGGCGTCCTGGGCCTTGTACGGCCGCGCCGACGCGTACCTGAAGCACGGCGCCTTGGTCGACGTCTGGATCGGCAACCTCACGAACGGCAGGCAGGCCGTGTGGCTGTGGAGCTGGGAAATGGGCCGCGTCCTGCAGATTCCCGCGCTGTTCATGTTCGGCATGCTGGCCGGGCGCGCCGGGCTGTTCGCGGTCAACGACAGGAACCGTCTCATCTGGCGCCGCATCTTTGTCGTCGCGTTGCTGCTGCTCGGTCCGCTGATCTTCATCCACGGTCACCTGGAAGCGTGGATCGCGGCCGAGGCACTGCGCCGGCCGGTGGACGGCATCTGCGCGCCGCTGCTGAAACTGGACATCATGCTGATGCTCGTGACGGGCTTCGCGCTGCTGTACCGCCGCCCTTCAGGCGCGCGCGTGCTGGGCGCGTTCCGCTGGCTGGGACGGATGAGCCTGACGAGCTACATGATGCAGTCCATCATCGGCACGACGCTGTACCACGGCTTCGGCTTCGGGCTGTATGCGACGACGGGCACCGCGCTGGCGCTCTCGATCGGGATCGTGCTGGCCGTGCTGCAGGGCACCTTCAGCGCCTGGTGGCTCAGGCATCACAAGCAGGGGCCGCTGGAAGCGCTGTGGCATCGCCTCACGTGGATCGGCACGGACGCTCAACCGGCGACGCGCGTGAACAACCCCGGGTAATGCAGCACGAGGCCGTCGCCGTCGATCTCGAGCTCGGCGGTGAACGGGCGGGACAGGCTTTCGAACCGCACCCGGTCCTGCGCCAGGCGGGTGTAAGCCTGGGCCACGGGCTGGACGTCGAGCTTGGGCAGGTCGACGTAGGCGACGCGGATTTCCTGGCGCTGCTGCAATTGCTCGCCCAGGCGGCGGATCGGCAGCGTGTTGGTGAAGGGGCTGCCGGACAAGTCGACGTCCGTGCAACCCTGCAGCGCCGGCAGCGGCGTGCCGTCGGCTTGGGTCCAGTTGCCGGCACCGTCGGCCCGCAGACATACCCGCCCCTTGCCCGCGACATGCACGTCGAGACTGCGCACCCGCCAGTGCTCGTCGCAGCATAGCGCGTAACTGCAGGCAAACAACCGGCCGCCCGCTGGACCGATGAGTACGCCTTCGGCCGTCGCGCCCGCGTCGCCGATGTCCAGTTCGACATGCTCCAGGCCCCCACTCTGCTCCGTTGCCCAACGATAGCTGCGATTCACGTCGCCTCCTTCGCTTTTCCGTGCACGCTCACTGTAGCACCATGCCCGCAACCATGTTGCCGAGTTGCGCGCCGGCGATATGGTCCTCGCCGTATCATGTTGACAAGGGCCGCCGTACCGGCGGGCCGCTGCCAGGGAGAAACCGTGTTCGGTATCGATGCGCGCACGGCACGCGTGGTGTGGACGGCCGCGCTGGTCGTCGCAGGCCTGTATGGCGTCTATCTCGTGCGGACGACGCTGCTGGTGATGCTGATCGCCGTGCTGTTCAGCTACCTCATCTATCCGCTGTTCGTGCTGGCCCAACGCCAGGTCGGCGGACGCATTCCGCGCACGCCCCTGCTGTGCCTCGTGTACCTCATCGTCATCGCGCTCGTCGCGCTGGCCGTCGGACTGTTCGGCAACCAGGTGGCCGAGCAGGCGACGACGCTGGCGCACCAGTTGCCCACCCTGCTCGATCCCGCCACGCTGGAAAAACGCCTGCCGCTGCCCGGCCTGCTCGAACCGCTGCGCGCGCGCCTGGCCGCTTTCCTGCGCGGCATGTTGCAGGGCGGCTCGGCGGAAGCGATGCCGTTCGTGCGCAACCTCGGCTTCGGGCTGGTGCACCTGGCCGGCAACCTGATCTATGTCGTCGTCGTGCCGATCCTGAGCTTCCTGATGATCCTGCAGGCGCCCGTCTTCGACGAACTCCTCGTGACGATGACTCACCGCCGCAACGGCGCGTTCTGGACGGACGTGCTGCACGGCCTGAACACCGTACTGTCGAGCTATGTACGGGCGCTGGCCCTGCTGTCGCTGGCGACATTGATCGCCTACGGCCTCGTGCTGTCGCTGATGGGGGTGCCGTTCGCGCTGCTGCTGGCCGGCGTGGCGGCCGTGCTGGAAGTGATTCCCGTGCTGGGTCCGCTGGTCGCGGCGGCCGCCATCGTGGGCGTCGCCCTGTTCAGCGGCTACGAACACGTGGGCTGGATCATCGCCTTCATCGGCGCCTATCGCGTCTTCCAGGACTACATGCTGAATCCCTACCTGATGAGCGAAGGCGTGGACGTGCCGCCCATCCTCGTCGTGTTCGGACTGCTCGCCGGCGAGGAGCTGGCGGGCGTCTCCGGCATCTTCCTCTCCGTTCCCTTCATCGCCGCCGTCCGGATGGTGGCCATGCAGGTGCGCCTGCACCGGGCCAAGATCACGAGCACGTCCACGCCCGCCGGATAATCGTGTTGTAAACGCCACACCTGACCCGACCATGCCGCTATGCACAACTGATAGCGCTAACAGTATCCGACGACCATTTCACTCTGACACAACAACAAGATACGTACCATTTCATGCACATCGCATGATGTCATCTCCGGCGCGTTTCGCTGCGCAGCATGAAGAAATCCTTTACAAACGTGCCGCCTTATTGAAGACTGGGCAAAAATGATAGCGCTAACGGTCGCACCGAACTGAAAGGAAGAAAAACAGCATGGCACCACCAAGCGATGTATCGATCCAGCCCGGCGATGGCCTACGCGGTGACGACCGCCGCTGGGTCATCATGGGCGTCTGCGGATGCGGTAAAAGCACGATCGCTGCCGCCCTCGCCGCGGCGTTCGACGTCCGCTTCATCGAAGGCGACGCGTATCACCCCGCCCCCAACGTGGTCAAGATGTCGGCCGGCATTCCGCTGACGGACGACGACCGCACCGACTGGCTGCAGGCGCTGGCCACGGAAATCGCTGCCGCGCGCGAACGCGGCACCGGCATCGTCGTCTCGTGCTCGGCGCTCAAGCGGCGCTACCGCGACCAGTTGCGCCGCGCCGATCCGAACTTGCGCTTCGCGCACCTGGCAGGTCCGCGCGGCACGATCGCGGCGCGCATGCAGACGCGCATCGGCCACTACATGCCGATTTCGTTGCTGGACAGCCAGTTGCGCGACCTCGAGCCGCTGCAACCCGGCGAGGCCGGCATCACCCTGGACCTCACCCAGCCGCCGGAAATCCTGGTGGCCAGCATCATCGCATCGACCGGCAGGACGGACTGAACACAAGCAATACCAAGTAAGTCGCCGCACCCTGGCCCAGCCGCCCACCGTCCGAGGCGGCACGCCAACCACACGAGAACAACGGAGACACCATGCGTACACCACTACCAAGGACCCTCATCAACCTGGCCGTCGCCGGCGCCTGCGGCATCTTGGGCGCGGCCGTCCACGCCCAGGACGTCCAGCAGGCACCGCAAACCCCGGCCGACGGCCAGGGCGCGAGCGAGGCCGCGCAGGCGACCCCGGCCACGGAACCGGCCACCGCCGCCGTCCCGGAAACGAATGTCGTGCGCATCTCGGGCTCGCGCATCGTGGCGCGCGGCTTCACGCAGCCGACGCCGACGACGAGCCTGTCCGCCGCCGACCTGGAAAAGGCGGCGAAACCGAACCTGTTCAACACGCTGGCCGAACTGCCGGCGCTGCAGGGCAGCACGGGCCGCACGACAAGCACCAACAGCACCTCGAGCGGCATCCAGGGCCTCTCCTCGCTGAGCCTGCGCGGCCTGGGCACGCTCCGCACGCTGACCCTGCTGGACGGCCAGCGCGTCGTCGGCGCCAACGTCACCGGCGTCACGGACGTCAGCCAGTTCCCGCAACTGCTCGTCAAGCGCGTGGACGTCGTGACGGGCGGCGCGTCGGCGTCGTACGGGTCGGATGCGGTGGGCGGCGTCGTCAACTTCATCACGGATAAAAAATTCACGGGTTTCAAAGCCAACGTCGAAGGTGGCCAGACGCGCTACCACGACGACAAGAGCGGCACCCTGCAGGCCGCCTGGGGCAAGGGCTTCATGGACGACCGCCTGCATGCGACCGTCAGCGGGGAATTCAGCAAGGAGAACGGCATCGATTCGCCGGGCTTCGGCGAAGTGGGCGCCGGCGGCCGCACGTGGTACCGCAACACCGTGTTCCAGCGCCGCCCGCTGTCGCAAACGACCGACGGCCAGCCGGAATACAAGGTCATCGACCACGCGCAGCAATACCAGTATTCGAAATACGGCCTGATCACGAACGGGCCGCTGCAGGGCACCGCGTTCGGCGACGGCGGCGTGCCCTACCAGTTCAACTACGGTTCCAACGGCGTGCCGACCCACACGGGCCAGGTCACCAACTGCGTGAATCCGTTCTGCGTGGGCGGCGACTTGTCCGGCAGCGTGGGCGCCGGCACGAACCTCGCGATGAATTTCAAGCGGCAGGTCGCGTACACGCGCCTGTCGTGGGACATCGATCCGGATAACGAGATCTATGTCACGCTGAACTACGCGCAGGTGAAATCGCATTTTTCGCCGAATCCCGGCGCGGCCAAGCAGGCCAACCTGACCATCAATTGCGACAACGCTTTCCTGCCGGCCTCGATCGTGGCAGCCTGCGCGGCCAACAATATCAAGAGCTTCCAGTACGGCACGGCGAACGCCATCTTCCCGGCGAACATCAACGTGCACCCGACGCGCACGCAGCGCCGCTTCGTCCTCGGCGGCGACGGCAAGTTCACGCTGTTCGGCAAGGACTGGTCGTACGACGCGTACGCGGAACACGGCGAGAACACGACCAACATCAACGTCCACGACATCACGCTGAACGCACGCTACGGCAAGGCGATCGACGCCGTGCGCGACCCGGTGTCCGGCAAGATCGTCTGCCGCGATGCCACCGCCGCCGCGAACGGCTGCGTCCCGCTGAACATCATCGGCAACAACCCGGTCGATCCGGCCGCGTGGGCGTATGTCGCGCCGGCCGCCGGCCCGATCCAGCGCACGACGCAAAGCCAGGACGTGGCCAGCGCCAACTTCAACGGCGAAGTGTGGGAAGGCTGGGCCGGTCCGCTGTCGATGGCGACGGGTGCCGAGTGGCGCCGCGAAAAATACGACGTGCACGGCGACCCGTACGGCGCCGGCGTTTCTCCCGATTCGATCGGCGGCGCCGCCTACCCGGCCGATCCGATCCTCAACAGCACGGTCGGCAACAACTGGTACGCCGGTAACTATCACAACGGCGCCGGCGCCTACAATGTGCGCGAGGCCTACGTCGAGCTGAACCTGCCGGTACTGAAATCGGACACGTGGGGCGAAGCGAACCTGAACATCGCCGACCGCCAGACCAAGTACAGCACGGCGGGTAACGTCAGCAGCTGGAAGATCGGCGCCACGTGGAAGACCGGCATCGACGGCCTGCGCTTCCGGGCCGTCAGCTCGAAGGACGTGCGCGCGCCTAACCTCTCCGAACTGTTCGCGGCGCCGGTCGTCGTCAACAACCAGGTCCAATACCAGGGCAACACGGTCAGCGTGCAGCAGCGCACCGTCGGCAACACGAACCTGCGTCCGGAAATCGCGCGCAACAACTCGTTCGGCATCGTGCTGAGCCAGCCGAGCTGGGCGCCCGGCTTCTCGACGTCGGTCGACTACTATGACATCAAGGTCAACGACGTGATCTCCACGTTGTCGATCCAGCAGGAAGTCGACCTGTGCACGGCCGGTAACAAGGAAATCTGCTCGGCGATGGTGCTGAACAGCCCGGGCAACAACTACGTCACGGTGCAGAACTTCAACCTCGCGTCGCTGCATTTGAAAGGCTTCGACATCGAGAGCGCGTACCGCACGAATCTCGACAAATTCAGCCTGCCGGGCCGCTTCACCGTGCGGGCGCTGGCCACGCGCACGCTGCACTTCATCACGGACTCGGGCGTCGTCGGCACGATCCCGTCGGAAGGCGCGGGCGTCAACCTGGGCAACACGCCGAAGTGGAAGCTGCTCGCGACGCAGTCCTGGGACAACGATAAGCTGAGCCTCACGCTGACCGAACGCTGGGTCAGCGACGGCAAGTACAGCAACGAGTACATCGAGTGCCAGACCAACTGCCCGGTGTCGACCCTGATCCACCCGACCATCTACGACAACAAGATGAAGGGCGCGACCTATATCGACTTCGGCGGCAGCTACAACGTGTCGAAGCAGACGATGGTCTACTTCAAGATCGACAATCTGGCTGACCGCGATCCGACGCCGGCACCGCAGGCCAACCCGAGCTTCGCGATCAACCCGGCCCTGTACGACGTCGTGGGCCGCACCTACCGCGCCGGCCTGCGCTACAACTTCTGATCGGAGCCGGCCATGTGGAATCTACTGTCCGTATTGCTGGCGGTCGGCCTGCTGACGTTGATGATCGCGTGGGGCAAGGTGCAGCCGCTCCTCGCGTTCGTCGTCGCCGCCATCGTCGCCGCATTGATGCTCGGGATGCCCGCCGCGAAAATCCCGGGCGCGATCGAAAAAGGGATCGGTGACCTGCTCGGGTCCCTCGTCGTCGTGATCTGCCTCGGCGCCGTGTTCGGCAAGCTGATCGCCGACAGCGGCGCGGCCCGGCGCATCGCGATCAGCCTCGTCGGCCGGCTCGGCATGCACCGGATCCCGGTGGCGATGACCGTCACCGGCTTCGTCGTCGGCCTGCCGCTGTACTACAACGTCGGCTTCGTGCTGATGGTGCCGCTGATCTTCTCGCTCGTGTACCAGTCGGGCCGCCCGGCCGTGGCGCTCGGCATGCCGCTGCTGGCGGGCCTGTCGATCGCGCACGGCTTCCTGCCGCCGCATCCGTCGGCAACGGCGCTCGTCGTCGCGGTGCACGCCGACATGGGCAAGACCTTGCTGTACGGCCTCGTCGTCGCGATCCCGACCTTGATCATCGCGGGGCCGATCTTCGCGATGTCGCTGAAACACATCCGGGGCGAGCCGGCACCGATGTTCCGCACCGCGCAGCAGGACATCCCCGACAGCGAACTGCCCGGCACCTTCAACAGCTTCGCGACGGCGCTGCTGCCCGTCGTGCTGCTGGGTGCCCTCACGCTCGTCACGCTGGTCCGCCCGGATCTGGCGAAACCGCTCGCGTTCCTATCCAGCCCGCTGATCGTGATGCTGCTGTCGTACGGCGTCGCGATCGTGACGCTGGGCGTCGGCCGCGGCCAGCCGTTCAAGCGCGTGACGGACAGCGCCGCGGGCGCGCTGCGCGAGATTTCGCCGATCCTGATGATCATCGCCGGCGCCGGTGGCCTCAAGCAGGTGCTGATCGATTCCGGCGTCAGCGCGGAACTGGGCACGCAACTCGCCCACATGCCTGTGCCGCCGCTGCTGCTCGGGTGGGCCGTCGCGACCCTGATCCGCGTCTGCCTGGGCTCCGCCACGGTGGCCGGCATCACGGCGGCCGGCGTCGTCGGCCCGCTCGTGCAGAGCTCCGGCGTCGACCCGAACCTGATGGTCCTCGCCGTCGGCGCGGGGAGCCTGATGTTCAGTCACGTGAACGATTCCGGCTTCTGGATGTTCAAGGAATATTTCGGCTTGTCGTTGAAGGACACGTTCCGCTCGTGGACGATGATGGAGACCATCGTCGGCGTGTTCGGGCTGCTGTTCGTGATGTTGTTGTCGCTGTTCGTCACCCAAGGATAACAAGGATAACTATAAATGAAGACTACGCTTTCGACGATGCCGGCCGCCATGGCGCTGGCGTTCGCGCTCGCCGCGCCAGGATATGCCGCTGCCGCTTCCGTGTCCGCCTTCCAAACCATGCCGGACGACCCGCACGCCATCGTCGTGCATGCCAGGGGCGACGGCAGGACGGACGACAGCGCCGCCATCCAGCAAGCCCTCGACGCCGCCGCCAACAAGGGCGAAGGCGGCGTCGTGTTCCTGCCGTCGGGCCGCTACCGCATCACGAAGAGCCTCCTGATCCCGCTCGCCGTGCGCCTGTACGGCGTCGGCCCCACGCGCCCCGTGTTCGTGCTGGCGCCGAATACGCCCGGCTTCCAGCAGGGCGTCGCCAACATGGTGATTTTTACCGGCGGCGACCAGTACACGGTCGGCAAGGTGCCGATGCCCGTCGCGGGCGCCGTCGGCGCGACGCAGGACGTGCGCGACGCGAACTCCGCGACCTTCTATTCCGTGCTGTCGAACGTCGATTTCGAGATCGGCGACGGCAACCCGGCCGCCACCGGCGTGCGCATGCACACGGCCCAGCACTCGAACCTGTCGCACATCGACTTCCACATCGGCAGCGGCCTCGCGGGCGTCTACCACGTCGGCAACATCGCCTACGACCTGAAATTCCACGGCGGCCGCTACGGCATTTTGGCGGAGAAGACGTCGCCCGCGTGGCAGTTCACCCTCGTCGATTCCAGCTTCGACGGCCAGCGCGACGCGGCCATCCGCGAACACGAGGCCGGGCTCACGCTGGACAACGTCGACATCCGCGACACACCCATCGGCATCGACATCGACCGCGGCTACGGCGACTGGCTGTGGGGGAGACACGTGCGCTTCGAGAACGTGGCGAAGGCCGCCGTCGTCATCAGCAACGAGGACAACGTCTACACGCAGATCGCCTTCGACCGCGCCAGCGCGCGCAACGTGCCGACGTTCGCACGCTTTCGCGACAGCGGCAGGACGCTCGCCGGCGCCGGCCGCGCGTATGAAGTCACGGAACTCAATTACGGCATGAAGCTCGAGCAGCTGGGCGCGCCGGGCCGCTTCACGACGAATTACAAGACGGCGCCTTTCCCGGCCAAGGCTACGCCGCAGCGTGTGCTGAAAGCGCTGCCGCCGACAAAAGAATGGGCCAACGTGCGCACGTTCGGCGCGCTCGGCGACGGCCATGCGGACGACACGGCCGCCATCCAGAAAGCCATCGACAGCCACCGCGTCGTGTACCTGCCGCAGGGCTTCTACATGGTGAACGACACGATCCGCATGAAACCGGACACGGTGATCGTCGGCCTGCATCCGGGCCTGACGCAGCTCGTGCTGCCGAACGGCTCGCCGCTGTTCCAGGACGTCGGCACACCAAAAGCCCTGCTGGAAAGCGCGCGCGGCGGCGCCGGCATCGTGTCCGGCATCGGCCTCGCGACGGGTGAGGTCAACAACCGCGCCGTCGCGCTGCTGTGGCGCGCGGGCGAAGCCTCTCTCGTGGACGACGTGCGCATCCAGGGCGGCCACGGCACGCGCCTGTACGACGGCACGCGCGCCGATCCGTACAAGAAGACGGCCAACTGGGACACGACGGCCTGGTGGGACCGCCAGTACCCGAGCATCTGGGTGACGGACGGCGGCGGCGGCACGTTCACCGGCGTCTGGTCGCCGAGCGGGTATGCGCAGGCGGGCTTCTATGTCTCGAACACGAAGACGCCGGGCCACGTGTACGAACTCTCGGCCGAGCACCACATCCGCAACGAGATCGTGCTGGACGGTGTCGAGAACTGGTCCTTCTATGCGCCCCAGACGGAAGAGGAAGTCCGCGACGGCATGGATTCCACTTCGTTCGACATCCGCAATTCGAAGAACATCCTGATCGCGAACTACCACGCCTACCGCGTCACGCGCTCCATCAAGCCGGCGCTGACGGCCATGCGCATCGCCAACTCCAGCGGCCTGCGCCTGCGCAATGTGCACGTGAACGGCGAGAGCGGCTTCGCCACCTGCGACGAGAACGGCTGCACCACGTATCTGCGCGCATCGAAATACCCGTACGAGGATGCCATCGTCGACGTCACGCACAACATCCAGGTGCGCGAGCGCGAGTTCGCGATCCTCGACTACACGGGCACGCAGGCCAGCGCACCGGCGCCCATGGGCAAGGTGGAAAAGGTCGCCGACGGCTTTTATTCCATCGCCGGCGGCGCCGTCGACGCGAACGGCAAGCTGTATTTCATCGACCGCCACTTCAAGCGCATCCACGCGTGGAGCGAGGGTCGCGGCCTGGAGATCGTGCGCGACGCGCCGCTCGACCCGATCAACCTCGCCATCGACCGCAGCGGCAACGTGATGGTCGTGTCGCACTACGGCCCGAGCGCGAGCGTGTACGCATTCAAGCCGGACGTCCCGCCCACGCCGGAAGGCATCACGATGATCAAGCCGACAGCCGTGGCAAGCAGGGCGGGTGCGCGCGTCGCCGTCCCCGTCAACTTCTGGCAGAACGGCGAATTCCAGGACCAAATCGACCCGAAAACGTACGAGTTCACTACCTTGAGCGAAATGTTCGCGCGTGACGTCGCACAGCCGAAGGCGCAGGAATACGTGTCCCCGGACGGCAGCCTCGTGCTGCCGGCGTACCGCGTGACGCGCCAGGGCGCGACGAATCACCTGGGCTACCGCTGGTCCGACACGCTCGACACGCACGGCTTCACCAGCGCCCGCGTGGGCGAGCGCGTGATCTTCACGAACGGCTCCGAGAACCGCACGTTCAGCGGCTTGATGGGCCAGGGCGGCGCGATCACGGACCTGAAGGCCGTGGCCGACCGCGGCGGAGAAAGCGCGGCGCTGGGCCCGGACGGCAATGTCTACGTCGCCAACGGCCAGGTGTTTATCTACGGCCCGGACGGCAAGGAACGCGGCCGCATCGACGTGCCGGAACGGCCATTGCAGCTGGTCTTCGGCGGATCTGACAAGCACACCTTGTTCATCCTCACCCACCACAGCCTGTACACGAGCCAGATCGCGAGCCATGTCGACTAAGCGCCTGACCGTATCGATCCTGCTGGCGCTGGGCTGCGCCGGCAGCGCCCTCGCCCAGCAGGCCGCACCGCCCGTGGTTCAGCTGTGGCCCATTGGTGCGCCAGGTTCGGAAAAGCGCCACGGCGAGCCGGAAAAGCTCACGGACGGTGCCTATGTCAGCAATGTGCACGACCCGTCGCTGACAGTGCTGCGCGCGGACCCGCGCCATGCGAACGGCGCCGCGATCGTCGTCGTACCGGGCGGCGGGCATCGGATGCTCGTGTTCCAGAACGAGGGCGTCGTCGCGGGCAAGCTGCTGAACCGGATGGGCGTCACCGCGTTCGTGCTGAAATACCGGCTCGCGCGCGATCCGGACTCGCCCGGCTACAGCATCGAAGGCGACGGCGCGGCCGATCTGCGGCGTGCCGTGCGCTGGGTGCGTGCGCATGCGAACGAGTACGGCGTCGATCCGCAGCGCGTGGGCATCATGGGATTCTCGGCCGGGGGCGAACTCGTGTCGCTCGTCGCGGACAACCCCGAGCCCGCGCCGCGTGGCAAGACGGATGCGCTGGACCGCCAGAGCGCGCGCCCGGATTTCCAGGTGCTCGTGTATCCTGGTCCGCTGGGCTCACCTGCCAAGGCCGTAGACGGCGCGCCGCCCGCGTTCCTCGTCGCCGGGTCGCGCGACACGTGCTGCATGCCGCCGACGCTCACGCTGTACCAGCAACTCGTGAAGGCGGGCGTATCGGCGGAACTGCACCTGTATGCGGACACGGACCACGCATTCAACGTGGGACAGCGCGGCGAACGCGTCTCGCTGCAGCACTGGCCGGATCGCCTGGCCGACTGGCTGTCCGACGGCGGCTGGCTCGTGCCGCGCAACGGCCGGCAACCGGAAGGCGTGCCCGCGCCATGAAAGGATTCCAATGAAAGGCATCGTATCGACGGTGGCGGCGGCCACGATGCTGGCCACGCCGGCGGCATGGTCGGCCGACATCCAGTACAAGCTGCTCGTGCTGGCCATGCCGAACAAGTACCACTACGAATACATTCCCATCGCGCGCGACAGCCTGGAAAAGCTGGCCAGGCTGCACGCGTTCGAGTTCACGTACACGAACAAGCCCGAGGCCTTCGACGGCGATTTGAAACAGTACGCGGCCATCGTGTTCCTCAACACGCCCGGCGAGGAGCTGAGTCCGGCACAGCGCGCGAACTTCGAAGCGTACATGCGCGCCGGCGGCAATGCCGTCATCGTGCACCGCGCCGCGATCACGCCGCCGAACGGGTGGGTGTGGTACGAGAAACTGGTCGGCAGGTCCTTCAAGATCCACCCGTTCCTGCAGACGGCGGCCGTCGACGTCGTCGATAAAGGCTTCCCGGCGACGTTCGGCATCCCGCCGCGCTGGATCTGGAGCGACGAGTGGTACGAGACGACCAACCCGTACAAGGTCGCGATCCGACCCGTGCTGAACGTGGACGAATCGAGCTACGATCCGACCCGGATCTGGCCGGGCCAGGTCGCGACGGGCATGGGCAAGGACCACCCGGTGTCGTGGTATCACCAGGTCGAGAAGGGCCGCGTGTTCGTCACGCTGCTGGGCCACAACGGCGAAATGTACCGCGATCCGCAATACCTGGCCCACCTGATGGGAGGAATCTGGTGGGCGGCGACGGGCAAGGGGCAGCAGCGGTAGGTGGAGGTGGGGTGTTTGATGCTGGGGCATCAAACACGTGCCCACGCGTGACGCTCGCGATTTGTTGGCGTTACGCGTGGGCGGCGGGCCGCCCACCCTATAACTTGGCGGTGTCAGGGCGCGAGCCCGGCCGGAGCCCGCGGCAAATCGCGCGCATGCGTGCCCCAGCCCGCGGTATCCGGCTGCGGCGCGAGGCGGTAGCCGAGCGTGCCGCCGGCCTGCAGCTGTTCCCAATCCAGCCACACGCGCGACAGCGGCTTGTTCGCCCAGCTCACGGACTGCACGAAGCGGCGCTCGCCCACCTTGGTGTCGGGCGCGTCGATGCGCAGCACGCGGCCCTGCGGCAGGTCGATCTCGGCGTGCGCGAATCGCGGCGCGTGAAGCAGGAAGCGGCCGCTGCCCGGCGTGTCCGGGTACAAGCCCAGTGCGCTGAACAGATACCAGGCCGACATCGTGCCCAGATCGTCGTTGCCGGTGACGCCGCTCGGGCCATTGCCGAACAGCGTTTCCGCCGCGCGCAGCACGGTCGTCGTCTTCCACGGCTGGCCCATCAACGTGTAGACCCACGGCGCGTGCAGGTCCGGTTCGTTGTTCGGGTTGTAGCGGAACTGGCTGTAATAGCTGTACGGCCCCACCACCCACGACTTGCGCACGGCCGCCGGATCGGCCGCCAGGGCGTCGTAGTCGAAGAACAGGTCGAGGCGGCGCAGCGCCTGCGCGGGACCGCCCATCGCCGCGGCCAGGCCCGGGATGTCCTGGCGCACGAGCCACTGGTATTGCCATGCCGTGCCCTCGTGGAAGCCCCGCTCGCTGCGCGGATCGTAGCCGCCGCCGACGTCGGCGAACCAGCTGCCGTCCTGCACGCGCGGGCGCGGGAAGCCGCGCAGACCGGTCTCCTTGTCGACCACGCTCGCATCCCACACATGGCGCCAGTTGAGGGCGCGCCGGTCCAGCAGACGGGCGTCGTCGGCGTGGCCGAGCGCCCTGGCCATCACGGCCAGCGCGCTGTCGGACAGAGAATATTCCAGCGTCGCCGAGGCGCCGTGGTGCGGGTCGATGTCCATGCCCTTGGCGACGAAGGCACGGTCGTACTGCACGAAGCCCTGGCTCAAATAGCTCGGGTTGCCGGCGCGGCCTTCGGCGCGGATGCGCTGCGGCGGCACGCCGAACGCGTTTTCGCGCAGCGCCGTATAGGCTTCGCCCTCGCGGCCTTTCAGCGCGCCGTAGCGCCACAGGTCGACCAGGAAGGGCGTGACCGGGTCGCCCGTCATCACGTTCGTCTCGAAGTTGGCATAGCCCCAGCGCGGCAGCCAGCCGCCCTGTTCGCGGATTTTCAGTACCGAATTCGCGATGTCGCGCGCGCGCTGCGGCCGCAGCAGGGCAAGCAGCTGGTTCTGCGCGCGGTAGGTGTCCCATAGCGAAAAGAACTCGTAATACGTCCAATCCTTCGCCGTATGGATCGCGTCGTCGTAGCCGCGGTAGCGGCCGTCCGCGTCGTTGCCCGTCAGCGGCTGCAGCAGCGCGTGGTACAGCGCGGTATAGAACACGGTGCGGTCGTCCTGGCTCCCGCCATCGATGCGCACGCTGCCAAGCTCCCGCTGCCAGGCCGCCTGTGCCTTCTCGCGCATCGCATCGAAGGCGAGCGGCTGGCCGCCGGCCATGCCTTCCGCCTTCAGGTTGGCGCGTGCGCCTTCGGCGTCCACGTGCGAGATTGCGCTGACCGCCGTGACGGCACGTCCGCGTTTCAGGTCGAACGTCAGCCAGACCCCGTGCGGCCGGCTGTCGCCCTGCTGGCTGGGGCCCTTCGCATTCGGCCAGCCGCCGCGGTCGTCCCAGATGCCGTGGGCGGCGAAGGGCTGGTCGAACACGATGCGGAACCAGGTGGTGTACTGCGCGCCGCCGCAGAAGCTTTTCGTCGTGATGCGGCCTTCGACGCTGCGGTCGTCCACGATCCGCACTTCGCTGCCGACCACGGAATGGCGCTCGTTGGCCTGTCCCACGTTGAGCAGCACGTTGCCGGACGCGGTGCCGGCGGCGAACGTGTAGCGCTCGGCCGCGGCGCGGGTCAGCGCCGTCGCTTCGGCCGTGATGCCGCCATAGCTCGTGAGCTGGACCTTGTAGTAGCCGGCCTGGCCGACCTCGCCGTCATGCGTGTAGCCGGCGGCATAGCGTTTATAGTCGAAGGTTTCCGGCTTGGCGGTGTCGAAGTCGCCGCCGGGGCCGATGCGGCCCGTGACCGGCAGCACCTGCAGCTGCCCGCCCTGCTCCCAGCAGCCCGCGCCGGACAGGTAAGAATGGCCGAAGCCGCGGATACGCGTGTCGCTGTAGCGCCAGCCGGCGTAATGCTCCCCGGTCGGGCCGACCTGGATCATGCCGAACGGTGCCGACGCGCCGGGGAAGGTATTGCCTTCGTCCTGCGTGCCGATGAAGGTGTTCACGGGCGTGGCATCAAGCCGAGGCGCGCCGTGCGCCAGCGGCAGCGCCAGCGCCAGCGCCGCCAGCAGCACAGCAAGGCGCGGGGTGGAGAATGCGGTCATGCGGATTCTCCTGTCAGTTCTTTGGCGCCGGCAGGCGCAGCGGATGCGCTTCGGTGTTGAAAGTGACCGCGTCGAAGTCCAGCGCCTGCTTCGGCGCGAACAGCAGGTAGAAATACTTGAAGGTCTCGGCGAACACGAAGCTCTCCATCGAATCTTCCTGGACCTTGGTGCGCACATCCTTCAGCGCCGCGTAGCCGGCGTCGGTGCGGCACCAGCGCACGAAAGCCTCGAAGAATTCGCGGCCCATGGCGCGGTAGCGCGCGTCGCCCGTGTAGTGGTTCAGGTAGTACGCGGATTCGATGATCTCGGGACGCAGCGCATAGCCCGGCGACGTGATCTTCATGCGCGCATAGTCCAGCGCTTCCGGCTCGACGCCGGCGAGGCGCCACATGCGCAGTCCGGATTCCTGCAGCGCCTTCGCGCGTGGGACGTCACCGCCGAGCGCCAGCAGCGCGGGCATGAAGGCGTCCAGCGCCCCATATTGCGTGGCGGTGCGCCGGCCGGTATTCATGTCGGCGTGGCCGTACCACAGGGCGCCGTCGCGCTTGTCGGCCAGGGTCTTGTTGACGCCGGCGATGCTCCGGTCCCACATGGCCTTGCAGTCGTTGTCGCCGAACAGGCGGTAGCACTTGTACAGGTACTCGTAATAGGAGTCGATGCCGCCGCCGATGTGGGCGTCGGTATTGACCCACTTGCCCGTTTCGACGTCGATCGCCGAACCCACCAGGCCATCCTTCGACGCGCGCTGATAGGTTTCCACGAGCGCGCGCTTGGCCTTGTCGAAGTAGACGGGCTTGCCGGTCAGCTTGCTCAGCATGCCGAATTCGAGGATCAAGGTGCCCGTCTCGGCCGGATTGCTGACGTTGCCGCGCACCTTGCCGGTGTGCAGATTGACGTGCGTGTAGGGCATGCCGGTCGGCGACTCGAACACCGGCAGCAGGCGCTGGCCCAGGTCTTCCGCCTTGGCCAGCAGGCGGTCGTCGCCGGTCAGCTGGTAGGCCGAGATCAGGCCGCCCAGCAGGCGGATGGTGATCTCGAAGTTTTGCACATACATGTCCTGGTCGAACGACAGCTGCGTCGCGATCAGCTCGCGCGCCTCGTTGGCCTCGTCCTTCAAGCCCATGATGACCAGCGTATCCAGGGCATCCACGGGCGTCATCAGGAGCGAATGCTCGTACCAGTCGCGCGGTTTCTTGCTGAGCGGGCTCAGGGCGTCGTGGCCCCAGGCATACTGTTTATATCCTTGCCAGGCGTGGCGCATCTCGTCCTTCACGCGCTGGGCCAGCGCCGCGGACTCGATATCGCTGACGGGCCGCAGCGCGGGCACGGGTGCGGCAGCTTGCGACATGGCCGGCAACAGCGCGAACAGCGTGACGCACAGGCCGCGCAGGCCGCGCGCGGTCGGTTTAATCTGGGAAAAGCGGGTACGGCTCGTCACGATATGTCTCCTTAAAATCTTTTCGTAATCATTCAATCGCCATCGCACTGCGTCAATCGAAGCGAGCGAAACAGCGCGTTTTTTAGCGCGGTTTAGTAAACGCCATCGCGTCCGACAGCGAACGCACACGCAACAACGCGCGCAGCTTGGCGAGTCCCGCTTTCGACGACACGTGCAGGGTCACGCTTTCGCCCGGCAGCAACGCGAACGCGTTGTCGGATACGTCGGCATCGCCCGCGTCGATCCACACGGCGCGCGCGAACCGGGTCGCCTGCAGTTCGAGCGCGTAGCCGGCGCCGGCGCGGCGCACGTCGGCACGCAGGCCAGGGTCGGGCCACGTCATGTCTTTCGCGGCCTTGAAATACACGACGCCGCGCGACGCCGGCTCGCCTTCGGCGCGCAGGTCGAACACGGCCACGGTGTTGGAAGGATCCGCGGCGCCGAGCAGGTCGGCATCGACGTAGTCCGCCGCCTTCGTCGCCGCCAGCGGCGCGAGTTCGACCGGCTTGCGTTCGTCGCGCAGCACCTTGCCATCGAGGGTCATCACGCGCAGGCGTAACTCGCCGCGCACAGGCCGCGTGCGGTCGTTGAGCAGACTGACCGACGTCTTGCCATCAAACCCGCGCAGCGCGGCCACCGCGACCGGCGCATAGAAGCGGCGCGCGTGGAAGTGCAGCGCCTTCCAGCGGCCGAACCAGTCGACGCTGGACCACGACGCCCCGGGCCACACATCGTTGAGCTGCCAGTACAAAGAGCCCATCGTGTACGGCCGGCTGGCGCGGTGGTGCAGCGCCGCCAGCTCGATGCCCTCGGCCTGCGCGGCCTGGCTCAGGTAGACGAAGCGGTCGAAATCGTCCGTTGCGCCGAATTCGTAGTCCACATACTTCATCAGCCGTTCGTTGCCTTTACCGGCCAGGAACTTCTGGTGCGCCTCGATCACGGGCGTGGCGATGCCCTGCTCGTCGCGCCTGGCGAATGCGTCGATGGTGCGCCGCACCGGCCAGGCCTGCAGGCCGTATTCGGACATGAAGCGCGGCGTGATCTCCAGGTACTTGGTTGGCGGGTAAGCGGGATTGCCCCACACTTCCCAGTAATGCATGTCGCCGCTGGCCGGGGTGTTTGCGGCATCATGCAGGTCGTCGCTGGGCGAGCTGGCCCAGTAGGCGATGCCGCCGCCCTCGTCCGCCACGACCTTGCGCAGATCCGTGCCGAACAGCTGCACATAGCCTTTCCACACCTTGTCGGCGAACGCCGGATCGGCGTCCTTCAACGTTTTACCGTGGCCCCAGTACTTCCACGCGATCTCTTCCTCGTTGTTGCCGCACCAAAGCGCAAGGCTCGGGTGATTGCGCAGGCGCCGCACGTTGTCGCGCGCTTCGAGAATCACGTTCGCGCGGAACGCGTCGTCGTAGGCGGGCGGCATGCCGCCGCCGAACATGAAGTCTTGCCAGACCAGCAGGCCCAGTTCGTCGGCCAGGTCGAAGAAATCGTCGCTCTCGTAATAGCCGCCGCCCCAGCTGCGCAGGAAATTCATGTTGGCGTCGCGCGCCGATTGCAGCACGCGGCGCAGCTGCGCCTTCGTCACGCGCGGCTGGAACATGTCGAACGGGATCGTGTTCGCGCCCTTGGCGAACACGGGGATGCCGTTGACGACGAAATAAAAGCTCTTGCCCTTGTCGTCGGGGTCGCGGCGCAATTCGATGCTGCGCAAGCCGGTGCGCGCGCTGATCCGGGCGTCGCCCACGTCGAGCTCGTAGCGGTACAGCGGTTGCGCGCCGTAGCCGTTGGGGAACCAGCGTTGCGGCTGGTCGACGTGCACGGGCAATTCGATGCGGTTGGCGCCCGCCTGCAGGTCGACGCGCCGCGTGACCGCCAGCGCGCGCTTGCCGCCGGGCGCCGTCTGCCACAGGCGCAGGTCGACGGCGCCCGCGCGCACGGCATCGATGATTGCCACCGCGACGATGTCGGCACGCGCCGCGTCGACGTGGTCCTGGCGCAGCTGCAGATTATCGATGCGCACCGCGTCCCAGCTTTGCAGCACGACAGGTTTCACAATGCCGGCGGTGACGTAGCGCGGTCCCCAATCCCAGCCGTAGTGGTAGCCGGGCTTGCGCGCAAAGTTGCCGGTCATCGCATCGGGCGGTTCGTCGCCGTAGGGAGACGGATAATTGCCGGCCAGCTTGTGCGGCATGGCCTGGACCTGCGGCAGCAGCGTCGCGATCGGGGAATGCAGCACGATGCGCAGCTCGTTTCCCTTCTCGCGCAGCTTGCCCTGCACCGGCACGCGCCAGGTGCGGAACGCATTATCCGCGTCGAGCACTTTTATCCCATTCAGCCAGACTTCGGCGAAGATATCCAAGCCGTCGAATACGAGGTCGCTGCGCGCGGCTGCCAATGCGGTGCGCGGCGCGTCGAACGTCGTGCGGTATTCCCAGTCCGCGAGGCCGATCCATTGCAGGCCGGCTTCCGGTGCCCCGACGTAGGGATCGGGGATCGCCTTGTTCGCGAACAGGTCCGTGTGCACCGTGCCCGGCACCGTCGCCGCGTGCCAGGACGCCGCTTCCGGATGCGCGTCTCTTTGCGCATTGCCGGGCGCGAGGCGGAACGTCCAGCCGCGGTCGATGACGACGTCGCCCGCCATGGCCGATGCGCCGGCGACAAAGGGGGCGAAGCCGAGGCACAGCCGCGCGAGCGCATGTCTGCTCATGACGCCTTCCAGTAGCGGTTGATCCATTCGTCGTGCGTGGGCATGCTGGATACCGCCTGCGCCAGCGTCGCGCGCATGCCCTCGACGTTGTCGGCCAGCCGCCCTTCGGGCATCTCGTCGACGATCGGGTGGTAGCCTTGCGGGATGATGCGCTGGCCCAGCATCACCTGCACCCAGCTCGGCAGCGCAAAAAAGTCCTCGCCGTTGCGGAAGTAGCGGCCGTCGATACGGAACAGCGCCATCGCGTCGCGCAGCGTATCCGGGATGGACATGGTGCGGCAGTAGTCCCAGAACGGCGTGTCGGTGCGCTGCGTCGCGTGGTAGTGCAGGATGAGGAAATCGCGGACCCGCTCGTACTCGAACATGGATTCATTGTTGTAGCGTTCGGCCAGCAGCGGATTGACGTCGCGCGTGGGGAACAGGCTCAATAAACGGGTGATGCCCGACTGGGCCAGGTAGATGCTGGTGGATTCGAGCGGTTCGAGGAAGCCGCTGGCCAGTCCCAGCGCCACCACGTTCTTGTTCCAGGATTTCTTGCGCACGCCGGTGGTGAAGCGGAGCAGGCGCGGCTCGGCCAGCGGCTTGCCGTCCAGGTTCGCGAGCAGCGTCGCGGCGGCTTCGTCGTCGCTGATGTACCGGCTCGAATACACGTGGCCGTTGCCGGTGCGGTGCTGCAGCGGAATGCGCCACTGCCAGCCGGCCGCCAGCGCCGTGGAGCGCGTGTACGGCGTGATCGATGCGGCGCTTTCGCTGGGCACGGCCAGCGCGCGGTCGCACGGCAGCCAATGCGACCAGTCGACGTAGCCGGTCTTCAAGGTCTGCTCGATCAGCAGCCCGCGGAAGCCCGAGCAGTCGATGAAGAGTTCACCGCCGACGGATTTTCCGTTTTCCAGCGTCACCGAGTCGATGAAGCCGTCGTGGGCGCGCTGGTTGACGCCCACGATCTTGCCTTCGATGCGCTGCACGCCGCGGCGTTCCGCCAGCTCGCGCAGGTAGCGCGCGTACAGGCCGGCGTCGAAGTGATAGGCGTAGGCGATGTCGGCCAGCGGCGAGTTCGGCGCCGCGTTCCGGTCGCCGGGCGCGAACTTGCCGCGCGGGCCCATCACGGTCTGCGGCGAGTATTCGCCGATCGGCCCCGCCTTCCCGGCCAGGAACAGCTTCAGCCAGAACTGGTGGAACGGCAGCGGCCCGATCGATTTGCCGATGGCGCCGAAGCCGTGGAAATAACTGTCGCCGATGCGGCTCCAGTCGTTGAATTCAATGCCGAGCTTCGCGGTGGCCTGCGTGCGCTTGACGAATTCCGCTTCGTCGATGCCCAGCCACTGCCCGTTGAACAGCTTCATGTGCGGGACGCTGGCCTCGCCCACGCCGACGATGCCGATCTCCTCGGACTCGATCAGGCGGATGGTGGCACCCTTGCCCAGGTAGGTCGCGAGGGCGGCGGCGGCCATCCAGCCCGCGCTGCCGCCGCCGACGACGGTGATGCTGCTGATCCGATGATGCGTACTCATTGCGTGCTCGCTGCGTGTCGGAAATGAAGACACCTCCCCGGCCTTGCGGCGCGGGGAGGTCGGGTTGCTGCGGGCTTAGAACTTGTAGTTCAGGCCCACGTACGCGATGCGGCCGGCGTAACCGTTCGAGTAGAAGCGGTCCTTGGTGTCGTTGCCCAGGTGCGAACGCGACTCCTGGCGGGTCAGGTTCAGCACGGACGCCGTCACGCTCAGCTCCTTGGTGACGTTGTACGCCACGTTCACGTCGACCTGGCTGTACGGATCCTCGTACACGTTCAGGCCGTTGACGAGGCCGTCCACCACTTCGCCGCGGCGGTTGTACGACACGCGTGCCAGCAGCTTGTCGGTCTCGTAGAACGCGGTGACGTTGGCCTGGTTCTTCGCGCTGCCGACCAGCGGCGACGTACCGATCGCGGTGCCGTCCGAGAGGGTGATGGCCGCCTCGTTCGTCTTGTTGTACGTGTAGTTGACCTGGAAGCCGAAGCCGGAAGTGAACGTGTGCTGCGCGTACAGCTCGACGCCTTTCGACACGCCGTTGCGGCCGCCGGCGCTGGTCGAGTAGTTCTGCACCGTGACGTTCTGGCCGCCGACGGACATGGCCACGTTCTGCACGACCGGCACCGCGAAGTTGCTGACGTTCTTGCGGAAGAAGTCGGCGCCGACCACCGAGCCGCGATGGAAGTACCACTCCAGGCCCAGGTCGTACTGGGTCGCCTTGTACGGCTCGAGGTTCTTGTTGCTGCCGCTGCCGAACCAGCCCACTTTGTCGCCGCCACCGATCAGGCGGCGGTCGTTGACGTATTCCTGGCTGTAGTACTGCAGGCCGCCCGGCGAGGCGATGTCGCCATAGCTCGGACGCGAGATCGCCTTCGAGGCGGCCGCACGCAGCAGCAGGTTGTCCGTCAGGTCGTAGGCCAGGTTCAGGCTCGGCAGCACGTCGTTATAGGTGCGATCGAGCGCGCTGACCACGAACGACTGGGTGTGCGCGGTGCTGTCCGGCAGCGTCGTGAAGCCGCTGACGCAACCCGAGCCCGCGGGCGCGCCCACGGCCGGCGCACCGCCCGCCTGGCAAGGTGCCGGGCTGCCATTGGGGCCGTTGAAGAAGTAGTCGTTGTAGTTGTCGACGCGGTCCGTCGAATCGGCATGCTGCTTGGTGCGCACGAAACGCAGGCCGACGTTGCCGCGCAGGTGGTCGGTCTTGATGTTGGCCTGCACGTAAGCCGCGGAGATCTTCTCGCTGACGTTGTAGACGAAGTTGTCTTCGTTACGCGTCTGCATCTGGCCGTAGGTCTGGTTCAGGTACGAGACATAGGCCGGGTAATTAATGGCCGGGAAAGCGCTGGCCTTGATGCCGCCGGCGAGGTTGGACAGCGAGCTCGAATACAGGAACTGCGACTGGAACTTGTTCGCCGTCGGGTCGCAACCGGCCTGGAAGCGTTTGTCGTAATTGGTCGGATCCGCGCCCTTGCAGACCCAGTAGTTGTTACCGGTGTTGCGGTGGATGCCGCCGTCGCGGTATTTGCCGCCGAACTGCAGCGAATCGAGCCAGTTCGTGTCGGTATGCCACGTGAAGTCGGCTTGCGCGTATTTCTGCTGGTTGCTGTTGCGGGTCCACGACGACGACGTCGAGCCGAGGTCGATTTCGCCGATGCCCTTCATGAGGTTGTCCATCAGCTGCGGCGAGAACGTCATCGTCGGCGTGCCGTTCAGGCTCCATGCGCTGGCGTAGTTACCGAGGGTCCAGCTGCCGTCCGCATTCTGCACGCGCGGCTTGATCGGCATAGTGAATTGCAGCGACGGGCCGCCGCCGGCCCACGTGCGGCCGCCCTTGAAGCTGGCGTCCAGCGACTGGCCGTGCCAATCGGCTTCCAGGTCGAACGTCTGCGACAGCGCTTTTTCGCGGTTGAAGCTGCCGGTGATCTGCGGCGTCGGGATGGTGCAGTCGTCCGGGCCGAAGCCGCCGGTGTTCGTCAGGCCGCCCGCCTTGGCGGCATCGCCGCTGCAATAATAGGTCTTGCCGGGGTGGGCGCTGTACTGCGCGCCGGTGACGATGGTCTTGCTCGGGTCGAACGTCAGGCCGTCGAGCATGCGGCCGCCCGGCCAGTTGCCGTCACCCGAATAGCGCGCCAGGTTCCATTCCGGGATTTTGAGCGTGTTGGTCTGCGAGTTCTGCGACAGGTCGAAGCGGAAGTAGTTGGCTACCAGGTTCAGGTTGCGGACCGGCTTGAACTGCAGCGTCAATTGGCCGCCCTTGCGTTCGCGTTCCTCGGTCTTGACGTCGAGGTTGACCGACGTCGGCATCATGAAGTTGGTGTAGTACTTGCCGTTCTGGTCGTGGAAGCCCGACTGCCCCCACCAGTAGCTGTCCATCTTCGACGGCTTGCCGTTGACGTCCGTCGCCGGATGCGCGTCGTAGTCGTCGCCGTACCACTGCCAGTTTTCGGTGCTGGCGCCCATCGTGCGCGTCGTGCGTTTCTGCTGGGTGTAGCCCACCAGGATGCCGAAGCGGTTCGATTCGTCGTGCCAGGCGTACTGGCCGGAGAACTGGCCGTCGGTCTTCTTGGTCGTATCGGCCCAGGTGCCCTCGGCATTGACGAAGCCGGAGCCGGACTTGACGTCCAGCGGACGGCGCGTGTGCAGGATCACGGTGCCGCCGATGCCGCCTTCGTCGATGCGCGCTTCCGGCGTCTTGAACAGCTCGGCGCTGGACAGCATGTTCGACGGCATCAGGGTGTAGTTGAACGAACGCGTCGGATCGCCATTCGATTCGGCCGTGGCGATGTAGTTGCCATTCAATTCGGTCAAGGTCAGTTCCGACGACAGGCCGCGCACGCTGACGTTCTTGCCCTCGCCGCCGCTGCGGTCGATGATCACGCCGGGCACGCGCTGCAGCGCGTCGGCCACGTTCTTGTCGGGGAACTTGCCGATGTCTTCGGCGGTGATCACTTCGACGATCGAGTTGGCGTCGCGCTTCTGGTCGAGGCTCTTTTCGATCGAGTAGCGATAGCCGGTCACGACGACTTTTTCCGGCGCGCTGGTGTCGGCCGGCTTGTCGGCCTGGCCGGCGGCGTCCGCGGTTTGCGCGTGCGCGTTCGCAACGGCCAGCAATGCGGCGGCCACCGCCATGGCGATGGGCGTTGCGCGGCAGCTGCGCTGCCGTGAAGCGAGAGGGGTTCTTAACGTCATGTATGTCTCCTGGTTGTACCCTGCGGGGGCTTTTTGTGGTGGCAGCAGGTCTCTCATCACTCGTGGCATGCGGTGACCCATCCGCTCGTTTCCCGTTACGATTTACTAAACGAGAAAGTTGCGCTTGGTGTCGAGGGGTATCGCATTCCACCCAGGAAAATTTATACAAAGGAAGCGAAGGCAGTTCAACAAGCTTTCAAAATTCGCACGATGTTTAGTCGGTTTACTAAACTGGCGCGGCGGAATTGCGACATGAAATCAATTTCATGACCATGCGGCCAGTGCGATGGCGTGTTGCGTGATTGTTCGGCGCCTGCTGTTTTCCGGTCGTTCGCAACGGTCGGTCATGGACCAGCCGGCAGCGACGATGCGGCACTCATCAGGTGAGGAGCAGGCAAGCGGGCGCCTGGCGGATCCTGTCGTTGGGATGGCCATGTCGTAGCGGCGGGCGCTGGGCAATGCGCTACGCCTTCTCGGCCATGAACGATGCGACCAGGGCGTTGGCATGGCCATGACCGACTTGATGTTCGGTCTTGAGGCGGTTGACCAGCTCCATGTGCTTGCGCGGGCCCGCCTGCTCCAGGACCTGCATCCAGTGCGAGATCGGCTTGCCGTACTTCTTTTCGATGGAGGGAAAGTAGGATGCGGGACCTTTGACCGGTCCTTGCGTTGCCAAATTTATTAACGCCTCAATCGTTGTGGCGGATCGGTTCCTTCATGACGACGAATGAGGTCACCGCATTTCGACAGGACGACATCGACTTTGCTATAGTTGCCGGCCTGGCCCCGCGCCCGGCGCCGCTATCCACTCCATGAACCCTTCTCCGCCCGATCGCCTGCGCACGCGGCTCTCGCAGCTGCTGCGCGCCAATGCCATCCTGCTATGGGCGGCGCTGGTCGGCTTCGTCGGCGCACTGGCGACGCTCCTGTTCCGCGACGGCCTGACGCTGCTGCAGGCGCTGCTGTTCGGCCGCAGCGGCTCCTTCGTCGACATCGCGACCGCCCTGCCCTGGCAGGCGCGCCTCCTGACGCCGTGCGCCGGCGGCCTGCTCGCGGGCTGCCTGCTGGTGCTGGCCCGGCGCCACGCGGCCGGCGCGCGCGCCGACTACATGGAAGTGGTGGCCGTCGGCGACGGCAAGGTGCCGGTACAGCTCACACTCGTGAACAGCGTGTCGTCGCTGCTGTCGATCGCATCCGGCGGCTCGATCGGCCGCGAAGGGTCGATGATCCAGCTGGCCGCGATGAGCGCATCCGTCGTCGGCCGCATCGCCCGCTTCAACACCGTGCGCCTGCGCCTGCTCGTGGCCTGCGGCGCGGCGGCCGGCATCGCGGCGGCCTACAACGCGCCCATCGCCAGCGCGTTTTTCGTCACCGAGATCATCCTCGGCGCGATCACGATGAACAGCCTCGGACCGATCATGGTCTCCGCCGTCGTCGCCAACATCACCATGCGCCGCCTGCCCGGCTATCACCCCACGTACGAGATGCCGGCCTTCGCGCCGATCGCCAACCTGGAAGTCGTCTGGTTCGTCGCGCTCGGCGTGCTCGCGGGCCTGATCGCGCCGGCCTTCCTGTACGCGCTGCAGCGTACGCGCCGCCTGTTCGCGGGCAGCAGGCTGCCGTTGCCGCTGCGCCTCGCGCTCGGCGGCCTGGGCGTGGGCGCCATCTCCATTTGGACACCCCAGGTCTGGGGCAACGGCTACAGCGTCGTGAACGCGCTGCTGCACCAATCGTGGCTGTGGCAGGCCGTGCTCGTGGTCCTCGTCTGCAAGATCGCGGCCACCCTGCTCACCAGCGGTTCCGGCGCCATCGGCGGCATCTTCACGCCCACGCTGTTCGTCGGCGCGGCCATGGGCCATTTGTTCGCGCTGGTGCCGCAGGTACTCTGGCCGGAGACGGCGGCGGCACCGGCGGCCTTCGTCGCCGTCGGCATGGGCGCCATGCTCGCCGCCGCGACGAGCGCACCGCTGATGGCGATCCTGATGATTTTCGAGATGACGCTCAGTTATTCGTTGATGCTGCCGCTGATGCTGGCCTGCGTGGTCGCGTATGGCGTCGCGCGCGCCGTGAACGGTCCGTCGATGTACGAGATCACGGCCCGCCGCGCGGCCGACGAGCAAGAACGCGAGCGCCTGCGCGCGATCCGCATGCAGGAACTGATCCGCCCCGCCGACACCGTCCTGCCGCTGGACGCCCCCATCGCCCACGCCGCCGCGCTGTTCCGCCAGCATCCCGTGAAATACGTCTACCTCGTCGACGACGCGCGGCGCTACCGCGGCGTGGTGGCCCTGCACGACGTCGCCGCGCTGTACCAGCAGGACGAGGCGTCCGCCCGCACCTGCGCCGACATCGCCCGGCCCGACGCGCTGCCGGTCGTCAGCGCCGACATGGGGCTGGACGAGGCGCTGCGCCAGTTCATGCGCCACTTCGGCGAGCGCTTGCCGGCCGTGCGCAGCGCGGCCGATCCGGAGCTGCTCGGGGCGGTGCACAAGACGGATGTGCTGGATGCGTATGTCAGGTTGAATCGGGTGCCGGTGGGGGGGCAGGTGGAGACGTGAAAATGACGCGTTTGTTCACCATTTTTCTTTGGGAAGACTTGGACGTCGACGCAGCGGTCTTGCTCACGATTGGCGCATGAAAGTTGTGGTACGACTGCGAAATCGAGAACAAAGTCGATCGCTATGCGCTGCCACTCGACGTAAAAAACAGGCTCGGCAATGCACGGCACACTCTGCTAGTCAGTCCCCCGAGCCCTGACATGACACTCGTGTCACCCTGTAGACAAGTTGCTGAGCCAGTTCGAGCTCGGGCTTCGGGACTAGTCACGTAGCGCCTGCACCCCCGTCCGCTCGTAATGCCGCATCTCTTCAAGCTGACCGACAAACGGCCTGACGCTCGCAAAGAACTCGCGGAATTCGGGGCTCTTGCGGAAACCCTCCATATGCCCTTCGACCGAATCCCATTCGATCCGCAGAATGAATGACGTCGGCTCTTCCATGCACCGGCTCAACTCGAAGCCGAGGCAGTGACTGGATTTGCGCAGCGCCTCGCCTGCGGTCGCGTAGGCGGCAATGAACTGGTCGGCCTGGCCGGCCGGTATCTTGTAGCGGACATATTCGGTCACCATGGTGCGCTCTAATCCTGACTAGAATTTCTGCCTCAACCCCACGATGGCCGTGGTCGCCCGCTCCTGCGCCGTCACCTTGTCGAACATGCCGACCACATACAGGTCGACCCGTTTGGACAGGAGATAATCGTACCCGAAGGATACCGTGTTGCGCGACAGCGTGCCGCCCACGGGATTGCCCAGGCGGCGCGTATTCGCCCACGACAGCAAAACGGCGCCGCGTCCCACCGGCGCGCTGGCGCCGAGCTGGCCGGTCTTGTCGCTCGAGTTCGAGCTGTTCGCCGTCTTCTGGAATGTTCCGAACAGCTTGACCGCCGTGAAGTCGTAGGTGGCGCCGACGAACCAGGCGCTCTGACGCGCGGGCGAACCCACCGTGTTCAATGCCGAGACCGGGCCGCCCGCGTCGAGCGGGTTGTTGACTTCGACGCGCTGCGCATAGGCCGCGGCCGCGAACGGTCCCTGGGCGTAGGACAGGCGCGCGCCAATGTTGTTCTTGCCCGCATGGCCGGCCGCTTCGCCGAACTGGACGTGCAAATCGGCGACGAGACCGTGGAATTCCGGGGTCGTGTACGACACCTGGTTGCTCCAGCCGGTGTCGCCCGCGATCGCGTTACGCCACACGAAGCGGTCGCCGTTCGTCTGCACGTAGGAATGCAGCAGCAGGGGCGACACCACGGTGGAATTGCCGAAAGGGTTGAAGCGCACGGCCGGGAAGAAGTTGGGGCTGACGTACGAGCCCAGATGGATGGCGCCGAAGCGGCCACGCAGGCCGATGTTGGCGTCGCGCGAAAACATCGTATCGCCCGGGAAGCGGCCCTGCATGCCCGTATCGGGCTTGTAGAACGATGTCAGCGCGAACTCGGCCTGCATACCGTCGCCCAGGTCCTCGGCGCCGACCAGGCCGAACCACGACGTCGACATGCCGCCCGGGCCGACGTTCGTCACGCCATGCGACATGCCGCTCAAGCGGTTCGAACCGACGTAGGCATCGATCAGGCCCGTCAACCGGATGCTTGACTGCGCGTGCGCCCCCGATGCCGCGGCCGCGCACAGCGCGACTGCGATGCCCTCTTTCCAGCGATAGCCATGTCTCCTCATCATGCGTCTCCTTGTCGTTGTGATGTCGATGGGTACAGCGTGTCGTGCTAGTGATGGACCAGAATGAACAGGCCGGATACGATCGCGAAGGCCAGCACCGCGACGCGCAGGAAGCGGGCGTCGATCCGCCGGTAGAACGCCTGGCTGGCGACGACGCCGATCGCGAGCGGTGGCATGGCCCAGGCCAGTGCGGGCAGCACCGTCGCGTCGATGCGCCCCATGACCGCCAGCGCGCCAAGCGAGATCAGCTCACCGATCAGGAAGCACAGTGCCACCGAGGAGCGCAGCGTCGGCGCCGGCTTGTGCTGGTAGACCAGCGCCAGCGGCGGGCCGCCGATACCGGTCGCGGTCTCGGTGATGCCGGTGAAGACGCCGGTCGACAGGAAAGCGCGCCGGCCGGGCGAAAAGGCAGGCAAGATAAGCGTTGCGACGGCCGCCAGGATAGTGGTCGCGCCGACCACCAGATTGAGCGACGCCGCCGGCAGCACCACCAGCACCGCGAGGCCGCCGAAGGTGCCGGCGGTGCGTCCGGCCGTGATCCAGCTGACGCCGTGCCGGTCGAGCGCGCGCCATTCGCGCCAGGCCACGTAGGCGTTCAAGGGAATCATCAGCAGGAGCAGGCCGGCCGGCAGCAGGTCCGGCCGCAGAATGCCCAGCACCGGCGCCACGATCAGGGCGAAGCCCATCCCGGTCACGCCCTGGATGAATGTGCCGACGAAGACGGCGACGGCGATGAAGCCCAGGATCTGCGCGCTCATTCGGCCGCTCCCGGACGGCCACCTGCCTGGCTGGCGCGCCTGTGGTCCGCCGCGAAGGCGTGCAGCTTCCTGATCGGCGCGGCCGCCACGACCTTGGCCGCCACGTCGGATACGGCGTCCATGAGGGCCTTGCCGTCCCAATCCACCGGCCAGCCATCGAGCAGCTGCAACCTGCCGGCCACGAAGACGGCCATGATCTGGCTGCGATTGCACAGCCGGACCAGTTCCCAGCTCAGGTCCCAGGACGGCGTCATTTCCGGGACGTCGAGATCCACCAGCAGGAAATCCGCGCTCTTGCCGGCGGCAATGTCCCCGGTGATGCTGTCCATCCCCAGCACTTGCGCGCCGCGCCGGGTGCCGAGATCCAGCCATGTCCAGCCAGCGCCGCACGACGAGTCGCCGACGCCGAGGCCGAACGCGAACCGCTGCGCGGACTCCGCATGGTCGAGCAGGCGGAAACCGTCGCTGCGCGTACCGTCGGTGCCCAGGCCGAGACGGATGCCGAAGACGTCCATCAGGTGCGCCGGCGCCACCGCGTTGCCCTTCCAGGCGCTGGCCACCGGGTTGTAGCTGACGGCGGCGCCGGAATCGCGCAGCATGGCCAGCTCTTCCGGCGTCACCAGCGTCGCATGCGCCAGCAGCGCTTGCGGCCCCAGGGCGCCGATATGGTGCAGGTGCTCGATCGGGCGGCGGCGCTGCTGTTCGATCGAGCGCTCGACCGCGACGAGATGCTCGTTCACGTGCGTCTGGAACATGCAATCCGATTCCGCGCACAGGTCCGACACCCATTTCAGCATGCGGTCGGTGGCCGCTTCCGAGATCGAGATCGCCAGCGAAGGCTGGACCAGCGGATCGCTGTGCCATTGCGCGATGTGATCCTCGGCCCGTTCGCGGATCCCGGCCGCATCCTGCGCCGCGCCGCCCACGTCGTTGCAGATGAGGCCAAGGACGCATCGGATGCCGGCGTCCGACGTGGCCCTGGCGACCGCGCCGATGGTGCCGCCGGCACGGGTGCCGGCGTCGCACACGGTGGTGAAGCCGCCGCGCAGCGCCTCCAGCGCCGCCAGCTTGGACGCGAGGTACAGATGCTCTTCTTCCAGGCGGCCTTCGAGCGGCACCCAGACGCGCCGGAAGATTTCCGACGGCTCGCCGAACACGAGCGACTTGCCGAACGATTGGGTGACATGGTGATGGGTGTCGATAAAGCCAGGCATCATCAGCGTGCGCGCCAGTTCACGCACCGGTATGCCGGGGTACCGGGTCTTGAGCAGCACGGCCGGTGCCACCTCCTTGAACTTGCCGTGGCTGACGACCACGCCGTAGCCCTGCACGGGACCGCTGGCGAGCAGCAGCCAATCGGGAATGAGCAGTTGCTCGTCGTGGCGGAATTCTTTTGCTGTGAGACCTGATTTCATGGTGTGCCTTTAGTGCTTTTCTTTGTTACCGAAGTGGAAGAAGAGGAAATTCAATGCGGCCGCCGTGATGGCCCCCATGGCGACGCCATTGCTCAGGAACATCCGTACGCCGGGCGGGAAGTTGACGTACAGGCCGGGAATGAGGATGGGCAGCAGGCCGGCGCACAACGCCACCGCGAGGATGTACATGTTGGCGTGGTTGCGCAGGTCGGACCGGCGCAGCATGTCGATGCCCATGATCCCGACGATCGCGAAGACGATCACGCCGGTGCCGCCGACGACCGCTTCGGGCACCAGGCTGAGCAGTTTCGTCAGCGGCGCCAGCAGGCCGAACACGATCAGGATCACGCCGGACACCATCGTCACGAAGCGCGACCGCACGCCGGTGGCCCGCACGACGCCGATGTTTTCGCCGCTTGTGACGATCAGCGACGTGCCGAACAGCGCGCCGACGAGCGACATCACGGCGTCGCCGCGGATCGTCTTCGGCACGTCGCGCTGCTGGTCGATGTCCTTGCCGACGGCTTCGCCGATGGCGACCGTCTGACCGGTCGCCTCCACCATCGAAATCACCGAGAAAATAATCAGCGGCAGCGCCGCCACTACATCGAATTGCGGCAGCCCGAAAGGCAGCAGCACGGGCGCGCTGAACAGGGGCCACAGCGCGACGGTGCCCACCTTGAACACGCCGCAGGCCGCGGCGGCCAACGTGCCCGCCACGAGTCCCAGCAGGATCGCCAGCTGGCACCAGATGCCTTTCAGCGTGCGCGAGAACAGGACGGTGAACAGGATCGTCGCGAATGCCAGGAAGATGTTCGTCGGGGCCGCGAAGCCGGGCGTGCCGGGATTGCCGGTGATGAGCAGGCCGGACACCTTGACGAGATTGACCGACACCAGCAGCAGCATCGTCCCCACCACCAGCGACGGGAAGAAGCGCAGGCAACGCCGGAACACGGGCAGCAGGACGAAGTAGGCCAGCCCGGTCAGCAGCACGGCGCCGGCGGCGGTCTGCAGATTGGTTTGCTGCGCGATCAGGATGAACAGCACGACGGGCGCGCCGCCGGGCAGCATGATGAACGGCAGGCGCGCCCCGATACCGCGCGGGCCGATGGACTGCAGCATGCTGCCGAGGCCGCACATCACGAACGTCGCGCTCAGCAGGTTGATCGTCAGCGCCTGCGACAGGCCCAGCGCCTTGGCCATCATGAACACCGAAGCGATCGGCGCGGCCGCCATCACGAGTACGTGCTGCAGGCCGAAGAGCAGCAGCTTGCCCGTCGCCAGCCGTTCATCGACGGCCGCCACGGGATGGGATTGCGCCGCCGTGTCCAAGAGCGGAACGCGCGGCGGATGGTATGTGTTGTTGTGCTCAACTACTGTCTCCTCGGCGGAGACAGCCTGTGCGAGATGGTCTGCCATTGATTCCTCCAAGTGTTGCGTTTGTCGTGCGCGTCCGGCGGCCGGCAATGGATGGTTCCGGCGCGCCGACTCTCTGGTCGGCTTGCTTCCGGCATTGCGCAGTGTCACCCCAAAACGTTTTGGGATCCAGGCGAGCGTTTTCCTTGCGCGAAGCAAAAAAATCGCCGTTCACACTGTCTGTGAGCCAGGATTATCTGGAATCGGGTTGATCCGCATCGACCCCAAAACGTTTTGGTAAGTGTATGCGATGTTCGTACCGTGCGCAAGCACGGCCGCGACTGTCGTGTGCGACCGACGCTACGGCGTGCCGGCGCGCGTCGACGACTTGCGGATCACCAGTTCCGGCGCGGGGCCGGTGACGACGTGGCGGCGGGTGTCGCCGCAGATGTGTTCGAACAGCAGGGCGACGGCCAGCGCCGACACCTGTTCGAGGTGCAGGTTGACCGCCGTGATCGGCGGATTGGCATTCCTGGCGCGCAGGCCGTCGTAACGGGTCACGACCATCACGTCGTCGGGCACCCGCCGTTCCAGTTCGCCCAGCGCCTTGATCACCCCGGACGCGAACGCATCCACCGGGACGCAGATCGCGTCGATGTCCGGATAATCGGCGAGCAGTTCGTGCGCGGCCAGCCGGCCGGCCTCCTCGCCGCCGTACTCGTCGGCCTTGGCGACCATCTTGGGAAGACGGTGCTTGCGGATGCACGCGGTGTAGACGCGCTCCATCTCGGCATAGGAATGGCGCTGCTGGGCGCCGACCAGCAGCGCGATATGGCGCGCGCCGCGCTCGAGCAGGTGGTCGAGCAACAGCTGGCCCGTCGCGCCGGCCTGGAGGTCGACCTGCGGAATCGACGCATCGGCGTCCGCCACGCATCCGATCGACACCACCGACACGCCGCGCTCCTTCAGGCGCCTGATCTGCGGGTCGTCGGCGACCGGTTCCACCATCAGGGCACCGTCGATATCGAGTTGATCGATCAATTGGCGCGAGCCTTCCATATGCGGCACGAGGACCAGCGCCTGCCCCTGCTGCAGCGCCGTCTCGGCCGCCACCGCAGCCACTTCCATCATGAAGCCCAGCCGCGACGACCCGCCCGCCACGGAAAAGGGCATCGAGGACAGCAGCGCGATGCTGTTCGCCCTGCCGGTGCGCAGCCGCTGCGCGCGCACGTTGGGCCGGTAGCCCAGCGCCTCGGCGATGCGCTTCACCTTCGCCCGCGTGTCCGGGTCGACGTAGCCGCGGTCGTTCAACGCATGGGACACGGTGGTCAGCGACACGCGGGCCTCCCGCGCCACGTCCTTGATCGTCGTGCGGCGGGCGGGGGCGGTCGGCGTCGCCGGGATTTGTTGGGGTTTCTTCATTACTGCGGGATCGATGTCATTGGGGGAGTTGCAGGTACGGCAACCAGGATGGAAGCATACCGCAAATAGCAAAAAAGCCTGCCACTACGAAAGTGGCAGGCTCTTGTCAATGAATCGCGAGAACCGACTGCTTAATTCTCAGAACCATTATGAGCACTAATTCTCGTAAACAGCCTTGCAAGTGAGTAAGTGACTAGCCTCCGGCGCTAGCTCATCAGGAAAAAGTAAACAAAAAGGTCCTCCGGCACGAGTTGTTTACACTTTTCTTGAGCTCCTTCGTTCTCGACGCCTATCCTGAGTGTAGGGCGACAGGTCAGCAAACCAGGAGGTTTGGCTAGTGAAGATACTTCAGTCTACGCAGCGCTGGATGCTCTAGCTCCTCTAAGGCTACGTCTGGGGCGACATATGGACCTGCAGTCAAACAACCCATCGGAGAGCGCTCATACGCCTGGTTCGGCACCGGACAGGTCCCCGAGGCTTGGACGAGGTACACATCCTGCAGTGTAGTCGGCAGCCGTAGTTCGACGGGAGGAGCATCATCCTCTTGCATCGACTCCGTCTCGACATTAGGTTGTTCGGAATCCGCTTTTCTGCCTTCAGTCATTGCCGCTCCTTAGTTGCCATAGGGCACGCGTAATTTAAAACGCGCTCCCTAGCGGCGTCCAAGTTTCGAAACACTACTCAAAGTTGCGTTTGCGCAGTAATAGCTGATTATAATTGTGCAGTCGTATGCTGACCTTGAGGCCGAATGAAGACGCAAACCGAAGTTGAGTTGGACTACGCCCATCTTGCCAGCATCGGCTTAGGGGTAGACGCTTTTGTACGCTCCCTTACTGTGAATCGCGGCCGCCCAGTGTGTTTCCTGGTCGGCGCCGGCGCATCTCTTACCTCAGGGATGCCTAGCGCTGAACGGTGCATCTGGGATTGGAAAAGAGACATCTTCGTTAGTAATAACCCTACCCTTCGCGAAACGGTAGGTGAGCTAACCCTAGAGGGAACTCGTAAGCGAATCCAATCTTGGCTGGATAGGCAGGGACACTATCCCCAAGCGGGAAGCGAGGACGAATACTCCTATTTTGCCCAAGCATGTTACCCATCCAGAAACGACCGCAAGAGCTTCTTCTACACCTACGTTAAGAAAGCAGTACCTCATATCGGATACAGGCTCATCCCTTTGTTAGTACGGGCCGGGCTGCTACGCACGCTTTGGACAACAAACTTTGATGGCTTGGCAAGCCGCGCGTGCTCTGCGGCTGACGTAGTGTGTGTTGAGGTTGGAATGGATTCCGTGGCCCGTACGCTACGCCCGCCAGTAGACGGCGAGTTGAGAGTCGTTTCAATGCACGGCGACTATCGATATGACCCCTTAAAAAATACAGTTGGGGAGCTCGCTGAGCAAGATGAAAGCTTCCGAAGAGCGCTTGGCATTGAATTAAAAGATTGTGACCTTGTCGTTCTCGGGTATAGCGGCAGGGATGAATCAATAATGAGTATTCTGCGCAAGGCGTACACCTCCCCAGGTGAAACACGGCTGTTCTGGTGCGGATTTGGCGCGCAACCGCCCAAAGAAGTATCAAGTTTAATCGCCACAACGCGGAACAATGGCCGGGAGGCTTTTTACATACCGACGGATGGCTTTGATGACACAATAACCCGTTTATCCCTAAGCTATCTTGATGCAGAGCACTTAAGCATCGCGAAAGAGATTATAGGGACCTTAAGCACCTCACAGGCACCCGCCAAGCTTTTTGCATCTCCACCAATTGAGCCGACCACGTTATTTAAGAGTAATGCTTATCCTATATCGTTCCCTGGCGAGCTCTTTGAAGCGAAATTGGATTTCCCCAACGATGTACATCGGGGCAAATGGTTGCAAGAGAAACTTAGCTCAATTCACGCATGTGGAGTAGCAACGCGAGACGGAGCCTTTCTATATGGAAATCCGAAAGACCTCCAATCCGCATTGGGACATCATCTTATTGGTCAAATTGTCAGCCATGCGGTTTCCGACATCGACATTGCAAAAGACCCTCGGATTCGCTCGCTCGTACGCAAAGGCCTTCTGCTGAGTTTTAAACGTCACTTATCAACACACGGGACCACCGCACGTATATGGGAGAAATCTCCCTATGAAAGCCGCAAACATAATGGGAAGCTCTATAGTATTCACCGCGCACTAAGAGCCGAGATAAACGTCATAGCTGGGCGCCCGTTGGCGGTCTTAATGCCAGAAGTGACCGTTTATGACTCAGCTGGAAACTTGGCAGAACTGGATACGGCAAAAGTATTACAAAATCAGGTGTACGGTTATCAGCACAATAATATTTTCGACCGCGACCTACGGCATTGGCTTGACCGGTTAGTTAACATTGACATACCAGCCTTGGCTGGTGGCTTATTCCGGCTCAAGAAAGCACCATGGTATGCCGGAATAAGCGAAATCGGCAAACGTCCCTTAGATGAAAAATCCAAGAGATTTGTCAAACAATCTGGCGTGGTCGTCAATGACATGCCCTTGCTGTTCTCATCGCGCGCTAGCAATACCGAAGTTAGAGATATCCACCCAATTCGAGGCTTGGTTACAAATCGCCCTTGGGATTTTAGCCTAACTTCCAATGGGCTTGCACCTCAAGCGGATTTAGCAGTCATATGTCCTGCGCCAGATGCTAATGTGTTCTCTCGATTTCTCTATCAACTGAATGAGCGAGCGACGCCTCCTCAAACCGAACAAGATTACTTACTGCCATATCCAGGCTTCACCGCTGCGTTCGGCCTACCCTTAGTTATTCCGTCGCCCGGTGATTCAGGGTGGCAAAACATTAATGACAGGGTTGAAGGCGACCGGCTCGAAGCCGCGAAGTCTCTTGCGCAGCGTCTATGTAGAGCTTTGGACAATATACGTTCCAGTACACGTCCAGGAGCTGTGACCTTGATATTTGTGCCCTCCAGATGGGAGAGTCTTAAGGTTGTACAGACTTCTATTGAGTCATTCAATCTGCACGACTACGTTAAGGCTTATGCTGCGCGCGCAGGATTAAGTACACAGTTCTTACGAGCAGAAACCGTGCAGTCGCCCCAGCCATGTAGGGTCAGATGGTGGCTATCGCTCGCCCTGTACGCGAAAGCTCTGCGCACTCCATGGCGGCTTGACTGTATCGATGACGAGACTGCATATGTTGGCATTGGATACAGCATCGACCAGAGCGCTGACAATGGAAGTCATATTCTTCTTGGATGTAGTCATCTCTACAGTTCGCGTGGCGAAGGGCTGCAGTTTAGGCTTGGACGCCTTGAAAACTCGATTATTAAAGGCCGCAATCCATTCATGTCCGAGGACGACGCCCGGCGGACCGGAGAGACAATACGTCAACTGTTCTTTGATGCAAAAATGAAGTTACCTTCCAGAGTGGTCGTTCATAAGCGAACACGGTTCACAGAGGAAGAGCAGCGCGGCCTTTGCCAGGGCTTAGATGGTGTTAAGAACGTGGAACTAATCGAAATAAACATTGACGAGTCACTACGTTATCTGGCTTCAAAGAAGACAGACAAAGGCATGGAACCGGACACTTTTCCAGTTCCGCGAGGCACGACCATTGTTCTCAGTGGACATTCCGCATTGGTTTGGGTTCATGGCTCAGCCTTGAACATCAAAAACCCCAAATTCCGTTATTATCAGGGTAAGCGCCGAATTCCCGCCCCCTTATTTATTAAACGTTATATGGGGCAATCAGATGTTATGCAAGTTGCATCCGAGATATTAGGATTATCCAAGATGAATTGGAACCACTTCGACTTCTATTCGCAAATGCCGGCCACATTGACATCGGCGAATTCTATCGCACAGGTAGGCTCGTACTTAAGTGCATTTGGCTCTGCGGCATATGACTACCGCTTACTCATTTAAAATGAATTGACTGACTCAAACGCCGTTTATCTAAAACAGGGTACTTGAATATAGTAAGTCAGCATCGGAAATTTATACTTTATGGATGACAGTTTATTTAGGTCGAGCTTTATAGTGTCTAACGTTCCACATTGGCCCTGCCCGGTGTGCGAAAGAGGCATCCTGCGTTTGAAGAAAGAGGATTTCTTCTCCGAATACGACGCTTCTACGGAAGCCTCAAAAGATGACCCGCAGTTCGATTATGAATGGGTAACATATGTCTTCCATGGCTTCTTGCGCTGTAATTTATGTCTAGCTAAAGTAGCCTTTTCTGGAAGCGGGAATGTTGAGCAAGATTACGACGACTCTGACCGCGGCTGGTCCTATTTTGACTATTATCGGCCGAAGTTTTTCCACCCCTCGTTAATGCTTATTCAAGTCGATAACAAAGTCCTCGTACCTGGACCAGTGATGGATGCGCTTCAAAAGGCATGCGAACTATTTTGGGCCGACCTCGATAGCTGTTCAAACCGCATTCGAACTGCGGTCGAATACATTCTCGATGACCTTAAAATTCCAAGGCGCCAGCAACGTCCGAAAAGACGACTTAACCTCCATGAACGTATCAACCTGTTACAGGAGCCAAACTTAGCGGACGTCAAAACTATACTGGAAGCTGTGAAGTGGATTGGGAATACCGGGACGCACGAATCGGGAACACTCGACCGCCAGCAGGTCATTGAAGGCTTTCGTATGCTAGAACATTGCCTCTCTACGTTATACCCTAAGCCCGCGGCAAGCGTGGCGGGGATTCTTGCTGTTGCCAGAGCCGTGAATGATGCTAAAGGAAGCCTAACTTCTGGTGAAATTAGGCGACTACGTGCAAGTGCAGAGGGCGGAGAGCTCGGCAAGTAGACGAAAGCACGCAAAGCATCGCCGCTAGCGTAACCAAGGGTTTTCCTTCGTTCTTAGTACGAACTGGCCTGCGTGAGTACGTTCGACGAGAGGGTCGCTTTCCAGCTCGGCTACCGCAGCTAATCGGCGATTTGTTGGCCGTTGGCCATGGTCAACCTCCTCGGGAGGCGCGCGGCTTACCGGGCGAACGGGGTCGCTCGCTGCGCTCCCGGTCCACTTCGGGAAGCGGCGAATTCAGGATTTCCTTGGTTAGGCTCCGGGTCTGGGCGTTATAGGCCCAACGAGCGAACTGTTCGAGCAGGCTGTTGTTCTCGGCAGCAAGCCGCTGATTTTCCGCTTCCAGGCGGGCAATCCGCTCCAAGGCGACTTGCAACTCCGGTGACTCCACTTCGGGAGCCTGCTCAACTGGTTGCCCTGACAGCGCCTTCTTTCGCACGGTGAAGGCGAGCCGAATACGCTCGTGACGATGGAGTGCCTGCCGCGTGTATTTAAGGCCTGCGCGTTTCTCGACAGCATCGATGAGGGCTTCCCAACTTAGCTTGCCGCTCCAGCCATCGAGCACCTGGACGATGGTTTCAACGACCTCATCACCGAGGTTTTTCTCTCTCACTCGGGTCATGCCGTCTCCTCCTCGATTGTTGGCAAAGAATCTTCAACTATGGGCGCCGGCGGCAATGCGCGGGCTTGTTCGGCCTGGTCGAGCCGGGACCGAGTGTCCGTAGGCATGAGCTGAATGATTGCACCTCGAGGCACAAGCGGGTTATCCAAGATGTCGAGCAGCGCCGAAGTCCGCGCCAGTTGGGCCCGATGGTGCTCGGCCCATTCGCTTGCACCGAGTTCGCCCTCGGTTTCCGCCTGCTCAGCCATCGCCAGCAATCGCGTCGCCTCGTCATGGGCTTGGCGGATGCGCTTCTCCTTCTCCGATTCGCCCTTTATACAAACCTGTTCACCACAGTTGAGGCAGTCGCGGTGCATCTGACACGGAGTCATCACATAGTCGTGGATGCAGTATCCGAAGTCCGTCGTGTGTGCCGTCGGCACCTTTAGCCGTGCAAATTCGTCCCGCGTGATAAGTGCCGCGCGGGGGCCCTTGGCTAGGGGTCCAAACATCCGTGTGTCATCCCCGACCGCCTCCCGGATTCGCGCAACAACAGCGTCGACTGTCTCGTGGTCATAGTACTTGTTCTGCCTGACGTCCTTACGCCCGGACCATTTGGCAATGTCAAGCTGGCTCATGCCACCTGATTGTGCCAATGTGTTCAGGTAGTGGCGAAACTGATGGGTAGTCACGCGAATAGCGCTACCGTCCGGCTCAAACAGTCCGCAACGGTCGAAAATGGATTTGATACCGTGCTTCGACCCAGCTCCCAAGCGAATATAGATGTTTCCTTGGCTGACTGGCTCGATAACGCAGCGCAGGCGGGTGAGCGTTGCGTGAAGCGCATGGCGCTGAATCACAAACAGCGCGTCACTGTATTTAAGCCCCGTTGGCTCATGCAGATAGGGGAATCCGTCCGGCAGCATCTGCAGGACCGTCGATTCCAGGTCTTCGAACCGAACATAGAGCTTCTCCCCGTGCTTTTCAAAAGGAACCTTATGGTCCACACACCACTGTCGTGCAGTCGTCCTGTGAACCGGGTCCGCGAACAAGATTTCGTTAACGTCGGCCATCGACAACCTCTCTTGCGCCCGCAGGTGTTCTGTCTCTTTCGTCAGGTAAAGCATCCCAGGCTTCTTTTCATACCATCTGGAGACCTCTCTGGCCTCATCGGTAATCCCTCGGATTTTGGCAAGAGCTTCCTCGACTACGCCCGACATCGACGAGATGACCCACTTCACCATCGGCTCGGCCCCTTTTGCGGGCCACCACCGAAGACCATAGGCGTTTCCATCGGAGCCGCTCCGTTTCTGCCGGACTTCGCAGTCAACAGGGAGCAGCAGCACCTCGTTGATACGGTCAGGTGCCGAACAGAGAATTCCAGTAGCCGCCGAAACCAGGACGTCACCTGGCTCGGTGGCAAGTCGGAACACCCTGGGTATCGCGTCGAGAGCCGCCTGACTCGGCATCTTGGCGGCTCGACGCTCATCTGCATCCTTGCCAACTCTCCCGTTATGGTCGTCAGGGTGCTTTAGATGGTGACGCCAGCGCGTTGGCACAGCAGTCAGCCGGTTGTCGCACAAGAAGTCGGCAATCATTTTCAGTTGGCCTGCCGTTCCATACGCGGTCGATACGGCCAATCGCTCGGCAGCCAGTTGCGCCGCGCGGTTGAGGATATGGGTATCTATCCGGACCGGGTCCGATGTGCCCGACTCCTGAAGAGCAGCTTCAAGCGCCCGCAACGCCCCCATGCGCCTGGCCAGCCCCACAGACGGCTTCATGCCGTATTGGTATCGAACATAAGACTTCGCAAAGGCCTTGAAGGGCTCAGCCATCATTGTGGGCAACGGTTCTTCGCTGGCCTGGTGGTTGCTGAACACCAAGCGAACCGCTTGATTTCTGCCCTTAAGCTTTATTGTCCGGGACACGTCCCAAATGTCTTCCTCGAATGCCAGTGTGCGGCCGAAAACAGTAAGTTTCGATTTGCACAGTTCAATGAACCCAGCCATGTTAGCTTGCGCGTCGAGGTCATCATGGGGAACAAAGGTTACGATGTCAGCCATGAGTCGCGTCCCCCTCCGAACGCGTCGCATTGCACAGCTGAATCACTTGTGCGACCGCAAGAATGGCCCGGTCGTTGACTGAAGCAACGCGTGAATCGCCCGTGGTATTCATCAGCCTCTCTCGGTCAGCAATCAGATAGTCGAGCACCTGCTCATGAGGACCGTCTAGCCACGGCTCGAAGCTGTTGCAGGTGTAGCAGGCAATAGGCTTGAGAAACCCGCAGAAGCCATGTGCGCCGCAGCTCGACATCGGCTCGAAGTTCCCCGTAATGGCCGGCGCGCGGATTTTGCTCGACGGGTCAGCACCTCTCGACGCCTCTGAGCCATCTCTAATCAATTTGCCTGCGAATGCCTGCGCAATCGGTCCCATCTTGAAGGCAACGGCTCTGTCGATTCGGTCGATGATGGCTGGCGTTGCGCCCACATACACGCCGACATTCTGCGTGTCGGTATGGTCCAGAAGCTCAGCTATTACCAGCTCGCCATGCCCCTCTTCACCAGCGCGCGTCCCGATTGCTGTCCGAAACCGGTTGGCGTTAATCTTGATACGCTTGCCAGTACGCTCGGAGACGACTTTCAGCCTATTGAACGTGCGCTCGAGCGTATTCGAAATATCAGGTGCCGCACTGTGATAGTCGTCTGCGTGGAACCCTGACCCAACGAGTTCGCGCGGGAATAGGGGGGCCTGTGAGGGGTCATCAATGACACCCACGAAGCGGCTTTTGACTTGGGCAGCGTATTTGACGACAACTTCGCCAATCTGGGGTGCGAGCACGCGGTCCTTAAATTGGGCACGTGCACTCGCTTGCCGGGTTTTTGCTCGCGGCATGCGTATCGAGTACGTCATCGCCCCGTTACCTTTATGAAGCAGCACGACATCAGAGACCTTCAGCGAGGCGTATTGGGTCGGTCGCATACCCAACGCCATGAACAGCCAACAAAGTGTGTACTCGGCGAGGCCTACCTCGCCACGACCATATGCGCTGTTGAGAGCGAGTTGAAGCGCCTCCGTCTCCATAACCGAAAGTGGGCCTTTTACTGGGTCCATCGTCGCAGTGGCGACACCCTTCCGATTTCCCTTAAGTCGCATCTGGCCCAGCAATGTATATGCATCCGGGCTAATTCCGGGATAACCCAACGTACGCCACTTTTTCAGAAAGCCAGCCAGCGAACTTAGGTACCATTCCCGCTCCGCGCCCAGATGGGCCCTGAAGTTGAGAATGTCGACGCTCGTTATTTCGACGATGGGATAACCGGTCGACTCGGCTTTATGCTTGAAGAGACGTTGACTACCGTCGAACATGTTCTCCGTGTGCCGCAACGACCTATTCTGCGCGTACCAGGCGAGCGTCAATTTAAAAGAACGCTTAAAGTCGTTTGCGAGAGGGTTCGACTTGTCAAATCGAAGCGTCGCCTCGTGTGCAAGCTCGCGAAGAACCCAAAGGTCTTCGTCCGGGTCAAATAGACTGCCCCCGCGCGCCCTTAGCGCCCCCTGTGGGCTGTTCAAAGAAAGGGGCGTGCTTGTTTTACTTTCAGGTGTTTTCATCGTTCGGCTTCGTCATCTTGTTCTGAAGCTCGAGGGATGCGTCTCGCGCCTTCCGCTCAATTTCTCGCCGCGTGTACTTCTCAGCGGTACCGGACGTCTCCGACCAGCCCATCAATTGGGAGCGCGTTTTCTTTTCCTTCTCCCGGTCCATGCCCTGTTCGTCCGCGAGCTTCGAGAAGTTGAAGTTATTCGTATGGCGGAGCAAATGCGGGAAGACACTCAGCAACTCCGGATGCTTTGCGCTCAACACGCTAAATATCTTGTTCAAGCCGCGCAGAGAAAGCGGTGCTCCACCGTTGGCTACGAACAGGAATGCGTGCTTGCGCGCGGCGGGGTAGCGCCGCCGCTCTTCAAGAATGTAATGACGCGTCCGCCGAGCTAAATCGTCGCTCAACGGAAGAACGCGGTCGGCCGTCTTGGTATTAGGTTGATTGGCGCGAGGGTCGCTCGGGTCATCGGCACGCCGGGCGATGAACACCTCGTTTGACCGGAAATTGACGTCGCTGACCTTCACGCCGAGCAGCTCACCGCGTCGGACACCGAGGCCCATGAACCATCGAACGATGAGTTCATTACGTACCCTGGCGTGGCGCCCCTCCCATGGATTCTCGGGCGAGTCGACATCGATGATTCTCCACAGAAGGCCCTGTGCGGCCTCATCGAGTGCCTTGCGGCCGCTAACCTTGTTTCGGCCTTTGCCCGTCGGAATACGGGCATTCAACCCGGACTCCACGATTTCTTTCGTCTGAAGAAGAGCCGCACGCGAAGGATGCCGTGCGCTCAAGCTAAGGATGCGCCGGTCGGCTAACCAACCGATGAACTGCCGAATGTAGCGCATTCGAACGCCAGCGGAATCAACATCTACTTCGGGAAGACCAGCCCTTGCCTTGGCTCGGTACGATTCGAGCGAAATCACGGCGCGGGGTTGGGTGGTGTCTGCATCGATTCTTGACTCGATTTCAGACATTGGGAGACGACACAGCTTCGCAAGCGCGTCGAGCTCACCAAGTCCGAGCAACTGTCCATCCAGCATGCGACTTGTCAGGTCAATTTGGTGCGCCTCGCAAAAGAGTACAAACACCTTCAATGCGCGCAGGACTTGTTCAATCGTAGCGCTCGCCCGATTGCGTGCCCGGAATTCGGTGAGAGTAAAGACCGTCGGGTCAAACAGCGGCATCCCAGTGCGCCGGTCGACCAGCAACGGGAAACGCTCGCCTGATTCGAAAACGATGTTCTTGACAGCGTAGCTCTCACCCATTTATTTACTTTTTCAAAAGTGCCTCATAACCTCACGATACATCAGGCAAGAAAAAATGTACATAAGAAAAAAGCCCGTAAGCACGGGGCTCACGGGCCTTCTAGTTACATCGTCCGCTCTGTGCAGTCAGGCGACAATTTCGCGAAGCTCGCTACGCACCAGGCCTAGCAATTCGTCAACCGAAGCGGCGTCATACTGGCTTAGATAAGCAAGCACGACAGGGGTGAGCGGGTGAACTGCTAGAGCTGTAGAGAGTTCGTCAATTTTCTGCAAGGTTGGCTGCTTAACGCCACGCTCAAGCTCACTTATGTAAGTACGACCGGACTGCTGCGCGAAGTCTTCCTGCGTCAAACCTCGGGCGAGGCGCACTGTTCTGAACGCAGCACCGAACTGATTTTTGTGCTTCATGGTACTCCGTTAGTCGAGCCCCATGAGACTACATTGCATGCTATAGTGCTACACGCTATAGCGTGCACGAACGCTGCCGCGTCTTAGAAGACTGCAGAATCCCTGAATCTGCCCGTATATCGCCTCCGTAATTTACGCATCACACTACACGCCTTGAACGTGCCGCCACATTTCGAATTGAGTTTAAAAAATTGAAAGTTTCAACATTACGCCTACACACGCCTGGGTTGAAGCCGAACATTATCCAAGCCATAGAGGCGCTTGTTGCATATGCAGAGCGGCATAAGGACCTTCGTGTCCACAAAATGCAGTTTCCCGAATTTTGCATGACAGTTGGTTTTCCGCCAACTACGACACGAGAGGAGGTCGTAAAAGTTATGTCTCAGACACGTAAAGCAACAGCGTCGATACGCGTAACTGAAACCTCACCGCGCAAAAAAAGAGAGCTTTTAGCCGGCAGCTGGCCGGTGTTTAATTTTATTTTTATAGACCATGCGCAAATATCATTTGAAGTTTGCGAATATATGTGGGAGGAGCTGCCAACGTAGACTTGATTAGACCGCAAATCAAAGGTTCCGCTGCTACCTCAGAAATGACTACAAAACACATTAGTCCAATGTATTCGCCGCCATGGCTCGGCCGCCCATTCACCCTGACCGAGGATTCGTTAGTATGGGGGCGTTATGTTATAACGGACGCCACAATGGCAGAGGCGAACAAGAATAAGCGGCGCTATCTTGAGTCCGTTATCAAGCAGACCGAACCTGCGCTACTAGCTTCCGCATTCGAACATTTAATTCATGTTTACTGCCCGAGCAGCTTCCCAGACTTCCTTCGTGAGATACAAGCTCTAGCGACGTTTCACTATGCAAAAGAGCATTTGAAAGCGTTACTTCGCAATGGTTGCGCTCCAGATGATTATTTCCGGGCAAGAATTGCGACAGTCGGTTCGTTTGACGAAGCTATTGAGGCAGTATTCGAGTCTTCCATTCCATTACATGGACTCAGTGGCCTGACCTATGTTCACTATCGCCAGAAATTGCACGGCATGCATTTGACCACTTTCGCCGATGACCAGCACACGTTTGACGTTGCGTTCACGCCGGACCTAGTGCTCGCGTCCATCCACCGCGACAGTGATTGGAGCCGTATTTGGCCATAGTCCACTTAAAGGATGACGATATGAGGCACGACGCTCGCCCCCTTGTGTTTCTCGACATGGACGACGTCCTTTGCTTGGACGATGTGCATCACAGCGGCCAGATGTTGAAAATATTCGAGCAGACGATTCCGGACTATCCAGAGATGTGGGAACGCCTTGTTGACGCGGGCGCAGCAGAGAATTTGCGTCAGCTTCATGCTGAGTTCAAACCGGTATATGTTATTAGCTCGTCCTGGGCAACATATCTCGACCGAGAGCAGATGTGCGAAGCATTGACTCGGACGCAGCTGCAGTTCGTAGTGGAGAACTTACATCCAGAGTGGAGAACGCCGCGGGCACTCTCGTCGAGTCGACGGGATGAAATCGAATGGTGGCTTGAAGCACATCGTGGGCCGTCGCAGCCGTTCCTCATCATTGACGACAGCTGGAGCGGGACCCGCCTGGCGCACTCTCCCCTCGCACTGGACGGACACGTTGTCCTATGCAGGAGCGGGTTCGGATTCACCAAGAAGAGACTGAAAGAAGCATGTAGACAGCTGCTGCGCCAAGGAGCAGTAGGTGGTTGTGCTCCACTTGAGTGGTAAAACGCCCGAGGAAATGTTCTGGACCCTGTCTCGATGCCGTCGTCTCTCGTCGAGCCATGACGACGCAGGAGCTCATCAGCACGGCTCCCGAGTCTGTACGAGTACGGGTTCTAAATACTGTTGGAATGTTCTCGCGTGATACTCCCGCGCCGAGGCAAGGAGGTAACGCCTTCAACCCGCGGAATGCACCCGCTTCAGCGCTAGCTAGCTAGGCGCGGACCAGCGAGTATCACGAAGTATCAAGGGTTTTGATACTTTCTCACCATGTGGAACGACGGGGCTCATTCGAAGCGTATGGCGTCAGAACAATCTTGGCGACCTTAGGATAGCTCATGCGTAAATTCGCGCGGAAACGACAGTCGAGTTGCTGTAATCATAATTTCCGAAGAGAACGCAAAAACTGGTCATAATATGGCTTTTACCAACGCCGTTACCAGTTTCTGATGCTTGACGATATTAAGAAAACATTATGGGCAGCAGCCGACAAGCTGCGCGCGAACATGGACGCGGCCGAGTACAAGCACCTCGTCCTCGGCCTCATTTTTGTGAAGTACATCTCCGACACCTTCGACGCACGTCGCGTCGAGCTGACGAAGCGGTTTGCCGACGAGTCTGATGAATACTTCTTGCATGACTCCGATGCCGAGCTGGTTGCAGAGGAGCTGGAAGACCGCGACTACTACAAAGCGGCCAACGTGTTCTGGGTGCCCGAAGCAGCACGATGGGAGGCGTTGCGCTCGGCAGCTAAGCAGGTCGACATCGGCAAGCGCATTGACGAAGCGCTGACCTTGATAGAAGCAGAAAACTCCAAGCTCAAAGGGATTCTGGACAAGCGCTATGCGCGGGCGCAGCTCCCGGACGGGAAGCTCGGCGAGCTAGTCGATTTGATTTCCACCATCGGTTTTGGCGACAACCCCAACGTTGCTCGCGACGTCCTGGGCCAGGTGTACGAGTACTTCCTCGGCATGTTTGCAAGCGCCGAGGGCAAACGCGGCGGGCAGTTCTACACGCCTGCGAGTATCGTGAAGACCCTAGTTGCCATCCTCAATCCGCACAGCGGCCAGGTCTACGACCCGTGCTGCGGGTCGGGCGGCATGTTCGTGCAATCCGAAAAATTCATCGAGGCTCACGGCGGAAAGCTAGGTGACGTGTCTATCTACGGGCAGGAGGCCAATCCTACGACTTGGCGCTTGGCTGCAATGAACTTGGCCATCCGCGGGATTGACTTTAATCTTGGTAGAGAGCCAGCAGACACATTCACACGTAATCAGCACCCAGACCTACGGGCGGACTTCATCTTGGCCAACCCACCGTTCAACATCAGTGATTGGTGGCACGGCAGCCTGACTGGTGACCCTCGGTGGGTCTACGGGGACCCGCCGCAAGGCAACGCCAACTATGCTTGGTTGCAGCACATGCTGTACCACCTCAAGCCGACAGGGCGTGCTGGCATCGTGCTGGCTAACGGTTCCATGAGCTCCGGTCAGAACAATGAAGGCGTGATTCGTGCTGCGATGGTCGATGCCGATGTCGTCGAAGTGATGGTAGCGCTGCCAGGCCAGTTGTTCTTCAATACACAGATTCCAGCTTGTTTGTGGTTCTTAGTCAAGAAGAAGACCCATCGTAAGGGCGAGGTGCTGTTCATTGATGCCCGTAAGGTCGCCACGATGATTAGCCGTGTCCAGTCCGAGCTGAGCGACGAGGTGATTGAGCGCATTGCGAACGTTGTTGCGGCTTGGCGCGGTGAGCCGGATGCGGATGAATACCAGGATGTTGCCGGCTTCTGCCGCAGCGTCAAACTGTCCGAAATTGCTGAGCACGGCCATGTGCTTACGCCTGGTCGCTATGTCGGCGCTGAAGAGGTGGAAGACAACGATGAAGACTTTGCCACCAAAATGCAGCAGCTCACGGAGAAGTTGGGTGAGCAGATGGCTAAGGGTGCGGAATTGGACCTGCTGATTCGCCAGAAATTGGGAGGGTTAGGGTATGAGTTCTGAGTGGCCCCTCGTCGAGATTGAGCAAGTCTGTGAACTGATAGTTGACTGTGTTAACAAGACTGCTCCGGTTGTCGCCGATGTCACGCCATATCGGATGATTCGTACTACCAATGTGCGCAGAGGTCGCATTGACCTCGGAGAATGCAGGCATGTTGAACAAGCGACATATGAGAAATGGACACGCCGTGCCAAGCTACGACCTGGCGATGTGGTATTGACTCGTGAGGCGCCGATTGGCGAAGTCGGATTAGTCACCGAAGCTGATGGTGTCTTCTTAGGCCAGAGGTTGATGCAGTACAGGGCAAATCCTCGACTCCTTGACTCTCGTTTCTTGCTCTATTCGTTTTTGTCGCCGTTTTTGCAGCAGCAATTCGGCAGTCATGAAGGCTCTGGTTCGGTGGTGAGCCACATCCGTGTTGGGGACTGTTTCAAATTTAAACTAGCGCTACCTCCACTCAGGATTCAAAGAGAGATTGCGAATTTACTTGGGGCTCTCGACGACCGTATCACCCTCCTGCGCGAAACAAACGCCACGCTCGAGGCTATCGCCCAAGCACTCTTCAAGTCATGGTTCGTCGACTTCGACCCAGTGCGCGCCAAGATGGAGGGCTGCGCTCCGGAAGGCATGGATGAGGCCACGGCGGCTTTGTTTCCAGACAATTTTGAGGAGTCGGAGTTCGGGGCGGTGCCGAGGGGGTGGAGGGTCGGTGCGTTAGGTGACATTCTCAAGCTTCGTAACGAACGGGTACAGCCGTCGGAACTCACTGCATCGCTACCGTACGTGCCGATTGAGAATATTAGTACCAAATCTCCATTTCTTCAGGAGTATAAATCGGGACAAGAGGCCAATAGCAGTTTGGTGTTGTTTAAAAAAGGTGACGTTCTATTCGGTGCTATGCGACCGTATTTCCATAAGGTATGTTCTGCCCCGTTCGATGGCGTTACCCGCACCACAGTGTTTACGTTAATGCCCGTAAATCCAAGTGTGGCTGCTTTTGCTCTATTTCAGGCATATCAGGATGGCACAGTTGAGTACGCAACGCAGCATTCGGAAGGTTCAACAATTCCTTACGCAAAATGGCGGAATTCGATGGAGTTGATGCCTATAACTATGCCGCCGGAGTCGCTTCAAATTGCTTATTCTAAAGTTGTCACATCGTTCGTCGAGCGTGCAAATTTAAATATTTTGCAAGCTCAAAAGCTTGCCACTCTTCGCGATACTCTTTTGCCTCGGCTGATTTCTGGCCAGTTGCGTATCCCCGAAGCAGAAGCCCAAATTGAAGCTCTTGCAGCCTGAGACGAACGATGACAGAGGACCAACTGGAACACGAAGCCCTTGTATGGCTGCAAGACATCGGCTATACCCATCTCTACGGCCCGGACATCGCTCATGACGGTCCCCAGCCGGAACGCGTTGGCTATCAACAGGTTCAGTTGGCCTATCGTCTACGCGGAGCGATTCAGAAGCTTAACCCGAGCATTCCTGCCAATGCTCGGGAAGACGCGCTAAAACAGGTGCTCGACTTGAGCATTCCATCCTTGTTGTCCGCTAATCGGCATTTCCACAAGCTGCTGGTAGGCGGGGTGCCGGTCCAGTACCAACTGGACGGCGAAACCAGGGGTGACTTCGTGCGTCTGATTGATTGGGCGAACCCTGAACGTAACGAGTGGCTGGCGGTGAACCAGTTTTCCATCAAAGGTCCGCACCATACCCGTCGACCCGACATCATCCTGTTCGTTAACGGTCTTCCTCTGGTGCTCATCGAGTTGAAGAACCCTGCCGACCAGAAGGCTGACATATGGAAGGCCTACGACCAGATACAAACGTACAAGGAGCAAATCTCGGATGTGTTCCAGTACAACGAAGTACTGGTTATCTCCGACGGCAGCGAAGCACGCTTAGGTTCGTTGTCGGCCAGTAGTGAGCGCTTTATGGCTTGGCGCACCATTGATGGTGAGACGCTAGACCCGCTGGGCGAATTCAATGAGCTGCAGACCTTGGTGCGTGGCGTGCTGGCACCAGCCTACCTCTTGGACTATCTGCGCTACTTCGTGCTGTTCGAGGACGATGGCCGCCTCGTCAAGAAGGTTGCAGGCTACCACCAGTTTCACGCGGTGCGCTCCGCAATCGGCCATGTAGTGACAGCCTCGCGACCTGGTGGTACCCGCAAAGGCGGCGTGGTTTGGCATACCCAGGGAAGCGGCAAGAGCATTACCATGACATGCTTTGCAGCTCGTGTAATGCAAGAGCCCTTGCTGGAAAATCCGACCATTGTTGTCATCACGGACCGCAACGACCTGGATGGGCAGCTCTTTGGCGTGTTTAGCCTAGCTCAGGACCTATTGCGAGAGCAGCCAGTGCAGGTTAGCACTCGCCAGGACCTACGCGCCAAGCTGGCGAATCGCCCGTCAGGCGGCATCGTGTTTGCCACTATCCAGAAGTTCATGCCGGGAGAGGACGAGGATACATTCCCGGTACTTTCTGACCGACACAACATTGTAGTGATTGCCGATGAGGCGCACCGAACTCAATACGGATTCGAGGCGAAGCTGAAAGGTAAACCCGGCCACGAAACGTATCAGGTCGGCTACGCTCAACATTTGCGTGACGCGCTCCCTAATGCCACGTTTGTGGCGTTCACCGGTACCCCGGTCAGTAGCGAAGACCGCGATACCCGCGCGGTATTCGGCGACTACATCTCGGTCTACGACATGCAGCAGGCCAAGGAAGATGGCGCCACAGTAGCCATTTACTACGAGTCGCGCCTGGCTAAGCTGAAGCTGAAAGAGGAAGAGTTGCCGCACGTTGACGACGAAGTCGACGAGCTAGCTGAGGACGAAGAGGAAAGCACTCAGTCCAAGCTGAAAAGTCGCTGGGCTGCGCTCGAGAAGGTCGTCGGAGCAGGGCCTCGGGTCGCCAGCGTAGCAGCTGACTTAGTTGCACACTTTGAGGAACGCAGTAAGGCCCAGTCAGGTAAGGCCATGGTGGTGGCAATGAGCCGGGACATCTGCGTGCATCTGTACGACGAGATTGTGAAGCTTCGTCCTGAGTGGCATGACAAAGACCCTGAAAAGGGCGCCGTCAAGATTGTCATGACCGGCTCGGCAAGCGATAAAGCCTTGCTGCGTCCACACATCTACAACGGCCAAGTAAAGAAGCGCCTTGAGAAGCGATTCAAAGACCCGACGGACCCGCTGCAGTTGGTCATCGTCCGGGATATGTGGCTCACCGGCTTCGATGCCCCTTGCGTCCACACGCTGTATGTAGATAAGCCAATGAAGGGCCATAACCTGATGCAGGCCATCGCCCGCGTGAATCGGGTGTTCAAGGATAAGCAAGGCGGCCTTGTTGTCGACTACATCGGCATCGGCAATGAATTGAAGGCCGCGATGAAGGAGTACACGCAGTCGAGCGGCCGCGGGAAGCCAACCGTGGATGCTCGCGAGGCCTACAGTGTGTTGATGGAGAAGATGGATGTCCTCAGGGGGATGCTACATGACTTCGACTACAGCGACTTCCTGACGGCCGGACATAAGGCGTTAGCAGGTGCTGCCAACCATGTGCTCGGCATCAAGGACGGCAAGAAGCGCTTCGCAGACACCGCTTTGGCAATGAGTAAGGCGTTCACCTTGTGCTGCACCTTGGATGAGGCCAAGGAAGTACGCGAGGAAGTCGCGTTCCTCCAGGGCGTGAAAGTCATCCTGACCAAGAAGGACCTTACTGCCCAGAAGAAGACTGATGAGCAACGCGAGCACGCCATTCGTCAGATTATCAATTCTGCTGTCGTGTCTGAGAGTGTTGTGGACATCTTTGATGCGGTTGGGCTGGAAAAGCCGAACATAGGACTGCTGTCGGACGAATTCCTAGCGCAGGTCAAGAATCTGCCCGAAAGGAACCTGGCGGTAGAGCTGCTGGAGCGTCTCTTAGAAGGTGAAATCAAGAGCCGCTTCGCCAGCAATCTGGTACAGGAGAAGAAGTTCTCTGAACTCCTTTCCAACGTGGTGACTCGCTACCAAAATCGTTCGATTGAAACGGCTCAGGTCATGCAAGAGCTGGTTGAGATGGCAAAGAAGTTCCGCGATGCCGCCAACCGCGGGGAGCAGTTGGGCCTGACGGACGATGAAGTCAAATTCTACGACGCACTGGCTACGAACGAATCCGCTGTTCGCGAGTTGACCGATGAAACCCTAAAGAAGATTGCGCACGAACTCACTGAGAATCTTCGGAAGAATATTACCGTAGACTGGTCGGCTCGGGAGAGCGTCCGAGCTACCTTGCGTCTCATGGTCAAACGAGTTTTGCGAAAGTACAAGTATCCCCCGGACCAGCAGGAGCTGGCGGTAGAGCTGGTGTTGAAACAGGCGGAGGCGCTAGGCGCCGATTGGTCTTAATCCAGCTAGAGCAGCTTACTTAAGCGCGCAGATAATAAAAATGGAGTATGGTTTGGAAGAGCATGAATATGAAATTTATAGCCCTGTAATTCCAAGCGGTGGCTCCGCGCGCGATTTCTTTCTTCCTGAATCAGATAGCGAACTAAGTGACCAGCTTGCCATAATTGTTGACGGTGAGGGCCCGGTTTTAAAGTCTATTGTCATGGAACGGCTTGCCAAAGCATGGGGGCTAGGTAGGTTTGACAAAAAAATTGAAGCCCGGCTTAGCAGCTTGTTTCCTGATTCCATCAGCGCGAATGGTGCTGAAGAAGATTTCGTTTGGCATGAGGCACGTATTGGCCCCAAGACGTATCACTTTCGGGGCGCATGCTTCTACCCTAGCTCTAGACGTAAGGTGCAGGAAGTGTGCTTAGAAGAACTCGGCAATGTCGCGCTTTACGTTTTGGAAAGCGTAGAGGAATTGAATGTGGAGGAGTTGACACGTCGAGTCTGCCGAATTATCGGAACTAGCTCCAGTGACCTCGCGCGTGAGCGTATTAACCGAGCGTTGAGGATTGACTTCATACGGAATGACATCCATATCGATGGCGATACGATAAAGCTATCTAAATAATGCTTGTCAATTTGGTGCGCCTCGCAAAAGAGTACAAACACCTTCAATGGGCGCAGGACTTGTTCAATCGTAGCGCTCGCCCGATTGCGTGCCCGGAATTCGGTGAGAGTAAAGACCGGCGGGTCAAACAGCGGCATCCCAGTGCGCCGGGCGACCAGCAATGAGAAACGCTCGCCTGATTCGAAAACGATGTTCTTGACAGCGTAGCTCTCAGCCATTTATTTACGTTTTCAAAAGTGCCTCATTCACCTCACAATACATTACACAAGAAAAAATGTACATAAGAAAAAAGCCCGTAAGCACGGGGCTCACGGGCTTTTTAGTTACATCGTCCTAAAAGTACTCGTTAGAACGGGATATCGTCATCCATGTCCGAGAAGTTCGGTGCCGGTTTCGGCTGCGGACGTGCGGCCGGTGCCGGCGGGGCCTGGCGCGGGGCCGGGCGGCTCGGCGGGGCGTCGTAGCCGCCCATGTCGTCGCCGCCACCGTAGCTGTCGCCGCCGCCCATGCCCTGGCGTCCGCCCAGCATCTGCATGTTTTCAGCGATGATGTCGGTGGCGTAGCGCTCGATGCCGTCCTTGTCGGTATATTTGCGGGTCTGCAGGCGGCCTTCCACGTAGACCGACGAACCTTTTTTCAGGTACTGGCCGACGATTTCGGCCAGGCGGCCGAAGAACGAAATGCGGTGCCACTCGGTCAGCTCTTTCTGCTCGCCGGTGTTGCGGTCCTTCGATTTGTAGGACGTGGCCACGGCGATGTTCGCGATGGCGTCGCCGCTCGGCATGTAGCGGATTTCCGGATCGCGGCCGAGGTTGCCCACGATGATGACCTTGTTAACTGATGCCATTTTGTAAAGCTCCTTTGGATGGTCCCCGACTCTGCGTGATGACTAGGCGTCGGGGAAACTATGGGAATTGCGTCCGCTATTATGCCTGTTTGGCTGGCTTCGCAGGCAAATTTTTGAGCAATTTTCAGGGTGGCGGACACCGTGTTTTGCTACCTGTGCTCAGACCACGTAAATGGGGGCGAAGTGCCCAAATTGGAAGAGATACGCATCAATCCAACCGGTGAAAAATTTTTTGGCTTTCTGGTGAGTCTGTCATTGAATTGGCCCGTACCCGGACCACATACCGACCACACAGTTGTCCTCGCACAGCAGGTCTTGACAGGTCGTCATATCATGCTGCTAACCCTTGCGCACTTTTTCGCGGTCCGGCATACCACTGTAAATAAAAACAGTTAAACTAGTGCGCTTTCCCGTTCGGCCCGCTCACCTGTGCCATTCGTGCGCCGGCCCCGCAACCATTCGAAAGCCTTCAAACAACAATGGAAGAAATCCGTATCCGCGGCGCCCGCACGCACAACCTCAAGAACATCAATCTTGACCTGCCGCGCAATAAGCTGATCGTCATCACCGGCCTGTCGGGTTCCGGTAAATCCTCCCTCGCTTTCGACACCCTGTATGCCGAGGGCCAGCGCCGCTACGTCGAATCGCTGTCGGCCTATGCGCGCCAGTTCCTGCAGCTGATGGAAAAGCCGGACGTCGACATGATCGAGGGCTTGTCGCCCGCGATCTCCATCGAGCAGAAGGCGACGTCGCACAACCCGCGCTCGACCGTCGGCACCGTCACCGAGATCCACGACTACCTGCGTTTGCTGTACGCGCGCGTCGGCACGCCGTATTGCCCGGACCACCCGGAAGAGCCGCTGGCCGCGCAGACCGTCTCGCAGATGGTCGATGCCGTCCTGGCCATGCCGGAAGGGACCAAGCTGATGATCCTGGCGCCCGTCGTGGCGAACCGCAAGGGCGAGCACAGCGACCTGTTCGAGGCGATGCAGGCGCAGGGTTTTGTCCGCTTCCGCATCCAGAGCGGCACGCACGCGGCCAAGATCTACGACGTCGACGACCTGCCGAAGCTGAAGAAAACGGAAAAGCACACGATCGACGTCGTCATCGACCGCGTCAAGGTCAACGCCGAGATCAAGCAGCGCCTGGCCGAAAGTTTCGAGACCGCGCTGCGCATCGCCGACGGCCGCGCCGTCGCGTACGAGATGGACACCGAGAAGGAGCACATCTACTCGAACAAGTTCGCGTGCAACGTCTGCGGCTACTCGCTGCAGGAGCTGGAGCCGCGCCTGTTCTCGTTCAACAATCCGATGGGCGCGTGCCAGGAATGCGACGGCCTGGGCCACATCGAATTCTTCGATCCCAAGCGTATCGTCGCGTTCCCGAACCTGTCGCTGGCGTCCGGCGCCGTGAAGGGGTGGGATCGCCGCAACCAGTTCTACTACCAGATGCTGACGAGCCTCGCGTCGCACTACGGTTTCGACCTCGACAAGCCGTTCGAGCAGCTGCCGAAGTCCGCCCAGGACGTCGTCATGTTCGGCTCCGGCAAGACGGCGGTGCCGTTCGCGTACGTGAACGAGCGCGGCCGCACGGTGATCCGCGAGCACACGTTCGAAGGCGTCGTGAACAACCTGCAGCGCCGCTACCGCGAGACGGATTCGATGGCGGTGAAGGAAGAGCTGGCGAAGTTCATCAACGAGAAGGAGTGCCCGTCGTGCGGCGGCGCGCGCCTGCGCACGGAAGCGCGCTACGTCAAGATCGGCAACGGCCCGCAGCAGCGCGCCATCTATGAAGTCGCGAAGACGCCGCTGCGCGACTGCCTGACCTACTTCGACGGCCTGGAACTGACGGGCGCCAAGCGCGACATCGCCGAACGCGTCATCAAGGAAATCGTCGCGCGCCTGAAATTCCTGAACGACGTCGGCCTCGATTATCTGTCGCTGGACCGCAGCGCCGACACGCTGTCGGGCGGCGAAGCGCAGCGCATCCGCCTCGCGTCGCAGATCGGCTCGGGCCTGACCGGCGTGATGTACGTGCTGGACGAGCCGTCGATCGGCCTGCACCAGCGCGACAACGACCGCCTGATCGCGACCTTGAAACACCTGCGCGACATCGGCAACAGCGTGCTCGTGGTCGAACACGACGAGGACGCGATCCGCACGGCGGACTACATCGTCGACATGGGCCCGGGCGCGGGCGTGCACGGCGGCGCCGTGATCGCCGAGGGCTCGCTCAAGGACATCATGAAGAGCAAGGAGTCGCTGACGGCGGCCTACCTGTCGGGCAAAAAGAAGATCCACGTGCCGAAGAAGCGCACGCAGGCCGACCCGGACCGCCAGCTCGTGATCACGGGCGCGACCGGCAACAACCTGAAAAACGTCTCGCTGGAGCTGCCGGTGGGCCTGCTGACGTGCGTGACGGGCGTGTCGGGCTCCGGTAAATCGACGCTCGTGAACGACACGCTGTACCCGGCGCTGTCGCGTCACCTGTACGGTTCGCAGACGGAGCCGGCGCCGCACGATTCGATCCACGGCCTGGAACACTTCGACAAGGTGATCTCCGTCGACCAGGCCCCGATCGGCCGCACGCCGCGTTCGAACCCGGCCACGTACACGGGCGTGTTCACGCCGATCCGCGATCTGTTCGCGACGGTGCCGACCGCGAAGGAACGCGGTTATTCCGCGGGCCGCTTCTCGTTCAACGTCAAGGGCGGCCGCTGCGAGGCGTGCCAGGGCGACGGCGTGATCAAGGTCGAGATGCACTTCCTGCCGGACGTGTACGTGCCCTGCGACGTCTGCCACGGCAAGCGCTACAACCGCGAGACGCTGGAAGTCGAGTACAAGGGCAAGAACATCACCCAGGTGCTGGAGATGACGGTCGAGGATGCGCACGAGTTCTTCAAGGCCGTGCCGGTCATCGCGCGCAAGCTGCACACGCTGCTGGACGTGGGCCTCGGCTACATCAAGCTGGGCCAGAGCGCGACCACGCTGTCGGGCGGCGAGGCGCAGCGCGTGAAGCTGTCGCTGGAACTGTCCAAGCGCGACACGGGCCGCACGCTGTACATCCTCGACGAGCCGACGACGGGCCTGCACTTCGCCGACATCGACCTGCTGCTGAAGGTGATCCACCGCCTGCGCGACCAGGGCAACACGCTCGTCATCATCGAGCACAACCTGGACGTCATCAAGACGGCGGACTGGATCGTCGACCTGGGTCCGGAAGGGGGCGCGGGCGGCGGCACGATCGTCGCGCACGGCACGCCGGAAGACGTGGCTGACAATCCGGACAGCGTGACGGGCAAGTATCTCAAGCCACTGCTCAAGGCCTAACCGTCGCCCCCGCGCAAGCGGGGCCCATGCTGAGCAAGCGGGCCCGCGGCGCCAAGCCGGCACTACGCTACTTCAGCATGGGGGAAGTCGTTTCCGGCAGTGCCGGAAACGACGGTCTTGCTACTCCACCGTATAAAACGGCTGGTGCACCCGCACCGCCCGCACATCCATCCTGATCCGGTAGATCGAATACGCATCCTCGCGGTTCGTGACGTACTCCCCGCTGTCCGGCATGCGCGTGAACGTGAATTCGAACCCGTGGTCCGGAGACTGGCTGTCCGGCCCTTCGAACGCCACGCCGACGGCGCGCTCCAGATCGCTGTCCGCCAGCTTCTCGAGCAGGTCCGCGACCGCCGTGTTGCCGAGGATGTCGGTATAGAAGATCGGCGCGCGGTGCTCGACGTACTTCCTGTCCACGGGCTCCTTGCCTGGCCCCGGCACATAGGTGCGCGTGGCCAGGTTGAACCGGTCGCCGCTGTCCAGGTAGCTGATGCGCGCGTTTGAAAGATTAAACCCCGGCTTAGCCTTGTCGGTGCTGGCATCGAGCAGGTCGAGCACGAGCGCGCCCCGATAACCGATCACCGTGACATCGCGCCCCGGCCCCACGACGGCGGCCGTGTTCTCGTCGATCCCCAGTCCCAGCGTATAACCCTTGGCCAGCATCGCGGGCAGCATGCGCCCGAAGCGTCCGCGCGCGAGCAGGTGCTGGTCGACGAAGACGTCCGTGCCGATGAAGCCGAGGCCCGGCGCGATGTCCTTGCCGTCCACCACGCCGTTCTTCAGCACCGGCATCACGTCCAGCGGCGGGTCGTAGAACATCGTGCTGCTCATGATGGCGGCGCCGGCGCTCGTGCCCGCGATGACGCCGCCGCGCCGGTACAGCGCCCACAGCGCGTCCAGCACGGCCGTGTTGCTGCCGTCGGCGCGCCGCAGAGCACCCGTGATGCGGGCTTGGTCCCCGCCCGTGAAGAACGCGCCGCCGGCCTTGCGCACGGCATCGGCCAGGGCCGGATCGTCGGCAGCTTTACGCGCGCCAAGCCCGGCCAGCCGCGGCGCGACCGGCACGACGAAGGCCCTGGCGCCGTAACGGTTCAACGCATCCACGGTGAGCTGCGCCTCCTTCGCGGGATTCTCGGCGGCGGTCGGCAGCACGGCGATGCGCGCGCCCTTCCCGCCCGCCAGCGCGACGATCCTCTCCCACACCTCGGCATTGTTCGCACGCAGGCCGCCGCCGATGATGACCAGGGAACCCTTGGGGCCGGTCACCGCCGCGGCGGCGGCCCATGCGCCGACGCCCGCAAGCGCCAGCACAACGCACAAGCGCTTCAACATATCAGCGGAACGAGTAGTTCGCGCTCACGAACGCGCTGCGGCCGCGCGGGTCGGTGTAGCTCGGGTCGTACCCGGCCAGGAAAAAATAGGCCTGGTTCGAGAACGGCGGATCGGCGTTGAACAGGTTCAGCACGCCGGCGCGCACCTTCAGCTGCTTGCTGACCGTCCAGCTGCCCGTCAGGTCCCACAGCGAATAGTATTTCACGTGGTTCGGCGGGAGGAGCTTGTCCGTGTACGGGTCGTAGGTCGTGTTCTGGTCCGTGTAGCCGGTCGAGTACTGGTTCGCCAGGGTCAGCGCGAGGGGGCCGTTGTCCCATTCGACGTTCACGCGGTGGCGCCACTTCTGGATCACCTGGTCGTTCAGGAACACGCCCAGATTGCTGCGGAACGGCTCCGCCGGACCGAACTGGCGGTCGTAGTGCAGGATCAGCGTGCCGGACAGGTTGACGCCGAAGCGGCCCCACGCTCCGCGCTCGGTACTCCAGTCGGCGCCGATGTCGAAGCCCGACGTCTTCAGCTTGCCCTGGTTTTCCTTCATCAGGAGGATGTTGGAGATGAAGCCGTCATCGTCGCGCTGGATGTACTTGCCGTTGTACGCCGCCGGGTTTTCGATGATGACCTGTTCGCCCAGGGTGCTGATCACGTCGCGCTTCTCGATGTTCCAGTAGTCGATCGAGAGGCTCGTGCGCTTGACCGGCTCGAACACGACACCCAGGGTGAACTGGCGCGATTTCTCCGGCTTGAGGTTCGGGTTCGAGCGGCGTTCGACGTCCCACTGGTCGGTACACGTGTCGATGCTGCCTTCCTGCTTCACGCACTGCGGGTCGGTCAGGATGCCGGCCGTCGTGCCGAAGATCGTCGGGCGCTTCAGGTCCGACAGCGACGGCGCGCGGAAGCCCGTGCCGGCCGACGCGCGCAGCAGCAGCGATTGCACCGGCTGCCAGCGCAGGCCGATCTTCGGATTGGTCGTGTTGCCCACTTCGCTGTAATGGTCCCAGCGCAGCGCGAACTGCATCTCGAGTTCCTTGGTGAACGGCGCGACCACCTCCGTGAACACGGACGCCACCTTGCGTGTGTTGTCCGCGGTCTCGACGTCGGCCAGCTGGCCGGCCGGGATCGTGCTGTCGCGGTCACCGGCGATGTTGTTCGACTTGAGCAGTTCCGACGGCGTGAACGTCTGGTGCTCGTGCCGCAGCTCGCCGCCGACCGCGAGCGCCAGGTCGCCGCCGGCCAACGCCATCAGGGAACGCGACATCTTGCCGTCGAGCGAAGTGGACACGCCTTTCGCCTTTCTCGCCTCGTCGTTGATCTTGATGCCGTTGATGAGGTCCAGGCCGGCCTGGGACGACGGCGCGAACGGATTGATCGTCCCCGCGCGCACGCCGGCTTCGAACTTGTCGTACAGGACGTAGCCGTTCACGTATTTGTCGACGGCCTTGTTCTCGGCGCGCCCCAGGGCGACGTCGTAGTCCCAGCCCGCGAGCGTGCCGGTTGCGCCCAGCAGCAGACGCTGTCCGCTGCTCGTCACTTCGTTGCTGCGGTTGCCCGCTTCCGCCATGCGGTAGCGGATGCCGCTGAACGTGGCGGGCAGGCCAGGAGCCGACAACGCCGTGCGATACGCGCCCGGCAGGATGCTCACCGGCAGACCACGGATGCGGACGGGATTCGGCGACAGCACGTACTTCGACTTCGCCTCGGCCTGCATGAGCTCCGCGAACAGCTGGTTGTCGGCGTCGAGCTGGAACGTGGCGCGGCCGATGAAGCCGATCTTGCGCGAATCCGGATAGATCTCGGTGTCTTCCATGTAGTCGTAGCTGCAGCCCGCCGCGCCACCCGGTCCCTTTTGGGCATAGACGGTGGCGGGCGGATTGCACTTCGGCGAACTCGGATTGATCCGGCTGGACGTACTGCCGGCCGGCAGCAGGCCCGCCGCGATCAGCGCCGCCCGCTGCGCGCCCGAGACGTCGAAGTTGGCGGGGAACGTGTTGCTCGACATCTGCGCCGGCAGGGTCGTCGCGAGCGGGCGCTCCGCGATGAACCGGCGCTGGCCCGAGCGCAGGCGGTCGAGCTGCTGCACGTCGAGCACGCCGAACACATTGAAACGGTCGGTGTTCAGGTCGCCCGTGCCGCCGCTGAGGCTCAGCGTGCGCTTGCCCGCGCCGCCCTGCTGCGTGCCCGCGCCTGACGCAGCCAGGTCGATGCCCGTGTAATCCTTGCGGGTGATGAAGTTGATCACGCCGCCGATGGCATCCGTGCCGTAGATCGCCGACGCGCCGTCCTTCAGCACCTCGACGCGCTGGATCGCGCCGGCCGGGATGTTATTCAGGTCGACGCCCGAGTTGTCGCCCGGGGACGCGAAGTTGGCAAGGCGCCGGCCGTTCAGCAGCACCAGCGTGGACGACACGCCGAGGCCGCGCAGGTTGGCGCCGTTCAGGCCGCGCTGGCCGGACGTGCTGTCCGAGATGCTGGGCCCGTCCGTCAGCGGCGCCGTGTTCGCGCTGATGTTCCTGACCAGTTCCGCGGCCGTCGTGGCGCCCATCTTCTCGATGTCCTCGCGCGAGATCAGTTGCACGGGCAGCGCGGTCTCGGTGTCGATGCGCTTGATCGACGAACCGGTGATTTCCACGCGGTGCATCTTGGGTTCGTCCGCCTGCGCCTGCGCGCTGGCCTGCTGCGCCGTCAGGGCAGCGATGGCCGCCGCGATGACAGTCGGTTGCAAGGCTCTCGAGAAATGCTTGGTCATGCAGTACTCCCTCTCTTGGTGTCTGGGTGGTGACTCAGGGCTTCTTCGCGACGGGGCGCTTGCGCACGCCCTCTTTGATCTGGTGCTCGCCATGCAGATAGGCGGCGATGGCCTCGGTGTGGCGCGCCGCCTTGGCGACGTTGGCTTTGTTGGACGTCATCAGCGACACCGCCAGCGCCTCGATGACGGCCAGCGCGGCGCTCGAACTGCTGGGCAGCACCGGATGCGCGCTATGCGCGTACAGCACGTGGTGCCCCAGCTCGGCGAGCGGCGACGCGGGCGAGTCCGTGATGGAGACGATGGTCGCGCCGGCATCGCGCGCGAACCGCGTCAGCGACGCGGCGTCCAGCGTGTAGCGCGGCAGCGAGATCACGACCAGCACGTCCTTGCCGGTGACGGTGGCGAGATGGCTCGCCGCCACCTCCGTGCCGCCGCTTGCGGCCACTTCCACCACGTGCCGGCAGAATGGCTGCAGGTGCATCGCGAGCGCACCCGCGAGGAACGACGACAGGCCGAAGCCCAGCACGTACACGGTGCGCGCCTTGGTGAGCACCATGCCGATGCCGTCGATCTGCGTGCCCGCCAGCGCGCGGCTGGTGGCCGTAATGGCCGCTTCGGCATAACCCAGGCTTTCCAGCGCGGGCGACACCTTGGCGGTGCGGCGCGCGATCATGCTGCGCAGTTTTTCGACGGGCTGCAGCACGGACTGCAACGTCTCCGCCACCGCGCCGCGCATCGCCGCGTAATTTTTAAACCCGAGGTCGCGCGCGAAGCGGCTGATGGTCGCCGTCGACACATCGCACGCGTCGGCCAGTTCCTCGATCCCGAGCGCCGTCACGCGCACCTGGTTGCGCAGCACGTAATCCGCGATCGCACGGTTCGACGCCGAGCCCTCGGCCAGCACCCGCAACAGCGACCGGCCGAGCGAAGACTCGGCGAATCCGATGTCGGGCGAAGCGCTGGACGGGACGGGAGGAGTCATCGTAACGGGATGTCAATGAGTTAACATTTTTAAATGTAAAACAGGTGCGGCGCGCAATTCAACAAGATTTTGAAAATAAACTTTCATCGATTTACGTTGTGTAAAAATTCATACATAATCGGCCAAAGCGGTCGCCAGGAGATCTTGCGCATGCATATGAACACACACCCGATCGCCACCGAGCCCGGCCTCGCCACGTATCAGCTCACGTCGTACCACTACGGCAGCGCAGGCAGCGGCAAGAAGGTCTACATCCAGGCTTCGCTGCATGCGGACGAAGTCCCCGCGATGCTCGTCGCGCATTTTCTGCGGCGCGAACTCGAACGCCTCGACGGCGACGGCCGCATCCATGGTGAAGTGATCCTGGTGCCGGCGGCGAATCCCGTCGGGCTGTCGCAGGTCGTGCACGGCATGCCGCTCGGGCGCTTCGACCTCGGCACCGGCGTCAATTTCAACCGCGGCTTCCGCCACGTGGCCGGCGAACTCGAAACGGCGCTGGCCGGCAAACTCGGGCCCGACGCGGCCGCGAACGTCGCCGCGATCCGCGCGGCAGCGCGCGCCGCCGTCGAACGCTGGGATCCTTCCGATGCGACCCAGGTGCTCAAAAAGACGCTGCTGGCGCTGGCGATCGACGCCGACATCGTGCTCGATCTGCACTGCGATAACGAAGCGCTGCTGCACGTGTACACCGGCCCCGCGCTGGCGGAACGCGTGAAACCGCTGGCGGCGCTGCTCGGTGCGCGCGCCTATCTGCTGTCGGCCGAATCGGGCGGCGAGCCGTTCGACGAAGCGTGCAGCCGGCTGTGGTGGGAGCTCGCCGCGCACTTCGGCCCGGAGATTCCCATCCCGCCCGCCTGCGCCGCCGTCACGGTCGAACTGCGCGGCGAGATGGACGTGCGCTACGAGTATGCGGAACAGGATGCGCAGGCGCTGCTGCAATACCTCGCGCGCGAAGGCATCGTCGACATGCCGCAGACCGCGCTGCCCGAGCCGCTGTGCGAAGCGACGCCGCTCGAAGCCGTCGAACCCTTGCCGGCGCCGCAATCGGGCGTGCTCGTCTTCCTGAAAGCGCTGGGCGAGGAGGTCAAGGCGGGCGATGCCGTCGCCGACATCGTCAATCCGGTCACCGGCGACACGGCCACCGTGCGCGCCAGCCGCGACGGTCTGCTGTTCGCCTCCACCGCACACCGCCACCTGCTGCGCGGCATGCAAGTCTGTAAGATCGCGGGCACGACGCCCTTCCGTTCCGGTTCACTTCTAAGTCAATGAGTATGCGCCTGCGAATGCCCAACACCTTCGTGCTGCTGTTCGCGATCCTCGCGCTGATCGCGTTGGCGACGTGGCTCGTCCCCGGCGGGAAGTACGAGACCCATCTCGTGAACGGCAAGCAGCTCGTCGACCCGGCCTCGTTCCACTACGTCGCGAACGCGCCGCAAGGCCTCGTGGCCTTGATGAAGGCGCCCATCAAGGGTTTCGTGGAGGCGGCGCAGATCATCGGCTTCGTGCTGATCGTCGGCGGCGCGTTCGCCGTCGTGCAGAAAACCGACGCGATCGACACGGGGATCCGCTCGATCGCCCGCATGCACGAGCACTCGGCACTCGTGCGCGCCGCGCTGATTCCCGTTTTCGTCACCTTGTTCTCGCTGGGCGGCGCCACGTTCGGCATGAACGAGGAGGCGATTCCGTTCGTCCTGATCTTCGTGCCGCTGGCGCTGGCGCTCGGCTACGACACCATCGTCGGCGTGTCGATTCCGTTCCTCGGTTCGCAGGCCGGTTTCGGTGCCGCCTTCCTCAATCCGTTCAACGTCGGCATCGCCCAAGGCATCGCCGGCGTGCCCGTGTTTTCGGGGATCGGGTATCGCTTGATCGTGTGGGTCGCGGCGACGTCCGTCACGATCGCCTTCCTGATGTGGTACGCGGCCCGCGTCAAGAACAACCCCACACTGAGCCCGACCTATGTGCTGGACCAGACACGGCGCCTTGAACGGCCCGCGGCCGTGGCGCTCGACCGCATGACGGGCCGGCACAAGGCGGTGCTGGCGATCTTCGCGCTGGCGCTGGGTTCGATGGTGATCGGCGTGGTGAAGTTCGACTGGTACATCGACGAGATCGCGGCGCTGTTTTTGTCGATGGCGATCGTCGTGGGCATCGTCGGGCGCCTCGGGCCCGACAACTGGGTGGCGGCGTTCATGCAGGGGGCAAAAGACCTGGCGCCGACGGCGCTCGTGATCGCGATCGCGCGCGGCACGATGATCCTCGCGCGCGACGCCCACATCATCGACACGATGCTGCACGGCCTGATGCCGCTCGTGCAATCGAGCCACCCCGTGTTCGCGGCGCAGAAGATGTATCTGATCCAGTCCGTGATCAACTTCTTCATCCACTCCGGCACGGGCCAGGCCGCGCTGACGATGCCGATCATGGCGCCGCTCGCGGACCTCGTGGGCGTCACGCGCCAGACCGCGATCCTTGCTTTTCAACTCGGCGAGCTGTCCACGCCGATGATCCCGACGTCCGGCATCACGGTGGGCGTGCTCGCGCTCGCGCGCGTGCCGTGGCTCACGTGGGCCAGGTGGATGATCCCGCTGCAGCTGATCTACCTCGTGCTGGCCCTCGCCCTGCTGGTGCCGCCGTGCCTGATGCAGTGGGGCTAAGAACGCCCGGCAAATCCGTTCGACATACCGCCAACAGATGAGCGAGCAGGCCAGCAAGAGCAAGGCCTGATGAATGCTTGTAGCCAAGCTTCCCCCGATCAGTTGGGTTTCGGCCGGTATGCTCGCTCGATCCCACGCGATCTGGCCATATTCGCGGAGCCGGCGCCACCTTGATCGGCCTTGCAGCACGGGCTTGTCGAAGGAATAAAGCTGCGCGAAGGCATTCAGCATAGCAGACAACGATGCGGCAAAATCATCGGATTGTCACAAGGAAAAAATTGTTGGAATTTTAATACTTTGAACTTGTCGCACGTGCAACGCGATCGCATAATGACAGGTCACCGTTGCTGTATTTATATCGTTACCCGATCCGGCTGACGTTTCGCTGCCAACGCGACGCCAAGCCACTGCAGCGCACTGAGCTTAGTGGGACACCCTTGCTGTCAGTCCTATTAATTTTCCTCAAAGCATTATTCAACCTTATATGACAACCATGTCGCATACCGCGACAGTAAGCGATCGCACAACAAAATGAATTTACGCTATCTTGTCCTGGCAATCAGCACGACTTTCCTCACCGCTTGCGGTGGTGGTGGTGGCGGTGGTGGTGGCGGTGGCAGCGGTGGTGGCGGTGGCGGCAGCGGAACCACGCCCGCACCTGCTGTCCCGCCACCTTACACGCTCAGCACGAGCACCGTTAATGCGAAATACGTGGCCGGGTACCCTGCAACAGTCAACGTGACGGCCACCCAGACGACGCCTTTCGTTGGCGTTGCGTATCTCAAGCTCACCTCCGACAGCGACGTCATCCAGTCGATGCAGGCCAAGCCGAATACGGACGGCAGTTTCGCAATCACGCTTAGCACTTCCGCCACTGCGATCGCCGGCCACTACGCAGGGCAGATCACGGTGAACGTGTGCAAGGACGCGGCATGCACATCTTCGTTCGACGGCGCGCCGTTCAAGGTCCCGTATGTCATCGATATTGTTCCTGCAGAAGGCGGCACGATCCCGTCCAACCTCACCGCGCTTGCGTCCATCGCCGGCGCCGGGGACTGGAGCGGCTTCCAGGGCAATGCGGCGCACACGGGCTTCGTTCCTGTTGCGCTGGCCCCAGCCAAGTTCGCGGTGCGCTGGAAATACGAGGCGGCGTCGGTGAACGGTTACCAGATGACGATTTCGGACATCGTCACCAGCGCCGGGCAGCTGTATTTTTCGACCGGCGGCTTCTGGGATGCCGGCCGCGTTGGCCACAACCTGTACGCATTCAACGAGCAAGATGGCAAGCAGTCATGGATTCACGACTTCGGTAACCTGCAGACGCCAACCACCAACCCGCCCGGCGTTGCCAACGGCAAAGTCTACCTGTTCGCTGGTTCGCAGGAATCGACGGCCATGTTCGCATTCGATGCGAAAGATGGCACACAGCTGTTTTCGACGCCCGGCTCGTCACAGTGGGAGCACTATCTTGCACCGGTCGTTGTCGGCGGCAGTGTTTACTCCGAGGGTGGCACGTATGGCGGTATGTTTGCGTACAACGCAGGTACGGGTGCCATGCAGTGGTTCACCAATCTCGCGCAGATCGATGGCTGGACACCGGCGGTCGATGCCGACAACGCCTATGTCTACCTGAATAATGCCCTGGACATCGTCGATCGCCGTACCGGCACCAAGGTTCGCCAGATAGCGGGGACGGCGAATGCCTGGCCCACCGGTGCGACGCCGCTGATCGGCGCGCCGGGTAACGTGATCGTCACCGGGAACGAAGCGTTGATGAACTTCGATACGGTGAACGGGCAAGTACGCTGGACGGTGCCCGGACATTTCCACGCGGGATCGGCCTACGACAACAAGGAGATCTTCGTCCTGAACGGGGGACCTTATGTGCTCGAAGCACGCAGTGAAACCGATGGCAGCAAGCTGTGGAGCTGGACGCCACCGGCCCCGACCGGTGGCTGGCGCGGCAACGTCCTGCTGACGCAGAACCTGGTCTTCGTGAGCACGGACAGCGCTACCTATGCGATCGATCGTACGAGTCATGCAACGGTGTGGACGCAGCCGTTTCCCGGCAAGCTGACGCTGTCGGCCAACGGCGTTTTGTATATCAATAACGATACGAGCATCCTGGCGATCAATGTGAAATGATCGCTGGAGATACGCTGGCTCATGGCTGGCGTATCTCGACGGAGGCCTGCAAACGACAACGCCACCCGAAGGTGGCGTTGTCGTTCCACTGCTGTATTCCGGTGGCCCGGGATGGAATCGAACCACTGACACCAGGATTTTAGTTCTAGCACTTCTTCGCCATAGCCAGTGTCTACTTCTGGCCTGACGTGGCCTTGCTGGCTTCGGGTATCGCGGCCTTGGCGGCAATACGCCGTCGTAAGGCAGTCCGGATGCACTAGAACCGCCTCCAATGCTGTTCGAGCAGTACAAGTATCGATCGCGCGGCGGCACGAAATGAAAAAATGGCCGCGAGCGCGGCCATCCGGATGCGACCAGGGAGCGTCGTGGTTCAGCGCGACGTGGCGATCTTCACCAGCACCACGTCGTTGACGCGCATCGGCACCTGCAGGTTCGCGGTGCCGTTCGCCGCGACCTTCACGGTGCGCGTCTCGGGCTTGTCCACCGTCTGCGCCTGCAGCTGCGCGAGCTGCGCACTGGTGAGCGTCTTCGGCTTGCCCATCTCGATGTAGGCCGTGTGCGCATCGTTGGCCTTGAAGCCGGTGCGATAGACCTGGACCTTGTAGGTGCCCGGCGCCATGCCCTTCAGGGTGAGCTTCAACGGCGTGCCGTTCTTCGTCGGCTGGACCACGCCGAAGAACGGGCGGTTGCTCTTGTTGCCCATGTCCGGTGTCTGGAAGTCCCACGCCAGCACCTGCACGCCGTCCGGGTCACGCTTGGAATCGCGCGTCACCCAGCTCTGCTTGTCGGTGGTCTGCACAAGCTGGTCACCCAGCTCGTGCAGATATTTATAGGCGAACCAGGCCGGCTTGCGGATGCCCTGCGGGTTCATCAGGCCGAAGCCGCCTTCGAACGGCGCGGTCGGCGGGCCCGGTTCCTCGAACAGGTCCGTATAGGTCCAGTAGCTCATGCCCTGCGCGAGGCCTTCCGTCGCCTTCAGCTTGGACAGGATGTAGGCGGCGCTCATGTACGAATCGTGCACGAGGTCGCGCGGCGAGTAGCTGGTGCTCCATTCGGTGAAGTACAGCGGCAGCTTCGGCAGGTAGGAGGCTTCGATTTCCTTCCTCACCTTGCGCACGTCGCCCACGATGCCGTCCGGCGATGGGGACAGCTTATTGTCGCCCTTGCCCTCTTCGTCCAGGAAGCCGCCGTCCACGCCATAGGTGTGCGTGGCGATGAAGTCGACCGCCGCGCCGCTCTGCTGCGTGTGCGCGAGGAATTCCGGCACCCAGGCCGCGCCCGCCGTCGCCGGACCGCCCACGCGCAGCGCCGGGTCGATCGCCTTGAGGGTCTTCGAGGTCAGGTCGAACAATGCAAAGTATGCCTTCTGGTCGGCCTTTTCCCAGAAGCCGTCCAGGTTCGGCTCGTTCCACACTTCGAAGAACCAGGTACGCACTTCGTCCTTGCCGTAACGCTGCTGCACGTGGCGCACGAAGGCGTCGACGAGGCCCGCCCACTGGTCCGGTTTCGGATGCGACGTATTGCCCTTCCAGTAGAAGATGCTGTTGTCCGACGTCTTCATCGCCTCCGGCGTGAAGCCCAGCTCGACGAACGGCTTGATGCCCATGCCCAGCAGCTTGTCGTACAGGTAGTCGATTTTCGTCCAGTCGTACACGGGCTTGCCGTCCACGACCTTGTACGTGCCCAGCACGTCGTGGAAGATGGCGTGGAAGCGGATGTAGCGGAAGCCCAGTTCGTCTTTCGCGATTTTCAATTGCGCCAGGCTGTCGTCGCGGATCAGCGTGCCCGGATAATCCGAGCCCACCGACAGGTCGGCGAAGTGGTCGCGTGCGACGGTCGGCGCCTTGGCGTCGATGACGATCTGGCGCGCGGCGTCTGCGGCCAGGGCGGTCGCGGGGAGTGCGAATGGGGAGGCGAATGCCAGCGCCAGAGCGGCGCGCAGCACGGTGCGGCGTTGTCTCATGGTTATTATCCTTATGACGTCGAAGGGCGATGTTTGCGCTAACAGCGCGTCGATGCCAAGGATAGAGGATAATTCCGGATTAGTAAAATCAAGAAACAAATTGGTAGCGCTACCCGATAAATAAAAAAAGGACAGGCGCCCAGGCCTGTCCTTTTCCGTTTGTTGCGGCCGCCTCATCGTGCGACCGTCGTCTCCCCGCTTACTTTATTCGGCCAGACGCGTCTCCAGCTGCTGCTTGGTGGCCACCAGCTCCTGCGGCAGGCGGTAGGCCAGCTTGTCGAACAGTTCGCTGTGCAGCTTGAGTTCTTCGCGCCATGCATCCTTGTCGATCGACGTGATCCGGTCGAATTGCTCGGTCGTGAACTCGATGCCGGTCCAGTTCAGGTCGCCGTACGTCGGGGTGGTGCCGAACATATGCTCGACGCCGCCGCCCTGGCCCTGGCTGCGGTCCAGGATCCATTTCAGGACGCGCATATTGTCGCCGTAGCCCGGCCACACGAACTTGCCGTTGTCGTCGGTACGGAACCAGTTGACGCAGAAGATCTTCGGCAGCGCCTGCGGGTTCTTGTCGGCCACTTTGCGGCCCAGGTCGAGCCAGTGCTGGAAGTAATCGCTCATGTTGTAGCCGATGAACGGCAACATGGCGTACGGATCGCGGCGCACGACGCCCATCTGGCCGGCGGCGGCGGCCGTCGTCTCCGAGCCCATCGTGGCGGCCATGTACACGCCTTCCGTCCAGTTGCGGGCTTCCGTCACCAGCGGCACCGTCGTCGAGCGGCGGCCGCCGAAGATGAAGGCCGAGATCGGCACGCCGGCCGGATCGTCCCAGGCCGGGTCGATCACCGGGTTCTGCGTGGCGGCCACGGTGAAGCGCGCGTTCGGGTGCGCGGCCTTGGTGCCGGACGCCGGGGTCCAGTCCTTGCCTTGCCAGTCGATCAGGTGCGCGGGCGCTTCCTTCGTCATGCCTTCCCACCACACGTCGCCATCGTCCGTCAGCGCCACGTTCGTGAAGATGACGTTTTCGCGCAGCGAGGCCATGCAGTTCGGGTTCGTCTTTTCGTTCGTGCCCGGGGCCACGCCGAAATAACCCGCTTCCGGGTTGATGGCGTACAGCTTGCCGTCGGCACCCGGCTTGATCCAGGCGATGTCGTCGCCGATGGTGGTGACCTTCCAGCCTTCGAAGCCGGTGGGCGGGATCAGCATCGCGAAGTTCGTCTTGCCGCAGGCCGACGGGAACGCGGCCGCGACGTATTTCTTGTCGCCCTGCGGCGATTCCACGCCGAGGATCAGCATGTGTTCGGCCAGCCAGCCCGGACCGCCCTGCTGGGCGTCCTGGTAACCCATATTGGAAGCGATGCGCAGCGCGAAGCATTTTTTACCCAGCAGCGCGTTGCCGCCGTAGCCCGAGCCGAACGACCAGATCTCGCGCGTTTCCGGATAGTGCACGATGTACTTGGTCGAGTTGCACGGCCAGCGCACGTCCTGCTGGCCCGCCTGCAGCGGCATGCCGACGGTGTGCACGCACGGGACGAAATCGCCGTCGCTGCCCAGCACGTCGTACACGGCCTTGCCCATGCGGGTCATGATGCGCATGTTGACCGCGACATACGGCGAATCGGACAGTTCCACGCCGATGTGCGCGATCGGCGAGCCCAGCGGGCCCATCGAGAACGGCACGACGTACATCGTGCGGCCGGCCATGCAGCCGTCGAACAGGCCGTTGAGGGTCTGGCGCATTTCGTTCGGGTCGACCCAGTTGTTGGTCGGGCCCGCCTGCTCTTTCGTCGCCGAGCAGATGAAGGTGCGGTCTTCCACGCGCGCCACGTCGCTCGGGTCGGAGCAGGCCAGATAGGAATTCGGGCGCTTCTCCGGGTTCAGGCGCTTCATCGTGCCGGCCTCGACCATCTGCGCGCACAGGCGGTCGTACTCGTCTTTCGAGCCGTCGCACCAGTAGATGGCATCGGGCTTCGTGAGGGCCGCGATCTCGGCCACCCAATTGATGAGCTTGTTGTGCTTGATGTAAGCTGGGACGTTCAGTGCGGCGACGCCGCCCATCACGGGCTGGTTCATACATACCTCCAATGCCAATTAAGAATTCCTGGCGATTCCGACAACCTTCAATGCGGCAGAGGCGGCGGCCTGCGATGCGCGCGGCGGGCGGAATCCCGTTATCTTGTCCCGGCAGGATCGTCGTCTGGAATGGCCTCGTGGGCCCGCACCGGGGAATCCGTGCGGTTCACGGCTCAGTGCTACGGCGGTCATGTCGCCAGCCCGAAGGTCGCGTGTGCGCGGTGCCGGCGGACTGGGTGGAACGTGTGCTGCTGGCCTCAAGTAATATCAATCTGACATCATGGGCTCTTATGTCTGGACGATTCTACACCCGTCCAAACCCGTTTCAAATGCTTCAATAACAAAAATGTAGGAATTTTGGTTGAGTAATGTAGTAGGCTATTTTCCACTGTTCATATTCTGTTATTTCATTACTTTCTTACCCATAACATCGGCTAACATTCATGAAAATTGCCATCCTTGACGATTACCAAGACGCCGTCCGCAGCCTCGAAAGCTTCCGTTTATTGGACGGCCACGACGTCAAAGTGTTCACCAATTCGACACGGGGACTGGGCCAGCTGGCGATCCGCCTGGCACCGTTCGACGCCCTCGTCCTGATCCGCGAACGCACCGCATTCTCGCGCGCGCTGCTGGCCAAGCTGCCGAATTTGAAGCTGCTGTCGCAGACGGGTAAAGTTGCCGGCCACATCGACGTGGCGGCCGCGACCGAGCACGGCGTGGCGATCGCGGAAGGCGTCGGCTCGCCCGTCGCACCGGCCGAGCTGACATGGGCACTGATCATGGCGGCCAGCCGCAAGATCGTGCCCTACGCCAACAACCTCAAGGATGGGCTGTGGCAGACGGCCTCGATCAATCCCGAGCTCAACGGCCTGGGCCGCGTGCTGAAGGGCCGGACGCTGGGCATCTGGGGCTATGGCAAGATCGGGCACCTGATCGCCGGCTATGCCAAGGCGTTCGGCATGCGGGTGATGGTGTGGGGCAGTGAAACAAGCCGGGCCGCGGCCGCCGCGGACGGTTTGACCGCAGCGCCGACGCGCGAGGCATTCTTCGAACAGGCGGACGTCGTGACCCTGCACCTGCGGCTGAACGACACGACGCGCGGCATCGTCACGGCCGACGACCTGGCGCGCATGAAGCGTGATGCCTTGTTCGTCAACACGAGCCGGGCGGAACTGGTCGAGGAAGGCGCGCTGGAGGCCGCGTTGCGCAAGGGCCATCCCGGTCAGGCGGCGCTGGATGTGTTCACGAGCGAGCCGCTGGCGGCGGATGCGCCGATATTAAAGATTCCGACCGTGCTGGCGACGCCGCACCTGGGGTATGTCGAGCGGGACAGTTATGAGCTGTATTTCCGGGCGGCGTTCGAGAATGTCGTGCAGTTCGCGAACGGCAATCCGACCAATATCTTGAATCCGGATGCGTTGGGGCGCTAAACGCTCGCATGCGGCGGCCGTAGGGTGGGCAGCCGCTGCCCACGCGTGACGTTTGCGTCTCGCCGCGTTACGCGTGAGCAAGGCGTGCCCCCCTACGTGGGTCAACGATGCGTTACCGCAACTCCGGCTCGCCCGTGAGATTGGGCTTGCGCATCGGCATCTCATGCCGCCGCGTCCACAATCCAGCCCAGCCGGGCGGCCATTCGATCACGGGGCCCGCATACGCCGGCAGCCCCGCGCGCACGGCCACGACGGGCACCGGTGGCATCTCGATCAGGCCGCCGTTCGCGTTCTTTTGCATCGGCGCCATGTCGAAGGAGTACATATAGCCCGGCAGCAGCGCATCGCACACATTCGCGAACCAGGCCGTGTGGTCTTCGTCGCGCCCGAGCGCGCGTGCGAGGCCTTCGGGGTCGAACTTCGCCAGCGCGCGGATCAGCTCGTCCGTGCTGGCGCCGGGCGCGTCGCCCCATCCCATCACCGGGTTGTTGTTGTAGTCGGCGCCGGAGCCGTACCAGCCTTCGCGCCAGGGGCGCTGCATCCAGTCGCGCTGGCCCGCGAACAGATGCCAGCGCCAGTGCAGGCCGGACGGCTTGGGCCAGGAATACAAGTACAGTTTTTCGTAGCCGGCCTTGTGCAGCTCGCGCACCATGGCCATCAGGCGCGCATGCGGCATGCGGTCCGGCGGGGAGCGGCGGAACAGGATCGCTTCGCCGTCGGCATGCTGCACCTCGTCGGTGGACAGGTTCAGGTCGAGCGTGCGCGTTTCGTTGCCGAAGCGTGCGGAAATCCAGCCTGTCAGCAGGTTGACGTGGGTGATGACGCCATAGCCGCGATGGCGGTGGAAGATGACGGTTCCGGGTGCGACGGGTTTCATTGGGAAGACGGGCACGGCCCAAAAAGGAGAAAGGATACTCATCCGATCCAAACGATTCTAGCGCAGACACGTACGGATACACTACGGTTTGCGGCTATCATTACCCACCTTTTTTTACCGAGTTTTCAAATCATCATGACTTTGCGGATCATCGCCACCGGCGGCACTTTCGACAAACACTACAACGAACTCAACGGCGTTCTGGGCTTTGGCACAAGCCACTTGCCGGAGGTCATCGCGCGTTCCCGCATGACCATTCCCGTCGAGCTGCAAGTCGTGTCCCTGCTCGACTCGCTGGACATGCAGGACACCGACCGCCGGAACGTCCTGGCCGCCTGCCAGGCAGCCGCCGAAAAGCAGATCGTGATCGTGCACGGCACCGATACGATGCGCGAAACGGCCGAGGTGCTGGGCGCGGCCATGTCGGACAAGACCATCGTGTTCACCGGCGCCATGATCCCATACGAAATCGCCAACTCGGACGCGTTGTTCAACTTCGGCTTCGCCTGCGCCGCCGCGCAGACCCTGCCGCCGGGCGTCTACGTGGCGATGAACGGCAAAGTGTTCACCTGGGATAACGTCACGAAGAACCGCGCCGCGGGCGTGTTCCAGGCGCTGTAACCACCGGGGTCAGAGCCCGATTTTGGGAAATTTCCAAAATCCGGGCTCTGACCCCGGTGTGTCGGGCGCTCCGCATTTTCGTCAATTCCTATAATGGTTTTTCAATAAACCTGAAGGAGCCATGCGATGAGCGAGCAGCGTCCCACCCTGACCACCCGCCAGGGCCATCCCGTCCGCGACAACCAGGCCATGCGTTCCGTCGGCGAACGCGGCCCGGCCACCCTCGAGAACTACCAGTTCATCGAAAAGATCACCCACTTCGACCGCGAACGCATCCCCGAGCGCGTGGTGCATGCGCGCGGCACGGGCGCGCACGGTTATTTCGAAGCCTACGGCAAGATCGGCGATGAACCCGCCAGCAAGTACACGCGCGCCCGCGTGCTCAACGAGACCGGCGTGCAGACGCCCGTGTTCGTGCGCTTCTCGACCGTCATCGGCGGCAGGGAATCGCCGGAGACGGCACGCGATCCGCGCGGCTTCGCCGTCAAGCTGAAGACGGTCGAAGGCAACTGGGACCTCGTGGGCAACAACCTGAAAGTCTTCTTCATCCGCGACGCGATCAAGTTCCCGGACATGATCCACGCGTTCAAACCCGACCCCGTCACGAACCAGCAGGAGCCGTGGCGCTTCTACGATTTCATCTGCAGCCATCCGGAAGCGCTGCACATGGTTACGTGGGTCAAGAGCCCATGGGGCATCCCGGCCAATTACCGCGAGATGGAAGGTTCCGGCGTCAACACGTATAAACTCGTGAACGACCACGGCATCGCCCACCTCGTCAAATTCCACTGGCAGCCGAAACAGGGCGTGCGCAACCTGACGAGCCAGCAGGCCGCCGAGATCCAGGCGCACGACACGAGCCACGCCACGCGCGACCTGTACGACGCGATCGAACGCGGCGAGTTTCCGGAATGGGAATTCTGCGTGCAGATCATGAGCGACGGCGAGCATCCGGAACTGGAATTCGATCCGCTGGACGACACGAAACGCTGGCCGGAAGACCGGTTCCCGCTACTGCCCGTGGGCCGCATGGTGCTCAACAAGAATCCGGACAATGTGTTTGCCGAAACTGAGCAATCGGCCTTCGGCACGGGCGTCCTCGTCGACGGCATCGATTTTTCCGACGACAAGATGCTGCAAGGCCGCACGCTGTCGTATTCGGACACGCAGCGCTACCGCGTCGGTCCGAACTATCTGCAACTACCGATCAATGCGCCGCAAGAAAAAGCCGTGGCGCGCACGAACCAGCGCGACGGCCAGATGACTTTTTATGTGGACACCGGCGGCGAGGACAAGCACATCAACTACGAACCGAGCCTGCTGGGCGGCTTGAAAGAAGCGCCGCAGCCCGAGAAGGATTACCACCAGCACGTCGAAGGCCATCTGGGACGCTACCAGACGAGCCGCACGGCCGACGACTACCGGCAAGCCGGCGACCGCTACCGCACGTTCGCGGAGTGGGAGCGCGACGACCTCGTCAACAACGTCGGCGGCGACCTCAAGAAATGTCCGGAAGTGATCCAGCTGCGCATGGTGTGGCATCTGTGGCACTGCGACGAGGATTACGGCCGCCGCGTGGCCGAGGTCGCCGGCATCGACCTGGAGAAGGCCAAGGCCCTGCAGCCGCTGCCGGGCAAGCCGGCGCCGGGCGAAAACCGCCAGGGATCCGTCTATACGAGCGGCCAGCCGGAAGGCGGCGGTGGCAAGAAAGAACCGGCTACGACCGAAGAAGTGGCGTCGGTGAAATAAGGCAAATGGCCCGGGTAGGTGGGTGATTGATGCCGGGGCATCGATCGGGTGCCCATGCGTGACGTGTGCATTCCGCCGGCGTCACGCGTGGGCGGAGTGCCGTCCACCTTACGCCTTGGCTTCGCCGCCCAGCGCTTCCACCAGATCCGTCATCATCTTCGCCAGCTCGCCCGTCATCAGCATGATGTCGTTGTCGAAACGCTCATCGTCGCTGTAGGTGATGGTCTCGTTTTCCTTGATCACGTCCAGCGGCTTGATGCCCTTGACGGCCAGCTGTTCGGTCAGCACCAGCGAGATGCGGCTGTTCCACGTCATGGCCAGGCGCGTGCACTGCTTGCCGTTGGCGATGTGGCGGCGGATGTCTTCCGGGTCCAGCGAGTGTTTTACGTAACGCACGGCGGCCTTGCTCTCGCCCGTGGCGCGCAGTTCCGTGTCCTGGTCGATCGTGAAGTTGTACGGCGCCTCGTCCGATTCGAGCCAGCCCGTCATCACGGCGACCGGCGATTTTTGCACGCGCAGCGATTCCAGCGGCAGCTTGTCGACGGCCTTCAGCAGCAGCTTGATGACGTCGTCGGCCTTGCTCGGGCTGGCGGCGTCGACGACGAGCCAGCCGTTGACCGGATCGATCCACGTCCACACATTGCTGCGGATCGAAAACGCGCGCGGCAGCAGTTCGTCGGCCACGCGTTCCTTGAGTTCCTTCATCGCCTTCTTGCCCGGCGGGAAGCCCTGCTGCTCTTCCAGTTCGGCGGCCTTGGCCTTGGCGACCTGGTTGATGACCGAGCTCGGCAGCAGTTTCTTTTCCGTGCCCAGCATCATCAGCATCTGCTTGTTGACGACATGAACCAGCTTGCCATTGCCACGTGGCGAATCCCAGCCCTGGCGCAGCAACTCGTTGCTGCTGGCGGGCGTGAACGCCTGCGACTGCAAGGCCTCTTCCATCTGTTCAGGGGAGAAATTCCACGGTGCGGGCAGGCGGTAGATCTGAAGATTCTTGAACCACATAACGTTGCTTTCGGTTATCTCAGTATTGCAAAGGAACGACATTCTACACGCTGATCAGCGGCACAAGATGTCGTTGGGAATCGGTTTTTTAATGTGTTGCTCGTTCGTCAAACAGGCTCAGTTGCTCGACGGTTTCGGTGTCGCTCAGGCGCACGCCGACGCCCAGCAGCCGCACGGGACGGCTCGCACGCAGCCAGCCTGTTTCCATCAGGTGGCGGTACGTCTCCATGTTCGGCGCGTAGCCGACGCACTCGACGGTCGTGCGCTGGAAGTCGGTGAACTTGATTTTTACGAATAATTTGTTGATGAATTTTTCGGCATTGTTGCGCTTGATCCGGCCGAGCAAATGCTCATACAGGTCCGGCAGCAGCGCGAGGCAGCCTTCCAGATCGGGGACGTCCGGCGTGTACGTCTCCTCCGTGCTGATCGACTTTCTCTCGCGCACCGGATTCACGTCACGGTAGTCGATGCCGCGGCACAAATCGTACAGGCGCGCGCCGAACGAGCCGAAATGCTGCTGCAGCTTGTCCATGTTCCAGTCACGCAGGTCGCCACACGTCTGCGCGCCGAGGCGATGCAGCTTCGCCGCCGTCACCTTCCCCACGCCGAACAATTTTTTGACGGGCAAGGCGGCAACAAACGCGTCGACCTCGTCCGGCCGCACGAGGAACAGCCCGTCCGGCTTGTTCCAGTCGCTGGCGATCTTGGCGACGAACTTGTTCGGCGCCACGCCGGCCGACGCCGTGATGCCGACGGTGTCGAAAATGCGCCGGCGGATTTCCTGGGCGATCAAGGTGGCGCTGCCCTTGCAGTGCGGCGAGTTCGTCACGTCGAGATAGGCCTCGTCCAGCGACAGCGGCTCCACGAGGTCCGTGTAGTCGCGGTAGATGTCCATGATCTGGCGCGACGCGACCCGGTACTTTTCCATATTCGGTGGAATCAGGATCAGGTCCGGACACAACTTGACGGCCTGGGCCGTGGCCATCGCCGAATGGATGCCGTAGCGGCGCGCCTCGTAGTTACAGGTGGCGACGACGCCACGCTGCTCCGCCCGCCCACCGACGGCCAGGGGCCGGCCGCGCAGGGACGGGTCGTCGCGCATCTCGACGGATGCGTAGAAACAATCGCAATCGCAGTGGATGATCTTGCGGACGAGGGCGTTCACGGTGACGGTCGCCCGCGCCGAGCGACTACTGTAATTGCATACAGTATCGCTGGGTTGTGAGATTAGTGCAAGAGGGAACGCCGCCGCAGGACGCGGCGGCGGATGAGGCAGGCGTTACTTGGTGACGCTGGAGTAGCTGCACGACTTGACGTAGCCGTACGCCGGATCGCCGAACACGGCGTTCGTGCACGCGACGGAACCGGTGAAGGTCTTCGTCACATAGCTCGTGGCGGTGCCGTAGCGCACGTCGCGGGTACCGCTGAACGTGCAGGTGCCGCCTTCGGTGGCGCAGGTGGTCCAGGTCGGCGTGGTCGTCGTCGTGGTCGTCGAGGCCAGCGCCGCGTTCACGGCGGCCGCCGCGTTGACGATGCCGGCGCCGCAGCCCGAGCACGGTGCCGGGAAGGCGCGCGCCGTCGACTTCAGCTTGGCGGCGACGTCATCCGGCGTCAGGTTCGGGTTGGCGGACAGCATCAGCGCGACGACGCCGGCCACGTGCGGGGTCGCCATCGACGTGCCCATGTACCAGGCGTAGTTGTCCGATGCCGGCGTCGTCGTGCCCGAGTTCAGGGTCGACAGGATGCCGGCGCCGCTGTCGCCGCCCGGTGCCGCGATCGTCACGTTGGTGCCGTAGTTCGAATACGATGCCTTGCCGCCCGAACGGTTCGTCGCGGCCACCGCGATCACGCCGGCGCAGTTGGCCGGGTTCGTGTTCGACGCGTTGGTGTTCGCGTTACCCGCCGCGACGACCACCACGGCGCCGCGCGAACGGGCGCTGTTGATCGCGTTCTGCGTCGTCGTGTCGCAGGCGCCGGTGCCGCCCAGCGACAGGTTCAGCACGCGCGCCTTGTTGGCATTGGCCGGCACGCCGGTCACGGTGCCGCCCGAGGCCCAGACGATGGCGTCGGCGATGTCGGACGTGTAGCCGCCGCAGCGGCCCAGCACGCGCGCCGGGACGATCTTGGCGTTGTAGGCGATGCCCGCGATGCCGAGGCCGTTGTTGGCCTTCGCGGCGATCGTGCCCGACACGTGGGTGCCGTGCCAGCTCGAATTCTGGTCCGCGGCCGGGATGCCCGTGCCGCAGCTGCCGGCCGGGGTCCAGTCGCCCGGATCGCTGGCGTCCGTGTCGCGGCCGCCGCCGTCGTTGGCGATGGCGGTCGTGGAAATGAAGTCGTAGCCCTGCACGATCTGGCCGGACAGGTCCGCGTGCGGACGATAGCCCGTGTCGATCACGGCCACGTTGATGCCGGCGCCGGTCGACTTGTCCCAGGCGGCCGGTGCGTTGATGCCGCCGGTGGCCTCGTACAGGTCCCATTGCTGGGTGTAGCTGGGGTCGGTCGGGGTGGCCAGCGGGACCATGATCCGGTCCGGCTCGGCGTACTCGACGTTGGCGTCGCGCGACTTCAGTTCGGCGGCCAGCTGGCGCGCCTCGTCGAGCGACATCGTGCGGTTGAGTTGCAGGACGTTCGCGCCGTTCGCGGTCGCGCGCAGCGCGCGCATCGTGGCGCCGTACGTCTGGCCGGCGCGGTCGATCAGCGCCTGGCGCGCGCGGTCGATGCCGCGTGCCGCGCGGCCCGTCGTGGACGTGTCGCTGTCGCCCTTGTACTTGACGATGATACGGTCCGTCTGGACGACGTAGTGAGTGGTCTGTGCCGTCGCCTGGCCGGCGAACCCGGCTGCGATCAGGGCCGCTGCACAAATTTTCAACAAAGAGGAGATCGTGTGGCGCTGCGTCATGCTGCATCCTTTTCAGAGAACCGAACTGTGCAGCGTAACGAAAAACGGCCCGCATGGGGCCGTTTTCGGGGTTTTTGCAACAGGAAAATTTTAGTTAAGTAATTGAATTTTAACGGAAATTATCCTGTCTGCAACATCCCTGTTACCAGGTCAGCTTGAGCGTGTACTTGCCGCTGGTCGACCCGGTGCCGCCGGCGTAGTACACCACGCGCACATAGCGGGCCGACGTCGTCGTGCCCGTGTTCGCCGACGAGGCGCTGTCCACCGCGCCCGTGCCGTTCTCACTGTACGACAGCAAGGTGCCCGCGCTGTTGTAGATGTACAGATCGTAGTCCGAGCTCGAGTTCGGCGTCAGCGTGGCGCTCAGGGTTTTGCCGGCCGGCAGTTGGACCGAGAAGAAGTCCGTATCCGTCGTGCTGCCCATCGTGCCGTTGACCGTCGTGCCGGACGTCGTCACGCCGTTGGCCGTGCTGATCGTGTCGTTCGACTCCGTCTCCGACATCGTCGTACCCGTGCTGGTACCGGCGGCCGCATCGATCGCGGCCGAGGCGTCGACGATGCCGGCGCCGCAACCGGAGCAGCTGGCCGGGAACGGCCGCGCGCTCGATTTCAGGCGGGACTCGACGTCGTCCGGCGTCAGGTTCGGGTTCTTGGCCAGCATCAGCGCGACGACGCCCGCCACGTGCGGCGTCGCCATCGACGTCCCCATGTATGAGGCGTAGCTGTCGGCGCCCGGCGACGTGGTGCCGGCGTTCAAGGTCGACAGGATGCCCGCGCCGGTATCGCCGCCCGGTGCCGCGACGTCGACGATGGTGCCGTAGTTCGAATACGACGCGCGGCCGCCGGAGCGGTTCGTCGCCGCCACCGCGATCACGCCGGCGCAGTTGGCCGGGTTGCTGTTGCTGGCGTCCTGCGACTCGTTGCCGGCGGCGACCACGACGACGGTGCCGCGCGAACGGGCGCTGTTGATGGCGCTCTGCGTCGTCGTGTCGCAGGCGCCGCTGCCGCCCAGCGACATGTTGATCACCTGGGCGCGCGCCGCGATGTTGGGCACGCCGGTCACGGTGCCGCCCGATGCCCAGATGATGCCGTCGGCGATGTCCGACGTGTAGCCGCCGCACTTGCCCAGCACGCGCACGGGCACGATCTTGGCGCCGTACGCGATGCCGGCGACGCCGGTGCCGTTGTTCGTCAGCGCGGCGATGGTGCCGGCCACGTGGGTGCCGTGCCAGCTCGAGTTCTCGGCCGGCTGGCCGACGCCGCACTCGCCCGCCGCGACCCAGTCGCCCGGATCGCTGGCGTCGCTGTCGCGGCCGTCGCCGTCGTTCGACACGGCGGTATCGGAAATGAAGTCATAGCCGGCCAGGATCTGGCCCGACAGGTCGGCGTGCGGACGGTAGCCCGTGTCGATCACGGCCACGCGGATGCCGGTGCCGGTCGACTTGTCCCAGGCGGGCGGCATGTTCAGGCCGCCGGTCGCTTCGAAGTAATCCCACTGCTGGCTGTACATCGAGTCGTTCGGCGTGAACAGCGGGTGCATCATGCGGTCCGGCTCGGCGTACTCGACGGACGCATCGCGCGACTTCAGGTCGGCCGCCAGCTTCGCGGCATCGGCCAGCGACACTTTGCGGTCCAGCTTGAAGATCCGGGCGCCCGTGGCGATCGAATGCGATTCCTTGAGCAGCATGCCGAACTGCTGGCCGGCGCGGTCGACCAGCGCCTTGCGCGATGCCGCCAGCGGCGCGGGGGTGCGTGCGACAGCCGCCTGCATGCCCTTCGCGCCCTTGACGGCGACGGGTGCGCTCTCGTCCTTGTACTTGACGATGATGCGGTCGGTCAGGTCCGAGACGGCCACGCGCTTCCCGGCGGATGCGGCCGGTACGTCCGTGGGCGTGCCGGCGCCCGCAACGCCGGCGCCGAGACCGAGAACGGCCACGACGCACAATTTCAACATTGCCGGATACTTCGATTGCTGAGACTTCATGTTTATTCCTTTTTAGAAAAACACAAAAGTTTGATTTTCCGCAGGCAGGATTGCCTGAGATCTAGTTGTTCGACGTCATTTTGTGAGCGCCGATTGCCCGTCTTAAAGCGGACACGGCAGATTATCGCGAAAGGAATGAACGTGTAGAAATTTCACAATTGAATTCAATGTATATACAACACATTCCCCGGCTGGTAGCGCTAAAACCTAGATTCTTCGGAAAACTGTGAACTCAACGGAACAACATATCGCCTCGGCGGGACCCAGGAATTAACAATGCTTCGTGACTGTCAGGCGTCGTGAATTCGGGTTGAATTCGTGAATTCGGGGTCAGAGCCCTTTTTGGGGCACGATCCTTGAAGCAAGCTCGTATCGGGCGCCCCGGTCCGCCTAGCGCGACGTATCGAGGCACATGCTGATCTGCGCGATTTTGATTTCTACTGAAACATTGATCAAAATGTGCTCTGACCCCGAATCTCCGAATCTCCGAAGCTCAAAAAAAAAGCCGCGATCACTCGCGGCCTTCTCTCCGACGACTTCTAAAACTTAGAAATTGCCTTTGAACTGAACACCGTAGGTGCGCGGTTCGTTGGTAAAGCCCGTCAGGTTGTTGAAGTCGATCGCACCGGTGATGCGGCGCTGGTCGAGGATGTTGCGGCCGAACGCGGCCACTTCATACTTGCCGTCAGCCCAGATATAGCCCAGACGCAGGCCGCCTTCCGTCAGCGGCTTGCCCGTGAACTCTTTCGCTTCATACAGGAAGAAATTGATCTTCGAACGGTACGACCAGTCGGTGTAGACGTAGAACTCGCCGTCGCTGACCGCCATGCTGTAGCGGGCGTTCAGGTTGACGATCCACTTCGGTGCCTGCGGCAGCGGGTTGCCGTCAATCAGGACGTTGCCGGCGGCATTCAGCGGATCGGTGATCGTGCAGGCCGCGCACTTGCTCAGCGACAGGCTCGGGTCGCGGATTTCCGTGAAGTTGTACGAGGCGCTGGTGCCGATGCGCAGGTCCGGCGTGACGAGGCCTTCGAAGTCGAACTCGGCGCCGCGGCCTTCGGTCTTCTTCGCGTTGATCAGCTTGGTAACGTTGGTGTTGCCACCGACCACGGTCAGCTGCTGGTTCTTGATGTCGTAGTCGTACAGCGAGAACGCGACGCGGGCACGGCGCTCGAACAGGTCGGCCTTGATGCCGCCTTCGTACGACGTGATGGTCTCGGCGTCGGCGATGGTGATGCCCACCGGTGCGAAGGTCGAGGCCGGCGCGATGCTCGGGGCGCGGAAGCCGGTCGCGATGCGCGCGTACAGGTTCACGTCACGGTTCAGCTTGTACGTGCTCGACAGGTCCCAGCTGATCTTATCCTTGCTTTCGCCGACGCTGCTCGGGCCGACCGGGTTGAAGCCGATCGCGGTGACCGTGCGGAAGTCCTTCTTGTCGTCCGTGTAGCGGATACCGCCGCGCACCGACAGCGCATCGTTGATGTTGTAGGTCACGGAACCGAACGCGGCCCAGGCCTTGTTGTTCTGCTCGCTGGCCTGGCGCGACGTCTGGGCGCCGGTGGCGCTGTTGTAGCCGTCGCTGCCGCCCGTCACGTCTTCCTTGAAGTAGTACACGCCGGCCTGCCAGTGCAGCGGACCCGCATCCTTCGACTCGACGCGGAATTCCTGCGAGTACTGTTTCAGGTCGTCGATGAAACCGCCCGTCTCGGACTGGAACGGGATGAAGCCCGGACCTTGCGGCGTGCCGCCGTCGATGTCGCCGCGGCTGTAGTACTTGCCGACCGACTCGTAACCCGTGATCGAGTGGAAGATGACCGGGCCCAGGTCCCACGTGATGCGGGCGTTGGCGCCGTTCGTCTTGAGGTTCTGGTAGTTCTGGGCGTTGGTGACGATGCTGTCGAGGTCGTAGCCGTCGACGATATCGTTCGTTCCCTTCTTGATCAGATTCGCGCGGAACAGGCGGGCGCTGCCGTTGGTCGTGCGCTGGTGCACGTTGAACAGGGCGCTGAACGTGGTATCCGGCTTGTACAGGAATTGCACGCGTTCGGCGTGTTCGTTGTAGCCATCCAGTTCGCCGGTCTTGTGCGTCTTGGCGACGTCGCTGTAGTTGTCGACGTAGTCGTCACGGTGCTGGCGCAGGGTCGACACGCGCATCGCCCACTTGTCCGACAGCGGCACGTTGACGGCGCCTTCGACGTTGGCGGTGCCGTGGGTGCCGTACGACAGGTTGTAGTAACCCTCGACCTTCTTGAAGTTCGGCTTTTCCGATTCGAATTTCACGACGCCGGCCGGAGTGTTGCGGCCGAACAGCGTGCCTTGCGGGCCGCGCAGCACTTCCACGCCGGCCAGGTCGAAGATCGGGAAGCCTTTGAGGATCGGGTTTTCCTGGACGATGTCGTCATAGATCAGCGACACCGGCTGCGAAGCGAATTCCGAGAAGTCCGTGTTGCCGTAGCCGCGGATGTAGAAACGCGGGAACGTGCGGCCGTTCGAGGACTCAACGTTCAGGCTGGGGGTCTTGCCGGCCAGCAGGCGGATGTCCTGGCCGCCGGACACGAGCACGTCCAGCTTTTCGCCCTTGATGGCGGTCACGGACACCGGTACTTCCTTGATGTTTTCGGTACGGCGCTGTGCGGTCACGGTCACCGTTTGCAATTCGTTCGACTGGGTCGTCTGGGCCAGGGCCGCACCGCCGGGTACGGCGGCCAGCGCCAGCATCGCGCCATGCGCGGCGATGACGCGCTTGTGCATCTTGGACATCTTGATCATTGAGTTTTTCCTTGGGAAGAGTGAAAAAAGCTGCCGCGTTGTCTCCGCTGGTCTCTCCTGAGGCACCCTTTTAAGGCAGGCCTTGGGCCTCGGCAAACTCGCACCTGATTGTGGATGTCTAAATATTGCCGGCTTGTAAAACGGCAATTGTCGATTATGTGTATATCCTTATGCAAGGAATACGGACGGACGCACACATCCATACAACAGATTGTTGTATATGAGAACGTGGCACTTTGCATCCCTGTTCACTTTTTTCCGAAAAAGCCTTGCGCGTTTTCGAACGGATACGCTATGATTCGGGCCTCTTCGGACGTGATGACAAACGTCGGCAAGACAACCCTGAAACAGAGTGACGGGCGCTTAGCTCAGTTGGTAGAGCGGATCCCTTACAAGGATTAGGTCGGGAGTTCGAGCCTCTCAGCGCCCACCAGGCAGTTTCAGCAGTCTTGCAAAGTGAAGAACCGATCAGAGTAAACGGAGCGGTAGTTCAGTTGGTTAGAATACCGGCCTGTCACGCCGGGGGTCGCGGGTTCGAGCCCCGTCCGCTCCGCCAGTATCAAGAAGAAGGGTCCGATTCGTCGGACCCTTTTTCGTTATGTGCCCCCTACTCTATCGATGACGCATCCCTACATCCGGTTCCGTGTGCGCCTCGCCCGCCACGCCGTGGCGCAACTGGCCGCGCGCCTGCGCAGCTCCGCCGAGATCGTCATGTTCGTGCTGGGCCCGCCCATCCTCGGCCTGATCGCTTTCGCCGCCCTGCCGCCGATGCTCGCGGCCGCCGAACCGCTGCCGCTCGCATTGCCCCTGCTGTGCCTGCATGGCGCGGCGATGAGTGTGCCTGTCGTGCTGCTGCGGTCCCGCGTCGTGCCCGCGCACGTATGTGCGTGGCTCTACCCGCTGCCGGTGCCGTCCGGCCTGCTGCTGCGCGCCTCCGCCGCCGTTGCCGCCCTGCTGACCGGGCCGCTGGCCCTGACCTATGCGGCTTCGCTCGCGGTGTGGCTGTATCAACGTCCCGACTGGCTGATGCCGCCGCGCGCCGTCGCCGGAACCGTGCTGTCCTTCCTGCTGACCTGGGCGTGCGCCACTGCCCTGCTCGTGCGCGGCGCCGGCCTGCCGCAACGGACGACACTGACATCCGCGGATACCGTCGCCGCCACCCATCCTGCCGCGCCGCGCGCCGGCGGGTTTTACCTGTGGCGCCAGCTGTTCTGGCTACCCCTGTGGCGCGGCAATGCCGCCGGCGCGCGCCAGTGCGCCCTGCTCGTCGCCGCCGTCGGCGCCAGTGCGCTCTGGATGATGGGGCCGCAAGCGCTGCCGCGCGTGGCCGGCGCGATACTGACGAGCATCCTGCTGGTGCTGCTGGCGCACGAGGCCGACCAGGCGCTGCGCACGCGGCTGGCGCGGGTACGCGTGCTGGCAGCGGGCTGGCCGATCGACGTCGCCGCGCTGGCCCGACGTGCCCGCGCCATGACGTGGCTGACTGTGGCGCCGGCACCGGCCGCGCTGGCCGCCATCGGCGTGGCGGCCGGCGCATGGCATGGGACGGCCGGCCATTTGTATCTTGCATTGGCCTGGGGCGCGCCGCCCGTACTGATGTTGACGCCCCCTTTCACGGCACGCGGCCGCATGGCGCTGGTCGCGTTCGCCATCGTGCTGCTGTGCGCCACCGGAAGCAAACTATGGGATTGAATCCATCCGTCGACGTCGAGAATCTCGGCTTTCACTTCGCGACGCGCAGCGTCTTCCTCGGCCTGAACCTGCAACTCGGCCCCGGCCTGACGTGGCTGCGCGGCCGCAACGGGCGCGGCAAGACGACATTGCTGAAACTGCTGGGCGGCGCGCTGGCGCCGAGCCGCGGCCATATCCGCCTCGACGGCCTGGACAGCGCAAAGGATGCACTCGCCTACCGCCGCCTGAGCTTTTATTGCGGCGGCGAAGCCCCGGCGCTGGACTGGCTGACGGCCCGCGAATGGCTCGAATTGCACCTGGCGCTCTACGCCGATGCCGACCGCGATGCACTCGGCCGGCACCTGGACGCGTTCCAGATCGCCGACATCGGCAGCCAGCCGGTCGCGGGCCTGTCGCTGGGCCAGTACAAAAAGCTGCAGCTGGCGCTGGCGCTCGCGCTGCCGGCACGGCTGCTGTTGGTCGATGAACCGTTCAACGGCCTGGACGTCCAGGCGGTCGACGTGCTGGAGGCGGCACTCGCGCGCCGCGCCGGCGCGGGCACAAGCTGCATCGTGCTGACGAGCCACCTGGACCTGCGCCTCGCACCGACGGCCACGCTCGACCTGGACGCGCAGCCCGGCGTGCTCTGACCATCGGCCTCAGGCCCGCCTGAGGAGGGGCGCGCCGATCTCGACACGATTGCGGCCGCCCGTCTTGGCCGCGTACAAGGCGTGATCGGCGCGCGCCAGGGCGGCCGTCAACTCCTCGTGCGGATCGATCATCACGACGCCGATGCTGACCGTCATACGATAGGTGGCGCCACACGCCAGTGCCGGCGCCTCGGCCACGGCGACGCGCAACCGTTCGGCCGCCTGCTGCGCGCCCGCCAGCGACGTGCCCGGCATCGCGAGCGCGAATTCCTCGCCGCCCAGCCGGCCCATCACGTCGTTCTCGCGCAGGCTCGCACGCGCGGTGTCGGCAAACAGGCGCAGGGCGTCGTCGCCGCAGGCATGGCCGAAGTTGTCGTTGAGCTGCTTGAAATGGTCGAGGTCGAGCATCATCAGCGCGATCGGCTTGCGCAGGCGCAGCGCCTGCTGGCGCACGCTTTCGGCACGCTCGAAAAAGGCGCGGCGGTTCAGCATGTCCGTCAAGCCGTCGATCGTGGCCAGGCGGTGCATGCGCTGGTCATCCTTGAGCTTACACAACAACAAAAAGCCGAAGCCATTGACGATCATCAGGAGATAGCTTGCCAGATAGGCGACGCCATACGCCGGATTCGCATCGAACGTCCCCAGCCCGCCGTTGGCCATGCCCATCCAGATCCAGATCGCGATGGCGAACACGGCATCGTTGACGCCGATGATCCGCTGCAGCAGCGGCGCGTCGGCCTGCGGCCGCAGCAGGATGGCGGCGGCGCCGGACGCGAACAGGGCGACGATTACCGCCACCACCTGCGTCATCTGCTGGCGCGACGCCTGCGCCATCGCCGCGGCGGCGACGATGAACAGGGCCGCGACGGCCGCCGGCGCCAGCACCCGGCGCCAGTTGCGAAATTCGAAAAACACGCAATACGACGCCAGTTCCAGCGCGACACCCCCCACCCAGCCGAACGCGGCCAGCTCCTCCGCGATCGGTATGCCGGCATGCGGTGCGGCCCAGGAGCATATCTGCGCCAGACCGGACGACAACCGCGCCCACATCCAGGTGCGCAGACCCGGATTCAGCGCCGCGCCGCGCATATAACCCGCCATCAGCAAGGCAAACGCCGTGTTACCGACGCCAAGCGCCAGCATGAAGGTCTGGATATCGATCACTCGGTTCCTCCTGGTCGGAAGTGTTGAGATGATGCCATTAAGGTAATGAATATTTCCCGAAGGAATGATATTACACGTTTTCCAATCTGGTGCACGCACGATTTGCGTCAACGCATGAGCGTTATGCGCCATGGTTGCCGGGCGTTGCGTAGTAGCTGCGCAAGGACAAATGAATCGTTCATAATTGACGTACAGCCACTCGGCTGCATTGTCCCGGAGCTTTCGTGATCTTTGGTTTCCTGAAATCGTCCACGTTGTCCCCCCGCCAGCTCCGGCTGCAGAACACGCCGCTGTTCCGTTCTCTCAAGCCGTTGGAAATCAAGTTCGTCGACGGCCTCATGCACGAACGGCGCTACTTGCCGGATGAGATCGTGTTCGACGAAGGGGAAGAAGGCCAGGCGCTTTACCTCGTGATGAGCGGCCGCGTGCAGATCAGCCGCAGCCACAGCCGGGGCCGCCAAGTCGTGGGAGAACTAAGCGCCGGCAGTTTCTTCGGCGACCTGGCCCTGCTGGACAATTCGCCGCGCAGCGCCCAGGTCCGTGCCGTCGACGCCTGCGAGCTGGCCGTGTTCTTCCGCGACGACTTCCTGGCCTTGATGGAAACGGATGCCGTGATCGGCTACAAGATCTCGCTGGCGCTGGCACGCCACATCGGCCAGCGCCTGCGCGGCTGGCTCGACGGCAACGCCCAGGTGGAGGCGCTGTGATCCACGGCTATCTCCGCGACGAGCGCAGCGGCCCGTTCGTCTGGATCGGCATCATCGGCATCACGTGTCTGCTGCTGGTGCTGCTCGAACACATGCTGTGGCTGGTGCTGCCGTTCATCCTCGGCACCGTCATGTACTACATCCTGCTGGGCCCGATGCAGCGCCTGCTGCGCGCCGGCTTTACGCGCAACGTCTCGGCCACGCTCGTGTGCATCGTGTTCTACGGCGCCAGCGCCCTGCTGATGATGGCGGCGATGACCTGGACCGGATCTCCCGGCGACGCCGACAGCTGGCACAAGACGGGCGCCCTGTACCTGGACGGCGGCGTCGCCTTCGTGCGCAACACGATGACGCTGCTGGAAGCCAAATTCCCGATCCTCGCCGAGATGCACTTGACCGCGATCGTCAACAAGCGTTTCAAGGCCTACACGGACAATTTCGCCCAGCGCCACCTGACCTCCTTCCTGCTGGGCGCGGCCGGCTGGCTGCCGTCGCTGCTGCTGGCCCCGTTTCTCGCGTTCTTCTTCCTGCGCGACGGCCTGCGCTTCAAAAAATTCCTCGCCCGCGCCGTGCCGAACGCCTATTTCGAACGCACCCTCTTCCTGCTGCACCAAGTCGACCAGACCGCGCGCCGCTACTTCGAGGGCCTGTTGAAGCTGACCGTGCTGGACACCATCGTGCTCGGCTTCGGCCTGTGGGTGATCGGCGTGTCGTCGCCGCTGCTGCTCGGATTTATCTCCGCGCTGCTGGCATGGGTGCCGTTCGTCGGCTCGGTCGTGGGCTGCATAATGGTCGTGGTCGTCGCCGCCACGGATGCCCCGAACAACCCGCTGATCGCCTACGGCGCGATCGTGGTCTTCATCCTGGCCCGCCTGCTGGACGACTTCGTCTTCATGCCGCTGACCTTGGGCCGCAGCCTGCACATCCACCCGCTGGTGACGGTGCTGATGATCTTCATCGGCGGTGCGCTGTCCGGCGTGGCCGGACTGATGCTCGTGCTGCCATTGCTGGGCGTCGTGATGGTGGTCGGCGAGACCATGGGGAGACTCATGACCAATCCGCGGCTGCGGGCGCGGCATCGGTATGCGCGCAGGTTGCGCGACAAGCAGGCGAGTGCAGACTTGAGCGTCTGAACACCGGGGTCAGAGCCCAAATTTTGGCAATGGCTTTTGAGCTATTTCCAAAAAAGGGGCTCTGACCCCGGTGTTCATTTGCGCCCTGCTTTGGGCTTGGACTTGATGGTCGACAGGATGCCCGCCTTCGCCTTGGACGGCGGCGCCATGAACGGTGCCGGTTCGCCGCGACGCTCGCCGCCGCGTCCGTTGCGCCGGGTCGCCACCTCGATCACGCGGCCTTTCGGCGCGTCGCTGCGCGGCGCCACCGGTGGACGGCGCTCGCCGCCACGCTGCGGCGCGACGTCCTGTTCGGCCCCGGCCGGCGGCACCAGATGGCGCTCGCCGTTGCCGATCAGGTCGGCGCGGCCCATGCGTTTCAAGCCCTCGCGCAGGGTCGGCCAGTTTTCCGGATCGTAGTAGCGCAGGAAGGCCTTGTGCAGTTTGCGCGTCTTGCCGCTCTTGGCCGTGACGACTTCTTCCGAATCCTCGGTGACCTTGTGCAGCGGATTCTTGCCCGAGTGATACATCGTCGTCGCCATCGCCATCGGCGTCGGCGTGAACGTCTGCACCTGGTCGAGGTGGAAATTGTTTTTCTTCAGCCAGAGGGCCAGGTTCAGCATGTCCTCGTCCGTCGAACCCGGGTGCGCGGCGATGAAGTACGGGATCAGGTATTGCTTCTTGCCCGCTTCCTTCGAATACTTGTCGAACAGCGCCTTGAACTCGTCGTAGGCGCCGATGCCCGGCTTCATCATCTTCGAGAGCGTGCCCTCTTCCGTGTGTTCCGGTGCGATCTTGAGCAGGCCGCCGACGTGGTGCGTGACCAGTTCCTTGACGTATTCCGGCGAGCGCACGGCGAGGTCGTAGCGCAGGCCCGAACCGATCAGGATCTTCTTGATGCCGGGAATCGCGCGCGCCTTGCGGTACAGCGAGATCAGCTTGCTGTGGTCCGTGCCCAGATTGCTGCAAATGGTCGGATACACGCACGACAGGCGGCGGCACGTTTCCTCGATCTTCTTGTCCTTGCACGCGAGGCGGTACATGTTCGCGGTCGGGCCGCCCAGGTCGGTGATGGTGCCGGCAAAATTCTTCGTCGTGTCGCGGATCAGTTCGATCTCGCGCAGGATCGACGGCTCCGACCGGCTCTGGATGATGCGCCCCTCGTGCTCCGTGATCGAGCAGAACGTGCAGCCGCCGAAGCAGCCGCGCATGATGTTCACGGAATAGCGGATCATTTCCCAGGCCGGGATGTGCGCCTTGCCGTAGCTCGGGTGCGGCGCGCGCGCGTACGGCAGGTCGTAGACGCCGTCCATCTCGTCCATGGCGAGCGGCAGCGGCGGCGGGTTCAGCCAGACGTCGCGGTCGCCGTGCTGTTGCACGAGCGCGCGCGCATTGCCCGGGTTCGATTCCAGGTGGAACACGCGCGACGCGTGCGCGTACATCACCGGGTCCTCGCTCACGGTCTCGAACGACGGCAGGCGCACGACGGTCTTCTGCGCTTTCTCGCGCGCGGCCGCCTGGCGCTGTTCGCGCGTCATGATGACGACCGGCTTCACTTCCGGTTCCGGCTGCGCATTGTCCAGCGCGCACTGCTTCGGGTCTTCCAGCGCCATCGCGTACGGGTTCGGCTGCGGGTCGATGCGGCCCGGCACGTCCACGCGGGTGGAATTGTGCACCGTCCACTCTTCGTCCGGCAGCCAGCCGTGCGGCACGAGGAAGGCGGTGCCACGCAAGTCGCGGATGGTCTTGACGTTTTCGCCTGCCGCGATGCGCCGGGTGATGTCGACGAGCGCGCGTTCCGCATTGCCGAAGATGACGATGTCGGCCTTCGATTCGAACAGCACGGAGCGGCGCACCTTGTCCGACCAGTAATCGAAGTGCGCGATGCGGCGCAGCGATGCCTCGATCGAACCGGCGATGACGGGCACGCCGGGAAACGCTTCGCGCGCGCGCTGGCAATACACGGTCACGGCGCGGTCCGGCCGCTTATTCGGCTCGCCGTTCGGCGTGTACGCATCGTCCGAGCGGATCTTGCGGTCGGCCGTGTAGCGGTTGACCATCGAGTCCATATTGCCGGCCGTGATGCCCCAGTACAGGTTCGGCTTGCCCAGCGCGCGGAACGGTTCCACGGAGGTCCAGTCCGGCTGGCTGATGATGCCGACCCGATACCCCTGCGCTTCCAGCAGGCGGCCGACGAGAGCCATGCCGAAACTCGGATGGTCGATGTAGGCGTCGCCCGTGATCAGGATGATGTCGCACGAATCCCAGCCCAGCTTGTCCATTTCGGCGCGGGACATGGGCAAGAACGGGGCGGCAGGGGCGCGGCTGGAACGTTTGGCAACGTTCGCGAAGAGATTGGCAGGGGAGTTCATTGGCCGGCATTTTACCGGAAAACGCGGTATTAAGCTGCCGCCCCCTATAAAAATGGCTTAATTTTCAATGGCTTGTCTCATCCACGGCGGATAAGCGGCGTCAGATGCCCATGCTCGCCAGGATGTTGCCGAGCTCGCGTAACGCGGGTTCCAGATGTGGATGGCGGAGCGCGAACCGGGCCGTCAGCTCCTGCGTGCGCGACGCGAGGCCGTACGTGTTCGCATCCGGATCCTGGGCGCGCTTGCTGAGGACATGCTTGATGTCGCCGTCGAGCTGGCGCAGCAGCATTTCCAGTTCGTCGTCGACTTCGCCGGTTTCCTCGAGGCTGCGGTGCAGCGTCTTGAGGTGCGCTTTCAGGGTGTTTTCGTTTTCGGGCAGCATGGCTTTCTCGCGTCATGATGTTGTGAGAAGTCTACACCCGATGACAGTGGATTGGGCGCGCGGCCTTTAACGTCGGTCCCGCGGAGGCCGGAACAGTGCCCCCGGCACTATTCCCTCCGTGCTGAAGTACCGGGGTCACTCATTCACTCCGGCACCTCGGCATGGGTCCTTCGCTTTCGCGGGGACGACGGCCGGGCTTACTCGCCCGTCAGGCCACGGCGCTCCAGCAGCGGCTCGATCTTCGCATCACGGCCGCGGAAGTTGCGGTACATGTCCATCGCATCCATCGTGCCGCCGCGCGACAGCAGCATCTGGCGGAAGCGGTCGCCGTTCTCGCGCTTCAAGCCGCCGTGTTCCTTGAACCATTCGACGGTGTCGGCATCCAGCTTCTCGGCCCACAGGTAGCCGTAGTAGCCGGCCGAATAGCCGCCCGAGAACACGTGCGAGAAATAGGTCGTGCGATAGCGCGGCGGCACGAGCGGGAAGTCGACACCGGCGTCATGCAAGGCCGTCGCCTCGAAGCCCAGCACGTCGGCCGGAATCTGGTCGGCCGGGAGCTGGTGCCATTTCTGGTCGAGGATCGCCGCGGCCAGGTACTCGGTCGTGCGGTAGCCTTCGTTGAACTTGGACGACGCCTGGACCTTATCCAGCAACTCCTTCGGCATCGCCGCGCCCGTCTGGTAGTGCTTGGCGTAGTTGGCCAGCACTTCCGGCCAGGCCATCCACATCTCGTTGACCTGCGACGGGAACTCCACATAGTCGCGCGGCACGCGGGTGCCCGAAAAGCGCGGGTATTTCACGTTCGAGAACATGCCGTGCAGCGCATGGCCGAACTCGTGGAACATCGTGCGCACTTCGTCATATGTCAGCAGGGTCGGCTCGCCGGCCGCCGGCTTCGGGATGTTCAGGTGATTCGCGATGACCGGATGCGTGCCCAGCAGCTTGTTCTGGCCGACATACGCATTCATCCACGCGCCGCCGCGCTTGTTCGAGCGCGCGTACGGGTCGTGCAGGAAGATCGCCAGCTGCTTGCCGTCGGCGTCGAACACGTCGAACACGCGCACGTCCGGGTTGTACACCGGCAGGTCGTGGCGTTCCTTGAACGTGATGCCGTACTCCTTGGTGGCGGCGAAGAACACGCCGTTCAACAGCACGTTGTTGTATTCGAAATACGGACGCAGCTGGTTTTCGTCGAACGCGTAGCGCGCCTGGCGCACCTTGTCGGTGTAATAGTTCCAGTCGTAAGCGGTCGCCTGGAACTTGCCACCTTCGGCATCGATAACCTTCTGGATCTCCGCGGCTTCCTTCTTCGCGTTGCGCACGGCCGGCTTGGCGAACTCGGCCAGCAGGTTGTTGACGGCGTCCGTCGTCTTGGCGGTCTGGTCTTCCAGCATGTAGGCGGCGTGGCTCGGATAACCCAGCAGCTTGGCGCGCTCGGCGCGCGCCTTGGCCAAGTCCAGCACGAGCTGGCGGTTGTCATAGTCTCCGCCGTGGCTGCCGCGCGCCAGCGACAGCGCCAGCAGTTTTTCGCGCGTGGCGCGGTGGGTCAGCACGGACAACGGCGCCTGCTGCGTCGTGTTCACGACCGGCACCTTGAACTTGCCATCGAGACCATCTTTCTTTGCCAGCGCGGCGGCGGCGTCGATCGCCTTGTCGGACATGCCGGCCAATTCCTCGCGGGTGTCGACGACGAGTGCCGACGCGTTCGCTTCCTTGAGCACGTTCTGGCTGAACTGGGTCTGCAGCGCCGCGATCTTGCCGTTATAGGCCTTCAGCGTTTCCTTGTCGGCAGGGGACAGCTTGGCGCCGGCGCGCACGAAATCGGTGTGGTAGCGCTCGAGCAGGTAGGCCGATTCCGGATCCAGGTGCAGCTTGGCGCGCTTGTCGTACAGGGTCTGGATGCGCTTGTACAGTTTGTCGTTCAGGCGGATCTTGTCGCTGTGGGCGGCCAGTTTCGGCGCGAGATCCTTGTCGAGCGCGTCGAGCGTCGGGTTGGTATTGCAGCCGACCAGGTTGAAGAACGTGGTCGAGACGCGGTTCAGCAGCATGCCCGAACGCTCCATCGCGACGATCGTGTTCTCAAAAGTAGGTGCCGCCTTGTTATTCGCGATCGCGTCGATTTCCAGCGACTGCTGGCGCATGCCTTCCTCGAACGCCGGCGCGAAGTCTTCGTTCTTGATCTTGTCGAAGGCCGGGTACTGGAATTGCAGGGTGCTCGGCTTGGCGAACGGATTGGACGCCGGCAGCAGCGAAGCGGGGGCGGCATAGGCCAGGTTGGCGACGGCTGCGGTAACAGCGACGGCCAGGATGTGCGAACGGTTCATTCTTTGGCTCTCCGGAGGGTTATCGGACCCGCCCGTGCTTGTGCCACGGGCCGATCTCTTTTGGTGCTACGCGCACCCATCCGTGCCGGACGGCTTATCGATCACGTACGGACACCGGAATGGAAACCGCCGGGGCGGGCCCGGCGGCAAGTGCCCATGAAGCATAGCAGGGATATTGCCGTATGTTACATATTTACGGCCGAAAAAAGGCGTTACTGGGATGTTCAGCCCTGTTCCGATTGCTCTTCCCGCCCGGTCTCCTGCGCGACTTTGTCCTCGATGCGCCGGTCCGGAATCAGCCACATGACGGCCACGCCCGCATAGACGAGGAACCCGAACCAGGCGGCAAACCACGCGAGCGCCACGCCGGCCAGGTACAGCACGCACGACAGCTTGCCCTTGCGGTCATTACCGATTGCCTCAGCCAGCTTTGCGTTCTGCGGATGATTGGCGATCAGTCCCCTCACCAGCAACAGGTAAGCGACCGAGCACATGAACAGGACGAAGCCATACGCCGCGGTCGGCCCGGTCTCGAAATGGTTCTCGCCCATCCACGCGGTGACGAACGGGATCAGCGACAGCCAGAACAACAGGTGCAGATTCGCCCACAAGACGCCGCCGCTGACTTCCCTCACGGCATGCATCATGTGGTGGTGGTTTCTTCAATATGTGAACAACCCATTAGATGTGCTACAGTTTCGGCATGGAAAACGTATACGTATACATCAGGTTCTCGGACGACAAGCAGGCCCAAGGCTCAAGCTACGAACGACAACTAGGCCTTGCTCGGAACTACTGTGCTTCCCTTATTGAGGACAAAGCCCACATCTTTTTTGACGCTGGCAAGTCGGCATTCACAGGTGCGAACGTCCGCGAAGGCGGAGAACTGAAGCGGTTCTACGATGGAGTGGAATCGGGCGGTATTCCGCGTGGTAGCACGCTGCTCGTCGAAGACCTAGATCGGCTTTCGCGCGCTGGCATGTGGAAGGCTTCTGACAAACTTCGCGACCTAACGGAAAACGGTATCACAGTAGTAACGCTTCGAGACCAACATACGTATACAGGCAAGCTCACCCTATCCAGCAGCCTGACGGCACTCATTAAACAGGAGCTTGCGCACGAAGAGAGTGCCAAGAAAAGCGAGCGTGTGGCTCACAGTTGGAAAAAACGAGCTCAAGAAGCGAGGGCCGGAGAACGAATAAAGCTGCCGCTTGCAAGTTGGCTGGCCTATGATCCTACCAACAACAGTAAGTACATTTTAGTACGAGAGCGAGCCGAAGTCGTGAAGCGTATGTTCGCACTCTGCAAAGAAGGGCGAGGAACAATCGCCATAGCAAAACTACTCAACGAGGAGGGCATGAAGCCGTTCCGGGGGAGCAGGTGGAGCAATGCAACGGTTTACAGTGTCCTGAAAAACACAGCGACTATTGGCACATACACACCCGACAAGAACAAGGGTGTTGAGCACCGAAGTGCCGCCGTCGAAGACTTTTTCCCTCCCGTTATAGATAAGGCCACGTTTTACGAGGTCCAAGCAATTCTGGGTGAGAGGAAAAATACCAAGGTCACTCGACAGAGCAGCATCTTCAATGTATGGGCAGGCATCGCGAAGTGCTCAGTCTGTTTCGGCACTCTTCATTGCGTGCCTAAAGGCCGAAATAATCAGAGGTATCTCGTTTGCTCGAACAAGATTGCGGGGAAATGCACGAAGGCAAAAAATGTCCGAAATGATGACGGCGAACTGGCATTTCGCGAACTGCTTGCCAAGGTGGAGTCGGAAAGCCTCTACACCGAAGACAAGGCTGTGGATCAGAAACTTCTTCGTGAGCTGGAGGGAAGAATTGCTGAGCAGCGCAAGCAACATAGTGAGCTAGGACTTGCACTGGACCGACGTTATACGCCTCAGCTCGACGATTTAGCATACGCCGCTGGAGAAAGGCTTAAGCAACTGGAAGAAGCGCACAACGATATGCTTGAGCGACTGTCAAAAGAACGCCTTCGTCAAGATGACAAAGCTTGGCTGATCGAACAGCTAAGTGCTGTGCTTGTCAGTTATGAGCAGCGCGCAAAGGCAAATGCATTGCTCAAGAGGCTTGGCATCTACGTCGTTGTGCAGGGAGGACAAGAGCCAGTTTTCGTGGCACGTAGGCCTGAGGAGCTTTGGATCCCCGGAACCCCTGAGCACCCAGACAGAATTCTCATGAATACACACTCGTCATTCTTGCAACTTGTCGTGCGAAAGAACGGCGTAGTGTTAGTTCCAATTAAAGCCGACCAACGGACAAAGTTTCGTGAGCAGGACAAAACTGGCGAGGACTCGGCAAGATTCGACGACTGGTTCAACTCTTTAGGTCTGTTTTCCAAAAAGGCAGTGTAAGCAAGTAGGGCGTTCTGGCTCGAATTCCTATCAGCAACGTTGGTTGGTATCAGCAAATCCAGGGAAGCAGATCAACACATAGAGGGCCGCTGCTATCGACCTCCTAATCGAGGATTAAGCTGCTTTCTCTTCCTTTGCCTTTTTCAAAATGAGCTTCACTTGCGATTCGCTGACGTTCAACGTTGATGCAACCTTGGCAATGGTGTAGCCGATGGCTCGGAGTTCAACAATCTTGGCGTTCGCAACTGTATCAGGCTTGCGGCCCCGGTAAGCCCCCTTGGCCTTCGCTACCTCGATGCCTTGACGCTGGCGTTCACGTCGAGTTTCCCAGTCAGCGCGGCATTGATACAAGGCCATCTTCAACAGCATCGCTTGCATCGACTCCATCACAATTCCCGTCATGCCGTCCGCTGCCGTGGGCAGGTCGATCAGGCCAGGGACCGATACCGTCGCACCCTTAGCCTTGATCTGGCCCATGAGGGCTTCGGCCTTATCCATTGGGAGACGAGTGATGCGGTCAAGGTGTTCAGCAATGATGATGTCGCCTTCATTCAGGTCCGCCAGCATACGCTGTAGCTCTGGGCGCTTCTCAGTCGTCCCGGATTCCTTCTCGGAGTACGTCGCCACAACCTTGTAGCCCTTAGCTTCTGCCTCTGCTCGGAGCGCGTCTTGACGGGTGAGGTCTTGGGCCTTGGTGGACACGCGTTGATAGATTCGGGCGTTGGGCTGGCGCATTTGTTTCCTTTAGTATTTTGTTAAGTCAAATTGAGTATACTCTAACTAACTAATCGTTTACAAGTAATCTCTAGGGCACAGCAAGGGCTAAATTGTTGTGTTTCTGACTGTTCGGCTGACGACCACCCTATTTGACTGTTGCGCCCGCAGCTATACACTCGGCTCGGCACCTGCAATAATGCTCAGATGAAAACACTGCTCATTACCTTGATGGTTGCTGCTTCGGCTCACGCTGGGGAAAAGCCGGAATTCAAATACGATCCGAACAGCCCTGAAGCACTGGCGGCGAAAGCAAAGTACGCGAGCTATGAACGGGATGGGCAAGCCCTGCAAACCCGTGAGCTTTACAAGGAACTGGAGCGTCTCGACGCAGCAATGAAGTCACGTATTGCCCTTGCAAAGCCCGAGGAAATCCTGTCCGCCGCCTTTGTCACGACCGATGACGACATGCGGGCAATCTCGTACGCAACTGTGCTACAGAAGCGAAGCGAGAGCGGCGATCCGTACGCCTCATTCTTTTATGCTGTACGTGAGTGGAACTTCTGCCTGAGAATGCAGCAACAAACAGGTGATGTTTGGGCAAAGCAAGCGTCTGAGTGTTGGCGAAACGTTATGCCAGCCTTCAAAAGAGCGTCAGACGGTCAAATGGCCGATGCGACCTTCAATATCGCCCGTCTGTACCAAAATGGCTTTGGTGTGACGCCTTCCAAGCTGGTTGCTGCTGAGTGGTATGTGAAGTCTGCAAACCAGTACACCAAGCAAAATGATCGGGAGGATGCATTAACCGCTATTGAGTCGGCACTGAACTTAGTGCCCGACCACCCCGCAGCCCTCAGACTCCGCAAGGCGATGTTGAAATAGTGCTTGGCCATCAGTTCCGCTTCCCGCTTTGGCAGGTAGTAGCATGGCTGCCAGTACGTGGGCCAGTGAACAGTCCTGGTCGAATTTGCCTTCAAGGTCGAAGCATTTCCCATAGTTGCATTCCGACTGCATGAGCTAGATGCTCCATGTTGTCGATTGAGATGTTGCGTTCTCCACGTTCCACTTGTCCGATGTATGTGCGATGAAGGCCAGCACGTTCGGCAAGCTCTTCCTGAGATAGCTGTTGTTCCTCGCGCGCCTTACGTAAGGCTAGGCCAAAAAGTATGCGAGCGGGCGTCTGGCTGAGTGTTTTTGGGTAAATCGTAGGCACGCCACAAGCGTGCGATCATGATGACTCTAGGTCTACAGAGTCTAAGTGGCACATGCTAGTATGTTGTTGTTCCGTAGCCGAATTCCGCAATAGGAACAGGTACAAGTACTGAGCGATCTTTCAGCAGAAAATTTGGCGTCACTATCAAGTTTTAGTCTTGAAAATTTTGTAGCCGATGTCTCATACTTTTTTCTAAAGCGATTCAATATACTGCACGGCTTGCTTGTAAGAATTTGCCAGAGATGAAAAATTCGGATTCTTCTCGCAGAGTTCTACCATATCCAAGGCCGAACTCTTGATCGACTCTTTCATTGACGCAAACATATTTTTGATAGGGTTCGGAAGATTCTGTATCGTGCGCGAACTGATATTGCTTCTGATGATTTTCACACCATCTCTGCCAATATTGGGGAAATTTAGTTCATGCAATCTTTCCTTATGAGTTATGAATAAGTCGGCACATTTAGTCATGTTTGCGTTATTCTGGGTATTGAGAAAAAGCAACGCCATACACCAGTAGCAATAGATATCTCCGTTGTTTGCGCCTTGCTTGTAGTGATACAACGCTTCTTCAAGATTTTTTGGTGATCCTTCCCCCTCCTCATACATGCGCCCTACGATGGCGAACGCAATCCGACCACCTAGCTTAATCGCTTGTTTGTATAGCCTTAATGCTTCTGCATGATCTTCTAGAGTGTCACCATGCCCATAGTAATGTTGCTCCGCTTGTGACATAAGGTCGAGCCAAGCCGGCCTTTCCTTCTCATCAGGAACGTTAGTTGCTGGTCTAGGCGATACTTCACCTGTTGCCGCTCCAGGCGTAGCAAGGATCGCGCGTATAACGTCGTTTACTGGGGCGTTGAAGAACTCGCGGTTAGTTGATACTCGAAAGCCGCGTGATTCAAGCAAGGTATGCACAAATTGCTCTGCGGCTGAGCAGTCGTCGAAGAGTTGCTCGTATACCACAATGAACGGAGTGGGAAGACCCGTAACTCCCGAGAGTTCTTCGGCACGCTCTGATGGGGTGCGTGTAGTTTTCCCGACTTTGACAAGGCCGGGCATGGCGCTGTTGGCTAAGACGTATAGATAACCTTGATCAGGCATGTTATTCCTAGTTATAGAGACAGAAATCAGTTATCGCACTGATCTTTTGGGAGGATAAGAAGCCGCCAAACTCGGATTAGTCAGCCAGCGTCACCACAGCGGATTCGAGAAACAATTATTGCACGCTCATCAAAAACCCCTTGATAAAGGCTGGCGGCAAAAACAAAACCCGATCCTCCCCCTGAACTTTTCCGCTAATTTTGAATTTAACCCCTGCGTCCTGATTTACCAACAAATACGCGCGATCCACATTTAAAGCTAGATGTTCGTAGTAATTACAACCATAGGCGTCGCAAGAATCAACATCACGAGAAATTGAAATTAATTCCAGTTTTTTTCCATTCGAGTCATAGGCAGAATTATAAAATCTCCATTCTTTGCCATACGAATCTGCAACATAAATCTGGTAACGCGCGTCCTTATCGGAATCATCTTTCCATGCCCTGAGAAATAGTGACCTGTATGGCGAAGGAGACACGGACGCGTCCATTCCTTTGTAAGTCGTGTTCTTCTTAAAATCATCGTGATTTTTTTCCGTTCCCTGTGCAATTACGTTCGGGTCGGTAGGCAAGACACGTGGTGCTGGAGGAGTATATGCCGGTACGGTAACACAGGCGGTCAAGCAGGCGGCAAGAAGGGTAACAGCGAGAGGAGTGACAACGTGGTGGAACCGGTTTTTTGTAAAATACCTCATTTATTATCTCCTAATTTTGACACAATCGTAATTTCAGAAATTGCCTAAAAGATAATATCACAAAAACCATAATGGTTAGCTACTTTTTAGTTTGCTTTTGCTGAATAGCGAAATCCATGACGCTCATAACCGACCGCTAACCCAAGGCTTGCCATCCTGAGAAACATGGCGAACCCAGAGAGGTTCTGGAGGGACAGCATGAAGACGCCGTTTTTCTTGCAGCGGCGCTCTTCGTTTAGACCAAGGGCCTTTTCATAAATTAGGACCAAGGGCGTTTGCAAAGGCAGTTGATTCGACACAGCAGCTACTTTTTGGATTGAATGATTCCATGCATGCTCAAGTTGCTTATAGCCCCGATGGGATTCTTTGATCCGGCCTGCCGCGATCTGTTGTTCGACATCTTGCATGGCTTTGTCAGCCCTTGCTTTAAACTCTTTACCGTTGGTCCGTTTTGTCTTGAACTCTGCGAATACTCCGGTTGCAAGGTGGATAAAATCAGGACGTGCCCAGAAGGGTTTACCTTCAACATCGAAAAAAACTTGACCAAACATGCTGTCGTAAGGAACAAATCCATACTTATAGAGTTCGAACGATGCTTTAGCCTCTGCGGCTGAATCATGCTTCTTGCCAGTTACTCCGATGAGCGGAGTCTTGAGGTTGTACTTGTCGATAATTTTAGATTTCATGTTATGTCTCTCTTTACATTCTCAGCGCGAAAGGTTCGCACTTCGTAATTAATAATAGATGGCGCAACCAATGCATTAAGTGCACTAGATCATAAGCCTTTGATTTTTAACTAATTTTTCTTGATCGAACATGCATCAGCGGTGCATTAGCTGTGCATTAACGATGCATTAGAAACTTTGGTGATGCGCCTTGAAGATGGACTCGATTTCGTTCTCGGTCAATGGCCCAGACCGTTTGAAGCCAGCGCGGGCGAAGATATAAATTTGTCCTTTGATACCATCAATGTTGCGGCGCTTAGTCTCGTATCCTGCCTTTGCAACGGAGGATTTAATTAAGTCAACGGCGCTTGTTGGGATTCCTTGGTCGCGCAGATGGGCGTATAGTTCTTTAGGATGAAATGCCATCCCGCTTTTGTCTTCAATGAAGCTTGCCACAGCGTCGTCAAGCACGCTTGCGCTCATATCTACCATTGAGGTATGAGTTGCCGTTTTCTTGCAGGAGCCTCGCACAAAGTCTTTGAGATCGACCGACGCCAGCCATTGATATATGGCTTCGCGGTTTTGCTCCTTCCAGATAAGGAACTGCTCAAAAAATTGTGCAGTTTCATCGGCATCTGTACGGTGTTTGCATGGGGCAGGGCAGTAAAAACGCCTGTCACCACGTTCGAGCCGAAGCGGTCGCGGATTGTTTGAGCAGATCATGATTCGTGCGTACACCTCTCGCTCGACCCGGTTTTGCTGTCCTTTAATCTCCACCTCAACCTCAGCACAAGTGATAGCTCGTTTCAGCTTTTCATAGGTGTCTTGGTGGCTTGGGGCATCATCAAAACAGATCACCAAATTATCAGGCAGTACCTCTGAAAATTTCTCGAACACAGGCGTATAGGAGTTGCCCGACCAAACATACCGCTCGTCAAGTGCTGTTCTAATCAAAGACACGAGCGACGACTTTCCGCTACCTTGATCACCAGTCAGCAAGAGTGACCACTGTGGACGAAGTTCAGGATTCTGCACAATGTCAGCGGCAAATTCGACTACGGTTTTTTGCTCCTGAGCGTCTGGAAACAAGCGGTCTAGATAGTCTTGCAAGATTGCGGGCATCACGAACTCGGACGTACAGGCGGGCCGGTACTTGGTGTAAGTGTTAGCGAGCATTGCTCCCCGCTGGCTCCTGTACACCCGCTCATCTGTAGGTCGCATTCCTCGCCCAACCACCCTCGGTAGGCGCTCCATTACGCGAACTTGCAAACTACTCATGAATTCCGCGTACTCGTTGGCCTCAATGTACGCTTTGTTCAACCGGGCCCATGCCGGGAAGCCAAAGTCGATTTCCTTTAAGTGGTTGTAGTAACTGCTGGGTGCGTGCAGAAGAGAGATGCTGTTTGCACCCATGCTGAGAACATAACCTTCGTTCTTCAGGTAATTGGCGTACTGGTCGATGATTTCATTGGTTTGCTGTGGGGGCATTAGTGATTTCCTTGCTGGCGAGAGCGTTGTTGATGAGAGTATCGAGCAGAGTGCTCTTGTTCTGATTGGTTTTTTGCACTAGCTCGTGGAGAGCATCCCAAGTCGAACGCGGCAGATACAGGTAGGCTCGCTCAAGAACCACACCGTCTTTGCCAACTACTGTTTGTCGGCCTGAATTGTTCACACAGGGATTCATGCTGCGCTCCTCAGAAAATTGGCAAGTCGCACCTTGTTCCAGGTGAGTCCGCTGGGAGTTGTCAATCCTGCGGTGTTTAGAGCAATGCAGATGGCGCGGAGAGTCAGAGTCTCTCGAAGAGGAGTAACGAGAGCCAAAATTTGGTCGTAGTAAGCGGGCGCACGAACACGGCCGCCGAACGTCGGTCGAACAGACATAGGGAGTCCTTTACGAAAATATGAAGAGGGGAATTTATGGAGAAAACCACACACGAGAGCATTGCACTCCCGACAATTGAATTATAGCATCAGGTGACGATGTTGTCAAATTAGCCCACAACATCATTTCTGTGTCAAGAGATGATTTTTAAAATTTTGGGGGGAATCGATAATACAGTTGGTTAAGCAGCACGTTTGAAGTCATCCGCAGCCATGCAGCCTAAACAAATCGATTCTGAGCCTCGTACGCCGTGCTAGAAACAGGTTTTGACCCATGTTTACCGGTGACGCGACCTTTGTTAGACGCATGGCACTGCCGAACAGATGGGAAATGTTTCCAAAATGAAATATTTGATGAGTACAGCGCCAGCATGAGCTTTAAGAACCGTGATTCACTCTGTTCGCGCACGCTAGGCCGTTATGAAATGTTGCTGTACCTTGGGGTATCGGAAAGTTTTCCTACACCCCTAACCTATAGAACTCAGCCTTGAAGTTGTACTCTTGAGCAGACTAGTTCGATCTGGGTATCCTCAGCCTTAAGGACACCTTCGGCAAACATGATTGGTATCAACCTATGAGCTACCGTCATTTCGCCCAGAATCAGCCGCTTCCCCCTGCTCTATCTCTTCAATAACTTTCTCTTCGATACGGCGGTCTGGTATGAGCCATATGACGGCCACGGCCGCGTAGACCAGGAAGCCCAGCCAAGCTGCAAACCACGACAGCGCTACACCAGTTAGATAGAGCGCGATAGATATTGCCCCTTTACGGTCGTTGTGTAGTGCTGAGGCAAGGGTGGAATTTTTTGGATGATTGACGATCAGTCCACGCGCCAGCAACAAGTAGGCGATGGAACACATGAACAGCACGAAACCATAGGCGGCGGTGGGCCCGGTCTCGAAATGGTTCTCGCCCATCCAGGCCGTTACAAACGGAATTAGGGACAGCCAGAACAGCAGATGCAGGTTCGCCCACAGGACGCCACCGCTAATTTCCTTTACGGCGTGGATCAAGTGATGATGATTATTCCAATAAATTCCTACGTACACGAAGCTAAGGATATAGCTCATGAAGACCGGCCACAGTGGCAGCAAGGAACGGAAATCGCTGCCGTGCGGCGGCTTCAGTTCCAACACCATGATGGTGATGATGATGGCAATGACTCCGTCGCTGAAGGCTTCGAGGCGGCTTGTACCCATGCGATCACTGTACTACTTCAGCTTCCGCTGGAAAATTAGTTACCTTCATCGGAAACGCCCGTTTGCCCTCTAGAACTTCAAGTACCATCAGCCGAACGCGCTCTTGCTCCTCCTCGACTCTACCGTGCTTTGTTGGAGAGTATGTACCGTTCTTGATTTGCGTTTTACTGAACTCGTAACCGAAGCAAACGCCCATCGCGTACAAAAGGTCAACCAAAAGGTCCGTTCTTCTGACGTCCCAAGGGCCGGGCTCCATGCGCGTAGTATTGCCGAGATGGTCAAGATACTGTTGCCAAATCTCTAATACTGCCTTCTCTCGACGTTTTCGCGGCGAAAACTCAAGATCGATGCGATTTAAGGCTTCTACGTGAGCAAATGCAAGGGACGTGGCACGAGTAGCCATCAGCGTTTTAAAAATCGCCAGTTTGCGGCCTCGCTCTTCCTTTCGCTCATCCAAAAGTCGTGTCACCTGGACGGCGATGACGGGGCTCAGCAGAGTTGCGGATACCATCAGCACATCAGTTAGAGTCATTGACATCTCAGCGGTGTGATTTCGATAAGGGATAGTAGCGCAAGTTTGGATGAGAACAATAATTGGGGTGATACGAACGGACTAAATTTTATGGGTTATTCGTATACTGGAGCTTGTTCCAATAGATGCCTACATAAATGAAACTGAGCACGTAGCTCATGAAGACCGGCCACAGCGGCAGCAGCACGTCGAACGTGGCGCCGTGCGGGACTTTGAGTTCCAGCACGAGGATGGTGATGATGACGGCGATGACGCCATCGCTGAAGGCTTCCAGCCGGTTCTTACCCATCGCTTCCTTTTCCTGCTATCGATTCGCCACACGAACAGTGCGCCATCGCACCGAACAGCCAAAGTCTATGTGAATATGATGAGGACTGGCGTGCCGAAGTGTACTTTGCACAAGCTTTCTGCCACATCGAGGAGGCTTCGATGGAACCGAACCTCATGTTGAAGACTTCAACCGCGCTGTTCGCCATCTCTGCTTTAGGCGGCGCGCTCATGGCGTTTATCCGCTTCACCGGCAAGCCTCATCCTCCTTCATGGCTGGCGATGTTACACGGCTTTCTGGCGGCAGCCGGGCTTACGCTGCTGGTGTACGCAGCATGTACGACAAACTTGCCCAGCCTGGCCGTGCTGGCACTCATTCTGTTTCTGGTCGCGGCAGCAGGTGGTGTGTTGCTGAACTTGCGATTCCATGTAAACGACATTCCGCTCCCCAAATGGCTTGTCCTCGTACACGGGGGCATTGCCGTGGTTGGGTTTATCTGTTTGCTCATGGCGGCGTGGGCCTGAAAACAGGGCGATGCGGGCTTGAACGCCATCGCCCTGCCCTTGCCGGCACACAAAAGAAAATGGCCGCACGCGGCGGCCATTGCGGGATGCGCGGTGGGCGCGCTCAGGAAACGGTCGGCGGCTTCTCGGCCTTGGACGCGGTCTTTTGGCTGCCTGCCCGCGCTGCGCGTGCCATTTGCGGAGCCGCTTGACTTGGCGGATCAGCGCTTCGTTCATGGCGTCGTACTTGCTGTGGGCCTTCAACAGCAGGGCGGTGCCGCTGTACGCGCGGTGCAGCAACACGACGCCACGTGTTTTGAGCACATGGGTCGAACGGAATTCCGAGTTCGGCATGCCGTAGCCGAAGTCGATGTCCTTGAACGAGAAATGGGTCAGCACGTCCTGCACCGCCAGGTGGATCGCACTCGTACCCACCGACAGGTGCAGATATTTCTGCTGGCAGGCGATTTTGTGGATGTGCCAGACGGATGCCGAACGCGAACCGTAGACGACGGCGACGTCCTCATCGCCACAACGGATCACGTAGGACAGCAGCAGGCCTTGACGCGCCAGGCTCTCCAGCCGGGGCTGCTCGACGGCGCGTGGCGCGTCCAGGGAGGCGTCGAAGGCGTCCATCGCGTCGAACATGGCGGCGACCTGCCCGGGCTCCTCGATCCGCAGCAGTTGCAGCGTGCCGGCCGCTTCTGTCAGCAGGCGGACCTGGCGCGACAGGTTGTAGCGTTTCTTGGAACTGAATTTCTGCAGATAGCCGTCGACGCTGTCCGGCAGAGGCTGCGTATGACACGTGCGCCAGCCGTTCAGGACATAGGACGATACGCCCGCGATGCCGTCCAGCGCGGCAGCCGCTTCTTCCGGGACGGCCTGCATGTACAGCACGCTGCACTTCGCAAAGCGCTTAAGCAGTTGCTGCATGACGAATTCGGCGAGGCCCTCTTCCGCTTGATCCAGCAGCGGCACGCTGCCGAGGATCTGGCAAGCGCGCATGGTGCGTTTGAACAGCGGCACCGGACCGGCGCGGAACTCGAGGCCGCACTTGATGGTGCGCACCGGAATAAAGCCGACGATCGCGTAATCGATACTGCGGCGGACGATGAACAATTCGTAGTTCGCGTCCTGTCCTTGCTGCATGTCGATCAGGTGGCTGAAGAATTGCGGCGACTGGTACAGCGCTTCCGGACTGGTGGCGGCAGCCAGCATCCGATGCCACGCATCCAGAATGTCCGGACGGTCGTAGTAGGCAGTTGCGACGTTCAGTTCATACCGGTCCGGACACCGCATCGTCCGGGAACGGACAAGCGCCGGTGCCGGCGCCGTTGGCGCGACTTCGCTCATCTCAAGGTTACGCATGAACATCTCTCAACCCTCGTCAGGAGAAGGAAACCCACGATTTAACGTTTTACGGGCATTAGACACACTGCACAAAAAGAAGTGTGTATTTACGTGATTTTACCTTGAGCTCATCCGTGAGTACAGTGGAATTTGATTACAGATTAGACATGGGAAATGAGGATCACATCTTGCGCGAATCAAGATAGTGCGCTGTACATGAGCCAAAATCACTGATCTTTATCAAAAATCAGCAAATTTATTGTTGAAATGTGGAAAAACTCAAAGAAAAGCGCGAATTTTGATGCTTACAAGAATGTTTGATTTCTCATTTAAATATCTTTCATTTAATCAATTTACTCAAATGCAATCGTTGCATCAATAAAACAAACATGGATTTGTGCAATAATGTTTCGCATTTCCACGGTGACCAAAGTTACTGGTTGTAGTAAAAAATTTCCTAAACGACCGAAATGTTGCTGCACTTGTGACATCAATAATGCGGCGGCCTTTCGTTGATCGGCCCCTGTCCGGCATCGCGCAACGTACGCACGTGTTCGGCCAGTTTGGCTACCAGGGTTTCCAACTGGTCGATGCGGCGCCCCTGTTCGTAGACCGTACGGTTGAGGGTGTCGACGAGGTTTTCCTGGTCGGCCAGTTTGATTTCGATGTCGATGAAACGGTCTTCGTCGCTCACGTCGCTATCCTTGGACAAAAAGTAAAAGGCGCATGATACTGCCTCGCGACAGCAAGGAGCCGCTGGGAAGCGGCTCCCCGAAGGGCCGGCCGAAAAGCAAGGTCAGCCGTGCCAGGGCGTGTAGGTGATGCCGTTCTGGATGCTGCCGATGACTTGCGCCTGGTTTTCCGGGCTTTCACTGAAGAACTTGACGATGCCAACGTGCGTCGTATCGTGGTTCGTCAAGGCCTTCACCCAGAAATCGTAGCCGGCGGCGTCGGGGCTGCGGTGCAGCACGTTGGCGTACAGCAGGTTCACAAACTGGGCGTCGGTCGGATTCGAACCATATTTCTGGATGAATTCCGGCTGCGTGTTGATGATGTCCTGCACCATGTCGTCCAGCGACAGGCCGCGGTCCAGTTGATAGATCCAGAAACCCAGGCCCGCGCTTTCCGCCGGACGGTCGAGCGCGGCCTGGTACAAGCGGAAGGCCTGGCCCGCGGCACCGTTGATGTCCAGCGCCACCGCGGTATCGTCGAATTGCAGGCGCTCGACGTTGATCACGGCATCGTGGCCGCCGTTGCCGACCTTGTCCGTCACGCCATAGCCCCAGACTTCCTTGGCGACCGTGTAGTTGGCGCGCGGGCCGGCGTAGACGACCGTGTCGACGCCGCCCTGGCCGTCGATTGCGTTGTTGCCGGCGGTGGCCGTCAGTGTGTCCTTGCCTGCGGTGCCAGTCAGGTTGGCGCTGCTGGCCACGGAGAAGCTCGGGCTGGTCGAGGAGCTCGTCGCATTGTCCGCCAGATCGACCGAGACGGCGCTGACCGTATAGTTGCCGTTGGGCAGCGGCGACGTCGTGACGCTCCACTTGCCATCGGCGCCGACAGTCGTCGTGGCGATGTCGATGAAGTCGCCGGAACGCACCAGCTCGATCGTCGTGCCGGCCTCGCCCGTGCCGCTGAACGTAGCCTGATTGTCGCCCTGGCTATAGGTCAGCGAAACGGTCGGCACCACCGGCGCGTGCGCGTCGATGTTGAACGTGACCGCACTGCTGGCGGCGGACGTGTTGCCGGCGGCATCGGTGGCCGTGGCGAAGACCGAGTAACCCGTGCCGTCGGCGAACGCTTTCGTCGTCGTCAGGCTCCACACGCCGCTCGCGTCGGCCGTGGTCGTGCCGACCAGGGTATTGTCCGACGTATAGACCTTGACCGTGGAATTCGCCTCGGCGACGCCGGTCACGGCCGGATTGCTGCCGGCGGCATAGCCGTTGGCGTTCTTGGTCACGGCCAGCGTGGGCGCGGCCGGCGGGGTGGTGTCGGCAGTGACGACATTCGCACTGCTGACGGTCTGGTCCGCGAATTGCAGCAGCTCGATCGAATGCAGCGTGTCGACACCGTCGCTGCCGTCCTTGCTTGTCACCTGCAGGTTACCGTTGGCCAACGCGCTGAAGGTATAGTTACTACGTACGCCGCGGAATACGGCGGTATCAAGGCCTGCTCCCCCATCGATCATATCGTTACCTCCATCTCCCTCAAGTTTGTCGTCTGCGCTCGTTCCCGTGATCACGTCGTCACCGTTGGTGCCGACGAGGTAGCGAGCGCCCGCCGTCGAATTAATGCCCAGTTTGCCGCGCAGGCCGTCGTCGCCGTACAGCCACATGAGTGCGGCGATGTCGTCCTGCCGGTAAGTCGAATAGGGACCGCCGGCCTCGTTGTAGGACATCAGCGTGTTCGACGTGTTGTCCTGCGACGCCGGCAGCGTGACGCTGCCTTCGAACGGATGCTTCAGACCGAGCGCATGGCCCAGCTCGTGCAGCAGCGTTTCATAACCCTGGCCGCCCGGGGCCAGGTTAGCGTTCTGGTAATTCCATTCGACGTTGTCGAGATAAACAAACGCATCGGCGTCGTAACTGCTCAGCTGAGTGCCGGAGTAGCCGTAGCTGCTGTGCCAACTGCACAGGCCCGTCACATTGCTGGCGATCAGGTTGACATCGGCCAGGTGGATTTGCGCCGCATTGCCGTCGCTCGTCTCGGCAAACTGGATGCCGGTCAGCTTGCTGATATAGGCAAGGGCGGTACGCGTCGCATCCTGCTGGGAGGCCGAAAAGGCCTGGAGCGACCCCGTGAAATTCGTCTGCGCGGAGGCCGCATCCTCGTTGCCGGAAGCGACCGAAAACGTATAGGTGAGCGTGGTGATCGGCGTTCCGGCCGAAGTCGTCAAATAATTCCAATCCGGACCAGTATCGAGCAAGGCATCGATATAGTTCAGCCCGGACAAGGGAGTAGTCGTGATGTCAGATACGGTAGCCATTAAATAAACGATGCTTGCTGCATGAAAATTGATTCATCAAAGTATTTCTTGCGCAACAGTTGAAGTCAAATAAGAATTTCAATCGTGCGCACCCTGCTGGCCCGCTTGTCAGACGGTCTTGGGCGTGGCGAGCAGGGCTTTCAGGCTGGCGAGGCGCTCCTTGGGGGTGAGCACTTCGTTTTCCTTGGGCGGCGCGTCGCCGACGTCGAGCGCCATTTCCTTGATGAAGCGCGACGGATCGCAATGCACGAGCTCGCCCGCGCGCTTGCGCTTCTTGCACCACGTGACGTGCAGGCTGCGCTGGGCGCGCGTGATGCCGACGTACATCAGGCGGCGCTCTTCCTGGATGCGGGCGGCGATCTTTTCGACTGAGTCGTCCGGATCGCCCTTGTGCGGCAGGATGCCCTCCTCGCAACCGACGAGGTAGACGTGCGGATACTCCAGGCCCTTCGAAGCGTGCAGGGTCGACATGCGCACGGCGTCCGGCTCCTCGTCCTGGCCCTCCAGCATGGACATCAGCGCCACCATCTGCGTCAGTTCGAGCAGGTTTTTCTCTTCGCCGTCGCGGTCGCGCCCGCCGCGGCCCCGCTCCTTCAGCCAGTTAGTGAACTCGAGCACGTTTTGCCACTTGCTTTGCGCGGCCCGGTCGTCGAAGTTCTCGTACAGGTAGTGCTCGTAATTGATCTCTTTCATCATGTCGTCGAGCAGCTCGGCGGCGTTGTCGCCGCTGCCGGACGGGCCCGGCCGCGTCGCGCGCGCTTCCATGGCGTTGATGAAGTGGCAGAATTCGCGCAGCGGGATCAGTTGCCGGTCCTGCAGCTTGGCCTCGATGCCGCCCTTCAGCGCGGCCTCGAACAGCGAGCAGTTCCACTGTTTCGAGAACTCGCCCAGCACCTCCAGCGTCGCCATGCCGACGCCGCGCTTGGGCGTCGTGATCGCACGGATGAACGCCGGGTCGTCGCCCTCGTTCGCGATCAGGCGCAGGTAGGCGATGATGTCCTTGATCTCGGCCTTGTCGAAAAAGCTCTGGCCGCCCGAGATCGTGTACGGGATGCGCTCCTTGCGCAGCGCCTGTTCGATCACGCGGGCCTGGTGGTTGCCGCGGTACAGGATCGCGAAGTCCGACCATTTGTTTTTGCGCTGAAAATGGTCGGCCGAGATCATGATCGCGACCTGGTCGGCCTCCGTCTCGTCGTTCGGCATGCCCAGCACCTTGATGGGCTCGCCCAGGCCGTGCTCGGACCACAGCGATTTCTCGAACAGTTTCGGGTTGTTGCCGATGACGGCATTGGCCGCCTGCAGGATGCGCGTCGTGGAGCGGTAGTTCTGCTCCAGCTTGATCACCTTCAGGTCGGGAAAATCCGTCTGCAAGGTGCGCAGGTTTTCCACCGACGCGCCGCGCCAGGCATAAATCGCCTGGTCGTCGTCGCCCACGGCCGTGAACATGGGCTTCTTGCCGAGGCCCGTGACCAGCAGTTTTACCAACTCGTATTGGCAGGTGTTGGTGTCCTGGTATTCGTCCATCAGCAGATAGCGCAGGCGGCGTTGCCAGCGGTCGCGGATCTGCTCGTTATTGCGGAACAATTCCACCGGCAAGCGGATCAGATCGTCGAAGTCGACGGCCTGATACGCCTGCAAGGTCGCGACATAGCTGCGGTAGATGCGGCCGGCCTGGGCCTCGTCCTCGTCGCGCGCATCGCGGATCGCGTCCTCCGGGTCGACGAGGCCGTTCTTCCACAGCGAGATCGCGGTCTGGATGCGGCGGATTTCCTGCTTGTCCGTGGTGACGGCCAGGTCGGAGACGACCGTGTAGCAGTCGTCGCTGTCCATGATGGAAAAGCGGTCCTTGAGGCCGACGCCCGCCGCTTCCTGGCGCAGGATCTTGACGCCCAGCGAGTGGAACGTCGATACCGTCAGCTGCTTGGCCTGCTTGGGCTGTTTCAGCAGCTTGCCGATGCGCTCCTGCATCTCGAGCGCGGCCTTGTTCGTAAACGTGAGCGCCGCGATCGTGCGCGGATCGTAGCCGCGATGCTCGATCATGTAGGCGATCTTCTGGGTGATGACGCGTGTCTTGCCCGAGCCGGCGCCGGCCAGAACCAGGCAGGGACCGTCGAGATAGAGCACGGCTTCGCTTTGCGGACCGTTCAGGCCGAAGTTCGGGGCGTTGGACATGGGAAATATTGGATAGGAGAGCCCGCCATTGTAGCGAAGCTCGTCCGTGCACTGAAGCGGGCGGCGCAAATACGCGCGGCCGTGTTGCGGGCCTGCCTTGACGCGCCGGCAAGGGCGGGGGCGGTCAGCCGTAGCGGGCGACGTATTGCCGGGCCAGGTCGTCGATGTGGGGTGCGTAGCGGGCCAGCTCGGCCTCGGTATTGGGCGACTGCCAGTCGTCTTTCCACGTCATGGTGACGCCGTCCGGCAGGGTCAGCCGGGCGAACACGGCGCCGTCGCGCGCGTAATCGGCGATGGTGCCCCAATAAAAGTCGCGCCGATACGATTTACGGATGTTACCCAGGCCAAAGTCCAGCACGAGCGCGTCGTCAATCACGCAGACGGCATGGCCGTCGATCTGGCCCGGCTTCGCGAAGCCCTGCCCGCCCAGCATGAAGGTCGTGCCCTGGTTGTCCACTTCGACCTGGCCCGACACGATGCGGGCGCGGCGGCCGTGCAGCTCGGCCAGGTGCCGTAGCAGAGAAGAGATGAGGAAACACGCGCTGCCGAAATTGTGCAGGTACAGCCAGCCGAGGTCGTACACGCGATCGTACAGCAGACGTCCGAAATCGGCGAGTTCGGGCTGGGTGGAAGCGACCAGCAATTGCTGGCCGCGCAATTCGCCGCGTACGGTGAACACGGTGTCGAAGACGCGGCCGTAACGGTCCAGCAAGGCCAAGAAGCGCTCGGTCCCTTCCACCACGAGGCCATTGTCGGCATCGCTCCCCAGCGTCACCAGGCCGTGTTCCTCGAAACGGCGCAGCTCAACGTGGACCGCCTCGGCCGAGTACATCAGGCCCTGTGTCAGCGCGGACAGCTTCAGGCGCTGGCCGGCGACGAAGTCGTTGCCGAGTTTGAGGAACAGATCGTAGCCGAGCATGGAATCGGTACAGGGAACGTTTTCGACCAGCCAGTTGCGCACCAGGGCAACGCTTTGAAGAATGGGAGGAACTCGGTGAAGCGGCATTGTAAATACTCAGCAATATAGGTGACACAATTACTGAGAGTGTGCCTCAACTTGCCTTCTTTCGTTGTCAGGTGTAACGAGCCCTTACAATTCCATGATCGATGTGTCGCGGTTCGGACACAGTATGCGTTACCATCGTCTTGTAGGCGCTTCCCGGCGCCGCTTGCACGAGATATCAAAATGAAATTTGAACACCTGATTGAGATTAGCGATCCGCTGAACCCGCTGATGGACACCATCACCCGCGAACAGCTGTGGCGCGGCCTCGTGCTGCGCGCCGAGGATCCGAAATTGTTCGTGCCGCACCTGGACGAATGCACGATCAGCGAGCGCGAGAGCGGCAGCTTTGCGCGCCGCCTGCGTTACGGCGATCTCGTCATCGACGACAAGGTGATCCTCAGCCCGCTGCACGAAGTGCGCTACGAAGTGCCGGCGCAGGGCGACATCGCCCAGTCGCTTCTGACGATGACCATCGAGACGCCGACGGAAAACGCGCTCGTCGTGCGCTTCCGCTACGACGACGGCAATGTGTCGGCCACCGACGACATCGGCAAGATGTACGAGGATTTCAAGAAGTCGGCGTACCAGGAGGCCGACATCGACACCGTCAAGATGGTGCGGCAGCTGGCGGCGGACGGGAAGCTGGACGCAAGCCGGTTGAATTGACGGCCGGGCGGCCTCTCCGGCCGGCTCTTTACGTGCCGGGCTCGACCTCGTCCGGATCGATGTCGCTTTCCCCCTTCGCGAGATTGGCCGCCAGGTCGCGCAACGCCGTGCGCACGCCCTCTTCGACGACGGGGTGATAAAACGGCATCTCCAGCATCTGGTCGACCGTCAGGCGCGACTGCACGGCCCAGCTCAGCAAATGGCCGATGTGCTCGCCGCGCGGGGCGATCATCTCGGCGCCCAGGAAGCGTCCCGTGCGGTATTCGCCGTACACGCGCAGCATGCCCTTGTTCTGCAACATGACGCGGCTGCGGCCCTGGTTCTCGAACGACACTTGCCCCACCGCGAACTTCGATTTGCCCGGCGCGCACAGCGCCTTGTAGCTGGCGCCCAGGGTGACGATGTTCGGCTCCGTGAACGCGGCCGTCAGCGACGCGCGGCGCAGGCCAGGGCGGATGTCCGGGAAGCGGCCGGCGTTGTCGCCGGCGATCTTGCCGTGGTCGGCCGCTTCCGGCAGTACGGGGCGCTCGTGATTGGCGTCGCCGGCGATGAAGATGTGGCTGTTCCCGCACTGCATGGTGCGCGGATCGAACAAGGGCACGCCGTTGCCGTCCAGCGCGATGTCCGCGTTTTCCAGGCCGAGGTCGTGCACGTTCGGCGTGCGGCCGGCGGCCTGCAGCACGTATTGAAAACGCTCCGTGATCGCTTCGTCGTGGCGGCCCGTCGTCAGCACGACGTCGTCGCCGTCCTGCTCGGCGCGCAGGATGCGCGACTGGAAGTGGATGTCCATTTCCTCGCTCAGCACGCGAGAAGCCGTCTTGAGCACGACCGGGTCGGTCAATTGCGCCACGCTGCCGCCGCGCGCGACCATGCGCGTGCGCACGCCCAGACGGGACAGCGCCTGGCCGATTTCCAGGCCGATGACGCCCGTGCCGATCACGGCCACGGATCGCGGCAGGTCGTTCCAATAAAACACGTCGTCGCTCGTGATCACGCCCGGCCCCACGTTCTGCAGGGTCGGCAGCAGGGTCGGGCTGGAACCGGTCGCGATGACGACGCGGCGCGCATCGATTTCGGTGTGGTCGTCGACCATCAACGTGTGCGGATCGATGAAGCGGGCGTGGCCGCGCACCTTGTCCTCAACCGGCATGGCATCGACGCCTTCGAGCACGAAGCCGACGAAGCGATCGCGTTCGCGCCGCACGCGCGCCATCACGGCGACACCGTCGATACGCGTCGTGCCCGGATGGACGCCGAACTCGGGCGCGAGGTGGAGCATGTGGGCGGCCTCGGCGGCGGCGATCAACAGCTTGCTGGGCATGCAGCCCACGCGCGCGCACGTGGTGCCGTACACGCCGCGCTCGATCATCACGGTCCGCGCACCCTGCGCCCTGGCGGCGCGATAGGCGACCAGGCCGGCCGTACCGGCACCGATCACGGCGACATCGACCCTCAGTTTCTGCATGTAATCCTCCTTCGTTCAGCCATGACGATACGCTGTTTTCGCGTTTTCGACATGGCGTGCAACGGTTGAGCAGGACATGCAGTCCCGGGCTTACTTCGAGGCGGACTTGCGGCGGCGGCTCACACCCATGCCGGCCAGCGCCACGGCCACGAGTGCCAGCGTGGCAGGCTCGGGCACTTCAGCCTTGGCGGCCTGGATGACTTCGCCATTGATCTGGAATGCCAGGTCGCGGCTGCTGGTGGTCGCATAAAACAATGCGCCGTTGGAGAAACCCTGCTGCGTCATGTAGCCGTTCACGCAGTCCGAGCAGGCCACGGTGGCGTAGTTCGTCTTGGTCGAATTTTCCATGCCGAGCCAATACGTGCCCGCGGCCAGGTTGATGTCGAGGCCGGTCAGCGAGATATCGTAGGCGCCGCCCACATGGTTGTTTTGCACCGGCGCGTTCGACTGGGTGGCGATCGTGGAAAGCAGCTGGCCGCCGTTGAATGCCGGATCGTTGTCATAGATCCATGCGCGGGCGCCGCGGTAATCGCCCAGGCCGCCGTACAGGATCGCCGTCCAGGTGATCGAATCGATGCGCGAATTCGCAGCCAGGTCGAAGCTGTCATAGACGACCCACGACCCGCTGCAGGCACCGCTGTCTTCCGCGCAGCGGCCAGAATCGCCCGTGGCGCTTCCATTTGTGTACAACACGTCCGCGTGGACATTCATCGACAACGCTGCGAGGACACTTGCGCACACCAGTTTGAGGGATTTCATATTGGCTCCTTGGATATAATGATTTATATCAAGCAACAATCATTCCAGCCAAGAAATTAAAGAAAAAAGTCCCAATAAATGAAGCACTTAAGTAAATTCTCACGATGAGGCGATGCGCGTTGCACAGCCGAGTGTAAGATTTTCCGACACGGCGCCGGCGTCAGATATCGAGCGGATCGACCTCGAGCGACCACCGCACCCGCGACTTCATCGCCCTCAATGCGTCGACCCACTCATTGAGAAACGCCTGCAGGGCCGGCCGCGAATTCGATTCGACGAGCAGCTGGGCGCGGTCGACGTTGTGCACGCGGGTCATCGTCATCGGGATCGGTTCGTTGATGACGACCGTGTCCGACGGCACCGCATCACGCGCGGCCTCGAGGAATTCGATGGCCGTCGCCAGTTCGGGCGCCTCGGCGCGCAGCAGCGCCTGGTACATGTACGGCGGCAGCGCGGCCTGGTGGCGCTCTTCCAGCAGGCTGCCGGCGAAGCGGTCGTAGTCGTGCCGCATCACGGCGCCGTACAGCGGATGCTGGCAATAGCGCGACTGGATCAGCACCTCCGATTCCAATCCGGCGCGGCCGGCGCGCCCGGCCACCTGCATCAGCTGCGCGAACAATCTCTCGCTGGCGCGGTAATCCTGCGAGAACAGCGCCGTGTCCGGATTCAGCACGCCGACGAGCGTCAGCTTTTTGAAGTCGTGGCCTTTCGCGACCATCTGCGTGCCGATCAGGATGTCGACGTCGCCGCGGTGCACGGTGTCGAACGCTTCCTGCGCACTGCCCTTGCGGCGCGTGGAATCGGCGTCGATGCGCAGGATGCGCGCCTGCGGGAACAACGATTGCAGGCCTTCCTCGACGCGCTGGGTGCCGCGGCCCAGCGGCTGCAAGTCGACGTTGCCGCACGTCGGGCACGCGTGCGGGATGCGCAGTTCGAGCGAGCAGTGATGGCAGCGCAGCCGCCGCTCGGGCCGGTGCAGGACCATGAATGCCGTACAGCGCGTGCAGTTGCTGATCCAGCCGCACGCTTCGCAGCACAGCACGGGCGCGTAGCCGCGCCGGTTCAGGAACAGCAGCGATTGCTCGCCCCGCTCGATGCGCAGCCGCAGCGCCTGCATCAGGGTCGACGTCAGCCCCTCTTTCGGCTTGTCGCGCTCCATGTCGATCAGTTTTACGCGCGGCAGCACGGCGTCGCGCACGGCGCGCTCGCGCAGGGCGAAGCAGCGGTAGCGGCCCGTCTGCGCGTGGTGCCAGCTTTCCAGCGACGGCGTCGCGGACCCGAGCACGATGGGAATGCCGAGCTGGCGCGCGCGCCACACGGCCAGGTCGCGCGCCGAATAGCGCAGGCCTTCCTGCTGCTTGTACGACGGGTCGTGCTCCTCGTCGATGACGATCATTTTCAGGTTCGGCAGCGACGCGAGAATCGCCAGCCGCGTGCCCAGCACGATGCGCGCGCGGCCCGTGTGCGCAGCCAGCCAGTGCAGCATGCGCTCGCCTTCCGACAGGCTGCTGTGCAGCGTCGCCAGCATCACGCCGGGAAAACGCGCGCGGATGTTCGCTTCCAGCTGCGGCGTCAGGTTGATCTCGGGGACGAGGATCAGGATCTGCGCATCGGCGTCGCGCTGCAGCACCTGCGCGCAGGCTTGCAGATAGACCTCGGTCTTGCCGCTGCCCGTGACGCCGTACAGCAGCATCGGGCTGAATCCTCTCGCGCCGCCGATGGCGTCCGCCGCCTGCTGCTGGGCCGCGTTCAAGATCGGCATATCGGCTGGCAGGGGATCGTGGACGTCTTCCAGCTTGGCCAGTTTTTTCAGCGCGCGGTCCAGCGCCACCGTCGTCGACAGCCGCACATTCTTCGGCAGCCCCGGCATCGCCACCTCGCCCAGCGGCCGGTGGTAGTAGGCGGCGGCGAAGCGCGCCAGCGCGATCCACCGCTCCGGCAACGGCGACAGTTGGCTGCGCACGGCCAGCGCATCCTTCAGCTTGTCGGCCGGGACGTCCGTCTCGTGCTTGACGGCGACGATCAACCCGATCGCCTCGCGCCGCCCGAAGTTCACGAGCGCCAGCTGCCCGACCGCCGGCTCGCTACCGGGTTCGCATGCCCAGCGGTAGTCGAACAGGCTGTCGAGCGGCGTGTCGAGCGCGATTTGCAGGATGCAGTGGTGGGACAATCCGGTACCTTGTCGAGAAGCTGTGGAAAACTGTGGAAAACTTTGTGGAAAATGGAAAAGTTGACCGTGGAGAAGGTTTACGCTAGATCAAAACGTTAGGAAATTCTCTATGCACAGCGAGAAAATTTACCTATAAATTCAAGCGTTTACGTTTTTCAACTTTGAGCACGCGAAATATCCTATCGCCTCAGCGCTTCTGTGCATAACTGTGCCTTTCCGGTGAAGAACTTAAGCGCAGTGCAGCAAAATCTTGATGCAATACTTGAAGAAAACCTGTAAACCACGGTAAACGAAGCACTTTTCCGGATTATTCACAGAACCTGTGCATAACTTTGTGAACAATGGGCTGACAGCTTCGGTGGATAACTGGTCACTCCCTCGGGAGTTCATCCGCAGGGCACCGTCACCCCGGCATTAAACCCTATAAAATCAACCACTTACCATATATGGGCGGGCACTGTACATTTCCACAGTTTCCGCCGGCTACGTCCGATTTTTTGTGAATAAGTGTGATTGCCTGTGCGCCGGGCGGCGCATGCGTCAGGCGGCGCGCTGGCGGCGGCTGAAGTCGTGCACCGCATCGACCATCGCCGTCACCGACTCCGGCGGCGTGAATTGCGAGATGCCGTGGCCCAGGTTGAACACGTGGCCGTGGCCGGCGGACGGGGTGCCGTAGCTGGCGAGCGCCTTTTCCACCTCGGCGCGGATCTGCTCCGGGCCGGCGAACAGGATGGCCGGATCGAGGTTGCCCTGCAGGGCGACGCGGTCGCCCACCTGCGCGCGTGCGCGGCCCAGGTTGACGGTCCAGTCCAGGCCCAGCGCATCCGCGCCGATATCCGCCAGCTCGTCCAGCCACAGGCCGCCGCCCTTCGTGAACACGATGGCCGGGATGCGCACGCCATCCTTCTCGCGCTTCAACTGGGCGACCACCTTGCGCATGTACGCCAGCGAGAACGCCTGGTAGGCGCCGTCGGCCAGCGCGCCGCCCCAGGAATCGAAGATCATGACGGCCTGCGCGCCCGCGTCGATCTGGGCGTTCAGGTATTGCGCGACGGCTTGTGCGTTGATGTCCAGGATGCGGTGCATCAGGTCCGGACGCGAATACAGCATCTTTTTGATCGTGTGGAATTCGCGCGAGCCGCCGCCCTCCACCATATAGCAGGCCAGGGTCCAGGGGCTGCCGGAAAAGCCGATCAGCGGCACGCGGCCGTTCAGCGCCGTGCGGATCGACGTCACGGCGTCGAACACGTACTGAAGCGATGCCATGTCGGGCACGCGCAGGGCGGCCACCTCGGCTTCCGTGCGCACGGTGCGCTCGAATTTCGGGCCCTCGCCGTCTTCGAAATACAAGCCCAGGCCCATCGCGTCCGGCACGGTCAGGATGTCCGAGAACAGGATGGACGCATCCAGCGGATAGCGGTCGATCGGCTGCAGCGTGACTTCGGTGGCGAAATCCGGATTCTTGGCCAGCCCCATGAACGAACCGGCCTTGGCGCGCGTGGCGCGGTACTCAGGCAGGTAGCGCCCCGCCTGGCGCATCAGCCACACCGGCGTGTAATCCGTCGGCTGGCGCAGCAGCGCACGCAGGAAGGTGTCGTTCTGGAGCGGGGCAAATTGTGGCATGGCTGACAATCCGTTCGCGAATTCGAGGGCAAACGTCTATTATCGCATCCCTCGCGCCCGCGTACCGCACTTCCTGGACATACCCCGGCGCGGCGGGCACTTATAATGCTTGTCTTCCCGCTGCCGTCCCCCATCTTCAGGACAGATCATGACCGACTCCATCAGCAAACAGGCCGCGCCCTGCGGCGCCTGGACTTCCCCGATCACCGCCGCCGTCGTCGCGGCCGGCGCCACGCCGCTGTCGCAGGTGCTGGTCGATGGCGACGATGTCTACTGGCTGGCGGGCCGCGCCAGCGAAGGCGGCCGCAACACACTGATGCGCAAGCGCGGGAAGGTCGTGGAGGAGCTGACGCCGGCCCCGTTCAACGTGCGCACCCGCGTGCACGAGTACGGCGGCGGCGCCACGCTCGTCGCGGACAGCCACATCTGGTTCTCGAACTTCGCCGACAACCGCGTCTACCGCATCGACCGGAACGGCGGCGGCGAGCCGGTCCCCGTCAGCGAAGGCGGCGCCAAGCGCTGGGCCGACTTCGTGCTCGACCGCGCGCATCGGCGCCTGATCGGCGTACGCGAAGACCATTCGCAGGGCGGCACGTACCCGGTCAACACGCTGTGCGCGCTGGGCGCGGACGGCCTTGAAACGATCCTCGTCGACGGCAACGATTTCTATTCGTCGCCGCGCATCTCGCCGGACGGCAAACACATCGCCTGGATGAGCTGGGACCACCCGCGCATGCCGTGGCAGGGCACGGCGTTGTGGCTGGCCGAGATCGGCGACGACGGCACGCTGCTGGACGGCCGCCTGATCGCGGGTGGCACGGAGGAATCCATCGTCCAGCCGGAATGGTCGCCGGACGGCACCTTGTACTTCGTCTCCGACCGCAGCGGCTGGTGGAATCTGTACCGCTACGCACACGGCGTCGTGCACCCCGTATGCCCGCGCGCGGCCGAATTCGGCGGTCCGCACTGGACCTTCGGGAACAGCATGTACGGCTTCCGTTCCGCCACGGAGATCGTCTGCACGTACATCGAGGATGGCGTCAGCCGCCTCGCGCGCATCACGACGGACTGCGGCAAGCTGGCCGACATCGACACGCCCTACCAGGAAATCCGCGAGCTGCGCGTCGTCGGCGACACGGTGGCGCTGCTGGGCGGCGCGCCCACGCTGGCGGCGGAAATCGCGTGCATCGACTTGGATACCGGCCGGCGCGACGTGCCCGCGCGCTCGATCGAGCAGCTGCCGGACGTCGGTTATCTATCCGTCCCGCAGAGCATCCGCTACCCGAGCAAAGGCGAGAACACTGCGGCTCGCACGACGTACGCGTTCTACTACCCGCCCACCAACAAGGACTACGCGCCGCAGCCGGGCGAGTTGCCGCCGCTGATCGTGATCGGCCACGGCGGCCCGACGGGCATGGCGGCCAGCACGTTGAAACTGGCCACGCAGTTCTGGACGAGCCGCGGCATCGCCGTGCTGGACGTGAACTACGGCGGCAGCACGGGCTTCGGCCGCGCCTACCGCGACCTGCTCAAGGGCCAGTGGGGCGTGATCGACGTCGAGGATTGCGTGGCCGGCGCCCGGTATCTCGCCGACCAGGACCTCGTCGACCGCGAGCGCCTCGTGATCCGCGGCGGCAGCGCCGGCGGCCTGACGACCTTGTGCGCCCTTGCCTTCCACGACGTGTTCAAGGCCGGCGCCAGCTATTACGGCGTGTCCGACCTCAAGGGCCTGGACGCCGACTCGCACAAGTTCGAATCGCACTACAACGAATACCTGATCGCGCCGAAGCCCATCGCCGACCGCGTCTACGCCGAGCGCTCGCCCATCAACCACACCGATAAACTGCACCGGCCGATGATCTTCTTCCAGGGCCTGGACGACAAGGTCGTGCCGCCGCCGCAATCGGAAGTGATGGTGTCGGCGCTGCGCGCGCGCGGCGTGCCCGTGGCCTACGTCACGCTGGACGGCGAAGGCCACGGCTTCCGCAAGGCCGACAGCATCGTGCGCACGCTGGAAGCCGAGCTGTATTTTTATTTGCGCGTGTTCGGCATTCCCGCCCCGACCAGCCTGCCCGCCATCGAGATCGAGAATCTCCCTGCATGAGCGACGAGGTGTTGCACGCGGTCGTCGAGGCCTGCGACGAGCCGCGCAAGCTGATCCTCGCGCTGCTGGCGCTGGCCGGCGAGCCGATGGGACGGCGCCGCATCCACGACCACCTGGCGCCCTTGGAAGCGAGCGCGAACGAGGAAGAGCTGGCCGAACCGCTCGAACGCCTGCGCGCCGATGGCCTGATCGGCGAGCTGCCGTCGCGCGGCTACACGATCGCCGCCGACGTATCCTGGCCCGCGATCCGGTGGGCGCTGCGCGCGCGCCGGTTGGGCGAACTGCGCGAGGTGTATCAGCAGGTGACGCCGCTGCGCGTCGACTGGCAGGGCACGCCCATGCTGCGCAGCTACCGCCAGGGCGTCGCGCTGCTGCGCTTCGCGCTGCTGGCCGGCGAAGGCCCGAAGGCCATCGCCCCGCTGCTCGCCGCCTGCCTGCGCTGCCACGAAGCGGCGTACCTGCATCCGCTCGTCGACATCTGCGCGCGTCCGTTCGAGCCGGACCTGATGGAGCGCATCAATGGCCTCGTGCGCGACGACGTGCTCGCCGTCCTCGTGGGCCACGTGCAGCGCGAGCCGGCCAGCGCGCCCGCGATCCGCGCGTACGCGGAAGACCACGTGGCGCAGGGCGGCGCCTCGATGGCGCTACGCACGGCGCTGGCCGAACATTTGATCCTGTGCGGGCGCCTCGATGCGGCCAGCGACCTGCTCGTCGACCTCGACGAATCCGCGGCGCTGTATTACCGCAGCGTGCTGCAGCTGCTGCGCGGCGACCTCGAACCCGCGCTGGCCGGCTTCGACAAGGCGCTGAAGCTGCTCCGGCGCGAGACGGGCAAGCGCAAGGCCGTGTTCGAGGGCATCGGCGGCCACCTGTACGTGACGGCCCTGCTCAGGAGCAGCGATCCGAAACATGCGAAGGCGGCAGAAAGCTACCTGGACAGCGCCACGCGCGCCGTGCAAAGCCACGATACGGCCGTCTACCAGCATCTGTCGATGCTGCGCCAGATCCGCGGCGGCACGGTCGATGCCGAGGTGCTGCCGTCGCGCAACTGGGAAACCAGCTTGCAGCCCGTGATGTTCCGCGCCCTGCTGCACTGGTGGCTCGGCATGCCGCAGTTAGCCGACAAGCGCGCCATGCTGGAACAGCAGTTCGACGTCGCGCGGGCCGCCGGCTTCGACTTCATCGCGGCGCAGATCGCGTCCGTGCTGGGCCATCTGGGCATGGTCGGCATCGACCAGCAGGCGATCGCGCTGCGCCAGCAGCACCGTTTCGTCGACCTCGCCCTGTGGTTCGAGCGCGAGCAGCCGTGGGAACGCCAGCTGAACGCCCTCATCAACCTGCAGCCGCCCGTCAACGTGGAAGTCGTGAAGGAATCGCGCCTCGCCTGGCTGATCGCCTGGGACGCGCACCTGGGCGTGCGCGCCATCGAACCGCGCGAACAGAAACGCGACGCGCAGGGCGGCTGGACGCGCGGCCGCCCGCTGGGCCTCAAGCGCCTCGCGGAAGAAGCGGCGGAGCTGGATTTCCTCACCGCGCAGGACGTGCAGGTGGCCGCCAGCATCGGCGCCTTCCGCTACTACAGCGGCACCGGCACGCGCTACGAATTCGACCTGGACAAGGCCGTGGCCGCGCTGGCCGGCCATCCGTTGCTGTTCTGGATGGATTCGCCGGGCACGCGCATCGAATTGCTGCCGGGCGAGCCGCAGCTGGTCGTGCGCGCCGGCGGCGGCAAGGTCCTGATCTCGCTGGTGCCGCCCCTGCGCGAGCAGCAGGGCGACGTGGTCGTCACGAAGGAGACGCCGACGAGATTACGCATCGTGCGCGTAAAAGACGAGCACCGGCGCATCGGCGCCATCGTCGGCGACGGCCTCGAAGTCCCGCTCGAAGCCGAGAAGCGCGTGCTGCAGGCGATCAGCGCCATCTCGTCCATCGTCACGGTGCAGTCCGACATCGGCGGCAGCGCGGCCGACATCGAGCAAGTGACGGCCGACCCGCGCCTGCACGTCAACCTGCTGCCGTACCAGCAGGGCTTGCGCATCCAGGTGATGGTGCGGCCGCTGCCCGGCACCGGTCCGTACTTCCGTCCCGGCGACGGCGCGGAAAGCGTCATCGCGGACGTCGCGGGCGTGCGCACCGAGGCGCGCCGCGATCTCAATGGCGAGCGCGAAGCCGAGCGCCAGCTGCTGGCCGACCTGCCCGCGCTGGAGCAGGCGGAGATGGAACAAGGCGAATGGCTGCTCGCGGCGCCGATCCACTGCCTGGAACTGGTCGTGCAACTGCAGGAGCTGGATGCATCGAACGTTCTCGTCGCGTGGCCGGAGGGCGAATCGTTCCGCGTGTCGAAGAAGATCACGTCGAAATCCGTGCGCCTGCAGATCCGGCGCGACAAGGACTGGTTCGCGGCCAACGGTGAAGTCCAGGTCGACGAGAACAAGGTGATGGACTTGCGCGAGCTGCTCGCGCGCGTGCGCGAGGACCGTTTCATCGCACTCGGCGACAACCAGTTTTTGGCGCTCACGCACGAACTGCACCGCCGCCTGCTGGATTTGTCGGCCTACAGCGATGCCGATCAAGAGGCCCTGCGCTTCCACCCGCTGGCCAGCTTCGCGCTGGAAGAGATGGCACAGGACGCGGGCGGCGTCGAGGCCGACAAGGCCTGGCGTGCGCATTTAAAACAGATGCAGGCGAATGCGGCATACCGGCCGCAGTTGCCGGGCACGCTGCAGGCCGAGCTGCGCGACTACCAGGTCGAGGGCTTCGAATGGCTGTCCCGCCTTGCGCATTGGGGCGTCGGCGCCTGCCTCGCGGACGATATGGGCCTCGGCAAGACGTTGCAGGCGCTCGCGCTGATCCTGTCGCGCGCACCTGGCGGGCCCACGCTCGTCGTGGCGCCGACGTCCGTCGCGACGAACTGGCTGGCGGAAGCGGAGCGGTTCGCACCGACCTTGAACGTGCGCCTGTTCGGGCCCGGCGACCGCGCCGCGATGCTGAAGGAAGCGGGCCCGTTCGACGTGATCGTCGCCAGCTACGGCCTGCTGCAGCTGGAGTCCGCGCTGTTCGACGACATTCGCTGGCACACGATCGTGCTGGACGAGGCGCAGGCCATCAAGAATGCGTATACGCGCCGCTCCGCGGCCGTGATGGCGCTGCAAGGCGATTTCAAAATGGTGGCCACCGGCACGCCGCTGGAAAACCACCTGGGCGAGTTGTGGAACCTGTTCCGCTTCATCAATCCGGGGCTGCTCGGGACAAGCGACCAGTTCCAAATGCGGTTCGCGGGGCCCATCGAAAAGGCGTCGGACAAGCGCGCGGAACTGGCGGCGCGCACGCGCCTGCGCCGCCTCACGCAGCCGTTCATCCTGCGCAGGACAAAAGCGCAGGTGCTGTCCGAACTGCCGCCGCGCACGGAGATCGTGTTGCCCGTGCAGCTGTCGGAAGAAGAGATGGCGCTGTACGAATCGCTGCGGCGCGAGGCTTTGGAACGCATCGCCGCACTGGAGGCGCCGCAGTCGCAGAAGCAGATCCAGATTCTCGCGGAAATGATGAAGCTGCGCCGCGCGTGCTGCAATCCGGCGCTCGTCGCACCCGACAGCGGCATCCGCAGCAGCAAGCTGGAGACGTTCGCGCGCCTCGCCGACGAGCTGCTGGAAAACCGCCACAAGGCGCTCGTGTTCAGCCAGTTCGTCGACCACCTCACCCTGATCCGCAAACACCTCGACGAACGCGGCATCCGCTACCAGTACCTCGACGGCTCGACGCCCATGCAGGAGAGGAAGCGCCGCGTGGACGCGTTCCAGGCCGGCGACGGCGACCTGTTCCTCATCTCGCTGAAGGCGGGCGGCGTCGGCATCAACCTGACGGCGGCCGACTACGTGATCCACATGGACCCGTGGTGGAACCCGGCGGTGGAAGACCAGGCCAGCGACCGCGCGCACCGCATGGGCCAGCAGCGGCCCGTGACGATCTACCGGCTCGTCGCGCGCCACACGATCGAGGAAGGCATCGTCGACCTGCACCGCCACAAGCGCGACCTGGCCGACAGCCTGCTCGAAGGCACCGACATGGCCGCGCGCATGTCGCCGGCGGACATGCTGGCCATGCTGCAGGCGGGGCTGTCCGGTAGCGCGGCAACGCGTGCGCCGTCGGTCGCGGAATGGCAATCCGAGTGACGATGGGCGCCGTTGCGAGGGCGTTGACGGCGGTTCGCGTCAAGACAAGCGCGTGACGGAATGTTTCAGATGCCCGCAAGCAGACCGAATGATGCTAATCTGGCGCCCCCCATCTGGCCCTTTATACAATCAGGCAGACAGAGAATGATGAAATCGAAAATCGCGCTTGCCGTCCTGCTGACCAGCGTCGCGCTGGCGCCGGCGAGCGCGCGCACCAAGCCGCACCACAAGGCGGCCAGCAGCACCAAGGCCAAGGCCCCGGCCAAGAGCAAAGCCAAGGCCAAGGCGAAGGCAGATAACGACGAGAAGCCCGTGCAAAAGGCCGCCGCGCCCGTCGCCGCCGCCACGCCGCAGAACCGCAACGACCGCTTCATGGACTCGCTGTCCATGCAATTCCTCACCGCGCTGTGGCGCATCGATCCGGAAGACGGCATCTACGTCGGCAAGTTCGACGCGGCCGCCAAGCTGACGATCCCCGACGCCGCCTCGCGCGCGAAGCGGCTGGCGTTCATCGACGAGTGGCTCGACAAGTTCGGCAAGCTGAACGCCGACAAGCTGTCGCCGAACCAGCGCACCGACCTCGCCGTCCTCCTCAACAAGCTGAAATACGAGCGCTGGCAGTTGACGACGTTCCGCGAGTTCGAGTGGAATCCGGCCGAGTACAACGTGGCGCAGGCCTTCGACCTGATCCTGAACACGGAATACGCGGCCAAGGCGCAGCGCCTGCGCACGATCCTGAAACGCCTGGCCGACGTGCCGGCCTATTATCAGGCGGCGCAGGGCTCCATCGTCAACCCGACGCACGAACACACGCAGCTGGCGATCCAGCAGGCGCCGGGCACGCTCGTCGTGCTGGCGGACCTCGGCAAGGCCGCGCAGGAATCGATCCTGTCGGCGCAGGAAAAGGCGATCTTCGCCCAGCGCATCGCGAACGCAGGCACGGCGGTGCTGGGCTGGGTCGACTTCTTGAGCGACCTCGATAAATCGCAGGTGCAGACGCAGCGCGCGCGCTCGTTCCGCATCGGGAAGGATTTATACGAACAAAAATTCGCCTTCGAGATCCAGTCATCCAACACGGGCGAGCAGACCTACCGCAAGGCCTTGGCCGCGCGCGACGAACTCCTGACCCGCATGGACGCTTTGTCCGATCAGCTGTGGGACAAGACGATGGGCAGCACCGCGAAACCCGCCGACCGGTATAAAAAAATCGGCATGGTGATCGACAAGCTCTCGCTGCAGCACACGACGCCCGCGAATTTCCTGCCCGAGATCCGCCGCCAGATCCCGCAGCTGCAGGAGTTCGTCATCAGGAACAACCTCGTGACGATCGACCCGAGCAAGCCGCTCGTCGTGCGCGAGACGCCGCTGTACCAGCGCGGCGTCGCGGGCGCCAGCATCGATGCGCCGGGCCCGTATCGTCCGAAGGATAAAACCTATTACAACGTGACGCCGCTGGACGGCCTCACGCCCGAGCAGGCCGAAAGCAGCCTGCGCGAGTACAACAACTGGATGCTGCAAATCCTGAACATCCACGAGGCGATCCCCGGCCACTACACGCAGCTGATGAACGCGAACCGGTCGCCGTCGCTGGTCAAGACCCTGTTCGGCAACGGCGCGATGGTCGAGGGCTGGGCCGTGTACGGCGAGCGCATGATGCTGGAGTCGGGCTATGGCGACAACGCGCCGGAGCTGTGGCTGATGTGGTGCAAGTGGAATCTGCGCAGCGTCTCCAACACGATCCTCGACTACAGCGTGCACGTGCTGGGCATGACGCGCGACCAGGCCATGGACCTGCTCGTGCGCCAGGCTTTCCAGACCCCGCAGGAAGCCGCCGAAAAGTGGCGCCGCGCGCAGCTGTCGTCCGTGCAGCTGTCCAGCTATTTCAGCGGCTACAGCGACATCATGGAACTCCGCGAACGCCGCAAGGAGCAGCTGGGCGACCGCTTCAACCTCAAGCAATTCCACGACCAGTTCCTGAGCTACGGGAATGCGCCGGTGAAGATCATCGGGCAGTTGATGCAGTAAGTGAAGCGCACAACGCTCATCGCTGCGCTCGCGGGCGCCGCCGTGCTGGCCGGCGGCGCGGCCGTGTATGTCCTCAATACCCGCCAGGACGCGACCCCAGGGCGCGCTTTCTGGCGCCCGGCCGATGCCCCCACCAGGCCCGCGTGGTCCGCGCGCGTGACGCCGCTGGCGGGCCGCTTCGGCGACCCGTTCGGCACCGCCGTCGATGCGCACGGCAATGTGTTCGTGGCCGATGGCGGTGACTGCAGCTGCATCCGCCGCATCGCGCCCGACGGCCAACAAACCGTCTTCGCGGGCGGCCGCGCGGGCTTCGCGGACGGCGTTGGCGCCGCCGCCGCATTCGACACGCCGTCGGCGCTGGCCATCGACCGCCTGGGCAATCTGTACGTGGCCGATACCCGCAACAACGCGATCCGCAAGGTGGCGCCCGACGGCAGCGTGAGCACGCTGGCGGGCGGCGGCGACGCCGGCTACCTCGACGGCATCGGCCGCGCCGCCCGCTTCGACGGGCCGGTCGGCGTGGCCGTCGACCGCGACGGCAATGTCTGGGTCGCGGACACCTACAACGACCGCATCCGCGGCATCGCCCGGGACGGCACGGTGACGACCGTGGCCGGCAGCGGCGCGCCCGACCACCTGGACGGCACGGGCAGCGCGGCCGCGTTCGACACGCCGAGCGCCATCGCGGTCGACAAGCACGGCGTGCTGTTCGTCGCCGATACCGGCAACGACGCGATCCGGCGCATCGACAAAACGGGAATGGTGACGACGTTCGCGCGCGCGCCCGAGGACGAGCGCCGTCCGCTGCTGCGCCGCCCGGTGGCGCTGGCGCTGACGCATGACGGTTATGTGTACGCGAGCGGCGCGAGCGGGCGCATCATCCAGTTCGATCCAGACGGGCAGTATCACGCCCTGCCAGATGCCGACCGTCCCGCGGGCACGAGCTATGCCAGCGACGGGAGCGTGCGGCTGTACGCGCCGCGCGGCATCGCCGTGAAGCGCGACGGCGCGCTGGTGGTGGCCGATGGCCAGGCGCAGCAGGTGTTCGCGCTGGCGCCGCCGCCAGCCGGTACGCCGGCCCCGCAACCCGCGCCTCTGGAGCTGCCGGCGGTGGCATCCATGCCCTGGCCCGTGAGCCCGCAGCAGGAACCGCACGAAGTCGTCGGCGTGATGGGCGAGGTGCGCGGCAGCTACGACGGCGAAAACCGCGACCACTTCCATGCGGGCCTGGACATCCGCGCCGACGTCGGCGCGCGCGTGCTGGCGATCCTGCCGGCGACCGTCAGCGATCCTTATCCGAACTGGGCGTTCGGCCAGCTGGGCGAAGGCATGAGCCTTGGGCCGCTGTCGTATATCCACATGCGCGTGGGCCGCGACAGCACGGGCAAGGCGCTCGATCCGCGCTTCCAGTTGCTGCGCGGCGCGAACGGCAAGCCGGAACGCGTGCGGGTGCGGCGCGGCACCCGCTTCGCCGTGGGCGACGCGCTCGGCACGATCAATCCGATGGCGCACGTGCACATGGAGTACTACCCCGGCGGCCGCGCGGTCAATCCGCTGACCCTGCCGTTCACGGGCCTGCGCGACACGGTGCCGCCCCGTATCGAGAGCATCGCGCTGTACGACGCGAGCGGGCATCGCCTGCCGGGCAAGAAGGGCCGGCGCGTGCACGTGGCGCGCGCGCTCGGCGAAGTCGCGATCGTCGCCGCCGGCTACGACCAGATCGACGGCAACCTGGCGCGGCGCCGCCTCGGCCTGTACAAATTGGGCTACCAGCTGCTCCATGCGGACGGCAGCCCGGTCGCGGGGTTCGAAGCGCCGCGCATCACGCAGGTCTACGACCGCCTGCCACGCGAGCGCGACGCGGTGAAGCTGCTGTACGCGGAAAACAGCGGCATCACGGTCTATGGCAGCAAGGCCACGGTGTTCGCCTATGCCGTCAACAACACGCTGAAGGATGGCGTGGCCCTGCCCGCTGCCTGGCGCGTGGACGGCCTGGCGCCGGGCGACTACCTGCTGCGCATTTACGCCGCGGACTTCGCGGGCCAGGTGGCGCTGCAAGGCCGCGACCTGCCGATCACGGTCGAGTAATCAGGCGAGGGCCGGACCGAGCGCCCGCGCCGCGTGTTCCAGCCGCGCGATCCGCGCGTATTCCCCCTCGTCGGCATGGCGGAATGCCGCGATCCGCAGCGGTGCCATCGCGTCCTGCAAACGCGGCCCCGGCGCCAGCAGCAGGCGCACCACCAGATCATCAACGGCGTGCCGATGACGGGGCCGATCCGCTGCCGGCAGGCCACGGCGCCGAACCAGCCGCCGTGGATGACGGCGATCAGCAGACGTCGGCCATTCGCCGCGCCACAGCGCGCGCGTTCGGTGGCGACGTGACGCCGCTGGGCGTCGTCCAGGTAGGCGGAGCGTCGCGATGTCGAATAGGGAGATGCCATCTGCGTCCTTGCCGGGTTGACAGAAAAAAGTATAGAGACGCACACAGCGGCGGACCACGAAGATATTTGCGCTTCGATATCAGGAATCTGCCTGTGCAAAACCGCACACTTGGCGTGCTCGTGCGCAGCCTTGTATGCATGAAACCGGCTCCTACAATGAATCGCTGACAACAATCAAACACACGGGAGACGTCATATGCGCCACATCATTTCGCTCGCGCTGCTGGTGGGCGCAACCTGCACCGCCCAGGCCCAGGTCACGGCCGGCCCCGGCACCTGGAGCAGCAATCAGACGTGGGGGGCCGACACCGTCAACGGCGGCAATCTGACCGGGTATTACTACTGGCCGGCCACGCAGCCAGTGCTGAACGGCAAGCGCGCCCTCGTGCTCGTGCTGCACGGCTGCGCGCAGACGGCCGGCGGCGACGTCATCGACAGCACCAGCGACGGCGGCTTCAACTGGAAGGCGGTGGCGGACCAGTACGGCGCCGTCATCCTCGCGCCGAATGCGACGGGCAATGTCTACAGCAACCATTGCTGGGATTACGCCAGCACCAGCCACAACCGCACGTCGGGCCATGACGGCGTGCTGCTCGACCTCATCAAGCGCTTCACGACGAATGCGCAGTACGCGATCGACCCGAACCAGGTCTATGTCGCCGGCCTGTCGTCCGGCGGCGGCGAGACGATGGCCCTCGGCTGCCTCGCGCCGGACGTGTTCGCGGGCGTGGGCATCAATGCCGGTCCGCCGCCCGGCACGACGACGACGCAGATCGGTGCCGTCCCCGCCGGCTACACGGCGACGACCGCGGCCAGCAACTGCAAGGCGCTGGCCGGCAGCGCGAGCCCGTCGTTCGCGAGCCAGGTCGCGGGCGTCGTCTGGGGCACGAGCGATTACACGGTGGCGCAGCAATACGGTCCGATGGACGCGCAGGCCATGCGCCTCGTCTACGGCGGCACGTTCACGAAGGGTCAATCGACGACGGTGGCCACGGGCGGCACGAACGTCCCGTACCTGGATGCCAACGGCAAGCTGCGCACCACCGAGATCACGGTCAGCGGCATGGGTCATGCGTGGCCGGCCGGCACCGGCGGGCAGAACACGAACTTCGTCGACGCCACCCACGTGAACTATCCGGCCTTCGTGATGGATTTCTGGTTCAAGAACAACCTGCGGGCGGCACGCGCCGCGGCTCCGGTCGTCGACAGCTGCAATGCGAGCGTGTCCGGCACGACCGTCACCGTGTCGGGCAGCGGCACGGACAGCGCGGGCAGCATCACCGGCTGGCGTGTCGTGCTGAATGGACCCGGCGCCGTCGACGACGCGGCGGCCGGCAGCGGCGCCAGCTTCAGCAAATCGTACACGAACGTCGCCAACGGCTATTACACGGGCAGCGTGACGGCGACGGACAGCGCCACCGGCCTGACCTCCGGCGCGTGCAGCATCGCCCAGTTCCTCGTCGGGACGCCGCCCGCCCTGCAGCCGCCGGCCGGCCTGGCGGTGGGTGCGACGACGTCGAGCAGCGTGACCTTGACGTGGACTGCCGCGAGCGGCGCCACCGGCTACTACGTCTACCGCAACGGCAGCCGCGTGACCGCGGGCGCGGTGACCGCGACGAGCTACACGGACAGCGGCCTCGCCGCCAGCACGACGTATAACTACCAGGTCTCGTCCACGAACGGCAGCAGCGAGAGCGCGTTGTCGGCGGCGGTGGCGGGCACGACGAAGTCCAGCTGGACCTGCAGCGCGACGACCTCCAGCAACTACGCCCACGTGCAGGCCGGACGCGCGCACGACAGCGGCGGCTATGCGCTGGCGAACGGGTCGAACCAGAACATGGGGCTCGACAACACGTTTTATACGAGTACGCTGGCGCAGACGTCGCCGGGGTATTACGTGATCGGGAACTGTCCGTAAGCTGTCATTCCCGGCACTGCCGGGAACGACTTCCCGGCACTGCCGGGAACGACTTCCCGCGCAGGCGGGAACGACGAGTTCCTAGGCGTGTTCCTCCGGCGCCTGCGACACGCGCACGAAGATCGGCGCCATGATGAGGCCCAGTTCGAACAGCAGGCACATCGGCACCGCCAGCGCCAGCTGGCTGACGGCGTCCGGCGGCGTGACGACGGCGGCGATCACGAACGCGCCGACGATGGCATACGGGCGGATCGAGCGCAGCTTCTCGACGCTGACGATGCCCATGCGCACGAGGATCACGACGACCACCGGCACCTCGAACGTGGCGCCGAACGCGAGGCACATGGACATCACGAAATCGAGGTAGTTCTCGATGTCCGGCATCACGGCGATGGAATTCGGCGAGAAATTGCCGATGAAGTGGAACACGCGGCCGAACACGAAGAAATAGCAGAACGCGACCCCGGCGATGAACAGGATCGACGACGAGATCACGAGCGGCAGCACGAGCCGCTTTTCGTGCGCGTACAGCCCGGGCGCGACGAAGGCCCACACCTGATAAAACACCCAGGGCAGCGCGAGGATGAAGGCGATCAGCAACGTCACCTTCATCGGCACGAGGAATGGCGCGACGACGCCCGTGGCGATCATCTTGGAGCCGGCCGGCAGCGCGGCCAGCATGGGGGCGGCGAGGAAATCGTAGATGCGCGCCGGGCCCGGCCACACCATCAGCACGATGCACGCGAGGACGATGCCGTACGTCGCCTTGATCAGGCGGTCGCGCAGCTCGACCAGGTGGGAGATGAAGGTTTCTTCGCCCGCAGTTTCTTCAGTCATCTGGCGCAAGGGTGTGGCGCCTGAAGGCGGCCATCATCAGAAAAATTTGGTGTTGGAAGTGGCGCCGGGACGGAACTTGCGCACGCGTGCCGCGCCGGACAGCACGTGCTGGCGCGTGCCCTGGCGGTTCTTGTACCACGCCGGCACGTTCGACGTCTTCGCCAGCTTCTTGCGGCGGAAGTCGCGCGCCTTGCGTTCGATGTCGTCTGGCGACGCCGTCGTGGGCATGACGGCCGTGTCGCCGCGCCAGGCGGACTCGACCTCGTTCATATGCGTCGAGACGGTGCTCTCGACTTCCGACTTGAACGTCTCGACCTCGGACTTGAAGCTTTGCGCGCTGTCCTGGATATCCTTGTGCAGGTTGCGCAACTCTTCCATCTCGATCTCGCGCGAGACTTCCGACTTCACCTCATGCAGGTAGCGCTGGGCGCGGCCATACAGGGTGCCGGCCATGCGCGCCACCTTAGGCAATTTCTCGGGGCCAATCACGACCAGCGCCACCGCGCCGATGACCGCGAGTTTGGTAAGTCCGAGATCGATCATGCGGGGTCAAGCACGGGCTTAATGGCGGGTCTTTTCACGCGCGTCGACGTCGATGGTCGACTTGTCGGCGACCTGCTGCGGCGTCTGCACGGTCGACTGGCTGGCGGACGACTTCTCTTCCTCGCCCTTCATGCCATCCTTGAAACCCTTGACGGCCTTGCCCAGGTCCGAGCCCGCATTGCGCAGCTTGCCCGTACCGAACACCACCACCACCACGACCAGCACGATCAGCCAGTGCCAGATACTCATCGAACCCATTGTATTCTCCTTGCCGGGCGCAAACCCGATCAGCGTAAGCGATAGCCACGCCAGTATAAGCCATGCAGGACGGGAATGCCCTCTTTCCTTTAGGGAACGCCGTAAAACTGCCCGACGGTTCCCGAGGTTCCCGTGGAATTACGTCCCGAGACCACGCCAAGGACGCGGCCCGCCATAGACGTGCAGATGCAGGTGGTACACCTCCTGCCCGCCGTCCGGTCCGACGTTGAACAGCGTCTTGTAGCCGCCGCTGCGCTGGCCGTCCGGGCCGGTTTTCACGGCGATGCCGTGTTCAGCCGCCAGCTTGGGCGCCAGCGCCAGCATCTTGCCCAGCACGGGCGCGTCCGCATCCGTGCAATCGGACAGCGAGGCCACGTGGTGCTTCGGGATCACCAGCAGGTGGACGGGCGCGGCCGGGTTGATGTCCTTGAACGCGAGCAATTCGTCGTCCTCGTACACCACGCTGGCCGGAATCTGTTTGGCGGCGATCTTGCAGAAGATGCAGTTATCCATGTTCTACGCTCCAGGTCTTAGTCTTGGGGCCGCGAGGCCTTCTCTTCGATGCCGGACATGCCTTCGCGGCGCGCCAGCTCGTCCAGCACCTGCTGCGGCGTGAGGCCGAACTGCGCCAGCAGGACGATCGAATGGAACCACAGGTCGGCCGTTTCGTACAACAGCTTCGACGGGTCCGCCCCGGCACGCACGTCTTTCGCCGCCATCACGGTCTCGACGGCTTCCTCGCCGATCTTTTTCAGAATGGCGTCGTCGCCCTTGGCGAACAGTTTCGCCACGTACGAGGCCGACGGGTCGCCGCCGTTGGCCGGCTTGCGGGTTTCGATCAGCGCGGCCAGGCGTTCCAGTTGCGTGCTCATTTGCTCTTCTTCGGGTTGGTGTAGATGGTGTCCGGGTCCTGCAGCACGGGCTCGACGCTGTGCCAGTCGCCGTCCTCGAACTTCTGGAAGAAGCAGGAATGGCGGCCGGTGTGGCAGGCGATGCCGCCGGCCTGTTCGACCTTCAGCAGCACCACGTCTTCATCGCAGTCGAGGCGGATTTCCAGCACTTTCTGCACATGGCCGGACTCTTCGCCCTTGTGCCACAGCTTCTTGCGCGAACGGCTCCAGTACACGGCCTCGCCAAGCTCCACGGTCTTGGCAAGGGCTTCGCGGTTCATCCAGGCGAACATCAGGATGTCGCCGGTGCCGGCTTCCTGGGCGATCACCGGCACGAGGCCGTGCTCGTCCCATTGGACTTTCTTGAGCCAGGGTTGGGCCGGGATCGTCGGGGGGGTGGTCGGGGTCACCATGGTCGTCGGTTCCATCAATCAGTCGAGGCGCATCGGGATGCCGCGGTCCGCCATGAAGCGCTTGGCTTCGCCGACCGTGTGCTGCCCGTAGTGGAAGATACTCGCGGCCAGCACGGCGTCGGCATGGCCTTCCACGACGCCGTCGGCCAGGTCCTGCAGGCCGCCCACGCCGCCGGACGCGATCACGGAAATGCCCACCGCATCCGACACGGCGCGCGTCAGGCCCAGGTCGAAGCCGGACTTGGTGCCGTCGCGGTCCATGCTGGTGAGCAGCAGTTCGCCGGCGCCCAGGCTTTCCATCTTGCGCGCCCATTCGACGGCATCGAGGCCGGTCGCGTTGCGGCCGCCGTGGGTAAAGACTTCCCACTTGCCGGGCGCGACCTGCTTGGCGTCGATGGCGACGACGATGCATTGCGAGCCGTGCTTCTGCGAGGCGTCGTACACGAGCTGCGGGTTGGTCACGGCCGAGGTATTCATCGACACCTTGTCCGCGCCGGCGTTCAGCAGCCGGCGCACGTCCTCGACCTTGCGCACGCCGCCGCCCACCGTCAGCGGGATGAAGACGGTCGATGCCACCGCCTCGATGATCGGCAGGATCAGGTCGCGGCCGTCCGAGGACGCCGTGATGTCGAGGAAGGTGATCTCGTCGGCGCCCTGCTCGTTGTAGCGGCGCGCGATCTCGACCGGGTCGCCGGCGTCGCGCAGTTCCGTGAAGTTGACGCCCTTGACGACGCGGCCGCCGGTGACGTCCAGGCAGGGGATGATGCGTTTTGTGAGCATAAATTTGTACGTTTAGAGAAACCGTCGTTCGCGCGAAAGCGGGAACCCATACTGATTCTGCCTCAATGCCGGCAGTGCCGTTGCCGCAAACTCAGCATGGATCCCCGCTTTCGCGAGGATGACGGTTCATGGGGCTGCGGCCTGTCAGGCCTGCGCGCCCTCGGTCAGTTCATCCGCGCGTTCCTGCGCGCTGGCCAGGTCGAGCGTGCCTTCGTAGATCGAACGGCCGCAGATCACGCCCTCGATGCCCTCGTCCTGCACGGCGCACAGCGCTTCCACGTCGGCCAGGTTGTGCAGGCCGCCCGAGGCGATGATCGGGATGCGCACGGCCTGGGCCAGGCGCACGGTCGCTTCGATGTTCACGCCGCCCATCATGCCGTCGCGGCCGATGTCGGTGTAGACGATCGATTCGACGCCGTAGCCTTCGAACTTCTGGGCCAGGTCGATGACTTCGTGGCCGGACATCTTGCTCCAGCCGTCCGTCGCCACCTTGCCGTCCTTGGCGTCCAGGCCCACGATGATGCTGCCCGGGAAGGCGCCGCAAGCGTCGTGCAGGAAGCCCGGATTCTTCACCGCGGCCGTGCCGACGATGATGTAGGTGATGCCGTCGTCCAGGTAGCGCTCGATGGTGTCGAGGTCGCGGATGCCGCCGCCCAGCTGGACCGGAATCTCGTCCAGCTCATTCTCCGTGGCATAGCTCTGCACGACGCGCAGGATCGATTTGATCGCCTCTTCGTTCTTCGGTTTGCCCGCGAACGCGCCGTTCAGATCGACCAGGTGCAGACGACGCGCACCCTTCTTGAGCCAGTGCAGCGCCATCTCGGCGGGATCTTCGGAAAACACGGTGGCGAGGTCCATATCGCCCTGTTTCAGGCGAACGCAGTGACCGTCTTTCAGGTCGATGGCGGGGATCAGCAGCATGGTCGGTATCGATTAGGTTAGTGCCGGGTTGACGGCGGAAATTACGGATTCCAGTGAACGAAGTTCTTGTACAGTTGCAAACCAGCAGCGGCACTTTTCTCGGGGTGAAACTGGGTGGCGACGATATTGTCCATCGCGACGGCACAGCAGTACGGCGCGCCGTAGTCGGTCTCGCCGATCGTGTGCGCGGCGTTTTCCGGCACCGCGAAATAACTGTGCACGAAATAGAAGAAGCTGTTGTCCGCCACGCCATTCCACAGCGGGTGGGCGCGCGACTGGCGCACGCGGTTCCAGCCCATCTGCGGTACCTTGAAGCGCGAGCCGTCGGCCTGCAGCTTGCCGTCGAGCCGGAAACGCACCACCTTGCCGGGCAGCAGGCCCAGGCCGGGGGCGTCGCCCTCCTCGCTCATGTCGAACAGCATCTGCTCGCCCACGCACACGCCCATCACGGGACGGGTCTTGGTGGCGCGCAGCAGCGCTTCCTCGGCGCCGGACTCGCGCAGGCTCTGCATGCAGTCGCGCATCGCGCCCTGGCCCGGCAGCACGACGCGGTCGGCCGCGTCGATCACGGCCGGGTCGTTGGAAATCTGCACGTCGGCCTCGGGCGCGACGGCGCGCAGGGCCTGTGCCACCGAGCGCAGATTGCCCACGCCATCGATTACAACAATCTTGTTCGTCATCTGAAAATCCGTGGCGTTACAGGCTGCCCTTGGTCGACGGGATCGTGCCCGCGGCCCGCGCATCCAGCTCGGCGGCCATGCGCAGCGCGCGGCCGAAGGCTTTGAAGACGGTCTCGCACTGGTGGTGCGCGTTCACGCCGCGCAGGTTGTCGACGTGCAGCGTGACACCGGCGTGGTTCACGAACCCGCGGAAGAATTCGATGGTCAGGTCGACGTCGAAACGGCCGATCGTCGCGCGGGTGAACGGCACATGCCATTCCAGGCCCGGACGGCCGGAAAAGTCGATCACGACGCGCGACAGCGCCTCGTCCAGCGGCACGTAGGCATGGCCGTAGCGGCGGATGCCTTTCTTGTCGCCGATGGCCTTGGCGACAGCCATGCCCAGCGTGATGCCGGTGTCCTCGACGGTGTGGTGGTCGTCGATGTGCAGGTCGCCGACGGCCTCGACTTCCAGGTCGATCAGGCCATGGCGGGCGATCTGGTCCAGCATGTGGTCCAGGAACGGCACCCCGGTATTGAGTTTCTGGCGGCCGGTGCCGTCCAGGTTGAGCGCGACGCGAATTTGCGTCTCGCTCGTATTGCGCGTGATTTCTGCGGTGCGGGTCATTGCTAGGTGCTCGGCGGTGTTCAGGCTTGCAGCGAAGCCTTCAGGGCATTCAGGAATACGGAATTTTCTTCCGGAGTGCTGACCGTAACACGGATGCAATTGGCCAGCAATTCATGCATTTTACTCAAATTCTTGGTCAGCACCCGATCTGCGAACAGTTTAGCGCAGCTTCGCTCCGCATCCGGCACGCGGAAGGTGATGAAATTCGCGCTCGACGGGAACACAGTCACGCCCGGCAGCGCGGCCAGCGCGGCAGCCAGTTCCGTACGCGCCTCGTTGAGGCGGGCGGCCTGCTCGTCCAGCACGTCCAGGTGGTCGAGGGCGAATTCCGCCGCCACCTGGGTCAATACGTTGACATTGTACGGCGGCCGCACCTTGTCGAACTGCTGCAGCAACGCGGGCGCGGCGGCGAGATAACCGAGGCGGATGCCGGCCAGGCCCAGCTTCGACAGCGTGCGCATCACGACGAGGTTCGGATAGCGCGGCAGCTTGTCCATGAAGCTCGTGCGCGCGAACGGCTGATAGGCCTCGTCCACGACGGCGATGCCCGTTTCTCCCAGCGCTTCGATGATGGCGACCATGTCGGCTTCGTCGTACAGGTTGCCGGTCGGGTTGTTCGGGTAGGCCAGGAACACGAGCGCCGGCTTGTGCTCGGCGATCGCGGCCAGCATGGCGGGGCGGTCCAGCGAGAAGTCGGCCTTCAGCGGGACGCCGACATAATCCATGCCCGCGAACTGGGCGGAGCGCTGGAACATGACGAACGCCGGGCTGGGCGCCAGCACGATCGCGCGCTTGTCCTGGCGCGAGCAGGCGGTGCACAGAATGGAGATGATCTCGTCCGAACCGTTGCCGAGGATGACGTCGTAACCGGCCGGCACGCCCAGCGTCGTGCGGATCTTGTCCTTCAGCGTGCTGTACGACGCCAGCGGATAGCGGTTCAGGACGGCGTCCGCCAGGCGCTGGGCCAGTTCGGCGCGCAGCGGATCGGGCAGCTGGTACGGGTTTTCCATCGCGTCCAGCTTGATGTAGCCGCTCGAATCCGGGACGTTGTAGATATGGCCGGCACGGACGTCTTCGCGGATCGTGTTGGCGATGAGGTTGTCGATGCTGGTCATTCCTGGTTCACTCCTTCGGTGGCGGTGGTGGAAACTTCGGCGCGGGCGCCTTTGCGTTTTTTCGGGACCGGCTGCGCGGGGGCGGACAAGCGTTCCGCGATGGTCGCGCAGTAGGCGGGGTTCAGTTCGAAACCGGTGAAATGCCGGCCGAGGCGTTTGGCGGCCAGCGCCGTCGTGCCGCTGCCCATGAACGGGTCGAGCACGACGCCGCCCGGCGGGCATGACGCCTTGACCATGCGCTCGATGATCTCGAGCGGTTTCTGCGTCGGATGGTCGACCCGTTCCGCATGTTCGCGATGCAGCCGCGACACGCTCCACAAGTCCTTGGGGTTGTAACCCACTTCCAGCCACTTGGCGCCCACGAAGATCGAGCGCGATCGCGCCTTCTTCGTCTCGGCGTCGTACGGGATACGTACGGAGTCCAAGTCGAAATAATAATCCTTGCGCTTCACGAAGAAGCCGATGGTGTCGTGCACCGAGGAAAAGCTCCTGGTGCTGCCCCCCATCGAGGGGACGCGGCGGTCCCAGATGATCTCGTTCATCATCGTCATGCGCCGCTTGAGCATGACGAAGATCTCGGGCGCGAAGCGCCACGTGAGAAAGATGTACAGGCTGCCGTTGTCTTTCAGTTTCGGCAGCGCACGGTCGATCCAGCGCTCGGTCCAGGCGAGGTAATCCTCGGTGCTCTGCTGGTCCGAGCCGTTGCCGTAATCCTTGCCGAGATTATACGGCGGGTCCGTCAGGATCAGGTCGATGCTGCCGTCGGGGATGCGCGCCATGCCGGCCAGCGCATCCTCGCAGAAGACCTGATCGAGCCAGGCCGTCATGATTCCGGTTGAATCCTGAGTTCTGCGCTGCGCGCGTGCGCCTGCAGGCCTTCGCCGTACGCCAGTTCGGCCGCGACACGGCCCAGCGTTTGCGCGCCGGCCTCGGACACGAACAGGATCGACGAGCGCTTCTGGAAATCATACACGCCCAGCGGCGACGAGAAACGCGCCGTGCGCGACGTCGGCAGCACGTGGTTCGGGCCGCAGCAGTAGTCGCCCAGCGACTCGGACGAGAAGCGGCCCAGGAACATCGCACCCGCGTGGCGGATCTTGTCGGCCCACTGCTGCGGATTCTCGGCCGAGATCTCCAGGTGCTCGGCCGCGATGGCGTTCGAGATCGCGCACGCTTCATCCATGTCGCGCACCTTGATCAGCGCGCCGCGGTCCGTCAGCGACGTGGCGATGGTGTCCTTGCGCGGCATCGTCGGCAGCAGTTTATGAATGCTCGCCTCGACTTGCGCGATGTACTGCGCATCGGGGCACAGCAGGATCGCTTGCGCCAGCTCGTCGTGCTCGGCCTGCGAGAACAGGTCCATCGCGACCCAGTCCGGGTCGGTCGTGCCGTCGCACAGCACGAGGATTTCCGACGGGCCCGCGATCATGTCGATGCCGACCGTGCCGAACACGCGGCGCTTGGCGGCGGCGACATAGGCATTGCCCGGACCGACGATCTTATCCACCGGCGGAATGGTCGCCGTGCCGTAGGCGAGCGCGCCGACGGCCTGTGCGCCGCCGATCGTGATCACGCGCGTGACGCCGGCGATCGCGGCGGCCGCGAGCACCATGCGGTTCTTGACGCCATCCGGCGTCGGCACGACCATCACGATTTCCTTCACGCCGGCCACTTGCGCGGGAATCGCGTTCATCAGCACCGACGACGGATACGCGGCCTTGCCGCCCGGCACATAGATGCCCACGCGGTCCAGCGGCGTGACGCGCTGGCCGAGCACCGTGCCGTCGGGCTCCGTGTACGTAAAACCGTTCAGCTCCTGCTTCTGGCGCTCATGGAACACGCGGATGCGTTCCGCGGCCGTGCGCAGCGCGGTGCGTTGCGACTCCGGCAGCGAATCCAGGGCGGCCTGCAATTCTTCCTGCGTGACGTCGAGGGCAGCCATGCTGGCCGCGCCGCCGTCCGGGATGCGATCGAATTTGTTCGTGTATTCCAGCACGGCGGCGTCGCCGCGCGCCTTCACGTCGGCGAGGATCTTGGCGACGGCCGATTCGATGGCGTCGTCGGTCTCGGCTTCGAACGCGAGCAGCGTGTTAAGGGTCTGCTGGAAGCCGGCGGCGGTGGAATCGAGTTTGCGGATCGTGATGGACATGGTCGTTAGCATGGCTGCTGCTTGGACGCGCGTTCGAACGCGTCGATGATCGGTTGCAGGCGCTCGCGCTTGAGTTTCAGGGCGGCCTGGTTGACGACGAGGCGCGACGAGATCTCCATGATCTTTTCGACTTCGACCAGGTTGTTGGCGCGCAGCGTGCCGCCCGTCGACACGACGTCGACGATGGCGTCGGACAGGCCGACCAGCGGCGCCAGCTCCATCGAACCATACAGTTTGATGAGGTCGACGTGCACGCCCTTCTTGGCGAAGTGCTCGCGCGCCGTGTGCACGAACTTGGTGGCCACGCGCAGGCGCGCGCCCTGGCGCACGGCGTTGTCGTAGTCGAAGCCGGCGTTGACGGCCACGGACATGCGGCAGCAGGCGATGCGCAGGTCGATCGGTTGATACAGGCCTTCGCCGCCATGCTCGAGCAGCACGTCCTTGCCGGCGACGCCGAAGTCGGCGGCGCCATGCTGGACATAGGTCGGCACGTCGGTGGCGCGCACGATCAGCACGCGGATGCCCGGGTCGTTGGTGGCGAGGATCAGCTTGCGCGAGGTTTCCGGATTTTCCAGTACCTCGATGCCGGCCGCGGCCAGCAGCGGCAGCGTGTCTTCGAAGATGCGGCCCTTCGAGAGGGCGAGGATCAGTTGCGAGCTGTCCCGAGTAGTGTCGTTCATGTGACTGCGTTCATTTTGGACCCGTCATTCCCGCGCACGCGGGAATCCATGCTGAGCTTCCGGGTAAGGCCGACGAGGATTCGACGAATCGGCTGTCGGAGCCTCGGTATGGGTTCCCGCTTGCGCGGGAACGACGTTGTTTTATTTGATACGGACGATATCCGCCCCCACCGCCGACAACTTCGCCTCCATCCGGTCATACCCGCGATCCAGGTGATAGATGCGGTCGACGAGGGTCGTGCCCTCGGCGGCCAGGCCGGCGATCACGAGCGAGGCCGAGGCGCGCAGGTCGGTCGCCATCACGGGCGCGCCGACGAGGCGGTCGACGCCCTTGATGAAGGCCGTGTTGCCCTCGGTGGAGATCTGCGCGCCCAGGCGGTTCATTTCCTGCACGTGCATGAAGCGGTTCTCGAAAATGGTTTCGGTGACGCGGCTCGGGCCGTTCGCGATCGTGTTCACGGCCATGAACTGCGCCTGCATATCGGTCGGGAAGCCCGGGTATTCCGTGGTGCGGAACGAGACCGGCTGCGGCCTGGCGTCCATGCGCGCGCGGATCGAATCGCCTTCCACGGTCAGCTGGACGCCCATCTCGCGCAGCTTGTCGATGGCCACGTCGAAGATGTCGGTGCGGGTGCGGGTGATGCGGATGTCGCCGCCCGTCGCCGCGACGGCGCACAGGAACGTGGCCGCTTCGATGCGGTCCGAGATCACCGAGTGCGCGGTGCCGTGCAGGCTGTCCACGCCCTGGACCACGAGGCGGTCGGTCCCGATGCCCTCGATCTTCGCGCCCATCGCGACGAGCATGTTCGCGAGGTCGGTCACTTCCGGCTCGCGCGCGGCGTTTTCCAGGACCGTCTCGCCCTCGGCCAGCGTGGCGGCCATCAAGAGGTTCTCCGTGCCCGTCACCGTGATCATGTCCGTGTGGATGCGGGCGCCCTTCAGGCGGGCGGCTTTCGCGTGGATGTAGCCGCCTTCGATCGTGATGTCGGCGCCCATCGCGCGCAGGCCCTTGATGTGCTGGTCGACGGGACGCGAACCGATCGCGCAGCCGCCCGGCAGCGACACCTTGGCTTCGCCGAAGCGCGCCAGCATCGGGCCCAGCACGAGGATCGACGCGCGCATCGTCTTCACCAGTTCGTACGGTGCGACGAGGGTGTCGATGGCGGATCCGTTCAGCACGACGTTCTCGTCGTCCTGCGTGACTTTCAACCCGGTCTGCTCGAGCAGGCGCAGCATCGTGCGCACGTCGTGCAGGCGCGGCACGTTCGACAGGCGCAGGTCGCCGGACGTCAGCAAGCCCGCGCACAGGATCGGAAGCGCCGCGTTCTTGGCGCCCGAGATGGGGATGTCACCGTTCAGGCGCTTGCCGCCGACGATCTGGAGCTTGTCCATCGATTATCCTTGGTACTCGTCGGGGGCCAGCGTCTTCATCGACAGCGCGTGGATTTCCTCGCGCATGCGGTCGCCCAACGCGGCGTAGACGATCTGGTGGCGCTGGATGCGGCTCTTGCCGGCGAACGCGGGCGAGACGATGACGGCGCTGAAATGCTGGCCGTCGCCCTCCACTTCGAGGTGGGTGCACTCCAGGCCCTTTTGGATGTAGCCGTGGATGAGTTCGGGTGTAGTAACCATGTTTTGTCAGTGACGCAGCTTGTAGCCGCGACGAAGCAGATTGATTGCGATAGCGGCCAAGGCCACGAAGAAGACGGCGACGATGGCCAGGCTGGTCCAGGGCGACACGTCGGACTGGCCAAAGAAACCATAGCGGAACCCGTCAATCATATAAAAGAACGGGTTGAAATGCGAGACTGCAAGCCAGAACGGCGGAAGTTTCTTAATGGAATAGAACACACCGGCCAAAAATGTTGCAGGCGTGATCAAAAAGTTCTGGAACGCGGCCAGCTGGTCGAATTTTTCCGCCCAGATGCCGGCGATGACGCCCAGCGTACCCAGGATGCCCGCGCCCAGCAGCGCGAACACGACGATCCACAGCGGCGCGACAAAACTCAGGTGCGCGAACCACGCCATGATGACGAACACGCCCAGGCCGACGGCCAGCCCGCGCACGACGGACGCCGTCACGTACGCGGACAAAATCTCCACGTGCGACAGCGGCGGCAGCAGGATGAACACGAGGTTGCCCGTGATTTTCGATTGGATCAGCGACGACGACGAGTTGGCGAACGCGTTCTGCAGCACGCTCATCATCACCAGGCCGGGGACGAGGAAGGACGTGTAGCTGACGCCGTCCAGCATCTCGACGCGGCCGTCCAGCACGTGGCCGAAGATCAGCAAATACAGCATCGCGCTGACGACGGGCGCGGCGATGGTCTGCGTCGCGACCTTCCAGAAACGCAGGATCTCTTTGAAGAACAGGGTCTTGAAGCCCACCGAAAACAGATTCATCGTACGGATGCTCCAGCTTGAGATTCGCCTTCCATGATCTGGATAAAGATGTCTTCCAGGTCGGCCTGCTGCAGCTGCATCTCGTCGATCTCGGCGCCCGATTCGCGCAGGCGCGCGAGGATGCCTTCGACCTCGCTGTACTCGTTGACGCGCAACGTGTACGTGTCGCCGCCATTGTGTTCGTCGTGCGCGACGAGGTGGCGCAGGCCGTCCGGCAGCGTCCCGTGCTTCAGGTGCACGACGAGCGACGAGCCGGACACGCGGCGCAGCAGCTGCGACATGGTGTCCAGCGCGACGACGTTGCCCGTCTTGAGCATGGCCACGCGCTGGCACATGGCCTGCGCTTCTTCCAGGTAGTGCGTCGTCAGGACGACCGTGTGGCCCTCGCGGTTCAGGCGCGAGATGAATTTCCATAACGTCTGGCGCAGTTCGACGTCGACGCCGGCCGTCGGTTCGTCCAGCACGATCACGGGCGGTTTATGGACGAGGGCTTGCGCGACCAGGACGCGGCGCTTCATGCCTCCGGACAGCGCCCGCATATTGACGTCCGCCTTGGGCGTGAGGTCGAGGTTTTCCATGACCTCGTCGATCCATGCATCGTTATTCTTAAGGCCGAAGTAGCCCGACTGCAGGCGCAGCGTCTCGCGCACGGTGAAGAACGGGTCGAACACGAGTTCCTGCGGCACGACGCCCAGCTTCATGCGCGCTGCGCGGAAATCCTTCACGACGTCGTGGCCGTGGATGCGCACGCTGCCCACATCCGGGCGGATGAGGCCGGCAATGGTCGAAATCAGAGTCGTCTTGCCGGCGCCGTTCGGGCCGAGCAGGCCGAAGAATTCGCCTTGTTCGATGTTCAGTGAAACGCCCTTCAGGGCTTTGAAGCCCTTATAGCTTTTCTCGACGCTGTCGATCTGGATGGCTGCTGTCATGCGTTGGGGATCCGGAGGATCGGAACCGTGCGGGGGAAACGGGCCATTATAGAAGAAAACGCCACAGCGTTCCGGGCCGTGGCGTTTTTGGAGATGCGGGTAGAGCGGGGTGATGGATACCGGGGGCATCCATCACGTGCCCACGCGTGACATTCGCGCGTCGTTGGCGCCGGTTAGATGCGGCCTAACAACCCGTCGACGCCGTACAACTTTGCCAACGCATCCACGTTGGCCGGCACATTGATGAACTTGAGGCTGCGCCCCTGCCCTTGCGCGCGGCGCTGCCAGGCCAGCATCAGGGCCAGGGCCGAGGAATCGGCGGCCTTGACGCCGCCGAGGTCGAACACGGTTTCGCCGGCGGTCACGGCCGCGCAGCCCTGCGCCAGCGCCGCTTGGGCGTTGCCGAACGTCAGGGCTTCGAGCGAGAGCATGGGGTTCGCTTCCGCCATGCTTACTTCTGCGGGGCCTTGTTGAGCGGCTTGTTGGCCAGCTGCTCGTTGCGGTCGTGCAGCTTCTTGATCAGGCCGTCGATGCCGCCCTTGCTGATTTCCGAGGCGAAGGTGCTCTTGTAGGTCTCGACCAGCCACGCGCCCAGCACGTTCAAGTCGAAGATCTTCCAGCCCTGCGGGCCCTTGGCCAGGCGGTAGTTCAGGGTGATCGGCTCGCCGCGGGTCAGGTTGACCTGCGATTTCACTTCGACTTCCGTGTCGGCCGGGTCGGCGCGGAACGGTTTGAACTCGATGGTTTCGTTCTTGATCTGCGACAGCGCACCGGCGTAGGTGTACACGAGCAGCGTGCGGAATTCTTCCGCCAGCTGCTTCTGCTGCTCCGGCGTCGCCTGGCGCCAGAAGCGGCCGGCGGCCTGGGCGGTCATCTTTTCCGAATCCACGTACGGCAGGATCTTGGTGTTGACCAGATCCATGATCTTGCGGGTATTGCCGGCCTGGATGTCCTTGTCGGCCTTGACGCTGTCGATGACGTCGGTGGAGACGCGCTTGACGAGTGCGTCCGGTGCTTCGATGGCGGCACGGGCCGGCGCCACCAGGACGCTGGTGGAAAGGGCCACGGCGGCGGCGGTCACGATCAGTTTTGCGATGGGCTTCATACGCTTCCTTTATCTGGGTTAGGTCTGGCCCGGCGGTCCCGCGTGCTGCGCGGACGGCCTGGCTGTACCGTGGTTAACTATTTACTGGCCGGTTCGGATGACACGGGCGCCGGTACGGGCGGATTATTCGGTGCCGAACCTGCCGCGGGGGCCGGAGCAGGCTCGTCCGCGCCGTCTTCCGGGACCGGTTTCGGGCCCAGCTTCACGCCCAGCTTCGATTCGACCTTTTCTTGCACCTTTTCCAGCTTTTCGTGGACCTTGTCGGCGCGTTCCTGCGCCTTGTCCGTGTCGAGCACCTTGCTGGTGCGGCGCTGCATATAGCCGTCACGGATGAACTCGTAGCGGTCGAGCGCGGCGTCTTCCAGCAGGTTCGACGCGTCCAGCACGCTGGCGCGCTGGTCGACCGCGCGCAGGACGATGCCGCCGGTACGCCAAGGCACATCGTCCACATGGGTCCACGGATCACCCCACCAGTCGCCCGGCAAGGCCACGGTATCACGCACCGTAGATGGGCCCAGCAAGGGCAACATCAAGTAGGGACCGCTCGGCACGCCCCAATAACCCAGCGTCTGGCCGAGGTCTTCGTTATGCTTGCGCATGCCGGCCGGGGTGGCGATGTCGAGCACGCCGGCGAGGCCCAGGGTCGAGTTCACGGCGAAACGCATGAAATCGTTCAAGCCGTCCTGCCCCTTGAGCTGGGCGAAATTGTTCAGCGAACTCCACAGGTCCGTCAAGTTACCGAAGAAATTGTTCACGCCGGTTTGCACGAAGCTCGGGGTGACGTTCTTGTAGGCAGTGGCGGCCGGCTTCAGGGCGACGCGGTCGACCGTGTCATTGAAGCTGAACATGGCACGGTTGAACTTCTCGAACGGGTCCTTGGGATTGCCAGTCGTCGCGCAGCCGCTCAGCAATACGGCTGCACCGAGTGCCAGCGCCAAGCCGGTGCGTGCTTTGCGCGGCGTGGCGGAGTCATTGCGGTTCGTCATTTGCTACTGTCCTTTCCTTCGGCTGCCTTGCTGTAAATAAATTGATTAATCAAATCTTCGAGCACGGCGGCCGATTGCGTCCGGGTGATGCGGTCGCCCTGGACGAGGTTGTTCGTATCGCCGCCGGCCTCGATGCCGACGTATTGCTCACCCAACAGGCCCGAAGTCAGGATCTTCAGGGAGCTGTCTTTCGGGAACTTATAAGCAGGATTCAGATCCAGGCGAACGATGGCCTGGAAGCTCTTGTCGTCGAACGAGATGTCACCCACGCGGCCCACGACCACGCCCGCGCTCTTGACGGGCGATTGCGGCTTCAGGCCGCCGATGTTGTCGAACTTGCCCGTGATCGAGTACGTCTTGCTGAACGAGATCGTGCTCATGTTACCGGCTTTGAGTGCCAGGAAAAGGAGCGATAACGCACCCAACAGGACAAAAAGGCCGACCCAGACGTCAATGGATTTACGATGCATAAGTTTTTCCCAACTCACTATTTATTAAACATCAAGGCGGTCATGATGAAGTCCAGCCCCAGCACCATCAGCGACGCGATCACGACAGTCCGCGTGGTGGCGCGCGATACGCCTTCCGGCGTCGGCTGCGCTTCATAGCCCTGGAACAGCGCCGTGAAAGTCACGGCGATGCCGAACACAAAACTCTTGATGACGCCATTCATGATGTCGCGGCGCACGTCGATGTTCGCCTGCATCTGCGACCAGAACGCGCCCTCGTCCACGCCGATCAGCTGCACGCCGACCAGGTAGCCGCCGATCACGCCGATGGCGGAGAACACGGCGGCCAGCACCGGCATGGCGATCAGGCCGGCCCAGAAACGGGGCGCCAGCACGCGCTGGATTGGGTTGACGGCCATCATTTCCATCGCGGTCAATTGCTCGCCGGCCTTCATGAGGCCGATTTCCGCCGTCAGCGACGTGCCCGCGCGGCCCGCGAACAGCAGCGCCGTGACCACCGGCCCCAGTTCGCGCAGCAGCGACAACGCCACCAGCTGGCCGAGCTTTTCTTCGGCGCCGAACTGGCTCAGCGTGTAATACCCCTGCAGGCCCAGCACCATGCCGACGAACAGGCCGGACACGGTGATGATCAGCAGAGAGTAATTGCCGATGAAGTGGATCTGTTCCGAGATCAGCGTGGGACGGCGCAGCGCGCCCGGCGACTTGGCGGCCAGGCCGCCGAACGAGCGCGTGACGAAGCCGATGCGGGCCAGCGTGTCGAGGACGAAACCACCAATGAAACCAAGAATATTGGTCATCGCTTGCCTCCCAGGCCCAGGTCTTCGGCCAGCGACTTACCCGGATAGTGGAACGGCACGGGCCCGTCCGGCTCGGCGTTCACGAATTGTTTGACATACGGGTCGGTCGAGCGGCGCATCTCGTCCGGCGTGCCCGCGGCGACGATCTTGCCGGCGGACAGGAAGTACACATAGTCAGCAATCATGAAGGTCTCGTTCACGTCGTGCGAGACGACGATCGACGTCGAGCCCAGCGCGTCGTTCAGGTTGCGGATCAGGTTGGCGGTCACGCCCATCGAAATCGGATCGAGGCCGGCGAACGGTTCGTCGTACATGATCAAGGCGGGGTCGAGCGCGACGGCACGCGCGAGCGCCACGCGGCGCGCCATGCCGCCCGAGATCTCGTTCGGCTTGAGGTTCGCCGCATTGCGCAGGCCGACGGCGTTCAGGCGCATCAGGACCAGGTCGCGGATCAGTTCTTCCGGCAGTTCCGTGTGCTCGCGCAGGGGAAAGGCCACGTTCTCGAACACGGTCAGATCCGTGAACAGGGCGCCGAACTGGAACAGCATGCCCATCTTGCGGCGCAGGCGGTACAAGCCGTCCGTATCAAGCTGGTTCACGATCTCGCCGTTCACCGCGACGGTGCCGCGCTGCGCCTTGATCTGCCCGCCGATGAGGCGCAGCACCGTCGTCTTGCCCGAGCCGGAGCCGCCCATCACGGCAATCAGCTTACCGCGCGGGAAGTCCATGCTCAGGTTCTGCAGGATCGGGCGATCGCCATACGAAAAATGCAGATCGCGGATTTCGACGAGGTTGGACACAGTGAATATTGGTATTTGGAGAATCCCGTATTGTAGTGCAGAAACGGCAAGGCCTGCAGGACGCCGCCCGATTCCGGGCGTGTTATCGACGTGATATTACAACATTACTAAATCACGAGTCAGATATTTTGGAACATAAGTGCTTGTTTTTACTAACCTATGCATACACCGCATTGTTGCGCATCATTAAAATATTTTAACAAATGCCACATGGAAACCCGTTTGTGCGAGTCGTGGCGGAGGCCCATCGACGTCGCCGGAGGAGCGTGTCCGGAACGTCGGGAACGGGATGATCCGGGCCGTCCGCGGCGTGCCGGCTATGGCATTTTTTAACAATCGGGCGGAGAATTTCGCATCCGGCGGCGGTCCAATCCTGTACGGAGAATCCGATGATGACGAAGGCCCTGGTCCACATCGACAGCGGCGCGGCCACGATGGAGGGCATGCTGGAAGTGCCCCACAACGCGCTCGGTGTCGTCCTGTTCGCGCACGGCAGCGGCAGCAGCCGGCTCAGTCCGCGCAACAACCACGCGGCGCACGTGCTGCGCGACGCCGGCATCGGCACCCTGCTGCTCGACCTGCTCACGCCGAACGAGGACCGGCACTACCACAACCGCTTCGACATCTCCCTGCTGACGACCCGCCTGCGCACCGCCGCCGCCTGGCTGGGCGCGGAGGAGGCGACCATGGCCCTGCCGCTCGGCCTGTTCGGCGCGAGCACGGGCGCGGCGGCCGCGCTGCAGCTGGCGGCCGACCCGGCGGTGCCCGTCGCGGCCGTCGTGTCGCGCGGCGGGCGGCCGGACCTCGCCGGCACCGACGCGCTGCGCGCCGTCGAAGCGCCCACCTTATTGATCGTGGGCGGCGCCGACACGCCCGTCATCGCCCTGAACGAGCAGGCTTATGCCGAGCTGGGCTGCGTGAAACGGCTGGTGATCGTGCCCGGCGCCACCCACTTGTTCGAAGAACCGGGCACGCTGGAAGAAGTGGCGCGGCTTGCGACCGACTGGTTCAAAGGGCAGTTCGCGGGTGACTGACGTGGCCGCCGACCTGCGCCTCATGTTCGGCGGCGACGCCATGCTGGGCCGCCACGTGCGCGACGTCATGCGGAAAGATGGCATCCACGCGCCGCTGGACGCCGTCTCCCCCCTGCTGCGCGCGGCCGACCTCGCCATCGTCAACCTGGAGTGCGCGCTCACTGACAGCGCGGCGCACTGGCACGGCGCCCCCAAGGCCTATTATTTCGGCGCCCTGCCCGAATCCGGCCAGGCCCTGTTCGATGCCGGCATCCGGCTCGTCAGCCTGGCGAACAACCACAGCCTCGACTTCGACGTGCAGGGCCTGGCCGACACCATGCGCATCCTGGACGCGCACGGCATCGCCCACACGGGCGCCGGCCCCGACCTCGCATGGGCGCAGTCGCCGGCTGTCGTGCCCTGCGGCGATGTCCTGGTCGGCATGGCGGCGTTCTGCGACCACCAGGACGATTTCGCCGCCACGGATGATCACCCCGGCATCGCCTGGCTGAACCTGCACGACGAGGCAGCCGCCATCGACGCCTTCGCGCGCGCGCTCGCGCCCCTGCGCGCGAGCGGCGTGCGCTGGCCGATCCTGTCGCTGCACTGGGGACCGAACATGGTGACGGCGCCAAGCGCACACCTGCGCCGCCTGGCGCACGCCGCAATCGACGTCGGCTGGAAGATCGTCTACGGTCACAGCGCCCACATCTTCCACGGCATCGAGCTGTACCGGGGCTGGCCGATCTTGTACGCGGCCGGCGACCTCGTCGACGACTACGCCGTCGATGCCATTCTGCGCAACGATCATCAATTGCTGTTCGAGGTCCGCCTGGGCGAGGACGCCCTCAGGCGCATCGTGCTGCATCCCGTGTTCATCCGCCACGGCCGCGCGGTCCCGGCCGACCATACGCAGCGCACGTGGATCTATACGCGCATGCAGGCCCTGTGCCGCGACCTCGGAACAAAGGCGCGGCTGGACGGCGATGTACTCGTCATCGAGCCGGACGCGACGCCGCCGCACGAATGATCACCGGGCCAGGCCCGCGTCTTCCGACACGCCGAGCGCGGCCGCGGTCCAATCGAGCTCGCCGCGGTCCTTCGCCAGCGCGGCGAGAAAACGGTCGTGCATCATGCTGGCCAGCGGCATCGGCACGTATGCCTTGCGCGCGGCCGCCAGCACAAGGTTCGCATCCTTGAAACCCAACGACAGCTTGAAGCCGGGGTTGGTGTAGTGGTGCTGCGCGATCAGGTTGCCGTAGTTGACGTACAGCGGCGTGGCGAAAATCGATTGCGTCATGACGTCCATCATCGCGGTGCGCGGCACGCCGTATTTTTCGCACAAGGTCGCCGCTTCCGCCATCGCCTCGATGACGCCCATGATCATGAAATTGCCGCTCAGTTTGACGATGCTGGCGGCGACGGGGTCGGCGCCGAGCTGGAACACGCGCTGGCCCATCGTCCCGAGCAGCGGCAGGATTCTTTCGCGCGCGGCGGCGTCACCCGCGCACAGGATGAACAGCATGGCGGATGCCGCCGCGACCGGACGCCCGAACACGGGCGCGGCGATGAGCGTGGCGCCGCGTTCGGCATGCAGGGCGGCGAGGCGTTTCGTCGTCTCGGGCGAAACCGTGCTCATCGACACGTGGATGCCCGGCCCCAGCGTCGCGGCGATGCCGTCCGGCCCGCCGACGACCTGGTCCAGCGCCGCGTCATCCGCCACCATCGTGAACACGATGCCGTCGCTTGCGACCGCCTGGCCGGGATGCGCGACCAGCGTCGCCCCTTTCGCGACGAGATCGGCCGCCTTGTCCGGCGAGCGGTTCCAGACGCGCAGCGTGTGACCTTTATCGATGAGGTTGCTTGCCATGGCATGTCCCATGCCGCCCAGCCCTACATAGCCGATATCCATTCCTTATCTCCTTTGGGTCGTCTTTGATCTTTTACAAATTTTCGCTTGCCACCGTATTGACAACTTTTATAATTTCTCCGTTGCGTTTATTGCAACGAAACATTTGTTCCGAAGTAAAGCGACGTTGTTCCTGCTGACCAACCGCGGGCGGCGTTCTGCCGTCCGCCTTTACCGGAGATACCCATGAAACGTGTCACCCTTGCCCTGGCCCTTGCCGCGCTGGCCATGGGCAGCAGCGCCTATGCCGTCGTCCTGCCCGTCGGCGACACCCCGTTGAGCGGCACCACGGTCGCCGCCAATCCGCAACTGGCCGGTCCGATCATCGCGGACGATACGGTGCCCTTCAGCTTCGCCGCGTACGGCGGAACCGTCTCGGGCAGCGTGCAATCGCGCGTGGTGCGCTCGAGCGTCGACGGCACCCTCGACTTTTACTGGCGCGTGATCAACGATGCGAATTCGGCCGGCGCCATCACGAGCCTGCGCATCGGTAATTTTTTCGTCCCCGTGTATGACGCCGACTACCGGATCGACGGCTCCGGCGATGTGGCACCCGACGTCGCCCGCCGCTTCGCCACGCCGAACGTCAATTTCCTGTTCGGCGGCGCGAGCGGCGGGACCCTCGGACCCGGCGCGAGCAGCAAATTCATGTTCTTCGATACCGACGCGACCAACTACGGCCGTGTCGCGTCGTACGACTTGACGACACTGGAAAACGGTTCGATCTCGAGCACATTCTCGACCTTCGCGCCGGTGCCGGAACCGGGCACCTTCGCGCTGCTGGCCGGCGGCATGGGCTTCCTGGCGCTGGCCAAGTGCCGGCGCGGCTGATCTGTCCGCCCGCTTGAATCACCCGAACGTGAAATAAAAACGGCCCGGGCTGCTCACCCGGGCCGTGTCGTCGTTGTCGGGATCACTCAACCGTCATGATACGGCAGGTAGGGGATGCCCGTCTTTTGCACGCCGACGAGCGCCGCCACGTTCTCGGCGCTTTCGCTGAAGCCGATCAGCACCTCGGCGACCGTCGCCGCCTTGCGGTCGAGCACGTCGACCCAGAACGTGCTCTGCGGATCCGGGTCGCGGTGCAGGACGTTGTGATAGAACTTGTCGACGATGGCGGCGTTCGTCGGATTGGTGCCGTACAGCGCCTTGAATTCATCCGACGCGACGAAGGCGTTGGCGACGTCCGTCAGGCTGACGCCCTTGTCGAGGCGGCTCATCCAGAAGCCTTCGCCGACCTTGTCGGGCGTGCGGTTGAACGCGGCCTGGTAGAGACGATACGCCTGGCCCCCGTGGCCGTAGTAGTCGAGGGCGACGCCCTCGGCATTGCTCGCGCCCGGCTCGCCGAAGATCACGCGCTCGATGTTGACGAGCCAGCTGCCGTGCGTGGTCATGGTCAAGAAGTACCACGTATGGTCGTCGAGCTGGCCGACCGAGCTCCCGCCTATCCCATAAAACGTATCGATGCCGTCGCCGCCATCGAAAATGGCGCCGCTGGTGTAGATGAGCGTGTCGTCGCCGCCGCGCGCCTGGATGACTTCGCCCGGGGTCATATCGCCGCGGATCGTGTCCGGCCCTTCCGTACCGATCGTCCGCACATGGGTTTCGATGAAGCCGTAGCGGTCGGCATACGTAGCGATCACGCGCATGACCGGGGGCACGCTGTCGCCCAGGGTGAAGTCGGCCGACCAGTTGCCGGTCACGTTCACGTAGTGACCCGTGCCGTCGTCGATCTGCCACTGGTAATACGCCTTGCTGAACGGATCCGTGTCGACGATCTGCGCATGCAGCGTATGGCCCTTCGCGAGTTCGCCCGACACGACGAGCGCGCCGGGACTGTTCTGGTGCACGGCCTTCGGATCGGCATCGCTCGCCACCGATTCCGCCTGGCCGTAGCCATCGACATAGCTGGCGACGACGCTGATGGCCTGGCCCGCATGGGCCGCGTCCAAGGTCCAGGTGTCGCCGGTCGCCCCAAGAATCGCCCGGCCGTTCGCCTTCCACTGGTAGGACAGGGTTCCCATGCCGTCCTCGTCGGCGATCGTGCTGACGGCGTGGAGCTGGCTGCCGGCGTGCGCCGTGTCGCCCGTGATGGTCACCGTCCCGGTCGGCAGGTCGTTGACGTTCACGACGGTGAGCGCATTCGGGCTGCTCGAGGTATGGATGCCGTCGACGTAGGCAACGGAACCGGTCACCGAGATCGTCTTGCCGACGTCCGCCTGGGTCGGCGTATAACTGCTCACCGCCGCGTCGTACCAGACGCCGGTCGTCTCCACCTTGCGGTCGCCGATCGTCCACGTGTACTTGCCGGACGCGTTGTTGACGGCGACGTTGGGATAGTCGCCCAGCAGGAAATGCGCGTCGATCGGCACGCCTTCGAAGGCCAGGTTCTGTCCGTTCAGGGCCGGATTGCCCTTGATGGAAATGGTATCCATGATTGCAAGGCCAGGATCAAAACCGTTACATTACCTGAAACGGCACGCAACAATTGCGCGAATTCTCACGACGAAAAAAAAACAGCCCGGGTTGCGCACCCGGGCTGTCCATGTTGTTGCGTAGACGCTGTCGATCAGCGCGGCAGCACCGACGATCCCATCAGGAATTCATCGACGGCGCGGGCGCATTGACGGCCTTCGCGGATCGCCCACACGACGAGCGATTGGCCGCGGCGCATGTCGCCGGCCGTGAACACTTTCGGCACCGACGTCTGGTAGCACACGTCGCCATCGGTCGTGGCGCGGGCGTTGCCGCGGGCATCCTTCTGCACGCCGAACGCGTCCAGCACTTGCTGCACCGGCGACACGAAGCCCATCGCCAGCAGCACGAGGTCGGCCTTCAGTTCGAATTCCGAGCCAGGCACTTCCGTCATCTTGCCATCTTTCCACTCGACGCGGCAGGCGATGATTTTTTCGACCTTGCCGCCCTTGCCTTCGAAGCGCTTGGTGGCGACGGCGAAGTCGCGCTCGCAGCCTTCTTCGTGCGACGACGAGGTGCGCAGCTTGGTCGGCCAGTACGGCCACACGAGCGGCTTGTTTTCCTGCTCCGGCGGCATCGGCATCAGTTCGAACTGGGTCACCGACGCGGCGCCGTGGCGGTTCGACGTGCCCACGCAGTCCGAACCCGTATCGCCGCCGCCGATCACGACCACGTGCTTGCCGGTCGCCTTGATCTGGTCTTTCACCTTGTCGCCGGCGTTCACGCGGTTCTGCTGCGGCAGGAAGTCCATCGCGAAATGGACGCCCTTCAGCTCGCGGCCCGGGACCGGCAGGTCGCGCGGCTGCTCGGCACCGCCGGCCATGATGACGGCGTCGTAGTCTTTCGCGAGGTCTTCCGGGAAGATGGTTTCGCGCGCCATGTTGCTGACGGTGGCCGGGAAGTCCTTGCCGATCAGCGTCGAGGTGCGGAAGGTCACGCCCTCGGCCTTCATCTGCTCGACGCGGCGGTCGATCAGGTCCTTTTCCATCTTGAAGTCGGGGATGCCGTAGCGCAGCAGGCCGCCAATGCGGTCGCTCTTCTCGAACACCGTCACGTCGTGGCCGGCGCGGGCCAGCTGCTGGGCGGCGGACAGGCCCGCAGGGCCGGAACCGACGATGGCGACCTTCTTGCCCGTCTTGACGGCGGCGACTTGCGGCACGATCCAGCCGTGTTCCCAGCCGGCGTCGGCGATCTTGCGCTCGATCGACTTGATGCCGACCGGCTCATTGTTGATGCCCAGCGTGCAGGCGGCTTCGCACGGTGCCGGGCAGATGCGGCCCGTGAATTCCGGGAAGTTGTTCGTCGAGTGCAGGTTGTCGACGGCGTGGCGGTAGTCGCTGTGGTAGACCAGGTCGTTCCAGTCGGGGATCTGGTTGTTGACGGGGCAGCCGGTGTTGCAGAACGGGATGCCGCAATCCATGCAGCGCGCACCTTGCACCTTCGCCTGTGCGTCGGTCAAGGTGATCGTGAATTCTTTGTAGTTCTTGAGGCGGGCAGCGGGTTCCAGGTGGTCTTCTTCCTGGCGCTGAAATTCCATGAAGCCGGTGATCTTACCCATTTGTATTCCTATCGTTTTCTGTTCGGTGTGGAGAGATGCCAGGCGTGCGACTTCGGTGGTTCAGCATGGATTCCCGCCTGCGCGGGAATGACGCCGTAACGTCGCCCCCGCGACGGCGGGGGTCCATACTGAGTGTGCCGTCACGCGGCCCGTAGCATCAGGCAGCCAGTTCGATCTTGTCGTTGGCTTCTTCCATGCTGCTGTTGTGCATCTCTTCCAGCGCGCGCTTGTACTCGGTCGGGAAGACCTTGACGAACTTGCTGCGGCTGTTGGCCCAGTCGTCCAGCAGGTTGCGCGCACGGGTCGAACCGGTGTGCTTGAAGTGACGCTCGATCAGGCGCTTCAGGATCGCTTCGTCCGACTCGCGCTCGCCGTTGCGGGTCTGTGCGTGCCAGCTCGACTTGTCGCTCTGCTCCTTGGTCGACAGCACGCGCTCCAGCGCCACCATCGCGGTATTGCACTTCTGCTCGAACTCGCCCTTCGGATCGTAGACGTACGCCACGCCGCCCGACATGCCCGCCGCGAAGTTGCGGCCGGTGTCGCCCAGCACGACGACGGTACCGCCGGTCATGTATTCGCAGCCGTGGTCGCCCACGCCTTCGACGATCGCGGTCGCACCCGAGTTACGCACCGCGAAACGCTCGCCGGCCACGCCGTTCAGGAACGCTTCACCGGCGATCGCGCCGTACAGCACCGTGTTGCCGACGATGATGTTGTCGACGGCCCAGCCGCGGAACTCCGTGTTCGGACGCACGATGATGCGGCCGCCCGACAGGCCTTTGCCCACGTAGTCGTTGCCCTCGCCGACCAGGTCCAGCGTGATGCCGTGTGCCAGGAACGCGCCGGCCGACTGGCCCGCGGTGCCCTGCAGCTGGATGTGGATCGTGTCGTCCGGCAGGCCGGCATGGCCGTAGCGCTTGGCGACTTCGCCCGACAGCATCGTGCCGACGGTACGGTTGACGTTCTTCACCGGCGAGATGAACGAGACGCGCTCGCCCTTCTCCAGCGCGGCCTTGGCTTGCGCGATCAGCTTGTGGTCCAGGGCCTTGTCCAGGCCGTGGTCCTGCTCTTCCGAGTGCAGCAGCTGGCGCTTGTCGTCGACCTTCGGCTGGAAGAAGATGTTGGAAAAGTCCAGGCCTTGCGCCTTCCAATGGCCGACGGCCTTCGACTTGTCCAGCAGGTCCGAACGGCCGATCAGCTCGTCGAACGTGCGGATGCCCAGCTGGGCCATGATCTGGCGCGCTTCTTCGGCGACGAAGAAGAAGTAGTTCACGACGTGTTCCGGCTTGCCCGAGAACTTGGCGCGCAGTTCCGGATCCTGGGTGGCCACGCCCACCGGGCAGGTGTTCAGGTGGCACTTACGCATCATGATGCAGCCTTCGACGACCAGCGGTGCCGTCGCGAAGCCGATTTCGTCCGCGCCCAGCAGGGCGGCGATGACGACGTCGCGGCCGGTACGCATCTGGCCGTCGGCCTGGACGCGGATACGGCTGCGCAGGCCGTTCAGCACGAGGGTCTGCTGGGTCTCGGCGAGGCCCAGTTCCCACGGCGTGCCGGCGTGCTTGACGGACGACAGCGGCGACGCACCCGTACCACCGTCATGGCCGGCGACGACGACGTGGTCGGCCTTGGCCTTCGACACACCGGCGGCCACGGTACCGATACCGACTTCCGACACCAGCTTCACGGAGATCGATGCATGCGGGTTGGCGTTCTTCAGGTCGTGGATCAGCTGCGCCAGGTCTTCGATCGAGTAGATGTCGTGGTGCGGCGGCGGCGAGATCAGACCCACGCCCGGCACCGAGAAGCGCAGCGACGCGATGTACTCGGACACTTTGTGGCCCGGCAGCTGGCCGCCTTCGCCCGGCTTGGCGCCCTGCGCCATCTTGATCTGGATCTGGTCGGCGGAGGCCAGGTATTCGGCGGTCACACCGAAGCGGCCCGATGCCACCTGCTTGATCTTCGAGCGCAGCGAATCGCCTTCCATCAGCGGGATGTCGGCGACGACGCGGTCCTTGCCCAGGATCGAGGCCAGGCTCTCGCCCTTGGCGATCTTGATGCCCTTGAACTCGCCCATGTAGCGTGCCGGGTCTTCACCGCCTTCGCCCGTGTTCGACTTGCCGCCGATGCGGTTCATGGCGATGGCCAGCGTGGCGTGCGCTTCGGTCGAGATCGAGCCCAGCGACATGGCGCCGGTGGCGAAGCGCTTGACGATTTCCTTGGCCGGCTCGACTTCGTCCAGCGGGATCGCCTTGGTCGGATCGATCTTGAATTCGAACAGGCCGCGCAGCGTGAGGTGACGCTTGCTCTGGTCGTTGATGATCTGCGCGTACTCTTTGTACGTGCTGTAGTTGTTGGCACGGGTCGAGTGCTGCAGCTTGGCGATGGCGTCCGGCGTCCACAGGTGGTCTTCGCCGCGCACGCGGTAGGCGTATTCGCCGCCGACGTCCAGCGAGTGGGCCAGGATCGGATCCTTGCCGAAGGCCAGCGCGTGCAGGCGCAGGGCTTCCTCGGCCACTTCGAACAGGCCGATGCCTTCCACCGTCGACGACGTGCCGCGGAAGTACTTGTCGACCAGCGACTTGTTCAAGCCGATGGCTTCGAAGATCTGGGCGCCGCAGTACGACATGTAGGTCGAGATGCCCATCTTCGACATCACCTTCATGAGGCCCTTGCCGACCGCCTTGGTGTAGTTGTAGATGGCTTTGTCGGCAGCCATCTCGTGCGGCAGCGTGTGCGCCAGGTCGACCAGCGTTTCCAGCGCCAGGTACGGGTGCACGGCTTCCGCGCCGTAGCCGGCCAGCAGCGCGAAGTGGTGCGTCTCGCGGCACGAACCGGTTTCCACGACGAGACCCGTCGAGGCGCGCAGGCCGCGCTGGACGAGGTGTTGGTGGATCGCGGAGGTCGCCAGCAGCGCGGGAATCGCGACCTGGTCGGCGTTGAGGTTGCGGTCCGAGACGATCAGGATGTTGTGGCCCGATTTCACGGCGTCGACGGCTTCCGCGCACAGCGAGGCCAGCGACGCTTCGATGCCTTCCTTGCCCCAGCTGACCGGGTAGCAGATGTTCAGTTCATACGACTTGAACTTGCCGCCGGTGTGCAGGCTGATGTTGCGCAGGCGGGCCATGTCGTCGAAGCCGATGACCGGCTGCGACACTTCGAGGCGCATCGGCGGGTTGACGTTGTTCGTGTCCAGCAGGTTCGGCTTCGGACCGATGAACGACACGAGCGACATCACCATCGCTTCGCGGATCGGGTCGATCGGCGGGTTCGTGACCTGGGCGAACAGCTGCTTGAAGTACGAATACAGCGGCTTGAGCTTGTTCGACATGACCGCCAGCGGCGAGTCGTTACCCATCGAGCCGGTGGCTTCCTCGCCCAGCACGGCCATCGGGGCCATCAGGAATTTCAGGTCTTCCTGGGTGTAGCCGAATGCCTGCTGGCGGTCCAGCAGGGAAATGGCAGCCTTCTCGCCTTGCGCGTCTTTCGCGCGGTTCTGCGACAGCTGGCTTTCCGACAGCTTGATTTCGTTGAGCTTGATGCGCACCGACTTGATCCATGCCTTATAGGGCTTGGCGTTCGAGTAGGTGTCCTTGAGTTCCTTGTCGTCGATGATGCGGCCGGCTTCCAGGTCGATGAGGAACATCTTGCCCGGCTGCAGACGCCATTTCTTGACGATGCGCGATTCCGGGATCGGCAGCGTGCCCGATTCCGACGCCATCACGACCAGGTCGTCGTCGGTGACGATGTAGCGGGCCGGACGCAGGCCGTTGCGGTCCAGCGTACCGCCGATGTGGCGGCCGTCGGTGAAGGCCATGGCGGCCGGGCCGTCCCACGGTTCCATCATCGCGGCATGGTATTCGTAGAACGCGCGGCGGTTCTCGTCCATCGTCGCGTGGTTTTCCCAGGCTTCCGGGATCATCATCATCATCGCCTGGGCGATCGGGTAGCCGGCCATGACCAGCAGTTCGAGCGCGTTGTCGAAGCAGGCGGTGTCCGACTGGCCTTCATAGATCAGCGGGAACAGTTTCTGCAGGTCGTCGCCCAGCACGGCCGACTTCATGACGCCTTCGCGGGCGCGGGTCCAGTTGAAGTTGCCCTTGACGGTGTTGATCTCGCCGTTGTGCGCGAGCAGGCGGTACGGGTGGGCCAGCGGCCACTCCGGGAAGGTGTTCGTCGAGAAACGCTGGTGCACCATGGCCAGGGCCGAGACGCAGCGCGGATCCTGCAGGTCCTTGTAGTACACGCCCACCTGGTCCGCCAGCAGCAGGCCTTTATAGACGACGGTGCGCGCGGACATCGACGGCACGAAGAATTCCTTGCCGTGGATGAGTTTCAGGGCCTGGATCGCGTGGCCCGACGACTTGCGGATGACGTACAGCTTGCGCTCGAGCGCGTCGGTAACCATCACGTCCGGACCGCGGCCGATGAAGATCTGGCGGATGACCGGCTCTTTCGCGCGGACGGTCGGGGACATCGGCATCGCATCGTCCACCGGCACGTTGCGCCAGCCCAGCACGACCTGGCCTTCGGCGCGCACGGCGCGCTCGATTTCCTGTTCGCAGGCGATGCGCGACGCGTGTTCCTTCGGCAGGAAGATCATGCCGACGCCATATTCGCCCGGCGGCGGCAGTTCGACGCCCTGCTTGGCCATCTCGTCGCGGTAGAACTGGTCGGGGATCTGAATCAGGATACCCGCGCCGTCGCCCATCAGGGCATCGGCGCCGACGGCGCCCCGGTGGTCCAGGTTCTTCAGGATCAACAGACCCTGTTCAACAATGGAGTGGCTCTTGTTGCCCTTGATATGGGCGACGAAACCGACGCCACAGGCGTCGTGTTCATTGGCGGGATCGTACAAACCTTGGGCAATCATGGGGGCTCCGCAGCATTTTGAAGATATTGAAGGCCGAGGATAGAGCAGACTTCGGTAAACATCAATAACAATAATTAGGGTCGGAGTCGGATTAAATTCCGAGTTTTCGCGTCACAAATTAAATAGGGACAGAGACAAGGCAAGACCGGCTTATCCATGAAATCAATGAGTTAGGCCAAAACCGTCGGTCCCGCGAAAGCCGGAACCCATGCTGAGCTGGCCAGCAAGCGACGTCTGGATTCCCGCTTGCGCGGGAATGACGTTGCAATAAAAAAGGAGGCCGAAGCCTCCTATCATTCTTTTGTTGCAATGACGCTGCGCACAAATCTATTCCGCGGCCTTGACCTTGAACGGCCTCCCCCGCTTGGCCGGCAGGATCTGCCGCTTGGTCTTGCGCTCCAGCTCGAGCTTGAATTCATGCGACCCCAGCGGCGCCCCCTTGAGCACCGCGGCATTGATCGTATCCAGCTCCTGCCCCGCCATCCCCTGCTGCGCCAGCTCGATGAACGCGGCTTCGCGCTGGAACGGCGTGTTGCCGAGTTCCCAGTACTTGGCGTGGTCGGTGATGAGCGGATCCGGCCGCACGCCGGCGTGATGCGCATAGCTCGACCAGGGATAATCGAGCGGGTCGAACGCGAGCTGGCTGCGCAGCGGGTTCAGTTCGATGTAGCGGATGCAGGCGAGGAAATACGCGTCCGGATCGATCACGGACGTGCGGAAGCGTCCCTGAAACAGCGTGCCCGAGCGGCCATGCTTGTTGTTGAACCAAGGGACATACAGACGCCCTACTTTCTGCATCATCGCCGCCAGCCCCTCCTCGTCGGACGGCGTCGCCAGCAGGTGCAGGTGGTTCGGCATCAGGACGTAGGCGTGGATGGCCACGCGGTAGAACTTCGCGCTCTCGCGCAGGCATTCCAGGAAGCGGCGGTGGTCGTCGTCGTCGCGGAAGATGACCTGGTTGTCGTTACCGCGCTGGATGATGTGGTGCGGCTCGTTGGGCAGGACGAGGCGGGGTTGGCGGGCCATCGTGTCGTGGAAAGCGTCGAAAAGGCGATTCTAACGCAACCGCCTCGCTCTGTCCCCGATTAATTTTGATCGCACCAATATAGTGCACCACTCTGTCCCCGATTAATCAGGCCAGCGTGAACCCGGCCGACAGGCTATAACCTTCGCCATAGGCACTGCGCAGCGGCAGGTCCTGGCCGAGGCCCGTCCGCGCCTTCTTGCGCAGGCGGTAGACGAGCATGTCGACGCGGCGGCTGGCGTCCGGATCGTCGCCGCCCATGCCGGCCACGATCACCTGGCGCGGGACCGGCCGGGTGTTGATCGTCAACAGGTGCAGGAAATTGCACTCTTTTTCCGTCAGGTCGATCACCTTGCCCATCAGCTCCAGCTGGCGGGCGGACACGCGCAAGGTCCACTTGCTCGGCGTGGGAGCCGGCTCGGCCGGACGCACGCGGCGGTCCAGTGCCTCGATGTGGGCGGCCAGTTCCGGGAACTTGATCGGCTTGGTGAGATAGTGGTCGGCGCCGAGGCGCAGGCCGAGGATGCGGTTGTCGAAGGCCACGCGGCCCGTCAGCACCAGCAGCCCGATCTCGGGATACAGCTGGCGCATTCGTGGAATCACATTGAATCCGTCTTCGTCGGGCAGGCCCAGGTCGAGCACGACCACGGCCGCCGGCGTGCGCGTCAACGCGGCCCACATGTCGCTGGCGGTGGTCGCGATCGTGACCTCATGCCCGAGTTCCTTGAGGAAATCGGCCATATCGCCTGCGTATTCGCCATTGTCTTCAACAATCAGTATTTGCGTCATGGGTTTTGCCATGTTCCTTGTTTCATTTTCCCCGGCCTCGGGCAGATCTTCTTGCCTTCCGTTGTCGGGCGGCTAACCCCGGTCGCCGTTCCGATTATCACTGCTGGTCAATCCGGAAGCAAGGGCTTTTGCCCCGCTTTCCTGTACCGGCAGCCATAGCTTGAACTCTGACCCGCCCTCTGGAGAGCATGCATATGTCAAACTGCCGCCATGCACTTCGACCACGGAGCGCGCCATGTACAGCCCGAGACCGCTGCCCGCGATGCCCTCCGCATTCGTGCCGCGATAGCCTTTGTCGAAGATGCGGTCGATATCGCCAGCCGGCACGCCCGCCCCCTCGTCGCGCAGCGCCAGTTCGATGCCGCCGTCGACCCGCTGTCCCGTCACGTGCAGCTTTGTTCCAGCCGGCGTATAGCGCAAGGCATTGTCCAATAACACCTTGAGCGCAAGACGCAGCCCGGACGGCTCGCCGCGCAACGCCGCCGGCAACTCGCCCGCCACCAAGGTCACGGGACGCCCTGCCACGCGCGCCTGCGCCACCAGTTCTTCCAGCAACAGGCGTGGCCCCACCGTGTTCTCGCGGCGCTGGCTGCCGAGCGCGGCCATGCGCTCGGGCGACAGGTAATCGTCCACCATCGCGATCAGGCGATCCGTCGCCGCCGCGATCTTGCGGTAGCGCTGGCGCGTCGCCTCGTCAGCCTTCGTGCCCAGCGACTCCAGCCGCTGGATCGCGCCGTCGATCGTCGACAGCGGCGTGCGGAATTCGTGGTTCAGCATGCTCGCAAAACGCTTGCGCTCGCGTTCCCGCTCGCGCCGCGCGGACACGTCGCGCACGAGGCCCAGCAACGCGCGCGGCTGGCCGTCGTCGTCCAGCGCCAGGGTCGAGATCACCTCGAGGGCGACTTCGCTCCCGTCCGGCCGGCGCAGGTCGAACTCGCGCATCACGCGCAGGCGCGACCCGTCGCCGGCGGCGAAGCGCCGCAAACGCTCGGGCAAGCCGGCGCACAACGCCGCCAGCGGACCATCGCCGCCATGCGCGAGTTGCGCGCAGATGTCGGCGCTGGAATAACCGAGCATCTCGTCGACGCCGGCGCTGATGTACGCCGGCTGTCTGGTGGCGCAATCGAGGATGAAGGCCAGGTCGCCGCCCAGTTCGGCAATCGTGCGAAAGGCGTCCGCCGTGGCGATGTCCGTCATAAAAACTTTCCAGGAGTTATGCAGCAGATAAGTATAGTGTCCGAACCAACGGTTTGCATAGACAACCAGGAGGCAGACGTTGCACTAATCACGCATATGCGATATATGCATGTGCAAATAAAAAGGGCAAGCCGGACGGCTTGCCCTCGTGCGCGCTTGGCTGCGGCAGTTACTCGTCCAGCGGCGCGAAGATCGCCTGCAAGTCTTCCTGCGTGAGCGCCATCTTTTGCGACTCGCCTTCGGCCAGAATCGAAGCAGCCAACTCCGATTTCTTTTGCTGCAGCAGCTGGATCTTTTCTTCCAGCGTGCCCTTGGCGATCAGTTTATACACGAACACCGGCTTGTCCTGCCCGATGCGCCAGGCGCGGTCGGTCGCCTGGTTTTCGGCCGCCGGGTTCCACCACGGGTCGTAGTGGATGACCGTGTCGGCCGCCGTCAGGTTCAGGCCCACGCCGCCGGCCTTGAGGCTGATCAGGAAGATCGGCACGGCGCCCTGCTGGAATGCGGCGACCTGTGCGGAACGGTCGCGCGTTTCGCCCGTCAGGATGGCGTACGGGATCTTGCGCGCGTCGAGTTCTTCCTCGATGAGGGCCAGCATGCTCGTGAACTGCGAGAACACGAGGATCTTGCGGCCCTCTCCCAGCAGGTCGTCGACCATCTGCATCAAGTCCATCAGCTTGGCCGACACGGCCGCCGTGTTCTTCTTGGCCGGCATGGATTTCACCAGGCGCGGGTCGCAGCAGACCTGGCGCAGTTTCAACAGCGCTTCCAGGATGACGATCTGGCTGCGCGCCACGCCCTTGCGGTCGATCTCCTCGCGCACCTTCTTGTCCATCGCCAGGCGCACGGTCTCGTACAGGTCGCGCTGCGGGCCGCTGATCTCGATGCGGCGGATCATCTCGGTTTTTTCCGGGAGTTCCTTCGCCACGTGGTCCTTGGTCCGGCGCAGCAGGAACGGCTTGATGCGGCGGTTCAGCAGCATGCGGCGCACCGGGTCGTCCTGGCGTTCGATCGGATGGCGGAACTGCGTGTTGAACGTCTTCTCGTCGCCGAGCAGGCCCGGCAGCAGGAAGTGGAACTGCGACCACAATTCGCCCAGGTGGTTTTCCAGCGGCGTGCCGGACAGGCACAGGCGATGGCGCGCGTTCAGCGAACCGGCCGTCTGCGCCGCCTTCGAGCGCGTGTTCTTGATGTAGTGCGATTCGTCCAGGATCACGAGGTGATACTGATGCTCGCGCAGCTTTTCTTCGTCGCGCGGCAGCAGCGCGTACGTCGTCAGCACGATGTCGGCACCGTCGATCTGGTCGAACAAATCCACGCGTTCCTTGCCTTGCAGCAGAAGCACTTTCAGGTCCGGGGCGAAGCGCGCAGCTTCCTCCATCCAGTTCATCATGAGGCTCGTCGGCGCGATGACGAGTGCCGGATTCGTCAGGCGGCCCGCTTCCTTTTCCGTCAGGATGTGGGCGATCGTCTGCACGGTCTTGCCGAGACCCATGTCGTCGGCGAGGATACCGCCCAGGTCGTATTCGCGCAGGAACTGCATCCACGCAAGACCGTCGAGCTGGTAATCGCGCAGGGTGGCTTGCAGGCCCTTCGGCGCGTCGACCTTTTTGACTTTGCCGAACTGGCTCAGCTTGCGGCCCGTTTCGCGCAGGCGTTCGCCGCCCGTCCAGGTCAGTTCGGTGCCTTTCGCGAGTTCTTCCAGGCGTGCCGCGTCCAAGGTCGACAGCCGGACCTTATTCTTGATCTTGTCGTTGAAATACAGCTCGCCCAGCGTCGACAGGATCGGCTTGACGCGGCCCCACGGCAGCGCCACGCGCAAGCCGTCCGGCAGCGTGGCCAGCATCTGGTCGGCTTCGGCGTGCGCGGCCAGCACGTCCGGATTGAAGTCGAGCGGCGCCGTGCGAATGAGTTGCACCAGCACGGGCAGCAGCGGCACGCGCTTGCGGTTGACGACGATGCCCAGTTCCAGCTCGAACCAGGCGTTGCCGGCCTCGGGCGGCTCGTCGATGTCGGCATACCAGTCCTCGACCGGCACGACGTCGTAGCGGTATTTCGGCGACTTCTGCACGTGCCAGCCGAGGTCGGACAGCGCGTCGAGATCGTTCTCGGCAAAGCGCAGCCAATGCGCCTGGCTGTCCAGCAGCAGCGCGCCGGACAGCGCCGACAGCGGCGCCGTGGCCGGCTTGCGGAACCCCAGCTTGTTCAGCGCGTCCAGCGCGGCCGCTTCCAATGCTTCGTCGCGCTGGATGATCTCGGTGACGTCGCCGATCTGGCGCACGACGCGCTGGGCCGGGTCGAACGAGATGCGCTGGCCGTCGTAGTCGAACGACAGCACGGCGAAATCCTGCCAGCGCTGGCCATTGCCTTCGGCTTGCGGGATCGCGTCGAGCAGCAGGTGCGGCTGCGGTTTCACGTCCGTGCGGATGCGCTGCGTGAGCGGCTGTGGCAGCGGCATCAGCTGTTGCAGGCCATGCGCCAGCAACAGTTGCGACACGCGTTTTTTATCGTTGCCGGCCAGCGGCGGCGCCTGCGACACGAGCGCCTGCAGTTCGGCCAGCGAGATGTCGATGCCGCCGCGGTTCAGCTCCAGCGGACCGCACGACAGGTTGTCGATATACCACGGCGGATCGGTCGGGAGCATGTAGTCGACGAGGTCGGCGCCGGCATGCGTCGCGCCCTTCGGCGGTTCCACCGACCACCCCAGCTTGGCCGCGCGGCCTTCGTCGCGCCACGTGAGATTGGCCTTGCGCACCGGGCCGGCCTGCAGCGGATACAGCAAACCGTTGGTCATGTCGGACCACGAGTTCGCCCACAGCAGCTTCCCTTGGTCGAGCAACTGCTGCAGCAGGATGGCGCCGACCTTGCCCTTGGGCTCGGTCGCGCTCGTGCTCTGGTTGGAGCCGCTGCGCATGGCGATGAAGAAGCGCACCAGGTCCTCGTCGTCGCCTTCGAGGTAGGCGGGCGGCGCCGACAGCAGCGAAAACACCTCGCTCACCGGGCTGGCCGCGGCCACGTCGCCATTCGGGCGCAGGCGCGCCTTGCACAGGCAGATCGCGACGTGGCGGCCGCCGCTGGTCGGGGCCATGACATAAACGAATTTGTACTGGACGGCCTTGGGGTCAGTGACTTCCGCGGTCAGCTTCGGCTGGGGATGTGCTGCCGCCTCGACCCTTTGCAGCCAGCTCAACACCGGTGCGGGCAGGGCTGGAGCGCGTGCGGGTGCTCGAGCCGGCGGTGCGTCGCTGGTGTCGTCGCGATGAAAATCAACTGTGTGCATGGGTCTCACGAGTCTGTAATTTGAAAAAACAACAATGCCTATTATCCATTACGCGACCCGTACAGTTTTGTTCGGAATCGCACGTAGCGGGCAAAACTTACGAGCCGAAAAGAGTAGAAGTTACACTCTGCCGCCCCGCTTTGCCAGCCCCCATCACGCATTTTTTTGCTCAATTCTCTGGAGAAATTGGGTTTTCCGCCTTCCCCGTCAAGACACGATGCGCTCGTCCGACGCACTCACTGCCGGTCTCCGGTCTTCCAGTATGGGGACAAGCTACCCAGCGCACACATGATCTGCCGCAATGAACTCCGGGAACTCGGCGATGACCAGGCCGATGAGTTATCGAACCCGACATGTTACGACATCCCGGCGCCGGTGCCTATCGCCCTGCCGACGCGGTACCGACAAATTTGCAACGATCGTTTTCGATCGGTGCGGCTTGAATCGTCCTGCACCTTGGCGTCGGGCGGGCATGAGTTGGGTCACGCTGTCAAGACTGGCGCATCGCCCGCGATTGCGTATCATTGCCCGTTCGATTCACCGACCCATTGCAATCATGCTGCCTTCGATCGAACAACGCCTCGCCCAAGAACTGTCCGCCAAACCGGTGCAAGTGGCCGCCGCCGTCGCCCTGCTCGACGAAGGCGCCACCGTCCCCTTCATCGCCCGCTACCGCAAGGAAGCCACGGGTGGCCTCGACGACACGCAACTGCGCCTGCTGGAAGAGCGCCTGCGCTACCTGCGCGAACTGGAAGACCGCCGCGCCGCCATCATTTCCTCCATCACGGAGCAGAACAAGATGACGCCGGAGCTGCTCGAAGCGATCTCGCTCGCGGAGGACAAGACGCGCCTGGAAGACCTGTACCTGCCGTACAAGCAGAAACGCCGCACCAAGGCGCAGATCGCGATCGAGGCCGGCCTGAAGCCGCTGGCCGACGACCTGCTCGACGATCCGTCGCGCGACCCGGAAAGCGAGGCCGCGAAATATCTGCGCGACGCGTTCACGAACGCGGACGGCGTCGCGAACCCCGGCGTGGCCGACACGAAGGCCGCGCTGGACGGCGCGCGCCAGATCCTGATGGAGCGCTTCGCGGAAGACGCGGAACTGCTGCAATCGCTGCGCGAATACGTGCAGGAGCACGGCGTCGTCGAATCGAAGGTCGTCGACGGCAAGCAGGAAGAAGGCGAAAAATTCGCCGACTACTTCGATTATTCGGAGACGCTCGCCACCATCCCGTCGCACCGCGCGCTGGCGCTGATGCGCGGCCGCCGCGAGGGCGTGCTGGACGTCACGCTGCGCCTCGATTCCGAGCCGGAAAAGCCGAAGTGGGACGCGCCGCACAACCCATGCGAAAGCCGCATCGCCGCACGCTTCGGCATCAAGGGCGCGGGCCGCCCGGCCGACAAATGGCTGCTCGACACGGCGCGCTGGACGTGGCGCGTAAAAAGCTTCATGTACATCGAGACGGAGCTGATGAGCGCCTTGCGCGAAAAGGCCGAGGGCGATGCGATCCACGTGTTTGCACGCAATCTGAAAGATCTGCTGCTCGCCGCGCCCGCGGGTCCGCGCGCGACGATGGGTCTCGATCCGGGCCTGCGCACGGGCGTGAAAGTGGCCGTCGTCGACGCCACCGGCAAAGTGGTCGACACGTCGACCATTTACCCGCACGCGCCCCGCAACGACTGGGACGGTTCGCTGCACACGCTGGCGAAGCTCGCCGCGAAACACAACGTCTCCTTGATCTCGATCGGCAACGGCACCGCGTCGCGCGAGACCGATAAACTCGCGCAGGACCTGATCAAGCAGCATCCTGAGCTGAAGCTCACGAAGATCGTCGTGTCGGAAGCCGGTGCGTCGGTGTACTCGGCGTCGGAATTCGCGTCGCGCGAACTGCCGGAACTGGACGTGTCGCTGCGCGGCGCGGTATCCATCGCGCGCCGCCTGCAGGACCCGCTCGCGGAACTCGTGAAGATCGATCCGAAGAGTATCGGCGTGGGCCAGTACCAGCACGACGTGTCGCAGACGCAGCTCGCGCGCCAGCTCGACGCCGTCGTCGAGGATTGCGTGAACGCGGTCGGCGTGGACGTGAACACGGCGTCGGCGCCACTGCTGGCACGCGTGTCGGGCCTGTCGTCCAGCGTCGCGCAAAGCATCGTCAACTACCGCGACCAGCAAGGCGCATTCGCGTCGCGCGCGGCGCTGAAGAAGGTGCCGCGCCTGGGCGATAAAACGTTCGAACTGGCGGCGGGTTTTCTCCGCATCGTGAACGGAGAGAATCCTCTGGACGCGTCGGCCGTGCACCCGGAATCGTATCCGGTCGTCGAAAAAATCCTGGCCGACATCCAAAAAGACATCAAGTCGGTGATCGGCGACAGCGCGCTGGTAAAACGCCTGAATCCGGCCAAGTACGCGGACGACAAGTTCGGCGTGCCGACCGTGACCGACATCTTGAAAGAGCTGGAAAAGCCAGGCCGCGACCCGCGTCCGGAATTCACGACGGCCACGTTCAAGGAAGGCGTCGAAGAAATCTCGGACCTGCGCCCGGACATGATCCTGGAAGGCGTCGTCACCAACGTGGCGGCGTTCGGCGCATTCGTCGACATCGGCGTGCACCAGGATGGCCTCGTGCACATCTCGGCGCTGTCGAACACGTTCGTGAAGGACCCGCACACGGTCGTGAAAGCCGGCCAGGTCGTGAAAGTGAAAGTGCTGGAAGTGGACGTCAAGCGCAAGCGCATCGCGCTCACCATGCGCCTGTCGGACAGCGCGCCGCAGGCGGGGGCGCAGCCGAACCAGCGCGCGGATCGCGACGACCGCAAGCGACTCGGCCAGCATCAGCGCCAGGAGCGGCCGGCCGCGCCGGCGAGTGGCGCGATGGCCGCAGCATTCGCCAAGCTCAAGCGCTAATCCGTGGGGTGGGCGGCCTCCGCCCAGGCGGGTACCGGCGTCAGGCAACCGTCGCGTGGGCACGTTCCGTTTGAGGCCCCCGCTCTCAAATGCCCACCTACGGGGGCAGGGGGAACACCTTATACCGGCGTTCCCGTTTTCTTATAAAATGCCGTCATCTACTCCAATTCTCACCAAAGGCAGAAGCAAATGAGCGACGTACAATCCTGGATCAAAGAGACCGTGACCAACACGCCTGTCGTGCTGTTCATGAAGGGCACGGCCCAGTTCCCGCAATGCGGTTTTTCCGGCCGCGCGATCCAAATCCTGAAGGCTTGCGGCGTCGATAACATCGCCACCGTGAACGTCCTGGAAGACGCGGACGTCCGCCAGGGCATCAAGGAATACTCGAACTGGCCGACCATTCCGCAGCTGTACGTGAACGGCGAATTCATCGGCGGTTCCGACATCATGACGGAAATGTACGAGTCCGGCGAACTGCAAGCCCTGCTCAAGAAGAATGGCTGATCCCGGCCCGCGCCGGATCATCGTCGCCATCACCGGCGCGACCGGCGCGATCTACGGCGTGCGGCTATTGCAACGGCTGTCCGCCACACCCGGCGTCGAGACGCATCTCGTCATTTCCGACGCCGCCTCCCTCACCCTGCACCAGGAAGTCGGTCTGCAACGGCGCGACGTGGAAGCGTTCGCCCACATGGTCCATCGCAACCGGGAAATCGGCGCCTCGATCGCCAGCGGCTCGTTCCAGACCGACGGCATGGTGATCGCACCCTGTTCGATGAAGTCACTGGCCGCCGTCGCGCATGGTTTGTCGGACAACCTGATCACGCGCGCCGCCGACGTCGTGTTGAAAGAACGCCGCCGCCTGATCCTGATGGTGCGCGAAACGCCATTCAACCTGGCGCACCTGCGCAACATGACTGCGGTCACGGAAATGGGCGGCATCGTCTTCCCGCCGCTGCCGAGCTTTTACAACCGTCCCGCCACCATCGACGAGATGGTCGACCACACGGTCGCGCGTGTCATGGACCTGCTGGGCGTGACGAATGACCTGGCCCCACGGTGGGGCGGCATGCGGAACGACGTCCCGAAAGACGACGGCGCCATCTAGGCGCGTTCGCCGTACGGGTCGCGTTCGGCCTGTCTTTGTTCTCTTGCGTCTTCGATTTTTCTGCGCTGCTCGTTACGTTTGCGCATGATTTCTGCGTGTTGGGCCGCCGTCATGGGCGGCGCGGTCATGAGGTCCTTCAACTGCGCGGTGTGGCTGTAGTTATTAATCATGAGGCGACTGCATCCTTATTGACCGATAACACTGGCGGAGCGCCAGTCAGGAACGCGAACTCGACCGTTTTCGACGTTCCGTTAGCGTTACCGATTATGCGCGAGACTCGGCCCTTTGTGCGGATTGTCGCAGAAAAAAAATTGCAGTACGGAAGGCACATGCACGCCGGCCCGCGATTGCGGGCCGGCGGAAGTCGATGACGCAGCAAGAATTACTTCTGCTGCTGGTGATTCATGCGCACCAGCATGCGGATGAATTCGCGTGCCAGCTGCTTGTGGTGCTCGTCCAGGCGCTGCAGGTCGGCGATCAGCTTGACGTCGGCCGATTCGAAGCGGGTGCTGCCATCGGCGCTGTCGCCATTGGCGGCGGCGTTTTCCGAACCGCCGAAACGCAGCCAGTCGGCCGGCACGCCCAGCCACTGGGCGATCATGCGCAGTTTTTCCTGGGTCGGGATCGCCTCTCCAACCAGCCATTTACGCGCCGCGTGGACCGTGATCGGACGGCCTTCGAAGCGAATGTTAAATTCCCGCGCCAGCCGCGTGGGGCTGTCCGGCGAATAATGGGCGTTTTTCAGGGCTTGCTGCAGCCGCTCGCTGAAGCTCTCCCGTTCGTTAGTCGAATTCATGGGTGGCACTAAAGGTTCATGCAAGGCCGTCATAGGTCGCTCCGTTGACCAGACCGTCTGTGACGGCAGGAGAGGCTGTAGGTAACAAATAAGTGAGTATTGACCAATTCTCACAGTGCTGTCCAGCAATTCCCGGGCTTTTCAGCGTTGCGTGAGCGATGTGTGAAAAATATCCTACAGGAAAAGGAAAACGTTTGCTCGTTCAAATTCTCCTATGGAAACGGAACAAGTGTTCCCCTTGGCATGCAAAATGATGCCAATAGTCAACAAAATCAGGCGAAATGCGGCTAGGTTGTCGCAATTTTTGCGACAACCATTTCGCCAAATATGTTGTTTTACGTCAACTCAAACCGGACGATACCATCGTCTCCGGTTACACGGCTCAAGATACCGTTGTACCAAAGATAATGAAGGTGGGCCAATGCCTCGCCGATCGCGAAGCTGAGCTGGTGGGCGTCGAGTTGTCGCTTGAACATCAGCGGGACAATGTCAACTGCCGACCTCGGGGCCGTGCACACGGCGCGGACCTCCTCCAACCGCGCCTCATGGTGCGCGCGCAATTGGGCGATGCGGGTGAATAGACCGCGGAACGGTTTGCCGTGCGCGGGCAGGACGAGTGTGTCGTCCGGCAGGTCGGCGAACTTGTCCAGCGAATCCAGGTACAGCTGCAGCGGATTGCCTTCCGGCTCGACGGCGAACACGGAAACGTTCGTTGAAATGCGGGGCAACACCATGTCCCCCGAGATCAGGATCCGGTCTTGTTCGTCGTACAACGACACATGTTCCGGCGAATGGCCGAACCCCGTGATCACGCGCCATGTCCGCGCACCGATGACGACGCGCTGCCCGTCCTGGAGGCGCGTGTACGCGGCCGGCACGGACGGCACGAGCGACGGGTAGTAATTCTTGCGGCTCTGCATCTGCTCGAGCATGTCCGCGTCGACGAGGCCGTGGCGCTGGAAATGCGGGATGGCCGACGGGCCGTCGACGCCCGGCAGCGCGGCGGCCATCATGCGCGCAAAACCGAATTCGCCGGTGCTCGTCCAGAACGGCGCCTGGAACCGGTCGCACAGCCAGCCGGACAGGCCGACGTGGTCCGGATGGCAATGTGTGGCGAACACGCGCAGCAGCGGCCGGTTGTCCATCGCATCCACGAACAGCCGCTCCCACGCCGCCCGGGTGGCGTCCGTCCCGGCGCCGCAGTCGACGAGCGACCAGCCGCGCCGTCCTCCCGCAACGTCGTCCAGCAGCCACAGATTGATATGGTCGAGGGCGAACGGCAGCGGCATGCGCAGCCAGGACAGGCCGGGCGCCACATCCGTCACCGTCCCGGGTGGCGGAATGACATCGCCGAACGGATAGCTGAGCTGGGCTTCTAAAGGATTCATGCGGTCGACTTTCGTGTTGATGCGGGGCGGGGCGCGTTACAATGCCGCAAACGCTTTGACGTAAACGTAAACTAAAAAGCGCAGGCTGTGATTCTAAGCGATTCCGGTCTGCGTCACTTGAGACCCGCAGGACATCATGGCCACCACCTACACCATCGCCGAACTGGCACGCGAATTCGACATCACCGCACGTGCGATCCGCTTCTACGAAGACCAGGGACTGCTCAGCCCGATGCGCGAGGGCCAGGGCGGACGCAACCGCGTCTACACCCCGCGCGACCGCACCCGGCTGAAACTGACGCTGCGCGGCAAGCGCCTGGGGCTCACCTTGTCGGAAATTAAAAGCATCATCGACATGTACGAGACGCCCAAGGACACGGTGGCCCAGATCAACCGCTTCCTCGGCGTATTGTCGCACCAGCGCGAGACGCTGGAACAGCAGCGGGCGGATATCGAGATGTCGCTGGCGGAAATTGCCGTGCATGAAGAGGAGTGCCGGCGACTGCTGGCCGAGTCCGGCGCGGCCGGGGAGCCGGTGGCCGGGGAGAAGGATGCTGCTTGACGTTTACGTTAACGTCACTCCGCGCTATCATCTGGCTTGGCCACCAGCCATAACCTAGAGAACGAGGACGACATGCTGCATCTCCCTGGCTTGACCTTTGACCACGGCGAAGACATCGCCGCCCTGCGCGAAGCTGTACAACAGTTCGCCGCAAGCGAAATCGCACCCCGCGCGGCGGAGATCGACCGCACCGACCAGTTCCCGATGGACCTGTGGAAAAAGATGGGCGAACTGGGCCTGCTGGGCATCACCGTCGGCGAGGAATACGGCGGCGCCAATATGGGCTATCTGGCGCACATCGTCGCCATGGAAGAGATTTCGCGCGCCTCGGCCTCCGTCGGCCTGTCGTATGGCGCCCACTCGAACCTGTGCGTCAACCAGATCAAGCGCAACGGCAATGAAGAGCAGAAGCGCAAATACCTGCCCAAGCTGATCTCGGGCGAGCACGTCGGCGCATTGGCCATGTCCGAGCCGAACGCCGGTTCCGACGTCGTCAGCATGAAGCTGCGCGCCGAGTTGAAGGGCGACCGCTACGTCCTGAACGGCACGAAGATGTGGATCACGAACGGTCCGGACGCCGACACCCTCGTCGTCTACGCGAAGACCGACATCGACGCCGGGCCGCGCGGCATGACCGCCTTCCTCATCGAAAAAGGCTTTAAAGGGTTCTCGATCGCACAAAAGCTGGACAAGCTCGGCATGCGCGGCTCGCACACGGGCGAGCTGGTGTTCCAGGATTGCGAAGTGCCCGTCGAAAACGTGCTGGGCGGCGTCGGCAAGGGTGTCAACGTGCTGATGTCGGGCCTGGATTTCGAGCGTACCGTCCTGTCCGGCGGCCCGCTGGGCATCATGTCGGCGTGCATGAACGTCGTCGTTCCGTATATCCACGAGCGCAAGCAGTTTGGTCAAGCTATTGGTGAGTTCCAATTGATGCAGGGCAAAATCGCCGATATGTATTCGACGATGATGGCATGCCGCGCCTATGTCTACGCCGTCGGCCAGGCCTGCGACCGCGCATCGAACCCGGAACAAGTGCGCGCCCTGCGCAAGGACGCGGCCGGCGCCATCCTGTACAGCGCGGAAAAGGCGACGTGGATGGCCGGCGAAGCGATCCAGGCCCTGGGCGGCAATGGCTACATCAACGAGTATCCGGTGGGCCGTCTGTGGCGCGACGCCAAGCTGTACGAGATCGGCGCGGGCACCAGCGAGATCCGCCGCATGCTGATCGGGCGCGAACTGTTCAGCGAGACGATGTAGATTTGTGGAGAGAGGAGACCGGGCGAACAACAAGATCGGCAGGAGCCGGCAGAACAACAACGCCACGTAGCCCGTAAATTAGGAACGTCATTCCCGCGAAAGTGGGAATCCATACTTGGTTCAGACATAGGCAACTGCCGTGTTTTTGCGAACTCTGCATGGAGGGAATAGTGCCGGGGGGCACTATTGCCGCCTGCGCGGGAATGACGGATCCTAAGGTCGTGATTTTTTCTGAAACGCCGAGTTTCACATCATTCGCGGACTACAATGACCGCCCCGTCCACCGCGCGAGACGCCCGATGACCCAGGCCACCTTCCCGAAGCTGCTGTCGTCCCAGATCGCCTTCGACATCGCGCGCACCATCCTCGACGGCTTCGACCGTCACTACACACTGTTCCGCCAGGCCAGCAAGACGGCCAAGACCCATTTCGAACGCGCCGACTGGACCACGGCCCAGCAGGCCGCGCGCAAGCGCATCGATTTCTACGACAAGCGCGTGCAGGAATGCGTGCATGCGCTGGAAGACGAGTACGCGCCCGAAGACCTCGACGACGACACCTGGCGCGAAACGAAGCTGCATTACATCGGCTTGCTGACGGATCACAAGCGCCCGGAACTGGCCGAGAGCTTTTTCAATTCCGTGTGCTGCCACATCCTGCACCGCAGCTATTACCGCAACGATTTCATCTTCGTGCGCCCGGCCGTGTCGACGGAATACATCGAGACGGAAGAACCGGCCCCGACCTACCGCGTCTACTACCCCGCGGCGGACGGCCTGCGCTTCTCGTTGCGGCGCATGGTCACGAATTTCCAGCTCGACTGCCCGTTCGCCGACCTCGACCGTGACATCGCGCTCGTCGAAGCGCGCATGGCCGAGCATTTCGGTTTGCACGCACGCGAGCCGAACCAGCAGCTGCACGTGCTGTCGAGCCTATTCTTCCGCAACAAGGCCGCGTACATCGTCGGCCGCGCCATCAACGGCGCCCGCGAGCACCCGTTCGTCGTGCCCATCCTGCACGACCGCGCCGGCCGGCTGGTCCTCGACACGGTGCTGACCGACCCGGAACAGGTGATCCTGCTGTTCTCGTTCACGCGCGCCTATTTCATGGTCGACATGGAAGTGCCCTCGGCCTTCGTGCAATTCCTGCGCAGCCTCATGCCGAAGAAGCCGCGCAGCGAAATCTATACGATCCTCGGCCTGCAAAAACAGGGCAAGACGCTGTTCTTCCGCGACTTCCTGCAGCACCTGAAGCACAGCTCCGACGCCTTCCGCATCGCGCCCGGCATCCGCGGTCTCGTGATGCTCGTATTCGAACTGCCCTCCTTTCCGTACGTGTTCAAGGTGATCAAGGATTTTTATCCGCCACCGAAAGAGACGACGCGGGCCCGCATCAAGGAAAAATACCTGCTGGTGAAGCACCACGACCGCGTGGGCCGCATGGCGGACACGCTGGAGTACTCGGACGTGGCCTTTCCGCTGTCCCGCTTCGACGAGGAACTGCTGGCCGAGCTGCGCCGGTTCGCGCCGTCGCTCGTCGAGCTCGAGGGCGACCGCATCATCATCAAGCACCTGTACATCGAGCGGCGCATGGTGCCGCTGAATATCTTCCTGGACGACGCGCAGCGCAGCGGCAACGACGACCTCATCGAACACGGCCTGTTCGAATACGGCAATGCGATCCGCGACCTCGTCGCCGCGAATATTTTTCCAGGCGATATGCTGTATAAAAATTTCGGCGTCACCCGACAAGGCCGCGTCGTGTTCTACGACTACGACGAGATCGAATACCTCACCGACTGCAACTTCCGCGACATCCCGCAGCCACGTAACGAGGAAGACGAGATGGCGGCCGAGCCGTGGTATCCGATCGGCAAACACGACGTCTTCCCCGAACAGTTCGCGCGCTTCCTGCTCGCGAATCCAAAGATACGCGCGGCGTTCATGAAACACCATGCCGCACTATTGACGCGCGTCTGGTGGCAGTCGCACAAGGACCGCATCCTGGCGGGCGAAGTCGAGGACGTCTTCCCGTATCCGCAGCACATCCGGTTCCATCTCACGGACCCATCGAACCCGGCGACACCCTCGCCGCAACCCCATTACTTGGAGACCTTACACAATGAATGATCCAATCGTTATCGTCGGCGCCGCCCGTACCCCGATGGGTGCCTTCCAGGGCGACTTTTCTTCGAAATCCGCGAGCGACCTGGGCGCCGTGGCGATCAAGGCGGCCGTCGAGCGCGCCGGCGTCGACGCGAGCCTCGTCGAGCACGTCTATTTCGGCAACTGCCTGATGGCCGGCCAGGGCCAGGCCCCGGCGCGCCAGGCGCTGATCAAGGCGGGCCTGCCGCTGTCGACGGGTGCCGTCACCCTGTCGAAGATGTGCGGCTCGGCGATGCAGGCCGCCATCTTCGCGCACGACGTGCTCAAGGCCGGCAGCGCGGACGTCGTCGTCGCGGGCGGCATGGAGTCGATGACCAATGCCCCGTACCTGATCCCGAAAGCGCGCGGCGGGTACCGCATCGGCCATGGCGTCATGTTCGACCACATGATGCTGGACGGCCTGGAAGACGCGTACTCGCGCAACGAGAAGACGGGCGAGGGCCGCTCGATGGGCACGTTCGCCGAAGAGTGCGTGGCCAAGTACGGCTTCTCGCGCGAGCAGCTGGACGCGTTCGCGATCGCATCCGTCAAGCGCGCGCAGAACGCCACCGAGTCCGGCGATTTCCAGTGGGAGATCGCACCGGTGACCGTGGCGAACCGCCTGGGCGAGACCATCATCGAGAAGGATGAAGGTCCCGTCAAGGCCAAGGTCGACAAGATCCCGACCCTGCGTCCGGCCTTCAAGAAGGACGGCGCCATCACGGCGGCGTCTTCCTCGTCGATCAACGACGGCGCCGCGGCGCTCGTCATGATGCGCGAATCGACGGCGAAGGAACTGGGCGTGACGCCGATCGCCCGCATCGTCGGCCACACGACCCACGCACAGGAACCGGACCAGTTCACGACCGCGCCGATCGGCTCGCTGCAAAAGCTGTTCAAGAAGACCGGCTGGACGCCGAAGAGCGTCGATCTCTTCGAGATCAACGAAGCGTTCGCCGCCGTGCCGATGGCCGCGATGCACGAGCTGGACATCCCGCACGACAAGATCAACATCCACGGCGGCGCCTGCGCGCTGGGCCACCCGATCGGCGCGTCGGGTGCGCGCATCATCGTGACCCTGCTGGGCGCGCTGAAAAAGACCGGCGGCAAGCGCGGCGTGGCGTCGCTGTGCATCGGCGGCGGCGAAGCCACCGCGATGGCGATCGAGATGGTGTAACGCCGGAGTGTCCTGTTAAGCAGGCGTTTTTAAAACACGGTATGGTGGCAAACCTGTCATTCATACCGTGAAGGAAAACCTATGCCAACCGCCCTCATCATCGGTGCCTCGCGCGGCATCGGCCACGAACTGGCCCGTCAATACCGCGCCGACGGCTGGCGCGTCATCGCCACCGCCCGCAAGGCCGCGGATTGCGAAGCGCTGCGCCGGCTCGGCGCGGAAGCGCACCAGGTCGACGTCACCAATGCCGAATCGATCGGTGGCCTGGGCTGGAAGCTGGACGACGAGAAGATCGACGCCGCCTGGCTCGTCGCGGGCGTGTACGGCCCCGATCACGCCGGCTTCCCGACCGAGCAGGAATTCGACGACGTCATGCACACGAACGTGCTGGCCGCGATGCGCATCCTGCCCATCGTCGCGCCGCTGGTCGCCGCCACGCGCGGCAAGGTGGCCGTGATCTCGTCGCGCATGGGTTCCATCGGCGAGCGCACGAGCAACCAGGGTTCCCTGTACCGCGCCAGCAAGGCCGCGCTGAATTCCGTGCTGGCCGACGCCGCGCTGACGTATGGCCCGCAGGGCGCCACGTGCCTGGCGTTCCACCCGGGCTGGGTGCAGACCGACATGGGCGGCCCGGGCGCCACGCTCACCGTGCAGCAGAGCGCGGCCGGGCTGCGCGCCGCGCTGGCCAATGCGACGCCCGCGCAGAACGGCGCCTTCCTCAACTACGACGGGACGCCGATCGCGTGGTGACCGTCCACGATAACTACACTAAACGAGACAAATGATTCTGACCGAAGAACACCAGATGATCCGCGACGCCCTGCGCACCTTCGCGCAGGAGCGCCTGGCGCCCAACGCCGCGCGCTGGGACCGCGAGCACCATTTTCCCAAGGACGAGCTGAAGGAACTGGCCCAGCTGGGCGCGTTCGGCGTGGCCGTGCCCGAGCAGTACGGCGGCGCCGGCCTCGATTACGTGGCGCTGGCCCTCGTGCTGGAAGAGATCGCGGCCGGCGACGGCGGCACCTCCACCATCATTTCGGTCAACAACTGCCCCGTGTGCTCGATCGCGATGACCTACGCGAACGCCGCACAGAAGGAGCGCTGGCTCCGTCCGCTCGCGCAGGGCGACCTGCTGGGCGCCTTCGCGCTGACGGAACCGCACACGGGCAGCGACGCCGCCGCCCTGCGCACGACGGCCGTCCGCGACGGCGACCACTACGTCCTGAACGGCACCAAACAGTTCATCACGAGCGGCAAGAACGGCGACGTCGCCATCGTCATGGCCGTCACCGACAAGGCGGCCGGCAAGAAGGGCATCAGCGCGTTCTGGGTGCCGACCGATACGCCAGGCTACATCGTTGCCGGCATCGAGCAGAAGATGGGGCAGCACTCGTCGGACACGGCGCAGATCGTGTTCGATCAGTGCCGCATCCCCGTCGACAACCTGATCGGCGAAGAGGGGCAAGGCTACAAGATCGCGCTGTCCGGCCTGGAGGGCGGCCGCATCGGCATCGCGTCGCAATCGGTCGGCATGGCGCGCGCCGCGTTCGAGGCCGCGCTGGCGTACGCGAAGGAACGCGAGAGTTTTGGTTCGCCGATCTTCGACCACCAGGCCGTGCAGTTCCGCCTGGCCGAGATGGCGATGCAGATCGAAGCGGCGCGCCAGCTGATCCTGCACGCCGCGTCGATGAAGGACGCGGGCCTGCCCTGCCTGAAGGAAGCCGCGATGGCCAAGCTGTTCGCGTCCGAGATGGCCGAGCGCGTGGTGTCGTCGGCGATGCAGGTGTTCGGCGGCTACGGCTATGTGGCCGACTTCCCCGTCGAGCGCATCTACCGCGACGTGCGCGTGTGCCAGATCTACGAAGGCACGAGCGACATCCAGAAGATCCTGATCGCACGGGCGCTGTGAACGCATCGAAGGACGACGCGACGGCATTGACGATCCGCCCGGCCGGTGAAGCCGACCTGGCGCCGTTCTTCGCCTACCTGGACGACCACCTGCGCGACAACGGCGCCGACGGCACGCCGCTGTTCCAGCCGATCGCGCCCGGCCAGCCGCGCCTGCCGGCCGGGCTGCGCATCGCGTTCATCAAGGGCGTCGAGATCCCCGTCGGCCAACCGGGCTGGCGCCGCCTGTGGCTGGCCATCGCCCCCGGCGGCGACATCGCCGGCCACATCGACCTGCGCGGCCGTCCCGAACCGGCCGCCACGCACCGCGCCATGCTCGGCATGGGCGTGCACCGCGTATGGCGGCGGCGCGGGCTCGGACGGCGTCTGCTCGAAACGGCGGCCCAGTGGGCGCGCACCGGGACGGACCTCGACTGGATCGATCTCGAGGTATTGTCAGAGAACGAGCCGGCCATCGAACTGTATGCGCATGCCGGTTTTACGACGGTCGCGCGCGTGGCGGACATGCTCAGGATTGCCGGGGTCAGCCATGACTTGAGTTACATGACGTTCAAGCTGCGCTAATAGAAAAGGGTAGATAAAAACTGGTTACGCTGCCTTTACACTATTCGGTTGACGCGGCTCCTGCATTATATCTTGCACAATCTTTCCTCCGTGTAAAACGACGACACGCTCAGCCATGTGAGTGGTCTCAGGTCGGTGCGCAACGATAATGCGAGTTAACTTAAGGTTTTGTATCGCAGCGTTGACTGCCTGTTCATTCCATATGTCGAGGTGACTGGTTGCTTCGTCCAAAACAAGAATTTGTGGGTTTTTATACAACGCCCTAGCGAGCAAAATCCGCTGCTTCTGACACCGGACAAGCCCGTACCGATATCTCCAACGAGTGTATTGTAAGCCATAGGCATACTCATAATTTCTACGTCGATAGCGGCCAAACGCGCACACTGAACAACTTGTTCCTGATTAGGATTGCTACTGAAGAAACTAATGTTGTCCGAAATCGAACCAGCAAACAACATATCATCCTGCATCACCGTACCAATCATCTGGCGGTAGTTCGCTAAACCCAAATTCGCCACCTTTACGCCACCTATGAGAATCTCGCCATTCGTAGGCTCAAGCAATCCAAGTATCAGCTTCATTAGAGTGGTTTTTCCACTGCCTGACGCACCGGTCAAGGCAATGCATTCTCCCGGAGATATTTTGATGTCAAGATCCTTAATGATATAAGGTTCGCCATCCGCATAACGGAAAGAGATCCGGCGCAATTCGATAGATGGAATTATGTCGAGAGGATCGATTTCATAGTTGCAGTTTATCTTCTCGGTTTGAGTTAACACAATATCGGCAACACGCTCACCATGTAGACGTAGCATTTTAAACTCGAACAATTTATCGACTAGGCTGACTATGCGCTGACTGAACTGATCCTTATAACTAATAAAAGCAAACAGCATCCCGATAGAAAATTTCGCATCCATTACAGCCAAGACAGCAATCCATATAACGATTATGCGTTCCGCTCCAAACAAAAAATTACTCGCAGCTTGATACGACAACCCCAACCTTGCAATTCGCAATTCTGAATTGAATTGATCCGCCAGGGCGTTTAGCCAACTAGCACACCGCTCATCATTGCGACAGAACAAACGAACACTTTGAACACCTCGAACTGACTCCAAAAAATGTGTTTGCTGCTTAGCCGAGTGAATAATCTGTTCAGACGTCGCATTTTTCAGAGGTGCGAAAATTAGCACGCGTAGTGAAATATATAAACCGACCGCACAACATGCTATCGCTGCAAGTTTGAAGCTATACAAGCACATTAGCACGAAAGTCCCCAGCACGAGGACGCCGTCAATCACTCCTTCGACAAACTGAATAGTTAGGCTTTTCTGCATCGCTTGGATCGAATTAAAGCGGGAGACAATATCGCCGGTGTGACGATTTTCAAAATAAGGCAGCGGTAGTTTCATCAGATGCGTAAAAGCGTTTCCCAACCACTGAAAATTGATATTCGTCGACAGTATGGTAGTTACCCATGAGCGGACAGCAGCAATCGAAGTTTGCAACATAACCAACAATAAAAATCCGCAGCCAAGCACGGTCATCATTTCATGATCGGCTGCAAGCAAGGCTTCATCGACCACCCATTGCATATAAAACGGGGCGATCAACGCGCACACCTGTAACGCAAGTCCAAGAAGCAGGACTTGGCCCAAGCTTCGTCGAAGCCCGACCACGCGCCCCATAAGGGAAAGAAGCGAAAAATCTCTCCGCTCATTTTTCGGCAAGAACTCGCTTGTTGGGGTTAGTTCTAATGCAACTCCGGTAAAATGCTTCGCGACATCAATGAGGAGTAATCGCCGCTCTCCAACACCTGGGTCGTGGATATATGCATGTGTATTAGTAACACCTCTAAGGACAACAAAGTGATTCATATCCCAATGCAGTATCGCTGGCAACCTCAACTGCGGCAGGTGCTCCATTTCAAGTTTCAATGGCCGGGGTTGAAGATTCAAGCCCTGTGCCATTGCCATCAACCCCTTCAGGGTAGCCCCTTTAAGCGAAATACAGAAACGCTGTCGCATAGTAGATAAGTCTATACGGTGGCCCCAATAAGATGTGACCATTGCAATACAAGCTAGTCCACACTCTGCGGCTTCGGTTTGCAAAATAACGGGAAGGCGCTTGGTTGACCAGAATGCCAACTGCAGAGACGAGGCAATTTTCATAAGCGTTCATCTATAATAGTCGACTAAAAATTGATCAATTAAAATCCGCAAAACTAATTACGTCCACAGATGCTAAACAGCGGCTCAAGAATCCACTCGTACAAATGCCGATGCTCTAAAATGATACTAGCATCTAATAACATTCCTGACTTAAGGCCGGTCGGCTTACCATATACTAAAACTTCCTGTTGCTTCAATCTCAGACGCATACGGTATAATGGTTCACCTGTCTGGTTCGCAATCATTGCGCCCCCTGGCAATGTCAATTCGTGCGCAGAAATTGATGTGCTTGTCACCTCTTGAATACTTGCTTCGTACTGACCAAATTTCTGATAAGGATATGCCTGATAGCGCAACATGACCTTCATTCCTGGCTTGACAAAACCTATAGAGCGAGAGGGGACATAAACTTCGGCTTCAAGTTTGGAGTCAGCAGGCAGCAAAGATGCCAATGCAGAGTCCGCCATAACTTGTTTGCCGATTTCTACGGTAATTGTAGTTACGGTACCTGCAGTTGGTGCTATCACCCTAATTTCTCGCCGAGCCTCGCTTTCGGCGAGATCCTGCTGAATCGCCAACGCATTGCGCTTCAATGCTTCCTCATCTCGTTTTGCTTGATACTTCAAGTCAAGATAGTCAGCTTGGGCCGAAACATAATCGCGCTCGCTCACAGCCTTGAGACGCTCGAGTTCAGCTAATCGTTGGCGTTGATCCAATAATTCACCTTCTTTCTCCTCCATTTGTCCGGAAGATATGTAGTTAGTTGCATGCAAATCTTTGAATCGCTTAAAAGCCAGAGTTACCAATTCAATGCGTGATTTTTGCAACGCAATTTGCAATTCCAGGCGTTTTGCCTCTTCCTGCAACGCTGCTGCCCTTTTCTGTGCGGCTAGAGCACGTTGGCTCGATTGCTGATCGATCTGCAATAACTCTTCTTGATAGCTATCGCTTCGATTTCGTAAAAGTGTCGAAACTGTACTTTCAGCTGACTTAGAAGACCCAATATTGCGCTCATTCAACAAAACAAACAGAACTTCACCGGCTTTTACTTTCTGTCCTTCTTTAACTCGAACTTGGGCCACAATGCCCGTCTGACCTGACTTTATACGAATCAATCCATTACTCGGCAACAGAATTCCTGACACTTCTACTCGACGAGCAGTGCTAAAAGAGGTAAAGAATATGATAATCAAAATAACAATTACACCAAAAATCGTCGTTAAGATTCTATGACTAACATAATTTGCCAAGATAACTGTTCTATACTGCCGCGAACCAACGAAATCGATAGCTTGTTGACGAAAAATTTGCTTTTTCTGTGAGGTCAACTTATCCAAAATAAGATTCCTTAGGTTTAAAAGTTTAAACGTTGAATCTCATTATACTAAGCACAAAAACCGTTCCCAAAGACCATTAATTAAAATTCCGCTCAGACCGATTTTAAAACCCGGTGATTATAATAATCATTGCCAGAAAGTTTACCAACTAAACGCAAAATACACCTCTTAATTAAAAGAGGTGCCCGCTACCATTAATGCAGAGCGTAATACGCCGCTTTCCCTAATTTTTCGCCAAATTGTTCGGCTGCATTAAGTGCCGCCAAAGTTGCACCAAATCCAGCCATGGCAATGAAGAAAGGATTGCCGCCACTAATAACGCAAATTTCATCGTCTTCCAATGTGCTTATTGAAAATTCATTCATGCTCGTATTGGAATTTGCAATTTGATTCATAATATTTCTCCAAATTTAAGTGAATTTGTCATTATTTTTTTGCACCAGCTCCTGCTTCTCTATAGCCGATAAAGAACCCAACGCCTGCAGCAACCACCACGGCAATGCCAGCTGCTACAATGATCATCCCGAATCCGCCGTTGACCTGATCTAATTCTTCCATTTGCAGTTCTTGCATGATGTCTCCAGTTTTTCAATCAATGATTTAAGTAATAAAAAGCCTTACCAAGACTTTCCCCAAAAGATACCGATAAGTACAACGCGAACACCGTAAGCCCGATGGAAAGCAAATTTTGCATTTGCGGTGAAGTTGTATCGATAAGTCTTGTTATTTCTTCGCAATTTTTTCCCATAGATAAGCATTCCTATACAGATTTTAATTAACAAAATATCTCTGCAAGGTAGGTTTATTGCTTGCATTAACTTTATATTGAGGCATAGAAAGTTTCATATATTGTGCTAATCCATATGGGAAGTTGATTTTTGGCAACCTAACGCTATCGCGGCCTGTCAGACCCATCTATACGAATGCTCTGAGGGTTAGATTTTGTTGGCTAAGGAATCTGCCGTAGAACTGTCCTTCTTATATGGCTCAAGGAGGCAGCATCGCCGTAGCACGTCGACCCACGCGACTTTTCCCTACCGACCAGCACCAGCAGCGCTATATTTTTGGCGCAACGAGATAGCATCGCCTGGCTCGACCTCGATGTCCTGTCGAAGAACGAGCCGGCCATCGAACTGTATGCACGCACCGGTTTTACGACGGTCGCGTGCGTGGCGGACATGCTGCGGCTGGCCGGGATCAGCCATGTTCTGAGCTACATGACGTTCAGGTTGTGCCAAGCGTGATAATCGGTGAGCATGCGTCCCGGCCCCGCATGCTAAAGTTGTACGATGAAAACCGCGCTGTCTCTTCTTCTTGCTTCCTGCATCGCTCAAGCGGCCCACGCCGAAGACTGCTGGGGTCTATCTGACTGATTGAACGAAATTTTGTTTGATTGGTCAGATGGCGATGATCCGAACTGACCTAACTGAACAGCAATGGCGGTAGCTGGAGCCACGTTCGCCGCCCAATCCACGTTACGGTCATGCTTATACCGGGCATCGGCATGTGATTAACGGGATTCTGTGGCGCTTAGGGACTGGCGCGCCCTGGCGCGACATCCCGCCGCGCTATGGACCGTGGCAGACCTGCTACGACAGGTTTGTGCGCTGGTCACGCAACGGTACATGGCAACGCCTACTCAAGATCATGCAGGCTGCCGAGGCTGCTTCTGGCCGTGTCGATTGGAACGGTGCTGCGCTTGATGCGACCCACGTGAAGGCACAACGAAGTGCTGCTGGCGCTCGAAAGACACTTCCTCCGGCAGAAAAAAGAGGGAGGTAACTGACGAGCGGCTGCGACATTCACGTGGCGGCCTCACCAGCAAGATCCATCTATGCGTGGATGGACATGACCTGCCGTTGTCGTTTGTGGTCACTGCAGGACAGTGCAGCGACGCGGCCAACATCGGCACTGTACTTGATGCTATTTCCTTTCCCGATCGGGGAAAGGACGTCCACGCAAACGCCTGACTTGCTTGCGGGTGGATCGCGCTTACGGCGCCCCTCATTATCGACGACAGATTCAAGAGCGGGGCATCCGCTGCGTTTGTCCTGAACGACTCGATGCGCAGAGAAACCGGCTGTGCAAAGGTCGTCGGGGAGGATCGCCTCCACGTTTCGACGCTGAAGTATACAAAGGACGCAACGTCGTCGAGCGCGCGATCAACCGGCTAAAAGACTTCCGCGCCGTCGCAACGCAATATGACAAGCGCGGCCATAACTTCTTTACGGCCGTGCTTGTGGCAACAATTATTTTATGGCTTCTCTGAGACGAGGACGTAGTCCGCTACGTCGCCAGTGCCGCCATGGCCCAGCGTTATCAATCCGCCGTCTGCCATGGCCAGCCGTGTGAGATGGTGTATCCGATCGATATCGAGTTGACGGTGGTTGTAACTCAAAACCCCACCAGCACGATCTTCCCCTGCGCCCGGTTCGACTCGATCAGCGCGTGCGCGCGCTTGAGGTTTTGCGCATCGATGCGCCCGAAATTCTCGTTGGCCGTCGAGCGGATCGTGCCCGCGTCGATCAGCGCCGCGACGCGGTTCAGGATCTCGTGCTGGCGGATCATGTCCGGTGTCGAGAACAGCGAACGCGTGAACATCAGTTCCCAGTGCAGAGATACGGCCTTGCGCTTGAATTTGCGGACGTCGATCGGCGCCGGGTCGTCGATCAGGCCGAATTTTCCCTGCGGCGCGATGATCTCGACGATCTGGTCGAAGTGCTGGTCCGTGTGCGTCAGACTGATCACGTAATCCGGCGCGCCCAGGCCTGCGCGCGTGATCTCGTCGGCCAGCGGCTTGCTGTGGTCGATCACGTGATGGGCGCCGTTGTTGACCACCCAGTCGCGCGTTTCCGGCCGCGAAGCCGTGCCGACGACCGTCAGGCGGGTCAGCTTGCGCGCCAGCTGCACGAGGATCGAGCCGACGCCGCCCGCCGCGCCGATCACCAATAACGTCTTGCCCTCGCCGCGCTCGTCGGTCGGGACCTCGAGACGGTCGAACAGCAGCTCCCATGCCGTGAGGCTCGTCAGCGGCAGCGCGGCGGCGGCGCCGAAATCCAGCGATTGCGGCATCGTGCCGGCGATGCGCTCGTCGACCAGCTGCAGCTCGCTGTTGCTGCCGGCGCGGGCGATGGAGCCGGCGTACCAGACGCGGTCGCCCGGGCGGAACAAGGTCACGTCCGGCCCGACGGCTTTTACGATGCCGGCCGCGTCCCAGCCGAGCACTTTCCAATCGCCGTCGGCCGGTTTCGCACCGGCGCGCACCTTTACGTCGACCGGATTCACGGACACGGCTTTCACCTCGACGAGCAGGTCGTGGCCCGTCGCGACAGGGTCCGGCAGGGTGATGTCGACGAGGGCGTCGGCGTGATCAATGGGCAGGTTGTTCTGGTAGGCGATGGCTTTCATGACGGCTCCTTGGTGATCGATGGGTGTGATTCTGGGCGCGCCCATCTTTTTGATAAACTGGGCAATTACGAAATCAATTTCAATTTTTGTTTGAAAATGAACCTGCGCGACCTCGAACTCTTCGTGACCACGGCGGAACAGGGCGGCCTGTCGGCGGCCGCGCGGCTGCTGGAGATCTCGCCGGCCGTCGCCAGCGCGAGCCTGAAACGGCTGGAGGCGGATCTCGGCACGGCGCTGTTCGTGCGCACGACGCGCAGCATGCGCCTGACGGTGGCCGGCGAACGCCTGCTGGCGCGCTGCCGCCCGCTGCTGGACGGTTTGCGCGCAGCCGAGGAAGAACTGCGTGCGGGAGAGAATGCGATCGAGGGCCAGTTGCAGATCTCGATGCCGTCGGACCTCGGCCGCCACGTCGTGCTGCCGTGGCTGAACGCGTTCCAGGCGCGCCATCCGGGCGTCCGGTTGCGCCTGCAGCTGACGGACCGCCTGGCCGACATTTATCGGGAACCGGTCGACATCGCGCTGCGCTTCGGGAAGCCGCGCGCATCCAGCATGGTGGCGCTGCCGCTGCTGGAAACCAACCGCCGCGTGCTATGCGCGTCTCCGGCGTACCTCGCGCGGCACGGCGCGCCGGCGTCGCCGCACGAACTCGCGGCGCACAACTGCCTGTGCTTCATGGTCGACGAGACGGTCAACGACCGCTGGCGCTTTCGCAAAGGCGACGAGGAGATCGACGTGACGGTGCGCGGCGACCGTGTGGCCGACGATTCCGAGATCGTGCGGCGCTGGGCGCTGGATGGTCTGGGGCTGTGCTACCGCTCGCGCATCGACGTGCAGGCCGACCTCGCGAGCGGCGCGCTCTCCATCGTCTGCGCGGACTGGGAGGGCAACAACCAGCCCCTGTACATGGTGCTGGCGAACCGGCGGCAAGTGTCGCCGGCCGTCAGAGTGCTCAGGGAGTTTTTGGTCGAGAGAATGAAAGCAGTCATGGCGGCATGACCACCACTTCGCCGTTCCCGCGCAGGCGGGAGCGACGTTCAGGTCACCTGCTCCAGCGCCAGCGCGATCCCCTGCCCGCCGCCGATGCACAGCGTGACGACGCCGCGCCGTGCGAGGCCGCGACGCATCGCGTGCAGCAGGCGCACCGTCAGCACGGCGCCCGTCGCGCCGATCGGGTGGCCGTGCGCGACCGCGCCGCCTTCGACGTTGATGACGTCTTCCGGCAGAGATAACTGGCGCGCGACGGCCAGCGGCACGGCGGCGAAGGCTTCGTTGATTTCGTAGCGGTCGACGTCGGCGATGTTCCAGCCGGCGCGCGCAAGGGCCTTCTGCACGGCCGGCACGGGGCCGATGCCGAACATGCCCGGCTCCACGGCCGCCACGCTCGACGCGACGAGGCGCGCGATCGGCTGCAGGCCGAGGCGCTCGGCCGTCGCCCGATCGGCGACGATGACGGCGGCGGCGCCGCTGTTCAGGCCCGGCGCATTGCCGGCCGTGATCGTGCCGTCCGGACGGAACGCCGGCTTCAGTTTCGCGAGTGCCTCCAGCGTGGTGTCGGGGCGGTTCGCTTCGTCCGTGTCGAACAGCTGTACGCCGCGCTTGCCCGCGATCTCGATCGCCACGATTTCATCCTTGAACGCACCGGCGGCCTGGGCCTCCGAAAAACGGCGCTGCGAACGCTCGGCCCAGCGGTCCTGCGCGGCGCGGGTGAGGTCCGCTTCCTTCACGAGATCTTCCGTGTGCCAGCCCGAGTGCTGGGCGGAGAAGGCGTCGTTCAAGCCGTCGTGCAGCAGGCTGTCGTAGATCTGCGCATGCCCCATGCGCGCGCCCCAGCGGGCCTGCGGCATCAGGTAAGGCGCCTGGTCCATGTTTTCCATGCCGCCCGCCAGCACGACGTTCGCTTCGCCGGCCAGGACCTCGTGCGCGGCCGACGCGATGGCCTGCGCGCCCGAACCGCACACGCGGTTCAACGTCATCGCGGGCACACTGACGGGAATGCCGCCGTGAATGGCGGCCTGACGGGCCGGATTCATGCGGTTGCCCGCCTGGACCACGTTGCCCATCAGGACCGCGTCGATGGCATCGGGAGCAATCCCCGCGCGCTCGACGGCGGCGCGCACTGCGGCCGCGCCCAGTTCGACGGCGGGGATGGATTTCAGGGAACCGTTGAACGCGCCGATGGCGGTACGCACGGGGGCACACAGGACGATATCGCGGGCAGACATGATGACTCCTTTCGGGTTGGACGGCGGGATCACACAAATAGGAGTATATACACTTATTTGGAAAACCGCAGGACGCGCGGCCTGCCGGAGATCGGGATTATTTGATGTCGGGGTCGTGGATGCCCGTCTCGACGACGGCGCGCAACAGCATGCGCAGTTCGAGCGCGCGTTCGCTGCCGAAGTTCTGCTCGAATGTCTGCTGGGCGCGGCGCCACAGCGGCAACACGGCCTTGACCTTGGCCTTGCCGGCGGGCGTGAGGACAATCACGCGCTCGCGTTTATCATGTTCGCTGGGACCGGTCGTCACGAGGGCGTCGCGCTCGAGCGGCTTGAGGTTGCGGGTGAGGGTCGTGCGGTCCATGACCAGTTCGGCGGACATCTGGTTGACCGTCATCGGCCCCAATCCCAGCAGTTTGGCGAGGATGGAAAACTGCGTGACGCGCAGGCCCGCTTCGCTCAGGGCCTGGTCGTACACACCGGTGATGTAACGCGACGCCTGGCGCAGGGCGAGGCAGTTGCACAGGGGGTCGTTCGATTGCGGGCGCGATGTCATGGTCGGTGTTCCGGTACCGGGCCGGCGTTAGTGCCCGCCCTCTAGCGAGTATAACCCCGGGTGCGCCGAAACCTGTGCATAATCGGCATCGAATAGTTGCATATACACTCAATATGGATGAAGGAGATCGCATGGACAAGCAGCAAACGGTGGCGGAACAATGGGAAGCACAGCTGCGCGCGGTGCGCGCACGCGTGGAGCAAGGCGGCGGACGACCGGGCGTGGTGCCGGCGCAGGAAGCGCGCGGGATGACGGGACTGGCGGTGATGCAGGCGCTGCTCGACGGCCGTTTTCCGTACGCGCACATCGCCGAGACGCTCGACTTTTTCCTCGTCGAAGTCGACAAGGGCACGGCCACGTTCCAGGGTACGCCGCAGGAGAAACACCTGAACCCGATGGGCACCGTGCACGGCGGCTGGTACGCGACCCTGCTCGACTCGGCCGTGGGCTGCGCCGTGCAAACGGCGCTGGAGCCGGGCTATGCCTACACGACGGCGGAGCTGAGCGTGAACCTCGTGCGCGGCGCAAGGCTCGATGGCGGACCGCTGCGGGCGATCGGCACCGTGCTGCATTGCGGGCGCCAGCTCGCCACGGCCGAGGGGAAGATCGTCGATGCGCAGGGACGGTTGTATGCGCATGCGACCACGACGTGTTTGGTATTCGAAGCTCGTTGATGCATAGGGCGGGTGATTGATGCCGGGGCATCAATCACCCCACCCACAATTCATGCCGTCGCCGTCGTTTTTTGAATGACATACCGGCTCGCCGGCTTCGTGCGCGACAGCTCCGGATGCATCGCCCGGCGCGCGGCCTCGTACGCATCCCACTTGGCGCCATCTTCCAGCGCGGGGATCGTGGCGAATTCGCCCTGGTCGAAGCCGGCCAGCGCGGCATCGACCAGATCCTCGGCGCGCATCACGATCTCGCTGGGCAGGTGCTCGACCGGCGTGCCGGCGATCTGCCAGAAATCCGTCGCGGTGGCGCCCGGCAGAACCACTTGCACGCGCACGCCCTGGCCGGCCAGCTCATGCTGCAGCGACTGGCTGAACGCGAGCACATAGGCCTTGCTGCCGCCGTACACGCCGTTCAACACTTCCGGTGCGATGGCGACGATCGACGCGATATTGATGAAAGCGCCCTTCCCGCGCGCCACGAAACCGGGGGCCGCGGCATAGGTCAGGCGTCAGCGCGGTCACGTTCAGCGCGATCATGTCCTGCATCTTGTCGACGTCGGCGCCCAGCAGCGGGCCCGTGCCGCCCACGCCCGCGTTATTCACGAGCAGCGTGATGCCGTCGTCGCTGCGCAGCAGGTCTTCCACGCAGCGCAGGTCGGCGTCGCGGGTCAGGCCGGCGGCGACCGCGCGCACCGTGCGGCCATAGGTCGTCGCCAGGCGGTCGGCCTGGGCTGCCAAACGCTCGCCATTGCGGGCGACCAGCACGAGGTCGTAGCCGCGGCGGGCCAGGCGGTCCGCGTAAACGGCGCCGATGCCGGTGGAGGCGCCCGTGACGACCGCAGTGCCGGGATGTGCTTTGTTCATGTTCCTCTCCGTGTCGTTAAGTGTGCGTACACACATATCAGTGCAAAAAATTTTTCTACGGTGCCAGCGTCAGCAAAGACTGGCGCAACTCCCCGGCCAGCCCGGCGCCGAACCTGCGTTCGAACTCCGCCTGCGCCGTCTGCCACACGGGTATCGCCTTCGCCAACTTCGCGCGGCCAGCCTCGGTAAGGCGCACGACGTTACGGCGCGCGTTTTCCTCGTGCGGGCCGATGGCCACGAGGCCGTCGCGCTCCAGGGGCTGCAAGGCGCGGATCACGCTCGTGCGTTCCATCACCATCGCGTCGACGAGGTCCTTCATCGAGGCGGCTCCGATCTCGTCGACGTAGACCAGGATGGAAAACTGCGTGCTCGTCAGGTCCACGCGCGACAGGTGGTCTTCATACATCTTCGTAATCAGGCGCGCCGCCTTGCGCGAGGCGAAGCAGTTGCAGGCGATGAGTCGTTCGGAAGCAGTCATGGGCACAGTATTATGTGCGTATGCACACATGTCAAGCACTTTGAAGATCGTTCCATGGACGGAACAATGATATCCACCACCCCTGCTTAATCCCGCAGAGAAGAACCAATAGAATGTTTTCCATCGATTCCACTTTCTGGAGAACAACGATGAACATCCTGCAGATCAACGGTAGCGCCCGCGCGAACGGTTCCAACTCCACCCGCGTCGCCGACGCCATCACGGCGCGGCTAAAAGCCCGCAATCCGCAAGCGACGGTCGAGCTGCGCGACCTGGCGCGCGATCCGCACCCGGTGCTGGACGAAACCGCGCTGTCCGCCCTGTTCACGCCCGCCGACCAGCGCACGCCGCAGCAAAGCGAGCGCGTCGCCCTGGACGACGCCCTGATCGCGCAACTGAAACGCGCCGACGTGATCGTACTGGGCGTGCCGATGTATAACTTCGGCGTGTCGGTGCAAATCAAATCGTGGATCGACGCCGTCACCCGCGCCGGCCAGACGTTCCGCTACACCGCGAACGGCCCGGAAGGCCTCGTCAGCGGCAAGAAGGTCTACGTGGGCCTGGCCCGCGGCGGTATCTACCGCGATACGCCGGCCGATTCGCAGGTGCCGTACCTGAAGGGCGTGCTGGGCCTGATGGGCATGACGGACGTCGAGTTCATCTACGCCGAGGGCGTCAACATGGGGCCGGACCGCGCCAGCGCCGCGTTCGACGAAGTCGCCGCGCAGATCGACGAGATCGTCGCCTGATCTCAAGCGCGTCTACGCGATGGTGTCCACGACACCGCCATCGACCCGCAGCGCCGCGCCCGTCGTGGCCGACGTCTGCGGCGAGCACACGTAGACGATCATGTTCGCGACTTCCTCCGTGCTCGCCGCGCGGCGCAGGATGGAACTGGGCCGCTGCGTGCGCACGAATTCCGTCGCGGCCTGCTCGACCGAGGTATGCGCCTCTTGGGCCGCGCCTTCCAGCATGGCGCGCACGCCTTCCGACAGGGTCGGCCCCGGCAGCACCGCATTGACGGTGACGCCGCTGCCGGCCGCCAGCTTCGCCAGTCCGCGCGAGATCGCCAGCTGGGCCGTCTTCGTCATGCCGTAGTGGATCATGTCGGCCGGGATGTTCAGCCCCGATTCCGACGAGATGAACACCACGCGGCCCCAGTCACGTTCCAGCATCCCTTTCAGGTAGTGCCGCGCCAGGCGCACGCCCGACATCACGTTCAATTGAAAAAAATGCTCCCACGTGGCGTCGTTGATCTCGAAGAAATCCTGCGGGCCGTACGTGCCGGCGTTGTTGACGAGGATGTCGACGCGCGGCTCGGCGGCGATCAACGCGGCGGCACCCTCGGCCGTCGCCAGATCGGCGGGCACACCGCGCAGCTGCGCGCCGGGCATCTGCGCCAGCACGATGTCGCGGGCGCGTTCGATGGCGTCATTGCTGCGGCCATTGAGAATGACGGTCGCGCCGGCCCGCGCGAGGCCGATGGCCGTCGCCAGGCCGATGCCGGCGGTGGAAGCGGAAACGAGTGCGGTCTTGCCAGTCAGGTCGATGTGCATGTTGGCTCCTGTTCAGCGGGCGACGAGGCCCAGTTGCCGCATCAGCGCGAGGTTGTCCTCGATATGCCAGTTGTCGGCGATTTTTCCGTCCGCGATGCGGTAGATGTCGGTGGCGATGAAGTCGACGGATTCTCCATGCCCCTGCGTGCCGGCCCACTGTCCCGTGAAATGGCCGTGGAAGCGATAGTGTACGGTGACGCGGTCGCCCGCGACGATCAGTTGCTGCAGGTCGGCTTGCAGGTCCGGGATCGCCGTGCGCACGAATCTCGATGCCGCGAGCGCTCCCGGCACGCCTTGCGCACGGCCCGGCGGCAACGTGCGGTCCGTGAAATCGGCGGCGAGCGCGGCGCGGGCGTAGCGTTCGTCGCCCGTGTGCCAGAACGTGGCGTAGCGGCGCGCGGCCAGCACTTCGGCATCGCGCTGCGCCGCCGGCAGCGACGGGTCGGCGATGATGTCGTGGGCGCGGACGAGCTGTTCATCCGCGAGGGCCGGCAGCGACGACAGCATGGCCGCGGCGGCGAGGATGTGGTTGGCTTTCATATTCATGCTCCAGCGGGCGTTGATCGATGAACGCATCATAGATTTCACTTGGCGCGAAAAATAGCGGCAGAATACGAAATCATTGTTTCCGGAAAACGCAAGATGGACACGCTCGCCAACAACTTCCCTGCCCTCGTCGCGTTTGCGCGGATCGTCTCCGCCGGCAGCCTGTCCGCGGCCGCGCGCGAGCTGGACGTGCCCGTGTCCGTCGTCAGCAAGCGTTTATCTCTGCTGGAAGCGGGCCTGGGCACGCGCCTCCTGCAGCGCACGACGCGGCGCCAGACGCTGACGGAGGAAGGCCGCCTGTTCCACGCGCGCGTGCTGCGCATCCTGGACGAAATCGAGCAGGCCGAAGCCCTGCTCGCGCAGCGCCGCGACGGCGTGCACGGGCTGTTGCGCATCACGGCGCCCGGCGAGTTCGGGCGGCGCTGGCTGGCGCCGATCGCGGCCGCGTTCCAGGATTTACATCCGCAAGTGACGATCCAGATGGAGCTGGGCGACGCCATCGTCGACCTGCTGGACAGCGGCATCGACCTCGCGATCCGCTACGGCGCGCTGGCCGACTCCTCGCTCGTCGCGCGCGCGCTGGCGCCGAACTACCGCGTGCTGTGCGCGTCGCCCGCTTATCTGCAGCGGCACGGCGAGCCGCGCACCCCAAACGAACTGGCGGGCCACCGCTGCATCGTGATCGGCGACCAGCGCCGCACGGACTGGAAGTTCGACGGCGACGAAACGGCCCCCGTGCGCGTGGACGCCGCCTTCCTCACGAACGACGGCGGCGCGGCGCAGCAGCTGGCACTGGCCGGTAGCGGCATTGCGTTGAAATCGATCTGGGACGTGGGCGACGACCTCGCGGCGGGCCGCCTGGTGCGCGTGCTGCCGCACCACGCGATGGCGGCGGCGCCGCTGCATGCGGTGTATCCGCACCAGAGAAATCTGGCGCCGAGGGTGCGGGTGTTCGTGGGGTATTTGAAGGAGAGGCTGCAAGAGGCGTGGAGGTGGTAACGAACAACGTCATTCCCGGCACTGCCGGAAATGACTTCCCGCCCACGCGGGAACGACGGTACGTCAGCTAACGGCTGCTTCCAGCAACGTCACCGTGCGTGCTTCCGTATCCAGCCGTCCCCGCACGCCGACCGGAATGGTGAACTGGTTGCGGATATGCCCGAACGAATACCCCGTCACCGCCGGCACGCGCAACGGTTTCAAATGTACATCGAGCGTCTCGTCCAGGGTCAGCGACGGCCCGTCCCCTTGCGGCCCGCAGTTCTCGCAGATGCCGATCATGATTGCGGCCGCCTTGTCGAAACCGACCGCCAGATCGAGCTGCGTCATCCAGCGGTCGATACGGTACGGCTCCTCGTTCACCTCTTCGATGAACAGCAGGCCGCCCGTGAAATCCGCCGCGTACGGCGTGCCGGCCAGCGCGCTCACGAGCGACAGGTTGCCGCCGATGAGCGGGCCGGTCGCGACGCCCTTGTGCACGGTGCGCGTCGCGTACCACGGCTCTTCCAGCGCGCGCCGGTCGTTCTCCACCGACATCGGGATCGTGTACGAATCCCTTGGCTCCATCAGCACGGCCAGCAGGTGCTCCGTCGCATAGTCGGATGGCGTGCTCGATGCCACCGGGCCGTGGAAGGTCACGAGGCCCGCATGGCGGTGGATGGCGAGGTGCAGCGCCGTGATGTCCGAATAGCCCAGCAGGATTTTCGGATGCGTGCGGATCAGGCGGTAGTCCAGGTGCCGCAACAGCGAGATGCAGCCCGAGCCGCCACGGATCGCCCAGATGGCTTTCACTTCAGGATCGCGGAACATCGCGTGCAGGTCGGCGATGCGCGCCGCGACCGTGCCGCCGTAATTGCCCCAGACGTCGCGCAGGTAGGTGCCCAGCTTCACGCGCAAGCCCAGCGACTCGATGTGCTGCACTGCCTTGTCGATGGAAGCGTCGCTCGTGTAGCCGCCCGGCGCGACCAGGCCGACGACGTCGCCGCGGGAGAGACGCGGTGGTTTGATCAGTGGTGTCATGGTCGATGCGGCGCGCGCGCGCGTAAAAGGCAGCAGCAGCGCCGCCGCCATCATCGCGTTGAATCTGCGCCTGCCGTTCATGGTGTGGGGTTCGAAGTTAAACGGCCCGCGCCGCGGAAGCTTGTGGCTTCCATGGTCGCGGGCCGCCGGAGCGCCAAGGATACTGGCAATCCCGGATGAAGGGTTAGAAGAAGCGGTACTTGATGTCGAAGCTCAGCGAGCGGCCGCGCGGATCGGCCACGCGCGGATCCCAGCCGGCGCCCACGACTTCGTCCACGTTGTGCGCCGTGAACGGCGGGTCGCGGTCGAACAGGTTCTGGATGCCGACGGTGAGCGTCGTGTTCTTGATGCCCGTGTACGTCGTCGACAGGCCCCACGTCGTGTAGCTGGCCACGCGCGGGTTGAAACCGGCGGGCGGCGTGCCCTTGCCGCCGTTCGGCAGCTCGTCCGCATAGCCGTCGCGGTACAGGTTACTCAGCAGGACGCTCCACGGGCCCTTGGCGACGCTGAACGTGGCGTTGTGCTTCCAGCGCAGGTACAGGTCGCGCGTATAAAAATTGCCGACGTATTCGACGTACGGCTGGCCTTCGAACTCGGCGAACTTGTAGCTCTGCGTCCAGGTGCCGTCGAGGGTCGCGTTCCAGCGCCAGCCGTCCGGCAGGTCGCCGCGGCCGCGCAGGCCGACGTCGGCGCCGCGCGTCTTGAGGCCGGCCGCGTTGATCCAGCCGGCGTCGACGTAGGCGATGGTGCCGTCCGGGTTGCGGTGGATGTATGCCGGCAGCGATGCCTCGTTGGCCAGCACGACTTGCGGCGTGCGGTTGAGGATGCGGTCCTTGACGTTGATCGCCCAGTAGTCGACCGACGCCGAGAAGTTGCGGCTCGGCTCGACGATGAAGCCCAGGGTGCCCTGCTTCGACGTCTCCGGACGCAGGCCCGGATTGCCGCCGCTGAAGTAGTTCAGGCGCTCGATCGCACAGAAGCGCGGGTCGCCCGGGTGGGCCGCGCAGCCGACCGGATCGGACACGCCGTTCGGCAGCTCCTGGTTCAGGCGGCCCGAATACAGCTGGGCGAAGCTCGGCGCCAGGAACCCTTTGTTGGCCGAGCCGCGCAGCATCAGCCAGCCCGTGGGACGGTAGCTGAACGCGATCTTCGGGTTCGTCGTCGCACCGATCACGCTGTAGTCGTCGCGGCGCAGCGCGAGCTGCAGTTCCAGGTTCTTCATGACCGGGACCACGAGCTCGGTATAGATCGCCTTGATGTTGCGGTTGACCGTGTCCTGGTTCGCATTGCCCGGCGCCAGCAGGATCTTGGTCGCGTCGACGTCCTGCGCGAAGCCGTAGCCCTCGCGGCGCAGGTCGGTGCCGATCGCGCCCTGCAGCGGGCCGGCCGGCAGCTGCCAGATCTCGCCCGAGACGGACGCGTTGAATTGCGTGAGCGTCGTCTTGCCGTGCTGCAGGCGGCCATAGAACTTGGTCGCTTCCAGCGCCTGCATCGCGGCCGCGCTCTGGCCTTGCGACGGCGCGGCGAACGGATTCACGACGCCGCTGCCCAGCACTTTATACAACGCGCTCGTGTAGGCGTAGCCGTCGACGAGGTCGGTCTTCGTGTGGCTCTCGCTGTGCGACAGGTCGATCTTGTAATCCCACTTGCCGGCAAGCAGGCCCTCCGCACCCGTCATCAGGCGCACGGTGTCGGTCGTGTAGTTCTGGGTGCGGTTCCCCAGCGGCCAGGCGCGCCATTTATAGATGATCGGTTTGGTCTTGTCGAAGGTCGAGATGTACGGCGACAGGTCCTGGTAGTACGGACCGCCCGCCGGATACGCGTTGCCGTTCGCGAGCGACGTCGAGATCTGCGTCGGCGTCAGGATCGCCAGCGAGTTCGTGTGCGCGCCGACGGCTTCCGCGAACACACGGTGCTCCGGGCTGATCTGGAACGTGGCGCGGGCGACGCCGTTCGTGCGCTCCGTCGGCAGCTGCATCACGTAGTCGCCGCCGTAGTCGTAGGTGCAGGAATACGTCGTGCGCAGCGGCGACGTCACGTCCTTCCACAGCGAGGTGACATACTGGTTCATGCCCGGCACGCTGTCGCACTTGCCTTGCAGGCTCAGGAGGCCGGCCTGCAGGTATTTGGTCGGGTCGCCCGGCCGCTGGAAGTTCGCGCCCAGCGCCGTGCCGGCGCCCGTCAGCTGGTTGGCGACCGGGGTGCCGGTGGTGTCCGGCGACAGGCCGCGTGCCGGCTGGTAGCCGTTGGCGAAGGAACGCCGGCGCGAGTCGAGTTCGGCGTTCCTGTCGTAGCCGATGGCGGCCATGATGTTGAAGCGGTCCGTATCCAGGTTGCCGTGGCCGGCCACGACTTGCAGCCGGCGCGTGGCGCCGCCGCCGTGTTCCGTCCAGTTGCCGGTGGCATTCGCCTGCACGCCTTCGAAGTTCGTCTTGAGGATGAAGTTGATCACGCCGCCGACGGCGTCCGTGCCGTAGATCGCGGACGCGCCATCCTTCAGCACTTCGACACGGGCGACGGCCGCCAGCGGGATCGTGTTCAGGTCGACCGCCTTGCCGGACAGGCCGTAGCCGGAAATACGGCGACCGTTGATCAGCACCAGCGTGCCCGTCGGGCCGAGACCGCGCAGCGACGCGAACGAGCCGCCGCCGCTGACGCGGTCGGCATCCGCGCCGAACACGTTATTACCTGAAGTCATATTGTCGGCGCCCGTGCCGTTCGCCGAGATCAGGCGCATCAGCTGTTCCGCGTTCGTGATGCCCTGCTTGTCCAGCTGGTCCAGCGTGATCGTCTGCACCGGCAGCGCGCCTTCGGTCGCGATGCGTTTGATGCTGGAGCCCGTGATTTCGACGCGTGCCATCGGTTTGTCCGTTTGCGCTTCCTGCGCGATGGCCGGGGCGGCCGCCCCGATCAGGGCGATCATGTACGCTAGCTTCGTTAACTTCACGTGTTCTCCTTGGTGCGCGATGACGTTGGCATGGGGCGTGTAATGTCTTTGCATTACGTTATGTATTCAAAGGTAAGCGCACTGGCGCGCGCCCAGCCAATGAAAATTCCGGGCCTGAGTATAACTACAGGGAATGTTTCACTAGGTTAATCTAGCAAAAACGCTCACTTCCCTCGCGTGGCACGTATTCTTTGCGCAACATCGACATCCAGATAACGCCATTGCGTGAATTCGACCGGATGGCGTTTGTAGTTTTTGAGCCACGGTTGACGGATATCGGCCGACAGCACATGCGTCAGCGGCACCCACGGGTTGTAGGCGTGGATCAGCTGGTTCATCTCGAAATACAGCGTCTGCCGCGCCGGGCCGTCCTTGAGTGCGTGCGCCTGCTCGTAGCGTTGGTTATAGGCCGGCAGGTTGAAACGTGCGTAATTGGCGCGATCCGCGTTCGGGCCGTACAACAGCTGATAAAAATTGTCGCCGTCGGGGAAGTCGGCGATCCAATTACTCTCGAACATCTGCACCTTGCCGAGGCGCGACGCCTTGATGATCTCGGTCTTTTTATCGGACTTGAACACGACGCGCAGGCCGACGGCGTTCAGGCATTTGCGCCACAGTTCGTCGCGCAGGCGGCCGCTGACCGTCGCTTCGCTGCTCATCTGCAGGGTCAACGGTACCGTGCCGCCACCGGGCTTGGGCATGCGGCGGAATCCGTCCGGGTCGCGTTTGTCGTAACCGAAGCGGTCCAGCAAGGCATTCGCCAGTGCCGGATCGTATGGGACCGGGCTGCGGTAGGTCGGATCGTAGCCGAGCACGCCCGGCGGCAGCGGCGACTCGGCCTTGATGGCGAATCCCTGTTTCAGCAGGGCGATGTCCTCGGCGCTGTTGTAGCTGAGCGAGATGGCGCGGCGCAGCGCCACCTTCTCTTTCGCATACCCGCCCAGCACCGGGTCTTCCATGTTCATCCACATGTAATAGGTCTGCAGCACGGGGAAGCGGTATAACTGCATGCCGCGCGCGGCCAGTTCGGGCTTCAGCTTGCCATTCGCGATGACCATATTCGTCATCGACTCCGGCACCTGCTCCAGGTAATCGTATTCGCCGTTCAGGAAGCCCAGCATGCGGCCCTGGAATTCCTCCGCGATCTTGACCTCGACCCGGTCCACGCGCGGCAGCTTCTGCCCTTCGAGCGCGCGCGCGATGGCGCGGTCGGCCGGGTCCGCTGCCGTGTCGCCCGAGACGCTGGAGTGGAACACGGCCGTCGACGTCGGATTGGCGACGAGGGTGATGCGGTCGCTATGCTTCCACTCCTCCACCATGAACGGCCCCGTGCCGACGGGATGGTTGCCCGCCTGGCCCGGATACGCTTCGATCACGTCGCGCGCGACGACGCCCGTGGCCGGCGTGGCGAGATAAAACAGGAAATTGTTGTCCGGCTCGGCGAGGCGGATGCGCAGCGTATATTTATCGACGGCTTGCAGGCCGGGGATGGCGGTCGCGTAGCTGAACTTGGTTTTCCACGCCGCGTCGCCCAGCAGTTTCCCCTCGAACATGAACGACCACGGCGATTTCAGCGCCGGATCGTACAGACGCTGAATGCTGTAGACGTAGTCGGCCGCCGTCACCTCGCGCGGCGGGCCCTTGAACGCCGGGTCGGGCGTGAAATGCATGCCGGGGCGGATGTGGAACGTGTACGTGAGACCGTCGGCGGAGATCTCGGGCAGGTCGGTCGCGCCATTGCCCTGCAGTTTGACGGGCCGCGCCAGATAGTCGTAGCGCAGCAGCGGATCGAACAGGTTTTCCAGCAGAGACAACGTCTCGATGTTGGACGCGACGGCCGGGTCGAGACCCGTTTCGCTCGTCGACAGGAACATGTGCAGGACCTTGGGTTCTTTGTCCGTACCTTGCGCGGCGGCGAATGGAGCGAGAGCGATGAGCAGCAGGGAAGCGAGGAGGGAACGGCGAGTCGGCATGGCGGGGTCCTGGAAGCGTTGTATATCATAGGCCTGGGCGTTAGACGCAGGCAATAGATGCCGTCACGCGCTGCGATGACAGAACGCTACGATTCATAGGGGTGCATAACTTTTTTACATATCCCCGGCCCATTCTTTCATCAGCGCAGCTTACTCAGCGCCTATACTCTCCGCTGCACAATCGAGCTCAGGCATCCAGGGCCTGCCTGCGCGGCCCGGCCTGACCCACGACACCATGGCATTAAATTACATCTGGACCGGCTTCTTCCTCGTCGGCTTTATTGCTGCTTTGGCCCAATGGATCTTTCTTGGGGATACCGAGATTTTCAAGCGCATCATCGACGGCACGTTCGACTCGGCCAAGATGGGCGTGATGGACATCGCTCTGCCCCTGGCCGGCGTGATGACTTTGTGGCTGGGCATCATGAACATCGGCGAGAAGGCCGGCGTCGTCGGCTGGCTGGCGAAAGTCATCGCCCCGTTCTTTTCGCGCATCTTCCCGGAGGTGCCGAAGGACCACCCGGCCACCGGTCACATGGTGATGAATTTTTCCGCCAATCTGCTGGGCCTGGACAATGCCGCGACGCCGTTCGGCCTGAAGGCGATGGAAAGCCTGCAGACGCTGAACCCGAACAAGGACACGGCCAGCAACGCGCAGATCATGTTCCTCGTGCTGCACACGTCGGGCCTGACCTTGATCCCGCTCGCGATCATGGCCCAGCGCGCCATCCTCGGCGCGAAAGACCCGTCCGACATTTTCATTCCCTGCATGATCGCGACCTATGTGGCGACGGTCGCCGGCATCATCGCGGTCTCGATCCGCCAGCGGATCAACCTGCTGAACGGCGTCGTGCTGGGCTGGCTGGGCGGCATGACGGCGGCCATCGCCGCGCTGATCTGGTATTTCACGCACTACCTCACGAAGCCGGAAATCGAGACCGTCTCCAAGGTCGCGAGCAACCTGATCCTGTTTTCCATCATCGTCGTGTTCATCGTCGTCGCCTTGCGCAAGGGCGTCAACGTGTATGAGGCGTTCATCGAAGGCGCGAAGGGCGGCATCCAGACGTCGCTCACGATCATCCCCTACCTCGTCGGCATGCTCGTCGCCATCTCCGTGATCCGCAATGCCGGCGTGCTCGGCTTCGTCGTCCAAGGCCTCGAGTGGCTGATCCGGCTGGCAGGTCTCGACACGGCGTTCACGCCCGCCCTGCCCACCGCGCTGATGAAGCCGCTGTCCGGCAGCGGTTCGCGCGCGCTGATGATCGACGCCATGAAGACCTACGGTGTCGATTCGTTCGTCGGCCGCCTGGCCTGCATCTTCCAGGGCTCGGCCGACACCACGTTCTACATCGTCGCGCTGTACTTCGGCTCCGTCGGCGTGCGCAAGACCCGCTATGCGATTTCCTGCGGGCTGATCGCCGACCTGGCCGGCATCGTCGCGGCCATCGCCGTGGCCTACGTGTTCTTCGGCTAACCGCTCATTCAAGTTCAAGGACCGGCATGCTTCGTCGTCACGCGCTTTCTCTCCTGTCCGCCGCGCTGCTGGGCATCTGCAACCCCGTTGCGGCCCAGTTGCAGCCGTCGCCACCGTCGTCGATGACGGCATCGTTGCCGCTCCCCGTCCTGGCCGCCCTGCGCACGGCGGCGATCCCCGAGGACGCCGTCAGCGTACTCGTCCTGCGCGGCGACAAGACCGTGCTGGCGCACCTGGCCGACCGTCCCATGCAGCCGGCGTCGACCATGAAACTCGTCACGACGCTGATCGGCCTCGAGCAGCTGGGCCCCGTGTTCCGCGGCCGCACCGAGCTGCGCACGACGGGCGAGCTGAAAGGCGACGTATTGCACGGCGACCTCGTGCTGCGCGGCGGTGCCGACGTCGACCTGTCCACCGAGACGCTGACGACGATGCTGCGCGCACTGCGCTACCAGGGCATCCGCACCATCACCGGCAACCTCGTCGTCGACCGCCATCTGTTCAATCCCGCCCGCTTCGACCTCGGCGTGCCGCCCTTCGACGAATCGCCGGAGGCGTATTACAACGTCGCCCCGGACGCCGTCTTCGTCAACAAGAACATGCTGCAACTGGACCTGCGCTCGACGCCGCGTGCGGACGGCCGAGCGGCCTCTCGCGTGCGCGTGGCAATGCAGCCCGAACTCGACGGCGTCACGGTCGAATCGGACATGACGCTCGTCGACGCCGACTGCCGCACGTGGGACAACGGCTGGAAGACGCCGGAAGCCGTGCCTCGCCCAGGCGGCGGTATCAAGGTCGTGCTGCACGGCACCTTCCCGAAAAACTGCGTGGCCAGCGAATCGATCAACGTGGTCGACCGCCAGGAATACGTCGCCCGCCTCGTGCCCCGCATCTGGAGGACGCTGGGCGGCACGCTCGCCGGCACGGCCGTCGAGGGCACCACGCCGCCGGATGCGCGCCTGCTGGCCGAGCACGTCTCGCGCGCGCTGCCGGAAATCATCCGCGACACCAACAAGCCGTCCGACAACGTCCTGGCGCGCCTGCTCTTCCTGAGCCTGGGCGCGCTCGAACCGGACCCCGTGCTGGGCAGCCATCCGCAAGCGGCCGCCACCACGGCAGTGCCGACGCTCGTCCGCAGCGACGCGGCCGTGCGCACCTGGATGCGCGCACACGGCATCGACGACACGGGCCTCGTGCTGGACAACGGCGCGGGCCTGTCGCGCACGGAGCGCATCACCCCCATCCAGATGGCGGCCCTGCTGCAAGCCGGCCTGCGCAGCAACTGGGCGCCGGAATTCCTGGCCAGCATCCCGATCGCGGGCGTGGACGGCACGATGCGCCGCCGTCTGCAGGACAGCCCGGCCGCGGGCCGCGCGCGCCTGAAGACGGGCACGCTCTCGAACATCGTCTCGCTGGCCGGCTATGTGCAGGATGCGGATGGCAGGCAATGCGTGCTCGTGGCCATGGTCAACAGCGACCGGGTCGGCAACGGGCGCGGGCGGGCCGTGCTCGATGCGCTCGTCGATTGGGTGGCGCGGCTCGACGGTGCGCCATCAAGCACGCCCACCGCGCCGTAACGTCACGGCTTGCTCGGCTCCCCGGCGCCCGGCCCCGCCGGCGCCTGCGCCGCCGCGAGCGGCGCATCGCCGCCTTCCATCCACGGCGTACCCGGCAGATTCGGCTTCGCTTCCACGAGCGTGACCTGGGCCTTGGTATTCGCGCGGATCGAACGCACGACGTCGAGCATCGTGTTTTCCGTGAATTTTTCCGGTGTGCCGAACATCATGCCGCTCACCCGGCGCGGCCAGGACAGCCAGCCGCCATCGGGCTTGGTGAAGACGGCGTACATGTCGAGGTGGTAGCCGCTCTTGTACGGGAACAGGCAGGCGACCATGTTCATGTTGTCGCCGCCGCGCACGTGCGGGGCGGCCTTGGCGGTCCAGGCGGCGCCTTCGCAGCTGGGGCTCTTGTCGACGGCGGTGCCCGGCGCGGCGCTCGTGGGATCGGCCATCTTGAAGTGGCCCGGCAGCTCGGTCGCCTCGACGCCGGCCGGCGTCGCGATGACGGCGTCCTTCACGTTGCGGTTGATGCCGTCGGTGGCGGCCCGGGCCACGGCTTGCGGCGCGGCGTCGGTCTTGATGTCGAATACGCGGTAGTACTCGACCGTGGTGTCGCGCGAAGCGAACCGGCTGCCGCCATCGGTGCCGCAACCTGCCAGCACGGTCATCATCAGCAGAGTCAAACAGGACAACAACGAGCTCTTCATCTCTCATCTCCTTCGCTTGGGCGTGGGTCAGTGGACCGATTGTCCCGGCAGGCGAATGCAGGAGAATGAGTTTGCTCAAGCGTGCATGGGGGCCGTCAGCATGGCGCGACAGCGCCGTGCGACGGGCTCAGAGCACGCGGCGGAAAGTCTCGCGCACGCGGTTGCGGTCGCCGCAATCGAAGTGCCACCACTCCGTGTTGATGCCGACGAAGCCGGCCTGGAACATGGCGTCGCGCAGCAGCCGGCGGTTGGCGACCTGCAAGGGCGTGAGTGCGCCGCTCGCGATGAAACGGTCTTCCAGCGCCGGATGCGACAGCGCCGTCATGTCGTCGAAGCCCGTCCCCATGTCGAGTTCGCGGCCCTGTTCGTCGAGGATCGTGATGTCCAGCGCCATGCCGAACGAGTGGATCGAGCCGCGCTGCGGATTCGCGAGGTACATCTGCAGATCGGTGCCGGCCAGCGCGTCCCACAGCTGCTGCTGCACGCGCTGCGGGCGCAACGCGTCCAGCACGAGCGGCGTGCAGCCGGGACGCCGTTCCTTCAACCACGCGACGACCCGCTCCAGCGCGCAAGCCGCGTCGCGGTGCAGCCAGGCACAGTCGTAGGGGGAATACAGATCGCGGCCGATGAAATTGTTGGGGGTCGCGTAGCGCAGGTCGACGGCGATGCCGGCGATCGTGGAGAGGTGGCGGAACTCGGGGTGGCCGGCGATGTCTTCGCTGGCGATGGTATTCATGTGCATCCTTTTTCCAAGAGCTGGCGCGCGGTGGCGCCGATGCAATTGGCCAGTTCGCGCGCGCCATGCGACAGCGGCGCGTGGCTGGCCGTCAGCAGGTACAGCTGGACGGGGATCGTCGGCGCCCACGGACGGCACTGCACCTTGCCCGGCGCGGCGGACGCGGCCGTGAACGGGTCGAGCACGGCCGTGCCCGCGCCCGCTTCGACGAGCGAGCGGGCAATCTGGTACGTCTGCACGACGGTGCGGAAGACCGGGTGCACGTCCTGCGCTTCGCACGCGGCCACGACCATTTCACCGAGCGGATCGCGGTCGGCCAGGCCGATCAACTCGCCGCTGAGGCCGGCCGGCGTGATCGGTTGGCCGCACTCCTGTGCGGTCCACGTGCCGGCCGGCGCCATCACGGTCAGCGCGCCTTGCGCGATCGGTTCCGCTTCGATGCCGGGATGGCGCGGGTCCTGCAGAGATAAGGCGAGATCGGCCTCGCCGAGGCGCAGCGCGTTCACGATCTCGCTCGTGTGGAACGTGGCGAGCTCGCAGCGGGTCTGTGCGAAATCGCGCCGCCACACGGTCAATGCGGCGGGCAGGACGGAGACGGCGATGGTCGGCGTGGAAATCAGCCGCACGGTTTCTTCGGCGCGGTTTTTCAGGCTCGCGGCCAGGCGGCGGATGCCTTGCAGGTCGCGGTTCAGCTTTTCCGTTTCCGCGAACAGGCGGTGCGCTTCCGGCTTCGGATACAGCTTGCCGCGCACGCGCTCGAACAGCGGCATCCCCAGCTGCAGTTCGGCGTGCTGCAGCACTTTCGTCACGGCGGGCTGCGAGATGTGCAGCACCTGGGCGGCGCCGCTGATGGTGCCGACCTGCATGATGGCGTGGAATACTTCGATATGGCGCAGACGCATCGTTCAATCCCGGCGCGTCGTCACTGCTGGACAGGCACCGGCGGTGCAGGCGGCACCGGCGTCTCGCCCGGAATGATGACAGGCGACGTCGTCACCGGCGCCGGCTGCGGCTGCGGCAGCGGGCCGGTCGGGTTCGTCAGCGCTTCCAGCAGCGCGGCCGTCTCGACGTCCGGCATGCCGTCGATATTCGCCGGGCGATATTTCATCTGGAACGCGGACAGCACGGTGCGCGTCTGCTCGTCCAGGTTACCGGACTGGACGAGGCCATAGCCCCACGTCGCCAGCTTCTTCTGGTACCACGCGATGTCCGGCAGCTGGACCTGGAAGATCGGCACCAGCATGGCGACACGGCTCGCATCCGGCCACGCGACGAGGCCGGCGGCGGCCAGCTGCGGCCACGGGAACATCGGGCCCGGGTCCTGCTTGCGCAGCGGGGCGATGTCGGAGTGGCCCAGCACGTTTTCCGGCGCGATGTGGTGGCGCGTGACGATGTCGCGCACGAGCGGGATCAGCGCGTCGATCTGCGCTTGCGGGAACGGCGCGTAGACGCGGCCGGTGGGCGTATCCTTCCAGCCCGGGTTGACGATCTCGATGCCGATCGAGCTGTTGTTCAGCTGCGTGAAATTCTTCCAGCTCGAATTCCCGGCATGCCAGGCCGCGTTCTTCTCGTCGACGAGGTTGTAGATGACGGGGACGGGGTCGTCCGTGACGAGGTAGTGCGCGCTGACTTCCTGCTGGGTCAGGATCTTGATCGAATCCGCGCGGTTGCTGACGGTGTAGTGCAGCACGAGGAAGCGCACGCGGCTGCTCTGGCCCCGGGCCGTGTACGTGTGGTCGTATTGCGGTCCGGTCGGGGGCGGCGTGGCGCAGCCGGCCAGCAGGGCAAGAAGCAGGGTCGCGACGAGGGTCTTCATGTCGATGTGATGAAATGGGGTGGATCGGAAGCGAGCGCCATGCGCGCCGCCGCGTGATGGGCCTGGCCGGGAGCCTGGACCAGGGAAATACCGGGCATGCTTGCTCCCATCGTGTCGACGATGAGTGGATGCAGTTCCGCCGCCCGCCCGGACACGGCCACGGGACGCGGTCCGAAGCGCCCCGTCAGCGCCAGCGCCAGGCGCGCGAGTTCGCGGCCGGCGGCGCGCAGGATGCTTGCTGCGGCCGGATCGCGCTCGGCGGACGCGGCCACCACGAGCGCCAGCTTGCCGACGGCGCCCCGTTCCTGGCCATAGATGAACTGGCGGGAATATGCCCAGTCGGCGCCGCCGACGTAGTCGAACACGGCCTGCGCCAGCGGCGATCGTTCCCAGCTGCCGGGCCGCTCGTCCTCGATGCGCCAGATGTGGCGCAGCGCTTCCTTCGCGATCCAGAAGCCGCCGCCGCCATCGTCCAGCACGACGCCGCGTCCGCCGGCACGGTGGAACTGGCCGTGCGCGTCGACGAAAGCGCCGATGGAACCGGTGCCGGCATACACGAGATAGCCTTCGCCCGGCGCGAAGCTGGCGCGGTAGGCGATCTCCATGTCGCTGCAGAAGTGGATGGCTTGCGGGTCGAGATGCAGTTCCTCGGCCAGCCAGCGCTGCAGCAGTTCGCTGTCGCCGCCGAAGCCCGTCAGGCCGGCTTCCACGCGCGCCGGCGTGCCGTGCACGAGGGCATCGGTGGCCAGTTGCGCGAAGGTGGCGCGGACGGCATCGCGGCCTTGCGGCGTGCCCATTTGCAGGGCGGACAAGCCCGCGACGCGGCCTTCGGCGACGATGGCGCCGCCAGGCGCGGCAAGGGCCCAGCGCGTCTCGGTGCCGCCGGCGTCGATGCCGAGTCCCAGGCAGGATGCCGGACTCGGCGTTATAGGTTCGGGTTGCGAATCGATCATGATCATCCGCCAGTGTACGCCGTCAGGCCGGCCTGATGCGAATGAATGCTCGCGTGCAATGCATGAGCCAAGGTTATGCCTGCATCACGCCGCCAGCGGTTTGCGCCACGCCTCGACGCGCGGGCTCTCGTTGCCCAGGCGGTCGACGGCGCTGACGACGATCGCGTCGGCGACGCCCAGCTTCGCATCGTCCGGCACGGCCCAGTCCACGCGCGACGCCGGCGCCACGGCGAAGCGCCACTGGTTGCCGAAGCGCGACCAGATCGCGTACATCGCGTTGGCTTTTCCGGCCGCGAGCTTGAGGTAGACGGACGGCCCCTTGCGCACGGCGGCGACGGACGGCGCGCCGGGCCCCTCGTTGCCGAGCCACGGCGTCGCGGGCACGAGCGCGGGACCGGGATAGGACACGGTGCGCAGCTGGTCGCTGATGCCCTTGCGGTTTTCCATCAGCGGCGCCATGCTGAAGTGCACATGGCCGTTCGCGTTCGGGCGCGCGCGCGTGTGGTCGATCTGGTCGAGGATTTCCTGCGGCGGATAATCCTTGGTGGGCGCGCCGATGCGGCTCGTGAACAGGCCCGGCCACACGTGGCGGCCCTTCGCGTTCTGGGTCAGCCAGTAATCGAGCAGCACGTCGTAGGCCTGGCCCGGCTGGCGGATGCCCCAGTACAGCTGCGGCGAAAAATAATCGAGCCAGCCGTTCTGCAGCCACGTCTCGGCGTCCGCATACAGCTTGTCGTACTGCGAAAAACCGACGATGCCGGGCGGACGGCGGTCCGGACGGCCCAGGCCGAACGGGCTGATGCCGAAGCGCACCCAGCTCTTTTCGCGGTGGATGCCCTCGTACAGCGCCTCGATCAGGCGGTTGACGTTCTGGCGCCGCCACGACGCGCGATCGAGCCGCCCGCCGCCGGCCACGTAGCGCTGCCACGACGGCTCGTCCGGAAAATCCAGCTCGGTCTTCGCGGTGCGGCCTTCCAGCGCGGCGCCTTCCGCGCCCGTCATCACGGGCGCTTCGATCGGGTAGGGATAAAAATAATCGTCGATGTGCACGCCGTCGATGTCGTAGCGGCGCACGACATCCAGCACCACGTCCAGCGTCTGCTTGACGGCGGCATCCTCGCCCGGGTCCATCCACAGGTATTTGCCATAGGTTTTGACGGCGGCCGGATTCGTGCGCGTGATGTGGTTCGCGGCGGCCGGGGAACGGGCGCCGTTGTGGCGCGCACGGTACGGGTTGAACCACGCGTGCAGCTCGAGCCCGCGCGCGTGCGCCTGCATGACCCAGAATTTCAGCGGGTCGTACCACGGCTGCGGCGCCTGGCCTTGCAAGCCCGTCAGGTATTCCGACCACGGTTCCAGCTTCGAGGGATAAATCGCGTCCGCGGCCGGGCGCACCTGCAGCACGATGGCGTTCAGGTTCAGCGCCTTGGCGCGGTCGAGGATGGCGATGGCTTCGGCCTGCTGCTTCTCGGCGGGGAGGTTCGGCTTGCTCGGCCAGTCGATGTTGGCGACCGTCGACACCCAGGCGGCACGGAATTCGCGCGGCGCGGGCGGCGGCTCGTCGCCGGCGGGCACGTTGGCCGCCAGCGGGGGCGTCGTACCGCAGCCCGACATGAGGCCGCCCATCGCCAGCGCACCGGCGACTCCCGCGAACGCGAATGCGCGTCGTTTCTGATCAGGTTGCAACACCAACTCCTAGACTTTTACGAACCATCGTTTGCGCCACATGCCCCACGCGATCAGGAACATGCACGCATCGAACAACACGGCATGCAGCAGCGACGTATTGACGGCACCGACCGGCAGCGCGGCGATCGGCGCATACAGCGCCTGGCCCAGCGACCGCAGGCTGCCGTCCGGCCGGGCGAATTTTACATAGCCCAGCATTTTCGCGATAAATCCGGAAAACGCAAAGATGAACAGTGCGTTCATGCCGTAGATGACGAACGGAAGAGTCCAGCGCGCCGCCAGCGACCGTATGCGCGCGGACGGGCTCGCGTCGAGCAGCCAGTAGAACGCGGAAAATGCCAGGCAGGCCAGGCCCGTCATGAGGAAGCAGTACGACGGCGTCCACAGGCTTTTATTGATCGGCATGAGGATGATATCGAGAATCGCACCAATCGCGATGCACGCGATGCCGGCGGCGATCAATCCCGCGACCTGCCGGCTGCGCTGCACACCGGACGCGAGCCAGCGCCCGGCCAGTACACCGAACAATTGGCTGCACAGCGCGGGCAACGTCGACACGATGCCTTCCGGATCCCACGTCTTGGCTTGCACCCACAAATGCTTGCCGAGCAAAGAACGGTCGACCCACGCGCCGACGTCCTGGCCGGGGGCCAAGACGCCGGCGCCGATGCCCGGCACGGGCACATACAGCATCAGCACGCTGTACAGCGCCAGCAGCCCCGCAATGACGGCCAGTTGCGCGCGCCAGCCGCAATACACGACGATGGGCGCGGCGAGCAGGGTGCACAGTGCGATCCGCTGCAGCACGCCGGGGATGCGCACGTTTTCGATATTGAAATACGGCATGAAGTTCAGCAGGAAGCCGATCAGGAAGATCAGCAGCGCGCGCCTGGCCAGCTTGGCAAGGAGCCGCGGCCTGTCGGCGCCGGCGGCGGCCAGGCGTCCCAGCGACAAGGCCATCGCCACGCCGGCGATGAACAGGAAGAATGGGAAGATGCAGTCGGTAAACGTCCAGCCGTTCCACTTGGCGTGTTCCAGCGGCCCGTACAAATGGCCCCAGTCGCCCGGATTATTCACCAGCACCATCGCGGCAATCGTAAAACCGCGGAAGGCGTCGAGCGACACGAGGCGTTGACCGTTCACTTCTTCGCGAACTCCGGATCGATTTTCACCAGCGCCGCCATCGCGAACGCGGGAATGGTCGCCAGGCACGTCCAGACGAAGAAGTGCTGGTAGCCGATCATCTCCTGCAGCTTGCCGCTCCACATGCCCGGCACCATCATTCCCAGCGCCATCAGGCCCGTGCAGATCGCGTAGTGGGCCGTCTTGTACGGCCCTTCCGAGACCATGATCATGAACATCAACATGGCAGTAAAACCGAAGCCGTAGCCGAACTGCTCGATCGCGAGGAAGCCGCAGATGACGCCGAAATTCTGCGGCTGCACCGACGACAGGTACACGAACACGAGGTCGGGCAAGTGCACGGCGGCCACCATCAGCCACAGGCAGCGTTTCAGTCCCAGGCGCGAAATCAGCCAGCCGCCGAACAGGCCGCCGATGGTCAGCGCGATGATGCCGATGGTGCCGTAGGCCGTGCCGTACTGCTCGGTCGTGAGACCCAGGCCGCCCGCACTGACCGGGTCTTTCAAGAACGGCGCGACGAGTTTTAATAGCTGCGATTCGCCCAGGCGGAACGTCAGAATAAAACCGAGGATCAGCCAGATGTCGCGCTTGCGGAAGAAGCTGGCGAAGGTGGCGAAAAAGCTGGCGAGCGGCTTATTTATTCCGTCCTTGCCGTCGGTCGCCCGGTGGTCGACGTCGGGGCGCGGCAGCACGGCCTGGTGCCAGGCGCAGAGCGCGAAGAACAGCCCGCACAGCACGAAGAAGACAATGGCCCAGGCCTGGTGCACGTCGTCCAGCGACTTCGAGAGATGGCCGGCCAGGATCACGAGCGGCCCCTGCGCGGCCAGGGTCGCCAGCCGATAAAACGTCGAGCGCACGCCGACGAACGCGGCCTGCTGTTGCTGGCGCAGGCCCAGCATATAAAAGCCGTCGGCGGAAATGTCGTGCGTGGCGGAGGCGAACGCCATGATCCACATGACGCCCAGGCTGATCATGAAGAAGGTGGGCAGGTGCAGCGTCGCCCCGACGGCCCCCAGCGCGGCGGCCAGCACCAGTTGCAGTGACACGGTCCAGCCGCGCTTGGTGCCGAACAGGTCGACCACGGGCGACCACAGCGGCTTGATCACCCACGGCAGGTACAGCAGGCTCGTATAAAACGCGATGTCGGTGTTGGACAGCCCCATGTCCTTGTACATGATGACGGACAGGCTGTTGGCGACGATGTAGGGAATGGCCTGGCCGAAATACAACGAGGGCACCCACAGCCACGGGTTCTTGGATTGCGTAGTCTGCATGTTCTTTCGTCGTCGGGCCGGCGGGCGGTACCGGAGCGCCCGCGCCGCGTCAGCCGGCCAGGGCGGCGCGCACGCTGCCGCGCGCGCTCTCCAGCAGGGCACGCGCCTGCTCGACAGGGATGTTCTTGGACAAGGCCACGATCGCAACCTTGACGTGGAAGTCGCACTGCGCCAGCACCGCCTCGGCCGCCTCTTCGCCGGCCCCGGTCGCGAACGACGTCAGGCGGATGGCGCGGCGGACCAGCTTGGCGTTGGTCGCCTTCAAGTCTACCATCAGGTTGCCATAAACCTTGTTCAAACGCACCATCAGTGCGCTGGAAAAGGTGTTCAGCGCGATCTTCTGCGACGTGCCCGCTTTTAATCGCGTGCTGCCGGAGATGGCTTCCGGGCCTGTGTCCAGGGTGATGCCGATCTCGGCCTCGCCCGCGACGGGCGCATCCGGATTATTCGCAAAACCGATCGTCAGCGCCCCGGCCGCGCGCGCGGCGCGCAGGGCGCCCAGCACGTACGGCGTCGCGCCCGACGCGGCGATGGCCAGCACGACGTCGTCCGGGCCCACGTGCGCATTGCGGATATCGGCCGCGCCCTGGTCCACGTCGTCCTCGGCGCCTTCGACGGCAACGAACATCGCCTCCGTTCCGCCCGCCAGCAGCGCCACGGCGCGCTCGTGCGGCCAGGAAAACGTCGGGTACAGCTCGACGCTGTCCAGCACGCCCAACCGGCCCGACGTCCCGGCGCCCACATACACGAGCCGGCCGCCCTTCTCCATCCTCGGCAGCGCGGCGGTGACGGCCGCGGCGATGCGCGGCGCGGCGGCGCGCACGGCGTCGACGGCCTTGAACTGGTCGTCGACGAGCACCCCCACCAGCTCGGCGGTGGGATATTGATCGAGGGAGGCGTGTTGCGGGGCGGGGGTTTCGGTGTTCAGCATCGCTGTCTGTGTGCGACTCGGAGGTATGGACCTGACCAGTGTAATCCCAATGCCGCCGGGCCTGTCATGAAAGGATCGGGCGTTGTCATTCCGAAAAGTTATGCGGGCGTGACGTCCATGCATTTGCCCGGCGCGGGCCGAGTCCGTATTCTCGCCTGCATGACCATCACACGGGGATGACGATGAACAAATGCAGACGTTTGTTGCTGGGCGTGGCCTTGCTGGGCGCCACCGGACCGCTGCTGGCGGCGCCGTCGCGTCGCCGTGGCACCGCCCTGGACGCCGAGCTTGCCGCCATCGCCGCGGATCCGGCCTGCGAGTTGGCGAGCCTGTCGGTGCTGGCAATCCGTGCCGGCCAGATCAGCTATATGTACCAGTGCGGCCGGCGGTTCATCGGGCACGACGGCTTGCCGGACAAGCCGGTCGGGCCCGATACGCTGTTCAGGATCGCGTCGATTTCGAAGATGATGACGACGCTCGGCCTGCTGCGTTTATATGAAGACGGCCACGTGAACCTCGACGCCGACGTCTCCGGCTACCTCGGTTTTACCTTGCGCAATCCGCATTATCCCGACCAGGCCATCACGCTGCGCCACCTGCTCACGCATACGTCCTCGCTGCGCGACGACGCCGGCTATTCATGGGGCGCGGACGTCGCGCTGAAGGACGTGATCGACGAAAAGATGTTCGCGGCGAACGCGGGTCCGGGCGCCTACTTCACCTACTGCAACCTCGGCTGGGGCGTGATTGGCACCGTGATGGAACGCGTCTCCGGCGAACGGTTCGACCGCCTGATGCGGCGCCTGCTGATCGAGCCGCTGGGCCTGCGGGCCGGCTATCTCCCGGCGGAATTGCCGCCTGCGGCCCTGTCGAACCTGGCGACGCTGTACCGCAAGCGCACGGTCGACACGGAGGTATGGGATCCGAACGGGCCCTGGATCGCCCAGGCCGACGACTACAGCGTCAAGCCGCCGCCCGCCATCGACCGTTACGTCATCGGCACGAACGCCACGCCGTTCAGTCCGACGGGCGGCCTGCGCATCAGCGCGCGCGACATGGGCGTCGTGATGCGCATGCTGATGGGGCATGGTCCCCGCCTGTTGAAACCTGCGACGCTGGACCTCATGTTCAGCCGCCAATGGACGTACGATGGCCGCAACGGCGACACGTCGGATGGCCTGTTCCGCTGCTGGGGCCTCGGCAACGAGCAGTTCCCGGACGCGCCGGGCACGCGCGTGGCCGACGGCGGCGGCTTTCCGGCCGTAGGTCACCTGGGCGACGCGTATGGGCTGATGTCCGTGTTCGTGTTCGATCCGGCACGTCAAAACGGGATGGTCGTGCTGGTGGGCGGCACATCGACGGATCCGTTTGGGCCGGCCAACAAGGGCAAATATTCGCCGCTGGCGCGTTTCCAGGAACGCATCCTGACCGCACTGTACCGGGGCGCCATCCTGCCCAACAACAGTGCATAACATGAACACCGGTTATGCCCTGCCGCGCTACATTCATTGGCCGAGCGCAGGACCAGCCCCTAAGCTTCTTCGCATGTCAATGTTCTATAGCGGGCTCGGATGCAACAAGTAATCGTCATCGGCGGCGGCGTGGTCGGCCTGACCTCGGCCTGGTGGCTGGTCGAAGCCGGCTACCGGGTCACGCTGGTGGAACGTGCACCGGGCGTGGGCACCGGGACGAGCTACAGCAATGGCGGGCAGCTGAGCTACCGCTATGTGTCGCCGCTGGCGGACGCGGGCGTGCCATTGAAGGCATTGAAATGGCTGTTCCAGGAACACGGCCCGCTGCGCTTTCGGCCGCAGTTCGATGCGCACCAGTGGCGCTGGCTGGCCGCCTTCCTCGCCAACTGCCGCGCCGACCTGAATCGCAAGACCACCCATAAACTGCTGGAACTGGGCGAACTGTCGCGCCGCGCGATGGCGTCGCTGGAGCCGGCCGTTCCTCTGGACGCATTCCAGTGGCGCGATGCGGGCAAGCTGGTCGTCTACCGGACGCGTGCGGCATTCGACGCGGCGACGGCAAAACCGGACGCGGGCGGCACGCGGCAGGTGTGGACCGCGGCCGAATGCGTCGCGCGCGAACCGGCGCTGGCCGCGATGGAAGACAAGCTCGCGGGCGGCATCTACAACGGCGGCGAGGCGGTGGCCGACTGCTACGCCTTCTGCGTGGCGCTGGCCGGACGCCTCGCCGCGCATCCGCGCTTCGACGGTTTTATCCATGGCGAAGCGCGGCGCTTCGTCACGGGTCGCGGCAGGGTCGTCGGTGTGCAGACCTCAAACGGACTGCTTGCGGCCGACGCCTATGTCCTCGCGGCCGGCATGCAAAGCCGCGCATTGGCGGAAACGGTCGACATCGCCCTGCCGATCTACCCGTTGAAAGGCTACAGCCTGACGGCTCCGATCCGCCAGGACGACGTCGCGCCCGAGATCAGCGTCACCGACTTCGAACGGAAAGTGCTGTATGCGCGCATCGGCGACAAGCTGCGCGTGGCGGCGATGGTCGACATGGTGGGCGAAGACCTGAGCCTGAATCCGAAGCGGCTGGACAGCCTTACGCGCCAGGTGAAAGAAACGATGCCGCGCGCGGCCGACTACACACAGATCACGCCCTGGGCGGGCCTGCGTCCGGCAACGCCGAACAGCGTCCCCATCATCGGCGCCACGCCGTATGCCAATCTGTGGCTGAACGTGGGGCACGGGCCGCTCGGGTTCACGTTTGCGTGCGGCACGGCGAGTCTGCTGGCCGATTTGATGCGGGGGAAGGCGCCGCCGTTTGGGTTGGATGGGTTGACGCTGGCCTGAAGTCGACAATTCGGGGTCAGACCCCGGTTTTAGGAAATTGCTTCGGCATCTAGTCCGGCCGGCTGTCGACCTGCACCCCACACTCCTCCAGCCGCAACCGCGTCTTGCTGTGGTCGTCAATGGTAACCATGATGTCGACGAAGCTGCCCGGCTTCATGCTGTCGCAGGGCACGCGCAAATGGTATTGCCCCGGCTTGACCTCGACCGGCTCCCCACGCCGCGCGATGGCATCGGCCAGATCGCCCGCCTGAACACGTTCGAAAAACTGCGCCTGCGCACGCTTGGGCGGGTCTTTGTCGACCGTGACTTCGGCCGCCACGGCCGTGGCCGCCGCGTTCAACAGCACGGCAGCGAAGATCATCCTGCGGATTGGGAACATGACAGGCTCCTTCAGCGTTCGATATATTGTAAATATGACATTGTAGATAATCTGAAAACTCGTTTGTGCCATTCTTGCATCACTTTTCGACGCAAGAGCAAGGAAAAGATGCCGCAGGCACGAAAATACAAAAAATTTCTCCGCCCATTTAATGGGCAATTCATTTATTTTCGGCAAAAGATCTGCACAGATGCACTAACGCCCGCCCATCTTCCGTTATCCCGCATGGCAGTCCCGCTCACCCTGGCGCGGGAAATGGCGGATAATTGCCGCCATGTCTACTCCTGCGAAGCCTCTTCCCTGTCCTTGCGGCGGACCGTCGATCATGCGTTGCTGCGGCCCCTTCATCGCCGGCGCGGAACTGCCGCCGACGGCCGAAGTGTTGATGCGATCCCGCTACACCGCCTTCGTGATGCGGGACGAGGCTTACTTGCGCGCCACCTGGCACCCGAGCACCCGGCCCACGGAACCGATCATCGACCAAAATCAGAAGGTTCAGTGGCTCGGACTTGAGATAAAATCTGCTTTACGTTTACGTCAACGTAAAGCAGACCTGCCGGACAATCCCAACGAGGACACCGTCGAATTCGTCGCCCGCTTCCGGGTTCACGGCCGCGCCCACCGGTTGCATGAAGTCAGCCGGTTCCTGCGCGAGCCGGACCCGGCCGTGGGTGGCAAGATGCGATGGTTCTATGTGGACGGCAGTTTCCCTGAATAAAACCGCGCCACAAGCCGCGACCAGCAGGAGACAGGATCCGATGCCCCAGATCGACACGAAACTCAACCCACGCAGCGAAGACTTCAAAGCCAACGCCGCCGCCATGCAAACCCTCGTCGACGACTTGCGCGCCAAGGTGGCGCAGATCGCCAAGGGGGGCGGCGAGGCCGCATGTGCCAAGCACGTCGCGCGCGGCAAGCTGCTGCCGCGCGACCGCGTGCAGATGCTGCTCGATCCGGGCACCCCATTCCTCGAATTCTCGCAGATGGCCGCCTACGCGATGTACGACGATGCCGCCCCGAGCGCCGGCATCATCACGGGCATCGGCAGGGTAAGCGGCCAGGAATGCGTGATCGTCTGTAACGACGCCACCGTCAAGGGCGGCACGTATTACCCGATGACGGTCAAAAAACATTTGCGCGCGCAGGAGATCGCCGAGCAGAACAACCTGCCCTGCATCTATCTCGTGGATTCCGGTGGCGCGAACCTGCCGAACCAGGACGACGTGTTCCCCGACCGCGACCACTTCGGCCGCATCTTTTATAACCAGGCGAACCTGTCGTCGAAAGGCATCCCGCAGATCGCCGTCGTGATGGGCTCCTGCACGGCCGGCGGCGCGTACGTGCCGGCGATGAGCGACGAATCCATCATCGTCAAGGAGCAAGGCACGATCTTCCTGGGCGGCCCGCCGCTGGTCAAAGCGGCGACGGGCGAAGTGGTCACGGCCGAAGACCTGGGCGGCGGCGACGTGCACACGAGACTCTCCGGCGTCGCCGATCACCTGGCGCAGAACGACACGCACGCGCTGGCGCTGGCGCGCACGATCGTGTCGAACCTGAACCGGGTGAAACCCCAACAGGGCGCGTTGCGTGAGGCGCAAGAGCCGAAATACGCGCCGGAGGAACTGTACGGCATCATCCCGGTCGACACCCGCAAGCCGTTCGACGTGCGCGAAGTCATCGCGCGTATCGTCGACGGTAGCGAGTTCGACGAATTCAAGGCGAGATACGGCACGACGCTCGTCTGCGGCTTCGCCCACATCTTCGGCATGAAGGTCGGGATCATCGCGAACAACGGCATCCTGTTCTCGGAATCGGCATTGAAAGGCACGCACTTCATCGAGCTGTGCTGCCAACGTAAAATCCCGCTTGTCTTCCTGCAGAACATCACCGGCTTCATGGTCGGCCGCAAGTACGAAAACGAAGGCATCGCCCGCAACGGTGCCAAGATGGTGACCGCGGTCGCGACGGCGTCGGTCCCGAAGTTCACCGTGATCATCGGCGGCAGTTTTGGTGCCGGCAACTACGGCATGTGCGGCCGCGCCTTCTCGCCGCGCTTCCTGTGGATGTGGCCGAACGCGCGGATCTCCGTGATGGGCGGCGACCAGGCGGCGTCGGTGCTGGCGACCGTCAAGCGCGACGGCATCGAAGCGAAAGGCGGCCAGTGGACGCTTGATGAAGAAGCCGCGTTCAAGCAGCCGATCAAGGACCAGTACGAACACCAGGGCCACCCGTATTACGCCACCGCGCGCCTGTGGGACGACGGCGTGATCGACCCCGCCGACACGCGCATGGTGCTGGGACTGGGCCTCTCGGCCGCGCTGAACGCGCCGATCGAGGACACGAAGTTCGGCGTGTTCCGCATGTGAGGAGACAAGACATGGACTACCAGACCCTCACCGTCACGATCACCGACCGCATCGGCCAGGTCACGCTGAACCGCCCGGATCTGCGCAACGCGTTCAACGAGTCAAGCATCGCCGAACTGGCCCTCGCCTTCGACGAGCTGGGACGCAACGAACTCGTACGCGCCATCGTGCTGGCCGCGAACGGCCCCGCGTTCTGCGCCGGCGCGGACCTGAACTGGATGAAGAAGATGGCCGGTTATTCGGACAACGAAAACCGCGCCGACGCCATGCGCCTTGCCGACATGCTGCGCACGATTTATACGTGTACGAAACCCGTCGTGGCGAAGGTGCAGGGCGACTGTTACGCCGGCGGCATGGGCCTCGTGGCCGCGTGCGACGTGGTCGTGGCCGTCGACACGGCGAACTTCTGTTTGTCGGAAGTGAAGCTCGGGCTGATCCCCGCGACGATCTCGCCGTACGTGATCAAGGCGATGGGCGAACAGGCGGCGCGCCGCTACTTCCTCACGGCCGAACGCTTCGATGCGAAGGAAGCCCATCGCATCGGCTTCGTGCACGAAGTCGTACCGGCGGCGGACCTCGACACGAAAGTCGCGGGCATCGTGCAGGCGCTCGCGCACAACAGCCCGAACGCGGTGCGCGAAGCGAAAAAACTCGTGCGCGACATCGTCGGCCAGAGCGTGACGGAAGCGCTGCTGGAAGACACGGCGAACCGCATCGCCGGCATCCGCGCCTCGCTCGAAGGACGCGAGGGTGTCGCCTCCTTTCTTGAAAAACGCCGGCCGTCATGGCTGGAATAGCACGACCCGATAGGATTTGAATGTTGAAGCAGACCACCTCCAACGACTGGATCGCGCGCAGCCTGCGCAGCGTCTGGCATCCATGCACGCAAATGCAGCACCACGAAGAAGTGCCGCTGATCGCCGTCAGCCACGCCAAGGGGCCGTGGCTGGTCGACCATGAAGGCCGGCGCTACCTGGACGGCATCAGTTCGTGGTGGGTGAATCTGTTCGGCCACGCCAACCCGCGCATCAACGCGGCATTGAAGGACCAGCTGGACAAGCTCGAACACGCGATGCTCGCGGGTTTCACGCATGAACCGGTGATCGAGTTGTCCGAGCAGTTGGCCGCGCTGACGGGCCACGCGCTGGGCCACGCGTTCTATGCGTCGGACGGTGCGTCGGCCGTCGAGATCGCGCTGAAAATGAGTTTTCATTACTGGCGCAACGCGGGCTATGCGGACAAGCAGGAATTCGTCTGCCTGCAGGGTTCCTACCACGGCGAGACCGTCGGCGCCCTGGGCGTCACGGACGTCGCGCTGTTCAAGGACGCCTACGGCCCGCTGCTGCGCGCCGCACGGACGGTGTCGTCGCCGGATGCGCGCAACGCCGTCGACGGCGAGTCCGCCCAGGACGTCGCGCTGCGTGCGGCGCAGGATGTCGAGGCGCTGTTCGCGGAACGGGCCGACCGCATCGCCGCCATCATCGTCGAACCGCTCGTGCAGTGCGCCACCGGCATGGCGATGCACGATCCGCTGTACCTGCAGCGCCTGCGCGAGCTGTGCGACAAATACCACGTGCACCTGATCGCCGACGAGATCGCGGTCGGATGCGGGCGCACCGGCACGTTCTTCGCGTGCGAACAGGCGGCGATCTGGCCGGACTTCATGTGCCTGTCGAAGGGCATCAGCGGCGGCTACCTGCCGCTGTCGCTCGTGCTCACCACCGACAAGGTGTACGAGGCGTTCTACAGCGAAGACATCACGCGCGGCTTCCTGCACTCGCACTCGTACACGGGCAACGCGCTGGCCTGCCGCGCCGCGCTGGCGACCTTGCAGATCTTCGAGGAAGACGATGTGCTGAACAAGAACCGCGAGACGGCCACGCGCCTGATGCTGGAACTGGCGCCCCTGCTGGACCACAAGCGCGTGACGAACTTCCGCCAGCGCGGCATGATCCTCGCGTTCGACGCGGTGGAACCGGATGCGAAGAGGGCGTCGACGTTCGCGCGCCGCTTCTTCACGAGCGCGGTGGAAAACGAGCTGCTGCTGCGCCCCATCGGCCGCACGGTGTACCTGATGCCGCCGTACGTGCTGGACGAGGAAGAGATCGTGGGCCTCGCGGCGCGCACGCGCAAGGTGTTCGAGGAAGTGATCGCGGAGTGAATATGAATCTGATCGATAAAGTCCGCGCTCAACTGGACGAGCTGGAAAGCCGCAGCCTGACCCGGCGCCGGCGCACGGCGGACACGCCCTGCGCGCCGCGCCAGGTCGTCGACGGCCGAGACATGCTCGCGTTCTGCAGCAACGACTACCTGGGCCTCGCCGCGCATCCGCGCGTCGTCGAAGCGCTGCGGGAAGGCGCAAGCCTGTATGGCGCCGGCAGCGGCGCGTCGCACCTCGTGTCGGGCCACAGCCGCGCGCACGCGCAGCTGGAAGAGCGGCTCGCCGCGTTCGAGGCGCCACATCTCGAGTCAAGCCGCGCGCTGTACTTCTGCACCGGCTATATGGCGAACCTTGCCGTGCTGACGGGACTCGGCAGCGCACCGGATGCGATGATCTTTTCGGAAGCGCTGAACCACGCGTCCCTGATCGACGGCGCCCGCCTCGCGCGCGCCGGCGTGACCGTGTACCCGCACGGGGACGTGGCCGCGCTGGACGAACGACTCGCGGCCAGCGACGCGCCCGTGAAGATCGTCGTCACGGACAGCGTGTTCAGCATGGACGGCGACCTCGCCCCGCTGCCGCAACTGCTGGCGCTGTGCGAACGCCATGGCGCCTGGCTCGTCGTCGACGATGCGCACGGCTTCGGCGTATTGGGCGACACCGGACGCGGCGCGCTGGAGCATTTCGATCTGCGCTCGCCTAATCTCGTCTACATCGGCACGCTGGGCAAGGCGGCCGGCGTGGGCGGCGCGTTCATCGCCGCGCACCAAGACGTGATCGAGCTGATGATCCAGCGCGCGCGGCCCTACATCTACACGACGGCCGCCGCGCCCGCGCTTGCGCATGCGCTGCTCGCAAGCATGGACATCATCGAAAGTGAAGAAGGCCGCGAACGTCGTGCACACCTAAACGCGCTGATCGCGCAGCTGGACGGCGGCCTGCGTCTGGAGCGCTGGCAGCGTCCCGCATCGACGACGGCGATCCAGCCCATCCTCATCGGCGCCAACGACGAGGCGATGGCGGTGGCATCCCGCCTGCACGAGCAGGGGCTGTGGGTGCCGGCGATCCGTCCGCCGACCGTGGCGGTGGGCACGGCGCGCCTGCGCGTGACGCTCTCCGCCGCGCATACCGAACAAGACGTCGCGCGGCTGACGGCTGCGCTCAACCAGTTGGAAAGGACGTGGGCATGACTCTCAACGAGCCCGAACCATTAGGCGGCGCATCCGTCGGCGCCGCCATCCCGGCAACGGCACCGGCGCCGGTCGCCGTCCCCGCGCCCCTGGCCGCGGAAGGCGTGCCGACCCGCTTCGCCTGTTTCGTGACGGGCACCGACACGGAAATCGGCAAGACGCTGATCTCGAGCGCCATCCTGCATAAACTCGTGCAGCAGGGCGTGCGCGCGTGCGGCATGAAGCCCATCGCGGCCGGCGCCGAGGAACGCGACGGACAGCTGCACAACGACGACGCGGCCATGCTGCGCGCGGCCGGCAACGTGCTGCTGCCGCAGCGGATCACGACGCCGTACATGCTGCGCGAACCGTGCGCGCCGCACATCGCGGCCGCGCTGGAAGGCGTCACCATCGAACCGGTGCCCATCCTGACGGCGTACGCCGAGATCCTGGGCGCGTCCGACGCCACCGTCGTCGAAGGCGTGGGCGGCTTCTGGGTACCGTTCTCCGAAGACTTCGACAGCGCCGATCTGGCCGTACAATTCGGGTTGCCCGTCGTCCTCGTCGTCGGCATGCGCCTGGGCTGCATCAACCACGCGCTGCTCACGGCGGAGGCGATCGTCGCGCGCGGCCTCGTGCTGGCGGGCTGGGTCGCCAACCAGGTCGATCCGGACATGCGCTACGCCGACGAAAACGTCGCGGAGCTCGAACGCCGCCTGCCCGCACCGCTGCTGGGCCGCGTGCCCCGTCTTACCGAACCTTCGGCCGCGATGGCGGCCAGCCACATCGAGCTCGCGAGCCTGCCGGGATGGCCGGCCAAGCGTGCCTAACCAAAACAAGGAATCCGAAATGACCCAAGTCGTCACCCTCCATCCGCCGGTCACGCCGGCCTCCCTCCCGAAAGACGCCACCTGGCCGCTGGCCGACGTGCTCGCGCTGTTCGAACTGCCGCTGCCGGAGCTGATGTTCCGCGCCAGCCAGGCGCACCGCGCCGAATTCCCCGACGGCGACGTCGAACTCGCGACCCTGCTGTCGATCAAGACGGGCGGCTGCGAGGAAGACTGCGGCTACTGCCCGCAGGCCGCGCGCTACGACACGGGCGTCGAAGCGAAAAAAATCCTCGACCTCGACACGGTGCTGGACGCCGCGCGCGAAGCCAAGGCCAAGGGCGCGACCCGCTTCTGCATGGGCGCCGCGTGGCGCAGCCCGAAAGAGCGCGACATGGAGAAGGTGGAAGCCATGGTGCGCGGCGTGAAGGCGCTGGGCATGGAAACCTGCGCGACCCTCGGCATGCTGGAAGAAGGCCAGGCCGAGCAACTGAAGCAGGCGGGCCTGGACTACTACAACCACAACATCGATACGGCGCCGGACTTCTACGGCGACGTGATCTCCACGCGCCAATACCGCGACCGCCTGGACACGCTGGGCCGCGTGCGCACGGCCGGTTTGAAGATCTGCTGCGGCGGCATCGTCGGCATGGGAGAAACGCGCGAGCAGCGCGCGGGCCTGATCGCGCAGCTGGCGAACATGAATCCGTATCCGGAATCGGTGCCCATCAACCACCTCGTGCAGGTCGAAGGCACGCCGCTGCACGGCCTGCCGCCGCTGGATCCGATCGAATTCGTGCGCACGATCGCCGTCGCCCGCATCACGATGCCGAAGGCGCGCGTGCGTTTGTCGGCCGGCCGCCGCGAACTGGGCGAAGCCGTGCAGGCGATGTGCTTCATGGCGGGCGCCAACTCGATCTTCTACGGCGACAAGCTGCTCACGACCGACAACCCGGAAGCGGACGACGACCGCAAGCTGCTGGAAAAACTGGGCCTGAAAACCCGTTCGGCAATGCTGGAGTCGGTGCAGAAGGAAAGCTGCGGCTGCTGAAGCCGATAACGAGTTCGACCTGTTCAGCAAAAAAACCCGTCATTCCCGCGAAAGCGGGAATCCATACACCGCGTGATCCGTGGTTCAGCATGGGTCCCCGTTGCCACGGGGACGACGTTTGAAGCTAACGTTTACAAAACTTAAAACAGACGAGACACCACATGTTCACCAAGATCCTCATCGCCAACCGTGGCGAAATCGCCTGCCGGGTCGCCGCCACCGCGCGCCGCCTGGGCGTCAAGACCGTTGCCGTCTATTCGGAAGCCGACGCCGGCGCCAAGCACGTCGCGGTCTGCGATGAAGCGATCCTGCTCGGCCCCGCCGCCGCCAAGGACAGCTATCTGCGCGGCGACAAGATCATCGCCGCGGCGAAAGCCACCGGCGCGCAGGCGATCCACCCGGGCTACGGCTTCCTGTCCGAAAACGCCGAATTCGCGGAAGCCTGCGCGGCCGCGGGCCTCGTGTTCATCGGCCCGCCGGGATCGTCGATGCGCGCGATGGGATCGAAGTCCGCCGCCAAGCAGCTGATGGAAGGCGCGAACGTCCCGCTCGTGCCGGGCTATCACGGCGATGCGCAGGACCCCGAACTGCTGCAGGCGGAAGCGAACCGCATCGGCTATCCGGTGCTGCTGAAAGCCAGCGCCGGCGGCGGCGGCAAGGGCATGCGCGTGGTCGAGCGGTCGGAGGATTTCCAGGCCGCGCTGGCGTCGTGCAAGCGCGAGGCGAGCGCCTCCTTCGGCGACGACAAGGTGCTCGTCGAAAAATACCTCACGCGGCCGCGCCACATCGAGATCCAGGTGTTCGCCGACACACACGGCAACTGCGTGTACCTGCACGAACGCGACTGCTCCGTGCAGCGCCGTCACCAGAAGGTGCTGGAAGAAGCGCCGGCGCCCGGCATGCCGCCTGAGCGCCGCGCCGCGATGGGCGAAGCGGCCGTCGCGGCCGCGCGCGCCGTGGGCTATGTCGGTGCCGGCACCGTCGAGTTCATCGCCAATCAGGACGGCTCGTTCTACTTCATGGAGATGAATACGCGCCTGCAGGTCGAGCATCCCGTCACCGAGATGATCACGGGCACGGACCTCGTCGAATGGCAGCTGCGCGTGGCGGCCGGCCAACCGCTGCCGAAACAACAGCACGAACTCGCGATCCACGGCCACGCCATCGAGGCGCGCGTGTATGCGGAGAATCCGGAGAAGGGTTTCCTGCCGTCGATCGGGACCTTGCAGTACATGGATACGCCGGCGCACGTCGCATTCGAGCTCGGCGGCGCGGATGGCAACCCGGCCGGCGTGCGCATCGATTCCGGCGTGCGCGCGGGCGACGCGATTTCCCCGTTCTACGATCCGATGATCGCCAAGCTGATCGTGTGGGGCGCGGACCGCGCGCAGGCGCTGGCGCGCATGGCGCAGGCGCTGTCGGAATTCCACATCGTCGGCCTCGCGACCAATATCGCCTTTTTGAAACGCCTCGTCGAGGGCGATGCCTTCGCGCACGCCGATCTGGACACGGGCTTGATCGAACGGAATAGCGCGACCTTGTTCCCGCCCGCCGGCCCGGCCCCGTTGACCGCACTGGCGCTGGCGGCCGTGGCCCTCGTCGGCGCGGAAACCTCCACGAGCGCCGACCCGTGGACCAGCACCCACGGCTGGCGCATGAACGGCACGTATCGCCGCCGCCTGGCGTTCGGCGACGAGTACGCGGCCACGACCCAGGCCAAGGTTTATGCAATCGACATGACCTATCATTCGCATGGGTGGACGCTCGAAGCGGACGGCAAGCCGCATCCGCTGGCGCTGGTGTCGCGCCACGACGGGCGCTACGCGATCCGCCTGGACGGCCAGGCCATCCAGGGCACCGTGCGGCGCGACGGCGAAACGCTGCATGTCTTCACGGGCGGCAAGCATCACGTGCTGGCCTGGAACGATCCGCTCGCGCATGCGGGCGAGCATGAAACGGCGGACGGCCGCCTGACGGCGCCGATGCCGGGCAAGGTGGTGGCGGTGATCGCGTCCAACGGGCAGCTCGTGAAAAAGGGCGAGCCGCTCGTGATCATGGAAGCGATGAAGATGGAACACACGATTGCCGCGCCGAGCGACGGCCTGGTCGAGGAAGTCTTGTACCAGGTCGGCGACCAGGTCGCGGATGGCGCACCGCTGCTGGCGTTCAAAGCGGCAGCATAAGCAGCAAAGAGTAAGCAAGAACGGGCTCTATCGGGCCACGCGATGGACGCCGCGCCGCCAGCCCAGAAGGCAATGGCGCACGCGGCGTCGAATGACCAACGAGACAGCAAACGCAATCCATAAAAATTATCAGGAGACGAATATGCGGATACTGCTGTACCGGGGAGACGGTGTCATCGAACCGTGGGCCCGTGATTTTTCCGATGCATTGCCGCACGCCGACATCGTCTTGTGGCACGAGAAGATGTCGCTGGCATCGCTGGCGCCTTGCGATTACGCCGTGGTGTGGGCGCCGACGCCCCGCCTGCTCGACCAGCTCGCCCATGTGAAAGCCATCTTCCTGATGGGCGCCGGTGTCGACGCGCTGCTGAAATTCGGCGACGCGCTGCCGCCGGTGCCCATCGTCCGGCTGGGCGATGCGGGCATGGCCGAGCAGATGGCGGAGTACGTGGTGTATGCGACCTTGCGCTACTTCCGCCGCTTCGACGACTACGAGCAGCAGGCGCGCCAGGGCATCTGGAACCCGCTGGAAACGCGCCGCCGCAAGGCCGATTTCACGGTCGGCGTGCTGGGCCTCGGCAAGCTCGGGAAACCCGTGCTGCGCGCGCTGCGCCAGCTCGGGTTTCCCGTGTGCGGCTGGAGCCGTTCCGCGCGCGACCTGCCCGGCGTCGAGTGCTTCGCCGGCATGGAAGCGCTCGACGATTTCCTGTCCGGCACGCAGGTCCTCGTCTGCATGCTGCCGCTCACGCCCGAGACGACGAACCTGCTCGACCGCGCGCGCCTGTCGCAGCTGCCCCAGGGCGCGTATCTGATCAACGTGGCGCGCGGCGCCCAGGTGGCCGAGCCGGATTTGCTGGCGCTGATCCGCTCGGGCCACATCGCGGGCGCCACGCTGGACGTGTTCCGCAACGAACCGCTGCCGGCACCGCATCCGTTCTGGAACGAGCCGCGCATCACCATCACGCCGCACATCTCGGCCCTCACCCTGCGCGAGGAGGCGGTGCGCCAGATCGCCGCCAAGATCGGGAAGCTGGAACGGGGCGAGGCCATCGACGACATCGTCGACCGCGCCCGCGGCTACTAGGAAACCATCATGCACAGTCAACTGCCGAAACAAGTCAAACTCGTCGAAGTCGGCCCGCGCGACGGACTGCAAAACGAAAAGGAAGCGGTGTCCGCAGCGGTCAAGATCGAACTGGTCGACCGCCTGTCGCGCGCCGGCTTTGCCAACATCGAAGCGGCGTCGTTCGTGTCGCCCAAATGGGTGCCGCAGATGGCCACCAGCACGGAAGTCATGGCCGGCATCGCCCGCCGCGCCGGCACGCTGTATTCCGCGCTGACGCCGAACATGCAGGGCTTCGAGGCGGCGCTGGCGGCCAAGGCCGATGAAGTCGTGATCTTCGGCTCCGCGTCGGAAGCGTTCTCGCAGCGGAACATCAACTGCTCGATCGCGGAATCCATCGCGCGCTTCGAGCCGGTGGCCAAGGCCGCGAAAGACCACGGCCTGCGCCTGCGCGGCAGCATCAGCTGCGCGTTCGGCTGCCCGTACCAGGGCGAGGTGCCTTTGGCGTCCGTCGCCGACGTCGTCGCCCGCATGCGCGACCTGGGCTGCGACGAGATCGACATCGCCGACACCATCGGCGTCTCGACCCCGCGCAAGACGCAGGCCGTGATGGACACGGCGGCGCGCGCCTTCGCGCTGGAGCGCATCTCCGGCCATTTCCACGACACCTATGGCCAGGCGCTCGCCAACATCTACGCCAGCCTGGAACTGGGCGTCGCGATCTTCCACTCGTCCGTGTCGGGCCTGGGCGGCTGTCCGTATGCCAAGGGCGCGACGGGCAATGTGGCGACGGAGGACGTGGTCTACATGCTGAACGGCCTCGGGATCGACACGGGCATCGATCTCGATCTCGTTGTGGATGCGGGGCAATTCATTTCACAGCAACTGGGCCGCAAGGGTGCAAGCCGGGCCGGCAACGCATTGCTGGCGAAGCGGGTCGTGTAATGCGGAAAGCAAGTGCGCCTGCCGGGCGCACGAACGAAAAAGGCCGACGATCTCTCGTCGGCCTTCTTGATATACTGGTCGGAGTACAAGGATTCGAACCTTGGACCCTCTGGTCCCAAACCAGATGCGCTACCGGGCTGCGCTACACTCCGAAGACAGCCATCATACCGTCCGGACGCCATCGCGGTCAAGGAAAGCGCTTGTGTCCGTGGTTTTCTCACTCATAGGGCGAAGACGTGACGTTTGCAATCGACCACATCGACGGCGGCTTCGGGAGCGCCCTGCTGGAGCGCAAGCAGGCCAACCGCATCGCGGCCGGCATCGCGCTGTCGGTGGCCGCCCACGCATTGCTGCTCGCGCTCTACCGCCAGCCCGTCACGACCTTCCCCGCCGCGCCGCCGGAACGGCTCACCATCCGCCTGCAGGCCGCGCCGCCGCCGGCGGAAGTGAGACCGGCCGAGGCGCCTGCCGTGCCGCGCGCGCCGCGTCCCGCGAAGAAAACCCGTCCCGTGATCGCCGTCGCACCGGAAAAACGCCAGTCGACCGGGGAAACCTATGCCGTCAAGCCGGCACCGGAAACGCCTGCGCCGCCGTCCGCGCCCGCGGCGGCGACGCAGCACTTCGACCTCGACGCCGCCCGCAGCATGGCGCGCGGCATGGCGACGAAGCTGGCCAACGAGCCCGATCCCGACAAGGTGGGCACGGCGCTCGAACGCCTGCCCAAGCCGCAGCTGCAAACGGAAAGCAAGTTCGAACGGGCGATCAAGCAGGCCAAGCGGCCGGATTGCAAGGATGGCGTGCCCGGGGGGTTGCTGGCGCCGATCTTTCTTGCGATGGACAAGAAGGATAGTGGGTGCAAGTGGTAGCTGCCCGTCGTTCCCGCGAAAACAGAAATAGTGCCCCGGCACTATTCCCTCCATACTGAGCAACAAAATTCAGTACATCGGAAATACGATCAGCGCTTTCAAAGTCCGACTTCGGAGCTTCAGCATCGATTCCCGCCTGCGCGGGAACGACGACGTTTTACGTTGCGGGTTTATTCACCGCCCTTGATCTGCAACGCCCGCTCATACAAGGCATTCTTCTTTTTCCCCGTGATCTGCGCCGCCAGCGCCGCCGCCTGCTTCACCGAGCATTCTTCCAGCAGGATACGCAGGACGCGCTCCGCCTCCACATCGCCCTCGTCGTCATCGGCCTGCGCGCCTTCGACCAGCACGACGAATTCGCCGCGCTCGCGGTTCGCGTCGGCTTTTACCCACGCGAGCGCTTCGCTGAGCGGGCAACGGTGGATTTCCTCGAACAACTTGGTGAGCTCGCGCGCAAAGACCACCTGGCGCGTCGGCTCGAATGCGGCCGCGAGAGATTCCACACAGTCGGTGATGCGATGCGGTGCCTCATAAAACACGAGCGTCGCCGGCACGGACTTGAGCGCGGCCAGTTCCGCTTCGCGCTGCTTCGCCTTCGCCGGCAGGAAGCCGACAAAATAGAAGCGGTCGTTCACGAGGCCACTCGCCGACAGCGCAGCGATGGCCGCCGATGATCCGGGTACAGGTACAACGTGCAAGCCGGCGTCGCGCACGGCGTCGACGATGCGCGCGCCCGGGTCGGACACGGCCGGCGTGCCCGCGTCCGACACCAGCGCCACGCGCTCGCCCGCGCGCAGGCGCGTGACGATTTTTTCGGCGACCTCGCGCTCGTTGTGCTGGTGCGCGGCAATCATCTGCTTGTTCAAGCCGAAGCGCGTCAGCAGCGCGCCCGTCTTGCGCGTGTCCTCGCAGGCGACGACGTCGGCCAGCAGCAGCACGTGCAGCGCGCGCAGCGTGATGTCGGTGACGTTGCCGATGGGTGTGGCCACCACGTAAAGCGTTGCGCTAGGATAGGACTGCTGGGCGGCCTCGCCCATGACGGGCAGTTGGGCGATCTGGCTGGACTGGGTTTCTGTCATGTTGGGGATCGGATGCGGATGAACATTCTCGCGGCGTCGTGCGCCCGGCTGGCCTGGCTTCTCATCGCGATGAGCGTAGGCGGCCAGCCCAAAGCCGGCACGCCATGTGCCGGGCCGCAGCGATTGTGCGCGTCCGTGGACACTAACACAAGTGCGCACGCGTTCACCCTCGCCATGCTGGGCGATCCCGCCATCCAGCCGCGGCCCGCCAGACCGCAAGCGAACGAGCCGTCCCCGCCGCCACCGCCATCCAATACCCCCATCCGCATCGCCCTGCTGCTGCCGATGCGATCGAGGACGCTGGCCGCTGCCGCCGAGGCCGTGCGCGCCGGTTTCATGGCCGGGATGGACCGCGACGGCACCGGCTTCAAGGCCGAGGTGGTCCCGACGGGCGACGCCCCGCGCGACGTGCTCGACGCCTACGCGCGCGCGGCGGTGGCCAGCGACATCATCGTGGGGCCGCTCGCGCGTGCCGCCGTCGCCGCGCTGGCCGACAGCGATGCCGTCACACGGCCGACCGTCGTGCTGAGCGTGCCCGAAGGACGGACGACGGTGCCGCGAGCGATGCTCGTGGCCGGGCTGTCGGTCGAGGACGAGGCGCGCCAGGTGGCCGACTGGGCCGCGCGCGAGCATCCGCATGGCCGCGCCCTGATCCTGACGGGCGGCGCGGCCTGGGCGCAGCGCGCGGCCGGCGCGTTCGAGGCGCGCTGGACCCAGCTGGGGCACACGGCCCAGCGCTTCGCCGTGCCGTCCGGCGACGACCTGAAACAGAAGCTGGAGATCGACCCGCCCGACCTGCTGTTCGCCGCGCTCGACAGCGCAGCGCTGCGTCACGTGCGCGCCCTCGCCGGCGCCGCGATCCCCTGCTACGGCGGCGGCGCGGCCAATCCGGGTCGCACGGCGGAACCAGGCGCATCGAGCCTGGACGGCGTGCGCATCCTCGATTTGCCCTGGATCGTGCTGCCGGACCACCCGGTCGTGATGGTCTATCCGCGGCCGCTGAATGCGGAACAGCCGCTCGACATGGACCGTCTGTACGCGCTCGGCATCGACGCCTTCCGCGTCGCGCGCGAACTGGCGCTGCGGGGTGGCGCGCCGTTCGTCATCGATGGCGTCACGGGCCGGCTCGACGTGGGCACCGGCCCCGGCGGCCAGCTGCAATTGCAGCGGCGCGAAGCGGCCGTCGTCGTCCGCGCCGGCGCGTTCGAGCCCGTGGACAGGGAACGCTGACATGTGGCCGACCCGCCTGTCGCGCAAGCAGGAACAGGGCAGGCAATGGGAAGCGGTGGCGCTGGCGTATCTTGAGCGTCACGGTCTCGTCGCGGTGGAAGCGAATTTCCGGTGCAAGCTGGGAGAAATCGACCTGATCCTGCGCGACGGCGCCACGCTCGTCTTCGTCGAAGTGCGCCAGCGTGCGGCGGGCGCCCCCGTGAGCGCGGCGGCCAGCATCGGCCCGGCCAAGATCCGCCGCATCATCCGCGCCGCCCAGGTCTATTTACAGCAACTCGACCGCCTGCCGGCCTGCCGCATCGACGTGATCGCCATCGACGGCGACAATATCGAATGGCTAAGGAACGCCATTGAAACAAGCGTTTGAAAACCTGCTGCGCGTTGCAGTTTTGGCTTGCGATGCTCGCTGTACTATTCGTACAGCTGCGCTTCCCGGCCAAAACTGCTGCCGCTCGCGACGGTTTTCAAAGGCTTGCAAGTGTAAGCATTTTTTGCTGGCCTTGATCGCCGGGCATTGCCACTGCACTATAATCTTTGACCATGAATACTCAACGCATCCTCGCCCACTTCCAGGAGAGCGCCGAACTCAAGTTGAAGTCGGCGAATCTCCTCGCACAACCGATTTCCCAAGCGATTGAGCTGATGTTCAATGCGCTTTCCAACGGCAACAAGATTCTCGCCTGCGGCAACGGCGGCTCGGCCGGCGACGCGCAGCATTTCGCCGCCGAACTGGTCGGCCGCTTCGAGCGCGAGCGCTTCCCGCTGCCGGCCATCGCGCTGACCACCGACACGTCGATCATCACGGCCGTCGGCAACGACTACAGTTTCAACGAAATCTTCAGCAAGCAGGTGCAGGCGTTCGGCCAGGCCGGCGACATCCTGCTGGCGATTTCCACGTCCGGCAATTCGGCCAACGTGCTGGCCGCCGTCGAAGCCGCGCTGGAACGCGAGATGCGCATCGTCGCCCTCACCGGCAAGGACGGCGGCAAGCTCGGGCAGATGCTGACCGACGCCGACGTCCACATCAACGTGCCGCATGCGCGCACCGCCCGTATCCAGGAAGTCCATCTGGTTGCGATCCACAGTATTTGCGACGGCCTCGACGTCGCCCTGTTCGGAGAAGAAGATGCAAATTAACGCCGGCGCCGTGCTGCGTCCCCTGTCGAAGGCCGTGCTGTGCGTGGCTCTGCTGTCTTCCCTGCAAGGCTGCGTCGCCGTCATGGCCGGTGCCGCCGTCAGCGGCGCCGTCGCGACGGCCGACCGCCGCACGCTGGGCGCGCAGACCGAAGACAAGGCCATCGCGGTGAAAGCCGAGGCCCGCATGGGCGACATCGTCGGCGACGCCGGCCACGTCAACGTCAACAGCTACAACCGCAAGGTGCTGCTGACGGGCGAAGTGAAGGACGAGGCGATGAAGCGTGCCGTCGAGAACGAGGTGCGCAGCATCGCGAACGTCGAAGGCGTCATGAACGAACTGGAAATCGCCGGCCCGTCGAGCTATACCTCGCGCTCCAGCGATGCGCTGATCACCAGCAAAGTGAAACTCAGCCTGGCCGACAAGAAGACCGTCTCGGCGACCTCGTTCAAGGTCGTCACCGAACGCGGCACCGTCTACCTGATGGGCCTGGTGACCCAGCGCGAGGGCAATATCGCCGCCGATGTGGCCCAGGGCGTGTCGGGCGTCATGCGCGTGGTGAAAATGTTCGAGTACATCAGCGAAGAAGACCTGCGCTCGATGTCGCCCCCGCAGCAACAGCAACCCGAGCCGCGGGGCACGTCGTAAGACATCGGCTTAAAGACAGCGCTTAAAGACAGCGGCTTATAATGGTGACGTCGCCTGATGGGTATTGGAGGATGAAGACACCATGACCACTTCACATCGTGCCTGGCTCAAGCCGGCCGCCATCGGCGCGGCCGTGCTGGCCATCGCCGGCATCGGCTTCGCCACGTTCAGCCAGCAGCAGCAGGCGCCCGACGTCACGTTCATTTCCATCGATGGCCAGAAGATCAGCTCGCAGGACCTGCGGGGCAAGGTCGTGATGGTCAATTTCTGGGCGACGTCGTGCGCCACCTGCGTGAAAGAAATGCCGCAGATGGTCGAGACATACAATAAGTTCAAGCAGCACGGCCTGGAATTCGTCGCCGTGGCGATGAGCTACGATCCGCCGAACTATGTCCTGAACTACACCGAGACGCGCAAGCTGCCATTTAAAGTGGCGCTCGATTCGGGCGGCGACCTAGCCAAGCAGTTCGGCGACGTCAACATGACGCCGACCACGTTCGTCATCGGCAAGGATGGCAAGATCCTCAAGCGCTATCTGGGCGAGCCGGATTTTGCATCGCTGCACGCGTTGCTTCAAAAATCCCTGTAGGGTGGACGGCGGCACCCTAACCTTCGAATATTGTTCACGTAACCGCCGGCCACGCGTTCAGCGGACACGACATATTTAATGGCGCGTATCACCGCGTGGATGGCGAGCCGTCCACCCTACCCGTAACGCGACGTTCCCTGCACATCGCTGACGTCCCGCAAATCCTGAGGTCCGGTTCGGCCCAAGCTTGACGCCGGCAAAGGAGAAACCGATGCGCAAGCTGATCAAGTACGCCCTCATCCCGGGCCTGCTGACGGCGGCAGGCTGCAGCAGTGTCGATACCGGTCTGCGCAACACCGTGGTGTTGCATTACCAGCATGTTGCCAACGTCCACCGGATCGATTTTACGACCCCCGTCGCGCTGCCGAACCGCGCGCCCGTGGAGGCCGTGCTGCCGCTCGATTCGCACGGCTTCTGGGCCGTGTTCGTGCTGTGCGGCCTGGACGTCACCGGCGCCAACATTCCGAGCTTTTATTACGACGTCGACCGCGCCCGCGTCCAGTACGGCGACCGCCGCTTCGGCCCGCTGCGGCCGTACACGCTGCGGCTGGACGACACGGCCGACATCAACAGCCGCTTCGACACGCGGACCCTCGCCGACGCGATCGCGGCCGAGATCCAGCGCGGCCCGTCCAGCCAGGTTTTCCGGCACGGCTATTACCCGCACCTCGATTACCGCTTCGCCATCTACATCCCAAGTCCGCTCCCCGACTATCCCGGCGACCAGCTGCCCCTGCGCTATGAAGGCGGCCAGACGCTGGCGCTGGGCAACGGTTACCCGCCGGCCGACGTCGACTCCGCCGGGCCGCGCGGCTCCGGCATCGCTGCGCATTGCCTGCCCTGAACGGCGTAAGCTGGCGTCATCGACACGGAGACGACCATGAACGCGATCACCGATACATTGACGGTCGAGCAGGCCTACCGGGCCATGCTGGCCTTCCTCGAACGCGAAGTCGAATTGACGGAGTGCAGCGACCTGGCCGACCTGCTGGCCGGCTACAAGCTGGACGGGGATGGCCGGACGAGCGATCCGGCCCTGTGGGACGAGTGGATGGAAGCCGTCGGGCGGGTCCGGCAGACGCCGTGAACCGCGCTTACCAGCGCCCCCGCTCCTTCTTGGCCTGGCGCTTGCGCGTGGCCGCATTCTGTTGCTGCAGCAGGGTATCGACGCGCTCGGACGCTTCCCGCGCCAAGCTCTGCGCTTCTTCGATGCTGGGGAAGAATTCCGGCATGCGGTAGCCGAGCCAGGCGTACGCCGAATACATGCGGCACGTGTCCTCGACTTCCTGCAGGTTTTGCCAGAACAATTCCTGCGGATGGGGTTGCAGCTTGCAGATCTTTCGCTTCGCCAGCGACTGGGCCCAGTACGTCCACGCGCTTTCCAAGGTCGGCACCTTGGTCGAGATGGGCACGAGCGACATCGTGAATTTTTCCGCCACGCTCAGGTCGAGCGTATCCAGCCATTCCGCGCGCTCGTTCTGTTCTTCCGTGATGCGCGGATAGAAAAAGCCGTCCGGCACGTCGATGTTGTGCACGAACCGTTTTAAAAGTTTCACCAGCGACGTCTCACCCGTCACCGACGAGATGCGGTGCAATTGCTCCAGCGATGGCGCCACGGCGAAGCCGCTGGCCGGCACGGGTGGGATCTTTTCCTTCATCAAGGAGCGCATGATGTCGTGCGTGTCGTCGTCGTAGCCGGCGACAAACCCTTCCTCGTGCACGCCGTAGCGGCCGGCGCGGCCGGCGATCTGCTTGGCGAGCGCGGCCGAGATTTCTTCTTCCTCATAGCCGTTGTATTTCACGGCCGTCGTCATCACGATGCGCTGGATCGGCATGTTCAAGCCCATCGCGAGGGCGTCCGTGCCGACGACGATGTCGGCCTGCCCTTCGCGAAAACGTTCGGCCTGCGCGCGCCGCACTTCCGGCGACAGATTGCCGTAGACGGTGGCAACCGACAGCCCCATCTCCGTGATCATGTCGCGCCACATCAGCACCTCGCGCCGCGAGAATGCGATGACGGCGTCGCCCCGCTTCAGGTTCTTCAGCCTGCGCACGGCGCTTGGCTCCATCGACAGCGGCGCCTTGCGTTTCAGCACGTGGACTTCGAGCGGACATTCCAGGCGTTCGGCCAGCGCCTCGATCGCGCGCCGCGCTTCCGGCGCGCCGACGAGGTACACGGTCGACGCCGGCGCGCCGCACACGGCGGCCGTCCAGGCGGCGCCGCGGTCGCGGTCGGCCAGCATCTGGATCTCGTCGATGACGGCCACCTGCACGGGCGTCTTCGTGTCCAGCATCTCGACGGTGCTGGCCACGTGCGTCGCGCCTTCGGCAAGGCGGCGTTCCTCGCCCGTGATCAGGCTGACCTTGATGGGTTCGCCGTCCGCACCGACCGTGTTCTGCAGGCGCTCGTAGTTTTCCAGCGCCAAGAGGCGCAGCGGGGCAAGATAGACGCCGCTGTCGGCCTGGGCCAGGTGTTCCATCGCGCGGTGCGTCTTGCCGGAATTGGTCGGGCCCAGCAGCGCGATGAAACGGCGCGCCATCTTGCTGGCCACCTCGAACGACGCCGGATACTCGGCCAGGTTGATGCTTTCCTTGGTGCGCGCGGCGTGGCGTTCTTCCTGCTCGCGCTCGATGGCGTGCAGCAGACGCTGGCGGATGCGGTCGAACACGAACTCGGCCGGCTCGGACGTCTCCAGCTCTTCCAGCACGTGCAGGAACAGCATCGGGTCGACGCCGAATTCGTCGGCCTGGTCGGCGATCTCGCGCACGAATTCCTCGACCTCCTGGTTCAGGTCGTCGACGGCGTCGCGCGTGGCCCGTTCCTCGACGAGTTCACGGCGCGCCAGCAGGTCCATCTTGCGCCATTTGCTGGGCTTGGCCAGCACGCCGCGCGACGGCACGAGGCGGTACTCGACGTGCAAGCCGTCCACGCGCACGGCGCCGGCAAAGCGCAGGAAGACGCGGCCTTCCATCTTGACCAGTTCGACGCCGCGGGCGGCCAGGTTCAGTTCCCGTTCGAGGAAAGCGTCGTCGTCCTGGGTGTCGTCGTCGGCAGGGGGAAAACGGTGGTGTTCGCTCATGTGTCCAATATAACGCGGCCGGCCCTGGGGCACCGTTCGGCAAGCCACCAAAACGTCGTTTTTGGCACTGCCAAAAACGACTCCCCGCGGAGGCGCGGACCCAAGTTGCTCGCGTATCGTCAGTGCAAGCGAAATCGGGTCCGCGCCTGCGCGGGGACGACGGGGGTTTTACTGTCTCCGGCTTATGCCGCCACGCCCGCCTCGTGGGCCTGCTGATCGGCGTGATACGACGAGCGCACCATCGCGCCGACGGCCGCGTGCACGAAGCCCATTTCGTACGCCTTTTCTTCGAACATCTTGAAGGTGTCGGGATGCACGTAGCGGCGCACCGGCAGGTGCGAATTCGACGGGGCGAGGTACTGGCCGATGGTCAGCATGTCGATGTCGTGCGCGCGCATGTCGCGCATGACGTCCAGGATTTCCTCGTCGGTCTCGCCCAGGCCGACCATCAGGCCGGATTTCGTAACGGCGTTCGGGTATTTGGCCTTGAAGTCGCGCAGCAGGACCAGCGAGTGCTGGTAGTCGGCGCCCGGACGCGCTTCCTTGTACAGGCGCGGCACGGTTTCCAGGTTGTGGTTCATCACGTCCGGCAAGCCGTCCGCGAAGATGGCCAGCGCTTTTTCCAGGCGGCCGCGGAAGTCCGGCACGAGCACTTCGATCTTCGTGTTCGGCGACAGCGCGCGCGTCTTCTGGATGCACTCGACGAAGTGGCCGGCGCCGCCGTCGCGCAGGTCGTCGCGGTCGACGGACGTGATCACGACGTAGGACAGGCGCAGGTCGGCGATGGTCTTGGCGAGGTTACCCGGCTCGTTGACGTCGAGCGGGTCCGGGCGGCCGTGGCCGACGTCGCAGAACGGGCAGCGGCGCGTGCACTTGTCGCCCATGATCATGAACGTCGCGGTGCCCTTGCCGAAGCATTCGCCGATGTTCGGGCAGCTGGCTTCCTCGCACACGGTGACGAGATTGTTCGCACGCAGGATGTCCTTGATCTCGTAGAAGCGCGACGACGGGCTCGCGGCCTTGACGCGGATCCAGTCCGGCTTTTTCAGGCGCTCGTGCTGTTCGAGCGGCACGATCTTGATCGGGATGCGGGACGTCTTGCTCGCGCCTTTCTGTTTTTCGCTGGCGTTGTAGGACGCATTTGCTGCGGATTGTGCTGCGGTGCCGTTGTCGATTTCGGAAGTCATGTGCGTATTAACCCAGACGGGCTTTCAGTTTGTCGTTGCGGCCTGCGCGACCGCTGCGGTTGAAGAGGGTGCCGTGGACAGATGCTGCACGAGTGCGTCGGCGAGGGCGTGCTGCACGTCGGCGAGCGGCGCATCGACGCCCATCGTCTTCATGTCCACCGTGGCCAGGCCGGAATAACCGCACGGATTGATCCAGGTGAACGGAGATAAATCCATCGCCACGTTCAGCGACACGCCGTGATAAGTGCAGCCGTTGCCGCGCACCTTCAGGCCCAGCGCGGCGATCTTGGCGCCCTTGCTCGGACCGTCGGCGATATAGATGCCGGGCGCGCCTTCGACGCGTTCACCCGCCAGATTATACGCCGCCAGCACATCGATCACCGCCTGCTCGATCTTGTGGACGAACTGGCGCGCATACAGCTTGCCGCCCGGCTTGTTGCGGCGCAGGTCCATCAGCAGGTAGATCACGACCTGGCCGGGGCCGTGGTACGTGACTTCGCCGCCGCGGTCCGTCTGGACGACGGGCACGTCGTGCGCCCCGACGCTCAGCAGATGGCCGCGGTCGGCGCCCAGCCCGAGCGTGAACACGGGCGGATGCTCGACGATCCACAACTCGTCGGGCGTGTCGGGCGTGCGCGCATCCGTGAAGGCGCGCATCGCGGCAAATATGGGTTCGTAGTCGGCGCGGCCAAGCTCACGGATGACCGGGCGGTTCGCTTGCATGGATAGGATCTTTGAAGGGATACCCCGTCATTATAAGCCAGCCTGATGGGCAGCGCCGCGAACCCATCGAAAGCGCGAAACTTACAGGACGATCTTGACCATCGGGTGCGACGACAGCTCGCGGTACAGGTTGTCGAGCATCTCGCGGCTGGTGGCGCGCACGATCACGGTCAGGCCCGTGTAGGCGCCCTTGGCCGACGGCCGCACTTCCATCTTGCCAGCATGGAAAGTCGGATCGTGGATGGTGACCACTTCGACGATCGTGGTGGCGAAATCGTCGTGCGTCGGGCCCATGACCTTGATCGGGAAATCGCTCGGGTATTCGATGAGGGAATCTTTCGGGTCCATAGGCCACTCCTTTTGTAAAACAGCATTGTAGCCAAACCGGTCCGATTCCGCCCGATCAACGCTCCTCGCCCGATCAACGCTCTTTCTGGTCCCGCCCGCGCTGGTCGACGCGCGCACGGTGCTCTTCCGCCTTGGCCGGAGCGGGTGCCGGTGGCGGCGGCGCCGGTGCCGCGACGGGTGCCGGGCGCGGCGCCATCTGCACGGGCGGCGCCATCTGCACGGGCGGCGGCGCCGGGCGCTCGACGGGTGGCGGCGCCAACCGTTCGATGCGGGCCTCCGTCCGTTCGATCCGGGGTTCCGGACGTTCGAAGCGCGGCTGCGGGCGCTCGACGCGCTGGACCGGCTGCGTTGCCGGCGCGACCATCATCGGCTGTTGTTGCGGCTGTTGTTGCGGCTGCGGCTGCACCTGCGGCTGGGCCTGCAGCACCGGCTGGCGGTTGCGGCGCCATTCTTCCATCTGTTCGCGGCGCTCGTCACGACGCTCGTCACGATCCATCCGGTCGCGGCGCCAGCCGCCGGGCACGCCCGCCGGCGGCACCATCTGCGGCTGCTGGATCGTCGGGCTGACCGTCGACAGCGCTTGCTGCGGTTGATGCGGCGTCGGGCTCGCGATGGTGCTCAGCGGCTGCGACGGCAGGTGCGGCGTCGGACTCGTGACGGGCAAGGCCTGGGCCGGCGCCGCCTGCGGCACGAGGCCCGGCATACGCTGGCTCACGACAACGTCGCGCTCGACGCGTTCCGTCTCGATGCGGCGCTCGCGGCCCGGGTCCGCGTGATGCCCGTCCATGCGGACAATGCCGGCGGGGCCGCGATTCGGCCAGTTCGACTGCCCGTGCGGCTGCGGCCCGGGCGGCGGCGCACTGGCCGGAATGTTGCGCACCAGTACCGGCGGCGCGGTGATGATCGGCGAGCGCGGCACATTCACCCGGCCCGGCTGGCGGAAGCGGTCCTCCGGCACGACCGTGAGACCCTGCGGGCGGTAGTCGCGCGGGCGGCGCGGGTCGTCGCGCACGTGTTCGTTCAGCCAGCGCAGGTGGTTGTCCGGCGCGCGCCAGGTCGGGATGTAGCGGTCGTGCGGCGTCAGCGGATACCAGCCGGCGGCGGGCAGCGTGCGGTTGCGGTCGCGGAACGCGAGGTTCCAGCCGTCGCCGCCGACCCAGCCGACGAGCGCCGGCGCCCACACCAGGTGCTCATGACGGCGGCCCGGCGCCCAGGCCCAGCGGTTGTGCACCTGCACCCAGCGGCCGTAGTGGAACGGCGCATAACCCCAGGGCGCGTTGTCGACCCAGGTCCAGCCCCACGGCTCGAGCCACGTCCAGCAGCCGTCGCGGTACGGCACCCAGGTCGAGGCCACGGTCGGGATCCACAGCGGGCCGTATTCGACGTCTTCGCGCCAGCTGCCGTAGCGGTCGAGGTCTTCGTAACCCGTCATCTCGGGCGTCACGTAGCGGCTTGATGCGGCATTGTCTTCGTAGCGGTCACGCACGAGGGCCCATTCGTCGAAGGCGTCGCGCACGGCGGTCAAGGTGCGGATATCGTTGTCGCCCACTTCCGCACGCCGGCCGGCGCGCAGGGTCAGCTGGGAATCGCCGTCCTCGACGAGCGCCACGCCGTCGAACACCGTCACAAAACTGGTGTCGCGCACGCGCTCGGCATCGACGCGCACGCGGCCCGGCTGCTGCAGGCGCACGCGCGCCTGCGGGGTCTCGAGTTCGAAGCCGGACAGCACATCCGCATTGATCACCCGCACGCTGACGCTGCCGTAGTGCAGGCGCAGGCGCAGTGCGGCGTCGTCAAGCTGCGTCACTTCCAGCGAGGAATCGCCGTCCAGGCGGATCGACGTCGAGCCGATGCGCACCTCCGTGCGGGCACCGTCCGTCGTCGTGATCGTGTTGCCGGACGTGACGGGCCAGTTGATCTGGGCCGCCATCATCTCGGCGCCGACGTCGCTGCCGATGGTGACCTGCCCCTGGGTCAGCGCGACGCGCCCCACGCGCGCGGGCGGATCGGCCGCCGCGGCCAGTGCCGTCAGGGTGGAAAAAGCGAGCAGGACGGCTGTTTTCGCAACGCGGTTGGACATGATGTCTCCAGGGGAAGGGCTGTTTTTGTAATGGATTGCGTCTAGTGCATTACAACGCACGAGCGCGCGAGACGCCGACAGAAATTACAAATGGTTGCGAAATGTATCCACCGATCGGGCGCGGCGCCGAGCCTGCTGCGCATTGTGGATTCGCCTTGCGATGCTCGCTGTACTGCTCGTACAGCCGCGCTTCTCAGCCACGGCCGCCCGCGACGGTTTGTCGAGGTGCCCTCTTAGGCATGGGCCGGCTTGACGAAGAACAGCAGGGCGCCGACGACGACCAGCACGCCGCCAAAGAAACGGTTCTGCGCCTTGACGGCGCGCGGATCGCGGAACCAGCGCTGCATCGACGACGCCAGCAGGGCGTAGCCGTGCATCACGGTGGTGTCGATGGTGACCATCGTCGCGCCCAGGATCGCCAGCTGCGGCAGCACGGGCGCATCCTGCGCGATGAATTGCGGCAGCACGGCGACCATGAAGATGATCCCTTTCGGGTTCGTCGCATTGGTGAGAAAACCGGTCAGCACGCGGCGGCCGAACGTCGGGTGCGCGGCATGGCCGGCCGTCGCTACGGCAGCCGTCGGCACGCCGTCCGCCTCGGCTTGCGAACGCCACTGGCTGATGCCGAGCCAGATCAGGTACAGCGCGCCGACGACCTTGACGACCGTGAACGCGGGTTCCGACGCGAGCAGCAGCGAGCCGACGCCGGCGCCGGCGATCACCAGCACGAGCACGAGGCCCAGCTGCAGGCCCAGCACCGTGGCGCTGGCCTTTTTGAGGCCGTACGCGAGGCCGTGCGACATCGACAGGATGGCGCCGGAGCCGGGCGAAATGGCGATCAGGGTGGCCGCGATGACGAAGCCGATCCAGGTGATGAAGCTCATGAGGGAAACGAAAGGGGACGGGAAACGGACGCGGGCATGGCGCACGGCGCCGGCGATTGCCGGACGGCCGCGGCCAGCCGCGGGGTGCTGCTTACTTCTTCTTCGGGTTGACGGCGGCCTTCAGGGTCGCACCGGCAGCGAAGCGCGGGGTCTTCGATGCAGCGATCTTGATCGGTTCGCCGGTTGCCGGGTTGCGACCCTTGCGGGCAGCGCGCTTGGTGACCGAGAACGTGCCGAAGCCGGTGATACCCACCGTGTCGCCTTTTTTCAGGCGCTCGGTGATGATGTCGATGATGGTGTTCACTGCATCGTTCGCAGCGGCGCCCGACATCTCGGTACGCTTCGCAAATTCAGCGATCAGTTCGCCTTTTTTCATAAATCCTCCGGGTTGAAAGAGCCGGAAGATTAGCATAATTAATTGCTCTGCGTAATCTTCTTACACCCCAGACACCCTGTATTGGCGGGGTTTCTGCAATTTTCCGCTCAAGCCGCGGCCGGGTTCGCGTCGCCATTGCCCAGACGCAGGCGCAGCGCGGCGTTGATCAGCGTCTGATAACCGGTGCCGGTGCGCTCCGCGCGCGAGCGGAATTCGTCCAATACCTCGTCGTCGAGGTAGATGGTGATGCGGGTCTTGCGCTTCGGAGGACGGGCACGGCGGCGCGGAACGGTCGGCAGGTCGAGGTTCGGATTCATGGGCATCTCCTTCAGGTCGGAAAGGCTGCTGCACCGCAGCCAATATTGTCACTATACGTATCGCCCCGCGCCGTCCGTACGGGAAAGCGACGAGATGCAGATTTCCGGGTTTGAAACGCAGAAAACGCGCCTGAACCGTGCGCCGGAGCCCGGGGACCGGCTCGGTTAAGATGTGATCATCTTGATATGGAGGAGCGGTAATGGCTGCAGGAAGTTTATTGGCACTCATCGACGACATCACCAGCGTGCTCGACGACGTGGCCCTGATGAGCAAGGTGGCGGCCAAGAAGACGGCCGGCGTGCTGGGCGACGACCTCGCCCTCAATGCCCAGCAGGTGACCGGCGTGAACGCCGACCGCGAACTGCCCGTCGTGTGGGCGGTGGCGCTGGGCTCGCTGCGCAACAAGGCGATCCTCGTGCCGGCCGCGCTCGCCATCTCCGCGTTCCTGCCGCAGGCGATCACCCCGATGCTCATGCTGGGCGGCGCGTACCTGTGCTTCGAAGGTTTCGAAAAGGTGGCGCACAAGCTGCTGCACGGCGCCGCCGAGGAGGCCGCGCACGGGGAAGAACCGGCGACGGCGCTGGCGACCGATGCCGACATGCGCACGGTCGAGCAGGACAAGATCAAGGGCGCCATCCGCACCGATTTCATCTTGTCGGCGGAAATCATCGTGATCGCGCTGGGCGTCGTCAACGACCAGGGCGCGTCGTTCGGCGCGCAGGTGGCGGCCCTCGTCGCGGTGGCGGTCGCGATGACGATCGGCGTCTACGGCGTGGTGGCGGGCATCGTCAAGATCGACGACCTGGGCCTGTACCTGAGCCGCCGCGCCGGCAGCGGCACGCGGGCCATCGGCAACCTGCTGCTGGCCGCGGCGCCGCGCCTGATGCAGTCGCTGTCCGTGATCGGCACGGTGGCCATGTTCATGGTCGGCGGCGGCATCATCGGCCACGCGTTCGAACCGCTGCACCATCTGGCCGGGCGCGCCGCCGCGGCCGTGGCGGGTGTGCCGGGCGTCGGTCGCCTGCTGGCGGCCGTCGCGCCGAGCGTGGTCGATGCCGTGGCCGGTATCGCCGTCGGCGCGGCCGTGCTGCTGGTGGTGACGCTGGTGCAAAAGCTGCGCGGCAAGTAATCATCGGCCGTCATCCGCGCGAAAGCGGGGATCCATACTGAGCCCCCGAAGCCGATCAATAGTCGATGACGCACATGTTCCGACTTCGGTGCTTCAGCATGGCGGGAACGACGGTTTTTGGGCTGACGTCACCTCCCTTCCCCGGCGCAAATCCGATCCGCCCTGGTGCCCCCATGCACCACGCATGCCCAACTGTTGCGTCCATACATCTATGCGCCCTGATTGAATTGACAACGATAACAAGCACGCGCCACTATCAAGATGAGCTTGCTTTATGACAAGCCGGACAGGACCACCGCGGTATCTCGCACCCCGCACCCCGCGGGCCGTAGACCAAGAATAAGGATCAAGAGAATGCAACAACGCTTTGCGCCGGAAAAAACCGTACTCGCCCTCTCCATCGCCGCGCTGTTCGCCGGCGGCCCCCTCCTCGCACAGGCCCAGGACACCGGCAGCACCGCCACCGTCGTCGTGACCGGTACCCGCGTGGCCAACCGCACGGCGCTCGACACGGCATCCCCCGTCGACATCATCTCGGCCGACACGTTGAAAACCACGGGTTCGACGGAATTGAACCAGGCCCTGTCGGTGGCACTGCCGTCGCTGAACTTTCCCCGTCCCGCGCTGACGGACGGCACGGACACGATCCGCCCGGCCACCCTGCGCGGCATGGCGCCGGACCAGAGCCTCGTGCTCGTGAACTCCAAGCGCCGCCACGCGTCGTCGCTCGTGAACCTGAACGGCTCGATCGGCCGCGGCTCGGCCGCCGTCGACCTGAACACGATTCCGTCGGCCATGGTCAAGAGCATCGAAGTGCTGCGCGACGGCGCGGCCGCGCAGTATGGCTCGGATGCGATCTCGGGCGTCGTCAACGTCCGCCTGCGCACCGACCGCAGCGGCGGCGAAGCCACGGTGAACTACGGCGCCCACGTCACGGAATACGACCTGCTGAACGCCCCCGCGCCGGCCGGCGCCACCTGGACCGGCCCGAACTCGCGCAAGCGCACGGACGGCCAGACGACCACCGTCAGCGCCTGGAAAGGCCTGCCGCTGGGCGAGTCGGGTTTCATCACCATCGCGGCCGAGTACAAGAACCAGGAACACACGGAGCGCAGCGGCTACGACATGCGCCAGCTGTATGCGAAGGTCAACGGCGCCTACGACCCGCGCGAGCTGACCATCAACCGCTTCGACGCATGGTACGGCGATCCGGAAATGCAGCAGAAGACCGTGTTCGCCAACGCCGGCTACAACCTCACGCCCGACGTCAAGGTGTATGGCTGGAGCAGCTACCAACTGCGCGACGCGCGCTCGGCCGGCTACTTCCGTCCGCCGCAGGACACGCGCAACGTGCAGAGCATCTACCCGAACGGCTTCCTGCCGATCATCGCCCCGACCGTCGAAGACTTCAGCGCGGCCGCCGGCATGAGCTGGAGCATCGGTGACTGGGACATGGACACGTCGCTGGTATACGGCCAGAACGGCATGAACTACGACATCAAGAACACGCTGAACGCATCGATCGGCCCGACGAGCAAGACCACGTTCGATGCCGGCGGCTACTCGTACAACCAGCTCGTCTACAACCTGACGGGTGTGCGCAAGTACGACGTGGCCGGTCTCGCATCGCCGCTGAACGTGGCGGTCGGCACCGAGGCGCGTCGCGAAGGCTACGAGCTGCACGCGGGCGAGCCGGATTCCTGGCGCAACGGCGGCGTGATCCTGCCGAACGGCGTCCCGGCGGCGTCGGGCGCGCAGGTGTTCCCGGGCTTCCGTCCGGCCAACGCATCGCACCGGTCGCGCACCGCGATCGGCGTGTTCGTCGACGTCGAGGCGAACATCACCGACAAGCTGCTCGCGTCCGCGGCCGTCCGCGAAGAGCACTACAACGACTTCGGCAACAACCTGTCGGGCAAGCTGGCCGGCCGTTACGACTTCACGAAGAACTTCGCCCTGCGCGGCGCCGTGCAGAACGGCTTCCGCGCGCCGTCGCTGCAGCAGCAGAACTTCACGTCGACGTCGACCAACTTCATCAACGGCATCCCGTACGAGATCACGACGTTCAAGCCGAGCGACCCGGTCGCCGTCGCGCTGGGCGCCCAGCCGCTGAAGGCCGAGAAGTCGACCAACTACTCGTTCGGTGCCGTGATGCGCCTGGCGCCCGTCAGCCTGACGGTGGACGCGTACCGCATCAACGTGCGCGACCGCATCGTGCTGTCGGAAAACCTGACGTCGGCCGCGGTGCGCAACTACATCGTGTCGCAAGGCTTCACGGGCATCGGCGGCGGCCGCTTCTTCATCAACGGCGTCGACACGAACACCAAAGGCGTGGACGTGGTGGCCAGCCTGCCGTACAACGCGGGCGCCGCCGGCCGCTTCGACTTCACCCTGGCCGGCAACTTCAACCGCACCGAAGTGACCAAGGTTCCGACCACCGCCCAGCTGGCCGCGCTGAACCCGGCGCCCGTGCTGTTCGACCGCGTGAACGTGCTGACCATGGAAAAAGGCCAGCCGAAGAACAAGATCACGGCCAGCGCCAACTGGAAGCTGGACCAGTGGGGCATGACGGCCCGCGCCACCCGCTACGGTGAAGTGCTGACGCCGGGCACCACGCCCGCCTTCGACATGACGCTGAAGTCCAAGACGATCGTCGACCTGGAAGCCCGCTACGCCCTGACCCGCCAGATGAGCCTGGCGATCGGTGCGGACAACCTGTTCGACCAGTACTCGGAAACGCTGCCGCCGGCGCTGAACACGACCAGCAACACGCCGTTCTCGAACTACACCCCGTTCGGCAACAACGGCCGCTACGTGTATGCGCGTGCGACGTACAGCTTCTGATCGGGCTTGACTGAACGACGGCGTATCGCGACACTTCGCGATACGCCGTTTTTCTTTTGGGAGCCGCGCCATGACCATCACGATCACCGCATTCGAACGCTCGCCCGACGGCGGCAAAGGCCTCGCGCGCGACACGCGCGTGCGCTGGGCCCTGGAAGAAGCGGGCCTGCCGTACGACGTCCGCCTCGTGTCGTTCCGCGCGATGAAGGAGCCGGCGCACCTGGCGCTGCACCCGTTCGGCCAGATTCCGACGTATGAAGAAGATGGTCTCGTGCTGTTCGAGACCGGTGCGATCGTGTTGTATATCGCCCAGCACCACGGCAACCTGCTGCCTGCCGGCGACCACGCCCGGGCACGCGCCATCACGTGGATGTTCGCCGCGGTCAACACGGTGGAGCCGCCGATCCTGGAACTCGTCACGGCCCGCATCTTCGAAGGCGACAAGCCCTGGACCAAGGAACGCCTTCCTCTCGTCGAGGAGCGCGTGCGCGACCGCATGAAGCAGTTATCCGCGCGCCTGGGCGATGCCGACTGGCTCGACGGGGAATTCAGCGCGGGCGACCTCATGATGGTGTCGGTGCTGCTGCGGCTGCGGCCGTCCGGCATCCTCGACGAGTTCCCGGTCCTGGCCGCCTATGTCGCCCGCGGCGAAGCGCGGCCGGCGTACCAGCGCGCGTTCCAGGCGCAGCTTGCCGTCAACGCGCCATCCTGACGCCACGTTTTCGCCGGCTCGCTTACACTCGAACGGGAATCAGGAACGGCGGCTGAGCATGGCGCCGAGCGCCAGCCCGATCCCGAAACTGCCATAGACGACGGCCAGCGACGGCCGCGACAAGTGGGTCTCGTAGCCGGGCTGGAGGCGTTTGGGCGTCAACTGGTAATCGACGAAGCAGGCCACGGCCGACGCGGCGGCGGCCACGCCGAGCGTCACGGCGGGCTCCTTGCGGTCGAGCAGGCGGCCGCACAGGCGCTCGAACAGCACCGACCAGAACATCGCGCTGCCGTGGTGGATCAGATAGCCGGGCACCGTGTGGCGCAGGGTCGGGGTGTCTTCGCGCAACGCTTCGTCGCCGTAAATCCAGTGGCTGACCGCGTTGGTGGGCGCGTAGGCACTGCCGGCCTCGCGCCTACCAAGCAGGGCCAGCGCCGCGGTCGACAGCAGGCTGGAGGTGGCGCCGCCGACGAGGCCGCGCCTGAATGCCGTGTTCCATGATTCCATGACGTCCTCCGGGTACGATGCGGTATCGAAGAAAGGAAAAGCATGCGGATCCTGCTCACGGGAGCAACCGGATTCATCGGGCAACACCTGCTGCATACGCTGCTGGCGGAAGGCCACGACGTCGTGTGCGCGGTGCGGCATCCGGAACGCCGCGGCGCTCTGCCGGATCACCCGCGCCTGACCGCCATCCACGCCGACTTCGCCAACGATACCGACAAATCCACCTGGCTGGCGCGCCTTAGCGGCGTGGAAGCCGTGGTCAACACCGTCGGCATCTTCCGCGAGCGCGGCGCCCAGACGTTCGAGAACCTGCACACGCGCACCCCGCGCGCCCTGTTCGCGGCCTGCGCCGAATCGGACGACGTGCACATGGTCGTGCAACTGTCCGCGCTGGGCGCCGACGCGCAGGCCGACACGGCGTACCACCTGTCGAAAAAGGCCGCCGACGACTATCTGGCCACGCTGCCGATCCGCGCCGTCATCGTGCAGCCGTCGCTCGTGTACGGCCCGGACGGCGCCAGCGCGCGCGTGTTCAAGGCGATGGCGTCGCTGCCGTTCGCAGTGCGCCTGGGAAATTCTCCGCAGCTGGTGCAGCCGATCCACGTCGACGACGTCGTCGCCGCCATCGCAACCCTGCTGCGCCAGCGGCTGTATGCGGTCAAGGCCGACGGCGGGACCGTGCGCCGCGTCGCCCTCGTCGGTCCCCAGGCGCTGCCGTTCATCGACTATCTTGCCGCCTTGCGCCGCGCGCTGGGCATGAACGGGCTGCGCGTGCTGCCGCTGCCGGGATTTGTCGCGCGGCTGCTCGCGCGCGTGGGCGGCTGGCTGCCCGGCGCCCTGCTCGACCAAGATGCGCTGCGCATGCTCGATCGCGGCAACACGGCCGATCCCGGCCCCACGCTGCGCCTGCTGGGACGCCCGCCGCGTTCCATCGCCTCGTTCGTCGCCGATCCGGGCGCCGAGCGGGCGCGCGCCAAGCTGGACTGGCTGCTGCCGGTGCTGCGGCTGGCCATCGCCGTCGTCTGGATCGCCACCGCCATCGTCTCGGCCTTCATCTATCCGGCCGCCGACAGCTACGCGCTGCTGGCGCGCACCGGCATCCCGGAGCAACTGCGGCCACTGATGCTGTACGGCGCGGCGCTGTTCGATTTGCTGCTGGGCGCAGGCACGCTGTTCCTGCGCCGGCGCCGCTGGCTGTGGCTGACGCAACTCGCGCTGATCGGCTTTTATACGATCGTGATCGCGTTCCGGCTGCCCGAATTCCTGATCCACCCGTACGGCCCGCTGACCAAAAACCTGCCGATGCTGGCCGCGATCTGGCTGCTGTACGAACTCGAAAAAGAGGACACCTGATGGACTACGTCGTCGTGAAATGGCTGCACATCCTGTCGTCGACCTTTTTGTTCGGCACCGGCATCGGGTCGGCCTGGTACATGCTGTTCGCGAACGTGAGCCGCGACGTGCGCGCGATCGCCGTCGTCAGCCGCTACGTCGTGATCGCGGACTGGCTGTTCACGGCCACGACGGCCGTCGTCCAGCCGGCCACGGGGTTTTATATGGCGCACCTGGCCGGCTATCCGCTGCACAGCCGGTGGATCATGTGGTCCGTCATGCTGTACGTGCTGGCGGGCGCCTGCTGGCTGCCGGTGGTGTGGCTGCAGATGCGCCTGCGCGACCTGGCGGCCGACGCCGTGCGCGCCGGCACCGACCTGCCGCCGCTGTACTGGCGCTACTTCTTCACGTGGGTCGGACTGGGCGTGCCCGCGTTCATCGCGTTCGTCTTCATCTTCTGGTTCATGGTGGCCAAGCCGATTTAGAATGCCTTCTTCGCCGCGGAGGCACTACGTAAAGGCAGCATCATGATTCGTCTCGGTCTCGCTCTCCTGTTCGCATCCGGCGCCGCCTGCGCCGCACCCGCCTGGGTCGCGCGCAGCGACGCCTACACCCAGCCAGTATTGAAAGATACGGGTAAATACCAGCCCGAAGAATCCACGGAAGTGGGCGACGACAGCTTCGACACGCAGGTCGCCGACTTCAAGCCGCGTGTCTACGAGCGCGAACTGGCCGACACGGAAAAACGCCTGGCCGAGTTGCGCCGCGAACGCGCGCACGAGAAGGACGTGAAGGTGCGCCAGGACCTCGACATCCTGATCGACTCGCGCGAAAAAAAGATCGCCACGATGAAGCTGGAGCACCAGTACCTGCTCGACTACACCAACGTCGGCGAACTGGTATACGGCGGCCTGCGCGCCCTGCTCGACCCGCGCAACAAGCCCGAACGCCGGAAGCTGGCCCTGGTGCGCCTGAAGCGTTATGCGGGCAAGGAAAGCGGCTACACGCCGATCGCGACGCTCGCGCGCGCCCGCGGCGAGGAGCGCCTGGCCAACAAGGCGCTGATCGGCCCGTACCTGGGCGAAGTCGAGGAAGGCCTGAACAACAATGCCACCTACATGGACGGCATCGAAGACCTGTTCAGGAAAGCGAACATCACCGGCTGGGAAGCGGACTTCGCGGCCTTGAAGGCCCAGGTCAAGGATTACGACGACTGGGTTCGCAATCGCATCGTGCCGCGCACGCGCAAGGAAGTGCGCCTGCCCGAAGCGATCTACGTGAACCGCCTCGCCAACGTGGGCGTCGACATCGCGCCCGACCAGATGATCGAACGCGCCGGCTTCGACTTCCAGGAAGTGCGCGACGAGATGCAGGTCGTGGCGAACACGATCGCCGCGCGCAACCACCTGCCGTCGTCCGACTACCGCGACGTGATCCGCGAGCTGAAAAAATCGGCGATCGCGCCCGACCAGCTGCTGCCCTACTACCGCGAGCGCCTGAAAGACATCGAAGGCATGGTGCGTGCCCACGACCTCGTCACCCTGCCCGCGCGCGAAGCGAACATCCGCACGGCCACGCCGGCCGAAGCGGCCCGTTCGCCGGCGCCGTTCATGAACCCGCCGCGGATGATCGGCAACACGGGAGAATACGGCGAGTTCGTGATCCCGCTGTCGAATCCGAACGCGAAGTCGAAGGACAAGATGAACGACTTCGACTTCTCCGCCATGGCCTGGACCCTGACGGCGCACGAAGCGCGTCCGGGCCACGAGTTGCAGTTCGCCTCGATGGTGGAGCAAGGCATGTCGGTGGCGCGCGCCCGCTACGCCTTCAACAGCACGAACGTCGAGGGCTGGGGCCTGTATTCGGAAGCGATGATCCTGCCGTACATGCCGCCCGAAGGCCAGCTCGTGTCGCTGCAGGCGCGCCTGCTGCGCATGGCGCGCGCCCTGCTCGACCCGCAGGTCAATCTGGGCCGCATGACGCCGGAACAGGCGAAGACCTTCCTGATGCGGGAAGTCGTGCTGTCCGAACCGTTCGCGCAATCGGAAGTGGACCGTTATTCCTACCGCATGCCAGGCCAGGCGACCGCGTATTACTACGGCTACGTCAAACTGCGCGCGCTGAAGACGCAGGCCGAGATCGCGCTGGGCGAGCGCTTCAGCCTCAAGGCCTTCAACGACTTCATCATCGCCCAGGGCATCCTGCCGCCCGCGCTGATGAAACAGGCGGTGCTGGAGGAGTTCATTCCGGCGCAGCAGGGCAAGCCAAGCGGCACATGATCGTCGACCCCGCGACGGCGGGACCCATGCTGAGCAACCGGATTCGGTATGTCAGAAATACTGCAATATTCTTGGCATGCGACTTCGGCACTTCAGTATGGGAGAACAGCCCGGTGGCTGCTCCCGCTTCCGCGCGAACGACGTGATGGTACGACCCGTGCTCCCGGCGGTTTTTCATGGGTGCGCCGCATCACTGCGCGTTGCGGCGACAATGACGTCCCGCCCCGCGTGGGCGGCCGACCAACCGATGGAGGACAGCGATGCGGGCATACCAGATCTTACCCGGCGACGGCATCGACGGGCTGCAGTGCGTGGATTTTCCTCACCGTGAACTGGGCAATGGCGAAGTGCGCATCCGCGTGCACGCCGTCTCGCTGAACTACCGCGACCTGATGGTCGCCAGCGGCAACTACCTCGTCACCGTCGACGACCCCATCATCCCCTGCTCGGACGGTGCCGGCGAAGTCGTCGCGACCGGTCACGGCGTGACGCGCGTGCAGCCCGGCGACCGTGTCGCGGCGTCGTTCTTCCCGTACTGGCACGACGGCCCCACCGGTCCCGACAAGATCCGCCACGCGCTCGGCGGCGACATCGACGGCATGCTGGCGGAAGAAGTCGTGCTGGACGAGGACGCGCTGGTGAAAATCCCGCCCGGCATGAGCTTCGTCGACGCCGCGACGCTGCCCTGCGCCGGCGTGACGGCGTGGAATGCCATCTTCGAATCGAGCAATAACGTCCGCCCCGGCGACACCGTGCTGCTGCTCGGGACGGGCGGCGTCAGCATCCTCGGCCTGCAGCTGGCGCGCGCGGCGGGGCTGAGCACGATCGTCACGTCGTCCAGCGACACCAAGCTGCAGCGGGCCAGGGAGCTCGGCGCGCGCCACGTGATCAACTACCGCACGACGCCGGAATGGCAGGAAGAGGTGCTGCGCGCGACGGACGGCGCGGGCGCGCACGTGGTGCTGGAAGTGGGCGGCCAGGGCACCGTGAACCGCTCGATCGCGTCCGCCGCGATGGGCGGCAGCATCGCCGTCATCGGCGGCGTCAGCGGCTTCGGTGGTGAAGTCAATCCGGCGACCCTGCTGGCCGGCGCCAAGCGGCTGGTGGGCATCTTCGTCGGCAGCCGCGCGATGCTGGAAAAAGTGGTGCGCTTCGCCGACGCGACCGGGCTGCAGCCGGTCGTCGACCGCGTGTTCACGTTCGATCAGGCGCGCGAGGCGTACCGGTACATGGCGTCCGGATCGCATTTCGGGAAGGTCGTGATCGCGGTGGCGTGACGGTCAACGCCGCTGGACCGGTACCAGTTCGATCTCGAACAGCTTCGGCCACAGCTTGCCCGTGACGAATAAGCGATGCTGCTTCGGCTCGTAGGCGATGCCGTTCAGGACCGCATCCGGGTCCGTCGTCCCGCGCTGGTCCGGCGGCAGCAGGCCCGTGCAGTCGATCCAGCCGACGACGTTGCCCGTCTCCGGATCGATGCGCGCGATCACGTCCGTGCCCCACACGTTGGCGAAGATCTGGCCGTCGACGATCTCCAGCTCGTTGAGCCGGGTGACCGGCTTGCCCTCGGCCGTCACGCTGATGCGGCGCTGCTCGTCCAGCGTTTTCGGATCGAGGATGCGGATCTCGTTCGAGCCGTCGCTCATGTAGACGTGGTGCGCGTCGCTGGCCAGGCCCCAGCCTTCGCCCTTGTAGTTGAAGCGGCCCTTCAAGGCGAACGTCTTGGCGTCGAACAGGAAGCCGACGTTCGACTGCCACGTCAGGCCGGCGATGGTGTCGCCCACCGCGGTCGAACCTTCGCCGAAGTACTCGTCCGCCAGGTCTTTCTTTTGCAGGACCTTGCCCGTCTTGAGGTCGACCTTGCGCAGCGACGAGTGCCCCTTCCGGCCGGTGGATTCGTACAGCTGGCCGTCCTTGAAGAACAGGCCCTGCGTAAAGGCTTGCGGGTCGTGCGGATAAGTGTGCTTGACGAAGAAGCCGTAGACGGGAATGGCGGCGTGGGCGGTGCCGACGGATGCGGCGGCGAGCACGAGGGAAGCGACGATTTTCATAGGACTCCACGAATCGAGCCGGACCGTCCCGGCGCGTGCAAGATAGTAACGCAGGATGGTAAGCTAGTGCCATGCAACGAAAGCTCACCTATCTGCACCTGCCGCCCGACGCCGACCTGCCCGACCTGGGCGCGCGTCCGCCCTTCCTCGCCATCGTGCTGGCCGAGGACGAGGTCGCGGAAATGTGGCTGTGGGACGCGGCACGCTGGCTCGTCGCGTCCGGCGCGCGTTATGTCCAGGCCTGGGGCACCGATGCCGCGGCCTGGATCGAAGCCGTCGACGATGCGGCGCTGGAAGCCGTCGACTACGAAGACGCGCCCGACGACCGCCGGGTGCTCACCTCCGCGCACGATCCCGCGGACGAGGATGTGGAAGACGTCTTGTGGTTCACCAAACACCGCGCCGCCCACCCTTTTCTCCCCCTCGACGCGGCGCTCGTCGTGCATATCGCGCCGGCGCCGCGCAAGGAAGAAATCGAAACCGCCTACGCCGACGCCTGAGCCAGCTCCTCGCCGAGCAGGCGCACCAGTTCGGCCGCCGGCAGCGCGCGCGCCAGCGGAAAACCCTGGCCGGCCCAGTTGACCGTGAAATCATTGTTGCCGGCCTTCGTGGCGGCCGCGTTCAGCGCCTTCACGGCATCGTAGGCGATCGGATAGTCGGGCAGCGGTGGATGGCCGGGCGCGCCGATCTCGCTGAACAGACGATTCACGAGGCCGCGCGCCGGCCGTCCGGACACGACGTCCGTCACGGCCGTGATCACGCCCTCGCCCGCCTGCATCAGCGCACGGTGGTGCGGTGTGGCCGACGACTCCGGGCACAGGATGAACGCGGTGCCCATTTGCACGGCGCTGGCGCCCAGGCGCAGCGCGGCGGCGATGCCGTTGCCGTTCATGACGCCGCCGGCCGCGATCACCGGGATGCGCACGGCATTCGCCACCAGCGCCGTCAGCGCGAACGTGCCGATGGCCGGATCGCCGCGCTCCGGGTCGAACAGCCCGCGGTGGCCGCCGGCCTCGTAGCCCTGCGCGACGACGGCGTCGATGCCGGCCGCCTCCACCTGGCGCGCCTCGTCCACGGACGTCGCGCTGCCCAGCAGCACGATGCCGGCATCCTTCAATGCCTGGATGCGGTGCGCGTCCGGCAGGCCGAAGTGAAAACTGACGACGGCAGGGCGCGCTTCCAGCAGCACGTCGAGCATGGGATCGTCGTCCACGAAACTTCGATAGATTTCACGCAGGCCGGCCGGCGGCTGGGCGCCGTTGGCGGCGAAGTGCGGCGCCAGGTAGGCGAGCCAGGCGGCTTCGCGCGCGGCGTCGGCCTGCGCGGGGCGGTGGCAGAACACGTTGACGTTGAACGGCCGATCGGTGAGGCGGCGCACGTCGGCGATGGCGGCGCGGCCCTGCTCGGCGTTGCCGGCGCCGACGGAGATCGAGCCGAGCGCGCCCGCCTCGGACACGGCCGCGGCCAGCGCCGCGGTCGAGACGCCGGCCATGGGCGCCTGGATGATGGGCAGGTCGATGCGCAGCAGGGACAGCAGGTCTGGTTTCATGGTGGTCTCCAAACAGGTCGCAGTCCGATGAGTATAACGCGGCCTCGGATATCAAACGATATAAACCGTTTCCGGCCGGCGTATTGACGGACCTCTCCTGCATTTTTGCGTTAGGATTCGCGATGTCCCCGCACGGGTTTGTGAATTATCGTTTGGCAATTAAAAGGATGGGAATGGACAGTATCGACCTCGAAGTGCTGCACGCCTGCGACCAGTGGCTGCGCGCCGGCTGGCGCTGCGAGTACGTGACCGTCGTGCGGACGTGGGGATCGAGCCCGCGGCCGGAAGGCGCCACGATGGCGATCCGCGCCGACGGCGTCGTCGTCGGCTCGGTCTCCGGCGGCTGCATCGAGGACGACCTGATCGCCGCCGTGCGCGAACACGGCATCGTGCGCACGGCGCCGGAGCTCATCACCTACGGCATCTCGGCCGACGAAGCGCACCGTTTCGGCCTGCCCTGCGGCGGCACGATCCAGCTCGTCGTCGAGCCGCTCGGCCCGCACAGCCGCATGGACGAACTCCTGGCCTTGGCCCAGCGCCGCGTGCTGACCCGGCGCACGCTGGACCTGGCGACGGGCGCGGTCGAACTGGCGCAGGGAGAAGCGGACCAGCAGCTGCGCATGGACGGCGCGACGCTCGTCACGATCCACGGCCCGCGCCTGCGCATGCTGATCATCGGCGCCGGCCAGCTGTCGCAATTCCTGGCCCAGATCGCGGTCGGCCTGGAATACCAGGTGACCGTGTGCGACCCGAGAGAGGAATACCGCGCCAGCTGGAATCTGCCGGGCGTCGACGTCGTGCACGCGATGCCGGACGACCTCGTGCTGGACATGAAGCTGGACAGCCGCAGCGCCGTCATCGCCCTCACCCACGACCCGAAGCTGGACGATCTCGCGCTGATGGAGGCACTGAAAACGGAGGCGTTCTACGTCGGCGCCATCGGCTCGCGCGCCAACAATGCGCGGCGCCGCGAGCGCCTGCGCGAATTCGACCTCACCGAGGCCCAGATCGCGAAGCTGCACGGTCCCATCGGCCTGTACATCGGCAGCAAGACGCCGTACGAGATCGCGGTGTCGATCCTCGCCGAGCTGACGGCGGTGAAAAACGGCGTACCGCTGCCGGCGCAGATGTCGGTCGAACACGGGAAGGCGCTGGCGGCCTAGCGTTCGATCAGCAGCAGGGCCGCCAGCACGAACATCGTCGCCCCCGTAAAAGCTTCGACGGCGCGCCAGACCACGGGCCGCGCCAGCACGAACGCGCAGCGGCGCGCGCCCAGTCCCAGCGCGGAAAACCACAGCAGCGACGCCGTCATCGCGCCCGCCGCGAACGACGCGCGGTGACCGGCCGCGAGACTGCTGCCGACGGCACCCAGCAGCACGACGGTATCCAGATACACGTGCGGATTCAGCAGCGACATCGCGAGCACGATGCCCAGCGCGCGCGCGGCGGTCGCTGCGGCCTGTCCGCCGCCGGCAGCCGGTGCCGCCGAGCCGCGCCAGCAACTCGCCAGACAACGTACGCCGTACCAGAGCAGGAACGCCCCACCGCCCCAGCGCGCCGCCAGCAGCAGCGCGGGCGACTGTTCGATCAAGGCGCCGAAGCCGGACATGCCCAGCGCGATCAGGACGACGTCGATCAGGATGCAGCAAGCGACCGTCAGGACGACGTGGCGGCCGGCCACGCCCGTGCGGATGACATGCGCGTTCTGGGCGCCGATCGGCATGATCAGGCTGGCGCCCATGCCCAGGCCTTGCAAGAAAATTGGTTGTGAAAACATGGTGCTCTCCGTTGTTATTGCGGAGCAGCATGCCTCCCGGCGGTCTCTTCATCAATTATATTAATGAATTCTAAAGTTGATTAAGCTGGGCTAATCTCATGAAAATCGATCCGCGCCGCAGCGAGGCCTTCGTCGCCGCCGTCGACAGCGGCAGCCTGGAACAGGCGGCGCAACTCCTGAACGTGACGCCGTCCGCGATTTCCCAGCGCATCGCGGCGCTGGAACACGACCTGGGCACGCCGCTGCTGGTGCGCGCGCGCCCCTGCCGGCCGACGGCGCCCGGCATGCGCCTGCTGCAATTCCTGCGCCGCCGCGCACTGCTGGAAGACGAGTTCTTCGCCGGCCAGCAGAACGATCCGGGCCCCGTGCGCGTGGCGCTGGCCGTCAACAACGACACCCTGGCGACGTGGCTGCTGCCCGTGCTGGCGCCCGTGCTGATCGAGGAAGGGCTGCTCGTCGAATTCGTCACGGGCGACCAGCGGCATACGTTCGCGCTGCTGGAACAGGGTCTCGCCCTCGCCTGCGTGTCGGGCGAAGCGGAACCGATGCGCGGCTGCACCGTCAGTCCGCTCGGCGTGATGCGCTACCGGATGGTGGCGGCGCCATCCTTCGCCGCGCGCTGGTTCCCCGGCGGGATCACCAGAGAGGCCGCGCGGCGCACACCGGTGATGGTCTTCGACCGCAACGACCGGCTGCAGACGGCGTTCCTGCTGCAGCACTTCGGCCTGCCGGAAGGCGCGTATCCGTTTCACTACGTGCCGTCCAGCGATCCGTACGTGCAGGCGATCCGCCTGGGCCTCGGCTACGGCCTGCTGCCGCTGGAGCAGTGCGCGGACATGCTGGCCAGCGGCGCCCTCGTCGACCTGACGCCCGATCTGTTCGTCGACGTGGCGCTGTACTGGCACGCCTGGCGCATTCAGCCGCCGCGGCTGGAGCGCATGGGCGCGGCGCTGGTGAAGGGTGCGCGCTCGGTGCTGCTGCCCTCGCCCTGAGCGACGGGCAGCCACTGCGCCACGCCCCAGCAGAACTCCGGCACGAGGAACAGCCATAACAAGGGCGCGCCGCTGGCGGCCAGCGCCCACGCCATCCAGGCCGAGAACAGGCCTCTTCCGACGCCGTCGTAGCGCCCCAGCATCACGCTCGCGGCGCGCAGGCGCAGCACGGACCAGACGAGCACGATGCTGCCCATCAGGCAGGCGAACAGCACATGGACTGGGCCGAAGTCGGGCAATGCGCCGCCGCCGAGGCGTTGGTTCAAGGCGGACAGCCGGGCGTGCGCGAGGGCGAAGGTCCACGGCGTGGCGAACGGCGCCGTGAGGGCCAGGTCGTAGACGGCGCTGGCGCGCACGATGGTCAGAAAAGCGGATCGGCTGATGGGCATGATAAAACTCCTGGAATGAAGGTGTCGGCATCATCACCCCTGGAGTAAACTCCAAGGTCAAGCCCTTCATCGAACGACCGCCATGCAGATCGGAGAACTCGCCGCCGCAACAAGCCTCAGCCGGGACACCCTGCGCTTCTACGAGAAACGGGGGCTGCTGCGGTCGCGCCGCCTCGCCAATGGCTACCGCGACTACCCACCGGAGGCAGTGCAATGGCTGTGCTACCTGCGCGCCGCCCAGGCACTCGGTTTTACCCTGGCCGAGATCGAGACCGGCCTGCCGCTGCTGGACGATCCGGCCGCCGCCGCGCCGCAACTGCGCGCTCAGTTGCGTGAAGCGTTGCTGCGCAAATTGGACGACATCGACGCGCGCATCGCGGGCTTGTCCGCCTTGCGCGCCGACCTGACGCGTGAACTGGCGCGACCCGGCTTCGGCTGCCCCGTTCTGGAGGAACAAGCCGTCGCATGAGGAGGCCGCGATGACCTGGGATATCGAATTCTCATCCGACAAATTCCTGCCGACGTTGCCGGAAGATTGCCAGGCCCATCCCGGCGTCTACGGTTTCGAGCTGGCCTTGTGGCTGGCGCAGGCGCTGTGCCGGCAGGGCATCGTCACCGGCTATCCGAGCGCGGACGACTGGGGCTGGTGCCTCGACTATGCGCCGACCGATGCGATGTGGCTGACGATCGCCTGCGCCAGCACATGCGCGGCCGAGGAGGGCTATTGCGCCAGCCGATCGGCTGGGCCGTATCGATCCGCGAACGGCGCAGCCTGGAGCAGCGTCTCCGCAACGTGTCGAACCACGCGGCGCTGGAAGACCTGGGCCGGCAGATCGTCGACCTGCTGCGGGCCGAACGGATCGCCGTGCGCGTGCAGCCTGCCGCGTAAGATTTTGTTACAGGAAACTGTCAGCCACCCGCGATGGGCCCGCGTTAACAGCACAGGCGCCGACGAAGGCGCACGACCATCGATGGAGATCTCATGAAACGCCTGCTTGTCGCCGCCGCCGTGCTGGCCACCTTGACCCATGCCGCCTTTGCCGGCGAACTGACCCTGTTCTCGGACAGTAATTTCCAGGGCCAGCGCATCACCATCGATCGCGACGTACCGAACCTGCGCGACTTCGACTTCAACGACCGTGCGTCGAGTGTCGTCGTCAGCGCCGGCACGTGGCTGCTGTGCGAACACGCGAACTTCGGCGGCCGCTGCGCCGAGTTCGGCCCGGGTGAATATCGCGAACTGCCGGGTTTTAATGACATCATCTCGTCGGCCCGCCAGATCGACCGCGGCCGGGGCCGTTGGCGTGACCGCGAAGGCTGGCGCGACAACGACCGCGACGGCTGGCGCGGCGACGGTTGGCGTGGCGACGGCTGGCGTGGCGGCGACCGCGGCGGTCCCGACGTCCTGATGTTCGCCGGTCCGGGCTTCGAAGGTGCGCAAGTGGAACTGTCGCAGGATGTGCGCTCGCTGAACGACGTCGGCTTCAACGACCGCGCCACCTCGATGATCATCCGCGAAGGCCGCTGGGAATTCTGCGAACACGCCGACTTCCGCGGCGAGTGCATCGTCCTGGGCCCGGGCCGCTACGAATTCCTCGAGCGGATGAACAACCGCATCTCGTCGATGCGCCGCATCCGCTGAAACCGGGGTCAGAGCCCGAATTTAGGAAATTGCCCAAAACCGGGCTCTGACCCCGGTGCTAGTTAAGCAGCGCCACGCCCTTGATCTGGGCCCACAGCTGCAGGCCCGGTGCGATGCCCAGTTCGCGGCGTGAGCGTTCGGTGATGCGGGCCAGCAGCGGGGAATCGCCGATCCGCAGCTGCACCAGCACGTGGCCCGGCGTGTCGGTCGCGGCGACCGCCGTCACCACGGCCGGCAGACGGTTGACGATGCTGGAGCCTTGCGGATGCTCCAGCACCAGGCTGACGTCGCGCGCGTGGATGCGGCAGCGCAAATGCGTGCCGATGGTTTCCCGGCGCCGTCCCACCAACAGCACGCCGCCCGCGAATTCCAGGCGCGACAGCGCATCTTGCTCGTGGCCGGCCAGCATCGTGTCCAGCACGACGCCGGCCTCGTCGGCGAAGCTGGGCGGCAGGTCCACGCGCGCCAGGGTCTCCGTCAGCGGTCCGCTGGCCACGGCGTGTCCCTCGTCCAGCAGCACCAGATGATCGGCCAGCCGCGCGACTTCGTCCGGCGCGTGGCTCACGTAGACGATCGGGATCGCCAGTTCCTCGTGCATCCGTTCCAGATAGGGCAGAATTTCCAGCTTGCGGCGCAGGTCGAGCGCGGCCAGCGGTTCGTCCATCAGCAGCAGCCGCGGCGACGCGAGCAGGGCGCGCGCGATCGCCACGCGCTGGCGTTCTCCGCCCGACAGGCCGTCGGGCCGCCGGTCGAGCAGGCCTTTGATACCCAGCAGTTCGGTCACCGGCTCCAGCGCGAAGCGGCGATCCTGCACCGGCACGCGCTTGCGGCCGAACTCCAGGTTGGCGCACACGGACAGGTGCGGGAACAGGCTCGCTTCCTGGAATACATAGCCGAGGGCACGCCTGTGCACGGGGAGGAAAACGCCGCGCGCATCGTCCTGCCAAACGTTGTCGCCGAGCGCGACGTAGCCGCCTAGCGCGTGCTCCAGGCCGGCGATCGCGCGCAGGATCGTCGTCTTGCCCGAACCGGAAGGGCCGAACAGGGCGCTGATGCCGCACTGGGGCAGGGCCAGGTCGACGTCCAGTTGAAACGCGCCGCGGTCGATGCGCAGGCGCACATGCAATCCGCCCGCCATCAGCGCCGTCCTTTCATCGCCTGCGGATACGACGTGTACAGCGCCAGCAGCACGATGAAGCTGAAGGCCAGCATGCCGCCCGCGAGCCAGTGCGCCTGCGCGTATTCGAGCGCTTCCACGTGGTCGTAGATCTGCACGGACACGACCCGCGTCTTATCCGGGATATTCCCGCCGATCATGAGCACGACGCCGAATTCGCCCACCGTGTGCGCGAAACCGAGCACGGCGCCGGACAGGAAGCCGGGCCGGGCCAGCGGCACCGCGACCGACCAGAACGCGTCCCACGGACTCGCGCGCAATGTCGCCGCCACTTCCAGCGGCCGCGTGCCGATCGCCTCGAACGCGTTCTGCAGCGGCTGCACGACGAAGGGCAGCGAATAGCACACGGACGCCAGCACGAGGCCGCCGAACGAAAAGGGCAGCAGGCCGATGCCGAGCGCCTCCGTGAGCTTGCCGACGGGGCCGTTCGGTCCCAGCACCAGCAGCAGATAAAAGCCGATCACGGTGGGCGGCAGCACGAGGGGCAGGGCGACGACGGCCCCCACCGCGTGACGCAGGCGCGAGCGCGTGCGCGCGAGCCACCAGGCGATCGGCGTGCCGACCACCAGCAGCAGCAGGGTCACGACGGCCGCCAGTTCCAGCGTCAACCGGACGGCCGCGAGGTCGGCGTCGTCGAGCGTCACAATTCGTAGCCGTATGAACGGATGATGTCCCTGGCCTTGTTCGATTTCAGATAGTCTGCCAGCGCCTTGGCGGCCGGATTGGCGCTGCCCTTGGCGAGGATGACGGCGTCCTGGCGGATGGGACTGTGCAGGTTCGCGGGCACGATCCAGCCCGAGCCCGACGTGAATTTGCCGTCGCGATAAACCTGCGACAGCGCGACGAAGCCCAGCGGCGCATTGCCCGTGCTGACGAACTGGTAGGCCTGGGCGATGTTCTCGCCCTGCACGAGCTTGCCCTGCACGCGGTCGTACAGGTTCAACTTGGTCAGCGTTTCGACGGCCGCCGCGCCGTACGGGGCCGTCTTGGGGTTGGCGATCGCGAGGTGGGCATAGTCGCCGTTTTTCAGGACCTGGCCCCGGGCGTCGACATAACCGTCTTTCGCGGACCACAGCACCAGCTTGCCGGTCGCATAGGTAAAGCGCGTGCCGGGGATGGCGTGGTGCTCCGCTTCCAGTTTCGTCGGGGTGTCGTCGTCGGCCGCCAGCAGCACCTCGAACGGCGCGCCGTTGACGATCTGGGCGTAGAACTTGCCCGTGGCGCCGAAGGCCAGCACGGCCTTGTGGCCCGTGTCCTTTTCGAATTCCGCCGCGATTCTATGCATCGGCGCGGTGAAGTTGGCGGCCACGGCCACCTGCACATCATCGGCCTGGGCGGTACCCCATGCCATCAGGGCCAGCAAGCCGGCAAGATGCTTCATGTTCGACTCCTGTCGTTCGCGTTATATAGTAAAGTATATAATGAAACAAAATACGTTGTGGGCGATAACGTCTGTAAGGCATCGCATATACTTCTCAAGCCAAACAGGAGACATCGTGGGAAGTGACAGCACAGGCTTCGCGCTGCAGGGGTCCGTCTGGATGACGGTCGGCGGCGAGAAATTCGGCGGCCCGGGACGGGTCGAGCTGCTGGCCGCGATCGCCCGGACGGGATCGATCAGCCAGGCCGCGAAAGCGCTCGGCGTCAGCTACAAAGGCGCCTGGGACGCGATCGACGCGATGAACAACCTGGCCGGCGAAGCGCTGGTGGAACGCGTCGCCGGGGGCAAGGGCGGGGGCGGCACGCGGCTGACGGCGCGCGGCGAGCAACTGGTGAGGAACTTCCGCACGATCGAGCAACTCCACCAGCAATTCGTGGAGCAACTCAACGAGCAGGCCGGCAATCTTTCCGCCGATATCACCCTGATCAGCAGACTGAACATGAAAACCAGCGCGCGCAACCAATTCTTCGGCACGGTATCCCGGGTCCAGCCCGGCGCCGTCAATGACGAAATCGAGATCGACATCGCCGGCGGGCACAAGATCGTCGCCATCGTCACCCATGAGAGCACCGAAAACCTTGGCCTCGAACCGGACGCCCAGGCATTCGCCCTGATCAAGGCATCGTCGATCATCCTCCTCACGGAAGCCGAGGGCGCCCGCTTCTCGGCCCGCAACCGCCTCGAGGGTACGGTGTCCCGTCTGGTACCGGGCGCGGTCAACACCGAAGTCGTCCTCGAGCTGGCGGGCGGCGGCACCATTGCCGCCATCATCACCAACGAGAGCGCACGGTCGCTCGAACTGGCCGAGGGCAGGACGGCCACGGCGATGTTCAAGGCATCGAGCGTGATCGTCGGCGTCCCGGCTTAAGGATACGCAAGATTACAAGCGCAGGCTCATCGGCCATGCATATCGGGTAAATTTAGGATAGGTCAAATACGCTCCATTCTCCCCCGCGCAAGATCGCCAGTCAGCGCGCTCCCTTCGAACGTTTACCGGAGAATGGAAAATGGAAAAGTTATGGAAATTCCTGGCCTGTGTCGCGGGTTTTCTCGCCTTGACGGCGGTATCCCACGCATCGGCGAGCGACTTTTATCGCCAGCGCAACCTGGTATCGGACAGCGCCGCCGTGCCGGCGGAGCAACGCGATCCCAACCTCGTGAATGCCTGGGGCCTGGCCTTCAATCCATACGGCGTGGCCTGGGTCGCCGATAACCACACGGGCGTCGCGACCCTGTACAACGGCAATGGCAATCCGCAGAGCCTCGTGGTCACCGTGCCCGGCGCGGGCGGCGCCGCGGGCAGCCCGACGGGCACCGTGTTCTACGGCGGCCCCGGCTTCGTCGTGAGCAAGGGCACCGCATCCGGCCCCAGCCGCTTCCTGTTCGCCAGCGAAGACGGCGGCATCGCCGGCTGGGCACCCAACGTCGACAGGACGCACGCCATCCGCGTGATCGACAACAGTGCCCGCAAGGCCGTCTACAAGGGCCTCGCCCTCAGCGGCAACGGACGCGACACGCTGCTGTACGCCACCGACTTCCACAACGGTAAGGTCGATGTGTACGACAGCAACTTCAAACCGGTCTATTTGGCCGGCAAATTCCAGGACCCGCAATTGCCGGCAGGCTTTGCGCCGTTCGGCATCCAGTCCGTCGGCGGCGATCTCTACGTCACGTTTGCCAAGCAGGACGCACAGCGCATGGACGACGTGCCGGGCCGGGGCCTGGGTGTCGTCGACGTGTTCGATCCGGACGGGCATCTGCTGCGCCGCCTCATCACCGGCGGCGCACTCAATGCGCCCTGGGGCATCGCGCTGGCCCCCGCCAGCTTCGGCCGCTTCGCCAACCGCCTGCTGGTCGGGAACTTCGGCGACGGGCTGATCAACGCCTACGACCCCGCGACCGGCAAATGGCTGGGCCGCCTGAAGGCGCCGCACGGCAAGGCGATCCGCATCGACGGCTTGTGGGGCATCGCCTTCGGCAACGGCCTCAACGATCAACCGATCGACACGCTGTTCTTCGCCGCCGGCCCGGACGACGAAAACCATGGGCTGTATGGCCGCATCGACGTGGCGCCGGGCGACGAGCACGACGATACGCCAGAGCCGCAGTAGCTGATTGCGGCACGGTCTTTCAATTCTTCCAATACATCGAGAACATTTCCGGACAAAAGACCCGCATAATCCCGGCTGTAGCGACGACTGACGGACGGTGATGAGCGATTTTTTGCCCAAGGAATGCGATATCGTGATGGAAGGCGGGGTGACCTCCGGCGTGGTCTACCCCGCGTTCGTGGCGCGGCTGGCCGAGCGGTTTACACTGCGGTCGATCGGCGGCACCAGCGTCGGTGCGGTGGCGGCCGTCGCCGCGGCGGCCGCCCAATTCAAGCGCAACCGCGTGCGCAAGGACGGGCAGGGCGTCGATGACGGCTTCCACCTCCTCGCCCGGCTGCCGGGGCAGCTGCAGGAAAGCGTCGACGGCCACACCCGGCTGTTCTCGCTCTTTCAACCCTGCGCCGCGCTGCGGCCGCATTTCCGCGCGATCGCGGCGGCCCTCAACGAGACGAACAAGGCGAAGGCCGCGGGATATCTGTCGTTGGCCATGCTGCGCCATTTCCCGCTGGGCGCCTTGGCGGGCGCCGGCTTGTGGCTGTTGGGCTTCTTGATCAGCAGCAGCCTGCTGGGCGGACACTGGCCGCGCGTGCCCCTGGCCGGCATCGCCAGCGCCCTGTGGTTCGGCCTGTGCACGTTCGTGGGCGCGCTGGGCGGGGCGCTGCTGCAGGCCACGCTGTCGGCCTGGCGCGGCCTGCGGGATAACCGCTGCGGCATCTGCTCCGGCCTGCGCACGGATGCACATAACCCGCCCGCGCTGACGGAATGGCTGCACGCGCTCGTGCAGGACATCGCCGGCCTGCCGGAGGAGGCCCCGCTGACGTTCGGCCAGCTGCGCACGTCCGAGCCGCCGATCGAGCTGGCGCTGATGACGACGGGCCTGTCCGAACTGCGCGCGCACCGCCTGCCGCATTCGAGCGCCGACCTCGTGTTCCGCGCATCCGAACTGTCCGCGCTGTTCCCGTCCGCCGTCGTCGACTGGATGAAGGCGCGCTCCCGTCACACGCGCCACGGCGCGCGCACGGTCGCGCTCCTGGCCCGCATGAACGCCGGCGGCGAAGATTATTACTTCATGCCCGATCCGGACGACCTGCCGCTCGTCGTGGCCGCGCGCATGAGCCTCAGCTTTCCCGTGCTGCTGCAGGCCGTGCCCTTGTACCGCCTGCGCGCGCTGCCCGTGCATGCGGACGGCGTCGGCCTGCTGCGCGTGTGGTTCTCGGACGGCGGCCTGACCAGTAATTTCCCGATCCACTTCTTCGACAACATCCTGCCGACCCGCCCGACCTTCGGCGTGACCCTGCAGGGCGACCTGGAAGACGGCGACCCGTTCGCCGCGCGCGTTTCTCTCCCGTCGAACAACAACAGCGGCGTGACGGCGGCCTATGTGCCGGTCGACGAGACCGACGGCCGGCCCTCGCTGCCGCGTTTTACGGGCGCGATCCTGCGCACCATCCGCACGTGGCGCGACGAAGCCTTGAAACGCACGCCGGGCTACCGCGACCGTGTGGTGCAGATCCGCCACACGAAGCGGGAAGGGGGCCTGAACCTGAACATGACGCGCGCCGCCATCGACGTGATGAGCCGCAGCGGCGACGAAGCGGCGCGCCAGGTCATCGACCGGTTCTTGAATCCCGTCGAGAGGGAGAATGGCTGGCTGAATCACCGCTGGGTGCGCATGCGCAGCACGGCCGCCGTCCTGCAGGAGACGTTCGCGCCCCTGTCCGAAGCGTGGCACGACGCGCACCTGACGCCATCGTACGAAGCGCTGTGGATGGCGCACGGCATGGACGCCCTGCCGGCCTACCAGCTCAGCAAGACGAACCGCACGGCCGGCTTCGCGTTGTGGGAGCGAATCGTGACGTTGCCGCAGCAGGTGGCGCCGGCGGAACTGTCGGCCCACGCGCCGCGGCCGCAGCCGGAACTCGTGATCGCGCCGCGCCTGAACTAGCCGCGGCCCGCGCGGGATTTTTGCAAGCGCGTGTGTCGAGGCGCGCATCGGACACGATCGGACATGATCCGGTGCGCGCAAGCCGCTACTGTGGCCGCATCGTCATCGACCGGATGTGCGCCATGACTTTTCTCCGCACGTTTTTCCCGCTCGCCGTCGCCGCGATCCTCGCGCCGCTGCCGGCATGGGCGCAACGGGTCGACGTCTGCGCGCTCGTCTCGTGCAGCGCCAGCGGCCAGCGCGCCGCCGTCTTCGCGGACCCCGCTCCGGCGCGCCCATCCGCCGTACCGCTCCGGCCCGCGCAGGACGCGGTGACACGCGATCCGTGGGCACGGCGCTTTCAAGGACGCGAGGCGGAAGACCAGGATGTCTGCCTGCTGAGCTTGGGCATCGGCGGCCAGCTGGCCGGGAAGGGAACCTTGGACAGCCACGTTCTGGGCCGCACGCAGACTTGGCGCGCAGCGGCGCGGACGGGGCGCTGAGGCATCACACCGTCGGCCCCACGAGCGCGGCGAGACGGCGGCCGGGTACCTCGTTGGCGATGCACAGGACAGGCGCCTGGCGCCCGACCGCGTAATGGGACGCCAGCGCGAGCGCCGTCACGAACGAGACGATGCCGCTGTAGCCGCCCGTCGCGTCCACGCGCACGACGTCCGCGCTGCCGCCCCGCTGTCGCATCGCGGCGGACGCATATTCCATCAGTTCGAGCACATAGCGCGACCGGTGCCCGGTGTCGGCGACGATCATCGCCACGTCGCTAGACGCGACGTCCGCACGCGCGAGCACGCGCTCGACGAGCGCCTCGAGCACGCGCGCACCGTCGCGCCTGCGCACGTCGGCCGTTGCATCGTCCTGTACCTGCTCGGGTGGCGTCAACAGCGCGACGGCCCCGCCGTCGCAGGCCCCGGCCAGCAGCAGGCCGGCGGCGCCCTCGCCCGGCATCATCCCCTGCGGCTGCGTGGGCGTGAACAATGTCCGGTCAAGCGTTGGGCCTGCTGAGCGGCACCGGCGTGCTGCCGGCCCATGCAAACGTCGCCGATGCAATACCTGAAGTCGACGCGGCTGCATCAGGCCCGTCTGCTGATGGTGCGCCAGGATCTGACTGCGGAAGCGGCGTGCCATGCCGTGGGCTATATGAGTCTGTCGCAGTTCAGTCGGGGATTCGGGCGGCTGTTCGGCTTGCCCCCGGCAGCGGAGGCGAGTCGGATGCGGGCACACTTTGCCATTCCCCCAGCGTTTCCAGGCGCCGAGTTTGTCTCGTCACACTGAACGCATCACACGGCGCCTGTTCGAACAACTCACGCCCATCCCAGCGCGGCAAGGCGATATCCGATTGCGTCGGCACCGCCCTGCCCGCATAGAACGGCCCGAGCCGGGCGATGATGCCCGGGAAGGCGCGGCAATAACTCGACGCGACGCCCGCCAGCTGGGCTAGCCGTTTATAGGTGATCACACTCCTGGGCGGCAACGTGTCGAGCACGTGCACGAGGCGTTCGCGCCAGTCGTCGGACCACGCCGGCAGCGGCGGACCCGCGCTGCGGATGCGGTCGCCCGGACGGATATCTCCGCCGCGCAGCACGCGCGCCAGCATGCCGCGCCGCGTGCCGATGCGCGCGGACAAACCAGCCCGGCGGGCGTCCAGATGCCCGCACGCTTCGCACTGGAACATCAGGCGCAGCAGCACGTTCTCACCGACCTGCAGCACGGTGCCGGACGCGAGCCTGGACGTGTCGAGATCCACCAGCAGGTTTTCGCGCAACGTATGCGGCGGCAGCGCGAACGCGTCGTACGCATCCGTGCCGGCCAGCAGCAGCTGGCGCGGCGACAGCGGGTCGGCATGCACGTCGCCGTCCAGCCCCATGCCGGCGATGGCGTGCACGCGCTCCACGCGCGCGGGAGGCGCGGCCAGGCTGGCGCGCAGGGCCAGAGCTTCGATCCGTCCGATGTCCATGGCGGTGTCCGTGTCGATAGGCGATGACGAAGTCTGACACATGCGCGGCCGTTGCGGATGACACAGCGGCGCGCGCACCAGGCCGGTCAACGATGGCGCCGATCGCGGGAACTTCCGTGCGCCCAACGTGTACAGGGCAGGCGGGATCAGCAATGGGAGCGCCTGGGCGACCTGGAATGGATAGACCATCAGCAAGATGATATTGCATCCATGGCCGGGAAGAAAATGAAATCGGCCAAATGAGCAGCCTCAACAGATCACGGGAATATGGTTGGGTCCGCCATCGATCTGCATATACCTTTAGCAGGAGGGATTATTTTATGCCGCGTCTGGGCTGAATCATTCCCGACATTAATAATTGATTTGCTGGAGGGTCGCTGTAATGAAAAGCGCACATATGTTTTGCGGACTTTTTATATTGGGAACTTTATCCGCTTGTTGTAATCCACCGCTGGTGGCGACGATCGACGTCCCGAAGTTACCGCAGCAGGCGTCGAACTGGTGCTGGGCAGCAAGTGGCCAGATGACCATGCGTTTCCTGGGCCATGACGTTGCCCAATGCGTGGAGGCGAATAACCGTTTCGGGCTCACGACGTGTTGCGTGAATAATTCCGGAAGCTGCAATAACGGCGGTTGGCCGGAATACGAGAAATACGGTTTTTCGGCCGATCAAACGTCCGATACCGCCCTCACTTTCAGCCAAATCAAATCGCAGATTTATTGCAAAAAGAAACCGATCGCATTCAGCTGGCATTGGCCGGGCGGCGGCGGCCATATGATGGTCGTAAAAGGCTATTTCACCGTCAATGGCGTGCAATATGTGGATATCAACGATCCCGAGCCTTATACGGATCTGAATACGCTGACCGGCGGCACCGAAAGCATCATCACCTATGCCGATTACGTCAGCAGCCCCGGCTACCACACCCACTGGAACGACTATTACAACATCACGTACAAAGGTGACTGACATGCGCAAACTTCCTTTCGCGTTGATCGTTGCGATGGCTTGCGTCCTGGGCGGATGCCAGACGAGCCAACCCCGTCCCAGCAACAGCCAGGCGACCGCCGCCCAGCACGGGCTGGCCACGCTCCGGCAAGTCGTCAATGCCGGCAACTACGCGGCGCTGGGTTTCGATTCGGTCGACGAGGCGCGCCAGGCAACGCTCGGCGAACCGCTGCAGGTCTTCCAGGTCCGGCTCGACGCCCTGCGCGCTTTCAACGAGCAGACCAATCCCGAAACGCTGCTCGTCGATATCCGGCGCGACCTGTACCCCGTCAAGGTCGGCGACCGCGTGGCCACGTCGATCTTCGTCATGGGATCGCGCGAGGGCTGGCGCGCGTCCGAACTGGGCAATGCGGCCGTGGCGCGGCTCGTCAGCCGATATCGTCACGGCGCCGGCGATTTCGTCGTGCACGTGCCCGCCATGAAGGCGTATTTCGTCGCGAACCGGGTCGAAGGCAAACTTCTCTTGACGCCCGTCATGGACGATCCGCGCACCAAGCTGCGGGCAGGCGAAACGCTGCCGGCGGACGTCGTCTTCCTCCAGCTCAAGGCAGCGTCCGAAGGCTACAACGGCTTGCCGCAGTAACCGTTAGCCGCCGAGCTGGCGGAACGGGTCGAAGGCCAGGTCGATCAGGCGGCGCTTGCGCACGACGATTTCCGCGCTCGCCGTCATGCCGTAGCGCAGCGGGTACGACGTGTCGCCCACCGTGTAGTGGTCGCGGTCGAGGGCGACACGACCTTCGTACACGGGTAATCGCGTCTGCGGCGACGCCCGCGTGGCCGGCGCGATGGTCTGCAGCGTGCCCTTGATGATGCCGTAGCGCTGATAGGGGAAGGCGTTGAACTTGAGTTGCACCGGCAGGCCCTCGCGCAGGAAGGCGCGGTCCTGCTCGGCGATCTCGATTTTAAGGATAGGCCGCGTGTTCTTCGGCACGATGCCGCCCAGCGGCGTGTTGGCCTGGATCTTGTCGCCAGGCTGGGTCGACGTCACGTCCGTGATCACGCCATCCACGGGCGCGAGGATGCGCAGGAAATTGTCCTTGTCGATGTTCTCGAACTGGATGCGCGACGCCGCGTCCGCCACGAGCCGCGCCGTCTGCACCTGCAACCTGAGTTTTTCCTCGACGTTGGTCGCCTCGCGCGTCGCCGCTTCGTATTGCAGGCGCAGGCTGGCCAGCTGCTGGCCGCTCGTCTCCAGCTGCGAGCGGGCCTCGGTGGTTTCCAGGCCTTGGCGCGCCGCGAGTTCGCTCACGCGCGATTCCGCCACGCGCACCGCGTTCTCGGCCGCCTGCAGCGCATTCTTCTTGCTCTCGACCTGCAGCTGCGAGACCCCGCCGCCGCCGGGCAGCGCGAACAGCCGCTCGTACTTGGCCGCCTCGTCGCGCGCCGCATCGCGGGCGCGGCGCGCATCTTGCAGGTTCGTCTGCGCCTCCTGCGACTGCGCGCGCTGCCCGGCGGCGAGACGGCTCGTGCCTTCGGCCAGGCGGCGCTCGTGCTGGCGTTCTTCAGTATCCATCGCTTCCTTGAGCGCGGCCACGCGCTGGTCCAGCAACGCTTTCTTTTGCGGGAATTCCTTCCATTCGCGTTCGGCGTCTTCGAGCTTGAGGCGCGCCTCGAGCGCATTGCGCGCCGCCTCGATGGCGCCGCGCGCATACAGGCGCGCCACCACGTCGCCCTTGAGCACGGGCTGGCCCTCGGCGATATAAATGTTCGCCAGTTCGCCGTCGATCGGCGCGTACAGGCGCCGCACTTCGGACGCCGGCACCAGCGTGCCCGGCGCCATGACGAGCACGTCGGCGCGGCCGAAGAACGACCACGCCAGCCCGGCCAGCACCAGCGCCACCATCACGTAGATGGCCAGGTGCGCCAACCGTGCGGGCGTGGCCGTCAGGATGCCGATGCCCTCGTCGCTGTGGTCTTCCAGCGCGCCGATCAATGGCCGCGGCGCGCTTTTATTCGGTGGATTGGTCGTTGCCATCGCCGCCTCCCGCCAGCGCCAGCTTGCGCAGGTCGCTGGCCGCCTGCGCATACGTGTCGCGAAACGCCGGCACATACGCGGAGATGGTCGCGAACACGCGCTGGTGCGTCTGCTGGTCGTCCTGCCATTGCCGCAGTATCCGGCGCAGGCGCGCCCCGTCGGCCGGATCGTGGACCGGCGCATCCGCGCCGCCGCGCGCGTGGGCGAATTGCTCCACGTCGCCGATCCAGGCGATTTCCGCCACGAGCGGCTTGGCGTCCGCATTGTTGCGGCTCAGATGCCGCATGCGTGCCACGGCTTGCGCGGCGCGGTCGAAACGCTGCGCCTTGACGTCCGCCATCCACTGCGGCAGTTCGGCTTTTAATAACGCTTCCGTGCCCAGCGACTTGACGTCGGCATTGTCCGGATCGCGCGCGAGGCGATCGTCGGCGAGCCGGGCCGCGGTCGCGAAATCGCCGCCGTCGACCAGGCCCTGCAACGCACGCTCCGGCGCACCGGCGAAATGAAACAGCAGCACGGCCGCCACGGCCAGCGCGCCCAGCACGGCCAGCCAGCGGCGCAGGCGCGCCTGGCCGGCGTCGCCGGCGGCCCCCATCGCGTCCAGCAGGCCGGCCGCCATCAATGCCGCCTTGCCGCGCGCGCCCGTGAAAGGTTCGGCGGCGGGCGCCATCCCGGCGGGATTGACTTCATCCTCCTGCGCGGGGGCAGGGTCGTCGGCGCAAAAGATGTCGAGGAAGGAACCGGCGGAGGCGACGAAGGTCGTATGGTCCGCGTCCATGGCCGCGGCGGGGGCCGCGGGCGGGACGGACACCCGGGTGACGGTCGGTTCGGGGCCGATCTGCTCCCATTGCAGGTGCACGCGATAGACGAAGTGGTGGCCGCCGAACGCGAGCACGTCGCCATCCTCGAGCGCGTGCGCATGCTCGTCGAGCCGGACCGCGCCGATGAACGTGCCGTTCGTGCTGCCCAGGTCTTCCACGTACGGCACGCCGCCCTTGAGGAACAAATGGGCGTGGCGGCGCGACAGGTAGCCGACCTGGTGCGGTTCCTTGTCCTTGTAGCGGGCGAACGCGTCGTCGACCTTGCTGATCAGGAAGGGGAAGCGGGTGATGACGATGGGTTCCAGCCCGAGCTCCGGCCGCTCCGGTTCGAGCGTGAGGCTGGCGAGCCGCGCGGCGGGCGTGGATGGCTGCGCCGCCGCCTGCAGCCGCACGCGATAGGTCAGCACGCGCGCCAGGCCGATCTCGTCGCCGTCATGCAGCCGCACGATCGTGTGCCGCACCGGTACGCCGTTGACGGTGGTGCCGTTCTTGCTGCCCAGGTCCGCCAGGTAGGCGTCGCCGCCCTCGACGAAGATGCGCGCATGGCGGCGCGACAGGTCAGCCACGATGTCGGACGGATAGCCGGCAAACGGCTGCTCGGTACGGCCGATGGCGAACAGGCCGTCGTCGATGGCGACCGGCCCGAGCTCGGGGTGATTCAGCGGCTCGAGCACGATCCCGACGCGTTGCGGGGACGCGTGCATCTTGCTCACCAGGGCGTCGTCAGGCGCCATCGGGGCAGCTTTCAATGGCGCGCCGCATCGGCCACCTCCACCGGCGGCCAGCCGCCGCCCAGGGCTTTGTACAAGGTCACCGTGTCGGACAGGATCTGCTGCTGGTTGGCGAGCAGCGCCAGTTGCGCGCCCAGCAGGGAACGCTCCGTCTCGAACACCTCCAATTGCGACGCCACACCCTCCTTGCGCTGCTCGTCCGTCGTGGTGGCCACCAGGCGCAGCTGGTCGACCTGCTGCTGCAGCTCGGCGCGCTGCTTCTTGTGCGCCTCGAGGTTCACCAGCGCGTTTTCGACATCCTCGAACGCGGCCATGACGGTCTGCCGATAAGCCTGTTCGGCCACCTTTGTCTGCGCCTCGCTCGTTTTCACATGCGCCTTCACGCCCGGATCGAAGATCGGAAAATTAATGCTGGGCAGCAGCCCGAACGTGAACGATTTCAACAGCGAGGACAGCGCGAAGCTGGACGTGCCGCCGCGCCCGGTCAGGCTGATCGACGGCAGTTGCGCCAGCTTGGCCTGCCCCGTCAGGTCGTACGCTTCCAGCACGCGGTACTCGGCGGCGACGACGTCGGGCCGGCGTTTCAACAATTGCGACGGCAGGCCGCCCGGCACCTCCGGCACCCGCACCCGTTCCTGCAAGCGGCCGGCAGGGACCTGGAAATCGCCGGCCGGTACGCCGATCAATGTCGCCAGCGCATTGCCGGCCAGCGCGCGCAGGCGCTGCAATTCGATCAGCTCCGTGGACAGGCGGTTGACCTCGGCCGACTGCTGCAGCACGCGCGTGTGCGGAATGAGGCCGTTCTGCTCCATCGCCTGGTACGTGGCGAGAATGTCGCGGTTCCTGGCCAGCGTCTGCCGCTGTTGTTCGATCTGCTCGTCGAATTGCAGGATCTGGAAATAGGTCGTCGACACGTCCGACACGAGTTTTAAATTGACAAGATCAAATTATGTCTGTCAAAGGCTAATTATGTTTGTCAAATGTGCGCCAAGTTTGTCAATTTTGACAGATCAATGTTGATGTTTGATATTTCCATCTGAAGAATAGCTTGATCATAACGCAGCCCATGTGTGCCATGCTCTGGCCGCATGGGTTTTTAATTTTGCTTACTACCTTTGAAATTGATCGCGCGCATGATTCACCCCCAAGTGAACGAGGAGAAATAAGTGTCTGACCTTAGCGGTAGTGTACGTCGTAAGCTCGAAAAACTGCTTGGTATGGGTAGTGGCTATGTGCTTAATTTTTCTGACCGTAGTCGTACCTAACCTGCCTGAAGACAGGATACTTGCAGATTAGGAGTTCCTATACGGTCGTTCAGCACGCGCTCTTTTGAGGTGAATGTACCTTTTTACCTTCGAAAAACTCCACCAATGGTTTAGATGTGAATCCCTATATAATATTTAACATTTGGAGCGGCAGAAGGCCGGGGCGACAGCGCAACCGCATCATGCTGCAGTAAGTCAGAAGATCGCTCCCTGTACCACAAAGGTCACGAACGCGTTTTGCCGCGATAAGGGTTTGCCATGCATGACGGTAGGGAACTAGGACGGCCAGACTTGAGACCTGGTCTCTACGATGACTTGTCACAACTTGAAGGAATTCATACAGGACCGCGTCATTTGCTGTACAGGGACGGGCGATGTGACACCTCTATCGTGATCAAGGTGAGTGCCGTAGCAGAGGCAAATGCGCTTGCAAGGTTGAGGTCTGAGTTTGAGATGCTCCATCAGCTGAACCTGCCAGGTATCGTTAAGGTTCTTGGACTGGTCGAAACTGGACATGACATCGGCATGGCGATGGACGACCTGGGTGGCGCCAGCCTCGCACGTGTTTGCGAATCGGGGCCGGTTTCCATCCAGCTGTTCCTGGAAATTGCCGCCCAACTTGGCGAAACGCTTTCTCGACTCGATGAAGCACAGGTCATCCATCGTGACATTCATCCGGGCAACATCGTCTGGAATTCCCAGACCGGGATCGCGACACTATGCGACTTCGGTCTAGCGCGGACGTTGCCGATTCTTGCGCTGGCGAGCCCGAACCCAAACGAGCTCGAAGGGACGCTGGCTTATATGTCGCCAGAGCAGACCGGCCGTACAGGAAAATCGGTCGATCGGCGCGCAGACCTGTATTCCTTGGGCGCCACGCTTTATCATCTACTAACGGGATTGCCACCCTTTCTGGAAGACGACACGGTCGCACTAGTACATGCCCAGATCGCGCGTCGCCCGAAGCCGCCAGATGAGCTTGATGCGCAAGTGCCGAGTGTTCTTTCAAACATCTTGCTCAAGCTGCTCGAAAAGGAACCCAACGACCGCTACCAGAGTGCGCAAGCGTTGACTGCAGATTTACGCGAAGCCAAACGCCAATGGCTACAAGATGGAACGATCCAGTCGTTTCCGCTCGCCGCGCATGAGGCTCCGCGTTCACTGACCATCCCCGATAAGCTTTATGGCCGCGATGATGAGCTGGATAAGCTGACCGCCGCGTTCGCACGCGTTTCGGCGGGGGAACGTGAACTCGTGCTCGTCACCGGCGGTCCTGGAATCGGCAAATCGGCCCTCGTAGATCGTCTTGGTGCGTCGGTCGGCGATCACCACGGTTACTACGCAGCAGGTAAGTTCGACCAACTCCAGCGCAGTGTTCCGTTCTCGGGTCTCGCCGACGCGCTGCGCGGTCTCGTGAGGCAGCTTTTGACGGAGTCCGAGGCGGCCCTCCAAGCTTGGCGCGAACGCATCGAGGACGCTGTAACTCCCAACGGCAGACTCTTGATTGGCATCGTGCCGGAACTCGAGCGCATTCTGGGACCGCAGCCCGAGGTGTCCGAGGTCGGCCCGGTCGAAGCACGTAATCGGTTCCAGATGCTCATCGCACGCTTCCTGCGTGTCTTTGCAAAGCCCGGGCATCCATTTGTTCTTTTCCTGGATGATCTGCAATGGGTGGACGCAGCATCGCTTCAGCTCATCACTCAGTGCGCTGCCGACGCCGCCAGCCGCCACCTGATGATCATCGGTGCCTATCGCGATGGTGAAGTCGGTCCGTCCCACCTGCTGGCGCGGGCACTCACCGGGCTTCGCGACGTGGGATGCAATTTTCACATGATCCATCTGGCGCCGCTGTGCGCCGGCGCGATTGCGCAGCTCTCAGCCGACACCTTTGGTAAAGATGCTGCACGACAGGATGTCTTGGTCGATCTGCTGATCCGCAAATCTGCAGGCAATCCATTCTTCATTCGACGCCTGCTTCACCAAATGTGTTCACAGGACTTGATCCACTTCGATCGGCAAGCACGATGCTGGCGTTGGAATGCCACCGAAATCGAGCAGGCGCCGATATCGGACAACGTGCTCGATATGATGGTACTTGCGATCGAGCAGTTGCCGCCGCAGGCCAGACGACTACTTGAAATCGGTGCCTGTATAGGCCACCGCTTTGATCTCGCGATGTTGTCGGACTTAACCGACGTGATGCCCCAAGACCTCACAGAACAGCTCCGATCCGCATTCGACGACGGACTGCTGGTGCAGTCGAGCGATGCATTCGCAGTGTCTATGGAAAGCGACTGGGCCGACGGGAAGCCATCAATGCACTTCGCGCACGACCGCGTGCAACAGGCAGCCTACGGCCGGCTCGGCGAACAAGAACGACAAGCCCTGCACCTTTCCATTGGACGCCGGCTTTTGAACCCACCAGGCAGGCTTCCGGACGACAAGTTGTTCGATGTCGTTGATCAGTTCAATCTCGGGCAAGCGCAGGTCGTCGACGATGGCGAACGTGTGGCGTTGGTCGACCTCAACCTCGCTGCCGGCCGAAAGGCCAAAGCGTCCGCAGCCTATCGCGCGGCATTCGAGTATCTGTCTGCCGCCCGTCGCATGCTGGGCGCACAAGCCTGGATCGAGCGTCCTGAGGTCGCTTTTCAGGTTTACCGCGAATTGGCGGAAAGTGCATATCTGGCGGGCGAGCCCGACACGGCTGAAGCAGCGGTCGAGATCGCGCTCGGACACGCTCCATCCAAGGTCGCCAAGGCAGAGCTGTATGGGCTGCGCGTCCTTGCCGCCACAGTCGCTAGCGACTGGGATCGTGCCCTCCATTGGGGACGGGTAGGCTTGTCGGTGTTTGGACTGGAATGGCCTCTCGACGGCTTGGTGGAAGCGATCCAGGCTGAAGTAGCGGACGTCATACGGAATTTGGATTCGGGCGACATCAATGCCCTGGTCGACGCGCCTGTCGTGCAGGACGCGGACATTCGCGCGAGCATGCATCTGTTGTCATTGCTCGGCGCACCCGCCTATTTCAGTGGTGCCCCGGTGTTAACTTTCCTCCAGAGCCGCGCCGTGAATCTGACTTTCGTGCACGGCCCCTCGCCTTATTCCGCCTTTGCCTTTGTGCTATATGGAGGCATACACAATGCGCTGACCGGTCAGTACGATGTCGGCTATGCTTTCGGCAAACTGGCTATGGCGCTGGCGCAGCGCTTCGGCAACCGCGCTGAAGAATGCCGGACGCTCGAAGTCTATGGCGTGCTTGTCCACCATTGGAAGGCGCCGCTACGCACCGGATTGCCGTTGTTGCAGGAAGGTTTCCGGGCTGGTGTAGAATCCGGCGAGCTTGCCTTCGCCGCTTTCAACTTGAATTCCGTCCTCATCAACGCGCTGCCCGCGGGACTGCCATTGGTTGATCTGCTCGACGAGGCCGAGGTCGCGCTGGATTTCGCGACCGCGCAGAATAATCGGACCAGTGTAGAGATCGCGATTCCATACAGGCAGATTGCACGCGCGCTTACCGGCGCTACGTCGCTGCCAGAAAGCTTCGCGGACGAGACATTCGACGAAGCGCGTTTCCTGACCGAGGCGCAAGGTCATGCGACCGCGCTCGGACACTTCTGGGTTACCAAGCTCCAGCTCGCTTATCTGATGGGCGACCATGGAAACGCCTTGGTGTACTCTGCGGAGGCACGAAAGCACATCGCAGGGGGGATAGTCGGCATGATCACGTCGGCCGAGCACGTCTTTTACACCGCGCTCACGACTGCAGCCGCTGCAACAAACGTGGCTACTGCCGAGAAGTGTGCGGAGTCCGTAGCCCGCTTGGGCGAATTACGTGACCAATTGGTCAACTGGGCCCGACACTGCGCGGAGAATTTCACGCACAAGGCTTCGTTAGTTGAAGCCGAGATCGCCCGGCTGGAAGGACGAGGCGCCGATGCGTCGGGGCTCTACCGCAGTGCGATAGCCGGGGCCGAACGCCAGCGCTTTGTCCAAGATGAAGCGATCGCCCATGAGCTTCGCGCGCGTTTCCTGCTCGCCGAGCACGAACCAGCGTTTGCCGCCGTGCACTTGAAAGCGGCTCATGATCGTTATCGCCGGTGGGGGGCGACAGCGAAAGTACGTGCGCTCGAGGCGGAATTTCCGCAAGCGCTGAGCGCAGACGCACCGACGTCGCGCTCACCAAACTCGATTGACCACATGGCGCTTATCAAAGCGTCTCAAGCCATCTCGAGCGAGACCACACCAGAGCGGCTGTTCGAACAGATCCTTCGCGTTGTTGTCGAGGTCGCTGGGGCCCAGCGTGGGGTGCTTGCACTCGCCGCCAATGACTTCCTGAAGATCCATGCGCGCGTAGAGGCGGCTGGAGACATGGTCGTGTCGCTCGCCGAGGCATCTCTAGAGGACTGCTCCGACGTTCCGGCGGCCATACTGCGTTACGTTCAGCGCACTAAGGAAGTCGTGCTGCTAGCCGATGCGGCTGCCGCCGGGTTATTCGCACGCGATCCAGTGGTATTGCGGCGCCAGGTGCATTCTGTCTTGTGCATTCCGCTTATGAAGCAGGCTAGAATGGTAGGTTTGATCTATCTAGAAAACAATGCAATGGTGGACGCATTTGCATTCGAGCTGGTCGAGGTCGGGCGGGTGCTAGCGGCGCAAGCGGTTATTTCTCTCGAAAACAGCAGGCTTCTTACGAAGATGCAGTCTTTGGCCGGTGAGCTAGAAGAGCGCGTTTCGAATCGTACTCGCCAGCTGACTAACGAGATCGCAGCGCGCGACAAGGCAGAATTGGGGCTGAAGCGTGCCGAGAGCCGCCAGGCATTGTTGCTCATGTTGAGCGATGCGTTGCGTTCGCTCTCCGATCCGGACGCAATGCGCGAGGCTGCGCTGAGACTGCTGCACGAACATGCCAGCCTATCTCGTACCTTCTATTTTAGGATCGAGCGCGATGCCGCCGGTCGACAAGTCTACGTCGTCGAACTAGTCCATCCGGATGGCGCGACATTGCCGGAATCCATTGCGCCCTTGGCCCTGGACGATACTGATTCCATGCTGCGGGGCGCGCTTGTGCGCGGAGAGCCGGTTTTGATCGGAGACGTCGAGGCCGATTGTAGGTTAACCCAGGAGCAGCGCGCCACCTTTCTCGCGCTCGACATAATGGCAGTCGTCTACGTGCCAACGAGCGACGGAGATGGTACCGTGCAAGGGATCGGCGCATATGATAGGCGTCCGCACCCGTGGTCGAGCGACGAGGTGGACCTGATCCGCGAGGTCGCCGCTCGGACCTCGATCGCCTCCGAGCGCGCACGCGCCGAAGCAGCGCTGCGTCAGGCTGATCGCCAAAAAGACGATTTCCTTGCGATGCTAGCGCATGAACTGCGCAACCCACTCGCTTCGATCAGCAACGCAGGCGAATTGATGGCGCGAAGCGGCGCTGGTGGGGCACGGGCGGATGCACTGTGCGCGTTGCTCAAGCGGCAAACCAGGCAATTGACGCGCCTAGTTGACGACTTGCTAGACCTGTCGCGCATTTCGCGCGGCCTGGTGACGCTGGAAAAGGCGCCGGTCGAGATCGGCGAATTGGTGCAACAGGCATTGGAAACGGTGCAAGCCTTGGTTCAGGAGAAGGAACATCGCTTGCTGCTATCTAAGCCCGCGCGAGCTTTATATGTGGAAGGCGATAAGACAAGGTTGGTACAGGCGATCTCGAACGTCATTCATAACGCGGCTAAATATACGGACAAGGGCGGCGAGATTAGACTGGACATCTTCGAGTCCGAAGAAGACGTCAGCATCAACGTGATCGACAACGGCGCCGGGATCCCGGCTGACATCCTACCTTCGCTGTTCGACCTGTTTGTGCAGAGCGCGCGTACGCTCGATCGTTCGCAGGGCGGACTCGGTATCGGCCTGTCGGTGGTCAAGCGCCTGATCGAAATGCACCAGGGGTCGGTGAAAGCCTTGAGCGACGGCATCGGCCAGGGAGCGACGTTCATCATTTGTCTGCCGCGGGTGCCGGCGCCTCAGGCGCAAGTGGAGGCCGCCATCTTTTCCCCGACGTTGTCGACGGCGCGGCGCATCCTCATTGTCGACGACAACATCGATGCAGCAAATACCCTGGCGATGTTGCTAGAGCTTGATGGACACTGCGTCGATACCGTCTACGGAGCCGTCGAGGCACTCGAGGCAACGACGCGCCTGAAGCCCGACATACTTTTTCTCGATATCGGACTGCCCGTCATGGACGGTTACGAAATCGCGCGACGCCTGCGGTCGCAACACACAACTTCGGCTTTGCGCCTAGTCGCTGTCACCGGCTATGGTCAGAAGGAGGACCGGGAGCGGGCGCTGGCGTCAGGTTTCGACGATCACTTGGTCAAGCCAGTCACACTGGAGTCGCTCCGTGCGCTACTCCAGTTGAGCGAGTAAGATGAAGTTGTGCCTCAATCCGAGCGCCTCGATGAACGGGCTGGAACAGCTTGCCGTTCGAAGTCTGATGCACCCGGTCGCAAGTAGCTTTGCGTGGAATTTTATCGCCAGCATCTCGCACAACGGCGTACCTTGCTGATCTACGAATCTGGCATTCCAAATTGCATCAATTTCCTACCGATCGGTCAGCCTAGAATTTGAGTTCGCTAGCACGTAAGGGCAGCGTCACGATCCGCCTCGTGCCTTGGTCGCATCGTGTCAACGTGTCTTGATCTGTTCCAAGACCCTTGCAAACGCTGACGAGCCATGGAAAAACCTTCGGACCAGTCAACTTCTGATCAGAGAGTAGATGCAAGCATGCAATCCGCTGTCGATTGGCAAACGCGACACATTTATGCAATCGTCGCGCGTGTCATTGGAAATTTAGAATACCTAACAGAATCGGATTATTGTCATGATGGTGGCAATCCGGGTGAAGCAGTTGAAGTTTAAGGACCGTAGAAGAAGCCGTGTAGAATAACAGGTCATCAAGCTTTGGACCGTAAGCTGTCCCCTGAATATATGAGCACTATCGGTCCAACCATCGACTTGTCGAACTGCGACAAGGAGCCGATTCGTACCCCTGGCAGCATCCAGCCGCATGGCTTCCTACTGACACTTACTGAGGGCCTTGAAGTACTTCAAGCCAGTGCGAACCTCTCCAGCTGGACAGGTTGCACAGCGGAATACGCACTCGGCCGGCCTCTTGCAGAACTAATCGGCGAGGAGGCTACACAGAACGTGGCGTTCAGATTATCTTCCCAATTAGGTAACCGGCCGTTCTACGTAGACACTGTGACCACAGGGAATGGATTGCACTTCGATGTGCTGGGTCATCGGTGGGACGAAGTGATCGTCATGGAGTTTGAACCAGTCGACCGATCTTATCCAACCGATTTCCGTGAGCTTTATCCGCTGATCGGCGACTTCCTGCTCAAGGTCAACGATACGACTTGTCTCGAATCTCTCGCCCAGCTAGCATGTCAGCACGTCCGCTCAGTCACTGGCTACGGTCGCGTCCTTGTGTATAAATTCGACGCCGACGGTCACGGTCACGTGACTGCGGAGGCTAAGGACGACACCTACGCTTCCTACATGGGACAGCACTTTCCGGCATCGGACATTCCAGCTCAAGCGCGCGAATTGTATGCCCTTTCTCGCATCCGTCTGATTCAGGATGCCAGATACAGTCCTACCCCCTTACTACCACCCGTTAATCCGAAAACGGGCAAGCCCAACGATTTGTCATTCGCCGTATTGCGCAGTGTGTCGCCCGTGCACTTGCAGTACATGCGCAATATGAACACGATGGCCTCGATGTCGGTGTCACTGATGGTCAAAGGCAAGCTATGGGGGCTTATTTCATGCCACAACGAAAGTGCCGCTCCGGTGGCGTTCGAGAAGCGCACCGCTTGCGAGCAGCTTGGCCAGATCCTGGCCCTCTGCATCGAGTCGCGCGAGGATGGACAGGAACTGCAGTTCCGCCTCGAGGTGAGGCGCATTATGTTGTCGATGTTGGCAGGCCTGACCCAAAGTAGTGACTTCATCGAGAATCTATCCAGTGTTTTTCCCGACCTGCTACGCTTTGCGCGTGCCTCGGGCGCGGCTATCGTGGTTGACGATCGCATCCTCACCTACGGTGATACGCCAGAGAGCGACGATATTCAAGAACTCGTCAACTGGTTATCTTTGCATGACCATGGCGATATGTTTCACAGCGACCACTTGTCGAGTGTCTACCCGCCTGGAAGTAAGATGATGCGCAACGCGAGTGGTCTGCTGGCGATGCCAATCTCCCGCATCCACAAACACTACCTGTTGTGGTTTCGCCCCGAATATGTGCACACGATCGAATGGGCTGGCTATCCGCACGACAAACTGGTGCAATCTGCAGCTGTCCAATCGCCTTTGCCCGTTCAGCTGTCGCCACGCACCAGCTTTGCTGCCTGGCGCGAGACTATCCATGGTGTGAGCCACCCCTGGCACAGTGGCGAGATCGAATTAGCACTGGAATTCCGAACGGCGCTGCTGGGAATCGTGTTGGAGCGTGCCGAGCAAATGGCTTCGCTCGCCGGTGAGCTGACCCGGTCAAACAAGGAACTTGAAGCGTTTTCCTACTCCGTGTCGCACGACCTGCGCGCGCCGCTGCGCCACATTGTCGGCTTTGCCGATTTGCTTCTCGAATCCGCTGGCAGCGAAGACATTCTTCAGCGAGAACGCTTTTTGAAGAACATCAAGGAAGCTGCGCGCATGGGCGGCAAGCTGGTCGATGACCTTCTGTCTTTCTCACAGATGGGCCGTGCTTCAATGCATCCGTCGATGATCAACATGAACGAAATGGTGGCTGCCTGCCATGAGAAGCTAGCACCAGAATGCCGTGGACGCCACATTGAATGGGATATTGCATCTCTGCCGGAAGTCTGGGCCGATCCCACGTTTTTGCAGCTTGCCATTTTCAACTTGATGTCGAACGCGGTCAAATTCACTTCGCAGCAAGCAATAGCCGCAATTCGCATTAATATCGAGGATCGCGCTGACGAAACAGTGTTCCATGTGGCCGACAATGGCGCCGGTTTCAATATGGAGTATGTGCACAAGCTCTTCGGCGTCTTCCAGCGCTTGCATCGAATGGAAGAATTCCAGGGTACCGGTATTGGCTTGGCCAACGTACGTCGTATTATCGAGCGCCATAAAGGCCGCGTGTGGGCAGTGTCAAGCCCTGGACAGGGCGCGACGTTCTCGTTCGCACTGCCTAAATATAACTCTCTTACTTAAAGAAGCAATATGCGAAAGAATTCATGCTCAAACCTATCTTACTTGTCGAAGACAATCCGAACGACCTCGAACTTGCGCTGATCGCCCTGACGCGGAGCCAGCTCGCCAACCAGGTCGTCGTCGTGCGTGACGGTGCCGAAGCTTTGGACTACCTGCACCGCCGTGGCGAATATGCACAACGTCCGCCAGGTTATCCGGCCGTCGTTTTACTTGATCTGAAGCTCCCTAAAGTGGATGGCTTGGAGGTGCTCAAGCAGATGCGCATGACAGAGGCGTTGAAAGCGCTTCCGGTGGTCATGTTGACGTCGTCGAAGGAAGAACAGGACGTCGTGCGCAGCTACGAGCTGGGCGTAAACGCCTATGTCGTCAAGCCGGTCGAATTCACTGAATTCTTGCGGGCGATCGCTGACCTTGGAGTGTTCTGGGCAGTAGTGAACGAACCGCCGCCAGGATCACAGCGTTACTCAAAGCCGTTAAATAGCTGAAATCAGTGGTGCTATTTGCGCATCTGCGTCGAGCAGCTATACGCGCTCTACGCTTCTCTTTTTGCTCTTTAGAAGATGGCGGATGCGTGCGCTGAGCGTATCCAGATCATATGGTTTTGGCAAAAGATTGACGCCAATCTCTAGCTTACCTTCATGAGTGAGCACGCCTTCGGCGTATCCCGATGTGTACAAAATCTGGGCTTGCGGCAACTGGATTCGTACTGCTTCGCTTAATTGCAAGCTGGTCACTGGCCCAGGCATGACGACGTCGGTGAACACTAAATCGATTTTCTCTCCACTTTTGACTATGTCGACCGCGAAAGAAGCAGTGGGCGCCTCCAGTACCCGGTAGCCAAGTACCGATAGTACGCCGCAGGTAGATTTGCGTACGTCGTCTTCGTCGTCGACTACGAGAATGGTTTCCGGGCCGCCTTCCAGCGTTGGAACTGGTACCTCCTGTGATACTGGCACTGCATCACTCCGCGGCAAGTAGATCTGCACGCTTGTTCCCTTCCCAAGCGCGCTGGACAAAGCGATTTCACCGCCTGACTGCTTAACGAAACCATAAGCCATGGACAAACCAAGACCCGTGCCTTGTCCTGCCGGCTTTGTCGTGAAGAAAGGCTCAAAAACACGTGCCATCACTTCCGGTGTCATACCTTTCCCATTGTCGGCGACTTCGATCATTACCCAGCGGCCAGTGGGTACGTCTGGCGGCATGGCATCGTGCGGCTCAACGTTGGTGGCCCGGATAGTGAGCGTACCGCTGCCGGCCATCGCGTCACGCGCGTTGATGGCTAGATTCAGAAGGACGTTATGGAGTTGATTAGGGTCGACCAGGATGTTACCCAAGCCGTACGAAATTTCGGTAACGACGTTTGGACTAAGTCCGAACATCCGGCGCGTCATGTCATCCATTTCGCGTAACAGATGCTCGGGATTTGTAGGTATGGCTTGAAGGGGTTGCCGGCGCGCGAAGGCCAGTAGGTGCGACGCCAATTCGGCCCCGCGTCTTACTCCCGTCAATGCCGTTTCAACACGCGCTTTACCACTTTCTTTTACGGCGTCGCTCAGTTTTAGCAATTGCAGATTGCCGCCGATGATTTGCAGGACGTTGTTGAAGTCATGGGCTACACCGCCAGTCAATTGACCGATGGCTTCCATTTTTTGTGACTGGAGCAGAGCTGACTGACTCACAGCCAGATCTTCTCGACTTTGCTTCAAGGAAGTAAAAGCGGCATCAAGCTGACGCCGGGCAACGCAGGAGTTGCTATGGTATCGAACACGCGCGGCCAGTTCGCGTTTATCCGGCCACTTGACGAGGTAGTCGCTGGCGCCGACATCAAACGCGTGAGCCTTGATGTCCGGGTTATCCTCTGAAGACAATACGATTATGGCAACGTGTTCAGTGTCAGTGTCCGCGCGAAGGAGACGCGTCACCTCAAACCCATCCATCTCCGGCATACGCATGTCGACCAAGACGACAGTCGCCCCAATCTCCTTGGCTAACTCGACAGCTACTGTGGGCTCGTTTGTGAAGCGAAAGTTATGCGACCCAAGCGCTTTGAGGCTATGAGAAACGATGTCCATCGAAAAGGATTCATCGTCGATGAGCAGGATCGAGGGGTCTTGTAATGTTCGTTCGGTCATTGCAACGGCCGGCATAAGATGAGGTAAGGCTATTTGCAAAGTTAAATGTTTTTAATTTTACCATTTAAGCCATTGTGTCGTTGCTGACACAAATTTGCGCGCTTGTAGTAGATTATATGACCACCATGTCATGTAAAAATCACCACGCTGCTGAGCTGGCCAGCCTTCCCTGAAGGTAGTTGCATGGATAACGCTCAGTCGTGATGCTGAGTTCAGTCTGTGACATCCCGACCGCAGTTTTGTTGTCTCGAGTCCCTCTGTAGTAACATTCCACGATTCCATAAACGCAACAATCAGCTGGAGTGTCGATGAGCGCTGGTCCTGTTATTCCCACCGATTTGGCGGCGGACGCAACCCCCGACTATCGTGCATTGTTCGATGCCATACCCACACCTTGCCTTGTGCTGACGCCGGATTTCACGATAGTGGCGGCGAACGAGGCCTATTTGCGAGTCTCTTTGAAAGAGCGCGTGGAGATCATCGGTTCCGCCCTGTTTGAGGTCTTCCCTGACAATCCAGATGACCCGACCGCCGACGGAACTGCAAACCTACGCGCCTCGCTTGAGCGCGTCCTGCGTACTCGCCGTGCCGATACCATGGCGGTTCAAAAGTACGACATCCAGGTGTCAGGACCGGAAGGCCCACGCTACGAAGCGCGTTACTGGAGTCCGATCAACTCCCCGGTGTTTGACGCTGCTGGCAAGCTTACTCATATCATTCAACGGGTCGAGGAAGTGACCGAGTTTGCGCTGACACAGCAACGCATCGAGCGCATGGAATCGGAAATCGCGTCCCAGGCGCTCGAGATCCAGATTGCCAATCGGCGCCTGTGGGAGGCCAATGAAGACCTGGAGCAGCGTGTCGCGGCTCGTACGGAGCAGTTGTACAACTCCGAGCGACAGGCAAGGGACGCTACGAAGCGCGTTGAACGGGAGAGAGCGTTGCTGGAGGCGGTGCTGGAGGCTGCGCCGGTTGCGATCGCCGTGGCCGATGCCGATGGCTCCGTGGTGCAAGCTAATCCGGAATTCGTTCGGTTGTGGGGGAACCAGTCGCCGCTGCCATATTTGCCCAGCGAATACGGCCACTGGAATGGCTGGTGGGCGGATGGTTCAACGCGCAATGGGCAACGAGTCCAAATACATGAGTGGCCTGGCATGCGTGCTCTGGCTGGCGAAAATGCGTTGCGAGAATTAATCGAGATCGAGCCCTTCGATCAACCGTCGCAGCGACGCATTACCATCAATTCCGGAGCCCCGATACGTGACACCGCTGGCAACATCAGCGGCGCCGTTATTAGTTTGGTCGATGTTACGGAGGGTATCAAGGCACAGCAGGCGCTGCAGCAGGCGGACCGCCGTAAGGACGAATTCCTGGCAATGTTGGCACACGAACTGCGTAATCCACTGGCCCCTATCGGTGCAGCAGCCGATTTGCTGGCCATGGGGCGTTTCGACGAGGAAGGCGTCCGCCGCACCTGCGCCGTCATCGCACGCCAGGTTCGCCACATGAGCGCACTGCTGGAAGATCTGCTTGACGTCTCGCGCGTTACACGTGGTTTGGTCACGCTGTCTCAGGAGCGTGTCGACGTCAGACGTGTGGTGGACGACGCTCTTGAGCAAGTTCGACCTATCTTCGAAGCACGCCGGCACCAGTTGGAGGTATGCCTGACGCCGCAATCGGCACTGACGCTAGGCGACCACAAGCGACTTGTGCAGATCCTGACCAATTTGCTCAATAATGCAGCAAAGTACACGGCCTCGGGCGGCCATGTGAAGGTCGAACTTAATGTGGATGCCGAAAACGTATTGATGAGCGTGATTGACAACGGCGTAGGTATGTCGCCGGAATTGACAGCGCGCGCCTTCGATCTGTTTACGCAAGGAAAACGAACTGCCGATCGTGCTCAAGGGGGACTCGGCATCGGACTGGCCTTAGTTAAGACCTTGGTCGAACTGCATGATGGCGCCGTGACTGCGGAAAGCGACGGTGAATGCAAAGGGAGTCGCTTTACCGTTAGGCTGCCGCGTTTACTTGACGAAAGCGCGGTAGCGGCCGCGCCGCCGCCGTGTAGCGTAAATCAGGGCCTTGCCTTGGATGTGCTGATCGTGGACGACAATGTCGACGCTGCTGAGATGCTGGCGATGTTGGTGAAAATGATCGGCCATCGCGTTCATGTCGAGAACGGTTCACACGAGGCGCTTGCGCGCGCGCGTAGTGCACCACCGGATGTATGTCTGCTCGATATCGGCTTGCCAATCATGGATGGGAATGAGCTTGCTCGCAACCTGCGTGCCAATCCAGCGACAGCTGGTGCGGTGCTAGTTGCGATTACTGGCTACGGTCAAGAGCAGGATTTACAGAAGGCACTTGAATCAGGGTTTGATCACCATTTTGTTAAGCCGATCGAATACGAACGGTTGGCCGAACTGCTAGGCAATATCAGCGTGTCGGTTACTTGATTGGACCAAGTACAACCTCTTTACACTTGCGGGATTAAAGGATGCTCGGCATCGAGGAAAACGTTACCGAACGAAAGTTGCACGAGTAGCTGTTCCAAATAGTCAGCCGAATTTTTGCTTCTTTCCCCAGGCTCCTTGAATGAACGCTATCTCGGTATACACTGATTAAGTCTTGCTAGTTGCAAGCTGTGCCAATGCTGTAAATGCTTTGGACAAAATGATGAGACGCGTGCCGATCACTTCTGACGACGTCGCGAGATGGAAGGCGCAAGGACTCGGCCTTGGGGAGCACGCATACTACAAACCCTGGATCGACGTTCGATGTTTTTCGTCGAGAGGGCGTATGAGCCGCAGGCTCGGTGTGACCACCGGCAGGGTGCACCATCTCTTTTCCGATAACGAAAGTTGCTTCTTTCTGCTAGCGGACTATGCAGCGGATGTAGTCGATATTCGTGAGCAGTTTCCGTTGTTTCCTGAGTCGGCAACCCAGCGTATTGCTTCATCGTTGGGAGTTCGTCACCCACACTATCCCCGAAGCCAAACGCCGATCGTCATGACGACGGATTTTCTGCTTACCAAGATTGATAAGCTCGGCAAACGATTCTTGTTAGCGTTTAGCATCAAAAGTGCGGACGACCTGCGCGGCCGTCACCGGAAATCGGTGCTGACCAAACTGGAGATCGAGCGACGGTATTGGCTTGTGCGCGGTGTTCCATGGTATCTCTTCACAAATGCCGAGTTCGACAAGACCGTCATCGACAACCTAGAGTGGCTCAGCTATTTCCTCGTCAAAGGGGACGTAAACGCGGCAGATTTCCTGACGCAACTACCAATATTTCTATCGGTTTTTGAAGACGTGTCGTCACAAGAGCTGCCACTTCAAGGACAACTGCAAGCTTGTGCAGCGGAACTAGGAAAAATACTCGACTTGGATCTCATCACCGACATTTTCCGCTTTTGCGTGTGGCATCACCTTATCGATATCGACCTTAGCGTACCGATAGGTCTGCAGCGTATTCCCGCCATACTCGCTGTACGCAAGGCGGCAGTAGACGGCCTTTGGCTTGGCGGCAGAGATGGATCTCCTTCAGCCAGTTGAAGTCTTCGAGCAAATGCCCGGGGCTGTTGACTCGGGCTTCCTCTGCCCGCAACGTGTGCTATGGGTCGAGCCAGACGAAGATCTCCTCGTCACGATTGGCATCCAAGAAGATCTCAAAAAACCCGAGATACATCATCTTAAGGAGGTGATGGCTCTTCTGCGGGATGGCATATTGCAACGAGTCGAAGTCAAGCTCCGCCCTTATGTGTTCCAAGCTGAGGAGTCAATACCTAAAAAAAGTCTGAGTATCAGGGATCGCGCATGGTCAATCATCAAACCCCTAGTGCAGGATGACAACATTCCCGAAATATACATGCCAGCAACGCGTGGTCGCCTGATATCTGCACGCGCGAAAGAGCTAGGCCTGTACCCCAAACAAGTTCATCGGCCACTGTATAGATACTTTGCATCCGGCAGTTGTATCGACGGGTTGATAGCGTGCTATGACTTGTGCGGCCCTGCTGGGCAGCCTCAACAGGCTGGCACGAGAAAACGGGGTCCACGTCCTGACCGTGTCAAGCTCAACAACGACATCGCGCTCCTTGGTCCTTCCACTGCCGATGTGAAAGGAAAAATAGTTAAAGGTATCAATGAATTCCTCAAGCCTGGGATCACAAAAAAAAAGGCTTGGGAGGAAACAAAAAAAGTGTATTTCAAAACCGGACAGATAGAGTGCGGAGAACTCCTGGTTCCTATACCGCCTCAAGCGCACGAAGCACCTTCGCTCTTTCAGTTCAAACAGGTTGTGAAAGAGATGGATCATGATCTCTCACTCACCAAACGCAACACCAGTACCACGACATGGAATTTGGAGAATCGCGGAGTACTTGGGAGTTCACGAGACCGGGTCTTCGGTCCTGCTGCTCGCTTTGAGGTTGACGCGACTGTTGTTGACGTCTATTTAGTCTCGGTTTTCAATCGCGCTTGGCTTATCGGACGTCCAGTGTTGTATGTAATTGTCGACGTCTTCTCGCGGATGGTAGTCGGGTTCTACCTTGGACTAGAAGGACCAAGCTGGGAGGGTGCACGCATCGCGCTATGCAATGCGTTTACAAGTAAAGTCGATTTCTGTAGACAGTTCGGTGTCGAGATCACTGAGGAAATGTGGCCATGTCATCACCTACCCCACAAGTTGCTTTGTGACAATGGAGAAATGAAGTCTCTTGCTTCGGATGCGTTGACAGGGCGACTCGGAATCATTGTTCAAAATGCAGCAGTTCGGCGCCCCGATTGGAAACCTAACGTTGAGCAGCAGTTCAATCTAATCAACAATCACACGATTCATTTCGAGCCAGGCGCCTTGAATCGCCGGCTCGACGAAATGAAAAGACGAAACTGTCAGCTCGATGCTTGCCTGACAATTCCCGAACTGACGCAAATTCTGATTCGAAAACTCATCAAGTACAACTGGACTTCCTATCGTGCAGATGCGCTACCAGAAGCAATGTTGGGTGAGAATCTGACTAATGCAACTCCTATATCGATATGGAACTGGGGCCTGGAGCACCTCACCGGTGGTGCAAAGTCCGTCGGGAAGCAAAAAGTATGGACAAAGCTTCTTCCTGAGGCAATGGCCTCTATAAGACGGGATGGGATTTACTTTCAAGGGCGGCGCTACGCCTGCCCTCGTGCCATCAATGAAGAGTGGTTCGCGCGAGCTAGAACGAAAGGCAAAACCGCTTCAATTGAGATTCGCCACCTTTCCTATTTGCCTACCTTCATCTGGATTCTTAATCCGAATTCCCGACAGTGGGAGCCGTGTGAATTACTAGACAGAGATAAAAAGTATCAATTTGCACGTCTTGAGGAGCTGTTAGATATGGCTAAGCTTCTGGGACTGGAGGCTGACCACCAAGCCGTCGAAGTAAGCCAAACATGCGCAAAGCTGGACACCGAATGTGACGCGATAACTGAAGCCGCGAAAAAATTGGCGAAGGAAGCCAAGCGTGGGCTGAGCAAGACGGAAAGGAAGGCCAATGTTCACCTTAACCGTGCTTTTGAAAAATCTGCGGAACGAGTCGAGCATGCACGTGATGCGGTACAGTCCTACTGTGCTCCGCCTGCTCAAGACAATGTAGTCAAGCTTCGACCAAACACGCGGAAGAGCAATCCGCTTGATGATGTCTGGGACACGTAGTCGCGAGAATTTAACCAGCGGACAATGAGCGAGACCGTATATGAACTCAATCAAATTTTCGGCGGCATATTCCGAACAGAGGATTGCGGAATATCGTGATAATCCACTTATTGAGGCACTTCCAAATATCCTTAGCGAGAAAGAGGCCGCCTATGCAATGATGTTGCGCCCATGCATTCAAGCTGAGGAGCGCGCTATGGCGACTGAAGAACGTTGGCATCTATTGGCAAGACTTAAATACGTTGTCGTGCCTCGGCTCATCTTTTATGACGTCGAGCGTACGATGTCTCGCTTGCTACGGGCCGGCTACGTTGTGCGCAATCCGCTTGCTGTTACAACCTGGCGAACTATATATAACGCTCAAGATTCTCGGCAATTGTCAAATTTCGATACGCAACTGATGTCCTGCGAATCGCAGATGTTTATTGTTGGGTTGAGTGGATCAGGGAAGACGACCTGCGCTGATGCGGTCCTACGAACATATCCGCAGCAGGTGATTCACCACGATCGTTGGAAGGATCGCCATCTTCCGATAACTCAGCTGGTCTGGCTGAAGGTTACATGTCCAAAAAATGGCTCAATTTCGAGCTTTTGCCGAGAGTTCGCCAGACAAGTTGACTTAGCGCTGAGCACCGAAGGAAAATATGAAGCACTCTTTTCTAAGTCTAGAATGCGCGAAGATATGCTAGAAGGCGCAATGCGACAGATCGCCGCATCCCACTTCCTCGGCATCCTCATAATTGACGAAATACAGCGGCTCAGTTTATCAAAAACAGGTGGCCCAGTACCACTGCTTCACTTCCTTCAAGATCTGCGCACCACGCTTCGCGTACCAGTGGTAGAAATCGGGACAAGTAAAGCAGCAAATCTATTTACTAAAGAGATGAAAGATGGACGACGAGCATCGGAAAGTGGAATGATCGAGTTTGCCCGTCCGACAAAACGTGTGAAGGAGTGGGATGATTTCGTTAGGCGGATATGGGCGTATCAGTGGATCCGGTACCCTGAAGACCCTGACGAGAATATGCTCGATACTGTTTTTGATCTAAGTCAAAGCATCCCTGATTTCGTCGTCCTGTTGTTCAAGCTTGCACAGCAGCGTGCAATGCTTGACGAAACCGAAAAGCTAACTCCAAAGCTTTTAAAGCAAACATACGACGATGCGTTAGTACTCCTCCATCCTGCCATCAATGCACTGCGTACCAATACGACCAAGTCGCTTGCTCAGTATGAGGATTTACTGCCTGTAGAGGAAGCTATAACAAAGCTACTTGAACTTCCAAAACAAGCTACTTTGGTTCAAGACTATCTCGACCAAATATTTCCTTCCACTGTAGCATCTAATGCCACTAAGCTTGATAACCGTGATATCGAAAAAACGAGCGTAGATGTTGTTGGGAAATCGAATGAAGAGAGTACTGAGCTACCATGTGATTACGTCGACTTGCGTACTGCGGCGAGTGCTGAAGATCCACATCGAGATTTAGTGGATAAAGGAGTCATTAAAAATGATTGGCTCGACTTACAAAGATGAACAACAGGAAAGACGACACACGCTTCCTCTATTAGCTAAATCTGCAGGCATGGCGGGCGATATACTTGTGCCCGAAGAGACGATATTCGGAATCGTTTCCAGGTATCACATTTTGAGCGGTCATTCGTCCTCAGTAGACACCCTATTGGAACTGCTAAGCCGGCGCGGCATATGTATCAGTTCGTCGCTTCCTAGCAGTCTGCACCTCATCTTCCAACATTTGCCACTACCACTGCAGACGGCCGAGGAGCTCGCCGAACGCCATACGCCTCTTCCTTACTTCAGAGCATTCGCTAATCCAGTCCATTATGCCGCCATTGCCCAATCGGTCACGATGGGCCGTGCGTGTAATTCCAAAATTACACTAGGATTACTGGCGAGTCGAATTGGAGCAGAAGATGTGCTCCGATTCTGTCCTGAATGTGCAAAATATGATCGTGAGGTGACCGGCGTTGCAACTTGGTATCGTGTCCACCAGCTTCCTGGAGTTCTGCTATGTCCGTACCATCGCGCGCCGCTTTTTGAGAACCGATGTTTAGTAAGACGTTTAAAACGTCAGCAACTGTTTCTGCCTGACTCGACCAAGGAAGATTGGAGCAAAGAATACAACATATCTGTGATTGACAAGCGCGCGTACGAAAAACTGTTTCGAGTTGCACTGTTAAGTGCGCAATTGTTCCAGCATCGTCCAGAACCGGCCAAAGCAAATACGTGGAGAAATCAATATCTAGCGCACTTCTCTGAAAGGGGTCTTTTAACACCAGCGCTGAGAATTCGTCAACTACAATTGCAGAGTGAGTTTGTCGATTTTTGGTCTGATCTAAAGTCACTAACCCCGTTCGCCGAGCTACTTGATCGGTGTAAAAGAGACGACTCATGGCTGGCGAATCTCTATCGCAGGTCACGGTCTGCTCATCATCCCTTGATGCATGTGCTGCTTATCGGCCTTCTAGCGGATAACATAAATTCTTTCTTTATTCCTGGCGAGGAAACTTCAAAGGTGAATATAGCTCCCTGTGCACCACGAGCTCCAGAACAGGAACATAATATCGCTTCCTTACTTGCAGCAGGATTGTCGGTGAGACAAATATCTAAAGAAGTGGGACTATCAATAAATTCAGTCTTAACCAAAGCAGAAAAAATAGGAACGGTCATCAAGCGAAGGCCTAAAAAACTTAATGCCGGTGTTCGAGAACAGGTACGGCTCGCTCTAGCCGGAGGTCAGGCTATCCCAGATATTGTAGAAGCCACAAGGCTGTCTCCATCCACTATCAATAGGATTCTTGGTGGGGACAAGGCGCTGCAAACGCAGCGAACTATCGCTCTTAGACAACAAAGACAGACAGGCCAGAAGCAATCTGTTAGCTACAATCGAAAATTCACCGAAATCAGGTTTTAAAGACCTGCAAAAAACCATTCGCTCTGACTTTACGTGGCTTTATCGTCACGATAGATTATGGCTAAATTTACATATTACGAAAAATCAAAAGAATAATGATCACCGACACTCCGTTGATTGGAGCGCCCGGGACAACGCATTCGCGCAAGAAGTAGCTCGTGCGGCTACCGAAATACGACAAACACTAGGAAGGCCAGTACGGGTTTCGATCAACGAGATAAGTAGACGTACAGAACATTTTTCTTGGCTTGATAAATGTTTACCAAATCTACCGCAAACACGAGCTTTGCTTACTCAGGTTCTTGAGCCAATTAGCGCCTTCCAACTGCGCAGGCTGAATTCGTGTCAACAAAACCTGAACTTCAGATATGTTGCGCGTTGGAAGATTATTAGGGCAGCGGGACTTCATTGTGAACCTATCGCGAGTTCTGAAGTACATGGGGGCAAGTAAAAAAATGCATATGGTAGGACAAGTAATTTGAATTCTTTTCTACTAAGTATGGTGAAACTTTGCAATGACGACTAAGAACTTGAAGATGGTTTCTGGGATGAGCGAATTCATAAGTTGTGGGGCATTGATGCCTAGGCCAAGATATCACGGATGGGACACTACTGTAGCAGAGGAAACTGTGTTCGGCATCGTCTCGAGGTATCACCGTCTTAGTGGAAATCAGTCCTCCAGGGAGAGCAACTTCGATTTAACCGAAGATCGAGATGCTCGTCTCAGCGCATGGTTTCCAAGCAACTTGCCGAAGGTGCTTGGCCGGTTGAATTTGCCGTTCAATTCGGTTGATGATCTTATCAATCGTCATACAACTATGCCCTATTTTAAACTCTTCGCAACGGCTTTAAATTACGAGAAAGCTTTTAATAATTTGAGGTGCGGCCGTGCGATGGGCGCAAAGCCATCATTGGGACTGATCTTTGGAGGAGTTGACGCGAAAAACATACTTCGCTTCTGCCCGGAGTGCGGACGAGACGATCGAGAGGTCATCGGGGTGGAGACATGGTATCGCGTACATCAACTGCCAGGAGTATTAATCTGTCCCTATCACGGATGTGTTCTAAAAGTCTTCACCGCATCATTAATGGGGGTAGGAAGATATAAGCTTTTTCTTCCAGGTTCGAATCAAGCTAATGATGACTGTATTCACATGGATAATAATGAGGTCCGCGCTAGGCTGTTATTAATTGCCAGGCTTAGCTGCGAATTACTCCTAAAAGAAAGTGTTGATTCGTCTTCCGATTTTCTTAGGAATCAGTATCTGATGCGCCTTCGCGAAAAGGGTCTCGCTGTTGGAATCGTTTGCAATCAACTAAACGCTTTTAAAAATAGATTTTCAGAATTTTGGTCTCCTCTCGATAATCTAGAGCCGTTTTCGTCTCTATTGCAGTCGTGTCGCGAGCCAAAATCATGGCTTACCCGTCTATTTCACAAGAGACGAAGCTCGATTCATCCGCTAAAGCACTTGCTACTTGTTGGGTTTCTTTCCAACAGTGTTAGCGAATTTCTTGCACCGTCAACCGCTGGTGATCCAAACCAGATGGCTGACCCTTCAATTGAAGATTCATATAATGTAGATCAGAAGATCCGTATGTTACACAAAGGCGGCATGACGCCTGCTCAAATTGCGGTTGAGGTTGCCTTATCGGCCGGGGCGGTACGCATGATCGAGGAACGTGCCGGCGAACCTTTTAAACAAAGACCATGGAAATTGCATTCACACGTACGTTCAGAAGTACATTCTGCGTTAGCAGCTGGGGAGACGTTGAGTGACATTGCTCGATCAGCCAATGTGTCCGTCTCTTCTGTGTGCCGATTACTGCATAGTGATCCTAATCTTGAAGTCCAGCGATCATCTAGCGTGTTCAAGAGACGAAGAACGCTCTCAAGAAATAAGCTTTTGGCTGCAATAGCTGATTTCGCGCCGCGCACCTTGAGTGAGCTGAACGCGATTTTGGTGGCGGACTTTGCATGGTTATATAGACATGATAATGAGTGGCTGATAGAGCAGACTCGACTGGTGGGCTTACATCCATCTTGTAAACCACTAGTGGATTGGGATGTACGTGACGCTTTGCTTGTCGATGAGTTACGTTTAGCAATATCCGAAATATTGAGCTTATCTGATCCTCTTGTTCAACTGAGACGAATAGAGCTTATTCGGCGTATCAACCATCCGACATGGATTACGTTCGGCCTAAATCGCTTGCCTAATACTAATAAATTGCTTGATGAGACAATCGAGACGGATGAGTGTTTTAGACAACGTTGTCAAATAAGTTAATACATCAACAGCATTAATTGCTTTTGATGCACGTGCGCGCTCTGATTTTACAAACAATTTTCACATAACGGCTGAATGTTTACGCTTTCATAGTACCTGAATTGACAAACATTGTTATATTGGCAAGTTTTGTAAATCCTTGATTTTTCTTGAGCTGATTTGACAAACAAGATCCATCCTATTCATGCTGATGTGGACGAACAATAAAGTCGGACACAAAACAATAAAGTCTGACACTAAACAATAGAGTTTGACACGGGGCTGTATCTGCCTTGGACAACCCTGCCAAGGCAGATACAGCCCCGTACTCTGCTCGTTCGCTCTGACATCGGTAACGAAAATTTAGATGTAGCGCCCTATGTCAGCTTTTTCCCCGGCACCTTTCACTACCGTACAGTAATAGCAATCACAAACGGTGTTTGCAGGTAGGCTCTTTGTCACAATGCCAGTTCGCCCTCGGTAGGATAATTTGCGATGCGCCGGCCGAAGGCCGGTGACCTGCATGATGAATTCAGTGACTGCGAGAGCGGCTACGACCGCGTTCAAAGAGACCACTGACGGTCCTGCTTGGTCGAGGTTGGCCTTATCCACACCGTAAATTCGCTCCCGATCCTCGCGCGCCGCTGGGCTTTCGAGGTCCCGGCGGGCCTCGTCCATGTCCAAGACGTCCAGGCAGACAAGGCAACCCGGTTGCTCGTCCATTAGCACAACGCGTCCGCCAAAATCTAGTGCGTCGCCTGGAGGAATGTCTGTGGCTAAGTCGAAGTAGCGAATGCGGTTAGCCAGCGCAAATTCCATCAAGACGAGACGGCTACCTTCATTGTCCACACAGCCAAATATGGTAGTGGCCTTACTGAGGCTTGAGAGGGCCTCATGGCTGCGCAGCGATGCCTTCACTGGAATGAACTGCACCGTCGGATCGATAGCCTTCACGCTGCGTTCTGCGATGTCTACCTTGTGCGTACCAGGTACCGCATCATCGTGTCGCGCCAAGATGTAGCGGTTGCGGTTAGTGTCGCTTAGGTCCTCGTCATCGATGCCAATGATGCCAGCAACGCCGAGACAGGCCAGCTGCGGAATTAGATGTTCGCCAAGGCCACCGCAGCCCACAACCGCAACGAGCTCTCGTGCGATTAGTCGCTGCCCTTCTGCGCCGAAAAAACGTTCGTTCCTGTCGTGCTTACCCATAGCGTAGGTCCCCATAGAATTTACTGCTCAACAATGTTGTTTTCTGGATTTGTGAGCCGGAATAGATGTGACCGATTGGTATCGCAGTTTTGGAATCACCGAACCATGCGAGTCCATCGATACTGTTGTGGCCGACGACAAGGGCCGCATACGGCTTCCCTCGCAGTCGCCAGCGGATATGGGGCACAAATTCAACAAGGCCGAGGATATCTGCCGGGGAAAAGCAGGCAGGTTGCTTGCTTGGGTGGCAGTGCACTTCTAACAGGATCGCATTGCGCTCATGTGCAAGCTTGATGATGCGCGCGCGCGCCGCATCTGACAGCTCCAGATAGTCGCTCGCCTGCGTGACATAATCGTCGCGCATAAGCGGAAGCCACTCCTCTACCACAAGTGAGTAGGGTAATTCTTGGGCGCAGGGCTTACAGAGTAAGAAGCCGCCTTCTTCCATGTTGGAATCCCCAGGGAACAGGTGCTCCTGCATTGCAAGGAGCATAGCCGTCGGGATCGTTATCGTTGCGCTCGACATTATTTGCCTTGCATGAAGCGAACATTGACCCCGATGGCGAAGTTGAGCAAGTTCGAACCGCTCGCCACAGTCTTAGCCGGCCGCCATTGACCATTGTCGGCCAACCACGAGAACTGCCCCCACTTACCCTGAAACGGTACGATTTCGCCGACCGGCTCGGAGTAGTTGTCCGGAATCTGGCCTTTAAAGCGGATGCCTTCCGGCACCAAGAAAGCGTACGGCTCTGTGCCCGGATAGCTGGGCTGCACGCGCAGCACGACATCGGTAGATTGCCTGTCCCAGCCAATATCCGGCAGCGGCACGGCGGGGAGGTGGAACCAGTTTCCTATGCGGCAGCTGCCTGGATAACGCGTTTGCAGGAGCGCCAGCTCTTCGTCCAGACGGGATTCAAACAGCGAATCGCCACGTTTCCACTGGATTTTCTTGGCAAAGCCGTGACCAGGCTTCAGCTCAACCACCTCATCGGGTGAGAGCGTGCGCTCATTGTTGTCCTTGTCGACCTCGATTACGCCGGCCGAAGCATCCCAGCCACCCAACTCAATGATCTGTGCCACTGTAATGGTAGGGGCGTGCCACTCGTGCATGCTGCCTTCGATGTCGATATAGTAAGTTTTTCCCAGCTGCTCTTTGCCATTTTCTTGAGCTACAATTCCTTTGGTCATCATTGCTCCTTCCTGATTCAGATCTTTGCCTGCGTCAGCCATGTCGTTGGTCGTAGTTGCGCGTTTTTCGACACTCATGGTTATGGTCCTTATAAAGGGCACCGGGAAATCCGGTTGCATGAGCTGTATGACTCCTGAGCAATCCGCCGCGGATGCTGGCGGGAAAAAATTTTCCTCAGGTATGAATCCGCAAGCTGAAGTTCGAGAGTCCTATGATGTGAAATGGAGATCCATTGATGCCCCTATCCGAAACACTCGAAGACAACTTGACTCCGCATGAGGTTAGTGCGCAGCTGCACAGCCTCTCTGTCTCTGCGGCGGACTTCAAACGTGCCGTTTCTTTGGCGAAGATGTGCGCCGCTGGCATTCCTGGGATGGATGCCGGCGACCTTTTGCAAGAAGCGATGGTCAAGCTGCTGCTGGGCGAACGCGTTTGGCGCCGCGGGGTACACGCCTTGGTGACGCTAAAAATGGTAATGCTCAGCATCGCGTTCGACGCCCGAAAGAAGGCAAAAGGCGCGATCGATTGGCTCGCCATGATCGATGACGGAACGACGACCCGGGATGCCTCCTGCCCAAGCGCGCTGGAGCCAGACAACCGTTCTCCTCAGGAAATTGTTGATGGTCGCAGCCAACTCAAATATATCGAAAGCCTGGTGGCAGATGACGCCGATGCTAGTCTGGTTGTGACGGCTTGGGGTTTAGGGATGCGCGGCGAGGAGGCCGCGCGGGAAACCGGCCTCGAGATGAACCGATACGAGGCCGCACGCAAACGCGTGACCAAAAAGCTTGAGCCTTTAGCGGCGCTAAGGAAAACCACATGAGCTCGCCTACTGAAAAACTGGAGCCGTTCGACGTGCTTCTTGATGCTTATCTCGACGAATTAATGGCAACGCCGGATGACGAAATCCTGGATGGTGATGATCCGGCTTTGGTTAGGGCTGCGGGTATGAAAATGCTTGAATCAGCGACGGCTAAGGCGGGTAAGCTAAGGCTTGCAGCGGCTCGCGAACGCATGGCTGCCCAAAGAAAAAATCCAAAAGAAGGCCTTCTTTTCTCGGGGTCAATTGAAGAGGCAAGAGCATTCCTACGCACGGCAAGTAACGATCCGAGATTTACGTTAGCCGCTCGCGGACTTGATGAGATGTCTGATGACGATATTCGCCGCCTCTATCAACAATATATTCAGCTAACCAGAGAAAAAACTAAGCCTGATGGGGAAAGAGAATGACCCCTGGTCAGCGCGCAGAGTCTCTTATCGCAAATTTTGGAATCTCTTCTCCAAGCGAGATTGATATTGAAGCGATTGCCTTCGCGTCTGGTGTTGAAATTCAATACGATAGTCTTAAGGGTTGCGATGCAACATTAGTTGGGGTGGATGACCGGGCGATCGCAACCGTGCGACCCTCAAGCGTACGCGGGCGTGAACGCTTCTCCATTGGCCATGAGCTGGGCCATTGGGAGATGCACCGTGGACGATCCTTTCGTTGCAGGACCGACAGTCCTGACGAGAACCTTGCATCCAACCGTGTGGAGGAGAAAGAGGCTGATAGCTTCGCAGCGCACCTCTTGATGCCGGCAACGCTGTTCAATCCACGTGTCAACGCACTCATCAAGCCAGGATTTAGTGCCCTTGACGAAGTGGCACGTGAATTCGAGACGAGTTTGCTGGCAACCTCAGTGCGGTTGGCAGACGTTAATCAGCTGCCTGTAGCTCTGGCTTGCTACTCGGCTTCTGGCCGGCGTTGGTATAAGTTCTCTAGCGATATTCCGAGGCGCTGGCGGCTCGAACGTAAGCTCGATGAAGAAAGCTTTGCATATGACCTGCTTAAGTTAGGGAAAATGCCAGGCGGACTTCGTAAGCAGCCTGCCGACGTTTGGTTCGAAAACTCTGATGCGGATGATTTCGAGGTCTACGAAGATTGCTTTCCGGGAAAAGATGGTGAGGTACTCGTACTCCTCTATTTGGAGGCTGACATGATGGAAGCTGAATTTGAAAGGAATGCTAGGGGTCGCAGGTTTTAAGCGGTCTGCCTGCTGCCTATATGATCCCTACATCAGTAGAACCGAACTACAGTGGACGTGACCTGATCGGCTAATTTGTACCCACAGCGATTGTTAGTCTTCGACTTCAGGCAACCTGTTTCTGGCGCCGTTCACGTCCGACTGCGGCCGGCGTTCGGTTGCCAAGCGCAGAGTGCGGGCGCTCATTGTTATAGAAGTGCCGCCATTTCTCAATGATCAGCTTTGCCTCCTGCCGACTGACAAACCATTCCCGGTTCAGGCATTCATCGCGCAGCTTTCCGTTGAAGCTCTCGACGAAGCCGTTCTGCCACGGGCTACCCGTGATGAGGCCCGACAGGACATCTTCGACTACATCGAGATGTTCTACAATCCGAAGCGCCGGCACAGCTTCAGCAATGACATGTCGCCGGCTGAGTATGAAAAGAAGTATTTTCAGCGGCTCTCGAGTGTCTAGAAAAGCTGTGGCGATTCAGAGGTCGCCCATGCCCTTCGCTACTATTTAGGTCTGCCTTCGCTTCAATGAATCCGAGGTGGTGCCAAGCTGTTCATAGCAGCGCCCCTTTGGCAAAGGGATTCTCGGCAGCGTGTTTGGTATACATCGCTTACGCGGTTTCCGCTCCGACCAAACAGGGGAAGTCGCGTTTAGCAACATGAGCCTTCGCGTGCCGGGCTGCCGCAGACGTATTCGAGCAGCTGCAGAACCGGTTGCGCGCACTAGATGAGTGTCAAAGTCGTGCAGTGTGGCAATAATCAAGATAGGCGATTTGACAGACTTTATTCGCTCAACCGCCGAGTGTCTAGTGAACCGCCCCGGGAATAGTGGAGGCTGGTTGGTTTAAGTTAATGCGGTTTCATCGGCAGCGATCTTGAGCTACCGATAGTAGTTTGCCTCAGCTTCCGCGGGCGGGATATAGCCGATTGGTTCCATCAACCGGTGGTGGTTGAACCAGGCCACCCATTCCAAGGTTGCCAGCTCGACAGATTCCCGAGTTTTCCAGGTTCGGCGGTGAATCAATTCCGTCTTGTACAAGCCGTTGATCGTCTCAGCCAGTGCGTTGTCGTAGCTGTCTCCCCGATTGCCGACCGACGGTTCGATACCTGCTTCGGCCAGGCGTTCGCTGTAGCGAATGCTGAGATATTGCGAGCCCCTATCGGAATGATGGATTAAAGTTCCATTTTCACCGGGCTGGCGAGCATACAATGCCTGTTCAAGCGCATCCAGAACGAAATCAGTGGTCATCGACGAACTGACCCGCCAGCCGACAATGCGCCGGGCGAAAACGTCCACCACGAAGGCTACGTACAGCCAGCCCTGCCACGTCGAAACGTATGTAAAGTCCGACACCCACAGCTGATTTGGACGGTCAGCCCTAAACTGCCGATTCACCCGATCCAGCGGACGTGGGGCGGCAGAATCGGGAATCGTTGTCCGGACTCGCTTGCCGCGCACAGCACCTTGCAAACCCAGCCGCTTCATCAAGCGCTCGACCGTGCAGCGAGCGATGGCGATGCGTTCCCGGTTCATCTGCTTCCAGACCTTGTCGGCTCCGTAGACCTTCATGTTGGCCTGCCAGACCCGGCTGATTTCCGGACACAGAATCTCATCGCGCTTCGCCCGCGCGCATCGCTTCGACGAATCACGAAGCTGTGCCGCATGGCGCCGATAACCCGACGGGGCAATCCGCAAGACCTTGCAGATCGGCTCGACCCCGAAGGTGTCGCGATGCTGATCGATAAAGGCCTTCAGGACTTCAAACGGCGGTCGAGCTCCGCCTGGGCGAAAAACGCGCTTGCCAGCTTCAGGATTTCGTTCGCCCGCCGCAGCTCTTTGTTCTCGCGCTCCAGGGCTTTGAGTCGCTCACGCTCCTCTGTTGTCACTCCTGCGCGCTCTCCCTGGTCAATCTGGTCGCGCTTGACCCATTCATGCAGCGTTTGTGGCGTGCAGCCGATCATCCCTGCAATTGACTCGACCGCCGCCCACAGCGAAGGATGCTCATTACGCTGCTCCCGTACCAGACGGACTGCGCGCTCCCGGACTTCCGGCGAAAATTGCTTGGCTTCTTGTTCATAGCTCCATTCTCTCAAGAGTTGGAGCCTCCATCAAATCCGGGGCGGTTCACTAGTCTTCTGCAGAGCATAATTTGACAAACATTGCTTCCTCGGTAAGACGCGTAAGTTGTTGATTTTAATAGGTCAAATTTGACAAACATAATTCGACCTATTCATAAATAACCGGCCCGCCAGTCGGCCTCCGTCGCGGCGAATTCGGCCTTCTGGGCCTGCACGCCCTTCTCGACCTTGCCCCAGATGTCGATATCCCAGTTGGTCTGCGTGGCCAGATTGAACTGCTTGGTGAACGGTTGCCCCGTGACTTTTTCGAAGCTCGCGCCCGCGCCCGCGTCGAGGGTCGGCAGCGCGCCGGCCCGCGCTTCTCCGATCTGCGCATTGGCCACGCCGATGCGGGCGGCAAGCACGGCCAGGTCGAAGTTGCCGGCGAGCGCGCGGCTCACGAGCTGGTCGAGATAGGGGTCGTGGAATTCGTGCCACCAGTCCGGGACGATCAACTCCGTCTTGGACAACGGCAGGCTGGCCGAGTTCGCCCACGCGGTCTTGGCCGGCACGGACGGCTGCGCGTACGGGCGCATGCCGACGTCGGCGCAGGCGGCGAGCAGCAGGGCGGCCGCTGTCGCTATGACCAGGCACAGAAGACGGGAGAACATCATGGCGACATCCATGCACGCGCGTCGACGAACACCTGGAACAGCCGCGCATCGATATGCCCGGCGTCGCACTCTTCGTGCATCAGGTCCAGCGCCAGGTCGACCGGCACGGCCTTCTTGTACGGGCGGTCGCCGGCCGTGAGGGCGTCATAGATGTCGCAGATGGTCAGGATGCGCGTCTGGATGCTGATCTGCGGTCCGCGCAGGCCCGACGGATAGCCCGACCCGTCCAGCTTTTCGTGGTGGCCGTGCGCGATCGCGGGCACGCCGGCCAAATCTCTCGTCCACGGGATCAGGACGAGGAACGAGTACGAATCCACCACGTGCTCCTCGATCTGGCGCCGCTCGTCCGCCGTCAGGCAGCCTTTGGGGATGCTCAGCGCGGCGACCTCGTGCTCTTCGAGCAGGCTCAGGGGCTGGCCATCCGGGTCGTGGCAGCCGTAGTGGACGATGTCGCGCAGGTCGGGCAGGGCACTGCCGCGCGAGATCGCGGGCTCGTTGGCGCTGCGGATCGTGGCGAGGAAGCCGTCGAGCCGGGCCGCTTCCTCCGCCAGGCGCGCGTCGGCTTGTTCCTTCTCGGTCCGGAACGTCGCCGCGCTCCAGCCCTCGTCGAGGTGGCGCTGCGCCAGTGTGTGGTAGGCCTGGCGCTCCAGGCAGGCGCGCGCGTACAGAAAACGCTGTTCCAGCAGGCGCATGTCGGCGTGGTGCAGCTTTTTTTCCTTGCGCAGCACGTGCTCGCGCACGCCGACCTTGCCGAAATCGTGCAGCAGCGCGGCATAACGAATCTCGCGCAATTGCTCGCGCGTAAAAGCGATGCGGCGCAGTTGCGGGTCCGCCGCGCGGTCGAGCGCCGTGGCGAGGCGTTCGGCATAGCTCGCCACACGGAACGAGTGCCCGGCCGTGACCGGGTCGCGCTCCTCGATCGCCTGCACGGAGGCGCGTACGAAACCGTCGAGCAGGCGTTCGATGTCGGAATACAGCTGGAAATTCTTGAGCGCGACGGCCGTTTCCGCGCACACGCCCGTGAGCAGTTCGAGGTCGGCGTCGTGGAAGGCGCGCGGGTCGGACGAGCTGTCGACCTGGATCAGCCCCAGCACTTCATCGCCCACGATCAGCGGCGCGCACATGACGCTGCGGATGGCCTGGGCGACGATCGAATCCTGCGCGGCGAAGTGGCGGTCGGCCAGCGTATCGACGGACAGGATGGCGCGCTTGTTGCCCAATACCTCGTCGACGATCGTATGCGACAGCCGCGCCTGCCTCGGGTCCTCGACCATGCCGTTTCTCCGGCGCGCCGCCACCGGCACGGGCGGATCGCGGTCGTTCTGGCGCAGCAGGATGAAGGCGCGCTCGGCCAGCGGGAACAGGTCGAAGATGAAATTCATGATCTTCTCGGTCAGCGTCGCGCGGTCGGTGACGGCGCCCAGCGCGATGCTGACCTGGGCCATCGCATGCAGTTTCAGCACCGATTTTTCCAGCTCGCCGCGGGACGCATCGCGCGGGTCGGCCGTGGGCGCGTACTGCGTGGCGTCGACGGATTTACGGATCACCGTCGGCATGCTGGCGGCGCTTTGCGCGACCATCGAGCGGAACACGAAGCGGGTGGACGCGAGCGATAATTCGTCGCCGTCGACCAATGCATGCCACGAGCCGGGCTGCAGGCGCTCGTCGTTGACGAACGTCCCGTTCGACGAATGCAGGTCCTCGACCGACCACGCCTCGCCGCGGCGCCGCAGGCGCGCGTGGCGGCGGCTGATCGTGTGTAGCGGGATGCACACGAACTGGTCGGACGCGAGCGCATCCTGGCGGTCGCGGCCGATCACGACCTCGTCGTGCAGCGGGAACAGCTGCGCCCTGGCCTCCCGACTGCCGAGCAGCTCGAGATAGGCGCTCACGCCACCCGCCAGGGCCGGCGCGGGTGCCGCGGGTACGTCCGGTGCCGGTTCCATCGCCATGCCATCCTCGCCAACGACCACCTCGTCCAGGTTCATAAGACAGTGCCACCGCGCTACAGTTCGCGGCCGTGCGCATTTCACCGTTCATTTGACGACGATCGTGATTTTTTTGGACTGGACCGAAGGATCGAACGTGATGTGCTGATCGTTGCCCATGACGAGCTGCAAGGTGTGCTTGCCGGGCGGGAGTTCGATCGTCGTCTCGGTCTCGCCGGCGCCGAAGTGCAGGTGGTTGCGGTCGTTCGGGATCTCGACGCCGGGCCCGGGCGCGTCGGTGTCGATCAGCAGGTGGTGGTGCCCCGTGTGCGGGAATTTGACGCCTTTCGGCGCCACGCCCATATTGCGCAGGCCGAACCAGACGCGGATCGGGTTGTTCGCCGACACCACCTGGCCGTCGTTGGGCCAGCCGATATACAGGTAGACGTTGGGCGGCGCCGGCGTCGGTTCGGCGGCCAGGACCGAAGCGGCAGCGGCAACGAGGGCGGCGGCAAGTAGCGTGCGCATCGGATGCTCCTGTTCACGGTGCCGGCTCACTTGACCGTGACCGTGATCTTTTTCGAATGGACGGGCGGATCGTGCGGTATGTGGTCTTTGTCGGCCAGCAGCAATTGCAGCGTATGGGGACCGGGCGGCAGTTCGATGCGCGCCTCCGTTTCGCCGGCGCCGAAGTGCAGGTGGTTGCGGTCGTTCGGTACGGGCTCGTTCATGTTCTCGGGCAGGTCGGTGTCGATCAGCAGGTGATGGTGGCCCGTCCCGGCCATATCGGTTCCCTTGGGCGCGACGCCCATATTGCGCAAGCCCATGCGGACCCAGAAGGCGTGGTGGACGACCATGCCGTCGCTGGGCCAGATGAAATACACCTGCGCATTCTCGGGCGACGGCGTGCGCGCGCCCACGGGTACGGCTTGCAGGACCGCCGCGGTCAGCATCAAGACCATCGTTTTGCGCATCAGTCTCTCCCTGCGCCGTGCGGGCCGCCGTTCCGGCAGCATCCATCATTCAAGCCGCATGCAACCTGTGGCAGCACAAACGTGTGGCCGGCACAATCGCGACGGTTGGAGGTCTAAGCGGATTCGTGACACTTGTGGAGGCGGCTTGTGTGGATGAGGCTCTTGATCCTGTGCATACTGGTGGCGCTGTCGGCATCGGTCGGGACGGCCGTCGCGCCCGCCGGCGTGCTACCCAAGAACAGCGCGGAGCAGTTCGAACTGGCGTTCTGGAACTCCATCAAGGACAGCAAGCAGGCCGGCGATTACGAGGCGTACCTGCAAGCCTATCCCAAGGGACGTTTCTCCGCCCTGGCGCGGGCCCGCCTCCAGCAACTGAAGGCGGCGCCGCCGCAGGCGCAGGCGCCGCCGCAACCCGCGCCAGGCAAGCCGGCGGCCGCGCAGGGGCAGGCCAAGGCGGTTGCCAAGCCGCAGCCCGACAAGAGCCGCGCCCCACCCGCACCCGCCGCCACGCCCGCGCCGGGCCCGGCCGGCTCCGTGGCCACGATCAAGGACTGCGATGCCTGTCCGGTGATGGTCGCGTTGTCGCCGCGGCCGTTCACGATGGGCAGCAACAACAGCGATCCTTCCGAACGCCCCGCGCACAAGGTGGCGCTGCACACGCCGTTCGCGATCGGCAAGTACGAGGTCACGGTGGGCCAGTGGCGCCAGTGCGTGCAGGCCAGCGTGTGTCCCGCCATGCCGTCGCTGGGCAATGTGCCCGACAACCTGCCGATGCGCGACGTCAGCTGGGACGAGGCGCAGCTCTACCTCAAATGGCTGAGCACGGTAAGCGGCAAGCCGTACCGGCTCCCGACCGAGGCCGAGTGGGAATACGCGGCGCGCGGCGGCACCGCCACCCGCTACTGGTGGGGCGATCAAATGAAGGGAGGAAACTCCAGCTGCGCAGGCTGCGGCGAACCGTGGAATGCCGAACGGCCGCCGCCCGTCGGCAGTTTTACGGCCAACCCGTTCGGCCTGAACGACATGAACGGCAGCGTGTGGGAATGGGTGCAGGATTGCTGGCACAGCACCTATAAAGGTGCGCCGGACGACGGCAGCGCCTGGGTCGACGGGTCGTGCCAGGCGCGTGTCATCCGCGGCGGTTCCTGGCGCGAGAACGGCAGCTATATGCTGTCCACCACCCGTTTCAAATACGACGCCAGCGTGCGCCAGTCGCAGAACGGCTTCCGCGTCGCGCGTTCGCTCGATTGAGGCGCCCTAATGCCCGGCGCGCGTCGTGATCTGCAAAAAATCGACGGCGATCGCGCCGGCGCCGTGCGCCTTGGCGATGCCGGCCAGGCGGTCGTCCAGCGCGCGCAGGTAGGCTGCCGCACCTTCCGCATCCGGCCGCACGTTGTCGAACAGGGGAACCGGCGTGGCCACCAGCACGAGCATCTCGGTGCCGAACGGCGGGCCGATCACCCAATTGCCGAGGCTGCCGATCGTGGCCAGGTAGCGCGGCGGCGCCAGGTTTTCGCGCGCGGCCGCGTTGGGCAGCAAGTGGACGACGTGTCCGTCGAGGACGAAATAATCGACCGTCACATACGACTGGAAGTCGGGCGAGATCACGTCGACCATCAGCGTGTCGCCCGCCGCCAGAGCGCCGCCTTTGCCGCTCGCTCCGTTGAGGCGCAGCGTCGCGCCGCCGCGGGCCGCATGGTACGCGACCCAGTAACGGCCGAGGACGGCCATCAGCGGACACTTATCGTCGCCGATCTCGTGCAGCGCCAGGTCGACCCGGCTCACGCCCGGCAACGCCGCCAGCATGCTTTTCAGGCGTGCCGGCCCGACGCTGTGCGCGAGATAGCCCTGCACGCGCACCGTACGCCCGTCGATGGCGGAGACGAGCGCCGAGCACGGCACGCCGGCCAGGACGGTGGCGATGGCCGCCGGGGTGGGCGCAGGCGCGGGCGCAGCCGGTGCGGCATGGGGCGTGCCCGTGACGGCGGCCTTCGAGGGCGCCTGCGCGACCTGGCCGGTACCGTGCCGCGGCAGCAGCAGGCGCAGCGCGACGAACACGGTCAGCGCCGCGGCCCCGGCAGCCAGTGCGGCGCCGGCGCCGATCAGGACCGGACGCCGGCGCCGCAGGTCCCATGCGCCGATCTCGTTGAGGAAAGCGTTGACGGTGGGCGTGCGCGCTTCTCGCCGCAACGCGAGCGCATTGCGCAGCGCGCGCCACTGCCGGTGGCCGAGGCCGGGCGGGCGCTGCGGACGCAGGCCGGCAGCGCACGCCTGGATCGCCGACAGGCGGTTGAACGGATGGCGGCCGGTGAGCAATTCATACGTGATGCAACCGAGCGCGTAGATATCGTCGCGCGGATCGGGTTCGCGGTTTTCCAGCATCTCCGGACTCGCGTAGGCGGGCGTCAGCGCGCCCAGGCTGCCGGGATCGAAGACGGTCACGTCCGCGTCTTCTTCCGCTTTCTGGAACACGCGCGCGATGCCGAAGTCGATGACCTTGACGCCGCCCGTATCCGTCAGGATCACATTGGCCGGCTTGAAATCGCAGTGGACAAAGCCGCGCTCGTGCGCATACGCGAGCGCCTTGCCCATGCCGTTTACGATCTTCATGGCTTCACTGAACGGCAGCGCATGAAAGTCGGGCGCGCGCAGCAACTGGCTGAGGGATTTGCCGGACAGGTATTCCATCGTGATGTAGACCATCGACCCGTCGCGGTCGAAGTCGTACACGGCCACGATGTTCGGGTGGGCCAGCGTCTGCGCCTTGCGCGCCTCTCTCTGCAGGGCGATCAGCGACTTGGGGTGGCCCTGGAACTGGACGTTCAGCACCTTGATCGCGATATACGGATGGCGGTCCGATGCTTCCAGCTTGCGCAGGTCGAGCGCCTTATAGACGGTGCCCATGCCGCCGAAGCCCACGCACTCCTCGAGCACGAAACGGCCGTTGAGCGTGTCGCCGACGCCCTTCATGCGCTCGACCGGCGCGCCGGGAGGGGCGCCCGCGATGCCGGCAGGCTGCGTCGGCGGCGCCAGGGGCTTGGTCTGGACATAGGTTTCCTCGTCGCCGACGCGCTGCCTCTGGCGCGCCTCGATCGCCTGCGCGATGCGGCGTTCGACTTCGCCATAGACCTCGGCCGGCAGCGGCGCGCGGCGGTGGGCGTCGTTGAGCGTCTTCAGCAGGCTCGAGACGGTCTCGGGCGTGCTGGCCAGCAGGCGGTCGACGCGCGCCAGCATCTCGGTTTGTCCGAGGGTTCCGCTTTGAAACTGGCGCAAGGTATCGGCGAGGTTGTCCATGTCGTCGTCTTGGTTGAGCGCGCGGGGCGCCTCTTCCTCAGACACTTGCGTGGTACGCAAATTCACCGCACAAGCAGTGTGTTGTTCCCGGCCAAACGGTGTGTCGGCAGGTGTTGGACCGAACCCACCGGATGCGCAAGAAAAACCCGTTCAAAAGCCGAAAATGGGGGCTGCAAGTGCTGGCACGCTTCTCGCAAAGAGTAGGGGGAGCACGACGAAACCGGCTCACCAACCAACCATTCATCAAGGAGCGTTACCATGAAAAACCTGACGATCAAAGACCTGGCACTGACCTGCGAACTGGACCGCGGCGCGATGGCGCGCGTGCGTGGCGGTTACAGCGCGATGCAGCAATCGCATCCGCTGTGTCCGATGCCGTACTACAGCCCGAGCTACACGTCGACCGTCGACGTCAACCAGAACCTGCAGCAACTCCAGAACGTGACGAACGCGACGGCCAACGGCTCGGCCTTCATCGACGGCGTCACCGCCAACAACAACACGAGCCAGTTCGGTCAGAACAACGTCATGATCGCTCACTAAGCAGCGCACTTGGCAGCGCACTTCACGCCGGCCCGGCCATCTCGCGATGGCCGGGCTCACCCATTTCCGAGGAGGACATCATGGCCACCATCACCATCAAGGATTTATCCGAGAATACCGACCTGGACCGCAAGGCGATGCAGGCGATCTCGGGCGGTGCGCGCTTCCGCTCCCACGCCGGTACACTGCGCCCGGCCGGGGCTGCGCCGGCGCGGCCGCAGCGGATCGTCGACTTCCGCACGGGTGCGAGGACGCACGGCACACCAGACGAGCCAACTCGCTAAAACATATAAACCATTTACTTCGATCATCAAGCCGCCCGGCCACCAGCCGGGCGGTTTTTTTTCGCTCCGCCGGGTCCGCCGTTCGGCCGGATCTAACAGTGTTGAACCGGTGTTGGTCCGCTCCCACCACATTCGCCACGCAATACCGGTAAATCCATGGCAAACCGCCAATAAAGCCTGGATTGACGGGGTTTTCGGTGGCTGGCACGCATTCTGCTCATACCCTGGTGAGCGCAAATCAAACGCTCTTTCAACCAACTCACCGACTCAAGGAGAACCGACATGAAAACCCTGATCATCAAAGACCTGGCCGAGACCCGCGAACTGAGCCGCACCGACATGACCGCCGTGCGCGGCGGACACGGCATGGGCAGCCCGTCGTACTCGCTGTTCCCGATGCCCTCGTACACGATTTCCGGCAATGCGACGCAGAACCTGACCCAGGTCCAGAACGTACTCAACGACACGGCCAACGGCTCGGCGTTCGTGAGCGGCGTCACCGCGAACAACAACACGTCGCAGTTCGGCCAGAACAATCTGCTGGTCGTTTAAGGAGAACACCATGTCGTCGATCGTCATCCAAGACCTCGCCCGTACGCGCGCACTGGACACGCATGCCATGTCCGCGATCCGGGGCGGCCAGGCTTTCGGGCCGAACGTGAACGTGAACCTGAACCTCGACCAGCGCATCGCGCAGGTGCAGGACATCAAGGTCAACGTCCTGAACAACAACGGCTCGATCGGACCCGGCTTCACCGCCCCCGACGTGACCTTGAACCCGCTGCAATGGGCCGCCAACAACGCTGTCGTCCCCCTGTAAGACATTCATTTTTTTAAAGGAGCATCATCATGAAAACCCTGATCATCAAAGACCTGACCGTGACGTCCGAACTCGACCACCACGCCATGACGGCCGTCCGCGGCGGCCACGGCATGACCCAGACGTCCTGGTACCCGTCCGCATCGCCAAAGTTCAGCTCGTCGCTGGACGCGACGCAGAACCTGGCCCAGTTCCAGAACGTCGTCAACGCGACCGCGAACGGATCGGCCTTCATCGACGGCGTGACCGCGAACAACAACACGAGCCAGTTCGGCCAGAACAATATCGGCGTGGCCGGACCCGTCTGGTAACCAACGGACGGCGGAGGCCGCAACCCGGCCTCCGCCAAGGAACTAAATCGACAGTCGAGATGTCTGTTAACTGAGGAGAGGCACATGGCGCACATCACGATCGACGACCTCCGCTGCGAACGCACGCTCGACGCGCGCGCGATGGCACGCGTGCGCGGCGGTGACGGTGCGGCGTGGTGCTTCGGCTGGATCCAGCCTTACCTGCCCGAGCAGGTGCGCACCGCGCCTGTCATCAATTTTTATCAGATCAATAATTACGCGGACCAGATGATCAACCAGTTCCAGACGGTCAGCGTGAGCAATACGGCGCCGAATGCGGTCGTGACCGTCGGCGTGGATGAGCGGAGCACCAACAACGGACACGTCTGATGGGCGACGGGCCTCAACTTCGCTGGACCTCGGCGGCGCGCACCGACATCGGGCTCGTGCGCAGCAACAACGAGGATGCCGTGCTGGACCGGCCGGCGCGGCGCATGTGGGCCGTCGCCGACGGCATGGGCGGCCATGCATACGGCGAAATCGCGAGCCGCATGACGGTGGATGCGCTGGACGCGCTCCCCGCGGACGAGCCGCTGCAGCAGGCCGTCGCCGCCGCGCGCGTGTGCCTGCTCGAGGTGAACGGCGCGCTGGTGGCGGAAGCAGCGGCGCGCAACGTCCCCGTGATCGGCACGACGCTCGTGCTGCTGCTGGCCTCGGGCCGCACCGGCGTCTGCGTCTGGGCCGGAGACAGCCGCATCTACCTGTGCCGCGGCGCCAGCCTGCACCAGCTCACGCGCGACCACAATCAGTTCGAGGAACTGCAAGCCAGGAACCACCTGTCCCCCGCGGACGCATCGGCGTATCCGGGCGCCGCCATGATCACGCGCGCGCTGGGTGCGTCCACGACGCTGGAACTGGACGATGTGCAGGTGCAAGTCAGCGACGGCGACATATTCCTGCTCTGCAGCGACGGCCTGAGCAATGCAGTCAGCCCCGAACACATGTTCGGCGCGCTCACCGGCGGCGATTGCGCGCAGGCGGCCGATACGCTCATCCGGCTCGCGCTGGCCGCGGGCGGGCGGGATAATATTTCCGTCATCGTCGTGCGCGCGGATGATGTCGAGCCCGACCGGACCGTTCTCAATCCATCCTTGTGACCCTTGAGGGCACCTCGAAAAACCGTCGCGAGCGGCCGCAATGCTGTGGGAGAAACACAGCTGTACGAGAAACACAGCTGTACGAGCGTACGGCGAGCATCGCAGGGCTGGCCGTCCGCCACAGCAGTGCCACGCGCGGCAGGTTTGCCGACGTGCCCTTCAGTGGCGGCGGAAGTCCTTCGAATGCAGGCCGTGCTTCTTGAGCAGGATCTGCAGGTGGGAACGGTTCATGTCCCAACGCCGCGCCAGCTCGGCGACGGTACCCCCGACGTCCTTGAGGCCCCGTTCCAGGCAGGCGCGCTCGGCCTCGTCGCTGGCCGCGCGCTTGGCTTCCGCCAGCGAGGTGGGCGGCGCCGGCGATGCCGGGGATGGCAATGCGGGCGCTGCCTGCGCTTGCGGCGACGCCGGCCGTATGTCTTCCGGCAAATGTCCCAGATCCGCCGTGTCGCCGGCCAGGCAGGCCAGGCGGTACATCAGGTTGCGTAATTCGCGGATATTGCCGGGGTAAGGGTAGTCGAGCAGGAAGGCGCGCAATGCCGGCGTCATCCCGACCGGCCTGCGTTTGAGGACCTCGGCCGCCTCGTCGCCGTAATAGGCCAGCAGCAACGGGATTTCGTCCTTGCGTTCACGCAGTGGCGGCAGGGTCACGTGGATCACGCTGAGGCGATAAAACAGGTCTTCACGGAATTGGCCCAGTTCGATCAGCTTGCGCAGATTCTTGTTGGTGGCCGCCACGATGCGCGCGTCGACGGCGATCGTCTCGTCCGAGCCGACGCGCTGGATCTCGTGCGACTGCAGCACGCGCAGCAATTTGACTTGTCCCTGCAGCGGCAATTCCCCGATCTCGTCCAGGAAGATCGTGCCCTTGTGCGCGCTCTCGAACTTGCCCTTGCGGTCCGTGGCCGCGCCTGTGAATGCGCCGCGCTTGTGGCCGAAGAGTTCCGATTCGATCAGGCTCTCGGGAATCGCGCCGCAGTTGACGGAGATATACGCCTTGTCGGCACGCGCGCCGTTCGCGTGGATCACCTTCGCCATCAATTCCTTGCCGGTGCCGCTTTCGCCATCGACCAGGACGGGCAGATCGGTCGGGGCCGCCTTCTCCGCGATCTCGAGCGCGTCCAGCAGGCGCGGGTTGTCGCCGAACGTGCCTTCGAACACGAAGCTGCGCGCCAGCAGCGCCTGGCGTCGTTCGCCCGGCGTCTGTTCCGGACGGGGCGCGGCCTCGCTGCCGAGCGCCTGGATAAAACGCTCCTTGTGCGACAGCTGCATCACCTCGTCGCGCACGGCATTGGCCTGGCGCAGCAGCTTTTCGATCTCGGGCCGGTCCAGGTTGTTGGCCCAGCGCAGGGTCGACCGCAGGATTTCGAGCCGTTCCAGCAAGCCCGCATACGACATCGAGGAGCCGCGCGGCAGGTCCTGAGTAAACAGTTTCATGCTGCCGCCAGCTGTTTCTGCACGAGCTCGTAATACATGCCGCGCCCGGCCAGCAGCTCGTCGTGCCGGCCTTGCTCGACGATGCCGCCCTCGTACAGCACGACGATCTTGTCGGCCCGCATGATCGTGCTGAGCCGGTGCGCGATGATCACGGCCGTGCGCCCCGCGAGGATCTCGTGCATGTTGGCGATGATATTGCTTTCGGACTGCGTGTCGAGGGCCGACGTCGCTTCGTCGAACACGAGCAGACGCGGGTCCTGGTATAGCGCGCGGGCGATGCACAGGCGCTGCACCTGGCCGCCGGACAGCCCGACGCCGCGCTCGCCCACCACCTGCTCGTACCCGAGCGGCATCTTGCTGATGAACGCGTGCGCATCCGCCATCTTCGCGACCTGCTCGATGCGGCGCCGGTCGGGGCTCTCGTCGCCGCTGGCGATGTTCTCGGCGATGGTGCCGGAAAACAGCAGGTTACTTTGCATGACGTAGCCGACCTGGGCGCGATAATAATCCTTGTCGATGGCGGTCATGTCATAGCCGTCGACGAGGATCTTGCCGTCCGTGGGCGCATAAAAGCCGACCAGCAGTTTCGCAAGCGTCGTCTTGCCCGAGCCGCTGCGGCCCACGATCGCGACCAATTCCCCGCGCCGGATGTCGATGCTGATGTTTTCCAGCACGTACGCCGTGTCGTTGCCGCCGTAGCGGAAATACACGTTCTCGAGTTTCAAATCGCCGTGCAGGTCGGGCAGCACGACGCGGCTGGCCGCTTCGCTCGGCTTTTGTTCCGGTTCGATGTCGAGCACGTCGCCGAGGCGCTCCATCGCCACGCCGGCATCCGCCAGCCGGCTCCACAGGGCGACCAAGCCCATCAGCGGCGCCAGCACGCTGCCCATCAGGGCATTGAAGGCGATCAGCTGGCCGATCGTCAATTCGTGGTCGAGCACGAGGCTGGCGCCGGCCCACAAAATCGCGATCGTCGTGCCGGCATTCAGTAACTGGCTCGCGAGGCCGACGAGGATATTGAAGTTCTGCGCGCGGTACTGCGTGTCCAGTGCCTTGACGTATTTCTTTTCCCATTTCAGGCGGACGGGACGCTCGCTGCCCATGCCCTTGATCGTTTCCACGCCGCCCAGTGCTTCCATCAGGAACGCGTGCGCGTCGGTCGAGGCATTGAACACGTCGCGCGCGTACTGCTTGATGTGCGGCGTCGTCAGGATCGTCAACGCCATGATCGGGATGACGAAGGCGATCAACAGCAAGGTCAGCTTGACGTTGTAGACGAACAGGATAGAGAAATAGATGAACACCATCAGCAGATTCAGCATCGTCGTGACGGTGGACTCGGTCAGAAAGGCGCGGATCGTCTGGTTTTCCTGGAAACGCGCGACGATATCGCCCGTCTTGCGCTTGGCAAAGAACGAGAACGGCAGCGACATGGTGTGCTTGAAAAAGCCCGCCATCATCGAGAAGTCGAGGTTGCGCACCATGTAGTTGGCAAGATAGGCGCGCACGGTCGCCATCAGCTGCGAGAACACGTTTGCGATGACGAGCCCGGCAATCAGCAAGTGCAGCAGGCTGACGTTCTGGTGCACGACCACGCCGTCGAGAATGTTCTGGATGATCAGCGGCGGCACGATGCCCAGCATCTGGATCACGAAGGTCGCCAGGAACAGGTGCAGCAAGATGGTCCGGTACGGCCGCAGGTAGCCGACGAAGCGCAGCCAGGGCGAGCGTTCGACGGCCTGCGCGACCATGTCCTGGCCGGGCGTGAAGACGAGGCAGGTGCCGCTCCAGCCGCGCTCGAACGCCTCGACGGACAGCTTGCGGAAACCCACCGCCGGGTCGGCGACCCAGACCTGGCGCGGCGAGATGCCGTACACGATCACGTAGTGATAACCCTCCCAGTGCACGATGAAGGGCAATTCGAAGCCCTGCAGCGCGTCGAACGTGCACTGCACGCCGCGCGCGGAAAAGCCCAGCGTCTCGCCGGCGCGCGCGAGGCTGTCGAGGGTCGCGCCCTGCGTGGTGACGTTGGCCAGCTCGCGCAGCTTGCCAAGCGTGACCGACACGCCGTGATGGCGGCACAGCATGGCGAGACAGGCCGCGCCGCAATCCATCTCCTCGGCCTGTTCGACCAGGGCGAAGCGGCGGATCACGCGCTCGCCGATGTCCGGCTGCGAATCGAGGTCGAGCCGAAGCGGGCGCTTGCGGCGCTCGGCCAGCTTCTTCTGGCGCTCCAGCTCGCGTTCATTGGCCCGGATGCGGTCTTCCAGCACCTCGCGCAGGCCGGCGTTGCGCTCGAGGATCCGGTGCGCCGTCTTTTCGGGAATGACGAGCAGGGTGGCGGGCGTGACGGCGACGGCGGACGCCATCTGCTCCTGCCGCATCAGGCACGCTTTTTCGCCGAAGGTGTCGCCCGGCTGCAGCGTGGCCAAGGTGAATTCCTCGGCACCGTCGTGATACACGAGCCGCACCTGCCCCTGGCGCAGCACATACAGCCGGTGATCGTCGCGCCCGTTCTGCGTGAGGATCTCCTTGCCGGCCGGGACGCGCTTGACGCCCACGCTGCGCACGACGTCTTCCAGTTCTTCCTTGCCGACCTTGCCGCGCAGGTCGAACAGGCGCGCCACCAGGCCGCCGGCGGAACCGATCGCGACATAGCTCGTCACGAAGTCGAGCGCCTGCGGATGGCGGGCCAGCACGGGCTCGATGGCGGCGCGCGGGATCAGCCACAGCTCCGTCTTGAGCGAGGCGCGCGCCGACAGGTCGTGGTGGGCGTCGCGCAGCATGGCGATGTCGCCGAACGTCTCGCCGGTTTTACGTACGCCGATGCTGAGCTCCTTGCCGTGCTCCTCGGAAAACAGGCGCACGGAACCGGATTTCACGACATACAGGCCCTCGGCCGGCTCGCCCGCCTTGCAGACCGTGTCGCCGAACGCGTAATGGCGCACCTGGACCGCGCCGGCCAGCTGTTCCAGTTCCGCGCGCTCGAGCGGGGACAGGATCTCGACCGACGACAGGAAGTCGGCGGGCGACTGCACGGCGGAGGGCGCTGCCATGGTGCCTGCCGGGGTCAGCGCACCGGACACGCTTCGATCACGTGCTCCTGCGCGCGCGCCAGCAGCCACTCTTCGCGCAGCAGGCGCCGCACCTCGGCGGCCGTGTCGGCATCGAGCGTGGCCGGGTGTTTCGCATTGACGCAAAAGATTTCATAGCACGTCCCGTCCGGCGACGGAAACGGCCCGAGCAGCTCGCCCGCCCGCGCATTGAACACGCGCGCCTCGATATCGCCCTTGAGCGAACCGCGCAACACCTTGCCGATGACGCCGCCCTGCTGGCGGGTGCCCTCATCGATGGAGTGTTCGCGCGCCATCTCGGCGAACGCGTCCGGCTCTTCCTGCAGCACCGACATCATTTCCCGCGCCGCCCCTTCGGAATCGAGCACGACGTGGCTGACCTCGACACTGTCGAAGCGCGGCGAGTTGAGTTTGAAATATTGCGCAACGGCCGCTTCGCTGCAGACCTGTTCCAACATCTTTTCCTGGTACAGGCTGTCGGTGATCCAGGCCTCGAATTCGTCCAGGGACACGCCGAGCGCGTCGAGGTAGTGATTGGTGTCGGCGGCGCGATGCAGCCCGAGCGCGCGGCGGAATTCGTCGGCCCGCTCCTGGATCTGCTCGGGCGCGAGCTTCACGCCCGCCTGCCGGGCGGCGCGCGCGGTCAGCCGGTCGCGCACCATCTGCTCGACCAGGCCCTCGAACTGCCCGTTCAGCTTCAACGTGCGGATGAAGTCATCCGTCGTGATCACCTCGTCGTCGATGCGCACGATGCCCGCCATGGTTCCGCTCCTGCCGCCGGGAGAAGTCCGGGGAAGTTGTTAGAGCGTGCGGCGGGGTGAAGGTTCGTGGGACGGTCAATCGTGAACGCTGCGCCGCCCGACGATCACGTGCAGCACGAACAAGACGGCCACCGCGAAGCCGATACTCCAGTGCAGCAGCGACCAGATGGGACGATCGCTTTCGCCGGCCACGTAATACAGGCCGTAGCCGGTCAAGGTCAGGAAGGACAGCGTCGCGATCATCGCCCACCCCGTGACCGCATTTCTCCCGGCCCGGATCGCCCGGCGCACATGATGGTGCAGCAGGCTGCCGACGAAGAACAGCGCGGCCATCGCCGCCGCGCCATGCACCTTCATGGTCCAGGGTTCGAGCGGATTGACCGATTCGCCGAACTCGCTCGCCGGACGCAGGAAGTAATGCAGCACCAGCCAGGCCGCGCCCGACAGCAGCAGCACGACGCCGGTCGCGTACACGCTGCGGCGATGCCAGCGTTCGAGCTTGAAAGAGAGAAGACGGCCGGTGGTGCCGGGCATACGAGTCATAAATAAAATCAGATCAGGAAAGCGGTGGCGCCGAACGCGGCAAGCAGGGGATGGGCGCAATCGCCGGTCGCCAGCACGACCTTGGTCAACGCGTCCGCCACGGCGCAGCGGCGCGCGCACACCGAGGCGCTCGCGGCGGATACCAGGGGCCGGCCGTCGCGCGCGTCGACCAGCGCGCTGACCACGCCGCCTCGATGCGCACGCGCCGAAAAATAGCTGCCCGATGTCGCCAGCGCTTCGCCGCACAGCATTATATGCCGCGCGGCCCGACCGGGCGCGCCGGGCGCGCGCACCGCGACCGGGACGCGCGACACGCCGAAGGCGCGCATGTCTCCGCCGGCATTCACGCAGCCGCCGGGCACGCCCGCCGCCTCCAGGACGGCCACGGCGGCGTCGACGATATAACCCTTGGCGATGCCGCCGACGTCGATCCACCCCGCGCCGCACTTGCGTACCTGGCCGTCATCGTCGAGCGAGAATACGGCGGCCGACGTCAGAGCAAGGGGTTGCACGTGCTCCGGCGCCGGCAAGATCTGCCGGTCGACCAACCAGGGGGCGCACGCGATGTCGAACGCGCCGCCGGACAGGTCGGCGATCTCCCCGGCCAGCCGCAGGACGTTCCAGGTGGCCGCATCCACCCGCACCACGTCGCCGGGCGCGGCGCGGTTGATGTGCGCGATGTCGCTGGCGCCGTCATGAAAACTCATCAGCCGGTGCAGGCGCGCGATCTCGGCGAAAGCCGCCGTGACCGCGTCCTGGCTGGACGTTCCCTCGACGGCGATGTCGACGAGGGTGCCGAGCCAGGGCTGCGCGCGGCGGATCATTTCACCAGTGCGACCTGGGCCATGGCGGCGATGCGGCGCACGCCGTCCGTGACGTGCGTGCAGGACAGGGTGGCGCCGCTGATGTTGTCGATCCCGCCGCCGATGCGCAGGCCGCCGCTTTTGGCGCTCTTGCCGACGAACTGCCGGCGCCATGCGGGCAGCCGGATTTCGCTGCCGTGGCTTTCGCGGTACGTCAGGATTTCGACCTGGCGCACGCTGGCGTCAGGGTTGATGCCGACGGCGTAGGAGATGAGCTCGAATTTGCCGACCACGTCGTCGAGCACCATATAGCCCAGCAACGCCTCGCCCTTGTAGGCGCCGACGACGCGCCAATGCGCCGAACGTGCCGGCAGCCCGCCGACCTGCTCGACCTGGCGCATCTGCGCCGCATCCAGTGACAGCGGCACGGCGCGGAACGCATCGGCTTCCGGAAACATCAGCTTCTGCGCCTGTTCCGGGCTGAGGTATTGCGTCGCGAAGACGGGCGCCGTGACGGCGCAGGCGCCGAGAACGATCAGGGGAACATAGCGCATGTGATGCCTCCGGATGTCCGATCAATAGGAGAAGCCGACGCCCAGGTTCACCCGGTCGCGCGACTTATCTTGGCGGAATTTCTGATAATCCGCCTTGAGCACGACGCCTTGCGCGACCATCAGGTTCGCGCCGACGGTCGCGACGCGCTCGTACGGCGTGGTCGGCACGCCCAGTCCGGCGGGCTGCGACGCATACGTGCGGGCGGTATCGAAACTCTCGAAGCGGGCGAACGGGCTGAGCGCATACTCGTTGCCCTGCCAGAGTTTATAGGCGGCCTGCAGATACCAGCCCGCGAAGCTGCTGGGGACGGGCGTCGGCTTGCCGACGAAGGTCGCGTTGAGCGCTTCCGTGTTCGAGATGCGGCCATAGGCCCACAAGGCCGACAGATCCCACGCGCCCGGCGTGTAGCGGGTATGCAGTTCGGCCAGGGTCACGCGCGCGTCGTTGGCGGCGAAATCGGTCGTCGCATGGCCCGCCTTGCCCGTGAAGACAGAGCCGCCGACGAGCAGGCCGGGATAGCCGCGCCAGTTGAGCGCGCCGTGCAGCTGCAGGTCGCGCGACTTGGCCAGCTGCCCTTCCTGATGGATGGCGCCCAGCGGCGATTCACGGCCCTCGTCGGACGCCGCGTCCCACTTGGTCAAATCAAAACCGGTGGTCAGGCCCGTATCCCACGTAAAACCGTTGCCGAATTCGCCCGACAGGCCGACGCCGGCTTCACGCCAGGTCGTCGGGATGATCGCCGTTTCGACGAAGTTGCGCTCGACGCCGTAGTAGGCGGTCGGCTCGTGGTTCTGGTTCAGCAGGCCCACCGGCATCAGGAACAGGCCGGCCTTGCCGCGCAGGCCGTTATTGAACTCGCGCTCGACATACATCTGCTCGATGGCCGACTCGCCGCGGTCCGACGCGGACGCGATCGCATGCTCCCACTCGAATTCCGCGACCACTTTCGTCTTCTCGTCGAAGCGGTGCTGGATGCCGATAACGGCGCGGCGCAAGTCGGTCTGCGCGCCGCTGGCATTGCGCACGGGGTGGTTGTAGTTCACTTCGCCGTAACCAGAGAAGACCGTATCGGAGGCCGCGGCCACCATCGGGGCGGATGCCGGGGCGGCGGCTGCCGGCTGGGCCGGCACGCTGGTCGCCTCGGCGCGCGGGGCCGGGGCGGCGGCAGCTTGTGCACGCTGGGCCGCGAGTTCGGCCTTCACTTTTTCCAGTTCGGCCGCGAGCTGCTCGACACGTTTCGCCAGGTCGGTGTCCTGGGCCAGTGCGGCCACCGGAGCGGCAAGAAATGCGGCGGCCAATGCCGCGCTGATGACACGTTGCTTCATGAATATCCTAATGAGTGGTTAGTGTTGGTAGCCGTCGGTAAGCGTGCCGAGGAACTGGACCAGGTCGGCGATTTCGGCCTCGTTCAATGCCGGCGCCATGCCCGGGCGACGGTTGTAAGGGACTTCCGCCGTGTTCACGTTCCCGCGCATCGCCGGCGGCAAGTCGTTGAACTTGTCCACGGTCCCGTCGGCGTTCACCGGATACCAGCGTTCCGGGTTCGTATCGCGCGTGACGTAGAAGCGGACGACGTCGGTCAGGTTCGTGAACGCGCCGTTGTGGAAGAAGACTTTGCGCGTCGCCACGTTACGCAAGGTCGGCACCTTGAAGGCGCCGCACAGGTCCGTGCGATCGGCGAGATCGGTGCGATCGGGGCCGCACAGGCCCAGGTCGAAGTAGGCCGCATCCTGCGTGGCCGCGATGCGCATGTTGCGCGGCACGCCGAGGTTGTCGTAGCTGAAATCGGTGAACAAGGGAGCGCTGCCGCCGGCACCGCGCGCGCTCGGGTGACACGCCGCGCAATTACCTTTCGTCGGATCGTTGAACAACGCCAGGCCGCGCAGCTCCGCATCGGACAGCTTGGCTTTGCCGGCCAGGAACAGGTCGTACTTCGAATCGAACGGGTGGAAACGCGGATCCTCGTTCTCGAACTGTTGCAGCGCAAACTGGGCACGGCTGAACGCCTGGTCGACATTGTCGAAGATGTTGTCGCCGAAGGTGGCACGGAATTGCGCCGCGTACGACGCGCGCTGCAGCCGCGCGACGACGTCCGCCTTGCTGACGTTGGCCATCTCGTGCGCCGCCAGGAACGGCCGTTCGGCCTGCTCCTGCAGCGTACGCGCGCGGCCGTCGCGGTTGAAGCCGCCGACAGGCGTGCCGTCCGCCTCGAAGTGGAACGCCGGCGTCTGCTGCATGTAGCGCAGCGACGGCGACGCGCGGAAGCCCGGCACGTCGCCGTTCGGGCCGCCGAGCTGCACGGCAAAATCGTTGGTGGGGCCGTGCGCGTTATCTGGACTGTGGCAGGTTGCGCACGACTGCCGGCCGGATGCCGACAGCGAGACGTCGTTGTAGATCTTCTCGCCCAGAACGGCGCTGGGGCTGAACGACGCCGACACGGCCGCGGCCGTCGACGTGGCTGGCGTGGAACCACTGTCGCCACCGCCTCCGCAAGCCGTGAGGGCACCCGAAAGAAGAATGGTCAGGAACAGGACTGCAGGGCGAGGCTTCAGATGACGCATGCTCAGACGATAATAAGAATCTAAATGAGAATTATTCTAGTTTATCGTTGGATTCGTAGCAATGTACTTACAATGCAAAAGCGCCCGATGAGATATCTCATGTATCCAAATCGCAACGAATCCAACAGGTTGGGCGGTGTGTTGGATTGAAACCGACACAAACCGCCGCACAGGCCGCCTGCGACGTGACTCCTCGGTTGGCATGCTCCATGCATAGATGCAAGTGGGCGGGTGACGTGCGCTCATCCCATTTCCGACTACCTGAGGAGAACTATCATGGACACATTGACGATCAAGGACCTGGCCTTCGACGACGCGGCAGACGCGAACGCGCGCGTCCGGTCATTGTCAGCCGAGGAGATGACGCAAGTGCGCGGCGGCCGGGCGATCAGCGTGCTGGTCGACGGCCGGCCGGGCGGGACCGTGGACGATTTTTCGTTGAATATGGAGATATTCAAAGGGAACATCGGGGGGCCCATGGTGGTGTGAGCCGGGCTGTGCACAAACAATAATGTTTGACACAGGCGTCCCTGATAAATCAACAGTTTACACGTTCGTTGCACAACTTGCTGCGAAATAATGTCTGGCACAAGTGCGCGTCAAAATCTTTGAAGTATGCAGTTTGCAGCAATAAAGTTTGACACAGTCCGCAGCAGCTTGGGCAACGAATTTCGATCCCTCGTCACCAAATCTGTACTTTTCCGATGCTGCACCCGACAATACGTAATGGACAAGCTACCGCAATTCAAATGGCGATCAGGGTACGGTGATGTCATCTGCCATCGCTATGATGACGTAGTTCAAGACTACTGGACGAACGTGGCCCTGCCGGCGCTGGACCATGCTGTGAAAGAGGTGGCCTTCTGGGCAAGTAATCAAGAGGGCGCAGCGCCCTTTGTCCACGCTAACATGGTTGACCAGCTGTCCGTTACGGCGGCGGCGATGTGTCTATCGATCCAGTCGATCTGGGAACGTCAATTACGTGCTTATCTTCTCGCCTGCATCGACTGGAAAGATGACAAATTGGCCAAGAGGATCCAACACGCAACTTGGGATGCGCTCCAGGCGTTGTTCACCGAATTGCGTGGCGTACCCATGCAAGCGTTTCTGAGCTACCATGACCTCAACCTTCTTGCGCAGCTGGGTAACGTATGTCGTCACGGCGCTGGCCGGACTGCAAACGCACTCTGGCGCAACCATCCTAGTTTGTGGCCGGGAACCACGTGGCCAGCCGACTCGGCGCTCGCCCCGCCAATTGAGCAAATCTGTATCGGTAAGGAGTTGCTGGCTCGCATGGTGGACGCGATTGCCAGCTTCTGGCAGATGATCGGCTACCTGTACAAGGAAGGCATCACCGTCAAACACGAGTCATTGGTGCGCGCGCTGCCGGCAGATCGCGCGCAGTTCGCCGACGCGATCGCACATTTCAATTTCGTGGTGCGCGAAATCGGTCTAGTCTACAGTACGCCGCCGGGACCGGCGTCAGCTCTTTGAGCTCTCGTTTGGAAGCTCCTATGCAGAAATCTCCGAAACCAAAGGGCCTTCGGCGCCAATAGCTTGGAAGCGGTAGAACCTTGCGGCCGCCCCCATGTGACGGAACTTATGTCGAGCAAGCTGCAACAGCTTCTCGTCGCACGTGGAAATGACGAACTGCCGCTCACCCTCCGGAGAACTCTGCAACCCAAGAATCAGGTCGAGTAGAGCATACGTGTTCAGGTCATCAAAGTGGGTGACTGGGTCGTCCATCATGATGGACGAGAAGCCGGACCAAGTCTGAGAGCTGCAGGCGGTGAGGAACAGGCCCAAGACGAGGGTCTGCACCTGCGACTGGCTAAAGAAATCTGTCGGCCTCAGTGTCTCTCCCTTTCGATGGATACGAATGTCGATGGCCGAATCCTTGCTGGTAACCTCAACTTCGCCGAAGCCATAAACAGGACGGAGTCGCTGCTGAATGACGGCCGTCCTCGGCCCATACTCGGAGATGAAGTGCTCTGTCGCATAGGCCTGCTGCGTGCTGAGAAGCTTCTTGACTTCAGTAAAATAGCCGACCCAAGGCTGAACGTTCTGCGCGCGAGCGGTAGCTTCCTGAATTACGGCCTCGTTGGCAAGAATGCGCTGCCTGATGTTCTCGAAGGCAGCGGAAGTAGCAGCGGTGTCTACAGCCACCTCGAGTTCTGCAACGCGGTCCCGCAGACCTAACGCCGAGGCCTCGCGTCCCGCGGCGATTTCCACCTGTTGACGGAGCTGCTCCTGTGATACTGCGCTGTCGAACTTTACAGCTGCGAGTGCCGACAAGATCGACTGGATGCGCGCTTGATGCCCCATCTGCGTATTCCAGACCAAACTGGACACCCATTCCACGGCAAACTGGACACTGATTCCGCGGCAAACTGGACACCCGTTCCAGCGCAAACTGGACACTGATTCCGCTCCAAACTGGACAGTTTGAAGCGGGCCGAAGGGGCTGGCGGCAAGGGATAACTGTGGCACTCTCGCGGATTTTTCCGGGAGGGTTGCTTGACCAACAAAAGGTTATCCATGCGCAAAATCCATGAAGTCCTGCGGCTGCATTTCGAGCACGGCCGCTCCAAGCGGGAGATCGCCCGCATCATCAACGCCTCGCCGACCACCGTGTCGGACTACCTGGCCCGCGCCAAGGTGGCAGGCTTGCCGTATCCGATGCCGGCGGATCTTGACGACGCCGCGCTTGAGTGGCGGCTGTTTCCGCCGAGCGAGCCATCGTCAGTGAAGCGTCCGGCGCCGAACTGGCTGACGGTGCACAACGAGCTGCGCCGCAAGGGCGTCACGCTCGAGCTGCTGTGGCAGGAGTACAAGGTCGAGCAGGCCGACGGCCTGCAGTACAGCGCCTTCTGCGACCACTACCGCCGCTGGCGCCAGCAGCTGACGCTGTCGATGCGCCAGACCCACACGCCGGGCGAACGGCTGTTCGTCGACTATGCCGGCCAGACCGTCGGCGTCACCGACGGCGCCACCGGCGAAATCCGCGACGCGCAGATCTTTGTCGCCGTACTGGGCGCGTCGAACTACACCTATCTCGAAGCCACCTGGAGCCAGCAGCTGCCTGACTGGATTGGCAGCCACGTGCGCGCGCTCGAGTTCTTCGGCGGCTGCACGGAGCTGTGGGTACCGGACAACCTGCGCAGCGGCGTGACCAAGGCGTCGCGCTACGAGCCGGACCTCAACCCGACCTACCACGACCTGGCGGAGCACTACGGCGTGGCCGTGCTGCCGGCACGTGCCCGACGTCCGAAAGATAAAGCGAAGGTCGAGAACGGCGTGCTGGTGATCACCCGTTGGGTGCTGGCGCGGCTGCGCCACCAGCGCTTCTTCAGCCTCAACGAGCTCAATCGCGCACTGCGGACCCTGCTGGCCGATGTGAACCAGCGGCCCTTCAAGAAGCTGCCGGGCTGCCGCGCCAGCGCCTTTGCGGAGATGGACCAGCCGGCCCTGCGTCCGCTGCCGCAACGGCGCTACGAGTACGCCGAATGGAAGGTGGCCCGGGTGGGCATCGACTATCACGTCGAGATCGACGGGCACTACTACTCGGTACCATGCCAGCACGCGCGCGCCCAGGTGGACGTGCGCGTCACCAAGATGACCGTCGAAATCTTCCAGCGCGGCCAGCGCATCGCCAGCCAAGCTATCGAGGCTACGCAGAACGATGTACAGAAGCGCCTGACCGAATTGCTCAATCAAGCAAGTCAAGCCTCCATTGATCTCGCAAGCGGCTTACAAGCACTTACCGATACCGAGCGCGACACCGAAGAACAGCGGGCAGCGATGAGCGCTGCCGCCCAATCGGCCGATGAGCATGTCGACGCTCAGAAAGCAGTCCAGGCGGCCGCAAAAGCAGCTGTCACTGCTGCCCGCACGAGCCACCAACAGGCGAATCAAGCTTGGATGGGGTGCGTATTCCGCCGAAACTGGACACCCGTTCCGCCGCAAACTGGACACGCATTCCAGCGCAAACTGGACACCTGTTCCAGGCCAAACTGGACACTCGGGGCGTGACGGCACGGGGTCGAGGTTCGGGTTTTACTCCTGATGAGCTGGTCTTGTCAAATTGGCCCGTTTTTTTCGCAGGGAATCTCCTTTCAAGTTGAGCTGGTGGGCGTTGTGGACGAGCCGGTCAAGGATGGCGTCGGCCAGGGTCGGGTCGCCGATGGCGGGATGCCAGTGCTCGATGGGCAGCTGGCTGGTCACGATGGTCGAGCGGGTTCCGTGGCGGTCGTCGAGCACTTCCAGCAGGTCGCGCCGGTGGGCATCGTCGAGCACAGCCAGGCCCCAGTCGTCGATCACGAGCGTGTCGATCCTGGCCAGTTGCTTGAGCAGCTTGCCATAGCGCCCGTCGGCACGGCCAATGCCCAGTTCGTCGAGCAGGCGCGGCAAGCGCACGTAGTACGCGCTGTAGCCCTGGCGGCAGGCCTAGTGTGCCAGCGCGCATGCGAGCCAGGTCTTGCCCACGCCGGTGGGGCCGGTCAGCAGCACGTTCTGCCTGTCAGTCAGCCATTGCCCGGCCAGCAAGCGCTGAAACAGCGCCTTGTCGAGGCCACGCGGGTGGCGGTAGTCGATGTCCTCGGCGGCTGTGTTGGGTTTGAGCCTGGCGCGCTGTAGGCGCAGGGCCAGTGCCTTCCCGTCGCGCTCGGTCACTTCATGGTCTACCAGCAGGCCGAGACGCTCTTCGAAAGTCAGATGGTCCAGGTCCAGTGCGCTCTGCTCGGCAAAGGCGCGCGCCATTCCAAACAGCTTCAGGCGCGTCAGTTTGTCGTGGGTGGGATGATGCAACATGGTACGTCCTTTCATGGTTGCAGAGCGCGCCCGGGGGGGCGCAGCTTCCGCGTTCAATGCATAAATTGTTTATATCGTTTATTCGCGATGTCAGTGCAGCTGATGCGATTGGTAGTAGGCGGCGCCGCGCAGGTTCTCGTGCTCGGGCAAGTCGAGCGTGCGCTGCACGCCCTGCGGTTGCTGGTCGAGTCCGTTCTTGAGGATGGCCTGCACGCTCTTCCAGCTCACCGCACCGTGCTTGAGGGCGTGGGCGCAGGCCGCCTCCAGGCGTTCGACGCCATATCGCTGGCCCAACGACAGCACGCCGAGGCAGCTGCGGTAAGCCTGCTGGGGATGACGCCGCTGATGCAGCAGCCGCTCAACCAGCACCGCGCAACGCGGCCCGATCGCAGCGGCCCGCGTCGTCAGCGTGGTGGCGTTCCAGCCGGCGACTTCACGGTGCGCCGCGGGCATGTGCGCGTCGATCGTCGTATGGCGGCCCTTGACGGTGCAGTAGGCGTGGCTGGCGATGCGCTGGCCGCGCTGGAAGATTTCGACGGTCATCTTGGTGAGCCGAGCCAAGGGCGAACCTCTCGTACGCTGGCGTCTTCTACGCACCGCCGGATTGACCTGTCCTTTGGCACCTCAAGTTGAAAAGCTCCTGGGCGTACTTCTCCAAGGCAGGTGACAGACCACGTCGATTCACGATAAACATTCGATGAACAAACACTATTCCTATACGTCAAAGCTCGCCAAGAACGTGTTTCGGTTGCTGTCGCCGCTCCCGATTCTCGTAATTGAGGTAAATGTGTGATTTTAGGAGACGATATCAATCGTCGTCGCTTGCGCTGGCACCGCGATCGTCGTTTTCACCGCAATCGGCGCATACAGGTCGACGGCCGTCGTGACGCTTTCAGACACCTCCAGCGAGACGACAAGGGCATAGCGCGCGGTTGTCCTGAACTGACCAGCTTCCTTCCAGTCCTTCCACCAGCCACCGACGGGGATGACCGCAATCTGGGATTTGGTCGCCAATTGCGCGGCGGTGCCAACCCACACATCTGAGTGAACCGAGCCCTTTGCGCGAAGTTGTGTGCCCATTATCCAGTTCTCACTGTCGGGATCCCCATGCGTATCCGTGTCATCCTCGTCGCGTTCAAGCTTGTTAATGCGTTTGAGGAACATCTCTTCGGATTCGGTGGCGCCGCGTACGGCAAAGCGCAAGGCGTAGGACTGATAGCGGAACTTGCTTTGCCAGCCCCGCCGTGCCGGATTCGGCTCGACGAAATACGACAGCGTCACTCGCATCGCCACTTCGCCATCGAGTGCGAGCAGCTCGTCCCGGGGCCAAGGCAGGTCATGTAGCTGCATCTGTCCGAGCTTGACGTTGGAGCCGTCGAGACGATAGGGATAAAATTCCCGTTCGATGACCATGGTCGCGCGGCGCCGGGTAGATGACCGGGACCTCTCCGCGCTGACCAGGCCATAACCAAACGTGCGCAGCAGGTTAATCTTGTCCTGCTTTCGTACGTTAACCGGCAGGAGCCCCCGCATGGCGGGCGTATACCGTGCGCCGTGGACGACAAGTGCTCGGATCGTCTCGGGCCAGTAGGCCGGATATACCGCGCTGATATGGGCGCACAGGCGGGCCACTTCCGCCGCGGCCGCACTGGTGTCGCCGGATTCGGTCAGTGGCTCGTCGACCGGGTCTGGCGACGTCGTGAGCAGGCGCACGGATTCCGGCCCGACCGACACGTGCAAGCCGTGCTCCAGACAGCCGTTCCCTCCTTCTGCAACGACGTCCGGCTTGTAGGGCCAGGCGCCGCTCCATGCCGTGGACGTCCTTGAGGAGGGACTCAATGCGCCGGCCGCGGCAATTGCCACGTAGTTGGGATAGGTCGACGCATCCACATGCGTCAGGTCGGTCATGGCGCCGACGGTGATTGCATTCCAGGATTGCGCCGGGTTCTCGACGGTGCGCACCGCGTTCACGTGCGGGTATTGACTCCACTCTTGCCACGGCACATTTCCGGCGGATAGCACGAACAAACGCTGCTTCCGAACTTCCGGCTCGTCGTCGTCCTCGCTGCCAATCTCGGGGGCCGTCCTGCCGAACGATAGCTGGTCGATCGTCGCAGACCATTCGGACGGGGCACCGAATATGTCGCCAGACGAGGTGGTCATCATAGCGAAGGTCCGCCTTCTGCCGGGCGCCTGGATCTCAACCCGGTTGGTTGCCAGGGCGGTGACCGCGCCATACAGGTGCACAGGGTTTTCGCCCTCTGGTGGAAGGATTTTCACCGACTCGAGACCGTGCGGTATCGTCACCGGCTCGCCAGAGGCGAGCGGCTCAGTCAGGTCTCCATAAAGGGCGAGACCGGCCATGCCGGTGCCGTGGCCATGGTGATCAGACACACCCCAGGTCGGCTCGACAGCGTGACAGTCGTCCGTATGCAGCGCCGGCCGTAACAGAGGATGGCCGTTGTTCACGCCCGTGTCGAGGAGCGTCACGAAAGGTCCGTCGTCCTCTCTCTTGCGTGGTGCGATCCGCCAAATCCTTAATCCAGCCGGCTTGTTCTTCTGGACTCAGGTCGGCCAGGAAGAACGCCGCGGTCGGCGGCACCGCGCGTACCTCAGCCACCAGATCCAACAGCTGCAGGGCGTTCTCGAACATCGGCCGGTTGCCCTTGGCCGCCACCACGACCCTTCCTGGGAAGGTGACGAAGCCCGGATCGACCTCGATTCCAAGACGCCCCGCCAGGTCCGCGAACCTGTCCCTGACGGCGCTGGATGACAGCTTCGACTTTCTCAACCATACTTGGCACCAGGTCGGCTCGTCGGCGGGCATGGCCGCCGTGTCCGTCCAGAGCTGGGCAAACGCGGCGCGCCGGATATCGTGGATGGCGTTGACTAGGTTGGCATTGGCTGGCTTGTCGGTGTTGCGATAATTCTTGGACTGGTAGTCCTGGATGCGGCTGGCAAGTGCCGTCAGCTTTCCGTCCGGGACGAAAAGCGTGACCGTATCCGCAGCGCTGCCTTCGACCACTGAAAGCAGCTCCACACCATCTTTCTTCCATTCGAAGGTTTTATAATCGATCGAATTTTTCGGAACAATGTCGACGGCAATCGTCAGGCCACTTTGCTGCGGGAGTTCGAGTTCCGCTCGTTGCGCATTCAAGTCCTGCTCGTGGACTTGTAGGGCAGCGACTTTGGCAAGCAACTGGCGCCCGTGCTCTTCCCGATCACGCTGCGGCGCGGTTTGCCGTCGAACAGAAAGCGGGGACTGAAAATCCTGTGATTGAACGAATCCGTTAATCACAATATGCGGAAGATTCTGTTCTGCCATGCAAGGCCTTTCGAATTATCTCTTCGATAATTCTACAGGTTTCCTTGTGGATATTACAATGGTTTGCTGGCAGCTCTTTCCTGCAGATGTAGAACAACGTTATCGAACGATATTTGCTCGTCGCCCGCGATGACAGCGTCCTTTACCGCGTCCTGGCACGCGCGAACGATGTCCGCATGCGACTCACCCTGGCCGTATTTGGCCAGTTCGCGATAATCGAATGTATCTGGCGCATATAAGGCCAACTTATTCCGTAACAGAGCCTCAATCTGACGTTCGTCAGGTGCATCGTAGCGAATGATATCGTCAAAACGACGGAACAGGGCAACGTCCAGATCTTTCGCATGGTTGGTGGCGGCGACAATCAGGCTGTCGGACCCGTCTTGCTCGATCAGCTGGAGGAACATGTTGAGCGTTCTACGCATCTCGGCGACGTCATGCTGGCTTCCTCGCTGCAAGCCAAGCGAATCGAACTCGTCGAAAAAATACACGCCCTTGGTCGACTTGAGGGCGTCGAAAACGAGGCGAAGTTTAGCGGCGCTCTCTCCCATGAACTTGGTGATCAAGCTGTCAAACCGGGCTGTAAACAGGGGAAGTCTCAGCTCTCCGGCCAATACCGCCGCCGTCATCGTTTTACCGGTGCCGGGAGGACCTACGAGGAGAAGCTTGCGTCGCGGACTCAGGCCATGCGCCTTCAGTTGCGCGCCATGCCGCTGCTCCTTGAGCACCCGCTGCAATTTTCCTGAGACTCCCTCGGACAGCACCATCTGGTTAAAGTGCTCATGGGGGTACTGAACCGTCAGCAACTCCGAAAGTTCGCCTTTCGGTTGCGCCAGGGGTATCGGTTTGCCAGCCGCCGGTGTCGCCTCGACCTTGGCACGGTCGATCAGGTCGCGTAACTCAGCCGCCAACCTGACATGCCCCCGTAGCGCCTCGTCCGCAGCTACTTGCATTGCAACGGCATAGAAATGGTCGTTATCGTTGCTAGCATGCGCCTTCAACAGCGCTTTCATTTGGTCAGAACGGGCCATAGGAACTCCGGTAATCCTGGTGTGTTCGAAGTACGAACACCACAGTGCGACGACGTTGAGAAGCGAACCAACATGTCTCAACGGCAGAAAGACGTCCGGACAACATTGAGGTTACCAAAATGCTATGATTCAATCAAGCAATAAAAGCTTGGATTGCCTTTTGGTTCGTATGACTGCGAGTGTAGCTAGGCAGTCAAAGAAAAACCTATGATTCTATCATGCCACCATACGGTTGCGCGTGGCGCCATGCATCTCAAGCGTTGCCAACGAGAGGACAGGCGCTTACACCCTACGGTGCGCTCGATGTCCCAGCGCCATCAGCCGAGCCTTTCACGCGACTCAACGCTGTATCGCGCGATACATGCTGCGATACCTCTTCGGCGCAAACAAGCACGATCTGCACGTCAAGCGTACGCTTGGTCGGCGCGCAGCTTACCTGGACGCTTACGCGCACGGCCGATAAGTTTCTTAACCGCTGGGATGGCTTCGACGAGTGGAATAAGAAAACGCGAATCGTGCAACAAGTACACGAAATCTCGGCTACCGGCGGCAACCCACGTTGATCCACAAGCAGATGATGTTTGCAGCCGAGTTTGCCGCGATCTGTCGGATTTCGGCCCTTATGCTCTGCCCGCAGGGGCCGACACACTGGCAGCGTCAACGCAAGCTCGATCCCCTGGTTTGGTCGTGCTCGCGCAGGCGTCAGAGCACTGCCTCTTGGACGCGCTGCCGAACGCGATCTTTCATCCATTCGTGGGCCGGGGCCAGCAAGTTATGCCACCGCCGCAGCCGAGTTCACGCAGCGAATATTCCCACGATATCCCGGTCTTCGCACAAACAGAATCCCGGTTAGGGTCGCGCAATCGTCGAAACGTCGCCATCTGCCTTTCGGCTATCTGCGATGGGTCGGAAGATGGGCTGTTACAAGCGACCAAAAGTCTTCCGGGAGAAGTGCCTGGGCCATGACGTCAGTCCGGCTGGGAACACGGACGTCATCTTAGCTGCCAAACTACGGGTGTGTACTTCCGCTATCGATCCGAAGCAGACCTGAGCGAACAGCAAGCGCACACCCCGGATGACGTTATCGAATCAATCGAAGTCGATCTTTCTCTCGTTCACATGGTGCGCCACGTGAGGAGCCGCATTCATGACTTCGATGTTATCCAGATTCAAGGCCTGATCTGGATCGTCTGCTTTCCTGATCTTGTGATGAGCCTGGGCATTCGGTTCGAGCGGTTCTCCAGTCCGTTCGCAAGCCGTGATGTTGTCTCTCTCGATTTTTTGCTGCTTTAGATGTTTCTGCCTGCCTGAGCTCAGGGCAGGGCCCATGTGCACGTGGATACTTTGGATGAGGCGCGCTAGCGCCGCGGCGCCAAGTAAGCAGCTCGGAAGAAAAACGCTGGCTTCGCGCCAGGGGGTGTACCAGATTCTGTGTAAACGATTCTTCGTTTAAGTCTGCGGCACCCGGTCTTCAAACTGGATGGCGAAGCGGTTTAACGCAGCTTTCCAGTCCCGTATCGGCATCGTCCACTTCTTGCTGATGTTGTTCAGGGCAAGATAAAACAGCTTGCTGACAGCTTCATCGGTCGGAAAGGAACTGCGGGCCTTGGTCACTTTTCGCAGGCTCATGTTAATCGATTCAATAGCGTTCGTGGTGTATATCACCTTTCGGATTTCCGGCGGGTAGTCGAAGAACGGTATGACGCGCGCCCAGTTACGGCGCCAGGACTGACTTATCGGTTTATACTGTTTATCCCATTTATCTTCGAATTCGGCAAGCCTGAGTTCAGCCTCGTCGGTAGTGGCTGCACTGTAAATCAACTTCAGATCGGCGGCGACTTCCTTCTGCGCTTTCCAGGGCACGAAATTCAGGCTGTTGCGCACCATGTGAACGATGCACAGCTGAACCGAGGTCTGCGGGTAGACCGCCTCGATGGCGTCCGGGAAGCCTTTCAGGCCGTCGACGCAGGCGATGAATATGTCCTGCACGCCACGATTTTTTAGCTCGGTCACGACCTGCAGCCAGAACTTCGCGCCTTCAGTTTGGGAGATCCACAGGCCCAGCACCTCCTTGTGGCCATCCATGTTGACGCCGATGGCCAGGTAGACCGCCTTGGTACGCACCGCGCCGTTGTCGCGCACCTTGACGTGAATGCAGTCGAGATAGAGGATCGGGTACACGGCGTCGAGCGGGCGGGCCTGCCAGAGCTTCACATCCTCGCTGACAGCGTCCGTGACGTTGGAAATGAGGGTCGGTGACACCTCGGTGCCGTACATCTCTTCCAGATGGCTTTGGATCTCCCGCACGCTCAGGCCACGCGCGTAGAGCGAGATGATTTTGTCGTCGAAGCCGGTCCAGCGTGTCTGATGCTTGACGACGATCTGCGGCTCGAACGTGCCCTGGCGGTCGCGAGGAACGTCAAGCGGCAGCGCGCCGAAATCGCCCTTGAGCGTCTTGATGCTATGGCCGTTGCGGGTGTTGGCAGTGCTGTTGGTCACCTCGCCGCTTTTGTCGTGGCCCAGGTGGTCGGTCATCTCGACTTCCAGCGCGCGCTCGACCAGCATCTTGGTGAGCTGCTTGAGCAGCCCATTTTCGCCGATCAGGTCCTCGGGCTTCTGGTAGTTTGCCAGCAGGCCGTCGGCAAGTTTGAGCAGTTCCGGATCGGGCTTGGCCCGCTTGTTACGCTTTACAACGGTCATCGTTTCTCCTAATGGCGGCAGTGTCCTGCCAAATGACCGTTTACACAATATTATTTACACCCTCGCGAGCCAGCGTGTCCTTCCTGCTGCGACTACTTGAAGGGTAGCGTCATTTCCGTGGTCTTATTCGAGGTCGGGTCTTGGCGAACTTTGACGACAGCTTTGCCGCTACCGACCAGCAGCTGCTGGGTGTGCGGGTCAGTGTCGAACTCGATGCGCACTGACGTCAGAACGAACCCGGCCGGGGCGTTGACGAGCTCGGGCAGGCCAGTGGTGTTGTTGAAGGAAACGTGCACGGTCATTCCTCCTTTGAGTCGAGCGCGTCGTTGAAGAACTCGACGCCAGGCTGATTAAACCAAGCGACCGCCTCGCCGGTGTTGCCAATGTCTAGCGCGGCCATGACATGCGCCAGTCCGCCGATCGCCCGCTCACGGCTGACTTCACCGGCCCGAATGGCGTCGTACAGGCGACCGATCATGCCGTCCATCTGATTGTGTTGCTTGTTCGAAAGGGCCAAGGTGTTCCCCTTGTAGTTGTTGGCAAGCCTACATCGGGTTGATTTCCTTTTTTGCAAGGGACGCGAACGTCGATTTGCCTTCCTATTTTGTTGAAAAACTCGGCCAAGTTGGCGGCTGAGCAAAAATCCTGTAAGGCTCGACTTACCAGAACCGCCCCTATTCTACGATCTCGAAGTGGTTGGACGTTTGTGACCACCCCAAATTGTTGCCTTTCGATTTTTTCAACACAATAGGCCGAAAGCGGAAGTTCGTCCGGGGGCAGTGTACCTCAGCAGTACCGTGGACCGAAACCTTCAGTCAGTCACTTTTTTGTGTAATCGCGTTAATAGATGGAATCGACATTAACTGAACGATTATTCTGACGCTGGATGGACCACGAAAAATGGGAGGTTGCAACAATGCAAGCGCTTGAGGAATTCTTGGCTACGGTGACATAAAAAGAGCCGCCTACGCTCGTATGAACGTTGGCGGCTCTGCATTCACTAGTGTCAAACTTTATTGTTTTGTGTCCGACTTTATTGTTTTGTGTCCGACTTTATTGTCTGTCTACAACGGGCATCCCGATGTTCCATACGGCTTATTCGACCGTCACCGACTTCGCCAGGTTACGCGGCTTGTCGACGTCGGTGCCGCGCGCCAGCGCCGTGTGATACGCCAGCAGCTGCAGCGCCGCCACGTGCAGGATCGGCGACAGCAGGCCGTAGTGTTCCGGCAGGCGGATCACATGCACGCCCTCGCCCGACGTGATCTGGGTGTCGACGTCGGCGAACACGTACAGCTGGCCGCCGCGGGCGCGGACTTCCTGCATGTTCGACTTCAGTTTTTCCAGCAGGGCGTCGTTCGGGGCGATCGTCACCACCGGCATTTCTTCCGTCACCAGCGCCAGCGGGCCGTGCTTCAGTTCGCCGGCCGGGTAGGCTTCGGCGTGGATGTACGAGATTTCCTTCAGTTTCAACGCGCCTTCCAGGGCGATCGGGTAGTGCAGGCCGCGGCCCAGGAACAGGGCGTTTTCCTTGCGGGCGAATTCCTCGGCCCAGGCGATCACCTGCGGCTCCAGCGCCAGCACGGACGACAGCGCGACCGGCAGGTGGCGCATCTGTTTCAGGTAGTTCGCTTCCTGCTCGTCGCTCAGGCGACCGTTGACCTGGGCCAGCGTCAGGGTCAGCAGGAACAGCGCGGCCAGTTGCGTGGTGAAGGCCTTCGTCGAGGCGACGCCCACTTCGACGCCGGCGCGGGTGATGTAGGCCAGCTTGCACTCGCGCACCATGGCGCTGGTCGAGACGTTGCAGATGGTCAGCGTGTTCGTCATGCCCAGGCTGCGCGCATGTTTCAGCGCGGCCAGCGTGTCGGCCGTCTCGCCCGACTGCGAGATCGTCACGACGAGGGTGCCCGGGTGCGGGACGCTGTCGCGGTAGCGGTATTCGCTGGCGATCTCGACGTTCACCGGCAGCTTGGCCACCGACTCGATCCAGTACTTGGCCGTGAGGCCCGCATAATAGCTGGTGCCGCAGGCCAGGATCAGCACGCGGTCGATTTCCTTGAACACGCGGAAGGCCTGGTCGCCGAACAGTTCCGGCATGATGCCCGTCACGCCTTCCAGCGTGTCGCCCACGACGCGCGGCTGTTCGAAGATTTCTTTCTGCATGTAGTGGCGGTACGGACCGAGCTCGGCGGCGCCCGTGTGCGCGTGCACGGTCTTGACCTCGCGCTCGGCCGGACGGCCCTCGGCATCGACGATCCAGTAGCGGGCCAGTTGCAGGTCGACGACGTCGCCTTCTTCCAGATAAATGATCTGGTCGGTGGTGCCGGCCAGCGCCATCGCGTCGGAGGCGACGAAATTCTCTCCTTTGCCCAGGCCGACGATCAGCGGCGAGCCCTGGCGCGCGGCCACGACGCGGTGCGGTTCTTCGCGGCAGAACACGGCGATCGCATACGCGCCGTGCAGGCGTTTGACGGCCTGCTGCACGGTGTCGAACAGGTCGCCGTTGTACATGTGGTCGATCAGGTGGGCGATGACCTCGGTATCGGTCTGGCTCTGGAACACGTAGCCCAGGCCGGTCAGTTCGGCGCGCAGCTCGTCGTGGTTCTCGATGATGCCGTTGTGGACGAGGGCGATGCGCGCATCGTCGCTGTTCGGCGAGAAGTGCGGGTGGGCGTTCTTGGTGGCCGGTGCGCCGTGCGTCGCCCAGCGGGTGTGGGCGATGCCCGTAAAGCCTTGCAGATGGGTTTCCTGGATCTGGGACTCCAGATCGGCCACGCGCGACGTGCTGCGCGAACGCGCCAGACGGCCATCCACGTGCAGCGCCACGCCACAGGAATCGTAGCCGCGGTATTCAAGACGCTTCAGACCTTCGATGAGAACTGGGGTGATATTGCGCTGGGCGACTGCTCCGACGATGCCACACATGGAAAACCTCCGAAATTGGTGATGCATGCACTGTAGAGCAGAGGCAACGAAATAAGCTTTCTAAGTGCGCCATCTTTTGGTAGATTATTTCATGCCACCTTCAGCATGAAATATACTTTCATTTTTCTCTAAATATTTTATCGATATGTCGCCCGACACCCCGATACTGGACGATGTGGATCGTCGCATCCTGAATATCCTGCAGGTTGACGCATCGCAGACGAATGCAGAGTTGGCGGAATTGGTACACGTCTCGCCGCCGACTTGCTTGCGCCGCGTCAAACAGCTCACGGAGAACGGTGTTATCGAGCGGCAAGTCGCGATCGTCGCGCCGGACAAGGTCGGCTCCCGCCTGTCCGCCATCGTCGAGATCACGCTGGACGTCCAGGCCGCGGACCGCATGGAAGAATTCGAGCGCGTGGTGGCCGACGAGGCCGCCGTGCTGCAGTGCTATCGCGTGTCGCCCGGACCGGACTTCGTACTCGTCGTGCAAGTGGCCGACATGCCCGCCTACCACGCTCTGGCGCACCGCCTGTTCACCACGCACAGCAATGTGCGCAACGTGAAAGCGTATTTCTCTACGTTCCGCAGCAAGTTCGAAACGCGTATCGCGATCTGACAACCTGTGGATAACTCTGTGCGCTTACCCCCTGCGCATCGACGCGCGATTGGCATGATCTCCCGTCACCTGTGCATTTCATCGGGTTTCTGAAACGATCGGGCCTGCCGGAAAACGCGGCAGGCCTGTGGATGACTCTGTGGATGATGTTGTGGAAGGGCAGTTGACATCCCTGTGCACAGGCAGTGGACCAAGCTGTGAATTTGCCGTGGACTGCCTGTGTGTACCCGGTGGACAGGTTTACTTCTTGACCTTGACCGGCCGCTTCCAATTCTCGACCGTCAGCTGTTTCGGACGCGAGATCGTCAGCTTGCCGGCCGGCGCATCCTTGGTCAGCGTGGTGCCGGCGCCGATCGTCGCGCCCTTGCCGACCGTGACCGGGGCCACCAGCTGGCTGTCGCTGCCGATGAACGCCTCGTCTTCGATGACGGTGCGGAATTTATTGGCGCCATCGTAATTGCACGTGATCGTGCCGGCGCCAATGTTGACGCGCGAGCCGACGTCGGCATCGCCCACATACGCCAAGTGGTTTGCCTTGCTGTGCGCAGCGACCTTGCTGTTCTTGATCTCGACGAAGTTGCCCACGTGAACGTCCTCGCCCAGTTCCGTGCCCGGGCGCAGGCGCGCGTATGGGCCGATGATGGATTTTTCGCCGACAGACGCGCCTTCCAGGTGGCAGAACGGTTTAATTTGGGCGCCCGCCGCGACGGTCGCGTTCACGAGCACATTGTTGGCGCCGATCGTCACGCCGTCGCCCAGTTCCACGCGGCCTTCGAACACGCAGCCGACGTCGATGGTGACGTCGCGTCCGCAAATAAGTTCGCCGCGCACGTCGATGCGGGCCGGATCCAACAACGTCACGCCCTTTTCGAGCAGGGCGGTGGCGATGTTCAGCTGGTGACGACGCTCGAGCTCGGCCAGCTGCACCTTGCTGTTCACGCCCGCCACTTCCCATTCGGCCGACGGCTGGGCCGACACGACGGGCACGCCGGCCGCCACGGCCTGGGCCACGATATCGGTCAGGTAGTACTCGCCCTGGGCGTTATTGTTCTTCAGCGCGCCGAGCCAGCCGGTCAGGAAGCGGGTCGGGATGACCATGATGCCGCTGTTGATTTCCTTGATGGCACGTTCAAACTCGTTCGCATCCTTTTCTTCCACGATGCGCACGATGTTGCCGTTCTCGCGGACGATGCGGCCCAGGCCGAACGGATTCGCCTGCTCGACGGTCAGAATGGCCAGCTTATCGTTACCGGCAGCCTCGACCAGGCGGCGCAGCGAGGCGGCCGTCGTCAGCGGCACGTCGCCGTACAGGACGAGCGTCGGCGCATTTTCGTCGATTTGCGGCAGGGCCTGCATCACGGCGTGACCGGTGCCCAGCTGCGGTTCCTGCAAGGCGGTATCGATCACCACGCCACTTTCCGCCGACCAGGCTTGAACCGCACTCGGCACCGCTGCGCCGCCGTGCCCGTAAATCACGCATAATTTACTCGGGTTCAAGCTGCGTGCCGTATTGATAACATGCTGCAATAGCGGCTTGCCGGCCAATGGATGCAAGACTTTCGGCAGTGCGGATTGCATACGCTTTCCCATGCCGGCGGCGAGGATGACTACGTTCATAAGCCGTTCTCAAACGAGTTAATAAAGATGAAAAAGTTTAACACGCTACCTACCGCGTTCCAGCGAGCACGTCTGTTGTTCGTGATTGCCTTCATGGCGCTGCTGAGTGCGTGCAGCACGATCCGCTTCACCTACAACCACGGCGACACCTTACTGTACTGGTGGCTGAACGCTTATCTCGACCTCGACAGCGATCAATCCGACTGGGTCAAAAAGGACATCGACAACCTGTTCCAGTGGCACCGCACGACGCAGCTGCGCGATTACGCCGGCCTGCTGAGTAAAATGCAGCGCCAGCTCGGCGACGGCAATGTGACGCAGGATGAATTGCTGGCCGACTACCGCGACATCAAGGCGAGAACGGAATTGCTGGCCTTTAAGGCGCTGCCGGAATTGGCCGACCTGGCGATGTCGATCAAGCCGGAGCAGATCGCGCAAATGGAAAAGAAATTCGCCAAGAATAACGAAGACTTCCGCAAGAAATTCATGAGCGGCAGCGTCGAGGACCAACATAAAGCCCGTTTTAAAAAGGCGATGGAACAGCTCGACTTATGGTTCGGCAGTTTCAGCCGCGACCAGGAAGCCGCATTGCGCAAAGCATCGGACGCGCGCCCGCTCGACAACGAGATCTGGCTGCAGGAACGCGTCATGCGCCAGAAAAAGATCATCGCGCTGCTGCAGCGTATTCATAAGGATAAGCTGAACAAGGAACAGACGATGTCGGCGGTGCACGACCTGTTGCGCGAATTCTTCGACCGCATGGACGCGCCCGACCGCAAGGCCTTCTTCGACGCCTATATCGACAACACGTCGAAATTCATCCTGACGGCGATCCGCCTCACGACGCCGGATCAGAAAGCCCATGCGCAGAAACGCATGCAAGGTTGGATCAACGATTTCAACGCGCTGGCGGCCGGGAAATAAGCCGTAGGGTGGGTGGCCGTCCGCCCGCCCAATGCACGCGTTACGGCGATGCCATGGTGGGCACGGAGTGCCCACCCTACGTGCTATATTCCGGCCCATGCAAAAAAAGAAGTCCGCTCCCACCTATGCCCGCCGTCCCGGCCCGCCACAACAAGTCCGCATCATCGGCGGCACTTGGAAACGCACCCCGCTTCCCGTCCTTGATGCGCTGGGCCTGCGTCCCACGCCCGACCGCGTCCGTGAAACAGTCTTCAACTGGATCAACCACCAGATGACGGGCGACTGGGACCGCGCCGACTGCCTCGACCTGTTCGCCGGCAGCGGCGCCCTCGGCTTCGAGGCAGCCAGCCGCGGCGCGCGCTCCGTCACGATGATCGACACCGTCGGCGCCGTCGTGCGTCAGCTCGAACTGATCAAGGACAAGCTCAAGGCGGATAACGTGCGCGTGCTGCGCGCCGACGCCCTGGCCGTCGCGCGCGATTTTATTCAGCGCGGCCAGCGCTTCGACGTGATCTTTCTCGACCCGCCTTATCAACAGGATTTCCTGGTCCAGGCCCTGCCGCTGTGCGCGCAACTGCTGAATGAAGGCGGCCTCGTGTACGCGGAGTCGGGCGAGCGCCTGCCGTTCCCGGAAGCGATCGATGCCGCCGGTGACGTGCCCGAATGGCTGCAACCCTGGCAGCTGGTGCGTGCCGACAAGGCCGGCATGGTGCACTTCCACCTGCTGAAGTTGCATTAAAACACCGCTTTTACCTATAAAACTGCTTAAAGAATAAGCAAATGGTGCCCCAACCCGGGGCGGCTGCCGAAATTTCAGGCATAATGCGCGTCTATTCAGGTGCATTCTCCAGGGAGCCGCAATGGTTGTAGCCGTTTATCCAGGAACTTTCGATCCGCTCACCCGCGGCCACGAGGATTTGGTGCGTCGCGCATCGGGTCTGTTCGACACCCTGGTGGTCGGGGTCGCCGACAGCAAGAACAAGCGTCCCTTCTTCTCGCTCGCCGAGCGCCTGGAAATCGCCAACGAAGTACTGGGCCATTATCCGAACGTGAAGGTCGAAAGTTTTTCCGGCCTGTTGAAGGATTTCGTGCGCCAGCACGATGCACGGGTGATCGTACGCGGCCTGCGTGCCGTATCCGACTTCGAATACGAGTTCCAGATGGCGGGCATGAACCGCTATCTGCTGCCCGACGTCGAAACCCTGTTCCTGACGCCGTCCGACCAGTACCAGTTTATCTCCGGCACCATCGTGCGCGAGATCGCGATGCTGGGCGGCGACGTATCCAAATTCGTGTTTCCCTCGGTCGACCGCTGGCTGCAAAAGAAAATCGCCGACATGGCGGCCGCGCCGAAAGCGTAAGGTTAAAGTTTGTCATGGCATTACTGATTACCGACGACTGCATCAATTGCGACGTATGCGAGCCCGAGTGCCCGAACGAAGCCATTTCGATGGGCGCGGAGTTCTACGAGATCGATCCGCGCAAATGCACGGAATGCGTCGGCCATTTCGATGAGCCGCAGTGCCAGCAGGTGTGCCCCGTCGCGTGCATCCCGTTCAATCCCGAATGGCGGGAGACGCGCGAAGAACTCCAGGCGAAATACGAACGCCTGACCGCGGACAAGGCCAAAGCGGCCTGATCAGAAAGCCGGCCTTGCGCCGGCTTTTCTTTTGCGTCTGCGGCCATTCGATCGCCCATGCTATGCTGGTTTCATGAGCGACGATCCCTTGCCCTCCTCGGTCAGCGAAAACATCGACACCGTCGCCGAGTTTTATGCGCGGCACGAACAACGCGCGTCGGCAACGCAGCGCATCATGGAAAAGGTCGCGCTCTTCCTCGGCAGCCCCGGCTATGTCGCCGCGAACGTGTTGTTCATCGTGGTCTGGATCGCGGCCAATCTGTTCGCGCAGGACCTGGGCTGGAAGCAGATCGACGAACCGCCGTTCTTCTGGCTGCAGGGCATCATCGGCCTGAACGCCTTCGTCATCTCGACCACCGTGCTGATCCGCCAGAACCGTATGTCCAAGCTGGCCGACCACCACGCCCACCTCGACCTGCAAGTGAACCTGCTGACCGAGGAAAAGACCAGCAAGATCATCCAGTTGCTGGAGGAACTGCGGCGCGATATGCCCGGCGTACGCGAAAAGCACGATGACGAGGCGGCCGAACTGGCCAAGCCGGCGGATCCCAAGGCCGTGCTGACGGCGATCGAGCGCACCCGCGACGAAGCGTATGGCCGGGCGGGCGGGCGCAAATCCTGACGACGTATCAGGATTGACTGTTCCAAAACACAACACTCCGATGCCCCGCTTTGGTGCGCAGCAAATCCTCGCTGTCATTCATGGGCTTGGCATACCCGGGCCCGGGATTGTGCACTTGCAGCAATGAAATAGTTTTGAGTCTCTAATTTTGCCAACACATCGGTGCTATATTTATCTTGCAAAATTAGCACGCTCATTCTTTTTTTGGACGAGAGACTCACAATAATGATTAGAAATATGAGTATCGGCCAGCGTCTGGCCATCGGATTCGGTGTCGTGATTGCCTTGCTGGTTCTGCTGGCAGGGCTTTCTTATGTCAGGATTGCCAGCCTGAACAAGGAAATGAATACCTTAGTAAAAGTGCGCTACGCCAACACGGTGGCAGCGAACCGTATCAAGGAAGACGTGAGCGAAGCGACGCGCAGCATGCTCAACGTCCTCATCATGACCGATCCGGACCAGATCAAAAAAGAACTGGCGAACACGGAAGCGCGCAGCGCCAGCGCCACCGCCGAGGTCGCCGAACTGGCGAAGAGCACGGGCGATGCCGAGGCCGCCGACATCCTGAAAGCGCTGGCCGCCATCCAGAACAAATTCCTGCCCGCGCAAACCACCTTCATCAAACTCGTCAACGAGGACAAGAAGGACGAGGCGATGATGAAGTTCATGTTCTCGCTGCGTCCCCAGCAGACGCGCTATTTCGAACAACTGGACAAATTCGTCGCTTGGCAGAACACCGCGATGCATCAGGCAGGCGATAACACGGCCGCCGTCACGCAGCGCACGCAAATGCTGATCCTGGCGCTGACGACGGTCGCGGCCGCGCTGTCGCTGGGCGTCGCCTGGCTGGCCACGCGCAGCATCACCCGTCCGCTGGGGCAGGTGGTGGAAATCGCGCGCCGCGTCGCCGACGGCGACCTGACGAGCGACATCGCCGTCGACAGCCGCGACGAAGCGGGCCAGATGATGGAAGCGCTGCGCCACATGAACGCCAGCCTGATCCGCATCGTCGGCGAAGTGCGCGCGAGTACCGACTCGATGTCCTGCGCGTCCGGACAAATTGCCAGCGGCAACCAAGACCTGTCGACGCGCACGGAATCGCAGGCAATGTCTCTGGCCCAGACGTCGAGCTCGATGCGCGCGCTGACCGGCACCGTGCAGCAGAACGCGGACAACGCGCGCCAGGCCAACTCGCTGGCGGCCCAGGCGTCCGAGGTGGCGGCGCGCGGCGGGTCCGTCGTGTCGCACGTGATCGAAACGATGGGCTCCATTACGGCCTCGTCGAAAAAAATCGTCGACATCATCGGCGTGATCGACGGCATCGCCTTCCAGACGAATATCCTCGCGCTGAATGCGGCGGTCGAGGCCGCGCGTGCGGGCGAGCAGGGACGCGGGTTCGCCGTCGTGGCGTCCGAAGTGCGCGGCCTGGCGCAGCGTTCGGCCGCGGCCGCCAAGGAAATCAAGCTGCTGATCGGCGATTCCGTGGACAAGGTCAAGGAGGGCAGCACCCTCGTCGAACAGGCCGGCGTGACAATGGAAGAGGTCGTCGAAAGCGTGCGCCGCGTCACCGACATCATGGGAGAAATTTCGGCTGCCAGCCTCGAACAGAGCGCGGGCATCGCCCGGGTCAGCCAGACCATCGTCGAGATGGACGAGACGACGCAGCAGAATGCCGCCCTCGTCGAGCAGGCCGCCGCGGCGGCGGCCTCGATGCAGGAACAGGCGCAGCGCCTGGCGCGCGCCGTCAGCGTGTTCAAGCTGCAACATGCCGGCACGGATGCGCCGGCGGCGCCGCGCCTGGCACGATCCAAGCAAGCCCTGGCCGCGGCCTGAACCGCGGCCGACGATTTTCACAACGACAGTTCTTCCCATCAAGGAGACAACATGACTACTACCCGATTCGCCATCAAAGGCCTGCTCGCCGGCGCCATCCTGACCGTGGCCGCCAGCCTGCCGGCCGCCGCCGCCGTCGACATCAGCGGTTACAAGTTCGAGGACACGACCAAGGTCGCCGGCAAGGATTTGAAATTGAACGGCGCCGGCATGCGCACCAAGTTCGTCGTCAAGGTCTATGCGGCCGGCCTGTACCTGCCGGAAAAGAAGAACAACACGGCCGAGATCCTCAAGGAAGAGGGCCCGCGCCGCGTGACCCTGCAAATGGCGCGCGACATTTCGTCGGAAGACTTCGGCAAGGCCTTCATGGATGGCTTGAACGAGAACATCGACAAGGCCGAAAAACAGCGCATCGTGTCCCAGATCAGCAAGATGGGAGAATTGTTCGCCTCCGTCGACGGTCTGAAGAAGGGCGACGTGCTGCACCTGGACTGGATCCCGGGCACCGGCACCCAAGCCGAACTGAACGGCCAGAAGCTGGGCGGCCCTATCCCCGACATCAATTTCTACAACGCCATCCTGCGCATCTGGCTGGGCGATAAGCCGGTCGACCGCTCGCTCAAGCCGGCGCTGCTGGGCGAAGCCAAGTAATCCTCGTTTTGTTCCCGAAACGCGGCCCCGGGCAACCGGCGGCCGCGTTTTTTTTCGTCCTCCATTTTTTGACTGCGTGCCCGCCGGATTTTTGGATGGAGGGGGAGCTCAGCTGCGGCGTCGACGCCTCTGGCGGCCCGCCCGTTCGATGGATTCGATTCTTACGACAACTCATCCATGCATCGTAACCAATCATGAACTTCGGATATCTCATAGGCATATCAGACTAAGAATCATCCATATTCAATCATCTTTTCCACCTTATCGGCCAGCGCGAAGCGAAAACGGGATTCGCACAGGAGTCGCGTGATATCCGCCATATGCGATCAACATCATTCGATCCTCTTCCAACATACCGATAACTCATCCATTTATCAAGCATCGATTTTTTAGTTGGCATATCCGGTATCGACTGATTGTTAAATCAAACCGGCGAAAAACGACCTGACAACCCGAGCGACCCCGAGTTACCCGCGACGGGTGAGTCTGGCTTACGATATAGGGCGAAAAAAAAGCGGCGCCCGGTTATCCGGGCGCCGCTGTCGGGAATGAAGCTATGTAGACTGGATCGTATGGATCAGTGGGATCCCACTACGCCGACGTCGACTTGCGCGCGCAGCTTGCGGCGTGCGGCCAGCTCATCCTTCGTGGGACGAGGGCGCACCACCAGCACCAGCGCACGGGCGATGCCGATCAGAAGGGGACGGAAGAACATCACGACGCCGCCCAGCAGGGTCAGCTGGACCATGACGAGCAGCAGGTGGGTGAAGGGCAAGGCCATCACCGGCGTCTGGAAAAGGGTAGCTGAGAAGGACATGGCAAGTCTCGGAGTGGCGATCTGATCTATTCGTTCCATGTCACTATAGTGCAACGCAACATATAAATCTAATTACACTTAGTAATAGCTATTATATTGATCGTGAATGGAAATCGGGTACACTTGCCGTACCGATCAACCATTTCTGCTAGTCCTGAACGGAGTCCCATGAGCTTCCTCACGCTTGATCTGAACCTGCTCCGCGTCTTCGACGCCGTCATGACCGAGCAAAACCTCACCCGCGCCGCCGGTCACCTCGCGATGACCCAGCCGGCCGTCTCGAACGCCATCAAACGGCTGCGCGAAAGCCTGGGCGACGAATTGCTGATCCGTACCGCCTACGGCGTCAAGCCGACGCCGCGCGCGGAAGCGCTGTGGCCCGCCGTGCGCCAGGCCCTGGCCGCGCTGGAAGCGGCCGTGATGCCGGAAACGTTTGATGTGTCCAAAGCCCAGGCGACGTTCCGCATGGCGATGGCCGACGCCACCGCCGCGCTGTGGCTGCCGTCGCTCGTGCGATCGATCGAAAAAGAGGCACCGGGCGTGAATATCCGCATGGTGCCGCTGACCACGCGCGAACCGCGCCCCATGCTGCTGCGCGGCGACATCGACCTGGCCGTCGGCTTCTTCCCCGGCGTCGCGGCCCAGCTGTCGTACGAAACCGGCTCGCCGATCCGCCACGAGCGCCTGTATTCGGGAGAATACGTGGTCGTGATGCGCAAGAACCACCCGCTGGCCCAATCGAAGCTCGACCTGGACGATTATTGCAAGGCGAACCACCTGCTCGTGAGTTTCTCCGGCCGCGCCCACGGCCTCGTCGACGAAGCGCTGGCCCAGATCGGCCGCGAACGGCGCATCCTGTTGACCGTGAACCAGTTCTTCACGGCGGGCCGGGTCGTCGCGAACTCCGACCTCGTGACGGTGTTGCCGAAGCACCTGATCGCCTCGACGGGTGCCGCCGAGCAGCTCATCTGGAGGGAGTTGCCGTTCCAACTGCCGGCCGTCCACCTGGACATGCTCTGGCACGAGCGCGACGGCCGCAGCCCGGCGCACCGCTGGCTGCGCAAGAACCTGGAAAGCCTGTCCGCCACGGCGCAAAAGATGCTGCCGCAGAAGTCGGAAGCATCGGAAAAGATGGAAAAGATTGCCTGACACCGCCGTCCCCGCGAAAGCGGGGACCTATACTGAGCTGATCAGGACGCTCAGCATGCAGGGATAATGCAGGCACCATTCCCGCCTGCGCGGGAATGACGGAACATATTGCTCATTTGATCGGCAGCTTGGTCGTGTTCTTGACCTCTTCCATCACCGCATACGTGTGCGTCTCGCGCACGCCTTTCTGCAGTAACGTCTTGCCGAGGAATTCGCGGTAAGCTGCCATATCTTTTACGCGCGCCTTGACGAGGTAATCGAAGCCGCCGGCCACCATATGGCATTCCAACACTTCCGGAATCAGCTGGACGCTTTGTTTGAAGGCGTCGAAGACTTCCGGTGTCGTGCGGTCCAGCACCACTTCGATGAACACCAGCAGCGACACGTCCAGCAGCTGCGGGTTCAACTGGGCCGTATAGCCCATGATGTAACCGGACTCGTGCAGCTTGCGCACCCGCTCGAGGCAGGCGGCGGGCGACAGGTTGACCCGAGCGGCCAGCTCGACGTTGCTGATACGCCCGTCGCTTTGCAGTTCGGCCAGGATTTTCTTGCTGATCTTGTCCAGCATCTTCTTCTCTCTCCACTATAAATATTATTTGGTGAAATTCTCTCACCAAAAACTATCTATTGCTAGTCTTCTGTAAAAACAGAATTAATCCAGAAGATTTCCTTCTACAATCAAATCATTGATCCGCACCCCAGCGTCGTGCCGCGCCAGCGCTCGTCCTCATCCATTTTTTCCAGAACGTCCATGAACATTGCCGCCTTCCCGGCTTCCACCTACGTCCCCTTCGACGCCCTGCAGGCCGAAACCCGCCGCGAACAGACGCCGCTGCGTGCCGCGATCACCGCCGCCTACCGGCGTGACGAGACCACCGCCGTGGAATGGCTGCTGGCCCAAGGCGCCAGCGCCAACGGCGACGCCTACCTGCTGGCGCACCGCCTCGTGTCGGCCGTGCGTGAAAAACGCACGCGCTCGTCGGGCGTCGATGCGCTGATGCACGAATTCTCGCTGTCGTCGGAAGAAGGCGTCGCACTGATGTGCCTGGCCGAAGCGCTGCTGCGCATTCCCGACACGGAAACGGCCGACCGCCTGATCGCCGACAAGATCAGCAAGGGAGACTGGAAAAAACACCTGGGCGAATCGCCGTCGCTGTTCGTGAACGCCGCCACCTGGGGTCTGCTCATCACGGGCAAGCTCGTGTCGTCCAGCAGCGAGACGGGTCTCGGTTCGGCGCTGACGCGCATGATCGCGAAGGGCGGCGAGCCGCTGATCCGCAAAGGCGTCGACCTCGCCATGCGCATGCTCGGCAACCAGTTCGTCACGGGCCAGACCATCGCTGAAGCCTTGAAAAACAGCCGGGACAACGAGACCCGCGGCTACCGCTATTCCTACGACATGCTGGGCGAAGCCGCGCTGACGGAATCCGACGCCGACAATTACTATGCCTCGTACGTCGCGGCGATCCACGCGATCGGCAACGCCTCCAACGGCCGCGGCATCAAGGACGGTCCGGGCATCTCGATCAAGCTGTCGGCCCTGCACCCGCGCTACAGCCGCGCGCAGTACGCCCGTGTGATGGGAGAGTTGCTGCCGCGCGTGCGCAACCTCATCCTGCTGGCGAAACAGTACAACATCGGCATCAACATCGACGCCGAGGAAGCGGACCGCCTGGAAATCTCGCTCGACATGCTGGAAGCGCTCGCGTTCGACCCGGCCCTGGCCGGCTTCGAGGGCATCGGCCTCGTCGTGCAGGCTTACCAGAAACGCTGCCCGTTCGTGATCGACTTCGTCGTCGATCTCGCCCGCCGCAGCGGCCGCAAATTCATGGTGCGCCTGGTCAAGGGCGCGTATTGGGATGCGGAAATCAAGCGCGCCCAGGTCGATGGCCTGCCGGGCTATCCGGTCTACACGCGCAAGATCTACACGGACGTGTCCTATCTCACGTGTGCGCGCAAGCTGCTGGCCGCGACGGACGTCATCTACCCGCAGTTCGCCACGCACAATGCCCACTCGCTGTCCGTGATCTACACGTGGGCGAAGGCGGAGAATGTGTCCAATTACGAATTCCAGTGCCTGCACGGCATGGGAGAAACCTTGTACGACCAGGTCGTCGGCAAGGACAACCTGAACAAGCCGTGCCGCATCTACGCCCCGGTCGGCTCGCACGAGACGCTGCTCGCCTACCTCGTGCGCCGCCTGCTGGAAAACGGCGCCAATTCGTCGTTCGTGAACCAGATCGTCGACGAGAACGTGCCCATCGACACCTTGTTGGCCGATCCGTTCGAAGCTGCGCGCGCCGCGCAATGCCTGCCGCATCCGCGCATTCCGTTGCCGTTGAACCTGTTCCCGGACGGCCGCAAAAACTCCGCCGGTCTCGACCTGGCCAACGACCACGTGTTGGCCGGCCTGGCCGCCGATCTCGGCACGCCGCGCCACTACCTGGTCGCGCCGCTCGTCGACGGTCCCGTGACAGCCGCCGGCGCACTGAACATCGTGAATCCCGCGCAGTCGGCGGACATCGTCGGCCAAGTCACGGAAGCGACCACCGCCGACGTCGACACGGCACTGCGGGCCGCAACCGCCGCCGCACCGGGCTGGGAAGGCATCGGCAACGCCGCACGCGCCGACATCGTCGCCCGCGTCGGCGACTTGTTCGAGCAATACCGCGGCGAGCTGATGGCGCTCGCCGTGCGCGAAGCGGGTAAATCTCTGCCGAACGCGATCGCGGAAGTACGCGAAGCCGTCGATTTCCTGCGCTATTACGCGGCCGAGATCCGCCATGCACCGGAAGCCCGCGCACTGGGTCCCGTGACGTGCATCAGCCCATGGAACTTCCCGCTGGCCATTTTTACGGGCCAAGTCGCCGCAGCGCTGGCCGCCGGCAACGTCGTGCTGGCAAAACCGGCAGAGCAGACGCCACTGATCGCCCACCGCGCCGTCCAATTGTTCCACGAAGCCGGTGTATCGAAAGGCGCGCTGCAGCTGCTGCCGGGCCGCGGCGAAACCGTCGGCGCGGCATTAACGGCCGATGCGCGCATCAAAGCCGTGATTTTTACGGGCTCGACGGAAGTCGCGCAATTGATCAACCGCACGCTGGCCGAGCGCGCCGCGCGAGAAGGCGCCGATATTCCACTGATCGCCGAGACGGGCGGACAGAACGCGCTGATCGTCGATTCGTCCGCGCTGCCGGAGCAGGTCGTGCAGGACGTGCTGAGCTCGGCATTCGACAGCGCCGGCCAGCGCTGCTCCGCGCTGCGTGTGTTGTTCCTGCAGGAAGATATCGCGGACAAAACGATCAAGATGCTCAAGGGCGCCATGCAGGAGTTGCGCGTGGGCGTGCCGGACCGCCTGGCGACCGACATCGGTCCCGTCATCGACAAGGAAGCCCAGCAGAATCTGCTCGGCCACATCGAGCGCATGAAGGCGACGGCGAAGCAGCATTTCTCGCTGGTCTTGCCGGATGCTTTACTGGCGCAGGGCACCTTCGTGCCGCCGACCGTGCTCGAGATCGGCTCGATGAGCGAACTGAAACGTGAAGTCTTCGGCCCCGTGCTGCACATCGTGCGCTGGCGCCGTTCCGACCTGGACAAGGTCGTCGACACGATCAACGCCACCGGCTACGGCCTCACGCTGGGCGTGCATTCGCGCATCGACGAGACCATCGAATTCATCACGACGCGCGCCCACGTCGGCAACATCTACGTGAACCGCAACATCGTTGGCGCCGTCGTCGGTGTGCAGCCGTTCGGCGGAGAAGGGAAATCCGGCACCGGTCCCAAGGCCGGCGGTCCGCTGTATCTAAAACGCCTGCAAAAGGATGCGGCGCCGCTGCTGCGCCATGCACGTCGCAGCAATAACGCCCTAGATGGCCTGCTCGCCTGGGCCCGCGCCAACGGCCACGGCGACATTGTGCCGCTGGCGGAACACTATATGGAAACGACGCTGGACGGCGAGCGTATCGACCTGCCCGGTCCGACCGGCGAGCGCAACGAACTCGATTTCGTCCCGCGCGGCACCGTCCTGTGCGCGCCGACCGGCATGGCCAGCTTGCTGAACCAGCTGGCGGCCGCATTCGCGACGGGCAACCGCGCGCTCGTGCTGATGGCGCCGAACGCGTCGTTCCCGGCCGCCGTCAAGGAACGCATGGGTTTTATTACCGAGCAGGATCTGGACGGCAGCGATTTCGCCATGGCCCTCGTCGAGCAGAATCTGAAAGGAAATTTGCCGGCGAAGCTGGCGGCCCGTCCGGGTGCCATCGTCGGCATCGTCGATACCCGTGCGGGCGAACCGATCGCCCTGTGGAGACTGGTGGCGGAGCGCGCTTTATGTGTCAACACGACCGCGGCTGGCGGTAACGCAAGCCTGATGACGTTGGGCCTGTAAGCCAGGTCCACATGGCAGCGAACGCCGCGGAGTAGGTTTTACAAAGACCTGCGCCGCGGCGTTTTGTTTTTGGAGTTTACCTTGGAGGCAGACATGTTAGTAGGCGTACCAAAAGAAATCAAAAACAACGAATTCCGGGTGGGTCTTACGCCCCCCAGCGTGCACGAACTGGCCGCACGCGGCCATCGTGTGATCGTGCAAGCCGGCGCGGGTGCCGGCATCGGGCTGACGGACGAGCAGTACACGGCCGCGGGCGCGACGATCGTCCCGTCCGCGCAAGAGATCTTTGCGCAGGCGGAGATGATCGTGAAGGTCAAGGAACCGCAGCCGCAGGAATGCGCAATGCTGCGTCCGGGACAGATCCTGTACACGTATCTGCACCTGGCGCCGGATCCGGAGCAGACGGCGGCCCTCGTGAAATCCGGCGCCGTCTGCGTTGCCTACGAAACCATCACCGGCCCGGGCGGCGGCCTGCCGCTGCTCGCGCCGATGAGCGAGGTGGCGGGGCGGATGTCGATCCAGGCCGGTGCCGCTCACCTGGAAAAATCGAAGGGCGGCGCCGGCATCCTGCTGGGCGGCGTGCCCGGCGTGGCGGCTGGGCACATCGTCATCATCGGCGCCGGCGTCGTCGGCACGAATGCGTTGCAGATGGCCGTCGGCATCGGCGCGCGCGTCACCGTGCTCGATAAAAACGTCGACCGGCTGCGCCAGCTCGATCTCATCTACGGTAACCGAATCACGACCCTGTATTCGAACGCGCACGCGATCGAGGAAGCGGTGCTGTCGGCCGACCTCGTCATCGGCGGCGTGCTCGTGCCCGGTGCCGCGGCGCCGAAGCTGGTGACGCGCGCCATGGTGGCGCGGATGAAAAAGGGGGCCGTCGTCGTCGACGTGGCGATCGACCAGGGCGGTTGCTTCGAGACGTCGCATCCGACGACGCACGCGGATCCGACGTTCGTCGTCGACGGCGTCATTCACTACTGCGTGGCGAACATGCCGGGCGCGGTGGCGCGCACGTCGACGTTCGCGCTGAACAACGCGACGATAGGACACGCCGTGGCGCTGGCGAACAAGGGTTGGCGGCAGGCGCTGCGCGACGACGTCCATCTCAAGAACGGTTTGAATGTTTGCGAAGGCAAGGTGACGTACGCCGCCGTCGCGAAAGACCTTGGCTACGACTACGTGCCGGCCGATACCTTGCTGGCCTGACCGGCGTCCGCTTGCTGCCAGCCCAGGCAGAACTGCCTGACGATATGAAAAGCATAACGCGCGGCCACCGATTTCACGAAACGCATGAAATCGGTGGCCGCGTGTTCATTGGCGTTGTCGGAAATCGTCCGGGCGACGCCGAACGGGATGCCGAGCTCGAAACAGGCTTGCGCCACCGCGGCGCCTTCCATCTCCACGGCCAGTAAACCCGGCAATGCCCCATTCAACGCGTTCAGATGGTCCCTGTCGCTCACGAACTGGTCGGCGCTGGCGATGAGTCCACGATGCAGCCGCGGCCCGCTGAGCGCGAATACGGCCCTTTCTCCGGGATCGACGGCGAGGGCGAAGTCGTCTTCCAGGAAACGATGCGCCGCATTCGCCAGCTGGAGCGCCATGTGGTGGTCGGACAGGAAGTGCGTCAAACCCGTCAACGGCACTTCGTAGCGTGGAAACAAAGGGCTCGCATCCATGTCGTGCTGGACGAGCGATTCGGCCACGACGATGTCGCCGACGCGGATCGAAGCGTCGCCAGCACCAGCCACACCCGTAAAGAGGATGTGGGTAACACCGAACTTCTCCACAAGCGTTGCGGTCGTCAGTGCCGCGGCAACCTTGCCTATACGCGATAAAACGCACACAGCGTCGATTTCCCACAGTCGTCCGACAGCGTACTCACGCATGCCATGCATGAGCTTGTAGGGCCCTTCCATGGCTTCTATGAGCCCCTGCTGTTCTTCGTGCAATGCGCTGATGATCCCTAATCGCATGTTTCAGCCCGTTTTTGTTGGTAGATCGGCAAGAACAGGCGCCTTGTCCACGCTGTTCCCGGTCTTTTTTGTTTTATAGATAAAGATGTATATAAAAATTGGTAGTGATAGTAAACGCGCTTCAGTCTGTGGATAAGGAGGAATTTATCTACAGCGTCAACGGTTTACGCGATCACGGATCGGCTGGAAAAGCATTGTATCGATGCTGAACCGATGTTGGACAAAAAAACGGGAAGCCAGAAAAACGGGCTTTCTGCACATCCAGTCCTGTGGATATGCAGGCGGTTTTCCACAGTCGAGCTGGTTTTGCAGTCGATGTGGACGCTTCGCTTGCGGTTTTGGCATGCAAATCGGTGTTGGCAGCTGTCCCGGATGCGACGGATGCGTCTTGTTCTTCCTGTAGACAAAACAGAGGTCGAGCAGTGCCTGCGTTTGGTTTGTCACGACAGCTTGCCGGGCTTTTTTTTACGTCGCGGTACTTTTCCTTCTTTAGTTAACTTGGATAGAAAGAAAGGATAGTGATGATAGTAAACGCGCGCCGAACTGTGGATAAGTAGGATTTTTTCCACAAGCTCAAGGGTTTACGTGCTTTGCGAACGGTTGAACAAACCTTGCGTCTGGCAGGGATCGAAACTGGACAAAAAATCGGCGGTCGATCAAGACGGTAGTTCCGCACATTCGATCCTGTGGATATTCAGCAGCTTATCCACAAAGTGGGGCAAATCTGGTTTTCGGTGACGGTCAAGGTGATGTGTCTGCACGGTCGAAGTCGCTGTCGGCGTCGAAGCCGGGTTGTGGCCGAAGTCAAAAATTTTTCGGCAGGGCCGCCGTGTTTGCGACAAGTCCCAGGTTTACAACCAAAAGCTTGTATACAGAATAGTGGTAATAGTTAACGGTGGCACTCTTCTGTGGATAACCCAGGTTTTGTCCACAACATCAAACGTTTACGGTTCGTATAAGGCAGTGGGCCGGTCTTGTATGTTCCTTGTGGCAAAACTGGATAAAAAACGCGGCTGTGCGAAAAGTCCATCTTCCCCACATTTCGTACCTGTGGATATTCATACGCTTATCCACAGTCCGGAGACCTCATCTGTGCTTGATCATCTGGTAAGCTTGCTCAACCGAATCACGAATGAGGATCCATGGAATCCGCCGGAGCATTCGATTACATCATCGTGGGGGCCGGGACCGCCGGCTGCGTGCTGGCCAATCGCCTGACGCGCAGGCCGGACGTGCACGTCTTGCTGATCGAGGCCGGCGGCAAGGACGATTACCTGTGGATCCATATCCCCGTCGGCTATCTGTATTGCATCGGCAATCCGCGCACGGACTGGCTATTTAAAACGGAAGCGGATCCCGGCCTCGCGGGGCGGTCCCTCATCTACCCGCGCGGCAAAGTCCTGGGCGGCAGCTCGTCGATCAACGGCATGATCTATATGCGCGGCCAGGCGGACGATTACGATCGCTGGGCCGATATCACGGGCGATCCGACCTGGCGCTGGGACAGCGTCCTGCCCATTTTCAAGGCAAGCGAAGACCACCATGGCGGCGCCACGGCGACGCACGGCAGCGGCGGCGAATGGAGAGTGGAGCGCCAGCGGCTGTCCTGGGAAATCCTCGACGCGTTCCGCGATGCCGCCAGCGAGATCGGCATCCCGAAAGTCGACGATTTCAATGGCGGCGATAATGAAGGCTGCGCCTATTTCGACGTCAATCAGCGCCGCGGCATCCGGCTGAACACGGCGAAAGCGTTTCTCAGGCCGGCTGCCACGCGGCCGAATCTGACGATCATGACCGGCTGCCACGTCGAAAAGCTCATCCTCGAGCGGACGGAGCAGGGCGCGATCTGCCGCGGCGTGCAATTCACGGGCGGCGGCCGCGCCTTCACCGCCACGGCGCGGCGCGAAACCCTGCTGGCCGCCGGCGCGATCGGTTCGCCGCACATCCTGCAATTGTCCGGCATCGGGCCGGCGGGTCTGTTGCACCGGCACGGTATCTCTCCTGTCGTCGATGCGCCGGGCGTCGGCGAGAATTTGCAGGACCATTTGCAGCTGCGCATGGTTTATCGCATTACCGGTGCCCGTTCCCTCAACACGAGCGCCGCGTCCTGGTACGGCAAGTTAAAGATCGGCGTGCAATATCTGCTGTTCCAGAGCGGGCCGATGTCGATGGCGCCGTCGCAAATGGGGGCGTTCGCCCGCTCCGATCCTGGCCAAGCGACGCCGAACCTGGAATACCACGTGCAGCCGCTGTCTCTGGAAAAATTCGGCGATCCGTTGCACGGTTTTCCAGCGTTCACGGCCAGCGTGTGCAATCTGCGGCCGACGGCGCGCGGCCATGTCCGGCTCGCGGCCAACGACAGCTACGCGCCGCCGAAAATCGTCCCGAACTATCTCAGCACCCCGGAAGACCGCAAGGTCGCGGCCGACGCGCTGGCGCTGACGCGGCGCATCGTGACGGCGCCGTCCATGGCGAAATACCACCCGGAGGAATTCAAGCCGGGCCCGCACTACCGCACGGAAGACGAATTGGCGCAGGCGGCCAGCCTCATCGGTACGACGATTTTCCATCCCGTCGGCACGTGCCGCATGGGAAAAACGAACGATTCGCTCGCGGTCGTCGACAGCCATTTGCGAGTGAAAGGCGTGCAGGGCTTGCGCGTGGTCGACGCGTCCATCATGCCGACGATCACGTCCGGCAACACGAACACGCCCACCTTGATGATCGCGGAAAAGACCGCGCAACTGATCGCCCGCGAATGGGATTGAAGCCGGTTGGGCAAATTTGCACAACGGGTTTGCGCGCCGTCATGATCTGACGCAGGTTGATTCGCGGGGCGCGTGCTGTATCTTGACGAGTTCCAAAAGTGTGTATGATTTGTAAAGCTTGCATCACGACAGCGAGGAGACGCAATGTCGGACGTCATTCTGGAAACACGTGATCTGACGAAGGAATTCAAGGGTTTTACGGCCGTCAATCGGGTGAATCTGCAGGTGCAGCGCGGCCATATTCACGCGCTGATCGGACCCAACGGCGCGGGCAAGACGACATGTTTTAACTTGCTCACGAAATTCCTGACGCCGACCGCCGGCCGCATCCTGTTCAACGGCGCGGACATCACCCAGCTGAAACCGGCGCAGATCGCGCGCCGGGGCGTCATCCGCTCGTTCCAGATCTCGGCCGTCTTTCCACACATGACCGTGCTGGAAAACGTGCGCATCGGCCTGCAGCGCGCGCTCGGCACCAGTTTTTATTTCTGGCGCAGCGAAAGAACCTTGAGCCAGCTTAACGACCGCGCCATGCAGCTGCTGGCCGAAGTCGACCTGGAGAATTTTGCCGACACCGTCACGGCCGACCTGCCGTACGGCCGCAAGCGCGCGCTCGAGATCGCCACGACGCTCGCCATGGAGCCGGAACTCATGCTGCTGGACGAGCCGACGCAGGGCATGGGCCACGAAGACGTGCACCGCGTGACGGCATTGATCAAAAAAGTGTCAGCCGGCCGCACGATCCTGATGGTCGAGCACAATATGAACGTCGTCTCCGGTATCTGCGACCGCATCTCGGTGCTGCAGCGGGGCGCCGTGCTGGCGGAAGGCACATATGGCGACGTGTCGCGCAACCCGCAAGTGATCGAAGCGTATATGGGCAGCGCCGACGGCCATCTCGCGGGAGCGCACGGATGACGCCGGCACTGGAAATCGACAACCTGCAAGCCTGGTACGGCGAATCGCACATCCTGCACGGCGTCAGCTTATCGGTGCAGCCGGGCGAGGTCGTGACCCTGCTGGGCCGCAACGGCGCCGGCCGCACGACCACGTTGCGCGCCATCATGGGCCTGACGGGCACGCGCACCGGGTCCATCCGCGTCAATGGCGTCGAGGCGATCCGCCTGCCCACGCACCGCATCGCCCACCTCGGCATCGGCTATTGCCCGGAAGAGCGCGGCATTTTTTCGTCGCTGTCGACGGAGGAAAACCTGATGCTGCCGCCGCGGCTGGCCGGGCAGGACGTCGGCATGTCCGTCGCCGAGATCTACGAGATGTTCCCGAATTTGTACGAACGCCGCCACAGCCAGGGGACGCGCCTGTCCGGCGGCGAGCAGCAGATGCTTGCCGTGGCGCGCATCCTGCGCACCGGCGCGCGCCTGCTGCTGCTGGACGAGATCTCGGAAGGGCTGGCGCCCGTGATCGTGCAGGCGCTGGCGAAGATGATCACGACGCTCAAGGCGAAGGGCTACACGATCGTCATGGTGGAACAGAATTTCCGGTTCGCGGCGCCGCTGGCGGACCGGTTTTACGTCATGGAACACGGCCGCATCGTCACGACGATCGCGGCCGCGGAACTGCAGACCAGCATGCCGGCCCTGACCGAGCTGCTGGGTGTTTGATCATCGACCACGGAGACCACATGAAAACAGCGATTGCCTTTACGGTTGCCACGTTAGCCGCCGGTTTGTCCGCCTCGGCCCAGGCCCAGATTTCCGGCGACACCATCAAGATCGGCCTGATCACGGATTTGTCGGGCGTGTATTCCGACATCGACGGCAACGGCGGCGCCGAAGCCGTGCGCATGGCGATCGCGGATGCGGGAGGCGCCATCAACGGCAAGAAGATCCAGTTCATCGTCGCCGACCACCAGAACAAGCCGGACATCGCCGCCAGCAAGGCGAGGGAGTGGTTCGACCGGGAGGGCGTCGACATGCTGATCGGCGGCACGAACTCCGGTGCCGCCCTGGCCATGGCCAAGGTGGCCGCGGAAAAGAAAAAAGTGTTTATCGCCATCGGGTCCGGCAGTGCGCAGCTGACCAATGAACAGTGCTCGCCGTTCACCGTGCACTATGCCTACGACACCGTCGCGCTCGCGCGCGGGACGGGTGCCACGATGGTCAAGCAGGGCGGCAAGACGTGGTATTTCCTCACCGCCGACTACGCTTTCGGCCAGTCGCTGGAAAAGGACACGACCGACGTCATCAAAGCCAATGGGGGGAGCGTGCTGGGCAGCGTCAAGCACCCGCTGGGCGCGTCCGACTTTTCGTCGTTCCTGCTGCAAGCGCAATCCTCGAAAGCGCAAGTGCTGGGGCTGGCGAACGCCGGCGGCGACTTCATCAACTCCGTCAAGGCGGCGAAGGAATTCGGCCTGATGAGCAAGATGAAGATCGCGGGCCTGCTCGTATTCATCAACGACATTCACACCTTGGGTCTGCCGACGACGCAGGGCCTGTACCTGACGGACGCCTGGTACTGGGACCTGAACAACGACACACGCGCCTGGTCCAAAAAATATTTTGCAAAGATGAAGAAGGAACCGTCGTCGCTGCAAGCGGCCGATTACTCCGCCACGATGAACTACCTGAACGCCGTCAAGGCGATCGGCACGGACGATGGCGAGAAAGTCATGGCCCAGCTTAAAAAGACCAAGATCAACGACATGTTCGCGAAGAATGCCGAGATCCGCCCGGACGGCCGCATGGTGCACGACATGTATCTGATGCAAGTCAAAACGCCGGCCGAGTCGAAGGCGCCTTGGGATTACTACAAGGTCGTGGCCACGATCCCCGGTGCCCAGGCGTACACGACCAAGGCCGAGACGAAGTGCGCGGCCTGGAAGTGAGCCCGACGTAAGCGTGTGGCGGCCGGCACCGGCCGCCTTCATTTTTTTCGAAGTTTGCTGAAGGTCCCATGGAAATATTCGGCGTCCCCCTGCAGGCGATGATGAGCCAGCTGCTGCTGGGCCTGGTCAATGGTTCGTTTTACGCGATGCTGTCGCTGGGCCTGGCCGTGATCTTCGGCCTGCTCAACGTGATCAATTTCTCGCACGGCGCGCTGTACATGATGGGCGCGTTCGCCGCCTACATCGGCGTCACGTCGTTCGGGCTGAACTACTGGACGATGCTCGTGCTGGCGCCCTTGATCGTCGGCGCGTTCGGCATCCTGATCGAAAAGACGATGCTGCGCTGGCTTTACCAGTTCGATCATCTGTACGGCCTGCTGCTGACCTTCGGCATCACCCTGCTGCTGGAAGGCGTGTTCCGCTCGTTCTTCGGCGTGTCCGGCCAGACCCTGGACGTGCCGGAAGCGCTGTCCGGCGCCACCGACCTCGGCTTCATGATGCTGCCGAACTACCGCGCCTGGGTCGTGCTCGCCTCGCTCGTCGTGTGCCTGGCGACCTGGTTCACGATCGAAAAGACGCGGCTGGGCGCCTACCTGCGCGCCGGCACGGAGAACCCGAAACTGGTGGAGGCGTTCGGCGTCAACGTGCCCTTGATGGTGACATTGACGTATGGTTTCGGCGTCGCGCTGGCCGGCTTCGCGGGCGTGCTGGCGGCGCCCGTCATCAACGTCACGCCGCTGATGGGTTCCAATCTCATCATCGTCGTGTTCGCCGTCGTCGTGATCGGCGGCATGGGATCCATCCTCGGTTCCATCGTCACCGGCCTGGCGCTGGGCGTCATCGAGGGGCTCACGCGCGTGTATTACCCGGAAGCGTCGGAAGTCGTCGTGTTCGTGGTGATGGTGATCGTGCTGTTGCTGCGTCCCGCCGGCCTGTTCGGCAAAGAACGATAAGGAGCCGTCCATGAACAAAACGCTGGCCTGGGGGATCGCACTGGCGGTGGCGCTGGCGGCGCCGTTCGTCGGCTACCCCGTCTTCTTGATGAAGCTGTTGTGCTTCGGCCTGTTCGCCTGCGCATTCAATTTGCTGATCGGCTACACGGGCTTGCTGTCGTTCGGCCACGCCGCGTTCTTCGGCGGCGCCGGTTACGTTACGGGACACGCGCTGACGGTGCTCGGGCTGCCGTTCGAAGTGTCTCTCGTGCTGGGCGTGCTGGCGTCCGCCGCGCTGGGTCTCGTGATGGGTCTGCTGGCCATCCGCCGCCAGGGCATTTATTTTGCGATGATCACGCTGGCCCTGGCGCAAATGGTGTACTTCGCCGCGCTGCGCGCGCCGTTTACGCACGGCGAGGACGGCCTGCAGGGCGTCCCGCGCGGCAAGCTGCTGGGCGTATTGGATCTCGGCAATGACGTCACCTTGTACTTCGTCGTGCTGGCGATCTGCGTGGGCGGCTTCGCCTTGATCGTGCGCACGGTGCACTCACCGTTCGGTCAGGTGCTGAAGGCGATCAAGGAAAACGAAGCGCGCGCCATTTCTCTGGGCTACGACGTGGACCGCTACAAACTCGTCGCCTTCGTGCTGTCGGCCGCGCTGGCGGGCCTGGCCGGCGCGACGAAGACCGTCGTGCTCGGCTTCGAGACGCTGACGGACGTGCACTGGACGATGTCCGGCCTCGTCATCCTGATGACCTTGGTCGGCGGCATGGGCACGCTGGCCGGGCCGATTCTGGGCGCCTTCCTCATCGTCGCACTGGAGAACAAGCTGGGCGACCTGGGGAACTTCCTGGCCGAGACGACGCATGTAGAATGGTTCGCATCACTCGGAGAATCCGTGGGCATCGTCACCGGCTTTATCTTTGTTGCCTGCGTGCTGTTGTTCCGACGGGGCATCGTCGGCGAGATCGCGGCGGCACTGTCACGCGGAGGACGCCGGCGCGCAGCCGCATAAAGTCGGCCGCATAAAGTCGGGTGCCTGGATAGCTTTCAAGGAGGCGGACGTGATTGACGAATCGCTCATGCTGGACGTGAACGGCATCCACATCCACACGACGACGACGGGGCAGGGGCCGCCGGTGCTGCTGCTGCACGGCTTTCCCGACACGCACCTCGTCTGGCGCAAGCAGGTCCCCGCGCTGGCCGCTGCCGGCTTTCGTGTGCTGGCGCCCGACCTGCGCGGCTACGGCCGCAGCGATGCGCCGCGCGGCGTCTTCGACTACACGATGGATAAATTGCGCGGCGACGTGCTCGGCTTGCTGGACGCGCTGCACATCAATAAAGTCTTCCTCGTCGGCCATGACTGGGGCGGCATCATCGGCTGGCAGATTGCGGCGCTGGCGCCGGAGCGCGTGCACCGCTACGTGGCGATGTCGACCGGTCACCCGGACGCCATCGCACGCGCCGGCCTCCTGCAGCGCTTGCGCATGACCTATATCCTTGGTTTCATCATGCCGGTGCTGGCCGAGCACACGCTGCGCACGGCCGACTGGTTCATCATGCGCCAGTTCACCGACGAGCCTGGCCAGGCCGACCACTGGAAGCGCGATCTGTCGCCGCCGGGGCGCCTGACGGCGGCGCTGAATTATTACCGCGCCAATCTGAATCTCGCGTTGCCGCATGGGCACCGTAAAGTCAAAGTACCCGTGATGGGCTTGTGGAGCGACCGCGATCCGGCGCTGGGCGAAAAACAGATGCGCGACTCGGCCCACTATGTCGACGGCGAATTCCGCTTCGAGCGCATCCGCGGCGCCGACCACTGGCTGCAGCTGACGGCGGCGGGCGAGGTCAACCGGCTGCTGCTCCAGTTCTTCGAAGAAGGGCGAGCGGCGGCCGTCTGATTGTTTGTTGCATCGCAACAAGAGCCGTACCGTACAATAGCGCTTTTACGCGTTATTGATCATGTTCGATTTTGCCCTGCTGGCCGTCGCGGCCTTCGTTGCCGGTCTCGTGGATGCTGTCGTCGGTGGGGAGGATTGATCCAGATTCCCGCGATGTTCGCCGTATTCCCTCGTGAAGTGCCAGCGACCTTGCTGGGCACGAACAAGTTGGCAGCCATGTTCGGTACGGCGGTGGCCGCGGTCAAATATACCCGCCGCGTGACGGTCGCGTGGAGTACGGCGGCACCGGCCGCCGTCGCCGCGTTCGCGTTGTCGTTCATCGGCGCCTGGACGGTGACCCGCGTGCCCGGCGACTTCGTGCGCAGCCTGCTGCCGTTGATCCTGCTTGCGGTGGCCGTGTACACGTTCAAGGAAAAGAACCTGGGTGCCGTCCACGCACCGCTGCACAGCGGCATGACGGAACGGTTGCTGGCGACGGGCGCCGGTGCCGCGATCGGTTTTTATGACGGCTTCTTTGGCCCGGGCACCGGCAGCTTCCTGATCTTCCTGTTCGTGCGCTTCTTCGGCTTCGATTTCCTCAGCGCGTCGGCGGCGGCTAAGATCGTCAACGTCGCCTGCAATATCTCGGCGCTGATCTGGTTCGGGGTCAGCGGTCACCTGATCTGGCAGCTCGGCCTGTTGATGGCCGTGTGCCAGATCGCGGGGTCGCTGATCGGAACGCGCTTGGCGCTCAAGCACGGCAGTGGCTTCGTGCGCAAATTGTTCCTGGTCGTCGTCGGCGTGTTGATTGTAAAGACAGCGGTCGACACGTTCCGGCATCTGGGCTGGTGAATGTTCCACGTGAAACAGTCAGCGCCCCTTGTGCACGCGGGTGACGAGTGTCGGTAAATCCCAAGCCCCGCCGGCCGCGGTCTGGCGGCACATGCCGGTCGTCGTCGCCGACGTCTGCGCGAACGATTGGCCATCCCACATCCAGGTCGCCGAGCTGACGCAGTCGCCGATGCCGCGCCCCTTTTGCACCGACGAGATGACGCCATCCGCGTAATCGGTGGCGGACGTCGTGACGAGGACAGCCGCGTAGGGCGGCTTAGCGTCGATGACCCAGTAGCCGTCGCCCGAGTTGTAGGCGGCCGTCCAGCAGACGTGCGAAACCAGCAGTTTATCTTTCGTGAGGCGCCTGACCTCGAGCTTGCTGGCGTCGTCGGATGTCGTGTCCACGAACTCGCAACTGCCGTCCTGCACCGTTTTGCGCAACGCGGCCAACAGGTTCCGGATTTGCGCGGATGTGAGTTTGACCGGATGCGTATCCTGGCTGACGGCCCCCGCCGCAATCTCCGGTGCCGGAACTGGCGGCAGAACATTTGATTCCGGTTTAGTGCCCTTGCGCGCCAGTGCGCCGGGCGTGTCCAGGCGCCCCTGGAATTCATCCATTTTCAACAGGACGGCATTGGCGCCGGCGGTCGAGATGGTCCACGTCGTCCCTTTTGCTGACCACGCGATGCGGCCGTCCTTGAGCAGGGCCGGCAGCAGAGTCTTGACCTGTGCGTCGGACAGCTTGCCGATGTTGGACGTCGTATCGATGGGGACGGTGCCGAGGTTGCCGCCGTCGATCGTCATCGCGACCTGGTCCGGCGCTGGATGGTGTTCATCGTCGGCCAGCTGCAGTTGCACGGTGACGGGTTGGTCCGGTCCGGCCGCGCGCGTCAGCAGGATGGTGGCGCCCGGCTCGTCATCCTCGGGGTGGTAGCCGGCCGCTCTACACGTTCTCGTGTTGTCGCAGGCGAGTTCCCAGTCCTTGTGATCGAACGAGATCGACGGCAAGTCGGAGCGGGGATAGGCCCCAACAGCGGTGCTGGCGGCGAGCAGGGCAAGGGTGATTGGACGCGGTTTTGGCATGGCGGCAAAGGGCGAATTGGCGTGGCAAAAGCCTAACATGCGCCGACGTCCACTGTTTCACGTGAAACAAAATCTGTCGTTTTCGTGGCCGTGCCGAAGCCGCACGGAAAAAAGAATCTATAATCCTTGCTTAATCCTCCTCGCAACACATTCCATCATGCTATTTCCGACAGAATTCGACGTGATCGTCGTAGGCGGCGGCCATGCCGGCACCGAAGCGGCGCTCGCGTCCGCGCGCATGGGCCAGAAGACCCTGTTGCTCACTCACAATATCGAAACCCTGGGTGCGATGTCCTGCAACCCGTCCATCGGCGGCATTGGCAAGGGCCATTTGGTGAAGGAAGTCGACGCCATGGGCGGCGCGATGGCCATTGCCACCGACGAAGCCGGCATCCAGTTCCGCATCCTGAACTCGTCCAAGGGCCCGGCCGTGCGCGCCACGCGCGCCCAGGCTGACCGCATGCTGTACAAGCAGGCGATCCGTTCGCGCCTGGAAAATCAGCCTAACTTGTGGCTGTTCCAGCAAGCCGTCGACGATTTGATGGTCGAAGGCGACCGCGTCGTCGGCGCCGTGACGCAGATCGGCCTGCGCTTCCGGTCGCGCGCCGTCGTGCTGACTGCGGGTACTTTCCTCGACGGTAAGATCCACGTGGGCCTGCAAAATTACTCGGCCGGCCGTGCGGGCGATCCGCCGGCGGTCTCGCTGTCGTCGCGCCTGAAGGAACTGAAACTGCCGCAAGGGCGTCTTAAAACCGGCACGCCGCCGCGCATCGACGGCCGCAGCATCGACTTTTCCGTCATGACGGAACAGCCGGGCGACCTGGATCCGGTGCCGGTGTTTTCGTACATGGGCAACACGGCCATGCACCCGAAACAGTTGCCGTGCTGGGTCACGCACACGAATGCCCAGACGCACGAGATCATCCGCAATGGCCTCGACCGCAGCCCGATGTACACGGGTGTGATCGAAGGCGTCGGCCCGCGCTACTGCCCGTCGATCGAAGACAAGATCCACCGCTTTGCTTCGAAGGAGTCGCACCAGATCTTCCTGGAACCGGAAGGCTTGACGACGAACGAGTTTTATCCGAACGGTATCTCGACGAGCCTGCCGTTCGACGTGCAGCTGGCCCTGGTGCGCTCGATGCGCGGCCTGGAAAACGCGTTTATTTTGCGTCCCGGCTATGCGATCGAATACGACTATTTCGACCCGCGCGGCCTGAAAGCGTCGCTGGAAACGAAGGCGGTCCAGGGGCTGTTCTTTGCCGGCCAGATCAACGGCACGACCGGTTACGAGGAAGCCGCGGCCCAGGGCATGCTGGCCGGTATCAACGCGGCGCTGCAGACGCAAGGCAAGGAAGCGTGGACGCCATCCCGTTCCGAAGCCTATCTCGGCGTGCTGGTCGACGACCTCACGACGCAGGGCGTGGCGGAGCCGTACCGGATGTTTACGAGCCGCGCGGAGTATCGCCTGTCGCTGCGCGAAGACAATGCCGACATGCGCCTGACGGAGATCGGCCGCAAGCTGGGCGTCGTCGGCGATGCGCAGTGGGAAGCGTTCGAGCGCAAACGGGAAGCCGTCGCGCGCGAACTGGAACGCCTGCGGTCGACCTGGGTCAACCCGCGCATCCTGGCTGCCGCCGAATCCGAGCGCGTGATCGGCCAAGCCATCGAGCGTGAATACAATCTGGCCGATCTGCTGCGTCGTCCGGGTGTCGAGTACGACAAGCTGGTGAGCCTGCAGGGCGTCGACGGCCAGGCGCTGGGCGGTCCGGGCGTCGAAGATCCAGCCGTGAAGGAGCAGGTCGAGATCCAGCTGAAGTATTCGGGCTATATCAACCGCCAGGCGCGCGAAGTGGAACGTCACGACTACTACGAAAACCTCAAACTGCCGGAAAACCTGAACTATCTGGAGATCACGGCGCTGTCGATCGAAGTGCGCCAAAAGCTGGATAAACAGCGTCCGGAGACGCTGGGCCAGGCCTCCCGCATCTCCGGCGTGACGCCGGCGGCCATTTCTCTGCTGCTGGTGCACCTTAAAAAGCGCGGCGCGAAAGGGTTTACGAACGTGCCGAACGAGGAGTCGGCCGCGTGAAGAATTTCGACCGTACCGCCTTGTCCGCCGTGCTGGGCGAGGGTATCGCCGCGATGCATCTCGACGTGAGCCCGGCCCAGCAGGACAAGTTGATGGATTATTTGGGCCTGATGTTCAAGTGGAATGCCGTCTACAACCTGACGTCGCTGCGCGGCCCGATGCAGATGGTCACGCACCACCTGCTGGATTCGCTGGCCGCGGTGCCGGCGTTTGCGCAAGCACACAACGTGCTGGACGTGGGTTCGGGCGGTGGCTTGCCGGGCATCGTGCTGGCGATCGTGCGCCCGGACATGAAAGTGTCGATGATCGACACCGTGCATAAAAAAACGGCTTTTTTGACGCAGGTGAAAGCGGAATTGAGCCTGACCAACGTCACGGTGTACACGGCGCGGGTGGAGCAACTGCAGGTGAGCGACAAATTCGACGTCATCACCTCGCGCGCTTTTGCCGACCTCTCGGATTTCGTCAACTGGTCCTGTCATCTGCTGGCAGACGGCGGACGCTATATTGCCCTGAAAGGGGTGGCCCCGAAAGACGAGCAGGAACGGCTGCCGGCGGAATGGAAGGTAACCGGGCTGGAGCCGCTGCAGGTGCCCAAATTGGGCGCGGAACGTCACCTGGTGTATATCGAACGTTCCACGTGAAACATCCAAAGCAACGCACAACCAAATAAACTGTATAACCAGTTTATATCGTTATTACCATGTAAACCGTATAAATCGTTTTAATGGTATTAACCGTATGGCTGATAAAGGGATACATGGCGAAAATTTTTTGCGTAGCAAACCAGAAGGGCGGGGTCGGCAAGACCACCACCAGCGTCAACCTGTCCGCCGGTCTCGCCAAGCTGGACCAGCGCGTGCTGCTGGTCGACCTCGACCCGCAGGGCAACGCCACCATGGGCGCGGGCATCAACAAGGCGGGGCTGACCTCGTCGATCTACGAGGTGCTGCTGGGCGAGGCCGACGTGGCCGCCGCGCGCCTGCGCAGCGAAGCGGGGCGCTTCGACGTGCTGCCGGCCAACCGCGAACTGGCCGGCGCCGAAGTCGAGATGGTCGCGCTGGAAAACCGTGAGCGCCGCCTCAAGGAAGCGCTGGCCAAAGTGGATGCCGACTACGACTTCATCCTCATCGACTGCCCGCCCGCATTGTCGATGCTGACGCTGAACGGGCTCGTGTCCGCGCACGGCGTCATCATTCCGATGCAGTGCGAGTATTACGCGCTGGAAGGCCTGTCCGACCTCGTGAACACGATCAAGAAGGTGCACGCGAATCTGAACCATGATCTGCGCATCATCGGCCTGCTGCGCGTGATGTTCGATCCGCGCATGACGCTGTCGCAGCAGGTGTCAAGCCAGCTCGAACAGCATTTCGGCGACAAGGTGTTCAAGACGATCATCCCGCGCAACGTGCGGCTGGCGGAAGCGCCGTCGTACGGCATCCCGGGCGTCACGTTCGATCCGGCCTCGAAAGGCGCGCAGGCCTACATCGCCTTCGGCGCCGAGATGGTCGAGCGCATCAAGACAATGTAATCAGAAATCAGACAAGTCATGGCAACCAAAAAACTCAAAGGCCTCGGCCGCGGTCTCGACGCGCTGCTGGGAGGAGACGCTTCCGAAACGCCGGCCGCGCCCAGCGGTGCGCCGTCCTCGCTGCCCGTGGCGCAGATCCAGGCCGGCAAATACCAGCCGCGCACGCGCATGGACGACGGTTCGCTGTCCGAGCTGGCCGCGTCCATCAAATCGCAGGGCATCATGCAGCCCGTGCTCGTGCGGCCCATCGATACGTCCGCGTCCGGTGCCCGCTACGAGATCATCGCCGGCGAACGCCGCTTCCGCGCGGCGCAGCTCGCCGGGCTGGACGAGATCCCGGTCCTGGTGCGCGAGGTGGACGACCAGAACGCCGCGGCGATGGCGCTGATCGAGAACATCCAGCGCGAAGATCTGAATCCGCTGGAGGAAGCGCAGGGCATCGCGCGCCTGATCTCGGAATTCAGTTTTACGCACGAGCAGGCCGCGCAGGCCGTCGGCCGCTCGCGCAGCGCCGTGTCGAACCTGCTGCGCCTCGTGAACCTCGCGCAGCCCGTGCAGACGATGCTGATGGCCGGCGACATCGACATGGGACACGCGCGCGCGCTGCTCGCCGTCGACGCGGCCAGCCAGATCGCGCTGGCGAACCAGGTGATCGCCAAGCGCCTGTCCGTGCGCGAGACCGAAAAGATGGTGGCGCGCACGCTGGAGGAGCAGAACGCGCCGCCGGCCGCCGCGCGTCAGAAGGAAAAGTCGGGCGACATCGTCCGCCTCGAGGAAGAACTGTCGGACCGCCTCGCGACGCCCGTCGCGTTCAAGATGGGGCCGAAAGGCAAGGGGCAGCTGATCATCGACTTCGCCGACCTCGACATTCTGGACACGGTCCTGGCACGCCTGCGCGCCTGACTTGCTCGTCAATTCGGGGTCAGAGCCCTTTTTTGAGCAATTGCTCAAAAAAGGGCTCTGACCCCGGTTTTTACCCCGGTCTTACACCCATCCGGCGCACCACGGCGACGCGCTTGCGCACTCCCACCGCTCAGCGTCCTCACTGCCACGGTGCAAACGCGCGCCGCCCCGAGCGCCTTCCTGGTCTCATCGCCACGCTTGTCCGGTCGGCATCCGGATGGCAGAAACTATCGGTTTACCACCCTTGACAGTCGTAATTACACAACATTTCGTAGGAAATTTAACAGTTTATTGTCGAAATAGTTTGTAGTTTTTACACCCGATATAAGTAAGCGCAAGGATGGAAGAGTTTGACTATGGCTCCGATAACACCTTATAATCCCGCTGATTCATGTAATTACCATACCGTTACACGGTTCCACTACGGCTGGCGCGATTAGAACAGAAAAATGCTGCGCTTGGTCTCCCTGCAAATCACGGCAACACTTGTGGCCGGCGTGATCGCCGGACTGCTTGGGGGGTGGGCTGCGATGTTTTCGGCGGTACTTGGCGGGATGTGTTGTGTCGTGCCCAATGGCATCATGGCTTTTCGCCTGTTCGCCAGTTCACAAAAAATGGGCGGTGCAAACCCTGCCACATTTTTCATCTGGGAATTTGTAAAGATTGCTTTAACGCTCGCGCTGCTCTTCGCAACGGCGCGGCTGTACCACGGCCTGAACTGGCTGGCCCTGTTGGGCGGGTTCATCGTGGCGCTGAAAAGTTACATCATTTTATTATTTGGGCATAAACAATGACGAACACGGTAGAAACCGCGGCGGAGCATGCGCCAACCGCAGGAGAGTACATCCAGCACCACCTGGGCCACCTGACCCAGGGTCACCAGTCCTTCGTGGTCGACTTCCACGTGTGGAACCTCGACACCATCCTGTGGTCGGTCACGCTGGGCGTGATCGGCTGCCTCATCATGTGGACGGCCGCGCGTCGCGCCACCGCCGGCGTGCCGGGCCGCTTCCAGGCCTTCGTCGAAATGATCGTCGAAATGGTCGAAGACCAGTCGAAAGCCATCGTGCACGGCGATCGCCGCTTCATCGCACCGCTGGCGTTGACCGTATTCGTCTGGGTCGTGCTGATGAACGCGATGGACTTCCTGCCGGTCGACATGTTTGCAGCCCTGTTCCGTGCCCTGGGCATGGGTGAACCGCATTTCCGCAGCGTGCCGACCGCCGACCTGAACGGCACCATGGGCATGTCGCTGGGCGTGCTGGCCGTCGTCCTCTATTACAACGTCAAGGTCAAGGGCATCGGTGGCTGGGTTCACGAACTGTTCGCCGCCCCGTTCGGCATTTATATGGCTCCGTTCAACCTGCTGTTGAACGTCATCGAATACGTAGCCCGCACCGTGTCGCTCGGTATGCGACTGTTCGGCAACATGTACGCCGGCGAGCTGCTGTTCCTGTTGATCGCCCTGCTGGGCTCCATGGCAACCGTGTTCGGCTTCGTCGGCCACGTGATTGCGGGTTCGATCTGGGCGATCTTCCACATCCTGATCGTTGTCCTGCAGGCATTCATCTTCATGATGCTGACGCTGGTCTACATCGGTCAGGCCCACGAGAGCCACTGACCGACGCGATCGCAAGAACGAACAAGATAGTGGTAGTAAAGAAGTTGTAAATCCTAGTAAATCTGTAATTTTTTAAATTAACTTTTGGAGTAAATCTCATGACTGACGTTTCTTTCGTTGCACTGGCTTGCGGTCTGATCATCGGCCTGGGTGCTATCGGCGCATGTATCGGTATCGCGATCATGGGCGGCAAATACCTGGAAGCCTCGGCACGTCAGCCTGAACTGATGAACACCCTGCAGACCAAGATGTTCCTGCTGGCTGGTCTGATCGACGCGGCGTTCCTGATCGGCGTCGGTATCGCCATGCTGTTCGCCTTCGCAAATCCGTTCCACGGCTAATCGAATCATCATTCGATTCTGAAGAGCCGAACCCCCAGGTTCGGCATCCGTTTTTGTGAGAAGGAATTTACCGTGAACTTGAACGCAACCTTGTTTGCCCAGTTCGTGGTCTTCTTCATCCTGGCCGGCTTCACGATGAAATTCGTGTGGCCGCCGCTGATGAAAGCGCTCGACGAGCGCGCCGAGAGGATCGCGAATGGTCTGGCAGCCGCCGACCGTGGCAAGGCCGAAATGGCCGCCGCCGAAAAACGTATCGCCGCCGAACTGGCCGCGACGCGTGACGAAAGCGCCAAGCGCATCGCCGACGCCGAAAAGCGCGCCGCAGCGATCATCGAAGAAGCCAAGCAGCAGGCAAGTGTCGAAGCCGCCCGCATCATCGAAGGTGCGAAGGCCGACGCCGAGCAGCAGGTTACCCGCGCGCGCGAAGAACTGCGTGCCCAGGTGGCTGCCCTGGCAGTGACCGGTGCCGAACAGATCCTGAAGCGCGAAGTCAACGCAGCGGCCCACGCCGATCTGCTGAACCGCCTTGCGGCCGAGCTCTGATCATGGCTGAACTCGCAACCGTCGCCCGCCCTTACGCCGAAGCCCTGTTCCGCGTCGCCCAGCAGGGCGACATGGCCGCCTGGTCGGCCATCGTCGCGGAACTGGCGCTGATCGGTGCCAATCCGGATGTGCAGGCATTTGCTGCCAATCCGCATGTCAAGCACGCACAGCTGGCCGATGCGATTGCGTCGATGGTCAAGTCGCCACTGAACGCTGAAGCGAAGAACTTTATCGCGATGCTGGCCGAGAACGGCCGCGTTGCCCTGCTGCCGGAAATCGGTGCCCAGTTCGCTGTGCTCAAGAACGCACAGGAAGGCGCCGCCGACGCGACGATCTACAGCGCGTTCGAACTTTCGGCCGACCAGCTCAACCCGCTGGTCGCCACGCTGGAAAAGAAATTTGGCCGCAAGCTGAACCCCACGGTCGTGCTCGATCCGTCGCTGATCGGTGGCGTGCGCGTGGTCGTCGGCGATGAAGTGCTCGATACCTCGGTCCGCGCGAAGCTGCAGCAGATGCACAACGCGCTGGTCGCCTGAGAATCGCTAGACAAGCACCGTCGCCGCGTCCAGGACTTGCCCTACGCATCAAGAAACTATTAGGAGTTAGCACTCATGCAACTTAATTCGTCTGAAATCAGCGAACTGATCAAGAGCCGCATCCAGGGCCTCGAAGGTTCGGCTGATGTTCGTAACCAAGGCACGGTGATCTCCGTCGCCGACGGTATCTGCCGCATCCATGGTCTGTCGGACGTGATGCAGGGCGAGATGCTGGAATTCCCGGGCAACACCTTCGGTCTGGCCATGAACCTCGAGCGCGACTCGGTCGGCGCCGTGATCCTGGGTGCTTACGAGCACATCTCCGAAGGCAACACCGTCAAGACCACCGGCCGCATCCTGGAAGTGCCGATCGGTCCGGAACTGCGCGGCCGCGTCGTCAACGCACTGGGCCAGCCGATCGACGGCAAGGGTCCGATCGATGCCAAGCTGACCGCCCCGATCGAAAAGATCGCCCCGGGCGTGATCGCCCGCGAATCCGTCTCGCAGCCGCTGCAGACCGGCATCAAGTCCATCGACTCGATGGTGCCGATCGGCCGTGGCCAGCGCGAGCTGATCATCGGCGACCGCCAGACCGGTAAATCGGCTGTCGCAGTCGACGCGATCATCAACCAGAAGGGCCAGGGCGTCACCTGCGTGTACGTCGCGATCGGCCAGAAGGCCTCGACCATCAAGAACATCGTGCGCTCGTTGGAAGAGCACGGCGCGATGGAATACACGATCGTCGTCGCCGCGTCCGCTTCGGAATCGGCCGCCATGCAGTACATCTCGGCCTACTCGGGCTGCGCGATGGGCGAATACTTCCGCGACCGCGGCGAAGACGCGCTGATTGTGTACGACGACCTGTCGAAGCAGGCAGTCGCTTACCGCCAGATCTCGCTGCTGCTGCGCCGTCCGCCGGGCCGCGAAGCTTACCCGGGCGACGTGTTCTACCTGCACAGCCGTCTGCTGGAGCGTGCCGCACGCGTCAACGCCGACTACGTCGAAGCCTTCACCGGCGGCGCCGTCAAGGGCAAGACCGGTTCGCTGACCGCACTGCCGATCATCGAAACGCAAGCGGGCGACGTCTCGGCGTTCGTGCCGACCAACGTGATCTCGATTACCGACGGCCAGATCTTCCTGGAGACCTCGCTGTTCAACGCCGGTATCCGTCCGGCGATCAACGCGGGTATCTCGGTGTCGCGCGTCGGTGGCGCAGCTCAGACCAAGGTCATCAAGAGCCTGTCCGGCGGTATCCGTACCGACCTGGCACAGTACCGTGAACTGGCCGCGTTCGCGCAGTTCGCATCGGACCTGGACGAGTCGACCCGCAAACAGCTGGACCGCGGTGCGCGCGTGACCGAACTGCTGAAGCAGAAACAGTTCTCGCCGCTGCCGATCTCGCTGATGGCCGCTTCGCTGTTCGCCGTGAACAAGGGCTACTTCGACAGCATCGACGTCAAGCGCGTGCTGGACTTCGAAGCCGGCCTGCACGGCTACCTGAAGTCGAGCCACGGCGCCCTGCTGTCGAAGATCGAAGAGACCAAGGCACTGGACAAGGACGGCGAAGCAGCGCTGGCCGCCGCCATCGCCGATTTCAAGAAGTCGTTCTAAGACCGGCTTATTGATGGATCTCGGGACGGGGAGCAATCCTCGTCCCCTTAAGGAGTAAGGGCTCATGGCAGCAGGCAAAGAGATACGTGGCAAGATCAAGAGCGTAGAAAATACGAAGAAGATCACCAAGGCGATGGAAATGGTCGCCGCGTCCAAGATGCGCAAGGCGCAGGACCGGATGCGCGCCGCCCGTCCCTACAGCGAGAAGGTCCGTAACATCACGGCCAACCTCGCCACTGCGAACCCGGAGTACACCCACGCGTTCATGGCGCAAGCCAAGGACGTCGAGGCGAAAGCCGTCGGCTTCATCGTCGTCACGACCGACAAGGGTCTGTGCGGCGGCATGAACACCAACGTGTTGCGCCAGGTGACGCAGAAGTCCCGCGAGCTGGAAAGCGCGGGCAAACGCATTGAAGCCGTTGCAATCGGCAATAAAGGTCTGGGTTTCCTGAACCGCATCGGCGTGAAGGTCGTGTCGAGCGTCACCCAGATCGGCGACACCCCGCACCTGGAAAAGCTGATCGGCCCGATCAAGGTCATGCTCGACGCTTATCAGGATGGTCAGCTGGACGCGGTGTACCTGTGCTACACCAAGTTCATCAACACCATGCGCCAGGAACCGGTCATCGAGCAGCTGCTCCCGCTGCCGGCCGGTCACCTGGAGGCGGACAGCAACGCCCACTCGTGGGACTACATCTACGAGCCGGACGCGCAAGTCGTGATCGACGAGCTGCTGGTGCGTTACGTGGAAGCGCTGATCTACCAGGCGGTGGCCGAGAACCTGGCGTCCGAGCAATCGGCGCGTATGGTGGCGATGAAGGCCGCGACCGACAACGCGGGTAACGTCATCGGCGAGCTGAAGCTGGTCTACAACAAGACCCGCCAGGCGGCGATTACCAAAGAACTCTCCGAGATCGTGTCGGGCGCAGCTGCGATCAGCAGCTAAGCGACGCGAGCGACCTCACGAAACGACATTAAAACTATATCTGAAGGAACGAAAATGGCTGATGGCAAAATCGTTCAGTGTATCGGCGCGGTGGTTGACGTGGAATTCCCGCGCGACGCCATGCCGAAGGTGTATGACGCACTGAAAATGGAAGGCTCCGAACTGACGCTGGAAGTGCAGCAGCAGCTGGGCGACGGCATCGTCCGCACCATCGCGCTGGGCAGCTCGGAAGGCCTGCGTCGCGGCATGACCATCCAGAACACCGGCAACCCGATCATGGTGCCGGTCGGTCCGGCCACCCTGGGCCGCATCATGGACGTGCTGGGCAACCCGATCGACGAGCGCGGTCCGGTCAGCCAGGAGCGCACCGCGTCGATCCACCGTACCGCCCCGCAGTACGACGAGCTGTCGCCGTCGCAAGACCTGCTGGAAACCGGCATCAAGGTGATCGACCTGGTCTGCCCGTTCGCCAAAGGCGGTAAGGTCGGCCTGTTCGGCGGCGCCGGCGTCGGCAAGACCGTGAACATGATGGAACTGATCAACAACATCGCGAAAGCGCACTCGGGTCTGTCCGTGTTCGCCGGCGTGGGTGAGCGTACCCGTGAAGGTAACGACTTCTACCACGAAATGGCCGATGCGAAGGTCGTCGATCTGGACAACCTGGGCAACTCGAAGGTCGCGATGGTCTACGGCCAGATGAACGAACCGCCGGGCAACCGTCTGCGCGTCGCGCTGACCGGCCTGACGATGGCCGAAGCGTTCCGTGACGAAGGCAAGGACGTTCTGTTCTTCGTCGACAACATCTACCGTTACACGCTGGCCGGTACCGAAGTGTCGGCACTGCTGGGCCGTATGCCGTCCGCCGTGGGCTACCAGCCGACGCTGGCCGAAGAAATGGGCCGCCTGCAAGAGCGCATCACGTCGACCAAGACCGGTTCGATCACCTCGATCCAGGCCGTGTACGTCCCTGCGGACGACTTGACCGACCCGTCGCCGGCCACCACCTTCGCCCACCTGGACTCGACCGTCGTTCTGTCGCGTGACATCGCCTCGCTGGGTATCTACCCGGCCGTCGACCCGCTCGACTCGACCTCGCGCCAGCTGGACCCGCTGGTCGTCGGCGAAGAGCACTACAGCACCGCACGCGCCGTGCAGGGCACGCTGCAGCGCTACAAGGAACTGCGCGACATCATCGCGATTCTGGGCATGGACGAACTGGCACCGGAAGACAAGCTGGTCGTCGCACGCGCTCGTAAGATGCAGCGTTTCCTGTCGCAGCCGTTCCACGTCGCTGAAGTGTTTACCGGCGCACCGGGCAAGTACGTCTCGCTGAAAGACACGATCAAGGGCTTCAAGATGATCGCGTCGGGCGAGCTGGACCACCTGCCGGAGCAGGCGTTCTACATGGTCGGCACCATCGAAGAAGCGATCGAAAAGGCCAAGAAGCTGGCTGCCTAATCGCTAGCCTCTTCAAAGGACACTTATGGCAAATACCATTCACGTTGACGTCGTCTCGGCCGAAGAGCAGATCTTTTCGGGCGAAGCGGAATTCGTCGCGTTGCCGGGTGAATCGGGTGAGCTGGGTATCTACCCGATGCACACCCCCTTGATCACGCGCATCCGCCCGGGTGCCGTGCGCATCAAAGTGCCGGGCCGCAGCGACGAAGAATTCGTGTTCGTCGCCGGCGGCATCCTGGAAGTCCAGCCGAAAGGCGTGACGGTCCTGGCCGACACCGCGATCCGCGGTGCCGACTTGGACGAAGCGAAAGCCCAGGAAGCCAAGCGCCGTGCCGAAGAGCAGATGCTGAACAAGGAATCGCAGGTCGACTACGCCAAGGCGCAAGCCGAACTGGCGGCGGCGATCGCCCAGCTGGCGGCCATCGCCAAGCTGCGTCATAAAGGACGCTGATCGCTGGTTGTTCGAGCGCTCAAAGAAAAGCAGCCTCCGGGCTAGCAAAAGGCAGCCCCCGGGCTGCCTTTTTTATTTCCCAAAACCGGGGTCAGACCCCGGTTTTAGGAAATAGCTCGTAGGCCGTTGCCAAAACTCGGGATCTGACCCCGGTGTAAGCTGCGCCGTCCGGTGATGCAAACCTGATAAGCTAGCTTCAATGACAAAACGTTGAGATAGACATCGTGCGAACCATTGAACAAATCCTCCGCGCCGCCCGGACCGTCGCCGTGGTCGGGCTCTCGAACAAGCCCGAACGCGCCAGCCTGGAAGTTGCCGGCTACCTGCAGAAGCAGGGCTACCGCATCATCCCCATCAATCCCGCCTATGCCGGCCAGCAGATTCTCGGCGAGACCGTGTATGCCACGTTGCAGGACGCCGCCGACGTGCTCGCATCCGACGGCACCCGCATCGACATCGTCGACTGCTTCCGCAAGCCGGAAGAGATCCCGCCCATCGCCAAGGATGCCATCGACGTGCGCGCCGGCTGCCTGTGGATGCAGCTCGGCATCGAGAACCAGGTCGCCGCCGACCTGGCCCGTGCCGCCGGCCTGGACGTGGTGATGAACCACTGCATGCTGATCGAGCACCGCAAGCTGGGCGAGCGGGCCGCATGAGCATGCTGGAACGCTTCCGCGCACCGAAGAACCTCGAACTGCGCGACAAGGATGCCAGCGCTACCCCGCTGCGCGACGACAAGAAGGGCAAGCTCAAAAATGGCGAGATCAAGGAGCGCGAGCGAACGCTCACTGCCGAGCTGACGGCCGAGGTGGCCAAGCTGCAGGAAAAACTGTACGCGGCGCGCGACCAGAAACTGCTGCTGATCCTGCAAGGCATGGACACGTCCGGCAAGGACGGCACCGTCCGCGCGCTGTTCTCGCAGATCAATCCGATGGGCTTGCACGCCACGGGTTTCGTCGCGCCGACCGACAAGGAAAAGGCGCACGATTTTCTCTGGCGCGTGCACGCGTGCGTGCCGGGCAAGGGAGAAATCGGGATTTTCAACCGCAGCCATTACGAAGACGTGCTCGTGCCGCGGGTCTCGGGCGACCTGGATGACGACGCGCGCGAGCGCCGCTTCGCCCAGATCCGCGACTTCGAGCGCATGCTGGCCGAGACGGGGACGACGGTGATGAAAGTCTTCCTGCACATCTCCAAGGATGAGCAGCGCGAGCGCCTGCAGGCGCGCCTGGACGATCCGGAGAAGCACTGGAAGTTCGATCCGTCCGACCTGGCCGCGCGCTCGAAATGGGACGTCTACCAGCGCGCCTACAGCGAGACGATCAACGCGACGGACAGCGACCACGCGCCGTGGTACGTCGTGCCGGCCGATTCGAAGACGCACCGCAACCTGATCATCGCCCACCTGCTGCTGGAGACGATGCAGGGCATGAAGCTCGACTGGCCGGCGCCCAAGGCGGACATGTCGAAGGTGAAGATCGACGGGTGAGCCGCAGGTCCGCGCGGATTGGCATAGAATGAAGATCCACCAACCGCGCACCTTCCGACCATGCTCAAGACCACCGCTTTGCTGCTTTCCCTCGGCGCCGCCGTGACGTTCACCGCGGTGCCCGCGCTGGCGCAGACGCCGGCCGCCGTTGCCCAGCCGTCCGCCCATCCGGCCAGCTGCCCGGCCGTGTTGAAGCACACCTTCAACCGCCTGCAGGACGAAGCGCCGCAGGACTTGTGCCAGTACGCCGGCAAGGTGGTGCTGGTCGTGAACACGGCCAGCTACTGCGGTTTTACGAAGCAGTACGACGGCCTGGAAAAGCTGTACGCGAAGTACGCGCCGCGCGGCCTCGTCGTGCTGGGCTTCCCGTCGAACGATTTTAAACAGGAAGATGCCGACGTCAAAAAGATCGCCGACCTGTGCTACAACACGTACGGCGTGAAATTCCCGATGTTTACCAGCACCGTCGTGACAGGGGCCCACGCCAATCCGCTGTACTCGGAGCTGATCAAGGCCACCGGCAACCAGCCCAAGTGGAATTTTAATAAATACCTGATCGACCGGAACGGTAAAGTCATCGATTACTTCCCGAGCAAGGTGACGCCGGAAGATCCGGCCCTCGTCGGCAAGATCGAGCAGGCGCTGGGCGGCTAAGTCTCCCGCCGTCTCCCCCGCGAGCGCGGGGGACCATGTTGAGTCACCGAAGGCGTAACGGTAACCCGGGCATCACGATTATTGAAAGTCAGTATGCATTCCCGCTTTCGCAGGAATGACGTTATTTGCGCAGCACCGCCCTGAGCACCCCGCGCAAGGCATTGCAGACGACGATCTCCTGCGCATGCGCGAGGCTGTCGCGCGTGAGCGGGCACTCGATCGCGTCCCAGGCCGGATCGTCCAGCAGCACGCCGCGCATCACCCCGGGCAGCACGCCGGCCGACAACGGCGGCGTGTACCAGCGGCCGCCGATCTTCACGAACACATTGCTGCGTCCACCCTCCGTCAATTCCCCGCGTTCGTTGAAGAACAGCGTGTCGAAGGCGCCCACGCTTTCCGCCGCGCGCCAGGCCGCGTCGTAGCGGCTGCGGATGCTCGTCTTATGGCGCAGGAACACGTCGTGCGCGCGTGTCGGCTCGTCCGACAGGAGCAGCGTCACCGGCTCGCTCAACGGCGCCAGCGCGCCCGTCTGCACAACGATTTCCCCGTCGGGACGCAGCGCCAGGCGCACGCGGTGCGGCGCATCGTTCGGCAGCGCCGCGCAGGCTTGCAGCGCGGCGGCGCGCGCGAGATCAGGCTGGAACGGATGGCCGAAATACGCGGCGGATGCGCCGAGGCGCGCGAGGTGGCGTCCCAGGTGGCGGCAACCGTCGGCGCGCGTGGCGTAGATGGTCTCGAAGATCTCGAAGTCGTTCGTCAGGCCCGTGAGGAAGCTGGCCTTGAGCCGGCATTCGGCAAACTCCGCGCCGGCGTCGCTGTCGTACACGATGCCCGCGCCGACGCCCAGTTCGCCGTGACGCACGCCGTTCTGTTCCGGCTGCAGCGTCAATGTGCGGATCGGGACCGACAGACAAAAATCGCCGAACCGGGCACCCTGCAGCGCGCCGAATCCGCCGCCCGGCGGCGGCGGATCGATCCAGCCGATCGCGCCCGTGTAGATGCCGCGCGCGGCCGGCTCGAGTTCGCGGATGATCTCCATCGTGCGGCGCTTGGGCGCCCCCGTGATCGAGCCGCAGGGATACAGCGCGGCGAAGATGGCCGACAATTCCGTGCCCGGCACGAGCTGGGCCTGCACGGTCGACGTCATCTGCAGCACGCTGCTGTAGCGCTTCACTTCGAACAGCGCCGGCACGCCCACGCTGCCGGTGCGCGCGATGCGTCCGAGGTCGTTGCGCAGCAGGTCGACGATCATGAGGTTCTCGGCGCGGTTCTTTGGGTCGGCGGCCAGGTGCTGCGCGCGCACGGCGTTCACGACATCGTCATCGTCCGCCGGCGCCGTGCCCTTCATCGGACGCGCCAGCAGGCGACCGGCGTCGTGGCGCACGAACAGTTCCGGCGACAGCGACAGCACGGCGCGTCCGTCCGGCAGGCCGATGAGGGCCCCGTACGGCACCGGCTGGCGTGCGCGCAGGCGCGCGTACAACGCGCACACGGGACCGAAGGCATCGAAGCGCAAGCGGTACGTGTAGTTGACCTGGTAGGTGTCGCCGGCCGCGATGTAATCCCGGATGCGTTCGATGGCGTGCGCGAACGCGGGCTCGTCGACGTTGGCGCGCACGGCACCGATGCCGGCCGGGCCGCCGCCTTGTTCTTCCGCGCGCGCGGTCAGCCAGGCGTCGACCTGGGCGGCGTCGAGCATGTCGTAGCGTTCGAACAGCAGCACCTGGGCCAGCGGCGCGTGCAGCTCGCGCGCGGGCGCGGTGCCGACCAGCCGCTCTCCCAGTTCATACGTCAGCACGGGCACGGCGTGCAGGCCGCGCGCGAGCGCATCCTGGACGCCGTCCAGCAGGCGCGGCCAGTCGCGCGCGTCCTGGCAGGCCAGCGTACCGGCATAGCCGCCGTACAGGCGCGAGCGCGGCTGCGCATGGCCTTCGGGGCTCGCGTCGTCGAGCAGGGCGAATACGGTGGCATCCATGGCGATATTCAGGCGGCGAGCAGCAAGGCGAGTTGCAGCGGGCTGTTTTCGGTCGGGTGTTGTTTGAAGCCGCTTTTGGCGTAGCGGTGCCAGCGGCCGGTCACGTACGAGACGAGCATCGCGGCGCGTGCGGCCACGTCTTCCTCGCGTCCGTGCCCCTGGGTGGTGGCCACGCGCAGCGCCTGTTTGAACGCCAGCTCGACCTTGTCGTAGAACTGGTTCATGCGCAGCTGCAGGCGGTCGTCCTCGCCGACGAGGGCGTCGCCGATCAGCACGCGCGTCATGCCCGGGTTGTTGGCGGCGAACGACAACAAAATCTGCAGCATCGCATGCGCCTGCGCGACGCCGTTGTCCTCGCGTTCCGTAACCTGGTTGAACAAGGTGAACACGGTCGCCTCGATGAATTCGATCAGGCCTTCGAACATCTGCGCCTTGCTGGCGAAATGGCGGTACAGGGCCGCTTCCGACACCGACAGCCTGGCGGCCAGCGCCGCCGTCGTGATCTTCTCGCCCTTCGGATGTTCGAGCATGGCCGCAAGGGCCTGGAGGATCTGCTGTTTGCGTTGGCCCGGCTTCGTGCTTGCCATGTTGTTAGAAGTTCTCCGTGTGGGGTCGAGGTGCCAGCCGGCGCAAATGCGCGGACAGCCGAAGAACGGATTTTACTTTGACATCGACGTAACCGGGGCGTTTGACCATTTTCGGCAGGGGGGCTTTGCCGATCGGATCGCTGTAGCGCAGGTATTGCGTGACCCAGACCGTGCGTACGCCGAGCTGCTTGGCGCGCTTGAGGTTCACGAGCGTGTCCTCGACGAGGATGCAGCGGCTGGCGGCGAGACCTTGGCGGCGCAACAGGCGGCGCAGCATCAGCGTCGACGGTTTCGGACGCAGCTGGCCGTGCACGCGCATGTCTTCGATCGAGACGTGGTGCGCGAACTGGCGCTGCAGCCCGATGTGGCGCACGACGCCCGTCGAATACGCCGTCGGCGCGTTCGTCAGCAGGATCTTGCGCCCCGGGAGGCGGCGCAGCATGCGTTCCAGTCCGCGCTCGTAACGTACCAGCTCGTGCAGCGCGCCGATGTCGTGCGTCTGGCGCAGGAAGTCGGCGGCGTCGACGCGGTGGTGGCGGATCATCCCGAGCAGCGTGGCGCCATAGCGTTTCCAGTAGCCGACGCGGGCCGCGTTGACGGCCTCCTGGGTCGCGGGCGTGACGCCGTCGCCGAGCACGCGCGCGATGTACGTGTTCATGTTGGCGCTGATCGCCGGGAAGATCGCGTGCGATGCATCGTGCAGCGTGTTGTCGAGGTCGAACAGCCAGACGGGCGAGGAGGGCTTGGGCACAGGAAACGAAATCGGACAAGGGGAGTCGCGATTATATCGGGATGACGCGGGGGCTTCCGACCTCTGATCCAGATCGCACGCCGTACCGCTGAGCAGATCAATAATCGACTCAGCACGGTTACCCGAATTGGATGCAGAACGGCAATTCTTCCTGCGAGGATGCGTATGCGACGTTTCTTCCGCACGTTTCCGGTGTTGCTGCTGGGCTTGTTTTTGCTGGCCACACCAACGGCCCACGCGACCGACCGCGGCGCGTTATTCCGACTGACCCTGGACGGCCACGTGATGTATCTGTTCGGGACCCTGCATGTCGGCCTGCCGGCCTTTTATCCACTCGAAGACCGCCTCACGGGCGCGCTGGCGGCGTCCTCCACGCTGGCGCTCGAGATCGACCCCGACCAGCCCCGCGCCGACCTGCAGGACGCGCTGCGCACCTACGGCATGCTGGCGCCCGGCAACCCGGCCTATGACAGCCTGCCGCCCCAGCAGAAACGGCGGCTCGACAGGCTGTTGCAGCAGGGCGGCCTCGACGCATCGTCCATGCTGAGCTTCAAACCGGTGCTGCTGGCGACGATGCTGGCGCTGGCCGAATACACGCGGCAGGGTTACCGGTCGGACCTGTCGAGCGACGCCTGGCTGGTCCGCGAGGCGCGCCATCGCCACGTCCGGGTGCTGGCGCTGGAGTCGCTGGGCAGCCAGCTGGCGCTGCTCGACCGCCTGCCGGCGCCGGACCGCTGGCGTTTTCTGGAAGAGATGATGGACACGATCGAATCCGGCGCCCAGCGCACGGAAGCGCAGGAAGTCGTGCGGGCGTGGAGCACGGCGGACCGGGGCGCGCTCGACCGGCTGGCGGCGCAATGCGAGACCGATCACAGCGTCTCCGGACGGTTCGTGACGCAGGTGCTGCTCAAGGAGAGAAACGTGGACCTGGCGGACCGTCTGCTGCAATTGCTGCGTGCCGAGGAGCGGACGGTGGCCTCGATCGGCGTGATGCATTTGCTCGGGACCGGGAGTGTGCCTGACCTGCTAGCGCAGAGCGGGGTAATTGTGGAGCGAATTTATTAAGTGTCGGCCGGAACCGTCATTCCCGGCATTGCCGGAAATGACTTCCCGCGCAAGCGGGAATCCATACTGACGTTGCTAAAGACGCTCAGCATGGGTCTCCGCTTCCGCGGGGACGACGGCGGCTGAAATGAAGAAGGGCCGACGAATCGGCCCCTTTTTTAAATTCTGGCGGAGCGGACGGGGCTCGCCCACGTTCCGCGGGCCGCGGTTTCGCTTGCAAGCGAAACCCTTCGAGCCCTAAACCGCGCCTCCCGCAGGGGAGGCACTCCGATAGCAAAAATGGTCCGAAAATCGGACCCTTTTTTAAATTCTGGCGGAGCGGACGGGGCTCGCCCACGTTCCGCGGGCCGCGGTTTCGCTTGCAAGCGAAACCCTTCGAGCCCTAAACCGCGCCTCCCGCAGGGGAGGCACTCCGATAGCAAAAAAGGGTCCGAAAATCGGACCCTTTTTTAAATTCTGGCGGAGCGGACGGGGCTCGAACCCGCGACCCCCGGCGTGACAGGCCGGTATTCTAACCAACTGAACTACCGCTCCAGCTTTCCTGCGATCTCGCTTTATGACGCTTGTCATCGCGCCGCGAGTGTTCCACATTTCCTGCCGCGCGGGCAAACGCGCAGCGTGGACAAGTGTCTTGTCTTATCCGTTACGTCAGGCATCGGGGATACCACAACAGGCGGGAATGGGGACAAATCCTGGTGCCCTTGACGTGGATTGAACACGTGGCCTCTCCCTTACCAAGGGAGTGCTCTACCACTGAGCTACAAGGGCAAACAACGTTTGTGGCGTCATTCGGACACCACAAAAATTCAATGCGAGCGGATCATAGTGCCAAAAGCCTGTTCGGTCAAGACTTCCAGCAACAAAGAGTGCTCGATGCGGCCATCGATGATGTGCACGGTGTTCACGCCCGACTTGGCGGCGTCCAGGGCCGACGAGATCTTCGGCAGCATGCCGCCGGAAATCGTGCCGTCCGCGAACATCTCGTCGATCTCGCGTGCCGACAGGTCCGTCACCAGGTTGCCCTGCTTGTCCTGCACGCCGGCGATATTGGTCATCATGATCAGCTTTTCGGCTTTCAGGATTTCCGCGATCTTGCCGGCGACGACGTCGGCATTGATGTTGTAGGCCTGGCCGTCCTGGCCGAACCCGATCGGCGAGATGATCGGGATGAAGGCATCGTCCTGCAGCGCTTTCACGACGGCCGGATTGATCGCCTCGATTTCGCCGACGAAGCCGATGTCGAGGAATTCGCCCGGTTTGTCCTTGTCCGGCATCGACATCTTGCGTGCACGGATCAGGCCGCCGTCCTTGCCGGTCAGGCCCACGGCCTGGCCACCGTAGTGGTTGATCAGCATGACGATGTCCTGCTGGACTTCGCCGCCCAGCACCCACTCCACCACTTCCATGGTTTCTTCGTCGGTGATGCGCATGCCTTGCACGAACGTGCCTTGCTTGCCGATTTTTTTCAGGGCGTTGTCGATCTGCGGACCGCCGCCATGCACCACGACCGGGTTCATGCCGACCAGTTTCAGCAGGATGACGTCGCGCGCAAAACCGTGTTTCAGGCGCTCGTCGGTCATTGCATTGCCGCCGTATTTGATGACGATGGTCTTGCCGTGGAAATTGCGGATGTAGGGGAGTGCTTCGGCCAGGATCTGCGCCTTGATCTGCGGCGAGACCGCAGTCAGGTCATTATTCTGGTCGTCGCCCGTCAGATTGGTCAGCGTTGCGTTCATTGGGGGTCCGGAAAAGAATTTGCGAGATTTTACAGGCATTAGCCTGCCGCAGTGATCATTTTAGAAGCTCCATGTTGTATTTTCCGGCGCCCGCCGTTAAGGTGGATTACATCTGGATACACGACAGTCATCTTTCACATGAGTACCTGTACCCGCTGCGGCGCCGAATTCGGTTGCGCGATGGTCGACGGCACCGACGACGGTGCACCGTGCTGGTGCACGAAGCTGCCGCCCGTGGCTGCGCTGCCGCTCGCGGGCAAAGCGGCCGGGTGTTGGTGCCCGGCTTGCCTGGAACAGCATATCGCGCAACGGACGGCCGGGGCGCCGGATACGCCGCCCGGCACGTAAACAGCCTCAGCGCGCCGTGCGGAAGAACCGCATCATTTCCCGGCTCGCGTTCGGGCCGCGGCCATCCGTATAGCTGCCGCGCGTATCGCCACCCGACCACGCGTGCCCGGACCCATGGATCACCCAGTGTTCGGCATGGATGCTGCCATCCGGCTTGCGGTGCACCGTGCGCGTATAGGCGTGGCCGTCCGGTACGGTGCCGGGCTCCACCACGACGTCTTCGGCCGGATGGCGGCGCCTTCGCTTGATCAACTCGTCGCCATTGGCCGGGTGCACGGTCGTGTCGCGGTCGCCATGGAATACGATGATCGGCAACGATTTGCCGGGCTTGTGGTGCGTGCGGAAATCGCCCTTCATCGCGGCCATGGCCGAGGGCAGGTCGTGGGCGGCCGCGAACGGCAGGCCCGAGTGGACGCCGACGGCCGCGTACACGTCCGGATACAACGTGCCCATGATGGCCGCCATCGCGCCGCCCGCGGACAGGCCCGCGACGAAGATCTGGTCCGGATCGATCACGTAACGCGCCACGATATCCGCGGTGATCCCGGCGATGATCGACGGTTCGCCCTGGCCGCGCTGCTGGTCCGCCGCGCTGAACCAGTTCCAGCAGCGCGATGCATTGGCCTGCTGCGACTGGGCGGGATACGCGACGAGGCAGGCGTGTTCCTCGGCCAGCGCATTCATGCCGGTGCCGAGCGCGAAGTCGTCCGGATTCTGCGTGCAGCCGTGCAGCATCACGAGCAGCGGCGACGGTTGGCCCGAATACGTGCTGGGAATATAGAGCTTGTAGTCGCGGGTGCCCGCGTCGCTCGTATAGCTGGCGTCGATGAAATGGCCGGGCAGGCCGATCGCGGCCGCGCCGCTCGACAGCGGCGGCACATTGAACGGGTTGGCATTCTGGCCCAGGCGGGACAGGTCGGCCAGCATGTCGGAAAAGGCGTCGTAGGTCGGATGGTTCGAGGCCGGGGGCGTCGTGGTTTCCACGCTTTTGACGGCCGCGGTCTGCACGGCGGCGGCGTTTTTGACAGATTCCCGGATGACGGTGCGGGCAACTGCGGGGCCGCGGCGCATCAGGGATCGGGTCGCGGCGCGCATTTGCGCCAGGAACTTGTGATTCAGGGTCATCGGCACTCCTTGTGGGGTGTGTCGGCAATGCACCGGCGCGTGGCTGAGGCATCGAGCGAGAGTTCAGTCTTGATGGCGAAGCTTGCGCGAACCTTACAGATGGGGTACGTGCAACGTGCGCAACGGACGAGTCAAAGTTTACGCGGGTGAGCTTGTCGGTCAAGCGGGATTCGTCCGGATACGTTAATCTGCGTACCATGTGTCCTATATCCCAGACCGCTTTGCGCTTCGAGTCGCGCAACACAATACTTGAACGTACGACAATGTTGCAGCTTGCGCAGGCTGTGGCATGAACGACGCACGTCTTCCGCCGGAACAACAAACACCGGTCCCGTCTCCCTGCATCAACGTGTGCAAGATGTCGTCCGTGACGGGCTTGTGCGAAGGCTGTCTGCGCACCATCGACGAGATCGTCGCCTGGAGCTGCGCCGACGACGACTATAAACGCGCCGTGTGGGCGGAAATCCGCCGGCGCGAAGAACAGATCCCATTCGACTGATGCCGACCCTGCCGCCGGCGATCCACGTCTTCGAGCGCGGCTGGCTGTCGTCCAACAACATCCTCATCACGGGACACGATGGAGTTACACTCGTCGACACGGGCTATGCGACGCATGCCGCACAGACGCTGTCGCTCGTGCGCCACGCATTGCAGGCGCGCCCGCTGGACCGCGTCGTCAACACCCATCTGCACGCCGACCATTGCGGCGGCAACGCGGCCTTGCGCGATGTGTACGCGTGCCGCATCGCAATCCCCAAGGCGGAATGCGCGAAGGTCGACGCCTGGGACGAGGACGCGCTGAGTTTCCGCGCCACGGCCCAGCAATGTCCGCGTTTCACGTATGACGAGACCCTTGAATCCGGCCAGCGGCTGCGCATGGGCGACCTGGACTGGCAGGCACTGGCGGCGCCCGGCCACGATCCGCACGCGCTGCTGCTGTGGTGCGCAGAAGAGGGCATCCTGATCTCCGGCGACGCCCTGTGGCAGAACGGCTTCGGCGTCGTGTTCCCGGAACTGGTCGGCGAGCCCGGTTTTCATGACGTGCGCGCCACCTTGGACTTGATTGCGACGCTGGGCGCCCGCGTCGTCATTCCCGGCCATGGCGGCGCGTTCGACGACGTGCAGGCCGCGCTGGACCGCGCATACTCCCGTCTGGATTATCTGGCGGCCGACCCGGTGCGCAACGCGGAGAATGCCGTCCGCGTGCTAATAAAATTTCTACTGCTGGAACGGCGGCGCATCCCGCTGGCCGAGGTCGCATCGCTGTGCGCGACGGTGCCGCTGCTCGTGCTGGCGCGCGAACGGTTTTTTCACGGCAGCAGCGGAGAAATGGCGGACCGGCTCGTGCGTGCGCTCGTGAAAGCGGGCGCGGCGCGCGTCGACGGCGATACCCTCGTCGATGTCTGAGGAAAAATTAGAGCGCGGAATCTAGTACGGTCGTGCTTTTTTCATCCATAATCGACAGGTCCGATCAACTATCGCGAGAAATCCATGGCGCTGCCTCCCGTCCTGCAAAACCTGTCCCTCCCCGTCATCGCGTCGCCGATGTTCATCGCCAGCGGCCCCGCGCTGGTGGCCGCGCAGTGCAAGGCGGGCATCGTCGGTTCGTTTCCGGCGCTGAACGCGCGCCCGGCCGCGCTGCTCGACACGTGGCTGACGGAGCTTCAGCAGGAGCTGGGAGCGTACCAGGAAGCGCATCCCGATAAACAGGTCGGGCCGATCGCCGTCAACCAGATCGTGCACCAGTCGAACGACCGCCTGGAACACGACGTGGCCGTGTGCGTGAAGCACCAGGTGCCCATCATCATCTCGTCGCTGCGCGCGCCGCCGAAGGACATGCTGGATGCCGTGCACGCGTACGGCGGCATCGTGCTGCACGACGTCGTGTCGATCCGCCACGCCGAAAAAGCGCTGGAAGCGGGCGTGGACGGCCTGATTCTCGTCGCGGCCGGCGCCGGCGGCCATGCGGGCGCGCTGTCTCCGTTCGCGCTGGTGGGCGAAGTGCGTAAATTCTTCGACGGACCCGTAGCGCTGTCGGGTTCCATCGCCACGGGCGACGCCATCCTCGCCGCGCAGGCGATGGGCGCCGATTTCGCCTACATCGGCTCGCGCTGGCTGGCCACGCGCGAATCGAACGTCACGGACGCCTACCGCAATGCGATCGTGGAATCGTCGGCGGCGGACGTCGTCTATACGAACCTGTTCACGGGCGTGCACGGCAACTACCTCAAGAAATCGATCGTGGCGGCGGGGCTCGATCCGGACAACCTGCCCGTGTCGGACAAGAGCAAGATGAGTTTCGGTTCCGGCAGCGCGAAGGCGTGGCGCGATATCTGGGGGGCCGGCCAGGGTGTCGGGTTGATGGATGACGTACCGACCGTGGCGGAGATGGTGGAGCGGTTGACGCAGCAGTACCAAGCGGCGCGCGAGCGCCTGGGCCTGAAGGCCTGACCACACCGTCATCCCCGCGAAGGCGGGGAGTCATGCTGACTTTCCGAAGCCGATAATGACGCGAACTTCGGTACTTCAGCATGGGTTCCCGCTTTCGCGGGAACGACGTTGGGGTTACGCCACCGCCTGCATCACCTTGTCCGCATCCCGGATCACCCACAGCCCCGGCAGATTGCGCCAATACCCGTGCGCATCCATGCCGAAGCCGACGACGAACTGGTTCGGCACCGTCAGGCCGACGATGTCCGCCTGCACCGGTTTTACTTTGCCGAGATCCTTGTCGGCAAACACGGCCAGGATCACTTCGGCCGCGCCCATGTCGAGCAGGCGCTGTTTCACATGAGCCAGCGTTTCGCCTTCGTCGAGGATGTCGTCGACGATGATGATCGTGCGGCCCGTGACGTCCTGGCGCGGGATCACTTTCCACACGACTTCGCCGCCGCGGTCGAGGTCGCCGTAGCGGGTCACGTGGATGTAGTCGAATTCGAGGGGGAACGTCAGCTGGGGCAGCAGGTTGCCGGTGAACACCACCGCACCGCCCATGACGCCCAGCACGAGGGGGAAATCGCTCGTCTCGTCATTGTCGAAACGCTGGTTCAGCACCTCGGCGACGTTGCGTACGGCCGCCTGGACCTGGTCCGCGCTGACGATTTCTTCGGCATTGGCCAGCAGTGCGCGGGCGCGGTTGTAGTGAAAGTCTTGCATGATATTTCAGAGTCGGTTGTAGGATCCGGATAATCCTTGGGTGTGGGATTATCCGCCAGATTGTGTCCGCGCGCGATTCCAGTCAGTTACGGGCGGCGGCCGCGTTCGCTGCACCGGTGCGGAGGGCGTATCATACCGATTTGATAAACCGAACATCGATTTCGAGCCATGCCAGCACCTGACACTACCCACGTGCGCGCCGAGCGCCTTGCCCGGCTGCGCGCCGCGATGGCGCGCCACCACGTCGACGCCTTCATCGTGCCGTCCGCCGATCCGCACCTGTCCGAATACCTGCCCGGCCGTTGGAAAGGCCGCGAGTGGCTGTCCGGCTTCACGGGCTCCGTCGGCACGTTCATCGCCACGAACGACTTCGCCGGCGTCTGGACGGATGGCCGCTATTACACGCAGGCGGAGCAGGAATTGGCCGGCACGGCAATCCAGCTGATGAAGATCCCGTCCGGCGCGAGCCTGCTGCATATCGACTGGCTGGCGGAGAACATGGACGAAGGCCGGACCGTCGCCGTCGACGCGCGCGTGCTGGGCTTGTCCGTCGCGCGTCTGCTCGGTGATGCGCTCGCCGCGCGCGGTGTGAAGCTGCGCACCGACCTCGACCTGCTCGACGAGATCTGGACCGACCGCCCGGGTCTCCCGCCCGAGCCGGTCTACGAACACGTGGCGCCGTACGCCGTGCTCGCTCGCGCCGATAAACTGCACGCGACGCGCAATGCGATGGCGAAGCTGGGCGGCGAACGTCATTTCATCTCGACCCTCGACGACATCGCCTACCTGTTCAACCTGCGCGGCGCGGACGTCAGCTTCAATCCCGTGTTCCTCGCGCACGCGCTCGTGGAATCGACCGGCGCCACGCTGTTCGTCGCCGACGGCAAGATCGATGCAAGCCTGCGCGCGCGCCTCGAGCAGGATGGGGTGCGTGTCGCGCCGTACGACCAGGCGCAGCAAGCGCTGGCCGCGCTGCCGGCCGACAGCAGCCTGCTGATCGACCCGCGCCGCGTCACGGCCGGCATGCGCGCCGCCGTGCCGGCGCACGTGCGCGTCGTCGAAGCCATCAATCCGACGACGTTTGCGAAATCGCGCAAGCTCGAAGCCGAGATGGACCACGTGCGCGACACGATGGAACAGGACGGCGCCGCCCTGTGCGAATTTTTCGCGGAGCTCGAAGCGACGCTGGCGGATGCCGACCGCGCGCCGCTGAACGAGGTCCACATCGACGAACGGATCACGGCGGCACGCGCGCGCCGTCCCGGCTTCATCAGCCCCAGCTTCGGCACCATCGCCGGCTTCAATGCCAACGGCGCGATCATGCATTATCGGGCCGCGCCGGAGCACTGCGCCGTGATCGAAGGCGACGGCCTGCTTCTGATCGACTCCGGCGGCCAGTACCTGGGCGGCACGACGGACATCACGCGCGTCGTCCCCGTCGGCACGCCGTCCAGTGCCCAAAAGCGCGATTTCACGCTGGTGCTGAAAGGGATGATCGCCCTGTCCGTCGCGCGCTTCCCGCGCGGGACGAAAGGCCCGATGCTCGATGCGCTGGCGCGCGCCCCGATCTGGGCCGCCGGCATCGACTACGGCCACGGCACCGGCCACGGCGTCGGCTACTTCCTTAACGTGCACGAGGGCCCGCAAGTGATCTCGCCGTCCGCACCGCCGGAGCCGCATACGGCGCTGGAACCGGGCATGATCACGTCGAACGAGCCGGGCATCTATCGTCCGGGCCAGTGGGGCATCCGCATCGAGAACCTCGTGCTGACGCGCGTCGTGGGCGACGAAGGCTTCGGCGAATTCCTCGGCTTCGAAACGTTGACCCTGTGTCCGATCGACACCCGCTGCATCGACCTGTCGCTGATGCGCGGCGACGAGGTCGCGTGGCTCAACGATTACCACCGCAGCGTGCGCGCGCGCCTGCTGCCGCACGTGAGCGGCGCCGCGCGCGACTGGCTCGAACTGCGTACCAAGGAGATCTGATATGGCGGGAGCACGTTCCACCCGCGCCAGCGCCGCCGTCGAGCGTCTGAAACGGCGCACCGGCGTGACGTCGTACTCGATGGCGCGTACCGGCGATGGCCACTTCTTCCTGTCCGAGAAACCGGGCGCGCCGCCGCTGTGCGCGCCGCTCGAACTGGACGACTTCGTGGCGTTCGTCAACGGCCTCGGTCCGCAAGAGGTCAAACGCATCAGCAAGCACGACGTCGAATTCGAAAAACAGCTCGTCAGGAAAAAACCTTGACGGCTCCCGTATCGAACGACCTGGTCCTGACGCTGCCCGACCTGATCGGCGCGTACTGGTCGCAGGCGGAACTGGCCACGAATGCGCTGATCCTGTTGAACCTGGCGGGCGCGTTGGCGCTGGGTCTGATGGTCGGCTACGAGCGTTCCTACCACGGCCGCGCGGCGGGCATGCGCACGTATGGCCTCGTGTGCATGGCGTCGTGCGCGCTGACCATCGTCGCCGGCTATCCGAGCCACTGGTTCGGCGGGCACGGGTCGTCCGTGGCGCTCGTCGATCCGACGCGCGTGATCCAGGGCGTCGTGACGGGCATCGGCTTCCTCGGCGCCGGCGTGATCATGCGCTCGGGTTTCAACATCAGCGGCCTGACGACGGCGGCGTCGATCTGGTCGTCGTCCGTGATCGGCATCCTCGTCGGCCTCGGTTTCTACATGGCCGCGATGGGGCTCGCGTTCTTCTCCGCGATGATCATGATCTACCTGAACAAGGCGGTCGGGATGCTGCCGTCGCGCCACGCGGTGGCCGTCACGCTGCACTTCAAACCCGGCGTCTATCCGCAGGAAGAGACGTTGCGCCGCGCGGCGCTGGAACGCGGCTACGAAATCGCCGGCGGCTCGCTTACCATCTCCAGCGAGAAGGGCTGCCAGGAATGGCATTTCGTCGCGCTGGAACTGGCCGGCAAGCCGGGCGCGCCGCTGTCGCTGCTCGCCAGCGAACTGTCGACGTTCGAGGGCGTGGACGGCTTCCAGCTTTCGCACGCACGCAACTGACAAGGACAACAGAGGAACACATGACACCCCAGGACGTTCTCGATTTCTGGTTCGGCGCACCGGGCAGCGCGGAGGCGGGTAAGCCGCGCCGCGAATGGTTCGTCAAGAAGGATACATTCGACGATATCATCCGCGACCGCTTCGGCGCGACGATCGATCAGGCGCTGGCCGGCGGCCTGCGCGAGTGGGATGGGCAAGGACCGCAAGGCCTGCTGGCCCGCATCCTCGTGCTCGACCAGTTCACCCGCAACGCCTACCGCAACACGCCGCAGTCGTTCGCCGGCGATGCTCTCGCGCTGGCCGCCGCGCGCACCCTCGTCGACAGCGGCGCCGACCGGGAGCTTCCACCGCTGCAGCGCGCCTTCGCCTACATGCCGTTCGAGCACGCCGAGGACGCGTACATGCAGGAGCGCGCCGTCGAACTGTTCGGCGTGCTGGCGGCCGGACACCCGGGCTTCGACGAGATGCTCGATTACGCGCACCGCCACCGCGGCGTGATCGCGCGCTTCGGCCGCTTCCCACACCGTAACGCCATCCTCGGGCGCGCGTCGACGCCGGAAGAAGAGGAATTCCTGCGCCAGCCGGGTTCCCGTTTCTGATGCCGACCCTGAACATCGTCGGCGCGGGCCATGTGGGGCGCGTCCTCGGCAGGTTGTTCGCGGCGCGCGGCGTATTCACTGTCCAAGATGTGCAAACGCGCGGCATCGACAGCGCGCGCGACGCCGTCGCCTTCATCGGTGCCGGCGCACCCGTCGACGGCGCCGTGCGGCCGGCCGACGTGTGGATGCTGGCCGTGGCGGACGATGCCATCGGACCGGTCGCCGCCGCGCTGGCGCAATCGGCACCGGTGGACGGCGCCGTCGTATTCCACTGCAGCGGCGCGAAGGCGTCGAGCGAACTGGATGCGCTGCGCCGCGCGGGCGCCCTGGTCGCGAGCGTGCATCCGGTGCGCAGCTTCGCCGACCCGGCGGCGGTCGCGGCGGCGTTCGACGGCACGTTCTGCGGCGTGGAGGGCGATGCCGCCGCGCTGGCGGTTCTGCTGCCTGCGTTCGAGGCGATCGGCGCGCGGCCCGTGCAAATCGACCCGGCCGCCAAGACCGTGTATCACGCGGCCGCCGTGTTCGCGTCGAACTACCTGGTCACCGTCATGGACGCGGCGCTGCGCGCCTACCAGGCCGCCGGCATCCCGGCCGACGTGGCGCGCGAACTGGCGCGGCCGCTCGCGACCGAAACGTTATCGAATGTGCTGCGACTGGGGCCGGAAGCGGCGCTGTCCGGGCCGATCGCACGCGGCGACGCGGCGACGGTGGCGCGCCAGCACGCGGCCGTCGCGGCCTGGGATGGCCCGACGGGAACCTTGTACGACGCGCTCGCCACGGCGACGTGGGACCTGGCCCGGCGCAAGTGGACTTTCGATTCCCCGGGTTTTACATCACTGAACATCGGACTTACCTGATCGAGTTCTCATTCGACGGATTGTCGAACCAGAATTTCATGTATAACAATCGAAACGGGCCTTGGGATCAAGGCGTCTACCGTGGACTGGAAGGCATGCAAGGGCAAGCTTTCAGCAACAATTACGGCGTACCGGCTATTCGCGTGCATGGCGCTGGCTCGGCGAATGATGTGCCGGAACCCGCCTCGCTCGCGTTGATCGGTGCCGGTGTGCTGGCGCTGGGTTTGCGCCGCCGCGCTGACAAGTAGATCGGCTTTATTGCGCCATCCGATGTCATGTTGTAAAAAGCCTGTCTGTAGAAACAGATGGGCTTTTTGTTGTGATGGAGAACACGATGGTTTTGACCGCATGGGCGACCTTGGCCGCACTCGGCGTCTATTTCTGGACGGGCGTGATGGCCGGCTGGGCGAGAAACAAATACAAGGTGCCGGCGCCCTCGATGGAGGGGCCGCTGCCGTTCCAGAGCTTTCAACGCGTGCAGGCGAACACGTTGGAACAATTGCCGCTCGTGCTGGCCCCGCTGTGGCTGTGCGGCCACTACCTGGGCGACCGCTGGGCGGCCGCGGGCGGGCTGCTGTGGTGCGCCGGGCGGATCCTGTATGCGTTGGGCTATTACCGCGATCCGAGCAAGCGCGAGCTGGGCTTCATCGTCGGCATGGTGGCGTGCGGCGCGCTCGTGGCCGGCAGTGCGATCGGGCTGTTGTCACAATGAGTTCACAGTGAGCTGTTGCAGTAGAGCAAAATCTCGAAAACCATTCGTCGACAAAGTTCCCATACTGCAATAAGCTGTGTCTGATTTCAATTTATTGAATGGCGGCCCCGATGCCGCCATGCGTGGAGGAAGACAGCATGCTGTTCCTGAAAAGCACCAGTGTCACGAAGGCACCCGGCATTTACGAAGTCGACGTGGCAGCAAAACCGCCCGGCAAGACGTTTGGCGTGTTCATGGCTACCGATCCCGACAATCCGCCGCAGGCCGTGCTGACCGCTCTGGCCGAGCTCGGGTTCGAGAACATCTACCAGCAGACCTATACCCACAAGGACAAGGGCAAGGTGCTCGACCTGCATTTCCAGAAGAACGGCACCGATCTGTTCAACGGCTGGAAATCGGACGAGTGCGCCGCCAACCTGGCCGCGATCGACACCCTGTTCGGCAACGTCGGCATCAAGATCACGCCGCGCGTGATGAGCCTGGCCGAAGCCTACGCCTGATCCGGGTCACCCCTTCACCTCGACGTGATACAACGCCCACGGGCAGGCGGCGAAGCGCTGCGGCAACGGCAGCGCCGCCATCTCCGGTACCCGGTCGGCGTCGTACACGGCCCATAGCGGTCCCAGACCTCCCAGCGGCATCGGATTGCCGTCGACGTGCGTCGCGACGATGAAACGTCGCGCGCGCGCCTGGGCGACCGGCAATTCGACGTTGTAACCGTCCACGGCGCGCAGCACCAGCACCCCCTTGTCGTGCAGCGTGGCGCCGGCGCGCGCCAGCACGTCCGTCAGCAGCGGACCGCGCAGCGTGTGCGGCTTGCGGTCGTATTCCAGCGTCGGACGGATTGTCTGTTGCGGCAGGGTCATTAAGCTGGGGTAATCGAAGGCCCAGGCTGTCGTGAACGTGACCTGGTGCTTGTGCATCATCTGGTCCAGCGCCGGGTCGAGCGGCCCGCGATTGCTGTGCGCGATGGCGCCGGTGACCGTCAGCAGCGCCGGGCCGCGCTCGGCCGGCTGGGCAGCATGCGCGGCGATGGGAAAGGCACCCGCGACCGCCGCGGTACCGAGGAACTGGCGTTTGTTCATGAGAAAATGTCTGGTCGATCAGATTCCGCCATCATAGCAATATTGTCGAATGGACTTGTTTTCCACAGCCATGGATTTGGTAAGCATCCCTATCGAGGATGGCGAGCTGTCCATGCTGGCCCAGCTTCCCATGACGATCAGCAATGCCGAGATCCTCGCGCGTTTGGTGGATGAGACGCCGTGGCGCGCCGACACCGTCGTTGTGTACGGCAAGCGCTATCTGCAGCCCCGCCTGACGGCCTGGTATGGCGAGGCCAGCTATACATATTCCGGCCTGACGCTGCAACCGCTGCCGCTGACCCCGCTGCTGGAAGCGCTGCGCGCGGCGGTCGAGCAGGCGACGGGCCGGCGCTACAACAGCGTGCTGCTGAATTACTACCGCGACGGCGCCGACAGCATGGGCATGCACAGCGACGACGAACCGGAGCTGGGCCCGCAGCCCGCCATCGCCTCGCTCAGCTATGGCGCCACCCGCACCTTCATCCTGCGCCACAAGACGAATAAGCGCACCGTCAAGCTCGACCTGACAGATGGCAGCCTGCTGTTGATGGCCGGCACCCTGCAGGCACACTGGCGGCACGGCATCAACAAGACGGCCAAACTGGTTGGACCACGGCTCAACTTAACTTTTCGTTTCGTGAGCTAAACCTAAGTTATCTGACCTCAATTTTCGTTAAAACATTACTGAATTTAAGGTCATTAAGTTACATTCGATTACAAGTCTTACGAGTTCAGCAAGGACTTCACCATTTTGCGGTGCTATCTTGACCACATCGCGATTCACTGGAATTGCGAACCAGTCAAACAAAGCAAAGGAATCCGCATATGAAAAAGCTTATCGTTGCACTGATCGCAGGTACTGCCGCCATGGGCGCGGCCCAAGCCCAAACCACCCAGACCCAACCGCGCGCCTATGTGGGCGTCGGCATCGCCACGGCGGACCACGAGAATTCGTCGGTCGGTGGTCTGAGCAATTTCAGCAGCGACGGCTACAAGGCCTCGGGCAAGATTTTCGGTGGTTATGAATTCGACCAGAATTGGGGTGCTGAAGCGGGCTACACCGATTTCCGCAATTCCAATTTCAACTACAGTAACAACGGCACGAACGCGAGCGGCCGCACGAAGGGCTCCAGCTACTATATCGCCGGCAAGTACAACATGCCGGTGAACGACCAGTTCGCCGTGTACGGCAAGCTGGGCCTGCAGCACAGCGAGCGCAAGCTGGAAAGTGCCGCCCTGAACCTCAAGAACACCGACACCGGCGCCTATGGCGCCGTCGGCGTGCAGTACAACCTCAACCAGCAGGTTGCGCTGACCGCCGAGTATGAGCGCTACGGCAAGAGCAAGGATTTCGGCGCCAAGGCCGACGTCTGGACCGTGGGTGCACGCTATAGCTTCTAAGCGTCTCCGGTTTCACTTCAAAAAAAGGGCCTGCGGGCCCTTTTTTAATTGCTCGGCAATTCGGGGTCAGAGCCCTTATTTGGGCAATTTTTCAATGACAACGCTTCCCCGATGGGTACCCACGATATCGATATGGACAAGCGGAACGGTACCGGCCAGCTGAACGAGCTTACTGCAAAGATCGTGCACTAAAAAGGGCTCTGACCCCGGATTTTTGCCGGCTGGCCCGCCGGCCACATCCATGGCGGCGGCGCGAGCGGCAGGGCGGGCGGCGTGAAGCCCGCGGCGAGGAACCGGTGCAGCGACGACCACGGCCATTCCGCCGGATGCTGGCAAAAGCCGTGGCGCATCGGATTGCTGTGCACGTAGTCGATCAGGCTCGCATATTCCTCGTCGTCGCCCACGCGATAGTCGCGGTAATGGCGTTCCCAGATGGTGCCGTCGCCCGTGCCGGCATCGCCCTTGGTCCTCGCGCCGCCCGGCAGGCAGGCTTTATGCAAAGCCTTGGAAAAGGCGATCTTGACGGCGCGCCAGCGCGACGCGCAGTCGTGGTCGCCCGGCGGCAGGGTCCAGATCGCGTGCGCGTGGTTCGGCAGCACGACCCAGGCATCGACGTGGAACGGCTTGCGGATGCGCGCCTGGCGCATTGCCTCGCCGAATGCCGAGAAATGGTCCGTGAGTAAGGTGCTGTCCCGATCCAGCAGACGCACCGTGAAGAAAAAAGTCCCGCCCGGGACCCGGTTGTCGCGGTAGTTTGTCATGAACGTAATCTGCCAAGCGGCGCAGCCATGCCGTGTCGATCTGGCGCAAACGCGCACGAGTTGAAGAACCTCAACCACACCGATTCTACCCACGATGCCAGTTTGACGACGATCCATTTCCGTGCATTACGCGGTATGGTCGATGTGGCAAATCTAATGTTTTGACACCGTTTGGCGCCGTTCGTGCGCTGTCCATAATTTTTTTTCAATTCGCCTGAACTTTTCCGCCATGGCCGGTATTAACCGGACGATTTCCGTAGTAGCAACTGCTACCGGTAGCCGTTCGGGTGCCCTGTGCCGTTCATGCCATCCATTGTCCTGATGTCCCAGCACCTGGTCTGTACGGGCCAGGTCGTCGCGCCCGATGCCGTCGCGCTGGCGCGCCTGCTGTTGCTGGCGCCCGTGCTGGAGGAGTGGGTGGTGCGGGGCGGATTGCAGGAGTGGCTGATCCGGCGTGCTGCCCCGCTGCCGGCGGCCCTGTCGGCGGCCGCGTTCGCGCTGCTGCATCTCGGTTCCGGCTGGCGCGCGGCAGGGCTGGTGCTGGCGCCGGGACTGGTGCTGGCGCTGCTCTACCAGCGCAGCCGCGACTGGCGCCTGTGCGCACTGGCGCACTGCGGGATGAATGCACTGGCCCTCGGTGGCTGTGTCCTTTGAACGAATTGGGAGTCCCTATGATCGGGCTGCATCGAAGTCTTCATTCTGTCCTCGCCGTCGCCGCCGTGCTCGCGATCGTCCCGGCCGTCCATGCCGCCGATGCATTGAACGGCAAGAACCTGTACCTGAACGGGCCGACCGGCGGCGGCACCGCCTGCGCGTCGTGCCACGGTCCTTCGCCGGCCAACAACGTCAACGGCATCCTCGCCGCGGCGAATAACCCGAGCGTGATCACCAATGCGTTCGCCGCCAACAAGGGCGGCATGGGCACGCTGTTCAACGGCCGCTTCACGGCCGCGGAGATCGCGGATCTCGCCGCCTTCATCGGCAACCCGACCGTGACCGCCGCGCCGGCGGCCGCGGTCAATCCGGCCTCGCTGAGTTTCGCGGCCACCACCATCGGCCAGTCGGCGTCGCCGCTCGCCACCACCTTGTCCAACACGGGCAACGCGGCGCTGACCGTCGGCACGTTGAGCCTGTCCGGCGCGGCCGCGGGCGATTACGCCATCAACGGCGGCACCTGCGCCAACGGCACATCGCTGGCGGCCGGCGCCAGTTGCACCGTGCAGGTCGGCTTCACGCCGTCCGCCGCCGGCGCGCGCAGTGCCTCGCTCGTCATCGCGCACAATGCGACGGGCGGTTCCAGCACCGTGGCCTTGAGCGGCACCGGCAACGCCGTCGCGCAGCCGACCATCGCGCTGTCGGCCAATGCCATCGACTTCGGTGCATTGGTCGCCGGTACCGCATCGCCCGCGCAGAGCGTCACGGTCAGCAACACGGGCCAGGCGACGCTGACTTTCTCCAGCATCGCCGTCGGCGGCGCCAACGCGAACGTGTTCACGTTGGGCGGCACCTGCGCCACGGCGACGCCGGTGCCGGCGGGCGGCAGCTGCACCGTGACCGTGACCGCGAACTCTTCCGGCAACGGCGCGTTCAGCGGCAATCTCGCCCTGGCGTCGAACGCGTCCAACGGCGCCGTGTCGGTGCCGTTGTCCGGCACCGTCGCCGCGGCCGCGCCGGCCGTCGCGGCCAGCCCGTCGGCCGTGGCGTTCGGCACGCAGGCGATCGGCGCGCAGGCCGCCACGCAGTCGGTCACGCTGGCGAACAAGGGCAATGTGGCGCTCGCGCTGAACGGCATCGCCGTGTCGGGCGCATCCACCGTCGCCATCGCCAACAACACGTGCGGCACGACCCTGGCCGTGGGCGCCAGCTGCACCGTGACCCTGGCCTTCGCGCCGACGACATCCGGCACGGCCACGGCCACGCTTACCGTGACGTCGAACGCGGCACCGCTGCAGGTGACGATCAGCGGCACGGGTACGACGGCGCCGGCGGCCAAGCCGACGTTGTCCGAAGCGGGCCCGGTCGCCTTCGCGGACACGCAAGTCGGCAAGAGTGCCGCGGCGCATACCGTCACGCTGTCGAACGGCGGCACGGCCGCGCTGAAAATCGCCTCGCTCGTGCTGGACGGCGCGCAGGCATCCGACTTCGAGTTGAAAGGGACCTGCGCGGCCAATGCATCGGTCGCCGCATCGGCCAGCTGCACCATCGACATCGGCTTCAAACCGACGGCCGCCGGCCAGCGCGCCGGAACCCTCGTGCTGATGACGGACGCCGGCAACCAGTTCACCGTCGCCCTGAGCGGGACCGGCGTCGCCGTGCCCGTGCCGATGCTGACGGTGAATCCGCAATCGTTCGACTTCGGCGCCGCCGACGTCAACGGCACGGCGCCCACGCACCGCATCACGCTGACCAACACGGGCGCCAATGCGGCAACGGTGACGGCGGCCACGTTCTCCGGTCCGTTCGCGCTGCAGGCCGATGCTTCCGGTTGCGCGGCCGTTCCGTTCACCTTGCAGCCGGGGACGAGCTGCGACCTGGTCGTGCGCTTCACCCCGGTCGGTGCGGGAGACACGTCCGGCAGCCTGGCGCTCGCGGCCGACGGTGGCGGTGCGTGGACCGTCGCGCTGAGCGGCAAGGGCAATGTGCAGACCGTGCAATCGCCGCAGAACGCCGGCGGTGGCGGCTGCTCCTCCATCAAGAACGGCAACGATCCGGTGCTGGCCTTGCTGGTGGTGCTGTCGTTCGGCGTGCTGGGATGGCGTCGCACGGTGAGCAAACTGAGTCGTAAAGAGGTGGACCAATGAGCGCCCGTACGACGCGCGTGCTGCGCATGGCAATGGTGCTGGCCGCGGCGCTGGAGGCATCGACCGCCAGTGCGCTCGACAAAGGCGTGCCGGCGCCGCAGTTCGACTTGCCGGGCAAGGACGGCACGGTGCAGCTGGCGAAGTTCCAGGGCCGGCTCGTGTACGTGGATTTCTGGGCCTCGTGGTGCGGCCCGTGCCGCCAGTCCTTCCCATGGATGAACGAGATGCAGGCGCGCTACGGCGCGCGCGGGCTGCAGGTCGTCGGCGTGAATCTCGACGCGAAAAGCGACGATGCGCGCCGCTTCCTCGCCGAGACGCCGGCACGCTTCACGATCGCGTTCGACCCGGCCGGCGCGACGCCGCGCGCCTACGGCATCAAGGGCATGCCGAGCAGCGTGTTGATCGGCCCGGACGGCAAGGTTCTGTACGAGCACGCGGGTTTTAAAGAGGCCGACCGCGCGGAGCTCGAACAGGTGATCCAGAAGGCGTTGGGAGGTGCGAAATGAGGAACCTGATCCTGCTCGTGCCGGCGCTGCTCGCGCTGGCGGGTTGCGCCACCGTGCAGCCGTGGGAAAAAGGCAAGCTGGCCAAGCCGGAGATGACCTTCGGCGGCGACAAGCTCGAGACCCGTTATGCCGACCATATCTATACGAGCCGCGAAGCCGCATCCGGCGGCGCGGGCGTAGGCGGCGGTGGATGTGGCTGCAACTGAGGGGGAATACATGACGACATCCAAGCAACCTCCCCAGGACCTGGGGGCGTCTCTGCTCGCCGCGGCGCTGCTGCTGCCCGGCGTGCAGGCCATGGCCGACGAGCCGCCGCAGAACGGCAGCATCAGCCTGCGCTATCTCGATTACGCCGACCGCCAGTCCGGCCTGGACCGCATTCACTCGCATTCGCCGTCGATCGCGGTGACGGCGCCGGTCGCAAGCGACTGGTCCATCGAAGGCACGCTGACGGCCGACGACGTGTCGGGCGCCTCGCCGCGCTACCACACGGCGATCTCCGGCGCCTCGCATATGCAGGACGAGAGAAAGGCGGGAGATGTCGCCGTCACGCGCTACTTCCGGCGCGGCACGCTGACGGCCGGCGCCGCGTATTCGACGGAGCACGATTACGTGTCGCGCGCGCTGTCGCTGAACGGCACCTTGTCCAGCGAGGACAACAACACGACGTGGGCGTTCGGGCTCGCGGGCAGCCGCGATCGCATCGATCCGGTCAACCACGTCGTCGTCGATGAGCACAGGCGCACGGTGAGCGTGCTGGCCGGCGTGACGCAGGTGCTGACGCCGAACGACATCGGCCAATTGACGTTCACGCGTACGAACGGCGACGGCTATTTCAGCGATCCGTATAAATTGTTTGACAACCGTCCCCGCTCGCGCCGCCAGAACACGGTGCTGCTGCGCTGGAATCACTACGTCGACAGCACGGGCGGCACGACGCGCCTGAGCTACCGCTACTACAGCGACTCGTACCGCATCCGCGCGCACACGCTGTCCGGAGAATATGTGCAGCCGCTCGGCGGGGGCTGGAGCGTGGTGCCGGAACTGCGCCTGTATTCGCAGAGCGCGGCGTATTTCTATTACGACCCCGTGTACGACGGCACGCTCGGCCCGCCGTTCCCGCCCGGCTTTGCCGCTGCGGGGCCAAGCCGGCTGTCGTCGCCGGACCAGCGCCTGTCCGGCTTCGGCGCCGTCACGGTGGGGCTGAAGGTCGTGCGCGACATCGGCAAGCTGTGGACCGTCGACGTCAAGGTCGAGGGCTACGAACAGCGCGGCAGCTGGCGCCTGTTCCACGGCGGCAGTCCGGGCCTCGCGCCGCTGCGCGCCCGCATGTTCCAGGTCGGATTGACGCGGCGATGGTAGACCAGGTCTTCCGCTTTCCGTTCGACGCGATGGCCAGCCGGTGCGAGATCCGGCTGGCCGCGCCGAACGGACACGTGGCGGAAGAACTGGCGGAGGCGGCCTTCGCCGAGGTGCGGCGCATCGAGCGGACATATTCGCGCTACCGCGCCGACAGCATCGTCAGCCGCATCAACGCCGCGGCGGGACGCTATCGGGTGGAGTGCGACGACGAGACGTCGCAGCTGCTCGCCTACGCCGACCACCTCTACCGCGCCAGCGACGGCCTGTTCGACATCACCTCGGGCGTGCTGCGCCGCGCCTGGGATTTTCGTCATCCGCGCGTGCCGACGCAGGACGAACTGGCGCCGCTGCTGGCGCTGGTCGACTGGCCGGCCGTGCGCCGCGAGGACGGCAGCATCTTCCTGCCGCGCGCCGGCATGGAGATCGACTTCGGCGGCTTCGGCAAGGAATACGCGGCCGACCGCGCCGGTGCGCTGCTGCTGCAAAAAGGCGTGCGGCACGGCTATGTGAACCTCGGCGGCGACATGCGCTTCATCGGGCCGCAGCCGGACGAGCGGCCCTGGGCCATCGGGATCCAGGACCCGCGCAAGCCGGATGGCATCGTCGCCAGCATCAACGTCAGCCAGGGCGCACTGACGACGAGCGGCGATTACGAACGTTTTTTCGACATCGACGGCAAGCGCTATTGCCACATATTGAATCCGCGCACGGGCATGCCGGCGTGTTACTTCCGCTCCGTGAGCGTGCTGGCGCCGTTGGCCGTGCTGGGCGGCAGCGTGTCGACCATCGCGATGCTGAAGGAAGCGGACGGCCTGGCGTTCCTGGCCGCCAGCGGGCTCGCCTACTTCGCCATCGACAATGCGGGACAACAGCACCACCACAGCATTTCAGGAGATTACGCATCATGAAGCACCTCTTTCGATGGACGGCCGCGCTCGTCCTGCTGGCCTGCGCGGCCGGGCAGACGGCGCTGGCGGCCGACGATTTTTTACCGCCCGAACAGGCGTTCAAGCTGAGCGCTCAGTTGCGTTCGGATCTGCGCGCCGTGCACCTGATCTGGACCATCGCGCCCGGCTACCACCTGTACCGCGACCGCCTCGTCTTCACCGCGCCGCAGGTCGGCCAGCCGGCGCTGCCGGACGGCGTGCGCAAGTTCGACAGCAATTTCAACAAGGAGATGGAAACCTATGCCGGCCAGCTGGCGGCCGACCTGCCGCTGAAAACGGATGCGAAGAACCCGTTCGTGCTGCGCGTGGGCTACCAGGGCTGCGCGGATGCAGGGTTGTGCTATCCGCCCGCCGAAGTGGCGTTCACCGTGGACCCGGCGGCGCCGGGCGCATTGAAGCCTGCCGCACCCGATGCCGCGCCGGTACCGCAAGCGGCGCCGGCGCCCGCGCAGGAAGACGACAGCTCGCTGGCCCGCCGCACGCTGCAATCGGGCAGCGCCTGGCGCATCGGCCTCGCGTTCCTCGCGTTCGGCCTGCTGCTGTCGTTCACGCCGTGCGTGCTGCCGATGGTGCCGATCCTGTCGTCCATCATCGTCGGCGAAGGCAACGTCTCGCGCGGCAAAGGATTTACGCTGGCGCTGGCCTACAGCCTGGGTATGGCGCTCGTCTACACGGCGCTCGGCGTCGCGGCGGGCTTGGCGGGCGAGGGCCTCGCCGGCGCGCTGCAAAAGCCGTGGGTGCTGCTGACGTTCGGCGCGCTGCTCGTGGTGCTGGCGCTGTCGATGTTCGACGTCTACCAGTTGCAGCTGCCGAGCAGCCTGCAGAGCCGTTTGAGCACGACCAGCGGCCGCATGAGCGGCGGCCGTTTCGCCGGCGTGTTCGTGATGGGCGCATTGTCCGCGTTGATCGTGGGGCCCTGCGTGGCCGGTCCGCTGGCGGGCGCGCTGTTGTACATCAGCCAGACGCGCAATGTGTGGACGGGCGGCTGGGCGCTGTTCTCGATGGCGACCGGCATGAGCGTGCCGCTGCTGCTGACGGGCGTCTCCGCGGGCAGCCTGCTGCCGCGCGCCGGCGCTTGGATGAACCACGTCAAGCGCGTGTTCGGCCTGCTGCTGCTCGCGGTGGCCATCTGGATGGTGACGCCCGTGTTCCCGGTCACGGTGGCGATGCTGCTGTGGGGCGCGTTCGCCGTGCTGTGCGCCGTGTTCCTGCGCGTGTTCGAACCCATCGCCCCCGGAGCGGGATTGGGCCGCTATGCGGGCAAGACGCTGGGCCTCGTGCTGCTGACGGGCGGTCTGTTCGAACTGGTGGGCGCCGCCAGCGCCGGGCATGACGTGCTGCAGCCGCTGGCGCACCTGCGCGTCACTTCAGTTGCCGCCGCGGCGCAGGACGGCAAGCACGGTAAGGAAATGCGCTTCGAGCGCATCCGCACGCTGGCCGAACTGGATCGCGTGCTCGCGTCGTCCGCCACGCCCGTGATGCTGGATTTTTATGCCGACTGGTGCGTGTCGTGCAAGGAGATGGAGCGTTTTACGTTTTCCGAGCCGAAGGTGGAAGCGCAGATGAAGCAGGTGCGCCTGCTGCAGGTCGACGTCACCGCCAACAACGATGACGACCGCGCGCTGATGAAGAAATTCGGCCTGTTCGGGCCACCCGGCATCATCCTGTTCAAGCAGGGTAAGGAAGTGCCGGAGAGCCGCGTCATCGGCTTCATGGCGCCCGAGCAGTTCGCGCAGCACCTGTCCCGTCACTTCGCCTCCTGACATCATGAAACGACATGCCAAGGTCCTGATCCTGGGTTCCGGCCCCGCAGGCTATTCCGCCGCCGTGTATGCGGCGCGCGCCAATTTGCGTCCCCTGCTCGTGACCGGCGTCGCGCAGGGCGGCCAGTTGATGACCACCACCGACGTCGAGAACTGGCCCGCCGATCCGGACGGCGTGCAGGGACCGGATCTGATGCGCCGCTTCGAGCTGCACGCGCGGCGCTTCGAGACGCAGATCGTCTTCGACCACATCCACACGGCGTACCTGAACGAGCGGCCGTTGCGCCTGTCCGGCGATCTCGGCGACTACACGTGCGATGCGCTGATCATCGCGACCGGCGCGTCCGCGCGCTATCTCGGGCTGCCGTCGGAGCAGGCGTTCCTGGGCTGCGGCGTGTCGGCCTGCGCCACGTGCGACGGCTTCTTTTATCGCGGCAAGGAGGTCGCGGTGATCGGCGGCGGCAACACGGCCGTGGAAGAGGCGCTGTACCTGTCGAACATCGCGTCACGCGTGACGCTGGTGCACCGCCGCGACCAGCTGCGCGCCGAGGCGATCCTGGTCGAACGCCTGCTGGCGCGCGTGGAAGAGGGCAAGGTGGACGTCCTGTGGAACCACACGCTGGACGAAGTGCTGGGCGACGCGGCCGGCGTGCACACGCTGCGCCTGCGCGGCGTGCGCGGCGGCATCCGCGTGCTGCCCGTGCATGGTGTATTCGTGGCGATCGGACATCAGCCCAACACGGCGCTCTTCGCGGGTCAGCTGGAGATGGAAAACGGGTACATCGTGACGCGCGCGGGACGCAACGGCCTGGCGACCGCCACGAGCGTGCCCGGGGTGTTCGCCGCCGGCGACGTGCAGGACCACGTCTACCGGCAGGCGGTCACCAGCGCCGCCAGCGGCTGCATGGCGGCGCTGGATGCCCAGCGCTATCTGGAGGAATAACGCGGGCGCAGCGCCGATCAGCTGGTGAGCGGCTTGTAGCGGATCCGCTTCGGCTTGGCGCCTTCTTCGCCGAGACGCTTCTTCTTGTCGGCTTCGTACTCCTGGTAGTTACCGTTGAAGAAGGTCACCTGCGAGTCGCCTTCGAAGGCGAGGATGTGGGTGGCGATGCGGTCGAGGAACCAGCGGTCGTGCGAGATGACCATCACGCTGCCCGCGAATTCCAGCAGCGCGTCTTCCAGCGCGCGCAGGGTTTCGACGTCCAGGTCGTTCGACGGTTCGTCCAGCAGCAGCACATTGCCGCCCTTGAGCAGCGTCTTGGCCAGGTGCAGGCGGCCACGCTCGCCCCCGGACAGGTTGCCGACGAGTTTCTGTTGGTCGGCGCCCTTGAAGTTGAAGCGGCCGAGATACGCACGGGACGGCATCTCGAAGCGGCCGACGGACAGCATGTCGGCACCGCCGGAAACGTCCTCGAACACGGTCTTGTTCGCGGCGAGGCTGTCGCGCGACTGGTCGACGAGCGAGACCTTCGCGGTCTTGCCGATGACGACTTCGCCGCTATCCGGCTGCTCGGTGCCGGCGATCATGCGGAACAGGGTCGACTTACCGGCGCCGTTCGGGCCGATGATGCCGACGATCGCGCCCGGCGGCACGGTGAACGACAGGTTGTCGATCAGGAGGCGGTCGCCGAAGGCTTTCGAGACGTTCTTGAATTCGATGACTTCATTGCCCAGACGTTCGGCGACGGGGATGAAGATCTCCTGCGTCTCGTTGCGCTTCTGGTATTCGTATTCGGACAGTTCGTTGAAGCGGGCCAGACGCGCCTTCGACTTGGCTTGCCGTGCCTTCGGATTCTGGCGCGCCCACTCGATCTCTTTCGCCAGCGCCTTCTGGCGCGCGGATTCCGTCGCTTCTTCCTGCTTCAGGCGGGCTTCCTTCTGCTCCAGCCAGGACGAGTAATTGCCCTTCCAGGGGATGCCGTGGCCGCGGTCCAGTTCCAGGATCCATTCGGCGGCGTTGTCGAGGAAGTAGCGGTCGTGGGTGATGCCGACGACGGTGCCCGGAAAGCGCAGCAGGAATTGTTCGAGCCACTCGACGGATTCGGCGTCCAGGTGGTTAGTGGGTTCGTCCAGCAGCAGCATGTCCGGCTTACTCAGCAGCAGCTTGCACAGCGCCACGCGGCGCTTCTCGCCACCGGACAGCACGCCGATCTTGGCGTCCCACGGCGGCAGGCGCAGCGCGTCGGCGGCCATTTCCAGCTGCAGGTTCAGGTTGCCGCCGTCGGAGGCGGCGATGATCGATTCCAGGCGCTCCTGCTCCTTGGCCAGCGCGTCGAAATCGGCGTCCGGTTCGGCATAGGCGGCGTACACGGCTTCCAGTTTCGCTTGCGCCTCGAAGGCTTCGCCCAGGCCGCTTTCCACTTCCTGGCGCACGGTTTTTTCCGGATCGAGCTGCGGTTCCTGCGGCAGGTAGCCGATGTTCAGGCCCGGCATCGGACGCGCTTCGCCCTGGATGTCGGTGTCGATGCCGGCCATGATCTTCAGCAGGGTCGATTTGCCGGAGCCGTTCAGGCCCAGCACGCCGATCTTCGCGCCCGGGAAGAACGACAGCGAAATATCCTTCAGGATCTGGCGTTTCGGTGGGACGATCTTGCCCACGCGGTTCATGGTGTAGACGTAGTTGGCCATTAGTAATGTGCTTCTATTCGTAAAATAAGGACGACAGGATACTGTAAAACACCGGGGTCAGACCCCGATTTTAGGAAATTGCCAAAATTCGGGCTCTGACCCCGGCGTTACCGGCGTTAGGCTTGTTTGGCCACCGGCTGCGGCCGGTTCAGCAAGCCTTCCGCCGCGAACAGGGCCAGCGCGAGCCAGATCAGTACGAAGCCGACGAGGCGGTCCGGCGTGAACGCTTCGTGGAACAGCCACACGCCCAGCAGGAATTGCAGCGTGGGCGACATGTATTGCAGCAACCCCACGATCGACAGCGGGATTTTTCTCGCGCCCGCCGCGAACAGCAGCAGCGGGATCGCCGTGATCGGCCCGGCCGCGACGAGCAGTACGCGCGTCGTGGTCGAGTCCGTGTTGATGAACGCGTTCTGGCCGTGCGCGGTGAGCCAGCCGACGTAGGCCGCCGCCAGCGGAAACAAGACCATCGTCTCGAACGACAGCCCTTCCAGCGCGCCGAGCGCGGCCGTCTTGCGCAGCAGGCCGTAGCCGCCGAACGACACGGCCAGCGCCAGCGCGACCCAGGGCACGCTGCTGGCCTGCCACGTCAGCCAGGCCACGCCCAGCGCCGCCACGCCGATCGCCATCCATTGCGCGCGCCGCAGGCGCTCCTTCAGCAGCATCGAGCCGAACATGATGTTGACGAGCGGATTGATGAAATAGCCCAGGCTGGACTCGATGACGTGGCCGTTGTTCACGGCCCAGATGTAGATCAGCCAGTTGATGCTGAGCAGGAAGGCCGAGGCGACGAAGCTGAGGAACACGCGCGGCTTGCGCACCGTATTCAGCCACGCCCATTGCCGGCGCACGGCCAGCACGATCACGAGGAACAGCAGCGACCACAGCATACGGTGCGCGAGGATCTGCAGCGGCGGCACGTCGCCGATGGCGTGGAAATACAGAGGAAACAGGCCCCAGCACAGGAAGGCGAGGGCGGCGGACAGGATGCCGGTGTTCATGGGACTCAGGCGCGGGTGATCGGTCCGACATTATCCCCGAACGGGCACGGCCTTGCTGGCCGTGCCCCGTTTCTGACGTGCGCTCAGACCGCCATCGTTGATGCAGACTTTGAGAAAATAGCATCCTGGAGGAAAGGTACGCTCTTGTCTTTCCTTGTCGATTATTCTATTGTGCAACGCACCAGAACAACAAAACGGTGAAACCTTGACGTCAGAACACAAGAAAAGCAGCCTGGCGGCGCTGACACTGGCCGCGGTCGGTATCGTCTACGGCGACATCGGCACCAGCCCGCTGTACACCCTCAAGACCATCTTCGATCCCGTCCACGGCCTGGTGCTGAACACGCCCAACGTGCTTGGCATCGTCTCCCTGATCTTCTGGGGCCTGACGATCATCGTCTCCCTCAAATACGTCACCCTGATCCTGCGTGCGGACAACCGCGGCGAGGGCGGCATCATGGCCCTGATGGCGCTCGCGCTGAATTCCGTCACGCGCACGTCGCACTGGCATTACGCGCTGATGGTGCTGGGCGTGTTCGGCGCCACGATGTTCTACGGCGACAGCGTGATCACGCCGGCGATCTCCGTGCTCGGCGCGATCGAGGGTCTCGAAGTGGCCACGCCCGGCCTGGAAAAATACGTGGTGCCGCTGACGATCGTCGTCCTCGTCGCGCTGTACAGCGTGCAGCGCCACGGCACGGCCGGCATCGGCCGCTGGTTCGGTCCGATCATGGTGCTGTGGTTCGCCGCGCTGGCCGCCATGGGCATCGTCAACATCGTGCAAGCCCCCGTGATCCTGCACGCGCTGAACCCGCTGCACGCGTTCGAATTCATGCTGCGCGAGCGCATGATCGCGTTCGTCGCACTGGGCGCCGTCGTGCTGGCGTTCACGGGTGCCGAGGCGCTGTACGCGGACATGGGCCACTTCGGCAAGACGCCGATCCGCTTCGCCTGGTTCATCGTCGTATTCCCCGCCCTCGCGCTGAACTATCTCGGTCAGGGCGGCCTGCTGATCACGCGTCCCGACACCATCGAAAACCCGTTCTTCCACCAGCTGGGCAGCTGGAGCGTGCTGCCGCTCGTGCTGTTGTCGACGATGGCGACCGTGATCGCATCGCAGGCTACGATCTCCGGCACGTTCTCGATGACCAAGCAGGCCATCGCACTGGGCCTGTTGCCGCGCATGCGCGTGATGCACACGTCGGAGAGCGAGATCGGCCAGATCTACATCCCGGCCGTGAACTGGCTGCAGCTGATCGTCGTGCTGATCGCGGTGGTGGGCTTCGGTTCGTCGGACAAGCTGGCCGGCGCCTACGGCATCGCGGTGACGGCGACCATGTTCGCGACGACGATCCTGACCTTCTTCGTGGTGCGCTACCGCTGGCACCTGCCCTTGTTGCTTTGCTTCGGCGCCACCGGTTTCTTCATGGTGATCGACCTGGCGCTGTTCTCGGCCAGCACGCTGAAGCTGCTGCACGGCGGTTGGTTCCCGCTGGTGATCGGCACGATCCTGCTGACGATCATGCTGACCTGGAAACGCGGCCGCGAACTCGTGTTCGAAAACCTGGAAAAGCACGCGATCCCGCTCGACGACTTCCTGCAATCGCTGTTCGTGGCGCCGCCCGACCGCGTTCCCGGCACCGCCATCTTCCTGCGCGGCGAGACCGACGGCGTGCCGCACGCGCTGCTGCACAACCTGCTGCACAACAAGGTGCTGCACGAGCGCGTCGTGTTCCTCACGGTGCGCATCCGCGAGGAACCGTATGTGCCGGAAAGCGAGCAGGTCGAGGTCGTCCCGCTGGGCCACAACTGCTACCAGCTGAACGTGACCTACGGCTTCAAGGACGAGGCCAACATCCCGGACATCCTGCGCCTGTGCGCCGCCAAGAACCTCGAGTTCGAGATGATGGAAACGTCGTTCTTCATCGCGCGCCAGACCGTGATCTCGGTGCCGGGCCAGGGCATGGCGCCGTGGCGCGAGCATTTGTACGTCGCGATGCAGCGCAATGCCCGCACGGCCGCCGACTACTACCAGATCCCGTCCAATCGCGTGATCGAGCTGGGCACGCAGGTCGAAATCTGATAGGAACGTCGATAAACCCGCTGCGCGTCGCCCTGGCGCCCCGCGATGCGCCGTTACGGCGGACCGGCTGTACTACTCGTACAGCTGCGCTTCTCGGACGCCAGTGCTGCCGCTCGCGGCGGTTTCTCGAGGTGCCTATTTTACAAAGCCATACAAATCATCCACAGACGCTTGCAGGACCGGTTGGTAAGGTGCGGGTTGCATCCGCTCACCCGATCTGTCCCGCAGGAGTCTCATGAAACTGTCCTTCCCGCTGGCCGCCGCTTTCGCCGCCATCCTCAGCTTGTCCGCATGCGGCGGCGGGGCCGGCGATTCCAGCGGCACACCCGCCGTCGTCAACAACCCCGCCGCGCTGACCAGGACCGATATCGCGATCGGCACCGGTGCCGAAGCCGTGAGCGGCGTGCGCGTCCAAGTCAGTTACACGGGCTGGCTGTACAGCGCCGTCGCCACCGACTTCAAGGGCGCCAAGTTCGACGCGTCGCAGCCCGGCAAGCCGTTCACGTTCGTCGTCGGCGCCACGGGCTCGAGCGAATCCGCCATCCCCGGCTTCAGCCAGGGCGTGCAGGGCATGAAGGTCGGCGGCAAGCGCACGATCCTGATTCCGAGCAGCCTGGCCTACGGCGCGGCGGGCGTGCAGGGCGTCGTCCCGGGCAATACGGGCCTCGTGTTCGAAGTCGAACTGGTGAAGGTCTGCGGCAGCGCGGCGTGCTGATTCACTCCCGCAGCGCAGCAGCGGGGCGGATGCGTACCGCCGCCAGGCCGTGGCGCAGCGTGGACACCAGCGCCACCGCACCGGCCACCAGCACGGCGGCGGCGAGCGTCCAGGCGCCGATCGGTGCACGCTCGGCGAACGCGCCCAGCCAGCGCTGGATCGCCAGCCACGCGAACGGCAGCCCGAGCAGGCCGCCGGCGCCGACCAGCGCGGCGAACTCGCGCGCCACCAGCTGCGCGATGGCCGCGCCGCCGGCACCGTACAGCTTGCGCAGCACGATTTCCTTTTCGCGCCGGCGCACGCTGTAGGCGGCCAGCACATAGATGCCGAAGGCGGCGATCGCCGTCGCGATCGCACTGGCGGCTGCCAGCAGCCTGGCCAGGCGCAGGTCGTCGGCGTAGAAGATGTCGGAGATCAGGCTCGACATGCGGACGACGTCCAGGTCCTCGTTGGGGAAGTAGCGCGGCCACAGGGCCAGGATGGCGCGCCTGACCGTGTCGACGTCACCGCTGCAGCGTACCGTGAACCCGCCCACGCGGTCGTTCAGGAAGAATACGCTCGGCTGCTGGCCGTCGCGCGCCGAACGCTGGCGCAGGTCGGGCGCCACGCCCACGATCTGCTTCGGCTTGTCGCTGCCAGCGGTGTTGGTCAACATCTGCCCGACCGCACTGCGCGGCGAGGGGAAACCGAGCTGGCGCGCCGCCGCGGCATTGATCACCACGCGGTCCTCGTCGCCGAACTTGTCGAGCGCGGGCGAGTACAAGCGTCCGGCCACCGGCTTCACACCATAGACGTCGAAGAATTCGGGACCGACCGCGTACAGGTTGATGTCGGTGGCCGTGCCGCCGGCGCGGCGCAGCGTGACGATGTTGTGGCCGACGCTGAACGGCAGGTGCGAGACCGCCACGCCCGCGACGCCCGGCAGGCGCGCGACCGCGTCGCGGAAGGCGCGCGTGCGCGCATCGCGCATGTTGTTCGCGGCGGGGAACATCAGCAGCGGCGCGGTATCGAAGCCGGGATCGAGCGTGCTGGCGTAGCGCGTCTGCCAGGCCACGGCGAGGGTGGTGGCGGTCAGGCCCATGGCGACGCCGAACTGCAGCGCGGTCAACGCGCGGCGGATCCACAGGCCGCGCGCGGTCTCGCCGGCGCCGCGTCCGGCCAGGGCGGCGGTGGCGCGCACGCGCAACGCCGACCAGGTCGGATAAGCGCCGGCAGCCAGGCCGAGCAACCCGCCCAGCGCCAGCGTCGTCGCCAGCGGGACGGGATCGAACATGCCGTCCAGCCTGCGCTGCACGAGGTCGGCAAAGACCGGCAGCAGCAGCCACGCCAGCAGCAGCCCGAGGACGGTCGCGAGCAGGCAGACCAGCACCGACTCGGCCAGGAACTGGCGCGCCACGGCCTGCGCCGACGCGCCCAGCACCTTGCGTACGGCGATCTCGCGCTGGCGCGCCAGCGTGCGTACGGTGGCCAGGTTGACATAGTTGGTCGCGGCCAGCAGCAACACCAGCACGGCGATGGCGCCCAGCCCGATCACGCCCTGGCGGTTGCCGTGCGGCGCGAGGATGTCGTTCAGGTCGGGCGCGAGGTACACGTCGGCGATCGGCTGCAGGCGGTAGTCGATCAGGTCGCGCCCGCCCAGTGCCGCGACCTGCTGGGCATAGTCGCGCTGCACGAGCGGCGACGCGCGCTGGCCGCGCCGCAACGCGTCCAGCACGGCGCCGGCGTCGGCGCCGGGCAGCAGCTTGAGGTAGACCCGGCCGGGCGAAAAGCCCCAGGCGCCGGCGGCGAAGGCTCGCTGGTCGGCGGGCAGGATCGCGCTGTTCGTGCCAGCCAGCGCTTCGTACGGCATCGTGGTCGCGGCGGGCGGGTCGGCCACGACGGCCGCCACCACATACGTCTGGCGGTCGCCTTGCAGCGTGCGGCCGACCGCGTCGATGCGTCCGAACACCTTCAGGGCGGTGTCTGCCGTCAGTGCCAGCGCCTCCGGCCGCGTGAGGGCGGCGTGCAGGTCGCCCGCCAGGACGCGCGGCGCGAAGATCTTCTCGAAGTCGGGATCGACCAGCGCGACGCCGAAGGCGACGACGCGGTCGCCCACGCGGGCATTGATGCCGCGGTCGAGGAAGGCGCTGGCGAGCACCGGCTGGCCGCTCGCCAGCGCTGCGTCGCGTGCGGGCAGGCTGGCGGTGCTGCCCCAGCCGTTGCCGAGCAGCGCCAGGTTCCATCGTTCCTGCAACTGGACCACGCGCTCGCGCTCGGGCACGTGCTCGTCGTAGGAAAACGAGTGGCGCACATAGCCGAGCAGCAGGAAGCACACGGCGATGCCGATGGCCAGGCCGAGCACCACCACCGTGGAATAGGCCGGCTCCTTGACGAGCAGGCGCCAGCCGATGCGGAAATCGCGCAGGTTCATCGTGCCCTCCTCACGCCGCCAGCAATGCGTCGACGACAATGCGGCCGTCGAGCAGGCGCAAGGTGCGCGAGGCCTGCGCCGCGTGCGCGGGCGAGTGCGTGACCATGACGACGGTCGTCCCCTCGGCGTTGATGGCGCGCAGCAGGCGCATGACCTCGTCGCCGTGCGCCGTGTCGAGGTTGCCGGTCGGTTCGTCCGCGAGCAGCAGCGCGGGGCCGGCGACCAGGGCGCGCGCGATCGCCACGCGCTGCTGCTGGCCGCCCGAGAGCTGCGACGGCCGGTGCCCGGCACGGTGCGCCACGCCCAGCCGGTCGAGCATGTCGCGCACGCGGCGCCGGCGCTCGGCCGCGGGCGTGCCGGTGTATTCGAGCGCGAGTTCGACGTTCTCGAACACGCTCAGCTCCTCGATCAGGTTGAAGCTCTGGAAGATGAAGCCGATCTTCCCGCAGCGTAGCGCGTTCAGCCTGGCCTCGCTCCAGCCGGCCACGTTGCGGCCCTCGAACCAGTACTCGCCGGAGGTCGGCACGTCGAGCAGGCCGAGGACCGACAGCAGCGTCGATTTGCCGCAGCCGGACGGCCCCGTGATGGCCACGTATTCCCCGGCGGCGATCTCGAGCTCGATGCGGTCGAGGGCCGTGGTGCGGACCTCCCCCGCCGTGTGGACCTTGCTGACGCCTGATAGTCTGAGCATGTCTGTTCCTTGTTGGTTGATGTCGATGGTGGAGGCTGCGGGTTACTTCGTCAATTCCAGCCGCTCGGCCTTGCCGAACGCCGTGTAGCCGGACACGATGACGTCCTCGCCGGCGGCCAGGCCGGACAGGACCTCGACCTGGGTGTCGTTGCGGCGCCCGAGCCGCACCGTGCGCCGGCCGGCATGCCGTCCGTCCGGCGTCACGACGAAGACCCAGGCGCCGCCGCCGTCGTTGGCGAAGGTCCCCTGGGGCAGCAGCAGGGCGCGGGCCGGCTCGCCCAGCGTCAGGCGCACGTCCAGGCCCTGGCCCGGGCTGATCACGGGCGGCTGGCCACCCGTGAAGACCAGTTCGACGGTGAAGCGCCCGTCCTTGATCTGCGGGTAGATCGTCGCGACGCGCAGCGGATACGCGCGGCCGTCCTGGACCACCTGGCCCGGCCGTCCGGCAGCGACGCGGCTGAGATAGAACTCGTCGACCTGGGCGGACAGCTTGAAGCGCTGCGGATCGTCGATGCGGCCGATGCGCTGGTCGGGGCGCACCGTTTCTCCCACCAGCAGCCGGAAATCGGTCAGCACGCCGGCGGCCGGGGCGCGCACGGCCAGCGCGTCCACGGTCGCGTTCACGAGCTTCAGGCCCGCCTGCAGACCCGCGATCACGCCTTCGATCTGCTGCAGCACGCGCCGGCGCACCTGTTCCTCGGTGGCGTCGCTACGTCGTTCGTCGTCCAGGAGGCGGCGCTGCTGCGCCAACTTGTCGGCGGAATCCTCCAGCGCGGCCGTCGACAGGAAGCCGCGCGCCGCCAGGCCGGCGTTGCGTGCGTGTTGCTTGCGGGCCTGCTCCAGCGCGAATTCGAGGTCCGCCAGCCGGCGCCGGTGGTCGGTCCGGCTGGCCTCCTGGGCCACGCGCAGGTTGGCGAGGTTCGAGATCTGCTGCGCGTATTCGGTCTGGCGCGCCAGCAGTTCCAGGTTGCGCTGCGGGTTCGACAGGCGGAACAGCAGGTCGCCCTTCGCCACGTGCTGGCCGTCGTGCGCGACCACTTCCTCGACGCGGCCCGATTCGACCGAGTCCAGCACGACGGCGCGCAGCGGCTCGGCGCTGGCGCGCACGACGATCTCGTCGCGGAACACGCCCGGCGCCACGCGGGCGACGCGCACGTCGCGCGCCGCCACTTGCAGACCGTGCGGCAAGGCCTGCCACGCGGCGAAGGCCGCCAGCGCGACGGCGGCCAGCAGCGCGCCGGCGCGCACGGCCAGCCGGCCGCGCCGGACGGGCACGCGCACGTCCATGGCGGCACCGGTGATGAGGTGGGGAGAAGGCGTGGTCATGCCGGCACTGTTGCAAGCGCCGTGCCACGCCGGTTTTGCGCCGTTTTTTCCCGCTTTGGCGCGGGTTTTACGGCGCGACTGTCCGGATCCGGACAGAAGCCGGTGTGCGCTTCCGGACAGGTGACCGCCGGGCAGTACAACGCCGCCATGCACGCTGCTAGAATGGCCCGATGGTTGAACCCGGCACCCGACTCCTGATCCTCGACGACGACCGCGACGTCGCCTGCGCCGCGCAGATGCTGCTGCGTCGCCGCCATGGCGCGGTCGCGACGCTCGACGACCCGGCGTGCCTGGATGCGCTGCTGGCGGACGGCGTGCCGGACGTCGTCCTGCTCGACCTGAATTTCACGCCGGGGCGCATCGACGGCGCCGAGGGACTCGCCGTGCTCGATCGCCTGCGCACCTTGGCGCGGCCGCCGGCCGTGATCGCGCTGACCGCATATGCCGACGTGCCGCTGGCCGTGGAAGCGCTGAAGCGCGGCGCCGTCGACTTCATCACCAAACCCTGGGACAACGCCCGCCTGGCCGCCGCCGTCGATGCCGCGCTGGCGCGGCGCGCGGCCGCGAACGTCCCGGGCGCCTCGGCCCTGATGGGCGAGTCGGCGCCGCTGCGCGACGTGAAGGCCATGATCGCCGGCGTGGCGCCCACCGAGGCCAACGTGATGGTGTTGGGCGAGAACGGCGTCGGTAAGGAACTGGTGGCGCGTGCCATCCACCAGGCGTCGCGCTGCGCGGCGGGCACGTTCCTCGCCGTGGACATGGGCGCGCTGCCCGAGGCGACCTTCGAGAGCGAGTTGTTCGGCCACCGCAAGGGCGCGTTCACCGACGCGAAGAGCGACCGCGCCGGGCGCTTCCAGGCCGCGCGCGGCGGCACGCTGTTCCTCGACGAGATCGGCAACATGCCGTTGTCCGCGCAGTCCAAGCTGCTGACCGCGCTCGAGCGCAGGGAAGTCACGCCGATCGGCGCCGACCGCCCCGAGCCGGTCGACGTGCGCATCGTCAGCGCAACCAATCTCGCGGAAGACCGCCTGTTCGATCCGGCGGTGTTTCGTGCGGACCTGCTGTTCCGCCTGAACACCATCGTGGTTCGCGTGCCGCCGCTGCGCGCGCGGCGCGACGACATTCCCGCGCTGCTGCACCACTACCTGTCGTTGTACGAGGGCCAGTATCAGCGCCCGGTGCGCGAGCTGGCGCCGGCCGCGCTGGAGCGCCTGTGCGCCTGGGAGTGGCCGGGCAACGTGCGCGCGCTGCGCCACGCGTGCGAACGCGCCGTGATCCTCGGCGACGGGGCCGAGTACCGCTACGAGGACTTCGGGCTCGCGCCCGCCGCGCCCGCGCCGTCGCCCGTGCGCGGGGACGCGGCAGGGGATTTCAAGCTCGGCGCGCTCGAACGCGACACCATCGCCGCGGCGCTCGACAAGGCCAGGGGCAACATCAGCCTCGCCGCGCGTATGCTGGGCGTCAGCCGCGCCGCGTTGTATCGCAAGCTGGGCAAGCATGGCATCTGAAGCGCGCCTGAAGGCCGCGGCGCTGCTGGCGGCGGCCGGCCTGGCGGCGCTGGCCTTCGGCGCCGGCCGCGCGGACGATGCGCCGCGCGTCCTCGTGCTGTGCGTTCTGGCCGCCGTGGTGCCGGCGCTGGTCCTGTGGCGCAGCCTGAATGCGCTGGCCGCGCTGTGCCGGGTGCCTGCGGCCGCGCCGCGCGCCGTGCTGAACATCGAGCAGCAAAGCCTCGTCGACAATGCCCTGGCCCTGGAAGCGCGCCTGGAACACGCGCCTGTCGCGCTGTTCGGCATCGACGGCGGCGCCGGCGCCGGGAGCGGCCGCGTGGTGCCGCTGAACGCGAACGCGCGCAAGCTGCTCGCCCCGGGCCGCGCCACCGATGCCGCCGCCCTGTGCGGCCAGCTGGCCGGCCGGCCGCACGGCGACCGCACGCTGCTGCAGTTCGAGACCGAGCGCGGCACCGAGCGCGCGCTGGCGACGGTGTCCATGCTGACGCTGCACGGCCGCCCGCAGCGTCTCGCCGCGCTGATGCCGGTCGAGAGCGAGCTGGAAGCCGAGGCCCTGAACGCCTGGCGCCAGCTGGTGCACGTGCTTACGCACGAGATCATGAATTCGCTGACGCCGGTGGCGTCGCTGTCGCGCACCGCGCGCGACCTGGTCGAGGAAGCGCGTCCCGCGCTGCCGGCCGACGTGGCGGCGGACCTCGGCACGGCGCTCGATGCCATCGGCCGCCGTGCCGACAGCCTGGCCGATTTCGTCGCCAGCTACCGCAGCCTGTCGAACCTGCCGGCGGCGCGGCCCGAACGGGTGCTCCTCACCGCCCTGTTCGCGCGGCTGGATGCACTGGTCGGCCCGGCCTGGCGTGCGCGCGGCGGAGACGTCGAGTTCTCGGTCGAGCCGGCGTCGCTGGAGCTGATGGCCGACCCGGGACAGCTCGAGCAGGCCCTGATCAACCTGCTCAAGAACGCGTTCGAGGCCACGGGCGCGGGCGGCCGCGCGCGCGTCGGTGCCCGGCTGGTGCGCGGCGCGCGCCTGCGCATCGAGGTGGACGACGACGGGCCCGGCGTGCCGGACGCGCTGGCCGCGCACATCTTCACGCCGTTCTTCACGACGCGCAAACAGGGTGGCGGCATCGGCCTGGCGATGGTGCGTCAATTGGTACATGGCAATGGCGGCACGGTCCGCTACGCGCGCCCGGTGAGCCGCGGCGCACGCTTCGTCATCACGTTCTGAACGCGGCGCGTACGCCTGATTTCGCGCAGACCGGCGCGGCGTATCGCCCCTTATCGTTGGCACGCCTGAATCTCATCCGGAGCCTGCCATGTCGAAACGCCGTTGCCTGTTCGCCTTGTTGTTGCCCTTGTTCGCCAGCGCGCATGCGTGGGCCGATCCGCTGTACACCATCGATTTCCTGCCGACCGGCTTCGCGCCGTCGGCGCTCAATGACGCCGGCCAGATCGTCGGCACGTACGGCGGCGCGGCCGCCATCCTGTCCGGCGGCACCGTCACGAGCCTGGGCAATGTTTTGCCGGACAGCTACGGCCGCGCGATCAACAACCACGGCGATGTCGCGGGCACGCAGTACAGTCCGTACAGCGGCAGCGCCTTCGCCTGGTTCGGCGGCACCGTGGTGCCGGTCGGGGCGAACCTGTCGTCCGGCATGTATCCGTATTCGAACGCGACCGGCATCAACGACGCCGGCATGGTCGCCGGCAACGCTCAACCTGTCGCAGGCGAGGCGCAGCGCGGCTTCCTGTACGACAGCGGCGGCATCCACCTGATCGGCACGTTCGGCGGCGACTGGAGCTATGCCGCGGCCATCAACGCGTCCGGCGCGGTGACGGGCACGGCCACACTCGTCCCCACGCAAAACCCGACCGATCCCGACCGCCACGCCTACATCTACCAGGGCGGCACGATGCACGACCTCGGCACGCTGGGCGGCCTGCGCAGCGAAGCCTACGACATCAACGACGCCGGACTCGCGGTGGGCTGGTCGGAGACGAACGTCGACCCGGACAACGCTGCGCTGTCGCGGCCCTTCGTGTACCGCGACGGCCACCTGGTCGACCTCGGCTCGCTGGGCGGGTACTGGGGCTATGCGCGGGCGCTGAACAATGCCGGCGTCATCGTCGGCGCGTCGGACATCGTCACCGACGTCGGCTGGGGCTACCACGCGTTCATCTACAAGGACGGGCACATGGTCGACCTGAACACGCTCGTGACGGGGACGAACGGCTGGGAGATCATCGACGCCACCGACATCAACGACGCCGGCCAGATCCTGGGCCGCGCATGCCGCCTGGGCACGTGCACGGACGTGCGCCTGGATCTCGTGGCGGCCGTGCCGGAGCCGGGCAGCTGGGCGTTGCTGTCCGCCGGGCTGGTGCTGCTGGCCTGGCGTGCGCGCCGCCGCACGAAGCGTGCGCCGGTCCTCGGCCTGCTCCTGGCGTTCGCCGCGCCGGCCGTGCTGGCCGAGCCGCTGTACAGCGCGACCTTCCTTCCCGCTAACTTCACGGCCTACGGCATCGGCAACGACGGCAGCGTCGTCGGCAGCGGCACCAATGCGGACGGCCAGGGCCGCGCCTTCGTCTGGCAGGCCGGCACGACGACCTTCCTGCCGACGCTGGGCGGCCCGTCCGCCTACGCGACCGCCACCAACAACGGCGTCGTGGTCGGCGCCTCGCAGTCCGGCGACGTCACGCGCGGCTTCATCTATCGGAACGGCAGCATCCAGGGCATCGGCACGCTGAACGGCGGCGACAGCGTCGCCTACGGCATCAACGCGAGCGGCCGGGTCGTGGGCGATTCCACGGATGCGTCCGGCAACACCCGCGCGTTCCTGTACAGCGGCGGCACGTTGACGGACCTCGGCACCCTGGGCGGGACGGACGCCCGGGCGCGCGGCATCAACGATGCCGGCATGATCGTCGGCGGCTCCCAGCCGGGCCCGGGCTTTCCGAACGACGGTGCGCACGCCTTCCTGTACCACGACGGCACCATGCAGGACCTCGGCACGCTGGGCGGCGGTTTCAGCTGGGCCGAGGCGATCAACGATGCGGGCCAGATCGCCGGCTACAGCCTGACGAGCGGCAATGCCGCCTGGCATCCGTTCTTGTATAGCGGCGGCGCGATGCACGACCTCGGCTCCTTCGGGGGCGAGTACAGCGAAGCGCACGCCATCAATGCGGCCGGTGTCGTGGTCGGTTACTCGAGCTTCGTCGACTACGGCTTTTCGCACGCTTTCGTGTACGCCGGCGGCAGCCTGATCGACTTGAACACCGTCACGGGCGGCCTCGGCATCCAGGTGCTGACGGACGCCGTCGGCATCAACGACGCCGGCCAGATCGTCACCAACAGCTGCAACGACTTCGGCTATTGCGCGCCGGTGCTGCTCACACCGGTCCCCGAACCGTCGACGGCCCTGCTGCTGCTCGCGGGCGGCCCGGTATTGCTGTGGCGCGGCAGGCGGGCGCGGCGCTGACGCTGGCGACGGCAATATCGGGAAACTGCTATCCTGAGTCTGCGGCCGGGCCGGCCTGGCCGGCACGGCAATCGGCGAACTTTGGGAGACGGCAATGACCACGACGGATACGACGGACGCGCACACCATCGAACACCTCACGCCGCGCCAGCGTATCTTCGCCATCGTCGGCGCCTCGTCGGGCAACCTGGTCGAGTGGTTCGACTTTTATATTTATTCGTTCTGCGCGCTGTATTTCTCGTCGGCCTTTTTTCCAAAGGGGAACCCGACCACGCAGCTGTTGAACACGGCCGGCATCTTCGCGGCCGGTTTTCTCATGCGGCCCATCGGCGGCTGGCTGTTCGGCCGCGTCGCCGACCGCTACGGCCGGCGCAACGCGATGATGATCTCCGTGCTCATGATGTGCGGCGGCTCGCTGATGATCGCGGCGCTGCCGACGTATGCCAGCATCGGCACGGCGGCGCCCACGCTGCTGCTGGTGGCGCGCCTGTTCCAGGGCTTATCGGTAGGTGGCGAATACGGCACCAGCGCCACCTATATGAGCGAAGTGGCCCAGGCGGGCCGCAAGGGCTTCTTTGCCTCGTTCCAGTACGTGACCCTGATCGGCGGCCAACTGGCGGCCCTGCTCGTGCTGGGCATCCTGCAATTATTCCTGACGCACGATGAACTCAAGGCGTGGGGCTGGCGCATCCCGTTCGTCGTCGGCGCGGCCGCCGCCCTCGTGTCGCTGTACCTGCGCCGCTCGCTGCACGAGACGACCACCGCCTCCGAGCGCAAGAGCGAGGCCGCGGGCAGCGTCGCGTCGCTGCTGCGCAACCACCGGCGCGCGTTCGTCACGGTGCTCGGGTTCACCGCCGGCGGCTCGCTGATCTTCTATGCGTTCACGACGTATATGCAGAAATACCTGGTCAACACGGCCGGCATGAGCACGGAGACGGCCAGCCGCATCATGACCGTCTGCCTCCTGATCTACATGCTGCTGCAGCCGGCGTTCGGCGCGCTGTCCGACCGCATCGGCCGGCGCACGTCGATGATCTGGTTCGGGCTGCTTTCCGCCGTGTTCACGACGCCGATCATGATGGCGCTGCGCGGCGTCTCGAGTCCGCTGGCGGCCGGCGCCCTGATCATCTGCGCGCTGGCGATCGTCAGTTTGTACACGTCGATCAGCGGCCTGGTCAAGGCCGAGATGTTCCCTGTGGAGGTGCGCGCGCTGGGTGTGGGGCTGTCGTATGCGGTCGCCAACGCGATCTTCGGCGGCTCGGCGGAGTATGTGGCGCTGTGGTTCAAGCAGGCCGGCCACGAGCCGTATTTCTACTGGTACGTGAGCGTCATGTGCGCGCTGGCCTGCCTCGTCGCGGTCCGCATGCCCGACCCCACGAAGTCCGGCCTGCTCAAATGACGGGCGCGTCGAAAAAGCTGCTGCGCGTTGCATATTGGTGGGGCGCCTAGCCTGGCGATGCTCGCTACGGCGGACCGGCTGTACTGCTCGTACAGCTGCGCTTCTCAGGCTGCGCGCCCCGGCCAATCTGCTGTCGCTCGCGACGGTTGTTCGAGGTGCCCTAACCCCGGGCGGCGGGACGCAGCATGTCGATGTGCAGGATGCCGTCCTCGTCGTACGGCTCCGAGATCGTGCGGAAGCCGAAGCTCGCATAAAACGCTTCCAGGTGCGCCTGCGCGCCGATGCGGATCGCGTGGCCGGGGTGCAGGCGCTGCGCGCACGCGATGCCTTGCGCGACCAGCTCGCGTCCCAGGCCCGTGCCGCGCGTGGACGGGCTCGTGACGACGCGGCCCAGCGACATCTCGTCGTATTTCGCGCCCGGCGCCAGGCAGCGCAGGGTGGCGGCCAGCTCCCGCTTGCCGTCGATGGTCTTCCAGCCGAGCAGGTGATGCGCGCCCGGATCGAGGCCGTCGATGTCCGGGTACAGACACGTCTGCTCGAGCACGAACACTTGCTGGCGCAGCGCCAGCATCTCGTACAGGGCCAAAGCCGTCAGGTCGGCAAAGCCGCTCCACTGCCATTCGATCATTGTCATTTCCTGGTTCAGGCCGCTGTCTCGAATCCTTCGAGCACGTTGACCACATTGATACCGAGTTCGGGCACGACCGAGCCGCCTTCGAACACGAAGACGGTCGGCAGGCCGAGGAAGCCGATGCGTTCGCCGATACGTAAAAAATCGCCGCTGCCCAGGCCGAAGTGCGAACGCGGGTCGCCGCTAAAACCGTCGACGCCGAGCGACACGACGAGCGCCTGCGGAGAGAACCCCGCCATCTTGACGCAGGCCGTCTCCAGCGCAAGAAACCACTGCGCTGCGCCCGTCCCGCGCGGCAGCGGCACGTTCAGGTTGTGGCCGAGGCCCGGGCCGGCGCCCGTCTCGTCGGCATGCCCGGCATAGAACGGGTAGTCGGTGCGCGGGTCGGCGTGGATCGATGCGAACAGCACGTCCTTGCGCTGATAAAAGATGTTCTGCGTACCGTTGCCGTGGTGGTAGTCGATGTCGAGGATGGCCACGCGCTGCAGGCCGTCGTCGAGCAGATGCTGGGCCGCCAGCGCCGCATTGTTCAGGAAGCAGAAGCCGCCGAAATAATCGGCGCCGGCGTGGTGGCCGGGCGGACGCGTGAGCGCGAACGTGCCGCGTTCGCCCAGGCGCAGCGCATGCGCGGCGTTGATCGCGCAATCGGCGCCGGTCTTCGCGGCGATCCACGTGCCCGCCGTCAGCGGCGAGTCGCCGTCGAAGGCGTACAGGCCGAGGCGGCCGATAAAACTGTCCGGTTCGACGTCGCGGCGCATGCCTTGCAGGGGCCACACGGACGGCAGCAGGTCGCGTTCGGCGTTCAGCGGATCGAGCGCGAGCCACTCGTTCCAGGCGCTGCGCAGGAAGTGCAGGTAGCGCGGCGTGTGGGTCCGCTCCAGCGACGTGAGGGGCACGCCGTGCGGGGTGACGATGCGGCCCAGGCCGCGCCGCGCGAACTCGTTCGCCACGACGTCGATGCGTTCGGGTGGTTCCGATGCACAGGCGTGCTGGGTGTGGTGTTCGTTGAAGAATGTGAGCAAAGGAGCCTCGGACCGGGACCTCGATTCAGCACGACCGTCATTTCCGGCACTGCCGGAAATGACTTCCCGGGATTGCCGGAATGACTTCCCGCGCAGGCGGGAATCCATACGGAGTGACCGATGTCGTTCGTTCGCCGTACCGCAGGTTCGACCGGCTTCGGTGATTCCGCATGGATCCCCGCTTTCGCGGGGACGACGCGTTGGGACGACGCGTTAACTGTTACGGCACAGTGTACTACTGTTATACGCCGCCACGAAATCGTCGAACGACCCCGTATCCGTCGCCTCGATCTCCGCCTGCTCGGCCAGCGACGCCTGGGCCATCTCGTCGAACAGCGCCGTCTCGGCCGGCATCAGCGGATCGGCGCGGAAGGCCTGGGCGTGCAGCTCGCTCTGGCGCAGGCCGAACTTCGCGAACGAACCGAGCGTGCGCACTTCCTGCAGCACGCGCGCGGACGGGGTCTTTTCAGGGTCGGCGACCTTGGCCTTCTGCGCGTTCAGGGCATCCATGTGCGCGCCCTTGTAATTGTGCTCGTGGTCCAGCAGTTCGGCGATGGGGCGGATGCGTTCCAGCAGGTCTTCGGCCCAATCCTGGAGCAGCACTTCGTGGTCGTTGCGCGTGAGGGTCAGGCCCGGACGGCGGCCTTCCTTCACGGTGCGCGCGAAGTTGCGCGCATGGATCTGCCCCTCCATCGCATTGATCATGGGGCTTTCCTCGAGCGCGCAGAACAGCAGGAAGGCGTCGAGGAAACGGCCTGTCTCGAGCGCGATGCCGACCGGCTCGAACGGATCGACGTCCAGGCAGCGCACCTCGATGTACTGCACGCCGCGGGCGCACAGCGCCTGCACGGGACGTTCGCCGGTGCGGATCACGCGCTTGGGCCGGATCGTCGAATAGTATTCGTTCTCGATCTGCAGGATGTTGGTCGACAGCTGGACCCACTCGCCATCCTTCTTCGTACCGATCTCCGCGTACGGCGGATACGGGCGCTTGACGGCGTCCATCAGCGACGTCACATAGCTTTCCAGGCTGTTCTCGTGCGGACGCAGGCCGGACTGCGCGTCGTTCTGGTAACCCAGGTCGCTCATGCGCAGGCTCGTCGCGTACGGCAGGTACAGGGTGTCCTCCGACAGCGTCTCGAGATTGTGCTCGCGGCCGCGCAGGAAGCCCGTCGACAGCGTGGGCGACGCGCCGAACAGGTACATCAGGAGCCAGCTGTAGCGGCGGAAGTTGCGGATGGTCGCGATATAGCTTTCGGACTGGAAGTCGCGCAGGGCGTTGCGGCGTTCTTCCGGGATGCCTTCGTGTTCCGCCAGCAGCTTCCACAGCGCTTCCGGCAGCGAATAGTTGTAGTGGATGCCCGCGATGCATTGCATGGCCTTGCCGTAGCGCAGGGCCAGGCCGCGGCGGTAAACGTGCTTGAGCATGCCGATGTTCGACTTGCCGTACCAGGCGATCTCGATGTCTTCCTCGGCCGGCAGCTCGCACGGCATCGACTGGCTCCACAGCAGCTCGTCGCCCAGCTTCGAGTAGGCGTGGCGGTGGATCGCGTCCAGGCGGTGCAAGGCCAGGCCGATGTCGTGCTCGGCCGGCGTGATGAATTCGAGGAGCGCTTCCGCGTAATCCGTCGTGATCTGCGGATGGGTCAAGGCCGAGCCGAGCCGGACCGGATGCGGGGTCCGGGCCAGGCGGCCCTGATCGTCGACGCGCAAAGTCTCGCGCTCGATGCCGCGCAGGCCTTGCAGGAGCAGGCCGCGGTGGGCATCGTCGTCCAGCAGGGCCAGGCGGCGGGTCAGTTGGTTCGACACGAGGATTCCTTTCTTATACTGCCGTGAGACGCAGAGAGTAACCGAAATTGGCCGAGCGCGCCGGGCGTCCCTTAATATGACTTTTTTGTTAAGGCACGCCGCGAAATCTGCCGCGCGTTGCACTGCGGACCGGGCCGCGCAGGCTGCGATGCTCCGCGGCGGCGAACCGGCTGTACGATTCGTACCGCTGCGCTTCGCGAACAGCATTGCTGCCGCTCGCGACGGTTTTTCGAGGCGTCTTCATGCCTTAATGAACCTGGGCCGGCTCCGCCGTATTTTGCGCCGCGATCCAGTGGTCGATGCGCCGTTCCAGCACGTCCAGCGGCAGGGCGCCGTTTGCCAGCACCGCGTCGTGGAAAGCACGCACGTCGAAGCGCGTGCCCAGCGCCGCCTGCGCCCGCGCCAGCAGCGCGACGATGCGCAGCTGGCCGATCTTGTAGGCCAGCGCCTGGCCCGGCCGCGCGATCACGCGGTCCACTTCGACCTCGTTGTCGGCCGCGGGATTGGCCGTATTCGCGTTCAGGTAATCGACGGCCTGCTGGCGCGACCAGCCCAGCGCGTGGATGCCCGTGTCGACGACGAGCCGCGCGGCGCGCAACTGCTCGTCGGCCAGGCGGCCGAACTGCGAGAACGGGTCGCGCATCAGGCCCAGCTCAGGCCCGAGACCCTCCGCGTACAGCGCCCAGCCTTCGCCGAACGCCGGATACCAGCCGTGGCGGCGGAACGCCGGCAGGCCGTCGATGGCGTGGGCGCGCGCGACCTGGAGGTGGTGGCCGGGGACGCCTTCGTGCAGCGCCAGCGTCTCGACTTCCCAAAACGGCCGCGTGTCCAGGCGGCTCGTGTTGATGACGAGGGCTGCCGTGCGCGTCGGCGTACCCGCTTCGTAATACGCGCCGCCCTGCGTGTCGGCCCCGGCCTGCTGCACCGGTTTGACGGTCAGCTCCTCCTGCGGAATCACGCCGAACAGCGTCGGCAACTGAGCCTGGACGCGCGCGATGGTGCGCCGGTAGCGTTCCAGCAGCGCGTCGGCGGTCGTCGGGAACAGGCGCGGATCGCTGCGCGCGAACGCGACGAATTGCGGATAGGTTCCCTTGAAACCCGTGCGCGCGGCCGTCGCTTCCATCTCGGCGCGGATGCGCGCCACTTCCTTCACGCCCAGCGCATGGATCTCGGCCGGCGTCAGCGCCGTCGTCGTCGCATTCTTGACGAGCGTCGCGTACCAGGCCGCGCCGCCGGGCAGGCTCGCCGCCCCGATGGTGGTGCGCGCGGCCGGCAGGTAGTCGGTGCGCACGAAGTCTTCCAGCTTTTGCAGCGCGCCCGCAGCCGTGCGCAGGGCGGCCGCGCCATCGGCGGCGAGCTTCGTGCGCGTCTCTTCGGGAATGGTCGCGGGCAGGCGCTGGAACGGCGCGCCGAGGGCGCCGTCCTGCATGTGCTCGCGCAGCGCGTGCAGCTGCGCGGGCAGACCGGCCATGATGGCTTTCGGCGCCGTCCAGCCGGTACGAATCCCTTCGCGCATCTGCTCGATGATGCCGTCGACGTGGCGCGGCAGCGCGTTCAGGCGCGCGATGTAGTTGCGGTAGTCGTCCTCCGTAAAGAACGGCATCTGCGCGACGAGCTGCGGGAAGCGGATCTGCAGGCCGTCCTGGGCGCTGACCGGTTGCGGGTCGAACGAGATAAACGCGGCGCGCGCAAGAATGCGTTCCTGGTCGCCGGTGAACAGGTCCCAGGACAGGCGGTCCTGGCCGGCCAGCTGCGCGCGGTCGATCTGGCGCGCGAGGTCGAGCATGCGGCGCGCGTGCTCGATGGCGGCCGTTTCTTCCGCGAGCGAGGTGTCGGACAACAGCGCATCGTAGCGGTGGTCGCCGACGCTCGTGGCGAATTCGGGCTGGTGCTTGAGGCGCCATTGCCAGTCGCGCTCGAACAGGGCATGTGCCTGGTCGGTGGCGTCCGCCGCGAGCGCAACCAGGGGGCCCAGCAGGATGAGGGTCGCAAACAGTCGACGCATCGTGTGGCTCCGGGTGGTGGACCCGAAATTCTAACAAAGGGACAATCCGGGCCGCGCCGGGGAGGCCGAAGGGGGGCCGTTAAGCGAACCGCCCGCCGCTCACGCGCTCGATCCCGGCCAGGTCCTGCCAGCTTTGCACGTCGGTGTAGCCGGCCTCCGCTAGCCGCGCGCGCACGGCCGCCGCCTGGTCGTACCCGTGTTCCAGCAACAGCCAGCCGCCCGGCACGAGGTGGCGCGGGCTGCCCTCGATGATGATGCGCAGCGCGGACAGGCCGTCCGCATGGTCGGTCAGCGCGCCCACCGGTTCGAAGCGCAGGTCGCCCTGGGCCAGGTGTTCGTCGCCGGCCGCGATGTACGGCGGGTTGGAGGCGATGACGTCGAAGGTGGCGTCGGCGGCGAGCGCGTCGAACCAGCTGCTTTCCAGGAAGCGCACGCGCGCGCCGTTGGCGGCGGCATTCGCCCGCGCCACGGCCAGCGCGTCGGGGCTCACGTCCAGCGCGGTGACGTCGGCGTCCGGCCGCGTGTGCGCGACGGCGACGGCGATCGCGCCGCTGCCGGTGCCCATGTCGAGCAGGCGCGGCGTGTTATCCGGCAGGCGCTCGAGCGCCAGCTCGACGATCAACTCCGTGTCCGGACGGGGAATCAGCACGGCGGGGCCGACCTGGAAATCGAGGCCGAAGAATTCGCGCTTGCCGACGATGTAGGCGATCGGCTCCCCGCGCAGCCGGCGCGCCACCAGGTCGTCCAGGCGCGCGGCTTCGTCGGGCGTGAGCGGACGGTCGCCCTGCGTGATCAGCTGGACGCGCGTGAGGCCCGTCGCTTCGCACAGCAGGATGCGGTTTTCCAGCGGATCGAGGGGCAGGCTGGCCTGCACCGCCGCGATGCTGGCGCCGGGCGAGGTGGCCATCAACGCGCGCGCCGCACCAGCACCCAGACCAGGGCCAGCGTGAGGACCGTGAACCAGACGGCCGACCACTGCGGCACGTTCAGGCCGAACACGGTTTCCTGCGCCGCTTCGCACAGGCCGTCCGCGCGGAACAGCCCGGGCAGCAGGGTCGCGGTCGGGATCTTGTTGAGCGTCGTCTCCATCGGGTCGATGCCGCACGAGAAGCCCGGATGCGCCAGCACATACAAATGCTTGCCGACATAGCCGAGACCGCCCAGCGCGCACAGCAACGCGAGCCCCGCGCCGACCTTGATCTTGTTCGCGAATGCCCCGATCAGGCTGAAGATGGCGATGCCGAGGTACAAGTAGCGCTGGATGACGCACAGCGGGCAAGGCAGCATGTCCTTCGCGTGCTGCAGATAGAGGGCGGCGCCGATCAGGGCGAGGCTGACGGCGGCGATGGCGAGCAAGAGATTACGGGACGAGGACATGGGCTTCCTGGTTGGTGTGATCGAAACAGACATTTTCACTCTGGCAACTTAGAACCGTCTTAACACCGGGGTCAGAGCCCGATTTTTGGAAATTGCCCAAAACAGCGCTCTGACCCCGGTTTGACGTTTATCAGTCGCCCAGGGCGGCCAGCTGCTCCGCCTGGTGCTCGGCCGACAAGGCGTTCGTCAGCTCGTTCAGGTCGCCGTCCATGATCATGTCCAGTTTATACAGCGTCAGGTTGATGCGGTGATCGGTCAGGCGGCCCTGCGGGAAGTTGTAGGTGCGGATGCGCTCGCTGCGGTCGCCCGAGCCGATCAGGCTTTTGCGCGTGGCCGCTTCCTTGCTCTGCTGCTCGCGCAATTGCACGTCCTTGATGCGCGCGGCCAGCACCTTCATCGCCTGCGCCTTGTTCTTGTGCTGGCTGCGGTCGTCCTGGCATTCGACGACGATGCCGGTCGGCAGGTGCGTCAGGCGGACGGCGGAATCGGTCTTGTTGATGTGCTGGCCGCCGGCGCCCGAGGCGCGGTAGGTGTCGATGCGCAGGTCGGCCGGGTTGATCTGCACGTCTTCGACTTCATCCGCCTCCGGCATCACGGCGACGGTGCAGGCCGACGTGTGGATGCGGCCCTGGGTCTCCGTCGCCGGCACGCGCTGCACGCGGTGGCCGCCCGATTCGAATTTCAGCTTCGAATACGCGCCCTGGCCGACGATGCGCACGATGACTTCGCGGTAGCCGCCCAGGTCGGACGGCGATTCCGACACCATCTCGACCTGCCAACGGTTGCGCTCGGCATAGCGGGTGTACATGCGCAGCAGGTCGCCCGCGAACAGCGCGGATTCGTCGCCACCCGTGCCGGCGCGGATCTCGAGGAAGATGTTGCGCTCGTCGTTCTCGTCCTTGGGCAGCAGCATTTTTTGCAGCTCGATGTCCAGTTCCGCCATGCGCGCCTTGGCCGCGTCGATCTCGTCCTGGGCGAATTCCTTCATGTCCGGATCGGCCAGCATCTCCTGCGCGGCGGCGATGTCGCCCTGCGCGGTCTGGTACTGGCGATAGACGGCCACCAGCGGGCTCAGTTCGGCGTGTTCGCGGTTCAGCTTGCGGAAGCTGTCCATGTTCGCGGTGGCGCCTTCGGACATGAGCAGTTCGTCCAGTTCGACGAGGCGGTTGGCCAGTTGGTCCAGCTTGGCCAGCATGGATGGTTTCATAGTGTTCTTATCGGAATGACAGCAGACAAGCCGCAGGCAGCGGCACGCGGGTGCAACGAAGGACAGCAGGCCGCTAACGGCGGCCGCGGAACAGCTGGGGCAGCAGGCTGGCGAGGCGGGCGCGTTCGTCGCCCTGGGCGCGGTGCAGGGCCTGTTGCGGACCGTGCAGGAATTTTGCGGTGAGCCCCTTCGACAGGGCGTCGAGCACCGTGTCGATGTCTTCGCCCTTCGCGAGCAGCTTGCGCGCCCGTTCCAGTTCGGCCAGGCGCATCGCTTCGCTCGATTCGTGCAGGTCGCGGATCACGGGCACCACGGCGCGGTCGCCGATCCAGTGCATGAACGATTGCACGCGCGTCTCGATGATGGCCTCGGCCTGGGCGACGGCCGCCTGGCGGCTTTCGACGCCCGTGCGGACCACCTCGGCCAGGTCGTCGACCGTGTACAGGAACACGTCGTTCAGGCGGCCGACTTCCGGTTCGATGTCGCGCGGGACGGCCAGGTCGACCATGAACATCGGCCGGTGGCGCCGCGCCTTGATGGCGCGTTCGACGAGGCCCTTGCCGATCAGCGGCAGCGTCGATCCGGTCGACGAGATGACGATGTCGAACTGCGGCAGGCGCTCGGACAGGTCGGCGAGGCCGATCGCGCCGCCGTTGAAGCGCGCGGCCAGCGCTTCTCCGCGCGACAGCGTGCGGTTGGCGATCGTGATCGACTTCGGATTGTGGGCGGCAAAGTGCGTGGCGCACAGCTCGATCATTTCGCCGGCGCCGATGAACAGCACGTTCTGCTCGCTGACGCGGTCGAAAATGCGTTCCGACAGGCGCACGGCGGCGGCGGCCATCGACACGCTGTGCGCGCCGATCTCGGTGGTGGAACGTACTTCCTTCGCGACGGCGAAGCTGCGCTGGAACAGCTGGTGCAGATAGGTCCCGAGGCCGCCCGCCGCGTCGGCGACGCGCACGGCATCCTTCATCTGGCCGAGGATCTGGGCTTCGCCGAGCACCATCGAATCGAGGCCGGACGCGACGCGGAACGCGTGGCGCACGGCGTCGTGCTGTGGCAGCATGTACAGGTGCGGGCGCAGCTCGGAGAAATTCAGCCGGTGGTAATCCGCGAGGAAGCGCGCGGAGGCGTCGAGCGGATCGGGGGCGCCGCTGGCGGCGTACATCTCGGTGCGGTTGCACGTCGAGAGCAGCGCCGCTTCGTCCTCGCCCCGCGTATTAAAACGGGAAAACCACCCGCGCGCGGCCTGCACCGCGTCGCCGAGCTGCTCGGGCGCCAGCGCCAGTTGCTCGCGCAGCGAGACCGGTGCTGTGGTGTGATTGAGGCCGACGGCAAGGAGTTGCATGGGTGATCAAAAATTGGGCAGCGTGCCCATTATACCCCTACCGCGGCAGGGTTTCACGCGCCCAGCTTTTCCAGCCTATAACCGTAACTGTATACCGGCACGAGGCGGAACCCGTTTTCCGGACGCAGGCGCAGCTTGTTGCGCACGCGCGAAACGTGGGTGTCCATCGTGCGCGACGGGACGGCCGTTTCGCGCACCCAGATCGACTCGTGGATGTAGGCGCGCGACAGCGGACGGCCGAGGTTGCGGAAAAACAGCAGCGCCAGGTTGAATTCCTTGTGCGTGACGTCGATCTGCTCGCCGTCCATCATCAGGCGCCCCGGGCGGGTTTCGAAGATGTAGGGGCCGAATTGCAGCTGTTCGGCGCCGTTCTGCGACGGATAAGCCCGGCGCAGCAGCGCTTGCGTGCGTGCCACCAGCTCGCCGCGGCGCAGCGGTTTGACGAGGTAGTCGTCGGCACCGGCCGTGACGCCGGCGACGATGTCGTCTTCGGCAGCGCTGCCGGCAAGGAACATGGTCGGGGTATTCGGCGCCAGTTTTTCCTTGGCACGGCGCAGCAGTTCCGCCGCCGGGACGTCGGTCACTTGCCAGTCGACGATCAGCAGGTCGGTGCTGTCCTTGCGCAGTTGCCCCAGCAACTCTTTGCCACTGTCAAATGCTTGACAGCTGTGCCCAGCTCCGTTCAGAACTTGGCAGATGAGTTCTGCCTGGGTCGTATCGTTGTCCAGTACGGATATTCTCATGATTTTCAGGCTGTCTTAGCTGTGGGACTGTAGGACATCACTGTAGGAACATTCCTACAATGTCACTAAATATATCAGACTTTTAAAACGCAAAGCTACCGATGCCTCAGATAAATTCACATTTTCGTTGGGTAATTACGTCATAGTTGTGTCAAGCCGATGACACACTCGCGGTTACACTGTCCTGACATCCTTTGGTCAGGAGTGGATATGTTCAGGAAAAAAAGCCAGGAAAAGAGCGGGGAGCTGGCCCTGCTGCCGGTCTCCGGCGAGGACCTCGAACGGGTGCGCGAGCGTTGCCGCGGCCTCGTGCGCAAGCGCGCGGCCATCTCCGCCGGCGTGTCCGTGATTCCCCTGCCGGGCGTGGACGTCGTGGCGGACCTGTCCAGCTTTGCCGTGATGGTGGAAGAGATCAACCAAGCGTTCGGACTGTCGCCCGACCAGATCGACCGGCTGCAGCCGCGCATGCGCATCGCCGCCTACCAGGCCGTGGCGGCGCTGGGCGGTACGCTGGTGGGCAAGATTGTGACGAAGGAACTCGTCCTGAAACTGTTGCGGAAGTCGGGCGCCAAGCTGGCGGCCAAGTCGGCGGCGAAGATCGTGCCGCTGGCGGGGCAAGTCGCGTCGGCGGCGATCGGCTTCGCGTTATTCAGGCAGATGGGATACCAGCACGTGGAAGCCTGTTCGCGCGTGGCGCGCGAGGTGTCGGCGGCAACGGCATAGGGTGGACCGGGACGCTTGGTAGGGTGGGCACGCTGTGCCCACGCGAACGTCAGCGAACCGCATACGTTACGCGTGGGCTCGGGAGCCCACCCTACGCGTCCGGCAGGACGACGTTGACGTCGAGAACTTCCAGGTTGCCCTGGCGGTCGAGGGAAATCTTGATGTCCTCGGCGTTGACCTTCGTGTACTTGGAAATCACTTCGATCAGCTCGCGGTGCAGGGCGGGCAGGAAATCCGGGCCGCCGCGGCCGCTGCGTTCGCGGGCGATGATGATCTGCAGCCTTTCCTTGGCCGCCGTCGCGCTTTTCTGATTCTTGGGGAACAGGAATGAGAGCAGAGGCATATCACTTTGCTCCGAACAGACGCTGCAGGAAACCCGGCTTTTCGTAGTTGGTGAAGCGCAGCGGGACTTCTTCGCCCAGGAATCGCGACACGACGTCCTGGTAGGCCTGGGCCACGTCCGTGTCCTTGAAATGGATGGCCGGATTGCCCTGGTTCGACGCGTGCAGCACGGCTTCCGATTCCGGGATGATGCCGAGCAGGGGAATGCGCAGGATTTCCTGCACGTCCTGGAACGACAGCATCTCGTCGTTTTCCACGCGGCGCGGCGAATAGCGGGTGATCAAGAGGTGTTCCTTGACGGGCTCGCCGCCGCTCTGGGCGCGACGCGACTTGGCCTGCAGGATGCCGAGGATGCGGTCGGAGTCGCGCACCGACGACACTTCCGGATTCGTCACGATCAGGGCCTCGTCGGCGAACGTCAGCGCCATCAGGGCGCCGTGCTCGATACCGGCCGGCGAATCGCAGATGATGTATTCGAAGTCCATCTTGACCAGCTCGTTCAGCACCTGCTCGACGCCTTCTTCGGTCAGCGCGTCCTTGTCGCGCGTCTGCGATGCCGGCAGGATGAACAGGTTGTCGCAGTGCTTGTCCTTGATCATGGCCTGGGTCAGGCTCGCTTCGCCGTTGATGACGTTGATCAGGTCGTAGACGACGCGGCGTTCGCAACCCATGATCAGGTCGAGGTTGCGCAGGCCGACGTCGAAGTCGATGACGGCGGTCTTGTGGCCGCGCATCGCGAGGCCAGTCGAGAAGCTTGCGCTCGAAGTGGTCTTGCCCACACCGCCCTTACCGGACGTTACAACGATAATTCTTGCCATGAAAAAATTGTGTCCTTTTCAGTATCTGGTCAGTGCTGGTACATGGCGCGCTTTAGTTGCGGGTCGCCGAACCCAGCGATGATATATCGATTCGGTCGCCGACCAAACGGATTTGTGCCGGCTGGCGTGCCACCTCGGCCGGAAAACCCTCGTCGAACGTGCGGTAAACGCCCGCGATCGACACCAGTTCCGGCTGCAATTGCAGCGCGAAGATGCGCGCGCCCGCATTGCCCGACGCGCCGGCCAGGGCACGGCCGTGCAGCGGCGCGTACACGTGGATGCTGCCGTCGGCGATGAGCTCGGCGCCATTGTTCACGACGGCAGTCACGATCAGGTCGGTGCCGCGCGCGTAGATGCGCTGGCCGGCGCGCACCGGCGTGTCGACGATCATCGCCTGGACCGGCGCGAGGGCGGCCGGCGCGGGGGCGGGTGCCGGGGCGGCCGTGTCGACCGGCGCGGGCGCGGGGGCAGGCGCGGGCATCTCGCGGTCGCGGCCGGCGCTGGTTTGCAAGCCGCTGGTGCCGTCGTCCAGGAACAGGTCGTGGGCACGGATCACGTCGTGCAGCTTGGCCGGCGCGCCGCGCACGGCGACGGCGTTCAGCCGGTACTTCTTGAGCAGCGCGACCAGCGACTCCCAGTCGATGTGCGCAGCTTCCTCGGCGATGCCGGCGACGTCGATGACGGCGAATTCATCCTCGGAGAAATCGGATACACCCCCGGTCATCTGCTTGAGCGCGGCATCGATCGCGATCGGATCGGCCGAGTGCAGGATGGTCGAAATGGCCACGACCGTGGAGATCTTGATTTCGATGGGTAGGGGGCTCGAGCTTTTGGGCATAAATCAATGTGGTTGGCTTAGCCCGTGCATTCTACTGTGAAATTTAGCCCAACGGAAAAGGGTTTTGGCCGAGTTTATACGGGCGGCAACCCCTGTTTCCTGAACAAAAATAATGTCTGATAAAGATGCTCAGCCTTAAGCCAAATCAAGAAATAGACTGTTTTTTCCGTTGCATAAGCTGATAAGATTGATTTTGCTTAAACAAATTTTAAGCGAGGTCACTAATATTGTTGGCTTTCTGCCCAAGCCTTAGCGGAGATTGAGATTCATCAAGCGCACGACATGGTCGACCTGCCGCACACGCCGGCGTCACCCGCATCCGATGTAACCCATGTTTGCGATGTCACCGGCTTACCGCAACCGTTGTGCTTGTTTTTGGATTCTTCCAGGCCTGGTCAGAAAAAGGCCGACAGCAGGGCTGTCCACTCATTGAACCCCGGCCGCTGGGGCCGGGATACCGGAGATTGATATGGAAGATGTCGTAATCGTGGCCGCAGGCCGTACTGCAATCGGCAAGTTCGGTGGCACGCTCTCAAAAATTCCGGCTGCCGAGCTAGGCGCCCAGGTCATCAAGCACTTGCTGACGAAGACGGGCATCGATCCGGCCGCGGTCAGCGAAGTCATCATGGGCCAGGTCCTGACGGCCGGCGTCGGCCAGAACCCGGCGCGCCAGGCGGTCATCAAGAGCGGCCTGCCGGACAAAGTGCCGGCCTTTACCCTGAACATGGTGTGCGGCTCCGGCCTGCGCGCCACCCACCTGGCGGCTCAGGCCATCAAGTGCGGCGACGCGTCCATCGTGATCGCCGGCGGCCAGGAAAACATGAGCGCTTCGCCGCACGTGCTGAACGGTTCGCGCGACGGTTTCCGCATGGGCGATGCCAAGCTGACCGACACGATGATCGTCGACGGCCTGTGGGACGTCTACAACCAGTACCACATGGGCGTGACGGCCGAGAACGTCGCACGCAAGTACGAGATCTCGCGCCAGGAACAGGACGAATTCGCGCTGCAATCGCAGCTGAAGGCGGAAGCCGCGCAAAAGGCCGGCAAGTTCAAGGACGAGATCATCCCGATCGAGATCGCCTCCAAGAAGGGCACCACCGTTTTCGATACCGACGAGTATCCGAAGCACGGCGCCACGCTGGAAGGCCTGTCCAGCCTGCGTCCGGCCTTCAATAAAGAGGGCACCGTCACCGCCGGCAACGCGTCCGGCCTGAACGACGGCGCCGCCGCCGTGATCATGATGTCGGCCTCGAAGGCCAAGGAACTGGGCCTGACCCCGCTGGCCCGCATCAAGGCCTATTCGTCGGCCGGCCTGGACCCGGCCATCATGGGCATGGGCCCGGTCGACGCCGCCCGCCAGGCGCTGGAAAAGGCCGGCTGGACGCACGACGAAGTCGACCTAATGGAAATCAACGAAGCTTTCGCCGCCCAGGCCGTCGCCGTCAACAAGCAGATGGGCTGGGACACGTCGAAGATCAACGTCAACGGCGGCGCGATCGCGCTGGGCCACCCGATCGGTGCCTCGGGCGCGCGCGTGCTGGTGAGCCTGCTGCACGAAATGATCCGCCGCGACGCCAAGAAGGGCCTGGCTGCCCTGTGCATCGGCGGCGGCATGGGCGTTGCCCTGGCGGTCGAGCGCTGATTCATCATCCGCACGGCGCCACCGCTGGGGCGCCGTGCGGGTTTCGTAGTCAACAAAGTGTGTACGCTATCAAGCGAAAAACTAGGAGAAGACAATGGCTAGAGTGGCATTAGTGACCGGCGGCATGGGCGGCCTGGGTGAAGCGATCTGCATCAAGCTGGCGGCGCTCGGCTACAAGGTCGTGACGACGTACTCGCCGGGCAGCAAGAAGGCGGAAGGCTGGCTGGCGTCGATGCGCGAACAGGGCCATGACTTCAAGGCCTATGAGTGCGACGTGTCCGATTACGACTCGGCCCAGGCCTGCGTAGCCAAGGTCGTGCAGGAAGTCGGCCCGGTCGACGTGCTGGTCAACAACGCGGGTATCACGCGCGATATGACCTTCAAGAAGATGGACAAGGTCAATTGGGATGCGGTCATTAAGACCAACCTCGATTCCGTGTTCAATATGACCAAGCCCGTCGCCGACGGCATGGTCGAGCGCGGTTGGGGCCGCATCATCAACATCTCGTCCGTCAACGGCCAGAAGGGCGCGTTCGGCCAGACCAACTACTCGGCGGCCAAGGCCGGCATCCACGGCTTCACGAAGGCCCTGGCGCTGGAAGTGGCGCGCAAGGGCGTCACCGTCAACACCATCTCGCCGGGCTATATCGGCACCAAGATGGTGACCGACATCCCGGCCGAAGTGCTGGAATCGAAGATCCTGCCGCAGATCCCGATGGGCCGCCTGGGCAAGCCGGAAGAAGTCGCCGGCCTGGTCGCGTACCTGTCGTCGGACGAGGCAGCCTTCGTCACCGGCGCCAACATCGCCATCAACGGCGGCCAGCACATGCAGTAAGCCTCACCCTTGCAACCGGGGTCAGAGCCCGATTTTAGGCAATTTCCTAAAACAGGGCTCTGACCCCGGTGTTCGCCTGCGCGCCGGGGCACGGCCAGGTGTCGTATCCTCGTTCCGACGGCCGCCATCGGGCGCGCGTGGGAAGAAGGCGATGATCGATACTGAACAAGTGAAGGCCGTGGTGCGCCTGCCGGCGCCGCAGCGCTATGAATATTTCGTCAAGCGCGTGGCCGCCACGGGCATCGTGTGGGGCCTGTACCGCAACGGCTGGGCGCTGGCCGAAAAGGACGATGGAACGCTCGTGTTCGCCATGTGGCCGGACCGAGAATTCGCGCAGCTGTGCGCCGAATTCGAGTGGGAAGGGTACGAGCCGCACGCCTTTTCCCTGGACGACCTGCTGGGCGAGCTGCTGCCCCAGCTGCAGCAGGACGGCCTCGTGCCCGGCATCTTCCGCACGCCCGGTTCGAAAGGCGTGATGCCCACGCCGGGCCTGCTGCGCGTGGACCTCGAGGACGAATTGCGCAGCCTCGACGCTTGATTGGAGACGACCATCATGAATGCATTGCCGCACGGCGCATTGGCCCTGTCCAGCCTGGAAGAACAGATGCTGCTGCCCGGCGTGAAGGGCTTGCCGTTGACGGCGCCGCTGCGCCAGGGCGCCATCGGCGTGCAGGGCTGGAATGTGCTGCATGGCGATACGAGTTATCCCGTCGCGGTCCTTAAAACGTCCGCGCTGCGCCACAATCTCGACTGGATGCGCGACTTTTGCGAACGCCACGGCGTGCGCATCGCGCCGCACGGCAAGACGACGATGTGCCCGCAGCTGTTCGGCGCCCAGCTGGCGGCTGGCGCCTGGGGCATCACCTTGGCGAACGCGGTGCAGGTGCGGGTGGCGCACCGCTTCGGCGTGCGCCGCGTGCTCGTCGCGAACCAGCTCGTCGCGCGCAGCGACGTGCGCATGGTGCTGCAACTGCTGCACGACGACCCCGGTTTCGAATGCGTCGTGCTGGCGGACTCGCTGGCCGGCGTGGCGCGCCTGTCGGAGGAAGTCGACGCGCACCCGCTCACGCGGCCGTTGTCCGTGCTGGTCGAACTGGGCCTGTCGGGCAAGCGCGCCGGCTGCCGCACGCCGGAGGAAGCGCTGACGGTGGCGCGCGCCATCGAACGGGCGCCGGGCCTCGTGCTCGCCGGCTTCGAAGGCTATGAGGGCTTGCTCGTCTCCGACGACCACGATGCCGACCTGCGCGCCGTCTCAAGCTTCGTCGCGCGCCTGTGCGCGCTCGTGCGCGAGGCCGACGACGAAGGCCTGTTCGGCACGCGCGAGATCCTCGTGACGGCGGGCGGCTCGTCGTACTTCGACCTCGTCGCGCGCGGCTTCCAGGAATTGCACGGCCTGTCGCGGCCTTTGGTCCCCGTGCTGCGCAGCGGCTGCTACCTGACGAGCGACCACGGGATGTACCGGCGCCACATCGCAGCGCTCGACGCGCGCGAAGGTGTAAAACCGGACGAAGGCCTGCGGCCGGCGCTGGAGATCTGGAGCGTCGTGCAGTCGCGTCCCGAACCGGGCCTCGCGATCCTCACGATGGGCAAGCGCGACGCGTCGCACGACGCCGGCCTGCCGCTGCCGCTGTGGCATCACCGTCCGGGCCCCGGCGCCGCGCACACGCTGCCGGACGGCTGCGAGATCGTCAAGATGAACGACCAGCACGCGTACCTGCGCCTGCCGGACGGACCGGTGCGCGACATGCTGGCGGTGGGCGACCTGGTCGGCTGCGGCATCTCGCATCCGTGCACGACGTTCGACCGCTGGCCGCTGCTGCTGGCCGTGGACGACGACTACGCCGTGGAATTCGCACTCAACACTTTCTTCTAGAACGGCCGGGCGGTAGGCTACAATCGGTTGTCGTTTTTTCGCTGACCGATCCGCCATGCCCGTCACCCCGCCGTCGCTGTTCCCGCCCATCCTCCCGAACCGTCATGGCATGCTGGCCGTGGACGACCTGCACACGATTTATTGGGAAGAGGTGGGCAACCCGAACGGCATCCCCGTCGTGTTCCTGCACGGCGGCCCGGGCGCGGGCCTGTCGCCGCAGCACCGCCGCTTCTTCGACCCGGCCACGTACCGCGTGATCCTGTTCGACCAGCGCGGCGCCGGCAAGTCGACGCCGCTGGGCGAATGGCGCAACAACACGACGCAGCTGCTCATCCAAGACATCGAACGCCTGCGCACGATGTTCGGCATCGAGCGCTGGCTCGTGTTCGGCGGCTCGTGGGGGTCGACGCTCGCGCTGGCCTACGGACAGGCGCACCCGGAGCGCTGCCTGGGCTTCGTCCTGCGCGGCATCTTCCTGTGCACGCCGGCCGAGATCGAATTCTTCCTGTACGGCGTGCAGTGGTTCTATCCGGAGCTGTACGACGAATTCGTCGCGCCGATTCCCCTTGAGGAACGCGGCGACCTCTTGAGCGCGTACACGAAGCGCCTGCTGTGCGACGACCCGCAGCAATACTGGCCCGCCGCGCGCGTGTGGAGCCGCTTCGAGGGCCGCCGCGTGTTCCTGCTGCCGCAGGAAGAAGAGCACTCGTCCGACACGCTCGACCTGGGCGTGGGCCGCCTCGAATCGCACTACATGGCGCACGGCGCCTTCCTCGAGCCCGACCAGCTGCTGCGCGACGTCGGCCGCATTTCCCACCTGCCGGCCGTGATCGTGCAGGGCCGCTACGACGTGATCTGCCCGCCGCTGTCCGCGTACCGCCTGCACCAGGCCTGGGCCGGGTCGCGCCTGCGCATGATCCCGGACGCCGGCCATGGCGCGCTCGAGGTGGGTATTGCGCGCGCCCTCGTCGCGGCCACGGAGCAGTTCAAGCGCCACGGCCGTTTCGATTGAAACGACAGTAACGGGGACGGAGGCCGCCGCCTGCTACACTGTCCCCAGCTTCTTACAATAACGACAAGCTACGCAGTATGAATATCCAGACCAACGACATCGGCCATGTCATCCAGTTGTCGATCGCGCCCGTGTTCCTGCTCACGGGCGTCGCGACCAAGCTCGGGGTCCTGATGGGCCGCCTCGCGCGCATCATCGACCGTACCCGCGAGCTCAAGATCGAGCTGCGCAAAGGCCCCGACCCCGATTGCAGCGAAGAGCTCGACGTGCTGTACCAGCGCTGGCAGCTGATCAACTATGCGATCACGGCCGGCACCGGCTGCGGCTTCCTGATCTGCGTGATCATCGCCTGCCTGTTCCTCGGCGATACGACGAACCTGCCGCTGGACCGCTATATCGCAGGCATGTTCGTGGTGGCCATGGTCGCCCTGATTGCCAGTTTCATTTTCCTGCTGCGCGAAGTATCCGTCTCGTTCCGCTACATGCGCATCCACCGTCACGACGATCCGGCCAGGCCGGGCTAGACTTCAAGAATCGAGACCATCATGCACGACTACCAACGTCCTCCCACCCTGCACCGCTACGGCCTGCGCGCCGAGCTGGAACTGGCGCTGTCCTCCGGCCAGTTCAAACTCCAACCCGAGAACGGCTTCCTCACATTGTCGTTCTCCACCGCGTGGAACAGGAACCTGTTCGACGTCCTCGGCCCGGCCGACAGCTGCCTCGTGATCCACAACACCGAGGAATTCGGCGAGCGCCTGCACCGCGCGGTCCAGCGCACCTTGCCCAACTGGGCCGGCATCGACGGCCCCGTCGAATACGGCGTGCGCTCGCGTCTCGGCCAGGCGTTTTCGCGCTCGGCCGGCGACGCCCGCGAGAAGGAGTGGAAGTTCGCGTGGCGCTCGCTGGCGCCGCATACGAGCCTGAACCCCGTCACGGTGCGCATCGGCAGCATCGAGCAGTTCGCCGAACTGCGCACGCCGGAGAGTTATCCGGCCTGACGTTCGCGCCGCATTCGATTAGAACCACGGCTCGACGAAATCCCGGTGTAATGCCGGGATGACCACTCACGCCGTGCCCATGACCGCCCCGCTGCCCACTGCCGCCTATCCGCACCTCCTGTCGCCCCTCGACCTCGGATTCACGACGCTGAAGAACCGCGTGATCATGGGCTCCATGCACACCGGGCTCGAAGACCGCTTCTGGAACTACGGCAAACTGGCCGCGTTCTATCGCGAGCGGGCGCGCGGCGGCGCGGGCCTGATCGTCACGGGCGGCATCTCGCCGAACCGCCAGGGCTGGCTGCTGCCGTTCGGCGGCACGCTGAACTTCCGCGGCGACGTGTTCAACCACCGCCGCGTCACGCGCGCCGTGCACGAAGAGGGTGGCAAGATCCTGCTGCAGATCCTGCACGCGGGCCGCTACGGCTACCAGCCGTTCGTCGTCTCCGCATCGGACATCAAGTCGCCCATCTCGCCGTTCCGCCCGCGCGCGCTGACGGCGCGCGGCATCGAGTCGACCATCGCGGCCTACGTCCGCTGCGCGCGGCTGGCGCAACAGGCCGGCTACGACGGCGTCGAAGTGATGGGCAGCGAGGGTTACCTGATCAACCAGTTCCTCTGTTCGCGCACGAACCGCCGTACCGACGCGTGGGGCGGGCCGATCGAGAACCGCATGCGCCTGCCGGTGGAGATCGTGCGCAGCATCCGCGCGGCCGTCGGCCGCGACTTCATCATCATGGTGCGCCATTCCGTGCTGGACCTCGTCGACGGCGGCAACACGTGGGACGAGATCGTGCAGGTGGCGCAGGCGCTGGAAGGCGCGGGCGCGACGATCCTCAACACCGGCTACGGCTGGCACGAGGCGAGAATTCCCACCATCGTCACGTCGGTGCCGCGCGCCGCGTTCGCCGGCGTCGCGGCGCGGCTGCGCGCTGCGGTCACGATTCCCGTCGTCGCGTCGAACCGCATCAACATGCCGGCCGACGCCGAGCGCCTGCTGGCTGAAAGCAGCGCGGACCTGGTGTCGATGGCGCGCCCGTTCCTGGCCGACCCCGACTGGGTGAACAAGGCGGCGGCGGGACAGGCGGACCGCATCAACACGTGCATCGCCTGCAACCAGGCGTGCCTGGACCACACGTTCGCCAACAAGCGCGCGAGCTGCCTGGTGAACCCGCGCGCCTGCCACGAGACGGAACTCGTGGTCCGGCCGGCGGCGCGCCGCAAGCGCATCGCCGTCGTCGGCGCCGGACCGGCCGGACTGTCCGCCGCGACGGTGGCGGCGGAACGGGGCCACGCCGTCACGCTGTTCGACTCTTGGGACCGCATCGGCGGCCAGTTCAACATCGCCATGCGCATCCCCGGCAAGGAAGAATTCACGGAGACCGTCCGATATTTTGGCCGCCAGCTGGAACTCGCCGGCGTCGAGGTCCGCCTTGGACAACGTGTCACGCGCGAAGAACTCGTCGCGGCCGGCTACGACGACGTGATCGTCGCGACGGGTGTCACCATGCGCCGTCCCCGCATCGAGGGCATCGACCATCCGAAGGTGCTGTCCTACCTGGACGTGCTGCGCGAGGGGGCGTCCGTCGGCGGGCGCGTGGCGATCATCGGCGCCGGCGGCATCGGCTTCGACACGGCCGAATACCTGATCCACGACGCCAACGCGCCGCGCCCGCAGCCGGTCGAGGACTGGGCCGGCGAATGGGGCGTCGATCTCGACGTGGCCGCGCCGGGTGGCCTGGTCAAACCGCACGGCATGGCGCCCGCGCGCAGCATCTGGCTCCTGCAGCGCAAGACGACGCGGCCGGGCGCGGGCCTGGGCAAGACGTCGGGCTGGGTGCACCGCGCGACGCTGGCACGCAACGGCGTCGTGATGCTGGCGGGCGTGCAGTACGACCGCATCGACGACGCGGGCCTGCACATCACGATCGGCGGAGAATCCAAGCTGCTGGAAGTGGACAACGTGGTGATCTGCGCCGGGCAGGAGAGCCTGGCGGAGCTGATGCCGCCGGAGGGTCAGCGAGGCGGGCCGGCGTTCCACAAGATCGGCGGCGCGGCGCTGGCGGCGGAGCTGGATGCGAAGCGGGCGATCCGGGAAGGGGCGGAGCTGGCGGCGCGTTTATAGCACGGACGGCTAGATCCGTCGTTCCCGCGAAGGCGGGAACCCATACTGAGCAACAGGATTCGTGTTGCTGAAGTACCGCGTGTGCGATCGACTGATACGACTTCGGTGCCTCAGCATGGTTCCCCGCTTTCGCGGGGACGACGTGCGAGCACCGCCCTTACTGCCCCGCTCCAGTACTCTTTTTCTTACTCTTCTTGCTGCGATAATCCGACCCCGGCTGCGCCGTCTGATCGCCCTGGCGCGGCATGTTGGCTTCGCTCTGCATGGATCCCGTCGGCGATTCCAGCGAGCCGCCTTTCTGCTGCTGTTCCATGCCGCCGTAGCCCGACTGGCGCGATGCGTTCAGGCGGTCTTCCTCGCCGCGCGCCTGCATGCGCTGGGCGCTCTGGCGGGCGCTCCAGCCCGCCTGCTGGGCGCCGGCGCCGCCGCGCTGGCTGCCCACGTTCAAGTTGTCGGGGCCGCCCTGCAGCGCCCCGCGCGAACGCAGGGCCGCACCCTGCTGTTCGATATTGGCCGACTGGACGTTGGCGCTGCCCGGCGCCACCCAGCCCGGTGCGCGCGGCTGCTGGCTGCCTTCCGCGACCGTGACGGTTTTTTCCTTGGCGATGCCGCGGGCGCGCGTGCTGTCCGGCCCTTTTTGTTTGGTCATTTGATCCTCCTGTGAGCTGCGCATGCTGATGCGCTGACAGGAGGATCATGCGCGCGGGGAACGCGCTATTCCAGAGGAACAGGGAGCGCACCTTTGTAGGACTGGAACTACCGACTTTCTTGTCGTAACGGCGATTTTTGGTAGCTCTGCGGTACGCCCTGCACGACCATGCTATTTCTTGCGCACGACGACGCAGCCGATCGAGTAGCCGGCGCCGAACGAGCAGATGACGCCGTTGGCGCCGCTGGGCAGGTCGTCCTGGTACGCGTGGAACGCGATGATCGAACCGGCCGACGATGTGTTCGCGTACGTGTCGAGGATGACGGGCGCTTCTTCCGGCGTGGCGTCGCGGCCCAGCAGGGTGCGCACGATCAGCTGGTTCATGCTCAGGTTCGCCTGGTGCAGCCAGAAGCGCGAGATGTCTTCGATGCGCAGACCCGCGTGTTCGACCGTGTCGCGGATCATCGCGGCGGCCATCGGGCAGACTTCCTTGAACACCTTGCGGCCCTGCTGGCGGAACAGTTTATCGGGCTGGCCGATGCCGTCCTCGTCGAAGCGGTTCATGAAGCCGAAATTGTTGCGGATATTGTTGGAGAACTTCGTCTTCAGTTTCGAATCGAGGATCTCGAACTGGTGCGCGCTCGTGGCCGTCTCGGCCGCTTCGATGACCATCGCCGTGCATGCGTCGCCGAAGATGAAATGGCTGTCGCGGTCGCGGAAGTTCAGGTGGGCGCTCGTGATCTCCGGATCCAGCACGAGCACGGCGCGCGCCTGGCCCGTCTGGACGGCGGCGGCCGCGGTCTGGATCGCGAACGTGGCGGACGAGCAGGCGACGTTCATGTCGAAGCCATACCCCTCGATGCCGAGCGCGTCCTGCACCTCGACGGCCATGGCCGGATAGGCGCGCTGCATGTTGCTGGCGGCGACGAGCACCATGTCGATGTCGGCCGGCGTGCGGCCCGCGCGGGCGAGCGCCTGGCGGGCGGCGGCGATGCAAATCTCGGCCTGCAGCGACAATTCCTCGTCGGCGCGCTCCTTGATGTGCGGCGTCATGCGGGTCGGGTCGAGGATGCCGGCCTTTTCCATCACATGGCGCGACTTGATGCCCGACGCCTTTTCGATGAAGGCACTGCTGGACGGTTCCAGCGCGGTGATTTCGCCGGCCGCGATTTTCTCGGCGTGCTCGGCGTTGAACAGGTCGACGTAGGCATTGAACGCTGTCACCAGCTCATCGTTGGAGATCGAATTCGGTGGCGTGAACAGGCCGGTGCCGCTGATGACGACAGGTTTCATGATTGACTGGCTTTCATAGACGATAACGGGAGGCAACTCCCAGGATGCAGGCGATTCTACACAATCGTACTGACGGTGGGAACCGAGGGTCGATTCCACAGGAAGCCCGTCAGTACGGGCGTTGTGCGGGATCAGCGCGTCGTCAATGCGATTGCTGGGCGAGCGAGGCGGGCGGCTGGGCGCGCTTCGACAGCTGCACCGGCAAGCCCTGCAGATGATGCAGTGCCTGGGTCAGCTGAAAATCGTCGGCGCTGCCGAATTCGATCGGCTTGCGGGCGCGCTCCGCGGTCAGGATGCGCATCTGCTCTTCGATGTCGTCGTGGTTCGTCGCATCCTCGGGCGCGCGGTTGGTGTCATTTTTGAGGTGGTGCTGCAGGTCGGCTTCGCGCATGCGCAGGGCGTTCAGGCCGTCGCCGTCGGCGTTCTCGTCGACGGGAATGTCGGGCACGATGCCGCGCGCCTGGATCGAGCGGCCGCTGGGCGTGTAGTAGCGCGCCGTCGTCAGTTTGACGGCGGTGTCGCCGGCCAGCGGGCGGATCGTCTGCACGGACCCCTTGCCGAACGTCTGGCTGCCGACGATGGCGGCGCGCTTGTGGTCTTGCAGGGCACCGGCGACGATTTCCGAGGCCGACGCCGAGCCCGTGTTCACCAGCACGACCATCGGCATCGTTTTATACAGGTCCGGCACCTTGTCGAGCGGATCGTTGCCGCGGCTGAGCAGGTAATACTCGGGGCTGCCGTAGAACCGCGCTTTCGAATCTTCCAGCTGGCCGTTCGTCGAGACGATCTCGGCATTCTTGGGCAGGAACGCGGCCGCCACGCCGATCGCGCCCTGCAGCAGGCCGCCCGGATCGTTGCGCAGGTCGAGCACGACGCCCTTCAAATTCGGTTCTTCGCGTGCCAGGGCGGCCAGTTTATTGGCGAGGTCCTCGACGGTCGGCTCCTGGAACTGCGACACGCGCACCCATGCGTAGCCGGGCGCGACGATCTTGCCTTTCACGCTCTTCTGTACGATTTCGTCGCGCGTGATCGTGAACGACAAGGGCGCCGGCGCGTCCTTGCGCAGCACGGTCAGTACGACCTTCGTATGCGGCTCGCCGCGCATGCGCTTGATGGCCTCGTCGAGATCCATCTCCTTCACCGCGGCGCCGTCGATGTGCGTGATCAGATCGCCCGCGTGGATGCCGGCGCGGGCGGCCGGCGCATCCTCGATCGGCGTGACGATGCGGACATAACCTTCTTCGCTCTGGTTGATTTCGATGCCCAGGCCGACGAATTTGCCTTCCGTTCCTTCGCGCAGCTCGCGGTAGGCCTTGCGGTCCAGGTAGGCCGAGTGCGGGTCGAGCGCGCCCACCATGCCGGAAATGGCTTGCGTGAGCAGCTTGCGGTTCTCGACGGGCTCGACGTAGTCGGCCTTGATCGTGTTGTAGGCATGCGCCAGCTGATGCAAGCCCTCGATGGGCATGCCGTCCACCGGCTTGTGGGCCAGGGCGGAGTATTGCATCGTGACGCCGACCCCGAGGATCACGCCGAGCGTGACGAGGGCGACGTTCTTGAAGCTGGAGCGCATGGACGAGGGGACGAATGGAGACTGCGGTCCAGTATAACCTTCGCGGCCCGGGCGTGGTGCCCGGGCGCGCGCGAACCCCGTCAGGCGACGGCGCGGCGGCCGGCCGGCAAGCTGCCGCGGCTGTTGATGATGCGCGAAAACAACGTCAATTGGCCATGGGTCGTGTCGTCCCAGCTGAACCCCTCGGCGTAGCGGCGGGTGGCAGCGTGGTCCGGGTAGTTGCGGCGCAGTTCCGTCAAGGCGTCGGCGATGCCCTTCGCCGTGCGTTCCTTCATCAGCACGCCTGCTTCCGGGGCGGCCACGACTTCCGGCGTGCCCCAGACGTTGGAGGCGACGACCGGCGTGCCGCAAGCCATCGATTCGAGCAGCACGTTGGCCCAGCCTTCGCGGCTGGAGGCCAGGATCATCGCGTCGGCCGCGTTGTAGTAATGCTTGAGCTCGGTCTGGGGGACGGCGCCGAGGAATGTGACGCGGTCGGCCACGCCCAGGCTGGCGGCGAGCGCTTCCAGCTTCTTGCGCTCCGGTCCGATGCCGGCGATCAGCAGTTTTACGTCCGGCAACATCGGCAGCGCGCCGATCGTCAGGTCGTGCGCCTTGCGCGGGTCCAGTACGCCGACGGAGATGACGGTGAAGCCGGTTATGCCCAACCGGGCGCGCGCGGCGGCCCGGTCCATGGGCACGAAACGCTGCAGGTCGACGCCATTGCGCAGCGACACGATACGGTCGCCCGGAATGCCGAGGCCGATCATCTCTTCGCGCAATGCCTGGCACACCGTGATCATGCCGGCGGCGTTGTTTGCCGCCCACATGAGTTGCTTTCTCGGCAGCGCGAACTGCGGAATCAGGTTAATGTCGGTACCGCGGGCCGTGATCACGACGGGCTTGTTGAAATACTTGCCCAGCATCACTGCGGCGACGCCGTCCGGATAAAAGTAGTGCGCATCGATGACGTCGAAGTCATAGCCTTCGTCGATGATACGGCCGATCTCTTTCTTGCAGGCCTGGGCCATCAGCCACGGTGCCGCCGTCATGCCGACCTTCGGAATGACGAGGTAGCGCGGGTGCGTGACGTCGATGTCGTAGCGCGTTTCGGCCGGCGGGACCTTGGAAAAGGCCGCGTAATCGCCGAAGCGCGGATTCTGCGACGGGAACCAGGGCACCGGTGCGACGACCTTCGATTCGACCTGGCCGCTGGCGAGCAGGTAGCGCAAGCGGGTCTCGACAAAGATGCCGTGGCTGGGTTTGACCGTGTTCGGGAAAAGAGAACTGAATGTAAGGAGCTTCATCGACGATGGGCGCAGGGCGGAAGGGGCAGCGTAACACCTATTATGTAATAGATTGCAATTACTTGCCTTATCTAGCGGAACGTGCCGCATTTTAATAGCAAAAAAGCAAACGTGTAGCGTGCTCGTCAGAAATCTGTGATAAATTCGTCTAGTTTTTAACCCGGCGGCAAGTCCACCGGCCCATTCCCTCATGAGGCGAACCGGCATGCAGCGCGGGCGTCCCATGGTCCAACACCTCAATCTGTAGAAGATTATGAAAATTTCAGTTATCGGGACTGGTTACGTCGGACTGGTGTCTGGCGCATGCTTCGCCGACGTCGGCAACACCGTGCTTTGCCTGGACGTCGATACACGCAAGATCACGATGTTGAAGGACGGGATCATCCCGATCCACGAACCCGGCCTGGACAGCCTCGTCCAGCGCAACGCCGCCGCCGGCCGTCTGCTGTTCTCGTCGAACTACGACGACGCCGTCAGCCACGCCGACATCATCTTCCTGGCTGTCGGCACGCCGCCGGATGAAGACGGCAGCGCCGACCTGACCCACATCCTGTCGGCCGCGCGCAGCATCGGCGAGCGCCTGACGAAGCCGGCCGTGATCGTCGACAAGTCGACCGTGCCCGTGGGCACCGCGGAAAAGGTCAAGCGCGCCATCGCGGGCGAACTCGAAAAACGCGGCGTGAACGTCGCGTTCCACGTCGTCAGCAATCCCGAATTCCTGAAAGAAGGCGCCGCGATCGACGACTTCATGAAGCCGGACCGCATCGTGGTCGGCTTCGACGATCTTGACGCAGGCAAGCAGATGCGCCAGCTGTACGCGCCGTTCAGCCGCAACCACGAGAAATTCGTCGAGATGGACATCCGCAGCGCCGAGCTGACGAAATACGCGGCGAACGCGATGCTGGCCACCCGTATCAGCTTCATGAACGAGCTGGCGAACCTGTCCGAACTGCTGGGCGCCGACATCGAAGCCGTGCGCCTGGGCATCGGCATGGACCCGCGCATCGGCCCGGACTTCCTGTACGCCGGCATGGGTTATGGCGGTTCCTGCTTCCCGAAAGACGTCAAGGCGCTGATCAAGACGGCGTCCGACCACAAGCAGCAACTGCATCTGTTGACGGCGACCGAGAAGGTCAACGACGCGCAGAAGAACGTGCTGTTCACGAAGCTGGTGCGTTTCTTCGGTGGCGAGCAAGGCCTGAACGGCAAGACGATCGCGCTGTGGGGCCTGTCGTTCAAGCCGAACACGGACGACATGCGCGAAGCGCCGAGCCGTATCCTGATCAAGTCGCTGTTCGACGCGGGCGCCAACGTGGTGGCCTACGATCCGGTCGCCAGCGAGGAAGCGAAGCGCGTCCTGGTGGCCGAACACGGCGAGGACGTGTGCAACACCCGCCTGCGCATCGTCCCGTCGGCCCGCCAGGCCGTCGAGGGCGCGGACGTGCTCGTGCTGGTCACCGAATGGAAGGAATTCCGCGCGCCGGACCTGCCGTTCCTGGCCGCGAACCTGAAACTGAAGGCCGTGTTCGACGGTCGCAACATCTATGATCCGGAAGCCTTTGGCGCTGCCGGCCTCGTCTATGAAGGCATCGGCCGCCGTTCCGGGAAAGCCGCCCAATGACGGAAGCGAGTAAACAAGGAACGATCCTCGTCACCGGCGCCGCCGGCTTCATCGGCAGCGCGGTGGCGGTGCGCCTGACCGCCATGGGGTATACCGTGGTTGGCTGCGACAATTTCAACGATTACTACGACCCGGCGCTGAAACACCACCGCGTCGAGGCCTTGTTGAAACCGGCCGGCGTGCCGTGCGAGACCGTCGAGCTGAGCGATGGCGAGCAGGTGGCCGCGCTGTTCGACCGCGTCAAACCGGCGCTCGTCGTGCACCTGGCGGCCCAGGCCGGCGTGCGCTATTCGCTGAAAAACCCGGCCGCCTACATCCAGGCGAACCTCGTCGCGTTCGGCCACATGCTGGAAGCCTGCCGCAACCACCAGGTGGAACACCTGCTGTACGCCAGCAGCAGCAGCGTCTACGGCGCCAACGCGAAGACGCCGTTCAGCGAGGACGATGTGACCGACGCGCCGGTGTCGCTGTACGCCGCGACGAAGAAGTCGAACGAGCTGATGGCCCATTCGTACAGCCACCTGTACGGCATTCCGACCACCGGCCTGCGCTTCTTCACGGTGTACGGTCCGTGGGGCCGTCCGGACATGGCGTATTTCAGCTTCGCGCGCAAGATGCTGGCCGGTGAGGCCATCCCCGTGTTCGCCGAAGGCAAGCTGTACCGCGACTTCACGTATATCGACGACATCGTCGAAGGCGTCGTCCGCTTGCTGTTCAAGCCGACGACCCCGGAAGGCAAACCGCCGCACGCCATCTTCAACATCGGTAACCAGACGCCGGTGCAGGTGCTGGATTTCATCCGCACGCTGGAAGACGCGTTCGACGTCAAGGCGCAGCTGGACTTCCAGCCGATGCAGCCGGGCGACGTGCCGGCGACGCACGCCGATACCAGCAAGCTGCAGGACTGGGTCGGCTACAAACCCACGACGTCATTGGAGGCGGGCTTGCGTGAATTTGCGCGGTGGTATAATCGGGCGATACGTGAAAATGTTTCCTATCTGAAATGAAAAAAGTCCTCATCCTCGGCGTCAACGGTTTTATCGGTCACCACCTGTCCAAGCGCATCCTCGAGACGACCGACTGGGAAGTGTATGGCATGGATATGAATTCGGAGCGGATCACCGATCTGCTGTCGAATCCGCGCATGCACTTCTTTGAAGGCGACATCACCATCAACAAGGAGTGGGTCGAATACCACGTCAAGAAGTGCGACGTGATCCTGCCGCTGGTCGCGATCGCGACGCCGTCGACCTACGTGAAAGAGCCGCTGCGCGTCTTCGAACTGGACTTCGAGGCGAACCTGCCGATCGTCCGCTCGGCCGCCAAGTACAAGAAACACCTGATCTTCCCGTCGACGTCGGAAGTCTACGGCATGAGCCCGGACTCGGAATTCGACCCGGAGAATTCGGAACTGGTCTACGGCCCGATCAACAAGCCGCGCTGGATCTACGCCTGCGCCAAGCAGCTGATGGACCGCGTGATCTGGGGCTACGGCATGGAAGGCCTGAACTTCACGCTGTTCCGTCCGTTCAACTGGATCGGCGCCGGCCTGGACTCGATCCACACGCCGAAGGAAGGCAGCTCGCGCGTGCTGACCCAGTTCCTGGGCCATATCGTGCGCGGCGAACCGATCCAGCTGGTCGACGGCGGCCAGCAGAAACGTTCGTTCACCTATGTCGACGACGGCATCGACGCCCTGATGCGCATCATCGAGAACAAGGACGGCAAGGCCACCGGCAAGATCTTCAACGTCGGCAACCCGACCAATAACTACTCGATCCGCGAACTGGCCGGCATGATGCTGGACCTGGCCGCCGAGTATCCGGAATACCGCGACACCGCCAAGCAGGTGAAACTGGTCGAAACGAGCTCGGGCGCCTACTACGGCACCGGCTACCAGGACGTGCAGAACCGCGTGCCGAAGATCGAGAACACGGTCTCGGAACTGGGCTGGAAGCCGCAAGTCTCCATGCGCGACGCGCTCGTCAAGATCTTCGATTCGTACAAGGACAAGCTGGGCGACGCGGAGCAGCTCAATACCTGATCTGCGATCGGCGCTCGTTTGAAAAGGCTGCTTCGGCAGCCTTTTTTTTGCATTACTGCAATAAGTGTCATAAGCTGCCGCAGATGAAGATTGCCATCCTCGGCGGCGGCGTGGCGGGTATCGCCAGCGCGATCGCATTCAAACTAAAAGGATTCGACGTCACCGTCCATGAACGGCGGGATGCCGATTCGAATATCGGCGCGGGCATCGTCGCGTGGCCGAACGCCGCCTTCGTCCTGGACCAATTCGGCATGCTGGGCTGCGCCGCGACGCTGCTGGCCAGGACGATCACGCATCCGCACTTGACGCCCTGGTTGTCGACCGTCGTCGTTCCTCCCGCTTTCCGGGGACGCGGTATCGCATCCGCGCTGTCGCTGCATATCGCCTGTGAGGCGGCCCGCCTCGGGTTCCCGGCGGTTACCTGTTCACCCCACATAACGAAACGCTGTACCAGCGGATCGGCTATCAACCTATCGACGTGGCGGAGCTCAATGGTACGCCGGTCACCGTCATGGCATGTTCGATCAGTTCGTCAATACAAACTCCGGGATCCTGTAAATCCTTGTATCCCCCGACAAACAGCGCGTAAGTATTTGTAAAGTGCCCGGACAGGGTGAGGGCAGGGGCTTATAGTTCTTATCAGTTTCTCTCTCTCTCCACTCTTGAAGTGGTCTTTGCCCACGGTTCCCCAACCGTGGGCTTTTTTATGCCTGGAGCCTTGGATGATCATGACCCGGTTTGCCCGCGCCAGCCTGTGCGCGCTCGTCATCGGCAGCGCCGCCCCTTCGTTCGCCGTGCCCCTGATGGACATGCGCGTCGAGGATTTATTGTTCATGTCCGCCGACGTCAGGAAATCCCTGAACCTGACGCCCAACCAGCAGACGCTGTGGAACCAGATGGAAGGCCGTTCACGGGCTATCCTGCGCGAACGCCAGCGCCGGCGCGAGGCGCTGCAGGAACAAGCCAAAACGCTCGTGGCGCGGCCGAACGTCGAATTGCGCGACCTGAACCGGGCCGTCGAGGCGGAAAGCGCGGCGACGAACACCGAGGACAAGCAGCTGCGCGAAGCGTGGCTGGAAGTGAACGACGCACTCGACGACAAGCAGCGCGCCCAGGTGGCGACCTTCATCGGCGAACAATTGATGCGCGTCGTGCCGGAGGGGCATCCTGGCGGTGAACGTGGCGGCGAGCGGGGCAGCGGCGGCGGACGCCCGGGCGGCATGGGCGGCCACGGCCGCGGCGGCATGGGCGGCGGTCCCGGCGGCGCCTCGATCAACCTCGGCGGCTGAGACATGCATATGATGTATCGTTAAGTAAAAATCTTCACCGATCTGTATTTTGGCTATCCTTCCCCGCTAGAATTGGTTTTATCTAGGCAGCAATGCAGCAGCGCTGCTGCGGAAACCGATCACAACGATAGTCATGAGTAAACTGATCCCGATCGCCTGCCTGGCATTGCTGGGCACGGCGGGACACGCATCGGCCCAGTCCGGCCAGAATCTCTCCCCAGCCACCGACATCCAGCAAGTGAACGTGAACGGCACGCGCGCCGACGATACCGAGACGCGCCGCCTGTCGACGGCAGCGAAAATGGTGTTCGGACGCGAGGAGCTCGACCGCAACGGCGACACCAGCATCAGCGAAGTCCTCAAGCGCCTGCCGGGCGTGACCCTGGGCGGGCCGCCGGGACGCGGCGGCGGCGGCGTGCGCATGCGCGGCCTGGGCAACGGTTATACGCAGATGCTCGTCAACGGCGAGCGCCCGCCGCCGGGCTTTTCGCTGGACGCGCTGGCGCCCGACCAGGTCGAGCGCATCGAGGTCATGCGCGGTCCCGTAGCCGAACATAGTACCCAGGCCATCGCGGGCACGATCAACATCGTCCTGCGCGAGGGTTATCGCCAGAAGGACGTGCAGCTGCGCGTCGCGGACAGCATCGAGCAGGGCCGTCACGGCGTGAACGTGGGCGTGGTCGTGCCGGGCCAGGCGGGCCGCCTGACGTGGAATCTGACGGGCGCCCTCAACCAGGCGCGCCAGCACAACGACGCCGACACGGTCAACCTGAATACCCTGCGCGACGGCACCGTGCAGCGCGAACAGCGCATCCACGACGAAGGCGGCGGCGTCAACGATTCGCTGTTCCTCACGCCGCGTTTCGCGGTCAAGTTTGCGAACGGCGACACGTTGACGTTCCAACCGTTCCTGATCGCGAACCGCAACCGCAGCGGCAGCGACAGTCGGCTCGATCAGACCATCGGCACGATCGCGCCGGAATACGCGCACCAGCGCGCCGATTCGACCTCCCACTCGACCTTCCTGCGCGGCTTCGGCAACTGGCTGCACCGCATGGATGGCGGCGCGCGCCTGGAAGTGAAATTCGGCTTCGCCGGTGGCAGGAGCAGCAGCGACGTGCTGCGCAACACCTACGATGCGCAAGGGCGCCCGTTGATGCGCTACGTCGACAGCGACGCGACGCGCGACGGCAGCCTGAACACGGGCGGCAAGTACACGCGCCCCATGGGCAAGGGCCACCTGTTCGCGGCCGGCTGGGAGATCGAGGGCGGCCACCGCAGCCAGGAGCACGTGGCGGCCGGCGATTCGGCCGCGCTGTTCGACGGCGGCGGGGCATCGCTGGCGGCCGATTCGCGCCGCGTCGCCGCGTTCGTGCAGGACGAGTGGGACGTCACGCCGCAGTTTTCCACCTATCTCGGCCTGCGCTGGGAAGGCATCCGTATCACGAGCGACCAAGCGGCGGCCGGCCGCGGCGACATCAAGAACATGTCGAAGGTCTGGAGCCCCGTGCTGCACGGCGTGTGGCGCATTCCCGAGCACGACAAGGACCAGGTGCGGGCGAGCGTCACGCGCAGCTATAAGGCGCCGGCGCTGAACGACCTGATCGCGGTGCCGACGATTTCCACCTACAACGACGCCACGCGTCCGGACCGCACGGGCAACCCGAACCTGAAGCCGGAACTCGCGACCGGCATCGACGTCGCGTATGAACACTATGTGGGCAAGAGCGGCATCCTGTCCGCCAGCGCGTTCGCGCGCAACATCGACGACCTGCAGCGCCGCACGACGGTGCTGGCGCAGACGGCGAGCGGGCCGCGCTGGGTGTCCACGCCCATCAACGTCGGCCGTGCCCGCACGGAAGGCATCGAACTGGAAGCGAAGTTCCCGCTGACGGACGTGTACGCGGGCGCGCCGAACGTCGACGTGCGCTCGAACTACAGCCGCTACTGGTCGAACGTGGAGGGCATTCCCGGCCCGAACAACCGCCTCGACCAGCAAGCGAAGCAGACGGCCAACGTGGGCGCCGACTGGCGCCTCAAAGGTTTGCCGCTGACGGTGGGCGGCAGCTTGAACTGGACCCCGGCGACGCTCGTGCAGACCACCGTCAACGAGACCGCGTACACGGGCGTCAAGCGCCAGTTCGATGTTTATGGTCTGTACAAGCTGAACGCGAACGCGCAGGTGCGCCTGTCCGCGAACAACCTCGATCCGCGCGTCTACGACAGCGCGCGCAGCGTCGACACGGGCACCCTCGTGCAAAGCGCTGCGACGGCGACGCGCACCTATACCACCCTCGGCATCCGCTACGAAATGAAGATGTAGCGTTGCCACGACGGCCCGGTAGGTCGGCAAACCGGGCCGTGTTACATTCGCCGATGGCCACAAGCCGCATTTGCCGCACCCATAAGGACCTTTCGTGAAACGATACCTTCTCAGCACCCTGACCTTGTCCATGCTGGCCGCCTTCGCACCCGCGGGCGCCGACAACGTCGCGCCGGCCGTCGCACCCTCGGCCAGTTCCGGCATCGACATGCAATACATCGACCCGAACGTACGCGTGCAGGACGATTTCTTCACTTACCTGAACGGCAAGTGGCTCAAGACGACCGAGATCCCCTCGGACCGCGCGAGCTGGGGCACCTTCATAAAGCTGCGCGAAGACACGCAGCCGCAACTCCTCGGCATCATCGAAGCCGACCAGAAGGACCCGCACAAGAAGGCCGGCACCGACGCGCAGAAGATCGCCGACCTGTACACCAGCTTCATGGACGAGAAAAAGCTGGAGACGCTGGGTTACAAGCCGCTGACCGGCGAGCTTGCCCGCATCCGCGCGTTGAAGGACAAGAAGGGCGTGCCGGAGCTGGTCGCGCACTTGTCGAAGATCGGCGTCGCGACCCCGTACGGCATCGGCGTCGCACAGGACGCGAAAGAGTCCACCAAGTACGCCACCTATATCCGCCAGGGCGGCCTGGGCATGCCCGACCGCGATTACTACCTGAAGCTGGATGACGCCAAGATGGCCGCCACCAAGGCCAGGTATCAGACGCACGTCGCGAAGATCCTTCTACTGTCCGGCGACAAGGACGCGGAAGCGAAGGCGCAGGCCATCGTCGCGTTCGAGACCGAGCTGGCCAGGGCGCAGTGGACGAAGGTCGAACTGCGCGACCCGAACAAGAGCTACAACAAGATGGACGTGGCCCAGCTCACGGCACTGACGCCGGGCTACGACTGGAAGGCGGCGCTGGGCGCGGCCGGCGTGGCCAACAAGGTCGACTACGTGATCGTCGGCCAGCCGAGCTACCTGAAAGGCCTCGACCAGATCCTCGCGAATACCGACCTCGAGACCGTCAAGGCCTATTTCCAGTGGCAGCTGCTGCGCGAATACGCGCCTTACCTGTCGAAGGCGTTCGTCGACGAGGACTTCGATTTCTACGGCAAGACGCTGACGGGCGTGGACGTCAACCGTCCGCGCTGGAAGATCGGCGTGTCGGTCGTCGAAGGCGCGCTGGGCGAGGCGCTGGGCCGCGAATACGTGGCCAAGTACTTCCCGCCGGAGCGCAAGGCGCGCATGGAAGAACTGGTCAAGAACGTGCTGGCCGCCTACCGCGAATCGATCGATCACCTCGACTGGATGGGACCCGAGACGAAGCAGGAAGCCCAGGCCAAGCTGGCGAAGTTCACGCCCAAGATCGGCTACCCGAACAAGTGGCGTGATTACTCGCGTTTAAAGATCAAACACGACGACCTGGTCGGCAACGTGGAACGCGCCGCGACCTTCGCGTACAACCGCAACATCGACAAGCTGGGCAAGCCGATCGACCGCGAAGAGTGGGGCATGACGCCGCAGACGGTGAACGCCTATTACAATTCGCGCATGAACGAGATCGTGTTCCCGGCCGCGATCCTGCAGCCGCCGTTCTTCGACGCGAAGGCTGACGACGCCGCGAACTACGGCGCGATCGGCGCCGTGATCGGCCACGAAATCGGCCATGGTTTCGACGACAAGGGCAGCCAGTCCGACGGCGACGGCAACCTGCGCAACTGGTGGACGGCCGAGGACCAGGCACGCTTCAAGGCCAAGACCGACATGCTGGTCAAGCAGTACGACGCGTTCGAACCGATCCCGGGCTACCACGTCAACGGCGCCCTCACGCTGGGCGAGAACATCGGCGACAACTCGGGCCTGGCGATTGCCTACAAGGCCTACAAGATCTCGCTGCACGGCCAGCCGGCGCCCGTCATCGACGGCCTCACCGGCGACCAGCGTTTCTTCATGGGCTTCGGCCAGGTCTGGCGCTCGAAGATGCGCGAGGCCCAGCAGATCGTGCAGGTCAAGACCGATCCGCATTCGCCGGGCCAGTTCCGCGCGAACGGCACGCTGCGCAACCAGGCCGCGTTCTACGAGGCGTTCGGCGTGAAGGAAGGCGACAAGATGTATCTGCCGCCGGAACAGCGCGTCACGATCTGGTAACGATTTGGTAACAAAACCATCGCCATCAGCGATAATTCCGATCGGCGGTACCTCCGCCGATTCCTGCCATCCCACGCCCATAACAACCCACGGGAGATGAAGAGATGAAGAAGCACTACCTGTTGAGCGCCCTGACCCTGGCGCTGTTCGCCAACGCCGGCCATGCGGCGGAAGGCGCCGCCGCCAAGAACACGGCCATCAAGAAGGGCCAGACCCTGGCCGCCGGCATCGCCACCGAATACATCGATCCGGCCGTGCGTCCGCAGGACGATTTTTATGAATACCTGAACGGCAAGTGGATGAAGACGGTCGAGATCCCGGCCGACAAGTCGAGCTGGGGCTCGTTCGCCAAGCTGCGCGACGACACGCTGCCGCAGCTGCGCGGCATCATCGAGAAATCCGCCGCCGGCAATCCGGCCAAGGGCACGGACGCCCAGCGCATCGGCGACTACTACGCCAGCTTCATGGACGAAGCGAAGCTGGAGCAACTGGGCATCACGCCTTTGAGTAGCGAACTGGCGAAGATCGCCGCCCTGAAGGACAAGTCCGAGCTGCCCGCGCTGCTGGCGCATCTGGGCAAGATCGGCGTGAACGTGCCGTACGACTTCGGCATCCACCAGGACAACAAGGATTCGACGAAGTACGTCGCCGACATCTACCAGAGCGGCCTGGGCATGCCCGACCGCGACTATTACCTGAAGGCCGACGACGCCAAGCTGGCCAATGCGAAAGCCAAGTACCTGACGCACGTCGAGAAGACCCTGGCCATGGCCGGCGACAAGAACGCCGCCGCCGATGCAAAAGCCATCGTCGACTTCGAGACGGAGTTGGCCAAGGTACAGTGGACCAAGGTCGAACTGCGCGACCCGATCAAGGCCTACAACAAGGTGGCGCTGGCCGACATGGTCAAGGTCGCGCCGGATTACGACTGGAACCGCTACCTGGAGGCCACCGGCATCGCCGGCAAGACGACGTATGTGATCGTCAGCCAGCCGACTTACCTGAAGGGCTTCGCCGAGATCTCCAACAAGACCTCGCTGGACACCTGGAAGGCCTACCTGACGATGCACCTGGTGGACGCCTATGCGAACTACCTGAACAAGGCCTTCGTCGACGAGCGCTTCGACTTCTACGGCAAGACCCTGTCGGGCGTGAAGGAAATGGAACCGCGCTGGAAGCGTGGCGTGGGCGCGATCGAGCACTCGCAGGGCGAGTCGTTGGGCAAGCTGTACGTCGCCGAATACTTCCCGCCGGAGCGCAAGGCGCGCATGGAAGCGCTGGTCAAGAACCTGCTGGCCGCGTACAAGCAAAGCATCGACAAGCTGGACTGGATGAGCCCCGCGACCAAGAAGGAAGCGCAGGCCAAACTGGCGAAGTTCACGCCCAAGATCGGCTACCCGAACAAGTGGAAGGATTACTCGGCCCTCGTCGTCGTGCGTGACGACCTGGTGGGCAACGTGATGCGTTCGCGCGAAGTCGAGTATAACCGCGAACTGAACAAGCTGGGCAAGCCGATCGACCGCGACGAGTGGGGCATGACGCCGCAGACCATCAACGCGTACTACAACCCGGAGATGAACGAGATCGTGTTCCCGGCCGCGATCCTGCAGCCACCGTTCTTCGACGCGAACGCGGACGACGCGGTCAATTACGGCGGCATCGGCGCCGTGATCGGCCACGAGATCAGCCACGGCTTCGACGACCAGGGCGCCCAGTACGACGGCGACGGCAATCTGCGCGACTGGTGGACGGAAACGGACCACAAGAACTTCAAGGCCAAGACGCAGATGCTGGTCAACCAGTACAACCAGTTCGAGCCGATCAAGGGCTACCACGTGAACGGCGAACTGACGCTGGGCGAGAACATCGCCGACAACTCGGGTCTCGCCATCGCCTACAAGGCCTACAAGATCTCGTTGAAGGGCAAGAAGGCGCCGGTGATTGACGGCCTCTCCGGCGAACAGCGCCTGTATATGGGCTGGGCGCAGGTGTGGCGCACGAAGATGCGCGAGCAGCAGCAGATCGTCCAGGTGAAGACCGACCCGCACTCGCCGGGCCAGTTCCGCGCCAACGGCACGCTGCGCAACCAGCCGGGCTTCTACGATGCCTTCAAGGTCAAGCAGGGCGACAAGATGTACCTGGCGCCGCAGGATCGCGTGATCATCTGGTAAGCGCCACGCTGCAAATAAAAAAGGCCGCGATATTCGCGGCCTTTTTTTGATGCTGGACGATTACTGCGTCACGCTCGAGTAGGAGCAGGACTTCACCTGACCGTGTACCGGGTCGCCGAACGTGGTGTTGTTGCAGGCCACCGGACCGGTCAGCACCTTCGACGTGTAGATCGTGGCGGTGCCGTAGCGGACTTCACGCTTGCCGCTGAACGAGCAGGTACCGCCTTCGCTGGCGCAGGCCGTAAAGGTCGGCGTCGTCGAAGTGGGTGCCGCGGTCGTCGCGGTCGTGTTGGCGTAGCTGCAGCTCTTGGGGACGCCGTGGAGCGGATCGCCGAACACGGCGGTCGTGCACGGGGTCGAAGCCGTGATCGTTTTCGACGTGTAGACACCGTTCGCGCCGAAGCGGACTTCACGGGTGCCGCTGAACGTGCAGGTACCGCCTTCGGTCGCGCAGGCCGTCCAGGACGTCGCCGTCGAAGTCGTCGGCGCGGTGGTCGCTTCGTACGCGCCGATGTCGATCTGGCCGACCACCGGACGTGCTTCGCCGCTGGCGACAGCCTTGTATTGCGCGACCGGCGCCAGCGACACGCCCGTGGCGGACAGGCCCGGAGCGGAACCGGCATCGATCATCAGCGCGCTCGTCGGATGCAGATCATAAGTGGCGCGGTTGACGAAGCTCGGGGACGCCGAACGGTAGTTGTTCTTGTCAATCGTCGTCGACTGGGTGCTGAACGTGCCCACGCCACCGAAGATATTGTTCTGGGCCAGGGCTGCGGTCGGGACCTTGCCGCTGACGAACAGGAACGTACCGCCGCTGCCCATATCGTTCAGGAACGTGTTGTTGACGACGTACAGGTCGCTGCCGATGTTGGTCGCGCCTTCCTCGCCGTAGGCCACCATGGTCGAGTTCGAATTCGAAGCCGGTTGCTGGATGATGTTGCCGATGATGTAGGAGGTACCGGCGTTCGGCAGGTCGATCTCGTACGACGGCATGCCGGCCGCGGTGCTGCCCGTTTCACCCGGGTTCAGGCTCGAGAAGCGGCTGTACACGATCATGTTGGTGTTGGCGCGCGATTTCAGGTTGTGACCGATGTTGGCGTCGTGCGAGAAGCTGTAGCGGAACGTCAGGCTCTTCACGTGGCCGATGTACAGGTTGTGCGACTGGCCGTCGCCGTGACCGTTGTGGCCGAATTCCGTGTATTCGATCAGGATGTCGCTGTTCGTGTTCGCGTTGGCCAGGATGCCGTTCTCGTTATCGTGGATGAACGAGTTACGCAGCGTGAAATTCGTGGCTTCGAGGCGGAAGGCGGCGCCGTTCGCGTCCGGCACTTTCGCGCCATACATTTCGACGTTGTCGACCGTCAGGTTGTTACCGTCGACGACCCAGGTGCCCTTGCCGCCGGCGTTCATGCCGGCCGCGTCGATTTTCGGACGGCCGTTGACGCCGCGGATGGTCAGGTTGTTGCGGTTGATGTAGCAGACGTCGCCGCTGTAGGTGGTGTTACCGGTAATTTCGATGACGTCGCCGTCTTGAGCAGCAGCAATGGCTGCGCACGGTTTGACATAGGTCTTGCCCGGGCCGACCGACAGCGTGGCTGCGGAAGCGGAGGTCACACCTGCGAATGCCAGCAGAACGGCAGCAGTCATACGCGATGCGGAGAAGTGGGTGTTGCGCGATGCGGTTTGACGCAGTTGTTGCATGTCGATGTCCTCGTAAGCGGATTTCCTGTCAGCAGTTAATTCCTGCTGGAAAGTTGCAGAATACGAGGTTTGAGATCGACGGTTTGTAACGAATTGTAACCTAGAATAACGAACAGGCAAACCTGAAAAAAGGTTAATTAATGTTCCTTTTAGCGTTATTTAGTAGAACTAAAGAACATTTACTGGTCAATTTTTCTAGCACTGGCTGCAAGAAAAAACGCTCCGCATACCGACTTTCCCTATGGAATGTAATTTCCGGTGAAAAATTACCGACAGAGCGAGAGTGACAACATGCATATCTGTCTGGTAAGTGCTGGGGGCGCGGGCGTTATCAGAATGACTTCAAAAAAAATTTTCGAAATCAAGCCGATGTTGCGTGCACGCTGCATTTTTTTTGCGGGCAAATTTGTGCCTACAACTAACACGCACACGGAATTTACAGAAAAAGTTCAGGCCTGGAAACTATTTTCCGCGAAAACGTTGTTTTGGCGGTAATTACGGACAGTTAAGTTCAGGCACAGCGAACAAAGGTGCTGTTTGCGCAAAAGAGCAAACTTGCCAGTGCCGCCGTGAGAAGACTGCCGGCGTGGAGATCGAGACGGAGTCGGGCCAACGGCGTGCCGGAGAGTGGGGAGGTGGCGGCAGTGCTGGCAGTCGTTCACGCTGGCGGACTGTCAGCTCGGAAATGCGCTTGAGCAATCGTTTGACCTGCCGGGTTTACATGGTAGTTCCGCTCAACGGTTCAGGTCGACCGTTTGACCGTGGGATGCCGAAAAGATTCCACACGTAACGCAAACAGCGCAAAAAAAACGCGGCACAAGGCCGCGTTTTCAGTAGTGAGCGTGACTGTTACTTGTAGCTGCAAGTCTTGGGCATCTTGTACGCCGGATCACCAAAAACGGCATTCGTGCAGGCCACCGGACCGGTCACGGTCTTCATCGCGTAATTGCCGTTGAGGCCATAACGGACCTGGTGCGTGCCCGAGATCGAGCAGACACCGCCCTCGGACGCGCACGTCCTCCAGGCGCCATCGGTCGGTGCCGGTGCCGGGGCCGTGGCCGTGGGCGCGGTGCCGGCCGAACCCGACGTCGCGACCGTGTTGCTGGAGTAGCTGCAGGACTTGAGCTGGCCTTTTGCCGGATCGCTGAACGAGGAATTCAAGCACACGACGGAACCGGTGAAAGTCTTCGTCACGAAGGACCCGTTTGCGCCGTAGCGGACTTCGCGGGTGCCGCTGAACGTGCAGGTGCTGCCTTCCCCGGCGCAGGGGATCCAGGACGCCGTGCTCGCCACCGGAGCCGACACCGCGGTCGTGGTCGCGCTGGAGTAGCTGCAGGTCTTGGGCACGCCGTGCACCGGATCGCCGAACACGGCCGAGGTGCACGGCGTCGAGCCGCTGATCACTTTCGACGTATACAAACCGTTGGCACCGTAGCGGACTTCACGCGTGCCGCTGAACGAGCAGGTCGCGCCTTCGCCGCCGCAAGCCGTCCAGGTGACGGCCGGTGCGTTCGCCGCATCGCCCGTCGCTTCATAAGCACCGATGTCGAGCTGGCCGATCACCGGGCGCGCTTCGCCGGAAGCGTTGTCTTTATATTGCGCGACCGGCGTCAGCGACACGCCCGAAGCCGACTTGCCCGGATCCGAACCGGCATTGATCACGAGCGCGCTGGCGGTCGGATGCAGGTCCCAGTGGGCACGATCGACGAAGCCCGGCGCAACGCTGCGGTAGTTCGTCTTCAGGATGGCGCTGGCCTGGGTGGTCAGGGTACCGATACCACCGAAGATATTGTTCTGGATCACCGCGGGGGTCGGAACCTTGCCGCTGACGAACAAGAATACGCCATCGTTGAAGTCGTTCAGGAACGTGTTGTTGATGACGTACAGGTCGCTACCGATGTTGACCGCACCTTCCTCACCGTAGGCCACGATGTTCGCGTTCTGGTTCGCTGCCGGCTGTTCGATGATGTTGCCGATAATGTAGGAGGTACCGGCGTTCGGCAGGTCGATCTCGTACGACGGCTGGCCGCTGGCCGTGCTGCCGGTTTGGCCCCACGGCGTGCTCGAGAAGCGGCTATACGCGATCATATTCGTGTTCGCGCGCGATTTCAGGTTGTGGCCGACGTCGGCGTCATGCGAGTAGCTGTAACGGAACGTCAGGCTCTTCACGTGGCCGATGTACAGGTTGTGCGTCTGGCCCGTGCCGTTGCCGTTGTGACCGAATTCCGTGTACTCGATCAGGATGTCGCTGTTCGTGTTGGGATTGGCCAGGATGCCGTTCTCGTTATCGTGGATGAACGAGTTACGCAGCGTGAAATTGGTGCCCTGGAGGCGGAAGGCGGCCCCGTTGGCGTCCATGACCTTGGCGCCATACATTTCGACGTTGTCGACCGTCAGGTTATTGCCGTTGACGACCCAGATACCTTTGTCGGCGGCGTTCTTGCCGGCCGCATCGATTTTCGGACGGCCGTTGACGCCGCGGATGGTCAGGTTGTTGCGATTGATGCTGCAGACGTCGCCGCTGTAGGTGGTATTACCGGCGATTTCGATGACGTCGCCATCCTTGGCGACAGCGATGGCTGCGCACGGTTTGGCATAGGTCTTGCCTGGGCCGACCGACAGCGTGGCTGCGGAAGCGGAGGTCACACCTGCGAAGGCCATCATAACGGTGGCAGCCAGGAGTGAATGGGTACGCAGAGTGTGCATGAAATTCCTCGTAAAGTTTCTGTGTGGGAAGTAATTCCCAGTGGCAAGATGGAGAATACGAGGTTTGTGAACCGTGGCTTGTAACAAGATGTAACAGCAATTGTTCAATTAAAAAGACCTTGAACAAGGTCGTTGCTGCATTGCCCAGGATTATTCATGACAAAAATTCCATCTTGATGACTTCTTGAAAATTTTCTTCAGACCGAAGTCGTTTGTGTTTCCTCAACCCAATTTTTCTTCTCCCTATGAAACTTTGGGTTTTAAAGGCAGCAAATCAACAGTGGGAATTTTGCAAGAGATGGTAGCGTTTATGCATGAGCCCGCTGATTTCACTTTTTTGATGAAAATCAGCGGGAAAAACGCTTACGGATGCGAATTGTTGCGTATACGCGTCAATGATGGGGGCGCTGCGCGATGAGCGGCAGCCGGCTCAACGACTGGCCGCGTCCTGCGCACGGCCTTTGTGGGCAGCACCTTTCACCTCGAGGCCGCTGGACCACGGATCCGCCGCCGGGCCCGCTTTCTGGACCATGTCATTGACAAGCGGCCGTAGCGAGAGGCCGGCACGGTCGATGAACCCGGGTTTTTCCAGGCGATGATTGTCTTTCTGGATGGCGCTGGACTGGGTAGTCAGTGTGCCGGGGCCTGCGAATACATTGTTTTGAATCAGGGCCGGTGTCGACACCTTGCCGCTGATAAACAAGAACGTGCCACTGGTGAAGTCATTCAAGAAGGTGTTATTGATGACATATAAATCCTGGCCGGGATTGATTGCCCCTTCTTCTCCATACGCCACGATGTTTGAATTGTCGTTAATGGCCGGCTGTTCGATCACATTGCCGATGAGGTAGGACGTGCCGGCATTCGGCAAGTCGATTTCGTACGACGGCTTGCCGCTGGCCGTGCTGCCGGGCTTGCCGGGTGGCGTGCTCGAGAAGCGGTTGTACGCAATCATATTGAACATCGCGCGCGACTTCAGGTTGTGCCCGATATTCGCGTCATGCGAATAGTTGTAGCGGAAGGTCAGGCTTTTGGCGTTGCCGATATAAAGGTTGTGCGTCTGGCCCGTACCGCTGCCGTTGTGGCCGAACTCGCTGTGCTCGATCACCACATTGCTGGCGCGATTGACGCCGCTCAGAATGCCATTTTCGTTGTCGTGAATGAACGCGTTACGCAACGTAAAATTCGTGCCTTCCAGGCGCAGCGCCGCGCCGTTCCCGTCCGGTACTTTCGAACCCTTCATCTCGACGTTCTCGACCGTGATGTTGTTGCCGATGACGACCCAGGTCCCCTTGCCGCCGTGGTTGCGTTCGGCGGCGTCGATGGTCGGGCGACCCTGTACGCCGCGGATGGTCAGATTGTTGTGGGCGATGGCGCAGACGTCGCCGCTGTATGTCCAGTCGCCGACAATCTCGATGGTATCGCCATCCTTGGCGGCGGTAATCGCAGCGCAGGGCGAGACATAGGTCTTGCCCGGGCCGACCGACAAGGTGGCGGCACCCGCCGTGCCGGCCATGGCCAGCAGCAGGGATGCGATCGACAGGCCGGCCGGCGGGAAGGCCGGGTTGCGCGTTACGGGGGTGTACAACGGTGACACGTCATTCCTCATTTGATTCGTTACCATAAAAAAAACCGTCCCGCAGGACGGCTTTTCGGCTTACTTCGCTGCCGCGACCATGTAGTCCACGGCGGCTTTCACGTCGGCATCCGGTGCCGTGGAACCGCCCTTGGGCGGCATCATGCCGGACTTGCCCTGGAAACCCTTGATGGCATGCTGGTACAGCGTATTCGTGCCCTGGGCGATGCGGGGTGCCCAGGCCGCCTTGTCGCCGAATTTCGGCGCGCCGGCGATGCCGGCGCCGTGGCACGCCACGCAGGTCGCGTCGAACAAGGCCTTGCCGGCCTGGTTGTTGCCGGCCACGGCCGGCGTCGCGATGGCCCCGGCGACGGGCGGCGTGCCCGGCGTTGCTGCCGGTTGGGCCGGTGCCGGTGTGGCGTTCGCTGCGGGCGCTGCAGGCGCTGCCGCAGCTGCGGCTGGTTGCGCCGGCGCTTCCGGTTCCTTGAACTTGGCGCCCGACTGGTTGGCCATGTAGGCGACCGCGCGTGCGACTTCGATATTGTCGAGATCGGGATTGCCGCCCTTGGCCGGCATGGCGCGGATACCTTGTACGGCGTGCTGGACGAGCGTGTCGTAACCCTGGGCGATGCGGGCGCTCCAGGCGCCGGCGTCACCGGCTTTCGGTGCGCCGGCCGCACCCGTGCCGTGGCAGGCCACGCACACGGCGTTATACACGGCCTGGCCCGATTGCAGAACCTTGGGCGCATTCGCATCCTTGAACGCAAACCCTTCCTCGGCCACCGGGCGCACGCGCGCGGCAATGGCCTGCGCACTCTGGCTTTCGGACCCGGCGCCGCCCAGGGGCTTGTTGGTGGCAAAGATCACCAGCAGAATGATGCCGATGACGATGACCAGGAAAAAACCCGCTACTGCGATGATCAGCTGCTTGGGAGTCCGAATGAAGGAAGTGTGTTCGGTGTGTGCGTCGCTCATGATTTCCTTAATACAAATTAAAAAAACCTGCTTCTGCCCTACGGGATGCTTATCCAAATGCAATGCCGCCGGCCGATTATAGACGCAAAGACTTTTAATGGAAACGCAATTTCCGGCCGTGACGGCCGGTTCCCATAGACGACGGTCGGGAAAGTCTGTATCCTTCGCATCACTTCGACCAGCGCGGCTGTAGCTCAGTGGATAGAGTATTGGCCTCCGAAGCCAAGGGTCGTGGGTTCGATCCCCGCCAGCCGCGCCATGCCTTCCGTCCTTCCCCCGCCATCCCCACCGTTTGTGCGCTGCAACGTCCGCGCATATGGTAGTGTCCGTTGCCTTTCGGATTTGCTGCACTTGTGTCAACATTCGACGCTGTGCCGCGACGCCGTCCGGCACCGATTTCCATTTCATAGAGGACGACGATGAGCGCCAAGGTTTTCGTGATCATAGTGACCTACAACGGATCGAAGTGGGTGACCCCATGCTTTTCGAGCCTGCGCAAGTCGACTGTGCCACTGCATACGATCGTGATCGACAACGGTTCGCAGGACGACACGCTGGCCCGCATCGCGGCCGACTATCCGGAAGTCGAGATCGTCAATACGGGCAAGAACCACGGTTTCGGCAAGGCCAACAACATCGGCATGGAACTGGCCTATCGACGCGGCGCGGACTATGTGTTCCTGCTTAACCAGGACGCCTGGATCGATCCGGACGCCGTCGAAAAGCTCGTCGACGCGCACCAGCGCCATCCGGACTACGGCATCATCAGCCCGATGCACCTGAACGGCGCCAGTGACGGCCTCGACTATGGCTTTTCCAATTACATCGGGCCGAACAAGTGCCGGGGCCTGTATTCGGATATCTACCTCGGCCGTGTGAAAGACGTATACGACGTCGGCTTCGTGAATGCCGCCGCCTGGTCGATGACGCGCGAATGCCTGGAACGGGTGGGCGGCTTCAGCCCGTCGTTCTTCCATTACGGCGAGGACGACAATTACACGCAACGTCTACACTTCCACAAGCTCAAGCTGGGTGTCCTGCCGACGTCGCGCATCTATCACGACCGCGAACAGCGCCCGCCCAGCAAATTCTTCGAGTCGGGAGAAACTTTCCGGCGCGAAGTCATCGCGCGCAGCTCGAACCCGAACGCGAATTTTTCGTTCGGCCGCGAATGGGTGTCCGTGTTCGCCCACCTCGTCTATGCGCTGGCGCGCGTCAACACGCAGGACGTCAAACTGCAGTTGGCCAAGGCCCGCCTGCTGGCGGGTATCGACAAGGCGGCGGTTCGCGCCAACCGCGAGCGCAGCAAGACGGGGCGCGCCGCGTTTCTCGATTTGGACGGCAGCGACGAGCCGATTTACCCTGCAAGCATGCCATTACGACAAGTTACGAGCGTTCAATAACCATGCTTACAACACTCCAGCTCATCTGAATAAGGTAGTGCTTGCCTCTTTCGACCGCACCCACTTATTCTGCTGTTCTCGGAGCGCTTCGTTTCATGCGCACGGTATGTCTTGTTGCTAACTTGTAATCGATAAAATGTTATTATCTCATCAGCACGGCGGTGAGGATTCGTGAAGATCAGGTTGACTACCGCAGCGTGAGCGATGCTCTGCAACTGTTGATGATATAGGCCGCCGCTGTCAGGAAGACAGGGCAACTTGTCGAGCAGGCAGACGTTTCCGTGCTAATCAAAAGTTATCGTAATAGCAAACAAGCGGACGGAATCAATATGAAGCCAGACGAGGTCATCGCAGTAGTTGGATTGGGTTATGTAGGTTTGCCGCTGGCTGTCGAGTTCGGCAAGATCGGCCCGACGATCGGGTTCGATTTGTCGGTGGCAAAGGTCGAAAGCTACAAGAAATTTGTGGATCCCGCCGGGGAGGTGTCGACTGAACAATTGCGTGCAGCGCATCACCTGAGTGTCACCACCGATCCGGCTGCGTTGGCCAAGGCCGATTACATCCTGATCGGCGTCCCGACTCCCGTCGACATCGCCCACGTGCCCGACTTCGCGCCGCTGATCAGCGCCAGCGAAACCGTCGGCAAGCACATGAAGCGCGGCGCGATCGTGATCTTCGAGTCGACCGTCTATCCGGGCGCCACCGAGGAAGTTTGCATCCCCGTCCTGGAAAAATTCTCCGGCATGAAGTGGAAGGACGGCTTCCACGTCGGCTTCTCGCCCGAGCGCATCAACCCGGGCGACAAGGAACATACGCTCACCAACGTGATGAAAGTGGTCTCCGGCGACGACCAGGAAACCCTGGACCGTGTCGCAGCCATGTACGAGACCGTCGTCAAGGCCGGCGTGCACCGCGCGTCCAGCCTCAAGGTCGCGGAAGCGGCCAAGGTCATCGAGAACACCCAGCGCGACCTGAACATCGCCCTGATGAACGAACTGGCGATCATCTTCGACAAGATCGGCATCGACACGCTGGAAGTGCTGAAGGCCGCCGGGACGAAATGGAACTTCCTGCCGTTCCGTCCGGGCCTGGTGGGCGGCCACTGCATCGGCGTCGACCCGTACTACCTGACCCACAAGGCCGAGATGATCGGCTACCACCCGCAAGTGATCCTGGCCGGCCGCCGCATCAATGACGGCATGGCCAAGTTCGTGGCGGAGAAGACCGTCAAGTCGATGATTTCGGCCGGCTTCCACGTCAAGGGCTCGAAGGTCAACGTGGTCGGCCTGACGTTCAAGGAAAATTGCCCCGATCTGCGCAATTCCAAGGTCGCCGATATCGTGTACGAGCTACAGTCTTACGGCGTGGAAGTGCATGTGCACGATCCGGTGGCGGAGGCGGACGAAGCCCAGCACGAGTACGGCATCAAGCTGGAGAGCTGGGAAGACCTGCCCAAGGCCGATGCGCTGATCGTCGCGGTTCCGCACAAGGAAGTGCTGGCGCGCTCGCTGACGGATTTCCAGTCCAAGCTGAACGAAGGCGGCTGTTTCGTCGACGTGAAGGCCCAGTTCGATCCGAACCGGATCCGCGAGGCCGGTTACTGCGTCTGGCGTTTGTAACGTGATGCCGGCGTCCGCGGCCCCGGTCGCGGACGCCATGACTATTCAATGGGTCGTGCCGAGGGCAGGCCGCTTGGTCCCCGAGCCTTGCCGTTTCGCATGCAATGATGACAATGACAGTTCCTGGCTATTCTTGGCCTTATCTTTCCTCGAGTAAAAAGCTTTCGGGAACGTTCGCGCGTATCCCGGTTCAATCGTCGTTTGTGCAAGTCAGCAATAATAGCTACACCGGAGGCAATTGTGCTTAGGATTTCTAATCACTATGTGTCGAAGATCGTATTCGTCCTGCTGTTCGTTGAAGTGTTGGTACTGCTCGGCGCAGTCTACATCGGCGCGGCGGTGCGGTTCATGGAAGTGGGCCAGAACGCCGGCCTGCCCAATATCGGCCATCTCGATCATTTCTTCACGTCCGCCATCGCCTTTACCGCAGCGATCATCTTCAGCATGAGTGCGATGGGGATGTACCAGCTCGACTTCAACGAAGGCCTGCGTCATCCGTTCTTCATGAAGCTGATGCCCTCGTTCCTGATGGGCTTCCTGATCCTGACGCTCGTGTTCTACGTGGCGCCGGACCTGTACTTCGGACGCGGCATCATGGCGCTCGTGTTCGGTATCGCCGCCAGCGGCATCTTCCTGGCGCGCATGGTGTTCTTCAAGTCGTCCGAACTGCGCTTCCTGGAAACCCGCATCCTGTTCCTGGGCAGCGGCCCGCTGGCCAAGGAATGCAGCGACCTGGCCATGCAGAGCGCCAGCTACCACCGCTACAACATCGCCGGCTTCGTGCCGACGCCGACCGAAGAACTGTGCGTGCCGTCGACCAGCCTGCTGAAATCGCGCGAGGGTGAGTCGCTCGTCGCGCTGGCGCGCCAGTACAACGTCGAGGAAATCGTCGTCTCCGTGCAGAACCGCCGCGGCGGCTTCCCCATCAAGGATCTGCTCGAGTGCAAGCTGCAGGGCTTCAAGGTCACGGACGCCGCCACCTTCTTCGAGCGCGAGACTTGCCAGATCCGCGTCGATTCGCTGCAGCCGTCGTGGCTGGTGTTCGGCGGCGGTTTCGACCAGAGCTTCGTGCGCACGTTCATGAAGCGCAGCTTCGACATCATCTGCAGCCTGATCATCATGGTGCTGACGCTGCCGCTGATGCTGCTGGCGGCGCTGGCCGTCAAGGTCGAAGACGGCGGCCCCGTGTTCTATTCGCAGGAGCGGGTCGGCAAGGACGGCGCGACGTTCTTCGTCCACAAATTCCGCAGCATGCGCACGGACGCGGAAAAGGGCGGCAAGCCGCAATGGGCGCAGCAGAACGATCCGCGCATCACGCGCGTCGGCAATTTCATGCGCAAGACGCGTATCGACGAGCTGCCGCAGGTGCTCAACGTGCTCAAGGGCGACATGTCGTTCGTCGGCCCGCGTCCCGAGCGCCAGTATTTCGTCGACCAGCTGATCGAGGTGGTCCCGTATTACAACGTGCGTCACAGCGTCAAGCCGGGCATTACCGGCTGGGCCCAGGTACGCTACGGCTACGGCTCGTCGGCCGAAGACGCGCTGCAGAAACTGCAGTACGACCTGTACTACGTGAAGAACAACAGCCTGTTCCTGGATGTCCTGATCCTGATCGACACGCTGAAGGTCGTCCTGTTCCGCAGCGGACGCTGATGTTCCCGCGGCTGCCGGCAGGACCGGCGGGCGGCCGCGGATGTCCACCGAATCCTGCCCAGTAACGTGATCAATATTGCTGCTTCCAGCTACGCACTGGCCGCCATCGGCTTCCTGGCACTGGGCCTCTCGGTCCTGTCGGGCTGGCGCGGCCGTGCCCAGCGCGGCACGCTGTCCAGCGCCTGCCTGGCGACGGCCGCGTGGGCCGCGGCGTTGGGCATGGATGCGGCACAGGAAATCCTGTGGAACACGGGCACCGCCGCTCTCGAGGTGCTGCGCGACGGCGCCTGGTCGCTGTTCCTCGTGGCGCTGCTCGGTCACTGGGAGCAGGAATCGGAGGGCGCGCCTGCCCGCCTGATCCTCGGGCGCTTCCGCGCGCCACGCCCGTCGTTGCTGGCCGCAGGCTGCGTCTACCTGGCACTGCTGGCCGGCGTCGGCGTCGCCCACTTCGACGGCGACCTGCTGCCCGAACTCGGCCTGCCCCTCCTGATCGGCTACGTGGGCCTGTCCGTGTACGGCATGCTGCTCGTCGAGCAGGTCTACCGCAACAAGACCATCGAGGAACGCTGGGCGATCAAGTTCGCCTGCCTGGGCATCGGCGGCATGTTCGCCTATGACTTCTACATGTACAGCAATGCGCTGCTGTTCCGCAAACTGAGCCCCGATCTGTGGACGGCGCGCGGCTTCGTCAACGCGCTGACCGTGCCGTTGGTAGCGGCGTCGATGACGCGCCGCAAATCGTGGACCACGTCGTTCGCCGTGTCGCGCCGCGTCGTGTTTCATTCGGCCGCGCTGTTCGGTTCCGCGATCTATCTGCTGGCCATGGGGTCGGTCGGCTATTACCTCCGTTATGTCGGCGGCAGCTGGGGCACGGTCATGCAGACCGGCTTCCTGTTCGGCGCCATCTCGCTGCTGGGCGTGATCCTGTTCTCCGGCACGGCGCGCTCCTGGCTGAAGGTCTCGATCAGCAAGCATTTTTATCGCTACAACTACGATTACCGCGAAGAGTGGATGCGTTTTACGCGCACGCTGTCCGAGCGCGGCCCGAACCTGGGCCAGCGCGCGATCCAGGCGCTGGCGACCCTCGTCGAAAGCCCCGGCGGCACGCTGTGGCAGCGCGATGCCGGCGGCCGCTTCACGGCGATGGCGGGCTGGCAGGCGCCCGACACCCACGTGGCGGAGCCGGCCAACGCGCCGTTCTGCCGCTTCCTGGAAAGCACGCAGTGGGTCATCGACGTCGACGAATACGTCGAGCGCCCCGACAAATACGAGGGTCTCGCGCTGCCCGACTGGCTGCTGGACACCCCGCGCCGCTGGCTCGTCGTGCCGCTGATGCTGCAGGAAAAACTGTTCGGCTTCGTCGTGCTGCAGCGCGCGCGCAGTCCGTTGAAGCTGAACTGGGAAATCATCGACCTGCTGGAGATCGCCGGCAGCCAGGCCGCCAGCTATCTCGCGCAGGAAGACGCGGCCAACGCGCTGATGGTGGCGCGCCAGTTCGAGTCGTTCAACCGCATGTCGACGTTCGTCGTGCACGACCTCAAGAACCTCGTCGCCCAGCTCTCGCTGATGAACGCGAACGCCGAAAGGCACAAGGACAATCCGGAATTCCAGCGCGACATGCTGGAGACGCTGAATCACTCCGTGCAGAAGATGAAGCTGCTGCTGCAAAAGCTGTCGCGCAGCGAGAATGCCGAGAAGCCGCAGCCGCTGGCCGTCGACGACGTCGTGCGCCAGGCGCTGGCCCTCAAAAGTGCGTTCGAACCGCATCCGCAGCTGCTCGTCGAGCAGGCCGGCTTGCTGGTGCTGGCCGACCGCGAGCGCCTGGAGCGCGTGCTCGGCCACCTGATCCAGAATGCGATCGAGGCGACGCCGCGCGACGGCCACGTGATGGTCCGCGTCGCGTCCGCGGCGGGACGCGGCGAGGCCGTCGAGGTCGAGATCACGGACACCGGCGAAGGCATGACCGAGGAATTCATCCGCGAGCGCCTGTTCAAGCCGTTCGACTCGACCAAGTCGGCCGGCATGGGCATCGGCGTGTTCGAGAGCCGCGAATACATCACTGAACTGGGCGGGGTGCTGGAAGTGACCAGCCAGCCGACGCTCGGCACAACGTTCAAGGTCGTCCTGCCGCTGCACCGCGTGGCGGCGGCCGTGACGACCGCTTGAAAGAAGACACCATGACCCAACAAAAACCCAAGCTGTTGATCATCGAAGACGATCCGGGCCTGCAGAAGCAGCTGCGCTGGAGCCTGGATGCGTATGACGTCGTGGTGGCCGGCGACCGCGAGGCGGCGCTGGCGCAGATCCGCCGCCACGAGCCGGCCGTGTGCACGATGGACCTGGGCCTGCCGCCCGACCCGGACGGCTCCACCGAGGGCCTGGCCACGTTGCAGCAGATCCTGGCGCTCGCGCCGGACACGCGCGTGATCGTCCTGACGGGCAACCAGGACCATGCGAACGCCGTCAAGGCGATCGGCATGGGCGCCTACGACTTCCACCAGAAGCCCGTCGATCCGGAGGTGCTGAACCTTGTGATCCAGCGCGCCTTCTTCCTGCACAACCTGCAGCAGGAAAACCGCCGCATGCAGCAGTCGCAGGCCGACTCGCCCTTGGCCGGCGTAATCTCGCGCGACCCGGGCATGCTGAAGGTCTGCCGCACCATCGAGAAGGTGGCGCCGACGTCGGCCTCGGTCATGCTGCTGGGCGAATCGGGCACCGGTAAAGAAGTGCTGGCGCGCGCCATCCACGCGCTGTCGCCGCGGGCCAAGGAGCGCTTCATGGCGATCAACTGCGCGGCGATTCCCGAGAACCTGCTCGAGAGCGAGTTGTTCGGCTACGAGAAGGGCGCCTTCACGGGCGCCGCCAAGCAGACCAAGGGTAAAGTCGAACTGGCCCACGGCGGCACGTTCTTCCTCGACGAGGTCGGCGACCTGCCGATGGCGCTGCAGGCCAAGCTGCTGCGCTTTCTGCAGGAGCGCGTGATCGAGCGCATCGGCGGTCACGAGGAGATTCCCGTCGACGTGCGCATCGTCTGCGCGACGCACCAGAAACTGAAAGACTTGTGCGCACAGGGCCGCTTCCGCGAGGACTTGTACTACCGCCTGTCCGAGATCGTCGTGACGATCCCGCCGCTGCGCCAGCGCGAGGGCGACTGTGCGCTGCTGGCCCACCACTTCAAAAACAAGTTCTGCACGCAGGAGTCGCGCGCATCGCTGCACTTCGCGCCGGACGCGCTGGCCGCCATCGAAGCCTATCAATGGCCGGGCAATGTGCGCGAAATGGAAAACTGCATCAAGCGCGCCGTCATCATGGCCGACGCCAACACCATCGTCGCCGACGACCTGGGCCTGCCCGACACGGGCGCCGAGGAAGAGCCGCTGAACCTGCGCCAGGTGCGCGACGAGGCCGAGTACAAGGCCATCGCCCGCGCGCTCGCGCGCTCGGACGGGAACATCGTCAAGGCGTCCGAGATGCTGGGCGTGAGCCGGCCAACCTTGTATGACCTGATGGGACGTCACGGCATCAAGGCCAGCGCGTGACGGTGCGCAGGCTGGTGCGCCGCGCCTTGCTGGCGGCGGTTGCCGTCGCCGTGGTGGCGGTCGGCGCGCTGCCGGCCGTCATCGACCACGTGGGCATCGCGCCGCGCACGCTCGCGCCGTATATCGAAAAGCGCAGCAGTGGCCATAACCCGGTCATCGTCGGCATCGGCCGGCGCGTCGCCGCCACGTTGACGGCGCTCGACCGCCGATCTACCGACCTTCCGCCGCCGCACCTTGCCTTGCACGTGGGCGCGCAGCCGCAGCCCGCCGGACAGGATGCCGGCGGCATCCAGGTCGCCACGCCCGATGCCCTGCGCGCCGCGCTCAACGAGGCGGCGCCGGGCGACGTCATCACGCTGACGCCCGGCACCTATCGCTTCCAGGGCAAAGGCATCGGCATCGTGCGCGCGGGCCGCGCGGACGCGCCCATCGTCGTGCGCGCGGCGCGGCCGGGTACCGTGCACATCGAACTCGAGACGCTCGAGGGTTTCGTCGTCGCCGCGCCGTACTGGCGTTTCGAAAACCTCAACATCGACGGCGCATGCCCCGGCGACGGCGATTGCGAACACGCCTTTCACGTCATCGGCAACGGTCACCACTTCGCGAGCGTCAACAACACGATCCGCGACTTCAACGCGCACATCAAGATCAACGGCGCCGACGGCCGTTTCCCGGACGACGGCCTGATCGAACACACGACGCTGTCCGCCACGCACGTGCGCGCGACCGGCAAGCCGGTGACGCCCGTCGACCTCGTGGCGGCCAGCGGCTGGACCTTGCGCGCCAACGTGATCAGCGACTTCGTCAAGGGCGAAGGCAACCAGGTCAGCTACGGCGCCTTCGCCAAGGGCGGCGGCAGGAACAACGTCTTCGAGCGCAACGTGGTGTGGTGCGAGCAGACGCTGCGCGGCCAGCCGGGACAACGCGTCGGCCTCTCGCTGGGCGGCGGCGGTACGGGGCATGAATTCTGCCGCGACGGCCGTTGCATCACCGAGCAGGAAGGGGGCGTCCTGCGTGCGAACCTGATCGTCGGTTGCTCGGACGCGGGCATCTATCTGAACGGCGCGGCGGCCAGCAAGGTCGTCGACAACACCCTCGTCGACACGACCGGCATCGACGTGCGTTATCCGGCGAGCAGTGCGGTGGTGGACGGGAATCTCGTCGACGGCCCGATTCGCGCCCGCGACGGCGGCATCCTACACCTGGGAGATAACCGCGCGACGCCGCTGTGGCGTGTGTACGCCGGCAGCCATCCCGTGCGCGGCCTGTTCCGCGCACCGGCGACGGGCGACTTTTCCTGGCGCGATGGTCCGCCGTTGCGTGACGAGGCCGACGAAGGCGAGCGACCGGCGGACGCGCCCGACCTGTGCGGCGCACGCCGCGCGACACCGGCCGTGTACGGCGCGTTCGCGCGCTTCATGGATTGCGGGCCGGCTTCCTGAGCGTTACCACGACACGACCCACTCGCGGGTCCATTCCGCCACCTGGTCGCGCCAGGCGCGGCGCGAAAACGTGTGGTCGGCCTCCTCGAGGCGGCGCCATGTGACGCGCGGCGCGGCCAGCAGGCGCTTCCAGGCGGGCGTCGATCCGGCCACGTCGCAGAATTCGCGGCCCGTCAGGTCGGCGCCGCCGATCACGAGGAGCAGGTGACCTTTGAACCCGTGCAGGCCCTGGCGCATGCGCTCGGGCAGCGTGGCCGGCGCATCGTCCGGCGATGCGCGGCCCGCGAATGCGGTGCGCACGAGTTTCAACATCGATGTCAGCGAACCCGCGTAGTCGAATTGTCCGCGCGCCAGCTTGCGCCAGAATTCCGGGTTGCGCAGGCGGTCGCGATAGTGGTGTTTGAGGGTCGTGCGGGCGACGCCGTCGTCCGTGCGCACCCAGGGGTTCAACAGCACGAGGCCGCGCACGCGCGTATCGTTAGGGGCATACATCGCGGCCGCCGACGCGCCGTCGCACAAGCCCCACAGCACGACGTCGCGCATGCCCGGTACGGCGTCGATGAAAGCGTCGAGCGCGGCGCGGATGTCGTCCTGGATCGCTTCGAAATCCCGTTCTTCGCCATCGCTGTCGCCCATGCCGCGCACATCGAAGCGCATGGCGGCGATGCCGTGCGCGGCCAGATGGCGCGCCAGCAGGGCGAACTGGCGATGGCTGCCGATGCGGTATTGCGGACCGCCGACGACGATCAGCACGCCGCGCGTGGCAGGCGCCGCGGGCACGCTGGCGATGCCGACGAGCGCAGCGCTGCCGCAGTCGAACGTGAGGGCGCGTTCTTCATACGGCATGGACTCTCTCCTCCAGAACGGCGGCGGTGGCGTCGAGCAGGGCGGGACAGGTCGACACCGCCGTCGTGGCCCAGAATGGCGATCCCGTCACCGTGTGCACGTGCAGCAGCGCGCCCTGCGCTTCCCACGCCGCCTTCACGCGCGCTGCGGCGGGACCGGGCGTCTGGCCCGGGGCGCCGAGCACGTCGAACCAGTGCGCGCTGGCGGGCGACGCCATGGCGTCGGGCGCGGGCAGGCCGTCGATGGCGCGCGCCAGTTCCGACGTGAGATCATAGCCGGCGATTTCGAGCGTCTCCCCGGCCGCCAGCGCGGCGCGCAAGGCTTTCGTTCCCGTCTGCGCAGCGGCGTCGTCGCCCAGCATCGCGTTCGCCGTGCGCAGGCGCAGGAACTGGGTCAGGTAGGTGGACCCGCCCGCGACCGGTTGCCACAGCAGCAGCGGCGCGAGCGGCATGGCTGCCGTGCGCGCATAGTCGAGGGCGAGCAAGGCGCCCAGACGCAGGCCCCACAGCGTGAGCGGCGCGTCCATGCGCGCGCGCAGCCAGGCGGCGCCCGTGTCGAGGTCGGCTTTCCACAGGTCCCAGCGGGCATCGGCGAAATCGCCGGCGCTGTCGCCGGTGCCGAGCAGGTCGATCTGCAGCACGCCATAGCCATGCGCGGCGAGGCGGCGCGCGCCGAGGGCGGCCATGCGGCGGGTGCGGTTGAGTTCTTCGGCGAACGGCGGCACGTACAACACGGCGCCGCGGCAGTTGCCCGCGGGCCGGTGGAACAGGCAGAAGCGCCGGTCCGCGCCGCTGCCGAGGAAGAACGGTTCCGTGTCCACCCCGGCCCGATCCGATGTCATTCGGCGCGTTTCGCGGCCACGAAGTCGGCCAGGCTGCCCAGGGTTTCGAAGGTGCTGGCGCTGATGTCGTCGTCGTCGATGGCGATGCCGAAGCGCTCTTCGAGGGCGCCGATCAGGCTGACGACGGCCATCGAGTCGAGTTCGGGCAAGCTGCCCAGCAGGGGAGAATCGGCATTCAGGCGCTGGCCGGCATCGCCCAGGCTCAGCACGTCGATCAGGGTCGCTTTGACTTCGTCGAGATACGTCATGATGTTCATTCGGTTCGGTGAGCGCGACGCCGCAACAGGGCGCGCGGTCGATTATACATTCGGGCGCAAAAGGGCCAGCCGGGCCTTCAACGGTACGGCCAGGCGGTGCACTTCGCCCACGAGTTCGTGGCGCGTGGCGCGCAGCAGCACATACCAGACAAGGGCCAGCGGCAGCAGCATCGCGAGCAGCCGCGCCATCGCCGGGATGGAGGCCGGCAGCAGCAGCGCCAGCAGCCACGCGGCGGCGCCGGTACCCGCGGCCACGATGGCGCTGGGCGCCAGGGCGCGGATCATCATCGCGGTCGTGAAGCCGAAATAACGGCTCTGCTGAATCGCGGTGACGGGCGCGCTGGCGATGGTCGCGAAGAACAGCGCCCATGCGAATCCGTTCAGGCTGCCGTCGAACAGCAGCACGCCGAACAGGATGCGGGTCGCCAGGGTGACGACGACCGGGAAGGCGCTCAGGTAGGGACGGCCGATCGCCGTCACCGCCATCGGGATGTAGTTGAAGGCCAGCGTGACGGCGGCCGCCAGCACGAGCGGCAGGATCGCGGGCACGCATTCGAGCCATTTGGCGCCGTACAGCGCGACGACGATGTCCTGGCCCAGCACGGCCGTCAGCGCCAGCGCGGTCCAGCCGACGCCGGTCAGCAGCAAGGTCGAGCGGGCCAGGATCGGCGCCAGCGATTCACCGCGATGCCAGGTCTGCGCCAGATAGGGGACGGCGCCGTAGTTCATCGTCGAACCGGCCACGTAGCTGAAGATCGACACGGTGGAATTCGCGCGGCTCAACAGGCCGACGTGGCGCGCGGACCCCAGCTTGCCCAGCAGGATGTCGGGGATCGAGTTGTTCAGCGTGGTCGCGCAGTTGGTCACGAGCGAGCCGACGCCGAAGTGGGCGACGCTCTTCCAGTGGCGGAAGCCCGGCAGCCACGGCATGCCTTTCGGGCGCAGCGGTATGTAGGCGATGCCGCAGGCGAGGATGTTGATCAGGTTACCGTAGGCCATGGCCATGGCACCGAAGCCCATTTCGCCCAGCGTCAGCGTGCTGGCGCAGAAGCACAAGGTGCCGACGACGTGCACGACGGCCTGTTTCTGGGCCTCGTAGTTACGGGCGAGCAGGGCACCCGTGACGGTGCCGAACGGGATGAACACGAAGCCGATGGCCAGCACGCGCATCACCGGCACGATGCCCGGTTCCTTGAACCACGTGCCGAGCCAGCCGCTGGCCGCGAACAGGGCGGCCGCGATGACCCACGACGTCGTGAACACCACGCCGGTGGCGGAGCGGATCTTGTCGTTGTCGAGATCCGGCTCGCGCTGCAGATAATACGTGACGCCGAAGTCCCGGAACACCTGGGCGAAGTTCACGAAGACAACCGTCATCGAATAGATGCCGATCTCGCTCGGGCTCAGGATCCGGGCCAGCAAAATGCTGACGACGAATTGCAGGATCCTGGTGCCCGATGTCGCGAAGAAGTTGATGACCAGCGAACGACGCAAATCTGCCATGACAGAGCAACCGGGAAGAAAAAACGCGCCGGGATTCAGGCCGGCGCGTTGGAGATGAGATGGATGGCCTGGCGCGACGTCGTCTTGTACTTGTTGTTGATGAAGCGCATGGGCCCGATGAAGTGGAAGAACGCCGTCTCCGCCGTGGCGCAGTCGGGCGTGCCGTATTTCGGGAACGGCAGGGAAGTCGTGGCGAACGCGTTCGCCACCAGGTAGTTCGACGTCACCTGTTCGGTGCCCCAGCGTTTCCAGTCCTCGCCCAGTTTGGCCGTCATGCGGCGCGAGAAATCGAGCAGGTTGTCGCGCATCATCGCCGACGGCGGGAAACCCGTGAAGCCGGAGCAGCCGCGCACGTAGCGGGCGTCGCCCGGCAGGCCGACGTTGGCCATTTCGGCTTCCGACAGCGTCTGGATGTGCGCGCCCGGCTTCACTTTCGGCAGCGCGTGGGCGCGCACCGCGTCCAGCGGGCGGATCGGCGTGTCCGGGATTTCGCCCAGCACGAAGCCGGCGCCGGTCTGGATGGCGTGCAGCACTTCCGGGATCGGCTGGATGGTCAGCGTGTCGGCATCCAGCTGGATCACGTAGCTGTCCAGCGCATAGCCGGAGATCGCGAACAGGCGCTCCCACGTGCCGCCGCGCGGGATGTCCGGGTGGGTGAATTCGTTCGCCTCACGCAGGATCACGTGCGGCAGGTGCTGCTTGAGCACCGCGCGGTCGTTCTCGTCGATCGACGGATCGCACACGACGACGATGCGTGACGGATTCAGGAAATGGGTAAACGACTTGACCGCGACCAGATAGGAATGAACGTCGCGCTGATGCACCATCGACAGCAGCGTGAAGGGCAGTTCGCCGCGCTGGACGGGACGGGTGTCCAGGATCTGGCGCGCGACTTTCTGGTATTGCCATCGGAAATAGTCTCGCCTTGCGCGCTGGACCACCCTCTCGACTAAAGACATTCCTCAGGACTCCCTTTTCTGCTGATCAAATTCAAAGCATCGTTCACAGAAACTGCGCGATGTGTGCGGCGAACTCCTTGCTTTGACGCACAACATTATATGCGGTATCGACGTGCGCACGCGCGTTGTCTCCATGCATTTTTGCTATTTCCGGACTGTCGACATAGCGCAGCACGGCTTGCGTGAAGCCGGCGAAGTCGTCCAGGCCGATCACGGCACCGGTCCGGCCGTCGAGGATCGTTTCTTTCGGACCCAGCGCGGCACTGGCGACGACGGGGATGCCGCAGGCCATGGCCTCGACGACCGCATTGCCGAAGCTTTCGCGCTCGGCCGCGTGCACGAGCAGATCAGCGGCGCGATAGTAGGGCACGAGGTCGTTCTGGCGGCCGGCGAACACGCAGACGTCGTCCAGGCCGAGTGCCGATGCGAGACGCTTCCATTCCACGGCCGGCGGCCCGTCGCCCACGTAGATGAAGCCGATGCGCCTGTCCGGGCGCGCGTTGACCACGTCGCGCACCACCTGCAACAGGCGGTCGACGCGTTTTTCCGGGCGCGCCTGCGAGACGGCCAGGATCCAGAAGCGGTCCTGGTCCAGGCCCAGCTGGGCGCGGGCCGCGGCCCGGTCGCCGGGGTGAAATTTGACCGAATCGACCGAATTGCGCATCAGGATGACCTTGCTGCGCGGTAGCTTCTGGTAATTCAGCAGGAAGTTTTCTTGCGCGACGGAGTTCGCCAGATGGAGGTCGTGCTGTTGCATGCGCAATACGCGCCGCACGAGGAATTTGGCGATCTTTTTGACTGCGCCGTCGCGCTGGCGTGGGTCGAAACTGTCGTTTTCCGTGTTGATCGTGCGTACGCCCAGGCGGCGCAACAGGTCCAGGCAGACGGTATTCGACAGCGCGCTCATGAACACCATCACTTTTACGTTATGGGTGCGCACGAATTGTTCGATCGCGGCGCGGCCGGCCGGCGTCGTGTCGTAACAATCCAACTCGACGGGTTGCAGATTCTTGGGCTGGTAGCTGGGATTGCCGGTCAGCTTGGGAAACGCCATGTACACGTTCGCCCGGTCGCGCAGGTCGGCACTGGCCCGGTCGCGCACGGCGGCGGTGAAATTCCATACGTATCCCGTATCGTCGGGATAACGCATGGTAAACACGACTCCTGGCTTTTCCGCTGATGTCACCCTGTGCTCCGGTTTAGTGCGAAGTTGCAATATTTAGCACAAAATTATAGCTCATCAATTAATTCTGCATGTTGCAGTGCAGCGTAATCGTGCGCATGCACCGTCTTGCCACACGATTGATTTCCGAGCGACAAACACATTATGCTAGGATTGCAATACTTATAACGGCCCAAGTAATGTTAAAAAAAGCTCAGCAAGTGCCGGCGCAACTGGCACCCGGACAGCGTCCGGTCCTGCTCGTGATCGTCGACACCGAGGGTGAGTTCGCCTGGGACCAACCGTTCAACCGCAACGCCATCGGGACGACGTCCATCGCCAGCCAGCCGCTGATGCATGCGCGCGTATTCGACAAGTTCGGCATCGTCCCCACGTATATGGTCGACTGGCCCGTGGCAACGACGCCGAGCGCCGTCGCCACGCTCCGCACGCTGCGGGATGCGGGCCGCTGCGAGATCGGCGCCCACCTGCATCCCTGGGTCTCGCCCCCCTACGAGGAAGCGCTGTCGGATTTCAATTCCTATGGCGGCAACCTGCCGCGCCAGCTCGAATACGAGAAGCTGCGCCTCCTGACGGAAACCATCGCGGACGCGTTCCGCAAGCAGCCGCTCGCGTTCAAGGCGGGACGCTACGGCCTCGGTCCGCACACGGCGGAGTCGATCGCTTCCCTCGGCTACGAAGTCGATGCGAGCGTCGTGCCGTACAGCGCCTTCACGGCCGACGGCGGGCCGGATTTCCGCGCGTTCGACGAACACCCCTACTGGTTCCAGGCGGGGAAGCGCGAGCTGCTCGAACTGCCGGTGACGACGGGGTATTGCGGCTGGCTGCGCCGCTACGGGCCGCGTTTATACGATGTCGCGCAGAAGCCCTGGGCCCGGCGTGCGCGTCTGGGCGGCTTGCTGGCGCGTTCGCGCGCGCTGGAGCGCGTGCGCCTGAGCCCTGAAGTGGCGAGCGGCGCCGAGCTGTGCCGCCTGACCGATGCGCTCCTTGCCGGCGGTTGCCAGGTGTTCTCGCTGACGTACCACAGCCCGTCGATGATTCCGGGCCACACGCCTTATGTGCGCACCGACGCGGACCTGGAGCGCCTGATCGCGACGGTGCACGATTACTGCGCGTGGTTCCGCGACGAGGTCGGTGGCGAGTTCATGAGCCTGTCGCAGGTGCGGCAGGCGCTGGCGGCGCAGCGCTGATCGTTTTGCCGCGGTGTGCCGCCAGCGCGTGCAGGCGGCCCAGCAGCGGCCAGCGGTAGCCGTTCAAGTGGTACATCGTGCGGATGTCGTCGGTCCAGCGGGTGTGCCATTCCATCACCCGTCCATAGAATTCGATGCGTTCGAAACGACCTTCGTCGAACAGGCCGCGCGTCGCTTCCTCGCGCATCAGGAGGGCCGGCGACAGCTGCGGACCCAGCGCTTCATCGTAGGCCGTCTTGAGGATCACGATGCAGCCGCCACCCTCGACGCACAGGTCCATCGCGGCCAGGCGCGGGCCGTCCGGACCATCGAACCAGTAGCGATAGACGCTGGCCGCGCCGCGGCGCGCCAGCGCTTCCAGCATCGCGCGATAAAAGCGGCCCTGGTCGTTGGCCGCGTCGACGGCCGTCCCTTCGCCGGCCTTCCAGCCGCCCGTCTCCAGCTTGCCGTAGTCGGCCACGGCACCGGCCATGAGCTCGGGCGCGCGCACGATTTCCAGGCGCGTGGCGATGCCGTCCTGGCGCAGGCGGTTGCGCTGTTTTTTGAGGTTGTTGCGCAGGTTCTTGCCGCGCGCATTCCAGTAGTCGTCGAAGCTGCCCTGCAGCGCGACGCGCGCCGTCCGGATGTAATCGAAGCTGCGCGCGCCGCTGGGCACAGCTTCGGCGGGACGCGCCATCAGCATCGGATCGCACTGGGTGAGGCCGACCATCAGCGCGGGGCCGGGCAGCGCTTGCAGCAGGCTTGCGAGCAGCCCGTCGACGGGACGCGTGTCAACCTGCAGCCACAGGCCGACGGGGGCCTGGGCCGGCTGGAACGTATTCCAGACGCCCGGCCGGCCGGGCGTCATGATCGTCATCGCGTCCGTGTCGCCATCGTTGTCCTTGCGGACGTGCCAGGCGAGCATTTCGCGGCCCGTGCCGAACACGTCGAGCAGGGCTTGCACGAAATCGGCGGCCAGCAGCGGCGAGGCGGGACCGGCCGCGTGCAGGCGCTGCCAGCGCGCGGCATGCTGCGCGAAGTCGCGTGCGGGTACGACCGTCCAGCTCATGCGGGCACCGCCGCGCAGGTTTCCAGTGCCTGCCGCACTTGCGCGTGCAGCCAGGCGCGCTCGGCGTCGTCCAGCGCCTGGTGGCACGGAAAGGCGATCAGATGCCGCCCCAGGTCCGCGCTGTTGGGGCACACGCTCGCGTCGACGCCCGGCCACAACGCCGCGCCGAAGCGCGTCATCGGTACGCCGGCGCGCTGCAGCGTCTCGAACACGGCCTGCGGGCGGTCGACGAGCAGCGGGAACATCCACGGACAGGCGCCGTCGGGCAGGCGCGGAAACAGCGGACGGCAGCCGGGCGCGCCGTCCAGCGCGCGTTGCAGTTCGACGTAATTGCGCCGGCGCCGCGCGACGATGCGCGCGGGCGACACGCAGCGCAGCACCGCGCGCGAAAACCAGGACGAGCGTTTGTCGGCCCAGCGCGCATCGAATTCAAAACTGCTGTCGGACGACGACGGGGCCAGCGCGGGCGTTGTGGCGCCGCCGTCGCTGCGTGCCTTGCGTGCATTCCACAGCGCGCTTTTCAGCCGCAGCGGCAGCGCGAGCAGCATCCGCAGCACGGGCAGGCGGCCGTAGGCGAAGGCCGCTTCGAGCGCGTTCAGTGCCGCTTTCATTTCGAAGCCGGCGCCGGCGCCGCGCAAGGTCACGTCCAGGCGGTGGCGCCGCGACACCAGACAGCCGCCTTCGTAGATCGGGAAGAATTTCATCGTACTGCCGATCGCATAATCGCCCACGCTGCCGACCGGCACGCCGTCGCGCGCGCCGAAAAAGGCGTGCGCGCAATCCTCGACGAGGCCGGCGCCGTGACGGTCGCACAGCGCGCGCAGGGGCGCCAGGTCGTGCGGGATGCCGAAGAAATGCGTGGCAAGGATCGCTTTGACGCTGCCTTTGGCAAGTTGCGTTTCGATGTCGGCCAGGTCGGGCGCCGTGTCCGGGCGCACGCGGTAAAACGCGACCTCGGCGCCGCACCAATGCGCGGGCGGAATCATCGAGGGGCTGTGGTAGGCAGGCACCAGCACGACGTCGCCCGCACCCACGCCGAGTGCGCGCAACGCCAGGCCGATCGCGATGCGGCCGCTCGTGACGAGACGCGCGTCCGCGCCGTCCAGCAGCGACGGCAGCGCGGCATGGCGTCCGCCCGCAAACGCGGCAAGCGACAGTACGGGTACGGGAGGAATGACGCGGCGGACCGGCAACGGGGTATTTATTGACGACATGCATTAAATATAACATGTGCACCGCGTCGCGCCTGCTGGACGGCCTGTTGTATAAAGCCGCTCGTCGGCCCTCGGCCTGCCAAAATTTCTTGCATGTTGCAATTTCTTTATGATACCGTTAGCGCTGCCTTGAGCTGCCCAGCTCGCCAATGTGCAGGCGTGCGCCCATACGTGCGCTCCGCTGCCGCCTACCCGCGCTGTGTCCTCCACTACCAGATTTATTAAATGTCAAACAAACTTTCCCAAGTAAAAATTGGCATCCCGGAGGATGTCCAGAGCGCGCCCATGCGAAAAGAATTTTCGATTTATCTGGACCTGATACGGTTCATGGCCGCGTTCATGGTCGTGATCTATCACTCGAACACGCGTGCGCTGATCACCGAACTCGTGCCGTTCAGTAATCATGGCCATGCCGCCGTGATCGTCTTTTTTATCTTGTCGGGTTATGTCATTTCGTTCGTCACGTCCACGCGCGAAAACACCCCGATCGCATATTGGTCGAGCCGTCTGTCCCGTTTCTATCTGCTCGTCATTCCTGTCGTGCTGCTGACGCCGGTGCTCGACGTCATTGGCGAGGCGCTGGCACCGCAGTTTTACGACGGCAAAACGACGCATGGCCTGGCTTGGCTCAGAATACTGACCAGCCTGTTCTATGTGAACGAAATCTGGAAAATTTCGATCATGTCTTTTTCCAACGTCCCGTTCTGGTCGCTCTGCTACGAGATGTGGTACTACGTGATGTTTGCGGTGGCAGCCTTCACACAAGGGCGTACGCGGGTCCTGCTGCTGGCCGGCTGCGCGTTGCTGGTCGGTCCCAAAATCCTGTTGCTGGCGCCCATCTGGGTATTGGGCGTGGTCCTGCATCGGTGGAAGGGGCTGTATCGACTGCCCGAAACCGTATCTTGGATGCTGTTTTTCGGGTCGATCATACTGTATGCGCTATTCCAGCATTACCGCTTGACCGAATATGGCTACACCTTGCTGGGGAATCTGATCGGCACGTATTGGGCAAGTGAACTCGCTTTTTCGCGCTATTTTATTTTCGATTATCCGCTGGCGCTGATCATCGCCGCCAATTTCATTGGCTCCCGCAATATCGCGCACCGGTTTGCATGGTTGTTGCTGCCGCTCGAGCGCCCCATCCGCTGGATTGCGGGATTGACTTTCCCACTGTACATCATGCATCAGCCATTGATGCAGTTTTTCTCGGCAATCATTAACGGCAATCCGCATTCCCCCTTGTTTTATCTGGAGGTGATGGCATGCACGCTGGCGACCGTAGCCGTGCTCGGTACCTACTCCGAGCGCAAGCGGCCAGGCTTCAAGCGCTGGATCCAGGGTGTGCTGCAGGGACTCAGGGCGCGATGGCCGGCGGATACCGTCGGCAACCCCATGGCGCAGTAGGAATAGTTGATATAATGTTATGTTGCCGGTGGCATGATACCATCGGATTTTTCATAGAGTCATAAGCCCATGCGCACCAAGGTTTGTATTACGATCGATACGGAGTTCTCCATCGGTGGTGCTTTTGCGGATTCCACGCGGGTCCCGGTGGCGGAACAGAATGTCTGGTGCAACGTCAACGGACGTTCGGAAGGATTGGGCTTCATGCTCGATACCTTCCGCAAATACCAAGTGCAAGCGACCTTTTTCGTCGAAACGGTCCAGCGCTACTACTTCAAGAAGAACGCCGACCCGATGCGGGCGATCGCGCGCCAGATTCACGACGCGGGCCATGAAGTCGAGCTGCACTCCCACCCCTGCTGGTCGCTGTTCGAGCATGACGACTGGCGCGAGCGTGCCCGCACCGCCAAGGCCCCCGACAATTATTTCGGGCGCAGCCTGGACGATTCGATCCGGCTCCTGCAGCAAGGCATCGACACGTTTGCCGACTGGGATTTGCCGCGCCCACGTGCCTTCCGCAGCGGTAATCTGCAGCACGACGAAAATCTGTTCAAGGCGCTCGCTCACGTCGGTATTCCGTACAGCTCGAATGTGGCGGTCTCCGTGTTCGACAGCGGCCATCCGGATTACGCGTTATATAGCGGGACACACGAACGGCTCGGCGTGCTGGAATGCCCGGTGCTGACGTATTCGGACTGGAAAATCGGCGGCCGCCGTCATCTCAAGGCGCTCAGCATTGCCGGCACCAGCTTTGCGGAAACGCGCGTGTTGCTGAACAAGGCGCAGGCGGCCGGCGTGCCGCTGGTGGTCATCCTGACCCATCCGTTCGAATATGTGCAAAAGGACGATCTGGCCTACCGCCACGCGCGCCGCCATGGCGTCACGCAGCAGCGGCTGACGCAGCTGTGCGCTTTCCTGCAGGAGAACAACGATCGCTTCGACGGTTGCGGCATGGTGCGCGCCGCCGACGATCCGGCTTGCCGCGACGAGCGCAATCTGCTGTTGACCACACCGATCTGGCACAGCGCGCCCCGGATGGGAACGCAAGTGGCTTACGACTATTTTGGGCGCTGGGCGCTCGCGCGCACGAGGGCTGCAGCATGAAGAACTGGATCAACCGCCGATTCGGCACGTGGCGAGGCCTCGTACGTTTGCTGCTGGCTTATCTGGAATTGGCCACCGGGCGCCTGCGGCCGTTCATGCTGAAGCATCCGGAAGCCGTGCGCCGCGTCGTGCCCATTTGCCAGGGTAATATTTGCCGCAGCGCCTATGCGCACCATATTGTCGAGGAATGCGGCCTGCCGGTCGCGTCGTTCGGCCTGTCGACGCATACCGGTGGCGCGTCGCCTGCCGAGGCGATCGCGGCCGCGGCACGCCTCAACGTCGACATGACGGCGCATCGCGCCACCGACTGGACCGATTTCAAGGTCCTGCCCGGTGACCTGCTCCTCGTGATGGAAATACGCCAGGCGCACGAACTGCGCCGCCGCCTGGGGCCACGCGACGATGTCCAGATCTGCCTGCTGGGCATGTGGTGCAAGCCGGTCGTCCCGCACCTGCACGATCCGCACACGCTCAGCAGCGGTTATTTCGATACCAATTTCCGCCGTGTCGACCAGGCCGTGCGTCGTCTGGCCGCGGAACTGCCTCACTTGAAACAAACGTCGCGCGCGTCCCGGTACGAACGCGAACAAGCGCTATGACGACAACGACTTTACCCGCCATCGTATTGGGCATCGATACGCCGATCGGCCTCACCGTGGTGCGCGACCTGGGCATGCATGGCGTCCCTGTATATGGCATCGGCCGTACGCCGACGGCGCTGGGCATGCATTCGCGGTTTCTGCGCCGGGGTCTCGTGCGGCCGGCGTCGGCCGACGCGCTGATCGACCAGATCGTTGCCCTCGGCAAGGAACTGGGCGAAGCCTGCCTGTTCGCGATTTCCGAATCGGACATCGTCCTGCTGAACCGTTACCGCGACCGGCTTGGCGGCTTCAAATGCCTGTTTGCCGATGCGCCCCGGCTGGCCAGCGTGCTGGACAAGGCGGAAACCTACCGCGTCGCGGAACAAGTCGGCATTCGCGGCCCGCGCACGGCGACGATCTCGACGTTGCAAGAGGCGGAACGCTTGCGTACGGAACTGCGGTTTCCGGTGGTGCTCAAGTGGGCCAACCCGCATGAAGCCTGGAAACTGCTCACACCGATCGGTGTGACGCCCGAGAAGACGTATTACTGCCAGACCCCCGACGAACTGATGCAATGCCTGCGCCGGTTCGAACCGGCCGGTACGTACCCGCTCATCCAGGAATACGTGGCGGGCAACGGCCTGGGCCAGTTCGTGTTGATGAAAGACGGCCAGGCGCACTATACGTTCCAGCACTACCGGGTCCACGAGTGGCCGCCGGAGGGAGGGTCGTCCAGCCTGTGTGAATCCGTGCCGTCCCACCTGCATCGCGACCTGATGGACAAGTCGATCGCGCTGCTGCGCGCACTCCGCTGGGAAGGCGTCGCGATGGTCGAATACCGCTATGACCCGGCCAGCGGCGACACCGCCCTCATGGAAATCAACGGCCGGTTCTGGGGCAGCCTGCCGTTGGCGTACCACGCCGGCGCGCATTTCCCCTACCTGTATTACCGCCTGTTCGGCCTCGGCCTGCCGGTCGACGCACCGGCCTATCGTGCCGGCGTGCGGTGCCGCTACATGGTTCCGGAAACGAAGCGCCTGGCGCGCGTCCTGTTTGCCGCGCACAAGATTCCCGATCGCTCGCTCGCGTTCAAGCGCGTGCCTGAATTGTTGAGCTACCTGGCCGACTTCGTCCGCCCGCGCAGCCGTTACTTCGTACTGGATCGCAACGATCCGCAACCGTTCCTGCGCGACATGCAGCAAATCCTGGGCAAAGTGTTTTCCCGGCGCCAGGGAAAGCCGGTGGCCAAACCGTTGTTGCAAAAAGAAGGCGCGAAACGCTGAGTGCTCGCCGGACGTCCAATTTTTCCACACTGAGCCATTGACGAACATGAAACGCGAAATCCCCCACGGGTTGTCGGTGTACCTGGACCTCGTCCGCTTCGGCGCGGCGTCCATCGTCGTGCTGTCCCACCTGTGGGTGCTCGCATTCCCCCAGCACCCCTTGCCGTGGCCCGGACATTCGGCCGTCGTCATCTTCTTCGTGTTGTCGGGCTTCGTCATCTCGCATGCGTCGCGTCCCGAGCTGGGACTGCGCGGCTATCTGCATCACCGCACCGCGCGCATCTATCCCGTCGTGCTGGGTGCGGCCGTGCTGTCCGTGCTGCTGTCGTCATTCGGTGTGAATGCCATGCAGTACGCGGGCACGCGCGGCGCCGATGCGCTCGACGTGGGCCTGAACGTGACCTTCCTCGCGCAGACGTGGTGCAACGTCGCGCTGCCGTACAACGGCCCGTTCTGGTCGCTGAACTACGAAGTCTGGTACTACATCCTGTTCGGCATCTGGTGCTATCACCCCAGCCGACTGCTGCTGCTGTGCGCGGTCGTGATCGCGGGCCCCAAGATCCTGCTGATGATGCCGGTCTGGCTGCTCGGCGTTTATCTGCACCGCCACATGACGGTCCTCGACCGCAAGAGGGCGCTGTGGATCTTCGGGCTCACCCTGGTCGCCGGGCTGGCGTTTTTCTGGGTCGATGTCGGCGCCCGCATCCGCGAAGTCATGCGCGGCATCTGGCCCGAAGCGATGGACCTCGCGCGCGGCTCGAACCAGTTCGTCGGCGATTTCCTGCTCGGGCTGATCGTGGCGCTGAACTTCCTCGCGGCCGGTTCGCTCGGCATGGACCTGCTGCTGAAAGGCGAGCGGGTGATCCGCTACCTGTCCAGCTTCACGTTCTCGATGTACGTGTTCCACATGCCGCTGGCGGTCCTGATCTGGAACGGACTGGGCGTGCATGCGGCGTTGCCGTTCTTCGGCCTGCTGCTGCTCGGCGTCGTGGGCATGGGCGAGCTGACGGAGCGGCGCACGAAGTGGTACCGGTCGCTGCTTGCGCCGTTGTTCCTCGGCGCGCGCAAAGCGGTGGGTGCCGCGGGATGAACACGCCGACCGGCAAGCTGTTTTATCTGCGCGGCCCGAACTGGTAAGATGGGCATTTGCCCTGCCGCGCGCAGACCCCTGGCATCGATGAACCACCTGATCCACGATTCCCTGTTCGACAGTGCGGCGCGCACGCCCGCCGCCGAAGCCCTCGCCTACGGCGACAAGCGTTGCAGCTATGCGCAGCTTGCCGCGCAGGTGCGCGCCGTCGCCGCCCTGCTGCTGGACGCCGGTCTGGCGCCCGGCGCGCGCGTGGCCGTATACATGGAAAAACGCATCGAGAACGTGGCCGCGATGTTCGGCGCGGCAGCCGCCGGCTGTGTCTTCGTGCCCGTCAATCCACTGCTCAAGCCCGAGCAGGTCGCGTACATCCTGGCCGACTGCAACGTCCGGCTGCTGGCCACGACGGCCGAGCGCCTCGCGCAGCTGGCGCCCGTGCTCGAACGCTGCCCCGACCTGCGCGCCGTGCTGCTGGCCGACGGCGACGTCGGTATCGATACGGCGAACGTCACGCTGCCGGTGCTGGCCTGGCCGGCGCGCGAAGCCGCAGCGTTCGCGCCGCACCGCCGCATCGACACCGACGTCGCCGCGATCCTGTACACGTCGGGCAGCACGGGCCAGCCGAAAGGCGTCGTGCTGTCGCACCGGAACATGGTCGCGGGTGCGCAGAGCGTCGCCAGCTACCTGGACCTGCGCGCCGACGACCGCTTGCTCGCCGTGCTTCCGCTCAGCTTCGATTACGGCCTGTCGCAACTGACGACGGCCTTCCTGCGCGGCGCCAGCGTCGTGCTGATGAACTACCTGTTCCCGAAAGATATCGTGGCGATGGTGGCGCGCGAGCGCATCACGGGCCTGGCCGCCGTGCCGCCGCTGTGGATTGCGCTGGCGCGCCTCGCGTGGCCGGCCGATTGCACGCTGCGGTTCATCACGAATTCCGGCGGTGCGATGCCGGTGCCGACGGTGCAGGCGTTGCGCGAAGCCTTGCCGGACACGCGGATCTTCCTGATGTACGGCCTGACGGAAGCGTTCCGCTCGACATACCTGCCGCCGGATGAAGTCGCGCGCCGTCCCGATTCGATCGGCCGGGCGATCCCGAACGCCGAGATCCTCGTCGTGCGTCCGGACGGCACCCTGTGCGACGTTGATGAACCGGGAGAACTCGTGCACCGCGGCGCGCTCGTGGCCCTCGGCTACTGGAACGACCCGGCGCGCACGGCGCAGCGGTTCCGTCCCGCGCCCGGCCAGGACCCCGGCCTGCCGGTGCCGGAACTCGCGGTGTGGTCGGGCGATACGGTGCGCCGCGACGCCGATGGCTATCTGTACTTCATCGGCCGCAGCGACGACATGATCAAGGTGTCCGGCTACCGCATCAGCCCCACCGAGATCGAGTCCGTGCTGCACGCCACCGGCCTCGTCGCCGAGGTGGCCGCGTTCGGCATCGACCATCCGCAGCTGGGACAGGCGATCGCCGTGATCGCGGTGCCGGTGGAAGAGGGCGCGATCGATAGCGCCGCGCTGCTGGCCGAATGCAAGCGCCGCCTGCCGGCGTACATGGTGCCGGCCCACATCGACCTGCGCGCCGGTCCGCTGCCGCGCAACCCGAACGGCAAGATCGACCGCAACCTGCTGCGGCAAACCCTGCAACCGAACCAAGCATGACAAATAAACCGCGCCACGCACCGCAGATTTACTTTCCCGTCGTCGACGACGTCCTGCAGGTCGGCGGCATCCCGCTGACCCGGCTCGCGCAGCGCGTGGGCCGCACGCCGTTCTTCGCCTACGATCGCGCGCTGTGCACGCAGCGCGTGCACGACCTGCGCGCCCAGCTGCCGCAAGGCGTGCTGCTGCATTACTCGATCAAGGCCAATCCGATGCCGGCGCTCGTGCAGCACATGGCGGGCCTCGTCGACGGTCTCGACGTCGCGTCCGGCGGCGAATTGAAAACGGCGCTGGATGCCGGCATGGCGCCCGCACGCATCAGCTTCGCGGGGCCGGCCAAGCAGGAGGCCGAGCTGGCGCAGGCGGTGGCCGCCGGGGTGTGCGTAAACGTCGAATCGGAGCGCGAACTGGTCGCGCTGGCGCGCATCGGCGAGGGGCTGGGCATCGCGCCGCGCATCGCGCTGCGCGTGAATCCGGACTTCGAACTGAAATCGTCCGGCATGAGGATGGGCGGCGGCGCCAAGCCGTTCGGCGTCGACGCCGAAGAGGTTCCGTGCCTGCTGCGCGCGGCGGCAGAACTCGCCGTCGACTTCCAGGGCTTCCACATCTTCGCCGGTTCGCAGAGCCTGCGCGCGGATGCGATCATCGACGCGCAGGCCCGCAGCATCGAACTCGCGCTGCGCCTGGCCGATGCGGCCCCGGGCCCGGTCCGCCAGGTGAACATCGGCGGCGGCTTCGGCATCCCGTATTTTCCGGGCGAGGAACGCCTCGACGTGGCACCCATCGCCGCGCGCCTGGCACCCGAACTGGAGAAGTTGACCGCGGCGCTGCCGCAGGCGAGATTGGCGCTGGAGCTGGGCCGCTACCTCGTCGGCGAATGCGGCGTCTACGTGACGCGCGTCGTCGACCGCAAGGTCTCGCGCGGCGAAGTGTTCCTCGTGACGGACGGCGGCATGCACCACCATCTGGCCGCATCGGGCAATCTGGGGCAGGTCATCCGCAAGAATTATCCGGTCGCCGTGGGCAACCGCGTGGCAGCCGTCGACAGCGGCCCGGCCAGCGTGACGGGGCCGTTGTGCACCCCGCTCGACATCCTGGCCGACCGCATGGAACTGGCGCATGCGCAGGCCGGCGACCTGATCGTCGTGTTCCAGTCGGGCGCCTACGGCCCGTCCGCCAGCCCGGGCGCCTTCCTCGGACACCCGACAGCGCTGGAAGTCCTCGTCTAACGCTTGCGCGCCGTCGGTGCCGGCGCCGGCGCCGGTTCCTTCCACGTGCGGGCCTGCCGCTTGCGGCGCGACAGGAAGGGCAGGCGCAGCGGCGGCGTGTTGTCCGGCTGTGGTGCGATGAACAAGACCTTTTCGAGGCAGACCAGGATCGTCAGGACGTAATAGGGCAGGTCGTAATAGGCCATCGCCAGGAAGGCGCCGGCCGTCATGTAGCCGATGATGCTGACCTGGCACATCCGGGCGCACGTCGCCGCCCAGGCATAGTCCGGATTCGTCCCGCATTTGCGCACGATGCGCGTGCCGGTGCGCCAGGCGAAAAAGAACATCAGCAGATACAGGAACAGGCCGATGTAGCCGTGTTCGCCCAGCACCTGGAAATAGATGCTGTGCGCGACGAAGAACACGGTCGGATCCGGCGCATACAGCTGGAACAGCTGCGGCGTGAAGGTGGCGAAGCCGCCGCCGAGCGGGAAGTGGTTGGCGACGTTGATCGCGAACCCCCAGGCGTTGATGCGTCCCATCGCCGACGCGTCTTCGTGGTAATTGTCGATGGAGTGCATGCGGCCCATCCACTGTTCGGGCATGGCCGCGAGCAGGATCGGGATCGCCAGGGCCAGCAGCGCGCCGGTCTTGAGTTTCGAGTTCGATTTCAGCCAGAGGAACAGCACCATGGCCGTGCCGCCCAGCAGCGCGCCGCGCGAATAGGAGCCGATGGCCGAGATGGCGGTGAGCGTCGCCAGGCCGAGCGCGGCGCGCCGGGTCCATTTGGTCGGCGCGAACGAGGACACCGCCACGATCACGGGGACGCTCGTGACCATGGCCAGCGCCAGCGTGTTGTTGTCGCCGATATAGGTGCCCGGCGGGCCGAGCAAGCCGTTGTGACCACCCGTCAGGATGGTCCAGAGTCCGCCCTTGAAACCCCAGAAACCGAGCGACAGCGCGACGGTGAGAATCAACGCCTTGACGTCGTTGACGGTGCGGGTGACCGTGATCGTCAGGACCACGATCAGCATGGTCTTCATCACGGTATTCCACTCGTCCCATGCGCCGGTCTGGTTGAGCGCGAACACGGCCGTCAGCGTGACCCAGAAGATCAAGATCATCAGCTGAATGACGAGCGGCGTGAACGGCAGCTTCTTCTGCTCCTTCGATATCACGGTCGCGAGCAGCGTCACCACCGCGATGATCATGACGAACGGGAATGAGCCGGCGAAGCCGTAGGTGAGCCGGTGCGGATTCATCAGGCTGAACACGGCGTACACCAGCACGCCCACGACGGGGCGCTTGAAGATGAACGGGATGCTGAGCAGCATCGCCACTAAGAGGATAAGGTCACGCATGCGCTTACGCTCCGGCGCTCACCCGCAGGAACGCGTCGAACATCATCAGCGACCACAGTGCCACGCTGTGGTCGGCCGTGCCCGCGTGGTGTTCGGACACCAGCTTTTCCAGGTAGCGGCGGTTGAAGATGCCGGTATCGACGAGGCGCGCGCCCAGCACGGCCTCGCGCACGGCGTCGCGCAGCGGGCCGCGCAGCCAGGCCGCCAGCGGGATCGAAAATCCCTTCTTGGCCCGGTACATGATGTCGTGCGGCAGATGCGGTTCCAGCGACTTTTTCAGGATGTACTTGCCTTCGCCGCCACGCAGTTTCAGGCTCGGGGGCAGCGTGGCCGCGTATTCGCAGAACTCGTGGTCGAGCAGCGGCACGCGCACTTCCAGCGAGTGGGCCATGCTGGCGCGGTCGACCTTCGTCAGGATGTCGCCCGGCAGCCAGGTTTTGAAATCGAGGTACTGGATCAGCGACAGCGGATCGTCGGTCGGCGCCTGCGCGGCATGTTCGCGCATCACGTCGATCGCGCGGTAGCCCTGCAGGTCGCCTTTGAATGTATCCGAGAACAACTGATCGCGCTGGCGGTCCGGCAGGCGCGACACGCCGTGGAAGTAGCCTTCCACCAGATCGCGCGCGATCGCCTCGAACGTCGTCTTGGCGCGGAACACGCGCGGCGCCCAGTCGGCCTTGGGATACAGGCTGCCCAGGGTGCCGAACAGCGGTTTGCGGATCGCTTCCGGCACCTTCGAGCGCACGCTGTGCTCGGCCATCGCGAAGCGGTAGCGGCGGTAGCCGGCGAAGTTCTCGTCGCCGCCGTCGCCCGACAGCGCCACCGTCACGTGGCGACGCGCCAGCTGGCACACGCGGTAGGTCGGGATCGCGGAGCTGTCGGCGAACGGTTCGTCGTACAGGTGCGCGAGCGTGTCGATCAGGCCGTAGTCGTCCTTGTCGACGATCTGCGCGTGGTGGTGCGTGCGGTAGCGCTGGGCCACCTGCATGGCGTATTGGGTCTCGTCGAACTCGGGGTCGTCGAAGCCGATCGAGCACGTGGTGACGCCCTCGCTGACGGTGCCGTCCTTCGCACCCGCCATCATCGCGACGACGGCGCTGGAATCGACGCCGCCGGACAGGAAGGCGCCCAGCGGCACCTCGGATTCCATCTGGCTTTTGACGGCTTCGCGCACGCGGTCGATCAGTTCGGCCTCGACGTCCGCTTGCGGCCGCGCCGGCGCGACGTTGAAGGCGAGATCCCACCAGCGCTTCGGTTGGACCGCCCGGTCGCCGACCTTCAGCAGGATCGAATGGCCGGGGCTGAGTTTATAAGCGTTATGGAAAATCGTGTTCGGCTCCGGCACGTAGCCGTAGGCGAAATAATCCTCGACGGCGCGCGGGTTCAGCTTGCGTGACAGTTCGGGGAAGGTCATGATCGACTTGAGTTCCGAGCCGAACACGAACAGGCCGCTGGGCAGCAGCGAATAAAACATCGGCTTCACGCCGACGTGGTCGCGCGCGAGGAACAGCGTCTGCTTGCGGCGGTCCCACACGCCGAACGCGAACATGCCGCGCAGGCGGCGCACGCAATCCTCGCCCCATGCGATCCAGGCGTTCATGACGACTTCCGTGTCGGACTTGGTGCGGAACACGTGGCCCAGCGCGATCAGCTCGTCGCGCAGGATGCGATAGTTGTAGATCTCGCCGTTGAAGACGAGGGCCACGTCGCGCGCGGCGTTCAGGAACGGTTGCTGGCCGGTGGCCACGTCGATCACGGACAGGCGGCGGTGGCCCATGCCCAGGGCTTTTTCCAGATACAGCTCGCCTTCGTCGGGACCACGGTGGTGCTGGCTCTCGTTCATGCGCCGCAGCGCTTCGCGGTCGATCTCCCGGTTGCCTTGGGTGTCAAAGATTCCGACTATTCCGCACATGATGTTGGCTTTCTTGCTTGTCGATGGGTGAAACGGTAACGCGTCAGTGTGCCTTGTTTTGGCAAAGTCCGTCGTACAGGGCGCCATACGCGGCCACCATGGCGCGCAGGCTGAATCGGTCTTCCACGCGTGCGCGTGCCGCGCGGCCGTGCGCGCCTGCCAGGGTCGCGTCCTGCGCGTAGCGGGCCAGCGCCGTCGTCAGCGCGTCGACGTCGCCGACCGGGACCAGCAAGCCTTGCACGCCTTCGTCCACGACTTCGGGAATGCCGCCGACACGCGAGGCGACGACGGGCAGGCCGCATGCCATCGCTTCCAGCATCGACACGGGCGTGCCTTCGGCCAGCGAGGGCAGGGCGAAGATCGAGAACGTGTGCAGCACGGCGGCGATGTCGGCACGGGCGCCGGGCAGCCAGACGGCGTCGATGACGCCGAGGCGCGCGGCCTGTTCGCGCACGGCCGGCAGCAGCGGACCGTCGCCGACGATCGCGAGTTTCAAACGCGGCGCCAGGCCGGGCAGGCGGGCCCGCAGCTGCGCGAATGCGTCGACGAGGGCGCGGTGGTTCTTGACGTCCTGGATGCGCGCGACGGTGCCGATCACGATGTCGCCGTCGATGAACGGTGAGTCCGCGGCGGGCGCGCCGCCGGGCGCGTACTTGTCGGTGTCGACGCCGTTCTTGATGAACAGCGTCTTTGCGGCCGGGATGCGCACGACGTCGCCGAGCCAGCGGTTCAGGTCTTCGGACACGGGAATGAAGCGGTCGACGAACGGGACCAGACGGCGGCGCAGGAAGTTGTGTTTCGGGTTCAGGCCGTGCGGATCGCTCGCGTCGCGGCCATGTTCCGCGTGGATGCGCACGGGAACGCCCGCCATGGCCGCCGTGAACGCATACTCCAGCGCGGCCAGGTTATACGTGTGCAGCACGGTCGGACGCAGGCGCCGCATCAGGCGCCAGAACGTCAGGTGCGTGCCGAGGCCGAGGCCGGGCGGCTTGCCGAGCGCGTGCAGCTCGACGTCGCGGCGGGCGATGCGGTCGGCGAACGACGTGTAGGTCGTCAGGCAGACGACGGCGTGGCGCCACGCCGGCATGCGATTGATGCAGTCGACGAGCAGCGTCTCCAGGCCGCCGACGCCGAGCGAATACACGAGGTGCACGACCAGCGGCCGGGTGTCGACGCCGGCCGGCGCGAGCGCGGTTGCAGGAGCGTTCATCGTCGTGCCTTCAACGCGGTCATGCCGCCAGCGCCTTCTGCGTCAGGCGGCCGTAGATGGCCGGATAGCGGCCCACGCTGACCTTCCAGTTGCGCTCCGTCTCGACGTAGCGGCGGCCGGCCTGGCGCAGCTGCGGCCACGAGTCGTGCGCGGCCAGCAGGGCACCGACCTTGTCCGCCAGCGACTCCGGATCGTCGGCGCCGAACAGCACGCCGGTCTTGCCGTCTTCGATCAGCTCGAGGTGGCCGCCGACATCGGACGCGGCCAGGATGCGGCCCTGCGCCATCGCTTCCAGCGGCTTGAGCGGGGTGACGAGATCGGTCAGGCGCATCGACAGGCGCGGGTACACCAGCACGTCGAGCAGGTCGTAGTATTTGTTGACCTGGTCGTGCGGCACGCGGCCCGTGAACACGACCTTGTCGGCGATGTTCAGGTCCTTGGCCATCTGGCGCAGCTGGGCATCCTGCGGACCGCCGCCGACGAGCAGCACGCGCAGGTCCGGCATGCGCGCGACGAGCTTCGGCACGGCGCGCAGCAGCACGTCCAGGCCTTCGTACGCATAGAACGAGCCGATGAAGCCGATCAGGCGGGCGCCGGAGAGGCCCAGCTGCTCTTTGAGTCCGACGTCGGGCGTGCCGCCCATCGAGAATTTTTCGATGTCGACCGCGTTCGGGATGACCGTGACCTTGTCGGCCGGGACGCCGCGCGCGACGATGTCGCGGCGCAGGCCTTCGCAGATCGTGGTGACGGCGTCGGCCTGTTTCAGCGCATAGGTCTCGAGGGCGCGCGTGAGGCGGTAGCGCAGGCCGTTCTCCGTGCTGGTGCCATGGTCGACGGCGGCGTCTTCCCAGAACGCGCGCACTTCGTACACGACGGGAATGCCGAAGCGCTTGCCGGCGCGCAGCGCGGCGATCGCGTTCAGCGACGGCGAGTGCGCGTGCAGCACGTCCGGCTTGACCAGTGGGATGATCTCGGCCAGGCGCTTGGCCAGGCCGTCGATCACGTTCACCTGGTTCAGCACGGGCATCTTCGCCAGCGCACCCTTCGATTCCGGCGTGCGGTAGAAATGCAGGCCGTCGACGGTTTCTTCCAGCATGTCGCCGGAATTCTGTTTGGCGCCGGTGACGTGGAAGGTTTCCCAGCCGAGCGCGCGTTGTTCGCGCAGGATCGAACGGGTGCGGAAGGTATAACCGCTGTGCAGCGGGATCGAATGGTCGAGGACGTGCAGAACTCGCATGGTCTTGGTTTCCGTTCTTGTTGTCGCGTGATGAATTAGTGGGTTCGGGTCGCGTTCAGCGCCTGGTCCAGCGCAGCGCCCTGGTCGGCCAGGAACCGGTGCAGCGCGGCGCGCGTGCGTTCCTTGTCGTTGTCGTACGGGACCGCGAGCATCACGGCCGCGCCGTCGTCGCCGCGCATCATGGCCTTGTTCGCGGCCTGCCACAGCTTGCCGACGTAGTCGCTGCCCGTGTAATGCCCGCCGACCCATTTGAAGGCCCAGACCATGAGCGCGCCCTGCGGCGTGCGCAGGATGCCTTCGTGCAGCGTCACGGGTGTACCGGCGACGGTCTCGGCGCGCGCCGCGCTGTCGACTTCGTGCCAGGCATCCTCGTAGCCGCTCAGGCGGTTCATGGAACTGATCAGGTTCTTTTCCGGATTCTGGTTGCGGTAGTACAGGACGGTCAGGCTGACCGGCAGGCTGCCTGCCTGGTAGGCCTGGTGGAAGCGCGCGTCCGGCGTCATGTAGAAGGGTTTCCAGTCCGCGAAGTCGGCGGTTTGCGGCGCGGTCACGGCGATATCGGCCAGGCGCACGGGCGCCGGGTTGTGGTTGGCGCGCTCGCCCACCAGCGCCAGCGCGGGCCAGAACGCGCACACGAGCAGCACGCCGGCCACCATCGCCGGCAGGCGGCGCGGCGTGCCGGCCGCTTTCGCGATGGACGCGGCGACGGCCACCGGCGCGGACGTAGACACCGTGGCGCCGTCCTCGCGCCAGAAGCTGCCGATCCAGAACATGACGAACATGACGAGGCCGAAGAACAGCCAGCCGTAGATGATGTGGTCGACGCCCGTCGCCAGCTCCATGCCGGACAGGTGGCCGATCATCACGATCATGTACGCGCGCAGGCCGTTGGCGATGACGGGAACGATGACCGACAGGCCCACGAACAGCACGCGGCGCGCGGTCGAGCGGTAGGTCAGGTAGGCGTACAGGCAGCCCAGCGTGATCGAGGAAATCAGGTAGCGCACGCCGCTGCAGGCTTCGACGACGGACCAGCTGCCGGTCGGCAGTTCGAAGCGGGTACCGCTGCGCAGCACGGGAATGCCGGTGGCGCGCACGGCCCACACCGTGAAGTCGGCCGTGAACTGGATCAGCGGGCCGACGAAGATCTCGCCGAACGGCACCGCGAACAGCAGGAACAGCAGGGGGAATGTGAGCGAGCCGGCCAGGCGCGGGCCGAACAGGGCCAGCGCGGCGACGGGGAACATCGCGACGAACGTGTATTGCGATACGACCTGCACCTCGCCCAGCTGCGCGGCCAGCCAGCCGGCGCCGAGCAACCCCAGGAGCACCAGCGCGGGCGGCCAGGGCTTCGGCGGATACAGGCTGAAATTCTCGCGCCGGCGCCACACGAGCCACAGGCTGATCGGCAGGATCACGTAGCCGTGCGCGAAGGTCTCGGAACTGTTCCACACCGAGACGATCGAGCGCACCGTGCCCAGGTACAGCAGGAACGGCGCGAGCAGGGCCAGCGCGATCAGCATGGTGCCCTGGCGCGAGATGGGCGCGGTGGTGGCGTTGATCACGCCGGGCGGCGGTTTCAGGAACATTCGAGACTCTCCCCGATGCAGGCGAGGTTGCTGGACCAGCTGTAGCGGCGCTGGACCTTGGCGCGGGCGGCGGCGCCGATCGCGGCGGCCGCGCTGTCCTGGCCGGCCAGCAGCGTGGTCACGGCGTCGATGAAGGCGCTGGCATCCTCGGCCAGTACCAGCTCGCTGCCGGGGACCGCGTCGATGCCTTCCAGCGCCTGCGGCGACACGACGACCGGGGTCGCCATCGCCATCGCTTCCAGCACCTTGTTTTGGATGCCGCGCGCGATGCGCAGCGGCGCCACGGACACGGCGGCGTGCGCGATGTACGGCCGCACGTCCGGCACGGTGCCCGTCACGACGACGCCCGGCAGCTTGGCCAGTTCCTGCACGGTCGGCGCCGGGCGCGCGCCCACGATATAAAACGTCACGTCGGCGAAGCGTTCGCGCAGCGTCGGGAAGATGTCGGCGGCGAACCACTGCACGGCATCCACGTTGGGCCAGTAATCCATCGCGCCCGTGAACACGAGGGCGCGTTCGCCCGCCGCGTACGGATTCGCATGCGGCTGCTCGGGCGAAAAATAATCGGTGTCGACGCCATTGTTGAAGTGGCCGATCTTGGCGGTGCTTTCCGGCGCCAGCTGGCGGAACAGGTCGGCCTCGGGCGCCGAGACGAACAGCGACGCGTCGTAGTCGCGCGCCACGCGGCGTTCGTAGGCGAGCAGCTGGCGCGCCTCGTAGCGGTACAACCAGCTCATCGGCCACGATTTCTGGTCGGCGTACTGTCTCCACTTGTCCGAGTCGACGTCGCAGAAGTCGACGACGCGGCGCGCCGAGCGGTACGGGTCGGCGTACTGCGCCATCGCCGACGAGAACACGAGCACGCGCTCGATCTTGTGCTTCGACACCGTCTCGTCGACCCAGCGCGCGAGCGAGGCGTCGCGGTAGTACTCGAGCGAGAGCGAACGGTTCTTCAACAGCGCCTGCAGGCTGCGCACACGCGCCAGCAGGGGCTTCATGCCGGCGAAACGGCTGCTGGCGCACAGCGCCTCGACGTGCGGCACGTGTTGCCAGTCGTCGGGGTCGTCCACGAAAGTGGCCAGGTGCACGCGGTAGTGGCGGGCCAGGTGCTTCAGCAGGTGGTACGAGCGGATCTTGTCGCCCTTGTTGGGCGGGTACGGGATCCGGTGGATCAGCAGCAGCAGGTCTTCCATCGTGTTATCCCAGATTACGGACGATGTAGGGGCCCATGAAGTTCGCCACCGGCAGCGGCAGCTTCTTCCACATTTTGATGAACAGCTGGTATTTCGGGTTCAGCGGATTGTTGTCCGGCAGCGCGCTCGCGCCATACAGCTTGTACTCGTACGGCAGGTGTTGCGCCGTGAAGCCCCAGTTCTTCTTGAAGTCGTAGGCGCCGGTACCCAGCTTGCTGCGGCCGAAGTCGAACAGCCGGCAGCCGCGCGCGGCCGCTGCCTGCATCAAATTCCAGTACATGAAGTCGTTGCCGGCCACTTCGCGCGCGAGGTCCATGCCGCCGCCGTAGTAGGGCACGACTTCGTCGCGCCAGTAGAACGACAGCACGGCGGCGACGAGGCGGTTGTCTTCCGTGACGATGCTGCGCACTTCGCACTCGTCGCCGAAGACTTCCTGCAGCATGGCGAAGTATTTTTTCGGGAACACCGGCGTGCCCAGGCGGTGCACGCTGTGCGCATACGCCTCAAACATGCGGTCGACGTTCGCGTCGACCTCGCCGCGCAGGCCCAGCTTGATGCCTTTGCGGACCATCGCGCGCTGCTTGCGCGGGATCGCGTTCATGTTCGCTTCGTCGTCGCCCGTGATCTCCTTGCGGAAGGTGACGTACAGTTCCTTCGTGTGCCAGCTGGCGTCGTCCGGGTGGAAGCGCTGCATGCCGCGGTATTCCAGGTGGCCGACGCCGAGTTGTTGCGCGAGTTCGTGCGCGGCCTCGTCGAGCATCTTGCGCGCGGCATCGTTCGTCGCGGCCGGACCGCCGTACACGCAGAACGGCATCGCGCCGAGCGAGTGGCCGAACAGGCGGCTCTTGATTTCCGCGAGAGGCAGCACGCCGAGGATCTGGCCGTCCTGCTGCACGTAATAAAACCAGGTCTTGATGCCGAACGAGCCTTCGATGACCTTCTGCCAGCCGGACAGGTGGAAGAAGGTGGCGTCAGGACAGGCGCGCACGAACGCGTCCCAGCGGCCGTATTCGTGCGGCTGCAGCGTATGCAGCGTCATGGGGGAGGTCGCCAGTACGGGTGCGGCCCGTTTGGCGGCAGCGGCTTCGATGATCGAGTTCATGGGCGGTTCAGGAAGATGTTGTCCATGCGGTCCCACGCGAAGTCGCGCGCGAGGGCTTCGATACGGCGTTCCATCCGGTCGATGTTGATGTAGTGGCGGAAGCGCGCCTTGGCGCCGAGGCCTTCCGGACGCGGCTGGCCCGGGTCGACTTCCCACGGATGGAAGTAGAACAGGGCGGGCTGGCCGTCTTCGCGGTTGACCTTGGCCATCATCCAGCGCGACAGCGCATAGGGCAGCAAGCGGAAATAGCCGCCGCCGCCGGCCGGCAGGTTACGGCCCATCATCTGCACGGTCGTGATCGGGACTTCCAGCAGGCCGTCGGTGCCGTTCGGGTAGAACGCGAAACGCGGCGCTTCCGGCATGCCGTAGTGGTCGTGCACGACCGGGTAGATGCTCGAGCTGTAGCGGTAACCCGCTGCCAGCAGTTCGTCGAGCGCCCACAGATTGTCGCGGCCGATCGAGAAACTGGGCGCGCGGTAGCCCAGCACGGCCTGGCCGCCGATGTCTTCCAGCAGCGCTTTCGCGGAGCGGATGTCGTTGGCGAATTCGGCACGGGTCTGGTCCGATGCGCGCAGGTGGCCGTAGCCGTGGCTGGCCAGTTCGTGACCGGAGGCGACGATGCGTTTGACCACCTGCGGATAGCGCTCGGCGATCCAGCCCAGCGTGAAGAAGGTGGCGCGCACACCGTGGCGCTCGAACAGCGCGAGGATGCGATCCATATTCGCTTCGACGCGGCATTCGAGGCTCGGCCAGCTGGCGCGATCGATATAGGGCGCGAACGCGGAGACCTGGAAGTAATCCTCGACGTCGCAGGTCATCGCATTGCGGATGCGTTGTCCCGGGCCCGGCATGGGCCGCGGGGCGAGTTCGACCATGTTCATTCTTGGTTGTCCATAGGATGGGTTACCGCGCCCTGGGGCGTGGCGACGATTTTCTTCAGGATCGACAGTACGGAAACGATCGACTTCTCAAGGCGCATCATGCGTTCGTCGAGCACTTCGACGCTGCTCACCCGGCGCTCGCCGATGCGCTGGTCGATCGTGCGCAGGCCGGTCTTGTAGCTCGCGTCCACGTCCGATTCGGTCGCGGCATCGGGCAGCAGCTGCGGTGCCGGCGTGCCGATCGGATCGGGCACTTCGAATTCCTCGCTGATGTCCTTCACGACCGTGTTGATGTCCTGCTCGGCGAGCGCGTGCATCTCTTCCAGGTAGCCCATCAGCAGCACGCGGTCCATCAGCGTGTTGACCTTGCGCGGGATGCCGCCGCTGTAGGCGTAGATCGCGGCATGGGCGCCATCGTCGAACGACGGGTCGCCTTTCCAGCCGACGGTCGTCAGGCGGTGTTCGATGTAGGCGCGGGTTTCCTGCGCATCCATCGGGCCCAGGTGGTAGCTGGCGATCACGCGCTGGCGCAGCTGCTGCATGCCGGGGCTGTGCAGGGTGGCGCGGAATTCGGGCTGGCCGAGCAGGAAAGTCTGCAGCAGCGATTTGTCGTCGGTCTGGAAGTTCGACAGCATGCGCAGCTCTTCGACCGTGCGCGCCGACAGATTCTGCGCTTCGTCGATCACGAGCAAGGCGCGCTTGCCTTGGTGGTCGACGTCGCACAGGAATTTTTCCAGGCGCGTGAGCAGGTCCGTCTTGCTGGCGCCTTCGTACGGCAGGCCGAACGCCGACACGACCATGCGCAGCGTGTCGTCGGGGTCGAGGTGCGTGTTGACGATGTGGGCGGCGACGATCTGGTCGGACGGCAGCCGGTTGAACAGGTTGCGCACGAGCGTGGTCTTGCCCGCGCCGACTTCACCGGTGATGACGATGAAGCCTTCGCCCTGCGAGAGGCCGTACTCGAGGTAGGCCATGGCACGTTTGTGGCCTTTGCTGCCGAAGAAGAAATGCGGGTCCGGACGCAGCTGGAAAGGTTTGGCGGAAAATCCGTAGAAAGACTCGTACATCGTATGCCTCCGCGGGCTCAATACTGGACGGTAAGCGTCGCCACGATCGCGTTCTCGTGGTAGTCGCGGTTGTCGAACACGCCGACGCGGCCCTTCGAGTGGCGCAGGTCGAGCGATCCGGTGGTCTTGGTGTCGAAGCGGCTGCTCAGGCCCGCGCTCAGTTGGCGGATGTCGTTGGTGAGACCGGTGCGCAGCGATTTCACGTTCGCGCCGTACAGGTTGGCGTGGGCCGAGGTCCGCGTGGACAGCCGGTAATCGAAATTCGCACTGGCGCCGCGCTGGCTCGTGTCTTCGTTCAGGGAACTTAGCTGCGTCGGCAGCAGCGTGCTGTCTTCCTGCTGCAGCGACAGGGCGTTCGTGCGGTCCTTGAACACGGAGAGCAGTAAGGCGCTGCGCGCGCCCTTGAACGTGACGGAACCTTGCAGGCGCTTGTTGCGCATATAGCGGTTGCTCAGGTAGTTGATGCTGTTGGCGAGCGTGGGCGGCAGGCCCGTCTGCGCCATATACGCCTGCACGATCTGCTGGCGCAATACCGGATCCGGATACGCGCCGGCGAACAGGCGGTCGAGCATGGCGGCCGTGTCGAGCGCGGCCGGGATCAGGAATTGCGAGCGCGTCGTCGTGACGATGTCGGCATAGGTCAACGACCAGATGCTGTGCTGGGTACGGTAACTGCCGTCGAACGAACCCGTCTTGCCGAAGTAACGCCGGCCGTACGTGGCCGACACCCTGGTGCGCGACGACGGCTGCCAGATGAAGCCGCCCGACCAGCTGCGGCCGCGCGTCCGTTCGGCGAGCGCGCGGTATTGGTATTTGTCGTAGCCGACGCTGGACGTGACGCTCAAATGTGGCGTGAGCCGGTACTGCAGGCCCGCCAGGCTGTTTTCGGTCGTGGTGTTGCCCGTAAGCTGGGCGTTCATGTCCTGGTGCGAATAATGCACGTTCCAGCCGAGATCGGGGAACGCGGGGCCGCTGGTCACATCGAACGCACGCGTGCTGGCCAGGCTGTTGCCGAAACCGCTGTTGCTGCCGCTCTCGACCGAGTCGCGCGACAGGCGGGCCGTCATCGTCGCCGTCGAGCCGAAGCGGTGGCGCAGATAGGGGCTGATGCTCCAGGTGCGGATATCCGCGCTGTTGTTGGCCGTGTACGAATTGTTCGGGACCGGACCGAATGCCGACACCGCCTGGCGCGACCCGCTGGCGGTGGCATCCACGTACAGCAATTCCTTGACGGCGACGGCCTGGGCGGACGCCTGGTAGCTGCGGTCGCTGTTGCGCACGTTGGGCATGTCGTCGTTGCTGTAGACGTACTTGTGCCATTCCGCGCTGGCATTGAACTTCAGGCGCGACCCGGTGCCGGAGATGACCAGGTTGGGCGCCGCTTCGCTGATGAAGCTGCCGCGCGCCTGTTCGTCGGGCTGGTTGCCGGCGTTGTCGGAATACGATTCACGCAACTGGATGGTCGGCGTGACTTTCCATTCCGCCCTGCAGTCGTTCGCCAGCAGCAGCGCCGCCAGCGCAAGCGGCGTGAGTCTGAGCGCGGCCCAATTAGCCGTAGTGATAGTCATACGTTTCTTCGATGCCGGGGAACTCCCTGGTCTTGTTATAGATGAGATTGACGTTCGGATAGCCTTCCAGCTGGTGCAGGGCTTCCTTGACCGCGTGCTGGGTCGTCGTCTGCGCTTCGACCACCATCACGATCTGCCCCATGTGCGAGGCCAGCACGCGCGATTCGCTCGTCAGCAGCAGCGGCGGCGAATCGAAGATCACGACGCGGTCCGGATAACGATTGGCGATCTCGTTCACCAGCGTGCTCATGGCCGAGCTGGCCAGCAGCTCGGTCGCGCGCGGCGTGCTGGTGCCGGCCGGCAGGATCGACAGCGTGTCGACGTTCGTGCGCAGCATGACGTCGGCCATGTCGATCTTGTCGTCCAGCAGGATATCCATCAGGCCGCGGTGCGCGGGCAGGCCGAGCGAGCGCAGCACCGACGGGCGGGCGACGTCGGCGTCGACGAGCAGCACGGTGTGGTCGAGTTCCATCGCGATGCTCATCGCCAGGTTGATCGCGCAATAGGTCTTGCCTTCGCCCGGCAGCGAGCTGGTCACCATGATCAGGTTGCCCGGCTTTTCGCCCACGGCGCGTTCCGCAAAGGCGCGCTGCAGCAGCGGGCGCTTGATGACGCGGAAGTCTTCCAGCAGGCGCGTGCGGCCGCCGGCGGCGGTGACCATGCCCAGGTCGCGCATCCGGTTCAGGTCCAGTTCCACGCGGCGGGTCGAGAATTTCTGCGCCGGGTGCGGTGCCGCCTCGGCTGCCGCGGGTGCCGCCGCGGGTTCGGGCTGCACGGGGGGCGCGACCGGCGCGAGGACCACGTGGGGTGCCGCCTCGATGGCGTCGACCGCCGCTTCCGGCGTCTTGGCGACGGTGGGCGCGTTGCGCTGCAGGTCGATCCGGCTTGCCGCTTTTTCGATGATGCTCACGGTGTACTCCTTAATCTTAAAGCGTGGGGCGGACCAGGATTGCGGCCATCCCGATGCCATAGGCGCCGAACAGCAGCAGCACGGAGCTCGCGAGCGCGAACAGGCGGCGCTTGCGCTTGACGGTCTGCTCCGGCGTCCAGTTCATGCCGATCGAACCGAGCACCGGCAGGCCGGTCACGTCGCGCAGCGTGCTCTGGCTCAGGAAGGTCGGACGCAGTTGGCTCATCAGGAACGCGACGGCCAGACCCGCGACGAGGGCGCCGACGAACACGAGCGAGAACAGGCGCAGGCGGTTCGGGCCGCTTGGATGGTTCGGCACGGTCGGCGGATCGATCACGCGGAACTGCAGCATGTCGGTGGCGGACGACAGGTCGCCCGACAGGCGGGCCGACTCGCGGCGCTCGACCAGCTTCTGGTAGTTCTCGCGGTTGACCGTGTAGTCGCGGTTCAGCTGGGCGAACTGGGCTTCGATTTCCGGCGCCGTCGTGCTCTGGTTGCGCAGGCGCGCCACGCGGTTCTCGTATTCCGCGACGCGGGCACGCATCGACGCCACGCGCGCCTCCGCCTGCGACAGCGACACGTTCAGCTGCTGCAGCATCGGGCTGTAGCTGGCGCCCGGGTCGAGGCTGCGCTTCTTGTTCTTGGCCAGGTCGGCCTTCTGCGCCAGCAGCTGGTCGAGCAGGCGGCGGTTGGCGATCACGTCCGGATGCTGTTCCGTGTACTGCAGGCGCAGATTGTCCAGGTTCTTCTGCGCCTGCGCGATACGGGCTTCCAGTTCCGGGTCCACGAGGGCCGGGTCGACCGTCACGGTGCCCGGCTTGGCCGGTTCGCCGTCGATCTGGCGGCGGATCGCGTTGCGCGCCTGTTCCGCTTCGGCCAGCTCCAGCCTGGCTTGGCTCAGCTGGTCGTTCGCCGTTTGCAGCTGGCCGCCGAAGTCGCCGGTGCCGCTGCCGCCGCCCGGCAACATGCCGAGGTTCTTGAGCTTGAATTCCTTCAGCGAGTTCTCGGCCGCGGCCAGTTTTTCTTCATACGTCTTGATCTGGTCGTCGATGAACTGGACCGCTTTTTCCGAATCCTGCTTCTTCCCGCTGAAGCTGCCTTCGACGAAGATGGTCAGCAGGGACGATACGACGTCCTTGCCCAGCTTGGGATTGTCGGACACATAGGTCAGCGTATAGATGTCGTCGCGCTCCGTGCCGGAGACCTTGATCTGCGACATCAGCTCATCGACAATCTTGTCGTGTTCCTTGCTGTCCTTGGCCTTGACGTCCAGGTCGACCATGCGCATCAGGCGCTCGACGTTCGGGCGGCTGATCAGCGTACGGCGCATGAACATGACCTGTTGTTCCAGATTGGGCACGGTCGTCATGCTCGACAGCAGTGGTTTCAGGATGCTTTGCGTGTCGACATAAACGCGCGCCGATGCCTCGTATTGATTGGGCAGGCGCAATACGACCACCCAACCGATCAATGCGACAACCCAGGTAATGACGACGGCATGCCAACGGTATTTGCCAATCGCCTTGAGGAAGTTAAGAAGTACGGCTGTGATCTCTGCCATCTCGTCAGTCTCGCCATGAACGGCCCGCGACCTTTTGGGAAGGGGCCAGAAAAATAATCAAATACCTTGCATGATCGCTTGTACCCCGAGCAATTGCAATTACGCGCGAGAAAAATATGGCGGGCTCATTTGGGCGTGCCTCATCTGCAACACAAATGCCACCAAGCAATCTGAGGACCATGCGGTTTTTTGCTTAACAACCGTGAATTATTAGCACGGATTTAATAAAAAATCGTTAAACCGTTGTACGCCTTCAACGGCAACAACGCACGTCGAGGGATCGCATCGCGTAGACTTACGTTGCAGCAATTATTCAAGTTCAAGCGCTTTATTGTAATGTCTAAAATACAAAAGGGGGTGCACGGTTGATGCCGCTTCGAAATAAGGTACCCGCTCCGGTCAACCCGTCGCTCCCTGCCCGCCGTCGGGTGGCCGCGGCACTCGCCCTCCTGGCCGTGCCGCTCCTGGCCCCAGCGGCCGACCTCAGGGCGATCATTCCGACCATCAAACGGTCCGTCGTCGGTGTCGGCACGTTCGAGCGGACCCGCAGCCCGTCGACGGTCTTCGTCGGCACCGGTTTCGTCGTCGGCGACGGCCTGGACGTCATCACCAATGCCCACGTCGTCCCGGCCGCCCCGGCCGACGGCAAACTGGAGCAGCTCGGCATCGTCCTGCCGGATGGCGAAGGGGTGCGCTTCCGGCCGGCCGAGCTGGTGGCGCGCGACAACGAACACGACCTGGCCCACCTGCGCCTCAGCGGCACGCCATTGCCCGCGCTCGAGCTGGGTGATTCGGACACGGTCCAGGAAGGCCAGGAACTGGCGCTGACGGGTTTCCCGCTCGCCATGGCGCTGGGGCTCCACGCGGCCACGCACCGGGCCACGCTGGCGGCCATCACACCCATCGTCCGGCCGTCGCTCGGCGCCCGCAGCCTCGATCCGCGCCAGATCGCGGCCCTGCAGCGCGCGCCCTTCAATATCTTCCAGCTCGACGGGACCGCATATCCCGGCAACAGCGGCAGCCCAGTCTACGATCCCGCCACCGGCAAAGTCCTGGGCGTGATCAATGCCGTGTTCGTGAAAGGGCTCAAGGAGACGGCGATCACGGCGCCGAGCGGGATCACGTATGCCATCCCGGCCAACCATGTGCGTGATTTATTGAAGAAAAAGTGAGCAGAACAATTTCTATTGTGCGCAGTCTTTTCGTTGAGCACTATGTTATACAATACGAAGCTGTTGATGGCTTTATAACAACGGCTTTACCGAAAGGGATCTGACGTGGGCAAGTACAAGGCGAACCTGATGAAACATTCGGCGATGATGCTCGCCGCCGCATGCGCGCTGGCGCTGGGTGGCTGCGCTACGCGCGGCCAACAGCCGGTCGAGACGCAGGTGACGGATACGCAATACCTGATCGGTCCTGGGGACGCCGTCAACATCATCGTCTGGCGCAATCCGGAAGTGTCGATGTCGGTACCGGTGCGTCCGGACGGCAAGATCACGACGCCGCTCGTCGAAGACCTGCCGGCCGCGGGCAAAACCTCGACCGCGCTCGCGCGCGACATCGAAAAAGCCTTGGCCAAATACATCCAGCAGCCTGTCGTCACCGTCGTCGTGACGAGCTTCGTCGGCAATTACGACGAGCAGATCCGCGTGATCGGCCAGGCTGCCAAGCCGCAGGCGCTGCCGTACCGCCGTGACATGAGTCTGATGGACGTGATGATCGCCGTCGGCGGCACCACCGAGTTCGCGGCCGGCAATCGCGCCAGCCTGATCCGCAACGTGAACGGCAAACAGCAACGGTTCAACGTCCGCCTGGACGATCTGATCAAGGAAGGCGACATTTCGGCCAACGTGCCGATGCGTCCCGGGGACGTTTTGGTCATTCCGGAAAGCTTCTTCTGACACAAGATTCGTCGATATTTTTTACATCGCCCAGCATTCCAACTTACAATAGTAGTTGCTGGGTGGTACGGCACCAAAATAAGCACCTGATTTTAATGTAAGTTTTTCTTCCTGGCAGCATGCTGGCGCAAAACTTGCTTGTTCAGGTTCTGGTCGCCCTCAGTGAGCGCGACAACATTTTGGGGAACGCACGTGGCTACCGAACATCAAGATAACGACAAGATTCAAACGGCGCCGTCCTTGACTCAACGCGGGGCAGCCCGCCGCCGCCTGGCCCGGATCGGCATGGGCGCCGGCGTCCTCGCGACGCTGGAAAGCAAATCGGCGATGGCGTCGATGGTGTGCCGATCTCCTTCGGGCTCGCTGTCGAACGGCCTGTCGACGAGTCACTACGGACCGAAAGCACCTGCGTGCAGCGGATTATCGCCGGGCTACTGGAAACAGCCGCAACACGCGTGGCCGGTCTCGCGCGATCTCATGTTCAACAGCGTGTTCTATGCGGCCAGCTCCGGCACGGTGTGTCCGGTCCGGGCGAGTTCCTACCCCAACGGCAGCTACTACAAGCCGGGCTCGTATTTCTGCGCCAAGCTGGACGACATGCTGAACCCGCAGGACTTCGACAAAAACAATGTCGGCATGCACCTGGTGGCGGCATACCTGAATATCCTGGCGAAGTACGTCGGCTTCCTCGAGGTCACCGACCTGCAGACCATGTGGAGCGAGCTGCAGACGACGGGCCGCTACAGCCCGACCGCCGGGGTGTACTGGGACAATGCCCAGGTCGCGAACTACCTCAGCTCGATCCACGACTGACAGGCGGCGACACGCATGTGGCGTTTGACGCCTGGCCAGGCGCTGGCCTGCCGGGAATGGGATGGGGAAGCCGTGCTGTACAACGACTTGTCGGGCAGTACCCACTTGCTGGACGGCGCCGCCCTCGACCTGCTCCTTGCACTGCGCGATGAACCCGCCGATGCCGTCATGCTGGCCGCCCGCCTGGCCGAACGCTTCGATGCCGGCGACGACAACCTCGTTTCCCTGATCGACGAGATGCTGGTCGCGCTGGCCGGACTGGACCTGATCGAACCATGCTGACGGTCGGTTCGCTGTCGCGCGCCGAACTCACGGCGCGCCTGTCCGGCGACGGTCTCGTGTTGCGCACGGGGCCGTTCACCAACCGCATCCGCAGCGACGTATCCCCGCTGATCGACGGCCTCGCGCTGATGTATGCCGATTACCCCGTCGAGCCGGCGGGCGGCTTCGTCGATTTCCACCTCGAATTGCAGCGTTCGGGCGGCCTGCGCCGCTGGCATCGTTCCCAGGTTCATTTTACCTACGACGGCACGACGCCGTTCCAGCCGCTGCCGCTGGGGCAGGCCTATCCGATGCTGGAATGGACGATGAACTGGTGCGTCTCGCACCGCGCTCACGGCTACCTGATCATCCACGCGGCCGTACTGGAAAAACATGGCCGCGCGATTATCCTGCCGGCGCCGCCCGGCTCCGGCAAGAGCACCCTGACGGCCGCGCTGCTGGGGCACGGCTGGCGTTTGCTGTCGGACGAGCTGACCCTCGTGCACCTCGGGGACGGCGTACTGGTGCCGCTGCCGCGTCCGGTCAGTCTCAAGAACGCCTCGATCGACATCATCCGCGCCTTCCGTCCCGACGCCGTGCTGAGCCGTCCCGTGGAGGAAACAACCAAGGGGACGATCGCCCATTTGAAGGCGCCGCAGGACAGCATCGCCCGCGCCCTCGAACCGGCCAAGCCGGCCTGCATCGTATTCCCGCGCTGGGAGGCCGGCGCCGCCATCGCATTGGATCCGCTGCCCAAGGCGCGCGCCTTCATGCAGGTGGCCGACAACTGCTTCAATTACCAGGTGCTGGGCGCGCGCGGCTTCACCGCCCTCGGCGCGCTGATCGATGCCAGCGACACGTACACGTTCCGTTACAGCAGCCTGCCGGATGCGATGGCGTTGTTCGAGCGCCTCGCGCAGGGGCCGGCATGACGGGCCTGCCTCTCTTGATACGCGTATTGCGCGATCCGCACGCCGTGCGCGCCCTGGACGGTGCCGGCTGGGACTTGCTGCTGCGCCAGGCCGATGCCGCCAACCTCGATGCGTACCTGCTCGTGCTGCTGGAAGATGCGGGGTTGCTGGATACGGTCCCCGCCGCGCCGCGCGCGCACCTCGAGTGGACGCGCGTGGGCGCGGCCGGCCATGCCCAGGCGGCGCGCTACGAAGTCCGCCAGATCGGCCGTGCTTTGGAAGGGCTCGGATTGCCGCTGATCCTGCTCAAGGGCGCCGCGTATGCGATGGCGGGCCTGGACGCGGGCCGCGGCCGGCTGTTTTCCGACATCGACATTCTCGTGCCCAAGGCGCGCCTGCCCGAGGTCGAGGCGGCGCTCATGATGCATGGCTGGATCACGACCCACCACGACGCCTACGACCAGCGCTACTACCGGCAATGGATGCACGAGCTGCCGCCGATGCAGCACGCCCGGCGCGGCAATTCGATCGACGTGCACCACGCGATCCTGCCGGAGACGGCGCCCGTCCGTCCGGACCCGGACAAGCTGCGCGCCGCGGCCCGTCCGATCGCGGGCGAGCCGCAACTGGCCACATTGTCGCCGGCCGACATGGTGCTGCACAGTGCCGTGCACTTGTTCTTCGATGGCGAATTCGACAAGGGCTTGCGCGACCTGGTCGACTTGCACCGGCTGCTGGGCCAATTCGGCGCCGAGCCCGGCTTCTGGGACGCGTTGCCGGCGCGTGCCCGCGAGCTCGAATTGGGGCGGCCGCTGTTCTATGCGTTACGCTATTGTCCACGCCTGCTCGGCACGGTTGTCCCGCCGGCGGTGCAGGCCGCCGTGGTATCGGACGGGCCGAACCCGGCGCTGCTGTGGCTGATGGACCGGCTGTTCGGACGGGCGCTGCTGCCGCTGCATGCGAGCTGCGACGACGTGCTCAGCAGTCCGGCGCGCTTTGCGCTGTACGTGCGCGGGAACTGGCTGCGCATGCCGCCGCTGTTGCTGGCGCAGCATCTGTTTCATAAAGCGTTTATCACGAAGCACAACGAGTCGCAGGCGGCCTGAGCCTCGGCTGGGGGAACTATGTCCGAATCGTTTGATATCGACCAGAACTGGGATGCGGTCGTGGTGGGCACCGGCATGGGCGGCGCCACGCTCGGTTACGCGCTGGCGCGCGCGGGCCGCCGCGTGCTGTTCCTCGACAAGGGCGCCGCCCACCCGGACCTCGTGGGCCGCTACGCCGAGGACGCCTTTCCGCGGCCGGAGGCGCCGCAGCCGGCGCACCGGGACATCCTGAAACGGGCCGGCCGCTATCCGGACCAGATCGTCGACCGTTCGGCGCCGTGCACCCAGCGTTTCGTCCCCTTCATCGGATCCGGCGCGGGCGGCTCGAGCGCGCTGTACGGCATGGCGCTGGAGCGCTTCTTTCCATCCGATTTCGCCGCGGCCGATCACTACCAGGCACCGCCAGGCGCCGACCTGCCGCCGCGCTGGCCCGTCGCCTACGACGAGCTGGCGCCGTACTACGACAAGGCCGAGCAATTGTTCCGGGTGCGCGGCACGGCGGATCCGCTGCGTGCGGACGGGCAGCGCGAACACTTGCTGCCGTCGCCGCCGTTGACGCCGGGGTCCGCGGAACTGTTCGGCTTCTTCGAGGGCCGCGGCCTGCATCCGTACCGGTTGCCGCTGGCCTGCGAATTCGTCGACGGCTGCAGCGGCTGCCAGGGCTATCTGTGCAGCCGCGCCTGCAAGAACGACGCGGGGAAGATGTGCCTGGCGCCCGCCATGCGCGACCACGGCGCCCGCCTGCTCGACGAGTGCGAGGTCGTGGCGCTGGACGCGGACGGCAGCCGCGTCACCGGGGTCGTGTGCGAGCGGGGCGGCAACCGGTTCACCGTGCGCGCGCCCATCGTCGTGCTGGCCGCCGGCGCCCTCGAGACGCCGCGCATCCTGCTCGACTCGGCCTCGAACGCGTGGCCGCAAGGCCTGGCCAACGCCTCCGGTCTCGTCGGCAAATACCTGATGCGCCACCACATCGACCTGTACCTGATCGCGCCCAAGCTCAGGGGCGAGTTCGACAATCGCCAAAAAGAGCTCGCGTTTAACGATTTTTATCTGCTGGACGGGCAGAAACTCGGCTCCGTGCAATCGTTCGGCCGCCTGCCGCCGCCCGCCACGCTGGCGGCGTCCGTGGCCGACGACCTGCGCCAGGGCCCGCTGCCGTGGGTGGCGCCGCTGTTCAACTTGGCGAAGCCGTTCGTCACGCCGGTGCTCGACGGTCTCGTGCACCGGCGCATGATCCTCGCCGCGACGCTCGAGGACTTTCCGTATGCCGACAACCGCGTCGAGCCGGCGCGCGCCGATGCGCAAGGCGCCCGTCTCGCCATCGAATACCGCGTGCGCGACGCCGACCGTGCGCGCATCGCCGGCTTTCGCGCACGGATGCGTGAGGTGCTCGACGGCTACAGCTTCAAGCTCATCAAACAGGCCGAGAACAACCAGCGCATCGCCCACGTGTGCGGCACGTGCCGGTTCGGCGACGATCCCGCACAGAGCGTGCTCGACCGCAATAACCGCGCGCACGGGCTCGCCAATTTGTATGTCGTCGACAGTTCGTTCTTCCCGTCGTCCGGCGGCACCAATCCGAGCCTGACGATCGCGGCGAACGCCCTGCGCGTGGCCGATCACCTGCTGGCGCAGGCTTGATGCGGCTTTACCGATTCATCATTCATCGACAAGGAGAACGCCGATGCGGCTTTCCGACTTAAAAGGCCATTGGGCGCTGGTGACCGGCGCATCGTCCGGCATCGGCGAGGAATTCGCCCGTCAGCTGGCGCAGGCCGGCATGCAGCTGGTGCTCGTGGCGCGGCGCGACGAGCGCCTGCAGACCGTCGTCCAGGCATTGCGTGCCGAATACGGGGTCGAAGCGCGGGCCATCGCCGCCGATCTGGCCGATCCGGCCGCCGTGGCGCGCATCCGCGCGGAACTCGATAGCGCGGGCATCCGCGTGCGCCTGCTGTGCAATAACGCCGGGGCAGGGCGCTGGGGGCGGTTCGAGGCGACCGATGCGAGCGTCTACGACGAACTCAATACGCTCAACACGACCACGCTCGTCGCGATGTGCCGCCGTTTCTTCGAGCATCTGTCCTCGTTCCCCAGCAGCGCCGTGATCAATGTATCGTCGGCCGCGGCCTACCAGCCCGTGCCTTATATGGCGGTGTACGCGGCCAGCAAGGCCTTCGTGCAGAGCTTCAGCCAGGCGCTGCATGGCGAGTGGAAGGAACACGGGATCCTCGTGCAGACGCTCGTGCCGGGCCCGACGGCCACCGAATTCGACGCCAAGGCCGGCGCCTACGAGAGCGCCCTGGTGGAACGCGATCCGCCGGCCCACGTCGTGCGCGCCGCGCTGGCGGGGCTGGAACGCGATGTGCCCGTCGTGAACGCGGCCAAGGGCACCTATAAACAACGCGTGTTTGCCGGGCTCGCCCCGCACGCGATGGTCATCCGCGAAGTCGGCAAGATGTTCAAGCCGCCCGAAGGCACGTAAAACGGCAATAAAAAAACCGCGGTCGAAACCGCGGTTTTTTCATGAGGCGATCCGAAAGACCGATCAGGCCTTCGGAGCGCGGCGGCGACGCTGTGCGCCGACCAGACCCAGCATGCCCATGCCCAGCAGCATCATCGTGCCCGGTTCCGGAACAGCGTTCGTGAAGGTGTTCGAGCCGTCGACCTTGAAGACGATGTCTTTCGAGGTGTTCACGGTGTAATCCGGGAACAGGCTGCTGCCGCCTTTGTGGAAGTTCAGGGTAGCCGAGTTGCCAGCCGGGAAGTTCAGGTTCGATTCGAAGTTCACGCCGAACAGCAGGCTCGACACGCCGTCCAGATAGTTCGGATCGATGAAGTCACCGGCTTCGACTTTGCCAGCGGACAGCTTGGTCGAACCCTGGCCGCCTGCACCAACGATGGTGAAGGTCGACTGGGTGTTGCTCGGAACGATGGTCAGCAGGGCGATCAGCGTGCCGTCGTCGAAACCGGTACCGCCGGTGGTCGATGCATTGGCCTTGGTATCGTAGTAGATTGCGACTTTGTTGTCGGCTGCGGTGCCGGCCAGGCCGAACTCGGCGGTTGCGCCGGTCAGGTTCGTGACTTTTTCGGTCATCTTGGCGACGATCGTGAATTCGAACGTCTTGCCAGCGCCTTTGACGCCGTTGGCGTTGAAGTCCAGGCCGTTGAACAGGGCGGTCGTGTCGCCGTCGACACTGGCCAGGTTCGACTGGTACAGGAACTGGAAGGTCTGGCCGACGGTCAGCGGGGAGCCGAACGGGCCGACGCCTTTCGCAACACCGCTACCGGTCGCGTTCCAGTCCAGCGTGGTCGAATCCGTTGCCAGGACGTTGGTGCCATCCTTCAGGGTGAAAGCTTGTGCCGACGATGCGGCAAATGCGAAACCGAGGGCGGCTGCAACCGGGATCAGTTTGCGGAACGAATTCTTCATTGTGGCTCCAAGTAATCTGCAGTTAAGTTTGTCGGGGAGAGCCTGCGTTATTGCAGGCTTTGTCCAACCTAATGCAAGCACCATGCCAGCTTGCTGAGTGCCTTTTAAAATCAAGGACTTATATAAAAGTTGAGTAGCGCCAATAAATTGCAGGATGCATAGTGTAAAAAATACCGACAGTCATTTAACGCATATCGGAAAGCATCGCGCCGTCGTCCTCCAGCATGCCCAACCGGTGTTCGCCTGCGCCATGAGCCGGCGCAAACCGGTGGAAAGCACGTATCCCTTCCAGAAAAGCGGCCATGCGTTGCGGCGTCGGGTAATTGGCGAACGCATCGGCCACGCGCCGCGCCCCTGCCTTGAGCGTCGGATCGTCGAGCATCACGCGCACCTGGCGCGTCAGTTTTTTGGCGCGGAAACGGTCGGCGCGCAGCAGGGCGCCGGCGCCGGCCTTGATGACGCCGCTCATGTTCAGGAATTGGTCGAGGTTGGCGGCGATGCCCAGCACCGGCACGCCGGCGACCAAGGCTTGCTGGCTGGTCGGGCTGCCGCCATTGCAGACGACGAGGCTGGCACGCTGCGCCGCCAGGTCGCCCGGCAGATACGGTGCGACGAATGCATTCGCCGGCGCGCTGGCGACGTCGATCGTGCCGGCCGTGGCCGCGATGACGGTCACGGGCAGCGGCGCCAGCGCTTCCAGCACGAGCGGCAGCAGGCGGCCCTGGCCGGAACTGCCGAGGGTCACATAGACGATCGGCTTGTCTTCCGGCAGCTTGTCCCACCAATCGGGCTGGGCCAGCGGCGGTGCCCAGATGATGGGGCCGATGTATGCATGCTGCTGCGGCAGGCTTTTCGGAGGGAACAGTTCGGGGACGTCGGCATACATGCTGTAGTCGGCGTCCGTATAGACCTTGCGCAGGTCGGTGCCCAGCGAAGGCAGCCCGTACTGGCGGCGCACGCGGTTCAGCGGCACGGAGTGCGAGGCGAACGCGACCGGGCGCGCCATGCGGAAGATCGCATTGGCGATGCGGATCGGCAGGAGGCGCGTCAGCGGGATGTGCGGCACGGCGTAATGCTGCACGACGTAAGGGCTCCAGTACGCGTTCATCAGCGACACGTACGGAATCCGGCGCAGGCGTGCGCTGACGGACAACGATAGGCGGAAGTCGCCGACGACGATGTCGGGGCGCACGGCGTCGAGCACGCGCAGGTCGTCCTCGACGTAACCGGCCAGCGTCGCCGCGTTGTACACGGGCTTGCCACCCGCGAGCGCGTCGAGGAATTGCTGGCTGGGGATGCTGTGGATGGTCCAGCGGGTGAACTGCGTGCCGTTGAAACAGAATTCGTAGCCTTCCGCGCAGGCGAAATGCACGTCGAAGCGCGCGGGATCGAGGGATTGCGCGAGCGCGATGGGACGCCCGACGTGGGCCAGGGTGACCGCTTCCGCAAAGAATAGGATTTTGATACGTTCCATAGGGGCGTTGATCGTCAAAGGGTTGCGGGAACGTGCGTGACGGACGGCGCCGGCAGCGCGGGAAACCCGCGCCGCCGGTTTACTTCATCAGTTCTTCGAGCGGCTTGCGCAACGAACGGGCCTCGGGTGCCGGGCCGGCGCCGAGCCGTCCCATGAAGACCGGATGACCGTTGCCGGTGCCGATCAGCTTGTGCAGGCGCTGCCGCAATTGCCGCGCCGAACCGTGTAATTTGTCGACCGTCGAGAACGGCTGGTCGTGCTCCACGTAGGCGGAAAAGATCAGGGGCGTCATCTCGGGCTGCATGGCCAGGCCCAGGTGGGTCAGCGTCAGCCAGAAGCGCTGCACGGCGCGGCCGGCGGCGACGTGGTCTTCGACCGTCTCCGGCGCGCGTTTGGCCATGATGACGAAGTGGGCGGCGCAGCGCAGCCCCGGAACGAGGTCCATCTGCAGGCGCGGCGCCCAGGTGCCCATCAGGCGGTTCATCGTCGACAGGCGGCTCCAGCTGACCATCGCCCATTTCATCAGGCGCAAGGTGGCGGCGTCGACGCCCAGGGCCTGGTCGGGCACGCGGTCGGGGCTGTGGCGTGCGTTCCAGTGGATGATGCGGCGGTGCACCTCGTAGGCTTCCGGCATCGTCAGGCGCAGCTTGGCGTTCGAAAACATCAGGCGCGCCGCGGCCATCTTGCCACCGAAGCCTTCGATCCAGCGCACGTGGTAGCCGTCGCCGACGGCATCTTCGAGGGCGCGTTTTTCTTGGGGAAGCAGGGCGCGCGTGCTCATCGCGCGGCGCTGCACGCTGCGGGTCTGGATGGCGGCGATGAGCGGACTCGGTTTCGCCGCCGGATCAGGCACGAAACGCACGTCGAACACGGGCAGGTGGTCCTGGTCGTCCGGGCGTCGGGCGATCTCGGTGCGCAGGCCGTGGGCGGTGGCGGCGATCGCCATCGTTTCCAGCAGAGTGCCGTGCGACAACTGGCTCGGACGGCCGCGGAAGTCGTACACGGTATCTTCGCGCGTGTCGTAAAAGTGCACGGCGACGTGGTCCGGACCGAGCACTTCGAATCGCCACACCTGGGTGTTGTCGCCGCTTGGCGCCCAGCGTGCCAGGTCGAGGATGTCGCGGATCGTCTGCGGCAGGTTCATGCCTGTACCGCCTTCCCGGCCAGCTGGCGTGTCATCTGGCGCTTGGCGACGGCGATCATCAGCCGGTGCAGCGGATTGGCGTTGCCGCCCGGGCGCCAGGTGTGGGCCAGCTTGTTGCGATAGGCGTCGAACTGCACGCCGCGCGGCGCGGCCAGTACTTTGCCGCGGCCGAGCAGGATCTTGAGCGCCTCCGTGGCGACGATGCCGGCGCACAGCTGGCAGGCCATGAACGTGGACGGACCGCGGCGTTCCACGAAGTTGACGGCTTCCGGCACGACCAGGTAAGGACGGTGCAGGCCGGCCGGCGCGAGGCCGACGACGAAGCGGATCGCCTTGTCCAGTTCGGGCAGATCGCCCCATTGGAAATAGTCTTCGAACGTCATCTGTCCCGGCAGGAAGTTCAGCAGGGCGGCGCCCATGCCCAGCGGCGCGGCCGTCGTGGCCGGGATGCCGAGGCGGGCGCAGGCGGCGAACGTCTGCTGGCGGGCGTCGAAAGCGAAGAAGTCGAGGGCGTCGACGTACAGGTCGACGCCGTCCAGGAATGCGTTGAGATTGCCCTGGTTGACGCCGTCAGGAAAGATCTTGACGTCGATTTCGGGGTTGATGTCCTTGGCCATGCGAGCCAGGACCTCGGCCTTGGGCTGGCCGACCGTCGACATCATGGCGCCGACCTGGCGATTGAAATTGACGATATCGAACGTGTCGAAGTCGGCGATATGAAATTTTGTTACGCCCAGCCGCGCCAGGGTCAGCAGGTGTACGCCGCCGACTCCGCCGCCGCCCGCGATGGCGATACGTTTGCTGCGCAGGGTCTGCTGTTCTGCCGGCGTCACCCAGCCGATATTGCGTGAAAACGCCTGTTCATAGCGGAACGGATTTGTCATTGATGAGGAAAAACGGTTTTATCGATAAAAGGGGCCGTGGCGATGATACCTGCTGCGCACAGCCCTTTTTATGCGTGCTGTTCGTCCATGCGCAGGAGGCGGTTGATAATGCCTCGTTCTTCGCGCGGCGAGAAGAAATAGGGATAAAAGGACCGCTCGGAAACGTTGTTATCGGCGCTGAATGTGCCGCCGAATTTCTGGATCTGCTCGGTCACAAATTCCAGATTTACCCGCAATAGGTAGGCCGGTGCATCGACGCGCGGATTGATTTTGAGTTCGCCCTCCTGCTGGAAGCCGAGCATGCGTTCGTAAAAACGGCGATGGCGCGGATTCACTTCGATGACGATATCCGTACATTGATGGATGTCGCGGGCATAGATAACGGCCAGGTGGAACAGGTTGGCCAGCGAAGTCTTCGAACGTACCGACGGGTCGAACGCCAGCTTCGTGAATTCGCACAGGCGCGCACCCTGATTGCGGTGTGCGTCCAGCTCCTCCTTGAAGATCTGGTCCGCCATCAGGCCGATCGGCGAATCGATGCCGATTGTGAGCGTACCGACCACATCGCCCTTGTCGGTGGCGGTGAGCGTAATGCGATTCGGGTCGTCGCTGAATTGGTGCGTGCCTGAATAGCCGCGCCAGGCGTACATCTTGTTGATCAGCATACTTGCCGAATTTCGCCCGTCCGCAGTATCGGTAAGCCGGATTCCATACGAATCGTGGTTCACGATGACATCCTCATATTGCGAGGGCGTCATATTATCGCGATCACCAAAATCATGAGCGTCCGATAGGGATGCGGCCGAACCACCCTCTGGATCCTTAAAATCGTCGAAAGTCGTCATCGCAGGATTCCCCAAGTTTAAAATCACCCGCACGCGGCGGACGGAAGTTCTGGTAGCCCATGCCCTGGCGCTGCCGGGCATGGATTATTATTTATTTATTAACGTATATTAGCTTCTTACAATGTTTTTAGCAACGCGCGCGCTTCGTCGGCCTGGGCGAACGATTTATCGCTCGCGAGGAGCTTATCGAGCTCCTTGCGCGCGCCCGCCTTGTCGCCCGACTTGCTCAGGCCCACCGCCAGGTGGTAGCGCACTTCCGACGAGTTCGGCGCCAGGCTGCTGGCCTTCTGCAGCAGTGGCACGCCGCGCGTCGTATTGCCTTGCTCCACCAGCAGCCAACCCAGCGTATCCATGATGCCGGGGCTGTTGTCTGCCAGTTTATACGCCTGCTCGGCAGTTGCCAGGGCACGCGGATCTTTTTCTTGCTGATAAGCATACGCCAGGTTGTTCAGCGCGGCGGCGTTGGTCGGCGTGCGCTTGACGATACCTTCCAGGCGCGCGATCGCGGCCTTGTAATCCTTGGCGGCCAGGTCGTTCTCGGCCACGTACATGCCGATCAGGACGTCGTCCGGATGGTCCTTGATCCACTGGGCCGCGCGCGCCTGCGCTTCCTTGCCCTTGCCGGACAGCGTCATGGCCTGCAGGGATTTCACGAGAATTTCCGGCGCCTTGGCGAGCGACAAGGCCTTGTCGTAGGCCGGCAGGGCTTGCGCCGGCTTTTTCTGCGCCATCAGCACGTCGCCTTCCGTCGCATAGCCGACGGGTGATTTGTCGTTGAGCTTCTGGATTTGGCGGGCCATGGCCAGCGCGTCGTCCGGGTGGCCCATGCGCATGGCCAGCTCGACCTGGGCCAGGCGGGCGGGAAGCAGGTCCGGCTGCAGTTCGACGGCGCGCTTGAGGTCATCGACCGCGGCGGTATTGTTTTGCATCATCATGTGCACGCCGGCCAGGCGCAGGTGCGGCGCGGCCGATTTCGGCACCAGGTTGGTCAGCTTGCTGTAGGTTTCCAGCGCGCCGGCCGTGTCCTTGTTGGCGAGCTGGGCCTGGCCCAGCAGTTCCACCAGTTCCGGATTGGTCGGGTTGGCGGTCTGGAACTTGCGCGCCACGGTCAGGGCTTTCTGTGCCTGTCCCGTACGCAGGTAATGCCTGCCGAGCGTGATCGCGGGAACAACGGCATTCGGATTCGAATTGCTGGCCTTCTCGAACCACGTCGTCGCTTCGTCGGGATGATTCTGCATGAGCGCCAACTCACCCAGGGCACGCATCGCGTCGGCGTTGTTCGGTTCCTTTTGCAGGACTTTTTCGTAGCGCTGCTTGGCGGCGTCGGGTTTTTTCTCGACGAGGTCCAGGCGCGCCAGGTTCTGCACGGCCGGAATGAAGGTCGGCTGCAGGGCCACGGCCTTGTCCAGCGCGGCGCGGGCGGCGGGAATGTCGCCCTTCACCATGTTGACCGCGCCGCGTAGGGTCAGCACCTGCGGATTCTCGGGCTGCTGCTTTTCGAGGGCGTCGATGGCGGCCAGCGCCTTGTCGTAATGCTTGAGGCTGATTTCCGTCTGGACCAGGGCCATCGTGGCATGCGCCGACTTGGGATCGAGCTCCGTGGCCATTTCCAGTTCGGACAGGCCGCGTGCCTGGTCGCCCTGGGCCAGCTTGGACAGGCCGAGCGAGGTGCGCAGCCCGGCCGCCTTCGGCGCCAGCGCCGCGGCCTTTTCCAGGTAGGCGCTGGCTTTGTTGAAGTCATGCACCTGCATATAGGTTTCGCCGGCCAGGGCCAGGACCTGCGGATCGTCCGCCGCGCTCTTGAGTGCCGGCGCCAGGGTAGCGGCGGCATCGTTCGGCTGGGCGCTCTTGAGCTGGACCTGGGCCAGCAGCTTGCGGGCATAGACGTCGTTCGGATTGTTTTCCAGGTACTTGCGCAGGTGCTGGTCGGCCTGTTGCAGGGAGCCGAGATTCAGCTCGGATGCACCCGCCAGCAGGATGCTCGGCATATGATCGGGCGCGACTTTCAGCACGCGCTGCAGGGCGTCCTGGGCAGCTTGGTATTTGCCTTGCGAGAATTCGTACAGGGCGCGGGTATAGATCACGAGTAGATTGCCTGGCGCATTCTTCTCGGCGGCATCGATTTCCGTTTTCGCGTCCGGGAATTTGCCGCGGGTGATATCGATATAGGCTTTTTCGATATGGGCCGTACGATGGTGCGGATCGAGTGCCAGCGCCTGGTCGAAGGCGGCGATCGCCTCGTCGGCCTTGCCCTGCGTGCGCAGCATGGTGCCGTGCGCCATGAAGACTTCCGGATTTTTGGGATCCTTGGCCACCGCTTCATTGATATAGCGCTCGGCGGCATCCCTGTCCTGTTTGGCGATGGCGTAGCGCGCCAGACCGAGCAGCGTATCGCCCGCATTGGCGTTCAGCGCCAGCGCCTGGTCGAACGCCTGCTTGGCTTCGTCGACCTTGCCGGTCGACAGCAGGGCTTCGCCGCGCAGCGTCAGCAGCGGTGCCGACTTGGCGGCGACTTCCGGCGTGATGTCGTCGAGAATTTCCTTGAACTTGCCTTGCTGCGACATCGCCTTGGCCAACAGGGGCAGCACGCGGTCGGCCGCGACACCGCTCGATCGGGCCTTGCGGAATTCCTTTTCGGCCGAGGCGTAGTCGCCCATGCCGAGTTCCAGACTGCCCAACTGGATGCGCGCTTCGCCGTTTTCCGGGTTCTTTTCGACGGCATTTTTGAGCTGGATCATTGCCGACTTCAGGTCACCCTTCTTCTGATACTGTTTGGCTTCACCCAGCAGCTGTTCGGTCGATTGCGTGGAGCGACCGCAGGCGGACAGGCCGGCTACCATGAAAGCACCGGACAGGATGGCAGCGGTAAGTTTGAGCTTGTTCGGATGACGCGGCATCTAGAATTCCTTGGGATATGGGTCGTAACCGCATTGTTGTGCGGATTCCTCTTCAACAATAATACCTGAAGGAATAGTAATAAAGCCGCACAAGTTCGACGTCATGTTGCAAATCCCCCCACGAAAGTGGTGGAAGTCTCGCCCTTTTAACGTCATTTCTCGACAATATGACGGCCATATTACTGCTCCGGGCCGTTTTCACCTTTGCGCAGGCGGCTCAGCAGGGCTTCGACATTGTCGCCGACAGGCAAACCGTGGCGACGCAATAATTGCACGTGCAATACCAGATTCTCGAGTACGAGCTTGGCTGATACGGCCAGCAGGGTCATCAGGCGATCTTCGGTGCTGAAGTTCTCCATCGAGGCGGCCATCTCGCACAGGTGGTTGGCGACCAGCTCGCGCAGGTCGTCCTCGGGGAAGGGCAGGTCGGCGAAGTCGATCGGGTCTTCCTGTTCGACTTCGCGCATGAGGGCGGCAAGTTGTTGCGGTTGGATCGGCATGCGTGGCTCCGTGATGGTCCCGGAACCATTCTACCGGGGCTCACATATTGCGACGATATTGTCCGCCGACCTCGAACAGCGCCGTCGTGATCTGGCCCAAGGAACATACACGCACGGCGTCCATCAAACGCGCGAACACGTTCTCGTTGTCGATGGCGGCCTGCTGCAGGGCCGCCAAGGCGGCCGGTGCCTCGTCCGCATGACGGCGGTGGAAGTCTGCCAGGCGCGTGAGCTGCGATTGCTTTTCCTCAATCGTGGAGCGGGCCAGTTCGATCGTCGCCGGGGCTTGCGCACCCTTCGGGTTGCGGAAAGTGTTGACGCCGATGATGGGCAGACTGCCATCGTGCTTGCGGTGCTCGTACAGCATCGACTCTTCCTGGATCTTGCCGCGCTGGTAGCCCGTCTCCATGGCACCGAGCACGCCGCCGCGCTCGGCGATGCGCTCGAATTCCTGCAATACCGCTTCCTCGACGAGGTCGGTCAGTTCCTCCAGGATGAACGAGCCCTGGTTCGGGTTCTCGTTCTTGGCCAGGCCCCATTCGCGGTTGATGATCAGCTGGATCGCCAGCGCACGCCGCACGGATTCGTCGGTCGGCGTCGTGATCGCCTCGTCGTAGGCATTCGTGTGCAGCGAGTTGCAGTTGTCGTAGATCGCGATCAGCGCCTGCAAGGTCGTGCGGATGTCGTTGAAGTCGATCTCCTGCGCGTGCAGCGAGCGGCCCGACGTCTGGATGTGGTATTTCAGCTTTTGCGAGCGGTCGTTCGCGCCGTACTTGTCGCGCATGGCGACGGCCCAGATGCGGCGCGCCACGCGGCCCAGCACCGTGTATTCCGGGTCCATGCCGTTGCTGAAGAAGAACGACAGGTTCGGCGCGAAGTCGTCGATGTGCATGCCGCGTGCGAGATACGCTTCGACGAAGGTAAAACCGTTCGACAAGGTGAAGGCCAACTGCGAGATCGGGTTCGCGCCCGCTTCCGCGATGTGGTAGCCGGAGATCGACACGGAATAAAAATTGCGCACCTGGTTCTGGACGAAGTATTCCTGGATGTCGCCCATCACCTTCAACGAGAACTCCGTCGAGAAGATGCAGGTGTTCTGGCCCTGGTCTTCCTTCAAAATGTCCGCCTGCACGGTGCCGCGCACGTTCGCCAGCACCCAGGCCCGGATCTGCGCGGCTTCCTCAAGGTTCGGCTTGCGGCCGTTGTCGCGCTCGAACCTGTCCATCTGCTGGTCGATCGCGGTGTTCATGAACATCGCGAGGATGGTCGGGGCGGGGCCGTTGATCGTCATCGACACGCTGGTAGCAGGGCTGCACAAATCAAAACCGTCGTACAGCACTTTCATGTCGTCCAGCGTGGCGATCGACACGCCCGAGTTACCGACCTTACCGTAGATGTCGGGCCGCAGCGCAGGGTCGGCGCCGTACAGCGTGACGGAGTCGAATGCCGTCGACAGGCGCTTCGCGTCCATGCCTTGCGAGACCAGTTTGAAGCGGCGGTTGGTGCGGAACGCGTCGCCTTCGCCGGCGAACATGCGGGTCGGATCCTCGCCTTCGCGTTTAAAGGGGAACACGCCCGCCGTGTAGGGGAAGGCGCCCGGCACGTTTTCCAGCATCAGGAAGCGCAGGATCTCGCCGTGGTCCTCGAAGCGGGGCAGGGCGACCTTGCGCACCTTGTTGCCGGACAGCGTCGTGTAGGTGAGGTTCGTGCGGATTTCCTTGTCGCGGATTTTGACCACATGCTCGTCACCGGCATAGGTCTCCTGAAGCTGCGGCCAGGACGCGAGCAGTTTCTTCGCCTCGCCTTCCATCGCGTTGTCGCGTTCCGTGATCAGGTCGTCGAGGACCACTTCACGGTTGGCGGCGGCCAGCATGCGCTTCGTTTCCGTCAACTGCTGGCGCTCGCGCGCGAGCTTCACCTGCTTGGCGACGCTGCGGTGGTAGCCGCGCACCGTGTCCGCGATCTCGGCCAGGTAGCGCGTGCGCGCGGGCGGCACGATCACGTTCTTGCCGCTCGAGTATTTGGTGGCCGGCTTGGGCAGCTTCGACGTTTCCGTTTTCAGGCCGAATTGGGCCAGCGCCGGCAGCAGGCCGAGGTACAGGGCGGTCACGCCGTCGTCGTTGAAGCGCGACGCCTGCGTGCCGTAGACGGGCATCTCGTCCGGCGACTTGCTCCACAATTCCTTGTTGCGCTGGACCTGTTTCGCCACGTCGCGCAGCGCGTCCTGGGCGCCCTTGCGGTCGAACTTGTTGATGGCGATGAAGTCGGCGAAGTCCAGCATGTCGATCTTCTCGAGCTGCGAGGCGGCGCCGAATTCCGGCGTCATCACGTACATCGACACGTCCACATGCGGCACGATGGCGGCGTCGCCCTGGCCGATGCCCGACGTCTCGACGATGACGAGGTCGAAGCCCGCGACCTTGCACGCGGCGATCACGTCGGGCAGCGCCTGCGAGATCTCGGAGCCCGCCTCGCGCGTCGCGAGCGAGCGCATGAACACGCGCGCCCGCATTTCTCCATCCTTGTTCCACGGATTGATCGCATTCATGCGGATGCGGTCGCCCAGCAGCGCGCCGCCGGATTTGCGGCGCGACGGGTCGATCGAGATCACGGCGATGTTGAGGCGGTCGCCCTGGTCGAGGCGGATGCGGCGGATGAGTTCATCCGTCAGCGACGATTTGCCCGCGCCGCCCGTGCCCGTGATGCCCAGCACCGGCACTTTCAGGCCCTCGGCCGTGTCCATGATGCGCTTGCGCAGTTCGGCCGATGCCTTGCCGTTTTCCAGTGCCGTAATCAGCTGCGCGAGCGGACGGTGGCGCTGCTCGACAGATCCGGTCTGCAGCGGCTCGAGGGTGGTCGGGGCATAGGTCGACAGGTCGACGTCGCACGCTTCCAGCATCGAGCGGATCATGCCGACGAGGCCCATGCGCTGTCCGTCTTCCGGCGAGAAGATGCGCGTGACGCCGTAGGCATGGAGTTCCTCGATCTCGTGCGGGACGATGACGCCGCCACCGCCGCCGAACACCTTGATGTGGGCACCGCCGCGCTGGCGCAGCAGGTCGATCATGTACTTGAAATATTCGACGTGGCCGCCCTGGTAGCTGGAGATGGCGATGCCCTGCACGTCCTCGGCCAGTGCCGCGGTGACGACTTCGTCGACCGAGCGGTTATGGCCCAGGTGCACGACTTCGGCGCCGTTCGTCTGCAGGATGCGGCGCATGATGTTGATCGAGGCGTCGTGGCCGTCGAACAGCGAGGCGGCGGTGACGAAGCGGACTTTGTTGGACAGTTTGGCATGCTCCGGCAGGTCGAGCTTGGCGGCGGGCGTGATGTCGTTCATGGTGTTCCTTGGAAAACGGAAGCGAACTGGGGGTTCTTTGTACGGTATATGACGTTAACGTAAACGTCAAGAATGCATCGTCATTCCCGCGCGCGCGGGAATCCATGCTGAGTTTGCGTCTACGCTGCTTCAGTATGGATCCCCGCTTGCGCGGGGGACGACGTCGTGATAACGCGGGGACGACGTCGTAATAAATCAGGCGGCACGCTTTTTGATGTTGCCGGAGAGGAGCTCCTGCAGGCGCACCCGGTACTCGGCCACGGCCTTTTCCTTGACGTGCCCGAAGCCGCGGATCTGCTCCGGCAGCGCCGCCAGCTCGACGGCGACGGCGTGGTTGGCGGCGTCCAGCGACGGCAGCAGCGCCTCGATCATGTCACGGTATTCCTTGACCAGGGCGCGCTCCATCTTGCGCTCGGCCGTGTAGCCGAACACGTCGAACGCCGTGCCGCGCAAGCCTTTCAGCTTGGCCAGCAGCTTGAAGGCACTCCACATCCACGACCCGAATTCGGCTTTCACGAGGTGGCCCTTGGCGTCCTTCTTCGCAAACAGCGGCGGGGCCAGATTGAACTTCACGCTGAACGTGCCTTCGAACTGGCTTTGCAACTGCTCGACGAAGCGGCCGTCCGTGTACAGGCGCGCGACCTCGTACTCGTCCTTGTAGGCCATCAGCTTGGCGTACGATTTGGCCACGGCCATCGAGAGCTTGTTGCCGAGGCCAAGCGCCGCCTCGCGCTCACGCACGCGGGCGACCAGCGTTTCGTACTGCGTCGCGTAGGCCGCGTCCTGGTAACCGGTCAGGAACTCGACGCGCTTCCTGATCACGCTGTCGAGGCTCTGCGGCATCTGGATCACGACCGGTTGCGCCGGGATCGCCGTGCGTTCGACCCGTTTCAGGTCGACTGCGGCGCGGCGGCCCCACAGGAAGCTGCGCTGGTTCGATGCGACCGCGACGCCATTCAATTCGATGGCGCGCAGCAGCGACGCTTCCGACAGCGGCACGAGGCCCTTCTGCCACGCATAGCCCAGCATGAACAGATTAGCCGCGATCGAATCGCCCATCAGGTTTGTTGCCAGCTTGGTCGCATCGAGGAAGTCGGCACCGGCCTCGCCACCCACCGCTTCCACGATCAGCGAGCGGACTTGCTCGGCCGGGAATTCCCAATCTCTCTGTTGGGCGAAGGTGCCGGTCGGCTGTTCGTGCAGGTTGACGACGACCATCGTGCGGCCCGGACGCATTTTCGAAATGGCGTCGGCGGCGCCGGCGGTCAGCATGTCGCAGCCCAGCACGAGGTCGGCCTCGCCGGTGGCGATGCGCTGGGCACGCAGGCGTTCCGGCGTTTCCGCGATCTTCACGTGCGAGGTGACGGAGCCGTTCTTCTGGCTCATGCCCGTCATGTCCAGCACGGACGCGCCTTTGCCTTCGAGATGGGCCGCCATGCCCATCAGTGCGCCCACGGTGATGACACCCGTGCCGCCGATGCCGTTGATCAGGATGTTGTACGGCGCCGCGATCGACGGCAGCGATGGCAGCGGGAGCGGACCCCAGCCATCGTCGCCGTCCTTCTTGCTGGCGCCGGCCTTGTTCTTTTTGAGCGTGCCGCCTTCGACGGTGGCAAAGCTCGGGCAGAAGCCCTTCGCGCACGAATAATCCTTGTTGCACGCGGATTGGTCGATGGCGCGCTTGCGGCCGAATTCCGTTTCCTTCGGCAGGATGGACACGCAGTTCGACTGCACGCCGCAATCGCCGCAGCCTTCGCACACGGCTTCGTTGATCACCATGCGCTTGGCCACGTCCGGGAATTCTCCCTTTTTGCGACGGCGCCGTTTCTCGGCCGCGCAGGTCTGGTCGTAGATCAGCACCGTCACGCCCGGGATCTCGCGCAGTTCGCGCTGCACCTCGTCCATCTTGCTGCGGTCGTACAGCGTGACTTCGGCCGGCAGGGCCGAGCGGTCTTCATAGCGCGACAGGTCTTCCGTCACGAGCGCGATGCGCTGCACGCCTTCGGCCGCCATCTGGCGCGCGATCAGCGGCACGGACGTCGTGCCGTCGACCGGCTGGCCGCCGGTCATCGCGACCGCATCGTTGTACAGGATTTTATAAGTGATGTTGACCTTGGCCGCGATGGCGGCACGCACGGCGAGATAACCCGAGTGGAAATAAGTGCCGTCGCCCAGATTCTGGAATACGTGCGGCACCTTGGAGAACGCGGCCTGTCCGATCCACGGCGCGCCTTCGCCGCCCATATGCGTCGTCAGCTTGTTCATCTCCGGATAGATTGACGTGGCCATCACGTGGCAGCCGATGCCGGCCAGCGCGAACGAGCCGTCCGGCACCTTCGTCGACGTGTTGTGCGGGCAGCCGGAGCAATAGAAGGCGGGGCGGAACGGCGTCGTCACGGCTTTCATGAGCACCGCGTCCTTCGCTTCCAGGAAGGCCAGTCTCGCCTTGATCAGGTCGCGGGTGCGCTCATCGAGATTCAGCCGGGTGATGCGGCCGGCGATCACGCGCGCCACCTGGGCGACGGAGAAATCGGCCTTCGGCGGCAGCAGCCATTCGCCGCGCGGCGCGACCCATTCGCCCTTTTCGTCGAACTTGCCGATCACGCGCGGGCGCACGTCGTCGCGCCAGTTGTACAGCTGTTCCTTGAGCTGGTATTCGACGACCTGGCGCTTCTCTTCCACGACGAGGATCTCGTCCAGGCCCTGGGCGAATTCGCGCACGCCTTCCGGCTCCAGCGGCCAGATCATCGCCACCTTGAACAGGCGCAGGCCGACTTGCGCCGCCATCGCTTCGTCGATGCCCAGTTCTTCCAGCGCTTCCAGCACGTCCACATACGATTTACCCGACGCGATGATGCCGAGCTTCGCATCCGGGCTGTCGATCGTCGTGCGATTCAGCTTGTTCTCGCGCGCATACGCGAGGGCCGCGTAGATCTTGTAGTCCTGCATCAGGGCTTCCTGATTGCGCGCCTGCTGGCCCAGCGGGATGGACGACAGCCGCGTATTCAGGCCGCCTTCCGGCATCGCGAAGTCCTGCGGCAGTTTTACCTCGACGCGGAATGGATCGGCATCGACCGAGGCGCTCGATTCGACCGTATCCGCCAGCGCCTTGAACGCGACGGCCAGGCCGGAAAAGCGCGACATCGCCCAGCCGTGCACGCCCAGGTCCAGGTATTCCTGCACGTTCGACGGATACAGCACCGGGATCATGCACGCGGCGAAGATGTGGTCGGACTGGTGCGGCAGGGTCGACGAATAGGCGCCGTGGTCGTCGCCCGCGACGAGCAGCACGCCGCCGTTCTTGGCCGTGCCGGCATGGTTCATGTGTTTGAAGACGTCGCCACAGCGGTCCACGCCCGGGCCTTTCGCGTACCACATCGCGAACACGCCGTCGTACTTGGCCGGCCCGATCAGGTCCACGGTCTGCGTGCCCCAGACGGCGGTCGCCGCGAGATCCTCGTTCACGCCCGGCACGAACTGGATGGCTTTCGCTTCGAGGTGACCCTTGGCCTTCCACAGGTTCTCGTCCAGGCCGCCGAGCGGCGAACCGCGGTAGCCGGACACGAAGCCGGCGGTGTTCAGGCCGGCCTGTTCGTCGCGCAGCTTCTGGATCATCGGCAGGCGCACGAGGGCCTGAATGCCGGACAGGAAGATCTTGCCGGAGGTGGCGGTGTACTTGTCGTCGAGGCTGACGTCTTTGAGGGGAGCGGGAACGGCGGGCGTGGCAGGCATGGACGCGGATGCGCCCTGGCCCAGAACGGTGTCAGGCATGGTGTCTCCAAACTTTGTGTTTTCAGATGGACCCGTGCTGGTGGCGCGCCGGGTAGGCGCTTGCCGGATCGGGTCCCGGTGCCGCTTTGGCGGCTGTTACACCAAGTGTAGAGACAAGTTGACGTATACGGAAATACGAAATGGGGATGGAGCCATAAGAAAAAATGATGGCCCGCATTACGCCGCGACCGAACGCGCGCCGATCCAATGACCGTCGACACACAGCCCCTGCGCTACCTCGACCACGAGACGGCTGACGGCCGCGGCCGCATTGGTGAGCGGGATATTGCGCGAGGTGCACAGCACGACGGTGCGGGCGATGGCCGGGCTGCGGATGGCCAACGCCCGCATCGCGCCGCGCTCGACCTCGGCCTGCACTGGCGCCACCGGCAGGATGGTGGCGCCCATGCCGGCCAGGATGGCCGATTTCAGGATCGCGATCGAATTGATTTCGATGACGTCGCGCGTGGCCAGGCCCGCGGCCCGCGCCGTGCTTTCGATGCGCGGCCGCACGCCATGCTGCAGGCCCGGCAGGATCAGGGTCGTGTCAAGCGCGTCGCGCAAGGTCAGGCTGTCGCGCCCGGCGGCGGGCGCGTCGGCGCGGCAGATGAAGCGCAGCTCTTCTTCCACGAGTGGGGTGGCGACGAAACCACCGAGCTGGCCGTCGTCGAACAGCACGGCCAGGTTGATACGGCCGGCGCGCAATTGTTCGGCGAGGCTGCCGGTGATTTCCTCGGTCAGCTGCAGCGTGATTTCGGGATAGCGCTGGCGGATCGCCGTCAGCAGCGGCAGCGCGAGGGCATCCGAAATACTGTGCGGCAGGCCGAGCGTGACGCTGCCCGACGGCCGCTCGGCCGATTGCACGACGGCCGCCTGCGCATCCGCGACTTGCTTGAGGATGGCCAACGCATGTTCGTAGAACACCTTGCCGGCGTCGGTGCTGAGCACGCCCTGCGCCGAGCGGTGCAGCAATTGCACACCCAGTTCTTCTTCCAGCTGGCGCAGTTGCTGGGTCAGCGCCGGCTGCGCCACGTGCAGGACGAGGGCAGCGCGCGACAGCGAGCCGTGGTCCACGATGGCGACGAAATAGCGCAGCTGGCGGAGTTCCATTTTGTAAATACTTGTATCTTTATGGCTACATAAAGTGACCAGAAATTTATTTCCGGAAATTGTTGTTGCCACTCACTTGATATACTTGAACGACACCAAAACGTGGCGAGATTAACACACCCCCCGGATCCTCACATGCTCAAGAAAGTCGATTCTTCCCAGCTACGCGTGGGGATGTTTATTCATGACTTGGATTGCGGCTGGATGGAACATCCGTTCGTCCGCAACCGTTTCGTCATTACGACCGAGGACGAGATCCGCAAGATCCTGGCGGCCGGCATCCGTACCGTGGCGATCGATTGCGCGCGCGGGCTGGACGTAAGCAACGCCCCGACCGTGGCCGAGGCCGAGGCCGCGACGGAGGCCGAGGTCGCCGCGATTGCCGCCCAGCCGATAACGCCGCTGCGCACCACGCTGGCCGAGGAATTCGACCGCGCCATGACGATCCGGCGCCAGGCCGCCGGCCTGGTCAAGACGGTGATGCAGGATGCGCGCCTGGGCAAGGCGGTGGAAATGGACAGGGTGTCGCCGGTGGTGGAGAACATCACCGCATCGATCCTGCGCAATGCGTCCGCGTTGCTCGGTTTGTCCGCCATCAAGAACAAGGACGACTACACGTTCCTGCATTCGGTCAGCGTCTGCACGCTGCTCGTCGCCTTCTGTCGTTCGCGCCAGATGGATGCGGAGACCACGTACCAGGCGGGCATCGGCGGTCTGCTGCACGATACGGGCAAGGCTCTGGTGCCGGACGCAATTCTGAACAAGCCAGGGCGCCTGACCGAGGAGGAATTCGAGATCGTCCGCCGCCACCCCAGGGACGGCTACGATCTCTTGCGCCGCTCGCCCGAAATCGGCGCCATCCCGCTCGACATCACGCTGCACCATCACGAGCGCCGCGACGGCACGGGGTATCCGGACCGCCAGGGCGAACAGGACATCAGTGAGCTGGCCCAGATGGCTGCGATTGTCGACGTGTACGACGCCATCACGGCCGACCGCTGCTACCACAAGGGCATGCCGGCGGCCGAGGCGCTGCGCAAGATGTACGAATGGAGCAAATTCCATTTCAATCCGGCGCTGACCCAGGAATTCATGCGTTGCGTCGGCATCTACCCGATCGGCACCCTCGTCCTGCTGGAGTCGGGCCGCCTGGGCGTGGTCGTCGAACCGCACGAAACGAGCTTGCTCACACCTAAGGTCAACGTGTTCTACAGTACCAGGAGTCAGACCTATATCAAGCCGCAGGTGGTGGACCTGGCGCGCGGCGTGGGCCATGGCGGCGGCGACAAGATCGTGCGCCACGAATCGCCCGAAAAATGGCAGGTCGACCCGCTGCGTTTCCTGACGGTGGCGTAAGCCAGCGCGGCCTGACGCGCTCAAGCGGCGATCAGAAGAATTCAGCGGTGTCGTTGGACGTGACGGTATGCAACAGGCCGTGCGCGATGAGGTCGTCGTAATGGCAGGCGCGGTTGCGCCCGTTGCTTTTCGCGTAGTACAGCGCCTGGTCGGCATGGCCCAGCGTGACCACGGGCGATTCGTAGGCGCTGATGCTGACGAAGCCGACGCTGACCGTGACCCTCCCCACCTGCGGGAAGACGTGGCTTTCGACATTGGTCCGGAAGCGTTCGATGATTTTCCAGGCATTGTCCAGCGTGGTCGAGCGCAGCAGCACGACGAATTCCTCGCCGCCGAAGCGGAATACGCGATCCTGGGCGCGGAACGAGGATTGCAGCAGGTTGGCGATCAGGATCAGCACCTCGTCGCCGTACAGGTGGCCGAATCGGTCGTTGACGGCCTTGAAGTGGTCGACGTCGACGACGGCCAGCCACTGCTTTTCCTCGCCGTGATGCTGGCGCCGCTCGGGCAGCCCCGGCAGACGCGGATCCTGGTCGTGGGAATGCTGCAGCATGCGCGCCAGCTGGTCGTCGAAGGTCTTGCGGTTGAGCAGGCCGGTGAGTGAATCGCGCTCGCTGTAGTCGAGCAGGTTCTGGAAATTCCGGTAGACGCCGACGATGCCGCCGATCACATACACAGTGTCGTGCGAAAAAACCTTGTCGTCGCGGATTTCCAGGCAGGTCGTGGCCTTGTCGCCGAACCAGATCGGCAGCCACAACACGCGCATGCCGTCGGCGGAGATCGCTTCCGCGCTGGCTTCGTGCTCGGCAAGGCAGCGTTTCAGTTCTGGAAGGGCGGCCACGGGATCGCCGAGGACACCATCATGCGTCTCTTCCAGACGGGCGGCGCCACCTTTCACGATGCTGGCGCGTGCGCGCAGGTACTGCTGTCCGGACACGGTCGTGATGGCCAGTATGCGCGTCTGCGCCGCACCGGCCAGCTCCTGCACTGCCGAGATCACGGAAATATCGAGCATCGCGTGATCGCGGTGGCCGGTCATGTCCACCATGTGTTTCAGAAGCGAATCCATGTCGTTCTCAGCAATGTAATCAACCGACCTGCAGGCTGGGCACAGCCGCCGTCGCGTTCGCAGGTATCAGGCATTTCACAAAGAGCAAGCGAAACAGGATATAGCTTTTTTGCATTCTAAGCAATTATGCAAATGCAATTTTTTTAGCCTCAGTGAACTTTCTCAAACTCATCTGGCATCGTGTTTCCCCAGTCGAGGGGGATTTCGATTCAATAGAACAAAAAATAGTTCCGTGCAGCAAAGTTGTTGGTGGTCAACTTGCCGTACGGCATCAACTTTTATAGTGAACTCACTGGCCCGGAACGCAGCAAGTCAGCTAGGAAGTGATGACGTGACCCGCGCCTCCGGCTAGTAGCAGTTCTTATTAACCCACCATATGGGAGTTTGTCATGAGCAACTTCATCTCTGCAGTCAAAACCTTCGCCGCTGACGAGAACGGTGTGACAGCCATCGAGTATGGCCTGATCGCGGCCTTGATCGGCGTGGCGATGGCCGCCTCGGCGACAACTGTGGGCGAGAAGGTGAAGGCGACGTTCACCTACATTGCGGGACAGTTGGTTACCCCGTAACCGTAGTGTAGTGGCAGCCCTCCGGGTCTCCGGGCCCGGAGGGTTTTTTTTGGGAGCTGTCATGCAAATCGAACAATATCGCGATGCGCTGCTGCTGCTCATGGTGGGCATTGCCGCCGTCAACGATCTGGCGACGCGGCGTATCCCGAACCGTCTTCTGCTCGCCGGCCTGGCCGGTGCGCTGCTGCTGCACGCATTGTCCGCCGAACCGGGCGTCGCGTTGCTGTCCGCATGCGGTGGCATGCTGCTGGGCCTCGCCGTCTTCCTGCCGTTCTACCTGGTGCGCGGCATGGCAGCCGGCGACGTCAAGATGATGGCCGTGATCGGCTTCTTCACCGGTCCGGCCGAAGCGTTCCAGATTGCCGTCTTCACGTGGTGCGCGGGTGGCGTGATGGCGTTGTTCCTCATCCTGCTGCGCAGTCGCGTACGGCTGGCCTTCGTCAACATCGGCCACCTGCTGTCCGGACTCATCGTGCCGGGCACGAAATTGTCCGATACGACGCTCCCGCAGAGTGCCGGCTCGATGCCTTACGGGCTGGCCATTGCGTTCGGCACGATCGCCGCGCTGGTCACTCATTATGGATGAGTCCGCTCTTGGCGAACCTCAAGGGTGGCCAAAAGTCCGGTCGTTAGAATCATTCTGACCTGTTTCGGAAAACAAGCAAGGCAAGGGGGTTCCGATGTTTGAAACGCTATCGACAGGCAGTACCGCGCCTGGGGCGCGCACCGCGCAACCGACGCCGGCGGGCGGTACGGAGATCGCGCCGGTCATGCCGCGTCAGGCCAAGACCGTGCGCGACACCGGTCTCGAACCGCGCTTCGTGACGGACCTGGTACTCAAGGCGATTCAGGCCGGTGGCAAGGCGCCGTTGACGCATCTGGCCGGCAAGCTGCGACTGTCGATCAGCGTGCTGCGCGAAGTCCTCAATCCGCTGATCGCGGAACAGCAGGTGGAAGTGGCCTGGTGTGGCGAGTCCGACATCGACATGCAATACCAGCTGACGGCGATTGGCCAGCGCGGCGTCGCCGATGCCCTGGCGCGTTGCCGCTACCTGGGTCCTGCCCCCGTGACGCTCGCGTCGTATCGCGCCATGGTCGAACGCCAGGCGCTGCGCGACGCCGACGCCGACCGCATTACGCCCGCGCAGCTGGCTGGCGCGCTCGGCGAGGACGCCCTCGCGCCGGCCGCGCGCGACGTGTTGGGTGCGGCCCTGTACGCGCGCCGTTCGCTGCTGCTGTACGGGCCGTCGGGCAGCGGCAAGACCACGCTGGCGCGCAAGCTCGGGCGCTTGCTGCCGGGCCCCATCGCGGTGCCGTACGCATTGATGGCCGGACGCCAGGTGATCCGCCTGTACGATCCCGCCGTGCACGTGGCGCCGCCACCGATCGCGCGCCAGCAGGAAGAGCGGCGCAGTTGCGATGCGCGCTGGACCGTGTGCCAGCGTCCGCTCGTCCACGTCGGCGCCGAACTGGGACGCGACATGCTCGAGCTGCGCTACGACGCTGAGCAGGGCGTGTACCACGCGCCGCCCCACCTGCAGGCGAACAATGGAATGCTGGTGCTCGACGACGTCGGACGCCAGCGCATCGCGGCCGCCGAGCTGCTGAACCGCTTCATCGGTCCGCTCGATGCCGGCTGCGACCAGTTGTCGCTGCAGGGTGGCCAGACCGAACTGGTGCCGTTCGATGCCGCCGTGGTGTTTGCGACCAACCTGGCCCCGGGCGTCGTGTTCGACGATGCCGCGCTGCGCCGCATCGGTTACAAGGCCGACATCGGCCCCCTGGAGCCGCACGCCTACCGCGCACTGTTGCGCCGCCAATGCCGTCTGCGCCGCATCGAGTTCGAAGACGCCGCGGTCGACCATCTGATCGAGCGGCTGCACGCGCAATCCGGGCGCGCGCTGTTGGCCTGCTACCCGGGCGAACTGCTCGACCGGGTCGCCGATTTCGCCGGCTTCGCCGGGACCGAACCGCGTCTCACCGTCGCGGCGGTCGAGCAGGCCTGGCGCAGCATGTTCATCGCATGTGCGGAGGCCCAATCATGAAGAACAAGCGTGCCATCCTCGTCATGGCCGTCGCGATCCTGTTCGGCTTCGCGGCCGTCCTGTTCGCATCGCGCTGGCTGCTGAAGCAGCCGGGCAGCGGCAGCGACCATATCGTCGTGGCCGCGACCGACATCAGCCTCGGCCAGCGCCTGACGCCCGAGATGTTCAAGCTGGCCGACTGGCCGGCCGACAGCATGCCGAAAGGCGCCTTCATCGATCCGCAAAAACTGGGCGGCCGCGTCCTCAAGACGAATCTGTTGATGGGCGAGCCGGTCAGCGAAGCGAAGCTGGCGCCGGCCGGCACGCTCGGCGGCTTGTCGGCGCTGATCACGGAAGGCAAGCGCGCGATCACGGTGCGCGTGAATGACGTGATCGGCGTGGCGGGTTTCGCGCTGCCCGGGAACTACGTCGACATCATCGTCAGCACCCAGAAGGAGGTGCCGCCCGGTGCCGATGCCCACCAGCAGAATATCTCGAAGATCGTGCTGGAACGAATCCTCGTGCTGGCCGTTGCCCAGGAAGTCAATCGCGACGAGACCAAGCCCAAGGTCGTCAATGCGGTCACGCTGGAAGTCACGCCGGAGCAGGCCGAAAAGCTCGACCTGGCGCGCAGCGTCGGCACGCTGTCGCTGGCCCTGCGCAACCAGGTCGATCCGCAGTCGGCCAGCACCGAAGGCGCGACCAAGCTGACCCTGCTGCCCGAAGCGCCGCCGGCGCCCCGCAAGCCGGTACCGAAGCCCGCACCGGTGATGCGGCCGGCACCGGTGGCGGTCAAAGTGGCAGCCCCGGTGCGGCGCGATTGCGTCACCGTGCTCAATGGCCTGCGCATGTCGCAGGAGTGCTTCTGAACCTCATCCAGGGTAAAGCCATGAACGGATGCTTGACGCCATCACCGATGCTTCGCTGCCTGTTCGCCGCCGGCCTCGCGCTGGTGGCCGCCGGACCCGCCGGCGCAGCCGCTAAAACGAAAGCGCAGGCCGCGGACAACCCGGCCGAGGCGCCGCCGCGTGCCGAGGCCGGCCCCAACTGCAAGGGCGAGGCCGCGAAGCCGGCCCAACTGGCTCTGCAGGTCGGCAAGTCCAGCCTGATGCGCCTGCCGGAACCGGTCCAGCACCGCAGCGTCGGCAACCCGCTCGTCGTACAGGCGCTGATGGTGGCACCCGACACGCTGTACATCGCCGGTATCGATGTCGGCACGACCAATATGATCATCCAGGGCCGGAGCGGCCTGTGCAGCGTGCTCGATATCACCGTGGCGATGGACCCAGCCGCTCTGCAGGCGACGCTGGCCGTCGCCATGCCGGACGAGCACGACATCAAGGTGCTGGCCGCGTCCGACGCCCTCGTGTTGACGGGCACCGTAAGCGATATCGGCGCGGCCGCGCGCGCCGTCGAACTGGCGACGGCCTATGTGCGGCGGCCGCTGCGGGGACTGACGGTGCCCGACAAGGAGGACGCCGCCAGCCAGAGCCAGAGAGAAAACCAAAACCAGGCCGGTGCGGCCGCGGCCGCGGCGCGGGTGGTCAATATGCTGGCCGTGCGTGCGCCCCAGCAGGTGCAGTTGGAGGTCAAGATCGCCGAAGTGTCGAAGACCCTGCTGGATCGCCTGGAAGGCGGCGCCAGATGGACCTTCAGTTCCGGAAGTTGGGGCGCCATGCTGTTGTCGAACTTCATCAGCGGCACGGCGCGCGGGTCGCTCACGGCGGGGAAGAGTCTTGACCGCGGCTTCACCGCCGCGGCCGAGAAACAGGATGGCCTGGTGCGCGTGCTCGCCGAGCCGAACGTGATGGCGATCAGCGGCCAGGAAGGCACGTTCCTCGTCGGCGGCAAGTTTTATATCCCGGTCGCGCAGGACAACAACCGCGTCACGCTGGAAGAAAAGGAGTTCGGCGTCGGCCTGCGCTTCACGCCGACCGTGCTGGGCGGTGGACGCATCAATCTGCGCGTCGCGCCCGAGGTGTCGGAATTGTCGCGCGAAGGCATCGGCGTGTCGGCCACCGGATTCAACGGCACCGCTCTCTTGCCGGTCGTGACGACACGCCGCGCCACCACGACGGTCCAGCTGTACGACGGCCAGAGCTTTGCGATCGGAGGCCTGATCAAGAGCAACCTGGTCGCCAACCTGAAAGGGTTGCCCGTGCTGGGAGAAGTGCCCGTGCTGGGCGCCCTGTTCCGCAGTGCGGATTATCAACAGGACCGCACGGAACTGGTGTTCGTGATCACCGCCCACCTCGTCAAGCCCTTGTCCGGCAATGGTTACACGCTCCCGACCGACAAGGTGGGCGAGCCGTCGCGTGCCGGATTGCTATTGGGCGGGCGCCTGGAAGGCCCGCCACCGGCGGCGGCGACGGCCACCGTGTCGACCCCGGCACCGGCAGCCCCGTCGGCGCAAAGCGCGGGCGGCTTCGAACTGAAATAGGAGAGAGCGATGGCGATCAAATACGAGCGCATGGCGTGTGCGGCGCTGTCGGGCATGCTGCTGTGTGGATGCAGCACGGCCCCGCGCTTCGATGAAAACTTCGGCACCTCCGTGCGCGCCAACGCGGTGGCACAGGTGCTCGATCCGTCCGCAGCCGCCAACACGAATCCCGCCGCCGGTATGGACGGTTCCGCCGCCGTTATCGCCCATGGACGCTATCAGGATTCGTTCAAGGCGACGGAGCCGCCCATCAAGTCGCTGATCATCAACGGGATGGGCAGCAAATGACGCGCTGCCCCGGCCCGATCTGAACATCCTGTGCCTACCCAACCCGATGACCCAAAGCCGTCCCGAGGAGTCCGATGAAAGCCCTGCTGATCAGCCGCGACACCCAGCTTTACGCGGAGATCGCCTCCCAAGGCGCGGCGCGCGTACCGCCGTTGAACGTCGCCGCCAGCCGCGCCAGCCTGCGCGACGCGCTCGAGCGTCCGCTGTCTGATGGACCGAGCCTGATCATCGTCGACATCAGCGACGCCGATGCCGCCGACGGCGACTTGCTGGAGCGCCTGACCCGCCACTACTCGGCAGCGCATTTCATGCTGCTGACCGACAATCACCACCCCGACCTTCTGATCCGCGCGATGCGGGCCGGCGTCCGCGAAGTGCTGCCGCTGCCGCTGGTGCACCGGGCGCTGCACGAGGCCATCGACCGCATCGCGGCCAGCGCCGGCGTGGCCGCGATGCGCGACGGGAAGATACTCGCGTTCATCGCCTGCAAGGGCGGCAGCGGCGCGACCTTCATCTCCACCAATTTCGGCTATGCGCTGGCCACGCTGGCGGACAAGAAGGTACTGTTGATCGACCTGCATCGCCAGTTCGGCGACGCCACGTTGTACGTGTCGGACCAGAAGCCGGCCATGACGCTGTCCGACGTGTGCCAGCAGATCGCCCGCATCGACGGGCCGTTTCTGGAATCGTGCCTCGTGCACGTGGCGCCCGGTTTCGGGGTACTGGCCGCGGCCGACGACCCGGGCCAGACCACCGAAGCCAAGCCCGAACACATCGACACGATTCTGCGCATCGCGCGCCAGCACTACGATTACATCCTGCTCGACGTCGGCCGCCAGATCGACGCGGTGTCGCTGCGCGCGCTCGACAGCACCGACGCGATCTACCCGGTGCTGCAACTGGCGCTGCCGGACATCCGCGACGCGCGCCGCCTGCTCGACATCTTCCGCTCGCTCGGCTATGTGACCGACCACATCCGCCTGATCGTCAACCGCTACGAAAAGGGCGGCAAGCTGCGCCTGCAGGACCTGCACGCGGCGCTGGGCGCGGAAGTGCTGCACACCGTCCCCAACGATTACATCGCCGTCACCGACTCCGTCAACCAGGGCATTCCGGTATTGCAGCTGGCACGCACGAGCGCCGCCGCGCGCAGTCTCGCCGACCTGGTCGAAGTGGTGACCGCGCGCCGCATCCCCGAGGCCAAAGGCCTGCTCGACCGCCTGTTCGGGCGTGGCGAAGACGATTGATCTTTTCAAGGAGCCGTCCATGTCCCTGCGCGAACGCCTGTCCGTGACGGACGAGGAGCGCCAGCATCAGCCGGTAGCGGCCGCGGCGCAACAAGCCTACGCGGAACTGAAGAAGACGATGCACCAGATGATCCTCGACCGGATCGACCTGGAGCGCTTGAAACGCCTGACGAGCGAGCAGTTCAAGCACGAGCTGGCGCTGCTGGTCCAGCGCATCATCGAAGAAGAGCGCATCGTGCTGAACCAGCAGGAGCGCCATCATCTGGTGCTCGACATCCAGCACGAGATGCTCGGCTTCGGTCCGCTCGAGCCGCTGTTGAACGATCCGACCGTCTCGGACATCCTCGTCAACACCCACGACAAGGTGTACGTCGAGCGGCGTGGCCGCCTGGAGCTGACCGATGTCACCTTCCACGACAACGCGCACCTCATGAAGATCATCGAGAAGATCGTCTCGCGCGTCGGCCGTCGCGTGGACGAGTCGAGCCCGATGGTCGACGCGCGCCTGCCGGACGGTTCGCGCGTCAACGCGATCATCCCGCCGCTCGCGGTAGACGGGCCGCTGGTGTCGATCCGGCGCTTCGGCGCGACGCCGCTCACGGTACAGAATCTGCTCGACTATAAAAGCGTCACGCCACCGATGATCAAGGTGCTCGAAAGCCTCGGTCTCGCCAAGGTGAACATCCTGATCTCGGGTGGCACCGGCAGCGGCAAGACGACGATGCTGAACCTGATCTCCGGATTCATCCCCGGCAACGAGCGCATCGTGACGATCGAGGACGCGGCCGAACTCCAGCTGCGCCAGCCACACGTCGTGCGTCTCGAAACGCGCCCGCCCAACATCGAAGGCAAGGGCGAGGTGACGCAGCGCGCGCTCGTGCGCAACTCGCTGCGCATGCGCCCGGACCGCATCATCCTGGGCGAGGTGCGCGGGCCGGAAGCGCTGGACATGCTGCAGGCCATGAACACCGGCCACGAAGGCTCGCTCGCGACGATCCACGCGAATACGCCGCGCGACGCGCTCGCGCGCCTGGAGAACATGGTCGGCATGGCCGGTGTGAACTTGACGCCGCGCGCCATTCGCCAGCAGATCGCCTCCGCGATCACGGTGATCCTGCAGGCGTCGCGCCTGGCCGACGGCACGCGCAAGGTCGTGAGCATGCAGGAGATCACGGGCATGGAAGGCGAGATCATTTCGATGCAGGAGATCTTCCGCTTCGAGCAGACGGGCATCGACGCCGACGGCAAGGTGCAGGGCCATTTCTGCGCGACAGGCGTGCGGCCGCGCTTCGCCGACCGCCTGCGCATGTTCGGCGCGGCGGTGCCGGACGATACCTTCGATCCAGACCGCGTGTTCACCTGAACCGCTCAGCGCGAAATCAGCATGGACATCCTCTTCTACGGGTTCATCGTCTTCCTGTTCGCCGCCGTCATCCTCGGCATCGAGGGTGTCTATCTGTGGTGGGTGAACACGCACGGTGCCAGCGCCCAACGGATCGCGCGCCGGCTGCAGCTGATGTCGGGAAACCAGGCGCGTCATGCCGAACGCATCTCGATCCTCAAGCTGCGCCGCTTCGGCCGTAACGACCTGACCGACCGCCTGCTGCAGCGCTGGCGCTTTGCGCACCGCCTCGACCGGCTGCTGCTGCAGTCGGGGATCGCGTGGTCGGTCGAGCGCTTGCTGTTGTGCTCCGGCGCGGTCGCGCTGATCGCCGTTTATCTGGTGATGCAGTGGTCGCTGCCCCTGCCGCTGCCGGGGCGCGTCGGGATCGTCCTGCTGTGCGCCTTCCTGCCGCTGCTGCTGGTGCGCCGTACGCGCACGCGCCGCCTCGCGCGCATCGAAGAGCAGCTGCCCGACGCGGCCGACTTCATCGCACGCGCGCTGCGCGCCGGCCATTCGTTTTCGAACGTGCTGCAAATCGTCGGCAACGAATTGCCGGAACCGCTCAGCGGCGAATTCCGCATCGCGCGCGAGGAAATCAACTACGGCGTGCCGCTGGGCGAAGCGCTGCACAATATGGCGGCGCGCATTCCGTTGACCGACCTGCGCTACCTCGTCATCGCCATCCTGATCCAGCGCGAGACCGGCGGCAACCTGGCCGAGATCCTCAGCAACATCGGCCACATCATCCGCGGCCGCCTGCGGCTGGCGGCGCAGGTGCGCGTGCTGTCGGCTGAAGGGCGCATGTCGGCCTGGATCCTCGGACTGCTGCCGTTCGCCGTCGGCGCCATGCTGGTGCTGGTGAATCCCGGTTACGTCATGGTGCTATGGACCGATCCGATCGGCATGAAGCTCCTCTGGACCGCGCTGGTGATGATCATCGTCGGCGTGATCTGGCTGAGGAAGGTGATCCGCATCCGCATCTGAGGAGACATCGATGACTCACGCACAGCTGCTGTTCCTGTTGATCCTCTTCGCGGTCGTGTGCTGCCTTGCCTGGCTTGCGGCGGTGCTGTTCGCGCCCGCCGCGCTGCGTGCCCGGCTGGCGAGCTTCATGGGCCGTGCGGACGAGGCCCAAGCGGAGCGCAACGGCTGGATCGAACGCGTGGCGCGCGCCGCCAAGCCGCTGACCAAGCTCTCGGTGCCGGACGAGGGCTGGGAAAAGTCGGCATTGCGTACCCGTTTCATGAACGCCGGCTGGCGCAATCCGGCGGCGCCGACGCTGTACTTCGCCTCCAAAACGGCCCTGGCGCTGGGCCTGCCCGCGCTGGTCGGCATCGTGCTGGCCTTCGTGCCCGCCACCGTCGCCAATTTGGAAAGAGTGTTCGTGCTGCTGATTGCGGCAACGTGCGGCTACTACCTTCCGAACGTGATCCTCGAGCGCGTCATCAAGCGGCGCAAGCGCGACATCTTCGAAAACATTCCCGACGCGCTCGACCTGCTCACGGTGTGCGTGGAGGCCGGCTTGAGCCTGGAGCGCGCATTTGTCAAGGTCGCCGCCGAGATCCACGTCAAGAGCGTGACGCTGGGCCAGGAATTGCAACTGGTGCTGATGGAGATGCGTGCCGGCTTCAGCAAAGAAAAGGCACTGCGCAATTTCGCGTTGCGCGTCGGTCTGGACGACATCGATTCGCTCGTCGCGATGCTGATCCAGTCCGAACGCTTCGGCACGAGTATCGGCGACGCCTTGCGGGTGTATTCGGAAACGCTGCGCGGTAAGCGCCGTATCGTGGCGGAAGAGGCGGCCGCCAAGATCGGCCTGAAGCTGTTGTTCCCCCTCATCTTCTGCATCTTCCCGACCTTGTTGATGGTGTTGCTGGGTCCAGCCGGCATCCAGATCACCAAGCTATTCGGTACCGCATTGGGCGGTACCGCTGAATGAACGGAGATTGTCATGCGTGCGCGAATCCGCCTCTACACCGTGCCTTTGTTGTGCAGCGGCGTGCTGCTGCTGGCCTGCAGCAGTCCACCGCCGCGGCTTGAGGCCGGACCGTCTGCGTTTCCGGCGGCGGACGACAGCTATCTGCGTGGCCGCAACCTGTACCTCGCGCGCCGCTACGACGAAGCGATCGCCGCCTACGAGGCCGCGCTGCGCATCGACGGCACGCACGTCAATGCGCGCAACGGCCTGGCGATCGCCTACGCCGAGCGGCGCGATTTTACGCATGCGATTCCGATCTGGCGCGAGCTCACCCGCGACGCGACCATGGCGTCCGGCCCGGCGTCGAGCTTCCTGTTTGCCAATCTGGGATATGCTTACCTGCTCAGCGGCGATGTCGATGCGGCCCAGGTCGCGCTCGAAAAAGCTTGCCTGCTCGACCCGCTCAGCCAGCGCGCTTGGCAATACCTGGGCGAAACCCTGGTCAAGCTGGGTCAGGAAGAGCGTGGCCGGCAGATGCTGCGCCAGGCCGAGGCCTTGCGCGAACACGATTTCCGCGCCGACTACGCGACGGCGAACGGCGGCACGCGGCTGCCGGCCATTGAGGAGGCGGTCAAGACCGATCAGCATCCCGACGCCGCTGAATGGGCCTCCGTCGAAGTGACCCGCAGGGACGACGGCATGCTCGAGTTGCGGCGCGTGCCGGCGAATGTGGCGGTGCTGCGCAGGGAACCCGTCGGCACGGCGGCCGTTCAGCCGCAGGAAGAGGAAGCGGTCGCCAGACTGGAGATCAGCAACGGCGACGGCCGCGAGGGCCTGGCGCGCCTTCTGTCGCGCCAGTTGCGCGATCCTGGGCTCAAGGTCGTGCGGCTGACTAACGAAAAGGGATTCGGCGTGCGTCAGACGCGCGTCGAGTACCAGGCCGCGTTCCGGACGGCGGCGGAACGTCTGGCCCGGCATGTCGGCAGCGGTGAGCCGGTCGAGGTCGGCATGGCTGGGCACGCCGACGTGCGCCTCGTCATCGGGCACGACCTGCCGCTGCAGCGCATCGCGGCACGTCCGCCGTCGGGGCCGCTCCTGGCGCAGGCGGGCCGTTCCGGCGCGCCCTGAGCCCCAGTGCCGTTTTCACAACAGTAACGGGCGACAGGTTGTCCCGAAATTCGGAATAATTAAGTTCTTGATCATTCGGGAGAACCGCCATGAAGCTCACTCGTTTCCAGTCCGCTATTGCTCAGTCTGTTCTTGCGACGTCGCTGCTGGTCTCGCTCGCAGCCTGCGCCCCGACGCCGACCCGCGAAGGCACAGGCGAATACATCGACGACTCCTTGATTACCAGCAAGGTGAAAGCCGCCTTCGCCGCCGATCCGACGGTCAAGGCGACCCAGGTCAAGGTGGAAACTTTCAAGGGCACGGTGCAACTGAGCGGCTTCGTCGATTCGCGCGAATCCGCCGAAAAGGCGGTGGAAATCGCGCGTGGCGTGAAAGGCGTGAAGTCCGTCAAGAACGACACCGTCATCCGTTGATGCTTATTGCCAGCTGACCTTGCCGAAGCCGTTCGTCGTCGCATTGCGCGTGGCCGGCTTGCCGTAGACGGTGGCCGAACCCATGCCGCTCAGATTGACGTTGGCTGCCGTTTTCGCGTACACGCTGGCGCCGCCGAGGCCGGTCATGTCCAGGTCGACCGTTTCGGCGCGCAATTGTTGAGCGTCCAGACCGCCGACGCCGCCCAGTTGCGCGCGCAGTAACTTCGTCTGGCCGGCCACGGTGATATGCCCGGCGCCGCCCAGGTGCAGTTCGATACGATCGGCTTGGCCCGGATTCAGCGTGAGACCGCCGACGCCGCCCAGGCGCGCGTCGACGTCACGATATTGTCCCGTGAAGCGCACGGCGCCCGCGCCGTCCAGCGCGATCTTCAGCTTGTCGCCGCTGAAGCCGGAGACGTCGCTCGAGCCGACGCCCTGCGACACGAATTCCTGCAGGTTCGGCACGGTCATATCGGCGCGTAACTCGTTCTTGCTATTGCCTTCGAAGCGGGTATTGTTTTCCATGTCGATGACGAGCGTGTCGCCGCGCTGCGTCGTCGTCACCTTCGTCACATAGCGGCGGTCGCCGGACACCACGAGCGACGGCGTGGGGCCCTGGCGCAAGTTCAGGCGGATCACGCCGCCCAGGCGCACCTTCGACACGCCGGCATCCACATTGCGGTTTTCGCGGACGAGTTCGTCGGCCACGGCGGCATGCGCGCCGATTGCCAGGGTGGCGGCGAGAACGGCGCTCTTGATCAGGTTGTTCATTGTTGGGGTCTCCGATAGTGATCTGATGAAATCACTATAGGCAATCCCCCTGGACGGAACCCGTCGATTGTGACGGATTGCAGCATTGGCGGTACAGACCGTGAAATCGCCGTGCCGTCCCGCGTGCCCTTGGATTCCGCACAGACGCCGCCATGTTCTGCCCGAGCGCACGAGGAGACGATGATGAAAGACGAGCACTACGACGTCCTGGACGTGGAGGGCGGCCGTCCCGTCAAGATGTGGACGCGCGGCGTCCCGGTGGAAGAGGAAGCCAAGCGCCAGCTGGCCAACACGGCACGCATGCCGTTCATTTATAAGCACATGGCGGCCATGCCGGACGTCCACCTGGGCAAGGGTTCGACGATCGGCAGCGTGATCCCGACCTTGGGCGCGGTGATTCCGGCCGCGGTCGGCGTCGACATCGGCTGCGGCATGATGGCCGCCAAGACGACCCTGAGCGCGAACGACCTGCCCGACAACCTGGGCCCGCTGCGCAGCGCCATCGAGCGCGCCGTGCCGCACGGCATGTCGCCGAAGACGCGTGGTTTTAAAGGACGCGACCAGGGATCGTGGGACAGACCGCCACAAGCCGTCGACCAAGCCTGGACGGCGCTGAAGGATGAATTCGACGTCATCTGCGAAAAGACGCCGAAGCTGAAGCACACGAACAATTACAAGCACCTGGGTACGCTGGGCAGCGGCAACCACTTCATCGAGATCTGCCTGGACGAGCAAGGCTTCGTATGGTTCATGCTGCACTCGGGCTCGCGCGGGGTCGGCAATGCGATCGGCTCGCACTTCATCGAACTGGCCAAGCAGGACATGCGCACGCATCTCGCCAATCTGCCGGATCAGGACCTGGCATATCTCAAGGAGGGCACGCGACACTACGACGATTACGTGGAAGCCGTCGGTTGGGCCCAGAAGTTCGCACGGATGAACCGCGAAGTGATGATGCAGAACCTGATCGCGGCCGTGCGCACGGTCATCAAAAAACCGTTCGAGACGCACGTCGAAGCGGTGAACTGCCACCACAACTACGTGCAGAAGGAACACCACTTCGGCAAGGACGTGCTGGTCACGCGCAAGGGCGCCGTGTCGGCGCGCGAGGGCGAGCTGGGTATCATTCCCGGCTCGATGGGCGCCAAAAGCTACATCGTGCGTGGTAAAGGCAATCCGGAGAGTTTCCACAGCTGCAGCCACGGCGCCGGTCGCACGATGAGCCGCACGGAAGCCAAGCGCCGCTACTCCGTCGAGGACCAGGTACGCGCGACCGAGGGCGTCGAATGCCGCAAGGATGCCGCTGTCATCGACGAGATCCCGATGGCCTACAAGGACATCGATGCGGTGATGCAGGCGCAGAGCGACCTTGTCGAAGTCGTGCATACGTTGAAGCAGATCGTCTGCGTCAAAGGATGAACGGACAAGGCATGATCGAACTGGACGGCGCCGCCGGCGAAGGCGGCGGCCAGATCCTGCGCAGCGCGCTGACCCTGGCGATGATCACGGGGCAGCCGTTCCGCATCCGGAACATCCGCGCCAACCGCACGAAGCCAGGCCTGATGCGCCAGCACCTCGTGGCCGTGGAGGCCGCGCTGCAGGTCTGCGGCGGCGAGGCCGCGGGCGCCGCGCTCGGCAGCCAGGACCTGACGTTCGTGCCGGGCCCGGTCAAGGGCGGCGACTATGCGTTCGCCATCGGTACGGCCGGCAGTTGCACGCTGGTACTGCAGGCCGTGCTGCCGGTCCTGCTGAAGGCGGACAAGCCGTCGACCCTGCGGCTCGCCGGCGGCACGCACAACCCGATGGCCCCTCCGGTGCAATTTCTGCAGCGCGCGTGGTGCCCGCGCCTGGCCGAGATGGGCGCGCACATCGACATCCGTCTGGAACGCTTCGGCTTTTATCCGGCCGGCGGTGGCGTCGTCGAAGCCCGCGTCGAGCCGTGCACTGAACTGCGGCCGCGCACGTGGATGGGGCGCGGTGAACGTCGCGCCGCCTACGCCGAGGCGTTCGTGGCCGGCGTGCCGGAACGGGTCGCGTTGCGCGAACTGGAGTGCGTCGGCCAGGCCTTGCACTGGCACGAAGACCAGTTGCTCGTGCGTAGCCTGCCGGCCAACCAGGGCCCGGGCAATGCGCTGATGCTGACCCTCGAGTACGACCACGCGACCGAGGTGTTCACGGCCTTTGGCGAAAAATCCTTCTCGTCCGAACGTGTGGCGCATCAGGCGGTGCAGCGTACGCGCCAATACCTCGAATCGCGGGCCGCATTCGCCGAATACCTGGCCGACCAGATGATGCTCCCGCTCGCGCTGGCGGGCGGCGGCGGTTTTACGCTCGATGAGGTGTCGATGCATGCGCGTACCAATGCGCAAGTGATCGAGACATTCCTGCCCGTGTGCTTCGCCTTCGACAGGCAGGACGGCATCGACAGTTGCACGGTGGCGGGACGCTGACGCGTTATCAAACGATGGCGGGCAGGTGATGCCGGCACCCCTGCAACAGCATTGCATTCGAACGTGACTGGATGGCGAATGCAGTTTATTTGTATTCGGAGCCTTGGTAATCGACAAATCCGAGAGGAGCATGGGTGAAGTGGAGCACGGGGAGTATCGGACCATCGCTGCCATTGTTTCCCGTGGTTGGGTAGGCGCGGCTGGCATCGATGTACTCGCCTTGTACTTCGATTGGCGTACCAGCGTGAAACGGGATCGGGCCATGGTTGGCATCATTGTCGCCGAACCGGCAGGCCAGAAATAAGGTTTGACCGCTCAGATCCGGTTGATAGGTAGGATTATCGAACGGACCGACGTTTCCTACCAGAGGCAACATGCTTTTCACATAAATCCGCAGATGCTGATGTTGACCGTCGCCATCATCGGCCCCGGGAGCCAGGACCTCTTGCACAGTACCGGCCAAGTGAACGACGGGGCCGTGTGACGAGTGTTTGTCGGTGTAATGAGGATAGTGCCGTGCGAAATTGGACATTTGTGACCCCTGAGTTGGAGAAGAGAGCAGCTGTCAAATTCTAATCATGAGAACTGGCACATTAATAACATTGCAAAAATTTAACAAATCTGAAAGTCACGCTTTCATCGGCGGCGATGTGTTGGAAAATAAATGCCTATTTCTAGCAGCTTTGATGGTTAACTTGTGTGGATGTTGACCTTGCCACTCCGAATGGACATTTCTGACCTATGATTTGAGCATAGGAGAAATGAATGAGTACATAGCGTTACACGCCAGAATTCAAGGAAGAAGCTGTCGGGCAAGTAGTCGAGCGCGGCTACCCAGTCCCGGAATTTGCGGCCCGTTTGGGGGGGTCGACTCACGGCTTGTGCAAGTGGGTCAAGGCTGTGATGCCGACGAAGGACGAGAAACAAAGCGCAGAGCTGGTCGAAGGTCAATAAGATCAAGGCCGTACACGGCTACAAGGCCCCAGAAGGATTGCTGGGCGGCCTTCGATCATTGCGCCGAGCCGGCTCAATCGAGAATTCACCGTCGATGCGCCTGACCAGGCTTGGGTCGCCGATATCACCTACCTTCGAACGTGGCAGGGCTGGCTTTATCTGGCAGCCTGGGCCATGTCAGCCCAGAGGCCTTTGAGCGCGCCTCGATGTGAGGCCGGGATTTGTCTACTGAACTAGGGGAAGTCCAGCCGTTCCCACTACAAGACGGGTATATCGGTAGCAAAGATGAAGACCCATGGAGAGTTGAGCTTCAGCTGTCAAATCTAGATAAGAATCATCGAAGGGCAACCGCCAAATTGCATCGCTATTATCGACAGTTGGGATTTATGACAATGAAGGGTACGCCTTTTATGTTTCGGATGGGAGACTATGCGTTGCCTTCACCTGATGATCTGATCAAGTAACTCGATCTTATCAGCGGGTGATAAGCATGGCATCGAAAAGCAAAAAGCCCAACCATGAGGCTGGGCTTTTTACTTGAAGCTATGGTGCCGGCTGCAGGACTCGAACCCGCCACCTGATGATTACGAAACAGAATGGGCACCTGGCCGCTGTTGCGTTAGACATGCCCTTCAGCTTGAGCAGGGTGTTGCTTTTAAGTGGCCAATGTGTTGCTTTACATTCTTATACGTTAACACAAATGCGTTGGTTTTACGCCACTCTCTGCAAGCCGTTTTTCGGTTTTTAGTTATCCACAGGCTGTCGCGCTCAACACGTTTTGAGCGACTGCAAGAACATTACGGATCCATAATTAAGAAAAGTCCGCTTGCCGCAGCCAGCCCAACGCCAACACCGCCTGAAATCACAGTCGTACCGATGGAGGAGCCGCCTGCCGCAAGATATTTGCAGGATGCGCGGAAAATGGAATACGCAGTGAGAGGAGCATCGATAGGATATTTGTTTGGAACATTTACAGCTAAGTGCAGGCTTCGTTCCATTCTTTTTCTTTCCGATTATCAGATAGGGAGCGCCGGCCCGCAGAAACTTGTCAAAAGTTCTTTTTACTCTGGCCGCGATGTAAGAGTATTCATTCATGAAAACCCATTCCTCCGCAAGTACCTGATAGACGATATCATCGTCTACTTCGTTTCTTAAGTCGTCAAGAAACTCGGAATGTTTGTCAAAGCGGCTTTTAAACTCTGGCGCCTCCGTTACATCAAGCAATCCGCCCAGATCAATGTTGCGTTGGAAAAAACTGAAATCGATATTCGCTTGCCCGGGCAGTTTAAAAAAACGCCCTAGTGTTTCCCGCTCCGTTTTAGTTAGGCTATCCATCCTAAAAAAAATCGAGGGCAAATAAATTTTGACGATGTCTGCATGTTCTTCAGCAAGTGTTACGAATCTTTCTAGTCTCTGCATATTTGGGATTGCAGAAGGGTCCAGGATTGCATCGATCATTACACTTCCTTTGACTAAATATGGGTCGTTAGAAAATTCTGCGTTCACCGAAACTCTTCAAAAACTTTAGATGACCGAGATTTTCTTGCTCACTGGGTTAAGCGTGGAATTTCCTGCTTTATTGGTAGAAACCGCGTCCAAAAGCGACGCTAAAGTGGCTTACCATGGTGGTTATTGCTCTCTTATACTCAAGCACAAGACCACGCGAGTTGCTATTCTAGCATCTCCTTTGCTCTGTAGCGACGCATCTAATCACATACCGTGGAGAGAATTCGCTGTCGAGCTGCCGCAGGTTTTGGCACGCGAAGGCGTGAAAGATCTTACTCCAGACCTGATCGGCTTTTGCGCCGACGATGTAGCCGTCCAGCGTAGCCACCGCGTGACGTGCGTTGTATGTCCGGCTCATGCACAGCACGTCGTCGATATCCAGAAAAACTAGTGTGTCACTCACTAGAAAGCTCTCCATGTATTCCAATCTCTTACCCAACGGCTTATGTTCTATGAGAGTTCTAACATTTACCTAGAAAGGCTCGTAAATGTGGTCAGTCGTGTACTTTTGCCAGAAATGACGCGCTTCTAACGAGCATTCGACTGCCATAACCTCATCACCGGCCAAGATTGCGCTCTTTGAACTCCATCGCTGTGCTCACGATTACGTCAACTTGGTACCGATCGGAGATCGCTGCGATCGGCGTTTTTCCATGAAGCGAATGCTTTGGCGTCATGAAGAACTGGAACATTACGTCCCCAGTAAGACCTGCAAGCGAGAGGCACACTGTTTCGACATCACCGCAAATTGATACATCCGCGAAAAAACTGGGAAACCATCGTTCGCCTCTACTACCGCTCACGTAAAACATGCTGCTATCTTGGATAGCTTGTTCAAGGACAGCAAGAGTGAACCGCCCCGGGAATAGTGGAGGCTGGTTGGTTTAAGTTAATGCGGTTTCATCGGCAGCGATCTTGAGCTACCGATAGTAGTTTGCCTCAGCTTCCGCGGGCGGGATATAGCCGATTGGTTCCATCAACCGGTGGTGGTTGAACCAGGCCACCCATTCCAAGGTTGCCAGCTCGACAGATTCCCGAGTTTTCCAGGTTCGGCGGTGAATCAATTCCGTCTTGTACAAGCCGTTGATCGTCTCAGCCAGTGCGTTGTCGTAGCTGTCTCCCCGATTGCCGACCGACGGTTCGATACCTGCTTCGGCCAGGCGTTCGCTGTAGCGAATGCTGAGATATTGCGAGCCCCTATCGGAATGATGGATTAAAGTTCCATTTTCACCGGGCTGGCGAGCATACAATGCCTGTTCAAGCGCATCCAGAACGAAATCAGTGGTCATCGACGAACTGACCCGCCAGCCGACAATGCGCCGGGCGAAAACGTCCACCACGAAGGCTACGTACAGCCAGCCCTGCCACGTCGAAACGTATGTAAAGTCCGACACCCACAGCTGATTTGGACGGTCAGCCCTAAACTGCCGATTCACCCGATCCAGCGGACGTGGGGCGGCAGAATCGGGAATCGTTGTCCGGACTCGCTTGCCGCGCACAGCACCTTGCAAACCCAGCCGCTTCATCAAGCGCTCGACCGTGCAGCGAGCGATGGCGATGCGTTCCCGGTTCATCTGCTTCCAGACCTTGTCGGCTCCGTAGACCTTCATGTTGGCCTGCCAGACCCGGCTGATTTCCGGACACAGAATCTCATCGCGCTTCGCCCGCGCGCATCGCTTCGACGAATCACGAAGCTGTGCCGCATGGCGCCGATAACCCGACGGGGCAATCCGCAAGACCTTGCAGATCGGCTCGACCCCGAAGGTGTCGCGATGCTGATCGATAAAGGCCTTCAGGACTTCAAACGGCGGTCGAGCTCCGCCTGGGCGAAAAACGCGCTTGCCAGCTTCAGGATTTCGTTCGCCCGCCGCAGCTCTTTGTTCTCGCGCTCCAGGGCTTTGAGTCGCTCACGCTCCTCTGTTGTCACTCCTGCGCGCTCTCCCTGGTCAATCTGGTCGCGCTTGACCCATTCATGCAGCGTTTGTGGCGTGCAGCCGATCATCCCTGCAATTGACTCGACCGCCGCCCACAGCGAAGGATGCTCATTACGCTGCTCCCGTACCAGACGGACTGCGCGCTCCCGGACTTCCGGCGAAAATTTGCTTGGCTTCTTGTTCATAGCTCCATTCTCTCAAGAGTTGGAGCCTCCATCAAATCCGGGGCGGTTCAATCCCAGGTTCCGTGTAGCAAGAATGAACGGCTCAGATAGCCGCCGAACGAAACTCGATCTACTGTTTGGGCGTTCGTTACGCCTTGCAAGCTCTGGGCCAATGAAGCACATGCATTGGAATTGAAGAGTATGGTGCCGAGTGTCTGACTCGAACAGACGACCTACCGCTTACCTTACCACTACGGCTTTCGCCGCCATATGTTTGTGGTCTGGACTATCCCTTAGCCATAGCAACGCTTTAGGCTCCCCCCGTCTAGTCTCTACACCTTCCTGCGTTAGCAGGCTTGGCTCGGGATCGGCTTAGCCATGCGGCCTTAGCGTTCCCCGAATTTGAAGGGTTCTACTCCTACCGTTTCCAGTAGGGCACTCGTATGTTCAAGGCGGTTGCTCTACCAACTGAGCTAACCCGGCACTGTCCCTTAGTATACTCCATTGTGCGGCTGTTCAGGAAGCAATTGCTTGCCCCAACGTGATCAGGTGCTTTTGGGTCTCGTCGAGCGCCTACTCGGCGTCTTGAGGGGAATCACCTCTGCCCGTTCAGAACTCATACCTGCAGGACGTACAGTCTCGCCGATGGCCTTGTACTCCTTCCAGAATCGCTCAAGCGCGTTTAGTCCACCGGCCTTCATAACCGCTTGAATGCAAGCAGCATGTGAAGCGATCAGGGCTGCAACCTGAGTTCCGAGCATGGCGTTAGCATCCTCTGCTTGAGTCAACTTGTCGCTCAGAGACTTTGATTGGACGAAATGAGGGTTCAACGCACTTCGCAATTGTTTCTGGCGAGCCTGAGCGTTTGATATCATTTCCATACGCTTAGGGTTTCTCGTGAATGCAGACGCATTGTGTAAGGTAGCGTGGTTCCGGGACACTTCTCGAACAGTGATGTCAGTATCCGAAGCTAACAACGCGTCCAACACCCTCGACAGTTCGATGTTCAGTGCGTCGAGTTTGGGCTTCATCGGAAGAGATCCTCTATAGGTGTTGAGTGGTCTGTCCCACTTTCAAACAAGGGCTTACTCGGTTGAGCAGCTAATGCGAGGTCAATGCCGATAATTAACTGCTCTGCATGCGCAATTTGGTTCTTGCGTCCAATAGATTTTATCGGCTTGGCCGCTGCGGTATCCCTCATGACTTTTAAATCGGCACGGAGAGATTCTAAGGAAATGCGATGTTCCTTCATGCCACTTGGAAGGAAATGTCGACAATTATCGAAACACTTGAGATGTTTAACACAGGGGTTTACCGCAAAGCTTGTTATACAGAAACCATACGGCGTCGAGTGAAAGCCATCGCTATTTTGAGATAAGTACAAAAATGCAGCCTCGTCCCCACTTTCTCGCTGAATTTTCTTAAAAGTCATAGCTATAGAACTTCCACCAAATAGGTCGGATAAGACCATCTTTGCTACCGTTTCCTGAGGTGTTCCAGGTTGAAAGAGATTAGCAGCCTTATCTGGAATATCGACATCTTTCAAGCGTTCGCCTAAGCTCCGGTGATCGTACACATAGCTTTGAGTTACCGACTCACGACCGAAATGTTGAGTGATGATAGTGTCCGGCACGCCTTGGCGAAATAATTCTGTATTCATCAAATGGCGTAACGAATGTGGCTTGATCGATAGCTGAGCCTTATTGGGCAGATTGCTATATTGTGTGAATATAGTTCCCTTCTTAGAAGCCTTTTCGGTACTTAAAAAGCTAAAAAGGAGGATTGGGCGGCAATTTCAATCTTTCTAGTACTATCAATGAACTCTGGTAAATCACCTCTGCAATTGTGAAGTACTAAGAACAAAAAATCTCCGATGGTCAGCTGTTCTCCTGATGCCGTCGTAAAAGTTCGTTCAACAGAGTTCTGACTTTTGATTGCGTCGCGGAGTGGTCGCGTGGCCTCTAGTATTTCCAATACTGTCAACTCCACCAGCTTCGCAAACCGCGCCGGCACCCATTGAAAGTCCTCAACAAGTACTTTGTCTCCTTTTTTTCTTCTCTTTTCTCCAAAGTATTTAATCTTTAGAGACCGGCTAACTCCGCCAATTTCGCCAGCTGGCTTGCCTGTAACGATATCAATATGAGTCTCCCATTGGAGGCAATCGGCAGGAAGTAGCACTACTTCATTAAGTCTCAAGCCCGTTAGAGTTAGCATTCGAGCTATTGCGAATCGAATCTTATGCTGGTGTCCTAACGGCGATTCGTTAAATACAATGCGGACCATTTCATGCAGTGCTTCTGCAGATGGAAGTTTTTTGCTTCCCTTTCTTTCAGATAGCATATTGCTTAAAATGGAGTTTAGCTCTTTTTCGCCTTTGTAAACCAAAGGTACATGTAGAGAAAGCAAATTCGAATTTAGAAAGCCTGCAAGAACACCAATGCTTGCCCTGACGCTGGTTCTTTTGGGGAATAAATCTAAATATCGGTCAAGGTCTTCAGAGTTTAATTCCCACGGGTATTTATTTGTGCACGAGAAAAAAGACTTCAATAGAGAAAATTCGTTTCTAACAGATCGTGGCAATATACCTTCTGATGCCCGATGTGCGACTATTGCCTTTAAGAATTCTTGAGTTATTTCGCTGAGAGCCGGCCCAGATGGAAGCAAAACCTCCGGCCATCCGGCTTGAGACGCGCGCGAACGTACTTCTTCATCAATGGAAAAGCTGGTCAAGCGAGCTGCGTGACGTTCATTGTTGGATGAGAATCGGCGAATGTCCCAATCTTCATTGGAACTTATTTTTCCAAGTTCATCACATTGGATATGCCATGAAATTCCTCGCTCCGAAGCCAGACCGTATGCTCGCTCAATAAAATGATGGTAGCTGGCTGGGATACGAGTAATCGAAATTTGAGAAAGAGTTTGGCTCATTTCTGAGATGCGCTTTCGTTCGATATGTCGAGGGCTCGCTGAGCACCTGCTATAGCGGTAGTTAGCTGCAAGTACGCTGGGCTCTCTTTACTCCCCCCAGCTTTAAAAAAAGACAGAACTTGTTCTCGCATTCCAGCAATCGCCTCTTTATGCACAAGGGGATCTAGCACGGGCATATATTTTTTGCAGTTATAACATGACATGACTGGGTCATACATGCAATTTCCTTGACCTGCAGCGCACAACCCTATACCTGCAATCAATCTGCTTCCAACAATACCCGCGATTTGGTCGTCCTCATGTGCATCCTCAAGCTCTTTTGGCGTCACATATTTCCCTGTTGCAATTAACTCGAGCTTAGAATAAAGGGCAGATGTACCTAGAGCTTTATTTAGAAATTCGACTTGCTTTCGGCTTGACTTAAGATAGGTATTTCCCGAATTGAGCTGGGTTTGTCCAAGAAAATTTTTTATGTCGGTTCGACTATGACCAGCGTCAGCTAAAGTTTGTGCTCCAGTATGTCGCAACTTGTAATAATTATACTGTATGCTTACGCCAAATTGTTTGGCAACCTTCTTTGTGAGTGCCCAAAGCTTCGTGCTGTCAGCTGTAGAGAAAATACGGGTTCTCGCAGCATTATTCGCTGAGTTTAGTAGCTTGATAACAAGCGGGGCCCATTCTGGCTTTATGCTGCGCGAAAGTTCCACGTCACCTCGGCCTCCCTTCTTTTTGGCTTGATGAAAGGAGACAATACACGCCAATTTTCCGTCGTTTTCTTCTATAAGTTGAATGTGATTTGTTAAAAGGGTCAATATCTGGACTGGACGGATAGCGTGTTGAAATCCCAAAGCTAAGGCTGTGAGACCTTCGATTTGCCACTCTTCTAAATTTGGTGAGGCCGCCTGCTCGTCAAGTAAACGGATAATATCCGCTTGAGAGGAGGTGGAAAGTAATTTCGAGCGGTTTGCGATCCTCTCCTTTCGCACGGCTCGCTTTGAGCTTTCTCTCGTGTTGAGTTTCTTTATAAACTTCTGATGTGTTGTATCCCAAGGTCCCAAGGAATGTCGCGCAGCGAGTTTCAAAATAGATTTCCCCGCTTTAGCAAGGTCGGGGGTCAATATATTTTTATCCCAAAATGATATTATATCGCTAGGTTTCGTTTCAAGTAACTCAAGGAATATGATCCAGTGACGTAGTAGAGTGTACGTAAATTTATAGAATGATGATGGCGAAAAATTTGCTTGCGTAAGAAGCACTAAGGTCTGTTGAAAAAGACCTACTTCCCCAGGTAAAAATTCAAATTTTCTTATTATGCCTTGAATGGATGGAGACCAAAGGGTTTCGCCCAATACCAAGGTTACCGATTTTCCTGAATATTTGTCATATAATGTAAATGTCTCTGGCACAGCTGGCCACCCCCAAAACATTGGGTTAGCTTCGTGACCGTCGCTAGGAAAAAGGGTCTGATGTATATTCATCTGCTTACTCGGTACGTGTCTAACATCGCATCGAACGTCTTGGCAACAGAATTTTTGACGTCGTCTTGAATGGCAGCGCGAGCATAAGTATCTGGCATATCAGAATTCTTACTCCAGCCGAAGAACACTCTCATTCTCTCCATAGCCTTTTCTTTGTCGCCGTCAGATAAAAATGCGACATAGCGAACGCATGCACATGTATGCCTTAGGTCATGGGGAGAAATAAATTTTTTATTAGCTCGTTGGCGAAAAGCTTTTAATGTGTCAGGTTCCATCGCAAGCGAATACATCCTTAGAGCTTTAGTCACAGATTCAGCGGAAAGTGGCTCACCAGTATCTGAAGTAAAGAGGAATTGATGTTCGGTACTTTCTGTTCGATATTCTCCAATATATCGCACGATTAGTTCTGCGAAGCTTTCAGAAACGGGTACTTCACGATGCGACCATGGGGTTTTAATGCTGGGGCGTGTGGTACGTATATCGACATAAGCTAGGTCTTCTTCGGAAGTATTCGTAACATTTAGCCAGTATCGTACCTCACCCGATCGCATATCTAAATCCTGCTTAAGGGAATCAAGCGTTAGAAGTAGAGTTTCACCCCTGCGCAGACCACAGAGCAGCATCAACAAAACTAATAGCCAGTTTCTTACCTGAATAGCAGGCGTTATGAAAGGATTGTCTGCTGCTCCAGGCTCGGCTACCGCAAGAAGGCCCTTAAGCGCTGTATCGGGTAATGCTCGGATAAACTTTACCCTGCCTTTATTAGAGGCCCGAAGCGTTCCAGGTTGTGGAACGGCTTTTTGAAGAGAGCGCCATTGTTGGCTGCTTACGGCCCAGTGATTCGCAAAGTAATGAAAAAATCTGCTGACAGTATCCCAGCAAGAAACGTCTGTGCTACTAAATGAATTTTTCGATGTAAGCGAGATATAAAATGAATCGAATATCTCGTGTAGGCGCTCTGCGTTTTTGTCTCCAAAAGCGTTGTCTAGTGCGTGTTGACCAAATTTGCTATCGCAATAGACGTAAAATCTGTCGAGGTAACGGAGCCGTCCAATTAGAGTGTTCTCAGCCCAACTGCCCCCTTCATAAAGCGTCCACACCGTTGACCAGTATCGTGGTCGAGGAAGCGGAGACGGTTCAGTAATGACGTGAGTGGGGAAAGCGCCAGTGCGATAAAGTGGCATTTGGCCCACCCTATAGGTTTAAAGGGATAGCAAAGGCACCAGAGCGTTGGGGCCGAAAGGTACGCGGAGTCATCGCCAGGCGAAAGGCGCCTAAGGTTAACCACTTGAAGGAAATGACGAATCTGTGGCGAATTGCCGAAGTAGGGCTACCGACTGCTGAACACGCACGCGCAAAAAGCGCTGCGTTGTGGAAAGAAAGGGGATGAAGGGCAATGGCGATCGACTGCAGAGGAGCCGAGTCGACCTCTTGTTTCAGAAAGCGTTTTGGTAGACCCATGCTCGCATCCTTACAGACGAATCCTACGAAGACTGTCATAGGACAACTGTAGCGATGCTAGCCCAAGCCTGCAGCAAACGCAACAGGCGGGCAAGGTACACATTCAAATCAACTGCTCTACCTGATGAGCTAAGCCGGCAATGTGGCCAGGATTATACCCTTATTTGATCCGGGTCAACGTCGGGCGGCCACCTTTTTTGGGTGGTTCGTTGTCGTCGTCGGGTGCATGCGACACCTCGGAGGTCTTGGCCGGGACGGCGGCCAGGCCAGGGGCCGGGCTGGCTGCCGGTTCCGGGGCGGAGGGCAGGTCGGCGGCCGTCGTCGTGACGTCGAAGGCCATGCCCTGGCCGTTTTCGTTGGCGTAGATGGCCAGCACGTTGTGCACCGGGATGTACAGCTCGCGCGAGACGCCGTTGAAACGCGCTCGGAACGTGATCGCGTCGTTGTCCATTTTCAGCCCGGAGGTCGCGCCGTAGCTGATGTTGAGGATGATCTCGCCCTTTTTCACGTATTCCATCGGAACCGTGGTGGCGGCGTCGACCTTGACGGCCAGGTAAGGCGTGTAGCCGCTGTCCGTGCACCATTCGTAGATGGCGCGCAGCAGGTACGGCTTGGTGGAGATGTCTGGCATGGTGTGATCGAAATGATGCGAGATGTTACACGCCAGTGTACTTCGATTCGCCCGCGGCGTCGTAAACTGGCGTGCAACGAAGGCGGCGCTCAGCGGCGCATGACCTTTTCGGACGGGGTCAGGGCTTCGATGTAGGCCGGACGCGAGAAGATGCGCTCGGCGTACTTCATCAGCGGGGCCGCGGTCTTCGACAGTTCGATGCCGTAGTGGTCAAGACGCCACAGCAGCGGGGCGATGGCCACGTCCAGCATCGAGAACTCGTCGCCCAGCATGTACTTGTTCTTCAGGAACAGCGGGGCCAGCGTCGTCAGGCGGTCGCGGATTTCGGCTCTAGCCTTGTCGTGGCTCTTGTCGCCCACCTTGTTGCGCTCGTTTTCGAGCGTGTTGACGTGGACGAACAGTTCCTTCTCGAAATTGAACAGCATCAGGCGGGCACGGGCGCGCATGAGCGGGTCGGCCGGCATCAGCTGCGGATGCGGGAAGCGCTCGTCGATGTATTCGTTGATGATGTTCGATTCGTACAGAATCAGTTCGCGCTCGACCAGGATCGGCACCTGGCCGTACGGATTCATCGTCGAGATGTCCTCGGGCTTGTTAAACAGGTCCACGTCGCGCACTTCGAAGTCCATGCCCTTTTCGAACAGGACCAGGCGGCAGCGCTGGGAGAACGGGCACGTGGTGCCGGAGTAGAGAACCATCATGGTTTATAGTTCCTTCAAGAAACAAAGGGGTGAAGCGCCAGGCGGCTCACCCCGAATAGACATTACCCGCATTATAACCGGGCAATCAACTCACTTTACGTCTTTCCAATAAGAAGCATTCAAAGACCAGGCCAGGAAAGCGAAGAAAGCGAGGAAAATCACGACGATCGCACCCAGGCGCTTGCGAAAGTCGCGCGCCGGTTCGGCCATCCAGTCCATGTATGCGACCAGATCGGCCACCTGCGAATCGAACTCCTGCTGGCTTACCGTGCCCGGCGTCACTTGCTCGAAACCAGCGAAGTGGTGCACGGTCTTGCCCGGCTCGTGCGGATCCGGTTCCTCGACCATCTTGACCGTACGCACGCCCTGCAACTGCCACAACACGTGCGGCATGGCGACGTTCGGCATGACCAGGTTGTTCCAGCCGGTCGGGCGGGTATCGTCCTTATAGAAAGTGCGCAGGTAAGTGTAGATATAGTCGGGGCCGGAACCGGCGCCCGAGGCGCGCGCACGCGTGATCACCGACAGGTCCGGCGGCACGGCGCCGAACCAGGCTTTCGCATCCGCGGGACGCATCGCGATCGTCATCATGTCGCCCACCTTCTCGCCCGAGAACAGCAGGTTGTTCTTGATCTGGTCTTCGCTCAATCCCAGATCACGCAGGCGATTGTAGCGCATCGCCGATGCGGAATGACAGTTCAGGCAGTAGTTGACGAACAGCTTGGCGCCGTTTTGCAGCGAGGAGATATCGGTGCGTTCGGGCGCGCGGTCGAGCGGGAACGCCCCTTCGTTCGCGAACACGAATCCCGGCAGCAACGCCAGGATCGCGAGCAGTTTTTTCGAGAAAAGCATCTTGATGTCCTTTGGCTTGGGCGGAACACTGCCGGGGGCAGTGTTCCGGAATTCAATGCGGGGTGAATGTGACGCGCTTCGGTACCGGCTTGAACCGGCCCATCTCGCTCCACCACGGCATCAGCAGGAAGAAGCTAAAGTACAGCAGGGTGCAGGCCTGGGCGACGAGCGTGTAGGCTGGCGTCGGCAACTGGGTGCCGAGGTAGCCGAGCGTCAGGAACGCCAGGAAGAACACGGCGTACACGGTCTTGTGCCAGCTCGGGCGGTAGCGGATCGACTTCACCGGCGAATGGTCCAGCCACGGCAGCAGGGCCAGGATCACGACGGCCGAGCCGAACAGCACGACGCCCCAGAATTTCGCGTCCAGCACCTGCGGCAGCATGCCGATCTCGGCCAGGATGGCGATCACGGTCACCACGATCTTGGTCTTGTACGACAGGCGCGAACGGAGCCAGATGAACACGACATACGCCGCCACGCCGGCCATCACGACCCACATGAAGTCCGAGGTCGTCGCACGCAGCACGGAATAGAACGGCGTGAAGTACCACGTCGGCGCGATGTGCGGCGGGGTCTTGAGCGAGTCGGCCGGCAGGAAGTTGTTGTATTCCAGGAAGTAGCCGCCCATTTCCGGCGCAAAGAACACGACGCTGCTGAAGATCAGCAGGAACATCGAGACGCCGAACAAGTCCTTGGTCGTGTAGTACGGGTGCGAGGGGATCGTATCGACGCCGTGGCCGTCCGGCCCCAGGTTTTCCTTGACCTCGATGCCGTCGGGGTTGTTCGAGCCGACTTCGTGCAGGGCGATCAGGTGCGCGGCGACGAGGCCCAGCAGCACCAGCGGGATCGCGATCACGTGGAAGGCGAAGAAGCGGTTCAGGGTGGCGTCCGACACGACGTAATCGCCGCGGATCCACAGCGACAGGTCCGGGCCGATGAACGGGATGGCGCTGAACAGGTTCACGATCACCTGGGCGCCCCAGTACGACATCTGGCCCCACGGCAGCAGGTAGCCGAAGAAGGCCTCGGCCATCAGGCACAGGAAGATTGCGAAGCCGAACAGCCAGATCAGCTCGCGCGGCTTGCGGTACGAACCGTACAGCAGGCCGCGGGTCATGTGCAGGTACACGACGATGAAGAAGGCCGAGGCGCCCGTCGAGTGCATGTAGCGCACGAGCCAGCCCCACGGGACTTCACGCATGATGTATTCGACCGAGCCGAACGCGAGGCCGGCGTCCGGCTTGTAGTGCATGGTCAGGAAGATGCCGGTGACGATCTGCATCACCAGGATCAGCATCGCCAGCGAGCCGAACAGATACCAGATGTTGAAGTTTTTCGGGGCGTAGTAGCGGCCCCACTGGTCGTTCCACAGCTTCGACAGCGGGAAGCGGTCATCGACCCAGGCCAGGGCCCGGTGGCTTTTCGGCGCGTCGGCCGGGAGTTTGGTTTCCTTGAACGCTGCGCCCATCTTATGCCTCGCCTTTCTCGTCTTTGCCGATCAAGATCTTGTTGTCGGACAGGTACATGTACGGGGGACGTCAAGGTTGGCCGGGGCCGGCTTGTTCTTGAAGACGCGGCCCGACAGGTCGAACGTCGATCCGTGGCAGGGGCAGAGGAAGCCGCCGTGCCAGTCGTCCGGCAGGTTCGGCTGGGGACCTTCGGCAAAGCGGGCGGAGGGCGAGCAGCCCAGGTGGGAGCAGATGCCGACGACGACGAGGACTTCCTTGTGTTTCTCGTACGCGCGGAATTCGTTCTTCGCGTATGCCGGCACCGGCATTTGATAGGGTTTATCGGAATTCGGATCAGCGACCAGATTGTCGTTCTTCGGCAGACTGGCCAGCATTTCGGGCGTGCGGCGGAGGATCCACACGGGCTTGCCGCGCCACTCCACGACTTTCAATTCGCCCGGCTTGACGTCGGAAATATCCGCTTCGACCGGAGCACCGGCCGCCTTCGCTCGTTCGGAGGGCTGCAACGTACTGACCAGCACCCCGGCCGTTGAAACACCGACAACGCCACCCGCCGCGCATGTAGCCACGAGCAAGCCTCGCCGGCCTGAATCGACCTGCTTCTCATTACTCATACCAACTCCATTCGTCAAATGCGAAATGTTGCAATGCAATACGTTGCAATAGGGTATTAACCTTTTATGCAACGGTCGATTATATGTGAACAGTTTTGCAAATTAAAGAAAAAACGTTTGCATTGTCGCGACGCTTCCCAAATGCTCATTTTTGCGATAGGGGCCCCGACCACATGCTCATCTCGGCCGTCGGGTGCACTGCACGTTTCCTGTATCATCGCTGTGAACCTGGCAAGGTTTTTAAAAACACAAAGGAGGTCTGGGATGGCTATGATGGAAGAGTTCAAAAAGTTCGCGATGAAAGGCAACGTCGTCGACCTGGCGGTCGGTGTGATCATCGGCGGCGCGTTCGGACGTATTGTCGATTCTCTCGTGCAGGACGTCATCATGCCGCCGATCGGCAAGCTGTTCGGCGGACTCGATTTCGCCAGCTACTACGTCCCGCTCAACGGCCAGCCATACGGCCTGCCGCTGGCCGAAGCCAAGAAGGCTGGCGCCGTGCTGGCGTACGGTAACTTCTTCACCATCCTGCTGAACTTCCTGATCCTCGCGTTCGTGATCTTCCAGATGGTGCGCCTGATGAATCGCATGCGCGCGCCGTTCACCAAGGCCGAGGAAGCGCAGCAGGCGGCCGCTGCAGTGGCAACGTCGGAAGAGGTCGTTCTGCTGCGTGAAATCCGCGATGCGCTGACGCTGAAGCGATAGCCGCGGGAGCCGTCCGATGCGCCGCTACTGGCTGCTGTTCGCCCAGACCGTCACGATCGCCCTCGGCATCTACGTCGTGATCGCGGCGCTGCGGCCAGAGTGGACCGGGCGTGCGCCCACGCAGGTGGGCATCGGCGGGCCGGGGCCGGCAGTGCCGGTGCTGCAGGCACCCGCCGGAGAACCGGCGCCGGCCAGCTACCGCGACGCGGCCAGCCGCGCCATGCCGGCCGTCGTCAACATCCTCACCAGCAAGGCGCTGCGCGAGGCCCATCCGCTGCTGAAAGACCCGTTCTTCCGGCGGTTTTTCGGCGACAAGATGCCGCCGCAGGAACAGATGGCCAGCCTGGGTTCCGGCGTGATCGTCAGCGGCGACGGCTATATCCTGACCAATTACCATGTCGTCGAAGGCGCCGACGAGATCGAGGTCGGCCTGGCCGACGGCCGCAAGTCGGCCGCCAGCGTCGTCGGCACCGATCCGGAAACGGACTTGGCCGTCATCCGCATCAAGGCCGATAAATTGCCCGTGATCGTGCTGGGCGACATCAATCAGGCGCGCGTGGGCGACGTCGTGCTGGCGATCGGCAATCCGTTCGGCGTGGGCCAGACCGTCACGCTCGGCATCATTTCCGCGCTGGGCCGCAACAACCTGCACATCAACCATTTCGAGAATTTTATTCAGACGGACGCCGCCATCAACTTCGGCAACTCGGGCGGAGCGCTCGTCGATGCGCGCGGCAACCTGCTGGGCATCAACTCGGCCATTTATTCGCAGACGGGCGGCTCGGTCGGGATCGGCTTTGCGATTCCCGTGTCGACGGCGAAGTCCGTGCTCGATTCCATCATCAAGCATGGCCAGGTCGTGCGCGGCTGGATCGGCGTCGAATCGCAGGACATCACGCCCGAAATCGCCGACAGCTTCGGCCTCGCGCGCGACCGCGGCGCCATCATCGCGGGCGTCGTGCGCGGCGGCCCGGCCGACCGCGCCGGCATGCGGCCGGGCGACATCCTGTTGGCCGTGCAAGGCAAAAAAGTGAGCAACACCAACGACATGATGAACCTCATCGCGGACCTGCCGCCCGGCGGCAAGGCCCAGATGACGGTGATGCGCAAGAACCGCGAGACGACCATCGACGTCACCGTCGGCCGCCGCCCGCGTCAAACCCCTTGATTATCCGGACTTTCCATGCACCTGCGCGACCTCACGCAATTTCTTTCCGAACTCAAAGAGAACAACACCCGGCCCTGGTTCATCATGAACAAGCCCCGCTACGACATCCTGCGGGCCGAATTCATGGAAGTGCTGACGGAACTCATCAAGGAGGTCGGCAGGTTCGACAAGCAGGTCGTCGCCTGCGACCCCAAGAAGGCGATGTTCCGCTTCCAGCGCGATACCCGCTTTTCGCACGACAAGACGCCGTATAAGACGCATTTCTCGGCCGGGATCGCACCCGGCAACAAGCGCCGTCCCAGCGAAGGCGGCGGGCCGACCTATTACTTCCACATCGAATCCGACGGCACGCTGCTGTACGGCGCCGGCGAATACCTGCCGCCGGCAGCGCGTCTGAAGGCGATCCGCGAGCACGTCGTCAACGATGCGACAGGTTTCGCCAAAATGTTGAAGAATAAACATCTGCGCGAGGCGTATGGCGACCTGCAGCCGGAAGACAAATTGCAACGCCCGCCGAAAGGATTCGATCCGAACCATCCGCTGGTCGAATACCTGAAGCTCAAGAGCTATTTTGTCTGGAACGAAGAGAAGCTGGACATCAACGCCCCGGACAAGCTCGTGCCACAGCTCGCGCAGGGATTCAAGGACGCCACCGCGCTCGTCACCTGGCTGCGCGGGGTGCCGCAGACATTCGAAGAGTAAAGGGAGTCACACATGGCGTTACACCACGCAGTATCGGGTGAGCGGATCGCACTCCAGCGGGGCGAAGACGACATCGCGAACTTCACGTCGATCGCATTGATCAAGACCGATCACATGGAATTGATCCGGCTCGTGATACCCAAGGAAAAACCGATGCCGGAGCACTGGGTCGAAGGCGAGATGACGTTGCTGTGCCTGGAGGGCGAGATTGCGTTCCAGGCCCACGGCCGCACGACCATCCTGCGACCGAACGAGATGGTGTATCTGGCCGGCGGCGAACCGCATGCGATCCAGGCCAACCAGGATGCGGTCGCGCTGCTGACCATCTTGCTGCATCCGGGCGATAACGCGGGCGGGCCGACGCGGAACGCGCCGGCGGCGTAGCCCCGGGATCAGGCCAGTTCGTCGCGCGGGTCCCGCGCCAACAGCCTGCCCACCATATCGCTGGCGGAATCGCCATCGAACAACACGCCGGCCACCGCATTGGTGATCGGCATGTCGACGCCCAGCCTGGCCGCGAGCTCGCGCACGGCCTTGGCGCAGGGCACGCCTTCGGCCACATGGCCGAGTTCGCGGACGATGGTGTCGAGCGGCTTGCCCTGGGCCAGTGCCAGGCCCACGCGGCGGTTGCGCGACAGGTCGCCCGTGCATGTCAGGATCAGGTCGCCCATCCCCGTCAGCCCCATGAAGGTGCCCGCATGGCCGCCCAGCGCCAGGCCGAGGCGGGTGATTTCCGCGAGACCGCGCGTGATCAGCGCGGCGCGCGCGTTCAATCCCAGCCCCAGGCCGTCGGCCGTGCCGGTGGCGATGGCGAGGATGTTCTTGACGGCGCCACCCACTTCCACGCCGACCATGTCATCGCAGGAATACACGCGGATATTGCCGCCATGCACGAGCGCGACGACACGCTCGCGCAGTGCCTTGTCGGTCGACGCCACCGTCAGCGCGCACGGCAGGCCGCGCGCCACTTCCTGGGCGAACGACGGACCGGACAGTGCAGCGCCCGGCACGGCATCGCCCAGCACCTCGCGCACGACCTGGTGCGGCAGCAGGCCGGTCTCGTATTCGAAACCCTTGCACAGCCAGACGATGTTCGGAATGGCGCGGCCCTTCAGTTGCTGCAGGAGCGGACGCAGGCCGGCCACGGGGCAGGCGGCGATCAGCAGCGGTTCGGCACCGGGTTGCGCCGCAGCGTCGCCTACGCGCATGTCGACGACATGGGCGACGGCCGCGTCGAAGTCGGCCGTGACGTTCAGGCCGTCCGGCAACCGGAAGCCGGGCAGGTAATGGGTGTTTTCGCGCGCGCCGGCGGCTTGCGCCATCTGCGCGGGATTGCGTCCCCACAGCAGGACGTCGTGGCGCGCGGCGAGCGCGATCGCCACCGCCGTGCCCCAGGCGCCGGCACCGAGGACGGTGATCTTTTGGGGTGGTTTCGGTTCGTGCATGGAAGAACGGGCTAGATGCCCCAGATGTCGGACGCTTTGACGTAGCCGCCGATGCCGTCGCGGTGGCGCACGCGCACCCAGTTGCCGGCTTCCGGATCGACGAGTTCGAGGAGGACGTTCTTTTCGGCCGTCATCACGACGGGCGCATTGTCGTCGGGCGCCGAGCGCACCTTGGCGGATGCGGCACGCACGATGACGTTGCGCCGGGCCGACAGGTTCTTCGCTTCGGTCCAGGCCATGTCGCCGGAAGCGTCGCGCACCTTGACCCAGTCGCCATAGCTGAGGACCACCTCGACCGGCATGCCGCTGGGGGCGATGAACAGCTTGCCGCTCCGGCTGGACGGGGCTTCGTACAGGATCACGGCATGCGCGCCGACCGTCTTGAAATCGAACGCGGCGGCCGCGCACGATGCCAGCAGCAGCAAGGTGCCTGCGATGAGTCGATGGCGGAAACGGATGGGGCGCATGTGGGCCTTTGATTACGGTACACGCAGGACCGGGCTGGATCGACCGGCAATGAAGCGTGTCGGCAAAAGCGCGTCAATGAAACGAGGCGTCCGGCCCCGCCCTGGACGGGCGGCGCGGGACGCCCGGGATATTACTGGTTACCAGCCGGCGTGCCTGCTGCGGCAGCCTGCTCGGCCAGCGCCTGGCGGCGCTGCTGGTAGAACACTTCGAAGTTGATCTCGGCCAGGTGGACCGGCGGGAAACCGGCACGGGTGATCACGTCGGCGATGTTTGCACGCAGGTAAGGATAGATGATGTTCGGGCAACCGATGCCCAGCAGAGGATCCATCTGCTCGGCGGGGATGTTGCGGGCTTCGAAGATACCTGCCTGCTTGCCTTCGGCCAGGAAAGCGACCTTGTCCTTGACCTTGGCGGTGACGGTGATGGTGACGGTCGATTCGTAGATGCCGTCGGCGATGCCTTCGGCGCCGACGTCCAGCGAGACCTCGATCGTCGGGGCTTCCTGCTCCAGGAAGATCGCCGGGGAATTCGGTTGTTCCAGCGACAGATCCTTCAGGTAGATACGCTGGATTTGGAATACGGGTTGCAGGTTTTCGTCAGCCATGGAACGCTTTCGTGTAATTTTTAAGAAGAATGGCAAAGCCTGCCATTCGAGGTGCTTGACTTGTCAAGGCGCCGGCAATTGTATCAAAACCAATTCGGTTTCAGTAGTTGACGGAGCCCTGCTTGACCTGCTGATTCAGGCTGCGCTGCCGTTGAGCAGCGGGTCCAGGCGGCCGGCCTGGTCGAGGGCGTACAGATCGTCGAAGCCGCCCACGTGGGTGTCGCCCACGTAGATTTGCGGCACGGTACGGCGGCCGGTACGCTGCATCATGATGGCGCGCTGTTCCGGGTCAAGGTCGACGCGGATGCGTTCGATGTCGGTCACGCCCTTGGCTTCCAGCAGGCGCTCGGCGCGTACGCAGTAGGGGCAGCTGGCAGTGTGATAGAGGACAACATGGGCTGTCATGGCAGAATCCTTTCAAATTATTTGATCAGGGGCAGGCCGGCAGCCATCCAGGCCGCGATACCGCCTTCCAGGCCATAGATATCTTCGAACCCTGCCGCTTTCAACAGGCGCGCCGCTTTATCGGCGTGTTTGCCGTCTTGATCGACGACAATGATGGTCTTGACCCTCGACTTGTCCAGCTCGCTGGTACGATTGCCCAAGTCTGCCAGCGGAATGTGTTTCGCGTCGCGCAGGTGCCCGTTGGCAAATGCGTCGGCGCCGCGCACATCGATCACGGCGGTGGATTTACCGCGGTTGATCATCTGGGTGGCCTGCAGCGGCGATGCCACACGGCCACGCGGCGCCAGCGATAACCATAGCAGCGCGCCCCCCGACAGGACGGCGATCGCAACAGTGATGAAATGGTCGATGATGAATTTCACGAAGGTTCCGTTGGTTGAACTGAATCATCGCATTATAAAATAGAAGTCGGATCGGTATTTCCTGCTCACTTTTTTCTATAAAGCACCTATGTACAAAATCGTATTCATGCGCCACGGCGAGTCCACCTGGAACCTCGAGAACCGTTTCACCGGCTGGACCGATGTCGACCTGACCGAAAAAGGCGTCAACGAAGCCAAGACGGCCGGCCGCCTGCTGAAGGAAGCCGGCTTCACCTTCGACCTAGCCTACACGTCGGTCCTGAAACGTGCGATCCGCACGCTGTGGCTGGCCATGGACGAGATGGACATGATGTGGCTGCCGGTCAAGAACGACTGGCGCCTGAACGAGCGCCATTACGGCGCCCTGCAAGGCCTGGACAAGGGCGAGACCGCCGCCAAGTTCGGCGACGAGCAGGTGCTCGTATGGCGCCGCAGCTACGACACGCCGCCGCCCGCGCTGGAAGCGAACGATCCGCGCACGTCGTTCAACGATCCGCGCTACGCCGGCCTCGACAAGGCGCAGATCCCGCTGACCGAATGCCTGAAGGACACCGTCGCCCGCGTGATGCCGGCCTGGGACGAAGAAATCGCCCCGGCCATCCGTGCCGGCAAGCAGATCCTGATCTCGGCCCACGGCAACAGCCTGCGCGCCGTGATCAAGATGCTGGACAACATCAGCGACACCGACATCGTCGGCCTGAACATCCCGAACGGCACCCCGCTCGTGTATGAACTGGACGCGGACCTGAAGCCGATCCGTCATTACTACCTGGGCGACCAGGAAGCGATCGCGGCCGCCATGGCCGCCGTGGCCAACCAAGGGAAGGCGAAGTAAGTCTTGCTTTCCTTCGTGAAGTCGACGTCCGCGGGCCTGTCCGTCCGCGGCAAGCTGTTGTGCGGCCTGGTGGCCTGTGCGTTCGCCTTCGGCGGCGCGCAGGCGGCGCCGCGCCAGACCGAGCGCAGCAAGCAAAAAGCCGCCGCCGAGGCGGCGCGCGCCGGTATCCAGCAAAAACTCAGTGCGCTCAAGAAAGACATCAGCCGCACCGAGAGCGAAAAGGAAGACGCGGCCGACGAGCTGGCCGAGTCGGAAGAAGCGATCTCCGACGCCAACCGCTCGCTGCGCGAACTGGCCGACGAGCAGGCTGCCACCAATGCCAAGCTGAAGGATCTCGCGACCGAAGAGGCGCGCCTTGGCGAGACCATCGCGGTCCAGAAGCGCCAACTGGCCAAGCTGTTGCGCGAACACTATGTTGCCGGCAACGAGGACCGCATCAAGCTGCTGCTGTCGGGCGATAACCCGAACCGGATCAACCGCGACCTGCAGATGATGGCCTATGTGTCGCAGGCGCAAGCCAAACTATTGAATTCCCTGCGCGCGAACCTGGCGGCCGTCGAGGCGAATCACGCCGAGACGCAGAACGCCAAGGACGAGCTGGAAGAAATCGCACAAGAGCAGAAGTCGCAGAAGGCGCTGCTCGAAAAAGAAAAGAGCAAGCGCGCCACCCTGCTGGCGAATCTGTCGAGCAAGCTGACGGACCAGCGCAAGCAGGCGAGCCGCCTGGAACAGGACGAGCAGCGCATGAGCGGCCTCGTCGACCGCCTGACGCGCCTGATCCGCGAACAGGAAATCGCGGCCGCCGCCGAGCGCAAGCGACAACAGGAACTGGCCGCCGCGCGCGCGAAAGCGGCCGCCGAAGCGAAAGAACGCGCGCTGGCGCGGGCCAAGGCGCAGCGCGAAGAGCGCGAACGCCTGGCGCGCGAAGCGGCCAGGGAAGCGGCCAAGACCGGCAAGCCCGTTAAACCGTTGCCGCCGCCGAAGCCCGAGCCGGAAGAGACGCGGGTGGCCGAGGAGCCGGCACCGAAACCGGAAGCACCGCAGCGCCGTGCCGACACGGCACTGGCCGCCGACCTGCCGAGCGGCGCCTTCGAAAGCCTGCGCGGCCGCCTGCCGGCCCCGATCGCCGGCAAGATCGTTGCCCGTTTCGGCGCCAAGCGCGGCGACGGCCCGACGTGGCGCGGCATGTTCATCAAGGCGCCGGAAGGCACCGATGTGCGCGCCATCGCGGCCGGCCGTGTCGTGTTCGCCAACTGGATGCGCGGCTACGGTAATTTGATCATCGTCAACCACGGCGGCGAGTACCTGTCGATCTACGGCAACAACCAGACGCTGATGAAGCAGGCCGGCGACGCCGTCAAGCCGGGTGACGTCATCGCCAGTGCGGGCAACACCGGCGGTAACGAGGAATCAGGGCTATACTTTGAGCTCAGGCATCTCGGGAAGGCTTTCGATCCGGCGGGCTGGATCAGGTTCTAATTTCCGGAAGCACAATCCAGGAACAAGCATGGGCAAGAAACTCAAGAACCTCGGTCTGATCGGCCTCGGCATGGTGGCCGGGGTGGCCGCCTCGGTCCAGTACTCGGCACTGGCGCAAAAAGGCGGCGACGCCCCGTTGCCGCTGGACGAACTGCGCCAGCTCGCCGATGTGTACGCCCTCATCAAGAGCGATTACGTCGAGAAGGTCGACGACAAGAAGCTGTTGTCGGACGCCATCGCCGGCATGGTGAATTCGCTCGATCCGCACTCGGTCTACCTGGACCAGAAGGACTTCGCCGAGATGCGCGAAGAGGTGCAGGGCCGCTTCGTCGGCCTCGGCATCGAGATCGCGATGGAGGACGGCTACGTCAAGATCGTATCGCCCATCGACGATTCGCCCGCCTACCGCGCCGGCATCAAGGCTGGCGATCTGATCACCCGCATCGACAACGTGCCCGTGAAGGGCCTGTCGCTGGACGACGCCATCAAACGCATGCGCGGCGAGCCGCACAGCAAGGTGATGCTGACCATCGCCCGCCGCGGCGCCGACGCGCCGTGGGTCGTGCCCGTCGAGCGCGAGGAAATCCACGTGGCCAGCGTCAAGGCAAAGATGATCGAGCCCGGCTACGCCTGGCTGCGCATCAACCAGTTCCAGGAAGAGACCGTCGACGAGGTTGCCGACAAGCTCAAGGATTTATACGCCCGTAACCCGAACATCAAGGGGCTCGTGCTCGATTTGCGCAACGATCCGGGCGGCCTGTTGCCGAGCGCGATCGGCGTGTCGGCCGCGTTCCTGCCGGCGAACGACGTGATCGTGTCGACGAAGGGCCAGCTGGCCGAATCGAATACGACGTTCTACGGGCGGCGCGAATTCTATGCCGTCAAGCCGGGCGCCGATCCGCTGGCGAAACTGCCGGCCGCACTGAAAACCGTGCCGATGGTGGTGCTGGTCAACACGGGCTCGGCATCGGCGTCGGAAATCGTCGCGGGCGCCTTGCAGGATTACAAGCGCGCCATCGTGATGGGCAGCCAGACGTTCGGCAAGGGATCCGTGCAGACCTTGCGCCAGCTGACGCCGGACACGGCCGTCAAGCTGACGACGGCACGTTACTTCACGCCGAAAGGCCGCTCGATCCAGGCGCTGGGCATCGTGCCCGATCTCAAGGTCGACGAGACGCCCGAAGGCGACGGCCTGAACGCCGTGCGCGTGCGCGAAGCCGACCTGGATCACCATCTGAAGAACGAAGCGGCCGACAGCAAGAGCGCCAATGCGAAGTCGCGCCGCGACGAGCTCGAGGAAGAACAGTTCACCGTCGCCGCGCTGAAGAACGCCAAGCCGGTCGAATTCGGCGGCAAGGACGATTTCCAGCTGGCGCAAGCCCTCAATCACTTCAAGGGCCTGAAGGTGGAACTGGCCAAGGCCGATCCGGACGCCGATAAGCCGGCGCCGGCCAAGCTGCCGGGCCAGGAGCAGAAGCCGGCCGAGATCAAGGACGGCGCCAAGCCGCCTGCGCCGAAGCGATGAACGACCAGCAACTGCTGCGTTATTCGCGCCATATCCTGCTCGACGAGATCGGCATCGAAGGCCAGGAACGCCTGCTGCGCGCGCGCGTGCTCGTGATCGGCGCCGGCGGCCTCGGCTCGCCGGCCGCGCTGTATCTGGCGGCGGGGGGCGTCGGGCGCCTGACCCTCGTCGACGACGATACCGTCGACCTGACGAATCTGCAGCGCCAGGTGATGCACACGACGGCGCGCGTGGGCCAGCCAAAGGTCGAGTCCGGCCGTGAAGCCCTGCATCAGATCAATCCCGACGTCGAGGTCGTCGCCTTGCGCGAACGCGCCGATTCCGCGCGTCTGGCGGAACTTGTTGGCGCTGCCGATGTCGTACTTGATTGCAGCGACAACTTCGCCACCCGCCACGCCATCAACCGTGCCTGCGTTGCCGCCGGCGTTCCGCTCGTTGCCGGCGCCGCGATCCGTTTCGACGGGCAGATCTCGGTCTACGACGTGCGCGACCCGGCATCGCCCTGCTATGCCTGCCTGTTCCCGGAGGATGGCAAGTTCGAGGAAGTGGCGTGCAGCACCATGGGCGTGTTCGCACCGCTGGTCGGCATCATCGGTGCCATGCAGGCGGCCGAGGCGCTCAAGCTGCTGGCCAGGAGCGGCCGTTCGCTGGCCGGCCGGCTGCAGATGCTGGACGGGCGCAACATGGAATGGACGGAAATCGGCGTGGCGCGCAACCCGTGCTGCCCGGTCTGCGCGGGGCGACCGGCGTAGAATGAAGCTGCGGTATCCGGCCGCTCACGCCGAAAGTGTCTTTCTGCGCCGTCTATCTTACAATTAGACAATTTTCCGAACGAGTTGGAATATTTTCCAAACGACTTTTAACGTCACGAGGTCGCGTTCGGCCTTATACTGTTTTTTCGACACATTCATCACATCTATGCAGAACTTCAAGCATCGTTTCGCGCGGCAGCGCCGCCAGGGCGGTTTCACCCTCGTCGAAATCATGGTCGTCGTGGTCATCATCGGCATCCTGGGCGCGCTCGTCGTGCCCAAGCTGCTGGGCCGAACGGGCGAGTCGCGCGTGACCGCGGCCCGCGTCGACATTGCCACCCTGATGTCCGCGCTCAAGCTGTACAAGCTCGACAACCAGCGCTATCCGACCACCGAACAAGGCCTGCAAGCCCTCGTCCAGAAGCCGACCAGCGGCCCCCCCGCCAACGGCTGGAAGGAAGGCGGTTACCTCGAGAAGCTGCCGAAAGACCCGTGGGGCAATCCGTACCAGTACCTGTCGCCTGGCCTGCACGGCGAGGTCGACGTGTTCTCGCTGGGCGCGGACGGCCAGCCGGGCGGCACCGGCGAGGACGCCGACATCGGCTCGTGGGACAACAAATAACCCCGATACGCCGATGACCAAGCGCGCGCGCGGCGTCCCGCGCCTGCCCGGCTCGCCGGGCCACCGCGGCTTCACCCTGGTGGAGATCATGGTCGTGATGGTCATCATCGGCGTCACGCTGGGACTGGCGAGCCTCAACGCCATCCCGAGTCCCCACCAGGACCTGCAGAAGGAAGCGCAACGCCTCGCCCTGCTGCTGCAACTGGCGCGCGACGAGGCCATCGTGCGCAACCGCCTCGTCGCGTTCGAGGCCACGCCCGAGCGCTATCACTTCCTCGTGCGCACCGAAACGCGCTGGCAGCCGATCACGAACGACGACCTGCTGCGCGAGCGCGATTTCAAGAATGCCCCGCTGACCCTGCTGCTGGACCCGATCAGCGCGGGCACCGTCAATCCGCTGCGCATCACGTTCGGCAGCGAACCCGTCGACAAGCCGTTCGTGCTCACCCTGGCCAGCGGCAACGACCGCGTCGCCATCCGCGCCGACGGGGTCGGGCACTTCACGGTGGAGTGAGGAGGCGATGATGAACCGCATCCGATTCCCGCACCGCCAACGCGGCTTCACGCTGCTGGAAGTGCTCGTGGCGCTCGTCATCGTCGGCACGGCGCTGGGCGCGGGCCTGCGTGCCGTCGGCAGCCTGACGGCCAACAGCACCGGCCTGCGCGCGTCGATGATGGCGACGTGGTCGGCCGAGAACCGCCTCGTGCAGATCCGCCTCGGCAAGGAATTCCCGGACATCGGCAAGCACAGCTTCGACTGCCCGCAGGGCGACCTGCACCTCGTGTGCCAGGAAGAAGTCATCGCCAGCCCGAATCCGCGCCTGCGCCGGGTCGAAGTGTCCGTGTTCGACATCGAAAACCCCAACCGGCGTATCGTCAAGCTGGTACAACTCGTATTGAAACCGTGGCGATGACGACTTACTCGCGGCCCCGCGGCTTCACGTTGGTGGAGCTGCTCGTGGCGATCAGCATCCTGGCCATCGTGGCCGTGCTCGGCTGGCGCGGGCTGGATAGCATCGTGCGTGCGCGCGTGGCCCTCACGCAGCAGATGGAAACGACGCGCGGCATGCAGCTGGCGTTTGCCCAGATGCAGAGCGACTGCGAGCACATCGTCCAGCGCGACGTCGTCGACCAGCGGCCCTATCTCCTCATCGGCGCCGACCGTTTTACGCTCGTGCGCGAAGTGTTTACGGAAAACCAGCCGTCGCGGCTGCAGGTGGTGGCCTACCGCATCGTCAACGGCACGCTGATCCGACGCGAATCGCCGCCGACGCGCGACCTGGTCCAGCTCGACGCCTTGTGGCAGGCCGTCACCAGCGATGCCGACAGCAACCCGGCCGTGGCCCTGCAGGCCGGCGTGACGGGGATGCAGGTCGCGACCTGGCTCAATAATGCATGGCGCCAGGGCGGTGTCGATCCCGGCGCGAATGCGGCCGGCACGGCGCAGGCCCCCTCCGCGGCCGCGCCGCCGCAGCAGTCCGATCAGGCGGCGCCGCCGCAAGCGGCGAACGAACCGACCGGCATGCAGGTGGCGTTGCAGGCCCAGGGCCTGCAGGCGCCGATGGTCAAGTCCTTCCTGCTGGGGGAGCCATGAGATTGCGACATACACCCTGGCGCGAACGCGGCGTGGCCGTGATCACGGCGCTGCTGCTGACCACGCTGGCGATTTCCATCGTCGCAAGCCTGTTCTGGCAGCAGCAGGTGCAAGTGCGCTCGATGGAAAACCAGCGCCTGCACCTGCAGACCAAGTGGATCCTGCGCGGCGCGCTCGACTGGGCGACATTGGTCCTGTTCCAGGACGGTATCGACCATCGCGACTACACGTCGCTCGACCAGGTATGGGCGACGCCGCTGGCCGAGACGCGCCTCGACCAGTACGTCGAGCGCCAGCGGGTCGAAGGAGAAAGTTTCGATGCCAGCCTGTCCGGTAACATTGTGGACGCATGCTCGCGTTACAATTTGCGCAACCTGGGGATGGGCAAAGGGCTGCCGGATCCGCAACAGCTGGAGATTTTCAAACGCCTGCTGAACAACCTGCAGCTGGACCAGGGGCTGGCGCTGCGTGTGGCCAACTTCGTCGCGGCCGGATTGCCGGCCACGGCGGAGGACATGGCCGATCCGACGCGCCAGCCCGCGCCCGTGATCGGGGCGCCGGTGAAGATCTTGCAAGTGGAGGATTTATTGACGGTGCAGGGCGTGACGCCGGCCGTCGTCGAGCGCCTGCGGCCGTTCGTGACCGTGCTGCCGGGAAAGACGCCGGTGAACGTCAACACGGCGCCGGCGGAAGTGCTGGCGGCCCTGATGGCGAACATGTCGGTATCGGAAGCGAATACGTTGATCGTGCGGCGCAAGCAGGCACCTTGGCGCGAGAAGACGTATTTTGACGCGGACATCGGCGAGGGCCGGGATGCGACGCCGGGGGCGGCGAGCGTGAAAAGCGACTGGTTCCTGGTCGACACGCGGATTCGCCTGGACCGCGCCGCGCTGGATGCGCAGGCGCTGATCCACCGGTCGCCGGCTCTGGTCGCTGGCGGCGGGCCCAAAGTGGTGTGGATACGCCAATATTAAAAAAGTTTTAAGTGAGGTCTCGAGGGATAGCGCAGGGCATGTTAAAACGACCAACAAGAGATCGAGAAAGCGAGACAGTTTGAGTACACTTTATATCCGGCATCCTGCGCGTGCCGAAGGTGAACATGCGTTGTGCCGCTTCGCCCTCGTCACCGATGACGGCGCGATCGACCAGCATGGCGAAGGACCACTGCGCAACCTGGGCGACCTGGTCGGCACGAGCCGCCGCATCGTGCTGCTGCTGGCCGCGACCGACGTCACCCTGTTGCAGGTGCAGGCGCCGCCGCTGTCCGGCGCGCGCCTGAAAGCGGCGCTGCCGGCCTTGGTCGAAGAACATATCCTGGGCGATCCGCTCGATGCCGTGCTCGTCGCGGCGCCCGAACAGCCCGACGGCACGCGGCCCATCGCCGTCGTCGAGCGCGACTGGCTGGAAGTCATCGTGAAAAGCCTGCTGGCCCAGGGCGCGCGCACCATCATGGCCGAGCCCGCGCAACTGTGCTTGCCTTTGCAGCCGGGCAGCGTCTCGGCTGCAATTTCCGGTGTCGAACTGACGTTGCGCCAGAGCCTGTTCCAGGGCTTCGGCCTCGCGCTCGATGCGACCCCGTCCGTCGTGCTGCAGACCGCGCGCGCCTTCAGCGGTGACGCCCCGCTCGTGCTGTACGTGCCGCCCGCTCAACTGGGCGAGTACCAGGCGCTGGCGCAGGAAGCCGGCCCCGGCATCACGCTCGAAGCCGACGACTGGACGCACTGGATCGCCGGTTCCAAGACCACCGCGCTGGACCTCGTGAGCGGCCTGGGCGCGGCAGGCAGCCCGGCGCGCGACTGGCGCCGCTGGCGCTGGCCGATCGCGCTCGCCGCACTGGTCATCGCCGTCAACCTGATCGGCCTGAACGTCGACTGGCTGCGCCTGCGCCGCGAAGCCAACACGATCCGCCAGTCGATGACGCAGACCTTCCGCAACGTGTATCCGCGCGAGACGGCGATCCTCGATCCGGTGCTGCAGATGCGCCAGAACGTCGCCCGCGCGCGCGCCAACACGGGCGAGGTGGCGCCCGACGAATTCACCTACCTCGCATCGGCACTGGGCGAAGCGACGCGCTCGCTCGGACGTCCGATTGGAATTACATCAATTGAGTACCGCGAACGCGCGTTGACCGTCAAAGTCAAACCGGAAACGGTCGACCCCGGTTTGACCGGGCAGTTGCGCACGGCCCTGGCCACGCGTCGGCTCACGCTGGAAGAAGCGGCGCCGGGCAACTGGGTCATCCGCAGCACGGGAGCCAAACCATGAGCATCGCCACCACCATCGCCCAGTACCGCGAGCGCGCGACGGCGCTCTGGCTCGCGCGCACCGAGCAGGAGCGCCGTTTCCTGGCGGTCGGCGGCGGCGTCGTGCTGGCCGCGCTGTTGTATCTGCTGCTGGTCGATCCGGCCATCGAAGGGCGCGCCCAATTGCGCCGCTCGCTGCCGCAACTGCGCCAGCAAGCCGCCGAGCTGCAGTCCATGGCCCAGGAAGCGACCGCGCTGGCGCAGGCGCCCGAAACGCACGTCGTGCCGCTCACGCGCGAAGCCGTGACCAGCAGCCTGTCCGGGCGCGGCCTGAATCCGCAATCGCTGTCGATGAACGGCGAGTACATCAAGCTGCAATTGAATAACGTGGCGTTCGCCAACCTGGCCATGTGGCTGGACGAGCAGCGCCGTGCCAACCGCTTGCTCGTGCAGGACGCCACCGTGACTTCATTGCCCGCCGCCGGCCAGGTCGACGCCAGCCTGACCTTGCGCCAGAACACCGGCAGCGGCCGATGAAGCGGACGTTCGCCTGGATCGCACTGCCGACGCTGGCAGTGATCGTCACCGTGCTGGCGTTCCTGCCGGCCGCCTGGCTGGGCCCGATGGTCGAACGCCAGACCGGGGGACGTTTGACTCTGGGGGATGCGCAGGGTACGCTTTGGCGCGGCTCAGCCTTTGTGGGCGGCGCGCCGGGCAGCAGCGGCGCCGTCACGCCGTTGCTGCCCGGACGCTTTACCTGGCGCCTGTCGCCGCTGGTGCTGTTCGGCGATGTCAGCATGGACCTGGCCAACGACCAGGCGCTGGCGCAGCCGGTGCACGTCAGCGGCAGCTGGTCGCAATGGCAGATCAGTGCCGGCCAGCTGCTGTTGCCGGCCGAGGGCCTGGTCGGGTTGGGCGCGCCCCTGAACACTCTTGCGCTCACGGGCACGATCAAGCTGTCCTGGAATCTGCTGGACATCGCGCGCCAGGGCAATACCGTGGCCGTGAGCGGCCGCACGGTGCTCACGCTGACCGACATGGGATCGCGCATGAGTCCGATCAAGCCGCTCGGCAGCTACGAGATGGCCATGGACTGGCACGGCCAGCGGGCCGATGTGGTGCTGCGCACGGTGAGCGGTGCGCTCTTGCTGTCTGGTAATGGAGCATTGGAAAATGGCCGCCTGCACTTCTCGGGGCAGGCGGCAGCGGCCGACAAGTACGAAGACACGCTGGGCAACCTGCTCAACCTGCTGGGGCAACGGCGTATGGTGAACGGCAAGAACATAATCGCGTTAGAGTTCAGATGATGAAAACAAACCTCCGTAGCACCAAGCAACCTCCAGCCCTGCGCCGCATCGTGGCCGCCGCCATGGTGTGCTGCCTCGTCGGAACAAGCGTGCCGATCGTGCCCGCCTTCGCCCAGGACGGCGGCGGCGCCGCGCTCAACTTCGTCAACGCCGACATGGAGTCGGTGATCAAGGCGGTCGGCCATTACACGGGCACGACCTTCATCATCGACCCGCGCGTCAAAGGCACGCTGACCCTCGTGTCGGAAAAAACGTTGACCAAGGCCCAGGCCTTTGCCCTGCTGACCTCGGCGCTGCGCCTGCAGGGCTATGCGGTCGTCATGGGCGAGGGCTATGCCAAGGTGGTGCCGGAAGCGGAAGCGAAGCTGCAATCGTCGCCCACGCAGGTCGGCGTCGGCGGCGCGAAGGCCAGGGGCGACCAGATCGCCACGCAGGTCTATCGCCTGCAGCATGAATCCGCCGCCAACCTGACGGCCGTGCTGCGTCCGCTGATCTCGCCGAACAACTCGATCATGGCCGATCCGGGCAACAACAGTCTCGTGATCACGGATTACGCCGATAATCTGCGCCGCCTGTCGAAGATCATCGCCGCGCTCGACGGCCCGGCCGTCGGCGACCTCGACGTGATCCCGATCCGCAACGGCATCGCCAGCGACGTCGCCACGCTCGTCACGCGTCTGATGGAACCGGCCGCCGGCGGCGATGCCGGCCGCGTCACCGTGCTGGCCGATCCGCGCACCAATACCGTCATCGTGCGCGCGCCGTCCCCGGCCCGCGCGAACATGGCGAAGAACCTGATCGCCAAGCTCGACCAGCCGACGACGGAACTCGGCAACATCCACGTGGTGTATCTCAAGAACGCCGACGCCAGCAAGGTCGCGCAGACGCTGCGCGCCGTCGTGTCGCAGGATGCGTCGGCCGTGCCGGTGCAGCAGCAGGGCACGTCGGGCGGCTCGATCCAGTCCACCGGCACCGGCGGCGCGGGTACCGGCGCCGGTTCGCTCGGCGGCCAGCAAGGCCAGCAGAGCAGCGTCGGCATGGGGGGCACGGGCGGCAGCTTCGCCCAGCAGGGCCAAGCCACGTCCGGCGGTGCCGGCGGCGGCCAGGGTTCGGGCTTCATCCAGGCCGATGCGTCGACCAACAGCCTCATCATCACGGCGCCGGATGCCGTGTACCGCAACCTGCGCGCCGTCATCGACCAGCTCGACGTGCGCCGCGCCCAGGTCTACATCGAGGCGCTGGTGGTCGAGGTCACGTCGACCGATGCCTCCGAATTCGGCGTGCAATGGGTGGGCCTGACCGGCAACAACAACAGCAGCTACCGCGTGGGCGGCCTGCAATCGTTCAGCCTCGGCGGCAGCAGCAACAACATCGTCAACCTGGCGCTGGCCGCGGCGACGGGCATCCACGGCTCGTCCAGCACCACCACGGGCAGCTCGATCCCGACGCCGACCGGCCTGTCGATCGGTCTCTTCAAGCAGGTCAACGGCGAGCTGGGCCTGGGCGCGATCGCGCATGCCCTTGAAAGTACGGGACACGCCAACATCTTGTCCACACCGAACATGATCACCCTGGACAACGAGCTGGCGACGATCAAGGTCGGCCAGAATATCCCGATCATCACCGGTTCCTTCACGACGGGCGCGAGCGGGGCGAGCAATCCGTTCCAGACGGTCGACCGCAAGGACGTGGGCCTGCTGCTGAAAGTGCGCCCGCAGATTTCCGAAGGCGGTACCATCAAAATGGCGATCTACCATGAGAATTCGGGGATCGACAATTCCGTCAGCACGTCGTCGGGAATCGTGACCACCGTCCGCGCGATCGAGAGCAACGTGTTGGCCGACAACGGCCAGATCGTCGTGCTGGGCGGCCTGATCTCGGACGACGAATCCGAGAACAACGAGAAGGTGCGCGGACTGGGCGACATTCCGATACTGGGCAACCTGTTCAAGTACCGGACCCGGAATCGCGCCAAGCGTAATTTGATGGTGTTCCTGCGCCCCGTCGTGGTCCGCAGCAAGGAACAGAACGACAGCCTGTCGATGGACCGTTACGAATTCATGCGGGCCGCCGGCGAGATGGCGCAGCCGGCCAATGACACCGTGCTGCTGAAGAACCTCGGCGCGCCGGTGTTGCCTAACCTGACCAATGGCCAGCCGCCCACGGGCGGCGCGATGGCCACGGTGCCGCCGCCGGCACCGGCCGCCGCGCGTCCGGGCGCCGCCACGGGACCGGGCACGGTCCAGCCGAAGTCCCAGGGCCAGCCGGTCCAGCCGGCCGCGCCGGAATTCCGTCCGGTGCAACCCGCGCAACCCGCGCAACCCGAGTATCGGCCGGCGCTACCTCCCCAACAGAACTGACAGACGATGAATAACTTGTTGCCCTTCGCGTTCGCCCGAGATTATGGCGTGCTGGCGCGTTCCAATGGCGACCCTTCGCAAGCCGTCGAAGTGCTGGTCTCGAACGCGACCAAGCCGGCGGCGATCGCCGAGGTCTCGCGCCGTTTCGGACGCATCACACTGCGGCGGATGGAACGCGCCGAATTGGAATCGGCCATCGCGGCCGCGTACCAGTCGGCCGGCGGCGACGCGTCGCAGGTCGCGGACGAGTTCGACGCCGACCTCGACCTGACCAAGCTCTTGCAGGACGTGCCCGCCATCGAGGACCTGCTGGAATCGTCCGACGATGCTCCGGTCATCCGCATGATCAATGCGCTGCTCACGCAATCGCTGCGCGAAGGCGCGTCGGACATTCACATCGAGCCGTTCGAGCAGACGTCCGTCGTGCGCTTCCGCATCGACGGAGCGCTGCGCGACATCGTGCGTCCGCGCAAGGCCATCCATGCGTCGCTGATCTCGCGTATCAAGATCATGTCGCAGCTCGACATCGCGGAAAAGCGCCTGCCGCAGGACGGCCGCATCACGCTGCGCATCGGCGGCAAGCCCGTCGACGTGCGCGTCTCGACCTTGCCGACCGGCCACGGCGAGCGCGCCGTGCTGCGTCTGCTCGACAAGGAAGCGGGCCGCCTCGATCTCGGCCACCTGGGCATGAGCGAGCAGATGCTGCCGCAGTTCGACAAGCTGATCAACCAGCCGCACGGCATCGTGCTCGTCACGGGCCCGACCGGTTCCGGCAAGACGACCACCCTGTACGCGTCGCTGTCGCGCCTGAATTCGACGACCACCAACATCATGACGGTGGAAGACCCGATCGAATACGACCTGCCCGGCATCGGCCAGACGCAGGTCAACGCCCGCATCGACATGACCTTTGGTAAAGCCCTGCGTGCGATCCTGCGCCAGGACCCGGACGTCATCATGATCGGCGAGATCCGCGACCTCGAAACGGCCCAGATCGCCGTGCAGGCGTCGCTGACGGGCCACCTCGTGCTGGCGACCTTGCACACGAACGACGCCGCCTCGGCCGTGACCCGTCTGCTGGACATGGGCATCGAACCGTTCCTGCTGTCGTCGTCGCTGCTGGGCGTGATGGCGCAGCGCCTCGTGCGCAAGCTGTGTCCGTACTGCAAGCGCCAGGAGGGCGGGCAGTGGGTGGCGGTCGGTTGCGACCGCTGCGGCCACACGGGCTTCCACGGCCGCGTGGGCGTGTACGAACTGCTCGAGACGAACGAGCAGATCCGTTCGCAAATCCACAACCAGGCCGCCGAGGCCGAGATCCGCGACACCGCGCTGAAAGTCGGCATGAAGACGATGCGCGAGGATGGCGAACGGTGGGTGCGCGAAGGCGTCACGACGGAAGCCGAACTGGTCCGCGTGACCAAGGCGGACTGATCGATGCCAGCCTTCCGCTACGAAGCCGTCGACGCCGGTGGCGTCACCCGCAAGGGCGTCCTGAACGCCGACAGCCCCCGTGCCGCGCGCGCCGACCTGCGCCTGCAGGGATTGACACCGCTGGCTGTCGAGGCCATCGCGGCCCAGGTCGACGAGAGCGGTGCGGCGCGGGCACGCGGCTTCGGCGAGCGCCTGTCCCAGGTCGAGCTCGCGCTGTTCACGCGCCAGCTCGCCAGCCTGCTGGAAGCCGGCCTGCCGCTCGAGCAGGCCTTCACGGCCCTGCTGGAACAGGCCGAGCGCGCCTACGTGCGCGACCTGATCGCGTCAATCCGGTCGGAAGTGATGGGCGGCGCCTCGTTCTCCAGCGCACTGGCGCGCCATCCGCGCGACTTCGCCGAGATCTACCGCGCCCTCGTCGCGTCCGGCGAACAGATCGGCCAGCTGTCGCGCGTGCTGTCGCGCCTGGCCGACTACATCGAACGCCGCAACGCCCTCGTGCAGCGCGTGCGTCTTGCTTTCACTTATCCGGCGATCGTCACCGTCGTCGCGTTCGCGATCGTGATCTTCCTGCTGACCTATGTCGTGCCGCAGATCGTGTCGGTGTTCGCGAACACCAAGCAGAAGCTGCCGTTCCTGACGGTCCTCATGCTCGGCGTGTCGAACTTTACGCGTGCTTACGGGATCTATGTCGCATTGATCGTCATCGCGCTGTGGTTCGCGTGGCGCCGCGCACTGCAGAACCCGGCGCTCAAGCACCGCTGGCATACGTGGCTGCTGAACGCGCCCGTGTACGGTAAGTTCGAGCGCAGCCTGAACACGACCCGCTTCGCCAGCACGCTGGCGATCACGACCGGATCCGGCGTGCCCATCCTGCGCGCGCTCGAGACGAGCCGCGACACGTTGTCGAACGTGGCGATGAAGGACCTCGTGGAGCAGGCGACGGCCAGCGTGCGCGAAGGCGTCAGCCTGGCGCGCGCGTTGTCGGCGCAAAAGCTGTTTCCGCCGATGCTCGTGCACATGATCCGCGCGGGCGAGATCACGGGCGAGCTGCCGGCCATGCTCGAGCGGGCGTCGAATTCGCAGCAGGTCGAGCTCGAGCGGCGCACGATGACCATCGCCGGCCTGCTGGAACCGGTGCTGATCCTGGCCATGGGCCTCGTCGTGCTGTTGATCGTGCTGGCCGTGCTGATGCCGATTATTGAAATCAACCAGTTGGTGCAGTGACAAGGAAACTGATGAACAAGCGCGTGCCTTTACTCCTGAGCCTGCTGGGCGTCATCCTGCTGGCGGCGTCACTCGCGTATTGGATCCTGCAGTTGTATCAGCCGCCGCAGCGTCCGCTTGCGGCGGTACCGCAGGCTGCGCTGCCCGACCCGGCCATCGACGCCGCCGCCACCTTGTTCGGCGGCCAGGTTTCCGTGGCGAGCGCGACCAATTACCAGTTGACGGGCGTCGTGGCGGACGGGAGCAGCAGCGTGGCGATCATCGTCGCCGAAGGTTCGCCGCCGAAAGCGCTGAGGGTGGGCAAGGAGCTAGCGCCGGGCATCACCCTGGCGGAAGTCCATCCCCGTTACGTGATGCTGTCCGACGGCGGCGTGATGAAGCGCGTCGACCTGGCGACGGATGCCAAGGCCGCCGCGCCGATGGGCGGCCCGGCCGGCGTGCCTGGTGCCCCGGGGGCGCCGCAGCCGAACGCCCAGCCGAATGCCCAGCCGAACTTCCCGCAGCCCCAGCAGATCACGGTCGCACCGGCCGTGCAGCCGGTGCAGAACAATGCCGCGGCCGTGCCCGAACCGCCGATGTCGCCGGGCGCCGTGCAGCCGCAACAGCAGCCATCGATGACGAACCCGGGCGACGTCGGCGCGCACGACAATCCGCCGCCGGCGAATCCGAACCCGATCAATGGGGCGCCGAACCAAGTCCCGATGCCGCCACAGACGCGCGGCAGCGAGAACCCGGCCGGCCAGACGAACACGCAGTGAGCGGCACCGCCGTTCAACGCCTGAGCGCAGTGAACGCGGAAAATTCCCACGAACGAAATCCCACCAGCAACGTAAAACCGTCGCGCTCCTGCGGCGGCAGGCGGCGGTCGTTGCGGTGCATGCGCGCCAATTCGCCGGCCAGCTGGTGAATCTTTTCCGCCAGTTCGGCCGCGCTTGCCAGCGACAGGCGCGCGGGCAGGCACATCAAGGTTTCGCCGGCGCCGTCGAAGCGGCCGGCGAAATAATCCTCGACGACGTTCGTGCGGAAGAAGCGCTGCACCGGCCCGTCCGGCAGCCAGCGGAAGGCGTTCGACACGCGCAGCGTGTAGCGGTTCAGCGGTTTCAGTTCGATCACGCCGAGCCGGTCGAGTTCCACGAGCAGCCCGATGCATTCGGGTTCGGTCAAACGATAGGTTTCGACCACTTGCTCCAGGCTCCAGTGACCCAGACAACAGATCGCGACGAGCAGCAGGCGCGGATTGGCCACGAGAGCCGTTTCCTGCACGAGGGTCAAGGTGTCCGCCTGCGGACGCGCATCGGCCGCGCGCCGCAGCACATCCTCCATCGCGATGCCCGCCGCCTGGCAGATCTGGGCCAGGCGCGACAGAGTCATGTCCTTCTGGCCGAACATGCGCTTGATACTCGATTCGCTCATGGCGATGCGGTCGGCCAGCATTTTGTAGGTGATCCCGGCGGCGCGCAATTCGGCGCGCAGGATGTCCAGCAGCATGTCGGGAGAGCTCATGGGTGGTGTCGTTTCCCTGTTTTCGTTCGTCAACTCGCGCTAACGAATGTACAGAAGAAGGCAAGCCAGTTCAAGAAATGCCGGGTCCAGCCGGCGCCCGGCGCCGTGCGCGCGCGGGACCGCTTGATGGGCCCGGTTAGCGTCGTGATGCGCATCAAAACATGCCGGCGTCCACGCAGCGCCGCCGTCGTGCTACTGTCTAAGTGCTGGCATCGACGCGTGAAGACGGAGGTGATCATGAGGATGAAAACGACGCCGGTCATCGTGCTGGCCTTGCTGGGCGCGGCGGCATTGGCGCAGGTCGCGGGCGTGCGGCGCACCGATCTGCTGCGGCACGACAGCGTGGTGCCGGGACGCGAAGTCGTCGAGGTGCGTGTCGAGGTCGAGCCTGGCCATGGCGTACCGAGGCATACCCATCCGGGCGACGAAGTCCTTTATGTTGTCGAAGGCACGCTGGAGTACCTGCCCGACGGCAAGGCGCCAGTGACGCTCAAGGCGGGGCAATCCGTATTCATCCCGGCCGGCGCCATCCACGCGGCCAGGAATCCCGGCACCGGGAACGGGGTTGGCATCGCCACCTATTTCGTCGACAAGGGCAAGCCGCTGATCACGCTGGCGAAATAACGGCGCCGGAGCGCCGGCCGTCACTCCTCGTCCGGCTCCAGCTTGGTCTTCTTGAGCGCACGCTTGGCGGCCAGCCGTTCGCTGGCCGTCGTCTTGGCGTGCGAGCCGGCCGCGCGCGCCTTGGCGAAGCCGGCGAACGGGTTGCGGGGTTTGAGCGGCGGCGTCGGCTCGACACGCAGCCGCATCTTCTGCCGGGTTGCCAGTGCTTTGTTTGCCATCGCCGCCTCCTTTCTTACCGTCGTGGATTACAACACGTAGCGCGACAGGTCTTCGTTGACCGCCAGCGCATCCAGGCGCTCGTTGACGTAGGCCGCGTCGATGACGAGCGTTTTGCCCGCCTTGTCGGTGGCCGAATACGAGATCTCTTCCAGCAGCTTTTCCATCACCGTGTACAGGCGGCGCGCGCCGATGTTCTCGGTGCGCTCGTTGACGGAATAGGCGATCTCGGCCAGGCGGTGGATGCCCTCGTCGGCGAATTCCAACTTCACGCCTTCCGTCGCCAGCAGGGCTTCGTACTGCTTGGTCAGGCTGGCGTCGGTCGACGTCAGGATGCTTTTAAAGTCGTCGATCGACAGCGATTCCAGTTCGACGCGGATCGGGAAGCGGCCCTGCAGCTCGGGGATCAGGTCCGACGGCTTGGACAGGTGGAACGCGCCCGAGGCGATGAACAGGATGTGGTCGGTCTTGATCATGCCGTACTTCGTGTTCACCGTCGTGCCTTCGACGAGCGGCAGCAGGTCGCGCTGCACGCCCGCGCGCGAGACGTCGGCGCCGCCGTGTTCCGAGCGCGAGGCGATCTTGTCGACCTCGTCCAGGAACACGATGCCGTTCTGCTCGACGTTGGCGATGGCTTTCTGCTTCATCTCGTCTTCGTTGATGAGCTTGGCAGCTTCCTCGTCGACGAGCAGCTTCATCGCCTCCTTCACCTTCATCTTGCGGGGCTTCTTGCGACCACCGCCGACGCCGGCGAACATCGACTTGATCTGTTCCGTCATCTCTTCCATGCCCGGCGGCGCCATGATTTCCATCTGGGGCGCGGCATCTAGAACGTCGATCTCGACTTCCTTGTCGTCCAAAGAACCTTCGCGCAGGCGCTTGCGGAAGGTCTGGCGCGTGGCATCGCCGCCTTCCTTGTTGTCGCCGCTGACGTTGAAGCCGAAGTCGCGCGCCGGCGGCACGAGGATGTCGATGATGCGGTCCTCGGCCGCGTCCTCGGCGCGCTGGCGCACCTTCTTCATTTCGCTGGCGCGGGTCTGCTTGACGCCGATGTCGATCAGGTCGCGGATGATGGTGTCGACGTCGCGGCCGACATAGCCGACTTCGGTGAACTTGGTCGCTTCGACCTTGATGAACGGCGCATCGGCCAGCTTGGCGAGGCGGCGCGCGATCTCGGTCTTGCCGACGCCGGTCGGGCCGATCATGAGGATGTTTTTCGGGGTGATCTCGTGGCGCAGCGGTTCCTCGACCTGCTGGCGGCGCCAGCGGTTACGCAGCGCGATCGACACGGCGCGCTTGGCTTTACCTTGGCCGACGACGTGCTTGTCGAGTTCCGAGACGATTTCGGACGGAGTCATGTTCATATGTGTGCTCATGAATGCTTGCTTGCGGGAGAGCCGGTCAGTCCAGCGTCTCGATGATGTGCGACATGTTCGTGTAGATACAAAGTTCGCCTGCGATGGTCAGTGCTTTCTTGACCACGTCGGCCGGCGGAAAATCCGTATTTTCCTGCAAGGCCTTGGCGGCCGATTGGGCGTAGACGCCGCCCGAGCCGATCGCGCCGATACCGTCCTCGGGTTCGAGCACGTCGCCGTTGCCGGTGATGATCAGGGTCTTTTCGCGGTCGGCCACCAGCAGCATGGCCTCCAGGCGGCGCAGCACGCGGTCGGTGCGCCAGTCCTTGGCCAGTTCGACCGAGGCGCGCAGCAGGTTGCCCTGGTGTTTTTCCAGTTTCGCTTCGAAGCGGTCGAGCAGGGTGAAGGCGTCGGCCGTGCCGCCGGCAAAGCCGCACAGCACCTTGTTCTGGTAGAGCTTGCGCACCTTGCGCGCGGAGCCCTTCATGACGACGTTGCCGAGGGTGACTTGTCCATCGCCGCCGAGCGCGACCTGGTTGCCGCGCCGTACGCTGACGATCGTCGTGCCGTGAAATTGTTCCATATTTGCCTCGTGGTTGATCTGCTCACCGCAAGTGGGGATGTCAGATGAAATTGCAAGACTGGATCATATCCAACGGTCAATTGAAACCTGGCACATACTCCGCGGTATCAGTACTTGTGTGCATACAGGCGCACCTGCTCGCCGACGCCAAGCAGGCGCAGCAGGGCGGCGGCGAGATGGTTCAGGTCGCGCAGCACCACCTCGCGCCCGTCCCGGGTCAATGTGCCTAGATGAACGGCAAGGGCGTTCGCGGCCGCGTAATCGATGCGGGCCAGGCGCGAGCCGTCCAGCACGAGGCTGGGGCCCGTCGCGTGGTCGGCGATGGCGGCCAGCAGCGCGGCGCTGTCGCCCCGGATCACGGCCGGCAGCAGGAAACGGTCGCCCGCCGTCTCCGGGCCTGCGGCCAGACTCACTGCCGCGTGTTTGGGTTCCTCGAACGACGGCGGCGATACTTCGAAGGTGACGCAGTAGTCCATCGCGGTCTCCTCGAAATCCTTTTCGCGGTTCGTCAGCAGCAGCAGTTCCAGCAGCAGCAGCCAGGGCGCTTCCCCGGTGCCGCGGTCGCCGATGGCCAGCATCGGGCGCAGCACGGCGACGAGGTGGTCGGCCGCCGCCAGCACCAGCTCGCGTCCCGCCTTGCGCAAGGCCTGCAGCGCATCCAGCAGCAGGGCGCAGCCCGGCGGCGTCACTTCCGTAATGGCTTGGAATTCGAACCGGACCAGCGGACTGGGCGAAGCCACCTGCGCGCGCGCGAGTTGCGTACGGATAGCGTCGCCGTCGTCCAGGCGGCCGGACAGGACCGCGGTCGGGATCGCGCCGGAAAACTGGGTGTCCAGCGCGCGCGTCATTTCCGCGAACGGATGATATGTGGGCGGCGATGTTTCGAAATGGCTGGCGTAGTCGATCGCGATGCTTTCGAACTCGCGCTCCAGGCCCAGGATCTGGTACAGGTCGAACAGCATCCACCACGGCAGGCGCTCGCTCGTGCCACCGTTGCCCTCCCGGACACTCGTGCGCAGGAGCAGGGCGGCGGCCTCGAGCTGGTCGTTGGCATACAGGATCGCCGCTTCCTCGACGACGGGGGCGCTGGACGGCGCGGCGGCCGCGTCCGGCAAGTCTTCCGGGCCCAGCAGGATGTCCGTGTTCTGGTCGGGCAGCGGCGCGCTGGCGGCGCCGGACACCGCGGCCGGGGGACGCCGGCTGCCGGCCCACGCGTCGTCGTCGAAGATGGCGGAGGTCATCTCCAGTTCGATTTCGTCGATCTTGGCGGCGGTGGCCCGGGCGATTTCACGCTGGCGCTCGCGCTCCGCTTCCGTATCGAGCGCCAGCCGCGTGACGGCACCGGCCGCGAGCGGATGATCCGGGCGCGGACGCGTGCCCGCACCCGCAAGCGGTGCGTCGCTTTTTTTCTTCAGGAAATCGAAGAGCCCCATCCCGTCCTTGTCTGCCGCGCAGCGGCGCCCGGTCGTTTGCCGGTCGAGACATTAGCATGGCGGCGCGGATGACACGGTGCGCACGCCTGAGCTGCGTCAAGCCTTTGGCGATCCGTTTAGTGTATCCGATAGGCAATAACTCGTGCGCACGAACCCGTGCCCGGCATGGGCTCCAAAAACAAAAAAGCATGCGGCGGGCGCATGCTTTTTCATTGGCGCGCACGGCGATCAGTCACCGTACAGTTTCTGCTTCAGCTCGCGGCGCTGCTGGGCTTCCAGCGACAGCGTCGCCGTCGGGCGGGCGATCAGACGGGGGATACCGATCGGCTCGCCGGTTTCCTCGCACCAGCCGTACTCGCCGGACTCGATCGCGGCCAGCGATTGCTGGACCTTCTTGAGCAGCTTGCGCTCGCGGTCGCGGGTACGCAGTTCCAGCGCATGCTCTTCCTCGATGGTGGCGCGGTCGGCCGGATCGGGAACGAGCACGGTTTCGCGCAGGTGTTCCGTCGTTTCGCCGGCGTTTTTCAGCAGTTCCTTCTCGAGCTCCTGCAGGCGGTTCTTGAAGAACGCCAGCTGGGCCGGGTTCATGTAGTCGTCGTCGCTCATGGCCCGAATTTCTTCTTCCGTCAGGAGGCGTTCTTCGGGCTGCGCAACGGTATTCGGTTTCGTTGTTTTAGTCATGACTTCACTTACCTTTGATACGACAGAGTTTCCATTTTATCAGCTTACTCAGCGGCCACCAGTGCTTCGGTGCGCGCGCCGGGCCAGCTGCCGTGACCGTCCCCGGCTGTGCGGGCGGGGCTGTTCAGTCGTTCAACCACAGGGTGCATGCAGGTCAACAAGCAAGGAGCACCATAGAACCGGAGTAGTTTATACCAAACACTGTTCCAATCCGCGAATAAAGACATCTTTGGGTAAATTTTTACCGATAAACACCATCTTACTCCCGCGCGGCTCGCCATCCGCCCACTTTGCACCGAGGTCGCTGCCCATGATTTGATGCACGCCTTGGAAGACCACCTTGCGATCCGCGCCAGCCATCGATAGCACGCCTTTATAACGCAGCATGTTCGGGCCGAACACTTGCACCATGCTGCCGAGGAATTGATCCAGACGTTCGGGGTCGAACGCGCGCTCGCTCTTGAACACGAAGGCCGCGATGTCGTCGCTGTGATGGCCATGATGGTGATCGTGGCTGTGGTCGCAGGCCTCGGTGTGCACGTGGTCATGGTCGTGACCGTGTTCGTGTGCTTCGTCGGTCGTGAGGAAGGCCGGATCGAGTTCCAGCTTGTCGTTCAGATTGAAACCGCGCAGGTCGAGCACGTCGCTGATCGGTGCGCGGCCGAAATCCGACGTGCTGATCGGCGCACGCGGATTGATGCGGCGGATACGCGCCTTGAGTTCCTCGACGGCGGCGGCATCCACGAGGTCGGTCTTGGACAGCAGGATCTTATCGGCGAAACCGACCTGGCGCTGGGCTTCCTCGTGGCGGTCCAGCTGGTCCATGGCGTGGCGCGCGTCGACGACGGTCACGACGGCATCCAGTAAATAGTGAGCGCCGACTTCTTCGTCGACAAAGAACGTCTGGGCCACCGGGCCAGGATTGGCAAGGCCCGTCGTTTCGATGACGACGCGGTCGAAGTTGATTTCGCCCGCCTCGCGCTTGCGCGCCAGGTTCGTCAACGCCACGATCAGGTCGCCGCGCACGGTGCAGCAGATGCAGCCGTTGTTCATCTCGACGATCTGCTCGCTCGGGTCTTGCACGAGGATTTCGTTGTCGATGTTTTCCTGGCCAAATTCGTTTTCGATGACGGCGATGCGCAGGCCGTGCTCTTCCTGCAGGATACGATTGAGCAACGTGGTTTTGCCGGCGCCGAGGAAGCCGGTCAGGATAGTGCTGGGAATCAATTCCATATGTCGCTGTCCAATGGTGTGAGCCGTTCCGGCTGCGAAGAATCGGAAGATTATGCCGGATTTTGCGGATCGTCACCAGCCGCCGTGCCGTGTCTGTCTGCCGGGGGACAGCTTATTTGCTATTCATTTGCGCTTGGCGCGCGGATGGGCTTGGTCGTAGACGGCGGCCAGGTGCTGGAAGTCGAGCGACGTGTAGATCTGGGTCGACGTAATGCTGGCGTGACCCAGCAGTTCCTGCACGGCGCGCAGGTCGCCCGAGGATTGCAGCAGGTGCGAGGCGAACGAGTGGCGCAGCACGTGCGGGTGCACGTGGACCGGCATGCCGGCCTTCTGGGCATGGGCTTTCAGGCGGTATTGCACGACGCGCGGGCTGATGCGTGTGTCCCGCGTCGACAGGAACAGGGCGGCGCTGCCGTCGCGCGCCGGCGGACGCACGGCCAGCCAGGCTTCCAGCGCCGCGCGCGCCGGACCGCCGACGGGCACGCGGCGCATCTTGTTGCCCTTGCCGGTGACGACCACTTCCTGCGCCTCGAGTTCCAGCCAGCCGAGCGAGGCCGGTACGCCATCCCGGGCCGGGACGTGGTGCACGTCGAGCCCGGCCAGTTCGGACACCCGCAGGCCGCTCGAGTACAGCAGCTCGAACATGGCGCGATCGCACAGTTCCGGCGGCTCCGCATGGCCGGGTGTCGCTTTTTCCATCAGTTGGACGGCATCGTCAACAGCCAGCGCTTTCGGCAGGCGCTTGGCGCGGCGCGGCGCGCGCACACCGTCGACCGGGTTCGCCGCGAGGGACAGCTGGCGCGACAGCCAGTCGAAAAAGCCGCGCCAGCCGGACAGTTTGCGTGCGATCGAGGCGGCGCTCTGTCCCCCGGCGTGCAGTTTTGCGGCACAGCGCCGGATATCGAAATGGGTCAGCGTGGGCCAGTCGGCCTGGCCCGCCCGATTTACGAGCCGGGTCAGTTCGGCCAGATCGCGGCCGTAGGCGGCGATCGTGTGTTCGGACAACTGGCGCTGCGTACGCAGTTCCGCCAGGTAGCGGCCGGTCCAGTCGTCGGCGGCCGGCGTGTCCATGTCAGCCGAGCAGGGGCGCGAGGGCGTTGCTGGCCGTCTCGCCGATGTGGACGAGGAAATCCGTCGCCATCGTCGCGCCGAAACGATCCGGATCCGGAGAGCCGAGCACGAGCAGGCCGAAGGCGCTGCCGCCGGCGCGCAGCGGGAGCAGGACGGTGGAGTGCACGGTGTCCCCTTCGCCCAGCCAGCCGACCGCCTCGAATTCCTTGTTCGGACCGCAGTAGGGGGCCCGCAGGCTGCTGGCGAACAGGCGCACGTCCTCGGACACGCCGTTCGTGTACCAGGCATTCGCATGTTCGGCGGGCAGTTTCCACAGGCGCAGGGTAGCTTGCGGCACGATGAAATGCTTGACCAGGCCATCGGCCACGGCGCCCGGGATCTCATCGTGTGCGCGGGTGCGCAGCAACTGTTGCGTCCAGCCGTGGAAACGGTTGGCGATGGTCGCGTTTTCCTCGGCGTGGCGCACCAGTTCGGACATGCGCAGTTCCAGGGCCCGGTATTTGTCGCGCATGACTTCCATCTGGCGCTCCTGCAGCGATACCGCGCGGCCCGTAAGCGGGCTCGACAGCTTTACTTCGCCCAGCAGGGCGGCGTGTTCGACGAAGAACTGCGGATGGTCGACCAGGTATTGGGCGATGGCGGTGGAATCCAATGTTGCGGCGGTCATGTGCGGCTTGCGAGATGGGTAGACTGTTCATTTTAACCGACAGCAAAGTCTCGGCACAGATTTCCTGCTGGCACTGTACCGCCGCCGCATCAGCCAGAAGCAACAAGGGCGAACCAGGTTGCCCTGGTCCGCCCTTGCTTGTGCGATGCTGCGGGGCTGCCCCCGCAGTCTCAACCAATTCGCAGCTTAGAACGAGTGGTTCAGGCCCACGTCGTAGTGGTTGACGGTCGGGGTAGCCGAAGCTGCACCGGTCGCCTGGTTGAAGATGTTCGTCTTGCGCGATGCGTCGACGTACAGGTACGTACGCTTCGACAGGCTGTACTCGTAGCCCAGCGAGTACTGACGGGTGATCAGGTCGTGCAGACGGACGTTTTCTTCCTGCTTCTTCAGACCGAAACCGGCCAGCAGCTTGCCCGGGCCCACAGCGTAGGTTGCACCGAGTTCCGCGCCCTTGATGGTCGGACGCTGGGTGTTGGTGTGCTCCATGTTCTGGTGGGAGTAGGTGCCCATCAGTTTCAGTTCCGGGGTCACCGAGAACGAACCTGCGACCGACCAGACTTTCGATTCGACGGCGTTGCGCTCGTAAGCCAGCATCGCGGCGGCCGGACCGTTGTTATAGGTACCAGCGATCGAGAACGGGTTGGCCGAAGCTTGTGCGCCTGCGGCGTAGGTGGCAGCGCCGGCGCCGACACCGGTCAGGCCGCCGCCGGTGGCTTCTTTCGAGGCCCACGAAGCGTTCACCTGGAAGCCATTGGCGACCGGCGAGTTATAGAAGATCGCGTTCGAGATACGGTTGTTGTTCGGCGAGCCACCAGCGTTGACGTCCAGCGGAGCCGAGTTGAAGCCGGCGACCGAGATGTCGGTATAGAAACCAGCCGGGGTTGCCAGGCCGTGCCACGGTTCGAACGAACCGACGATTTCCTGGAACGGGGTCAGGCCACGGCCCAGACGGACCATACCGAAGTCACCCTGCAGACCGACGCGGGTCTGGCCCTGGAACAGCGGACGGCCGTTGTTCTCGTTGGTGCCGGTGTCCGGCTCGTAACGCATTTCCACCTGGAACAGCGCTTTCAGGCCGTTGCCCAGGTCTTCGGTGCCCTTGAAGCCCAGGGTGTTCGAGGCGCGCTTGCCGATGTTCAGAGTCTGGTCGGTGCGCTTGATGACGCCGACGTCGATGTTGCCGTAGATTTGCACAGCGGTTTGAGCTTGCGCCACGCCGGCGAATGCGCCGAGCAGAGCGGCCGCTACGAGGGTTTTTTTCATCTATTTTTATCCTAAAAAGTGAATCGAAGGAATCCAGAGAGCATTGAGATTTTTATTAGTTGCTGAACACTCGGATGTCTGAACCTTAAATGCTTAATGCGTCAAGATTGTTTGATTTGTCAATTATGACTGTTGCACTTGGTCGAAAGCCAATAAATCCAATCGTGCTGTTGTATTTTCGAAACGGCCCCGCTGGGATCGGCCGCGTACTTTAAGCCTCGTTTAAGTTTCCGGGCATCATCATTCCGTCCCCGTACCACGGCAGGGTTTGTGCAGGCTCAAAGGCCTTTGGAATCGCAGGCGAATCGCGCCGACGCGGCTTTAGACTTTGGCCCATCCGACGTCCATTGCTACCGCAGTGCGCGCCACATGAGCTCATCGGTAGCACATCGTAAGCGATCTTGCACGCATCTGCGTTCATTGTGTCGTGTACATTTCCTTGGCGTCTCAACATCCAGAAGAGAACGATGGCAAATCGTGAAGAACTGGCGGTCATCCGCGGCGCCCGCGCGGGACGCGCCGAATCGCAACTGGCCCTGGGTCGGCTCTATCTGTTCGGCAGTGCGGGTCTGCCGAGGAGCCTGCCCACGGCCCTCCATTGGCTCGATCGTGCCGCACAGCAAGGTTGTGTCGAAGCGTGGCAATTGATCGGTAATCATATTCCGGTCGATCTCGCCCGTGACAATCCGCAGCCGGTCACCGGCTGGTACGAACGGGCGTATGACGGCGGCCTGGTGCGGGCCGGGCTCGTTTATGCGCAACTGGTGCTGGACGCGGCGCGCGACGGCCAGTGCACGCCGGCCCAGCGCACCAAGGCCTTGCGGGCCCTGGAAGACGCGGCCCGGGCCGGCTTCCCGGAAGCGCAGTGGCTGCTCGCGCGCGAACACGGTGCCGCGCCGCCCGAGACGGACGAGGCGGGCGCCCGTATGCCCGCAGCCCGGGCGCCCGTGGCCAGTCCGGCCGGCCAGCGCTGGCTGCGCCAGGCCGCAGACAGCGGCGTCGGCGCCGCCCAGTTCGCGCTGCTGGAACAGGACTGGAATGCGGGCCGCTGGGCCGCCTGGCTGGAGCGGGCGCTCCCGCTGGCGCGCACCCTGGCCGGTTCCGACGCGGCCCAGGACCACACGGCCGCCCGGCTGGCGCCGGACGAGGTGCTGTTGCTGTCGCGCTGCGCCCAGCTGGTCGAGGCGAACGAGGCGCCGCACGACGTCACCCCGGAGGAATTGCTCAGATTCTGGGAAATCGCCGCGGCCGAACAGGACCGCCATGCGCAGTTCGCGCTCGGCCTGTGGTGCGCCCGCATGCGGGTCGACGGCAAGCGCATTCCCGGCAGCCACGGCGCGGCCAATTTCAAGAAGTCCGTGCGCTGGCTGACGCAGGCGGGCGAGCAGGGCCTGGCCGAGGCCTGGTATGCCTTGTCGCGCATATATATAAAGCCGGAATTCTCGCAGCGTAATGTCCTGGAAGCGCAGAAGTACCTGGAGCGCGCGGCGGAGATGGGCTATCGCGATGCCCAGCTCGAGTGCGGGAACGCGGCATGGCGGGCGCGGCGCGAAAACGAGAACAACGACGTGCGCGCCCTGTTCTGGCTGCAGAAGGCGGCGGCGCAGGGGTGTCCCAAGGCCGCGGCCGCGTTGCGCAAGCTGGCGCCGCGCCAGCCCGGCGCCTGGACGGACCTGGGGGCGCTGACGGCGGGACGCGACCTGGCATCCCATCCTCTGCTGGCGGCGCGGCTGGAGCTGGCCGTGGCGTTCGGTCTGAGCCGGGCCGAGGCGCTGTTGCTGGACATCCGCAACGCCGACCGCGGCCACTGCCTCGTGATCGACATCCGTGCCAGCTATGGGCGCAGCCGGCGTCGCCTTATTTCCGTGGAAACCGCGCAGGAACGCCAGCTGCTCGACCGCGTGGCGCTCGTCTTCGAGAACGTCGATTGCGGTCCGGGCGGCCCGGAAGGGAATTACCGCCAGCGCCTGTACCGGCTGCGCAGCCTGTTGCCTGACATGGATGGTGCCGATCCGGGCGCGGATGAGGGGGATTATTCGCTGGCCGCGTAGCGCGCGGCCAGGCATACGCTAACCTCGGAAAACCGTCGCGAGCGGCAGCAATGGCGTTCGAGAAGCCCAGCTGTACGAATAGTACAGCGAGCATCGCAGCCTGCGCGGCCCGGTCGACAGTGCAACGCGCAGCAGGTTTTGCGACGTTCCCGTCAGATTTCGATCTCGCCTTCGAACACGGTCTCCGCCGGACCGGTCATGTAGACGGGCTGGCCTTCGCCTGCCCAGTTGATGGTCAGCTTGCCGCCGCGCGCCTGGACCTGCACGGGCGAATCCAGCAGGCCGCGCCGGATGCCGGCCACGACGGCGGCGCAGGCGCCGGTGCCGCAGGCCAGCGTCTCGCCGACGCCTCGTTCGAACACGCGCAGCTTCACGTGGCCGCGGTCCAGCACCTGCAGGTAGCCGGCATTCACACGGCGCGGGAAACGTGGATGGTGTTCGATCTGCGGGCCGGTCTCGAGTACGGGCGCCGCGTCGACGTCGGCAACGACCTGCACCGCGTGCGGATTGCCCATCGAGACCGCCGACACGAGGACGGTCTGTTCCTGCCCTTTTTGCGAGACGGTGAGCGGCCACAGCGTGTCCCGTCCTGCGGCCACGCCTTCCAGACCGGCCGCATCGAACGGCACCCGGGCCGGTTCCAGGATCGGAGCGCCCATATCCACCGTGATATTGCCGTCGTCTTCCAGGCGCGGCGTGATGATGCCGCTCATCGTTTCGACGCGGATGCTGCGCTTATCCGTCAGCCCTTTGTCGCTGACGAAGCGCACGAAGGCGCGCGAACCGTTGCCGCACTGCTCGACTTCGCCGCCGTCGCTGTTGAAGATGCGATAGCGGAAATCGCTGCCTGGCGTCACCGGCCGCTCGACGACGAGGATCTGGTCGGCGCCGATGCCGAAGCGGCGGTCGGCAATGTGGCGCCATTGTTCCGGGCCGAAGTCGATGTGCTGGTTGATCGCATCGATGACGACGAAGTCGTTGCCGGCGCCGTGCATCTTGGTGAACTTGAGTTTCATGGTGTGGTCTTTAATCGTAGAACGAAGGCTCGCCGGGCGGCCGGGTCTTGAAGCGCTTGTGCGTCCAGAAATACTCGGCCGGATGTTCGCGCACGCGGTCCTCGATGAAGGCGTTCATGCGGCGGGTGGCGGCGATGATGTCGTCGCCGGGGAAATCTTCCCATGCTGGATAGAACTCTACCCGATAGCCTTTGTAGTTGGGCAAGAAAGTGGCGACGAGCGGAATGACTTTTGCGCCGGTCGCGCCCGCCAGGCGGCCCATTGCGGTCAAGGTCGCGGCCGGCACGCCGAAGAACGGCACGAAGGCGGCATCCTTTTCGCCGAAATCCATGTCCGGCAGCATGTAATAGGGAATGCGTTCGCGCAGCGCGCGGATGATCGGCTTGATGCCGTCGCTGCGCGTGAACAGGCGCACGGGGCCGTAGCGTTCCCGGCCATAGCGCAACAAATCGTCGAACGCTTTGTTCTTTTGCGGCGAATACATGGTCGACAGCGGCATCACGCGTGCCGCCACGCCGCCCACGTCCAGGCAGACGAAGTGCGGGCAGAACAGGATGGTCGGGCCGCTTTCCATCTGCTCCTGCGGGACCTTCGGGACGACTTCGATCAGGCCGTGGATGCGTTTGAACGGCGCCCACCAGATCAGCGAGCGCTCCAGGATGCTGCGCGAATAGGCCATGAAGTGGCGCTTGGCGATGTCGACCCGCTCCGCTTCGCTCAATTCCGGCATGCACAGGCGCAGGTTGATCAGCGCGATCTTGCGGCGCTTGGGGATCGCGTAATACATCAGCCAGCCGACCGCATTGCCGATGCGACCGAGGACAGGCAGCGGCAGGAAGTGCAGCAGCCACAACAGGAAAATCAGGAACCTCATGCGACGGTCTCGGCTTGCGGTGCTGCAACGCCTTGCGGCTTCTTGTAGCGGTTGTAACTCCAGAAATACTGGGCGGGGCAGAAGGCGATGAGTTTTTCCATCTGGCGGTTGATGCTGGCGGCCTGCTGGCCCGCGTCGCCGTCCAGCGAGCCTTCGAACGGCACGAAGCGGATGGCGAAGCCGCGGCCGCGCGGCAGGCGTTCCGCATACACGGTCAGGATGTCGGCCTTGCCCAGCTGGGCCAGCTTGGCGGGCAGGGTCATCGTATAGGCGTCGCGCCCGAAGAACGGCGCCCACACGCCTTCGCCTTCCTGCGGCACCTGGTCGGGCAGGACGCCCACCGGCTGCCCGCCCCGCAGCGCCTTGACGAGCATACGCACCCCGGCCAGGTTGGCCGGGGCCAGGTGCATGTGCTGGCGCGCACGGGCGCCTTCGACGAGGGGTTTCAGCGCGCTCTGGCGCGGCGGGCGGTACATGACCGTCAGCTCGACGCGCAGCGACACCTGTTGCGCGGTCAGTTCGAAGCAGCCCAGGTGCGGCGTGAGGAAGACGATGCCGCGGCCGGCGTCGAGCTGGCGCTGGACCAGTTCCCAGTTTTCCATGGTGACGTGGCGGGTGACGCGTTCCTGCGGCGCGCACCAGACGAACGGCAGTTCGGCGATCGCTTTGCCGGATTCGGCGATCGCGGCGCGCAGGTGGCCGCCGTAACCGGCCCGTTCAAGATTCTCGCGCAGGCGCCGACGGTGCGACGGAGATAGCAAATAGACAACCCAGCCGAGCGCGGCGCCGAGCGCGTGCAGGGCACGCAGCGGCAAAAACGACAGGATTCGAAACAAAAGGACGAGCATTTATTGATTTAAGGTAGAGAACCGATGGGTTGCTGTGCCAGAATTTTTGGAGGAGCGTAAAATACCACTTGTGTAGCATCCGCGGAGTTAATGACAACTTGCGAAGCGGAATATAAATCTCGCTAAAGCGTCGCAGGCTTTGATGCTGCGGCAATTTTTATTACAGTATCAGGAGCCTCAATGTCTTCCAACGACTACCTCTTCACGTCCGAATCCGTTTCGGAAGGCCACCCGGACAAGGTTGCCGACCAGATCTCCGACGCCATCCTTGACGCCATCCTCGAGCAAGACCCGCGCGCGCGCGTGGCTGCCGAGACCCTGTGCAACACGGGTCTCGTGGTGCTGGCCGGGGAGATCACGACGCACGCAAACGTCGATTATATTCAAGTTGCACGCAACACCATCAAGCGCATCGGTTACGACAACACCGACTACGGCATCGACTATAAGGGTTGCGCCGTGCTGGTCGCCTACGACAAGCAGTCCCCGGACATCGCCCAGGGCGTCGACGAAGGCGCGGGTCTCGACCTCGACCAGGGTGCCGGCGACCAGGGCCTGATGTTCGGCTACGCCTGCGACGAGACGCCGGAACTGATGCCGGCCGCTATTTATTACGCGCACCGCCTCGTCGAGCGCCAGTCGCAGCTGCGCAAGGACGGCCGCCTGCCGTGGCTGCGTCCGGACGCCAAGTCGCAGGTCACGCTGCGCTACGTCAACGGCCGTCCGGTGTCCGTGAACACCGTCGTGCTGTCGACCCAGCACGCGCCGGAAGTCAGCCACAGCCAGATCGAGGAAGCGGTGATCGAAGAGATCATCAAGCCCGTGCTGCCGCGCGAGTGGCTGCAGGACACCCGCTACCTGGTCAACCCGACCGGTCGCTTCGTCATCGGCGGCCCGCAGGGCGACTGCGGCCTGACCGGCCGCAAGATCATCGTCGACACCTACGGCGGTGCCGCACCGCACGGCGGCGGCGCGTTCTCCGGCAAGGATCCGTCCAAGGTCGACCGCTCGGCCGCGTACGCCGCCCGCTACGTCGCCAAGAACGTCGTGGCCGCCGGCCTGGCGCGCCAGTGCCAGGTGCAGGTCAGCTACGCGATCGGCGTGGCCCGTCCGATCAACATCACGGTGTACACGGAAGGCACGGGCGTGATCCCGGACGAGAAGATCGCCGAACTGGTGATGGAACACTTCGACCTGCGCCCGAAAGGCATCGTCCAGATGCTCGACCTGCTGCGTCCGATTTACGCCAAGTCGGCCGCCTATGGTCACTTCGGCCGCGAAGAGCCGGAATTCACCTGGGAGCGCACCGACAAGGCCGCGCTGCTGCGCGCCGAAGCCGGCCTGGCGTAATTCCAGTTCAACTTGGGCCCCGCTTCTGCGGGGGCGACGGTCCCTCCGCGGGGGGCGACGGTTCCTCCGCAGGGGCGACGGCTCGTATAAGTGTTGCTTTAAGCACGTCATTCCCGCGAAGGCGGGAATTCAAGTTCGCCGCATCGTGTTAAACTAATGAATTCCGAGGAGCGTTGCGACGAGATTCCCCATCTCGCCAGGCTCGGATATCAACACCGCGCTCACGTTACTTTTTTCTTAACTTGAAAGGAGGGCGTGATGAGCGCCGTACTCAAAGACACCACCCAGGACTTCCTCGTTGCCGACATCGGCCTCGCCTCGTGGGGCGAAAAGGAAATCCGCATCGCCGAAACCGAAATGCCGGGCCTGGTGGCCATCCGCGAGGAATACGCGGCCAGCCAGCCCCTGAAGGGCGCGCGCATCGCCGGTTCGCTGCACATGACCATCCAGACCGCCGTGCTGATCCGCACGCTGGAAGCCCTCGGCGCGCAAGTGCGCTGGGCCTCGTGCAATATCTATTCGACGCAGGACCACGCCGCCGCCGCCATCGCCTCGGTCGGCACGCCCGTGTTCGCCGTCAAGGGCGAGACGCTGGACGAGTACTGGGAATACACCCATCGCATTTTCGAATGGCCGGGTGACAACCACGCCAACATGATCCTGGACGACGGCGGCGACGCGACGCTGCTGCTGCACCTGGGCGTGCGTGCCGAGAAGGACATCTCGGTGCTGGACAAACCGGGTTCGGAAGAAGAGATCTGCCTGTTCAATGCGATCAAGGGCCGCCTGGCCGTCGATCCGCAGTGGTACTCGAAGCGGCTGCCGGAAATCAAGGGCGTGACGGAAGAAACCACGACCGGCGTGCACCGCCTGTACCAGATGCACGCGGAAGGCAAGCTGGCTTTCCCGGCGATCAACGTCAACGATTCCGTGACGAAATCGAAGTTCGACAACCTGTACGGCTGCCGCGAATCGCTGGTCGACGGCATCAAGCGTGCGACCGACGTGATGATCGCCGGCAAGATCGCTGTCATCGCCGGCTACGGTGACGTGGGCAAGGGCTCGGCCCAGGCCATGCGCGCCCTGTCGGCCCAGGTGTGGGTGACCGAGATCGACCCGATCTGCGCCCTGCAGGCCGCGATGGAAGGCTACCGCGTCGTGACGATGGACTATGCCGCCGAACACGGCGACATCTTCGTCACCTGCACCGGCAACTACCACGTGATCACCGAGCAGCACATGCTGCGCATGAAGGACCAGGCGATCGTCTGCAACATCGGCCACTTCGACAACGAGATCGAAGTCGCCGCGCTGCGCAAGTATCAGTGGGAAAACATCAAGCCGCAGGTCGACCACGTGATCTTCCCGGATGGCAAGCGCATCATCCTGCTGGCCGAAGGCCGCCTCGTGAACCTGGGCTGCGGCACGGGCCACCCGTCGTACGTGATGAGCTCGTCGTTCGCGAACCAGACCATCGCCCAGATCGAACTGTTCTCCAACACCGCCGCCTACCCGGTCGGCGTGTACACGCTGCCGAAGAAGCTGGACGAGAAAGTCGCCCGTCTGCAGCTCAAGAAGCTCAACGCCCAGCTGACCGAGCTGACCGACGAGCAAGCCGCCTATATCACGGTGAGCAAGGAAGGCCCGTACAAGCCGGAACACTACCGTTATTGATCTGGTAAGCTCTTCCGTGAATTGACGCCGCACTCCCGCCGGATTCCATCGTCGGCGGGAGGTGCGGTGTGCTGGACAACCCCTCACGAAAGACACACATGCGCTTGCTCCTGACCTGGCTGATCAATGCGGCAGCCCTGATGGCCTTGCCTTACCTGATGCATTCGGTATCGGTCGACAATCTCGGCGCCGCCCTCGTGGCCGCGCTCGTCCTGGGCCTCGTGAACACGGTGATCCGTCCCGTGCTCGTCGTGCTGACCCTGCCCGTGACCTTTTTGTCGCTCGGCCTGTTCATCCTGGTGATCAATGCGCTGTTGTTCTGGCTCGTCGCGCACCTCGTCGCGGGCTTCCATGTGGCCGGGTTCTGGTCTGCCTTCCTGGCGGCGATCCTGTACAGTGTCATTTCGTGGGCGCTTTCTACCTTACTTCTCAATAAAGATGGAAACCCCTAACATCAGTATCGAGTTTTTCCCGCCCAAGACCCCCGAGGGCGCGGAAAAACTGCGCGTGGCTCGCCAGAAGCTGGCCGAGCTGAATCCGAAATATTTCTCCGTGACGTTCGGCGCCGGCGGCAGCACCCAGCACGGCACGCTGTCCACCGTGCTCGAGATCCTGGCCGAGGGTCATGAGGCCGCACCGCACCTGTCGTGCGTGGGCGGCACGCGCGAATCGATCCGCGCGATCCTGCAGGAATTCAAGGACAAAGGCATCCGCCGTCTCGTCGCGCTGCGCGGCGACTTGCCGAGCGGTTATGGCGGCGCGGGCGAATTGCGCTATGCCAGCGACCTCGTCGAGTTCATCCGCCAGGAAACGGGCGACTGGTTCCACATCGAGGTGGCCGCGTATCCGGAAATGCATCCGCAGGCAAGGTCTCCGCAGGACGATCTGCAAGCGTTCGCCCGCAAGGTCAAAGCCGGCGCGAATGCCGCGATCACGCAGTATTTCTACAATCCGGACGCGTATTTCCAGTTCGTGGACAATGCGCGCAAACTGGGTGTGGACGTGCCCGTCGTGGCCGGCATTATGCCGATCACGAATTACACCCAGCTGATGCGCTTCTCGGACATGTGCGGCGCCGAGATTCCGCGCTGGATCCGTTTGAAACTGGCCAGCTTCGGCGACGATTCCGCGTCGATCAAGGCGTTCGGCCTGGACGTGGTGAGCGGCCTGTGCGAGCGCCTGCTCGCCGGTGGCGCGCCCGGCCTCCATTTCTACAGCATGAACCAGGCGGCGGCCACGACCGCGATCTGGCAGCGCATCACCGGCGCCTGACCGATAGACGCCATCGATGCCCGTGCAGCCAACCGGCGCACGGGCATTTTTTTATCAGGTGACGTTGGTCGTTTCCGTCACGATCACATCCAGCGGCACGTCGTGCGGCGCGTGCGAGAACACGGCTTCCTGGTTACTGTAGGCAATGCCCAGCGTGTGCGGGCGGGGCAGTACTTCGAGGGTGCGGTCGTAGTAGCCGCCGCCGTACCCGAGGCGATACCCCTCGGCATTGAAACCGAGGCAGGGGATCAGCAGGGCCGGCGGCCGCTCGATGAAGCGCAGTTGGGCCGGCACCTGCACGCCCGCTTCGTCCGGCAACATGGGTTCGCCGGGCGTCCATTCCGTGAACGTCAGCGGGGCATCCCGTTCCATGACGACAGGCAATGCCAAACGCACGCCGGCCCGGTGCAATTCCGAATAGGCCGCCCGCAGATCGGGTTCGCCGGCCAGCGGCCAGTACACGCCCATGGCGCTCACTTGACGCAGGCGCCACCAGGCGACGACCTGCGCGCCGATATGTGCATCCCACTGGACCTTGATTGCCGGGTCAAGCGCCCCACGTGTTGTCTTGAGCGCCTTGCGCAATGCCGTCTTCGCTGCCTGTTTCTCGTCCGCCACGCTCGGGTTCGAGGGGCATGGTATTCTTGATTCGCCGGTCATGGATGAAATGAAGCCTACATTGAACATTGCATTATCGATGTCGCAGAAACTGATTGCCGGCGCCGTATTTGCCGCTTCCAGCCTGCTCTTCCTCGCGTCGCCCGGCGTTGCGGCCCAAGCTGCTTCGCCCGTTACGACACAGCCCGCACCCGCCGTGCCTGCGCCCGTCGTCGCACCCGGGCCGCAGCCGGACGCGAGCCGCGAACAGGACGAGATCTTCGCGCAGCTGCGCGATGCCGCCCGCAAGAACGATGCGGATAAGGTCGCCGCGCTGGCGGCGCGCCTGCCGGACTACGCGATTCCGTCCTACGTCGACTATTATCGGCTCAAACCACGGCTGCGCGACGCTTCCAACGAGGAAATCCTGGATTTCCTGAAACGCTACGAAGGCAGCGCGATCGCCGACCGCCTGCGCAACGACTGGCTGTTGGAACTCGGCCGCAAGCGCGACTGGACCAACTTCGACCGCGAGCTGCCTCTGTTCGTCAAGAACGACGACTATCAGGTGAAATGCTATGCGCTGCTGTCGCGCGCATCGAAAGGGCAGAACGTGGCGGCGGAGGCACGCGTGCTGCTCGACAATCCGCCCATGTACGGCGAAGCCTGCGCCGCGCTCGTCAACCAGCTCGTCCAGTCCGGCCAATTCACGAACAACGATCTGCTGGCCCAGCTGCGCCTGGCCGGCGAAATGCACGCGACCGGACCGTCGCGCCGCACGGCGCTGCTGCTGGGCGCGTCGGACACGCGCGCGGCCCAGGCCGTCGACCTGCCCGCCGTGGCGATGGCGCGCGGCATCGGCAGTTCGCGCGCCGACCATGAAATCTATCTCGTCGCCATCGGCCGCATGGCGCGCACCAGCCTGAAACTGGCGACGGTGGCGTTGAACCGGAACGCGGGCAAGCTGTCGCCCGAGGAAAGGGCGATCGGCTGGGCGAACATCGCGCTGGCCGCGTCGTTGACCCTGGCGCCCGAAGCGTATGACGATTGGAAAAAGGCGGCCGGGGCCCCGCTGACGTGGAACCAGCTGGAGTGGAAGACCCGCATCGCGCTGCGCCGCGGCGACTGGAAAACGGTGCGTACGACGATCGAGGCGATGCCCGTGCAGCAGCACGACGAGCCCGTCTGGACCTATTGGCTGGGCCGCGCCCTGCAGGCGGAGGGCCGGCGCGAGGATGCGCAGGCGCTGTTCCGCCGCATCGCCGACCAGAACAATTTTTATGGCCAGCTGGCGATGGAAGAGCTGGGCATGCAGATCAGCATCCCGCCCAGCGCCGCGCCGCCCACGCCGGCCGAGCTGGCGCAGGTGGCCGCGAATCCCGGCTTCAAGCGGGCGCTGAAATTCTTTTCGATGCGCATGCGTTTCGAAGGTACGCGCGAATGGAACTGGGCACTGAACGGTTTCACGGAGCGCCAGTTGCTGGCCGCCGCCGAGTTCGCGCGCCAGAACGATATCCTCGACCGCATGCTGTCCACGTCCGAACGCACGCGCACCGAATTCGACTACACCCAGCGCTTCCCGGCGCCGCACAACGACATCCTGCATCCGACGGCGCAGGGCCTCGGCCTGGACCAGGCGTGGGTCTACGGCCTCATCCGCCAGGAATCGCGTTTTGTGTCCGACGCCCAGTCCGGCGTCGGTGCGTCCGGGCTGATGCAGGTGATGCCGTCGACGGGCAAGTGGGTGGCGGAAAAGATCGGCTTGACGGACTATGGCCACGGCATGCTCAGCGATATCCGGACGAACATCGTGCTCGGCACCAATTACCTGAACATGGTGTTGAACAATGCGGAAGGGTCGCAGGTGCTGGCGACGGCCGCGTACAACGCCGGCCCGGGACGCGCGCGCACGTGGCGGGGCCTGTTGACGGCGCCGATGGAAGGGGCCGTGTTCGTCGAGACGATCCCGTTCGACGAAACCAGAACCTATGTGCGCAACGTGATGTCGAACGCGACGAATTATGCCGCCTTGTTCGAGAAGCGGCCGCAATCGCTCAAGGCGCGCCTGGGAACGATCACGCCGCGCGCAAGCGGCATCGGCTTGCCGTGACCGCGGCCGCGCCGCGCACGGGTCGAGGAGGCCATATGCACGAGCAGTCGGTCGTATTGTTCGGCGGGACCGGATTCATCGGCAGCCATCTGGCGGCCAGGCTGTCCGAGCACGCCGTGTCCATCGTCGTGCCGACGCGGCACGAAAGCCATGCGATGCACCTGATGCCGCTCGGCGTCGACATCGTGCAGACCGACCTCCACGACGACGCGGCCTTGCGCCGCCTGGTGGCCGGGCGTGACGCCGTGATCAACCTGGTCGGCATCCTGCATTCGCGCCGCGGCGATCCGTACGGCCCCGACTTCCGCCGCGTCCACGTCGACCTGCCGCACCGCATCGCTTGCGCCTGCGCGGCCGAAGGTGTGCCGCGCTACCTGCACATGAGCGCGCTGGGCGCCGACCGGCAGGGACCGTCGATGTACCAGCGCTCGAAGGCCGATGGCGAAGCGGCCGCGGCGAGCCAGGCGGCCGTCGCGGCGACGATCTTCCGGCCGTCCGTCGTGTTCGGTCCGGAAGACCGTTTCCTGAATATGTTCGCGCGGCTGCAGCGCCACCTGCCCATCGTCCCGCTCGCGTGTGCCCACGCGCGCTTCCAGCCGGTGTACGTGGGCGATGTGGCGGAAGCGTACGTGCGCGCGCTGTTCGATCCGCACACGGCCGGCCTCACCTATGAGCTGGGCGGGCCGCAGGTCTATGAACTGGCGGAACTGGTGCGGCTGGCGGGCCGTTATGCCGGCCACGAGCGCAAGATTCTTGCCTTGCCGGATGCGCTGGCGCGGCTGCAGGCGACGTTCTTCGAACTGTTGCCGGGCGAGCCCGTCATCACGCGCGACAACCTCGATTCGATGAAGGTCGACAACGTGATCCACCCGTCCGCGGACAATAAAGTCTTGACAACAGCGGCGCTGGGAATCAAGCTCACGGCGCTCGAGGCCGTCGCACCGCAGTACCTGGCGCCGCCTGGCGGACTCGACGTCCTCCGCGCCCGCGCCGGGCGCTGACCTCAACGATCACGCCATACCATGCAGACTACCGAACTCGATCCGACTTTGACGCAGACCCTCGACAACGCACGCCAGGCCGGCCTGACCCTGGTCATCGGCAACAAGAATTACTCCTCGTGGTCGATGCGGCCTTGGGTGGCCGCCGTGGCCGCCGGCATCCCGTTCACGGAAGTGCGCATCTTGCTCGACCAGCCGGATACGGCCGCCAACATCGCGCGCTACTCGGCCGCCGGGCGCGTGCCCGTGCTGCTGGCCGGCGAGATGACCATTTGGGACAGCCTGGCGATCTGCGAATACCTGGCCGAGCAATTCCCGGACAAACATCTGTGGCCGCAGGACGTGGCCGCGCGCGCGCTGGCGCGTTCGGTCGTGGCGGAAATGCATTCCGGCTTTACCGACCTGCGCACCGCGATGACGATGAACGTCAAGGCCCGCCTGCCGGGCCGCGGCCGCACGCCGGGGGCGCAGGCCGACATCGGCCGCATCTGCGAAATCTGGGAAGAGTGTCTGTCGCGCTTCGGCCATCACCAGTTCCTGTTCGGTGATTTTTCCATCGCCGATGCCTTCTATGCGCCGGTCGTCACCCGTTTCCAGACGTATGGCGTGGTGCTGGCGCCCGCGCTGCAGGCGTATTGCGAACGCGTGCTCGCGTACCCGGCCGTCGCGCGCTGGATCAGCGAAGCCGTACTCGAAACCGAGATCGCCGGGGCCCACGAAGACGAGCTGCCGGACTGATGGCGATGCAGGCCTTCGTCGTCGGCGGCGCCGTCCGCGATGAGTTGCTGGGACTGCCCGTCCAGGACCACGACTGGGTCGTCGTCGGCGCCACACCCGAGGACATGGTCGCGCAGGGCTTCCGTCCGGTCGGCAAGGATTTTCCCGTCTTCCTGCATCCGGACACGCACGAGGAATATGCCCTCGCGCGCACCGAGCGCAAGACGGCGCCCGGCTACCACGGCTTCGTGTTTCACACGGCGCCCGACGTCAAGCTGGAAGACGATTTGATCCGGCGCGATCTGACCATCAATGCGATGGCGAGAGCCGAGGACGGCACCATCGTCGATCCGTACGGCGGCCTGCAGGATTTGCAAAACCGCGTGTTCCGCCACGTGTCGCCGGCGTTCGCCGAGGACCCCGTGCGGATCCTGCGCGTGGCCCGCTTCGCCGCGCGCTTCCCGGATTTTCGTGTCGCCGACACGACGCTCGCGCTGATGCGGCAGATGGTCGAGGCGGGCGAAGTGGATGCGCTCGTGCCGGAGCGCGTATGGCAGGAAGTGTCGCGCGGGCTGATGGAGCAAAAGCCGTCGCGCATGCTGGCGGTGCTGCGCGATTGCGGCGCGCTGGCGCGCATCCTGCCCGAGCTGGATGCGTTGTGGGGCGTGCCGCAGCCGCCGCTGCACCATCCCGAAGTCGATACCGGTGTCCACATGATGCTCGTGATCGATTACGCGGCCGAACGCGGCTACGACTTGCCGGTGCGCTTCGCCGCGCTGATGCACGACCTGGGCAAAGGCGCCACGCCGCCCGAACACTGGCCCAAACACCACGGCCACGAGGGCATGGGACCGCGCCTGATCACGGAATTGTCGAAGCGCCTGCGCGTGCCGACGGATTGCCGCGATCTGGCCGTCATGACGGCACGCGAGCATGGCAACGTCAGCCGCGCGCTCGAGCTGCGGCCGAATACGATCGTCACCCTGTTCGAACGCTGCGACGCGTTCCGCAAGCCGGACCGCTTCGCGCAGATGCTGCTGGCGTCCGAATGCGATGCGCGCGGGCGCGGGGACGAAAACCATGAAATGCGCAGCCGTGACTATCCGCAGGCGCCGTACCTGCTGCGCGCGCTGGAGGCGGCGCGCGGCGTGAACGCGGGGGAGGTGGCTGCGCGTTACACCGACAACCGCGACAAGATCCCGGAAGCCGTGCATGCGGCGCGGGTGAGTGCCGTGAAGGCGGTGCTGGGCGATATCCGGGACTGAAACCGGCTACAATATCGGATTGTTGCACCGCACAATCGAAAACCCATCATGCAGGACCATCCCCTCCGCCGCTGGCTGAAAAGCCTGTATGCCCGCAAAGGCGGCCAGACCGTGCTCGTCAAGGCGCTGAGCGAACGCGACCGGCGGCGGGTCCTGCGCCACTTCATGGGCCTCGACCGGGACGACCGCCTGCTGCGTTTCGGCAGCGTGCTTCCCGACGAGCAGGTCGAAGCGTATGTCGCGAAACTCGATTTCGCGAAGGACATCGTGTTCGGCGTCTACAACCGCGTGTTCCAGCTGGTGGGCGTGGGCCACCTCGCGTTCACGTCACGCGACGCGCATCCGGACAGCATGCATTACACGGACAAGGAAAAAGTGGCGGAGTTCGGGGTCTCCGTGTCGAAGTCGGCGCGGGGGCAGGGCATCGGTACGCGGCTGTTCGAACGGGCAGCGATCCACTGCCGCAATTCCGACGTCGACACCTTGTACATGCAGTGTCTGTCGTCGAACCGCACGATGATGCACATCGCGAAGAAGGCCGGCATGGAGATCCGCCGCGACTACGGCGAGGCGGACGCCCACCTGCACCTGCCGCCGCCCAGCCCGGGCAGCGTGCTGGCCGAGGCGCTGGAAGAGCAGATCGCGAAGATTGATTACACGGTCAAGGCGAACGCGCGCGCCGCCGCGAAGTGGCTCCTGCCGAAACGCTGAATCGTCAGGCCGACTCGCGCGGCACCAGTCCACCCGTAAAACGCTTGCGGTACGGCGTCACGTCGGCGCCGTCGAGCTGCGCCTGCAGGCATTCCATCGCGGCGACGCCGATGGCGGCGACGTCTTGCCGGAACGTGGTCAGCGGCGGATGCAGGTAGGCGGAAATGGGTAGGTCGTCGTGGCCGACGATGGCGAGATCCTGGCCCGGTGCGAGGCCGAAACGGCGGCAGGCGGACATGGCGCCGATCGCGAGCCTGTCGGTGCCGCAGGCCAGCGCCGTGATGCCGGCGCGTCTCCAGGCGCCGCCCGCGAGCCAGTCGAGCACGTGGCGGAATGCATAGGCTTCGAAATCCCAGGAGGGCTGCGTGCTGCCGGGCACGAGGTGCGGTTCCATGCCGGCTTCCGCCATCGCCTCCAGATAGCCGGCCAGCCGTTCTTCCGGCGACGGATGCGCCACCGGCGGCGCCCCCAGATAGGCCGGGCGGTAGCCGCGGCCGAGCAGGTAGCGGGTCAGCATCGCCATGCTCTGCCGGTTGTCGTTCATGACGTAATTGCAGTCTTCGTGGACATAGCTGTCCATGTAGACGATGCGCATCTCCTGCTCCAGCCGTAGCAGCAGGTCGAGGTTTCGCTTCGACGCGACCGCGGTCAGGATCACGCCCGCCACCTTCATCGATCGCATCGTCATCAGCGCCTCCGCTTCCTCCGCCGGGTCGTTGTACGAGCACTGGATGATCACGTCCATGCCGAGCGCCTTCGCCTTCGCTTCGATCGCGCGCAGGGCTTCGGCGAAGAAGGGTTCGTTCACCACCGGCAGGATGACGCCGACCATGCGCGAGCGCCCGCGCACGAGGCTGACCGCGTGCGGGTCGGGCACGTATTCGAGGTCGCGGCAGGCCTGTTCGATGCGCGCGCGCGTGTCGGCCTTCAAACCCTCGCGGTCATTGAAATACTTCGACACCGTGGCGCGCGACACCCCGGCCCGCGCGGCGACGTCGTGCATCGTGACGGGGCCACAAGGAGCGTTGGTATTCTGCGCAGTTTTCATCAGTTGGTTGACTCGTGTAAAGTTCGCTCGCCACCGGCAGGCACGCGCCCATCATAGCAAAAATACTCGCTTGCAATAAGAGTGTCGATTCGTCGAGCGCTCATGCCGTTTCGGCACTGTGGATCACTTGCTGTTGTGGTCACTCAACTATTAAAAATCTTTTAAAAAATCTGTTGACGACAAAAAGTCGACACGTGTAAAGTTGTTTCATAACGAAGCATCACGACACACAAAACAGCTCGGAGACATCGTCATGAAAACACCCGCCGTGTTCGCGTGCATTGCGGCATTCGCCTTCTCGCTGGCCGCCGACGCCCAGGCGGCGCGGCCATTGAAATCCGTCGGCGTGGCCGTCAGCGATCTCGCCAATCCGTATTTCGTCGCCATCGGCAAGGGCGCCGCCGATGCCGCCAGAAAGGTTGGCGGCGACAAGGTCAGGGTCACGACCGTGTCCAGCAAATACGACCTCAATACGCAGGTCGGCCAGATCGAAAACTTCATCGCCAACAAGGTCGACATCCTGATCGTCAACGCGTCCGATCCGAAAGGCATCGCGCCCGTGCTGCAAAAGGCGAGAAATGCCGGCATCGTCGTGATGGCCGTCGACGTCGGCGCCGACAATGCGGATGCGACGATCATGTCCGACAACACGATGGCCGGCACCGAATCGTGCAAGCGCATCGTCGAACGCTTGCACGGCAAGGGAAATGTCGTGATCGTCAACGGTCCGCCCGTCACCGCGGTGATCGCGCGCGTGGCCGGCTGCAAGCAGGCGTTCGCCGGCACGGGCATCCGCATCGTGTCCGACAACCAGGATGCGAAGGGTAGCCTCGACGGCGGCATGGAAGTCATGACGAATCTCTTGATCGCGCACCGCCGCATCGATGCCGTGTTCGCGATCAACGACCCGTCCGCGATCGGCGCCGAACTCGCGGTCAAGCAGGCGGGCCGCCCCGACGTGCAGATGGTCGCATCCGTCGACGGCGCACCGGACGCGGAGGCGGCGCTCAAATCGAAGAACAGCATCTTCGCCGTCACCACCGCGCAAGACCCCTACAAGATGGCCACGATGGCCGTCGACATCGGCTACGACATCATGAACGGCAAGCGGCCGGCCAATCCGGTCGTGCTGATTCCCACGCCGGCGATCACGAAAGACAACGTGGCGGCCTACAAGGGCTGGGCCAGTCACTAAAAGGCAGCCGGCCCCGGCGGCCGGCGGAAATTCCCTCACTGGAGGAGACATGGCAACAATCAATCCACCCCCCGTGCTGGAGGTATCCGGCATCCGCAAGCGGTTCGGCGCCGTCACGGTGCTCGACGGCGTCCAGCTGACCATCCGCCCGGGAGAGATCCACGCGCTGATGGGAGAAAACGGCGCCGGCAAGAGCACGTTGATGAAGATCCTGGCCGGCGTGTACCAGCCGGATGCCGGCGAGATCCGCGTGGGCGGCAAGCCGGTACGCATCACGTGCCCGGCCGACGCGCGCGCCTGCGGCATCAACCTGATCTACCAGGAGCTGTCGGTCGCGGCCAATCTCACGGTCGCGCAAAACATCTTCATGGGCGCGGAACCGCGCGGGCGCTTCGGCATCGTCGACACGGCGCAGATGAACCGGCGCGCGGCGCAGGTGCTGAAGAGCCTCGGCGCCACGTTTCTACCCAACCGCATCGCCAGCGGCTTGTCGATCGCCGATCAGCAGCAGGTCGAGATCGCCCGCGCCCTCGTGCACGACAGCCGCGTGCTGATCATGGACGAGCCGACGGCCGCGCTGTCCGAACGCGAGACGGAGCGCCTGTTCGACGTGATGCGGGCCCTGCGCGAGCGCGGCATTGCGATCATCTACATCAGCCACCGCATGGCGGAAGTGCGCATGCTGGCCGACCGCGTGAGCGTGCTGCGCGACGGCACTTGGATCGGCGAGCTGACGCGCGACGAGGCGACGCCGGACACGGTCGTGCGCATGATGGTCGGCCGCGAACTCGGCGGCTTTTATGAACACACGCAGCGCCGCGTGCCGGGCCCCGTGCGCCTGAAGCTGACCAATGTGCACGGCGCCAAGGTGCATCCGGTATCGCTGGACGTGCGCGCCGGGGAGATCGTCGGACTCGCGGGCCTCGTCGGCGCCGGCCGCACGGAACTGGCGCGCCTGATCTTCGGCGCGGACCGGATGACCGGCGGCACGGTCGAAGTCGACGGCCGCGCGGTCGCTATCCGCACGCCGGCCGATGCGATCCGCTTGGGGCTCGCCTACGTGCCGGAAGACCGCAAGGGACAGGGCCTGTTCCTGCAACAGTCGCTGCTGGCGAACGTGACGATGAACGTCCTCGGCAAGCACGCACGCTGCGGGGTGCTCCGTCGCGGCGAGCTGCTGCAGGTGACGCGCGATGCGATCGTCAAACTGTCCGCGCGCGGCGCGGGGCCGGACGGCATCATCGGCGGCCTCTCGGGCGGCAACCAGCAGAAGCTCTTGCTGGCGCGCTGGCTGGAGATCGGTCCGCGCGTGCTGATCCTCGACGAGCCGACGCGCGGCGTGGACATCGGCGCCAAGCACGAGATCTACCGGATCATCCACGGCCTGGCCGATGCCGGCGTGGCCGTGCTGTGCATCTCGAGCGAGCTGGCGGAAATCATCGGCGTGTGCGACCGCGTGCTCGTCATGCGCGAAGGCTGGCTGTCCGGCGAACTGGCCGGCGAACGCATCACCCAGGAAAACATCATGGCGCTGGCCACCCAGGCCCAGGCCGCATAGGACACCGCTTCAGGAGCTATATCATGCAAACTCTGAAATCATCCCTTCCCACCGCGCCGGGTGCAAGCGCGCATGGCGGCGTCAAGCAGGCCTTCTCGCGCATGTTCGCGACGATGGGCATGCTGCCCGTGCTCGTCGCGCTGTACATCGTGTTCTACTTCCTGACCGGGTACTTCGCCGAAGACGGCGTCTCGAATTTCGCGACGATGGCCAACACGATGAACGTGCTGCGCCAAAGCTCGATCAACCTCGTGCTCGCGACGGGCATGACGTTCGTGATCCTCACGGGCGGCATCGACCTGTCGGTCGGCTCGGTCCTCGCCGTGTCCGCGGTGCTGGGCATGATCGCGTCGCTGCCGGGGCATGCGCCGGCGCTGTCGCTGCCGATCTTCCTGCTGGCGGGCCTCGGCATGGGTCTCTTGAATGGCCTGCTCGTCGCCGTCTTCAAGATCAATCCGTTCGTCGTCACGCTCGGCACGATGACGGCGCTGCGCGGCACCGCGTACCTGCTGGCCGACGGCACCACGATCCTGAACCGCGAGATCCCGACCTTCGAGTGGATCGGCAACGATTCCTTCGCGGGCCTGCCGTGGCTCGTGTGGGTCGCCGCCGCCCTCGTGCTGGCCGCGTGGTTCATCCTGCGCCGCACGGTGCTGGGCATGCACGTGTATGCGGTCGGCGGCAATCCGCAGGCGGCGCGGCTCACGGGCATCAAGGTCGGCCTCGTCCTCGTCTTCGTCTATGCGTTTTCCGGCTTGTGCGCGGGCACCGCGGGCGCCATGTCGGCCAGCCGGCTGTACGGCGCGAACGGCAACTGGGGTTCCGGCTACGAGCTCGACGCGATCGCCGCGGTGGTCCTCGGCGGCACGAGCCTGATGGGCGGCGTGGGCACGATCTGGGGCACCGTCACGGGCGCGCTGATCATCGGCCTGCTGAACAACGGCCTCACGATCCTCGGCCTGTCGTCGTTCTGGCAGTACGTGGCGAAGGGCACGGTCATCGTGCTGGCCGTGATGCTCGATAAATGGCGTTATCAACAACAGGCGAACTAATAAAATGCAAGCACAACGACTCCCCCGTTACGTGGTCTTCGGCGAAGCGCTGACCGACATGATCCGCCAGGACGACGGCACCTGGCGCTCGCTCCCCGGCGGCTCCTGCTGGAACGTGGCGCGCGTGGGCGCCCGCCTGGGACTGCGCACGGGTTATGCCGGCGCCGTCAGCATGGATGCCTTCGGCGACGAGATCGCGGAGGCAGGCAGCGCGGCCGGCCTGGACGCGCGCTTCCTGCAGCGCGTCGACGCGCCGCCGTTCATCGCGATGGTGACGTCGCGCCATCCGCCCCGCTACGTCTTCCTGGGCGAGAACAGCGCGGATCTGCACTTCCGCCCCGAGCTGCTGCCCGACGGCTGGCTCGACGCGGCCGACGTGATCCACGTGGGCAGTCTCGCACTGGCACGCGGACCGCTGGCGCGGCGCCTGGTGGAACAGGCCCTGATGGCGCGCCAGGCCGGCAAGCGCATCGCCTTCGATCCGAACTTCCGCAACGCGATGCGCGACGCGTCGTACCGGCCCACGTTCGAACTGATCGCGGGCCTCGCCAGCCACATCAAGGTGTCCGATGAAGACCTGGAAGGCCTGTTCCCGGGATATGCGCTGCACGATGCCCTGGCCGCGTTGCGCGCGCTGGCGCCCGATGCCGAGATCCTGTTTACGCGCGGTGCCGATGGTCTGTCGCTGATCCGCGGCGACCACGTGCTGGATGCGCCGGCGTACCGCGTGGACGTCGTCGACACCGTCGGCTGCGGCGACGCCTCGATGGCCGGCTGGATCAGCGGCCTACTGCTCCACCCGGAGATGCCGCCGGCGCGCCAGCTTGAGCGCATCGCGGCGGTGGCCGCCACGGCCGCCATGCACGCCGGACCCTATGCGCCCACGGCGCAAGAAGTTGACGCTCTGCTCGACTAACACGTAATTCCGATCCTGTTCCACTGACCTGCCGCGGCATCCGCGCCGCGGCCGGACGGGATTCGTTTTGCCCAAACAATCAGGAGACAACATGCGCATGCCTACCATCGCGCTGGCGCTGCTCGCGCTCGCGTATTGCCTTCCCGCGTCCGCCGTGGACGTCCAGAACTACTTGCGCGCCAATGCTGCCGCGAACAGCGAAGGCGGTGGCCAGACCTGCTTCGGCCTCGCCGGCGCGGGTGCGAAGTACCGGCTGGGGAACGAGTGCGGCGTCTATGGCGAAATGCTGCTGGGCCAGCGCCTCGTGCAGGGCGACGCCGGCGAAGACGTGAAGGCCTATGCGATGCTCAACCTGGGCAACGCAGCCGCGTCGAACAATGCGAAGCGCCCCGAGGGCGGCTGGAAGATCGGCCTGCCGCAGGCCTATCTGGCCATCGAACACGTGAGCGGATTGGGTGACGCGGCGCTGTGGATCGGACGCCGCTACTACAAGCGCGAAGGCGTGAACGCCAACGACTTCCTGTACTGGAATCCGTCGGGCATGGGCGTCGGTATCGAGAACGTGCCGCTGGGCCCGATGAAGTTCAGCTATGCCTACCTGCACGACGACCAGCAGACGATGCCGATCATGCGCGTCGGCGACACGGCGAACCGGCACGATTTTCAACTCCGCGGCGTGCCCGTGAATCCGGACGGCACCTTGGAACTCGGCCTGGCGCTGATCCGCAGCGACGGTGAGCGTGGCCACCACGGCGGGTCGATGCTCACCGTGCAGCACCGCCAGCGCATCCTGGCCGGCGCCGGCGACAATCGTCTCGCGGTGCAGTGGGGGACGGGCGCGGGCACGGATAATGGCGCGACGGGCGACATCAGCAACGGCCACGACGTGCACCGGCTGCGCGTCGTCGAGAGCTGGTATGCGCAGGTCACGCGGCGCTTCGGCGGAGAGCTCGTCGCCGTCTGGCAGCGCGACACGGCGCATGATGCCGCGAAGGCGAAGACGTGGGCCTCGGCGGGCGGGCGCATGTCGTATGCGCTTCTTGAGCACGTGAAGCTGCTGGCGGACGTGGGCCACGACCGCGTCGCGCCGCAGAACGGCGATGTGCGCCGGCTGACCAAGGTCACGGGCGCGATCGCGCTGACGACCGCGCCGGGTTACTTCGACCGTCCCGAGCTGCGCCTGTTTTTCACGCACGCGCACTGGAACGAGGCCGCGCGCGCGGCCGCGCGGACGAACGATCCGCTGGCCGCCAACGGCGTGTTCGGCACGGCGCTGTCCGGCTATACCGTCGGCGTCACGTTCGAAAACTGCTGGTGATCAAGGACACGTCGAAAAACCTGCTGCGCGTTGCACTGCTGTGCTGCGATGCTCGCTGTACTCCTCGTACAGCTGCGCTTCTCCCACAGCATTGCGGCCGCTCGCGACGTTTTTTCGAGGTGGCCTCAAGCATGCATGCCCGCCAGCAGCGTATCGATTGCCGCCAGCGACGGCGGCGTGGCGCCGGCCGCGAGGCAGGCCGCGGCGCCTGCCGCGACGGCGAAGCGCAGGTGAGAGAGACCGTCGCGACCGGGCGCATGCAGCATGCTCCAGGCCAGCGCGGCGATGCTGGCGTCGCCCGCGCCGACCGTGTCCACGGGCATGATGCGCGGCGCCGCCACATTCCACGCGCCGTCCGGCGTATGCAGCGAGGCGCCGGCCGCACCCTTCGTGTACAGGTAGCTGGCGTCCGGGTTCCAGCCGCGCAGCGTGACAAAGGCCGCATCCGCGTCAGTCGTGCGCAGCAGGCCGACGAGGTCTTCTTCCGACACTTTGACGACGTCGGCCAGGGCCGTCATGCGGCGCAGGGTCGGGTCGTAGTTCTCGTCCATCAGCGCGCGGAAGTTCGGGTCGTAGCTGATGCGCACGCCTTGCGCCTTCAGGCTCTCCGCCAGCGCGACGAGCTTGCCCGCGAGCGGCCGGCGCGCGAGGCTGATGCCGCCGAAATGCGCCCAGCGGCAAGCCGTGTGCCAGCCTTGCGGCAGTTGCGCGGCGTCGAAGTGCAGGTCGGCGCTGTCGTCGCCGACGAAGAAATAGCTGGGCGGGTCGAGCCGGTGCACGATCGCGAGCAGCGGCGATTTATCGAGACGCTGCAGGAAGCGCTCGTCCAGGCCCGCGTCGAGCGTGGCGCGCCACAGCTGGTCGCCGAACACGTCGCGGCTGACGGCGCCGGCGAACGCGCTGGGCGCACCCAGCTTCGCCATCGCGCGCGCCACGTTCCACGTCGAGCCGCCCGTCACGCTGTGCCAGCGCGTGGCGCCGGTGTCATCCACGATCATATCGGTGAGCGCTTCGCCGGCGGCGACGAATACGGGAAAGTCGGCCATGTCAATCCTTCGTGAGAACGGTCAGCACTTCGTAGCAGGCGCCCATCGTGTGGTAGTCGACCTTGCCGGCCGGGCTTTTTTCGTCCGTGAGCTTCTCGTTGGCAGGGCCGAGGATGCGGTACCAGGCGCCGTGCTCGTGGTCGACGAAGTGTTCCCAGCTATAGGCCGAGATGCGGTCGTACCACGTCCAATACGCCTGGTCGCCCGTGCGCGCGCCGAGCAGGGCGGCGGCGGCCAGGCTCTCGGCCTGCACCCAGAAGTATTTGTCGGCGTCGCAGATTTCGTCCTGCGGGCCGAAGCCGTAGAAGATGCCGCCGTGTTTCTCGTCCCACGCCTTGGTCAGCGCCGCGTCGAACAGCTGGCGGGCGCGCGGCAGCAGCCAGTCGGACGGGCCGGCCATTTGATCCTTGTGGCGTTCCATGATCAGGAGGAGCTTGGCCCATTCCGTCAGGTGGCCCGGCTGGTAGCCCCACGGGCGGAAGATGTTCGTCTTGTCGTCGCGGTTGTAGTCCGGGTCGACGGACCAGTCGCTGTTGTAGTGTTCCCAGACCAGATTGCCGTACAGGGCGGCCTGGCGCACCGTGATGTTGTGCGCGAGCGTCTCCGCGCGCCACAGGAATTTCGTGTCGCCCGTCGCGTCGAACGCGGCCAGCATCGCTTCGCAGGCGTGCATATTGGCGTTCTGGCCGCGGTACGGGAACAGCGTGGACCAGTCGCCGCTCGCTTCATCGGCATACAAGCCATGCGCCGGTTCCCAGAAGCGGCGTTCCATCAGGTCGTACGTCTCGTCCAGCCAGGCGCGCGCCTCATCGACGCCGGCATTGAGCGCATGGGCGTAGGCCAGCAGCACGAAGGCGAGGCCGTAGCAGTGGTTCGTGTCGTCGGTGATGCGTTTTTGCCCGTCGTTCCAGTCCAAGGTCCAGGCATAGCCTCCGGTCTCCGGATTGCGGTGCGCGTCGCGCAAAAAGCGCAGGCCGTGCAGCACGCGTTCGCGGTCGGCCGGTTCCTGGAACTGGCGCCACGCCATCGAAAAATTGAAGACGAAGCGGGTGCTGCTCACCAGGTGGCGCGTGTGCGCGTCGTAGACCGTGCCGTCGTCCTTATAAAAATGATAGAAGCCGCCGCTCGGGTCGACGCAGCGGGGATCGTAGAACTGGCGGGTGTGGCGGATGTGCTGCAGCAGCGCCGCGCGGGAATGGAAGTCGGGAAGCATGGGTCGGTCGTGATGAGTGAATCGGTGGTTGGCGCCGCGCCGTGCGGACGCGGGCGCCATGGGGAACAGCGGTGGAGGTTATTTGCGCATGCGGTAGTCCTCGCATACGGTACTGGCGCGCACGATCAGTTCCACGGCCGCCACCTGTTCCAGCGGCGGGTCCTGCGGGCCGCGCAGCAGCAGCTCGACGCCCAGGGCGCCCAGCTCCTTCTTGTTGATGCGCAGCGTCGTCAGCGGACGGTGGCCCAGCACGGCGCCGGGGATGTCGTCGAAGCCGACGATCGAGATATCGTGCGGCACCGTCTTCCCGGCCGCGAGGCAGGCGCGCATCGCGACGAGGGCGGCGGCGTCGTTGTAGCAGAACACGGCATCGGGCGGGTGCGGCTGGGCGAGCAGCGATTGCATCGCCTCGTAGGCGCCCGTCTCGAGGTCGACGCCGTCCGGCAGGCACGTCTCGAGACGCGGGTCGGCCAGCATGCCCGCTTCGAACAAGGCCTGGCGGTAGCCGCGGTTGCGTTCGCGGATGCTGTAGTGGCCGAGCGAGCCGGAGATCATGCCGATGCGTTCGCGGCCCAGCGAGATCAGGTGGCGGGTGGCGAGGTAGCCGCCCATATGATTGTCCGGATTGACGGAGCTGTAGCCGCGCAGCTTCATGTCGATGAGGACGAGGGGCTTGCCGCTGGCGCGCAGGGCGTTCAGTAGCTCGGGTTCGAAGAAGCCGGCGCATACGATGGCGTCCGGCGCGTGCATGCGCAGCTGCTCCGTCACGCCGTCGGCCGGACCGACCGCCATGAACGACAGCACGATGCCCTGTTTGCGGCAGGCTTCCTCGGCGCCGTGCAGCACGGGCGAATAGAACGGGCTGCTGGCGGCCGTGTTGTGCTGGCGGTGCAACAGGAACGTGAGGCGGCGGATGCGTTTGCGGCGCAGTTTGCAGAAGTCATAGCCCAATTCGTGGGCTGCCGACAACACCATCTGGCGCGTGCTTTCCGTGAGTCCGGGCTCGTTTTTGAGAGCGCGCGAGATCGTGCCGGCCGAGACGCCGGCATACTTGGCCAGGTCGCGGATCGTGACCGGCGCCGGGCTGCCGCCCGCTGGGGTGCGTATGGTGTCGGGATTCACGTTGTCTCCGATATCGTTGCAGGGATCGCTCTGGGCGTCGCTCGTTTGAATGGAGTCTTGCATATCAAAATCGCCTTGGTCAAACGTCAAGCTGCACTTCAAGTCAAGTTTAGCCGGCTTTACTAAACAGCCGTTTGCCCGGTATATTCTCAATCTAAGAAACCGATTTCATAAGAGGGCGGGCCTTGTTTAGTGGCGACTGGCTAAACTCGGCCGCGAATCATGGTCCCCGTTTGACCCGGTCCCCCCGCTTTTGCAGAATCTTTTTACATATAAGTTACTGTTTTATAAGTTAGCGGTAACATCACAAGGAGACCTACATGGAACGCGCATCACCGGCCGCAATCGAGCCTGCCGACCGGGCCCAGCCCGCGAATTACACCTTTCCCCTGACCGTCGTCACCGCACTGTTCTTCATGTGGGGACTCCTGACGTCGCTGAACGACATCCTGATTCCACACCTGAAGTCGGTCTACAACCTGACGTACGTACAGGCGATGATGGTGAACCTGGCCTTCTTCAGCGGTTACTTCCTGCTGTCGATTCCGGCCGGCGCGCTGATCCGCCGCATCGGTTATAAAGCCGGCGCCGTGGCCGGCCTGGCCGTGTGCGCCGTCGGCGCCGCGCTGTTCTATCCGGCCGCCACCAGCGTCTACGCGCTGTTCCTGTTCGCGCTGTTCGTGCTCGCTGCCGGCATCACGATCCTGCAGGTCGCCGCGAACCCGTACGTCACCGTGCTGGGCGCCCCTGCCACCGCGTCGAGCCGCCTGAACCTGACCCAGGCCTTCAACTCGCTGGGCACCGTCGTCGGGCCGCCGATCGGCGGCATCCTGATCCTGTCGCACATGACGGAAGCGGCCGATCCGGCCCACATGTCGGCCGCGGAACGCCTCGCGCAGGCGCAGGCCGTGCAGGGGCCGTACCTGGGCCTGGCCGCCACGCTGGCGATCCTGGCCATCCTGTTCGCCGTGATCCGCCTGCCGATCATCCGCGACGAGGACGCGGGGCCGGCCCACGGTTCGATCTTCAGCCAGAAGCGCCTGATGCTGGGCGTGACGGCGATCTTCCTGTACGTCGGCGCCGAAGTGAGCATCGGCAGCTTCCTGATCAACTATATGGGCGATCCGAGCATCGCCGGCTTCTCCGCCGAAACGGGCGCGAAATACGTGGCCTATTACTGGGGCGGCGCGATGGTCGGCCGCTTCATCGGCTCGGCCGTGATGCGCTCCGTCAGCCCGGGCAAGGTGCTGGCCTTTAACGCGGCCGCCTGCATCGTCCTGCTGGTGGCGACCGTCCTCGGTCACGGCCACCTCGCGATGTTCGCCGTGCTGGCCGTCGGCCTGTTCAACTCGATCATGTTCCCGACCATCTTCAGCATGTCGGTGCATGAACTGGGCCCCTTGACGAGCCAGGGTTCGGGCCTGCTGGTGATGGCGATCGCCGGCGGCGCCGTCGTGCCGGTCATCCAGGCCCAGGCCGCGGACGCCATCGGCCTGCAGACCTCGTTCCTGGTCCCGGCCGCGTGCTACGCCTTCATCCTGTACTTCGGCGCGAAATACGCCCGCATGTACGTGGACGTCAAGGCCGTCTGACCCGCTCGACCCGTTTTGCCGCCGCGTGGTGTCCCGCGGCGGCGCTGCGCCGCATACCTATAACGATCCGAATCCTGAGAGAGCCTCGTCCCATGCGTTTGACTCAACTGACCCTCGTCGCGGCCCTGGCCGCCGCATTCCCCCTGTTCGCCGCCGCCGCCGACACCCCGGCCCAGCAGCCGTGGATGAACCGTTCCCTGAGCGCCGACCAGCGCGCCCAACTCGCTGTGAAAGCCATGACCCGCGAAGAAAAACTGCGCTGGGTGTTCGGCTATTTCGGCACCGCATTCGCCCCCAAGGGCACCACGCCGCCGAAGGGCGCGATCCCGTTCTCGGCCGGCTTCGTGCCGGGTAACCCGCGCCTCGGCCTGCCGGACCTGCTGGAAACGGACGCCGGCCTCGGCGTCGCCACCCAGGCCACGCCGACGCCGCGCGAGCGCACGCAGCTGCCGTCGGGTCTGGCCACCGCATCGACGTGGGACACGCAGATGGCCTACGCCGGCGGCGCGATGATCGGTTCCGAAGCGCGCCTGTCCGGCTTCAACGTGATGCTGGCCGGCGGCGTGAACCTGATGCGCGATCCGCGCAACGGCCGCAATTTCGAATACGCGGGCGAGGACCCGCTGCTGGCCGGCACGATCGTCGGCCATGCGGTGAAAGGCATCGAGTCGAACCACGTCATCTCGACCGTCAAGCACTACGTGCTGAACGACCAGGAAACGGGCCGCAACGAGCTCGACGTCCACATCGACAAAGCCGCGTCGCGCATGTCCGACCTGCTCGCGATGCAGATCGCGCTGGAGCAGTCCGACGCCGGCTCCGTCATGTGCTCGTACAACCGCGTGTACGGCACCTACGCGTGCGAGAACGACTACCTGCTAAACGAAGTCCTCAAGAAGGACTGGGGTTTCAAGGGTTATGTGATGTCCGACTGGGGCGCGACCCACAGCACCGTGGAAGCCGCGAACCACGGCCTGGACCGCCAGTCCGGCCAGGAATTCGACAAGTCGCCGTACTTCGGCGGCGCGCTGGAAGAAGCCGTCAAGAACGGCCACGTGTCGGAAGCGCGCCTTAACGACATGGCGACACGCATCGTGCGCGCCATGTTCGCCAAGGGCGTCGTGGACAATCCGGTCGCGCAGGGGGGCAACATCGACTTCGCCAAGAACGGCGCCGTCAGCCGCGCGACGGCGGAAGAGGGCATCGTCCTGCTGAAGAACGACAACCGCGTCCTGCCGCTGTCGAAGGACGTGAAGACCATCGCCATCATCGGCGGCCATGCCGACGTGGGCGTGCTGTCGGGCGGTGGTTCGTCGCAGGTGTATCCGGTGGGCGGCATGGCCGTGAAGGGTCTGGAGCCGAAAAGCTGGCCGGGTCCGGTCGTGTACCACCCGTCGTCGCCGCTGCGCGCCATCCAGGCGCTGGCGCCGGACGCGAAGATCGTGTACGACGACGGCACCGATCCCGCGCGCGCCGCGCGCGTGGCCGCGCAGGCGGACGTCGCGCTCGTGTTCGCGACGCAGTGGATCGGCGAAGCGAACGATGCGGCGTCGCTGTCTCTGCCGGACAACCAGGACACGCTGATCGACAACGTCGCCGGCGCCAATGCACGCACCGTCGTCGTGCTGGAGACGGGCGGCCCCGTCGCCATGCCGTGGGTCGCGAAGACGCCGGCCGTGCTGGAAGCCTGGTATCCGGGCACGAGCGGCGGCGAAGCGATCGCGCGCGTGCTGTTCGGCTTTGTCAATCCGTCGGGCCACCTGCCGGCCACGTTCCCGGTCTCCGAGCAGCAGCTGCCGCGTCCGAAACTGGACGGCGATCCGAAACAGCCGGAGCAGCGCTTCACCGTCGATTACAAGGAAGGCGCCGCGGTCGGCTATAAATGGTTCGACCAGAAGGGCCTGAGCCCGCTGTTCCCGTTCGGTCACGGCCTGTCGTACACGACGTTCTCGTACTCGGGCCTGGCGAGCCAGGTCAAGGATGGCCGCGTGCACGTGCGCTTCAAGGTCACGAACACGGGCAACGTCGCCGGCAAGGACGTGCCGCAGGTGTATGTGTCGCCGCTGGCCGCGAAGTGGGAAGCGCCGAAGCGCCTGGCCGGCTGGGACAAGGTCGCGCTGCAGCCGGGTGAATCGAAAGAGGTCGACGTCGTCGTCGAGCCGCGCATTCTCGGCATGTTCGACGAGAAGTCCAAGACCTGGCGCATCGCCAAGGGCAAGTACAAGGTGGTGCTCGCCGAAGACGCCGCAGGCAAGAACGCGACCAGCGTGACGGTCGACCTGCCGGCGTCCACGCTCGACGTGCGCGGCCGTCCTAAGCGCTGAGTTTCGCTTTGCCGCCCGCCGGTCGGCGGGCGGCGCATGATCCATACGACGACGTTCCCCAAGGAGCGCGAGGAGACTACGACCATGCAACGCAAGTTCGGCATTTTCAGCAAGTTCTCCGTGGCCGCCGCCCTGCTGATGGCAGGCGCGGCACAAGCGGCGGGCAGCAGCGGCTTCGTGGCCGTCAAGGACAGCCATTTCGAACGCAACGGCCAGCGCTACATGATCGCCGGCGCGAACTTCTGGTATGGCGGCTATCTCGGCGCGCCGACCGGCGTCGGCCAGCGGGCCCGTCTTGTCAAGGAACTGGACCACATGAAGGCGCTCGGCATCAACAACGTGCGCGTGCTGGCCGTGTCGGAAAAGACGGCAATGAAGAGCGCCGTCAGTCCCGCCACGACGAGCGCGCCCGGGCAGTACGACGAGCTGCTGCTGCAGGGCCTGGACTTTTTGATGGCCGAACTGGCGAAGCGTGACATGACGGCCGTGCTCTACCTGAATAATTTCTGGCAGTGGTCCGGCGGGATGACCCAGTACCTGAACTGGTTCACCGGCTCGCCCGCGCACGATCCGAACGTGAGCAAGGACTACGAGCGCTTCATGGCCGAAAACGCGACGTTCTACACGAACGCCCGCGCCCAGGCCGAATACCGCAACGTGATCGCGAAGATCGTCCAGCGCACGAACACGGTGACGAAGACGCCTTACCGCGACGACCCGACGATCCTGTCGTGGCAGCTCGCGAACGAACCGCGCCCCGGCAACAGCAAGTCCACGCCGCAGGAAAAAGCGACGTACGTGAAGTGGATCGCCGACACCGCCCGCTACATCCGCTCGCTCGACGGCAACCACATGGTCAGCACGGGCAGCGAGGGTCTCGCCGGCTCCGCGCAGGACGCGTCTTTGTACCTGGACGCGCACCGCACGCCGGACATCGCCTATCTGACGTATCACCTGTGGCCGGCGAACTGGGGCTGGTTCGATCCGAAGAAGCCCGACGCCACATGGAACGGCATGATGGACAAGGCCAGCCACTACCTGAACGTGCACGTCGACTATGCCAAGCAGCTGGGCAAGCCGATCGTGCTGGAAGAGTTCGGCCTGAACCGCGACGGCGGCGCCTTCGACATCAAGGCCTCGACCAAGGTGCGCGACCGCTTCTACAACGACGTCTTCACCACGCTGGAGAAGCGCGCCGCCGCGGGCGACCCGGTCGCCGGCTGGAACTTCTGGGCCTGGGGCGGCGCGGGGCGCGCGGCCAATGCGGATTACTGGTGGAAGCCGGGTAACGATTTCGTCGGCGATCCGCCGCAGGAAGAGCAGGGCCTTTATTCCGTGTTCGACAGCGATGCCAGCTCGCTCAAGTTGATCGCGGACCACGATAAACGCCTGAAGACGATTGGAGCAAAATAGTGAAACGCAGTACCTCCCTGATCCTTGCCGCCACCATCGCGGCATCCCCGGCCGCGGCCTGGGCGCAGAAATTCGACGGCCTCGCGGCCACGCCGCAGATGGGCTGGAACAGCTGGAATAAATTCGCCTGCGACATCGACGAAAAGTTGATCCGCGAGACGGCCGACGCGATGGTCAAGCTGGGCTTGAAGGATGCCGGCTACCAGTACATCAACATCGACGATTGCTGGCACGGCGCGCGCGACGAACACGGCGACATCCGGCCGGACCCGCAGCGCTTCCCGTCCGGCATGAAAGCCCTGTCCGACTATGTGCATGCGCGCGGCCTCAAGCTGGGCATTTATTCGGACGTCGGCGACAAGACCTGCGGCGGCCGTCCCGGCAGCCGCGGCCACGAATACCAGGATGCGAAGACGTATGCGGCCTGGGGCATCGACTACCTGAAATACGACTGGTGCGAAAGCAAGGGCATCAACGCGGTCGGCGCCTACACGACGATGCGCGACGCGATCCGCGCGGCGAACCGCCCGATCCTGTTCAGCATTTGCGAATGGGGCGACAACAAGCCGTGGGAATGGGCGGCCGACGTGGGCCATTCGTGGCGCACGACGGGCGACATCTATCCGTGCTGGGATTGCGAAAAGAGCGCCGGCTCGTGGTCCGCATGGGGCGTGATGCGCATCCTCGACATGCAGGCGGGCCTGCGCAAGTACGCGGGGCCGGGCCACTGGAACGACATGGACATGTTGGAAGTCGGCATGGGCATGACGGAAGACGAGGACCGCGCCCACTTCTCGATCTGGTCGATGATGAATTCCCCGCTCATCCTCGGCAACGACCTGCGTTCGATGCCGGACTCGGTGAAGAAAATCATCGGCCGTCGTGAGGTCATCGCGATCAACCAGGACCCGCTGGGCGTGCCCGCGCTGCGTTTCTGGAAACAGGGCCAGGTCGAAATGTGGGCCAAGCCGCTCGCGAACGACGAATGGGCGTTCATGGTGTTGAACCGCGGCGAGGCGGCGCTGCCGTTGCATTACGACTGGAAGCAGAACGTCGTCGTCGATGATCTCAGCAAGCGCGACGTCGATTTTAAACAGGCTACGTGGCACTGGACGGACGCCTGGACCGGCAAGACGGGCGACACGAGCCGCCGCCTCGAGGCGACCGTGCCCGCGCACGGCGTCGTGTTGCTGCGCCTGAAGAAGGGCGCGTGACGCGTCGGCCGCTGATCGCCGTGCTGCTGGCATTGTGCGCGGCCGGCGCGGCGGCCGAACAGACCATCACGGCGAGCGACATCCACGTGGCCCGCATGGGCCGCACGGTCGCCGCCGCCGACGGCACGGTGCGTTTTGGGTATCCCGGCGTGACCTTGCTGCTGGCCGTCGACGGTACCCGTCTTGCCGTCGATACCGCGGGCGGTACCCGCAGCCTCGTCGACGTGATCGTGGACGGCAAGCCCGCGGGCACGCTGCGCCTGGCACCGCAGATGAACCGCTACGACATCCTCAAGGGCGACGCGTACACGGCGGTGCTGCGCGACCATCCGCACACGCAGGTCGCGCTGACGGAAGGCGTGCTGCTGGACGGCGACAAGAAGGCGGCGCTGATCGGTTATCTCGAGGAGGCGATGGCGCGGGTGGGCGATAGGCGCGTCCACCTGCTCGCACCGGCGGCGCATCGGCCGGGCGACGCCGTCAACGGTCACCCGACGACGGACCAGCATGCGGCGATGGCGGCCGAACTGCTGCCGCAACTGCGGCGGCCAGCCGGCTGGTAGGGACAAAAAAAAACCGACGTACCGGGTAGGCCCCGGTGCATCGGAAAGAAGAGCCGGACCACCCCGGCTGGAGACGAACCGGCCACCGTTCCCTGCGGGGCGACCGGACCGAGACCCGGTCGAGATTACCGACGGCGCCGCGCAGGGTCAAACGCGCGGGCGCATTCCCCCGCGTGTTTCGCGCTTATCACTAAACAGCATAAGAACGCGAATCAAACGATGGGAAGCGCAGTCGTTTCCTTGATGCGCTGCAGGGCAAAACTCGATTTGACGTCCAGCACGGCCGGGTGGCGCAGCAGGGTGCTCATCATGAAGCGCGAGAAGTGGTCCATGTCTTCCACGTGCACGCGCAGCAGGAAATCCATTTCCCCCGTCATCGCATAGCAGGCCACGACTTCGGGCCAGGTCGACACGGCCTGGGCGAATTCGAAGCGCGGCGACGTGGCCGGCACGCGCGCGTTCGGCGCGCCTTCGCTGTGTTTTTCAAGGCGGACATTTACATAGGCCAGCAGGCCCAGTCCCAGCTTGTCGGGATCGAGCAGGGCGACGTATTGCCGGATGACACCGGCTTCCTCCAGGCGTTTGATGCGCCGCAGACAGGGCGACGGCGACAGGCTGACGCGCTCGGCCACGTCCTGGTTGGACAGGCGGCCATCCGACTGGAGGATGGCCAGGATTTTACGGTCGGTTTTATCCAGCTCGATTTTTGACATGAATTCTCCTCAGGACGGGCGCGTGTCGCAATTTTATTGCGCAAATCGTCGGACGGGGGGAATTCATTGAAATTTAATGCTTGTGACACAGGTCTATACTGGCCCCAACCGAAATACGGTAAACATAATCGGAGACACGCATGAACGCCCCGCTGGACCGCACCCAACTGGAACCGCTACCGCCCCACCAGATCACGCTCGACGACAAATGGACGCTCGAGCGCGGCCGCGCCTTCATGACGGGCACCCAGGCCCTGATCCGCCTGCCGATGCTGCAGCGCGAACGCGACCTCAAGGCCGGCCTGAACACGGCAGGCTATATCACGGGCTACCGCGGCTCGCCGGTGACCCAGGTCGACCAGACGGCGTGGAAAGCGAAAAAACACCTGGAAGCGCACCACGTCCACTTCCACCCCGGCATGAACGAAGACCTGGCGGCGACGGCCGTCTGGGGCACGCAGCAGACCAATCTGTTCAAGGATGCGAAGTACGACGGCGTGTTCGCCATGTGGTATGGCAAGGGCCCGGGCGTCGACCGCTGCGGCGACGTGTTCAAACACGGCAACAACGCGGGCTCCGCCAAGAATGGCGGCGTGCTCGTGCTGGCCGGTGACGACCACGCGGCGAAATCGTCGTCGACGGCGCACCAGTCCGACCACATCCTGCACCACTGCGGCATTCCCGTGCTGTACCCGTCGTCCGTGCAGGAATACCTCGACTATGGCTTGCATGCCTGGGCGATGAGCCGCTACAGCGGCCTGTGGGTGTCGATGAAATGCGTGACCGACATCATCGAGTCCGGCGCCGTCGTCGACCTCGATCCGGACCGCGTGCAGACCATCCTGCCGACCGACTTCGAGATGCCGGCGGGCGGCTTGAACATCCGCTGGCCGGACGCCGTGCTGGACCAGGAAGTGCGCATGAACCACTACAAGTGGTATGCCGCGCTGGCGTACGCGCGCGCCAATAAGCTGAACCAGATCGTGTGGGACAGCCCGACGCCCAAGATCGGCATCATCACGGCCGGCAAATCGTATCTCGACACGCGCCAGGCGCTGGCCGACCTCGGCATCGACGAGCAGGCGGCACGCGACATCGGCCTGCGCGTGTATAAGGTCGGCATGACGTGGCCGCTCGACTCGGTCGGCGTGCACGAATTCGCGTGCGGCCTGGACGAGATCCTCGTCGTCGAGGAAAAGCGTCAAGTGCTGGAATACGCACTGAAGGAAGAGCTGTACAACCTGCCGGACAGCGAGCGGCCGCGCGTCGTCGGCAAGTTCGACGACACGGGCGAATGGAGCGTCAAGAACCGCTCCGGCCAGGGCGACTGGCTGCTGTCCGCGAATTACGAACTGAATCCGGCCCAGATCGCGCGCGCGATCGCGTCGCGCATCTCGCACTACTGCGCCGGCCATCCGGTCGAGCAGCGCGTGAACGAGCGCATCGCCTTCCTGGAAGCGAAGGAGCTGATCCTCAAGAACATCCCGAAAGCGAATCCGGAAACGGACCGCATCCCGTACTTCTGCTCCGGCTGCCCGCACAACAGCTCGACCAAGGTGCCGGAAGGGTCGCGCGCGATGGCCGGTATCGGCTGCCACTACATGGTGCTGTGGATGGACCGCGAGACGTCCACGTTCACGCACATGGGGGGCGAGGGCGTCACGTGGATCGGCCAGGCGCCGTTCACGGGCGAGAAGCACGTGTTCGCGAACCTCGGCGACGGCACGTATTACCACTCGGGCGTGCTGGCGATCCGCGCGTCGGTGGCGGCCAAGGTCAACATCACCTACAAGATTCTCTACAACGACGCCGTCGCCATGACGGGCGGCCAGGTCGTCGACGGTCCGCTCGATCCGGCCAAGATCAGCCGCCAGCTCGCGGCCGAAGGCGTCAAACCGATCATCGTCGTCACCGACGAACCGGAAAAATACCCGGACGATTATCCGTGGGCCGAAGGCGTCACCGTGCGCCACCGCGCGGAACTGATGGACGTGCAGCGCGAACTGCGCGAGATGCCGGGCGTGTCGGCCATGATCTACGACCAGACCTGTGCGTCGGAAAAGCGCCGCCGCCGGAAGAAGGGTGCGTATCCCGATCCGGCCAAGCGCGCCGTGATCAACGAAGCCGTGTGCGAAGGCTGCGGCGATTGCTCGAAGCAGTCGAATTGCCTGTCCGTCGAACCGCTGGAGACGGAACTGGGCCGCAAGCGCCAGATCAACCAGTCCTCGTGCAACAAGGATTTTTCGTGCGTCACCGGCTTCTGCCCGAGCTTCGTCACGGTCGAAGGCGGCGGGCTGAAAAAGCCCAAGAAGGCGACGTCCGACGCGACGCCGCCGTCGCTGCCGATGCCGAAGATTCCTTCGACGACGAACCCGTTCGGTATCCTCGTCACCGGCATCGGCGGCACGGGCGTCGTGACGGTCGGCCAGATCCTCGCGGTGGCCGCGCACGTCGAAGGCAAGGGCGCGCTGGTCCTCGACATGAGCGGCCTCGCGCAAAAGGGCGGTCCGGTGATGTCGCACGTGCGCCTCGCCGACCGCCAGTCCGACCTGCACTCGACGCGCGTCGGCACGGGTAACGCCGACCTCGTGATCGGCTGCGACCAGATCGTCACCGCCAGCCGCGACGCGCTGTCGCGCATGGGAGAAGGCCGCACGTGGGCCGCCGTGAACAGCAGCGGTGCGACGACGGCCGCGTTCATCAAGAACCCGGACTGGCAATTCCCGGCCGAAGGCTCGCGCGGCGCCATCGTGCAGGCTTGCGGCGAGAACAACGTCGACTTCATCGACGCCGGCCACATCGCCACGACCCTGATGGGCGACGCCATCGCCACGAACATGTTCATGCTGGGCTATGCGTTCCAGAAGGGCCATGTGCCGCTGCAGGAAGCGTCGATCATGAAGGCGATCGAGTTGAACGGCGTGTCCGTCGGCTTCAACAAGGCCGCCTTCAACTGGGGCCGCACGGCCGCGCACGACCTGCCGTCGGTGCAGAAGCTGACCACGCCCGCGAAGGTGATCGAATTCAAACGTTCGCAATCGCTCGACGACCTCGTCAAGCGCCGCGTCGAACTGTTGACCGCGTACCAGAACGCTGGCTATGCCGCGCAGTACAAGGCATTCGTCGACCGGGTCCGCGCCGCGGAAGAGAAGCTGGGCAAGGGCACGCGTCTGACGGAAGCGGTCGCGCGCTACCTGCACAAGCTGATGGCGTACAAGGACGAGTACGAGGTTGCCCGCCTGTACACCGATCCGGCGTTCATGGCCAAGATCGACGGCATGTTCGAAGGCGACGTCAAACTGAAGTTCCACCTGGCGCCGCCGCTGTTCGCGAAGAAGGACAAGGACGGCCACCTCGTGAAACAGGAATTCGGCCCGTGGATGATGAAGGCCTTCGGCGTGCTGGCGAAGCTGAAAGGCTTGCGCGGCACCGCGCTCGATCCGTTCGGCCACACGGCCGAGCGCAAGATGGAACGCGCGTTGGTCCAGCAGTACCGTGCCACCGTCGAAGGCCTGCTGCCCAAGCTGACGGCCGAGAATTTGGCGCAGGCGGTCGCGATCGCGAGCATTCCGGAAGACATCCGCGGCTTCGGCCACGTCAAGGAGCGCAACCTCGCGGCGGCCAGGCGCAAGGAAGCGGAACTGGTGTCCGCCTTCCACGCGGGCGGCACCGCCACCCGCGCAGCCTGATCGCGCGCCCCTGCCGGAATCGCACCGGCAGGGCGCTGTCGCATCTCTCCAACTGTTACAGTTGGATGCATTTGGCGGAGCGGCCAGGTCTATAATCGGACGCATGACTTCGCACTCCGCCTTCGGCTCGCCGCCCACGTATTCCCGCTTGCTCGCCTGCGCTTTTGCCACTTTCCTGACGCTGTCCGGCTGCGGTGGCGGTGGCGGGAATCCGAATACCGGCGCATCGACACCCGTCGCCAGCAACCCCGGCACGGGCACGCCTACGCCCGCGACGCCGACGCCACCGGCTGGACCGACGACGCCCACGCCACCGGCCGACACGCCGGACCCGATCCCGGCCGATTACATGAGCTACCAAAACCTGTGCGCCGCGCCGCGCACGGGTGCCGATGCCGAGGGCGTGCCGTTCCCGGACCGCCAGGGCACGCTGCAGGATGAGATGAAATTCCTGCGCGGCTGGAGCGACGCGACTTATCTCTGGTACAACGAAATCCCGTCCACCGTCCACATGGCGGACTACACGAACGCGCTCGACTATTTTGCCGCCCTGAAGACCCCGTTGCTGACCGCGTCGGGCAAGGCCAAGGACCGTTTCCATTTCACCTACACGACGGCGGAATGGGATGCGCTCAGCAATGCGAGCCAGGACACGGGCTACGGCCTGACGTGGTCCGTCAATTCCACGACGGCGCCGCGCACGTGGATCGCCGCGATCATCGAGCCGGGCTCGCCCGCTGCCGCCGCCGGCATCCAGCGCGGCGACCTGTTGACGGCCGTCGACGGCCTCGACTTCATCAATACCACCGGCAAGGACCAGGTCGCCAAGCTGAACGCCGGCCTGTCGCCGGACACGGCGGGCGAGCACCACACACTCACCCTCCGGCGCGGCGACAACACGTTCGATGTCGCGCTGACGTCGGCCGTCGTCACCACGACGCCCGTGAAAAACGTCAAGGTGATCGACACCCCGACCGGCAAGGTGGGCTATCTGAGTTTCGAGGACCATAACGCCGTCGCCGAAGGGCAGCTGGTCAACGCGTTCACGAGTCTCAAGAACCAGGGCGTGTCGGACCTCGTGCTCGACATGCGCTACAACGGCGGCGGCCTGCTGTACGTTGCCAGCGAGCTCGGCTACATGATCGCGGGACCGGCATCAGCCGGCAAGACGTTCGAACGCGCGATCTACAACGACAAGACGGCACCCGACGCCCCGATCCCATTCCGCAACACGGCCTACGGCTTTTCCGCGCCGCGCAATATGGCGCTGCCTTATCTGGGCCTCAAGCACGTGACCGTGCTGACGACGTCCGACACGTGCTCGGCCAGCGAAGCCGTGATCAACGGCCTTCGCGGCATCGATGTCCAGGTCGACCTCATCGGCGGCACGACCTGCGGCAAGCCCTACGGCTTCACGCCGATGGACAATTGCGGCACCACGTACTTCACGATCCAGTTCCAAGGCACCAACGCGAAGGGCTTCGGCGATTTCGCGGACGGCTTCGCGCCGACCTGCGCCGTGTCCGACGACATGGCGCACGCGCTGGGCGACCCGGCCGAGGGCATGCTGGCCGCCGCGCTGTCGTACCGCGCCACCAACGCCTGCCCGGCGTCGACGACGGCGCGGGCGCGCGGGGTACCGATGCATCTGGCGCGGTCGCAGATGAAAGAGATCGCGATTTATCCGCCCAGGACGCGCTAAACCCGGGTCACCGATTTATAATTTCCGGCTTGAATCTTTCTTGTTGCCGGAGATGTCTCGATGATCCGCACCGCGTTGTTGCTGGCCCTGTTGGCCGCCCCCCTGGCGCACGCCGCCACCGACCTGGCCACCGTGTCCGAGCGCTCCGGCTTCCAGGCCACGGGCCGCTACGATGAAGTCGTCAAGCTGTGCGGTGCGTTCCAGCAGGCGTATCCGAAGCAAGTGAAATGCTTGCAGTTCGGCACGACGCCGGAAGGCCGGCCCATGCTGGCGCTGGCCGTCAATGCCCGCGGCGTGTTCACGCCGGAGGCGGCGCGCAAGGCCGGTCTGCCGGTGACGCTGATCCAGGGCGGCATTCACGCCGGCGAGATCGACGGCAAGGACGCCGGCTTCCTCGCGCTGCGCCAGATCCTGGAAGGGAAAACCGCATCCGGCGTGCTCGATCAACAGGTGCTGCTGTTCGTCCCCGTGTTCAACGTCGACGGCCACGAGCGCTTCGCCAAATGGAACCGCCCGAACCAGCGCGGTCCCGTCGAGATGGGCTGGCGCACGACGGCACAGAATTTCAACCTGAACCGTGACTACGTGAAGGCCGACGCGCCCGAGATGCAGGCCATGCTGGCCCTCGTGAACGCCTGGGATCCGCTGACCTATGTCGACTTGCACGTGACGGACGGCGCCATGTTCCAGCACGACGTTTCCATCCAGGTCGAACCCGTGTACTCGGGCGATCCGGACTTCCGCAAGGCCGGCCAGGCGCTGCGCGCGAACGTCATCGCCGACATCAGCAAGCAGGGCTCGATGCCGCAGTCCTATTACATGTCGTTCAAGGAGACGGACGACCCGGCCTCGGGCTTCGTCGACGGCGTCTCCGACCCGCGCTTCTCGACCGGCTATTTCCAGCTGCGCAACCGGATGGCCATGCTCGTCGAGACGCACTCGTGGAAGGACTACCCGACCCGCGTGCGCATCACGCACAATGCCGTCGTCTCCGTGCTGCGGCAGGTGGCCGCCCACGGCGCCGAGTGGATGCAGGCGGCGCGCGCCGCCGACGCGCGCGCCACGCACATCGCCGGCCAGCCGGTGGCCCTGACGTACCGCACCACCGACAAGACGACGATGGTCGACTTCCAGGGCTATGCCTACACGCGCACGATGTCGGACGTGTCGGGCATGCTGATGACGCGTTACGACGAAACGAAGCCGCAAGTCTGGCACGTGCCGTTGCGCGACGAGGTCGTGGCGGACCTGCAGGTGCCGGCGCCGGGCGCGGGCTACGTGGTGCCGGCGGCCTGGGCGCGGATGGTCGCGGCCAAGCTCACGCAACACGGCATCGTGTTCCGCAAGCTGGACAAGGCCATCGCCGCCGCGCCCGTGCAAACGTTCCGCGCCGAACAGGCCACGTTCGCCGCGACGTCGTTCGAATCGCACCAGCGTTTGAAAATCGAAGGCGCGTGGAAACCCGAGGCGCGCAGCCTCGTCAAAGGGGCGCTGTTCGTGCCGATCGCCCAGCCCAAGGCGCGCCTCGTGATGGCCTTGTTCGAGCCGCAGGCCCCGGATTCGCTGCTGGCCTGGGGCGAGTTCAACAACGCCTTCGAGCGCAAGGAATACATGGAGGAATACGTGGCCGAGGACGTGGCGCGCGAGCAGATGGCACGCGACCCGGCGCTGGCCGCGGCATTCCGCGACAGGGTCGAGCACGACCCGGCGTTCGCGCAGGACCCCCATGCCCGCCTCGAATTCTTCGCGCGCCGCCACCCGTCCTGGGATGAGCGGCTGAACCTGTACCCGGTGTTGCGCACCGACGTGGCGCTGTAACACCAGGCGCATCCTCCACATGGTCCGCATGCGCACGCGGACCATGCACGGTTGGACCTCATCCATCTCCATTCGTCGGCGGCACATGCACGCGGCCTGATCCTGCGCAACCGCCGTCGATTCCTCTGCAACTGACGCGCACGGCGTCACTCTCAATTCATGTGTGTTGATCGAGGAGCGTGCCATGGACAAGGTCTTTTATATTGCAACCACCCGTCGAACACGTGCGCGCGGCGGGGGCTGACCATGTGCGCCACCGCCGTGCGCGCCAGCTGCTGCATCGTCTGCGGCACGGCGGCGCTGGACCGGGTCGAGCATCTGCTGCTCAGCCTCGCGACCGCGTGTCCGCACCTGCTGGTCTACCTGGTCGACGATGCGCGGCAGCCCGGTCTGGCGGCGCTGGCCGGACGCTACGGCGTGCACTACCGCCCGCAGCCCGACCGGCCCGGTCACGCGCGCGCCCATAACCGGATCTTGCACGAGGCGGTGGGCGCCGGGAGTGTGTACCACCTGCTGCTCGGCCCAGACATCGGCCTGCCGCTCGACGCGATGGCCCGGATGGTCGCCTATATGGAGCAGCATCCCGACGTCGGTCTGCTGGCGCCGCGCGTGCAGGGGGTGGATGGGCGCCTGCAACCCTTGTGCTGCCTGCTGCCGGGGCCGTTCGAATTGCTGCTGGGACGCTGCTTTCCGCTGCTGCACCGGTCCAGCGGCAGGCTGGCGCGCTATCAGCTGCACGCGAGCGGCTACAGCCGGGTGATGGAGGTGCCGGTGCCGCCGGCGTGCTGCCTGCTGATGCGGGTCGAGACCGTGCTGCGGGTCGGGATGTTCGACGAGCGCTTCCTGCTGCGCTTCGACACGGTCGACTTGGCGCGCCGCGTCGCACGCATCGCGCGTACGGTCTTCGTGCCGCACGTGACGGTGATGCGCGATCCTGTGCGCGAATCCGTGTGCGCCGGCGCGCGCGGACGGGTGGCGGCGTGCTGGCGACGGTACGTATCGGCCTGGCGCTATTTCAACAAATGGGGCTGGCTGCGCGATGCGGAGCGTGACCGCATCAATGGCCGCGCGCTGCGCCAGCTCGGGCCGGCGCGCAAGCGCCTGGACGACGTGAGCCCGGCCGGAACCGACGTGGCCGGGTGACCGGGCGGAAGATGACGGGTCAGGCGGGCTGCAGCGGCCGGCGCGCGTACCAGCCGAACGCGAGGATCAGCAGGTAGCACAGCGCGGGCACGGCCAGCGCAAGGCGCAGGCCGGCGAGGTCGGCGGCATAGCCCGTAATCAGGGGCACGATGGCACCGCCGACGATGGCCACGCAGATCAGGCCCGAGCCTTCGGCCGCGCGCTCGCCCAGGCCTTCCGAGGCCAGGGTGAAGATGGTCGGGAACATGATCGAGTTGACGAGGCCGATGGCCAGCAGCGCCCAGCCGGAGGTTGCGCCGTGCGTGGTGGCGGAGACGAGCAGCAGCAGGGCGGCGATGGCGCCGGCGCCGGCCAGCACCTTGCCGGGCGACCAGATGCGCAGGATGTAGGCGCCGAGGAAACGGCCGACCATGGCGCCGCCCCAGTACAGCGGCACGTGCTTGCCGGCGGCTTCCGCACCCAGGCCCAGCACGTCGTGTTGCATCAGGTAGTTGACGATCAGCGAGCCGACGGCGACTTCCGCGCCAACGTACAGGAAGATGCACAGGGTGCCGAACGCGAAGCGGGGCTGTTTCAGCAAGTCGAACGCGCCCCACATGCTGCTTTCGGGGTGCGGATGTTCGACGAGCTTCTTGTGGTTCATCCAGACGAGGAGGGCAACGACGGCCAGCGCGATGGCGAGGCCGAGATAGGTGTGCACGACGACCTGGCTTTCAGCCGCGCGGTAGGCGGCGAGGGCGTCGGCCGACAGCGTGGTCTGGTCGACGTGGGCCAGCGAGCCAAGGATCAGGATCGCGCCGACGTAGGGAAAGACGGTCGTGCCGAGCGAGTTGAAGGCCTGGGCGAACGTCAGGCGGCTGGATGCCGTGGCCGGGGCGCCCAGCATCGAGATCAGCGGATTCGCCACGACCTGCACGATGGTGATGCCGGCCGCCAGCACGAACAGCGCCAGCAGGAAGGTGATGAACATGCCGGACGAGGAGGCGGGAATGAACAGCAGGCAGCCCGCCGTCATCGTGAGCAGGCCGACGACGGCGGTGCGCATGTAGCCGATGCGCTGCACGATGGCGGCGGCCGGCAGCGAGACGATGAAGTAGGCGGCAAAGAAGGCCGATTGCACGAGCATCGCCTGCGCGTACGACAGCGTGAACAGGTCTTTCAGTTTCGGGATGATGACGTCGTTCAGGCTCGTGATGCCGCCGAACGTGAAGAACAGGGCGAACACGAACACACGCAGGCTCGCGACTTGGGGATTGGCGGTGGCGGAGGCGCCGCCCGGCTGGGCGGTACCGGCAGGTTGGCCGATTTGCATGAGGAATCCAGGTGGGTTGGATGAGGCGCACGCCGCAGGGCGCCGCGAACGAGGTAGGAATATTACATCGCTTTACCGGCCTGTGGTCATGCTTGGCCGGTCCTCGCTCGATTGAAATCGATCTCATCACCCGTCTTGACGAAACTGTACTACACAGACAACGTCACCCACGCGGCGCCGCCATGCTCGGCCGGGCATGTGGCGCCGCGTAATGTGGATCAGAGCGGCTGCAGCGGAATGGTCCCCGTCGCCGGCACCCCGCACGGCTCTTCATCGAAGGCGATGTCGCCGGCCGGATTCGCGACGCCGTCGGCCTTCAGGTCGGCGAAGCCGAACATGTCGCGGTCCATCAGGTGCGACGGCACGACGGTCGACAGCGACGAGAAGATGTTTTCCACGCGGCCCGGGTATTTCTTCTCCCAGTCGCGCAGCATGGCCTTGATCTGTTTTCTCTGCAGGTTTTCCTGCGAGCCGCACAGGTCGCACGGGATGATCGGGAACTGTTTCACTTCCGCGTAGCGTTCGGTGTCCGCTTCCTTCACATAGGCCAGCGGGCGGATCACGACGTGCTTGCCGTCGTCCGAGACGAGTTTCGGCGGCATGCCCTTGATCTTCGCGCCGAAGAACATGTTCAGGAAAAAGGTCTCGAGGATGTCGTCGCGGTGGTGGCCCAGGGCGATCTTCGTGCAGCCGAGCTCGTCGGCGACGCGGTACAGGATGCCGCGGCGCAGGCGCGAGCACAGCGAGCACGTCGTCTTGCCTTCCGGGATCAGGCGTTTGACGATGCTGTACGTGTCCTGGTTCTCGATGTGGAACGGGATGTCGAGCTTCGTCAGGTAGGCCGGCAGCACTTCGGGCGGGAAGTTCGGCTGTTTCTGGTCGAGGTTGACGGCGACGATGTCGAAGTGGATGGGCGCGCGTTCGCGCAGCGTCATGAGGATGTCCAGCAAGGCATAGCTGTCCTTGCCGCCGGACAGGCAGACCATGACCTTGTCGCCGTCCTCGATCATGTTGAAATCGCCGATCGCCTGGCCGACGAGGCGGCACAGGCGCTTGTGCAGCTTGTTGTTCTCGTAAGCCTGTTTTTCCGCCTTCTTGTCGGCAGGCTCGAGCACCGCGGCGTCATCGGCCGGACGCGCCATCGTCACTTCATTCATGCTTCATCCTTGATCTGGAATACTTCGACGCCGACGCCTTCGCAGTCGGGATACACGTCGGGCTTCATCGTCGACACGCGGGCCGCGCGCACGTTCGGGTGGGCCAGCATCGCCTTCACGACGTCGTCGCACAGGGTTTCCTGCAACTGCACGTGGCCTTGCGCCATGCGGCGGGCGATGGTCTCGCGCATGAAATCGTAGTCGACCACTTCGTGCAGCTGGTCGTCCTTGGGCGTCGACAGGGCGAGCGGAATGTACAGGTCGACATTGATCAGGACGCGTTGCTCGCCCTTCTTTTCGAACTCATGGACACCGATGTTGATCATGACTTCGTAATTGCGCAGGAACAGCCTGCGGCAATCGCGCAGCTGCGGGTAGAACAGGGCGGACAACATAGGAAACCTTCGATATAAGGGGTTATTCGGTCAAAAACATCACGTCGCGGGCCAGCGGCATCAGGTGCTGGCCGCCGTCGACGAGCAGGGTGGTGCCGGTCAGCGCCTTCGCGTTCGCCGCGTAGCACACGGCGTCGACGATGTCTTGCGGCGTGGACGAGCGGCCCAGCGGCGTGATCTGGTGCGCGCGCTGGAAGCCGTCCTCGCTCTGGTCGCCGGACACGAGCGTGATGCCGGGCGCGACGCCGACGACGCGCAGCTTCGGCGCGAGCGCCTGGGCCAGCAAGGTGGTGGCCGTCTGCAAGGCTGCCTTTGACAACGTGTACGACAAAAAATCCGGGTTGAGATTGTACAGTTTCTGGTCCAGCAAGTTGATCACGACGGCCTGGCCGCCGTCCGGCACCAGCGCGTGCAGTTCCTGTGCGAGCAGCAGCGGCGCGGCCACATTGCACTGCATATGGGTGGCCAGCAGGGTCGGCGAAAACGCGTCCGGCTTGTCGTATTCGAACAACGAAGCGTTGTTGACGATGCAATCCAGTGCGCCCAGCAGGTGCACGGCCTGGCGCGGCAGGGCGCGCACGGCCGCATCAATGGCGAGGTCGGCGTGCAGCGCGACGGCGCGCCGGCCCAGGGCGCGGATCGCCGTCACGACCTCGTCCGCATCGGATGCGGACTGGCGGTAGTGCACGGCGATGTCCCAGCCGGCTTCGGCCAGGCCGAGCGCGATGGCGCGCCCGATGCGCCGTCCCGCGCCCGTGACCAGCGCCACCCGGGCGCGCCGGGCGTGGGGCGCGGCGGCGTCGTTGGCGGCGTGGGTCTCGGGATTGCGGCAGGCCGGGGCCTGCTCGTCGTTCGTATATGTCTGTGTCATCGTGATGGCGGCCGTTTGTTGGTCCCTGCCGATTCTCGCTACAATGGCCGGATGTCCCTACCACTTCCCTCCGGCGACGCGCTGGCCGCGTCCCAAGCCCTGCAGCGCATGATCGCTGCCGAGATCGCCGACCAGGGCGGCGCCATCCCGTTTTCGCGTTTCATGGAACTGGCGCTGTACGCGCCGAATCTCGGCTATTACAGCGGCGGAGCGGCCAAGCTGGGCCGCGACGGCGATTTCACCACCTCGCCCGAAATCAGCCCGCTGTTCGGCGCCACGCTGGCGCGCGCGGCCGCCGCTATTATGGCCCAAAGTGGCCCCAACATCATCGAATTCGGCGCCGGCACCGGCAAACTGGCGTTCGACGTCCTGACGACGCTGGGCGAACTGGGCGTGCGCATCGACAGCTATACGATCATCGAACTGTCGGGAGAATTGCGCGCGCGCCAGCAGGAAGCGCTGAAGGATTTCCCCCAGGTGCGCTGGGTGCACGATTTTCCGGACGCGTTCCACGGCGTCGTCCTCGCCAACGAAGTGCTGGACGCGATGCCGGTCGAACTCGTCCTGCGCGACGGCGGCCGCTGGCAGCGCCAGATGGTGACGGTCGACGCGGGCCGCTTCGCCTTCGCGTCCGCCGAGCCCGACGCTGCTTTGCTGGACCAGATCGCGCGCCAGATCCCCGATGCCGATACGCTGCAGGACGGCTATCTGACAGAGGTGCACCCCATCGGCTGCGGTTTCATGCGCTCGCTGGCGCAGATGTTTGAGAAAGGCAAAGGCGCCGCGATCCTGATCGACTACGGCTTTCCCGCCCACGAATATTATTTCGACGAACGCACGAGCGGCACGCTGATGTGTCATTACCGCCACCACGCGCACCCCGATCCGTTCTATCTGCCGGGCCTGCAGGACATCACGGCGCACGTCGACTTCACGGCGATGGCGCTGGCGGCCCACGGCGCCGGGCTCGACGTGCTCGGCTATATGAGCCAGGCCGCGTTCCTGCTGGCGTGCGGCATCGGCGAATTGCTGCTCAGGACGGATCCGGAAGATGCGCTGCGCTATCTGCCGCAGTCGAAGGCCGTGCAAAAGCTCGTGTCGCCGGCCGAAATGGGGGAATTGTTCAAGGTACTCATCGTCGGCAGCGGTGTCGACGTCGATCCCGCCATCGAGCGTGCCGATCGCAGCCACAAGTTGTGATACTGGCATCTTGCGCGGTGGACACAAACCCGGCTATGCTGTAACGCCGCGCGTCCGGCAGGCTGCCCCGCGCCTCTGCCGTTATAGAACGAATCGGCTAATATTGAAGTAGCTGGCGCCCGTGCAACCCGACTCCGACCCATGGCCAAGATCCATACCCATTATGACAACCTGAAGGTGTCGCGCCACGCACCGCAGGAAGTCATTCGCGCGGCCTACAAGGCGCTGAGTCAGAAATACCACCCCGACAAGAACCCGGGCGACGAGCGCGCCGCCCGCATCATGGCCATCGTCAATACGGCCTATAACATCCTCTCCGATCCCGTGCGCCGCAAGGAGCACGACGAGTGGATCGCGTCGGAAGAGTGGGAAGTCGAGTGGCTGGAAAGTTCCCATGGCGAGGATGGCCGGGAACGACCGCGCGGCGACCCGCATTGGGAACCGCGCCAGGTCGCGGCGCCGTCGCGCTGGCGCATGCTGCGCGATCCGCGCTGGTGGGGCCTCATGCTGGCCGCCTTCGCGGGCGGCGGCGCATTGACCATCGTCCTGCTCGATCCGCCCAGGGTCTTGCCGAGCGCGCTGGCCTGGCCGGCCAAGGCCCATTCCGCTCCCGCGACGCCGGCGGCATCCGCGTCGGCCTCCGCGTCGGCCTCGACCCCGAACTCTCCGCCGGACCCGCTCGGCAGCGACACCAGCGCCGACGGCTGGGCGCGTCCCGCCGGGCAGACCGATGCGCCGCCCGACATCAAGGCCCTCGCCGTGACCCAGCTGGTCGTGCCGGCCCGCGCTCCCGATTGCGACACCGACCTGCAGGCTCAGGTGGCGCCGACGGGCGATCCGTGGCCCGCGCAATCCGGCTATATCGACGGTTACCCGCTCGGCAACCAGGGCAACGAGATGCAGGTCCTGGTCGACAACAGCAATAATCCGTCGCCGGTGCTGGTCAAGATCTACGACCTGGACCGCCGCTCCAACGTGCGCCACGCGTATGTGCTGGGCCGCGCCAAATTCCTGATCGATAAACTGTCCGCGGGCAAGTACGAAGTCCGTTACCAGAACATCATGATTGGCGGGGCCCGCCCGGAATGCGTCAACGGCCGCCACGCCCCGTTGCGCCAGGCTGCGGCGCGTCAGCCGGGCGCCTGATACCGAAAGTGTGGTTTTTTGCGACATTTCATTGGGTCGCAAATAGGTGAAATTCAAGAATTTTGTTCCCTGGACGTAATATACTCGGTAGACCACCGGGCCCATGCAGCCCATTTGCCCATCGCAGGCACATACGGAAAACCGGGATATGAACGAACTTGACGGCCTCACCGCCCTGATCATCGAGCCGCATGCCGGAATGCGCTCGACGATCCACAACATGCTGAACATGTGCGGCCTGAGCAAGATCGACCACGTCGGCGGCTCGAACCAGGCCGTGAAGCACCTCGGCCTGAAGCACTACGACCTGATCCTGTGCGAATACGCGCTGGAAGGCGGCCAGGACGGCCAGCAACTGCTCGAGGACGTGCGCCACCACAAGCTCATGCCGCTGTCGACCATGTTCTTCATGGTCACGGCCGAAGGCGATTACGGCAAGGTCGTCAGCGCCGCCGAACTGGGCCCCACCGATTACGTGCTGAAACCGTTCACGGCCGACCGCCTGCTCGAGCGTATCGCGCGCGGCCTGGAGCGGCGCAACGCGCTGCTGCCCGTGTACGAGCTGATGGAGGCGGGGAGCCAGCGCGAAGCGATCGGCGCCTGCCTCGAAGGCGAAGAGCGCCATCCGCGCTACCTCGTCGACTTCATGCGCCTGCGCGCCGAGCTGCACATGTTCCTCGGCGAGCCGCACGAGGCCGAGCCGCTCTACCGCAAACTGGTCGAGACCAAGGCCATCGCCTGGGCGCGCCTCGGCCTGGCCAAGACCCTGTTCTTGCGCGAGCGCTTCGACGAAGCGCGCGACATGCTCGAAGACCTCGTCGACAGCAACAAGAACTTCGTCGACGCCTACGACTGGCTCGCCCGCACCCACGAGGCAATCGGCGCGCTGGGCGATGCGCAGGCCGTGCTGACGGAGGCGGTGGCGGTGTCGCCGCACGCGGTGCGCCGGCTGCGCAAGCTGGGCGAGACGGCGCTGGAAGCGGGCGACCACGAGACGGCCGAGAAGATCCTCAAGCAGGTCGTCAGCAAGGCCAAGTATTCCGAGTTCAAGGACCCGCAGGACCACGTGCTGCTCGTGCAGACCCTCGTGCGCAAGGGCGACCCCGTGCAGGCCGCGGCCGTCATCCGCGACCTCGATAAATCGATGGCCTTCCAGAAGCACACGCCGCTGTGCAGCGCCATCGCGTCGAGCCTCGTGCACGAATACACGGGCAACGAGGCGCGCCTGGCCGAGTCGCTGGCGGCGGCCCTGGCGGCCAACAAGGACGCGCCCGAACTGCGTCCCGACATCAAGCTGGAACTGGCCCGCACGTGCATCGAGAACGGCATGGAAGAAGGCGCCGCCGACGTCGTGCGCGAGGTCATGCGCAATGCCCAGAACGGCGCCGCGATGGCGCGCGCGATGGCTGTGTTCGAGAATGCCGGGCAGGCCGAGATGGCGCAGAAGCTGGTGCTGGAAAGCCGCCAGCAGGTGGTCGACCTCGTCGCCACGGGCGCCGCCAAGGCCAAGGGCGGCGATTACAAGGGCGCCGTCATGCTGATGCAGGAAGCGGTGACCAAGCTGCCGGACAATCCGCAAGTCGTGTTCAACGCGGCGCTGGCCACCCTGAAATGCCTGGACCACGACGGCTGGGACGAGCGCCTCGGCCAGCAGGCCTTGGGTTATATTGCGGGCGTGCGCCGCCTCGATCCGGTCAATCCCAAGCTGCCGGCGCTGGCCGGGCTGCACCAGCAGATCCTGAAGAAATACGACAAGGGCCCGCGCCTGAAAAAGGCCGGTTAAGCCATCATGACGAACCCGAATCCCCACCCCGGTTCGCCGCCGGACGGGCGCCGCGTGCGCGCCGCGCTGCTGCAGAAAGTCTGCGGCGACGAGGACATGTTCGCGCTCGGCAGCGCCATCGCGCGTGTCGTGCAGATGGCCACGTCGGACGACCAGGGCACCCACGACCTCGCGCACTACGTGCTGTCCGACGTCGCGCTCACGCAGCGCATCCTGCGCCTGGCGAACACGGTCCGCTACCGCACGGCCGCCGGAACGGCCGTCACGACGGTGTCGCGCGCGATCTCCCTGCTGGGCTTCGACAACGTGCGCACGGTCGCGCTGGCGATGCTGCTCGTCGACGCGCTGGCCAGCAGCGACCATGCGTACAGCGTGCGCGTGGAACTGGAAGCGTCGCTGTGCGCGAGCCTTGTCGGGCGCGAAATGGCGCGCCACAGTTTTTATCAGGGCGCGGAGGAAGCGTCGATCGGTGCGCTGTTCAAGAATCTCGGCGCGCTGCTGGTGGCGTCGCACGAGCATGACCGCTACCGCGAGATCCAGGCCCTCATCGCGACCGGCAAGCACACGGTGCCCCAGGCGGCGCAGATGATCCTCGGCTGCGGCTTCGACGCGCTGACCGAGGCCGTGCTGGGCGAGTGGAAGATCCCCGACGTGATCATGCGCGCCCAGCGCCCGCTGGAAGCCGGCGCGCTGAAACTGGCCGTCAACCGCGGCGAGTGGATGCGCCAGGTGGCGTCGTTCAGCCTGGACGTCGCGCGCCTGATGGGGAAGACGGCCACGCCGTCCGACACGCCGGAAGCGCAGGCGCTGCTGGCACGCTACGGCACCGCGCTGAACATCGGCGCGGCCGAGCTGGACGAGCTGTTCGAGACGGTGGCGTTCGAACTGAAGAGCCTCCTGGAGAGCATGAACCTGCAGCCCGTGCCGCGCCGCGCGCCGGACGAGGACAAGGGCGGCTTGCCCAACGTGCTGGTGCTGGCGACCCTCGGTGGCGCGGAAGAATCGCAGGGCACCTACCCGAGCGGCAAGCCGAAGAATGCGCGCGACCTGCTGCTGGCCGGCGTGCAGGACGTCACTCAGATGCGCGCCTCGGGCCGGCACAAGGTCAACGACGTGGTGCTGGCCGTGCTGGAGACGCTGTACACGGCGCTGGGCTTCCGCTTCGCGACGGTCGTGCTCAAGGACGTGCGCGCCGACCAGTACCGGGCCCGCGCCTCGTTCGGGCTTGCGCACGCGCGCGCGCAGGAAGGTTTTACCTTTCCGCTCACGGCGGGCGGCGAAAAGGGCGGGCGCGACCTGTTTTATCTGGCGATGGAAAACGACGCCGACCTGATGATCTCGGACGCGCGCAGCGCCAAGATCCGCGACCTGCTGCCGGCTTGGCACAAGGCGCTGCTGCCGGATGCGGAGAGCTTCATCGTGCTGCCGCTGGTGGTGGGCAAGGTTCAATTGGGCCTGTTCTATGCCGACCGTACGGCGACGGCGCCGGAAGGCGTGCCGCCCGACGAGACGGCCCTCATCAAGGCGCTCAAAGGCCAGGTACTGGCTGCGCTTGCGCCCTGACGAAGTCGCGGAATTCGCGCACCGGCATCGGCCGCCCGAACAGATAGCCCTGCGCCTCGTCGCTGTTCCGGTCGCGCAGGAAGCCGCACTGCGCCCTCGTCTCCACCCCTTCCGCGATCACCCCCAGCCCGAGCGCGTGCGCGAGGCCGATGGTCGCGTCGACGATGGCGGCGTCGTTCGGATTCGTCTCGATGTCGCGCACGAAGCCGCGGTCGATCTTGATGCGGTCGATCGCGAACAGCTTCAGGTAGGCCAGCGACGAGTAGCCCGTGCCGAAGTCGTCGATCGCCAGCTTGAAGCCGCGCGCGCGCAGCTGCAGCAGCAGATTGCGCGTGTTTTCCGGGTCGCGCATGGCCGCCGTTTCCGTGATCTCCAGTTCCAGCCGGGCCGGATCGATCGCGTGTTCGGCGAGCAGCTGGTCCAGGCGCGACAGCAGGGCGCCGCCGCTGAACTGGCGCGCCGACAGGTTCACGGCCAGGCGCAGCTGGCTCATGCCGTCTTCCCGCCACTCGGCCAGCAGGGCCATGGCGCGCGCCAGCACCCAGTCGCCGAGCGGCAGGATCAGCCCCGATTCCTCGGCGATGGGAATGAAGCGGCCGGGATCGATGTTGCCCAGTTCCGGATCTTGCCAGCGCAACAGCACCTCGGCGCCGATCACGCGCCCCGTCTCGAGTTCCACCTGGGCCTGCAGATGCACGTCGAAGCCGCCTTTTTCCAGCGTCGTCCACATGCGGTTCTCCAGCATCAGGTGCTCGTGCGTGGCCGCGTTCATCGCGGGCGAGAAGAACTGGAAATTGCCGCGGCCCTCGCGCTTGGCCGCATACATCGCCATGTCGGCGTGGCGCAGCAGGGTGTCGGGGTCGGTGCCGTCTTCGGGGAATAACGCCACGCCCACGCTGGCGCCGCTGTGCGCCGTCGTGCCGGCCAGGCGGTAGGGTTGCTGCAGCGATTCGACGAGACGCACCGCCACCGTGCTGACGCTGTCCGGCGACAGCGGGCCGCCCAGCACGATGATGAATTCGTCGCCGCCGAGGCGGGCGAGGGTGTCGACGTCGCGCAGCAGGTCTTTCATGCGCGCGGCCGCGCCCGTCAACAGTTCGTCGCCGGCCTGGTGGCCGAGCGAATCGTTGATCTTTTTGAAGTGGTCGAGGTCGATGAACAGCACGGCCAGCGGTTGGCGCGCGCGGCGCGCCTGCGCCAGCTGCTGCTCCAGGCGCATGCCGAGCGCATGGCGGTTTTCCAGGCCCGTCAGCGGGTCGTGGTGGGCCAGGCGGTGAATGCGCGCCTGGGCGCGCTGCTGCTCCGTCAGGTCGCGCAGGATGCACACGAACAGGCGCTCGCCCGCAAGGTCGACGATGGACACGGACACCGCCAGCGGCAACGGCTCGCCCTGCGCGTTCAGGCCGTCCAGCTGGCGGTCGTCGGGTGCGCTTCCGGCCAGGCGGGCCAGCAGGTCGGGGCCGGTCTCGCCGCCGTGTCCCGGCACGAGCGCCGTGAACGCGAGGCCGGCCAGGTGGGCCGGCGGATAGCCGAACAGCGCCGCCGTGGCGCGGTTGGCGGACAGCACCTGGCCGTCCGCACCGACGGTGACGATGGCGTCGGCCGCATTGTCGAGGATGGCCTGCAGGCGCGCCGTGCGGTCCGCCACCTGGGCCTCGATCTGGGCGCGCTCGCCGCTGACGATCAGCATCAGCGCGCCCAGCAGCGCGGCCAGCAGCAGGCCCGTCGTGAGCACGATCCAGCTGGCCAGTCGCCGCTCGCCCTCCATGTAGGCGGCCGTCGGCGAAAAGCGCAACTGCAGGGTGCGGCCGCCGAATTCCAGCATGACGGTGTAATCGCCGCTGACGGCGCGGCGGCCGGGATCGCCCGCCAGCGTGCGCCGCGTGGCAGCCGGGGTCGCATCGGCCAGGCTGACGTCGAAGCCGGGAAAGCCGACGTGCCGCACCGCCTGCCGGACGAAGGCGTTCGTGTCGAGGAGCAGGGCGAGCATGCCCAGCAGCGGCCGGCCGGGTTCCCTGACGGCGCGGAACAAGGCGATGCCGGTGGCGCCGTTGATTACCAGCCTGATCGGGCCGCTGGCCGTGGGGGCGGTGCCGGCCAGGGCGCGCGCGACCGCTTCGGCGCGTTCGGGGGCCGTGAGAAAGTCCATGCCGCGTACCATCGTATTGACCGGCGGCCACGTGTACAGCAGGGGCAGGTAGCGCGCCCGCGTGCCGGCCGGAAGGAGCCGTCCGTTCCGGCCCAGGTCGCGCAGGCCGGTGAAATCGGGATCGACGTTGATGCGGACCCAGGTCTCGAAGGCGTTCCGTTCGTCGTTCGTCACCGGTACCAGCCAGTTGATCGCGGCGATGTCGGGCCGGCCGTCGACGTAGCCGCTGGCCGTGCGCAGGAAGCGGTCGCGTTCCATGAACCGGTCTTCCGCGCCGAGCGCGCGCGCGAACGTGTCGACGAAGCGCTCGTGCTCGCGCAGCTCCGCCTGCAGCTCGTCGGCCACCTGCTGCGCCTTGAGGCGGTACGTTTGCAGATATTGCTGGTGTTCCCAATGCACGGCCTGCTCGTAGGCGGCAATGACGACGCCGGCCGCCAGCAGCAGCGGCAGGGCGACGAGCCGCGCGCGCCGGCGCCATAGCCGGCGCGGCTGGCCGCATACGATCCACACGAGCGGCGCCGCGAGCAGGACCCCGACCGCGTCGCCGGCCCACCAGTTGATCCAGTTCGGCGCCTGCGCGGCCGCGGTCAGCAGGCCGAGTCGGTACAGGGCGGCCACGTTGACGGTCGGGTTGATCAGGCAGAACACGGGCGTCAGCGCCAGGAAGCGGGCGACGTCGCGCGCCGTGCCGAGCGCGGGATCGACGAGGCGGCGAAACCATTGCGCGCCGATCCAGGCCTGGGTCAGCGAGCCCAGCGTGGCGACGGCCGTGGCGACGGCGGCGATCCCGGGGGCGGTGTCGGCGTCCATCCAGCCATCGGGCAGGTGGGCCAGGAACGCGCCGATGGCGATGCCGGGGAGGGCACGCCAGCCGAAGACGACGGTCAATGCGAACCCGACGCCGGCCGGCAGGTAGATGGGGGTGGCATAGCCGGCCGGCAGGGCCAGCGTGTGGCTCAGCAGGAGGGTGCCGAGGTAGACGGCGACGGTCGCCAGGTTGGCCAGCCACAGCCGGAGCCCCTGCCGTTCTTGACTGCCGCTGCGATTCAGGTCCATGCTCGAGGCCCCTTCGACGTAAATACAGTGTAGCGCAAACGTTCCAAGGACCGGCTCGGATTGTTTATTGCAAACAGCCCTTGCGGGTTTGAACTGCGGCCGTTACAATCACGCCCCGAAGCAGCGACACTGTTTGAGTTTGATCAGTTCGAGCAAAAACAGTTGACGAAGTTTTTATGTTGCTTCATACTCTGCGGTTCTTCGCGGTGGGGTGGCCGAGTGGTTAAAGGCAGCAGACTGTAAATCTGCCCTCTCTGAGTACGCTGGTTCGAATCCAGCCCCCACCACCAAATGCGTTGATCGTGTAGTGAATCGAATGTTGAAGCTGAGACGTACCTCGCGCGGGTGTAGCTCAATGGTAGAGCTGAAGCCTTCCAAGCTTATGACGAGGGTTCGATTCCCTTCACCCGCTCCAGTTTCAAAATAAGCCCTTGTAGCTCAGTGGTAGAGCACTCCCTTGGTAAGGGAGAGGCCACGTGTTCAATCCACGTCAAGGGCACCAGAATTTAGACGGCTGTCGGCAGTTTCGACCGTCAGGTGTGCCTGGTAATTTTCAATATCGTTAGGATCTTAGGAGTCGAGAATGGCAAAGGAAAAATTCGAACGGACCAAGCCGCACGTGAACGTCGGCACCATTGGTCACGTTGACCACGGCAAAACCACCCTGACGGCTGCAATCGCAACCGTTCTGTCGAAGAAATTCGGCGGCGAAGCCAAGGCGTACGACCAGATCGACGCGGCTCCGGAAGAAAAAGCACGCGGCATCACGATCAACACCGCGCACGTCGAGTACGAGACGGCCAACCGTCACTACGCTCACGTCGACTGCCCGGGCCACGCCGACTACATCAAGAACATGATCACCGGTGCTGCCCAGATGGACGGCGCGATCCTGGTGTGCTCGGCCGCTGACGGTCCGATGCCGCAGACCCGCGAACACATCCTGCTGGCGCGCCAGGTGGGTGTTCCGTACATCATCGTGTTCCTGAACAAGTGCGACCTGGTCGACGACGCGGAACTGCTGGAACTGGTCGAAATGGAAGTGCGCGAACTGCTGTCGAAGTACGAGTTCCCGGGCGACGACCTGCCGATCATCAAGGGTTCGGCGCGTATGGCGCTGGAAGGCCAGCCGGGCGAAATGGGCGAAGAGTGCATCATGCGCCTGGCCGAAGCGCTGGACACCTACATCCCGACGCCGGAACGTGCCGTTGACGGCGCCTTCCTGATGCCGGTGGAAGACGTGTTCTCGATCTCGGGCCGCGGTACCGTGGTGACCGGTCGTGTCGAGCGCGGCATCATCAAGGTCGGCGAAGAGATCGAAATCGTCGGCATCACCGATACCGTCAAGACGACCTGCACCGGCGTGGAAATGTTCCGCAAGCTGCTGGACCAGGGTCAAGCTGGCGACAACGTCGGCCTGCTGCTGCGCGGTACCAAGCGTGAAGACGTCCAGCGTGGTCAGGTTCTGGCCAAGCCGGGTTCGATCAAGCCGCACACCGACTTCACGGGCGAAGTGTACGTCCTGTCGAAGGACGAGGGCGGCCGTCACACCCCGTTCTTCAACAACTACCGTCCGCAGTTCTACTTCCGTACGACTGACGTGACCGGTTCGATCGTGCTGCCGGCCGACAAGGAAATGGTCATGCCGGGCGACAACGTGTCGATCACCGTCAAGCTGATCGCGCCGATCGCGATGGAAGAAGGTCTGCGCTTCGCAATCCGCGAAGGCGGCCGTACCGTCGGCGCCGGCGTGGTTGCCAAGATCCTGGCCTAATCGCCTGATCAAGTAATACCTCCGGGCGGAACGTTTCTGTTCCGCCCAACAATAGAGTGTTGCGCGAAATACCCAAGTAGCGTATAATGCTCGATTCAACTAGAAGTTTTTGTAGGGGCGTAGCTCAATTGGCAGAGCGTCGGTCTCCAAAACCGAAGGTTGGGGGTTCGATGCCCTCCGCCCCTGCCACCGAATTCGGTGCCAGGCACCCGAAAGTAAATTAAGTATGTCTAATCAATCCGTGCAAACCGTCGGCACCTCGAACGACAAGTTCAAGGTCGCGCTGGCAGTGGTTGCTACGATTGCAGGCGTGGTCGGCTTTTTCATTCTGAAAGGCCAGAACAAACCAGCCCTGATGTGCGCAGGCGCACTCGTGGCTGGTTTGGCTATTGCCGTCCTGCTGTTGTGGACTTCCGCCACCGGTCGCGATTTCCTGAGCTTCGCGAAGGAATCCGTACGTGAAACGAAGAAGGTTGTATGGCCTACCCGCAAGGAAGCGACCCAGATCACCGCCGTGGTGTTCGGGTTCGTGCTGGTGATGGCAATTTTCCTGTGGGGCACGGATAAGATTCTGGAATTTCTGATGTACGACGTGATCCTGGGGTGGAAACAATAATGAGCGATAACGTGCAGCAAGATAACGTGCCGGGCGATGCCCCGGCACAAGACGCTGGTGCGCCGCTGAGTACTCCGGTCAGCAACAAGCGCTGGTATGTCGTGCATGTCTATTCCGGCATGGAAAAAAGTGTGATGCGCGGCCTGATCGATCGCATCGAGCGCGCCGGCATGCAGGAACAGTTCGGCCAAATCCTGGTTCCGACCGAAGAAGTGGTCGAAGTCAAGAATGGCAGCAAATCGGTGTCCGAGCGCCGCTTCTTCCCGGGTTATGTGCTGGTCGAGATGGAAATGACCGACGAGACCTGGCACCTCGTGAAGAACACGCCGAAAGTCACCGGCTTCATCGGCGGCAAGAGCAACAAGCCGACCCCGATTCCGGCGCGCGAGATCGACAAGATCATGCAGCAGGTCCAGGAAGGTGTCGAAAAGCCGCGGCCCAAAGTGCTGTACGAAGTGGGCGAGCAGGTGCGCATCAAGGAAGGCCCGTTCACCGACTTCAACGGCAGCGTCGAAGAAGTCAACTACGAAAAATCGAAGGTGCGGGTGTCTGTCACCATCTTCGGCCGCGCGACTCCGGTGGAACTGGAGTTCGGGCAGGTGGAGAAAGTCTAAAACGCCGAATCGGAGCGTCGCAGCAGCAAGGCGGAATCCGATAAGAGGAGCTCCGCCTAATGAGAAGGCACTCCGAGAAAGCGTAGCGAGCGGCGGCAGTTTCGGTTGAGAGGCGCAGCTGTACATGGGTACAGCGAGCATCGCAGGCCGAAACTGCAACGCGCAGTAGCTTGATCGGGGCGCCAGGTGGAGCGCTACCACTCATAATCGACAAAGGAGCCATCATGGCAAAGAAAATCGTCGGTTTTATCAAGCTGCAAGTGCCGGCTGGTAAAGCAAACCCGTCCCCCCGATCGGCCCGGCCCTCGGCCAGCGCGGTCTGAACATCATGGAATTCTGCAAGGCCTTCAATGCCAAGACTCAAGGCATGGAACCGGGCATGCCGATTCCGGTCGTGATCACCGCCTTCGCGGACAAGTCCTTCACTTTCGAGATGAAGACCCCGCCGGCAACGTACCTGATCAAGAAGTTCTCGGGCGTCACCAAAGGCTCGCCGAAGCCGCATACCGACAAGGTCGGCACGCTGACCCGTGCCCAGGCTGAAGAAATCGCAAAAATCAAGCAGCCGGACCTGACCGCCGCTGACCTGGACGCCGCTGTGCGCGTCGTGGCCGGCTCGGCACGTTCGATGGGCATCACGGTGGAGGGTATCTAAATGGCTAAGCTGTCCAAGCGCGTCAAAGAAATGAAAGCCAAAGTCGACCGTAACAAGGTCTACGCTTTCGACAATGCCGTTTCGATCGTCAAAGAATTCGCAACCGCCAAGTTCAACGAGTCGATCGACGTCGCCGTTCAGCTGGGCGTGGATCCGAAGAAGTCGGACCAGGTCGTTCGCGGTTCCGTCGTTCTGCCGGCTGGTACCGGCAAGACCGTCCGCGTCGCCGTCTTCGCACAGGGCGACAAGGCCGAGCAGGCTAAAGCCGCCGGCGCCGACATCGTCGGCATGGAAGACCTGGCAGAGCGCGTCAAGGCCGGCGACATGCCGTTCGACGTCGTGATCGCTTCGCCGGACACCATGCGTATCGTCGGTACCCTGGGCCAGATCCTGGGCCCGCGCGGCCTGATGCCGAACCCGAAAGTCGGCACCGTGACCCCGGACGTGGCTGGCGCCGTGCGCAATGCCAAGGCTGGTCAGGTCCAGTACCGTACCGACAAGGCCGGTATCGTGCACGCCACCATCGGCCGTAAGTCGTTCAGCGACGAACAGCTGAAGACCAACCTGGTCGCGCTGATCGACGCCCTGAACAAAGCCAAGCCGGCTTCGTCGAAGGGTATCTACCTGCGCAAGGTCGCGATCTCGTCGACCATGGGCGCCGGCGTGCGTGTCGATCACGCTACCCTGGCTGCTTAATAGCAAAGAATGAAGCCCCTACAGAGTAGCGTAGGGCAGATCTTTGGGCTGGCGGACTGAACCCCGCCAGGCAATCAAAGACCGTTGGGCCGATAGCAGAGGTTGAGCTTGAGGTTAATACAACACCCAACGCAGATGGCGAACCCGAACAAGTTTTGTAGTCGATGCTTTGTCGTACTTCTTAACTTCGGACGCCGTGTTCGAACCGATGCGGGGGACGTCCCTCACATCATTTAAGGAGATTGACCGTGGGTCTTAATCTGAATGACAAAAAGGTCGTCGTCGAAGAAGTTAGCGCAAAAGTAGCAACCGCGCAAACCATCGTCGTCGCCGAGTACCGTGGCATCCAGGTTAGTGCTCTGACGAAACTCCGTGCAAATGCTCGTTCGCAGGGCGTGTACCTGCGTGTTCTGAAGAACACGCTGGCTCGTCGCGCTGTGGAAGGCACCCAGTTCGCACCGCTGGCTGAGACCATGGTTGGTCCGCTGATCTACTCGATCTCGGACGACGCCGTCGCAGCAGCCAAGGTGCTCAGCGACTTCTCGAAGACCAACGACAAACTGGTGGTCAAGGGCGGTAACTACGCTGGTAAGAACCTGGATGTCGCCGGCGTCAACGCGCTGGCAAGCATCCCGAGCCGTGAAGTCCTCATCGCCCAGCTGCTGGGCGTCATGCAGGCTCCGGTGTCCGGCTTTGCACGAGTTCTGGCTGCAATCGCAGCACAAAAAGGCGAAGGTTCCGCAGCACCGGCAGAAGCCGCTGCAGCAGAATAAGCAAGCCTTTTTGCTCAAGTACTAATCACACATCACAATTTGGAGTTTCAAATGGCAATTAGCAAAGAAGAGTTCCTGGACGCAGTTGGCGCAATGTCGGTCATGGAACTGAACGACCTGGTCAAGGCATTCGAAGAGAAGTTCGGCGTGTCGGCAGCTGCAATGGCAGCTCCGGCAGCTGGCGGCGGCGCCGCTGCACCGGCTGCTGAAGAGCAGACCGAGTTCAACGTCGTGCTGGCTGAAGTCGGCGCGAACAAGGTCGGCGTCATCAAGGCCGTCCGCGAAATCACCGGTCTGGGCCTGAAAGAAGCCAAGGACCTGGTCGATGGCGCACCGAAGACCGTCAAGGAAGCCCTGCCGAAAGCTGACGCTGAAGCCGCTAAGAAGAAGCTGGAAGAAGCTGGCGCCAAGGCCGAGCTCAAGTAATACATATGCAAAGGGCGCTGGAAACAGCGCCCGGCGCCGGAGTCAAAGCGCGCAGATCCCCGCCGGAAGGTGGGGTATGCGGCTTTGGCTCTTTTGTCGTCCCTACGACAAAATACAGGGAACCTTGAAAAACCGCCGCGGGCATCGCAAACCAAATATGCAACGCGGAGCCGGTTTTGCGACGTACCCGATGCCGTACCCCTGTTTTGGAAGCACTGCAGCACAGCATTATCGTAACACAGCAGCACCGGTTCCTAATCACCCGGCCGAATGCGGCGAGATTTGAGGCCTTGCATGTGGTGGCTTAACTACTGGCAATTCCTGAATTCTCATCCTTTCTGTCACTCACGGAGTGTCCATGCACTACTCATTTACTGAGAAGAAACGCATTCGCAAGTCGTTCGCGAAGCGCGCCAACGTTCACAACGTTCCCTACCTCCTCGCTACGCAGCTGGAGTCTTACGAGAATTTCCTGCAGGCGGACACTGGGCCCTCCGCACGCAAGAACGAAGGTCTGCAATCGGCTTTCACCTCCATCTTCCCGATCGTGTCGCACAACGGGTTTGCGCGCCTCGAATTCCTCTCTTACGTGCTGGGTGACCCCGCTTTCGACGTCAAGGAATGCCAACAACGCGGCCTGACCTTCGCGTCGCCGCTGCGCGCCAAGGTGCGTCTGGTGATCCTGGACAAGGAATCGCCGACCAAGCCGGTCGTGAAGGAAATGAAGGAACAGGAAGTGTACATGGGCGAACTGCCGCTCATGACCGCCAACGGCTCGTTCGTGATCAACGGCACCGAGCGCGTGATCGTCTCGCAGCTGCACCGTTCGCCGGGCGTGTTCTTCGAGCACGACCGCGGCAAGACGCACTCGTCGGGCAAGCTGCTGTTCTCGGCACGTATCATTCCTTACCGCGGCTCGTGGCTGGACTTCGAGTTCGACCCGAAAGACATCCTGTTCTTCCGCGTCGACCGCCGCCGCAAGATGCCGGTGACGATCCTGCTGAAAGCCATCGGCATGACGCCGGAGCAGATCCTCGCCAACTTCTTCGTGTTCGACAATTTCAACCTGCGTTCGGAAGGCGCGGAACTGGAATTCGTGGCCGAGCGCCTGCGCGGCGAAGTCGCGCGCTTCGACATCGTCGATCCGAAGTCGGGCAAGACGCTCGTGACGAAGGACAAGCGCATCAACGCCAAGAACGTGCGCGACGTCGAGAACGCCGGCATCACGCACATCTCGGTGCCGGAAGACTACCTGATCGGCCGCGTGCTGGCGAAGAACGTCGTCGACGGCGACACGGGCGAAATCATTGCCAACGCCAACGACGAGTTGACCGACGAACTGCTGGGCAAGCTGCGCGACGCCAACATCGACGCGATCCAGACGCTGTACACCAACGACCTGGACCAGGGCGCCTACATCTCGCAGACGCTGCGCACCGACGACACCGCCGACCAGACGGCCGCGCGCGTGGCGATCTACCGCATGATGCGTCCTGGCGAACCGCCGACCGAAGAATCGGTGGAAGCGCTGTTCCACGGCCTGTTCTACAGCCCGGAGCGCTACGACCTGTCCGCCGTCGGCCGCATGAAGTTCAACCGCCGCATCGGCCGCGACGAGCTGGTCGGCGACATGACCCTGTCGAACGAAGACATCCTGGCCGTGATCAAGATCCTGGTCGAGCTGCGCAATGGCCGCGGCGAAGTCGACGACATCGATCACCTGGGTAACCGCCGCGTGCGTTGCGTGGGCGAGCTGGCCGAAAACCAGTTCCGCGCCGGCCTCGTGCGCGTCGAACGCGCCGTCAAGGAACGCCTCGGCCAGGCCGAAGCGGACAACCTGATGCCGCACGACCTGATCAACAGCAAGCCGATCTCGGCCGCAATCCGCGAATTCTTCGGTTCGTCGCAGCTGTCGCAGTTCATGGACCAGACCAACCCGCTGTCGGAAATCACGCACAAGCGCCGTGTTTCCGCACTGGGCCCGGGCGGCCTGACCCGCGAGCGCGCCGGCTTCGAAGTCCGCGACGTGCACCCGACCCACTACGGCCGCGTCTGCCCGATCGAAACGCCTGAAGGCCCGAACATCGGCCTGATCAACTCGCTGGCACTGTTCGCCCGCCTGAACGAATACGGCTTCCTGGAAACCCCGTACCGCAAGGTCGAAGGTTCGAAAGTCACCGACAAGATCGAATACCTGTCGGCGATCGAAGAAGGCCGCTACATCATCGCCCAGGCGAACGCCGCGATCGACGAGACCGGTACGCTGGTCGACGAGCTGGTGTCGGCACGTGAAGCGGGCGAAACCATCCTGGTCTCGCCGGAACGCATCCAGTATATGGACGTGGCGCCGGGCCAGATCGTGTCGGTGGCAGCTTCCTTGATTCCGTTCCTCGAGCACGACGACGCGAACCGTGCACTGATGGGCGCCAACATGCAGCGCCAGGCCGTGCCTTGCCTGCGTCCGGAAAAAGCCTTCGTCGGTACCGGCATCGAGCGCACCGTCGCCGTCGACTCGGGCACGACCGTGCAGGCAACCCGTGGCGGTATCGTCGATTACGTCGACGCCGGCCGCGTGGTGATCCGCGTGAACGACGAGGAAGCGCAGGCTGGCGAAGTCGGTGTCGACATCTACAACCTGATCAAGTACACCCGTTCGAACCAGAACACCAACATCAACCAGCGTCCGATCGTGAAAGTGGGCGATCGCGTGGCACGCGGCGACGTCATCGCCGACGGCGCCTCGACCGACCTGGGCGAACTGGCACTGGGCCAGAACATGCTGGTGGCGTTCATGCCGTGGAACGGCCTGAACTTCGAGGACTCGATCCTGATCTCGGAAAACGTCGTCAAGGATGACCGCTACACCTCGATCCACATCGAGGAACTGTCGGTCGTCGCACGCGACACGAAGCTGGGCCCTGAAGAAATCACCCGCGACATCTCGAACCTGGCGGAAAACCAGCTGGCTCGCCTGGACGAGTCGGGCATCGTCTACATCGGCGCCGAAGTGCAGGCCGGTGACGTGCTGGTCGGTAAGGTGACGCCGAAGGGCGAAACCCAGCTGACGCCGGAAGAGAAGCTGCTGCGCGCGATCTTCGGCGAAAAAGCGTCGGACGTGAAGGACACGTCGCTGCGCGTGCCGTCGGGCATGGTCGGTACCGTGATCGACGTGCAAGTGTTCACCCGCGAAGGCATCGTGCGCGACAAGCGCGCCCAGCAGATCATCGACGACGAGCTGAAGCGCTTCCGCCTGGACCTGAACGACCAGCTGCGTATCGTCGAAGGCGACGCGTTCCAGCGTCTGGAGCGTCTGCTGGTCGGCAAGACCGTCAACGGCGGTCCGAAGAAGCTGGCGAAGGGTGCCGTGATCGACAAGGCTTACCTGGACGACCTGGACAAGTTCCATTGGTTCGACATCCGTCCGGCCGACGACGAAACCGCCAACGCACTGGAGGCGATGAAGGAGTCGATCAACGAGAAGCGTCACCAGTTCGACCTCGCCTTCGAAGAGAAGCGCAAGAAGCTCACGCAGGGCGACGAGCTGCAGCCGGGCGTGCAGAAGATGGTCAAGGTCTACCTGGCCGTGAAGCGCCGCCTGCAGTCGGGCGACAAGATGGCGGGCCGCCACGGTAACAAGGGTGTGGTCTCGCGTATCGTGCCGGTGGAAGACATGCCGTTCATGGCCGACGGTACGCCGGCCGACGTCGTGCTGAACCCGCTGGGCGTGCCGTCGCGTATGAACGTCGGTCAGATCCTGGAAACCCACCTGGGTTGGGCGGCAAAGGGTCTGGGCCTGCGCCTGGGCGAAATGATCAAGGCCAAGGCCGAGACCGAGCAACTGCGCGCCTTCCTGGGCAAGATCTACAACGAAACGGGCAAGAAGGAAGACCTGGACAACTTCAGCGACGAGGAAATCGTCGAACTGGCGAACAACCTCAAGAACGGCGTGCCGTTCGCGACCCCGGTGTTCGACGGTGCGCACGAAGAAGAAATCCGCCGCATGCTGGACCTGGCCTTCCCCGACCCGATCGCCAAGCACCTGGGCATGACCCCGTCGAAGAACCAGGTCACGATGTTCGACGGCCGCACCGGCGAAGCGTTCGAACGCAAGGTGACCGTGGGCTTCATGCACATGCTGAAGCTGCACCACCTGGTCGACGACAAGATGCACGCCCGCTCGACCGGCCCGTACTCGCTGGTGACCCAGCAGCCGCTGGGCGGTAAGGCGCAGTTCGGTGGCCAGCGCTTCGGTGAGATGGAGGTGTGGGCACTGGAAGCGTACGGCGCATCGTACGTGCTGCAGGAAATGCTGACCGTGAAGTCGGACGACGTGAACGGCCGTACCAAGGTGTACGAGAACCTGGTCAAGGGCGACCACGTGATCGACGCGGGTATGCCGGAATCGTTCAACGTGTTGGTGAAAGAGATTCGCTCGCTGGGTATCGACATCGATCTCGAGCGTAACTAAAGCACCGCACGGCGTTGCACATTACGCCGTCATCCCCGCGAAAGCGGGGATCCATGCTGGTATGGGTTCCCGCTTTCGCGGGAACGACGGAATAAGTGATGCGACTGAAGTAAAGAATTCAATCACCCGGAGTGATAAATGAAAGCACTGCTCGATCTATTCAAGCAAGTTCAGCAAAACGAGAGCTTCGACGCCATCAAGATTGGCCTGGCGTCGCCCGAGAAAATCCGTTCGTGGTCGTACGGCGAAGTCAAGAAGCCGGAAACCATCAACTACCGTACGTTCAAGCCGGAACGTGATGGCCTGTTTTGCGCAAAAATCTTTGGTCCGATCAAGGACTACGAATGCCTGTGCGGCAAGTACAAGCGCCTGAAGCACCGCGGCGTCATCTGCGAGAAGTGCGGCGTCGAAGTCACCCTGGCGAAAGTCCGTCGTGAGCGCATGGGCCACATCGAGCTGGCCTCGCCGGTCGCCCACATCTGGTTCCTGAAGTCGCTGCCGTCGCGTCTGGGCATGGTCCTGGACATGACGCTGCGCGATATCGAACGCGTCCTGTACTTCGAAGCCTACGTCGTGACCGATCCGGGCATGACCCCGCTGAAGAAGTGCCAGATCATGTCGGAAGACGACTACGCCGCCAAGTACGAAGAGTACGGCGACGACTTCACCGCATTCATGGGCGCCGAGGGCATCCGTGAACTGCTGCGCTCGATCGACATCGACCGCGAAGCCGAAGCCCTGCGCGTCGAACTCAAAGAGTCGAAGTCGGAAGCCAAGATCAAGAAATACGCCAAGCGCCTGAAAGTGCTCGAGGCGTTCCAGCGTTCGGGCATCAAGCCGGAATGGATGATCATGGAAGTGCTCCCGGTCCTGCCGCCGGAGCTGCGTCCGCTCGTCCCGCTGGACGGCGGCCGTTTCGCCACGTCCGACCTGAACGACCTGTACCGCCGCGTCATCAACCGTAACAACCGTCTGAAGCGCCTGATGGAACTGCGCGCTCCGGAAATCATTACGCGTAACGAGAAGCGCATGCTGCAGGAAGCGGTGGACTCGCTGCTGGACAACGGCCGTCGCGGCAAGGCGATGACCGGCGCCAACAAGCGTCCGCTGAAGTCGCTGGCTGAAATGATCAAGGGCAAGGGCGGCCGCTTCCGTCAGAACCTGCTGGGCAAGCGCGTCGACTACTCGGGCCGTTCGGTCATCGTGGTGGGTCCGCAGCTGAAACTGCACCAGTGCGGTCTGCCGAAGCTGATGGCCCTGGAACTGTTCAAGCCGTTCATCTTCAACAAGCTGGAACTGATGGGTCTCGCGACCACCATCAAGGCTGCGAAGAAGCTGGTCGAGCAGCAGGAACCGGTCGTCTGGGACATCCTGGAAGAAGTCATCAAGGAACACCCGGTGATGCTGAACCGTGCGCCGACGCTGCACCGTCTCGGTATCCAGGCGTTCGAGCCGGTCCTGATCGAAGGTAAAGCAATCCAGCTGCACCCGCTGGTCTGCGCGGCGTTCAACGCCGACTTCGACGGTGACCAGATGGCAGTCCACGTCCCGCTGTCGATCGAAGCCCAGATGGAAGCGCGCACGCTGATGCTGGCGTCGAACAACATCCTGTTCCCGTCGAACGGCGAACCGTCGATCGTGCCGTCGCAGGATATCGTGCTGGGCCTGTACTACGCGACCCGCGAGGCGATCAACGCCAAGGGCGAAGGCATGCTGTTCCCGGACGTGTCGGAAGTCATCCGCGCGTACGACAACAAGGAAGTCGAACTGGCGACCCGCATCACCGTGCGTATCGTGGAATTCCCGCGCAACGCCGAAGGCGGTTTCGACCAGACCCTGACCCGCTACGAGACCACGGTCGGCCGTGCGATCCTGTCCGAGATCCTGCCGAAAGGCCTGCCGTTCTCGGTGCTGAACCGCGCGCTGAAGAAGAAAGAGATCTCGAAGCTGATCAACACGTCGTTCCGCAAGTGCGGCCTGCGTGCGACCGTCGTGTTCGCCGACAAGCTGATGCAGTCGGGCTTCCGTCTCGCAACGCGCGCCGGTATCTCGATCGCCGTGGACGACATGCTGATCCCGGACGTCAAGAAGGGCATGATCTCGACCGCCGAAGCGGAAGTGAAGCAGATCGAGCAGCAGTACGCCTCGGGTCTGGTCACCGCCGGCGAGCGTTACAACAAGGTCGTCGACATCTGGGGCAAGACCTCGGACGAAGTGGGCAAGGCGATGATGGACCAGCTCAAGGTGGAGCCGGTCACGAAGCGCGACGGCACCCAGGGCACGCAAGAGTCGTTCAACGCCATCTACATGATGGCCGACTCGGGCGCCCGCGGTTCCGCAGCCCAGATCCGTCAGCTGGCCGGTATGCGCGGCCTGATGGCGAAGCCGGACGGCTCGATTATCGAAACGCCGATTACCGCGAACTTCCGCGAAGGCCTGAACGTTCTGCAGTACTTCATCTCGACGCACGGCGCCCGTAAAGGTCTGGCCGACACCGCGCTGAAGACGGCAAACTCGGGTTACCTGACCCGTCGTCTGGTCGACGTGACGCAGGACCTGGTGGTGACGGAAGACGATTGCGGCACCTCCAACGGCACGCTGATGAAGGCGATGGTCGAAGGCGGTGAAGTGATCGAAGCCCTGCGCGACCGTATCCTCGGCCGCGTGGCCGGTACCGACATCGTCAATCCGGAAACGCAGGCGACCCTGTACGAAGCCGGCACGCTGCTGGACGAAGACATGGTCGAAGAGATCGAGCGTCTGGGCATCGACGAAGTCAAGGTCCGCACGCCGCTGAACTGCGACACCCGTTATGGCCTGTGCGCGAAGTGCTACGGCCGTGACCTGGGCCGCGGCCTGCTGGTCAACGCCGGCGAAGCCGTCGGCGTCGTGGCGGCACAGTCGATCGGTGAGCCGGGTACCCAGCTGACCATGCGTACGTTCCACATCGGTGGTGCGGCATCGCGTGCGGCAGTGGCATCGTCGGTGGAAGCCAAGTCGAACGGTACGGTTCGCTTCACGGCGACCATGCGTTACGTGACCAACGGCAAGGGCGCCCAGATCGTCATTTCGCGTTCGGGCGAAGTGCTGATCACGGACGACCACGGCCGCGAGCGCGAGCGTCACAAGGTGCCGTACGGCGCGACCCTGGCCGTGCAGGATGGCATGACGGTCAAGGCCGGCGTGCCGCTGGCAACGTGGGACCCGCTGACCCGTCCGATCATCACCGAGTACGCCGGTACGATCAAGTTCGAGAACGTGGAAGAGGGCGTCACCGTCGCTCGCCAGGTGGACGAGGTCACCGGCCTGTCGACCCTGGTCGCGATCGACCCGAAACGCCGCGGCTCGGGCAAGGTCAACCGCCCGCAGGTCAAGCTGCTCAACGCCGAAGGTCAGGAAGTCAAGATCGCCGGCACCGAGCACGCCGTGACGATTGGCTTCCAGGTCGGCGCGCTGATCATGGTGAAGGATGGCCAGCAAGTGTCGGTGGGTGAAGTGCTTGCACGTATCCCGACCGAATCGCAGAAGACCCGTGACATTACCGGTGGTCTGCCGCGCGTTGCCGAGCTGTTCGAAGCTCGTTCGCCGAAAGATGCCGGCATGCTGGCGGAAGTCACCGGTACGGTCGCATTCGGTAAAGAGACCAAGGGCAAGCAGCGCCTGGAAATCACCGACATGGACGGCAACAAGCACGAGTTCCTGATCACCAAGGACAAGCAAGTGCTGGTGCACGACGGCCAGGTGGTGAACAAGGGCGAGATGATCGTGGACGGCCCTGCCGATCCGCAAGACATCCTGCGCCTGCTGGGTATCGAAGCGCTGGCCCGCTACATCGTCGACGAAGTGCAGGACGTGTACCGTCTGCAGGGCGTGAAGATCAACGACAAGCACATCGAGGTGATCGTTCGCCAGATGCTGCGCCGCGTGCAGATCGTCGAAGCCGGCGACACCGACTACATCGTCGGCGAGCAGGTGGAGCGTTCGGAACTGCTGGAAGAAAACGACCGCGTGACGGCCGCAGGCAAGCTGCCGGCGACCTACGAGAACGTGCTGCTGGGTATTACCAAGGCATCGCTGTCGACCGACTCGTTCATCTCGGCCGCATCGTTCCAGGAAACCACCCGCGTGCTGACCGAAGCGGCGATCATGGGCAAGCGCGACGGTCTGCGCGGCCTGAAGGAAAACGTCATCGTCGGCCGCCTGATCCCGGGCGGTACGGGTCTCGCGTTCCACCGCGCCCGCAAGGAGAAAGAAGCGTGGGAAGCCGAAGAGCGCGCAGCGCTGCTGCAGCAGGAGAAGGCCAATATGGCGGCCGAGCTGCAGGCGATGGAAGATCAGCAGCAGGCTGCTCAGGCGGAGCACCACGGCGACGGCGAGTGATCGCTTCAGTCGTAGCTTGAACAGCTGATGAAAACGGCACCTCGAGGGGTGCCGTTTTTTTTCGTCCAATCACTCGTCACTCGTGCATGATCGCCAGCTTGCCGACATGCCGAGATCCAGCCGCCAGCTCGGCATACGCCGCCGCCGCCTCGTCGATCCCGAACCGTCGGTCGACCACCGGCACGATCCGATTCGCCGCGATCGCCCGCACAGCCTCCGCCAGATCCGCCACCGACCCCGTGCTGTTGCCGACGATCCGCACCGCCTTTCCGATCACCGTCAGCAGGTCGAATGACGTCTCCGATCCCGCCACAAAGCCGACCGTGAACACAGTCCCGCCCATCGCCACGGCGTTCAGCGAGCGCGCAAACGATGCTCCGCCGACGGTCTCCACGACGAGGTCGACGCCACGTCCGCCCGTCATCTCCAGCACGGCCTTGTCCCACTCCGGCATCGCGCGATAATTCACGAGGTGATCCGCCCCGAACGCGCGCCCGCGTTCCAGCTTTTCGTCCGACGACGACACGAGAATGACGGTCGCACCGCTCGCCTTCGCGAACTGCAGCGCGAACACGCTGACGCCGCCCGTGCCCAGGACGACGACCGTCGAGCCGGGCCGCACTTGCGCCGAGCGCACCGCATTCCACGCCGTCGTGGCCGCGATCGGCAACGTCGCGCCCTGTGCGAAATCGAGGTGATCCGGCAGACGCACGACGCTGTGCGCCGGCACGGCCACATATTCCGACAGCGATCCCGGCCGCGTGATGCCGCGCATGGCCGCGATCCGCTGCGGACGCATCGGCCCGTCGAGCCAGTCCGGCATGAAGTGCGGGATCACCCGGTCGCCGAGCGCGACATCAGCGACGTCCGCGCCCAGCGCGACAATGTCGCCGGCGCCGTCGGCAACAGGCACCATCGGCAGCGTCGCGCCGGGAAAGCGTCCGGTTGCCACGGCGACGTCGATGTAGTTCAGGGCGGCCGCGCGCAGGCGGATGAGGACTTCGCCCGGTCCCGGCTGCGGATCGGGCAAGGACACGCGGCGGAAGGCGGTGAGGGATGGTTCGATAAGCTGGATGGCGTACATGGCATTGACTCCCGTTGAAATGAGATGCCAAGTGTGATTGCACAGCGAAAGACGATAAACTCAGCTTTTCTTGCAACATTTCCAACCAGGACTTGCGAATGGATCTGCTGGACAGCATGAAGGTCTACGTGCTCACCGTCGAGAAGGGCAGCCTCAGCGCGGCGGCGGATGTGTGCGGCATGTCGGCGACGATGGCCGGCAACCATGTGCGCGCACTCGAACAGAGACTCGGCATGCAGCTGATGCACCGCACGACGCGGCGCCAGCACGTGACGGCGTTCGGCGAGGACTACTATGCGCGCTGCAAGGAGATCCTGCGGCTCGTCGCCGAGACCGACGCCCAGGCGCACACGATGCGGCTTGCGCCGGCGGGCACGTTGCGCGTCAGCGCACCCGTCACGTTTGGCACCGAGGCGCTGGCGCCGGTGCTGTCCGATTATCTGGCGCGCTATCCGCAAGTGGATGTGGAACTGGATATCTCCGATCGCTTCGTGGACCTGATGGAAGACGGCTACGAGGCCATCATCCGGGTCGGCCAGTTGCCGCCGGATGCGAACGTCGTCGCCCGGCCGCTGATGCCGTATCGGTTGATGCTGTGTGCGTCGCCCGAGTACCTCGCGCGGCGCGGCACGCCGGCCACGCCCGCCGACCTGGCACGGCACGATTGCCTCGCGTTTGGCGCCGCCAGCATCAACCAGTGGCGGTTCCGGCACGATCACGACGTCTGCCAGGTCCCCGTCAACGGCCGCGTCAAGATCAACAACGGGCAGGCATTGCGCACCGCGGCCCTGCAAGGGCTCGGCATCGTGCTGCAGCCGACGATCCTGCTCGAGGCCGACGTGCGGGCAGGGCGGCTCGTCCAGCTGTTTCCCGAGTATGGCTTGCCGGAGCGGCCGATGCACATCGTCTACCTGCCGGACCGTTATCGCTCGCCCAAGCTGCGCAGCTTCATCGATTTCATCGTGGAGCGTTTTGGCGAGGCGACTTTCCCCGATTCCACGAGGACCCCATGACCGCCCTGCTCATCATCGACATGCAAAAAGGCATGCTCAGCTCCACGCTGCCGCCCCGGAACAACCCGCAGGCGGAAGCCAACATCGCCCGCCTGCTGGCCGTGTGGCGGGAGCGGGATCGAGCCATCGTCTTCGTGCGCCACATCAGCCGCTCCCCGACGTCGGTCTTCGCGCCCGGCCAGAGCGGCGCCGAATTCCAGGAACGTTTTACGCCGCTCGCGCACGAACACGTCGTCGAAAAGAACGTGCCGGACGCCTTCATCAACACGGGCCTCGAACGGTGGCTGCACGCGCGCGGCATCCGTCACGTCGTGATCGTCGGCGTGAGCACGAACAATTCCGTGGAGGCGACCGCGCGCACGGCCGGCAATCTGGGTTTTTCGACGGTGGTCGTCGCGGATGCCTGTTTTACCTTCGACAAAACCGACTTCGGCGGCACATTGCGCAGCGCCGAGGATGTGCACTTGATGGCGCTGGCGAACCTGCACGGCGAATACGCCGACGTGCGCACGACGGACGACGTCCTGGCGCTCAATCCCGCCGCAACCTCGACTTCACCCGCGCCAGCACATCCGCAAACCGCTGCTCCACCGGCTGGCCCGGTGCCCTGAGCCAGGCATCGATCGCCGGCTGGCGATAAAAATTCGGCGCGGTGGCTTCGTAGCGGAGGAAGCGGTCGATGGCGTCGCCGTCCGTGAAGCCCAGGCCCACGGCGTGCGCATACGCGCGCTCGAGCCGGTCCGGCAGGCTGGCGTCGCCGGCGAGCCCGGGATCGGTCTCGATGATGTGTTGATAGATCTGTGCGAGCGGATTGTCGTCAGGCTCATCCATGGTGCCTCCTCGATCGGTACGCGCGGCCCCGTCATTTTCCTGCCGGGCCCACGATAACGCTTGCGTCACCGCAAGCGTTATCGAATACACTATCCTCGCGACACATTCCCAACCTGAAGAACCCTGAAAGGAGACGGCATGACTTTGAAATCGCTCATCGCACTCGCATGTGCGCTGACCGCAGCCGCCGGCGCCCACGCCGCCGACCAGCTGCACGCTCCGATGACCCTCGTGAGCGCCGACGGGACCGGCAAGATGATCGGTAGCGTGACGGTGTCCGAATCCCCGAGCGGCCTCGTGTTCACGCCCAGCCTGACGAACCTGTCGCCCGGCGCGCACGGCTTCCACGTGCACGAAACGGGCAATTGCGGGACCAACGAGAAGGATGGGAAGAAGGTCGCGGCCGGTGCGGCCGGCGGTCACTTCGATCCGACGGCGTCCAAGCACCATGCCGGCCCGGCCGGCGACGGTCACCTGGGCGACCTGCCGCCGCTCGTCGTGGGCGACAACGGCGGGGCCAGCACGGCCGTGACGGCGCCGCGCCTGACGAAACTGAGCGAAGTGAAGGGCAAGGCCCTGATGATCCACGCCGGCGGCGACAATTTCGCGGATCAGCCGAAACCGCTGGGCGGCGGCGGCGAACGCATCGCCTGCGGCGTCATCCAGTAAGGCTCATAACCCCAGGTCCGACAGCCCGGGGTGGTCATCCGGCCGCCGTCCCAGCGGCCAGTGGAATTTGCGCTCGGATGCCTGGATGGGCATGTCGTTCAGGCAGGCATAGCGCCGCTGCATCAGGCCGTGCTCGTCGAATTCCCAGTTCTCGTTGCCGAACGTGCGGAACCAGTTGCCGGAATCGTCGTGCCATTCGTAGGCGTAGCGCACGGCGATGCGGTTGCCGTCCACGGCCCAGAGCTCTTTGATCAGGCGGTAGTCCAGTTCCTTTTTCCATTTGCGGTCGAGGAATTGCACGATCTGGTCGCGGCCGTTGACGAATTCCGTGCGGTTGCGCCAGCGGCTGTCCGGCGTGTACGCCAGCGCGACTTTTTCCGGGGTGCGGCTGTTCCAGCCGTCTTCCGCGAGGCGGACTTTCTGGATGGCCGTTTCACGGGTGAACGGGGGAAACGGCGGGCGGGGTTCGATGGCGGACATGCGCATTCCTTTCATAAGATGATGTAGACAGGTCTGTATCGTATGCCAACGCGGCGCCGCACGGCCTGTCGATCCTGTCAGTTGAGCTAGACAGGTCTGTATCATATACTGGAGCCCCGCACTCCGACCCCATCCGACAACCATGGCCCAGCCTTCCGCACGCGACCGCATCCTCGACACGGCAAAACGCCTGTTCTACCGCGACGGTTTGCGCGCCACCGGCATCGATCGGATCGTCGCGGAATCCGGCGTCGCCAAGATGTCGCTGTACCGCCATTTCGCCTCGAAGGACGACCTCATCGCCGCCTTCCTCGACTGGCGCCACGAACACTGGACGTCCTGGTTCACCGCGGCCGTCGACGCAAGGCTCGCGCGCGATGAAGGGCTGGCCGCCGTCGCCGGCGCGCTGGGCGAGTGGTTCGCGCATGACGATTTCCGCGGCTGCGCCTTCATCAACGCCGTCGCGGAGACGGGCGCGACGATTGACCCCCGCCATCTCGAGCAGGCCGTGCGCCACAAGCGCGACCTGGAACGCTATCTCGGTGATGTGGCCGCGCGCCTGGGCCTGGCGGCGCCGGAGCAGGTGGCGGAAGAGGCGATGCTGTGCGTGGAAGGCATGATCGTCCGTGCGCAGATGGGGCCGGATCCGAGAATCGTCGACGCGGGCCGGCGCCTGCTCGCGCGCATCGAGACGGACGGCAGGGCGTAACATTTTTCGCTGGTTTTGTGACAATATTTCAACATATGGTCACGTTATCGTCATCGCGCCTGCTATGATGGGCTGCTGAGCCGTCCCGGGCTCTACTATGACGATCAACGATATGCCCTGGCCTTTCGATCTTGCGTCCCTGGATGACACATTTGCCCGGAAGCCGGGCGACATGGAGCTGCAGATGCGGCGCCATCCGTGGGAGTCGACGCCCGTCGGTCCTGTCGAACAGTGGCCGTTCAGCCTGAAACTCGCCATCCGCACCCTGCTCGATTGCCAGTTGCCGATGTATCTGGCCTGGGGCAGTCAGTACACGCAATTCTTCAACGATGCCTACGTCCCCATCCTCGGCGCCAAGCGGGAAGGCGCGTTGGGCGGCGACGCCCGCGCGACATGGCCGGAGATCTGGCCGATCATCGGCCCGATGTGGGCGCGCGTGCTGCAGGGCGAGCCCGTCGGCTCGAGCGATCTGCCGCTGACGATCAACCGCTACGGCTATCCCGAGACCTGTCACTTCGCCTATTCGTATAGCCCCCTCTACGGCGATGCCGGGCGGCCGGAAGGCGTGCTGGTGACCTTCGTCGAAACGACGGAAACGGTACTGGCCGAACGCCGCCGCGCCTTCCAGCTCGAGCTGGCCGACATCCTGCGCGGCGAGACGGCATCCGGGCCGCTGCTGCGGGCCGCGCTGCGCCAGATCGGCGCGTACCTCGACGACGCCACCGTGACCTACGCCGAGATCCGCCACGAGGATGGCACGGCCGTGATCCTCGAACAGTGGCAAGGCGGCGCGCTCACGGCGCAGTCCGGACGCGACGTGCCGCTGGCGCAACTGGCCCCCGGGGCGCCGGAACGCCTGTGCGCCGGCGCGACCGTGTGGTCGGCCGACGCACAAGGACACGGCAAGGCGGGCATCGCCGTCCCGCTGATCGACGGCGGCCGCGTGGCGGCCGTGCTGGCGCTGCAGGCGCCGCTCGCCGCGGGACGTCTCGCGGACGAGGTGCGCCTGCTGGAAGACACCGCGCGCCGCACGTGGGACGCGCTGCGCCGCATCCGTGCCGAGGAAGCGCTGCGCGAGGAAACCCGGGTGCTGGAACTGATGAAAGGGGCGAGCGAGACGCTGGCGTCGACCATCGACCTGGAACCGCTGATGCAGGCCATTACCGACGCGGCCACGCAGCTCACGGGCGCCGAATTCGGCTCCTTCTTCTACAACGGCAAGGACGACCACGGCGACGCCTACCTGCTGTACACGCTGACCGGCGCGCCGCGCGAAGCCTTTGCCCATCTCGGCCAGCCGCGTCCGACCAAGGTGTTCGGACCGACGTTCTACGGCAGCGCGCCGATCAGGAGCGACGACATCCGCCAGGACCCGCGCTACGGTTCGATGCCGCCGCACCACGGCATGCCGCCGGGGCATCTGCCCGTCGTGAGCTATCTGGCCGCATCGGTGGTGTCGCGCTCGGGCGAGGTGATGGGCGGCTTGTTCTTTGGCCATTCGCAGCCCGGCATGTTCGGCGAGCGCAGCGAGGAACTGATCGGCGCGTTCGCCGTGCAGGCCGCGATCGCCATCGACAACGCGCGCCTGTACGACATGGCGCAGCGTGCGGCGCAGGAGCGCGAGCAGCTGCTGGCCAGCGAGCGCGCGGCGCGCGCCGAGGCCGAGCGCCACAACAAGATGAAGGACGAGTTCCTCGCCATGCTGGCGCACGAACTGCGCAATCCGCTGGCGCCGATCACGAGCGCGGCCCAGCTCCTGCGCCTGCCCGAGGTGAACGAGGGCCTGCGGCTCAAGGCCAGCAACATCATCTCGCGCCAGGTGCGCCACATGACGGAGCTCGTCGACGACCTGCTCGACGTCTCGCGCGTCACGCGCGGCCTGGTGAAACTGGAGAACGAGATCCTCGACCTGAACAAGGTCGCGATGGCGGCCGTCGAGCAGGCGCGCCCGCACATTGAGGAGCGCCAGCATGCGCTCACGGTGGAGCTGCCGGACGAACCGGTGCCGGTCGAGGGCGACCGCACGCGGCTGATCCAGGTGCTCGTGAACCTGCTCAACAACTCGGCCAAGTACACGCCGCCGGGCGGCCGCATCGTCCTCGCCGTCACCGCCGGCGACACCACGGCCGAGGTGAGCGTGCGCGACAACGGTACCGGCATCGATGCGCAACTGCTGCCGCACGTGTTCGACCTGTTCACGCAGGCCGACCGCGCGCCGGACCGCTCGCAGGGCGGCCTGGGGATCGGCCTCGCGCTGGTGAAGAGCATCGTCCGCATGCACAACGGGCAGGTGGCCGCGCACAGCGACGGTCCGCAGCAGGGCACATCGATGACGGTCGCGCTGCCGCTGGCGCATGCCGAGGTGGGGCAGGTCGTGCGGTCGGGCGAGGGCAACGGAGAGGCGCGTCCGCTCACGGTCACCATCGTCGACGACAACGGCGACGCCGGTCATTCGCTCGCGGTGCTGCTGCGCGCCCACGGCCACGCCGTGCATGTGCACGAGGATGCGGCCGATACGCTGGACCGTGCCGATCCCGCCACCGAAGTCTTCATCCTCGACATCGGCCTGCCCGACATGACGGGCTATGAACTGGCGCGCCGCCTGCGCCGCGATGCGCGCCACGCGCACGCGGTCTACGTTGCGCTGACGGGCTACGGCCAGCAGCGCGACCGCGAGCTGTCGAAGCAGGCCGGCTTCGACCACCACCTCGTCAAGCCGGTCGAAATCGGCAAGCTGGCGCAGATCCTGGCCGGGGCGGCTGCAAGCCAGCCGGTCGCCGATGGTTGACATTCATTGTCATAACGATCAGTATTGGCCGCGCTTTACGTTACCTATCTTTTCACCAGCCGACAGCCGCCCGTGTCCCGCAAAAAGAACAGCCGTCAGTGGGCCCGCCTGCGCATCCTGTGCTACGCGGGGCTCGACCTGATGACGATCGTCCAGGACGCCTTCGCGTTGGTGCGCGAGCTCATTCCGAATTCCTGCGCCGAGCTGGCGCTGCGCGTCGAGCCGGCCGAGGCGTCGCCGCTGGCCGCGAACGAAGCGGCGTACGTGCCGGTGCTGCCGCCGCCGAGCGGCTACGCGTTCCGCGACCATGCCGGCTTCACGGTGCCTTGCACACCGGCGCTGCATACGCTGCAGGTGCCGCTCTCGCAGGCCGGCCGGTGTCTGGGCGAGATCACGCTGTGGCGCCACGACGGGCCGCCGTTCGACCGCCACGACGAGGAAGATCTGCAGCGCGTGGCGACGTATTTCGAGCACGTGCTGCGCAATGCGCCCGAACTGGCGGCCGGCAGCGCCGGCGTCATCGAGGACGAGGCCATGCTGCTGGCCACCGTCGACGGCCAGATCCTGTACCTGAGCGATTCGGCCGGCGCGCTGCTCGACCAGCTGGCCGCGCAGGAACGCCAGGTCTTCAACCGCCGCACCTTGCCCCCGTTCTGCCTGCGCCTCGTGGAATCGGTGGCGCACGGCGACCGCTATCCGTGGCTGCTGCCGCTCGGAACGCTCGCGATGGCGGGCGGCGTGCTGGAAGCGCGCGCGCAATGGATGAGCGCCGGCGGCGCGGCGGCCCTGCATGCCGAAGATCCCGCCTATATCCGCACGGTCGGCATCTTCATGAAGTTCGTCGTGCCGCTGCCGCTGCGCATCTGGCGCGCGCTCGGCTCCGTCGAGCTGTCGCCGCAACAGGCCGAGGTGGCGTTCTGGATGGGTGTCGGCGGCGGCCGCGAATCGGCGCGCGCCAACATGGAAGTCAGCGACGCCGTGCTGCGCGACTGCGTGAAGGCCGTCTACGAAAAATTCGGATGCTCGTCCGAAGCCGGCCTGCTGGAACAGCTGCGTCCGACCGTCTCGCGCATGTGACCCCACCGGTGGGGCTGGGACGGCGCGCGCCGTCTGCCTATCATGTCTCCAAGCTCGAAGCAGGGGCCCGGCACAGGCCGCGGCCCTTGCCTGCTCTTCATGAGGAGAATGAACATGAACTTGGTCAGCGTCCTGGCCGCCTATGCGCAAATGGACCCGTCGCGCGTGCCCGGCCCGGCCAGCCTGGCGCTCATCGTCCTGGCGTTGTCGTTGCTCGGTTTGTCGGTGGGAAGAGGGCGGCGGCGCGGCACGTGAACAACGACTAAAGCGATACACGCGCCGTGTCCGTGCGAGCGGAACGGCGCGTGAGGGGAATTAATTCGCTATCGGCCCGCCGCCTCCCTGATCTTCCCGAACTGATCGCCCTTCTTCCAGGCCGGCATCGCCGGCGCGTCGGCCACCACGCGGCCGAGGTTCAACGCGAACTGCGCCTGCTGCACCATGCCCGCGAGATCCCAGCTGGGATCGTACTCGTCGTCGGCCTGGTGGTAGCGCGGGCCGTAGGCCTTCTGCTTCCCGTCGTTGGCGGCCTTGTCCTTCACCCAGTCACGTCCGCCCGAGATCGAAAACGCCGGCACGCCCGCCTTCGCGAAACTGAAATGGTCGCTGCGGAAGTAGCCGCCGCCCAGGTCGGGGGAGGCCTTCGCGATGGCCAGGTGCATCGCCTTGGCAGTGGTTGCCGCCATGGTGCCCAGGTCGGAACGCTCGCTGCCGCGCACGCCGATGTCCTTCGTGGCCGCCACGAAATTCAGGCTGTCCAGGTTCAGCGCCGCCGCCGTCTTGTTCAGCGGCCAGAGAGGCCTGGCCGCATAGGCCGCGCTGCCCAGCAGGCCTTGTTCCTCGGCCGCCACCCACAGGAACATCTGGCTGCGCCTGGCCGGATGGCGCACGGCCTCTTGCGCCATCGCGAGCAGGCCGGCGCTGCCGGATGCGTTGTCGACGGCGCCGTTGTAGATCGTGTCGCCCGTGTCTCCCTGCTTGCCGAGGTGGTCCCAGTGCGCCGAGTAGATGACGACTTCGTTCTTGAGCTTCGGATCGGTGCCGGGCACGATGCCGGCCACGTTGAATTGTTCCAGCGTGCGCACGGCCGCCTGGGCGTGTCCGGCGACGCGCGCGTTCAACTCGACCGGCTCGAACGATTTATCCTCGGCCGCCGCGCGCAGCTTGTCGAGGTCCTGGCCGGCCGCGGTGAACAGGCTGCGCGCCGTGGCCTCCGTGATCCAGCCCTGCAGTCCGGTGCCCAGGTCGGCGTCGGCCAGCTGGAAGCGCTCGGCCGTCCAGCTGTTGTGCACGACACCCCAGCCGTACGCGGCCGATGCATCCGTGTGGATCAGCAGGACGCCGGCCGCCCCGCGCCGCGCGGCTTCTTCGAATTTATACGTCCAGCGGCCGTAATACGTCAGGCTCTTGCCGCCGAAGCGGTCCGGCTCCGCGCTCGTCGGTGCGGGGTCGTTGACGAGCATGACGAGTAGTTTGCCCCTGACGTCCAGACCCTTGTAATCATCCCAGCCGCCTTCTTCCGGCGCCGCGATGCCGTAGCCGACGAAGACGAGGGGCGCATCGAGGTCGTGCACGGGCTGCGCGTCGCCCGGCGCCCACACCCAGTCCTTGCCGAACGTGAGGGACAGGGGCCGGCCGCCGGCGACCAGCGCGACGGTGCTCTGCTGCGGCAGCGCCTTCACGCCGGCGATGTTGACGCTCTGGCGGTAGCTGTTGCCGACCACGGGACGCAGGCCGGCGGCCTGCGCCTGCGCTTCCAGGTACGCGACGGTGAGGTCGCCGCCGCGCTGGCCGGTGCCGCGGCCCTCGAGCAGGTCGGACGACAGAAACGCCAGGTGGGCGCGCAGCGGCGCTTCCTGGACGGTGGCGGGGAATGAGGCTGCATGGGCCGCGCAGGCCAGCGCCAGGGTGGCGGCGACGGCCGTAAAGACGATCTTGTGCATGGATGGATGCGGGGTCGTTGTCGGGAACCTCGCATTGTAGAGCAGGCGGGATCAAGGAAAGCGCAGCACGTCGGCCGCCACCGTGGTCCCCGTCAGCGGCAGCAGCGGCGGCAAGCCGGCCGGGTGGGGCGGCAGGTCGCGCTCGGGCAGGCCGGGGATGCGCTCCTGGACGTACACGAGGAAGGATGGGTCGCCCCAGAAGTCGAACGCGAAGCGCAGCTCGTCGTCGCCCATGCCGTGCAGCGTGAGATTCCAGCTGAAGCAATCGTGGTCCGTGAGCACGCGGCCGTTGATGGCGGTGCGGTGCGGACAGGCGCCCTGCACGCGCATGAGGATCTCGGGCGCGCGGTTCTTCGAACGCAGGCGGAATTCCACGTGGCGCCGGTGATTGCCCCGTTCATCCTTGTCGATGACGAGATCGGGCCAGGCGATGTCATCGTCGCGCGGTGCCGCCGCGTACCACACGGGATCGGCGTCGGGGCCGAACAGATAAGGCATGACATACGGGTGCAGCGTGTTCGGAAAGACCTGCCGCGTCCATGCGTCGAGCGGCCCCGGTGGGTGCAGCCAGAACGCTTGCCAGCTCGGCGTGTCCTTGTAGTACACGAGCCGGTTCGGCGCGGGCAGTTCGGGCACTTGCGGCACGGCCGCATAGGCCATGCCGAGCGACACCCCGGCGCCGAGCAGCAGCGGCCGCACGAGCCAGCGCCGCGCGAGCAGGTCGAGCGCCATGCCGCACATGCCCGCCAGCAGGCAGACGAGCGCGGACGGCAGCACGAGCCAGGCGGGCGAAAAGAACACGAGGCTCGCGTGCACGGCCGGCAGCAGCAGGAAGAGGGCCGGCAGCGCGCCGAGGACGGCAATGGTCACGCGGTGCGCGTGCGTCCACGCGCGTACGCCCGCGAGCGCGAGCCATGCCGCCTGCCCGGCCAGCAGCGGCCAGGCCAGCACGTAGCTGGCCCCCGGTGCGCGCACGCAGACGGCGACGAGTGCGACGTCGCCGGCGAGCAGCACGCCCAGCGCCGTCGTCGCCACGCCGAGCCGCTGTTGCAGGCGTCGTTGCAGGGCGATGTAGATGGCGGCCGGCAGCAGCGTGAATCCCAGCAACTGCCAGCTCGCGCCGCCATCCTCAACGAGCACCGCGGCCGGGTAGCGGGCCTGCAGCGCCGGCAGCGCTTCGCGGCACAGGTAGGCGATGAAGGTCGCCGGCACGGCCATGAACAGGCAGCTGAACATGGCGTCCACGATGTCGGTACGGACCCGCCGTTGCGCAACGCGGCGCGGCAGGCGAGGGCGCCCAGCACGCAGGCCAGCAGCGCCAGCGGCCAGATCAGCACATAGTCGTAGTGGACCATGCCGATGAGCGGCAACGAAAAATAGACCTGGCCGCGCGGGGGCGATGACGTGGACGGCAGGGTGGCGTTGCCGAAGCGGCGCAGCAGCGCGAGCATCGTGTCGCCTTCGTGCTGCAGGCTGGCGCTCGATAAGCGTTGCGGCAGGTCGTGCACGCCGTCCCAGCCGAGGGAACCCTGCGTCGTCGCGAAGTGCAGCACGGGAAAGCTGCCGCCGGCCAGCGGCGCCGCGCCCGCGCTTTGCGGCAGGCGTTCGTCCAACTCGGCCTTGAACGAGGAACCCTGCGGTGCCGGCGCGCCGCGTGACCAGGCGTCGACCGCGAAGCCGTCCGCATGCTCTGCTGTGAACAGTTCCAGCGGACCGCGGTTGCCGGCATTGTCGAAGCGCAGGGCGACGCGCACGCGCTTCGCCCACGGGTGCGACTGCATGAAGGCGCGCGCGCCCATCGGCTGGACCGCGTCGGCGTCCGTGAAGACGAACAGGATGTCGTTGTCGAGCGGCGGCCCGGCCTGCAGCACGCGCATGGCTTCCAGCAGCGCGGCGGCCGAGGCGCCGCCGTCGGCCGCGCCGAGCGTCGTCGCGCGCGAATCGTAATGGGCCATGGCCAGCACGGCGCCGCCGCGTGTCACGCCGGGCTTGCGCACGACGATGTTGCGCGCCGTCGCCAGCGTGATCTGCGCATGGGACATCCAGTCCCAGGATGTCGAGGACACGGTGCCGACCTGGACGTCCGGTTCGAGGCCGATGGCGCGGATGCGGGCCAGCAGGTAGTCGCGTGCGCGGCCGTTGGCGATGCTGCCGGCCGGACGCGGCGCCTGCGCGAACGCCTGCACGTGCTGCTGCGCGCGCGCCGCGCTGTAGCCCGGCAGGAAGGGGCCGGTCGGTACGGGCGCCGCATAGGGCTGCAGCGCGAGCCAGGCGAGGAAAAACGCCAGGCCGCAGGCCGAGCAGATGGCCAAGGATGGTACGTGACGCATCGTGCGTCTCCCGTTGTTCTTATGGTCTTACACGAAATAAGAGGAGCTGCAAGCTAGTCGAGCTTCCAGACGAAGGCCAGCTTGGCCACCCGGCTTCCGGCACGTTGAGGCTGTGGATGAACACCGCGCCGAGCGCAACGTGCAGCGCGGCAACAACAGCGAATTGCGCGGCTTTGGCGTCGGGGCGGTTGCCGCTCGAGAGACTCGTGAATCGCATGGCCATCCTCCTTGTTGTTGCCGGCCTTGCTGGCTGTAAATCGGAGTGAAGCAGAAAATCCATCGAACGGAACCAATATATGCTATCTAATAGCAATCAGTAAAGCGATTTAGTAGCAATATATAATTCCATTTGCGCGCGCAAAGCGGCCTGGGCTGTAGGAAATTGGTGAAAAGCCGCCTCCCGCCCAGTGCTGTTGTATGGAATAATCGTCTCTGTGCTTTCGCCTGAAAGCAGAAGTAGCCTGGAGAATCGAACGTGCAGAAAGAGCAAAAGCCGATCCGCGTGATGTTGGCGGACGATCACCCGATCGTGATGACCGGGTTCGCGATGTCGTTGTCGGCGCAGGGAATGGAAGTGGTGGGCCAGGCCAAGAGCCCGAGCGAAGCGGCCGCGATGTATGCGGAATTCAAGCCGGACGTGGCGGTGCTCGACATCCGCTTCGGCACCGAGCTGACCGGGATGGACGCGGCGCAGAACATCCTCAGGAACGACCCCAAGGCCAAGATCGTGTTCCTCAGCCAGTTCGACCAGGACAGCCTGATCAAGGAAACCTACCGCCTGGGCGCGCACGCCTTCGTGACCAAGGATTGCGACCCGGCCGACCTGGCCGACGCGGTGCGCCACGCGCATGCGGGCAAGCTGTACTTCCTGCCGCAGATCGCCGAGCGCCTGGCCAGCCTGGCCGTGCGCGGCGACGTGTCGCCGCAGTCGCAGCTGGACGAGCGCAGCCTGGAAATCTTCAAGCTGATGGCCGAGGGCCTGACGAATATGGAGATCGCCGAGCGCCTCAACCTGTCGACCAAGACCATCAGCAACATCAGCCAGTCCGTGAAGGAAAAGCTCGGCGTGCACCGGCAGGCGTACATCACCAAGCTCGCCGTCAAGCATGGCTTGATCGAGCCTTGAGTCGGATGGTGTAGCGTGCTTCGGATACTGTGTATGGATTCCCGTTTTCGCGGGAATGACGTAGCAAATGCGCCGTCGTTCCCGCGCAAGCGGGAGCAGTCCGCCAGACCCTTCCCGCCCATGCTGAGCCACCTGGCGCGCAGCGCCATCGCCGTGGCGGCGGTCTTGTTCGCCACCTCCGCCCACGCCTTCACCACCCGCGACATCAAGCCGGAACCCGTGCAGGGCTACCGTTTCCAGATCGTCACGACGGACGACAGCGCCATCACGCGCCGCATCGTGGACGACATCACGCGCCGCCTCGTGCCCGTGTTCGCCGTGTTCCGCACGGAGCTGGCCCAGCACCGGCGCATGCTGTACGTGACCGTCGGCCCGGCGGCGCTGCGCGAGGTCGCACAGCGCCGCTGCGACTGCGTCGTGGTCTCCACGTTCACGTCGAGCCAGGTCGTGCGTTCCATCCTCGGCACCCTGCCGGCGGCGCGCGCAGCAATGTTCACGGCCGTGTATGCGGAACCGGCGCCGGCCGATCAGTTGCGCCTCGTGGCCCTGCTGTACCGGCGTGCCGTGCGCGTGGCCGCGATCCTCGGTCCGGACACCGCGTTCCTCAAGCCGATCCTGGAAAACGAACACGTGAACGTGCTGCAGGCGGACCCGGACGAGGACATCAACCGCATGCTGGGCCAGATCGCCCAGACCGACGTGCTGCTGGCGCTGCCCGACAGCGCCGTCTACAACACGGAAAACTTCCGCAACATCCTGCTCTCGACCTACCGCCACAAGCAAGGCGTGATCGGCTTCTCGGCCGACATGGTGAAGGCGGGCGCGCTGGCGACGACATATTCCGAAGTCGAGGACATCAACGCCCAGGTGGCCGAGATCGTGGCCAGCTATGTGTCCGGCGGCGAGCTGCCGACGCCCCAGTTCCCGCGCTACTTCCACACCATCGTCAACGAGGGCGTCGCGCGCTCGCTCGACGTCGAGGTGCCGGACAATGTGCGCAACTTCGCCCGGCCCGTGCCGGCACGTCAGCCATGAAGCGGCCCGCCGCCCTGCGCGAAGCATCGCTGCGCGCCGCCGCGCTCAGGTCGCGCAAGCTGCGGCCCGCCAAGCTGCGGCCCGGCGCCCTGCAATTCTGGCGCGGCTGGAGCATCGGCCTGCGCATGGCCTTCATCACGATGCTGCCCGTGACCCTGCTGTTCACGTCCTTCGTCTGGTACTCCTGGTACGCGCACCGCGCCCAGGTCGACGAGGAACTGGCGGAACGCGGCCGCATCCTCGCGCGCGCGCTCGCGGAGACCAGCGAATACAACGTCATTTCCGGCAATCTGTCGGACCTGCGCCTGACCATGAACGGCCTCGTGCAGTCGGACAGCAGCGTGTACCGCATCGACGTCATCGACATGAACGGCCAGAACGTGGTGCCCGTCATCTCCGAACATCCGATCGAGGCGGAGAGCCGTTCGTTCGAGGCCCCGATCCGCAAGCAGGTGGTGTGGATCAACCTGTTCTCCGACAACGGCACGCCGCACGTCTCCGCCTCCAGCGACACGCGCCCGCCGACCTTGACGACGGAGGTCGTCGGCCTCGTGCGCGTGACGATGTCGCCCACGAACATGCTGGCCAAGCAGCTGCACCGCTTCCGCGTGGAGCTGGCGATGGCCGCGCTGGCGCTGGCCGCCAGCGGCGCGCTCGCGTATATCCTGGCGCGCAGCCTCACGGTGCCGCTGCGCGAGGCGATCTCCGTGCTGCGGCGCATCCGCGGCGGCAATTACCGCGTGCAGCTCCCCGTCACGACGGGCGGCGAGGTGGGCGAACTGCAAGCGTCGATCGGCGAGATGTCGGTGGCGCTGGACCAGTCCAAGCAGGACCTGGAGAACAAGGTGGCCGAGCGCACGCGCGACCTGCTCGCGTCGCGCAACGAGGCGCTGCGCGCCGACGCCGACAAGCGCAAGCTGATCCAGAAGGTCAACAGCATCATCGAGGACGAGAGAAAGAGCATCGCGGTCGAGATCCATGACGAACTGAATGCATCCTTGATCGCCGTGCGCCTGGAATCGCAGACGATCCAGCAGCTCGCGGCCAAGGCCACGCCCGGCGAGGAAATCGACCAGATCCGCGCCAAGGCCCAGGCCATCACCAAGCTGGCGCTGGACCTGTACGCGAACGGCCGCCGCCTGGTGCGCCGCCTGCGTCCGGAGGTGCTGGACATGCTCGGGCTGCACGGCGCCGTCGAGGAGATGGTGAGCCACTACCGCAGCAGCTCCGGCGTGCACTTCGAATTCGAATCGCAGGGCGACTTCTCGAAGATCGGCAACGAGCTCGCGATCTCCGCCTACCGCATCGTGCAGGAAGCGCTGTCGAACATCATGAAGCACTCGCAGGCCGGCTTCGCGCGCGTGAGCCTCGCGCTGTCCGACGAGGATGGTGCCCTGCACATCGAAGTGCAGGACGACGGCGAGGGCTTCGATCCGGCCGTGGCGTCGGAAGGCATCGGCATCATCGGCATGCGCGAGCGCGTCTTCGCCCTCGGCGGCAGCATCCACGTGCAGTCGCGTCCCGGCGAGGGCACGCTCGTCGCCATCACCCTGCCGCTGAACGACGTGGCGACTGCCTGAAAGCAGTCAACTGGGGTACAGTAGCGACCTCAGTCTTCCACTCGCTAGCAAACCACCACCATGCTCAACGCATTGCAGACGCCTTTCGAGAAGGGCAACCAGAATCAGACCACGACCTGGTCCGATTGCATCGCCTGGTACGACGATCTCGCGCACCAATACCCCCAGGTGCTGCGCTTTTCCGTGGTCGGGACCTCCGACGCGGGCGTGCCGATCCACGCCGGCGTGATCTCGGCCGATGGGGTGTTCGACCGCGCGCAGGTCAAGGCCGCCGGACGTCCCGTTTTCTTCAACAACAACGGCATCCATCCGGGCGAACCGGAAGGCGTCGATGCGTGCATGGCGCTCGTGCGCGATTTCTGCCAGCAGCCGGAGCGCCTGGCCGCACTGGGAAAGACCGTGTTCCTGTTCGTCCCGTTGTACAACGTGGACGGCGCCTTCAACCGCGCCAATACGTCGCGCGTGAACCAGGACGGGCCGGAAAGCTACGGCTTTCGCGGCAACAGCCGCCACCTCGACCTGAACCGCGACTTCGTCAAGTGCGACACGCTGACGGCGCAGACTTTCAACAAGCTGTTCACGGAATGGGATCCGGACGTGATGGTCGACACCCACACGTCCAACGGCGCCGACTACAGCTACACGATGACGTTGATCCCGACCCAGGCCGACAAATTGGGCGGAGACCTGGGCGCTTTTCTCCGCGACACCATGCTGCCGGCGATGTATGCGGAGATGGACGAGCGCGGCTGGCCCATGTGCCCGTACGTGAACCCGGTCAAGGACAGCCCGGACGAGGGTATCGCCGATTTCCTCGAGACGGCGCGCTTCTCGACGGGCTACGCGGCGCTGCACGACACGATCGGCTTCATGCCCGAGACGCACATGCTGAAACCCTTCGCCGACCGCTATCACTCGATGCGCGCGCTTGTCGAGACGGCGCTGGACTTCACCGTCGCCAACGGAGAAAAAATCGTCGCGTTGCGCCGCGCCGCCCGCGCGGCCGGCCGCACGCGCCGCGAATGGCCCGTGCACTGGTCGATGGACGAAGCAAATCCGTCCACGTTCCGTTTCAAGGGTTATGCGGCCAAGTACAAGGGAAGCAGCCTGGGCGACTACCAGCGCCTGTACTACGACCGCAACGAGCCGTACGAACGCGACATCGCGCATTACAACCGCTTCCCGGCCGACGTCGTCGTCCCCGCGCCCAAGGCCTACGTGGTGCCGCAGCAGTGGCGCGAAGCGATCGAGCGCCTGCGCTGGAACGGCGTCAAGCTCGAACGCGTCGATGCCGAGCGCACGCAGGAAGTGTCCGCGTACCGCATCGCGTCCGTGTCCACGCGCGGGCATGCGTACGAAGGCCATATGTTCCACGACGACGTGCAACTGGAGCGCGTGCGCGAGACCGTCACGATCCGCGCCGGCGACTACCTCGTCCCGCTCGATCAGGACCAGGCCCGCTACGCCGTCGAGACGCTGGAACCCCAGGCCCACGACAGCTTCTTCCGTTGGGGCTTCTTCAACAGCGTGCTGGAAAAGAAGGAAGCCTATTCGGACTATGTATTCGAGGACGAGGCCGAGCGCCTGCTGGCCGCCGAGCCCGAACTGGCGGCGAAGTTCGGCGCCTGGAAGGCCGCCAACCCGGACCTGCTGAAGGACCAGGGTGCGGTGCTCGACTTCATCTTCGCCAACTGCGCGCGCTGGCGCGAGCCGGAGTGGCGCCGCTATCCGGTCTTCATGATCGATTGAATCACCCACGGGAGGGGGAAACATGCACAATAAAATCGCCACCGCGCTGTTCGGCGCGCTGACGTTGGCCGGGACGGCATCCGCCGCGCCATCCGCCGGCCAGGCCTATTTCGAGCAGAACTGCGCCAGCTGCCACACGGCCGACGCCAGCATGGGTTCGCGCGCGGGTCCGCCGTTGTTCAACGTCGTGGGCCGCAAGGCCGCGTCGGCGCCGGGCTTTAACTACACGGATGCGCTGACGAAGGCCGGCGCCGCCGGCAAGACGTGGACGCGCGCGGAACTCGACGTCTTCCTGCGCGATCCGTCCAGGGACGTGCCGGGCACCGCGATGCCGGTCGCGGTCGCCGACGCGAAACAGCGCGCCGCCGTGATCGACTATCTCGCGGCGCAGAGCGGCAAGGCGGCGGCGCCGGCCGCGAAGGCGGCAGCCGGCGAACGCGCCGGTGCCTGGACCGAGGACAAGCCGGGCGACGTGCATCACGTCACCGTCGATCAGCTCGTCGCGCCGTTCGCCAGCGAGAGCGCGGGGAACGGTCCCAAGCTTGCGAAGCGTCCGGACGGCGCCATGCCGGCCGTGCCGAAAGGCTTCAAGGTGAGCGTGCTGGCGGAAACGGGTAAGGCGCGCCTGCTGCTCCGCGCACCGAACGGCGACATCATCCTGTCCGATATGGGCAAGGGCGAAGTCCGCATCCTGCGCCTGGGCAGCGGCGGCGACACGGTGGAGTCGGACAGCGTGTTCGCCACCGGCCTGTCGCGCCCGTACGGTCTCGCGCTCTGGCCGGCCGCGAATCCGAAATACCTGTACGTGGCGAACGCGAACTCCGTCGTGCGCTTTCCGTACACGACGGGCGACCTGAAAGCGAAGGGCAAATCCGAGACGATCGTCGACAAGCTCGTCGACGGCATGGGCAACCACGTCACGCGCTCGCTCGCGTTCTCGCAGGACGGCAAAACCTTGTTCGTCTCCGTCGGCTCGGCCACCAACGTCGCGCAAGGCATCGGCAACAAGCCGCCGAAGCCGCTGGCACAATGGGAGTCGGAACACGGCATGGGTGGCGCGTGGGGCGAAGAGACCGACCGCGCCAGCGTGCTCGCGTTCGACCCCGACGGCAAGCACCGCCGCAACTACGCCAACGGCCTGCGCAACTGCGTGGGTATGTTCGTGCATCCGGACACGGGCGACCTGTATTGCAGCGTCAACGAGCGCGACGAACTGGGCGACGACCTCCCGCCCGACTACGTCACGCGCGTCAAGCGCGGCGGCTTTTACGGCTGGCCATGGTACTACCTCGGCGCGCACGAGGATCCGCGCCTGAAAGGCATCCGTCCGGACCTGAAGGACAAGGTCACGGTGCCCGACATGCTGATCCAGGCGCACTCCGCGCCGCTGGGCATGACGGTGTACCATGCCCCGGAAGGCAGCAAGCACGCGTTCCCGAAAGAGTACGACGGCGACATCTTCCTCGCGCTGCACGGCTCGTGGAACCGCGGCATCCGCACCGGCTACAAGGTCGTGCGCGTGATGATGAAGAACGGCGTGCCGACCGGGCAGTACCAGGACTTCATGACCGGCATGGTGCTGTCCGACCGCGACGTGTGGGGCCGTCCGACCGGGGTGACGGTGGCGGAGGACGGGGCGCTGCTCGTCGTCGATGACGGCGGTGGCGTCTTGTGGCGGATCGCGCCGGAGAAATAACAACGTCGTCCTCGCGAACGCGGGCACCCATGCTGACTACTCGAAGCCGGTACGTCGATAACACGGATGTGTTTCCGATGTACCGAATTTGGTTGCTCCGCATGGGTGCCCGCCTGCGCGGGGAGTCGTTTCCGGCAATGCCGGGGAGTCGTTTCCGGCAATGCCGGGAAGTCGTTTCCGGCAATGCCGGGAACGACAGACGGTTACTTCGTCTCTGCGATCCAGCGATCCACCTTCTTCTCCAGCAGCGCCAGCGGCAGCGTGCCTTCGCCCAGCACGATCTCGTGGAACTTGGGCAGGCTGAATGCCGGGCCGAGCGCCTTCTCCGCGCGGGCGCGCAGTTCCTGGATTTTCAGCGCGCCGATCTTGTAGCCCAGCGCCTGTGCCGGCCACGCCATATAGCGCTCGGTCGCGTTGCGCGCATCCGCTTCCGTGTAGCCCAGCGTCTCGCGCATGTACTGGATCGACTGCTCGCGCGTCCAGCCCTTCGCATGCATGCCGGTGTCGACGACGAGGCGCACGGCGCGCAGCATCTCGTCGTTCAGGTGGCCGAACCAGTCTTCCGGCTTGTCGTACAGGCCCATTTCCGTGCCCAGCGTCTCGGCGTACAGTGCCCAGCCTTCGGTGAAGGCGTTGTTGCCGCCGAACTTGCGGAAATTCGGCAGCCCCAGTTCCTGCATCAGCGCGATGTGGAAGTGGTGGCCCGGCTGGCCCTCGTGCAGGAACAGCGTGACCATGCCGGTGCTGCCGTATTGCGTCGGGTCGTTCACGACGGACCAGAACACGCCCGGACGCGAGCCGTCGATCGCCGGCGGCGTGTAGTGGTCGGAGGCCGTCGCCCGCGACAGTTCCGGTTCCAGGCGCAGGTCGAGCGGCGTCTTCGGGCGCAGCGAGAACAGCGCGGGCAGCTTGGTCTGCAGCTGCGTGTTCAGCTTGCGGTAGACGTCGATGATCTCGCCCTCGGTCTTGAAGGGCTTGTACTTCGCCTGCTGCGAGACCCACACCGGCAGGCCGGCCGCCGGACCGTCGTAGCCCATCTTCGGACCGATGCGGGCATATTCACCTTGAATGCGCGCGACTTCCTTCAGGCCGATCTGGTGGATCTGTTCCGGCTGCAGGTCGGTCGTCGTCTGGCTGGCGACGCGCGCGAGATACCAGTTCATCCCCTGCGGCAACGCGCTCCAGCCGGTGCTCGTGCGGCAGGCCGGCAGGTAGTCGTGCTCGACGAAGTCGGCCAGGCGTTTCAATGCCGGATTCAGCTTGCCGGCGATGGTGCTGCGATAGCTCGCCGCCAGCTTCTTCTTGTCGGCATCCGAGAAGCCCGCCGGGAAGTTCTTCACGGGCGTGTAATAGATGCTGTCCTCGGCCTTGGCGGCCACCAGCTGCTTGAACTGGGGCAGCGCGGCTTCCATGATCGCCTTCGGCTGCACGACGCCGCGCTTCATCCCTTCGCGCATGTTCGCGATGGCCTGGTCGATCCACGGACCGAGCTGGTTCAGGCGGCTCAGATAGGCCTGGTAATCCTTCACGGTGACCAGCGACTGCGCCTGCTGGCCGCTGCTGTAGTTCGCGAGCGTGACGGGCAGGGCGTCCATCTGGTTCAGCGGCAGCAGGTGCTCGGGGAACGGCTCGAAGCGCAGCGCGGTCTTCAGTTCGTAGTCGAGGATGTCGTAGCTCGTCTGGTCGCGCTGCGCGAGGCCGTCGCGGCGGATCGTGTGCAGACGCTTCAAATAGTCCTTGTACAGCGCGAACTGGTGCGCGCGGTTCTTGGGCGAGATCGACATGCCGATCTGGTCGGGGAAGCGGTTGTCGCCGCTCTCGCCGGCGGAGACCGGGTCGAAGCGCGCCTGCGCGTCCCAATATTCGTCGGCCAGTTTGTTCAGCTTTTTCGATTCGGCGGCGGTGGCTGCATTGACTGCGGCGTTCGTGGCGCCGGCACCGGCCGTGGGCTTGGTCGCGTTGTCGGCGACGGCCGGCGCGCAGGCGATGAGGCAGGCGGCGGCGATGGTGCCCAGTGTGAGGGTCTGTTTCATGTTGTGTTCTGCGTGATGGAGATGAAAACGTTCCGGTAGGGTGGGCACGGGGCGCCCACCCTACGAGAGTTCAATAACTGGCCAGCGGCGCCAGTTGGCCGCCCTTGAAGGTGTAGACCGTGACGGCCGTCTTCTTCAGGTTGCCGTTCGCATCGTAGCCGTAGGTGCCGGCCACGCCCTGGTACGTCATCGTGTGCAGCTGCTTGCCGACGGCGGCGGCGTCCGTCGTGTTCGCGGTCTGCATGGCCTTCGCGATGAACATCGTCTGGTCGTAGAACGTCGGCGCGTACACGTCCGGGTCGTGCTGGAAGCGCTGCTTGTAGCGGGTCTTGAACGCCGGACCGCCGGCCTGCTTGTCGAGCATCGCGCCGGCCTGCGCGCACATCACGTTCTCGCCGACGGCGTCGCCCCCCAATTTGGCCATCTCGGGGCTGCACAGCGTGTCGCCGCCCAGCAGGCGCACATTCGCCATCCCCAACTGCTTCATCTGCCGTGCCATCGGCGCACCCTGCGGTGCATAGCCGCCGAAGAAAATCGCGTCGACCTTTTTCGCGCGGAACGCGGTGAGGATGGCGGAGAAGTCGCTCGCCTTGTCGTTGGTGAACTCGCGGCCGGCGACGGCAACGCCGGATGCGCGCGCCTGCTTCGCGAATTCGTCGGCGATGCCCTGGCCGAACGCGGTGCGGTCGTCGATCACGCCGACCGTCTTGATCTTCAATTCCTTCGCGGCGAACGACGCCATCGAGCTGCCCACCTGCGAATCGCTGGCGACCATGCGGAACACGTTCGGGTAGCGCGACTGCGTGACCTTCGGGCTCGTGCCGACGGTGGACATCAGGATGCCGGCATCGTTGTAGACGCGCGCGGCGGGAATCGCGACGCCCGAGTTGTACGGGCCGAGCACGAACTTGACGCCGGCGTCGGCGAATTTCTGCGCGACGCTCACGCCGGCCTTCGGGTCGCCCTGGTCGTCTTCGGACAGCAGCTCGAACTTGAGCGTCTTGCCGCCGATCTTGAGCTTTTGCGCGTTGAGTTCTTCGACGGCGAGGCGCACGCCGTTCTCGTCATCCTTGCCGGCGAAGGCGTTGGCGCCCGACAGCGGGCCGCTCACGCCGATGCGCACGACCTGGTCCTGGGCGAGCGCGGAACTACCTGTCGCTAGCAGGATCGCCGCCAGCGCCACGGTTTTGATGGTTGATGCCATTGGTTCGTCTCCGTTGTTATTCAACGGTCGCCATCATCGCACGGGAACCTCGAAAAACCTACTGCGCGTTGCCCTGTCGCCCTGCGATGCTCGCTGTACATCCGTACAGCTGCGCTTCTCGGACAACGGTGCTGCCGCTGGCGACGGTTTTTCGAGGCCGCCGATAAGGCGCGCAAACAGATTACGCCGGCAGCCCGTGCGAGATCAGTTCCAGCGGCAGCGCGGTGGTGCACTTGATCTGCTCCATCGAGAACGCGGACGAGACGCCGGACAGCTGGGCCGTCTTGATCAGTTTTTTGTAGAAGCGGTCGTAGCCGTCGATGTCGGTGGTGACGACCTTGAGCAGGTAATCGACGTCGCCGCTCATGCGGTGGAATTCCAGCACTTCGGGCAGCGCGACGACGGCGGAGGCGAAGCGCTCCAGCCATTTTTCGTCGTGCTCGTTGGTGCGCACGCTGACGAACACGGTCACGGGCAGGCCGACCTTGTGCCGGTTGACGATGCTGACCCGGCTCTCGATGTATCCCTCTTCCTCCAGGCGCTTGACCCGTTTCCAGCACGGGGTGCTGGACAGCCCCACCTTTTCGCTCAAGCCGGAAATCGACAGGGTGGCATCCGCCTGCAGAGCCGCCAAAATCGCGCAGTCGTATTTGTCGAGTGAATTCGTCTTATCCATGTCACGGTATCTAGAATGTTCGTTCTTCAGCCTAGGAAAAATCAAAGATTCTTTAGTACGTCATTTTCGGCACCAAACCGTAACATATTACTCAACAATCGCGCTGATGGCGCATTTATTTTTGGACTTTTAGCAATTATTTTATGGCCTCCGACATCTACCTCGACGCAAACGCCACTTCGCCGGTCCTGCCTTCCGCAATCGCCGCCGCCGTCGAGGCGATGGAGGCCCAGTTCGGCAATCCGAGCAGCAGTCACGCCACCGGCCTGCGTGCCAGGCGCATCCTCGACACGACCCGCGCGCGCGCGCGACGCGTGCTCGGCGCCGGACCGGGACGCGTGCTGTTCACGAGCGGCGCCACCGAAGGCATCCAGACCGCCGTGCTGTCCGCGCTCGTCGCCGTGCGCGAACGCCGCGCCGCCGGAGAAGACTGCGGCGACCTGCTGGTCTACGGCGCCACCGAACACAAGGCCGTGTCGGAAAGCCTCGCGCACTGGAACCGCCTGCTCGGCACGGGCCTGACCTTGCTTGCGCTCCCCGTCGACGCCGCAGGACGCCACCGCCTGGACGTCCTGCGCGACCTGGCGCCGCGCGCCGCCATGGTCTGCACGATGGCCGCGAACAACGAAACGGGCGCGATCTCGGACCTCGACGGCATCGCGCGCGTGCTGCGTGAGAGCGGCAGCAAGGCCTACTGGATGGTCGATTGCGTGCAGGCGCTGGGCAAGCTGCCGCTCGATCTGGCGAACACGCGCATCGACTACGCGCCGTTCTCCGGCCACAAGCTGCATGCGCCGAAAGGCATCGGCATCCTGTACGTGCGCGACGGCGCGCCCTACACGCCGCTGATGATCGGCGGCGGCCAGGAAGGCGGACAGCGCTCCGGCACCGAGAACATGGCCGGCATCGCCGCCCTCGGCGCCGTGCTGGCCGCGCTGGAAGAGGGCACCACGTTCCGGGGCCACGCCGAACTCGCCGCCATGCGCGACCGGCTGGCGGCCACCCTGCGCGATGCCTTTCCCGCCATCGTCTTCAACGCGCCGTTCGAACACACCTTGCCGACCACCCTGAATTTCGCCGTGCCCGGCGTGTCCAGCAAGGACCTGCTCGACCTGTTCGATGCGGCCGGCGTGCGCGTCAGCGCGGGGTCGGCCTGCTCGGCGGCGAAGGCCGCGCCCAGCTACGTGCTGGATGCGATGGGCCTGCCGTTGTGGCGCAGCGGCGGCGCCGTGCGCCTGTCGATCGGGCCGCTCGCCGACGACGCCTTCGTCGATGCCGCCTGCGCGCGCATCCGCCATTGCGGCGAGGCGCTGCGCGCGTCCCGGTTCAAAGACGGAAGCCCCGGCGTCATGCAGGTCAGCGGCGACGGGCGGTATGGCTGGATCGTGTTCGATGCCACAACCTGCGTCGTGATCGATCCGCCGCGCGACCAGCTCGAGCGCATCGCCGCGCTCGCACGGGACGCGGGCCTGCGCGTGCTGGATGTCGACGTGGCGGACCACGCCACCGTCGAACTGGACGACGGCAGCCATGCGCCTTGCATCGTCATCGGCGGCGCCGTGCTGGCCCGCCTGCCGGACGGCTGGCTGCTGGGTGATGCGGACGCGGGACACCTGCGGCGCACGGCCGTGCGGCACGTCTTCGGCGCCGTCGACGCCGGGCGGCTGGCGCGCGTCGCGCATGACGGCGCCGTGATCTGCCACGGCGCCGACGTCGACGGCCTGGCCTGGGCGACGCCGCGCGCGCGCGATGGCGGCACGGCCGGACAGCTGCATCAGGATACGCTGGACGTCTTCCTGCGGCGCCACGAGGACGCGCTGCTCGTCGACGTGCGCGAAGCCTTTGAAGCGGCGGCCGGTCCGATGGTGCTGCACGGGCGCGCGGCACGCAACGTGCCGTTGTCGCGTCTCGCGGAGCATGTGGCGGGGTGGTTGGCTGAGCCGGCACGGCCGATCGTGTTCGTGTGCCGCAGCGGGAACCGCAGCGCGAAAGCCGCGACGTTGCTGCGCCGGGCGGGGCATGCGCAGGCGTGGACCGTCGTGGGTGGCCTCGCGCTGGCCTGAACATACCGATCGCCAACCTCTGTACGCTAACGCACAGTTTCCAGACTGGCGATCTCTTAGCATGGCGGGAGCCGTGCGCCCTCGAGTCTTTTCGCTCTCACCCGAATGGTCGCGTTCCGCGTCAGCCAACGGCCGGTTGCGCACGCCACCATGAGGTTTCTGTTGAACGAAGAAAAAGCGCTCCCGCCCGCAGCCCGCGGCCTCGCCGCCGACGACGCCCCGCTGCGCGCCGAACTGTTTTCCGCCGCCCAGATGGCCGTGCATGGCCGCCGCCTCGCCGCGCGCCATCAACTGAGCACCCAGCCGGGCAGCGACCGTCTGCTGGCGCGCTTGGCCGACAACGCCGCCGTCATCGCCGACGCCTGTGCCGGCCTCACCGTGGCCGCCAAGTCGGGCGTGCGCCTGGCGCCGGCGGCCGAATGGCTGCTCGATAACTACTACCTGATCGAGGAGCAGATCCGCCTGGCGCGCAGCCACCTGCCCGGCGCTTACAGCCGCGAGCTGCCCTGCCTGGCGGATCCGGATGCGTGCGGCCACCCGCGCGCGTACCAGCTGGCCCTGGAAGTGATCGCGCATGGCGACGGTCGCCTCGAGCCGGAAAGCCTGGCGCGCTTCGTCGCCGCGTACCAGGAAGGCGCGGCGCTGGCGCTGGGCGAGCTGTGGGCGATCCCGATCATGCTGCGCCTCGCGCTGATCGAAAACCTGCGCCGCATCGCCGCGCGCCAGGCGGACAGCCGGCGCCAGCGCGAACAGGCGAACCGCTGGGCCGACCGCATGACGGTCAAGGCCGACGAGCGTCCGGGTGACCTGATCCTCGTCGTGGCCGACATGGCGCGCGAAGTGCAGCCGATGGGTTCCGGCTTCGTCGCCGAACTCACGCGCCGGCTGCAGGGCCGCGGCGGGCCGCTCACGCAGGCCTTGCAATGGATCGCGACGCGCCTCGCCGACGAAGGCCGCACGATCGACCAGGCCGTGCAGGCCGACGTCAAGCAGCAAGCCACGGACCAGGTCTCGGTCGCCAACACCATCGGCAGCCTGCGCCTGCTCGGCAGCACGGACTGGCGCGAATTCGTCGAGACGATGAGCGCCGTCGAGCAGGCCCTGCGCGGCGATCCCGCCGGCGTCTACGGCAAGATGGATTTCGCCACGCGCGACCATTACCGCCACGTCGTCGAACGCCTCGCGCGCACCAGCGGCCGCAGCGAGATCGAGGTCGCGACGGAAGCGCTCGCGCTGGCGGCCGAACCGCGCACCGTGGGCGACGGCGGCCTGGATGCGCGCCTGCGCCACGTCGGCTACTACCTGGCCGGCAAAGGGCTGGCGCGCCTGGAGGCACGGCTGAACATGCGGCCCGGCGTAGCCGCCACGCTGCGCCGCGCGGGCCGTGCGCGGCCGCTGCTGGCCTATCTGGGCGGCATCGGCGTGTTCACGGCGCTGTTCGCGGCGGCAGTCACCGTCCACGCGGCACGGGACGGCGCCGGCCACGGCCTGCTCGTCGCCATCGGCGTGCTGGGCGTGCTCGGTGCGAGCCAGCTGGCGCTGGCCCTCGTCAACCTGATGGCCACGCGGCTCGTCGCGCCGGCGCCGCTGCCGCGCATGGATTTCAGTGCCGGCATCCCGCCCGACGCGCGCGCCATCGTCGTGGTCCCGGCGCTGCTGTACAGCCGCGACAACGTGGCGGCACTCGTCGACGGGCTCGAAGTGCGTTACCTGGCCAACCGCGATCCGCATGTGCGCTTCTGCCTCCTGACCGACCTGGTCGACGCGCCGCGGCAGGAAGTGTACGGCGATGCCGAACTGATCGAACAGGCGCGCGCCGCCATCGCCGTGCTGAACGCGAAGTACGGCGACCAGCCCTTCCTGCTGCTGCACCGCCAGCGTGTGTGGAGCAAAGGCGAGGGCGCCTGGATCGGCCGCGAGCGCAAGCGCGGCAAGCTGGAAGACCTGAACGCCTTCCTGCTGCGCGGCGAGCGCGCGCCGTTCGCCGCCATCGAGGGTCCGCTCGCCGGCCTGGACGAGATCCGCTACGTGATCACGTTGGACGCCGACACGCAGCTGCCCCGCGACGCGGCGCGCGCCTTCGTCGCCGCGATGGCGCATCCGCTCAACCACCCGGTGTTCTCGGCCGACGGGCGGCGCGTGGTGGAAGGCTATGGCCTGTTGCAGCCGCGCGTGACGGCGGCGCTGCCGCTGGAGGACGCGTCGCGTTACGAGCGCCTGTGCAGCGGCGAGCCGGGCATCGATCCATACACGCGCACGGTGTCCAACGTCTACCAGGACCTGTTCGGCGAAGGCTCTTTTACCGGCAAGGGCATCTACGACCTGGAAGCATTCGAGCGCGTGCTGCGCGGGCGCTTCCCTCCTGATCGCGTACTGTCGCACGACCTGCTGGAAGGCTGCTACGTGCGTTCCGGCCTGCTCAGCGATGCGCACCTCGTCGAACCTTGCCCGGCGCGCTACAGCGACGACGTCAGCCGCCGCCACCGCTGGATCCGCGGCGACTGGCAGCTTGTCGGCTGGCTGCGGTCGCGCGTGCCGCTGGCGGACGGCCGCCGGGAGCCCAATCCGCTGCCGCCGCTGGCGCGCTGGAAGCTGTTCGACAATCTGCGCCGCAGCCTCGTCGCGCCGGCGTTGACCGTGGCGGTACTGCTGTGCTGGACGCTGCTGCCGGCGCCCGCGTTCTGGGGCGCGGCCGTGCTGGCCGTGTTCTTTTTGCCGTTCGCGCTGGGCGCGCTCGTCGCCCTCGCCGACAAGCCGCACGACATCCCGCTGGGCCAGCATCTGGTGAACTGGGCGCAGGGCGCGCGCATCGGCCTGGGTCATGCGCTGCTGAACACGGCCTTCCTGCCGCACGAGGCCAGCTACGGCCTGGACGCGATCGTGCGCAGCGCGTGGCGCATGCTCGTGTCGAAGCGGCGCAGGCTCGAATGGCGCGCGTCGAGCCTGTCGCGCTCCAGCACGGACATGGAGTCGAACTGGCAGAACATGTGGTTCGCGCCCGCGTTCGCGGTCGGCGCCGCCGTCCTGCTCAGCTTTACGAATCCGTTCGCGCTGTTCGCCGCCGCGCCGCTGCTGTTGCTGTGGTTCCTGTCGCCGGTCGTGGCGTGGTGGGTGAGCCTGCCGGCGGCGCGCCGCGCGCCTCACCTCTCGGGCAGCCAGCACCGCTTCCTGCGGGTGCTCGCGCGCCGCACCTGGGCGTTCTTCGAGGATCACGTCACCGCGGAAGAGAACTGGCTGCCGCCCGACAATCTGCAGGAACATCCCGCGCCCGTCATTGCACACCGCACGTCGCCGACGAACATGGGACTGGCGCTGCTGGCCAACGTCACGGCATGGGACTTCGGCTATGCGGCCACGGGCGAACTGCTGGCGCGCACGCGCGCGACGCTGGGCACGATGGGCCGGCTGGAACGCCACCGCGGCCATTTCTACAACTGGTACGACACGCAGACGCTGGCGCCGCTGCCGCCGCAGTATGTGTCGGCCGTCGACAGCGGCAACCTGGCCGGCCACCTGCTCACGCTCGCCGCCGCCCTCGAACGGCTGGCCGACGAGCCCATCGCGTCGAGCCGCGCGCTGGACGGCATCCGCGACACGCTCGACGTCGTCGAGGAATATGCACCACCGACGATACCCGCCGTGCGCGAGGCGATCGCCGCACTGCGCCACCAGCTGACGCCCGAACGCTGCCGCAACGCGGGCACGCTGCCGGGTCTCGCCGACTGCCTGCAGGCGCTGGTGCGCCAGGCCGAGGCGCTGCGCACCGTCGTGCCGGAGGATGCCGATCCGCTGTTGCGCAACTGGGCCGGCAAGCTGGCGGCGCGGGCGGCGGCCGCGCAGGCCGAGCTGTTCCTGACGGCGCCGTGGATGCGCGTCGTGCAGGAATACGTGATCGATTCCAGTCTCACGCGCATCCCGACCTTGCGCGAACTGGCCGGCTTCGGCATGAAGGCGCCCGGCGACGACCTGGAACCGGAAGAACGCACGCGCCAGCTGCTGCTCGCCCGCCTGGTGGCGGAAGGCAGCGTCAACGCGCGGGCGCGCTTGCAGGAGATCGAACAACTGGCCCGCGATGCGCGGGCGTACGCCGCCATGGATTTCCGCTTCCTGTACAACCAGGACACGAACCTGCTGGCGATCGGCTACCACGTCGGCGAGCGCCGGCTGGATGCCGGCAGCTACGACCTGCTCGCATCCGAAGCGCGCCTGGCCAGTTTCGTCGGCATCGCGCAGGGGCAGTTCCCGCAGGAGCACTGGTTCGCGCTGGGCCGCCAGCTGTGCCTCGTGCACGGCCAGCAGCTGCTGCTGTCGTGGAGCGGCTCGATGTTCGAATACCTGATGCCGCTGCTCGTGATGCCCACCTACCGCGACACGCTGCTGGACCAGACATACCGAAGCATCGTCCGTGCCCAGGCCGACTACGGCCGCCGGCGCAACGTCCCGTGGGGCATCTCAGAGTCCGGCTACAACACGGTGGACGCGGCGATGAATTACCAGTACCGCGCGTTCGGCGTACCCGGCACGGGCGCGAAACGCGGGCTCGGCGAAGACCTCGTCGTCGCGCCGTACGCCACGATGATGGCGCTGATGGTCGAACCGGAACGCGCGTGCGCCAACCTGGAACGCATGGCGAAGCAGGGCTTCACGGGCCGCTACGGCTTTTACGAGGCGGTCGACTACACGCCGGCGCGCCTGCCGCATGGCCAGGCCTGCGCGATCGTGCGCTCGTTCATGGTGCATCACCAGGGCATGGGGTTCCTCGCGCTGTCGTATCTGCTGCACGACCGTCCCATGCAGCGCCGCTTCGAAAGCGACCCGCGATTCCGGGCCGCCTTGCTGCTGTTGCAGGAGCGCGTGCCGCACGCCCGTGCCCACGCGTCCGCGCGCGCGGAGGCCGAGGAGCTGCGCCTCCCCGCGCCCGCAACCGGCACGACGACGCGCACCGTCGACGCGCCGCACGGGGCGCCGCAGGACGTGCAGCTGCTGTCCAACGGCCGTTATCACGTGATGGTGACGGCGGGCGGCGCCGGCTACAGCGTCTGGCGCGACCTGGCCGTCACGCGCTGGCGCGAGGATCCGACCGTCGACGACCGCGGCCACTTCTGTTACGTGCGCGACCTGGACAGCGGCGCGGTGTGGTCGAACACGTGGCAGCCGACCCTGGCGCAGCCCGAGCACTACGAGGCCGTGTTCTCCGAAGGCCGCGCGGAATTCCGCCGGCGCGACCACGGCATCGAGCTGCACACGGAGATCGTCGTCTCGCCCGAGGACGACATCGAACTGCGCCGCCTGCGTATCGCCAACAAGACGGGAACCACACGCACGATCGAGCTGACGAGTTATGCGGAGGTGGTATTGGCGCCCGCCGCCGCCGATGCCGCGCATCCGGCGTTCTCGAAACTGTTCGTGCAGACGGAGATCCTGGCCGAGCGCGGCGCGATCCTGTGCACGCGCCGGCCGCGCCACAAGGAAGAAGCCGTGCCGTGGCTGCTGAACCTGATGACGGTACACGGCGGGCACGCCGCTGCGCCGGCACCCGAATTCGAGACGAGCCGCGCGCGGTTCATCGGCCGCGGCCGCGGCAATGCGCGTCCCGCCGCGCTGGCGGCGCGTGAGCCGCTCGCCGGGACGGCCGGCCCGGTGCTCGATCCGGCGGTGGCGATCCGCCGCGTGCTGACCTTGGCGCCGCACCAGGAAGCGAGCGTCGACATCGTGCTGGGCGCGGCCGACACGCGCGAGCAAGCGCTGCGCCTGATCGACAAATACCAGGACCGCCACCTGGCCGACCGCGTGTCCGAACTGGCGTGGACGCATGGCCAGGTCGTGCTGCGCCAACTGAACGCGAGCGAGGCGGACGCCCAGCTGTATGCGCGCCTCGCCGGCAGCGTGCTCCACCCCCAGGCCGCGCTGCGTGCCGACCCCGCCGTCATCGCGCGCAACCAGCGCGGCCAGTCCGGGCTGTGGGCCTATGCGATCTCGGGCGACTACCCCATCGTGCTGCTGCGCCTGCGCGACGCCGCCAACATCGAACTGGCGCGCCAGCTGATCCAGGCCCACGCGTGGTGGCGCCTGAAAGGACTCGTCGTCGATCTCGTGATCTGGTGCGAGGACGGCGAGTCGAAGACGGGCGGCTACCGCCAGGCGCTGCACGACCAGATCATGAGCCTCATCGCGTCCGGTCTCGACGCGCACTCGATCGACCGGCCGGGCGGCGTGTTCGTGCGCCTGGCCGACCAGATCCCGAACGAGGACCGCGTGCTGATGCAGGCCGTGGCGCGCGTGATCCTGTCCGACGAACACGGCGGCCTGGCCGAACAGCTGCGCCGCGCGGCCGCGCGCAAGGTCGAGCTGCCGCCGGCGTTCGTGCCGGCGGCGCCCGCGCAGCAGCACGCGGCAGCAAAGCTGGACGTTCCCGCGCTGGTGCTGGACAACGGCATCGGCGGTTTCAGCGCGGACGGCCGCGAATACCTCATCCGCACGGGACCTGGCCGGCCGACGCCGGCGCCGTGGGCCAACGTGCTCGCGAGTCCGATGTTCGGCACTGTCGTGTCGGAAAGCGGCCAGGCCTACAGCTGGAATCAGAATGCCCACGAATTCCGCCTGACGCCGTGGGACAACGATCCGGTGGCCGACCGCGGCGGCGAAGTCTTTTATGTACGCGACGAGCAGACCGGCGTGTTCTGGTCGCCGACGGCGCTGCCGGCACCGTCGGGCGGCGACTACGTCACGCGCCACGGCTTCGGCTATAGCGTGTTCGAGCACGCGGCGCACGGCATCCGCAGCGAGCTGCTGACGTACGTGGCGCTGGACGCGCCGCTGAAGTATGTCGTGGTCAAGCTGCGCAACGACAGCGCCGTCCCGCGCCGCCTGTCCGTGACCGGCTACGTGGAATGGGTGCTCGGCGACTTGCGCGCGAAATCCGCGCTGCACGTGGTGACCGAGCAGGACCCCGTCAGTGGCGCGCTGTTCGCCCGCAACGCCTACAACGCCGATTTCTCCGGGCGCGTCGCGTTCTTCCACCTCGACGCCGAGCACGTGGCGTTCACGTGCGACCGCGCGGAATTCATCGGCCGCGACGGCAGCCTGGCAAATCCGGCCGCGCTCGGACGCACGACCTTGTCGGGCCGCAGCGGTGCGGCGCTCGACCCGTGCGCGGCGCTGCAGGCCGCCGTCGACCTGCAGCCGAGCGACGAGCAGGAGCTCGTGTTCATGCTGGGCGTCGGCGGCCGGCGCAACCTGGACGCCTCCGGCATGGTCCAGCGCCACAGCGGCGCAGTGACGGCCGCCGCCGACCTGGCCCGCGTGCGCGATTTCTGGGACGACACGCTGGGGGCCGTGCGCATCGAGACCCCGGAGCCGGAATTCGATCTGCTGGCCAACGGCTGGCTGATGTACCAGACGATCGCCTGCCGCATGTGGGCGCGCAGCGGCTATTACCAGTCGGGCGGCGCCTACGGCTTCCGCGACCAGCTGCAGGATGCGATGGCCACCGTGCACGCGCGTCCCGAACTGCTGCGCGACCACATCCTGCTGTTCGCGGGCCACCAGTTCGTCGAAGGCGACGTGCAGCATTGGTGGCATCCGCCGACGGGACGCGGCGTGCGCACGCGCTGCTCGGACGATTATCTGTGGCTGCCGCTGGCCGTGCACCGCTACGTCGGCGTGACGGGCGACGAGTCGCTGCTGGACGAGGTCGCGCCGTTCATCGAAGGCCGCGCGCTCAGGCAGGACGAGGATTCGTGGTACGACGTGCCCATGCGATCGAGCGAACAGGCCAGCATCTACGAGCACTGCGTGCGCGCGCTGCGCCGCGCCCTCGTGTTCGGCCCGCACGGCCTGCCGCTGATCGGCACGTGCGACTGGAACGACGGCATGGACCGCGTCGGCAGCGACGGCCGCGGCGAAAGCGTGTGGCTCGGGTTCTTCCTGTACGACATACTGTGCCGCTTCGCGGACCTGGCCGACCGCCGCGGCGACTATGGCTTCTGCACGACGTGCCGCAGCGCGGCCCAGGTCCTGGCGCACAACATCGAGGACAACGCCTGGGATGGCGAGTGGTACCGGCGCGCGTATTTCGACGACGGCACCCCGCTCGGCTCGCGCGAGAACGACGAGTGCCGCATCGATTCGATCGCGCAGAGCTGGGCCGTGCTGTCCGGCGCGGCCGATCGCGGGCGGGCGCGCATCGCGATGGACTCGGTCGACGCGCATCTCGTGCGCCGCGACACGGGGCTGGTCCAGCTGCTCGATCCGCCGTTCGACCAGGGCCGGCTGGACCCGGGCTATATCCGCGGCTACGTGCCGGGCGTGCGCGAAAACGGCGGCCAGTACACGCATGCCGCGATCTGGTCGGCGATGGCGTTCGCGCAGTTGGGCGACATGGAGCGGGCCTGGGAACTGGCGCGCATGATCAACCCGATCCATCACGCGCGCACCTTCGATGACTGCGGCATCTATCGATCCGAACCCTACGTGATGACCGCCGACGTGTACGCGGCCGCACCGCACGTGGGGCGCGGCGGCTGGAGCTGGTACACGGGGTCGGCGGGCTGGATGTACCGCCTGATCGTCGAATCCCTGCTCGGCGTGACGCGCGCGGGCGACACGCTGACGCTCACGCCGCGCCTGCCCGCGGGCTGGGAGGGCTTCCGCCTGCACTACCGCTACCGCGGCAGCCAGTACACGATCGCCGTGCGCCGCGCCGACGAGCCGCTGCTGTGCGTGGACGGGGTGGCGCAGCAGGGCAGCACGATCCTGCTGGCGGACGACGGCCGGACGCACGAGGTGGACCTGCACGTGGCCTGCCGCCACGACGCGACCGCCGCCGCGTCGCATTCGGACGGGACGGCGTTCGAAAGGATGCGACCTTAAAATTTGTCAATAAGTTAATATCTGTTTGATAATTTTATGAGCCTTGGATCAAGGTCGACATGCATGCAATTGCAAAAATTGCATCATGAAAACCTCAATCCCCTCCCTGTCCCTGGTGCTGGCCGCGGCCGGCGTGTTCAACCCCTGCGCCGGCAAGGCCGCCACGCTCGAACACCGCGAGTTCGATGCGACGTTGCTCGCGCCTTATCGTGGCGAAGTCCGCGACGCGCGCACATTCAGGCTGTCGTTCGAGTACCCCGGCCCGCGCGGACGCCGCCCCGTGACGTGGCGCCTGGACCTGGTCGCCCCAACCGGCCGCCGCGTCGCGCAGTGGCAGGGGCGACTGGAGCTGACCGGTAATCCGGCCGACGTCGTCGTGCACTGGTCGGGCGTTCTCGCCGGCCGCCGCCCCGCGCCCGGCATCTATCACGTGCGCCTGCATGCCGCCGCCGGCAGCGAGACCGCCGACCAGACCTGGGACATCGCCGTGGGCGCGCGCCCGGCACCGGCGCTGCCGGCCTTTTCTCCACTGGCGACGGGCCACACGCACATGCTGGCCGTGCCGGCGCCGGGCGCGCTGCCGTACACCGTCTATTACGGCAACCTGCACAGCCAGACGCACGACAGCGACGGCGGCGGCCCCGTCGACACCTGCCATGGCGCGCAGGACCCGCAGTCGGCGCCCTACGGTCCGGACGCCGCCTATCCGTATGCCCGCAGGCACGGCCTGGACATGCTGATGGTCTCGGAGCACAACCATATGTACGACGGCTCGGACGGCACCAATCCGGACGCCGATCCTGTGAAAGCCAAGGCCATGTACCAGGCCGGCCTGAACACGGCGCGCGATTACACGGCCGCGAATCCCGGCTTCCTGGCCTTGTACGGCATGGAATGGGGCGTGATCGGCAACGGCGGCCACCTGAACATCTTCGACAGCGACGAGCTGCTCGGCTGGGAGAAAAACGCGAAAGGCGAGCTGATTGCGGACACGGAGACGGCCAAGAGCGACTACGCCGCGCTGTATGCCCTGATGCGCCAGCGCGGCCTGACGGGCCAGTTCAACCATCCGGCACTGGCCGGCCAGTTCGTCGTGAACGGCACCTCGCTCGCGTACACGGCGGACGGCGACGCCGTCATGGCCTTGTGCGAAGTGGTCAACAGCTCCGCGTTCTCCAACAGCGAGACCGAGGGCGAGACGCGGCGCAGCAACTTCGAACAGGCCTGCAACAAGCTGCTGGAAGCGGGCTACCACGTCGCGTTCAGCAGCAACCAGGACAACCACTGCGCCAACTGGGGCGCCTCGTACAGCAACCGCAGCGCCGTCCTGATTCCGAACGGCGTGCCGTTGTCGCGCGCCAGCTTCCTCGAGGCCGTGCGCGCGCGCCGCGTGTTTGCCACGATGGACAAGGATGCGCAGGTCGTCTTCACCGCGAACGGCCACCTGATGGGCGAGCGTTTCGACAATACGGGACCGCTGCATCTGCAGGTGGCGTACGCCGGCGCGGCCGGCCGGCAGGCCGCGACGGTCGCGCTCGTCGAAGGCGTCCCGGGACGCAACGGCGACGTGAGCCAGCTGTCCGACAAGGCCGACGTCACGACGTTGCCTTCGCCCGGCGCGCATTTTTATTATGCGAAGGTGACCCAGGACGACGGCAGGATCTTGTGGTCGGCGCCGGTGTGGGTCGCGCAACAGCCTTAGAGTCCGTGGCCGGCTGCCGGCGCCGCCGCGGAAATGCTATCCTGCTCCGCGCTCCCGCCACCCGGCGCCGTACCATTCGAGGAACCCAAGAGTGCAATCCATGACCCGCATCGCAGCAGCGATCCTGCTCGCTTTTTCCGGCGCCGCACTGGCGCAGGCGCCCGCCACCGCCCCCATCGCCTCCACCGTCACGCAGGACGCCGCCGCGTCCCTGCGTGCCCGGCTGGCCGACGACGTCGAACGCACCATGAAGCTGTTCGACGTGCCCGGCATCGCGATCGCCGTCGTCCAGGACGGCAAGGTGGTGGCAAGCCAGGGCTTCGGCGTGCGCAAGCTGGGGGAGCCGGACAAGGTCGACGGCAAGACGCTGTTCGAGGTCGCGTCGAACTCGAAGGCCTTCACGGCGGCCGCGCTGGCGATGCTCGTCGACGAAGGCAAGCTCGCATGGGACGATCCGGTCACGAAGCACCTGCCGGACTTCCAGATGTACGACGCGTACGTCACGCACGAGATGACGGTGCGCGACCTGCTCACGCACCGCAGCGGCCTGGGACTCGGCGCCGGGGATCTGCTGTGGTGGCCGACGACGACTTTCTCGACCGACGAAATCATCCACAATCTGCGCTACGTCCGGCCCGCCACGAGCTTCCGCAGCAGTTATGCGTACGACAACCTGCTGTACATCGTGGCCGGCAAGATCATCGCGGCCAAGTCGGGCAAGACGTGGGGCGAGACGATCCGCGAACGCATCCTGCAACCCGTGGGCATGGCGTCGACGACGACGAGCCTGGCGGAGAACGCGGGCAATCCGGACGTGGCGAACGCGCACAGCAAGATCGGCGACAAGATCGCGGCCGTGAAGGCGATGCCGGTGCCGAACGCCGTGGGCGCCGTCGGCATCAATACGAATGCCGAGGACATCGCGCGCTGGATGAACGTGCTGCTGGCCGGCGGCCGCGTGGGCACGGACGCGAACGGGAAGGAAGTCCGCCTGTTCAGCGCGAAGCAGGCGCGCGAGATGTGGACGGCGCAGACGCCGATGCGCATCAGCGAACCCGATCCCAGGCTGGCTGCCACGCGCCCGAACTTCCTGGCCTACGGCCTGGGCTTCCAGCTGCGCGACTGGCAGGGCCGGCTGATCGCGATGCACAGCGGTGCGCTGCAGGGCTTTTATTCGAAGGTGGTGCTGGTGCCGGAAGCGAAGGTCGGCATTGCGATTCTCACCAATGCGGAAAGCGGCGGCTCGCTGAACGCGCTGCAGTACCAGCTGCTCGACCGCATGCTGAACCCGGCCTCCGGCACCGACTGGATCGGCATCGTAAAAGCCGTCGAGGACGAGAACCATGCGAAGGAGCTGGCGCGCCTCGGCAAGGCCAGCGCGGCGCGCGCGGCGAAGTCGCAGCCGTCGCTCGCGCGCACGGCGTACGACGGCGATTACCAGGACCCGTGGTACGGCATCGCGACCATCCGGCACGTGGGCGGCAGGCAGGTGCTGACGCTGTCGCGCACGCCGGACCTGACGGGAGAACTGGAACACTACCAGCACGACACGTTCATCGTGCGCTGGAAGGAGCGCAACTTCAATGCGGATGCGTACGTCACGTTCGCGCTGAATCCGGACGGCAGCATCGAGCGCATGAAGATGCAGCCCATCTCCACCGAGACGGATTTCAGCTACGACTTCCAGGATCTGAATTTCACGCCGGTGAAGGCAGCCCCGTAATCGTCGTTCCCGCGAAAGCGGGAACCCATGCTGAGTCACAGAACCCCATACCTTGAAGCGTTATAAATGCGCTGGTTCGGATACTCAGTATGGATCCCCGCTTTCGCGGGGATGACGGGATCATTCAAATCGCCGGCACCGGCGAAAACCCAGAAATCGCCCGGTATTTACCATTGCCGTAACGGAGCACCTGGCGCTGGTCGATCGCCGCCGGCGGCCCCGCATACGACTCGGCGCGGCTGATCGCGCCCTGGTAGTGGACGGTCAGGTCGCCCGGCTGGTCGTGCGTCGCGTCGATCGTCCAGCTGCCCTCGATCGCATAGCAGTCGTGCGTATCGGACGCGCCGCCGTCGTCGCGCGCGCCCGGGTCCTGCGCGTGCGGCTTGACGAGCGGCGCCAGGCGGCGCTGGCAATCGGCCGCGCTGTCGACGTTGATGCCGGACAGCGCCAGCTCCACGGCCGGTTCGCGCCTGACCATGTCGCGGCCCGCTTCGTACACGGCCAGCCAGGTGCCGCAATAGCCCTGCCAGCAGCTGCCGTATTCGACGGCCACGGCCGAACGCCGCGCGGCCAGCGCGACTTCGCGCACGGCGGCGGCGCCGGAAAAACCGCGCAGCGCGAAGATGCCCTGGCGTCCGCTCACGCCCCAGGTACCGCCGCGCTGCTCGAACTGGTAGGCCGCCAGCGCCATCGGCGTCGCGTGGACGGCGATGGAATGGCCGTCGTCGGCGGCAGGTACCAGGCCCGCGATGAGGGTCAGGTGCGAGGCATCCGTACGCAGCACGAGTTTCGGTTCGACGAGTACCCGGTTCTTGCCCGTGTTCCAGCCGGCGTAGATGCCGTGCGCGGTGCCGGGAAGGGGCGGCAGCGTCGCGCTGTGCACGCGTCCGGCCGCGCTGTCGCTCCAGCCGGGAAAGGCGAGCGCCGCCAGCTGGGCCGGCGTGGGCAGGGCGGACGCACTCGCGCCGGCGCACAGGACCGGCACGCAGGCGGCCATCACCGCCGCGCCGAATGCGCGGTGTAAAGAAATCGCCTGGCCCATCAGGTCTTCTTGCCGTTCCAGACGTCCATCATGTCGGGCGAGCCCTGCGAGCGGATGCCGTTGTCCTGCAGGACGGCCTCGGTCGCGTCGACCATCGCCTTGCGCGGCAGGACCATCGTCTCGCCCAGGCGCTGGTCGAAGCGCAGCACGACGAGATCGTCCTTCAGGTCGCGCAGCAGGGTCACCAGGTGGCGCAGGCTGCGCACCGGTACGCCGTTGACGGATTCGACGACCGAGCCGAAACGGTTGCTGTAGCCGGCGACGAGCTTATGCGGGAAGAACGGCGAGCTGACGACGACGAGTTCCTCATGCTGCGCGTCCGGCTCGTCGCCGCGGCGCGTCACGAGCGGGCTGGCGTTGAAGCCGTACGCATTCTGCAGTTGCGCGTTGGCGGTGATGAACGACAGGTATTCGGCTGTGGCGCGCGAGAACACGATCGGGCCGTACACGAAGTACGACGGGTAGGCGCCGTCCAGCGGCGGGATCAAGAGGGGGCGCGGACCGCCCACGGGCACCTGCACCTGCATGGTCTTGCCGGCGCGCACGATGGTCAGCGGCACCTTGCCGTCCTTCGCGACCTGCTGCACGCGGTACTGGAAACGCACGCGCAGGTTCGGCCCCAGTTTCACCATGCCCTGGTCGTCGATTGGATAGTCGCCGATGCGCGTGATGACGTCCCATTCCTTCAGCGGATACGCGGCATCGCTGCGGTAGGGACGGTGCACGACGACGCCGTCGACCGATTTGTCGAGCTTGAGGTATTGACGCAGGACCGGATTTTCCAGCGTCTGGATATCGTCCAGCAGCAGCGGCTTGCCGTCGTAGCGGCCGTCGGCCACGTCGCGCAGGAACAGTTCCACTTCCTCGTTCGGGATCACGTAGCCGATGTTCTGGGCGTTGGCAGCCCCCGAGAACGCGAGGCCGACCATCTTGTCGCCGTCGATCACCGGGCCGCCGCTGTTGCCGGGGTTGATCGCCGCGTCGATCTGCACGCGCAGGCCCGCGCTGCCGTAACCGTAAGGGACGAATTCGACGCGCGAGACGATGCCCTTCGTGACGGACAGCGACGTGCCGCCGAGCGGATAGCCATAGGCCATCACGGCGTCGCGCACGTCCGGCAGCACGCTCGCGCGCTTGACCGGACGGTGCTTGTCGAAGAACGATTCGTCGTCCAGTTTCAGCAGGGCCAGGTCGATGCCGCGCGCGATCGCGACGACGGTGGCGCCGACCTTGTCGCCGTCCTGGCTGGCCTGCACCTCCACCTGGCTCGCGTAACCGACGACGTGGGCGTTGGTGAGAATGCGCTTGCCCTCGATGACGACGCCCGATCCGGTGATGTCCTGCGGCGTGGCCTTGGTCCAGGGCTTGAACGGGTCGGGGCGGCGCACGGTGCTGAAGATCTTGACCACGGAGTTCTCGACGGCCGGCGAGACGGGCGGCGCGGCAGTCGGCGGGGCGGTGGCCTGGCTGGCATCCTGGGCGTGGAGCGTGCAGCTGGCCAGCGCGATCGCGGCAGCCGCGGCAAGGCGGACGATCTTCATGAATTCCCTGTTCCGGTGTGCGAAATGTGACATGCAAGCGTTGCCGTCGCAATATACACGGTGCGTAACTGTAAAAATGCACGAATTCTCACGCGTAACCATCCCGTAATGTTGTGCATACATACGAGGGTGTCCGGCCACCCCGTCGCGGACACTCTGCGGACAGTCGCGGACACCGGAAATGCCCGCAACCCCGCCAGATCCGCGGCCTCATCCATGGCATGAAGATTGCCTATTCAAAACGTCAACTTGCTGCTAAGGTGTTTTCGCTTTCGCACCGGAGCAGTCAACAAGAACGAGCCGCCCGCGACCCGGGCCGCTGTCAAAAAAATGTTGTGTGATTTCAGGAGACCCCATGGAACGCCGTACCTTCCTTAAAATCGGAGCCGGCACCGCCGGCGCCATGCTGGTGCCCGTGTTCGGCAACGCCATCGCCGCCGAGGAGATGCTGACCTCGATGCCCGTCGCGGCCAAGAAGGCGCTGGCCGATACCGCGCTGAATGCCGCCACCAAGGCCGGCGCGAGCTACTGCGACGTGCGCATCGGCCGCTACCTCAACCAGTACATCATCACCCGCGACCTGAACGTCGAGAACGTGACGAACACGGAATCGGCCGGCGTCGGCGTGCGCGTGCTGTGCAATGGCGCATACGGCTTCGCCGCCACCAACGACCTGACGCCGGACGGCATCGCGGGCGCGGCGCGCCAGGCGGTGGCGATCGCGAAGGCGAACGCGCGGCTGCAGTCCGAACCGGTGCGTCTCGCACCCGTCAAGGGCGTGGGCGAGGTGGCGTGGGCGACCCCGATCGTCAAGGACTGGCGCACGGTGCCCATCAAGGACAAGGCCGAATTGCTGATCGCGGCGAACAAGGCGGGTATGGACGCCGGCGCCAGCTTCATGCAGTCGATGCTGTTCCAGGTCCAGCAACAGAAATATTTCGCGTCCACCGACGGCTCGTACATCGATCAGGACATCCAGCGCCTGTGGGCGCCGTTCTCCGCGACGGCGGTCGACAAGGCCAGCGGCAAGTTCCGTTCGCGGAACGGCCTGTCGGCGCCCGTCGGCATGGGCTATGAATACCTCGACGCCAGGCCCGAACACAAGATCAAGGCGGCCGGCGGCGTCGCCACGCTGTACACGAAGTCCTACGACATCATCGAGGACGCGCGCGCCGCGGGCCGCGACGCCAAGCGCAAGTTGACGGCGAAGTCGGTCACGCCGGGCAAGTACGACCTGATGCTGTCGCCCGAACACCTGTACCTGACGATCCACGAATCCGTCGGCCATCCGACCGAGCTCGATCGCGTGCTGGGCTACGAGGCCAACTACGCCGGCACGAGCTTCGCCACGCTCGATAAATGGGAATCGAAGAAGTTCAACTACGGCTCGCCCCACGTGAACATCGTCGCCGACAAGACGACGCCAGGCTCGCTGGGCAATGTGGGCTACGACGACGAAGGCGTCAAGACGAAGCGCTGGGACCTCATCAAGGACGGCATCCTCGTCAGCTACCAGGCCACGCGCGACCAGGCCCACATCATCGGCAAGGAAGAGTCGGACGGCTGCTCGTACGCGGACAGCTGGAGCAACGTGCAGTTCCAGCGCATGCCGAACGTGTCGCTGCAGGCCGGTAAGAAGAAGCTCACGCCGGACGAGATGGTCAAGGACATCAAGAAGGGTATCTACATCGTGGGCGAGGGCTCGTTCTCGATCGACCAGCAGCGCTACAACTTCCAGTTCGGCGGCCAGCTGTTCTACGAGATCAAGGATGGCAAGATCGGCCAGATGCTGGAAGACGTGGCGTACCAGTCGAATACGCAGGACTTCTGGAATGCCTGCACGGCGGTGTGCGATGAGCGCGACTGGCGCATGGGCGGCTCCTTCTTCGACGGAAAAGGGCAGCCTCCGCAGATCAGCATCGTGTCGCACGGGTCGTCGACCACGCGCTTCAACGGCATCAACGTCATCAACACCGCCCGCAAGATCGGCTAAGGCAGGAGACCCCAAACCATGACCATCCTGACCCAGGAACAAACCAAACACATTTGCGACCGCGTCCTGTCCTTCTCGAAGGCGGACGAATGCATCGTCACCGTCAGCGGCAGCCGCAACGGCAACATCCGCTTCGCGCGCAACCAGGTCTCCACCGCCGGCCTCGCGGACGACACCAACATCGCCGTGACGGTCGCTTTCGGCAAGCGCCAGGGCACCGCCACCATCAACGAGTTCGACGACAAGTCGCTGGAAAAAGTCGTGCGCCGCGCCGAGGACCTGGCGCGCCTGGCGCCGGAAAATCCCGAATTCATGCCGGCCGTCGGCAAGCAGGACTACAAGGCGTCGCAGACGTTCAATGCGAAGACGGCCGCCATCGATCCGGAATTCCGCGCGCAGACCGCCGCCTATGCGATCGAAGCCTGCAAGAAGAACAAGCTCGTGGCCGCCGGCTTCTTCACGGACGGCACCAACTTCTCCAGCGTGGCCAACTCGAACGGCGTGTACGGCCACCAGGACCAGACGAGCCTCGACTTCACCTGCACCGTGCGCACGGAAGACGGCCGCGGCTCCGGCTGGGTCAAGCGCTCGGCCTCGGACGCGAACAAATTCGACGCGCGCGAAGCGGCCGACGTGGCCATCGAAAAGGCGCTGCGTTCCGTCGACGCGAAAGCGCTGGAGCCGGGCCGCTACACCGTGATCCTGGAACCGGCCGCCACGTCCGAGCTGCTCGGCTACATGCTGTTCGGCTTCGACGCGCGCCAGACCGACGAAGGCCGCAGCTTCCTGTCGAAGAAGGGCGGCGCCTCGCGCCTGGGCGACAAGCTGTTCGACCAGCAGGTCAATATCTGGGCCGACCCGTGGAACCCGGACGTGCCCGTGCTGCCGTGGGATACCGAGAACCTCATCGCGCGCAAGCGCATGGACCTGATCAAGGACGGCAAGGTCAACGCGCTGAACTACTCGCAGTACTGGGCCAAGAAGAAGGGCGTGCAGGCCACGGCCACGCCGGGCAACATCATCATGGCCGGCACGGACAAGTCGACGGCGGCGCTGATCGCGAATACCAAGAAGGGCGTGCTCGTGACCCGCACATGGTACATCCGCATGGTCGACCCGCAGTCGGTGCTGCTGACGGGCCTCACGCGCGACGGCACGTTCTACATCGAGAACGGCAAGATCAAGTACCCGATCAAGAACTTCCGTTTCAACGAAAGCCCCGTCACGATGCTCAACAACATCGAGGAGATCGGCAAGCCGGTCGTCATCGGTGGCGACGAGGTGCCGTTCCAGATGCTGATTCCGCCGATGAAGGTGCGCGACTTCAACTTCACGTCGTTGTCGGACGCTGTCTGAACGGCCGCAACGTTTGATACGTCATCCCCGCGCACGCGGGGGTCATGCTGAGTGTGTAGAAGCAGTGAACTCCGCCTATTCGCAAACGCAGTATGGGGGGAATAGTGCCGGGGCACTATTCCCGCTTTCGCGGGAAGTCATGTTCGGCAGTGCCGGGAATGACGGGTTAAGGCAGCGTTGATGAAATCGTGCCGTGGCATGCGGCACTTGGAGAAATAATGGAACGCCGTACCTTCCTCAAAATCGGAGCCGGCACGGCCGGCACCCTGCTGGTCCCCGTGTTCGGCAATGCGATCGCCGCCGAGGAACTGCTCAACCCCCTGGCCTCAAGCTTCAAGAAATCGCTGGCCGACACCGCGATGGACGCGGCGAAGAAAGCCGGCGCCTCCTACTGCGACGTGCGCATCGGCCGCTACCTGAACCAATTCATCACCACGCGCGACCTGAACGTCGAGAGCGTGACGAATACCGAATCGACGGGCGTCGGCGTGCGCGTGATCGCGGCCGGTGCGTACGGCTTCGCCGCTACGAATACCTTGAGCCCGGACGCCGTCGCCGGCGCCGCGCGCCAGGCCGTGGCCATCGCGAAGGCGAACGCGAAGCTGCAGACGGAACCCGTGCAGCTCGCACCCGCGAAGGGCGTGGGCGAAGTATCCTGGGCCACGCCGATCAAACGCGACTGGCGCACCGTGCCCGTCAAGGACAAGGCCGACATGCTGATCGCCGCGAACAAGGCGGGCCTCGCGGCCGGCGCCAGCTTCATGACGGCGAACCTGTTCCAGGTGAACCAGCAAAAGTATTTCGCGTCGACGGACGGCTCGTACATCGACCAGGACATCCACCGGTTGTGGGCGCCGATCAACGCGACGGCCGTCGACAAGGCGAGCGGCAAATTCCGTTCGCGTGCGGGGCTGGCACCGCCCGTGGGCATGGGCTACGAATGGTTCGACGTGAAGCCCGAACATAAAATCCGCGCGGCTGGCGGCGTGACCACGTTGTACAAGGGTGGCTACGACATCGTCGAGGAAGCACGGAACGCGGGCCGCCAGGCGCGCGAAAAGCTCACGGCACGCACCGTCGACCCGGGCAAGTACGATCTCGTGCTGGCGCCGGAAAACCTGTTCCTGACGATCCACGAATCCGTCGGCCACCCGACGGAGCTGGACCGCGTGCTGGGCTACGAGGCCAACTACGCCGGCACGAGCTTCTGCACGCTGGATAAATGGGAGTCCCGACAATTCAACTTCGGTTCGAAGATCGTCAACTTCGTCGGCGAGAAAACGACACAAGGTTCGCTCGGCGCCGTCGGCTACGACGACGAAGGCGTGCCGGCGAAGCGCTGGGACATCATCAAGGACGGCATCCTCGTCAACTACCAGGCCACGCGCGACCAGGCCCACATCATCGGCGAACAGGAATCGCATGGCTGCTCGTACGCGGACAGCTGGAGCAAGGTGCAGTTCCAGCGCATGCCGAACGTGTCGCTCGTCGCCGGCAAGAACCGGCTCACGCCGGACGAGATGGTCAAGGACGTCAAGAAGGGCATCTACATCCTCGGCCGCGGCTCGTACTCGATCGACCAGCAGCGCTACAACTTCCAGTTCGGCGGCCAGCTGTATTTCGAGATCCGCGACGGCAAGATCGGCCAGATGCTGGAAGACGTGGCCTACCAGTCGAATACGCAGGACTTCTGGAATGCCTGCACGGCCATCTGCGATGAACGCGACTGGCGCATGAGCGGCTCCTTCTTCGACGGCAAGGGGCAGCCGAGCCAGGTCAGCGCCGTCTCGCACGGCACGGCGACCACGCGCTTCAACGGCATCAACGTGATCAACACCGGCCGCAAGATCGGCTGAAGGAGACAGCATGAAGCAGTTGAATGCAGAGGAAGCGAAACAGATCTGCGACCGCGTGCTGGGCATGGCCAAGGCCGACGAGTGCAGCGTCACACTGTCCGGCAGCCGCAACGGCAATATCCGCTTTGCGCGCAACAGCGTGTCGACGGCGGGGCTGAACGAGGACCGCAGCCTCGTCGTCACCGTCGCCTACGGCAAGCGCCAGGGCACCGCGACCGTCAACGAATTCGACGATAAATCGCTGGAGCGGACCGTGCGCCGCGCCGAGGACATCGCGCGCCTGGCGCCCGAGAATCCGGAATACGTGCCCATGCCGGCCAGGCAGGATTTCAAGGCCAGCGCCGAATACGTCGCGGCGACGGCCGCCATCGATCCGGACTACCGCGCGGAAGTCGCAGCGCACGCGATCACCGAAGGCCGCAAACGGAAACTCGTCACGGCCGGCTTCTTCACCGATTCGACGGGCTTCCAGACCATCGCGAATTCGAAGGGCGTGTTCGGCCACCGCGAATACACCGGCCTGAACTTCACCTGCACGGCGCGCACGGAAGATGGCCGCGGCTCCGGCTGGGTCACGCGCGCGGCCGTCGATGCGCAGCGGTTCGATGCGCGCGAGGCGGTCGACGTCGCGATCGAAAAGGCGCTGCGTTCCGTCGATGCGAAAGCCATCGAGCCGGGACGCTACACGGTGATCCTGGAACCGGCGGCGACTTCGGAAATCGTCGGGCGCATGGTGAACGCGTTCGGCGCGCGCCAGGCCGACGAGGGCCGCAGCTTCCTCGCGAAAAAGGGCGGCGGCAACCGGCTGGGCGAAAAGCTGTTCGATGAACAGGTGAACATCTGGACCGACCCGTGGGACAAGGACGTACCCGTCAGCCCGTGGGACACGCAGGCCATGCTGGCGCGCCGGCGCACGGACCTCGTCAAGAACGGCAAGGTGGCGTCGCTCGATTACTCCCGCTTCTGGGCGCAGAAGAACGGCGTGCCGCCGACGGCGCGTCCCGGCAATTTCATCATGGCGGGCGGCACGCAATCGCTGGAGGAGCTGATCGCGGGCACGAAGAAGGGCGTGATCGTCACGCGCACGTGGTACATCCGCATGGTCGATCCGCAATCGCTGCTGCTGACGGGCCTCACGCGCGACGGCACGTTCTACGTCGAGAACGGCAAGATCAAATACCCGGTCAAGAACTTCCGCTTCAACGAGAGCCCCGTCACGATGCTCAACAACGTCGATGGGCTGGGCAAGCCGGTCGTCATCGGAGGTGAGGAGGTGCCGTACCAGATGGTGATTCCGCCGATGCGCATCCGCGACTTCAATTTCACGTCGCTGTCGGATGCGGTGTGAGCACGATGGCGTCGCATGGCTAACTTCGATTTCTACTTCACGCGGCTGACGTACGAGTCCGGCGACTGGGACGTGGACCAGCGCATGCCCAGCAATGTCCTGAACTCGCTCGTCGAGTACACGACCTTGCGGGTGGATACGGCCGAGCGCATCGTCACGCTGTCGGACCCGAAGATGCTGGAGGCGCCGTTCTGCTACCTGGCCGGACACAAGCTCGTGCAATTCACACCGAGCGAGCGGCGCAACTTCGAGCGCTACGTGAAGGGCGGCGGCTTCGTGTTCGTGGACGACTGCAACCACGACATCGACGGCCTGTTCGCCAAATCGTTCGAGGCCGAGATGGCGCGCATCTTCGGCCCCAAGGCGCTGCACAAGATCCCGAACAATCACCGCCTCTATTCCAGCTTCTTTCATTTCGACGGACCGCCCAATACCGCGGTGGAGTTGAACGGCTGGGGCGACGATCTCGTGCACGAATACCTGCGCGCCATCGAAGTGAACGGCCGCATCGGCGTGCTGTATTCGAACAAGGATTACGGCTGCGAGTGGGATTACGACTTCCGCAACAAGCGCTGGCTGGCGGTCGACAACACGCGGTTTGCGGTGAACATCATTCAATACGCGTTGGGCGCATAGAAAAGGAGTAAAGAGGTGGCAGAAGCGGCATGGACGGAAAACGAGATCGCCGACCTCGTGGCGAAGGTGGGCGCGCTCAAGGAGAGCATGGGCCGCGTGATCATCGGCCAGCGCGACGTGATCGACCTTTTGGTGACGTGCCTGCTGGGCGGCGGCCACGCGCTCGTCGAGGGCGTGCCGGGCCTGGGCAAAACGCTGCTCGTGAAATCGCTGGCGCAGGCGACCGACATGCAGTTCCGGCGCGTGCAATTCACGCCCGACCTGATGCCGTCCGATATCGTCGGCACCGAGATCCTGGAAGAAGACCAGGCCACGCGCCAGCGCGTATTCCGCTTCCAGCCGGGCCCCGTGTTCACGCAGGTGCTGCTCGCGGACGAGATCAACCGCGCGCCGCCCAAGACCCAATCGGCACTGCTGGAAGCGATGCAGGAACGCAGCGTGACGTTCGCCGGCCAGACGCATACATTGCCGAAGCCGTTCTTCGTGCTCGCGACGCAAAACCCGATCGAGCAGGCTGGCACCTACCCGCTGCCGGAAGCGCAGCTCGACCGCTTCCTGCTGCGCATCGACGTCGGCTACCCGACCGAGGACGAAGAGATGATGATGGTCGGCGCGACGACGCATGCGGGCTTGCGCGATGCCGTTCCCGCGATGGACCTGGACACCTTGCTGCGCCTGCAGCGGCTCGTGCGCGACATCGAGATCTCGGAAGCCATGCTGCGCTACGCCACGCGCCTCGTGCGCGCGACGCGGCCAAGCGATTCGCCCGTGGACGCGATCCGCAAGCACATCGGCTGGGGCGCGGGCCCGCGTGCCGGCCAGGCCCTCGTGCTGGCGGCCAAGGCGCGCGCGCTGATGCTCGGCCGCTTGGCGGTCACGCGCGAAGACATCGGCGCGATGCTGCTGCCCGTGCTGGCGCACCGCGTGCTGCGCAACTTCGAGGCCGAGGCGGACGGCATCGCCATCGCGGACATCCTCGCCGCGCTGCGCGCCGGTGTCCAACCCGGGTAAGACGTGCCAGCTTCGTCCACGCTCATTGCGCACACGACCAACCTCGACCTCGTGGTGCGCCACGTGCTGGCGGGGCTCGGGCACGGCATCCACGCCGGGCGCGAGCGCGGCGCCGGCGTCGAGTTCTCGGAATACCGGGCCTATGCGCCCGGCGACGAGTGGCGCCGCGTCGACTGGAAGCTGCTGGCGCGCGCCGACCGGTACTATGTGCGCGAAGCGGAACGCGACAGCCACGTGGCCGTCTGGCTCGTGCTGGATGCGACGGCATCGATGGCGGAACCCAGCCGCGCCATCGAGGGCCTCACCAAGCTGCAGTATGCGCGCGTGCTGCTGGCCTGCGTGGCCGCCATCGCGCAGCGCCAGGGCGATGCGTTCGGCCTCGTCGTGTGCCGGGGCGGGCGCGCCGATTTCCTGCCTGCCGCGCGCGGGCCACGCCAGCTGCAGCGCGTGCTGGCGCGGTTGAACGGCGTCGACGCGGGCGGTGTGTTGCCCGGCGCCGACACCCTGCGCGCCAGCCTGCATTTCAGCCGCGCGCCCGGCGTCGTGTGCGTCGCGAGCGATTTCCTCGACTGGCCGTCGGCGCTGTCGGACGCGCTGCTGCGCCTGCGCCGCATGCGCCACGACGTACGCGCCCTGTGCCTGCACACGCAAGCCGAGGTGGATGCCGCGTTCGATGCGGCGCTCTCGTACCGCGACCCCGAGCACGGTGGCGCCGTCTACCGCTTCGGCCGCGACGTGGCGGGCGCCTATGCGCGCAACCGCGCGGCGCATTTCGATGCCGTGGCGCGCGAGTGCCGCCGGCACGACGTGCCGCTGGTGCAGGCGCGTATCGAGCAGGCGCCCGGTGAAGTCTTGCGCGCGTGGCTGCGTGCGCACCTGACTGGAGTGCGTGCCGCATGAATCAGATGAGTTTGTGGTGGTGGGCGCTGCCGGTCGTGCTGTTGCCCATCCTGTGGCACCGGCAGAAGCGCGCGCAGACGAAGACGGTGCCGCTCGCGTCCGCGCGTTTCCTCCCCGTCGCCGAACCGAAGCAACAGCGCGTGTGGCGCTGGCACGACGTGATCCTGTTGCTGCTGCGCTGCCTGCTGCTCGTGGCCTTGATCGCGCTGCTGGCCGACCTCGTGCTGGCCTGGCGCGGCGACACGATATTGATCGTGCCAGGGACGCCGGCGGCCGTCGTCGAACGTGAGGCCGCCGCGTTCAAGGAGGCGCAGCGCATCGCGCTCCCGGACCGCGATGCCGTCGCCTGGCTGCACGCGCACGAGCGCGAATTCGAGCCCCATGCGCGCCTGCTCGTCGTCGGCGACGCCGTCATGCCGGCCGTGCTGCCGCGCTTGCGCCATGCCGTCCTGCTGCGCACGTCCACGATACAGGCCCCGCCGGCCGAGCGGCACGTCGCGCTGTTCAGCGAGCGCCCGGATGCGTGGCGCCGGCTGTTCGCGGCGGCGGAAGGATCGTGGCACATCGTCGTCGATGCCGCGCCCGGATCGCGCACGGACGTCATCGTCTGGGACCGTGCGGCGGCGCCGCCCGCCGGCCTGCGTGCGCCGCTGTGGTGGGTGGCGAATGCGGACGCGTTCCCCGAACTGGCCAGGGCCGCGACCATCGATGGCATACGCTGGACCGACAGCCCGCGCGGCCGCCTATGGCATGTGGACGGCTGGCCGCCGCGCGATCCCGACGGAGCGCGCGCCCTGTTCGCCGCATGGCAGCGCCTGCATCTCGGCGCGCAGCCGTACACGGCGCCGCCGCAGGTGCTTGCAGCGGATGCCGCCGCGCCGGCCGGACCGGCGGCCGGCGCGCTGCGCCACGGGTTGAGTCTCGCGCTCGTCGTGCTGTTTGCTTTGGAAAGGATCGCGACCCATGTCCGGCGGCGTTGACCTCGCGCGGCGCCTGTCGCGCGCCGCGACGCTGCGCCGGGCCGCCCTGTGGACGGCGGGCGCGGTGCCGTGGCTGCTGCTGCGCGCCGGCCCCGGCCTGCTGGCGTGGTCGGCGTTCTGTGCGTGGGACTGGCTGCATCTGCAACGCCGCGTGGCGCACGGCTGGGCGCACTGGATCGACGGCGCCGTGCCGGAGATGGAAGACAGTGCCGCGCTGCTGGCGCAGGAACCGGCAACCGCCGTCGCGCGGCTGCAGCGGCAGCGTCTCCTGGCCCGCATCGACGCGGCATTGACGCCGCGCCGGCTGCGCGCCGTCAATGCCGCGCACGTGCCGCGCGGCTGGGCGTGGCTCGCTGCGAACCTCGTGCTCGCGGGACTGGCGTGGGGCGCTGCGCTGCTGCCGCATGCAACCGGCAAGCAGGCCGCCGCGCCGGGCACGCCCGGCCGGCAGACCTCGGTCTCTGTGGCGCACGCCGGCCTCGTCGTCAAACTGGCCCCGCCGTCGTACACGGGCGTGGCGCCGTCGTCGTCCGCGCCGAACGACGTGCAGGTGCCCGAACAGACGGCCGTCGAATGGTGCCTGGACGATCCGCAGGCGCCGAGCGAAGCGATCGAGCTCAGTGACGGCCAGACGCTGCACGCAGCGAAAGAATGCGCGCGCTGGACGGCGACGGAATCCATCTTCTGGCGCTGGCGCGGCACGCGCTACACGCTCAAGGTGATCCCGGACCAGCCGCCGGATATCGCCGTCACGCAGCCAAACGCGATGACGAAGGACTTGCCGCGCGATGCGAAGAACGCGGCCATCGCCGTCACCGTCACCGACGATTACCGCGTCCAGCAGGCGACGCTGCACCTGACCCTGGCGCGCGGCAGCGGCGAGAACATCCGCTTCAGCGACCGCGAACTGCCGCTGCCCGCGTCCAGCGATCCGCGCCGGCGCAGCTGGAGCCGCGACTGGCTGCTGACGGACCTCGGCATGGAACCCGGCGACGAGCTGTATTTCTTCGTGCGCGCCGCCGACAACGCGGCCAAGCCGCACACGGTGCAGTCGCCCACGTACACGCTGCGCCTGCCCGCGCCGCCGTCGGCGCAGGACGAGGAGACGACGGCGCTGCCCACGCTCGTCAAGCCGGAAAGCCTGCGCAGCCAGCGCCAGGTGATCATCGACACGGAGCAGCTGGTGGCGGACATGCGCAGTAAAAAAATGCGCGCGGACGAGGTGCGCGCGCGCAGCGAAGGCATCGCATCCGACCAGGCCGCGCTGCGCCGCCGCTACGGCCAGTTCCTCGGCGAGGAATCCACGCTGTTCGGCAAGGACGACGACCACGACGAGCATGCGGGCGGCAAGGTCGACGTGCTGCACGAATTCGGCCACGCGCACGACCAGGCCGAGAACGCGACGCTGTTCGACGACGCGACCAAGAAGCTGCTGCGCCGCGCGCTGTCCGCCATGTGGGATGCGGAAAAGGCGCTGCGCGCGATCACGCCGAAGACGGCGCTGCCGCCCGAGTACAAGGCGCTGGATGCGATCAAGGAATTGCAGCAGTCGGAGCGCATCTACCTGCATAAAACGGCGTTCGCCCCGCCGGCGATCAAGGAGGACAAGCGCATGAGCGGCGACATGGCGGGCAGCGCCAGCTACAAGCGCGCGCAAGCGGAAGCGGGCGAGATCGTGCCGGCGAATCTGCGCGACCTCGTCCAGGCCCTCGGCGGCGACGGCCCGCTGCCCGCGCTGTGGACGCGCACGGCGCACGACTGGGTGCGCGCACGCATTCTCGAGGACGAGCAGCGGCTCGCGGCGCAGCGCGCGATCCAGGATGTGGCCGACGGCCAGCTGGCCGCGCGCGCCCGCTTGGCGGCGTGGCTGCGCGGCGGCGTGGCGGATGCGCCCGTGCTGCTGCAGGCGCGCCCGGTCGTCGAGACGCCGTTCTCGAAAGCGCTGCAGGGAGGCGGGCGATGATGGCCGTCGCTGCCGCCGTCATCGGCTTGCTGGCCGCGCTGGCGTACGGCGCGCGCCGGCGCTGGGTCGACGCCGTGCTGGCGCTGGCGGCCGGCGCGGCGCTCGCGGGCGCCGTCGGCGCATTCACGCTGCCGGGCGAAGCGGGCGCCCCGTCACGGCTGCTCGGGGACGGCCTGCGCGCCGCCGAGTGGGACGACCTGCCGGCCGGGCCGCTCGATTGGAAGCGACCCGACACGCCCGCCATCCGCCTCGACTTCCCGCGCACCCTCGCGCTGGGCCGCGTGTTCACCCTGACCGTGCACCGCTCGTGGACGGCGCCCGGCCGCCTGCAACTGCTGGCAGAGAACGGCCAGGTGCTGGCCGAAGCGAAGGGCGTCGGCGACCTCGCCGTGCAATGGCTGCCGCCCGTGGCCGAACGGCTGGTGCTCAACGCGCGCCTGCTGGACGCGGCGGGCAAGGTCGTCGATGCGGGCCCCGTGCCGTTCACGGTGACGGAGCCGGTGTCGCTGCAGGTGCGGGGCCGCTTCGCGGCGCCGTCGTTCGACCTGCGCGTGCTGGACGATCTGCTCACCAACAGCCAGGCCGTCATCGATTGGCAGGTCGCGCTGGGTAAAGGATTGGAACGCGCCGAAACCGCGCGCGCCGAGTTGACGGCGCCGGATCTGGAGATCGTCGACGCGGCCTGGTTCGAACAGGCCGGCGCGGCCGCGCGCGGCGCGCTGCTGGCGCGCGTGGCGGGTGGCACGCCGCTGCTCGTGCTGGGCGCGAATGCCCGCGATGCCGGCGTGTGGGCACGGACCGTGGCGTTGCCGCTGGCGCCGCAATCGGCCAACAAGATGCTCGGCACGGCGTTGCCGATGACCGCGGCCGGCCTGAATCCGAGCGCGGATCGCGCCGGCGACTGGACCGGCACGGACGGCCTGTGGACGCGCGACTGGCAGCGGGGCCGCATTTCCTGGCTGGGCGTGGGCGACTGGCACCGCCATGCGATCGAGCAGCCGCGCCAGCTGGCGCTGTGGTGGCAGGGGATCCTCGACCGCCTGCGCGTGCGGCGCCACGAAGACGTCGCCTGGCTCGATCCGGACGAGATGCCGCTGCCGCACCAGCGCCTCGCGGTGTGCGCACGTGGCGTGAGCGGCGACGTGACCGTGGCTGAGTTGAAGCAGACCTTGGCCTGGCAGCGCCGCCCGGAGCAGGTCGATGCGTCCTGCGTGGCCGTGTGGCCGGCGGCCGGCGGCTGGCTGCGTCTGCAGGCACGCGCGAGCCGGGGCCAGGTGTATGTGTATGCGCCGGGCGACTGGCCGCTGTGGCAGCGCAGCGAGCGCCGCGCCGCGACCGCGCGTTATGCGGCGCGCACGCCGGCGCCGGTCCGGGCGGGCACGCGGCCGCTGCCCGTGTGGCCGTTCGGCGTGGCGTTCGCGCTGGCGATGCTGGGCCTGTGGTGGCGCGAACGGCGCTGAGCCGGCACGATTGTCCGGAACGTGCGATGATCAATCGTCGATCGCACGAGCCGCACACCGCCATGTCCGAACCCACCGCCGCACCCCGCCTGCCCGATGGCCGTTTTCGCAATGTCATTCCGCGCCGCCGGCAGGGCATCCGCGAGATCCTGTCCCTGGTCTGGAAGCTCTGGACGGAAAAGCCGAAGACGTCGGTGCCGGACCGGGCCCTGCCCGTGCTCCCCTTGACGACGGCCGACATCGAATCCGCACCCGACGCGAGCCTGTGGCGCCTGGGCCATTCGACCATGCTATTCAAGCTGGACGGCCGCTACTGGCTCACGGACCCCGTGTTTTCCGAGCGCGCCGCGCCGGTGCAGTGGGCCGGTCCCAAGCGCTTCCACGCGCCGCCGATCGGTATCGAGGCGCTGCCGCGGCTCGCCGGCGTGATCCTGTCGCACGACCATTACGACCACCTGGACCACGCCAGCATCGTGCGGCTGATTCCCAAGACCGACGTGTTCGTCGCGCCGCTCGGCGTGGGCGACCGCATCGTCGGCTGGGGCGTCGATGCGGCACGCGTGCGCCAGCTCGACTGGTGGCAGACGACGGACATCGACGGCATGCGCCTGACGGCCGCGCCCTCGCGGCATTTTTCCGGCCGGGGTTTGCGCGACGGCGACCGCATGTTGTGGGTGTCGTGGGTGATCGAGGGCGCCGGACTGCGCCTGTTCTTCAGCGGCGACACGGGCTATCACGACGATTTCAAGACCATCGGGGAGCGCCACGGCCCGTTCGACGTGACGTTCCTCGAGAACGGCGCGTACAACACGATGTGGCCCGAGGTGCACATGCTGCCGGAAGAGACGCTGCAGGCCCACCTGGACCTGCGCGGGCGCTGGATGGTCCCGGTCCACAACGGCACGTTCGACCTGGCGCTGCATCCGTGGTACGAACCGTTCGAGCGCATCCGCAGCCTCGCGCGCGCGGCCGGCGTCAAGCTGGCGACGCCGATGATGGGCGAGCGCCTGGCGCTGGCGCAGCCGCAGGAGGGCGGCGCGTGGTGGCACGAGGCGATGCCGGAGACAGCGGCGCCGGTCAGCCCTGGTGATCGCGCATCCACTCCTTCAACCCGTTGACCCAGTTCTTGGCCGGCAGGTTGTAGCGCCGCTTGATCTCGCCCGCGCGCTCGTACAGCACGGAGAAATCGATCTGCGGCGCGTCCTTGAAGGCGATGACGACGATGTTCGCGTCGTGGACCTCGGGCAGCCAGACGACGGCGTCGAACGCGTCCTCCATCGCTTCCAGGTTCTTGCCGTAATTACTGAAATCGCCGAAGACGTTGGCGGTCATGATGCCGCCGTCCTTGAGGCAGGCGGCGCAGGCCGCGTAGAACTCGGGCGTGTCGAGCACGGGGCCGCGCGCTTGTTCGTCGTACAGGTCGACCTGCAGCACGTCGGCCGTGCCGTGGTTATCCGGGTCCAGCACGAAGTCGAGGGCATCCATCTCGCGCACGTCCAGGCGGGCATCAATCGGCGGCAGGCCGAAATGCTCGCGGCAGATGGCGATCACGTTCGGATTCAGCTCGACGGCCGTCACGCGCGCCTGCGGAAAGCGCTGGTGGCAGAATTTCGTCAGCGCGGCGCTGCCGAGGCCCAGCTGCACGATGCGGCGCGGGTCCGGCAGGAACAGCATCCACATCATCATCATCTGCACGTATTCGAGCTCGATCGCATCCGGGCGCGCCAGGCGCATCGCGCCCTGGACCCACGACGTGCCGAGATGCAGCGAGCGCACGCCTTCGAACTCGGTGATGGTTGCCGGCGGGTGGCCGGGCCGGGAAAAGCGGGGATCGCTGGCGTTCGACATTACGGCAGCGACCAGGCGTATTGGACGGGTTGCCATGCCGCGACCGTGTGGCCGTTCTTGAGCGCGGGCTTGAAACGGCACAGCCTGAGCGCGGCTTCGGCGGTCCGGTCGAGGATGGCGTAACCGCTCGACTTGAGCAGCCGCGATTCGCGCACGGTGCCGTCGCTGCCGACGAGGAAGGCCATCATCGACACGCCGCTCATGCGCGCCTGCACGGCTTCCGGCGGATAGACGGGAGGCGCGCAGTCTTCGCCCGGCTGCTGCTGCGGCGGTTGCTGCGCCTGTGCTGGCGCGGCGGCCGTGCGGGTGGCCGGAGACTGGACGCAGCCGGCCAGCAGCGCCAGCGCGGTCATGCAAAACAGGGGAAGTCGCATCATCCTTCGAATGCTCCAAAGTCGACGAAACCCAGAGTATCGCACGATCGTGCGCTTCACCCCAAAATTCGGGGCCAGAGCACATTGTCATTACGCGTTGCGGTCAACGTCGCCCATCAGGCAAATAAATACTTGGAACGGCGCCCAACCGGTCGGATGGTGCCGAAAAAGCGCTCTGACCCGAATTTATGCCGGCAGGATCAGCGTGACGGCCAAGCCGCCGCCTTCGCGGTTGCCGAGGGTGATGCGGCCGCCGTGCGCCTCGGCGATTTCGCGTGCCAGCGCCAGGCCCAGGCCCGTGCCGCTGCGTTTCGTCGAGTAGAACGGGACGAGGGCGTTCGTCAGCACGGCGTCGTTCATGCCGGTGCCGCGGTCGAGCACGTCGATGCGGACGACGTCCTGCACGCGGCGTATCTGCAGCTCGACGTCTTCCGGGCGCGAGCCGGATTCGTGGGCGTTTTTCAGGAGGTTGAGCAGGGCCTGTTCCAGCTGCGCGCGGTCGATGTGGGCCGGCGATTCGGGCAGTTCGCCCCCGAGGCGGAACGCGACCTGGTCCGCCAGCCCGGCGACGACGTCGGCCCAGGGGACGGCTTCCAGGCGCGGCGCGGGCAGCTTGGCGAAGCGGGCGTAGCCGAGGATGAAGCTCTCCAGGTGGCGCGTGCGCTCGCCGATGGTCTGCAGGATCTGCGGCAGGCGCTCCGTCTGGCCGCGCCGCACGAGTTCCGTGCCGGAGTGGGCGAGCGAGGCGAGCGGCGCCAGCGAATTGTTCAACTCGTGGCTGATGACGCGGATGACTTTTTTCCAGGTCTGCACTTCCTGGCGCCGCAGTTCGGCCGTCAGCTGGCGCAGCAGCAGCAATTCGTGGCGCCGGCCGTTCAGGCTGAAGTTGCGGCGTGCCAGGTGGTAGACCTCTTCCTCGTCGCCGTCGCCGGCCGTGAACAGGCCGTCACCGCCGCGCGCCAGCGCTTCGACGAGCGCCGGCGTCTGCGCCAGCACGTCATGCAGCGCATGGCCTTCCAGCTTGTGGCCCTCGAACAGCAGCTGGCGCGCCGCCACGTTGGCGTAGACGATCACGCGCGCATTGCGCTCAAGCGCGCCATGCGCTTCCGTCACGAGCAGCATGGCGACCGGCGTGTTCTGCACCATCGTGTCGAGCAGCAGTTCGCGTTGCACGAGGTCCAGGCGCTGCTCGCGCAGGACTTCGCCGAGCGCGTTGTGGGCGGCGATGAGGTCCGACAGTTCGTCGTTCTGCGGCCAGTGCAGGCTGAACGAAAAATCGCCGTCGCGGTAACTGGCGACCGTACCTTCGAGGGCGCGGAACAGCGACAGGATGGGCTGGACCTGCGAGCGCAGGGTGATGATCGAGATGGGTACGACGCACAGCAGGCAAATGCCCAGCACGGCCAGCGGCTGGCCCGGCAGCAGGTGGTCGAGCGCCAGCGCGATCAGGATCCCGACCGCGAGCAAGGTGCCGACGAGGGCCGACCAGCGCGTGACGAGGGACAGCCGGAATCTCTTGTGGTCTTTTCTGTCTTTCAAATGAACCTCGAAAAACCGTCGCGAGCGGCCGCACTGTCGCCCGCGACGCGCAGCCGTACGGCTAGTACAGCGCGCATCGCAGAACGCGCCGTCCGCGACGGCAGTGCAACGCGCAGCAGGTCTTGCGGCGGTCCTTCATGCGGCGCGTGCGATACCCAACCGCTCCATGCGGCGATAGAGGGCCTGGCGCGACAGCCCGAGTTCGGCGGCCGCCTGGGCGATCACGCCGCCCGCGCGCGCCAGCGCCTGGGTGATGGCCTCGCGGTCCGGTTCCGCATCCGGCGCGCCGCCGGCGGGCAGCGGGAGGCCGAGGTCGGGCGCCTTGATCACGTCGCCCTGGGCCAGCAGGTTCGCGCGCGCCATCACGTTTTTCAGTTCGCGCACATTGCCGGGCCAGTGATGCGCGAGCAGGGCCGCTTCCGCGCCCGGGTGCAAAGTCTTGCCGCGCGGGAGAAAGCCGTGCGCCAGCGGCAGGATGTCGCCGGGACGCGCGGCCAGCGCCGGCAGTTTCAGTTCGATGACGTTCAGGCGGTAGTACAAGTCTTCGCGGAAGGTGCCGGCGCGGATCATCGCGGAGAGATCGGCGTTCGTCGCGCTGATCACGCGCACCTTCACCTGGCGCTCGCGGTTGGAGCCCAGGCGCTCGAAGCGGCCGGTCTCCAGCACGCGCAAGAGTTTCATCTGGCCGGCCAGCGGCAGGTTGCCGATCTCGTCGAGGAACAAGGTGCCGCCGTCGGCCGCTTCGAACTTGCCTTCGCGCGCTTTAGAGGCGCCCGTGTACGCGCCCGCGTCGGCGCCGAACAGCTCGGCCTCGATCAGTTCCGAGGGCAGGGCGCCGCAGTTCAGCACGACGAACGGGCCCTCGCGGACCATCGAATTGGCCTGGATGATTTCGGCGATGCGCTCCTTGCCGGTGCCGTTCGGGCCGGTGATCAGGATCGGCACGTCGGCGCGCGCCACCTGGCAGGCGAGGCTCAGCACGCGCTCCGTGACCGGGTCGGCCCATACGAGGCCGCGCAAGTCGAAATTCTGTTCCAGCTCGCGCCGCGCACGGCGTTCGCGCTGCAGGCGCTGGCCCAGCGCGCGGTTGGCCTGTCCCAGCTCGATCAGGTTCGTCACGGTCGCCAGCAGGCGGTCGTCGTTCCACGGCTTGGAGAGATAGTCGGCGGCGCCGGCTTTAATGAGATCGACGGCCGCGTCCAGGTGCGTCCATGCCGTCAGCAGGATCACGGGCAGGTCCGGATATTCTTTCCGGATCGCGCGGAACAGCGCCACGCCTTCTTCGCCCGACGTGGTGTCGGCCGTGAAGTTCATGTCCTGGATGACCAGGTCGACCGGCTCGCGCGCGAGGAGGGCGAGGCCTTCCTCGGGCGAGGCGGCACGCAGCGCGGCGATGTCGTGCAGCGAGAACAGGACGTCGAGCGCGATGCCGACGGCGGCGTTGTCATCGATGATCAATACGGTAGGCATGCCCGCTAGCATATCACTGCCGGATCAGACGCTGCGGGTCGCGGTGGCCGGCGAGATGCTGGCCGCGCGCCATGCCGGACCGTACGCCGCCAGCACGCCCAGCAGCCAGAAGCCGAGGGCGCCGAACACGAGATAGCCGGCCGGCAGGCGTGCCATCTCCAGTTTGCTGACGAGGAGCTGGTTCAGGGCGAGACCCAGTGCCACGCCGCCGAACACGCCGGCGCTCGTGATCATGAAGTTCTCCGTGATGAAGTAGCGCAGGATGTCGGTCTTCTTCGCGCCGAGCGCGCGGCGCACGCCGATCTGCTTGCGGCGCTGCGTGACCCACAGGCTGGCCATGCCGACGATGCCGCTGGCCGTGATCAGCAGGAGCAGCACGCTCACCGTGATCAGCATCCACTGCAGCGCGACGTCGGCGCGGTAGCGGTCCTTGCGGTCGTCGTCGGACGTCTTCATTTTCGTGATCATCGGCGTGGCCGACGATTTGCGCAGGGCTTCCTCGACTTCCTTCATCACGCGGTCGCGCTGGCCCGGCTCCGTGCGGATCACATACAGCTCGACCGGGCCGCCGCCGTACAGGCGCGCCGGGACGATGACGGAATACATGGCCGATTCGCCGACTTCGGCCTGGGTACTCATCAGCGTCTCGACGACGCCGACCACCAGGGCCGGCTGGGCATCGTTGCCGGTGCCGAAGAACATCGTCTTGCCGACCGCGGACTGGCCCGGCCACATCTTCTCGGCCAGCGCCTTCGTGACGATGACCTGCGGCGGCTGCTCGGTACTCGTGCTCTCGTTGTAGTCGAGGAGTTCCGCGGGCAGGAAGTCGCGGCCTTCGACCAGTTTCAGACCATAGGTCTTGATCAGCGAATCGCCCGAATAATAGACCGACGCGATGGCGGTGGCGCGGGCCTGGCGGCGGTCGACGGCCACGCTCGTGTTGCTGCCGCTGCGGCCCATCGGCATCTGGGTCGTGTGCGCGACGGAAGCCACGCCGCCGACGGCACGCAGCAGCGCGGTCTGGCGCTTGATGTTGGCCAGCTGCTGCTCGGGCGTGTCGTTCGACAGGGTGCGCACCGTGATGTAGAACGTCGAGTGTTCGTCGGCCAGGCCGGACGGCCGCGCGGCGACGGCGCGCCGTTCGTTGACGATGTGGGCGGCGTTGGCCAGGATCGCCAGGCTCAGGGCGACCTGCAGCGCGACGAGGATCGGGCCGGTCTTGTTGCGCAGCAGCGCCGACAGGATGGGACGGATTTCCATGGCTTCTCCTTATTGCGATCTCATTGCGACTTCAACTGGATGGCCGGCGTGACAAGGCAGGCGCGCCAGGTCGGCAGCAGGCCGGCAAGGATGGCGGCGCCGACCGACATCAGGAACGTGAGGATCAGCATCTGCCAATCCATGTGCGCCACGGCGGCAGTCTGCTTGCCCTGCATAGCGATGAGGGCCAGCGCGCCGAATGCGAGCACGAGCCCGAGCACGCCGCCGACGAGGCCCACGACGGCCGTCTCGATGAGGAACTGGCGGAAGATCTCGGCGCGCGAGGCGCCCAGCGCGCGGCGCACGCCGATCTCGGACGCGCGCACGGAGAACTTCGCCAGCAGCAGGCCGACGGTGTTCACGAGGCACAGCACGAGGAAGCCGAACGCGAGCCAGGTCTGCAGCTTGCTGTCCTTGCCGACGACCTTCGTGTACTCCAGCCATTCCGGCACGTTGAACAGGCGGTTCGGCGCGTTGCGTTTCAGGCGCCCCAGTTTGCGCTGGTCGGCGGCGTAGTTGTCGAGCCACGTCTGCAGATCGGCGCGGTCGCTTGCTGCCGCCGTCTCGAACCATGCCGTGATCCACGTGCATTCGGACGCGAGGCGGGCCGCGAAGCCGGCGCCGGAATTGCCCGAGCAGCTCATATTGCCGTTGTGCGTGACCTCGTGGCGGATGGCGCTGGCGAACGGGATGAAGAATTCCTCGCCCTCGCCGTAGCGCACCCCGCCGGCCAGGCGGTAAAAGCGCGGCAGCGCCATCCAGGTGTCGGTCACGCCGACCACGGTGAATGGGGCGCCCAGCAATGTCAGATGCTGGCCGACCGGATCGACGTTCCCGTACAGTTTTTCGGCGATGGCGCGCGACAGCACGACGACGTCGGCGCCGCGCGCATCGTCCTGTTCGGTCCAGGCCTGGCCGCGGATGAACGGGATGTCGAGCATGGCGAAGAAGTCGCGCGTGGGCGCGAGGCCCGTCATGTTGAACGGCGGGATGTCCTTGCGCGGCGGCTGCACGGGCGCCTGCAGGCCGTACAGCGCCGTGCGGCGCACGCCCTGGCCGCTTTTCAGCATGTTCTGCGCATCCTTGTACGTGATCTGGATGTCGATCGGTTCGTCGCCCGGCGCGTAGTCCTCCGGATTGCCCGGATCGAGCAGGGGCACGAACAGGCGGCTGCTCTTTTGCGGGATCGGGTCGCTCGACATCATGTGCAGGATCGTCAGCGTCGACACGCTGGCGGCCACGCCCACGGCCAGGGTGAGGATCATCAGTGCCGTAAGAAAGGGGTTGCGGCGCAGGCTGCGTACCCCGAGCTTGAAGTAATAGCCGAACATGGCGCGCTCCTTATGCGTTGACCGTGGCGGCCTTGGTGTCGACGAGCGTGGGCCCGCGGCGCACGAGGTCCGACACCTGGCCGTCGATGATGTGCACGTTGCGCGTCGTGCGCACGGCCAGCTCCGGGTCGTGCGTGACCATCAGGATCGTCGTGCCGGCCGCGTTGATCTCTTCCAGCAGCTCCATCACGCCGCGCGCCATCTGCGTATCGAGGTTGCCGGTCGGTTCGTCCGCCAGCAGCAGCTTGGGCGAACCGGCCAGCGCGCGCGCGATGGCCACGCGCTGCTGCTGGCCGCCGGACAGCTCGGCCGGATAATGCTTCATGCGCGAGGCCAGGCCGACCTTGGACAGCGCGTCCTCGATGCGTTTCTTGCGCTCGCTCGCATTGAAGCCGCGGTAGCGCAGCGGGACGTCGACGTTGTCGTAGAGGTTCAGGTCGGGGATCAAGTTAAAGCCCTGGAAGATGAAGCCCAGCTTTTCGTTGCGCAGGCGCGAGCGGGCGTTGTCGTCCAGGCCCTTCACGTTGACGCCGTCGAGGATGTACTCGCCCGACGTGAATTCCTCGAGCAGGCCGGCGATGTTCAGGAAGCTCGTCTTGCCCGAGCCGGACGGGCCGGTCACGGTGACGAATTCGCCTTCCCTGACTTCGATCTCGAAGCCGCGCAGCGCGTGCGTCTCGATCATGTGGGTGCGGTACACCTTGGAGAGATTGGTCATGCGCAGCATGGCTTGTCCTTTGGGTTCGTTATTGATTGATCGAGATACGCTGTGCGTTGTTGAAGGCGTCGGTGCCGGCAACGACGACCTTGTCGCCCTGCTTGAGGCCCGAGAGGATCTCGACGGCCGAGATGCTCGTGGCGCCCATGCGGATCGGCGTGCGCGTGGCGATCCCGTCGCGTACGACATAGGCATAGCGTCCGCCCTCGCTTTCGACGAACGGGCCGCGCGGCAGTGTCAAGACGTTCGGCTTTTCTTCGATGAGCAGGCGCGCCGTCACGCGCTGGCTCTGGCGCAGGCCCTTGGGCTGTTCGCCGTCGAAGCGCACGCGCGCCAGCACCATGCTCTTGACGACTTCCGGCGACAGCGCCGACAGCTTGCCCGTCGCGGTGCCCGAGGGCAGGGTAACCTCGGCGTTCATGCCCAGACCCAGGTCGGCCGCATACGTCTCGGGCACCTCGACCTCGACCTCGAGTTTCGACAGGTCGACGAGCGTCATCAGCGGCGCATTGGCCGCGACGACCATGCGGTCCTGCACGTTCAGGGTCCCGATGAAACCGTCGACGGGCGCGCGCACCGTCAGTTCGTCGACGCGGCGCTGCGCTTCTTCCATCGACAGGCGCGCGCGTTCCAGTTCATTGACCTTCGTCTTGAGCGCGAGCGCGACGTCCTCGCCCTCCAGCACGGACGCCTCGCTGGCGTGCTTCGCGCGGATCTGGGCCGACTGCAGCGCGTCCTTCGCTTTCTGGTAATCGATCTTGGCGATGACGCCCAGCTGGCCCACGCTGTCGTAGCGCTCCAGCGTGCGCTGGGCGGACAGGCGGTCGATCTCGGCGGTGTCGGCCTCCTTCTGGGCCAGCAGCTTCTGCTTGCGCGACAGGATCTGCTGGCGCGCCACCTCGGCCTTCAAGCCTTCGTAGGCCGACGTCTCGCGTTTCAGGACGTCCGTCAGGTCGGGCGATTCCAGCACGGCCAGCACCTGCCCCTTCTTGACGGTGTCGCCGGCGGCGACCTTCAGGTTGACGGTGGACGGCGCCTTGGCATACAAGGTCGGGCTGACGGCGGCGACGACGCGGCCGTTGACGGAGGCGTCGCGCACGAGGGTGCCGCGCGTGACCTCGGCGATGCGCAGGCGCGCCGCGCTGACGGACGCCTCGCTGCCGCGCCAGGTCGACACCAGGCCGGCGCACAGCGCGGCCACGATGACGGCGCTGCCGACCCACAGCACGCGGCGCTTGAGCCTGTAACCTGCCGGCGGAGCGATGACGGCGTCTTGTTCGGATGTATCGCGGATCATGATGTGGACACGGGTTGTGGACAGGGTTTGTATTTGCACGATCCATGCCAGAGGATAAACCGTTGATTTCATTGGGATCGAGCGCGGACACGGCCGCGTCCGCAGATGTCCGCGCGCGGCCCGGCCGGACAGTGCGGACGGTCTTGATATTCTGGAAAGTGGCCATAGTTTCTTGCCAATAATCATACGGTGCCGCCGTGGAAAGTCTGCATGACATCTTTCTTTTCCCGTCTATTGACGCTTCCCGACCCCGACCCCGACGACCACCCGTTCACGCCGGACGAGGTGACCGCCTTGCGCGCGGCCGTGCCGCCCGACGCCGACGATGTGCTGGACGACGCCACGTGGCGCGACCTGCTGCTGCACCGCTACACGGCGGCCATGCTGGCGCCCGGCACCAGCATCTTCGGCCGCCAGGTGCTGGAGCGCGACTTGCGCGGCGGCGTGAGCGACGACGCGGTGGCGGCGCGGCGCGCGCGTGTGCAGGCCCTGGTGGACGATCCCGCGCAACTGGACGCCCTGCGCCGCACGCTGGCGTGCCTGCGCCATGCCGACATCGACGTGGCCACCTTGCTGTTCGCGGACACGCAGCCGGTACGCCCTGGCTGGGTCGGCAGGCTGCTCTGGCTGCCCGTGCTGCTGGTGGCGTCGATCGCAGCCGCGCTGCTCGTATCGCCGTGGGGCTGGGTCGGCGTCGGCGTCGCGATGTACTTCCTCGTGATGGTGCACATGCGCTACCAGGACCGCATCGGCCGCTGGAGCCGCACCTTGCGCGCGCTGCAGATGCTGCTGCGGGCCTGCTCTCTGCTGGACGGCAGCGGTCTCGCGCTGGCGCGCGCGTTCGCGGGCCGCGCCGCGCCGGCGGGGCGCCTCTCCCGGTTGCTGGACCGCTCGTTGCTGGCCGCCTCCGGCGTGCCCGGCGCGCGCGAGTACGCGGACTGGTTCGCGGCCGCCGACGTGCGCCATTACTATCGCACGCTCGATGTCGTGTTCGGCCAGCGCGACTTTTTGCGCGCATGCTTCTGGCTGTGCGCGGAACTGGAAGCCGACGTGGCGCTGGCCCGTCACCTGCGCGGGCGGCAGGTCTGGTGCTGGGCGACGCGTAGCGATGCGCGCACGGTGGCGGTCGAGGGCGGCGTGCATCCGCTGCTCGACGAAGCGCGCGGACTGTCCGTAACGCTGGACGGCAAGGGCGCATTTTTGTCGGGCCAGAACGGCGTGGGTAAAAGCACTTTCTTGCGCATGCTGGGCCTGAATCTCGTGGTCGCGCGGGCGTTCGGCTTCGCCTACGCGCGCAGCGCGAGCCTGCCGGCGCTGCCGGTCGTGGCCAGCATGCAGAACGAGGATTCGCTGCTCGGTGGCCAGAGCTTATACATCGCGGAACTGGCGCGCGCGCGGTCGCTGCTGGCGCGGGCGCGCGGGGAACGGCCCGTCATCTGTCTGGTGGACGAAATCTTCCGCGGCACGAACCACGAGGAATCCGTATCGGCCGCGACGGCCGTCATCGACGAGTTGGCGCGGCATGCGCTGGTGGTCGTGTCGTCGCACAATCTCGTGCTGGGTTCGCTGCTGGCGCACGCGCTGGCGCCGTGGCGCATCGTGCCCGGCCCCGACGGCCTGATGATGGAGCGCGGCGTATTGGGCCGCACGAACGGCGTCGCGCTGCTGGCCGAGCACGGCTTCGACGCCGCCGTGCAGCGCAAGGCCGAAAAGGTTGCCGGCTGGCTGGCCAGCCAGCGCCAACAACTGGGGTCAGAGCCCGATTTTTGGAAATTGTCCAAAATCGGGCTCTGACCCCGGTTTGAGATGGCGCAATTAGTCGCGCGGCAGGGGCTTGCCTTTGGCGATGACTTCGTGGCAGTCGCCCTTGATGGTGGCGTTGTCGTAGTCGGTCCAGCCATAGCTGTCGACGTAGCGCTTGTGCTGCTTGAAGGCGGCGTTCACGAAGCTCCAGTCCAGGTGCTCGTCCGGGTAGCGGACGTCGCCCAGGTCGAGGAGCGTATGAAACATGTTTTCCGTCGCCAGCTTGGCCTTGCGGTGGCGGCGCAGCTGCGCGATCTTGTCCGGGAAGCGTTCCGCGTACGAATCCGAATACCAGGCGAACGCGGGGACGTGGAATTCGTATTGCGTGTTGTGGCCGTGGAAGGCGAGGCGGCAGCTGTTGTCGTACAGCGTCTGGCCGTGGTCGGCCACGTACAGCATGGCGGCCGGCTTGTCGGCGTCCTTCAGCGTCTTGACGACGTGGTCGAGGAACCAGTCCGTGTACAGGATCGAGCTGTCGTAGCTGTTGTTCAGCTTATCCTTGATCTTGATGTCCGTGTAGACGGGCTTGTCGACGCCGTACAGCGAGGGCAGCCATTTGTCGAACTGTTTCGGGTAGCGGTGGCTGTAGTTCCAGTGGCTGCCCAGCGTGTGCAGCACGATCAGTTTCTTCGGCGCCGGATCGGTCACGGCGTGTTTCAGCGGGCCGAACAGCACTTCGTCGTAATTCGAATTGTCCGTGAAGCCGCCCAGGTTCAGGAAGTCGACGACATCGGCCTCCTTCGCGAACACGGAGACCGGCGTGTCGAACTTGCCGAACGAGATCTGGTTCGACAGCCAGAACGTTTTATAGCCCGCCTCCTTGAACGCGGTCAGGAACGATTTTTCCGAGAACCCATCCTTGAGGCTTTGCGTGGCCGGCTTGCGCGAGATGATCACGGGCACCGACAGCCGCGTGGCGGACACGGACGTGATCACGTCGCGCAGCGGGACGACGTTCGCTTCCTGCGACAGCAGCGGGTTCGTCTCACGGTCATAGCCGTTGAGACTCCAGCGGTCGTAGCGCGACGATTCGCCGATCACCATGACGACGATCTGCGCCTCGTCGTTCGGCTCGGCCAGGTGGGCGTGGAAGCGGAAATGGGCGCTTCTGCGGTTGAGGTCGGCCAGGTAGACCCGCTCCTTGTAAAAGTCGACGCCGCGCGCGGCCAGGCCGAACGGCCAGGAATGGGCGAACATGTCGAGGTCGAACGGCAGCCGCATCCAGTGTGCCAGCGGCGGCAGCGATGCCGGACGGGGGACGCTGGACGCACGCGGCGGCACGGTCTCTTCGCTGGCGGAGTCGACGCTGTCGGGGGCGGACGCCTTCACGAGCCGGACGGCCGCCGCCGCCGGCGCGGCGCCTGCCAGCGGCGGCGGGGCGATGCCGTATTTCAGGCCGTAAGCGAACACGGCGGCCACCAGCGCCAGCACGCACAGCACGACGGGGCGGGAAATGTCTGCCCAGTCGAGGTCGCGCGTGCGCCAGCCCGCGATCCAGCTCGTGACGAACCACGCGAGCACGCCGATGAAGACGCCGATCAGCAGCCAGATCTTGTTGCCGAGGAATTCCATCGCTTCGGCCGGGCTCGTCTCCGCGATGATGCCGAGGTGGTGCGTGGAAATGCCCTGGCCGTAGAACACAAACAGGTAGAGTTCGACGGGCAGTGCCAGGAAGGCGGGCAGCAGCAGCCAGTGAAAATAAGCGGGGCGCTTGCACACGGCCCACACGCCCAGCCAGGCCAGCAGTTCGATGCCGGCCACCTGGCCGGGGTGCACGAGCGGCTGGCCGAACAGCGGCGCCACGTACGGTACGCAGGACAGCAGCAGATAAGTGAGCGCGACGTACAGGTTGCGCGGGCGTAGCAGAAATGACATCGAAGCGTGCGTGTGCGGCAGGGAGGGGGACGAAGTCGGCTATTATCCGATTTTTTTTGCCACAGGTAACGCTATTCCCTCTGCACAACGGATGAAATCAGGCGTACACTGGTTGTGTCGTTATCACGACAATCACACGGCCATTACACATTCTTCCGCCGCTGTCGCAGTGCCCAGTCAGCAAGTTTGTTGACCCGGCTCCGCTTCAGGTCTATACTCGCGAGTTCTCGAATTATTCTGCGCATGGTTTACGCATAACAGCCGCTCCCGCTGGTGAGTGGCTGTCGTCGCCTGTACGGACCCTGTCGGGACAAGGTTTCAGCCCCCGGGAAGCAAGAGCCCCGGGTCATCAACTAGTAGTCATTTTGTTGGATTTTTGAACGATGCCAACCATCAATCAACTGATTCGCAAGCCGCGTGAAGCCGCGGTTGTGAAGAGCAAGTCGCCGGCACTGGAAAACTGCCCGCAAAAGCGCGGTGTTTGCACCCGTGTCTACACGACGACCCCGAAGAAGCCGAACTCGGCACTGCGTAAGGTCGCCAAGGTTCGCCTGACCAACGGTTTCGAAGTCATTTCGTACATCGGCGGTGAAGGCCACAACCTGCAGGAACACTCGGTCGTGCTGATTCGCGGCGGTCGTGTGAAAGACTTGCCGGGTGTGCGTTACCACATGGTCCGCGGTGCACTGGATACCCAGGGCGTGAAAGACCGTAAGCAGGCCCGTTCGAAGTACGGTGCCAAGCGTGCCAAGGCTGCCAAGAAGTAATCTTCTTGCAATCTGGGTAAATTAATATTGAGTTAGTTGAGGCGGCCGGAAGGCCGAGTAAGTGAAGGGTCATGATGGCCTTTCGCGAGTGCGCAAGCACTCAACTGAAGACAAAAAGGAATTGAAATGCCACGTCGTCGTGAAGTACCTAAGCGCGAGATTCTGCCGGATCCGAAATTCGGCAACACCGATGTCGCCAAGTTCGTCAACGTTCTGATGCTGTCCGGTAAGAAGTCGGTCGCCGAACAGATCATCTACGGTGCATTCGACTACATCCAGTCCAAATCGGGCAAGGACCCGCTGGAAGTGTTCGCAACCGCCATCAACAACTGCAAGCCGATGGTCGAGGTGAAATCCCGCCGCGTCGGTGGCGCCAACTACCAGGTGCCGGTTGAAGTGCGTCCGGTCCGCCGTATGGCTCTGTCTATGCGTTGGTTGCGCGAAGCCGCAAACAAGCGTAGCGAGAAATCCATGCAGCAGCGCCTGGGTGGCGAGCTGATGGAAGCAGCCGAAGGCCGCGGCGGCGCGATGAAGCGTCGTGACGAGGTGCACCGTATGGCTGAAGCGAACAAGGCGTTCTCGCACTTCCGCTTCTAAGCAAGTGGCCAATCTCCTTGGGGGCAGAACGCCTCCGGGGTGGTGCGGCCATGCAGTATCCGTTGTTCAGGCCGAGCTCATTTTGATCACCAGAATGCTGCTCGGTTTTGTCCATTCAAAAGTTAGGAAAATTTATGGCACGCACTACCCCTATTGAGCGCTACCGTAACATCGGTATCTCCGCTCACATCGACGCCGGTAAGACCACCACCACCGAGCGCATCCTGTTCTACACCGGCGTGAACCACAAGATCGGTGAAGTGCACGACGGTGCAGCTACCATGGACTGGATGGAGCAAGAGCAAGAGCGCGGCATCACCATTACCTCGGCAGCGACGACCTGCTTCTGGAAGGGTATGGCCAACAACTTCGAGCCGCACCGCTTCAACATCATCGACACCCCGGGCCACGTCGACTTCACCATCGAGGTGGAGCGTTCGATGCGCGTCCTGGACGGCGCCTGCATGGTCTACTGCGCCGTGGGTGGCGTGCAGCCGCAGTCGGAAACCGTGTGGCGTCAGGCTAACAAGTACAAAGTCCCGCGTCTGGCATTCGTCAACAAGATGGACCGTACCGGTGCGAACTTCTTCAAGGTGTACGAGCAGATGCGTGCCCGCCTGAAGGCCAACCCGATCCCGCTGCAGATCCCGATCGGCGCCGAAGACAACTTCAAAGGCGTGGTCGACCTGGTCAAGATGAAGGCGATCTACTGGGACGACGCGTCGCAGGGCATGAAGTTCGACTACCGCGACGTGCCGGCCGAGCTGCTCGATCAGGCCAACGAATGGCGTGAAAAGCTGGTCGAGACCGCTGCTGAAGCGAGCGAAGACCTGATGAACAAGTATCTCGAAGAGGGCGAACTGTCCGAAGAAGAGATCAAGAAGGCACTGCGCGCACGTACCATCGCCGGCGAAATCGTCCCGATGATGTGCGGCACCGCGTTCAAGAACAAGGGCGTGCAGGCCATGCTGGACGCGGTCATCGAATACCTGCCGTCGCCGGTCGACATTCCGCCGGTCGCAGGTACCGACGAAGAAGACCAGCCGGTCACCCGCAAGGCCGACGACAGCGAGAAATTCGCTGCGCTGGCATTCAAGATCATGACCGACCCGTTCGTCGGCCAGCTGATCTTCTTCCGCGTGTATTCGGGCGTCATCAACTCGGGCGACACCGTCTACAACCCGATCAAGGGCAAGAAGGAACGCGTCGGCCGTATTCTGCAGATGCACGCGAACCAGCGCGAAGAGATCAAGGAAGTCCGTGCAGGCGACATCGCCGCAGCCGTGGGCCTGAAAGAAGCGACCACCGGTGAAACGCTGTGCGACCCGTCGGCACCGATCATCCTGGAAAAGATGGTGTTCCCGGAGCCGGTGATCCAGCAGGCCGTCGAGCCGAAGACCAAGGCCGACCAGGAAAAAATGGGTCTGGCACTGAACCGTCTGGCTCAGGAAGACCCGTCGTTCCGCGTGCGTACCGACGAAGAATCGGGCCAGACCATCATCGGTGGTATGGGCGAGCTGCACCTGGAGATCATCGTCGACCGCATGAAGCGTGAATTCGGCGTGGAAGCGACCGTCGGCAAGCCGCAGGTTGCCTACCGCGAAACGATCCGCAAGGCCGTCACCGACGTCGAAGGCAAGTTCGTCAAGCAGTCGGGCGGTCGCGGTCAGTACGGTCACGCCGTGCTGAACATCGAGCCGCAGGAGCCGGGCAAAGGCTTCGAATTCGTCGACGCCATCAAGGGCGGCGTGGTTCCGCGCGAATACATCCCGGCAGTCGAAAAGGGTGTGCGCGAGACGCTGTCGACCGGCGTGCTGGCCGGCTACCCGGTCGTGGACGTGAAGGTCACGCTGGTCTTCGGTTCGTACCACGACGTGGACTCGAACGAAAACGCGTTCCGCATGGCCGGTTCGATGGCATTCAAGGACGGCTGCCGTAAAGCCAACCCGGTCATCCTCGAGCCGATGATGGCCGTGGAAGTGGAAACGCCGGAAGACTACGCCGGTACCGTGATGGGCGACCTGTCGTCCCGCCGCGGCATGGTGCAGGGCATGGACGAGATCCCGGGCGGCGGCGGCAAGATCATCAAGGCCGAAGTCCCGCTGTCGGAAATGTTCGGTTACTCGACCGTGCTGCGTTCGGCAACGCAGGGTCGTGCGACCTACACGATGGAATTCAAGCACTATGCTGAAGCACCGAAGCATGTGATGGACGCCATCGTGACGGCAAAAGCCAAGTAATACACACCAACAGGCCGGGTGGTATCCCGCCCGGCCTGAACATGAGTTAGTTGAGGACGGCGCAGAAGGCGTAAACCCTGCTCCGTCCCACAATAAATAAAATAATTGTTCTTTTAAAGGAAGATCAAAATGGCAAAGGAAAAATTCGAACGGACCAAGCCGCACGTGAACGTCGGCACCATTGGTCACGTTGACCACGGCAAAACCACCCTGACGGCTGCAATCGCAACCGTTCTGTCGAAGAAATTCGGCGGCGAAGCCAAGGCGTACGACCAGATCGACGCGGCTCCGGAAGAAAAAGCACGCGGCATCACGATCAACACCGCGCACGTCGAGTACGAGACGGCCAACCGTCACTACGCTCACGTCGACTGCCCGGGCCACGCCGACTACATCAAGAACATGATCACCGGTGCTGCCCAGATGGACGGCGCGATCCTGGTGTGCTCGGCCGCTGACGGTCCGATGCCGCAGACCCGCGAACACATCCTGCTGGCGCGCCAGGTGGGTGTTCCGTACATCATCGTGTTCCTGAACAAGTGCGACCTGGTCGACGACGCGGAACTGCTGGAACTGGTCGAAATGGAAGTGCGCGAACTGCTGTCGAAGTACGAGTTCCCGGGCGACGACCTGCCGATCATCAAGGGTTCGGCGCGTATGGCGCTGGAAGGCCAGCCGGGCGAAATGGGCGAAGAGTGCATCATGCGCCTGGCCGAAGCGCTGGACACCTACATCCCGACGCCGGAACGTGCCGTTGACGGCGCCTTCCTGATGCCGGTGGAAGACGTGTTCTCGATCTCGGGCCGCGGTACCGTGGTGACCGGTCGTGTCGAGCGCGGCATCATCAAGGTCGGCGAAGAGATCGAAATCGTCGGCATCACCGATACCGTCAAGACGACCTGCACCGGCGTGGAAATGTTCCGCAAGCTGCTGGACCAGGGTCAAGCTGGCGACAACGTCGGCCTGCTGCTGCGCGGTACCAAGCGTGAAGACGTCCAGCGTGGTCAGGTTCTGGCCAAGCCGGGTTCGATCAAGCCGCACACCGACTTCACGGGCGAAGTGTACGTCCTGTCGAAGGACGAGGGCGGCCGTCACACCCCGTTCTTCAACAACTACCGTCCGCAGTTCTACTTCCGTACGACTGACGTGACCGGTTCGATCGTGCTGCCGGCCGACAAGGAAATGGTCATGCCGGGCGACAACGTGTCGATCACCGTCAAGCTGATCGCGCCGATCGCGATGGAAGAAGGTCTGCGCTTCGCAATCCGCGAAGGCGGCCGTACCGTCGGCGCCGGCGTGGTTGCCAAGATCCTGGCCTAATACGCTGAGGAGCCTGCCCTTGCAAGGGCAGGCCGCTACGCGGGCGCGGGACATGTCCCGCGAATTCCCCTCTGCGCCGTGGTTGCCAAGATCCTGGCCTAATCGCCTGATCAAGTAGTCGCAATGAGACAGAAGGGGCAGAGCGCAAGTTCTGTCCCTTCTGTCTGTGCAGTTCGAGGTGAAACGGTGTTATACTGCCGTCCCCTCCGCAGTACACGCAGTACCTAATACATGATTGCCGGCCCCGTGCCGGTTCGTTCTTTTTTAAGGAAATAGCATGTCCGCTCCGAATCAGAAAATCCGTATCCGCCTGAAAGCGTTCGACTACAAGCTGATCGACCAGTCCGCCCTGGAAATCGTCGACACCGCCAAGCGCACCGGTGCAGTCGTCAAGGGCCCGGTTCCGCTGCCGACCCGCATCCAGCGTTTCGACGTGCTGCGTTCCCCGCACGTCAACAAGACCTCGCGCGACCAGTTCGAAATCCGTACGCACCAGCGTCTGATGGACATCGTGGACCCGACGGACAAGACCGTTGACGCGCTGATGAAGCTGGACCTGCCGGCTGGCGTCGACGTCGAAATCAAGCTGCAGTAATAGTTTCAGCGCCACGGCGGCCTTGCCGCCGGCGCATGCAGAACGGCCCATCTGTTTCGGCAGATGGGCCGTTAGCATTTGTGGCGCCGGATTCGATGATCAAGCGCCATGCCTGCGGGCAATACTTTGCTGTCGGAATTTTTTACATCTTTTCGCTCCGCCCAACCGTGCGTTTCGTAACGTGCTGAATATCAACATTTTTTTCCTTGGATCAATTTTTGCTACATCGTAAATACCAAACCTAGTTTACGAAAGGAAAAAAATGAACAAGACCCTTCACACCCTGTTCGTCGGCGCCGCCCTCCTGCTGGCGGCGTCCGCCCAAGCGACGCCGCTGCTTAACAGTACCGGACTGAGCGGTACTGTGACTCACGAAAACTTCAATGTGAATGCCGGTGCCAACACGGCAGCCGCCGGCCAGTTCGGCAACATCACGTTCGGGCCCGGCGACTATATCAGCAATGACTACGCCGGCTCCTTCGCGAACATGAATGGAAGTGTGATCGCCAATTTCTACCCTTGCTGCACCGCCTCGACTTCTTTCACGTTCAACGCACCTGTGTCGGACGTCGCGTTTGCCTTCGTGACCAACCCGGGCACGTCGATGTTCTCTGCCTATCTGGGCAGCACGCTGGTCGAGACGTTCACTGCCGCAACCGGCTACAGCGGCACGTATTACGGCTTCGAAAACACCGTGTTCGACACCGTGCGTATCGACACCTCCGGCGCCGGTAGTAACATGGCGTACATCCTGGACGACATGCAATATCGCGCCGCCGCCGACGTACCCGAGCCGGCTTCGCTGGCCCTGGTCGGTCTTGGCCTGGCCGGTGTGCTCGTCGCCCGTCGCCGCCAGCGCGGTTGATTTCATACCACGCCCGACGCCCGCACCACAGGCCGGGCGCCGGCGAGCGCCGCCGGGGTGTCAACCCGGTGGCGCCCTCGGGTTGACTGGCGGATTACGGTCTATGCTGTGCGCATCCCCGCCGCCTGGGCCAGATCGGCCGCCAGCCGGTTATGCCGCTCCAGCACGACCGCCAGGTCGACCGTCCGCAACACCCCATCCTTCACGACCACTTTCCCGTCGATGACGCTGTGATTCACGTTGGCCGGCGTGCAGAACACGAGCGCCGCGACCGGGTCGTGCAGCGCGCCCGCGAAGCCGACGCCATCCAGCTTGAACATGACGATGTCGGCCGACATGCCCGGAGACAGGCTGCCGATGTCATCGCGGTTCAGCACTTTCGCGCCGCCCAGCGTGGCCAGTTCCAGCGCCTGGCGCGCCGTCATCGCGTCCGGACCGAAGCCTACGCGCTGCAGCAGCATCGCCTGGCGCACCTCGCCCAGCATGTGCGCGCCGTCGTTCGACGCGCTGCCGTCCACGCCCAGGCCCACCGGCACGCCCGCGTCGACCATCTTACGCACCGGCGCGATGCCGGACGCGAGGCGCATGTTCGAGCACGGGCAGTGCGCGACGCCGGTGCCCGTCCTTGCGAACAACCGCACCCCCGCGTCGTCCAGCTGGACGCAGTGCGCATGCCACACGTCGTGGCCCACCCAGCCGCAGTCCTCCGCATATTCCGCCGGCGTCATGTTGAATTTCTCGCGGCTGTAGGCGATGTCGTTGACGTTTTCGGCGAGGTGCGTGTGCAGCGACACGCCGTGGCTGCGCGCCAGCAGCGCCGCTTCCTTCATCAGGTCGCGCGACACGGAGAACGGCGAGCAGGGCGCCACGACGATGCGCTGCATGGCGTGGCGCGAAGCGTCGTGGTACGTCTCGATCAGGCGCTGCGTGTCCTTCAAAATCGCGGCTTCGTCTTCCACGACGCTGTCCGGCGGCAGGCCGCCTTTCGAGCGGCCCACGCTCATCGACCCGCGCGCCGCGTGGAAGCGCATGCCGATGGTGTGCGCGGCCTCGATGCTGTCGTCCAGGCGGCAATCGTTCGGGTAGATGTACAGGTGGTCGCTGCTCGTCGTGCAGCCGGAGAGGATCAATTCGGCCATCGCCGTCAGGGTCGACACGTGGACCATCTCGCCCGTCAGGTTCGCCCAGACGGGATACAGATTCGTCAGCCAGTTGAACAACTCGCCGTCCTGCGCGGCCGGGATCACGCGCGTGAGGCTCTGGTACATGTGGTGGTGTGTGTTGACGAGGCCGGGCATGACCACGTGGCCGCGCGCGTCGATCACCTCGTCGGCGCCTTGCGGGAGGTCGTCCGTCGTGCCCACCCGTTCGATCACATTGCCGCGCACGAAGACGGCGCCATCTGGAATTTCGCGGCGTTGTTCGTCCATCGTCACGAGGACGCGCGCGTTCTTGATCAGGAGAGTTTTGCTCATAGGTTTTCCACTTTTTGGTTTTCAACACTGCGGAAACAATGCGCGGGCACTGCGGAAACAATGTCGGAATAAAAAACCGCGCCGGCGCATGTCGATGACATGGCCGGCGCGGAACCGACTGCCGGACAGGGGCAGTATTCTGTTACGCCACCTCCAGGTCTTTCACCAGCAGGGGCTGGGGCACGTCCTCGTCGTCGTCGTGAACTTCGACCGGGCGGTTCGGCAGGATCAGGTTCAGCACGACGGCCATGATGGCGCCCGTGCTGATGCCGGAACCGAAGATTTCGTTGACGAACGCCGGCAGCTTGGCCAGCAGTTCCGGACGCACGCTGACGGCCAGGCCGCAGCCGATCGACACGGCGATGATGAGGCCCGTGCGCTTGTCGTGCTCGACCTTGCCCAGCATCTGCACGCCGGCCGCGAGAATCATCGCGAACATCATGAGGCCGGCGCCGCCCAGCACGGGCTGCGGGATCGTGACGACGACGGCGCCCAGCACCGGGAACAGGCCGGCCAGGGCCAGCATCACGCCCGTCAGCGCGACGACGTGGCGGCTGGCGACGCCCGTCAGCGAGATGACGCCGACGTTCTGCGCGAACGTCGACATCGGCGGCGCGCCCAGGGTCGAGGCGAAGGCAGAGCCGACGCCGTCGCACAGCACGCCGCGCTTGAGCAGGCTGCCGCGCATCTTGGTCTCGGTCGCCGCGCCCAGCGCCATGAAGGTGCCGGTCGTTTCGACCATCGTGACGACGTAGGCGAGGCCCATCGCGAGGATGCCGCTGACCGGGAAGGTCATGCCGAAGTACAGCGGCTGCGGCAGGGCGAACACGGCGGCGCGCCGGACGCTCGAGAAGTCGACCAGCCCCAGGCCCAGGCAGATGGCGTAGCCGACCGCGATGCCGATCACGATGGCGGATGCAGAGATGATGCCCTTGCCGAACTGGACGAGCGCGACGACGACGGCCAGCACGAACAGCGCGATGCCCAGATTCGTCGGGGCGCCGTAATCGGCGGCGCCCTTGCCGCCGGCCGCCCAGTCGACGGCGACGGGGACGAGCGACAGGCCGATCATCGTGACGACGACCGCCGTCACCTGATGCGGGAACAACTTGCGGATCTGCGGCATGAAGAAACTGCCCACGATCATGATCACGGACCCGGCGAGCGACGACCCGAGAATGCCCGCGACGCCGTGCTCGAAGCCGATGCTGATGGCCGCGCCGACGAAGGCGAAACTGGTGCCCATCACGCAGGGCAGGCGGATGCCGATCGGGCCGACGCCCTTGCACTGGATGATCGTGACGATGCCGGAGCCCAGCAGCGCCGCGTTGACGAGGGCGACGACCTGGTCCGCGGGCAATTTGAGGATGGCGCCGACGACGAGCGGTACCGCGATGATGCCGCCGAGCGCGGCAAGCATGTGCTGGGCCGCAAGAAGCGTCGTGGTGATGAGGGGCGGCCGGTCGTCGACCTTGTACAGCAGATTGTTCATGTGTGTCTCCGTCGAATGTTGTCCTGAGTACGTCGAGGTGATCCGGACAGTGGAGTACAGTCAACCACGGCAGGCAATCCGGGATCCGGATGCAACCGAAGTGCGGGTGGGGCCGGGGTGCGGCCGGGAACGCGATGACGTCTCCACAAAAGCTTAAGGCCACTCTGCGGCGGCTTTCTATTCAAATGATGATGCCGCCGCGTGCCGGCACTGTCAACGAATTTGTATACAGTTTATATCTGGGCGAAAGGTGAAGGATTCGCCCATTCACAGAGGGGAAATCGGCGATTTGTGTGCCTGTTGTATACAATTATTCACGACGGTTTTGCGTGAAAATATCAGATCGACGTCCCGTGCCGGCCTGTTAAGATGTTGCTTCGACATTAAGAAGAGCCGTTGCCATGTCTAAATCGCAGGCACATCGACTGCGTATCCGGCAAGGCTGGCTGCGTAATCGGGTAATCCCGATCAGTCGGTCCGGCAAGGTGATTGCATAGGTTAGCCACCTCGGACTGAATGCTTTGCGCTGTCTCGATGACGTGCAAAGGAAGGAGGGCGCAGCCGATACTCAGGACTTGCGCTCGATGCCGGCGGCGCCGCTGGCGCGTGCCAGGCTTGAGCGCGCGCCTGCCACCGCGCGCAGGCGTTCTTGAAGGTAGGCGCTCACGCGGGGATGCTGGCTGAAGGCGACGTTGAAGCGGATGTGCTGGTCGGGCGTGTCGTTAGCCGAGAACGCGGCGCCGCGCATCATCAGGATCTTGTTGCGGTAGGCGTCCTGCACCAGCAAGTCCACGTCCAGCCCTTCGGGCATGGTGCCCCACAGGAAAATTCCTGCGTCGCCGGGCTGCTCGAACAGCACGCCGGCCGCGCTCAGTTGCTGCATGCTGGCGTTGCGCGCGACCATGATCTTGCGTTGCAGCCGCTCCAGGTGCTTGCGCAGGTTGCCGGCCTTGAGCACTTCCAGCAGAACGTATTCGTTCAACGCAGGCAAAGTCATGATGGCGTGGATCTTGGTTCGCATCAGCAGCTTGAGCAGGGCGGGCGCCGCGGCCAAGTAGCCCATGCGCAGGGCCGGGCTCAGCGCCTTGCACAGGCTGGAGTAGTAGATCACGCCGTTCAGGCCGGACAGTGATGCCAGCCGCGTGCTGTGGCTCTGTTGGAAATGCCCGTGCACGTCGTCTTCGGCGATCAGGAAGCCATACTGCTGCGCCATGATCAGCACCTTGTGCAGGTTGGCGGCGCTACTGCTCCACCCGGTGGGATTGTGCAAAGCCGTCTGCACGAACAGCAGGCGCGGACGGTGCGCGTGGCAGGCGGCTTCCAGTTCGTCCAGGTCGAGGCCATCGGGGCGGCGCTTGATGGGCACCAAGCGCACGCCGTCCTGGCCTAGCCTGCCGAACATCAGGAAGTATCCGGGGTCTTCCACCAGCACCGTATCGCCGGGCTGTAGAAACGTGCGGCAGATCAGATCGATTGCATGGGTGCCGCCGAAAGTGGTGAGGATGTGGCTGGCGTCCGCAGCGATGCCGATCCCGCGCAACAGCAGCGCGATCTGCTCGCGCAGTTCGGCCAGCCCTTGCGGCGGACAGCGCGAGGCCATGCCGGCCGCGCTGCGCGCCAGGCCACGTTGCACGGCGGCCGCCGGTACCGCGTCCTGCAGCCAAGTGGGCGGCAAGGCGCCGCTGCTGGCCAGCAGCACGCCCGGCCGCTGGTCGTTCACTTGCTGGATCAGCCAAACCGGCTCCTGCTCCTGGCCCGCTTCCAGCGCCACCTCGTCGGGAATGGCGCGGCTGGCGTCAACTGGTGCGCGGACGAAGAAGCCCGCCGTGCCGTGCGTATCGATGACGCCTGCGGCCACCAGCCTGTCATAAGCCGCCACCACGGTGTTGGTGCTAACCGCGAGCTGCGTGGCGAGCTGGCGGATCGACGGCAGCTTGGTCCCGCCAGGCAGGACGCGTTGCGCGATCTGCTGGCGCAATGCGGCCTCAATCTGCTCGAACAGGGCGATGGGCGAGGAGCGGTCGATGGGAAACATGGTCGAAGTCTAGCGTAAAAGCATCACGGCCAGGAGCAGCAGGATGGCACCCATCACCAGATTGAATATGCGCTGGTTGCGGGGCGCTTGCAGCACGCTGCGGATCGAGACGCCGAACAGCGCCCACATGGTGTTGCACGGCATGCCCACCACGGTGCCGATCACGGACACCAGCAGCGCGCTGGCGAGCATGTTGCTCTGCGAAGGCATGAAGACCGATGCCACGGTGATCGCCTTGAGCCAGCTCTTGGGGTTCAGCGCCTGAAACAGCCCCGCCTGCGTAAACGACACGGCCTTCGGTGCGCTGGTTCCCGCCACCGAGACACCGGCAAGCTTCCAAGCCAAAAACATCAGGTACAGCGCGCCCGCGATCCGCAGTACCTGCTGCGCCATCGGGTACGCGACGAACACGCTGCCCAGCCCCACGCACATGAGCATGGTCTGCACGAAGATGCCGACCTGGATGCCGAGGATAACCGGCAGCGCACCGCGATAGCCGAAATTGGCGCCGGTGGTGGCAAGCATGACGTTGTTCGGTCCGGGCGTTGCGGACATCACAAAGCAATAGCTCATCAGGGGCAGGAGTTCGGTCATGGTATGCAGTCGTAGCGTTGAGAAAGCCCGAGTCTAGAAGCGTGGCACGGCAGGGACAAGGCACAAGGCGCCGTGTACGAGCACATGCTGTATCGGTCGAACCACTGCTACAGCGGCGATACAGGCCGCCCCGCCCGGACAAACCTCAGAAACGTCGTTTCATCTGTTACGGCCGCGTCGCCTCTTGATAAGCCAAATGCCGTCCTGATCTTGAATGACAGCCGTCCCGTGCGCCTGACCCATTGGGGCCCAACGCGGCGGGCTGGAATGCGTGTTCCTGTACGTGGGCCGTCCGGACGCGCTGGCCGCGGCGCCGGGCCACGCATAAGCAGCTGTTGTAATTACTGAAACACATCGGTGATAATCGCGCCTCAGGAGGAATCGCGATGGCGACCATGAAGCAGGTAGCGGAGCGTGCCGGGGTGTCGATCTCCACGGTGTCGCACGTGATCAACAACACGCGCGTCGTCAGCGATGACGTGCGTCAGCGGGTGCTGGGCATCATCGACGAGATGCGCTACATCCCCAGCGCCGTCGCCCGCAGCCTCAAGAACGACAAGACCTACACCATCGGTGTCCTCGTGCCGAACTCGTCCAATCCATATTTTGCCGAACTGATCCGCTGGATCGAGGACGCGGCATTCGAGCTCGGCTACAACATCATCCTGTGCAATGCGCACGGCGGCGGGCACAAGCAGACGGCTTATCTGCGCCTGCTGATGGAAAAGCGCATCGACGGATTGGTCCTCGTCGCCAGCGGCGCCGACGACGAACAGGATCTGCTGTTGCGCCACGAAGCCGTGCCCATCGTCCAGCTGGAGCGCGCGCTGCCCGGGCTCGATGCCGACCTGATCCAGGCCGGCGAGGAAGAGGGCGGCTACGACGCCACGCGCCATCTGATCGAGCTGGGGCACCGGGACATCGTCTGCGTGTCCGGCCCGGCCGACCTGCCGCGCACGCGCGAACGGGTGGGCGGGTTCATGCGCGCGATGGCGGAGGCCGGCCTGGCGCTGACGCCTGACCGCATCGTGCACGAGGAATTCACGAGCGCCGGCGGCCACGCAGCTTTTACGCGCCTGCTGGCCCGGCCGCAGCGGCCGGCGGCGGTGTTCGTCACGAGCGACCTGATGGCGCTGGGCGGCCTGTGCGCCGCGGGTGCCGCCGGCGTGCGTGTGCCGGCGCAGATGTCCGTCGTGGGCTTTGACGACATCGCCGGCGCCGGCTATGCGCTGCCGCCGCTGACGACGGTGGCGCCGCCCAAGCGCGACATGGCGAATCTCGCCATCGAGCTGCTGATCGACCGCATACGGGGCGAGCGCACGCCGCTGCGCAGCACGGCGCTGGCCAGCACCCTGGTCGTGCGCGCGTCGACGGCGCCGCCGCAGTAGTTACGCCGCGGCGCCGTCGGTGCCGGCCGGCGCGCGCGCGTCGTGCAGATGCAGCGTCTGCGTCGGGAACGCGAACTCGATCTCCAGGGCCGCGAACCGGTCGATGATCTGCAGATAGATCTCCTGCTGGATATCCATGTAACGGTTGAAATCCGCCGTCTCGACCCAGTACACGACGTCGAAATTCAGCGACGACGCGGCCATGCCGCTGAAGTGGGCGCGGTCGAACGTCACGGGCTCCTGCGCCTTGACGATCTCGGTCAGCATGGCCGGAATCCGGCGCAGCTTGGCCGTCGGCGTGTCGTAGGTGACGCTGACCGTGAACGCGGCGCGGCGCCGGTTCATGCGCGTCATGTTCTGCAGGCGGCTCTTGAGCAGGTCGGCGTTCGAGAACACGAGCTGCTCGCCGCCCAGGCTGCGCAGCCGGGTCGTCTTGAGACCCACGTATTCCACGGTGCCCAGGTATTTGTCGACGATGATGAAGTCGCCGATGACGAAGGGCTTGTCGAGCACGATGGACAGCGAGGCGAACAGGTCGCCAAGAATGTTCTGGACGGCGAGTGCCACCGCGATACCGCCGATGCCGAGCGAGGCGACGAGGGTCGTGATGTTGACGCCGAGATTGTCCAGCACCATCAGCAGCAGCACGGTCCACAGCACCGTCTGCGCGATGAAACCGACGGCCGCCGCCGACGTGGCGCGGGCCGGATCGCCGGCGCGGTTCTGGTAATAATCCGTCAGCCAGGCGCGCAGCGCGCGGTGGCCCCACAGGGCGGCCTGGATCAGGCCGGTGACGATGGCGACCCGCGTCGCGAACAGGTGCGCCTCCGGCGGCAGGACGAGGAACTTGCTGCCGGCGAACAGGCCCATGATGACGATGGACAGCAGTCGGGTGCCGTCGAGCGCTTCGACGGCGATGTCGTCGAGCCGGGTCTCGGTGCGGGCGGCCAGCTTGCGCATATGGTGCACACCCAGCCGCTTGGCGACGTACAGGGCCAGCGCCACCCCGGCCGCGATGCCGAGGGCCGTCATCCAGGCCAGTGTCGTGTTATTGAAGAACACCAGGTTCATCCGATCATCCTTTCGTGATACTTGCCGGGCCTCATTGTAAGGGCACCCTGTGACGCACAAGTTTTTTCGGATGGGTATTGCGCTTTGCTAAAACATGCTCGTATAATGCGGCTCCCCGGGCGGTTAGTTCAGCTGGTTAGAATACTTGGTCGACATCCAAGGGGTCGCAGGTTCGAATCCTGCACCGCCCACCAGAATTCCTCCAAATCGCAGGCCTCGAGCCTGTAGAGAAAAGACGCCAAGGTGTCTTTTCTGTGCCGTTCAGCTCGAACGGATTCTTTGATCTCCATGACTCTAGCGTAAAACGCAACAGGCCGCGTCAACTTCGCATTCTCTTGTTGCGTCGATCCGTGGCGCGCGCTATACTAGCCGGCTTCGGTGTGGGCCTATCTTTTTTCGGCCCACGCGTTTAAGAGGAAGTGTAAAAGCTTCCGATAGTCAACTAGCCCGCCCAATCGTAGGTGGGAATGGAGAAAAAATGAGCCTGGGCCTTCTCGGTCGCAAGGTTGGCATGATGCGCATCTTCACGGACGACGGCGATTCGATCCCCGTTACCGTGCTGGACGTGTCGAACAACCGTGTTGCGCAAATCAAAACTCCTGAAACTGATGGTTATGCCGCAGTTCAGGTCGTCTACGGTCAACGTCGCGCTTCCCGCGTGAACAAGGCCGCTGCCGGTCACTACGCCAAAGCTGGCGTCGAAGCAGGCACGATGCTGAAGGAATTCCGTATCGACGCCGCACAAGCCGCTGGTTTCAAAGCCGGCGACGCAGTCAACGTCTCGCTGTTCGAAGTGGGCCAGAAGATCGACGTGCAAGGCACCTCGATCGGTAAAGGCTACGCCGGTACCATCAAGCGTTACAACTTCTCGTCGGGTCGCGCCACCCACGGTAACTCGCGTTCGCACAACGTGCCGGGTTCCATCGGTATGGCACAGGATCCGGGCCGCGTGTTCCCGGGTAAGCGCATGACCGGTCACATGGGTGACGTCACTGTCACCACGCAGAACCTGGAAATCGCCCGTATCGACGCCGAGCGTCAACTGCTGCTGGTTAAGGGTGCCGTTCCTGGCGCCAAGAACGGTCAAGTGATCGTCAAGCCGGCAGTCAAAGTCAAAGCCAAGAAAGGAGCGTAAGAGATGGAACTGAAGCTCCTGAATGAGCAAGGCCAAGCTGGCGCCGCAGTCAACGCCGCCGACACCGTGTTCGGCCGTGACTACAACGAAGCCCTGATCCACCAGATCGTGGTCGCCTACGCCGCCAACGCGCGCAGCGGCAACCGCAAGCAGAAGGATCGTGAAGAAGTCTCCCACACGACCAAGAAGCCGTGGCGTCAAAAAGGTACGGGCCGCGCTCGTGCCGGTATGTCGTCGTCGCCGCTGTGGCGCGGTGGTGGTCGCATCTTCCCGAACTCGCCGGACGAGAACTTCACGCACAAGGTCAACAAGAAGATGCATCGCGCAGGTATCTGCTCGATCTTCTCGCAGCTGGCCCGCGAAGACCGCCTGAACGTCATCGAGAACCTGACCGTCGAAGCACCGAAGACCAAGCTGCTGTCGCAAAAGCTGCAGGGCATGGGTCTGGACTCGGTCCTGGTGATCACCGACACCATCGATGAAAACCTGCTGCTGGCATCGCGCAACCTGCCGAACGTGCTGGTTGTCGAGCCGAAGCATGCCGACCCGATGTCGCTGGTGTTCTACAAGAAAGTCCTGGTCACCAAAGCTGCTCTGGCCAAGATCGAGGAGATGTACGCATGAGCGCCGCAATCAAATTCAGCGAAGAGCGCCTGATGAAGGTGCTGCTGGCTCCGGTCATTTCCGAAAAGGCGACCTTCGTCGCGGAAAAGAACGAACAGATCGTGTTCAAGGTCCTGCCGGACGCGACCAAGCCGGAAATCAAAGCCGCCGTCGAACTGCTGTTCAAGGTGGAAGTGGAATCGGTGCAGACCGTGAACCGCGAAGGCAAGCAGAAGCGTTCGGGCCGTTTCACCGGTCGTCGCAACCACACCAAGCGCGCTTTCGTGGCCCTGAAGCCGGGCCAGGAAATCAATTTTGTCGAGGAGGCTAAATAATGGCACTCGTAAAGATGAAGCCAACCTCCCCAGGCCGCCGCGGCATGGTGAAGGTTGTGAACGCCGACCTGTACAAGGGTCGTCCGTTCGCAGCCCTGGTTGAGAAGAAATCGAAGACCGCCGGCCGTAACAACAACGGTCACATCACCACCCGCCACATCGGCGGTGGTCACAAGCACCACTACCGCGTGGTCGACTTCAAGCGCAACAAGGACGGTATCCCGGCCAAGGTCGAGCGCATTGAATACGACCCGAACCGCAGCGCGCACATCGCTCTGGTGTGCTACGCCGACGGTTTCCGCGCGTACATCATCGCCACCAAGGGCATGGCCGTGGGCGATACCGTCATGAACGGCTCGGAAGCGCCGATCAAGTCGGGTAACTGCCTGCCGATCCGTAACATTCCGGTCGGTACCACCATGCACTGCGTCGAAATGCTGCCGGGTAAGGGTGCTCAGATGGCCCGTACCGCAGGCGCCGGCGTCGTGCTGATGGCCCGCGAAGGTACCTACGCTCAGGTTCGCCTGCGCTCGGGTGAAGTGCGCCGCGTGCACATCGAGTGCCGCGCAACGGTTGGCGAAGTCGGCAACGGCGAGCACAACCTGCGCAAGATCGGTAAAGCCGGTGCAATGCGCTGGCGCGGTGTCCGCCCGACCGTTCGCGGTGTGGTGATGAACCCGATCGACCACCCGCACGGTGGTGGTGAAGGTCGTACGGCTGCCGGTCGTCACCCGGTGTCGCCATGGGGCCAGCAGACGAAGGGTAAGAAGACGCGTTCGAACAAGCGCACTTCTTCGATGATCGTTTCGCGCCGCGGCAAGAAATAAGGATAAGACATGACTCGTTCATTGAAAAAAGGGCCGTTCATTGACGCCCACCTGGTGAAAAAAGTCGAGACCGCGCAAGCGAACAAAGACAAAAAGCCAGTCAAAACCTGGTCGCGCCGCTCGACGATCACCCCGGACTTCATCGGTCTGACGATCGCCGTCCACAACGGTAAAGTGCACGTGCCGGTGTACGTGTCCGAGAACATGGTGGGTCACAAGCTGGGCGAATTCGCCCTGACCCGCACGTTCAAGGGCCACGCCGCTGACAAGAAGGCGAAGAAATAATGGAAACTAAAGCTATCCTCAAAGGCGTCCGCCTGTCGGAACAGAAAGGCCGCCTCGTCGCCGATCTGATCCGCGGCAAGAAAGTCGACGCCGCGCTGAACATCCTGCAGTTCAGCCCGAAGAAAGGCGCGACCATCATCAAGAAGGTGCTGGAGTCCGCAATCGCGAACGCCGAGCACAACGATGGTGCCGACATCGACGAACTGAAAGTGGTTCAGATCTATGTCGAAAAGGGCCCGATCCTGAAGCGCTTTACGGCACGTGCCAAAGGCCGCGGTGATCGCATTTCGAAACAATCCTGTCACATCTTCGTGACTGTCGGTAACTAAGGAGTCACACGATGGGTCAGAAAATCCACCCAACCGGCTTCCGCCTGGCGGTCACCCGTAACTGGGCATCGCGCTGGTACGCTGGCAACGGCAACTTTGCCGACATGCTGAAGGAAGACCTGGAAGCCCGCGCTTTCCTGAAGAAGAAACTGAAGAACGCCTCCGTCGGCCGCATCGTCATCGAGCGTCCGGCCAAGAACGCGCGCTTCACGATCTACTCGTCGCGTCCGGGCGTGGTCATCGGCAAGAAAGGCGAAGACATCGAAGTCCTGAAGTCGTCGCTGACCAAGATCATGGGCGTGCCGGTGCACGTCAATATCGAAGAAATCCGCAAGCCGGAAATCGACTCGCAGCTGATCGCCGACTCGATCGCCCAGCAGCTCGAAAAGCGTATCATGTTCCGCCGCGCCATGAAGCGCGCGATGCAGAACGCGATGCGTCTGGGCGCTGTCGGCATCAAGATCATGTCGTCGGGCCGTCTGAACGGCATCGAGATCGCACGTACCGAATGGTACCGCGAAGGCCGTGTGCCCCTGCACACCCTGCGCGCCGACATCGACTACGGCACCAGCGAAGCCTCGACCACGTACGGCATCATCGGCGTGAAAGTCTGGGTTTACAAGGGTGACCGTTCGCCGACCGGCGAAGCACCGGTGATCGACGTCCCGGCCGACGAGAAGAAGCCGCGCGGCCCGCGTCGCGACGACGGCAAACCGGCTGGCCGTGGCCGCCCGGGCGCCAAGCCAGGTACCGCACCAGCAGGCCGCCGCGCTGCCAAGCCGGCTGCTGAGAAAGCAGGAGAATAAGCATGCTGCAGCCATCCCGCAGAAAGTATCGTAAAGAGCAGAAAGGCCGTAACACCGGCATTTCGCACACCCGCGGCACCGCGGTCTCGTTCGGTGAGTTCGGCCTGAAGGCGGTTGCCCGCGGCCGTATCACTGCACGTCAGATCGAAGCTGCACGTCGTGCCATGACCCGTCACATCAAGCGTGGCGGCCGTATCTGGATCCGTATCTTCCCGGACAAGCCGATCTCGAACAAGCCGGCTGAAGTCCGTATGGGTAACGGTAAGGGTAACCCGGAGTACTACGTGGCCGAGATCCAGCCGGGCAAGGTCCTGTACGAAATGGACGGTGTCGCCGAAGAACTGGCGCGCGAAGCATTCCGCCTGGCTGCCGCCAAACTGCCGCTGGCGACGACGTTTGTCGTGCGTCAAGTCGGCCAATAACAGGAGTTAAGAATGAAAGCAACGGAACTCCGCGGCAAGGACCAGGCAGCTCTGCAACAAGAGCTGAATGAGCTGCTGAAGGCACAGTTCGGCCTGCGCATGCAAATCGCTACGCAGCAACTGACGAACACCGCCCAGCTCAAGAAGGTGCGCCGCGATATCGCGCGTGTCAAGACCGTGATGACCCAGAAGGAAGCCAAATGAACGACACCACTAAAACGGCGCTGAAGCGTACGCTGGTCGGCAAGGTCGTGTCCGACAAGATGGACAAGACGGTGACCGTGCTGGTTGAGCGTCACGTCAAGCACCCGCTGTACGGCAAGATCATCGTGCGCTCGAACAAGTATCACGCGCACGACGAGACCAACCAGGCCAAGACCGGCGACACGGTCGAGATCATGGAAGGTCGCCCGATCTCGAAGACGAAGGCTTGGACTCTGACCAAGGTTGTGCAGGTCGCACAGGTTCTGTAATGCCTGAAGAGGCGTTTTTTACAACGCCTTCAAAAAATTAGTCTTGCGTGGCCCGCTGGTATGTGGAATACTAGCGGGCTTCGTTCATGTGTTGCCGCAGTTCGTCCTTCGGTAACTGCGGCCTGCAACGAACATTGGAAAGTCCAATCACCCAAACGTACGCGCTTGCAATGAGTGCGGACGGCGGGACCAAGACTGACCGCAGGCCTACGGTTTTCCGTGGGGTTTCTTCGGCTTAAGTTGGGAAAGAAAATATCATGATTCAAACCGAAAGCCGGCTCGAAGTGGCCGACAATACCGGTGCAAAAGAAGTTCTGTGCATCAAGGTATTGGGCGGCTCCAAACGCCGTTACGCCAGCATTGGCGACGTGATCAAAGTCACCGTGAAGCAAGCTGCTCCGCGCGGCCGCGTCAAGAAAGGTGAAATTTACAACGCCGTGGTCGTGCGTACCGCTAAAGGTGTGCGCCGCCAGGACGGCTCCCTGGTGAAGTTCGACGGCAACGCCGCCGTCCTGCTGAACAACAAGCTGGAGCCGATCGGTACCCGCATCTTTGGACCGGTGACGCGCGAACTGCGTACCGAAAAGTTCATGAAGATCGTGTCCCTGGCACCTGAAGTTCTGTAAGGGAGTCGCAATGGATAAGATTCGTAAAAACGACGAAGTCATCGTTCTGGCCGGTAAAGACAAGGGCAAGCGCGGTGTCGTTCAGCAGCGCGTAGATGCTGAGCACGTCATCGTCGAAGGCGTGAACGTGGCCAAGAAGGCCGTCAAGCCGAACCCGATGACCGGCGTAACTGGTGGTATCGTCGACAAGACCATGCCGATTCACGTGTCGAACGTCGCGCTGTTCAACGCAGCGACCGGCAAGGCTGATCGCGTTGGCTTCAAAGAAGTGGATGGCAAAAAAGTCCGCGTCTTCAAGTCGAACGGCGAAGTAGTGAAAGGGTAATGAGAAATGGCCCGTCTCCAACAACTGTATAAAGACAAAGTCGTTGCCGAACTGACCGAAAAATTCGGTTACAAGTCGGTGATGGAAGTGCCGCGCCTGACCAAGATCACCCTGAACATGGGTCTGTCGGAAGCTGTCGCCGACAAGAAGATCATCGAGCACGCTACCGGCGACCTGACGAAGATCGCCGGCCAGAAGCCGGTCGTGACCAAGGCTCGCAAGGCAATCGCAGGTTTCAAGATCCGCGAAGGCTACCCGATCGGCACGATGGTGACCCTGCGCGGCGCCCGCATGTACGAATTCCTGGATCGCTTCATCACCGTGGCTCTGCCGCGCGTGCGTGACTTCCGTGGCGTGAGCGGCAAATCGTTCGACGGTCGCGGCAACTACAACATCGGCGTCAAAGAGCAGATCATCTTCCCGGAAATCGATTACGACAAGATCGATGCGCTGCGTGGCATGAACATCTCGATCACCACGACCGCTAAGACCGACGAAGAAGCCAAAGCGCTGCTCGCCGCATTCAAATTCCCGTTCCGGAACTAAGAACATGGCAAAACTTGCACTGATTAACCGCGAACAGAAGCGTGCAGACCTGGTGGAGAAATTCGCCGCAAAGCGTGCCGCTCTGAAAGCAATCATCGACGACCAGTCGAAGACCGAAGAAGAGCGTTACGAAGCACGCCTGAAGCTGCAGGCCCTGCCGCGTAACTCGGCCCCGTCGCGCCAGCGTAACCGCTGCGCCATCACCGGCCGTCCCCGTGGCACTTTCCGTAAATTCGGTCTGGCCCGTACCAAACTCCGCGAATTCGCCATGAAAGGCGAAATCCCGGGTATGACCAAAGCTAGCTGGTAATAGGAGAATAAGCAATGAGTATGAGCGATCCTATCGCCGATATGCTGACCCGTATTCGCAACGCGCAAGGCGTGCAGAAGACCACCGTCGAAATGCCGTCGTCGAAGCTGAAAGTTGCGATTGCCAACGTCCTGAAGGACGAGGGTTACATCGAAGATTACGCCGTGTCCACCGAAGGTGGCAAGGCTGAACTGAAAATCGGTTTGAAGTACTACGTCGGCCGTCCGGTTATCGAGCGCATCGAGCGCGTCTCCCGTCCTGGCCTGCGCATCTACAAGGGCAAAGATGAGATCCCTCAGGTCATGAACGGCCTGGGTGTGGCGATCGTCTCGACCCCGAAGGGTGTGATGACCGACCGCAAAGCACGCGCAACCGGTGTCGGTGGCGAAGTGATTTGCTACGTGGCTTAAGGAGTAGACGATGTCTCGAGTAGCTAAGATGCCAATCGCCGTCCCGGCCGGTACCGATGTCGCGATCAACGCGTCGTCGATCACCGTCAAGGGCCCGCTGGGCACCCTGACCCAGTCGCTGAACGGCATGGTCAAAGTGGAAAACAACAATGGCACGCTGACCTTCGACGTGATCGACGATTCCCGCGAATCGAACGCCATGTCGGGCACCCTGCGTGCACTGGTGAACAACATGGTGACCGGTGTCACCAAAGGTTTCGAAAAGCGCCTGACCCTGGTCGGCGTGGGTTACAAGGCCGCCGTCCAAGGCAACGCCCTGAACCTGTCGCTGGGCTTCTCGCACCCGGTCCTGCACGCGATGCCCGAAGGCGTCACCGCAGCGACCCCGACCCCGACCGAGATCCTGATCAAGGGTATCGACCGTCAAAAGGTCGGCCAGGTTGCCGCAGAAGTGCGCGCTTACCGCTCGCCTGAGCCGTACAAAGGCAAGGGTGTCCGTTATGCGGACGAAGTGGTGAAGCTTAAAGAAACCAAGAAGAAATAATCGGAGCTGACGATGGACAAGAAAGAATCGCGTCTGCGTCGCGGACGCCAAACCCGCATCAAGATCGCGCAGCTGGGCGTGAACCGCCTGTCGGTGCATCGCACCAACCTGCACATCTATGCGAACCTGATCAGCCCGGATGCGAAGGTCCTGGTTTCGGCTTCGACGCTGGAAGCAGAAGTGCGCGCCGAACTGGCTGGCAAGACCGGCGCGGGCGGCAACGTCGCCGCCGCTGCCCTGGTTGGCAAGCGCGTCGCAGAAAAAGCACTGAAAGCAGGGATCACCGAAGTCGCATTCGACCGTTCGGGTTTCCGTTACCACGGCCGTGTGAAGGCGCTGGCAGATGCCGCGCGCGAAGCTGGTCTGAAGTTCTAAGGAAGAATCGTCATGGCAAAAATGCAAGCGAAAATGGCAAGCGACAAGCCGGATGATGGCATGCGCGAGAAAATGATCGCGATCAACCGCGTCACCAAAGTGGTGAAGGGTGGTCGTATCATGGGTTTTGCAGCGCTGACCGTTGTCGGTGACGGCGATGGCCGCATCGGCATGGGCAAAGGCAAGTCGAAGGAAGTTCCGGTCGGCGTGCAGAAAGCGATGGAAGAAGCCCGCCGCAACCTGATCAAGGTGCCCCTCAAGAACGGCACGCTGCAGCACAGCGTCACCGGCCGCCACGGCGCGTCGTACGTGATGATGTCGCCGGCCAAGCCGGGTACCGGCGTGATCGCAGGTGGCGCAATGCGCGCAATCTTCGAAGTGATGGGCGTGACCGACGTCGTCGCCAAGTCGACCGGTTCGTCGAACCCGTACAACCTGGTTCGCGCGACCCTCGACGGTCTGGCAAAAATGAGCACTCCGGCCGACATCGCTGCCAAGCGCGGCAAGTCGGTGGAAGAGATCCTGGGTTAAGGGGAACAACTATGGCAAACACCATCAAAGTCAAGCTGGTCAAAGGCCTGATCGGTACCCGCCAGGATCACCGCGCCACCGTGCGCGGTCTGGGTCTGCGTCGTGTCAACTCGGTTTCCGAGCTGCAGGACACCCCGGCGATCCGCGGCATGATCAACAAGGTCAACTACCTCGTGAAAATTGTCGACTAAGCCGCGGCTTGGTCAACGGAGAAAATAATGCAACTCAATACCATCCAACCCGCTGAAGGCGCGAAACACGCCAAGCGCCGCGTCGGTCGCGGTATCGGCTCGGGCCTGGGCAAGACCGCCGGCCGCGGCCACAAGGGTCAGAAATCGCGTTCGGGCGGCTTCCACAAGGTCGGTTTCGAAGGCGGCCAGATGCCGCTGCAGCGCCGTCTGCCGAAGCGTGGCTTCAAGTCGCTGAACGCTACGTTCAAGGCTGAAGTGCGTCTGTCGGACCTGAACAACCTGGCCGTCGCCGACGTCGACGTCCTGGTGCTCAAGCAAGCCGGCGTGCTGCCGGTCGTGGCTCGCGATGTGCGCGTGATCCTGTCGGGCGAAATCACCAAAGCGGTGAACCTGAAAGGCATCAAGGCGACCGCTGGCGCGAAAGCAGCCATCGAAGCAGCTGGCGGTTCGGTCGCCTAAACGCGGCCGCTGCCTGATCGGAGCAAAAATTGGCGACTAATTCACAACTTGGTAAAAGTGCTGCTTCCGGCTTCCCATGGGGCCGGTTGTGGTTCTTGCTTGGCGCATTGGTCGTGTACCGTATCGGAGCTCACATCCCGGTCCCCGGGATTGACCCGATCGCCATGGCCCAGCTGTTTAAGCAGAACGAGGGCGGCATCCTGGGCATGTTCAACATGTTCTCGGGCGGCGCCTTGTCCCGCTTTGCCGTGTTCGCTCTTGGCATCACGCCTTACATTTCGGCTTCGATCATCATGCAGCTGGTGTCGATCGTCTCGCCGCAGATGGAGGCACTGAAGAAAGAGGGCGAGTCCGGACGCCGCAAGATCACCCAGTACACCCGTTATTTCACGGTCGTGCTGGCTCTGTTCCAGGCGTTCGGCATCGCCGTCGCGCTCGAGGCGCAGCAAGGCCTCGTGCTCGATCCGGGCGTGGCGTTCCGCTTCGTGACCGTCGTGACCCTGCTGACCGGCACCATGTTCCTCATGTGGCTCGGCGAGCAGATCACCGAACGTGGTCTTGGCAACGGTATCTCGATCATCATTTTTGCCGGTATCGCAGCGGGTCTGCCGAATGCACTGGGTAGTCTGTTCACCCTGGTGTCGAACGGTTCGATCGGCAGCTTCTCCGCGATCATCATCGTGATTCTGGTAGCCCTGGTGACTTACGCTGTCGTGTTCGTCGAACGCGGTCAGCGCAAGATCCTGGTGAATTACGCGAAACGCCAGGTCGGTAACAAGATTTACGGTGGCCAGACCAGCCACCTGCCGTTGAAGCTGAACATGGCCGGCGTGATCCCGCCGATCTTCGCTTCTTCGATCATCCTGTTCCCGGCCACGATCGTCGACTGGTTCACGCGCGGCAAAGATGTCAACAACCCGTTCATCGGGTTCTTGAAAGACCTCGCTGCCTCGCTGAGCCCGGGCGAACCGATCCACGCGTTGCTGTATGCGGTGGCCATCGTGTTCTTCTGCTTCTTCTACACGGCGCTGGTATTCAACAGCAAGGAAACGGCGGACAACTTGAAGAAGAGCGGCGCGTTTGTACCGGGCATCCGTCCGGGCGAGCAGACCGCGCGCTACATCGACAAGATCCTGATGCGCCTGACCCTCGCCGGTGCGGTCTACATCACGCTGGTATGCCTGTTGCCGGAGTTCCTGCAGAGCCAATGGAAAGTACCTTTCTACTTTGGCGGAACCTCGCTCCTGATCATCGTGGTCGTCACGATGGATTTCATGGCGCAAGTGCAGAACTACGTCATGTCGCAGCAATATGAATCGCTGCTGCGCAAGGCTAATTTCAAGGGCGGTATCCCGTCGCGTTGAGCGGCCGGCGCCTCCAGGAGTGAATAGACCGAATGGCAAAAGACGACGTCATCCAAATGCAAGGGGAGATTCTGGAGAACCTCCCGAACGCGACCTTTCGCGTAAAGCTGGAAAACGGGCACGTGGTGCTTGGACATATCTCGGGTAAAATGCGAATGAATTACATCCGCATTCTTCCGGGTGACAAGGTAACGGTGGAACTGACCCCTTACGACTTGTCCCGGGCCCGCATCGTGTTCCGCACCAAGTAAAACTAATCAAGTTATCGAATCTGGAAGAGAGTGCAAAATGAAAGTTAACGCTTCAGTCAAGCGGATCTGCCGCAACTGCAAGATCATCAAGCGCAAGGGCGTGGTCCGTGTGATCTGCGTCGAGCCGCGTCACAAGCAGCGTCAAGGTTAATTTCGAGGAATAACGAATGGCACGTATTGCAGGGGTCAACGTCCCCAATCATCAGCACACCGTCATCGGCCTGACGGCAATCTATGGCATCGGCCGTACCCGCTCGAAGCAGATCTGCGAATCGACCGGCGTTGCGACCAACAAGAAGGTCAAGGACCTGGACGACAACGAACTGGAAAAGCTGCGTGATGCAGTCGGCAAGTTCGTCGTCGAGGGCGACCTGCGCCGTGAGCTGTCCATGAGCATCAAGCGTCTGATGGATCTGGGTTGCTACCGCGGTATGCGTCACCGCAAGGGCCTGCCGGTCCGCGGCCAGCGCACCCGTACGAATGCCCGCACCCGCAAGGGCCCGCGCAAGGCAGCTCAATCGCTCAAGAAATAATCTAGGAACTGACCATGGCTAAGCAACAAAGCTCGGCGGCTGCAGCCCGCATCCGCAAGAAAGTCAAGAAGAACGTCGCGGAAGGCATCGCACACGTCCACGCATCGTTCAACAACACCATCATCACGATCACCGATCGTCAGGGCAATGCTCTGTCGTGGGCGACGTCCGGCGGCGCAGGCTTCAAGGGTTCGCGTAAATCGACCCCGTTCGCGGCCCAGGTCGCAGCCGAAGCAGCTGGCAAGGTTGCTCAGGAATACGGCGTGAAGAACCTGGAAGTGCGTATCAAGGGCCCGGGCCCGGGCCGTGAGTCCGCTGTGCGCGCGCTGAACAACCTGGGTATCAAGATCACCGAGATCCAGGACGTGACGCCGGTTCCGCACAACGGCTGCCGTCCGCCGAAGCGTCGTCGTATCTAATACTGCCCGGGCGGTTTGCGCCGCCCGTCGTAGTCGCGATACGCCACACGCCGTGGTGTAAAGAATCGCCGGTGCAGTTAACCCCGAAATGGGTTATACTGCCCGGCTATTGTCGCCTTGGGCCGTCCTGGTCCCGAGGTATTTTGTAAGCCACGTCCGGTCTCATCGAAGAACTGGACTAGCGCCTGTTGTGGTGTCAAGCCGCATCCGGGGCGTGATCATTCAAACAAAGGAAGTTTAACGTGGCACGTTATATCGGACCTAAAGCAAAACTGTCGCGCCGTGAAGGCACCGACCTGTTCCTGAAGAGCGCACGCCGCTCGCTCGATTCGAAGTGCAAACTGGACGTCAAGCCGGGCCAGCACGGCGTCAAGTCGGGCCAGCGTACGTCGGACTACGGCAACCAGCTGCGTGAAAAGCAGAAGGTCAAGCGTATCTACGGCGTGCTGGAGCGTCAGTTCCGCCGCTACTTCGCCGAAGCGTCGCGCCGCAAGGGCAACACCGGCGAGACCCTGCTGAAGCTGCTGGAATCGCGTCTGGACAACGTCGTCTACCGCATGGGCTTCGGCTCGACCCGCGCCGAAGCACGTCAGCTGGTCAGCCACAAGGCCCTGACCGTGAACGGCAACGTCGTGAACATCGCTTCGTACCAAGTCAAGACCGGCGACGTCATCGCCGTCCGCGAAAAGGCCAAGAAGCAGACCCGTATCGTCGAAGCCCTGTCGCTGGCCGACCAGGTTGGCTTCCCGAGCTGGGTGTCGGTCGATGCCAAGAAGATGGAAGGCACCTTCCGTACGTTCCCGGAGCGTAACGAGATCGCTGCCGACGTCAACGAAGCGCTGATCGTCGAACTGTACTCGCGTTAATCGACGACCCCGGGACGGCGTACGCCGTCCCTTGTCGTCTCCGCGCAGGCGGGGATCCATGCTGACGGGCCGAAGTCGGCTCAGTATGGATTCCCGCTTTCGCGGGAAATCAGGTCCGGCAGTGCCGGGCATGACGAAGTTTTATGCTTCGTCATAACACCGAATTCGCCTTACCGCCTGCTCGCAGAAGCAGGCGTTTCTACTGATGCCATCAGCCTTATCGGTGTAACGAGCCGAGGGTATTGAAGAGGACACTCATGCAAAATAGTTTGTTGAAGCCACGTATTATCGATGTCGAAACGCTCGGCGCCGGCCACGCGAAAGTCGTGATGGAACCGTTCGAACGTGGTTATGGCCACACGCTGGGTAACGCGCTGCGCCGCGTGCTGCTGTCGTCGATGATCGGCTACGCGCCGACCGAAGTGACGATCGCCGGTGTCGTGCACGAGTACTCGTCGCTGGACGGCGTGCAGGAAGACGTCGTCGACCTGCTGCTGAACCTGAAAGGCGTCGTGTTCAAAGTGCACAACCGCGACTCCGTGACGCTGACCCTGAAAAAGGAAGGCGAAGGCCCGGTCCTGGCATCGGATATCGACCTGCCGCATGACGTGGAACTGATCAACCCGGAACACGTGATCGCCCATCTGACGGCTGGCGGCAAGCTGGACATGCAGATCAAGGTCGAAAAAGGCCGCGGCTATGTGCCGGGTAACGTGCGCCGCCTGTCGGAAGACACGAACAAGACCATCGGCCGCATCATCCTGGACGCATCGTTCTCGCCGGTCCGCCGCGTGTCGTACGCCGTGGAATCGGCCCGTGTCGAACAGCGTACCGACCTGGACAAGCTGATCATCAACATCGAGACCAACGGCGTGATCACGCCGGAAGAAGCGATCCGCCAGTCGGCCCGCGTCCTGGTCGACCAGCTGAACGTGTTCGCTGCCCTGGAAGGCACGGAAGCCGCCGCCGAAGCACCGTCGCGTGCACCGCTGGTCGATCCGATCCTGCTGCGTCCGGTGGACGACCTGGAGCTGACCGTCCGTTCGGCAAACTGCCTGAAGGCCGAGAACATCTATTACATCGGCGACCTGATCCAACGTTCGGAAAACGAACTGCTCAAGACGCCGAACCTGGGCCGCAAGTCGCTGAACGAGATCAAGGAAGTCCTGGCTTCCCGTGGCCTCACGCTCGGCATGAAGCTCGAGAACTGGCCGCCGGCTGGTCTGGAGAAGTAATTTCGGTTGGGGCCGCGAGAAACCTACTGCGCGGGCGCATTTTGAGTCTGCGATGCTCGCCGTACCGTAAGTACGGCTGTGCTTCTCGACTCAAGCAGAGCCCGCTCGCTACGGTTTCTCGCGACCCTGATACGCTAGCTGTTTTTTTGTAATACCCGCCGAGAACAGGTCGTTCAAGGCGTTAACTCGAACCGGCCCGCGCCTCAACGGAGGCGATCGAAGAGCTCGGATTTAAACTTAACTCGAAAGGAAATACCATGCGTCACCGTCACGGCCTTCGCAAGCTGAACCGTACCTCGTCCCACCGTCTCGCCATGCTGCGCAACATGACCGTTTCGCTGCTGCGTCACGAAGCGATCAAGACCACCGTTCCGAAAGCCAAGGAACTGCGCAAAGTCGTCGAGCCGATCATCACCCTGGGCAAGAGCGACACCCTGGCCAACAAGCGCCTGGCATTTGCCCGCCTGCGTGACCGCGAAATCGTCCAGAAGCTGTTCGCCGAAATCGGCCCGCGCTACAACGCGCGTCCGGGCGGCTACATCCGCATCCTGAAGATGGGCTTCCGCGTTGGCGACAACGCGCCGATGGCATTCGTCGAGCTGGTCGACCGTCCGGAAGTCACCTCGGCTGAAGACGCGCCGACCGCCGAGTAATCGCGGTTCGAGCAACATGAAAAACCAGGCTCCGGCCTGGTTTTTTTTCGCCTGCAGCGCACTAAGCGCACCCGGTGTACCATGCTGATGCGTTGAACCAATAATCCGACCATGTTCCGATCTCCCTTCCTGTCGATTGTGCGCCTGCTGGCCGCGCTGCTGCTGGCCTGCTTCGCCTTCGCGCCCGCGGCCCAGGCCGATGACGACTTCCTGCCGCCCGACCAGGCATTCAAGTTTTCCGCGCACATGGCGGACGCGCACACGATCGTCGTCAACTATGCGATCGCCGACGGCTACTACATGTACCGCGAGCGCTTCCACTTCAGTGCGAACGGCGCGACGCTGGGCGAGCCCGCCATCCCGCCCGGCAAGATCAAGTTCGACGACACGTTCCAGAAAAACGTCGAGACCTATCACAACGGCATCGAGATCCGCATCCCGGTCGAGGCCACCGGACCATTTACATTGAACGCCACCGGCCAGGGTTGCGCGGACAAGGGCCTGTGCTATCCGCCGCAGGACACGTCCATCCAGCTGACGCCTGCTGGCGGCAGTGGGCCGCAGATGAGCGTCGCGCCGGGGCAATCGCTGCCGGCCGGGCAGGGCGGCTTCGCGTTCCCCGGCAAAGCGCCCGGGCCGGTGCCGCAAGCCGACGCGCCCGTCGCGCCGGCACCAGCGCAGGCACCAGCGCCGGCAAGCGGCAAGCCCGCCGCGCCGTCCGAGTTGTCCGGCATCGCTTCTCTGCTGCAGGGCGGCCGCCTGCTGGCCATCGTCCCCGCGTTCATCCTGCTGGGCCTGGGCCTCGCGTTCACGCCGTGCGTGCTGCCGATGGTGCCGATCCTGTCGTCGATCATCGTCGGCGAGGGTGGTCAGGTGCACCGCACGCGCGGCTTCGTGCTGTCGCTTGCCTATTCTCTCGGGATGGCGATCGTCTACACCGCGCTGGGCGTCGCCGCCGGCCTCGTCGGCGAGGGACTCGCGGCCGCGCTGCAGAATCCGTGGGTCCTGTCCGCCTTCGCGCTGCTGATCGCGGCGATGTCGCTGTCGATGTTCGGCGTGTTTCAGTTGCAGGTGCCCGCCGCGCTGCAGACCCGCCTGGCCAGCGCCTCCGGCCGCCAGGCGTCGGGCAAGCTGGCCGGCGTATTCGTGATGGGCGCCATCTCCGCATTGATCGTCGGCCCGTGCGTGGCCGCGCCGCTGGCCGGGGCGCTCGTGTACATCAGCCAGACGCGCGACGTCGTCATCGGCGGCGCCGCGCTGTTCGCGATGGCGATCGGCATGAGCATTCCGCTGCTGCTCGTCGGCGTGTCGGCCGGCTCGCTGCTGCCGCGCGCGGGCATGTGGATGGAGGCCGTGAAGCGTTTCTTCGGCGTGCTGATGCTGGCGATGGCCCTGTGGATGGCCGCGCCCGTGCTGCCGGGTCTGGTGCAGATGCTGCTGTGGGTCGCGCTGTTGCTGGGCTATGGGTTCTATTTGCTGCGCGGACGGGGACACTGGGCCGGCCTCGCCCTCGGCGCCGCCTGCGTCGTGCTGGGCGCCACGCAATTGGTCGGCGTGGCCAGCGGGGCGCGCGATCCGCTTGCGCCGCTGGCCCGCTTCACCGGCGGCGCGCCGGCGCAACCGCTCGCGTTCACGCGCATCAAGACCGTGGCGCAGCTCGATGCCGCGCTCGCCGCGACGGGCGGCCGCACCGCGCTGCTGGACTTTTATGCCGACTGGTGCGTGTCGTGCAAGGAGATGGAAAAGCTGACGTTCGTCGATCCGGCCGTCAAGGCACGGCTGGCGAACACCGTCCTGCTGCAGGTGGACGTGACGGCCAACGATGCGGACGACCGCGCGATGCTCAAGCGGTTCGGGCTGTTCGGGCCGCCGGGAATCATCCTGTTCGACCGGCAGGGGACCGAAGTTGCGGACAGCCGGGTGATCGGCTATCAGGATGCGAACAAATTCCTCGGGTCGTTGAGTAAGCTGCAGTAATCAACCGCAGCAAGCAACGTCGTCCTCGCGAAAGCGGGGCCATACTGCGCCGGCCCGGGATGCTCAGCATGGGGCGGAAAGAGCCTGGGGGGCTGTTCCCGCCCGTGCGGGAACGACGGTGATTCGTCAGCCTTGTGCAGTATGGCCGCGGTGTTGCCACCCGCCATGGCCGTGGCCGAAGCGCGCCGCCTTCTCGTCGAACGTTTTTTTCTGATCCGCGCTCAGCACGGAATAGAAGGTAGTCAGCGCACCTTGGCGCTGTTCCAGCGCCGCCGTGCGCTGCTTCTGCAACTCGATCATCTTCGCCATGCGTTCCGGCGCCGTCAGGTTGGCCCAGGCGGCGCGATCGTGCGACTGGCGTGTCGGCGGCTGCATCGACGCGACGAAGGCGTTCCACGCGTTTTCCTGGGCCGGCGTGATCTTCAGTTCGTCATGCAGCTTGGCGACACGTTGAGCGCGCAACTGGGCACGCTGTTCCGGCGTCAGTGTCTGGTGCTGCATGCCGTGGCGGGCTTGCGGTGCGGCCTGGTCCGTCGTCTGTGCATGGGCGCCCAGCGCGGCAGCGCCCAGGGTCAGCGCGGACAGAGCGGCAAGAAGGTGTTTGCGGTAGGTTTTCATCTCTGGTTTCCTAGTCAGGGGTCAACGTGGCAGACGGCCACACGTCGTCATCATGGGCGGCAGATGTAAGCGCAGCGTTTCCGCTGTCTCGTTCTTTGTATCAATTTGTTTCCCTGGAAGATCCATATACAAGCCGATACAAAGTGGCTGTTCAGGGCTCCGACAAGTCGCGATAATGACGACATGGACAATCCATCTACCATCCTGATCGTCGACGACGACCGCGATATCCGCTCGCTGCTGGCCGATTACCTGGAAGCGAACGGCTACCGCGCGCTCGCCGCGGCCGACGGCAACGCCATGTGGAAAATCCTGGACGAGTCGCGCCCGGACCTGATCGTGCTCGACCTGAACCTGCCGGGCGACGACGGCCTCACGCTGTGCCGCAAGCTGCGCGCGCATTCGACCATGCCGGTCATCATGCTGACCGCCCGCAGCGAGCCGCTGGACCGCATCCTCGGCCTGGAAATGGGCGCCGACGACTACCTGCCGAAACCGTTCGAGCCGCGCGAACTGCTGGCGCGCATCCGCAGCGTGCTGCGGCGCAGCCACGCGATGCCGCCGAACTCGCAGGCGGAAAACGTGCAGCAGATGAAATTCTCGGGCTGGACGCTCGACCTCACCGCGCGCCACCTCGTCAATCCGCAGGGCGTGATCATCATGCTGTCGGGCGCCGAGTTCCGCCTGCTGCGCGTGTTCCTGGAACACCCGAACCGCGTGCTGAACCGCGACCAGCTCCTGAACCTCACGCAGGGCCGCGACGCCGATCCGTTCGACCGCTCGATCGACATCCAGATCAGCCGCCTGCGCCAGAAGCTGGGCGAGGATGCGCGCATGCCCCAGATCATCAAGACCGTCCGCAACGGCGGCTATGTGCTGGCCGGCCAGGTTACGGTGGAGCCGAGCGCGTGAGAGCTTTCCTCGGCTCGATGACGGGCCGCGTGTTTGCCACCCTGCTGCTCGGCATCCTGCTCACGGCCGCGCTGACCCAGCTGCTGGCCGACGCCGAGCGCCAGCACGTCATCGACGAATTCCGCGACCTGCACAATCTCGACCGTGCCGAACAGCTGATCATGGCCACCGAGATCGTCCCCGAGTCCGCGCGCAAGGCCTACCTGGACGTGGCCAACCGCCCCGGCATGCGGCTCGTCGACGTCGACACTGTCCCGGCCGCGCTTGCGCCGGGCAATTCCGAATTCACCCAGGCCCTCGCGGCCCGCATGGGCAAAGGCTATGTGATGCGATCCCTCGCCGCGCGTCCGGCGGCGTGCGCGACGGCGCGCGAACAGCCCGTCGTATTCGGCCTGCTGCGCATGAAGTGGCGCGGCACGTGCGAGAGCATCAGCGTGCGCCTGCGCGACGGCGACGAGCTCGTGCTGTCCGTGCTGCCGCCGCGCTCGGCCACGTCGCCGCAGCGTACCGACTACACGTGGACCATTTCGATCTTCCTCGTCAGCGTCGCCTTCCTCGCCTACCTCGTGGCGCGCATGACGACGCGGCCGCTGAAGCAGCTGGCGCAGGCCGCGAAAGACCTCGGCAACGACATCAACCACCCGCCGCTCGACCTCACGGGCGCCGACGAGATCCGCCAGGCCAGCGCCGCGTTCAACGCGATGCAGGCGCGCATCCGCCAGTACATCTTCCAGCGCACGCAGATGCTGGCCGCCATCACCCACGATCTGCAGACGCCGCTCACGCGCATGCGCCTGCGCCTGGAAAAGGTCAGCGAGCCGGAATTGAAGGAGCGCCTGATCGGCGACCTGTCGGCGATGCAGGCGATGGTGCGCGAAGGCCTCGACCTCGCGCGCAGCATGGACACGACGGAAGCCATGCAGATGCTGGACCTCGACTCGCTGCTGGATTCCGTGGTCGCCGACGCGGCCGAGAGCTGCCAGCGCGTGACCCTGTCCGGCCATGCCGGCATGGCGCTGCTGGGCCGGCCGATGGACCTGCGCCGCTGCCTCGTCAACCTGATCGACAACGCCGTCAAATACGGCTACACGGCCAAGGTCAGCGTCGACCGCATCAACGGCGCGGCACGCATCCGCATCCGCGATACCGGCCCCGGCATCCCGGGCGGCGAGCTGGCGCGTGTGTTCGACCCGTTCTACCGGGTGGAAACGTCGCGTTCGCGCGAGTCGGGCGGGACGGGTCTGGGGCTCACGATCGCGCGCAACATCGCCGAGCAGCACGGCGGCAGCATCAGCCTCGTCAACCACCCGGAAGGCGGCCTCGAAGCGACCCTGATGCTGCCGGAATACTACCCAGGCAAGTAAGCAAAAAAATCGTCCCGACAGAAACAATGCTGTTACACCCGTGTGGGACAATTCTTGACGGAGGCTGGGCCTTGCCGGCCGGCGTCATCCTCATCGCATAAATAATATAAGAGATCGACCGCCGACGGCGGCACAGGGAGTGGAATGAAAAGCAAGAATATCGCGATTGTCGTCGGCATCGTCGTGGCCGTCGGCGCCGGTACATGGACCGTGAATCACGGGCCCGATTCGCACGCCGACGGTGCCGCCGCCCCGGGCGGCAAGGGCAAGGGTGAGCAGCCGCCGGCGGTCGTCAACGTCGTGGCGCCGCAGCGCGAGGACGTCGCCGTCGTGCAGCAGGCCAACGGCACCGTCACGCCGATCCGCACCGTCGACCTGCACCCGCAGACGACGGCCACCATCCGCCAGGTCCACATCAAGGAAGGCCAGTTCGTCAAACAGGGCGAGCTGATGTTCTCGCTGGACGACCGCGCCGACCGCGCCAACCTCGACAAGGCGCAAGCCCAGGTCGAGCGCGACCGCGCGTCGCTGGCCGACCTCGAGCGCCAGTTCAAGCGGAGCCAGGATCTGTTTGCCCAGAAATTCATCGCCCAGAGCGCCGTCGACACCCTGCACGCCCAGGTCGACCAGGCCCGCGCCACCCTGCAGTCCGACGTCGCGGCCGCGCGCGCGAGCAGCGTCGCGACGAGCTACACGGCCATCCGCGCGCCGATGTCCGGCCGTGTGGGCGGCATCAACGTCTATCCGGGCAGCCTCGTGCAGCCGGCGACGTCGCTCACGACGATCACCCAGCTGGACCCGATCACCGTCGCGTTCACCTTGCCCGAATCGAGCCTGCCCGGCCTGCTGGCCGCCCAGAAGCGCGGCAAGGTCGAGGTCGAAGCACTGCCGGGCGCCGACCTGCCTCCCGTCAAAGGCACGCTCAGCTTCGTCGACAACACCGTCGACCCGGCGGCCGGCACGATCAAGGTGAAGGCCGAGTTCGACAACCGCGAAACGACCCTGTGGCCCGGCCAGTACGTGAACACGAAGCTCATCGTGCAGACGCTCAAGAATGCCGTCGTGATCCCGCAGAACGCCATCATCACCAATGCCCAGGGCACGTTCGTGTACGTGCTGGAGAAAGACCAATCCGCACGCCTCGTGCCCGTGCAGCGCGTGTACGGCGCCGGCACGGTTGCCGCCGTGAGCGGTCTCGCCGGCAGCGAACAAGTCATTACCGAGGGCAAGCAGAACGTGCGTCCCGGCGCCCGGGTGCGGCTCGCCTCCGAGCTGGGCAAAGGTAAAGACGTCCACGTGGCCGACAAGGGCTGAACGCGATGAATCTGTCCGAACTGTGCATCCGCCGGCCCGTGATGGTCGTGCTGCTGTCGATCAGCCTGATCCTGGTCGGCATCCTGGCCTATTCCCACATCCCCGTCGCGGCGCTGCCCAGCTATAACACGCCCGTCATCAACGTCAATGCCAACCTGGACGGCGCCAGCCCCGAGACGATGGCGTCGTCCGTCGCGCTGCCGCTCGAAAAGCAGTTCTCGACGATCGCCGGCATCAACCTGATCACGTCGACGAGCACGCAGGGCAGCACGTCGCTCACGTTGGAATTCGATCCGTCGATCGACGTCAACGCGGCCGCCGTCGACGTCCAGGCCGCGCTGCTCGCGGCCCAGCGCCAGCTGCCGCAGGAAATGACGACGATGCCGTCGTACCGCAAGGTCAACCCGGCCGACGCGCCCGTGTTGTTCATGACGATGACGTCGCCGTCGATGAATCTGTCGGAGCTGAACGACTACGCGGAAAACCTCGTGTCGCCCGCGATCTCGACCTTGCCGGGTGTCGCCCAGGTGTCCGTCAACGGCGGCAAGCGCTTCGCCGTGCGCGTGCGCGCGAAGACCGACCTCATGAATGCCCGCAACATCACGATGGACGAGCTGGCGACGGCGCTGCGCTCGGCCAACTCGAACTCGGCGCTGGGCATCCTCGACGGTCCGCAGCAGACGCTGACCATCCAGGGCCCCGCGCAGATGATGAAGGCGGCCGATTTCGAGCACCTGATCGTCGCCACCCGCGACAACCTGCCGGTGCGCCTGAAGGACGTGGCCACCGTCGAGGACAGCTACCAGTCGACCCGCGCATTCGGCGCCTACAATGGCGAGCGCGCCATCGTGCTGCTCGTGCAGCGCCAGCCGAACGCGAACACGGTCGAAGTGGTCGACGGCGTGCGCCGCCTGCTGCCGCGTTTCCAGTCGCAGCTGCCCGCGTCCATCAAGATCAACCTCGTCAACGACCGCTCCAAGTCGATCCGCGAGGCGATCCACGACGTCAACTTCACGCTGGCGCTGACGGTCGGCCTCGTCGTGCTCGTGATCTTCCTGTTCCTGCACCGCGCGTCGGCCACGTTCATCCCCGCGATCACGATGCCGATCTCGCTGCTGGGCGCGCTGGCGTTGCTGTTCTGGCTCGGCTACAGCCTCGACAACATTTCTCTGCTGGGCATCACGCTCGCCGTCGGCCTCGTCGTCGACGATGCCATCGTCGTGCTGGAAAACATCGTGCGCCACATCGAGATGGGCAAGAAGCCGCTGCGCGCGGCGCTCGACGGCTCGCGCGAGATGGGTTTCACCATCTTGTCGATCTCGGTGTCGCTCGTCGCCGTGTTCATTCCGATCTTCTTCATGCCGGGCGTGATCGGCCTGCTGTTCCACGAATTCGCCGTCATCGTCGGCCTGGCCATCCTGGTGTCGGCCGCGGTGTCGCTGACGCTCGTGCCGATGCTGTCCTCGCGCTTGCTGCCGTCGCACGGCCACGACCACACGGAAGAGAAGAGCTTCATCGGCCGCCATTTCGAACGCGGCTTCACGCTGCTGCGCAACGCGTACGAAACGACGCTCGACGTGGCGCTGAAGCACCGCTTCGTCGTATTGATCATCGCGTTCGGTACGTTCGCGCTGACCGTCGTGCTGTACACGACCATTCCCAAAGGCTTCTTTCCGGAGGAAGACATCGGCCAGCTGCGTCTGACGACCGAGGCCGCCGAGGACATTTCGTCGTCCGCGATGGTCACGCTGCAGACGAAGGTCGCCGATGTGGTCCAGGCCGACCCGGCCGTGCAAGACGTCACGTCGTTCTCGGGCGGCGGCAACAGCGGCCGCATGTTCATCGTGCTGAAACCGCGCGACCAGCGCGACAAGATGCCGCAGGTGGTCGACCGTCTGCGCAAGGCCACGCACAAGATCCCGGGCGTCAACGTCTACATGGCACCGGTGCAAAACCTGCAACTGGGCGGCCGCCAGAGCAAGAGCCGCTACCAGTACACCTTGCAGAGCGTATCCGGCGCGGACATCAGCCAGTGGGCCAACGAGTACATGGAGCGCATGCGCAACAACCCGTTGTTCCGCGACGTCACCAGCGACACCCAGGACAAGGGCCTGCAGGCCAAGCTCGACATCGACCGCGACAAGGCCAACCTGCTGGGCGTGCAGCTGGGCGACATCCGCACGGCGCTGTACGCGGCGTTCGGCGAGCGCCAGGTGTCGACGATCTATTCGAGCGCGGCCAGCTATTACGTGATCCTGGAAACGGCCAACGAAGACCGCCAGTTCGAGGACGCGCTGTCGCGCCTGTCGGTGCGCAGCAAGACGGGCCAGCTCGTGCAGCTGTCCAGCGTGGCGACGGTGAAACGCACGGTCGGCCCCATCGCCGTCAACCACCAGGGCCAGTTGCAGGCGATCACGCTGTCGTTCAACCTGGCGCCGGACGCGCCGCTCGGCGACGCCACCGCCGCCATCGAACAGATGGGCCGCGACATGAAGCTGCCCGCGTCCGTCATCACGAAGTATGGCGGCGACGCGGCCGTGTTCCAGGATTCGCAGTCGAGCCAGCTGATCCTGATCGTGGCGGCCGTCGGCGTGATCTATGTGCTGCTGGGTGTGCTGTACGAGAGTTTTATCCACCCGATCACGATCCTGGCCGGTCTGCCGTCCGCCGCGGTGGGGGCGCTGCTGACGCTGCGCCTGTTTAATCTGGACCTGACGATGATCGCCATCATCGGCATCCTGATGCTGATCGGCATCGTCAAGAAGAACGCGATCATGATGATCGACTTCGCCCTCGACGCCCAGCGCAACCAGGGCATGACGCCCGAGCGGGCGATCCGCGAGGCGTGCATCCTGCGCTTCCGCCCGATCATGATGACGACCATGGCGGCACTGATGGGCGCGCTGCCGATCGCCCTCGGCCTGGGTGCCGGCGCCGAGCTGCGCCAGCCGCTGGGCCTGGCCGTGTGCGGCGGGCTGATCTTCTCGCAAGTGATCACGCTGTACATCACGCCGGTGATCTACCTGTACCTCGACAAGTACAGCGGCAGCGGGCCGATGACGGATGCGCAGGTCGTCGAGATGGAGCAGGGGCCGAAGGTGATGCTCAGCAAGGTCGCTTAACCGCGCCCCGCGAAGGCGGGGCCCATACTGAGCGGGCCAAGACACTCAGCGTGGGTTCCCGCGTGCGCGGGAATGACGTGGCGATGTGAAATGAGGGCATAACCCATTTCACATCGACCGATTCCTTGGCGCAAGGTTGATACACACTGTAACAACCTTTAAGCTACCCAGCTTGTACTCTGATTACAGATCCTTAACAGCGCGTGCGCAGAAAAACCAAACGGGTTAGACTGCGCCTCGTCAATATCTTTTTACTGCCCCCTGACCAGGGGCCTTCACTATTTTGCGTGACCATTCCCACATCCCCATGGAAGACAGCGATGTCTGCGTACATTGCGGCCAACCGCTGCCTGGACGGAAAGTGGTCACCTATGGTGAAAAAGGCCCGAACCGCACCGGTATCGCGATCACGATCGCGCTGCACCTGCTGCTCGTGGCCATCTGGTTGGTCCAGCCCAAGACGGAACGCCATGCGCCGCCGAAGGCCGGCGAAGCCGTCGTCTGGCTGCCCCCGCTGAAACCGAACAAGCCCGCCGCCAAGCCGGCCGAGCAGGCACCGAAAAAGACCGCGAAGGAGGCGCCATCGAAGCTGGCGCCGCCGCGTGTGATCCGCATGCCGCGCCTGCCGAACACGATCACCGTGCCGGACGTTAAGCCGGCGGAGGAAAAGCCGAAGCCGACCAAGGAAGAGACGAAGGCGCCGCCGCAGGAAGTCGACATGCAGGCCTATATCGACGCCCAGCGCAAGCGCCGCGGCGCGCCGGCCCAGACGGACCAGGCCGAGGAAAGCGAAGCGTCACGCGGCACGCGCAACGCGCTCGCGAACATCGCCGCCATCAACGGCCGCGGCGGCCAGGACCCGAACGAGACGGGCGGCGTGTTCAGCGTCACCAACAAGACGTTCAGCACGGCCGACCTGAAATTCCGCGGCTGGAACCCGAACTTCAAGCGCCGCTGGCTGACGGCCGTGACGGTCGAGCGCGGCAGCGAGCCGGACATCGAGACGGCCATCGTCAAGAAGATGATCGAACTGATCCGCAAGGAAAAGAGCGGCGACTTCGAGTGGGACTCGCATCGCCTGAACCGCGTCGTCACCTTGTCGGCAAGGCCGCAGGATACGCAGGAACTGATGAACTTCCTGTACAAGGAAATGTTCCCGGAATACAAACCGCCGCGATAAAACAAAAAACCGCGCCTCGGCGCGGTTTTCGTTTTACGCCGCGGCTTTCAAGCGCCGCGCCACATCCATCGCGAAATACGTCAGCACCCCATCCGCCCCGGCACGCTTGAACGACATCATCGTTTCCATGATGACCTTGTCCGGATCGAGCCAGCCGTTCTGGAACGCCGCCTGCAGCATCGCGTACTCGCCGCTGACCTGGTAGGCGAACGTCGGCACCTTGAACTCGTCCTTCACGCGGCGCACGACGTCGAGGTAGGGCATGCCCGGCTTGACCATGACCATGTCCGCGCCTTCCGCGATGTCCAGCGCCACTTCGCGCAGGGCTTCGTCGCTGTTGGCCGGGTCCATCTGGTACGTGTTCTTGTCGGCCTTGCCCAGGTTGGCCGCCGAGCCCACGGCTTCGCGGAACGGGCCGTAATAGCCCGACGCGTACTTGGCCGAGTAGGCCATGATGCGCGTGTGGATGAAGTCCTTCTCTTCCAGCGCCATGCGGATCGCGCCGATGCGGCCGTCCATCATGTCCGACGGCGCCACGATGTCGACGCCGGCCTCGGCCTGCGCGAGCGCCTGGCGCGTCAGCATGGCGATCGTCTTTTCGTTGACGATGTAGCCGTTCTCGTCCGGCAGGCCGTCCTGGCCGTGGGTCGTGTACGGGTCCAGCGCCACGTCCGTCATGATGCCCAGTTGCGGGAAGTGGCGCTTCAGTTCGCGCACGGCGCGCGGGACGAGGCCGTCCGGGTTCGTCGCCTCGACGCCGTCATACGTCTTCAGCGACGCCTCGACGACGGGGAATAGCGCGAGCACGGGAATGCCCAGCGCGACGGCTTCCTCGGCCACTTTCATCAACAGGTCGACGGACAGGCGTTCCACACCGGGCATCGACGCCACCTGCTGGCGCTGGTTCTGGCCGTCGAGGATGAACACGGGATAGATCAGGTCGGACGGCGTGACGACGTTCTCTCGCATCAGGGCGCGCGAGAACGGGTCGCGGCGCATGCGGCGCATGCGCACGGCGGGGTATTGCGAAGGCGTGATGATCGGCATGTCGGTTCCTGAGTTTATTGTTGTTCGGGATCGGCCGGATCGTCCTCCAGGCCGAGCAGTTCGATGATCTTGTCGTTGGCTTCGTCGATGCCGATGCGCTTGAGCGCCGAGAACAGCTGGACGGTGAACGGGAAGCCGTTGCCTTCCTCGTCGACATAGCTGTCCAGCACCTGCTGCGCCTGGCGCAGGGCGTTGACGGATTCGTTGCGGTTGAGCTTGTCGACCTTCGTGAGGATGCAGTGGATCGGCTTGCCCGTCGGGGCGAACCATTCCAGCATCTGGATGTCGAGCTCGGTGAACGGGCGGCGCGAGTCCATGATCAGGACGAGCGCGGCCAGCTGTTCGCGGCGCTGCACATAGTCGCCCAGCAGTCGTTGCCAGTGCAGCTTGGCATCGCCCGACACTTCCGCGTAGCCATAGCCCGGCAGGTCGACGAGCAGGCCCTGGATCTCATCGACGTTCGTCGGGTCCTTGCGGTGCATGGCGACGTGGGCGCCGCCGATCGAAAAGAAATTGATGTGCTGCGTGCGGCCGGGCGTCTTGGACGCGAAGGCCAGACCCTTCTGGTTCGTCAGAATGTTAATCGCCGTCGATTTGCCCGCATTGGACCGGCCGGCGAAGGCGATTTCCGGCACCTGCGTCTTGGGAAGATCCCGCAGCTGGTTGACGGTCGTGAAGAAACGGGCTTGCCAGAGTTTGGACATGAGGGAAGTGGAGCGAAAAAGACAACGAAGGTGAGGGCAGGAAACAAAGGCTATTGTACAATAGGGAGTTACCTGCCGCCGGCGAGCCTGAAGGACCGGACGCCGACGCGGAGGGCACGAGCATGACCGCTGCACTGTAACTGCAAGTCGGGCCTTTGGGCCCAGTTAATCTTTGACTTTTTCAGGGTGCTTGAATGAATCGTGTGTTTCAACCGGCCGCATGCGCGGCGATCGTGAAGTCCTTGCTGGCCAGTTTCCTCATCGTGGGCAGCGCTCTTGCAGCGGACGCGGCCCACGCGCCCCCAGCGGCCGCCAAGGCCGATCCGGCCAAGGGCGGTTCCCTCTACGACACCGGCGACAATGCCCGCGGCCTGCCGGCCTGCGCGTCCTGCCACGGCGCCGGCGGCAATTCGACCATCAACACCAATCCGAAGCTGGCCGGCCAGATTGACACGTACATCCACAAGCAGCTCGTCGACTTCACGACGCCGGCCCGCAACCAGCCCGTGATGACGACGTACGCCAAGATGCTGAGCGACGACGAAAAGAAAAACATCGCCGCCTATCTGGCCACGCAGCAGCCCAAGCAGGGCGCCGCCCGCAACAAGGACACACTGGAACTGGGCCGCAAGATTTATCGCGGCGGCATCGCAGACCGCGGCGTGGCCGCCTGCGCCAGCTGCCACGGCGCGACCGGTTCGGGCATCCCGGCCCAGTACCCGCGCATCGCGGGCCAGCACCAGGATTACACCGTCGCCCAGCTGCAGGCGTTCAAGACCGGCGCGCGCAACAACAGCCCGCAGATGGCCACGCTGGCCAAGCGCCTGTCGGATGACGAAATGAAAGCCGTGGCGGACTATATCGCCGGCCTGAAGTAATTGGCCGGTATTGCCGGACCACGATAATCGAGCCGACCAATCGGCCTACAATAAAAACTGGCGGGAACAACAGGGAAGGGCGACCGCGGAAGCGGGGCGCCCTTTTGTTGTATGCTCGCTGGTTGTTGTGTTTAGAGTGAAAGTCGATGAGCACCACCGGAATTGAACTGAAAACGCGCCGGCGCGGCGTGGCCGAAGCGGTCGAATTGCTGTCCTCGATGCGGTTCGCGATCACCTTGCTGGTCATGATCGCGATTGCCGCCATCATCGGCACCATCATGCAGCAGGACCGCGGCATGTCGGATTACGTGAACCAGTTCGGCCCGTTCTGGTTCGAGATCTTCCGCAAGCTGAGCCTGTACACGGTGTATTCGGCCTGGTGGTTCCTGCTGATCCTGGGTTTCCTGATCATCTCGACGAGCCTGTGCATCGCGCGCAATGCGCCGAAGTTCATCCGCGACATGCGCAGCTGGCGCGATGCCGTGCGCGAGGAATCGCTGCGCAATTTCCACCACCGGACCGAATGGACGGCCCCGCTGGACATGGTCCCGCTGGCCCAGCAGACCGCGTCCCGCCTCGTCGACGCCGGCTATAAAACGAAGATGGTCGACAAGCCGGGCGGCGTGCTCGTCGCCGCAAAGAAGGGCGCCGGCAACAAGTTCGGCTATATCTTCGCGCACACGGCCATCATCGTGATCCTGCTGGGCGGCCTGCTCGATTCGAACCTGCCGATCCGCTTCCAGGAATGGTTCATGGGGAAAACGCCGTATGCGGGCACGGGCCTGATCTCCGCGATCGCGCCGCAGCACCGCCTCGGCCTCGGCAACCCGACCTTCCGCGGCAACACCCTGATTCCCGAAGGCCAGGCCAGCGACACGGCACTGCTCCAGCAAGCCGACGGCGTCCTCGTGCAAGACCTGCCGTTCACCATCGAGCTAAAGAAATTCAACATCGATTTCTACTCGACGGGCATGCCGAAGCTGTTCGCCAGCGACGTCGTGATCCGCGACCACGAGACAGGTAAAACGTTCCCCGCGACCATCAAGGTCAACCAGCCGCTGATCTACCGCGGCGTCGCCGTTTACCAGTCCAGCTTCGAGGATGGCGGCAGCAAGCTCAAGCTGACGGGCTGGCCGATGACGGGCACCGGCGACAAATCGTTCGCCATCGAGGGCGAAGTCGGCAATGCGACCGAGCTCAAGCAGGGCACCGACACGTACTCCGTCGAGTGGTCGGGCTTCCGGCCGTTCAACGTCGAGAACACCAGCCAGAACAACGATGCGCGCGCCGTCGCGAAAGGTAAAAGTTTCGAGGAACAGTTCGCCCAGACCTTGTCCCAGCACTCGGGCTCGGCCGCGAAGAACGTCGGCAAGAAGGATCTGAAAAACGTCGGGCCCAGCGTGCAATACAAGCTGCGCGACAAGACGGGCCAGGCGCGCGAATTCCTGAACTACATGCAGCCCGTGACCCTCGAAGGCCATGAGGTGTTCCTGGCCGGCGTGCGCAGCAATCCGTCCGATCCGTTCAGCTTCCTGCGCATCCCGGCCGACGACCAGCACGGCTTGCGCGATTGGATGCGCCTGCGCGCCGCGCTCGCCGACCCGTCGCTGCGCGAGGAAGCCGCACGCCGCTACGCCGCCCGCGCGCTGCCGCCGGGCGATGCGGGCGGGGTGCTGGCCACGCAGCTGCAGGAATCGGCCGCCAAGACGCTGGCGATTTTTGCCGGCAACGGCGACCAGGGCGGTTATCTGGCCGTCTCGAAATTCCTCGAGCGCATCCCCGCGGCGGAGCAGGAAAAGGCGGCGACCGTGTTCATGAAGATGCTCAACGGCGCCATGTGGGAGCTGTGGCAGGCTGCGCGTGCGCGCGATGGCGAAGCGCCCGTGACGCCCACCGAGACTCACGGCCGCTTCCTGCAACAGGCGACGAACGCGTTGTCCGACAGCTTTTTCTATGGCGCGCCCGTGTTCCTGGCGCTGGACGATTTCAAGGAAGTCAAAGCGTCGGTGCTGCAGGTGACGCGCTCGCCGGGCAAGAAAGTGGTCTATGTCGGCTGTCTGTTGCTGGTGCTGGGTATTTTCTCGATGTTTTACATCCGCGAGCGCCGCATCTGGGTGTGGGTGAAGCCGGCCCCGGACGGCGGCACGCACGCGCTGATGGCGATGAGCACCCAACGCAGAACGCTCGATTTCGAGCGGGAATTCGACGACCTGAAGAACAAACTGCCGCAATCGGCGTAAGCTTGAAAGAGCAAGCAACAAAGGAGATACCCATGGACATTTCATCCGCATCGCAAGCGCAAGGCGCGGCGTACACCCGGCCCCCCGGCTTCTTCAAGCGCTTGAGCGCCATCGACTGGCTGTTCGGCGCCGGCTTGCTGGCGGCCGCGCTGTACGTCCTGAACCGCTTCGGCGCCTACATGGACATCTACGAGCAGGCGATCCTCGTGCTGGCCGCGCCCGTGTTCGCCTTCGTCGGCTGGACCTTCAAGCCCGTGCGCTGGCTGATGCCGCTCGTGGCCTTGCTGGCGTTGTGGGCCGTGCAGCTGTACGGCGGCTCGCTCGACGCGGCCAACCAGAAATTCTTCCTGAAATACATGCTGTCGAGCCAGTCCGCGATCCTGTGGATGAGCGCGCTGTTCGTGTTCTCGACCGGGTTCTACTGGCTCGGCCTGCTGACGCGCTCGCCGTTCGGTGGCAGCGTCGGCTCCAAGCTGTGCTGGGCCGCCGTCGTGCTGGGCTTTACCGGGATGATGGTGCGCTGGTACGAGTCGTACCTGATCGGCACGGACGTCGGCCACATCCCCGTGTCGAACCTGTACGAAGTGTTCATCCTGTTTTCGATGATCACGGCCATGTTCTACCTGTACTACGAACAGCGCTACAAAACGCGCCAGTTGGGGCCGTTCGTGCTGCTCGTGATCTCGGCCGCCGTCGGCTTTTTGCTGTGGTACACGGTGGCGCGCGACGCTGCCGAGATCCAGCCGCTCGTGCCCGCGCTGCAGAGCTGGTGGATGAAGATCCACGTGCCGGCCAACTTCATCGGCTACGGCACGTTCGCGCTGGCCGCGATGGTCGGTTCGGCCTATCTGCTGAAGTCGCACGGCATCCTGGCCGACCGCCTGCCGGCGCTCGAGGTGCTGGACGATGTCATGTACAAGGCGATCTCCGTCGGCTTCGCGTTCTTCACCGTCGCCACGATCCTGGGCGCGCTGTGGGCGGCCGAGGCCTGGGGCGGCTACTGGTCGTGGGACCCGAAGGAAACCTGGGCGCTGATCGTCTGGCTGAACTACGCGGCCTGGCTGCACATGCGCTTGATGTCCGGGCTGCGCGGCCGCGCGGCGGCGTGGTGGGCCCTCATCGGCCTCGTCGTGACGACGTTCGCGTTCCTCGGCGTGAACATGTTCCTGTCGGGGCTGCACTCGTACGGCAAGCTCTGACTCGGACTCTGAATATGTCCGATTATGTCCGTTGGCGGCAATTGGTAACAAATCGCCGCCCGGACGATCCTGCGGCGGCAGATGGTGTAACGTTGATATGTCGCGAGAAACACTATTTACAGCCGGAGCCGCCATGTTGATCAGAAAAAATCCGAACGGCATCGATTTGCCGTTCCCGTCCGAAATCACGCCGCGCGAGGTCTACGAAGGCCGGCGCGCCTTCCTCGCCAAGGTCGCGGCGACGGCCGTGGCCGGCTCCTCGCTGTGGGAAATGGCTAACCGCGAAGCCTTCGCGCAGGGCGCGGTCCAAAAGCTGCCGGCCACGCGGAATCCGGCCTTCTCGACGAACGAGAAGCAGACGCCGTTCGAGGACGCGACCCACTACAACAATTTCTACGAATTCGGCACAGACAAGGCCGACCCGGCCGCGAATGCGCACACTTTGCGCACCCGGCCGTGGACCGTGCAGATCGAGGGCGAGGTGAAAAAGCCGCTGACGCTCGACCTGGACCGCCTCGTGAAGCTGGCGCCGCTGGAAGAGCGCATCTACCGCCTGCGCTGCGTCGAGGGCTGGTCGATGGTGATTCCGTGGGTCGGCTACTCGCTCTCGAGCCTGATCCGCCAGGTCGAGCCGACCGGCAATGCGAAATACATCGAATTCACGAGCCTGGCCGACCGCAGCCAGATGCCGGGCGTACGCAGCCGCGTGCTCGAGTGGCCGTACGTCGAAGGCTTGCGCATGGACGAGGCCATGCACCCGCTCACGTTGCTGACGGTCGGCATGTACGGCCAGGTGCTGCCGAACCAGAACGGCGCGCCCGTGCGCGTCATCGTGCCGTGGAAATACGGTTTCAAGTCGGCGAAATCCATCGTCAAGATCCGCTTCGTGCGCGACCAGCCGCGCACCGCGTGGAACGGCATCGCGCCCGAGGAATATGGCTTTTATTCGAACGTGAATCCGAACGTCGACCACCCGCGCTGGTCGCAGGCGTCGGAACGGCGCATCGGCGAGGGCGGGCTGTTCACGCCCAAGCGCAAGACGCTGATGTTCAACGGCTATAACGAGGTCGCCTCGCTGTACACGGGCATGGACCTCAAGAAGAATTTCTGAGCGGGCCGGCCATGGCGTTCAATCCCACTCCGACCCAGCTCAAGGGGTTCAAGACGGTCATCTTCGTGCTGGCGCTGCTGCCGTTCCTGCGCATGGCGTGGCTGACGGCGACGGGCGTACCGGTCGATCCCGTCGAATTCCTCACGCACGGCAGCGGCGACTGGGCGTTGTACCTGCTGTGCGCGACGCTGGCCGTCACGCCGCTGCGCCGCCTGACGGGCTGGAACTGGGTGATCCGCTTGCGGCGCATGATCGGCCTGTTCACGTTCTTCTACGCCTTCATGCACTTCATGACCTTCCTGTGGTTCGACCATTTCTTCGACGTGGCCGCGATGTGGAAGGACGTGCTCAAGCGGCCGTTCATCACCGTGGGCTTCGCGTGCTTCGTGCTGCTGGTGCCGCTGGCCGCGACGAGCACGAACGCGATGATCAAGCGCCTGGGCCGCAACTGGGCCCGGCTGCACAAGCTGATTTATGTGATCGCGCCGCTGGCGATCCTGCACTACTGGTGGATGAAGGCGGGCAAGCACAACTTCGAGCAGCCCATCGTCTGGGGCAGCGTGGTCGCCGTGCTCCTGCTGCTGCGCGTGTGGTGGGGCGTCGGCCGGACGCGCGTCGAAAAAAGTACCGATAAACGTCCTGCACCTGCATCCGTGCGATCATGATCGGAGACGCTAATGCATACTGTCTGACATGAAATGGCCCCTCGCGCTGGTAATCGTCGTGGTGTTGGCCCTCGTGCTCGTTTTCGGCATGGGGCGGCCGCGCTATGGGCTGCTGGAACGGTGTCTCGACCTCGGCGGCCGCTGGAATGAACAGGCCGCCGCGTGTGCGGCGCAGATGTGGCCGGATGACCGGTCACGCGGGCGGGAGTGATTGATGCCGGGGGCATCAATCACGATCAGCGTTACTTGACGACGGTCTCGAGCGCAAACAGATCCGCCGGATTCTCCCGGCGACGGATCACATGCACCTGGTCGCCATCGACGAGCACCTCGGCCGCGCGGCCGCGCGTGTTGTAGTTCGACGCCATCGTGAACCCGTAGGCACCGGCCGCCATCATGGCCAGCACATCGCCCGGCTCGACGGCCAGGTCGCGGTCGCGCGCGAGCCAGTCGCCCGATTCGCACACGGGGCCGACAAGGTCATAGGTGACGGCCGTGCCGTCACGCTGCACGACCGGCTTGACGTCCATCCAGGCCTGGTACAGGGTCGGACGCGCCATGTCGTTCATCGCGGCGTCGACGACGCAGAAATTCTTTTCCTCGCCCGGCTTGAGGAACTCGACGGACATCAGCAGCACCCCCGTATTGCCGACGATGGAGCGGCCCGGCTCGAAAATCACCTTGATCGGCTGGCCGCCGTGTTTTTCGGCGCGCCACGCGTCCACGCGCGCGAACACGCGCTCGACGTAGTGGCCGATCGGCACCGGCGACGATTCGCCCGTGCCATAGTCGATGCCCAGGCCGCCGCCCACGTCCAGGTGGTGGATGTGGATGCCTTCGCCGGCCAGCGTGTCGATCAGCTCGATCAGCTTGTCCAGCGCTTCCAGCAGCGGCGCGTCGTCCAGCAGCTGCGAGCCGATGTGGCAGTCGATGCCGACGACGTCCAGGTGCGGCAGCTTGGCGGCGGTGCGGTAGGTGTCCAGCGCGTCCGAGAACGCGACGCCGAACTTGCTGGCCTTGAGGCCCGTGGCGATGTAGGGGTGGGTCTTCGGGTCGACGTTCGGGTTCACGCGCAGCGAGACGGGTGCGCGCTTGCCCATGCGGCCGGCGACTTCGTTGATGCGGTGCAGTTCCGGAATCGACTCGACGTTAAAGCACAGGATGCCCTTCTCGAGCGCCAGCGCGATTTCGGCCGCGGTCTTGCCCACGCCCGAGAAGATCACCTTGCCCGGATCGCCGCCGGCCGCGATCACGCGCAGCAGCTCGCCGCCCGAGACGATGTCGAAGCCCGCGCCTTCCCGGGCCAGCAGGTCGAGGATCGCCAGGTTGGAATTCGCCTTCATCGCATAGCAGACCAGCGCATCGCGGCCCGCGCACGGGCGCGCGTAGCCGGCGAAGTTTTCCAGCAGCTGGGCTTTCGAATAGACGTAGGTCGGGGTGCCGTGTTCGGTGGCGATCGTGGACAGGGGGACGCGTTCGGCGTGCAGGACGCCGTCTTGGTAGGTGAAGTGAGACATGGGGGTGCGTTTGCTTACTGTTGGGTGGCCGGCGGAGGCTGGTTCGGGGCTTGCGTATTGTTGGCGTTGGAGCCGGCGGCGGGGACGGTCACGCCGGCGGCGGGGGCCGGCGGCGTGATCTGGACGGCCGGCGCTGCCGTGGTATTCGTCGTGCCGGACGGGGCGGCGCCGGTGGGCGCGGCGCCGGGCCGGGTGGGCGGCTTGGGCATGTAGAGCGGGCCGGTCTGGCCGCAGGCCGACAGCGCTATCAGGGTCGCCAGGCTTGTCAGGAGCGCAAATGGGGACTTCACGATTAGAATCACGGTTTGATTAGCAGACCTTGGAGTGTAGCATGACCGAATCCGAATTTTTGGCCCTGGCCGAGTCCACCCTGGACGAGATCGAACAGGCATTCGACCGCCTGTTCGAGCAGGATATCGTCGACGTCGAGTGCAAGCGCAGCGGCAACGTGCTCGAGATCGAGTTCGTCGACAACGGCTCGAAGATCATCGTCAACAGCCAGGCGCCGTTGCAGGAGATGTGGATCGCGGCGCGCGCCGGCGGTTTCCACTACAAGCGCGTGGGCGATGAATGGCGCAATACGCGCGACGGCACGGAGTTCTTCACCTCGTTGTCCGATTTCGCCACGCAGCAGGGCGGGGCACCCGTCAAATTGCATTAATGGTTGATTGACCGGTAGGGTGGGCACCTGTGCCCACGCGTAACGCCAACCTATCGCAAACGTTACGCGTGGGCATGTTTCATCTGAGGCCCCGGCCTCAGATGCCGACCCTGCGTAAAAACGCCGGTTTTAAAACAATTCGTTGCGGACGGCGTCGCGCGACTTCTGTTCGGCCGCCGGCTGTGCCGCGCCGACGTCGAGCGACTGCACCCCCGTGCCCGGCGGGTTCTCGGCGTAATAGAACTCGTCGCCGTACTGCACGAGCCCCGGCGGCACCGGACGGTCGAGCACCGGCTCGTTCTTGAGCGCCTTCTGCATGAAGCCGATCCAGATCGGCAGCGCCAGGCCGCCGCCCGTTTCCTTGTTGCCCAGGTTGCGCGGCTGGTCGTAGCCGATCCACGCGATGCCCACCAGGTGCGGCTGGTAGCCCGCGAACCAGGCGTCGATCGAATCGTTCGTCGTCCCCGTCTTGCCCGCGATGTCCGGGCGCTTCAGCACCTGCGACGCCTTGGCCGCCGTGCCGTAGCGGGCCACGTCCTTGAGCATGCTGTCCATCAGCCACGCGTTGCGCTCGTCGATGACGCGGTTGGCGTCGACGCCGGCGCGGTCCGGACGGGCTTCCGACAACACCTTGCCATCCGCATCCGTCACCTTGGAGATGAGGTAGGGACTGATGCGGTAGCCGCCGTTGGCGAACACGGAATAGGCGCCGGCCATCTGCAGCGGCGTCGTCGCGCCCGCGCCCAGCGCGAGCGTCAGGTACGGCGGATTCTTATCGGGATCGAAGCCGAAGCGGGTCGCGTATTCCTGGCCGTAGCGGGCGCCGATCTTGTTCAGGATGCGGATCGAAATCATGTTCTTCGACTTCGTCAGGCCACGCCGCATCGTCATCGGGCCTTCGTACTTGTTGTCGTAGTTTTTCGGTTCCCACGCCTGGCCGCCCGTCGCCCCGGCGTCGAACGAGATCGGCGCGTCGTTGATGACGGTCGCCGGCGAGAAGCCCCGCTCCAGCGATGCCGAATAGATGAACGGCTTGAACGAGGACCCCGGCTGGCGCCAGGCCTGCGTCACGTGATTGAACTTGCTGCGGTTGAAATCGAAGCCGCCCACCAGCGCGCGGATCGCGCCGTCGTCCGGATTCACCGCGATGAAGGCCGATTCCACTTCCGGCAGTTGCGTGATGTTCCACGACGAGCCGCCGTCCTGCGTGACCCGGATGACGGCGCCGCGGCGCATGCGCCGGGTCTCGGCCGCTTTCGGCGACAGCCAGTCCTTAGCGAACGCCAGGCCGGCGCCGGTGATCGTGATGTCCTCGCCCGAGGCCAGCACTGCCTTCACCTGCGTGGGCGACGCCGACAGCACGACGGCGGCGACGATGTCGTCCGAATCCGGATGCTCGGCCAGTTCCGCCTCGATGGCTTCGTCGGCCTCGCCCTTGGTGGACGGGATCTCGATGTATTTTTCCGGGCCGCGGTACGGGTGGCGGCGCTCGTAGTCCATCACGCCGCGGCGCAGCGCCAGGTAGGCGGCGTCCTGGTCGGACTTGGTGATCGTCGTGAACACGTTCAGGCCGCGCGTATAGGTGTCTTCCTTGAACTGCTCGTAGACCAGCTGGCGCGCCATCTCGGCCACGTATTCGGCATGCACGCCGAACGCGGTGCTGTCCGTCTTGATCTTGAGTTCTTCGTTCTTTGCCTGTTCGTACTGGGCATCCGTGATGTAGTGCAGGTCGTGCATGCGCTGCAGGATGTATTGTTGGCGCACGCGCGCGCGCTTCGGATTGACGACCGGGTTGTACGCCGACGGCGCCTTGGGCAGGCCGGCCAGCATCGCCGCTTCCGCGACCGAGATGTCCTTCAGATCCTTGCCGAAGTAGATCTGCGCGGCCGACGAGAAACCGAATGCGCGCTGCCCCAGATAGATCTGGTTCATGTAGACCTCGAGGATCTGGTCCTTGGTGAGGTTCTTCTCGATCTTGTACGCGAGCAGGGCCTCGTAGGCCTTGCGCTTGAGGGTCTGTTCGGACGACAGGAAGAAATTGCGGGCCACCTGCTGGGTGATGGTCGATGCGCCCTGGCGCGTGCCGCCGGTGGCGTTGTGCACGGCCGCGCGCAGGATGCCCCAGTAGTCGACGCCGCCGTGTTCGTAGAAACGGTCGTCCTCGATCGCGAGCACGGCCTTCTTCATCACGTCGGGGATGTCCTTGAAGTGGACGAGGGTGCGGCGCTCCTCGCCGAATTCGCCGATCAGCACGTTGTCGGCCGTGAAGATCCGCAGCGGCATCTTCGGCCGGTAGTCGGTGAGGGTGTCGAGGGCCGGCAGGTTCGGATAAGCCATCGCCAGCGCGAACACGACCACCAGCACGCCGCAGACGGCCAGGCCCGCCAGCGTGGCGAGGATGGTCAACAGGATGCGCTTGGGGGTGTGTTTCGGCGGCGTGGACTGCGGCGCGGGGCTGGCCCCGTTTTGGGATGCTTTCATGCGGATGTGGCTCGCTTTATTGATCCGCTTCATTATAAGTCACGCTTGTATCTGAGGCACGCCTAGACAAGCGGACAACAGGTGTGAAAAGTCCTGCAATATTGATCGATATCAGAGTGTAACGAAGTGTCGCTTTCCTGCTTCGTCACTATATGTTCCCGTGTAGAAATTTCTTGTCCTGGCACAGCAGTATTGCTACGATTCAATACGGTGCCTGATATATGCGCATCGTATTTCTACATTTTCCAATAGTTCCCCGCGCGGGCGTTCAAAGCCGTTCCGGCATCCTGGAACGCAACAGTAGCAGAGAGGGAGTGCGCTCGTGATCAGTCTAGGTTCCTTGTTCGGACAAAAGAGCCCGCCCTTGGTCGGGCTCGACATCAGTACGTCCGGCGTGCGCCTGGTCGAGTTGTCGGATGGCGGCAAGGGCGAATTGCGGCTGGAGCGCCATGCGGCGGAGCCGCTGCCGCGCGGCGCCGTCGTCGACGGCAACATCGAAAACATCGACGCGGTGTCGGACGCGGTGCGCCGCGTCGTGCAGAAGAGCGGTACCCGCATCAAGCACGTGGCGCTCGGCATGCCGCCGGCCGCCGTCATCACCAAAAAGATCATCCTGCCGGCCGGCCTGCCGGAAGACCAGCTCGAAGTGCAGGTCGAGTCCGAGGCCAGCCAGTACATCCCGTTCGCGCTGGACGAGGTCAGCCTCGACTTCGACGTGATCGGGCCGGCCGCCAATTCGCCCGACGACATGGAAGTGATGCTGGCCGCCGCGCGCTGCGAAAAAGTCGAGGACCGCGTCGCCATCGCCGAAGCGGCGGGCTTGACGGCCCTCGTGATGGACATCGAATCGTATGCCGCCCGTGCCGCGCTGCAGCGCCTGCTGGATGCGGACAAAGGCCCGAACGACCGCATCGTCGCGCTGTTCCAGATCGGCGCCAACGCCACGCACCTGTCGGTGCTGCAGAACGGCGAGACCGTGTACGAGCGCGAGCAGCCGTTCGGCGGCCTGCAGCTGACCCAGGACATCGTGCGCGCCTACGGCCTCACGTTCGAAGAGGCGGAAACGCGCAAGAAGGCGGGCGACCTGCCGGACAATTATCGCGCCGACCTGCTCGCGCCGTGGCTGGAAAACGCCGCGCTGGAAGTCACGCGCGCGATTCAGTTCTTCTACACGTCGACGCCGTATACGCGCATCGACCAGATTCTCCTCGCCGGCGGCAGCACCCAGCTGCCCGGCCTGCCCGACATCATCGCGGGCCGCACGCGCATCGCCACGTCCGTCGTGGCGCCGTTCCACGGCATGCAGCTGGGCCCGAGCGTGCGCGAGCAGCAACTGCGGCTGGACGCGCCCGGCTATCTGGTCGCCTGCGGCCTCGCCCTGCGGAGGTTCGGCTGATGGTCCGCATTAACCTGCTCCCGCACCGGGAAGCGAAGCGCAAGCAGAAGCAGACCGCGTTCGCCGCGTTGCTGGCGCTGGGCGCCGTGGCCGGCGCCGCGCTCGTGCTGCTCGTGGGCGGCTACAACGCCAGCCGCATCGCCGTCCAGAACGAACGCAACCTGGTGCTCAAGAACGCCAACGCGGAACTGGACAAGAAGATCAGCAAGATCGCCAGCCTGAAATCGGAGATCGAGGCGCTCAAGGCGCGCCAGCAGGCTGTCGAAGACCTGCAGGGCGACCGCAACCAGCCCGTCTACCTGCTCGACGAACTGGTGCGCCAGACGCCGGAAGGCGTGTACCTCAAGGGCTTCAAGCAGGACGGCCAGCGCGTCATGCTGAACGGTTATGCGCAGTCGCAGGAGCGCGTGGCGGAACTGCTGCGCAACCTGTCAGGCGGCTCGCCGTGGCTCGAACGCCCGGACCTGACCGAAGTCCGCGCGGCCACGCTCGCGCAAAGCAAGACCGGGCGCAAGGTCGTCGAATTCACGCTGTACGTCGCGATCAAGCGCGCCCGCCAGAACGACGACGACGGCAAGCCGTCCACCGCAAAAACGGGCGCAAACGCGGCAACAACGGCAGGCACCAAGTCATGAACATCGATCTGAAACAGTCTTTCGCCGACCTGGCGGCCCAGTTCGAGGGCCTGCAGGGACGCCATCCGGGCCTGTGGCCGCTGGCGCCGCGCGTGTTGTGCGCGGCCGGCGTGATGGCGGCCGTCCTCGGCCTCGGCTACTTCTTTTACTGGAACGGCCAGTTCGAGGAACAGGATGCGCTGGCCGCGCAGGAACTCAAGCTGCGCGACGACTACAAAATCAAGATGGCACAGGCGATCAACCTGGACGCGCTGGAAGCCCAGCAGCAGCAGGTGAACCGCTACGTCGAGCGCCTGGAAAAGCAGTTGCCGAGCAAGGCCGAGATGGCGGCGCTGCTGTCCGACATCAACCAGGCCGGCATCGGACGCGGCCTGCAGTTCGAGCTGTTCAAGCCGGGCCAAGTCGTCGTCAAGGATTACTATGCCGAGCTGCCGATCGACATCAAGGTCACGGGCCACTATCACGACATCGGCGCATTCGCGGCCGACATGGCCAAGATGCCGCGCATCGTCACCTTGAACAATCTGACGCTCACTGCGGCTAAGGACGGCACGCTGTCGCTGGACGCCATCGCCAAGACCTTCCGCTACCTCGACCAGGACGAACTGGATGCGCAGGCGAAATCGCGCAAGGCCAAAATGAAGGGTAACGCCGGCAAGGAGTCCAAGGCATGAGCGCGCGCATCGTGATGGGGATGGCGCTGGCGTCCGCGCTGCTGGCCGGCTGCGGCGATTCCGACGTACGCGAGGTGCGCGACTGGATGGAACAGGTGAAGCACGACACGCATCCGACCGTGAAGCCGCTGCCCGAACCCAAGGATTTCCTGCCCTACGCCTATGGCGCAAAGGACGCCGTCGATCCGTTCGACCCGAACAAGCTGCTGGGCGAACTGGCCCGCGCGGCAGCGACCTCCGACAACCCGAACCAGCCGGACCTGAAGCGCCCGCGCGAGCTGCTCGAAACCTTCCCGCTCGACACCATGCAGATGGTCGGTATGATGGAGAAGGGCGGCACCCGCTACGCGCTGCTGCAGGTCGACCGCTCGCTGTACCAGGTCAAGACGGGCCAGCGCATCGGCCAGAATTTCGGCGTCGTCACGCGCGTGGGCGAAGATGCCGTCGATATCCGCGAAGTCGTGCAGGACGCCGCCGGCGAATGGACCGGCCGCATGACGAAGCTGGAGCTGCAAACCAAGGAGAACCATAAATGACCCGATTCCTTTCCGTCGAGGGCGGCGTGCTGCTGGCGTTGGCCACGGCCTGCGCCTGGGCCCAGGACAACGCGATCGAGTCGATCAGCGCCAACCAGCAAGGCGGCAATGTCGTCATCAAGGTGGCCATGAAGGAAGCTTTGACGCAGCCCCCGATCGGCTTTTCGATTACCAATCCGGCCCGCATCGCGCTCGATTTCGGCGCCACCGCCAACGCCACCGGCAAGAACGCACAGGACATCAACCTGGGCGACGTGCGCGGCGTGAACGTCGTGCAGGCGGGCGAGCGCACGCGTCTCGTGCTGAACCTCAAGCGGGTGCTGAACTACGCCGCCGCCATCGACGGCAAGAACGTCATCGTCACCGTCGAAGGCTCGGGCGCACCGGCGCGCGCCGTCGACGCGGCCGGCCAGGCAGCAGCTACGACCGCCGCCGCGGCGGCGCCGGCGCAACTGCTGCGCGACCTCGATTTCCGCCGCGGCAGCAACGGCGAAGGCCGCATCGTCGTCGACCTGCCGAACGGCCAGGTCGCCGTCGACGTACGCCAGGTCGGCCAGCAGATCCAGGTCGACTTCCTGAAAACCGGCGTGCCGCCCTCGCTGCGCCGCCGCCTGGACGTGACCGACTTCGGCACGCCGGTGTCGCGCATCACGACGACGCCACAGGGAGACAGCACGCACATGGTCGTCGAGACCCAGGGCAACTGGGAGCAGAGCGTCTACCAGAGCGACACCCAGCTCGTCATCGACGTCAAGCCCGTCAAGGAAGACCCGAACCGCCCGGCCGGCGGCGCCGCGGGTACGGGCTACCGGGGCGAGAAGCTGTCGTTCAACTTCCAGAGCGTCGAGGTGCGCCAGGCGCTGCAGGCGATCGCCGACATCTCGGGCCTGAACATCATCACGAGCGACTCCGTCACCGGCAACCTCACGCTGCGCCTGAAGGACGTGCCGTGGGACCAGGCGCTGGACGTCGTCCTGCAGGCCAAGGGCCTGGACATGCGCAAGAACGGCAACGTGCTGTGGATCGCGCCGAAAGAAGAACTGCTGACCAAGGAAAAGCTGGAACTCGAACAGCGGGCCCAGATCTCCGACCTGGAACCGCTGCGCTCCGAGATCTTCCAGCTGAACTACCAGAAGGCGGAAGCGTTCCGCAGCGTGTTCGGCCTGGATGCGGGCGGCGCCGCGAGCAGCGAAGGCGGCGGCAGGAACCGTGTGCTGTCCAAGCGCGGCAGCGCCATCATCGATCCGCGCACGAACCAGCTGTTCGTGACCGACATCGCGTCCAAGATCGAAGACATCCGCAAGCTGATCCAGAAGACCGACATCGCGACCAAGCAGGTGCTCGTCGAGGCGCGCCTCGTGGAAGCCAACGACGGCTTCTCGCGCAACCTCGGCGCCAAGCTCGGTTTCGCCGATCTGCGCGGCGTGCGCGGCGGCGACGCCGGCTACCAGGTCAGCGGCAACCAGCGCGTGGCCATCGGCGGCAACCTCACCGGCGTCGGCCAGACGACCGGTCAGGCGTCGGGCACCGACGTCTTCAACAACAGCCAGCTGGTGAACCTGCCTGCGGCCGGCATCAACGGCACGAACGCGCCGACGATCGCGTTCTCGCTGTTCTCGTCGGCCGCCAACCGCTTCCTCAACCTGGAACTGTCGGCGCTGGAAGCGGACGGCAAGGGCAAGATCATCTCCAGCCCGCGCGTCGTCACCGAAGACAACGTCCCGGCCATCATCGAGCAGGGCGTCGAGCTGCCGTACCAGCAGGCCACGAGCAGCGGCGCCACGTCGGTCACGTTCAAGAAGGCGAACCTCAAGCTGGAAGTCACGCCGCAGATCACGCCGGACGGCAACGTCGTGCTGGACGTGGACGTCGCCAAGGATTCGAAGGGCGAGTCGACCGCATCGGGCTTCGCCATCAATACGCAGCACGTGAAGACCAAGGTGATGGTCGAGAACGGCGGCACGGTGGTGCTGGGCGGTATCTACCAGATGACCGAAAGCCGCAACGACAACAAGGTGCCGCTCATCGGCGACATCCCCGTCGTCGGCAATCTGTTCAAGTCGACGTCGCGCGAGAACCGCAAAACCGAGCTGCTCGTCTTCATCACCCCGAAGATCGTGGCCGAACGCCTGCAGAACGGTCATTGAAACAATCATCAACAATAGCCAAGACATGAACAACTTCAAGAATGACGCAGCGCGCCGCCACGGCGTGCGCGCTGCCGGCCTGCTGATGGCCATGGTACTGACCGCGTGCGGCGGCGGTGGCGGCAGTCCGGGCGCGGTGAGCGGCGGTACGGGCTCGGGCAGCACGGGCACCGGTACCGGTACCGGCACGACCGCCACCGCGGCGCCGACCGTCGCGGTGGGCTTCACGAATGCCGCCGGCGCCTCGTCCAACGCACTCACCGGCGCCACGCCGCTGTCCGTCAAGGCCACCGTGCTGGATGCGGCCAAGAAGCCGGTCCCGAACGCGATCGTGACCTTCGCCACCGACAACTCGCTGGCCGTGTTCTCGCCGACGGCCGGCACCGCGCTCACGGACGTGAACGGCGTCGCGACCATCAGCATGCGCGCGGCCAGCCTGGCCGCCGGCGGCGCGGGTACCGTGACCGCCACGTCCAAGGTGGGCGACACGACCGCGAGCGGCACCGCGAACTATTCCGTCGGCGCCACCACGCTGACGTTCGGCACCTTGAGCGCCAGCCCCGCCGGCATCCAGGCCTACGGCTCGACCGTGCTGTCCGTCGACGTGCTGAACGGCTCGAGCAAGTACACGGACCAGCAGGTCAACGTCAGCTTCAGCTCCGCGTGCGTCACGGCCGGCAAGGCGACGCTGGCGGCGACGGTGCCGACCAATAACGGCACCGTGCAGACGGTGTACCGCGACAAGGGCTGCGCCAACAACGACATCATCACCGTGTCGGCCGCCGGCGTCGCCAAGTCGGCATCGACCACGCTGACGATCGCGCCGCCGGCCGCGGCCTCCGTGCAGTTCGTCGGCGCGTCGCCCACGAACCAGTCGATCGTGATCCAGGGCCAGGGCGGCAACGGCCGCACCGAGACCGCCACGCTGACCTTCAAGGTCGTCGACATCTTCGGCAATCCGCTCGCGGGCAAGCAGGTGAATTTCACGACGGCGTCGACGTCCGTCCGGGTCAACAAGGCGAGCGACACCACCGACGCGACCGGCCAGGTCGTCACCACCGTGAATTCGGGCAGCGTGCCGACGTCGTTCCGCGTCCAGGCCACGCTGCCGGGTACCGGTACCAACGGCGGCGCCGACATCTCGACCTTGTCCGACTCGATCGTCGTGACGACGGGCCTGCCGGTGCAGCGCGCGTTCTCGCTGAGCTCCGGTTCGTTCAACGTCGAGGGCTGGACCGTCGACAATCCGTCCGCCACCACCGTGCAGGTGATGCTGGCCGACGCTTTCGGCAACCCCGTCCCGGACGGCACGCCGGTCGTGTTCCAGACGAATATGGGCGCCATCGGCTCGTCCGATAAAGGCGGCTGCAACACGGTCAACGGCGTGTGCTCGGTCGTGTTCCGCACGCAGGCGCCGCGGGTGCCGACGGCAGGCGTGCCAGCCACGCCGTGCAATGCCGTCAGCCCGGACGCTACCCGGCCCGGCCTGGCCACGATCTGCGCCAGCTCGACCGACGGCACCAATACGGTGTACGCCAAGACCGCGATCTTCATGAGCGGCAGCTATGTCGCCAACGCCTACCTGGACGGCAGCCCGACGCCGATCACGGCCGGCACGATCGACCTGGGCACGATCAAGTCCAGCGACACCCGGACGTTCCGGCTGCAGCTGAACGACGTGAACAACAACCCGATGCCGGCCGGTTCCAAGGTCGAGATCACGAGCATGCTCAATGGTGTCGCCGCACCGGTCGTGCCGGCCACCGTGCCGAACGTGGCGCCGCATTCGGCCACCAATGTGGACGACCCGACCGGCATGACGGTCAGCAGCGCTCCCCAGGGTTACACGCACTTGTTCAGCATCGGCAGCCCGGCCGCGACCAATTGCACGGGCCCGGCCACGGCCACGTTCAACGTCACCGTGACGACGCCGGCTGGCTCGGTAACCAGTATTCCGTTTAAACTGTCGTTCACCTGCCCGTAAGTTTTCTTAGGGGATGCCCGATTGCAACAAAACGGCCAGGGCATACCTGGCCGTTTTTATTTGAACGCGTACACGTGTCTGACTGTAAGAACAACAATATCTTCCTCGTCGGCCTGATGGGAGCCGGCAAGACCACCATCGGCCGCCTGCTGGCGCGGCGCCTGGACATGACCTTCATCGATTCCGACCACGAGATCGAAGCGCGCACCGGCGCCACGATCCCCTGGATTTTCGAGATCGAAGGCGAAGCCAGTTTCCGCCGCCGCGAAGCCGACGTGATCCGCGAACTGACGTCGCAGAACGGCATCGTACTGGCCACGGGCGGAGGCGCCGTGCTGAATCCGGCCAGCCGCGCACTGCTGGCCGAGCGGGGCACCGTCATCTACCTGCGCGCGAGCGTCTCCAGCATCCTGCAGCGCACGGCGCACGATAAAAACCGCCCGCTGCTGCAGACGGCCGATCCGCGCAAAAAGCTGGAAGACCTGACCGCGCAAAGGGAACCCCTGTACCGCGAGATCGCCGACATCGTCATCGATACGGGCCGACCTAACGTACAATCGATGGTTCAGACAATACTGGACCAGCTCGAGGCCGACAACGCCGAGCGCGAGCGGACCAAAGCAAAGGCGACAATGAACGAACAGGCATGCATTTCCCTTAACGTCGAGCTGGGCGACCGCAGCTATCCGATCGCGATCGGCCGCGGCCTGCTGGACGACTCCTCCCTTTTGAACCGCCACATCGGCGGCAGCGGCAAGGTGGCCATCGTCACCAACACGACCGTCGCGCCGCTGTACCTGGAAAAGGTCGCGGCGCCGCTGCGCGCGGCCGGACGCGACGTCGTGTCCATCATCCTGCGCGACGGCGAAGAATACAAAAACTGGGAAAACCTGAACGAGGTGTTCGACGCGCTGCTCGCCAACAAATGCGACCGCAAGACGACCCTGGTCGCACTGGGCGGCGGCGTGATCGGCGACATGACCGGCTTCGCTGCCGCGACCTATATGCGCGGCGTGCCGTTCGTGCAGATCCCGACGACCCTGCTCGCGCAAGTCGATTCGTCCGTCGGCGGCAAGACCGGCATCAACCACCCGCTGGGCAAGAACATGATCGGCGCGTTCTACCAGCCGCGCGCCGTCATCGCGGACACCGCCACGCTCGACACCCTGCCGGACCGTGAACTGTCGGCCGGCCTGGCGGAAGTCATCAAGCACGGTGCGATCCTCGACGCCGGCTTTTTCGACTGGATCGAGGCGAACATCGGCAAACTGATGGCACGCGACCACGCGGCCCTCGCGCACGCGATCGCGCGCTCGTGCGAGATCAAGTCCGACGTCGTCGCACGCGACGAGCGCGAAGGCGGCCTGCGCGCCGTGCTGAACTTCGGCCACACCTTCGGCCACGCGATCGAGTCCGGCCTGGGCTACGGCGAATGGCTGCACGGCGAGGCCGTCGGCTGCGGCATGGTGATGGCGGCCGATCTGTCGCGCCGCCTGGGCCTCATCGACGATGCGACCGTCGACCGCGTGCGCGCGCTGGTGAAAGCGGCCGGGCTGCCGGTCGTCGCGCCGGATTTAGGTGTCGACCGCTGGATCGAGCTGATGGAAGTCGACAAGAAGAACGAGGGCGGTGCCATCAAGTTCATCCTCCTGAAACCGCTGGGCAGCCCGAGCATCACCAACGCCCCGCGCGAGCTGCTGGAAGCGACCTTGGAGAACTGTACGAAATGATCGACTTCGACGCCCACCTCGCTCCTTACGCGGCGCAGTCGTCGAAGAGCCGTGGGCGTCGCCATCCGGAACCGTCGCCGGGCTCGCGCAGCGAGTTCCAGCGCGACCGCGACCGCATCATCCACTCGACCGCGTTCCGCCGGCTCGAGTACAAGACCCAGGTCTTCCTCAACCACGAGGGAGATTTATTCCGCACCCGCCTCACGCACTCGATCGAAGTCGCCCAGATCGGGCGTACGCTGGCGCGCAGCCTGCGCCTGAACGAGGACCTCGTCGAAGCGACCGCTCTCGCGCACGACCTCGGGCACACGCCGTTCGGCCACGTCGGCCAGGACGTGCTGAACGAGTGCATGAAGGATTACGGCGGCTTCGAGCACAACCTGCAAAGCCTGCGCGTCGTCGACCATCTGGAGGAACACTACGGCGCCTTCGATGGCCTGAACCTGACGTTCGAGACGCGCGAAGGCATTCTGAAACACTGCTCGCTGACGAACGCGCGCCAGCTGGGAGACCTCGGCCAGCGTTTCATCGACAGGACGCAACCGAGCCTGGAAGCGCAGCTGACGAACCTCGCCGACGAAATCGCGTACAACAACCACGACATCGACGACGGCCTGCGTTCGGGCCTGCTCACGATGAAGCAGATGGAAGAGGTGGAGCTGTTCGCGCGCCTGCACCGCGAGGTGGTCCGGCAGTACCCGGGCCTGCCGGGCCGGCGCGAGCTGTACGAGACGATCCGCCTGATGATCACGGCGATGACGGCCGACTTGGCCGCGACGTCGGCCCAGCTGCTGGCCGACGCGGCTCCGCAAAGCATCGAGGACGTGCGCCTGTCGCCGCCACTGATCCGCTTTTCGGACGCGATGCGTGCCGAAACGACGGCGCTGAAGCGCTTCCTGCACGCCAACCTGTACCGGCACTACCAGGTGAACCGCATGCGCGTAAAGGCCAGCCGCATCGTGTACGAACTGTTCGATGCCTTCATGACCGATCCCGTGCTGCTGCCGCCGGATTACCAGGTGGCGTCGGGCGACACGATGAAGCAGGCGCGCAAGATTGCCGATTACATCGCGGGAATGACGGATCGGTATGCGATCAAGGAGCATCGGCGGATTTATTCGCTCGATACCTTCTGAAATACCGTCGTTCCCGGCACTGCCGGAAACGACTCCCCGCTTTCGCGGGGACGACGATGCGGGTGTCTACTCGCTGCGCGCGAACACCCGCAACCGATGCCCATCCGGATCCGCGGCCGTGAACGTATAACCGAAATCCACCTTGGTCGGCGCCTGCAGGATACGCAGCCCGGCGTCGCGCCATTTGCCGTGCAGCGCATCGACGTCGGCATCGGCGCCGACACGGAACGCCAGCTCGCTGCCGCTGCCGTGGAAGTCGGCGGCCGGTACCGTGTCGGACTTCGCCCACAGGCCCAGCATGCGGCCGTTTTCAAGCGGGAACAGGACGAACGTGGGCGAGCTCTCGACGTGCTGCGCGTCCAGCAGCTTGCCGTACAAGCGCGCGCTCGCTTGCGGATCGGCGACGTAGAGGATGGTGTAGGTCGGGGTCAGCATGGTGTTCTCCTTCGGTGGTTGACAGTGCGGCCAGTCTAGGCAGGAGCACTGTCAATTCCTGTCAGGAGCCGTACATTCGGGGGCTGAGCACTTTTTGAAGAAATGGCTTTGCGGCCATGGGCTTTGCCGCCATGTCCGCTACGGTCGACGCGCGATGTCGATGCGATTGATCCAGCCTTGCCATGATCCCGCGCGCAAATCCCGGGTTAGAGCCCTTTTACGAAACATGGCTCCACAACCATGTTTTCTACATTGCTGGCGGACGGCGCTCCGCGTCGAGTCGGAACATGCCGTCGCCCAGTCGTACCGGAAAAACCTTGCCCCGAAATGTGCTCTGACCCCGGATTTGGGCAAGATCCTTGCGGAAATTTCCAAAAATCGGGCTCTGACCCCGGTGTTAGTTGAACAGCGACGGCGCCGCCATTTGCCCCAGCAGCTTCTTGATCGGCGCCGGCAGCGGGGCGTCGGCGATGCCGGCGAGATCCCACCACACGTGGCCCGCCGGCGTGTCGGCGCGCCTGGTCAGGCCGATGCGGTAAGGCTGGATGTGCAGGCGGTAGTGCGTGAACCCGTGGACCAGCGGCAGCAGCGCTTCGACCTCGGCCACGTCGCCGAACTCGCCGGCGGCGCCGGCCAGCGTCGCCGCGGACACGTCGTCCGCTTCATCCAGCGCCACGTGGCCGTCGTATTCCGGCAGCGACAGCAGGCCGCCCCAGATGCCGGAATCGGGCCGTTGCTGCAGCAGCACCTGGCCATTGTCGACGACGGCCAGCATCAGCGCGCGCCGCTCCGGCGTCGCCTTTTTCGGCTTCGGCACGGGCAGCACGGACGTGCGGTCGGTGGCGAATGCCACACAGCGGCCCTGCAGCGGGCAGCGGCCGCAATCCGGTTTGCCGCGCGTGCACAGCGTGGCGCCCAGGTCCATCAGGCCCTGCGTGTATGCCTCGATGCCGTCGCCTTCCGGCAGCAGGGCGTCGGCGCGGCGCCACAGCGCGTCTTCCACCGGTTTGATGCCGGGGTATTCGTCGATGCCGAATACGCGCGCGAACACGCGCTTCACGTTGCCGTCCAGGATCGCGGCACGCGCACCGCTCGAAAACGCGGCGATGGCGGCGGCCGTCGAGCGGCCGATGCCGGGCAGGTCGGCCAGCAGCGCCGGGTCGCTCGGGAACACGCCATCGTAGTCCGCGACGACGCGCTTGGCGCACGCGTGCAGGTTGCGCGCCCGCGTGTAGTAACCGAGGCCGCTCCAGTGGGCCATGACGTCTTCCGCCGGCGCCGCGGCGAGGTCGTGCACGGTCGGGAAGCGCTCGAGGAAGCGCGCGTAATAGCCCAGCACCGCGGTCACCTGCGTCTGCTGCAGCATGATCTCGGACAGCCAGATGCGGTAGGCGTCGCGCGTGTTTTGCCAGGGCAGGGCGTGACGGCCGTGGGCGCGCTGCCAGTCGATGACGGCGCGCGAGAAGCTCGGGTCGGACAGGATTTCGGTGTCGGTGCTGCGTTTCATGAAGTCGTTACTCCGCCGTCAGGCGGCTCGCAATTCGGGCAGGCCGGCGCGCAGCGCATCGGCAACGAGACCGGACAGATCCGCCAGGCGCGCCTTGACCTGCTCCAGGTCGTGTTGGGCCGCCTCGAAGGCAGCGATTTTCTGTTCCAGGCTGTCGGTGGCGTCCAGGATGCGCTGGATCGACGCCTGGCGGTGGCGCAGCTGGTCGCGGTGCTGGCGGATCTGGGCTTCGAGCGGCGCCATGACCACCTTCAGCCATGCCTCCGCGTCGCCGTTCGCCTCGCGGAACGCGAATTTCACACGCGATGCGATGGAATCGAAGAAGCGTTCGAGCAGCGTGCCGCGGCTCGTGATGAGCAAGGTCGCGGTGCCGAACTGTTTGACATAGATGGCTTCGATGGCGTCGATCTCGCGCCGGTAGCGTTCCAGCGACAGCGCGGCCGGCAGCGCCAGCGCGAGCCCGTGCTCGGTGGAGAAGCGGCGCACCATCGTCTCCATCATCGCCGCGATCTCGGCGATCTTGCCGCTCGCGGCATCCAGGCTGGCGCGCGCCTGATCGAAGAACGTGCGCACCGGCGTGCGCATGCCGGTGGAAAAACGCGCGGCTTCCATCGCGGCGCGCACGGCGTCGACGTGCTCCTGCACGACGTCCATGCCGATGGTGGAATACAGCTCCGTCGACAGGGTCGTGAACACGGCGCGCGTGCCCTGCAGCTTGAACAGGCTCGCGTCGAATTCCTTCTTTTCCATCTCGACGCGGCGCATCATGTGCGCGATCACGCCCTGGTTCTTGCCGCGCAGGCCTTGCAGTTCCTGCAGCTGTTCGACGAGGTCGCGCCCGCGCGCGCCCAAGAGGGCGGACTGGGCGTCCGTCAGGGCTGCGAGGTCGTCCTGCAGCTGGCGGCGCAGGATGTCCTGGCGCGCCGGGATCAGTTCGTGGAACAGCGCCGATTCCAGCGCGCCCATGCGGCTCTTTTCGAACAGCGCATAGTCTCCCGTGATCTTGCCGACAAGGGCCTTCTGCGCCGAGACCGGGAACACCTGCGTGTCCGCCACGCCCAGCAGCCGGGCCGCGTCGTGCCGCTGGCGCGCGATGGCGGCGTCGTTGTCTTGCGGCGTCCGCAGTTCGTCCCACAGCGCGTCGATCTTGTTCAGCACGACGATGCGCCCCGGGCCGGATCCGATGTGCGTGCGCCAGACGTCGATGTCGCTCTTCGTGACCCCCGTCTCGGCGGCCAGGATGAACAGCACGGCGTGCGCGTTCGGGATCAGGTTCAAGGTCAGCTCGGGCTCCGTGCCGATCGCGTTCAGGCCCGGCGTGTCGAGGATCACGAGGCCTTGCTGCAGCAGCGGATGCGGCACGTTGATCAGCGCGTGGCGCCAGCGCGGGATCTCGACGAGGCCATCCGCGCCCAGCGTCGCCGCGAGGTCGGGGTCGTCGGGATCGTACAGGCCGTAGCGCTGGGCATCAAAGGGGGAGACGCGGCGCGTCAGGCTCACTTGCAAAAAGCTCTCGTGCATGCGCTCGGGCGCGGACAGGTCCAGCGGCAGCACGGTCCAGGCGTCAGGCACGTCGCGGTAGTCGCTCGTGGCCATGCGCTCGGCGCGCGTCTCGATCGGCAGCAGGCGGATGCAGGGGGGAAGCCGAGCATCCCAGGCGAATTCGGTCGGGCACATCGTCGTACGGCCGGGGCTCGAGGGCACGATGCGCTGGCCGTAGTCGGCGAAAAAGATGGCGTTGATCAGCTCGGATTTACCGCGCGAGAATTCGGCGACGAACGCGACCGACAGCCGGTCGTCGCGCAGCCGCGCGAGCGCGCGCGCGACCCGCTGTTCCGCCGCCCCGTCCAGCAGCTCGGCCGCCTGGGCCCAGCCGCGATACTGTTCCAGCGTCTGGGCGACGTGCGCGCGCCAGTCCGCATATTGTTGTAAGTCCTGCATTGTTCGCGCCTCGTCTTTGACCTTACCGCTGGCAGACCGCGCAATAGAACGTGGACCGCTGGCCCTGCTTGATCTGGCGGACCGGCGTGCCACAGTTGCGGCAAGGCACTCCTGCACGATCATAGACGAAATATGTCTGCTGGAAATAGCCCGATTGGCCGTTTACGGCAATAAAGTCACGCAACGTGCTGCCGCCTTGCACGATGGCGGCCGCGAGGATCTCGCGGATGGCGTCGGCCAGCTTGTCGTAGCGGGCCCGGCTGATCTTGCCGGCCGCCGTCTTCGGGTTGATGCCGGCGCGGAACAGGCTCTCGCAGGCGTAGATATTGCCGACCCCGACGACGATGTCGCCCGCCAGCAGTACCTGCTTGATCGGGGCGCTGCGGTTGCGCGTTGCCCGGTGCAGCAGGGCGCCGGAGAACTTGTCTTCGAGCGGTTCGACGCCGAGATCGCGCAACAGCACGTGCTGCTCCAGCTCGCCGTCGTCGTGGCCGTGCCAGAGGACGGCGCCGAAGCGGCGCGGGTCGTGCAGGCGCAGGACGCGACGGCCCTCGGGCCCGCGCACGACGAGGTCGAAGTGGTCGTGCTTTTTCAGCTCGACGCCTTCCGGCAGTACGCGCAGGTGGCCCGACATGCCCAGGTGGACGATCAGCGTGCCGTGTTCGAAGTTCAGCAGCAGGTATTTGCCGCGCCGGCCCGTGCCAAGGATGCGGCGCCCCGCGAGCAGCTCGCGCAAATTGGTGGGAAACGGCCAGCGCAGGCCCTCGCGGCGCAGCACGACGTCTTCGACGACACGGTCTTCCAGATGCGGTGCGACGCCCCGCCTGGTCACTTCGACTTCCGGTAATTCAGGCATGAATAGTGTCACTTAAAAATGGCCGGGGCGTCGTTGCAGCTCCTTGCCGTGCTACAGCAGTGTCTGCGTCGCTGCGCCTAGCCCTGACCATGTTGAAGCGACCCTTTGAAATGAGAGGAATGTAAATTCGTGTTGCAGCGGCGCACGCGCCAGGGGTGCATGGCGTAGAATCGGACAATCTCGACGACGTGGGACTTGCCTTGAAAAACGCTTTCGCCATTGTAACCCTCTCCGCATTGCTGTCGGCCTGTGCTGTGGCGCCCAAGCAGCAGCCGGCCCGGGACGTGTCCGACCAGCCGCTCGCCGCCGCCGAGGCCCGGGACCATCCCGAGCAAGCAAAGGAGCAGGCTGACGAAAAGCTCCCCAACGTCAACATGAGCCCGGCCATGATGGCCCAGCTGATGCAGGCCGAGATGGCATTCAAGAACGGGGACTGGCAAGGCCCGTACCTGACCATGATGAGCCTGGCCCAGCAGACGAAGGACCCGCGCCTGGCCAAGCGCGCCGCCGAGATGGCGCTGTCCGCCAAGCAGGCCGACGACGCCCTCGCTGCGGTGAAGCTGTGGCGCCAGTACGCGCCGGACTCCGAAGAGGCCAGCCAGTACTATCTGGGGCTGATCATCCTGTCCGACAACCTGGGCGAGGCGGAAAATATCTTGAAGCAGCGCCTCGCCGAGGCGACCCCGGCCGCGCGCGGCCTCGTGATGTTCCAGATGCAGCAATTGCTGCTGCGCGCGAAGGACAAGGACGCGGCCGTGGCCATGCTCGAGCGTCTCGTCGCGCCGTACGGCAACCTGATGGAAACGCACGTCGTGCTGGCCCAGGCGGCGCTGGCGAAAAACGACAAGGCGGCCGCGCGCCGCGAGGCGCAAGCCGCCTTGCAGATCAAGCCCGATTCCGAGATCGCGGCGCTGACGGCGGCCCAGGTCAGCGAGGACGAGGGCGGCGCCATCAAGGTGCTGAAGGATTTCCTCGCCATCCATCCGGAGGCGCGCGAAGTCCGCTCGGCCTATGCCCGCCTGCTCGTCAACGAAAAGCAGTACGAGGCCGCGCGCCAGGAATTCCTCACGCTGGACAAGGCCCAGCCCGACAATCCGGGCACCTTGTACGCCCTGGGCATCCTGTCGATGCAGATGAACGATCGTCCGTCCGCGGAAAAATATTTCAGCCGCTTTGTCGACCTGATGGACAAGGCGCCGGAAGACGAGCGCGACCCGTCCAAGGCCGTGATGATCCTGTCGCAGCTGGCCGAGGAGCGGGGCGATTACAAGGCCGCGATCGACTGGCTCGACCGCCTCGACAGCGAGGACCCGAAAGTCCAGTTCGGCGGCCAGCTGCGCCGCGCCCAGCTGACGGCCAAGGAGGGCGATGTCGCCGGCGCGCGCAAGCTGCTGAGTACCCTCAAGACGGACGACAAGACCGAGCAGGCGCAAATCGTGCTCGTCGACGCCCAGATCCTGCGCGACGCCGGCAAGCCCCTGGAAGCGTTCAAGTTGATGGAGCAGGGCGTCAAGCGCTTCCCGGACAATATGGATTTCCTGTACGACTACGCGCTGATGGCCGAAAAGATGGGCAAGACGGCCGTCATGGAAAAATCGCTGCGTAAAGTGATCGCCAAGTCGCCGGACAATATGCAGGCCTACAATGCCCTCGGTTATTCGCTGGCCGACCGCAACGTGCGTCTCAAGGAAGCGTATCGGCTGATCAGCAAGGCCCTCAATATGGCCCCGGCCGACCCGTTCATCCTGGACAGCATGGGGTGGGTGAATTACCGCCTGGGCAAGCTGGACGAGGCCGAGACCCATCTGCGCAAGGCATATTCCCTGCGCAGCGATCCGGAAATCGCCGTCCACCTGGGAGAAGTGCTGTGGAAGAAGGGCCAGAAGGACGATGCCCGCAAACTCTGGCGCGAAGCCCAGGCGAAGGACCCGAAGAACGACGCACTGAAGAGCACACTGGCGCGCCTGCACCAGACTCTGTGAAATAATGGCAATGACGGACGCTGCGGCGTCCGTCGGTTTATTGACCTGCTTATTCCATGCCGATGCACCCATTGTCTCGTCTCGTTTCCGCAGCCGCTGTCGCCGCTGCCCTGGCCGCATGCGCCACTACCAGCAATGTCCCGCTGACCAACCCGACCGCCCAGGTGGGCACTTACCGCGACACCATCGACCTGAACGGCCGCCTGGCCGCGAATTACCAGAAGGAGGGCCAGCCGCAATCGATCAACGGCAATTTCACGTGGGTGCAGCGGCCCGGCCGCATCGACGTGTCTCTGTTCTCGCCGCTGGGCCAGACCGTCGCCGAGATCACGGTGACGCCCGAGACCGCGACCTTGAAACAGTCCGGCCGTGAGCCGCGCGTGGAAAAGGACATCGACACGCTGACGGCGAAGTCGCTCGGCTGGACCTTGCCCGTGAGCGGCCTGCGCGACTGGCTGCAGGGCTATGCCGTCGACGCGTCCGGCAAGCGTTTTACGGCATCGCCCGCGCATGACAGCGTCGTCACGAACGATGGCTGGCGCCTGCGTTTCGTGGAATGGCAGAACGGTCCGAACGGCAGCCTGACGCCGCGCCGCATCGATGCCGAGCGCAGCACGACGGCCGTCGGCGATGCGCTGACGATCCGCATCGTCATCGATCCGGTGGCGTGACATGGCAGCGACCTCTTTGCACGACTGCCCGGCACCGGCCAAGCTGAACCTGTTCCTGCACGTCGTCGGCCGCCGGCCGGACGGCTACCACCTGTTGCAATCCGTCTTCCAGCTCATCGACCGCAGCGACACCTTGCACTTCGACCTGCGCGACGACGACCGCATCGTCCGCACGACGGATGTGCCCGGTGTCCCGGAAGAGCAGGACCTCGTCGTGCGCGCCCTGCGCGCGCTGCAAGGCGACTATGCGCGCCGCCACGGCCGCCTGCCGCGGGGCATCGATGTCGCGGTCGAGAAACGCCTGCCGATGGGCGGCGGCCTCGGCGGCGGCTCGTCGGATGCGGCCACGGCATTGATGGCGGCCAACTTCCTGTGGCAGGCCGGGCTGACGGATGCGGAATTGATCGCGTTGGGCTTGCCGCTGGGCGCCGACATCCCGTTCTTCCTGTTCGGCGAGACGGCGTTCGCGGAAGGCGTGGGCGAGGCGTTGCAGGCCGTGCCGGGGCCGGATTGCTGGTATGTCGTCATCGAGCCCGGTGTCGCCGTGCCCACTGTTGGGATTTTTACTGCTCCCGATTTGACAAGAGACACGAAAGCCATCACAATATCGGACTTTTCCAGACGACATGTCGAATCGAACGATTTGATTGGCTTCGGGAAAAATGATTTGCAGGACGTGGCAGCCCGCCTGTTCCCGCCGGTAGCCGAGGTGATCGAATGGTTGGGTGGTTACGGAGCGGCCAGGATGACTGGTTCGGGCTCGTGCGTGTTTTGCGCATTTTCCACAGAGCAGGACGCTGAACGGGTACTGAGTCAGGTGCCGGGGCGGTGGAAGGCGTGGAAAGCGAAGGCGCTGCAGCGACATCCGATGAAAATCGCTCTTGCAAATCAATGAGTTGTAGAATAAAATTTTGCCTGTCGACGCATTTGACGATATAATAATCGAGTGCAGCGACGAGCTGTAAGTTTCAGTGTAGGGGAATCGCCAAGCTGGTTAAGGCACCGGATTTTGATTCCGGCATACCAAGGTTCGAATCCTTGTTCCCCTGCCAAAGTTTCTTTGCCTGAGCTGATGATGACGAGTGCTCCAGCAGGCAGATAAAAAATGGAGCCGCCAATGAGCGGCTCATTTTTTTTTGCGGTTCCGCGTTAATCACCCGACGATTAGCGACTTTTCAAGTTTCTTTCAACGCTCTTTACATCTCTGGGACTCCCATGGCTTACGAAAACCTGATGGTTTTTACCGGCAATGCCAATCCGGCGCTAGCAGAAGGGGTCGCAAAAAACCTCGGCATTCCTCTTGGCAAGGCAGTGGTTTCGAAGTTCTCCGACGGCGAAGTGATGGTCGAAATCAATGAGAACGTTCGCGGCAAGGACGTCTTCGTTCTGCAATCGACCTGCGCTCCCACCAACGACAACCTGATGGAAATCATGCTGATGGTCGACGCTCTCAAGCGCGCATCGGCAGGCCGCATCACCGCGGCGATTCCGTACTTCGGCTATGCCCGCCAGGACCGCCGCCCGCGTTCCGCACGCGTCGCGATCTCGGCCAAGGTTGTCGCGAACATGCTGGAAGAAGCCGGCGTCGAGCGCGTCCTGATCATGGACCTGCACGCCGACCAGATCCAGGGCTTCTTCGATATCCCGGTCGACAACATCTACGCATCGCCGCTGCTGCTGGGCGACCTGCAGAAGCGCAACTACGACGACCTGCTGGTCGTGTCGCCGGACGTCGGCGGCGTGGTGCGCGCCCGTGCGCTGGCCAAGCGCCTCGGCTGCGACCTGGCGATCATCGACAAGCGCCGCCCGAAGGCGAACGTGTCGGAAGTCATGAACATCATCGGTGAAGTCGAAGGCCGCAACTGCGTGATCATGGACGACATGGTCGACACCGCCGGCACGCTGACCAAGGCCGCCGAAGTGCTGAAAGAGCGTGGCGCGAAGAAAGTCGTCGCCTACTGCACGCACCCGGTGCTGTCCGGCCCGGCGATCGAGCGTATCTCGAACTCGCCGCTGGACGAACTGGTCGTCACCGACACGATCCCGCTGAGCCCGGCTGGTCAGGCGTGCGGCAAGATCCGCCAGCTGACCTGCGCACCGCTGCTGGCCGAGACGTTCAAGCGTATCGTCAAGGGCGATTCGGTTATTTCGCTGTTCGTCGATTAATTCGGCGATGCATGGTGGGCACGGGGTGCCCACCCTACATGTTGCATGTTGTAGGGTGGCTTCCCGAGCCCACCAAAACGTAAGTCAGCCGATAACGCGGCGCGCATGGCGAAAAGCCGGCGCGCCGTTGGCGTATCAGAGTTTCAAAGAATTTCTTGAGCGTGCGCGAGCGCGCTCTTTTATCGATGTCCCTGGTCGCGGGGACATCACAATCCGGGCAACCGGGCCGGCATGCGCCGGCATTCGGACCCACACTTTGGAGTAACACCATGAAAGTAGTCGCATTTGCACGCACTCAGCAGGGGACCGGAGCGAGCCGCCGCCTGCGCAACGCCGGCCAGACCCCGGGCATCATCTACGGTGGCGCCGCTGCCCCGGAACTGATCGCCCTGGACGGCAACGCGTTGTTCCACGCGCTCAAGAAAGAAGCTTTCCACGGTTCGATCCTGGATCTGGAACTGGACGGCAAGACGCAGAAAGTCCTGCTGCGTGACTTCCAGATGCACGCATACAAGCAACTGGTCCTGCACGCTGACTTCCAGCGCGTCGACGCTTCGCAGCCGATCCACACCAAGGTCGCCCTGCACTTCGTCAATGCCGAGATCTCGCCGGCAGTCAAGCTGAGCGGCGCCATCGTGTCGCACGTGCTGAACGAACTGGAAGTGTCCTGCCTGCCGGGCCAACTGCCGGAATTCATCACCGTCGACCTGTCGACGCTGGAAGCCGGCCAGTCGGTCCACGTGTCGCAGCTGAAGCTGCCGGAAGGCGTCACCGTCGTCGCCCACGGCCAGGACCAGACCGTCGCCACGTCGTCGATCCCGCGCGGCGCCGCAACGGCCGAAGCGGCTGCAGAGTAATTCCTGCACTGACCGCCGGCTCGTCCGGCGGATCACATCAAACCCGTCGCGACGCGAGTCCGGCGGGTTTTTTGTTGCCCTATGTTTTAGATGAGTCCCAAGTTCAGCGCCTTGAGCGTGGCCGCGGCCCGCGACGAACACGCGAGCTTGCGGAAGATGCTTTCCACGTGCGTGCGCACGGTCGACGGGCTGATCTGCATGACCCTGGCCGCTTCCTTGTTGCTCTCACCCAGGCTGATGCGGCGCAGGACTTCGATTTCGCGGTCCGACAGCAGGCTCTTGCGGGTGGGCGCCGTGCGCGCCGAACCGGTCGCCGCCGGTACGCCGGCCGCCGGTGCGCCGGCCGCTTTGATCACGCAGCGCACGGCGTCCGCATCGAAGGTGCCGGTTTGTTCCGACAGCACGCGTGCGGCCTCATCGGGGGTATAGGCCGGACGCCACGGGCGCGGCATGCACAGCGCCACGTAGGCGCACGCGGCCGCCAGCAGGCGGTGCGGTGCGCCGAGCGCATCGGCGTCGAGGTTGCGGAAATAGCCGCTGCCGTCCAGCCGCTCGTACGCGTGTGACGCCAGTGCGGCTTCGAGACGCAGCGACGGGATCTGGACGCCGGCGCGCGCGGTCCAGTACGGCACCAGCCGGATCTTTTCCCAGTCGGCGGCGCTGAGCTTGCCGTCGCGTTCCCACACCGTGTTCGACACCGCCGCGCGACCCATGCCATGGATGAGGGCGGCGCGGTCCAGGCATTGCCGCTGGGCCGCGGACAACCCGGCGAGCGGCGCGGCCGCTTCCACCAACCCGGCCACGCGGCGCGAATAGCCCGTCAGCCAGGGCAGCTTCAGCTCGATCATGTCGGCCACGATGGCGAGCGGCACGCGCCGCGCGAGCAGCGGATCGTCGGCGGCCGGCGCCGGCGTGTCCAGCTCGTCCAGCCAGGCTTGCGCGCGACCGGCGAGCGTGCGCACGAGCGGCGCCGGATACTTGCGGTCGGCCATCGCCGTCATCATCCGCAACGCCTCGACCAGGCCGTGCGTGCGTGCGAGAATTTCCAGGTCGCCGGCCAGGCTCGCGTAATAGACGACGGTCGGGATGGCCGGTCCACGCAGCCGTTCCGGCAAGCCATTGCCGTCGTAATGTTCCCAGACATGGCGCAGGCCGGCCTCGACTTCCGCCGGCAGACCCAGCAGGCCGGCGATATCGCCCGACACCTCGCAGTGAATCCGCGCCAGCGGCGTCACGCTTGTCACGGTGAGTGGATGATTTGCCGGCAGCGTATGCGTGAGCATGGCGTCGCGCCCGCCGACGTCGTCGCCCAGCAGCGTGGCGAAGCCGGACGCATTGGCCGTGCAGCCGGACCAGCGCAGCAGCGACACGAGCCGCGCGTGGCAGCAGCCATCCGGCGCGGCGCCGTCGGCTTGCGCCAGGCGCGCGGCCAGGCGGGCGGCGCGGATCGAGCCGTCGGTCGGCTGGCCCATGGAGAGGTCGCCGACGAGGGCCATGGCATGGACCGCCTCTTCGACGGTGACGGTGTTGTCGATTTGCATTCCGTGACTGTAGTGACAATAACGTGCTGCCGCAACCCGCACCCGGACTTTCGGCAGGCGCCGGGGTCGGTCGATCGACCGATATTCGCGCCGGGGCCGATTCCCTACACTGGCTTCCATCGACAACGGGAACCTCGAAAAACCGTAACGAGCAGCAGATTCGGCAGGAAGCGCAGCTGTACGAGCCGTACAGCGAGCATCGCAGGCCGAATCGGCAACGCGTAGCAGGTTGTTCGAGGTTCCCATCCCGACAACGAACCATAAGGAGCCATCATGAAAGCATCGATTTCCACCACCCTGCGCAACCTGGCCGCCGCTGCCGCCATCGCCGCCGCCGGCACCGGCATTGCGCAAGCCGCCAACGGCGCCGAACAACCGTCCGTCGTCATCGTCCACGGCGCCTTCGCCGACGGCTCCGACTGGGCCAAGGTAATCCCGCTGCTGCAGGCCAAGGGCGTCAAGGTCACGGCCGTGCAGAACAGCCTGACGTCGCTGGCCGATGACGTCGCCGCGACGAAGCGCGCGATCGACAACCAGCCCGGCAAGGTCGTGCTTGTCGGCCACTCCTGGGGCGGCACCGTGATCACGGAAGCGGGCGCCGGCGACAAGGTTGCCAGCCTCGTCTACGTGGCCGCCTTCGCGCCGGACGCCGGCCAGGCCACCAGCGACCTCGGCAAGGACCTGCCGCCCGCGCCGGGCATCACCAAGCTGACGGTCGACAAGTTCGGTTTCGCCAGCCTGTCGCCGGCCGTGCTGAAAGAGTATTTCGCCCAGGACGTGCCTGCGCCGCACGCCGCCGTGATGGCCGCGACCCAGGGCCCGATCGCCGTGAAAGCGTTCGGCGACAAGACGACGGTCGCCGCCTGGAAGAACCACCCGAGCTGGTACATCGTCAGCAAGAACGACCGCATGATCCAGCCCGACCTGGAGCGCCGCTTCGCGAAGGCCATCGGCGCCAAGACGACGGAACTGCCGGCCAGCCACGTGCCGCAGCAGTCGCGTCCGGAAGACGTCGCCAAGGTGATCCTGGAGGCGGTGGCGGCGAGTAAATAAGAGCTGGCGCGGCCGCAGCGCGGCCGCGTTTTCCGGGGGAATCAAGCGATGCGTTTTACGCGATAATGACGCTTTACGCACGATTCTTACGCTTTATGCACATCCGCCTGATCGTCGGCCTCGGCAACCCCGGCCCGGAATATGAACAAACCCGTCACAACGCCGGCTTCTGGCTGGTCGACAACCTCGCGAACTCCTTGCCCGGTTGCCATTTGCAGCGCGAGTCGCGCTTCAATGCGATGGTCGCCAAGACATCGATCTCCGGCAAGGACGTCTGGCTGCTCGAACCGCTGACGTTCATGAACCGCTCCGGCCAGTCGGTGGGCGCGTTGGCGCGCTTCTTCAAGATCGGGCCGGAAGAGATCCTCGTCGTGCACGACGAACTCGACCTGCCGCCCGGCGTCGCCAAGCTCAAGCGCGGCGGTTCCTCGGGCGGGCACAACGGCCTCAAGGACATCACGGCCGCCCTGGGCACGCAGGATTACTGGCGCCTGCGCCTGGGCATCGGCCATCCGCGCACCTTGAACCTGCAGCAGGGCGTGGCCGACTTCGTGCTGCACCGTCCGCGCCGCGAAGAGCAGACGCTGATCGAGGAAGCCATCGACAAGAGCCTGCGCATCATCCCGATGGTGTGCGAAGGCAAGATGAATGCTGCGACGATGCAGCTGCACACGGACTGATCCCAGCGTCAGATGAGCCCGCGCGCCAGCGCTTTCAGCGTCGCGGCAGGGCGTGACCCCGACTCCAGTTTCTGAAAGATATTGTCGATGTGCATGCGCACGCTCGCCGGACTGATGCGCATGGCGCGGGCCGCTTCGCGGCTCGTCTCTCCCTGGCTGATGTGGCGCAGCACTTCGAGTTCGCGTTCGGACAGCAGACGGTCGCGCGTGGGCGGCGGCCCCAGCCCGGCCCGCGCCGCCGCGAGGACGGCCTCGACGGCATGCCGGTCGAAGCGTCCGGCCGCCGCTTGCGCCGTCATCAACGTCGACGCGGCCGCCTCGCCATGCGCCGGACGCCACGGGCGCGGCGAACACAGCGCGACGAACGCGGCGGCCGCGCCGAGCAGGCGTTCCTGCATGCCCATGACGTCGCCCCGCGCCTTGCGGAAATAACCGCTGCCGTCGAGGCGTTCGTAGATGTAGGACGCGAGCGTGGCCTCGCTCTGGATCGCGGGGATCTGCGAGCCCGCGCGCGCCGTCCAGAACGGCACCTTGCGCACCTGGTCCCAGTCGGCCGCATCGAGCTTGCCCGGGCGTTCCCACACGACGTTCGGCACCGCCACCTTGCCGATGCCGTGCAGCAGCGCGGCCCGCGCCAGCGGACTTTCTTCCAGCGCCAGCATGCCTGCCAGCGACGCGCTGCGCCGCGCCAATGCCGCGACGCGGCGCGAATAACCCGTCAGCCACGGCAGTTTCAATTCGATGACGTCGGCCACGATGGACAGCGGCACGCGCCGGTCGTGGCCGGGATAGTCGGCCGCGCAGGACGGTTCCCCGAGCATGTCGAGCCAGTCCTGCGCGTGCGGCGCCAGCCGCTGCAGCAGTGTGACCGGATATTTGACGCCGGCCCGCTCGCCGATCAGGCGCAGGGCGCCGGCCGTGCCGTGCGCCGGCGCCAGCACCTCCAGGTCGCCGGCCAGCCGCACGTAGAACACCGCGCGCGGGATGTTCGGGGCGAACAGCAGATCCTGCATGTCGCCGCGGTGATGGCTGCCGAACAGATGGCGCAGGCTGTTCTCGACGTCGCCCGGCAACCCGAGCAGCACGGCGATATCGCCCGCGACTTCACACTGCATCTGCGCCAGCGGCAGCACGTTGGCGAACGTGAGGCCGCTGTGGCCGGACAAGGTGCGCGTGACCATCGCATGGCGGCCGAGGACATCGTCGCCCAGCAGGTGCGCGAACCCGGCCGCCGTCGCCGTGCTGCCCGACCAGCGCAGCAGCGCCACCAGGCGCGTGCTCGTGCAGGCGTCGAGACCGTCGCCGTTCTCCTCCGCCAGCCGCGCGGCGAGACGGGCCGTGCGGATCGAGTGGTCCGGCGGCAGGCCCATGGACAAGTCGCCGACCATGGCCAGCACCTGCACGGCGTCTTCGACGGTAATGGTTTCATCGGCTTGCATGGCACTAATGTAACGGCCATTGCCAGGGCGTACAAGGCGCGCGAACTGTCGCGTGCGCGGCGTGGCGAGCGGACGTAAAAAAGCCCGCTTGCGCGGGCCTTCGATACGACGGGCGCGAACGGTCAGATCGCGCGGATATTGCTTGCCTTGTCGCCCTTCGGGCTGGGCGCGCGTTCGAACGAGACGCGCTGGTTTTCGGCCAGGCTTTTGAAACCTTCCGATTGAATGTCCTTGAAGTGCGCGAACAGATCGTCGCCGCCTGCGTCAGGCGCGATGAAGCCGAAGCCTTTGGAATCGTTGAACCATTTCACGGTGCCGGTTTGAGTAGCCATGTTGATACCTTCAGTAGATGTTGAGAGCGGAATGCCCGATATGCATCGCGACCAAGAGATGTAACCGAGGGGTATCAGACGGGAATGCCCGGACGGGCGAGACGGGAACGAAACCAACAATAACGACGACTTGACGAGGTGCCCGATGAAATATACAGGCGTTGTTCCGAATCGCCTAAGGATTTCGAATTTATTTTGACTGCCACGGATCGCGACGGCGGCTTTTGCGAAGATGGTGGAAGATAACGGTGCAGATAAACTATTCACATCCGACATGCAATTGCAGATCAGGCGTTATCGTCCGGACGACCGCAAGGCCGTCCTGGCAGCATTCCGCTCCAATGTACCGGCGCACTTTCCCGCGTCGGAAGCGTCATGGCTGCGTTCCGCCCTCGACGACCCGGACGGTCCGCTGTTCGTCGCGCTGGAGGCGGGCGGGATCGTCGGCTTCGGCGGCTACGAATTGTCCGAGTTTTATGACCTCGGCACCCTCGTGTTCGGCCTCGTGCGGGCCGACCGCCACGGCACCGGCATCGGCCGCGCGCTGCTGGCCTACCGCCTGCTGCACATGGCCGGCCGCAAGCTGCGGCCCCGCTACGTGACGGTGGATACGCATCCGCACACGGCCGGCTTTTTCCGGCGCTGCGGCTTCGTCGAGATCGCCCGCTGGCCCGGCGGCTACCGTTCGGGACGGGACCGCATCGACCTGCGTTTCGATCTCACGGACGAGGCCGTGGCCGCGTTGCGCGCGCGCGGGTGGCGCGATGCCTTTCGAAGCGACGCGGCTTCCTAGGCCGGTTCCGGCGACGACGATCCGGCTGTTCAGGTCGCGCCGGATGCGTTCCAGGGCGGGCCGCATGGCGCGGTCTTCGCGGGGTGTGCAGGTCGCGCGGCCGTGGCGGACGGTCAGGCGGCGCCTGACCAGGATCGCGTCGCTCTCGCGCGTGTAGGTGGCGCGATAAAAGATGCCGCCGGTGATCACGCTGGCCGGCCCGGGCAGCGCCGCGGCATGCAGGCCTGGCGGCAGGCGCAGGCGGGTCTCGTCTTCCACGTCGACGGCCGCGCAGACGAAGTCCAGGTGGCGTTCACGTTCGCGCATCAGGTTGTCCACGGCAGCCTCCACGGCGCCCGACGCGTGGTACGTCGTCGCCAGCGATCCGTTCGCGCGCGGGCGGTCGATGCCGATCGTCGCCACCGTGCGGATCTGCTGCGGCTGCAGCACCGGCGTCATCGCGAACGTGCCGCTCTTGAGCAACAGCACGGGCTTGCCCAGCAGGGCAGGCGGCAGGTGGCCGGCCTGGACGGATGTCGCCGCCGGGTCGACGAACAGGTCGAGGCCGGGCACGTACAGGAGCGCGCGGTCGAGCACGCCCAGCGCCGGCACGTCCGGCAGCTTGTACGCATTGCCGCCGTTGACGAGGGCCGGCGTGCTGGCGATGCCGACGGCCGTCAGCATCGCTTCCAGTTGCGCGATGCCGTTCTTGCCGCCGCTGTCGGGTACATTGTTCCGGACCCACCCGGCCAGCGCCAGCACGCGGGCGTGCGTGTCGGGCAGCCCGGCGGTGAGCTGGTGCGCCAGCGCCGCGCCGGCCGGGGAGGGTGGCGCCTTGCCGGCCGCGGTGGCGCGCACGGCGGCGGCGAAGGCCGGGTAATCGGGCAGGGTCGAGACGACCAGGCGCCGGCCGTAGTCGAGGACGCTGACCGCACCGGCTTCGGGGCGATCAATCGGCCCGTTCACGTAGCGCCACTGGTAGCGCCGCCGGCCCGGCGGACTGTCGCCCGGCACGGGCACGAAGCCGACGGCGTCCGCATGCAGCGGCATCGCAGGCGGCATGTCGTAGATCAGCGTGGTGTTCCGGTGCACGTGGGGCGGCATGACCGCCACGTCGTCGAACTGGCCGGGCAATGGCGGCGTGTGGCGCCGCACCACGTAGTGCACGATCAGCCGGTCGCCCGTCGCCGCAGTGGGAAACACGACCTCCTGGTCGCGGATGCCGCCTGGCGGCACGGGCATGCGCCGTCCGTCGGGCTTTTGCGTGTACGCCGCCACCGATACGAGCTCGTCCAGCGTCCTGCTGGAGCGGATGATGAACCGGCCGTGGTCCCGCACGGCGCCGGGCCCGGTGAGCGTGCGCTCGTCGTCCACCGTGAGCCGGTACGTGCCGTCGGGTTCGACGGTGTAATGGCGGACATGGCGCTCGACGATGACGGATGGATCGGTGCCGGTGCCGGCGCGCGCGGGACTGCCGGCCGTCAACAGCGCGACCATCATCGACAATAACAGGGCGCAATATCTACTGATCATGCGGGCTCCAGACGTGCGGACCGGAAGGGCGACCGGACCATGTTACGGAGGGCCGCCGGATGTCCCTTGAGCCTACGCAACCGAGCCCTTCCTGCGATAATTCCGGGATGAGCGCACTTACCTTCCACGCCGGGCCGCTGGCCCTCGCCCGGATCCGCGCGCACGGCTTGCGCGCGCAGGACGTCGCCGTCGTGCCCGCCGCGGCCGGCGGACCGAAGGGGCTCGTGTTCCGCGCCCTCGACCAGTGGGTGTTCGGCGACTGGTTCCCGCGCGCGCCGCGCGAGCGCATCCTGATCGGCGCGTCGATCGGCGCCTGGCGCATGGCGGCCGCCTGCCAGCGCGACCCCGTGACGGCTTTCGCGCGCCTGGGCGAGCTCTACAGTGGCCAGCGCTACACGTCGACCAAGCCTTCGCAGGAACAGATCGACGCCGTCGTGCAGGGCCTGCTGAACGAATTCGTGCGCGGCCACGAGGACGACATCGTCAACCACCCGCACCACCGCCTGCACGTGCTGACCGTGCGCGGCAAGCGCGCCCTGGCCGCGCCCGGCCATCGGCACGCCGAGATGCGCGGGTTCGCGGCGGCGGCCCTGCACAACCTGTTTTCGCGCGACAAGCTGGCGCACCTGATGGACCGCGTCGTGCTCGGCGACCGGCGCGCACGCACGCCCTGGCTGCGTGACCGTTTCGACAACTTCGCGACGCATTTTTCGGCCCTGACGCCGGACAATCTCGCGGCCGGCCTGCTCGCGTCCGGCACCTTGCCCATGCTGATGAAACCGGTGCGCGATATCGCCGGCGCGCCGCCCGGTCACTACTGGGACGGCGGCATCATCGACTACAACCTGGCGCTGCCGTATGCCCGCGTGGCGGAGCAGGCGTCCAGCGACATCGTGCTGTATCCGCATTTCTCGGAACACATCGTGCCGGGCTGGCTGGACAAGGCGCTGCCGTGGCGCCGCACGGCGCGCGGACCGAACCGTGGCTGGCTCGACAACGTTTTGATCGTGGCGCCGAGCCATGACTTCCTCGCCAACATGCCGCGCGGAAAACTCATCGACCGCAGCGATTTCAAGTTTTACGGGCTGGACCACGATGCCCGCATCCGCGCGTGGCGCCAGGCGATGGACGAGGGGGAACGGCTGCGCGACGAATTCGCGGCATTCGTCGACAGGCCGGACGTCGGGCGGATTCGTCCGCTTTAAACGACGCAAACCGGCTTGTTTGCGGTCTTCGCAGGCAAGCGGAGGTACAATACGAGGTTTCGTAAATTCGACCCTGAAAGCTTCCCATGAGTCTCAAATGCGGCATCGTCGGCCTGCCCAACGTCGGCAAGTCCACCCTCTTCAATGCCCTGACCAAGGCCGGCATCCCGGCTGAAAACTACCCGTTCTGCACCATCGAGCCGAACGTCGGCGTCGTCGAGGTGCCGGATCCGCGCATCGACCAGCTGGCCGCCATCGTGAAGCCGGAGCGCGTCGTCAAGGCTATCGTCGAGTTCGTCGACATCGCGGGCCTCGTGGCCGGCGCATCGAAGGGCGAGGGCCTGGGCAACCAGTTCCTGTCGCACATCCGCGAGACGGATGCCATCGTCAACGTCGTACGCTGCTTCGAAGACCCGAACGTGGTGCACGTGGCCGGCAAGGTCAGCCCGATCGACGACATCGAAGTCATTCAGACCGAACTGGCGCTGGCCGACATGGGCACCGCAGAGAAAGTCCTGCACCGCGAGCAGAAGAAGGCGCGCGCCGGCGACAAGGATGCCATCAAGCTGGTCGCGATCATCGAAAAGCTGCTGCCGCACTTGAACGAAGGCCAGCCCGTGCGCACGCTGGGCCTGGACGCCGACCAGATGGAACTGATCAAGCCGCTGTGCCTGATCACGTCGAAGCCGGCGATGTTCGTGGCCAACGTGTCGGAAAGCGGCTTCAAGGACAATCCGTTGCTGGACCAGCTGACGGAATTCGCGAACAAGCAGAACGCGCCGATCGTCGCGATCTCCGCCGCGATCGAATCGGAAATCGCCAACTTGGACGACGCCGATAAGCAGGAATTCCTGGCCGACATGGGCATGGAAGAGCCGGGCCTCGACCGTCTGATCCGCGCCGCCTTCAAGCTGCTGGGCCTGCAGACCTATTTCACGGCCGGCGTGAAGGAAGTGCGCGCCTGGACCGTCCCGATCGGCGCCACCGCCCCGCAGGCGGCGGGCGTGATCCACACCGACTTCGAACGCGGCTTCATCCGTGCGCAGACCATTTCCTTCGACGACTACATCGCGTACAAGGGCGAAGCCGGTGCGAAGGAAGCGGGCAAGATGCGGGCGGAAGGTAAAGAGTACATCGTCAAGGATGGGGATGTGTTGAACTTCCTGTTCAACGTCTGATCCAGTCCGCTCACACGAACAAAGCCCCGTGCACCTCTGGTGCCGGGGCTTTTTTCATGGCGTGCGGCACCGCGCGGCTCAGCTCGACCTCTCTGCCAAATCCTGCGCCAACCCGCATGGTCGACGGCGACGGATCGGTTACCGGTTTCGATGTCAACATGTGGCTGTTCAAGGGTACGTCCCTGTTGCGCGACGAGGGTGCTTCTATCCGCGCGCCGGCAACCTGGACTGGGCCGCCTGGCGCGTGACGATGACGGTCACCAACGGCACCATCAGCAACCTGGCCAATTCGAAGGGCATGCGGCGGCGGCCGTGCCGGAACGGGCCACGCTGGGGCTCCTCGGCGCAGGCCTTTTTTGCATCGCCGCATTACGCCGACGCGGCGACCATGTCAAGAATTAAAACATTAAAGTTATGTAATGAACGTGAAATACTCGTCAACTAATCTCCGGGCATTCCCTTTGTTGAGAACCCTGGAGAGTTGACGCATGAACCCGAATCCCGACCTGTCCCGCCGCCGCCTGCTTCGCCTGATGGGCGCCACCCCGATGCTGCCGCTGGGCGCCGGCGGCGTGGCCGCCTTGATGGCCGGCTGCGGCGGCAGCGACAACGACACCCCGACGGCCACCGCGCCGGCGCCGGCCGTGACCCTCGCGAGCGTGTCGTTCGGGTCGATGGCGGCGCCGTCGCTGGCCGCCGCCGCCGCGATGGCCACGACGTCGGTTGGTTCGACGATGACGGTCAACTTCAGCGACAGCAGCAAGCTCGATTTCAAATTGTCGTATCAACCGTTCTTCATCACCGGCGACATGGTCCCGAACGGCAGCGGCGGCACCATCCTGGCCGGCGGCTACTACGACATCAACAACAAGCCGATCGTCGACACGACGGTCGCGGGTAAAGAGCGCCAGTTCTTCTCGGACTCGCCGGACGGCACGTCGCTGCTGACCGTGCCGAACGCGAACGTGGCCGGCGTGAAGGGCAATCCGGTGTTCGCCGTCGTCCAGTTCGAATACACGACGTGGGCCCAGGACGGCAAGACGGACATGTACGGCAAGCTGCCGTCGCCGATCGCCGTGCTGACCCTCGACCAGGACAAGACCACCGGCAAGCTGACGCTGGTGAAGTACCACAACGTCGACACGTCCGGCGTGAACGGCCTGTGGATCACGTGCGGCGCCAGCCTGTCGCCGTGGGGCACGCACCTGTCGAGCGAAGAGTACGAGCCGAACGCCTACCTCGCGGCCACCGACGCCCAGTTCAAGGCCTTCAGCAAGAACCTGTACGGCGACGAGACGAAGGCGAACCCGTACAACTACGGCCACCTGCCGGAAGTGACCGTCAACACCGACGGCACCGCGTCGATCAAGAAGCACTACTGTCTGGGCCGCATCTCGCACGAGCTGGTGCAGGTCGTGCCCGACAACCGCACCGTGATCATGGGCGACGACGCCACCAACAGCGGCTACTTCGTGTTCGTGGCCGACAAGGAGAAGGACCTGTCCGCGGGCACGCTGTACGTGGCCAAGGTCGGCAGCGGCTTCTCGCTCGATCCGGCCGCGCCGGCCGCGCCGCTCACGTGGATCAAGCTGGGCGCCGCCACCAGCGCCGAGATCCGCTCGCTGGCCGCGTCGCTCAAGCCGGCCGACATCATGGACGTCAAGACCACCGACCCGGCGGATGCCAGCTACACGAAGGTCGCCGCCAACGGCCGCATCGAGTGGCTGAAGCTGAAACCGGGCATGGAAAAGGCCGCGGCATTCCTGGAGACGCACCGCTACGCCGCCCTCGTCGGCGCATCGATGGGCTTCACCAAGATGGAAGGCACCACCGTCAACATCAAGGACAAGATCGCCTACTCGGCCCTGCAGAACTGCCAGTCTTCGATGGTGGCCGGTAACGCGCTGAACGTGGCGGGCAACGGCATTTCGATCCCGAAGGCCCTGGTCGCGGGCGCCGTCATGATGCTGAACCTGAAGGGCGGCCAGAAGGACACGGCCGGCAACGCCATCAACAGCGAGTGGATGCCGTTTGACACGAAGGCCCTGCTGGTGGGCGAGGACACCGCCGCCGATGCGCTCGGCAACACGGCGAATCCGGACAAGGTGGCGAACCCGGACAACCTGAAGTTCTCGGAAAAGATGCGCACGCTGTTCATCGGCGAGGACAGCAGCCAGCACGTGAACAACTACCTGTGGGCGTACAACGTCGACACGAAGCAGCTCTCGCGCCTGTTGTCGGTGCCGGCGGGCGGCGAGTCGACGGGGCTGCATGCGGTCGACGACGTCAATGGCTGGACCTACATCATGAGCAACTTCCAGCATCCGGGCGATTGGGGCAGCATCCACGCCAACGTCAAGGGCACGCTGGACCCGCTCATCAAGGCCAATTACAAGGACAAGTTCGGGGCGGCCGTCGGGTATCTGACTGGCGAACTCGCACAGTTTAAATTGGCCAAGGCATAAAAAACCGTCGTTCCCGGCATTGCCGGGAACGACTCCCGCGCAGGCGGGGATCCATGCTGAGTTTGCAGCAACGGTACTCGTGTATGGCTTCCCGCTTTCGCGGGAATGAAGCTTTTACGTTAACGTTTAGAACAACCCCACAAATTCCCTCGCCGCCGAAAACGGATCCGCCGCCTGCACCACACTGCTGATCGCCGCCACCATATCGGCCCCGCGCGACACGAGCGGCCGCGCGTTCTCCGTCGTCATCCCGCCGATCACCACCACCGGCACGCACAGGCTGGCCTTGGCGTGCACGACTATGTCCGGCGCCGTCGTCACCTCATACTTCTTCACCAGCGACGGGTAAAAACCGCCGAACGCGACATAGCTCGCGCCCGCGCCCTGCGCGCGGTGCGCGAGTTCCAGGTCGCCGTAGCACGACGCGCCGACGATCTTGCCCGGGCCGACGGCGTCGCGCACGGACGCCACGGACGCATCGAGACCGCCCACGTGCACGCCGTCCGCATCGAGCTCGTTGCACAGCAGCACGTGGTCGTTGATGATCAGCGGCCGGCCGTTGCGGCGGCACAGCGCGAGCAGCGCCGCCGCCTGTTCGCGGCGCAGGTCAGGGCCCGCGTCCTTGTGGCGGTATTGGACCAGCGCGGCGCCGGCGCGCAGCGCCTGTTCCGTCACGTCCAGCAACCGGTCGGTGTCGTCCCAGTTCGGGGTCACCAGGTATAAACCTCGCATGTCTCTGTTCTCCTCAAGGATGGATGCGGCGCGGGATGTGCTGGCCCGGCGCGATCGCGTACGCGTGCGCGAGCGTGCGGTCGCACCAGCGCTGGCCGTGTTCCAGCGCCTGCGCCATCGTGTCGCCCAGCGCCAGGCGGGCCGCGATGCCCGAGGCCAGCGTGCAGCCGCTGCCGTGGAATTCGCCGCGCAGGCGCGGCCAGCGCCACTCCCGCGTTCCCGCCTCGCTCAGCCAGCGGTTGACGACGTCGGCGCCGTCGCCGTGGCCGCCCGTGACCAGCACGTGGGCGCAGGGCAGGGGCGCGCTGCCGTTCGGGACGATACCGAGCGCCGCCGCTTCCGGCAGGTTCGGCACGAGCAGCGTCGTGACGGCCAGCAGCGGCGCCAGCGCCGCCAGCGCGTCGCCGCGCGCCAGGCTGTGTCCGCGGCCGCTGGCCAGCACCGGGTCGAGCACCACGGGCAGATCCGGCCGATGCACACGCAGCATCCGCACGATGCCGGCGATGGCTTCCGCGTTCTCCCGGTTGCCGGGGATGCCGATTTTCACCGCGCGGATCGTCATCGTCTCGGCCAGCAGCACGGCCTGGCGCAGCAGCAGACCGGCGTCGACGGGCACGACTTCGCGCACGGCGTTGTTGTCCTGCACCGTCAGCGCCGTCACCAGCGGCAGCGCGTGCGCGCCCTGGGCGCCGATGGCCTCGATGTCGGCCTGGATGCCCGCGCCGCCGGACGGATCGAGTCCGGCGCACACGAGCACGCAGGGCCGCATGGCCGCGTCCATCAGATGCGGCCCGCCATCGGCGACGACGGCGAGGCCGCGAACCGGCGCGGCATGCGGCCCGCCAGATACGCTTCGCGGCCCGCTTCCACCGCGAGGCGCATCGCGCCGGCCATCCGCACCGGGTCCTGCGCGCCGGCGATGGCGCTGTTCATCAGCACGCCGTCGCAGCCCAGTTCCATCGCGATGGCCGCGTCGGACGCCGTGCCGACACCCGCATCGACGATCACCGGCACCTTCGATTGTTCGATGATCAGCGACAGGTTCCACGGATTGAGGATGCCCATGCCGGAACCGATCAGCGACGCGAGCGGCATGATCGCGGCGCAGCCGATGTCTTCCAGCATGCGCGCCTGGATCGGGTCGTCGCTGCAATAGACCATCACGTCGAAGCCGTCGCGCACCAGTTCGCGCGCGGCGACGAGCGTCTCCGGCATGTTCGGGAACAGCGTCTTCTCGTCGCCCAGCACTTCCAGCTTGACGAGGTTGTGGCCGTTCAGCAGTTCGCGCGCGAGCTGCAGCGTGTACACGGCGTCCTTGGCGTTGTAGCAGCCGGCCGTGTTGGGCAGGATCGTGTAGCGCGACGGCGGCACCACGTCGAGCAGGTTCGGTTCGTTCGCGTGCTGGCCGATGTTGACGCGGCGGATCGCCACCGTGATGATGTCGGCACCGGATGCTTCGGTCGCCGCGCGCGTCTGTTCCAGGTCGCGGTATTTGCCGCTGCCCACCAGCAGGCGCGAGTTGTATTCCTTGCCGGCGATGATCAACGGCCGGTCCGCAGAGGTTGCATTCGTCATGTCATTTCTCCCCAAGGTTGGATGAGGTCGAGATCAGCCGCCGCCGATGGCGCGCACCACGTCCACGCGGTCGCGCGCTTGCAGGGGCGTGTCGCGCCAGCGCTCGCGCGGCACGACCTGCCGGTTCACGGCCAGCGCGAGCTTCTGTCCCGCGAGGCCCAGCGACTCGACGAGGTCGTGCAGGCTGGTCTGCGCGGGTAGCAGGTGCGCGGCGCCGTTCAATTCGATTTCCAGCACGGCGTCACTCCTTGTGATAGAGCTCGGCGCCGCGCTTCATGAACTCGACGGCCTTCACCTGCATGCCCTGTTCCAGCGCGGCGTTGGCAGCGATGCCCTGGCCGGCCGCGTAATCGCGCACTTCCTGGGTGATCTTCATCGAGCAGAAATGCGGACCGCACATCGAGCAGAAGTGCGCCACCTTGGCGGAATCCTTGGGCAGCGTCTCGTCGTGGAAGGAACGCGCCTTGTCCGGGTCCAGGCCGAGGTTGAACTGGTCTTCCCAGCGGAATTCGAAACGGGCTTTCGACAGCGCGTTGTCGCGGATCTGCGCGCCCGGATGGCCCTTGGCCAGGTCGGCCGCGTGCGCCGCGATCTTGTACGTGATGATGCCGTCCTTGACGTCGTCCTTGTCGGGCAGGCCCAGGTGCTCCTTCGGCGTCACGTAGCACAGCATCGCCGTGCCGTACCAGCCGATGTTGGCGGCGCCGATGCCGGACGTGATGTGGTCGTAGCCCGGCGCGATGTCGGTGGTCAGGGGCCCCAACGTGTAGAACGGCGCCTCGTGGCACTGCTCCAGCTGCAGGTCCATGTTCTCCTTGATCAGCTGCAGCGGCACGTGGCCCGGGCCTTCGATCATCACCTGCACGTCGTGCTTCCACGCGATCTGCGTCAGTTCGCCGAGCGTCTTCAGCTCGGACAGCTGGGCTTCGTCGTTGGCGTCGTAGATCGAGCCGGGACGCAGGCCGTCGCCCAGGCTGAACGCGACGTCGTACGCTTTCATGATCTCGCAGATCTCTTCGAAATGCGTGTACAGGAACGATTCCTTGTGGTGGGCGAGGCACCACTTGGCCATGATCGAACCGCCGCGCGAGACGATGCCCGTCAGGCGGTTGGCCGTCATTGGCACGTAGGCGAGACGCACGCCGGCGTGGATGGTGAAGTAGTCGACGCCTTGCTCCGCCTGCTCGATCAGCGTGTCGCGGTAGATTTCCCACGTCAGGTCCTCGGCCTTGCCGTGCACCTTTTCCAGCGCCTGGTACAGCGGCACCGTGCCGATGGGGACGGGGCTGTTCCGGATGATCCACTCGCGCGTCTCGTGGATATGCTTGCCGGTGGACAGATCCATCACGGTGTCGCCGCCCCAGCGCGTGGCCCACGTCATCTTCTCGACTTCCTCGCCGATCGACGACGTCACGGCCGAGTTGCCGATATTGGCGTTGATCTTCACGAGGAAGTTACGGCCGATGATCATCGGTTCCGATTCCGGGTGATTGATGTTGGCCGGCAGGATGGCGCGGCCGCGGGCGATCTCGTCGCGTACGAATTCCGGCGTGATCTCTTTCGGAATGCTGGCGCCGAACGATTGGCCGGGATGCTGGCGGCCCAGCATCTGCGCCATGCGCTTGCCCGTCGGGCCGGCGGCCTCCATCGCGGCGAGATATTCCTGGCGGCGCAGGTTTTCGCGGATGGCGACGTACTCCATCTCGGGCGTGATGATGCCCTGGCGCGCATAGTGCATCTGCGTGACGTTGCGGCCCGGCGCACCGCGGCGCGGCTTGCGCTGCAGGTTGAAGCGCAGCTCGGCCAGCTTCGGATCGTTCAGGCGTTCGACGCCGTAGTGCGACGAAGGGCCGGCCAGTTCTTCCGTGTCGCCGCGCTCGCGGATCCAGTCGGCGCGCAGTGGCGCCAGGCCGGAGCGGATGTCGATGACGGCGTCGGGATCGGTGTACGGACCGGACGTGTCGTAGACCCACACGGGCGGATTCGGTTCATGGCCGAACGACGCCGGCGTGTCGGCCTGGCGGATCTCGCGCATTGGCACGCGGATGTCCGGGCGGCTGCCCGTCACGTAGATCTTGCGGGAATTGGGAAGCGGCGCGACGGCGGCGGCATCGACGGTGGCGCTGGCGGACAGGAATTTCGGATCGGCGTTCAAAGTGCACTCCTTGTTGGTCACTAAGGGGCACTTCTAAACCGTCGCGAACGGCAGCAGTTTTGTCCGAGACGCGCAGCCGTACGCGAGTACAGCGGGCATCGCAGGGAAAAATGCAACGCGCAGCAGGTTCAGGAGTACCCCGGGAGATCGGCGATCCAGCTGGAGGAGGTGCAAAGATGCGGGCAGACGAACGTGCACGCTTAGCTCTGTAGCTTCCCTTCGCTGGCATTATCCAGATCAGGTTCGGAGGGTATTTCTCACCCACGCCGCGTGACGGCGCAGGACCCCTAGCATTGGTGCCGCCCCGGTAAGCCGAAGCGACGGGACGGAGTGTACGCCGGTTTTATGCGCTTGGCAAACAGGAACAGCGAATGTGGATTGGTGCATACTATCGACCAGTATCCAGACCCCACAACGACGAACCGATCCATGGCCATCCTGACCCATCTGCTTCTGTACCCGATCAAATCCTGCGCCGGCATCGCCGTGCGGTCCGCGACCGTGCTCGACTCCGGCCTGTTCGCGCTGGGCGTGCACGACCGTGAATGGATGCTGGTGACGGACGACGGCCAGTTCCTCACGCAGCGCGAGCACCCGCGCATGGCGCTGATCCGGCCGTTGCCGGACGGTGGCAAGCTGCGCATCCATGCGCCCGGCATGGACGAACTGGCGCTGCCGCTCGCGTGGGACGAGGCGGCCGCCAAGCGCACCGTGCAGATCTGGGACGACAAGGTCGACGCCGCCGATTGCGGCGACGCGGCCGCCGCCTGGTTCTCGGCCGTGCTGGCTACGGCCTGCCGCCTCGTGCGCTTCCACCGCGACGTCGTGCGGCCGACGAGCACCAAATGGACGAACGGCGTGGAGGCCCAGACGCGCTTTGCGGACGGCTATCCGCTGCTGCTGATCGGCCAGGCGTCGCTCGACGACCTCAACGCGCGCCTCGTCGCGGCCGGCCGCCATGCGCTGCCGATGGACCGCTTCCGCCCGAACCTCGTCGTCGACGGCCTCGACGCCTGCGAAGAGGATTTCCTCGCCACGCTGACCGTCGGCGGCGTCGAGATCCGTCCGGTGAAGCCGTGCGCGCGCTGCCCGATTCCCTCGATCGACCAGGCGACGGGCATCCCGGGCCCGGACCCGCTCGATATCTTGCAGACCTACCGGGCCAATCCGCGCATGGAAGGCGCGGTGTGCCTCGGCATGAACTGCATCGTGACGGCGGGGGCCGGCGGCGAGCTGCATCTCGGGCAGGAACTGGAAACGGAAATCGCCTTTTAAACGTAGGGTGGACGGGTTTCCCGTCCATGCGTTCATGCGGCGCATGCATACCACGACGCTGATCCGCGCCGTTGCACGCGTGGACGGCGGAGCCTCCACCCTACATGCAGAAACCTCGTGTCAGGCGAACGTGGCGAGCATTTCGTAGGGATAGATGCCGCGCCGGTGGCCGTCGCTGAACGCGAGGTTCAGCGCATAGGCGCCGACCGGCTCGATCGCGGCCAGGCGCACGGCGTTGTCCGCTTCGACTTCGATCCCGGCCCGCCGCTGCGCGCGGCATGCCGAGCACGGGCACAGGGCGCGCAGCCGCGCGTGCGTGATCCGCGCCTCGCTGCCGTCCGGCCAGCGCAGCGCCAGCACGCCCTGCGCGGCGTGGTTCTCGATGGTCGCAGGCAGCGTCGTCATGCGGCCGCCCCGATCTGCTGGAGCGCCAGGCGCACGGACTTGCGCACTTCCGGGTCAAGGTCGTTCTCCGCCGCGCGCAGTGCGGGCAGCGCGGCCGGCGAACCGATCTCGCCCAGCGCCAGCGCCGCTTCCTTTCTCAGGTTGCCGATCGTGTGCGTGAGCGCCGATGTCAAGCCCGGCAGCGCATCCAGGTTGCGCAACCGGCCCAGGCTGCGGGCGGCGCGCAGGCGCACCTGCCAGTACGCGTCGTCCAGCGCCGCGATGAGGGCCGGGGCGGCGTCGCGCAGGCGCAGCTTGCCGAGCGTCGTCGCGGCTTCCTCGCGCACCTGCCAGGCGGGATCTAGCAGCGCCGCCAGCAGGGCGGCCAGCACGGCCGGCGTCTCGTCGGCAAACCCCAGCGCCCCCGCCGCGGCGCGCCGCACCTCCGGCACCGGATCCTGGATCGTCAGCCGCGTCAGCGCATCGACCGCATCGAGACGCTTCAGATAACCCAGCACGGCCACCGCCTCGCGCCGGACGAGCGGATCCGGGTCATCCAGCGCCGCCAAGGCGGGTTTGACGCTGTCGGCCACGCGCAGCTCGCGCACGCCGCGCAGCGCGGCCGCGCGCACGAATGGATCGCCAGTAGCGATGAACGGCAGCAGTTCCCGCGCCGATTCGGGCAGCTTCAGTTCCGACAGGCTCTGCGCGGCGGCCGCGCGCACGCCGGCGTCCTCGTCCGACAGCAGGCGCGCGAGGCCGCGCACGGTGGCCGGCGATTCGAACGCTTCCAGCGCGCGGGCCGCTTCCGTGCGCACGGAAGCGGCATCGTCGCCGAGGGCGGCCAGCAATAGCGGCACGTGGGCGTCGCCGTCCAGGTCGGCCAGGTCGAGCAGGGCGATGCGGCGCACGGTCGCGTCAATATCCCGCAGGCGCAGCGCCAGCGCGGCGAGTTCGGGGTCGTCGTAAAAATCGGAAGTCACGATGTGTCCTTGCATGGCAGAGTTCAGAGAGGGCCCAGTGGGCTCAGGCGCGCCAGCGGCGTGATGCTGGCCTGCGGGTGCAGCAGGTCCAGGCAGTGGCGCTTCAGGCGCGTGAAGTGGTTCGACGTCATCAGGTCGGGATGGCGCGGGCGCTCGAAGTCGAGGCGGATCTCGTCGATGATGCGCCCGGGCCGTGGGCTCATCACCAGGATGCGGTCGGCGAGGAACAGCGCCTCGTCGATGTCGTGCGTGATGAAGATGATGGTCGTGTTCACGCGCGCCCACACGTCCAGCAGCAGTTCCTGCATCTTCAAACGCGTCTGCGCGTCGAGCGCACCGAACGGTTCGTCCATCAGCATGACGCGCGGATGGTTGATGAGGACGCGCGCGATCTCCACGCGCTGCTGCATGCCGCCGGACAGCTGGATCGGATAGCGGTCTTCGAAGCCGGCGAGGCCGACGAGACCCAGCAGATCGCGCGCCCGTTCGCGCCGCTCGCGCCGGCCGACGCCCTGCATCTTGAGGCCGAAGGCGACGTTGTCGAGCACCTTCTTCCACGGGAACAGCGTGTGCTGCTGGAAGACGAGGCCGCGGTCCGGATGCGGCCCCGCGACGGGCGCGCCGTCCACGCGGATGCTGCCGCGGCTGGGCGTCCAGTGGCCGGCCAGCGCGCCGAGCAAGGTCGACTTGCCGCAGCCGGACGGCCCCAGCACGCAGACGAATTCGCCGGGCGCGATGGACAGCGACACGTCCTGCACGGCGTCGAACGCCTGCGCGCCTGCGCCGAGGCGGATGCCGAGCCGGTCGATCTCGATGGCGCCGCCCTGCGCCAGCCGCGCGCGTTCGAACGAAGTGGTCTGGTTCATCGTTTTGTCCTTTGCATGTGGTACCAGGGCATGGCGAGGTCGCCGATCTTCTTCACGAGCGCGCTGCTGCCCATACCGATGATGCCGATGAACAGCATGCCGACGACGATGTCCGGGTAGTTTTGGATCGTGTACGCGGCCCACGTGTAATAGCCGATGCCGAACTGGCCGGAGATCATCTCGGCCGTCACGAGGCAGAACCACGCCGTGCCCATGCCGATCGACAGGCCCGTGACGATGCTGGGCGCGGCCGCCGGCAGGATCACTTCCGTGAAAATGGGGAGGCGGCCGGCGCCGAGGCTGCGCGACGAGGCGACGAGGCGCGGGTCGGCGCCTTCCACGCCGTGGATCGTGTTGAGCAGGATGGGGAACAGCGCGCCGATGAACGTGATGAACACCATCGACAATTCCGACGACGGGAACATCAATATCGCCAGCGGGATCCAGGCGACGGCCGGAATCGGGCGCAGCATTTCCAGCGGCGGCAGCAGCACGTCTTCCAGCACGCGCGAGCGGCCGATGACGAGACCGAGCCCGATGCCGGCCACGCCCGCCGCCGCGAAGCCGGCGAACACGCGCCATACGCTGGCCTTCAGGTGCAGCGCCAGCTTGGGCGATTCCAGCAGCGCGGCGGCCGCGTCGAGCACGTCCTTCGGCGACGGCACGTTCTGGAACGTGACGAGGCCGAGGTTGAGGTGGTGCGTGGCGGCCCACTGCCAGGCCGCCACGCAGGCGGCGAGCGACAGCGCGCGCAGCAGCAGGCGGCCGGCGCGGCCCAGCAGGGCCGGGTCGAGTGTGCGGGGGGCGGTGGTGTCCATGTAGGCTCCTGAGTCACTTGAAACGTAAGCAGCGTCGTTCCCGCCGAGGCGGGAACCCAATTTCTTCGACTTCGAACGCAAAGCTTGGGTCCCCGCCTGCGCGGGGACGACGAGTCATCCGCTGACGGATAACGGAATCAGATCGATTTCCCGCCCTTGAGCGTCTCGAAATCGACCACCTTGCCCTTCACCTTGGCCGCCTGCGTCTGCGCATCCGCCTTCAGCAGATACGCACCGACGTCCTTGCCGTTGCCGTCCACGACGAACCACGCGTCGCCCGCCAGCAGCTTCAGGCCCGAGCCCTGGTCGTGGGCGTACACGGTGCGCACCTTCTTGCCCGCCTGTTCGAGCTTGCGCAGCTCGGCGATCGCGCTCGTCGCGCTCGCGTAGTGGCGCACGAGCGGTTCGCCCTGGACCCAGATCTGCGTGAGGTGGCGGTAGTCGGTGATCGGTTTGCCGGTGACGGCGTCCTTTGCCCTCAACGGCAGCTTGTCGTAGTTCTTCAGCTGCTTGTCGTAATCCAGGCCCGCCTGTTTGAACGCGGTGCGGATGTACGAATCGTCGATGAAGGTGTTCACGTCGATGTCGGCATCCGTGCGCTTCAGCAGGCGCAGGGTCTCGATCGAGGTTTTCACGGCTTGGCGGTATTCCGGCTTCCACGTGAAGTCGCGCGTCTGCAGGCCCACCGGACCGTGGAACAGGTAGTTCACTTCCGCTTCGATGCCGGTGACTTTCGCGATCAGCTCACTGTATTTTTCCGGCTCGGCCGCGATCAGGCGGTCGGCCTCGATGGCGGCGCGCAGGTAGGCGACGACGACCTCCGGATACTTTTTCGCATACGCCGCGTCGACGAGGCTGCCGTGCATCGTGGGCGCCTGGGCTTGCGAGCCGTCGTAGATCTTGCGGGCGAAGCCGCGGTGCGGGAACAGTTCGGCAAAAGGGACGAAGTCGGCGTGCGCGTCGACCTTGTTGCTCTGCAGGGCCGAGCCGGCGACTTCCGGCGCCTGCGTCGTGATGTTCACGTCCTTTTCCGGATCCCAGCCCTGGGCTTTCACGGCGCGCAGCAGCATCCCGTGGGCGGTGGAGGCGAACGGCACGGAGATCGTCTTGCCCTTCAGTTCCGCCAGTGATTGCACGGGCGAGTTCTTCGGCACGACGATGCCGTTGCCGGAACCGAGCGTGCTGCCCGACAGGACGGTGATGAAGAGGCTCTTCTTGCCCGCCTTGGCGTGCGCGGCGCCGTTGAAGGAGCCGGGGAAGTCGGCCATCGAACCGATGTCGAGTTTGCCGGCCACCATCTCGTTCGTCAGCGGCGCGCCCGACGTGAAATTCTTCCACTCGATGTCGTACTTGACGTCCTTGTACTTGCCGTCGTGCGGCAGGTATTTTTCCAGCAGGTGCAGCTCGCGGATCAAGAGGCCGCCGGTGGCGCAGTTGATGGTCGTGTCCTGCGTGCCGATGGCGACGCGGATCGTTTCGGCCGCGTTGGCGCTGCCGAAGGCGAGGAGCAGGGACAGGGCAAGGAATTTCATTGATTGTTCTCCGTAGGATGGTTCAGCGCAACAGATACGGGATATCGACGTGGACGGCGCCGGTCGGGCAATCCTTCTCGCACGGCATGCAGTACCAGCATTCGTCGAACTTCATGTAGGCCTTGCCCTTGACCATGTCGATGGCCAGCACGTCGAGGGGGCATACGTCCACGCACACGGTGCAGCCCTTGTGCGCGATGCATTTGTCGTCGTCGACGGTGACCGGGACGCTGGTGATGTTGATGGTGGTCGGCATGGGTTCTCCTGGTCAGGCCGCGAGGGCCTCGGTCTTGTGCACGCGCAGGCGGCGGTAGGCGTCCTTCTCGCTGTCGTCGAGCGGAACGATGTAGGGCGCGACGGGGCGCTTGAAGCAGGTCATCCGGTCGTCGTCCTTCTTGATCTGCACGTGCACGAACCAGTCGGCATCGTTGCGCTCTCGGTAGTCGACGCGGTTGTGGTACAGGCCCCAGCGGCTCTCCGTGCGGTACAGCGACGCGCGCGCGGCCATCTCGGCGCAGTCGCGGATCGCGTGGATCTCCATCGCGCGCATCAGTTCATGCGGATTCCTCGCCTGCAGGCGATCGAGGTCGGCGCGGATCGTCTCGAAGCGCTGCAGGCCGATCTCCATCTTGCGCGTGACCTTCGGCGGCTGCAGGTAGTCGTTGACCATGCGGCGCAGCTTGTACTCGACCTGGTTCGGCGGCAGCCCGTCCTCGCGCGCCAGCGGCGCCCATACGCGGGCGCGTTCGCGTTCGACCTGGGCCTCGTCGACTTCCGGCAGCGCGTGCGCGGCGCAGTAGGCGGCCGCGCTTTCCCCGGCCAGGCGGCCGTAGACGAAGGCGCCCAGCATGTAGTTATGGGGCACGCAGGCGAGGTCGCCGGCCGCGTGCAGGCCCGGCACCGTCGTGCGCGCATGCTCGTCGACCCACACGCCGGATGCCGAGTGGCCGCTGCACAGGCCGATCTCGGAGATGTGCATCTCGACCATCTGCTCGCGGTAGTCGGTGCCGCGTCCTTCGTGGAAGCGGCCGCGGCTCGGGCGCTCGTTCGTGTGCAGGATCGTCTCGATGGTCTGGATGGTTTCCTCGGCCAGGTGGTTCATCTTGAGGAACACGGGGCCGTTGCCGCCTTGGAGCTCGTCGTAGAACTCCTGCATCATCTGGCCGCTCCAGTAATCGCATTCGATGAAGCGCTCGCCCTTCGCATTGGTCGTGTGGCCGCCGAACGGGCCGGTCACGTACGCGCAGGCGGGGCCGTTGTAATCCTTGATCAACGGGTTGATCTGGAAGCACTCGATGCCGGACAGTTCCGCGCCCGCGTGGTAGGCCATGCTGTAGCCGTCGCCCGCGTTGGTCGCGTTCTCGTAGGTGCCGAACAGATAGCCGGAGGCGGGCAGGCCGAGGCGGCCGGCGGCGCCCGTCGCCAGCACGACGGAGGTCGCACGGATCACGTGGAAGTCGCCCGTGCGGCAGTCGAAGGCCATCGCGCCGGCGATGGCACCGTCGTCCGCGGTCAGCAATCGCGTGGCGACCAGGCGGTTGGTGATCGCGACGCGGGCCCGTTTCAGGCGGCGGTACAGCACCTTCTTGATGTCGTGGCCCTCGGGCATCGGCAGGACGTACGTGCCCATGTGGTGGACCTTGCGCATCGCGTAGTCGCCCGTCTCGTCCTTTTCGAACTTCACGCCCCAGCTGTCCAGCTCCTCGATCATGGCGTAGCTGTTCCGCGCGTAGGCCATCACGGTGGCCTGGTTGACGATGCCGTCGTTGGCGATGGTGATCTCCTTGACGTACTGCTCGGGCGTCGCAAAGCCCGGCACCACGGCGTTGTTGAGGCCATCCATGCCCATCGAGATGGCGCCGCTGCGCTTGACGTTGGCCTTTTCCAGCAGCAGCACGCGCAGCTGCGGGTTCGCTTCCTTGGCCTTGACGGCGGCCATCGGGCCGGCCGTGCCGCCGCCGATCACGAGCACGTCGACGGTTTGAATATGCGTTTCCATATCGGGTTCCTGGTGAAATAAGTGTCAGGGATGGCGCGGCAGGCGCAGGGCGTACTGGAACGCTTCGCCGCGGACGTACAGGTATTCGAAGTCGAGCGGCACGCCGTCCGCCGTCCACGTCAGACGCTCGATGCGCAGCAGGGCGGCACCCGGTTCCACGCGCAGCGCCTTGGCCAGCCCGATGTCCGCCGGGGTTGAGTACGCATTCGCGGCACCGATCTGGATGTCGGCATAGCCGAGCGCGATGCCGTAGTCGGCTTCCAGGATCAGGAAGATGTCGCGCCCGGCCAGGTTTTCGCCGCGCAGCCGCTCGCCGATCGCGGGCGGCAGATACGTGATCTCGAACGACACGGGTTCGCGGTCGAGCCAGCGCACGCGCTGGATTTCCGTCACCGGCGCGCCCGGCGCGATGCGCAGCCGCTCCGCGACGGCCGGCGGCGCTTTTACCTGCGCGTGCTTCACGACGCGGTTGACGATCCGGTGGCCCTTGCGCGACATGGCTTCGCCGAAGCCTTCCAGCCGCGCCAGCTCCTGGCTCGGACGGCTCGTTGCCACGAACGTGCCCTTGCCGGGCACCTTGACGATCACGCCTTCCTTCTGCAGATCGCCCAGCGCCTGGCGCACGGTGATGCGGCTGACCTTGAGGAGGGCGCCGATCTCGCTCTCGGACGGCAGGCGCGCTTGCGGCGCATAAGTGCCGTCGGCGATGCGTTCGCGCAGCCGTTCACGGACCTGCGAATACAGCGGGATGGCGGATTGTTCGATGGCGCGAAAGGTTGTCATTGTCCGTATGTCCTGTCATGACAAGTCATGATTGCCAGGATGGTATCGACGGGAGAACCGTGCGGGAACGAATGGTTTCGCGCTTATAAATCCGAAAAACGCCTGAGTCGGCGGGCGTATATCGATATGCGCCGGATGCGCTAGACTGCGCGGATGAATTTCCTGATCGTCCTGTTGCACGGCGTAGGCCAGACTCCCGCCCACATGGCGCCGCTGGCCGACCTGGTCGCCGCACATGCTCCGCAAGCGCGCGCCGTGGCGCCGCCGGCCGCCTGGCCCTGCGACCGCGGCGGCGAGGGCCATCAATGGTTTTCTGTCGACGGCATCACGGACGAGAACCGCCCGGGCCGCATCCGCGCGGCGCTGCCGGCGTTCGTCGCGACGATCGAAGGCTTACAGCGCGCGCACGGCGTGCCGCCGGAACGGACGGTGCTCGCGGGCTTTTCCCAAGGCGCGATCATGGCGCTGGCCGCGTGCCAGGACCGCTTCCTCGCGCGCCACGTGGTCGCCATCGCCGGTCGCGTCGCGCCGCTGCCGGAGGCCTGGGAGCGGCGCACGGCCGTCACCCTCGTGCATGGCCGCATGGACCGGACCGTGCCCGTGCAGCATAGCGAGCGGGCCTTCGAGCGTCTCGCCGCGCTGGGGGCGGACGTGCGGCTGGACGTCGTGCCGCGCGCCGTCCACCTGCTGGCGCCACCGTTGTTGGAACATGCATGGCAGGCCATTCAAATGACATCTTTGCAATGTTGATGCCCTGGCCTCATCATTTTCGTTTCCAAGCCGCGTAGATTCGCGTAAATTAGGAAACTTGCTGAAGGGGAACCACACATGCACGAGCGCGGCGCCAGTGTGCGCGAACTCATCGCCGAGAACGAGGCCTTGCGCCGCCAGTTGTCCAGCTTGATGGACCAGGCCGAGGGCAACCACGTCATCATGATGCGGCACCAGGCGTTCGACCTGGAAATCGTCGGTGCCAGCACCTTCACGGAATTGGTGGGGACGATCTTCCGCCTGCTGCCCGTCGTGTCCGACCTGGACGCCGTCACCTTGTCGCTCGTCGACACCGGCGCCGACATCTACACCGTGATGCTCAAACTGGGCGTGGATTTCGAGGCGTTCCCCAACCTGCTGTTCCACGACAACGCCGACGGGCTCGGATTCGATTTATCCAATGGCCGCGCGCCGAAGCCGCGGCTGGTGCCGTTCGACGCGGCCACGCAACGCCACGCCTTCCCCCATCCGCCCGCGGGCCTCGCCAGCGTGGCCATGGTGCCGCTGATGCGGAATAAACGGCTGATCGGCAGCTTGAATCTCGGCAGCCGCGACCCGGGCCGCTTCACGCCGCTGCTCGGCACGGACTTCGTCGAGCACATGGCGTCGATCATCGCGATCTGCCTGGAGAACGTGATCAGCAACGAGATGCTGAAGTACATCGGCCTCACCGATGCGCTCACGGGCGTCTACAACCGCCGCTACATGGACCGCCGCCTCGTCGAAGAGATTTCGCGCGCGCGGCGCCAGGCGTACCGGCTGTCGTGCATGTACATCGACATCGATTATTTCAAGCAGGTCAACGACACGTACGGCCACCTGGCCGGCGACGACGTGCTGCGCGAAGTGGCCGCCCGCATCAAGGCGGAGCTGCGCATGACGGATGCGCTGGGCCGCTTCGGCGGCGAGGAATTCGTCGTGCTGCTGATCGACGCGGACCTGGGCAGCGCCAGCATGGTCGCCCAGCGCATCCGCGCCAGCGTGGCCGAGCGGCCGTTCTTCCTGCAGGAAGGGCAATCGCTGGCGGTGTCGGTGTCGATCGGCGTGGCGACCCTCGACGATTTCGAGAGGGACCACGCGATCGAGGGCGTGGCGCAGCAGCTCGTCGCGCAGGCCGATCAGGCCTTGTATCAGGCGAAAGAGGGCGGCCGCAACCGGGTCGTGGCGTCAACGTAGGGTGGACGGCTTCGCGGTCCGCCCTACCGCAATAATCTGCCTTCCGCCCGGGTGACTGCGTTTCCGGTTCCCCGCAGCACGACCACATCCCCCGCCCGCAATTCCGTCTCCGGCGTCGGCTCGATGCGGTCGTTCCCGCGCCGTACGGCCGTGACTTCGGCCCCGACTTCATCCAGTTCCAGCTCCGCGATGCAGCGCCCGACGGCGGCGGCGTCGTCGCGCAGGGTCACCGAATGCAGGCGCACGTAGCTGTGTTCCGTGCCGTCCGCGACGTCGCTGGCGCCGTGGAAGAAGCCGCGCAGCGACGCATAGCGTTCGTCGCGCGCGGCCTGCACGCGGTGCACGACGCGGCGCAGCGGCACGCCCATCACGACGAGCGCGTGCGAGGCCAGCATCAGGCTCGATTCCAGCGCTTCCGGCACCACCTCGGTGGCGCCGGCTTTTTTCAGCACGTCCAGTTCGCGGTCGTCGTGGGCGCGCACGATCACGGGCAGCTTGGGCGCCAGCTCGTGCACGAGGTGCAGCACTTTCAGCGCGAGGCGCGTGTCGGCGAACGTGATCACGAGCGCGCTGGCGCGGTTGATACCGGCCGCGATCAGGGCTTCGCGCCGCGTGCAGTCGCCGTACGAGACGTTGATGCCGGCCGTGCGCGCTTCCTGCACGCGCTCGGGGTCGAGGTCGAGCGCGTACCACGGCAGCTTTTCTTCCGACAGCAACGTGGCGAGCGACTGGCCGCTGCGGCCGAAGCCGGCGATGATCACGTGCTTCTGCGCGGCCATCGTGCGGCTCGCGATCTGCGTCAGCTGCAGCGATTGCAGCATCCATTCGTTGGTGGCGACTTTCATCACCAGCTTGTCCATGTGGGCGATGACGAACGGGGCGGCCAGCATCGACAGCACCATCGAGGCGAGCACCAGCTGGATCAGGAACGGCGGGATCAGGTTGGACCCCGAGGCGAGGTTCAGCAGCACGAAGCCGAATTCGCCGGCCTGGGCGAGTGCGAGGCCGGTGCGCATGGCGACGCCGTCGGACGAGCCGAAGGCCTTGGCCAGCAAGGCGATCAGCACGAATTTCAACATCACGGGCAACGCGAGCAGCAGCAGGACCAGCGCCCAGTTCGCCATCACCAGCTGCACGTTCAACAGCATGCCGATGGTGATGAAGAAGAGTCCCAGCAGCACGTCGCGGAACGGCTTGATGTCTTCCTCCACCTGGTGTTTATAAGGTGTCTCGGAGATCAGCATGCCGGCCACGAACGCGCCCAGCGCCATCGACAGGCCCGCGTGCTCCGTGATCGCGGCGGCGCCCAGGGTCACGAGCAGCAGGTTCAGCATGAACAGTTCCTGCGAGCGGCGCTTGACGACGATGTTGAACCATTTGCGCATGACCTTCTGGCCGAAGAACAGCAGCAGCGCCAGCACGCCGGCCGCCTTGACGCCGGCCCAGGCGAGGGTCATCGCGAGTTCCTCGGGCGGTTTCGCCAGCGACGGGATCAGGATCAGCAGCGGCACGACGGCGAGATCCTGGAACAGCAGGATGCCGATGATGCGGCGTCCGTGTTCGCTTTCCAGCTCCAGCCGCTCGGTCAACAGTTTCGAGACGATGGCCGTGGACGACATCGCGAGCGCCCCGCCCAGCGCCAGCGCGGCCTGCCAGCCGACGTGCATCGAGGGTGGCAGGTAGCGCGTCAGCAGCGACGCGAGCACGGTGACGGCGATGGTCAGCACGACCTGCGCGAGCCCGAGGCCGAACACGATGCGGCGCATGGCGCGCAGCTGGGCCAGCGAGAATTCCAGCCCGATCGAGAACATCAGGAAGACGACGCCGAATTCGGCCAGCGCCTGCGTCGTGGAGCCGTTGTCGGCCAGGTTCAGCGCATGCGGGCCGATCAGCACGCCCACCGCGAGATAGCCCAGCATGGGCGGCAGATGCAGCATCCGGAACGCGACGACGCCCAGCACGGCGCTGCCCAGCAACAGAAGTGTCAGTTCGAGTCCGGAGGTCATGCGAAGACCCTGCGGGACGGCGTATTTATGTTGTTTGTTACGTCTGGCAAGTTTTTTGCTTTCCCAATTCGGCTATACTTTCGCTATGAGTGTAACCGATGAAAAAACAATGCTGACAAGTTTTAATGCGGCCCAGGCAACACGGGCGCTGGACCTGGCCCGCGCAGCGCTGGATGTCGAAGGCGAAGCGATCCGCAAGCTGGCCGAGCGCCTCGGCCGCGACGACAGCGTGCCGCGCGCCGTCGCGCTGATGATGGCCTGTAAAGGCCGCGTGGTCGTCACCGGCATGGGCAAGTCGGGCCATATCGGCCGCAAGATCGCGGCGACGCTGGCCTCGACCGGCACCCCCGCGCTGTTCCTGCACCCGGCCGAGGCGGCCCACGGCGACCTCGGCATGGTCACCTCGCAAGACGTGCTGATCGCCATCTCGTATTCCGGCGAAAGCAGCGAACTGGCCGTCGTCATCCCGGCCGTCAAGCGCATGGGCGTGCCCGTGGTCGCGATGACCGGCAAGCCCGAATCGACCCTGGCACTGGCGGCGGACGTGCATCTGGACGTCTCCGTCGAGAAGGAAGCCTGCCCGCTGAACCTGGCGCCAACCGCGAGCACCACCGCGACCCTCGCGCTGGGCGATGCGCTGGCCGTCGCGCTGCTCGAACTGCGCGGCTTCAGATCGGACGATTTCGCGCGCTCGCATCCGGGCGGCGCATTGGGCCGCCGCCTGCTGACTCATGTGCGCGACGTGATGCGCAGCGGCGACGCGGTCCCGCGCGTCAAGCCGGACGCGCTGCTGACCGATGCGCTGCTGGAGATCTCGCACAAGGGCATGGGCATGACGGCCATCGTCGACGACGCGGGCCGCCCGGTCGGCGTGTTCACGGACGGCGACCTGCGCCGCCTGATCGAGAAAGTCCAGGATTTTTCCACGCTCGTGATCCGCGACGTCATGCACGCGAACCCGCGCCGCGTGCATCCGGAACAGCTGGCGGTGGATGCCGTCGCCGTGATGGAAGAATTCCGCATCAACCAGATGCTCGTCGTCGACGCCGATGACGTCCTGGTCGGCGCGCTGCACATCCACGACCTCACGCGCGCCAAGGTGATCTGATGGTGACTCCGCTGGCACACATCGAGCGCGCGGCGCGCGTGAAAGTCATGATCTTCGACGTCGACGGCGTCCTCACGGACGGCAGCCTGACCTATGGCCCGGACGGCGAAGTCACGAAGACGTTCTACGTGCTGGACGGCCTCGGCATCCAGCTGTTGAACCGCACGGGCGTGCAGACCGCGATCATCAGCGCGCGCACGTCGCCCATCGTCATCAAGCGCGCAAGCGACCTGGGGATCACGCACGTGTTCCAGGGCCAGCACGACAAGCGCCTCGCGTTCGCCGAGCTGCTCGCCAAGACCGGCGTGACGGCCGAGGAATGCGGCTACATCGGCGACGACGTGATCGACCTGCCGCTGTTCACGCGCGTGGGCTTTGCCGTGACCGTGCCGAGCGGGCATCCGGAAGTGCGGCACCGCGCCCATTACGTGACGCAGAACCCGGGCGGCCGCGGCGCCGTGCGCGAAGTGTGCGACATGGTGATGCGCGCCCAGGGCACCTACGAACAGGCGCTCGCGCCTTACTTCGGATAAGAGGACGAGCGCGCCATGGCTCCCGCCTCCTACAAACGTACCGCGCACCGCTGGCGCCTGCTGGCCCTGATGCTGACCGCCGTATTCTTTGCGTTCGGCAGCTTCTGGCTCGTGCAGGTGATGCAGGGCGAGGAGAGCGGGCCGCATGCCAACCCGGGCAACGAGCCCGATTACATCGTCGACAACTTCAGCTGGGTGCGCATGTCGGAGGCCGGCAAGCCGCGCTACGTGATCTCGGGCGAACGCCTGACGCACCGCCCGGCCGACAACACGGCCCTCGTCGACAAGCCCGTCGTGCAGAGCCTCACCACCGAGCATCCGCCCATGACGATGACGGCCGAGCACGCGCTCGTAAACCAGAACCAGAACCAGATCGACCTGACCGGCAACGTCGACATCCAGCGCCCCGGCAACGCGGCGTCGCAGCCGCTGCGGATCCGCACGGAAGTGCTGACCGTGCTGACGGACGACGAGATCGCCAAGACCGACCGGCCGATCCACATGACGCTCGGTAAAGCATCGGTCGACGCCGTGGGCATGGTGGCCAACAACGCCACCCAGCAGATCGAACTGGGCGGCCGCGGCGCAATCAGCTATCCGCCGCGCCAGTCGCGCTGAGCCCGCTGAAGCCAATAGGCCAATAGAGAGGACAACCGAATGAAAAAAATACTCGCCGCCGCCATCTTCCTGCTGGTGCCGCTGGCTGCTTCGGCCGAGAGGGCGGACGCGCTCAAGCCGATCAACATCCAGTACGACAAGGCCAACGTCGACCAGGTGACGCAGAACTATGTCGCCACCGGCAACGTGATCATCACGCGCGGCACCATGATCCTCAAGTCGGACCGCGCCGAGGTCAAGGAATCGCCGGACGGCTACCACACGTTCATCCTGACGGCCGAGCCGGGCAAGCTCGCGACCTTCCGCCAGAAGCGCGATGGCGGCCCCGACCTGTGGGACGAAGGCCGCGCCCAGCGCATCGAATACGACGAGCGCAACGACCTCGTCAAGCTGTTCTCGAAAGCGATGATCCGCCAGCTCGAGGGCCAGAAGGTCACGCAGGAAATGGACAGCAAATTCATCTCCTACGACAACCGCAAAGAGGTGCTGGTCGGCCGCAACGACGCCACCGGCGCCGACAAGCCGGGCAATGGCCGCGGCAGCATCACGCTGCAGCCGCACCGTGCGCCGGCGCAGGCGACCCCGGCGGCCGCCCCGGCACCGGCGGGCAAGCAATGACGGAGGCCCGCACGATGGACGTACGCACCGAGGTTCCGCCGGTCGAATGCGGCGGCAGCACGCTGGTCGTCAAGGGCCTGCAGAAGAGCTACGGCAAGCGCCTCGTGGTGCGCGACGTGTCGCTGCAGGTCGCGTGCGGCGAAGTCGTCGGCCTGCTGGGGCCGAACGGCGCGGGCAAGACGACGTCGTTCTACATGATCGTGGGCCTGGTGCCGTCGGACGCCGGCAGCATCGACATCAACGGCACCGACATCATGCGCCTGCCGATCCACCGGCGCGCGCTGCTGGGCCTGTCGTACCTGCCGCAGGAAGCGTCGGTGTTCCGCAAGCTGACGGTCGAAGAGAACATCCGCGCCGTGCTGGAATTGCAGCGCGAGAACGGCAAGCCGCTGACCAAGACGCGCATCGCCGAACGCCTCGACGAGCTGCTGACCGAGCTGCAGATCGAAAAGTTGCGCGAGAGCCCGGCCCTGTCGCTGTCGGGCGGCGAGCGCCGCCGCGTGGAGATCGCGCGCGCCCTCGCGACCAATCCGCGCTTCGTGCTGCTGGACGAACCGTTCGCCGGCGTGGATCCAATTGCCGTCATCGAGATCCAACGTATCGTGCGCTTCCTGAAGGAGCGCGGCATCGGCGTGCTGATCACGGACCATAATGTGCGCGAGACGCTCGGCATCTGCGACCGCGCCTACATCATCAACCAGGGGGCGGTGCTGGCATCCGGCCGACCCGACGACATCATCGCCAATGAATCGGTGCGCCGCGTTTACCTGGGCGAACACTTCCGAATGTAGTCATGAAACAGACGCTGCAACTCAAGACTTCACAGCACCTTGCACTGACGCCCCAACTCCAGCAATCGATCCGGCTGTTGCAGCTGTCGACTCTGGAGCTGCACCAGGAAATCGAGCAGGTCTTGAGCGAGAACCCCTTGCTCGAACGGCTCGACGATCCGCTCGACCGGTCGGTGCGCCTGCTGGCCGACGGCGCCATCAACAGCGCGCCGGCATCGACGCAGGCCGGTGAGGCGCCGGCCGCGCAGGGCTCGGGCGAGGAGGGCGGCGCGCCCGCCGAGCATGGCAATGGCGAGAACGGCGAAGCGGGTGGCGACAGCGGCGAAGGCGGCGGCAGCGAAGCCGGCGAGGACTGGGGCGAGTACGGCCGCAGCGGCAGCGGCGGCGACGATGAAGACGGCCGCCCGCAACTGGAAGCGAGTCCCGTCACGCTGCGCGAGCACCTGATGGAGCAGGTGCGCCTGACGTGCTGCGCGCCGCGCGACTGCGCGCTCGTGGAACTCGTCGTCGATGCGCTGGACGACAACGGTTATCTGGAAGAGCCGCTGGAAGACATCCACGCGCGCCTGCCGGCCGAACTGGAGATCGAGTTCGAGGAATTGCGCATGGCGCTCGCCCTCGTGCAAAGCATGGACCCGCCCGGCGTGGGTGCGCGCAGCGCGGCCGAATGCCTGGCCCTGCAGATCCGCCGCATGCCCGGCGTGCCGCTCGTCACGCGGCGCATGGCGCTCGTCATCGTCGAAAAATACCTGACGTGGTTCGCGCAGCGTGAATTCAACAAGCTCAAAAAGGCGCTCGATTGCGACGACGAAGACCTGCGCGAAGCCCAGGCCGTCATCCGCCAGTGCAACCCCCATCCGGGCGCGGCGTTCGCCTCGGATGTGTCGGACTTCGTCGTGCCCGACGTGATCGTGCGCCGCGCCAAGGACGGCTGGAGCGTGCAGCTGAATCCGGAAGTGATGCCGCGCCTGCGCGTGAACAGCCTGTACGCCTCGCTGATGAAGCAGGGGAAATCAGAAACACAGCTGGGTGCACAGTTGCAGGAAGCCAAGTGGCTCATCAAGAATATGCGGCAGCGCTTCGACACGATCCTGCGCGTGGCCCAGGCTATTGTGGATCGCCAGCGCAACTTTTTCTCGCATGGCGCAGTCGCGATGCGGCCCCTTGTTTTACGTGAGATAGCTGATACACTAGGTCTACACGAGAGCACAATTTCTCGAGTCACAACTCAGAAATATATGCTGACCCCGCACGGCATGTTCGAGTTGAAGTATTTCTTCGGGAGTCACGTTGCCACCGAAGCGGGAGGCGAAGCATCGTCGACGGCAATACGGGCCCTCATCGTACAACTGACAGGAGCAGAAGACCCCAAGAATCCCTTATCCGACAGCAAGATCGCGGAGATGCTAGGGGAACAGGGAATGGTGATCGCGCGGCGCACGGTCGCGAAGTACCGTGAGGCGCTGAAGATTCCACCCGTCAGCCTCCGCAAATCCTTGTAGCAAACTCTTGCAACAACGTTGCCATTTGCGCTTGATGCGCGCACGGCAACGCATCTTCAAAGGAGTGTGTATGAATCTCACAATCAGCGGACATCATCTCGATGTAACTCCAGCCATCCGAGAATACGTACAGAACAAGCTCGAACGCATCACCCGCCATTTCGATCAAGTGATCGATTCCCACGTCATCCTCTGCATCGACAATCTCACCGAGAAAGAAAAACGCCAGAAAGCGGAGATCAACCTGCGTGTCGCGGGCAAGATCGTCCATGTCGCCAGTGCCGCGCACGATTTATATGCCGCGATCGACATGCTGATGGACCGCCTCGACCGTCAGGTCGTCAAGTACAAGCAAATGCTCAAGGATCATGACAACGCGTGCATCAAGCGCATGTCCGAAGGAGGAGAGGAAGCTGCCGTCGCGGCGTGATACCACGCCAGCCGCAGCACCGAGGAACGAAGGGCGCATTGGCGCCCTTTTCGTTTTTATGGGCGCTACAATGTATCTCTGATTATTTCAATAACAAGGAGGAGCCTCGCAAAACCGTCGCGAGCGGCAGCAATGTTGTTTGAGAAGCGCAGCTGTACGACGAGTACAGCGAGCATCGCGGAACGACAGTGCAACGCGCAGCAGGTTTTTCGACGCGCCGAAGAGACATGACCGAACACGTACTGACGCGGATCGCCAACCGCACGGGCATCATCACCCTGGACCGACCGAAAGCGCTGAACTCGCTGTCGCTGGACATGGTCCGCGCACTCACTGCGACGCTGCTCGCCTGGCGCGAACATGCCGGCATCGACGCCGTCGTCATCGCCAGCACGAGCGAGAAAGCCTTGTGCGCCGGCGGCGACATCCGCTTCTTCCATGAGGCCGGCAAAGCCACGCCGCAGACGGGCAGTCCGCTGCTGGAAGATTTCTTCACCGAGGAATACGCGCTCAACCACCTGATCCACTTTTACCCGAAGCCGTATATCGCGCTGATGGATGGCGTGGTGATGGGCGGCGGCATGGGCATCGCCCAGGGCGGGCCGGATTGCGGCCTGCGCATCGTGACGGAGCGCTCGAAGATCGCCATGCCCGAGGTGAACATCGGCCTGTTTCCGGACGTGGGCGGCAGCCACTTCCTGTCGCATGCGCCGGGCCGCCTAGGCCACTACCTTGGCGTGACGGGCGTGACCATCGGCGCCGCGGACGCCATCTACGTCGGCCTGGCCGACGTGTTCGTACCGGCCGCCCAACTGGACGCGCTGCGCGCGCTGATCGAGTCGACGCCAGGCGCGGAACTGCCGGGCGCGATCCGCGCGTTTGCCGCGCCGTTCGCGCCCGACGCCGGCGAGCTGGCAGCGCAGCGCGAGGCGATCGACCGCCACTTCGGCGCGGACTCCGTCGCGGCCGTGATGGCATCGCTGGAAACCGATGCGAGCCCGTTCGCGCACAAGACGCTGGCCACGATGCGCCAGCGCTCGCCGCTGATGATGTCCGTGACGCGCGAGATGCTCGTGCGCGGCGCAAGCCTCGGCGTGGCCGACTGCCTGCGCATGGAACGCTCGCTCGTGCGCCGCACGTTCGAACACGGCGAGGTGCTGGAAGGCGTGCGCGCGCTCGTGATCGACAAGGACAATACGCCGCAGTGGAAACCGCCTCTGCTCGCCGACGTCACGCCGGAGATGGTGGCGTGGTTTTTCGCGCCCGTGTGGCCGGCGCACGCGCATCCGCTGCGCGATCTGCGCGATTCGTGATCGAACTGCGCTTCGAGTCCGAGCTGGCCGCCGCACCGGACACGGTGTGGCGATGGGCGACGTCGGTCGACGGCATTGCCGACGAGATGTCGCCGCTGCTGCGCATGACGTTCCCGCGCGGGATGCGTGCGCTGCCTGCGGATGCCTGCGCACCGGGCCAGCGCCTGTGCCGCAGCTGGCTTCTTTTGCTGCGCGTGCTGCCCATCGACTGGAGCGACCTGACCCTCGTCGAACTCGACCCGGGCCGGCGTTTTCTCGAACGCTCGCCGATGCTGTCGATGGCGTTCTGGCAGCACGAGCGCACGATCTCGCCGTCACCGCGCGGCGCCAGCGTGATCGACAACCTGACGTTCCGCCCGCGCCGTCCGCTCCCGCGTGCGCTCGTGCGCGCGAGCGTGGCGCTGTTCTTCCGCCATCGCCACGCGCGGTTGCGGCGGCGCTTCGGCGCTAGCCGACCGGAGACGGCATGACGCGACCACACGCACCCGCCGCCTGGACGGCACGCCTGGCCGGCTACCGCTGGACGGGCCAGGACACCGGTTGTTCGGAGGCCGACGTGTTCCGTCTCGACGCACCGGGCAAGCCCGTCCTGTTCGCGAAGACCGAATCCGCCGATCCGCTGGCGGAACTGCGCGACGAGGCGGCGCGCCTGCGCTGGCTGGCTGGCCGGCGCCGGCGTGCCGTGCGCGCCGGTGCTCGACCTGACGCAGGAGGCGGGTATGGACTGGCTGCTGCTCGGCGCCGTGCCGGGGCGCGATTTGCTGGCCGCCCGCCTGGCGCCGGCCGTCAAGGTCGCGCGGCTGGCGGCGGCGCTGCGGGCGCTGCACGCGCTCGATATCGCCACGTGCCCGTTCGACCACCGCGCGGCCCGGCGCATCGAACGGGCCAAGGCACGCCTGGAGGCCGGATTGGTGGACGAGGATGACCTCGACGATGAACACCACGGCACCGGGCCCGCCGTGCTGTTCGCGCGCATGGCCGCGCAGGCGCCGCATGGCGAAGACCTGGTCGTCACGCACGGCGACGCCTGCCTGCCGAACCTGATCGTCGATGATGAAGGGGATGCGGGCTGGATCGATTGCGGCCGCCTGGGCGTGGCGGACCGCTGGCAAGACCTGGCGCTGGCCACGCGCGACATCGCGGAAGCATTGGGCGACGCGTGGGTCGAGCCGTTCCTGGACGCCTACGGCACGCGCTTCGACGCTGCGCGCAGCCGTTTTTATCGGCTGCTCGACGAGTTCTTTTGATTCCCGCGCGGGCATGGGGTGCCCGCCCTACGTGTAGGCGGCCGGGTGGGCACCCGTGCCCACGCGTGACGCCTGCGATTCGTTGGCCGTGTCAGGGCTGTTCGCGGTGCCGCACGACGACCCGTTCCGTGCCGCCGAAATAGGCGCCGAGCCGCTCCGCCATGTACACGGACCGGTGCTGGCCGCCCGTGCAGCCGACCGCCACCGTCAGATAGCTGCGGTTGTCCTTCTTGAACGACGGCAGCCACTTGGTGATGAAGGCGCGGATGTCGGACAGCAGTTCGGCCGCCTGCGGTTGGGCGTCGAGGAAGGCGATCACGGGGGCGTCCTTGCCGTTCAGCGGGCGCAAAGTGAGGTCGTAATACGGGTTCGGCACGGCGCGTACGTCGAACACGAAGTCGGCGTCGAGCGGCACGCCGCGCTTGAACGCGAACGATTCGAAGTACAAGGTCAGCGGCGCGTACGTGACCTCGGCCAGTTCCTTGACCCAGGCGCGCAGCTTGTTGGCCGACAGTTCGGACGTGTCGATCACGTGGCCCATCTTCTCGATCGGTCCCAAGCGGTCGCGCTCTTCCGAAATGCATTCGATCAGCGTGCGGCGCGACGCGGGGTTCTCGCCCGGCCGCAGTTCGTGCGACAGCGGATGGCTGCGGCGCGTCTCGGAAAAGCGCGCGACGAGCGAGTGCGTGCTGGCGGTCAGGAAGATCACCTTGACCTGGTGACCGGCGTCGCGGAGCAGGGCGACGGTCGTCGGCAGTTCGGCCAGCGATTCGGCGCTGCGCGCGTCGACGGCGACGGCGATGCGTTTCGTGTCGCCGCCTTCGATGGTGCCGACGAGGGCCGGCAGCAGGGCGGGGGGCAGGTTGTCGACGCAGTAATAGCCCGCGTCTTCGAGGACGTTCAGGGCGACGGATTTACCGGAGCCCGAGATACCGGTGATGAGTAGGATGCGCATGGGGCGATGATAGCATCGGCCCGTGTTTGCCGCAGCGCACAAGGCTTATGGTTGAGGTGTTTGCAACAGGCTCCGGCGGCGCGCTGTTCGATTTTTGAAACGCTGTATGGACTCCCGCCTGCACGGGAAGTCGTTTCCGGCAATGCCGGGAATGACGGTCGTTTCAGGACCCGTATTTAGGTCGGTTCGGGATCCGTATTTAAAAACGTCGTTCCCGCGAAAGCGGGAACCCATACTGAACATCCGTCAGTCGCTCGACATCGCCTGCCGCTGCCGCTCCATGAACTCCTGCAGCGTATCGATCCCGCGCAGCTGCAGAATCGTATTGCGCACGGCGGCCTCCAGCAGCACCGCGATGTTGCGGCCGGCCGCGACGGGGATGACCACTTTGCGGATCGGCAGGCCCAGCACGTCCTCGGTGGGGAAGTGGAACGGAAGGCGTTCGACTTCTTCGTCCAGCGCGCCGCGCTTGACGAGGTGGACGATCAGTTTGAGGCGCATCTTGCGGCGCACGGCCGTCTCGCCGAAGATCGCCTTGATGTCCAGCAGGCCCAGGCCGCGCACTTCGAGCAGGTTCTGCAGCAGCGGCGGGCAGCGGCCTTCGATCATGTTCGGCGCGATGCGCGAGAATTCGACGGCGTCGTCGGCAACGAGGCCGTGCGAACGCGAGATCAGTTCCAGACCGAGCTCGCTCTTGCCGAGGCCCGAGTCGCCCGTGATCAGCACGCCGACACCCAGCACGTCCATGAACACGCCGTGCATGATGACGCGCTGCGCCAGCTTCTTCGACAGGTACACGCGCAGGTAGTCGATCACCTGCGCGGCCGGCAGCGGCGTCGAGAACAGCGGGATGTTCTGCTCGTCGCAGATGGCGAGGATGTCCGGCGGCGTGTCGAGGCCCTGGGCGATGAACAGGGCCGGCGGGCCGCCCGCGATCAGTTCGCCGATCAGGTGGCTGCGCGAGCCGGACTTCAGGCGCTGGTAGTAATTCAGTTCCTGGTGACCGAACACCTGCATGCGGCCCGGGTGGATCAGGTTCAGGTGACCCACCTGGTCCGCGGCCGAGACGGCGTCGCCGGAAATCTGGCGTTCTCCACCCGGGAATCCTGCGAACCAGCCCAGTTGCAGGCTGTCGCGGTTGTCGTCGTACAGCCGTTGGATGGTCAGCGGAGTCTGCAGCATGGTCGCTTTCGCAAGGTCAGCCGAGGGCTTGCAGGCTCGGCTGCCAGTTGATGATGCGTTCGTAGACGGATTTCGGATCCGTGTCGGTCGTCAGGGCCGTGCGGATCGCCTCGTCGGAGAACAGTTCCGCGATCTCCGACAGGATCTCGAGGTGCTGTTGCGTGACATGATCCGGGATCAGGAGGAAGAACAGCAGCTTGACCGGCTGGCCGTCCGGCGATTCGAACGGAATCGGTTCAAGCAGGCGCACGAACGCGGCCAGCGGCGATTTGAGGCTTTTGCTGCCCTTGATGCGGCCGTGCGGCACGGCGACGCCGTGACCGAGTCCGGTGGAGCCGAGTCGCTCGCGCGCGAACAGATTGTCCGACACGGTGGAGCGGGCGATGCCGCAGTTGTTCTCGAAGATCAGGCCGGCCTGCTCGAAGGCGCGCTTCTTGCTCGACACTTCCAGATCGAGCTGCACGTTCTCGAGCGAGAGGATTTTGCTTAGATTAGTCATAACACGCTTCTATTGCGGTGCACCCGGGGGTGCTTGCGAGCGGGAATTATAGGCCGGTTTTATGGCCGTGTAATTCGATTTTGCATGTCGTCGGGTGCTTGTCCAATCCCTGCCGCAAACGTGTGCGTAAAGACCAGGCACCCGACAACCTGACATGCGCAATTTCCGCCACGAAATCCCGGGTTTCACGCATGAACCATTCTCCCGGGGCCTCTTTTACCGATTTTTCTAGCGCTCGGTTGAGCAAAATTGTCGCTTTGCACATCCAACGGCATCGCAGACGCATCGCAGACGATGTCGCTGGAAACGTACACTGTAGATGGGGACGAACGACGAAAAATCACCCATCCGCACTGTTCATTGACGTGCAGTACGCAAATTCGGCGGTTTTCCGGTGCTGAAATTGGCGCGCCAGGGGTTGATGTCCAGGCCGCCGCGGCGGGTGTAGCGGGCGTACACGGCCAACTTGTTCGGTTTGCACTGGCGCAAGATGTCCGTGAAGATGCGCTCGACACACTGCTCGTGGAATTCGTTGTGCTCGCGGAAACCGATCAGGTAGCGCAGCAGGCTTTCCTGGTCGATCTGCGGTCCGGCATAGCGGATCTGCACGCTGCCCCAGTCCGGCTGGCCAGTGACGAGGCAGTTCGACTTGAGCAGGTGCGACATGAGGGTTTCCTCGACCGCCGCTTCGTCGTGGTTGGCTTTAAGTAACTCCGGCGACGGACTGTAGTGGTCGACCTCGATGTCGAGGCGGTCGATCAAGAGGCCGTCCTGCTCGCCCATTTTGAGCTTGTCGAAGTCCTCGGGCAGGGTCAGCGCCACGTGCACGGGCGCGCCGACGGCGTTGGACAGGTCTTCGCGCAGCAGGGCCAGCAGGGCGTCCGTGTTGGCGAGCCGCGTCTGGTTGAACGAATTCAGGTAGAGCTTGAAGGATTTCGATTCGACGATATTGGGCGAATCGGCGGGCACGGTGAAGGTCGCGATGGCGACTTGCGGCTTGCCGCGCATGTTCAGCCACGACAATTCGTAGGCATTCCAGATGTCGACGCCGAAGAAGGGCAGCGTGCCCTTCAGGCCGAGCTCGTCGCGCTTTTGCTGGCGCGGGATGGGAAACAGCAGCTCCGGCGCATACTGGGTCTGGTAGGCCGAGTTTTTGCCGAGAGGCGAATGTTCAGGGGTATTGGTCATGATGTTTTCTCGAAGCCGGCCACGTGCTCGTGACGTGCGTGGCGATGCCGGTCCGGCGGCGGCAAGGCGGCGTATCGTACACCTTTCCCGAAAACGCTGCGCGTTCAGGTAACCGATGCGTTACGGGTGGGGTGGACGGGAGACCCGCCCACCCTATGCAAATGCATGATCCGTATCAAAGAAACAGCTTGTAGACCGGATTCGCGCTCTCGTCCCAATAGCGGTAACCCAGCGTCGCGAGGAACTGGCGGAATTCGTCCATCTCGCCCGACGGCACTTGCAGGCCGACGAGGATGCGGCCCACGTCGCCGCCCTGGTTCCGGTAGTGGAACAGCGAGATGTTCCAGTTCGGCGCCATGCTGTCCAGGAAGCGCATCAGCGCGCCCGGGCGTTCCGGAAACTCGAAGCGGTACAGCAGCTCGTCGTGCGCCAGCCCGCTCTTGCCGCCGACCAGGTGGCGCACGTGCTGTTTCGCCAGCTCGTCGTGCGTGAGGTCGAGGGTGCGGAAGCCGTGTTCCTCGAACGTGCGCGCGACGGTGCCCGATTCGCTGCGGCTGCCGATCTGCACGCCGACGAAGACGTGGGCTTCGCTCTCGTCGCTGATGCGGTAGTTGAACTCGGTGACGTTGCGCGGTCCGATCAGCGCGCAGAAGCGCTTGAAGCTGCCGCGCTGCTCGGGGATCGTCACGGCGAATACCGCTTCGCGCGCCTCGCCCAGTTCGGCACGCTCGGCGACGAAGCGCAGGCGGTCGAAATTCATGTTGGCGCCGGACGGCACGGCGACGAGCGTCTCGCCGCGCACCGGATTCTTCGACATCAGCGAACGTTCGACATACGCCTTGGCGCCCGCGACCGCGAGCGCGCCGGACGGCTCGACGATGCTGCGCGTGTCCTGGAACACGTCCTTGATGGCCGCGCAGATCGCGTCGTTGTCGACGATGATGATTTCATCGACCAGTTCCTGGCACAGGCGGAAGGTCTCCGAGCCGACGAGGCGCACGGCGGTGCCGTCCGCGAACAGGCCGACGTCGGACAGCGTCACGCGCTCGCCCGCCTTGAGGCTGCGCGCCATCGCGTCCGAATCGTTCGTCTGCACGCCGATGATCTTGATGTCCGGGCGGATCTGCTTTACGTATGCGGCCACGCCGCTGATCAAGCCGCCGCCGCCGATCGCGAGGAAGATCGCGTGGATCGGGCCCGCGTGCTGGCGCAGGATCTCGACGCCGATGGTGCCCTGGCCGGCGATGACGTCCGGATCGTCGAACGGGTGCACGAACGCCAGCTTCTGCTCCTTCTCCAGCATCTGCGCGTGGATGAAGGCGTCCGTGTACGATTCGCCGTGCAGGACGACTTCCACGTTGCTGCCGCCGAACGCGCGCACCGCATCGACCTTCACGCTGGGCGTGGTGGTCGGCATGACGATCACGGCGCGGCAGTTCAGCCGCGCCGCCGACATGGCGACGCCCTGCGCGTGGTTACCGGCCGACGCGCAAATCACGCCGCGGTTCAGCTGCGACTCCGACAGGTTCGCCATCTTGTTGTAGGCGCCGCGCAGCTTGAAGCTGAACACGCTTTGCATGTCCTCGCGCTTCAGGTAAATCTTGTTGTCGGTGCGCTTCGACAGGCTGGGGGCGTATTCCAGCGGGGTTTCGACGGCCACGTCGTAGACGCGCGCGGTGAGGATTTTCTTGAGATAGTCGGTAGTCATGATCGATGCGGGCTGTTCGGGTTCCGGGGCGACGCTGACTGTCCTGCTTGGCGGGTAACCGAGGCGAGCAGTGCGGCAGCTTGGCTTGGTAGAGCCTGGCGTACCGTGTCGTTGCGAATGGACACCTCGAAAAACCGTCGCGAGCGGCAGCAACGTCGTTCGAGAAGCGCAGCTGTACGAATAGTACAGCGAGCATCGCGGAACGACAGTGCAACGCGCGGCAGGGTTTTCGACGTGCCCGGGTGTTTCTCCCCATTATAATGTACTGGACCCATCCGTCTCCCGTCCATCCCTTCCCGCCGATGATCGAATCCGCCGTACTGTGGCTGCTGAAATTCCTTGCCGTGCCCACCGTCGGGCTCACGTCGGTCTTCCTGATCGCCTTCGTCTCCGCCACCCTGCTGCCGCTCGGCTCGGAACCGGCCGTGTTCGCCGTCGTGAAAGCCAATCCCGCCATGTTCTGGCCCGTGATCCTCGTGGCCACGCTGGGCAACACGCTGGGCGGCGTCGTCGACTACTGGATCGGCTACCGCGCCAAGGTCGCCTTCGCGAAAGAGCGCTCGTCGCGCTGGTTCCACTGGCTGAAGCGCTACGGCGCGAAAACGATGCTGCTGTCGTGGGTGCCCGGCATCGGCGACCCGCTGTGCACGCTGGCCGGCTGGCTGCACCTGCCGTTCTGGCCCAGCGTGATCTATATGGCCGTCGGCAAGTTCGGGCGCTATGTGTTCATGACGGTCACGTTGCTGTACGTGCCGAACGGGTGGTGGAAGTGGCTGGGGGAGACGAGCAGCAGGCTGTTCGGGTAAGTGGGCATCCATCCGGCGTGGATAAGATGCCTCTTCTTTCATCACGCCGAGCTTTTGCTGGAAAATATTGCATTTTGCCATAACAAATTTGTGCGGATCCGCCGTTTTCTGTGCATTTCTGCTTTAGAAGCGTTGCAAAAATCATTCCTTCCCAGCGTGGTGCATCGCAATAAGCTAGAATAGAGAGTCCTACGCGTCAGTAAGACAGTCGATCTCCCCATGAACGCTCCTGCCAATATCCACGCCCTGCTCGAAGACAACGCGCCCATCCGGCTGCGCGAAATCCCCTATAACTACACGTCGTTCTCCGATCGCGAGATCGTGATCCGTCTGCTGGGCGAGTCATCGTGGCAACTGTTGGACGAATTGCGCGGCGCCCGCCAGACCGGGCGTTCGGCGCGCATGCTGTACGAAGTCCTGGGCGACATCTGGGTCGTGCGCCGCAATCCGTACTTGCAGGACGACTTGCTGGACAACCCGAAGCGCCGCGCCAAGCTGATCGAAGCGCTGCACCACCGCCTGGCGGAAGTCGACAAGCGCCGCCTGACGGTGGATAGCAGCGAGGCCGATGCGGCCACGGCGAGCCGCCGCAGCGCCGCCGTCGAGGAGCTGCTCGTCGCCGCGCGCAAGGCCGTCGACGACTTCGGCCGCGAGTTCCAGCAGACGTACGACCTGCGCAAGCGCGCCCGCGCCGTGCTGGGCCGCTACACCGATAAACGCAACATCCGCTTCGACGGCATGCACCGCACGTCGCACGTGACGGATGCCACCGACTGGCGCGTCGAATATCCGTTCCTCGTCCTGATGCCGGATTCGGAAGACGAGATGGCCGGCCTCGTGAAGGGCTGTATCGAGCTCGGTCTGACCATCATCCCGCGCGGCGGCGGCACCGGCTACACGGGCGGCGCGATTCCGCTCACGCCCATGTCGGCCGTCATCAACACGGAAAAGCTGATCGGCATGGGCGCCGTCGAGATGACGCGCCTGCCGGGCGTCGACCGCGATTACGCGACGATCTATACCGGTGCCGGCGTCGTCACGCAGCAGGTGTCGCAGGCGGCCGAGAAGGCCGGCTTCGTGTTCGCCGTCGATCCGACGTCCGCGCACGCCTCGTGCATCGGCGGGAATATCGCGATGAACGCGGGCGGCAAGAAGGCCGTGCTGTGGGGCACGGCCCTCGACAACCTCGCGTCGTGGCGCATGGTCGACCCGAACGGCGACTGGCTCGACGTCACGCGCATCGACCACAACCTGGGCAAGATCCACGACGCCCCGGTCGCGACGTTCAAGCTCGAATGGACGCATCCGTCGGAAAAGGGCGCGCCGAAGGGCGAGCCGTTCCGCACCGAGACGCTGGCCATCGAAGGCCGCCGCTTCCGCAAGGAAGGTCTCGGCAAGGACGTCACCGACAAATTCCTCGCGGGCCTGCCGGGCATCCAGAAAGAGGGCACCGATGGCCTGATCACGTCGGCCCGCTGGATCCTGCACAAGATGCCGAAGTACACGCGCACCGTCGCGCTGGAATTCTTCGGCCAGGCGCGCGATGCGATCCCGTCGATCGTCGAGATCAAGGATTACCTGGACAGCCTGCCGAAGAGCGGCAAGCCGGAATTCGCGAGCCTGCGTCTCGCCGGCCTGGAGCACCTGGACGAGCGCTATCTGCGCGCCGTCGGCTACGCGACGAAATCCAAGCGCGGCACCCTGCCGAAGATGGCGCTGTTCGGCGACATCGTCGGCGACGACGAGAACGCCGTCGCGCTGGCCACGTCGGAAGTCGTGCGCCTCGCGAACACGCGCGTGGGCGAGGGCTTTATCGCCGTGAGCCCGGAAGCGCGTAAAAAATTCTGGCTCGACCGCTCGCGCACGGCCGCCATCGCGCGCCACACGAACGCTTTCAAGATCAACGAGGACGTCGTCATCCCGCTGAACCGGATGGGCGAGTACACGGACGGCATCGAGCGCATCAACGTCGAGCTGTCGATCAAGAACAAGCTGCAGCTGGTCGAAGAACTGCACGCCTATTTCACGTCCGGGAACCTGGAAGTGACGAAGGCGGACGACGCGACCGGCGAAGGCGTGTCGAAGGAAGAGATCCTCGGCGACCGTTCGCAGCAGGGCGACGATCTGCTGGCCCGCGTGGCCGCGCGCTGGACCTGGATCATGGCGAACCTCGACCAGCCGCTGGGCGCGGTGCTGGACAAGCTGGCCGACTTCGGCCTCGATGGTTTGAGCGGCACGTTCCAGGCGCGCCTCGCGCAGCAACCGGGCGCCACGCTGTTCGACGTCGTGCAGGACCACACCGTGCGCGTCTCGTGGAAGAACGAGATCCGCGCGCCGCTGCGCCAGATCTTCAACGGCGCGGCCTATAAACCGATCCTGGACGAGGCCACCGCGATCCACAAGCGCGTGCTGCGTTCGCGCGTGTTCGTCGCGCTGCACATGCACGCGGGCGACGGCAACGTGCACACGAACCTGCCGGTGAACTCGGACGACTACGCGATGCTGCAGGATGCGCACAAAGCCGTCGAGCGCATCATGAAGCTCGCGCGTTCGCTGGACGGCGTGATCTCGGGCGAACACGGCATCGGCATCACGAAGCTGGAATTCCTCACCGAGGACGAGATCCGCGACTTCCGCGACTATAAGAAACGCGTCGACCCGGAAGGCCGCTTCAACAAGGGCAAGCTGCTCAACAGCGAGACCGCGTACGCCGACCTGCGCAACGCGTACACGCCGTCGTTCGGCCTGATGGGCCACGAATCGCTGATCATGCAGCAGAGCGACATCGGCGAGATCGCCAACAGTGTCAAGGATTGCCTGCGCTGCGGTAAGTGCAAGCCCGTGTGCACGACGCACGTGCCGCAATCGAACCTGCTGTACTCGCCGCGCGACAAGATCCTCGCGACGTCCGCGCTGATCGAAGCGTTCCTGTACGAAGAGCAGACGCGCCGCGGCGTGTCGATCCGCCACTGGGAAGAATTCGAGGACGTGTCCGACCACTGCACCGTGTGCCACAAGTGCGTGACGCCGTGCCCGGTCAACATCGACTTCGGCGACGTCTCGATGAACATGCGTAACCTGCTGCGCAAGATGGACAAGCGCAGCTTCAAGCCGGCCCAGCGCGCGGGCATGTTCTTCCTGAACGCGACCGACCCGACGACGATCAACACGATGCGCAAGGGGATGATCGACTGGGGCTACAAGGCCCAGCGTTTAGGCAGCGCCGTGCTGAAGGCAGTCGCGAAAGAACAGACGAAGGCACCGCCTCCGACGACCGGCAAGGCGCCGATCCGCGAGCAGGTGATCCACTTCGTGAACAAGAAGATGCCGGGCAACCTGCCGAAGAAGACGGCGCGCGCGCTGCTGGACATCGAGGACGACAAGGTCATCCCGATCATCCGCAATCCGAAGGTGACGAACGCCGATACGGAAGCCGTGTTCTACTTCCCGGGCTGCGGCTCCGAGCGCCTGTTCTCGCAGGTGGGCCTGGCCACGCAGGCGATGCTGTGGGAAGTGGGCGTGCAGACCGTGCTGCCGCCGGGCTATCTGTGCTGCGGCTATCCGCAGCGCGGCGCCGGCCAGTACGACAAGGCCGACAAGATGATGACGGATAACCGCGTGCTGTTCCACCGCATGGCCAACACGCTGAACTACCTCGACATCAAGACGGTCCTCGTCTCGTGCGGCACCTGCTACGACCAGCTGGCGACGTACGAGTTCGACAAGATCTTCCCGGGCTGCCGCATCATGGACATCCACGAGTACCTGCTGGAGAAGGGCGTCAAGCTGGAAGGCGTGACCGGTACGCGCTACATGTACCACGACCCGTGCCATACGCCGATGAAGATGCAGGACTCGATGAAGACCGTGAACGCGCTGGTGCAGACCGTCGACAACGTCAAGATCGAGAAGAACGACCGCTGCTGCGGCGAGTCGGGCACATTCGCCGTGAGCCGTCCGGACATCTCGACCCAGGTCCGCTTCCGCAAGGAGCAGGAGATGGTGAAGGGCGCGGATAAACTGCGCGCCGACGGATTCGACGGCGACGTCAAGATCCTGACGAGCTGCCCGTCCTGCCTGCAAGGCCTGTCGCGCTACAACGACGACTCGGGCACCACGGCCGACTACATCGTCGTCGAAATCGCGCGCCACCTGCTGGGCGAGAACTGGATGCCGAACTACGTGGCCAACGCCAACAACGGCGGTATCGAGCGGGTGCTCGTATGACGACGCGCGTGGCCGGCTGCGAGCTCTGCGACTTGAACGTGCCGACCGTCGTCGACAACGACAAGTTCGCCGTGATCCTGGTCGACGACGCGAACTATCCCGGCTTCGCGCGCGTGATCTGGAAGGATCATGTGCGCGAGGTGAGCGACCTTCCGGACGCCGATCGCCTGCTGCTGAACGACGCCGTCCACAAGCTCGAACTGGCGGTGCGCGACGTGATGCGGCCGCTGAAGGTCAACGTGGCGAGCCTCGGCAACGTCGTGCCGCACCTGCACTGGCACGTGATTCCGCGCTACGCCGACGACGCGCACTTCCCGGCGCCCGTGTGGACGCAGGCCGTGCGCGCGACGCCGGACGCGGTGCTTGCCGAGCGCAGGAAGCTCGTGCCGCAACTGGCGGAGGCGATCGCGCGCAGGTTCACCGACCGATAAAATATGCACCGTCGTTCCCGCGCACGCGGGATTCCATGCCGAGCCGACCGAAGATGCGCCGCATGGATTCCCGCTTCCGCGGAATGACGTTCTTGCTTTGCTACTGAACGGACCCCATCATGCCCACTCCCACCAACCTCACCATCCGCCAGCAATCGAAGGTCCTGGAAATCGCCTTCGACGACGGCGCCGTCTTCGCCATCCCGTTCGAACTGCTGCGCGTGTACTCGCCGTCGGCCGAAGTGAAGGGCCACGGTCCGGGCCAGGAAGTGCTGCAGGTCGGCAAGCGCGACGTCGGCACCCGCGGCGCCGAGCCGGTCGGGAACTACGGCATCAAGCCGCTGTTTACGGACGGTCACGAGTCCGGCATCTACACGTGGGACTATCTGTACAAGCTGGGCAGCGAGCAGGACCGGCTGTGGCAGGATTACCTGGGCCGTCTGCACGCGGCGGGGTATGAGGGCGACAGCGGCCGCGAGGCCAGTGCCGTGCCGGTGGCCGGGCAAAAGGGTGGCGGTTGCGGCAGCGGTGGGTGCGGGGGACATTAAGTCCGCCGCACGGGGACATTAAGTCCGCCGCATGCGGTCACTAACGAAAAAAGCGCCGGTTCGACACACGGCGCTTTTTTTTTCTTTGCCGGCCTGGTGGGCCGGCGCTATCCGGTCTGCGTTCCGGTCGGGAATTATTGCGGCTGGATGTTTGCTGCCTGCTTGCCTTTCGGGCCCGAGGTCACGTCGAAGCTGACGCGCTGGTTTTCCGCCAGCGATTTGAAGCCGGCCGAATTGATGGCCGAGAAGTGTGCGAACAGATCGTCGCCACCATCGTCAGGTTTGATGAAGCCAAAGCCTTTTGCGTCGTTGAACCATTTCACGGTGCCAGTCGCCATGTTTCTCTCTCTCAAGAAATTTTTTAACAAGTAATGAATTTAGCTGGCGGCACATGGTTAAGCGATAAGGCATCCCTGTTCCAGACTGTGCGCTAGCAAAAATCATTATAAGCAGAGTTTTAACAATAGTGATGCACGATTGCTATTCTGTGTGGCAAAGCCGACATGTACGCCGCAGACGTCATGTTCACCGGCGCGTTGAGCTTCCTTAAACACGGACTATGAGCGATCTCAGCTGTGTCTTTTGATGTTGGGATAGGGTGTACGACAATGCGCTAGTTTGCGCTTCCTGCATTACCGAACGACTTGGTGAACGCCGCGATGTCGATGCATGTTCTCGTGAGTTCCGCCGTCAGGACCTGTCGATTCCGCATCGATGACCATCCACGCGTGCTGCAGGCCAGCCTGAGTTTCGAGGCCTATGGCGATTTGCCCATGCGCGCGCTGCTTTTCAGGTTCTACCGGCCCGATGGCGCGCTTCTTCATGAAATCCATCCCGTGCGGGGCGCGATGTCCGAAGACAGTGTGCTCAGCCGTATCAGGAAGCTGCCGCTGGCGCTGCGGATGGAATATCTGATCCGGAGTCTGCTCCGTCGAAAGCTGTACTTTTCTCTCGACCTGCCGCCGTCCTGTCTTCAGTACCCTCGGTTTTCCGTGCGCGTGGAAAACGTCGGTGGCGCTCCCGTCGCGGTAGGCATGCCCCGGCTCAGTACGTCCACGCTTGCGCCGGACCGTCTCGAGCAGAATCTGCATTCGATCGAAGGATATGGCGACCGAATGAGCGTGTTCCCTGGCGAACCGCTGCAATTATTCGTCCATGCGCCACGCCGGCGGTTCGCGCTGACCGTCATCCGTCACGGCGCGCGAGAGCAGTCCATGCTGTCCATCGGCGGGATCGAAGGCAAGCCTCAGCATTACGCCGCCAATGCTTACGAGTGCGGCGCCGCCTGGGAGCCCACCTTCACCCTGCAGGTCGGCGCGGATTGGTGCAGCGGGATGTACGCGGCGCGTATTTCCGACAGCAGTGGGGCCGCCTTCGATATTACGTTCATCGTCAAGAAACGCAGGCTCGGCAGGCCCGCCGGCGTGGCGGTATTGGCGTCGACCAATACCTGGCTGGCTTACAACGCATGGGGTGGCGCGTCGCTGTACCGCTACGACATCGACGACGGCCTTGGCAAGCGGAGCGCATTCCGGGTACACATGCAACGGCCGAATCCGGCCGCATCGCCGGCCGGCGACGACGGCCACCTGGCAAACGCCGAAAAGCACATCCTGCGCTGGTTGGAGCAGAACGGCATCGCTTACGACTTGTACGCCGACATCGACTTGCACGACACGCCAACCTTGCTACGGCAATACCCCACCTTGGTGATCAGTACCCATAGCGAATACTGGACGGACCCGATGTACCGTGGCCTGGAAAGCTTCCTCGATGCGGGAGGCAACCTGATCTACCTCTCGGGTAACGGCCTCTACTGGAAAGCGGAAATCCGCGCACAACAGCTCGAGGTCAAGTATGACAGCGGCAGGCACACCTTCAGTGGTGAAGCGGGCGGGCGCTGGCGCGATTGCGGGCGCTCGGAAACCAGGATGCTCGGCATTCGTTTCACGTTGGCCGGCAAATCCACGTACGGTCCTTACAAGGTGATCGCGCCCCGCCACTGGATCTTTGACGGCACCGGCGTCGAAACAGGCAGCTTGATCGGCAAGGCAGGATTGAACATGGGCGGCGCTTCGGGATGGGAAATGGACAAGATCGACCCCCGCAACAAACCCGCCGGACTGGTCCACCTGGCCAAGGGGACCAATCGCTGGCGCAGCGGTGCGGACATGACGTATTTCACGCACGCCGGTGGGGGCGGTGTATTTTCGGCCGGATCGATTACCTTCGGCGGCAGCCTGGCGATCGATCCCGTATTGAGCCGGATGCTGCGCAACGTGTTTGCCAGATTCTCGCGACCGTGCGCCGAAGCGGAGACGACGGGCGCGTCCGGTCGCGCGCACGTGGCGGTCGCGGTAAGACAGCTTTAAGCTGAGCGCAGCACCCGGCTTGTATAATGTGGCAAGACTATACGGCTTGCTACTATGACCAACACCACGCATTTCGGCTACAAGACCGTCTCGGAAGACGAGAAGGTCCACGAGGTAGCCAAGGTATTCCACTCGGTCGCGTCCAAATACGACGTGATGAACGACCTGATGTCCGCCGGCCTGCACCGCGTGTGGAAGGCGTTCACCATCGCCCAGGCCGGCATTCGTCCCGGCTTCAAGGTGCTCGACATCGCGGGTGGCACGGGCGATCTGTCGAAGGCGTTCGCCAAGCAGGCGGGGCCGAGTGGCGAGGTCTGGCTCACCGACATCAACGAGTCGATGCTGCGCGTGGGCCGCGATCGTCTATTGAACAAGGGTCTCGTCACCCCCACCTTACTGTGTGACGCGGAAAAACTGCCGTTCCCGGACAATTATTTCGATCGCGTCAGCGTGGCGTTCGGCCTGCGCAATATGACGCACAAGGATCAGGCGCTGGCGGAAATGCGCCGCGTGCTCAAGCCGGGCGGCAAGCTGCTCGTGCTGGAGTTCTCGAAAGTCGCGGCGCCGCTGCAAAAGCCGTACGACGTGTATTCGTTTTCGGTGCTGCCGTGGCTGGGCCAGCGCATCGCGGGCGATGCCGAAAGCTACCGCTATCTGGCGGAATCGATCCGCATGCACCCGGACCAGGAGACGTTGAAATCGATGATGGAAACGGCGGGTCTGGAACGCGTGCAGTACTACAACCTGACGGCCGGTGTTGCCGCACTGCACACCGGCATCAAACTTTGAGGTGAGCAGATGAAAAAATTCTTGGCCAGCATGATGATCGCGCTGATGACGCTGTCCAGCGTCGCCGACGCGCGTCCGCTCGGCGGCAGCCGCTCGTTCGGCCGCCAGTCGCAGTCGGTCAGCCGGATGCGTGCCCCGGCGCCTGCGCCGGCGCCCGCGCCTTACCAGCAGCCGTCGTACCAGCGTCCGGCTCCGGCGCCCGCCGTGCCGGCCCCGCTGCCGGTAAAACGGCCGAGCATGTGGAAAGGCGTGCTGGGCGGGGCGCTGCTCGGCCTCGGCCTGGGCGCGCTGTTCTCGCACTTCGGCATCGGCGGGGCGATGGCCAGCGCCTTGTCGTCGGTGCTGATGATCCTGCTGCTCGTGTTCGCGGTGATGTTTATCGTGCGTATGTTCCGCCGCAAGGACACGCCGGCCAATCCGGCGTTTACCGGTTTTAACCAGACCCCCATGCCGGCCTCGGCCACGCCGGAAATCGGTTCCGGCCTGAACAGCGGCTACCAGGGCAACCAGGGCGGCTTCCAGCCGGGCTTCGCGAGCGCGCCGTCGCTCGACAAGGCCGCGCCTGCGCACCAGCAGTGGGGCGTGCCGGCCGGGTTCGACACGGAGGCTTTCCTGCGCCACGCCAAGGCCTCGTTCATCCGCATGCAGGCCGCCTGGGACCGCGGCGACCTGGCCGACCTGCGCGAGTTCACGTCGCCCGAGGTATATGCCGAACTGTCGCTGCAGATCCAGGAGCGGGGCGGCCAGCCCGACTTCACGGAAGTCGTCAATATCGATTCCCAACTGCTGGGCATCGAGACGACCGAGCGCGACTACTTGGCCAGCGTGCAGTTCAACGGCATGATCCGCAACGCGCCGGGCGCGCCGGCGGAACCGTTCGTCGAGGTCTGGAACCTGTCCAAGCCGCTCAACGGCAGCGGCGGTTGGGTCCTGGCGGGCATTCAGCAAATTACTTAAAAACTTCGCAATAAAAAGCTTGTGCTCCGGGTTTTATGCTCCGGTGAACTGGTAAGATCGAAACCGCCCGACCTATGCCGGGCGGTTTTATTTTGTGTAGGTGAAATGGCGATGCTTTCGACTCCCTCTTTCCTGTCGCCCACGGCCCCGGCCGTGGCGACGATCAATCACCTGCTGGCGCAGGAAGCCTGGGCGCGCGACGGCCTGATGCGCCATGCCGGCAAAACGGCCTGTATCGATATGGGCCATGTCGCGTTACGTATGCGCGTCGCGCGCGACGGCATGCTCGAGACGGCGGGCGCCGATGACGCGGCCAGCGTCACGATCCACGTCAAGCTGAGCGACCTGCCGCTGATCGTGCAGAACCGCGATCGCGCGTTTTCGTATGTGCGCATCGAGGGCGATGCCGAGTTCGCCAACACGATCTCGCAATTGTCCAAAGGCCTGCGCTGGGACGCGGAGCACGACCTCGAGCGCGTGTTCGGGCCGATCGGCGCCGTGCGCCTGGCCGGCGGGGCGCGCTCCGTTGTGACCGGTGCGGCCACGGCCGGGCGCCGCCTGGCGGAAAACGTCGCCGAATTCCTGCTGGAAGAACGCCGCGTGCTCGTGCGGCCAGCGGCGGTCGACGCATTCGCCGACGATGTCGGCCGCCTGCGCGACGACGTCGAGCGCACGGCCAAGCGCATCGCCAAACTGGAACAAAAATTGGCGCAACAAGCCGAGCGCCGCGCCGCGCCCGTACCGACGATCCCTGATACGCCTTCGGACCACTGATGATCCTGAAATTCCTGCGCCTGCTGAAGATCTTCACCGTCATCGTCAAATATGGCCTGGACGAGATCGCAATTTCCGGCCTGCACGTACCACGCACCGCCCGCCTGATCAATACTGTCTTCTTCTGGCGCAGGATCACCTCGCCGCGCGCGATCCGCCTGCGCCTGGCACTGGAAGAACTCGGACCGATCTTCGTGAAATTCGGCCAAGTGCTGTCGACCCGTCCCGACCTGATGCCGCCCGACATCGTGGCCGAGCTGTCGCTGCTGCAGGACCGCGTGCCGCCGTTCGATTCCGACGTGGCCGTCGCCCAGATCACGCGTTCCCTCGGCGCGGCGCCGGACATGCTGTTCGCCGCGTTCGAGCGCACCCCGGTCGCGTCGGCATCGATCGCCCAGGTCCACTTCGCGACGCTGAAAAACGGCAAGGAAGTCGCGGTGAAAGTGCTGCGTCCGGGCATGAAGTCGACGATAGATGAAGACATCGCCCTGATGCAGATGGCCGCCGGCCTCATCGAAAAAGTCTGGGCCGATAGCCGCCGCCTGAAGCCGCGCGAAGTCGTGGCCGAGTTCGACAAATACCTGCACGACGAGCTCGACCTGATGCGCGAGGCGGCCAACGCCAGCCAGTTGCGCCGCAACTTCGCGAATTCCGATTTGCTGCTCGTGCCGGAAATGTATTGGGATTATTGTTCCAGCAGCGTGATCGTGATGGAGCGCATGAACGGCATCCCGATCTCGCAGACGGATCGCCTCGTCGCGGCCGGCGTCGACCTCAAGAAATTGTCCAGCGACGGTGTCGAGATTTTTTTCACGCAAGTCTTCCGCGACGGCTTTTTTCACGCGGATATGCACCCGGGTAACATCCTCGTGTCCATCGATCCGGCCACGTTCGGCCGCTACATCGCGCTGGACTTCGGCATCGTCGGCACCCTGAACGATTTCGACAAGGATTACCTGTCGCAGAACTTCGTCGCCTTCTTCCGCCGCGACTACAAGCGCGTGGCCGAGGCGCACATCGAATCCGGCTGGGCACCGCGCGAAACCCGTGTCGACGAACTGGAAGCGGCCGTGCGCGCCACGTGCGAACCGATCTTCGACCGGCCCCTAAAAGACATTTCTTTCGGCCAAGTGCTGCTGCGCCTGTTCCAGACGTCGCGCCGCTTCAACGTCGAGGTGCAGCCGCAGCTCGTGCTGTTGCAGAAGACCATGCTGAACATCGAGGGCCTGGGTCGCCAGCTCGACCCGGAGCTCGATCTGTGGAAGACCGCGAAGCCGTACCTGGAGCGCTGGATGGCGGAACAGGTCGGCTGGCGCGCCTTCGTCGACCATTTGCGCGACGAGGCGCCGCGTTACGCGGCGATCTTCCCGCAACTGCCGCGCTTGGCGCATCAGGTGCTGGAAAAACATGCGCACCGCGAAGTCGACCAGGACGTCGTCATGGCCATGCTGCTGCACGAGCAGCGCCGCACCAACCGCCTGCTGATGTTCGTCGCCTGCGTGGCGGGCGTGCTGGCCGTGCTCGTCGTCGGCATGCATGTCGCCCAGCGCTGGCACTGGGGCTTCTGATGGCGTCGACGCCGGATTTCGCCAGCCGCGATCCGCTGTCGCCGCAATTCTGGGACGAGCGTTTCGAGCGCGATTTCACGCCGTGGGACCGGGGCGGCGTGCCGCTGGCGTTGCGGCGCTTCGTCGCGGCGTCCGAACGGCCCCTGACGGTGCTGATTCCCGGGTGCGGCTCCGCGCACGAGCTGGCGCTGATGTGCGAGGCCGGCTGGGACGCCATCGCCATCGATTTCTCGCACGAAGCCGTCGCCCGCGCCCGCGCGCTGGCCGGACCGGGCGGCGCTCCGTCGTGGGCGGACCGCATCGTGCAGGCCGATTTTTTCGCGTACACACCGCCGCGGCCGCTGGACCTCGTCTACGAACAGGCGTTCTTCTGCGCGCTGCCGCCGGCAAGACGGTCCGACGTGGCGCGGCGCTGGGCCGAATTGCTGGGGCAGGGTGGTTTGCTGGCGGGTTATTTTTACTTCGACGATGCGCTGAAGGGACCGCCGTTCGGCATCACGCGCGCCGAGCTCGATGCGCTGCTGGTGCCCACGTTCGAGTGCATCGTGGATGAGGCCGTCGAGGATTCGATCCCGGTATTCGCCGGCAAGGAACGCTGGATGGTCTGGCAGCGCACCTAGGTACGTCATTCCCGCGCACGGGAACGACGGGCTATCGAAAAGAAAAAGGCCCGCAAGCGGGCCCCGATTTGAAGTGTTCTTCTATGGTATTGCGGCGGGCCGGCAGAGCCGGTCGCGCAAACTTCTGTTTCTTAAACCTTGCACAGCATCGTTCCTGCTGAGGAATGCTATTTAAACAGTTAAGTTGATGTTCGGCAAACGGAACGCATCTGTGCGCTGACGAAAAACAACACTGTTTCCATGGTGCAGCAAGATGGCCATGCGTCCATCTACCCGGCAAAAGCTTTATAATTCAGGGTTTTGATGATTTTTGCGGAGTATTCAGATGCCGATTTACGCCTACCGCTGCGAAGAATGCGGTTTTGCCAAGGATGTACTGCAAAAGATTTCCGATCCGGTTCTGACCGTTTGCCCGTCGTGCGGCAAGTCATCGTTCAAGAAGCAAGTCACCGCTGCCGGTTTCCAGTTGAAAGGTACGGGCTGGTACGTGACCGACTTCCGCGGTGGCTCTGCTCCGGCGACCGGCACGGCACCAACGACGCCGGCCTCGTCCGACAGCGGCGGCAGCAGTGCCGAATCGTCGGCCGCGCCGGCGCCCGCGGCCGCACCGGCCAAGGACAGCAGCAGTACCTGACAACGGCGCCGGCCCTGCGTGGGCGGCGCATAATGAGCACCCGATACTTTCACCGGACGAATCCGTCACGACAATCGATGCGTAAATATTTCATCACCGGCGCGCTGGTGCTGGTTCCCCTGGCGATCACGGCCTGGGTGCTGCACTTCGTGATCGCTACGCTGGACCAGTCGCTCGTCCTCGTGCCGACCGCGTGGCAGCCGCGCAAGTACATCCCCGGCCTCGGCGCGATCATCACGCTGGCCATCGTGTTCCTGACGGGCGTGCTGACCAATAACCTGGTCGGCAAGTGGTTCGTCCGCATGTGGGAGCGGGTGCTGCAGCGCATCCCCGTCGTGAATTCGGTGTACGGCAGCGTCAAGCAGGTATCCGATACGTTGTTCTCGTCGTCGGGCAACGCGTTCCGCAAGGCCGTGCTGATCCCGTACCCGCACGAGAATTCGTACACGATCGCTTTTCTCACCGGCGTGCCGGGCGGCGACGTCAAGAATCACCTGGTGGGCGACTACGTGAGCGTGTACGTGCCGACCACGCCCAATCCGACTTCCGGCTTCTTCCTGATGATGGAAAAGAGCCGCGTCGTCGAGCTGGACATGTCGGTCGACGCGGCCCTCAAGTACATCGTCTCGATGGGCGTCGTGGCGCCACCGCCGCCGCTTGAAGCCGCGGCCGACGCACGCGCCGCCGTCGCGGCGCAATAAAAGAACAAGGCAGCAAAGAATCCAGGGCCTGCGATAGAAGCGGGCCCACCGAATCAACCAACCAGGATCGAAAAATTATGTCCTCCATGCGTACTCACTACTGCGGCCTCGTGACCGAAGAGCTGCTGGGCCAAACCGTCAGCCTGTGCGGCTGGGTGCACCGCCGCCGCGACCACGGCGGGGTGATCTTCATCGACCTGCGTGACCGCGAAGGTCTGGTGCAGGTCGTCTGCCACCCCGACAATGCGGACGTCTTCAAGGTCGCCGAGCACGTGCGCAACGAGTACTGCCTGCGCGTGACGGGCACCGTCGTGAACCGCCTGGAGGGCACCGCCAACGCCAACCTGAAGTCGGGCAAGATCGAGATCAACACCACCAAGCTGGAAGTGCTGAACGCGTCCGTGCCGGTGCCGTTCCAGCTGGACGACGACAACCTGTCGGAAACGACCCGCCTGACGCACCGCGTGCTCGACCTGCGCCGCCAGCAGATGCAGCACAACCTGCGCCTGCGCTACAAGGTGTCGATGGAAGTGCGCAAGTACCTGGACAACCTGGGCTTCATCGACATCGAGACCCCGATGCTGACCAAGTCCACGCCGGAAGGCGCGCGCGACTACCTGGTGCCGTCGCGCGTCAACCCGGGCAACTTCTTCGCGCTGCCGCAATCGCCGCAGCTGTTCAAGCAACTGCTGATGGTCGCCAACTTCGACCGTTACTACCAGATCACCAAGTGCTTCCGCGACGAAGACCTGCGCGCCGACCGCCAGCCGGAATTCACCCAGATCGACTGCGAGACGTCGTTCCTGACCGAGCAGGAAATCCGTGACCTGTTCGAAGACATGATGCGCGTCGTCTTCAAGAACGCCGCCGGCATCGACCTGCCGAACCCGTTCCCGGTGATGGACTTCGCCACCGCCATGGGCTCCTACGGTTCGGACAAGCCGGACATGCGCGTGAAACTGCAGTTCACCGAACTGACGGAGCTGATGAAGACCGTCGAATTCAAGGTCTTCAACAACGCCGCCAACATGACGGGCGGCCGTGTCGTCGGCCTGCGCGTGCCGCAGGGCGGTTCGATGCCGCGTTCGGAAATCGACGCGTACACCCAGTTCGTCGGCATCTACGGCGCCAAGGGCCTCGCCTACATCAAGGTCAACGAGAAGGCCAAGGGCCGCGACGGCCTGCAATCGCCGATCGTCAAGAACATCGCCGACGACGTGCTGGCCAAGGTGCTGGAATTGACCGGTGCGCAAGACGGCGACCTGATTTTCTTCGGTGCCGACAAGGCGAAGGTCGTGAACGACTCGATGGGCGCGCTGCGCGTGAAGATCGGTCACTCGGAATTCGGCAAGAAGGCCGGCCTGTTCGACGACGTCTGGGCCCCGCTGTGGGTCATCGACTTCCCGATGTTCGAGTACGACGACGAAGGCGACCGCTGGAACGCGACGCACCACCCGTTCACGGCGCCGAAAGACGGCCACGAGGACATGCTCGAAACGAACCCGGGCGCCTGCATCGCCAAGGCCTACGACATGGTCCTGAACGGCTGGGAACTGGGCGGCGGCTCGATCCGTATCCACCGCGAAGAAGTCCAGAGCAAGGTGTTCCGCGCGCTGAAGATCGATGCGGAAGAAGCGCAGCTGAAGTTCGGCTTCCTGCTCGACGCCCTGCAGTACGGCGCGCCGCCGCACGGCGGCCTGGCGTTCGGCCTGGATCGCCTGATCACGCTGATGACGGGCTCCGAGTCGATCCGCGACGTGATCGCCTTCCCGAAAACCCAGCGCGCGCAGGACCTCTTGACCAACGCCCCGTCGGAAGTCGACGAGAAGCAGCTGCGTGAGTTGCATATCCGTCTGCGGAACGAGCCGAAGGTCGCTTAAGAGCCACCACGTCGTTCCCGCGAAAGCGGGAACAGCCCATCGGGCTGTTCCCCCATACCGAGTGTGCTGTATCCAACTCGGCATGGGTCCCGCTTGCGCGGGGGCGACGTCGATTGACGCTACAATCCGGGCATGCCCCACAAAATCCCTGAATCCGTCCTCGTCGTCATCCACACCGCCGACCTGGACGTCCTGCTGATCGAACGCGCCGACCGCCCCGGCTTCTGGCAATCCGTCACCGGTTCCCTCGGCCGCCCCGACGAGCCGCTGCTGGACACTGCAACGCGCGAATTGTTCGAGGAAACCGGCATCGTCGCCGACGGCGAACGCATCGTCCTCAACGACTGGCACCTGTCGAACATCTACGAGATCTACGAAACCTGGCGCCACCGCTACGCGCCCGGCGTCACCCATAACACCGAGCACGTGTTCTCCGTCTGCGTACCGCGCGATATCGCGATCACCCTCGCGCCGCGCGAACACCTGCAATACGCCTGGCTGCCACTCCTGGCAGCGGCGGACCGGTGCTTTTCCAGCTCCAACGCGGAAGCGATCCTGCAATTGCCGCGCCACGTCCGCGGCGCGTAAACAAACACGGTCTATTTCAACCGTGCGCCCCGGAATCTGTGCTATTTTGCCTTGCTTTGTAGCAATGACATTCCGATCGACATCCCATGCGTAGCGAAAGACATCTGAAATTCGTTGCCCTTGCCGTCTTCACCGTCATGGTAACGGTGACGGCCGTGCCGTTTTCGCTGAACCGTTCCGTCAACGTCCTGATGGCGCAGTCGAGCGCCGACCAGGCCGCGCAGCAGCGCCTCGATGACATCCTGACCAGCATGCGCGACGCCGAGACGGCGCAGCGCGGCTTCGTCATCACCGGCAACGATGCTTTCCTCGAACCCTACGACCGGGCCCGACGCACGCTGCCTTCGGCCCTGCACGATGCCAAGGAAAAGGCACGCACGGACGCCGAGCGGGCGACCGTATGGCGCATCACGCGCCTGGTGGAACTCAAGCTGGCGGAACTCGACGAAACCATCCTGCTGCGCCGCCGCGCGGGGTTCGAGGCCGCCGAGCGCGTGGTCAGCTCGAAGCGCGGCAAGGCATACATGGACGACTTGCGCCAGCTCGTCGCGGCGGAAGACGCGCGCGGCGCGGCCAGGCGCGCCGCGCTGCGGACCGAATTGCTGGCACGCTCGCAGCGGTCGTTCGTCGTCGACGTCGTGGGCACCGCCTGCAACATCCTCGCGCTGGGCGTGCTGCTGCTGGTCGTGCTGCGCATGCTGCGCACCCGGCGCGCCGTCGCCGCGCAGCTGAAGACGCAGGCCGGCCAGCTCGCGGAAGCGGTTGCCCTGACGTCGCGCCACAACCGCGAACTGAAACTGGTCGCGGAACTGCTGCGCGCCGTGGAGGCCGTGGCGGCGCTGCCCGATGCCGGCCCCGTGATCGCGCGCTTCATGCCGAAACTGCTGCCCGGCGTGGCCGGCACGCTGTTCCTGCTGCGCGACGACGACGACAACATGCTGGACCGCCAGACGCAGTGGGGCGGGCCGTCCGACCAGCCCCTGGCCATCGACATCGATGCCTGCTGGGCGCTGCGCCACGGCGCGCGCTACAAGACGGCCGACTACGGCGATCCGGCATGCGCCCATTACCGCGAGTCGGAGACGGATGCGGCGGCGCGCCTGTGCATCCCGCTGGTCACGCACGATGAACTGGTCGGCATGCTGCATCTGGAAGGATTGACGGCAGGTCCGCTGCAGGAGGAGCAGGAGCGCCTGGCGGTGACGGTCGCGGAGCAGCTCGCGCTGGCGCTCGGGAATGCGCGCCTGCGCGAATCGCTGCGCCGGCAATCGGTGCTCGATCCGCTCACCGGCCTGTTCAACCGGCGCCACTTCGACGCCGCCCTGAAACGCGAACTGGCGCGCTCGCGCCGCAAGAACGTCCCGGTGAGCCTGGTGCTCGTCGACATCGACCATTTTAAAAACGTCAACGACGGCTACGGTCACGCCGTCGGCGACGCCGTGCTGCGCACCATCGCCCAGCAGCTGCGCCTCGGCATCCGCGAAGGCGACATCGCCTGCCGCTACGGCGGCGAGGAGATGGTCCTGCTGCTCCCGGAATGCACGGCCGCGGACGCGGGCATGCGCGCGGAGGCGATCCGCGTCGCCCTGGCTGCCATCACGCCCAATCCGGAAGGCGAGGGGCCGGAACGGATCACGGCGTCGTTCGGCGTCGCTTCCTATCCCCTCCATGCCCAGGACGCCGAGTCGCTGTTCTGGGCGGCCGACAAGGCGCTGTACCGCGCCAAGCAGCATGGGCGCAACCGGGTGGTGACGGGGGCCGAGGTAACTTGACCCTCCGGGAATGTGTCATGAATTCCACATGGGAACAAATGTTTCTTGACCGAAATAGTGGGGGTTGATACTTTCGGTCTTGAAGACTTCACTCATCCGTGCCCACGTTTCGAGGCGCAACATGGCCGACACGCTTACTATTCCCATCGACCAGGTCCAGATCGGCCTGTATGTGTACCTGGACCTGAAATGGTTCCAGCACCCGTTCGCCTTCAGCCATTTCAAGGTCAAGACCGAGGACCAGCTCCGCATCCTGCGCGGCCTGGGCCTTGCCACCGTGCGCGTCGACGCCGCGCTCAGCGATATCCCGGTGCCCACGCCGGCGCCGAACCGGCCCGTGCCGCCGGCGCCGCCCCCGATGTCGCCGGAGGCGCGTGCCGAGTCGCCGGTCATGGCGGCGAAACGCGAGATGATGGAGCGCATCCGCGAGCAGCGCGAGAACGCGGCGCGCATCGAGCAGGCGTTCGTGAACACGGCGCGCGCCATCCGCGACATCGACCGCAATCTGTTCTCCCAGCCGGCCGAAACGATCCGCGTGGCCGGCAAGTTGATTGGCCAGATCACGGAGTCGATCCTGTCCGCGCCCGAACTGGCCATCAACCTGATGGGCGATAAGCTGGGCGGCGAGGAAGTCTATGTGCATTCCCTGAACGTCACGATGCTGTCGATGATGATCGCACGCGACATCAAGCTGCCGCACGAGGTGGCCAGCCTGCTCGGCATGGGCGCGCTGTTCCACGACGTCGGAACGAAGAACATCCCGGACAAGGTGCTGAACAAGCTCGATCCGTACAACCACGCCGAGCAGGCGCTGGTCGAAACCCATTGTCACGGCGGCTTCGAGATCGGCCAGAAGCTGGGCCTGGCGGCGCCGGCGCTGGCCATCATCCGCGACCACCACGAGATGTTCGACGGCAGCGGCTATCCGCGCCATCTGCAAGGGGAGGCGGCCAGTGTCCTCGCCCGGATCGTCTCGATCGCGAACCATTACGATGAATTGTGCAACCCGCGCAATCCGGCCGACGCGCTCACGCCGCACGAGGCGCTGTCGCTGATGTTCGCCAAGATGCGCAGCCGCTTCGATCCCAAGCTGCTGCAGGTGTTCATCCGCTGCCTCGGCGTGTACCCGCCGGGCACGATCGTCCAGCTGGCCAACGGCGTCGTCGGCATGGTCGTCAACGTCAACACCGCCAAGCCGACGAGGCCCCAGGTCATGATCTACGAGGCCAGCGTGCCGCGCGAGGAAGCCATCGTGGTCAACCTCGAGCAGCAGCCGGACCTGAACATCGTGAAGTCGATCCGTCCGTCCCAGGTGCCGAAGGACATGTACAACTACCTCAGCCCGCGCAAGCGCGTCAGTTACTACTTCGATGCGAGCGACCCGGCGCGGAGGAGCCAGTCATGAACCTGCACCAGCTGATGATTGACCACAGCCCCTATATGGTGATGGTGGTCGATCCGGCCGACCTGCGCATCGTCGTCGCCAACCGCACGGTGGAACAGGTGCTCGGTTACCCGGCCGCGCAGTTGAGTGGAATGGTGATCACCGACATCGAAAGCTCGTTGCAGGACGTGTTTTATTGGGAGGACGTGCGCGGCGGCCAGTATCTCGACATCGAGGCGCAGGAGGGCGAGTACCAGTGCGCCGACGCCTCGCTGCTGACGGTGATGAAGTCGGTGCGCGTGATCCGCGACGGCGGGCGTCCGCTGCTGCTGGTGCGCGCGCGCGACTGCCGCCACGAGCGCCAGGTCGAGGCCCTGCTCGAGCAGACCCTGGCCCAGTTGCGCACGACGCTGGAATCGACCGCGGACGGCATCCTCGTGATCGACTGGCACGGCAAGATCACGAGCATGAACCGCCTGTTCTCGGCGATGTGGGACATCCCCGCCGCGCTGCTGCAGGCCGGCGACGACGACGACATCATCGAATTCATCGCGGGCCAGGTCGAGGAGGACGAATTGATCCGCAGCCGGTTGCGCCAGGTGGCCGATACCACCGAGACGCAGGACCTGTTCCGGCTCAAGAGCGGCCGCTTCTTCGAATGCCGCTCGCGTCCCCAGTTCCTGGGCGAGCGCGTGATCGGCCGGGTGTTCGGCTACACCGACGTCACCGAGCGCCACCGGGCCGAGGAAGCGCTGCGTGAATCGCGCGACCAGCTGGAATCGAAAGTGCGCGAACGCACCCGCGATCTGCAGGAAGCGAATGCGACCCTGGAAAAGGAAAAGGCGCGCCAGGCGGACCTGATCAAGAGACTGGGCGAGGCGCAGAGCCAGCTGCTGCAATCGGAAAAGATGGCCTCCATCGGCGTGCTGGCGGCCGGCGTCGCGCACGAGATCAACAACCCGATCGGCTTCGTCAATTCGAACCTGGGCAGCCTGCAAAAATATGCCCAGGCGATGCTCCGGCTGCTCGACAGCTACGAGGCGCTGGAAGACTCGTTCAGCCCGAACGACCGCGCCGAGATCGCGAAGATCAAAAAGGAAGTCGACGCCGACTACCTGCGCGAAGACCTGGAGCCGCTGCTGCGCGAATCCCTCGACGGCATCGACCGCGTACGCCGCATCGTGCAGGACATGAAAGACTTCTCGCACGTCGACGGCGGCGGCCTGCAGTACGCCGACCTCGAGGCGGGCCTGAACAGCACGCTGAACGTGGTCTGGAACGAGATCAAGTACAAGGCCGAGGTGACCAAGGAGTACGCGCAGATCCCGCAGATCGAGTGCTACCCGTCGCAGCTGAACCAGGTGTTCATGAACCTGCTGGTCAATTCCGCGCACGCGATCGAGAAGCACGGCCGCATCACCCTGCGCACGGGCTACGACGAGAAACAGGTGTGGATCGAAGTCGAGGACACCGGCACCGGCATCCCCAAGGACAAGCTGGGACGCATCTTCGAGCCTTTCTTCACGACGAAGCCGGTGGGCAAAGGGACCGGCCTCGGCCTGTCGCTGTCCTACGGCATCGTGCAGAAGCACGGCGGCCGCTTCGACGTGCACAGCGAAGTGGGCAAAGGCACGCGGTTCCGCATCGTCCTGCCGCGTTTCCGGCCGGTGCCCGAAGCGGGCGTCGCCATCTAGCCGCCGACGCACCATATGCGCGAAATCTTTTAACGAAAACGGCATATTAAAAAGCGAAAGCATTCGTTCCGGTTCGGTTGGCCCGGCGGTAGCCTGTGGCCATCCTCATCGACCCGGAACGACCATGACTGTCCTCCTGTTGGGCGCAAGCCCATCCTCGCCCTCGACGACCTGGCGCCTGCAGCAACTGGTGGGTGAACGCCTGGCGGAACGGGGCCATCGCACCGTCGCGCTGCAGGTGCGCGAACTCCCGGCCCAGGCGCTGCTGCGCGCCGACCTCAAGGACCCGGCCATCCTGGACGCCGTCGCCCGCGTGCGTGACGCCGAGGCGATCGTCGTCGGCACGCCCATCTATAAAGCCTCGTTCAGCGGCGTGCTGAAAGCCTTTCTCGACCTCCTGCCGCAGGACGGCCTGGCGCACAAGCTCGTGCTGCCGCTGGCCACCGGCGGCAGCCAGTCGCACATGCTGGCGCTGGATTATGCGCTGCGGCCCGTCCTGGCCTCGCTCGCGCCGCGCCATGTCCTCCCCGGCATCTACGCCACGCCGGAGCAGCTCCCTTGGGATCAGGAACTGGGCCTGCGCCCCGTGCGGGCCATCGCCGCGCGCATCGCTGCCGGCGTCGAACAGCTGCACGACGAATTGCAACGGGCAGCGCGACACAACGTCACAACCAGACAAGGATGCATCCATGAGTGATCCGTTCGATGCCGGCACGCGGCGCGGGCAGCGCCGCCGTACGCTCGGCATGTTGTTTGCCGCCGCGGTCGCGGTTCCCTTGACGGACCTGCCGCAGGCGCACGCCGCCGGCGCCCCGCGCGAAGTGCGCATCGGTTACCAGAAGTACGGCACGCTCACGCTGCTCAAGGGCCGGGGCACGCTGGAAAAACGCCTGGCCGAGAAGAACATCGCGGTCAAGTGGACCGAGTTCCCGGCCGGCCCGGCGCTGCTCGAAGGCCTGAACGTGGGCAGCATCGATTTCGGCACGGTCGGCGAAGCGCCGCCGATCTTCGCCCAGGCCGCGGGCGCGAACCTGGTCTACGTGGGCAACGAGCCGCCGTCGCCGGGGTCGGAAGCGATCGTCGTGCCGAGGGATTCGGTACTGCGCAGCGTGGCGGAACTGAAGGGCAGGAAGGTGGCCTTCAACAAGGGCTCGAACGTGCACTACCTGCTCGTGAAGGCGCTGGAACAGGCCGGCGTGGACTACCGCGCCATCCAGACCGTGTACCTGCCGCCGGCCGAGGCCCGCGCCGCGTTCGAGCGGGGCGCCGTCGACGCCTGGGTGATCTGGGACCCGTTCCTCGCCGCGGCCGAGAAGCAGCTGGGGGCGCGCGTGCTCGCGGACGCCAAGGGCCTCGCCGCCAACCACCAGTTCTACGTGGCCGCGCGGCCGTTCGCCGAGCAGTACGGGGACGTCGTGCGCATCGTGATCGACGAACTGGCCAAGGTCGACGAGTGGGGCCGCACGCACCAGCAGGAAGTCGCCGCCATCCTCGCCGCGCAAACGGGTCTGCCGGTGGACGTGGTGGCCCTGGCGGCGCAGCGCTATGCCTACGGCGTGCGCACCGTGACGCCGGACGTGCTGGCCGCGCAGCAGAAAATCGCCGACACCTTTTACAACCTCAGATTGATCCCGAAACCGATCGTCGTGCGCGCTGCGCAGCCGCCGGCGCAACTGTTCGCAAAGGAATGATATGACGACGCCGGATATCTTCTGGTTCATCCCGACCCACGGCGACAGCCGCTATCTCAGCACCAGCCGGGGCGCGCGCGCCGTCGACGCCGACTACACGCGCCAGATCGCCGTGGCGGCCGACACGCTCGGCTACGACGGCGTGCTGCTGCCCACCGGGCGCTCCTGCGAGGATGCGTGGGTGGTCGCCTCGTCGCTGATCCACGCCACGCGCCAGCTGAAGTTCCTCGTCGCGATCCGCCCCGGCCTGTCGTCGCCGGGCCTCTCGGTGCGCATGGCGTCGACGTTCGACCGCCTGTCGAACGGCCGGCTCCTGATCAACGTCGTCACGGGCGGCGACCAGGCGGAGCTGGAAGCGGACGGCGTCTTCGCCGACCACGAACAGCGCTACGAGATCTCGGACGAATTCATCCGCATCTGGCGTGCCGCGCTGGCCGGGGAGGGCGGCGACGACGGCTATCACTTCAGCGGCAAGCACCTGACCGTGAAGGGTACGCGGACACTCTATCCGCCCGTGCAGAAGCCGTATCCGCCGCTGTACTTCGGCGGCTCGTCGGACGCGGCGCACGAACTGGCCGCCGAGCAGCTGGACGTGTACCTGACGTGGGGAGAGCCGCCGGCCGCCGTGGCCGCGAAGATCGCGGACATCCGCGCGCGCGCCGCGAAACATGGCCGCGCTTTGAAATTCGGCATCCGCCTGCACGTGATCGTGCGCGAGACGAACGAGGAAGCGTGGGCCGCGGCCGATAAGCTGATCAGCCACCTGGACGACACCACCATCGCGAAGGCGCAGGCCGCGCTCGCGAAGATGGATTCGGTCGGCCAGCGCCGCATGGCCGCGCTGCACGGCGGCCGGCGCGACAAGCTGGAAGTGTCGCCGAACCTGTGGGCCGGCGTGGGCCTCGTGCGCGGCGGCGCCGGCACGGCCCTCGTCGGCGATCCGGACACGGTGGCCGCGCGCATGCGCGAGTACCAGGACCTCGGCATCGAGACGTTCATCCTGTCCGGCTATCCGCACCTGGAAGAATCGTATCGCTTCGCGGAGCTCGTGTTCCCGCTGCTGGGCAAAGGCAAGTCGCGCGGTGAACACTCGATCACCGGTCCGTTCGGCGAAGTGATGGCCGTCGATATCGTGCCGGATCGCGTGCCGAAAAAGGTGGCGTGATGCGTCCCGCGGTCCAGGCTCTCCCGGCGTCCGCGCAGCCTGACGGTGCGGCATCCGCCCGCCGCCTGTTCGCGCCGCTGGCGCCGTGGGCGCTGCCCATCTTCCTGATCGCCGCTTGGCAGGTCGCGGCGCATACTGGCGTGTTGTCGAGCCGTATCCTGCCCGAGCCCCTCGCCGTCGCCAGGGCGTTCCGCGACCTGGCGCTGTCCGGCGAACTGTGGACGCACCTGCGCGTGAGCCTGTGGCGCGCGGCGGCCGGCTTCGGCCTCGGCGCCGCGCTGGGGCTCGCGCTGGGCCTCCTGAACGGCAGCAGCCGGCGCGCGGCCGCGCTGCTCGACACGACGGTGCAAATGGTGCGCAACATCCCGGCCCTTGCGCTGATCCCGCTCGTGATCCTGTGGTTCGGCATCGACGAGGCGGCGAAACTGTTCCTGCTGTCGGTCGGCGTTTTCTTCCCCGTCTACCTGAACACCTTCCACGGTATCCGGGCGGTGGATCCTGGCCTGATCGAGATGGCGCGCAGCTACGGCCTGTCCGGCCGGGCGCTGTACCGCGACGTGATCCTGCCGGGCGCGCTGCCTTCGATTCTCGTCGGCGTGCGTTTTTCGCTGGGTCTCGTGTGGGTACTCCTGATCGTCGCCGAAACCATTTCCGCGCAGGCCGGCATCGGCTACATGACGATGAATGCGCGCGAATTCCTGCAGACCGACGTCGTGCTGGTCGGGGTGCTGCTGTACGCCCTGCTGGGCAAGGCCGCCGACCTCGCGGCGCGCGGCCTGGAACGCCGCTTCCTGCGCTGGAATCCCGCCTACCGCTGATCCCACAAGGTTCTCATGCACATCAACCAGATCGCCGCGCGCGGCGCTCACCTCAATCTGCACGGCCTCACCAAGCGCTATGCCGGACGCACGGTGCTCGACGCCGTCAACCTCATGATCCAGCCGGGAGAATTCGTCGCCGTCGTCGGCCGCAGCGGCTGCGGCAAGAGCACCTTGCTGCGCGCGATCGCGGGTCTGGAACTTCCGGACAGCGGGCAGGTCAAAATTGGCGGTGGCGGACTGAAGCCCGAGGTGCGGATGATGTTTCAGGACGCACGTCTGCTGCCATGGAAGACCGTGCTGCAGAACGTGGCGCTGGGCCTGAGGGACGGGGCGGCGCCGGCGCGGGCGGCGCTCGCCAGCGTCGGCTTGCTGGACCGCGCGGAGGACTGGCCGGCCGCGCTGTCCGGCGGCCAGCGCCAGCGTGTGGCCCTGGCGCGCGCGCTCGTGCACGAACCGCAACTGCTGTTGCTGGACGAACCGCTCGGCGCGCTGGATGCCCTCACGCGCATCGAGATGCAGCAACTGATCGAATCGCTGTGGACGGCGCGCGGCTTCACGGCCGTGCTCGTTACGCACGACGTGCAGGAGGCCGTGGTGCTGGCCGACCGCATCCTGTTGATCGAACAGGGCCGGCTTGCGCTCGACCTGGACGTCGGCCTCGCGCGTCCGCGCGCGCGGGGCAGTGCGGCATTCGGGACGATGGAACGCCAAGTGCTCGATCGCGTGCTACAAACACATCAATCCATGTGATTTTTTGAGAGATTTGCTTGGATTGATCGTGTTCGATTCTTTGACGAGCGTCCGATCTCCACTATATGCACGAAATTAAATTTAGGGAAAATAGATTCGCACAATACAATCGTTCGTTTGACAGTGAGAAATGATTTTATTAAGGTCCAGAAGTCGTTTCTGACGACTTTTCATTTTAGCAATGTCCAACAAGGGAGGAATCATGAGCGAACGCAGACACGAGCAGAAGGTCAAGGACGTTGGCGTTGATAACGATTACCTGTGTATCGAGCTATTGAGCGGTCTCCGCCTGATGGGCCCGCTGCGCACCAACCCGGTCTACCGCGACCCCGTCATCCCACCCGAAGCGCGTCCTCTGCCGAACGGCGAATTCAGGCACGCCGCCGTTTCCCCTTAAGCACTTCCCCCAACGCCTTTTCCGGCCAAAAGCCGGGGAAGGCTCCGCGCGCACGATTGCGCTCCCTACCTCGGAAAGGCACGGACTGATGGGGTTACAATGTTCCCATGAAAATCCGTGTTGCGACCTACAACATCCACAAGGGCGTCTCTTCCTTTCGTAGTACGCCGCGCGTGTTGGCGCTGAAAAAAGCCATCGGTACGTTCGGTGCGGACGTCGTGTTTTTGCAGGAGGTGCAGGGGCGGCACGACCGCTACCAGGCCCGCTACGGCGAAAAGCTGCGCAGCCCCCATCATCATTGGCCGGAAAAGGCCCAGCACGAGTTCTTTGCCGGCGAAAATCTGCACGCGGCTTATGGCATGAACGCCGTGTACGACCACGGCCACCACGGCAACGCGCTGCTGTCCGGTTATCCGATCTCGAATACGCGCAACCACGACGTGTCCGACCACGCCTACGAGCAGCGCGGCATCCTGCACTGCGTGCTGGAGACGCCGTCCGGCAATGTCCACTGCTATGTCGTCCACCTGGGCCTGTTCGAAGGCAGCCGTCGGCGCCAGACTGACTTACTGATTAATTGTGTGCAGGATTCGGCGCCGAACGGCGAGCCGGTCATCATCGCAGGCGACTTCAACGACTGGCGCAATACGCTCAGCGATTGCCTGCGCGTGAAGCTGGGCGTCGTTGAGGTATTCGATGAATTGGAACGGCCGGGCCGGCTCGGCGTCAAGATCGGTGATATGGTGCGGAATGTGGCTGGGCGCGAAAAACGCCTGGTCCCGGCGCGGACGTTTCCCGCCGCGCTGCCCTGGTTCCGGCTCGACCGGATTTATGTGCGCGGCTTCCAGGTCGAGCATGCCGAAGTGCTGCACGGCCCCCAGTGGGCGCGCCTGTCCGACCACGCACCGATCGTGGCCAACCTGCAGCTGGCATAGCGATGCGCACCGTTACCTATGTAGCGAACAACGACGTCACCCTCCTCGAAAGCGGCAGCACTTATTTCCCGGCGCTGCTGGCCGCCATCGACGCGGCCCAGCATGAGATCCTGTACGAAACCTATATCTATGCCGAGGACGACACGGCCCGCGCCGTCACCGACGCGCTGATCCGTGCCGCCAAGCGCGGCGTCAAGGTGCGCGTGTTGGTCGACTGGTTCGGCACCGGCAACCGCATCGCCTGCCGCCTCAAGGAGGAATTCTGCGCGGTGTGCGTGCACTACCGCATGTTCAATCCGTGGTTCAAGCGGGGTGCCGCGCGCAGTCACCGCAAGATCGCCGTGATGGATCGCCAGGTCGCCTTCGTCGGCGGCATCAATACGAACGACGACAATCTGCACGACTACGAACCGCATGCACCGCTGCCGGCGCCCCGCTGGGATTTCGCCGTGTGCGTGCGCGGCCCGCTCGTGGCGGAAATCCACCGCGAAGCCCAGGCGCAGTGGACGCGCGCGGGCCATCTGCCGCTCGTCCGGCGCATCAACCTGTTCCGCGAATTGCGTAAGCAGCCGGCCGCATTGGGCGATCATCCGATGCGCGCCGCGTTCGTCGTGCGCGACAACCTGCGCAACCGCCGCACGATCCAGCGTGCATACCTGCAGGCGATCGGCCGCGCGCGCAAGCGCGTGCTGATGGCCACGCCATATTTCGCGCCGGGCCGCAAGTTCCGCGATGCGCTGTGCCAGGCGGCGCGGCGCGGCGTCGACGTCTGCCTGATGATCGGCGTGGGCGAGTTCCGCATGCAGGATGCCGTCGCCTCGTCGTTCTATCCGCAACTGCTGGCGGCCGGGGTGCGCATCGTCGAGTACCGCAGGACCCAGCTGCACGCGAAGGTCGCCGTCGTGGACGACAACTGGGCCACGGTCGGTTCCAGCAATTGCGACGGGCTGTCGCTGTTCGTCAACCAGGAGGCGAACGTCGTCGTGCGCGATGCGAAATTTGCCGCCAGCCTCGCGCGCCAGATCGAGCGGGGCGTGGCCGACGGCGTGCAAGTGTGCCTGGATGATTTAAGGCAACTCAGTTGGGTGCGCCGCTGCGGCCACGAAATGGCCTATCTTCTCTATAAAATGACCATGCGGGTCGTCGCGATCGGCTATGCATGAGTGGAACTGCTATGACGGAACATGAAAACGTAAGAATCGATAAATGGTTGTGGGCGGCGCGCTTCTTCAAAACGCGCTCGCTGGCGGCGGATGCGGTCGATCGGGGACGGGTGCGGATCGGCGGCGAGCCCGTCAAACCCGCCCGCTCCGTGAAAGTCGATGATAAGATTTTCATCGACAACGGCTCGAACCGCTGGGAAGTGGTCGTGCTGGGCCTGTCCGACAAGCGGGGGCCGGCCCCCGTCGCCCAGGCGCTCTACCGCGAGACGGAAGAGAGCATCGTGCGCCGGGAAAACGACCAAGAGGCACGCCGCTTGTTCCCCGAACCGGGCAGCACGATCAAGGGCCGCCCGACCAAGCGCGACCGTCGCGCCATCACCCGCGCCGGCGGCTGACACGCCGCCGCGTGTTGCGGCCAAGGCACTAGAACGGTGCCTCTAAGTTCCCGTTTGACATTTCACGGCTGGTAGATAATAGTACGAGCGTTCGGATTTTTTCGGTCAGAAGAAATTCTCTCTTACGCGAGGCAATTATTAATACGACAGCTAAATCGATGAGCATGCGCAAAGGCGAGATGACGCGGGCCGCCATCCTCGATGTTGCGCTCGAGCTCGCCAGCCGCGACGGCCTCGAAGGCCTGACGATCGGCCTGCTGGCCGACCGCATGAGCATGAGCAAATCGGGCGTCTTCGCGCACTTCGGTTCGCGCGAAGACCTGCAGATCGACGTGCTCAAGCTGTACCACCGTCGCTTCGAGCAGGAAGTCTTTTTCCCCAGCCTGAAGGAAGCGCGCGGCCTGCCGCGTCTGGAGACGATGTTCAATCTCTGGCTCCAGCGCGTCTCGGTCGAGATCGCGTCCGGCTGCATCTATATCAGTGGCGCGGTCGAATACGACGACCGCCCGGGCCCGATCCGCGAAGAACTCGTCGCCATGGTCCGCACGTGGCAGGGTGCCCTGCTGCGCTGCGCGCAACAGGCGATCGACATCGGCGACCTGAAGGCGGACACGGATCCCGAACAACTGGTCTACGAAATGTACGGCCTTGTGCTGGCGGTGCACCACGATGCGCGCTTCCTGCGCATCCCGGGCGCCGTCGACCGCGCGCACCGCGGCTTCGCGCGCCTCGTCCAAGATTATCGCAACCCCAACAAGCAAAGCGGCCAGGCGCACACCGCCCGCGCTCAGTAATTTCAAGCCAACAAATATTTACCTGTCAGGAGAACAACCATGGGTCAGTACGTCGCGCCACTTCGGGATATGCAGTTCGTTCTGCACGAGTTCCTCAACGTCACCGAAGAATTCAAGAACCTGCCGGCGTACCAGGAGATCGACGCCGACATCATCAACCAGGTGCTGGAAGAGGGCGCGAAATTCACGCAGGAAGTGCTGTTCCCGCTGAACCACAGCGGTGACCGCGAAGGCTGCCACTACGACGCCGCCACCAAGACCGTCACCACGCCGAAAGGTTTCAAGGAAGCCTATAAACAGTATGTGGAAGGCGGCTGGGCGGCGCTGGCCTGCGATCCGGAATACGGCGGCCAGGGCTTGCCGGTCTCGCTGAACAACTCGTTCTACGAGATGCTGAACTCCTCGAACCAGGCATGGACCATGTACCCGGGCCTGTCGCACGGCGCGTACGAGTGCCTGAAGGAACACGGCACCGACGACCAGAAGAAGTTCTACCTGCCGAAACTGGTGTCCGGCGAATGGACCGGCACGATGTGCCTGACCGAAGCGCACTGCGGCACCGACCTGGGCCTGCTGCGCACGAAGGCCGAACCGCAGGCCGACGGCACGTACAGCATCACCGGCTCGAAGATCTTCATCTCGGCCGGCGAGCACGACATGTCGGAAAACATTGTCCACCTGGTGCTGGCCCGCCTGCCGGACGCGCCGGAAGGCTCGAAAGGCATCTCGCTGTTCCTCGTGCCGAAGTTCCTGCCGAACGCGGACGGTTCCGTCGGCAAGCGCAACGGCATCACCTGCGGCGCCATCGAAGAAAAGATGGGCATCCACGGTAACTCGACCTGCCAGATGAACCTAGACGGCGCCATCGGCACCCTGATCGGCCAGCCGCACAAGGGCCTGAACGCGATGTTCGTGTTCATGAACGCCGCCCGCCTGGGCGTCGGCATGCAGTCGCTGGGCCTGACGGAAGTCGCGTACCAGAACGCCCTGGTGTATGCGAAAGACCGCATCCAGATGCGCAGCCTGTCGGGCCCGAAGGCGCCGGACAAGCCGGCCGACCCGATCATCGTCCACCCGGACGTGCGCCGCATGCTGCTGACGGCCAAGGCTTATGCCGAAGGCGCGCGCGCCCTGACGTCGTACGTCGCGCTGCAGATCGACCGCGAACTGAACCACCCGGACGAAGCGGTCCGCAAGGAAGCCGCCGATGAAGTCGCGCTCCTGACCCCGGTCGTGAAAGCCTTCATCACCGACAACGGCTGGATCGCCACGTCGGAAGCGATGCAGGTGTACGGCGGCCACGGCTACATCGCCGAGTGGGGCATGGAGCAGTATGTGCGCGACGCCCGCATCAACATGATTTACGAAGGCACGAACACCGTGCAATCGCTCGACCTGCTGGGCCGTAAGATCCTGATGGACAACGGCGCCAAGCTGCGCGCCTTCGGCGAAAAGGTCAAGGCGTTCGTCGAAGAGAACGGCCTGGACGAGCAGATGGCCGAATTCGTCAGCCCGCTGGGCGAACTGGGCGAGAAGGTCGGCAAGCTGACGATGGAAATCGGCATGAAGGCCTTCCAGAACCAGGACGAAGTGGGCGCCGCCGCCGTGCCTTACCTGCGCGTCGTGGGCCACATGGTGTTCTCGTACTTCTTCGCGCAGATGGCGAAGATCGCGCTGGCCAAGAAGGATTCGGGCGACAAGTTCTACGAATCGAAACTGGCGACCGCACGCTTCTACTTTGCCCGCCTGTACCCGGAAACCGCGATGCTGATCCGCCAGGCGCGTTCGGGCGCGGCTAACCTGCTGGCGCTGGACGCAGACCTGTTCTAAATCGCACCATCACATCAAACCGTCATCCCCGCGAAAGCGGGGATCCATACTGAAGAACAGAATTCGGAAGCCGTCCTGTAAGGCGAATCGACCGAGTTCCGAAGCTCAGCATGGGTTCCCGCCTTCGCGGGAACGACGACTCATCAAAGGATAACGAGAATGTCCAACTTCATCGTCAAGAAAGTCGCTGTGCTGGGCGCCGGCGTGATGGGCGCGCAGATCGCTGCGCACTGCGTCAACGCCAAGGTCCCGGTCGTGCTGTTCGACCTGCCGGCAAAAGAGGGTAATAAAAACGGCATCGTTTTGAAAGCCATCGAGAACCTGAAAAAACTGTCGCCGGCCCCGCTGGGCAACAAGGAAGACGCCGCGCTGATCGAAGTCGCCAACTACGAGGACAACCTCGACGTGCTGGCCGGCTGCGACCTGATCATCGAAGCCATCGCCGAGCGCATGGACTGGAAGCACGACCTGTACAAGAAGGTCGCCCCGCACATTGGCGCGAACGCCATCTTCGCCTCGAACACGTCGGGCCTGTCGATCGAGAAGCTGGCCGAAGGCTTCGACGCCGAGCTGAAGTCGCGCTTCTGCGGCGTGCACTTCTTCAACCCGCCGCGCTACATGCATCTGGTCGAGCTGATCCCGACCGCTGCCACTAAGCCGGAAATCCTCGACCAGCTCGAAACGTTCCTGACCTCGACCCTGGGCAAGGGCGTCGTGCGTGCGAAAGACACGCCGAACTTCATCGCCAACCGCGTCGGCATCTTCGGCATGCTGGCCACGATCCACGAAGCCGAGAAGTTCGGCCTGTCCGTGGACGTCGTCGACGACCTGACCGGCGCGAAGCTGGGCCGCGCCAAGTCGGGCACGTTCCGCACGGCGGACGTCGTCGGCCTGGACACGATGGGCCACGTCATCAAGACGATGCAGGACAACCTGCAAGACGACCCGTTCTTCAGCGTCTACAAGACGCCGGACGTGCTGGCCAAGCTGATCGAGAAGGGCGCGCTGGGCCAGAAGACGGGCGCCGGCTTCTATAAAAAGGTCGGCAAGGAGATCATGCGCCTGGACGCAGCGACCGGCGAATACGTGCCGGGCGGCGCCAAGGCCGCCGACATCGTCGCGCGCATCCTGAAAGAGAAAGACCCGGTCAAGAAATTCAAGGCGATGCGCGAGTCGACCAACCCGCAGGCGCAGTTCCTGTGGGCGATCTTCCGCGACGCCTTCCACTACATCGCGTTCCACCTCGACAGCATCGCCGACAACGCGCGCGACGTCGACTTCGCGATGCGCTGGGGCTTCGGCTGGAGCGTCGGCCCGTTCGAGACGTGGCAGGCCGCCGGCTGGAACACGATCGCCCAGTGGGTCAAGGAAGACATCGAGGCCGGCAAGGCCCTGACGGACGCTCCGCTCCCAAGCTGGGTATTCAGCGCACCGGTCGCGGAGAAGGGTGTGCACACGCCTGAAGGTTCGTATTCCGTCACGAAGAACGCGTACGTACCGCGTTCCGACCTGCCGGTCTATCAGCGCCAGCAGTTCCGCGCACCGGTCGTGGGCGCGGGCGGCGACGATCCGAAGACCGCCGGCACCACCGTGTTCGAAGACGATTCCGTGCGCCTGTGGCACTCGGGCGACGAGGTGCTGGTCATCTCGCTGAAGACGAAGATGCACGTGATCGGCGACGGCGTGATCAAGGGCATCCAGCGCGCGCTGGCGGAAGCCGAGAAGGGCTTCAAGGGCATCGTCATCTGGAATACCGATGCGGCGGACGGCGGCGCGTTCTCGGCCGGCGCCGACCTGCAATCGGCCCTGCCGGCCTTCATGGCGGGTGGCGCGAAAGCGATGGACCCGATCGTCAAGGAACTGCAGGACACGTTCATGGCGATGAAATACTCGAACATCCCGGTCGTGGCCGCGGTGGCGGGCCTGGCGCTGGGCGGCGGTTGCGAGATGGCGCTGCACGCATCCAAGCGCGTCGCGGCTATCGAGTCGTACATCGGCCTCGTGGAAGTCGGCGTCGGCCTGGTGCCGGCCGGCGGCGGCCTGAAGGAAGCGGCCGTGCGTGCTGCCAATGATTCGAAGGGCAACGACATCCTGCAATTCCTGAAGACGGGCTTCACCAACGCGGCCACCGCGCAGGTATCGAAGTCGGCCCTGGAAGCGAAGGCGATGGGCTACCTGAAGGACGACGACATCATCGTCTTCAACCCGTACGAACTGCTGCACGTGGCGAAGGTCACCGCGCGCTCGATGTTCGACGCCGGCTACCGCGCGCCTCTGGCAAGGCCCGTGACCGTGACCGGCCGCTACGGCTGGGGCACGATCCGCGGCCAGCTGGTCAACATGCGCGACGGCGGCTTCATCTCGGCGTACGACTACCAGCTGGGCGACATGATCGCGGAGATCGTCTCCGGCGGCGACATCGACCAGGGCAGCGTCGTGTCCGAGCAGTGGCTGCTCGACATGGAGCGTAAAGCATTCGTCTCCCTGCTGAACAATCCGAAAACGCAGGAACGCATCATGGGCATGATGCAGACCGGTAAACCAGTGCGTAACTGATCGCGGCGCGGACAACAAGGACTACTGACATGAGCAAACAACTTCAAGACGCATACATCGTCGCAGCGACCCGCACCCCCATCGGCAAGGCGCCGCGCGGCTTCTTCAACAAGACCCGTCCGGACGATCTGCTGGTGCACGCGATCCGCGGCGCGATGGCCGCCGTGCCGAACCTCGACCCGGCGCTGATCGTCGACGCGATCGTCGGCTGCTCGTTCCCGGAAGCGGAGCAGGGCTTCAACGTGGCCCGTAACGCCGTCGTGCTGGCCGGCCTGCCGAACACCGTCGGCGGCGTGACCGTCAACCGCTACTGCGCCTCGGGCATCACCGCCCTGGCCATGGCCGCGGACCGCATCCGCGTCGGCGAGGCCGACGTGATGATCGCCGGCGGCGTCGAGTCGATGTCGATGGTGCCGATGATGGGCCACCACCCGTCGATCAACATGGAGACGTTCAAGGACGAGAACGTGGGCCTGGCCTACGGCATGGGCCTGACGGCCGAGAAGGTCGCGGCCCAGTGGAAGGTGAGCCGCGAAGACCAGGATGCGTTCGGCCTGGAATCGCACCGCAAGGCCATCGCCGCCCAGCAGGCCGGCCTGTTCAAGGACGAGATCACCCCGGTCGAAATCGTCACCCGCACGCCGGACCTGGCGAGCGGCGAGATCAAGGTCAAGCGCCGCACCGTCGACCTGGACGAAGGCCCGCGCGCCGACGCCAGCATGGAAGGCATGGCGAAGCTCAAGCCCGTCTTCGCCGCCAAGGGCAGCGTGACGGCGGCGACGTCGTCGCAGATGTCGGACGGCGCCGGCGCGCTGATCGTCGTCAGCGAGAAGATCCTGCGCGAACACAACCTGACCCCGCTGGCCAAGTTCTCCTCGTTCGCCGTGCGCGGCGTGCCGCCGGAGATCATGGGCATCGGTCCGAAGGTCGCGATTCCCGCGGCGCTGGCCGCCGCCGGCATCACGCAGGACCAGCTGGACTGGATCGAACTGAACGAAGCCTTCGCGGCACAGGCATTGGCCGTCATCCGCGACCTGGGCCTGGACACCAGCAAAGTGAACCCGCTGGGCGGCGCGATCGCCCTGGGCCACCCGCTGGGCGCGACCGGTGCGATCCGCGCCGCGACCGTCGTCCACGCCCTGCGCCGCAACAACCTGAAGTACGGCATGGTCACCATGTGCGTCGGCGCCGGCATGGGCGCGGCGGGCATCATCGAACGCGTGTAATCCACACGACGTAGACGGGAGGGTGGGTACGGCACAACCGTTCCCGCCCTTTTTTATATGAATAAGCGAGACATCGAATGGACATCCTGACCACCACCGCCGACGGCATCCTCACCCTCGAATTCAACCGCCCCGAACGCAAGAACGCGATCACGGGCGCCATGTACTCCATGCTGGCCGAGGCGCTGCGCGCGGCCGACACCGACCCGCACGTCCGCGCCATCCTCATCACGGGCAAGCCCGAGATTTTCACGGCCGGTAACGACCTGGAAGACTTCCTGCACAACGTCGGTCCGGGCTCGATGCTGGAATCGCGTCCCGTCTTCCAGTTCATGCAGGCACTGGAAGGCTGCACCAAGCCGGTGGTCGCGGCGGTCGCCGGCGCCGCCGTCGGCATCGGCACGACCTTGCTCATGCACTGCGACCTCGTGTACGCGGCCGACAACGCTAAATTCTCGATGCCGTTCAGCCAGCTGGGCCTGTGCCCGGAATTCGCCTCGTCGCTGCTCGTCGCGCAAGCGGCCGGCTACACGCGCGCGGCGGAAAAGCTGATGCTGGGCGAGGCGTTCGGCGCACAGGAAGCGTTCGAGATGGGCATCGTGGCCAAGGTGCTGCCGGCCGCCGAGTTGCTCGGGTTCGCGCAGGGGCAGGCCGCCAAGCTCGTGAAACTGCCGGCTGCATCGATCCGGACGACCAAGGCGCTCATGAAGCGCCCGCGCGCGGCGCTGGTGAAGGAGACCATCATGGCCGAGAACGAACGCTTCAGCGCGATGCTGACCGGCGCCGAGGCGAAGGAAGCCTTCACGGCATTCTTCGAGAAGCGCAAGCCGGACTTCAGCAAGTTCGACTAAGAGCCGCTACCACAAGCCATCGACACAGCCTGAGCAGATGACGGCGGCGCCAGCGAAAGGAGCGCGACATGGATGTCTAGTCTGCGCTCGAAACGGATGCGCAACTTGCCGAAGCCGGCGAACCGGGCGTGGTGTCGCTCGACCACCCAGCGATACCGGTCCGGAGGCCGGCCGAATCACACCGCCGCGGCAATCGCCTTGCCGACCTCCGTCGTATTCGCCGTACCGCCCAGGTCCGGCGTCTTCGGCCCCTGCGCCAGCACCAGCTCGATCGCCTTCATGATGGCCTCGTTCGCAGCCTGGTAACGCTCGTCGCCGTTGCCGAGGAATTCCAGCATCATCGCGCCGGACCAGATCATGCCGATCGGATTGGCGATGTTCTTGCCGTAGATGTCGGGCGCGGAACCGTGCACGGGCTCGAACAGTGACGGGAAGGTGCGTTCCGGGTTCAGGTTGGCCGACGGTGCGATGCCGATGGTGCCGGTGCAGGCCGGGCCCAGGTCCGACAGGATGTCGCCGAACAGGTTGGAGGCGACCACGACGTCGAAACGTTCCGGCGACAGCACGAAGCGGGCGCACAGGATGTCGATGTGGTACTTGTCCCACTTCACGTCCGGATAGGACTCTCCCATCGCTTCGACCCGCTGGTCCCAGTAGGGCATGCTGATCGAGATGCCGTTCGACTTGGTGGCGGAGGTCAGGTGTTTTTTCGGACGGCTCTGGGCCAGGTCGAAGGCGTATTTCAAGATGCGGTCCGTGCCCTTGCGGGTGAACACGGCGTCCTGCACCACGAATTCGCGGTCAGTGCCTTCGAACATCTTGCCGCCCACGGAAGAATATTCTCCCTCCGTGTTTTCGCGCACCACATAAAAGTCGATGTCGCCGGGCTTGCGGTTGGCCAGCGGGCTCGGCACGCCGGGCATCAGACGCACCGGGCGCAGGTTGACGTACTGGTCGAACTCGCGGCGGAACTTCAGCAGCGAACCCCACAGGGAGATATGGTCGGGAACCAGGTTGGGCATGCCGGCGGCGCCGAAATAGATGGCGTCGAAGCCTTCGAGCTGTGTGCGCCAGTCGTCCGGCATCATCTGGCCGTGCTCGAGGTAGTAATCGCAATTGGCCCAGGCCATGGTCGTGAATTCGAGGTCGAGCCCGAAACGGCTGGCGGCGGCCTCCAGCACGCGCAGGCCTTCCGGCATCACTTCGTTGCCGATGCCGTCGCCGGCGATGACTGCAATCTTCTGCTTCTTCATGGGGTGATTCCTTGAACAGGGTTGACGTTGTCGACAAGCATATCGAATACGATCCAACATGTAATCAAGGGATCCGTGAACCGAAAAGACACGAAGCGTAAATAATCCTTCGGATGCTTCCACGTCCCATGCGCCCAGAGCTCAGTGCCAGCCGGACCTCGGCACCGTGGCCCACCGGTTCTGGAAGTGCAGGTCGAATTGCTGGACTGGCCGATCAACTGAGCGCCGAAGGCTTCCAGAGCGCGCTCGGGAACGATGGCAATGTGCGCGTTTGCGTCGCCTTCCTCGAAGAGTGGCTCAACGCATCCTGGGTCTATCGGGGCTGGATCGCGACGACGACCCAGGCTAGCGCGCCATCGTCGCGCCTTCCGGCCGTCATGCGGACTTGCGCCGGCAGCGCTTCGCCGCGGCTGTCCTGCAGGGCGGTCTCGAAGGGGGAGGGCGATTTGGCGCGCGCACTCCGGCGCAGGCGGGCACCGCCGTCGGCGAACCGCTTCAGCAAGGCCTCGCCTTCCAACTCCGCCTTCGGGTAGCCGAGCCAGGCCGCCAGCGCGTCGTTGACGGACTCGCAGCGCAAGTCGGCATCCAGCAGGGCCATGCCATCGGACCCCAGATCGAGCACCGCGCGGCAGCGCGCCCGTTCGTCGCGCAAGGCCTGCTCGACCAGCTTTTGCGCGGTGTTCTCCATGCTGATGCCGACGAACTTGATGACGCGTCCGTCGAACTCGCGCACCGGCGTGGCGCGGGAGCTGATCCAGCGGACCGTGCCGTCGGGCTGGATCAGGCGGAAATCGAATTCGTGCGGGGTGCCGAGACGGATCGACTCTTCGTAGATCCGCTGCATCATCGGGATGTCGTCCGGGTGCACGTGCGTATAGAAGGCTTCGTTGCTCTCGACCTGCCAGCCGTAGACGGATTCCACGTTCGACGAGTACTTGACGTCGTCGGTGATGAGATCCCATTCCCAGGTCACGATGCGGGCGCCTTCCTGGGCCAGCTTCATGCGTGCTTCATTCGCCACCACCTCGGCCGTGTAGCGGCGCCGCACGTCGGTCATCGGCAGGTCGACGCTCGTCGCGCTTTCCATTTCGTGCTGCGCCTGTTCGCCGTAGCGCAGCCAGACCCAGTTCACGCCCAGGAAGGCCGCCAGCTTGCGCAGCTTCTCGTAATCGATCTCGCCGCCCTTGGTCCACTTGTGCACCGCCGGCCGGGATACGCCCAACACAGTCGCGACCGCCTGCAAGGTCAGGTTCTTGTGTTCGAGCAGCTCCTTGAGGCGGAACGCAAAACTGTTTTCTGTCATAAATCGATCCAAGGTTGGCGGTATGGCACGGTGCCGCTCGAAAGTATAGCTCAGCGACCCCGTGCGTAAAAAACCCGCAAATTCTGCTTGTACGCGGCGCGCAAATTCCCTAGAATGAATTCGTAAACCGTAGTTTTACCGTAAACCATGAGTTTACAGAACTCCGCAGATGGGCGCCAGTACTGGACCAGACTGCGGCACAAATAAATAATCCATGTGAAAGTTCACAGGAGGAGACTGTATGAGAAATACCTCGCTACGCAGCGACGGGTTCCTGACCGGCTGCACCATCGCGGCCGTGCTGGTAACCGTCGTCGCCCTGGCGGAATGGCCTGCCGAGGCAGCTGCCACCGCTTCCCACCTCTTCGAATGGTCGACGCGTGCCTTCGGGGCGTTGGTCCAGGTACTCGCCTTCGGCTGCGTCCTGGCGTGCCTGGCCCTCGCTTTCAGCACGTACGGCAACGTGAGGCTGGGCGAAGACAAGCCGGAATATTCGACCCTCTCCTGGATCTTCATGTTCATCTGCGCCGGCATGGGTTCTTCCACCATGTACTGGGGCGTGATGGAGTGGGTCTACTATTACCAGACGCCGGGCCTGAACGTCGTCAGCGGCAGCCGCGACGCGCTGGAGTACAGCATCAGCTACTCCTTCTTCCACTGGGGCCTGAGCGCGTGGGCGATCTATGCGCTGCCGTCCCTGGCCATGGCCTACCACTTCCACGTGAGGAAGAACAAGGGCCTGAACCTGGCCTCCATCGTCGAGGCCATCACGGGCTTCCGCGCTGCCGGCCCGGTCGGGCGGGTGGTCGACCTGATCTTCCTGCTGACGATGTTCGGCGCGCTGACCGTCTCGATCGCGCTGACCGCCTCGACCCTCACGCGCGGCCTGGCCAGCCTGACCGGCGTGCCCGATACCTTCACCACCCAGCTCGTCATCATCATCGGCGTGTCGATCCTGTTCTCGCTGAGCGCCTACGTCGGCATCGACGGCGGCATGCAGCGCCTGAGCCATATGGTGTGCTGGGGCGCGCTGCTGCTGGCCGCGGTGGTGTTCGTGATCGGTCCGACCCAGTTCACCGGCAGTAATATCGTGAATGGCCTCGGCCGCATGCTGCAGGACTATGTGCATATGAGCCTCTTCACCGACCCGACCGGGGATGGTTCCTTCAGCCGCAACTGGACGGTGTTCTACTGGCTCTGGTGGGTGTCGTACTCGCCGGGTGTCGCGATGTTCGTCGCCCGCGTATCGAAGGGCCGCAAGATCAAGGAAGTGATCATGGCGCTCCTGCTGGGCGGCAGCGTCGGATGCTGGTTCTTCTTCGGCGCGCTCGAAAGCTACAGCATGCACCAGTTCCTGTCGGGCGCCATCGACGTGCCGCGCATCCTGAAGGAGCACGGCGGCGAAGAGGCGGTCCAGATCCTGCTGAACGCCATGCCGGCCGGTAAATTCTTCCTGGGCGTCTATCTGGCCATCATGGTGGTCTTCCTCGCCGCCCACGTGGATGCCGTCGCCTATGCCGTGGCCGCCACCACCACCCGCAACCTGCGCGAAGGCGAGGACCCGAGCCCGACCAGCCGCGTGTTCTGGTGCGTGATGCTGACCCTGGTGCCGCTGGCCATGCTGTTCACCAAGGCGTCGCTGGAAACCATGAAGACCGCCGTGGTGCTGACCGCGATTCCCTTCCTGGCCATCCTCGCCGTGAAGCTGTTCGGCCTGTTCCGCTGGCTGATCCAGGATTACGGCAACACGCCGGCCCACCTGATCGAGTCGTCCACGATGCCGCCGCCGCATGCGATGCGTGCGCCGCGGGACCGGGACGCCGGCAGCAAGCGGGCCGCCATCGCGGAGTAAGACCACGGCATCCCCGCCCTGCGTTCGCCGAGCCACATACTCTTTATATTTTTTTACCGTTGTGTTAACCAATGGTTATCTGTTAAACGTGAGGATACAATGAATCATATCGCCAAGCTGCCGGCCGACTTCTGCGCCGATACCGAAAACGCCTGGACGCTGCCGGCGTCCTACTACACCGACCCCGCCATCTTCGAGTACGAGAAGGAAAAGATCTTCGCCCACAGCTGGATCTGCGTGGCCCACCGCAGCGAGCTGGCGGAGACGAACGACTACGTCACCCGCGAGGTGATCGGCGAAAGCATCGTGGTGCTGCGCGACCGCGACGGCGTGCTGCGCGCCTTCTACAACGTGTGCCCGCACCGCGGCCACCAGCTGCTGACCGGCAGCGGCCGCGCGCGCAACGTGATCACCTGTCCCTACCACGCCTGGACCTTCAAGCTGGACGGCGAGCTGGCCCATGCGCGCAATTGCGACAACGTGCCGAATTTCGACAAGGACAAGTCCAGCCTGGTCCCGCTCAAGGTGGAGGAGTACGCGGGCTTCATCTTCATCAACATGGACCCCGAGGCCGGCACCGTGGAAGAGCAGCTGCCCGGCCTGGAAAGCCGTCTGCGCGCGGCCTGTCCGGTGATCGACCAGCTGCATCTCGGCGCCCGCTTCGTCACCGAGACGGCCGCCAACTGGAAGAGCATCGTCGACAACTACATGGAGTGCTATCACTGCGGACCGGCCCACCCCGGCTTTTCCGATTCCGTGCAGGTCGACAAATACGTTCACACCCTGCACGGCAACTGGACCCTGCAGTTCGGCCTGGCCAAGTCCTCGGAAAAATCGTTCAAGCTCGACCCCTCGATCAAGGATCCGAGCTTCAGCGGTTTCTGGGCCTGGCCCTGCACCATGTTCAACGTGCCGCCGGGCGCCGACTTCATGACCGTGATCTATGAATTGCCGGTCAGCGCCGAGGTCACGCTGCAGCACTACGACATCTACTTCCTCAACAAGGAACTGACCGAGGAGCAGACCAAGCTGGTCGAGTGGTACCGCACCGTGTTCCGCCCGGAAGACCTGAATCTGGTCGAAAGCGTGCAGCGCGGCCTGAAGTCGCGCGGCTACCGCGGCCAGGGCCGCATCATGGTGGACCGCCAACGCAGCGGCATCAGCGAGCACGGCATCGTCCACTTCCACCGCAAGATGGCGAACGAGTACGGCGATGAGTGAGCGCGGCCACCTGGAAGGCGCCCCGCGCCTGAACGACGAGACCCTGTTCCGCCAGCAGGCCTGCATCGGCGGGGAATGGCGCGATGCGGCAAATGGCGCCACCGTGCAGGTGTTCGATCCCGCCGGCGCCGGGCGCATCGGCAGCGTGCCCTGCATGGGCGAGGCCGAGACGGTGGCGGCGATCGAAGCCGCCCACGCCGCCCTGCCGGCATGGCGCGCCCGCACCGCGAAGGAACGTGCGGCGCTGCTGCGCGCATGGTACGAGCTGGTCCTGCGGCATGAAGACGACCTGGCCGCCATCATGACCTGGGAGCAGGGCAAACCGCTGCACGAGGCGCGCGGCGAGATCCGCTACGCCGCCTCCTTCATCGAATGGTTTGCCGAGGAAGGCAAGCGGGTGTACGGCGACGTGATCCCGTCGCCGGGCGCCGACAAGCGCCTGGTGGTCGTGCGCGAACCGGTCGGCGTCTGCGCCGCCATCACGCCGTGGAACTTCCCGGCCGCGATGATCGCCCGCAAGGCCGGACCGGCCCTGGCCGCCGGTTGCACCATGGTCGTCAAGCCCGCCAACGAGACGCCGTTCAGCGCGCTGGCGCTGGCCGATCTCGCGCTGCGGGCCGGCATTCCCGCCGGCGTGCTGAACGTCGTCACCGGCGATGCCGTCGCCATCGGCAGCCAGCTCACCGGCCATCCGCTGGTGCGCAAGCTGTCGTTCACCGGCTCCACGCCGGTCGGGCGCCTGCTGATGCAGCAGTGCGCCGGCACCGTCAAGAAGGTCTCGCTCGAACTGGGCGGCAATGCGCCCTTCATCGTGTTCGAGGATGCCGACATCGACGCCGCCGTCGACGGCGCACTGCAGGCCAAGTACCGCAACGCCGGCCAGACCTGCGTCTGCGTCAACCGCCTCTACGTGCACGACGCCGTCTACGAGCGCTTCGTCGAGCGGTTCTCGGCCAGGGTCGCGCAGCTGCGCGTCGGGCGCGGCTTCGACGCCGCATCCGAGATCGGACCGCTCATCAGCGGCAAGGCCATCGACAAGGTGGCCGAGCTGGTGGCCGATGCGGTCGGCAAGGGCGCGCGGGTGGCGGTCGGCGGCGCCAAGCATGCCGCCGGCCCCGGCTTCTATGCGCCGACGGTGCTGACGGAGGTCGCGCCGGGCATGCGCATCCTCGACGAGGAAGTGTTCGGACCCGTGGCGCCGATCGTGCGCTTCCATGCCGAGGACGAGGTCGTGCGCATGGCGAACGACACCATCTACGGGCTCGCGGCCTACTTCTACAGCCGGGACATCGGCCGCGCCTGGCGCGTGGCGGAGCAGCTCGAGTACGGCATGGTCGGCATCAACACCGGCCTGATCTCGAACGAAGTCGCGCCCTTCGGCGGCGTGAAGCAGTCGGGGCTCGGGCGCGAAGGCTCGCGCTACGGCATCGAGGACTACATGGAAATGAAATACCTCTGCATGGCCGTGTAGGCCAGCGAGGATCGAAGAGATCGCAGCAATGGAAAATTCATATCGGACCATCCCGGTCAGGGTGGCGCGCATCGAGACCGTCACCCCGCTGATCAAGCGTTTCACCCTCGAAGCCGCCGACGGCGGCACGCTGCCTCCCTTTACCGGCGGCAGCCACGTCATCGTGCAGATGCGTGACGGCGCACGGCGCTACAGCAATGCCTATTCGCTGATGAGTTCACCGGAAGCCTTGGGCGCCTACCAGATCGGGGTGCGCCGCGAGACCCCGTCGAAAGGCGGCTCGGCCTTCCTCCACGACCGGGTGAAGGAGGGCGATCTGCTCGACATCACCACGCCGAACAATCTGTTCGCGCTGTCGGAGGACGCGCGGCATCACGTGCTGATCGCGGGCGGCATCGGGATCACGCCCTTCATGTCGCAGATGCACGAGCTGCGCCGGCGCGGCGCCTCCCACGAGCTGCACTACGCCTTCCGCGGGCCCGAGCACGGCGCCTTCAGCCAGGAGCTGGAGGCGCTGGCCGGACAGTCGGCGGGCAAGGTCCGGTTCTATGTCGACAGCCTCGGGCAGCAGTTGGACCTGGGCGGCCTGTTCGGCGGCCTGGTTGAAGGCGCGCACATCTACGTCTGCGGCCCGGCGGGCTTGATCGAGGCGGTGCGCAATGCGGCGCAGGCGGCCGGCGTCGATCCCGGGCGCGTGCACTGGGAGCAGTTTGCCGCCTCCGTGTCCGCGAACGATGGCGCTTTCACGGTGGTGCTGGCGAAGTCCGGCAAGACCGTCGAAGTCGGCGCCGGGGAATCGATCCTGGCGGCGATCGAAAGGGACAACGCCGTGCAGGTCGAATGCCTGTGTCGCGAAGGCGTGTGCGGGACCTGCGAGACCCGCATCCTCGAAGGCGAAGCCGAACACCTCGACCAATACCTCAGCAATGCCGAAAAGGACGCCCAGCGGACCATGATGATCTGCGTGTCGCGCGCCCGGAACGGCAAGCTGGTGCTGGATCTGTAATTCCAAGAGAGCGATAGAACGCCATGGAGGAGACAATGATGAAAGACGCGGGTTCGTGGAAGAGGGCGGCCGTTTTCTGGCTGACCGCAGGCATGCTGACGCCGCTGACGGCAGCCGCCGAATCGGGGGTGACGGTGTACGGCGTGATCAGTTCGGCGCTGAGATACACCTCGAATATCGACGGCAGGGAACATAATAAAACCGAAGTGGTGGCCAGCGGGATCGGCGGCAGCCGCCTGGGCATCTCCGGAACCGAGGATCTCGGCGGCGGCAACAAGGCCATCTTCCAGCTCGAGAGCGGTTTCGGCACCGATACCGGCCAGCCCGAGTACGGCATCCTGTTCGGCAGGCAGGCCTTCGTGGGCTTGAGCGGTTCCTGGGGCAGCCTGACTGTCGGCCGCCAGTACAACGCCGTGAACAACGTCGGCTGGTCCTTCAATCCACTGGACCAGAGCTGGGGCAACTACTGGTCCGATCCGTACTACACGGGCGGCGACATCTTCATGCAGGGCTACCGCATCAACAACAGCGTCATCTACAAGCGCACCATCGGCCCGGTCAGCCTCCAGCTCGATTACGGGGCGGGCGAGCAGACGGGCGGCGGTACGCGCGGCTCGACCTTCGGCGGCGGCATCATGTATTCGAAGGAGGGCCTGGGACTGGGCGCCGCCTACGACGAGCGCCGCGCGGCGTCGAGCGACGGCAACACCGTGAGCAACTACACCCTGGGCGCATCCTACGCCGCCGGCAAGGCGACCACTTATCTCGGCCGGATGGGGCGCCACGAAAGCGCCGGCCACGCGCGCTTCGCCATCTCCTTCATCGGTCTGGGCTACCAGCTCACGCCGGCCCTGCATCTGTCGGGCGCCTTTTACCGCTACGTCCAGAACGGCGGCGTGACGACCCAGTTCGAGGCGACGCCGCTACCGCTCGGCAGCGGCCATACCAATGTGTTCGCTGCCGTGGCGGACTATGCGCTGTCCAAGCGCACCAGCCTGTTCCTGGAAGCGGATGTGAACGATGCGCACGACGGCGCGGTGGGCCGCGAGACCGAATACTGGGGCTCGGGACCGGTCATCGGCATCGGCCATGCGGCTCGCAAGGGGGTGATGCTCGGCTTGCGGCACCAGTTCTAGCTGGTTCCGGCGCACATTCCATGAAAGGGACGCGCGACCTGTTCACATATCCAGGCAGGTCGCACGGCTGGGGCCGCGGTTACGCTGCACCCAGCGCAGGTTTGCCGTGTGAGCGATTCACGGCCGCGCTTGACCATCATCGTGACTTGTGCCGGTGGCTCCTAAGAACGCGCGCCCGGATCAGTACGCCAGCGAGCCCGCCATCGCGGACTGCACCAGGTCGTCGATCTCGCCGGTGACGTTGGTCATCGTGCTCGCCACGACGGCGAACTCGTTGCCGACCGGGCCGGCGCGCGCGGCCACGATCTGCGCGTTGAACGCGATCATGCGGGCCTGGCGCGCGATGGTCTTGATGTCGGCCATCATGTCCTGCATCTGTTTGCGCTGCTGCTGGGCATGACGCTTGGACTGTTCTTCATAGACCAGCGTCAAGGTGTTGAGCACACCGAGCAGCGGCGTCGCGCTGCGCACCAGGTCGTCGAGCAGGGCCGGCACGCGGGGCGATGCCGCGCCGATGGCGTCCAGCGTCGTTCCGGCCAGCGCGATGAACTCCCGGATGATCCGGTCGCCCTGCAACGTCCCGAAATAGGCATCGTGCAATTGCCGGCAGAAGATGCCCGGCAATCCTTTCTTGCCCTCGACCAACGTGATGTGCGCATCGGTGAACGCGGCCAGCACCTCGCGGGCGGTCTGGTCCGCGCCTTCATGGCCGAGCGACGCCAGCACCGCATACAGTACCGCCCGCTGGGACGTGAAGCGCCGCCGGCCGGACAGGTTGATCAAGACACCGAACACATCGCCGGACAGTTTGGTCTCGGGGGCAGCAGGGCGGGTAGCGGGAATTTCGGCGTACAGCATGATGAGCTCCATTCGGTTCGACCGCCTGCGGGGCGGCTGACGGGATACACGTTGCAGGTTCCATGCCAACCCGGATCGGGCTTTTCCGCCATCCATGCACCGACTTGAACCAGGTCCTCACGAAATCTGCACCCGGACGTGAGCACGCCGCCCCGAGAATGCGCAAGTCGGTAGCGCTTGACGGCACATGCGACAATAGTCAGCCATGAACCTGCATCGTCTCGACCTCGTCTCGCTTTCCCTGTTCAGCCAGGTGGTGCGCTCCGGCAGCATCAGCAAGGGCGCGCTGCTCGCCAACCTGGCCGTCGGGGCGGCGAGCAAGCGCATTTCCGACCTGGAGGCCGCCGTCGGCGCCGCGCTGTTCGAACGCCACTCGCGCGGCATCACGCCCACCGCGGCCGGCCTCGCGCTGGCCCGGCATGCGCAGCGCATCCTCGGCGACGTCAACCTGCTGGCCGCCGAACTGCACGACCACGCCAGCGGCATCGTCGGCGTGGCGCGCCTGTGGGCCAACACCTCCGCCATCACCCAGTTCCTGCCGGCCGACATCGCGGCCTTCGCCAAGGCCAATCCGGCGATCCGGATCGAGCTCGCGGAACTCAACAGCGGCGAGATCGTGCTGGGCGTGCTGGAAGGCCGCGCCGACATCGGCATCTTCGCCGACCGCACCCCGGCCCTCGGCCTGCACCTGATGTCCTACCGCGAAGACCGCCTCGTGCTGGTGGTCCCGGCCGGCCATCCGCTCGCCAAGCGCCGCAGCCTGCGGTTCGAGGAGGCGACCGACTACGATGTCGTCAGCCTGTCGCAGGGCACCTCGCTGGCGCAGCGGCTGCAGGCCGAGACGGAAGCGATGGGACGGCGCCTGCGCGTGCGCATCCAGGTGCGCAGCTTCGACGCGATGTGCCAGATGGTGGCGGCCGGCCTGGGCGTCGCGGTGCTGCCGGCCGACGCCGTGCGCGCGCTCGTGCGCTCGCTGAACCTGCGCCAGATTCCGCTCACCGATGCGTGGGCGCGGCGCCAGCTCCTGATCGGCGTGCGCGACCTGGAGACCCTGCCGCGCCACGCGCGCCTGCTCGTGGACCACCTCGCCGGCGGCGCCTAGAACCGGGCGAGCTTTCGCGAAACGCGAAAGCGGGGTTCACACCTTGATCATTCCGCACTCACGGGAGTACTGCCAGAATCGCATCCATCATCACGCCGTCAAGAGCGTGCGGGTCATTCGACGACTTACCAATCCGGAGACAACACATGAGCAAGATCCTTTCCGCCTCGACCGGCGCGGCCGACATCGCCGTCCCGGACATGGCGCGGATCGTGGCGAAGGTGGCATGGCGCATCATGCCCCTCATCATGATCTGCTACCTGTTCGCCTTTTTCGACCGCATCAACATCAGCTTCGCCAAGTTCGCTTTGCAAAGCAGCTTGTCGCTGTCCGACACCGCGTACGGCCTCGGTGCCGGGCTGTTCTCGGTCGGCTACGTCCTGTTCGAAGTCCCCAGCAACATGATGCTGTACAAGGTCGGCGCGCGGCGCTGGATCGCGCGCATCATGGTCTCGTGGGGCGTCGCCACCGCGCTGATGGCGCTGGTGCAGAACGAGTGGCAGTTCTATGTGCTGCGCTTCCTGATCGGCGCCATGGAAGCCGGCTTCGCACCCGGCGTGCTGTACTTCCTGACGCTGTGGTTCCCGACCGCGTACCGCGGCCGCATCACGTCGATGCTGTTCCTCGCCTCCGCCTTTTCCGGCCTCGTCGGCGCACCGGCCGCGGGATTGGTGCTGGCCCACCTGGACGGCGTGCTCGGCATGTCCGGCTGGCACTGGCTGTTCCTCGTGGGCGGCCTGCCGTGCATCGTGCTGGGCGCCGTCGTGTTCCTCGTGCTGAAGGACAAGGTCGAGGACGCGTCCTGGCTGGCCCCGCAGGAACGATCGCTGCTGTCGGCGCGCATCGCCGAGCAGAGCCGGCAGATCGGCAACCACTCGCTGCTGGACGCCCTCAAGACGCCGGGTTTCTTTACGCTGGGCCTGGTCTACTTCCTGATCCAGGTGAGTTCCTACGGCCTGAACTTCTGGGCGCCGCACATGATCCGCAGCGCCGGCACGACGAATCCGACCGCCATCGGCCTGCTCACCGCCGTTCCCTACCTGTGCGGCGCGATCGCGATGGTGCTGGTCGGCCGGCTGTCGGACGCCAGCGGCGAGCGCAGGAAATTCGTGATCGGCCTCGTGCTGCTGGGCGCGGCCGGCTTTTGCGGCGCGGGCCTGTTCGACCACAGTCCGGGCCTGCTGGTCGCGGCACTGGCCGTGATGGGCGCGGGTGTGGTAGCGTCGATCCCCGCGTTCTGGGCGCTGCCGCCGAAACTGGTGACGGGGGCCGGCGCGGCGGGCGGCATCGCACTGATCAATACGCTGGGGCAGCTGGGCGGCATCGTCAGCCCGGTGATGGTGGGACGCATCAAGGACGTCATCGGCAGCACCACGCCCGCCCTGTACGTGATCGCGGCGTCCGGCGTGATCTGCGCCGCGGTGCTGGCCTTCGGCCTGCCCGAACGGCTGCGCCAGCGCGAACAAACTGGAAACTGACGAGGACAACATGACGGCTGCTAGCACGATGTCCGCCACGGCCCTGCAGGGCGTGCGCGTGATCGAGATGGGACAATTGATCGCCGGGCCGTTCGCCGGCAAGACGCTGGGCGAATTCGGCGCCGACGTGATCAAGATCGAGGCGCCGGGCGCCGGCGATCCGCTGCGCAACTGGCGCATGATGAAGGACGGCACCTCGGTCTGGTGGCAGGTCCAGTCGCGCAACAAGCGCTCGCTCGCCCTGGACCTCCGCAGCGAGGAAGGGCAGGACATCGCGCGCAAGCTGATCGCCGAGGCCGACGTGCTGGTCGAAAATTTCCGCCCCGGCACCCTGGAAGGCTGGGGCATGGGGTGGGAGGTGCTGTCCGAGCTGAACCCGGGCCTCGTGATGCTGCGCATCTCGGGCTATGGCCAGACGGGCCCGTACCGCGACCTGCCGGGCTTCGGTGCGATCGGCGAGGCGATGGGCGGCCTGCGCCACCTGACCGGCGAGCCGGGACGCGTGCCGGTGCGCTGCGGCATCTCGATCGGCGACACCTTGGCCGCGCTGCACGGCACCATCGGCGTGTTGACGGCGCTGTACCACCGCAAGGTCAATGGCGGACGCGGCCAGGTGATCGACGTCGCGCTGCACGAAGCCGTGTTCAACGTGATGGAAAGCCTGATCCCCGAATACAGCGCGTTCGGCGCCGTGCGCGAGGCCGCCGGCAGCGCGCTGCCGGGCATCGCGCCCTCGAATGCGTACCGCTGCGTCGACGGCTATGTGCTGGTGGCCGGTAACGGCGACAGCATCTTCAAACGCCTGATGCAGGTGATCGGCCGGTCCGACCTGGGCGAGGCGCCCGATCTGGCGAACAATGCGGGCCGTGTCGCCCGCGTGGACGAGATCGATGCCGCCATCGGCGCCTGGACGGCCGGCCGCACCGTGGCGGACGTGTTGTCCATCCTGGGCGACGCCCGCGTCCCGGCCGGCAAGGTCTACACGGCGAAGGATATCGCGGAAGACCCGCACTACCGGGCGCGCGACATGATTCTCACCCAGCAGACGAGAGACGGCTACGAGGTGGAAGTGCCGGGCATCGTGCCGAAGCTGATGGGTACGCCGGGCAGCGTGCGTTCGGCGGCGCCGCGGCTGGGCGAGGATACGGACGCCGTGCTGCGCGAAATCGGCCTCACCGAAGACCAGATCGCGGCGCTGCGCGCGCGCAAGGTGGTCGCATGAGCGCCTTCATCGGCGCCGGCCGCCGCATCCACATCCAGGAAGTCGGCTTGCGCGACGGCCTGCAAGCCGAATGCCGCTTCGTGCCGACGGCCGACAAGATCGCGCTGGCCGATGTGCTGTCGGGCGCCGGTCTCGCGAAGATCGAAGTCAGTTCCTTCGTGTCGCCCAAGGCCGTGCCCGTGCTGGCCGATGCGGCCGAGGTGTTCGCCGGCATCGCGCGCCGGCCCGGCGTCGTGTATAGCGCCCTCGTGCCGAACGTGCGCGGCGCCGAGCGCGCCGTCGCGGCCGGCGTCGACGAGATGAACCTCGTCATGTCGGCCAGCGAAAGCCATAACTTGAGTAACCTGCGCATGACCCGCGAGCAATCCTTCGCCGGCCTGGCCGAAGTCGCCGCGCTGGCGCGGCGCCACGGCATCGCCGTCAACGTGTCGCTGTCGTGCAGCTTCGGCTGTCCGATGGAAGGCGACGTGGCGCAGCAAGCCGTGCTGGACTGGTGCGCGCGCTTCGTCGACGAACTTGGCGTGCACGGCATCACGCTGTGCGACACCACCGGCATGGCCTACCCGACGCAAGTGCGCGCGCTCACGGAGGAGGTGCGCGCGCGCTGGCCCGGCATCGAGTTGACCCTGCACTTCCATAACACGCGCGGCATGGGCCTGGCCAATGTGCTGGCCGCCATCGACGCGGGTGCCGACCGCTTCGACGCTTCCCTCGGCGGCATCGGCGGCTGCCCGTATGCGCCCGGCGCCACCGGCAATGTGTGCACGGAGGAAGTCGTCCACGCGCTCGCGTTGATGGGCTATGACACCGGCGTCGACCTGGCCGTGTTGCTGGACGCCGCGCGCCGCCTCCAGGACCTGGTGGGCCACGAGGTGCCGAGCCAGATCGTCAAGGCGGGGCGGCGTCTGGACCTGCACGCACGGCCGGCCGCGCAGGCCGCCTGAAGGACACCAGTCAGCGTATCACCGCTTCGCAGCGCGATCTCCGTCCGCCCGCGCCTGGCCACGATCCCGCCGCCATACAGCGGCAGGTCGAGGTAAGCCCGCGCGTCGCGCGCACGGCCGGCACACAGGCCTCGCGCACCGCTTGTGGCGCAGGACGACGCGCCACGTAGGCCGGGGCCAGCGCGCTGCGGCTTGCGTTGCCCAGGTCGAGGTAGCCGAACTGCAGGGCCGCCGGTTCCACGAGGCCGCCCGGTCCGGCATCCACCGGTCGCGGGCCGCACCTGCACGTCGAGGCGGCCGTCGCCGGCGAGCCGCAACGCGCCGAACCCCTGGTAGACCATGGCGCGCCGTCCGGGCAGGTGAGGTCCCCCGCCGTGCTCGCGCGCGTGGCTGACGTAGCGGATGGCGTCGGCACCGGCTCTTGCCATGGTTGTCTCCTGGAAATGCCGGTCGCATGAATGCCGGCCCAGCCCCTGTACGGTAGCGGCACGCGATCGACGCCGGCCTGCTCCGCGTCAGCCGTGCATGCGCACGCCCTCGATGCGGCGCGAGTACGTCCCATACGAAACACGATAGTGATGACGCGAGGAATCATTACGATCCCCGGTCGCGTGTGTCGGTCCCGCCGGGGATGCGCTACAGTGGGAGGATGTCGTGACAGGAGTTATCATGGAGTGTGAAATCAAATTGACGGTGGACGCGGCCGGCGCCGCCCAGATCAAGAAATCCGCCGTGCTGCGCGAGCACGCCGTGTCGAAACCGCAGGACCAGGACCACGTCGACCGCTATTTCGACACCGGCGGCTTCGATTTGTGGAAGCACGGTTTCGCCCTGCGCGTGCGCAGCGCCGACGGGCGCCACGTGCAGACATTGAAGGGCGGCGGCAGCGCCGTGGCCGGCCTGCACCGGCGCACCGAGCTGGAAGCCGAGATCCCGTCCGAGACGCCCGACCACGATCTGTTCGACAAGCAGCTGCGCCAAGCGTTGCCCGATCTCGCGCACAGCCTGGACAGCCGCCAGCTTGCCGACGAACCGGTCTTCGTCAACCGCACGAAGCGCACGTCGTGGATGCTCGCGCTGCCGGACGGCACGCACGTCGAGTGCGCGCTGGACGTCGGCGAATTGCAGCACGGCGAGCGCACGGCCCAGGTGCGCGAACTGGAACTCGAAGTCAAGGACGGCGATCCGGCCTGCCTGTACGAACTGGCGCGCCGGGTGCACGAGACGACGCCCGTGCGCATCGAAAACATCAGCAAGGCCGAGCGTGGTTATGCGCTGGCCACCGAGGACAAGCCACACGCCGTCAAGGCTACGCCCGTGACGGTCAAGCGCAAGGCCACGCTGGGCGACGCCCTGGGCGCCATCCTGCAGAACTGCCTGCAGCAGATGCAGGCCAACGAGCGGGGCGTGCTGGCGGGCGACGTCGAGAGCCTGCACCAGATGCGCGTCGGCCTGCGCCGCCTGCGCGCCGCCCAGGCGATGATGCAGAGCCTCGTGCAGCTGCCCGAGCCGCTGGCGGCCGACATCGAATGGCTCGCGGGCGAGCTGGGCGACGCGCGCAACTGGGACGTGTTCCTCGAATCCGTGCTGCCCGGCCTGCCGTTGTCGGAGGCGCAGAAACCGTCGCTGGCGCGCGTGGAGGCGGCCGCGCGCGAGGAAGCGGAGCGCCACCGCGCACGCGTGCGGTCGGCGGTCGGCAGTCCGCGCTACACGACGCTGATGCTGGCGCTGGGCGGCTGGATCGCGGGCAAGGGCTGGCAGCAGACGACCTTGCCGTCCGACCCGCTCGAGCAAAAGGTCGCGAAGGCCGCGCCGCAGCTGGTGCAGCACGCGGCCGCGCGCGTGCGCAAGCGCGCCCGCGGCTACGACCTGAAACGGCCGGAATGCCTGCACAAGGTGCGTATCGCGGCCAAGAAGGAGCGCTATGCGCGCGAGTTCTTCGTCGCGCTGTCGCACGACCGCAAGGCGACCAGGCGCCACGATCTGCTGACCGGCATGCAGGACGAGCTGGGCGAGATCAACGACGCGTTCGTCGCGCGCGAACTGGTCGCGCAATTGCGTGACCGGGTGCCGCAGGAGGCGGGGCTGCTCGGCTTCATCGAGGGCGTGCTGGCCGAGCGTGCAATCGATGCGATGCCGCGGGCGCGCCGTCACGTGAAGGGACGGCTGCGCAACCGGGCGCGCTTTTGAGCCTCAGGCCTTCACGGCCAGGAATTCGCCTTTCCCGACCGGGACCAGGCTCGCCGTGAAGGCGCGGTCGGCGCGCACGGCGGCCGTGAATCCGGCCATCTCTTCCGCATGCGACGTCGCGTTGTCGACGACGAGCAGGCCGCCCCGACGCAGCACGCGGCGGATGTCGGGCCACCAGTCCGGATAGGCGCTGCGCTGCGCATCGAGGAAGATCAGGTCGAACGAGGCGTCGAACAGGCTCTCCAGCATCGTGCCGGCATCGCCTTCGAGCAGGGTGATGCGGGTATCCAGGCCGGCCCGCGCGAAGTTGGCGCGGGCCATCTCGATCTTGGTCTGGGCCAGTTCGATCGTCGTGACGGCACCGCCGACGTCCGCCACGGCATCGGCCAGCCACAGCGTCGAATAGCCGTTCGACGTGCCGATCTCCAGGATGCGGCGCGCCCCCGTCGCCTTGGCCAGCAAGGCCAGGAATTCGCCCGTGGCGGGCGTGATGTTGAGCAAGCGCCCAGTGTGGTTGGCGGGATCGCCGTCGTGCGCGGCGCCGAAGGCGGCAAGTTCGTCGAGCAGGGTCTTGAGGTGCCGATCCAAAACAATCTCCTATCGTGGGCGGTCCGTAAACACCAAATGTCGTTCCCGCGCAGGCGGGAACCCATACTGAATCACGGAACCCGCTACGTTGGAAGCACTGCGACGCCTTCAACGTACCGACTCCGGAACCTCGGCATGGATTCCCGCTTTCGCGGGAACGACGAATAAATTTGGTGCCGGTATGTTTCCCGACCGCCGGCGCCGGTAGGGCGGCCGCGCCGCCTTGTGCTCTTTTCCCTAGGAGCGACGCGTATTCTGACGGCCGAATATGACGCCGGTTTGACGTCCATGTGACGGCGCCGTTACGGCGCGCCGGCGGCCACTATCGTGCCGCCCCATTTGCCCAGCAGGCCGGAAAGCAGCGGCGTGCGCTTGTCTTCCGGCGTGAGGACGGCCACCGCGGTCTGCAGGGCCTTGTCGCCGCGCGTGCCGAACGTGCGCGTGGATTCCGGCGGTTCGCGCTTCGCGGCCGCCGTCGTGTCCAGCGGTTGCGCCGGCGGCAAGTGGTTCGCAAGGTCCGCTTCGCGCAGCAGCAGGTCGTCGTCGGCCGCGACGGCCGGTGTGACGGCGATGTCGGGCGTGACGCCGCGCGCCTGGATCTCGTGGCCGTTCGGCGTGAAGTAGCGCGCCACGGTGAACTTGATGCCGCTGTCCTCGTCCAGCGAAATGACGGACTGGATCGAGCCCTTGCCGAACGTGCGCGTGCCGATCACGGTGGCGCGGTGCTGGTCCTGCAGGGCGCCCGTGACCAGTTCGGCGGCCGAGGCGGACGCGCCGTTCACGAGCACCGTCAGCGGCACGGTGCGGGTCCAGGCGGGCAGACCGGCCAGGACGTCGGGCTGGCCAAGTGCGTGATAATAGCGCTCGTCGACGGTGACGGTGGCGTTGGCGCCCGGCTCGCGCCCGCGCGCCGAGAACAGCACGGTGCCCGGCTGCAGGAACGCGCCGGCGACCGCGACCCCCGTCGCCACCAGGCCGCCCGGATCGTTGCGCAGGTCCAGGATCAGGCCGCGCGGCGGGTCCTTGCCGTCCAGTTTTTTCAGGGCCGCCGCCAGATCGCCCGCCGTGGCGCCGCCGAATTCGGAGATGCGGATCCAGGCCAGGCCCGGCGCGGCCATCTTGACGTGCACCGTGTCGTCGTGCAGGTCCGCGCGCGTGATGCGCAGCGTCTCGACCTTGCCGCCGCGCGCGACGCCGATGGCGACGACGGTTCCCGGCGCGCCGTGCATGCGCCGCGCGACATCGTCGCCCGCCAGGCCGGCGACGGGCGCGCCGTCCACGGAAAGGATCACGTCGCCCGGCCGGATGCCCGCGCGTTCGGCCGGCGAACCGTCGGTGGCGGCGACGACGCGCAGCCGGTCGCGGTTGCCTTCGACCTCGATGCCGATGCCCACGTACTCGCCGCTGTTCTCGCGTCCGACGTCGCGCATGGCGTCCTTGTCCAGGTAGCGCGAGTGCGCGTCCAGCGCGGCCAGCATGCCGGACAGGGCGCCGTCGAACAGCGCCTTGTCGTCCGTCTCGCCGACGTAGTTCTGCTTGATCAGCGCATAAGCCGCCAGCAGGCGCTCCACCTGCGCCTGCGGCAGCGTCAAGGCAGGCGCCGCCGTGTCCTCGGCGTGGACGATGGGCGCGCAGGCCAGGACGAGGGCGCCGATGGCGGCGCGCGCGATGCGTTTCATGGAGATCCTTTCGTCGATTCGTTCCTGGCATTCTGGCGCGCCGGGATGTTAAGCGCCGTTAAACGGGGGTAAATCGGCGTTAAGGAGTTGTAAGCGATCGCTGTCGCTTTTTGCCCGTATTGACGGGCCTTTTTCTTTTGCCGATGGCAAAAAGAACAGATAATCATTTCTTTGCCGCCACAGGAGAAGGTCATGCAAGACCACGACGATCACGACCGCCATCCGGAAGACCTGCCCGCCAGCCCCGCGCGCCGCCGCATCTTCCAGGCCGCGGCGGCCGTGGGCCTGTCCGCCTCGGTGGCGCCGGCCAGCGAGGCGAAGCCCAGGCACGTCAAACCCGTCGCCGGCTCGCTGGACGCGAAGCTCAAGGCGCACGTCAAGAACGTCGTCGTGATCTACCTGGAGAACCGCAGCTTCAACAACCTGTTCGCCGGTTTCCCCGGACTCGCGCAACCGCTGCCGCCGGCGCAGGGCGTGCAGAAGGACCGCGACGGCAGCGTGCTGCCGGAACTGCCGAAGATCTGGGGCGGCATGGTGCCGGCGCGCCAGAACATCGGCGGCAAGGATTACCTGATCAAGGAAGACGACATCCAGCACCTGCCGAACGCGCCGTTCAAGCTGACGGATGCCGCGGGCAAGCCGCTGCCGGAAGGGATCATCACGCGCGACTTGTGGCACCTGTTCTACCAAAACCAGATGCAGATCAACGGCGGCAGGAACGACGGCTTCGTGGCCTGGGGCGACAACGGCGCGCTGACGATGGGGCATTACGGCGAGACGTCGAAGAATCTGGGGCTGTGGCAGATCGCGCGCGAGTTCACGCTGTGCGACAACTTCTTCATGGGCGCGTTCGGCGGCTCCTATCTGAACCACCAGTTCCTGATCAGCGGCCGCGTGCCGGAATTCTTCAATGCGGCATCCACACCGGCAGCAAAGAAGATCGCCGTGCTGGACGACGGTCCGACGGGTTATCGCCTCGCGACCGCGCCCGATTCGCCCAAGTCGGCGCTGGACGGCAAGCCGAAGTTCGTCAACAACGGCACCATCACGCCGGACGGCTACGCGGTCAACACGATGGCGCCGCCGTACCAGCCGAGCTGGGTGCGTCCGGCTCCCGACGGCGACGCGCACCTGGCCGATCCGCAGGATCCGGCCGTGCTGCCGCCGCAGACGTATGCGACGATCGGCGACCTGTTGTCCGAACAAGGCGTCAGCTGGGCGTGGTATGCGGGCGCGTGGCAGGCGGCGCTGGACGGCCGCGGCGAAGGCGAACGTCCGAACTTCCAGTTCCACCACCAGCCCTTCAATTACTTCAAGCAGTTCGGGCCGGGCACCGCGGCGCGCGCCGCGCACCTGCGCGACGGCGGCCTGGGCGACAGTCCGATCTCGAACAAATTCATCGCCGACGCCGTCAAAGGGAAGCTTCCGGCCGTCACGTTCTACAAGCCGCAGGGGAATTTGAACCTGCATGCGGGTTATTCGGATGTCGAATCGGGCGACGCCCACGTGGCCAACGTGATCGAGCACCTCAAGAAATCGCCGCAGTGGAAAGACATGGTCGTCGTGATCGCTTTCGACGAGAACGGCGGCTGGTGGGACCACGTTGCGCCGCCGCAGGGCGACCGCTGGGGACCCGGCTCGCGCATTCCGGCCATCGTCGTGTCGCCGTATGCGAAGAAGGGCGCGGTCGACCACAATTTCTACGACACGACGTCGATCCTGCGCTTCATTACGCGCCTGCACGGCCTGCCCCTGCTGGAAGGCCTGGCCGCGCGCAACGCGGCGTTCGCGGCGCGCGGCGCGCGCCCGCCGGGCGACTTGACGGGCGCGCTGAGCTTCCGCTGACGGTCGCTTATTTTTCGCATATCGACAAAACTTTCCTGTTGGCTAACGCGCGCTGTTCAAGAAAACACAGCGATACACTTTGCTACGGCCGTTGTCATTTGAACACGAGCTTGCGCACGGCTTGTCCCCGCCAGGCGCCAACTTCATAACAGAGTTCAGGAGAGCAAAATGCAGAAAAATAAAACCTTGAAGGCACTGCTGGCCGTCTCGACGGTGGCCGCCATGTTCAGCGCCGCCGGCGTGCAGGCGCAGAATACGGTCAGCCAGACCCCCAGCCAGACCGGCACCAGCAGCACCCCCGGCAAACAGAACACCTCCGGCAAGACCACCCGCGAAGGCACCATCGACAACAGCAACAGCACCGGCATGGAAAACCGCGCCAAGCAGGCGGGCGGCACGGGTTCCTCGGGCATGGCCGGCCACAGCGCATCCGGCATGTCGGGTCAGGCCACGGGCAACTCCAGCACGGCAGGCGCGGCCGGCATGACCGGTAAAAGCACGAGCAGCACCAGCAGCACGAGCATGGGCGCGAGCGGCGCCGGCCAGTCGGCGGCGGGTGCCCCCACCGGCGCCAAGCTGAACGCCGGCGACGAAAAAATCCTCAAGGAAATGGCGATAGCCGACATGTCCGAAGTCGAAGGCGGCAAGCTGGCCCAGAGCAAGAGCCAGAACAGCGAGGTGAAGGCCTTCGCCCAGCAGATGATCGACGACCACACGTCGAACCTGAACGACGTGAAGGCCCTGGCCCAGGCGCGCGGCGTGACCCTGCCGGCCGAGCCGGACGCCAAGCACAAGGCCATGGCCGCCAAGCTGGAAAAGATGAGCGGCGACGCCTTCGACAAGGCCTATATGAAGCAGGCCGGCGTGCAGGATCACAAGACCGTCCACGCCAAGCTGATGGCGGCGGCGAAGAAAGCCAAGGATGCGGAAGTGAAAGCACTGGTCGAAAAAACCGAGCCGGTGGTCGCGCAGCACCTGAAATCCGCCGAACAGATGAAGATGGCGAAGTCGGGCACGACGTCCGGCAAGTAACGGGAGTTGTAGGGTGGGGTGATTGATGCCCCCGGCATCAATCACCCACCATGCGCTGGCGCTACCGCATCGCCGCCAGCACGCGCGCCCGTTCCTCGGGCGTGCGGTTCTGGCTCATCTTGAATTTGGCTTCCAGCCGTTCGACGACGATCTCGATGCCGACCGTCGCCCGCACGAGCTTCTCGATGTACCCGCGCGGCGCATCCTCCACTTTCCAGCCGGCGCGCGCATCCTCGTGGCGCCCCGTCATCCTGGTCATCTGTCCCAGAATCCACGCGGGATCGTCGATCGCGCGCAGCCGCCCGTGCGCATGCACGACGGCGTAGTTCCACGTCGGCACGGCGCGTCCTTCCGCCGCCTCCAGGTCGTACAGCAGCGGCGACACATAGCTCGACGCGCCCTGGAACAGCACGAGCACCGGCGATCCATCCGATTGCCAGACCGGGTTCGCGCGCGCCACGTGGGCGCGCAGCACGCCGTGCGGCGCGGCGTCGGCCGGCGGCGCCAGTTCGAACGGAATGTGGTCCGCTTCCAGGCCGCCGTCACCGGCACGCACCAGCGCACCCAGCGGATGCGCGGCGATCAGCGCCAGCATGTCGGCCTGCGAGTCCGCGGTGAAATGCGTCGGCACGTACATCATTCGAACCCTTCCACGACGATCTCTCCCTTGAGCGAATTGGCGATGTAGCAGCGCGCATGCGCCTCGTGGTGCAGCTCGGCGAGCGCCGCATGGTCGGGCCGGCGCGCGCCGTCGAACGCGATGGCCGGGTTGAGCACGATGCGCGTGATGGCCGGGCGGCCGTCCGCGCCGGCATCGAGCAGGCCGACGGCATGGTCGTCGTAGCGGTCGACGACGTAGCCGCGCGCGGCCGCCAGCGACAGGAAGAACAGCATGTGGCAGCTGGCCGCGGCCGCGACGAGGGCCTCTTCCGGATCGACGGCGGCCGGGTCGGACAGCGGCACGGGCACCGACAGCGGCGACGACGACGCCGGCACGTCCAGGCCGCCGTCGAAACGCCAGCGGTGCGCGCGGCTGTAGCGCTGGTCGGTGAAAGCCTGGTCGCCGCGCTGCCAGGCCAGGGTGGCTTCGAATCGTTTCATCGTGTCCCCGTGTGCGAAAGAGCTTCCATCTTAGGCCGTCGGGTGGCTTGCTCAAATGACCAATTTTCGCGAAGATGGGCGTACCAATCACGATGACGCCCATGCTCGTCCACGACATCCTCGCCGCCGCCACGCTCGAGCGCGACGCCGCCGCGCCGTTGTTCCGCCAGCTGTACGTCCACCTGAAGGAGGCGATCCTGACCGGGCGCATCGGCGCCGGCGTGCGCCTGCCGGCCACGCGTACGCTGTGCCGGTTGCTGGGCGTGTCGCGCCAGACCGTGCTGGCCGCGTACGAGCAGCTGATGGCCGAGGGCTATCTGGAGGGCACGGTCGGGAAGGGCACGTTCGTCAGCGCGTCGCTGCCGGCCGGCGCGCGCAATGACGGCGCCGCGCCGGCGCTGGTGCGTCCGCTGTCGGCGCGCGGAGAACTCATCGCGGGCGGCATGGCGCGCGTGTTGCACCACGCGGGGCCGCTGCGCGCCTTCCGCGCCAGCATGCCGGGCCTGGACCTGTTCCCGTTCGACGTCTGGCGCCGGCTGGAAGCGCGTCACTGGCGCCATTCGACCGCGTCGCTCGGCTACGCCGACGCGGCCGGCCATGCGCCGCTGCGCGAGCTGCTGTGCGCCTACCTGAAGGCGTCGCGCGGCGTGCAGTGCAGCCCGGACCAGATCGTGATCACGTCCGGGTCGCAGCAGGCGCTGTACCTGCTGGCCCAGCTGCTGCTCGCGCCGGGCGAATCGATGTGGATCGAATCGCCCGGCTACCAGGGCGCGGTGGCGCCGTTCACGGTGGCCGGCGCGCGCGTCTGCCCGGTGCCCGTCGACGTTGAAGGCATGGACGTGGCCTACGCGATGAAGCACTATCCGGACGCGCGCCTCGCGTTCGCGACGCCGTCGCACCAGCTGCCGCTGGGCGTGACCATGAGCCTGCGGCGCCGGTTCGAACTGCTGCGCTGGGCCGAGGCGAACCGCGCGTGGATCGTCGAGGACGACTACGACAGCGAGTACCGCCACACGGGGCCGCCGCTGGCATCGCTGCAAAGCCTGGACCGCGCGGGCTGCGTGATCTATGCGGGCACGCTGTCGAAAGTGCTGTTCCCCGCGCTGCGCCTGGGCTATGTGGTGGCGCCGCCGCCGCTGGCCGCGGCGCTGGCGCGGGCCAAGGCCGTCGTCGACCGCCACAGCCCCATCGTGCCGCAGGCGGCGCTGGCAGACTTCATCGCGGGCGGCCATTTCGCGCGCCACATCCGGCGCACGCGCGACGCGTACGGCGAGCGCCGGCAAGCGCTCATCGATGCGCTCGACGCGCGCCTGGCGGGCCGGCTGCGCCAGGGGCCGTCCGACGCGGGCCTCGATCTGTGCGTGCATTTTATGGAAACGGAAACGCTGGCCGAGGAGACCGTCGCGCGGCACGCCCGCGACCTCGGCGTCGACGTGCGCACGCTGGGCTATTACACGAATCCAGCGGCCGGCGCCGATTGCGCCGTCGATCCCGGGCTGCTGCTGGGCTTTTCGGCGTTCACGCCGGACGTGATCCGTGCCGGCGTGGCGGATCTGGAGCGGGCCATCGAACGGGCCGCGTAGGGTGGGCGCCCTGCGCCCACGCGTAACGCCAACACGCCGCAAACGTCGCGCGTGGGCACCGTGTGCCCACCCTACCGCGCTAATGCGCCAATAGATAAGCGCTCATGTCCAGCGCATCGCGCTCGCTCACGCCCAGCACGGGCATCGCTGTGCGCGGGTCGACGGCTTGCGGATTGCGGATCCAGCGCACGAGGTTGGCCTGGTCGTTCGGCAGCGTGCCGGCGATGATGCGGCGCCTCGCCATGTCGTCGAGCGGGCGGCCGACGTAGACCTTCGATCCGGTCACGCCGGGGATGATGTGGCATGCGCGGCAGCCGTACTGGGCGAGGGCGATCTTGCCGCGGGCCGGATCGCCCCGGACGCCGCCGGGGGCGCGGTGCTCGTCGCCGCAGCCGGCCAGCAGGAGCAAGGCGGCGACTAGGATCGGCCGCTTCATCGTTTGCCCTCCGCGCCGGGCGCCGTCAACGCACGGTAGTCGGCTGCGCTCAGCACCGGCAGCTGCATCACGAAGGCGACCGTCGCCCACATCTCGTCCTCGCTCAGATGGTATTCCCACGCGGGCATGCCGCTCATCTTGATGCCGTGGCGGGCAATCCAGTACAACTCGCGCGGCTTCCAGTGCCGGCTGGCGTCCACCAGCGGACCGGGCACCGGCTGCATGCTCAGGCCGTGGTTGCCGGGTGCGACGCCCGGGCCGCCGTGGCATTGGGCGCAGTTGTCGCGGTAGACGGCCGCCCCGCGCAGCACCTGGTCATGGCTGCCCAACGCGGGTACCAGGACACGCTTCGCATGATGGCGCACCGAGTAGTGCATCGCCTGTTCGAGCAGGCTGTAGACGGGCTGGAAGTGCTGCGTGGTCGCGCCGACGTCGTACCAGCCGGCGCGCACCACGACGAAGGCCCCGAGCGCGCCGACGGCCCCCGCGCCCAGCAGGGTGGCGATGGCGGTCGTCAGGATCAGGCGGGTGCGCGTGGCGGGCATGCGAATCGGATGAACGAATCGTGTTAAAAAAAATGCATGATGTCCGGTATTATAAAAGCCAACCCAATGTCGTGGATTCAACCGTGCCATGTCCTCGCCAGGTATCCGCACCGCTTCCTTCGCGCTCGTATTGACGTGCGCTTTGCTGCTGTCCGGTTGCAGCAAGAGAGAAAGCGACGATTATCGCCAGCCTTACCAAGGCGGCGACGCGGCGACCGGCAAGAAGCTGGTCACGCAATACCAGTGCGGCGCGTGCCATAAAATCCCGAACGTCGCGGGCGCCGGCGGCCTGGCCGGTCCGGACCTGGAAAAGTTCGGGCGCCTGAGCTACATCGCGGGCGGCATCCCCAACGACCCGCCGCGCCTCGTGGCCTGGCTGCTCGACCCGCCCGCCCTCAAGCCCGGGACGATCATGCCGGCCATGGGCATGACGGAGCAGGAGGCGCGCCATATGGCGGCCTACCTTTACACATTGCGATGAACGGGACGCTGCAATCCGTCCTGCACCCGGCCGGCCTTGACGCCGCCGTCATCAGCCAGTTCGCATGGGTCCTGTTCGGGGCCGGCACCCTCATCTTCGCCGCCGTGATGGCGCTGCTGGTCCTCGGCCTGCGCGACAACGCCACGCCGCTGCGGCCCGGCCTGTGGATCGCCGGCGCGGGCGTCGCCTTCCCCGTGCTCGTGCTGTCGGTGCTGCTGGTGTGGAGCACGTGGCGCAGCGCCCGACTCGTTCCGCAAAGCCCGAACGCCGCGCTTAGTATCTCCGTCACGGCGCGCATGTGGTGGTGGGAAGTGCGCTACCGCGATCCGGGCAGCGGGCGCGAGATCGTCACCGCCAACGAGATCCACGTCCCGGTCGGGCAGGCCGTGTACGTGGGGCTGAACGCGTCCGACGTCATCCACAGCCTGTGGGTGCCCGCGCTGTCCGGCAAGCCCGACATGATCCCCGGCCGCGTCACCGGCCTCACCTTGCGTGCCGAGCGGCCCGGCGTCTACCGGGGCCAGTGCGCGGAATTCTGCGGCGCCAAGCACGCCCGCATGGCGCTGCACGTCGTCGCGCTGGCGCCTGACGCGTTCCGCGACTGGCTGCAACGCCAGGCGGAGCCGGCCCGCAAGCCGCAGGGCGCCCTGCTGGAGCGGAGCCGCGCCGCCTTTCTCGAACAGCGCTGCCAGTCCTGCCACACGATCCGCGGCGTGGCGGAGACGGCGAGACGCGGGCCCGACCTGACGCACGTCGGCAGCCGCATCCGGATCGGCGCCGGGCTGCTGCGCACCCACCAGGGCACGCTGGCCGGCTGGAACGCCGACCCGCTAGCCGTCAAGCCCGGCGTGTTCATGCCGGCGGCCGCCGGCAGCGACGGCGAATCGCTGCGCGCGCTGGCGGCCTATCTCGAGCATCTGCGATGACGGCGCCAAGCGACGACCTGGCGCGGCTGGCGTTTCTTTGCGTCGGCGAGCAACTCAAACATCGGCCTGCTGTACATCGGCACGGCGCTGCGGTTCGGTATCCCGCCTACGTGGCGGGCTTGATCTGGAGTGTCGGCTGGCAGGTCACGCACGTCGGCTTATATCTGTGGCCGGCCTGGCTGCCGGTCGCCAAGAGGTTGCTCGGGCATTGACAGGTCACGCCGCCCTTGGCAACGCCACCCTGAACACGGTCCCTTTGCCCACTTCGCTCTTCACATCGATCGTGCCCTGATGTCCCTGCACGATGCCGTACACGATCGACAAACCGAGCCCGGTGCCCTTGCCGACCGGCTTGGTGGTAAAGAATGGTTCGAAAATATGGTCGAGATGATCGGGCGCGATGCCGCTGCCGTTGTCTTCGATCTCGACCCACACGATCTTGTCGTCGTAGCCGGTGCGTACCACGATGACGCCCTTGCCCTCGATCGCGTGGGCGGCGTTGATGAGCAGGTTCAGGAAGACCTGATTGATTTGCGAGGGCAGGCAATACAGCTCGGGGACGCCGGCGTATTCCTTGACGACGTCCGCCTTGTACTTGATTTCGTTCCAGGCGACGTTCAGGGTGCTGTTCAAGCCCTGTTCGAGATCGGCCATTTCTTTTTCCGTGCCGCCGGGCCGGGAGAAATCCTTCAGGTTCTGCACGATGTGCTTCACGCGCTGCAGGCCTTCCCGCGATTCCACGAACAGGGCGTCAAGGTCCTGGCGGATGTCGTCCAGGCCGATGTCCGCCTTCATGAAGGTGACCGGTGCGCGCGCCTCGCCTGGCAACAATCCTTCGACGCCTTCGAACGCACCGATGAGCTTCAGGATATCTTTTGCGTCGCGTTCGAGCGCGCCGAAATTCGAACTGATGAACGCGAGCGGATTATTGATCTCGTGGGCGACGCCGGCGGCCAGCAGGCCGATCGACGCCATCTTTTCGGATTGCAGCAACTGGCCCTGCATGTCGCTCAGCTTGCGGATCAGGACCTGCTGCTGCTCTTTCTCGGCCTCCAGCCTGGCATTGGCCACTTCCAGCGCCTGCGTGCGTTCGCGCAGACGTTCTTCCATGAGCTTGCGCTGGGTGACGTCGTAACCGATGCCGACGATGCCGTTCACCGCGCCGTCGTCGGCGCGCAGCAGCACCTTGGTCGTCACGGTCCAGCCCAATTCGCCCGTGTCCTGGTCCTCGACCAATTCCTCGTAATCGAACAGCGACTGGCCCGAATCCATGACTTGCTTTTCGTCGGCAAAATATTTCGCCGCCAGTTCGGTCGGGAAGAAATCGTAGTCGGTCTTGCCGATCAACTGCGGCGGTGTCTCGACGCCGGCCAGGCGGGCCATCCGGTTGTTCCCGAACAGGAAGCGGCTTTCGCGGTCCTTGGCGTAGATACGGAATGGAATGTTATCGACCAGGGTGCGCAGCAGGGTTTGTTCGAAAGCCAGTTCCGCGGCCGACCTGTCGTGCCGCTCGCGGTCGTGCCGGATCTGTTCCCGCAGGGCCGCGTTCGTCAACGCGGCCGAGGCCGATGTGGCCAGGATGTCGAGCAGTGCGGCGTCGAACGTCTGCGCATGCGCCAGGACGACCACACCGTCGCCGACGGCGAAACAGGCCGTTCCGTCCGCGCAGACGACTTCGCGCGTGCGCCGGACATGCTCGACGATGTCTGAAGCCGCCGCGTCCGCTTCATGCGCGTCCGCGAGCCAGTCACCCCGCTCGGCACCGCACAGCGTCACCGCAACGGCCACGGTCTCCCGCTGCATTGTCTCCACGCTGGCGGATGTGCAGATGCGACGCAATCCCTGCGCGAGCATGTCGAGCGCGCGCTCTTTGGAATTGCCTTGTGTGAAATTTAGTTTCGACATGGTAATTAATTCTTGCAGTTTCTGCCTCAGCGAACAACTGAATTCGACGCCACGCGCGAAATAGCCACACCGTTCGAGGTCACGATTGTAAATATTGCTCCAGATACGCGACAACGATAACATCGACGCAATAACACCGGTAGCGCTAACTACCCAATTCTCTGGAGACGCCATGACACACCCGTTTGCCCGGCTGACGGCCGTGCTGCATTTTTCCGCATTGGCGCTGGTGGCGTGCACCGCGCAGGCCAGCAGCCTGACGGCACCGGTACAACACATCTACGGCCGCAGCCACGTCAGTCTGGACGGGAGCTGGAGCTACATCGTCGACCCGTACGAGAACGGCTACTACGACTACCGCCACATGCCATTCGACCAGTCGGAAAGCGGCAAGGGCGGCTTCTACGACGACCGCAAGCCGAAGGACAAGACGGACTGGGTCGAGTACGACTTCGACCGCGCGCCGACGATGAAGGTGCCGGGCGACTGGAATTCGCAGGCCGAAAAGCTGCAGCTGTACGAAGGCACCGTGTGGCTGCGCCAGACGTTCCAGGCCGATCCCAAGCCGGGCAAGCATTACGCGCTGTATTTCGGCGCCGTCAATTACGAAGCGCACGTCTACCTGAACGGCAAAAAACTCGGCATGCACAAGGGCGGTTTCACCCCGTTCCAGTTCGACGTGACGGATACGCTGGCGAAGGGCCGCAACGTCGTCGTCGTCAAGGCGGACAACACGCGCCACCGGGACGAGATTCCGACCGTGAACACGGACTGGTGGAACTACGGCGGCATCACGCGCGACGTCATGCTGGCCGAACTGCCCGCCACCTACATCGCCGACTACAAGGTTCAACTGGCGAAAGGCGACGCCCAACGCATCGAAGGTTTTATCCAGATGGCGGGAGACGCCAAGGCGCAGCAGGTGACGGTCAACATCCCCGAAGCGAATATCAAAACCACGGTGCGCACGGATGCGAACGGCCGGGCTTCATTGAATATCCTGAATATCCCCGCGAATAAACTCACGTACTGGTCGCCCGAACAACCGAAGCTGTACACGGTGGAACTCAGCGGCGGCGGCGACAAGGTCGTCGACCGCATCGGCTTCCGCACCATCGAAACGCGCGGCCAGGACATCCTGTTGAACGGTAAATCCGTGTTCCTGCGCGGGATATCGATGCATGACGAGAACCCGCTGATTCCGGGCCGCCTGCGCGGGCAGGGCGACATGCGCATGCTGCTGCAGTGGGCCAAGGAGATGAACTGCAATTACGTGCGGCTCGCGCACTACCCGCACAGCGAAGAGATGATCCGCCTGGCGGACGAGATGGGCCTGATGGTGTGGGCGGAGGTGCCCGTGTACTGGACGATCTCGTGGATGAATCCGGACACGTACGCCAACGCGAACGCGCAGCTGACGGACCTCGTCGCGCGCGACAAGAATCGCGCGAGCGTCATCGTCTGGTCGGTCGGGAACGAGACGCCGATCAGCGCGCCGCGCAATACGTTCATGGGCAACCTGGCGAAGACGGCGCGCGCTCTGGACGACACGCGCCTCGTCGCGGCCGCGCTGGAAATCCATCGCAAGGGCAGCGACATCACCGTGGAGGATCCGCTCGCGGACCTGCTCGATCTTGCGAGCTTCAACGAATACGCCGGCTGGTACTGGGCCAGCAACGCGGAGATGCTGAATTACCGCTTCGACGTCCGCTACAACAAGCCGGTCGTGATCACGGAGTTCGGCGCCGAGGCGCTGGGAGCGCTACCACGCCGACGTCGACACGCGCTGGAGCGAGGAATACCAGGACGCGCTGTACCGCAACCAGTTCAAGATGCTGGCGGCGATTCCCGGACTGCGCGGGATGACGCCGTGGGTGCTCGTCGACTTCCGTTCGCCGCGCCGCCAGCATCCGTACTTCCAGGACTTCTGGAACCGCAAGGGCCTGATCTCGGACGACGGCAAGAAGAAGCGCGCGTTCTGGACCCTGAAGCAGTATTACGACGACGTGCAGCGCAAGTACGCCCATTGATTCAGTGCGGGAGGTCGATGCTTTCCGTTACGAGCCTGGTTCCGGGATTATTGAGCGTCCGGCGTCAATCGCGGTCGGGCGCCCCCAGCGGGAACAGGGGCCGGTACGGCCGCGCCTCGTCCACCGCGCGGGCGAACGACGGCCGCGCCAGCAGGCGCGCGCGGTAGGCGCGCAGCACGGGGTAGCGGCCGGCGATCGGATGCGTCCAGTCGGCGTAGAACAGCGCGGGCGCGGCGGCGCAGTCGGCCAGCGAGAAGTCGACGCCGGCCGCCCAGGTGCGGCCGGCCAGGCACCCCTCCAGCCAGGCGTACGCGAGCTCCAGCTTTTCCGTCGCCGTCGCGAGGCCGTCCGCCCGCTTGGCGGGGTCGCCCGTCAGCGCGCCGTTCACCGCGTGCTGCACCATGGTCATCACGTGCAGGTCGAAGAAGCGGTCCATGAAGCGTACGTCGAGTGCCGCCAACGGGTCGTCCGGCAGCAGGCGCACTGGCCCCGGATGCGTCAGCTGCAGGTATTCGATGACGATGCTGGTCTCGACGACGTTGCGCGCGCCGTCGACGAGCAGGGGAAATTTGCGCAACGGCCAGCGCCGCAGCCATTCCGCGGCGTGCTGCGGCGTGTCCGGCCCGAGGCAGCGGAACTCGAAAGGCGTGTCGTTCTCGTACAGCGCGATGAGCACTTTCTGCGTGTACGACGAGAAGGGATGACCGTAGAGTGCGAGTGACATGGCGGAACCGCTTTCGAAGGGTGGAGGAATAAACTACTTGCAAAGTGCAAGTGGTTAAACGATATCGCTATACTAAGCGGATTGCAAGCATAATGAACAAGGAGCAGGCGATGCCACAGGCCGGACGATCGGGCTGCCCGATCAACCTGACCCTCGAGCAGCTCGGAGACCGCTGGAGCCTGATCGTCATCCGCGACGTCATGTTCGGCAACCGGCGCAGCTATGGCGACCTGCTGGCGCAGAGCGAGGAGGGCATCGCGTCGAACATCCTCGCGGACCGCCTGAAACGCCTGACCGCGGCCGGCCTGCTGACGCGGCGTCCCGACCCGGCGCACCGCCAGAAGGGCATCTACAGCCTGACGGAACCGGCCATCCAGCTCGTGCCCTTGCTCGCGCACATGGGGGCGTGGGGACGCCGGCATACGGCGCCGAGCCGGGAGTTATCCGTGCGGGCGGCGTTGCTGGAGCAGGGCGGGCCGCCGCTGTGGGAGGCGTTCATGGAAGAGCTGCGCCATCTGCACCTGGGGGCGCCCGCGCCGGCGCGGTCCGTGTTCGCGGAGTTGCAGGCGGCGTACGAGGAAGCGGTGCGAACCGCGCGCAGCGAGACGACATCAAGGAGCAATGCGTAGATGACCAATCACGAATGGACCCCCGTCACCCACGACAACTGCAGCAACGTGGCAGGCCCCTTCTATCACGGCACCAGGATCCGTTTCGCGCCGGGCGATCTCTTGACCCCGGGTTGCGCGTCCAATTACGAGGCGGGCCGTGTCTCCAACAACGTGTACTTCGCCGCCGCGCTCGAGCCGGCCGTCTGGGGCGCGGAGCTGGCGACGGCGCTGGCCGGATCGGAAGGCCGTGGCCACGTCTATATCGTGGAACCCATGGGGACGTTTGAGGACGATCCCAACCTGACGAACAAGCGCTTTCCCGGCAACCCGACGAAGTCGTATCGCACGCGCGAGCCGCTCAGGATCGTCGCGGAGGTGAAAGACTGGACGGGGCATCCGCCCGAGGTGCTGCAGCAGATGCTGAAGCACCTGGACGAGTTGCGGCGCGCGGGGCGCGCCGTGATCGAAGACTAGCTCAGTCCCGCGCCCGTTTCTTCGCGCGCCGCGCGGCCAGCAGCGCGGCGATGCCGACGCCGCCGAGCCACGGCGTGCCCGGTTCCGGCACGTTGGCATGCTTCGTCGGCGTCTTGGCCGGATCGTTCGTCTGGCGCGGCAGGTCCGTCGTCGGCGGCAGCAGCGTGTCGGGAAGGGGCGACGGCTTCGGCTCGGGATCGTGCGGGGGCAGGACCGGCTCGTTCGGCGTCGAGGTCGGTTGGGTGCCGGCGGGTTTCGGACTGGTCGTGGTCGAGCCGCCGGGTTTCGGCTTGCTCGTGGTCGAACCGCCCGGTTTCGTACCGCCCGTGGTCGAGTCGACGGGTTTCGAACCGCCGGTCTTGGGCGTCGTGGTGGGCGGCGTCTTCGTATCCGACGTACCGGTACCCGAAGTTCCGGTGCCCGACGTTCCCGTGCCCGACGTTCCAGTGCCGGATGTGCCGGTATTCGACGTTCCGGTGTCCGACGTCCCCGTCGTCGACGTCCCGGTGCCCGGCGTCCCCGTGCCCGATCCGCCGGTGCCCGCGGTGTCGCCCGATACCTTGCTGGCCAGGGCCACCGGCAACATGCCGCGATCCCAGACGCCGCCGAGGCCGCTGCTGGGCACGCCCATCAGGGCGGCGCTGGTGCGCGTCGGAGACGTGCCGCCATGTTGCGTGGTGTCGCCGGTCCCGAAGGACTGGAGTTGGTAGCCATGGCCCGCGGGATTGCCTTCGACCGCGAAGCCGACCTGTTGCACACCGCCTTCGCCGGTGCCGTCCGCCGCCACTTCGACGGAGGAATCGAGTTCTTCCTCGCTCGGTCCGCGGGCTTCGACGGGCAGCTGGGGCACGTCGGAAATGCGGTTGCCGCAGCGCGTACGGATTTGGCTGCGGCCGTCGGAGAGCAGCGTTTCGCCTTCGGCCAGCTGCAGTTTCTTCGCCGTCCAGTACACCTTGTCGCCCTTGCGGTACGAGACGTACACGCCGCGCGGCTTGCGGACCGTCTCGACGGTGGCTTTGTCCGCCTCGAAGGCGGCATAGTGCACCGCCACGACCTTGTCCGTGACGATGGCGCGCGCGAGTTCCTTGCGGTCCGCCAGGCCGCCGGGCACGATCGAATAGGGATAGACGCGCCGCCTCTTGTTCAGCTGTTCCTGGGCTTCCACCTGCGCCGCGGCGCGCAGCACGGTCGGGGCCAGCGCCGCCGCATCGTCGGCAGCCTGCGCGACCGGCGCCAACGGGGCGGATTCCCGCATCTCCAGCGCGAACAGAATAGCGCAGCCCGCCACGCCGGCGAAGGCGATGGCGGCCATGCGTCTTTTCAGGCGCGACCCTTTTCGGTTCCGGCGAATGTAGGCACTGCGGTAGTCCATACGAGTCTCGGGAAGGATAAAGTAGGAGATCTCCTACAGAATAGCATCTTTCTTAATGACAAATCTACATTCCTCTGGAGAAATTCTATTTGCATTGTGTAAATAGAGACACTTTGGCGCTCGACGAGCGCCAGCACGGCCGTGATGTTGTCGCGGCTGCCGGGCGCCCTGGCCAGGGCGATCGGCTCGGCGCAGCAGTGTTCCAGCGATTGCGCATGCGCGGCGGTACTCGGTCGCGGCGTGGTGTGTTGCCGTGCAGGCCGTCGCTGCACGGCAGGGCCGGGTCGCCGCGACGCGGCGTGCAGGCCGTGACGCCGGCTGTAATGGCGGCTGCCGGACCGATCGCATGCAGCAGCAGGCGCCGCGGCGGGAGCGCCCGGCTTCCCGCCCGCGCCGTCTCGATGCGCAGGCCGGACCGGCCCTCGCGATGGCTGCCCGCCACGAGCGCCGCCACCGTGTCGGCCAGCTTGTCCGCGTCCGCGGGCGCCGGCGATCGGGCGCCTGCGGCCGGACCGGCACACTGGTCGAGCAGCGCCGCGAAATCGCCCCGCCTCGTTACGCAGAATACGGGCGCGCTTGCGCGAACAGGGCTGGCCGACAACAAAAGCGTGGATGTGGCGCGACGGCGCCGCAGGTTTATACTTGATGTATGAACGACACCCGCTGCACCTGGGCCAACATGGCCAATCCGCGCTACATCGCCTATCACGACCACGAGTGGGGCGTACCGTGCCATGATGAGACGACGCTGTTCGAAATGCTCAACCTTGAAGGCGCGCAGGCCGGCCTGTCGTGGGAAACGATCCTGAACAAGCGCGACAACTACCGCATCGCCTTCGACGGCTGGGACGCGGAAAAAATCGCGCGCTACGACGACGCCAAGGTGGCCGGTCTGCTGGCCGATCCGGGCATCGTGCGCAACCGGCTGAAGGTCGCGGCCGCCATCAACAATGCGAAGGCCTACCTGCGCCTGCGCGAGCAGGGGCTGACGCTGGACGATTACCTGTGGGCCTTCGTCGACGGCGCGCCCATCGTGAACGACTGGCCGGATGGCGCACGGCCGGCCCGGACCGACCTGTCCGACCGCATCTCGAAAGAGTTGTCCAGACGCGGCTTCAAATTCGTCGGCTCGACCATCGTGTATGCCTATATGCAGGGCATCGGCATGGTGGACGACCACGACCGCGCCTGCCTGTGCCGCCGCCGGAGGTGATGTCATGGATTATCGCGAAGCGTGGCACAACCGGGCCCGCTTTACCGTCTTCGATTCGCACTATGGCGACGGCGCCGCGATCCGCGTCCTGACCGACGTCTGGCGCACCGATCCGCAACGCTCGCCCAACCTGCACGTGATCGCGTTGTGCGACCACCTGCTGCCGGGCTTTCACCGCATGCCGCAGGCGGAGCCGGGCGTGACGCTGGACCTGATCAGCGCACCGCTCGAGGATGCGCTCGCCCAGCTGACGGCGCGCGTCGACATGTTCCGCCTGCACGACATCGGACACGCCGGCACCGGCTTCGCGCGCCACGTCGCGCGCGTGGCGGCGCAGAACGCCTGCCTGCTCGCGCAAGGGCTGACCCCGGACCAGGTCGCCGCGCTGACGGCGCAGGGTTTCGAGTTCGACGCCGACGGCCGCCACGCGCGCTTCGCCAGCCGCAAGCCGCGCCCGCCGGCACCGCCGACGCCCGAGCGGCGCGTGATCGTGCTCGGCGCCGGCATCGCCGGTTCCGCCGCGGCCGAGCGCCTGTGCGCGCGCGGCTGGCAGGTGACCGTCGTCGACCGCCAGCCGCAGCCCGCGATGGAAGCGTCGGGCAACCGCGCCGGCATCTTCATGCCGCTGCTGTCGAAGGACGACAACGTGCCCACGCGCCTGACGCGCGCCGCTTACCTGTACGCGCTGCGCCACTGGGAACGGCTGGGCGGCATCGGCCGCGCCATCGAGGGCGATACCTGCGGCGTGCTGCAGCTGGCGCGCGACCCCGATCACGCGGACGTGCAGCGCGCCATCGCGGCCGACAAGTCGCTCCCTCCCGATTTCGCCGAATGGCTCGAACGGCCGCAGGCGGAAGCGCTGCTCGGCCTGCCGGCGCCGGACGGCGGCTGGCTGTTCCGCGGCGGCGGCTGGGCGCGCCCCGGCAGCGTGTGCGAGGCGATGCTGGCCGCGTGCGGCGGACGCCTGGAGCGGCGCTTCGGCGTGGGCGACGTACGCATCGAACGCGACGGCGATCGCTGGCGCCTGAAGGACGCGCAGGGCGCCACGGTGGCGTGCGCGCCGAACCTGGTCCTGGCCAACGGCGCCGGCGCCGCGCAGGTCCCGCAAGCCGCGCAACTGCCGTTGACGATGCTGCGCGGGCAGGTCTCGCACGTGCCGGCCCACATGGTGCCGAAGCTGCCCGTCGTGCTGTGCCGCGAAGCCTATCTGACGCCCCCGATCGGCGGTGTGTGCAGCGCGGGCGCGACCTACGACGCCGATCCGGATCCGGCGCTGTCGCCCGAGAGCCACGCGGAAAACATCGAGCGCCTGCGCGGCCTGCTGTCCGACCCGGACGCCGCGAAGGATGCGCCGCTGGAAGGAAGAGTCGGTTTCCGCTGCGTCGCGCCCGACCGCTTGCCGCTCGTCGGCCGCCTGCCCGATTTCGATGCCGCCGGCACCACCGAGCGCCTGCGCGACGTACCGCGCCATCCCGGCCTGTACGGGTTGCTCGGCTATGCGTCGCGGGGCCTGATCTGGGCCGGTCTGTCGGCCGAATTGCTGGCCGCGCAGATCGAAGGCGAGCCGCTGCCGCTCGAATCCAGCTTGGTCGACGCCCTCGATCCGGCCCGCTTCGTGTTGCGCGCGCGCCGCGCGCCGCGGGGTCCGCAGCCTGAAAATTGATTTCTTTCGGGAAACTGAAAGTTTCAAAGGTATAATGTGTGTGGAGCAACATTTCACACACAAACCGGACATGGACGACACCCCCGACGCGCCAGAGCTGTCCCTGTTTCTCGCCTCGACCGCGCACGATATGAAGAATTCGATCAGTGTCCTGTCCGGGACGCTGGAGCGGCTGCTGGTCGCGCATTCCGCGCAGACGGACCCCGAGTACACGCAGATGGCGCACATGCTGTACCAGACCAAGCGCTTGAACGACAACCTGATGCAGCTGCTCGCGCTGTACAAGCAGGTGGGCACGCCCGCGTATCCGTTCGACGTGCAGCCGCTCGAACTGGGGCAGCTGGTCGACCAGGTGGTGGCGGCGGAACGCGTGCTGCTGAAATCGCGCGGCCTGAAGCTGGAGCTGGACTACGATCCGGAGCTCGTCTGGCACTTCGACGAAGACCTGATCGCGGGCGTGCTCTCGCATGCGATCAACAACGCCATCCACTACACGTGCGACACCGTGCGCCTGGCGATCCACGTAACCGTTGATGGCTGGCTCGAATTGCGCGTGGAAGACAACGGCCCCGGTTATCCGCCCGCGCTGCTGAAGGCCGGTGCCGGCGCCACGCGCGACAAGGATGGGGCAACAGCCGGCGGCATCAACTTCCTGACCAACAGCACGGGCCTGGGCCTGTATTTTTCGAGCGAAGTCGCGAAGATGCACCGCCACCGCGAGCGGCGCGGCACGCTGCGTCTCGAGAACGGCGGCCGCTACGGAGGCGGCTGCTTCATCCTGTGCCTGCCATGAACGCGCCCGCGAATGCATCGGTCAAGGCGGTGGGCGAGATCGACTGGGCCGACAAGAACTACCTGATCGTCGACGACTTCGTCGGCGTGCGCCAGCTGCTGCGCGAGAGCCTGCGCAGCCTGGGCGCGAAGAACATCGACCAGGCGTCGTCCGGCGGCGAGGCGATGGGCCTGTTGGCGCGCATCCGCTACGACGTCGTCCTGTGCGACTACAACCTGGGCGACGGCAAGAACGGCCAGCAGGTGCTGGAGGAAGCGCGCGTGCGCAACCTCGTCAATCCGAGCACCGTGTGGCTGATGGTGTCGGCCGAAAAGAGCGTGGAATCCGTGATGGGCGCGGCCGAGCACCAGCCGGACGCGTACCTGATCAAGCCGATCACGGAAGGCGTGTTGCTCTCGCGGCTGAACCGCGTGTGGCACAAGAAGCAGATCTTCCGCCTCATCGACCAGGCCTATGCCGAGAAGGATTATCTGCGCGCGGCCCGGCTGTGCGACGCGGCCATCGAGGCGCACAAGGCGCACGAGATCGACCTGCTGCGCATGAAGGCCAAGCTGATGGAGAGAAGCGGCGAGCCGGTCCGCGCGCGCGAGGTGTACGAGCGCGTGCTGGAGCAGCGCGAGTACCAGTGGGCGCGCGCCGGCATCGCCAAGATCCGCCTGGCCAACGGCGAGTTCGAACAGGCGCGCCAGGCCTTCCAGAGCGTGATCGCGGAAAACCGCTACTACATCGACGCCTACGACCAGCTCGCGCTGGCCTACCAGAACCTGGGGAAGCTGGAAGAGTCGTGCGCGATTCTCGAACGGGCCGCCAAGCTGTCGCCGAACTCCGTGCCGCGCCAGCGCAATCTCGGCAACGTGGCGCTCAAGGTGGGCAATGTGCAGATGGCCGAGAAGGCCTTCCGCAAGTGCATCGCGATCGGCGAGTATTCGATCATGAAGACGCCCGACGCCTACCTGGGTCTTGCGCGCGTGTGCGGCCTGAAGAACGATCCCAAAGAGGCGCTGCAGCTGCTGCTGCAGGTCCAGCGCGAATTCGCGGCCGATTTTCCGGACATCGCCCTGCGTTCCAAGATCACGGAGGGCCTCGTCTACCACGAGAGCGGCGACTACCGGCGCGCGCGCAAGGCCGGCGACGAGCTGGAAGCGTTATTGACTGCGACGGAAGACCGCCCCGACATCCCGACGTGCCTGGAGCTGGCGACCTTGCTGTTCGCCGTGGGCGTGAAGGATGCGCCCACCGAACTGCTGTGCTACGTGATCCGCAACAACCACGACAACCCGCTGCTGCTGGACGAGGTGCAGAAAATCTTCGACAAGGCGCGCCTCGGCGACGAGGGCCAGGAGTTCATCCGCGCGTCGAAGAAGGAAGCGACCGACCTGATGAACCAGGGCGTGCTGCTGTGGAAGACGGGCAAACTGAAGGACGCGGTCGAGTGGATGCGGGAGGCACGCAAGAAGGTGCCGAACAACCAGCGTATCCTGTTCAACGCGGCGCAGATCCTCGTCTCGCACCTGCAGCAGCACGGCTACGATGCGTCCCTGTCGGCCGAAGCGTACGACGTGCTGCACCACGTCGACCGGCTGCTGCCGGGGCAGCAGCGGTTCGCGCAGCTGATGGAGCAGCTGGCGCAGTTGCAGCCGATGGCCGACAGCGGGACGATCGCCGAGGTGGTGTAATCAGGGTTTGTCGGTTTTTGTGCGGCTCGTGCGCGTCTTGCCGTTGTTGACCGCGTCGCCGCCATTCGTTGCCGCCGGTTTGGCCTTCGGCATCTCTTTGGGCGCCTCCGCTTTCGGCGCATCACGCGCGCCATCCGCCGCCGGCACGGCCGCGGCCGCCGCTGGCGCCATCGCGCTGGCGACTGCTTGCGTAAATTGTTCCTGCAACATATTCCACCACGCGACGGCGGCCGGCATCGCCATCGCCGCCGCGTTACCTAGCGCGTCCGGTGCGCCGGACGGCAGCGGCGTGGCCGCGCCCGGCTGTGCCGTGCCGCCGCCCGCCGCCGCCGCGGGCGGCGCGGGCTGTGGCGTCGGCGCGCCCGGCTTGGCGGCCGGTGCCTTCGCGCCGGCGCTGCCGCCCTGGGCCTGCGCGCCGAAGAACGGCGCGAACGGGTTGTTGGCCATCTTTTCCGCGCTGACGCCGGACTGGCGCATCGCTTCGGCCATCGAGGCGCCCATCGACTTCAACGTCGCGAGCGTGCCGCGCTGCACTTCGAGGGCCTGGATGGTCCCGCGCAGCATCGTGAGATTCAGATTCAGCCAGGACTCGACCGCCTTGAGGTCGGCGATGCGTTTGTCCAGGTCATCGGTCGACATCGGCGGCGTGGCCATGCCGGGCAGGCCTGTGCCTGGGATATGCATGGATCCCCATAGGTTCTTGACGAAGTCCAGCGTGTCCGTCATGCCAGGCATGGGGGCGGAGGGTTTCAGCATGGTGGTCTCCTGAATTGGTCGCCGCTAGCGTAACAGATAAATAAGAGCGGATATAGATGCGGATGCAGGGAATGGCACGCGTGCGCCGGGCGGACCGGCTACACTAGGCGGATGAGGTCCGCTTATGCCAAGAACCACGGCCGCAGCCGGCAACTGGTGCTGGGCGCGCTCACGATCCTGTTGCACGTGCTCGTGTTCGTCTGGTTCGCCGGTCAGGTGGGCCGCGTGCCCGACCGTTCCGTGCGCATGGCGCGCCCGTCCATGACGGCCGAGCTGGTCGAGGCACCCAATCCCCGTCCGCTGCCGCCCGTGCCGCCGCCGCAGCCCGTGCTTCAACCGCCGCCCGTGCCCGCGGTGCCGCCTGCGCCCGTGGTCTCCGCCGCGCCGCCGCCGGGCCCGGATGACGCTGCGCCGGCACCGGGGACGCCCGACGGAACGGCAACCGGCGCGACACAAGCACTGACGCCGCAATCGGACGGTATCGCCGCCGATGACGCCGCCGGACGTCAAACGGGGCAGGATGGCGCCGCCGCCGGCGCGCTCGCCGTACAATCGCCGAAACAGGGCACGGATGCGCCAGCGGCACCGCCCCCGGCCGCGCCGGAAGCGCGCCGTTACAAGGTCGACATGCCGCCGTCGGCCGACATCACGCTCGACGTCGCGCGCACCGACGCGAACGGTACGAAGTGGAGCGGCGATGCGCTGCTGTCGTGGCGGGTGACGCCGTCCGGCTACCGCGTGAAGGTCGAGGCGGGCATCCGCGTGGTGTTCGCGCACGTGAACCTGCTCACCCTCACCAGCGAGGGCACGGTGGGCGACGAAGGATTCGTCCCCACCTTGATGACGGAAAAGCGGCGCGGGCGCGCCATGACGGCGACGCATTTCAACCGCCAGCAGGGCACGCTGACGTTTTCGGCGTCGGCCGCGACGTATCCGCTGGTGCCGGGCGCGCAAGATAAAGCCAGCGTGCCGCTGCAACTGGCGGCCATCGCGCGCGGCGATCCGAAACAATTGTCGGGAAATATCGACATCCTCGTCGGCGAAGACCGCGACGCAAGCGTTTTTACGTTCACGGTGACTGGGCAGGAACAGATCGACACACCGCTGGGCCGCATCGCCACCTGGCACCTGGTGCGTCCACCGAAGCCCGGCTCGTACAACTCGCGCCTGGAATTGTGGCTGGCGCCGGGCTATGGCTGGTATCCGGTACAGATCCGCAACGTCGAAGCGAGCGGGGCTGTTACGACCCAGACCGTGAACAACATCGTGATCCAACAAGCAGGAAGCTGATATATGAAGAATGTGTTGAAACTGGCAGGCGCGGGGACATTCGCAGTGATGGTCTCCTTGGCGGCGGGCGGCTCGGCGGCCGCGGCGGAAGAGCATCCGGCCATCAAGCGTCCGTTCGACCTGCCGCCGTCGGCCGACCTGACCTATTCCATCGGCGCGCGCCAGCGCGGCTTCAATCTGAGCGGCGAGGCGACGCTCACCTGGCGCATGAACGACAGCAAATACTCGATCAACGCCGAATCGCGCGTGGCGCTGCTGGGCAAGCTGACGGAAAACCGCAGCACGGGCATCGTGGACAACTGGGGCCTCGCGCCCACCGAGTACTACGACAAGCGCTTCCGCAAGGACCCGACGACCGCCACCTTCGACCGCGGCGACAAGACCATCACCTTCAGCGACGGCGACAAGAGCTATCCGATCAAGGGTGGCGAGCAGGACCGCGTGTCGGTGTCGTGGCAGCTGGTGGCGGTCGCCCGCGCCGCGAAGGACAAATTCAAGCCGGGCTCGGAATGGCAATTCTTCGTCGTCGGCCCGCGCGACGCCGACCCGTGGACCTTCCGCGTCGTCGGCCGGGAGAAGGTGCAAGCCGGAGCCTCGCTGGGCGAAGTGGAGGCCGTCCACGTGATGCGCGCGCCGCCGCCGGGATCGAAGGACCAGACCCTGGACATCTGGCTGGCGCCGGGGCACGAGTGGTATCCCGTCAAGCTGCGCTTCACCGACAGCGACCGCGATTACGTCGAGCAGACGCTCGAAAAGATCGTCAAGAAGTAGCCCAGGCCAGCACGTGCTCCGGCGCCGGCACCGCGCACTGCGGGTCCGGCACGGGCGTCCCGCGCGCCTGCGCGAGCGGCAGCACGCCGGCCCAGGCGGCGATGCCCATGTCTTCCTCGTCGTCCGCGGGCGGGCCGCTGCGGACCTTGCACACCGCCTCGGCCAGCGGGATGCGCAGCACGGTCGTCGCCGCGTACTCCTTGTCGTTCCCGGGCCGGACCTGGGCCTGCCGTCCCGGCGCCAGGTGTTCCATGAACGCTTCCAGCGCCTGCCGCTTGGCGGGCTCGCCGACGACCTCGAACCGGCCATAGACCATCGCGCTGCGGTAGTTCATCGTGTGGCTGAAGGCGGAGCGTGCCAGCACGAGGCCGTCCAGATGCACGATCGTCACGCAGCAATCCTGCGCCGTCAGGCACTGCAGCATGCGGCTGCCGTTCGATCCGTGGATGTACAGAGAGTCGCCGCCGCGCCAGCAGGCGGTGGGGATGCAATGCACGCCGTGCGCATCGGCGAACGCGACCTGGCAGATGTAGGCGGCATCGACGATGGCGTGCAACACGGCGGGGTCGTACGACGCTTTGTTCGCGCCGCGCTTGACCTGGGTGCGGGTGGAAGGAGCAGTGTTCATTGGCCTCGAAAGTAGGGTGGAAGCCGCACTATAATGTCCGGGATGGCTCTAGGAACAGATCCAGGAGCACACGATTTCATGGAGCCACGATGGATTACGCGCTGCTGCTGGAGACGTTCGGCCGCGACCACGCCCGTCATGCCTGGCCGCGCCAGCGCCTGCTGCACGAATGCCTGCGCACGGCGATCCGCGACGGCACGCTGGCGGCCGGCACGCGCCTGCTGGCCACGCGCGCGCTCGCGCAGGAACTGGGCATCGCCCGCAACACGGTGCTGTATGCGTACGAGCAGCTGGCTTGCGAAGGGTTCGTGATTCCGGACCGGCGCGGCACGGTGGTTGCCGGCATCGCCCCCGCGCCGCATCGCCGTGCGGCGGACGTGCCGCAGGCCGGCCTCGCGCGCCGTGCGCAGAACCTGCGCATCGTGAACGGCAGCGCCGGCGACGGCCTGCCGTTCACGCCCGGCATGCCGGACCTGCGCGCCTTTCCGCTGGCGCAGTGGCGCCGCCTGCTGGACCGTGCCTGGCGCGGCCTCTCCGCCGCGCAGCTGAACTACGGCGATCCGGCCGGCGAGCCGGCGCTGCGCACGGCCATCGCGGACTACCTGCGCGCGTCGCGCGGCGTCGTGTGCGAACCGGGCCAGGTGTTCATCACGGACGGCACGCAGTCCAGTCTCGACCTGTGCGCGCATGCCTGCGCCGACGCGGGAGACGTCGCCTGGATCGAGCACCCCGGCTACGGCGGCGCGCTGGCCGCGTTCCGCGGCGCGGGTCTCGTTGTTGCAGGCATCGGCATCGACGGCGAGGGGATGGCGCCCACCGTGCACGATTGGGCGACGTGCCGTCCGAAGCTGATCTACACGACGCCGTCGCACCAGTATCCGGTGGGCGCGGTGATGTCGGCGGCGCGGCGCCTGGCGCTGATCGATGGCGCGCGCGCGGCCGGCGCGCTGATCGTCGAGGACGACTACGACAGCGAATTCCGCCACGAAGGCCCGCCGCTGGCGGCCATGCAGGGCCTCGTGCAGGACGCGCCCGTGCTGTACTGCGGCACGTTCAGCAAGACGATGTTCCCGGCGTTGCGGATCGGTTTCCTCGTGGTGCCGGCCGGCCTGGCGCTGCCGCTGGCGGCGATGCGGGCGCAGTCGTCGGCCGCGGGGCGCACGGCGGAACAGCTGGCGCTGGCCGAGTTCCTGCGCAGCGGCGAGTTCGCGCTGCACCTGCGGCGCATGCGCCGGCTGTACCGGCAGCGGAGGGATGCGCTGGTCGATGCGGTCGCGCGGCACCTGGGCGATCGCGTTGTCGTGGAGGGCGCTTCGGCCGGCATGCATCTGGTGTTGCGCTTGCCGGACGATGGTCTTCCTGACGTGGAGATCGCCCGGCGGGCACGCGCGCAGGGCATCGCCGTCAATACGCTGTCGACGCATGCGCTGCCGGGCGGGCCGCCGTGCAGTGGGCTGCTGCTCGGTTATGCCCAGGTGCCGGGCGAGCGGATGGATGACCTCGTGCGGCGCCTGGCGGACGTCGTTCCGTAGGGTAGGCACCCGTGCCCACGCGTGACGTATGCAATGTGGCGGCGTGACGCGTGGCCACGTTTCATTTGAGGCCCCGGCCTCAAATGCCCGCCCTGCAACTTATTGGTCCGGACCCGGATCCTCCGGCTTGTCGTTTTCCCAATGCAAGACCAATTCCTTGGGCGCGTTGCCGACCTTGACGGTCCGTTTAAAGGTCTTGCCTTCGGCCGCCGCGCTGATCCGATAAGTGCCCGGCGGCAGCTTGGCAAAGAACATCGGGCCCGTGTTCGCCAGGCTCAGCAGGTTGGTACCTTTGGCGTCCATGATGTCGAGCTGGACGTCGGACCGGTAGGCGCCGCTCTGCTGGGTGGCGAAGGTCAGCAGCAGGTTGTAGTCGGCGCGCTGGGCTTTCATTGCGCCTTGTTCTTCCTCGCCAATGCCGCCGTTGATGTAGGCGATGCCGTTTTGCTGGTGTGGGGTGGGTGCCGCCGCCAAGGCGGCGGCCGGGGTCAGGCAGGCGGCCAGGACGACGGCCGCAAGTGTGCGTTGCATGGCGTTCCTCCTCGTGATGTGATGATGCAAATATCGCAACGTTCATTATCGCGCTGCCGGGCTGCGAGGGGCGCGCGCCTGACGTTGCAAACTTGGCAAGTCAAGCGCCGTTTCGATTCCGTTGCATATTCGCCAGATGTGAAACCCGTGAGTCCGTTCCGTATTAGTTGCCAAGCCTTAACTGTTATACTGACGCCCCCGCGCCCGTGGCCCAGAAGGCCGCGCGCGACAGCAGACTGGTAAGCCTTACGATGATCGACAACCTGGCAGCAACCGCCGCCGACTCCCAATCCCCAGCGCAAGAAGAGCTTGACCCGCTGCAGACCCACTTCCAGGAGGGCGTGGCGCCGGACGAGATCGAGCAGGTGTATCACCTCAAGCGCGCGCAGCCCATGCTGCAGGCGTTCACGGCGCTGTTCCACGGCTCCCAGGACGGCGTCATCGTGCGCCTTCTGGTCCTGCGCGAACTCGCGTCCGACGCGATGGACTCCGCGTTTTCGCGCGCCGACATCAACACGAAGTTCGCCTACCTGATCCCGGAAAGCCTGGAAACGGTGCTGGGCCGCCTGCGCAGCCATGGCCTGCTCGCGTGGGACAACCCGGCCGCCGTCTACCGCATCACGCCGCTGGCGCGCAATGTGCTGGCCGCGCTCGACACGCTGCTGGCGCTCGGCAAGCCGGAAGAGGACGAGGCCGAGATGGGCTTCCTGCTGTCGCAGGTCGCGGGCGCGCAGGCCGTCGGCGGCGTCACCGTCGACCAGCTGAAGCACCTGCTGGGCCGCCTCGTCGAGCTGCACGAGGAATTCCGCGACGCCATCGCGTCCGGTTCCGAATTCCGCCTGCGCGCGTCGCAGGCGAAGTGGCACATGGCGTGCGACTGGGTCGAGAAGGGCTCCGTGATCCTGCGCGCCATCACGTCGGACGAGCGCGCCGATTCGGCCACGCACCGCGCCGCCCAGGCGATCGGCCGCGCGCAGTCGCAACTGCTGAACATGCAGGGGATGTTCTCGCGCGCGCTGAACCAGATCGAGCGCCAGCGCGTGCACCTGGGCCAGTCCGGCCTGTCGACGACGGACATCAAGCGCTGGCTGCTCGCGCACGACGACCTCGCGAGCCTCGCCGAGGACGCGATCGACCGTCCGGTGGTGCCGCTGTTCGCAACGCCGGCCGAGATGATCGACGTGGCCGAGACGGAACTCATGATGGAACGCGTCGCGCCCACGGCACCGGGCGGCCTGCCGAACGGAGAAGACGCGCCGTTGACCATCAACGACAACCCGGCGATGCAGGCGGAGCTGGACGACTGGATCCAGCGCCTGGCCGATTTCGCCAACGTCGACAACTTCCCCGTCATGGCCGAAGGCGCGCCGCGCAGCGTGCCGATCCAGGAGTCGCTGCTGCCGGCCAGCTTCGCCGTCGCGTCGTACCGCGCCTCGCTGCTGCCGCTGCTGGGCGATCCGGCCGAAGCGAACCTGCAGGGCCCGACCGCCGAACTGGCGCGCCTGCCCGTGCGCTTCGACTCGGCCGACGACATGGTGCCGCTGGACGACCCGCACATCGCGGCGATCTCGCGCGCGACCCTCTCACTGAATCTCGATCTACCGAGTACTCCGGAAAGCAAGACGCAAGATGAATGACGATGCACAAATCCTGATCGCGCGACTGCTCACGCACCAGACCCTGCGCCGCGACGACAAGATGGTCAAGCGCGCGCTGTCGGACGACCAGTTCCGCGCCGAGATCGACAAGCGGCTGCTCGAATGCGGCCTCAAACTCCTCGACAACGTCTACGCCGACCACGTCACCCTGGCCCTGCACCGCAACGTCGAACCGAAGATCTTCGGCGCCAAGGACATCTGGCAGAACAATAATTTCGGCCTCACGCGCGACGGCGTGGCGCTGCTCGTCGTGCTGTGGGCGCAGATCATCCTGCCCAAGCGCCAGCGCCAGGAAACGCACCAGGCGATCGACGTCGACCAGTCCGACATGTTCGACAAGGACAACCCGATCCCGCGCGCCGAGGACACCTCGATCGGCATCTCGTACACGACGCTGCTCGCCGACTTCGGCGACAAGCTGGGCAAGAAGACCCGCATGGACATGAACCTCGGCCTGCTGTCGAAGCTCGGCTTCATCGAGCGCCGCGGCGACGTGATCCTGGAAGGTCCGCTGCTCGACCTGTTGATGGACACCGACGTGCTCAAGGAACGCATCATCAACGGCGCGCTGGCCGACGTGTTCAAGCGCGCACCGCTGGCCGCCGCGCCGCGCCGCCACGTCAGCGAAGCGGCCAACGACGAGCCGCAGCCCGCGCCGGACGTCGCCGCCGACACCGACATCGATACGCCCCAAGCCTAAGAGACCCGCATGTTCCACATCAAATCACTCGAGCTGGTCCACTGGGACTACTGGCAGCGCATCAAGAACATCCCGCTCGACGCCAAGATCATCACCATCGCCGGCCAGAACGGTTCCGGCAAGACGACCTTGCTGGACGCGCTGCGCACGCTGTTCGGCCTCGATTGCTCGATGGGCCGCACGTATAAACACTATGCGCGCCACTCGGGCCAGCAGAGCGCCTGGCTGCGCGCCGTCGTCGACAACAAGCCGTCCGGCCGCCAGCTGTCGAACCGCCCGTTCCGCCATTCCGGCTTCTTCAGCGACGACGAGGTCACGCTGTTCTGCCAGGTGCAGAAGAACGGCGGCGACTGGAAGCGCCAGTACCTGATGCGGCCCGGGAATATCCAGATCGAGGAAGTGACGGAAGCCACCGACTGGCTCGGCGTCGAGAACTACCGCAAGCGCCTCGCGTCGGCCGGTCTGTCGCCCGCGATGTCGAAGGTGCTCGCGCTGGAGCAGGGCGAGACGGATAAGTTGTGCGAATACGCGCCGCGCCAGCTGCTGGACCTCGTGTTCCAGGTGTTCGGCGACAAGGAAGTGCTGGACGCGTACGACGAAGCGAAGCGCCACCAGCGCGACACCGAGTCGGAGCTGAAGCGCTTCGAAGCCGAACTGGAAACGTCGCGCATCAACTTAGAGGGCCTGCGCCTGCGCGTCGCCAACTACCACCAGTGGGAAGACCTGCAAAAGGAACGCCGCGCCCTCGTCGAGGAAGTGCTGCCGAGCCTCGAATACCACGAGGCCCGCGAGAAGGCCGCGAACGTCAGCCGCGCGCTGCGCGAGGCGAAGAAGCCGCTGATGCAGGCCGATAGCCTTCTCTCCGAAAAGCGTAACGCGCTGGCCGCGCAGCAGCGCGCGCTGACGGAAGCGCAGCAGCAGGAAGTCAAGCTCGAACAGGAAGCGAACGAACTGGCGGGCCGCCTGACGCAGGTGAACGCCAAACTCAAGCCGCTGGAAAGCCTGCTCGAGCAAAAGGAACGCCTGAATAAACTGGCGGCGGACGCCGGCGCCGACATCGCGGAAGTGGCGGCCCAGCTGGAAGCGAAAGAGGCGGAACTGGCGAAGAAGAAGGCCGAGCGCGAAGCGCTGGCGACAAAAATCGCCGGCGAACTGGCGACGATCTCCGCGCTGCAGGGCAAGACGACGATGCCCGAGCCGGAAGCCCAGCGCCAGATGCGCCGCGCGCTGCGCGATGCGGGCATCCCGCATGCCATGCTGTCGGACATCGTCGAAGTGACAGACCCGAAATGGCAGGGCGCCGTCGAGGGCGTGCTCGGCGGTTACGCATCCGTCGTGCTGCTGGAGCGCGCGAAGGACGCGCCGGCCGCCTATAAACTCGCGGAGAAGGAGCGCTACCGCCACTTCATCGTGCCGGACTGCGTCGACGCGCCGGTCGTGAAGGACGATACCTTGCTGTCCGTCGTGCGCTTCAGCTCGAAAGCGCCGTCCTGGCTGATCGACCAGCTGGAACGCATCGAGCGCGTCGATTCCGTCGACGCCGGTTTCAAGAGCGACGCCGACGAGTGGATCACGCCGGACGCGTATCACCGCGAACGCCGCGGCGGCCGCTCGCTGTTCGTCGAGCCGTCGCGCTACCGCTTCGGCGCGGCCGGCAAGACGCAGCGCCTGGAAGCCATCCAGAAGGCGCTGCCGTCGCTGGAAGCGCAGGAAGACGGCTTGACCCTCGCGATCAGCAAGCTGGCGGCGGAAGTGTCGGCGCTGCGCGTGCGCATCGCCGGCGTCGACGCGGCGAAGGAATTGTCCGCGCGCCAGGCCGAATTCGAGGAAGCCACGCGCGCGCTGGAACCGCTGAAGGCCGAGCGCCTGCAGGTCGGCGCGCGCCTGGGCGAGCTGCAGGTCTTGATCAAGAACGCGACCGTCACGCGCACGCGCGCCGACACCGTCTGGCAGAACGCCCGCATGGCGCTGTCGGAAGCGGAAGCGGGCATGCGCCTGAACAACCGCCGCGTGATCGAGCAGCGCAGCGAGCATGCGCGCGAGCTCCTGAACCTGCGCCGCAGCTGGCGCCACGTGCCGAAGACCTGGCGCAGCGCGCAGCAGCGCGCGGCGCTCGTCGCGACGCACCAGAACGCGCACCAGGTCAAGCTGCGCATGAATGCCCTCGATGCGTCGCTCGCGCGGCCCGACTGGGAGCAGGACCCGACCGTCATCGACCAGTACGGGCGCCTGAACGACCAGCTGTCCGGGCGCCAGGTCGAGACGGAAGAGCGCCGCTACCAGAACAACCGCGCGATCGAGGCGACGGACAACGCGCGCGGCGCGTACATCGAGCGCCTGCGCTACACGATCAAGACCTATTCCAAGAACATCCGCGAACTGGGCGAGCTGGCGAACATCGATGTCTCGGTCGACCCGGTCCGCCTGGAGAACGACGACGTGCAACTGGCGCAGGCCGGCCTGCACGTGCGCTTCAAATTCGACGGCAAGGGCCAGATCGGCATGAACGACGGCGAGGCGTCCGGCGGCCAGCAGGTGATGAAATCGCTCGTGCTGCTCATCGGCCTGCTGAAGTCGGAAGAGGGCTCCGGCGGCTTCGTGTTCATCGACGAACCGTTCGCCCACCTGGACATCCGCAACATCCAGCTGGTCGGCGAGTTCCTCAAGAACACCGATGCGCAATACCTCATGACGACGCCGCTGACGCACAACACGGACGTCTACGATCCTTCGGACCTCACGCTCATCACGAGCAAGAAGAAGAAGGACATGCAGTGGGCGCAGCCGATCTTCGTGCTGCAGCGCCGGCGCGACGGGGACGACGAGAAGGCGGCCTGACCCTGACTCCCGCGAGGTCTGCGGCGGCCGGCGTGCAGGTGTGCGCCGGCCGTTTTGTTTGTGCGGCCGCGACACGCGGTTCACGGCGGCGCGGTTGCGTCCGCCGCGGTGCGCGGTTGCGGTGCCGTTACGTGACGGCGCAGCACCGCGCGTGCCGATTCGCCGATGACGCGCCAATGCTCGCGCCGCAACGTCGCGCGCTTGCGGTGCTTGGACGGGATGTCGGCCAGCGGTTTCATATAGAAGGGCAGCGCGATATGCCAGGCGCGGCCGGGAAGTTCGTCGCCGCCGAGGATGCGCCAGAAGCCGTCGTAGGCGTTGGCGAAATGCTTTTCGGCGGAAGCATCGTAGGCGCAGTGCCAGGCCGACTTGACGGCCATCACCTGGTCCATGCCGAGCGCCTGCGCGATGCCCTGCAGGGCGGCAAAGCAGAAGAAGCCGGGCGTCGTGACGAGGGGCGAGTTGTGCGGGAAGGCGCGCCTGAAGGCGTCGACGGCATCGTGCGCGCCGGTGCGCGGCCCCTGGTTGCGGGCGATGAAGGGCAGCATGCCGGGCCCGCCCAGCTCGGCGGTGCCGGCGAAGCGCTCGTCGACCCAGCTGAACGACAGGCGGTGCACGCACTTGCCGTCGGCCAGCAGCGACAAGGTCAGGTCGCCTTCCGCGTTCAGCCGCTGCGCCATGCCGAGCCTGACCTCGACCTGGCCGCCGTCCCCGTCGCGCCGCCACAGCACGAGTCCGCCGTCGCGGTAGACGGCGTGTTTATAGGCGGCGTCGAAGGTGGCGTCCTCGAAGCGGTAATGCGTGAGGACGCAGCGCACGCGCTGGCGCAACGACAGTCCCTTGGCAAGATAGTTCCGGTGGCTCAGGTGGTGAAACACGTCGTCGTGGACTTGCGTCACGTAGTTGCGGTAGACGTCCATGGCCAGCAATTCCAGATGGGCGCGGCGGAACAGCAGGACCCGCAGGCTGCGTGCGATGCAGGCGGCCCAGGAGGCGAACGGGTAATGACGCCGGGCGATCCAGTGCCGGGTCAGGTGGGCGAGAACCATATGTGCTCCAGATAAGTGACTGGAGCCATGAAAGGATGTCAATACGACGCGCGGCCCCCGGCGGCCATTCTCCGCAGGGTTATGCATCATGTATTGGAGTGCGACAAACGGCTGGGCTGATCAGATGTGGATCAAGAGGTGCCGATGCCGGTCGCACGTGGCGCGCGTCCGGCGGACGAATCACATGTCGCCGATGTCCTTGCGCATGCGCTGGCGCCAGCGCATCAGGCCCAGCGAGAACGTGGCGAAATAGGCGGCCGTCATGCCCAGGCACAGCATGGTGACGGGGCTGTCCGAGAAGCGCGGGTTGGGCTGGTTGCTGCCCTGGTTCATGTAGATCTCGATGCCGAGGTAGATCACGCGCGCCACCAGCAGCATGGCGATGAGGATGCCCATGCGCGACGGCGGCGTGAAGAAATAGCCTTCGGGCGTGTCTTCGAAACGGGTGCGGCGCAGGCCGTAGTTGCCGAGGGCAATGCCGGCGATGGCGCCGGCGGCAAGCGCGGCTAGCTGGAACGGACGGTCGACGACTTCCGTGCCGGGCACGACGACCAGCGCGGCGAACACGATCAGGCCCGTGTAGTGGCGCGACACGATCGAGCGCTGGCGCGTCATCTGGTTCTTGATGCGCGAATAGATGCGCCAGACGAGCAGGGGGACGAGGGCGATGAGGGCGAGGGTGGTAAGACTCATGCGGTACAGGTCAGGGGTTCGTTACGGCGGGGTTCGTTACGGCCGGCGCGGTGCGCTTGCGCCAGGAGAGCAGGCCGAACGCATAGCTCATGTAATAGCCGGCCAGCACGCCGAAGATGACGAGGGTCAGCGGGCTCGACACGAACTCGTGGTGGGCGAACGAGCCCAGCGCGTAGAACTCGTAGGCGCGCCAGGCCATGCGGCCCATGAACAGCAGAGCCACCACGAGGCCGATCGGTGCGTTCGGGGTGAAGAAAAAGTCGGCGCCGACCTGTTCGAAGCGCGTCTTGCCGATCGCGATCCGGCCCAGCACGGCACCGACGGGCAGCCCGGCCGCGAGGCCCGCGAGGGCGAACGGATTCGTCTTGATGCTGACGACGGCCAGGATCACGAGCAGCAGCGGGAAGAACACGAGGGTCGTGCGGTGACGCCACGTCTTCGACCGCTGGCGGGTCGTCAGGCGTTTGATGCGGCTGTACATGCGCCACAGCACGAGCGGCGTGAGAACGGCGGCAACGACGGGAGTCGGCAACATGAGATTCCTCGGTTTTCTTTCTGTCGAATCCGCCATTGTAATCCAGGGGACCTCGAAAAACCGTCGCGAGCGGTAGCAGATTTGGCCGAGAAGCGCAGGTGTACGAGTAGTACACCGAGCATCACAGGGCTCGGCGCCCCCGCCAAATCTGCAACGCGCAGCAGGTTTTTGACGTTCCCTCCAGGCGCGCGTCGGCAAACCGCTGCCCATGGTAATGTTTTGGCATGTTCCGCAGGAGCCTCCCATGATTCAAGACCTGATCGCGACGCGGCGTACGGTCCGGCACGAAGCCCACCGTGCTCCCGATCCCGTACCCGTCGAAGAACCGCCAGCCGACCCGTTCGAGAATGCCGATCCGCACCAGCCGCCGATCCGCACGCCGCAGAACGACGAGCCGCCCATCGACCCGAATCCGAGCGTCGTGCACTGACGCTAGGCCAGCAAGGCCGCGTGTTCCTGCAGCAGGGCGGCCAGCAAGTCCGCCATCAGCGTGACGCGCGGCGAGCGGCGCACGTCCGGGTGCACCGCGAGCCACAGCGGGCGGCTCAGCACCTGGCCGTATTCCGGATGCAGCACCAGCGCCGGATCGCCGCGGCCGAGAAAGTGCGGCAGCACGGCGACGCCCAGTCCGGCGCGGCACGCGGCCAGCATGGCGGCCGCGTCGTTGGTCCAGAAGGCATACGGGCGCCCGGCCGCGAATTTCGCCAGCCATTGTTGCTGGGGCGTTTCCTTCATCGATTCGCCATAGCCGATGAATTCCCATTCCTGTGCAGGGCGCTCGAACCAGCCGGGCGCCGCATACAAGCCGTAGCCGGTCTGCGCCAGCGGCCGGGCCGCGAGGCCGCCCTGGCTTGGCCGCGCCATGCGCAGCGCGAGGTCGGCCTCGTTCCGGTACAGGTCGGCTTGGCGGACTTCGCCGATGATTTCCAGCGCGATCGCGGGCCAGCGCGCGCGCAATGCGCCCAGGCGCGGCACGAGGAAGGCGCTGGCGAAGACCGGCGGCGCCGACAGCCGCACGATGCCCCGCAAGGTGGCGGCACCCGTGCCGGCGCGGGCAAACGCGAGCGCCTCGTCTTCGACGCGACGTGCCTGGGCCAGCAATTCCTCGCCTTCCGCGGTCAGCACCCAGTTTTTCGGCAGACGGTCGAACAGGCGCACGCCCAGGCGCGCCTCGAGCATGCCGATGCGTCGCGCGACGGTCGAATGTTCGACCTGCAGCATGCGCGCCGTCCCGCTCAGCGTGCCCTGGCGCGCCAGCTCGACAAAATATCGGATGTCGTCCCAGTCGAGGGTGCCTGGCTCGGATTGTTCGGATTGACCTCTGGATTTTTGCACGGTCACTGACGATTTTTAGGGATTTCGGACGATTTTTGATCAATCTACCATGGGGCCTCTCACATCAGGAGGTTATATGGATGAATTGATCGAACACGTGCGCATCCACCGCCAGGGCGGGGCGGAGGAATTGGAAGTCGAGCGGATCGCGCTCGCGCCGCCGGCTGCCGGTGAAGTGCGCGTGCGCCAGCTGGCGGTCGGTGTGAACTTCCTCGACGTGTACCACCGCAGCGGGCTGTATCCGCTGGCGCAGCTGCCGTTCACGCCCGGCGTCGAAGCCGCCGGCGTCGTCGAGGCGCTCGGTTCCGGCGTCACCGGATTCAGCGTCGGTCAACGCGTCGCGTACACGGGGTTGATGGGCGCCTACGCGGCGGTGCGCAACGTGCCGGCCGAGCGCCTCGTCGTCGTACCGGACGGCGTCGATCCGGATGCCGTCGCGGGTGCGTTGCTGCGCGGGATCACGGCGCACATGCTGTTCGCGCACGTGCGCCAGCTCCGTCCCGGCGACACCGTCCTCGTGCATGCCGCGGCCGGCGGTCTCGGCCTCGTGCTGACCCAGTGGGCGCGGGCGCTGGGCGCGCGTGTCATCGGCACCGTCGGCAACCGCGACAAGGCGGCGCTCGCGCTGGCGCACGGCGCCGAACGTGTCGTGCTGTACCGCGAGGAGGATTTCGTGGCGGCCGCGCGCGACTTCGGCGGCGGCCGCGGCGTCGACCATGCCATCGACGGCATCGGCGGCGCGACCCTGCTGCGCACCTTCGACGCCGTGCGCCCGTACGGCATGGCGGCCAGCGTCGGCCAGGCCGGCGGCAGCATCGAGCCGGTCGATCTGATGCAGATCGGAAAGTCGCGCGCGATCGCATTCTCGCGCCCGAGCGTGATGCAGTTCATGACGGAGCCCGCGCTGTACCGAGAGGGCGCGCAAGCCACGCTGGCGCGGCTGGCGGCCGGGCTGCGTGTGCCGGTCGGGCTGGCCCTGCCGCTGGGACGCGCGGCCGAGGCGCATGCCGCGATGGAAACAGGGCGGACCGCCGGCGCCGTGCTGCTGCGGCCGGATCATCAAAAAAGCGCTTGACCGACTCATAACCAGATGGTTATGATTAAACCCATAGCCAACTGGTTATAAGTAGCCATGACAGACGCCCACGATATTCTTTTCCGGACACTCGGCGACCCGACGCGGCGCGCCATTTTCGAATCGCTGTGCCGCAACGGCGAGCAGACGGTCGGGGCCCTCACGGCCGGGGCCGGCATCTCGCAGCCGGCCGTGTCCAAGCATCTGGGCCTGCTGAAACAGGCGGGGCTCGTGCGCGACCGGCATGAAGGACGCCAGACGCATTACGCCGCACGGCTCGACGCGCTGGCGCCGTTGACCGATTGGACGAATCAAATGGCCCGGTTCTGGGAGAGCCGGTTCGATGACCTGGAAGACCTGTTAACAAGGATGGACCAATGAACGATACCTCGCTCCAAACGCGCACGGTCACCGTCGAACGCGAGTTTGCTCACCCGCCGGAAAAGATCTGGCGCGCACTGACCCAGCCGCACCTGATCGAGGCATGGCTGATGAAGAACGATTTCGTGCCTGCCCTGAACCACCGTTTCAAGCTCAGCGCCGACTGGGGTTCCGTCGATTGCGAGGTCCTGGAAATCGAGCCGAACCGTTCCCTGTCGTACACGTGGGCCGCGATGGGCCTCGACAGCGTCGTCACCTGGACCCTGACCCCGACGGGCGCGGGCACGCACCTCAAGGTCGAACAGACGGGCTTCCAGCCCGGCCAGGACGCGGCCTACAATGGCGCGAAGTATGGCTGGAACAAATTCACCACCGCCCTCGACGAGGTGCTGGCGAAGCTCGGCGACTAAGCCCAAGGAGAAGACATGAAGCAGGAGAATGCGTCCGCGGACCTGCCGGCGTCCGCACTGATCGACCGCCGCATCGCCGACCTGGGCGGCTGGCGCGGCGAGACGCTGGCCCGGGTCCGCGCACTCATCAAGGAAGCGGTGCCCGACGTCGTGGAAGAGTGGAAGTGGATGGGCACGCCCGTGTGGAACAGCCAGGGCATCATCTGCACGGGCGAATCGTACAAGTCGCACGTCAAGCTGACCTTCCTCAAAGGTGCGTCGCTGGACGATCCTGCCGGCCTGTTCAACTCCAGCCTGGACGGCAACGCGCGCCGCGCCATCGATATCCATGAAGGCGAGCAACTCGACGCCACCGCGTTCCGTGCGCTCATCCGCGCGGCGGCGGCGCTCAACGCGGCCGCCAAAGCGAAGCCCAAGCGCGCGAAAGTTGCCTAAAACCGGGGTTAGAGCCCGGTTTTTGGAAATGTCGCGCTAGATATTGCCAAAATTTGGGCTCTGACCCCGGTTTCAATCAAATGCCCAGGAGTACAGCACGTCCAGCGCCGTATTCGTGCCGGTCTGCAGCTGCAGCGTGATGCGCGGGTTGATCTTGTAGCGCACCCGCACGACGCTCGATGCGGTCGCGGCGCCCTGTTCGAAGCTCAGGTACAGGCGCGACGAGATGCGCTTGCCGACCGTGACCACCGTGTTTTCCAGTCCCGACGCCTGGCCCGCGCCCTGGCGCACGCCCAGTTCGTCCAGGCCCAGCGAGTTCGCCAGCTTGCTTGTGATACCGCCCGTGCCGCCTTTGCCGCCCAGCAGGGCGCCGGCGGCGGCGCTCAGCACGTCGGCCTCGTTGCCCGTCGTCGCTTCCATGCCGTGGCCCAGCACGAGCCAGGACAGCTTGTCGCTGTCGGACACGTTCGGCGTCGACACGAGTTTCGCCGTCGGCGACAGCGCCGTGCCGCGCACCTGCACGCCCGCTTCGACATTGGTCTCGCTCAGCTGATCGCCGTCGGGACGCTTGCGCACCGCGAGGATGTCCAGCGACGGATTGTCGTACGGGCCGCTGAACGTGATCACGCCGCGCTCGATCGTGAGGCGCTGGCCGTACGCGGCATACGTGCCGCTGGCGGTGCTCACGGTGCCGTTGATGCGCGGCGGCCGGTCGCCCACTTTCAGCAGGTGGACGCTGCCGGCCAGGTAGGCGTCGGCGCCCATGCCGCGCAGGTGGAAGTCATCGCCCAGGTCGGCTGTCAGGTCGATCGTCAGCGGCACCGCCGCCTGCTTCTTCGCCGTCGTCGGCGCCGCCGTGCCGCGGCCCAGCACGATCACGTCGTCCGAGATCGTGGGCCGGTCTTGCGGCGCCAGTTCGACGAGCGCGCGGTCGGCCTTGAAATTGCCATCGACCCGGAACTGGCGCGCGTCGCGCACGACGCTGGCCTGGCCGCTCAGGACAACCGTGCGGTCGGGGCGCGACAGGGCTTCCAGCTTGTCCGCGACCAGTTTCAGATTCATCGTCGCCTCCCCGCCGGCAAACCGGACGAAGCCGTCCGCGGTCGCGCGCCCGCTGTTGCCTTCCAGGGTCAGGCGCTGCAATTGCAACTGGTCGCCGGCGAGCAGGGCGCGCAGCTGGCCGTTGCGCAGGCGGACGCCCTGGTCCGGCCAGCGCACGGCGAGGCCGTCGCCGTCGATGCTGCCGGAAAGTAGCGGTGCGCCGACGGTGCCCGTGCCGTTGATGGCGAGGCGCAGCGCGCCGTCCACTTCCAGGCCCGGCTGGCCGAGCAGCGGCGACACCCACGCGAGCGATGCGAGGTTCGCGCTGGACGCCAGCTTGAGCGGGCTGTCGTTGTCGACGCGGCCTTGCAGCAGCTGGGCGGTGGCGTCCACGCGGGCGTTGCCGACGCGCGCGCCGTCCACGGCGAGCTGCGTGCGCAGCGCGCCGCCGGCGACGTCCGCGCGCAGGTCGAGCTGGCGCAGGCCCAGCGCGATCGGCGTGATGTCGCCCGCGATCAAGTCTCCCTTTTCGCGGAACACGTGCACGTTGCCGGCCAGCTGGGGCACGGCGCCGGGCGCGCTGGGCGCACGCAGATCGATGGCCCATTGCGCGCCGAGGGTCAGGTCGCCGCGCACGTTCTGGCGCATGGCGTCCGACGACTGCGCGAGATAGCTGACCGGCACGCCGCTGGCGCTGCCGCGCGTGTTCCAGCGCGGCCCGATCTTGGCCAGCGAGTCGATCGTGACGGAACCGGCCGGCAGCCGGATCGTCGCGCCGTTGAACGCGATCTGCTCCGGTTTCATGAGCCCCGCGAGGCCCGAGCCGGGCGCGCCCGCGATGTGCAGCGGCGTCGGCGCGGCCAAGGTCATGGCGTAGCGGCCGCTGTTTTTCAACGAATCGACCGTGCCGTTCCACGCATTGCCGCTCAAGCCGCCGTGCACGGCCAGCGCGGCGTCGAACGTGTCGCCGCGCGCGGCAGCTAGAATCGTGTGCGCGCCGCGCGTGCCCGTCGACGTCAGGCGCGCCGAGGCGATCTTCGTTTCGCTGACGTTGCCCTGCTTGTCGGTCGCCGTGCTCGCGTAATCCGTGACCGACACGTCCAGCGCGATCGGATCGGCGGCGCCGCGGCCCGAGCCGAGATTCGCGGTGGCCGTCAAAGCACGCACCGACTGCGTGCCCATCGCGCGGATGTTCTGGCCTTGGACGCTTGCCGTCAGCGATGGCGTGTCCATCGTGCCGGACAGCGTGCCGGACCCGCGCAGCGCGCCGCCGAAGTCCGGGCCGAGCGCCGCCAGTTGCGGCGCGTCGATGCGCCAGTTCAGCGTATCGCGCCCGCTGCCGAACGCGCCGCTGGCGGCGACGACGTTGCCGCCCAGGTGCAGGTCGACGTCCGCATTCGACACGCGGCGTTTATCGGCGGCGAGCTTCGCATGGCCCCACAGCGGCGATTTCGACAAGGTGGAATCCTGCAGCGCCAGGTCGACGGCGCCCCCCATGTTCGCGCCCGTGCGGCCGCTCGCCGTAAAACCGCCGTTGATGCTGCCGGCCAGCGGCGAGCCGAAGGCGGCGGGGTTCAGGCGCTGCATGTCGCCTTGCGCCTTGACCTCGACGACGCGCGCGCCGGGGCTGCCGGCCAGCCACGCTTCGCCGCTCGCGTGCACGGACCCGTTGTCATTTTTCCGTTCGCGCGGCACCCAGCCGAGGTTGCGCGCATCGACGTCGAACGTCGTGCGCGGCGCCTGCATCGTGCCGGTGACGACGCCGCTCGCGAGCACGGCGCCATACAGGTCGCCGCGCAGGGCGGACAGCTGTTTGCCGTCGACCTTCCACGCGAGCTGCTCGCCCGGCTTGCCGAACGCGCCGCGCAGGTCGACGGTGTTCTGGCCCAGCGCCAGGGTGGCATCGACGTCGTGCACGTGCGTGGCGTCCGCATCGAGCTTGCCGTGGCCGGACAGCGGCTGATCGAACAGCCGGCTCGGATGCACGGCGAAATCGGCCGCGACGTTCCACTGCGGCGCCAGCGCGCCGGCCGCGTTGATCTCGGCATTGATGTCGGCCTTGGGGAACGCGCCGAAATCGGCCGGGTTGAAGCGGCCGACGACAGCGTTCGCCTTGAACGGCTTGTGGTCCTTGAGGCTTGCGCTGCCCGTCGCGCGCACGCTGCTCTTGCCCGCGAACAGGCGCGCGTCGCGCACGGTCAGCACATTGTCGGCCAGCGCGGCCTGCGCGGCGAGGCGCAGGCCGGCGTCCGCCAGGTTGACGTCCAGCGTCTGCGTGTCCTTCGTGTTCGCGACCTTGACATCGCCGGCGATCTTCGTCGGCTTCATGCTGCCGTGCACCTGGTGCAGGTCGAAGCGGTCCGTGTGCAGCGCGAATTCCGCCGTGCCGAGCCCCTTTTCGTCCGGACCGCGCTGCACGCTGCCGTTGCCCGTGAAGCGGCCGGCGGCGCCCACGTCGATCAGCACGTCGGTGATGCGCATGGCCGAGAGGTTGCCGCCTAGCTGGCCGCGCATCGCGCGCAGCGGCAGGCGTTGCTGGTCGAGCGTGCCGACGGCGCCGTCGTTCGTCAGGTCGACGGTGCCGGCGATGTTGCGGTTCGGGTCCAGGCGCACCGATACCGCCAGGTTCAGGTCGGCGCTCGGCAGGGAAGGGCTGAAGAAGCCCGGGTCGATGTCGTGCGCATCGAGCGTAAAGGTTTGCAGCGGGATGTCCGCGAACGGCGACATGACGATCTGCGCCTTGCCCTGCGCGCGCGCGGCCTGGCCGACGGCGTCGACGACGGTTTTTTGCAGGTCGCCGCCCGCATGCAGTTTCAGCTGCGCGCCGAGGCTCGGCGGCGTGGCGGTCTGCGCCGGTGCCGCCGGCTGCGATGGCGTCAGGCTCGCGTCCGCATCGAGCTTATACGGCAGCGTGTTGGCAATGCTGCCCTTGGCCGCCACCTGGCCCCACGGCGTATTGGCGGACGCGTAGTCGAGCTGCCACTGCGCCTTGTCGCCGTGCAGGCGCGCGCGGATGTCGTCGATTTCCGTCGCCGCGCCCTTGTTCACGAAGATGGCTTTCGCCAGGCGCGCGTCCTCCACGGCCACCTTGAACGGCGGCGCGAGGCGCGTGGGCATCGTGGTCGGCTCCTCCGATTTCTTGAGCGCCTCCACGCGCAGCACGCGCGCATGGAGCTTGTCGATCTCGACGCCGCGCGACAGGTATTGCCAGGGCTTCCAGTCGATGTCGATGTCGTCGGCCGTCGTCACGGACGTCTCGGTGCGGAACACGACGTGGCCGATGTGCATGTGGCCGTACAGCGATCCCGTGACGCCGGACAGCGCCAATTTCCCCCCGCTCGCGCCCGCGACGCGCTGCGCGATCATCTGCAGGGTGGTCTCGCGGCCCAGATACCAGACGGCGCCGCCCAGCACGACGCCGACGACGACCACGCCGATGCCGACGCGGCGCGGCCAGCGGCGGCGCACTGGTGTCGGGGTTTCCGGCGTTTGCTTGTCGGCTTCCATCAGAACGTGAATCCCAGTGAGAAGTGCAGGCGGACTTTATGCACCGCCTTGCCGTACGCGACGTCGACGTTGATCGGTCCGACGGGGCTGCGCCAGCGCGCGCCGACGCCGTAGCCGACCTTCGGTTTCAGGTCGTGGAAATTGTCGCCCGCATTGCCGACGTCGTAGAACACGGCCGCGCCCCACGGCGGCTTGAACCAGTAATCGTATTCGGCGCTGCCGGTGAGCAGGTAGCGGCCGCCCGTGATGGCGGAACCGACCGGCACGCCCAGCTGCTGGTAACCGTAGCCGCGCACGGACTGGTCGCCGCCGGCGCGGAACAGGAACGTCGACGGCACGCCGCCCTTGTCCTTCGAGCCGACGGCGCCGAATTCGCCGCGCACGATCAGGGTGCCGGCGTCGCCGATGGGTTTGTAGCCGAGGGCGCGCGTGTACAGGCGCACGAATTTCTCGTCCGTCAGCACGGGCAGGAAGGCGCCGCCGATCTGCGCGTTGACGATGTAGCCGCGCGACGGCTGCACGAGGCTGTCCAGGTGGCGCTTCGTGATCGAGAACGTCAGCGGCACGCTTTTCACGCGCGTCGTCGGCAGCTCGTCGATGGTCACCTGTTCGGTCAGCGCTTCCAGGGTCAGCGTCTTTTCCAGCAGCGGCGAGCCCCACGCGCGCTTGGCGTGGACGCTCGTCGTGCGCGTGATCTGGCCGTTGGCGTCGAGGCGGTCGTAGCCGGCGCCGAAACTGTTGTTGTAGCCGCCCGTCGTCGTCGGCAGATAGAACTCGGCCTTCGCGGCCTGGTGCTTTTGCTCGTACAGCACATTGCTCTTCATGCGCTTGCCGAACACGCTCAGGTCGTCGTACTCGGCCTGCGCGCGGGCGCCGGTGTTGGTCGAGTAACCGAGACCGAGCGCCACGTTCTTGCGCTTGTTCTCCGTGACGCGCACAAGTACGGGCAACGTCGCGGGCGGCGCCGGCGGCTGCTGTGTCGCGCCCTCGTTTTCCTTGAGGCCCGCTACCTGCGACGCGACCACGGACGCCATGTCGGCGCTCACTTCCACGCTGGCGAAGTAGCCGGTGTCCTGCAGGCGGCCCTGCAGCGCCTGCAGCGCGGCCTCGTTGTATTCGTCGCCGGGACGGATCGTGTTCAGGTTCGTGATCACGCTGGCCGGATAGCGTTTCAAACCCTGGATCTCGAGGCCGCCGAAGTGCGCGTCCGGACCGCTGTCGACGACGACCTTGAGCAGGGCGCGGTGCGTGTCCGGATCGACGGTGGCGCTGGAGTCGAGCAGCTGCGCGCGCGGGAAGCGCGTCTGCGCCACCTGGCGCACGAGGCCGCGCTTGGCCGCCTCCCAGTCGGCGGTGCGGAAGCGCGCGCCGACGGGCAGGGTCCAGCGGTTGCGCAGCGCGGCCGCGTCGATCGGGGCGCTGCCCTTGTCGAACGGGACGAAGCCGCGCAGTTCGATGTCGACGTCGCCCACGATGACGGGATCGCCCGGCGCGACGTCGATGAGCACCAGCGGCTTGCTGCCCGACGTGTCGAGGTCGGCGGACACCGTCGGGCTGTAGTAGCCCTCGGTGGCGATCAGGGTCTTGATCTGCTCGGGCGCCGCGCGCACGAGGCGCAGCAGTTGTTCGCGGTCGAGGCGCGCGTTGCCGCGCCAGCGCATCAGGTCGAGGTTATGCTCCAGCAGCTCGCGCAGGTGGCGCGGGGCGTCGATGCGGACGTCGTAGTCGATGGCGCGGGACGGCGCTTCCGGAGGCGGCGGCACCGGCTGTTCCTGCGCGGCCGCGACCGGAGCGAGGCATAGCGCGTTCACGGCCAGCACGATTTGTGCCAAAATTCGTGATCGCGCCGGCACCGTCGCCGTGCATGGGTCGGGTCGTGCGGAAATCATGTCGCTCCATTCGTCATATGCGGCCACATCTTAACTGATTGTCAAATGTGGTGGCGGACGACTCGGCCCGCTAATTACCTCAGGAAATTCAACATGCACAACCCCGATACCGCGCTCGTCCTGTTCAGCGGCGGCCAAGATTCCACCACCTGCCTGGCCTGGGCGCTGCAACGCTACGAGCGGGTCGAGACCATCGGTTTCGACTACGGCCAGCGCCACGCGATCGAGCTGGACGTGCGCGCGCCCGTGCTCGCGAAGATGCGCGCGCTGTCCGCCACGTGGGACCAGCGCCTGGGCGAGGATCACCTGATCGACCTGTCGCTGATCGCGCGCATTTCCGACACGGCGCTCACCAGCAACGTCGAGATCGCGATGCAGGCCAACGGCTTGCCGAACACCTTCGTCCCCGGCCGCAACCTGCTGTTCATGACGGTGGCGGCGACGGTCGCGTACCGCCGCGGCCTGACCGTGCTCGTGGGGGGCATGTGCGAGACCGATTTCTCCGGCTACCCGGATTGCCGCGACGACACGATGAAGGCGCTGCAGGTCGCGCTGAACCTGGGCATGGCCACGCGCCTGAAAGTCGAGACGCCGCTGATGTGGATCGACAAGAAGCAGACGTGGCAGCTGGCGGAGCAGTGCGGCGGCGAGGCGCTCGTCGACCTGATCCGCTTCGAGACCCACACCTGCTATCTGGGCGAACGGGGCGCGCCGCACGCCTGGGGCCACGGCTGCGGCAAGTGCCCCGCCTGCGAGCTGCGCGCGCGCGGCTACGAGCAATACGCCAAGGAGCGCGCGTAGGGTGGGCGGCTGCATACGCTGCCGATGAATAACCGCACCGCGTGCGCCGCCCACGCGGTGATACGCGCCCTTTGCGCCGTCGAATCCCGGAACCGAACATGCGCCTCGCCCTGCTGACCGACCTGCACGCGAACCGCGAAGCCGTCGAGGCCTGCCTCGCGCACGCGCAGCGCCAGCACGTCGACCAGTACGCGTTCACGGGCGACTTCGTCGGCTACGGCGCCGATCCGGCCTGGGTCGTGCGCACGGTGATGGACTACGTGGCGCGCGGCGCCGTGGCGGTGCAAGGCAACCACGACTACGCGGTCACGCGGCCGCTGCGCCCGCAGATGCACGCGGAGGCGCGCGAGGTCATCGCCTGGACCGGCGGCCAGCTGGGTGCCGATCAACTGGCCTTCCTGGCCGCGCTGCCCCTCACGCAACAACACGGCAACGCCTGTTTCGTGCATGCCAGCGCGTACGCGCCCGAGCAGTGGGAATACGTCACGGACCTCGGCGCGGCCGAGCGCAGCATCCGCGCCAGCGGCAGCCGCATCGTGTTTTCCGGCCACGTGCATGCACCGGCGCTGTACCGCCGCGCCGACGATGGCCGCATGGGGCGGCACGTGCCGGCGGCGGGAGAATCCATCGCGCTGCAGCCGCAGCACCAGTATCTCGTGCTGCCCGGCGCCGTGGGCCAGCCGCGCGACCAGAACAACGCGGCGTGCTATGCGGTGTTCGACGATGCGGCCCGCGAGATCCAGTATTTCCGGGTGCCGTACGATCACGGCGCGGCCGCGCGCAAGGTCATCGCGGCCGGGCTGCCGATCGTGTTCGCGATGCGGCTGGTCGAAGGGATTTAAACCGCCTGCTGCATGATGCGCTGCTTGCGCGAGCGGCTCACGAAGAACCACACGATCGCGAGGGGCACCAGCAGCGGCAGCAGCAGCGGCGAGATCATGAGGGCGAGCACGCAGGCGCCCACGGCCAGGCCGCCGATGCACAGGATGCCCACGCCGGCGAACACCACCGCGAGCACGGCGCCCACGAACAGCATGATCACGCCGGCCAGCAGCATGCCGCCGCCCGCGAAGACCGTCGCCAGCACGGCGCCCAGCGGGCCGCCGAAATCGTCGTCGCCGATGCTGACGACGCTGTCGCCGAACGTGAAGACGTTCCAGACGAGCAGGGCGAACAGGAACAGGATGATGATGGCGGCGGTCTTTTTCATGATGGGTCCTTTGGGATCGTTGATCGGGTCATGTCGTTGTCGGCATGGTCGTACTGTATCTGTACGTCCCGACGGGGCCCATCGGACTGCGACAGGCTGCACAATTCGAGGGCCGGAGGGTTGCTTGTGGCGACGAACGGTGCTGGCCCAACCAGTGTCCGCTACTCCTCTTCGGCATCGAACCGGCTGCGCACGTAATCGATGTGCGTCTGCATCGCCGTGCGTGCTTCTTCGGGCCGGCGGGCGCAGATCGCGTCGCAGATCGTGCGGTGCTGCAGCGACAGGATTTCCGACACCGACTGGTTCAGCTCGCGCAAGCCGTCGACGTTGCGGATGATGTGCTCGCGCATCATCTTCGTGATGCTGCTGTGCAGGTGCAGGAACATGCTGTTGCGCGAAGCCTGGGCGATCGCCTCGTGCAGCTCGACGTCGATGCGTGATTCGCCGGCGTGGTTGCCCTCCCGCCGCGCCTGGTCGAGCCGCGCCATCACGCCGCGGATGCGCTCGAGATCCTCGTCCGTGCCGCGCAAGGCGGCGAAGTAGGCGGTGGCGCCTTCCAGCACCCGCCGGAATTCCAGGATGTCTTCGCGCCGCGCCGGGCTGTCGGCAATGAGCTGACCCCACGGCGACGCCGCGCCCGTGCGCAACTGGTCCGACACGAAGACCCCGCTGCGCGGCCGGATGTGCACGAGCCCGCGCGCCCCCAGCTGCTGGATCGCTTCGCGCACCGTGTTGCGCGACACCGCATAACGCTCCGCCAGTTCGCGCTCCGACGGCAGCTTCGAGTTCGCCGGAAAACTGCCATCGAGCAAGGCCTCTTCCAGCTTGCGTGTGACCGAGTTGACCCGCCCCCCGGGCTGCCTGCTCCATGTGACCACGTGCTTCTCCTTCTCTGGCCCAACCAGTTTGTCATGCATACAGAATACTGGAAATATCTGTCGACCAAAAGAAAAAGACAACGAACTCTGGAGGCAATGCATGACCCGCAACGTGTATCTGTTCGGCACCTGTGTGATCGACCTGTTCATGCCGCAGGCCGGGCTCGACGCCGTGCGCGTGCTGGAAGCGGCCGGCGTCACCGTCCACTATCCGCGCGGGCAGAGCTGCTGCGGCCAGCCCGCGTGGAGCAGCGGCAATCCGGACGAGGCGCGGGCCGTCGCGCACGCCCAGCTGGACCTGTTTCCCGAACCCTGGCCCATCATCGTCCCCTCCGGCTCGTGCGCCGGCATGATGCGCAAGCATTGGCCGGAGCTGTTCCGCGACGATCCGGCCGTTGCCGCCCGGGCGCAGGCCGTGGCCGGGCGCGTGTATGAATTCGGCGCCTTCCTGTTGCACGTCCTGGAGTGGAAGATGCTCGCCGGGGCGCCCGCGCTGCCCGAGGACGTCGTCCTGCACACCTCCTGCTCCGCGCGACGCGAGATGGGCACGCGGGCCCACGGCGTCGCGCTGCTCGACGCGCTGCCCGGCGTGACGCGCGTGGAGCACGAGCGCGAATCGGAATGCTGCGGCTTCGGCGGCTCGTTCTCGATCAAGCACGCGGACATTTCCGGCGCCATGGTCAAGGACAAGATCGCATCCGTGCGCGCGACCGGATGCCGCCGCGTCGTGTCGGCCGACTGCGCGTGCCTGCTCAATATCGGGCACGCGGCGCAGCATCAGGGCGCCCCGCTCGCCGTCGAGCACCTGGCCAGCTTCCTCTTGCGCCGGATGGGAGAACAGGCATGAGCGCGCGCGACAGCATCTTGCAACGCCTGCGCGCCGCCCATCCGCAGGCCGCCGGCATCCTCGATCTCGAACGCCGCATCGATGCCCATTTCGACGCGCGCCGCGCGGACCCGCCGGCCGCGCCGGCTGTCCTGGCGCAGCGCATGCAGGCCGCTCTCGAAGCCGTGCGCGCGCAGGCCTGGTGCGCCCGTGCCGGCGAATGGCCCGCGCAGGTGGCCCGGCGCCTGTTGGATGCGGGCGTATCGCGGATCGTCGTCGACGCCGTGACTCCGGAAGGCCGGGCGTTGCGCGCCGCGCTGCCGGCCAGTATCGAGGCAGTGGCGTTCGACCGGCCGCTGGAAGATTGGAAGGAAGAACTGTTCGGCACCGTCGATGCCGGCTTCACGGTCGCGCGTTCCGGCATCGCCGCCACCGGCACGCTGGTGCTCGCGCCGGACGCCGCGTCCCCGCGCACCGTGTCGCTGGTGCCGCCGCTGCACATCGCGCTCGTCCATGCGCACACGCTGCACGCCGACCTGCACCAGGCGCTGCACGCGGAGCGCTGGCAGGACGGCATGCCCACCAACCTCGTGCTGGCGACCGGACCATCGAAGACGTCCGACATCCAGCAGACCCTGGCGTTCGGCGCGCACGGTCCGCGCTGGACGTGGGTCGTGATCGTCACAGAGTCACTCAACGTCAAGGAACCCGCATGACGACGTCCCCATTGCAGTTCGTGGCGCCGCAGGATTTCCACGCGCGCAGCCGCGCGGCGCTGGACGATCCGCAACTGCGCCAGAGTTTTCGCGGCGCGATGACCTTTCTGCAGGGCAAGCGCCGCGGCCAGTTCGGCGACGAGGACGAGCTCCAGCGCCTGCGCGACCTCGGCGAAGCCGTGCGCAAGAACGCGCTCGTGAAACTGCCGGCGTTGCTGGAACAACTGGAAACGAAGCTGACGGCCGCCGGCGCCACGGTCCACTGGGCCGCCACGCCCGAGGAAGCGAATGCGATCATCCACGGCATCGCGACGGCGCGCGGCGCGCGGCGCATCGTCAAGGGCAAGTCGATGGCGAGCGAGGAGATCGAGCTCAACCACTATCTCGAGCAGCGCGGCTTCGCCTGCGTCGAATCCGACATGGGCGAATACATCGTCCAGCTGGCCGGCGAAAAGCCGTCGCACATCGTGATGCCGGCGATTCACAAGACCCGCGCCGACATCGGCACGCTGTTCGCCAAGCACATCCCGGGGACGGCGTACACGGAAGACGTCGACCAGCTGATCCAGACCGGAAGACTCACGCTGCGCAACGCCTTCGTCGAGGCCGACATCGGCCTGTCGGGCGTGAACTTCGCCGCCGCCGACACGGGCACCTTGTGGCTCGTCGAGAACGAGGGCAACGGCCGCCTGTCGACCACCGTGCCGGACGTGCACATCGCCATCATGGGCATCGAAAAGGTCGTGGAAAAGCTGGAGCACATCGTGCCGCTCACGAGCCTGCTGACGCGTTCCGCGACCGGGCAGCCCATCACGACCTATTTCAACCTGATCTCGGGGCCGCGCCACGCGGGCGAACTGGACGGGCCGCGCGAACTGCATCTCGTCCTGCTCGACAACGGCCGCACGCAGGCGTATGCGGACGAGGAGCTGCGGTCGACACTGCAATGCATCCGCTGCGGCGCGTGCATGAACCATTGCCCCGTCTACGGCCGTATCGGCGGCCACGCGTACGGCACGACGTATCCCGGGCCGATCGGCGCGATCCTGTCGCCGCACCTGCTGGGCCTCGAATCGACGGCCGACCTCGCGACCGCGTCGAGCCTGTGCGGCGCATGCGGCGACGTGTGTCCCGTGCGCATCCCGATCCCGCAGCTGCTGGTGCGCCTGCGCACCGAGGCGAACCGCGACCCCGATGCCGAGGTCGAACATCCACTGCGCGGGCAGGGCGCCAAATACAGCCGCGGTGAACGCCTCGTCTGGCGCTTCTGGCGCGGCGCGTTCGCCCGGCCCGGGGTTTACCGCCTGTTCCGCTGGACGGCCACGCGGTTGCGCGGTTTGACGCCGGCGGACCAGCTCGGCTGGACCAAGTACCGCACCCCCCTCAAGCCCGCGCCGCGCAGCCTGGCCGATCTGCTGCGCGAGCGGGGACAACCCTGACAAAAGAACGTCATGCCAATAGACGTCACATTGAAGCCCCACTAAATTCTATAAACATCCGAGGAGACACACATGGTTTGGCAACAGATTTACGATCCATTCGGCAACATGGCAATATCGACCCTGCTAGCGGCCGTACCCGTCGTGGTGATGCTGGCCGCGCTCGGGTTTTTCCACATCAAGGCGCATATCGCGGCCGCGCTCGGCCTGGGCGCGGCATTGCTGGTCTCCGTGTTCGGCTACCACATGCCCGCCGTCATGGCAGGCAAGGCCGCGCTGTTCGGCGGCTTCACGGGCCTGCTGCCCATCGGCTGGATCGTCCTGAACATCATCTTCCTGCAGCAGCTGTGCGAACAGAACGGCAGCTTCAAGGTGCTGCAGGCGTCGCTGTCCGGCATCACGAACGACCGCCGCCTGCAGCTGCTGCTGATCGCGTTCTGCTTCGGCGCGTTCTTCGAGGGCGCCGCCGGCTTCGGCACGCCGGTCGCGGTCACGGCCGGCATCCTGATCGGGCTCGGCTTTTCGCCGCTGGCCGCGTCCGGGCTGTCGCTCATCGCGAACACGGCGCCGGTGGCGTTCGGTGCGCTCGGTACGCCCGTGATCACGCTGGCCAAGGTGCACGGCTACGACCTGATGGAAGTGACAGCCATGATCGGCCGCCAGCTGCCGTTCTTTTCCCTGTTGGTGCCGTTCTGGCTGATCTGGGCATTCGCCGGCCGCAAGGCGATGTGGGACATCTGGCCCGCGATCCTCGTGACCGGCCTGTCGTTCGCGATCCCGCAATACCTCGTGTCGAATTTCATCGGGCCGGAACTGGTGGACATCATCGCCGCCCTCGTGTCGATGGCGTCGCTGGTGCTGTTCCTGCGCGTGTGGCAGCCGAAGACCGTGTGGACGTCGGCCAGCCTGAAGGGCCGCGAGGCGGAGGGCGCATCCGGGCAGGCGGAAAGCACCCTGCGGTATTCGCGGGCGGAACTCGTGCGCGCGTGGACGCCGTGGATCATTCTCACGGTGTTCGTCTTCATCTGGGGCCTGCCGCCGGTGAAGGAATATTTCAATAGCGTGTTCGCGCCCAAATTCCCGATGGGCGGCCTGCACAACCAGATCATGCGCGTGCCCCCGGTGGTGCCGAAGGCCGTGCCGGAAGCGGCCGTCTACGTGTTCAACCTGTTGTCGGCGACAGGCACCGGGATCCTGCTGTCGGCCATCGCCGGCGCGCTGTTCATGCACTACAGCCTAGGTGCGATCGTGCGCACGTTCTTCCGCACCCTGTGGCTCGTACGGTACTCTCTGCTGACCATCGTGCTGATGCTGGCGCTGGGTACGCTCACGCGCTATTCCGGCACCGACACGACGCTGGGTCTCGCCTTCGCCAACACCGGCGTGCTGTATCCGTTCTTCGGCACCCTCATGGGCTGGCTCGGCGTGGCGATGACCGGTTCCGACACCGCCTCGAACGTCCTGTTCGGCGGCATGCAGAAAGTGGCCGCGCAGCAGCTCGGCCTCGCGCCGAACCTGATGGGCGCGGCGAACAGTTCCGGCGGCGTGATGGGCAAGATGATCGATGCGCAGTCGATCGTCGTCGCGTCCACCGCCACGCGCTGGGTCAACCACGAAGGCGACATCCTGCGCTTCGTGTTCTTCCACTCGTTCGCACTGGCCGCGCTGGTCGGTGTCCTGGTCATGCTACAGGCGTATGTGTGGCCGTTCACGTCGATGGTGACCCGATGAACGCTTCCGTCTCTTCCGAAACCCGGGCCGTCAGCCAGCGCGAGGCCGCGGCCCCGGTGCTGGCCGCGCTGCTGGCCGTGCTGCCCGACCGCTGCGTGCTCTTCGACGCCGAGCAGACGCGCGCCTATGAATGCGACGGCCTGGCCGCCTACCGCCAGATGCCGATGATCGTGCTGCTGCCGGAGAACGAGGCGCAGATCGTCGCGGCCATCGCGGTCTGCCGCCAGTTGCAACTGCCGATCGTGCCGCGCGGCGCCGGCACCGGCCTGTCCGGCGGCGCCATGCCGATCGCCGGGGGCGTCGTGCTGTCGACGGCGCGCCTGAACCGGATCGTCAAGCTCGATCCGTATGCCCGCACGGCCGTCGTGCAGCCCGGCGTACGCAATCTCGCGATCTCGGAAGCGGCCGCGCCGCACGGGTTGTACTACGCGCCCGATCCCTCGTCGCAGATCGCATGCACCATCGGCGGCAACGTCGCCGAGAATTCGGGCGGCGTGCACTGCCTGAAATACGGCCTGACCGTGCACAACGTGCTGCGCGTGCGGATGGTGACGACGGATGGCGAGATCATCGAGCTGGGCAGCGAGGCGCTGGACGCCCCCGGCCTCGACCTGCTGGCGGTCGCGATCGGATCGGAAGGCATGCTCGGCGTCGTGACCGAGGTGACGGTCAAGCTGGTGCCAAAGCCGCGCGTGGCGCGCGTCGTGATGGCGTCGTTCGACGATATCGTCAAGGCCGGCGACGCCGTCGCCAGCGTGATCGCGGCCGGCATCATCCCGGCCGGGCTGGAAATGATGGACCGGCTGTCGTCGCAGGTCGCCGAGGAATTCGTGCATGCGGGTTACGACACGCAGGCCGCCGCGGTCCTGCTGTGCGAGTCGGACGGCATCCCCGAGGAAGTCGACGAAGAGATCGCGCGCATGAGCGAAGTGCTCAGCCGCTGCGGCGCGACGGCGCTGGCCGTGTCGCAGGACGAGGCGGAGCGCCTGCGCTTCTGGTCCGGCCGCAAGAACGCCTTCCCGGCCGTCGGCCGCATCTCGCCGGACTATTACTGCATGGACGGCACGATCCCGCGCAAGCATCTCGCCCACGTGCTGCAGCGCATCGAGGCCATGGAACAGAAATACGGCCTGCGCTGCGCGAACGTGTTCCACGCCGGCGACGGCAACCTGCACCCCTTGATCATGTTCGATGCGAACGTGCCGGGCGAATTCCACCGCGCGGAGCTGTTCGGTGCCGACATCCTAGAGCTGTGCGTGGAAGTCGGCGGCACGATCACGGGCGAACACGGCGTCGGCATCGAGAAGATCAATTCGATGTGCGTGCAGTTCTCGCGCGCCGAGCTGGATGCGTTCCTGGCCGTCAAACGCGCTTTCGATCCGGCCGGCATTCTCAATCCCGACAAGGCGATCCCGACCTTGCACCGCTGCGCCGAGTATGGCCGCATGCACGTGCATCGCGGGCAGACGCCATTTTCCAACCTGCCGCGCTTTTGACGATGGATACGACGCTACAAGAATTCGCCGACCGGATCGGCCACGCCACCGCCACCCGCACGCCATTGCGCATCCGCGGCGGCGGCACCAAGGACTGGTACGGACAGGACGTGCAGGGCGCGATGCTCGACACGACGGCCTATCGCGGCATCACGGACTACGAGCCGACGGAACTCGTGATCAGCGCCCGCTGCGGCACGCCGCTGGCCGAGATCGAGGCCCACCTGGCGCAGCACGGCCAGATGCTCGCGTTCGAGCCGCCGCACTTCGGGCCATTCGCCACGATCGGCGGCACGGTGGCCGCCGGACTGGCCGGACCGCGCCGCCAGGCGGCCGGCGGCGTGCGCGACTTCGTGCTCGGCGCCGTGCTGTTGGACGGACAAGGCCAGGTGCTGCACTTCGGCGGCAAGGTGATGAAGAACGTGGCCGGCTATGACGTGTCGCGCCTCTTGGCCGGCTCGCTCGGCGTGTTCGGCCTGATCGCCGAGGTGTCGCTGAAGGTGTTGCCGAAGCCTGTCGCCGAATGCACGGTGCAGCTGCGGATGAACGAAGACGAGGCGCTGCGCCGGCTGAACGAATGGGGCGGGCAGCCGTTGCCCGTGTCGGCCTCCAGCTGGCACGACGACGTGCTGACGGTGCGCCTGTCCGGTGCGCGGTCGGCCGTCGACGCGGCGCGTCGTCGCATCGGCGGCGAGCTGCTGGACGATGCGGACGCCTGGTGGCGTGCACTGCGCGAACACGAAGGCGCCTTCTTCACGGAGGCGGGCAGCCTGTGGCGCCTGTCTCTGCCGACGGTCGCGCCGCCGCTGCCTCTGCCCGGCACCCAGCTGATCGAATGGGGCGGCGCGCAACGCTGGCTCAGGACTCGTGCCGATGCGGCCACGATCCGCGCGGCCGCAAGCAAGGTTGGCGGCCACGCGACGCTGTTCCGCGGCGACGACCGCCACGCCGGCGTGTTCCAGCCGCTGGCGCCCGCCGTCCTCGCGATCCACCGACAACTCAAGAATGCATTCGACCCGGCCGGCGTCTTCAACCGCGGCCGCATGTACAAGGATTTTTAAAGTGCAAACCAATCTCGCCGATTTCATCCGGGGCACGCGCGACGGCGACGAGGCCGACGCGATTCTGCGCAAATGCGTCCATTGCGGCTTCTGCACCGCGACCTGCCCGACCTATCAACTGTCCGGCGACGAGCTGGAAGGGCCACGCGGCCGCATCTACCTGATCAAGCAGGTGCTCGAAGGCCGTCCCGCCACCGGCAAGACGCAGGCCCACCTGGACCACTGCCTCACGTGCCGCAACTGCGAATCGACCTGCCCGTCCGGCGTGCAGTACGGACGGCTGGCCGATATCGGCCGGCGCGTGGTCGAGCGGCAGGTGGCCCGCCCCGCGGGCCAGCGCATGCTGCGCACGCTGCTCAAGGAAACGCTGCCCCGTAAATGGTTGTTCGCCCCCGCCATGAAGACGGGGCAGATGGTGCGCCCGCTGCTGCCGCGGGCATTGAAGGACAAGGTGCCGGCGCGGCAGAGCGCAGGCGTCTGGCCGCGCACGCAGCACGCGCGCAAGATGCTGTTTTTGGAAGGCTGCGTGCAACCGTCGATGTCGCCCAACATCAATGCCGCGACGGCGCGCGTGTTCGATGCCGTCGGCGTGCAACTGGTCGCGGCCAGCCGGGCGGGGTGCTGCGGCGCCATCCGCTGGCACATGAACGATGCGGACGGCGGGCGTGCCGACATGCGGCGCAATATCGACGCGTGGTGGCCGTATCTCGAGCAGGGCATCGATACCATCCTGATCAACGCGTCCGGCTGCGGCGCGATGATCAAGGAGTATGGTCATGCGCTGGCCGACGACCCGGCGTACGCGGCCAAGGCGGCGCGCGTGTCGGCCGCGGCCAAGGACGTCAGCGAAGTGCTGCCGCAATTCGAAGAGCGCTTGCGTGCGAGGCTGGTCGTGCGCAAGGACGCGCAACGCGTGGCCTATCACCCGCCGTGCACGCTGCAGCACGGCCAGCAGATCCGCGGCAAGGTCGAGGCGCTGTTGCGCGCGGCCGGCGTCGACGTGCAGCTGTGCGCGGACAGCCATTTGTGCTGCGGCTCGGCCGGCACGTATTCGGTGCTGCACAAGGACGTGTCGATGCGCCTGCGCGACGACAAGCTCGCGCGCCTGCAGGCGACGGGACCGGAGCGCATCGTGTCCGCGAATATCGGCTGCATCACGCATCTGCAGTCGGGGACGGACGTGCCGGTGGAGCACTGGGTGGAACTGCTCGACCGCGCGTTGGCGTAAGGGAAAAAGTGGCCGGAAATCAAGCCTTGCAATGCTGGAATCGGGGTCTATACTGACAGCCTGCTCTGTTGCAGGAGGCATCATATGCAATGTGTTTTGAACTATCGCAATCAGGACGCGGCCGGCCACAAGAATCCGCCCTCGGCACCGCCGGCGATTCCGCCCATCATCATCAATCCGTTCAACCGCCACATCCCGTCGCCGTCGCCGGCCATCGATCCGCGCAGCACGCCGCCCGGCCCACCCATCGTGCCACCGCGCCGCCCGGATCTGCGCATCATCTAGCCGTACGGAATCGGCGCTTGTCCAGTGCGCCGCGAAGGCCTATGATCTTGCTTCTGGGCGTACGCCCGCATCACCGAGAATGCAAGAATGAACGATCAAACCCCCGACCACGACGATGACGCCCCCGTGCAGGAGGCCCGTCTGTGGCAGGGCAACGGCTGGACCGCGCGCGTCATCAAGAACGAGGACGATGACGGCTGGGCCGTGGCCATGTACAAGGACGGCGAATCCGAGCCCGCCCTCGTCGGCCCCTGGACCATGGGCCGCGACAAGAAAAACCCGAAGCCGCTCGACACCCCGGCCTTCCACACGCTCGTCAAGACGGCGTCCGAAGTGATCCGCCGCCACGAGCAGCAGCTGCATGCGCGGCTGCACAAGAGCACCGTCGTCTCCACCCTTGATGGCGAGATGAAAGTCACGCTGGACATCGTGCCGGACGAGGACAATCCGTATGCCTTGCTGAGCGCATTCGACGACATGGGCGAGCGGGTGGCGCAGGTGCGCGTCGCTCCGGATTTCAAGCTGTCGCCGACGTCGGCATCGGCCTGGATCGAGAACGGTTTCCGGGCGCCGCGCTGAGGGTTGTCCCCCATACTGAGCAACAGAATTCGGTATCTCGGAAGTCCCGCAGTGTGCCTGGTAGACCAACTCCGGAAGCTCAGCATGGATGCCCGCCTTCGCGGGAGCGACGTAATTGATGGTGCTGGCTGTGTTTTTCCACGACACAATCCCCGCAAGCTCAGCCTGAGCTGATAAGATTTCCCGAACGCAATTTTCGTTCGCTAAGGGGAATCGATGGAAGACCGTCTCGCCCGCCTGGAAGCGGTCCAGGCCATGTTGCTCGACATCGGGCACCTGTCCGCCAGTTGTACCGACATCACCGAATTCATCGGCGCCGTCCACCGCGCGCTGGGCCGCATCATGTATGCGGAGAATTTCTACGTCACGTTGGCCGAACGCGAAGACAACACGGTCCGCTTCGTCTATTTCGTCGATACGTCCGACGAGGGACCAAGCCCCGACACGCGCGTGACGCTCGCGTCGCCCGACGAATCGCCGACGGCCTGGGTCATGCTCAACAAGCGGCCCCTCGCCGTGACGGGCGACGAGATGCGCGCGCGCGAAAACGGTGCCGTCTGGGGCACGGGCAGCATCGCCGAGCACTGGATGGGCTGTCCGCTGCTCGACCAGCAGCACGACGTCCTGGGCGCCATCGTCATCCAGAGTTATCTGCCGGAACATACGTACAGCGCGGAAGACCAGGCGCTGTTCGCGCTGATCGCCAACCACGTGTCGAACGCGCTGCAAGGCCTGCAGAGCATGGACCGCCTCGAGCGCGCCGTGCAGGAGCGCACGCTGCTGCTCGCGCGCGAGGTGAGCGAGCGCCGCCGCGCGGAGCAGGTGCAGCACGCGCTGTACCAGATCGCGGATCTCTCCGCGACCGCGCTCGAGACGGATGTATTGGCCGCGAGCCTGCACAACATCATCGGCGAGCTGATGATGGCCAAGAACTTCATCATCGCGCTCACGCACCCGGACACGGGCGAGATCAGCATCCCGTACTTTGCCGACGAAAAGGACAGCCAAGCGCCCCATCAACGCTTCCCGTTCGGGATGGGGATGGTGTCGTACGTGCTGCAGACCAAGCAGGCGCAGCTCCACGACGCCGGCAGCTTCGCGCGCCTGCACGCGGCCGGCAAGGTGAAACACCCGCTGGGGAACACGGACATCGCCAGCTGGATCGGCGCGCCGATGCTCGTGCACGACAAGGCGTACGGCGTGCTGGTCGTGCAGAGCTACGACCCGACCGTCGTCTACACGAAGGCCGACCTGGACCTGCTGGCCTTCATTTCCAGCCACGTGGCGGTCGCCATCGCGCGCATGCAGGCCGACCGCGCCATCCGCAAGGCGAAAGAACGCCTGGAACAACAAAACGCCGCCCTCGAACAGGCGCTGCACCAGTTGCAGGAAGCGCAGTCGGAACTGGTGCGCAAGGAAAAGCTCGCGTCGCTGGGCCAGATGGTGGCCGGCGTCGCGCACGAGATCAATACGCCGCTGGGCATCTGCGTGACGGCCACGAGCCACCTCGTGCAGGAGCTCAAGCTCACGCGCGAAGAGCTGGCGGCCGGGGAGATGACGGAAGACAGCCTGGAAGCGTTCTTCGACATCGTCGACCAGTCGCTGCGCATCATGACGACGAACACGCAGCGCGCCGCGGCCCTCGTGCGCAGTTTCAAGCAGGTGGCGGTGGACCAGTCGTCGGACGAAATCCGCGGCTTTAATCTCGGCACCTACCTGAACGAAGTGCTGCTGTCGCTGCAGCCGAAACTGAAGGGCCGGCCGATCGAAATCGCGATCGACTGCCCGAAAGACCTGCTGCTGGAGAGCTTTCCCGGCGCCGTGTCGCAGATCGTCACGAATATGGTGGTCAACTCGCTGATGCACGGCTTCGAGCGCGACCAGAGCGGCCACATCACGATCCACGCGGCGCTCGACGGCGACCACGTCGTCTTCGATTACGGCGACGACGGCGCGGGCATGGATGCGGAGACGCTGGCCAAGTTGTTCGACCCGTTCTTCACGACGAAGCGCGGCAGCGGCGGCAGCGGCCTCGGTGGGCACATCCTGTACAACCTCGCGACCAATGTGCTGGGCGGCTCGCTGCGCGTGGAGAGCAGCCCGGGCGCGGGCCTGCGCTATCACCTGCGCTTTCCGCGCAAGGCCGCGCGGCCCGTGCTGAAGGCTGCCTGAGTCTCAGCGGAGCACGCCGGCGATGGCCGCGCACACGCGGTCGACGTCGGCATCGATCATGCCGCAGTGCAGGGGGATCGTGACGGTCTCGCGGCCGATCCGCTCCGCGTTCGGGAACTGGCCTTCGCGCCAGCCGAGGTTGCGGCCCAGCGTCGTCAGGTGCGACGGTTCGTACGACAGGCCCGTCGCGATGCCGCGTTCGCGCAGCGCCGCGCGGAACGCTTGCCGCGTCGTGCCGAGGCGTTCGTACGGCAGCAGCACGCAGAACATGTTCCAGCTCTGGCCGGCCACGCCGCGCGGCGGCAGCACGGCGCCGTCAATGTCCGGGAATACCTCGAAATAACGGTCGGCCAGGCGCTGGCGCTGCGCCAGGAAGCCCGGCAGCTGCGCCAGTTGCGCGAGGCCGATCGCGGCCGACACGTCCGACATATTGTATTTGCCGCTGGCGGTGGCCACGTCGCGCGTGTCGTCCGCCAGGCGCTCGATGCCGTGGAAGCGCAGCACCTCGATGCGCCGCGCGGTGGCGTCGTCCGGCACGACGATGGCGCCGCCCTCGATCGTCGTCATGTTCTTGTTGGGGTGGAAGGAGAACGTGGCGATGTCGCCGAAGCCGCCGACCGGCTGCCCGTGCCAGGTCGAGCCCTGGACGAGGGCCGCGTCCTCGATCACGCGCAGGCCGTGGCGGCGCGCCAGCGCATACAGCGCATCCATGTCGCCCAGGGCGCCGGGGAAGTGCGTGGGCACGATCGCCTTCGTGCGCGGCGTGATGGCGGCGGCCGCCTGGTCGAGATCGATGGCGCGCGTGACGAGGTCGCAGTCGACGAAGACGGGGCGGGCGCCGACCTTGACGATCATGTTCATCGTCGAAAAGAAGCTTTGCGTGGACGTGATCACTTCGTCGCCGGGGCCTATGCCGCACGCCAGCAGCGCCAGTTCCATCGCGCCCGTCGCCGACGTGAGGGTGCGCGTCGGACGGCCGCCGAACGATGCCGACAGCGCGCGTTCGAATTCCAGCACGCGCGGGCCGCTGGCGATCCAGCCGGTGCGCATCGTGTCCGTCATGGCGGCGATGGTGGCGTCGTCGAGCGCCGGTTGGGAAAAATTCAGCAGGGTCACGGTCGTCCTCGGGGAAATGTCGGACCGGATATTGTATGCCTACCCGACGAACGTCGCGGCCACCGGCTGCCGCACCGGCGTCGGCGCGGGCCCGTTGGCGGCCGGCTTGTCGAACTGGTAGCCGTTGGCCTCGTGGACCTCCCAGCCGCCGTCGCCCTTCAATTGCAGCACGTGGGTGTGGTGGCGCAGCACGCCGGCGCGGTGGGCGATGCTGACCAGCGTCGCGCCGCTGTCGCGCAGCCGCGCGTACAGGGACGCTTCGTTGCCGCTGTCGAGTGCGCTCGTCGCCTCGTCGAGGATGACGATGTGCGGTTTGTGCACGAGCACCCGGCCGAAGGCCAGGCGCTGCTGTTCGCCGACCGACAGCAGCTTTTCCCAGTCCTGCACGGCGTCCAGGCCGCCCACGCGCTCGGCCAGGCGCGGCAGGTGAACCAGTTCCAGGATTTCCAGCAACTGCTCGTCGCTCAGGTCCGTGCGCACGCTGGGATAGATGAGCTGGCTGCGCAGGGTGCTCGACTGCAGGTACGGCTGCTGGGGCAGGAAGAAGACGTCCTCGATGGGCGGATGGTGGATCACGCCGCTGCCCTCGTGCCACAGGCCCGCGATCGCGCGCAGCAGCGAGCTCTTGCCGCAGCCGCTGTCGCCGGTGATGAGCAGCGCATCGCCCGGTTTCAGCACGAGGCTCAGCTCCTTGATCAGCACCCGGTCGGATTGCGGCGGGCACAGCGTCAGCGATTCCAGCGCAAGGTGGGTGCACGGACGCAGCTCGATGCGCGGGCGTTCGGCGGCGGCGGTCGCCGGTTGCGTGGCGGGCAGGACGAGGTTCGATAACGCCTGCAGGCGGCCGATGCCCGCCACGAAACGGCTGAGGCTCTCGAAGTTGTCGACGATGACGCCCACGGCGCCGAGCACGGCGGTGAACGCGCCGGCGGCCTGCGTCGCGCGGCCCACTTCCAGCTCGCCCGACAGCACGCCGCCGGCCAGGATCACGTAGGGCAGCACGACGGTGAGCTGGCTGAACGTGCGCTGGAAAAAGTTCAGCGAGCGCTGCTTCTTGATCAGCCGCGCATAGTTGCGGATGACCTTGTCGAACGTGTGGTCGATGTGCGTGCGCTCCTGCGCCTCGCCCCGGTAAAACGCGATCGATTCGGCGTTTTCGCGCAGGCGCATCAGGCTGAAACGGAAATCCGCCTCGCGCCGCAACTGCCAGAAATTCAGCTGGATCAGCGGACTGCCGAAGAAGTACAGGGCGACGATGTTGCCCGTCACGGCGTACGCCACCAGCACGGCGACGAGCACGTGCGAGATCGACCACAGGACGGCGCTGAACGCGACCAGCTGCATGATCGAGCCAAGGAAGATCAGCAGGAAGTTGATGGACCGGCCCGTGAACGTGTTGATGTCTTCGCTGATGCGCTGGTCCGGATTGTCGATCTCGCCACTGGAGCCCAGCTCGTAGTATTTGCGGCCCTTCAGATAGCCGTCGAGGAACCGGCCGGTGAGCCAGCGCCGCCATTGGTTCGCGAACACGTCGCGCATGTAGTAATAAAAGGCGTACGTCGGCACCGCGAGCGCGACGATGAGCAGGCAGGCCCGGACCGAGGTCCAGAAGCGGCCGCCGTTCTTGGCCGCCAGCGCCGAGGTCAGCTCGCCGGTCTGGTTGTTCAGCATGACGGCCAGCTTGGTGTCGACCAGCATGAGGACGATCAGCAGAAGCAGCAGGGTCCAGGCTTTTTTCCTTTCGTCTTCCAGCCAATAGGGCTTGGCCACGTTGAGGAATTGCTTCCAGGCGGCGAGCGACAGGGGAGCGGGCTTGGGTAACGGGGTGTCATCCGTTGCGGCGCCGGTGGGTGCGGAAGTGGGCGTGGTCATGGTCGGTCTCTGCGGTCGGCGGCGTGGGTATCTTTACCTCAAGCCTACGACCGCGTACGAGACCGTTCAGTGCGGAAACGGACATAGCGGCAATAGCTACGCCTTCACGAACAACTCATCGAACCCCGTATCCGGATCGAACTCGCGCCGGAACCGATGGCGCGGCAGCAGCGCCACCAGCACCTCGGCCGTCGTGCGCACGATGCATCCCGGGCCGAGATGGCCGCCGAGGACGCGGCCGCCGTCGTCCGCGACGGTCACGTGCAAATGGGGGCCGTCCGGCGACAGCGAGCCGCCGAGGGTCAGGACTTCCAGGTCGCCGCGCAGCTCCGTGAATTCCGAGCGGCCGGCGAAACGCAGCCTGGCGACGGAGAGACTGCCGATGCCTTGCAGGACGAAGGCGGCTTCCACGTGATGTTGCGCGATGAGCGCGTCGAGCACGGCGCGCAGGTCTTGGCCGGCGCCGATCCGCAGGGGCAGGGTCTGCATAGTCGTTCCTCCATGATCCCCTTCATTCTACGCCTGTCCATTTGCCACGAATGCAACCAATGGTCGCCGCATGGCAATTGCGAAAATAAACCAGGATTGCTTTCACTGCAGTACGCCGGCGGGCGCCGGCTCAATGCCACCCTGTGCACGGTGGCGGTCGACGCGGCGAGCGGGCGATCTTGACGCTGTAAGCAGTTCAGCAGTTCAGCGGTTCAGCGGCTCGCGGACAGGTTGGACAGCAGCTCGACCAGCTGGTCGATCTCGTATGGCTTGGCCAGCACCTGCACACCCGGGATGACGGCGCGCTGCTCGGTATAGCCGGTGGCGAGGATGACCGGCAGGCCGGGGCGGCGCTCGTGCAGGATGCCGGCCAGGTCGATGCCGCTCACCTTGCCGGGCATGACGATGTCGGAGAACACGACGTCGGCATCGAGGCCGGCGTCGAGCATCGCGAGCGCCTTGTCGCCGTCCGCCGCCACCATCACGTCGAAGCCGCAGTCTTCCAGGCCGCGCACGACGGCTTCGCGCACGAGGGGATCGTCCTCGACGAACAGCACGCGCCCGCTGCCGCGGCCAGGGGTCTGGCCGTCGGCGCGCGCCGCGATGGCCGACAGCGTCTGATGCGAGCGCGGCAGGTAGATGTCGATGGTGGTGCCGGCACCGACGGCGCTCGTCACGGTCAGCCAGCCGCGCGACTGGGTGGCGAACGCGTATGCCTGCGGCAGCCCGAGACCGGAGCCCTGGCCCGGCGGTTTCGTCGTGAAGAACGGGTCCAGCGCGCGCGCCTGCACGTCGGGCGGCATGCCCGTGCCCGTGTCGATCACGCTCACGCGCACGTAGTCGCCGCCCGTGCGCTCCAGCGTCGGTTCGAGGGTGCAGTTGCGCACATCGATGGCGAGGCGGCCGCCGTCCGGCATGGCGTCGCGCGCATTGATGGCGAGATTCAGCAGCGCCAGGTCGAACTGCACGGGGTCGATGGTGACGGGCCAGACATCGTCCGCGCACTGCACCTCCATGCGCGTGCCCTGGCGCAGCACGCCGCGCAGCAGTTGCACGGAGCCGCGCACCTGCTCGCCCGGATCGACCGTCAGCAGGCGCGCATCCTGCACGCGGCCGAACGACCCGAGGCGCGTGGTCAGCGCGGTGGCGCGGCTGACCGTGCGCTTGCACGTGTCGATCAGGCTCAGCACCTTGGGCTGGTTCGCCGTCAGGGAGGCCAGTTGCAGCGCGGTCGTCAGCGTCTGCAGCAGGTTGTTGAATTCGTGCGCGATGCCGCCCGTGAGGCGGCCGAGGGCTTCCAGCTTCTGGCCGCGCACGAGGGCGTTCTGGGCGCGCTCGCTGGCGGCCACGGCTTCGGCCACGCGCCGTTCCAGCTCGCCCTGGGCGGTGAGGATCTGGCGGCTGGCCTCGGCCATGCGCTGCGCCACGGCGTCGATTTCGATCACGCCCTGCGGCTGGTAGCGGACTTCACGGCCGGCGCCCAGGTCTTCGGCGCTGCGGCCCAGGTATTCGATCGGGATGGCGGCGCGGCGCGCGAACCAGCGTGCGGCCACCGACGACAGCACGAGCAGCACGGCCATGATGGCTGCCAGGAACGTGGCCGCATGCAGCGGCACGCGGCGCAGGTCGGCGATGGGAATGCTGACGACCACTTTCCAGTCCGACGCGGGCACGGTGCTGTAAAAAGCCTGCACGGGGATGCCGGCCAGGTTGTTGTTCGAGAACACGCCTTCGCGGCGGGCGGCGAAGTGCGACATCGCCACGCTGCTGACCGAGCGTCCGCGGTACAGATCGGGGTCGATCGAGCGCGCCACCAAGCGGCCCGCGCGGTCGACGACGGCCGCCTGCCATTCGGCGGGGAAGCGCTGTTCCCGCAGCACGTTCTGCAACGTGGCGGCGTTCACGCCCATGGAGAGGTAGTAGCGGATGGCGCCTTCCACGTGCACGGGCACCTGGATGGCGAAATCGTGGCGGTGCAGGATCGCCGACGCGAACAGATCGGACACGAGCGTGCGGTCGGCGCCGTCCCGCTTCATGAGGCCGTCGATGTTCGAGGCGCGCCGGAACGGCAGCGGCGCGCCCAGCGGGGCCCGCGTGTTGATCAGCTGGCGGCCGTCCAGGTCGATCAGGACGATGGCGGTTTCGTCATTCGGGGCGAGCGAGCTGGCGTGGCGATAAAAGGTCTCGAAGTCGCCTTTGGCCAGCGCGGGGGAATTCGCCAGCGCGTGCAGGATGCCTTCCTTCGTCTCCAGTTCGTTGTCGACCACCAGGGCGAAGGCGCGCACGGCTTCCTTGACGCTCGTTTCCTGGGCCAGCCGCTCTTCCTGATAGACATACCAGACCGCCAGCACGGCCGCGATGAAGGCGGGCACCAGGATCACCAGGATCAGGATCAGCAGTCGGGTTCGGATACGCATGGGCCGGAACGGCGGTCGTGACAACGTTGCCTCGAAGCCAGCATACTACCCGACAATGCTCAGCTTGTCCCTGCCTGGAGGTATTAGTTCAGTCCGGCCAGCGTTCGTTGATCTCGGCCGCCTTGTCGAGGTTGCGGATGAGGATATCGACATAGTAGGGATCGAGGTGCTGGCCCGCCACTTCGTGCAGGTAATCGCGCACCTGTTCGATGGGCCACGCCTTCTTGTACACGCGCTCGTGGGTGAGGGCGTCGAACACGTCGGCCACGGCGACGATGCGGGCATACGGGTGGATGTCCTCGCCCTTGAGACCCTGCGGATAGCCGCTGCCGTCCCATTTTTCGTGGTGCTGGTGGGCGATCACGGCGGCGGCCTTCAGGATCGGGCGCTGCGAGCCGTCCAGGATCTGCAGGCCGATGGTCGGGTGCAGCTTCATGATGTCCCATTCCTCGGGCGTGAGGCGGCCCGGCTTGAGCAGGACGGCGTCCGGCGTGGCGATCTTGCCCACGTCGTGCATGGGCGCGGCATGCATCAGCACGGCCGTCTCGTCGTCCGGCATGCCCGATTCCAGGGCCAGCAGGTGGCACACCTGGGCCATGCGGCGCACGTGGTTGCCGGCCTCGTTCGAGCGCGATTCGACGACGTCGCCCAGCCGCAGGATCAGCTCGGCCTGGGTATCGGTGATTTCCTGGTTCAGCAGGATGTTGTCGAAGGCGATGGCCACACCCGAGCAAAATACGTCGAGCAATTGCACGTCGATCTCGTCGATCTCTTCCACGCCCTTGAGCACCAGCAGCGACGCCTTGCCACTGTTGTTGGGGAAATAGCCGACATAGGTGTCGCCATGCAGCTTGGAGATGCGGTTGTGGCGCGCCTCGTCCAGCTGGGCGATCAGTTCCGGGCCGATGTCCTGCTCGCCGACGTCGCCGATGCGCGCCAGCACCTCGTACTGGCTCTCGCCCGCGATCACGCTGGCGCCGGCCACGCGCAGCAGCATGCTCTGTTCCAGGCGCAGCAGGGCGACGACCTGCTGCAGCAGGCCGCTGGCGAAATCTTTCAAATTGCGCTGCTTGAACAGGTGCGACGAGGCCGAGATCACGCGCTCCAGGCCTTCGCGGTAATTCTGCTGGACGCGTCTGGCGTCCTCGACCTTCATGATGTCGCGGTAGGCGCGCAGGGCGGCGAACGTCGTCGTGAACAGCTTGGTGCGGTCGAGTTCCGTCTTTTCCTTGTAATCGTTGATGTCGTAGTCGACGATCACGCGTTCCTCGGGCGCCTGGCCGGGCTGGCCGGTGCGCAGCACGATGCGGGTGAACTGGTTGTCCAGCTCCTGGCGCATCCAGCGCGCCACTTCCAGGCCGCTGTCCTCGCGCTCCATCACCACGTCGAGGAATACCAGGGCGATATCGTTGTCGCGCGCCAGGATCTCCTTGGCCTCGGCGCCGCTGTAGGCGTGCAGGAAGGAGAGACTGCGGCCGTCCAGACGGAAGCGGGACAGCGTGAGCTTGGTGATGTCATGGATGTCCGGTTCGTCGTCGACGAGCAGTACTTTCCATGGTGCAAGCTTCGGCGCGGCTGAGGATAGGAAGGACATTTGACGATCCAATCTCGTAACGATATCAGGGAAAGAGCAAGGCATTGCGGTAAGACAGCACCGGTTGGAAATGATTGTAGTATGAGCAGTGATCATTAACAACAAGAAATATTAATGACGCAGCGCAATAAGTCACAATGTCGCAACGTGTTGCTTCCCTGTCATTTGCGCCGTCGAACCCGGCTCATTCGTACAACTTCTGGCAGCGCTCGCACCAGAAGCTGCGCCGGTTCGTCCGGCCCAGGTTCGCCTTGTGGAACGGAATATGGCAGCGGGGACAGGTCTTCTGGTTATGCGCCAGCCAATGCTTCTTGAGGGTGAACGCCTTCTTCCATTCCAGAAAATCGAAGCTGTACTGGCGCGCTTCCTGCACGAGGGCGCGCAGCTTGGCCGGCGGCAGCGCGCCCACGGTCGACCGCGGATCCACGCGGATGCGGAACAGCACCTCGTTCTTGATGATGTTGCCGACCCCGGCGAAGATGTTCTGGTCCAGCAGGGCGTCGCAGACGAGCGTGTTCGCATTTCTCTTGGCCTCGGCGCGAAGCTTCTTGCGCGCCAAGGCCGGATCCCATGCATCCGACATGACGTCCGCGGCCCAGTCGTAATACGCGTCGATGTCGCAGTCGATTTCCTTGACGGAACAGGCATAGAAATTCAGCACGCCGCCATCCGCGAAGCCGAGCGACAGGCGCGGGGGCTTGTCGCGTCCTTCGTCCACGCGATAGGTGCCGAACAGCAGGAAATGGATGCGCACGACCATCGTCGGCATCTGGATGAGGAAATGCTTGCCCCACGTGCGCAGGGCGACGACGGGCTGGCCGACGAGGCGCGTGGTGTCGATGGCCCAGGTATTGCCCTCGGCGCGCACGATTTCCTGGCCCACGAACCGGGCGGTCTGCTCTTTCAAGATGACCAGTGACGGGCCTTCCGGCATGATGCGTCCTCGCTCACGTTACACTGCATCCGATTGTGCTGCGCATGAGCCGGGCGCACCTGTGCGGCGACTAACATTTCGATACAAACTATGACGATTCCGTAACGGACGCCAGCATGGAAACCGGCGTATAAGAATCAGGTATCAACGGTCGTAGTTCGATGAAGGAAAGGAAGAACATCATGAAATCGTTCGTGAAGACGATGGCCCTGGCGGGCCTGTTGGCGCTGGCCGCGGGCGGTGCGTCGGCTGCGGTCGACGTCACGTGGGTCCACCCCGAGAATTTCCATGATTTGCCGTTCCCGACGTGGGAGCGCAAGGAGATGCTGGACCAGATCGCCGACCATTTTAAAAAGCTGGGCGCGAACCTGCCCCCGGGCGAGGACCTGCGCATCGAGATCACGGATTTCGATCCAGCCGGCCGCCTGATCCCGAGCGCCCGGCTGGGCCGCGACCTGCGCGTCCTGACGGGGCGCGCCGACTGGCCGCGCATGGAACTGAATTACGCGATCGAGCAGAACGGCCAGGTGATCAAGAGCGGCCAGGCGCAGCTGCAGGACATGAATTATCAGCAGTCGCTCAATCACTACTTCGATTCGGAGCCGCTGCGCTACGAAAAGCAGATGATCGACGATTGGTTCAATAAAACGATTGCGCCGATCAAGAAGCGGTGATGTTCACTGGGGCTTGCCGTCGGCTTTGTCGCGCCAGCGGCCGCCCCCTTCGCGCACCGTGTAATCGGCCGGCACGGTGAACAGGGCGGCGGCCGGCTCTTCGCGTTTGACGTTTTCGAGGCGGAACACGACGTCGCCGCTGCGCGGGTCGCTGTGCTTCGCGTAGACGGTCACCATGAGGTCGGGCGCCGTCCACGTCTCGTCCGAGACGACGATCGGGTTGCGGTTGCCGATTTCGCCCGCCGGGATCTCATAGCTGCGCAGCTTGCCCTCGGCCTTGATGCCATTGAAGTCGCGCGTGCCCAAATCCTTCGTCACGGCCTTCGCTGCCCACTTGACGTCGGCGAACGCGCCGTTCACCAGCGGCGCCACTTGCATCTGCACGTTGCGCTGCGCACTCCCGCTCTCGGCCAGCGCCTTCGACACCTGGATGCGCACGTCGCGCTGGATGCGCCGGCGTTCGGCGTCGTCGAGGCCTTCCACCCGCTTGACGATGATGTCCTCGCTGCCGTCGGCGCGGCGCTGCCGTTCGGCGTCGGGCGGGGTGCCGTCCTTGTGCATGCGGTCGACCTTGACCGCCGTGCGGTCGCGCGGATGCAGGATCAGGTTCGTGCCGCCCGCCGGGTCGGCGATCATGACGGTGACGACCTCGCCCTTGGCGTCGCGGAATTCCTGGCGCGTGCGGCCGGCGCTGTCGCGGTACGTCATCGTCACGCGGCGGTTGGCGATCTGGTTGCCGTCGGCCAGCGTCTGCGTGCGTTCGGTCACGGCCTGGGCTCTGTACGGCGCATTCTTGAGAACGGCGCCCCGCATCACGGTGACGCCGGCGCGCGCATCGTGGTCCAGCTTATCGAAACCGAACGCCAGTGCGCCGTCCGAGGCGCGGCTGGCGCGCGTGGCGTCGCCGTGGGTGTCCTCGGCCAGGGCCGGGGCGAACAGCCCGGCCAGCAGGGCGGCGAGCAGCAGGTGTCTGGTGGTCATGGCATCCTCCTTCGGTTATCGGGTGGCGCTCAGGCGCAGCGCCAGCGGCTGCCCGTCGGCCGCGACGAGCATCTCGGCGCGCACGGAATCGCCCGCGTTCTCCGGCGTCAGCGGCACGCCCAGCGCGGCCAGGCTCGTGCGCGGCACGTCGGTGGCGACCATGTGCGGCGACGGCTCCGCGGCGATGCGCTCGGCCGAGTCGAGCGCGATGAACAGGCCGTTGTCGTCGAGCGCGACGAGCGCGCCGCTGCGGCCGCCGTCGTCCGCGGCGGGCGGGCGCAGCGCGACCGCCAGGACCAGGGCGCCGGCCACGAGGCCCGACAGGCCGCCGGCCAGCGCCCAACGCCGCACCGTCAACCCGTGATACCAGCGGCGCGGCCCCGGATGCAGCCGGGCGAAGGCTTGCAGCAATTCCTTCTCGACGCCGCGCGGGGCGTTCAACCGTCCGGCTTCGGCGCGCAGGGCGTCGAACAGCGGATCGCGGTCGGTCGTTTTTCGGGTGTCCATGGTGGCTCTCCTTTTCATGCCGCGGCGTTTGCCGCGTGCCAGCCGGCCAGGCGCTTGGCCAGCGCGGCCCGCCCGCGCGACAGGCGCGAACGCACGGTGCCGATGTCGACCTGGCAGATGTCGGCGATCTCGGCGTACGACAGGTCGTGCATCTCGTACAGGATGACGGCGTCGCGGTAATGCGGCGCCAGCAGCGCCAGCGCGCGCCGCACTTCTTCCGCGGCCTCGTTGTTCAGCAGGCGTCCCAGCGGACAGGCGGCGTCGTCCGGCGGGTCGGCCGCGGCATCGCCGTCGTCGTCCGGGCCGGACAGCACCACGTGGCGCTGGTGCCCCGTTTCGTGTTTCAGGATCAGGTTACGGGCCACGCCGAACAGGAAATGCTGCAACGCCCCGCGCAGCGGATCGAACCGGAACCGTTCCGTCAACAGGCCCATGAACGTTTCCTGCACCACGTCGGCCGCGGTGTCGGCCGAACCGCAGCGCAGCAGCGCGAAGCGGTACAGCGGACCCTGGTGGCGCCGGTATAAGGCCGCGAAGGCGTCGGCGGCGCCGCCGCGCATCTGGCGCAGCAGGTCGGTGTCAGTGGTTGTCGTGATCATGGGTCGTTGTGTTTTACCCGGGCACGTCGAAAAACCTGCTGCGCGTCGCACTGGCATCCTGCGATGCTCGCTGGACTGTTCGTACAGTTGCGCTTCTCGAACGGCATTCCGTCCGCTCGCGACGGTTTTTCGAGGTGCCCACCCATATTCCGGCGGGACGCGGGGAAAGTTCCAGATTTTTTATGCTTATTTTGTGTTCATCTGGAAAAGTTTGCGCGGACGTTCAGCCGACCCAGTTCACCCGCTCGAACTTGGCGCGGAATTCTTCCGGCATGGCGACGACCTGGCTCGTCTTGTAGTTGAAGAAGACGAAGCCCTGCTTGGCCATCGCGACCAGGGCCTTGTCCTTGGGGCGGGTGACGCGGAACGTGATGTCGCCGCCGTATTTGTTGAAGTCCATGACGCCCACTTCGAACAGCAACTGGTCGCGCGCGTGCGCCTCGGCGCGGTAGGTCGTCGCGAGGTCGGTGACGATGATGCCCGTGCCGTCGCGCTCCGTTTCGGGGACGCCGAATTCGAACAGGAAGCGTGCCCGCGCCTCGGAGATCATCGAGATCATCGAGTCGTTACCCAGGTGGTTCGCCGCGTTGATGTCGGTGACGCGCACCGTCAGCAAGGTCGTGTAGTAGTACTGGTCTTCGGGGAAGGTGAGGGTCAGTCGTGCCATAGGTGCATTCTACCCCGTGCGGGTAGCGTGTCCGGTTGAGGGGATTCGACGGGCGTCAACGCGTCAAACGATAGATCAGCAGCGCCGCGCGCACGGCACCCCGTTCGATCGACCCGACATCCAGGTCTTCGTTCGGCGAATGGGCGCCGTTGCCGCTCGCGCCGAGGCCGTCGAGGCTGTCGACGAGCGGTGCCACGAACTGGATGTCGCCCGCGCCGCGGGACTCGGCCGGCACGGCGCCGACCGGTCCCAGTCCGGCGTCCTGGCTGGCGCGCGAATACAGGTCGAGCAGCTTCAGGTTGCCGGGCGTGACGGCCATCGGAGGATAGGAATCGTGGAACGTGATGGTGGCGCTGGTGCCGGGCAGGTTGTGCGCGACGATGTCGCGCATGCGCGCCTGGGCGCGGTCGCGCTGCGGGTAGTCCAGGTAGCGCAGGTCGGCCTTGACGGTGGCCGTGTTGGCGATCACGTTCGTCTTCCCGAACGCGGTGCCGCGCGAGGCGGCATTGTCGAACGCGACCTCGGTGCCGCCCAGGATCACGCCCGGATTGAACGTGAGGCCCGGCTCGATCACCTGCTGGCGGAAGGCGTCCAGGATGCGGGCCGTCTCGTACACGGCACCGTAGCCGTTGGCGCCGAACACGGCCATCGAGTGGCCCTGGCGGCCCTTGACCTCCAGCTCCCAGCTGGCCGTCGCGCGCCGGCCCACGGTGGCGGTGGCCATCCCGTTCTTGTCGAGGATGCTGCCTTCGAAGCTGAGGGCAATGTCGCTGCGCTTGGCGAGTTCCGCCATGTCGCCGCGCGACACGCTTTTCGGATTCCCCGCGTCTTCCTCGTCGCCCGTGAACATGACGGCGATGCGCGCACCGTCGAGGACGCCCGCGCGCTGCAGCGCACGCAGCGCCTCGATGACGATCACGTCGCCGCCCTTCATGTCCGACACGCCCTGGCCGCGCACCCGGTCGCCGTCGCGTTTCCACATGGGGACGTCGGAGCCCGGCTCGAACACCGTGTCCAGGTGGCCGAGCAGCAGCAGGCGCTTGCCGCGGTTGCCCTCGCGCGTCGCGACGAGATGGCCGGCGCGGTGCATTTCCGGCGGCATGTCGATCCAGCGCGTGCTGAAGCCGAGTTCGTCGAACTGCTTGCGGAACAGCTGCCCCACATCGCGCACGCCGCGCGTGTTCATCGTGCCGCTGTTGACGAGGACGCTTTGCTGGAGCAGGTCGAGCGCCTGCGGCGCGTGCGCCCTGACCTCGGCGACGATTCTCTGCTCGGTCGGATCGAGCCCGTCCGCTTGCGCCGTTTGTACGCACGCCATTGCCGCCAGCGCCAACGCCGTCCCTGTCATCCTGAGCATCGCGATCTTTCCAAAAACAATGATGCTCAACTGTACACCGATTCAGCCCGCTTGCGCGTCATGGCTTCGGATCGGTCGGGTACGGCGGCCGCTTGCGCATCTTCTTTACGATGCCGTCGCGGCCCAGCAGCAGCACGAGTTCCGTGTTGCCCTCGCCTGGGGCCGGTGCCGTGTACAGCCACGCTTCCATGCCCGAGTCGAACACGACCGTCTTCGTGGGGCCGAACGCGGCCAGCAGCTCGGCGCGCGTCGTGCGGCCCGGCACGACGAGCTGGTCGAAGCGGGTCTCGGCCACGCTCGTGCCGGGCTCGGGCGCGCGCGTGGCGCAGCCGGACAGCAGGCCCGCCGCCAGCATGGCGATCAGCAGCGTGCGGCATCCGTTCATGGCGTCGACTCCTGTGCCGGGGGCGCGTCGTCCATGTACTCGAAGCTGACGAGCGTGTCGTCCGGCCAGCTGCGGTCCCAGATCGGCGCGTAATACGTGCGGTCGAGCAACACCTGGCAGTCGCAGAACGGCAGCATGTCGCGCGTCTGGTCGCCGCCCGCGTACAGGAAGCGGAACGGCAGCACTTCCGTGCGTTCGCCCGCGCGCAGGGTCACGGCAAACACGGGCCGCTCGGTGAAAAAGAGGAAATTGCCATCGGGGCTGTTGCACACTTGCTCCGGACTCGTCAGCGCGTTCGAGATCCACCCGAACAGCGGCGAGCTGTTCGATACGAGCCCGGCTTCCATGCCGACGAGGCATTCCAGGCGCAGGTCGCCCAGCCGGCGCGTGCCCGGCGGCAGGCCAGGCGTCACCACTTGTGCGCGCCACGTCATGCTCGTCGTCTTGCGGTTGGCGACGACGGCCGCGTCTTCCTGCAGCGCCTGCCCGTTGCGGGGCAACGTAAAACTGTTGTCGGGCGCGACCGGCACGGGCACGGCGATGTGGTCGCCGATGACACGCAGGGTGATGCCGCGCATGTCGACGGTCGGCGAACGGGGCAGCAGGCGGAAGCGCAACGTGGCCTGGGGCGCCAGCGCGTGCTCGCGCTGGAACCGCTCCATGCCGCGGATCATCTTGCGATACGACTTGTCGACCGGATCGCGCGTGTACGTGACGGTGACGGTCTGGATGTCTTTATCGGCCGGGTTTGCCGCCGCCGGCGCCGTCTGCGCGTGCGCCGTCCACGCCAGCAAGGCGCCCAGCATTGCCGGCGCGACGACACGCGAGACTGGCCGGCGCATGATCACCAGTAACGCACGCGGCCGACGTCCATGTGGACGAACTGCGAGTCGGGGTAATAGCCGACCCCGCCCGCCTTCTGCGCCATCGCGACCTTGTGCAACTTGGCCAGGTCCTCGCCGGGAATGCGCACGTCGATGGCCTGGCCCTCCATGTGCAGGCTGTGCTTGGCCACGCCGTTCGTGTTCTCGTGCAACATCGCGTTCGTTTCCGGCGAGCGATAACCCGAGATCACGTGCATGGTCGGATGGTTGCCGTACTGGGCGCTGACGCGGTCCAGCAAGACGAGCAGCTTCGGATCGATCGGCGCGATCTTGTTGTTGCGGTGGTCGCGCAGCAGCTTATTAATGTCCTGCAAAGCCTCGGGAATGAACTCGCCCTCGGCCCAGAAAATGGTCCGCAGGCTTTCGCCCGTGTGCGTGTTGTACAGGCGCACGATGCGCTCGTTGGGGGCCACCGGCGTGACGGGCGCATCCGGCAGGGTTTTGGCATGGGTCCGGATGGCGGGCGCACCGAGCACCGATGCGAGGACGGCCGAGCTTTTGAGGAAGGAGCGTCGTTGATTCATGAGCTTATCCTTTTGCTGATTGCCAGCCTCAATGATACGCCCCATGCATGATCCGTGCAGAGGACTGGGCCCGGACCGCGTGTCAGTGCAGGACGACAGGCCGCGACTGCCTTAGAATGGGCGCGGCCATTGTTCGTCGTGCAAACCTTGCCAGGAGAACAGCGTGGGTTTTGCTTACCGTTTCTTATTCGTATCGATGCTGGCGCTCGCCGGCACCGCGGCCTCGGCCGCGCCCGTGCGCGCCGCCGGCGTCGACATCCCGATCCCCGACATCCCGTACACGAAGTTCGTGCTCAAGAACGGCCTCACCGTGCTCGTGCATGAGGACCACAAGGCGCCCGTGGTCGCCGTCAACACGTGGTATCACGTCGGTTCGAAAAACGAAAAGCCCGGCAAGACGGGCTTCGCGCACCTGTTCGAGCACCTGATGTTTTCCGGCAGCGCCAACTTCAACAAGACGTTTTTATCCGCGCTGGAAGGCATCGGCGCGACGGACTTGAACGGCACGACGAACAAGGACCGCACGAATTATTTCGAGACGGTGCCGACCTCCATGCTCGACTACGCGCTGTTCGCCGAGAGCGACCGCATGGGCCATTTATTGAGCGTGCTCGACCAGAAGAAGCTCGACCTGCAGCGGGGCGTCGTGCAGAACGAAAAGCGCCAGCGCGAGAACCAGCCGTACGGCATCGTCGAGCAGATCGTCACGGAAAACACGTGGCCGGCGAACCACCCGTATTCCTGGACCGTGATCGGTTCCATGTCCGACCTCGACGCCGCGTCGATGACGGATGTCACCGACTGGTTCAAGGGGCATTACGGTCCGAACAACGTCGTGCTCGTGCTCGCCGGCGACATCACGCCGCAGCAGGCGCGCGAGAAGGTCGAAAAATACTACGGAGATATTCCGCCGGGCCCCCCGCAGGCGCACCAGCAGGCGTGGGTCGCGAAGCGCAGCGGCACGCATCGCGGGCAAGTGCAAGACCGCGTGCCGCAGGCCCGCATCATCCGCCTGTGGAACGTGCCCGGCGCCGACACGCCGGAAGAACCGCTGCTCGACCTGGCCGCGCAGGTGCTGGGCGGCGGCAAGATGTCGCGCCTGTACCAGCGTCTCGTCGTGAAGGAGCAATTGGCCACGAGCATAGGTTCCGGCAACGATTCGAACGAGATCGCCGGCCAGTTCTCCACCACGCTGACGGCCAAGCCCGGATTGCCGGCGGCCGACGTCGCGCGCATGGAACAACTGGCTGACGAGGAATTGCGCGCGCTGATGAAGTCGGGACCGACGGCCGCCGAGCTGCGGCTTGCGCAGACGACGATCCTCGCGCTGCACGCGCGCGCCGTCGAGCGCGTGGGCGGCTTCGGCGGCAAGAGCGACGTGCTGGCGCGCTGCGCCACCTACACGGGCAATCCGGATTGCTACAAGGTATATTTGCAGCGCATCAAGGACGCGACGCCGGCCACTGTCCGCCAGGCCATGCAGGCCTGGCTGCTCGATGGCGACTACGTGCTGGAAGTCGATCCGTTCCCGAGCGCGCTGGCCGCCGAGCCGTCCACGGTCGACCGCAGCAAGGGCCCGCCGGCGGGCCATCCGGAGCCGTTGGCCTTGCCGCCCATGCAGAAGACGACCTTGTCCAACGGCCTGAACGTGGTGCTGGCCGAGCGCCATGGCGCGCCCGTGATCAATCTGTCGCTGATGCTCGGTGGCGGCTTCGCCTCCGATGCGCAGGCGCTGCCGGGCCTCGCGAGCCTGACGTTGCGCATGCTGGAAGAAGGCACCAAAACGCGCAGCGCGCTGGACATCAGCCGCGCACTGGAAGCGCTGGGCGCGTCGTTCGGCACGACGATCAACCTGGACGGCGCCTTCGTCAACATGAACGTGCTGAAACCCACGCTGGCGCAGGCGCTCGGCCTGTACGCGGACCTGACCTTGCACCCGTCGTTCCCGCAAGCCGACTTCGAGCGCGTGCGCAAGACGCGGCTGGCCGCGATCCAGCGCGAGCAGACGGTGCCGCACCTCATGGCCTTGCGCGTGCTGCCGCCGCTGCTGTACGGTCCCGGCCATCCGTATTCGCTGCCGCTGACGGGCAGCGGCACGGAAGCCGCGGTATCGCGCATGACGCGCGCGGACCTCGTCGGCTATCACGATACCTGGTTCAAGCCGAATAACGCGACCCTGCTCGTCGTCGGCGACACGACGCTGGCGGAATTGACACCCCTGCTGGAGCGCGCGTTCGGGGCCTGGAAGGCCGGCCCCTTGCCCGCGCACGACGTCGCAACCGTCGCCCAGCCGGCCGGCACGACGATCTACCTGATCGACCGCCCCGGCGCGCTGCAGAGCGACATCGTCGGCGCCCAGCTGGCCCCGCCGCGCAACTCGCCGGATGCCGTCGCGCTGAATCTGCTGAACGACGTGTTCGGCGGCACGTTCAGCTCGCGGCTGAACATGGATCTGCGGGAAGATAAACATTGGTCGTACGGCGTCGGCACCTCGCTCGTGGCGGCGCGGGGCCAGCGCATCCTGTACAGCGATTCGCCCGTCCAGACCGATAAAACGGCCGACGCGCTGCGCGAACTGGCGCGCGAATATGCCGAGCTGGGCAGCGCGCGCCCCATCACGCCGCGCGAGCTGCAGGACGCGCAGGCCAACGAGACGCTGGGCCTGCCGGGCTCATTCGAGACGGTCAGCCAGCTCAGCAACGCCTATGCGACGATCCTGCAATACGGCTTGCCCGAGGATTACTACAACACGTACACGGCGACGGCCCTCGCGCTGACGCCCGCGCAGCTGAACGCACTGGCCGCGCGCGTCGTGCTGCCGCGTCAGCCCGTGTGGATCGTCGTCGGCGACATGAGCAAGATCGAAGCGCCGATCCGCGCGCTGAACCTCGGCACCGTGCGCCGGATCGACGTCGACGGGAAGGCTGGGTAAGGTGGGCATTTGCGGCCGGAGGCCTCAAATGAAACGTGCCCACGCTTAACGTTCGCGTCATGCATGCGTCACGCGTGGGCACAGGGTGCCCACCCTACGGTTTCGCCTGCTTTTGCTGCCGTTCCTGGTAACGCTGGAAGATCTCGAACCGTTCCTCGCGCCGTAAGATCTTCGAATGCGGGTCCAGCGTGTACGTCGCGCCGGCCGGCAGCGCGATGCTGCCATGCCCGTCCGCCATCGGCAGCGTGACGATGCGCCCGCCCACGCGCACGTCGAGCGGCATCGGGAACGGCGTGTTGCCGGCCGTTTTCCACGCGAGGTCCAGCGTGTCACCGCGGCGCGTGGCCAGCAGTTCGGGCAACGCGGCCTGATACATATACGCCTGGAAAAACCAGTCCAGGTCTCGTCCGCTCGCGCGCTGGACGATGGCGATGAATTCCGGCGTCGTCGCATAGCGCGGTGTGAAATTTCCCGGACGCGGGTCCGGCGTGCCGTACACGAGTTCGCGCACGGCGCGGAAAAAGGCGTCGTCGCCGATCAGGCCGCGCAACGTGTGCAGCACGAGCGAGCCCTTCGCGTAGATATCGCCGCCGGGGCCGCCGCGTTTGATGTCGTAGACGTCTTCCTCGCGCTTGTGCTTGCCGGACACGAGCGGCGCCTTGTTGCGGATCGCCGCCCGCTGCTGCATCAGCGCGGCATAGTATTCCTGGTCGCCGTGCAGGTATTGCATGTACAACGGTTGCATGTAGGAGCCGAGGCCCTCGTGCAGCCACATATCGTCCCAGTCGGCATTGGTCAACTGGTTGCCGAACCATTCGTGGGCGAATTCATGCTGCAGCAGGTCGTCGTAGCCATACGGCGTCTTGACGTATTTGTTGCCGTAGGCATTGATGGTCTGGTGTTCCATGCCCTTGTGCGGGGTTTCGACGACGCCCATTTTTTCGTCGCCGAACGGGTACGGTCCGATCGTCGATTCGAAGAAATCGAGCATCTGCGGGAATTCCGCGAACAGGTCTTGCGCATGCGCCTTGTTCTGCGGCAGGTACCACAGCCGCAGCGGGATCACGTTGCCGTAGCGGCTGCGGTAGTCGCCGGACAGGACTTCGTACGGCCCCACGTTGATGGCGATGCCGTAGGTGCTGGGGTGCTTCGCGCGCCAGTGCCACGTGCGCCAGCCGTGCGCTTCCGTCATCCCGAGCGACACGCCATTGCCCGCCGCGACCAGCGGCGCCGGCACGGTGATGTGTTCGTCGACGACGGCCGGCTTGCCCATCGGGTGGTCGATGCAGGGCCAGAACAGGTCGCAGCCTTCGCCTTCGACCGCGCTGGCGACCCACGGCCGGCCGTCCGGCGTGCGCGCCCACACGAAGCCGCCGTCCCACGGGGCCCGTCTCGCCACGTGCGGCTCGCCGTGGTAGGTCACGCGGATCGTCGTTTGACGGCCCGGTTCCAGCCGTTGCGGCAGCGTGATCGTCAGCTTGCCGTCCGGATTGCGCCACCGGTTCGCGGCAAGCGGCTGGCCGTCGACCGTGATGGCGTCGATGGGGAGGTTGCGGTCCAGGTCGAGGTCGATGCGGTCCAGCGGGGCGCGCGTGCCGAACGTGAGCGTCGCGTCGCCGCGCAGGCTGCGGCTGTCCGGGTCGATGCGCAGGCTCAGGTCGGCGTGATCGAAGACGAGCGCCTGCTGGTCGGCGCTGCGCTGCGCGCCCGAGTTGACGGTGTAGTCGGTGAGGGCGGGCTGGCTGGCGCAGCCCGCCAACAGCAGTCCCAGGGCGGCGATGGCGGTTCTTTGCAATCTTTGCATGATGCAGGGAATTTATCACAGCGGAAAGCTGCGCCATCCAAATCGCGGCAGGCGGATACTGCGCGGCGAGGAGGACTCTTCAATGACCGACCTGGATATCGACATCGGTCGCACCGCCCTGGTGCTGATCGATTTGCAGAACAGTAATGTGAAACGGGACCTGGCGCCCTACACGGCCGAGCAGGTGGTGGGCAATTGCGTGCTGCTGGCGGGCGAGATGCGCGACCGCGGCGGCATGGTGATCTTCGTGCGCGTGCTCGTCGACCAACTGCAAATGCCGCCCTCCGATGCGCCGATACGGAAGCCGGGCACGCCCGCGCCGCCGCCGGACGCGTCGCATCTGGCTTTGGCAGCGCAGGTGCAGGCGCAGGACATCGTCGTGACGAAGCGCCAGTGGGGGGCCTTCTACGGCACGGAGCTGGACCAGCTGCTGCGCCGGCGCCACATCAAGACCATCATCCTCGGCGGCATCGCCACCAACTTCGGCGTCGAATCGACGGCGCGCGCCGCGCTCGACCGCGGTTACGAGGTCGTGTTCGTCGAGGACGCGATGAGCAGCATGCAGGCCGACATGCACAAGTTCGCCTGCGAACACACCTTCCGCATCATGGGCAAGGTGCGCTCCACGCGTCATGTGATCGACGCGCTGCAGGCGGGGACGGGCGACGCCTGAGGCACCTGTCGATCGTCCCCGCGCAAGCGGGGACCCATGTTGAACAACAGAATTAGGTATCTTTGAAGCACTGCAGCGTTGAAACACTGCAGCGCGCCTGGCAGCCTGGCGCCTGAAGTTCAGCATGGCGGGAACAGCCCGATGGCTGTCCCGTCCGCGCGGAAGTCGTTTCCGGCAGTGCTGGAAAGTCGTTTTCAGCAGTGCTGGAAAGTCGTTTTCAGCAGTGCTGGAAACGACAGGCTTGCTTATTTGCGCGGTGCCGCCTGCTGGCTGTTCGCGGCCTGCGCCTGGGCCTGCCTTTGTTGCTCCCGCTCCTGCTTCTTCGCCATATGGTGGCCGATGGCGCAGCCGGCGGCCGCGCCGAGCAGGCCGTGCTTGCCGGCCACGTGGCCGCCCACGCCGCCGACGAGGGCGCCTTTCGCGCAGCTGGGTTTGGCGTAGGCAACGCCCGTCGAAGCGAGCGAGAGCATCAGGGTTGCGGCGATCAGTTTGGTGTTCATAAGTCCTCCATGGTTATGCAATCAACGGCCCAATGCCGTCCATGGATGACAGCTTAAACGCGGCCGCGCCGGTTGAATGTTCGCCAGATCACCGTTGCGGCAGACTGTCATGTCTGTCAGCGCTTATTTCGTATTTCCGCCGCGATTTCGTACGAGCGCAGGCGCGCCGTGTGGTCGTAGATCTGCGACGTGATCATCAGCTCGTCCGCGCCGGTACGCGCGATGAAGGCCTTGATTTGTTGTTCGACGGTCTCCGGCGAACCGATCGCCGAGCACGACAGCACGCCGTCGAGCATGCCGCGTTCCGCCGGGCCCAGCAGGTCGAGATAGCCTTCGACGGGCGGTTTCAAACGCGTCGGGTGCCCGCTGCGCAGGTTGACGAACGCCTGCTGCATCGAGGTCGCGCGCCATTGCGCTTCCGCATCGGTCTCGGCGGCGAACACGTTAAAGCCGAGCATCACGTACGGCTTGTCGAGCTGGGCCGACGGACGGAAGTTGGCGCGGTAGATCTCGATGGCCTGCATCATCATCTGCGGTGCGAAGTGCGATGCGAACGCGTACGGCAGGCCGAGCATCGCGGCCAGTTGCGCGCCGAACAGGCTGGAGCCGAGGATCCACACCGGCACCCTGAGGCCGGCGCCGGGGACGGCGCGCACCTGGCGGCGCGGCGACTCCGCAAAATAATCCATCAGTTCCACGACGTCCTGCGGGAACTCGTCGGCGTCGGACGCGAGGTTGCGGCGCAGGGCGCGCGCCGTCGCGTGGTCGGAACCGGGCGCGCGGCCGAGGCCCAGGTCGATGCGGCCAGGAAACAGCGATTCGAGCGTGCCGAATTGTTCCGCGATGACGAGTGGAGAATGGTTCGGCAGCATGATGCCGCCGGCGCCGAGGCGGATGGTCGAGGTGCCGTTGCCCACGTGGGCGATCAGCACCGCCGTCGCCGCGCTGGCGATGCCCGGCATGCCGTGGTGTTCGGCCAGCCAGAAGCGGTGGTAGCCCCAGCGTTCGCCGTGCTGAGCGAGGTCGAGCGAGCGGCGGAAGGATTCGGCGGCATCGCTGCCTTCCGTGATCGGGGCGAGGTCGAGGATCGAGAAGGGAATCATGGGTGCAGTCATCGAGGCATGATACGCCGATCCTTTTTTTCGCGTGCGGCACGGCCCGGATCGGCAGGCCGCGGCGCGCCCCTATGCTTGACCCCGCCTGGGAGGCTGCCTATGATGGCCCGTCAAACTATGTCGCTACGGCATCTTTTATGCGTATTTACCCGCTTCGCCATACCAGGACTTTGCTGGCCGCCGGCTGCGTCGCCGTGCTCGCCGCCGGCTGCGCCTTGCCGTTCCACGCGTCGCGCCCGCCCGCGGGCGGCACGCCCCGGCTGGACGTGCGCCGCTTCCCGCAGATCGACGCCGCCGTCAATGAGGCCATCGCCGCGCGCAAGCTGCCGGGCGCCGTCTTCCACCTGGAGCATGGCGGCGCCGTCTACGAACGCGCGTATGGCCGCCTGACCTATGAGCCGGCGTCGCCGTCCGTCACGACGTCGACCGTGTTCGACGCGGCGTCGCTGACGAAGGTGCTCGTCACGGCGCCGTCCGTGCTGATCCTGGCCGAGCAGGGGCGCATCGGCCTGGACGACAAGCTCGTCAAATACTTCCCGGACTGTGCGAACGGCGGCAAGGAAACGATCACGATCCGCCAATTGCTCACCCACAGCTCGGGTCTGCCCGCCGGCCTGCCGAAGGACCCGGACTGGACAGGCCGCGCGGCCGCGCACAAGCTCGCGTGCGCGCAGGCCGTCACGCATGCGCCCGGCACGTTCTTCCGCTATTCCGACATCAATTATGTGCTGCTGGGCCAGATCGTCGAGCAGGTCACGGGCACGCCGCTGGACGATTACGCGCAGGCCCACATCTTCGCGCCGCTGCGGATGCAGAACACGGGCTATCTGCCGCTGCGCCGCGTGGACGCCGCGACGATCGCGCCGACCCAGGTGGGCCGGGACGACGGCAAGGGCGCGCATGGCGACCTCGCGCCGGGCGAGCTCCTGCGTGGCGTCGTGCACGATCCGACGGTGCGCCGGATGGGGGGCGTGGCCGGCTCGGCCGGCGTGTTCACGACGGTCGGCGACGTGGCCCGCTTTGCCCGCATGCTGCTGGCGGGCGGCGTGCTGGACGGCGTACGCATCCTCAGCCCGGCGAGCGTGCGCCTGCTGACGACGGTGCAGTCGCCGGCTGGCCTGGCGCAGCGCGGCCTCGGCATGGACATCGATTCGCCGTACGCCAAACGGCCGCGCGGCACCGTGTTCCCGGTCGGCAGCTATGGCCACACGGGCTTCACGGGCTGCGTCCTGTGGGTCGATCCGGCGTCGCGTGCGTTCTACGTGTTGCTGTCGAACCGTGTCTATCCGGACGACAAAAGCAACGTGCTCGACCTGTACTCACGCTTGGGTACGCTGTCCGCGCAGGCGGCCGGGACGGATTGAAAAACCGGCACGACTTGTTTCCAGCAGGCTAACGCGCGCACCGTTCGCAGCGATATCATTAAACTCCGCCTCCACAATATCTGATTGATATTGCTGAGTTTTTTTGCCCCAGATACATTCTCTTTGGAGAGCGACATGAAAATGAATAAGTTATTGAAGGGCCTGCTGGGTGCCGCCGTCACGGTGGCGATGTTCGGTACCATGAATGCCCAGGCGCAGACGAGCGGCAGCTCGTCGACGGGCAGCAGCGCGACCGCGCAAGACCAGGCGACGTCGAGCACCCCGACTCACAAGAAACACAGCAAGAAGAAACACCATAAGAAGAGCAACTCCAGCAGCTCGAGCAGCGGTATGAGCGGCAGCAGCGGCTCGACCAGCAGCGGCTCGTCGTCGACCGGCAGCCAGGATATGCAGGGCACGTCGGGTTCGTCGGGCACGTCCGGTACCTCCGGCACGTCCGGTACCTCCGGCACCTCGGGCACCTCGGGCACGAGCGGCAGCATGGGTACCGGCACCACGACCACGCCGCCGACCGGCTCCAGCTCGTCGGGCTCGTCGGGCACCAGCGGCATGAGCGGCAGCACCGGCGCCAGCGGCACCGGCCTGTCCGGCTCCAGCGGCATGAGCGGCACCGGCTCGGGTTCGGGCACCGGCACCAGCGCCACCGGAACCGGCACCAGCGGCACCGGCACCAGCGGCACGAGCGGCACGAGCGGCACCGGCACCACCGGCCAGGACGGCAAGCGCGGTTATTAACCGGCCGTGACACGGCGCCGTTCGGCGCCGTGGACGATGCCAGCCCGTGGGCTGGTTTTTTTTGCCTGAAGCAATCAATAGCCTCGTCGTTGGTATAACATTATTTAAATAAAAAAATGAATAGCGCAAACATACGCGCGACCACGACAACGACGACGAGGAATCATGATGGAGACAACACGGATGGCCGTGCGCCTGCTGGCGCTCGCGGCCGCAAGCGCCTGCCTGCCCGCGCAGGCGGCCGACCTGGAGCTGGCACATATCTTTTCCGACCACGCGGTCCTGCAACGGGACGAGCCCATCGCCGTGTGGGGCACGGCGGGCCCCGGCCACAAGCTGGCCGTGACGCTGGCCGGACGCACCGTGAACGGCAGCGCGGACGCGCACGGCAAATGGAAGATCCAGCTGCCGCCGCAGCCCGCGGGCGGGCCGTACACGCTGACGGTGACGTCGAACGGGCAGACCGTCAGCCGTGCCGACATCCTCGTCGGCGACGTGTACCTGTGCTCGGGCCAGTCGAACATGGAATTCGCCCAGCGCCAGTCGACCAATGCCATCGGCGCCACGTACGCGGGCCGCAACGAGACGATGCGCTTCCTGAACGTGCAGAAGAACAGCACGGCGACGCCGCAGGATGAGCTGAAGGGACCCGTCGAGTGGCAGGTCGTGACGCCGGAAACGGCCGGCGACGCCTCGGCCGTCTGCTACTACATGGCGCGCTCGCTGCAGGGCAGCGTCAAGGTGCCCATCGGCTTCGTCAACGCCAGCTGGGGCGGCACGACGATCCAAGGCTGGACCGGGGCGGAGTCGCTGCGCACGCTGGCCGACTACAAGGCCGGCGTGGATGCCGTCGCGCAGTTCGGCGCCGATCCGGCCGCCGGCATGCGCGCCGAGGATGCGCGCAACGAAGCGTGGTGGCGCGCGCACGACCCGGCGGCGACAGCCCAGCGCGCGTGGATCGCGCCGGAATTCGACGACAGCGCCTGGCAGACCGTCACGCCGTCCGGTTCGTGGAAAGACAGCGGCCTGGCGGGCTTCAAGAACTTCGACGGCGTGGCCTGGTACCGCACGGCCGTCACGCTGACGGAGGCGCAGGCGCAGGCCGCGAACGCGCTGCACCTGGGCCCCGTCGACACGTACGACACCACCTGGGTCAATGGCGTGCGCGTGGGCGGCGCCAGCACGTCCTGGATGTGGCGCGATTATGCCGTGCCGGCTGGCGTGTTCAAGGCGGGCCGCAACGTGATCGCCATGCGCGTGCTGAGCGGCGGGCAGGGCGGCGGCCTGTCGGGCGCGCCGTCCGGCCGCACCATCGGCCTGGCGGATGGCCGGACGATCCCGCTGCCGGCCGCGTGGAAGGTCCAGCGCGGCGGCGCCATGAAGGGGTTGTCCGTGCCGCCGGCACCGTGGGACGTGCCGACGAGCCTCACGACGCTGTACAACGGCATGATCGCCCCGCTGGTCGGCTATAAATTCAAGCTGGCGGCGTGGTACCAGGGCGAATCGAACACGGGCGCGGCGCAGGAATACCGCACCCTGCTGCCGCTGCTGATGCGCGACTGGCGCCAGCGCTTCGGCCAGCCGGCGTTGCCGTTCCTCGTCGTGCAGCTGACGTCGTACGGATCGCCCGCGAAGACGCCCGGCAAGTCCGACTGGGCCGAGCTGCGCGACGCGCAGGCGTACGCGGTGGCGCACGACGCGCATGCGGGGCTCGCCGTCACGCTCGACGTGGGCGACCGCTTCGACATCCATCCGACCCAGAAGACGCTCGTCGGCGAACGCCTCGCGCGGGCGGCGCGGGCCGTCGCGTATGGCGAAAAGACCGCGCCCGGCAGCCCGACGGCCGTGTCTGCGCGCCGCAACGGCAACGACATCGTCGTCGCGTTCAAGGACACGGGGGGTGGACTGGCCACGTATTCGTCGGACCGCGCCATCGGGTTCGAGGTGTGCGCGGGCACTACTTGCCGCTATGCCGAGGCGCGCGTGGCCGGCAAGGCGAGCGACCAGGTCGTCCTGCCCGGCGCCGGCGCGCCCGACGTCACGCAGGTGCGCTACGCCTGGGCCGATGCGCCGTTCGTGAACCTGTTCGGCGGCGACGATCTGCCCGCCGCGCCGTTCCGGCTCGACGTCGCGCGCCCTTAGCTGAGGCGGTAGTCCTCCGGCAGCAGCGGGGGCGGCAGGTCGCTCTCGCCCAGCGCCGTACGCAGGTCGATCTCGATCGTGCGGCACAGGGCCTCGAGCGGCAGGCCGTTGTCGGAGGCGCGGAACGGTTCCTCGAGCTCGTCGCCGAGGGCGTCCAGGCCGAAGAAGGTATAGGCCACGATGGCCGACACGAGGGGCGTCAGGTAGCCGATCGTGTCCACGAGGCCGAACGGCAGCAGGAAGCAGTACAGGTACGCCGTGCGGTGCAGCAGCAAGGTGTACGAAAACGGAATCGGCGTGCCGCGGATGCGTTCGCACGACGCGGCCACCGCCGTCATCGCGGACAGGCTCGCGTCGATCGACGGCGCGAGGCAGGCGTCGAGGCGGCCCGTGCGCAGGCACTGTCCGAGGTCGGCGCCCATCTCCAGCATCAGCGCGTACGGCACGTTGGGCAGTGCGCGCACGCGTGTCCATTCGGCCTTGTCCAGCCAGGGCGCGACGTCGGTCTCGGGCGCGCCATCCGGCACGTCGCGCAGGCGGTGGCGCAGCGCGTGCGCATAGGCGATGGCGCGGCGCACGATGCGCAGATGGGGTTCGTTGTCGTCACGGACCGCGCCGGGCGCGACGAGCGACAGGCACTGGCGCGCCAGGCTGCGGCTGCGCAGCACGAGTTCTCCCCATTGCTTGCGGCCTTCCCAGTAGCGGTCGTAGGCGGCGTTGTTGCGGAAGCCCAGGAAGATTGCGAGGGGAAGCCCCATCAGCGTGAACGGCGTCGGCGTGAAATGCAGTTTGTGGTGGCCCAGTTCGCCGTCGGTCCAGGTCACGATCAGCGCCAGCACCGTGCTGACCGCGAGGTGCATCCAGATGCGCGGCAGGATCGATCCGCGCAGGATGAAGAACAGGCGCAAGGCCGAGGGGCGGTCGCGGACGATCATTGTTGGGCGTGGAAGATGCTTCGATGCATCATCATAAACCGGCCACGTCCCGTGTGCCGTTTCGGTCGCAAAACGGTTATCGTCACCCATCGACATCTACCTGGGGATCGCGATGAAGATACGCCAGTTGGGTAACCAGGGTTTGCACGTCTCCGCCATCGGCCTGGGCTGCATGGGCATGAGCGATTTCTATGCCAACCGCGACGACGCCGAGTCGATCGCCACGATCCAGCGCGCCATCGACGCGGGCGTCACGCTGTTCGACACCGCCGACATGTACGGCCCGCACACGAACGAGAGCCTGCTGGGCCGCGCGATCCGCGGCCGGCGCGAGGGACTCGTCATCGCCACCAAGTTCGGCGTCCGGCGCACGCCCGAGAATCCGGGCGACTTCCGCGTCTGCGGGCGGCCCGACTACGTGCGCGCCGCGTGCGAGGGCAGTCTCAAGCGCCTGGGACTCGACACGATCGACCTGTATTACCAGCATCGCGTCGACCCGGACACGCCGATCGAGGACACGATGGGCGCCCTGGCGGACCTCGTCCGCGCGGGCAAGGTGCGCTACGTCGGCCTGTCCGAGGCATCCGTGCAGACCATCGAGCGCGCCGTGAAGGTGCATCCGGTGACGGCGCTGCAGAGCGAATACTCATTGTGGACGAGAGACCCGGAAGACGGCGTGCTGGACGCGTGCCGCCGCCACGGCATCGGGTTCGTGGCATACAGCCCGCTGGGCCGCGGCTTCCTCACGGGCGGGATCCGCGCGCCGGACGATGTCGCGCCGGACGACTACCGCAAGAACAGCCCGCGCTTCCAGGGCGCGAACTTCGCGAAGAACATCGCCCTCGTCGACAAGGTGGGCGAGCTGGCGCGCGAGGCCGGCTGCACGCCGGGGCAACTGGCGCTGGCGTGGGTGCTGGCGCAGGGCCCGGACATCGTGCCGATTCCCGGCACCAAGCGCCGCGCCTACCTGGACGAGAACGTGGAGGCCGTCGACATCGAGCTCGGGCCGGCGCAGTTGACGGAGCTGGAGGCGATTTTTCCGCGCGGGGCGGCGGCGGGGATGCGGTATCCGGAAGCGACGATGGGGACGGTGAATCGCTGACAGGAACCACCGGGGTCAGAGCCCGGTTTGAGGCAATTTCTCAAAAACGGGCTCTGACCCCGGTTTGACGTCCAGCAAAGGCAAGGTGACGGTGAAGGTGCTGCCGCGCCCCGGCCCCGCGCTGGCCGCGTCGACCTGGCCGCCGTGCAGTTCGACGAGCTTGCGCACGAGAGCCAGGCCGAGGCCCAGGCCGCCCTGGGCGCGGTCGAGCGTGCGCGAGCCTTGCGTGAACAGGTCGAACACGACGGGCAGCAGATCGGGGCCGATGCCGTTGCCGTTGTCGCGCACCGCGAGGAAGGCTTGGCCGTCGGCGGCTTCCAGGTCGACCTCGATGCGGCCGCCTTCCGGCGTGTACTTGGCGGCGTTGTTGAGCAGGTTCGCGACCACCTGCACGAGGCGGGTGTGGTCGCCGTCCACCATCACGGGCTCCGCGCCCAGCCTGACGTCGAGGACGTGGCGGCGCGCGTCGACGAGCGGGCGCGCCTGTTCGGCCGCTTCCATGACGGCGCGGCGCAGGTCCAGCGGCTGCCGGGTCACGGTGACCAGGCCGCGCGTGACGCGCGAGACGTCCAGCAGGTCGTTCACCAGGTGACCCATATGGGCCACCTGGCGCGCGATGATGTCGCTGATCTGCTTGACGCGCGGTTCGCCCGCATAGGCCAGGCGCAGCATGTCGGCCGCGCTGGAGATCGGCGCCAGCGGGTTTCTGAGCTCGTGCGCCAGCATGGCGAGGAATTCGTCCTTGCGCTGGTCGGCCAGCTGCAGGGCTTCTTCCGCGCGCTTGCGTTCCGTGATGTCGATCGCCACGGCGTGCACGACGGTGCTGCGGCCGTCGGCGCCGAGGCCGAGGCGGCCGCGCACGTCGATCCAGGCCAGGCGGCCGTCGTCGGCGCGGCGGATGCGCGGGGTGGCGCGGTATTCGCCCTTGGCGCGGATCGCCTGCTCGACCGTGTCGCGCAAGGACTGGCGGTCGTCCGGATGGACGAGCTTGTGCAGCTCGGCGATGTTGTGCCAGTTCTTGCCGAAGACGCTGTGCAGGTTGGCCGAGAAGGTCACCTTGCCGCTGTGCGGATCGCGCTCCCACACGGCCATGCGCGCGGCCACGAGGCCTTGCTGCAGGCGCTCCTCGCTGTAGCGTACGGCCCGTTCCGCCCGTTCCAGCGGGGTGACGTCGGTGCACGTGCCGAACCACTGGACGATGTGGCCGCCGTCGTCGCGCAGCGGCGCCACCGACGTGAAGAAGCTGCGGTAACGGCCGTCGGCGCCGCGCAGCGGGAAGGTCATCTGCGCCATATTGCCGCTGGCGAGGGCTTCCTTCCAGCGCCGCATCACCTGGGGCAGGACTTCCGGATCGTGATAGCGGTGCCACTCGTCCGCGCCGACGTTGCCCGGCGGGCTGCCCGTGAATTCGTGCCAGCGGTCGTTGAACCAGACGATGTTGCCGTCCGGGTCGGCGATCCACACGAGCTGCGGGATGTTGTTCGCCAGCTGCAGGAATTTGCGGCGCTCCGCTTCCAGCCGCGTGCGCTGTTCGTACAGGCGGTCGAGCATGCGGTTCAGCGCGCGCGCCAGGCTGACGACTTCGCGCGAGCCTTCGAGCGGCGCGCGCTGGTTGCCGATGTCGTCGCCCAGGCTGGCGGAAAACGTCTCGAGGCGGCGCAGGTCGCGCGTAAGGCCGAACGCCAGCCGCGACGCCAGGATGAACACGAGCAGCGCGAGGAAGCAGGCGACCAGGAGGATCAGGAGGTAGTCCGGACCGGCCGATTCCAGCGGCAGCGGCAGGCGGCGCTCGTCCTCGCGCAGCACCAGGCCGAGGTGGGCCATTTGCGGCGGCAGCGGCACGGCTGCCGCGATCTCGTGTCCGCCGGCGGACGTGCGCGCGGGCGCGGCCGCGAGGACGGCCCACGGCACCGGCTTGAGGTCGGCCAGCCGCACCTTGTACATCAGGGCGCCCTCGGGCGTGTGCGTGCGCGAGTAACGCAGCAGGATGACGCCGATCATTTCATCGCCCGCGGGGCCGGTCTGCAGCGCGGCGCGCTCGTCGTTGCTGTTCAGGCGCGTGCGCAGCCAGGCCAGGTCGGCCGGGGTGAAGCCGGGCATGCCGTTGTCGGCGATTTCCTTGCCCTCGAAATCCGTGAACATCAGCCGCAGCGGGACGCCGTTCATCTGGCGCAGGCCGTGCAGGAACGGCGTCAGATAGGTTTCCTTGCCGGCGCTGTCGACGAGCGCCGTGGCCAGGATCGGGCTGGTGCCCACTTCGTGCAGGCGCGTGGCGACCGCCTGCAGATTCTGCCCGACCGTCGTCGCGTGGAAGGCGACCTCGCGCTGCAGCAGCAAGGCGTTGGCCTGTGCGCGCTGGTGGTCGATCAGCCAGAACGAGACGCCGGCGATCAAGAGCACGGCGGCCGCCGTCAGGATCGCGGCCGCGATCGCGAAGCGGCGCGACAGGCTGGCCGGGACGAAAGGCTCGGTCATATCAGTCGTCGGCCGGCACCAGCACGCCATCGGCGCGGTAGCGCGCCAGCAGCAACTGCTCCGGGCCCAGCGCTTCGTGGCGGGCCGGCGTGAACGGCGGCGCATACGTCTTGACGAGGCCGCGGACCGTGCCGAGATGTTCCAGCGCGTCGCGCACGGCCTTGCGGTCGGTGCTGCCGGCGCGGGCGATCGCCAGCGCCAGGAGATGCGTGAGGTCGTACGCATGGGCGGCGCCCACGGGGCTCTTGATGTCCTCGATGCGCCGGACCTTCGATACCTTCGCCGCGCTGTCGAGGAAGCGCCGCACGCGCGCCGGGTCGGCGCGGAAGAAGCTGAACGTCTGGATCACCGACAGGTCGACCTGCTGCAGCGCCGGTCCCGCCTGGGCCGCGAAGTCGCCGCCCGTTACGCCCCAGTGGCTCAGGATCGGCAGGCGTTGTTCTTTCGGCAGCGCGGCCACCTCGCGCACGAGGATCGCCGCCTCGTCGTCGTTGGCGACGAGGAGGATGGCCTGGGCGCCGGCCGCGCGCAGGTGCTGGTATTTGTCGACGAGGCTCGTGTCGCGCCAGTTGTACCACGACGTGCCGACGATCTTCATGGCCGGCTGGAGGGAAGCCGCGCGGCTCGCCGCCTCGGCATTGCTGCGGCCCCAGGACGTGTTGGTCAGCAGCAGGCCGATGCGCTGCAGGCCGCGCCGCCGCGCCGCCTGCAGCAGTCTGGGCATCGCGAGCGAATCGCGCAGCGACAGGCGGAACACGTAATTCGGGCGCATGTCGTTGTCGACGATGACGTCGGCCGAGGACCACGGCGCCATGAATAGGGTGTGCGTGGCACGCAGCGTCGGCAGCTCTTCGATGACGACGGGACTGAAGCGGCCACCGAACACGGCCACGAGGTCGGGCGTCGCGGCGAATTCCTGGATGTTGCGGATGCCGCGCGCGGGGATCGAGCGGTGGTCCTTGACGACGAGTTCCAACGGCCGGCCGTGCAGCACGCCGCCCGCCGCGTTGATCTCGGCGATCGCCGCGCGCATGCCCAGTTCGACGGCCTGGGCCGATGTCGAATTGTCCAGGCCGAATTCGCCGTCGATCCCCAGCAGCACGGGCCGCGGCGGGGCCGCGCGCGCCGTTCCGGTCCATAGCGACAATGCCATCGACAGGGCGGCGGCGGCCAACCGGCGGCGCGGCGGTTGCTGGAACGTGGATGAGGTACGACCCGACATGGCAAGCCCGTGACAAAGCGGAATCCGGAATTCTAACGTTATACCGGCAATCGTTACGGAATGCCTCGCCGAAATTGCGTTGCGATGTTGCAACTATTCGTTCCATCCGTAAATGGCGCGTGTATGATCGAAGCGTGATACGGCCCCGCCCACGCAGGCGTCCGTCCGTCGGGCCCAACCTACGCCTCCAGTCACCGCTCCGGCCCGCCGCCCCGACCCGCCGCGCGCATCCGCAGCTTTATCGCGCAGTGTTGTCATCGTCGTCGAGGTGCACATGAATATTCGGAATCTGAAGATCGGCGTCCGACTCGGGCTCGCGTTCGGCGCCGTGCTGGCGCTCGCGGCGATGCTGACCGTCGTCGGTACGCTGCGCCTGCAGCAGGTGGTCGGCGCCACCGCCGACATGGACGCCGTCATCCGCATGGCCCGCCTGTCCGACCGCTGGCTGGCCGATACCCGCATCAACCGTGCCCTGACCGAAGTGCGCCTGCGCGCTGCGGACGCGCAGGATCGCGACCGCATCAACGTCAAGATGAAGGCGAACAGCGCGGACATCAACGCCATCGACGAGGCATTGCAGCGTCTCATCGTCAGCGCGGAAGGCAAGGCGTTGCTGGACAAGCTCAATGCGCAGCGCAAGGCCTATACGCTGGCGCGCAACGAGCTGTTCGCGCTCAAGGATGGCGGCACGGCCGACGCGGCCGCCGTCGAACGCGCGGCCGATGCCGGGATGAATCCGGCGCTCACTGCGTACGAGGCGGCGGCGGGCGACCTGGCCGCGTATCAGAAACGGGTCTTCGACGACGCCAAGGCGCACGTGGAGGACGTCGCCGCGAGCGGGCGCCTGCTGCTGGCCGGCGTCGGCGTCGTCGCACTGCTGCTGGGCGCGGCGCTGGCGTGGTGGCTCACGCGCAGCATCACGGGCCCGTTGCAGCGGGCGGTGGCGCTGGCCAACGCGGTCGCGCAGGGCGACCTGACGAGCCGGATCGAGGCCGTAAGCCGCGACGAGACGGGCGAACTGATGGCCGCGCTGCGGACCATGAACGCGAACCTGAATGCGCTGGTGACGCGCGTGCGCAGCGGCGCCGACACCATCGCCACCGCCGCCAGCGAGGTGGCGCTGGGCAACCACCACCTGTCTTCGCGCACCGAACAGCAGGCCGGGGCATTGGAAGAGAGCGCGTCGTCGATGGAAGAATTGACGGGCACCGTGCGCCAGAACGCCGAGAATGCGCAGCAGGGCAACGAGATGGCGGCATCGGCCTCCGGCGTCGCCGCGCGCGGCGGCGACGTCGTCGCGCAGGTCGTCGCGACGATGGGCGCCATCGACGCGTCGTCGAAGAAGATCGTCGACATCATCGGCGTCATCGACGGCATCGCGTTCCAGACGAATATCCTGGCCCTGAACGCGGCCGTGGAAGCGGCGCGCGCGGGAGAACAAGGCCGTGGCTTCGCGGTCGTGGCGAGCGAGGTGCGCACGCTGGCGCAGCGCTCGGCGGCGGCGGCGCGCGAGATCAAGGAACTGATCGGCGACTCGGTGGACAAGGTCGCCACCGGTTCGCGTCTCGTCGGCGAAGCCGGCACGACGATGCAGGAAGTCGTCGCCAGCGTGCGCCGCGTGTCGGCCATCATGGCCCAGATCTCGGCCGCGTCGAGCGAGCAGAGCGCGGGCATCGAACAGGTCGGCGCGGCGATCCATCAAATCGACCAGGTGACGCAGCAGAACGCCGCGCTCGTCGAGGAAGCCGCGGCCGCCACGGAGTCCATGCAGGCACAGGCGCGCAGCCTGGCCGAGGCGGTCAGCGTGTTCAAGCTGGACCGCACCGTTTTGGTTGCTGCGCACCAAAAAAGTGAACATCGCATCAATTCGGTGCGGATCGGTGTATGTTGAGCGGAGTTTGCGCTATTTTGTAGCTGGTTGGCAACAAATTGGTTTCGATATGGGGGAATCTGCTCTACAGTTTTGGCTGCGTCCATCACCGTTGCGAACGGCACAGCCAAACCCATGCTCAAACACCTCAGCATCAAGACCCGCCTCATCTTCCTGACCGTACTGTTGAGTGCGGTTTCCCTCCTCGTCGGCATCGTCGGCCTCGTCAACCAGAGCGCGACGAATGCCGCGCTGGGCAGGGTCTACAACGACCGCGTCCTGCCGCTCGACCGGCTGAGCCACATCCTGACGTTGATGCTGCAGAACCAGAATGCGTTGTCGACTGCGGCGCTGACGCTTGACGCCGACAACGGTCCCGTCATCGCCGAAGTCGAGGCGCGCATCGCCGAGATCAGCGGTTTGTGGGACAAGTACAAGGCGACCAACCTGACGCCGGAAGAACAAGTCCTGGCACAGCAGTTCATCGACAGCCGCACGGCCTTCGTCCAGCAAGGCCTCAAGCCGACCATGGCCGCACTGCGCGGCAACGATCCCGAACGCCTCAAGCAACTCGTCAAGGGCCCGCTGAAGGAACGCTATCTGCCGGCGCAAAAGAACATGCAGGCGCTCGTGCGGCTGCAGCTGGACGTCGCGAAGGCGCAGTACGACGCGGCCCTGGCGCGCTACGAGCGCACGCGCAATCTGTCGGTCGCGCTGATCGTGTTCGGCGCGCTGGCGGGCGGTTTTGTTGCCATGTTGCTGATCCGCGACATCGGCGCGTCGCTGGCCGAAGCCGTCCGCTTGGCGCGCAGCGTGGCCGCCGGCGACCTCACCCAGACCGTGCACATCGAACACGACGACGAGGTGGGGCAGCTGTTGGCGGCGCTGCAGGCGATGACGACGTCGCTGGCCGGCATCGTCGGCGAGGTGCGCCGCGGCACCGACACGATCGCGACGGCATCGAACCAGATCGCGGCCGGCAGCCAGGACCTGTCGGCGCGTACCGAGCAGCAGGCGTCGTCGCTGGAAGAAACGGCGGCGTCGATGGAGCAACTGACGTCAAACGTGAAGAACAATGCGGACAATGCGCGCCAGGCGAACACGCTGGCCGAGACGGCGTCCGGCGTGGCGGGACGCGGCGGCGACGTGATCCGCGCGGTGGTCGGCACGATGGGCGAGATCAGCGCCTCGTCGCGCCGCATCGCCGAGATCATCGGCGTGATCGACGCCATCGCGTTCCAGACGAATATCCTGGCCCTGAACGCGGCCGTGGAAGCGGCGCGCGCGGGCGAGCAGGGCCGCGGGTTCGCCGTCGTGGCGTCCGAGGTGCGCAATCTGGCACAGCGCTCGGCCGGGGCGGCGCGGGAAATCAAGCAGCTCATCGAGCATTCGGTCGAGCGCGTGGAGGCGGGCGGCCGCCTCGTCGAACAGGCCGGCGCCACGATGCAGGAAATCGTTACGAGCGTGCAGCGCGTCACCGACATCATGGGCGAGATCACGTCGGCGAGCCGCGAGCAGACGGCCGGCATCGGCCAGATCAACGTCGCGGTGACGCAGATGGATCAGGTGACGCAGCAGAATGCGGCGCTGGTCGAGGAAGCGGCCGCCGCGGCCAGCGCGATGCGCGACGAGGCCGGGCGCCTGGCCGCGTCGGTCGGCGTGTTCCGGATCGGCGTGCAGTCGCGGCGGGCGCTGGCGCTGGCTTGATTCAGAACTTGGTCTTCTGCGCCTGCAGCTGCTCGCGCAGCTGGTGCGCGTTGCAGTGGCTGTAGTCCTTGTTCAGCTCCAGGTCGACGAGCGGCTTGAGCTGGTTGTCCAGCTGCCCGCGCAGCACGCCCAGGAACTTGGGCTCGGCCACCAGCTCAAGCTTCTGGAAGCGCTGCTCTTGCCAGCCCTTGAGCAGGAAGGCGCAGATGTCCTTGGCGAAGAATTCGGCGTCATGCTGTTCCGGCGTCTGCGCCGGCTGGTATTGCTTGTTCGGCGTGGCGCCACCCGTGTTGTGGATGCTCTGGCCGGCCGAGGTCGGGCCGAGGCGGTCCGTGTTGATGTCGATGTCGCGCAGGCGGGCATTGGCGCTGACCATGTCTTCGATTTCGATGTACGGCTGCTTGGGGTCCGATTCGGCGAAGATGCGTGCGCGGCCCGCGTCGGCGGATACGATCCAGGTGGTAGGCATGCTTTCCCCTTTTGTCCAAAATAAATTTGAAGGTGTAGGCCCCACCGGGGCCATACAGGCTGAGGGGAAGTCTAGCGCAACCTGAATTTTCAGGCGGTACGAAAGGGAACGTCGCAACGACCTGCTGCGCGTCGCACGATCGTCGCGGACGGCGCGTCCGGCGATGCCCGCCGTACTTCCGCACAGCTGCGCTTCTCGAACGACCTCGCTGCCGCTGCGCGCCTGCTAGACTGGCGCCATGCAAAAACTCCTGATCGTCCTCGGCCTCGTGCTGCTCGCCGCGGGGCTTGCCTGGCCCTGGCTGCGCCGGCTGCCGCTGGGCCGCCTGCCCGGCGACATCCACGTCGTGCGGGACGGCTTCAGCTTCCACTTCCCCATCGTTACCTGCCTCATCATCTCCATCGTCATCTCGTTGCTGCTGTGGATTTTCCGGCGCTGAGTCCGTGTGTCAAAAATATGACGCGCGGGTTCGCGATAGCAAGATTTGACAAACATGCTCGGAATTTCAACGAGACAATGCGCCCCATACGAAGACGAGAGACGCTGCAGCGTCCACGAATTCGAAACTGGCAAGGTTCTTTGATTACCACAGTTTTGGGAGAGCACATGAGACAGCAGATGGGACGGAATATCGTGACGCGCACCGCGATCGCGAGCGCCGTGGCGGTACTGGTGACGGGCATCGCGGCCGAGGCGCGGGCGCAGGACGACGCGAAGGCGACGCAGACCGTGATCGTGACGGGCGTGCGCGCCGCGCTCGAACAATCGCTGCGCCAGAAGCGCAATGCGGATGCCGTCGTCGAGGTGGTGACGGCCGAGGACATCGGCAAGATGCCCGACAAGAACGTGGCCGACGCGATCCAGCGCCTGCCCGGCGTGAACACGCAATCGTCCGCGGGCGGAGAAGGCGGCTTCGGCGAGAACGACCGCGTGAGCCTGCGCGGCACGAGCCCCAGCCTGCAGCAGACGCTGTTCAACGGCCACGCCATCAGCACGGGCGACTGGTTCGTGCTGAACCAGTACGGCGGCAACGTGGGACGTTCGTCGAGCTTCTCGCTGCTGCCGTCGGAACTCGTGGGCTCCGTCGTCGTGCAGAAGAGCGCCACCGCCGATCTCGTCGAGGGCGGCGTCTCCGGCGCCATCAACGTGATCACGCGCCGACCGCTCGACTTCCGCCAGCCCCTGACGGTGGAAGCGTCCGTGCAGGCCAACTACAACGACCTCGCGAAAAAGACGGAGCCGCAGGTGTCGGCCCTCGTGAGCTGGAAGAACCCGGCGAATAATTTCGGCGTGCTGCTGCAGGGCTTTTCGGAAAAGCAGAGCGTGCGCCGCGACGGCCAGGAGATCCTCGGCTACACCCCGGTCAGCGCGACGAGCGCCGCCGCCATCGCGAATCCGTCGCTGGTGGGCGTGAAGGTCCCGACCTTCATCGGCGCCGCGCTGTTCGAGCAAAAGAAGAAGCGCGAAGGCGGCGCGTTCGACATCGAAGCGAAGCCGTCGCGCGACTTCGGCATCGACTTGAACGGCTTCTATTCGAAGCTGAAGGCGCCGCACCAGAACACGAACTGGCTGGCCGCGCCCGCGAACTCGATCAACAGTGCGAACCTGATTCCGACGAACCCCGTGATCCGCAACGGCACCCTCGTCGGCGCCGCGTTCTCCAGCAACTCGGGCGAGGTCGACAACATCTACCGTCCGGATGCGGGCGGCGAATCGTGGTACCTGGACCTGAACGGCCGCTGGCGCGTGACGGAAGACCTGAGCTTCACGGGCAAGCTCGGTCGCACCCACGGCGTGGGCTTCGACCACAGCGACGTCTACTACCAGAACAACGTCGACGGCGGCATGGTGTACGCGCTGAACGGCATGACGCCTGCCACCGTGAGCTACCCGGGCGGGAACACGACGAAGCCCGGATCGACGGCATGGGCGGGCGGCGGCGAAGCGCAATCGGTCGACAAGGAAAAGTACGCGCAGATCGACGGCGAATGGCGTCTGCACGACAACCCGTGGATCCAGGCCGTGCGCTTCGGCACGCGCTGGACGGACCACAAGCGCACCGCCGAACACCCGCTGGAAACCCGTCCGGGCCCGAACGGCTTCTCGAATCCGGGACCGGCATGGAGCGGCCAGATGTATCCGGGCGACTTCGGCTCGGACCTCGGCGGCAGCGTCTACAACAACTACTTCAAGTACGACGGCGCGGCCCTCGGCGCCTGGGGCGCGGTGCCGGGCAACCGCCTGCTCGACTTCACGCTGCGCCACAACTGGCTGGACGAATTCAAGGTGGGCGAGAAGACGGCGGCCGTCTACGGCATGGCCGATATCGGCGGCGACGGCTGGAGCGGCAACTTCGGCGTGCGCGCCGTCGAGACGCGCCAGACGACCGTCGTGAACCTGCCGGGCGGACCGAACCCGATCACCGGTTCCGCGTTCGGTCCGTACACGCCGACGACGTACGAACGCAAATACCGCGACTACCTGCCGAGCGCGAACGTGAAGTTCGACGTGCGTTCCGATCTCGTCGTCCGCGCCGGCATCGCCAAGACGATGGCGCGGCCTGACTACAGCGCGCTGGGCGGCTCGGTGTCGCTGAACGACGACGCGCTGTCGGGCAGCGGCGGCAACGTCAAGCTCGATCCGATCCGCTCCGTCAACTACGACCTGTCGGCCGAGTGGTACTACATGCCGAAGGCGATGCTGTCGGCGGGCCTGTTCTACATGGATTTCAGCTCCATCGTCGCGCAGGGCACGAGCACGGGCAGCTATTACAACAACAAGCGCGGCGCGTTCACGGATTACCAGATCACGTCGCCGTACAACACCAAGGCCACGAACAAAGGCGTTGAACTCAGCTGGCAGCAGCCGGTGTGGAACAACTTCGGCGTGCTCACCAACTACACGTGGGCGGACGGCGAACTGGATGGCGGCGGCGAGATGCTCAACGCGTCCAAGAACACGTACAACGTGACGGGCTATTACGAGAACGACCGCTTCTCCGCGCGTCTCGCGTACAGCTACCGTTCGTCGTACAAGGCCGGCGTCGACCGCGGCGCGAGCCAGCACGTCGATTCGATGCCGTCGCTGGCGGCGTCCGTGAACTTCAAGCTGAACGAACATCTGACCGTCACGTTCGATGCGCTGAACCTCACGAACGAGACGATCAAGATGTACGCCGAAAACAAGGACCAGCCGCGCGCCTTTTACTCGAACGGCCGCACCTTCTACCTCGGCCTGCGCGGCAAGCTCTGATCGTGTCGCAACGGGAATCGCTGGACGGCGCCGCGGTCGCGGTGTCGTGGGAATGCCTGTCCAACCTCGTCGCGGACGAGGTGTTCGCGGCGCGGCTGACGTTGACCAACGTGTCGGGCGCGCCGATCGCATCGGGGTGGGCCGTGTATTTCAACACGTGCCGCCGCGTGCTGGCAGGCAGCGTGAGCGCGGGCTTCGACATCGAACACGTCAACGGCGACCTGTTCGCGCTGCGCCGCCCGGGCGGTGGGGCGTGGCTGCCGGGCGAGCTGCTGGACGTGCGCTACGAAGCCCAATTCTGGGCCATCAGCGTGACGGACGCGCCGCTCGGCTTCTACCTCGTCGAGGCAAGCGGACGCACGGTCGACCTGGGCGATCCGGAGATCAATCCGTTCGCGCGGCCGGAACAGCTGCAGCGCCATGCGCGCGACATGCTGCCGCCGGCCGACGCGGCCTGGCGCTGGCGCGAGAACGCCGGCCTGCGCCTGCTGCCGGCCGAGGAGGTGGGCCGCATCACGCCCACGCCGATCTCGGCGCGTTTGAGCGCGGAACGTTGCCGCTTGTCGGCCGCGAGCGGCGTCGATGCAGGGGCCGCGCTGGCCGGCGAAGCGGTGCTGCTGCGTGCAGTGCTGGCTGGCCTGCCGCAAGGCGAGGGCGCACGCATCCTGCTGGAGATCGGTGCGGCGGTCGCCACCGCAGGGGCGGCCGAGGGGCCGGAGGCCTACTGTCTCGACATCCGCGAGGGCTCGATCCTCGTGCGCGGCGCCAGTGCGCATGGCGTGTTCAACGGCATCCAGACGCTGGCCCAGCTGCTGGACGACGATGGCTCCCTGCCGTGCGGCCGCGTGCTCGACGCGCCGCGCTTCGGCTACCGCGGCATGATGCTCGACGTGGCGCGCCACTTCGCGCCGGTGGACACCGTGCGGCGCCTGCTCGACTGCATGGCGCGCTACAAATTGAATCGTCTGCATCTGCACCTGACGGACGACGAGGGTTGGCGCCTCAAGATCGACGCGCTGCCGGAACTCACGGACATCGGCAGCAAACGGGGCGTGGCCCGCGGCCATGGCCTGCCGCTCGATGGCGGTCCCTTGCCGCCATCGTTCGGTTCCGGCGCCGACGTGGAGACGTCCTCCGGCACGGGTTGCTACGACGCGGACGACTTCATCGCGATCCTGCGTTACGCGCATGCGCGCCACATCGAGGTCATCCCGGAATTCAATCTGCCGGGCCACGCGCGGGCGGCCGTGCTGGCGATGCGCGCGCGCCACGACCGCCTGCGCGCGCAGGGAGATATCGAAGGCGCCGAACGTTATCTGCTGAGCGATCCGTACGACGCCTCCGTCTACGAATCCGTGCAGCTGTGGCGCGACAACGTGATCTGCATCGCGCTGCCGTCCGTCGACCGTTTCATCGATACTGTCGTGGCCCACGTGGCCGCGCTGTACCGCGAGGCCGGCGTGCCCCTGAAGGCCATCCACACGGGTGGCGACGAGGTGCCGCTCGGCGCCTGGGAAGGCTCGCCGCGCTGCCAGGCGCTGATGCGCGAACGCGGCTGGACGCAGGTGGGCCAGCTGCACGCGGACTTCGTCGGCCGCTGCCGCGCGATCCTGGCGCGCCACGGCCTCGTGTTCGCGGGTTGGGAAGAGACGGCGCTGGCGTATGACGACACTGCGGCGGGCGGCGGCGTCACGCCGCAGCCGGATCCGGGCTTCGCGGGCCCCGGCTTCCAGGTCTATGCGTGGAATAACGCATGGGGCTCGGGCAAGGAGGACGTCGCGTACCGCCTCGCCAACGCCGGCTACGACGTGGTGCTGGCGAACGCCGCCAACCTGTATTTCGATCTCGCCTACGCCAAGGACCCGCAGGAGCCGGGCTATTACTGGGCCGGTTTCGTGGAGACGCGCCACGCGTTCGGTTTCTGCCCGCTGGACATGATCGTCAGCGCCGCCGACGACCCGATGGGGCAGGCCGTCCCGCCCGAGCGCCTGGCCGCGATGGCGCGCCTGACGCCGGAAGGACGGCGCCGCATCGTCGGCCTGCAGGGACAGCTGTGGGGCGAGAATGCGCGCACGCGCGACCGCATCGAATACCTGGCCGCGCCGCGCCTGGTGGCGCTGGCGGAACGGGCGTGGGCGCCCGATCCCGGCTGGTGCGCCATCGACGATGCCGCGGCGCGTGCCCGCGCCATGGACGACGCGTGGAACGAATTCGCCAACCGCCTCGGCCAGAGAGAGTTGGCGCGCCTCGACCGCGCGCCGCTGGCCTACGGTTATCGTCTGCCGCCGCCTGGCGCCGTCGCCCATGGCCGGACGGTCCACGCGAATGTCGCCCTGCCGGGCCTCGCGCTGCATTACACTCTGGACGGCAGCGAGCCCGATGCCGCCAGCCCGCGCTACGTGGCGCCGGTGGAAGCCGGGCCGGACGCCGCCGAGTTCAAGGTCGCCACCTTCGACACGCGCGGCCGCAAGAGCGCAACCGTCGTCATCGCACTGGACTCCCATGGATAGCCTCCGTCCCGACCACCTGACACCCGCCGGACGCGGACAAGCGCGCCATCCGCTGGCGTGGGTGCCTTCCCTGTACCTCGCGCAGGGCCTGCCGTTCTACGCCGTCGCCCTCGTCGCCGGGCTGATGTTCAAGAGCATGGGCGTGCCGAACGAGCAGATCGCGCGCTGGACCGGCATGCTGGGGCTTGCCTGGGTGTTCAAGGCGTTGTGGAGTCCCTTCCTGGAACTGGCGGCCAGCAAGAAGCGCGTCGTCGTCGTGCTGCAGGTCACGGGCGGGATCGCGCTCGCGGCCCTCGCGCTCGTGCTGCAGCTGCCCGCGTGGTTCGCGCTGGCGATCGGTCTGCTGGCCGTGGTGTCGCTCGCGTCCAGCACGCACGACATCGCGGCCGACGGTTTATATATCGCGAGCTTGTCCGCGCGCCAGCAGGCCGCGTACGCCGGCTGGCAGGGCGCGTTCTTCAACGGCGCCAAATTCCTGTCGCTGGGCGGGCTCGTGATCCTCGCGGGGTTCCTGGAACAGCGCGTCGGCGCGCCGGCCGCGTGGGCGACCGTGTTCGGCTTGCTGGGCGGGTTGCTGGCGGGCCTGGGGTTGTATCACGCGTGGGCGCTGCCGGGGACGCTCACGCCGGCCGCCGCGGGCGCATCCATGCGCGGCACGGTGGCCGTTTTGGTGGACGTCGTGCGCGCCTTCTTCGCCAAGCCGGGCATCTGGATGGGCATCGTGTTCATCCTGCTGTTCCGCCTCGCGGAAGGGCAGGTGCAGACGATCGGTCCGCTGTTCCTGCGCGACGCGCGCGCGATCGGCGGTCTCGGGCTCTCGACGCAGGAAGTGGGCGCGATCTACGGCACGGCCGGCACGGCGGCCTTCCTGGCCGGCAGCATCCTCGGCGGCTGGTTCACGTCGCGCGTGGGCCTCAAGCGCGCGATGCTCGTGCTGATCCTGGCGATGAACGTGCCGAATCTCGTGTTCTGGTATCTGAGCACGATGCAGCCGTCCAGCCTTGGCTTGACCACGGTGGCGCTGTCGATGGAGATGTTCGGCTACGGCTTCGGTTTCGTCGGCATGATCCTGTTCATCATGCAGGTGATCGCGCCCGGCCGCTACCAGACCGCGCACTATGCGCTGGGGTCCGGCTTCATGCAGCTGGGCTTCGTGCTGTCGAAGGTGGTCAGCGGCGACATCCAGCAACTGCTCGGCTATCGCCACTTCTTCCTGTGGGTCGTGCTGTCGGCGCTGCCCGTGCTCGTGCTCACACGCTTCGTGAAAATGACATCCGCCGAGCAGGGTTGACGTCAGCGGCGGTACGTCGGGCGGCGCGCCGGCGCCGCGTTGCGTTTTTCGATGTGGCGGAACGTGATGCGGCCCTTGCTCAGGTCGTACGCCGACATTTCCAAGGTCACGCGGTCGCCCGCCAGGATGCGGATGTGGTGCTGGCGCATCTTGCCCGACGTGTAAGCGATCAGTTTATGTCCATTGTCCAGGTCGACGCGAAAGCGCGAGTCGGGCAGGATTTCCTGGACGATGCCGTCCATTTCGATGAGTTCTTCTTTGGCCATGGGGGTCCTGGGGTGGCGGGCGCGCGGCGGTTTGCCGGGCGTGGGGTGGGAGGAAAAAGCGGTGGACCGGGTATATATCCGGAAGGCATATTATAAAACAATTCGATGATTCATGGTTATAAGCCGTATATACTCTGGTTGGAGTATAATAGGCGTATAAACACGCGGAGACCCCATGAAACTCGTCGAAACAAAACCCAAATTCCCCGACACGGACAAGGTCACGATCAATCTGGGCCTGGTCGACCTCGCCCAGATGGACCTGCTCGTGGCGGAAGGTTTTTATACCAACCGCACGGATTTCGTCCGCACGGCCATCCGCAACCAATTGCAGCAGCACGGCGAGGCGATCCGCCAGACGGTCACGCGCAAGCGCTTCGTCATGGGCATGCAGCGCTATACGAAGGCGGAACTGGAAGCGAGCGTCGCCGCCGGCGAACAGCTCGACATCCACGTACTCGGCCTCGCCACCATCGACGACGACGTCACGCCCGAGCTGGCGCGTGCGGCGATCGCGTCGCTCCAGGTGCTGGGCGCGTTTTTCGCCCCGGCCGCCGTCAAGTCCGCACTCGCGGACCGCATCCATTCCTGAGGAACACCATGAAACCCTATGAACAATTTGTCGAAAACATCCTGGGCGCGGTCCGCTCGGGCCAGGGCAAGGACCCGGCCGCGGCCACCGCGCTGATCCAGGACGCGCTGCGCAACGCCGGGCTGATGCCGGGCGCGCAGCCGGGCGCACGTGCGCCCTTCGCCGATCTGAACAACATACCGTCCGGCGATTGGCGCGCGCGCTTCGACGCGCGGCACACGCGTCCGCACAAGTCGCCCACGCCGGACGCGCCCGGCCAGTTCCTCGCCGGGTCGTTTAGTAACGGGGCCGGCACGCGCCGCTACCGTTTATATGTGCCGGCGCGGGCCGCGTCCGGGCCGCGGCCGCTCGTCGTCATGCTGCACGGCTGCCAGCAGAGCGCCGGCGACTTCGCGGCCGGCACCGCGATGAACCGGCTGGCGGAGGAGCATGGCTGCCTGGTGTTGTATCCGGATCAGGAGCGCGGCGCCAACAGTTCGAACTGCTGGAACTGGTTCGACGCGGCGCACCAGCAGCGCGAGCAGGGTGAGCCTTCCCTGCTCGCCGGCATGACGCGCGACGTCCTGCGCGAACATGGCGCCGACCCGGACCGCGTCTACGTGGCCGGCCTGTCGGCGGGCGGGGCGATGGCGGCCGTCATGGGCGCCGCGTATCCCGACCTGTATGCGGCCGTCGGCGTGCACTCCGGCCTGCCGGTCGGCGCCGCGCGCGACCTGATGTCGGGCCTGAATGCGATGAAGGGCAAGCACCTGGGCGGCGCGAGCCGGACCCTGCGCCGCCGCGTGCCGCTGATCGTGTTCCATGGCGACCAGGATGCCGTCGTGCATCCGTCCAACGGCGAGGTGCTGATCCGCCAGTTCCTGGGCGACGGGACCGTGCGCGAGATCGAGGAACGCGGCACTGCCGGCGCGGGCCGCGGCCACACGCGCACGACGGCGCTGGACGATGACGGGCGCGTGGTGGCCGAACACTGGATCGTGCACGGGGCCGGTCACGCGTGGGCGGGCGGCGATCCGGCCGGTTCGTACACCGATGCGTCCGGCCCGAACGCGTCGGCCGAGATGCTGCGCTTCTTCCTGGCGCAGGCCGACTGATCGACTGTTGCGAAGCCGTCAGGTTTGCTATGCTGGAGGATTCCCGTGACTGTTATTTGGAGTGATGCATGGTTTCCCTGCAGGAGCAGCTGATGAAGGCCGGGCTGGTCGACAAGAAGAAGGTCAAGGTCGCCAACCAGGAAAAGGCCAAGCAGCAAAAGATCGAGCGTCGCACCGGCGTGCAGAGCGTCAACGAGACGAAGGAGGCGGTCGCCGAGGCCCAGCGTCAGCAGGCCGAGCGCGCCCGCGCGTTGAACGCCCAGCGCGATGCGGCCGCGGCCGCCAAGGCCGTCGAGGCGCAGATCGCGCAGATGATCCAGGTTAATCGCCAGCCCAAGGGCAAGGGCAACCTCGACGTCGCTTATCACTTCACGATCGGCACCAAGATCGAGCGCATCCACGTCTCCGCGGCCGTGCGCGACCACCTGGTGGCGGGCCGCCTGTCCATCGTCGCCCATGCGGGCGGCTTCGAACTGGTGCCGCGCGTGATCGCGGACAAGATCGCGGAACGGGCGCCGGATCGTGTCGTGCGCGTCAACAAGGCCGCCGAAGCCGTCGCGGCAGGTGAAGAGGATCCCTACAAGGACTTCAAGATCCCCGACGACTTCGACTGGTGATCAACGTTTCTTGACAGGCAGCGCGAGCCAGCCGCGCCAGCGCCCTTCGACCGTCCGCTCGACTTTCTGGATGTGCGGGCGGGTGCTGTCCAGGCGCCAGACGGCCTGTTTGTCGAGCCAATCCTCGTACATGGAGCGGAAGCGCGGCCATTCGCCGTCGAAGTCGAGGCAGGCGTAGCTGCCGGGCGGCAGCACGCGCAGGCCCAGGCCCGGATCGAGCACGGCGTCGTCGGCGCAGCCGAAGTCGTAGCAATATTCGCGCTCGCCCGTGAAACCCGGGTCTTCGTCGAACACGCCGTACCAGGCGGTCGTGGCGGGCAGGCCGTCGGCCTGTTCGCGTTCCTGGATGAAGTCGTGGCAGGCGAACGACAGCGCCGCGCCGGACTGGCCGAAGAAGCGCTGATAGCGCAGCAACAGCGGCGGCAGGTTGCGCACGGCGATGCGCGCGGCGACCGTGCCCGGCTCGGGCGGGCAGTAGGGCGCCAGGATCGTTTCCAGGTCGTCCGGCTCGGCCACAAAAAAGCTGACGTCGCTCTCGCGGCCGACCTGCTGGTCCATGTATTGACGCCATCCCCCTTCGCGCCACGCCTTGGCCGACATCGCGAATTGCTGCTTGAACGCCTTGGCGAATGCCGCGTTCGACGGGAAGCCGCAATCCTGGGCGATGCGCACGATGGGCACGTCGGGTTCGTGGCGCAGCAGGTGCGCGGCGCGGCGCAGGCGGCGCTTGCGCTGGTATTCGACGGCCGAGAAACCGGTCAGTTCGCGGAAGATGCGGTCGAAGTGGAACGACGAATAGCTGGCCGACGCCGCCAGCGATTTCAATGCGAGCGGATCGCCGACCGAGTCCAGCATCAGGTCCATGACTTCATACAGGCGCGACACGCGCGCGGCGGTCTTCATGCGCTGGCCCTCCGGGCGCGGGAAAAGCTCGGCATCGACGGCAGTCATTACAAAAATGAAATAACTAGTTTCCGTAAATAACACGCCCTTGGCAAGCGTTTGCGCCGCCGTCGGCGCCGAGTGTTGTCAGTACGCCTAAGCCGCGTCATCTCCAGTCGCGCCAGATCGAACCCTTGCCGCTCCAGCTGCTCCAGCCACTCGAGCAGGGCGCCGTACGCCTGGCGGCATGGGCAGTTCAGGACGCTACGCATTACTCTGATGAAAAAGCAAATAGTTTCAAGGGGGATATATTGTAGATCAATTATCATATTTCTCGATGTCTGTCTAGTAACATTTAAACTCGCAATAATTTGTAATTAAAAAGCGACAACTTTTCGTCCGGCATAGTGGCCGATTCCATAGGGAAAGCCGAATTTTGTTCAATGTCAAATCTTCAATACAATAGTTAATTCGGGTACATTTTTTAGAACAACAATTGTTTTCTTGCTAAAGTCAAAAGTCGTGTAGTTGGTAAAAAAACACGAACGTGCCGTATCCCTCGGTGCGTCCACTTCAAGGCGAGAGACATGACAACCAATCCGACTTCTTGCGTTTCCCGTGCCCTACCCGGGCTGAATAAACTGGTCTTTGGCGTTGCCGCCGCGCTGGCGCTGCTGGCCACGGCACCCGCCACGGCCTCCGTGGTGAACTTCGAATCCCTGAGCCCCGACGCCATCTACGTCGATGGCGACACGCTCGCGGAGGCCGGCTACACGCTGCAGGCGGTCGACAATTTCGGCGGGACCAGCGGCGCCGTCGGCATGCTCATCAACGGCATGGACCCGACGAGCTGCGCGCTGGGCGGCTGCCCGACCAACAACACGAGCCATTTCTACCAGGGCCTGAACGGCGGCAGCGTCACGGTCAGCAAGAACGACGGCGGCCAGTTCAGCGTGCGCAGCCTCGACTTCGGTTTCGTTGCGCCGTTCGGCAGTCTGGCGAACTATTCGTATGGCCAGCTGCAGTTGACCGGCAACCTCGCGAACGGCACCACGGTCGGCCTGGCGCTCGACTTCGCGGGCACGGACAGCAGCGGCAATCCGCTGTTCGATACCGCCGTTCTGCCCACCGCCTTCGGCAATACCCTGCTGACGAGCCTGACGATCCGCGCCTGCCTGTTCGACGGCATCGGCGGCTGCACCGTCGCGACGGACCCGTCGGTGGATCCGACGGCCTACCAGCGCCAGTTCGCCATCGACAACCTCGCGCTGGCCGAAGTCCCGGAGCCGGGCAGCCTGGCACTGATCGGCTTGGGCCTGGGTGCGCTGCTGTCGCGCCGCCGCAAGTCCGCCGCTTCGTCCAACAACGCCTGACCCGCCGAGGTACCGACCATGAAACTGCGTCCCATCACTTCGGCCGTCCTGTTCGCGCTGACCGTCGCCGCGGCCACCCACGCGTATGCCGACGGCGAAATCCGCCGTTCCTACATCGTCCAGCTGGCCGACAAGCCGGTCGCCACCTACGACGGCACCGTCAGCGGCCTCCAGGCCACCAAGCCGGCCGCCGGCCAGCGCCTGGACGTCGACGCGTCCAGCGTCCAGAACTACATCAACTATCTGGAAGCGAAGAAGGCCGACGTCCTCTCCACCATCAGCCAGGCCCAGGTCACCAACGAATACAAGGTCGTGTTCAACGGTTTCTCGGCGATGCTGACCGACGCCGAGGTCCGCTCCCTCAAGAAGAATCCCGGTGTGGCCAGCATCTCGGCCGACTCGATCCTGCAGCTCGACACGAGCTATACCCCCACGTTCCTCGGCCTCGACAAACCGGGCGGCCTGTGGGACCAGCTGGGCGGCCAGGACAAGGCCGGCGAAGGCATCATCATCGGCATCGTCGACGGCGGCATCTGGCCCGAGCAGGACAGCTTCGCCGACCGTGTCGACGAGGACGGCAATCCGAGCCGCAGCGGCAGCAAGCTCGCCTACGACGCCCCGCCGGCGTCCTGGAAAGGCATCTGCCAGGCCGGCGAAGGCTTTTCCGCCAGCGACTGCAACAACAAGCTGATCGGCGCGCGCTGGTTCAAGCAGCCCACGCAGACGCTGCACTGGACCGAATTCCTGTCGGCGCGCGATTCCGTCGCCGGCGCCGAAGGCCATGGCGGCCACGGCGACCACACGGCCAGCACGGCCGGCGGCAATGCGCATGTGACGGCCAAGACCAATGGTCTTTCGTTGGGCAAGATCACCGGCATGGCGCCGCGCGCCCGTATCGCCGCCTATAAAGTCTGCTGGACCGACGGCGTGACCGGCGCGAACGGCTGCGCCACGTCGAACAGCGTGGCCGCGATCGAACAGGCCGTGAAGGATGGCGTGAACGTCATTAACTTCTCGATCGGCCCGAACGCCGGCGGCGGCGCGTTCAACGAACCGACCGAAGTCGCCTTCCTCGGCGCCGCGGCGGCCGGCGTGTTCGTGGCCGCATCGGCCGGCAACTCCGGTCCGGCGACGGCGCCGGTCGCCCACATCAGCCCGTGGCTGACCACCGTCGGCAACTCCACGCACAACCGCACGTACGCGGGCGATGTCGCGCTGGGCAACGGCGTGACCGTCACCGGCGCGTCCGGCAACGCCAACACGCCGTCGGCCCCGCTGATCCTCGCGAAGGACGCGGGCGCGGCCGGTGTCGACCCGTCCGACATCAACCTGGCGCGCTGTTTCGGCCCGGCCGACAATGTCGCCGCGCTGCTCGACCCGGCCAAGGTGACGGGCAAGATCCTCGTCTGCGACCGCGGCAGCAACGTGCTCGTCAACAAGAGCGCGAACGGCAAGACGGCCGGTGCCGTGGGCGTGATCATCACCAACGTGGCCGGCGGCGCGACGACGATCCTGAACCAGGCGCATACCATCTCGACCGTCCACATCACGAAGGAAGACGGCCAGAAGGTCAAGGACTATTACGCGGCGACGCCGGGCGCCACCGCGGCACTGAACAATCTGCGCGGCATCGTCGATCCGAACATCGTCGCACCGCAGATGAACAGCAGTTCGTCGCGCGGTCCGAACGTGGCCAACGCCAACATCATGAAGCCGGACGTCTCGGCGCCGGGTACGGACATCCTGGCCGCCGTCAGCGCCGACCTGACCCATGCCCAGCGCGACGCGGTCGCCGGCGGCGAGGCGGCGACGGTCAAGGACTTCGCGTTCTACACCGGTACCTCGATGGCGTCGCCGCACGTGGCGGGCATCGCCGCGCTGCTGAAACAGCGCCATCCGGACTGGAGCCCGGCGATGATCAAGTCGGCCCTGATGACGACGGCCTACGACACCTTCAACGATGGCCAGAACGGCGCAGTCCCCTGGGACAGCACGGCCAGGACGACCGGCACGCTGCCGTGGGGCCAGGGCGCCGGCCAGGTGGCGCCGTCGGTCGCCGTCGATCCGGGTCTCGTGTACGACCTGTCCACGGTCGACTACGCGCGCTTCCTGTGCGGCATCGGCATCACCAACGTGTTCAGCCCCGGGACCTGCTCGGCCGTCGGCAGCATCCAGCCGTATAACCTGAACCTGCCGTCGCTGACGGCGGCCAGCGTGCTGGGCATCCAGACCTTGACCCGCACCGTCAAGAACGTGGGCGCCGCCGCGGCGACGTACAACGCCAACGCCACGCTGCCGGGCTACACGGTCGACGTGAATCCGGCCACGCTGAACCTGGCGCCGGGCGCGGCCGGCACGTTCACGGTCAAGCTGACCCGCACCACCGCGCCGCTGAACACGTGGGTGTACGGCAAGCTGACCTGGAGCGACGGCACGCGTACCGTGCGCAGCCCGCTGACGGCGCGCGCCGCCACGATCGCCGCACCGGCGACGGTGGCCAGCGAGGCGACGTCCGGCACCAAGGTGATCACCGTCGGCACCGGTTTCGGTGGCGCGATGGCGACCGCCAAGTCCGGCCTGATCCCGGCCACCGAGTTCAACTCGACGGTCGTCACCGCGCCGAACACGGCCAACAGCGTGTGCACGGGCGGCGGCGGCACGGGCGTGAACGTCCATACCGTCACGATCCCGGACGGCACTTCGGCTGCCCGCTTCGCCCTGTACGACAGCGACACGAGCGGCGGCGGCCTGTCCGACCTGGACCTGGTGGTGGCGCGCGGCACGACCGTCGTCGGCTCCAGCGGTGGCCAGACGGCCAATGAGATGGTGACGCTGACCAACCCGCCGGCGGGCGACTACAAGGTCTGCGTCGTCGGCTACGCGCCGGTGGGCGGCAGCGCCACGTACAAGCTGTCGACCTGGGTGCTGAGCCCCACCGCGACCGGCGGCAACTTCAAGGCCATCGCCCCGAGCGTGGTCGCCGTGGGCGGCACCGCCTCGGTGGCGCTCTCGTGGTCCGGCCTGCCGACCGGCAAGCGCCACCTGGGTTCGGTCAGCTACCTGACCGGCGGCAGCGTGGTCGGCACGACGATGGTGGAAGTCGACACGACGGATCCTATCCCGCTGTTCCAGAACGCCGGTAACAAGCCGGCGAAGGTCGAGTAATCGTCGGGTTACAGCCCGACCTTGGGCCGCCACAAGCGGCCCGAACGACAAGGCCGCGGTGTATGCCGCGGCCTTGTCTTTTATGGGAAACGATCAGCGGGCGACAGGCGCCGTGCCGCCGGGACCGCCGTTTGCCGCGCGCAGCACGCAATGGCCGGCGGAGCAGGCCGCGCCCGGATCGGGGACGACGGAGCAGGTCGACATCATGCCCGTTTTCGTGTCCTCGGCGCGGCGTGCGGCCGCGTGCTCGGACACGAGCGCGCGCAGGCGCGTGCCGTCCGTGTTCTTGCTCGACCACGCCAGGTAGCGCTCGGGACCGCCGCAGGCCTTGTGGCCGACGCCGATCGTGTGGCATTGGTCGTCCGCGTCGCAGGCGGCATCGCCGCGCTCGGCTTCGATACGCGCCAGCAGCGGGGCGCTGCCTTTGTCCACGGTGGTCGACGGGGCCTGCGGCGCGTCGCTGCGGCAGGCGCTGCTCGCCAGCAGCAGGGCCAGGCCGGCCAGGTGGGCGAGGGTGCGGGATGGGGTGGAGGAGTTCATGCCCCATGATCGCGTGCGCCGCCGTGCTTGGCAAGAGGCGCACGCCGGTCATGGCCGAGTCATAATCGGCAGCTACAGTGCCCTTCATCAATATGACCGAAGGCGAGCGATGGGCGGGCGTTGGGTGCAGGATGAAGGCAGGACCGGCAAGCGCATCCTCGTGCTGAGCGTCCCCGCGGGCGCCGGCCACACCCGCGTCGCCGAGGCGATCCGCGCCGGCGCGCTGGCCGTGCCGGACATCGACGAGGTGATCCACCTCGACGCTACGGCCTATGCGTCGCCGCGCCTGCGTAAGGTCTACGCCGACCTCTATATCACGCTCGTGCGGCGCGCGCCCGCCGTGTGGAGCTGGGTCTACCAATATACTAACGGCGCCGCGCCGGACGGCTGGGCGCACCGGCTGCGGCGCCGCATCGAACGCCGCGACTGCGCGCCGCTGCTCGACAAGATCGCGCAACTGGCACCGGACGCCATCGTCTGCACGCACTTCCTGCCGGCCGAGCTCCTGTCGCGCGACATCGCGCGCGGCGCCTTGCCCTGCCCGGTGTGGGTGCAGGTGACCGACTTCGACGTGCACCGCATGTGGGTGCACCGGCACATGGCCGGGTATTTTGCCGGCAACGACGAGGTCGCGTTCCTGATGACGAAGCACGGCATCCCGCAAGACACGATCCACGTCACCGGCATCCCCGTCATGCCGGCGTTCACCTGCCGGCTGGATCGCGCCGAATGCGCCCGCGAACTCGGCATCGATCCCGGCCGCATGACCTTTTTGTTGATGGGCGGCGGCGCGGGACTGGGTGGCCTGTCCACGCTGGCGCAGCGCCTGCTGGCGATTCCCGGCAATTTCCAGCTGATCGTGCTGGCCGGACGCAACGCCGACGAACTGGCGGCGCTGCAGCGCCTCGCGGCCGCCCATCCGGGCCGGCTCGTGCCGCACGGCTTTACGGACCGGGTCGAACGCCTGATGGCCTGTGCCGACGTGGCGATCACGAAGCCGGGCGGTGCGACGACGGCGGAATGCCTCGCGATGGGCCTGCCGATGATCGTGAACGCGTCGATTCCCGGGCAGGAAGAAAGGAACGCCAATTTCTTGCTGGAGTATGGGGCGGCCCTGAAGGCGTTCGATGCGCCGTCGCTGGAATACCGCGTCCGCTACCTGATGGCCCATCCGGACGAACTCGAGACGATGCGCGTCCGGGCCAGGGCGCTGGGGCGGCCGTATGCCGCGGCCGCCGTGCTTGCCGCCATCCTGAAGCAGAACGAACCCGTCGATGCCAGTGTTTGAACTTTCCCATGCCGGCCAGTTCGTCGCGACCTTGGCCGCCATCGTCGTGGCCGCGTATGTCTTCGCCCGCGTCGAAGTCGAGATCGAAGGCGATGCGGGATGGGCGGCGAACCTGCCCACATGGCGCATCGAAGACCATCCGCTGCTCGACATCTTCTGGGGCGGCCGCGCGCTGACCGGCTACCACGCGTGGATGTTTTCCTTCATCGGCGTCATCTTCCATTTTCCGCTGGCGTTCATGGGACAGTGGTCGCTGCCGCTGGAGGCGCGTGCGCTGGGCGCCGTCATGCTGTTCTGGATCGTCGAGGACTACCTGTGGTTCGTCGTCAATCCCGCGTTCGGCTGGCGCCGCTTCAAGCGCGAACTGGTCCCCTGGCACAAGCGCTGGTTCGCCGGCGCGCCCGTCGACTACTGGATGTTCGGCGTCGTCAGCGCGCTGTTGTTCTGGTACGCGTACTGACCGCGCCGGCGCGGCGCGTGCCGAGATCGAGCGCATGGCGCACGCGCTGGCACAGTTCGCCGGATGTGCGCGAGATCAGCTCGTGGGGAATCTCGAATTTTTCCGTCAGCCGGTCGTAGTCTTCGAAGCCGTACGACACCATGAACGGATGCATGCCCGTGCCGATCGCGGCCGCGAAATCCTTGTGCTCGTCGCCGCAGACATAGGCGCGCGCCGGATTGATCCCGAACTGTTCTCGGATGGCGCGGAACTGGCTCGTCTTTTTTTCGGAGAGCGGAATGTGGACGAGGAAGTCGAGTGCGTTGATGTCGACGTTGTGGCGCTGGAACAGCTGGCGCAGCGTTTCCAGCGGTTCGTTCGTGATGTTGCGCGTGACCATGCCGACGACGACGTCCGGCGCGGCGACCAGTTCCCGCACGAGGTCGGGAATGCCTTCGTACATGGCCGCTTCCTCGCGATAGACTTCCGTGAGGCTGTCGACCAGCCGGGCCCGGCTGTTCTTGCGCAGGTTCTTCTTGATGATCGAGGGGAATTCCTTCAGCCCGCCCAGGTATTTGAAGAGGTTGTGGCGCTTCTGGAACCGCGCTTCGTCGCCGATGTCCAGTCCGTGCCGCGAGAAGGCGGCTTCGATGGCGGAAAACGCGTCGATGGTGGTGCCGTCCGCGTCGAGGATCAGCAGGCGTTTCCTGGATTTGTACATGTATGTCGTGGCCGGGTTCCGTTGCGTCATCATACGCACGGGCACGTTACCGGCGTGTGACATCAGTGCCGGAACAGGACGAACGCCAGCGCGCCGAACAGGCTCCATTTGAAGACGTAATAGACGGTGCGGTTCCACGCCTTGAGCCGTTTGCCGAAGCGGCGCAGCACGTACAGGTAGCGGAAGGCGCGGTTCAGGCCGCCCGTGCGGTCGCCGATTTCGTTCGGCGCCGCCGACGCGCGCAGCAGAAAGCCGCCGACGACGCGGCTCACGGCCTGGGCCCAGCGATACTTCAGCGGCCGTTCGACGTCGCAGAACAGGATGATGCGGTCCTGGTCCGTCCGGTTGGCAGCGTCGTGCAGATAGGTTTCGTCGAACAGGACGTCCTCGCCGTCGCGCCACGCGTACGGCACGCCGTCGACGACGATGGCGCAGCGGTCGTCGTTGGGCGTGACGAGCCCCAGGTGATAGCGCACGGACACGGCCAGCGGATCGCGGTGCAGGCCCAGCGTGCCGCCCGCCGGCAGCAGCGCGAACATCGCGGCCTTGACGGACGGGATGCGTTCCAGGATGGCGACCGTGCGCGGGCACAGCGTCTTTGCCGACGGATGCGGATTGTCGTACCACTTCAGGTAGAAACGCTTCCAGCCGCGCCGGAAAAAGGAATTGAAGCCGATGTCGTCGACCTTGTCGGACGGACGGATGCGTTGCATGTCGACCAGCGCCAGCGCTTCATGCCGGAACGTGCGCCACTCGTTTTTCAGCGCCGCCAGTTCCGGGAAGTACGACATCGGCACGAAGGGCGTCGTCGGCACGGCGGAAAACAGGTAGCAGAAGCAGTTCAGCGGCGCGGTGAACGTCGAGTGGTCGGACAGCTGGCGGAACACGCGGTGGCGCACGCGTCCGCGCAGGTGCACGTAGACCGCGCTGGCCACGAACAGGAGCAGGACAATCCAGCGCATCGGCGGGCTCCACACGTTACCTCGACGATGTGTATGACCCCGGCCGATGGGTTCAGTTCATGAAGAAACGCCACCCGGAGGTGGCGTCGGGACGGGCATTGCGCTGGCTCAGTCGCGCTCGATGTCCGCGTTCGCGTCGTTGCGGATGAACCCGGCGTCGTGGATGACGAAGACCTGGTCCGGAATCGCCTTGTGGTCGACGCTCGTCACGCGCCACACGATGCGGCCGTCGGCGGCCTGGATCAGCAGCGGCAGCTTCGCCGTCGTGCTCCAGCACACGTGCGTCGTCTGCGCGCCCTGGACGAGGGCGACCCACTCGCACGCGCCGATGGCGTGCGCGGCCCCGTGCGGCGTGGCAGCCTTCACGAGGCGGTAGTCGCCCTTGGGATGGCGCAGGCCGTGGCCGAGGTCGAACCAGTCGGTGAACTGGCCGATGCGGTACAGGTTGTCGCGGTCGATGTCGGTGCGGATCTTGCGGCCGAGATCGAGCACGGACAGCCGGTAGTCCGGACTGCCCGGCGTGTGCACGGCAAAGCTTTCCGCCTTGTCGTCCGTGCGGCGGCGGATGCGGCGGTCGCCGTCGCGCCAGACTTCCACGTGGTGTTCCGTGCCGCCGGCGAAATAAGTGGCCTGGAAATGGGTGGCCGCCGGCTCGCCGCGCGTGCTGAAGACGTGGTCGAAATCGGGCGCGGCGGCGCAGGTCAATGGGGCGGAAAACACGGCCGCGGCCGCCGTGCAGAGCACGAGCGACCGCGACGCGCGCCTTCCGGTGTCACCAGGAAGGGCGATGGCCATATCAGTTGCGCACCGCACGGGCCGAGTCGAAGTAGCGGTACGACTTGCCGCCCACGGTCAGGTCTTTCACCGACAGCTCGACGTTGTATGTGCCCTTGGTCAGTGCCGTGTCCTTCGCGGCGCCGGTCGGGTCCGTCGGCAGTTCGAACGTGAGGCCGGTGGCGGCGGCGGCCGGGGTCACGGTCGACGGCGTCACGGTCGGCACGTCCTTGGTGGCCGGCGATGCCAGGCCTTCGTTCAGCACGCGGCCGTCGGCCTGCGGCATGGATAGGCCGAGCAGGTAGGCGACGGTCGGCGCCACGTCGACGTTGCCGGACGGCGTCGTGACGACTTTATTGGACAGGAACGAGGGGCCGTTGGCGATCAGCGTGTTGTGCACGTCCGAAATGCCGAAGCTGCCGTGCATGCCGCGCTGGCCGCCGACGCTTTCGAACTCGATGCCCGGCATGCCCTGCACCGACGTGTTGTAATCCCAGTTGAAGGATACGACGACGTCCGGCTGGCCATTGTTCTGGCGTTTGGCGTTTTCCAGGTTCACCTGCGCCAGCGGCAGCGTGCCCGGGATGTTGCCGTAGCGGCTGTCGACGAAGATCGCGCCGTATTCCTCGCGCTGCTGCAGGACCGTCACCAGCTTCTGGACGGTGGCCGCGTCATGGCCCGGTACATAGAAATAGTCGGACCCGCCGTTCGCGGCGACGACGATGCCGTTGGCCGGCAGGTTGCCCGGTGCCGGCACCTTGAAGCTGGCGACCGGTTTCGTCAGACCCGCGCTGATGGCCTGGTACTTGGCGTTGGCGCTGCCGCACAGGGTGCCGGTCGTGTCGACGTTGACGGGGATGACGGGCTTGCCGTCGGCGGTGAGGCCGTACATGGCGCTCGTCGAGCAGCCCGCGCCGTCATAGGCCGCGAAGCCGCGGTAGGTCAGCAGGTCGGCCGAGCGCACGTCGCCCGAGAACGAGAAGCCGTTCGGATCGGGCGCGCCGATCGCCGCGCCGCTGACGCCACCGGTCGGGAGCGTGGTCGACGCCGTGATGGCGCGCAGCGGGAAGGTCGACACCGGACCCGAGACGCTCGAGTGGCCGTGGTCGGAGACGACGACGATATTGGTCGAGTTGTCCATGCCGTTGGCACGCAGCGCGGCGATCAGCTCGCCCAGGCGCGCGTCCTGCGAGCGCAGGCCGGCCTTCATGTTGGCGCTGCCAGGGCCGTAGCCGTGTTCGACGTTGTCCGGCGTGCGGAACCAGATCAGCGACAGCATCGGCTTCTTCTGCGGCAGGATGTATTGCGTGTACACCGACATCATGTACTTGTTGGCCGCGTCTTCCGGCGCGCCCTGCGTGGTGTCGGCCGAATCGCGCGCGGCGACGGTCACTTTGCCGTTGGGGTCGTACGCCGTGGTGTTGAACGTGACATAGCCTGCACGCGCCGTCGGGTTGCCGTTGTTGGCGGCGAGCGTGACGGCATCGGCACCGGAATAATTCTTGACGACGTTGACCGGCAGGGCGATGCCCGCGCCTTGCAGCTCGGTGACGAGGCTGCGCGGCTGCACCGTGTTCTCGTCGAGGAAGACGCCGCCCTTGCCCAGGTCCTGCAGGTACGCCGCGCCCGTCTTGCCGATCGTGGCCGTCGTCAGACCGGCCGCCTGGGCGGTGGCGAACAGGCTCTTCACGAGCAGCAGCTGGCCGCCGTAGTAATCGTTCAGCGTCGTCAGCACCGCGTAGTCTTCGGTGAACACGGGGTCCTGGTAATCCTGGGCCGCGCCGCCGGCGCCGCTGCCGGCCGGGATCGTGTTGGCGCTGCCTTGCGGCGGCGTCCAGAACGTGTTGCCGTAGAAGCCGCTGGTTTTCGGGAACGAACCCGTCGCGAACGACGATGCGTTCATCATCGTGAAGGTCGGGTAGGTCGAGTGGTTGTCGCTGAAATTGACGCCGCTCTGGCGCAGCGCGTACAGGTTCGGGGTGTCCGTCGCGTTGACGGAATCGGGGCGCAGGCCGTCCCACACCATGATGATCGTGCGGGTTGCGGTCGGGGTCGCCGGGGCTGCCGGGGTGGTGGACGCGACGGTGGTGCCGTCGCTGTCGCTGCCGCACGCGGCCAGCAGGATGCCGAGCGCGAGCGGGGTAATGAAGGTCTTTGCTAACCTCACGAGAATCTCCTGGTCAGAATCGGAAGTACGCGATCGATGGGATCGGGTCGCGCACAGGATCGTCCAGGGGAGTGACAGGTTCGTGACAAAAATGGCAATGGCCACGTTCTGTTACAAAGTTAATGTCCCGGTAATGTTAGTGGCCGCTCACGGCAAATCAGTAGGTTAGCGTAACCAGCGACACCGCCTGCCGCGGCAACTGCATCCTGACCGTGGCGGTGCCGTCCCGCGTCGCCACCGTCGTCGCCTCCACTTGTGCCAACTCGCTTGCCTTTTGCAACTCGGCTATCTGCGGTGCCGTCGGATGCGCTGGGGAGCCCATGCGCTTCCAGGCGGCGTACGAATTGCTGTGGTCCTGGTCGATGCGGTAATGCCGCAGTTGCACCTGTTTGGCGGGAATGCCGGCGATGCGAAGCTCGACGGGGGAGCCGGCGTCGATGACGTCGTCGTCGTGGTAATTCCAGACCATGACGGCGATATGGTGCGCGTCCTTCGCCGCCAGCGCGTCGATGTCGGTGCGCGCGCCGCGCACGCCGGCGGCCTGGATGCGCGCCGCGTCGTAGGCCTGGTCGCCCGTCACCGCCACGCGGTCGCCGCGCATCATGCCGAGCATGCGGAACACGTTCAGCACCGGCTTGTTGACGCCGTTGGTCGCCAGGTCGCGGAAGCCCGCGAACCAGGGCTGGTCCTCGAATTCGAACGACCAGTTCACCGCGCCGATCAGGTTGACGCCGCGCCGTGCGGCCAGGTCGTACTCGCGCGCGATCGAGGCGGCCGTGTAGCTCGCGTACAGCGTGCCGTTGCGGTAGGCGTTTTCCGGATTGGTCTGCATGCCGCAGGCGGCGCAGCCTTCCGGGTCGGATTCGCCGATGATGACGGGGATGTTTTTCAATTCCGGATGTTGTTCGACGAGCGCGAAGCCTTCGTCGAGGTGGCGGAAATGCGTGTCCATGCCCATCCGCACGACGCCGTCGACCACCTTCGGCGCGCCCTTGGCGTGGAAGGCGACGAAGTCCAGCGGCGTGCCGGTCTTGCCGGTCGCGTAGTTGGTCTCGTGCAGGCAGTGGCGCAGGAAGTCGTCCATGAAGCGCCCCGCGACGGCCGTGTGCGGACCGCCGATGCGCGCCGTCGGCAGCGCGCGTTTCACCGCATCGGCCGCGTAGTCGTACATCTTGAAGTATTCATGTTTAACGTCGGGCGCGATCAGGTAGAAGCCGTCCGGCTCGTTCCACACTTCCCAATACCAGCTCTCGACTTCCTTCTGCCCGTAGCGCGCGACGCTGTGCTTGACCCATTGGTAGATCAGCTCCGACCACTTGCCGTAGTCCTTCGGCGGCGTGGCCCAGCCGGTCATGATCTCCTGGTAGGGCGTGCCGGGCTTCCAGTGATGGCGATACGGCTGCGGGCGCTGCGACAGCGCTTCCGGCATGAAGCCGATCTGCGCCAGCGGCTTCATGCCGCGTTCGATATACGTGTCGAAGATGCGGTCGACGATGGTCCAGTCGTAGACCGGCCTGCCGTCCCTGTCTTCGCTGTACATATTCGTCGAGCCCCATTTGAGCGCGTAGCTGCCGTCGCCGGACGTCATGAGGTTGTGCGCGCGGACGTACACCGGGACCGGGCTCAGGGCGGCGATGTCGCTCAGCAGCTTTTTACCGTTAGGCGCCGTCGTGTAATTCGGTTCGTCGTAGCCGAACCAGGCCCAGATCGGCGTCATGGGACCCTTGACCTGCGCGGCGTCGATGGCGAGTTTGACGGGGGACGGCGTCGTGGATTGGGCAACGCACAGCGGCGCCGCGGCCGCAAGGAGGAGGGCGGCGAGATGTCTCTTCATTTTTTGTTCTCGTGGATCGGACCGATGGCATGATGCTAGGCTGAACCACGGCGAGCGTCCAATGACGGATTGTGCGCCGGTCATACCGAATCGGATATCACCTGAAGGGATTGCCCATGAAGCTGCGCTACCACGTCGTGTCGTACTGCCTTATCGCGTCCGCGCTGCCGGCTGCCGCGCAGACGCAGCAGATCCGGGTGCAGGGCCGCAACGTGCTGGTCCACGTGCCCGCCGGGTATGATCCAGGCCGTCCTGCGCCGCTGGTGCTGGCTTTTCATGGCGGCGGCGGCAGTGCGGGCTTCATGGCCGACGATAGCCGATACGGCCTGCAACGCCAGGCCGACCAGGGCGGATTCATCGTCGCCTTCCCCAACGGCGCGAGCAGGCTGCCCGGCGGCCGGTTGGCGACCTGGAACGCGGGTGCGTGCTGCGGCTACGCGCGCGACCAGGACAGCGACGACGTCGGCTTTGCACGCGCCGTCGTCAACGCGATCGAGGCGCGCTATGCCGTCGATGCCGGCCGCGTGTTCGCAACGGGAATGAGCAATGGCGGCATGTTCGCCCACCGTCTTGCGTGCGAGGCGGCGGACGTGTTCCGGGCCGTCGCCTCGGTCGCAGGCACCGATGCCACCACGCGTTGCAGCCCGTCGCGTCCCGTCTCCGTGCTCCATATCCACGCCCGCGACGACGACCACGTGCGGTTCGATGGCGGTGCCGGTCCCGGTGCATTCCGCGACCCGCATAGCGTGATGGATTTTATGTCGGTGCCGGAGACGATTGCGCGCTGGGTCCAGCGCGACCAGTGCAGCGGCGGCCCGCAGCGTGTGCTGCAAGTGCCGGGCGCCTGGTGCGACGCCTACAGGAATTGCGCCGGCGGCGCCCAGGTCCAACTCTGCGTGACGGACACCGGCGGCCATTCGTGGCCTGGCGCCGACCGCGTACGACCGGGCAAGGAAGCGGCATCGACGGCGCTGGACGCGAGCGCGGCGATATGGCGGTTCTTCGATAGCCAGCCGCCGCGTCCCGCCGGGGCGCCGCGCTGATCAGCTCTTGCGAACGAATTCCGACTTCAGGCTCATCGCGCCGAAGCCGTCGATCTTGCAGTCGAGGTCGTGATCGCCGTCGACGAGGCGGATGTTCTTGACCTTGGTGCCTTGCTTGACGACGCCGCCGCCGCCTTTCAGCTTGAGGTCCTTGATAACGGTGACGGTGTCGCCGTCCTGCAGCACGTTGCCGGCCGCGTCGCGCCACACGCGCGCCGCCTCGTCCGCGGCCGCTGCGGCCTTGACCGGCCATTCATGCGCGCATTCGGGGCAGACGTAGTTGCCCGAGCCGTCCTCGTAGGTCAGCGCCGAACCGCAGGCGGGGCAGGGGGGAAAGGTCGTCATGACGCCATGCCTTTACTCGTTGGTCTGGTTGGACGCGGCAGCCGCCCTGGCCCGCGCGATGTGCAGTTTTTTGTAGCTGTCGATCAGGCGGTGGTGCCTGTCGAGGCCTTCCAGCTTCATGCTCGTCGGCGTCAAGCCGAAGAAGCGCACGCTGCCGTCGACCGAGCCCAGCACGGCGTCCATCCGGGGATTGCCATACATCCGGCGGAAATTGACCACGTAATCGTCCAGTTCCAGGTCGTCATCGAGCACCACTTCCAGCACGACATTCAAGGCCTGATAAAACAATCGGCGCTCGACGGTATTGTCGTTGTACTGCAGGAAGGCGCCCACCAGATCGTGCGCATCCTCGAATTGCCGCAAGGCGAGGTGAATCAGCAGTTTCAACTCGAGAACGGTCAGTTGTCCCCACTCCGTATTCTCGTCAAATTCGATGCCGATCAGGGTGGCGATGTCGGAATACTCATCCAGTTCATTGTTCTCCAGACGCTCGAGCAGCGCGGCCAGGGCCGCATCGTCCAGGCGATGCAGGTTCAGGATATCGGCGCGGAACAATAATGCCTTGTTGGTGTTATCCCAGACCAGATCCTCGACCGGGTAGATTTCCGAATAGCCGGGCACCAAAATCCGGCAGGCGACGGCGCCCAGCTGGTCGTACACCGCCATGTACACTTCCTTGCCCATGTCTTCGAGAATGCCGAGCAAGGTCGCGGCCTCCTCGGCATTGGCATTTTCGCCCTGGGCAGTAAAGTCCCACTCGACGAAATCGAAATCGGCTTTGGCGCTGAAGAATCGCCACGACACCACGCCGCTGGAATCGATGAAGTGCTCGACAAAGTTATTGGGCTCAGTCACGGCATTGCTGGCAAAGGTCGGCTGAGGCAAATCGTTCAGGCCTTCGAAACTGCGGCCTTGCATCAATTCCGTCAGGCTCCGCTCCAGCGCCACTTCGAAGCTGGGGTGCGCGCCGAACGAGGCAAAGACACCGCCCGTCTTCGGGTTCATCAAGGTAACGCACATGACCGGATAGGTGCCGCCCAGCGACGCGTCCTTGACCAGCACCGGAAAACCCTGCTCTTCCAAGCCCTGAATGCCGGCCAGGATGCCAGGGTATTTCGCCAGCACGTCGTGCGGCACATCGGGCAGTGCCAGTTCACCTTCCAGAATTTCGCGCTTGACCGCCCGTTCGAAGATTTCGGAGAGGCATTGCACCTGCGCTTCGGCCAGCGTATTGCCGGCACTCATGCCATTGCTGGCATACAGGTTTTCGATCAGGTTCGATGGAAAATACACGACCTCGCCGTCCGAATGCCGCACGTACGGAAGCGACACGATGCCGCGCTCCACATTGCCCGAGTTGGTGTCGACCAGGTGCGAGCCACGCAGCTCGCCGTCGGGATCGTAAATGTCCAGGCAATACGCGTCGAGAATCCCGGCCGGCAGCGCGTCGTCGGGACCAGGCTGGAACCAGCGTTCGTCCGGGTAATGCACGAACGGCGCGTTGGCGATGTCCTCGCCCCAGAAGGCGCCGGCATAGAAATGGTTGTTGCTCAGGCGCTCGATATACTCGCCCAAGGCCGACGCCAGCGCGCTTTCCTTGGTCGATCCCTTGCCGTTGGTGAAACACATCGGCGAATGCGCGTCGCGGATGTGCAGCGACCAGACGTTCGGCACGATATTGCGCCACGACGCGATTTCGATCTTGATGCCCAAGCTCGCCAACAAGCCCGACATATTCGCGATCGTCTGCTCCAGGGGCAGATCCTTGCCCGGGATATAGGTACGCGATCCGGCATCCGGCTGTAATGTCAGCAATGCCTGGGCATCGGCGTCGAGATTCTCGACCTCTTCGATGACGAACTCGGGGCCGGTCTGCACCACCTTTTTCACCGTGCAGCGGTCGATGGAGCGCAAAATGCCCTGGCGGTCTTTGTCGGAAATATCCGGCGGCAGCTCGACCTGGATCTTGAAAATCTGCTGGTAACGGTTTTCCGGATCGACAATATTATTCTGCGACAGCCGGATATTTTCGGTCGGAATATTGCGGGTGTCGCAATACAGCTTCACAAAATATGCCGCGCACAAAGCCGACGAGGCCAGAAAATAATCGAAAGGGCCCGGCGCCGAGCCATCGCCTTTATAGCGGATCGGCTGGTCGGCCACCACCGTGAAATCATCGAACTTGGCTTCAAGACGGAGCTTATCGAGAAAGTTGACTTTAATTTCCATGGAGGAATTCCAAATAGGACGCTGGCTGGACAGGTGGACGATTTGACCGGGGCTGGACCGAATGCAAAGTTCGGACGCTGGAAACAGAAACGCCAACCAGTGAGGGTCGGCGTTGTGTGAGGCATGTTCTTGGTGGCCCGGGGCGGAATCGAACCACCGACACAAGGATTTTCAATCCTCTGCTCTACCAACTGAGCTACCAGGCCAAGGCGGCGCAGTATAGCACGGGTTACGCGAAATCCATAATTTTTGTGTAGGCGCTCAGTTCTGCCGGCCGGCGGCCCGTTCCTCGTGCTGGCGGTCGAGCGCCAGGCGCAGCTCCTTGCGGGCCTTGGCTTCCTCGTAGCGGCGCTGCTCGTCCGGCCCGAACGGGCGCAGCGGCGGGACGGGGACCGGTTGCTTGTCGTCGCCCACGGCCACCATCGTGAAGAAGCAGCTGTTCACGTGGCGCACCTGCTGCGTGCGGATGTTCTCGGCCACGACCTTGATGCCGATTTCCATCGACGTGCGGCCCGTGTAGTTCACGGCGGCCAGGAACGTCACCAGCTCGCCCACGTGGATGGGCTGGCGGAACGTCACCTGGTCGACGCTCATCGTCACGACATAGGTGCCGGCATAGCGGCTGGCGCAAGCGTAGGCCACCTGGTCGAGCAGTTTCAGGATGTTCCCGCCGTGCACGTTACCGGAAAAATTCGCGGTATCCGGGGTCATCAGGACCGTCATGGTGAGTTGGTGGGCAGGCAGGTTCATGGCGTCATGCGTAAAGATGAAGGATAGGGACGATGTTGCCTGAGAAACCCATTTGCGGCAACCGCCCCCTGCTGACGGTCGGTTCCGGATCGGCGGAACGCGCGATGGAGCCGGTGCGCTTGGCGGCGACCGAGGTGTTCAGGAGCCAGCCGGCCATCAGGCGCTCCTTGACGAGCGGCCGTTGGGTGAGTGCCTGGGTGTCGTCCGACAGGACTTGCAGGCGCCGGACGGCGATGGCCGTCGCGAGGAACGATCGCGCGACGACGACAGCGAACGCGAACCGGAGCTGGTTGCGCACGCTGGAGGTGGCGGATGGTTTCATGGGGTTCCTTGGTTTCTCGGAAGCAAGAGCCAATGAAAATCGTATCGGGGCCGGTCCACCTTGAGGCGACTCAGGACAGTGCGTTATATGTCGGTTCGCCTATCCGGCGCGGGTGAGCTACGATGCGCGGATGGCTATTCTTCTTGTCCCCGGCTTCATGGCCGACGAAACCTTGTGGGACGACATGGTGCCGGCGCTGGCGCGCTTCGGCCCGGTCGTCCATGCCGACCTGCGCCACGACACGTCGGTCGAGGCGATGGCGCGCCGCGTGCTCGAGACGGCGCCAGCAAACTTCCTGCTCGTGGGGTTTTCGATGGGCGGCTACGTCGCCCGCGCGATCGCGCGCCAGGCGCCCGACCGCGTGCAGGCGCTCGTGCTGATCTCGACGTCCACCCGCGGCGACACGGCCGCACTGCAACGGCGCAAGGGCGCGATCGGGAACGCGGCGCCGTCCATCGCGTTCAGTGGCCTGAGCCGCACGGCTGTCGCCACGTCGCTGCATCCGAAGCAGCGCGACAACGAGGCGCTGATCGAGCGGATCCGCGCGATGGGCATGCGTCTCGGCGGCGACGTGTTCCGGCGCCAGTCGCTGCTGGACCGGCCGGGCGACCTCGCACGGTCCGGCGAGATCCGCTGCCCGACACTCGTCGTGGCGGCCGCGGACGACCAGCTGCGCAGCCTGGCGGAAGCGCAGGAGATGACGGCCGCCATCCCCGGCGCCACGCTGGCCGTCATCGAGGACACGGGCCACATGATCCCGATCGAGGCGCCGCAGCGCCTGTTGGACGTAATCGTGCCGTGGCTCGCGGCGCAGGCCGACGGCTAGCCCTGCCAGGGCGTGAACAGGATCCCGCTCGCGATCAGCTCCGCCACCGCATCCTTGTTCTCGGCGCTTTCGCTGAACGCGGCCAGCACGTCCGACAGGCCCGCCTGCCTGTTGTCGAGGACGTGCAGCCAGTAGTCGTATCCCGCCTGTTCCGGCGTGCGGTGCAGCACGTTGTGGTACAGCCGGCTCACGATGTCGGCATTGCTCGCGCCGCCGTACATGTCGTTGAATTCCTTCGACGTCGAGAAGCCCGCCGCCAGGTCTTGCACGGACGAGCCCTTGTCCATCGCGCCGATCCAGAAGCCGAGGCCGGGCAGGTCCGGCGTGCGGTCGAAGGCGGCGCGGTAGAAGCGGTAGGCTTGGCCGGCGGCGCCGTCCGTGTCTGTTTGTAATGTCCAGAAACCCTTTAAAATGAAAGACTTAATGTGATTTTTGGTGAGAATCCGGAATGAAAAGCGGGCCACAGCAATGCCGTCCGGCCCGTCGGTATGAACGTCTTATGCTTTGTTCTGCAACCGGCGAATCGCCTCCGCCACTCCCTGGCCATACGCCGGATCCGCTTTCAGGAAGTGCCCGATCTGGCGATCCTGGGTAGCAGCGTCCGCACCGGACAGCGACCCGGCGATGTTGTCGATCAGGTTGCGCCTGCCTTCGTCGGTCAGCAGACGGAACAGGTTGCCGGCCTGCGTGAAGTGATCGTCGATGGCGCGGGTGTCGTAGCGCCCCGCGGCGCCTTCCAGCTGCCAGCCGGCGTCGCCGTGGCCGAACCCGCCGGCGGCGGGGATGTCGGCGCGGACCGGATCATAGTTCGCGGCCGCGCCGCCGTTGGCGATCGCCATCGCGCCGTCGCGCTGCTGGTTGTGGAACGGGCAGCGCGGGCGGTTCACCGGCAGATGCTGGTGGTTCGTGCCGACGCGGTACAGCTGGGCGTCGTGGTAGGCGAACAGGCGCGCCTGCAGCATCTTGTCCGGGCTGTAGCCCATGCCTGGCACGATGTTCGACGGCGACAGGGCGGCCTGCTCGACGTCGGCATGGTAGTTGTCCGGATTGCGGTTCAGTTCCAGGATGCCGACCGGGAGGCGCGGGAATTCGCCCTGCGGCCACACCTTGGTCAGATCGAACGCGTCCCAGCCTGTCTTCGCTTCCCAGGCGGCGCGCTGCGCGTCGTCCATGACCTGGATCTCCACGCTCCAGCGCGGGAAGTCGCCCTTGGCGATGGCGTTGAACAGGTCGCGCTGGGCGTAGTCCGGATCGACGCCGGCCAGGCGCTGCGCTTCGCTTGCGGTCAGGTTTTTGATGCCCTGCAAGGTCTTAAAGTGCCACTTGACCCACACACGTTCGCCCGCGTCATTGATCAGGCTATAGGTGTGGCTGCCGAAGCCGTCCATGTGGCGGTAGCCGTCCGGAGTGCCACGGTCGGAGAACAGGATCGTCACCTGGTGCAGGCTTTCCGGCGCACGGCTCCAGAAGTCCCACACGTTTTGCGCGGATTTCAGGTTGGTTTGCGGGTCGCGCTTCTGGGTGTGGATGAAGTCGGGGAACTTGATGCCGTCCTTCAGGAAGAACGTCGGCGTGTTGTTGCCCACCAGATCCCAGTTGCCTTCCTCGGTGTAGAAGCGCACGGCGAAACCGCGCGGATCGCGTTCCGTGTCGGCCGAACCCTTTTCGCCGCCGACGGTGGAGAAACGCAGGAACGTCTCCGTCTGCTTGCCGACGGCCGCGAACAGCTTGGCCTTCGTGAACTTGCTGATGTCGTGGGTGACGGTGAAGGTGCCGTAGGCCCCCGATCCTTTCGCGTGCACGACGCGCTCGGGGATGCGTTCGCGGTTGAAATGCTGCAGTTTCTCGATCAGGTGGAAGTCCTGCAGCAGCACGGGGCCGCGCGGGCCGGCCGTGATCGAATTCTGGTTGTCGTCGACGGGGATGCCGGAGGCGGTGGTCAAATGGGTCATGGCGGCTCTCTCAATGGTTAGGCTATCGATGATTTAAATTCGATAGCCGAGGTCTATTCGTGACCATGGTAGAGCCTGACTGGCATTCGTGCAAACTATCTGTTTATATGGATCTAATAGAAAAAACAAATCGTTATGCCGCAGCTGATTAAACACCGGGGTCAGAGCCCGATTTTGAGAAATTTCCCAAAATCGGGCTCTGACCCCGGTTTGCGTTAGATCAGGCTCAGCTTGACGTCAATATTGCCGCGGGTTGCGTTCGAGTACGGGCACACGATGTGGGCCGACTCCACCAGGTCCTGCGCCACGGCGCGGTCCAGGCCCGGCAGGCTCACGGCCAGTTCCACGGCCAGGCCGAAACCGTTGGGGATCGGCCCGATCGAGACGCTGGCGTCGATCGCTGCGTCGGCCGGCACGGCCACTTTCTTCTGGCCGGCGACGAATTTGATCGCGCCCATGAAGCAGGCCGAGTAGCCTGCAGCGAACAGTTGTTCCGGGTTGGTGGCGTCGCCTTTGCCGCCCATTTCTTTCGGCGGAGCCAGTTTCACTTCCAGCAGGCCGTCGTCGCTGCGGGATTGGCCTTCGCGGCCGCCGGTCGTGTGTGCCTTGGCGGTGTACAGGACTTTATCGAGTTTGGTGGTCATCGCATTACCTTTCAGTGGTTGAGTTCGTACTGCACATAAATCGCTTTTACGTCGCGCCGGCGAGCTTGTCGCGCATGGCCTTGATCTCGCCGACGAGTCTTACCAGTTCTTGCACGTCGCAACCGGTGGCGCCCAGGATGCACGCCGGGATGCCGGCCGCTTGTTCCTTCAGCGCCCGCGCCCGGCCGGTCAGCCGGATCACGACGCGGCGTTCGTCCGCCGGATCGCGGGAGCGGTCGACCAGGCCTTGCGCCTCGAGCCGCTTCAGCAGCGGGGTCAATGTCCCGGAATCGAGGTACAGCCGCTCGCCGATGTCCGACACCGTGAGGCCGTCGCGCTCCCACAGCACCAGCAGCACCAGGTACTGCGGATACGTCACGCCCAGCTTGTCCAGATGCGGCTTGTACACCTTCGTCATCGCCAGCGATGCCGAGTGGAGTGCGAAGCACAACTGGTTGTCGAGCAGGAGAGCAGCGTTTGCGTCGTTCGTTTCCATGGGGTGAACTATAGCGCGCAATCCAATTGCGCACAATATGTTATTTTTTATGAAGCCTATAGCCGGAATCAATTAACGTGGAGCGCCGAACACTTGCGTCCAGTACGCGGTGCGGTTGCGGTTCTGCGGATTGATCGCGTAGGCCGCGCCCATTTCCGTGAAGGCGGGATTCATGATGTTGGCGCAGTGGCCCGGGCTGTCCAGCCACGATGCGACGGCTTCGTCGACCGTGCGCTGGCCCGACGCGATGTTCTCGCCCACGCGCACCCAACGGTAGCCGGCGGCCGTCGCGCGGTCGGCGGGCAGGCTGCCGTCCGGCTGCTTGTGATTGAAATAGTGTTTCTGCGCCATGTCGGTGCTGTGTGCGAGCGCGGCCTGGCCCAGCAGCGGGTTCCACTTGAGCGGTCCGGCGGGGCCGAACGCCTGTGTCCCGCACGTGCGCGGCCGGGCGCGCGCGGCGTTCACGAGCGCGAGGATGTCTTGTCCCGCATCCGGCCAGTCCGGCAGCGGGGGAATCACGACGGGCTGCGCCAGTACGACTTGCCACTCGTTGCCGATGTGCGCCGTGCCGATCGCGGTGAATGCCGCGGCACGCAGCGTGCGGCAATATGTTTGGCCGATGACTTCCATCGCCGCGCGCGCGTCCGGCGGCCCCGTGACCGTGATCGCTTCGGCATGCGCCGCTTCGTAGCCGGCGTTCCGCAAGGCCGACTCGAGAAAGGTGCCGGGACCGATGCGGATACGGGACAGCGCCGGCTCGACGGCCAGCGGCCCGGCAGCCGCGGCGGGCCGGCCGTCGCAATCGCCGGGTGCGGCACGCCAGGCATTGATGAGGTTGGCGAGCTCGTCCGCGTGCGCGGGCGCGGCGGCCGCGGCCAGCACGGCGATGAACGGGACGAGGCGGATGAAGTCGGGCATGGCATGGTAGATGGGGATGCCCTTGGCACCGGGCAAGGGTGCTTTGGCACCGCAAGCCTACACAACCGTGGACACCATGAGCTGGACGGCATCCTTGCCGCCACGCCGGTCGACACGTGGAAGTCGTACTTCACGTTCGAGCGCGATGATTTCGCGCGCGGCCGGCACCGCACGCGGGGTCCGGAACCGGGCCGAGCGGAACCGCCAAGTCGCCGCCGGCTCGACACCGCATGCGATGACACTGAACAAGCCGTTCAATCGCATCGGGTATTCGGATCCGGACCGGCCGGATCTCGAGGGCCGGCCATGGCGGCGCACCATCCACCGCGGCGCCCATGCACAGCCCTGCGCGAACCTGGCCGACGCGTGGTCCCGCTACCATGTCTACGACGCGTTCGGCGTGAAGCCGGGCGACAGGATGTACCTGGCGCCGGGGCAGCGCGTCGTCTTCTGGTCAGCGCAACCGCCGGTAGGGTGGACGGCTGCGCCACTCCGGCGGCTTGTCGCAGACCCTCGAGCCGTCCGCGCGGCGATACGCGGCAGCCGCGTGGCCGCGCACGCGAAAGAGGGCGGCCCCTCAATGACGTAGCGCCATCGCGGCGGCCATCTGGTCCGGCCGGTCGGGGCGGAAGGCGCGCTCGGCCGGCGCCGTGTCGAACAGCGCCTCGACACGGACGAATTTACCGTCGCGCATGGTGAAGACATGGACCCACGGGCTGTCGTAGCTGCGCCCGGTGGACTTGACCAGCCACGTGGCCTCGCCGAGGACCACGACCTTGTCGTTTTCCGCGATGACGTCCTTGATGACGAAGCGCGTGGGCTGCATGGCCGCGCCCAGTTCCGAGAAGAAGCGCGCGACTTCCGCCTTGCCATGGAAGCTGCCGGCGAAGGGCAGGGCTTCCGCGTCGGGGCCGATCCACACGGCGTCGTCGTGTGCGTAGGCCATCATGGCGGGAATGTCGCCGTTCTGAAACAGCCGGTAGCCTTCCATGACGATCCGTTTGTTGTCTTGTGCGTCCATGTCCCTCTCCGTGTGGTTGTCGCGCGGCGAAGCCGCTTCATGCAGCCTAGCCCTCCGGAGCGGGAAGTCAAGCGTGGTCGGTGACTTTTGGTTGTCGTAAGCGGGGCCGCTGGGCATTACAATCAGGACATCACCCTGAAGGAATAGCCCATGCGTCTGATCTGCTTCGCCACCTTGTTCTCGCTGGCCGTCGTCCCGGCCGCCCACGCCCAATCGCAAGTGAAAATCGGCAGCGCGTCGCCGCTGTCCGGCCCCAGCGCGCACCAGGGCAAGGACATCGAGAACGGCGCCCGCCTGGCGATCGACGACTTGAATGCGCAGGGGGCGGCGATTGGCGGCAAGAAGGTCAAGTGGGTCTTGCTGGCGGAGGACGACGGCAGCGATCCGAAGCTCGGCACGGCCGTCGCGCAAAAACTCGTCGATGCCGGCGTCGTCGCCGTCGTCGGGCACCTGAATTCCGGCACGACGGTGCCGGCCTCGAAGATCTACAACAGCGCCGGCATCCCGCAGATCTCGCCGGCCGCCACCACGCCGCTGTACACGCACCAGGGCTACAAGACGGCATTTCGCATCGTCGCCAACGACGACCTCGTGGGCCGCGTGCTCGCGAATTATTCGATCAACACCCTGAAGGCGAAAAAGATCGCCATCATCGACGACCGCACCGCGTTCGGCCAGGGCCTGGCCGACCAGTTCGCGAAGGACGTCAAGCGGATTGGCGGCGCGGAGATCGTCAGCCGCCAGTTCACCAACGACCGTGCGACGGATTTCAATGCGATCCTCACGCAGATCCGCGCGCGCCGTCCGGACGTGATCTTCTACGGCGGCATGGATGCCACGGCCGGTCCGATGCTCAAGCAGATGCAGGCGCTGGGCATCGACGCGAAATTCGTGTCGGGCGACGGCGTGTGCTCGGAAAAGCTGCCGCAGCTGGCGGGAAGCGCGCTCGGCGACGACAAGGTGATCTGCGTGGTGGCGGGCGGCGTCGACGCGCCGCTGGAAGCGGGCATGGCGGCCTTCTCGGCGCGCTACAAGACGCGCTACGGCATGGCGTTCCAGACGTACGCGCCGTACGCCTACGACGCGACGATGGCATTCGCCGCCGCCATGCGCGCGGCCGGATCGTCCGACCCGGCGACGTTTTTGCCGGCGCTCGCCAAGATCAAGTACCAGGGCATCACGGGCACCATCGCCTTCGATGCGAACGGCGACCTGCGCGACGCCGCGCTCACGCTGTACACCTACCGCCATGGCCAGCTGACCAAGCTGCGGGTCGTGCGCGACAGTGTGGACGGCGCGCGTCCTGGCCGTTAATCCGTCACGACGTGCCAGACGTTCATCTTCTTGTCGCCTTCGCGCTCGCCGGCCTTTTTATCCTTGATGTACGTGTACAGCGGCTTGCCGTGGTAGGCGAGCTGCTTGGTGCCGTCGTCGCGCACGATCGCCGAATAGGGCTCGGACAGCGGCGCGTCGCCCGCCTTCACGGCCGGCCAGTTTTCCGCGCACTGGCCCTTGCAGGCGCTCTTGCCGCTGCCGGCGACGTCCTTGTCGAAGGTGTACACGGTCATGCCGTGGGCGTCGACGAGGATGCCGTCGACTTTCTTGACCGGGGCCGGATCGGCGGCATGGGCGGACAGGGCGAACAGCGCGGACAGGCAGGCGATACCAAGGTTGACAGCTTTCATGGGAGCTCTCCTTTGAAGACATCGGTTGTCGGGACTGCCCGGCCATTCTAGACCAGGAAGCGGGCTATAATGCGCGGTTCTGCCGTTCCCGCCCAGCTGATTGCTCATGTCCCTCGATTGGTTCGCGCCGGCGCAATGCGTCGGCTATATCGCGTTCGTCCTCGGCGTCGCGTGCGCCATGCAAAAGGACGACCGCCGCTTCAAGCTGTTCATGGCCGGCGAATGCCTGGCTTATATCGTCCACTTCGCCCTGCTCGGCAATCCGACGCCTGTCGCCAGCACGACCATGTCGCTGCTGCGCTCCGTGCTGGCGCTGTACACCCGCTCGCTGTGGGTGGCGGGGGGCGTCGTCGTGATGAACCTCGTTCTCGGTCTTGCGCTCGCCACGCGCATGACGGATTGGCTGCCGCTGGCCGCGTCCTGCATCGGCACGCTCGCGCTGTTCCTGCTGCGCGGCGTCCCCATGCGACTCGCGATGCTGTGCGGGACCTGCTTGTGGATCGCGAATAACATCATCGCCGGCTCGATCGGCGGCACGGCGCTCGAGATCGTGATGGCGCTCGTCAATGCGACGACGATCTGGCGCATGGCACGGGCGGCCCGGGTGGCGCAGCCCGCCTGATAGCCGTCAAGCCCGGACGCTTCGCGCGGCGCGGCGTCCGGTTCAGCGGCGACTGCAGCTGTCCCGTGACACGCAATTGCAAGCACGTCGTTTCCGTGACGACCCGTGATGAAACCCGCCAGCGAAAACCAGGCGACCGACCGCGCCTGGCGCATCGGCCAGGACCACCCCGTGCTCGTCTACAAGCTGATCGCGCAAGGCACGCTCGAAGAAAAAATCCAGGAGATGCAGCGCCGCAAGGGTGAGCTGGCCCATGCCGTGCTGGATGCGGAAGGCGCTCTGGCGGCCGCCATCGGGCCGGACGACTTGCAGATGCTGTTTGCGCACACCGTGCAGTAACGTACGGACGCCCGCGTCCGCCACCGGCATCCTGAACCCATGATCACAAGCTGACGAAAGGAGAACGATCATGGGCAAATATTTCCTGGCCTGGATCCTGGGCGTGCCGGCAATCGTGCTGGTCATCCTGTACCTGTTTTTCCACTGATCGCGGATGCCCGCGGCAACGACGACGCCACCCTCGACCGGTGGCGTCGTCGTATCGAGGCTCACGCCAGCGTGATGGCGACGTCGATATTCCCGCGCGACATCTTCGAATAGGGGCAGCGCTGGTGCGCGGACGCGACCAGCGCTTCGGCGACGTCGCGCGGCACGCCGGGCAGGCTCACGGCCAGGCGGGCTTGCAGCGCGTAGCCGTCGGCGCCGGTGCCGAGGTCGATTTCGGCATCGACCGCCGTGCCCGCCGGCAGCGCCACTTGATGGTCTTTCGCAGCCAGTCCCAGCGCGCCGATGAAGCAGGCCGACCAGCCCGCGGCGAACAGCTGCTCCGGGTTCGTGCCCTTGCCGTGGCTGCCCGGCGGCGACAGGGTGATGTCGAGACGGCCGTCGCTGCTGCGCGCGCCGCCTGCGCGGCCGCCGGTGGTGCGGGTCTTGCCGGTGTAGAGGACGTTGTCGATCTTGCTCATGAGATTTCCTTTCGAGGAGTTGTCGGCGATTACAGGTGGTCGACCGCGATGACGGCATCGGCAAACGCGCGCGGCGCTTCCTGCGGCAGGTTGTGGCCCACGCCGCCTTTGACGAGTTCATGCTTGTATTTCCCGGTGAAACGCTTGGCGTACGCGGCCGGTTCGGGATGCGGCGCGCCGTTGGCGTCGCCCTCCAGGGTGATCGTCGGCACGGTGATGGCCGGGAACGTCGCTAGGCGGGCTTCCAGCTTGTCGTATTGCGCTTCGCCCTGGATCAGGCCAAGGCGCCAGCGGTAGTTGTAGACGGTGATCGCGACGTGGTCCGGGTTCTCGAGGGAGGCGGCGCTGCGGTCGAAGGTGCGGTCGTCGACATGCCACTGCGGCGATGCCGTTTGCCAGATCAGCTTGGCGAAATCGTGGCGGTTCTTCGCGTAGCCGGCGGCGCCGCGGTCCGTGGCGAAATAAAACTGGTACCACCATTGCAGCTCGGCGCTCGGCGGCAGCGGCTGCTTGCCGTTTTCCTGGCTGCCGATCAGGTAGCCGCTGACCGAGACCAGACCCTTGACCCGCTCGGGCCACAGCGCGGCCACGATGTCGGCGCTGCGCGCACCCCAGTCGTAGCCGGCCAGGATCGCCTTGTCGATTTTCAATGCATCCATCAGGTCGACGACGTCTTTCGCCAGCGCCGCCGGTTCGCCGTTGCGTACGGCGTCCGGATCGAGGAAACGCGTCGTGCCGTAGCCGCGCAGGTGGGGCACGATCACGCGGTAGCCGGCCTTCGTCAGCAGCGGCACGACGTCGACATAGCTGTGGATGTCGTACGGCCAGCCGTGCAGCAGGATCACGACGGGACCATCGGCCGGACCCGCGTCGACGTAACCGACGTTCAGCACGCCGGCATCGATCTGCTTGATGGCCGGGAACGCGGCCGGGCTGGCCGTTTGCGCGCGGGCCGTGCCCAGCGCCGCGAGGGCGAGGATGGTTGCGCCGAGGACGTTGCAAAGCTTGAGGGGGGTGGGCTTGTTCATGGATTCCTCCGGTAATGGTCAGATGGTCTGCTGCCTTAAATTAATTATTGCGATAATCATTATGTCGACAAATTTATCCGAGCCGTTCGTGCTTTGCAAGCGCCAAATTCATTATTTCGATAATTATTTTTGCCGCGACGGCCTGGCCCATATCGGCTCGCTAAAATGATCATTCCGACAAGCAAAGAAGAGACATCATGGGAGCTGCGCGGGCCATGGCCCTCGTCGCCGGTTGCCTGCTGGCCGGTGCGGCCGGGGCGGCGCCGGTGTCGGAGCCAGTAAAGGTGACGGGAGGACAGATCGTCGGCACATACGCCGACGGGATAAATCGCTATCTCGGCGTGCCGTTTGCCGCACCGCCCGTCGGCAAGCTGCGCTGGCGCCCGCCGCAGGCCGATGCGCAGGCCAAGTCGTCCATCGACCAGCTCACGAACGACTGGTGGGGCTGGCGCACGGTGTACTGGGCCGGCCGGCAGGCGCGGTACGGCCGGGCCAAGCCCTACGTCTATTATTTCGCGCACCGGCCGACGGCACCCGTGACGCCCTGCGGCTACGGCTGCGGCGCGGCCTGCTCGTGCAGTCGCCGGATGCGAAGGACGTCCTGCCGGGGCATGGCGCCGAGATCCAGTACGTGTTCGACCATCTCGGCCAGGACGCCAGGCCGTGGTCCGCGTACGACCGCCAGCTGGCGAACCGGCTGGCCGACACCTGGGCGACTCGCGCGCGCACGGGCAGTCCGAACGGCAACGGGTTGCCGGCCTGGCCCGCGTTCGATGGGACCCGGCGACGATCCTGCGCATCGGCGACGCCGCCGACCTGGACGCGCACGGCAAGCTGCCGGATTTCTCGCTGTTCGCGCAGCCGCCGGGTTTACGAAAACACCGCTAAACTGCGGCGGATTCGCGAAAGCCTGTTGAGTTCCCATCGTCGACTTTGTATAACGTCCCGATGCGATTCACTCCACACATCCTTGCCGCGGCGTGCGCTTCCATCGTGCCGGTCCACGCCGCCGCGGCCCCGCATACGGTCGGCGCCGTCGTGCAAACGCTGCCGTCCGACGATGGCCTGGATCTGCGCCTGTCCAGCGGCGCACGGGTCCACGTCGGCTTCGTCACAGCCGATGTCGTGCGCGTGCGGATGACCCCCGGCGGCCGCTTCGCGCCGGACGTGTCGTATGCCATCGCCGGGACGCCGCCCACATCCAGGGCGACATTGACGACGCACGAGGCATCGGTGGAATTGCGCTCGGCCACGGGCACGCGCGTGGTGATCGGCACCAGGCCCGAGCTGGCGATCTCGGTGTACGACGGCGCCGGCAAGCTCGTCGTCGCGGACGACCCGGCCCGTCCGATGGCGTTCAACCCGGTCGACGGCACCGTCGAGACCTCGATGCGCCGCGACGACTACGAGCTGTATTACGGTTTTGGGGAAAAAACATTTCCCCTTTCTCGACATCAGCAGACCATGGTGATGTGGAACTCGGACGTGCCCGACTACCCGGCGGGCCACGATCCGTCGTATGAATCGATACCGTTCTTCATTGCCCTGCACGACGGCAAGAGCTACGGCCTGTTCTTCGACAACACGCGGCGCAGCTGGTTCGACATGGGGAAGACGGACCCGCACCGCTACAGCTTCGGCGCCGCCGGCGGCGAGCTGGATTACTACGTCTTCACAGGCGGCCCCGCGCGCACGCCGGCCGGCGTCCTGCGCGACTACACGGCGCTGACGGGCCGCGGCGCCTTGCCGCCCCTGTGGGCGCTGGGCTACCAGCAATCGCGCTGGTCGTACATGACGCAGGAACAGGTGCTGGATGTCGCCCACGAATTCCGCCGGCGCCACATCCCGGCCGACGTCATCTACCTCGATATCGACCACATGGACGGATTCCGCGTGTTCACGTGGAATCCCAAGACGTTCCCCGATCCGAAGACGATGCTGGACCGGCTGCACGATGCGGGCTTCCACGCCGTGACCATCGTCGACCCGGGCATCAAGTTCGACGAACGCTATCCGATCTACCGCAGCGGCCGCGAACAGGGCATCTACGTGCGCAATGCCGACGGCGGCGAGTTGCACGCGAAGGTCTGGCCCGGCATCTGCGCGTTCCCGGACTTCACGTCGCCGGCGGCGCGGGCGTGGTTCGGCAGCCTGTACAAGGCGCCGCTCGACCTGGGCGTCGACGGCTTCTGGAACGACATGAACGAACCCGGCGTGTTCGCCCCCGACGATTTCAAGCAGCCGGACATCAGTCTGGGCCCGCACAAGACGTTCCCGCTCGACGCGCGGCACGCCGGCGACGGCATCCCCGGCACGCATGCGCAATACCACAACGTCTACGGCATGCAGATGGCGCGCGCCAGCTTCGAGGGATTGCGCAACCTGCGTCCGGATAAACGCCCGCTGGTGCTCACGCGTGCCGGTTTCGCCGGGGTGCAGCGCTATGCCGCCGTCTGGACGGGCGATAACTCGCCGACCTGGACCCACCTCGCGCTGACCATCCCGATGCTCACCAATCTGTCCGTGTCGGGCGTGCCGTTCGTCGGCGCCGACGTCGGCGGCTTCATGGGCAGTCCGGGCGCGGAACTGCACACCCGCTGGCTGCAGGCGGCGGCGCTGACGCCATACTTCCGCACGCATTCCAACGACGTCTCCGCGCCGCGCGAACCGTGGGCCTTCGGCGCCGCCTACGAACGCATCGACCGCGCCACGATCGAACTGCGCTACCGGCTGCTGCCTTACCTGTACACGCTGTTCGCGGACAACGAGCAGTCCGGCACGCCGCCGATGCGGCCCTTGTGGTTCGCCTATCCGGGCGACGCGCGCGCGCGCCTCGTCGACGACCAGTTTCTCGCGGGCGGCGACCTGCTGGTGGCGCCGGTCCTGCACGAGGGGCAAACGCGCCGCGACGTCTATTTCCCGCAAGGGGACACGTGGATCGACTGGTGGGACGGCACCCGTCACGCGGGCGGCACCGCCGCGCAGGTCGCCGCGCCGCTGGACCGGCTGCCGCTGTTCATCCGCGCCGGTGCCGGCGTGCCCGTCGCGCCGGTCGTGCAAAACACGGGCGAGATGAAAAACGTGCCGCTGACGATCGCCGTCGCGGCCGGCGCCGGCGGCACGAGCCACGTGTTCCAGGATGCCGGCGACGGCTACGGTTACCGCCAGGGCGCGTCGCGCACGATCACCGTGACCCAGGACGCGCACGGCGTGCGGCTGGAGATGCCGCCCAACCGCGGTTATCAGCGCGTGGGCGCCATCGACATCATCGGCCTCGCGGCCGCGCCGGCCGGCGTCCGCATCGACGGCGAGCCTGCGCGCGACGTCCACTTCGACGCGGCGACGCGGCGCCTGCGCATCGCGCTGCCAAATGAAAACGTGAAGCGCGTCGAGTTCTAACCGCGGATCTGCGAAGGGCCCAACCCCAGCAGCCGGCGCATCCAGCGCGCCATGTGGCTCGGATGCGCGAAGCCGGCTTCCAGGGCGATCTCCGTGATGCTCTGTTTCCCCTCGAGCAGGCGCAGGCGCGCCCGTTCGACGCGGCGCTCGAGCACGAACCGGTGGACCGGCACGCCCACCGCCTGCTTGAACAGGGCCTTGAAATGCGACGGGCTGAATTCCGCGACGGCCGCGAGTTCGGCCAGGGTGAGCTCCTGGTCCAGATGGGCATCGATGTATTCGATGACGCGGCGCAGGCGCCATGCGGGCAAAGCCAGTGCCGGCGGCGGGTTCGTGATGCGTGACTGCAGGGCGACCAGGCGCACGGCAAGCGCCGAGGCGAGACTGTCGGCGAACAGCCGGCCGCCCGGGGAGCCGGCATGCTCCTCGGCCTGCATCATCCAGCCGATGCGTTCGATTTGCGGATCGCGGATGTGGATGGCCGGCGCGAGGTCGAAGCTGCCCGCGCCCGGGCCCATCTCGTGGGCCGTGGCGCGCAGATGCGCGGGCGCCAGCCGCAACAGCAGCGAAGTCGCCGGCTGCGACATCGTCCAGCGCGTACTCGACCCGCCGGGCACCACGCAAAACTGCCCATGCAGCCGCACGCCCTGGCGCTCGGCTCTGCCGGCCCGGTACGACACGGGCACCGGCGCACCGAGGTGGAGGCACAGCACGTGACGCTCATCCACGGGCGAATCGAACCGTCCCGGCGGGACGGGCGACGTCAGCACGTCGAGGAGCGGCAGCGGGGTGGCGGCAGGGCTGGGATAGCATGCGGGTCTGTCGATCATCGCAACCTCCGGATAGGCGTTTCGTCAATGTACCGGAAATCATCCGCCTGTGTCCGGAATCGGCCGAAGATGCGCGCCGGGCGGCGATGGCGCCGCTAGCATCCTTCCATGTCCACATATCGAAGGAGAGCTCATGAAACGCAGGGATTTCTTGCAGTTGGCCGGTGCCGCCGTCGCGGCTTGCGGTGCGCACGCGGCGGAGGCGCCGACCGAGGTGGAACGCTACCGCCAGGCGCGGCGCTTCGCCGACCTGCCGTTCGGCCGCATCGCCTATGTCGAGCGCGGCACGGGCGGGGCGGCGCTGTTCCTGCACGGCGCCCCGTTGAACGGTTTTCAATGGCGCGGCGCGCTCGACCGCCTGTCGCCTTACCGACGCTGCATCGCGCCGGATTTCATGGGCCTCGGCTACTCGCAGATCCCCGAGCGCCAATCGGTCGCGCCCGCCGCCCAGGTGGCGATGCTGGGGGCATTGCTGGATGCGCTGCACGTCGACCGGGCCGACATCGTCGCGTCCGACAGCGGCGGCGCGGTCGCACAGTTGTTCCTGGCCCGATATCCGGGGCGCGTACGCACGATGCTGCTGACGGACTGCGACACCGAGCCGAACAGCCCGCCGCCGATGATCAAACCGGTACTCGATATGGCGAACGCCGGCACGCTCGCTGACGACACGGCGAAATGGCTGACCGACAAGAATCTGGCGCGCTCGACTTTCGGCGCGGCCGTGTACCACGATCCTGCGATTCTCACGGACGACGTCATCGCGTATTACGTCTCGCCGATGGTGAGCACGCCATTGCGGCGCAAGCAGTACCACGACTTTCACAAGGCGCTGGCGCCGAACCCGCTGGCGGGCATCGAGGCTACGCTCAGGCGCAGCATGGTGCCGGTGCGGATGGTGTGGGGGAGCAAAGATACGATCTTTCCCGTGGCCGATGCAGCTTATCTAGACCGCATTTTTCCACGGTCGTTGGGTGTGCGTCAGGTTCCCGAGGGGAAGCTATTTTTTCAGGAGGAGTTTCCTGATGTGATTGCGGAAGAGGCGTTGCGCTTATGGCGCGCGAGTTGAACCGGCATCGGCCGCGCGGCGCATCGTCGTCAACGCCCGCCGGTTCGACGACTTCGACGCCGCCAGCGCCGAAGTATCTGTTATCGATGGCAAGCAACTGGGGTGATCGCCGCAGCTTCTATGGACGAAAAAAAATGCCGGGCGAACCGGCATTTTTTTGAATTCTTTGGTGGCCCGGGACGGAACCGAACCACCGACAGAAGGATTGTCAATCCTCAGTGCGCGAGCGGGGCGCCAGGGCCGGCGCTGCTGGTTTGCCCACTCACGGGCAGATGTTCGGGCGGCATGCCATCCTTGAACAACTGGCGGAGCTGCTGGCGCAGCTCTGGCGTATCGTCGTGATGGTGCACCGAAACCGCATGGTCGACAGCGGCTTGCAATAACTCTTCCTCGCTGTCGGCCGAGATGGCGACAGTGCAATGCATGTCGCTTGGAAACTCCCGGCAATCGATGAATTTGCGCGTCATGATCGGCTCCTTTACTCGATGAGCGGGCAGCGTGCCCGCTGGTTTCAGTATAGGCAGGCGGTGTCGTTTGCGCCGCAAACGTGCCAGTCGTGGCCAGCGATGGGCTCATCGAAGCGGCCCCGAGATCGATCATCGAGCACCGACGGGGCGGGTCTGTCCGAGACTGCCCGATTTGCGCGACTGTTCGGAAAACAAAAACGCCGACCAGCATGGGTCGGCGTTCTCGCTTTGAATCTTTGGTGGCCCGGGGCGGAATCGAACCACCGACACAAGGATTTTCAATCCTCTGCTCTACCAACTGAGCTACCAGGCCAAAGGAGGCATGATTATAGCGACGGGTTTGCGAAGTCGCAAGACCTGTCGAGCAAATTCCGCAACCGGCGGGACAGGATGCCCGTCCCGTCCGCCGAAAGCAGCCCCCGGTGAAGCGTCTATAATGTGTGTCATGAGCACACAAACCACTTCCTCCGCACATTATCGCAACGTCGCCCGCCGCAGCGACGTCTGCATCGTCGGCAATGGCGCCATCGCCAAGACGGCGGCGCTGGGCTTGTCGCAGGCCGGGCACAGCGTCACGCTGCTCGTGCCGCCCGCGCGTCCGGATGCGCCGCAAGCGTCGTCCGGCGGCGAAAAGCCCTGGGACGTGCGCGTGTACGCACTCAACCACACGGCACATACCCTGTTGTCGTCTCTTAAAGTCTGGGGCGCGCTCGACATGGCGCGCGTGGCGCCCGTCGACGCGATGGAGGTGCAGGGCGACGGCGAGCGGGGCGGCCATCTCGGCTTCGACGCGTTCGGCGCCCACGCCGGTGCGCTCGCGTGGATCGTCGAGGACAGCAACCTGAACCAGGCGCTCGACGCGGCGCTGCGCTTCGCCCAGAACGTCGAGACCGTTACCGGAAGCGCCTGCCGGATCGTGAGCGGCACGGACAACGTCGAGGTCGAACTGGAAGACGGCAGGGTGCTCTCGGCCCAGCTGCTCGTCGGCGCCGACGGGCGCGATTCGTGGGTGCGCGGACAGTGCGACATCGGCATCGATTACCGCGCCTACCACCAGCGCGCCATCGTGGCGAATTTTTCCTGCGAAAAGCCGCACCACAACGTCGCCTATCAATGGTTCACCTGCAAGGACGGGGTGATCGCGCTGCTGCCGCTGCCGGGCAATAAGGTGTCCCTGGTCTGGTCGGCGCCCGATACGCTGGCCGACACCATCATGAACGAATCGCTGGGCGAGCTGGCAATCCGCCTGGGCGAGTATTCGGAAAGCAAGCTGGGCCTGCTGAAACCCCTGCAGCCGGAAGACGTCAAGGCGATCCCGCTGGCGCTCGTGCGCCCGCACGCGGTCACGGCGCCGCGCGTGGTGCTGGTCGGCGACGCCGCCCATGCCGTGCATCCGCTGGCCGGGCACGGCATGAACCTGGGCTTCGGCGACATCGTCGACCTGCTCGACACCATCGCCGCGCGCGACGCGCATCAGGGCATCGGCGACGAGCGCGTGCTGGCCCGCTACGCTAGAGCGCGCAAGGAAGACGTGTTGCTGATGCAACTGGCCACGGATGGCCTGGAACGTCTTTTCGGCGCAAATCTGGAGCCGGTGCGCGTGGTTCGCAATTTGGGATTAAACTTGCTGGATAAGTTGCCCTTGGTCAAGCGACGGCTGATCGCCCATGCGATGGGCAGGTAACGTGCCAAATCTTTAAGGAATTATTATTCATGGGTAAAACAAAGCTCGCCGTCCTGCTGGCGACCGGCCTGATCACGTCGTGCGTCGGCGCGCAGAACTCGGTCGAAGCGAATATCAAGAAGGCGATCGAGCCGCGCCTGGGCGGCGCCAAGATCGAATCGATCAAGGAAACGCCGTATGCCGGCCTGTACGAGCTGCGCGTCGCCGGCGACATCCTGTACACGGACAAGAAGGGCGAATACCTGATCATCGGCCACGTCTACGATGCCAAGTCGACGCGCGACCTGACGCGCGAGCGCATCGACGACATCAACAAGATCAAGTTCTCCGACCTGCCGCTGGGCGACGCCATCAAGCAGGTCAAGGGCGACGGCAAGCGCGTGATCGCGGTGTTCGAGGATCCGAACTGCGGCTACTGCAAGCGCCTGCGCCAGACGACGCTGAAGGACATGGACAACGTGACGATCTACACGTTCCTGTACAACATCCTGTCGCCGGACTCGTTCGAGAAGTCGAAGAACGTCTGGTGTGCGCCGGACCGCGCCAAGGCCTGGGACGACTGGATGATCAACGGCAAACCGGCGCCGGCCGCGCCCGCGAGCTGCGAGTCGCCTAACGAGAAAGTGCTGGCACTGGGCCAGAAACTGCACATCACCGGCACGCCGGCGATCTTTTTCTCCGACGGCAGCCGGATCCCGGGCGCCGTCGACCAGAAGACGCTCGAGGCCAAACTGGCTTCCCTCAAGCAGTAATCCAAGCCCGGCACCGCCGGGCTTTTTTTGCAATACCCGATCACCAAAAACCAGAACAGGGAGAAGTCATGATCACTGTGAACATCAACGGGCGCGACGTCCAGGTCGACGCCGATCCCTCCACGCCCATCCTGTGGATGCTGCGCGACAACCTGAACATGACCGGCACCAAGTTCGGCTGCGGCGCCGCCCTGTGCGGCGCGTGCACCGTGCACCTGGACGGGCAGGCGATCCGTTCCTGCGTCACGCCGATCTCCGCCGCCGTCGGCCACAAGGTCACGACCATCGAAGCGATGGAATCGGACAAGGTCGGCAAGGCCGTGCAGGACGCCTGGGTCAAGCACGACGTCCCGCAGTGCGGCTATTGCCAGAGCGGCCAGGTGATGAGCGCCACGGCCCTGCTGCGCGTGAACAAGAAGCCGACGGACGCGGACATCGACAACGCCATGAGCGGCAACATCTGCCGCTGCGGCACCTATCAACGCATCCGCGCGGCCATCAAGGATGCCGCCAAGACCCTGGCGTAAGGAGGCCCGCATGCGATTCGACCTGATGCAGACAACGGTACCGGGCGCCGTCTCCCGTCGCGCCTTCCTGAAAGCCGGCTCGCTGGCCACCGGCGGTCTCGTCCTCGGCTTCGTGCTTCCCGCCGGCGGCCGCATCGCCCGCGCCGCCGAGGCGGCCAAGCCGACCGTCTACGCCCCGAACGCCTTCCTGCGCGTGGCGCCGGACAATACGGTGACCGTGATCGTCAACCGCCTGGAATTCGGCCAGGGCGTGCACACGGGCCTGCCGATGGTGCTCGCGGACGAGCTGGACGCCGACTGGAGCCAGATGCGCGCCGAACTGGCCCCCGCCGGCGACGTGTACAAGGACCCGGTCTTCGGCATGCAGATCACGGGCGGCTCGGGCACCATCGCCCACTCGTTCACGCAGTACCGCGAAGTGGGCGCCCGCGCGCGCGCGATGCTGGTGCAGGCAGCCGCGCAGCAGTGGAAGGTGAACCCGTCGCAGTGCCGCACGGCGAAGGGCGTCGTCTACGGTCCGGCGGGCCAGAAGGCGACTTACGGCTCGCTGGCCGAAGCGGCGAAGGCGCTGCCCGTGCCGGAGGCCGTCACGCTGAAAGACCAGAAGGCATTCCGCTACATCGGCAAGCCGATGCCGCGCCTGGACGCCCGCGCCAAGTCGACGGGCCGCCAGCAGTTCGGCCTGGACGTCAAGCCGGCCGGGACCAAGGTCGCCGTCGTCGCGCATCCGCCCGTGTTCGGCGCGAAGGTCGCGAAGTTCGATGCGTCGAAAGCCAAGGCGCTGCGCGGCGTGATCGCCGTGCTCGAAGTGCCGGTGGACCGCGGCGGTAGCGGCGTGGCCGTCGTCGCCGACGGCTACTGGCCGGCCAAGCAGGCGCGCGACCTCCTCGCCATCGACTGGGACACGAGCGCCGTCGAAAAAGTCGACAGCGGCAAGCAGATGGCCCAATTCGCCGAGCTGGCCAAGACGCCGGGCGCCGTCGCGCGCAAGGCCGACACCTCCAGGCTGGCCGGTGCCGCCAAGAAGATCTCGGCCGTCTACGAATTCCCTTACCTGGCGCACGCGCCGATGGAACCGATCAACTGCACGGTCGACCTCAAGGACGATGCCTGCACGTTGTGGGTCGGCTCGCAGTTCCAGGGCGTCGACCAGGCCGCGGCGGCCGCGGTGGCGGGCCTCAAGCCCGAGCAGGTCACCTTGAACACGATGATGGCGGGCGGCGGCTTCGGCCGGCGCGCGACGCCCACGTCGGACTTCGTCGTGGAAGCCGTCCACGTCGCCAAGGCGTACAAGGCCGCCGGCCACGCCGGTCCGGTGAAGCTGATCTGGAGCCGCGAGGACGACATCCGCGGCGGCTACTACCGGCCGTCGCACGTGCACCGCGCCGACATCGGCCTCGATGCCGACGGCAACATCGTCGCCTGGGACCACACCATCGTCGGCCAGTCGATCATCACCGGCACCGCGTTCGAACCGTTCATGGTCAAGAACGGCGTCGACAACACGATGGTCGAAGGCATGGGCGAACCGTACGACGTGCCGCTGAACCTGACGGCGCACATGGTCAAGGCCAACGTGCCCGTGCTGTGGTGGCGCTCCGTCGGTTCCACGCACACGGCGTTCGTGATGGAGACGCTGATCGACGAAGCCGCGCACGCGGCCGGCACGGATCCGGTCGCGTACCGCAAGAAGCTGATCGACGCGAAGCACGTGCGCCATCACGCGGCGCTGGATCTCGCCGTGGCGAAATCCGGCTACGGCAAGAAGACGCTGCCGAAAGGCCATGCGTACGGCGTCGCGCTGCACGAGTCGTTCAACACGGTCGTCGCCTACGTCGTCGAAGCGTCCGTCGTCGACGGCAGCCCGAAGGTGCACAAGGTCACGGCCGCCGTGCACTGCAACCTGCCGGTCAACCCGATGTCGATCGAGGCGCAGATCCAGGGCGCGGCGCTGATGGGCCTCGGCACGACGTTGCCGGGCGCGCGCATCACGCTCAAGGACGGCGTCGTCGAGCAGCAGAACTTCAACGACTACACGGTGGCGCGCATGAACGACATGCCGCACATCGACGTGTACATCGTCCCGTCGCAGGATGCGCCGACGGGCATCGGCGAGCCCGGCCTGCCGCCGCTGGCGCCGGCGCTGGCCAATGCCGTGTTCAAGCTGACCGGCAAGCGCCTGCGCAAGCTCCCGTTCGACCTGGCGACGGCATGATCGTGCCGGCCCCCTTGGTCGGCATCCTGCTGGCCGCCGGCCGGGGGCGCCGGTTCGATCCCGCCGGGCTGCGCAACAAGCTGCTGCAGCCGCTGGCGGGCCTTGAGCCCGTCGTCGTGGCCGGTGCGCGCAAGCTGCTGGCCGTCGTTCCTCGCGTCGTCGCGGTCGTGGCGCCCGGAGATGGGGGCGTCGGCGAGCGGCTTGCGGCGCTGGGCTGCGACGTGACGGTCTGCCCGGATGCCGACAGCGGCATGGCGGCGTCGCTCACGCACGCCATCCGGCATTCGCTGGCCATGGCGCCGCAGCCGCAAGCGTGGCTGGTGGCGCTGGGCGACATGCCGTACGTCGATCCAGCCACATTGCGCTTGCTGGCCGATGCGCTGGCGGCCGGCGCGGGGATCGCGGCACCCGTCATGGCCGGGCGGCGCGGCAATCCGGTCGGTTTCGGTGCGCTCCACCGCGATGCGCTGCTGGCCTTGCGCGGCGACGAGGGCGCGCGCCGCCTGCTGCAAACCTGCCCGGTGACGGAAGTCCTGGTGCATGACCCCGGCATCTTCCGCGACATCGATACGCCGGGCGACCTTACGGGACGGTAACCCAACCGTGTGAACACCCTCATGTCCGGGAAATCCGATTACACTACGGCGCATCGGAGAGAGATTGTTCACGCCATATGAAAAAAGCACCCCAGAAGCAGCCGCCGGCCATTCAGTACGCGATCGTTCCCAAGGACCTGGCCGGGCACCTGTTCGACGTCACCGTCACCGTGGCGGAACCGAGCCCGGAAGGGCAGGTGTTCGCGCTGCCGGCCTGGATCCCGGGCAGCTACATGATCCGCGAATTCGCCCGCAACATCGTGCGCATCCGCGCCGAATCGGGGGGAGAGCCGGTGCGACTCGCGAAGCTCGACAAGCATTCGTGGCAGGCCGCGCCCGTCGCCGGGCCGCTGACGGTGCATTACGAAGTCTATGCGTGGGACCTCTCGGTGCGCGCCGCCCATTTGGACCAGACGCACGGCTTCTTCAACGGCACGAGCGTCTTCCTGCGCGTCGTCGGCCAGGAGGCGCGGCCGCACCTGGTCGACATCCAGCGTCCGCCTGAGCCGGCCACGCGCAGCTGGCGGGTCGCCACGTCGCTGCCGGAAGCGGGCGCCAAGCGCTACGGCTTCGGCACGTACGTCGCGGGCGACTACGATGAGCTGATCGACCATCCCGTCGAGATGGGCGACTTCGCGCTGGGCGGCTTTACCGCGCACGGCATCCGCCACGACATCGTGATCACGGGCCGCGTGCCGAACCTCGACATGGCGCGCCTTGAAAAAGACCTGAAAGCCATCTGCGAAACCCAGATCGCGTTCTTCGAACCGAAGACGAAAAAGGCGCCGATGGACCGCTACGTGTTCCTGACGATGGCCGTCGGCGACGGCTATGGCGGTCTGGAACACCGCGCGTCGACGGCGCTGATCTGCGCGCGCACCGACCTGCCGACGACGGCGGCTTTGAGGACGGCCGAGCCGAACGAGGGCTATGTCAAATTCCTGGGCCTGTGCAGCCACGAGTATTTCCACACCTGGAACGTCAAGCGCATCAAGCCGGCCGTGTTCGCGCCGTACGACCTGCAGGTCGAGAACTACACGCCCCTGCTGTGGCTCTTCGAAGGCTTTACCAGCTATTACGACGACCTGATGCTCGTGCGCAGCGGGATCATCAGCGAGGCCACGTATTTCAAAATGCTCGGCAAGACCGTCGGCAGCGTCCTGCGCGGCACCGGCCGCACGAAGCAGAGCATCGCCGATTCCAGCTTCGATGCCTGGAGCAAGTACTACCGCCAGGACGAGAACGCGCCGAACGCCATCATCAGCTATTACACGAAGGGCTCCCTCGTCGGCCTCGCATTCGACCTGGCGATCCGCGCCAAGACGGGGGGCGCGAAATCGCTGGACGACATCATGCTGGCCCTGTGGGACCGCTTTGGCCGCGATTTCTACCAGGGCAATGGAAAAGGTGGGCGCGGCCTCACGGAGCAGGACGTGGAAAGCCTGTTCGACGAGGTGAGCGGCGTGCGCCTGAAGAACATGTTCGAGCGCTACATCCGCGGCACGGAGGACATCCCGCTGGCCAAGCTGTACGCCCCGTTCGGCGTGAAGGTGACGGAAGAGCGCAAGAGCGCCAAGCCGTCGCTGGACGCCGGCATCGGCCGCGACGCCGCCGGCGCCAAACTGAACCAGGTCCACGAGGGCGGCGCCGCGCACCAGGCGGGCCTGTCCGCCGGCGATGTCCTGATCGCCGTCGACGGCCTGCGCGTGAACGGCAACCCGTCCAACCTGGACCAGCTGTTCGCGCGCTACCGCGTGGGCGACAAGGTGACCGTGCACGCGTTCCGCCGCGACGAGCTGATGACGTTCGACGTCACCTTGCAGGGCGATCGCGTGCCGTGCGTCCAGGTGACCGTCGCGCCCGGCACGCGCAAGGGGCCTGCGATCAAGCGGCCGAGCGCGAGTTAGGTAGGGTGGTGATACGCGCCGGGTGAACTACGGCAGATAGGAGCGTAAGAGATCGAAATCGATCGGTTTGGTGAGGTGACGATCGAACCCGGCCGCGAACGCCCGCTCGCGGTCCTTCTGCTGTCCCCAACCCGTCGTCGCGATCAAGGTCACCGCCGCGCCGGCCGGCAGCTGGCGCACCCTGCGTGCCAGTTCGTAGCCGTTCATGTCGGGCAGGCCGATATCGAGCAGGGCCACGGCGGGCGCGAAGCCGGGCAGGATGTCGAGCGCCCGCGCGGCTGTCGGCGCCGTCCTGACCTCGCAACCGTGCAGTTCCAACGTCATGGCCAACGTCTCGGCGGCATCCTCGTTGTCGTCCACGACGAGCACGCGCACCTGGGCCGGTGCCGCATCGGTGGACCGCTCCTGCGACGCCGGTGCGGACACGCTGCCCGCCGCCAGCGGCAGGCGGATCGTGAACGTGCTGCCCAGGCCGGCGCCGGCGCTGTCCGCGTGCACGCTGCCGCCGTGCAGCGAGACGATGCCGCGCACGAGCGCCAGGCCGATCCCGAGGCCGCCTTTCGACCGTTCCAGTGCCGGCTCGAGCTGGGAAAACATGTTGAAGACGGTGGCGAGGGCCGAGGCGGGCAGGCCGATGCCGTTGTCGCGCACCCGGATCTCGGCCACGCCGTCCGCGCACGACAAATGCAGTTCGATCGTGCCGCCGTCCGGCGTGTACTTGGCGGCATTGGTGAGCAGGTTGATGACGACCTGCGCCAGCCGCGTGGCGTCGCCGTCGACGATCACGGGCGCCGCCGCGATCGACAGGCGTAACGTGTGGCGCGCCGCCTCCATCGTCGCGGCGAGGTCATGGGCTGCGCCGTGCACGAGGGCTGACAATTCCACCGGCGCGCGGCGCAGCTGCATGCGCCCCTGCGTGATGCGCGAGACTTCCATCAGGTCGTCGACGAGCCGGGTCAGGTGGCGCAGCTGCCGGTCGAACGCCTGCAGCAGGCGGGTGTCCGTACCGTGGCCGAATTTCAGCTTGAGGACGTCGAGCGCGCTGCGCATCGGCGCGAGCGGATTGCGCAGCTCGTGCGACAAGGTCGCGAGGAACTCGTCCTTGCGGCGGTCCGCCGCCGACAGTTGCTCGTTCAGCTTTTGCAGTTCGGCCTCGGCGCTGCGGCGCGCTTCCAGCGCCGTTTCCGCCGCCTTGCGTGCCGCCAGCAGTTCGCGCTCGTACGCGCGCCGGTCGGACGCCTTGAACAGGGCCCAGTGATCGACCGTGCCGTCCGCGTCCTGGCGGCGGCTGATGTTAATCAGCATGGGCAGGCGCTCCTGGCGCCGGTTGCGCAAGTCGACCTGGATCTCGGCCACCGACCCCTGTACCTGCAGGATCGGCTGGCAATGCGTGTGGTAGAAGAGGCGGGCACCCACCGGCAGCAGGTCGTGCATGCGCAGCTTGCCGACGAGCTCGTCTTCCGTATAGCCGAGCCACGTGCACGCCGTGCCGTTCGCCCGCAAGATGACGCCGTCGGGCGCCGTCAACAGCAGCGCGCAGGCGGCGTGGTCGAACAGGATGTCGCCGGTCGGCGCGGTAGGCACGGAAGTCAGCGCAGGGCGTGCGCGAGGAAGTTGTCGATGGCGCGCGAGCTTGCCGTCGGCGCGCTCATGTGCGGGCAGTGGCCGACGTTCTCGATGACGTGCAGCGTGTTGTTCGGCAGGTGGCGGTGCAGGAAGTCGCCGACCGCGCGGGGCGCCACCAGGTCGTCGCTGCATTGCAGGATCAGCGCGGGTACGGTCGACCGGGGCACGTCCGCACGGTGGTCGGACAGGAACGTGACGCGGGCGAAGTGCTTGGCGATGTCGGGATTATTGCGGCAAAAGCTGTCGGTCAATTCCGCGCGCAGTTCGGGACGGTCGGGCACACCCATGATCGCTGGTGCCATGCTGCTCGACCAGCCGAGGTAATTGGCGTCCATCGTCTCGAGCAGCTCGTCGATGTCTTCCCGGCTGAAGCCGCCGACGTAGTCGCCGTCGTTGATGTAGCAGGGCGACGGCCCGACCATGACTTGCGCGGCGAATTTTTCCGGCGCCTTGATCGTGGCCAGCAGGCCGATCATCGTGCTGACGGAGTGGCCGACGAAGACGACGGGACCGGTCGCGAATTCGTCGACGATCTCGAGCAGGTCGTCCGCGTAACCCTGCAGCGTGCCGTATTTATCGCGGTCGTAGGCGGACAGGTCGGAACCGCCGCTGCCGACCAGGTCGAACGCGATCGTGCGGAAGCGATCCTCGTAGGCAGGCGCCAGGAACCGCCACATCGTCTGGTCGCAACCGAAGCCATGGGCAAACACCATCGTCGCCGGACCGTTGCCGGCCAGCCGGACATTATTCCTGAACTGCACTTTTGACATGGTTGTAAACTATTTAAAAATGTAACATCGGATTATAGACGGTTTAATGCTGAGCATACGCACGCATTGCGCCTGACGGCGCGGTGGTCACGTTCCGTATCCGCCTGACGTCAGCACGTCGATCATGGCCCGCGTGGCGGCCGATTGCCGGCGGTGCGGCGCGTACACGACGGAGAACGGGCGCGAGCGGCCGCGCAGGTGCGGCAGAACTTCGACGAGACGGCCGGCCGCCACGTGATCCTGCACGATGAAATCGTAGCTCTGGCCGATGCCGATGCCCGCCACGGCCAGCGAGACCACGCCCAGCACGTCATCCGATACCTCGATCGTGGACGGCGCCGTCCATTCGACGTCGCCGCCGCCGTCGCGGAACACCCACGGCGCGACGCGGCCCGTGCGGGGCAGGACGAAGGGCAGGCAGGCGTGCGTACGCAAATCGTCCAGCGTGCGCGGCGTGCCGGCCCGCTCCAGGTAGCCGGGTGATGCGACCAGGCACAAGGTCTCGTCCGCCAGCTTGCGCGCCACCAGGCCGCTGTCCGGCAAGTGCCCGAGGCGGATCGCGAGGTCGAAGCCTTCGGCGACGAGGTCGACGCTGCGGTTGGTGATATTCAGCTCCACCTTCACGTGCGGATACTGCCGCGTAAACCGCGCCAGCAGGGCCGGCACGCGGTGGTGGCCCCACGTCGTCGGCACGCTCATCCGGATCCGTCCCGTCAGCGCATCCGCCTGCCCCTGGATCTCGCGCTCCGCATCGCCCAGCAGGACGAAGGCGGCGCGTGCCTGTTCCAGGTAGTGCCGGCCCGTTTCCGTCAACGTGACGCTGCGCGTGGTCCGCCGCAACAACTGCGCGCCGAGCCGGTTTTCCAGCCGCGTCACCGCGCGGCTCAGCACGGACACCGTGGTCGACAGCGCGACGGCGCCGGCCGTGAACGATTAGTGGTCCGCCACGGCGAGGAAGGCTTCGAGGTCGTCCAGGTAGTCGAATTGTCGGCTAATTTTGTCCTCCTGAGAACAAATGAATTCCTTGTGGCCCAGTTTATCCGCTTGGGGCGAAACAATAAAGTGACGGCCTATCGCAGCTCAACACCGAAAGGACATACCATGGATCTGAAACTCAACGACAAGACGGCACTGGTGACCGGTGCCACGGCCGGCATCGGCCTGGCCATCGCCCGCACGCTGGCGCGCGAGGGCGCGGCCGTCGCCATCACCGGGCGCGACCCTGGCAAGCTCGACGCGGCCGCCGGCCATATCCGCGCCGCCGTGCCGGGCGCCGTCGTGACGTCCGTCGTCGCCGACCTCGCCGACGCCGCGGGCGCGGCCGCCGTGGTGCGCGCCGTGCCCGACGTCGACGTCCTCGTCAACAACCTCGGCTATTACGAAGGCAAGCCATTTACCGACATCACGGATGACGACTGGATGCGCATGTTCGACGTCAACGTGATGTCGGGCGTCCGTCTGGCCCGCCATTATTTCCCGCGGCTGCTCGCAAAAAACTGGGGCAGGGTGGTTTTCATCTCCAGCGAAGTGGGCGCGTTCACGCCGCCGGACATGATCCATTACGGCGTCAGCAAATCCGCCCAGCTCGCCGTGTCGCGTGGCCTGGCCGAGCTGACGCGCGGGACCGGCGTGACCGTCAACAGCGTCCTCCCGGCCGCCACCCGTTCGGACGGCATCGTCGACTACCTGCGTCAGACGGCACCTCGTGCCGGCATGACGGATGCGGAGATCGAAGCCCATTTCTTTGCCACGTACCGCCCGAGTTCCCTGATCGCACGCATGATCGATGCCGATGAAGTGGCGGCGATGGTCGCCCTGCTCGCGAGCCCGCTGGGCGCCGCCACCAATGGCGCGGCCGTGCGCGTGGAAGGCGGCAGCTACCGGTCCATTCTCTGACCTTCGTTCCTGGGAGTCGCCATGACAATCACTCGTTTCGTGCTGGCCGCCGCCTTCATCTCCACCGCCGCGACCGCGGCCGACGCCGCCCACCTCGAACGCTGGCGCAGCTATGCGGGCGTCAGCTGGGATGCGCCCCGCGACGGCAACGACCCGGCGCCGTTTGCGAACGCCGTGAACGCGCCCATCGCCGGCATCCATTTCGACGCCGTCGGCCGCGCCTTTGTCAGCACGCCGCGCCTCGTCGCGGCCGACGCGCCGGCCACGCTGAGCATCCTCGACACCCACGCCACGACGGGCCCGGCACGTCTGACCGCATTCCCATCGCGGGAAGCCAATGCGGTGGCGGGCGCACCGGCCACCCATCTGCGCAATGTGCTCGGCTTTCATATCGATCACCGCAACGGCTGGCTGTGGGCGCTCGACCAGGGCTTCGTGGCGGGCGAGGCCGAAGCGCCGGCCGGCGGGCAAAAGATCGTCGTGTTCGACGTGCGCACGGGGAAGGTCGTCCGGACGATCGGCCTCGACACGGTCGCGGACCGCAAGGGCAGCTTCCTGAACGACATCGTCGTCGACGAGGTCCGCCGGATCGCCTATGTGTCCGACAGCGGCCTGCGCAGCGCGCCGGACAACCGGGCCGGCATCATCGTCGTCGACTACTTGTCGGGCCGCGCGCGGCGCGTGCTCGACCGGCATCCGGCCGTGCTGCCGCAGCCGGGCGCGAAGGTCGTGTCGCACGGCGCGGAAGTGTGGCCCGGCAAGCCGCTCGTGCTGGGCGTGAACGGCATCGCCTTGTCGCCGGACGGGAACACGCTGTACTGGACGGTGACGACCGGCACGCACGCGTACGCGATCCCGACGGCGCCGCTGCGCGATCCGCATGCGCGCCCGGCCATGCTCGCGACCCGCGTGCGCGACCTGGGCGACGTGGGCGGCAACACGGACGGCATCGTCACGGACCAGGCCGGCAACCTCTACATCACGGACGTGACCCGCAACGGCATCGTGCGCTACGACCCGCACACGGGGACGCTGGCGCTGCAGGCGGCCAGCGACGGCGTGCGCTGGCCGGACACGCCGGCGATCGGGCCGGACGGCGATGTCGTGTTCACGGCCAGCAACTTGAACGGGCACTTTGCCGGGCAGGTCAAGCCGGGCGAAGAGCGTTACGAGTTGTGGCGGTTGAAGCGCGATTGACAGGATTCATTCCGACGCCTGCGGCCTTGCCAGGCTGCGCAGCTGATATCGCTCGCTGTCCGCGAACAGGAAAGTTTCGGAAAAGGTGAGCCTGCCCGTATCCCGCGCCAACTGTTGCGGGGCCGGCAGCGGCGAGCTGCGCCGCACCGAGGCCAGTGCGATCTCGGACGCATCCGGATCGCGCGAGCGCTGCACGGCCACGTCCGCCAGTTGGCCGTCGCGGTCGACCGTGATCTCGAGCACGACGACGGCCGGCAGCATCGGCGGCAATGTGCCGGCATAGACGCGATCGGGATTGTGTTCGGCCACGTGGCGCGCGACCTGGGTCTTGTAGTCGTCCAGGCCGGCGGGCGCGGGCGCTGTCGGCGTGGCGGGTGTGGCGGGATGGAAGATGCGTGTCGCGGCGTGCTCGACGGAAGAGGTGACCGTGCTCGCGGCCGTCCGCACGCTCGAGCATCCGCTCAAGCCTGCGGTCGATATGATGAGAACCAGGCCTGTGCGGATGATCGTGTTCATGTCAGTCAAATAAACGCTTGAGTTCCGTGCCGGGATCGGGCGCGCGCATGAACGCTTCGCCCACGAGGAACGCGTGCACGTTGGCGTCGCGCATGCGCTTGACGTCGGCGGGCGCCAGGATGGCGGACTCGGTGACCACGAGGCGCTCCGCCGGAATGCGCGGCAGCAGGCCGATGGTCGTGTCGAGCGTGACCTCGAAGGTGCGCAGGTTGCGGTTGTTGATGCCCAGCAGGCGCGTGTTGAGCTTCAGCGCCGCATCCAGTTCGTCGCCGTCATGCACTTCGACCAGCACATCCATGCCGAGTTCCCGGGCACATGCTTCCAGATCCGCCATCAAACCATGATCCAGCGCAGCGACGATCAGCAGAATCGCGTCCGCGCCCATCGCCCGCGCTTCGTACACCTGGTACGGGTCGACGATGAAATCCTTGCGGATGACGGGCAGGTCGCACGCGGCGCGCGCCTGTTTCAGGTACTCGGGCGAGCCCTGGAAGAATTGCACGTCGGTCAGCACGGACAGGCACGATGCGCCGCCCGCGGCATAGCTCTGGGCGATCTCGGCCGGACGGAAATCGGCGCGGATCACGCCCTTCGACGGCGACGCCTTTTTCACTTCGGCGATCACGCCGGCGCGGCCCGCGTCGATGGTGCGGCGCAGGCTCGCCTCGAAGCCGCGCAGGCCGGCGCGCAGCGCGGCATCGCTTTCGACGTCGCGGCGCAGGCTGTTGAAATCGCGCTGCCGTTTTGCCGCGGCGACTTCGGTGGCTTTGACGTCGAGGATCTTGTTCAGGATATCGGACATGGTGGACCTTCAGTGTTGTTTCGCCAGCGCCAGCTTGACGCCGAGCCAGACGAACAGGCCGCCCGTGGCGCGGTTGAGCCATAGCGTGACGGCGGGGTTCAGTTTCAGGCGCGTGCTGGCCGTTGCGGTGAACAGGGCCAGGCCGTTACACCACAACATGCCGTTGACGTTGAAGATGGCGCCGAGGATGAGGAAGGCGAGCGCCTTGTGCGGCGCGTTCGTATCGATGAATTGCGGGACGAAGGCGAGGAAGAACAACGCCACTTTCGGATTCAGCACGTTCGTCAGGATGCCTTGCGCGTAGATGCGGCGCAGGGGCAGCGGCGCGAGTGCGGGCGGTGTCGTGGCGCCGGCGCCGCGTTTGCTGAGCAGCATGCCGACGGCCAGGTACAGGATGTACGCGGCGCCCAGCAGCTTGACGATGGTGAACGCGGCGGCGGACGTCGCGAGGATCGCCGACAGGCCGAGCGCCGCGGCGACGATGTGCACGAAGGTGCCGGTCCCGATGCCCAGGGCCGCCGCGCTGCCGGCACGCCAGCCCTGCGTCGCGCTGCGCGTCATGATGAGCAGCGAATCCGGGCCCGGCATGATGTTCAGCAGCAGGCCGGAGACGACGAACAGCGGCAGGTCGTGGATGCCGAACATGTCAGTTCGCCGCGCCCAGCGATCGCGTGACGTTCACGAACTGGTCGAGCTTCGCCAGCGCCGCGCCCGATGCGATGGCGGTGCGCGCGCGCTGCAGGCCGTCCTCGATGGACGCCGCCACGCCGGCCGCGTACAAGGCCGTGCCCGCATTCAGCGCGACGATGTCGTGCGCCGGACCCGGTTCGCCGCGCAGCGCTTCCATGATGCGCGCCTTGGATTCCGCCGCGTCGGCCACCTTCAGGTTGCGGCTGGCGACCATCGCGAGGCCGAAGTCTTCCGGGTGGATCTCGTATTCGCGGATCTCGCCGTTCACGAGTTCACCCACCATCGTGCCGGCGCCCAGCGAGACTTCGTCCATGTTGTCGCGGCCCCAGACGACGAGCGCGTGCTGGGCGCCGAGGCGCTGCAGTACGCGCACCTGGATGCCGACGAGGTCCGGATGGAACACGCCCATCAGGATGTTCGGCGCGCCGGCCGGATTCGTCAGCGGGCCGAGGATGTTGAAGATGCTGCGCACGCCCATCTCGCGCCGGACCGCCGCGACGTTCTTCATGGCCGCGTGGTGGTTCGGGGCGAACATGAAGCCGATGCCGGTCTGCGCGATCGACTGGGCGATCTGCTCGGGTTTCAGGTCGATCTGCGCGCCCAGCGATTCGATGACGTCCGCGCTGCCGGACGACGACGACACGCTGCGCCCGCCGTGCTTCGCGACGCGCGCGCCGGCGGCGGCGGCTACGAACATCGACGCGGTCGAGATATTGAAAGTGTGCGCACCGTCGCCGCCGGTACCGACGATGTCGACGAGGTGCGTCGTGTCGGCCATCGGCACCTTGGTGGAGAATTCGCGCATCACCTGCGCGGCGGCGGTGATCTCGCCGATGGTTTCCTTCTTCACGCGCAGGCCCATCGTCAGCGCGGCGACCATCGTCGGCGAGATTTCGCCGGACATGATCTGGCGGAAGAGATGCAGCATCTCGTCGTGGAAGATTTCGCGGTGTTCGATGCAGCGGAGGAGGGCTTCTTGAGGGGTGATCATGGCAGGTCCAGTTTTGGAATTCAGTTTGGCCACGCGGCCTTCGAATCGTCATTCCCGCGGAAGCGGGAATCCATAGACAGTCTGCAGCTTCGCGAAATTAACGACTTCGGACGCTCAGCATGGGTTCCCGCTTTCGCGGGAACGACGGCGGGTGCGGGGCTGTCGCTCGTGTCAGCGCTCGAGGAAGTTCTTCAGCATCGCATGCCCATGCTCCGACAGGATCGACTCGGGATGGAACTGCACCCCCTCGATGTCGAATTCCTTGTGGCGCACGCCCATGATCTCGCCGTCGTCCGTCCACGCCGTCACTTCCAGGCACGCCGGCAGCGACGCGCGCTCGATCGCCAGCGAGTGGTAGCGGATCACGGTGAAGGGGCTCGGCAGGCCCTTGAACACGCCTTCGCCGATGTGCGCGATCTTGGACGTCTTGCCGTGCATGACCTGCTTGGCGCGGATGATCTTGCCGCCGAACGCCTCGCCGATGGCCTGGTGGCCCAGGCACACGCCGAGAATCGGCTTCTTGCCCTTGAAATGCTTCAGCACGTCGACGGAGACGCCGGCATCCTTCGGCGACTTCGGGCCCGGCGAGATGCAGATGCGGTCCGGGTCCAGGTCGGCGATCTGTTCCAGCGTGATCTCGTCGTTGCGCACAGTGCGCACGTCTTCGCCCAGTTCACCGAAGTACTGCACGATGTTGTAGGTGAACGAGTCGTAGTTGTCGATCATGAGCAGCATGTCAGATCTCCCCATCCAGTCCGTCTTGCACTTGCTCGGCCGCGCGCAGCACGGCGCGCGCCTTGTTTTCCGTTTCCAGCCATTCCATCTCGGGGATGGAATCCGCGACGATGCCCGCCGCGGCCTGCACGTACAGGTTGCCGTCCTTGATCACGCCCGTGCGGATCGCGATCGCCACGTCCATCTCGCCGCCGAACGACAGGTAGCCGCAGGCGCCGCCGTAGATGCCGCGCTTCACGGGCTCCAGCTCGTCGATGACTTCCATCGCGCGCACTTTCGGCGCACCCGTCAGCGTGCCGGCGGGGAAGGTGGCGCGCAGCACGTCCAGGTTCGACATGCCGTCCTTCAAAGTGCCTTCGACGTTGGAGACGATGTGTTGCACGTGCGAGTACTTTTCGATCACCATCTGGTCCGTGACTTTCACGCTGCCCGTCTTGGCGATGCGGCCGATGTCGTTGCGGGCCAGGTCGATCAGCATCACGTGTTCCGCCACTTCCTTCGGATCGTTCAGCAGTTCGTGCGCCAGCTCGGCGTCGCGTTCCGGCGTCGAACCGCGCGTGCGGGTGCCGGCGATGGGGCGCAGCGTAACTTTGCGCTCGCCATTCGCTTCCTTCTCGTTGCGCACGAGGATCTCCGGAGAGCTGCCCACGATCTGCATGTCGCCGAAGTTATAGTAGTACATGTACGGCGACGGATTCAGCGAACGCAGGGCGCGGTACAGCGACAGCGGCGAATCCACGTACGGCTTGCGGATGCGCTGGCCGATCTGCACCTGCATCAGGTCGCCGGCCATCACGTATTCCTTCGCGACGGCGACGGCCTTCAGATAGTCTTCCTTGCTGAACTCGCGGACCGCTTCCGTGCGGACCGACCCCGACGTGACGGGCGCGTCGACGGTCCGGCGCAGCATCACGCGCAGGTCTTTCAGCCGCTGGCGCGCCTTGTTGAAGGCTTCGGGCTGCCCCGGATCGGCATAGACGATCAGGTACAGCTTGCCGGACAGGTTGTCGATGACGGCCAGTTCCTCCGTCACCAGCAGCTGGATTTCCGGCAGGCCCAGGTCGTCCTTCGGTGCGCTGTGCGCCAGCTTCTTCTCGATGTGGCGCACGGTGTCGTAGCCGAAGTAGCCGGCCAGGCCGCCGCAGAAGCGCGGCATGCCGGGGCGCAGCGCGACCTTGAAGCGCGCTTGATAGGCCTCGACGAAGTCGAGCGGATTGCCTTCGTGCGTCTCGATGACTTCCCCGTTCTTCTCGACCGTCGTGACGTTGCCGCGCGTGCGCAGCAGCGTCTTGGCCGGCAGGCCGATGAAGGAGTAGCGACCGAAGCGTTCGCCGCCGACCACGGACTCGAGCAGGAACGTGTTCTTGCCGGCGTCCTGGCTCTGGGCCAGCTTCAGGTACAGCGTGAGCGGGGTTTCGAGATCGGCAAATGCTTCCGCGATCAGGGGGATACGGTTATAGCCTTGCGTGGCGAGCGATTTGAATTCGAGTTCGGTCATGCTTTTCTCCGGGCCGCCCGCAGGGAGGGGAACGGGCGGCGATTTCTTCAAAAAAACCTGCCGGTTTCAGTGTGCACGAGGCGTGCACCGGCAGCAATCAGCTTGGGTCAGATGGACCAGGATTGCCAGCGTCGCCACAGCCAGGCCTCATGGGCACCGGTTGGGTTGACGATGTGTTTTTTGGCGAAAAACATGGAGTAGATGGTTTAGGAGTTGGCCACGTTATGGGCGCTGATCAGTTTAGCCGCTTCGAGCAGCGAATCAACTATACCATCGGAATTAATACTTTGCACAGGTTTTCCGTGGTTGTAGCCATACGGGACCGACAACACGAAGCAACCGGCCGCGCGCGCGGCCTCGGCGTCGTTGCTGGAGTCGCCGATCGCGACCACGCGCGCCGGCTCCACGTCGAAGTCGCGGCACACCTGCAGCAGCGGCATCGGATGGGGTTTCTTGCGCGGGAACGAGTCGCCGCCGTACACCAGTTCGAAGTAGGGTGCGAGACCCTTCTTCGCCAGCAGAGGTAACGTGAACGCGACGGGTTTGTTCGTCACGCATGCGAGGCGCAGGCCCAGGTCCTTCAGGGCCTGCAAGCCTTCGATCACGTGCGGGTACAAGGTCGCGCGTTCGCCGTTGATGGCCAGGTAGTGGCGCTGGTACGCGGCCATCGCGTCGCCGAACACGGCGTCGATGCGGGCCGGGTCGAAGTCGAGGGCCAGTACGTCACGGATCAGCTTTTCCGATCCCTTGCCGACCATCGGTTCGATGATCTGCTGGGTGATCGGCGCCAGGCCGAATTGAGCGCGCATGCCGTTCAGCGCAAGCTCGAAATCCGGCACGGTGTGCAGCATCGTGCCGTCCAGGTCGATGATGGCGGCCCGGATCGCCGCCGCATTTGCCAACCCTTCGGCTTTCATCGGGCGGCCTTCTGCGCGACGGTCGCCAGCTCGGCGCGCATGGCGTCGATGACGGCCTTGTAGTCCGGCTTGCCGAAGATGGCGGAACCGGCCACGAACGTGTCGGCGCCCGCTGCGGCGGCGGCCGCGATGTTGTCGGCCTTGATGCCGCCGTCGACCTCCAGCATGATGTCGCGGCCCGACTCATCGATCATGCGGCGCGCGAGCGCGATCTTTTTCAGCGCTTCCGGAATGAACGACTGGCCGCCGAAGCCCGGATTGACGGACATAATCAGGATCATGTCGATCTTGTCCATCACGTGTTCCAGGTGGTGCAGCGGGGTGCCCGGGTTGAACACGAGGCCGGCCTTGCAGCCGTTGTCGCGGATGAGCTGCAGGGTGCGGTCGATGTGTTCCGACGCTTCCGGGTGGAACGTGATGATGTCGGCGCCGGCCTTGGCGAAATCGGGGATGATGCGGTCGACCGGCTTGACCATCAGGTGGACGTCGATCGGCACCTGCACGTGCGGACGGATGGCCTGGCACACCAGCGGGCCGATGGTCAGGTTGGGAACATAATGGTTGTCCATCACGTCGAAGTGGATGATGTCGGCGCCGGCGGCGACGACGTTGCGCACTTCCTCGCCGAGGCGGGCGAAGTCTGCGGACAGGATGCTGGGAGCGATGCGGTAGGTAGTCATGGTCAAGCTGGGGTTGCTTTGGACAAAGCCAGCATTGTACGCCGACACCGTGCTTTCGGCCGGCGTTGTATCATGTCGACCACGCGCTCTTTTGCCAATACAACAAGGAATACCCATGCCCGTCTACGATTTCGCGATCACCGTCAGGACCCAATACCTGCCGGAGCAATCCCACCCGGACCGGACGCAGCATGTGTTTACCTACACCATCACGATCAAGAACACGGGCACCGTCGCGGCCCAGCTGATCTCGCGCCATTGGGTGATCACGGACGCCAACAACCAGGTGCAGGAGGTGCGGGGCCTGGGCGTCGTCGGCCACCAGCCGCTGCTGCAGCCGGGCGAACAGTTCGAATACACGAGTGGTACCCAGATGGAAACGCCGCAGGGGTCGATGGTCGGCGAGTATTTCTTCGTGGCCGAGGACGGACACCGCTTCGAGGTCAAGATCCCGGAGTTCGTGCTGTCGCTGCCGCACGCCCTGCATTAAGCGCTTGAGCTGATCAAGCGTCGGGCGTATCGTTTTTCCTGGCCGGGGGCGGTTGCTCGGGCTTGCGGCCGGAGAACATCGTCCACCACACGATGAAGACCAGCAAGAACAGGGCCGTACCGGCTTCCAACATCAGTATCCACATCTCGCATTCCTTATGGGCACGTCGAAGAACCTGCTGCGCGTTGTCTCTTTGGTCTGCGATGCTCCGCTTCGGCGGACCGGCTGTACTCGCGTACAGCTGCGCTTCTCAACCAAATATGCTGCCGCTCGCGACGGTTTTTCAAGGTGCCCTATGTTTTCGACACGCCGCAGTGTACCCGCTTTATTGACCGTCGTCGCCTTGCTGGCCGCCTGCACCACGGCGCCGCCGCAACAGCCGCCGCAGCCGAAACCGCCGATCAAGCTGCCGCCGCCCGTCGGACCCGTGACCGTGCCGCCGACGCAGCCCGCGCCACCGCCGGCGCCTTTGTTCACGCCCGTGACGTTCGACGCGCTGCCCGGCTGGCAGCAGGACGACCTGCGCCAAGCCTGGCCCGCGTTCCAGGCATCGTGCCGCGCGCTGGGCGCGAAGCCGGACTGGAAGGTGCCGTGCGCCGCCGGCAAGCTGGTCGACCCGGACGACGGTGCGGCCATCCGCCAGTATTTCGAGACGTATTTCGTGCCGAACCTCGTGCGTGCGCCCGACGGCGCGGACGCGGGCCTGATCACCGGTTACTACGAACCGATGCTGCACGGCGCGCGCCGGCGCGGCGGGCCATACCAGACGCCGCTCTATAAAGTGCCGGACGATCTGATCACCGTGGACCTGGCCAGCGTCTACCCGAGCCTGAAAGGCATGCGGCTGCGCGGGCGCCTCGTCGGCAAGACCGTCGTCCCGTACGGCACGCGCGCCGAGATCGAACGCACGCGCATCCCGGGCAAGGAACTGGTGTGGGTCGACGACCCGGTGGAGGCGTTCTTCCTCGAAGTGCAGGGCTCGGGCCGCGTACAGCTGGACGACGGCGAGACCGTGCGCATCGCCTACGCCGACCAGAACGGCCATCCGTACAAGGCGATCGGCCGCTGGCTGATCGACCAGCACGAGCTGGCGCCCGGAGAGGCGACGGCGCAGGGTATCAAGGCGTGGATCGCCGCGCATCCGGAACGGCGCCAGGAACTCCTCGACGTCAACCCGAGCTACGTCTTCTTCCGCGAAGAGCGCCTGCTTGACCCGACCGTCGGCCCGAAAGGCGCGCTGGGCGTGCCGCTGACGCCTACGCGCTCCGTCGCCGTCGACCCGGCTTTCTTGCCGCTGGGCGCGCCGCTGTTCCTGGCGACGACGGAGCCGGCCGGCGACGCACCGATGCGGCGCCTCGTGATGGCGCAGGACACGGGCGGCGCCATCAAGGGCGCCGTGCGCGCGGACTTCTTCTTCGGCTTCGGCGGCCAGGCTGCCGACAACGCGGGCCGCATGAAGCAGCGGGGCCAGATCTGGGCGCTGTTGCCCCGGCCGGCCGAGGTGGCGACCCGCTGATCACTGCCTGCTCATTGCCGTATCCTGTGCAAGCGGGTGCCGAACAGCGTCGTCACCGTCAGCATGAAGGCGCCCGCCGCCACGACGGTCAGGCCGCCGCGTACGCCGAGCCGCTCCGCCAGCGCACCGGCGCCGGCCGCGCCGATGGGCGCCGTCGCCACCGTCATGAAGCGCATCGTCGACGTCATCCGGCCCAGCAGCGCATCGGGGGTGACGCGCTGGCGCAGCGCGAGATAGGGCAGGAAGAACAAGGTGCCGCCGCAATCGAGGCAGAACACGACGGCGGCGTAGGCGGCCGCGGTGGCGCCGCGGGTGCCGAGCAGGTCGCGCTGGATCGTCGGCATCAGCATGAAGCCCAGGCACGAGATGCACAGGCCCGTCGCGATGGCGCCGCCGGAGCCGAAGCGCCGCGTCAGGGGTTTCAACAGCAGGGAGCTCAATAGGACGCCGGCGCCACCCAGCATCTGGGAGGTGCCCATCAGGCCCGGCGACATCCCCAGCACGCGCGTGGCGAACAGCACGTACAGCGCCGTGTAGCCATAGAACAGCATGTGCCAGCAGGCCGACGTCCACGCCAGCAGGCGCAGGACCGGCTGGCCCCAGACGAACTTCAGGCCTTCCACGACGTCGCGCACGACATGCGATTGCGCCGGCTGCGGTTGCGGCTCGCGCGTGCGGATCCGGCGCAGATTCCACAGCGAGATGGAAAAGCCGGCCACATTGCACAGGATCGCGGCGGGCGCCCCCAGCGCCTGCACCAGCAGGCCGGCGATGCCGGGGCCGAGCAGGCGCGATGCGGATTCCGTCGCTCCCAGCTTCGATTGCGCATCGATCAGGCCATCGCGGCCGACGAGGAAGGTCAGGAAGATCTGCTCCGCGCTGCCGCCCACGACGAACCCGGTCCCCAGCATGAACTGCACGGCATACAACCAGTGCACGCTGAGCCATCCTTGCCACCACGCGAACGGCACGCTGGCGAGGCTCAGCGCGACCATCGCATCGCTGCCCAGCATGACCGGCAGGCGCCGGCTGCGGTCGAGCAGCACGCCTGTCGGAAGCGAGAACAACAGAAAGGGCAGCGACCCGAAGGCGGCCAGGGTGCCCATCTGGGCGGGCGTCGCGTGCAGCAGCAGGGCCGCGCAGATCGGGAGGGCCAGCAGGGTGATCTGGGCGCCGAAATTGGTGAGGACGCTGCTGAACCAGAAACGGCGAAAGTCGACGTTGCGCAGCTGCCGGTCGGCGGCAAAGCTGCGGAGGAGGGCGATGGGGGACACGGGCGGGTGGTCGGCGATGGGTTCGGGTATCGATGATAGCAAAGAGGACCTTGGAAAACCGTCGCGCGCATCCCAAAGCAACAGTGCAACGCGCAGCGGGTTTTTCAACGTCCTCAAAGGCATGATTGCCGTATACGTCATATCCGTCGTTCAGGCGCTACAATCCGGGTTCATCTTACTAAGGGGTGTCCCATGGAATATGCTGACCTGCTGATCGAACACCACGGCAAAGTGGTCGTGATTCGCCTGAACCGTCCGAAGGCGATGAACGCCCTCAACGACAACATGATGAACGAGCTGGGCGACGCGCTGTACAAGTTCGACGCCGACCCGGCCGTCAACGTGATCATCCTGACCGGCAGCGAGAAGGTGTTCGCCGCGGGCGCCGACATCGCCGCGATGGCCAATTACACGTATGCCGATACATATCCCGGCAATTACATCGGCCGCAACTGGGAGCACATCCTCAATGTGCGCAAGCCGGTGATCGGTGTCGTCTCCGGCTATGCGCTGGGCGGCGGCTGCGAACTGGCGATGATGTGCGACTTCCTGATCGCCTCCGACACGGCCAAGTTCGGCCAGCCGGAAATCAAGGTCGGCGTGACCCCGGGCGCCGGCGGCACGCAACGCCTGCCGCGCGCGATCGGCAAATCGAAGGCGATGGACATGCTGCTGACGGCACGCATGATCGACGCGGCGGAAGCGGAGCGCACGGGGCTCGTGTCGCGCGTCGTCCCGGCCGACCTCGTGATGACCGTGGCCCTGGAAGTGGCGGAGACGATCGCGGCGATGCCGGTATCGGTGGCCATGCAGATCAAGGATTCGGTCAACCGCGCGTTCGAGACGACGCTGACCGAGGGCGTCCGCTACGAGCGCCGCTACTTCCATGCCGGGTTCGGTACGCCGGCGCAAAAGGAAGGGATGGCCGCGTTCCTGGAGAAGCGCAAGCCGAATTTCGAGGGGATGTAATTTCTCCACAGTCCTTGCAAGGGCGCGGGCAGGTTTGCTATAGTTCGCGTCCTGCTTCTGCAGCGCACGAAATCGAAGAGATAGTGTGCACTGCAGGAAACGAAGAAGTTGACGAGTTAAGCGAACTGATGCATAATCTCACTTCTCTGCTGCTGACGAACACAACGATTCGCAAGCGCAGCAAGGCAGTACCGAACACGAAGTTCTTTAACAATCAACAGTCGATAAGTGTGGGCGTTTGATGAGGTGCCAGTATCGCTTCGGCGATACTGAATACTTAAATTATCAAATGTTCACGCAAAAGAAATACGTTGCTCAGCAATGAGTAACGGTCAGTATTTTGAGTGAGCGACATGACACGAAAGTGTCAAAACAGAGATTAAACTGAAGAGTTTGATCCTGGCTCAGATTGAACGCTGGCGGCATGCTTTACACATGCAAGTCGAACGGCAGCGCGGGGCAACCTGGCGGCGAGTGGCGAACGGGTGAGTAATATATCGGAACGTACCCAAGAGTGGGGGATAACGTAGCGAAAGTTACGCTAATACCGCATACGATCTACGGATGAAAGTGGGGGATCTTCGGACCTCATGCTCCTGGAGCGGCCGATATCTGATTAGCTAGTTGGTGAGGTAAAGGCTCACCAAGGCGACGATCAGTAGCTGGTCTGAGAGGACGACCAGCCACACTGGGACTGAGACACGGCCCAGACTCCTACGGGAGGCAGCAGTGGGGAATTTTGGACAATGGGCGCAAGCCTGATCCAGCAATGCCGCGTGAGTGAAGAAGGCCTTCGGGTTGTAAAGCTCTTTTGTCAGGGAAGAAACGGGGTCGGCTAATATCCGACTCTAATGACGGTACCTGAAGAATAAGCACCGGCTAACTACGTGCCAGCAGCCGCGGTAATACGTAGGGTGCAAGCGTTAATCGGAATTACTGGGCGTAAAGCGTGCGCAGGCGGTTTTGTAAGTCTGACGTGAAATCCCCGGGCTTAACCTGGGAATTGCGTTGGAGACTGCAAGGCTGGAGTCTGGCAGAGGGGGGTAGAATTCCACGTGTAGCAGTGAAATGCGTAGAGATGTGGAGGAACACCGATGGCGAAGGCAGCCCCCTGGGTCAAGACTGACGCTCATGCACGAAAGCGTGGGGAGCAAACAGGATTAGATACCCTGGTAGTCCACGCCCTAAACGATGTCTACTAGTTGTCGGGTCTTAATTGACTTGGTAACGCAGCTAACGCGTGAAGTAGACCGCCTGGGGAGTACGGTCGCAAGATTAAAACTCAAAGGAATTGACGGGGACCCGCACAAGCGGTGGATGATGTGGATTAATTCGATGCAACGCGAAAAACCTTACCTACCCTTGACATGTCAGGAACCTCCGAGAGATTGGAGGGTGCCCGAAAGGGAGCCTGAACACAGGTGCTGCATGGCTGTCGTCAGCTCGTGTCGTGAGATGTTGGGTTAAGTCCCGCAACGAGCGCAACCCTTGTCATTAGTTGCTACGAAAGGGCACTCTAATGAGACTGCCGGTGACAAACCGGAGGAAGGTGGGGATGACGTCAAGTCCTCATGGCCCTTATGGGTAGGGCTTCACACGTCATACAATGGTACATACAGAGGGCCGCCAACCCGCGAGGGGGAGCTAATCCCAGAAAGTGTATCGTAGTCCGGATCGCAGTCTGCAACTCGACTGCGTGAAGTTGGAATCGCTAGTAATCGCGGATCAGCATGCCGCGGTGAATACGTTCCCGGGTCTTGTACACACCGCCCGTCACACCATGGGAGCGGGTTTTACCAGAAGTAGGTAGCTTAACCGCAAGGAGGGCGCTTACCACGGTAGGATTCGTGACTGGGGTGAAGTCGTAACAAGGTAGCCGTATCGGAAGGTGCGGCTGGATCACCTCCTTTCTAGAGTGGCACTGCGAGCGCAAGCTCGGTCATCAAGCGCCTACGCTTATCGGCTGTTAATAAAGTTAAACGAGAACAGTTCGGGTCTGTAGCTCAGTCGGTTAGAGCACCGTGTTGATAACGCGGGGGTCGTTGGTTCGAATCCAACCAGACCCACCAGTTACCAAAATGGGGGATTAGCTCAGCTGGGAGAGCACCTGCTTTGCAAGCAGGGGGTCGTCGGTTCGATCCCGTCATCCTCCACCAACTCTCTGTTCACTGCATTTATCCAAGCTTGGCAACACTGAGTTTCGATAAGTGTAGTTCTCGTTCTTTAACAATCTGGAAGAAGTAAAGTTTTCTTTAAGCGTGTAGCTAACGAAAGTTAGATGCACACTTAGGGTAGTAATCTGTATGTATCAACAAACAAAGTAAGCTGAATCCTTGTCGATATGACGTTCCCTGACACTCATGCAGGGGCCAACGTTATAGGGACAAGCGAATAAGTGCACATGGTGGATGCCTTGGCGATTACAGGCGATGAAGGACGTAGTAGCTTGCGATAAGCTGCGGGGAGTGAGCAAACACACTTTGATCCGCAGATTTCCGAATGGGGAAACCCGGCCTTTTAGGTCATCGCATACTGAATACATAGGTATGCGAAGCGAACGCGGCGAACTGAAACATCTAAGTAGCTGCAGGAAAAGAAATCAACCGAGATTCCCAAAGTAGTGGCGAGCGAAATGGGATGAGCCTTGTACGTGATAGTCGATCGGATAGTGGAAGTCTTTGGAAACAGACGCCATAGCGGGTGATAGCCCCGTACACGAAATCCGAACGGTGGTACTAAGCGTACGACAAGTAGGGCGGGACACGAGAAATCCTGTCTGAAGATGGGGGGACCATCCTCCAAGGCTAAATACTCGTAATCGACCGATAGTGAACCAGTACCGTGAGGGAAAGGCGAAAAGAACCCCGGGAGGGGAGTGAAATAGATCCTGAAACCGTGTGCATACAAACAGTCGGAGCCTCTTCGTGGGGTGACGGCGTACCTTTTGTATAATGGGTCAGCGACTTACATTCAGTGGCGAGGTTAACCGAATAGGGGAGCCGTAGAGAAATCGAGTCCGAACAGGGCGACAGTCGCTGGGTGTAGACCCGAAACCAGGTGATCTACCCATGGCCAGGATGAAGGTGCGGTAACACGCCCTGGAGGTCCGAACCCACTAATGTTGAAAAATTAGGGGATGAGCTGTGGGTAGGGGTGAAAGGCTAAACAAACCTGGAAATAGCTGGTTCTCTCCGAAAACTATTTAGGTAGTGCCTCAAGTATCACCATCGGGGGTAGAGCACTGTTATGGCTAGGGGGTCATTGCGACTTACCAAACCATTGCAAACTCCGAATACCGATGAGTGCGAGCTTGGGAGACAGACGTCGGGTGCTAACGTCCGGCGTCAAGAGGGAAACAACCCAGACCGCCAGCTAAGGTCCCAAAGATTGGCTAAGTGGAAAACGAAGTGGGAAGGCTAAAACAGTCAGGATGTTGGCTTAGAAGCAGCCATCATTTAAAGAAAGCGTAATAGCTCACTGATCGAGTCGTCCTGCGCGGAAGATGTAACGGGGCTAAGCCAGTCACCGAAGCTGCGGATATGCGCTTGCGCATATGGTAGGAGAGCGTTCCGTAAGCCTGAGAAGGTGTCTTGTAAAGGATGCTGGAGGTATCGGAAGTGCGAATGCTGACATGAGTAGCGATAAAGAGGGTGAAAAGCCCTCTCGCCGAAAGCCCAAGGTTTCCTGTTCAACGTTCATCGGAGCAGGGTGAGTCGGCCCCTAAGGCGAGGCAGAGATGCGTAGCTGATGGGAAGCAGGTTAATATTCCTGCACCGTCGTATGATGCGATGGGGGGACGGATCGCGGAAGGTTGTCCAGCTGTTGGAATAGCTGGTTTTTGACTCATAGAAGGCGCTTAGGCAAATCCGGGCGCGTAATTCAAGGGGTCGAGACGGGTGTCCTTGTGACACGAAGCAATCGGAAGTGGTTCCAAGAAAAGCCTCTAAGCTTCAGTCATACGAGACCGTACCGCAAACCGACACAGGTGGGCGAGATGAGTATTCTAAGGCGCTTGAGAGAACTCGGGAGAAGGAACTCGGCAAATTGGTACCGTAACTTCGGGATAAGGTACGCCCCGGTAGCTTGAATGGTTTACTCCATGAGGGTGAAAGGGTTGCAATAAACTGGTGGCTGCGACTGTTTAATAAAAACACAGCACTCTGCAAACACGAAAGTGGACGTATAGGGTGTGACGCCTGCCCGGTGCTGGAAGATTAAATGATGGGGTGCAAGCTCTTGATTGAAGTCCCAGTAAACGGCGGCCGTAACTATAACGGTCCTAAGGTAGCGAAATTCCTTGTCGGGTAAGTTCCGACCTGCACGAATGGCGTAACGATGGCCACACTGTCTCCTCCCGAGACTCAGCGAAGTTGAAATGTTTGTGATGATGCAATCTACCCGCGGCTAGACGGAAAGACCCCATGAACCTTTACTGTAGCTTTGCATTGGACTTTGAACCAATCTGTGTAGGATAGGTGGGAGGCTTTGAAGCGGGGACGCCAGTTCTCGTGGAGCCAACCTTGAAATACCACCCTGGTTCGTTTGAGGTTCTAACCTTGGCCCGTGATCCGGGTCGGGGACAGTGCATGGTAGGCAGTTTGACTGGGGCGGTCTCCTCCTAAAGTGTAACGGAGGAGTTCGAAGGTACGCTAGGTACGGTCGGACATCGTGCTAATAGTGCAATGGCATAAGCGTGCTTAACTGCGAGACCGACAAGTCGAGCAGGTACGAAAGTAGGACATAGTGATCCGGTGGTTCTGTATGGAAGGGCCATCGCTCAACGGATAAAAGGTACTCTGGGGATAACAGGCTGATTCCTCCCAAGAGTTCATATCGACGGGGGAGTTTGGCACCTCGATGTCGGCTCATCACATCCTGGGGCTGTAGCCGGTCCCAAGGGTATGGCTGTTCGCCATTTAAAGTGGTACGTGAGCTGGGTTTAAAACGTCGTGAGACAGTTTGGTCCCTATCTGCCGTGGGCGTTGGAAATTTGAAGGGGGCTGCTCCTAGTACGAGAGGACCGGAGTGGACGAACCTCTGGTGTACCGGTTGTCACGCCAGTGGCATTGCCGGGTAGCTAAGTTCGGAAGAGATAACCGCTGAAAGCATCTAAGCGGGAAACTCGCCTTGAGATGAGATTTCCCGGAGCCTTGAGCTCCTTGAAGGGTCGTTCGAGACCAGGACGTTGATAGGTCGGGTGTGGAAGTGCAGTAATGCATTAAGCTAACCGATACTAATTGCCCGTACGGCTTGTCCCTATAACCTTGGCAGTCATTGCCAATACAAGGGTTCGGCTGTTTGTTGACACAACAGATTAAAACCACTTCTTCCAGATTCAGAGTGACGCATGCATTCAAGCTGCGGCGCTCGTACAAGTTATGCCTGATGACCATAGCAAGTCGGTACCACCCCTTCCCATCCCGAACAGGACCGTGAAACGACTTTGCGCCGATGATAGTGCTGCAACCAGTGTGAAAGTAGGTTATCGTCAGGCTAGTTATTCCGCAGAAGCCCGCCCAGTTCAATCTGAGCGGGCTTTTTGCTTTCGGTAACACGAAGCCCGCCCGGCCGGATCGGCACCACCCATCCTTGCCTGAGCGGGCTTTGTGCTTTTCCAGCTCCGCTGGACAGCCAGTTCGCGAAGCGCGAAACCGGCAGTCAGACGAGCGCCACCAACCGGTCGAGCAGCGGCTCGGCCGCATCCGCGATCCGATCCAGACTGGCCTCGCGCAGCGCGGCCGTGTCGACCACGTGCTCGCTGTGCAGCCCGGCCCAGCGCAACAGCGCCGCGCAGGCGCCCGCATGGTCGAACAGTCCGTGCAGATACGTACCCAGCACCTGGCCGTCGGCCGAGCAGGCACCTTCCGGCCGCCCGTCGATCTCGAACACGGGCCGCGACAGCGCGCCGCCGGTCGATACGCCCATATGGATTTCGTAACCGGCAACCGCCGCATCGGGCGCGTCGGGCGCGAACACGCAGCGGCCGCTCACCTGCGCGAGGCGCTTCTCGCGTGTCAGCGTCGTGCCGAGGTCCAGCAGGCCCAGTCCCTGCGAGTGTCCGGGCACGCCTTCCACGCCATGCGGATCGTCGACGCAGGCCCCCAGCATCTGGAAGCCGCCGCAGATGCCGATCACCTTGCCGCCGTAGCGGAGGTGGCGGCGGATGCGGTCCGGCCAGCCCTGTGCGTGCAGCCACGCGAGGTCGCCACGGGTGTTCTTGCTGCCGGGGAGGATGATGAGGTCACCGTCCGGAATCGGTTCGCCTTCGCGCACGAAGCGCAGGTCGACGTCGGGATGCACGCGCAGCGCATCGAAGTCCGTGTGATTGCTCATGCGTGGATAGCTCGGCACGATGACCCGGAAGCTGCCCGCGCCCGGCGTCACGGCCTGCACGGCGTCTTCCGCATCGAGATACAGTCCGTGCAGATAGGGCAGCACCGCCAGCACCGGCTTGCCCGTCTGCCGTTCCAGCCACTCGAGACCGGGTTCGAGCAGCTTGATGTCGCCGCGGAAGCGGTTGATGACGAAGCCGATGGTGCGCGCCCGTTCGCTGTCCGACAGGCAGGACAGCGTGCCGACGATGTGGGCGAACACGCCGCCGCGGTCGATGTCCGCGACGAGGATCACGGGACAGTCGACCGCTTCGGCGAACCCCATGTTGGCGATGTCGCGGTCGCGCAGGTTGATCTCGGCCGGACTGCCGGCGCCTTCGACGATGACGGCGTCGTACTGCGCGCTGAGGCGCGCATGCGATTCCAGCACAGCCTGCATCGCCACCGTCTTGTACCGGTGGTAGTCGCGCGCATCCATCTCGGCGCGCACGCGGCCGTGAATGATGACTTGCGCGCCGATGTCGCTCGATGGCTTCAGCAGCACCGGGTTCATGTCCGTGTGCGGGGCGACGCCCGCGGCGACGGCCTGCAGCGCCTGGGCGCGGCCGATCTCACCGCCGTCGCTCGTGACGGCACTGTTCAGCGCCATGTTCTGCGGCTTGAACGGCGCCACGCACACGCCGCGGCGGTACAACAGGCGGCATAGCGCGGCGACGAGCGTGCTCTTGCCGGCGTCCGACGTCGTGCCCTGCACCATCAGCGTGGAATAAGGAAAGCGCCTCATTTGCTGCGATGACAGCGTGCCAGTTCGAGCTTCTCGCACAACTGCGCGGCGCCGGCGATCATGCGCGGACCGGAGCGATTGAGGAGATTACCATCGATCGTGAACAGGTTGTCGTTGCGGACCGCCGTCAGGGTACCGTAGGGCTTCCACAGGCTCACGCCGCCGTAGTTCTTTTCGGCGGTCGCAAAGATCGCTTCCGGATTTTCCTGCAGCACGGCTTCGATCGACACGACCGGCGCCGTCACGGGCAGCTTGTCGAAGATGTTCTCGCCGCCGCACAGGCGCAGCGCGTCGCTGACGATGTGGCGGCCGCTCAGCGTGTACAGCGGTTTGTCCCACACCTGATAAAAGCTGCGCACGACGGGGCGCTTCGCATAACGGCTGCGCAGGCTGGCGATCTGGCTGCGCAGGCTTGTCGCAGCCGGACCGGCCACGGCATCGGTGCCCATCAGCTGCCCGAGCTTCTGCACATTGTCCGCGATGTCTTCCAGCTTTTGCGGCTCGCTGTGGAACATCGGGATGCCGAGCTTTTGCAGCATGTCGATCTGGCGCTCCGAACTGCCGTGCCGCCAGACGACGATCAGGTCGGGCTTCATGGCCATGATGCGTTCCAGGTCGACTTCGCGGTTCGAGCCGATCTCCGGGATGTTCTTCGCTTCGGGCGGAAAGTCGCTGTACGAGACGACGCCCACGACGTGGCTGCCGCCGCCGGCCGCGAACAGCAGTTCAGTCACGTGCGGCGCCAGCGAGATCACGCGCTGCGCCGGCTTCGCCACGGTGACGGTGGCGCCGGCGTCGTCCTTGACGCTGATGACGGCGTGCGCCTGCAGGCTCGCTGCGAGCAGGCTGAGTCCTGCGATGATGATCGATCGTTTCATGTGTCGTTCCATTCCCGGAGTGCTTGTTCGATGCGTTTCCATGCCGTGTCGTGCGCGGGCAGGCCGATGCGGATGCCGCGCGCCGCGCCCGGGAACAGCCGCACCCAGATCGCGCGCCGCGCCATGTGTTCATGAAAGGCCTCGGCGCGCGGCTCGGGCCACCAGTGGAACAGCGGGGTGCCATGCGCCTCGATGCCGTGGTGGGCCAGCAGCGCGTGCATGCGTGCGCCGTCGCGCGCCAGGCGGGTTTGCGTGGCCTGTTGCCAGCCGCGGTCGCGCAAGGCGGCGATGGCGACCTCCTGCGCCGGGCCGCTGACGGCCCACGGCCCGAGCAGGTCGTCCAGCGCGGCCAGCAGGGAAGTGTCCGCGCCGACGAAGCCGAGCCGCAATCCGGCCAGGCCGAAGAATTTGCCGACGGAGCGCAGCACGACGAGCCCGCGCCGGCCGGCGTGGCCCGCCACGCTGAGCGTCCGCGCCGTGTCGCCGAACGCTTCGTCGATGACGAGCCAGCCGCCGCGCGCAGCAAGCTGCTCCGCCCAGTCCAGCAGCCTTTCCGGCGCGATCGTCGCGCCGGTCGGATTGTTCGGGTTGACGACGACGACCACGTCGCTGCCGGCCACCGCGTCGTCGAGCGCACCGTATGCGACCTGGCGCATGACGTGGCCGTGCCGGCTCCAGTGATGCGCGTGTTCCGCATACGAGGGCGCGGCCACCGTCACGCTCGCCGGTCCGGCCACCTCGAGCCGCAAACGCGGCAGGGCCTGGATGGCCGCCTGCGAGCCCGCCACCGGCAGCAACTGCGGCGCGCCGTAAAAGTCGCACGCCGCGCGCACCAGGGCCGGGTCCCGCTCGGGCAGGCGGTGCCATGCATCCGGCGAGGGTGCCGGCGCAGGATAGCCATGCGGGTTGATGCCGGTGGAGAGGTCGATCCAATCCGTGCCACCGTAGCGCTGCTGCGCCGCACGTAGATTGCCGCCGTGATCAAGCATGGATCGCTCCATCGAACAGCAACAGCGCGCCGCCGGCGACGGCGACCCACAGCAACGTCGTGCGCCACACGAGGCGCCAGGCGCGCAGGATGTCGCCCGCGCTGGCGTCGGGACCGTTGCCGAGCGGGGGGCGCTGTTCCGTCACGCCGTCGTACACGGCCGCGCCGCCCAGTTGCACGCCGAGCGCGCCGGCACCGCTTGCCATCACGGGACCCGCGTTCGGGCTGCTCCACGCAGGCGCCTGGGCGCGCCAGCAGCGCCAGGCACGCAACCGTCCCCGCGTTGCCAGCAGCACGTAGGACAGGGCAGTGAAGCGCGCCGGCACATAATTCAACACGTCGTCCACACGCGCGGCCACGCGGCCGAACAGGTTGAATCTCTCGTTGCGATAGCCCCACATGGCATCCAGCGTGTTGGCGAGCCGGAACAACACGACACCCGCACCGCCGCCGACGAGGAACCAGAACAACGTGCCGAACACGGCATCGTTGCCGTTTTCGAGCAGCGATTCGGCGCCGGCCTTGGCGAGGTCCGATTCGCTGGCGTGCATCGTATCGCGGCTGACGATGCGCGCCGTGAGGCTGCGTGCCGCGTCGAGGTCGCCGCCGATCAGTGCCGCATGGATCGGCAAGGTGTGGTCGCGCAGGCTGCGCAGCCCGAGGCCCAGGTAGAGCAGCAGCGCGTGGACGGCCGCGCCGGCGTACGCGCACGCGAACCAGGCGAGCAGCGACAATGGCAGCACGGCGAGCATCCAGGCAAGCAATCCGCGCGCGACGCGAGAGGCGCCCTTGTTCAGCCGGCGTTCCAGCGCGGACGCCAGCCGGCCGAAGCCGACGAGCGGATGCCAGCGCCGCGCTTCTCCCAGCCACAGGTCCAGCAGCACGCCGGCGACGAGGGCCAGCGCGAGAGTCGTCGGTGCCAGTCCGCTCAGCATGGCGCGCCTTTCAATGCGAGCGGCAGGCCGGCGGCGACGAACAGCACGCGGCCGCAGCGCGCCGCCACGTCCTGGTTCAGGCGTCCCGCCTCGTCCACGAAGGCGCGCGACACGGCGCCGTACGGCACGATGCCCATGCCGACTTCGTTGGAGACGAATACGACGTCGCCGTGCGCTTCCTCGTCGAGCCAGTCGAGCAACGCAGCCCGCTCGCCGGTGAACAGCGGCGGCAGATCGACGGGGCCGACCTCCGGATAATCCTGGTGCGGTGCGAACATCAGGTTCGTGAGCCACAACGTCAGACAGTCGACGAGCACGATGCGCCCGGGCGCGCACAGCGTGCGCAGCATCTGCGCGAGCGCGGTCGGCTCTTCCACCGTTTGCCATTCCGCCGGCCGGCGCGCGCGATGGTGGGCGATGCGCGCTGCCATCTCGGCGTCGCCCGCATGCGACGTCGCAAGGTAGACGACCTCCTTGCCGGATTCGCGCGCGAGCCGCTCGGCCAGCGCGCTCTTGCCGGACCGTGCGCCGCCGAGGACGAGGGTGCGGGTCATGCCGGGTCTTTCCGCAGCAGGCTCGCGGCGGCCGCCGGGTTCGATGCGAAGAAGGCGTGGAAGTACGACGCCGTCAGCGAGCCGACACGGTACACCGCTTCGCCCCGGGCGCCGGACGAATGCTTCGCCGTCCAGGCGGCGGGCGCGAGCGGCGTGTCGAAGCGCGAGTAGTGGAAGGCGTGGCCGCGCAGCTCGCCGGCCTTCGTCGCCATCGCTTGCCCGCCCAGTCCGGCCAGGCGCGGCTGCATCTGCACGCGGCCCGGCAGCAGTCCCGCCATCGGCCAGCTGCGGCCTTCGACGTCGGCGATCGCTTCGGCCAGCACCATCATGCCGCCGCATTCGGCCAGGATCGTCACGCCGGCGGCATGCGCCGCCCGGATCGAGTCCTGCCAGCGCCGCGCCTGCGCCAGCGTTTCGCCATGCAGCTCCGGATAGCCGCCCGTGAGGTAGACGGCATCGGCATCTTCCGGCACCGGCTCGTCCGCGAGCGGCGAGAAAAAGCGCACCCGCGCGCCCAGCGCTTCCAACGTGTCGACGTTGGCGGGGTACAGGAAGCAGAACGCGGCGTCGCGCGCGATCGCCACCGTTTTCCCGGCCAGCAGCGGCCGGACCGGTTCTTCCGGCAAGGCCTCAGCGGGCAGTTGCGGCGCCAGCGCGCTCCACGCCGCCTCGTCCAGTTTGAGTTGGTCGGCCAGTTCGTCGAGGATGAGGTCGATGTCGTCGACTTCGCCCGGCACGACGAGGCCGAGATGGCGTTCCGGCAGCTGGCGTGTCTGTTTGGGCAGAGTCGCGAGCAGCGGGATGTCGCGCAGCGACGCCGCGACCATGCGGGCGTGGCCTTCGCTCGCGACGCGGTTGGCGACGACGCCGGCCATCCGCACGGGCCCGTAGTCGCGCAGACCCATGACGACGGCGCCGGCGGTCTGCGCCATCGCGGACGCGTCGATCACGGCCAGCACGGGCAGGTCGAATGCGCGCGCGAGGTCGGCGGCGGACGGATCGCCGTCGTACAGGCCCATCACGCCTTCGACCAGCACGACGTCCGCGTCGCGCGCGGCGCGGGCCAGGCGTTGGCGGCTTTGCTCCAGTCCCACCATCCACAGGTCGAGCGTGTGGACTTTCGCGCGGCTCGCGTGTTCGAGGACCATCGGGTCGATGAAGTCGGGGCCGCATTTGAACACGTGCACCCGCTGGCCCATGCGGCGCAGCCGGCGCGCCAGCGCGGCCGTCACCGTCGTCTTGCCCTGGCCGGACGCGATGGCCGCGACCAGCAGCATGCGTGCGCCGGCGGCCATCACCACTCCGTCCCGGCCTGCGCCGTGATGCCCGCCCGGAAGGCGTGCTTGACGTCCTTCATTTCCGAGACCGTGTCCGCGATGGCGATCAGTTCCGGCGGCGCCGCGCGGCCCGTCACCACGACGTGCTGCATCTCGGGCCGGTCGAGCAGGTCGGCGATCACCGTGTGCACGTCGAGGTAGCGGTATTTGAGCGCGATGTTCAATTCGTCCAGCACGACGAGGCCGTAGGCCGGATCGGTCAGGAAGCGGCGCGCCTGTTCCCAGGCTTGTTCCGCCTTGGCGATGTCGCGCTCGCGGTTCTGCGTCTCCCACGTATAGCCTTCGCCCATCGCGTGGAAGCTGACCTCGTCGGGAAAGCGGCGCAGGAACAGTTCGTCGCCGGTGGACATCGCGCCCTTGATGAACTGGACGACGCCGACCTTCATACCGTGGCCGAGCGCGCGCCCGACCATGCCGAACGCGCTCGAGCTCTTGCCCTTGCCGTTGCCGGTGTTGACGATGATGATGCCGATCTTCTTGTCGGCCGCGGCGATCTTGGCGTCGATGATCGCCTTCTTGCGTTCCATGCGCGCGCGATGGCGCTCGTTCAGTTCCGCCGTCTGTTCCGGCGTCAGGTTAGTCATGGGATGCCTCCAAAGGGATGAAGAGTCGCCGGCCCTTGTTCTCGATCGCGTCGATCGGGTGGCCGAGATAGCTGCTCAGCAGCGGGGCCTGCATCGCGTCGTCGACGGTGCCCGCATGCCAGCGGCCGTCGCCCATCAGCAGCAGGGCATGTGTGGAAATACTGTGCGCCAGATTCAGGTCGTGGCCGATCATGACGACCGTCTTGCCGCTTTGGCGGCACAGGCGCGACAGCAGCGACATCGTGCGCACCTGGTGCGCCAGGTCGAGCGCATTGGCCGGTTCGTCGAGCAGCAGCAACGGCGTGTCCTGGGCCAGCAGCGCGGCGATGGCCACGCGCTGGCGCTCGCCGCCGGACAAGGTGCGCACGTCGCGCCCGGCGAGGTGGTCGACTTCCATCGCGGCCAGTGACGCTGTCGCCGCGCGATGGTCGTCGCTCTGTTCCCAGTAATGGTTCGCGTGGTACGGGTGGCGCGCCGACAGCACGGTCTCCATCACGCTGTAGGCGAAGGCGTCGCTGCGCGCCTGCGGCAGGTAAGCCCGTTCGCGCGCCAGCGCTTCCAGCGGCCAATCTCCTAGCTGCCGTCCGTGCAGCTCGACGGTGCCGGCGTCGGGTGCGCGCAGGCCGGCCACGGTGCGCAGCAGCGTGCTCTTGCCGGCGCCGTTGCGGCCGATGATCGACCAGCATTCGCCGGCTTTTACGATCCAGTCGAGATCACGCACCAGCGTGCACCCGCCGGCCCGCAGTGCCAATTGTCGGGTCGCGATCATCATTTGTGCAGGCGGTGCAGCTGATAAAGGAAGACGGGCGCGCCGATCAGCGCCGTGATGGCGCCGACGGGCAGCTGCGTCGGCGCGACCACGGTGCGCGCGACGGTATCGCACAGCACGAGCAGGCTGCCGCCGCCCAGCACGGCGGCCGGCACCAGCACGCGGTGGTCCGGGCCGAACGCGAAGCGGCAGGCGTGCGGCACGATCAGGCCGACGAAGCCGATGGCCCCGCCGCTCGTCACGGCGCTGGCCGTCAGCACGGCCGACACGAAGAACAGACCCTTGCGCACGGCGCCGACGCGCACGCCCAGCGTGGCGGCGGCTTCCGCATGCAGCGCGAGCATGTTCATGGCGCGCGCACTGCGCAGCGCGTACGCGAGCGCCGCGCCCAGCACGAGCCAGGGCAGGATGCGCAGCGGCGCGCCGGCCAGGTCGCCGATCATCCAGAACACCATGCTGCGCAGCCGGCCTTCCGGCGCGATCGACAGCATCAGCGTGACGAGCGCCATGCTGGCCGACGCCATGATCACGCCGGTCAGCAGCAGCATCGACGTGCCGCCTTCCGCCGCGGCGCCACTGCGCATGTCGCGCCGCGCCAGCACATACAGCAGCAGCGCGACCGTTACCGCGCCGCCCATCGCCGCGACGTCGACGGTGGCGGCCGCGCACATCATCAACAGCGCGAACAGCGCGCCGACCGACGCGCCGGCCGAGATGCCGAGCACGTACGGATCGGCCAGCGGATTGCGCAGCAGCGCCTGCATCATGACGCCGGCCAGCGCGAGCGCGCCGCCGGTGACGAAGGCCATCAGCGCGCGGCCGGCGCGCAGCTCGACGAGCGATGCGGCCAGCGATTCCGGCCGACCGCGCAGCACCTGCGCCACCGCGTCCGGCAGGTCGGACGGCGCGACGGCGATCGATCCGGTCATGCCGGCGATGAGCAGGCAGGCGATCGCAACGCACAGCAGCGCTGCGATGATCGGAACGGCGCGCTGGCGCAGGGGCGGTGGAACAGGTTGCATGGCTCGTCGGTACATGGTGTTTAGCGGAGACCGTAGCGGATGCCCGCGAACCAGGTGCGCCCGGCCGTGCCGTAGTTGCGCGCCAGCTCGTAGTGCTTGTCGGCCGCGTTGTCGACGCGGACCAGCAGCGACCAGTCGCGCGTCATGTGCCAGGTAGTGTACAGGTTCAGCAAACCGTAGCCGCCAAGGACGTTCTTGTTCGCGGCGTCGTCGAAGCGGCGGCCGGACGCCTGCAGCTCGACGCCGGCGTCCACCTGGCCCAGGTTGTAGTCGGCAGTGACGCTGGCATGGCGGCGCGCGCGGCGGGCCAGCTGCTTGCCCGTCGTCTCGTCGCGCGGATCCTGCAGGTCGGCGCTGGCGCGCAGATCGAGGTTGCCGAGGCGCGTGTCCGCGGCCAGGGTCAAGCCCTCCAGCAGCGCGTGATTGACGTTATAGGCGCAGCTGCCGGTGCGGGTCGGGCATGGGGTGACGGTCACGATCATGTCGGTCAGGCGGTTGCGGTAGTAATTCGCCTGCAGGTCGACGCCGGCCACGCGATACTGCACGCCCGCTTCCGCGTTGCGGCCCCGTTCCGGCTGATTCGATACCAGCCCGTAGCCCGGATAGAACAGTTCGTTGAACGTGGGCGCGCGGAAGCTCGTACCGAAGCTGGCCGTGGCGCGCAGGTCCTTCGTGAACTCGTAGCCGTAGCCGGCGGCGCCCGTCGTCTTCGACCCGTATTCGGAACGGTCGTTGCGCGCGCTGATGTCCAGCAGGTGGCTGCCGCGGCGCAGGTCGTACGCGGCCGCGACGGCATTCGTGATGCGCGTGCGGTTGACCTCCTTGACGGAGCTGGACAGGACCTGCTCCTTGCGGTGGCCGGCCAGCACCTGCAGCGTGTCGCCGTTCAGGTCGAACGTGTTCTGCCACGTGAACTCGTCCTGGCGCGTGTTTAGCTGGGCGTTGCCGGACGGCGCCGTGCTCGTGAAGCTCCCCAGTTTATCTTCCGAGCGCGCCACCTGGACGCTGCTGCGCCACATGGGGAGGATGCGGTCGTTCAGGAACACGGCATAGCTGTCGACTTCCTGGATGTTGTGGGCGTCGAAGGCCGAGCTGCCGTTGTCGTATTGCGCATTCAACCGGCTCTGCAGGAATTGCGCCCCGATCTCGTGGCCCTCCGCCAGGCGCAGCGCGACGCGGCCATTGACGCTGTTGCGCGTGTAGCCGTCGTCGTCGCCGTTGTAGCCGAACGCGCCGGGACGCGTGGCCGAGAAGCCGTCCGATTCTTCGTGCGCACCGGAAAGCGCATACGTCACGCTGTGCTCACCGCCCGTCGAGCCGCGCACGCTGGCGTCGTACTGGTTCGTGCCATACGTGCCGCCGCCCGCGCCGGCGCTGAAGGCGGGACGGCCTGCGCTCTTTTTCGTGAAGATCTGCACGACGCCGCCGATGGCGTCCGCGCCGTACAGGGAGCTCAGGGGACCGTAGACGATCTCGATGTGGTCGACGGACGACAGCGGAATCGCGTTCCAGGCGGCCGCGCCGGTGGTCGCGGAACCGATGCGCACGCCGTCGACGAGCACGACGACCTGATTGCTGTTGGCGCCGCGCAGGAAGACGGAGGTGTTGGTGCCGGCGCCGCCGTTGCGTGCGATTTCGATGCCGCGCTGGCGGCGCAGCACGTCGGCGACGGAACCCGCGCCGGCGCGGGCGATTTCCTCGCTGCTGATGACGACGGTGTCGGGGATTACCTCATCGGCGCGTTGCGGCGTGCGGTTGGCGGTGACGACCACGGTATCGGGAACGGGGGCGGCGTGGACGGAAGTGGAAGCGGCAAGGACGAGCGAAAGCGCGGCGGCCTGCCGGGAAACGGAAACTGACATGATGTGTTCGTAATGGGCAACCGGCCGACGTCCCCGTCAGCCAGGTGAACAGAAGCGCGTGACGAATCGCGCGCTTCCACCTTTTGGCCGGTATCCGGGCTGGCAAGTATGGCCGTCCGACCTTCCCATGCGGATGCACAGTGGTATGTGGAGACGGTTGCCGCGCGTGCGTCGAACGCGGGCGGCACTTGCTTACCGTTGCGGGGGCAGCACACGTTGGCGCTTGTTCGTAAAGCGCTTCGTGTTTCCCGTTTAACTGCGCCCGAGAGACGGGCGCGAGCACCAAAACGCAGACATTATACGCCCAGCACGACGAGTTGCCCGTAGTCGATGCGATGCGGCGTCTGCGCCGCCTGCAGCGCGGCCTGTTCGAGCGGCGTCCCGTCGTGCAGCGCTGTCAGCAGGCGGATGGTGCCGGCGTGGCAGACGATCAGCGCGGACGGTTGCCGCAGGTCGTCGACGAACGACTGCACGCGGCGCGCGACGTCGAGCACGTTCTCCGCGCCGCCGGGGCGGTAGTGGAGGAGATCGGCGGCCCAGGCGTCGACGTCGCTGCGCGGGATCGCGGACCACGGACGCAGTTCCCACGCGCCGAAATCCATCTCGGCCAGGCGCGCATCGAGCGTCACGCGGCCCGGGGCCAGGCGTTCGGCCAGCAGGGCACAGCGTTGCAACGGGCTTGCGTAGACGGGCAGGTGAGGTATGTCTTGCTTCGCCAGCGCCGCGTGCACGCGGGCGAGTTCCGCGTCAGGCACCGGGACGTCGCTGGCGCCATAACACAGGCCAGGTGCCACGTCCGGTCGCGGATGGCGCACCAGGTACAGCGTCATGCCGCAGTCCAGGCGGCGTGGCCGAGCGTGGCGAGCACGGCGACGTAGGCCAGCGCTTCCGCCAGTTGCTGCACGGCGCCGAGGCAGTCGCCCGTGTAGCCGCCGAGGCGGCGCACGAAGAGGCGGCCCAGCCACAGCGCGGCGGCTGTCGACGCAAGCACCGCGGCCAGCATCGCGGCCGGGGTGATCCAGCCGGCGGCGAGCATGCACGCGGCCGGCACCGCGCACGTGAGCGCCGCGATCGCGAATTCGTGATTCGTCATCTGCTGCGCCAGCGGCTTGGCCTTGCCCTCGCCGCGCACATAGTCCAGTTTCCAGATCAGCGCCGTCGCGGCGAGACGCGAGACAGGATGCGCGACGAACAGCGCAGCCACGGCCACGCGCGGCGGCAGCAGCGCCAGCGCGGACAGCTTGGTCGCGAGCATGCATACGATGCCGATCGCGCCGTAGGCACCGACGCGCGAATCCTTCATGATCTCGAGCGCCCGCTCCTTCGTCATGCCGCCGCCCAGGCCGTCGCACGTGTCGGCAAAGCCGTCTTCGTGAAAGGCGCCCGTGATATAGATCGACGTCGCGGTCGACAACACCGCCGCCATGGGCGCGGGCAGTACGTGCGCGGCCGCGTAATAGATGCCGGCCGCGATCGCCGCGACCACGCAGCCAACGAGCGGGAAGTAGCGCGACGCGTGCTGCAGCCAGCTGGCTTCGAAGCCGACCCAGGCCGGGACCGGCAGCCGCGTGAAGAACTGCAGGGCGATGAAGAACAGTCTGATTTGATGCATCAAGCCGACTTTTCGCTGACGCTGGCCGACTCGAACGTGGCCATCTCGTTCAGGAAGTTTACGGCCGCGTGCAGCAGCGGCAGGGCCAGCGCGGCGCCCGTGCCTTCGCCCAGGCGCAGATTCAGCTGCAGCAGCGGCTCGGCGCCGAGCGCGTCGAGCATGCGGCGGTGACCGGATTCGTCGGAACAGTGCGCGAACACGCAGTAATCCAGAATCGCGGGCTCGATACCCACCGCCACCAGCAGGGCGCTCGTCACGATGAATCCGTCGATCAGCAGCACCTTGCGCAGCGCGGCCGCCTTGAGCATGGCGCCGGCCATCATCGCGATCTCGAAGCCGCCGAACGTGGCCAGCACCGCAAGGGTATCGTCGACGCCGGCGTGGTGCAGCGCGGCTGCTTCGATCACGCGCCGTTTGCGCAGTACGCCTTCCGGCGACAGGCCCGTGCCGGCGCCGACGCACTCGGCGACGGGGATGCCGGTCAGCTTGTGCATCAGGCTTGCTGCCGCCGTCGTGTTCCCGATGCCCATCTCGCCGAAGCCGACGACGTTGCCGGGCAGGTTGGCCGCGAGGGCGGCGCCGTGTTCCAGCGCGGCCGCGCACTGCTCGGGCGTCATCGCCGGCTCGAGCGCGAAGTTGCGCGTGCCGTACGCCACCTTGCGGTCGATGAGACCCGCGCGGACGCCGAAATCGTGATTGACGCCGGCATCCACCACATGCAGATCGATATCGTTCTGGCGCGCGAACACATTGATGGCGGCGCCCTGGGCCAGGAAGTTTTCGACCATCTGCCACGTGACGTCCTGGGGATAGGCGGACACGCCTTCCGCGACGATGCCGTGGTCGCCCGCAAACACAAGGATGGCCGGCTGCCGGATCGTGGGCGCGACGGTCTCCTGGATCAGGCCAAGGCGGTTGGCCAGCCGTTCGAGCGCGCCGAGACTGCCGAGCGGTTTTGTTTTGTTATTGATGGCGGCAGACAACAGCGAGGTGAGATCGGGATTGGCCGTGGGGGCGATGTGCGGGAGGCGCATGAGAGCTCCATGGGTGATGAAGGCGGGAACGATAGCACACAAGCAACTGGAGAATTCTTACCATAGCCCCCCTTGCGCACCTCCGATGCGATTTGCTATAGTTCGCCTCCTGTTTTGCAGCGCATGAAATGAGTCGGAAACGACGGCGCGACAAAACAGACGAGGGGTTGACGAGTTAAGCGAAACACTGCATAATCTCATTCCTCTGCTGCTGACGAACAAAACGATTCGCAAGCGCAGCAAGGCAGTACCGAACACGAAGTTCTTTAACAATCAACAGTCGATAAGTGTGGGCGTTTGATGAGGTGCCAGTATCGCTTCGGCGATATTGAATACTTAAATTATCAAATGTTCACGCAAAAAAATACGTTGCTCAGCAATGAGTAACGGTCAGTATTTTGAGTGAGCGACATGACACGAAAGTGTCAAAACAGAGATTAAACTGAAGAGTTTGATCCTGGCTCAGATTGAACGCTGGCGGCATGCTTTACACATGCAAGTCGAACGGCAGCGCGGGGCAACCTGGCGGCGAGTGGCGAACGGGTGAGTAATATATCGGAACGTACCCAAGAGTGGGGGATAACGTAGCGAAAGTTACGCTAATACCGCATACGATCTACGGATGAAAGTGGGGGATCTTCGGACCTCATGCTCCTGGAGCGGCCGATATCTGATTAGCTAGTTGGTGAGGTAAAGGCTCACCAAGGCGACGATCAGTAGCTGGTCTGAGAGGACGACCAGCCACACTGGGACTGAGACACGGCCCAGACTCCTACGGGAGGCAGCAGTGGGGAATTTTGGACAATGGGCGCAAGCCTGATCCAGCAATGCCGCGTGAGTGAAGAAGGCCTTCGGGTTGTAAAGCTCTTTTGTCAGGGAAGAAACGGGGTTGGCTAATATCCGACTCTAATGACGGTACCTGAAGAATAAGCACCGGCTAACTACGTGCCAGCAGCCGCGGTAATACGTAGGGTGCAAGCGTTAATCGGAATTACTGGGCGTAAAGCGTGCGCAGGCGGTTTTGTAAGTCTGACGTGAAATCCCCGGGCTTAACCTGGGAATTGCGTTGGAGACTGCAAGGCTGGAGTCTGGCAGAGGGGGGTAGAATTCCACGTGTAGCAGTGAAATGCGTAGAGATGTGGAGGAACACCGATGGCGAAGGCAGCCCCCTGGGTCAAGACTGACGCTCATGCACGAAAGCGTGGGGAGCAAACAGGATTAGATACCCTGGTAGTCCACGCCCTAAACGATGTCTACTAGTTGTCGGGTCTTAATTGACTTGGTAACGCAGCTAACGCGTGAAGTAGACCGCCTGGGGAGTACGGTCGCAAGATTAAAACTCAAAGGAATTGACGGGGACCCGCACAAGCGGTGGATGATGTGGATTAATTCGATGCAACGCGAAAAACCTTACCTACCCTTGACATGTCAGGAACCCTCGAGAGATTGAGGGGTGCCCGAAAGGGAGCCTGAACACAGGTGCTGCATGGCTGTCGTCAGCTCGTGTCGTGAGATGTTGGGTTAAGTCCCGCAACGAGCGCAACCCTTGTCATTAGTTGCTACGAAAGGGCACTCTAATGAGACTGCCGGTGACAAACCGGAGGAAGGTGGGGATGACGTCAAGTCCTCATGGCCCTTATGGGTAGGGCTTCACACGTCATACAATGGTACATACAGAGGGCCGCCAACCCGCGAGGGGGAGCTAATCCCAGAAAGTGTATCGTAGTCCGGATCGCAGTCTGCAACTCGACTGCGTGAAGTTGGAATCGCTAGTAATCGCGGATCAGCATGCCGCGGTGAATACGTTCCCGGGTCTTGTACACACCGCCCGTCACACCATGGGAGCGGGTTTTACCAGAAGTAGGTAGCTTAACCGCAAGGAGGGCGCTTACCACGGTAGGATTCGTGACTGGGGTGAAGTCGTAACAAGGTAGCCGTATCGGAAGGTGCGGCTGGATCACCTCCTTTCTAGAGTGGCACCACGAGCGCAAGCTCGGTCATCAAGCGCCTACGCTTATCGGCTGTTAATAAAGTTAAACGAGAACAGTTCGGGTCTGTAGCTCAGTCGGTTAGAGCACCGTGTTGATAACGCGGGGGTCGTTGGTTCGAATCCAACCAGACCCACCAGTTACCAAAATGGGGGATTAGCTCAGCTGGGAGAGCACCTGCTTTGCAAGCAGGGGGTCGTCGGTTCGATCCCGTCATCCTCCACCAACTCTCTGTTCACTGCATTTATCCAAGCTTGGCAACACTGAGTTTCGATAAGTGTAGTTCTCGTTCTTTAACAATCTGGAAGAAGTAAAGTTTTCTTTAAGCGTGTAGCTAACGAAAGTTAGATGCACACTTAGGGTAGTAATCTGTATGTATCAACAAACAAAGTAAGCTGAATCCTTGTCGATATGACGTTCCCTGACACTCATGCAGGGGCCAACGTTATAGGGACAAGCGAATAAGTGCACATGGTGGATGCCTTGGCGATTACAGGCGATGAAGGACGTAGTAGCTTGCGATAAGCTGCGGGGAGTGAGCAAACACACTTTGATCCGCAGATTTCCGAATGGGGAAACCCGGCCTTTTAGGTCATCGCATACTGAATACATAGGTATGCGAAGCGAACGCGGCGAACTGAAACATCTAAGTAGCTGCAGGAAAAGAAATCAACCGAGATTCCCAAAGTAGTGGCGAGCGAAATGGGATGAGCCTTGTACGTGATAGTCGATCGGATAGTGGAAGTCTTTGGAAACAGACGCCATAGCGGGTGATAGCCCCGTACACGAAATCCGAACGGTGGTACTAAGCGTACGACAAGTAGGGCGGGACACGAGAAATCCTGTCTGAAGATGGGGGACCATCCTCCAAGGCTAAATACTCGTAATCGACCGATAGTGAACCAGTACCGTGAGGGAAAGGCGAAAAGAACCCCGGGAGGGGAGTGAAATAGATCCTGAAACCGTGTGCATACAAACAGTCGGAGCCTCTTCGTGGGGTGACGGCGTACCTTTTGTATAATGGGTCAGCGACTTACATTCAGTGGCGAGGTTAACCGAATAGGGGAGCCGTAGAGAAATCGAGTCCGAACAGGGCGACAGTCGCTGGGTGTAGACCCGAAACCAGGTGATCTACCCATGGCCAGGATGAAGGTGCGGTAACACGCCCTGGAGGTCCGAACCCACTAATGTTGAAAAATTAGGGGATGAGCTGTGGGTAGGGGTGAAAGGCTAAACAAACCTGGAAATAGCTGGTTCTCTCCGAAAACTATTTAGGTAGTGCCTCAAGTATCACCATCGGGGGTAGAGCACTGTTATGGCTAGGGGGTCATTGCGACTTACCAAACCATTGCAAACTCCGAATACCGATGAGTGCGAGCTTGGGAGACAGACGTCGGGTGCTAACGTCCGGCGTCAAGAGGGAAACAACCCAGACCGCCAGCTAAGGTCCCAAAGATTGGCTAAGTGGAAAACGAAGTGGGAAGGCTAAAACAGTCAGGATGTTGGCTTAGAAGCAGCCATCATTTAAAGAAAGCGTAATAGCTCACTGATCGAGTCGTCCTGCGCGGAAGATGTAACGGGGCTAAGCCAGTCACCGAAGCTGCGGATATGTTTCTTAGTATTTATACTTTGATCCATATGGTAGGAGAGCGTTCCGTAAGCCTGAGAAGGTGTCTTGTAAAGGATGCTGGAGGTATCGGAAGTGCGAATGCTGACATGAGTAGCGATAAAGAGGGTGAAAAGCCCTCTCGCCGAAAGCCCAAGGTTTCCTGTTCAACGTTCATCGGAGCAGGGTGAGTCGGCCCCTAAGGCGAGGCAGAGATGCGTAGCTGATGGGAAGCAGGTTAATATTCCTGCACCGTCGTATGATGCGATGGGGGGACGGATCGCGGAAGGTTGTCCAGCTGTTGGAATAGCTGGTTTTTGACTCATAGAAGGCGCTTAGGCAAATCCGGGCGCGTAATTCAAGGGGTCGAGACGGGTGTCCTTGCGACACGAAGCAATCGGAAGTGGTTCCAAGAAAAGCCTCTAAGCTTCAGTCATACGAGACCGTACCGCAAACCGACACAGGTGGGCGAGATGAGTATTCTAAGGCGCTTGAGAGAACTCGGGAGAAGGAACTCGGCAAATTGGTACCGTAACTTCGGGATAAGGTACGCCCCGGTAGCTTGAATGGTTTACTCCATGAGGGTGAAAGGGTTGCAATAAACTGGTGGCTGCGACTGTTTAATAAAAACACAGCACTCTGCAAACACGAAAGTGGACGTATAGGGTGTGACGCCTGCCCGGTGCTGGAAGATTAAATGATGGGGTGCAAGCTCTTGATTGAAGTCCCAGTAAACGGCGGCCGTAACTATAACGGTCCTAAGGTAGCGAAATTCCTTGTCGGGTAAGTTCCGACCTGCACGAATGGCGTAACGATGGCCACACTGTCTCCTCCCGAGACTCAGCGAAGTTGAAATGTTTGTGATGATGCAATCTACCCGCGGCTAGACGGAAAGACCCCATGAACCTTTACTGTAGCTTTGCATTGGACTTTGAACCAATCTGTGTAGGATAGGTGGGAGGCTTTGAAGCGGGGACGCCAGTTCTCGTGGAGCCAACCTTGAAATACCACCCTGGTTCGTTTGAGGTTCTAACCTTGGCCCGTGATCCGGGTCGGGGACAGTGCATGGTAGGCAGTTTGACTGGGGCGGTCTCCTCCTAAAGTGTAACGGAGGAGTTCGAAGGTACGCTAGGTACGGTCGGACATCGTGCTAATAGTGCAATGGCATAAGCGTGCTTAACTGCGAGACCGACAAGTCGAGCAGGTACGAAAGTAGGACATAGTGATCCGGTGGTTCTGTATGGAAGGGCCATCGCTCAACGGATAAAAGGTACTCTGGGGATAACAGGCTGATTCCTCCCAAGAGTTCATATCGACGGGGGAGTTTGGCACCTCGATGTCGGCTCATCACATCCTGGGGCTGTAGCCGGTCCCAAGGGTATGGCTGTTCGCCATTTAAAGTGGTACGTGAGCTGGGTTTAAAACGTCGTGAGACAGTTTGGTCCCTATCTGCCGTGGGCGTTGGAAATTTGAAGGGGGCTGCTCCTAGTACGAGAGGACCGGAGTGGACGAACCTCTGGTGTACCGGTTGTCACGCCAGTGGCATTGCCGGGTAGCTAAGTTCGGAAGAGATAACCGCTGAAAGCATCTAAGCGGGAAACTCGCCTTGAGATGAGATTTCCCGGAGCCTTGAGCTCCTTGAAGGGTCGTTCGAGACCAGGACGTTGATAGGTCGGGTGTGGAAGTGCAGTAATGCATTAAGCTAACCGATACTAATTGCCCGTACGGCTTGTCCCTATAACCTTGGCAGTCATTGCCAATGCAAGGGTTCGGCTGTTTGTTGACACAACAGATAAAACCACTTCTTCCAGATTCAGAGTGACGCATGCATTCAAGCTGCGGCGCTCGTACAAGTTATGCCTGATGACCATAGCAAGTCGGTACCACCCCTTCCCATCCCGAACAGGACCGTGAAACGACTTTGCGCCGATGATAGTGCTGCAACCAGTGTGAAAGTAGGTTATCGTCAGGCTAGTTATTCCGCAGAAGCCCGCTCAGTTCAATCTGAGCGGGCTTTTTGCTTTCGGTAACACGAAGCCCGCCCGGCCGGATCGGCACCACCCATCCTTGCCTGAGCGGGCTTTGTGCTTTTTCAGGCACAATGCCCCTGCAAGCTTGTTAAATCAACCAGACAGGGGACCCATGAACGAGCGGACCGCACGCGATGTCGTCCTGATGCGCGCTATCGAAACCGCCGACGCCAAGCGCGAGATCCTTTCCGAAGACGACCGCGTGTACGCCAGCCGCAGCGCGCGCGAGCTGGCGCATTGGCAGGCCGCCGAAGGCAAGAGCGAGCCCAGGCTCGATCATTTCCTCGGCCAACGCGCGGAACTCATCCTCAAACGTCTGGCCGAGCGCACGCCGGCCTTTGCCGCCTTCCGCCAGCGGCGCAGCGTGCTGCCCCTGCTGGCGGTGCTGCTGCCCATCGTCGGTTTCGTGGCCGGGGCGGGGCTCGACCGCATCGGCAATCCGCACCGCGTCGACCTGTTGTCGGCGCCGCTGCTCTTGATCCTCGGTTGGAACCTGCTCGTGTATCTCGCCCTGATCGTGTGGGCGCTCGTGCCGTCGAAGACCACCGGCTGGGCGAGCCCGCGCCTGCTGCGGCGGCTGTCCGTCGGCAAGGCCGCGCTGCCGCGCAAGCTCCCGGCGCCGCTCGCCGCCGGCATCGCGCAATACGTTACGGACTGGTCGCAGCTGACGGCCAAGCTCACGCATCTGCGCCTCGCGCGCACGATCCACTTCGCCGCAGCCACGTTCGCGCTCGGTGCGATCGCGTCGCTGTACGCGCGCGGCGTGCTGACCCAATATGCTGCCGGGTGGGAAAGCACCTTCCTGGCCGCGCCGCAGGTGCATGCGCTGCTGTCCTTCCTGTTCGCGCCCGCGCTGGCCGTGTTCCCGCTGCAGGGTTTTTCGCTGGCCGACGTCCAGGCCCTTCACTTCGTGCAGGAACCGTCGCCCGCCGGCGGCGCGCGCTGGGTGCACCTGTATGCTGCGACGCTGTTGCTGCTCGTCGTGCTGCCGCGCCTCGTGCTGGCCGTCGTGTCCGCGCTGCGTGCGCGCCGTATCGCACATCGGTTTCCCCTCGACCTGGGCCAACCCTATTATCGGCTGCTGGCCGACCGCGTCGGGGCGTCCGGTCCGGCCGTGCTGCGCGTGATCCCGTACAGCTTCACGGTCGACGAAGCGCGCCATAAAGGTCTCGCGGCCGTCGCGACGATGGTCCTCGGCGAACAAGCGCAGTTGATGCTGCGCCCGTCCTGCGCGTATGGCGAAGAACCGAAGGAACTGCTGCGCGACGCGCGCCTGGACGATCCCGATGTCGCCATCACGGCCGTTCTCTTCAATCTCGCGGCGACGCCTGAACGCGAGAACCACGGCGCCTTTCTCGACTATCTGGCGCGCAATACGCCGCGCGGCATCGCCGTGCTGCTCGACGAATCCGGCCTCGTCGAACGCGGCGCCGGCCAGGGTGGCTTCGACAATCGCGTGGTGGAGCGCGTCGCGCTGTGGCACGAGTTCTGCAGGTACCACCACACCCGCGCGACCGTCGTCGACCTGCTGCATCCCGAGCGCCATCCGCTCGACCTCGGGAACGGCCTTGCCGTCTCGGGTGCGGCATGAGCGCGCAACCCGTCGACATCCAGTTCGCACTCGTCTCGCACACGAACAACGGCAAGACGACCTTGGCGCGCACGCTCATCGGCATGGACGTGGGCGAGGTGCGCGATGCCGCCCACGTGACCGTGTTCGCCGAAGCGCACACGCTGCAGACCACTCACACGGGCGATCGCCTGTTGTTGTGGGACACGCCCGGCTTCGGCGACTCGGTCCGCTTGCTCAAGCGGCTCGCGCAAGCCGGCAATCCGATCGGCTGGTTTCTGCGCGAAGTGTTCGACCGCTACCGCGACCGGCCGTTCTGGCTCAGCCAGCAGGCGCTGCGCGCGGCGAAGGATGCGGCCGACGTCGTCCTGTACCTCGTGAATTCGTCCGAGGATCCGCGCGACGCGGGCTATTTGCCGGCCGAGATGCGGATCCTGGAATGGCTGGGCAAACCGGTCGTCGTGCTGCTCAACCAACTGGGACCACCGCGGCCCGACGAGCAGGAACAGGCGGAGCAGACGCGCTGGAAGGCGCATCTCGACCGGTTCGCGATCGTGCGCGACGTGCTCGCGCTGGACGCGTTCGCCCGCTGCTGGGTGCACGAGGATGTGTTCTACGAGCGCGTCGGCAAGTTGATCGACGAGGCCAAGCGCGACGGCTATGCGCGCCTGCTCGCGGCCTGGCAGGCGAACAATGTGCAGCGCTTCCGCGCGTCCGTCGAACTCGGCGCGCAGATGCTGGCCGGCGCAGCGCGCGACAGCGAGGCGATCGCGCAGGAGGGCAAGGCGGGCCTGCTCAAGTCCGCATTGAAGGCAGTCGGTCTCGGCAAGGACGAACAAAAGCGCCAGGACGCGGCGATGGCCGGCCTCGTCGAGCGGCTCGAGCGGCGCATCGGCGATACGACCGTCGGCCTGCTGCGCCTGCACCGGCTCGACCCGGGCGACGCGGGCCGCATCAATGCCCGCGTGCGCGAGAACTTTGCCGTGCGCGCGCCCATCGACAAGGCGCCGGCCGGACTGCTGGGCGCCGTCGTCTCCGGCGCCGCGACCGGGCTGTCGGCGGACCTGATGGCCGGCGGCCTCACGTTGGGCGGCGGCGCGCTGCTCGGCGCGATCGTCGGGGCGCTCACGATGGCCGGCGCGGCCTGGGGTTTCAACACGACGACGGACCGCGACCGGCCTACCGTGCAGTTCGCGGATCCGTTCCTGCGCACGCTCCTCGTCGGCAGTGTGTTGCGCTACCTGGCCGTCGCCCACTTCGGACGGGGACGGGGCAACTTCGTCGAAGGCGAGGCGCCGCCGTTCTGGCAGGCAGAGGTCGAACGCAGCGTCGCGCGGCACGAGGCGGAACTGGCGCCGCTGTGGAAGGCCGTACGCGCCGCGCCCGATGCCGCGGCGGCGACTGCATCCGTGCAGGCGCTGCTCGGCCGCGTGATCGTGGAAACGCTCGAACATCTGTATCCGGAGACGGCGGCGCGCGCGCTGGCACGCGCGGCGATGTGACACCTGTTGCAAATTGGGACAGGCGCGGACCGCGTACGCCTTCATCAAGGGCGTCGAACGCATGGCACGCCGATTGCTCATGTAGGGATAGACCGATAACCTACAGGAGACATCATGAAGCACACCATCCGCATCGCCGCCGGCGCATTGGCGCTCAGCGCCGCCGCACTCACCTCGCTCTGGGCCAACGCGCACGGCAACGTGGTCCCGCAAGGCGTCGACACGACGGGCCTGCCGACGCTGGGCGACAAGTGGCGCGACGAGAATCCCTACCGCGCCAATAAGCTCGCGCTGAAGATCGGCTCGTCGGCCTACAACCAGAACTGCGCGCGCTGCCACGGCCTGGAAGCGGAATCCGGCGGCATCGCGCCGGACCTGCGCCTGCTCGACCGCGACTGCACCGGCATCAAGAACGAGACCAAGAAACAGGCCTGCTACAAGGAGACCGACAAGTACTTCCTGACCAGCATCCGCCACGGCAAGGTGCGCAACGGCGCCGTCTACATGCCGCCGTTCGAGGGCGTGTTCAACCAGGAAGCGATGTGGGCCATCAAGACCTACCTCGAGTCCCGCCGCGCCGCGGACTGAGGCGACCATGTCGACCCCGATATCGCCGTCGCGCCGCCGCGTGCTCGCCGCCGGCCTGCTGCTGGGTGCGGGCATCGCCGCACCCGCTCTCGCGGCAGACGCCCCCGTGCTGCGCGAAGCGGGCTTCCTCAAGGTGGCCGTCTACAACGATCTTGCGCCGTTCTCCGATCACGGCCAGGGCATCGACGCCGACCTCGGCGCCGCACTGGCCGGCAAGCTTGGACTGAAGCTGACGCTGTTGCCGTTCAATGCCGGCGACGACCTCGGCGACGATCTGCGCAATATGGTGTGGAAGGGCCACTACCTCGGCTACGGACCGGCCGACGTGATGCTGCACGTGCCTGTCGACCGCATGCTGATGAATGCGAATCCGCAGGTCGAGGTTTTCGCGCCGTACTATGTGGAGACCGTGCGGCTCGTGCGCAGCGCGCGGTCGATGCCGCGGTTCGACGGCGTGGAGGCGCTGGCGGGCAAGCGCATCGGCGTCGAGAAGGTGTCGATCTCGGGGATGGTCATGCTGGGCGAGGGCGGGGGACGCTTCCGCGAGCAGGTGCACATTTATCCGACCGCGATCGAGGCGCTGGAGCGGCTGAAGGCAGGCGACCTGGATGCGGTGCTGGCCACGCGCGCCCAGATCGAATCCGTGATGAAGGGCGATCCCGCGTTCCCGCTGGAGGACGTGCCGTTCGACCGTCTACCGCGCAGCGGCTGGGCGATCGGCATGGCGGTGAAAAAGGATAATCTCGGCCTCGCGCGCCGGTTGCAGGCCGCGCTGAACGACCTGGCAGCCAGCGGTGAACTGAAGACGATCTTTGCGAAGTACGGCGTGCAGGCCGTCAGGCCGTGAGCGGGCGGAGGTCTATTCTTCCGACCACAGCTTGCCGCCGGTGGCCCAATGCTCGCGCTTGACTTCCTGGATCAGGATGTCCACGGATTCGGGCGCGCACTCCAGCGTCTTGACGGTGGCTTCCGTGACGGCTCGCACGAAGGCACGCTTTTGTTCCGGCGTGCGGCCTTCGAACAGTTGAACGTTTATGGTCGGCATAGAGGCTCCTTTAAGTACGGTATTTGGGACTGGCCGCGTCCAGGCGGCGCAGCAGGGAAGGCCATTCGAGCGCGCCTTCGGGCGAACTGTCGCCCACCAGCTGCGCGTGCGCGGTCGAGCACATCGCCTCAGCAGGCTGGCGCAGCGGCACGCCGGCCGCCTGCGCGCGCAGCTGCGCATCGCAGGCGCGGTCCAGCGTTTCCATCAGCACGAACGCTTCGGGGATCGTCCGGCCCACGGTGAGGCTGCCGTGATTCCGCAGCAGCATGGCGGGCCTCGCGCCCAGGTTGCGCACGAGGCGCGCCTGTTCGTCGGGCGTCATCGCGATGCCTTCATAGTCGTGATACGCGAGTTCCCCGTAGAAGCGCAGTGCATACGGCGACAGCGGCAGCAGGCCATCTTGCTGCATGCCGACGGCGATGCCGGACGGGTTATGCAGGTGCATGACGCAGGCGGCATCCGGCCGCGCCTTGTGCACGGCCGCGTGCAGGCGGAAGCCCGACTGGTTCACCCGGGCCGGCAGCGCCCCGACGACGTTGCCGTCGCCGTCGACCTTCACCAGGTTCGACGCCGTCACTTCATCGAAGCACATGCCGAACGCGTTGATCAGGTAGTGGCCCGGTTCACCGGGGATCGCGGCAGAGATGTGGGTATAGATGCCGTCGGCCCAGCCGTACAGCGCGCATAACTGGTAGCACGCGGCGAGGTCGACGCGCGTTTGCCATTCTGAAGTCATCGGGAGTTTGTCCATCACGCCAGCGTAGCAGGCAATATGCACGTTGGTCATACGCCTGCTTGCATAAACGCTATGCGTGCCGCGTATTCAGAACTGGTACTGGACGCCGGCGCCGAGCACCCAGTTGCGTCCCGGCGCCGCTTCATAATAACGCTTGTTGCTGTCGCCGACGATGACCGAGCCGACGTACGTGCGGTCGAACACGTTGTTCACGCGCGCGTACTCGCGCACGCGCCACGCGCCCAGCGTCTGGTTGGCCTGCACGCGCGCATTGACGATCGCATAGCCCGGTGCCGGCGTCGCCGCGTTGGCGTCGTCCGGATAGACTTTGCCGCTGGCGATCGCCTCCAGCGCCGCCTGCAGGCGACCGTCCGCATCCTTCCACGCCAGCTCGCCGAACAGACTCGTTCGCGGCACGCCCGGCAGGCGATTGCCCTCCGCAACGCCGGTGAAGGCCTCGTCGTAGATCGCGCGCAGCAGCGTGGCCGCCAGGCGGGCGGAGAAGCCCGCGCGCAGGTCGGCATCAAGCGCCAGCTCCAGGCCCTGACGCAAGGTGGCGCTCGCATTGCGGTAGCTGGTGCGGCCGCCGCTGGAACTGTCGACCACCAGCTCGTCCTGTGTGCGCACCTGGAAGAGGGCGGCGTTCACGCGCACGTCAGGGCCGATCATGGCCTTGGCACCCGCCTCCAACTGCGTGCTGGTGGCTGCGCCAAGATGGTAATTGAAGCCGCCGCCCGTGCCCGAGTAGAACACCTCGTTGAGCGTAGGCGTCTCGAAACCCCGCGCCGCGCTGGCGTAGACGTTGAGCGTGGGCGTGACCTTGTACAGCGCACCGAGCAGCGGCGTCGTGTGGCGGTAGTCGACGCTGCCGCCGTCGTTGCCGTTCGAGAGATAGTGGTCGTCCACGTCGAAGCTCACGCGGCTGTGGCGCAGGCCGGCCGTGAACACCCACGGTCCGCGCTCCCATTCCATCTGCAGGTAGGGGTCGACGTTGCGCACGTCGTCTTCCTCGTCGCGGCGCAGGCGGCCCTTCACGCCGAAGGCCGTGCCGACGTAGTTCTCGTACCCCTTGCGCGCATCGTTCGATTTGCCGGCTTCCAGGCCCACGGTCGTGCGCAGGGTGCCGTCGCCGAGCGGGCGCACCATCAGCCAGTTCGCGTCGACGCCGTAGAAATCGCGGTCGAAATCGACCACGCCGCCGGAATGGCTGGCCGGCGCCTGGAACGCTTTTGAAAACGACTGGTACTGGATCACGCTGCGGTTGCCGCCGTAGACCGTCATATGCAGGCGGTCGGTGCCGAATTTTTCATCCCAGGCCACGCCGATCTGCTGGTGGTGGATGGTCTTGCGCGTGTCGTAGCGGTCGGCCAGCGTGCGCCTGGGCGTTTGCGTGTCCGTCGTGTCGATCTCGCCGGTGCGCGGGTCGCGCTGGAACGTGGCCCACGTCACGCCGAGCGGATCCTGTGTGTCGTCCTGGCGCAGGCTGCTCCCCGTCACCGTCAGCTTGCCAGTGGTAGACGTGTCGAAGGTCAGCTTCGCATAGGCCTGGTCGCGCGTGGCGGCGCTGTGGGCGCGGTAGCCGTCCGTCTCGAAGCGCGACCCGTCGAGCAGCCAGCCGAAGCTGCCCTGCTTGCCGCCCGTGTTGACGTCCGTCTTGCGCATGCCGTCGCTGCCGGCGGAGACGTTCGTTTCGACATAGGGCGCGCCGCGCGGATCGCGCGTGAACAGCTGGATCACGCCGCCCGCGTGGTTGCCGTACAGCGTGGAGAACGGGCCGCGCAAGACTTCGATGCGCTCGGCCATGTCGAGGTTGAACGTCGCGGCCTGGCCCTGGCCGTCGGGCATGGTGGCCGGGATGCCGTCCGCGATGAGGCGCACGCCGCGCACGCCGAACGCGGAGCGCGCGCCGAAGCCGCGCGACGAGATCTGCAGGTCCTGCGCATAGTTCTGGCGGTTCTGCACATTGATCCCCGGTACCGCGGCCAGCGCCTCGGATGCGTTCACGCGCGGCTGGGCAGCGCCGATGCGGTCCGCGTCGACGACGTCGATGGCGGCCGGCAGGTCGAAGCTCGTGTGCTCGGCGCGCGTGGCGCTGACGACGACCACGCTCATGGGCGCATCCGGCGCATCGGGCGCGGCGGTGCAGGCCAGCGGTGCGGCGGCGAACAGCGCCGCCACAAAATTCAAACGGTATTCCATCTTGTCTCCATGCTCAATGTCGAATAGTCCGCCCTGTCGTCCGGGCGCCGACCATCAGCGCATGCAATATACCTGCCAGCCCGGAAACGTGCTGTGCGCATGGCATGGCGCTTGCAGTCCCGAGAGTACCGCTCACTCTTGAAGGACCATCATGTTACTCGTTCGTTCCCTCATCGTCCTGCTGGCCTGCGGCTGCGGCGCCGCGCAGGCCGCGCCCTTCGCCTACGTCCCCAACGAAAAATCCGGCACGGTCAGCGTGATCGACACGGCCAGCGGCGCCGCCGTGCACCAGATCGCGGCCGGCAAGCGTCCGCGCGGCATCGCGGCCGATCCGGCGGGCACGCGGCTGTACGTGACGGATGCGGCCGCCAATGCGCTGCTCGTGCTGGATGCGGCCAGCGGCGCGACGTTGAATACGATCCCGCTCGGCAGCTCGCCGGAGGGCGTGAACGCATCGCGCGACGGCCGCTGGGTCGCCGTCGCGGTGGAAGACACCAACAGCGTGGCGTTGATCGACGCGGCCGCGCGCATGCTCGCCGCCGATATCCCCGTTCAGGGCCGCAATCCCGAGCACGCCGTGTTCAGCCCGGACGGGCGCTGGCTGCTCGTCTCGGCCGAGAACGCGGAACAGGTCGACGTGATCGACGTGGCCGCGCGCCGCCAGGTCGGCTCGATCGCCGTGGGTCTGCGTCCGCGCGGCATCGGCTTCTCGCCGGACGGCGCGCGGGCCTACGTCGCGTGCGAGCTGGCGGGCGCGGTGTACGTGCTGGACATCGAACAGCGGCGCAGCATCGCAATCATCCCGGCGGGGAAGAACCCGGCCGGCATCGCCGTATCTCCGGACGGGAAGACCGTGTTCGTGTCGAACGGCGCGGACGGCAGCGTGATGCGCATCGACGCCGCACGCAACGCGGTGGACGCCACCATCGCGGTCGGCAAGCGGCCCTGGAACATGGCGCTGACGAGCGACGGCAGCCGGCTGTACGTGGCGAACGGCCGCTCGGACAGCGTGTCCGTGATCGACACGGCGGCGGGCCGCAAGACGGCCGACATCGCCGTGGGCCAGCTGCCGTGGGGTGTGGTGATCCGCTGAGTTGTTCAAGTTTGGGACACCTGTACCAGAAACAGCCGGCGCCAGGCCGTCCGGCACGGCCAAAACAGGGGAAACCGGGCTGGCACGGGGTTTGCGAAAGAAGAGGAGTACGAACCAACAACCGGTGCCGGCAACGGCCAATTCCAACTCATAGAGAAAGAGGATGACATGAATCTCGCGGACATCAGCAAACTCGGCGTCGCCAATCCGTTCCGCCAACGCTACGACAACTACATCGGCGGTGAATTCGTCGCGCCGGCCAAGGGCGAGTATTTCGCCAACGTCACGCCGATCAGCGGCCAGCCGTTCTGCGAAATCGCGCGTTCGACGGCGGAAGACGTGGAGCTGGCGCTGGACGCCGCCCACGCCGCCAAGGATGCGTGGGCCAAGACGTCGCCGGCCGATCGCGCCAACATCCTGAACCGCATCGCCGACCGCATGGAGCAGAACCTGCGGCTGCTGGCGACCGCCGAGACCATCGACAACGGCAAGCCGATCCGCGAAACGATGGCGGCCGACATCCCGCTGGCGATCGACCACTTCCGCTATTTCGCCAGCTGCATCCGCACGCAGGAAGGCGCCATCTCGACCATCGACGACCAGACCTACGCCTACCATTTCCACGAGCCGCTGGGCGTCGTCGGCCAGATCATCCCGTGGAACTTCCCGATCCTGATGGCCGTGTGGAAGCTGGCCCCCGCGCTCGCCGCCGGCAACTGCGTCGTGCTGAAACCGGCCGAGCAGACGCCGGCCTCGATCATGGTGCTGGTCGAGCTGATCGCCGACCTGCTGCCGGCGGGCGTCCTGAACGTCGTCAACGGCTTCGGCCTGGAAGCGGGCAAGCCGCTCGCGTCGAGCAAGCGCATCGCCAAGATCGCGTTCACCGGCGAGACGGGCACCGGCCGCCTGATCATGCAATACGCCGCGCAGAACCTGATTCCCGTGACGCTGGAATTGGGCGGCAAGTCGCCCAACATCTTCTTCGCCGACGTGATGGATGCGGACGACGACTTCTTCGACAAATGCCTCGAAGGTTTCGCGATGTTCGCGCTGAACCAGGGCGAGGTGTGCACCTGCCCGTCGCGCGTGCTGATCCAGGAATCGATCTACGAAAAATTCATCGAGCGCGCGCTGGCGCGCGTCGCGCAGATCAAGGCCGGCAATCCGCTCGACGAGGGCACGATGATCGGCGCCCAGGCATCGAAGGAACAGCTGGAGAAAATCCTGTCCTACCTCGACATCGGCCGCCAGGAAGGCGCGCAGGTGTTGGCCGGCGGCGAGCAGGCGACGCACGACGGCGACCTGGCCGGCGGTTACTACGTGCGTCCGACCGTGTTCAAGGGTGACAACAGCATGCGCATCTTCCAGGAAGAGATCTTTGGCCCGGTCGTGTCGGTGACGACGTTCAAGGACGAAGCGGACGCGCTGCGCATCGCCAACGATACGCTGTACGGTCTCGGCGCCGGCCTGTGGACGCGCGACGGCAGCCGCGCCTTCCGCGTCGGCCGCGCGATCCAGGCGGGCCGCGTGTGGACCAACTGCTACCACCTGTACCCGGCCCACGCCGCGTTCGGCGGCTACAAGCAATCGGGCATCGGCCGCGAGAATCACAAGATGATGCTCGACCACTATCAGCAGACCAAGAATCTGCTGGTGAGCTACAGCCAGAAAGCGCTGGGCTTCTTCTGATGCAGCATCGCCCCGCGCCAAGCCGCGGGGCAAGGCTTGAAAAATGCGAATCGAAGGACGCCATGACACCCAATATCGAACGCGTGACCGCGACCCCCGCGGCGCTGACCTTCATCGGCGAATTGCGGCAGCGCCACGGGCCGCTGATGTTTTTTCAGTCCGGCGGCTGCTGCGACGGCAGTACGCCGATGTGCTACGCCGCCGGGGAGTTCGACCTCTCCGACACCGACGTCTACCTGGGCAACCTGGACGGCGCCCCGTTCTACATCGGGCTGGAGCAGTTCGGATACTGGGAGCACACCCAGTTGATCATCGATGTGGTGGACGGCAACGGCGGCATGTTCTCGCTCGATAACGGAACGGGGCGGCGCTTCCTCACGCGCTCGCGCCTGTTCACGGACGAGGAATGCAGCCAGTTGCGCATGCGGGCGCCCGGACCGTAGACGTACAACGACAACAAGGAGACAAGCATGAAAAAGACAATGACCGTCCTGCTCGCAGGACTCGCTCCCCTGGCGTTTCTCGCCCAGGCGGCCGACATCACCAACGCGATGCTCGAGAATGCATCGAAGGACACGAAGAACGTGCTGTCCTTCGGCATGGGCTCGCAGGGCCAGCGCTATTCGACGCTCACCCAGATCAACACGAAGACCGTTGGCCAGCTCGTGCCCGCGTGGTCGTTCTCGTTCGGCGGCGAAAAGCAGCGCGGCCAGGAATCGCAGCCCATCATCGCCAACGGCAAGATGTTCGTCACCGCGTCGTACTCGCGCATCTTCGCCATCGACCTCAAGACGGGCAACAAGCTGTGGAAGTACGAGCACCGCCTGCCGGAAGCGATCATGCCGTGCTGCGACGTCGTCAACCGCGGCGCTGCCGTGTACGGCAACCTGGTCATCTTCGGCACGCTGGATGCGCAGCTGGTCGCCCTCGACCAGAACACCGGCAAGATCGCGTGGAAGGAAAAGGTCGACGATTATGCGGCCGGCTACTCGATCACGGCCGCGCCCCTGATCGCGAAGGGCGTGCTGATCACGGGCGTGTCGGGCGGCGAGTTCGGCATCGTGGGCCGGGTGGAAGGCCGCAATCCGCTGACGGGCGACTTGTTGTGGACGCGTCCCACCGTCGAAGGCCACATGGGGTACCGCTACGACAAGGACGGCAAGGCGTTTGATGCCGGCATCACCGGCACCGTCAACAAGAGCTGGCCGGGCGAGTTGTGGAAGACGGGCGGCGCGTCGACGTGGATGGGCGGCACGTACGACCCGGCCACGGGCCTCGCGTACTTCGGCACCGGCAACCCTGCGCCGTGGAACAGCCACCTGCGTCCGGGCGACAACCTGTATTCGTCGTCGACCGTCGCGCTGGATCCGGAAACGGGCCAGATCAAATGGGCCTACCAGAACACGCCGAACGATTCCTGGGACTTCGACGGCGCCAACGAATTTGTCACGTTCGACATGAACGGCAAGCGCTACGGCGGCAAGGCCGACCGCAACGGCTTCTTCTACGTGATCGACGCGAAGACCGGTCAGCTGCAGAACGCGTTCCCGTTCGTCCGCAAGATCACGTGGGCGAGCGGCATCGATCTGAAAACGGGGCGTCCGAACTTCATCGCGGCCAACCGCCCGAGCGATCCGACCAAGGGCGACGGCAAGAAGGGTTCGACCGTCTTCGCGGCCCCGGCCTTCCTGGGCGCGAAAAACCAGATGCCGATGGCGTACAGTCCGCAGACCGGCTTGTTCTACGTGCCGGCCAACGAGTGGGGCATGGAAATCTGGAACGAGCCGATCTCGTACAAGAAGGGCGGCGCCTATCTCGGCGCGGGCTTCACCATCAAGCCGCTGAACGACGACTACATCGGCGCGCTGCGCGCGATCGATCCGAAGACCGGCAAGATCGTTTGGGAAGACAAGAACACGGCACCGCTGTGGGGCGGCGTGATGACGACGGCCGGTGGCCTCGTCTTCTACGGCACGCCGGAAGGCTTCCTCAAGGCCGTCGACGCCAAATCCGGCAAGGAGTTGTGGAAGTTCCAGACGGGTTCCGGCGTCGTCGCGCCGCCGGTGACGTGGGAAGACGGCGGCACGCAATACGTGGCCGTCGTGTCGGGCTGGGGCGGTGCCGTGCCGCTGTGGGGCGGCGAGGTCGCGAAGAAGGTCAACTTCCTCGAGCAGGGCGGCTCCGTCTGGGTATTCAAGCTCGCCTCGAAGATCTGAAGCCTAACGTGTGAGTGGTCAGGGAGGGTTATGCATCGGCTGCGGCGGCGGCCGGCGTCAAGACCCTGTTTTGCCGCGGCTTCGGCCGCGGTTTTTTTTATTTATATCGTTTATTCGGTTTTTGTGTACGGGCGATCAAAACTGCAACACCTGATCCGATTCGTCACAGAAAAATGGCTTCTTCTCTTCGTCCTCCCCTGTAAAACGACCGGGCACGCAACTTGCCATCACTGTCGGGTACATCTCAACGATGTATCCCACTACAAACTAGAAAGCGAGGAGACAAATGAAGAAGGTTCACGCAATGGCCGTCCTGGCCTCGATCGGCGCCTGCACGCAGGCCTCCGCCGTCGACCTGAAGGCCGGCGACTGGACGGTCAACGTCGGCGGCATCGTCAACGCCTATTACACGGGCGTCTCGTGCAGCGGTGACGCCGTCGGCGGGCTGGCGCTGGGCGGCCGAGCGCTCGGCTGCGGCGGCGAGGATCACCGCACCACCATCGGCAACGGCCTGCTGCCCAGCGGCCTCGTGACGTCCGTGTCGTCGACGCAGGGCGGCATTGAGGTCACGGCCAAGATCGGCATCTACGCGGCCACGGCGACGGACAGCGCCATCGCGCAGAACAGCACGGTCGACGTGCGCCAGGCGTTTTTCACGTTCGGCCGTGGGGACCTCGGCACGTTCAAGCTGGGCCGCGACTACGGCATCTTCGGCGCCAATGCGATCTTGAAAGACATGACGCTGGTCGGCGCCGGCGCACCGGTGCAAGCCACGCAGCGCGGCCGCGTCACGCTCGGCCACATCGGCGCCGGCTACAGCTACCTGGGCACGTATGGCCAGATCGTCTACAGCGCGCCCAAGAACGACGCGGGCATCGGCTTCGACTTCGGCGTGATGAGTCCCGTGTCCGACACGCCCGTGATCGCCGGTCCGCGCTATTCGACCCGGTCGAGCCCCCAGGTGCAGGCGCGCCTCTCCTTCGAACAGGACGGCTTCAAGGCCTGGCTCGGCGCCAAGACCCAGCGCTTCGAGTCGCAGACGGCAGGCGCCGGCGACCTCACGATGAACGGCTTCGAAGCCGGCGCGTCGTACCAGCTGGGCGCCGCGGGCCTGCTGATCAACGCGCAAACGGGGCGCGCGCTGGGCATCCTGTCCGACGCCGATCAGGGCGACGTCCGTTCGAAAAACTTCCTCGTGCAGGGCACGTTCAAGACGACCGATGCGCTCAAGCTGGGCCTGTCCTGGGGCCGCAGCGCCAATGACGACAACACTGCCGGCACGGCCGGCCTGAAGTCGAATGCCAACCTCACGGCCGGCGCCTACTATGCGCTGAACAGCGCGGTCACGCTGGTGGCGGAAGTCGGGCAGACGCGCTCGAAAGCCTTCGGTGGCGCGACCGCGCGCATGAACGGCGGTTCCGTCGGCGGCATCATCTTCTTCTGACGACGGCCATGCGCCTGCTCCGCCTGTTGATCTGCTGCTGGATACTGGCTTGCGTGTCCGCGCACGCCGGCACGCTGACGCAGGCGGAGTTGGCGCGACGCTTCCCCGCGCCGCTCACTGTCGGCGTAAAAGCGAGCGACGTTCCCGCCTGGCCGCTGTTCAAGCAGAACGGCACGGTGACGGAGCTGGTCGGCTATGCGTTCGAATCGGCCGACCTGGCGCCGGTGCCGGGCTTCGCCGGCGTGCCGCCGAACCTGCTCGTCGTGATCGACCCGAAAGGCACCTTCCTCGACGTCGCCGTGCTGTCGCAGCACGAGCCGGTGTTCCTGGAAGGGTTGGGCGAGGCGCCGCTGCGCGAGTTCCTGAACCAGTATCGCGGCCGGTCGCTGGGGCGGGGGATCACGGTCGGCGGGCCGGGGCAACTGGACGGCGTCTCGAAGGCGACGGCGTCGGTACGCATCATTAACCAGAGCATCCTGTCGGCCGCGCTGAAGGTGGCACGCGCCAAGCTCGGGTTTGCGCAGGGACGCGACCCGGGCCGCATCGGACGCATCCGCAATGACGTGGTCGAATCGATGTCGCTGCCGGCACTGGTGGATGCGGGCCTCGTGCGCCATGTGCGGATGTCCAACCGCGACGTCGAGCGCCTGTTCGCGGGCAGTGCCGGCGCCGGACTGGATGCGCCGGCGCTCGCGCATCCCGATGATGTCTATGTCGACGTCTGGGTGGCCTGGGCCTCCGTGCCCGCGGTCGGCCGCAACCTGCTGGCGCCGCGCACGTGGAACCGGCTGCAGGAACGGCTGGAACCGGGCGACCACGCGCTGCTCGTGATGACGGCCGGTCCGCACACGATCACGGGCGCGGACTTCGTGCGCGGCAGCGTCCCGCGCGGCATCGTGCTGCGCCAGGACCACTTGCCGCTCGAGATGCGCGACCTCGATCTCGAGCCGCGGCTGGCGCACGATGTGCACTTGCCGGTGGACGAGGTGCTGCTGTTGCGCGTGATCGCCCAGGCGGGGCTGGACCCGGCGCGTACGCTCGACTTCGCGCTGCCGGTCACGCGCAGCAAGGGCATCGTCTACCCCGAGCGCATCACGCGGGAGATCGCGTTCGACTATCGTCTTCCGGCCGCGTACTACATGGCGCCTAGCGGGGGCGCCCCGGCGTGGCAGGCCGGCTGGAAGGCGCGCCGCGGGCAGTTGCTCGTGCTCGTCGCCGCGCTGGCGCTGCTCGGCGTCGCGCTGTGGCAGCAGCGCCGGCTCGTGGCGCGTGCGCGCCGCTTTGCCTGGCTGCGCCGCGCGTGGCTGCTGTTCGTCGTCGGGTTCATCGGCTACGCGGCCCAGGCCCAGCTTTCCATCGTCAACCTCACCGGCATCGTGCAGGCGCTGCGCGCGGGACGCGGCCTGGATTACTTGCTGTTCGATCCGATGACGGTGGCGCTGTGGGCGTTCGTGCTCGTCTCGCTGTTCATCTGGGGACGCGGCACGTTCTGCGGCTGGTTGTGTCCTTTCGGCGCGTTGCAGGAACTCGCGGGCCTCGCCGGACAGGCGTTTAGGCTGCCGCAGCTGGCCGTGCGGCGTGCGCTCGACGTGCGCCTCAAGCGCGTGAAGTACGCGGTGCTGGCGGCGATCCTGCTGGCGGCCGTGTGGGCGCCGGCGCAGGCGGACAAGCTCGTCGAGCTGGAACCGTTCAAGACGGCGCTCACCCTGAATTTTGTGCGCGCATGGCCGTTCGTCGCGTATGCCGCCGGCTTGCTGCTGCTCGCCATGGTCGTCAACAAGGGGTTCTGCCGATATCTCTGTCCGCTCGGTGCGGCGCTGGCGCTGCTGGGCCGCGTGCGCCTGTTCGACTGGATCCCGCGCCGCGCCGAATGCGGCACGCCGTGCCAGACCTGTCGCCACCGCTGCGGCTACAACGCGATCGCCCCAAGCGGCGCGGTCGACTACGAGGAGTGTTTTCAATGTATGGAATGTGTCGTTATCCACGCAAGCGACGCGCAATGCGCGCCGCGGATACTGGAACGCAAGCGGGAGCGGTCGATTCCGATCGTGTCCATCGACAGGAGAGCATGATGCACAGAAGGACCTTTATCGCCGCCACGCTGGGCGGCATGGCCGGCACCGCCGTCGTCGACGCTGCCGAAGCCGACCGGCTGCCGCTGCACAGCGGCGCCGCGCTGGCGTTCGGCACGACGATCAGCATCGCCGTGCGCCATGCGGACCCGGAAGCCGCGCAGCAAGCCATCGCCGCCGCGCTGGGCGAGGCGCGCCGTGTCGATGCACTCATGAGCCTCCACCAGCCGCCCAGCCAGGTGTTCCGGCTGAACCGCGACAAGGTGCTGCACGGCCCCGATCCGCATCTGTTGACGGTGCTGGAGCATGCGCGCACGCTGTCGCGCCTGACGCAGGGTGCGTTCGACATCACGGTGCAGCCACTGTGGTGCGCCTTCGATGCGGCGCACGGCGTGCCGCCAGAGCTTGAACGCATGCGCGCGCGGAATCTCGTCGGCTGGACGCAGGTGCAGGCGGGGCTTGATCGCGTCGTGCTGGCGCGGCCGGGTATGGCGATCACGCTGAACGGCCTGGCGCAGGGCTATGCGACCGACCTCGCGCTTGCGGCGCTGCGCCGGCACGGCATCCGCCATGCGCTGGTCGATACCGGAGAATATGGTGCGCTCGGGCGCTCGGACGGGCGGCCCTGGCATCTGGGGATCCGCGATCCTCGCCGGGAGGATGCGATGGCCGCGGGCGTCGTGCTGGACGGACGCTGCGTCGCCACGTCCGGCGATTATGCCTCGGCGTTCACGTCCGACCTGCGCTATCACCACATCTTCGATCCGGCCCGCGGCGATTCGCCGACAGAGCTGGCGAGCGTCACGGTGGTCGCGCCCACCGGGCTGGAAGCGGACGGGTTGTCGACCGCGTTCATGGTGATGGGCGCCCGGCGCGCGCATGCGCTGGCGGCGCACTTGCCGGGCGTGGACCTGCTCACGATCGGCAAGGATGGCGCGCGCTGGAAGTCGTCCGGTTTCCCGGCGGCTTAAGGAGAGGTTTTCAAATGCGGCAGCTTGCGATAAATGGTGTTGCGCGAGACACCCAGCGCGCGTGCCGTGGCCGACACGTTGCCGCCGTTCGCTTCCAGGGACTTGAGGATCGCGGCCAGTTCCATCTCTTCGAGGTTGGCGCCGGTCGCGATCATCTGCTGGGCGACGGGCGCATTCGCCGGTGCCTCGGCGACGTCGTCGAGGAAGTCGTCGGGCATGTGGCGCAGGCCGATTTCCTCTTCATCGCCCGCCATGATCGCCGCCGTGCGCAACAGATTGGTCAGCTGGCGGAAGTTGCCGGGCCATTTGTGGCGCCTGAACAGCCGCAGCACTTCGTCCGAGATCGTATGGGTGCCGCCGGTTTCGGTTTCTGCGGAGAGGATCTTCTTCACGACCGTCTCGAGGTCCGTGCGCTCGCGCAGCGGCGGCAGTTTGACGACGAGGCCGTTCAGCCGGTAATACAGGTCTTCGCGGAACAGGCCTTCGGCGATGCGCTGGCGCAGGTTGTGGTTCGTCGCGCAGATCAGTTCCACGTTCACGGGAATCGACTTGCCGCTGCCGAGCGGCGTGACCATCCGCTCCTGCAGCACGCGCAGCAGGCGCGCCTGCAGGGAGTAGGGCATGTCGCCGATCTCGTCGAGGAACAGCGTGCCGCCGTTCGCCTGCAGGATCCGGCCGACGGCGCCCTTCTTGCGCGCGCCGGTAAATGCGCCGTCCTCGTAGCCGAACAGTTCCGATTCGATCAGCGTTTCCGGGATCGACGCGCAGTTGACCGCGACGAACGGCCCTTGCGCGCGCGGCGAATCGTTGTGGATGGCCTGGGCCAGCAGCTCCTTGCCGGTGCCGGTTTCGCCCATGATCAGGATCGGCACGTCGCGTCCGAGCACGCGGTTGACCTTGTCGATGACCTGTTCCAGTTGCGGGTCGCCCGTGTTCAGGTAGCGCAGGCCGGACAGGCGCCGCGTCGCGGCCTTCGCCGGCGGCTGGGGGAGGGCGGCGGCCTGCGAGGCATCGTCGAACGCGCCGGTCAGCACGTGCACGCCGTTCGTCAGGCGCAGCTCCGCGCGGCCGCGCACGCGCACGCCGTTGTGCATGCACAGGTCGAGCAGGCCGGGCGCCGCCGTGCGGTAGTGGTCATACAGCGCGGAGACGGGAAGGCCGAACAGGGAACTGAACGTATGGGCCTGCAGCGCGGGATACGAAAGGCCGAGCTGGAACAGGCCGTTGCGGTTGGCGGCGAGGAAGCGGCCGCCCGGACTGAACGACGCGATCCCTTCCATCAGCGTGCCGATGAACTCCGGCCGGGTGTGGAAGTGCAGCGTGATCGCGTTTTCGAACGTCGCCGTGAACATCTGGTTCTCGATCATCAGCGCCGACATGCGCACGAGGGCCATCGTGTGCTTGTGGAAGCTGCGGCGGTCGCCGCTGACGTCCAGGACGCCGACCACGTTGCCGCGGTGGTCCGTGATCGGCGCCGCGGAGCAGGTGAGGAAGTGGTTCGCGGAGAGGAAGTGCTGGTCGGCGTGGACCGTCGTCGGGGCCCGTTCGGCGATCGCGGTGCCGATCGCGTTCGTGCCCTTGCTTTCTTCGGACCAGGCCACGCCGGGTGTCAGCGCGACGCGGTTGGCCTTTTCCAGGAAGTCGGCATCGCCCAGCGAATGCACGATCACGCCTTGGGCGTCCGTCAGCAGCACCATATTGTGCGTGTTGGCGATCTGCTGGTACAGCGTTTCCATCGCGGGCACCGCATGGCTGTACAGGAGGCGATTCTGTTCGACCAGGTGCGACAGGTCGGCGCCGGACATAGGATTGAAATCGGGGCGCGAATCGGGACACAAGCCGAATTCTTCCGAGCGGCGGTGCGAGATGGCGATCATCGAGGCCAGGTCGTCGCCGGGGACGAGCAGGCCTGCTGCGTGTTGATAAGTCATTCCATGTCTCCTGTTTGGCCCTGGACCGCGGCTCTGTGCTGGGAATCGACTGTTCACAAATGTAGCACCTGTACCAGAATGGAACAATCAACGCCGTAAATATGTTCCGTTTTCCAGGGCCTTTGTTATATGCAACATAGAGTAAGCAAGCTGGATGCCAGCTTTTCGGGCATGCGAAACGGGTCTTGCGCAGGTGGGGGCGGGTTTGCTATAGTTCGCGTCCTGCTTCTGCGGCGCACAAAAAGTTTAACTGAATCAACTAGTTAAGCTTGTCAGATCGATTACATCGAGTGTGTTGCAGAAAAACGAGGGGTTGACGAGTTAAGCGAAACACTGCATAATCTCATTCCTCTGCTGCTGACGAACAAAACGATTCGCAAGCGCAGCAAGGCAGTACCGAACACGAAGTTCTTTAACAATCAACAGTCGATAAGTGTGGGCGTTTGATGAGGTGCCAGTATCGCTTCGGCGATATTGAATACTTAAATTATCAAATGTTCACGCAAAAGAAATACGTTGCTCAGCAATGAGTAACGGTCAGTATTTTGAGTGAGCGACATGACACGAAAGTGTCAAAACAGAGATTAAACTGAAGAGTTTGATCCTGGCTCAGATTGAACGCTGGCGGCATGCTTTACACATGCAAGTCGAACGGCAGCGCGGGGCAACCTGGCGGCGAGTGGCGAACGGGTGAGTAATATATCGGAACGTACCCAAGAGTGGGGGATAACGTAGCGAAAGTTACGCTAATACCGCATACGATCTACGGATGAAAGTGGGGGATCTTCGGACCTCATGCTCCTGGAGCGGCCGATATCTGATTAGCTAGTTGGTGAGGTAAAGGCTCACCAAGGCGACGATCAGTAGCTGGTCTGAGAGGACGACCAGCCACACTGGGACTGAGACACGGCCCAGACTCCTACGGGAGGCAGCAGTGGGGAATTTTGGACAATGGGCGCAAGCCTGATCCAGCAATGCCGCGTGAGTGAAGAAGGCCTTCGGGTTGTAAAGCTCTTTTGTCAGGGAAGAAACGGGGTCGGCTAATATCCGACTCTAATGACGGTACCTGAAGAATAAGCACCGGCTAACTACGTGCCAGCAGCCGCGGTAATACGTAGGGTGCAAGCGTTAATCGGAATTACTGGGCGTAAAGCGTGCGCAGGCGGTTTTGTAAGTCTGACGTGAAATCCCCGGGCTTAACCTGGGAATTGCGTTGGAGACTGCAAGGCTGGAGTCTGGCAGAGGGGGGTAGAATTCCACGTGTAGCAGTGAAATGCGTAGAGATGTGGAGGAACACCGATGGCGAAGGCAGCCCCCTGGGTCAAGACTGACGCTCATGCACGAAAGCGTGGGGAGCAAACAGGATTAGATACCCTGGTAGTCCACGCCCTAAACGATGTCTACTAGTTGTCGGGTCTTAATTGACTTGGTAACGCAGCTAACGCGTGAAGTAGACCGCCTGGGGAGTACGGTCGCAAGATTAAAACTCAAAGGAATTGACGGGGACCCGCACAAGCGGTGGATGATGTGGATTAATTCGATGCAACGCGAAAAACCTTACCTACCCTTGACATGTCAGGAACCCTCGAGAGATTGAGGGGTGCCCGAAAGGGAGCCTGAACACAGGTGCTGCATGGCTGTCGTCAGCTCGTGTCGTGAGATGTTGGGTTAAGTCCCGCAACGAGCGCAACCCTTGTCATTAGTTGCTACGAAAGGGCACTCTAATGAGACTGCCGGTGACAAACCGGAGGAAGGTGGGGATGACGTCAAGTCCTCATGGCCCTTATGGGTAGGGCTTCACACGTCATACAATGGTACATACAGAGGGCCGCCAACCCGCGAGGGGGAGCTAATCCCAGAAAGTGTATCGTAGTCCGGATCGCAGTCTGCAACTCGACTGCGTGAAGTTGGAATCGCTAGTAATCGCGGATCAGCATGCCGCGGTGAATACGTTCCCGGGTCTTGTACACACCGCCCGTCACACCATGGGAGCGGGTTTTACCAGAAGTAGGTAGCTTAACCGCAAGGAGGGCGCTTACCACGGTAGGATTCGTGACTGGGGTGAAGTCGTAACAAGGTAGCCGTATCGGAAGGTGCGGCTGGATCACCTCCTTTCTAGAGTGGCACCACGAGCGCAAGCTCGGTCATCAAGCGCCTACGCTTATCGGCTGTTAATAAAGTTAAACGAGAACAGTTCGGGTCTGTAGCTCAGTCGGTTAGAGCACCGTGTTGATAACGCGGGGGTCGTTGGTTCGAATCCAACCAGACCCACCATGGTTATCATCGTCGGGTTTAGTCTGTAAAAATCATCTGGCTCTGCCAGGGATTTTTACCTCGATCCACAAAAAAGTAGATGTGTACTTTTTTGTGATGATTCTGGGGGATTAGCTCAGCTGGGAGAGCACCTGCTTTGCAAGCAGGGGGTCGTCGGTTCGATCCCGTCATCCTCCACCACTCTCTGTTCACTGCATTTATTCAAGCTTGGCAACACTGAGTTTCGATAAGTGTAGTTCTCGTTCTTTAACAATCTGGAAGAAGTAAAGTTTTCTTTAAGCGTTCAATACGTTGAAAAATGTATCGAACACTTAGGGTAGTAATCTGTATGTATCAACAAACAAAGTAAGCTGAATCCTTGTCGATATGACGTTCCCTGACACTCATGCAGGGGCCAACGTTATAGGGACAAGCGAATAAGTGCACATGGTGGATGCCTTGGCGATTACAGGCGATGAAGGACGTAGTAGCTTGCGATAAGCTGCGGGGAGTGAGCAAACACACTTTGATCCGCAGATTTCCGAATGGGGAAACCCGGCCTTTTAGGTCATCGCATACTGAATACATAGGTATGCGAAGCGAACGCGGCGAACTGAAACATCTAAGTAGCTGCAGGAAAAGAAATCAACCGAGATTCCCAAAGTAGTGGCGAGCGAAATGGGATGAGCCTTGTACGTGATAGTCGATCGGATAGTGGAAGTCTTTGGAAACAGACGCCATAGCGGGTGATAGCCCCGTACACGAAATCCGAACGGTGGTACTAAGCGTACGACAAGTAGGGCGGGACACGAGAAATCCTGTCTGAAGATGGGGGGACCATCCTCCAAGGCTAAATACTCGTAATCGACCGATAGTGAACCAGTACCGTGAGGGAAAGGCGAAAAGAACCCCGGGAGGGGAGTGAAATAGATCCTGAAACCGTGTGCATACAAACAGTCGGAGCCTCTTCGTGGGGTGACGGCGTACCTTTTGTATAATGGGTCAGCGACTTACATTCAGTGGCGAGGTTAACCGAATAGGGGAGCCGTAGAGAAATCGAGTCCGAACAGGGCGACAGTCGCTGGGTGTAGACCCGAAACCAGGTGATCTACCCATGGCCAGGATGAAGGTGCGGTAACACGCCCTGGAGGTCCGAACCCACTAATGTTGAAAAATTAGGGGATGAGCTGTGGGTAGGGGTGAAAGGCTAAACAAACCTGGAAATAGCTGGTTCTCTCCGAAAACTATTTAGGTAGTGCCTCAAGTATCACCATCGGGGGTAGAGCACTGTTATGGCTAGGGGGTCATTGCGACTTACCAAACCATTGCAAACTCCGAATACCGATGAGTGCGAGCTTGGGAGACAGACGTCGGGTGCTAACGTCCGGCGTCAAGAGGGAAACAACCCAGACCGCCAGCTAAGGTCCCAAAGATTGGCTAAGTGGAAAACGAAGTGGGAAGGCTAAAACAGTCAGGATGTTGGCTTAGAAGCAGCCATCATTTAAAGAAAGCGTAATAGCTCACTGATCGAGTCGTCCTGCGCGGAAGATGTAACGGGGCTAAGCCAGTCACCGAAGCTGCGGATATGCGCTTGCGCATATGGTAGGAGAGCGTTCCGTAAGCCTGAGAAGGTGTCTTGTAAAGGATGCTGGAGGTATCGGAAGTGCGAATGCTGACATGAGTAGCGATAAAGAGGGTGAAAAGCCCTCTCGCCGAAAGCCCAAGGTTTCCTGTTCAACGTTCATCGGAGCAGGGTGAGTCGGCCCCTAAGGCGAGGCAGAGATGCGTAGCTGATGGGAAGCAGGTTAATATTCCTGCACCGTCGTATGATGCGATGGGGGGACGGATCGCGGAAGGTTGTCCAGCTGTTGGAATAGCTGGTTTTTGACTCATAGAAGGCGCTTAGGCAAATCCGGGCGCGTAATTCAAGGGGTCGAGACGGGTGTCCTTGTGACACGAAGCAATCGGAAGTGGTTCCAAGAAAAGCCTCTAAGCTTCAGTCATACGAGACCGTACCGCAAACCGACACAGGTGGGCGAGATGAGTATTCTAAGGCGCTTGAGAGAACTCGGGAGAAGGAACTCGGCAAATTGGTACCGTAACTTCGGGATAAGGTACGCCCCGGTAGCTTGAATGGTTTACTCCATGAGGGTGAAAGGGTTGCAATAAACTGGTGGCTGCGACTGTTTAATAAAAACACAGCACTCTGCAAACACGAAAGTGGACGTATAGGGTGTGACGCCTGCCCGGTGCTGGAAGATTAAATGATGGGGTGCAAGCTCTTGATTGAAGTCCCAGTAAACGGCGGCCGTAACTATAACGGTCCTAAGGTAGCGAAATTCCTTGTCGGGTAAGTTCCGACCTGCACGAATGGCGTAACGATGGCCACACTGTCTCCTCCCGAGACTCAGCGAAGTTGAAATGTTTGTGATGATGCAATCTACCCGCGGCTAGACGGAAAGACCCCATGAACCTTTACTGTAGCTTTGCATTGGACTTTGAACCAATCTGTGTAGGATAGGTGGGAGGCTTTGAAGCGGGGACGCCAGTTCTCGTGGAGCCAACCTTGAAATACCACCCTGGTTCGTTTGAGGTTCTAACCTTGGCCCGTGATCCGGGTCGGGGACAGTGCATGGTAGGCAGTTTGACTGGGGCGGTCTCCTCCTAAAGTGTAACGGAGGAGTTCGAAGGTACGCTAGGTACGGTCGGACATCGTGCTAATAGTGCAATGGCATAAGCGTGCTTAACTGCGAGACCGACAAGTCGAGCAGGTACGAAAGTAGGACATAGTGATCCGGTGGTTCTGTATGGAAGGGCCATCGCTCAACGGATAAAAGGTACTCTGGGGATAACAGGCTGATTCCTCCCAAGAGTTCATATCGACGGGGGAGTTTGGCACCTCGATGTCGGCTCATCACATCCTGGGGCTGTAGCCGGTCCCAAGGGTATGGCTGTTCGCCATTTAAAGTGGTACGTGAGCTGGGTTTAAAACGTCGTGAGACAGTTTGGTCCCTATCTGCCGTGGGCGTTGGAAATTTGAAGGGGGCTGCTCCTAGTACGAGAGGACCGGAGTGGACGAACCTCTGGTGTACCGGTTGTCACGCCAGTGGCATTGCCGGGTAGCTAAGTTCGGAAGAGATAACCGCTGAAAGCATCTAAGCGGGAAACTCGCCTTGAGATGAGATTTCCCGGAGCCTTGAGCTCCTTGAAGGGTCGTTCGAGACCAGGACGTTGATAGGTCGGGTGTGGAAGTGCAGTAATGCATTAAGCTAACCGATACTAATTGCCCGTACGGCTTGTCCCTATAACCTTGGCAGTCATTGCCAATACAAGGGTTCGGCTGTTTGTTGACACAACAGATTAAAACCACTTCTTCCAGATTCAGAGTGACGCATGCATTCAAGCTGCGGCGCTCGTACAAGTTATGCCTGATGACCATAGCAAGTCGGTACCACCCCTTCCCATCCCGAACAGGACCGTGAAACGACTTTGCGCCGATGATAGTGCTGCAACCAGTGTGAAAGTAGGTTATCGTCAGGCTAGTTATTCCGCAGAAGCCCGCCCAGTTCAGTCTGAGCGGGCTTTTTGCTTTCTACATCCCCGCGCGCTGCGCAGTCGGATGCCCCGCCCGCAACTGCAGCAGATCCCACAAATTCCCGTACAGGTCCTCGAACACGGCCACCGTACCGTACTCTTCCTCTTTCGGATCGCGCACGAACGTCACGCCGTTGCTGCGCAAACGCTCGTAATCGCGCCAGAAATCGTCCGTGTTCAAGAACAGGAATACGCGGCCGCCGGCCTGGTTGCCGATGAACGGTTGTTGTTCCGGCTTCGATGCCTTGGCCAGCAGGAGCGTGGTGCCGGTCCCGCCTGGCGGCGCGACGACGACCCAGCGCTTGTCCTGCGCCGGCTGGTACGTATCGTCCAATAATTCGAAACCGAGTTTGCCGACGTAGAAGCCGATCGCTTCGTCGTAGTCACGCACGACAAGTGCGATGTGGACGATGGATTGCTGCATGGACGCTCCTTGTGATGGATAAAAGGAGGCCAGTGTATCAACGTATCCCCAGCAGCGCGATCAGCCCCCAGCTGATCAGTCCCAGCCCGATCAGCGATACGACGACGGTCGCTGTCACTTTGCCGCCGGCCCGCACGACGGCGCGCGCGTCGACCCCGAGACCCAGCGCCGCCATCGACATGCTGGTCAACCATCCGGAGGCCGCGTGCGCAGGTTCGAGCACCGCGGCCGGTAACGCGCCGGCGGACCGCAGCGTCATCAGGACGAGAAAGCCGACGATGAACCAGGGGACGAGCTGCGCGATAGGCAGCGCTCGACGCCGGCCTCCGTCGCGTCGGAACACCGATAACCCGAGCACGACGGGGCCGAGCATCAGCACCCGCACCAGCTTGACGAGCGTGCCGATGTGCAGGCTCGCCTGCGATACCGGCGCCGCCGCGGCCAGCACCTGTGGCACGGCATACACCGTCATGCCGGTGAAGATGCCGTATTGGAGAGGCGTCAACGCGAACACGCGATCGAGCAGCGGCAGCACAAGCACGACGACGACACTCAGCACCGCGGTGAAGGCGATCGATGATGCGACATCCTTGCCGTCGGCATCGATGACCGGCGCGACGGCGGCGATGGCCGAGTTCCCGCAGATCGAATTCCCGCACGCGACCAGCACGGCCATCTCGTGGGGCAGCCGCAGCAGCCTCCCGACGGCATAACTGAAGACGATCGCGAGGACCACCGCGAGCGCGATCCCGCCCAGCAGCGGCAAGCCGTGCGCGACGATCGCGGCGGCGCTGACGGACGCGCCCAGCAGCATTACCGCCAGTTCGAGGACGGCCTTGGCCGCAAACCGCACGCCGGCGTCGCACGCGGCGGGCACCGGGACGACGGTGCGCACGAGGCTTCCCAGCAGGATGGCCAGCACGAGGCTTTCAAGCCATGCGCGGCCGAACAGTGCGATCTCTCCGCGTTCCAATACCACGGCGGCGCCAGTGACGGCGGCACCGAGAACGAGGCCGGGCACCAGCCGGAGGATTGTATTGTTCATGTTGTATTCCTTGATCGAGCCCGCAGTATCGGCTCGACAGTATCGTTCGGTCCATCTTAAAATTTCGTACAAACCATGTAGAAGAAT